>CAWAUN010000010.1:0-581238 GCA_963785265.1 uncultured Acidobacteriaceae bacterium | reverse complement strand
TAACAGCGAACTCAATCCGTTTATTCGGGATCGATTCAGCTTCACGGTTCTCAGCCATACCGACCTCAGTCGCGAGTCGGGGAAATCTGGCGACATTGATCTGGCGACCATAAATTGGGGCAATTACGACCTCGTTGTAATCGATGAATCACACAATTTCAGAAACAATACAAAAGGACGCAGACGAAGACGGCAATCTCATTCGGATGAGTCGCTACGAGCGACTTATGACCGAGATAATCCAGCACGGCGTCAAGAGCAAGGTTCTCCTGCTTTCTGCCACGCCGGTCAATACTGGGCTGAGTGATCTTCGCAATCAACTCTACTTCTGACTGAGGGGCGCGACGATGTATTCCGAGAAGGCTTAGGCATAGCCAGTTTGAAGGAAACACTTACGGCCGCTCAGCGGACATTTAACGAGTGGGCGAAGGCTCCAGGCGAGCGAAAGACAGCCGTTTTACTTGAGCGTCTCAGCTCTGCATTTTTTAAGCTGTTAGACGAACTCACTATTGCGCGGTCTCGAAAGCACATTCTCAAGTATTACAAAGACTCTCTGGCGAGAGTGGGCAAGTTTCCGGATCGGTTGAAGCCGATTTCCATTTTTTCGGAAATCGATGCTGAGGAATCGATTCCCTGGCTATGACCGCTTGAACGATGACATTTCTGCCTATCGACTAAGTCTCTTTCGTCCTTCTGAGTACATCCATCCGGAATTTCGTGGCCTGTACGACGACAACTGGTTTTGAATTTCACGCAAGAGCAACGGGAGTACTTCCTGATCGGGATGATGAAGGTGAATTTCCTGAAGCGTCTCGAAAGTTCTGTTGTTTCTTTTTGCGATCACCATGAACCGGACGGTGAACAAGATCAAGAGTCTGCAGGACCGCATTAGGAGATTTCTGGAGATTCGGGAGGGGAATGAGGGGTTGGATCTGGCGACAGTCGATCCCGACGACGCTGCCGAGGACGACGATCTTCGAGACGCGCTGGAAGTCGGCAAAGGGATTGTCTATAAGATGGCGCACCTTGATGTGAATCGTTGGCTCCGAGACTTAGAGCGTGATCGAATCCAGCTTGACTATCTAGCCAAAGAAGCGGAAAACGTCACACCTGATCGAGATGCCAAACTAGCCGAGCTGAAGAGGTTGATCGAGCAGAAGGTTACCAAACCGACGACGAATAGTCGTGGTGCTGCGAATCGGAAGGTTCTCGTGTTTACTGCTTTCTCGGATTCAGCCGGGTACCTTTATGACGAGCTGCACGACTGGGCTACCAAAGTCCTTGGCATCAACATAGCATTTGTTTCCGGCGGCTCAAGCGGCTGCAAGACCAGTTTCGGGAAACACGAATTTAACAATATTCTCACGAATTTTTCTCCTATCGCGAAGAATCGATCGAAGATCAAGTCCATGCCCCAGGATGGCGAGATTGACCTGTTGATCGCTACTGATTGCATCTCCGAAGGCCAGAATCTTCAGGATTGCGACTACCTCATCAACTATGACATCCATTGGAACCCTGTTCGGATTATTCAGCGTTTCGGACGTATAGACCGTATCGGGAGCGTGAATTCTGCTGTTCAGCTGGTGAATTTCTGGCCTACGCAGGATTTGAACAAGTACATCAATCTCAAGAACCGCGTTGAGGCTCGAATGGCCCTTGTGGATATCGCAGCGACGCAAGAAGACAACATTCTGAACGTCGAGGAATTGCAGGACCTGATCAAAGACGATCTGAAGTATCGCGACAAACAACTTCTCCGCCTAAAGGACGAGATCCTTGATCTCGAAGATTTCAACGAAACAGTGGCGCTCTCCGAATTCACCCTCGACGATTTTCGGATTGAGCTCACAAAATACATCGAATCCAACCGGAAGTTGCTCGAAGGAGCTCCGCTGGGGCTCTATGGTGTGGTCCCGCCTCATCACAACTACAGCAATTCGTTGGGGTGTGATATATTGCCTGCGACAAACTGGTGACACGTCGGGTAATGAGACCGTGAACCCGCTGCAACCGTATTTCATGGTCTATGTGGACGACGGAACAGTCCGTTATAATTTCGCGCAGCCAAAGCAAATTCTGGAGATCTATCGCCTTCTTTGCGTGGGCAAGACTGTCCCGTACGAGCAGCTCTGCAATCTCTTCGACAAGGAGACATCTGACGGTTCTGACATGTCACGTTATTCCGGCCTATTATCGAAGGCTGTGGACGCGATTGCTGCCACCTTCAGGAAGCGAGCGGTGGCTACCCTTTTGTCGGGTCGCTCCGGACTCCTCACCGAGACCGATAAGCACGTCACCTCCACGAGTGACTTTGATCTCATCACTTGGTTGGTTATCCGCTAAATGAGCCAGATGCTGTCAGCAGACACAAGAAGTCAGATCCAGAGCGCCTTAACCGGCTTCGACAAACGTAGTTTCGTTGAAGCTGGACGCGAGTTCCTCGCAGAGCTCGGCTACAAGAGTGAGCGCCGGATCAATCAGTCCGAATACGTCAGAGGGATTTGCCGCTCAATTCGGCCAGGTAAATCTTGACAAAGCGCTGACCGCCGAGTGGCGAAGCGTCGATTTTCTTTTTCAACTCACCGACGAAGAGATCGGGAATCGTCTCGCCTTCTCAACGGGTACGTTCGAGAAGGCGGCAATTGAATCTTACGTGTTTCTAGCGATTCACCTGAACGGCGCACAATACACGCGCACCCGCCTGGCAAACGTTGCACGCGAGATCAATAAGTTGTTCCCAATGCCTGTGATGATCCTGTTCCGTCACGGTGACACGATCAGCCTTGCCGTAATCGACCGGGAACTTAACAAACGCGATAGTGCAAAGGATGTCCTTCGCAAGGTCACATTGATTAAAGACATCCGTTTGTCCGATCCTGCTTGGGCCCACATTGAGATTCTGAACGAGCTTTCGCTGCATGCGCTCCACGAGGAGTTCCGATTCCGTAACTTTGTGGAACTACACCGTGCGTGGGCGAAGAAGCTGGACAGTACCGATCTCAACAAGCGTTTTTATCAAGATGTTTCTTACTGGTATTTGTGGGCCAAGAGTCATCCGGGCGTAAAGCTGCCGAAGGATGTTGATGCCTCTTCGGACGAACAGCGTTCGATTTTCTTCATACGACTGCTCACACGCCTAATCTTTTGTTGGTTTCTCCAGGAAAAAGGCCTAATTCCTCGTCGCCTGTTCCGCTGGAGTCGATTGAAGAGCTCCTCAAGAATAGCAAACCATCGGCCGGCACTTACTACCAGCAATTATCCAGAATTTGTTCTTCGCCACGCTCAATCGAGAACCGGAGAAACGAGGTTTTCGAGACAAGAAAGCTACTGGACGGTTCGACAAGAACAGAGGAATCACCACACTTTACCGTTACGAAGACCTGCTCAGCGATCGCGCCGCCTTGTTGAAGCTGTTAGCGGAGGTGCCCTTCGTTAATGGCGGCCTTTTCGATTGTCTGGATGACGTTACCGCGCAAGGCTGAGAACCAGCCGACGGAGCGTCTCGACGGTTTCTCTGATAATCCGCGCGAGTCTGTGACTCTACCCAATGAGCTGTTCTTTGGGCGGGACCAGTTCGCTGATCTCAGCAAAGAACTTGACGACCAACGCAAGACGGAAGTGTCGGTCCGGCCCCTAATCGAGATTCTTACCCGATACAAGTTCACTGTCGAGGAAAACACACCGCTCGAACAGGAAATAGCTCTCGATCCTGAGCTCCTGGGCAAGGTGTTCGAGAACCTCCTCGCGTCTTACAATGACGACACCAAAACGATTGCACGCAAGAAACTCGGTGCCTTCTACACGCCACGCGATGTAGTAAGGTACATGGTCGACGAGGCGCTCGTCTTCCATTTCGTGCCAATCGTGTCCGAAACGAAACTGCGGCGACTGCTTTCGGATCAGCCGGATAACCCTTGCACTGAAGCCGAAACCCAGAAGGTGATTGCGGCGATCGAGAAGACCCGAATTCTCGATCCCGCGTGTGGTTCGGGCGCTTTCCCTATGGGGGCACTTCATCGGCTGGTGTTCCTTCTCTCAAAGCTCGATCCTGACGATGTGACGTGGAAACGCCGGCAACTGGAGGCGGCCACTCGCGACCGTCAAAAAGCCGAATCAATGGAAGATGCAGAGAACCGCGTGACTGCGCTCGCGAATGTAGATGCACGCATCGAAGATATTCATAGTTCATTTGACACTACCCATCATGAGCTCGACTATGCTCGCAAGATCTACCTGATCGAGAACTCAATCTTTGGCGTCGACATTCAACCGATCGCTTGTCAGATCGCCAAGCTACGATTCTTCATTTCGCTCTTGGTGGACCAAAAATCCGAAAAAATCATCCGTCCCCTACCGAACCTGGAAACCGCATCGTAGCGGCGAATACGCTGATCCCGTGGAAAAGGTGGACGGAGCACCAGCTTCTTTATTGGGGCGGAACAAGTGAAAGTTCTGCGCGAACGGCTTCGAGAAGGTGCGGCATGGGCACTTCAATGCCCGAACCCCGGAAGCAAAGCAGGCGTACAAAGAGAAGGATGCTGCCATCCGTAGCCAGCTTTCCGAGGAGCTCGAACACATCGGAATGCCAAACACCACGGCGAGACTGCTTGCTGGATGGGATCCTTACGATCAAAACAGCCACGCCAGCTTCTTCGATCCTGAATGGATGTTCTCCTTGCCTCCGGAGGAATTCACCGGATTCGATATCGTAATTGGCAATCCACCCTATGTACGACAGGAAAAGATCAAAGATCAGAAAGGCGGCCTTCAAAAAGCTTTATGAGTGCTTCACCGGAACAGCGGACCTCTACGTCTACTTTTATGAGCGTGGAATCCAGCTTTTCAGTGACGGCGGATATTCAGCTTCATTACCTCGAACAAATGGATGAGTACCGGATACGGTCAAAAGTTGAGGGCCTATCCTAAAGGAATGTTCGTGTATCAGCCGACTAGCGACTTCGATGATGCCGACATATTCGATGCGATTGCCTACCCTGCATCGTGAGTCCTTCAAAAAGGTAACCCGGAGAGAAAAGGCTCCGTATCAGCAGCGCTAAACTGGAACAAAGACGACTGGAAAGTAGAGGACGTAACTCGACACCTTTCGGAAGACATGTTTCCGATGTCTGAGGACGACTTGTCTCCCGAGACATGGCGAGTAGAGCCGAAAACTAAGATCGAACTGCTCGATCGCATCAAGCGCGGTGGAACTCCGCTTGGTGAGTTCGTCAAGCACCGGTTCTACTACGGCCTTAAGACTGGATTGAACGACGCATTTGTCGTGTCGCGCGAAAAACGGGACAGACTAATCGCTGAGCATCCGTCTTCCGCCAAAGTCTTGAAGCCCTTCCTACGTGGACGCGACATTAAGCGGTGGCGCGCCGAGTTTGAGGACCTTTATCTATTATTTGTTCCGTGGCACTTTCCTCTGCAGGATGATCCGTCCATTGCGGGCCCTTCAAAGAAAGCGGAGAAGGCATTTGAGGAAGGCTACCCAGCTATCTACGCCCACCTTAAGTCTTTCAGGCGCGAGTTGTCGAATCGGAACCAAGCGGAAACTGGCGTCCGGTACGAATGGTATGCGCTGCAGCGTTGGGGTGCCGAGTACTGGCAGGAATTTCAGCAGCCGAAGATCATCGTGCCCGCGATTACCGACACAGTAAATTTTGCGCCGGACACCGACGGGTTTTATAGCAACGACAAAACGAGCATTATCGTCCCAGATTCAGTCCCCTATACGCTTGCTATTCTAAACTCCCAGGTCTCATGGTGGTTGGCGCAGCAGACTTTCGCCAGCAGGCAGGGAGGCTTCTACGAGTTTAAACCTATGTACGTTTCGCAGCTGCCGATTCCCACGGCCACTTCGGAGAAGAAGCAGTCGATTGAACATCTGGCCAATGCGGTCATCCAACTGAAGGGCGAGGGATCTTTAGCTGCCTACTTTGAGCGCCTCCTGAACGGCTTGGTGTACGAGCTATTCTTTCCGAATGACCTGCACGATCAGAAGCTCCATTTCTTCGACCTGGTTGCGGAGCTTTCGGCCCGAAATTTCCAGTCAGAATCGATTGGGCAGCCTTCCACGAGCAAATCTCGAACGTGAACCATCCAATCTATGCCGCCCTCTTCGCGTTGAACGGTCTGGAGGTCGTTCGAATCATCGAGGATCGCGAGTGAAGATCAGCAAGATCGAAGTGTCAGACTTCCGCGGCTTTCCAGGGCCTGCCGTCTACGACTTCGAATTTGGAAACGCCAGAAATCTCTTCATCTACGGCGAAAACGGAAGTGGCAAGTCGAGCCTATTCCGCGCTGTTCAGGAATTCTTCAACCGCCGCCGGGGAGCGAAACACTTCGGAGATTACAAGAACAACCTTGATGCGGCGCTCACTTCAGGGCGGGTGGCCGTCCACTTCGATAATGGTCAGACGCAGTCCTGGGTCCACGGTGGGGCGCGCCCGCTAAGCCAGGCACCTGCATCCCAGACTGCGCTTCAGTCGGGCTTCCTCGATTATCGTAGCTTGCTCGAAACAAACTTTGCCCAGCGAGGCGAGAACGTAAATCTGTTCGATATCGCAGTGACCCGCCTCGTGCCACACTTGGAGGTTATGGTCGCAGGCGGATCTCGACGCATCGGCGATTTGTGGTCCTCGGTGCAGATGCCCCGCATAAGACGAGTTGCGGCGGTCCAATCATGCAACGCAGCTGTGACAAACTTTAATACAGCTTTCGCACCGCTGATCACACCGCTGGTCGACAAGGCGACCGAACTACTGCAGAAGTTTCCAGTTTCCGGCTTCATTTTGGGAGCGGCGTTTCAAGCGGTGCAATATGACGCACCGAACAGAAAGATCCTTAACCAAGAATTGATCCTGTCAGTCCAGAGTGGTGGAAATCAGCTCCTGAACCATCACAATTTCCTAAATGAAGCTCGGCTCTCAGCAATAGGGCTTGTCGTCTATCTCGCTGGACTGCTGATCAGCGTGCCAGGCACGACAACCGAGCCAAAATTATTGGTTCTGGACGACGTACTTGTCGGCTTGGATATGGCGAATCGGATACCAGTGCTGAATATCCTTGAGGAGTATTTCAGTGATTGGCAGATCATTCTCCTGACGCATGACCGGGTCTGGTATGAGATGGTGCAAGTAGATATGGCCGCCCAGGACTGGCGGGCGTATGAACTCTGGTTGGGTGCGGATGGCGTTACTCCCCTTCATCGCCAGCGACAGGGCGGTCCCGATTTCTTTCTAGAACGTGCGAGACAGCACGTAGTCGATAATGACGACCGCGCAGCCGCCGTATACGCCAGAGCTGCCTTCGAGGCCAAAGTAAGAAAATATTGCAGCGATAAGTCACTACCTGTGCCCTTCAACAAGGAGCCTAGGAAGGTGAAATCTGAAACGTTATGGAGGGCAGCGACGAAGCATGCGCTTGAGTCCGCTCCAGGTCTCGTCTGAAAAGCGGGCTTTGGCGGCTCTGTTCCGGCCTGTTTATGCGGCCAAACAGGTCGTTCTCAATCCCCTTAGCCACTCGATTGCTCAGCCGATCACAAGGCCTGAGGTTCAAGGGGCGATTGCTGCAGTTGCAAGTCTTGAGTTCAAGTAGCCGGTATGTTTTCTGCAACCGATGTAGCCAATTTTCTCGCTTGCCAGCACACAGCCACACTTGACCGTGCGGAATCACGAAAAGAGATCAAGAAGCCATTCTTCGACGATCCTGCCATCGAGTTGCTGCAGAAGCTCGGATTGGAGCACGAGAAGCAATACCTGCGTCATCTGACCGATGTGGAAGGTCTGGCCGTCACACAGATTGACGTTGGCGCGTCATGGCAGGAAGCGGCTTCTGAAACGATTCGAGCCTTGCGCTCTGGAGCGCCTGCGATCTACCAAGCCACATTTCTGGACGGGCCGTGGCGAGGACGAGCCGACTTCCTTATCCGTGTGGATAGGCCAAGTGCGCTGGGTCCCTGGTCATACGAAGTGGTCGATACCAAGCTGGCCCGGACCACAAAGTCTGGAGCGGTTATTCAACTGTGCTTCTATTCGGATTTATTGTCGCGAATTCAGGAGCTTCGAACCCGAGCGGATGTACGTGGTGCTCGGTGGCGGCGTCAAGGCCGAAGAGTTTGTCGTTCAACGTTACATCGCATACTACCGAAGAATCAAAAGAGAGTACGAGACCGCTTGGAAAGCCGAGCGTGATACGTACCCTGAGCCTACCGAGCATTGTGAGGTTTGTTCGTGGTATCCGCTATGTGACAAACGTCGGCGTGATGACGATCATTTGTCATTGGTCGCTGGCATATCGCGGAATCAACGCAAAGCATTGGGCGAACGGAGTGTAAGCACAGTGGCCGGCCTGGCGGCCCTTGCGCTTCCGGTAAGGCCAAAGATTGATCGCATCGGCGAGGCGGCCCTCTTCCGCATCCGAGAGCAGGCACGTCTCCAGATGATGGGACGGGAGCAAGGCAAAACATGTTACGAGATGCTCGAACCAATGGAGATCGACAAGGGTCTGGCCACTTTGCCGCGTCCCTCCGCGGGAGATTTGTTTCTTGATCTTGAGTCGAACCCGTACGTTCTTGACCAAGGGTTGGAATACTTGATCGGATTTCTCACGCTTGAGGCAAGCACCGAACCGCGATACGAATCACTTTGGGCCTTCAACCGTGCAGAAGAGAAGAAAGCGTTTGAAGACTTTATAGAGGTTGTGATGGATCGGTGGCAGAGAGACCCGGCAATGCACATCTATCACTATGCACCTTACGAGCCAACGGCCATAAAGCGCCTAGCGGGACGGCACGGCACGTGTGTCGATGAAGTCGATGAACTTTTGAGAGCCGGTATTTTCGTTGATCTTTATCGGGTGGTCCGACAAAGTCTGCGCGCATCGGTAGAAAGCTATTCCATCAAGAGGCTCGAACCGCTTTATGGGTTTTCTCGGGCCGTACCGCTTCGGGAGGCGAATGTTGCCCTGAACACGTTCGAAGCGGCGCTTGCGCTCGGAGGTCAGCGTGAAATAGAGAGTCTTCTTACGACAATCAAAGGCTATAACCAAGACGACTGTGTATCTACATTGCGGCTTCGAGACTGGCTGGAGGCCCTACGGACGGAGCATGAGGCGCGCACAGGTCAAGCGATACCGCGGCCGGAAATGAGGTCGGGCAAGCCGGGTTTGGATCTTGCAGCCCATCTAGACGAAGTGAGCGATGTGAAGGACCGCCTAATCTCAGACCTTCCCGATGACGAGGCCGAGTGGACCGAAGAACAACGAGCACGATGGCTGCTTGCTCAAATGCTGGAATGGCACAGACGAGAAGAGAAATCTGCTTGGTGGGAATACTTCCGGCTTTGTGAGCTTTCGGATGATGAACTCCAAGAGGACAAGACTGCGCTGGGCGGGCTCGAATACGTTGGCGAAGCGGGCCGGATCAAGCGTTCTGTGATCCATCGCTATCGGTTTCCGCCTCAAGACCACGCGATTGATCGCGCACTTGAGGTCCGCGATCCGAGAACTCAAAAGAGTGCCGGAGACTTGATTGCTATCGACGATCACAATCGAACGATCGACCTGAAGAGGGGAGCAACATCCAGTGTTCCGCACCCGACCGCATTGATACCTTTTGACATCGTGGATTCAGAGGTTTTGCGAGGTAGCCTGCTCCGCGTAGCGTCTGCCGTCGCCGACAGTGGAATGGTTGGGCAAGGGATATTTCAGGCGGCACGGGATCTTCTTTTGCGACGGGGTCCGCGGTCACTGGAGGACATGGCAGGTCCCTTAATTGGGACTGATCGATGCCTGACTGAAAGCGCAAGGCAGCTAGTGCGGTCGCTTTCGTCGCAGCCTTGCGTCCTGCCGATTCAAGGTCCACCCGGATCGGGCAAGACATATAGCGGAGCGCGGATGATCGTGGAACTCGTAAGGGATGGCCGAAGGGTCGGAATCACCGCCGTCAGCCACAAGGTCATTACAAACCTTCTGCATGAAGTCTGCAGGCACGCACTGGAAGTGGGAGTTCCTTTGAGGGCAATTCAGAAGTGCAACGATGGCGACCAGTGTCGGGAAGCCGCGGTCACACAGGCGGAGGACAACCAAGCTGTGTCGAGTGCTCTAAGAGGAGGGTCAGCTCAGGTTGCAGCTGGAACGGCTTGGCTCTGGGCCCGACCGGAGATGGCCAATTCTGTGGATGTCCTCTTCTTGGACGAGGCGGGTCAAATCTCTCTAGCAAATACGCTCGCCGTCTCGCAGGCTGCTACGAGTATTGTTTTGCTTGGTGATCCACAGCAGCTCGACCAACCTCAGCGGGGCATTCATCCGCCGGGCGCTGAGGTTTCAGCCCTTGGACATTTGCTTAACGGGCACGCAACCATCAGCGCTAGTCAGGGGTTGTTCCTGAGCGAAACCCGCCGCCTCCACCCTGACGTGTGTTCATTCACTTCCGAAGTCTTCTACGATGGCAGGCTTCTGCCTAGACCCGAGAACGGTCGTCAGCGGCTCAACTGCGACACTCCGCTCGATGGGACCGGCCTGCGGTTTTCTCCGGTTGAGCACGCCGGGAATCAGAACGAGTCTCCAGAGGAAGTTGAAAGGCTTGTTGCGATGGTCGAAGCATCTTCTGCAAACGCCGAGCGACCTGGAGCGACAAAGAGGGCATGAAGCACACTCTCAGAGCTGAGGACGTTCTGGTTGTTGCTCCTTACAATGCTCAAGTGACGGCGCTCATGGAACGACTCCCACCGGGGACGAGAGTGGGCACGGTCGATAAGTTCCAAGGCCAAGAGGCGCCGGTCGTGTTCTACTCGATGGCAACATCAACTCCAGAAGATGCGCCTAGAGGAATGGAGTTTCTGTACAGTCTTAATCGGCTCAATGTCGCAGTCTCGCGTGCGCGCTGCGTTGCCGTCTTGATGGGAAGCCCCAGATTATTCCAAGTGGAGTGCAGAACGCCACGTCAAATCGAGCTCGCGAATGCGTTCTGCCGATATTTAGAGATGGCCATTCCCGTATGAAGGTATGGATGTGATTCGCATATTTGGCGTTTCGGATAATTCAAAGAAAGTGGGAGTGTTGAGGAGGACGACAAACCAATGGAGACAAGCAAGAAAGCATGGCCGATCAGCAGCATGTACGGTATCCGGGCGGCTATCAACACGAATCCTGACTACCAGCGCCCAGCGGTATGGAGCTCAAGTCAAAAGCAGCTCCTTGTGGACAGCATCCTGCGCGGATACGATGTGCCGAAGTTCTATTGGCGACAGGTGAGCAAGAAGCCGGCGAGCTATGACGTGGTCGACGGACAACAGCGCATAAGGGCCATCTGTGAATTCTGCGATGGCAAGTACGGACTCCCGAAAGACGCTGATCCAATTGACGGCTTCGACGTCAAGGGTATCAAGCACGATGCACTTCCACATGAATTGCGAATCAAATGGGATACGTACAACTTGGATATTGTGGTGATGGATGGATCCGACGAGGACGAAACACGCGAGATGTTCTTGAGGCTTCAAAATGGTACATCGCTTAAGGCTCAAGAGAAGCGCAACGCGATGCCTGGCAACATGCGCGATTTCGTTAAAACGCTAGCAACTCATCCGCTCTTTTCTGTCTGCGGGTTCAGCAATAGTCGATATGTCTACGATCAGGTCGCGGCCCAAATGGTACTGGTCGAACTTTCGGGTGGACCGTGCAACGTTAAGAATGCTGATTTGAATCGGATGTACGAAAACAACAAGGACTTCGACCCTAACGGACGTGAAGGCGAGAAAGTGTCGCAGAGTTGCTCGATTTCCTGTATACAGCGTTCCCGAACAAGACTCCCGAGCTGGAGCGCTTTAACCTGATCTCGCTCTATGGCATGGCTTCTCAACTGCTGGAGAGCTATGTCGTCAAAGACCGTGCTGCCGCCTTGTCTGAATGGTTTATCGCATTCGAGTCGTATCGGCGAGCGCAGGACACACTTTCAAGCGATGACGCTGATAATGAAATGGTGGTTTATCACGAGAAAACGAGCCACAGCACAGACGCGGTAGATTCTCTGAGCTGGCGTCATGATTTTCTGTTGCGGAAATTCTTTGAGGCCGTTCCCGACGTTGAGCTGAAAGACGACCAGCGGCTTTTCATGCATGAGCAGAGGTTGGCGATCTATCGGCGAGATGGGGGCATCTGCAAGATCGCACTGAAGTGTAAAGGAGATAAATGCGAGTGGGACAATTGGGCAGCCGATCACATCAAGCCTTGGTCTAAGGGTGGAAAGACTACCGTCGAAAACGGCCAGGTTGGCTGTATCCCTTGCAACTCGGTAAAGAAGGACGCGATGCAACCGGCTGCCGTAAGTCTTTAGATCGCATCCCGTCGTCAGAGATTTGGCGATAAAGGTCGCTAAGGAGCGCTCATGTCGGATGCTGCTTTGATATCCGAGTTCGACGAAGAAATGTTGGGTATCTATGAGAGAGCGCTGTCCGAGGCGCATTATAAAGCGACACGCTTTCTGACTATGCTCCATGAGCACCGCGGATTGGAAACAGCGCGCCTCCTAATTCATTCGTCAACCGTGTCGGAAGGATACACCGCACTTTGGGAACGCAAGCGTCTTGATCTCACGGTGGAGGCAGTGGTGCATGACAATCCCAAGTGGCATCCATTATTCACTCGCGACGAGTTGGGCATCTGTGTGAAGCGACTCACCGACTATGGCTATCTTTCTTGACGTTGCCTTGATTGGTCGAGACACGAAGGTCCGCAGAGTTGAAACTGGCTACTACCGAGGGCTCGGGATACCGAGTTAGGCGCATAAGAAGGAACCGACCGCGGATCACTACCTCGTGCGATGCCTGTCGATAGACTCGGCGACATTCACAATTAGTTTACCGCCCCGTTTTTCCACAACCCTCGATAAGTTAGTTCTTGACATCACTGCGCCTCGTTACTAAGATGTCGGTCTCTTCCCCGACCCCGAAGCACAAACGAGCAGGGTGCTCGCATGGTTGTGCAGCCCGAACAGTACTCGGGCGCTTGACGAGGACCGTCTAGTGGTTGACAGACCGACTACAAAAGCTCGAATCAGCGAATAGAAGTTTCGAGAGAAAGCGTGGGGTCCATGAGTGTGAGCAGACTCTTTGCCGACTTCAATGCTCTAACTCGCGAAATCCGGAGTTCAGGAGATACCGTAGTCCGAGGAAAGCTCTACGACACTGACTTGGGCATCGCGTGTCCGATGGGAACACTTCTGCTGGCGCCCGAGATGAAGGGCGCGGAAACCACACAACTGTTGGGCAGTCTTGTGAGGAGGAGAGCTTGGCGTGTTCCTGTGAACTCACCCGAGGCTTCTCGCCTTCTCGCGCTGACACAGTTCGAGGCCGATAGCACATTGGCTGCGAGATACGAGGAGGCGCCGTGGATTGCGATGGGACCCTGTTCTGCGGGAGATTTCGACCTGTTGGAGTACCGGAAGGCTCAGATACACCGGGAGACACTTGACCCGGACGATCCGGCGGCACCATTCGGCGATGCCGGACCTACGTTCACCCGATTCCTTGGGTTTCTCGGTAATCGTTCAGATAAGGACTGGTCTGAAATCCGAAGGACGCACCTGGAGGAATTCTCAGAAGCGGTTGCTCTGGCGTTCGATGAATCGGAGAGCTTCAATATTGTGCGTCGCGATTATCCGCCGCCCGTAGTGTCTGCAGCTGAAACGTGGACGAGGACAGTGGCATTCAGGTCCGCTTGGCAATTCATCGGACGCGCAGGAGAACCTGATGCTCACACGACAGAGTGGGACGTCGCTTGGGTTGCCTGGTGTGCCGATCTCGCGAGACGCGCGTCCGTAGAACTTCTTGCCTTTGGGGTCGGCGCAAAGTTAGAGGGTCGTGCGTTGCGCCTATTTGGGCTGACATTTGAAACAGTCTCCGGGCTGAACGCTGAGCAGTGACGCTGTGTGTGTGACTATCGGTGAATGACCGATAAGGTGCGGTAAGGAATGGCGTCCAGCGTGGTAGCGGTGCCGAGGTTGGACATGATCGAGACCGAATTTGAGTTGCCAGAAAGCTGCGGTTTGAGGAACGTGGAACGCACTGTGGAGCGTTTGTGCAGAACCCACGGACTGTCGATGGCACTGAAGGGATCTCTCTCCCAATACCCTGGCAGTATCCATTGGCATTTCAAGAAGGAGAAGCAAAAGGGAACTCTCGAATTGACCCTGTACCCAGCGAAGTCTCGTTTGTGGTCTAAGGTCCAGGCAGGACGAAAGGCCTCGTGGATAGATGAAACGCTACCGGGACTTAGAGAAGAGATCGAATCTGCACTGGCGCGGTGCGCCAAGTGACAGGAGTGATATGAAATGAAGGAATTTAGAGTTCCCCCATCAACTTGGCTCGGCGAATCTGCGCTGAATATTCTGAAGCAGCGATATGCGACGGCCTGGAAGAGCGTCGAAGGGGATGGTTCTGGGCAAGGCCTGGAAACTTATTTGGCTGCGCAGAACGATGGCATGCTCCTGAAGTTCTTCCTTGAGCAATTAACCGCAGAGGCTGGGACTGGACCCAAAACAACTCGACTAATCGAGAGGGACTTCGGTGGGAGGGTTAGGTTCACCGACCTATGGATAGAGCATGCTTCGCGGCCCGATGTCGAGTGGCTCGTGTTCGGACTGAGCTTCGCCGACTTTAAGTTTCATATTTTCCCCATACTGGCGCATTCACCAGCGGCACCTTTCTGCGTTTCACCTGCCATGTGTGGTTGCTTTTGCGGGGAAGTCGTTGCGAGTACCAAGCTCACGCGGAACCAATTTGCACACGAGCAACTAGAGCACATGGGCTGGGACGCGGTGGAACAGCGTATCGACTGTCTGGAGCAGCCGCTTGATGTCTTTGGTGAACCGACGGAATGTTCTGACGGGGAGTGTGCAATATATGAGCCGTGATGTTAACAATTGCGACAACGTGATCCCGGACGTTCTCGCCTTGGACCACGCACGCCTTCGAGAGCTGATGGTGCGAAGTCCCAGGCAAGTAATGGCTCAGACTCTTTTCAATGTCTTAGGCTATCTAGCGTTGGGCTATGTTGGGTTAGCGGCCCATCGCTGGTGGGTGTGGGCAACCGTATGGTGGTTTCAAGGCATTGTACTGTCAGGATTTCTCGGGGCATCGCACGATTGTGCACATGGAGTTTTCGCTGGATCACCGCGCGGCAACCACATTGCTGGTGCCCTGTGGTCGTCTGCTGTTCTGTTCAATTTTTCTCTCTATAAATACTTCCATCTGGAACACCACCATTACACGAGCGTTGAGGGAGATACGGAGCCCGGAGGATTGTTCCCCAGCGCGTGGGCGTATTTCAAAAGCCTCCCTACAACTGCGTTCTTTGTTTCGTTTTGGAAGATGTCGGCGCTGGCGATGGTTGGAAGGTTTCCCCACTTTGTGCGAAGCCCCCGAGCTCGCATGGCAGTCAAAGCAGACAATGTCGTTCAGTTCGCCTGGATTGTGGGTGTTGTCATCCTAACCGCAATTTGGCCAAAGCAGATCGTCCTCCTGTACTGGTGCCCCATATTAGTCTACTTTCCGATGGTATTTTGGACGAGTTTGCCTGAGCACTACGGATGCGACCCGGGTTCAAGTCTGATCAATAACACGCGTAGCACGGTGTCGAATTGGTTGTTTCGGTATTCGTTTTGGAATGGCAATTTCCATGCAGAGCATCATGTCTACCCAAGCGTTCCCTCGCACAATCTCCCAGAACTACACCGGCTGATTGGCCGTCACTTTGCCTTTCAGGAACGATCCTACGTGCTTTTCCATCTCAATCTCGTGTGGACTCTACTCCGAGATCAGAGAGTGCGAAGTGCCGCTGTCGTTCTGCTGGATGCCACAAAGCGAGTTGAATATTCCGTCTACGATGAATGTAACGCGGCCACTTCTTCTGCTAGGGTCGCAGAGGGGAGCCAGCAGTGAGATTCTTTACGCGTATGGTCGAGCGAGAGACACACGATGCTCAAGAGAAAGCAGCCATGCTCTACCACCGATTGGACTCGATCAGATACCAATGGCCTCTCTACCAGTCAGGCGCGCTTGCGTATGCGTTCAGGGTGGTTGCAGGGGATGCCGCGGTGCTGATGTACGACGTTGCGACTCTCCAGATCCTCGACCTACATTTGAAGCGGGACCCCGGCTGGCCCTATGCGCATACAGAGGTCGTGCCAGTCGTTTCGACTGAAGACTTGGTGCGCGAGGCACAAGATTACCTGGGAGAACATTTATTTACGGACGAGGAGCTTCCCAGTCTCTGCTTTGAGAGGAGGCGGATTGATTCAAAGGCTATGTATTGGCTGGCCTACAAGGAAGTTAGGCCGTTTAGTCCGCTGTTAACCGAAGAATCGCAGAACGACGTACATCGTCGGACTATTCTTGCTCAGCGTGCTCACTTCGAATCGTTGGAGTTCGCAGACGATAATCCGGTCGGGAAAGCTGTTGGCATTCTTGTTGCGGAGTCTGAGCTAGAAGCAGTGAAAGCCCACGTGGAGAGCTGTGACGTATTCCCCGATACGACCGTGCAGTATACGGAATTGCTTCCGCTTGAGCGTGCATGGGATATGACTGTGGCCGAGTTGTCACGAATGCGGCGATCTGTTCCAAGCGACCATCCATTTGCAAGTGTAGAAACGCATACAGCGTAGTCTCAGGAGAGCGTGATGGCAATTCAGCTGAACAATATCAATCATGTCTGCCTGGTCGTAAGAGATCAAGCGGCGTCAGAGAAGTTCTATGTCGGTGTAATGGGTCTCAAGCGCCATCACAAGGTGAAATCCTGGTTTGCACTTACACCGAATAGCACGCTGCATCTCGTCGAGATTCCGGAGGCTTCGGTGGATGGGTCTCTATATCACGAAATTCAACACTTCGCCCTTGAGGTTACGGATCTTCGAGTGGTGTTGAAGACACTATTGTCCGAACGACTGTCCCCGTTTCAGATGGATTTCGAGGGAAACCAACGGCAAGTCGGAAAGGAAACCGATCCTCTTGATTTTGGCATTGGCACCCTCTTTGTAAACGATCCGGATGGGAACTTAGTGGAGTTTGTCCAATTGGGGCAAGGCGTTTTCAAAGAGGGGTAGGAGTGCTCGTGGGCGACAGAAGATGCTGAATTGTGTGTGTCCAGTATATGAAATCGTGTCGGGTCAGATATTGCTTGGGCGGCAGAAGGAATTCATGCGGTTACACCGCGAGGTCCTGCTGCGAGTCATGCGAGACGCAGATATCCGGCCTGTGCTTTGCCTCTTCACGGAGCTTGGGAGATATGCCCGTTTCTTGGACATCTACCAGTATCCTTCGCTGTCTGAATACGGCAGGCGTACCGACGCTCTCTTGAGTGACCCGAGAATCGATGACTACTACGCAGAGATCGGCAAATGCATAGAGGGCTCGATACAAGTCGAGTTGGCGGTAGAGTTTCCACACCTCCATGGCACGAACGAGGCCGCCTGATCTGTTTGACCGGCGGAACGACACGTTTGCCGAGGCAAATTTCGTATTCGAGAGAGCGGTATAGCACGTCCGTGAGTGTGACTAGGGAGATCCTTACCGTGCATGGCGTCGGGTTGAGATCGAGGGTCGCTGTTTGCCAGCCGTTTGACCCGTGGGCGATTGGTGGAGTTTTCCGGGACGCGGCTCTTTGGTGTGGGGCGACGGTCCTTCCGCTGGGATTAAACATTACAGATCCATCGCTTTGGGCAACTCTCTCGCACTTCGATCCCACTCACCTTTGTGGGACAGCGAGCGTTCTCACTAGACTCTCTCTCAACCTCCGCGGTGCAAAGCTACGGATGGGGCAGCGAGAACGCACTATCTTCCATGCGGGCGAACCACTGACGAGAGCGATGCGCGAGCTGTGTTCTTCGCACTGGAAATCGAGGACTGTAAATGTCTACGGCAGCGCGGAGTTCGACTCCATTGCAAGTGAGGGCTTGCTGGAGCAGGGGCTGATCCTAAGTCCACATCTCACTTTCGGATTGAGAATGGCCGGTCGTCGGCAAACCGAGAATTTGTCTCCCGGTGACTCCGGTGAACTCCTAATTAAGGCGACTCGAGGGTCGCGGTGGTATGCGACGTCTGATCGCATCAAGGTACTCGGCAAGGCTGATCGATCTGAGCCACTCTGGCCTGGCAGCTGGCGAGTAGAACACATGGGAAGGACGGATTCCAGTTTTCCGTTGCCTGATGGCTCGTTGGTCTACGGACGGCAGTTGCAGAGTATCGCCTCAGAGGTTGCTGGCGTCGAGTCTTTGCAGCTCAGTCTTGGCGATCGAGCCTCGGCAGCTCCAGTATTGGAGGTGCGCGCGGCCGGGGTCCCAGGTGCAGAACGCATTTCTGTCGCGAAGCTAAAGCAGCACTTGCTGAAGGAATGCTTTGAAGTTGCGGATGCTGTTAAGCACGGGGTTGTCCGTCTCCGGGTTAGGGTCGTTGACATTTCATCCCTGGAGCACACTGCAAGAGGCAAGGTTCGAGCCTTCGTGGAGCAATGAGAATGGACATGCACCACCTAGCTGCGACTCATCCGTGGTTCCCGCGTCGACGGAATGAATACATTCGATGGTACCCGAAGAGCCTTCGATCGGTTCAACCTCATTCGACATGGAATGGAGATGGCGTTGACGGAGCATACATCCACGTCCCCTTTTGTGACCGCATTTGTCAGTTTTGTCCATTCAATAAGCGCCTAGCGGATCCGGAGGCTGTTGGCAGATTTGTAAGAGGTGTGTGTACAGAGGTCAGACTCTTGCGCGAACGACTGAAGGGCGGCCCCCTCAGATTTATCTACTTCGGTGGAGGAACACCTTCAGTGCTGTCGCCCAACCAGCTCTCGTCGATAATCGAGACGCTGGTGGCTGCGTGGGGCATCGATCCTGACGCCGAGGTGAGTCTAGAAGTTCATCCATCCCATGCAACTGTCCCGAAGTTGAGAGATGCGGCCTCGGTTGGTGTTAACAGAGTCAGCATGGGGATCCAAAGCTTTCGGGAAGAGGCTCTTAGAAGCCTTGGAGCCACGCACTCAGCCGCGGAAAGTGCCGAAGCCGTGCGGGCTGCCCGAGCAGTGTTTTCCAACTTCGCCATCGACCTGCTCTATGCCTACGGCGGACAAACAGCGCAAGAGTGGGTCCATGATTTGGAGGTATCAAAGTCTGAGTCAGTTCCCCACCTCAGTTGCTATGCACTTGTGCCGATCGATTGCAAGTCGACCCTCGTTTCGGAGCAGAGAGAAATAGAGCTTGCGGTTTTGGCTCTGCAGTTGGGCGCCTCTAGATCGCTTGGTCACTATGCATCGTGCGCCAGCGGTGGCTTCGACATGTGTGTTCCCGGATTTGAGTGCCGGTACGAGTTGGAGCACTGGTCTGCGCCACAGCGATCGTTCGTAGGACTCGGACCTGGAGCGTTCGGCTTTGCCGGTGGTTATTCCACCGTCAATAGGCTTTCCGACCGACAGTACGCAAATCAACTGGAAGCAGGCAATCTTCCTCTCTCGTCCTTGGTTAAGGTCGAGCCGAGCGAATTACGTCGTCGATACTTCGTCCTAGGGATAAAGGGGCTAGAGGTTCCACTTTACCCGTATCGCGCGCGATTTCGCAGGGATCCCCTAGTTGATTTTCGCGATTCCTTCGATGAGCTAACGGCCGCGAGCATGGCTGAGGTAACAGGCGAAATGCTCCGCCTTACACCCCTGGGCCGTCTGTTCGTTGACAGTTGTAGTTCCCTCTTCTTCAGCGAGGCAGAAAGGGCTGTGCCTCATCCTGAAGAACCCGAATTGAGGCAGCTGGAAGCGGCCTCGTAAGGATAGTTGTGAATCGAGTTAGTCTACGACGGGAGATACAGCGGCTCAAGAAGCTGGCGAATTCCGGCGATTGGGTCACTCGTGAAGGTGCGGCCTTTGCTCTAAGGGATCTCTTGGAAGAATCCTTTGATGACGGCATGAAGCTCACGGAACAGTGGGCTGCCGACCCCTCCGAACGGATCAGGCGCGCGGCATGCCTTGGCTGTATGCAACGGAAAAAGGTCACAACTCCTATTCGGGTGAGACGAGTCCTGAAGCGGCTGGAACAGCTGATGACGGACGAATCACTATATGTGCGAAAGTGTTGCGGTCCCTTTGTTGTCGGCTATTTGGGCTATACCTATCCGGACATTTCGCTCCCTTGGCTTCGCCGTCAAGCGCAGAGGAGAGACCTGAACGTACGCGCAAACGTTGCAAAGGCGTTCTCACAGGCTCTCGGTAAAGCTCATCCAAAGGAAGGCCTTGAGATTCTCAAGGTCATTGCCGATGATAATCGTCTGCGCGTTCGATCTGCAGTTCTAAGTTCACTGAGGAACATAATTCGGCGGGGCGGCGCAACGCAAACGGACCTTCAAGCTAATTTTCCAGCGTTGTATTTGAAGGTGGTGTCGTGAACCGCACGCGCAATCAAAGTGTTGATTGTGTCGTTATCGGTGCAGGCATCGCTGGTCTAGTTGCAGCGCACCGTCTCATGCGCGAGGGCCTATCGGTTAGGGTACTTGAAGCTCGGGCGAGATTTGGTGGACGACTGTTCAGTGTAGATGGTCTGCATGGTCTTCAGGTTGAACTAGGAGGAGAGCTGATCGGAACATTCCATCGCAGTGTCCTGTCGTGGTGCCAGGAATTAAATCTGGATCTAGAGACTCGCGGTGTTGCGAGCTGTGCGTCGGACCTGGTGCCCGATCGCGTTGTCTTCAACGAGAGCGCGATCTCTGATCGGAGAGTGAACTCCATTCGTAATGAACTTGAGCTGTTGATAGACGAGTTGGCTTCCGCGGCTCGTACTGTGGACCCTGACAGGCCTTGGCGGTCTCGGTCACCTTTGACGCCCTCGTGGTGCCACACTTCTGTGGATCAATGGCTCCAAGACAAGCAGATTTCTGAGGATATGCGGGAGATCTTTAGTGATATGGCTCCGGGGTCGCATTCCATTCTTGCGCTGCTGTCGCTCATTGCAGCTGGCGGCGGAACGCGCTTTTTCTATGAGTCCGAGTCGCTCTCAGTGCGACCAAGCATTCGTATGCTTGTCGAGGGGATTGGTCAGCGTATTCGGCCTCACATTCAATTGGGCACTGTAGCGACACGCGTTGAGGTAGGGAGCGACGTGCAAATCGAATGTCAGGCCGGGCCGGAGAATAGTTACTGGAACGCTTCCGCGGTGATTGTTGCCGTACCGAGTGCGTGTTGGTCAACGATAGAGGGGCTGCGACAAGGCTGTCTGCGCAATGTTTCGATGTGCAAAAACCAGAAGCTCACTGTGTTCCTGAAGCCGTCTGAGGAAACCATGGAGAGGAATGACACGAGAATCATCACAAATGGATGGTGTCGAGTTATCGAGATTAAGCACGAGCAAGTGGGCGCGAAGAGAACCGCCAGACTAGACGCGCTATTGCGTCCCAGCGACAATCGGCGCTTCCCCTCCACACGCCTCCTGGTGGAAAGGATGCTTGAGGATTGTGAGCTGAGCGGTCAAGAAGTTACTGAAGCCTATCGGAGTGATTGGAGTCGGTCGCAATGGTCGCGTGGGTCGTACGCGGTGTTGGGTCCTGGGTCCCTCACTAGCGAGTTCGAAGAAATAATCGAGGGAGTGGCGCCGATCTATTATGCCGGCGACTTCGTGGTTCCAGGGTTTGCCGGGTATATGGAAGGGGCGGTTCGAAGCGGCGAGAATGCTGCGGGAAATGTAATGGAATTTCTCGGGGCGAGGGCATGGAACCGTGATCCGTCGTGTGAAAGCAGCCCGAGGTAGGCGTAGATGATTCTGAGATGCGTTGACAATCTATTCTTCAATACGCCAAATGTGGGTTCCTTAGCGACCTTCTACTCCTCGGGGTTGGGACTGCCGATTTGCCGCGAGACGCAAGTTCCGACTCTGCCATGTGGAGATGCTTATCTCTGGGCAGAGATTGCCGTGGGCGGCGTTCAGTTATCGTTCCGAAGAGCGGGAGGAACGGAATGTACGCATCCGGAGTTCGATCGTTTCTCTGAGGCGCAGCCTGCCTCGGGGGCTACGGTGTCCTTTCGTGTCGACGAAATGAACAATGCGCGTCGGGAGCTTAAGCATCGGGGAGTTAGTTTTGTTGGTGAGATCTTTTCGTGCACTGGGGGAAAAGAGCTCTTGTCGGTGTTCGAGGATCCATGGGGCCGGACTTTCCAGTTGTATGAGTCGCGCTTCGAGGAGAACGAGGTTGATGACTACTACCCACCTCAGTTGACCCACTCCCGACATTTTGCGCGACATCGGTCCCCTAGTGCTATGCAGGTTGCCTTCTATCAAGACAATCCTTCCCAAGTACTTGCTTTCTTTGCTGAAACCCTCGAATTGCCGTTGGCTTCGATTCATTCCGATCGAGTGTTGTTCCGATTAGGGACCACGATAATTGAATTCATACAGCGAAAGCATTGCAATGAGGCAGGGTGCGGCTTCCAAATGAGGGGCGGCGTTCCGGTGTTCGTGGCGGACCAGCCCAAATACATAAAGAGGCAGTTGCAATCAATTGGTGCCCCCATCTCGGAAGTACGGTCAATTGACGCGACGAGATCGCCGGACTTCCGAACCCTTGTTCACTTCGTGGATCCAGACGGCAACATTGCTCAACTCAGAAGTTCAGTGTCTGATTTGGTAGTCGCGTAGTCAGAAGGCTCGTATGGCTCTTGTTATGTCTGAGATGGTGCCCCTGGGCACGCGCAAGCCGATATTTGCTGCAACCGATGTCAGATCAAACACGCTTGTCTCAAGTGAGACACTGGCTTCGGACCGCCCCTTACTGGTGATGTTCATCTCCAAACACTGTCCCTACGTCGTACATGTTCAGCAAGAGTTGGCTCGGATTGGGAGGGACTACGCAGACGGTAGAATTTCCATCGTCTCCATTTCGTCTAACGATACCGCTGAATACCCAGAAGACTCGCCTTCCGAGCTTCGGACAATGGCGGAGGATCTTGGGTTTGCCTTTCCAGTCTGCTATGACGAGTCGCAAGAGATTGCGAAGTCGTTTCACGCAACGTGCACCCCGGACTTTTTCCTTTACGATTCGCTCGGAAGATTGGCCTACCGTGGCCAACTGGATGACAGTCGGCCGGGGAACGGAAAACCGCTGACGGGACAATCGGTGCGAGCAGCCATGGAAGCAGTCCTGGCTGGTGTCGGGGTCTCGGCTGAGCAGAAGCCGAATTGCGGGTGCAGCATAAAGTGGAAAACAGGCGATCAAAGCGTAGTGGGGATGATGGTTGGCTCGGAAATCGTGGAGGACAAGTAACGGGCGCTTCAAGTTGTGCGGTTCGTGTTCTACAAACATTCTTGAAAAGGTGAGGTGATTGCTTATGGCGATTAATCGACGAAATCTCATTGCAAACGTTGCCGGAATGGCTGCCTTGACGGCTGTTAGCGGGAGGGCGACTGCCAACGTATCCGGGTCAGTTCCCGTTACGAAGCCTAGGCCTAGGCAGCTCTCAAAGGGACCGCTTATGCGCATTGACAACGTGTTCTTCAATACTGGCGACGTTGCCAAGCTCGCAAACTTTTACTCAACCGTGTTGCAGATTGAACCCCGAAGGGAGCAGACACTGTCGGGTTCGCTCATGTGGATGGAAATCAACTACGGGGGGATGGAGCTATCGTTCCGCCTCGCTGAAGGGACACTGAAGCTTCATGAAGATTTGAAGCCTGACTTTCTTGAACTGAGACCGGGAGATGGTGCAACAGTTTCATTCGAGGTTGACGATATGAAACAGGCCAGGGAATCTTTCGCTTCCCGTGGAGTGAAATTTCACGGTTCTACAATCAATTGCACAGATGGTGAGGAATTGCTAAGCATCTTCGAAGATCATCGGGGGCGTGCACTCCAACTCTATCAGCCTCGTTTCAAGACTCCCGATAACGCACTGAAGGCTGCGGGAAGATGTGGGGTCTCGTGTGCTCTCGATGCCGACACAATGAAGAAGGAGCGTCTTCAGATTGGGTCGAATGTCCGCGATGTACGCGACATGGCGCTGGACGTTGTTTTCTACGATGACGACCTAGTCGGGGTCCAACGCTTCTATGGGGACGTACTCCAACTCCCGCTGTACGAAGCGCAGAAGAACCGCGTGAGGTTTGTTCTTGATTCGAGCATTCTGGAATTCCGGAAACCTGCTCTGACGGACCCTCTGCTCAAGGGCATTGGAAAGGCACCTAAGGGTGGCATAGTCGCATTCGAAGTCTCTGATCTGCCGTTTGCATCCAGCGCGTTGGCTCTTCGCGGCATCAAGCCACTCGCTACAAGCAACGGGCGCACCGCATTCCGAGACTTTGAGGGGAACTCCATCGAACTCTGGCAAAACACCTGAGACCGCGTGTTTTCGTTAGCGGCGGATTCTACGGCCTAATTCTCACTCAGGAGATAAGGAGGCCGGTGGTGTGTTCGGGGGCCACTGGAAGGTACACGGTGAGAGGGGTCGTGTTCTACAAACATTCTTGAAAGGTGAGGTGACGGTTATGGCGATCAATCGACGAAAGCTCATTGCAAGCGTTGCGGGAATGGCGGCATTGAGTGCGGTTAGCAAAGGCACCAGTGCGGAAGGTGCATCAGTTTCGGGTCCCATTGCGCGACCCAGGCCCAGGCAACTCTCGAAGGGCCCCCTTATGCGCATTGACAATGTGTTCTTTAACACCCGAGACGTTGCCAAGCTTGCGAACTTCTACTCCACAGCTTTGCAGATTCCGACTAGGAGAGAGCAAACGTTGTCGGGACTCCTCATGTGGATGGAAATCAATTACGGCGGGATGGAGCTATCATTCCGCCTCGCTGAAGGAACCCTGAAGCTTCATGAAGATCTGAAGCCTGACTTTCTTGAACTACGGCCCGGAGACGGTGCAACGGTCTCGTTCGAGGTTGACGATATGAAGCAAGCCAGGGAATCTCTTGCTTCGAGGGGAGTAAAATTTCACGGCTCCACTATCAATTGTACGGATGGCGAGGAATTGCTAAGTATCTTCGAGGATCATCGCGGACGTCCACTCCAACTATACCAACCCCGATTCAAAACTCCGGGTGTCGGTTTTGAGGTCGCGGCCAGACCAGTTGGTGCGTTGGACGCCGAGACAATGAAAACAAAACGGGTTCAGATTGGATCGAATCTTCGTGATGTGCGCGACATGGCCCTCGACGTTGTTTTCTACGATGACGACTTGATCGGGGTCCGACGCTTCTATGGAGACGTCCTTCAACTTCCGGTGCACGAAGCGCAGAGAAACCGTATAAGATTCGTGCTCGATGCGAGTATTCTTGAATTCCGGAAGCCAACCGCCACTGACCCTCTCCTCAAGGGCATCGGAAAGCCGCCTAGGGGCGGCATAGTAGCCTTTGAAGTTTCCGACCTCCCGTTTGCGTCAGACGCACTGACCCTGCGCGGTGTCAAGCCACTCGTGGTAAGCAATGGGCGGACCGCATTCCAAGATTCCGAAGGAAATTCCCTTGAGCTTTGGCAGAACGCTTAACTCTTGGGTGCTTGTTCAGGATAGAGTCGGTCTTCGCAGCCAATTATTCCGACTCACGATGAAACGGGGTCGATTGTATATTCGCCGCTCCTGGAAGATTGCAGCTTCGGAGGGGGGAGTAGTCGCGATGTCGAGACGGAGGAGGCCTTCTGTGAGCTACGCCCCGAAGTCACGGACTTCTTGCGAAGTGGAGACCGACCACAATGCAAAAACCCGCTCTTGAGTCAACCCTGAATCCGCGAGTCAGCAGCCTGATGGTGCTGGCAATGCTTGCCATGGTTGTGGTCCCCGTCGGAATCACGTTGCACACAGTTCGCGTTCCGGCTACGGTCCAAGTTCAAAGCACCGATCCTACTCCGTACGGTTACACGTGGAGTCTACTCCTCTTCATTATTCCAATTCTGGTAATCGGCTTCTGGTTCGTGCCACTCGAAGGAATCAGAATTCCGCAGCGAGCCTCCTTGTGGACAATAGGAATTTTGGTTCCCGTCGGGTTTAGCCTCGATTTCTTTTTCGCGAAGCTTTTCCTATGCTTCCGAAACCCAAACGCGACGGTACAAATCCCGGCGCCGGCCTTGGGAGAATGGGTTCCAATCGAGGAGTACATCTTCTATCTGACAGGGTTTGTCGCGGTTCTACTGATATATGTTTGGTTGGGCGAGTTTTGGCTGAGTGCCTATAACGTTCAAGACTACCATTCCGAAGCCACGACAATTCGCCGGTTATTGAGGTTCCATCCTACCTCCCTGGTTCTCGGGTTGACCCTGATTGGCGCTGCTGTTGCGTACAAGAAATTGATGTCACCGAGTCCAGCGGGCTTCCCAGGTTATTTTGTCTTCCTCGTGGTTACAGGGGTGGTTCCCGCAGCTGCATTTTTTTCCGAAGCAAGACGATTCATAAATTGGCGGGCTTTGAGCTTGACGCTCTTCATGATTCTGCTCATCAGCTTATTCTGGGAGGCCACGCTCGCCGTTCCTTACGGCTGGTGGGGTTATCAGCCCAGCCAGATGTTGGGGTTGTCAATCGGTGCTTGGTCGGGTCTGCCAATCGAGGCAGTCTGTGTTTGGATCGCAGTTACATATGTGACCGTAATTGTCTTCGAGGTCATGAAGCTTTGGACAGCGTCCGGTAAGCCTCTGAAAGAGGCACTTCTCGGTAATAGAGCCCCCACCGTGGTTAGTTAGCGGACGCGATTAGCCACACGGTTTTCAGAGATATTGTCACGGGACCAGTTTCACCAAAAATGATCGGCGCTGACCTTGCGATTTCGAGGGAGCGAATCGCATTGTTAGCTAGCCATTGTCCAAGGAGGCTTACGTGGACCGAAGCATCGTATCAGGTACCTTCGTGACGGCGTGCATATTCATTTTATGCTTGGAGGCTTATGGACAAAACGCACCGCCGGTCGACTTACGTTCTACCGACCCTCAGATTTGGATTGAACCACGCGATCCAGCCGTAGCTATCGGAGCGAGCGTGATTCTCACAGCGTACGTCATTACCAAAGATCATCCTCCTACAAAGCTCGACGACACAGTATGGACGGTCAGCGGAGACTCGACCAATGGAACGATCACGCCCGCCGGTGTCTATACCGCTCCACAATTGGCGCCGGACAATCCGCCAAAACTCACCGTAAAATCTCCGTCTTTTAAAATCAAAGGAGACGTTACAGTCACGATCAACCCGCCATTGTGCGACACCGATCACCATTCTGCCAAGGACCCACCCAAGAAGCTGATGCCATGCGTGAATCTAGAGTCCCCTGACGAATATCGTGCGTATTGGTGATTCGGTCGCTCTATCCGCGGAGTATTCGACCTGCCAAATGCAACCATTGGCTGGCAAATCGCTGTCGACGACAAAGTTGTCTATGCAAAGGACTTTGGTGACAAAGATCGCGATCTGAAACGTATCGATGAAAGGGACGAAAGCGCTGGAAAGATTACTGGGTCAGGCGAGAACGTCAAGTACACGGCTCCAGATAATGTGCCTCTAGGGAAGGTGACCGTGAAAGCTGTAGCAAAGCTGGATGGCGCACAAACAAACACAAGCGCAACCGCTGCAGTGATTGTGGTCGCTCCATATGCCTCTGCGCACTGCCCCGCTACAGAGAAGGAGAAGACAATTCTGCGGTGTACAATCGTACCGTTCAATCGTTTGGACGGGGCCACCGGGACGTTCACTATTCCGGATCCAACTACTGGAATTCCCACCAAGCAGCCTGTGCAAGACAACACTCCTGCTTCTTGGGTTCAAGCAGTGACCGGTTCCAAAGCTCTTTCAACGGGCACAATACTGGAAGTAGACATTCCGCAAAATGTTAACACCACGAACTGTAAGAATTACGACTGGAAGGTAGTAACACAGACGGAAGAGTCTTCAAACGTACTCATTTACAATCCAAGCGATATCGGTGCGGGCGTCTGTTCTGGTGGAAAATTTGTTACCGCTCTGCCCGTTCGCGCTATCTGGGCCGACGTGACTGCCTTTCCGCAACAGAACTGATCCACAAAGAACAGCTCCCGCTGACCCGTCGGCTTTTAAGGATTGCTGGAGTAACAGTGTACCGCAGACGATTGCGCCGTGCGACCGCAACGGTTGGGCACCCTTAAGAGCCGCATACAAGTCCAGTTGGGTGTACACGCATTTTAGTCAGGCTGGATCTGCTCAAGGGACGATTTCCCTATCTCCAGTGATCGGTACCGGACAACGTCAGTTGAGTTTTGACGTTCAGGCGGACCCTGCCTACAAAGCAGGGCCTGGGTGGATCAATATACCACTCACCTTTGAAAAGAGTACTACGCAAGGCTCAAACCTCGATGCCCTGATCGTGGGGTTGGCCTATGACGTCAGAGCGCTGAGAAATCCCAACTTGACGCGGTCCGTGCACTTCATAGTCAGAAAGCCACAATTCCAGATCCGATCGGGCGTCGAGGTCGCTCCGACCACGCCGCATGATAAGAATTGGGTAGAATCCGGAACAATAAAGCTTCCGTTTGTATTCAATTTCCACCAACAACCGTCAGCATTTACGGCATATCCCGTTATCGGAGTCGAAGGAGGGTCGCATTTTGACACCCATCTCGTCGAAGGAAACCCTATTCTCCGAGGCGTAGCGGGTGTCGACGGTAGCTTTCGCTGGCCATTCAGCGCTCTGCACAATTTCTTAGGAACCAGCCCCATCACTTTAGAGTATTCGTACCGGATGCGTTGGCTCGCTTACGAGGAACCGATGACCGATGTCTCAAACAACGGAACGGAAATGCTCGCTGCCGGTAGGCGTTCATTTCTGAAAGGAAGCCTCATCGCGCCACTAACTCCTAATATTCAATTTACCGTCACAGCTTTGCGCGGAAGCTTGCCACCAGATTTTCGTGTCTTGGGAAACACCGTTGTCATCGGCTTAACGTTTACCAACCCGGGAAGCTCGGAACACTAGTTTGGAGCACTAGTCCGGATACACACTGAACACGGCTGAGGGAACCCGTTTCTCATCGGGGTTCCTGGGCATGTAATGGTTGACACTTCTCATAGCCCTACACCAATTCCCTGGGCAGTGGATGAAGCTTGACTGATTTCCAAGGCGGAAGTTTTGGAAACATCGGCTCCGAGCTGGGGGGCGAGTTTCGCCAGGTCGTCGGTAAAGAGTGTGGCGTCGTGGCTCGCGCGTGAGATGGAGACGTACCCAAAGCGAGAGTTGAGCAGGTCCGGGTGCACGCTGGTGTCGGCATGAACGAGGACGCGCTCGGCGGTGAGGCCCTGGGAGCTGTGACTGGTAACGGCGTAGCCGTGATCGAGATGACGATGCTCGTTGGGGTTGAATTCGATCTGGCGGTTGTTGTCGAGGCGGATAGATAGGCGATCATCGGCGCGGATCGCCTCAATCGTGGCCATATCGCGATTTGCAACACCGAGCGATTTATCGGGGGCAGTAAACTGGATGCGTTCACCTACGGAGAACTCACGCTGGATCTCTTGGTAGACGCTGACGCCCGTAAGGCGGCGGGGATCGTAGGTTGCAAGCTCACCGCTCGCTTTCTCGACCGTGAGTTCGTTTGCGGATGGGTTGATCGCGACAACCGATGCGTAGGCGGCACCTTCGATTCCGATGGCTTTGCTGCCGCGCGTGTAGCGGATTACGTCGTCGATCTCGTAGTGGCTTGCCCATGATCTTTCGGCGCCGGTCATGTCCTGTCGCTGAACTAGCACGCCGAATTTATGGTCTTCCAAAGCAAGCGTTCCGTTGGCTTTTAGCTCCTTGCGAACGGCAACGTTCAGCTCGCGTCGGGAGGCATTGTCGGGTGAGACGATGAGAGTGTTTTCCGGCGATTCGATATAACTCTTGGCGATGGTGCGGACGCGATCCTCTCGGTCAGGGATCTCCTTCACTCGGCCCTGCTGCTGGAGTGCGTCAAGCGCAGCGGAGACTTGGCCCGTCGCCAGCATTTCTACGGCAGATCTGAGGGCCGGGTCTTGCTGGCGAACGATCTGATCGAGCTTAGCCGTCCGCATTCCGGCGTCCTGTAGTTGTTCAAAGGGGCGGCCCGCCTCGACACCCTGATGTTGGCGGATATCGCCGATCAAGAGCACACGGTCATTAGCGCCAATCCGCGTAAGAAACTCGCGCATCTGGTTGGTGCTGGCAAGGCTTGATTCATCGACGAAGTAGAAGCGCTTTTGCCCAGCCGCGTCGGGATCTGCCGCGCGCGCGACGAAGCTTTGCAGAGTTCCCGCGTGGACTCCGGCCTCGTTTAGTTGGCGCGAAGCACGGGAGGTCGGGGCGAGGCCTTCGACCTGGTAGCCCTGTGTCTCAACCGAAGTGCGAATTGTTGTCAGGACGGTCGTTTTGCCTGAGCCAGCGAAGCCTTGGATTCCCTGAATGCGATCCGGTGAACTGAGAACATCCTCGATTACGCTCTTCTGCGCGTGGTTAAGATGCCGGTGCTGATCGGCAAGGACGATTGCGTCCGAACGCGAAAAAACTGGTGCGGCATGGTGTTGTCCCTCACGCATTCTCCGGATAATTTCATGTTCCGCTTCGATAGTCTTCGCGGTGGTGAACTGACGGCCCGGAACGCCCTGAGGCCGCTCCACGATTCGAAATTCTCCGGAAGCCAATCGAGCGGACAGATTGGCGCGGACCTGTCCGTGGGTGATCTCACCCATGCCGCGGCGGAGCCCGTCGCGGATCAATGCACGTTCATCCACAACCGCCTCGCGTTCAAAGTTCTTGTCGCGAGAAAAGGTCAGAGATTCTCGAACGCGATCAAGCGAGTTGACAGGCTTCTCCTGATGTTGAGACCGTTCACGAGCCGCTCGGACAACCGCGTCGGCCTGGTGTCCAAAATCAGCGGCCAACTTTCGGTGGGCGGCCATCACCTCTCCCGGTGAATGAATTTCCTTGCGGTCGCGCGTGGAGTGCGCCGCGATCTCGGCGGCTTCCCGCCCGGAGCGCCCCGTTCGTTCGAGGTATTCGCGAATCTGTTGGCTCCGGGGACTGGATGCATCGAGGTATTCCTGCGTGTAGCCCTTGATCTCCGGGGCACCGCTCCTGCCTGTCGTAATTTCGTAACCAAGTTGCCGTAGTTTGTAGGTCAACTCGGATTGATAGATGGCTGTGGCGAATTGTTGCGAGGCGAAGAGGCTTTGCGGCTGGATGGCACGAGGCTGGCCAGTGTCGCGTTCGGTAACGTTGAAAACCACACGCGTGTGTGTGCAGTTGTGGGGCGACGTAGCCATCGACCGGGCGGGCTGTGTCATGTTCGAACTTGGCGACTATAAACTTGCCAGTGGTTTCGGGCGGATGATTGCCACCGATGCGGGCTTGTGTGTAGTGTTCGAGTTGGTCTAGGGCAACGCGGACGCTCTCACGGTGAGCCTCACGGACGCGGTCATCGCCGCCGACTAGCGCCGTGAGTGAGACGGATTTAGGCGCGGAAAAGGTCGCGTCCCAACCTGCCCGGTGCTCCATCGTTTTGATGGTCTTCCCCTCAGCGTCCTGATATTCATAGGACGCTCGCTGCCGCACAAGCTGATCTCCGGTCTGCGGATGTTGGCCTTGGCTGAGTCTCGCGAAGTCTTCGGCTGAGACTGCTCCAGCAAGGCCAAATTGCGCGGCTAGTTGCCCTTGCCATTCGCCAGCGATTACGCCCTGTTGTGACCAATAGTTTTGCTCTTTTGCGGTGAACTCCTTCTGGTGGTAGGTTTGCGCCTGGCCTGCGGAAAGTGGTTTTGAAATGGTCAACATTACGGTCTACTCCACCTGGTTCTCGTGTGGCTGAAGCGTGCATTCGGGGGTCAGAAGATTGCCCTGCATTTCATCTGACTCTGAGCGGGGCGGCGTGCTGGGCACAATCAAGTCATCCATCGTCCGTTCATCGAAACCTGGACTCTTCTCTTGCAAGGCAATGAAGGGAAACGAGAATCGCGCGACATGATTGCCGTATTTGAGAAAGCCTCGAAGATCGTCGAGACCCGAAACCTCGGATGGAAGAACAAGCGGTTCGGTCTGCCGGTCGAGTGCGAAGTTGCGTCCCGCGCGTGAGCCCTCGTAGTGCGTTTCACGCAGCCGCTCGATCTCAATTTCTCCAATCGCCTCGCTGACCCATTTCGCAGCCCGAGGCTCGGTGGTTCGGAGAAAAATCTTTGTCGCCGGTTGCGAGAGCATTGCCTCGGCGTCTTCGCCGTAGCGGGCCTGCATTTGACTGCGTCCCTGGAAGCCAAGAATGACCGGGTTCTGCGATTTCCGATTCTCGGTGATGGCCGTATGGAGTTGCGGCAGTCGCTGCAAGCTGGCCAACTCGTCGATGACGAACCAGACGGGTTTCTGATCCGGCATTGGTTCGTTTAAGAGGCGCAAGACGAGCGTATCGATCCACAGACTGATGAGCGGGCGAAGCGCCTCGCGCATCGTTGGGCGCGAAGTGATGAAGATCCAACCGCGCCGACTCTCCGCCCAATTCGTTGCCGTCCAAGCAGAGCTAGTCTCGTCTGGCTTGGGCAGAAGCCGAAAGCTGTCCGCGCTCATATTGAGAGAACCCAGAACTCCTGTCCGCTGTTGCGGGGCCTTCGGATCGATCAGCATCCAATATTCGGTTCCTTCGACGCGACGGTCGATTTCTGCAGGGTCGGACATCCATCGCACGAGTTCCTCGGGTGTCGGAAGGTAAGTAAGCAGATGCGCGAAAATCTTCTGCGGAGCTTCAACGAAGAATCGATTCGTCACGCCTTCCGGCTGGTAGAGCGACACGGCCAGGGCCTTGGCTTCGGCCTTGCGACGGAGTTCCTTCGACGGGTTCCAATAGGGCATCCGCGCATCGAGTGGATTGAGAACGATGTCGCCGCGGCGCTCGTTATAGAACTGCTTCACAAACTCGCAGGCCGGATCGTAAACGATTGCGCTGTCGCCGCGGGCGTCCACCTGATAGAGCATCTGGCGAATGATGCTCGACTTGCCGGAGCCGGTGTCACCCACGATTAGGAAGTGCTTGTTTTCGGCGTCGCGCGGAATACGCAAGGGTAGCTTCGAATCGTTCGTCGTGATGCCGATGCCGTTGCCGCTGACCGCTTCTGTGAAGTCCTTGGCATTCACGAGAACGGGGCCTTTGAGGCGGCGCCCGTAGCGAAGTGCCTTGATGCGCCGGATATCCTTCCGAACGGAAAATGGAAGCTGAAGCGCGAAGGCCGCCAGACCAAAAATCAGTTGCATCTTGAAGAGCTGAGTAAGAGAAACCTCCGCATAAATCCAATGCCAGAGCCAAGCGTGAAGAGCCTTGTTCGAGTATCTGTGCGGTTGCTCGCGGAACAGCAAGGTGAAGCCTTTCCGCCGTGCTTCAGATGAAAGCACAAGCGGCAACGGACCACCCGTAGGCTGCGGCGTCGCTCCTGGCTCTACGTCGCCTTCAAGCGCAGCCTGGGGGAGTGATTTGCGATCGGAAACGTAGAGCAGTTGATAGTTGCTACTGGAATGTGTGACACCTGCCAATTCGGTGCGGAAATAGTACGGCAGGTAGTAGCGTTCGAGCGGTGAAAGACCAAATTGAAAGCGGACGTAGATAAAGAATCCAGTCGCAACGAGCGCGAGAAAGATCGCGCCGAGGGTGTAAAGATAATGGCGGGGCGGCCAAATGATCGATTCTCTTCGGCCCCACTGTTGGACGGCGGGCATGGCTATTTCTCCTTGTTCTGGCTGCGCTTAGCTAGGAGTTCATGCGCTTTCGCGGCCTTGGTCGTCTGAACTTGGCGAAAAAGGACGGTGAGCTGTTCCTGGGCAAGTTTGTCGCCGCGCAGTAGCGGTTCGAGCGTGTTCATCAAAAGCATCTGGATGCCGACGAGTTCGGTGAAGATGTGCATGTCCATCTGCGGCTGACTGGCACCTTCAAGGCTATGCAACAACACATCGCGCACCCACTCAGCGAGCGTCTTTCCCTTCGACCACGCGAAACTCTCAAGTGCCACATACTCACTGTCGGTGAAACGCGCCGATAGGATGCGATTTCGGGCGAGCGGTCGCATGGAGCCGTCGGTTGTCGGTTTGAATAAGATCGATTTTTCCATCGCTAAACCTCCTATTGCGTCGCCGACGACGAACGTAAACGCTGTATACGGCGAATTACGCAAGTGCTTCAGTACGAGAGCGTTGACGTTTGTAGACGGGCGTTTACGTTCGTGTACCCTTTAAGGGGTGGAGTGTCACAATTCTTCCGGTGCGAAGCACCGTTCTTGCTCTGGCACGAACTTGAACGCAGGATCACGCCTTCACCGCCCGCACAGAAGGCGCTGACTCCACCCCGGCTACGAGCTTCTTGGTCGGCTCCTCCGACGCGCCATTGCTTGGACCCTTCCGGACACGCAATGTAGAAGGAACATCCTTGGCCTGGGGCGTCTTCAAAAAGTCCTGAAAGTCACGGTCCTTCGAAAAGACATAGTTGAGCGCTTTGTCCACGACATCGTCTGCGGATGCGTGGACGAAAGCGGCGTACTGATCGACCTGTTCGGCGGTGGCCTCATCGAGACGAACCGAAGCACTGATGTAGTGGGTCTGGTTGATATCGAGCAATGGCATTGTTGTTCTCCTTATAGGTGGGTGGAATCAGGCAATCTTTCTGCGGGCAATCATTCTTTGCGCCGTCTGTGCGATTTCCCGTGCGCGAGCGCGGCAAAGTGCGATTGGAATCTCGAATCGGCGACGAACTTCAAGCAACGTGACAATGTCATCTATCGGAATACCTTCGATGAGCCAAAGCCTGGCCGACGCAACATCAACCGTTCGTTGAGCGTAGTAAAGAGGATTGGGCTTATCGGCGCGGAGCGAAGCCAGCTTGCGGGTAAGCTTGCCGGCGTCTTTCCCGCGGGAAAGCTCATGCAGAACCCATGCCCAATCGTGCTCGGAATGGGTGTGGTTCGAGGTACGCTTTCGTGCTGTGATTGGATGGGTCGGAAGCAGGCCATCGGCAGCTAGAATATCGAGCCGGAAGTCATTGCAATTCCAAGTGGAATCGCCGGGATATTCGACCGTCACTGGATACGCGGGATCGTACTTGCAGTTGAGGAATCCCGGTACACGGAGTACGCGGTTGCAATCGGTACAAGCGGGATCGCCGCCGAAGCTAACGGCAAGCAGTTTCAGCGCGCTTTCTTGTTGTTCCAGGGTAAAGCCGTCAACTCGCCAGAGGATCTGATATTTACCGAGCGATGTCGAGAGGACTGCATTCGGCAGGGGAACAGCATCGGAGGCTCGAAGCGAAGTGAGATGGTTCTCTCCATCGGTATCTAAATCCAGATAGAGATGGCGGACTGAAGCGATGCATTCTTTGGTGCGTTTGCGGCTCTCCGAGCGAAGCGGATTGGCTGCAACATAGACATTCGCGCCAGCCGCGTTCTCCTGCACGAGCCAAGCGAGGTAACGAGGCGCGAGCGCAGTCTCCAATTGGACGATTCTCTGAATCGTCGCGCGAGGGATTTCACGTCGTAGAAACAAAGCGATGGTCTCACCCGGAGCAAAGCAACGAGTGAGGAATTCAGCAGCTGTGACGGTTGCATTCTGAGCATTAGGATGTGGCATGTTTCACCTCGAAAACCGGCTCTATCAGAAAGCGTTTTGCGTCCCGGTCGTATCCACGAATCGCCAGCACTTCGCGGAGGATGCGGCGCCCTGGGTGCCGCTCAACGTGGACGACAAAATCAACGGCTTCCCCGATCTCGGCTTCGGTGTCGGAGAAGGTGGTTTGGGCGTGGTTGCGCATGACCAGATTGGCGAACCGGCGGAGTGCTTTCTCCGCGGAATTCGCATGAATCGTCGCTAGCGAACCGGCATGGCCGGTGTTGAAGGAATCGAGCAGCGTTCTCGCCTCGACTCCGCGCACTTCGCCGAGAATGATCCGGTCCGGTCTCCAGCGGAGAGCGGACTTCAAGAGATCATCGAAAGAGATGTTGGCCTTGAACGTGTCGGTCTGGCATTCGGCCGGGACAATGTTCGGCTTCTGGATGTGAAGTTCGGAGGTATCTTCGATGACCACGATGCGATCTTGGTCCGGAATGAAGTCAGCCAATATCCGTAAGAGCGTGGTTTTGCCGGTCCCCGTTCCACCACTGATGAGCAGGGTCTTTCCGCTGCGGATTTGTTCCCCCAGGAAGTCCGCAAGTGGCCGTGTAAGTGTGCCGCGAGCGATCAGGTCATTGATCGTGTAATGCCGGCTGGTGAACTTTCTGATCGTCAGGGCAGGTGCCGGGCGCACGACTGGAGGAATCACCGCCGCCAGGCGGCTTCCGTCTGGCAGCTGCGCGTGCAGTAAAGGATTGTCCTCGTCTAGCTTTTTGCCGAGTTGATTGGCGATCACTTCGAGGCCGGTACGCAGCTGGCCTGCGTTGAAAGAAATGGTTGCTTCTTGGCGCATGATCCCGTCACGTTCGTACCACCATGAGGCATCGGGATTGCCCATGATCTCGCTGATGCTGTCGTCCAGCAGCAACGGCTCTATCGGGCGAAGGAACGGAAGGATCAATTCGAAGCTCATGATGGGAACCTCACGAAGATGGAAGCCCAGCGGGTAGCCGGGCTTCCGAGAGTGAAGCGCAAGGGCCTATGCGGCCGTTTCCTCCTGGGGTGATTCATCGTGTTCCTGATCCTCGGCAGCGGCCTTTTCAGCGCGGTCCAGCTTCAGGATCGAGGCGACTCGAATTTCCCAGACGCGCCGCTTCGAGTCTGTCTTCTTGCTGTCGTACTCGCGGCTGCGCAGTTCGCCTTCCACCTGGACATGTGCACCCTTGGTGAGCGTTTTGGCGAACTCCGAGAGCTTGCCGAAGACAACGCAACGGTGCCATTCAGTGTGCGAGATGTATTTGCCATCCTTCTTGTAGGAGGACTTGGTTGCCAGCGAAAGGGTGGTGACGCTGAAATCCGGGCTGTTGGTACGCGCTTCTGGGTTGCTGCCGAGGAAGCCGATGAGAGTTACTTTGTTCTGATACATGATTGTCTCCGTTTGTTGAATTTCCCGATCTTGATCGGGGCACCATTAAGCGAGTGGGCCATGCTCCCAAGTGCCGAAGCTCTGCATTTACGGAGGCTCCGGAGAAATCTTTTCGGCGCTCTTTGCGAACAAGATTTGGAGGGAAACCGTAACCCGCAGGGCGGCGCAGCCGAAGCAGAAGAGCGAGCTGCCGCAGGGCGCATGAAAAGACCCGAAGCGGTGCCCGAACAAAGGCGGGATACGAAACGGCAGACAGTCTTCAGAGCAAAGTTTTCATCGGCACGCTGGCTGCGGAAGGCGACTACGGTCGGTGCTGGCTCCGAGTTGCCATGTCCGTCGCAAGAAAGGTGTGGCTCGCCACCTCCGTTGCACCTCGGGGCGCTCTCGTTCGCCAGGCCCCCTACGCACAGAGACACGTGGGGCAGGCCAGCCGGATTGGCAGCAGAAATGGACATCGTTTAGTCTCGGGGATTCTCTAAAGATCCTTAGCTGAACGCCTGGTCGGCCCGGAAACGCACGATAGTCAGACCGAGGGGGTTCACGGCAAGTTCATTGTTCTTCACGTTCTCGCGAAAGACATAGGTAACGCTGGCAGTCCATCGCTCCCGCTTGAGTTCGGTGTGATCCGCGGGATTGGTGTAAACCTTCTCGAACTCGATGCGCGCCGAATACGGAGACTGGCGAAGGTCGTCGAGGATGACGTTCTTGATCTCGACATCGACATACGGCAAGGTACTGTCTTTGACGTAGTTCTGAATGCTGTTGTCCTTGCGTTCCTGGTCGATGACGGCGCGTTGAACATCGCTATTGAGGAAGTAGAGTGACTGCGTTTGATCACGTTCAATGGTGAAACGATTGCGGTTGAAATACAGTTCGGCCCAGCGGGTCAGGTAATACTTGTTCTCCGCCTCCTGGGGGCGATACTGAAAGTTCCGGTAGTCGATCGCTTCCGCATGGCCCACGTCACTGATTCGCACAATCATTGGGTGCATGTTGGCTAGGGCCGTCTGGCTCTTGTAGGCGAGCCCTGCCAGGCAGACACACACGACGGCGAGCACGAGAATGGTCACTTTCAAGTAGGTATTCATCACCAGGGGGTCGCCATATTGCTCCAGGTAACGCTCTGCAGCTCGGGTGATTTCCGGGGTGGCTTTGGTTTCTACGCTCATCGTTTCTGTGCTCATTTTGGCCTCGTTCTCTTGTTGCCGGTTTACTTCCCACTCCGCATCGCCATCAGCGCTACGCCGAGGCCCACACCGTGTCCGCCAGTACCGCCAGTGAATAAGGTGTGCGTCATGGTCGGAATCTTGAAAAGTATGTAGATGTTGACCAGTACCAGAAGGACAAGAAGTGGCAAGGTCTGGACTATCAATGAAGGGTCCGACAAGCTCTGACCAAGCTGGAGGTAGTAGTTGGTCAGCACATGAGACAAAACATTCAGAGTGGCTGCGGCCACAACTTTGTAAAAGCTGAATCCGAGATAAGCCTTGAGCCATCCCCAGAACAACCAATCGAGTTTGTCGAAGACAAGGAATGGAATAAAGATCGGCCCGAGCAATCCGATGATCGTTGCCGCAATTGCGCCGTAGGCCACGATTGCGGAAACGATTGCGGCCAACAAGGCCAGGAGGAATTGCACCGCAAAGTAGACCATCGCATAGTAGGGGGACATCATCGTATTCAGGAGTCCAGGCCCTGTCTTGGAAGATGCAGCATTGATCTCGTTCAGCATGGTGGTGGAGCCATCTGATCCAATTACTTTCACAAGATTGATCGTGCCGCCGTCGATGAAGCCCTTGAGAGAAAAGCCAAGTCCGGGAATGGAACTGTCGTAATAGTTCACCATCACGTAAGCGAAGGTAAGCAGCATGAAGAGGTTGAGAAACCTCCCCATGCTGAATCCGGCTTCGCCGTGTGCAGATGCGAGTGCTTCCTGCACTCCGAACCAAACCATCACGATAGTGGCCAGCGCCAGGACCATGTGAATCCCCATCGCTGTGATGGCGGGCGCCGCCGTGGCGGCAAGCGACTGGCAAGCCTGAGCGATGAACTGGAAGAGACTCATATTTCACCCCTTGTGTTTCTCCTACTCAGTACGCCTGCGTAAGGAGAGTCTCCGACCCGCTACTAGTTGTCGTGATGTTGGCGTTGTAATAGCTTTCGTATCCTGCCGAGTCACGGAATGCTGATTTCAGTGCGTCTTGCTGCTGTTTTTGGGCGACGATCTGTTGCAGCGAAAGATTGGCATTGATCTGGTTCGCGTCCTGCTGGGTGCGGAGTTGTAAAAGCAATGCCTGGTTCATGCGCTGCAGCGTTGCCATGACGGTCTGCTGGGAGGCGTCCTGGGTCTGAGTTGCGGCCTCAAGACTGGCGATGTCGGTTTGTCTTGAGGACTGATTCGCACGGATAGTCCCGAGAGCCTGCAAGTTGGTGGTCATTACGGAGTCGTTGATGTCAACGGTCGCGCCCTGTGCGGCAATCTGCAACTGGCCGGCGACACTGGCAGTGCTGTAGCCAGGGATCACGTTGCCGGTATTCGGAACGCTCACTTGCTGGTAGGAGGCCGCGGCTCCCTTTCCGGTATTCGCCGAATTCAGCCAACCCATCGAATTGCCGTAGGTATTCGAGATCTGCTGTAGCAGGAGCAAGTCAGAAGTTGGAGACAGAAATCGCGAATAGAGCATTCTCGGCGCAAGGATCATCTGGTGAACGAGGTTGTATTGCTGCTTTGCGACGTTGTAGGCCTGTAGCGCTGTTGTGGCGATCTTGACCGTGTTGGAAAAGATTTGCTGGCCCTGCTCGATCTGCTGGAATTGGTTGGAGATGGATTGTTCTTCGTGTTCGATCTGCGTAATGGCGTGGACCGACTGCGTAGGATCGTAGACGATGCCGGAACCAAATTGCGCGTGCGCAGCGGGTTGCAATGCCGCAGCGAGGCCGATAGAGAGTGCGGTAACGATTAGCTTCTTCACTTTCTTGTCCTTTCGTCTGCGGTTGGTGTGGCACGCTCTCACAGCAACACCGCGCTACTGCTGTGCAGCAATAATTTCTTTCTGAATCTGTGCAAGGCGGTCCGCTTCTGGCTTACACCGTGCGTCTCGTTCTTTCTTCTTGGCTTCCAGGGCCGCTATCTGCTCAGGAGTCAGCTTCTCTCCTGTCAGAAGTTCTGACGATCCGGCGGTCACTGGGTCGATGCATTCCTTGGCATACGCCGGGTACTCAGCGTTGTATTGATCCTGCAACTGTTTCACTTTTGCCGATTTGCTCTGGCAGCCGGTAAAGGCGAGAGTCCACAGAACGAAGAGGGAAAGAGCACTTTTTCGCATTGAATGCCTCCTTAAAAACTCTGTGGAATAGTGTGGTTCGAGTACGCAGGAAGAAGCAAGTCCTGCGTGAAATAGACCTTCACGCGATGTCCTTCCCGAATCGTGATCGTGGGTGGTATCTGGATGAAACGGTCAAGAATGCTCGCCGCGGACTGCGAAACACTGCCTGCAGCCCCGTTCGTGAACGCCTGGGAACCGCTCGTGGTAATGGTGCCGCCACCCTGCGTGATTTGGCTGGCCCCGGCGACTACACCCAACGCGATCGAGGTGCCGAAGATCTGAAGGTAGTGATTATTGACCTTGTCTTTTAGCCCTTGCTCCCCGATTTGATCGAGACCCTGGAACTGGTCGAGATCGACGGAATAACCGTCGGGCATAATGAGGCGGTGGAAAACAACTGCCATTCGGCGCTGTTGACCGAAGCCCGCCGCTCCAATCTTCTTTGCTTCACCGAGAACAACTGTCCCCTCGGGAATGATGACGTGTTGATGATCGTGCGAATACAGCGGATTTGAGACAAGAACTTTGACGGGCCCTACTGCGTCCCCATCTAGGCGGTTCATCAGAACGGTGTCGAGCACTGAGCCCTCATAAATCAGATACGGCTGGCCGGTGGCTGAATCGACATTGGCCTCAAGCGGGCGTTTATAGCCTCCAGGCGTGTCTTCGCGTTTTCCTCAGATTCTGGCGCGACGAGACTACTGTTTGCCTGCCGGTCGGCGGGCCCATACTGGGTGGGCATCGCCTGGCCTTGCTGTTGTTGCGGCTGTACGGCGGAGCCGGAATACACAAGGTTGGAAGCGAAACGTGAGTTGTCCACGCGTTCACGCTCTTTCGCGGCGATGAGCTGGGCTTGCTGTTGTACGGGCGTTAGTTGCCCCTGAGTGTCGCCCTGCTGCAATTGAGAGCAGGGTTGGCCTGGAACACAGGGGGCAGCAACGCCGGTCGGGCCGTAGGCCGCGGCGGCGGTCCGCTGCGCGGGCGTCGCAGACGCAAGCGCCGGATCTCCCATCGCAGCAGCGGCCATCGTTGCCTGCCGCTCTTTCTGACGTTCGGCCTGGATCTGGTTCTTCAACTCCTGCACGTTGCTGTCGGTGTTGTCCTGTAACGTCGGTTGCGGCGGCTGGCCTTTCGCGCCGGCCTGTTGTGCTGGCGTCTTCTTTCCGGACGAACTGAAGAGCGCCGCCACGATCACGAGCAATGCCGCACCGAGATAAACGAAGGTCTTGAGGTTTTTCTGCAAGACTCCTTTCGGCAGTTCCAGGTTGCGACGCAACGTGGGATCGCCTGGGGGGTCGGTCTGCGGTTCGGTGTGGGTCGTAAAGATGTTCTCAGTCATGGCGGCTATCCCTTGCGCGTGAATTCCATTTTCTTTTTGCCCAGCTCTACATATCCGCTGTCCATGATCTTCGGGATGATGTATGTCCCTTCCCGGAGGTCGTAGGTGACGAGGTTGGGCTTGCCGTCCTTCATCTCGTACACGCTGAACTTTTCAGGCGCTTTCGTCTTGATGTAGGTGAACTTGTCGTCGTGATAGATCGACTGGATATCGAAAGGAGCTTCGTTCGCCTTGTAGACATAGTCGAACTTGAGCTGGGTTGGATAGGCGCTCTTGTACTCGTCAACGGCCTGTTCAACGTGCGATTGAAGAGCGGCAAGCTGCTGTCGAGACTGTTCGAGTTGGGCGGCCGGCACAAACTGTGGAAGGCCGCTCGCGGCCACAATCGCGGAACGGTCGGCGGGTTCCACGATCACCTTCAGGTCAGGGCTGGTGGCGGGGGTGGAGCCCGATATGTCTTGGAGTGTGAAACTGTAGATGTTGCCCTTGTCCGTAATGAGGTTCAAGTTGGAGCTGATGCCTTGCTTTGCTGGATGCACAAAGCAGAAATTGCCGACCACGTCCACGATCCAGAAATCCTTGTCGCCAGTGGCCGCTTCCATGATCTTTTCGGTGGTGGGCAGCTCAATGAGGGTTGTGTATTTCAACTTCGCGCGGATCGGAATGATGTCCTGGGAGTGATACTGCACCGTGCGCGCGGAATCTTGCGCTACGAGGCCGATGGAATAAACGATCAACAGACAATTGATAATCCATTTCAGATGGTTCACAGCATTTCTCCTTTGTGGTTCGCTGTAGCGGTTGATCTGGCCAGCGTGCGCGGCTGGAATGGGTAGTCTTGTGCCAGATGGCGAAGCCCATCCGCAATACCGAAGCGATCGAAGTAGTCCTGCTTCTTTAAGTTGTCGCGGGCGTTATTGGTTGCCATCCAATGCGACACCGAATCGACGTTCAAGTGCACTTTCTTTGAGGTCTGCGCCTTCCGAATCAGCATTTGCCCCGGCGGAACAAGGCCGCCGATCAGGTCCAGTTCCGTGTCGTTCAGATGAAACGCTTCGCGGTAAACTTCGCGGTTCATCTCCGGGTTGGCCAAGAAGATCTTCGTGGGGCAACTCTCGGCCACAATCGCCAGCATTCCCGATTCCTCCAACTCTTTGATAGATTGCGTTGCCAGGATCATCGCGGCGTTGTGCTTGCGCCACGTCTTCTGCGCCTGCACCACGTAGTTGCGGATCGTCTCGTTCTTGATGAACAGCCACGCCTCATCGAGCAGGAAGGTTTTGAATGTGGCGAGTCTTTTTGGGTCTGCGATCTCGTTCGACGCGCGATGCAAAACGTAAAACAGGAGTGGCTCAAGAACTTCGGGCGCATCATTCCAGCCGTGGAAATTGAACGTCTGAAATCTGGAGAACGAAAGCGTGTCCTCAGCGTTGTCAAACAGAAAACCGTACTGTCCACCGCGAGTCCAGCGGTGTAGTCGTTCCTTCAACTCGCCGATTATGTTGCAGAAGTTCGAGATCGTGCGCTGGTTCGGCTCCAGCACGTACATGCGCTCTATCCCATCCCACAACCGGCGTTCTTCTTTGAAGTCGAGCCGGTGGCGCAGTTCGTTGCCCTCAATGAGCACACGGAAGAAGCTGAAAAGAAATTGCAGGTTCTCTTTGGTCTGAGGCAGGGAGAAGGGATTGATGGTGAAATCCCGCGCCTCCTGGCCGACGTTCAGGTATGAGCCACCAAAGATCGTCGTAAGCGACTGAAAGCTGCCGCCGATATCGAAGATGAACGTCAGCGGTGCGTACTTCTGCGCGTTCTGCAGAAGGAAATTACAAAAATACGATTTCCCACTCCCCGTCATCCCGAGAATCAGCGTGTGGGCAACCTCGCCGTTATGCAGGTTAAGAAAGTAGGGCGTGCTGTTGTCGGTTTCAAGCGCGGCCAGGTACTCCGTTCCGAGATGCGCGTTCGTCTTCTCGCCGGGAAGGATCGTAAACAGAAAAGACAGATCGGCATAGTTCGTGTTGAGCAGATACAGCTTGCGGAGGTTTAGCGCGTAGTTGCCCGGCACGGTGGCGAAATAAGCGTTGAGCTGGTTGTAGGTTTCCGCGAACAGATTGCCATCCGCATTGGTGAAGACGCCGGTAAACTCGGCCACCAGTTGATCGAGTTCCGTTCTTGCCTGACCAGATGACGCCCGGCCATAGAGCACAATCGTGAGCGAGAAATCGCCAAGCGATTGACCGTCACCCAGGGCACGCAGGCAATCGCCAAGATTTTCAATGTCAGCCTGCTTGGACTCATCCACCAGCACATCGCGAGGGTTCGTCTGCGTGGCGTCGTTGCCCATCTGAGAGACAAACCCTGTCTTCGACATATTGAAGTGGCGGCGGCGCTTGTTTACTTCCTTGCGGGCCTTGTCCGCGGGGAGCGGCGTCCACTCCGTGACGACGTAGAAGTTGGCCGGAATCTTCAGCAGCGCGTCGAGCACCAGGGGCCGCGTCTCGGTGATGGCCTCTTTCATCGTCAGCACGCGGACGATGTGATCGCCTACGCGCAGATGATCGCGTTCGGCTTCGATGTCGGAGTTGACCACCTGATAGTCGAGAAACTGCGTGGACTGCGGCCTGCCGGCAATACGCCAGTCGTCATAATTCAGCAAGCGTCGGAAAAACGTAAACTGCCCCTGCTGATTCAGAACCTCGATTTGCATGAAGTCTGCGAGCTGCCGAGCGAATGCCTGCACGTGCTGGTCGAGCCGTTGAAGATCGCGCTCGATATGCGTCCGCAACAACTTCTTCATGCTGTCGTTGGTGAACTGCGACTTTGAGTTCGGCAATCGCGCCTTCTGGATCGCGCAACAGGCGAGCTAGCGCCGTGCCGACGCCGGTCTTCGACCGGGCGCCTTCGAGCAGGATGCAGTAGAAGATTTCAACCTGATAAAGATGGTCTCGCTTCGCGTTCAAAGAACTTTCGCCGCTGATCGATCGCTGCATCCACGACAGGGTCGTCATACGTTGCGAATGGGATGTCAGGGCGATTCGACTTGAAGAGATATTGGTAGACGTGGAAGCCTGGGCCAAACGCTTTAAGCGCCGCTTCTAACCGCTTCACCGCATACTCTTGTTCCGACCGGTCAAGACTCTCGTAGTCCACGCCGGAAATACTGAGGACCATCCCTACATCGCCGCTCTTGGTGAGGAAGGTCGTCTCATTCCAGAAGCCATAGAGATTGATGTGGTCGTTGAGAGCTGCGCTCTCTTTCCACGGCTTGATGACTTTGTCGAGACGCAGCATCACACCACCTCTACATGTGGGACTTGCTGTTTCGCAGCGTCGTAGCGCAATTTGTAGCGTTCAGACTTTGCGAGGATGCGGAGAAACGCCGGATCGCTGTTCGTTACCCAATGACCGAAAGCAAAACCGCCAATGAACACGGCGATACCGGCCAAGATGGAGTTGAAGAGATTGAAGGCTCCCACCGCGCCGACGCAGACGAAGTAGAACAGAGTGCGCTCGACGCCCAGGTAGGTGAGCGGCTTATGCATGCTCTTGAAGACTCGATTTGTGCGATGCTTCTGATCTGTGTTGTTTGGCATAAGGGACTCGTTCAGCATCTGTTGAACTTGGCGGGTAGGGCCTCCTACACGCCCCAAAGCCAACTCAGGACGTTTACGGCGAGAACGGCAATCCCGGTTCCGGCGGCGACACCGGCCAAGGCCTTCTTTGCGCCGGGTTCGCCGTGGGCGAAACCGTAGCCGCCGATCACGATCGCCACTAGACTTGCAACCTTTGCAATGGTGCCGGTGAAAAGACTTTGGATAGCGGTAAAGCCCGTGTCGAACGGTGAACCCTGTGCCAGCGCCGCCACAGGAATGAGGAAGAACAGGGCAAGAACAACTGTGGTTGGACGCACGCGCTTCGACTGAAGAAGGCGTCCGATTTGGCGGATGGAATGAACTCGCGACCAACGGGGCATTTGCACCTCCCGCAGCACCTCAAATCGGCTGCTTGTGGCGCAAACGTAACGCTGCTCAAACAACATGTCCAACAACTTCTCGTCACTCTGTTATTCCTGGGAGGAATAACAGACGAACATGGTGTCGCGACCAAGTAAATTGAGCCTTCCGGCTCGCTCGATGGAATCTTCCAGACAAAGCGATTGGTCGGCAAATACGACCCCGGCACTGATACAAGGAAGACGTCTAAGTATTTGGCCCCGAGATACCATTGTGGTGGCGGGCGCGTAATCACTTTGCTCGCAAATCTGCGTCCAAGTGCCTGCCGATGATGCAGATGAGGCTGTCGCGATCTGTTTGACTCGGTTCTTCTGCAATGCCAGATCCGCAACCGAGAAGTGATTTGCTCAACGAAATGTGACGTGAGAAATCGGGTTATTGCTGTCTGATATTCCCGGCAGGAATATCACGCGGACGAGAAGTTGTTGGACACGGTCGAGGAAACGAAGCAAATTGGCTGACATCGTCGGTTCCGCGCAAAATCCAATCGCGCGCGGAACCGCATTGCAGCGAGGCTTCTATGTCGACCCAGCCCAATCGAATTCCCCCACGCGAGCGACTACGCTCGGTTCGGGAAGCACCCGTCAGCCAACAATACGCTGCCCGTTTCCTCAACCTTCATCCGAAGACGGTGCTCCGCAAGGCTCGTGAGGGCTCGCTTCCCGCGCATCCGGTTGGGACAGGTCGGAAGCGCTGGCATTTCTATCTCTCGGAGCTAGACCATTGGCTTCGTTCTCAGGTAATCTCAGGCAGCCACCCGCGTCGCCAACCCCAAGGAGATTACATTGGCTAAGCGAACGCGGTATCAGTACGGTAGTGTTGAGATCAACAAACGCGTAACAGGACCGGACGTATGGCTCTATCGTTGGTGGGAACCGACTTCAGACGGTCGCAGGACCAGAAGGGGTTTCACCGTCGGAACCGTCGAAAAGTACAAGACGGAGGCCCACGCCTTGAAAGCAGCAGAAGGCATGCGGCTGATGATCAACGATGGGATGCTTGCGCCGAGATCCGGTTCTCTTCTGTGGCATCCTCGACCGTTTCCTGCTCGATCAGAAACAGGAAGAGGAAGCCGAACAAATCACTCACAATACTCTAGCCTCCTACCGAAGTATGATTTGCCAACACATCCGACCCAAGTGGGGCGACGCCTATCTCGAAGACGTTCGGCCCGCTTTGGTACAGGATTGGCTTCGCAAGCTCGTCCTCTCGCCCAAGTACAAGGGACATATTCGATCCCTGATGTATCGTCTTTTCGACAAGGCGATGCTTTGGGAATTGCTGAATGTGGAACGAAACCCCATGGACTTGGTCGAAGTGAAGGGCATCAGCAAGCGCAAGAAACGTCCTCGTGTTCTTCAGGTAAAGGATGCTTGGCAAATGCTCGACGCGCTGGTTCAGCCCTTTCGAACCATCGTGCTAATTGGCCTGTGTTTCGGTTTGCGAATCAGCGAAATCCTGGGTTTGCGCTGGACGGATTTCGATTTCAAGCGATCGGTGGTTCTGATTCAACGATCAGCGGTCGGAAAGCGGCTCAACAAATTGAAGACGGAGTATTCGCAGGACGAGGTTCCAATCGAACGGGGCTTCATTCTCGAACTCAAGAAATGGCAAGCGCTCTGTCTCGATACCGAAGAGCACTGGCTTTTTCCGAGTCCGGTGACGGGTCGACCGTATCATGCCGACTCGATGCGCAACGACTACCTGGTTCCGACAGGTCTGAAATTGGGACTTGGCAGGATCGGGTTTCACACGTTCCGTCACACATATCGTGCGTGGCTGGACGAAACCGGAGCACCCGTGGGCGTACAGCAGAAACTCATGCGACACGCGCATGTTTCGACCACGATGGACCAGTACGGCAATGCCTCGGCCTTGGCCAAGCGCAAGGCCAATCGGCCCATCGTGCAACGCCTCTTGCAAAGGCCTGCCAATCAAGAGGTCTCCATTCAATAAATAAGGGGAACTGTGTGGCAGTTCCCCTTATTGGACAGTTTTGGACAGTCGCTGCAAGTGCCCAATGGCCCGTAACCCTATGATTGCGTTGGTTGCGGGGGGTGGATTTGAACCACCGACCTTTGGGTTATGAGCCCAACGAGCTACCAGACTGCTCCACCCCGCAACAAAAGCATAACACAGTGTGTTCAAGCAGGATCATCCCATCCCGCTCCAATAGCGTGTGGCTACAGACCCTCCCGATGGCACCGCGTGGCTGGTGACCAGCGTGTCACATATCTGTGTGATGACACTGTCAAAGCTCTTCTGCGAATCACAATGGCTGCGTACAATGTTGATGGGTCCCCTGATCGGATCGGATGAGCCTTCAGACACTGAACGACATTTTGTTGACCGTCTGTGGGAGTCGTCGCGACCGCGTCATGATGCAACGGTGCGTCCAAGGCTGGGTTCCCATCTCTTCCCTAGAGGTTTATCGCAGCGTTGTTGGTGTGGCTCGCGCGCTTGAATCCTGGGGAATTCGCAAAGGCGATCGCGTCGCCATCCTCAGCGAAAACCGTCCCGAGTGGACGATCACCGATTTCGCCACGCTTGCCCTCGGCGCGGTCACCGTTCCAGTTTATGCCACGCAAACCGCCGAGCAGACTTCGTACATCCTCAATGATTCCGGAGTTCGCGTCATCGCGGTCTCCACGAAGCACCAGTTGGAGAAGGTGCTCGCCATTCAACGGCAGACGCCGTTACAGCGCATCCTGGTAATGGACGCGATCCAAACCGAACACGCCGTCCAGATGCAAGAATTGATGCTGCAAGGTCCGGCGGAATTCGATCCCGCATTCGATGCTCGGGCGCGGACGATTGCGCCCGACGACCTGGCAACAATTATTTACACCTCTGGCACCACGGGAACTCCAAAAGGAGCAATGCTGACGCACGGCAACATGGCGTCGAACATCGCCCGTTCGCTCGATGGATTCGCCGTCGGAAACAAGGAAGAGGTCAGCCTGTCGTTTCTGCCGCTTTCCCATGTAACGGCGCGCCACGTAGACTTCGCGCTGCTCTACCGCGGCGTAGTACTCGCGTATTGCCCTGACCTTGCGAATCTGGCGCAAGCTCTGACCGAGGTCCAGCCCAACATCTTTATTGCCGTGCCGCGTGTGTACGAGAAGATTCGCCAACAGGTGATCCTCAAGGCGACGGGCTTTCCGAAGAGTGCCGTTTTCCGCTGGACGCTTGCGGTCGGCCGCGCCCACCGCGACGAGATTCTCGCCGGCACCGAACCGAAAACATTCTCCTGGAAAATCGCCCACCGTCTGGTCTTTTCCAAGGTGCGCGCCGGCATGGGTGGTAAAGCCAACGAATTCATTTCCGGAGGCGCCCCGCTGGGCCGCGAGTTGGCCGAATGGTATGCCGATGTCGCCATCCCCATCCACGAAGGCTACGGGCTGACCGAAACTTCCCCGGTAATTGCGGTGAACACGCCCACGGCCCACAAACTGGGCACGGTCGGCAAGCCGCTCCCGAATGTCGAGGTCCGCATCGCCGACGACGGCGAGGTGCTGGTGCGCGGGCCTTCGATCTTTCAAGGTTACTGGAATCGTCCCGAGGAAACGCAGAACGCCTTTGTCGATGGCTGGTTCAAGACTGGAGACATCGGGCATCTCGACAGCGAGGGATTTCTTTCGATCACCGATCGCAAGAAAGATCTGATCAAGACTTCGGGCGGAAAGTTCATCGCCCCGCAACCAATCGAGAATTCGCTGAAGCTCAATGCCTTCATTGGGACGGCCGTGGTGCTTGGAGACCGGCGAAAATTTCCCGCCGTGCTGATCGCGCCGCATTTCCCGATTCTCGAAGATTGGGCGCGCGCAAACCAGATTGCATTCACCTCGCGGTCAACCCTGGTCGCGCATGCCAAGGTACAGGCATTGTACGAAAGCATTGTCGAAGAAACCAACCAGAATCTCGCGCGCTTCGAACGCTTGAAGCGAGTGCTGGTGGTCTCGGAAGAATTCTCGGAGAGCGATGGCACGTTGACACACACTTTCAAGGTGCGCCGCCGGGGGATTGAGGTGCGCTACCGCGCCCTGATCGATGCGATGTACGCGAAGGCTGAGACGGAGACGGTTGCGACGAACTAAAATGCCGCTGGAATCCTATAGCCATTCATCGATGCCATGAGTAAACAGTTCCATTTGTATTTGCTTCCAGCCGACGCCGAGTCTCTGATTCACACGTTGAAATCCAAACTGGACCTCTCGCTGATTCAGGCCTCTTCCCCGAAACCAGTTCCAAAGCAAATTGAGTCGCCTATGCGCCATGGCGGTTTGATGCTGAAGAATGCCACCGCCCATGCTGATTGCTACATTACACCGGCAAGAGAAGCAGACATCAGGATGCGGTTTGTTTCAACGCTGTCTCATTGGAATGTTGACGATGAGTCCGAGGTGATTGAATTCAGCGGATGTGAATTTGACGGGCGCGTGCTTTTGCGTGGACGCCTCCACTTCCAAAACGACCTGCTCGCGGGTGACATGATCGCCCCAAAACGAAAAGAATTTCTCGCTTGGGCTGATAAGGTGTTTCGATTGGCTAAGAAGTCTCTTCACCGATCTAAAGCTCTGGACGCATATGTCGGTGAACACGCACTGAAATGGCGACAAGAAGGTGGACGGTTCGCCTGGACCGTGAATCATGTCCGTGGTGCAATTTTCGAAGCCGATGAAGGTACTATAAGACCGGAGATCAAGTAAAATTAATCCCATGACGGACTCATTGATTATCGCTGGCAGGCAATTCCGTTCCCGCTTGATCGTTGGGACGGGCAAATACAAATCTTTCCAGGAAACCGCGCGCTCTCTCGAAGCAAGCGGCGCCGACATGGTGACCGTGGCCGTGCGCCGCGTGAATCTCGACCGCAGCAAGGAATCGCTGCTCGATTACATCGATCCCAGTAAATACTTCCTTCTGCCAAACACCGCCGGCTGCTATACCGCCGACGACACCATCCGCACCGCCCGACTGGCGCGCGAGGTAGGCCTCTCCGACTGGATCAAACTGGAAGTAATTGGCGATCAGGCCACGCTCTATCCCGACGTGCAAGCAACGCTCGAAGCCACGGCGGTGCTGGCGAAAGAAGGATTCACCGTGCTCGCCTACACATCGGACGACATCGTCTTCGCCAAACGCCTGGTAGACGCCGGAGCCGCCGCGGTAATGCCCTTGGGCGCGCCCATCGGCAGCGGCCTGGGAATTCAGAACACCGCCAACCTGCGAATCCTGCGCGAGTTGATTACAGGAGTCCCGTTGATCGTGGACGCCGGCGTGGGTACAGCTTCCGACGCAGCCATCGCCATGGAGCTAGGCTATGACGCGGTACTGATGAACACCGGCATAGCCGGCGCCCAGGAACCAGTGCTGATGGCCGAAGCCATGAAGCACGCCGTGCTCGCGGGACGGCAAGCATATCTGGCGGGCAGAATGCCAAAGAAGCTCTATGCCACGGCCAGTTCCCCGCTAGAAGGCGTCGTACGCTAGATGTGAGCCGCAAGCGCGGAAGTGAGAACACCCCATAGATTTGTCATCCCGAGCGAAGCGAGGGATCTGCAGTCCGCAGCAAAATGCAGATCCCTCGCTCTGCTCGGGATGACAAATCCTAAAAAAGTTTCGCTTGCGAGCTACCCAACTGCAATTTCCCCCCTACAACATCTTCACGCTATCCACGTGAATCTTGTCGCCGTCGATGTGTCCGGTCACGGCAACGTGATGTCCGTAGTGATCCTTAAGCGCATCGGGATTGTCCACCTTGAGGACCGTCTGGTCCTTGTCGGTAACCACGACCGGGCTGGCGCCGGCGGCAATGCACTTTTTCGTACATGCTTCCGCGCCTGCGTTCGCTCCCTTAGCGCCACATTTCGAGTCGCTAATCCAGCCATTCACGGTTTGGGCATTGCTGGCAAATGACACCGAGGCCGTCAATACAAGCAAAGCTCCGGCAAGTAACAACAAGAGAAGTTTCCGCATGTCACCCTCCTTGAATTTCCCACACGTGATGCGATTTCTGAACTTTATCACATACGGAGCAGCGTCTGGGCTGCGAGATCGCTTCAAAAGTCCGCCGGCCCAGCCACTGTCTACTTGCCAGTCTTGGGATAGTTCCGAGGAACGTTTTGAGGACTGTTCTGAACGCGGCCCGTAGCGGGCTTCTGTGGAGGATCGGGTGAGACAAGCACAAATTCTCCAGGCCGAGCGTAACGAAGCTGCTCGCGAGCTTCCTTTTCAATAGCGGCCGGATCCGTCTTGAGTGAGCGAATCTGTTCCGCCTGCTGATTGTTTTCCTTCTGCAGACGATCAACCTCGCGCTCGAGCGCCAGCATCTCCGCACGCTTCTGCCGGTAAACGACCATGCCGTTCGCTCCGAACATGGCGTGCAGCAATACTCCAACAATGAGCACGACGGCGGCCACTGTTCCCAAACGCCGCCATTCCCGCACCAGCCACGACCACACCGGCCGCGTGCGCTCAATGCAATGCGCCGCCGCGGCTTCTGCTTTGGGAGCTTGTTCCTGGGCTCGAACTTTTGCCTGAACCTTCGCCTGATCCATCGCCAGGTAAACAGCCGCGCGCAGGCCTTCCCCCGGACGTGGAATAATGCGCGCTCGCGGCGGTGCTCCTAGTCGAAGATCCATGCTTTTGCTGCCCCACTCAACTTGGCGAGGCCTTCCCTGCTGCGCGCTTCGCTATAGGCGCGCACCACCGGCTCCGTGCCCGAAAGCCGGTAGCATACCCACGATCCGTCGGCGAGCACCAGTTTGAGCCCGTCCGTCCTCACCACCTGGGCAACTTTGATGCCATGAAATTCGCTCGAATCGCGACGTAACTTCTCAGTAAACTTCTGTTTCACTTCCGGCGTCAAGCGGAAGTTCTCCCTTAAAGGATAATAGGAACCAACTTTGGCAAATACTTGTTCCAATTGGGTTCCGAGCGACGTCCCCCGGCGGGCAACCATCTCACAGCACAGCAGCCCCGCAAGCACTCCATCCTTCTCCGGAACGTGTTTTCGGATGGAGAGTCCAGCGCTTTCTTCTCCGCCGATCAGGATCTTGTCCTGTTTAATGAGTTCGCCAATATATTTGAAGCCCACCGGAGTTTCGTAGAGTTCGATCTTGTGTTCCGCGGCCAGTGCGTTGATAAGGTTCGTAGTGACAACCGACTTGCCGACTCCGTTCCTCCAGCCGCGAGTTTCTACCAGGTAATCAAAAAGCAGCGCAATGACGTAGTTGGGCTGCATAAAGGTGCCGGTGCCGTCGCCGTCGACAATCCCAAACCGGTCGGCATCGCCATCGGTAGCAATGCCAATGCCCGCGCCGGTTTCGCGCATCTTATGCCGCAGATCTTCGAGCAGGTGATCGTCGGGCTCAGGAGCTTGCCCTCCGAAAAACACATCGCGAGTGTCATGCACGGTTGCCACGGTGACACCCGCATCGCTCAAGAACGCGTTCGAATAACCACGCGCAGCTCCCCACATGGGATCGAAAGCAATCTTGATGCCCGCCTTCTTGATCACATCGAGATCGACAATTTCCCGCAAACGCGAGAGATACATGCGGCGAGGATCGATCGTTTGCGCCTCGGCTCTGGCAACGTGCGGCGTTCGCGGATTGGCGTCAAACGCCGCAATCTCGCGCTCGATGGCCTGCGTAACTTCGGGAAGGGCGGGCGCGCCGTCGGACGTCGAAAACTTGATCCCGTTGTATTCCGGCGGATTGTGCGAAGCGGTAAAGTTGATGGCGCCGTCCGCTTTCGAAGGGATCACGGCGTAGGCAATAGTGGGAGTGGGCGCCGACTCCGCAATCACCAGCGGAGTGATGCCGTAACTGGACAAAATCTCGGCGGCAGCCGCGCAAAAAGATTCGCCGAGAAAGCGCGGGTCGCGCCCGACAATGACCTTTTTTCCGTTCGATTTCTGCGATGATGCGTAGGACGACACGTAGCGCGCAATGCCGTGCAAGGCCCGGTGCACATTGGCAAACGTGAACTCCTCGGCCATCACCGCCCGCCATCCCGAGGTACCAAACTTGATTTGCGTTGCCATCGTCTGGCTCGTATCCTTCCAGTGCAACTCGACCGTTCGATTTTCGATTCTACTGAATATGACCGACAAAAGACTCGTGCTTACGACCTGCGGTTCGCTCGAAGAGGCGCGTACCATCGCCCGCACGCTGGTGGAGCGCCAACTCGCGGCCTGCGTCAACATCTCTCCGCAAGTCGAATCGGTCTATCGCTGGCAAGGCGAGGTCGAAACCTCTACGGAGTGGATGCTCGTTATCAAAACCACACTAGAGGCTTCCGATCGCGTCCGCGAGGCTTTGCATGAGCTGCACTCCTACGAACTTCCGGAGTGCATCGAAATTGCGATCGAAGAAGGAAGCGCGCCCTACCTGGAGTGGATTGGAGAATCAGTGCGGTAAGACAGTTGTCAGTCGTCAGTTATCAGTTTTCAGTTAAATGAGTTCTTACTGACAACTGATAGCTGACGACTGACAGCTAGATCGCCGCCAGCGCCTGCTCCAGATCGGCGAGAATATCGTCCACGTCCTCGATGCCAACCGAGATGCGCACCATGCCGTCCGTGATCCCGATCTTGCGCCGGCCTTCTTCGCCGACCGCGGCATGGGTCATGGTAGCCGGATGCGAGATGAGGGTTTCGACTCCCCCCAGCGACTCCGCCAGCGAACAGACGCGCACCTTGCGCAGCATCTTGTTGGCGTTTGCCAGCGATCCCGTTTCGAAAGCGATCATCGATCCGAAGCCGGACATCTGACGCTTCGCCAGTTCGTGCTGCGGATGACTCGGCAGTCCAGGATAAAAAACCTTCCGCACTTTTTTGTGCTTCGAGAGATAATCGGCAACCTTGCGCCCGTTGCAATCGTGTTGCAACATGCGCGCCGCCAGCGTTTTCACCCCACGTAGAATCAGCCAGCACTCGAAAGGAGAAAGAATGGCTCCTGCGCATTTCTGAAGAAACGCCAGCTTTTCCGCCTGCTCGGGCTTGGTGCAAACCACGGCTCCGCCCAGCCCGTCGCTATGTCCGTTAAGAAATTTGGTGGTGGAGTGCACGACCATGTCCGCCCCAAACTCAATCGGGCGCTGGAAGTACGGCGACATGAAAGTATTGTCAACCACAACATCAACCCCGTGTCGGTGGCTGACTTCACAAATTGCGCGCAGGTCACAAAGCTCCATCAGCGGGTTAGTCGGCGTCTCCAGAAATACCAGCCGTGTGTTCTTCTGCAACTTCAACGCCCGCTCAACATTGTGGATGTCCGATGTATCGACGTACGTGAATGTCAGCCCAAAATTAACCAGCACCTGATTGAACAGGCGCGGAGTCCCACCGTAAAGGTTGTGACCGGCGACGACGTGATCTCCCGCTTTGAGCATGGAAACGACGGCGTTGATGGCGGCCATTCCGCTGCCAAACACGCGCGACGCGCTTCCGCCTTCGAGCGCGGAGAGGTTGGTCTCCAGCCGGTCACGTGTCGGATTCGATACCCGCGAATATTCGTAGCCTTTGTGCTTGCCGATCTCTTCCTGGACGTAAGTGGACGAAGCGTAAATGGGGACGTTGACCGCGCCGGTCGCGGGTTCGGGTTCTTGTCCGGCGTGAATGGCACGCGTGGCAAAACCTTGCTTTGCGGACGGTCGTTTCGTGGTCCGTTCTTTGGCGAAAGGTTGTTTAGCGGTCAAGGAATGAGTCCTCGGAAATGGGGTTGAGTGTGTATGAGAAAGCGAGTCACGAACTCACCTCGCCGTCCGGACTTGCAATGACAACCACGTAACCGTCCGGGTCACGCAGCCACATTTCTCGGTGCTTGGGATTCGGGTTGATGTGCGGTTCTAAGATGACCTGAGCGCGCGATGCACGGGCCCGCTCGACAACCTCATCAAAGTCGCCAACCTCGAACCAAAGCAAGACGCCATGGCCAGGCGGTGCCGCATCGGCGTTGATGAGGTTCGGGTGAGCCTCCTTGTCCCAAGCATGGAGCTGAAAAATGAGTTCACCACGGCACTGCATTCGATCGTACACTTCGCGATGGGGATGTTCCGGAAGTGAATCGAAGCCGAGCAGCTGCCGATACCATCTGCTGCTTTCGCGAACATCGCGCACCGCGATTAGCGGCTGTGCCCGAACAACGGCGCTCTGTCTCAAAGCTTCCATACGCCCTCCCGATGAAATCAGAGTCGCCAGCAAATCGGATAAACTCTGATTTCACTCGCTGTGCCATTCTTTACTGGCCAGACCCTAACGGTCAAACGGGAATACTTTGATGACTGCGATCACAAAACCTTTTGGTAGTTGGCGATAAATGCCCGTTTACACTCATCCTATGAGAGAGGATGTCAAGCGAAAACACTTCTCCACTCCTCTCCGTGAGACCTCGATCGTTGCTTGCATCCAGGCCCCTTCTCGTTCGTGGAGAAGATTTTGGGTTCTAACGCCTGGAGCGCACACAGAGTACAACAGGGATACGGATCGCAGTTGCTGATCTCCCTTGAGTGGTTTCATGCCGCGGTCCCGACGCCATTCGTTGCGAAGCTGTGCAAGCCAACCGTTGGCTTAAGTGCCAACCATCATCCTATGTGAGGCTCGAGGCCTATGGCTTTTTTGGGTTATCCGAGGGGGCATAGGATTGACCCGGAGACTGGGTGCTGATGGCAGCACCCGTGCGCCTAATGAGTGCATGGATACTCTCCCTCGAACCCGAGCATCGCCAGAACCGATGGGTCACCACCGAGGCGTGAAACCTGGGAGACCACCTGCGTTCTGTGTAACGCTCAAGCTGCTTGCGGCTTCAGTTGTTCGGCGTCGAAACGTTCCTCCTTCTTCCAGAGTGTCAAAGCAATGGCCGCGATCTTTCGTGCTAAGGTCAGACGCGCCATCTCCGGCTTCATCCCTTTGTCCAGCAACGCCACGTAGAACTCACGCAACGGACCCACACCACAGCTGGCTCGGGTGGCGGCTCCTTTGAAGATCTCTTTCATTTCGTGGTTGTGATTCCGATTGAGTCCACGAATCTGTTGCGGTTTTTTCGTACGTTGCAGTTGTCCGTCCACCCAGCGGTACTGCGCACTGTCGCGCGTCTCAATGCCCAGCCCACTATAGGTCCACAGTTGTCGCTTGCTGCGGAAGCGGTGCGGCGTCTGCATCAACGCGATTAAGCGGGCGGCTCGAATCGGACCGATGCAGGGAATCTGACGTAGTAGTTTCGCGGCTTTATGTTTCCGGCTCTCCGCCAATAACTCAGGACGCAAGGTTCGTCGCAACCCCTGCAATCCATCCAACTGTTGATAAAGTAGCTCGGCCCGCCGGCGCACCCCCGCGTGCTCGATCTTGCCTAACAGGCCGTGGTGCAAGTCTGGGTACGTGAAACAAAAGATGGTGTGATCCACAGGGATCGTTCGTAGAATGCGCGCATGGCGATGAGCAAGCGGAGCGGCGGGGAGAAGCAAGAAGACATCTGGATCGCGCACACGGAGTTGGCAGTGGCGCCGGGACATCCTTTCTATACGCGGTTGAACGAGTTACTGGAGGGCGCCAGGTTCGACGAGTTTGTGGAGGGATTATGTGCGCGCTTCTATCATGCGCGACTAGGACGGCCGTCGCTACGGCCTGGGATTTACTTTCGGGCGCTGCTGGTGGGGTATTTCGAGGGGATCGATGGTGAGCGTGGGATCGCGTGGCGGGTGGCGGATTCGCTGGCACTGCGACGATTTCTGCTGATTGGACTGAACGAGCGAACGCCGGACCACTCGACGATATCGCGGACCCGGCGCTTGATCGACATCGACACGCATCGTGAGGTGTTTGCGTGGGTACTGGGGCTGTTGGCAGAACGCGGACTGCTGAAAGGGCAGCGGATGGGCATCGACGCGACCACCTTGGAAGCGAACGCGGCGATGCGGTCGATCGTGCGCCGGGACACCGGGGAAACGTATGAAGAGTTCTTGCGGGGATTGGCCAAGGCGTCCGGGATCGAGACGCCGACGCGGGAGGATCTGGCGCGGCTCGATCGGAAGCGCAAGAAGCGGACCTCGAACAAAGAGTGGAAGAGTCCGGCGGACGAGGACGCGCGGATCGCGAAGATGAAAGACGGGCGAACGCACTTGGCGCACAAAGCAGAACACGCGGTGGATCTGGACACGGGCGCGATCGTGGCCGTGACCCTGCAAGCCGCCGACCAGGGCGATACGACGACGCTGGATGAGACGTTATGCGAGGCGGGTGAGCAGGTCGCAGAACAGATCCGACGGGAGGCCGAATTGCGGCCCCGGGACAAGCCGAAGGTCCACCTGCAAGGGGTCGAAGAACTGGTAACGGACAAGGGCTACCACAGCGGTGCGTTGGTCAAACGGGTGAAGAGTTATGAGGTGCGCAGTTATATTCCGGAGAAGAAGCAGAAGGGACGGCGCGACTGGCAAGACAAACGTGCCGAGCAGCAGGCGGTTTACGCGAACCGGCGACGGGTGCGAGGCGAGTACGGCAAGAGCTTACTCCGCCGGCGCGGGGAGCTGATCGAACGCAGCTTCGCGCACTGCTACGAGACCGGCGGTATGCGACGCTGCCATCTGCGGGGGCGGGAGAACATTCTGAAACGGCAGTTGGTACACGTGGGAGCATTCAACTTGAGCCTGATTCTGCGAAAACTGCTGGGAGCGGGTACGCCGCGCGAACTGAAAAACCGTGCTGGACAGTTGTTTTCGCGACTTTTGCGCTGTCTGCTAAACCTGACGACGGTCGGTTCGCTAATCTGGCGGTTTACTCGCCCGGCTGGCCTCCGGACAGCACCCACTTTTCGTTGCCGCACATCTCGTCCTCGCTCGCGCATTCTGAGTCGTTCCGCCACGGGCTGCTAACCATTCCTCGCGATAACGCGGAGCATACACCTGGGTACCTGCACAAGGGATGCTCCAGCCGCGATACAGAGCTTTGATCCGATTCATCACTCGATTTAGATCTTGGCTGATGGTCTGATAACTGCGCCCCAGTTCGCGCAGCGTCCGCAGTCCGTGTTCCCCGTGATAGACCGGCCGCAACATCCCCGTGCGTAACAAGTCGGCCAGCTTGCGCGCATCTATCTTGTCGCTCTTGTTGCCTTCCTTTAATAAGGCATTGCGTCGCGGATCGCACACCAGCACTCGCGTCACCTGGGGTTGCAGCAGATCGTAGAGCCAAGCCGCCCAAGTCCCTTCTTCCCAGGTGACATGCAACTCGCCCCGCAGACCGTGGATGAACTGCAGAATGCTGCTGGCTTTGGTTTCTACGATCGACTCCATCACCAGCTTGCCACTGCCGTTCAGCACAGCGATCACGATCGCTTCCTTGTGCACGTCCATGCCGATATACTTGATCTCGCGACTCATGAAGTTGCCTCCTTGGGGGAAAGATCATTCGCGTCCACGGAGTCTTTCCCTCAAGGTACAGTGCCATTCTTTAGTAGCTTTTTCTAGCTTCCTTCTGCCGCCCAACAGTCCTCGACTAGATATCCACGAGGCCGCTCTCTCATAATGCATTGACCCTTGGGTCGGGTAATTCTCGAAGAGTGGCGAAGCTACTGCAACGGGGGATCGAGCATTCCTTGGAAAGTGGTTCCGAGAAACTTTCCTTTTGCGTCGAAATTCCAGTTAAATAGAGCAGATCCGGCACGTGCGCACGCGTGGCACCCGTTGATCAACGGGTAGTCTACGGTGAACTGGATCCCGCCGTTGGGCCCCGCTTGTGAGCTCGGCCATAGCTTCCCGTCCCGATCTCCTGGCCAGACGTCGACGTCAGGAAATTGGCCTTTGAGGTCTCGAAACTGCGAACTGTTTTTCATGGTCTTGACGTCGAGCAGTTTAAGGTCTTCAACATTGACGATTCGCGGCTGTCCATTCAGCAGAAGTAGCCCGTAGTTCGTATTCGCGCGCAAGGGGTAGGTGATCCAGGCGAACGCTACCGGGCCTTCATCCTGGAACCCCGTCATAATGCCAAACTCGCCATGACTTTCCTGGTAGAGTTCTCGCGCAAAACTTAGGGCATCAGCTGGCGCACCGGCCTTTGTCATCTGGCCGATCATGCATTCCGGTATTGAGGTAAGGATCTGATCGCAGACCGCATGTGCCGCAGTCATGAACTGGGGCGGTATCTGCCAGACGGCGGAAGCCCCGATGTTGGCAGGCGGATGCTTCGACTGTGCCGTCAAGGATACGGCCACCGAGAGAAGAAGAGCTAACGATCGATACCGGAAACGCATGTTGGTCCTCATAATTCCGAAGGGTACTTAAACCACCTGCTGCCGGTCAATTGGTGTGAAATCGCCTGGTTGCAACCGTTATCGAGCTCCAACGTTTCGCGCGACGCAAAAAATACCGCCCAGACATCGGGCGGTGTTTTCTTTCTGGCTGACTCACGACGTTTTACTTCGCAGCCACCACCGTAAGCTGAGAGACGGCTACTTGCGCTTTCACCTTCTGCAGAGACTGCCGTGTCGCCCGCAGCTCAGACTTCAGACCACGAATCTCCTGCTGTTGCTGCTTGACCGCCTCGATCAACAGCGCAGTCAGACGACTGTAGTCCACGCTCCGAGCATCTTTCCCGTTTGCCTCATAGGTGACCAGTTCCGGCACGACTGCGCCCACTTCCTCGGCGATGACGCCCACTTCGTGTTGGCCATTCGCCTTCACGTCGTAGGAGACACCACGGAGCCGCTCCACTTTTTCCAAGGCGCCGTGCAGGGTTTGGATGTTGGTCTTCCAGCGGCGGGAACTGTAGGTCGCCCAACCGTCGGCGACGGACGGACCAAAGCCCCGTCCCAGAGTGAGCAAGTTCGTGGGGCTGCTGGTTCCGATGCCGACCCTGGCGGTCGCTGTGGCGCCATTCACTCCGGCAACGCTGCCCAGCACCACGGCGTCGCTCACGCTAACCGAGGCATGGGCGCCAATGGCGGTGGCGTTGTGAACGTTCTGGCCTTTCACTTCGGTTGCGTAGCCCGTGCACGTGATGTCAGTGCCCGTGGTTTGTGTTTGACACGCGAACGCGCCGATGGCCGTGTTTTCGATGCCCGTGGTGTTGTCGGCGAGCGCGGACACTCCCATCGCGGTGTCGTAATACCCGGTGGTGTTGTTGGCGAGCGTGTACGTACCGCTGCTGGTGTTGTTGTTGCCCGTGGTGTTTGCGGTGAGCGCGTCGAAGCCGGTAGCGGTGTTGTAGGTACCCGTGGTGTTTTTGGCAAGCGCGTAGGCACCGTTGGCGGTGTTCGGAGTGCCGGTGGTGTTCGAGTAGAGTGCCTCCAGGCCGGTGGCGGTGTTATAAGTGCCGGTGGTATTGTCGGCCAGCGCGAGGTAACCGATGGCGGTGTTGTAGTCGGCATTGTTGTTGAAGAGCGCCTCGTAACCGACGGCGGTGTTGTCGCCGCCGGTGTTGTTAAATTCGAGCGCGCCCCAGCCGGTGGCGGTGTTGTCGTTCCCCGAGATGTTGTAGTAGAGCGCCTGTGAGCCAATGGCGGTGTTGTCGTTACCCGAGGTGTTGAGGTAGAGCGCTTGGTAGCCGTAGGCGGCGTTGTTTGAACCGGTGGTGTTGCTTTCGAAGGTACCGGTTCCGGCGGCGGTGTCATCGTCGCCCGTCATCGTAGAGTTCCCTGCGAAGCCGAGGAACGCGTTCCCATTCGCGAAGGAGCCATACGCGAAGGCGGTGCCTCCGAGGTTGTAGCTGGCTGCGGCGTTGATCGCGCCTTTGACATCCAGGGTCGCGGCTGGAGTTGTCGTCCCAACGCCTATATTGCCCGCCGTACTCTGAAACATCTTGGAGCTCGCCATCTTCGTGGCACTCAACCAGAGCGGAATGTAGTCCGTCGTGCCTCCTTTCAGTGCGGAATGAACCCCGGGAGCGACAGCGCTGTTCGCAACCGCAGCCTCGCTGGAGCCCGTGCCCGAAGCGGCCAGCACGAAGGCGGATGGCGGTAAGCCACCGACGGTTGCTGAGTCGCCAGCCTTCAGAGCGTAGGGCACGCTCAGCAGCAGCACGCGCGGTTGTTCCGTTTGTTCGTCGATCCGCACTCCCAGCCAGCGCGCTTCGCCCGTGAAACAAAGTCGTCGGCACGCCGGCAGGCTTGGTGATGCCCAGTTGCACGGAGTAGTGCCCAGTCGGGTCGAGTTGGATATTATTCTGCGTCTCGATCCACAGGGGTTCGCCGCCTTGTTGGCTGTTATAGAGCGAGAAAGTGATGCTCGCCACGCCGCTCAGCGAATTGCCGCCTTCGTCCGTGGCGACGTTGGAGAACTGAATCAGCGGCGGCACCATCCCATTCGCAACCCTCGCCGCGTTCTGCTGCGCCTGGGTTAGGGAACTGCACAGCAGCACCATCAACGTCGAAATCATTATCACGCGAACCTGTCTCATAGCACCTCTCCTGTTTTTGCAATTCGAACATTTCCCGCTTCTCTTGAGCGGCCCTCTATCTAGTAACGCGAAGAAACCGGGGAAAAAGGTCCACATGGTTTCTTTATCTTCAAGTTCTTCATGCCACGGCTCCAGATTGTCTTTTCGCGAGAGGCGATCCCTGGTTCAGGAAGGCCTTGGTTCCAGAATAGGGAAGAAATTAGGTAAGAGGCGGGTACGGAAATTAGGTTCCGAGCAATATTGAGGATGAGCAGGTGCCCAAAAACGTGCGAGGGATTATGCTTCATGGCGTTTGCCCCGTCAATCTGCAACTTCTTGCAGTCGCAAAGCAAGGGCTGGCTTATGAACACTAGTGCGACAGAGTCAAGGGCTTGGCGATGATCTCCAAGAGTTGTTGTCGCAAAATCGCGATTACACGCAAAAACCCGGTCGGAGGGTCAATGAGCGCTATCGCTGGTTGCGACAGTTGTTCCCGTTTGGCTCTTAAGCCAGCGCCGTCGCGGTGACGCAGAACCACCACATCAAGCTTCAAGCATCGTAAGAAGGCGCGGCGGCCATGCGGAATCTCCAGAAGGCAATCGAAAAACGTGGTCCAAAAGTGGGCCGAAAAAAGTAACTCCGCAACGAGCTGCCGTTTCTCAACATCCGGTTTGCCCGTGACTCCGCCGGAACCCAGACCGGCCAGACACGAATCGTGAGTTGTGATCGCCTGGTTCGACAACTATCTATCCTATTTGGGGTTCTGCCAATCAACGAGTTGTACACGTCAGGCACTTGCCGTCCATTGATCCGATATCCGTCAGAGGCAAATCTTAGCGTGATTTTTCGGTCAATAGTTGAGTAATCCGCTGCGGTTTAATCGTATACAGGATATATGTCGGCTCTTCCCATGACATTGAATACGACAGCCGAAACCGAAACGGCAAAGATTGCGCGAGGCTTACGTGAGAGGGATATGGAGCTTCTTGCAGACCTGGTGGAGCGCTGTCAGCATCGACTGGTGCGCTACCTGCTATACCTCACCGGGAGGCGAGAGTATGCGGAGGACCTTGCGCAGGAGACCTGGATTCGCGTGCTGCAACGGGGCAGCCAGTACAACGGGCGGCAGCGGTTTGATCCATGGCTATTCGCGATCGCCCGCAATTTGGCAATAGATTACCTCCGGAAAAAACGAAAAGCGGTGGCAACAGTATCCTTGCCAGATGATCACGATGCAGTGCTGCTGTTACCCTCCTCCGGTCCTTCCCCATTCGAAGCCGCGGCTCGAAGCCAAGACGCAATGCGTCTGGCCGGCCGGCTGCAGATTCTGGCACCCCTGTATCGCGAGGCTTTGCTGCTGAGGTTTCAAGAAGACATGTCTCTTCCGGAGATCGCTCAGGTCGTGGGTGCCCCTGTTACGACGGTGTCGTCCAGAATCTATCGCGGTCTTGCAGCACTGAGATCCGCGTTTGAGGAGGGTGATTCGCATGGAGAGTGAGAAGAGATTTCGCGAGCTTATTGACAGGTCTTTCGCAGAAGAGATTTCAGAGGGCGAAAGACAGCTCATCCGTGACCACATCCGCGACTGTGATGGCTGCAAGCGCTACCTCGAGCTAACTGCGCGTACGATTCGGGGGTTTCGGGAATTCGCCTTTACGAGTGAACCAGATTCAAATGCCCAGGTCCGTGAGATTCTTGCGCATCACACCGGGACAATGCGACAGCACAATGTGCAATTCAGGATCTGGTCTGCATTTGCTGTAGCACTCTCGATGTCATTTGTCGGATCGGCACTCGTGTACCAGGTGGCCAAGCTCCTGGCGGTCCCAATGCATTTCGACACTGTTCGAGTCCAGGCAGGCGTGCTCGTCTTTTGGCTGCTTCCATCTTTTTGCTCGGCCTTATGGCTGCTCGCGGCTCCTCGTCAGAATAGAGGTATTGCATGACACAGCAATCGGCGGTGCTTTTGATAGCGTTCATGGCCGGGCTTGTAGTTGCGGCTGTCTTGTTGGGAACCGCAAGACGGAATGTTCTACCCAGGTCTGCAATGGTCATCGCAGCACTGGCGATCCCGATCTGGGTAGTCTATTTTGCTTCCAGCCAGGGCCGTTCTCTACTTGCTTCCCAAGGATTTCTCAGTACCATGCCGGACGCGCTTTGGTTTGGCTTAACGTTTGGCGTCTTCACCGCGGCTTTTTTCCTCGCCCTCGGATACATCTATGGGGACGCAAAAAGGCGTCAATTGCCTGCTTGGGCCTGGGTGCTTGCCGCTTTCCTCATACCCAATTTGATTGGATTCATCCTTTATTTTGTGTTCCGAGGGCCTCTCCTCGGGCCTTGCAGTTCCTGTGGCAAGCCGATTCGAGGGGGAGAAGCATTCTGCTCACACTGCGGATGCTCGCAGGGTTCCAGTATCGGACGCATCACAGCTGACAAACGCACAATCTGAAGTAAAAAAGGTTGGTAATAACCTCGCATCCCACAAAACGGAGGACGGTATGAAGCGTGAGCGCGCCTTACAGGTCGTGTTGGTGTTGGTGGGCGTGTTTTATTCCTTTTGGGGCTATTTGCTGTTCGACTCTCTGTGGCACTCCAACTGGCTTAACGGGCGTGGCGGCGATGTCATGCCGATGTTCCTGAGCCTTAACACGGCGCTCGGGCCCTGTCTGTTGCTGGCCGTTAAGCAGCCGGCCAAGCATCGCTTGATGATCGCCTATGGGGCGTGGTCAAGCCTTGCCCATGGGTTCACGATGACAATCATGTCGGCGCAGGCCGTGGCGCACGGGATGCACAGGGAGGATAGCCCCCAGGACATTGTGATCTTTGCCGTGATTGGAGTCACGCTGCTTGCACTCCTCCCGGCAAAACAAGCATCACCGGCCGGCGCGCCTATCAGTGAGCCGCGCGTTGCCGAAACGAGATACAGCTGAGGCTGGCGGCGAAGGCTTGGTTAGAACAGGCTTCTCGCCGCTCGGCCCGAATAGTCGCCTTTCCGGCCTACTCGCACAGATCGGCATTTTCCCATGCAATGGATGAATCGCTGGGAGCGTAAATGAGAATTGGGTAGTGTCCCTCCGCCATTTTTGCATCGCGCATTGCCCACAGCGGGACATCGAAGGAACTCTTTAATCGTGTACGCCATTTGTTGTGCTCTTGATCAGGCGCGCCGAAAGAAATCTCGGTATCTGCCAACGCCACATAATCGCCAACCTTCATTGGCTTGATCCCACTGGACCCGACCCTGGCTCATCCCCATGCCATTCTTGGCAGCAACGAGATGCTGTACGAGTGGGATTTTGCTGGAGGAGAAGCGGAGTTCAAGAGGTCGTTCGAACTCGACCCCAACGATGCCACCGCGCACCAGTGGTACGCGAACGAGCTTGCCTATAACGAGCTTGCCTATATTGGCGGCAGAGAGCAGGATGCCATTGCGGAAGTCAATCGTGCCCTGGAACTCGATCCGCAGTCTCCCGTCATCATCCGGGTGGCCGGAGATGTTCGCTACCTGGCCCGGCGATACGATGAAGCCATCGCGATTTGCTCGAAATTGGCGAATGAGAACCCGACCTTTGCGATCGCGCACGATTGCCTGGCCTACGCCTATTGGGGCAAACGCATGTACCCGCAAGTGGTTGAACAATGGAAGATCTGTGCCCAGTTGACCGGCTTCCGCGGCGATTGGGGATTCGCTGAGGCGATGGAACAGGGGTTGCGTTCGGCAGGGTGGAAAGGCGCCGTCACCAAAGCCATCGAATATGCACAAGCGCGACGCGCTGCGGGCTACTACTCACCGTACATCATTGCCCGCTTCTTCGCCGAGTTGGGGGACAAAGAGCAAGCTTTTCATTGGCTCGACATCGCTTACAACGAGCACGATTGGCTGCTCATTTGTTTGAACACCAGCTTCCAATTCGACCCCATGCGTTCCGACCCGCGTTTTGCCGAACTCGTGCGCAAAGTCGGCCTGCCTCAGTAGTGAAGCTCGAATTGGCCATCCGAGATTTCCTCACGCTCTGGAAAGACGCCGACCCAGACATCCCCATCCTGAGAGAAGCGAAAGCGGAGTACGCGAAGCTGCAGTAGCAGCGTGGCGATCTTCCAACCATGCCTGACCTGCTTGCACGAGACATTTTCAGCAGCCAGTGTGGACACGCGGTGGTGCTCCAAGCTGGAAGCACTCTTTCTGCAGCCCAGCGGTGCCCTTCTCAAAGTCTAACTAAGAACCATTTCTGAAATACACTGGGTTGTCTTAGTCGGCCCGGGTTGAACGGGAGAAATCCGGGGACTGGGCAGTCCCCGGATTGGTTTGAGGTTGGACCGATTCAGCGCCAGCTCGCTCAGGGATGAGTTACGGGCCCGGAATGTGTGTTTTCCACGATCGGAGACGGTCCCGGACGGGCAACTGGCGGCTGCACCGGACGCCGCATCATCGGGTGCTGCTCTGCTTGTTTGCCGACTCGATCGGGGAGCTCCGCGAGGCGGACATTTTCATAGCCCTTGCGCTTGGCCATGATGCGGTAGTCGAAGGCGATGCTCGAGGTTCCTCCGCCCTGTTCATGCACTTCGAAGGACGCCGCCGTCTTCTGGCTGACGTACAACCCATAGGTTGACTCACTTCGTGGCCACCACCGTAAGCTGCGAGGCGGCGACTTGCACTTTCACCTTTCGTAGGGTCTCGCGTGTCTCGCGGACCTCAGCCTGCAAGTTCCGCATCTCCGCTCTCTGGGCACGAAGCAGGCTCTGCTGCTGCTTGATCTGACGCAGAGCCTTGGCTAGCTGAGCTTGCTGCTGCAGGAATTCCTTCCGCTGTTCGGCGTTTGCAGCCTGTTCATGCTGAATCTCCTTCTGCTGTTCCTTGATCGCATTCACCGTCGCCCAGATCACGGGATCGTTGTTCACCAGCAGATAGCCTTTGCTGTTTTCCGTCACCGCTTCCGGGATGACGCGCTGCACATCTTGCGCCACCACTCCGATGTGTTCATCCGTGTCGCGAATGCCCATCGCGTTGTCGGGCTTATAGCGATAGCGGATGGGATTGATCCGCAGAATCTGGCTCAGGCCGGAGCTGTAGCTGCCGTTCAGGTTCTTGAGCCGGCCGTCGGAGAACGTGCCCCACGAACCGCCTCCGGGCTTGTCGGCGCTGCCGTTCACGCTGAGCAGGCTGTCTGGAGAATCGGTTCCAATGCCCAATTGGCCGCTATGGGTGAGTGACATCTGGCGGGCGTTGTTCGTCCAAAAGTCGAGCCCGTATTGATTGATTGAACCCGACGTGCGGGAGGAAGAAATCCCTTCCCCCGAGGAAGATCCGAAGTTCAAGTTATTGCCAAACGTCCCATTATTTTGGCTAGTGGAATCGACATTCACGGTGCCGGCCACGTCCAACGGATGGAGCGGAGCGGTGGTGCCGATGCCGACGTTGGTGTTGGAGGTAGCGTTATTCACGCCCTTGATGCTGCCCAGCACCAGGGCGTTGCTCTCGCTTACCTCAGCGTTGGCACCGATGGCGGTGGCATTGTTCAGCGTTCCCGTGCTGAAGTATGCACCGCTCCCCAGAGCGGTGTTATTGGACCCAGTCAAGTAACTGCCGTCGACCGTGGTTCCCGCCGAAAGGCCGATCCCTATGTTTTCGAATCCCGTGGTGTTTAAGGATAGCGCGAGATAGCCGCTGGCGGTGTTAAAGCTGCCTTGGCTGCCGCTGCACTCAGAGATGCAGTCTTCCCCAAGCGCCCCGTAGCCGACGGCGGTGTTGTCGAGGCCGTTTTCGATGAGTCCGAGCGCCGCGTAGCCGACGGCGGTGTTGGCAAAGCCCGCCGTCGGGGTGATGTTCCCAGCGAAGCCTAGAAATGCATTGTTATTCGCATAGGAGCCGAAGGCGAAGAGGTTGCTTCCAATCTGGAAGCTGCTGCCCGTCACCACGCCGGTCGCGCTCAGGTTCGCGTTCACGATCTGGTTGCCTGTGAAAGTGTTCGCCCCCAGCGTGGCCGTCCCCGGAAATGCCTGACCGGCGGCGAAGGTGACCGCTCCGGTGAAGTTGCCGGTACCATGCACATCCAGCATGTAGGCCGGCGCTTGCGTGCCGATGCCCACACTGCCGCCGTTGGTGACTGACAAGCGCGCTGCATTGTCGGTGTACAGGTCGATTCCTTTTACGTTGACCGTCCCCGCCCGGTCGGAGGAGATTGCCTCGCCGGTAGGGCCGCTGCCAAAGCGGACCGCCGGTGAGACGCCGCCGGTGTTGATGCCGCTGTAGTCAACCCGAGTGTCGCCGATCATGTACGTATTGCCATCCACTGTTTGATTGCCGGTGAAGGTGTTGGTCGCGAGCGTAGCGAACGGCGAGCAGGTGAACGGCAAAGCACTCAGGGCGCTGCCCGAAGCGCAGGCATTGGCCGCGATGCTTAGAGTTCCACTTCCGGTGATCGGACCACCGGCTAATCCCGTGCCGCTGCCGACGCTGGTTACCGTGCCCGCGCCCGCGGAAGAGCACGCCCACGCGCTGCCGTTCCACTGCAAGACCTGACCGCTGGAACAGGACGTGAGCAGGCTGATCGTGCCGCTGCCGGTGATGGGGCCGCCGGTGAGTCCCGTTCCCGTGGCAACGCTCGTGACCGTGCCATCGCCCGCGAACACCACGTCCAACTCCGCCGAGTGACTGGTCGTCGTGGCTTCTTTGCTGTCAAACGTGGCATCGAACGAACCCACCGCTACCAGCGCGATGCCGTAGTTCGACGACGGCGTGTTCAACCAGCCCTGCACCGTCGACGTCATGGGAATGAGAATGTATTGGTTCTTCTCCGCCGTGGTGATCGGTACATTGGAATCGATCACACTGCCGAGGGCTGGCGCGAGGTCGTAGGTGAGCGTGCTCTCCGACCACGTGCCGTTGACGGCGTACACCTCGAACGCTCCCGCCGTGACCACGGTATTGACGTAGAGCTTGAGCGTAGCCTGGCTGACGCTGGCGCCGCTCGGGATCGACGCCAGATTGAATTGGATGTAAGTGATCTCCTTGGCGGCATCGACATCGAGCGTCTTCTGGGCGCCGTAATTGGTGGTGGGATCGCCACTGCTGGTGTAGGTGTCACCGAGGGGAGTGATCTGGCCATAGGTCGCCGAACAGGCCAACAGGACCACCGACAGAAGTGAAAACAGGTGCAAGTGCCTGGTCGGTTTTTTCATAATGTTCTCCCAGTGTGCTTTATTTGTTTTTCTCGTTAGTCCTAACTGCTGCCGGTCGAGGCTCCAACCCCCATCTACGGAGTTGCCAGGAATGAGTAAACGAGTCCGGCTGCATCCCCGTATTGCCCGAGCAGCACGCTGTTGTTATTGGTCCCGTTAATTCCCGTTATTGCCGTGTGATTCGTACTCGCAATTGCTTCATCGGTCCTGTTTTGCGTGACACGGCTAGCTAGTTAACCGCCTGAAAGGAGGTTATCCCGAAGCTATCCGTGGTGCCGCCGCCTTCGGCAATGATAAGGAGGTAGTTGATATTGCTGGCTTCGGTTTGGGTAAGTGCGGCTCCGCTGTCTGCAAGGAAACTTGAATACGGCATAGTTAGAATAGTGTCGGCGTCGGTAGGCTGTAGCGCCACCTCGTCTTCGTAAATTCCGCCGCTTTGCGGATATACCTGTACAATCACAAGTAGGGATTCGGTGGAGGCGATGCCTGCAAAGTTCAGTTGCAAACCTGAATACGTGCCGAGGTTCAGTCCCAATGGAGCTTGAACCCCTTCGAGAGTAACCCCGTAGATAATGTCCAGGGCCGTGGCGATCTGAAAGCCTCCCTCCACGATGCAAATGCCTTTGCCAATTTTGAGTGTGCTCGATTGCTTATACGGATTTGGCCCGATCTGAAAAACTGTTTCCCTAGCCGCACCTAACGGACTGCCGGCGGGCAACGCTTCATAACTAGTGACACTTGATTGTGCGGTCTTCAGGGCTTTGGGGGGGGAACTCTTACTGAAGTCGTCGAGCGTGAGCTGGGCAGATGCAGTCATACCGGCGATACCCAGGATGGATAGAGCTGCAATCGATCTGAGGAGCATGTTGCGGGAGATGTACTTTGCTAACTGATTCATAGGTTTCCTCCAAGGGCATAGGCTTAAGGCCCTGTCATTGGGATAAAGCGACATTCCCGCGAGAATGGGGCCAACGAAAATGAGAAATTTTCAGGCGCCTCGCCTCGGGCCCCTGACAAGCCCGCGCCTTCTCACCGAAATACGCGTGTTTTCAAGGGCTTGACATCGATCATCCGTGAGGCTACTTTGCTACCCAAGAAGCCCGAAAGGGTTTGTGGGGGCGCGTTGTCGCAGGTTCCGTCCAAAATCGTCAACCAGTTACTGCAGGACTGGCGGGCCGGCGAAGACCAGGCTTTGCGCGCCTTGGTTCCGCTCGTTTATGACGAACTCCGGCAGGTCGCGCACTACCATCTGCAAAGGGAACGCGCGGAACATACCCTGCAGAGCACGGCCCTGGTGCACGAGGCTTATCTGCGGCTGGAGAAACAAGGCGCCCCCAAATTCGAGAACCGCGCTCATTTCCTAGCCATCTGTGCCCTGCTGATGCGGCAGATTCTGGTCGAGCACGCGCGCAGCCGCAATCGGGTCAAGCGAGATGGAGGCGATCGCGTAACCCTGGACGGGATGGCGTTCAAGAGCCGCGCCGTGGATATGGTAGTTCTCGACGACGCTCTGAACGAACTGGCGAGACTCGACCCGCAGCAGAGCCGCATTGTGGAGTTGAGATTCTTCGGCGGCCTTTCCATCGAAGAAACCTCGGATGTACTCAAGCTGTCGCCAAGGACAGTGAAAAGGCACTGGGCTTCTGCACGGGCCTGGCTGCATCACCAGATCAGCGAGACTAACGAACCATGATTCGCAGATCATGACCCGGACCTCATGACACCAGAGCGTTGGCAACAGATTCGCGATGTGCTTGAAGAAGCGCAGGAGCTCGAGCCAGCGCAACGGTCTGCCTTCCTGGATCGCGCCTGTTTGTCCGATCAATCCTTGCGGCAAGAAGTCGAGGTTCTGCTCGCCTCCAGCGATGACGCCCACGCCACCTTCCTTGAACCCGGATCGGTGCCTGACGGATTGATCGCGAATCTGGATGGGATCCTTTCTGGTGGCGGGCTGCGAGCGGGACAGCCCTTTGCCGAACGTTTTCAACTCGTGCGCAAGCTTGGTGAAGGTGGCATGGGCCAGGTCTGGCTGGCCGAACAGACTTCTCCCGTGCGGCGGCAAGTCGCCGTCAAGCTCATCAAGGCTGGCATGTACGACGAGGCGGTCGTGCAACGCTTCGAATCAGAGCGGCAGTCGCTGGCGATCATGGATCATCCCGCCATCGCCAAAGTGTTCGACGCCGGGGCGACGCCACAGGGCCAACCCTACTTCGTCATGGAGTACGTGCCCGGCCTGCCGATTACCGAATATTGCGACCAGAAGAAACTCAAGATCGCGGACCGGCTTGAACTCTTCATCCAGGCGTGCGAAGGCGTGCAGCATGCCCACCAGAAAGCCATCATTCATCGCGATCTGAAGCCGGCAAACATCTTGGTCGTCGAAGTAGACGGCAAACCCGTCCCGCGGATCATCGACTTCGGGCTGGCGAAGGCGACCACGCCTCAGATTGACGGTGAAAGCCGCTTCACGCAAATGGGACATTTTGTGGGCACGCCGGGGTACATGAGTCCGGAGCAGGCCGACCCCAATGTGCAGGACGGTGTGCACGCCGGTGTGCACGACATTGACACGCGAACCGACGTCTACTCGCTGGGAGTCGTTCTCTATGTGCTGCTCGCCGGCCTGCAGCCGTTTGAACCCAGGCAGCGGCAGAAACAATCACTGGACGAGTTACTAAGAAAGTTACGCGAGGAGGAGCCGCCGTCCCCGAGCCAGAAAGTCAGCGCCGATCGGGATACATCGACCGCGACCGCCGCAGCGCGCAGCACCGAACCCAGGCGGTTGGTCAGCCTGCTGCGCGGCGATCTTGACTGGATCGCGATGAAGGCGCTGGAGAAGGATCGCGCCCGCCGCTATGGCACGCCTTCGGAACTGGCCGCCGACATTCGACGCTATCTGGACCACGAGCCAGTCGTGGCGCGTCCGGCCAGCGCCGGCTACCGGTTGCGGAAGTATGCCCGGCGGCACCGTGTTGCCGTGGCTGCCGTCGCGGGGTTGGTGCTGTTGCTGGCGGCATTCTCGGTCTTACAAGCGGTGGAGCTGCGCCGGATTACTCGCGAGCGTGACCGCGCCAGCCGCATCACCGATTTCATGACCAGCATGTTCAAGGTATCCGATCCGAGTGAAGCCCGCGGCAACAGCGTCACCGCCCGGGAAATCCTCGACAAGGCCTCGAACGATATGGGGAAAGGTCTGGCGAAGGATCCTGAGGTGCAATCGCAGATGATGGAAGTCATGGCGAGCACATACTTGAACCTGGGGCTATACCCTCGTGCTCATGAACTGGCGCAACGCGCTTTGGACGCTCGCCAGCGCCTTCTCGGCCCCGATGATCCCAAGACTCTGGAATCGATGACTCAGCTTGGCCGGATTCTGGACGCTGAAGGACATCCTGCCGAAGCAGAGAAGATGGAGCAGCGGGCGCTGGCCAGCGAGCGCCGTATTCTCGGACCCAAGGACCCGCTTACCCTCGAGACCATGGGCCAGCTAGCCTTTGATGTGCAAGAACAGGGTCGTTTCGACGAGGCGGAAAAACTAACACGCGAGGTTATAGAAGCCGCCACTCGAGGCCTGGGCCCGGAAAGTGCTCAAGTCCTGAATGCCATGAACAGCCTCTGCGGCCTGCTCTGGAACCAGGGCCGGTATGCCGAAGCGGAAAGAGAGTATCGTCGGTTGGTCGATCTTGACCGCCGCGTCCTGGGACCGGATCACCCCAGAACTCTGACCGCACTCAATAATCTGGCGCTGACTATACAAACCGAGGGTCGATTGTCGGAAGCCGAACAGTCGGTCCGCGAAACTCTGGCCATTGAGCAGCGTGTCCTCGGGCCTGAACACCCTAACACGGCTGGCGCGATGTACCTCCTTGCCGGCTTTCTCTACCAGGAGGGCCGCTATGTAGAAGCCGAAAAACTGTACCGGGACGCGTTGGCGATTCAGGTGCGAACCCTTGGACCAGAGCACCCGCGAACATTGGTGACCAAATCCGAATTGGCGGATGATCTCCTCAAGGAAGGGCACGTTCGCGAAGCGGAAAAGCTGCAACGTGAGACGCTTACGATCGAGGCCCGCGTCCTCGGGCCGGTACACCCCAGTACCTTGATATGCCGAACCAGTCTCGCCGGCACACTCATCAAGGAGCGCCACTACGTGGAAGCCGAAAAGATCGCTCGGGAAACTCTCGAAGTCCAGATTCGCACTTTGGGGCCGCAACATCCCGCGACGCTGGATACGGTGCAGAAACTCGGGATGGCGCTGGTGTACACCCATCACTACCCGGAGGCAAGCAGGCTATTTCGCGACGTGGCAGAAAAGGGGAACAATTCCGCGGGCCAGGGAAACCCCTGGTTGGTGTGGTATGACTTCGCCGGCGTATCGGAAGCCGCCAACCGTCCCGATGAGGCGCTGCGGTATCTACAGGAGGCGGTCAATCGCGGGTACAAGGATGCCGACGCCATGATGGCCGACAACGATCTGAAAAACCTTCGCCCCAACCCCAAGTTCCAGCAACTCGTCGCCAACCTCAAACACCCGCCCGCCAAAGCTCAAAAAGCTCAAACTCAATAGTTGGTGCTGGTCTGCTGGTCCAGCATTCCCTGAAATCGAAATGAAGACGGGACAAACGACGGCAGGACGTGCGCACCTGACCGCGATCGAGGCGGATGTCAAGGCCAAAGGCTATATCCTCCTCGCCCACAAAGCTGTCATCGCTTGCGGCTGAGTTTTTCCGCTCAAACAAGGGAACGGCCACATGCTCTCGATTTCGTATTCAATAGCGCTGGCTCTACTCTATAGAATGCCGGGCGACCCACGCAGCGGGAGTAAGGTCTGGAATGTGCCGGATCGGGAGATCGGCAAGCCCGGGGAGAACCGCAGCAAAATAGTCGCGCACTGGGAGTTTCAACCTGCGGCAGCTTTCCACGACCAAGAGAATTGCCGCAATCTTGGGTCCCGCCTGGGCGCTGCCTATGTGTATCCAGTTCTTTCGACCCAGAGCAACTGGTCGCATTGAATTCTCCGCCAGGTTATTGCTCAACTCAAGTTCCGGATATTCCAGGAATCGTGTAAGTTTCCTCCAAAGTGTGAGCGCGTATTGGCAGGCTTTGCTCAACGCGCTGGAAGGCAATGCGATGGCCTGCGCTGCGTCGATCTTGCTTCGAATATCATCGAGAAGAGGTCTGGCTGTTTCCTGACGCCGGATATGGCGCGCCGCAGTAGTCAGCGTTTTGCGGCGAGCTTCGGCATCGATGGCAAACAGTTCGTCCATCCGTGCCACGATCGGGGTTGCAACCGGATCTCGGGGATTCAGTTGCACTGCCTCGAAAAACTGTCTTCTTGTATGAGACCAACAAGCGGCATGTACCATCCTCGGCCCACCGATTTGGTCATACGCTGCATAGCCGTCGGTTTGGAGAATGCCTTCGAACTGTCCCAGGAACCGCTTCGGTCCGTCCCGTCCACGACCCAAACGGAAGTCGAACACCACGGTTCCTCCGGGGCGGTAGTGGGTCATACTGACCCACTACCCATAACTGAACGTTGCCTAGACTATAGTTCGTTGGGTGCGGCGGAGACAGGGGGCCCAGGGAGAATGTTCGACCTGTGATTTCTCACTAATTCCTCATTGACCTGAGTGCGGTCCCATCCAAATTTCTAAACTTTTCGTCCTCGCGGGTCCCATCCTAAATCGAAGGCCAGCCCCCGTGACGATAAGCCTAAAGTCGGGCAAGTCGAACTAAGGAGTCCGAGCGAGGTTTTCCGGTGCGAGGCTGCTAACCCCGTTTTAGGCGAGGAGAAGTGGAACCCGTCTACGTTCCTCACCCCTCCACGGCGTTCATTGACTTGCCTACGCTCCCGCCATAGCATGTTGGGCACATGATCGGCCAAACCATCTCGCACTATCGGATCGTCGAAAAGCTCGGGGGCGGCGGGATGGGCGTGGTCTACAAGGCCGAGGACACCGACCTCGGTCGGTTTGTCGCTCTCAAATTCCTGCCGGACGATGTAGCGCAAGACCAGCAGGCTCTGAGCCGCTTCCAGCGCGAAGCCAAAGTTGCCTCGGCGCTGAACCACCCGAATATCTGCACGATCCACGAAGTCGGCAAGCACGATGGACATCCGTTCATCGTCATGGAGCATCTGGACGGACTGACGCTGAAGCACCGGATCGGTAGCAAGCCGATGGAAATCGAGGAGGTGCTATCGCTGGGCATCGAAATTGCCGATGCCCTCGATGCAGCACACGCCGAAGGCATCATCCACCGGGACATCAAGCCCGCCAACATTTTCGTCACCGAACGCGGCCACGCCAAGATTCTGGACTTCGGACTGGCCAAGATAAATGCACGTTCAAAGAGCGCGGCAGGTGACGCCTCCGCGCCAACGACTTCGATCAGCACGGACTTGACCAGTGAGGGCACGACGCTGGGAACGGTGATGTATATGTCGCCGGAACAGGTACGGGCCAAGGAACTGGATGCACGAACCGACTTGTTTTCTTTTGGAGTAGTGCTCTACGAGATGGCGACGGGGGTGTTGCCATTCCAAGGTGAAAGCACTGGAGTAATTTTCGAGGCCATCCTAAACCGGGCACCGGTTGCCCCCGTGCGACTGAACCCCAACGTGGCACCAGAATTAGAACGGATCATCGCCAAGTGTCTGGAAAAAGACCGCAACCTGCGCTATCAACACGCCTCGGAAACTCGCACGGACCTGCAACGGATGAGGCGGGACACGGATTCGGCGCGACTGACAGCAAGTTCGAAGGCAGTTGAAAGTGGCATCGGGAAACGCTGGAAAGTGATCGTTCCCGCTGCTGTGGCTGCGCTGGCGTTGTCGGTCGCTGGTTACTCATATCTTCGCCGCGCGACAAAGCTCACAGACAAGGACACGATTATCCTCGCAGACTTCACGAATACGACGGGCGATCCCGTATTCGACGGGACCCTGCGGCAAGGCATGGCGGTGCAGCTTGAACAGTCGCCTTTCCTCAGCCTGGTCTCCGATCAGCGTATCCATCGGACGCTGCTTCTGATGGGCCAACCGGCGGACGCACCGCTTACTCCAGAGGTCGCGCGGGAAATCTGCGAACGAACCGCAAGCGCCGCGGTCTTGGACGGCTCGATCGCAAGCCTCGGGAGTCACTACGTGTTGGGGCTGCGCGCAAAGACCTGCGACGGCGGAGACGTTCTCGCTGAAGAGCAGGTGCAAGCGGCACGAAAAGAGGATGTGTTGAATGCCCTGGATCAGATTGCCAGCAAATTCAGAACTCGCGTCGGTGAATCACTCACCACGGTCGAAAAGCACAACACTCCGCTCGCCGAGGCAACGACGCCGTCGCTCGAAGCCTTGAAAGCCTATAGCGCAGCGGTGAAGGTTGAATTCGCGAATGGTTTTGTTGCCTCGGTGCCCCTCTTCAAGCGCGCGGTTGAAATCGACCCCAAATTCGCCATGGCACATGCACACCTCGGGCTCACATACAGCAATATTGGAGAGTCGGTCTTGTCCATTGAGAGCACGACTGCGGCCTACGAGTTGCGGGACCGCGCCAGTGACCGGGAGAGGTTCTTTATCACGGTTTTGTACGATCGCCAGGTCACGGGAAATCTGGAAAAAGCGCAACAGACCCTTGAATTGTGGGCGCAAACCTATCCTCGTGACTACTTGCCCCACGGATTGTTGTCAGGATTCGCTAACCAAGGCCTTGGCAACTATGAAAAGTCAATCGAAGAAGCCCAAAAAGCGCTCGCGATCGATCCGGACCTAACTCCCGCGTATACCAATTTTGCTGCCAGCTATTTTTACCTGGACCGCCCGAGCGAAGCTGAGAGTACCCTTCAGCGAGCTTCCGGGCGCAAACTCGAAACCCCTGACCTTTTGCTGATGCGATACTACCTCGCGTTCTTAAAGGGTGACCGAGTGGGGATGGACCGGGAAGTGGCCCGGGCTAAGAGTGAACCCGGAGCGGAAGACTGGATTTCCCACTCAGAGGCTCTGGTCCTGGCTCGTTCCGGCAGGTTACAAGTGGCCAGGACGATGTCACGCCGCGCTGTGGATTTGGCTCAACAAGCAGGCCAGCATGAAAGAGCAGCCACCTATGAAACCGGAGCAGCGGTGTCGGAAGCCCTCGTCGCGAATGCACCCGCGGCAAAGCGAAGCGCGATGGCAGCACTTGAGCTTTCCAAGGGCCGGGATGTGGAATATGGCGCTGCCTTGGCGCTGGCGCTTGCGGGCGATTCGTCCCGGTCGGAAGCCCTCGCGAACGACCTCGAAAAGCGCTTCCCGGAGGATACGTCGGTCGTATTCAATTACCTGCCAACGCTTCGCGCATTATTCGCGCTAAACCATGGCGAGCCTGAAAAGGCCATCGACCTGCTGCAAGTCGCCGTACCCCATGAACTGGCCATATCTGCCATCGCTTTCTTTGGTTTTTTCGGATCCTTCTATCCCGCCTACGTGCGTGGTGAGGCCTATCTGGCCGCACACCACGGAACCGAAGCCGCAGTGGAGTTTCAGAAACTTCTCGATCACCGGGGGATCGTGTTCGCCGATCCCATCGGCACACTGGCGCATCTGCAATTGGGCAGAGCCTACGCGCTGTCGGGAGACAAGAAGGCAAAGACCGCATATCAGGATTTCCTCACGCTCTGGAAGGACGCCGACCCCGACATCCCCATCCTGAAAGAAGCGAAGGCCGAATACGCGAAGCTGCAGTAGCTGTCCGGGCTATCATGTTGTCAGTGAAAGCAAGGTAGGAGGGCACCATGCGTCGAGAACGGGCGTTGAAGATTGTCTTGGTGTTGGTGGGCTTGCTGTTTTCGGCTGCCCTTTATCCCTTGATGATGATGGTCAAGCAAGACCCCGCGTTGGCGATGATGATGAGCCTGTACGCGACCCTCGGCGTTTTCCTGCTGCTAGCAGCCCGCAACCCATCTGAGCATCGCAGCCTCATCGCCTTCACGGCATGGTCGAGCTTTGCGCACGCAACGCTGATGGCTGTGCAGGCATCTCTTAACCTGATCCCACGCAGAGAATTGATGGGCGTGGCTTTCTTCGTCGTCATCGGCGTGGCGTTGATCGCGTTGGCTCCAGCAAGGCAGTCTGTCGAGCGGGTATCGGCAGCCGTCGCGTAGGAACCCGTGAATTTCTGTCGTAGCCTTTATCTAACCCTGTCCTTATCGTGCTTCCGGTGATGCTTATGATGTTTGTGATGTTCGTGGCGGTGGTGCTCGCCATTTTCGTCAGCCATCGCGGGCATCGATAGGGACAGAGCAACAGCAACGGCAAACAGTAGTGCTAGCAACTTCCTCATCTTAATCATCTCCTCCCAGTTTCGGAGCCTTTGCAGGGTCCAAGGACACCTTAAACGAGACCAGTCTATGCGATATTTGTCCGTTCTGGGCGAACACATTGGGACATGAACCATGGCGCTAATCTGGGCCCCGTCCCGACAAAAACAGGGACACGCATCCCTCCCCCAGAATACGATGTCCCCGTCGTTATTGGTACGATTTTCAGGGTAAGCGGTGAGTGTGAAAACCAGGTAAACAATTAGTTAAAATTTGCCCTTGCCCTGTGGGACTTCTCCGTCACCCCCGAGCTAGGAAGCTTAAACTCGGCCCGAACAAATTTTCGCATTCGGGTCGAGAATATCGACTGGACGCGGCGTTTGATCTTCAATCCTGGGGGAAAGACCAAAGCAGCGCGACGGCATGTACCGATCAGCGAAAGAATGCTGGACATGCTGATGCTTCGCTGCTCGGGCAAACGGGAGGGCTGGCTCTTTCCGTCAACGAGGGCAGTCGGTGGGCACCTCACAACAGTTGCAAAACAGTTCAGAGATGCTCGCAGCAAAGCTGGTCTCCCGGGGCAACTGGTGCTGTATTGCGCCCGTCATACCTTTGGTACGGCGGCGTATGAACCGGGAATCTGGCAATGGTGATGAATGTCATGGGCCACACGGATGCGCGTACTGCTATGCGCTACCAGCATCCGACGTTGGATTCGGTCCGTGAAGCCATCGATCAGAGGAATCTACGTCACAATTCACGTCACAACGAAATCCGGGTACAGTAAGAATCGTTGTAAGCGATTGAAAGAATGGAGCCGACGATCAGACTTGAACTGATGACCTGCCGATTACGAATCGGCTGCTCTACCAACTGAGCTACGTCGGCCTGCTTTTGATTCTAAAACCCGCTTACGATTCCTGCAATCGGGCCAGGCACTCGAACGTAATAGTCATCCGCGCAGAAGCGCCGTTCTTCGCGCGGTATCGTGAGCTGATGAATCGCTGGATGATAAACGGCGGCGGCTCGGCCCCGTGCAACCGCTGCCGGACTATGCGGCCAGCGCCAGCGCCTGGTAGTCCTCATCGGATTGCGCGGGCAGCAGCACCCACAGCGTGTAGACGCCGAGCGCCGTACCGACCGGAACACTGAGCAGGGTGATGAAGCCCACTACCAGGGCAACCGTTCGCGCCCAGGCTTCCCGCTGCAGCAAGCCCCAACCGGCGAAGAAGCCGGCGGCGGCTTTCGCCAGGATCAACCAGCCGATGATGCTGATCAGAGGTCGCAACCAGACTGTGACCTCAGGCGGTGGACCATTCGGAATATGAATGACGTGGCCAAAGACCGTTTGCGCGATCACAATCGCGGCCACTCCTGCGAACACGTGCAATGCCGAGTACGCCATCCACAAAATGCCGAGCAGCCGGACATGCTCGCGAACCCGGCTGCGCCGCAGCTCGACGAGTCCTAACGCGGGTTTGCCGCAGCGTGCGCACCGCGGCTCTCCCGATTGCAGCTGCGCACCACATTGATTGCAGAACATTGCCTGGCCTCCTGTATGACGCGACAACAATTCCTCTGTGGGTGATACGGATGGAAGCACCCTAGAGTTTCAAAACAAGTTCCCGGTTCTCGGTTCTCAGTTCTCAGTCGGCCAACCACGGGCCCGGAGTGTTTCAACTGAGAAGTGGGAACTGAGAACTGCTCTCCAAAACGAAAAGGCCACCCGGCAACTTGGGCGGCCTTTTCTTTCAAGGGAGAATAGTCCCAACGGAGGTTTCATCCATCAGAACTTTCTGCGGGAATCTTATGAGTCTTAAAACCGCAGTGTCAAGCAAAATCTATGACTTAAATAGTCTTATTTTCAATGACTTACAGAATACGTCCACAAGTCGGCAAACCGGACCAAAATGGCAGGAAAGTCCTAGGTTTTGAGGCTAACGACCTTCGATTGAGTCACTTAGCGCTCGCGGCGCACCCGACGGGGTTGGTCTTCCAAGTGCAGTGAGATGATTTCCATCGCCTCCCGCCGGTCGAAGACTGAGTCGGGAAAAAACCGTTTTACCAGCACTCGCAAACCACCAAACGCGATGCCAGCGACCAGCGCCAGGCCCACCACGATCCCGCAAAGCACGATCGCGTTGAACAGAAAATTCGCCAGGTTATCTTTCTTGCTGACGTAGGTGTTTTCGTTCCACGTGACATCGGCTTCGTAGCTGATCGACGACATCAACGAGCGCGCTTCGCTCTTGGAAAGTGGCCCCGCCGCAATCACCACGATCGGACCGGTGCGGGCATCGAAGAACGGGCCCACATCTACAATCGACGCCACTCCCGGTTGCTGCTGGGTGATTTGATGCGAGGCGTCGATCTGGCGCAGCCGTTCCGCCGCGATCTGCGGCGTGGGATATTCGATCAGCATGAGCGTGGCATCGCCCGCGGCAGCCGCATATGTGCCCAGCACAACTTCGGCGCCCGACTTGAAATCCACCATCGAAGCCGGCAGCGGCGACCCAATCCGATTGAGCGCGATCGGGCCCAGAATATATTTCGTCGTGTTCTTCTCCAGATTGCTGTCGGGAGTCCGTGCCGACGTCGCCTTTGGAAGATAACCCGGCAGCGACGGTGGCTTGTTCTTGCCGCCTTCCGCTTGTGGAAGCAGTCCAGCCAGTTGCCGCAGTTGCGATGCCGACATTACGCTCATTCGGTCGAACACCGCATCCACCAGCACATTCCCCTGATAGAAGAGCACTCGGTTCTTCTGAAAAGCGCCCTGCCCGCCAATGGTTTCCTGCTCCATGTCGGGAGAATAGTAGTAAGTGAAAGCGCCGAATGCACCGCTGGCATCTTCAAACACCGCCGCTCGGATTGTGAGATTGCGCCCGTCGTCGCGAGTGTAGGCTGCCTTCTCCAAGCGCACGAAGCCGTACTCCTTCAAGACCGCAGCATTTGCGGCATCGGCGGCGGTTGGGTCGTCGCTCCGCGAAATGTCGCCCTTGGCCTGCCATCCGGAAAACTCTGTCGGTAGCACGGGAGCAGCGGCATTGGCTGGAGTACCCGAGTTGGGAGAAGGAGGGACCGGCTTGGGCGGGTCGGCAGCAAAGACCGCGGCACTAATAACAAACAATATGAGAAGCACACAACCCTGTCGCAGGAGTTTCATTCGAAAAAGGCGCACCAACGCTAAGAGATTAGACTACCGGCAGGCAAAGAAAGTTTCCACCCGCGGTTGTAGTGGAGGGACCGGCGCGTCGGCTTCACAGATTGCTGGAAAAGTCGAATTTCGATGTCCGGCCCATGAAGGGGGCATCTGATTTTCAAACGACTTGCGGTATCGCTGAAGCGATACCCTGATACGAAACGCGAGTTTTCAGCAAACAGTGAAGCCGCGCCCTTTCAAGGCAGATTCAAACGGCGCCACTATCGGAGAGTTCAATAGATTCTGCCCTGATGGGCGCAGCGGCTAAACTTAACCGGATGCGACAGTGACCGTCAGCAGGAGCACTGCGTGAAAACAGCTTGGAAGCGCCACATGCGAATGTTTATGAATCTCTGGCCGCCGTTTCTAGGCGCGGGAATCCGGGTAAAACGCCAAAGCCCCGACTGGACTGAGATCGACGTAGAAATGAAGCTTCGTTGGTGGAACAAAAATTACGTGGGCACCCACTACGGAGGTTCGCTGTACTCCATGGCCGACCCGTTTTTCATGGTCATGCTGATCGAGAATTTAGGCAAGGACTACATTGTCTGGGATAAATCGGCGAGCATCCGTTTCAAGAAACCTGGGCGCGGAACGGTTTCCGCCGGTTTCCGCTTGTCACAAGAGCAGATCGGTGAAATCAAGCAAGCGCTGAATTCGCAGGAAAAAATCGAGCGCGTATTCACGGTCGAGGTGAAAGAGGAATCTGGCAATGTCATCGCCCAGATCGAGAAGTTGTTGCACATCCGAAGAAGAGACAAAAGCTCAAGCTGAGCCAAGGCCGGCGGCAGTTGAGTTAGGCGATTCTATTTCTTCAGCAGGCTGCTGTGGCTGGCGATGCACAGCCACTTGCCGTCCTGATGCACCCAGGTGTCGGTAAAGCGCCCAAAATGCTCATACGGCTTGCCACCGTATGCGCCCTTCGTATGATAAGCGCCCGTCACGATCGCCGTGGTGTTGTACATCGCCACTTTTACGTCCTGGATATTCATGAGATCGGGACGGTATTTAGGGTCCGCAAAATCTGCCAGGAACTTTCCGCGATTGCTCACTTCCCCGTCCCATTCGGTATTGGTGAACTTGTCGCCAATCATGCTTGCAATTGCAGTAGCATCGCGGCCGAGCTGCGCCTGGTTCCACATGCGCTCCAGCGCCATGAGTTTGGCGGATTCGCCCGAGGTGACTGCTTCGGGAGTTTGGGCGAACGCGCACAGTGCAACCAGAAGACCGCAGACCGCCAGCCTCTTGGTGCTTGCGAGCCGAGTCCCCACCTTTTCTAGCATGATAGCGACAGCATAGCTCGGGCGGTTTGCGTCGGCTATCGGAAAACGATGCTGAGGCGTCACCAATGGACGTGGTTGTCGATTTCCTGGTCACGAGCAGGCTACGGAAAAACTAGTTCCCAAGCAGAAAGCGTTACCTCAGCGGCTAAAGCCGCACTTAAAACAGTGCACTTACCGCAGCGCTAAAGCGCTGCGCCACCCAAAATCAAGCGCAAGATCGACTTTTTCCGCAGCCTGCTCGTGTCGTGTCCCGGAAGTACGCGGCATAAGTGTGCAGGCATATTTTATGCACCCCGTAAGCGTTGGACGCTGCGAACAAAATACATAGGTCCTTGCCCTTCGGCCAGCTCAGGGTCAGGATGACAAGCTTAACTTATGGCAGAAAGTTGTGGGACACGACACTGGAGTGTGGAAGCCAATTGCTGCGAGTTAGCGCGACCTTACTGTCCTTCAGGTTTATCGATCTTACTCGCCACTTTCACGCCGCTCAATCCGTTGACGTATTTGGAGACGCCTCGGTAAAGCGACTCGGCAATGCGCTGGCGATGTTCGGAGGTCTCCAGCTTGCGCTCGTCGGTCGGATTCGACACAAACGAAATCTCCGCCAGAATCGATGGCATATTCGCGCCAATCAGCACGATGAACGGCGCTTTCTTGATCCCGCGATTGCGGATGCCCGCGTTGTTCAGGGCCAGTCCTCCGTAGAGCGATTGCTGCACGTCGCCGGCAAACTCGCGCGATTCTTCAATCTTTTCTTTCAGCGCAATCTTCTTTACCAGATCCTGCAGTTCGTAAATTGATTTTTCCGAGACCGCGTTTTCGCGGGCCGCAACCTCCAGCGCTTCCGGAGACGAAGTAAAATTCAAGTAATAGGTTTCGACGCCGCGCGCATCCGTATCGTGGCTGGAGTTGGCATGAATCGAGATGAATAAATCCGCCCGCTCCCGATTCGCAATCGCGGTGCGCGTTTCGAGCGGAATGAAAGTATCGTCTTGCCGGGTGTAAATCACTTCGGCTCCTAGACGAGATTCGAGCAGCCGTCCCAGGCGCTTGGCCACATCAAGGACCACATCTTTTTCCTGCAGGCCATTTGGACCAATGGTCCCCGTATCATGGCCGCCGTGACCGGCATCAATCACAATCTTCCCGATCTTCAACCCCAGCACGCGAGTCAAAGATCTGTCGCCGGCAGCCGTGGGGCGCGCTTCGCGGGACGTTTCGCGAGTTTCGAGGCTCGCATCCGTATGAAGATCGGCGGTGTCAGGAGCGGATGCCAAGGCGGCCGGTCGCGACTTCTTGCGGCGCGACGCGGATGGCGAAGATAAAGATGAAGATGAAGATGAAGGCTCTCGCCGCGAGGCCACGGGCGCCTGAGCCGCGTCTTTGGCATCGTCTTTGGCATCGTCCCCGGAGTCCGCGTCCGCTGCAACAATTGTCTTCGGGATCCGGCGGGTCGTTCCATGGTTGGAATCTTTCACCTCGACCGTAGTCTTGGTTACTCCATTGCCGCGCGCAGCTTTCCCGGACGTGGGCGGACTAGATTCCGCGCTGGCGTCTTCGGGGGGTAAATCCGTCTCGACCAGTCCTTTCCGAGGGCCAGCGGCATCCACCACGCTGGAGTCATCATCCGCGTCCGAGGAAGCAGCATCCATTTCCGGCGCGGAGTGAACAGCGGTGCGAGCCGCGTCCGCTGTCATCCGCTTTTCTTTTCCCTTAACATCCTTCCCATGAATATCAATGATGAGCCGGTAGGGGTCGGGCAACAGGAAAGCGTCATAGCTCGCAAGGTTGTCCACTTCGAGCACAATGCGGGTGCGCCCCGGCTGAAACTCCGCCACCCGAATCTTTTTCAGAAAGCCATCGTCGACGTCAAAAGTTTTCCCCACCAGCGTCGATGCCAGTTTGGTGCCGCGCAGATCAAAGAAAATACGATCCGGATTCGAAATCCGCTGCGACCCAAACTTCACTTCCTGCTCCACGTCGATGGCGACGCGAGTGTAGTCAGGGGTGGACCAGTGGCGAACCCCGGTCACGCGCGGCAATCCGCTGCGGCGAACGTTGGCGGCATTCGCGGAGTCGCCGACGTCCGCGGAAGGGAAGTCTCCGCTGGCGCCGCTGCTACCAGAGTTGTTATCGGCGCTGTTATCGGAATTAGGCCGTTGCCTGCGCGCCGTCTTCTGCGGCAGGTGCTCCATCTCCTCTGCCGCGGCATCGATTTCCTTTACCGCGGCGCGGGCATCGTCAGCCAACCGGTTGCGCGGATAGCGATGCACAAAATCCGTGAAGGTCGTGCGCGCTTCTTCCGGATCGTTGAGATCGTCCTTGTAGATCTCGCCAATCGTAAACAGCGCATCGAAGCGGTACTTGCTGCCGGGATATTGCTTGCGCAAAAAGCGGTACTCGTCGATCGCGCCGCGCAAGATCTTGTTATCGTCAAAGCGGCGCCCCATCTCGACCATGAGCTCGGCAGTCGCCACCACGCTCGGGTCCGCCTTCGACGATGCCGGAGCGCTGAAGTACACGCGCCGGTAAGAATCGATCACCCGCTGATATTCGCGCCGAGTCCGCTCACCCAATGGACGCCCGTTCAAAGCCTCCCGCATGCGGTCAGCTTTGGCAAATTGCTGACGCGCCCAGGCATCGTTGTAACGGACGTTATGATGAACGCGAGCCGATGCCGAAACCAGCGGCAGCAGCGCGAGGAACAGCGCGACGCCAAAGCGAAAGGCGCGACCGCCTCGAGTGAGGCCCGTGCGAGTTAGGGTCGTAGAAGCCTGGGTCTTCACCAAATCCTGCTATCGATGACGCGTTGTCATCCTGAGCGAAGCGAAGGACCTATGTACCAAGCCCGTGCGCTCGAATGCCAACCTGCATCGCGACGCTCCCTATCACAACCCAAATGACGCCGCGAAGTTGCTAAAAATAGCGAAGCGCTCCCGCTACCACGCCAGGAAGCTCCGCTATTCCGTATTGCTGATGTAAAGCACACCCCGTGAATCCCGCTGCACCCGCACCGGTTCCTGCCCGAACGGATTATGTGCAACGTTGCCAATAACATACGAATCTGACTCGTCGCCGCCGTTATACAGGCTGGTGATCCGCCGAACGTAGTCCTGCGTCTCCCTGAAATGCGGAACGCCCGCACTCCGCGCCACCGCTCCCGACCCGGCGTTGTAGGCAGCCAGGCTCAGGCGAACGTTGCCGCCGTAACTATCCAGCAGTTTCCTTAGATGCCGCACCCCGGCATCCACGTTCTGTTCCGGGTCAAAAGGATTGGCCACATTGAGCGATCGCGCCGTTGCCGGCATCAACTGCATCAGCCCCATCGCTCCCTTGCGCGACACCGCATTGGGATTGAAATTCGATTCCACCTTCACCACCGACCGCACCAGGCTAGGATCCACGTGATGCCGTGCCGCCGCCGCGTCAATCGCCGCGTCGATATCCTGTTGCGTAAACGCATGGCTGGCAGTGGGATGGCTCTGCGTTTTGCCGTCGAGATAGGTGTTGACTTCCGAAGCCGCCGTACGCGCCGCCCGCATCACCGCTCCGCTGGTCGGTACCGGCTTGAAGCGATGTTCCGTAGAACTCCAATAAACCAGCGGAGATCGCGCCGGCGCGGACGCCGCCGCTCTAGGTTCCGAGGCCGCCCCGCCAGAGCTACCCCCATCCCCGTTCACGTAGATTTTGCGCCCGGATTCGTCGGTAGTCGAAGTGATAGCGCCCGCTTTTTCGCCGGACTCCGCCCAAGCCGGCACAGGCGTAAATAGCATGGAATGAAAGGAGATCGCGGCTAAGCTGGCCATCAGCGCTATTTGCAGGCGTCGCAGCATATGGTTCAGTTCGGCCAAATCGGCCAAAAGACACACTTACGTTAGGGCCAACCCTACCCGCCAACCTGCCGAAGAATCCAGAACCAGAGTACCGTCAGTATAGGGCGCGCCGCCGACGACAGCAATCTCTCCAAAGGGCGTAGAACCACTGGAGTAATCTACGCAAGTGACTGAAAGGACTTGATTTTCTGGAAGCGAACGCCCGATAAAGCGCCTAGCCCGCCGCGCTGGAGACGCGGTAAGCCGCGTCTCTACAGCGGGCTTCAGATTCAAGTTCCGAAGTGCCGACCCGTGCGCTGACCGCCGACAGCTGCCCTAACCCCCAATATGCACCATGGTCCTCGAAGCCGGAACAAATCCCGGCTCCCCAATATGGTGCCGCTCTTCTTTCTTCTCCACTACTTTCACAATGAACTCGGTTAGCTTTTCATCCGTCGCCCCGCGCCGCATCAACTCATGTAAGTCATGATCCCACACCGAAAACAAGCACGTGCGCAGCTTGCCGTCCGAGGTAATGCGAATCCGGCTGCAGTGTCCGCAAAACGGATGCGATACCGGCGCAATAATTCCTATCTCGCCGACCCCATCCCGGAAGCGATACCGCCTAGCTGTTTCGCTTTGCCCGTGCCCAATCTCTTCCAGCGGCAAATATTCCGACATGCGCCGCACGATCTCATCGAGCGTAACCACGATCTCCGGAGTCCAAACTCTATCCTCTTCCAGGGGCATGAATTCGATGAAGCGCACCACCACCTGTTCCTGCCTGGCAAACATGCCAAACGGAATCACCTGATCTTCATTGAATCCGCGCAGCAGCACGCAGTTGATCTTCACCGGATCAAGCCCCGCCTGCCGCGCAGCGCGCACTCCCGCCAGCACACTCTCGTATCCGTTGGGCACGCGTGTGATGCGCGCAAAGCGCTCAGGATCGACCGCGTCCATGCTGACCGTAACCCGATCCAGTCCCGCCTCTTTCAGCGGACGCGCGATCTCCGCCAGCAGATGGCCGTTCGTAGTCAGCGCAATGTCGGGCTTCTCCCCGTCCAATGTTCGTAGCTTGGCGAGGTCGCGCACGAACTCGACAATGCCCTTGCGCAGCAGCGGTTCGCCGCCCGTCAGTCGAATTTTGGTGATGCCAAGCTTCACTAAGATTCGCGCCATTCGCAGATAATCGTCGAACGGAAGCTCCGCATACGCCGCTCCATTCGTTCCCGTCCGGCAATAGACGCACCGGTAGTTGCAGCGGTCCGTAATCGAAATCCGCAGATCGTGGATCGAACGCCCGAAATGATCAGTAAGCGGCATGAACATTCAACTCGCGAAAGGAAACAAGCAGGCAGGAATGATCCAGCGAGCGTTTCCTTTCCAAACACGGGAGGCGCGGACGTTTCCATCCTCACCCTCGAATCGCACCCAGTCACCCAGATGCAATTCTCGTCCCCGCCGCCACAGAATCCCGAAGGCCACGGGGATCGGAAACAAGACCATCATTATAGATGCCTAGCCCACCGTCCGCGACTTAAGAATCCCGAAGCTCTGATCAGCCGACAACACTGGTAAACTTTCCCAATGAAAGCCCTTGTCATCACTCGCTTCGGCGGTCCCGAAGTTCTGGAATTGCAGCAAGTCCCCGACGCTCATCCCACCCCCGAGCAGCGCCTGGTAAAAGTAGAAGCGGGCGGCCTGAACTTTGCCGATCTGATGACCACTCACGGCGGGTACGCAGGAACGCCCAAGCCACCGCTCACGGCCGGCCGCGAATTTTCCGGCGTCGAACTCGCCGCGAACGGAGAGACGACTCGCCGCCGCGTCATGGGCTACACGCAGTGGGCGGCCTTCGCCGAAAAAACCGTCGTGAATCGAAACCTCCTCTGGCCCGTCCCCGAAAATTGGACCGCCGAGCAAGCCGCCGCTTTCCCCGTAAATTTCTTCACCGCCTACTTCGCCTACTGGAAGGCCGGTTTGCTGGTTCGAGAAAACGCCCAGCCCGCTCGCGTTCTGATTCACGCCGTAGCCGGAGGAGTCGGCACGGCCGCCGTACAAATCGGAAAAATTCTCGGCGTGGAAATGTATGGCACTTCTTCCTCCGACGACAAGCTGGCGAAAGTGCGCGAGCTGGGCCTGCAACACGGCATCAACTACAAGCAGCGCGATTACGTGGAAGCTATCAAAGAGCTGACGCAAGGCGAAGGCGTCGATGCAGTTTTTGAAATGCTGGGCGGCGAGCACGTGGCAAAGAGCGTCAGGTGCGTCCGCGATTTTGGACGCGTGATCGTCTATGGCGCGGCCACGGGGCAAACTCCGCAGCTCGACACCCGACTGCTCTATGCCAAAGGCGCGAGCGTTCACGGCCTCTGGCTGTCCTATCTAAGCGCCAATCGCCCGCTCATGGAAACCGCCTGGAAACAGCTTTCGGAATGGCTGGCGGCGGGCAAACTAAATCCGGTGATAGGGAAAGTCTATACACTCGAGCACGCGCGCGAAGCATACACGCTACTGCAGGAAGGCAAAAACTACGGCAAGATCGTGCTGAAGATTACTTAGGCGCTCGAGTTTGTGCTAACTGCAGATCCCTCACTTCGTTCGGGATGACAAATTTTCAAAGGAGTTGCATTAGAGGAGTTGCATAAAAAGGGAGTTGCAATTTTTCATCTCGAACGACCTGAAGGATCTGTAATTCCTCCGTTCCGTTTCCAGACAAAACATCCGCGCGCTGTTACTCAACCAACCCTCGCTAACCCGGCCAGCGACCGTACGTCTAATAGATATGTTGGCAAGATGCTTGAGGCAAAGAGATTTTGCGCAAATCGCAGCCCCCGCGCCGTTCATTTTCGGACAGCGCTGTACGAAAGCAACCAGCCGACGACGCCGGTGAGACATGAATCGCACCGATATTGCGTGATTTACGATCTTTCTGTTTTGGCAACAAAAGTGCCTTAACGGAGAGCATGGCTCGATAGAAGGGTACGGCGGAAAAGTACGACAGAAAATAAACGGGAACCAACTCAAACCGAGATTCGTATCCTGTACTGAACCAGCAGTGGAGTCGACGCAACTTCGATCCACTTACAAAAGAAATTCAGAGTGACGGGACTGGCTCACGCCTGGTTTTGGCGGCCCTGCATGAGCGCAGTCCGGGCAAGAAGAACGAGTTTGAGCCCGCGTCTTTTTGCGTCACCCTGACACGGAGCATTGTAGGACTTCGCGGGAAAAACGCAAGTCCTCAATTGAGCGTCCTCGAATCACCACCGCCGCCCCTAACACCCGGCCAGAAGACCGGGTAGAAAGCTAAGGAGCTTATGAAACTGAACAACGTGGCAAAGAGTGTTGTGCTCGGCCTGGCCGTGCTGCTGGCAACGAGTGCGTTCGCAAGTAACAAGGGTTCGTTTCAGGCGAACGAAGCCTTCGAAGTCAACGGCCAGCAACTCAAGCCCGGCGACTATCAACTGCGTTGGGACGGCACCGGTGACAACGTTGAACTAACCTTCATGAAAGGCAAAAAAGAAGTAGCAAAGACTGCAGCGAAGATTGTGCCTCTCGACAAAGCCTACGATCACGACTCGACGGTCGTCGATCGTTCCGGCGGCAAAGCCACAGTTTCAGAACTGCGCTTCGCCGGCAAGAAGTATGCCCTGGCCCTCAGCCCCAGCTATAAAGCCGAAATGGCCAGAGGCAAGTAACTTACTAACTCCTGGAAGGAAAGTAAGCAGGGAGCACTTCGGTGCTCCCTTTTGGTTTGTTGGACGAAGTGTTGTGGTTGACGCTAGTTATTCTGGACGGGAGGAGCGAGACTGTCCGCTTTTTCCAACTCAGCACCAAGGTGCACGCTGCTGCCTGCGCTGGACTTCAACTTACGTTCCCAGTCCTTGAATCCTGTTTTCTTGACGACAATTGTATGATCTCCTTCTGCCACCTGGACGTCAGAAGGAGTGTTTCCAACAAAACTGCCGTCAACCTCAATGTCTGCTCCCGGCGGGGTGGATTCGATTTGCAGCTTGGCCGTGGAAGTTGTCGCTGCGGCAGGGACCGCAGCAGGAATTGGGGCAGGGACTGATTTCTCCGGGGCCGGAGCACTCGCAGCGCGGATCGATGCCCCATGCTCTGACCAATCTCTGATGATGGCCTCGCACGCTTCTTGTACCGAACCCCCGAGTGAGAGTGTGGACTTGCTTACGATGGAATCCCCGCTCACCCGATTGAATACGGCCACCTTGTTCTTGTGACGCAGAAGGCCTTTTCCGCCTTCGTGATCGAGAAGAACAACATAGTCGGCCTTTTCTTGCTTGTTATTGACCTTCACTTGCGGACAGCGCTCTCCGAAAGTCTTGATAATCTCCGCCGTTTGAGGCCGAGCGCCACCCGCCATCGACCCTCCATACGCTCCCCCAGCGCCTCCGCTGGAGCCGGCGATCGACCAGGACTCGCTGTCGGTTATGAAAACCCGGGCTGAATCTGCAGGCGTGGTGGCAGTGGGCTCATTCTGCCCAGGAGACAAAACGAAAAGAGAAAACATGATAATCGTAAGGAAAATGGATATTCGCATTCAACCTCCGGCCGATGGACCGTCATGGATGGAACGCTCCATTATCCTCCGATCATAACGATTGTCAACGAGAAGGGACGAGAGTGCGGGATCTACCGACAACTTGCAACCGCCCCTCAGTACTTAGGCATCTTAGGATCCACGCGATCCGCCCAAGCCAAGATCCCGCCGGTAAGGTTATAGACCTTAGTAAATCCAGCGCGCCGCAAGAAGTTCACTGCCTTAGCGCTGCGTCCGCCCATCTTACAATGCGCTACAATTTCTCGGCTCGAGTCGAGTTCGTTCACGCGCTTGGGTAAGTCGCCGACCGGAATGAGATATCCCTTCAAGTTACAAATTTGGTATTCGTGCGGCTCACGGACATCAAGAATAAATATGTCTGCTTTGGCGTCCAGCTTCTTCTTTAATTCTTCCACCGAGATCGACGGAATATCGTTTCCCGCCGGTTCTTCCTGTCCGCGAATGCCGCAGAACTGATCGTAGTCAATCAACTCGTGGATCGTCCGGTGCGTGCCGCAGATCGGACACTCCGGATTCTTCCGCAGTTTCAGTTCGCGGAACTTCATGCCCAAAGCGTCCACCAGCAGCAATCGTCCCGCCAGCGAATCGCCCTGCCCCAGAATCAGTTTGATCGTCTCGGTTGCCTGAATCACACCGACCAGTCCCGGCAGAATGCCTAACACTCCGCCCTCGGCGCAAGAAGGCACCAGTCCCGGCGGTGGTGGCTCGGGATAGAGGCAACGATAGCAAGGCCCGTCTTTGGTTGCGAACACGCTCGCTTGTCCCTCAAAACGAAATATCGAACCGTAGACGTTAGGCTTGCCCGTAAGCACGCAAGCATCGTTGACCAGGTAGCGCGTAGGGAAGTTGTCGGTGCCGTCGGCAACGATGTCGAACTCACGAAATAATTCCAACGCGTTTGCGCTGGTAAGTTTCATGTCAAACGTCCGCAGGTTCAGAAACGGATTAATCGCCTTCAGTTTCTCGGCGGCGGAATCAAGTTTCTTGCGCCCAACGTCGTTGGTAGTGTGAATAATCTGCCGCTGCAGGTTGGTGTAGTCGACGACGTCGAAGTCCACGATGCCCAGCGTGCCCACGCCCGCGGCCGTTAAATAAAGAGCCAGCGGCGATCCGAGTCCACCTGCTCCAATGCACAAAACTTTCGCGGCCTTCAGCTTCTGCTGCCCCTCCATGCCCACCTCGGGCATGATCAGATGCCGCGAGTAGCGCAAGATCTCGTCGTTGCTCAAAACGGTTTCGGAGGTAGCTGGGGCGGGTTTGACTTCGGAAAGTGTAGCCATAAAATCCTTTTAACTGTCCTCAGGCGCAAATGCGAACTAGCTTGCGACGCGGCGAACGGCGGCGAAAGCGCTGGCCCCGCCCGCAATCGACGGCACAATGGAAATGGTATCACCCTCTTTGACCGCGGTCGCTTCTTTCTGCAAGTAGCGCATGTCTTCATCGTTGACGTACACGTTCACGAACGCGCGCAGTTTGCCGTCGTCGCTATAAAGATGGCGCTGCAAGTCGGGAAACTGTGCGACCAGCGCTGCCAGGGCCTCGCCCACAGTGTTTGCACGAACGCCGACCGAAGACTGTTTCCCCGAATATTGCCGAAGTGGAGAAGGAATCTGGATCTGAGGCATGTGGATAAAGATGCTTTGGTACGCGGAAAGATGCAAATGGAAAATATCAGACCACTTCCGTCTTCTCGTCCACAAATTTCTTATCGCCTTCGTCATTGTCCGTCAATTCGCCGCCCGTCAGTTCGAACGAATTCGTAACCGTCGCCCGGCCCTTCTCCACGCTGGTAATCAGGTACGAGCACCCGAACCAGTGGGCTTCCGCGAGGTCGGTAGGCGACCATTGCGCCGGATGGTCGGGATGAGAATGATAGAAGCCGACGATCTCCTCACCGCGCTCGCGCCCGTCACGCTGAATGCGAATCAGTTCCCTGGGATCGATGCCATAACGGTTGTGCGGTGAGTCCTCACGCGTGTTGCCGCAGCGAACGCTGCGGGTGACAGTCTTCGATCCATCGTCGCCGAACCGTCCCAACAGCACGCCGCAGCACTCGTGCGGATAAGTTTCCTCTCCGTGCTGACGAAGCGAGGCGTAGGTAAATTGGGTGAGCTTGAGCATCGACGAAAAGTCAAAAGTCAAAAGTCAAATTGAAGAAGTAAGGCTCTCACTTCTGCAATTATTCTTCCTGCCAGAATCTCTCGCTCAAATACTTTTCGCCGGAGTCGCAAAGGATCGTAACGATCGTCGCACGCTGATTTATCTTCAGGCTCTCGGCCACCTGCAAGCTGCCCACCAAGGCCGCCGCCGCCGAGACTCCCACTAGGAGCCCCTGTTCGCGAGCCAAACGCCTCGCCATGACATGCGCGTCCTCGGTTGTGATCTCAAGATTCTGGTCGGCGAGCGATGCATCGTAAATGCCCGGTACGATCGCCGAGGCCAAATGCTTCGCGCCCTCGATGCCGTGAAAAGCCGAGTCCGGTTGCAGCGAAATGCAGCGAATTTGCGGATTCAATTCCTTCAAGCGCCGCGTCGCCCCGACGAAGGTTCCGGTGGTGCCTAGCATGGCTACAAAGTGCGTAATACGTCCTTCCGTTTGCTGCCAGATTTCGTTGGCTGTAGTCTCGTAATGCGCCCGCCAGTTGGCGTCGTTCGAATACTGGTCGGCGTAAAAATAAAGATCGGGATGCCGCTCCGCCAGTTGCCGCGCGATCTTGAGCGCGCCGTCGGAACCCTCGGCAGGATCGGTGTAGATGATATTTGCGCCGTATGCCTGTAGAATTCGCTTTCGCTCGGGAGAAACATTTTCCGGCACGCACAGCGTCACCGGAAATCCGAGCGCGGCGCCCAGGATGGCATAAGCAATGCCAGTGTTTCCGCTGGTGGAGTCGAGCAGAATCTTACCGGCAGCGAGTTGGCCCGAGCGCCGGGCTTCCGCCACAATGTTGGCGGCGGCGCGGTCTTTGATCGATCCGCCGGGGTTGTACCACTCGGCTTTGCCCAGAAGTTGCACGCCGGGAAGGTCGCGGGTGAGCGCGTGCAACGGCAACAGCGGCGTGTTGCCAATGCGCGCGAGAATCGCTTCTCCTTGAACCTTAACCTGCGATAGTGCCGGCGATGGCGCCGAGCCCGAAGCTGCTTGTGTCATGGATCGTAATACCCGAGTGACTAGAGTAATGTGCCCGCAATCTTAAAAAGGTATATCTATACTACGTTGCTGAAATCTAACAGTCATTAGATTCGTCCGCAACAGTTTTGGTTCCAGCGAAACCGTGAGCCGCATCTAATCGGATAAGGCGAGAATTGAGTTCATAAAATGACAGCGAAAGTCGAACAGAAAACCTACGAAGACATAGTCACTTGGCTGCGCGATCATGGTTTTGATCTGATTGAAGCTCCGGGCGCACAAATCCGAGTATTCCTGAAGAAGTACAACTGCTCGGCGGCCATTCAGAAGACCGAGGACGGCGGAGCGAAAATCTTTGCCTATCCCGGATACATGATCGGCAGCGAAATCTCGAAGCTGGTCAATCGCGGCTACCAGCAGTTTATGAAGACGACCAAGACCGAAGTGCCAGCCACGGCCGACCACCTGAAAGCGCTGCAGCAGTTCTCCGAAGAGCTGAAAGAAGCGCTCGGACTGCCCAGCCTGTACAACGAGTCCCTTGGAACGGTCAGCGATTCCTATCACTACGATCGCATCAAAGATCGCGACGAGCCCGAGGTCGAGCGTCCGAAGCGGCCGTGGGAAACAGTGAAGGTAAAGGTAAAGGCAGCCACCGCGGCGAAAAAGAGCCGGGCGTAGGAAGAAGTACCCCCTCTATTGCGGGCTGGTGCCGCCTGGAAGATTGTGCCAGTTCTGTGCTCGGGCTCGCGCCTCGGCAATGTTCTCCGCCGACATCCCGGCAGCGAGCTCCTTCAGCTTTTTCTTGCTCTGTTTATATCCATTGTGTTCAGCAAGCGCATACCACATGTACGCGACTATATAGTCGTCTGGCCGGTTGCCCTGACCAGCAGTGTACTCACCCATTTGAAATTGCGCCTTCGGCAACCCTTGATTGGCGGCTCGCAGCAATAATCGGTACCCCTTTTCTTCATCCTTGCTCACGTCCTTACCGTTAAAGTACGCGTCGGAAAGTTCCAGCTCGGCATTCGCATCGCCGGCATCGGCTCGCTGATCTAATTCTGCAATCCTTTCATTCTCGTACATGCGAAAAGTCACTTCGACGTTAATCATAACCGCGACAGGCTTCCCGTCCTTGTGCGCAGGCTCAAACCTCCATTGCTTGACTGCTTCGATGGCCTTTTCATCCAACCCGTGGCCGAGCACACGCGCGACCCTAATGTCCCGCGGCAGGCCCTCCGGAGAGACCACCAGCCAGAGAACGCATGTCCCTGAGATTCCTTCCCTGCGAGCCTCCTCTGAGTACTCTGGATCAGGGTTCCAAATCACCCGCGGTGCGCTCACCCCGCCGCCTACTCGGTAAGCGCCCCTGGTGCCTAGCGGACCACCGGCTTTGGGCGCAGCGCTATCGCGGGTGTTATCCGTTGACTGTGTTTGCGTGATTGCAGACTCCGACGCGAGCAACAGCAGCGTGACAACGCAGACACCTCTTAGCAACCTGCGCATTATGGGCGGAAGTTTACCACCTTTGAGATTAGTCGGCAGAACGATGACACCTTTGGCTTCTAGTATGCGAAACTAACTGACTTATGGAGGCGACGTGTGCGTAACCCAGTTTGGCTTCTAACCATGGTTGTGATGCTTGCACTACCCGTTCTTCCGCAGGACTCCACCGACGCCGCGCGCCAGGCGATTCGAAAAGTGATCGAAGACCAGCAATCTGCCTGGAACCGCCACGATCTCCAAGCTTTTATGGCCGGCTACTGGAACTCCCCCGACCTGACATTTTTTTCCGGGGCCCACGAATCCAAAGGTTGGCAGGCGGCGCTCGATCGCTATCAGAAGAACTACCAGGGCGCGGGACACGAAATGGGCAAGCTCGAGTTCGCCAACCTGCGCATCGAGATGCTGGGCCCGGAGGCGGCCTTTGTGCGCGGAGAATTTCATCTGACCATGTCCGACGGCAAAACGCCGCGCGGCTTGTTCACGCTGGTCTTCCGTAAGTTTCCCGAAGGATGGAAAATTATCCACGACCACTCTGCCGCCGAGTGAGGCGAGAGTAGTCTGGAGGCAGACAATAATACCTTTCAGGTCTTGTCATCCCGAGCGAAGCGAGGGATCTGCATTTTGCGGCGAACTAGAGATCCCTCGCTGCGCTCGGGATGACAATCTCAAAATACTAACGCCCACGATCCATGGCCTCATTCGCCAGCCGGTCCGCCAGTTGGTTGTGTTCGCGCAGGGCGTGCCGAATTTCAAAGTGCTCCAGCCGCCGCACCAGCGCCTGCGCCTCGTCATACAGCTTGCGCAGCTCCGGATGCCGCACCTTGTAGATGCCTTTCATCTGCCGCACCATCAATTCCGAATCGCTAATCACCTTGAGCGCCTTGATCTGGTTTTCGGCGGCATAGCGCAGCGCGGCGAGCAGTCCTTGATATTCGGCGTAATTGTTAGTCCGGTGTCCAAGGTATTCGCTAAGCTCGGCCACCGGATGCCCCGACGCATCTTGTATAGCGACTCCGTAACCGGCAGGCCCAGGATTGCCACGAGCTCCGCCATCGACGTGAGCCGTATAAGCGGCGACCGTAGATTTCGGCGCAGAGAAAAGATTTCTGGATTCAGAAGAGTGGGACCCCGAACGCAATGGCATATGCAGAGTTTACAACGCGTGCCCGCATCGAATTTTCGTTATCTTCCCGTAGCCAGCCGAGTAGCCAGCCGCTGCGGCAAATTCGCGGCCAGAATTTTCTCCTGCGCCACGCGCAAGTTGTAAGGCACACGATAAAAATTCACAATCCACGTCTCGGAGTCGAACACCGCAAACGCGGCGCGCCAGTCGCCATCGCGAGGCTGGCCGACCGAACCTGGATTGACAAGGTACCGGCGATCCTTGCGCAGCGGCCAGTCGGAAGACTCAGCCTGTCCCACCGTACGATATCCGGGGCGATAGGCTTCGCTGACCTCGCCTGTAAGTACGAATCCGCCCTGCAGGTGAGTGTGTCCGAAGAACGTGACCGGAACCGGATCGGTGATCAGCGGCGCGATCGCGTCCCGCGCGCTCACCATGTATTCATCTTCGTCAAGCGCCGACCCATGCACGAACTGCACGCCGGGCAGTTCGTCGAGCTTGATCGGACCCTGCGGCAGCCCGCGCAGCCATTCCAGATTCTCGGGAGTAAGTTGGTCGCGCGTCCACAACGTAGCCAGCCCGGCGACTGGGTTGAACTCGTCGAGGTTCATCAGCCCGCTGACGGCTTTATCGTGATTTCCGCGGACGAACACGTGTCCCAAAGATTGTGCCTTGGCGATGACTTCGTTGGGATTCCCGCCATAGCCGACGCTGTCGCCTAGATTAACGACTAAGTCGTAGCCGGGCGCCGCCGCCAGACAAGCGTCCAGCGCTTCGAGGTTGCTGTGAATATCGCTGAGAAGAAGGATGCGCACAAGGGCACGATTATAGCCTTTTCCGAATTATCACGAAGGTCTGTCGTGGTGCAGTTTGAAGCGGCTTTGAAAGGGCACGGCTGTGAAGGCGTGCCCTACCCAAGAAACATCGGTTGTGCGGCAGGGCATCCGGCACTCTGACAGCATCGAGAGAACGCCTTGGCGGGTTCGTGATGATGCGTACGGGTATGGGGTCCTTCGACTTCGCCGAGCCATCCGCTTCGCGTATAGCTCGGCTGCGCTCAGGATGACAGGGGTGATTTCGCTCTGGTGACTAGATCCGGTTTCATCGAGTTTTTCAGCAGTCTGTTCAGCCGGGTTGGTTCACCACAGGGCAACGTGCCCAATGTCCAGGTCCGACTTCGATAAGCGGTGGAAGTTCAAGAGCGCACGCGGCAATGCGGTCAGAACAGCGCGGCTCGAACGGACATCCCGATGGAAGCTGAGCGACCCATGGGACCGTCCCCTCGATCGTAGCCAACGGCAGCGCGCGATCGGTAGCGAGCGTAGGAATCGCGCGCAGCAGTCCTTGCGTATAAGGATGAGCGGCTGCACGAAAAATATCGTCCTTCGCGCCAAGCTCAACCAGGTTGCCTGCGTACATGACGGCGACGCGATCGGCAACGTCCGACACGACGGCCAGATCGTGCGAAATGAAAAGCATCGCCAGTCCAAATTTGTGGCGCAGGTCGTTCAGCAAGTCGAGAATCTGTTGTTGGATGGTGACATCAAGCGCCGTAGTAGGCTCGTCGGCGATGAGCAGTTGTGGCCGGTTGACGATCGCCATCGCGATCATGACGCGCTGCCGCATCCCTCCCGAAAGCTGATGCGGATAACTGCGAGCGCGCTCCTCAGGATCTGCAATGGCAACCTCGCGCATGCCATCAACTGCGCGCCGCCATGCCTCCGCCTTCGAAACGCGGTGGTGAGCCAGCACCGCCTCGGCAATCTGATCGCCGACGCGCATGACCGGGTTGAGGGCGGTCATCGGCTCCTGAAAAATCATGGCCATGCGCGATCCGCGAAGCTGCCGCATCTGATCGGAAGCGAGCGTAGTCAGATGCAATGGCAAGCCGTCGCCATTCTGAAAACTGATTTCGCCCGTGACCAGAGCCACCGGAGGAAGCAATCCCATGATGGCCAGCGAGGTGATCGATTTCCCCGATCCGGATTCGCCCACCAACCCCAGCACTTCGCCCGCAGCAATAGAAAACGAAAGCCCGCGCACCGCGGCCGCCGAAGCATCGCGAGCCGAAACCGTCCGCCCTGAGCGCGATTGCGGGAACTCGATGGTAAGCTCGCGGACGTCCAGCAACGGTCGCACGAGGACTATGGTATCAGCCGCCAAGCCTACTTCTTACTTCTTCGGCCGCGATTCCGGCGGTACCAATCCAGCCACGCGGTAATACACCACCAGTTGTCCGTAGTGTTCGCCGCAGTGCTCGAGCAGCCCCCAAGCCATATCGGAGACGCGCGTCTGCTGATTCTCAAACGGATTGACGACCAAGTCGTTCAAGCCCTTATCGCCCTTGTGCTTGATTGCCGCTGCGCCGTCAGCAAACGATTTCTTCACAAACTCGACGATCGCGGCCTTCGTCTTATATTGCTCGCGCTTTGGGTCTTCTCCGGCCGGTGGCTTCAGCCCCATCGCCGGATTCGTAAAGAAGTAATTCGCACCCGCCGCATGCAGCAATTGCTCGGCAAAACTGCGCTCGGCTGGCACCGGCTTGAAGTCGTACTTATCCTCGGGAAAATCCTCCGCCATGGCAATCAGTTTGCGTCCGACATCGTTCCAGTTTTCCAGCAAAGCCTGCGCCGGCCCGACCGCCGGTTTAGGCGCCGAGTCTTTCTTCATAGTGTCTTGCGCGGAGGCAACCAAGGCAAGAATCCCCACGGCAAGTGCCACGCATACGATTCGTCTTTTCATTTGTCCACTCCTCCCAAACTTATCGGGCGCACGAGCTAGATACATGGGTCCTTCCCCTTCGGCGGCGCTCAGGGTCAGGACGACAGGGTGATTTTCAGCTACTCCAGTCCAGCCTTCGCCAGCATCTCTAAAAATTGCTTCTGCGTCCGCATATCAATCGACTGCGCCACCAGCTTTCCCTCCCGGTCATACACAAAGCTCTTCGGAATCCCTTCCACCGCCAACGCCTCATGCACTTTCCGCCCAGGATCAAGCAATACAGGAAACGAGACCTTATGGTCGCGAATAAAAGGCGAGACCTTATCCGCCTCTTCATCCGAAATGCCCAGCACCACGAACCCCTTCGCGGAGAAGCGCCCATAGAGCGCGTCCAGATCCGGCATCTTCTTGCGGCATGGAGGACACCAAGTCGCCCAGAAGTTTACCAAAATCACCTTGCCTCGCAGTTCCGAAAACGTCCACCTCTTACCCGCAAGATCGGTCAGAGTGAACTCCGGATGCTCCCGCTTGCGGTCATCCGCCTCCAGTCGAGCCATCGCGGCATGAAACTGGTCATTGCCATTGCCATCGCCATCGCTGCCCGCAAGCGACGCCTCGACATGCTCATAACGCACAAGTGTAGCGAGTTCAACGTATGGATAAGCGGGTTCCCGTGTGGCGCGCGCGCCCGAATCCTTAGCTGACTCCCAAGGCACTGGCCGCTCGCGCAAGGTGTCAGCCAATGTGGTTGCCACAGCTTGCAGCGCATCGTGTCCGAAATCGCCTTCGGTGGAAAGGTTCGCCAATCCCACCGCCAATCGCAGCTTGTTCTCAGTTGCCGGCAGTTTGCGAATCTTCAGCGCCAGATCCCTGGTCGTCCCCGCGCGAACGTCATCCGCCAACCCGCGCAGTCCGTGGATCTGATCCGCAATCGGCTTCTCGTCCGCGCTGTAAATAATTTCTTTCCGCTGTGCGAAGCCGAGTTGCGCCAAGAACGCGCCGACCGCGATGCACAGTATGAAGACTTCGATCCCGCGAAGCCAGTTCTTGATCCTCATAGCCCACCAAGACTACCACTTTGATGGATTCCACCGCGTCGGGTTTCAACGTAGCCGATTCCCGGTATATTATTCCGACGACTATGGACATCGATGCAGCGGGCGGAGAATTTCTGCGCCTCGTCGAGCGTTATCGGCAGATGAGCGACAACGAACTCCTGCTCCTCGTCCCGCAAAGCGCCGACCTGACGCCTTTTGCGCAACAAGCTCTCGCCAGCGAAGTCCGGTCACGCGGACTGAAAGCAGAAGTGGAAATAGCAGACGAGAAGCCGTCGGCGCGTCCACAGTTCAATTCGCCAACCTTCTTCGGCCAGGAATCGAAGGAACTCCGTGATTCGGCCGGCATCGATTTTCCCGCTCCCGATTCGTCAGATTCGGATGAAGACCCGTACGACGAGGACCGCAAACTGGTTGAGCTCTGCACGGTTTGGAGCCTGCGCGACGCGCTCCAGGTACAGACGATTCTAGATACGGCTGGAATTCCATTCTTCATGGGAAAAGAGAAAGCGACGGGCGTGGACGAGGTGACCTCGAATTTCCTGAGTGGAGTCGGCGTGCAAATCATGCGCATCGGGATGCCTTGGGCTCAACAGGCGATGCAATACTATGAGCCCGAAGACGATCGCACTCCGAAAGAGAATGCACAAGTCGGCGAGCTTATGGTTCGCTGTCCCCAATGCCATTCCGCGGAAGTCGTCTTTGAGGGGGGAACCTCTACGCTGGTAGTTGCAACGGATGATTCCTCCCAGAAATACCAGTGGAGCTGCGATTCGTGCGGCTACGAATGGGAAGACGATGGCGTCGCGAAAGAGGGATGAAGCGGCGCTTCAGGTCTCGTTCGGCCCTACCAAAAGCGTGAAGAGGAGATACCGAGCGAGGCGCCTCATAAGTTATTAGGAGGGGGCACCCGGCGCATGCAAATGACTAGGCCGATCTCTTCGAAATAAGTCGGCGAACGACATGGCCTTTCCACATCCATAATCCCGCAAGGAGCAGTACGGGAAGAAAGAGATACCTAACACTGGGGGCGTAGTTGTGAGTATCCGAGGGCGAATCATAGATGTAACCGAGTATCGGAATACCACAGATGATGTGAATCCAGCGAAGAATCGAACGTTTGGTGGTATCTTTCATGACGAGTTTGTGCTCCTGCTATCGGCGTGCTCGAAGGGCCCACTCAAGCCAAGAACGGGCTTGAATGGGGCACCTACCTGTAAGACATGAGACTGTTCCCGCTAGACTCTTAGCAAGCCACGGAACGCCCGGCCGGCATAGTAAGATTCCGCGCCATTGTGATACACGAAAACCGTGTTGAAGCGGCGATCACAAAAGAGGGCGCCGCCGAGTTCTCTGACAGCAGAAGGGGTTTTCACCCAGCTCGAGGTTTTCGTATCGAACTCTCCAAGTTTCTGAAGCTCTCGATATTGTTCCTCCGTTAAGAGCTCAATGCCCATGGCTGCTGCCATATCCACCGCGCTATCTTTGGGCTTATGTTCTTTCCTTGAGTCCAGCGCTTCACGGTCGTAGCAAAGACTTCTGCGGCCTTTAGGACTGTCCTCTGCACAATCATAAAAAATGTATTCGCCCGTCTTTTTGTCCTGACCGACGACGTCCGGTTCGCCGCCAGTTCTTTCCATTTCACTGAGTGACCACAATTTTTCAGCATTCGCTTCCAGCTTGGCTTGTGCCTTAGCCCATTCGAGGCCTTTATGGCGGTTCATGTTCTTCTCAAAGCGGGCTTTCAATGTTCTGAGTAGTTGTTCACGTTGTTCCGGTGTCAACTCCTTCTTATTCTTCTTAAGTGGTTGGGGCATAGTTGCGATCCTCCTCGATTCACGATTTTTGAGCCGCATGGGGCGGCCAGTTGAGCTTTTGAACCCCGAACTGCTCGGCGTACTCCGCGTGCAGCCGCTGCCAGCCACCGAACTTTATCGCATCGGGGCCGACCATGCGGCCGAGGGGAGTTCCGCTGAGCAGGTGATCCAGAACATCGAAACAAATGTGCCACCCGGCTGCACCCATGGCGATGAAGCGGTGACCGATGTTGGTCCACAGCGTCAGGCGCGTGCCGCCTTCAGGACCTTCGAGTGGAAGATCTTCGAGTTCCCACCGCATGTCGAAGTCACCCCACTTGTACTCGAGCAGCTCGGGTTCGTCGGCGCGCGTCACCGTCGTTTCAGTAATGCGGAGCGCGGGCGCCGCCACCGTGGTGAGCTTCACCGTGGCTCCGGCCGTCCCGAGGTTGCCATCGGCGTCAAAGGGAGCCCACTCGCGCAGATGCGCCGGATCGGTTATCGCCTGCCAGACTTTTTCCGGCGAGTGGCGCAGTTCTCGGACGAGTACGAGCGTCCACTTCTCTTCACCGTTTTGTCCCTGGTCCTTTTGTATCCGCGCCCCACGGGCCGGACCCGGTGTGTAGTGCTCGCGATCGATCACCTTCTTCTCCTTATCCCTAACGTCAATAACGTGCCAGTTGGGTGAGCTGAATCAGGTTACCGCAGGTGTCGTTCAGCCGCGCGATGGTTGATCCGGGCACGTCGGTGGGCGGCATGGTGAACTCGGCGCCGCGGGACTTGGTCCGCTCGTAATCGCCCTTGACGTCGTCGGTGAAGAACATGGCCGCGGGCTGGCTCTGTTGAAACATCGCCTGCTGATACGTCTTGGCTGCGGGGTTGTTGTTCAGCGCCAGCTGCAGCTCGGTGCCGTCCGGCTCCTCGGGCGAGGCCACGGTGAGCCAGCGATATGGGCCCTGACTGAAATCGGTCTTCTTGGTAAAGCCCAGTACCTCCGTATAGAAGCGCAGGGCCTTGTCCTGGTCGTCCACGTATAGGGTGGTCACTTTGATTTTCATTTCGTTTCTCCTTTATGCGTTCGCGGTTTGGGCCGTGTCGTCTTCTCCTTGGTTTTCTTTTTCGTTGTTGGTGATGATCCATTCTGTCGATGATCCTGTTGATGATCCGTGCGGTCGTGATCTATCCGATCAAGGTGGCGTTCGAGCGCATCTACGTGAGCATTCCAGAAGCGGCGGAACTGGGCCAGCCAGGCATCGACCTCCTGAAATCGTTCCGGTTTCAGACGGTAGAGGCGGCGCTGTGCGTCCACCGTGGATTCCACGAAACCGGCGTCGCGCAGCACGCGCAGATGCTTGGACACGGTCGGCTGCGTCATACGAAGCTGACGCTCAATCTCTCCCACCGACTGTTGAGACGAGACCAGGAGGCTCAAGATGGCCCGCCGGTTCGGCTCCGCAATAATTTCGAAGGCGGATTCCATGCTCTGTATATACTCCATATGGTATATACGTGTAAAGGAATATTTAAAAAAAAACGGGGCCGAGGGTGCGCCACTTCTCGCGCTTTTCGAGAAGTGGCTTCCGCGGTCGCCACTGGTGGGTGGGATCCTTTCATCACAAACGACGATGCGGGCCGCCCACCATTCGCGGCGTGCCATCGGAAGCCGTGCTGAATGAGGAGGACGGCATGAAGTCTCCGTGCGCAGTGAACCTGCACAACGCGGTGACTGTATCGCAACAGCGATTAGGAAGACGCGTGGCCCAGCTTAGTTCCGCACGGATGAATGAAGTGTGCGCTGCCCTGCGGTTCTCTTTGGGGTGCGATTCGAACTAGCTGCAGGAACGTTCCGCCTGTCCCGGGTTTCCCAGACGTCCCTGAATGCCTCTAAGAGCCAATCAACTCGTCGGCCGCAGCGCTTGCCAAGACGCAAAGATCACGAAAGACGCGAGCGTTGAATGGAGATGACTGGCCTGCCGCGCGCAGCATCTGTTGGAGATTGGCTCTCAGGATTCGGTAGATAGCCATCATCCCTTGTACGGTCGGTTGCCGACTGCTTCCAACAAACATTCCGCCGCATTCACGAAAGACGCCGCGGATTGTGCCGTCATGAATGTAAACGTCGCTTCCATTGAGGTCGCTGAGTGATTTCTGAATCCTGTGGAGGTGGGATTCGCACACTGCCCAAGCACGCCCGCGCTGTCCTGCTCTGTCCAATCCGACCGTCAAGCCGAGTTCAAAAGGCATGTTGAACCTGGGCGTCGATGGGGGATTTCGGTCAATCTGAACTCGGGACAAGTCGTGGACGGAATATCTGCATTCCTCAATTAGACTCAGAATCCGGTCGAGTCGCCGACGGCTGAACGGGATTTCAAGGGTAGCCCGCGGTATAAAGCCGAATGCGCTGATTGCGGCAATGTAGGCAAGAAAGAGGTTTTCGAACTGCGAATCGTACGGTATGTTGAGGAACACCGATTCCGCCTTACCGCTGCGTCCTCGTCTTCGTCGCTTCTGTCTTGGCATAGGTGTTGGCGGACTTCTTTTTGATGGCGAAGACACGCGTGTCACTCCGCTTACGATGGATCTCGCCATCTTGGTCCCGGCACCTATCGTGCAGCCCAATGTCGCAATTTACCGCGTTAATCAATCTGTCAGCTCTGGTATCCGAAACTCCAAGGGCTTTCGCCGTGTCACGAGCCGTGGCAGGACGCCCCGGAGCGGGTCGGCGCCTCAGGTAATCGTTCAGCGACGTGGAGCCCGTCTCTGCCAGCACTGTCGCGAGTTTCGCATCGCCGCGAAAGCCTACTGCAAAGTCCGCGCCGTATTCTTCGCGAAGCGTACCCACCAAGGTATCGCTGCGCTTGCGACGAATCTCCCCGTACTCGTCCCGGACGTGGTCATTCGTCGCGGAAGTATTGCGCTTTCTTGATTCGATCGTGATTCTTGGCACGCTACCCCCTTACAAATAAAGTATAGCGCATCCAGGCTGACGGCTTAGGGCTTGGCGGGCTATAGCCATGCCGATTAGTCCACGGCCCCATCTCACTATCGACGATTCTTCAGGTAATCGCTCAGCGATGTCGAGTTTGTCTCCCGCAATACAGTGCCGAGCTTAGCATCCCTGCGAAAACCCTCTGCAAAATCGTCGCCGTATTCCCTCCTTAATGTGCCGACGAGAGTGTCACTTCGCTTGCGGCGAATTTCCCCATTCTCATCTCGGCAGCGATTGTCCAAACCCGTGTCGCAATTCTTTCCCATGTCCGTTCCTCCAAATAAAATGGGGCGCGGCGTCCGCCGTGCCCCTTACTTCACGACCTAAACGTCTACCGACAACACAACTTGTTAATCTAGTTAGCTAGGGCCGACTATGAGCATCCGCTAGTCGATCCACACTCCTGACACCGATAGCAGGATCCATTCCTGGTCATGATCGCTCCGCAGACGTGGCACGAGGGCGCGTCGCCCAAGTCCACCATGTTAGCTAGCGCATCCGCAGCATGCACGTATCCCGTAGTCCTGTTTCGGGGAAACATCTGATTCGTGCTGGCGTCGGCTCCGCCTTCCCGGATGAAAGGCACGTCATCAGCGGGGGCGGACCAAGACTTGGGACGGAGGTTGTCGAATAGCTCCTGCTGCTGCCCGCTGAGGAAGCGCAACTGCAGCCAGCGGAAGATGTAATCCACAATCGACTTGGCGAAGCCGATGTCAGCATTGTTCGACCATCCGCTCGGCTCAAAGCGCGTGTGCGCGAACTTCTCACAGAGCATCCGTGTAGGCACGCCGTGCTGCAGCGCGATCGAGACGGCCAGCGCGAAGCTATCCATGAGGCCCGAAACGGTCGAGCCTTCTTTCGCCATCTTGATAAAGATCTCGCCCGGTTCGCCGTTTGGATACAGGCCGACGGTGATGTAACCTTCGTGGCCTCCTATGTTGAACTTGTGCGTCACCGACATGCGCTCTTCTTTCAGCTTGTGGCGCACGGCTCGCGGAGGAGCGTCCAGGTTGTCGTCTTGAGTTAGCGCCATGGCTGCGGCGTTTCTTGCGGCGTCATCCTTGGTGGAGTTCGCCGTCTTGGTTCCCGCGGCTGAGAGCGGTTGCGCCTGCTTGCATCCGTCGCGATACACCGCGACCGCTTTCAGGCCCAGCTTCCAGGCTTGGATGTAGGTTTCCGAAATATCGTCTACTGTCGCCGCGTTCGGCAGGTTGACGGTCTTCGAGATCGCTCCTGAGATAAAGGGCTGAGCGGCGGCCATCATCTTGAGATGTCCCATGTAGTGAATGGAACGCGTGCCCTTGGCCGGCTTGAAGGAGCAATCGAATACGGCCAGATGCTCATCTTTAATATGCGGAGCGCCTTCGATGGTTCCGGTGGCGTCGATGTAACTCACGATGGTGTCGGTTTGCTCGTGGGTGTAACCGAGTTTGAAGAGCGCGGCGGGGACGGTGTTATTCACGATCTTGATCATGCCTCCGCCTACTAACTTCTTGTACTTGATTAGCGCCAGATCGGGCTCGATACCAGTGGTGTCGCAATCCATCATGAAGCCGATCGTGCCCGTCGGCGCCAGGACTGTGACTTGGGAGTTGCGATAGCCGTGTTTCTCGCCGTGCGCCAGGGCTTCGTCCCAGCAGGCTTTTGAGGCTTCGTAGACGGATGTGGGGACGTTATTCTTGTTGATGTTGTTTACACTTGCTCTGTGCATTCTTATTACGTCTAAGAACGGTTCTCGATTGATGTACCAGCCGGGGCACGCGGCTCCGGGCATGTCTTCTGCTTTGGTTACTCCTAGCCTGGTTTGTACGGTATCGGTTATGGGAGTCAGTGTCTCGCATTGCTCAGCTATGCGCGACGATTGGAGATAAGCTTCTCCGCACATGATGGCAGTTACGCTGGCGGCGTAGTCTCTTCCGGCGTCGCTGTCGTACGGGAGGCCCGCGGCCATTAGTAAGGCGCCTAGGTTTGCATAGCCTAATCCCAGTGGGCGATAGTCGTGCGAGTTCTTGCCTATGATCTCGGTCGGATAGCCGGCGTTGTCTACCAGAATCTCTTGCGCCGTAATGGTGATGTCGACTGCATGGCGATAAGCTTCCACGTCGAAGGTGCCGTTGGGCGCGAACTTTAGCAGGTTCAGGCTGGCCAGGTTGCAGGCGGAGTCATCCAGGAACATGTATTCGCTGCAGGGGTTGCTGGCGTTGATTCTTGCTGTGTTCTTGCTGGTGTGCCAGCGGTTGACGGTGGTGTCGTACTGCATGCCGGGATCTCCGCAATGCCAGGTAGCTTCGGAAATCTGCTGCAGTAGCTCTTTGGCTTTGTAAGTCTTAACTACTCGGCCGTCTACGATCGCGCGTGTTGAGAAATCGGTGTCGCGCATTACGGCTACCATGAAATCGTCTGTTACTCTTACCGAGTTATTCGCGTTCTGGAAGAAGATCGAGCTGTAGGCGTCGGAATCAGGATGCGATCCGTCGTAACCCTGCGCTACTAAGGCGTGGGCCTTCGCTTCTTCTTTAGACTTACAATCGATGAAGTCGACGATGTCGGGATGGTCGATGTTCAGGATCACCATCTTGGCGGCGCGGCGGGTTTTGCCTCCGGACTTGATAACTCCGGCGAAGGCGTCGAAGCCTTTCATGAAGCTGAGCGGGCCGCTGGCTGTGCCGCCTCCGCTTAGAACTTCGGTGGAGGAACGCAGCGGGGAAAGATTCGTGCCGGTGCCGGATCCCCACTTGAAGAGCATGCCTTCAGTTTTGGCTAGAGTAAGGATCGAGTCCAGCGAATCTTTTACTGAGTTGATGAAACAGGCGGAGCACTGCGGGCGCGTGTATCCGGTGACGCCGAATTCTACCTGATTGGTGGTCTGATTCCAGTGCCAGTTGGTAGCGTCGGACTTCGGCTCGACTCGTTCGCAGCCTACGTTGAACCAGACGGGCGAGTTGAAGGCCACGTGCTGGCGGATTAGCAGGTGCACGAGTTCATCGTGGAACGTGGCGGCGTCTTCGGAGGAGCGGAAGTATCCATCTTTCATGCCCCAGTCGCGAATGGTTTCGGCCACGCGAGCTACCAGTTGGCGCACGCCCGTCTCGCGCTCATCGGTGCCGATCTGGCCGTGAAGATACTTCGAGGCGACGATGTTGGTCGCGGTCATCGACCAGTCTTTGGGGACTTCGACGTTTTTCTGCTCGAAGATCATGCCGCCCTGGGAGTCGGAAATTAGAGCGTCGCGGAGTTCCCACTCGACCTCGCTGTACGGGGAGACGCCGGGCTTGGTGAAGAAGCGGCGGAAGGTCAGACCTTGGGCCTTCGTCTGCTTGTTGACGGTCGTGTTGCTGGCGGCGGTTTGGGTTTTGGCTTGGTCTCGCACTTCGGGCATTTCCTTCTCCTGAATTAGATGATGGCAAAGAACGGTCGATCTACGATTGGTGCTGAATCTCTATCTATTAAATACGAGCGACGGCACCACCTCAGCGGCTAAAGCCGCGTTCATCACAATACTGTGACCGCGGCGCTGAAGCGCTGCGATACTCAAAATCAAGACCTGCTCGTTATGGAGCTGGGTCGCCCTGCAAGTTTTTTCGGAAATTGTGTTCTGGGAGCGCGGTGGGGTCGGCTGGGACGGGCGAGGACGCACGTTTGTCCACGACCTTGCCATCATTATCCGTATCCGTGGCAGGGCATTCGATCCCATATCGGGCAAAGGAGGCGGCAACGAGTGCTAGCAAATCTTCCATCGGGGCTCCTAAAAGCTACGACGGAGACGGGAGCAGGCCCGCCTCCAAACGAGCTCTAATTCCTAGCTGCACGCGGGAGACGGGGCAAGCCCCGTCTCTACAAATGAATCCCCCCGAGGGGATGCCTGGCAGGGCCAGGACCGGGGGAAGTCACCGCTTGTTCTATCTGCTTTCCATTTCCATCCGCTATGGAGGGATGGCTGTCCGTGAAGAGGGAAGACGCAAGATCCTTCGCTTCGCTCAGGATTTCGGCAGCGGACTAACGCCCGCTAAACGCCTCAACTTTGAGTCTCGCCCCAGGGTGTTTATGGTCGTTGCCCCCTTTACGTTGGAGGTCTAAAAAAAGTGCTCTGGGATGCTTAACGTACTCCCGTATATGGTGTCTGTCAAGAGATAAACGCAACATCTTGTGGCCCGAAAGTGTTAAGGGTACCGAGAAAAACAGCAGCCAGTTGCCAGCAGCCAGTTGCCGGTTCTTTACTTCCGCAATCACAAGCGGTTACGGTGCCTGTTCTTCCATCCGCTCAGGCGGCGTGCGGGCGATCTTCCGGCGAGGCACGGGTCACGGCACGGGCGAGGACGCCCGGCGTTCCATTGGTTGGATATTGACCTGAGGCGAGGGGTACGTACACGTCTTCGAAGATGGCTTGGGCGGTGATGCGGGTTATGCCGTCGGAGAACTCGACGAGGTAGTCGCCGGGGCTTCCGGATTGTTCGCGGCCAAGAGCGTCGGTAAAGACGAGTGGTTCGGTAAGTTGACGGGCGCGCACCAGGAAACGGGTGCGGTAGACGATCCATTGGCTTTCGAGATTCATGGCTTTCTTTCACTCCCTCACAGGAGGGCCTGTTTTCGTTTTCCGCATTTCAGGTTTCAAATTGTGACCGAGCACAATTGCTGCCCGGCGAAAAACTTGTTGCGAGTGGTGTGAATGTACGCGCAGACAGAAAGAGGGTCAATACCATAAGAATTGTGCAACGGTGGAATTCCAGTTCGCGGATTGGAAGAGATGAATCCGGATCAAGTTCGGGTTTAGAGTGACGGTGCTTGGCGTACGAGGGGCGGAGTTTGAGCGACCAGCAGAAAATTGCGGCGGATGATCTTCGTCTTGGCGGACGAAATTTGCACAAGGGGCGCACAGGTTAAGAACAGTTGCCAGCTCTCAACCAGTTCTCATCGGCAGAGGCTCGTGGCTCAATCTGCGGGAGCGCACGCCTGATTACGGCGGGCCTACTTCGCGAATGAGCGGCCGTCGCTTATTGGTTTCCGGTCAAGTCGCCGAGCTTGCGCAGCTTAACTGTGGCGTCATTGGCCGCGTCCTGGCGTAGCCATCCGAGGTGACCGGCCCCATAGATCACGAGAATTTTGTCGTTCGGAGATTCGATCAGCCTGACGATATTGTTATAGATGCGAATATTTCTTTGATACCAGGCGGCCAGCAGGTCGGGACCTGCGTAGTCCATCTCATCGCCATAGGGCACTGTGGCGAAATAAAAGGCCACATCTTTTGCCACCCTGGCATCGGAATTCATGTACTCAAACATCTCGAGCACAGTGTGCGATTGCAAGAAATCGCCCTGCGCTTTCACCTCCGTGCCCATGGTCGCACTCATCGCGTCGAACTTCTCCGCGCGGCCATTCGCCTTGGCGTAATTGATCAAGTGTCCCCATGGGAAGTCACCTTCGACATCGACCGGGTAGACCGTGTGATGGCCAAGCTCTTTCGCGAGGCGGTATCCGATTTGATTGGTTTCGTTACGCGAGAGCGTGTACTTTCCGGCGACGTAGTCGGAATACTCTTGCTGCGCACGTTCGCTCCCGATATCGGCTTCAATCGCAACCTTAGTGGGATGAAACTTCTTCAGCACTTCGACCAACTGCGCGATTTCTTGCTGGCGTTTCGGCGATAAGACATCGTCCGCTTGCATGTTGACGACATCGCGTCCCGGGTTCGCCATGTGATATGTGCCGAGCACCAGAATCTCTGGGCGTGCGTCCGATTGAGCCCAAGCGGTTGTCGATATCGCCAGTGCGCAGAAAATCAGAAAAGTCTTTCTCATACATCCTCCGCTTGTACATACGAGCCTCTGCCGGGCAAAGTTCCCAATGGTTTGCGCCGACCCGGCCTGAGCCGAAGACGCCCGAAGTGGGATAATGTTTTCTTTCGAGGAGGTCTCCTATGGGCAGTGTGGCTCTTCTGCAATCCCTGAAGGAAGGCATTCTTGGGCAAGTGAGCGTGAAAACCATCTATGGCGAGCCCATCTCGGCACATGGAAAGACGATCATCCCGGTGGCCAAGGTTATCTATGCCTACGGCGCGGGTGCGGGCACGGCTGGCTTGGGCGACGCGAGCGCCCGAAGCGAGGGCGGAGGCGGAGGCGGCGCAGCCCGGGTTATCCCGTTGGGCGTGATCGAAGTCAGCGAACAGCAGACGCGCTTCATTCCGATTACCAGCCGAAAGAAACTGGCTGGAGTGCTATTGGCGGGTATTGCGTTCGGGATGTTGCTGGGCTGGCGCGGGCTTCGCTCGCGTTAATTTTGTATTGCGCTTGGTGGGTGCTTGGGTGGGGCGGACGAATGCGTCCGCCCCCTACGCAGGCTGAGACGGGGCGAGCCCCGTCTCTAAGCGAGCGCGATGGTCAGTTGCAGCCTACGCCGTTGGTGATGCTGGTCAGGACATTGGCAGCGGCGGTTATGGCGCGGCTGTAGCAGTATCCGGTCGAATTCGAGCCGAAATAAGTTTGCGCGCTGGCTTGGCCGGAGTTGCCGGTGAAGCCGCCGCTGGAATTGAAATTGAGCGTGTCGGTGGTGGTCACGCGGTTTTGAACCAGGGCGAAGTTGATGGCTTGTCCATTCTGTTTTGCCGCCTCATCCTCTTCGAAGTACTGGTTGCTGGTGGTGGTTTGGGTTTCGGAGCCGTCGGGCGCAACCAGAACGGTGATGTTCAACAGCAGCGGCCAGTCATGGTTGACGGTGTAGACGGTCTTACCGCTGCTGTCGTTGGTGGTCACCACGGAATGGAAGGTCGAGGTCTGATTAATGTTCTGTTCGTATTCGATGTTCGTTATGTCGAAATACTGATCGTTGGCAAACTTGATGTCTTGATCAACCGTGGTGGTGACGGTGCCGTGGGAGGTGTTCGCATATCCGGAAATCTGGAAGTTGTGGCTTGATGTTGTGTTGACGGCGCCGTGGATGTAGCCCTTGGACGACGTCTTAACGTTCTCGGTGACGTTGGGCGTAGGCGCGGCTAAGGTGTTGGTGGTGACCGCTCCGGTAACTTGCGTGGAATTTTCATCGAGATAGAGGCGGAGATTGGCAGTCGCGGAGAAATAATCGTCGGCGTTGAAGACGCTGAGTCCGATGGTGTGCTGCTGGCCGTTGCTCAAAAGTGCGGCGAACGGCGTAAGGTTGACCTGATAAGGCTTGAAGTTCAACGTCTGCACTCCGGGGATGGGAATCCAGAGGTAGGGATCGATGCCGCCGGTGAAGATCCACGGATAGATGGGAGCGACGCCGGCGGGAGTGCCGTCGATGGTGACTTCGCCCTCGCGGAAGGCTGTGTTGGTGCAACTTTCGAGTTCGCTGGCGACGTCGTCGGGAACACAAGTGTACCAGAATTCATCGTCGTTCTGGCTTTGCGCGAAGACGTCGAAAAAGACACCCTGAATGTTGGTGGGCAGAGTTAAAGTTTCTTCGAGCACAGGCTGACAGCAACTTCCGGTGGTGTCGAGGGCGACGGTGCCGCCGGTGGATCCGGCGGAGAAGGCGATGACCTGATCGGCGGCGCTGGGCGGTTGCTGATTCGGCGCCAGCGGGTAGAAGAGGATATCGGCGGAGCCGTGCAGGACGCCGGTGTAGGTTTTGTTGACTTCGTTGCCGAGATCGACGGTGCCGTCTTGCGCCGTGGTGAAGATCGAGCTGTAGACGGTAAGATCGCGCTCGACGTGCCAGTTGCGGCCTTCGTTGGGCTGATCTTCGGAGGTGGTGCCGAAATAGATGTTGGTGGGCCCGAGCCAGATGTTGGCGGTGCGATCGTATTGGATTCCCTTGGTGATGGCGAGATTGACTTCGAGAATCACTGCGGCCCAGGGTCCGGGACAGCCGGAGGGCGGGGTGTAGTTGAAGCTCTGAGGATTGAAATTGTCGAATTTGTAATTCTCGTAGAGTTGAACTTTGCAGGGCGTTGTCTTCGGACGCGGCACGGGCGGATCGGCAAAGGCGGTGTTGCCGGAGCCGATCTTGAGCTGGGCGGTGCAGATGGCCGACAGGAACACGAGTAGCGCGATGAGTGTGGTAGCGAACTTCGACAGCTGGGAAGTGGACATGGAACCTCCAAAGTGGTGGTGCAGACAGTTGCAGTGCCAGGAGTGGTTTGCGTGGCGAAAGCCGCGTCGGTAGAGGAGTTTAGTCAGGGAGGACAGTGGGTGTCAAGGCGGCAGAGTTTCACGAATGCATCCCGCAAAGCCCTGAACCACCAAGGGCACGAGGTACCACGAAGGGCCTTGGTCTCAGAGTTATGTTCAGAACACGATTCCAACGCGACATTCTGACTGAGTTCTTGCCCCCGACTCGGGCAAGGAAAACGCAACGCGTGATTATCTTGTGCGATGGGATGCCTTCGATTCCGCGCAAGCAGCCGCTGGCTGAATTTTTGTCCGCGAAGGGGTGTTGGGTGTTTTATCCGCGTTATCGCGGAGCGTGGGAGAGTGGCGGCGAGTTTCTGGCGCGATCTCCGCACCTGGATATTCTGGACGTGATTGGCGGACTGTCTCGAGAGTTTCGTGAGTTAGCTTTTGGTCGACGGTTTCGCGTCTCGGCTGAGGAAGTGTTTGTGATTGGCGGGAGTTTTGGCGGTGCGGCGGCCATTCTTGCATCGCTTGATCCTCGGGTTAAAAAAGTGGTGGCCAATTGTCCGGTGGTGGATTGGGCGATTCTTCGGCGGGAGCAGAAGAAGGAGACTTCGAATCCAAGTTATGCGGGGTATATTCGGGCCGCGTTTGGGCAGGGGTATCGGCTGCCGGATCGGAATTGGAAGAAACTGCTTGGAGGGAAGTTTTACAACCCTGCGTATCACGCTGACGAAATTAGTTCGTCCAAGGTCATGATGTTTCATGCGCAGGGTGATCCTTGTATTCCTTTTCAGTCGGTCGAGAAATTTGCGCGGATTACGGGAGTGCGATTGAAGTTGTTGCGGCGGGGCGGACACTTGAGCACGGATTGTATTGTGCGGAAGTATTGGACGCAGATCCGCGAATTCTTTGACAGCGATTAGGTGCTACGAGCGGCGGAGGCTGCCGAGCTGCGCTCGGCTTGGACGGCCGGGGCGGCCGTCCCTACGCGAGCCGGACGGGGCGGAGCCCCGTCACCACACGAGCTATTTCTTGATTGAGGATTGGTAGCGCTTGTTGATTTCTTCCCAGTTGACTACATTCCACCAGGCTTGCAGGTATTCGGGACGGCGGTTGTTGTATTTGAGATAGTAGGCGTGCTCCCAGACGTCGTTGCCGAAGATGGGATGAAGGCCCTGCGAAATGGGGTTGTCCTGGTTAGGCGTCGAGAGGATTTTCACTTCCCCTTTGGAGTCTCCGGTCAGCCAGACCCATCCGCTGCCGAACTGGCCTGCGCCGGCGGCGTTGAATTTTTCCTGGAAAGTTTTGAAGTCGCCGAACGTCTTTTTGATTGCTTCGGCGATGGGGCCGACTGGATCGCCTCCGCCGTGGGGCTTCATGATGTTCCAGAACATGGTGTGGTTGACGTGGCCTCCGCCGTTGTTGCGGACGGCGCCTCGAATGTCTTCGGGAATAGCGTTCAGGTCGCGGAGCAGGTCTTCCGCGGTTTTCTTGTGCAGCTCGGGATGCTTGTCCAGGGCCGCGTTCAGGTTCTTGACGTAGGCGGCGTGATGCATGTCGTGATGCAGGTGCATCGTCTTTTCGTCGATGGTGGGCTCTAGCGCCGTGTAAGCGTACGGCAGGGGTGGTAGCTCATGCGCCATTTTCACTTCCTCCAAAGTTTGTGCCATTTTCTTTTCCTCCAAAGTCTTAAAGATGACGGGGTGCGGAGGAAAGATTCATACAGGGCGGGTTCGGTTGTCTCGACGGCCCCATATATTTGTACCACCTTTATAATTCTCGTTGATCATTTTGCGGGGAAGTCTCGGGAGGTTCTTTGAAGGTTTTATTGCTGGAGCATATCAGTGGCGTGGCGACGTCTCAGTTTGAGGAAGCGGGGTTTCAGGTGGAGTCGCTGAAAGGTGCATTGCCAGAGGGCGAGCTGATTGAGAAAGTACGCGGGGTCTCGATTCTTGGCGTGCGCTCGAAGACTCACATCACGGCAGCGGTTTTGGATGCGGCTCCGGAGCTGGTATCGGTGGGCGCTTTCTGCATTGGGGTGGATAAGATCGACCGCGCCGCGTCGAGCGAGCGGGGGATTGGAGTGTTTAACGATCCGCATTCGAACAGCCGGTCGGTGGCCGAGTTGGCGATGGGCGAGATCATCCTGCTGATGCGGCGGACATTTGCGGCGAGCACGCAACTGCATGCCGGAATTTGGAATAAATCGTCGGCGGGATCGCATGAGGTGCGCGGGCTTACTCTGGGGATTGTGGGCTACGGGAAAATTGGCTCGCAGGTTTCGGATCTGGCCGAGGCTATGGGCATGCGGGTCGTGTTCCATGATGTGGCGCATGTTTTGGCGCGGGGGAATGCTCGTCCGGTCAGCTTTCGCGAATTGCTGGAAACTTCGGATGTGATCACTTTGCATGTGGATGGGAAGGCACAAAATCACGGTTTGTTTGGGGAAGAAGAAATTCGCGCCATGAAAGATGGCGCTTGCCTGATTAATCTCAGCCGCGGGTTTGTGGTGGATCATGGGGCTTTGGCGCGGCATTTGAAGAGCGGGAAGCTGGCGGGTGCGGCTGTGGACGTGTTTCCCAAGGAGCCGGAGACGGGCGGCGCGTTTTCCAGTCCGCTGCAAGGGCTGCCGAACGTGATTTTGACTCCGCATATCGGCGGGAGCACGGAGGAGGCGCAGCAGAATATTGGGCAGTTTGTTTCGGCGCGCATGATCGACTACTTCAAGACTGGCAATTCTTTGCTCAGCGTGAATTTGCCGCAATGTCATCTGGATTATGAACCGGGGTCGCACCGGATGATGCACATGCATCACAATGTCCCTGGAATCTTGCGCGCCATCAACGACATTCTCGCGGACCGCGGTGTTAATATCGACCGGCAAGTGCTGGATACTCGCGGGTCGCTGGGATATGCGATTTATGACATCAATAAATATTGCGATGAGCAGATGCTGGCCAAGCTGCGCGCCGTTCCGCAGACGATTCGGGTGCGCGTGCCGGGAGTAGTGGGCGACTGATTGCAGATATGTTGCAATAAATTGCATTTCGAGAATATCCTATCGAGTTTGACCAGATCGGTCCTAAAGAGTATCTTTTCACAAACTAGTGCACGCCTCCGCTGCAGCTACCCCCATCTTGTAGCGCAGCCTGAGCCCGCAGGCGTTGCAAAGGCCGTTGGGGCCAAACGAATGCAATTGAGGAGGATTACATGGCAGCTGCGACTTCTCGCGCGATCATAGTTTGTGTTTTGTTTGTTTCTTGCCGCATGCCAGCCAGTTGGGCCCAGCCACAAGTCACGACTTGGCACTACGATAACGCGCGTTCCGGGGCCAATCCCAACGAAACGATTCTGACTCCGCAAAATGTGAATTACAACCAGTTCGGAAAGCTCTTCACGCAGCCGGTGGATGGGCAAGTGATTGGTCAGGCGCTTTATTTGCCGCAGATCAAGATTCCAAAACTGGGCGTGCACAACGTTGTGTACGTAGCGACGATGAATGACAGCGTCTATGCGTTTGACGCGGACAACGCTACCGGCAAGGACGCGAAACCGCTGTGGTATACCACTTTCCTGGTCGATGGCGCGACTCCGGTTCCGATTTCTATACAAAAATGCGGCGGGACTACGGCATGGTCGCAAGTGGGAGTCGTTTCGACGCCGGTGATCGATCCCGTGGCGGGGACGATTTATGTGGTAGCCAAAACCATGGAGAATTCGACGTTTGTGCACCGTCTGCACGGGTTGAATGTGGCCACGGGGGCGGAACAGAAGGGCTTCCCCATCGTCATCGCAATGAATTACGAATACAGCGGCAACGACTATGTTTTTGCGGACATGATGCAGGTCAACCGTCCGGCGCTGCTGCTGGAGAATGGGTATCTGTACATTGCATTTGGATCCAACGGGTGCCGCGGCGGCAAGGAAGAAGGCTGGGTTGTCGCCTACAACCCTTCCACGCAGCAACAGACAGGCGTCTTTGACGATGAACCTGGGGACTCGGCGGCGGCGGTGTGGATGAGGGGTGGAGGATTGTCAGCCGATAGCGACGGTAATATTTATGGAGCGACCGCGGATGGCCCCTTCGCCGTGGGCATCGACTTCGGACAGTCGGTATTTAAGTTGTCGGCTACCGCCTTGGAACTGGCGGACTGGTTTACGCCTTACAACGAGCTGTATCTCGACCAGCACGATCTGGATATTAGCAACCCCGTACTGGTGCTTCCGCAACAATCGGGAGAGTATCCGAATCTAGTAGCGTCGGTGGGGAAGGAAGGCACGATCTACATTCTGAACCAGGACAACATGGGGCATTTCTGCGCCACCTGTACCCAGGGGGACACGCAAATTCCGCAAGAGTTAACGGCTTACGCTCCAAATGGAGGGGCGTTGGTCTATTGGAACAACGCCATCTATACATCCGCCACCGGAGCGCCGATCTCGGCGCTGGCGCTTACCAACGGAGTGCTGGCGACCACGCCGTTCGCACAATCGAAGAAGGTGGACGGCGGACATTCGCCGGTCATCTCCGCCAATGGAACTAGCTCGGGCATTTTGTGGCAGATCACCGGTCAATGTCTGACAGCCTTTGACGCGACAACGCTGGCGAAGCTGTACGACTGCGGCCAAGCTGCTAATGGGCGCGACAAAACTCCATCGGTTCCCCATTTTGCGAATGTGGTCGTGGTGAATGGCAAAGTGTATATCGGAACGAACAACAGCCTGGTGGCGTACGGGTCGCTCTAGCGTTTGCTGAAAAACTCGACTTGCAACTGCTCAGCCCCTAAAGGGGGCATCTCAATTTCAAGGACGTATGGCATCGCTAAAGCGATGCCCTGATACGAAACGCGAGTTTTTCAGCAAGCTGTCTAGCCGGTTGGGAGAGAGCTGGCGGCGCGTTTCAGGCGATCTCGAATCGCTTCCCACTCGGGTGTGGCGTGTGGGAGATCCACGGCAATCCACTTGTAGTTTCCGGCGTCCGCTTGGTGGAGAACCTCGTACAGCGCGGCTGCGTAATCGGCCGGTGTTTGCGGCATCTGATGGATAGCAACGTGGGCATCGCTGGGTGCATAACGATGCTGCAGGTAAATTCCCTTGCCTTGAGCGGGCAGTTTTCCATTCGATATTAAATACAAGGGAGTGCGCGGACTGTAATGGCGCGGGTGCATCCCGGGAGCGGGATGGGCTCCGGCTTGAACTTCGTTTGCGGAGGCCACGGGTCCGACGATCGCTTCCACCGCGGTGCGCGAAATCCCTCCGGGACGAAGCAGCATGGGTTCGGATCCGGATTGTGTTCCAGCTAATGACAGGACGGTGGATTCGATACCTACGCTGCAGGGGCCCCCATCGAGAATGTAATCGATGTCGTTGCCGAGGCTGTTGCGCACGTGGTCGGCGCTGGTGGGCGAGAGCTCGGTGAAGCGGTTGGCGCTGGGCGCGGCAAGGGGAATGCCAGCGGCTTGAATGAGGGCGAGCGCAATGGGATGCGCGGGCATCCGCAGTCCGACGGTGGAGAGCCCCGCGGTGACGATATCAGGAATGGTTCTTTGCTCTTCGTCCTTTCCCCGCCGCTTTTCGAGGACCAGGGTCAAGGGCCCGGGCCAGAATCGGCGGGCGAGGCGATTGGCAGTTTCTGGCCAATCCGCGACGAACGACTGCGCCATTTCTATCGACGCCACGTGAACGATGAGCGGACTGGTGCCGGGCCTGCCTTTGACGGCGTAGATGCGGGCTACGGCTTCAGGGTTCAGTGCGTTGGCTCCGAGGCCGTAAACGGTCTCCGTGGGAAAGGCGACGAGCCGACCTGCGCGAAGAAGCCGGGCGGCGTGGCCGATCTCGCCGGAGTCGCCGGTTGGGAGCATAGCTGATTGTAGATTGCAGAAGCTTACTTTTTCTTATCGTCCTTCTTATCGTCCTTCTTCTCTGGTTCTTCGACTATCAGGTTGTTGGTCACTGAAAATGCGCCGGAAACGCCATTGGCTTGAATGCCGGCGATGTTCTTGTCCATCTCGCGAGCTACTGCGCCTTCGAGAGTGATGTTTCCGTTTTTGACGATGATGTGAATCGGGGGAACGGCTCGCAGTTGGTACTGGCTGAGCACGCTGTTTCCGTAGATGGCGCGGTAGGCGGCGCGACGGATTCGGTCGTCATTGGGAGAGAGCGGCAGCACCTCGATGTTGTTGACGACTTTTTCGACACCTTCAATGCGCTTGACCGCTTTTTCGGCATCGGATTTAAGAACCGGACCGCGGACCGGCGAGACCTGGCCGAGGAGGGTCACGGTACCATCAGCGTCGACCTTGTAGGCGAGGTTGTCGAACACGCCGTAGTAGGGAAGCATCACGAGTTCATGACGGACCTCCTTGATGATGCGATCGAGGCTTTTTTGACTGAGCGCGCCAGTCGTCTGGTGGTCCTGGATGGCGGTGCTGGCGAGAGCCGCCGTCGAGAAAATCGTGATGGAGAGAATCGTCATTGAGAGAATCGTCGTTGAGAAAATCAGTGGCAACGCTACAACTACCAGCAGTGATTTCTTCATTGCTTTGACCTCACACAGATTTTTTTCTTTCGACCAGAGAGAGGCCCGGAACTTCTTCCCACTTTGTTGACGCTGGAGCGGACCGAGAAGTTGCTTTTTCTTGACTAAGCGGTTTTGGGTTTGCGGCGGCGCTCTCTAAAGCCTTCGATTAACAGATAGAGCACGGGGATGAAGAACAGGTTCAGAATCGTGCTCATAATCATGCCGCCGAAAACCGTTGTGCCTACGGAGTGGCGTCCGTTTTCTCCAGCGCCGCTGGCGACTACCAGAGGGACGACTCCGAGGATGAAGGCTAACGAGGTCATCAGGATGGGACGCAGACGGATGCGGGCGGCTTCGACGGCCGCGTCGACGATGGTCATGCCGCGTTCGCGCAACTGCTCGGCGAATTCCACGATCAGGATGGCGTTCTTGGAGGCGAGGCCTACGAGCATGACTAGTCCTACCTGGCAGTAGACGTCGTTCTGCAAGCCGCGAATCCATTGCCCTCCGAGCGCTCCTAGCAACGCCATGGGAACGGCTAGAAGAATAATGAAGGGCAGAACAAAACTTTCATAGAGCGCCGAGAGTGTTAAGTAGACGACCAGGGTTCCTAGGCCGAAGAGGATTAGCGTGGTGGAACCGGAGGCTAATTCTTCTAGCGAGATGCCGGACCACTCGTACGTGTAGCCCTGCGGCAAAACTTTTGCGGAGAGTTGCTCCATGGCGTTGATGGCCTGGCCGGAGCTGAAGCCGGGCGAGGCGGAGCCGTCGATTTCAGTGGAGCGGAAGAGATTGTAGTGACTGATAACTTGGGGCGCGGTGCTCTGGGTGATGGTGACGAGGTTGTCGAGAGGGACCATGCCTCCGGAATCGGAGCGGACGTAGTACTGGCCGATATCTTTTGGGTGGGAGCGGAATTGTTTGTCGGCTTGCACGTAGACGCGGTAGGAGCGGTTGTTGAAATCGAAATCGTTGACGTAGGACGAACCCATGTAGACACCGAGGGTGTCGGTGATCTGGCTGAGCGGGATGTGGAGGCTCTTGGCTTTTTCGCGGTCGATGGTGACGACGTATTGGGGGTCGTTTGAGGTGTAGGTGGTGAAGAGTCCGGTGACATCTTTCTGCGGACGCTGGCCGGCGGCGCGAACTAGGTCGTGGGTTACCTTGTCGAGATCCTGGAGGGTGTGAGCTCCCTGATCCAGGAGTTCGTACTGGAAGCCGCCGAATTGGCCTAGGCCCTGGACGGCGGGCGGCTCGAAGGGAATGACGATGGCTCCGGAGATGCTGAAGAGCGGACCGCGGAGACGGCTGATGACGGCGGCGGCGCTATGCTCTTCGCCCTCGCGCTTGCCGTAAGGGCGGAGAGGCAGGAAGACGAGGCCGGCGTTGGGAGTGGCTCCGCCGAAGCTGAAGCCGGCGATCGAGAAGGTGCCTTGAACTTCGGGGATATTTTTTGTGATGGCGGAGACTTGGCGGCCGATGTCGCGAGTGTATTCGAGCGAAGCTCCGGTGGGAGCCTGGATGGCGACGATGAGATAACCCTGATCCTCGGAGGGAACGAAGCCTTGCGGCACTTTCTTGAAGACAACATAAGCGAGACAGAGGCCGGCCGCGAACAAGATTAAAGCGAGGACCTCGAAGCGCAAAAAGGTGCGGAGAGCGTGCACGTAACCTTTGTTGATGGCGTCGAGAAAGCGGTCAACCTGTCTGAAGAACCAGCTCTTTTGGTGGTGTTCGAGGCGGCCCAGCAGGATGGCTGCGAGCGCAGGCGCGAGGGTGAGAGCGTTGAAGGCGGAGATGGTAATGGAAAAGGCGATGGTGAGCGCGAACTGGCGGAAGAGAATTCCGGTGGTGCCGGGGAAGAATGCGACCGGCACGAATACCGCAACGAGTACCAGCGAGGTGGCGATGACGGCGCCGGTGACTTCCCGCATGGCGTCGGAGGCGGCTTTGGCGGCGCTGGACTCGCCCCCTTGCAGGTGGCGCTCGATGTTTTCAATCACCACAATCACATCGTCGACAACCAGGCCCGTGGCCAGAGTGATGCCGAAAAGCGTGAGCGTATTGATGGAAAAGCCGAGTAGCTTTATGAAAGTAAAGGTCCCGATGAGCGAAACCGGAGTGGCGATGAAGTGAATGATCGTCGTTCTCCAGTCGCCGAGAAAAACGAAGATCACCAGGATGACCAGGAGGATCGCGGAACCCACCGTGAAAAGCACGTCGCGGATGGATTCGCCGACGGCATCGGTGGTGTCGAAGGCAATCTCATATTTCATGCCGGGAGGAAAGTGCTTCGCGAGACGATCGAGCTCGGCGACGCAGCGTTGATGAACATCAAGCGCGTTGGCGGTGGAGAGCTGAGTGACGGCAATTCCGATGGCGTCACGGCCGTTGAAGTCGAGGTCGCTGGTGTAGTCTTCGGCGCCGAGTTCGGCGTGGCCGACATCTTTGAGGCGGACGAGAGTACCGTCGGGATTGCTTTTGAGGATGATGTCGTCGAACTGCGCGGTCTCGGAGAGACGGCCGACGGCGCGGACGCTGATCTGGAATTGCTGGCCGGGCATGGAGGGCTGGGCTCCGACTTGGCCGGCGGAGATTTCGACGTTTTGCTCCTGGAGCGCGTTGACGGCATCGTCGGCGGTGAGGCCGCGGCCGGCCATGCGGACGGGATCGAGCCAGAGACGCATGGAGTATTTGCGCTCGCCGAAGAGGATGACATCGGCGACTCCGGGAACACGCTTGAGCGTGTCGCGGACGTAGACGTCGAGATAGTTGCTGATGAAGAGCGGGGTAAGACTGCCGTCGGGGGAGAAGACGGCTCCGCCGAAGACGAAGTTTTGCGAGGTCTTGGCGACGGTGATGCCGATTTGCTTGACGGCGGCGGGGAGGCGTCCGGAAGCTGTGTTGACGCGGTTTTCTATATCGACGGTGGCGAGGTCGGGATTGCGGTTGAGATCGAAGGTCGCGGTGACGGTGCTTACGCCGTCGTTGGTGCTGGACGAGGTGATGTACTTCATCCCTTCGGCGCCGTTGATCTGCTGTTCGAGGGGCGTGGTGACGGCGGATTCGACGGTTTGGGAGCTGGCTCCGGTGTAGACGGCCGTGACGCCAACCTGCGGCGGAGCGAGATCGGGGAACTGCGCGATGGGCAGAGTGGGGATACAGGCTGCGCCCGCAAGAATAATTAGCAGGGCGCAAACGGTGGAGAATACCGGGCGATGAATAAAAAAGTCGACCATTAGAAAAAGTTCTCAGTTCCCAGTCTTCAGTTCTCAGTCTTTAGCCTGTGCTATTTGCCATCTGGCTGAGCTGATTTCCGGAGCATTTCTGTGGGCTTTTAGCTGCTGCTTTCTTGCGGGATTACGGGTACTCCATCGACCAGAAACTGCGTGCCGGAGACCACTACTTTATCTCCCGGTTTCACGCCATCTAGAACGACATAGTTGTTGCCTACGATTTGACCGATCTGGAGCGGCTTCTGGTGGACCACGTATCCACCTTTTTGGTCGGGCTCGGCGACAAAAGCGAAATAGATGCCGCCGATTCTTGACACGGCAACGACCGGCACCACCGGCTTCTCCTGGCTGCCCCAAATAACTCGGGCGCGGATGAACTGGGCGGTACGCAAGCTGTCGTTCGAGTTTGCGATCTGCGCCTTGGCGAGCACGGTTTGCGTCGAGTTGTCCACTTGTGGGGAAATAAACGTAATCCGGCTGGTCGCCAGCGAGTTTCCGGAGCCGTCCACGATCTCGACGGGAAGATTCATCTTCAGCTGCGAAGCTTTCTCGATCGGTACGTAGATGTAAGCTTCAAGGCTGCCGGGGCGATCAACGGTGGTGAGCGTGGTGGTAGTGACAACGCGGTCGCCAACGCGCACGGGAACGTCGCCAACGATACCGGCGCGCGGAGCGACCACGCGGTAGTAGTGTAACTGGACTTGCTGCTCGCTGACCTGCGCGTCTAGGGAGTGCAGTTGCGCCTGGGCGGAATCGAGGGTCGAGCGTGCCTGGTCAAGATCCTGCTTGCTGACTACGCCGGCATTGGCCAAGCCGCTGACGCGTTCGTAATTTTGCTTGGCCCATGTCACTTGCGCCACTTGGGCATTGCGCGCGTCCTCCTGGCTTTTGACCGTGGCCTGTTGTTTGGCGGGATCGACCTGCATCATGGGCGCGCCGTCCGCGACATGCTCGCCAGAGTGAACGTAGATCTGCGTAATAATGCCTTCGACTTGCGGCATGACCACGGCGGAGTCGCGGGATTTCAAGGTGGCGACGTAGTCGGTGGTGTCCTCGATTTTCTGCGCCTTGGCGGTTTGTACTTTGACCGGCATAGCCTGCGGGGCGTCGGCTTTGGCCTCTCTGCTGTTGCCGCAGGCGGTTATGAAAACAAGCACGGCGACAAGAGCGCCGGGCAGAATCAGAGATGACTTGTTGGCCAACCATCGAGACATATCTTTGCTCGTAGAAACCCTCGGTTCGTTTCCCATATTAGATCAACATATAGATTCACGGTAAGGGCAGGAGGCTCCGAAGAGTTTTCGCTTCTGCTAAATTGTTCTGTTATGAAGGTTTTGTTATGAAACCGAGCCGAAGTTTCGCGAGCGACAACAATGCGGTCGTGCATCCCGAGGTGCTGGAAGCGATTCGGCGCGCAAACGACGGGCATGCGGTGGGGTATGGGGACGATCCGCACACGGAATCGGCGGTGGGAAAGTTCCGCGAAGAGTTTGGAGCCGATGTGGCCGTTTTTTTTGTCTTTAACGGGACGGCGGCAAATGTGTTGAGTTTACAGGCGTTGACCCGGCCCTTTCATGCGGTGCTGTGTCCCGAGCTATCTCATATTTATACCGATGAATGTGGCGCTCCGGGAAAATTTACCGGATGCAAGCTGATACCGTTGGCGGCGCCGGAAGGGAAGTTGGCGGTGGAAACGGTGGCGCATGCTTATCACGGAATTGGGGATCAGCATCACGTGCAGCCGCGGGTGATTTCGATTACCCAATCGACCGAGATGGGGACCGTGTACAAGCCGGCGGAAATCGAAGCGCTGGCGCGGTTTGCCCACGAGCGCAAGATGTTCCTGCACATGGATGGGGCGCGGATTGCCAACGCCGCTGCGGCACAACGACTAAGCCTGCGGCAGGCGACGCGCGATCCTGGAGTGGATGTGCTTTCGTTTGGCGGGACCAAGAACGGGTTGATGGGCGTGGAAGCGGTGGTGTTCTTTCGTCCGGACCTGGCGGAGAATTTTTTGTTTGTGCGCAAACAGGGGATGCAGCTGGCATCGAAGATGCGCTATATGTCGGTGCAGATGGAGGCACTGCTGACCAACGATCTCTGGCGGCGGAATGCCGAACATGCCAACCGGATGGCGCGACTGCTGGAAGCGGAAGTGAGGAAGATTCCGGGAATCGGCATTGTCTATCCGGTAGAGGCGAACGGCGTGTTTGCGCAAATTCCGCGCGCGGCGATTCCGAAGATCCAGGAACGCTACTTCTTCTACGTCTGGAGTGAAGAGGAGTCGGTGGTGCGGTGGATGTGCTCGTTCGACACGACCGAGGCGGACGTCCGGCAGTTTGCTGAGTTTGTGGGCGGAGTGGTGCGAGAGCTAAAGCACTGAGACCCAGCGGTCATTTCCGCAAGACTTTACCGTTGACCAGAGACGCTGCGCCCTCTATAGGCAGTAGACCGGCATCACTTCTTGGCCGCTCTGATCTTTGCCCATCGTGCCTTTTGCGCGGCTGCTATTCGCCTGCGTCCCGCGGCTGAAATCGTTCGCTTTTTGCGGGTTGCGAGGGGCCCGCGTTTGGGGGACTGAAGGAAGACTTTCCCGAAAGTGGTTAACGCGGCGGTTACGCGGTGGAGTTCACTTTCCAGCCGTGTGCGTTCCTGTTGAAGTTGCTTGACCACAGATTGAATCAGGGTTTCTGGCATTGGCCGATTTTATCATCAGCAGTTTGGAGATCAAGGCAGTTCCCGCGAATAAGGACGTTAACCGGGCCCAAACATTCCCGTTTGCGGATCAAATCCCGCTCTGGGCAAGGATTTTGACGCGCCGCCGGTCTCCCGCTCATCGCAGAGTGCGTGATGAGTGGGGCCCCCCTCCTATTCCAATTCCAACTGGATCTTCTTTGCCGCCGGGTCGAGTTTTGCGATCCTGAACTTGCGGATCTGCCCTGCTCGCAAGCCTTCCGGCTTGGCCTCGTCCGCGGTCCCGCCGCTCTTCCAGCGTGCCTGCAGCATGGAGCCTAACGACGACAGATCGGGCTTCGACGACGAAGGCAATTCCGCGCCCGTGTCTTTCTTCGTGGGACGCTCCTCGGGGATCCGGCAAGTTGCCAGCACGCCTTCGCCGAGCTCCACCCGCGCACTTGCTCCTGAGACCTCGACCATGCGGCCGGTAACGATGTCGCCTTCTTTATGTTCGGCGAGATATTCATCGAGGCCGGTTGGAACCAGCTGTTTCATGCTCAACCGTATGAGACGCTTTTCCGGGTCGAGGGCCAGTACCAGCGCTTTGACCACTTGCCCGGTCTTCAGGACGTCTTGCGGATGATTGATCCGCTTTTCTGCGCTGATTTCGCTGATGTGAATCATGCCTTCGACGCCTTCGGTGAGTTGCACGAAAGCGCCGAACTTTGTCAGGTTGGTTACCGGGCCTTCGATCACTGTGCCCGGCGCAAATTTCTCGGCCGCTCCTGCCCAGGGATCGCCGAGCGCCTGCTTGAGACCAAGAGAAATGCGGCGCTCTGGTGCGTTCACTCCGAGAATCACAGCTTCCACCGTCTCGCCGGGTTTTACTACGTCGCTCGGGGTTCGCACCCGCTTGGCCCATGACATTTCGGAAATATGGATCAGACCTTCAATGCCGGGCTCGATTTCCACGAAGGCGCCAAAGTCCATCAGCCGGGTAACGGTGCCGCGGATTCGTTCGCCTGCCTTGTATTTTTCGGCAATGGCATTCCACGGATGCGGCTGCAGTTGCTTCACGCTGATGGCAATGCGATGTTTGTCGGCGTCGATCTTGATGATCACGGCCTCGATTTGTTGGCCCACGGAGAGCACGTCCGAAGGCTTGTTGATGCGTTGCCAGGAAATTTCGCCCACATGCAGCAGCGCATCGGAGCCACCGATATCGACAAATGCCCCGTAATCGGTTAGGCTGCGAATCTCGCCGTGCACGGTATCGCCTTCCTTGAGTTCGGAGAAGCGGCGCTGCTTGCCTGCGCGTTCTTCGTCTTCCGCAATAGCGCGGCGGTCGACCACCACGTCTTCATCGTCTACATCGAGTTTAATGATGCGGCAGCGAATTTCCTGCTCTACCAGCTTTTCCAGTTCAGTCGCGTCTTTCGTCCCGCTGCGCGAGGCAGGCATGAAGGCGCGCACTCCGATATCTACGCTCAAGCCGCCCTTGACCACTCCCGTCACGGTGCCGACGATGGTCGACTTTTCGGCGAAGGCCTTTTCTAGCGACGCCCAGTCGGTGGGATGCTCGACCTTGCCTCGAGTCAGTTCGTAGTAGCCTTCCGGGTCGCGCCCCTTGATGGTGACCTGTACCTTGTCGCCGGGCTTTGGCGGCTTGTCCGCCGGAAACGCCGTGAGTGGAAGAACGCCTTCTGTCTTGTATCCGATATCGAGAACGATGGAGTCGGCGGTTACGGCAATCACCGTTCCTTCGCGTCCTTGAGCGCTGCCTTCTTTCTTGCGGGAATGAGTTTGTTCGTACTCGGAAAAAATATCCTTGAAGGATTCCACCGGCTCGTCGGCTGGCGTAGATTCCGGAGCGGCCGGGGTGGACGTGTTTGGATCGGGCATGTTTGGATTGGAAGTTTCTGACATGTGAGAGATTAAAGCCCCTGCGGTGTGATCCCGCCTAGGATAACACCGGCGAGGGCTGATTTGGAGGGCAGCAACTTCGAGGGGGTCCCAGTGAAAAACCATGCAAACCGGGTGCCTCATCGATGGATTGATCGATTGATGGCGGCGCCTCGCTTCGCTTCGGCGGACGGACGAATGCGTCCGTCTCTACGCGAACCTAGTCCGCGGGAATGGCCGCGGGGCTTACGATCAGCCCTGGCATTTGCCGAGGGGCGAATGCTTCCGCGGGAGTCTCCAGCCATTTGCGAACTTCGGGCAGCGCCCGCCGCATAGCCATTTCGCCCACGCGGATCAGTTCTCCGGCGCGTTTGAAATCGTCATAGTCAAATCCGGCGACATCGGGCTCAATCACGATATCGGCTGCGCCTCGCCATACCGCACTCATCATGTCCTGCGCGATAGCGAACGATTGCCCGATCACGTCAAAATAATGCCGGGGCGCAGCCGTCTTCGACCATTGTCCTTTCAGATGTACGCCCAACACGCGTTCCGCGCCCATTTCGCGCAGAGGAACCGTTGGCACGGGATAGGACAGCATGCCATCCACCAGCCAACTCCCTTGGATCTCAACCGGTAGAAACATTCCTGGGTAAGCGCAACTGGCGCGCACCGGATCTATGATCGAGCCCGAGGTAAAGACCGTTCCTCTGCCGGTATTAAAGTCGGTGGCCGTCACGCCGAGTGGGATGCGCATTTCTTCAAAGGTCTGCACTTTCAAGGTTCGCTGCAAAAACGAGGTCATGCGGTCGGTGGTGGCGAAGCCGAAGCGCGAGATGGTCCAGCGCGCGAAGGTGGTGAAGCGAACTTTGTGGGCAAGTTCTTCCAGTTCGGCGATCGTGAGTCCACTGCAATATGCGGCGCCCATGATTGCGCCTACACTGGTGCCCGCAACCATGCGAACTGGGATGCCTTCTTCTTCCAGGACCTTGAGAACCCCAATGTGAGCAATGCCGCGGGCAAATCCTCCGCCCAGGGCAACACCGATTGCCGGCGAGCGCTTCACTTCAGTCGTGTTCGACCTGCGGGACAGCTCGCGGCTGAAGGCTTGAACAGACCGTATCACTTTCCCCAGACTCTTCATAAGAACCCCCACGGTCCCGGTTTGCCAGGGGCAGCAAACCTCCTTCTTTATTATAGGTAAGATGCCATGAACTGGCTTTGAGTCACAGGCCACTGTCGTGCTATCTGGTAGTTACAAGGGAATCTGTACGGAGTTACCGGAGATACTGTAACCGTTTACATTGCAGCGGTTAACTCCTTTATCTGCGTCACTTGCGGTTGATTGGTAGTTGGAGTCGACTGGTTCGGAATCGCCCGCCAGGCGGGCTAAAGCGCTAGAATTCAGACTTCGCCACAAAGGGCGCTCCGGGCGAGGAGAAAGGAAAACTAGCGATGGCAAGTTACATTGCGGCCATTGACCAGGGAACAACGAGCTCGCGCTTCATCGTATTTGACCGCTCCGGGCGCGTTGTGAGCTGCGCTCAACGGGAGCACCAGCAGATCTATCCCCGGCCGGGATGGGTCGAGCACGATCCGGAAGAGATTTGGCGAAATACGCGAAGCGTCATCGAGGAAGCCATGAAGGCTCGCGGGCTGCGGCCTGAAGATCTGGCTGCTGTCGGAATTACCAACCAGCGCGAAACCACTGTGGTGTGGCACAAGAAAACTGGGAAGCCCGTTTACAACGCGATTGTCTGGCAAGACACGCGCGTGGCTCCCGCAGTCGCCGAGTTCGCTGCCCATGGTGGACAGGACCGCTATCGCGCCCAGACCGGGCTGCCACTGGCCACCTATTTCAGTGGCCTTAAGATTCGCTGGATTCTCGAAAATGTCGCGGGAGCACGGGCGCAAGCTGAAGCCGGTGATCTGTTGTTTGGGAATATCGATACGTTTCTGATCTGGAACCTTACCGGCGGTGCCGATGGCGGAGTCCACGTAACCGACGTGACCAATGCCAGCCGCACGCAGTTGATGAATCTCAGCACATTGCAATGGGATGGAGAAATCTTGCGGGACTTCGACATTCCGATCGCAATGCTGCCAAAGATCGTCTCTAGCAGCGAAGTGTATGGCACTTCAAAGCTGCCGGCTGTCGCCGGAGTCGCGATTGCCGGCGATCTCGGCGATCAGCAAGCGGCTCTGGTTGGCCAAGCCTGCTTCAAGCCAGGAGAAGCGAAGAATACTTACGGCACCGGCTGTTTCATGCTGATGAACACGGGAGAAAAACTCGTGCGCTCGAACTTCGGTCTGCTGACGACCGTGGCCTATAAGTTCGGCGCGAAGCCCGCATGTTATGCGCTCGAAGGTAGCGTCGCAATTACCGGCGCCCTGGTGCAGTGGCTCCGCGACAATCTTGGGCTGATTGAAAAGAGCTCCGAGATAGAAGCGCTCGCGCGAACTGTAGATGACAACGGCGGCGTCTACTTCGTTCCCGCGTTTTCCGGTTTATACGCTCCCTATTGGAAGGACGACGCACGCGGTGTGATTGCCGGTCTGACCCGCTTTGTGAACAAAGGCCACATCGCCCGCGCCGTGCTGGAGGCCACCGCTTTCCAGGTCCGCGAGGTTGTCGATGCCATGAAGAAGGACTCGGGCATTACGCTTGATGTCTTGCGCGTCGACGGGGGAATGGTGGTCAACGATCTGTTGATGCAATTCCAATCCGACATTCTGGCGACTCCGGTGGTTCGTCCGCGAGTGATTGAGACCACCGCTCTCGGTGCTGCATATGCGGCGGGAGTGGCAGTCGGCTTCTTCCAGAATGCCGACGAAGATACCGGCCAACTCCTCGCCAATCGGGAAATCGATCGGCGCTGGGAGCCAACGATGGATGAAGCTTCTCGCGAGGCGCTCTATCGCTTCTGGAAGAAAGCGGTGACGCGCTCGTTCGACTGGGTGGAATCGACGTAGATGGAGCGACGGGTCTCCCCAGAAATGCAATGAACCTCGCTCGTGACTTAGGTCCGCGCGCGGGCCGCGCTATCCTGCCAATCAGCCAACTTGCAGCGATGAATCGAACTGATATGTGGGGCCGCGTCGAAGCCCATCCCAAGCCCTGGGACATGATTGTCGTGGGCGGCGGCGCGACTGGAGTTGGCGTTGCCATCGATGCGGCGTCGCGCGGCTACGATGTTTTGCTCGTCGAGCAGAGCGACTTCGGTAAAGGCACCTCCAGTCGCAGCACCAAACTGGCGCATGGCGGCGTCCGTTATCTGGAGCAGGGGAATATTGGCCTCGTCATGGAAGCGCTCAAAGAGCGCGGCCTGCTTTTGCAAAACGCGCCCCACATCGTGCATGATCTCGCGTTCGTGGTGCCAAACTACGATTGGTGGGAAGCTCCGTTCTACGGCCTCGGCTTGAAGCTCTACCAACTCTTGGCCGGAAAATATGGGTTTGGCGCCTCACGCATTCTCACCCGGGAAGAGACGCTCAAACATTTGCCGACTCTCAAGACTGACGGCCTGCGCGGCGGCGCCGTTTACTACGATGGACAATTCGACGACGCCAGACTGCTCATCCACATGGTGGCCACGGCATTCGAGCAAGGCGCTACGCTGCTGAACTATGTCGAGGTCACGGGGCTGACTAAGGACGCGCAGGGATTTGTGAACGGCGTCTCGGCGCGCGATGTCGAAACCGGAAACGAATTTCGCGCGACCGCGAAGGTAGTAGTCAACGCCACCGGCGCATTCAGTGACCGCCTTCGCCTTGAGGCGGAGCCCAGCGCCACGCCGATGATCGTTCCCAGCCAGGGCATTCACTTGGTTTTCGATTCGAGCTTCTTGCAGGGCGAAAGCGCGGTCATGGTTCCGCACACCAGCGATGGCCGCGTGCTATTCGCGATTCCGTGGCACGGCCACACGCTCGTCGGAACCACCGACACGCCCATCGCTAGCGCAACGCTCGAGCCGGTCGCAATGGATCAGGAAATCGAATTCATCCTGGCGACCGCCGGCCAATACCTGACGAAAGCTCCGACGCGCGACGACGTGTTGAGCGTATTCGCGGGCATCCGGCCGCTGGTACGTGCAACGGGCGCGGCTAGCGGCTTAGTCAGCACCGCGCAGTTGTCGCGCGATCACGTCATCCACATCGATCGCTCGGGTCTGGTCACCGTCTGCGGAGGGAAATGGACCACCTACCGGCACATGGCCGAGGATTGCGTCGATCACGCGGCAACGCTGGCGCAGTTGCCGGACCGGCCATGCGTCACGCACCACCTTCATATCCACGGCTTCCACGAAGTTGCGCAAGAGGCCGCTGCGAAAGACGAAGCCGCAAGAGAATTCGGCGCGCTCGCGGTTTATGGTTCGGATGCGCACGAAATTCGCAAGCTGATCGAAACTGATCCGAGGCTCGGCGAACCGCTGCATCCCGCGTTGCCCTACGTAAAGGCAGAGGCGATCTGGGCGGTTCGACACGAGATGGCCCGCACCGTGGAAGACATACTAGCCAGACGTACGCGCGCTCTATTCCTGAATGCGCGCACCGCCCTCGCCATGGCACCCGCCGTCGCGGACTTGACGGCCGCAGAGCTAGGCTGGAACGAAATCACGCGGACCAAGCAGCTCAATGCGTTTCGCGATGTTGCTTCGAACTACCTGCTCCACTCTTGAAACGGCACCTGGAGCCCGGTGATGACAGTCACTGACAGCTCAATCGCGACCGTGATTCAATTCCGTCCGTAGAGTTTTCAAAGCGCTTTCCATCGAAAGGAGAGAGCTATGCAATTTCACCTGGACACAGACGAACTGAATTTGCTCGCCAACGTCCTATTAGAACAGGATCCCCGTCCCTACAAGGGACTGCTCGACAAAGTCATGGCCCGCGACCTGCGATTAGATTCCGGGGAACTCGAACAAGCGGGAGAACTGCTCGCGGCCAAGAAGCGCAGCCTGCACGCCGAAATTGACCGCCAGACGAACGCTGCTGTGAAGGCACGACTGGAGCGGGAGACGGCGTTGCTGGAGCGGGTACTCGAGCGGGTCAACGAGGCCTGCGTTATGTTCTAAAGGCTGTCCGCGTCGGCGTCAACAACAGAGCCGATGGCGCGGGGCATGTCTCGCCTATACGCCGTTGAAAATCTGTCAGCGTTTCCGCGCTTGAGGTGGGAACTCCATGCTGTTACTGCAGCGGCGTGATGCTCCCATCGCAGTTAGTGATGGCGGATTCTGCGTAGCGCACCACCGCGTCGGCGAAGGAACAGAAGTACCGAACGCCGGTTTGATTGGGAACCGCCGGTGAGGCAATGATCGAGTAGGTTGAAACCGGTTCGCCGGTGGCTGTTATCGCGTAGGTGTAGCCGTTCTTCGCGCCGGAGGCGAGTTGGGTATCAATCAGGCAGGCGCTGGTTGCGCTCGGCGGGGAGCACGCCGTCCCGCTCAGTGCGCCCAGCGTGGCGGCGTAACCCACGGTTGGATATGCGGAGTTATACGAAATCTCGGCAGCGTTCAGAGTTCGCACCGCGCCGACCGCCGAAGCTTCGTTGGCCGACATGCGGGCGCGCAGCAGGTTCGGGATCGCCATCGAAGCGATGATGAGGATGATCGCCACCACGATCAGCAACTCGATCAGTGAGAACCCTTTTTGCTTCTTCATGGCTGGTTCCGATCAACCATAGTCTACACCTGGGGAGTCGGAACGGCAGCCTCCGAACTGTTAAAGACTGACGACCGACGAATGGCGATTGATATAGACTTACTCGGGCGATGCTGGCCGGTCGCCTCTCGACCCAGGCCCAAGCTTTCCGGCGCCGGGCTTACGGAGCAGAAATATGAATCTGATTCGCCCACTGTTTGCCGTGATTTCTGTCGCGGTTTTCGCCGCACTTTGTCCGCTCGTTGCGACGGCTCAGCCATCGCACCCTTTGCTGCAGCGCCCGGCGTTCAATGGCAATCTGATTGTCTTCTCGTACGCTGGCGATTTGTGGACCGTCGATCGCAATGGCGGCCACGCGGCTCGCCTGACCACGGGCACCGGCATTGAGACCGATCCGGTCTTTTCGCCCGATGGCAGCATGATCGCCTTCACCGGCGAATACGACGGCAATACTGATGTCTTTGTCGTCCCCGCAATCGGCGGAGTTCCCAAGCGCCTAACCTATCATCCGGCACCGGATGCTGCCGTGGGATGGACTCCGGATGGAAAGTATGTAATCTTTCGTTCAACCCGCGAAAGCGATAGCCCGCGCTATACGAAGCTCTTCAAGGTTTCGCTGGATGGCGGGCTCGCTACTGCTTTGCCGCTGCCCATGGCCTTCTCCGGCAAGTTTTCCCCGGACGGAAAATATTTCGCCTACTCGCCCGTGGGTGGCGGATCGCCTTTCAATTACCTCTCCTATGTTGCCTGGAGAAACTACCGCGGCGGATTGGCCAGCTCGGTATGGATCGCCGACATGGCGACGCTCGATGTAGTGAAAGTCCCGCGGGAGCGTTCGAATGATTTCAATCCAGTCTGGGTAGACAATCAGGTCTATTTTCTTTCCGACCGCAACGGCCCGATCTCCCTCTTTCGCTTCGATCCCGCGACCAAATCTGTAACCGAAGTGGTGAAGAACGACGGTGCCGACATTCGTTCGGCAAGCGCCGGCCCCGGCGGCATCGTCTACGACCGTTTTGGCGAGCTCTTCCTCTACGACACCGCAACCGGCCAGACCCACCAGATCAATGTGGACGTGAGCGCGGATCTGCCCGATGTCCGCTCGCGCATTTCGCCGGCAGATCGCGATATTCAGAACTTTGCCATCTCGCCTACTGGAGTGCGCGCCGTGTTTGAGGCGCATGGCGATATCTTTACTGTCCCTGCCAAGGAAAGTACGACACGGGATATCGCCAGTACTCCGGGTGTGATGGAGCGCGAACCGGCGTGGTCGCCCGATGGACAGAGCATCGCATATTTCTCGGACGAATCAGGCCAGTACGCGCTGCACATTAGCAGCCAGACCGGCGCGGGCGAAGTGAAGAAATTCCCGCTGGCGAACGATGCGACGTATTACTTCAACCCGGTTTGGTCGCCCGACTCAAAGCTGATCGCCTTCCACGACAACAAACTGCAGATCTGGCTGCTCGATACGGTGACCCGCAAGGCCGCGGTGATCGACAAGGCAGTTCAAGAGGACACAGATTACGATGCCGCCTGGTCGCCGGACTCCAAGTGGCTCGCTTACACGCAATCGATTTCCAATCGATTCCACGCGCTTTTCCTGTACTCGATCACGTCGGACAAAAGCACGCAGATCACGGATGGGATGAGCGACGTTCGCTTCCCTGCGTTTGACCGCGGTGGAAAGTATCTCTACTTCACGGAGAGTACGAATTACGGCACGTCAACCAGCGGGCTGGATATGAGCAGTGACGCGTTTGATGTCACCCGCAGCGTCTATGGGCTCGCGCTTGCGGCCGATACGGCTTCTCCTATTGCGCCGCAAAGTGAAGACGAGAAGACGCCTGAGGCAAAGGATAAGGATAAAGATAAAGACAAAGACAAAGACAAAGACGCGAAGGATGCCGCCGACGAGCACCGCGACAAAGACAAATCCAGCGACGCAAAGAAAGATGCAAAGAAGTCAGACAACGCGGCCAAGTCGGAGAAAACCGAGAAGCCTGAGAAGCCGAAGCCGGTGAAAGTTGATCTCGAACATCTGGAAGATCGTGCCGCCGCGCTCCCGTTGCCTCCAGCCAGCTATACCGGCCTGGCGGCGGGCAAGGAAGGCACGCTTTATCTGCTGGAAGATGCTGGCAGATTCGGGGCAGAGCACGGACAGACGCTGACCCGCTTCGTGCTGAAGACGAAGAAGTCCGAGAAGCTGGCCGATCACATCGCCGGATTCGACCTTTCATTTGACGGCGAAAAGATGCTGCTGTCGATGGCACACGACGAGCCTGATGGCGCGCCGGCAGGAACTGGGCCAGCGCCAACGTTTGTGATTGTTCCCGCCGACGCTCCGGTCAAACCCGGCGAGGGCAAACTCGACCTCTCCAAGATGGAAGTTCGTGTCGATCCGCGTGCCGAGTGGCGCCAGATGTTTCACGAGATATGGCAGATCGAGCGCAGCTTCTTCTACGATCCGCACTATCACGGCGTGGACACGGTTGCGGCGGAAGCGAAGTACAAGCCTTATCTGGACGAAGTGGGCTCGCGCAGCGATTTGAATTATCTCTTTCAGGAAATGCTGGGCGATTTCTCGATCGGCCACTTGCGCGGCTTTGGAGGAACAATTCCGCGGCCGCATCACGTGCCCGGAGGTCTGCTCGGCGCCGACTACGAGATCGTCGACGGCCGTTACCGAATTCAACGAATCTATACCGGCGAGCACTGGAATCCGCGAGCGCACGCGCCGCTCGCCGAGCCGGGAGTGAAGGTCAAAGAAGGAGATTTCATCCTGGCAATCGATGGCAAGGACCTGAGCGGCTCGGACGACATTCAGCGACTGCTGGAAGGTACGGCGGGAACGCAGGTGGTGCTGAAGATCGCCGCCGACGCCAGCGGAAAAGACGCGCACGAAATTACGGTGACGCCGATCGGCGATGATCTCAGTCTGCGCAACTTGGCGTGGATCGAAGCCAATCGCCGCAAGGTACAGGAACTGAGCGGCGGCAAACTGGCGTACGTCTATCTGCCGGATACGGCGCAGGGCGGTTTGACCAACTTCAATCGCTACTACTTCGCGCAACTCGACAAGCAGGGAGCGGTGATGGATGAGCGTTTCAACAGCGGCGGGCAGGCGGCGGACTACATCATCCACGCGATGCAGCGCACGCTGATGAGTTGGTGGGCGCCGCGCTACGGCGCCATCTACCGCACTCCGGCAGCCTCGATCCTGGGGCCCAAGGTGATGATCACCAATGAATTCTCGGGCTCGGGCGGCGACGCCATGCCGTGGTATTTCCGCGAAGCGCAACTTGGCCCGCTGGTCGGCAAGCGCACCTGGGGCGGACTGGTTGGAATCGGCGGGATTCCGGTATTGATGGATGGCGGGCGAGTTACCTCGCCTAGTTTCGGATTTTTCAATCCGCAAGGCCAGTGGGATGTGGAGAACCATGGCGTTCAGCCCGATTACGAAGTGGACATGGAACCGAAGCAGGTCAGCGAGGGGCACGACCCTCAGCTTGAAAAAGCTGTGAGTCTGGCGCTCGAGGAACTGGCGAAGCATCCTGTGCCCGAACCGCATAAGCCCGAGTACCCAAATTACAATCGGCACGGGGAGCAATAAGCGGGCGCAAGTCTGAGACGTCGAACGCCGTTCTTCGGGTGCTTCCACTATAATGGCGCGCACGGATGTCCTTTACCTCTGGCACGAAACTCGGTCCCTACGAAATCATTGCTCCCATAGGCGTTGGCGGCATGGGCGAAGTTTATCGCGCGCACGACTCGCGACTTGGGCGCGAGGTTGCGCTGAAAGTGCTGCCGGAATCTTTTTCGCGCGATGCAGACCGCTTGCGGCGCTTCGAGCAGGAGGCGCGCGCGGTGGCGGCGCTCAATCATCCCAACATTCTGGCCATTCACGATATAGGCGAGGAGGGCGGATCGCCCTTCATTGTCTCTGAACTTCTGGAAGGCAGCAGTTTGCGCGCCGAGCTTGAAAACGGCCCGCTCTCGGCGCGCAAGGCGTCGGATTATGCGGCGCAGATTGCTCAGGGACTGGCCGCGGCCCACGACAAGAACATCGTCCATCGCGATCTGAAGCCGGAAAACATTTTTCTTACAAAAGAAGGCCGCGTGAAGATTCTCGATTTCGGCCTGGCGAAGCTCGCGCCGGATGCTCGTGGTGCAAAAGGCGACGGTTTGACGCTGACCAGTTCGCCGACCGAAGCGGGCATGGTTCTGGGCACGGCTGGTTACATGGCGCCGGAGCAGGTGCGGGGCGCTGGGGTTGATTCCCGCACCGATATTTTTGCCTTCGGAGCAGTGCTCTACGAGATGATTTCCGGCGAGCGCGCCTTCCGTCGCGATAGTGCCGCTGAGACCATGACGGCGATCCTGAAAGAAGACCCGCCGGAACTCGGCGAGATGGATCATCCCGTTTCGCCGGGGCTGGAGCGCATAATCCGGCGCTGCCTGGAGAAGCAGCCCGAGCAGCGCTTCCAATCTGCAAAAGACCTGGCGTTTGCGCTGGAAGCTTTGAGTGGAACGAGCTCGAGGACAGCGGCGAATGTGGCCATTGCAGGCGACGCCAGAAAGCCGCGCTGGCCGGGTTACGTTGCGGCAGCGGCTGTACTTGGCCTGGCTGCGGGAGCCGCTATCGCGTGGTATCTAAGGCCGACTCCGGCTCCGCCGCCGACTTTCACTCGGGTGTCGTACCATCGCGGCGAGGTGATTCGAGGCCGATTTGCAGCAGATACGAAAACTGTCTTCTACAGTGCGAAATTCGGCGGAGAAGCGGCCGACACTTACAGTATTCGTGAGGACTATCCCGAATCCACACCCGTAGGTCTCGGCGGAGCTTTGCTGCTGTCAATTTCGCGGCAGGGACAGATGGCAGTGCTGATGCACCCGAGGTATTTTGCCCACTATGAATGGGTCGGTACGCTGGCTACTTCTCCTTTGGGAGGCACCGCGCCACGTGAATTGCTGGAGAAAGTAGTTGACGCCGACTGGTCGCCGGACGGAAACGAACTTGCCGTCATTGATCGCGGCAAGGACAAGTGGCGGCTGCAATATCCCATCGGAAAGGTGCTGCTCGAAGGCGATGGCTGGATGAGCGACATGCGCGTTTCTCCCGATGGAAAACAGGTGGCGCTGTTTCGCCATCCGCCGAACGTGGATGATCGCGGCGACCTTGTAGTAGTGGATCGCGCTGGACAGTTGCGAACTATCTCGAGCGGATGGGAGTCTCTGGAAGGCTTGGCGTGGGCGCCATCGGGCAAAGAGATATGGTTCTCGGCGGCGGAATCCGGGGAACAATGGTGCATTCGCGCGGTTACATTATCGGGGAAAGAGCGGACGGTGTATTGTGGCACGGCGCCGACTCGCATTCTCGACATCGCGTCGTCGGGGCGCGCGCTGGTATCGACGGAAGAAGACCGCGGGACGATGTCGGTGGTGGAACACGGGTCCAATCAGGAACGTGACGTGAGTTGGCTCTCCTACAGTTGGGGTCCGCAGCTCTCCGGGGACGGCAGTGAAATGTTGTTCACCGATTTGTCGGAGGAGTCGGGCAATGACTACTCCGTGTATGTGCGGAAGACCGATGGTTCTCCCGCGGTTCGCCTTGGCGGAGGGGGATATGCCTCAGACATCACTCTCGATGGAAAGTGGGCGCTGGTAGTGCTTCCTGACGATCCCGCGGCGCGCCTCCAAGTTGTGCCGGTGGGACCGGGGCAGGCGCACGTTTTGCACTGGGATGGCCTACAGCCGCGATGGGCCGAATGGTTTCCGGATGGGCATCGTATTCTGATGAGGGCCAGCTATTCGGGTCAGCCGGATGCAATCTACCTCACCGATGTGGATGGCTCGACACCAAAGCAGCTGTCGCCTGGAGATTTTACGTGGCGGTCGGTGGCACCGGACCAACAATCATTCATCGCTAATCTGAATGGGACGTTCGTTAATCATTCCATGTCGGACGCCAGCTCCAAGCCGATCTCCGGGATTGGGCCGCGGGAGTTTCCAATCGGCTGGGCGGACTCGAAGCATGTATTCGTGCAGACAGAGACCGCTACCGGCCTCACGATTTCCAAGGTCGATATAGAGTCCGGCAAGCGGGAACCGTGGCAGACGATAACGCCGAAAGACGCGACGGGCCTGCGGCCTATGAGGACGGCAATCGGCATTACGGCCGATGGACGGTGGATGGCATTTGGTTGCCGCACGCAACTCGGCCAACTTTACCGCAGCGACTCGCTGAAATAAACAAGTAGTGGAGCGCGGGCGTCCCCGCCAGGTAAGACGAGATCTGCAGGCGAAAACGCGCTTCAGAAATCGGGCTTTAATTCAGAAACCTGTCGCTGCCGCAGCGGTCGTGGCATGGAGTCCGACGATCTGATCTACGTTCGTCATCTTCATGACCTCTTCCACGTGCGCGGTGGCTCCTGCAACTCGCAACTCGCCCCCAGCTTTCTTTAGCTTGCCAGAAGACATCACGATGATCCCAATCCCAGTGCTGTCAACGTTGGTTACGCCAGCGATGTCAAAGATAACTTTTTTTCGTCCCTCGCCCAACAGGCTTTCGACCGCCCATTCCAGTTGCTTGCTCTCCCGGCCGAGAGTGATCTTTCCAGCAATTTCTAAAACAACGATGTCGGGTGCCAGTTGCTTGGTCTGAATCTCGAGCATAAGCGAGGCTCCTTTCCGAGCGTGAACTTCAATCGAGACAACAGCTAACGGAGACGATGCGGCAGTGCGAGATATTTTGGCCGATTAAGGTTTGGCTAATCATAAAAACAAGACTTACAGATAGAACCCGCCCCACGAGCGACCATCTTAGGTGCGCAGGCCGCGGCAAGTCAATGAACGGTAGTGGTGCAGTTTGGAAATAAAAGGGCGGGACCGAAGTCCCGCCCTTTGGTTCAGCTTTCTGGTTGAGGTTACTTGCCTGTTCCGGACAGCGGCAGCTGCTGCGGACTATTCGGAGCGTTGTCGGTGAACGTTACCGCACCAGTGAGTGCTCCAGTTTGGGTTGGAGTAAACGTGACCGCGATCTCGCACGTGGCGCCAGCCGCCACCGTGCCACCGTTTACGCAAGGAGTCACCTTCTTGGTCGCTTTGACTGTCGCCAATGCGAAGTCTCCGCTGGCAGCGATGGTGGTGATGGTCAGCGTTGCGCTTCCGGAGTTGGTCAACTTCACCTTCTTCGCCGCGCTGGTGGTGCCAACGGCAATCTTGCCCCACTTCAGCGACGTGGGAGCCAGAGTTACCGCCGCCGAGCCACTACCACATCCGTTGAAGATGAACGATCCGATGTGGGTGCTCCAGTTGTAGTATCCGCTGGCTTGCAGGTACTCATCCACATACCAGAAAGTGCAATCGTCGGTGGGGTCGACTTGCATCGCGGTGTAGTCGCCCCAGCGATTGGCATAGGTACCATTGTCCTGTGATCCGGAGCCCTCGATGATGCTGGCTTCCGTCTCCATCGTGCCCGAGGGATCGCTGGGCACGCGGCCGGTAAAGCGAACGGCGGGGTAGACGCTGCTACTCGAAGCGCTATATCCCAGGGCGATATCCTCGTTCTGGTCCTCGGCCAGGCTCGACATCCAGCGATATGTGGTGTCGGGAGCGAACGTTCCTTGCTGATTGAGCGTGACGTTGCCGGCAGGGTCGTAGATTTCATACCAGCGCGCCGCGACTTGGCTTCCATTTTCCACGGCGTGGCTGACGACCGCTCGATCATGATCGGCAAAGTGACGAATCGCAAAGCGATACATCAGGCGATCGCCGAGCGTGTCGAGGTCCTGCGAGGTTCCAGGTTGCGGCACGCACGTGCCAAAACCTACGCCGCACGACAGGTTGTCGTTCGCGACATTGATGGTCGTCGGGCTCGACAGCTTGGCTTTGCCGGTTGCGAAGTCGAGTTTCAGCTTGCGCAGATACAGTTGGCCCGGGTTGCTGTTCTGCCACGTCAGGAACAGTCCTGGAGTCTTATCCACCGGAGTAGTCGGTCCGTCCATGTCGGACGGCAGATAGCTGCCTTCCGTGCTGGGGGTCATCTGGCAGAGCATTGCAGCCGACGAAATTCCTGCCAGCATACTGGTGCGGTCGAGGCCGCACAGATCCGCGCCGGCAAAACTCTCTCCGCCATCAAAAATATTGTAGGTCGCCAGGTAAGCACTATTGCTGGCGGTGGCCCATACGCTGAGCTTGTCGTAGTCGTTCAGGTTGCCACCAAAACTGTAGAAATAGAGAGAGTAGGAACCCGTTGGGTCGTTGGTCGTAGAAACGGCAACGCACTCCCCATAGCTGCCGGCGTAGTTGTCGCCAATACCCGCAACCACCCAGCGATCGGCGGGGCGGTCATAGAGCACAATGGGATCCACGATATAAGTAGTACAAAGTCCGCCAATCGGGGCAAACAGGGTCGGCAGGTTGGTGGGACCGGAAAGAAGTGTGCCCGTTTTGCTATATACCGCCAGATACGTGTTCACGATTGCGCCGATCTCGGTGGGACCTACGGCCAGATTGGAATCGGATGGAATCCAACCGTTCGATCCGATGCCGTCGAAATTCACGCCCTGGGTGACGCTGACCTCCGGCAATACCTCCATCTGCAGTGCGGGGTCGAATTGCCACGGGCCGCGAGTGGCGCGTTTCACCAGTGGACTGGGCCGAGGTTCAGGCATTTCGCGGCTCGGCAGAAGCAGAAGATCGACCGGCAGCTCCGACACGCGCTCGGAAACCGCAAAGCCCGATGGGTAAGTCACGATGGTCTGGTTCTTGCTGGTTTCGGCCAAGGCGAGCGTGGTCAACGCCAACCCGCATAGGATGACAGTTCGAAGCACTTTGCTTACACGGATCATAGTGGTCCTCGTTGTGAAACAGACTCGGTCAGGCTGTCGGCTGGGGGGAAACAATCTCGCGGCAGTCGAGAACTACGATTCTGCCTAGTTGCTGGCTCGCGGTCAAGATGAAAAGAAATGTGAAACAATTTGCGACTTTGTCCGGCTAGCAACTGACGCGCGCGCTTGGATTAGACTTTTACTACCAAATAAAGGAGCAAATCATGTCCAAGGCAATCGTCCGTTTCCTCGCTATTCTGGGCGCTCTGTCGCTGATCGGAACGGTCATCGTGATGGTGTCTGTGATCGGAGTGAGAGGGAGAGTTTCCTCCAAGACGATTCTCGAAGCCAATTTCGAAGAAGCGTTCCCCGAGGACGTTCCCGACACCGCGACGGCGCACTTGATGTTGGATCAGCGCCAAACGTTGCGCGATGTGGTCGATGCCATCGATCGCGGAGCCGGTGACGATCGCGTAGTTGGCATGATTGCCAGGATCGGAGCGTCTTCGCTGGGAATGGCGCAGACGCAGGAAATTCGCGATGCTGTCCAAAGATTTCGCGGGCACAAAAAATTTGCCGTCGCTTACTCGGAAACCTTTGGAGAGTTTGGTCCGGGCAACGGCGCTTATTACCTGGCGACGGCGTTTGATCATATCTATCTGCAACCTTCGGGCGATGTGGGCCTGACCGGGATCATCATGGAATCGCCTTTCGTGAAAGGAACGTTGTCGAAGCTGGGCATGACCTTTCACGGCGATCATCGATACGAGTATAAAAATGCGCTCAACACTCTCACTGAGACCAAGTACACAGCGCCGCACAAAGAAGCGATGACCGCGATCATGAATTCCTGGTTCAACCAGATCAAGGACGGCATCTGCCAGGCGCGCCAGATTCCGCCAGATAAGTTCCAGGCGGTGGTGGATGCTGGGCCATACCTGGGCAAAGAAGCAGTCGCCGCGAAACTGGTGGACGGGATTGCGTATCGCGATGAGGTCTACGGCGATGTAAAAAGTAAGGCGGGCGACGGGGCCGAACTGCTCTACCTGGATAAATACCTGAACCGAGCTGGGCGTCCGCATGAGCGCGGGAAGACAGTGGCGCTGGTGTTCGGCGTCGGTGCTGTTACACGCGGCAAAAGTGACTACGACCCGGTCGAGGGCAGCCAGAATATGGGCTCGGATACAGTGGCGGGGGCGATTCGGACCGCGGCGGAAGACAAGGACGTGAAGGCGATCTTATTTCGGGTTGATAGTCCCGGCGGATCGTATGTCGCCTCCGATGCGATCTGGCGTGAAGTCGTGCGGGCGCGCCAGGCGGGTAAGCCAGTGATTGTTTCGATGGGAAATCTGGCGGGATCAGGCGGCTACTTTGTAGCCATGGCAGCCGACAAAATCGTAGCTGAGCCGGGAACCATCACGGCCTCAATCGGAGTGCTCGGCGGGAAAATGCTGACCGGCGGACTGTGGGACAAAGTCGGGCTCTCGTGGGACGAGGTGCATCAGGGCGAGAACGCCACCATGTTCACCGGCACGCACGATTACACGCCCGCCGAATGGGGACGATTCCAGGCATGGCTGGATCGCGTGTATGTGGATTTCACCGGCAAGGTTGCCGAGGGGCGCAAGCTGCCGCGGGAAAAAGTGCTGGAGATTGCCAAGGGGCGCATCTGGTCGGGGCAGGATGCGAAGAACCTTGGCTTGGTGGATGAACTCGGCGGCTACGATACGGCGCTGAATCTGGCCAAGAAAGCGGCGGGAGTTCCGGAAGGCGACGACGTCAAGATTGTGGTCTATCCGCGGCCGAGAACTCTTCTGGAGAGCGTGATTGCGCGGCGGAGCCTGGATAACAGCGATAAAGAAGCGGTGGGACAAACCCTCGCGCGAATCCTGGAAGTAGTGCAGCCGGTGGCGCGGCAGTTGGAGGCGGTTGGGATCAAGAGCAGCGATTCAGATCAGGATGACGTGTTGCGGATAAATGCGGTGGCCGGCAGTCGGCCGTAGCTCAACATTTTCGGCGCAGCCTGCGGTTCGGTCGTGTGGGGTGGAGGCTTGGCGCCACTTCCCAATCGAGCTCCTGATAATCAACTTTCTGATGAGGGAAGAGGTGTATTGACACTGCTGAGTTCCTGCCGTATCGTCTTGCGAAAAATAAAAGCGGAATCAGGATGCCTTCCGCTTGTATTCCGAAAGGAAGAACTCATGAGCGAAGATGCGAAGAAGGACACGGTTTCGCGGCGTGGATTCCTGGGGATGGGATCTCGGCGGCGCTGGCGGCTGCAGGCATGCTATCGGCGGCTGATGCCGGAGGCCAGAACGAGCACCCTTACCCGACGAAAAACGATAGAAGTGCCAGCGCTCCGGGACCGGGTAATCCGGCGCTGGATGGGCAAAATCCGGACTCATTCTTACCTCCGCCCTCCGACGCTGGCGGCGCGCAGACGTTCAAATATCCTTTTGGACTAGCTCACAAAAGAATGCAGGAGGGCGGATGGTCGCGCGAGGTTACGATCCGGGAGCTTGCGGTTTCGAAGTCGATTGCTGGCGTGGATATGAGATTGACGGCGGGAGGCATACGAGAACTGCATTGGCACACGGCGGCAGAGTGGTCGATTATGCTCTACGGGAACGCGCGCATCACGGGGCTTGATGCGGACGGTAAGAGCTTCGTCACCGATGTGACCGAAGGCGACCTCTGGTATTTTCCCACCGGGATTCCGCATTCCATTCAGGGACTGAATCCAGATGGTTGTGAGTTTTTGCTGGTGTTTGACGACGGCAACTTCTCGGAATACGAGACGGTGCTGCTTACGGACTGGATGGCGCACACTCCGCACGACGTACTGTCGGCAAACTTTGGCGTCAATGTGCAGGCGTTGGAAAAAATGCCGCGGCGGGAAAAATTTATCTTTCAGGCGGCCGTGCCTGGCCCTCTGGCCGACGACCTGAAGACGACGGCGGGCACTCTGGGGTTATCGCCGATGGACTTCGCCTTCCGTACGGCGCAGTTGCCGGTCGCCAAACGCACCAAGGGTGGCGAGGTGAAGATTGTTGACTCGAGCAAGTTCAAAGTCTCGACAACCATCGCCGCGGCGATCGTCACGGTTCATCCGGGAGGGATTCGCGAACTGCACTGGCATCAGAATGCCGATGAGTGGCAGTACTACATGAGCGGTTCGGGGAAGATGACGGTGTTCGCAACCGGAGGCCGGGCTCGCACCATGGACTTTCAGGCGGGAGACGTGGGTTATGTTCAGAAGACGCTACCGCATTACATTCAGAATACGGGCAGCACGGACCTGAAATTCCTGGAAATGTTCAAGAGCAATATCTATCAGGATCTGGCGCTTTCGGAATGGCTTACGCATACGCCACCGGAGCTCGTGATCGCCCATCTGGGAATTGATAAGGCCACGCTCGACGCGATGCCGAAAGACGAAGTTGTGGTGATGCCGAAATAGGACGGTGCTAGAAGCACAGTTCGCGAAAAAACGCGAGAAACGGCGCCGTTAAAATTTTTTATTCTACCGTCACGGACTTCGCCAGATTTCGCGGCTGATCGACGTCGCAGCCTCGGCGCACGGCGATGTGATAGGCGAGCAGTTGCAGCGGGACGATCTCGAGAATCGCCGACAGTTCGTCCGGCGCTGGCGGAACGAAGAGTACGTGATCGGCTTCTTCGGCGATTTCTTTGTCGCCTTCGGTGGCGAGCGCGATGACGATTCCGGAACGAGCTTTCACTTCTTTTAAGTTCGACATTGTTTTTTCGTAACGGGTCATCGACTGCGGGCTGGTCACGTCGCGCGTGGCAATGATGACCACGGGCAGATTTTCGTCGATCAACGCATTCGGTCCGTGCTTCATTTCGCCCGCCGGATAACCTTCGGCGTGGATGTAAGAAATTTCCTTGAGCTTGAGCGCGCCTTCGAGGGCGATGGGATAGTGAACGCCGCGTCCTAGAAAAAGAAAGTCCTGCGCGCGGACATAAGTCTTGGCCAGTTCGTCGCAGGCTTCATCGTGGGTGAGGATTTGTTCCAGCTTGCCGGGGATGCGCATGAGCTCTTGCACGGCAGCTTTGGCTTGATCGGGTGTCATCGTGCCGCGCACCTGCGCCAGATACAACGCGAATAGATAGAGAGCAGTCAGTTGTCCGGTAAAAGCCTTGGTCGATGCCACGCCGATTTCCGGGCCAGCGTGGGTGTAGACGGTTCCCACGGATTCTCGCGTGATCATGGAGCCGACCACGTTGCAGATGGCCAGCGTCTTCGATCCCTTGGCTTTGGCCTCGCGCTGCGCGGCAATCGTGTCGGCGGTTTCGCCGGACTGCGAAATCAACAGTGTCATCATGTCCGGTCCAAGGATCGGGTCGCGATAGCGCCATTCGCTGGCGTAATCGACTTCAACCGGAACGCGGGCCAGGTTCTCGATCATGAACTTCCCGGCTAATCCGGCATGCCAACTCGTGCCGCAGGCGGCGATATTGATTTTCTTCAATGCTTTGAACTCGGTTTCGCTCACATGCATTTCGTTGAGAAAGATGTGACCGGTATCCTGCGAAACGCGACCGAGAGTGGTGTCGCGGACGGTGCGCGGTTGCTCATAAATCTCTTTGAGCATGAAGTGCTTGAATCCGCCCTTTTCCGCCATGATGGGATCCCAGGTGATGCGCTGGGGTTTGCGCTCCAGGGGATTGCCGTCGAAATCGGTGACCTTTACACCGGCCTGCGTGATCACGGCTAGATCGCCATCGTCGAGGAAGAAAAGATCGCGGGTGTGATCGAGGAGTGCGGGCACGTCGCTGGCGACAAAGTATTCGTCTCTATCCTTGCCGAGGCCGATCACGACGGGTGGTCCATTACGCGCGGCCACGATTTTGTTTGGTTCGTCGACCGCGATCACGACCAGCGCGAACACGCCCGTGAGTTCTTTTACCGCTTGGCGGACTGCCTCGTCGAGTTTCGAACCCGTGCGATGACCGTTGCCCGATTGCAGGTAGCACTTCTCGACCAGGTGCGCGATGATTTCGGTGTCGGTTTCAGTGGTGAACTTGTGGCCTTCGGCGATCAATTTCTTTTTGAGTGAGAGATAGTTTTCGACAATGCCGTTGTGCACGACCACGATTCTGCCGGTGCAGTCGCGATGCGGATGGGCGTTTTCTTCGGTGGGGCGGCCGTGCGTGGCCCAGCGGGTGTGTCCGATGCCGTAAGTGCCGTCGAGCGGCTTTAGGCGGATCACTTCTTCCAGATTGCGCAGCTTGCCTTCGGCGCGGCGGATTTCGAGGCCTGTGCCGTTTCCAGCTACCGCGATTCCTGCCGAGTCATAGCCGCGATACTCCAGCTTTCGGAGGCCCTCAATGATGACGGGGACGACCTGCTTTTTGCCCACATATCCCACAATGCCGCACATTGGCGAGTTGGCTCCTTAACGAATGGTTCGGTGGGGACCCCGGTGGTTGGACGCCCCTGAAGGGGCGTCTGACCTGGCGGAACTTTCGGCACCGCTAAAGCGGTGCCCTGATACAAACCAATGTCCTGATACAAACCGATGTTGCCGACGCGATTTCGCAGACGGGGCAAGCCCCGTCTCTACACGTCTTCGAGGGAGAATCGAAACTCTTCAATGACTGGGTTCGTTAGAACCTCGCGCGCGATCCGCTCTACCTCGGCCTGCGCCTCGTCCTTTGAGATACCGCCATTGAGGGTAATTTCGAAGTATTTTCCTTGCCTTACATCCTGCAAGCTCTTGTAGCCAATCTTCGTAAGGGCGCCGTAGATGGTTTTACCCTGCGGATCCAAAACGCTCTTCTTCAAGGACACGTAAACGTAGGCTTTCATCAACTCTGTGATTATACTTCAGGTGGCAGCGTGCCGGACCGTGGTTTTCGTTATAGGGGGTATGGGTCCGGGCCCTCCAAATCCGCGAGGTCGATTCCGTAACTTATTTAAAAGAGGATAGTTGACGGTCCAACTCGGCAATTGCCTGCTCCAGCATTTGGCGGTGGGCAGGCTTGACGGCGGTCTGGAGTTGTTGCGCGAGACGCTCCCGCGAAAGAAGCAGGCCCTCGCGTCTCCGGTTACGTTGCTGCTCGCTGGGCGACAGCGGGGCGCGGACAGTTTTCCGCTCCTCTGATCGTTCTTCTTGTTGTTGTTCGACGGACTTACTTTCCCAGCCGCGTGCCATCGGAGTTTCCATCGTAACGCGCAAGCGGTTGCGGTTCCAGCCCCAGGCTATTAACTGGGGGTGTCAACCACTTGAGGAATTCGGCCACTCGGCCGCTCGGAATGAAAACCTGCGAGTCGAAAGAGCGCTGTCGCCGACCGCTCATACTGATCGACTAAGGATGGAATAGGCTGGCTTTGCAGGTCAGGCAATACGAGTTCGGCTAACAGGAGAGCGCTAGCTTTGATGGTCTGCAATCGAAGTCGAAGAGCGCTCTCGGCAACCTGAGCGCCGGATGCTGCGATTCTTGAGTCGGAACTCCGTTGCGCGGCCTGACCCACCATGGCAAGCGCGGCTGCGGCCCTTCCTGCTTCCCAAGCGTAGAGGAATGCCGCCCAGGTACGCTGCCGCTTCATCTCGCGAAATTTCCTGGGCGGTAGGTTATCGCGAAGAAACGCTTCCTCATCGCGGTCGACCAGGTTTCTGAAGGCCCCGATGTCGAGCGAGCGGAATGCTTGCACTGCCTTTTCTACATTGCCGGGGCTGGTGCGGCCGTGGATGGCCGAATACAGCAGGACGGCCAGCGCGCTGACTCCGACAGCGACAAGAGACCAAGCGACGATCAGTCCCGGAGCCAATGTTGCAACTCCCTGTTCCAAGTCTCCACCTCCTCATCAGGAACAACCGCGAGGGGCGCGGGTTCAAGTTCGGGCGCCAGCATATACCCCATCCAGATCGAAACGCAAACGAGGTAAGTGCCGGTTCTCACAAGGTTCAGATATGACAGCCAAACGTTACTGCTGAATTCCGCACGAACAGCGGAAACAGCAAGTTCGACGCTCGTCAGGGCACCTAGACCCAGCGTGATTCCGAAGGCATGGCGGCGCCAGGACAAACCCATGAAGCGGGAAACGAGCAACAAGGAAAGGAGCAAGCCACATTGCACCATAGCTGCTCCCCGACCGACGACAGTTGCGCCGGCAACCCACTTCACGTTATTGTCCCCGGGCGCATAGACAGCAAGCACCACGCCCATTACAACCAGCAACACCGTCACGCATTGCAACGATCGCCTGACAGATACCCTCAAAACTCGGGATTCACGGAACAACGCTCTAGAAACCTCGTCAATTACTCCAAACCTCAGAACTACGCTAAGTAGCTGCGAGGGGTAATAAGCATACGCATAAGCGTTAGCATATTCCTTTCCAGCGCCTGGGACGGAAATCAGCGCAAAAAGCGGAACAAACGTAACAACTTCGTAAAGCATGTAGGCGAAAAAGCATGGAAACTCGCGGTACAAACGGCGCTTCCAAACAATAATCGCGAGCACGCCGAGAAGCACATGCGACGAGGCATACAGCAAAAGCTCCAACGCCTTGTGCCAAGCCGGTGAGAGCATTGCAGAGCACTATAGCCCTGACACGGCTCCTTTTCAACTGAGAAACCCTCCCACTAACAACGTCGCGGTACTCTACCTAGTTAGACGGCGGCATCTGGCAGCCTTGGGGCGTGCAGGCGGGTTCGGGCGCGCCATCGGCCATTAGTGGAAGGGTCGCGGTTGTCAGGAACATCGCCAATGCAGCCAAAGCCAGCATAAATCGTTTCACGGTAGTTCTCCTTTGCGAAAGAATTCGCACCGTGATACATTGCTGGCGGCGAAGCGGTTTTTTGCAATTAGTTCACTTTTGCTCTCGTTTCGGAATTCGTAAACAAGATGAGACTGAAATCCGCTCTCGAGGACTTTGAAAAAAATACTCTAGGTGCTGTCCCTGGAGTGCTCAGCCGATTTGCCTACGTGGGCAGGTTGCATGACGGCAAGGGAACGTACCAGCACTGGGGTCTGGGGAAAGTGTATGGCGGCGATGCCGCGCAAGGCGCGATGCGCTCGTCTCACCGGGTACTGCTCTCCGAGGTATTGAAGAAACCTCTGGCTGTGCTGCTGGAAGACGTGACGGTGGCATGCTCGAAGGAGCATCTGACGGAACAGGAGTTTCTGGCTTCGCTGAGGCATAGTCCACCCCAGCCTTTGTCTCCAGCTGCTCAGGCGCATCTCAAGTCAGTGCTGAGCGCACTTTTGGCGTTAGTTGAAAGTCGGGATGCTGCCAATCTCCGAGGTGCATCGCAACTCCGACAACCTGCCCAAGCACCTCCGCCTCCTGCGGGTATTTAAGAACTCGCACTGAAACCGGGGACAGGGGATGAGGTTGCAAGACGATGGAGTCCCGCTTGATCGAGCACCAGCAACAGGTGTACCCGTCGCGCATTTCCACAAAATAGATTGGACGCTCGAACTCGGAGCGCCACACACCTTCGCCGACCTTGTCTTTAGTTGCGTCCACTTGCACGAAACTGCCCGGTGGAAGAAGGGGATACATGGTGAAGTCTTCCGATCCAATATATCCATAGGTGTATCGGTCATCGGCAAACTGCTCCAGATAAGCCATGGGGACATTGCCCCACTTCTCGATGGCGCGTCTTAAGTCGGTGGTCTTCTCGAGGTTGAAACCGGGATCGAGCCTGGTTGGTATCCGCACCTGGGTGACGTTACTTGAAGCTTCGGTCACGTGAGACTTCTGCGGATGGCCAAAGCCAATGTCGGCTGAGATGGCATCAAGCTCGAGGCCATAGAAAGATAGGAGCTCACGATACTCTCGCCGATAAATAGCGGCAAACGAATACAGTCGAAATATACTCGGGATAATGCCTTTGGTTTCAATGTCGGACAAGCGGCTGGGCGGAATGGCGAATTCGTCGTTCTCAAATCTCTGCGCGATCTGATTACTGGCGAGTTCCACGTCCCTCATACGATAGCCGAGGGTTTCTCTCAGCACCCGAAGCCTCTGCCCGCCATTGAGTTGCACGCCCGACGACCTCTGCGGAATATTCTACCATCGGTTTCGAGGGCGTCATGAACACGCCCTTCCCGCCGCATTTCCTGATTTTGGAACAGAAAGGCCCGCGCCCTCACTATGCAGTTTCGTCGAAAGGAATTTTGACCGACGGTACCGGTCGCACCCTAGAGGAAGTTCCCCGTATCGCCTTGTTCGGTTTTCGTAACAAGAGAATTGGGGCCTTGCCTACTACCCCGCCGATGGGATAACAATTGTCTTTCCTGGAGCGTACTAATCTAGGAAACCGGTGTCGCAGAACCCTGAGAGGACTCCACAACCGGGGAGAATGCGATTGGCTCCCAGTCAGGAACCAACGCCTGCGAACACCGCGATGTTGACATCATTCGCAGCCTGGCAAGCTGTGACGACCCCCCGGTTCCTGCTCAAGACCGGCTACCCGACGTATTGCACGCAACCGTGTGAAGAGGTGTGTATGCCAGAAAGCGGAACCGCATTCGAGGCAAGTGCCTCGGCGGCAGCCAAACGGTATCGGCTGCTGCTCGAGATCACCGACCTGGTAGCGCGAGCCCAAAACCTGCCCGACGCATTCAAAGAATTTGCTCCTCCCGTATTGGCACTGACGGGAGGAGAGCTGCTGAATCTTTCCCTCCACGACCCGCGTCGAGACTGCATGCAGATTCAGTACTGGAAAGAGAACAAGGAAAGTGGCGAGTTTGACCCCTTCCCCGTTGACCAATCGGCGACCGGGTGGGTATGGAAACACCAGGAACCGGTGGCGATTCCCGATACCAAGCGCGAGAATCGTTTTCCCGGCTGTGTGCCGGCGCTGCTCAATCACGGTGTCCGTTCTTTCATTGCCCTGCCTGTAAGCACGCCCTCCAATCATTTTGGAGCCCTCGGCCTGGGCAAGAAAGATCCTGAGATCCCGAACGACGAAGATGTCGAATTCCTGTTACGAGTCGCGAAGATGGGAGCGTTGGTGTTGGAGAAGGATCGAGCCTTCAACGCCCTTGAGGAACAAAAAAGCCTGGTCGCCATCAGCCGTGAGCTGAGTTCCACACTCGATATGGAGAAACTGCTGCCCTCCATTCTTTCCGGCGTTCGGAACATCGCGCGCTATGACCGAGCCGTCTTGTGCCTGCTGGGCGACGATGGCAAGAGCACATATCTGTATGGAGAAGCTCTGGAATGGGAGCCTTTTGTCAATCACGGAAGGACCATTCCGCTCGAACAGTCGCTCTCGGCGCGAGCCGTTCAGACGCGAGACGTTGCCTTCCTCGCCGCCGGCGATCTGCTCGAGATGAACGATCCTCTAACCAAAGCTATGTGCGTGGACGGGGTGAGGTCGGTTTGCAGTGTGCCCCTCATCGCGGGCAATCGGGTGTGGGGAACGTTGAATCCGAGTAGCGTGATCGAGCATGCTTTCGGCCCGTCAGAGGCCGAATACCTGCAACAAGTAGCTAACCAGATTGCGGCGGCGCTGCAGAATGCCCACGCCTATCGTGAGATTGAAAGTCTCAAGGAGCGCCTGGCCCAGGAAAAGCGCTATTTGGAGTACGAAATCCGCAGCGCGAACCGGTCCGACGATATCGTTGGCAACAGTCCAACCTTGAAACGCGTGCTGGACTACGCAGCCATCGTCGCCGACACCGATTCAACCGTCCTCATTACCGGCGAAACTGGGACCGGGAAAGAACTCATCGCCCGCGTGATTCACAGTATGAGCCGGCGCAGTGACAGCAACTTCATCAAGGTGAATTGCGCCGCCATTCCCACCGGACTGCTGGAAAGTGAGTTGTTCGGCCATGAGAAGGGAGCGTTTACCGGAGCGGTAAGCCAGAAGCTCGGCCGATTGGAATTAGCGGATAAGGGCACTTTGCTGCTGGACGAGGTCGGAGATATTCCTTTGGAGTTGCAGCCCAAGTTGCTGCGCGTTCTGCAGGACCAGGAGTTCGAGCGCCTGGGAGGAACGAAGACGATCCATGTAGACGTGCGGCTGATTGCCGCCACCAATCGCGATCTGGTGCGCGCGGTCGAAGAAAAAGAATTTCGTGGGGACTTGTTCTACCGTTTGCACGTTTTTCCCCTGCATCTGCCGGCGTTGCGCGACCGCCGCGACGACATTCCCATGCTGGTGCGACATTTCGTCAAGAGAAGCGCATTCCGGCTACACAAGCAGATCGACGTGATTCCCGAGGAGGCGCTGAACACGATGATGAATTGGAGATGGCCGGGCAACATCCGCGAGCTGGAGAATTTCATCGAGCGCTCAGTCATCTTGTCGGAAGGCAACCGGTTAACGCCGCCGCTGGGCGAATTGCGGGAGGAAACACGACAGGCTTCTGATTCCGATGATTCGCTGCGCGGCAAAGAACGCGAGCACATCATCGAAATTTTGCGTCAGACACACGGAGCGCTGTCAGGTCCGGCGGGCGCGGCGGCCCGGCTGGGACTCAAGCGTACGACCTTGCAATACAAGATGCAGCGGTTGGGAATCTCCCGCACGGATTATTTGCATTAGGAGATTGTCGACCAAGGTCAACTTTAGCCAATAACCGCGGCGCGGAAGTTGCGATGTGTTTTTGCAGTGAGAAATAGATTGGCGGATGTTTCTCGTTTGTGAGTTGGAAGCCAACCTGGATTGGATTCAAAGCCTGCCCCCTCGGCGATGTGCTTGTGTCCAGCCAGGAACAAGGAGTCCGTAGCTTGCGGCATCTGCGCGAGGCTCCGGCTTCCAATTCAATCCTCCGCGTCGTTACAGGGAAGTGCGACGCGGAGGTTTTTATTTCCGTGGGTAAGTTCATTTGCTCACGCCAGAAAACACCATGGCGTTTTGTTTCCCGCGAGTCATAGCCGACCGGTGCTGCGGAGGAATTCCGAAAGTTCCCCACCAGACCTCAGAATCAGACTTCCGAATCACTGGTCAAATTATTTGAGGCAAGGGTTTTTGATCGTCTGCCCAATTGTCGGCAGTCGGGCCAGCGCCTCGGCGCTTCATTTGGCGCCAAGTTCGTTGCGACCCTCCCACAAAGCGGCGTTACAACTACTTAGTCGTTACCGAGTATGTGGCAACCGGCGTGCACGCTAGTCCTAGTGGCGCACTCCCGCTCCCCCGGCGCCAGCCAGAGTTATCGAGGAGGAGCGTGTGATGGGTGTGCCCCGGCGTTTCATGATTCCGAGTGACTGTCTAAGCTGTGCCCTGAGGCAGACCTGTGACTTCTGCAATTTGCCTGAGCCTTCGATGACTAAGTTCAACTCCATGGGACACTTGACCCTGTATCCCGCCAACGCCACTTTGATGACCGAAGGTCAAGTTCCGAGGGGCGTTTACATAATGTGTTCAGGCCGCTCGAAGCTGTCAGTTGTTGCTCGCGATGGTAAGACGATTATCCTGAAAATTGCCGGGAACCGGCAGGTAATGGGGACGAGCGCGGTCATCTCCGGCGGACCCTCTCCGGTTACTGTCACCACCATCGAGCTTTGCCAGATTAAATTTGTGGAACGCGACAGCTTTCTGCGCCTGATTGAAAGCGACAGCCGTGCCGCGCTCGCTTGCAGTGTCATGCTTGCCCGCGAGGTCACCACTTCGTTCGACGATGTGCATGATCTGTTGCTCGCCCGCAGTTCGACCGAGAAGCTCGCCCGCCTGCTGCTTTCCTGGGTGTCGGACGAGCCGCGCAATCGGGATCTCCGCGTCGCGACGGAATTTACCCATGAGGAAATTTCCCAAATGATCGGGTCGTCGCGAGAAACCGTAACCCGCTTATTGAGCGATATGAAACGCAAGGACTTGATTCGGCTTGAGGGTGCGACGCTGGTGATTCCCAACCGGATCGCCTTGCAAGCGATTGCGCCTTGAGAGGATCCCTCCCCTGGGCGGACGAAGCGGTCTTTGCGTCCGCCCATTTTTAGTTCCCAGTTCTCGGTTCTCAGTTCCCAGTTCAGCAAGCGCGCCTGCGCGATTCGCCAGGAAACGGAAACGTTTTTATAGGTTTTTACTGAGAACTGAGAACCGATAACTGAGAACAGCCTTTAGAGGTTGAACAGTTCCCGCAGGCGGCGGGTCTGTGCGCGGCTTACCGGAATTTCCGTTTGTTTCTTATCGTCCATACGCAACTGGTAGGAACTCTTGAACCAGGGCACGACCTCTCGGATGTGATTGATGTTGACCAGAAACGACCGATGCGCCCGCCAGAACAAGTTGGGATCGAGATTTTCAAAAAGTTCTTCCAGCGTCCGGCAGTTCGACTGGCCTTCCATACCCGCGTGGCCGCTGGTGGCAACGGTGATCACGCCATCTTCGATGGTCGCGTAGCAGATGTCTTTGGGATCGGTCAGGAATAGCCTGCCTGCCGCCTTGATCAGAATCTTCGCGGTCTTTGCCGTCTGGGGCTTCTGCGATTCCAGCATCCGCACCAGCGTTTCGAATTTTTCTTCCGGCCCCGCGCCCGCTTCAATTTTTAGCCGTGCGCGCTCGATGGACTGAGCCACTCGCTTTTTATCGAAGGGCTTCAGAATGTAGTCCACCGCATTCACCTCGAACGCCTTTACCGCGTATTGATCGAAGGCGGTCGCGAAGACAATCTTGGGCAGCGGAACCTTGCGGTCGAGCAGCTTTTTGATGACGCCGAAACCGTCGAGTCCCGGCATTTGCACGTCGAGAAAAACGAGGTCGGGATTGTGTTCCTTGATCAGGCTGACCGCTTCAAGCCCGTTTTTGCCCTGCGCGACTACGTTGACGCCGCCAGCATTCTTGAGTAGATAGGAAAGTTCGTCGCGCGCCAGCTGTTCGTCGTCGACGATGATCGCGGAGAGCGGCATGAGATTCCTCGCCGAACTCGTAATCCCGGTACTTGCGGTGGCAATCGTCATATCCTTAATAGTGAGTATAGCTATTGCACCGCCGCCGCCGCCACTCTCATTCCGTAGTGGTGCAGTTTGAAAATTGCGGTTCCTCGGAGGTTAAACCGTTTGCTGAAAAAGTCGATTTGCGCTGCGCGGCCCCTAAAGGGGCATTTCAGTTTAAGGGACTTGTGGCATCGCTAAAGCGAAGCCCTGATACGAAGCTTAGTTTCTCATCAAGCTGTGAGGATGCACGCTTTCAAAACAAAATCTAAACTTTGCCTGCGCCACTTACGCTCTCCGTGGTGAAGAAGTTTCGCACTCCCACAAGGTAAACTAATCGCCGTGAATATTCTTTACGGAATCAACACGGTCACGGAAGCGCTAAAGGCGCGTGGGCGCAACTTCGAGTGGGTAGGAGTCGCCAAGGAACGGAAAGACATTCGCCTGCGGCGAGTGATTGAAGAATGCCGCAAGATCGGCGTTCCAGTGCGGGTCTTGCCGCGCGAGGAACTTGACGAAATTGCCGGCAACGCCGCGCATCAGGGGCTGGTGGCTGCGACTTCCGCGAAACAATACAGCGATCTCGATGACATCGTGGCATCGCGGCGCGGCGAACGCTCGCTGATTGTCGTGCTCGACGGTATCGAAGATCCGCACAATCTGGGAGCGATCCTGCGTACCGCGGACGCGGCGGGAGCGGATGGCGTGGTGATTCCAGAGCGCCGATCCGCGGCAGTTACGGCTGCGGTGGCGAAGGTTTCCGCGGGAGCGAGCGAGCACCTTCCGGTAGCGAAGGTCACGAACATATCGCGCGCCCTTGAGGAGCTGAAAGAGAAAGACCTGTGGGTGGTTGGATTGGACGAGCGCGGCGAGCAGACGTATGACGCGGTCGATTACAAGATGCATTGCGCGGTTGTGCTCGGAGCCGAAGGCAAGGGACTGCACGATCTGGTGCGCAGGCACTGCGATTTTCTGGTGTCGATTCCGATGCTGGGCAAGGTGCCATCCCTGAATGTGTCGGTGGCGGCTGGCATAGTTTTGTATGAGGTGGTGCGGCAGAGACGGTTGGGCGCATCGAAATCATAATGATCATTAGATTCCTCTGTGTTCTCTGCGTCCTCTGTGGTTCAAGTTTTTCCGCTGCCGCTCTCGACCGGGAAGCCTTCACGGTCGCAAAATACGATCTGGAGATTCGGCTGGAGCCACAGCAGCAACGGCTCGAAGCGCGCGGCAAAATCACGCTACGCAACGATTCCGGTCAGCCGCGGAGAGTCGTCTCGCTGCAGATTTCATCCTCTCTTAACTGGCGTGCTATCCGCGTGGATGGCAAGGCCGTCCAATTTGTTTCGCAACCTTATACTTCGGATATCGATCACACGGGCGGGCTTTCCGAAGCCATCGTGACGCTGCCGGTTGAAATCAAGCCGAAAGATTCTGTCGAACTCGAAATTGGTTATGAGGGCGTAATTCCACTGGATACGACACGGCTGACGCGGGTCGGAGTACCGGAGGAGATCGCAAAACATTCGAGTTGGGACCAGATCAGTCCATCATTCACGGCAGTGCGTGGCGCGGGATATGTCGCGTGGTATCCGATAACGACTGAATCGGCGGATTTCTCGGAAGGGAACAGTCTGTTCGAAGTGACGGATCGATGGAAGAAGAGAGAGCAGGATGCGAGTATGAAACTCTCGCTGAATACCGATGCGGGAACCGATGACCGAACCCTGCTGCTCTTGTGCAATGGCAATAATATGGATACTCGCGAGGGCAGTACGCACGATCACAACACACGTTGTGAATATGACCGTTTAGGTTTGACGACGCCAACCTTCGCGATGGCCAACTATCGAGACCAATCAAAGCCTCCCTTTTATTTGTTTAGTTTCCCCGGGCATGAGGTGGGCGCGGCTACATATTCCAACGCGCTGGAACCGGCGGCGAAATTTGTAAGCGAATGGTTTGTCCCACCTAGCGCGGCTTTTACCATCGCAGATTTTGCCGATCCGAATTCCGCTCCGTTTGAGAGCGGCACGATGTTGCTGGCTTCGATGGCCGCCGAGGATTCGAAGCTTGCGGGGATCAATCTGGTTCACGAATTGGTGCATTCCGCGTTGCCATCGCCTAGGCCTTGGGTATACGAGGGATTGGCCCACTTTGCCGAGGCGATGTATCGTCAGCAACAAGGCGGACGACAGGCCGCGCTCGACTTTCTTGGTCTGCACCGCGCGGCGTTTCTTGATTCGGAAAAAGACGTGTCAGCCGCGCTGCAGAAGAACCCCGGAGAAAAAAGTGTGGGCCAACCGCTGGTCGCCACCTTTGACGAAACTTACTATCGGAGCAAAGCGGCGTACGTGTGGTGGATGTTACGCGATATGGTCGGCGACGATGCGCTGAAGCAAGCTATTCGCAAGTATCGGGCCGCGAACGATGATGATAAGGATCCCAAGTATGTGGAGCAGTTGATCGAAGCCGCCGCCAAGCGCGACCTGGGCTGGTTCTTCGACGATTGGGTGTATCAGGATCGCGGCCTGCCGGATTTCCGCGTGCAGTCGGTGCATCCGTGGAAAACGGAGAGGGATGTGCAGATCATAACCGTAACTTTGGAGAACCTGGGCAATGCGGGCGCGGAAGTCCCGTTCACAATCATTTGTGAAGGCGGAGAGGTCACGAAGCGGATCGAGGTGCGCGCCAAAAGCACAGCTACCACGCGGGTTGAATTGCCGGGCACGGCGAGCGAGATCGTGGTCAACGACGGCAGTGTTCCGGAAAGCGACTTGACGAATAATATGTTCAAGATCAGTGCGCAGCAGGAGTGAGTTGAATTGCAGAAGTCAGAAGTCAAATTGCAGAAGTAAAACCGAACATCGCCGGTTCACTTCTGCAATTTGACTTCTTACTTCTACAATTGTTGGAGGAGACAGTTTGCCCTATATCCAATTTCTTGGCGCCGCCGGAACCGTGACTGGCTCGAAGCACCTGATCAACACGACCTACGATTCGAGCGGCAAACAGGGATTTCAGGTTCTGATCGACTGCGGACTTTTCCAGGGACAGAAAGAATGGCGCGAACGCAACTGGCAGGATACGCCAGTCCCGGCGCGCGAGATTAATGCGGTTGTTCTAACCCACGCGCATCTCGATCACTGTGGATGGATTCCGCGTCTGGTGAAAGAAGGCTTCCACGGTCCCATCTACGCCACCCAGCCGACTATCGACCTGTGCTCCGTCGTATTGCCGGATTCCGGACACCTGCAGGAAGAAGATGCCGCATTCTACAACAAGAGGAAAGTGTCGAAGCACCATCCCGCGCTGCCGTTATACACGCTCGAAGAAGCGCAGGACTGCCTTCGGTTTTTCAAGCCCGTCGCGGTCGATCAAATTACGCAACTGAGCCCCGAACTGGCGTTCCGCTTCGTGCCGGCCGCGCATATTCTAGGTTCGTGCATGGCGGAGATCACGCTGCAAACGAACGGGGGCAGCCGCCGACTGCTCTTCACCGGCGATGTTGGCCGCGTGCGCGACAGCCTGATTGCTCCAGGGAAGGTTGTGCACACGGGACCGCAGGAAGGTGAGACCGCCGATGTTCTGGTCATGGAATCGACATACGGCAATCGGCAGCATCCCGACACCGATCCCCGGCCGGAACTCGCCCGCCTGATTCGTGAGACCGCGGAGCGCGGAGGCAGCGTCGTTGTCCCCGCGTTCGCCGTGGAGCGGACGCAGAAATTTCTCTTCATCCTGAAAACGCTGATGGAGACAGGACAGGCTCCTCGGCTGCCGGTTTATTGCGACAGCCCGATGGCGATCAAGGCAGTCGACGTTTTCCTGAAGCACTCGGAGGAGTACACGCCGCGCGCCGCCGATTTGATCAAGAAATATGGTTCGCCCGTCGAGTGGCCGGGCTTCACGTTTGCACTAACCGCCGAGCAGTCGAAGAAAATTAACGAAAGTCATTATCCGTCGATCATCGTTTCGTCGAGCGGGATGGTCACCGGCGGTCGGATCCTGCATCACATGGCGCAGCGGCTGCCCGATCCGAAGAACCTGGTGATTTTTATCGGCTTCCAGGCGCCGGGCACGCGCGGCGCCATCATTAAGAGCGGCGCGCCCGAAGTGAAGATCTTCGGGGACTTTGTGCCGATCCGCGCGCGGATCGCGGCGCTCGAACAGTTCAGCGACCATGCCGATCCGCCGGAGATGTTGGAATGGCTGCGGACGTTCAAGAACCAACCGTCCACGACTTATCTGGTTCACGGCGAGCCCGCCGCATCGGCGCAACTTCGCGACCGGATGAAGAAAGAACTCGGCTGGAACGTGCAGGTGGCGGAGTATATGGAGCAGGTTGAGGTGAAGTGAATGCTATGACGGAAGCGGAGATTAAGAAACATCTGGATGCAGCTGAGAAGAGCCCGAAAGAGATCGCGGCCACCGTCTCCGGCCTGTCGGAGAAAGTTCTGCGCTACAAGCCTTCTCCCGAAAAGTGGTGCGTGCTGGAGATTCTCGCCCACCTGGCGGATGTCGAGATCATCTACGGATACCGTCTGCGGCAAATGCTGGCGGATGCGAAACCTGTAATCGCGCCACTGGATCAGGACGCATGGGCGCGCAATCTGAATTATCTTGATTCGCCTGCGTCGGAATTGGTTGCATTCTACGGGTTGGGACGCCATCACAACCTTCGGCTGCTGCGAAGCCTGAAGGCGTCGGATTTTTCCAAGTCGGCGTTTCATCCGGAAATGCAGCGCGACGTAACTGTTGCCGACCTGGTCGAGAGAATGGGCGGGCACGGAGCTGCACACCTGCAGCAGATTGAAAAATTGAAAGCGGCGGCGAGTAAGAAGTAGCTTGCGACGACGGCGCTATGCTGGGCACGTTGCGTGCTCTGCGGTGAAAGCAACGAGGGCTTGCAGCTTTGCCAGCGCGGCGCCAGAGTCAATCGCACTTGCCGCCAACGGAACTGCATCGCACAAGTGGTCGGCCCGTCCTGCGGCGACGAGGGCGGCAGCGGCGTTGAGCACCACCACGTCACGGCGGGCGGATCTCTTTCCGCTCAACACTTCGCGGATCAGCGCGGCGTTGCAAACGGCGTCTCCGCCGGAAATGTCTTCGAGCGTGGCGCGCTGCAGGCCGAATTCTTCGGGCGTGACTTCGTAGCTGTGAACTTGCCCCTCGCGCGCTTCGGCGATGCGGGTGGGACCGGTGATGGTGATTTCGTCCAGGCCGTCGCTTCCGTGGACTACCAGCGCGCGGCGTAGACCCAACATGCTGAGCGCTTCTGCAAGCTTCTCGACCAGATCTGCGGAGTAGACTCCGACCACCTGGCAAGTAGCGCGCGCGGGATTCGTCAGTGGACCGAGCAGATTGAAAACCGTGCGCAGACGCAGTTCGCGGCGGGCAGCCTGCACATGCATCATTGCAGAATGCATGGCGGGAGCGAAAAGAAACGCGATTCCTACTTGTTCCAGGCAGGCCGCGATCTGTGAGACTGGCAGGTTGATGTTCACGCCCAAGGCTTCCATCACATCGGCGGAGCCGCACTTCGAGGTTACGCTGCGATTGCCATGCTTGGCGACGCGCACACCGGCTCCGGCAACCACGAAGGCCGTGGCCGTCGAAATATTGAATGTGCCGCTGGTATCGCCGCCGGTGCCGCAGGTATCGACTAGCGCGTCTCGGCCGGTGCCGCTGGCGTCTAGAACAGAGCTGGCATGGAGTTCGAGCGGAACCGCGGCGGCGCGAATGGCTTCGGCAAATCCGACAATTTCTTCGACCGTCTCGCCCTTCATGTGCAATGCGACCAGCAGCGCCGCAATCTGCGCGTCGGAGCATTGGCCGGTGAGAACCTCGGTCATGACCGTGTGCGCTTCTTCGCGAGAGAGCGACTGACGGTCATTGGCGATGCGATGGAGGGCGTCGAGAATCACAGCATCCAAGCTACAGCAGAGGCGAGACACCTTTCAAACCGGGTCACAAAAAAACAACCCCCGAATGAGCGAAAGCCCAAGACGGGGGTCGCGGTCGAAGTTGATCGAGTAAAACTATTTGTGGGCCACGTGGTGCGGAGAAGCTCTTCTAAGCACAGCCAGCAAACCCAGCGATGCGGGTGGCGGCGGCACTTTTCCCAATCGCACGATGTCCTTGGCGCTCAGGTCCTTGCCGTATAGCGCCTTGTTGGCGCCATCGTCGGAGCGCAACGTCGAGCCCTCCAGCGACACGCCGCCAAATATTCCCTTGGATCTGGAATACGACAGAATTTGCGCCGTCAAGACAACATCGGTGGCGGCAGCAGCGTCGCGCCCTACGGGCCCGGCGGCGATCGCGGCATCGGCTCCCAGCTTAACTTTGCTCGACATCACCGAATTCGCGCCGGCGTCGTTCATGATCAGCAGCACGAAGTCGGTTGCCTCGCCGCCAATTTGGAAACCGACGCTGCCCGCTTCCAGCGCAAACATGGCTGGCGCGCTCCACGAGCCCGTAAAGTCGCGGCCCTTGCGGCACGTGATCAGCCCTCGCCCGTAGCTTGCGCCCACAATAAACGCGGCCTTCTTGACCGACGGAAAAATGACCAGGCAATACGACTTGTTGAGCAGATCTTTTGGAATTCCATCCGGCATGCCGAGGATTTCCTTCATCACGGTTTCAGATTGCTTGATGCGGATATCCACCTTTTCTTCCTTGTCTTCGGCCACCAGAGGCACAACGCAGGCCAACATAAGGATTACCAGCAAAGCTTTGCTCTTCATAGAATGCTCCTTTCAACGATGGATTGAGAGAGATATCGATCCGATAGTTCGATGCGATGATTCGATTGACAGTCTACTTCTTTTCTGGCTGCGGTGGCGGCGTCAAATTCTGTGGGAAACTTTTTAGCACAACCTCGCGCGAGTGAGAAGAGGTTTTCTTCGTTTCGTCGATTGTGTTTTCAACCAGAGTCCCGCGGAGCAAGTAATATGCTTCGTCGGTCTTGGTTTTGCCCTCGCCGCGCTCGACCGTCCCCCGAAATTTGAACGACACACCACGCACGGCCTCGCTGGTAAATTCTAGTTGATTGCCATCCAGCTTTCCCGACTTCAGAAACTGATCGAGAAAGCCATCGCCTTCCGCGTCGGCGTAGCGCGAAACAAAACCGATTACGTGTCCGTGGTCTTCGATGGTGAGCTGTACAAACTCGCCATCGCGCAAAAAGCTGTACATGCCCGAGTAATCCGCTGCGGGTGTGGCCGGATTTTGCCGATCTCGATTTTGATCTTGATTCTGCGAATGCTGATTTTGGGGATTGAGATTCGTCTGCGCGGGCAGCGGCATCCAGGCAAGGACAAAAAGAAGAAAGCACGGAAGTTGCAGCGCGCAAAAACGGGTGGTGAGGATGGGCATGCCGACCTCGGAAAGAGACAGTATAGCGGTTCTGGATGGGATGGCGGACAAATGCTTTGTCTGCCCAGCAAGCCCTCGGGGTCAGCTATAATCTTCGAAATGGAGTAGCCGTCCGTGGCTGACCAGCCAAAACGCCTCGGATCCCGCCTTCCTCGGATTGCCATTGTGGGAGTTGGCTAGGAGTGCGAGGGAGCGAAATGGAATCCCCGGAGAAAAAACTGTTGAGACGTTTGGTGGAACGCGCTCCAGAGGGCGTGGAATTCGGAAACGAAGTTCGGACCGCCCTTGGCCCGGCATCTGGTTCCTCCGGCTTGCCCGGCGAGATCGAATTTGATCTGTGGCGGGATGTGTTTGTCCAGCAGAAGCTGCCGTGGCCACGATTCCTGCAATCCGTTTTTTTACATGTTACAGCGGTTGTGCTGATATGGATGACGTCGCTGGCGTGGATTCGACAGCAGAAAATTCTGGATCGCAGCACGTTTGACCGGTCGGCGCTCGTTACTTACACGCCGGAAGAATATCTGCCGCCACTCGACACGGGCGCATCCGAGCCGGTGAAAGTGCAAAAGGGAGATCCGGTCTACGCGAAGCAGCCGATTCTTTCGGTTCCACGGGAGGCGGACAACCGCTCGCAAACCATCGTTGCGCCGCCCGATCTCAAACTCGATCACGACGTTCCTTTGCCCAACATTGTGGCGACGGGAGCCATCCTTCCGGTGGTTCCACTGGATGCGACGCGGGCGCCGCTGAAGCGTGTAGCGGCGCCAGAGATGCAGGTGGTGGCGCCCACGCCGGAGGTGGAGTTTGCTCCAGACCGGGTGACTCGGGCGGCGATGAAGTCGGATGTGATTGCGCCGCCTCCGGACGTGACGCCAGCGACGAAGGGACGCGTCGGTCCCATGAATATTGGTCCCGGTGAAGCGGTGGCTCCGGCTCCGCAGCTTGCGGTCGCAGAACAGCATACGCTGGCGGCGCGCGGCCGCGGACAGTTGCCTGGCGGTGGCGTGCAGCCGGTAGGCCCTCCGCCGAGCGTGACTGCGGCCGGCAGTTCGGGGGGACGGCTGATCGCCTTGGGGATTCATCCCGTTGTGCCCAACGGACCGGTGGCAGTTCCCGCCGGCAATCGCCGGGGAACCTTTGCCGCGACTCCGCAGGGAAAACCGGGCGCTTCGGGAACGCCGGATTTGGCGGGCTCGAAATCGGATGCGAAAGGCGCGGGTAGTCGCAGCGCGCGCAGCAACGGTTCTCTCCCGGCGGGCTTGCATGTGGGCGCGGGGAACGACGACGCTCGCGAGATGGCTAGCCTTTCATCATCGGGCGCGTCGTCAGGGAAGCGCGTTGCGTCGGCGGTTCCCGAAGAAAAGATTACCGAGACTGATCGCAAAGTTTTTGGCGGCAAGCGCGTTTATGGCAGAACGCTCAACATGCCGAATCTGAATTCCTCGACCGGCAGTTGGGTGATCAAGTTTGCGGAGCTGGATGGTGGGAAAAAAGACGGGGAACTGCTGGAACCGGTGGCGATGGAGAAATCGGATCCTGGTTATCCGCTGGAATTGATTCGCGCCAACGTGCATGGCATGGTCACACTCTATGCGGTCATTGATTCCAGTGGGAAGGTGGGCGACATCCGCGTGCTCTACAGCCCGGACGACCGTCTGGATGACTATGCGGCGAAGGCTCTGGCCCGCTGGAAGTTCGTGCCCGCGGAAAGAGCGGGGAAACCGGTGGCGCTGGAAGCGGTGGTGGAGATTCCGTTCAAAGTTCGACGGAACTTCTAACCGTGTGGAAGCCAGGTTTCCCCTGTGGTTAGGCTCTTGGTGGGCGTCTGGTAGAAAGACGAGATCTGGATGCGCGATCCTAACCTTTAGCCGCGGTGGATTTTTGTCTCTCCAAGGCGGCATATACGGCAGGGTTGGCACAGACTTCGTAATAGCAGCGGTCGGTCCAGCGCAGGATGGATAGATCGCGGACATCGACCTGGGCGATGCGGTTCTTGCGGATCACGAGCTTGCGAAAAACCCCATTGGCAATGGGGACGGTGCCGACGAAGAACTCGCAGCGCTCATCGACCCATGGGCCGGTAAAGCCAGGCCCGGCAGCCCCGTTCCGATTTGCCAGCCAGGGAGACAGCGAGATTTCCTGCTGCAGTTTGCGGAAGGCGGCTTCAGTCAGGCAGACGCCGCCAACGTTGTAGTTGAGGGTCACTTCTTCCGTTCCCGCTTCGGCGCTGTCATTATTGTTGTTATTGTCGTTGTTCTTCCCTTCGCCTCCGATCTGCACTGAGTACACCTGAAAGACACCGGCATCGGGAGCGATTTTTTTGCGGACGCGTTTATTGCAGGAAGAAAGACGGTCGCTCACGTTGATGGCATCGGAAATCATGATGCGGTGCTCGCCATCCATGAGATAGAGCGGAGGAGAATCCTGGTAGGCGATGCCGAGGCCCACTTCCATCTGGGGCAAACCGGAGCGCTCGAGGAGTTCGTTATACTCGCGCAGCAGGCTGACGATCTCCCACGCCAGTACACAGGTGCGGCCGACGCTGAGCATGGCTTCGCCTTCGCGTTCGAGGAGCGCCACGATGATGGCATCGCCTTCGAGGAAGACTTTGGTAGCGCCATACTTTGCGAGCAACTTGTTGACCGGATCGTAAAAATTCAGACTGAAATATGAGGCGGCGTTCATGCCGTTTTCCATGAGCGAGCGCGTGAGGCGTGAAGAGTCGCGTACGTCGGCCTTCAGGATGACGTGGTGAACGACGCGATCTTCGGCGGGCTTCTGGTCCTCGGGAGGAAGGAACTCGTAAAGCATGCTGTTGAGCGCGGAAAGCTTGCGGACTTTCTCGTCGCTGACGAGATTGATGCTGTCAAAACCGGCGGTGACCGCCTCCAGTCCGCGCAGATCGCGGTTGTAGCGAAAGAGGTCATGCAGCAGACGCGCGGCAAAGCGGCTGCGCTCCGAACCGCGGCAGGAGGCTGCGCGTCCGATGGCGGCAAAAAGCCGGTCGGGATGAAGCCGGCTTTCGGCGATGATTTTTTCGACGCGTACCGCCTCTTCGCGGAAGATCAGCGCGTTCTTGATCTGCTGCGGGTTTACGCGCGGCGCATACTCGGCGAGCAGCGGAACGGCTTCATAAGAGGCAATGACGTGGGAAAGAACGCCGGCGCGCTGCAACATCCGGGTCCAGACGTCAAGACGGTCGTTTCGATTGCGATCTTCCGGCGTCGAGTCTTCACCATTGCCGGTGCCGACCAGTGTGGTGGCGTTTTCGGGAACATTGAGCGCCTGTTCCAGGTGCGCATCGTCAATGGCTTCGCCGTATCCAAGTTCGCGCAGAAAGTTCAATGCAAACTGGCGCAGAAGGGGAAAGCGGTCGGGATCCTTGTCGAAGTTGCCAAACATGTAATAGTGCTCGGCGCAGAGATAATCGTCGCGCCCGTCCTCGGTAAGAATCAGCGGATTGAGGAAGAAGCGATAGTCGGTGGGCACCTCGCCGAGCGACGATTCACCGAGCAATGACCGCCGAGTCCGCGCCAGCGTTTCTTTTTCAATTTCGCCCAGCAGACGAAACAGCTCTTGTCCGGCGCGACGGAGAATAATCTTCTTGCGCACCTGGAATGAGGAAACGAGCTCCTGCGTCTGCAGCATTTTTGCTTGCCGGAAGCCCTCCAGCGACTTCGACTTCATGCGGCACTGTTCGAGAATCCGGGCAAACTGCGCTTGCAGTTCGGTGCGTATGAACTTCAGTACAGCCAGGCGCCCCAGCACATCGATCGATGGATTGCCTTCCGCTTTGGCACGGTTCAGGATGGCGAGATGAATCGAGACCAGCAGAGTTTTCACGTCGGCCGGTCCGGGCTTGCGCAGTTGGGTGGTGCTCTGGGCGGCGCGTATGAATTTGCTTTCAGCCGCGGCGGGAACGTCCATTTCGAGCAGCGACTCGACTTCGCCGAAGCGGCAGATGTAGCGCGCGATATGAAAGCTTAAATCCGCGGCGATGCGAGGGCTGAGAAAAACATCGTAGCGGAGATTGTCGACACCCAGCTGCAAACCGCTGAAGGTGAGAGTGGGCCCGTAAAACAAAAGGTCGGGCCGACTGGGCGGTTCAGAATTGCGCAACCGGAAGATCGGGAGCTTGGGCATCGCCTCGTATCTCGTGCTGGAGCTGCTCGCAAACTGCTGAAAGCGGGATACTAAGCAGCAGGCTAGCACAGCGCGCGCAGGGATCGAAAGTTACGCTGGTGTAAGGATAGAGACACCGGCGTGTTGGCTCTGCATGGCCTGTCTTTTTGAAGAGGGTTGCCGCGCACTTTTTGTCCCGCGACCGCGGGATCAGTTTTTGGAGCTTCAACCAGGACGGGAGTCGCGGACGTCGTCTGCGGGGTGAAACAGGCGACGCAGCGAAGTATGATTGGCATCCGCCAAGCGGCGGTTCAGATCTTCGACGTCCGCTCTTACCCAGCCGACGCTGGAGATTTCGATCTGGCCATCCTGACCGATGAGAAACCATGACGGCACGTTGGTGAGGCCGTACGCGTTGGAAGCCGCGTACGCTGCGGGGTCGTCGAGGAGCGCGGGAAAGGTTATGCCATACTCTTTCAAAAAAGCGGTCGTGTTGTTTTTATCGTCCTGGGAAACAGCGACCATGGCGACGCTTTGGCTCCCGTAGGCTTTGTGCAAGCGTTCGAAAAACGGAAACGCATATTGGCAGACCGGGCAGGAAACCTTGAAGAAAATGGCCAGCACTTGCCCATGCTGTAACGCATCTTGTAAAGAGAACTTGCCGCCGCCCAGAATGGGCAAAGAAAAGTCAGGGGCCTTGGTTCCTTCGGCCAATGCAGCCATATCTTTCCGACCTCCAAACAGGCGCTCGAGCCACTTCATTGACGAAATGCCTCACTGACTAAATGATACCGCCTGCCCTTAGAATCTTCCGCGTCAATCCGGTGATGGGTAGCTGCGGGAGGCGATCGATGGCGATCCACTTGCACTTTGCAGCTTTGTGTGGAAGCGCGGCTGCGCCGGACACAGGTTCGAAAACATGAACCGTGTAGTCGGTGACGGTGATGGAATGGCGAAACGTGCGCCAGTGCGCTGTATCCGCGGCCGCGGCGCACGGCAGCTCGGACGATTGCGGCAGTTCCCACATACCGGGCATGAGCGAAGCTTTCTTGGGGCGTTGCACGAGGCGAATCTGGCGGCTGCCATTGCCGTCGCTCTTGCCTTTTCCATTGCGACACTCCAGCGCACACCAGATTTGTTTCTTGCTTTGGCGGGAAGTAGGCTTGCTGCGCGGATGATCCTTCTGCGTAGTTCCCTGCGTCGCACACCATTTCCGGACTGGGCACGCTGGGCAACGGGGCTCACGCGGCAGGCACACGGTGGCGCCGAGCTCCATCATGGCCTGGTTGAAATCCCCGGGCCGGTTTTCAGCGAGAAGAGTTTGCGCACGTTGCCAGATTTGCGGCGTTGTCAGCGGCGTGGTCAGATCGATGCCAGTCGCTTTCTTTCTGATCAGTCTCTGCAGCACGCGCTCGACATTGCCATCGACCACGGCTACCGGTTCGGCAAACGCGATGCTGGCGATGGCCGCGGCGGTGTAACGTCCAATGCCCGGCAGGGCGCGCAGAGATTCGGAATCTTGCGGGAAACGGCCGCCTTGCTGCTCGGTGATTTGCCGCGCGCACTGGTGCATCATCCGCGCTCGCCGATAGTAGCCGAGACCGCTCCAGGCGGCGAGCACGGCCTCTTCCGTAGCCGCGGCGAGCGCTTGCACGTTCGGGAAACGCTCGAGGAAAATCCGGTAGTGGTCAAGCACGGCGGCCACGCGCGTCTGCTGCAGCATGATTTCACTGAGCCAGATGCGATACGGGTCACGGGTTTCTCGCCAAGGAAGGTCGCGGCGATGCTGGTCGTACCAGCCGAGCAGCGCGCGCCGGAAACGATCGAGATCCTTATCCTTATCCTTATCCTTGGTGGATATTGCAGACTTGACCCGGGACGGAGCCGTGGTGATTCGAGACGCGGCGAGCCGCGTCTCTACGGGGATTCGCCTTGCAATCATCATTATTAATAATTACTGGCTGACGCTGTGGGCGATGACTACCCATCCCTTTTTTTGCTGCTGCCATACGGTCATCATGTGCTGCGGCGTCGACGGAAGCGGTTGCGAGCCCGCGCTTCCATTCGAAGTGCCATTCAGAGTAATCGTGTAGGTCACGACGAAGGTGTTCCCGTTCAACTCCGTTTGCAGATCGCCGAGCGCGTAGCTTTTTAACTGCCACCCGCGATACTGCTCCAGCGCGGCGGCGCGATCCTGCGTTCCACTGGGAGTTACGCCCGCGTAATTCGAAGCTAGAGCGCGTTCTACTTCGACCCAGTTCGCCGCTTGCATTTCTTTCCAGAAGACACGCTCCAGACCCTCGCCCCCAGTTGCTTCCGACAAGGCGCGCGCGGGACGATCGCCGTTAAAAGTGCAGGCTGGCGTCAACAGCAAAGCGAAAGTCAGCATCAAAATTAGAAAACCCAGCGGAGATTCGACAATGAGCCTCGGACGCATGGCGTGATTGTATCGCGACTGGGCGTGTGTGGGGACGATGCTTTGCAACAACCTAGCGGGGCCCTTCGACTCCGCTCAGGGCAGGCTCCGCACCCGCTACCACACGAGCCTCCCCCACAAAGCCAATTGACCGGCGGAACGGAGCCCACCATAATGATGAAGCCTGGTAACCGCGGTACACGCGTGAATATTAGCTCAAGCCGGCAGGACGTGTATGACCGAATTCGACCGCAAGGTGGAAGAGACCTCCGCGCGCATCAATCGCTCGGTAGCAAACATTTCCCAAACTCTGGAAAAAGAGACGTCGGAACTGGTGACTTATCTGAACGACGAAGTCGTGCCCGCGGTGCGGACGAATTCCTCGAAGGCGTTGCGCACGGCGGCGGAAAAGCTCTCCAAGTTCGCGGACTTTCTCGAAACCCAGCGCAAGAATCCTTGAACTGCTTCGTGTCCAACTATCCAACCAAGTGCGCGCGGCGGCAGATGCTCGCGCCGCTGGCCTGTCTTCAGGTCGTTCTATTGCTGGGAAGCGCGCTTCTGAGCGGCTGTGGCCACAAGGCTACGCAGGCGCAGGTTCCACCACCACCATCGCTTCCAGAGGAAAAACCAGCGGCGACTCCGCCGTCTGCGGAAACGGCAGGCGCGGACGAGAAGATCGACGTGCCTGCGGGCGCGAAGCCGATTTTTGAAGAAACGGGAATGGCGAGCTGGTACGGCGCTCCGTACCACAACCGGCGCGGATCAAACGGCGAGCTTTACGACATGCACGCGATGACAGCGGCACATCTTACTTTGCCGCTGGGCTCGATTGTGCGGGTCACGAATTTGAAAACCGGACATTCGGCTTTGGTGCGGATCACTGATCGCGGGCCGTTCGTGCCCGGACGCATCATCGATCTTTCGCTGGCCGCCGCGAAGGCGCTGGATGTGTACTTGCCAGGTACTGCGAAGGTCCGGCTGGAGGTGCTGCAGGCGCCCGCTGCTCTCGATACCGGCGGGCGCTGGGCGGTTCAGGTGGGCTCCTTCAACGGGCAGAAAGAGGCGGCGGAGTTAGCGGAGCACTTGCAGAAGCGTTACCAGACGGCCAAAGTCATCAAGTTTGTGAGTCCCGTGGGAGCCTGGTGGGTGCGGGTGCGAGTACTGGACGACGACCGCCAGCGCGCCATCGCTCTGGCCCACGAGACGGAAACTGGAGAAGGGTCGGTATTCCTGGTGCGGCTCGACTGAAAACCTTTTCGCAAAAATGCTGCTAACTTGATATGGTTACTACCGGGAATAGTAACGTATCTGCGTGTATTACTTGCCGGATGATCGTAATCCCAGGCGAGAGGAGAGTTACTTATGGCGGGTTGTTTATTCTGCCGAATCATTAGCGGCGAAGTGCCATCCAAAAAAGTTTATGAAGACGAACATACATTTGCCTTTGAAGATCTGAATCCGCAAGGTCCGACCCACGTGTTGATCGTCCCGAAAAAACATATTTCTGGCTTGAAAGAAGCTACGGCGCAAGATGCGGAGTTGGTCGGACGATGTTATCTGGCGGCGGCGCAGATTGCGCGGCAGCGGTCGATTGAAGATGGCTACCGTACGGTGATGAATGTCGGTCCGCGCGCGGGGCAATCGGTTTTTCATCTCCATGTGCACCTGATCGGCGGGCGTTCGCTGCAGTGGCCGCCGGGGTAGGTATCAGGTGTCAGGTCTCAGGTCTCAGGTTTCAGGAAATCACCTTTGCCGTTGTCTTTGTCTTTGACCTTCCTGACGCCTGACACCTTTAACACCGCACTCCAAAGTCTTCCGCGTTGCATCCTCTGGCTTACAATCGTTGGATGGCAAACCTTACATTGGTTTATGGTCTGCGTCTGCTGCCCTCCGATGAGGTCGCGGAGGTCACTGCGGCTACGGTCAAATTGAAGAATGGGCGCGAGGCGCACGTTGCGATGCACATTCTCGAGGGCGGCAAGAACGAGATTGAGAAGCAGCTCAAGATGAGTCTCTCGGCCTTTTTTGACATCTATCCAGAAATATGACGACAGATATGACGTCATGGACGTGCCTGCGATAGTACGGCTTAATCAGGCGGCAAATCGGGCAACGGAATGCGATTGATCTCCCTGGAACTCGAGAGCAAGCTGCGCGACAAAGGGCTCTGGCCGCAGAGTTGGATCGAGACGGCGGCGCTCTACGTGGTGGCGCTCGAACTGGTTCTGGTTGGCGCGATGCTGACGCGCCGGGCGAGTCCGGCAACCTCGCAGAGTCTGGAAGGCTGGGTAGACTTTCTCAGCGGGCTGGCGATCGTGCTGATCGCGATTGCCGGATACCGCAGGCTGCGCTTGAAACTGCTCTGGCGACTGCGCAACCGGCTGATCGTTACCTATGTTTTTATTGGCGTGATTCCGGTTTTTCTGCTGGTGATGATTTCGCTGATCACGCTTTATCTTTTTGCCGGACAGTTTGCCAGCTTTGCGGTCACTTCCAACATCACTACTCATCTGCGCGGCATGGAAGCCGCCAACCGCGCCATCGCGCATCATCTGGGGACGCAGGTTGCGGATCACGGAAATCTGGATGCTGAAATTCTTAGCAGGACTCGACCGCGTCGTCCCGAGTGGTCGCGGCGGCAGGTGTGCGCGTGGTACGGAAACCAGCGTCAGGCGTACTGCTCGGGGCCGGACGGCGCGGCGGGCTTTGATTCTCCCGCGTTTGTTGACGGGGATTTCGACGATCTGGTCAGCGACCACGGCAAACTCTGTTTGCGCACACAGACCGTGCTCGCGGCCGGCTCGCAATCGCAATCGCAGACGTTGCGCGTGATTTCGAGCGAGCCGCTGGACAAGACTTTTGTCGAGCAGATCGCGCGCGATCTGGGACGTATTGCGGTTTATGGAATCGAGAGTCCGGTTGCCAATTCGACTCCGTTCCTGGGATTCGCCGACGAGAAACCGATGGCGCAATCCTTCTCCGCGGGCACGATGCCACCGGCGGCCAATGCGCTGGATCGCGCGATCACTTTGAGAATCCCGTTGGAGGTGGTGGATTGGGCCACGGGAGCGCGACGTCCTGTAGGGGCAATCGCCGAAGTCGAGACGCGGTACTCGATGCTGTTTGCGACCCTGTTCGGGGCGCGGGCGGATTATGCCAAGGGACTGGAAACTATTTTGTCGTTGATTGCGATTGTGTTCGCGATCGTGGTAGTGCTGGCGCTGTTCGTGGGTACGAAACTTACGCGCAGCATCACTTCGGCGGTCGGCCAACTCTACGAAGGCACGACCTACGTCAATCGCGCTGACTTCAGCCATCGCATTTCAGTGCAGTCAACCGACCAACTGGCTACGCTGGCGAACTCCTTTAACTCGATGACTACTTCGATCGAGAAGCTGGTGCAGGAACAGAAAGAAAAGCAGCGTCTGGAAGGCGAGTTGGCAATTGCACAGGAAGTGCAAGCGCAGCTTTATCCCAAGTTGATCACGCAGCTCGATACCCTAGAGGTGCACGGGTTCTGCCGTCCGGCGCGGACGGTAAGCGGAGACTACTACGATTTCGTGTCGCTGAATTCGGACCGTTTGATGCTGGCGGTCGGCGACATCAGCGGGAAGGGAATTTCGGCGGCGCTGCTGATGGCGACCATTTACTCGGCGGTGCGAGCATACAGCATCGAAGATGTGCCGGTGCTTCGCGAGGCGGTGACAGTCGGAGTTCGGCTGGATCAGGCGGCTGTGGGCTCGGGGTTAATGCTGGCTTCCGAATCGCGCGGAGCGGACGCTTCTCCAGCCACGCTGCTGGCGCTTTTGAACCATCAGCTTTATGAAAGCACTCCGGCGGCAAAGTACGCGACGTTATTTTTGGCGATCTACGATGGAGCTACGCGGCGGCTCACGTACACTAACGGCGGGCACCTGCAGCCGATTTTGATTTCCGAAGATGGAGCGGCACAAGTGCTGGACTGCGGCGGAACCGTAGTCGGACTGTTCGATAATTTGAGTTTTCCCGAGGCGACGGTACAACTGCATCCGGGCGATGTGCTGGTTACTTATACGGATGGAGTGACCGAACCGGAAAACGATTATGGCGAGTTCGGCGAGGAGCGGCTGATCCAACTGGTGCGGGAGAATCGGCATTTGCCGCTGGAGCGCATCACGGAAATTGTGGCTGGGGCGGTCGCCGAATGGATCGGCGACGCCGAACAGCCCGACGATGTCACGCTAGTGCTGGCTCGGGCACGGTAGGTTTGTGCCCCCCCGGTGTCGGCGGTTGGGCGGGCCACTTCTCGAAAAGCGCGAGAAGTGGCGCACCCAACACACAGAATTATTGGTCAGTCTGAGACGGGGCAAGCCCCGTCTCTACACGAGTTTTTCCGCACCTGAAAAACGCGGGAAGGATTGCTCCCTCCCGCGCCATTCTTCTGAAAACAGTCCTAACTACACCAGGCCCTGATCCAGCATTGAGTTGGCTACCTTCAGGAAGCCCGCTATATTCGCGCCGTTCACCAGGTTGCCGGGCGTGCCGTATTTCTCGGCCGTTTCGTAGCAGTTCTTGTGGATGGCGATCATGATCTTGTGCAGACGATCATCGACTTCTTCGCGGGTCCAGGAGATACGCGCGCTGTTCTGCGCCATTTCCAATCCGGAAGTAGCAACGCCGCCGGCATTGGCGGCCTTCGCCGGTCCGTACAGGATTTTGGCTTCGAGGAACAGGTGAGTGGCTTCGAGGGTGCTCGGCATGTTGGCTCCCTCGCTGACTAGCTTTACGCCATTCTTAATGAGGTTGGCCGCGTCTTTTGCGTTGATCTCATTTTGAGTGGCGCTGGGGAATGCGCAATCGGCTTTGATGTTCCAGAGCCAGTTGTGGTCCAGCTTGCGGTCGGTGGCGCTGTAGATGGCTTTCTTGAATTTTTCGGTGTACTCCTGGATGCGGCCACGGCGGTTATTCTTGAGGTCCATGACCCAGGCCAGCTTGTCGCGGTCGATGCCGTCGGCGTCATAGATGGCGCCATCGGAATCGGACAGGGTGACGGGCTTCGCGCCCAGATCGAGCAGCTTCTCCACGGTGTATTGCGAGACGTTGCCGCTGCCGGAGACGAGACAGATTTTGCCTTTCAGGTTGTCTTTACGGGTCTTCAGCATTTCCTCGGCGAAGTACACGCAGCCGTAGCCGGTGGCTTCGGGACGAATCAGCGAACCTCCCCAGGACAAGCCCTTGCCGGTGAGAACGCCGGTGAATTCATTGCGCAGGCGTTTGTATTGGCCAAACATGAAGCCGATTTCGCGTCCGCCCACGCCGATGTCGCCGGCGGGAACGTCGGTGTCAGGGCCGATGTGACGGCAGAGCTCGGTCATGAAGCTCTGGCAGAAGCGCATGACTTCGTTGTCGCTTTTGCCCTTGGGATCGAAATCGCTTCCGCCTTTGCCGCCGCCCATGGGGAGGGTAGTGAGCGAATTCTTGAAGACTTGTTCGAACGCCAGGAATTTCAGAATGCCGAGATTCACGGAGGGATGGAAGCGCAGTCCACCTTTATAGGGGCCGATGGCGCTGTTCATCTCGATACGGAATCCGCGATTGACTTGCACTTTGCCTTGGTCATCGAACCAGGGCACGCGGAACATCAGGACTCTCTCGGGCTCCGTGACACGCTCCAGGATTTTGGCTTCGTGGTATTCAGGGTGGCGTTCCAACACGAGCTTCAATGAATCGAACACTTCCATTACGGCCTGGTGGAATTCAGGTTCAGCTGGGTTTTTGGCTTTGACCAGGTTAAGGATTTGATGGGTGTATTCCGCCCCAGCACTCTTTTTGGGCGGTTCCATGACAGGACTCATAGTCTTTCCTCCGATTTTTTAGGTGTTATACGGATTGTCAAAAAACAGGACGCCGCAGAATTGCGGCTGGAATAATTAGATGCTTGAGGGCGGGAATCTGCCGTGATGGTCATCACCCGATTTCGTGATAAATGGGCCTAAGGATGTGAGCATAGGGCACCCGTGCGCAGGACAGCAGAACTGCCCCCGAATGTGTTCCTTAGCGCAGTAGTAAGGTTACTTGGCCGGGGCAAGTCTTACAAGTGTTACCTGGGATGTCACCTGCTGATTTTTTTGCATGCCGCCGACGATGACGAGGTTACCGGCGTGGGTCACTAGGAGGGCGCGATGATCCATTGTCGGGTGACCCATGGTGGGCTGACCCATGGTGGGCTGGAGGGCGGGCTCGGGAGTGTTTTCTTCTACCGTTTCCCATTGTTCGGTGCGGACGTTGAATGCGAAGGTGACGGGAGAAGGCTCGGCGGGACGGCCGTTGTAGCCGATTCCGTTGTAGTCGTAGGGAGTGTCGGTGCCGCCGGAGAAATAGATTCTGGGATCCTTTTTTTCAGCAAGTCCGGCGCCGGCAGCGATGCGAAAACGGGCGTTGCCGGGATGGGCGGGAAGGTTCGTCCATTCAATTGTGGTGGGGTCGCCGCGCTTGGGGAGTTTGCCCATCCAGCATTCGCGGGAGGGCGGGAACTTGGGATTGCCGTAGGGATTTTTGTAGGCGCCGTCGACATAGACTATGGTGTCTCCGAGGATGGCGCCGGCATGACCGAAGACGGGGGTACCGGGAATGGGCGTGGCTTGAAGCCAGGTGCTTTTTTCCGTGTCGTAGACCTGGACGTTGCGGACGGCTGCGCCTTTTGATCCGGCCTCGGCGGTCGACCATCCTCCGATAAGGAAGATGTAGCGATCACGATAGAGGCCTGCTACTGCATCCTGAACGGGGATGGGAATGTCTGGGCCGCGGTAGTAGCGGTTTTCGGCGGGGACAAAGATGTTGAGGTCGGAGGCGGTGGACTCTCCACCTTGTGCGTCGATTACGTAGCCTCCGAAGATGAAGATACGATCGTGGACGGCTACGGCGGATGCGGCCAAAAGTCCGGCTACTCCGGGGACGGGACGGATTTCTTTCCACTTGCCGGTGGCGACATCCATTTCGTAGGCGCTGGTGGAGACGGCGTCCCAGGTTTTCTTGGGGCCGATACCCATGAAGGAATAAATTTTCGCTCCGCCCTGGCCGTGGGTGATTGCAACTGCGTTATTCGAGACGGGAGCCGGGAGCGGGCTGGGCGCGGGTTCTTCGGCGGCTTGGAGGCGGGTGGCTAGCAGAAGGCAGAACAATGCGAGAAGCAGTTTGGTCGCGGGTGATTTCATTGGTGAAATGATAGCAGCGTGGGGAAGGTGTCAGGTCTCAGGTGTCAGGTCTCAGGAAAAAGGGGCAAATTCCTAAGACCTGACACCTGACACCTCAGAACCAGGTTTGCTTGCGGTATTCGCGATAGGCTTCTCCGAACTTGGCTTCGAGGACGGCGGCTTCTTTGCGGGCGCGGAAGGTTTGCACGAGAATCAGCACTGCTATGACCGCCAACATTTCTGGGCGCTTCAGCATGAGACCTACGCCGACGACTAAAAACGTTCCAGAAACATAGATGGGGTTACGGATTCGCGAATAGATGCCGGTGGTGACCAGCCCCGTCGCTTTCGGAGCCCAGGAGAACGATTCGCCGAGCGTGTAACGGGCGAGAATAACGCCAGCCAGGCCGAGTAAGGCCAGCAGGAGACCGATCCAGCGAAGTGGCCCGTGAGGGACCATTGCGGAACGAAATATTACTGCGATCGACAGAAGGCCTACTAGCGCGGGCAGGTAGACGTGCAGGATTGGTCCGCGATCCATGGCTCTTACTGTACCTCAGGAGCGGCGCACGGTATTGGCCCTTGAGTTGGCCGATGTGATGAACTGCAGATCCCTCACTTCGTTCGGGATGACAAAATGCGAAAATTTCTAGTCTACGAATCCTTGACGCACGGCGTGGATGAAATCGGTAGAGGCGGGCTCCGTGCCGGAGGCGCGCATTTGTAACGCGATCTGTCCACGATGATAGGCGGAGTGAAAGAGTACATGCGTCAGGATGTCTTCGAGCCGGCTGGACCAGGTTTCGCCCTTGCTGTTGCGGTATTCGACTTGATCGTTGAGCGAGCCGGGAGCGAACTGATTTCCAATGCGCGCCAGATAAGTTTGCCACGCCGACCGCATCTCGCCGGCCAGGGCTAGACAATCGTCAATTGTGGAACTCGGCCATACCTTCACGCTCTGGGGCTGCTTCAGGATGCGTTCCAGCCAGAGCTTCTGGGCTGAGAGGATGTGAGCCATGCGGCCGAGCGTGTCTGGCGGAACGGACTTCGCTGCGCGCATCGCGGCCAAGCATTCGCGGTTTGCCCAATCGTCGTAGGCGAACATTCTGCGGAAATCTTTGCTGTCCACTGGCACTCCTTTGACCACACGAGAAACCCCTGGTTCCGAAGGTGCTCCTCGGGCGCTCAGGCGCGGATATATTTTCAACCAATTTTCGGCACGAGTAAAACAGGCTGCGGAAAAAGTGGTTCCGAAGAAGAAAGTGTTACTTCAGTGGCTAAAGCCGGCAATGAAAGTAAGGCGTTTATCGCAGCTGTAAACCGCAGCGCCACCCAAAATCAAGCGCAAGGTCGACTTTTTCGGCAGACTGTTAAACTCGTGCCCTTCCCAAACGCTATGATAGATTGTGCGTACGATGAAGCGATTTGTTTTGTTATTTTTCTTTGTGGCGCTGGTGGTTGACGCCTGGGGGCAGACTTCGGCTCCACAAAATTCTTTGCCTGACGTGTACCTCATCACTATTGATACGCTGCGAGCCGATCATGTCGGTTGCTACGGATACGAGCAGGTCGAGACTCCGGCATTGGACGCACTGGCCAGCGATGGCGTCCGCTTCACGGAGGCTTTTACTCATAGCCCGATTACTAACACTTCGCACGCCACCATTCTCACCGGGTTGCTGCCTAGCGTGCACGGCGTGACTGATTTTGCAGTGCCGCTGTTGCCGCAGCATGTGACCGCGGCGGAATTGCTGAAGGCGCACGGCTACCAAACCGCGGCTTTTATCGGAGCGGTGATTCTTGATAGCAACTCGCTGGCTCCGGGGTTCGATCGCGGGTTTGATTTCTACGATAACTTTCCTAAGACCGATGGCCCGGATGCCGGGGGCAAGAATCCTACTAATAAGGAGCGCTGGGATCGGGTGGAGCGGCGCGGCATGGAAGTGGTGGAGCACGCCGAGGCCTGGTTCGACAAGCACCGCGATGGTCATCACTTTGTTTGGGTGCATCTGTTCGACCCGCACGATCCTTATGAGCCACCGCCGCCGTTTTTGGAGAAGTACAAAGACCATCTCTACGACGGCGAGATCGCCTATGCCGATTCGGCAGTGGCGAACTGGATTGCGTATCTGAAAAAAGCCGGTGTTTACGACAACGCAATTATTGTCGTCACGGGCGATCACGGCGAAGGGCTGGGCGAGCACGGAGAAGACACGCACGGGCTGTTTCTTTATGACTCGACGCTGCATATTCCGCTCATCGTAAAAATGCCGGTGAATGGCGCGGGAACCGCTCATCTTCGCAATGGGAATGGTAATAGTCGCGGAGCGGTGATTGATTCCCAGGTGCGGACCACCGACATTCTTCCGACCATTCTTTCGGCCACGGGTGTGGCTGCACCGGCGGAGCTGAACGGAGAGTCGTTGCTTCCTTTAATTGACGGGCAGACGTCGTCTTCGTCTGCGTCTTCCAATCGCGAACTTTTTGCCGAGACCGACTATCCCCTGCGCTGGGAGTGGGCTCCTCTGCGGGCCTTGCGGGCCGACAATACCAAGTGGATCGAAGCTCCACGGCCGGAGCTTTACGACCTTCAGGCGGACCCTCGGGAGTTGAAGAATCTCTATGCTCCTCCGAGCGCTAATTCCAATTTGAAAGTCCAGGCCATGCAGGCTGAGATAGCGAAGTGGGAGGCGAAACTGCCGCCGCGGAGCGACCTCGCCAAGCGGGGAGAAAGCTTGCCTGATCCGAAAGACAAGATTGAAGTGCAGAATCTGCTGCACAACGCCATGCTGGCCAGCGACGACAATCGGTTGAGCGATGCGCGGCAGTTTTTGGAAAAGGCGCTGCAGCTCGACCCTGGCGCGCCGACTACGCTCCGCCAACTCGGGGAGTTGGAACTGGACGCCGGGGATTTCGCCAAGGCCGCGGTCCACTTGAAACGAGTGTGTGAGTTGAGGCCCTACGATTCCACAGCGGCGTTGGAGTGGGGTCAGGCGGCGGAGAAATTGGGCGATTGGGCGGGGGCGCGGGATGCGCTTGAAGCGAGTCTGAAGGTTGCTCCGGGACAAACGGCTGCACGGCTGCGGCTGGGGCGTGTTTATCTTCAACTTAAGGACGGGAAGAAAGCGGAGGACGAGTTCGAGGCTGCGCTGCTCGTGGATTCGAATAACAACGACGGGCGTTTAGGATTGGCGGAAGCGCAGATTTTGCAATCGAATTTTGCCGGGGCCTTGCCCGATCTGCAGGCGCTGACCAAGTCAGATCCGGGAAATGCCGCGGCACTGCGATTACTGGCGCGAGCTTATCGCGGACTGGGCCGGGCGCAGGACGCCAAACGAGCTGAGGAACGGGCCGAAGCGCTGGAACCGAAGCGCTGAGCGTTTGTCGCTGAATGTCTGCCCCTAAAAACTCGCGCCGCTTTTGGGAGTAGATCCAGGTTCTTCGCGTTCTACGGAGTGAACAGCCAGAAGTCGTTGAGGTATCCGTTTGATCCGAGCCAGTCGTAGCCGGTGCCACCGAAGAGCCAGAAATTGCCGGACGCGTCGGTCCAACTGATCCCTAGCGTTCGCGATCCGGGAACATTGCCTAGGGAGCCCATCCCTTCGTTTCCGTACAACCCCCATTGGCCGTTCGTATTCGACCCACTGACCCACGTCCATTGACCAGCACTGTATTCCCACACGTCGTTGAGCCAACCGCCGTTCTTGGCCGAGTCCAGCCCCGACCCGCCGAAGAGCCAGAGATTTCCGGACTTGTCAGTCCAACTAACAGCTCCGTTTCGCGCCCCGGGGACATTGCTGGCAGCGGGCATTCCCTCGGTCCCATACGTCCCCGCTTGGCCCCTGATGTTCGACCCACTCATCCATGTCCATTGCCCCGCCGTGTATTCCCACAGATCATTGAGATTTCCGTTCGCGCCGGTTGAGTCGTAACCCGACCCACTGAAGAGCCAGAAATTTCCCGACCCATCGATCCAACTAATTGCGCCGAATCGCCCTCCCGGAATGTTGCCCGCGCCCGATTGTCCGAGAGTGCCGTAGCTTCCCTCTTGGTTAGCCAAATCTGTGCCACTCATCCAAGTCCATTCGCCAGCGCTGTATCGCCAGAGATCGTTGAGATTTCCCGAGTCCCCAGGCAAGGCGACACCATTTCCACCGAAGAGCCAAAAATTCCCCGATGCATCTGTCCAGCCAACCGCGCCGTATCGCGCCCCCGGAATGTTGCCGGGTGCGGCTATCCCCTGCGTTCCGTAGGATCCTGATTGGGCGGTTGAGTTTGACCCGCCCATCCACGTCCAGAGGCCTGGGTTGAATGGCTGACCCTGGACTTGCTGAGCAGGTGTAAATTCCCAGAGGTCGTTGAGAGTGCCTACCGCTGCCGGCGAGGCACCATACCCATAACCGCCAAAGAGCCAGAGATTTCCCGACCCATCGGCCCAACTGACAGAACCCCATCGCGCCCCAGGCATGTTGGTCAGGGCGGCTTGACCCAATGTTCCGTAGATCCCCGGTTGCCCGCCGACATCTAGTCCGCTCATCCACGTCCATTGGCCAGCGCTGTATTCCCACAGGTCGTTTTGAAGATTGGAATTTCCCGTGGAGGCGTAACCGAATCCACCAAACAACCAGAGATCTCCGGCCTTATCTACCCAAGTGATGGCATTCTGTCGCGCTCCGGGAATATTGCTGGAAGAGGGCATGCCTTGAGTCCCATACGTGCCCAGTTGGTTGACGACATCCGCGCCGTTGGCCCACATCCACTGTTTGGCATCGTTTGGCGCAGGCGTCCTGCTGTTGCTGCCGCACGCCGAAAAGCAGAGCGTCATCGCCGCCGTTATCAAGGTGAAGATGAATGTGCGTGCCATCATTCCGTCCTCCGTATTGAATTAAAGTCTTCAGCTTCGAAAATTGGATAAACGCTGATTTTAGCCGACTTTTGCCGTGTGGAAACGGGACAGATCATCGATTAACACGCCCTTAATAAACGAGATTTCCCTTGGCGCTATGAGGAGAAACATCCAAGAAAAAACCCCGCCTTGCGGCGGGGACATGAGTTGAGTGTTCTAGGCGAACCAAAAAAGTCTAGGAGACTATTCTATAAATCTTGCGATAGAACATCCCCCCGACAGCCACAAGCCCCGTTCCCAGAAGACCCAGAGTTCCAGGCTCCGCAGTGTTGATGTGGGAGCCACCCGTTCCGATGTGGCCGATACCTTTGTCGAGATCTCCTTTATTGTCGATCTTGATGTCCTGCGTCGTTGTTCCATACACTGTACGCCCGGTGTACAGCGTGCCTTCGACCTTACCGGTGAGAGTAAAGGACTCGGATTGTTTCGACGAACTAACCAGAGTCCAGATAGCGGGGCTCTCGAAGCTGCCGGTGAAGAGGTCGCAGCCTTTGCCGCAGCCCGTTCCCGTTAATTTGCTTGCCCATTTGCCATAGCCAATTACGTCAAATGATCCGCCCGAAGCGAACGTTCCGCCACTCGAGACTGAGCCGCTCATCAGAGCGCCGGTCGAGTAATTGACATAGCCGAGGTGCCCCGAATTATTGTTCCAGCTAGTCAGTTCCGAGCCCTTCGAAGAGATAGTGGTTGAGCCGGTCGTTCCCAGCCCTCCTGTTCCCGCCATATCCGAAAACGCAACCGTGCCACCTTGGTTTGTGAGGTTAATTCCGTCTGCCCAAGCCGCAATCGGTAGCACCAGTGCCAGTAACGCCAAAGCTGCCACTTGCCTCATATAATTCCACCAGCCCTCAGAACTTGGAATCAAGCAAACTCTAAGGTGTGACGACCCTAGCTTGGAGCTGTTACAGTGTGATTAAGGCGAGGTAAAAAGATTTCCTATTCTGCCTGAGAAAATGTAATTGCCCAGCCTCACTTTTTGGCTTCCTGGTTCCGACCAGAATCAATTTTTCGCCAGTTGAATAGACCTATTTGACCGAGGTATCAATACGACCGGGATCTGACAGTCCTTTGCTGGCGGAGGCTCCCGGCTCCGCAAGAGACTGCAGCTCGTGCTGAATCCATTCCAGGTTCTTTCCGTTCTGGAAAGCCGCTTTGAACTCTTCCATATTCTTGTAGAGCATCACGTTCGTGCCCGGAGGGCATGCCGCGCGCAACTGTTCTTTGGCAGGCTTTGGTGTTTTCGTGTCAAAGAGCTCATCGTCGAGACGAAACTTCTTCACCTGCATCTTTGGCAGCCAATCGACCGGCTCAAGCGCAGCCACTTTCTTTAAGAATTCCGGTTTCACGTAATCCGCCCGTTCGTTCTCCGGCACAAACGGAGAGGTTGCCATCCAGGTCGGCCAATCGCCCCAGGGATCCAGCGCTTCGACCACCTTAATACGCGGATCGACTCCGGACGCGAGGATGGCGATGCTGGCCCCTGATCCCTCGGTGAACATTCCTACCCGGTTCATATCGAGGTCGCCGCGCGAATCCAGATAATTCAGCACCATCTGCACATCGTGGGCCGAGCTTGCCAGACATTCCTGTAGTTCGCTAATGAACCACTCCTTCATCGGACGGTCGTGATAGCGGTGTCCCGTAAGCGCCGAAACGAAGCCGACCGCGGCGAAGCCATCCTTCGTGACCAGCTCTTGGTAATCCTCGCGTTTGAAAAAGTCCGTGTCCGTTGGATAACCGTAGAGATAAAGAATCACGGGCGGCTTTTTGACTCCCTTGGGCTTGATGACATAAAGGTCGATGGGATCGCCCCAACGCCACTGCACCCGCAATAGTTCCATCGTGTAGTGGGGATAATCGTTGATAAATTCCAGCGGCCGGGCCGGCCTGAGATTGCTGCCAGCGAGCGCGGGCGTGGTCCAATCCTGATGCACTCCATCAAAGCGATGATCGGCTGGATCGGCGAGAGGCCGAGGCCCGGATGAAACTTGAGCCGGGCTGAACCCGGCCAGGAACAGCAGTGCGCTTCCAAGCGCAACTACCCTGATAGACTTGAACGCGAAATAATTCGACATCACTCTTTCTTCCCCAGATTTGCTTTATCAGGTTTGGCATGCTCGTCGTGCGAAGAGACGACGCAGGCAATGCCCCGCTGAAAGCATACCTAATAAACGTTAATACTCTGTGACTTCAGATCGACGGATTGAATACTAAAGGGCGGACCGATTAATGGCCCGCCCTCAGTTTCAGGAAAACGAATTACTGCCAGTTACGGTGTGGGTTTGCCTTGCACACCTTGGAAGCCCTGGAGTTCCTGAGTGGTTGTGGGACAGGGGGCCTTGGGACACTGGAGAATCAAGCCACCCGTGTCAGCACCCTCGTCAGTTTTGTTAACGGGAGCAACACCGAGCAGATTGCCGGCGCCGTCGAACTGTTGGAAGTGCGAACGCAGGATCGGCAGACCGGGATCGGTCTGAGTCTTCCCGACCGTCTTTACTACCGGAACCATGTCGGGCACGTCGTCAACAAACGAGACCTGAGCGCCTTTGACCAGGGCCTTGAGGGCCGTGGTCGATCCGTATGTGGCGACGCGAGCGACGGTCCAGGCCTTGTAGCTGCCATCGCGGACGTGCGGGAGCGACAGGCCGCCAGCCCAGATGTCGAGTTCTGGGCAGGGGAAAGACCCTGCGCAAGTTGACGGAAGCGTGGCTGCGCCCGGCATGGTACCAGCAGGGTTGGGTTGACCGGGATCGAGTGGTTTTCCGGTACCAGTCTGCGGTCCGTAGCTGGCGAAGATCGGGTCGATGCCGTTCACCGTCGCGTAACCGTAGGCTGGGTTATTGGTGAACTTGCTGACGTTACCGAAGCTGAAGAACTGGTAGCCGATGCCGTCGACCCCCAGGTTTTTGCCGGAGTTCAGAACCCAGTTGTCGATTTCGCCGGCGCCGATTCCGCGGTACCGTCCACCGCTGGTTGGGTTATTGCCGCAAGTTCCGGTCTGTGCGGTGAGCGGGTTGTTGACCGGACCGTTTACGTTGTTTTCCTGGCTAATGCCAAGAACTGCGCCGCCGCCCGCGCCGTTGTAGGTAGTTTGCCCACGGAATGTAGTGAGCTCCATTCCGGTCATGGTACCGGACAGGGGTTCACGCAGGAAGATGCCAATGGGGCCCTCAGGCAGGGCGAAAGCGCTGGCGTCGCAGTTGATGCCCCCGAAAGCCTGCTGAAGTTGGAAGGGAGTGACGTCTTTCAGGTTGGTGAGTTGACCCTCGTTGCGCTCGAAGAACATCATAAGAACTTGCGCGCCCAACTCGATGACCGTGTAGCTCGGTATCTTCGTGCCGCTGATGGGGTCAACGCCGGTGACGTTGAACGACAAGGGGTTCGCTGTCGCCGAGCTCCCGGGGTAGCCGCTCTTGACGGGGGTTCCTTCGTAGTTCGCCTGCGGCAAGCCGGTACCCGGGCAAACGCCAGGTTGGTTGTTCGCGTTGTACCCCATACCATCGAGCCCGTCCTGCTGAGCGCCGGCACCGTAGGGGCCGTTGCCGAGGGCGGAATTGACGCGGCAGTTTTCAAAGGCAGCATCTTCCGGACGCGTGTCAGAGAGCAGGACCGTGACGAGAGTGCCGCTTTCGAAGATGGATTGAATGGACGCTGGGAGAGCCGTGTCGGCGCCCCAGATAGCTGTAGCAATTTGTTGTGAGCCGCTGCCCGAGAGGTTGGCTGCCGTGGCGTCCACGGTGCACTGCGGCTGAGCAAAGAAGCAGCGGTTGCCGATCGTGGAGTCGATCTTATTGTCAGACCACACCTTGGCGACGTTACCACCGGCAACCGACCAAACCACCCACAGTGTGCCGCCGTCGTTGTTGACGGGAGTTACGCGAGTGTCAGTGAGGTTGACGACGTTGGAAGCGCTGGTCCAGTGGAAGCAGTTGCCTGCCCCGTTGGAGGTTACGCAAGCGTTGTACGTGCCCACACCCCAGGCCTGCCAGGCGCCGGAGGAGCCGGCCGAAGTGATTTCAATCGTAAGCGCAGCTTGTGCCTGAGGCACGACGCACACAGCCGCTGTCAATAACAGCACCACAAAAATCGATTTCATAAGCGACATAGAATTGATCCCTCTCTCAATGGTTTTTTGGAAGCTATTTTTTGCACGTGCGGCGTATTGCCGCACGCAGGGAGAAAACTCCTACCGAGCCCGCGACACTTCATGCGCTGTTGATCAGGCGCGTGTAATATGGGTCGCGCACACCACCTCATCACAGCAAAGCTTGAGTTGCAGCACGAAGTCTATCTGCTCGCTCGCCTGCCGATGTTAAGGCTGTGTGACAAGTTCGTGAAAATTCCTTGAATGCCCAGCGCAAGAAATTGCGTAAATTCAGCACTTTTGCAGCATCTCTAACGAAGGAGTGCAATAATCTCCGTCGGTCACACGCTGCGCCCGACGCCGCTTTGCAAGCGTCCAAGGGACGGCGATTCGCGGAAGTCAGGGCGATTGCAGAGCGAGTCGATTTTCCCACTTGCCAATGTTGAAAAACGTGCTCTTGTGCTCCGAACAATCAATGGCGTAGGGCTTAGATCTCGCTGGAAACACCCGCCAAGATTTAACAATCTATTAACGTTAGGTCTCTGACCCCCATATACAATCCCCCTTTGCCTTTGCATCCTTGGAAGTCTTCGTTCTTCCGGAGCGATCAGTGTGTCATCTTCTGCTTATTGGTTTTTTCGCCGCGTCATCAGGGTCCTGACGCTCGTGCTTCTCGGCCTGTCGCTTAGTGTCGGCCAGGAACAGCCGAACATCGCGCCCGACAAGGCCAGCGTTACCGGCACGGTTACCGATAAGTCCGCCGCCGTCGTGCACGAGGCGAAAGCAGTTCTTGCGAGATTGGGCGCCAGACTTGCCATTCCCGTGGATGACAAGGGCGCGTATTCGATCACCGGACTTTACCCCGGGACTTACACGTTGACCGTTTCGGCGCCCGGCTTTGCCGATGTCGTCTTCGAGAGCTTCACGCTGACGCCGGGCAAGAAGTTGAAACTCGACGCCACTCTCGAGCCCGCAAGCGCCAAGCTGGCAGTCGAGAAGGCTGCCGCCCAGCCCGCGCGACAACTTGCTTCTACCGCTCAGAAAATTGCCGCCGGCACGGGTGTCATCAGCGGCACCGTGAGCGACCAGACCGGGGCCGTAGTGGCCAACGCCAAAGCCGTCCTCAGCGACGCTGCCGGAGCAAAACTTGAAACCTCGGTCAATGACAAGGGAGTCTACAAGTTCACCAACCTCGGCCCCGGAACCTACAAAGTCGTCGTAACCGCTCCCAACTTCGCCGATCTCCCGTTTGATAACATCACGCTGACTGCCGGTCTCGAACTAACGCTCGACGCCCCCCTCGTCCCGGCCAAGGCCAAAGCTGAAGAAGTCAACGTGGAATCGAGCGGCGTGGGAACGGTTGAGACAGAAAGTGCCACCGTTTCCGGCACGATTACGGAAAAAGAAGTAACGTCGATCGGACTCAACGGCCGCAATTTCTCACAACTCATCTCACTCACTCCAGGCGTCAGCAATCAGACCGGCCAAGACGAAGCCAAAGTGGGAGTGACGGGCAGTGTGAAGTACAGCGTGAATGGAGGCCGCGTCGAGTACAACTCCTACGAGGTCGATGGCAGCGACGTTCTCAATACCGGTCTAAACGGTGCCTCCACCACGCTGATCGTCTATCCCAGCCTCGATGCCATTCAAGAAGTGAAGGTACTGACCTCCAACTACGGCGCTCAGTATGGCCGCACCGCATCCGGCACGGTTCAAGTGAGCACCAAGTCCGGAACCCCCAACTGGCACGGGAACCTCTACGACTTTATTCGCAACGAAGCGTTTAACTCGCGCAACTACTTCGACATCGTCTACACTATTCCGCCGGCTCCCGGCGAGACAGCCGGCCAGACATTTGGGACGAAAGCTCCACTCTATCGCCGTCAGGATTTCGGCGGCACGATCGGTGGCCCGCTCATCATTCCTCACATTTACACCAAGAAGAACAAAACCTATTTCTTCTATTCCGAAGAGTTTCGCCTCGAGAAAACGCCCACGCCGTACAACCAGGCCGTGCCCGGCTTGAAAGAGCGTGGTCTCAGGTTGTCGCCTACGGGAGTCGTGCAGGAGAATTTGCAAACCGGCCCCAACGGTACCGTTTACCAGGACTACGACTTCAGCGACGTGTGCCCGCTGGGGGCAGTAACGACGATTTCCCGCGCCCAGTACCCGGACTGTCCGGCCATCCCTGGGTCGAACGGTCTGACCCCGGTATTGCATCTGCAGGGGCCGATAACCTTGAGATCGCTCAGCGTGGACAAGAACGCGCAGGCGATTTTGAACGCGAACCTGATACCGCTGCCCAATGCTCCTTCTGGCTGCAACTTCAGCTTGATCAATTACAACCCCGCCAGCCCCGACCCGAGCGACCCCAACCGCTGTTACGTCGCGTCCGTTTCTCCCTCCACTTACTGGCGCGAGGAATTATTTCACATCGACCATCAGTTAACCGACAAACTCAAGCTTTCGTTTCGCTACATCCACGACGCCTGGAATACGACGGTGCTGAACCCGCAATGGAGCTACCTGAGCACCAACGAACCCCAGTCGGCGACGTTTCCCACCATCCAGAACCGGTTCTTTGGGCCGGGCACGAGCCTGGTGGCGCGGTTCACGGACACAATCTCGTCAACGCTGCTGAACGATGTGGTCATTAGCTACGTGAACTCCAATATTACTTTGGCCGATGAAAACGGACCGGGAGGCGCACAGTTCCAGCGCAATCCCACGCTCGATCAGCCGCTGGTTCCCGATCCCAATCTTGTCAAAAATGACCCCCAACAGGCTTGGCAATGTAATCCCCAGATCAGCGTGAGCCCGGTTACCGGTTTTCCGGAATGCGCTATCGGATACATTTTCAACAACGGCTTCGGCGGCAAGATGCCCGGAGTCGATTTCCTCGGAACCAATGCCGCCTACGGCGGCCGTGGCTTTGCTGCCGATCCTTCCTACATGCCGTGGGGCCACAGCGACCCAACCTACTCCGTGCGCGATGACATCGGGAAGGCTTTCGGCAAACACACACTGCAAATCGGCGCGCAATACGTGTACTCCCAGCGCAACCAAAACAACAACGCCATCGGCGCCGCTTCGGGCGACACCCAGGGTTTGTTAACCTTCAGCAACCTTACGCACAGCACTGGAAACGCGTTCGCCGATTTCCTGCTTGAATCCGACGCTAATCCCCACGGCACTCCCCAGGGATTCATTCAAAGCTTTGCCCAGGATTCCGCCAACCATCGCTACTATCAGCGTTACCAGATCGCCGAGCCTTATTTCCAGGATGACTGGAAGATAACCCATCGGCTTACTTTGAACCTAGGCTTGCGAATAAGTCTGTTTGGCACTTACAGCGAGAAAAACCGCAACGCATGGAATTGGGAAGCTTCCCAGTTCGATAAGCTGGGCGCGAATCGATTTGCGGTGGACCCAATCTATGGCGAGCTCTTGGATAAAAGTTCCGGGTCGACTCCAGTTTCGTTCAATCCCGTCACATTCCAGTTGCCCTCTGACATTGTCAGCGCCCTGGGCCTGGTGCAGTGCGGCTTCAACGGTATACCCGCCAGTTGCATGAAAGGCCATCTCTTCAATCCCGCGCCCCGAATCGGGTTTGCCTGGGATCCTGGGGCGACGGCAAAACCTCCATCCGCGGAGGCTACGGCATCTTTTTCGAACATGGCACCGGCAATGAAGCGAACACCGGATCGCTGGAAGCCAGCGCCCCGGTCGTGCTCAGCATGACGCAGCAGCTTCCCGTCAGCTACCCCTGCATCGGTAACGTTGGGTATGGGTCGTTGTTTGATCCGACCAACAGCGCTTGTGCCAGCTCCGTGGGAGGGACTCCGCCCCCGGCCGGCTCAGTCTTCCCGCTCGATGTCACTTCCATCCCTACGAAAGTGCATTGGCCCTACGCCCAGCAATGGAGTTTCGGCGTGCAGCGCGAATTGTCCCACGCCTTTGTGCTCAACATCGCCTATGTCGGCAGCAAAGGCACGCACTTGACAGTCGAGCGTCAGCTCAACCAGTTGCATCCGTTGCCAACCAACGAGAATCCCTTCGGACCGAACGAACCGCTGACCCTCACCGATTGCACGATTCTTCCGAATGGGATCGCAGGGTCCCCAGGAGACGCTCCCGGTGACGGCACTCATCCGTTCCAACTCGCTAATGGAACCCAAGTGACGCCGCAAGATCCCGCCTACCAGTATTTACAGGCAGCCTGTACCAATCCCAACATCCCCAACGTCAATTCTCTTCCCGGCCGGCCCTATAAGGGTCTCGGCAGAGTTCTCTCGTTGCAGAACGTAGCCGATTCCGACTATCACGCCATGCAGACCACGTTGCAGCACAACAGCGGACCGCTCACTCTCGGCGTCTCCTACTCCTACAGCCATTCCTTGGACGACGCTTCCGATCGCAGCGACCCCATCCTGGTCGATTCCTATAATCTGCGCGAGAACAAAGCCAGCTCCAGTTTCGACGTGCGTCATCTTGCCAACATAAACTACATCTATAAGCTGCCGCTCAAGAATTTTCCGCGCAGCTTCATCGACGCAATCGAGGAGCGCGGTCCGCAAGATCCCGCTGCCCCGCCCAAACAAAACTGTTGCTCCAGGCTATCCAACGAGATCCTCGACGGCTGGGAGCTTTCGGGAGTGACTCTGTTTCAGTCGGGCATCCCCTTTACGGTAATCAACAGCGCCGGCAACACCGGCATTTCCCTCAGCGACAATGCCGGAGTTTCCAGCGGCCTCGGCGTAGCCGCATCCTATCCCGACGTGATGAAGATACTGCCCACGCCAGGCAACAATTCGAAAAGTTTTGGCCCGCTCATCGGCAATCCTTCCCAGTTTGTGGCTCCGCGGGGCCTCACATTCGGCGACGCCGGACGCAACTTCCTCAATAATCCGCGGCGCAGCAACTTCGACATGGCGCTGCTCAAGCATTTCAAGATTCGCGAATCGGGTCAACTTGAGTTTCGTGCTGAGGCCTTCAACGTTTTTAATCACACGCAGTTTCGCGTCTACGATTTCGATAACCCAGGCAGCACTGGAAATAACGTCATCAGTTGCTACGCCGGTCCGGTATACTCCGCCGGGTTCAAAGGCAGCGGAGCCGATTGCGTCACCGGAGCGTCTTTCCTGCACCCGCTCGATGCGCACCGGCCCCGCACCATACAGTTTGGTCTGAAGCTGGGTTTCTAGCGAAATGCGGAAAGACGGCGACGCGAGCTTTTTAGGAAGTGGCATGTATGGAAACATTAACCAAAGATCGAGCGCAGTGTGATCCGCCCCGCCTTTGCGGAACGCGAGTGAAGATTCTGCTGCCGGCCTTGCTGGCGGCCACGCTGATCCTTGCGGGGTGCGGACATTCGTCTCCCAGCGCCGGCGGCCCGATACAGCTATCACTCTCCGGCAACTGGCAGTTCACCATGGCGCCTCCCAACGACGGTTCGTTTCTCGGCGGCCTGCAAGGCGGCTTTCTGCTGCAAAGCGGCAACTCGGTAAAGGGAGGCGCAAGCTACGCTGTCTCTTTGCCGGGACTCTTGATCCCCTGCAACATCGGAAACGCTACCGTCACCGGATCGTCAACAGCCATCGGCAATGAAACCCAGTGGACCATCACCGCCGTAGCAGGCTCACAGACTTTCACGCTTACAGGAATGGAAAGTTTCGACGGTTCGACGATAGCGGGCACTTATGATTCGACCGCCGGCACGGCAGGCGACGGTGCACCGTGCGGAACCGCGCAAACCGGCTTGCAGTGGAGCGCAGTTCTCGTGCCGCCGCTTACCGGAAACATCTTGGGAAGTTTCCACAGCACAGGCGGTGCCGCGGGCCTGACCAATCAGGATTTCCTGGTCTCCGGCGCTCTGACGCAAGCCCCGAACACAGGAGCAAGCAACGCCACCGTCTCCGGCACTTTGAGCTTTGCCGAGCCCGGAACGAACACCAGCGATTACCCCTGTCTCGCGACAGCGTCCGTCTACGGCCAGATCAGCGGCAGTGCCGTTAATCTCGAAATCGTAGGCTCTGACCAATCCATCATAGGCGAGATCGGCGAACCCGCCGGTTCGAACGGAGTAACCGGCCTTAATCCTGTTACGTTTGACTCGGCGCTGGGCGGCTACATTCTGCATTCCGTCGGCCCATCTTACTTAGTGGCTACAAACTCCTGTCTCGGCAGTATTACTAACACGTCTACCGCCGGAGATTACGGAGATATCTGTCTCTCCGTGGGTATCCCATCGGGAAGCGCCAACGCATGCCAGGAACCAATCACTCTGGTTCCGGCCACCGTAACCCTAACTTATCCTCCGCCGCCTCCGGCCACGATTTCGACGCAGACAGTCACGCTGGCAAACTCCTCCGGCGGCGCTCTGAGCGGTTTGACGTTGGCCTTTGCCAACGTCCCCGCAACCGCAACCAATTTTACCGAAACGGACAATTGTGGCCCCGGTGGTATTCCCGCGCAGGGACAGCCTTTCTCACTCGCCTCAGGGGGTTCATGCGTCATCACCATCACGTTCACGCCGCAATGCGGTGAGCAGTGTTCATCTCCGCTGACCGCAACCCTAACCGTCACGAGCCCCGAGAGCGCGGACAACGATACGGTCTTCACAGTGCCCATCACCGGCACGGTGACCGGCGAGGATGTCTTGCCGAACTCCAGTAATCGCAATTTTCAGGACGTTGAACACCATGCAGACACTAACTAAAGATCGAATGCCGTGCCGCCCATGTCGCGCGGTACCTCGGCTGCAGCACGCAGAGGGTGGGCGGCTTTTGCTCGTCGCCGCCACAATAATAATAATAGCGATCGCGCTGACGCTTGCCGCGTGCGGCGGCAGCACTTCCGGCGGCAGCCAGCCGAGCGGAACGCTTTCCGGCGACTGGCAGTTCACGACCTGGGCTAATCCTGCGGGACAGTCCGGCGGCCTTGAGGGTGGTTTTCTGTTGGAGAGCAACGGCTCGGTGACGGGGCAGTTCGTCTACTCCGTTACGTCGTCAGGGTACGATCTGGGGCCGTGCAACGCTGGAACGGCCACAATCACGAGCGAATCGGGCAGCGGCCCGCTCACTGTGGCAGCCGGCGCTCAGAGTCCAACCCCTTCCGGGCAAGGGCAAACCTATACGCTTACGATAAATCCTGCGCTGAGCTCCAATGGCTTGATCGGGGGCACCTATACCGCAACCGCGGGCACTCTGATATTGCCCGACGGCACACAAGTACCCTGCGGTGCCGCCGTGACGGCAACCGATAACCTGTCCTGGAGCGCACAGTTGGTCCCCGCACTTACCGGACCCATCACCGGCAGCTTCCACAGCACCCAAGTAGGCTCCAGCCTACATGATCAAGATTTCCCCGTGGCGGGCGTACTGACCCAAGGCGAGAACATTGGAGCCAGCAACGCGACCATCACGGGCACTTTGACCTTTCCAAACTATCCTTGTTTCTCGACGGCGTCCGTGAACGGCCAAATCAGCGGCGATTCGGTCATTTTGGAGATCATCGGGACGAACGGAGCAGTCATCGGTCAAATTGGCGAACCGGCCGGCTCGCCGACGGGCGTGAATCCCGTAACGTTCGTCCCCTTCATGGACGGTTACATTTTGCAGGGAACGAAGCCATCCTACATGGCGACTGGTTCCTGCGGGGGCAATCTAAGTGACACCAGTGAAGCAGGAGACTCCGGCGCCATCTGTCTGGCCTTGAACAGCACCACCACTTGCCAGCAACCGATCACCTTGTCTCCGGCCACCCTAACCTTCCCCGCTCAAATGTTGGTGGACTGTGGTACGCCGCCAAATTGTGCGTCACCCGTTCAGGGCAGCCCAGGCACGCCCACGTCCCAGACCATCACTCTGACCAACAATTCCAACTCGGCACTGAGCGGTCTGACGGCCATCTTTGGCGATGGCAACTTATACTCATTCTTCGGCGAGAGCGATTTCACCGGTCTGCCCAATTTCACCCAGACCGACGCGTGCGGCCCGGGAGGTGCCTCTTCGAATGGACAACCCTTCGATCTCGCTTCCGGTCAGTCCTGCGCCATCACGGTAACCTTTACCCCGCAAGAGAGCTGTCCCTGGTTGCCCAACCAAAGTCCGCCGTCCTCCGCGGGGGCTGCGCCGGAGTTTTGCCCCCTCCGTCTTCAGAACTATTTCGTACGAGTTACCGTCCCTGACGACACGAACCCCGACGGTGTGCCGACCTTCGTGGCAACCTTTTCCGGCGTCGGGCTCAGCGCCATTCAACCCTCGACTCCAGAGCTCGATTTCAGTGCCGAAAACCAGTCGAATCCCGCGGAAGCGAGTCCTCCTCAATCCCTGTCCTTCACCAACTACAGTCCTAATTCGTTGCAGATCCTGGGCGCAACGGCGCCTTGCGTCAACCCGCCCAAGGGCCCGCTCACACTCCCCCGTCCTCTGGAGGTAGGCAGCCCAGTTCCCGGCCTGCAAGTAGTGGCCAACGGCCCGAGCGCCCTCAATTCCATCGCTGCCGACGGTACCACCATCACCTATGACTGCGACAGCGACCCAGGCACCTTGCGTCCGAATTTCCAGATCTCTGCCGACACCTGCACCGGCACGACGCTCGCTCCTCAGGCAAGCTGCACCCTGCAGTTGACCTATGCACCGCAGCCCAACACCGACCAAAATAGCGGTCTGGATTATTTTCTCGAACTGAACACGGTCCAGTGTGATAGCACGGTAACGACGGACTGTGAAATCGATAGCGGACGCTTCCCGGTGGAATTGAAAGCGAATACCCCGAGCCCGCTGCGAATGTCTCCCAGCGCCGGCCTGGACTTTGGCACTCTGAAGAAGGGCTCGACCAGCTCCCCGATGACCATTACGCTTCTGAACGATCCGAATCTGGCGAGCCCATTGACTGTAACTTTCGTGGGCACGATAGGGGTGACGGGCAACTACTCTATTCCGCCCGGCGGCGACACTTGCCCCGCTATCCTGGCTCCGAGCGACAGTTGCACGCTCAGCGTAACCTTCATGCCAACCGGCACCGGATTCGAGCCCGGAACGCTCACCATTGATTACACGCAGGAAACTAGCGGGGGCGTAATCACCACCGGCAATCCCCAATTCGTGTACCTGCGAGGCACGGGACAATAGCATGCGCGTCTGCGGCGAAGTCTTTTATATAAAGGCGGCGAAGTTTCAGCACCTGGCGCGATCAAGGCAAACATGATGCAACTCAACTCTGGGAGGTCGGCTGTGGCAACCAAACGATGGATTCTCTTTCCAGTAGCGGCGGCAATGCTTTCCTTATTTGCCGGATGCGGAGGCAGCACCGCGAACGTTCAGAATCCTCCTCCGCCGCCGCCGCCTGACGTTACCGTCACTGTCACGACCAGCGCAACCTCGATTCCAGTCAGCGGCACGGTGACCCTGACCGCCACCATTACGGGTCCCGCGAACATAGTCAGTGATGGAGTAGTTTGGAACTTGAGCTGTCAAGGCGCTACAGGCAGCGCCTGCGGCACGCTCAGTAGTACGTCGAGCCAGAGCGGTGCATCGATCATGTACACCGCGCCCTCCACCATTTCCGCCAATACCGTGGTTGCCGAAATTGTCGCCTTAGCAGAAGGATATCAGTCCGCGAACGACGTCTCTCCGATTACCATCACCACCTTTGACAGCTGCTTGCAAGCTGGCACCTATATTCTCCAGGCCCAGGGAGTGGACTCCAACAATAACCCCTACCAGATTGTCGCCGCCCTCCCGTTCGATGGCCAGGGAAATATTGGAAAAACGGCTACGACGAAGGGCGAGCAAACCGCAAATTATCTCGCCACGGGGTCCGTGACCACCACCGGTCTCACCGGCACCTATTTCCTCGGCAACGATGGGCGGGGACTGATAACCATTAATACGAACGACAACCAGATTGGCGGCAACGGCGTGGAAACCTTTCCTTTCGTGTTCCGCAATTACCCGCAGAACAATTTGAATTGTCAGCAGAATACTCCCGAGAATCCCCAGGCTTTGGTCTCACAGGTTGATGTAGGCAATGCCGCCACTGGTGCCTCCGCCGTCGGAACCTTGGATCTGCAGGAGACCAGCGTCGCCGCTCCTTCCGGAAGCTACGCCTTTGTGATGAAGGGCACCAATGTGGTCAATAATCTTGATCTGCCCTTCGCTTTCGGCGGCGTGCTTAATATTCCCTCCGGCCAAACCGCCATCTCGGGAGTGACCGACGAAATTGTAGACGGAAAACTCAAGCTAAGCGATGGCACGTTCTTAACCGGCTCGCAGCTAATGTCGTCTCCCGATACCTTGGGTCAAGTCACATTCAATCTAGTCGGCTTGGTGGACGGCGCCAAGCCCGTAACCGCTACCTTCGCCGGCTACATCGTCGACGCCACTCACATCGACCTGATTGAGACCGACACCACCAGCGGCGGCACGGTTAAGCCATTGGGTCTGACCGGCGGACTTGCGATCGGCCAAACCGCGGGCAGCTATGGCACCTTCAACAACGCATCCTTCAACGGCCCCTACGTCTTCGGAGTCACCGGCGTAGACCTCTCCCCCCTCAACAGCAGTTACACTCCATTGACCTGGACCGCGGCCTACATCTTCACCGCCGACGGCAAAGGTTGCCAGAACGATTCTTGCAACGGCTACACCGACACTTTCTTGCTCGATAACTGTGTCCAATCGACCTGCAAGACGGGAGGAATTTCGGGAGCCCAGATCAGCGCGCAATTCACTGGAAGCTACGTGGTCGACTCCTCAACCGCTTCTTGTGGATCAACCAGCGGAACCGTAGTAACAGGAACCGGTCGTGCCTGCCTCACTCCCAGCACTTTCGATCCCGCGCCTGTTCCCCTCTACACCCCCGAACTCTTTTTCTACCTCACCAATCCCACCGGCACGGGCGAGGCGCTGGTTCTCGGCATGGGAGATTCGCACTATCCCTCGCTTGGAACCGGAGTCGCCTACCCGCAATCGACCGCGTCTGCAACATTTGCCGGCGATTACGGACTAAGCTTCGCCCAGGAGGCGAATGGCACCGAAACCGATGGGAGCGGCCAGATGATTGTCGACCAGACCCCGACCGTTGTTCTCCCCGATTGCCTGTCGCCGGTGCAAATCTGTGGCCTGGCCGACGCATCACAGGGAGTCGGTCAGGGCAACAGCTTCCTCGGCACTTTCAACAGCCCGTCCGCCGCTCCTTTTTTGGGCACTCTCGATGCCAATGCCAACGCACCCCAGGGAGTCCCTGCCGGCGTATTTCCCCCGGTCGGCACAGGCGTTCCGATGACTGTGGATTATTACTTCATTGACCCAACTCAAGGCTTCTTCATCGAAACCGACTTGGTAACTCAGGCCACGACGCAGGTGTCCTTCGGATACTATTCCGTGAGAGCCCCGTTATGCACCGGCTGTCCGTAAAGAAACCGTAACGCGAATTACGGAGAACGAAATCCAGCAGCTTGCCGAAAAACCCGGCTTTCGGAATGGTCCACCGGCATAACATGAGGATTCTCCTCCGCGCAGATTCGATTTGCTGAGCAGGCGAGTCTATACTCATATACGCTTCGTTGGCCAATATAATGGGAGAATAACGACACGCACGAGAGATCTTTGGGATCCTGAAAGCTCAACGAGCTTAGATGGCTTTTTTAAGGCCCTGGCCGACGCGAATCGGCTTCGAATTCTGAATTTTCTGTTCCATGAGGAGCTTTGCGGGCGTGACATCCAGTACGTCCTTGAGGCCACGCAATCAAACGTATCGAGGCATTTGACCTACCTTAAGAATTCTGGACTAGTACTCGATCGTCGTCATGGATATCGTGTGTACTAATCGCTTCACAACCAGTTCATCGCTCGATCGCAAGCTGTTGTTCAAATATCTGCGGAGCGCCTTCGAGAACGACAAGCTTTTCGCCGAGGATCTGAAGAAGTTGAAGGCTGCGATCAAGGAAGGTGCCTGCACTGTAAGCGAATTGAAGCGTGACTTGGTTCTCGCACAATCTCGGCCCCGAACCCAGTGAGTTCATAGAGGTGGAATCTTCTCTTCTTGTTGTAGCGGGACTATCTTTGCCATTGTGAAGCATGTGCATGCGCTTGCACACATGAGCTTTACACAAAATTCACATTGCGGTAACACTCTTGTAATATCTCGCGCCTAGTGTGGCCCATGCTTCCCGCCACGCGTCAGGCCTGTGGGCCCTGCGCCGGGCAATCCCAGGAAAATGGAGAACTCACCATGTCTCGACCGCAGCAAGCCTTTGCCAACTTCAGGCGGGTGATGGCGTACCTACTGGCCATCGCTATTACCGTGGGACCGACAGTTACTCCCGCTTTCGCCTCTTCCGCCAAATCGGAAACAAAACCTGCAACAAGGGTCCACGCCACGGCGACGCCGATTCAGTACCTGGTGGTAATTTTCAACGAGAACGTTTCTTTCGATCACTACTTCGGAACCTATCCGAACGCGTTGAATCCGCCGTATGAAAATAAGTTCTTGGCCAAAGCCAAGACGCCGACTGTCAATGGCTTGTCGGCCGCGCTTCTCACCAACAACCCCAATCTGAATCCTGCCAACGGCACGGGTTTGACCAATCCGTTCCGACTGGATGTTACCCAGGCTGCCACGGCGGACCAGGATCATGCCTACACGCCCGAGCAACAGGCATTTGACTCCGGCTTGATGGACCTCTTTCCGTTATACACGGGAACGGCCGGACCGCCGCCAGCGGGAGGCGGAATCGTCAAAACCAACGGGCTGGTCATGGGTTATTTCGACGGAAATACGGTGACCGCCATGTGGAACTATGCTCAGAACTTCGCTTTGAGCGATAACTCCTACGGAACAACTTTTGGTCCGTCAACACCCGGTTTGCTCAACTTCATGTCGGGCCAGACCAATGGAGCAGTTGCGACCCTGAACGGAACCGGTGATGAAGTAAGCGACGGTAACGGTGGACTGACTGTGATCGGCGATGCCGATCCGCTCGGCGATGTTTGCTCGAATCCGACTCGCAACCAAGTTCAAATGGGAGGTCTAACCATCGGCGACCTTCTTAACAATGCCGGAGTAACCTGGGGCACATTCATGGGCGGGTTCAATCTTGGGATCGTGAATCCCAACGGGACTACCGGTTGCAACCGGAGCACAACGTCGAATATCACGGGCGTAACGGAAATCGACTACTATGTGCATCACTCGTTGTCTTCGTATTGGCCTTCGATTGCCAATCCGACTCACGTGCGGCCCGCTGGGCTTTCTGAAATTGGAAATCCCGGTCCCGCCAACCACGACTACGATATCCTGGATTTCTACGCCGCCGCTCAAGCTGGATACCAACCGGCAGTAAGCTTCCTGAAGGCGCCGTCCTATCAGGATGGCCACCCCGGTTACTCCGACCCGATCGACGAGCAGAATTTCGTCGTGACTACGATCAACTTCCTGCAAACTCTGCCGACCTGGAGCAGCACTGCTGTAGTCATCATGTATGACGACTCCGACGGCTGGTACGATCATCAAATGGGGCCGATCGTCAACACCTCGAACGGTACGGCTGACGCTCTGACTGGAGTTGGCTTCTGCGGCAGCGCTGCACCCTCACTGGCGGGTATCTCGGCTCCGTCGGCTCTTGGCCGCTGCGGTTATGGCCCGAGATTGCCCATGCTGGTCATTTCACCCTACGCGAAGGACAACTTTGTGGACCACACAGTCACCGACCAGACATCGGTCATCCACTTCATTGAAGACAACTGGCTCGGCGGAGAACGCATTGGCAACGGTTCGTTCGATGCCTACGCCAACTCCATCGTCCAGGATTTCGACTTCAGCAAACCGAGAACGAAACTCGTGTGTCTAAATCCGCTCACTGGAGAAAAGCAAAAGAGCTGTCTGTAACCCAACAGTTGCGTTCGATTTGGCCGGGCGGGCATGCGAAAATGGTTTCGCATGCCCGCTCCAGTTTTGGCAAGTGGCGATTTTGCGTAGAGACGCGTCTCGCCGCGTTTCCCACCGCATACAAACAGACGGGGCAAGCCCGTCGCTGCACTAGAAGAGGAGAGCACAGCTTTGGGAATAACACGACGAGAATTTCTGGCGCGCGGTGGAATCACGACCATGGCGCTTGCCATGCGGCAGGGCATGTCTCACGCGATGTCTCACGCGGCCCCGCCCAAGTTTCGCCCGCAGTTGAATGCGAGTTCTCTCGCGCAGTTCGTCGACCCGCTGCTGCTGCCGGAGATCGCCCAGTCCAGCGGCCACCGTCCCAACCCGGATAATCCCTCAGTTCAACTCCCCTACTATCGCGTCGCGATGCGGCAGTTTGAAAGCAAGGTGCACCGCGATTTGAAACCTACTCGCCTTTGGGGATATGCATCAGGCTCGCCCGGCCCGACCTTTGAGACACGCAGCGGCCAGGGATTGCTGGTGGAGTGGGTGAACGAACTTCCCGCGACGCATTTCCTGCCCATCGACCACAGCATTCACGGGGCGGAAGCGGACAAGCCCGAGGTGCGCGCGGTTGTTCACCTGCATGGCGCGAAGGTTCGACCCGAGAGTGATGGCTATCCCGAGAATTGGTATGTGCCGGGGAAATCGGCGATTTGCCATTATCCCAATCGCCAGGACGCGACCATGCTCTGGTATCACGATCATGCGCTCGGCATTAACCGGCTTAATGTTTTTGCCGGACTGTTTGGCGCATTTTTCGTGCGCGATGAATTTGAAGATTCCCTGAATCTGCCTCGCGGGAAATACGAAATTCCGCTTGTGTTTTACGATCGGGTGTTCGATCTCGAAGCGCAACTTAATTACCCGGTATCGGGCAATGAGAAGTCGCCATGGGTGCCGGAAGTTTTTGGCGATGCCATTTTAGTGAACGGCAAATTGTATCCCTATCTCGAGGTTGAACCGCGCAAGTATCGGTTCCGCGTGCTCAACGGAGCGAATGGCAGGTTCTTTCATTTGACTTTGTCGACCGAGAACACGTCGAGCGGACAGACCCCCAACGCGGCGATGTTCGGCGGTCAAAGCTTTCACCAAATCGGCACCGATCAAGGACTTCTATCGGCGCCCGTGCCGTTGAAGATCTTGTCCATAGGACCTGGGGAGCGCGCCGACTTGGTCGTTGATTTTTCGGGCAACGCGGGAAGCAACCTCGTTCTCAAGAACGACAGCCTGAAGGTCATGCAATTTCGCGTGGCGGCGAAGGGTGTGCGCGATGAGAGCGCACTGCCACAGACGCTGCGGCCGGTTCCGAAGATTGCCGAGTCGTCAGCCGTGAAAACGCGTGCGTTAACGCTGGTGGAACAACAGGATCTCGTGCAGCGGCCAGTCCAGATGCTCTTGAACAATGTGCATTGGAGCATGCCGGTGACGGAAAATCCGGTTCTCGATTCGGTCGAAATTTGGAATCTCATCAACACGACGGACGATGCTCATCCCATTCATTTGCATCTGGTCAAGTTCCAGATTCTCGACCGCAGGTCCTTCGACATCGCCACGTACTGGATGAAAGGCGAGCTCAAGTACAGGGGGCCAGTGATGTCTCCGGAGCCAGGCGAGGCCGGCTGGAAAGATACGGTCCGCGCCGACCCCGGAATGGTAACGCGAATCATCATCCGCTTCGAAGGATTCACCGGACGGTATGTGTGGCACTGCCACATCCTGGAGCACGAAGACAACGAGATGATGCGGCCGTTCGATGTGGTGGCGCGGTAGTTGGCGCCGAGAAATAGCGCAGCGAGAGAAACTGGTGCTTGAGTGATTTCATAGAATGCAATCCTCTTCTTTTTTTAATCTTCGTCGAACTATACTTTCCCAAAACAACAGAACAAACTCTTGCCTCTTGACAGTCGGGGCGTGGCGGCTTTTGGTTTTTTCCCACCCGTTTCCCGATCTCGCCGCAAAGCGGGCATCACAATTATCAGAATCAATATGCTAGAAATGCAGGAAACAACAAAACTGATACTTGTTCGATTAAAGGAACGTTACTTTGTAGCAAGGGAGTGTATGCAGGAAATCGTTAATTTCTTGCGGTGAAACTGGGGACAGCTTCGTTAGCGGGAAAGCGACCGCTCGCTATCTTCCTTCAACGCACATTTCTTTCACTCGGGAATCCGCAGCGAACAGGGCGACGTATATCACGCCGGGGCGGAGACGGGTGTTTTCTTCGCGGCCGTGGATTTTTCCAGCAAGATATCGATAAACGCCGTGCTGGCGCAGGAAAGAGTACGGTCGCGGCGGTAGGCCAATCCGAGTTCGCGGAAAAGTTCCACGTCCTCCAGATCGATCAGTTTGACTCTTCCGGCGGCCACTTCGTCGCGGGCGAAGGACGCGCTGATGATCGAGACTCCGAGGTCGGCGGCGACGAAACTTTTGATGATGCCGATGCTGGGCAGTTCCATGCGCACCTGCAGTTCGTCACGATGCGGGCGGAATAGTTTGTCGAGCAACCTGCGGGTATGTCCGGTCTTGGGCAGCAGAATGGGATTTTTGACGAGATCGGCGACAGAAGCGGTTTTTTGCTTGGCCAGGGGATTTTTGGGGCTCACCATCACCATCAGCTTGTCGCGAAAGATCGGGCGGATGACCAGGCTCGGCGACTGGATGGGTAGAGTCAGGAAGCCTACTTCGATGGAGCCGTTCTCGAGTTTTTCCGTAACTTTGTAGCTGAAATTGCGGTAGATGTTGATCTGGACGGGCGGATAGCGGCGGCAAAACTCCGCAAATACCTCGGGCAAAACGTAGAGGCAAGTAGCCTCGTTGGCGCCGACTCGAAGCGTGCCGCGCGGAGTGCGGCTATGGTCGGCGACCGCCATGATCGATTCCTCGCGCAACGATTTCAGGCGTTCGGCATAGTCAAAGAGCACTTGTCCGGCGGGGGTCAGCTTTACGGTTTTGCCGGAGCGGTCGAGCAGGCGATCGCCGTACTCCTGCTCGAGTTGGCGGATTTGCGCACTGACCGCCGACTGCGAGCGGAACACCTTCTCGCCGGCGCGCGAAAAGCTGCCCTGTTTCGCCACTTCGAGAAACGTGATGAGCTGATCGAAATCCATTGTGTTGATGCGGGGAATTATATCGGACTCGGCTGGTGTGGAGGGAAAATACACGGAATCCGCCCGAAACCCCGAAATCCCAAAATTTTCATCCCTGGCATCGAAATTCTGAATTGTACTTTGCGGGCCCAATGGCAGCAAATTGTAGGTTACAGAATTGTGTTCTTAAAGCGAAAGTGTGCGCGGCGTTCCGTGGTTTTGGTGGGCAGAAGTCTTCCCAAACTCAAGCACAACTGATACGGAAGCGGCCGTGAAACGTGCCTATGACAACGCGTCGACAAAAAACGAACGGTTCTCCGCCCGCGCAGGGTCTGTACCATCCTGCGCAAGAGCACGACGCGTGCGGGATCGGATTCGTCGCCAACATCCGCGGCCAGAAGAGTCACGATATCGTGAGCAAGGGAATTCAGGTGCTCATCAACCTGAAGCACCGCGGAGCCTGCGGATGCGATCCCGAGACTGGCGATGGCGCCGGCATTCTGCTCCAGATTCCACACCGGTTTTTTGTTCGGGAATGCGGCAAGCTGGGTTTCGAACTGCCGTTGCCGGGCGCGTATGGCGTGGGCATGACATTTTTGCCGGTAGAGAAACATCCGCGCCTGCAATGCGAGGGAGTGCTGGAGCGCATTGTGCGCGAAGAGGGATTAACGGTGTTGGGCTGGCGCGATACGCCCTGCATCGGCACCGCCATTGGCCGCGTGGCGCGAGGTTCGCAACCTTACATCCAGCAGATTTTTATTGGGTGTGGTGCGTTTACGGACGAAGATGCCTTTGAGCGGAAGCTATATGTGGTGCGCAAGCGCGCCGAAAGCGAGATCGCAGCGTCTGGAATTGAGGATGCGATCGTGTTCCACATCCCTTCGCTCTCTTGCCGCACCATTGTCTATAAAGGACTGCTGCTGGCGCCGCAGATCACGAATTTCTACCAGGAGCTTTGCGATCCCGACGTGACCAGCGCATTGTGCCTGGTGCATCAGCGCTTTTCGACCAACACGTTTCCGAGTTGGCAACGGGCGCATCCTTATCACTACATCGCGCACAATGGCGAGATCAACACGCTCAAGGGCAACGTGAACTGGATGCACGCGCGCCAGTCGCTGCTGCAGTCTCCCTTGTTTGGTGACGATATACAGAAACTCTTTCCCATCATTGCGCCCGATGGCAGCGATTCCGCGAACTTCGACAATGCTGTGGAACTGCTGTTTCTGGCGGGGCGCAGCCTGCCGCACGCGATGGCCATGCTGATTCCGGAAGCGTGGGCGGGAAATTCCCACATGAAGCCGGAGAAGCGCGCCTTCTACGAATATCACGCATGCCTGATGGAACCGTGGGACGGGCCGGCGGCGATTGCATTCACCGACGGACGAGTCATCGGCGCGATCCTCGACCGCAACGGCCTACGGCCGGGACGTTACGTGGTCACTCATGACGAGCTCGTCATCATGGCTTCCGAAGCCGGAGTGCTCGACATTGAGCCGGAGCAGGTGAAGATGAAAGGCCGTCTGCAGCCGGGAAAGATGTTTCTGGTGGATACGGTCGAAGGCCGCATTGTGCCGGATAAAGAAATCAAGCAGCGGCTGGCTTCGCGGCAACCGTATGCGCAGTGGCTGAAAGACAATCAGATCACGATCGATCAGTTGCCCAAGCCCTCACGCATGCACCACCCAGATGCAGAAACTCTGCTTCGCCGGCAGCGTGCGTTTGGCTACAGCGATGAGGACCTGCGAATGATCCTCAGCCCGATGGCCTCGAAGGGCGAGGAGCCGGTTGGTTCGATGGGTACGGATACGCCGCTTGCTTGTCTCTCGGATCGTCCGCAGTCGCTGTTCAACTACTTCAAGCAACTCTTCGCGCAGGTCACGAATCCTCCCATTGATCCGATTCGCGAAGAGATCGTGATGTCGCTCATTAGTTATATCGGGGCCGAGCGCAACATTCTCTCGGAAGAGCCCGAGAACTGTCACATGCTGAAGCTGGCGCATCCGTTGCTCACTAATGTTGAACTGGAGAAACTGCGTCGCGTTTCCACTGGAGACTTGCTGGCTATTACGCTGCCTGCGCTGTTTCGCGCAAGCGAAGGTGAAGCCGGGCTGAAGCGGGCGCTCGAGGAGTTGTGCCAGCGCGCTTCGCTTGCGGGAAAAGCCGGTTATACGTTGCTGATTCTTTCCGATCGCGGCGTGAACAAAGATTACGCGCCCATCCCAAGCCTGCTGGCGCTGGCCGCTGTGCACAACCTGCTGGTGCAGGAAGAGACGCGAACCCAGGTCGCGCTGATTACGGAATCGGGCGAAGCGCGCGAAGTGATGCACTTTGCGCTGCTCAGTGGCTATGGGGCTAGCGCCATCAATCCTTACCTGGCATTGGAGAGCGTCGAAAGCCTGGCGCGGCGCGGCGAGTTGGCGGAGGGCGTGACTCCCGAACTTGCTGTGAAGCACTTCATTAAAGCGGTGAATAAGGGCTTGCTGAAGACTTTTTCCAAGATGGGTATCTCGACCTTGCAGAGCTACCAGGGAGCGCAGGTTTTTGAAGCTATCGGATTGAGCAGGGAACTGGTCGACGCTTACTTCGCAGGCACGGCGTCGCGTTTGGAAGGCATTAACCTCGAAGTGGTGGCCCGCGAAGCGCAACTGAAGCACGAGTATGCATTTCGTCCGCTGACTGAGTCTGAGACCGACCTCGCGGTTGGAGGGAATTACCATCAGCGCGTCAATGGGGAGTATCACCTGCTGAACCCGCTGACCATCAGCAAGCTGCAACAGGCAGTGCGGCAGGATAGTTCCCAGACTTTTCAGGAGTACACCGACCTCATCGATAAACAAAGCAGCAATCTGGCTACGCTGCGCAGTTTGATGAAGTTCAAAAAGAGCGCCAAGCCAGTTGCGATTGAAGAAGTCGAGCCAGCCAAAGAGATCGTGAAGCGCTTCACCACGGGAGCGATGTCATTCGGCTCGATCAGTAAAGAAGCGCACGAAACACTGGCCATCGCCATGAACCGCATCGGCGGGAAGTCCAATACCGGCGAAGGCGGCGAAGATGAAAAACGCTTCCAGCCGGACGCGAACGGAGATTTGCGGCGCAGCGCGGTAAAGCAAGTCGCGTCGGCGCGTTTTGGAGTTACTGCGAACTATCTCGTCAATGCGGATGAGTTGCAGATCAAGATGGCGCAGGGCGCGAAACCCGGTGAGGGCGGGCAACTTCCCGGGCATAAGGTGGATGAAGTTATTGCGCGGCTGCGGCATTCGATTCCCGGCGTGGGGTTGATTTCGCCGCCGCCGCACCACGATATTTATTCGATCGAAGATCTCGCACAGCTGATCTACGACCTGAAAAATGTGAATCCGCAAGCCCGCATTGCGGTGAAGTTGGTGGCGGAAGTTGGAGTGGGCACCGTCGCGGCTGGTGTTGCCAAAGCCCATGCCGATGTCGTGCTGATCAGCGGAGACAGCGGAGGCACCGGGGCTTCGCCGCTGAGTTCGATCAAGCACGCGGGCATTCCCTGGGAGTTGGGGCTCGCGGAAACGCAGCAAGTCCTCTTGTTGAACGATCTGCGCGGCCGAATCCGGGTGCAGACTGACGGCAAGCTGCAAACTGGGCGCGACGTGGTCATTGCCGCGCTGCTCGGAGCGGAAGAATTTGGTTTTGCCACCACGCCGCTGATTGCGATGGGCTGCGTCATGATGCGCAAGTGTCATCTCAACACTTGTTCGGTGGGTATCGCCACGCAAGATCCCGTGCTGCGCAAGCGCTTTCAAGGGCAACCCGAGCACGTCATCAACTTCTTCTTCTTTCTCGCGGAGCAAGTGCGGCAGTACATGGCCGAGCTCGGTTTCCGCCGCATGGATGAGATGATCGGGCGCGTCGACATGCTTGACGTCGAACCTGCCGTTAATCATTGGAAGGGACGCGGACTGGATTTATCGGCGATTCTTTACAGTCCACCAGTGCCTTCGCGCGTGGCACGCCGTTGCGTGCAGACGCAGGATCATGGCTTGGAGGAGGCGCTGGATCATCAGCTTCTTGCCAAATCGCGGGCTGCGATCGAAACTCTGACGCCGATTGTGTTTCGAATGCCGGTGCGCAATGTACATCGCTCCGTGGGAACCATGCTGAGCGGAGAAATTGCACGGCGCCACGGCTCGGCCGGCCTGCCCGACGATACGATACGCATTCACCTCGATGGATCGGCCGGGCAGAGCATGGGCGCATTTCTGGCCAGGGGAGTCACGCTCACTCTCGAAGGCGAGGCGAATGATTACGTTGGCAAGGGATTGTCCGGAGGTCGTTTGGTCGCCTATCCGCCGCGACGGTCGAAGTTCGACGCGGGAAAGAATATTCTGATCGGCAACGTTGCTCTCTATGGCGCGACCAGCGGTGAGGCTTTTTTCAATGGCGTTGCGGGCGAGCGCTTTGCCGTGCGCAATTCCGGTGCGACCGCGGTAGTCGAGGGGGTTGGCGACCATGGTTGCGAATACATGACGAAGGGTTTGGTGCTGGTGCTCGGGGCGTGCGGCAGAAATTTTGCGGCCGGCATGAGTGGCGGCGTCGCCTACGTTTTTGATGAGCGCGGAGACTTCACCGAAAAGCGCTGCAACTTGGAATCGGTCGACCTGGAACCAGTTCTTGAAACGCGGGAGGCGCAACTCATCGGGGGAAGGCTGGTCGAAGCAAAATTCGCAGAAGCAAATATTGTAAAGGGACTGGTGGCTCGGCATCTGGCGCTGACCGGCAGTTCGCGCGCTACTTGGATTCTCGACAACTGGGCGGAGGCCTTGTCAAGATTCATCAAAGTGTTTCCTCTTGAGCACAAGCGCGTGCTCGGAGTGCACCAGCGGCGGCAGCCTTATATTCCGAGTCCCCCGCTGGCGGTTCAGGCTCCGGCCGAGCAGGTGCAACATGGGTAAGGACACGGGGTTTCTGGAGTATGCGCGAGAGTTGGCTCCGCGGCGTCCGGTGACTCAGCGGGTTAACGATTGGTTTGAGATCTATCTTGATTTTCCGGAAGAGAAGCTACGCACGCAGGGCGCGCGCTGCATGGATTGCGGCGTGCCTTTTTGCCAGACCGGATGTCCGGTCAACAATCTGATTCCCGATTGGAACGATCTGATATATCGCGGGCGCTGGAAAGAGGCGGTGCGGCAGCTGCACGCGACCAATAATTTCCCGGAATTTACCGGGCGGATTTGTCCTGCGCCGTGCGAGGCGTCTTGTGTGCTGGGCATCAATCAGCCAGCGGTCACGATCAAGCAGATCGAAAAAAATATCGTGGAGCGCGGGTTTCAGGAAGGCTGGATCCATCCGCAGCCGCCAAAGGTCAACACTGGGAAAAGCGTAGCGATCGTTGGTTCTGGGCCCGCGGGATTGGCCGCGGCGCAGCAGTTGTGCCGCGCCGGACACTCGGTAACCGTCTACGAAAAAGCAGACCGGATCGGCGGTTTGCTGGTCTATGGCATTCCGCAGTTCAAGTTAGAGAAGCACATTGTCGATCGCCGCGTGGAACAGATGTCGGCTGAGGGCGTGAAATTCGTTACTGACGCGGAGGTGGGGAAGAATGTAGCGGTCGAAGATCTGCGCGGCGAGTTCGATGCGATAGTGCTCGCCGGTGGAGCGGAGCAGCCGCGTGATTTAAACGTTCCGGGACGCGAACTGAAGGGGATCCATTTTGCGATGGAGTTCTTGCCGCAGCAGAATCGGCGCAATCTCGGCGACACCATCGATCCCGAAAAAGAAATTCTGGCGACTGGCAAGCGCGTGGTGATTATCGGAGGCGGCGACACCGGCGCGGATTGCCTGGGAACCTGCCATCGGCAAAAGCCGCTCTCCGTGCACCAGTTCGAGATTATGCCGAAGCCTCCGGAGGAACGCTCGCCCGTTACGCCTTGGCCGTTATGGCCGATGCAACTGCGCACCGAAGGCGCACACGAAGAAGGCGGAGTGCGCGACTGGAGCATCGCGACGACAAAGTTCACCGGCTCGGGTGGTGTTGAGCAACTACATGCCGTGCGGGTCGGACCGGCGCCAACGTTCGAGCCGATTCCTGACACGGAATTTACGATGGAAGCCGATCTCGTGCTGATCGCGATGGGATTCCTGGGTCCCGTTCGCAACGGAATGATCGAGCAGTTGGGAGTGAAACTTGATTCCCGCGGGAACGTAGCCACGGACCGGAACTATATGTCATCGGTGCCGGGAGTTTTCGCGGCGGGCGATATGCGTCGTGGCCAATCGTTAGTTGTGTGGGCGATTGCGGAAGGACGAAAGGCGGCCGCAAGCATAGATGCCTATTTGCGAGTGAAAGCCATGCCCGTAATCGCGCCCACGGTTTCCAAATCCAACCAGCAATCGGTTGCGTCATAACCACGTCCGCCTCAACAAGCAACGCGCTGAAAAACTCCGTATCCGCACGGTGGTGCGCGGGTATAATAGCCCGCACGCATGTCGCTGGCCTCTGGCACGAAACTCGGTCCGTATGAAATTCAATCTCCGCTTGGAGCAGGCGGCATGGGCGAAGTGTATCGCGCCAGGGACACTCGCCTCGACCGCACCGTCGCGGTCAAGATTTTGCCTAGTCATCTTTCTGACAATCCCGAGGCCAAGCAGCGCTTCGACCGCGAAGCCCGGGCCATCTCTTCTCTGAACCATCCCAACATTTGCACGCTGCACGATGTCGGACATCAGGATGGCATCGATTTCCTAGTCATGGAGTTTCTCGAGGGCGAGACGCTCGCCGACCGCTTGCTGAGAGGACCGCTGCCGACCGAGCAAGTGTTGAAATACGGAATTGAAATTTGCGAAGGGCTGGAACGAGCGCACAAGAGCGGGGTCGTGCATCGCGATCTGAAACCGGGAAACGTGATGCTGACGAAGACCGGAGCGAAGCTGATGGATTTTGGGCTGGCCAAAGCGGCTCCGTCGGGTGCGGCGCCGGCATCGAGCCTGACCATGACGATTTCTCACCCGTCGGCCGAGCAACCGCTTACGGCCCAGGGCACGCTGGTAGGCACATTTCAGTACATGTCTCCGGAGCAGACGGAGGGCAAGGATGCCGATGCGCGCTCCGACATTTTTGCGCTGGGCGCGGTGTTGTATGAGATGGCGACGGGCAAGCGGGCGTTTACGGGGAAAAGTCAGGCCAGCATTGTGGCGGCGATTCTGGCTTCGGAGCCACCTCCAATTTCTCTGGTGCAGCCAATGTCACCGCCGGCTTTGGCGCAAGTTATAAAAACCTGTCTGGCGAAGGACCCGGAAGAGCGCTTCCAGACGGTGCACGATCTCAAACAGCAACTGAAATGGATTGCGGAGGCTTCTGCCAGCCAACTGGCTGCGCCCGCCCAGGTACGCGCCCGCCGGGTGGTGCAGAAGCGCACGTTGCTGATTGGCGCCGTGGCCGGTTGGGTTCTTGCCGCAGCCGCTCTCGCTTTTTTCCTGTCCAGCCGCAGCCAGCTTGAAGAGGCACGACGGCCGATGACCGCGGCGTGGCTACCGCCCAAGGATACGGAATTTGCCTCCGTTGTCATCGGTGCGCCAGCGCTTTCCCCTGATGGCTCGAAACTCGCCTTCCTGGTGAATCTAATCTCGCTGTCGAACGAGAGGCTGAGCAACACGGCTGCTGCCTCTGATTCAAAGTTGTGGGTGCGCGACGTAAATACAGGGGCGATGCATCAGGTGGAAGAAGCCGAGCGGCCGTCGTTTCCATTTTGGTCGCCCGATGGGAAGTACATTGGTTACTTTTCGGCAGGGAAGCTGAAAAAAGTAGCTCTGGCGGGCGGACCGGTGCAGGTGCTCTGCGATGCTCCGGAAGGGCGCGGCGCATCGTGGAATCCGCGCGGCGTGATCATCTTTACGCCCAACATTGCTGAGCCACTGTATAAGGTGCCAGAAGGCGGCGGCACGCCCGAGAAGATCACCGAGGCAAAACCGGGCTGGACGAATCGGAACCCATACTTTCTCCCCGATGGTGATCATTATTTGTTCATTGTTCGCGACACGGGAAACACATCGTCCGCGGGTTCGTTATACGGCGCCTCACTCGCGGGCGAGAAGCCACGCCAAATCCTGGAACGTGCGTCGAACGTGCAGTATTCGGAGGGATACCTGCTCTACCTGCGCGAAACTGTGCTGGTGGCGCAGCGCTTCGATCCGAAATCGCTCAAGTTCAGCGGCGATCCCACTCCCGTGGCCGAAAAGCTCGATTATTGGAACGCGCGCGACATGATCGCGTTCACAGCCGCGAATGGCACCCTCGTTTTCCGTCATGGATCGTTGCAGAAGACCCAACCCATGTGGGTGGACGGCACCGGCAAAGAGATCGGGAAGTTTGGCGAGCCCGGCCTCTACGCGTTGCCGAGACCTTCCCCCGACGGCTCTCTCGTCGGGCTGACGCGGATTGATCCGGACACCAACCGGGGAGATATTTGGATCGTCGACACTAGCCGGAATACGGTATCGCGCAGCACCTTCGCTGAGGCCACCGGAACTCTTACCTATGCTTTTTCTCCCGACGCGAAAAGAATTGCGGTTATCACTACCGCGGGAACGACCTCGGGGGGAATGTGGATCCAACCGACGAGTGGTTCGGGTAAGCAGGAGAAATTGGAGACTCCCGCGGTCTCTGGCTTAGTGGCAAGCTGGTCTCCCAACGGGCGCTATCTTTTCGTGTCATTGCAGAACAATGCCACGCGGTTCGACATCTACTACATCGATCTGAACGGTGACCGGAAATTGACTCCTTTTCTAAATTCACCGGCCAATGAATTAGGCCCAGTTTTGTCGCCGAACGGTAAATGGCTGGCATACACGTCAGATGAATCCGGCAGGGCTGAAATTTATGTGACCGCATTCCCCGATCCCGGCGGGAAATGGCAGATCTCCAATGGCGGCGGCAGTTCCGCTTCATGGAGCGCGGACGGGAAGCAGCTTTACTACACGGTCGGGGATAAGCTGATGATGGTTCCGATTCAGAACGTCGAGAGCTTCGGATTCGGAGCGCCGGCCGCGTTGCCGATGCATCTGAACGAATTCGCCGCGCTCGGGCCAATAGCGCCAGGCGAACGCTTTCCTGCTTTGAAGGCGCTGAGCGGAGGCCAGTCGAACCCTCAGGAAGTTATTCTTAACTGGACTGGAACGCTGAAGCAGTAGCCTGCCTATTCAGGTTCTACCGCTGGCTAGGACCTCGCGTGACTCAGGCGCGCGGGAGTTGTGATTGCACCTTCCGCCGCGGAACTCACTAGCGCTGCGTATTTCGCGAACACTCCCGTTTTATACCGTGGCGGCGGAGCTTTCCATTCCGCCAGGCGCCGCGCAATTTCTGCGTCGGAAATTTCCAGCTCCAGCTTCCGCACTTTGGTGTCGATGGTGATGCGGTCGCCCTCGCGAATCGCGGCAATCGGGCCGCCCAACGCGGCTTCTGGCGCTACGTGCCCGACCATCAAGCCGCGAGTTGCGCCGCTGAAGCGTCCGTCAGTGATCAGCGCCACGCTTTCGCCCAAACCTTCGCCCACAATCGCCGCGGTCACGCTCAGCATTTCGCGCATGCCGGGGCCGCCCTTGGGGCCTTCATAGCGGATCACCACTACGTCTCCGGCTTTGATTTGTTTACTGGTCACAACCTGCATCGCCGCTTCTTCGGAATCGAACACGCGCGCCGGGCCTGTTTGCGAGGCTCGTTCGTGGCCAGTCATTTTCAGTACCCCACCTCCCGGCGCTAGGTTGCCTTTCACGATCACGAGGCCGCCGGTAGTTTTCAGCGGCTTACTCAAGGGAGCGATTACCATCTGACCGGCGGTTTCTTGCGCGCGGTTGGCTTCTTCAGCAAATGTCTTTCCGGTTACCGTCATCGCCGAACCACTGGCATACTTGCCGTCGAGCAGTCGCTTGGCAATTACCGGGATGCCACCGGCCGCGTCGACATCGGCCGCCACGTATTTTCCCGCGGGCTTCAAATCGGCCAACAGTGGCGTGTGTTCGCTGACGCGCTGAAAGTCGTCGATGTCGAGCGGCAATTCCATTTCGCGCGAAATCGCTAACAGGTGGAGGACGGCGTTGGTCGAGCCGCCGGTCGTGGCCACGCCTGCTATCGCATTCTCGAACGCGGCTTGCGTCAGAATATCGCTCGGACGAATCCCTTTTTTCAGAAGATTCATGACGACTTCGCCGCAGCGGAATGCGACCTCGTCTTTGCGCGGGTCCATCGCCGGGATTCCGTTGAAGCCCATGGGCGAAAGGCCGATCAGTTCCATCACAGTGCTCATGGTGTTCGCGGTGTATTGGCCGCCGCATGCGCCCGCGCCGGGACACGCCACGTTCTCGAGCGCCAGCAAGTCTTCATCGCTCATTTTGCCTGCGGCATTCGCGCCAACGGCTTCGAATACATCCTGAATAGTTACGTCTTTGCCGTGGTACTTTCCGGCGGCAATGGTTCCGCCGTAGAGCACCAGACCGGGGAGATTCATGCGCGCCAGGGCCATGGCCGCCGCGGGGATCGTCTTGTCGCATCCGACTATGCAAACCGCCGCGTCAAACAACTGCCCGCGGCAGACCAGTTCGATGGAGTCGGCAATCACCTCGCGGCTCACCAGCGACGCCTTCATGCCTTCGGTGCCCATGGTCTCGCCGTCGGAAATGGCGATGGTGTTGAACTCCATCGGAGTGCCGCCGGCGGCGCGAATACCTTCTTTCACCTTGGCCGAAAGTCGCCGCAGGTGGAAGTTGCAGGGCATGGTTTCGATCCAGGTGTTGGCGACGGCGATCAGCGGCTTAGACAGGTCTTCGTCGGTGAAGCCTATGGATTTGTACATAGCGCGGGCCGGAGCCCGGTCGCGCCCGTCGGTGATATTGCGACTGCGATGTTTGAGGTCCATGTTCATGGGGATAATGCGGAACAGGACAGTTTAACTGTAAGGAGAGTAGCTGTCAGTTATCAGTTGTCAGTTATCAGTGAAAACGGCGGGGTGGGGCCTTACTGAGAACTGACAACTGACAACCTTTCTTACGCATTCACGACTTCCGGCACCGCCGGCGTTTCCTCGGTCGCTTTCTTTTTCTCCGCAGGCAGCCATGACATCATCGCCCGCAATTGTTCGCCTACTTTTTCAATCGGGTGCAGTTTCGCGCTCTCGCGCAGCGCGGCAAAATTCTCGCCGCCGTTTTTGTTCTCTTTAATCCATTCTCTGGCGAAGCTGCCGCTCTGGATCTTCTTCAGCACTTTCCTCATCGCCTTACGCGTCGCTTCTCCCACTACCATTTCGCCTCGGGTCAGGTCGCCGTACTCCGCCGTGTTTGAAATGGAATAGCGCATGCGGCTCAAGCCGCCTTCATAGATCAGGTCGACGATCAGCTTCATCTCATGCACGCACTCGAAGTACGCGATTTCCGGAGCATAACCGGCCTCAACCAGCGTCTCGAAACCTTTCTGCATCAGCGAAGTCAATCCGCCGCATAGAACGGCCTGCTCTCCGAAAAGGTCGCTCTCGGTTTCTTCTTTGAAAGTGGTCTGCAGCACGCCGGCGCGCGTCGAACCGATGCCATGCGCATAACTGAGCGCGAGTTCATGCGCGCGTCCGCTCGCGTCCTGATGGATGGCAAGCAGCGAGGGCACGCCTCCGCCCTGCGCATACACGCGGCGCAGCAAATGGCCCGGGCTCTTGGGAGCAATCATGACCACGTCCACGTTTTTCGGGGGCTTGATAGTCTTGAAGTGAATCGCGAAGCCGTGCGAGAAGCCGAGAATTTTTCCCTTGCGCAGGTGCGGCTTGATGGCCGATTTGTAGAACTCAGCCTGCGTCTCATCGGGCGTAAGAATCTGGATCCAGTCGGCGCGCTCGGCGGCTTCCGAGGGAGCAACCACGGTCATGCCATCGGCGCGCGCCTGCTTGGCTGAAGTGCGATCGGGATCGAGCCCGATAATTACGTCGTATCCGCTGTCGCGGAGGTTCTGCGCTTGAGCGTGCCCTTGCGATCCGTAGCCGAAAACTGCGATGGTTTTGCCCTTGAGCGCGGAAGGATTGGCGTCGTTTTGATAGAAGACTGTGGCCACTGGAGTACTCCTTATATATAGGTTGGCTAGAAGGCCGAATAATGTTGAAAAACAATAAACCGACCGATCGGTCGGTATAGGGAATCGTACCTATCTGGACCTGCCGGTGTCAACCGCGCGTGGTGATTATTGGAAGGAAGAGATCAAAACTCGAAATATGCTCCAGCACGTGCGGGATGCGTGCTGCCCTCGGTTCCGGTCGCCAATCCTGTTGCCGGGAGCAAGTCTTGTTCAAGCCCGTGCAGGCTTTCCCAGGCGGCTTCGGTCAGCGCCGGGTCGGCGCCGACAATGTCTCGGATCATTTGCCATGCAGCGAGATTGAGCGCGCCTTCGGGGGCCGGACCCATGGCTAGTGAAACGGAACACTGCGGGCAGAAACAAATTCGCTGTGCCGGAGATTTTTGGCGCGGCCTCACTCCTGTTGTCTGCGCAAACAGGAATACGGCAACGGATTTTTGCCCGGCCTCAAGCTCCCGACTACAGCGAAGACAATACAAGTTGTCCAAGAGTTCCGTCCCAGGGTTCAGAAATCTATTCACGCTACTTTCTCCAAGGGGCGGGCGGTCGCGCAAGTATGCAGAAGGATTCCGGCAAGGGAGCGACTGCGGACGGCACGAACCAACTTTGCTCTAGCCAGAACGCGACAGCATCGCGCACTCTACTGCAATGGGGCGCGAAAGATCTGTAAAGTCTTCACCGACTTCAAGATTGCCGGGAAGTCGCAAGGAGGTTGCTGCAGTTTGTTACCGCATGCGCAAAGGCGGCATTGAGTTCCTGCTGGTTCAAACCCGCGGCGGACGCTGGATTTTTCCCAAAGGCGGCGTGGAACCCGGCCTTACGGACGCGCAATCCGCTGCACTGGAGGCTTTTGAAGAAGCTGGCGTTCATGGCCGGATGGAGGCAATTTCCTTTGCCCGCTACTTCAAAAGACGAGAACCGGCAAGCGCGGCAAAAGACGTGCGCGCCGGATTTGAGCGGGGAGAGCCTAGTGTCAAGGCTCACCTGTGCGAAGTGTCCAGGCTCGAGCCGTCGCAGGAATCGAATCGAAACCCCAGTTGGTTTACGGCGGAAAAAACGAAACAAAGGCTGCTCAAAGACCGTGCACCCGAGTTCGGCGCCGAGCTGGTTCGCGTGGTCGAACGCGCGTTGTCGCGGATTCGGCGGCTGAAGGCCAGCGCCCATCACATCGCCGATGGCAGGCACAGCGACGGCCTGCAAAAAGTCCGATTTGAATTTCATGAAGACGGGGCCGCGCACGACGATCTCAGGAAGGCCGTGCTCGCGCGCTACATTTTCCGCCATCCGAGCGCACTTGGGGAAATCCGCCGGCCCGTTCTGCGTTTGAGCAGCGGGGCGAATTCTACTACGGAAACAGCCCGCAACATCACAGCGATTGACAGCGGACGGAGAGCAAATTTCTCGAGCAGGCGCAAGGTTCGGGGATAACAGTACTCCCCACGCCGATTCCGCGATACCATCTGTGGTGATGCTCCGCGAAGCTGCGATTGAACGTCGTCAGGAACTCCGACCAGAACCGCGTCAGGAAATTCTGCGTACCGCTGCTCGCCTGTTTCAACAGCGCGGATACGATGCTACGTCTATGAACGATGTGGCCGCCGCGCTCAAACTTTCCAAGGGCGGCTTGTATCACCACTTCCAGTCGAAGGATGAAATCCTGTTTCACATCATGTCGCACGCCATGCAGATCACCGAGGAACGGGTGATCAACGTAGTTCGTCGCATCGACGCAGGCCGTATCGGCGCGACCCGCCTTGACGTGACAGAAGAGCGCCTGCGCACGCTGATCCGGCTGCACATTCAGGTTGTGCTCAGTCCCGAGGACCGCGAAATTACGGTGATGCTACACGAGAATCATCCGCTGCCGCCGGCGCTGCGGCGTAAGATCAACGCGCGCAAAAAAGATTACCTGCACTTCGTCGAGCACCTGATCGCCGATGTTCAGCGCGATGTGCAGCGCAAGCGCAATTCCCCGCAGTCGGCGGTTACGCCGCGCGCCGCCGCTCTGGCGCTGGTCGGGATGATCAACTGGATCTACCAGTGGTATAAGCCCGACGGCCCGCTCACCGGAGATGCGATCGTGCAGCAGTATACGGAGATTTTTTTTCGCGGCGCGGTGGGCTAAGAAGTTCTCAGTTCTCAGTTCTCAGTGGTGAAAGAGCTTGCCCTGTTGCCGCGGATATTCTGAGAGTTAAGACTGAGAACTGGCCGCTGAGAACTGAGAACTGCTTTTGTGCGTCATTGTTTCCATATCGACGATTTGAATCGTCAGCGTGCGGAGAAGAACAAACTTTACTTCGAATTCCTGCGCGTCCCTGCCATGAGCGCTGGCGTGTACGTTCTGCCGATGGGCGGCACCGATCCGCAAAAACCGCATCGCGAAGACGAGATGTACTACGTCGTTCGCGGGCGTGCTCGCATGCAAATCGGCTCGGAGCGCGCCGAGGTGCGGTCCGGCACCGTCATTTTCGTGGAGGCGAACCTGGAGCATCGCTTCTACGACATCCAGGAAGAACTCGAAGTTCTGGTTTTCTTCGCTCCCGCCGAGCAGGAATGAATCCTGGGAAATGATAAGCATCCAGCTTCGGCCGGGCCGGTCAAATCCCGACCCTAAGCTCGGACGCCAAATTTTACCTCCCGTTGACAACTGCAACAGGGTAAACTGCTACGCTGCTGGTCGCGCCGGGAGCCAATTCCAGCGTTCCTGGCTGAATGGCGGGGAAGACGGACGCAAGCGGAGGACGAACACAAAATGGATAAACACGCAATCACTGATACGACAAGGCACGATACGACAAGGCACGATACGACAAGGCACGACGCGACAAGGCCTTCTACGACCAGGTCTCGATGGATGGTTTCGATACTTCTGCTTTGCATAGGCGTGTGCGTTGCGATGCTGACGGCCCGTTCCGCCGCACAAGCCGGTGATTGGCTAACGCATTCTCATGATGAACAACACACGGCGCTCTCTACTGTCCAATCGCAGCCGCTCGACGCAATTCATTGGCATGTGCCGGTGGACTTGTTTCCGCCGCAGGGCACGATTTACATCCACTACGGCTCGCCGCTGGTGACCGAGGCGAATACCGTGATCGTGCCGGTAAAGACGGGCACGAATAGCTTTCGCGTCGAGGCGCATAACGGGACCACCGGCAAAAGACTCTGGCTGCACAAGACCGGATGGCTGGCTCCCGGGGCAGACTTCACGCCCGGTCTGGGGCCAACTATTTCGGGCAGCCAGCTTTTTGTCCCCGACATTGCCGGACGGGTGATGGTGCGACAGAATCCCGATCAAGCAAAGGGCAAGATCTCCCGTCTCTATTTCTATGGCGCAAAGAATTACCGGAAGGATCCGACAGCCTACCAGCAGAACGTGCAGATTGATACTCCGCTCTCCACCGACTCCAACGGCAATCTTTTCTTCGGATTTCTTGTGCTCGGTTCCACTCCGCTCAACCTGCAGAGCGGACTCGCGCGCGTTGCCGCCAATGGCACGGGAACGTGGGTATCGGCCGCGGCGTTGAGCGGCGATCCTACCATCATCGAAGTTTCCGTCAGTTGCGCGCCCGCTCTCTCGGCCGACGGCAGCATATTGTATGTAGCGGTCGACAATGGTAGCTCGGGATATCTGCTCGCCGTGAACAGTACCACCCTGGCCCTGATCAATCGGGTCGCGCTGATCGATCCATCATCGGGATGGCCGGCGTGGATCTTCAACGGAAGTTCGGCCACGCCGACCGTCGGGCCGGATGGCGATGTCTACTTCGGCGTCCTGGAAAATCCTTTTCCCAATCACAACGATCGCGGCTGGATGCTCCACTACAATGCCGGTCTGACCCAGACCAAAACCCCCGGCAGCTTCGGCTGGGATGATACGGCCTCGATCGTCCCGGCCTCGATCGTTCCCAGCTATACCGGAACCTCGCAGTACTTGCTGATGACCAAGTACAACGACTATTGCGGCGTCGGGACGGGCACCGGGCTGAACAAGATTGCCATCCTCGACCCAAACGCTACCGAGCCGGACCCGATCCTTCCCAACACGTTGGTCATGAATGAAGTGCTCACGCACCTGGGCGTAACCCCGGATCCCGATTGCCCGGGAGGATATAAAGAGTGGTGTATCAATACTGCGGCCATCGATCCGTTCAGCGAGTCTGTTCTCGCGAACAGCGAAGATGGCAACCTCTACCGCTGGGACTTGGTCACCAACACCTTCCCGCAAGTGGTTACGCTATCGACCGGCATCGGAGAAGCCTACACTCCGACTGTAATCGGGGCCGATGGCACGGCTTACGCGATCAACGATGCGACACTGGACGCGATCGGGACCTCGGGAGGCAAAAGCGCCTCGCGACACTAAATTTCGCGACACTAAATTTGGGGTGGCCGGGCGGGGAGGCCCGGCGCTCCGTCGGATCTTTAGGGCTTGATGCTGCGCTGTTGGACTTCCTCGGATGTAAGTCCGTAGATCGGCGGGGTCGGAATCTCCAGCATCGCCAGATATATGTAGATCTGTCCGCGATGATGGATCTCGTGTTCCGTCATCAAGCGCAGCCACTTCCAGACCGTAATGCTCGCACCATCGGGAGTCGTGCACTTTCTCGTGAGTCCTTCATCTCCCAGACGCGAAATGATCTCGACCGTCTGGGTGTGAAGCGTGTCGCGGAAGGCCATCACTTTCTCGTAGCCATCGGCCAAGTCACGTCCGCAGCCGGCGTAGCGGCTGGGCCGGCCCTGAACGGTTTCCGCAAACATGTACCGCTCGATGGCAGCTATGTGGCGAAGCAAATCTCCGAGGGTGAATTTGCCGCTGTGATACGACCACTCCAGTTTGTCGGGCGGGATGCATTGCGCGACTCGGGTGGTCCGTTGATGAACCTTGCCGAGATACTCCAGGAACCAATCGATCGTCAGCGTGGGCATGATCTGAGCACTGAACGGACTGTTAGATTCAGCGAATGGTGGTGGGACTCGCCGAAACCCAAATTTTTCTAAAACCCGATTGAGCGACGTGGTTTTGCTTTTCCTGAGACCAGAGACCAGAGACCTGACACCTGAAAAAAGAACAGCCCGCAAGCTTTTGAGCCTGCGGGCTGCGCGGTGGACTGTTTGGGATTGACTGAGGTGGTCACTCTCGTGGCCCCTCGCTTCGCTCCGGTGCCCGTCACAACTTGTGCCGGGCGGATCAGCCCAAAGTCACGGATTGTTTTGCGAGAGAATGTTCCCGATTTCCCCGACCAAAGGTTCCTCGAGAACTCCGCTTAGAGCAACCGCCCTAAGACTCAGCCACCTCACCTGGTCTGGAATTGCTACAACTGCCATCTGAACTTGTCATCCGACCACCTCCTTTCCGGTGTAAGGGCAGAGTACAAAAAAAACTGGGTCGGCGTCAACGGCACGGTTGTGGTGTGCCGGAAGAGGCAATAGTTTGCAGTTCCCACGGCGCATCGGGCGAGAACCTGCCCTGAGCGAAGTCGAAGGGACGCCCGCCGGACAGCCGCCGGGCTGCGGTGTCCTCCCCCCGGAAACATCGTGGCAAACCCAGGGGGAGATTTTCAATGACAACCCTATCGAGAGGATCGGGTCATCGGGTGATCGGGCCATCGGGTGATCGAAAACCGAAGAACGCTATGAGGATGAGGTTGAAAAGGTGAATATGACAGAACCGCGGGTCGGCGAAGAACTAAGAAGATGGAAAGCGAGTACGAGCCGTTGCTTCCGGTGGAGCGTAAGCTGATTTGGTACACGTTCTCCACCGGAATCGTGCTGCTGGCGATTTTCGTGCTTATCAGCCGCTGGTTTGTCTAGCGCTGCGGTCTGCGGTAAACCCTACCACCAAGGACACGAAGTACCACGGAGGCTTTTGATCTCGAGCGTCTCCTTCGTGGACCTTCGTGGCCTTGGTGGTTCAGGGTTTGGGGTGCAAATTCCGTTTGCCGGAGACATGCAACCCGCCAGTCTCCTCCTGCAACTAAAGAATTAGTTACCTTTTGGCGCTGGGCGCGTCTAAGGGTGCAGGAGGGCGTCCCGTGCCGCCGAGACAATCGGACACTTTGACCGAAGCCGAGCTGCGGATCATGAACGTGCTGTGGGAGATGGGATCGGGAACGGTTCAACAAGTCCTTGATTCTATTACTCAAACTCCAGCTCCTAGCTTGGCCTATAACTCTGTCCTGACCACGATTCGTGTTCTGGAGAGAAAGGGCTATTTGAAACATCTAAAGGATGGGCGGGCGCATGTGTACACGCCGCTAGTCGGACAGCAGGAAGCGAAGCGCTCGGAGATTCGGCATCTGGTGAGCCGCTTTTTTAAGAACTCTCAGGAGCAACTGGTCTTGAACCTCCTGGAAGATCAGGGTGTCGGGCAAGAGGAAATTGATCGCCTGCGGGAGATGCTGGTTCAGAGGGACGCGAAATGAGCTGGCTATTTTTATCTTCATCCCTATCTTCATCGCTATCCCTGCAGAGCGTGGCGCAGATGTCGATTGAGCGCATTCTGAACGCGCTCCCCGAAGGCTTGTTGGTCGCGGCTTTTGCGTGGGTGTTGCTGCGGGTTTTGCGAAAACAGAATTCGGGAACACGGTTTGCCGTCTGGTTCCTGGCATTGCTTACGGTCGCCGCGCTCCCTGTGTGGGGTGGTTTTGGTGATGGCCGGGCGCTGATGGGCCCCGGGATGTCGTGGGGACGCCTCCGCCCCGCGATTACTATCCCGGGGACTTGGGCGCTTTTCGTTTTCGTGGCGTGGGCGCTGGGAACGTTCGTGGCGATGGCGCGTTTGGCGGTTGGGCTTTGGCAACTGCGACGATTGCGTCAGAGTTGCACTCCGGTCGTTGCGGCCGAGCTTGATCCGGCGGTGCGGAAGACGGTCGAGGCCATCGTTGCTTCGGCGGCTTCAGCGCCAGTAACCATATCCACGTCCGAGTGCGTGCGCGTGCCTGCTGCCATCGGTTTCTGGAAGCGGACGATTATCCTGCCGGCGTGGGCTTTGCGCGAGCTGCCGCCTGAGGATCTCAACGTCATCCTGTTGCACGAATTCGCGCATCTGCGGCGCGGCGATGACTGGACCAATCTAATTCAGAAAGTCGTGCACGCCCTGTTCTTCTTTCATCCGGCAGTGTGGTGGATTGAGCGCCGGCTTTCGGTGGAACGCGAAATGGCTTGCGATGACGCTGTGTTGGCCGAAACCGCCAACCCGCACGGATATGCCGCTTGTCTGGTATCGCTGCTGGAAAAAAGTCTGGCGCATCGCCTCGGCGGTAAACGATGGGCGATGGCGCAGGCCGCTGTTCGCCGCGCGCACGAGGCTTCGCTGCGGCTGGCACAGATTCTCGACTCCAACCGGCCCATGGCTACGCGGGTTTGGAAACCGGCACTGGGCATGGTTGGAGCTTTTGCCGTGGTCTGCTTGCTGGCGCTGCCGTTAGCGCCCCAGTTCGTCGCGTTCGATCGTGTAGGGACGGACGCTGTGCTTCCCCACCGAGCGCAGGTCGGCACCGACCAACTTCAGTCTTCGTTTTTACCGGCGGCGGTGATTCCCGCCTCGTTGCACACTGACGGGTCATTGATGGGAGTGACACCCAAAACGGTGAAGGCCAAAGTTATTCCTGCCCGTGCTCAGGCCGCCCCCCAACTTGCTCCCGCCGGGATAGTTGCCGCACGCATGAACGAGGCGTGGCCGCTTGAACAAATAATCCCGATCAGCGCGCGAGCAGATCGGGAAATCGTTCCCCAATTTCAGACCTTGGTCTTTTTTGAAACGACGCAGTATGTAACCTCCGATTCAACATTATGGAGAGTGCAGGTGTGGCACGTGATGTTGTTGACTGCTGAGCGCGAGCGCTTGGCGAAAGTGCCGGTGGTCAACTCGCTGTAGATGGCGGGCAAAAAATTTTGCAGTTTAGCAACTACATATTTAGTTGCACATTTCCGTTGGACCTAGAACTAAAGGAGAAGAGCAAATGAAGATGTGGATGGAAAGTTGGAAAGCACGTTGTAAAGCAGCGACGACCAGGCGGTTGTTGGTGGCGGTGTTGGCCATCGCGGCAGTCGGGTCGGTGGCAACATTCAATTTTGCAAAGTCGGCAAAGGCCGCGGCGGCTCCCGCTCCGGCTGCGGCGGCTTTGGATGACAACAGTGTCGAGGCACTCCTAACTCTCGACCGCGCCATGGAAACGCTGGCGGCACGAGTTACGCCGGCAGTTGTGAACGTTACGGTCGTATCGAAGGGCAACCCGCAGCAGAGCGAAATGGAAGGCATGCCCGACATGCAGCAGTTCTTTGGGCCTGGTGGTCCTTTCGGCCGGCAGATGCCGTCGCCGCAGAACCGGATGGAGCACGGCCTGGGCAGTGGCGTGATCATCTCTCCCGATGGATACATCGTCACCAACAATCACGTGATCGAGGGAGCCGTCGATATTCGCGTCACCATGAGCAACCGTGAAGTGCTGCCCGCGAAGCTGATCGGCGCCGACCCGTTGACCGATCTCGCGGTCATCAAGGTAAACGGACGCGATCTACCCAGCGTGCCCTGGGGGAACTCGGCCAACCTACACCCGGGACAGACGGTGCTGGCGTTTGGCAATCCGTATGGGTTTCGTTTTACGGTGACGCGCGGCATCATCAGCGCGCTGAATCGTCCGAACCCTGATGCCAGCGATCGCCGCAAGCCGGGTGAGTTCATTCAGACCGACGCCGCCATCAATCCCGGGAACTCGGGTGGAGCGCTGGTGGACGCGCGCGGCGAGCTGATCGGAATCAATACCTTCCTGATTTCATCGTCGGGATCGTTTTCGGGCATGGGTTTTGCGATTCCGACCCAGATCGCCGAGCCCACGGTGGCGACATTGATTCGCGACGGCAAAATAACGCACGCGTTTATCGGAATCCAGATCTCCGATCTGACTCCTGACAACGCCAAGTTCTTCGACATGAAAAAAGCCGAGGGAGCGCTGGTCGCTGACGTTCAACCGGACGGGCCGGGCGCGAAAGCTGGCTTGAAAACCGGAGACGTGATTACCGAACTCGACGGAAAGCCGGTAACCGATGCCGGAGAATTGCAAATGAGGGTCGCGCAGAAACGGCCGGGTGACACGATCCATCTGCAGGTGGTGCGTGACAGCAAACCGACAACGATTGCGGTGACGCTCGAAACTCTGAGCGGGGACAAAGGCACTGAGGTCGCGGGCAGCGAACACGGCAAAGGGCGTTGGGGACTGAGTCTGGCTGATCTGACTCCAGATGCTCGCAATGAAGTGCAAGTGCAGCCGTCCGTCCATGGCGCGATCGTCGAGGATGTCAAACCCGGCAGTCCGGCCGATAATGCGGGCCTGCAGCGCGGGGACGTCATCATGGAAGTCAACCGGCACGCGGTGAAATCCGCGTCCGATGTGGTGCAGCAGTTATCCAGCGTTCCGGCCGGACAGGATGCACTGGTACTGGTCTGGTCACAGGGTGGCAGCACCTTCCGGGTGTTGCATCCGTCGCAGGGCTAACGGGAAACAGTTATAAAAACCCCGTTTGTGCGCCGCGTTCCACTCGACCTCCTGGCGGGTGGGACGCGGCGTGATTTTCTTGTTGGGTGTGGAGAGCCGGGCGTCCTCGCCCGGCCACCGCACAACTGGACGGCCGCGGACGCCCATCACTCCACTGTCGCCGCTGATGCACTCCATCGACAATTCGAATTGGACTTTGGGTGAGCTGGCGATTAGAGTTTTTAAATCATGAAGATATCGACACTGATGCAAGCGCAAAACAACGATTTGGCCATCCTAAACGCACCGTGGTAATCAACATCTTCACACCAATGTGGAGCAGTTACGTTGTCACCCGATAAAATAGGATCATAAGGACGTTCTAACCTGTTTTCGGGGTAGCTGGAATGGTGACGGAATCGCACGGGCGGGAGCCCAAGAATAAGTAAAGAGGAGTTCTCAACTCGTGGGGAAAAGCTTGACTGAGAGCTGAGAACTGAGAGCCGAGAGCTGTTTCTAAAAACTGGAGACGAGATTTGGATCGATCGGATGAGCTAGTTCAGGATCAGGAACACGCGGCCTGTTCTCTCGCGGCCAACTTTGTGCTGAGCTGGGACGAAATCGCGAACCTGGCGGCCGAACGGGGCAAGCCGGCCGAGACCCTGATGAACGTGGTTGCCTTGATTGCCCGGCGGTTTGGCACCGATGTTTGCTCGGCCTATTTGTTGGAGCCCGACCGCGCCAATCTCGTTCTGGCCGCGACCCTCGGGCTGCGTCCAGAATCGGTCGGCAAGCTGCGCATGGCAGTCAACGAAGGACTCGTCGGCCTGGTCGCGGAGCAGGTTCGTCCGGTGGCCGTCGAAAAGGTCAGGAGTCATCCCCGTTTCAAATACTTCAGCGAAGCCGGCGAGGATGAGTACCAATCGTTCCTGGGAGTTCCGCTTATAGATCGCGGCGTGCTGCAAGGCGTCCTTGTGGTTCAAACCACGGAGCCGCGTGTTTTTCCGGAAAATGAGATTCGTCTGCTCACCGAGGCGGCGAACCGGGTTGCGCACATTGTGAGCGAGGCCCGTACGCTCGACCGCTTCATTGCACCCGCCCAGGAACGGCTCTGGGCGCTGGCGCGCAATCTGTGGTGGAGCTGGGACCACGATTCCGGCGGCTTATTTCGCGAAATCGACCCCTTGCGCTGGAGTCAGCTCAACCACAGTCCGGTGGCACTGCTGAATGAGTATCCTCTGGAAAAACTAGAGGCGCGCGCCGGCGAACTCGCCCTGCATGGCCGGATCAACTATGCCTATCGCCGCCTGCGCGAGTACGAAGAAGCGGAGCGGACCTGGGGTGCGCGCCACGCGGGAGTGCTGCGGCCCCGTCCCGTCGCTTATTTTTCCGCCGAGTTTGGCGTCCACGAGTCTCTCCCTATCTACTCGGGTGGACTCGGAGTTCTGGCTGGCGATCATATCAAGAGCGCATCCGATCTTGGCATCCCCCTAGTCGGCGTTGGCCTGTTTTATGGCCAGGGATATTTCCGCCAGCGCTTGGATCGCGACGGCTGGCAGCGCGAAGAGTACCTCGAAATCGATGTCAACCATCTCGCGATGGAAACGGCCATCGGAACCAACGGCAGGCCGGTTGTGGTGCAGGTTGATACCCGCCATGGTCCGATCTACGCGAAGGTCTGGCGAGTGAAAGTCGGCCGCTGCGATTTATTTCTCCTCGACTCCGACGTGGAAGGCAATGCCCCCGAAGACCGCGATATGACTTCGCGTTTGTACGGCGGCGACGGCCGCGTGCGCGTGCACCAGGAAATACTGCTGGGCGTAGGCGGTCTGCGCGCTCTGAAGGCGCTCGGCATCACGCCGGGGGTCCTTCACCTGAATGAAGGACACAGCGGATTTGCCGTGCTGGAAGCCATCCGACAGCGCATGGTGGAAGAAGGTATCAGCTTCGATAAGGCGATGCCGCGGGTGGCCCGGGAAGTGGTTTTCACAACCCACACTCCCGTGCCCGCCGGCCATGATCGCTTCGATGCCGATCTGGTGGAAGAGCACCTCGGACCTTTGCGTGAGAGCCTCGGCCTTTCCAAGGAAAATTTCATGGCTCTCGGACGCGAGCATGCCGATAGCGATGAACGGTTTTGCATGACCGTGCTCGGCCTGAAGCTCTCGCGGCGCGCCAACGCAGTTTCCTCGCTGCACGGCGAAGTTTCCCGCGCCATGTGGACCGGCCTTTCTCCGGGCAAAACCGAAGACACGGTTCCCATCGGACACATTACTAATGGCGTCCACGTCCCCTCCTGGCTGGCGCCGCAAATGTTTCGCCTCTACGACCGCCATCTCGGCACGGGATGGCAACTGCACAGCAGCGAGGCAAAAATCTGGGAAGGGATTGAAGACGTTGACGACGGCGAGCTATGGGAGACGCATTGCAACCTGAAGTCGGGGATGATCCAATTTGTTCGCCGCCGCGCCGTCAAGCAGGCCGCACGCCGCGACGAGCCACGCGAAGTGTTGCAGCGACTGGAACGTGTGCTCAGTCCCGACGCGCTCACTATCGGTTTTGCCCGCCGCTTTGCCACCTACAAGCGCGCCAATCTGATTTTGGCCGATATAGAAAAATTGGCCAGCATGGTCAATGACCCAAAACGGCCGGTGCAATTTGTGTTTGCGGGCAAGGCGCATCCTCTCGACGAACCCGGCAAACGCGTCCTGCAGCAGATTGCGCAACTGATGCGCGACCCGCTGTTTTCCGACAAATTCGTGTTCGTCGAAGATTACGACATCAACGTCGGCCGCCATTTCGTGCAGGGTGTGGATGTCTGGCTGAACAATCCGCGGCGTCCGCTGGAAGCCTCGGGAACCAGCGGCCAGAAAGTGGTTTTGAACGGCGGCCTGAACCTCTCAGTTCTCGACGGCTGGTGGGCGGAAGCCTATGACGGCCTGAATGGCTTCGCCATCGGCAACGGTAGAACCCACTCCGATATGAACGTTCACGACACGCGCGACGGTGAAGACCTGATGCGAGTGCTGCGTGACGAAGTAATCCCGCTCTATTACCAGCGCGATCGCGACGGTCTTCCGCGCGGCTGGATCCAGCGCATGAAGCGCACTATTCGCACCCTGGGCTGGCGCTTTAACGCCGACCGCATGGTCATGGATTACACGCTGCGCTGCTACGTTCCCGCAGCCGGCGGCACGTCGAGCGACTTGCGGGTAAGACTGTAAAACAATTCTGCGCGTGGAGCGCCGGGCGTCACTCGGCAACCTCAGGGCCGGCCCGCCCGGCCGGCCCATTCTTCGACGGGCGACTTCCGACCCTCGCCCGACCGATCCATTGGACCGAAAGAGTCTTTCCCCGCGATTTTGACTTGACACTTCCGCCCAGCCATTTAATATAGATGAATATTTATGCATCATAATGGATAAATATGCCTCAAACCGGCAAATGAGGAATCGGAAGGGCTTGACGAAATTCTGATGGCCGCAAAACTCAAAACCGCGGTTCTGGGCGCGACCGGCTACTCCGGCCTGGAACTCGCCCGCCTGCTCGGGCGCCATCCCCGCACCGACGCGCCCTTGCTTTTGCGGCGCACCGCGGATACGAAGACGGATGTTTCCGGCGGTCACGCTACCGGGTTCCCGCACATTTCCGGCAATGGCCACCTGCAGGCACAGCCGTTTTCCTGGTCGGCGTTAGAGAAGCGTGGCGTGAAGCTATTGTTCCTGGCTACACCGCACTCGGTTTCGCGTGAACTTGTTCCAGAGGCGATCGCGCGTGGTCTGCGAATCGTTGATCTCAGCGGAGCATGGCGGTTGAAAGATGAACAGCATCGCGCCATCTACGGCTTCAAAGATGCCAACGTCCAAACTGCAGCGGAACTCACCGAGCGCGCCGTTTACGGCTTGCCGGAACTGAATGCAGACAAGATCCCGTCCGCTGCTTTGGTCGCGAATCCCGGCTGCTATGCGACCTCTGTGATTCTGGCGCTGGCGCCCCTGCTTTCTGCCGACCTCGTGGATCGCGAACGTGGCATCATCTCCGATTCGAAGTCCGGCGTTTCAGGCGCCGGGAAGGAGCCCACGGCGCGCACTCACTTCGTCTCGGTGGCCGATAACTTTTCCGCCTATTCGGTTTTCGCGCATCGTCACACCGGCGAGATCCTCGAGCAGTTGGCGCTCAATTCGACGCAGTTGATTTTCACGCCCCACCTTTTGCCGATTCCGCGTGGGATTTTGTCCACGATTTATGTGTATCTAAAACGCAAAATGTCCGCCGACGAAATCCAAGGCTGCTTCCGCGATTTCTACAAGGGCAAGCACTGGGTTCGTGTTTTCCCGGTATCGAGTCTGCCGGAAATTCAGTTTTCGGTGCACACCAACTATTGCGACCTCGGTTTCTGTCTCGCGCACGACGGCCTGCGGCTCATCGTGGTTTCGTGTCTCGACAACCTGCTCAAAGGCGCAGCCGGACAAGCCGTACAGAATATGAACCTGATGTACGGATGGGATGAGACGGAGGGTCTGCAGTGAAAATTGTGGTCAAAATCGGCGGCGCGGCGCTTGAAGACAAGCCGACCCTTCAGAAATGTGCGAAAGCCGTGGTGCAGCTCGCCGAAGACGGACACCAGGTCGCGGTGGTGCATGGCGGCGGCAGCGCGCTCACACGAACTCTGAAACTACTCGGGAAAAAAAGTGACTTCGTCCACGGACTACGCGTAACCGACGCCGAAACGCGCGACGTCGCCCTGATGGTGCTTGCGGGCATCGTAAACAAAAGCCTGGTGGCGGCGATCGCCGCGGCCGGATGTCCCGCCATCGGACTTTGCGGCGGCGACGGAGGCGTGTTTCGCGCCCGCAAGAAACAGGACGCGGAATACGATTTGGGATTTGTCGGCGAAATCTGTTTTTCCGAGCCACGCTGGCTCAAAGCCATCTGGACTGAAGGCGGCATTCCGGTGCTCTCTTCCTTGGCGCTCGGTGGCGACGGCCAGTACTACAACGTGAACGCCGACCAGATGGCCGCCGCCTGCGCCATTGCCTGCGAGGCCGACGCGCTGATTTTTCTCACCGACGTGGACGGTGTAAAGCAAGCCGACGGTTCGGTGATGGCGCGGTTGGATACGCATCAGGTGGCCGGTCTGATTGAGGAATCCGTGGTCAGCGGCGGCATGATGCCGAAGCTCGAAGCCTGCACCCAAGCTCTCAAATCGGGCGTGGGACGCGTGCGCATCCTGCCCGCGTCGCAAGCCGAAATGCTGCCGCTGTTTTATTTCACCAAGCTGGAATGCGGTACGGAGGTGCTGCGAGCATGAGCCTCGCCTCTGTCTCTCGCATGGAAGCGAAGCTCCTGCTTCCCACCTACGAGCGCCAGCCCATTCTGTTTGTGCGCGGGCGCGGCGTGTATCTTTGGGATTCCCAGGGCAAGCGCTATCTCGATTTCCTGAGTGGCATCGGAGTCAACGCGCTCGGCCACAACCACCCGCGCATTCAGGCGGTGATCAGGCGGCAGGCCGCGCGTTTGATGCATGTTTCGAATCTTTTTTTTCACGAGTATCAAGCGGAACTCGCGCGGCTCCTAACCGAAATCTCCGGGCTCGATCGCGTTTTTTTTTGCAACAGCGGCACAGAAGCCTGGGAAGGCGCGCTCAAGCTAGCCCGCGCGTTCGCGCAAATGAACTTCGCGCAAACGAGCAATAAGAACGGCAGCAAATCCAAATCAAAGACACGCATTCTCGCCATGGAAAACTCTTTCCATGGACGCACCTTCGGCGCGCTTGCTACTACCGGACAACCGAAATATCGAGCTCCGTTCGTTCCTCTGGTGCCGGGAGTAACTTTCGTAAAGTTCAATGACCTGGACGATCTGCAACGAAAATTTGATTCGAGCGTCTGTGCTGTGTGCATCGAAACCATTCAGGGCGAGGGTGGGATTTGCGCGGTTAACACGGAGTTTCTCGAACTGGCGTCGCGCTTAACCACAAACAGCGGTGCATTGCTCCTGCTCGACGAGATTCAATGCGGTCTCGGCCGCACCGGGCGCCACTTTGCCTACCAGCACTATGGTGTGTTGCCGGACGTGGTCACCGTTGCTAAGCCGTTGGCGTGTGGCCTGCCGCTTGGCGCCATCCTCACCACGGAACGAGTGGCGAGTTGCATTCACCCGGGCATGCACGGAACCACGTTCGGAGGAGGTCCGCTGGCCTGCGCGGTTGCTATCGAGTTCCTGCGCGAGGAGAAGAAATTGCTGAAGCACGTGCGCGCGCTGGGCGAATACTTTCACGCCGCACTCGAAGCGCTCGACAAAAAACACAAAGCGATTCAGGATGCCCGCGGAGCCGGACTGATGCAGGCCGTGGAACTGGACTCGCCGGAACTGGCCAAGGCCGTGGCGAAGCAACTGCTGCAGCAAGGCATGATCATCAACCGCACGCACGAAACCGTGCTGCGATTTCTGCCGCCCTACGTCATACAGAAGAGGCACGTAGATCAACTGGTTCAAGCATTGGATGCGGCGTTGCACCAAAATGCAGAGTTCGAACAAAAATCCGAATCGACAAAAGAGAAAACCGTCACGCGGCGGTCGAAGGGGGTCCATGCGCACGCGTGAGGCGGTTCTTCCCGATGCCGAGCAGATTCACTCGCTCATCGCGGCCTACTCCGGCGATGGCACTCTGTTGCCGCGTTCGCTGGCGGAAATCTGCGAGAACGTCCGCGACTTTGTCGTCCTGGAGCATGACGGACGCATCATCGGCTGCGGCGCTCTTCACCTCTACGGAGTGCACCTGGCCGAGATTCGTTCGATTACCGTTGATCCCGCCAGCCAAAGCAGCGGCGGTGGCCGGCGCCTGGTCAAAGCGCTTCTGGCGCAAGCGGAAAAGCACAAAGTAACCTGCGTGTGCCTGTTCACGCGCATTCCGGAATTTTTCTCGCGCATGGGATTCACCGTCGCCAATCACGAGGATCTTCCCGACAAGATTCACAAAGATTGTTATCAATGTCCACGGCTCTATCGCTGTGACGAAGTGGCGATGGTCCGCGGACATCTGCCCACGTTTGCAATTTTGCCGGCACCCAAAAACTGGTTGAAGATTCAGGCATGACGGCGCGGCGGATTGACTTGAGACGTTCTCCCGAACAAATTCGTTTGCCAAAGGGTTTTTCTTTTTCCGCCGTCGCTGCCGGCATTAAAGTCAGTGGCCGTCCGGACCTCGCCCTGGTAAAAGTGGAGTGCAGCACTGCGGCGGCCGCTGCTGCAATGTTCACGAAGAATCGGGTTGTAGCGGCTCCCGTGGAAGTGGGGCGCGCGTCGTTGCAATCGAGCGGCGGAAGGGTTCGCGCCGTCGTAGTGAATTCTGGCAACGCCAATTGCGCCACTGGGCGCGCGGGCATTCAAGCCTGCGAACAAGTTTGCCGCGCAGCCGGAACCCTGCTCGGCGCGCTCGCTTCCGAAATCTTTCCCTGCTCTACCGGAATCATCGGAGTGCGCCTGCCCGCGGAAAAAATTCGCGCCAAGCTGCCCGAGCTCATCGCCGCGCGGTCCGCGAGTCAGCGTGGCGTCCTCGCATTTGCCCACGCCATCATGACTACTGACACGCGGCCAAAGATCGCGAGCGCTCGTTTCCAGGCAGGCCGCAAAGAGGTTAGGGTGCTAGGAATCGCGAAAGGCGCCGGCATGATCCATCCCCAGCTTGCGACCATGCTGGTCTATTTATTCACCGATGTCGGCGCAAGTTCACGCGAGCTGCGGCCTCTTCTTCGCGAGGCGTGTGACCATTCGTTAAATTGCATGTCGATTGATGGCGACACTTCCACCAACGACACCGTGCTGCTGCTCGCGAGCGGCGCGAGTGGTGCGGGGGTAAGAGACGCTGGCCCGCGAAAGAAGTTCTCCGTCGCGCTGACCGCAGTCTGCCAGTCCCTCGCCGAGCAGATCATCAGTGACGGTGAAGGCGTACAACACGTCATACGGCTGTTCGTCGAGCAGGCGCGGAGCAGGGAAGAGGCTCTCGAAGTGGCGCGGACCATTGCTCACTCCATGCTGGTTAAAACTGCGTGGGCTGGCGCCGATCCGAATTGGGGACGCATCCTGGCGGCCGTGGGAAGGTGCGGCGCGCCCATCGATCCAGCGCGCGTCCAGATTTTTATTGGCAATCAGAAGGTGTGCCGCAACGGAGTTGCCTGCGCCTTCAACGAGCGGCAAGCTCACCGCGATCTCGCGCAGCCGGTCTGCGATGTTCGTGTGCAAGTGGGGCGCGGCCAGCACGCCGTGCGATTTCTTACCACCGATCTGACCGCCGAGTATGTGCGGATCAACGCCGACTATTCCACGTAGAAAAAGGTCTCAGGTGTCAGGAAAACCGAAGGCAAGTTTGGGATTGTTCCTGAGATCTGACACCTGAGACCTGACACCTTCCCTCAAAAGCTGAACAGCGCCTGCAATTCAATTCTGCGATTGGCCGCCGGGCTTGAGAACGCTCCACCGGCCAGAGCAATCGACTTTCCGAAATCCTGTGAGCTGAGAACTCCGACGGGGGGCGCCGCATTGACCCGGTTCAGAGCGTTCCGCGCACTCACGCTGAAGGTCACGTTGTAGCGGCGATTGGATCCTGGTCCCAGGTTGAAAGGATTGCCGCCGCCACCCATGCGTCCGAATCTTCCTCCGCCGCCCCCACCGCCGCGTGGCCCGCCCCCACCACCGCCTTGTTGAGCGCCGTTCTTTCCCACCTCAGGCCCGAAGCCGAAGGTTTTCGCCAGCCGCAGGTTCAGCGTGAACAGCGATGGGCCGGTCAGGTAGTTAATCGGAATCTGAGTGTACGGCGTTGTCGGAACGAAGTAGTGGCTGCACGCGGCGAGCGTCGGAAACGGGCACGTACCTGAGGGATAGGAGCCGAACGCGGGACGGACGTTGAACTGCAAATCACCGGCCAAGTCCTGGCCGACTGTGACGTTGTCGGGAGCGCCGGAATTGAAAACCATAAACGGACTCAGGCGAAACCCGCGCGGCAGTCCGACTGTGCCGCCCACAAACAACCGATTCCGGATGTCAAAGGAAGCGCGTCCGTAGTCTTGATGCACGTTGTACTGATCCGTGGGAAAGTTGTTCGAAAACGCTCCGTTGCTCGAAGAGCCGATCGGATCGCTGTGGGCGTAATTCAGTGCGTAATAGCCGAACAGAGATAGCTTCGTTCCGGCCCGGATGTTGAAATTCGCGATCAACTGGTTCTGCCGGAAGAGTCCATCGGAGGAATATTGATAAATATCGCCTGCATTCGGATTTGGCCGCGGCCCCGAAGAATACGGTGTGCCCGGCGTCGGCGCGTTGACGTCAATCGACAGAAGCTGGTGCACGCCGCGAGCGTTCAGATACGTAAGCGTGACGTTAGCGATCTTTGTGACCTGTCGCTCCATACTGAACGCGGTCTGCATGATGTAGGGCGCATGCAAGCCCGGGGCGATCTGATAAATCGGGGAAGTAGATTGTGGCGGCAACTGCACATTCGGGAAAAAATTTATCGCTGAGCATGGCGGCGGCTGCGATGGCGTACATGACGCGGCGTACTGCTGCTGGGTTACGCCATTCAAGCGGTCCGCGTTCAGAACCAGGTTCTGGGTGAAGCGGTCGTAGAACAGGCCAAAGCCGCCGCGCAGTACGGTTTTCGGCGCACTCTTTCCGCCTCCTCCGACGCCCCAGGCAAAGCTGAGCCGAGGCGCCCAGTCGCCATGATCGTGAATCGCATTCTGCGTTTCGAATCGCAGACCGCCGCTTAGCGTGAGGTTGGGACGAACCTTCCAGTCATCCTGTACGTACAGTCCGGCATCCACCACAGTCACCGGCACGGTGGGCACGGTGTTGCTGGCGGTGGCATCGAGCGTAAACTGGCTCGCGCCCTCGACTTGCTTGCCAGCGCCGCCCACTGCCAGAGCCTGCACCGCCGTGGCGTAGGCGTTGATGCTCGGAAAGGTGAAAATGCCATTGAATCCGGCGCTCGAAGTATTGACCTCGTGAACCGCCCGCAGCCGCCCTCCGAATTTCAGAAAGTGGTTGCCCTGCGCTATCGAAGTGTAGTTCTGCAGTTCATAGTGATCCTGGCTGTCGTTTTGCACGCCCAAACTGGAGCGCCCGCCGCTGAATGCCCCGATCACATTGATGGCTGCGCCGGTCGTGAACCCGGTCGGCAACTCCTGTAACGGAGTCGTCACCGGATTCTGATTGCTGCCGTCGCGCAGATACTGGAAGCGCGTCTCATTGATCACTTTCGTGCTGAGGACTTGCGTATCCGTGATCTGCACCGTGTGCTCGGTAGAGAGCGTGTCGTAACCGGCTTCCGGCAGCACCGTTCCGCCGACCCCGGCGTTCTGCTGTGTGTCGCGGTAATATTGGTAGCGCGCCGTGAGCGTATTGTTGGGGCTGACCTGGTAGTCGATGCGTGGAGCGATGTTGGTGCGGGTACGCGGGTTGGGATCGTCCTCCGTCAGCTGAAATGGTTGCAGGGCCGAGTTCAGCGCCTGCGTGTTGACGATGGCGATTTCGTCGATGTTGCGCCGCTGCACGTCGACGAAAAATGACGTCTTTTTATTGATTGGCCCGCCGATATTCCCCATGTAAATTACGGAATCGTATGGCGATTGTTCGGCATTGCCGAGAAAAGGATTGCGCGTGTTGAATGCCGAGTCGTTCCCCGTGACCGAGATCTGTCCATGCAGTTTGTCCGTGCCTGGTTTGGTGAAGATTTCGATTCGTCCGTAGCCCAGTTTGTCGTATTCGGCGGAAAACGGATTCTGATTGATGCGAATCTCGCGAATCGATGACTTCGGTGGAAGTTGTCCGGCGGTAAATCCATCGATGTAAAGCTGCCCGCCATTGGGACCGGCCGAAGGTCCGGCCAAAGCTTCCAGATCCGACTGCAATTCATCGGGATCGTCGGGAAGCGCTTCCAGATCCTTGCCAGTGAGCACAATCTGACTCGCGTTATTCGCGGGGTTGGTGTCGACTTGAGGGGTTTCTTCCTGCACCGTGATTTTTTCCTGGCGCACCGTAATATCGAGCGCAATATTGAATTGCGCGACCTGCCCGGCGGCCACGTTCACGTCGTTTTGCACAAATACGGCGAACCCTTGGGCGTTGGCTGTGACGGTGTACTGGCCCGGCGGCAGGTTTCCGATTTCGTAACCGCCGGTTTTGTTGCTGGTGGCCGAATGTGTTGGTCCGCCGGAGACGAGCACCGCAACCGTCGCGTTCGCAACCACCGCGCCCGACGGGTCCGTTACTTGCCCGCGCAAGGAGCCCGTCGCGGCGGAGGATTGCGACTGCGACTGAGTCTGCGACTGCGCCGATGCCGCCGCCAGTCCGATCACTGTCGCCAGAATCAGACTCGTCCGAATGAAGACTGATATATCCCTCAACACGCACCCTTCTTTCCAGCCAGATCACATCGATTAAGATATGGATTCGGATTTCACTGCGGCGCGGCTTCACCTTCTCCACCGGGTGCGCCCAGCGACCACGGCGAAAGCAGCGAGGATGCGCTTCGATTAGGAGCCGCCGTCAGGATGGCATCCGCACCCGCCAGCACCGTAATTGCGGTTACCGCGTCCGCATTTCCTGATTCGGTGGCGACGATCATCACGGCATCACCCTTCTGAAGTCCGGCCAGCGTGCTGTTCGGCAAGCGGCTCAACATGCGCTGTATATCCGGAGGACCGCTCCCGCCCGCTCCGCCGTTAGCGCCACGTGACGCCTGCGATTCGGCCGGCGTTGCTTCTTGCACGCCGCCCGCACCGGGCGCGGCAGTCCGCCCGTTGCCGCCCGATCCCTTCCCGGAGTCCGCCGTGCCCTTTAATCGCATCGCGATACGTTGCGCCATCTCTGCCGGCAGTTTCTTTATTTGCGAGTCGGAGGACACCTTCACCGTCACCGCACTCTTGCTGATGGCATCCTGCACCGTCATCGTGTTGCTGGCCGCATCAATCGTCTTGATGGTTCCTGCGATATTGCGGAATGATCCCGAAACAACTTCCCCAGCAGTCACTTCGCTGCCATCCGGAGTGCGGTTTCCCCGCGCGCGCAACTGATCTCCCGGCTTGATCTGATCGACAGGAGCCGGCTTAGCATCGTCAAAATTCACCGAGCCCGGCGCGTAACGGCGCAAGATCGTATCCTTGCCAATGTGGATGGCAATACTGCGGCTCGTTCCGATTCCACCGGATGAAATTGTGATGGTGCTGCTGGCTTCGTCCACCTTAGTGACGAGCCCGCCTACTCCCCGCTTTTGCCAGTCATCGCGGTCGTGTTGCTGTTTGGCCGCTACGTCAGCCTGTTTCATCACGATCACTGCCAACGCGGCGATGGCGTGACCATCGGCCGATGCTGGCCCGCGAACCAGGACGCGGTCTCCGGGCTGTAAATCTTGCGCCTGCAGAGTGGTCGCGTTCTTCAGATCTTTTTCTCCCGGGGGCACGCGTAGAATTTTTGTCGAGGCTGTGAGCTTGGCCGTAACCTCGCCACCGGACTCCGCTGTGACCGTGATCGAATCCGCCTGGATGCTCTTGATGACCCCAACGGCCTTGGCTACCTGGGCCTTGCCCGGAGCGGGCGCCGGTTTGTCTTGCGCGAAAACGTAGCCGGGCCTTGCCAGGGTCAAAGTGACCATCGCGGCGAGCAGGCACGTCCTAAGCCTCATCGGCTTCCGCCGGAGACATCGCACAGTCTTCATAGGCATCCGTAAACTTTACTTTAGCATTGCCAAACTCGCCACACGGGGGCCTTTACGAAGTTTTACCTGGATTGACGCTGCTTTTACTGCATGCTGGCAACTGCACTGTTTCGACGCGCATCCACTCTAGTAATCGCTAACGGTGACGTCTGTCTTCATGGTGACGCATACGTTTCCGCGGTAACTGAGGGCGGTAGCCTAGTCAGGGATCAATATGCTTGCGTGGGCGCCTATGGCGGCTTCTGAAGAAGATAGGGACAAAGACAGCTCCAGCCCCGAAAACAAGGCCGAGCCGGTCGCGGCCGGTCTGCTGTACCGACTGACGGGTGACTTCCCCAGTTGGGCAGGTGCGATCCTAGCTGTGTATTCTATTTTCTTGTCCAGATTCGGCGCGTTTAAGATTCGTCCGCGATAATGAGCAATAAACGGAGGATGCGCAGTGAATCAGTCCCAGCCGTATAAATGGCAACTAATCATTCATGCTCTAGTCGTCCTGGTTGTTCTTCCTGTAGCGGGCCAATCGCCGCCGTCGCCGCAAACTCAGGATGGCGCTGCCGCTGTCGCTGCACAGCCGACCGTGGTCACGCTGCCTGTCACCGTGCGCGACAAACATGGCAAGATCGTGCACGATCTCACCAAAGACGATTTCACGTTGCAGGAAGATGGCCACCCGCAGACTATCCGCTCTTTTTCGCAGCAGGCGAATCAGCCGCTTACTATCGGCTTGCTCGTCGACACCAGTCCCAATCAAGGCAAGGCGCTTGACGCCGAACGCAACGCCAGCCGCAGTTTTCTCGATCAGATGCTCGTGCAGCCCACGGACAAAGCCTTCCTCATTCACTTCGATCGGCAAGTGGAACTGTTGCAGGATGTGACTTCATCCCACGAAAAGCTGAAGGCGGCGCTCGATTTGCTCCAGGCGTCATTGGATCACGAGCACGCGAACGATCCCAACGATCCAGCGAATTCGCCTTCTGGTTCAGATTCTCATGGAAGTCGCAAGCAACTTTACGACGCCGTTTTTCTCGCCGCCAATGAGTTGATGAAAAAACAGCAGGGCCGTAAGGTTTTTATCATTCTGTCGGACGGCGTCGATCACGGCAGCAGAACTTACCTGGAGAGTGCGATCGAATCTGCCCAGCGCGGCGACACGGTGATCTATTCCATCTATTCAGCGGATACTCACCGCAACGACCGTGAGAACCAGGACAACGGAATGGGCCGTGGTGGCTATCCCCCAGGCGGGGGTTATCCCGGCGGCGGGTATCCTGGCGGGGGTTACCCCGGCGGCGGATATCCGGGCGGTGGTCGAGGCCGCGGAGGTCAACGCCGTGAAGAGCCACCGAGCAAGGAGGGCCAGAAAAATCTCCAGCGAATTTCCAAGGAAACCGGTGGACGGTTCTTTGAAGCCTCAAAGAAAGAAACTGTCGGCGAGATTTACGACAGCATCGTCGAGGAACTGCGAGCCCAGTTCGCAATGGTTTATACGCCCGATAAGGGCACAGATGCTCAGTATCATCACGTCCAGTTGACGGTGAAGAAGAAGGATATGACCGTGCAGACACGAGAGGGGTACTACCCGGATCGCTAACCGGCTGCGAAAAGCTTAAGGAAGAAAAGCTATGTCCCCGTCTTGATTTCGACCGCTTTGTCGTTCTCAAAAGTGATCGCGACCGGTTTCCCGCCATTGGCGTAATGCAACGTTCGCGAACCGTAGTCGCCCGATCCCTCCGGAATGCCCAGCCCAATCGCAAAGCTGGCTTGCAGTTCGCTCATCCCGGCTTGCACTTCATGACTCTCAATTTTCCGCCAGACATCCGCGGGCCAGTGCTTGTAAAGCTCGCGCGGATCTTCGAGGAATAAAATCTGATCGGTGTAAAGCTTGAAGTCAGCGTCTTTGATCGCTCCAATCGGAGCGGCATAGGATTTGCCGTCGACCGAAAAGCACGCCATCACCTGCTTCATTCCCGGCGCTAGCGGAGAAACAGCAGTGACCACATTTTGAATCGTCAGTTTCTGCAAAGGCAGCAGTAACCCCGATTCATGACTGAAATCGGTCTTGTGATGCTCACGGTCGTACGGATAGTAGGTGAGCTGATAACCCACCTTCACCCACACCGGTTGCTCGGTTAGCGCCTGTGCGGACTTCAGGTCGTAGGCATGCAACTTCTTTGGCGTAACGTAATAATCCGCCTTAAGGGCCGTTTCCTGCTTGGGCTGGACATTTTCTTCCCGCGCTTCCCGTCGTTCGTAGACGATGTAAGCTGCCCGCACGCCCGCAATCAAAATGGCAGCGACCATGAAGACTTGCAGTTTTTTCAGAGCTTCGCGATCTAGAGCCATGCGCTTAGGATGCCATTCCGTCGTCGCGGGATAACTGGTCTTACTTGACATTCGTCTCTGACAATTCGTCTCCCGGCGCTTTTTGCGAAGTCAGTAAGGTCGAGAAAACCTTACTTGACTGTAAGTTCCCCGCGCAATGCCTTTCCCAGTGCCGCCTGCCGCTCCGCGCTCAACTTGGCCCCGCCTGAAGTCAGGTACAAAACATCGATGGCCATCTGCCCCTCGGTCTCGATCAATGCAATTTCAATGTTGCATTCGTGTTTGGAAACCACCGAGCACATTCGATAAAGCAGCCCCGGGCGATCCTGAGTCAGAACCTCCATCATCGTGCTTTGCGCCGAGCAGCTGTCGTCGAATTCAATCTGGGTTGCGATCTTGACCTTTGTTCCGTTCGCCTTCTCCGATTTCAAGCGATCCTGCAACATGCGCGCCACATCGGCGTCCCCTTTCACCACGGACGCGATGCTCTTTTTCAAACGGTCCCACTCCTGCAGGTTCATCTCCAGGGTGCGAAAGCGATCGGTGAAATAAAAGGTGTCCACTACTGTACGCGAAGCGTTCGAAAACGCATTCGCTTTCACGATGTTCATTCCCCATGCGGCGAGCGCTCCCGAAACCGATGCGAACAGAAAGGGCCGGTCGCTCGTGACCAGAGTCAGTTCATACCAGTGACGAACCTTTTTTAAATTTAATTGCACGCCGTCCTGACCGATGCGGGCGGCCATTTCGGCATGTGCCATAACGTCCATGGCGCCATGAATTCGCAGATAGCGTTGCGGCAATCCTTCCAGGAAAATGTTGATTTTTTTCCCCGCCACTGGGGCCAGCGACCGCAGATGCGCAAGATTGATGCCGGATGCGTAGTCCTTGTCCTTGTCGCCGGTGTGCACGCGCTCGTCGGCGCTGCGGCTCAAATAATTCGCGCAGGCAATGTACAGTTGCCATAAGTTATCCGCCTTCCACGGCGTCATGGCTTCCGGATTTACGGCTTTGATGTCGGCATAGGTCAGCAGACACAGCATCTTCAGCCGCTCGGGCACGCCCACTTTGTCCGCGAACGACTTCACGTTCGCGGGATCGAATATGTCCCGCCGCATCGCCGCCGACATTTCCAGATGGTTCGCCACCAGATAGCGGATCGTCTCCCGATCCGCCGGATCAAGGTCCAGCCGCTCCGTGCAGCTGTCTGTGAGTTGCACGCTGAGCTCAACGTGATTGCCGCTCGGCTCGGCTTTGCCGGAATCATGCAGCAGCAGCGCGAGGTAGAGCAGTTCCGGCTGTTCGAGTTCACCCAGTAACCGGGTGAAGCGCTGGTCCCATTCCGATTTCGATTCCTTCAGACGATGCAGATATTCGATAGCCAGAAACGAGTGTTCATCCACGGTGTAGCGATGGTAAAAATCACGCACCACCAGAGCCTCAATCCCCTTCAATTCCGGCAGCAGCAACGCCAACAGGCGGAGCGCGTTCATGGCGCGCAGAGCATCGGCTGCGTGCGGCTGCACCAGCGTTTCCTGCAAATAGAGCCACAACTCCGCGCCCCGCGGAGGCGTCGCCGCCAGCGCGGGCAGCGCCTGCTCGACTTTATATTCCGTGGTCGTGCTTAGCTTCAGGCCATGTTCCGCCATGAAATGAAAAAGCCGCAGCAGCATTTCCGGATCGCGCAGTTGAGTGCCCCGCACCTCGCGGTTTTCTAGACGTGCGCCGCCTGACTCCTGCGGCTGCTTCGGTTGCTTCAAAAAGATCAGTCCATCGACCACCGAGAAGTCGTCGCTTGCGACTCGCGAGCGCCAACCCTGGAATTGCCGATACAGCGACGACCACGCCGCCGGAATTTCCTCCAGCAATTGGTTGCAGACGCGGTGTACGCTGCGCACGTGGCCGTAATAGACGCGCATCCAGTCGGCAGCATTCGCGATTTCCGCATCGTTGACGCCGAAGCTTGCGCCGATCTTTCTCGCCGCCGCTTCGTCCTGCATTTCCCAGGTCAGCGTGTTGTCGTGGCGCCCGTGGCGAAAATGCAGAAAGCAGCGGACCGACATCTGGAAATCCAGCGCCGCGTCGAACGCCCTCCGCGAAGAAACCGGAAGCAGTGTTTTCGCGTCCGGCCACACTTTCAGCTTTTCCATTGCCGAGATCAGCGCCAGCCAGTTGGCCACGTTGTAGTCGCGCAGACCGCCGGGCCCATCCTTCACGTTCGGTTCCAGATGAAAGACGGTATTGCCAAATTTGTAATGACGCGCGCGGGTGATTTCGGCCAGGTTCTGGATCAAGCTCGGGCCATCCCGCCCTACCAAACGAGGAACAGCCTTGTCGCGCAGCCGTGAAAAAAGATCGCGATCGCCCGCCAGATACCTGCAGTCCAGCAGCGAGATGGCAAACTCGACATTGTTCGGATCCAACTTTTCGCACTCCGCCAGATTGCGCGTCGCCGGACTGAGCTTCAGGCGCAGATCCCACAACTCCTGCGATATGCGCCGGATGGGATCTTTGAATTCGCTCTCGGGGTTGGCGCCGGAGTTGATGCAATCGTACAGAAACAGCAAGTCAATATCGGAGTGAGGGAAAAGCCAGCCGCGCCCGAATCCGCCGGTGGCGACCAGCGTGAAATTCCTGGGGCCGTCGGGAGCGGCACTCGTGTCCCCGAGTTGACAACTAACGGCGATCTCGTTCCACAGCCGCTGAATGATCGTATCGACCAGCGCTGTGCGCCGCGCCAGCGCCCGGTACCCCTCACCGGTCAGCGAGAATTCCTGCTCGATGGCAGCGGATTCCCGCGCGTACAGGTCGCCTAACTCGCCGCGGACGGTAGGCACGGTGGTCATGCGATAGTGGTCTCCCAAAAGCCATTCAATTCCGAGCGCTTACATCCGCGCGCTTACAACACGCTGTCGCCGCGCTCGTCGTTGCGAATCCGAATCGCTTCGTCAATGCGCGAAAGAAAAATCTTTCCGTCGCCGATCTTGCCGGTACGCGCGGCAGTCGTGATCGCGCCGACCACTTTCTCCGTCATTTCGTCGGCCACTACGAGCTCGAGTTTCACCTTCGGGATCAAGTCCACCGTGTACTCGCGTCCCCGGTAAAACTCGGTATGTCCTTTTTGGCGGCCATGGCCCCTGGCCTCAAAAACGGTCATGCCTTCAACGCCCACTTCGTGCAAAGCGTCTTTCACAGCATCCAGCTTTGAAACCTGAATAATTGCTTCGACCTTCGTCATGGTTGTCCGTTCCCAGACACTATCGTCCGTCCGATTAATCCTGGCTCTTAGATGAATTAATGACCGCATCATAACAATAGTCGCTGCGCAGCGTTTTGCGGTAATTGAAACTATTTATGTTGGTCATCGGAAATCCCTATGCAGCGAGCCTCGTCGAAAAGGTCGTACGCCAGGTGAAGCCGGTGTCCAATTGACGGCGGGGGGCCTTCTGCGGTTGGATGGAAGCTGCGTGCCGCCTGCGCTTCCCATCTTCGATCCCGACTCCCGGCGATTCAACCGCCTCGATGCCGTCTGGCTCACGATTTGGCTCATCTTTCTTCTTGGGTTGGCGGTTCTTCCGCCGCAGTTCGAATGGCACAAGCAGTTAATCCTTCTCGCTATCGGCATTGTGCAGTTGCTCGAAACGAGGTTGATCGCCCGGTTTCCCAAACGCGGAGTCTTCTATGTCATCACGCTCAAGATTGTGCTGGCGACTCTGCTGCTCGATCACACCGAAGAAATCGGCATCAACAGCGCCTACTACCCTATTTATTATCTGCCGGTCGTTACCGCGGCACTTTACTGCGGCACTTGGCTGACGCTTGTCTGGACGTTCCTTGCCTCCGCCGCGTACTGCTCTTATCTCTATCCTGCGATGCAGGAATACGATTTGACGCCCGAGGCTATCGCCTACCTGGCTTTGCGCATTTTGTTTTTCTTTCTTGCGGCCATGGTCGTCAACCGCTTCGCGCAGCAGAGCCAGCATCAAACCCAGTTGTACCGCGAGCTCGCCGAACGCCTCGCCGAAACCAATCGCCGCCTGGAGCAAGCTCAGGCCGAAGCGCGCCGCTCGGAACGGCTGGCCGCGCTCGGGCAGCTATCGGCTGGATTAGCGCATGAGATTCGCAATCCCCTCGGGGTCATCAAGGGCTCGGCCGAAATTTTGACCCAGAAATTGCAGGCATCCGATGAGCTCGCCCGCGAGTTGGCAGGCTACATTTCGACAGAGGTGAATCGGCTCAGCGCCCTGGTCACCGAGTTCCTGGACTTCGCTCGGCCTCTTCATGCGCAGCCGCAGCCGTCGGACCTGATCGCGCTGCTCGACCGTGTCCTGCAAATTGTCGCGGATCGTTTTACCGGGAAACAAGCTGTGCGCGTCGAACGCCGTTACGCCAGCGGATTACCGCTGGTTCCGCTCGACGAAAGCCTGTGCGAACAAGCTTTCCTAAATCTCGCGCAGAATGCCTACGAAGCCATGGAAGCCGGAGGCACGCTGCGCGTCGAGGTTCAACCTGCGACCAAGGATGGTCGCGAAGGAGTGGAACTCCGCCTGGCGGACACGGGTTCAGGAGTTCCGGAGGAACTGCGTGAAGAAATTTTCAACCCGTTCGTGACTACGAAGAAAACCGGTGTGGGACTGGGCCTTTCCATCGTTTCGAAAATTGTCGACGGGCATCATGGGTCGATTCATGTGGAGAATGCGGCGGAGGGCGGGGCTGTGTTTACAGTTTTCTTTCCACTTAGCGAAATTTCCGAGCCGCACGCAGCTGCCGAGCCGCGCTCGGCTGGACAGGTGAGGGCACCTGCCCCTACGCAATCCTCGACGGGCGCGGGCGCCCGTCCCCACACGAGTTGATCACATGCCGACTATTCTCATCATCGAAGACGAAGCCAAGATGCGCCGCCTGCTTGAACTGAATCTTGGCGAAGACGGCTTCAAAACTCTCTCTGCGGGAGACGCCGAAACCGGTTTGAAGCTGCTCAATTCCGAACCGGTTCACCTGGTTCTCACCGATCTGAAGCTTCCCGGCATGAGCGGGCTCGAATTTCTGCAGAGGGCCAAGCAGCAAAACCTCGCGCTGCCGATTGTCGTTATGACGGCGTTCGGTTCCGTTGAAACGGCGGTCGAAGCGATGAAAGCGGGAGCCAGCGACTACGTCCTCAAGCCGTTCGCGCTCGCCGAAATGCGGATGGTGGTGCACAAGGAACTCGATAACTCGCGTCTGCGCGAGGAGAACCGATCGCTGCGCGAAGCTCTCGGACAGAAATATAGTCATCCCAACATCGTCGCCGTCAGCCAGAAAATGCAGGAAGTTCTCGCTACGGTGGAACGCGTTGCGCCCACCAATTCAACGGTTCTGCTGGGCGGGGAAAGCGGAGTTGGCAAGGACCTCATCGCCCGCGCCATTCACGAAAAATCGCGGCGGGCTTCCGGTCCATTTATCAAAATCAACAGCACCGCCATTCCCGAAAATCTGTTGGAGAGCGAACTTTTCGGTTACGAGAAAGGAGCGTTCACCGGCGCCGCCACCAGCAAACCTGGCAAGTTTGAGCTCGCCGACAAAGGCACGCTTTTTCTCGACGAAATCGGAGACGTGCCGCCCGCCATCCAGGTCAAGCTGCTCCGCGTGCTGCAGGAGCGCGAATTCGAGCGCCTCGGCGGCACGCGCACCATCAAAGTTGACGTGCGGTTAATCGCCGCCACTAACCGCGACCTGCGCGCCGCGCTCGAAGACGGCACGTTTCGTGAAGACCTCTACTACCGGCTCAACGTAGTCCCCATCGACATCCCGCCGCTGCGCGAACACAAAGAAGATATCCCTGGCCTCGCGAACCTGTTTTTGCAGCGCTTCGCCAAGGATTCCGGAAGAGAAGAAAAAATCACCGGAATTTCTTCCGCCGCCGAGCAGCTTCTCGTTAGCCATTATTGGCCGGGCAATGTGCGGGAGCTGCAGAACGTGATCGAGCGTGCCTGCGCGCTAGCTTCGGGCAGCCAACTCGAAGCCGGCGACATACAACTCGACACGCCGCGCAATCGCGCGTCCGGTGCTTCATCCGACCGCTTTCTTCCTGACGGCATGACCCTTGACCAATGGGAAGACGAAATGATCCGCGAAGCTCTGAAGCGGGCTGGCGGCAACAAGTCGCAAGCCGCGCGGCTGCTCGGCCTTTCGCGCAACGCGCTGCGCTACCGCTTATCGAAGATCGGCATCAGCGACAACGAAGGAGAGTGACGCGATGCTCTCGCCCTTCTGCTAACATTCCTCCGTCATGAAGCATGTGGGCGAAAACGTGGTGCGCATCGAGGCCGAGGCTTTGCGGGCGCTGGCCGACCGGCTCGCAGGCCCGATGGCTGCGGACTTCAACCGCGCTGTGGAGTTAATGTTCGGCTGCCGCGGCCGTGTGGTCGTCACTGGAATGGGGAAGAGCGGTCTGATCGCACGAAAAATTGCGGCTACGTTAAGTTCCATCGGCTCTCCGGCGCTCTACCTGCATCCGGTGGAGGCGCTGCATGGCGACCTGGGAATGATCGTGCGCGGCGATGTCGTGCTCGCGCTTTCGGCCAGCGGCGAGACGGAAGAAATTCTGCAGTTGATGGCGACGATCAAACGGCTGCAGGTTCCGCTGATTGCCATGACTTGTGATGGGTCTGGATCAAAAGCAGCGGGCGAGGGCCCCCGCTCCACACGAGCTTCGTCCATTCGGGCCTCTACCCTGGCCTCTTCGGCCAACGTTGCCTTGGACTGTTCTATTTCCCAGGAGGCGTGCTCGCTGGGACTTGCTCCTACCGCGTCCACTACAACGATGCTGGCTCTGGGCGATGCTTTGGCAGTGGCGCTTTCGGAAAAACGCGGCTTCAAGGAAGAAGACTTTGCCAACCTGCATCCCGGCGGAAAGCTGGGCAAGCGCCTGGCACGAGTGGAATCGTTGATGCACAGCGGAGACGCGGTTCCGCGAGTGACCGCGCAGACGAAGATGCCGGACGTGATTTACGAAATGTCGCGCAAGAAGCTGGGGATGACCACGGTAGTCGATGGCGATCCTTTGTTGGGGGATCGTCTGCTGGGAGTGATCAGCGACGGCGATTTGCGGCGGCTGCTCGAGCAGCGCGGCAAAGACGCCCTCGACCTGACAGCGGGAGATTGCATGACGCGCGCTCCCAAAACCATCGGTGCGCAGGAATTCGCGGCCACTGCGCTGGCGCATATGGAAGAGATGAGGATTACTTCGCTCGTTGTCGTGGAGAATGTTGGCAGCGATCAACGTTTGCGAGGAATCGTGCACCTGCACGATCTATGGAGCACTGAGATGGTGTAGCTTCCCCAGCCCCTAAAGGGGCATCGGACCTAGAAGAAATCTTGGCATCGCTAAAGCGATGCCCTGATACGAAGCTCAAATCTTACGAAGGTCAAATCTGTCGTGCGCTAGTGGCAGAAGCGCTGTAACTTGGGCGGAGGCGGGGTGGGGAACTCGTCAAACTCTCCCTCCCACCCGGAGCATCCGCGCGCGGTAACAGCCCGAATCACGATCTGTTCCAGATCGCGGGCTTTGGCCTTGGCTTGCGAAATTTGATCCGTCGAAATCGCGCCGCTGCGATCGAGTTCGTTGAGGTCCGCGCCCGCGGCAGTATAGCCGGCATCGGACGCAATGCTGTACCAGATGTAGGCAGTGAAACGGTCCTGAGGGATGCCGCGTCCATCTTTGAGCGCTTTGGCGTAGAAGTACTGCGCCTGCGGAAGCCCCTGATCAGCGGCAATCTTAAACAGCCTCGGAGCCTTGGTGTAGTCTCGATCCGCCATCAGACGCCCGAGGTAGTAGGCGCCGAAAGCGTTGTTCTGATCGGCCGATAGCTTAAGTAATTTCTGCGCGACATCGAGATCACGCGGCACGCCATTGCCGAGGAAGTAATGTCGTCCGGCCAGCCAGGCCGCCAGCGGGTCCCCTTGTTGCGCGGCTTTGCGATACAGGTCGACCGCCTGGGCCGGGTTGCTCGCAACTCCGGTTCCGGTTTCGTAATAGTAGGCCAGCGCGATTTGAGCCGGCCCGAAGCCGAGATCGGCAGAGCGGCGAAAATAGTCAATCCCCAACGCGTCATTTTGCGATGGGCCAATGCCTGTGATGGCGTCAACGCCGCGGTCGTAGAGAGCTTCCGGTGAGGTGCTCTGCGCCAAGGCGAGCGCGTTCAACAACGCGAGAATTGCAAACAGTACGGTTCGACGCATGGTTAGCTTTGTGTGAGTGTTGAAACAAGTATAGAAAACATGAGGTATCCGTGTAGAGTTACGAAAGTTCCACTGAGCTGCACGGACGGGCGGGGCATGCGTGGAAGGGGAAATACATCGGGCTCGACGAATGTCGTGGTGAAATGCCTTCGGGTGACTCAGCTTGCCGCGTCTCCGCCGACAGTGAGACGGGGCGAGCCCCGTCTCTACAGAGGAAGAAAGTAATTAGGCGTAGCGCTCGCGCATGAAATCGCCAATTGCCGCGTACGCGGCCGTCAGCGACTTTTCGTCGGGCAGAAACACAATACGGAAATGTTTCGTTCCGGGGCGCTGTCCGAAGCCGGAGCCGTGCACCACCGTTACATGTTTCTGGCGAATCAGTTCGGTGACGAAGACGTCGTCGCCTTCTGGGATGTCGATGCGCGGATACGCATAGAAAGCTCCGCGCGGCGCGACGCAGCTTACCCGCGCAGTTTCCCCGCACCACTTCATGGTTAGATCGCGGCGGCTGCGTAGCTTGCGCTTCACCTCCACGAGATGATCCTGCGGGCCCTCGAGCGCTGGCTTGATTGCGTACTGCTCCGGATGGTTGGCGCAGAGACGCGCCCGCAGCAACTTGTTCACACCTTCGAGGTACGGCTTGATCGCCGAAGCTTCGCCGCTGGCAATTCCCCATCCAATGCGCCATCCCGGGGCAAGATAATTCTTGGAGAGTCCGCCGAAAGTAATCACGGGCACATCGGGCGCGACTGCGGCCATGGCGACGTGTGGGTCGTCATCCTGGGTTGGATTATCGATGATCAATTTGTCGTAGATCTCATCGGCAAAGATGATCAGGTTGTGTTGGCGCGCCAGTTCGGCAATTTGTTCGAGCATCTTGCGCGTACATACTGAGCCGGTCGGGTTGTTGGGATTGATCAGCACAATGCCGCGCGTCCGTGGCGTGATCTTTTTCCTGATGTCGTCGAGATCGGGCTGCCAGCCGTCTTCCTCGTTCAGGTAATAAGTGTTCAGTCCGATTTCGAGTTTCGCCAGAACCGCCGAGTAAAGCGGGTAGTCGGGGCAGGGAGTCAGTAGATTGTCGCCCGGATTGAGCAGCGCGGCCAGGCAGATGTCCACCGTCTCGCTGACGCCCGAAGTGACAAAGACATCCTGAATGCTGGTGATCCCCTTGCGCGCCGCCTCGCCACGAATGGCGTCGAGCGCTTCTTTGATACCCGAGGAAGGGGAATATCCATTCTTGCCATCGCGCATGGCTTGATAGACGGCTTCGATCATGTGCGCGGGCGTCTGGAAGTCGAAGTTGAGCGGGTCACCGATGTTGAGCGGCAGAATTTTGTGTCCCTCACGAGCGACCTCGTCGGCAATGCAGGCGAGGTCGCGGATAGCGTAGCGGACGTTTTCGAGACGGGATGCGGGAGTAATTTCGCGAAGCTGTGTGATGGACATAATTGAGTGCCAGTCGCCGCCGAGACGCCGAGAACTGCAGATTTCTCGCTCCGCTCGGGACGACAAACTCAAAAAACGAAAAACAAAAAAGAATTTCTCGGCGCACTCTGCGTCTCGGCGGTAGATTGCCTTATTCTGCCCGATCAATCTGCGCCTTCTGCAGTTTGTCGGAGTAATCGACGTAAACGGACTTCCACTCCGTATAGAAATCAACCGCGCCGATGCCTCCCTCGCGATGGCCGTTGCCGGTGGCCTTCACGCCGCCGAATGGGAGGTGAACTTCAGCGCCGATCGTCGGAGCATTGATGTAGGTGATGCCGGCATCGAGATCGCGCACCGCCGCGAACGCCTTGTTCACGTCTTTTGTGTACAGCGACGACGACAATCCGTACTCGATGTTGTTGGCGATGGCGATGGCATCTTCGATCCCGCCGCAGGGGATGATCGAAACCACCGGCCCAAAGATTTCTTCCTGCGCAATCCGCATCTTGGGATCGACGTCGGTGAATACAGTCGGTTCGAGGAACCAGCCGTGCTCGTAGATACCTTTGTCGAGCCGGTTGCCGCCGCATACTAGTTTGGCGCCTTCACCTTTGCCGATCTCGATGTAATCGAGGTCGGTCTTAAGCTGGCTCTCGTTCACTGCCGGACCCATCTCGACCGTCTCGTCAAGTCCGTTGCCAACTTTTATCTTCTTGGCGCGCGCCACAAAATGATCGACGAATTCGCGGTACACACCCTTCTGCACGATGATGCGGCTGGTCGCGGTGCAGCGCTGTCCGGTCGTGCCGAAAGCGCCCCAGAGTCCGCCTTCGATGGCGAGGTCGAGGTTCGCATCGTCGAGCACAATCATCGGATTCTTGCCGCCAAGTTCGAGCGAACAGCGCTTGAAGCTCTTGGCCGCCGTGGCGCCCACAATCCTGCCGACCGCCGAAGACCCGGTAAGCGAAATGGCGCGGACCGCGGGATGCTCCGTCAGTGGAGTCCCCACTTCCGAGCCAAAGCCGGTCACGATGTTAATGACGCCTTTCGGAATGCCGCCATCAGTCAGCGCCTGCACCAGGTTGAAAGTAGAGAGCGGAGTGTCCTGCGCCGGTTTGATCACGCAAGTGTTGCCGCAAACGACTGCGGGCAGGAGCTTCCAGGAAGAGATGGCCATGGGGAAATTCCACGGCGTGATCATGCCGCAGACGCCAATCGGTTGCCGGATGGCCATGGCAAACTTGTTAGGCAACTCCGAAGGCACGGTCGGACCAAATAGGCGTCGGCCTTCGCCGGCGTTGTAGTAGGCGGCGTCAATGGCTTCCTGCACATCGCCGCGGGTTTCACTCAGCACCTTGCCCATTTCGCGAGTCATGTCGCGTGCGTAGTCTTCTTTGCGCTCGATCAGAATCTCGGCGGCGCGGAACACCATTTCAGCTCGACGCGGCGCGGGTACCAGACGCCACTTGGCAAAGGCGCGCTCGGCCGCATCCACGGCGGCGTCCACGTCAGCCTTATTGGACCGCTGGAAGATGGCAACAACTTCGCGCGTGTCGGCGGGATTGCGGTCTTCGAAAGTCTGTCCGCTAAGGGAGTCGACCCATTCGCCGTCAATGAAATTCTTGAAAACTCTGGTCTTTGTAGTAGAGCCCGCAATGACTGGCTTGGTCATGGTATCGGTCGCCATAATGCCTCCTGGAAGTAGTGCAGATACTATGCTAACAACCGGGGTAGAGAGGGGCAAGGCGCGCAGACGGCAGCAGGTAATTGCCCAGATGGATTCGTTGACTAGCAGATGCCGCGTCCGTAAGATGGAGCGACTCAAACTGGCCGTCTTCCCCTGCTCGGCCAATAATGCTCGGCGAAATAATGATCCGCCAATAATGATCGGCCAAACCATTTCGCACTACCGCATCATCGAGAAGCTGGGCGGCGGTGGCATGGGCGTCGTCTACAAGGCCGAGGACATTTCCCTCGGACGTTTTGTCGCTCTGAAGTTCCTTCCCGACAGTGTTTCTCAGGATCCTCAGACGCTGGAACGCTTTCGTCGCGAGGCGCGGGCTGCTTCAGCCCTGAACCATCCGAATATCTGCACCATTCACGAAATTGGCGAGTACGAGGGCAAACGTTTCATCGCCATGGAATTTCTCGAGGGGCAGACGCTGAAGCACATGATCGGGTTTCGGCCGCTCGAACTGGATACCTTGCTGTCGCTCGGCATCGAGATCGCGGACGCCCTTGACGCGGCTCATGCCAAGGGAATCGTCCACCGCGACATCAAGCCCGCCAATATTTTTGTCACCGACCGCGGCCATGCCAAGGTTTTGGATTTCGGACTTGCGAAAGTCGCGTCCACGGCCGGTTCGTCGAGCAGCAGCGTGCCATCGGAGAACACGATGACTGCAGTCGATGAACAGCATCTCACCAGCCCCGGCTCCACGCTCGGTACCATAGCGTACATGTCGCCGGAGCAAGTGCGCGGCAAAGAATTGGACGGCCGCAGCGATCTTTTCTCGTTCGGCGTCGTGCTCTACGAGATGGCAACCGGAGCTTTGCCGTTCGCAGGCGATACCTCCGGCCTGATATTCGAGGCCATTCTGAATCGCGCTCCGGCGCCAGCTGTGCGCCTCAACCCCAATCTCCCGCCCAAGCTGGAAGAGATCATCGACAAGGCGCTCGATAAAGACCGCGATTTGCGGTACCAGTCAGCGGCCGAACTGCGCGCGGACTTGAGGCGTATGCAGAGGGCGACGGATTCGACACGATCACCTGCGACGAACATCGACCCCGAACCACCGACGCCTTCCCGAGCAAAGCGGGGTCTGGCGTTTGCAGGTGCGGCGCTGCTGGCTTTCCTGCTCGTGTTCGGAGGCATTACGTGGTATGGGAAACATTCTGCGGCGCCCGCCGGAGCCGCGGCTACCAAGCCGTCCGTTGCCGTCCTTGCGCTGCAAAACCTGAGCGCCGAGCCCGACAGCGCCTATTTCAGCGACGGAATGACCGATGAAATCACGACCAAGCTCTCGAAAATTCAGGGAATCGATGTCGCTTCGCATTCGTCGGTCGCTGCGTTGAAAGGATCTGACAAGAGTGCCGCGGAGATGGGAAAGGTGCTCGGCGTTCGCTATCTGCTCGAGGGAAGTGTGCGGAAAGCGGGCGATCAGGTGCGCATCAACGTGCATCTGATCGACTCCACGACCGGGTTCCAGGTATGGGCGGATGATTTCGTCGGAGAAATGAAGGACGTCTTTTCGCTGCAAGAGCAAACGGCGCTGAAGATTGCCGAGTCGCTCAACCTCAAGCTCAGTCCGCAAGAACAGCAGGCCATCCAGCATCGTTACACCCAGAACACGCAAGCCTACGACGCCTACTTGCGAGGTCACGCGTTGGTCGAGCATTTCGATCAGCCCGAAAAACTGGAAGCTGCCCGCGGATTCTTTAAGGACGCGCTAAAGTCGGATCCAGATTATGCTCCCGCGCTCGCCGGGCTGGCATGGGTTGAAGGGCAGATTTATCGGAATATCGACGCGAATCCGTCTCATCTGCAACTTGCCGAGCGATTCGCCCAGCGCGCGCTGGCCATCGACCCGCGCTTGGCCGAGGCCCACCTGGGCATGGGAACGGTTCTCACCGATAAATACGACTATGTGGCCGGAGCGCGTGAGTTCCGCACCGCGACCGAACTGGATCCGGACAATAGCCACGCCTGGGATCTTCTCTCCTGGGCGCTCGGCTACAAACAGCCGCCCGAGGCCGTTGCAGCCGAGAAGGCCGCAAGGGAAGCTCTGCGTCTGCAACCCGTCTTCTTCGGAGCCTACTATCACTTGGGGCGCGCTCTTTACCTCCAGCAGCGTTACGCGGAAGCCATTGCCGCCTTTGAGCATGCTCGCGAAATAAACCCAACATCCCCCACCGCGGACTTGGGGCTCGGTCAGGTCTATCTGGCACAAGGAGAGTACGACAAAGCTCTAGCCGCATTCTCCAAGAACCTTCGACCCTCAGGCATCAACTATTTCTGGCTGGCTGCAGCCTATGCGGCTCACGGCGATAAAGAGAAAGCTTTGTCCACGCTGCAAAAGGCCTTCGAGGCGGGATTTCACGATTTTGCCGTCCTCGATTCCAGCCCATACTTCTCTTCGCTACGCACGGATCCGCGCTTCAAGCAATTAACCGAGCGTTACCGCAAGTAGTCGGATCACGGGAACTCAGAACCGCACTTTGGCCGGGAGCCAACTGTCCTGGTTCGAAGCGCGCGGGTCACTTTCGTAACCATTTCCCACCATGACCCCAGCCTAATACCCCTCCTAGCAGAGATATGATGGTCACAGCGTGAACAATACGCCGCATTCTCAGAATCTCGTAATGAGGTAAGCCGGGACTCGTGTCGAACAAACTCAAGCCGGGAGTCTATGTCGCCTGGAAACAGGTGACCTATCGCAGCGTGGTCATGGCTGCACTCGGAGCGCTGCTGATATTTTTCGCCGCCCTGCACGAAGTGTTTCCGAAATTCACCGACTCTACGGTGAAGGCGGCTGCAAATCTTTCCTCCGACTTGCTGGAAAAAGTTGCGGGACTGGCGCCGCCGCTAAAAGGTCCATCGGCGGCGGTTTCGCAGCAGGCGCATTTCACTGCGCTCGATGGCACCATCCGCGTACGAAAAGGCAACGGCAACAGTTGGATCAATGCCGACTACAATGTGCCGCTCGAAAAAGGCGATGTGGTGCAGACCGGCGCGGAAGGCATGGCCAAGATTGTTTTCAACGACGGCACCAACTACACCGTGAAACAGGATTCGCTGATCGTCATCGAAGAGAACTCCGCCAACGATCAGCAACAAACCAACGTATCGGTCGCGGTCACGACGGGCACGGTAGATCTGACGACAGCAACCTATGTGCAGGGTTCGAAGTCGCAGGTGATTGTGGCCGGCGCGAAAGCTTCGCTGGCTCCCGATTCATCGGCCATGGTGCACAACGACCCCAAAGACGATCAGCATGAAATTTTGGTGAAGAAGGGCAGCACCGAAATCGAGCGCAATGGAGAAGTGGTTCACCTCGCGGACTGGGAAAAAGTGAGTTTCCAGAGCACCTCGAAAACCATGGAACGGGCCACGGAAATCGGTCCGCCCGCGCCCATTACGCCGGGCAATATGATGCCGGTTTTCATGAATACCGGCGAGAAGGCGAGGGAAGTGGAGTTCACCTGGACCCCCGTGGCGAACGCCGCCGGATACCGCCTGCGCATTTCGCACAACCCGTATTTTTCGTCCTTACTGCTCGACCGCAAAGTGACAACCGCGAGTGTAGTTGTGACCGGTCTGCCCGTCGGCGCTTATTATTGGTCCATCCAGTCGTACGATGCTGCGGGCAAGGAATCGGTGGAAAGCGAAAAGAATCGTTTTACCATCATTGTCAAAGCAAAGGAAAAAATAGATTTGGCGCTCGAACTCGATCCCCTGATCCAGCACGGTCACGTGATTGAAGTTACTGGCAAGACTGAGGCGGGAGCGCGCGTGATGGTGAATGGCAGGGAAGTGCCGATCGTAGGCGACGATGGTACGTTCCACTATTTCACGCCGCCTTTGCCGAACGGCGAAAACCTGCTTACGGTGACGGCGCAGAATGCCAAAGGTGGCGTAAATACCCACCAGGAAAAAGTCGTGATCCAGTAAAAAGATCCGAAGTAAGAAAGCGGCTTGTCGAAAACGATGTCCAGAGTTGAACAACCGGGTCCCCAGATGACAACCCGTTCTGCTGAACATCGAAGTAGAATAGAAGAAACAGGAAATAGAAAGAGAAACTGAACGGAACCGGCCAACGCCGGGGTCTGTTCTGGGTCGAATTCCAGAGAGAGAAGTACTGCCATGTCAAACAACGGGTTTCATAACGGGTCATCGCGTTCGCACAATCTGCGCTCGCTGTTCAGCATGTTTTCGAGCGACCTCGCCATCGATCTCGGGACGGCCAACACGCTGGTGTACGCGCGCGGCAAGGGGATCGTGGTCAACGAGCCTTCGATCGTCGCGTTGAACAAGAACACCAACGAAGTGGAAGCCGTCGGCAAAGAAGCCAAAGAGATGCTTGGCCGCACGCCCGGCAACATCGTGGCCATCAAGCCGATGAAGGATGGCGTCATCGCCGACTTCAAAGTCACAGAGAAGATGCTGAACTACTTCATCCAAAAAGCGCACAACCGCAAAATGCTGGTGCATCCGCGCATCGTGATCGGCGTGCCCTCGGAAATCACGCAGGTGGAAAAGCGCGCGGTTATGGATTCCGCCTATCGCGCCAAAGCCAGCGAAGTGCATCTCGTGGAGCAGGCGATGGTGGCGGCCATCGGCGCGGGTTTGCCGATCACCGAACCCAGCGGCAACATGGTGGTAGACATCGGCGGCGGCACTACTGACATCGCAGTGATTTCGCTGAGCGGCATCGTTTACTCGCGTTCCGTGCGCATGGCCGGCAATCAGATGGATGAAGCCATCATGAATTACCTCAAGCGGAAATATAACCTGCTGGTAGGTGAGCGCACCGCCGAGCAGATCAAGATGGAAATCGGCTCCGCCTATCCGCTGGACAAGCCGCTGACCATGGAAATCAAAGGGCGCAACCTGATCGAAGGTGTGCCCAAGACCATTACCGTGGACGACAGTGAAATCCGCGAATCGCTCAGTGAATGTGTCTCCACCATTATGAACGCCATCCGCGTAGCGCTCGAACGCACACCCCCGGAACTCTCGGCCGACATCAGCGACCGCGGCATCGTGCTGACCGGCGGCGGCGCGCTGATCAAAAATCTGGACAAGCGCATCCGCGAGGAAACCGGGCTGCCGGTTTCAATCGCCGACGATCCGCTCTGCAGCGTAGTGCTAGGCACCGGTAAAATGCTCTCGGATTTCAAACTGCTCAGAAAGATTTCAATCGAATAAGTTTTCCGCTGACTACGAGTGACGATAACAATCTCAGGCGTGAAGGGTTTGCTGACAACTGAGAGCTGAGAGCTGAGAGCTGCTGTTATGGACGTCCTCGGACGCTACCGCAATCTGATCGTGCTGGTGGGAGTCTTATTCGCCCAGGTTCTCGGCTTGGCCGTGCAGGTCAAGCGCACCACCGCCAGCGAACCGACGCGCCTGATCCGCGTCTGGGCGGTCGGCGCGGTGACTCCTCTGGAAAAAGCGCTGGAGTGGATGCAAACTTCCACCGGCAACATCTGGCACAATTACTTTTACCTGCGCGGCGTGCGCGCCGAAAACCACAGCTTGAGAGCCCAGATTGAGCGTATGACGCTTGAACAAGTGCGCCTCAGCCAGGACGCCGGCCAGGCGCGGCGCTTGCAGGCCTTGCTGGCCTTCAAGGAACAGTTCATTTCCCAGACCACGGCAGCGCAAGTCATCGGGGGAAGTGGCAGCGAGTCCTCACGCTCCGTCTTCATCGACAAGGGCTACAGTGATGGCATCCGTCCCGACATGGCAGTTATCACCGCGGCTGGCATCGTAGGCAAGGTTTTACACGCCGATCCCGTCGATCGCCACGTTTCTGAAGTGCTCCTGATCGACGATCAGACCAGCGGAGTGGGTGCGATTCTCGACAAATCCCGGTTGCAAGGCATCGTGCGAGGCACGCCGTCGGGCGAACTGGTTCTCGAAAAAGTGATGAGCGACGAAACCGTGTCCCCCGGAGAACTGGTTCTTACCAGCGGCGGAGACCGGATTTTTCCCAAGGGCTTGACGGTGGGTCAGGTCGCGAAGGTTAGTCCGGGCAGTGAGGTCTTCCTCAACATTCGCGTGCATCCCGCGGCCGATCTTAGCCGCCTGGAAGAAGTGCTGGTGGTAACGAAGATTGACCAAAGGCAGGCCGAGCCCGACCAGACCGGCGCAACCCGCGCAATCGATATCCTTGCCGCGCGCCTGCCGACCGTCCCTCCCAAGCCGGAAGATGCCACCAAAGGCGCAGCAGCCGCGACTGCGGCTCAAGGTACTGTTCCAACAGGTAGTACCAAACCGACGACTGTCAAACCAGCGACAGTCGCACCCGGCACTGCGAAACCTGCGAAACCAACGACGGTCGCACCAACGACAGCCGTACCCACAACCGCAGGCTCCGATGCCAAGCCGAAAGCTGTGCCTCCACCAGCCTCCGCCACCGCACCCGCGGCTCGAAAACCGCCAACGGCCGCGTCTGCTTCGGGAACTACCGAAGGACCTGGCTCCGGCGTCGCCTCGAAAACTCCGGCGAAGGTCACGGGGAGCCCCGCTACCACACCTGCCCCGAAGCCCGTGAAGGCCGACGTTCCGCCTCAGCCCAAACCACAACCCGCGGTCGAGGACACTCCACACTAACGTGGCCATCACTTACACATCGGGAGAACAGGTTGAAGTCTATCGTTTCAGCATTCCTGCGACGATCCTGATTCCGCTGACCGCCGTTTTCGTGCAGGCGTGGCTGTCGAACCGGTTTCCATTCCTCACCATCTTCGATCTGCCGCTATTGGTCACGATCGGTTTTGCGACCGCGCGCCGCAATCCCCTGGCGGGCCTGTTTACCGGCAGCTTGATCGGCATGCTACAGGACGCGCTGACCATCAATCCCATTGGCCTCTACGGGATTGCCAAGACGGTGGTGGGATTCGGAGCCTCCTCGCTCGGCATCAAGCTCGACGTGGAAAACGCCGGCGCCCGCTTCCTGCTCACGATTGTCTTCTATGTGGTGCACGAGATTGTCTACTTCATGATTGCGCGCGGACTGGTTGGCCTGCACATGGCCTGGAGTTGGCCGCACGAATTCCTGTCATGCGTGGCGAATGCCGTACTGGGTATTTTTGTCTTCATGCTGCTCGATCGCGTCAAGCAGCGGACGTAACCCACCGGAACCCCGCGGTAGAGACGGGGCTTGCCCCGTCTCCTGCGTGTCGCGCTTCCAAGGTTCGGTTCGGGCTGAGACGCGGCAAGCCGCCGCGTCTCTACGAAGGATTCGTCAAGATCGCGACGATGCACGCCAGCGCAGCCGCTGCCAGCGTGGCGAAGAGATTCACCGCCTGGTTGCTGATCCAGCCGCGGCGTTGCAGCGTCGCGCCGAGGACGCTGTCGATCAGCATTCCCGCAAATCCCGCCGCCACCGGAATCCAGATCTGAGCCGGATGGATTATTCCGCCCAAGGCGGCGACCGCAGCAATGACCAGCCCGGCTGCCAGCCCGGCGATGCTTCCGGGAATCGTCATGCCGCCGTCGGTGCCGGCTGGGATGCGTTGCCAGGTCGTAATCATACGCGCGTCGGCGCGGCTGTATTGCCCGATTTCGCTGGCCACCGTGTCGGTCGCCGCTTCTGTCAGAGCGGTTAGGGCGGCAACCAGCCAGACCCGGTTTCCGGTGACGCCGTAAACTACGGAACCGAGGGCGGCCACTGCCAGGTTGGCTAGGACTTGCCACGCAGTGCGGCCTTCCCGGCGCTCAGCGACGCCTAAGGCCAGCTTGCGGCGATATCCCAGGCGCGTGGACACCCACGTCATCACAAACAGCGCTGCCAGCGTGGCGAAAGCTACCGGACCAGCGCCGGCAAAAAGCAGGAAACAGGCAAGACCGCCCGACAGTGCTCCCGATCGATTGACGCCGCGCAGGACGCGAGCCAGCAGCGCGAAGCCCAAAGTCACCGCCAAGGCAATGACCAGTCGCTCCGGGGACGAAGCCCAGCCGTGTGCTAGAAAAGGGTTCAGCATGGGTAGAAAGCTCTCAGCTGTCAGCTCTCAGCAATCAGTAGAGTCTCACGTCCCTGACGCCTGAGAGCTGGGAGCTGAGAGCTGCTTCTAACGATCCCCGCTCGATAACACTATATTCGGTGCCTCGCCACGCCCGACCGCGTCATGTAGTGCTTGACCTTTAGATTCACCCGTAATCTGGCGGCTGCAACCCCGCTCCGTTTAGGCTACACTTCTGTACGCTCGCCGGGGTTCGGGCATCTGAGAGAGGCTTTGGATTCGTATTGGGGTATCGCTTTAGCGATACCGTATGTGCTTTGACATTAGCCGCCCCTTTAGGGGCTGTCGGCTGTAGCGCGCAACAAGAGTTCGTAAGCAATCCGAGACGAGGCAAGCCTCGTCTCTTCATGGGGTGAACCTATGGCGGCCTCAGTCTGGTCTGGCTATCTCACGTTCGGATTAATCTCGATGCCGGTGCGTCTGTTCTCGGGCGCGCGCTCTAGCGGCATCTCGTTCAACCAACTTCATCGCACCGACCACCATCGGGTCAAGCAGCAGCTCATTTGCCCGCTCGACAACCAGGTCCTCGAGCGCAGCGATATCGTCAAGGGCTACGAGTATCGCAAAGACGAATACGTCATCATCGATCCGGAAGAGATCAAGAAGATCGAGCCCAAGACCGCGAAGACGATGGAGATCCTGGAATTCGTGAAGACCAGCGAAGTCGACCCGGTGTACTTTGAGTCGTCCTATTACATGGTGCCGGAAGAAGCCGGCCGCCGTCCCTACGCGCTGCTGACCAAGGCGCTTGAGGAAAGTGAGTTTGTCGCCATCGCCAAACTCACCATGCACAACCGCGAATACACGGTTTTCCTGCGTCCGCACAAAGGCGGAATGATGCTCCACACGATGTATTACGCCGAGGAAGTTCGCGAAGTCGAATCCTTCGGCGCTCCCGATGTGGAGATCAAGGAAGCCGAAATCAAAGTTGCCCATCAACTGATCGAAGCGCTGGCTGGCGAGTGGGACCCGGAAAAATATCACGACACCTTCCAGGAGAATCTAAAAAAACTGATCGAGGCGAAGCTGGAGGGCGGGGAAGTGCAGGCTGTGGAACAGCCGAAGAAACTTGCGCCCGTAGTGGATCTGATGGCCGCGCTGAAAGAAAGCCTGGCCCAGACGAAGAAGCCCTCCGCGTCTGAAAAAGTTGCGGAAATGCCAACCGAGCGCCAATCGAAAACGCGCCGCGGCCGCGGGTGATATGACCCCCAGGTTTCAAAGTTTCAGAGTTTCAAGGTTTCAAGGTCAGAGCCCGGCATTTCGACGTTCAACCTTGAAACCTTGAAACTCTGAAACTTTGAAACCTGCTTCTTCCTGATTTCCCCTCGCACCCCGGTTCCCGTTACAATATCGGTTTCCGCGCAAGACCATCTTTTACTACGGAGTTGGAATGAAGCGGTTTCTCTGGCTGGGGTTCGTGCTGTTTCTTTATCTGATCTGTGCCGGGTGCGGCGATACGTTCCGCCCGATTATCATTCCGAATCCTCCCGTATTTCCCAACCCGGCCGCCACCCACACAGTGGTATCGATCAACGATAACGCGCCGCTTATGGGGGAACCCCAAGATTCGCCCGGCAGCGCCATGGTGATCGATGTCTCGGGCGATACCGACCAGAGCCAGGCGAACCTGGGACTCGCTCCCGTCCATGCCGTCCAGCAAAGCGCCAGCGTGGTGCTGGTTGCCAACCATTCCATAACTGGTGCGCAGTCCGATTCCATTACCAAGCTGATTTTCGACAGCCCGGATATTTTCAGCGCCAGCACCATCAGTCTGCCGACCGATTCGGCACCGAGTTTCGTCGCTACCACCGAAGCAGCCCAGGCCTACGTCTTGCTGTCCAGCCTGAATTCGGTCGGCGTGATTAACACCAGCGCCAACGCGCAGGTGGCCACCGTCCCGGTGGGGAACAGTCCGGTAGCTATGGCCGAAACTCCGGATGGCAAGAAGCTTTACGTGGCCAACCTGGATGACAGCACGATCAGCGGCTTCAACACTCAGACAGCAAACCTGGTGCCGAGACAGGGTTCGCCTGTAACCACCAGTTCGCCGCCGATCTGGTTGGCGGCGCGTTCCGACAGTCAGATGGTGTATGCGCTCGAAGCCGACGGAACGCTTGCCGCGCTGAACACCTTTTCGACATCCGGTCCTGACACCTTGACCGAGTATCCCAACATCAACGTGCCGGGCGCCACCAACATGGTGTACGACGAAAACTTGAACCGCTTATATATTGCCGGCGGACAGGAGATGGAAATCATCTTTGTTGGGCAATCTCCGCCGCAGCTTTTAGGCACGATTAATATCCCGGCGTTTACCCCGCTCAATTCCGCGCCGGTCACCGCAACTGCGGCGGCCGTTACGGACCTGCCCGACGGAAGCCGGGCGTATGTTTCCTCGTATGCCGTGCTGCCCAGCAATTTCACTGTCACCTCGGTGTCCGGAGATGGAGTCAACGCGACCTACGCCTACACTTTGACGGCAGGGCAAAACCTGACTGCCGGAGTGAGCGTAACCGTCATGGGAACGGGCCAGGATGGATTTGACGGAAATTTTGTTATCGACGGGATTGTCAGTGGTACGGCGGCTTGTCCGGGCACATGTTTTCAGGTGCCCAACACCAACATGCTCGCTTCGACCCCGGTGTCGGTTGCTGCCACGGGCAGCAATGTCTTCCCGCAGGTCACCGTGGTTTGGACCAACTCAAACACTATCAAGACCACGGCCGCGCTTCCTGGCTTTCCGGACGCTACCAACCAGGTTTATCTGCAAGGCCTGTTCTACGTTCCGGTCTGCGCCAGCACCCGAGATGACGTAGAACCACCCGGGGGACCTAAAGGGAGCGGCTTCCGCTTCAATATGGCTCCCGGCGGTGACAGCACCCGAGCCTACCTGTCAACATGTGACGGCGGTGTGGTCGACATCATCGACACCTCCACCGACACCTACATCCTGAATCAAGCAGAACCGGCAAGCACGCGCCCGCCGATAGCGTCTGAGACGCAGAACCCGTCCCAGAATCCGGTTTTTCTGCTGGCCGGACCATAGGCGCAGTTCTGGGGCGCCAATTCGAGCGATGCAGCTTCTGCATGCTGGCGCAGGCAAATTGCATAGGTCCTTCGCTTCGCTCAGGATGACACTCTAAATTTGGGGTAATTTGCGGGGTTAAGCGACCCAGCTATTAGCGACGGACGACTAGCGACTAACGGCGAACGACTAGCGACCGTCCTATCCGGCGGCGGCAGCCGTTTCCGGCGCGCGGAGTTGATAGCGCAGCGCCACATTCATGAAGACGTTTCCACTCGAGGTATTGAAGCACATCACCAGCGCTTCGGTATCTTCACTGCTTTTGCTGCCGTTCTCGGAAGTGTGCAGCTTGGGCGGACGAACGTGAAAGTGGAATCCCTGATCGTTGAGCGTGGTCACGGAGTTTCCGATAATCTGGTTGGCCAGTTCGCAGACCGCCTCCCGCACCAGTTCTTCGTCGGTCTCCGACACTGCAACTCCCGCCAGACTGCTGGCGAGTTGCAGCGCCGCTCCCAGGTCCACGTCGAAAATGATTCGCCCTTCAATCTCGCCCGCGAGGTAAATTTCCGCAGCGATCCCCTTCCGCCGGTACGCCTCTTCTTCCATGCTCAGGTTCTCGATGGAAACAGGCGTTCCCAGCCCCTGGGCCAGGACGGCATCGGCCGAGTTGATGAAAGGCTGAATCAGGTCCATCCGCACGTTAGGCTCCCGCTCCGGCGCCGCGCACCGCCGTTCCGTCGTCGCGCATCACGTACTTGATCACTTCATAGAGAACTTCCGGCTTCACCGGTTTCTGCACAAAGTGCCGCGCGCCGCGCTGCAGCGCCGCCACGATGTTCTCCTGGTAGCCGACCGATGACACCATCACAATGCGCGCGCTCGGATGGTCGCGCACAATCTTCTCCGCCGCCTCGATGCCTTCCATCTGCGGCATGGTGATATCCATCAGAACGATGTCGGGCGTCAGCCGTTCGTACTCGGTAATTGCCGATACTCCATCGCCCGCCTCGCCGACCACCTGTCCCCCAAAGGTTTCCACCATTCGGGCCAGGTTCTTGCGGGCAAACACGGAGTCATCCACAATCAGATACCGCACCGGCTGTCCGTCTTCGCTCCGTTTTACGGGCGCAAACTTTTCCATGGCACTCCTCCCCAACTATTCACTTAATCACGATCTAAGTACCTTTCGATAGATAACTCTAGTTACTTCCGGCACTGGTCGACCGCTTGACCTCGACCGGGTCCGATTGGTTAGTGTCCCCCCGGCCATGATCCGGCGCGCATTGGGACTGCAGAATACCGGGCAATTCCTGGAGGTCGGCCACCTGCATGGCATAGCCGCGTTCGATGGCCGCCCTGGGCATGCCGTAAACAACGCATGTCTGCTGGCTCTGCGCCACCGTGAATCCCCCCGCTGCCCGGATCTCGCCCATGCCCGCGGCCCCGTCTTCTCCCATCCCCGTCATCAAAACCGCCATCGCCTGCGAACCAAACTCCTCGGCCACGCTGCGGAACAGCACATCCACGCTAGGCCGGTGTCCGTTGACCGGGGCATCTTCCCCCAGCAGCGCCACGTTGCCCAGCGGCAGCTTTTTCACTTTCATGTGCCGGTTGCCCGGAGCAATCAGCGCTCGCCCCGCCACCAGCAAATCGCCCGACTGCGCTTCCTTGACACGGATCGGACAGCACTCGTCTAGCCGCTTGGCAAAGAGCTGGGTAAACCCGTCCGGCATGTGCTGGACCGCCAAAATGCTGCCCGAAAAATCCGCCGGCAGATGCGAAAACAGGTATTGCAACGCGTTCGGACCGCCCGTGGAAACGCCGATGGCAACGATGTGCGTCGGCGCCAGGGGCTGCAACTTGACCGCTTGCCGCCGCCGCGTGTCCCGCGGCAGGAACTGCTGCTGCACTCCCGCGCTCTGCGCCGCGGCGTGGATCTTGCCGATCAGCGCCTGGGCAATCTCCGGCATGTGCGCGAAAACATCATGCGGCTTGGCCACGAAGTCGAACGCGCCGAGCGCCAGCGCCTTGAGCGTGATCGAAGCTCCTTCAGTGCTGTGCGAACTGACCACGATCACCGGCAACCGGTGGCGGTGCCGCATGATCTCTTTCAGGGTATCGATCCCGTTCAGTCCGGGCATTTCCAGGTCGAGCGTCACCACATGAGGCGAGAGCTCCTCGATTTTTTTCAGCGCGAAATTGCCATCGATCGCCGTGCCCACCACCTGGATCGAGTCATCCTGTTCGAGGATCTGCGGAATCAGCTTGCGCATCAGCGCGGAGTCATCCACCACCAGCACTCGCACCGGCTTTTTCACAACTGTCCTCCCGCCGCGCCCCGCGCGCCGGTTTCGCCCGCCGCAACTTGACCGTTCGTGTTCGTCTTCGTAATTGCGAGGCTCGACAGCAGACCCGCCATACGCGGACCTTTGGCGTCCGCGCGTCCGCGGGTGAAGCGATCCATCAACGCGATCATGTTGAGAATCAGAACCACCCTGCCATCGCCTAGAATCGAAGCTCCACTCACCAGATCGGTGGTAATCGACTGGTCGTCGAGCGCCTTGATGACCAACTCGCCTTCGCCCACCAATGCGTCGACTACGACACCAAACTTGCGGTCTCCGCTGTGGATCACGAGCACGAAAAGCTTGCGCTGCGCCGTTTCCGGTCCCCTCGCGGGCGCGAAGCCCAGACGCAACAGCGGCAAGACGTCGTTGCGCAGTTGCAGTACGTCGTAGTGCTCCACGCGATGGATATTTTCTTCCGTCGTGCGTGCAATCTCCGCCACCGCGTTCAGCGGCAACGCATAGAGCCGCTGCTCCACCCGGAACATCAACGCCCGGATGATGGCCAGCGTCAGCGGAAGCCGCAGACGGAAGGTCGTGCCTCGTCCCCGCGCCGTTTCGATCTGGACCGTTCCCTTCAGCCGTGTCAGCACGCTCTGCACCACATCCAATCCCACGCCCCGGCCCGACAGTTCGGTAACCTCTTTCGCGGTGGTGAATCCCGGCTGCAGGATCAGTTCCAGCGTATCTGTCTCGCTCAAGCGCGCGGCCTGTTCCGCTTGCAGCAACCCGAGCGACAGGGCACGCTGCCTGACTTTCTCAGCATCAATGCCGGCGCCGTCGTCGGAGACCTCGATGACTACCTGATTCCCCTGATGATAAGCCGCCAACCGCAAGCTTCCCTGCGGCCGCTTGCCGGCCGCAACCCGCTCCGCGGCGGTTTCGATGCCGTGTCCAATCGCATTGCGCACCAGGTGCGTCATCGGTTCAGCAATCGCGTCCAGAATGCTCTTGTCGAGATCGGTTTGCCCGCCCCGCACGCTCAGCTCGACTTCTTTTCCGCATTGCCGTCCCACGTCCCGCACCACGCGCGGAAAGCGCCGGAACAACTGCTCGACAGGCACCATGCGAATCTTCATGACCGAGTGCTGCAGGTCGTTCAGAACCCGCCCCTGGAACGCCATGGCGTCGGCGAACTTCCCTTGCAAGGCATCTTTGGGGAAGCGCTGTCCAAATTCCAGCAGCGACTGTTGCAACATCGATTTCGCCAGAATCAGTTCGCCCACCAGGTTGAGGACGCTGTCGATTCTCTCCGCATCCACGCGCAGCACGTTATCGGGGCCAGTCGCCACCGCGGGCGCAGCGGAAGGTTCCGCGATTGCCGAAGCTTCAATTTCAGCAGTATGGGCGGCAACGCTAGCCGTGGCTCTGGCGGTTTCGGACGCTGTGGCATCATCACACGCGCCTGCGGAGTCGGTAGCCAAATCTGGTGGCGGCAGCGGCGGCGCCTCGGCGCCCGCAGTCCTACTTCGCCCGCGCGTGTCCCGGACAGGCGTGACCGCGACGCTCAAGGCAATGGTTGGGATGCTGCACTTCGCACGGATCTGCTCCACCGGCTTTTCGGACACGAGCGCCGCTTCGACGCGAGTGATGGGATCGAGACTGCCGTCCACCGGATAGAGGGCTAGGACTTCGCCCAGTCCGGCCAGCGCCAACTGGATCATCTGACGCCCGGCAATGGGCATGCCGCACTGCGGGTCGACCTCTGCCACCACGTGATGAACGCGTTTGCCCGACTCCAAAGCGTGCGTGATCGCCAGTTGCTCATATTCCGACCAGCGGGTGGTTTTCGCGGCGGCTTTCTTTTTCTTGGTTGTGACTTTGCTTTTGCTCTTGCTATCGCTGTCGCTATTGATATTGATATTGACACTTGTATTGCCCGCGGCCGCCGCGGCCGGATGCGCCAGCCGCGCAATGTCCGCGCGCAACGACCGGATGCTCGGCAGCTTCGTCCCGCTGCGATACGCCTCCAGCAAGGCCGCAAACACGTCGGCCGCGCGCAACGCAATCTCCGGAACCAGGGCCGCTGCCGCCGTGTTCCCAAGCGTCAGCACGTCCTCGAATTCGTGGGCGAGCTCGCTGAGTTCCCGGAAGCCGCAGGCGGCCGAGTCCCCCTTCAGCGTGTGCACCGTCCGCCGCAGGCTGCGCGCGGTTTCCGCGTCGCCCGGCGCCTTCTCCAGGCGCAGCGCTTCATCGTTCAGCTTCTGGACCAGTTCCCCGGCGCTTTCGAAAAACAGCTGCCGGAGTTCCGTCATCCGGTCTTCAGGGGGAGAAGTCAATTTTCCACCTCGACCCGCTGATAAGCCGTGCCGCTGTTGCGATATACCATCTGAAATTTTTCGGTCAACCCCAGCAGGCTTTCGGCGTGGCCGACGAACAGGTAGCCGTCGGAATTCAGGCAACGATAAAATTTCTCAACCAGCCGCTTCTGCTCGGCTTCGTCGAAATACATCATCACGTTGCGGCAGAAAATAATGTCGTTGCGCTGCGGCAGGTACTCGGTTTTCAGGTTGTGAAAGTCGAAGTGCACGATCTCCTTGACGTCCTTCTTCACCGCGTAGCGTTCGCCTACCCGGTTGAAGTAGCGCAAACGATAGCCATAGTCGACGGCGGCCATCTGGTCCGCGCTGTAGGAGCCCTCTTGCGCGGTCCGCAGCACTGAATAATTAAGGTCGCTGGCCAGAATCTCCACCCGCCACGGCGCCGGTACCAGCGGCTTGGGAAGCGGCGATTCGAAGGGCACTGGATTCCGCAAATAATGGTAGGACAGCGCATCTGCAACCTGCATGGCCAGCGTGTAGGGTTCCTGTCCGGTCGAGCACCCCGCGCTCCAGATCCTCAAGCCGTAGTCCCGGCGCTCCTGCTTGCGGCGCAGGAGATCGTTCAGCACATCTTTCTGAAACAGATCCAGCTGCGCCTTGTTCCGGAAGAAGCTGGTCTCGTTGACGGTGAGGTTTTCGAGCAGGTGCGACAACTCCTTTTTTCCCTCTTGGCTGATGAGCAGCCGATAGTAGCTGTAGAACGAATCCAGACGGCACTCCTTCAGCCGCCGCTGTAGACGGTCCTGTAGAAACGGCGTACGCCGGTCGTCGAAGTGCATGCCGCATTCCTGGTAGACCAGGGTCTGCAGCAGTTTCAATTCTGCTTCGGTGAGTACAGGTGTTTCGCTCGTGTTCATGTGGGCTGGTGCTTTCTTACTTCCCGGCCAACGCGCTCTTTGTTCCTGTTCCTGCTCCTGCTCCTGCTCCTGTTCCCGTCTCTGCCTTCACTCCGGCCTTCGATCCGGGCTTGGCACTGGCTCCCTCTGCCGGATTTCCTGGCGGCCCTTCTTTTTCTTTGTCCTTGTCGTGGCGCAGTTCGCGCGCCGCCAATATCTTGCCGATATCCAGCAGAATGATGAGCCGTCCCTGATACTTCCCCAGACCGGTCACGCAGTCTAATCCGCCTTCCTGCATCATGGCGGGCGACGATTCGATATCGCTTTCCGGAATTTTCAACACCTCCGACGCCGAATCCACAATCATGCCCACCAGCCGGCCCCCATGCTCCACGACCAGAATGCGGCTGCGGCGATCGAGTCCCGCGGACCTTTGCCCGAACCGCTTCCGCAGATCCACTACCGAGACGATCTTGCCGCGCAGGTTGATCACGCCTTCCAGATAATCATGCGCATCCGGCACCGCCGTGATCTCCGGCACGCGCACGATCTCATGCAAGGCGGTGATGGGCACGCCATACGTCTCGCGCCCCACCCGAAACCCCACAATGTGTGTTTCCCGGCTCATGGCTGCAGTTCCTTCAACGAGATCCCGCCGCCGCGCTCCACGACGCCTTTCCTTGGCCCGCGCCGTCGCCTGTGCGGTCGTTTCCGCGGTCGTTCGAACGTTCATTCGCGCGCAGCGAGAACCGGTCCATCGAATCCAGCAGGCCCCGCGACATTTTCGACATCTGATCCGAGGATGCCGCCAGTTCCGTCGAAGCCGAGGTCGAGTTCTGCACCAGTTCGCGCATCCGTTCCATGGCCATCACCACTGCCTGCGCTCCGGATGCCTGTTCTTCCACCGCCGAGGTGATCTCGTGCGTGATTTCGTTCAGCCGCGTGGTGGCACGCGCAATTTGCGCCGAACCGTGCGACTGCTCGTTGGTCGCGGCTCCGATTTCCTGCGCGAACTTGTAGACCTCGGTCACCACGTTCGAAATCCGGCGCAGCGCGGCGTTCAGTTCCTGCCCCAGATTCAGACCTTCGTTCACGATGGTCGTGCTCTTCTCCATGTTGTCGACCGCTTTGCGCGCTTCCTTCTGGATGCTCTCGATCAACTCGGAAATCTCTTTCGTCGACTGCGCCGATTTCTCGGCCAGCTTCCGGACCTCGTCCGCCACCACCGCGAATCCCAGGCCGTGCTCGCCCGCCCGCGCCGCTTCGATAGCCGCATTCAATGCCAGCAGGTTGGTTTGCTCCGCCAGGTCGTCAATCACTTCGACAATCTTGCCGATGTTGTCCGCCCGCGTGCCCAGTGCGTCGATGATCTCGCCCGAGGCGCTGATGGTGGTGTTGATCCGGTTCAAACCGTCGGTCGCCTTTTCCATCGTGCCAATGCCGCTGTGCACTTCTTCGCGCGAGCGATTGGAGATGTCCAGCAGTACCTTCGCCGTATCCGCAACGCGTTGAATCGACGTCACCATCTGGTCGATGGACGCCGAAGTTTCGCTCACGCTCGAGGCCTGGGTCTGCGTGCTCTTCACCATGTTCTGCACGTTCACGCTCATTTCGTGCATGGTGCTGGTCACTTCATCGATCGCCGAAGAGGTTTGCAGGCTGTTCCGCGCCGACTCGTCGGAAGAGCTGGCCACCTGACTGGAAGAACTGGCCACTTGCGTCGCAGCATCGCGCACGTTGCGCACCAACCCGCGCAGGCCTTCCACCATGCGGGTAAAGGCGTTTGCCAGCGTGTCATTCGCCGAACGCGGATGGACTTCAACCGCCAGGTTGCCCCCGGCGATGGCTTCTGAAACCGACGCCATCTCCTTCAGGTACTTCACCATCGAGTCGAAAGTCCTGGCCAGTTGCCCGATCTCGTCTGTGCCCTGAATGTCGATGTTGTGTTCCAGATCGCCGGACTGGCCAATCTGCTCGGCCACGTGCATCAGCCGGGTTAGCGGTTGCGTGATTCCGCTGGCTGTCCGGTAGGCGATCACGATCCCCAGCGCCAGCGCAATCATGGAACTGAACACTGCCGCGAGAATCGTCCAGGTCGCTGCCGATTCATCCGAGTGTCGCCTCACGTCCCGCAATTGGTGGTTTTCCAGGTCGACTTCGTCCAGAATGTCGCTTGACCGCGTCACCCAGGAATTCGGACCCTTTTGCAGATAGAAAATCTGCAGTTCGGCCACGGTCGCGTTGCCGCTATCGACCGCCCGCCGCTTCTCCACCAGTGGATCGGCGAACTCACCTCCCCAAGCCTGTTCCGAGGCCTGTACTTTTTCCAGGCTGCCGCGCTGCCGCGGCGAAGTCGCCAACTCCTGGGCACGGTGCAAAGCGTCGCCCAACTGGTGTTCCCCGTCCGTCATTTTTTCGACGTCCCGAGTGTCCCCACTCAGCAGGTAGTTCTGCAGGTGAAGCCGGTTCTGCATCATCTGGAAGCGCACCGACGAAGTTGCCTCGGTCATGTCGATCGAACGCCCGACCGCCGCCTTGGTTTCATGTTCGCGTTGCACAGCGATCAGGTTGATCGCCAGCAGCACCAGAACGGTGGCCAGAATGACGCCGAAACTCACATACAGCTTTTTCCCGATGTTCATACTCCAACCTTCCTCGGCCCGCTTCGCATCCTGCATGTCCTTTTCATTTTCAATGCGACGGATCAAAACGGAACTCCACAATTCCCGTTGATTCCTCCGGACCCACCTCGAAACGCCACTTCTTCGCCGCATCCACAGCGGCGTTCGCCAATACCGGATGCCCGCCCACCAGTTTTGCGCTTTTCACCGAGCCGTTGGGCGCGACGGTGACTAGGACCTTGACCACTCCGGTGATATTCGTGCGCCTCGCCAGTTCCGGATACACCGCTGCCACCTTGATTTTCGGTTTTCGGCTAAGTGCTTCCTGAGCCCATGCCAGCGGCGCACGAGTCGCGGCCCATCCGCCAAGCAGCACACCCACCGCCAACACACGATTCAGGGCTCGAAAAGACACAAGGACCTCTCCTTGCTGGACGATTGTTCTTATCTTCGTGTACGAACCCCGGCAACGCATACCAAAAGTTCTTTCTTTGCATTACTTTCGTGATCGAGAAAGAGAAAGGTTTCAAGGTTTCAGAGTTTCAAGGTTTCAAGGTGGAAAACCCGGCGCCAAACCTTGGGAACTCTGAAACCTTGAAACTTTGAAACCTTGAAACTTTTCAAAATGAGACACCCGCGTCACTTTGGTGCCGTTTCACAAGTCGGCACCACCCCTCGTATTCCCTTGACTCAATTTGAGAATCAAGCGTAGGTTTTATATGTAATTCAAGTGTTTTCAACCGCTTAGCCAGAGATTGGTGAACCCCTGACAGCTCCCACGGGAAATTCGGGTCCCGGCGACGCGTCTCAGTCTGACGAGGCTTTCCAGAAGCTTCTCCTGACGCTCTCCCGGGCCGCCTTTCAAAACAGCGATCCCGGCCATCTCATTCGCTCTTTTTGCGCTCTCACTCGGGTTTATTTCCACGCCAGCGGCGCCTATTTCTGGAATCTTTCCTCCGACGGCGAGCTCGTCGGCGCCGAGTCTGACGCTGATCAAGCCGCGTCGTTTCGCGGCAGCCGCATGCGCCCCTCCGATGCTTTCATCGCCATCGACGCGCTGCAGAAACATCGCTCTTTTTTCGTCAATCAAATCGACGTCAGCCGTTTTCCCTGGTTCGCCTCCACCCATGCGCACGCCACTCTGGCCGCTCCTGTGCACGTTGCCGGAGAAGTGATCGGAGCCATCGCCTTCCTCCGGAGCGACCCCCATGCCGGCTTCGACGATGATGCGCTTGGCAAAGTCACGATCCTGGCCTCACAGCTCGGCACCGCACTCGAAGCCCTCCGCCTGAACCAGCTCTCCCGCGAAGAGCATCGCCGCGCCAGCATTCTGGTCGAGGTGGCTGCCGCCCTCCATGGTTTGCCCGACACCGCCGCCGTGATGGAGAGCATCGCCGACCGCCTCCGCGTGCTGCTGCATTCCCCCGCTGTACTGGTTGCGGTTCGAAAAGACTCTCGACAAGAAGTTCGAAAAGAGGTGCGAGGAGAGGCTCTAAAAGAGCCCCAACCACGGTCCCGACAGGAGAGGCTTCAACCCGAGCAACTGTTCCAGTTGGAAGCCGTGTCGACCGAGTCGCCCCGGCTCGCGCACGCCATTCGCCAGCGCTTCCAGCAGAACGATCTGCGCAGTTCGCTCGAGATCGCCAGCCGCGCCATCGCCGCCGGCGAGCGCATCACCGTAAGTATCGACGGCGCTTCTCATTTTGGAGAAGACTCGCCGCCCGGAGTGCTCATCGCAGCGCCCTTTCGCACCTCGCGCTCGCATGGTGCGATTCTGGTTTACCCGCGCGAAGGCAACCCCTTTACCCAGGAAGACAAAACCCTGGTCTCCGCCCTCGCCGGTTTTGGCGCGGTGGCCATTGCCAATGCAGAGTTGTACGGCATGGCGCGCGCCCAAGCCCACGAACTGCACGAAATTCTCGAAATCTCTTTCGAACTCGGATCCGCCGGAAAACTCGACGAGTTCATGCAGACTTCGGCGGTCCGCGCCGCCAGCTTCCTCGGCTTCAAGCGCTGCTTCATCGGACTTCTCGAAGAAGCCATGTTCCACATCCGGTGGCAAGTCGAAAACGGCGCGGCCCGTCCCGTCGATATCCCGCTCTACGCTGGCGCCGCGACCGAAACCCTGAAGAAAAAAAATGTGTTCGTGACCGAGGATGCCGCCAAGACTGCAGGCGCGAATTTGGATTTCGTGGCGGCGTTCCGGATGCGCCAGCTCCTCGCGGTTCCCCTCCTCGGCTCGAACGGTGATGTCCTCGGAATGTTCGGAGTGCTCGACCGTATCGAGCCCGGTTCCATCAACGAGGAAGACATCCGCCGCGCCCGCGCTCTGGCGGCGCAAGTTGCCATCGCTCTCGAATTGACCCGCAACCTGCATCAGTCCGAGGAGCATCGCCGCCGTGCCGAGGCCCTGGTCACCATCGCCCTCGAACTGAACACGGTGTTGCATCTCCCCGAGTTCATGCGCAGCTTCACGCGCCGCGCCGCCGGCCTGTTCGGCAGCCGCTCCGCTGCCCTCTGCCTTTTCCAAACCTCGGAGCCGGGCACGGTCCTGTTGTCGGGAGAAATGTCAGGGGAGATGTCCGGAAATATGTCCGGAGAAATTTCCGGAGATTCTGAGATCAACGATTCTGAGATTAACGACAAGGCCTTGCTTGCCCAGTTCAATCAGGCGCTCACTGCCGCCTTGCCAAAGCATCCCACCGAGGTCGCCTTCGCCTCCGCCAGCGACGTTTTGGGAACGGCCCTCGCTTCCATTCTGGGATGGACCGATTGCACCCTCGTCCGTCTGGCCGGTTCTTCAGGCGAACTCATTGGCGTGCTCTGTCTCGCCGACCGAGGCGGTCCGCCGGCCATCGAAGATCACCAGTTGCTTCGCGCCATCGCCGGACACGCCAGCATTGCCCTCGAAAATGCTTTCCTCTTCACGCGCATGCAGCAGGCCAATCGCCACTGGCTGGAAGTCTTCGATGCCATCACCGACTTCATCGTGGTCCACGACGAGCAGCACAACATTCTCCGCGTCAACCGCTCCCTCGCCGACTTCATCGGCATCGCTCCCGACCAGTTGATTGGCCTCAACATGCGGGCGCTCGATGCCCTGTCTACAGTGGCATCGCCGCACTCCTGTCCCTTGTGCCGCACCGGCGAGGGGGTTGACGAATATGTGCACCACGTCGTCGAACGCACCTACCTGATTTCGACTTCGCGTATTCATGCCGCTAGCAGCGCCCAGTTGCAAACCGTGCACGTGCTCAAGGACATCACCGACCGTCGCGAAGCCGAGCGCCGGTATCGCGAACTCTTCGACAACATTCAGGAAGGAATCTACGTCTCCACACCCCACGGCCGTTTCGTCGAAGTCAACGACGCCCTGGTTCGCATCCTCGGCTACAGCAGCCGCGAGGAAGTTCTCCAACTCGACATCCCTACCCAGGTTTATTTTTCTCCCGAGCGCCGCCGCGAACTTGCCGATCAACTCGACGCCAGCGGTGAAATGCGCAATCACGAAGAAGTCCTGCGCCGCAAGGATGGCACGCCCGTCCACGTCTTCATGAACTGTTATGCAATGCGCGATCAGGATGGCAAAGTGCTGCAGCATCGCGGCCTCATGCTCGACGTTTCCGGCTTGCACCAATCGCAAACCGAGTTGCAGAAGGAGCGCGATTTTTCGAGCAAAATCCTGAGCCACACCCAGAGCCTGATCCTGGTCACCGACACCGAAGGCATGATTAGTTATGCCAACCGGCGCTGGAGCGGACTCGGTTTTCAGCAAAACCAGATTCTGGCGCATCCCTTGCCCGACCTCTGCGCGCCCGCCCGCCGCGCCGCGCTTCGCGAAGCCCTGTCCGCAGTGTCACGCGGCCAGCAGGTCGATAACTTCGATTTGCCCCTGGTTCGCGGCGATGGTGTCAGCGCCCAGTTCTCGGCCAACTTGAGTCCGATCAGCGGCGAAGACGGCTGCGTCAGCAGCATCGTCGTGGTGATGTCCGATGTCACCGACTCTTCCATGCTGCGCGCCAAGCTGATCCACGCCGAGAAAATGGCGGCCGTCGGACAACTGGTTTCCGGCGTCGCCCACGAAGTCAACAATCCGCTCACCGCCATCCTCGGATTCACCGACCTACTGATGGAAAATCCCGAACTGCCGGAAAGCGCGCGCCGCGATCTGCGCGTCATTCTGCAGGAGGCGCAGCGCACCAAGCAGATCGTGCAAAACCTGCTCAGCTTTGCCCGCCAGGTGCCGCCGCAGCGCCAGCCCGTGCAGCTCAATTCCATCCTGCAACGCACCGTGCACCTGCGTTCGTACGACTTCATCAGCCACGGCATTCAGGTGATCGAACGTCTCGATGAATCCCTGCCCCACGTCATCGGAGATTCCCACCAGTTGCAGCAGGTGTTTCTCAACATCCTGAACAATGCCTACGACGCCGTCCGCGAAACTTCGCGGCCCGCTCGCATCGAAATCACCAGCGGCCGCGCCGATGCTTTTGTCGAAATCTCCTTCCGCGACAACGGTCCCGGCATCCCCGATCCGGGAGTTATTTTTGATCCGTTCTTTACCACCAAAGACGTCGGCAAGGGCACGGGCTTAGGTCTCAGTATTTGTTATGGCATTGTCCACGAACATGGCGGTGAAATTCTCTGTCACAACAATCCGGACTCTGAAGGAGCAACCTTTATCGTTCGCCTTCCCGTCGCATCCGAAGGCGCATCTTTTGGAGCCGTTGCAGGAGTGCATCCCCAATGACCCAGTCAGGAACCAACACAGGAACTCAACCCGCCCGTGCACCCGTGCTTCTGATTGAAGACGAACCGGCCGTCATGGCCCTCGTGCGCGCCGTGCTCGAGGGCCACGGCTACGCCGTTGTTTCCACCGAATCCGGAGCCGATGCCCTGCGGCTGCTGGCCGAACGCGATTTTCACGGAGTGGTTTCCGACATGCGCACTCCCGGAGGTGTCGATGGCGCTCAAGTCTACGCCTGGATCGCCACGCATCGCCCCGAACTCGCCTCCCGCCTGGTTTTTATCACCGGCGATATCGCCAACGAGGAAACTGCGGCCACGCTCCGGCGCACCGGCGCGCCGTGCGTGGAAAAGCCGTTCCGGGTGCACGATTTCATTACCGTGGTCGAGCAGACCATGGGCAAGGCCGCATGATGACTGAGAATTCGACGAAACCGGATTTGACGAGACAAAGTCCGATGAGAGATGACCCGACCAGAAACGACTTCCGTGTCCGTTTGCTGATTGTCGACGACGAACAGACCATCCGCCGCCTCTGCATCACCGTCGGCGAGTCGTTAGGCTTCCTCTGCCTCGAAGCCGAGAGCGGCGAGGCCGCCCTGTCCCTGCTCGAAGAGCAACCCGTCCACATGGTCCTCACCGACATGGTCATGCCGCGCATGTCCGGCATCGAATTCCTGGAACAGGTTAAGCGCACCTACCCGCGCATCGAAGTCGCCGTCATGACCGGCCACGGATCGGTCGAAACGGCGGTGCAGGCGATGAAACTCGGCGCCTACGATTACATTGCAAAGCCCTTCAATCCGCTCGACGAACTGCGCCTCTTCCTGCGTCGCATGGCCGACAAAGTCCGCCTTGTCGAAGAAAATCTCTACCTGCGCGAACGTTCCGAAACCGAGACCGCCGTTCACGGCATCATCGGCAATTCCGCCGGCATTCAGAATGTTCTGCGCCTGATTTCGCGCCTCAAAGACACGCGCACCCCGGTCCTGATTTCCGGTGAAAGCGGAACCGGCAAGGAACTGGTAGCCCGCGCCCTACACTTTCGCGGAACCATGGCCGCTCGTCCGTTCGTTGCTGTAGACTGTGGCTCGCTCGTCCCCACCCTGATCGAAAGCGAATTATTCGGCTACGAAAAAGGAGCCTTCACCGGCGCGCTTCGCTCCAAGCTGGGACTATTGCAATCGGCCGATACTGGAACCATTTTTTTCGACGAGGTCGGCGAACTTCCCCTGGAAATGCAAGCCAAGCTTCTGCGCTTTCTACAGGAAAAGGAAGTTCGCCCCGTAGGCAGCAACCAAAAGGTCAAAGTGGACGTCCGCATCATGGCGGCCACCAACCGCGATCTCGATGCCGAATACCAGAAGGGAACTTTCCGCAAAGATCTTTATTTCCGCCTCAATGTAGTCACCATTTCTTTGCCTCCCTTGCGCGAACGTCGTTCCGATATCCCCATCCTCGCGGCCTGGTTCCTCGAACGCCTGGCTCCTGGACGCGGCGTCCACGTCTCCGGCGACGCCATGAAGGCTTTGCTCGATTACGACTGGCCCGGCAATGTGCGTGAACTGGAAAATTGTCTGGAGCGAGCAGTAGCTCTAGGCGATCAAACCATAATCGAAGTCAGCGATCTGCCGCCCGCCATCGCGCACGCGGAAATCCATGCTGAAGCGCGGGAGTCGCGAGAAGTTTCCGGCACCGATCTCGAAGACATCGAGCGCGCCACCATCAAGCGTGTCTTCTCCCAGGTCAAAGGAGACAAAGCTCTAGCCGGCAAAATGCTAGGCATAAGCCGAGCCACCCTCTACCGCAAACTAAAACGCTACAACATAGGAGCAAGAGAAGACCCTCCCCAATCGACAACGTTGCAATAGCATTGCGTAGGGGCAGGTGCCCTCACCTGCCCAGCCGAGCGCAGCTCGGCCCCTCCGCGAACTCGGCCGTCCCCACGATAGCCGCGAATTGAGACGAGTGTGTCATTTTGATACACGCCAGCCGCAAGCCCGGAAAAACCAGCGTCCAGCGACCTCGCTCACGTCCGCTAACTGCTTCGTATTCCTCAACTTGTTCGTAGGTGCATGCCCCTCAAGTTTTTGGTGTCCCCCGTGCACTAAGAAATGCTGATAAAGCAGATAGAGTCTCCCAGCAATTCTTCCAAGCCGGCAAGAAGGGAGATAAGTCTGCTCCAACTCCCCCGGGATTGAGGTTTCAGTGCCCAACCAGGCAACCGCTCGCGCGCACGAATCGGAAATCGTAGGCCGCTTGGCGAGATTTTTCCCCGAAGCCACCCCGGTGCGAATTCCCATCAAACTCAGCCGCACCCATATCCATGCCAACAACAACGACAATGGCAATAGCAACGGCAACGCCGCTGCCCACGAAAACGAGAACGTCTTTTTCCAAAACACCGTCATCGAGTTCGGCACGCCGCACGAAGTCCTGTTTGTGGTCGACCACCCGCTGGAATTTGCCGATCGTGTCCTCGTCGAAAGCAATGACGGCTCGCTGCACGCCGAAGCCTCGGTCGTGGCGGTTCAGTATCATCCGGAACGGACCGTGGTCGCGGCCCGCTTCCTCCAACAAGTTCCCAATTGGATTGTCAAATCATGACTGCATCGAACCCAACTCAGCCCTTTTTCCCGCCCACCACTGAAGACCAGGGAGTCACGCTCGGCGCCCTGCAACCCGTCTACACCGCCCTCGTGCGCGAATTCGTGGTTGAAATCTCCGCCTGCCCCATTGACGAGGGTTTCTCTATGTCGCCTGAGTCGGTCGAGCAAGCCGCTACCTGGTTCCATCAAGTGGATGCGCAGATCCAGGTGCACCAGTTGCGCCAGTTTCTGCAGACCACGCCCCTGGCCAGCGAAGCCGTGCTGCGCCATTTGCTGATTCATCACATGCAGAAGGCCGCGAAGTCCGCGAGCGATCGCGACAAAACCGACTTCCTGCTCGTCCAGTATTTTTCGCTGTGCGCGCCCTCCGGCCTCGAAGACGCCGACGTCGATCTCGATTACGTCGCCCAGGTGCTCGAGCCCGTGCTCGGGCCGCAACAGCCGGAGATGCCCGACTGGTTGAGCTCGCTCGACACCATCATGCAGTCGGCGGCGCATTGCCGCCGCCTCAGCGAACTGCTGCACAGCGGCGTGCTCGAACAAGGGCGCAAGCTCAAAACGCAGAACGCGGCGCGCTACTTCGAACCCTCCGCCATGGTGGCTTTTGCCCGCTTCAGCTTCATGATCCGGCGCATATTTTTCCGCCTCATGCACGACGATTTGAACGCCATCCTGGATGGCCTGCGCGAACTCGATCGCCGCGGCGTCGCCACCGTCGATTGCCGCCGCGCTCAATTCTCCGCCGAGGAGCCGACCACGCGTCTGCGCATGATCTGTCAGTCTTGGAAAGTAATGTTCCACGCCGAATACTCCTCGGGACAGCCCTTGCGCATGCTGGTCGATCTAAGAGCGGCCGTCGACGACGCCCTCCAGAACGCAGCGCAAGAAGGCCCGCGCAGTGCACGCGCCGCCGCCGCGTCGGGAAATTCCGCCGGCGGGACGCAGTAGCGCCAGAAAGCCAGGAAGAAAGATACAGGAAGAAAGACAGATGAGAGCATGAAATGCCCGACCGTCCTGATCCTGGCCAGCAATCCCGCCTTCTCACGCGAGATTGCCGCGCATTGGCCCGGGAATTCAGATTCCGATTCCGGTCATTGCGAAGTCGAGTTCACCGTCCTCGACCAGGATTTTTCCAGCGCCCTGGCCGGCAGCCATTACGACCTGGCCATCGCCGACGCTTCTTCGGAACAAACGAAAAAAGGCAAGCGCCAGCCTCAAGCTCCTAACCAGAACCTCAAGCCGTATCTGGCCGCGGCCGGCAAGCCAGCCATCATCCTTCGCTCCGGCCGCACGCGTGACTTCTACCGTCTTCACGGCCACGTTCTCGAGTTGCGTCGCGAGCCCGGAATCTGGCCGGCGCTAACCGCTCTCCTGGGACGCGAAATTCTGCGCCGCCGTCAAGCCGAGTCCCGCGCCCAGGAAGCCGAAAAAATCTGCGCCGCCGCCCAAGCCGAAGCTACTCTCGGCCGCTACATGGTCGAGATGCGGACCAACGTTAACAACGCGCTTACCACCGTGCTCGGCAACGCCGAACTTCTCGCGCACGAGCCCGGACTTCCCGCCACTGTCGTAGCGCAGGCCGACGCCCTTCGCAACATGGCCTTGCGCCTCCACGAAGTATTCCAGCGTTTCTCTTCGCTGGAAAAAGAACTCACGGTCGCCGCTCGTGAGTCCGGCAAGAAAGCCGCCGCCGCCGCTGGCCGCTAACCAGCTCAGGGCTGGGTAGGGGAAGCATGGGCATTGAGATCAGAACAGGGAGGTGCCCCACTTCTCGCGTTTTTCGAGAAGTGGGTCCCTGCAAAACGATTGCCCGAATGGATTAGGGTTTAGACCGACACTAGCGGCAAAAAACTTCTAGCAGCAAAATCAGAACAGCCCTTACGCGTTATAAACCTGCTCGTCCTGGCGCGCCACATACCACAGCGCCAGTTCGACGCGGTTCCACATGCCCAGCTTGTCATAAATCAGGCGCAGATAATTCTTCACCACATGCTCTGTGGTCCCGAGAGAATCGGCGATTTCCCGGTTCTTGCAGCCCTCGGCGACGAGTTGAATGATGAACTGCTCACGTTCGCTGGGCCCGCGCCGGCTTGCTGTTTCTCCAACCATAATTGCCTCCGATAAAGTAAAGTCGCGAGCTTAACCCGCTTGATTCCGCCTTTGATTCCAAAACGCACAAACAGGCGGTTGAAATACGCTTTGACCGTGCGCTCGGCCATATTCAGGTCGCGGGCAATTTCCCCGTTATCACATCCCTGGAGCAGAAGATCGATGATCTGCCTCTCCCGGGGACCGATGTGGTTGAAATTCTCGTCCATAACAACTTGCACCCGACCACTCCTCAGCCGCACCCAAGGCATTGAAAAACAGGCTCTTTGGCACGCTTGGATTCGACTCTTTGTGTCTCATTTTGCAACCACGCGGCCAAATCGCGTGCCCAGACGTTAACTAAAGATGAAATCTTCCAAAATGCGGTTTTTCCTTGGAAATTCACGATGACATCAGTAATTTCGGGTATTTACAAACCCCCTTCGCACCCTACTTTTTCGCAGGTCCTAGGGTAAACAACTTAGTACAAACTTCCGGGGTACCTGCCTTCCAAAGAGCATATTTACACACAAGTGCATCCCAGCCCGTCGCGTGGCTTTCCCCTATAATGACCTGTGGACTTCAAGCTGGTAAGCAACTACAAGCCCCAGGGCGACCAGGCGCAAGCCATCGAAGCCCTCACCCGCGGCGTCTTCGACCGCGAGCAGCATCAGGTCCTGCTCGGCGTTACCGGATCGGGCAAGACCTTCACCGCCGCCAAAGTGATCGAAGCCGCCAACCGTCCCGCCCTGGTCATGGCCCACAACAAGACCCTTGCCGCCCAGCTCTACCACGAGTTCAAGAGTTTCTTTCCACACAACGCCGTCGAGTATTTCGTTTCCTATTACGACTACTACCAGCCCGAGGCCTATGTGCCGGCGGCCGATCTTTACATCGAAAAAGAATCCACCATCAACGACGAACTCGACAAGCTGCGCCTCTCGGCCACGCGGTCGCTATTTGAGCGGCGCGATTGTCTGATCGTGGCCTCGGTCAGTTGCATTTATGGATTGGGATCGCCCGAGGCTTACTACGGCATGATGCTGTTCCTGGAAAAGGGACAGAAGATCAAGCGCTCGGATATCACCCACAAGCTGGTGGATATTCTCTACGAACGCACCGAAGGCGATTTCCGCCGGGGCACCTTCCGCGTCCGGGGAGACGTCATCGAAATCTATCCCACCTATGACGACAACGCCTATCGCGTAGAGATGTTTGGCGACGAGGTGGAATCGCTCTCCCAGATCGATCCCTTGTTTGGCACCGTCAAGCAGCGTTACATGAGGCTGCCGATTTATCCGAAGACGCATTACGTAATGAAAGAAGAAACCCGCGCCTCGGCCGTAGCTTCCATAAAAGCCGAGCTAGCGTGGTGGGAAGCCGAACTGGAAAAACAAGGACGCCTGGTCGAATCGCAGCGCATCCATCAGCGCGTGATGTACGACCTCGAAATGATCAAGGCCATGGGTTACTGCCACGGCATCGAAAACTACTCGCGCCATTTCACCGGACGCCTTCCCGGCGAGCCGCCGCCCACCCTGCTCGATTATTTTCCGCGCGACTATCTGATGTTCATCGACGAGTCGCACCAGACCGTCCCGCAACTCCACGGCATGTATCACGGCGACCGCTCGCGCAAGCAGACGCTGGTCGAATACGGATTCCGCATGCCCTCGGCGCTCGACAATCGCCCGCTGACGTTCGAGGAGTTCGAGCATCGCTCTAACCAACTCATCTACGTTTCCGCCACGCCCGGTCCCTACGAGCTTACGAAATCCGCCGGAGTGGTGGTCGAGCAGATCATCCGTCCCACCGGCCTGATTGATCCGCCGGTCGAAATTCGTCCGGTGAAGGGACAGATCGACGATCTGCTGCACATGATTCGTGATCGTGTGGCCCGCAACGAGAGAGTGCTGGTGACCACGCTGACCAAGCGCATGTCCGAAGACCTGGCCGAGTATTACAGCGAAGTTGGCGTGAAGTGCCGTTACATGCACTCCGAAATCGAAACCCTGGAGCGCGTAAAAATCCTGCGCGACCTGCGCAAAGGCGAATTCGATGTATTGATCGGCATCAATCTTCTACGCGAAGGTCTCGACCTGCCCGAAGTCTCGCTGGTAGCGATTCTAGACGCCGACAAAGAAGGTTTCCTCCGCTCCGCCGGTTCGCTGATCCAAACCATAGGACGCTGCGCCCGCAACCTGAACGGCCAGGCAATTCTCTATGCCGATCGCATGACCGACTCGATGAAGAAAGCGTTGGACGAGACCAACCGTCGCCGCGCCATCCAGGAAGCTTATAACGCCGCGAACGGAATTACTCCTGAATCGATTATCCGTCCGCTCGACATGACGTTAGTCGCCATCGTAGGCGCCGACTATACCGATCTGACCGGCCCCGAAGCCGAAGGCATTCCGGATCTGAAATCGCAGGAAGAATTGGACGCCTACATAGCAAAGCTGGAAAGCGATATGCGGGAAGCCGCCAAACGCTTCGAATTCGAGAAGGCGGCGAAGCTGCGGGATACGATTAAAGAATTGAGGACGAAAGAGTTTCTCTTCGCGTAAGCTCTGCACTCGCCGATTGGCCATGAAGCGCATTCTTCTCTCTTGGAGCAGCGGCAAAGACAGCGCATGGAGCCTTCATGTTCTCCGCCAGCGCGGTGAGTATGAGGTCGCAGGGCTGCTGACTACTTTCAACCAAGCCGCCGGCCGCGTCGTCATGCATGCCGTCAGACGCGAGTTAGTCGAGCGGCAAGCTGCTGCCGCCGGACTTCCGCTCTGGGGCGTTCCACTGCCCTGGCCCTGCTCCAATGAACAGTATGAGTCGGTGATGGCGCAAACCTGTGCCAAGGCCGTCTCCGAAGGAATCGAGGGAGTCGCGTTCGGCGATCTGTTTCTCGAAGATGTTCGCGCCTACAGAGAAAAACAAATGGCAGGCACAGGACTTGAGCCGATCTTCCCCTTGTGGGGGTTGCCGACGCGGGCTCTAGCGGAAGACATGATTGCAGCAGGCGTGCGAGCAAAGTTGACTTGCGTCGACACCACGAAACTCGACCAATCCTTCGTAGGCCGCGAGTTCGACCAATCACTGCTTTCGGCGCTGCCCGAGGGTGTCGATCCCTGCGGCGAACGCGGAGAGTTCCATTCCTTTGTATACGCAGGGCCCATGTTGAACGCAGCCCTCCCGGTTTCAGTTGGCGTGACGGTGGTTCGCGATCAGTTTGTTTTTGCCGATCTTTTGTTGTCGCCGATCTAGTGTCCGGTTGAGTGCGCCTATTTCTTGGCCAGCGAGCGGATGTAGTTCACCATATTCCAGATGTCGTCATCCTTGGCGCGGTCGCCCTCCGGCGGCATGTCGCCCTTGCCGTTCCGGGTCACGTAGAAGAGTTCGCCGTCCGTGCGATTTTTCAAAGCGTCAGGATTGGTGAAATCCGTAACATTCTTCATGTCCGACGCCATGTCCCCCTTGCCATCGCCCTTTTCTCCATGGCACATCGCGCAATCGATGCCATACATCTTCTTGCCCTTGGCGAGCGACTCCGCCGTGGGCTTCACGGGATTGGCTTTGGCGGCAGCTTCGGGGGGAATCTTATATTCGGTTGCCGGCGGTTTGGTTTGCGCCCACAGCGCGAACCCAAAAAAGAGCAATCCGAGAAATACCAGAGGAACCGTTTTCAACGCGCTTCTTTTCGACATTCCGTTCTTCAACACACACCTCCGATTACGAAGTACGGTTGAACTGCCGGTCGAACTGCTAAAGATACTCCAAGGCATCAGAACGTGCACGAAAAAGTCGCAGCCGTCCATGGTTTGCCGATCACGGTTCGCCGCTCACACTAAGACGGGCCGTCCAACTATCCGCGTGTGTGCTGTGGGTTTGCTCGCCGCGGAACCACGCAACGTTCGCACCAGCACTGGCCGCCGCAGCACGGTTTCCAAAAGATGCCGCGCTGCGGCGACGTTTTCTGCCGAACGGTCTAGCGGCGAGTATCCTGTCACCTGCAACACTACGGAGCGTTCCTGCAACCCAACCTCAAGCCGCGGTCCAGTATTTACTTTCTCGTTTCTGCTGCGTTCGTCCCCTCTTTGTTTTTGTGGGTTCCCGCCGCGCAAGTCCAGCGCGTTCGCCAGCCGTAGAATCCCGGCCAACTCCATGGCGGTCGGACGATCCTGCAATTCCAGCGTTTGCAAGGTCTTTCCCCGCGGATGCGGCAGCGCTCCACGATGGTATCGCGCGACCACTGCCGCGAGTTCGAGTTCCCGCGCGCTCCAACCCAAGGGACGCGCCAGCCCGCGGATCATCCGGTACGAAGCCTTCTGATGGTTTTCCGAACCCTTGGCTTTTCCCACATCATGCATCATCGCGGCTGCCTGCAGCACTGCTCGCGGGTCATACTCTGAACGGGGGGTTGTATTCCGATTCAGATTGTGGTCCAGATTCGGCGGTCCCGCATCCGTTGTCAGCAGACCCGCTTCGCGCAATCCGTCATACAAAAGCAGCGCCAACTGGCTCACGCGCTGGGAATGCGCAAAGTCGGGATCGAGAAATCCCGCCCACACGCGAAGCCGGCTCAACGCGGCCGCGCGCAGTTGCGGTCCCGAAGGCAACTCCGCTCGCCAGACGCGCCACAGCGACTCTCGTCCCACCATCTTCTCGCGATAACGCTCGATGCGCTTCGTGCGCTCGGCATTCAACTTCTCGCGCCACAGTCGCTGACTTTCCACATCCGGAAACGCCATCACTCCCACTGCGGTTGTCCACAGCACATCGAGATCGTGCACTTCGCCCAACAGATCCTGCAGCTCTTTCAGGTCGTCTCCCCAAAGCTCATGCTGGCGCGGCAGGAAATTCTCCACCGTGTAGCGGAAGCGTTTGATGCCAATGCGCAGCGCGTGCCAACTGACCTGCGAGCGAGTCCGCAGAGCGCGCTTGTGCAACTCATAAGCGGCTGTCCACTTTTCCAGCGCCAGATGCAGATACACGACGCTTCCCGGACGCACTCGCGCGGCACGCCTGGGCAGGCTTCGGCTCCATTGACGCCATTGCTTGCGGTCAAACTGATTCAGATCCTTGAACGCATGTTGCTTGCACTCCGCTTCGCGAGCGTGCACATGATGGAGCAGCCTGACAGCGGCAGGATCGCCAGACTCTTCCGTAGAGACGCGTCTAGCCGCGTCTTCCGCAGCCGAAGAGGGAACGGAAAGCTTCTCGATCCATTCCTGCATCACCTGCATGTCGCGCAGTTCACCGAGCGCCTGAAAAACTTTCTTGCCTGACTTCTTCATGTCTTTCCAGGAAGAATTAGGATCGATGGCCATCAATCCATCGGCGAGAGAACGGCAGCGCCGCAGCGCGACTCGAAGATCGTGCACTGCTTCGGCGTCGAAACCGTCAGCAGCGCGATCACATTCGACTAACACGCGTTCCATCCAGGCGCGCAGCCCAAGTTTCGGCTTTGTACTTGCAGGCTTTGGAACAGGTTTCAGAACAGGACTGGCTTCCAACTCGGCTCCTTAATTGTTGCGGGAACCATTGTCGTCTCTTTGCGCGGATTCTTCTAGGGGAATAGCTCATCGTGCCCAAATATGCGGGTGCCCCATTCATCGCGCTTTTTTCGATGAGTGGGATTCCGCCAACAAATGGGATCGCGGTGGGGATGGGAAGTCAAAGTCCCCGCCTTGTTGCAGGAACCCGACAAAAGCGGCACCCTCTGCGCTATTCGAACTCGGAGAGGGTTTTCTCGGCAACAGAACTTTTACAATGGTTTTACATCTTCATGACAACTGGCTGGCTGTCTTTCGGTAAGGTTTCGTAGCACCAGCGACTTACGATTTTCATGGAGAGGTAGAGAATCATGACCAGGAGCATTCGCAGATTCATCGCGGTGGCGTTGCCAATTGTGGCCTTTGCACTGATGTCCAGCGCTGCCATGGCACAGACCGACGCTGCCAAGACACAGAGCTACACCGGCAATTGGCCGGCGACTGTGACCGAGTCGCAGCGCGACAACGGCACGGACTGCATCACTCTGACCGACGATGGCAGCTACGGTTGGCCGCACAGCGGCGAGGCCGTGCTGAACGGCCAGCAGGACCCGTATGGCGGCTATTTCACAGTGATCAATGGGTTCATCACTGTCACTTTCACCTATCCGTCGGGCGAAGGCGACTGTTGTAGCTACATCGTATTCACTGGTCGCGCCAGCAACGGCAAAATCGGCAAGGGTGCCTTTAATTATTTCGGTATAACCGACAATGGGCTAGTGGCGTTCGGCAAGAAAAACGGATGCTGAAGTCGTCACCCCGGCGCTTGTGGCTGCTCCCACGAAACCCTACGCACGGGGAGAATTCTCTGATGCAGCTTTTGGCGGCCGTGAGAGTGTAGGGGTCCTTCGACTCCGCATGGACTTCACTTTGTGAAGTCCATGCTCCGCTCAGGATGACAACTTGGATGGGTGACTGAGAACTGACAGCTGTATTACGTGCTTAGTACCTTTTCGCGCTCTTCTGCGTCTTGCAGTTCCTCGCGCGGTGAGCTTGGCAGCGCGAACTCGAGTACCTCTTCGATGGTCTTCACGTAATGTGCCGTCAATCCTACTAACTGCTCGGGCGTCAGATCTTCTTCGAGGTTGGTCTGGTTGTCGGCGGGCAGGATCACGTCATGCACTCCGGCGCGTTTCGCGGCTAGAACTTTTTCTTTGATGCCGCCTACCGGCAGCACGTTTCCGCTCAGCGTAATCTCGCCTGTCATCGCCGTCAGCGGACGCACCTGTTTACCAGTCAGTAATGACACCAGCGCGGTCACAATGGTGACGCCGGCCGAAGGACCGTCTTTCGGAATCGCTCCCGCGGGTACGTGAATGTGAATGTCGTGGTTGGCGAAAAATTCTTCGTCAATGCCTAACTGCTTGGCATTCGAGCGCACCCAGCTTAGTCCGGCTTGCATCGACTCGCGCATCACGTCTTGAATCTGGCCGGTGATGGTGAGTCCACCTTTGCCTTTCATTTGATTTGCTTCGACGAAGAGCACGTCGCCGCCCGAGGGCGTCCATGCTAAGCCGACTACCACGCCCGCGCGTTTGGTGCGTTCGGCAATTTCGCCTTCGCTGCGCACCTTGATGCCGCCCAGAAATTCCTGGATGATCTCCTTGGTAATAACCAGCTTCCCGGTCTTGCCTTCGGCGATGCGGCGCGCCTGCTTGCGGCAGATGGTGCCGATGGTGCGCTCCAGGTTGCGAACGCCCGCCTCGCGCGTGTAATGACGGATGATGTTGCTGACCGCCTCTTCGGGAAATTCGATCTGCTCTGTGGTGATTCCGTTTTCCTCGATCTGTCTTGGGATCAGGTACTGGAAGGCGATGTGAATTTTTTCTTCTTCCGTGTAGCCCTGCAGTTCGATGATTTCCATGCGGTCGCGGAGCGGCTCGGCGATGGGATCGAGCATGTTGGCGGTGGTGATGAACAGGACCTTCGAGAGATCGAAAGTCACGTCCAAATAGTTGTCGCGGAAGGTTGCGTTCTGCTCGGGATCGAGGGCTTCGAGCAGCGCCGATGCGGGATCGCCGCGGAAGTCGCGTCCGACCTTGTCGATTTCGTCGAGCATGAAGACGGGATCTTTGGTCTCGGCGCGGCGAATGCCCTGAATGATCTGGCCGGGCAAGGCTCCGATGTACGTGCGCCGATGGCCGCGGATTTCGGCCTCGTCGTGCACTCCGCCTAGCGACAGACGCGTAAACTTGCGTCCCAGCGCGCGGGCGATGGATTTGCCGAGCGAAGTTTTGCCCACGCCCGGAGGGCCTACGAAACATAGAATCGGACCTTTCATGCTGGGCTTCAAACGCCGCACCGAAAGGTAGTCGAGGATGCGGTCTTTTACTTTTTGCAAGTCGTAGTGGTCGGTGTCGAGAATCTCTTTTGCCTTCGGAATCTCAATTTCTCCGCCCGAAGTTTTGGCCCATGGCAGCACGGCCAGCCACTCGATGTAGTTGCGCGTCACTGAATAATCGGCCGCCATCGGCGACATGCGCGAGAGGCGCCCCAGTTCTTTCAGCGCTTCTTTTTTTACCTCGTCGGGCATGCCCGCCGATTCGATCTTTTGCTTCAGTTCTTCGGTGTCGCGCTGGCCTTCATCCTGCTCGCCCAGTTCTTTCTGGATGGCCTTCATCTGCTCGCGCAGGTAGTATTCGCGCTGCGTCTGCTGCACACGATCCTGCACTTCGGACTGGATCTTGTTGCGCAGTTGTTGTACTTCGAGTTCCTTGGCCAGATGCTGATTAATTTTTTCCAGGCGAATGCGAACGTCGGTCGTCTCCAGCGTTTCCTGCTTGTCCGCTGTTGATAGTGACGGCAGGGAAGAGGCGATGAAATCCACCAGGCGTCCCGGCTCTTCGATGTTCATGGCCACGGTTGAAAGCTCGTCGGAGAGTGTCGGAGAACCGGCCACGATCTGCTGGAACAACGTCAGCACGTTGCGCTGTAGCGCTTCGATTTCGGAATCCTTGGGCGGAATCAGCTCCGGAATCGAGGTGACGCGCGCGCGCATGAACGGCGAAAGCTGCGCGAAATCGGCCAGCCGCACGCGCTCCAGGCCTTCGGCAAAAACGAAGAGGCTCTGGTTGGGCATCTTCACGACCTTGTGCACAACGGCCAGCGTTCCGATCGAGTACAGATCGGTGGGCTGCGGCGAGTCGACACGCGCCTCACGCTGCGCCACTACGACGATGGTTTTGTCGTCGCCCAGCGAATTGATCAGTTGCACAGAGCTCTCGCGGCCGACCGTCAGAGGCAGCACTGCGTGAGGGAACAGAACTGTGTCGCGCACCGGCAAAATGGGCAGCGACCGGTCGCTAGTTTCGTAAGAGGTGATCTCGGAAGAAATAGGATCGCTCATAGTTTTCCCTTGAGTGAGTTTCACTCAACCTTGGATGAACTCAACCGGCAAAAAGATGCAAGCCTGATGCTAGGTTGTTGAATTCTAGACCTTTTTTAGGCATTTGCAACAATTAGAAGGGCCCGGTAGTGGGTCAGTTTCCTTTTCCACAGCAGACGGCTATGCTAAAGCGGGGGCGAAGTAGATGCTCCCACAGCCGCGCTTCCCTCCAAAGCCTAAACTCACGCGGCTCCCTTTGGTGAAGCTAATGACTGCGATTGTCGGGTTGCAGTGCACAGATGGCGTTTTATTGCTGGCCGATACGGAAGAGACTATATCGCAAGAGAGCAAGTCAGAATGCGACAAACTGTCTATGATTCAATGCCCCTATGGGCGAATCGTGTCCGGCGGCGCAGGCACAGCACACTTCATCGAGTATGCGGAGCAAGTGATTGAGCGGGAATTTCTAACCAGTAATCGAGGTTGGCCCGAGGTCCTGACAGACGCGAATGCGCTCATGCGACGAATCAAACGCGACACGGTCGGCTCCTACAAGGGGTTTCCCATAGAAATGATTCCAGAGAGCGCAACGTTGCTTACGGCTATAAACGTCTCTGGGCGAACACTGCTTTATCGCTGGCAAGACAACATGGCTTTGGCAATAAATCCTTCCACGCACGATTCCATTGGAATTGGGATTAACCAGACGCGCTCGCTCTTGCGAGACATACACATTCGCATGGGTGCGGATGCCATGCTGTTTTATGGTGTAAGAGTAATGAATCAGGCAAAGCGGAGAGTCAATGGGGTGGGCGGAAAAACTGAGGCCGTGGTACTTCACCACGATGGAACGCTCGGATATTTTTCGACTGGCATTACAGCGCAGATCGAAGAACTGGTCGTAGATGTGGACGCGTTCACTAACAGATCGTTGCTATCTCTAATCGTGGACGTGTACAGCAAAGAAGAGGAATTTGAACACCTGCTATCGCAAGTGGCGGACAAGATCAAGAACTTTCGGAAGAGTTACAGGGAGCTTCGATTCCGCTATTAAGACGAGAGAGCTTTAGCCAGTAGTTGCTGCTCGATAGTAGAGGATCGAACGACAGGCTTAGGCAGCAACGCACATAATTCCTCAAGAGTCCAAATGTGGTCGGTCAAACCCGCTTCCATTGTGGGAGTGCAGCGTAGCGTCTGGTGAATCCGGCAGAAGTTGTAGAACATATAGTGCAGCGCAACCGAGTGGCGACGGTTATCCACTTTCTTGCTAAAACCGTTTGTGAGTCTGGTAAAGCGGCGCATGTGCATTCTCATAGTGAGGTTCTGCCGCTCAACATAGCTGGTGCTCACATGCTTCGGGTCAGGGTCGCCGCTCACAACTTTCATGTCACATCCGATACAAGTTGCTGGAGAATACCGCGTCTCATTCTCCGCTGGCGCTCCGTAAATCTTCTGTAGCATCGCGTAGTCGATATCCGCTCCGAAGGCATTCTCTACGGCTTCCAGATAGCCCTTGTGACCATCGGTAGTGATTTGCACGCGGTTGGTGATCCGGCTGGCGCAATCTTCCATAAAATCTTTCGCCCATCCCGCGCCACGTCCGCCGACTAAATAGGAAACGACCAGCTTGGTATCCGCGTCAATTCCTATCCACGTCCAGATGTCACCCCAGCCCTCTTGTTTCTTCGCCGCGCTAACGTTCTTCGCCTTTGCTCCCACGAATGACCAAATTTCATCGCACTGCAAACGGCGCACCTTAAGACGGCGCACGTTGCGGTTGTGATAAGCGGCGCATGCACAGCCAATCTCGCCTAGCAGTTTAACCACCGTGTTCTTCGCCGCCCCTGTCATGCGGACTGTGGCGCGAATCGAGCAGCCTTCGATCAGGCAGCTAATCACTTGGGCTTGGGTCTTGGTGTCTAGGCGATTCATATTGACTCTTATACCATTGCCGCTTTAGCATGTCAATATGTTTTTGCGTCCATGCGTCAAGTTTGAAATAGCGAGGCTCTATGATCGAGTGGAATGATGTTGCATTGGTTTTAAGGGGTTGGCTGGATAACAATCGCCGCTTACGGGTGCGCGTTAAGGCTGGGCAGGTTGACGGAACCTTTATGTGCGCAGTACGCAATGTGGATGCAGAAGAGGAATCTGTAGAGCTGCTGACCGAAGGAAATCCAGCTTGCACGCTCACATGTCGTTTAGAAGGCTGTTTCTTTGAGTTTACTGATGTTCCCGAACGTGTTCGAGATGCAGCACAGGAATTAGAATCTGCGGTGTTTATTGTGGGAGAAGGAATTGATCTGGCCTTTGTGGTCTTGGAAGAAGGTCTTGACATGCGCAAGCTCCGGCCCTAATGTGGGCATGAGCACGCACCACGGCCCCGTTGAGAGCGGGGCTTTTCTATTTGTGATTAAATCACAGCCGTCAAGAGAGAGGGTATGAAAAGATTCAAGAGCGCACTGACATGGGTGCCAATCGTGGCCGTGTTTCTCTATGCCATCTGGTATCGCAACAGCTACTCACTGCTAGCCGCTTGGATTGTAATTCTGGGGCTTTATCTGTCGAACGCATTCGAGCGGATCGACAGACTGGAGAAGCGGATAGAAGAACTGGAGAGTGAGAGGGTAGTTACCGTTTCTTCCAGCGTGCTCTAGCGGCCTTGGCTGCCACCTTGGAGCGTGCGGCCTTCGTCATGGTCTTAAGCCGCCGTTTCCCGCCAATCTGACCACCCTTGCGCCCTATTGCGGCCATGTACTCGGAGAGATTCACTGGCGGGGCTGGTGCTGTGGCGGGTTCCGACTGAGGCGCTTCGCTTGTCGATTGCTCTACAATCCACTTCGCAAGCTGGTTTGGATCACGCGGACGTTTGCCCTTGCCGATCATCACAGAACCATGATGCCACAGGCGGGGATGCTAAAGCGAGACTGTGGATATCGAAACTGACCCAGTACCAAGGGCCCTCACTCTGGTAACCGAAAGGGATCAGCCCCGCAGCTAGGCTACGCCAAAACCGCAAAACCCCGCTGTGCAGTTGCTCACTGCTGTTTGTGACGAACCCAGCCCGATGAAAAGCCTCCCAAGATCGAGCGGTGCGGGTGCCTCCCATGCACTTCCATCGGCTTCGCTGGCGGAGATCATGACTATTAAAAGGTGCGGCACCTCGGAGTCGATTGCGATGGGTACTTTTCGAGCTCCATCCGTAGGGCGAAAGGGCGCACGCGACAGCTACCGTGGCCGCATGACCTCGTACCAGATAAATATAACCGCAGCCCAACTCAGAATGGATACGATCATGACTACCAAACCCGTCCATGAAAGTCTGGCCCGTGGAGGTCTAGTCTGGAGGGAAAACGAATGGTGCTTAGCAAGTTCCGCGCGAATCGCCTCAAGTCCAGTTACCTCTCGCGGAATAGAAATTCTCCTAAGAGGCGCGATGGTTTCAACCACCAGCCCGCCGGGTCCGTCATAGAGGCCGCCTATTTCGGAGAATGCGATCCTGTCATCGGGCCAACCACTTCTCTTCCGAATAAACTCTTCGTCGCTTAGGGCGAAGACCATCCCACGCTTGGCGCGTTGCATACCTAGGCGAAACGCTATGCGGAATGCAATGATGTAGCCGCCTATAAGCGTCCCGGTGATCGTTAACCGCACCAGCCAGCGAAAGGCCGCGTCTCCCTTCGTGCTGGGGTGAAAAATGAACGCCGCTGCCAACACCTCTACTAAGACGGCTACGATTGGCGCCAGTGTTACGCCACACAACAGCAGTATCTCGCGTCTTTTGTTGGGTGCGTCGGTCTCGATCTTAAACTCGCGCACGGATTGTTCCCGCGTATCAGTGGACACGCTCAAGCTTCCGGATAAATTCCGAGCACCTTCACCAGGTCCGTAATCTCGCCTAGATGGTGCAGGGCATTGCGCGAGGCTTCATCGTCGCCGCGCAACAGGTCGACAAAAAACACATACTCCCACGGACGCCCGCGCATGGGCCGCGATTCGATCTTGCTCAAACTGATGTCGCGCAGCGCGAACACGCTGAGCGCCTTGAATAACGCTCCCGGAATATTCTTCACGCTGAAGGCGATGGAAGTCTTATCCGCCTTCGACTTATCCGCTTTTCGAGCCGACGGCGGCTTTCCGTGCTTAGTCTTTCTTTGGTTGATCTGTTCTTGTTCGACCTTGCCTCGTTTGATCAGGAAGAAGCGGGTGAAGTTTTTCTTGTCGTCCTCAATGCCGGACTTCAGAATTTTTCCCGCATACACTTCGGCGGCGCGCCGGCTGGCTATGCCTGCCGCATCACGCAGGCCTTCAGCCACCACGTGCTTCACGCTTCCCGCCGTGTCGTAGAACGGCACTGGCTCGAGTTTCGGATTCTTTGCAAACAGGTCGCGGCATTGATCGAGCGCCACGGGATGCGAAAATACGCGACGAACCTCGGCGAGCTTGGTGCTCGGCAATGCGATCAGGTTGTGCACGATGCGCAGCCGAAACTCGCGGACAATGTGAACGTCGCGGCTGAGCAGCAAATCGAAATGTTCGGCGACCGATCCGGCCAGCGAGTTCTCGATGGGAATCACGGCGCCGTCCACGGTTCCGCGCCGCACCCGGTCGAAGACCTCAAGCGAACGCGCACACGGGACTACCTTCGCCTGCGGCAACATGGCTTCGGCGGCTTCATGGCTGAAGGAACCGAGTTCTCCCTGGATCGCAATTTTCATTTCGCCATACCTTCTCTAACCCATACCTTCTTTGCTGTAGAGACGGGGCAAGCCGCGTCCCTACGGGGAAGTCGTTTGCGCGCGCGCCAACTCTTTGGTCATCACCAAGGCATCCATGTGGTTGGAATAGTAGCCTGCGACGGTCTTTTCCACGAAGTATCCTTTTTGTTTGTAGAAACAGATCGCGGCTGCATTATTCACTGGCGTCTCGAGTGCCACGGCGCGCGAGCCGGCTCGCACCAGTTGCTCCTCCGCAGCGAGCAGCAAAGCCGAACCGACGCCCGCCCGCCGAGCTTCCTCGACCACGTCGATGGTAATGATGTGTCCGGTTCTGCGCCGCGTCTCCGCCACGACGAAACCGAGAGTGCCGAAACCTAGAATGCCGACGCCGGGATTCTGCGCGGGCGGGCCGCCGTTGTTTCGGCCGTCCGCGCTTTCGCTTTCGGCCACCAGCGTAAACGATCCGGGTCGGCGCATATAAAAGGCCAACTCGCGATGCGAATACGCCAACTGCGGATCGAAGCACGCCTGGTCGATCCGCCATAGCGTATCGAAATCGGCGGTCGCAAATTGCCGGATGCGAAAACTCACGCCGCCATTGTAGCGGGTGACCCTACCCAACTGTCTGTGATGATCGCATTCGCCATGTGGCCGGCAGTGAATTCTGATAATTTCTTGGGCATGGAAAAGCCGGTCCTGATCGTGATCGACATGCTGCGGGACTTTCTCAAGAGCTGGGAGCCTGCCAAAAAAGAAAGACTGGTGAACTCCATCAATGAGCTCGCAGCCATTATGCGGGACTTCTCACTTCCCGTAATCTGGGTGCGACAGGAGTTTGAACCCGATCTGCGCGACGCATTCCAGGAGATGAGAGCCAAAGGAATTCGCATCACCATCAAAGGAACACCGGGCTGTGAAATTGTTCCGGAGCTGGCGGTTGTTCCGTCGGATGTCGTCATGGTCAAGAAACGGTATAGCGCATTTTATGGAACCAGTCTTGACGAAACGCTTTCCCGGCTCCGCGCCGATGCGATTATTCTGGCCGGGATCAATACCCACGCCTGCATTCGCACCACTGCCATCGACGCCTACCAGCGAGATTGGCCTGTGATCCTGGCTGCGGACTGTATCGACTCGTACGATCGGGAACATCACGAAATTTCGCTGCGGTACATGAAAGATAAGATTGCTGCGCTGATGAGCAACCGGAAGATCCGGGCAGCGCTCGAGGAACACAAATAAAGGGGGGAAACTCACTGAGGCTGGTTCGACCGATTGCTACAAAGCTCCGGGCACGCCGCGGTCGTCCCTCAGCGGCTATGAAGCCGTGCCCTACTCAAACCATTTATGAGACCAGTTCTAGCGTCATGGGGTTGACGCGGGGCAGCAAGTTGCGCACTTTTTTCCATTTCCTCCCCTTGCGCAGTTGCATCTATTAGAAGTACGATTTCTCGGCAGAGGCAGCCGCACCTTGGTCCGCTTTATTCTCATCGACGTACTTGCAGCGCTCGCGCTTGGTTTTCTCTGGTATGGCTGGTTTGTGCGGTACAACCGGCGCCGGGCGGGCAATGTTCTGCGCTGGGTGCAGGCGGCGTGTCTCGGCAAAGGGCAGGTAGACGATCTGCGATGGCAGCGCAGCAGTTCGCGCGTAAAGGCAACCCTGCATCTTTCCTCGCGCTGGTTTGAGGACGCCCGTCTCACCATTCGCCTCTTGCCGCGGCCGCTTCCCGTGCAGTGGGCCCTGAGCCGCTGGCGGCAGCAGCAGGAAACGCTCACTTTCGAGGCCGATATGGGATTTCCACCCGGCTTTCATCTCGACGTCGTGCGTCATCGCTGGTCGGGGCAGTCGGGAGGGAAGAACGCGAAAAGCACTCGCGCCTGGACCGTCACTCGTCCCGGCCCCGTGATTCTTACCACCAAGGAAGACTGGCCGGTTGAACTTAGTCCGGTAGTGAACGCACTGGCGTCGTGGCGCGACAAGGATTTTGTCGGCGTCCGCTTCAACTCGACCTCGCCGCATTTCACGGCTACGGTCGCGCTCGAAAACCTGTCCGATCAGAAAGCCGCATCCGCTTTGCTGGGCCTGTTCCGCGAGTTGGCCGCCAGTTCCTCGGCCAAGCAGCACTAGAGGTCCGTCGGCCTACCGCTTGAAATACATCCAGGCAGTAAGCACCAACAAGACGACTGTGACAATCCAAAGTGACGAATCGCTGATACCTGTCTTCTTAGCCATGGCGGACATTTTAACCTGAGAGGGAGTGATTGGTGGAAGCGGTTTTTTTGCAACGGACAATTCGGCCTGACAGATTGCTGAAAAACCCGTCGGCGCTACGCAATCGTCCCTCGGCGGCTAAAGCCGGCACTGAGTAATGCGTTTATCGCAGCGCTAAACCGCTGCGCCACCCAAAAGCAAGAACAAAATCGATTTTTTCAGCAAACTGTTGAACCGAGGTTCAGCCGTACGAAGCCCCTCATGATCCACCACATCGTCGACAACCTGTGGCTTGGTAGCCAGCAAGATGCTGACGAACTGGTGCGCAAAAACCCGGAGACGATCACGGCCATCCTCAACGTTCGCGGGCCCGATGCTTATTATCCGTTCGGCCGCGACCAGTCGGCGGAGCATCCCGGCAAGGCTTACAAGTACATACCAGCTCCCGACATCGGAGTTATCTATCCCGGGCATGTGAAGGAAGCGCTGGGCTGGCTGCACGAACAGACCCGCGAACGGATCTTGATCCACTGCAAGCACGGCATCTCGCGCTCACCAGGTTTCCTCGCCGCGTTCATGGTGGAAAGCGGAATCTCTTCGACACTGGAAGAGGCGAAGGCTGCGATCTCGGTGCATCGACCCGTCTTCCCGGCGACTCCGATTGTGGAAACTGTAAAACCTGTTCTGTTGATCTCCGCGCTCACCGGATTGCCGAACCGGCAGGCCTTTGACGAAGGGAAGGCCAGTCCGTTCGTGGCCATCGCCGAGGTGGACCTGATGACGATTTTTAATGACTGCTACGGCCGCATTGCCGGCGATGCGCTCTTGCGGCGGCTTGGCAAAATACTCATTGGCGTTGGGTTGGACGCCTATCACCACTATGGAGATCGATTTCTGTGCAAGGGAGAATCCCGCGAGAAATTGAGCGCCAAGCTTGCGCAGGCGCGGCAGATTTTCAGGGAGCCGTTTCAGGTCTACGCGGACGGCCGCATCCAGAGCATCGAAGGCGCGGATTTTTCATTCGGGATCGGGACGACTCTGGAGGAAGAGGAAGCTACCCTGCGCGATGCAAAACAGGCGGCACGGCGGAAACAGTCACCGGAGTGGCTGCGGAAGATTATCGAGACCGGAGGCCAGGGGAAGCTTTGGTAGTCCGAGGTAGATTGCTGTTCGGCCCCTAAAGGGGCATTTCAATTTAGCGCTTTGTGGCATCGCTAAAGCGCTGCCCTGATACGAAACGCGAGTTTTTCGGCGATCTGTTCAGCGCCTCTTCCCCGCCGGGGTTTTACAATCCGATCAGGCTGCGCGTATCGTTGGATTCGCAATGTGGTCTCGCAACTCCGCATTTCAATACAGTATTTTCCTACGCATGGGGTGACTTGCATGTCGATGCACAGAACCGTCCTGATCGCTTTCGCTTTCCTGGCATTCGCAGCTTTTGCGCCGCGAGCTACGTCGCAGTCCACTCCATCAGCCGCGGCGCAGCAGGTGTCGGCAGATACGCCTAGCGTGACTCCGGGCGGAGCTACTTTCACAGTTCCTGCCGGGTGGTCGATCGCTTCCGGCAAGAACATGGTTGTACTCGCGCCGCCCGAGACCGACACGCACATCGTCATTTTTGACTCGCAGGCAAGCGATGCCAAAGCCGCGGTTGCGGCTGCGTGGGCTGCTTTCAATCCCGCGAAAACCTGGCCGGTGAAGCTGGTCACGCCGCTGCCCGCGCGCAAGGGCTGGGAAGAGCGGCAGGTGTTCGACTATGAGACCTCTCCCAACGAGCGCGTGGTCGTGCAGGCGATTGCGTTGCGTGCCAAGGGCGCGTGGACCGTGTTCATTCTGGACGGAAGCGAACCAACCGTTGAAAAACGCGCCGCGCCGATCGGCTTGATCATCCAAAGCCTGCGCCCGAAGGGTTATTCGCGCGAATCGTTTGCCGGGCGCAAAGCGCATCCACTGGATGCCGCGCACATCGCGCAGCTCAAAGCCTTCGTTGAAACTTCCATGCAGGAACTCGACATCCCCGGCGTTTCTATCGCGCTCGTTGATGGCGGCAAAGTTGTGTACGAGGGTGGATTTGGCGTGCGCGAGCTCGGCAAGCCCGAGCGCGTGGACGAAAACACGCTGTTCATGGCGGCGTCGAACACCAAGGGAATGACCACGCTGCTCCTGTCGGAACTGGTCGACGAAAAAAAGTTGAGGTGGGATGAACCCGTGACCGAGGCCTATCCCGCCTTCAAGCTTGGCGACGCCGACACTACGAAAAAAGTTCTGGTCAAGAATTTGATTTGCGCCTGCACCGGCTTGCCGCGGCAGGATCTGGAATGGCTGTTTGAGTTCAAGAATGCGACGCCCGAATCCTCGATGGCGTTACTTGGCACCATGCAACCGACCAGCAAGTTTGGCGAGGTCTTCCAGTACAGCAACTTGATGGCGGCGGCCGCGGGATACATTGGCGCGCACCTGATCTATCCGAATCTGGAGCTTGGCGTTGCCTACGACAAGGCGATGCAGCAAAAGATTTTCGATCCGCTGGGGATGAAATCGACGACTTTCGACTACGCTCGCGCCCTCGCCGGCAACCATGCAACTCCGCACGGTGACGATGTGGATGGCAAAGTCGCCGTCTCCAGTATGGCGTTCAATTATGCGGGCGTTGCAGTTCGCCCCGCGGGTGGTTTGTGGACCTCAGCCAACGACCTGATCCGTTATGTGCAGCTCGAATTGGCGCTGGGCAAACTGCCCGATGGCAAGCAATTGGTTTCATCGGAAAATCTGCTGATGCGCCGCGCCCCCCAAATTGCCCTTGGAGAGGACCAGACTTATGGCATGGGATTGATGGTCGACAGCACTTACGGGATTCCGGTGGTGCATCACGGCGGCAGCCTAGCTGGCTTCAAGAGTGACATTATGCTTCTGCCGGACTCGGGCATTGGCGCCGTGGTGCTTACCAATTCCGATACGGGCCAGATGCTAGTGGGTGCGTTCCGGCGCCGCCTGCTGGAAGTTGTCTTCGACGGCAAACTCGAGGCCGCGGGCGACGTTGCAGCGCAGGCGGCACGTTACAAAGCAGAGCTGGCGAAAGATCGGGAACGGCTCGTAGTGCCCGCCGACGCGACGCTGGTCGCCCGTTTGGCAAAGCACTATGCGAGCAAGGAACTCGGGGAGCTTGACGTGCTGACCGCGAATGGAGCCACCACGTTTGATGTCGGCGAGTGGAAGAGCAAGGTAGCCTCGCGAAAGAATGACGATGGCACGGTTTCCTTCATCACCATCGATCCCAGCATCGCCGGATTCGAATTCGTGGTGGGGGAACGGGCGGGCAAGCGGGTGCTGATTATTCGCGACGGCCAGCATGAGTATGTGTTCAGCGAAAGGGCGTGAGCGGGCGCGTCGTCATGCGCGCTTGGTATCGGCCAGCATTGTCTGCCTCAAAATGCTGTTCACGCGCGTCTGATAGCCTTTGCCGCGCTTTTTCAGCCAGGCGACCACATCGGCATCGAGCCGCATGGAGATGGGCTGCTTTACCGGACGATAGAACCTGCCGCGAACTGCATCTTTCCAGGCTTCGGGCGGGAGCTCCGGAATATCCGAAGTATCGATCTGGTCATCGGGGAGAGCGGCCAGCGCCGCCAGTTCTTTCTTCCGGCTGGTGCTCGGGCCTCGTCCCGGGATTCGTTGCACTTTCCTATGCTTAGTTGCTTTGCGCATACGGCAATCTTTGTAATGGCGAGTACGTATAGACGACAGCGCGGATGTTGAGCATGCGCAAACCCCGCCCAAGCGCAGCTTGGCTGGGGCACCCTGCAGGTTTCAGATAGTTGCGCTAGGCTGGGCCACCCGCCCGGAGCACATGACTAGCAAATACCTGTCGGATCCTCAGCCATTCTTCACCAAACCCTCAGAGACCAACTGGGAAATCTTCAGCAACTGCCCAGCCAGGAGTTCGGCGCGGTCTGGATCATCATCTTTGTGGGGTATCCCTTTCACATTCGCGTGATGGGCATCATCGGGAATAACCTCTAGCTCCAACTCTCTCACCGATTGCACTAGCAGGCTGCGCACGCCGTGGGAAGTCCTAAACTGCGCTCTGCACTCGTCCGGAGTCATGTCGAAGTTGACCGACAAACCAGTGTCGCGTTCGTTGCTGCGCATGAAGAACGCGGTTACTGGGTCATCTAGTTCGGCTCGCCTGAGGAGCGCGCGCAACAGAATGTCGGCTTCCACCAACGCGCGCAAAGATGCGCCCTGAGCAGCCATTAGGCCTTAAGCATCCAATCGAGTCTGTGGGACAGCGTATCGGGCTGGAGAGCTTCAATGTCGTGCTCTGCGGGCGACTCAAAATACAGATAGGAGCGCAATCCTTCTGCTGCGGCAAAGTTGGCGCGCACATGTCGTCCCTCGTGCTGCCATGAAAGCCGGATACCCCCATGTTCGTCGGTTGTCACGATTGGAATCCGAGTCCGATTCAGCTGGTCGAATGCCTCGATTCGATGTCGTGGAACTCGTCTGGGCTGCGCGTCTATGGCGGCAAACAACCGCCCGTACGCGGACTCCACAACCGCACGCGCGGACTGATATGCGTGCTCCGTGGCGGGAGGGTCGCCGTCGTCCTCGTTGGGCGACATCAGTTTGTCGATCGCCAAGCGGATGCCTGGCAGCGGCTCCGCCTCCACGATTTCGGCTCCGGCAACTGGTTCGTCCAAGATTACAGCTGCATGATTAAACCGGGAGCCCACTGCACTTTCTACAAACACATCAGTCGATGAATCGCCGCCCGAGGCGGGGGGTTGGCGATAACGATCACGATCGCTCTCCCAATCGGGCGAGTCTGGTTCGCGCCGCATGCGTCCGCGACCAAACAGAGCGTCTTCGCGGCCCGCGAATATTTCCCAAGGAATTGTCTGGGCTGCCATATCTCTATTCTACGACGGCTTCCGGTATTACTAGATCCAGTTCTGCCAGTGCTTCCGCTAAATACCTGCGACCATCCACCATTACCTGACCGTAGTCGATTTCGCCCGCGTTTATTACTAGGTCCAGGCTGACGTACAACCCGCCGGCCAATTGTTGCGATTTGTCGATCAGTAACTGCGTCTCCCAGTTCCTGCTCGGTACAGTGTGGTTGTAAATCGCACCATTTCCTACGCTGATCCCGGCGCTCTTTATTTCGCGGACATTCAGAGCCTTCAAGACTTCCTGCGGCGTCGCGTTCTTCACGAGCGAATGGGAGAAGTAGTAAAAACGGTGCGACGCAAACTTAAAATCGGGCACGGCCTTTACAATCCACGCCACGAGTTTGGTGATGGTGGATGGCATCGCCTCAAAAAAAGCCGGGGAGAAGTTAGAAAAGTCCAGTTTGATTTTATCGAATCCAAACTTCACAGTTCCGATACGCGGAACATGTGCAGTAACCACCGTCTCGGAGGCATTTGGAAGGGAACCGCTGACTTGGATTTGCTGGAGGGTCACGCCGTGCTGACCGAGCGCGTCCAGCAATCCCTTGATGATTACGCCGCCGCTGCCCCAAAGCCCCAACGTTGGGCGTGCGTAGTGACCAGTATATCTCAAGGTCTCATGTTGTAGATCAAGTTCGAACGGCATACCGACTTTTCGACCCTGGAGAAGTATACCGTAGCTGCGCCTACAGGCGCGCTCCTGATGGAGCGTGGCCTCGTGGTTCCCAAAGTGACCTGTAGGGGAACCCCATCGTTTACAATCAAAGATTCTCTCTAAAAAGATTCTCTTTCGATTGGAAACCATCATCATGCACCGCTGGTCGCAACTTTTTATTCCTACGCTTCGCGAGGCTCCGGCTGATGCCGAGGTCGCTAGCCACAAGCTTTTGGTCCGCGCTGGATACATCCGTCAACTGGGCGCGGGAATCTATTCGTTTCTTTTCCTGGGCAATCGCACCACGCAGAAGATCATGGGGATCATCCGCGAGGAGATGGACAAGATCGGGCAGGAGTTCTACCTGCCGGCGCTGAATCCGCGCGAGATTTGGGAAGCGAGCGGGCGTTGGGCGGTGATGGGCGAAAACATGTTTCGCCTTAAGGACCGCAAGGGCGCCGACCTTTGCCTGGGCTTTACGCACGAAGAAGTCATGACCGACATCGCGCGCAAGGAACTGCGCAGCTACAAACAACTGCCGCAGATCTGGTATCAGATTCAGACCAAGTTTCGCGACGAGCCTCGTCCTAAGTCAGGATTGCTGCGGGTGCGTCAGTTCACCATGAAAGACGCTTACTCGTTCGATATGGATGCGGCTGGGCTCGACATTTCTTATCAGAAGCATCACGACACTTATTGCCGAATTTTCGACCGTTGCGGGCTGAAGTATATGGTCATCGAGGCGCACTCGGGAGCGATGGGCGGATCGAAGTCGCAGGAGTTCATGGTGCGGACTCCGGCGGGCGAGGATTTGGTGGTGAGCTGCGAGCAGTGCAACTATGCGGCGAATATGGAGAAGGCTACGTCGAAGCTGGCTCCGGTGGAGGACCTGAAGGCCGAGGGCGACGGGTTGCCGGGCGTTATTCCGACGATTGAGGTGCATACTCCGGGACAGAAGACGATAGAGGATGTGGCGCGATTTCTGGGGGTGTCGCCCGTGCACACGATCAAAACGCTGGCGATGATGATCGTCGCAGAGGAGCCTGAAAAGGGGAAAGCTCGCATTCCCAATAAGTGGGAACCTGGCGCTGTATCACGAGCGGTGGTGGTGCTGATGCGCGGCGATCATCAGATGAACGAAGTCAAGTTGTCGACGGCGGTCGGGGGCAAAGAGACGCGTCCCATGCAGGAAGAGGAAATTCGCGCGCTGTTCCATTCGCCCGCTGGATACCTTGGTCCGCTCGGCATCGACTGGGCGAAAAACACGGATGAGCCTCGCAAGCCCATTCTGCTGGTTGATGAAGCGCTTCGAGGCCGGACTAACCTGATTGGCGGCGCGAACAAGGAGGAGTATCACGTCAAGCATCTGACGCCGGGAGGGAATTTTCATCCCACGGCTTACGCCGACCTGCGCAGCGTGACCGCCGGCGAGGGCTGCCCGAATTGCGGCGCGCCTTTGCGCATCGATACTGCGGTCGAGATTGGACACATTTTTAAATTGGGCTACAGATATTCGGAATCGATGGGGGCGCGCGTGCTTGACCACAACGGCAAAGAGGTTGCGCCGATTATGGGGAGCTACGGAATTGGCGTGGAGCGCATCCTGACGGCGGCGGTTGAGCAGAGTAACGACGCAAACGGATTCTGGCTGCCACCTTCGATTGCGCCTTTTGAGGTAGTCGTGGTTTCGACCAATTCGAAAGATGGGGCGGTCCGCAGCGTTTCCGAAGACATTGCCCGTCAGTTGGAGTCCGCTGGCTACGACGTTTTGCTGGATGACCGGGATGAACGGCCGGGAGTGAAGTTCAAGGATGCGGATTTGGTGGGCATCCCCTTTAGAATCAATGTGGGGAAGAAGGTTACCGAAGGTACTGTGGAAGTCGTTCGGCGCTCGACTCTGGCCCGCGAGGAAGTTAAGATTTTTGCCATAACGCAGTATTTCCAGGATCTGCGACCGGCCGCCCGCTAACCGGCGGAAAGGGGCCGGCGCAGAACGGAAAACTCGCGGCGTTGGAACTCGCAATCAGCGATCGGGCGATTGTTTCTTATGAAATTAGTCCTCGGCTTTGTCGTCATCGCGTTCGTAGGTCTGGTGTGCTTCAAACTGATCCCGCCATTTTTCGCGAACTATGAACTGGAGGATGCGATCAAGACCGAAGCGACCCAGTCGACCTACAGTTCGCGCTCGGAAGATGATATTCGCCAGGCCATCATCAAACAGGCCCGCAGCTTAGATATTCCTTTGACGCCCAAGCAAGTGCATGTTCAGCGGGTTGGCAACTTTGGCACCGGTACGCTCGCCATTGACGCCGAGTACAGCGTTCCGGTCGAACTACCCGGGTACTCGACCACTCTCGAGTTCCATCCGTCGACGCAGAACAAAGGCGTGTACTAGAAAACCGTTGTCAGCTCTCAGTTTTCAGTTTCAACCCTTTACACTTAACCTCCTTTTCAGATCGCGCACTGAATCACTGCCACACCCCGTCCATCGTTTGACACGCATCCAAGTACGTGCAGGGGTTGTCTTGTGATTTAGAATCAATGACAACGCCTCAATAATCCGTTTCGGAGAGAGAATTGCACTTGTGCATGATGCACAGCTGTGCCCATGGCCATTAAGCTAAAAATCCCGACGTCTCGAAGTGGCGGCAAGCGGGGGAAGAACCGGCTGCTTTCCCACGATCCCATCGTGCGTTTTGCCTTGCTCGCTTTTCTATCGATTTCGCTGGTGGTGGTTGGATTTTTTGCCTTCTGGTATGTAAAGTACGACCGCATCATTGAGCAGCGCTTCCGGGGGCCGGTGTTCGCCAGTTCGGCCAAGATATTTGCCGCGCCGCAGGTGGTGAAGGTGGGATCGAAGCAGACCGTCTCTGAGATCGCGGCGGAACTGCGTCATGCGGGATATTCCGAAAAAGAAGGCGAATCACCGCTGGGCAGCTATCGAGTGCACGGCGGCTCGATTGAGATTCAGCCTGGGCCCGAGTCTTACCATAGTCCTGAAGCGGCCACGATTACGGTTGCCGATGGAGCGGTCTCGGATATCAACAGCCGGTCTGCGGGAAGCCTGGCGGCTTATGAACTCGAACCGCAGATGCTGACTTCGCTGTTCGACGCCGAACAGCGCTCGAAGCGGCAACTGGTGAAGTACGACGATATTCCCAAGGTGATAGTGGAAGCGGTTACGTCGATCGAAGACCGGCGTTTCTTCCAGCACAACGGGGTCAATTTCATGCGCCTGATCGAGGCCGCGTGGATCGACTTCACCCATCAGCGGCATCAGCAAGGCGGTTCGACCATCACCATGCAGCTCTCGCGGGCATTCTTTCTGAGCCCGGAGAAAACCTTCAAGCGCAAGCTGATTGAGATGCTGATTGCGGTCGAGTTGGAGCAGAAGTTTTCCAAGCAGCAGATTTTCGAGTTTTACGCCAACCGCGTGGATCTGGGACAGCGCGGTTCGTTCACGATTTCGGGACTAGCCGAAGGGTCACGCTCCTATTTCAACAAAGATCTGAAAGACATTACCGTGCCGGAAGCCGCGCTGCTGGCGGGATTGATCCAGGCGCCCAGCGCTCTTTCGCCCTATCGCCATCCCGAGCGGGCGCTCGAACGGCGGAATACGGTGATCGAGGCGATGGTTGAGACGGGCGCCATCACACGGGTGCAGGCCGATAAAGCCAAAGCGACGCCGCTGAAACTGGCTCCGCCGAACGTCGAGGCCAGCGATGCTCCGTATTTCGTGGACATCGTTCGCGACACCGTCGTCGGCAAACTGAACGAGCACGAGGTGAACGATCAGGAGTACCGCATCTACACTACGCTCGATCCCGATCTGCAACGGGCGGCTGCGCAAGCGGTCGAGACGGGCATCAAGCTGGTGGACGATCAGGTCACGAAGATGCGCACCCACAAGACCAAGGTCGGGAAGAAGATTGAAACGACGGTTGCGCCCGGTCCGCAGGCGCAGGTAGCGCTGGTGGCGATGGACCCGCATACGGGCGAAATCAAGGCGCTGGTCGGCGGACGCAATTACGGAACGAGCCAGTTGAACCACGCGCTTGCCAAACGTCCGACAGGCTCGATCTTCAAGCCGTTTGTGTATGCGGCGGCCATGAATACGGCGCTGGACGGCTCGGCGACCGTGATTACTCCGGCGTCGATCGTGGCCGATCAGCCTTCGACATTCTCCTACGGCGACCAGATTTACGAACCGCGCAACTATAGGGAGGAGTATTACGGCGACGTGACGCTCAGCTACGCGCTGGCGCGTTCCCTCAACAACGCCACCGTGAAAGTGGCGGAGGAGGTCGGCTATGACAAGGTGGCCGAGTTGGCTAAGGCCGCTGGAATCGCGTCGGTGAAAGCTACTCCGGCGATGGCGATCGGCGCCTACGACGCTACCCCACTCGACATGACGGCGGCCTATACCACGTTTGCCAACGGCGGCTTGCGCCTTTCCCCTGTTTTCGTGAATTCCGTGCGCAACTCGAAGGGCGACGTCGTCGTCAACTTCGCAACCGAGAAGAAACAGGTTCTCGATCCGCGCATCGCCTTTGTCATGACCAACATGCTGGAAGGCGTGATGAACCTCAGCTACGGTACTGCGGCGGGCGTGCGCAACCTCGGTTTCCACTCCCCAGCCGCGGGCAAGACCGGCACTTCGCATGACGGCTGGTTCGCCGGCTACACCAGCAATCTGCTGTGCATCGTCTGGGTGGGATACGACGATTACAGCGACATCCACCTAGAAGGCGCGCGAACGGCGGCTCCCATCTGGGCCGAGTTCATGAAGAAAGCGATCACTCTGCCCGAGTATTCCGACCTGAAAGACTTCACCCAGCCGGAAGGCGTAGTCGATGTGCAACTCGACAAGATTACCAATCGGCTGGCGACGCCGTCGTGTCCTGACGATTACACCATTGCCTTTATTGCCGGCACAGAGCCTCACGATACCTGCGACCAGACGACCGGCCTGCATGGCTTCTTCTCCCGCATGTTCGGAGGAAACTCGGAAAAGGCGCTGCCCCCGCCCACCACCAATGGGAACCCGCAGCCCGCCTCCGGTGTCCAAACGGAAGAAGAGGCAAAGAAGAAGAAAAGCTTCTTCGGCAAAATTGTTGGCGTGTTCAAGGGAGATAACGACTCCGCGAATAAGAACGACAAGAACACGCCCGCGCCGTCCAAGACGAGTGACAACGGCGTGCCGCCGCAGTAGGAATGGGGTTACAGCGGCTTAGATGAAGCGGGCCTTGACTTTTAGCTCTACGGTCCTAAAGTTGCTGGCAACGCGATGTGTGGGCGCTGGGTGCCGAAATGCTATGAAACTCTGTAGTTTTATAGATTCGGCTGGGGGTGGGATATGGTTTCTTGGATGCGCATCGGTTCCGTAGCGCTTCTGTTCTCCTCGCTTCTCGCTTTTCCCTTGCAAGCTCAGAACACCGAACAGTTGGAGGTCGGCCCTCCCCCGCTGCATCGTGCCGAGCCACCTGCTCCTGGGGCATCGGCAGAAGAACTGGAACAACGCGGTGACGAGCTGCGCACGGTGAAGGACTACCTCGACGCCATCGACTACTACCAGGCGGCCCTGAAACACGCACAGGCAAGCACGGCCGTGTACAACAAAATCGGGATCTGCCAATTGATGATGCTCCGTTACAAGGAAGCCAAGAAGAGCTTCGAGCGCGCTATCAAGGCCGACCGCAAACATGCCGACGCTTACAACAATCTTGGCGTGATTGATTACGAAATGCATCAGTACAGCGCGGCGATCCGGCAATACGAGAAAGCGGTTTCGTTGAAGAATGACGCCGCCTCTTACTATGGCAATCTGGGCGCGGCTTACTTCGGCAAGCGGCAGTTCGACAAAGCCATGCAGAGTTATGCCAAGGCGCTGGCGCTTGATCCGGACATCTTCGAGCACAGCTCGCACGCGGGCGTTCTGGCCCAGCTTCCTTCTCCCGAAGACCGGGCCCGCTATGACTATGTGCTGGCCAAACTGTATGCCAAGGCGGGCGAAGCCGAGCGCTCGCTGCACTATCTGAAAAGGGCGCTGGAGGACGGTTACAAGGACATCAAGGACGTCTACAAAGACAACGAGTTCAGCACCCTGCGCAAAGACCCGCGATTTACCGAACTGATGGCGGCGAGGCCCGTAGCGATACAGGACTAGTTGCCGTAAGTTACTGGCGAGAAATCAGTTATTAAAAACGCGAGAAATCGAAGAACGTTCGAAACTTTCCTTGCGAGGGTGGGTTTGGAGAGTTATTCCTCCTGAAAACAACAGGGTGAGTAGGGAGAACAGCACCCACCGGTTGCTAACCCGAGCACGCCCCAAGCAAGCAACCGGTGGGTGAATTCAGGTACCAGGTCTCAGGTTTCAGGTCTTCGGCTTCCAGCCTTTAGTCTTTTTTTGAAACATATTCCGCCACCACTTTTTTCCATTTGCCTTGCGCTTTGAGGATGTATTCGACGGCATCGCGGGCAGCGCCGTCGCCTCCGGCGTGCGCTGTCGTCCAGTGCGCTTCGGCTTTGACCTCGGGGCGAGCATTTTTCACCGCGATCGCCAGGCCGCAATGGCGCATGGCCGGCAGATCGATCACATCGTCGCCCACGAAAGCGGCCTCGGCGGCGGTGATCCCGTCTTTTTGAAGAATTTGCGCGAACACCGAAGCCTTGTCTTGAATTCCCTGGTAGACGTGGTCAATTTTCAGATCACGAGCGCGTAAGGCCACGGTTTCAGAGTTGCGCTTGGTGATGATTCCGGTCTTGATGCCCGCCATACGGGCCAGCATGATGGCGGTGCCGTCGTGGGCGTGGAAGCCCTTGGCTTCGATCAGGCTGCCGTTGTGCGAGTCACTAGCGCCCGATCCCGCTGGCTGGGAGCCTGCCGGCGCGGGAAAGATCCAGATTTTGCCGTCGGTCAGGACGCCGTCAACGTCGAAAAGAATGAGTTTGATTTTGCGGGCGCGAGTGGTAGCGGATGGTTTAGGCATCGCGAAGATTCTAGCAGTCAGCGGCTAAGCTCGTGTTGCGACGACGGGCGCAGCTTGGCCTCCAACGGCGGCACCGGCACGACTCGAGCCTGCGGTGGCTTTGGGCACTTGACTCACACATTCCAATGTGTAACGATGTACACATGCCAACCAACCTCGCACTGGACGACCGGCTGATCGAAGAAGCCCGTCGGGCAGGAAAGCACAAGACCAAGAAAGAAGCGGTAAACGCCGCTCTGGATGAGTACGTCCGACGGCGCAAGCAGATGAGGATACTGGATGCCTTTGGCACCGTTACTTTCGATCCCGCCTACGACTACAAGGCGGAACGACGGCGGAGTTCACGCCGTGCGGGTGGCCAATCGCGGCCATGATGGTGCTTGTGGACACCCCCGTCTGGTCGCTGGCGCTGCGGCGCCGCCCCGAGCATCTCAGCGGGTCACAACAAGGTCTCGCCAACGTCCTCGCTGAATTGATTCGCGAGGGGCGCGCGCAAATGGTTGGACCGATCCGCCAGGAGTTACTCTCGGGGATCCGCGAGGACGCTCAATTCAAGAAGATCCGCAACTCTTTGCGTGCTTTTCACGAGCCATCGCTCGAAGCAGAGGATTATGAAGACGCTGCCAGCATGAGCAACCTATGCCGTAGCCGTGGCATTGCTGGATCAGCGATCGATTTTCTGATCTGCGCCGCCGCTCACCGCCGCGGCTGGGCTATTCTAACCACCGATCGGGACTTCGAGAACTACGCTTCGTTACTTCCGCTGCGACTTTACTCGGCCTTACCTCGGTAACTGGAGTCTCCTCCGCCCCTAATGCCAAGATCAGGCAACACTGGGCAGGAGGCTTTTCGTGCGTCAAATTGCAGGCGCTGTCATTCTCATCGTGATCTTATTGAGCCCTGGCTTGTGGGCTAAGAACGCAACTCCGGAAGCTCCACAAACTGCGCGGCAGGCTTTATTGGAGATGTTTTTCAGCAAACAGCCTGGGACTTTTCTCAAACACTTACCCGCTGCCACTCGCGCTACGCTCGAAAAATCGGGTGCACTGGCGGGCGCACAACAGTATTCCGTTCTTGCCGGACAGCTTCAGGCCCAAGGGCATAGTTGGAAGACATTTGAGGCGGGGACGGTGCTGCTCACCACGGAAGATTCCAAGACTGGGCAAAGATTTGAGATCGTTGTCGACAACGATTCCCTGCGCGGCGACCAGGATGACATCGAAGTGTCTTCTCACAGCTACAAGGACAATCAGGCGCAAAGAATCCCGTTTATGCCCCGCATCGTCTTCTCCATGAAAATGGAAGCTGGGATTTGGACGTTGAATGATATTGCTATCACCATTAACCTGCCGCTGGCCGATCCCGATTTTTTGAAGAGCATCTCCGACAAAATGAAAGCGAGTGCCGCGGCCGCCGCAGTCGCTAGTCCGCAGATCCCCGTGCAGGGTATGGGGCAGATTGCGGGGCAGGTTCCGGGGCAGACTGCCGCCAAAACCCTCGGCAGCGATACCAGCGCTTTAGCCGACTTGCGTAAGATTCTCACGGCTGAGACGATCTATTTCGCGACTTATCCTACCGTGGGTTACACCTGCTCACTATCCGATCTGGATGGCTTCGGCGCTGCCGAGCCCAACGAACACCAGGCCATGCTCATCAGTAGCGGATTGGCCAGCGGCAAGCATCAGGGATACGCCTTCTCGCTATCGAAGTGCGCCGGCACACCCGCCGTGAGCTTCCGTCTTACGGCTACGCCCATCGGAGATGCTTCCGGTCGGCGCGCATTTTGTACCGACCAATCCGCAAGCATCCGTTCGTCGACCAACGGGAACGCAGCGACCTGCTTGGGCAGTGGAACGCCCGTCCAGTAGGCAGTCGGTCAGGCGAACATTTTACGAAACCATAAATTCCCGCTACAATCTTTGCCATGTCGTCCGCAGTCTCCCGTTCGTTGGCTTGGGCCCATCCGCTGGTGCAGGAGTGGTTCACGGCGCGCTTTTCTACTCCGACTGAGCCGCAGGAGCAGGGCTGGCCGCACATCCTCGCGGGGCACACTACGCTCATCTCGGCTCCTACTGGATCGGGCAAAACGCTCGCTGCTTTTCTTGCTTGCATTGACCGGCTGGTTTGCAAGGCGCTGGCGGGCGAACTGCGCGATCGCACGGAAGTTCTTTACGTGTCTCCGCTTAAGGCGCTGGGCAACGACATTCAGAAGAATCTTGAAATTCCGCTGGGAGAAATTCTGCAGATGGCTGGCGACCTCGGCTTGCTCATGCCGGAGATCCGCACGGCGGTGCGCACGGGCGACACTTTGATGAAAGACCGGCGGCTCATGTTGAAGCGTCCGCCGCACATTCTGGTCACAACTCCTGAGTCGCTTTACATTCTGCTGACGGCGGAAAAAAGTCGCGCTATCTTGCGCGATGTTGAGACCGTGATTGTCGACGAAATTCATGCTGTCGCCGATGACAAGCGCGGCGTGCATCTTTCGCTTTCGCTGGAGCGGCTGGAAGCGCTGACTTATCGACCGCCGGTGCGCATCGGGCTTTCGGCTACGCAGAAGCCGATTGAGGAGGTCGCGCACTTTCTTGCCGGCAGCTCTGACCCGCAAAATCGGCGGCCCGATCCTGTGATCGTCAACATTGGGCACAAGCGCACGCTTGATCTTGGGATCGAAGTTCCGTCATCGGAGCTGGGACCGGTTGCGTCGAACGAAATGTGGGACGAGATTTATGAGCGCATCGTGCAACTGGTGAATGCGCACCGTTCGACTTTGGTCTTCGTCAACACGCGGCGGCTGGCGGAGCGCATTGCTCATCAACTCGGCGAGCGACTGGGCGAAGACAATGTGGCCGCGCATCACGGCAGTTTGTCGCGCAAGCTGCGTCTGGAGGCGGAACGCAAGCTGAAGGAAGGCCAGGTGAAGGTGCTGGTCGCGACCGCCTCGCTCGAACTTGGCATCGACGTGGGCACGGTGGATCTGGTGTGCCACATCAGCTCGCCGCGTTCGATTGCGGTGGCTCTGCAGAGGGTCGGACGATCGGGGCACTGGCGGGGTGCGGTTCCTAAGGGACGATTTTTTGTGACTACGCGTGATGATCTGGCGGAATGCGCTGTGCTGGTGCGGGCCATTCGCCGGGGCGAACTTGATCGGTTGATTTTTCCAGAAGCTTCGCTCGATGTGCTGGCGCAACAGATTGTGGCTTGCTGCGCGGCTTCGGGCAGCGGCGCCCGGCGGCGAGGGCAAGATGCCCCTTCGGCAAGCTCAGGGCAGGCTCTCGCGACAGCCGGCGAGGACGCCGGCGCTACGATGGCGAGCGTGAGCGATGACGGTTGGGATGAAGATGAGTTATTCGCGCTCGTGAAGCGCGCTTATCCTTATCGCAATCTCTCGCGCACGATGTTCGACGAAGTTCTGGTGATGCTTTCGGAAGGTATTGCCTCGCAACGCGGCCGCTACGGCGCGTATCTGCATCACGATCGCATCAACCGCAGGCTTCGGGCGCGGCGCGGCGCACGGCTGGCGGCGATTACGAGCGGGGGCGCGATTCCTGACAATGCACTGTTCACAGTGGTCGCCGAACCGGATGGCGGCGTGGTTGGCACCGTCGATGAAGACTTTGCTGTTGAAAGCATGGCGGGAGACGTCATGCTGCTCGGCAACACTTCGTGGCGCATACGGCGGGTGGAAGGGAAGACTTCGCGCATGTTGGTCGAAGATGCGCACGGGACGCCGCCCAACGTGCCGTTCTGGCGCGGGGAAGCTCCGGCGCGTACTGAGGAGCTTTCGATGCAGTTGGGTGAACTGCGCAAGGAGATCAGCGACCGGTTGCCCGGCGTGGTTCCAATCGAAGGATGGCGTAATTTGCCGGCGGTCGCTGACGCTGTGAGTTGGCTGCGCGAAGAATGTGGACTTGATCTGGCGGGCGCTGAGCAACTGATTCAGTACATCCTCGAAGGACGCGCCGTGCTGGGCGATGTGCCTACGCAGAACACGATCATTGCCGAAAGATTTTTTGACGAAGGTGGCGGGATGCAGTTGATTATCCACGCGCCCTTTGGCGGCCGCATCAATAAGGCTTGGGGGCTGGCGCTGCGCAAGCGCTTCTGCCGTGGCTTTAATTTCGAACTGCAGGCCGCGGCTACCGACGATGGATTGAACATCGCGCTCGCCGAGCAGCACAGTTTTCCGCTGGCTGATGTTTTTCACTTCCTGGCTTCCGAGACCATGCCGCCGATTTTGGAGCAGGCGGCGCTGGCCTCTCCTATCTTTGGAACGCGTTGGCGCTGGGATGCGACGCGCGCGTTGGCTCTGCTGCGTTTTCAAGGCGGCAAAAAAGTGCCGCCGCAGATTCAACGTATGCGCTCTGACGATTTGCTGGCTTCAGTTTTTCCCGATGTTGCGGCGTGCCAGGAAAACATTGCGGGAGACATTCAGATTCCCGACCATCCGCTGGTGCACGAGGTCATGAAAGACGTGCTCACCGAGGCGCTGGATATCGAAGGCCTCGGCGCAGTCTTGCGCGGCATTGAGCAGGGGCGAATTCGTTACCTCGCGGTCGACACTCCGGTGCCGTCGCAATTCTCGCACGAAATTCTTAATGCGAATCCCTATGCGTACCTGGATGATGCGCCGCTCGAAGAGCGCCGGGCGCGGGCGGTCGAAATGCGGCGCGTGCTGCCGGCGTCGGTGCTCGAAGAAGTTGGGGCGCTCGATCCCGCCGCGATTGCGCAGGTGCAGCGGGAGGCTTGGCCCGACGTGCGCGATGCCGACGAGTTGCACGATGTGCTGCATACGCTGGTGTTGGTGCCTGCGGACAACAGGTCTCAGGTGTCAGGTGTCAGGTCTCAGGAAACCAACCCGCAGTCGACAGACGGTTGGGCGGGATTCTTCGATCGATTGCAGCGCGAGAATCGCGCCGTTGTGGCGGAAGCTGGCGGCAGGCAATATTGGGTGGCCACCGAACGAGTCGAGTCGTTCCAGGCGATGCATCGTGTGGTGACGGGGCTTGGCCCCGTCCCGGCGGGGCAAAGTCCCGCGACCACACAAGCGGATAGCTACGAGGATGCTCTGCTTACGGCTGCGCAGGGATGGATCGCGCATCTTGGGCCGACTACCGCATCCGAGATCGGCGAATTGCTTGGAGTGACGGCGTCTGAGATCGAAAAGGCTCTACTTCGTGTTGAGGCCAGCGGAGCGATTCTGCGCGGGAAGTTTCGTCCCGATCATGAGCGAGCTTCGCTCGGGCTGAACGAACGAGGACTCCGGTCTCAGCCTGAACCCGAAACTGAGTGGTGCGAACGGCGTCTGCTTGCTCGAATTCATCGTCTGACGGTCGCAACTTTGCGCAAGCAGATCGCTCCGGTTACAGCCGCGCAGTTTATGAATTGGCTTTTGCGCTGGCAGCATGTTGCTCCGGGTACGCAGGTGCGTGGAGAGCACGGGACGCTTGAAGTGATCCGGCAATTGCAGGGATTCGAAATACCGGCGAGTTCGTGGGAAAGGTTTGTGCTGGCCCGGAGAATTTCGGACTACGATCCGGCGCACCTCGATCAACTGTGCCTGGCAGGCGCAGTCGGATGGGGCCGGCTGTCGCCGCATCCCGCGACTCTTGAGGCCACGGGAAACGATTTATCTGGGCATGAGAACCGGCGGCGGGTGATTCCTACGCGAGTCGCGCCCATTGCATTTTTTGTGCGCGAGGATGCCGATTGGATGCGGGCACACCATCCCGGGGCGGAGGATTCTGCTTCTTCGTTCTTGAGCCCAGTGGCGCAGGCGGTGCTTGAACTTTTGAAACAGCGAGGGGCGCTATTTTTTCCTGACATGGTGCGGGCTACGGGTCGGCTCAAGGCGGAAGTGGAAACCGGATTGTGGGAACTGGTCGCGGCTGGACTCGTGACTGCCGACGGATTCGAAAACTTGCGCGCGCTGGTCACGCCGAAAAGCGCATCGGGGAGTGGGCTGGGCAGAGTGATGGGCAAGGTGCGACGCCCGCGGCATGCACCGGGACGATGGTCTCTGCTGCACACCGACGGCGCCGATCGCGAGCACAGTGTTGAGTCGTGCTGCTGGATGCTGCTGCGGCGGTATGGCGTGGTGTTTCGCGATCTGCTCGTCCGCGAAACGAATCTGCCGCGTTGGCGTGAATTGCAGATCGGCTACCGCCGTCTCGAAGATCGCGGCGAAGTGCGCGGCGGGCGATTCGTCGATGGATTCCTGGGAGAGCAATTCGCGCTTCCGGTCGCGGTCGAATCGTTGCGGGCGCATCGTAAGCTGCCGATGAACACTGGCGAACGGGTTGTGATCGCGGCTGCGGACCCGCTGAACCTGGTGGGGATTGTTGTTCCGGGCGATCGCATTCCTGCGATCTCGGGGAGAAGCGTTACGTTTCGCGATGGGATGTGGGACGCGGAAGACGCGTTGATGGCTGCGGGATATTAGGGGCCGATAGTGCAGTCTAACCGCGCTGGCAGCGCCTGAAGGCGCTTTCACGAGCGGCATTTCGGCATGCCTAAAGGCATGCCCTGATACGAATCTCATCACGAACTGAACGGCGTCACGGCAAGTTTAGTTTCAACAGCACTTGCGGATTCAGATACACGCCTTGCCAGCGCACCGCTAGATGTAGATGAGGGCCGGTGGCGCGGCCGGTGCCCCCGCTTCGTCCTATCTCCTGGCCTTTTTTTACGTTGTCGCCTTCCTTGACAGAAAATTTCGATAGATGCAGATAGAGAGTTAGCAATCCCTGGCCGTGGTCGATTGCTACGCAATTGCCTTCGAAGAACAGAGGCTGCGCCAGGATGACGCGGCCGCTATTCACGGCTGCTACCGGGGTTCCACTGGGCACGCGGAAATCGAGGCCCTGATGCGTACTTTGCACGGAACCGTTGAAGACGCGCTCGACTCCGAACACGTCGGAGATCGTGGCATTCACCGGAGGCGCAAACGAACCCTTCCATTCGCGCTCGGGACTCAGGGTTCTGAAGGCCGCTTCTTTTGTTGCCTTGTCTCTTTCGATCTCTTGCTGGTCTTCGGGGCTGGGCGCGGTATAACGCGGTGGGACTTTCAATACCGCCCGCGGATAGCGCTGGCGCTCCACGCGAAATTTCTTTTCGAATGAGATCGGCTTTCCGGCCGAGGTTTCGGCATGAAGTTCTAGAGGATAAATTCCCGGCTTGGTTTCCAGGTTAACTCCGGCGAGCGCAAACCATGATTTGTGAGTCGCATCGAAGCTGAACTCGATCTCGTGGCCTAGCCAGTTGGCGGAAAGAGTGTGAACCGGCTTCGGTGTGGTGACTCGAAAGAGCAGCGGCGTTCCGTTGACTAGGCGTGCGGGTTGGATGACGACCGTCCAGTGGCTGGCTGTCGAGGGCGCGGCAGTTCCCGCCGTCGAGTTTGCGGTTAGGGCGAGCAATGCGAGCGCTAGGAATACCGCAAGGGTTGGAGCGGGGTTTCTCAAAGGGAATCGCCTATCAACTGCACCTCCTGATTATGGCATTGAACATTGTATGTTTCGGTCCGGCGCTGGCATATAATGTGGCGATTTCGCAGGCTTGGTTTTGCCTGCGTTGGGAGGGGCTTTGTCTCTGTCGCTTGCTACTCGCGAGGTGGGGCGCGTCACCATTGTGCATTGCAATGGACGGATTGTTGCCGGGAGCGCGAGCGATTCTCTGCGCGAGCACGTGACCTGGTTGTTGCGCGACCGACGGTCCATCGTGCTGCACCTCGGCGAGGTTGGATTCATTGACAGCAGCGGCCTCGGAACCATGGTTCGCGCCTTGACCACTACCCGCCAGGCGCATGGAGACCTGAAGCTTTGCAACGTGCCGGAATTCGTGCGCAAAGTTCTGGAGATGTCGCGCTTGACCACGATCTTCGACGCGCACGAATCGGAGGAGAAGGCGATTGCAGCTTTTTACCGTCCGGGATCGCGTGCTGAAGCGCCGGTTGCCACCGGGCACAGCGTTCTGTGCCTTGATTCGAATGCCGACGTGCTCGCGTATTTGCGCGAACTGCTGCGGCGCGCTGGATACGACGTCCAGAGCAGCAGCCGCGTGGCCGACGCTCTGCTGCTGATGCGGGTTAGCCAATTTGATCTCCTGCTGATTGGCTCGGGCATGAAGGCTTTGTCGCCTCCAGCTTTTCAGGAAGCTTGTAGCAAACTCCCCGTGATCGAATTGGGCGGCGAATTTTCCACTAGCCATGCCGGGGAAGCTGGCGCGCAATTATTGGAAACGATTGCAGCCCGGCTTCATCCCACGACCCCGTCGCAGGCTTAGCTCATGTTCTTTCTGTCGCGTTCGGGTTTTGTCGCTGCTCTTTTGTTCTTCTCCGTATTCATGCAACTCGACGTGTTCGGCGAAGACCTCGGCGAAGACGCCAAGGCTCCCGCCATCTCGACGGGACTCGCGGCGGCGGACCAGCTTTATCGAAGCGGCAAGTTCGCCGAAGCGGAGGCCAGCTATCAGGCGCTGGTGAAGACTGATCCGAAGCTGGTACCGGCGGAGGTTGGGCTGGTTCGGGCGATGTTGCGGCAGCAGAAGGTTGATGAAGCGCTCGATGCGGTAAACGCGGCATTGGTGGCGCAACCCGATGCGGCGGCATTGCTGGCGGCTAAGGGCGATGTCCAGTTTCGCCGCGCCGAGATGTCGGACGCGGAGTTGTCCTTTCTGGCGGCCAAGAAACTCGACCGGAACGAGGTGCATGCTTATCTCGGACTGGCGCGGTTGTACCGCGCCTACTCCATGTACCACATCGCTTATGGCGAGTTGCAGATCGCGCACCAAATTGCACCGGACGATATCGATGTACAAAGGGCGTGGCAGAGCACGCTTCCGCGAAAAGAAAGACTGGCGGCATTCGAAGCGTATCTGGCTGGCTCTCATCCCGATAATGCAGACGAGACCAGACGGATGACGGAGTATTTGGAGTTTCTGAAAGCGACCGCGGACAAGCCGGCTCACGAATGCAGGCTGGTCAGCAAGGTGCAGCAAACGGAGACGAGTCTGGAGGGCATCTACGGGGAGGATGGGCATCGCCGGAGCAACCGCCGGCGAGGCATCGGCAGGTGGGCGGACGGAGCGCCGCGGGCTTTAGGGCTGTCCGCCAAGCTGAATGACCTCGATGTCCACTTTTTGCTGGATACGGGAGCGGGCGGAATCACGATCAGCCAGAAGGTTGCGCAAGACGCAGGATTGAAGCGCATTGCCGCGGCGCGCTTCGGAGGCATCGGCGATGCAGGACTGCAAAACGGTTATGTGGCGGTGGCGGACCACATCCGCATTGGCGAACTGGAATTTCAGGACTGCCTGGTCGGCGTAGGCGATCTGGGTTCGGTGACGGACGATGGATTGATCGGGGCCGACGTGTTTGGAGATTATCTGGTCGATATCGACCTGCCCGGAGAACGGCTCAAACTGTCTCCGCTGCCGAAGCGTCCCGAGGATGCAGTGGCTCCGACATCGCTGAACAGCGAGGGAGAGGAACAAGGGAATGCGGAGCAGAAAGAACGAGGAGCAACGGAACAGAGTCCAAGAGAGCAGAAACCCTCGGCGCCTGGTTCCGAGACCTCGCGCGGCCTGCCACGGGATCGTTACATTGCTCCGGAGATGGCGAACTGGACGAAAGTCTTTCGTATTGGCCACGCCATTCTGGTGCCGACCAGCGTGAACGATTCAAAACCCATGTTGTTCGGACTCGACACGGGCGCATTCAGCAATGTTCTCTCGCTGCGCGCGGGGCGGCAGGTCGCCAAGGTGAGCTCCAATTACCGCGATCGGGTCAACGGCCTGAGCGGCGAGGTGAATCAGGTCTACAGTTCCGCGAAGGCGACATTGAGTTTTGGACACTTTCGGCAGACGAACCAGGGCATCGTCACGTTTGATCTCTCCGGCGTGAGCAGCCAGACGGGGACGGAGATTTCCGGCTTTCTGGGATTCGAAATGCTCAGGAAGCTCGAAGTGAAACTGGACTACCGCGACGGGCTGGTGGATTTCGTGATGCGACCGTAACCGCGGGCATCCGTAAGCACACTCGTGCCAAGTGCTGGAGTATCGCGGTTAATCTGGCGCAAAGGGCTTGAGTCACCTATGCAGGTTACCAATGTTACGGTACACTGCCCTTCTGCGAATTGACCGGACTCTCGGGTTGACGCACCCTCTATCTATACAGTACATAAGTAACGCAGCATTCAGGGGGTTGAGTGGCTACCTCTACCACGTTTAATTTTGAAGATCGACGAAGGCGAGAGAGAAGGGCGTCCCGTTCTATTGGCGTGCTCACCTTCTTCGGACCTGCGCCTCTTCCCAACACCCGGTACAGACTGAAAGACGCTCTGACTGTTCACATTCAAATTGATGAGGGGACGCGCTTCGTTGTGTCCGAGCCTGTTACCGGAGCCTTCACCTCAGATGATGATCTCGGCCGCGCCGTTGCTGGCTTCATGGGTGCTTTCGTGGAGGAATTCGAGTTTCTTCTTCAACGTGAATCTTCTCTTTCCCCAGCTCTGGCTTCCGATCTAGAGCGATTCCGAAACATAATTGAGGGGCCAGCCCAATAACCATGCCAGCTCTCGATTCCGACAAAGTAAGAGAGCAGCTCAGGAATAAACTCGGCTGCATAGAAGAGACCGGCAAGGACCACTACAAGTACGTGTTGAAAAACGAAGAGGGGAAAATCCTATCGGCCACGAAGGTCTCTCTCGGAGCAAAACATGCAATCGGTCCTCATCTTATCTCGCTCATGACTCGTCAAATCCGTCTTGGGAAACCGGCGAATTTCGCTGGAATGGTTAGTTGCAGCAAGACAAGAGAACAGTGCCTGGAGATTATACGTTCGCTTGCCGGGCTGTAGAGCGGCCGCGTTTCGGTTTTCGCCACGAACTCGGTTTGCCCTGTTTGGCCCCAGCGAGCATCGCTAACAGTTCGGGTTTGGAGACGCTCAGAAGTTGCCGGAGGGCACTATCGAAATTCTCATGGTTGGGGAGTTTCGCTTTCGGGTTAGGCATCTTCTCAGGCCGTAATACACCCGTCGGGCATGGAGGAAACCTGCTGCCCTCGGTTTGCCTAGTTGTTGCCCGTTGCAACTGACTGATTTCACGCAGGATGGTTGAAATCAGCCACCCGCACTGGCGCAACTTTTTTTCTCCATCCGAGTTCAAATGTGTAGGCGCTTCAGAAGAAACCGAAAGCTGAAGGACCTCATGCTCTGGCGAATCAAGCAACAAATCGCCGAGGGAACGAAAGGGAGGTTCATTATGAAATACCTGAGATATGTAGCACTGCTGGCTTTACTGGCCTTGCCGCTTGCGTACTCGCAAGCTCAAGTCAGGGTCGGAGTTGGAATCGGCGTTGGTCCCGGTTATGTGGCTGGGCCGCCGGCTTGCGCTTACGGCTATTACCCAGACTATCCGTATGCTTGCGCGCCCTACGGATACTACGGCCCGAGCTTTTTCGTAAACGGGCTCTTCATCGGCGCAGGCCCCTGGTACCACGGTGGTTGGGGACACGGATACTGGGGACGCGGCTACTACGGTCACGGCGTTGAAGGACGTGGCTTTGCGGGACGCGGTTACGTGGGACATGGTCCGGGGCACGGCTTCGTAGCCCGCGGAGGCTCTCGCGGTGGGTTCCACGGCGGCGGGGCACGCGGACGCTAAGAGCTGATCGGGTCATCTGACCATCGGGTCATCGGGCCATCGAAGTTCAAAGGCCTTTGACTTTCGATGATCCGATGGCCGATCACCCGATGACGATCATCAATACGGAACGGCTGGCATGAGAAATCTGCCAGCCGTTTCTGTTCCAGTCCCTCAGAAGTGATCGTCTGTCGGATGGCCGGGATGTTCGAGGGCTCGGGCCTGGATGGCGCGATCCCACGGGCCACCCTGCCAGTTATCTTTCACACGGCCTTCGTGAATCCATGGCGGCAGCGTCATCAGCAGGCGGCGGCTGAGTGCGTGCAGATAAGGTTCGTAGACTTCACGAAGCTGGCTTAAACGATCGGGCGCGTCGGCTTTATCTTTGTCTTTATCTTTTGCCGCGCTCAGGGTAACGCCACGCCATGCCAGTTCGGTTTTCAGGCGGGCGCGATCCGCTGCGGTGAGGCGGTCGGGATCATGGGGACTGTATTCGGCGTTCCCCACTTGGGCTAGATCGACAGCGGCGTGCCGCGCCATGGCGAAGGTAAGCTTGGCCTGGTCGGAGTGGATGCCTTCCACGCCGGTCATGACCAGCGACGTAACGTCGAGCATAACGGTGAGCGCACCTAACCAGGATTGATTGCCGTGCTGCGAACGGAAGAAGAGCAGCACCGGATACGATATGTGACTCGACAGGAGATCGGCGCACCAGCGCTCCCAGTCGCGAAAAATACCGTCGAGCACTTTCTGATCGGGACAGCAGCCCAAGCGGCCGAGAAATTCGGTGGCGCTCGGCGGTGATCCCGCGCGGGCATCGAGCAGCGAAATTTCAGTCTCGCGCGCCGCAAACGAGTTGTAGATGACGGGGACATATCCGATTACGACACCGAGAAACGCGAAGCCCATGCCCGATTCCATGACGGCCAGGGCGCGGGCGGCGGCGTTGTTGGGAGTGATATCTCCGTAGCCCAGGGTGAAGAAAGTTTCGCCGCTCAGATAGATGACTTTCCAGAACGTGATTTTTTCGTTGCCCAGCGTCAGGTGTTCACCTAGTCCATACTGCACGCAGGCAAATCCAAGAATCAGCCCGAACGCCCAGAAACCCAGCAACGGGAATAGCGACAACGGTGCAAAGTACGCGAGGAAACCTTCGTGCCGGTTCGGGGACTTGATATGCCGCGCGACTTGGGTCCAGAACCCCCAGCTTCTCCTGTAGAACCTGGACGAGATGCGAAAAATATGGCGTTTGATGCGCCGTGGCAAAACCACGGTCTCAAAGGCATCCATCAGGATGAGGAAGATCAGGAAGACGCCGGCGATCGATGCCCACCAATGCATAGATGAGAGTTGAGATGACGCCGGAATGGTAGCAGATTCAGAAGAGAACGCGCGCGGTGTGACGGTTAGGAAGGCGTGGGCGTGCTCCACCAACGCAAAGCGACCACCCAGAGGACGAAGACGGGCACGGCCAGAAGGCAACCGCGCATGAGCAGGCTGGGGAAGGGCTCGGCGGCGATGCGATAGAGATAGAGGGTCGCGATGGTGAGGGCCAAGACGGCCATCCACAGGTTGGGCTTCTCAGTGGTTCGGCGCTCGTGCCACATGCGGACCGCGCGGTCGGCGAGAACAATCATGGGCAGTAGCGCCATGGTCAGGTCTTGCATGTGGAGGTGGTAGCTGATGAGGATGGTGGTGAGAATCGCCACGGTGTAGGCCATGCTCTCGTCGTTGATATTGATATCGATATTGATATTGCTATTTTTAGCGTGCCCTACGCTATTGCTGTTGCGGTTGCGCAGCGTCTGCCATGTGGCTACCACTCCGACGATCGCTGAAATCATGAAAACTACGGGCAGAATTGTACCTGCATCGAGTCGTGGTGCGAGCGCCCACTGGAGAAGCCCGCGCAGGTTCGGCATGAACCAGGGAATGAATCCCCAGGGCGTCATTACATCCTGCTGGCGCAGCATTGCAGGATAGTCGTGGAGAATCGCAGGACCGACAAGCGCGAGAGAGATGCCGCCGACCACGGCTGCGCCAGTTGCAAAGCCCGCGAGTCCCCGCCATTTCGCACGGAGAAGCAAAACAAAGAATGCGATCAGGAGTGCCAGATGGAATTTGAAGCAGGCCAGCGCGAGCAGGAATCCGGCGAGGAACGTGCGTCCCGCGTCCATTGAGCGCAGAGACAGGACAACCAATAACATGAACATGAGTGAATCCTGCCCTTCCCCAAATACATACATCACCGGATAAAAGGCGAGTAAGTAGAGAGTCAGCGGGGTTCCGGTTGCTTCGGTAAGTGCTCGGCTATAAGGAGCTAGCAGCCGGGCGATCAGAAACAGAATGGCGACATTGGCCAGCGCCCAGACCAGCAGCGCGGTTCGATAGGGAAGCTTTGAGATTGGCCAGTAAAACAATAGCTCATACGCAAGATGGTTGAATGGCAGCAGGCCGCTGGTGCGAGTTTCTGGATAGAGCTGGATCTGCGCTTTTTGCTGAGCGTCGAAGTGATAGAGTTGGCGACCCTGGCCGGACGCTACCATGTCGATGCCAGTCATGAAAATTCGGAGATCGGTCACGGCCGGACCGTGGGAAAAATACCAGAGCATTTGCCGTCCGCTCACTGCGATCGAAATCAGGCAAAAGACAACCAACCCTAATCTGGGGAGGAGGCGAAGCCGACGAATCGTCGAAGTAGATTGCATGTACAGACGTGAGCGGCGCTAGCGGCTTTAATTTGATACCACGTTATGCGTGGCGTCGGGGCGGGAAACGGGATTTCGGAGTCACGCTAGTCACCCAGGCGGGATGGGGTGTGCCTATGGCGTGCTATGCGCCGCGTCCAGCGCTTTCTTCACTGCCTGCAGTTCTTTCAGCAGGCCGCGCAGGTTGCGCGTGTCGAGCGCGTTCGCACCGTCGCTCTTGGCCTCTTTTGGATTGTCGTGGACTTCCATGAAAACTCCGTCCACGCCGGCGGCCACGGCGGCGCGCGACAACACGGGAATAAATTCCGGTTGCCCTCCGCTCACCACGGGCTGATCTTCATCGCCGTGCGACGCGGAGGGCAATTGCACCGAGTGGGTGGCGTCAAATACCACCGGGGCGAACTTGCGCATGATGGCCAGCGAGCGCATATCCACGACCAGGTTGTTATAGCCAAAACTCGACCCGCGCTCAGTCACGAAAACCTGGCTGTTGCCGGCATCGCGGCATTTTTCGATGGCGTGCTTCATATCCCAGGGCGAAACGAACTGACCTTTCTTGATGTTCACGGGGCGTCCGCTGAGCGCGGCCGCGACCACTAGATCGGTCTGGCGGCAGAGAAACGCGGGAATTTGCAGGACGTCCACGACTTGGGCTACTGCGGCGACGTCGGCCACCTGATGCACATCGGTCAGCACCGGAATGTGCACTTCATCTTTGACTTTCTGCAGAATACGCAGGCCTTCCTTCATTCCCGGGCCGCGATAGCTTCGGATCGAAGTGCGGTTCGCTTTGTCGTAGGAGGCTTTGAAGATGAAGGGAAAATTCAGCGAGCGCGCGACGCCCTTGATAATCTCCGCCATGCGCAGGGCGTGATCTTCGCTCTCGATTACGCAGGGCCCGGCGATGAGGAACAGATCGCCGGCGCCGACGCGAACGTTATCGATTTGGAAGGATAAAGTCAAGGCTCTTGGTTTTTAGCTCTTGGCTAAAGGCTAATAGCCAAGAGCTAAAAGCCCTTCGTTTATCTTCTTCCCACGTTTTCTGGACGCAGGAACATCTCTACTTCGGTGGTGTCTTTCTGAACTTTCTTTTTCTGGCCGTGTTCGTAGGACGCGCCTACGAATGCCTTAAACAACGGATGCGGCTCCAATGGTTTCGATTTGAATTCGGGATGGAACTGGCAGCCTATGAAAAACGGATGGCCGGGAATCTCCACGATCTCGACGTACGTGCCATCAGGAGTCGAACCAGAAATGCGCAGCCCGGCGGCGACCATGGGCTCTTCATATTCGCGGTTGAACTCGTAACGATGCCGGTGGCGCTCGCTGATCTCGGTTTGGCCATACACTTTGTACGCGAGCGTTCCCGTTTCGATTTTGCACGGCCATGCGCCCAGGCGCATGGTGCCGCCGAGGTCTTCTACGCCTCGCAACTCGCGTAACTTGTAGATCACGCGATGGGGAGTCGCCTGATCGAACTCACTCGAGTTGGCATCGGCCAATCCGCAGACGTTGCGCGCATATTCTATGCATGCGGTCTGCATACCTAGACAGATTCCGAAGTAGGGCACATGCTTTTCGCGCGCGTACTGGATCGCCCGCAACATGCCTTCAATGCCGCGCTTGCCAAATCCTCCGGGGACGAGCAGGCCGTCGTATTCTTCCAGTTGCGCCTCATAACTCGTATCGGTTTTGTCAGTGGTTTCCAGGCCCTCGGCTTCAATCCAATTCACTTCCAGCTTCAGGTTGTGCGCCAGTGCGCCGTGCACCAGAGCTTCTTTTAGCGACTTATAGCTGTCTTCATACTCCACATACTTGCCGACAATACCGATCCTGACTACATCTTTGGGGTTATAGACACGGTGCACAAGATCGGTCCACTTCGAGATATCGCGATCCTTGGCTTCCAGTTTTAGACGGCGCAGGACCAGCGTATCCACTTCTTCATGCGCGAAAACCACGGGCACTTCGTAGATGGACGCGACATCTTTCGCTGTGATCACGGCTTCTTCTTCGACATTGCAGAAGAGCGCAATCTTTGACTTAATCTCTTTTGAGAGGAAGCGGTCGGTGCGGCAGAGGAGGATATCGGGCTGAATTCCTACGCTGAGCAACTCTTTTACGGAGTGCTGGGTGGGCTTGGTCTTCAATTCCTGCGCGGCGGCGATGAAGGGCACGAGCGTCACGTGCACGAAGAGTGTGTTGTCGCGGCCCAGTTCCTGGCGCATCTGGCGGATGGCTTCGATGAAGGGCAGCGATTCGATGTCGCCGACGGTGCCGCCGATTTCGACGATTGCCACGTCCACGTCTTGCGCCACTTTTTTCGCCGCCGCTTTGATTTCGTTGGTGACGTGCGGGATCACCTGCACCGTCTTGCCTAGATAATCGCCGCGGCGTTCTTTGGCTATGATTTGCTCGTAGAGGCGGCCGGTGGTCCAGTTGTTATCGCGAGAGAGCTTGGCGTGGGTGAAACGCTCGTAGTGTCCGAGATCGAGATCGGTTTCGGCGCCATCGTCGGTCACGAAGACTTCACCGTGCTGAAAGGGCGACATCGTTCCCGGATCGACGTTCAGGTAGGGATCGAACTTCATCAGGTTGACTTTGAGGCCGCGGCTTTCGAGGAGGCATCCGATGGAAGCCGCCGCCAGTCCTTTTCCCAAGGATGAGACCACACCGCCGGTTACAAAGATGTACTTGGCCGACATCGCTTCCTCGCTTGAATTTTGATTGGAAAAATGTGCGGGTTGGGGTGCACGATCAATTATGGCAGAAGTCTTTCGGGAAGGGAATGTGGAAAAAACAGATGTCAGCTATCAGTTTTCAGTCGTCAGTGCAAGCCTTCGCCCGCAAAGCGTTCGCTAGAACTATGCCGCCAGGCGCTGCAGGATTTCCTTGGCCAGCTTTTGGGCTTCGCCGAAAAATTTCTGGTATTCGAGGAAGATGCGGTTCAGTTCGAGCGACTGGTCGGCGGTGAGCTTGTGCCGCAGCATCATGTCTCGGACGTGGACGGGATTGGGGAGGGTTGCGTCTTCGGTCAGTTCTTCGAGGGCGGTTGCGGGGTTGTAGTGGTACATGCGTCTTATTCTATCGCGGTGCAGGAACTTCTGGCTGCCATGTTGGGCGAAGCAAGGGAGTTGCTCTTCGCGGCGCCAATACAGCGCTGGGCCCGGAATGTTGATGCGTGGGCGGCGCTGGCGGGCTTCGCCCGCCGGGGCGGACGAGGGCGTCCGCCCCTACGTGAGTTTTGCCGACCGCGAGGTTCGTTCTTTTTGCCGATTGATTCGGCTGAGAACTGTTTCTACCGTGGCCGCCAGACGATCGGAGCTCTTGTCGAGTTGCAGCGTGGACTTCTCGAAGTAGGCGGCCGCACCTTCCTGGAGTAATTTTTCTTCGTTCTTTTGGGACAGACTGGTTAGCACAATGACCGGGATGTCCATGGTCGCGGGATTTCCTTTCAGGGCTTTCAGGACTTCAGGACCGCTGATTTTGGGAAGCATCATATCGAGCAGGATTACGTCGGGGAGTTGGGCATTGGCTACCTGCAAGGCTTCTTCACCGTCGGCGGCGGTGCTGACCTGGTATCCAGCCCTGGACAACGCACGTTCATTGGCCATCCGGAGGAACTTGCTGTCGTCGACCAAGAGCACTTTGGCACCGGGGGCGGGCATACGCAGATATCCTATGGCATTCATCGGCAGGGAGGTGAAAAACTTGAGGCGCGCGGGTTCGACAGGCAGCCCCTAAAGGGGCGTTTAATCTGCGGCCGGGGTGGTATCGCTAAAGCGATACCCTGATACGAGACACCGCGATGCCCTGATACGAAGCGACCGCGATGCCCTGATGCGAACCGCGATACAAACATAAGGGCGGATTGCGCCGCCCTGGGCGGTGAGGGACCCGTCCCTACGTGTTCAATTTTGGGTGGACGGGCGAGGACGCCCGTTGCTCCACTACCAACTACCCGAGCGTTCTAGGTTCCCTCGTTCCAGCTGGCCAGGTATTCTTCCTGCTCGGAGGTCAGGCGATCTATCTTGATGCCTAGCGATTCCAGCTTTAGCTTGGCTACGCGTTTGTCGAGTTCCACCGGAACCATGTAAACCTTCTTTTCCAGCGAGGCATAGTTTTTCACCATGTACTCCAAGGAGAGGGCCTGGTCGGCAAAACTCATATCCATAACCGAAGCGGGATGGCCTTCGGCGGCAGCCAGGTTGATTAGGCGGCCTTCGCCTAGCAGGTTGATGCGGCGGCCATCTTTCAAGGTGTACTCGTCGACAAAGTTGCGCGTGGTGCGCTTTGAGGACGACAGCTTTCCTAGCGACGGAATGTCGATTTCGACATTGAAGTGTCCCGAGTTCGAAATGATGGCGCCGTCTTTCATGAGTTCGAAGTGCTGCTTGGCGAGCACGCTCTTGTTGCCGGTGACGGTGCAGAAAACGTCGCCGATTTTGGCGGCCTCTTCCATGCTCATCACGCGGAAACCGTCCATGACGGCTTCGAGCGCTTTGGTGGGATCGACTTCGGTGATGATTACTTCCGCTCCGGCGCCGCGCGCACGCGACGCCAGTCCGCGTCCGCACCAGCCGTAGCCGGCGACCACGAACTTGGAGCCGGCGAGCAGGAAATTCGTGGCGCGGATGATGCCGTCGATCGTCGACTGTCCGGTGCCGTAACGATTGTCGAAAAGATGCTTGGTGTCGGCGTCGTTGACGGCCACGATGGGATAGCCGAGCACGCCCTCTTTCGCCATGGCACGCAGACGAATCACGCCGGTGGTGGTTTCTTCGGTGCCGCCAATCACGTTCGCCAATTCCGTTTTGCGCTTGGTGTGGAGCACGGTGACCAGGTCGGCGCCATCGTCCATGGTGATCTGCGGCTTGTGATCGACCGCGGCCATGATGTGCGAGTAGTAGGAATCGTTGTCCTCGCCTTTGATGGCGAAAACGGGAACGTTGTAGTCGCGCACGAGACTGGCGGCTACGTCATCTTGGGTGGAGAGTGGGTTCGAGGCGCACAACGCGACGTCGGCGCCGCCGTCGCGCAGCGCGATCATTAAATTCGCGGTTTCGGCCGTCACGTGCAGGCAGGCGGAAACGCGGATGCCTTTGAGCGGCTGGTTCTTGATGAATTCCTTGCGAATGATCTGCAGCACCTTCATGGACTGGTTCGCCCACTCGATGCGTTTCTTGCCCAGATCGGCCAGTTCAAAACCTTTTACGTCGCTGCTAATTGATGATGTAGCCATTTTTCTCCTCATCCCCGGTGACTCAAAAGCTAAAAGTCAGAAGTCAAATTGCAGAAGTGAAACCCCGCCTTGGAGTTCACACGTGATGTTGGCTGGTCAACGTCAAAGCCGAAGCCAAATTGGTTTTTTTACTTCTGCAATTTGACTTCTGACTTTTGACTTTATTTTCGTGCCCCTACTGGTTCACTTTTTTTCAAGCCCGCGTCGGCGGCCAACTTTGCGGCTTTGTCGGTTGCTTCCCAGGTGAAATCGGCATCGCTGCGGCCGAAATGCCCGTAGGCGGCGGTTTTGCGGTAAATCGGACGGCGCAAGTTTAACGTCTCAATGATCTCGCGCGGCTTGAGCTTGAAGTTGGCGCGCACTAGATCTGGAATCAGCTTGGCATCAATCTTCTCAGTGCCGAAAGTATCCACCAGGACGCTGACGGGATCGGCAACACCGATCGCGTAGGCGAGTTGTACTTCGCAGCGGTCGGCTAGGCCGGCAGCCACGATGTTCTTGGCAATGTATCGCGCCATGTAGGCGGCCGAACGGTCGACCTTGGTCGGATCCTTGCCGCTGAAGGCGCCGCCGCCATGACGACCCATACCGCCGTAAGTGTCGACGATGATCTTGCGTCCGGTGAGACCGGAATCGCCCATGGGGCCGCCGATGACGAAACGTCCGGTGGGATTGATGTGGTACTTGGTGTCTTCATCGAGCAGGTTGGCGGGAATTACGGCCTGAATGACGTGCCTCAAAATGTCGGAGCGTAATTCGTCGTTGCCAACGGTTTCGGAATGCTGCGTGGAGACGACTACGGCATCCACGCGCTTCACTTTCCCGGGGGCGCTGTATTCGACCGTGACCTGGGATTTTCCATCGGGACGCAGGTAAGGGCAGGTGCCATTCTTGCGAACTTCGGAAAGCTTCAGGCAGAGTTTGTGGGCGAGGGAAATTGGGAGGGGCATCAGTTCGGGGGTCTCGTTGCAGGCGAAGCCGAACATCATTCCCTGGTCGCCAGCGCCGCCGGTATCTACTCCCATGGCGATGTCGCCGGATTGTTTGTTGATGCTGGAAATTACGGCGCAGGTATTGGAGTCGAAGCCGTAGACGGCGTTGTCGTAGCCGATGGATTGCACTACGCCGCGCACCAGACTCTGAAAGTCCACGTAAGCTTTGGTGGTGATTTCGCCGGCGATTACGACTAAGCCGGTGCAGGTGAGGGTCTCACAGGCGACGCGGCTGGTGGGGTCTTCACGCAGGCAGGCGTCGAGAATGGCGTCGGAAATCTGGTCGGCGATCTTGTCGGGATGGCCTTCGGTAACAGATTCCGAGGTAAACAGAACACGATTGGTTGATGGCAAGCTGGTATCTCCTCAAGGTAACTTTTGAGCCTTAATAGCGATCCTTCACGTCCGACTAGGGAGGCGGAGCCAAAAGTTCTTAACCAACTACTCCTAAAACATGGCTCCTAAAAATCAGGACTCCTAAAAAGACCGGGGGTTTGGCTTAATCTCATGTAAAACGGTATCAGAGATGACCTTCCAAATGCAACGGAATTGGCCGCTGAAGAGGGGAGCCAACATTGAGTGGAAGCCAGTCGGCATTCAGTGGCGGAAGTTAGAGGTAAATGGAAGAAATATAAAGAGAAAAGCTTACGGCGTGGAAGGCGGCGGGGCGGTTGGGAGCAAGCCATCAGGGCCAAAAGTAACGGTTTTTACCTCGCCGTAATCTCCGCCGGTTTCGAGCTTTTTGCCATTGAATTGAAAGGTGACTCCGCCGGCGTTTCCGGCTTTGACGATGACCTCTTTGCGGCCGCGGACAGTGCGTTCGCTGCCGGCTTCCAAAAGCTCGGAGGCGGTCGTCTTGCCGTCGGCGGAGATCGAGATCCAGGATTCCTCGCGGACCAGGATGACGACCGTAAACTCGCCGGGAAGTGGGGCGGCAGTTGAATCGGGTGAGGTTTTGGGGGCAACGGAGGGGGCAGCTTGTCCGGGCGGAGGACTGTTGGTCGACGCAGTCGTTAGCGAGTTAGCGGTTGGCCGAGTGGTTGCCGCCGAATTGGAGGCGGGGGGATTGGTGCCGTCGGCTTCGCTGGATGCTGCACTTGCTCCGCTCGATGACGGAGCGGCGGTCATGGTCGAAGCTGGCGGCACTGCCAATCGGGCGCGCTCCCGCTGGCGATGGTTCCAGAAAGAGAGTGCGAGCGCGACGACGAGTAGGAGGGCGGCGAACAGTCCCCAGGGCAGGGAGCGAGTGGGGGCATCGGAGATGGCCTCCAGGCGGTGGATGTTCTGTTGATTTTCGCGTGCACGCTCTTCAGGGCTTGCCGCCTCATGTCCTCCGGGTTCGTTGCGGACCAGGGGAGCGTCGCCGGAAGCTTGCAGGTATTCGGCAACGGTTTGATCTTCGTCGATGCCAACGAATCGGGCGTAGGCACGGACGAAGCCCCTATTGAAGATGCCTCCCGGCAACTGGTTGAACTTATCCTCTTCCAATGCCTGAAGCATGCGGGTGCCGATTTTGGTGGAACTGGAAATCTGTTCCAGTGAGATCTTGCGCTTCTCGCGCTCGGTTTTCAGTTTTTCACCGAAGGACGGCAAACCAATTTCTCGCTTTCGTTGGCTAGGACACGGAATTTTACTCTGTTGAGCGGCAAGATCATAGGGGCTTCCGGTGGTTGGGACTGGGGCAATTTGCGAAATCGTTAGCCACGGAGCCGCAAAGGTATAGGCAGGTGCCGGCTGCATGGTTACGCGCGGCGGTTCCACGGCGCCCGACCGAGGCCAATCCGCAGGTGGAGACGCCGCACATGCGGGTGTGATTTCAGTCACAGCGCAGCCCTGCGCCGGCTGGCATTATGAAAATGAATTTCAATTTCGTCCGGATTGAATTTGTCTTTTTTTTTAAGCTAAGTTAATGCGACTAAGTCGCATCTGGAAAGAGGCGAGAATTGAACGGCAATTATAGTGGGTTCGAGCGGCAAACACGACAGTGGGCGATCATGGTGGGGTTGTGGGTTGGGCTCTTGTTCTTCCTGTCCTCCACCGGCATGGCGAGCGACACTGGCAGTATTTCGGGGACAGTTACCGATCCTAGCGGAGCGGTGGTTCAAGCGGCGGCCGTAGTCGTGCGCAACCTGCAGACTGAAGCGCAACAGAATTGCGCCACCGATGCGGAAGGCCTTTATAAGTTCCCTGCGCTTTCGGCAGGGCAGTACGAAATAGAGATCGATGCTGCAGGACTCAAGCCCTACCGGCAGACCGGTGTGGAACTGGCCGTGTCGGCGGCGCTCAGAGTGGACGTCGCGCTGGAGTTGAAGTCAGAAGCGACGACTGTCGATGTCAGCGCTGACGCCGTTCAGATCGACATCTCAAGCGCACAGATGGGGGAAACCATCGCGGCCAACAAAGTGTCCAGCGTCCCGTTGAACGGACGAAGTTTTACCGATCTGCTGGCCATTCAACCGGGCATCGTGCCCACCAGCTCGCAGCAGCCGAATGCCGTGGTCATGAGCGGCGTCACCAGCACGTCGCCCTCCGGCGACCTGAATGCGGGAAACACCTCCATCAGCGGGCAGCGGGAAACCGCCAACGGGTTCCGGGTGAACGGCAGCGACGTGGAAGAGGACGTCAACATGGGGACGGCGATTGTTCCCAATCTCGATTCGATCCAGGAAATTCGCGTTCTGACGAACAGTTTCGACGCCGAATTCGGCAACTACAGCGGAGGGCAGGTACTGGTTCTCACCAAGTCAGGCACTCATCAACTTCACGGGGATGGATTCGAGTTCTTGCGTAATACCAACCTGGATGCGCGCAACTATTTCTCCGCGGAACGGGCGCAATTTGAGCAGAATCAATTTGGGGGAACCCTGGGCGGGCCGCTTCCCAGGAAAGATAAGGCTTTCTTTTTTCTCGACTATCAAGGAACGCGCTTGAACCAGGGCGTAGACACGGGGCGGATTTCGGTGCCCTCTCTGCAGGATCGGACGGGCGATCTCTCTGACATGGCGAGCTCGTTGACGGGAACTGTGAATGGCCAGTACTGGGCTGACTTGTTGTCGAAACAGCTCGGATATACAGTCTCGGCGGGGGAGCCTTACTACACATCGGGCTGCGTCAACTCCTCGCAATGCGTGCTGCCGCGCGCTTCGATACCTGAACGTAGGTGGTCGGCGCCGGCTAAGGCGCTGCTGCAGTACATTCCCAAACCCAATCAAACAGGAAATCTGTTTTCCACGTCTGCTTACAACGAGGCGCTTCGGGATGACAAAGCAGCCATCAGAATCGACGCCAACACGCGCTGGGGAGCGCTTGCCGGGTACTACTTCCTGGACGATTTCACGCTCGACAATCCGTATCCCACAGCTCAGGGTGGGGCCAATGTTCCGGGTTTCAATGCAATGACATTGGGGCGGGCGCAGTTGCTGAGCCTCGGAATCACGCATGCGTTTGGGGCGAATGCGGTCAACGAACTGCATTTCAGCTATATGCGCGATGCCAACCTGGCGGGAAAACCAGTCGGCGGCGTAGGACCGAGTCTGGCTTCCCAGGGATTTGTTAGTCCCAGCGGTGCGCCCGGGATTGTTCCGCTAGCCCCGGGGATTGAAGGCATCGAGAATATTTCGTTCAATGACTTTACGTTCGGCGAGGACATCACCGGGTTAACCCAGGTCAACAATACGCTGCAGTGGATGGATAACTATTCCAGAGTCATAGGCAAACACACACTTAAGGTGGGCGGAGAATTCCACCTGGACCAAATCAACACCAATCCGGATCCTATCTTCAACGGCGCTTTTGTATTCCAGGGAACCGAAACGGGCTCGGACTTGGCCGACTTTCTGCTGGGGATTGCCAGCAGCTACAACCAGGGAGATTCTCAGCGGTTCTACAATCGCAACCAATACGTCGGGCTGTTCGCCCAGGATAGCTGGCGAACGCGGTCCAATCTAACCCTGAACTACGGGTTGCGCTGGGACGTGATCGCACCGTGGTCCGAAAAGTACAATCAGCTTCAAACCCTTATTCTCGGCGAGCAGTCCCACGTTTACCGGGGAGCGCCGGCCGGACTCGTCTTTCCTGGCGACTCTGGCGTTCCTCGGACACTGGCGCCAACCAAATACGATAGCCTGGCGCCGCGCATTGGTATTTCCTACTCCCCCGACCGGCAAAATGGCTTGCTCGCCAAAATCTTCGGCGGACCGGGTAACACCAGCATCCGGGCTGGCTATGGTCTTTTCTATACGGCGTTCGAAGGCTTGTCGGCGGGCATCATGAGCGCCAATCCTCCCTATGGTTACGACTACACCAGTCTGGCTCCGCCGTTGTTTGCCACACCTTTTGTCACCGCGGCGAGCGGCCAGAATGTTGGCCAGCGCTTTCCTTTAACATTTCCCCCGTTTGGAGCTTCGCCGAATCATCCAGATCCCAATGTCAACTGGTCTCCGTACTTGCCGATCACTGGCGTGCCGTCTTTTTTTCACGGGAACGTACCGCCCTATTCCGAAAGTTACATGCTCTCGGTGCAACGTGAGATTGGGACGAAGACCCTCCTCAGGGTCAGCTATGTCGGGACCGAAGCGCATCATCTTCTGGTGCTCACTTCGGCGAACCCCGGCAATCCCGCGCTGTGCTTAAGCCTGAGTCAAACGAATGAAGTCCGGCCGGGCACGCCGACCTGCGGACCGTTCGGCGAAAGCGGGACTTACACCGCGGCTTCCGGCACAGTCATTCCCGGAACGCGCGGACCGTTCAGTTCCGAGTTTGCCGCCGTCACTTACCAGAAAACCATCGCTAACTCCAACTACAACGCGCTTCAGGTCAATCTCCAGCACAGCTCCGGACCGCTGGAAGCCATGGTTGGATACACGTACAGCAAGTCTCTCGACGAATCCTCTAGCTTGGCCGAAGCAGTAAATCCGATTGATCCGCGGTTAAGTGGCGCTCTTTCTGCTTTCGACATGCGTAACAATTTCGTGGCGAGCTACAAGTACCGGCTGCCGGTGGGCAAGCTCTTGCGTCGTCAGGGCGGTTGGACCGACGGGTGGGTCATCTCCGGATTAACCCGGTTCACGACTGGGTTTCCCGTGACGCTTTACAACAACACCGACAGATCTCTGCTCGGGACCATACCCAATGGCATCAACAACAATGGTGTCGACACGCCCAACTTCACTGCCGGCAACGTCGACATCCATACCAATCCCCGCAACGAAAAATCCGCCTTCAACACCTCACTCTTCGCCCTCCCGGCGCTGGGTGAGGTTGGCAACGCGCCGAGACGTTTCTTCGCTGGACCAGGCATCGACAATTTCGATATGGCGCTGGAAAAGGATGTAAGGCTCTCTGAGTCGAGATCCCTCGAATTCCGGCTGGAGGCGTTCAACCTCCTCAACCATGCCCAGTTCTACGGGCCAGCGGCCGTGAATGGCAACATCAGCAGTGAAAATTTCGGGCAGGTGGTGTCGGCAGCGCCTCCCAGACTGGCCCAGTTGGCGGCCAAGTTCGTCTTCTAAGCAGCCTGACGGGGAAAACTCCATTGGGTTGGCGTGACTGGTACTGGTTACCGACGTTCGTTGCCGGGGCAGTGCGCCCAAACCTATAATTTCGTATCCACCCACCCGAACGAGGAGTTCATGGCTGAGGCCGCGGGCACATCCCCAATTCGCCTGTCGCAAGAGCTGACTATCTTTCACGATGTCGCCAAGGCGCTGACATCGTCGCTCAACCTGGACTCGATCCTGCAGACCATCATGGAGAAAATGGCGGAATACTTCCGCCCAGATACCTGGTCACTACTGATGGTGGATGAGGAAAAAGATGAGCTCTATTTTGCGATCGCAGTAGGCGCGGCGGCAGACGTATTGTCGAAGGCGCGTTTGAAGGTAGGGGAGGGAATCGCCGGTTGGGTAGCGCGGCACGGACAGGTGCTGATCGTCCCCGATGTGCAGAGCGATTCGCGTTTCTCGTCCCGGTTGGACGAGATCACGCGTTTGCAGACACGGTCGGTGATCTGCGTTCCGCTGCGTTCGAAACACCGCGTTCTGGGCGTGATCCAACTGGTGAACGCCAACGTGGAAATGAGTGAGCAGGAAATGTTCTTCCTGCAGGCTTTGTGCGATTACGCTGCGATTTCGATTGAGAACGCGAGGTCGGTCGAAAAGATTCAGGAACTGACGATCACCGACGATTGCACCGGCCTGTTCAACGCACGCCATTTGCATAAGACGCTTGAAACCGAGGTCTATCGTTCCGCGCGTTTCGGGTATCAGTTCAGCGTGATCTTCATCGACCTCGACCACTTCAAGGCGGTCAACGACACCCACGGACATCTGGTGGGAAGCCGACTGCTGGCCGAAGTTGGATACCTGATCAAAGCGCAGTTGCGGCTGATTGATTTTGCTTTCCGCTATGGCGGAGACGAATTCGTGGTGCTGCTGCCGCAAACCAGCAAAGATCAGGCGGTGGTTGTCGCGAAACGTTTGCAGGAATCCATGCGGCTGGGGACATTCTGCACGGAACAGGGATTGAACCTGACTGTGCGCGCCAGCATGGGGCTGGCGACTTTTCCGCACGATGCGCAGACGCCGCATGACATCATCCGCCAGGCGGACGAAATGATGTATATGGTGAAGAACACGACCCGGGATAATATCGGGATTGCTTCGCGCGGCGTGATGGAAACGTAGAACAGGTCTTAGGTGTTAGGTCTCAGGTCTCAGGAAAATCCCAAACTTCTTGGAACAGATGTTCCTCCGCTATTGGTTGTCTCGCTTCTTGAGTTCCCCGGGCTGGTCGGTCTTTGGGAGTCCTTCGTTCGGATCGGGCTTCCAGGTGAAGGGGTTGGCAGGCGCAGAGGGGTTCACGCCGAAATCCCAGACGTAGAGGTTCATTGCTTCTTTTCCCATCATCTCGGCGACGGCGTATTCACCGGCCGCGAGCGGCTCGGTGGGCGTGAGTTGGACCCAGCCTCCGGTCATGGCGGTGGCGGAGGTTGCGACAAGACGTTCGTCGGTTGACATCTTTCCCGTGACCGCGACTTTGACTGCGCCAGCGGTGCGTTTGCCGCCTTTGACCTCGACGCGAATAATCCTGAAACGTTCGGTGGGAGCGAGCGGCGCCGGTTCGCCGGCGGGTTGCGCGGTTGCAGACGCGGTTCCGGTAGCTGCGGGGTTCGAGTCGATGTTGATGTAGAGCGAGGGAGTCATGGTGTGCGACTGAATCTTGGAGTGGGGTCCGGGGAGTTCAATAGATTGCTTGGCTCCGGCCAGCGGATTGATCACCGCTCGCAGAATATTCGACTTGGTATTTTTATCCAGGTCGCCGCCCGATTGCTGCAGTTCGGCCAATTGTGGCTGATTCTCATAGGTATCGAGAAGGAAGATGCCGCCTTCATCGGGCAGGTGCAGACCGGGCGCGACTTGAGGGGAACGCAATTGCTCGGCGTGGCGTTCGGCCTCCAGTTCCTTGTCGAGTTCGACCGCTTCGGGAGCGAGTTTGCCCGCCTCGCGGCCTTGCTCGAATTTGTTGGTCGCATCCCAGTCGATGAGCGCGTTCGGGACTTCTTCCCACTCGCCGCGTTCGGCGCTGAAATAGCGGACGCGGTCGCCGTGAACCTCATACTTGGTAACGGATTGATAGGTGCCGTCTTTCAGGATGAGACGGTGCGCCTGGTTTTGGGCGAGAGCGGGGATTTGCGTCAGGAAAAAAGACATGAACAGAGCCGCTGCTGCCGCTCGAAGTCCCGTCCTGTCGAAGCTTGACCTGCCGGAGCTCGTCCAACCGATGTTGGTCCAACCGAAGAATGATTTCATCCCGCGAAACATTATCGGTCTTTTCTCCGGCTTCCGAAAGGTCCGGGGACCACGGCATCGCCTGGATCGGCGAGGCTGACGCACAGACTGCAGGACAAACGCATGGGACTGGGCATCGACCGGGAAATTTCAAGCTGTGCTAAATTATAGGATTGTGCTGTGGCGCTTGACACGCGCTTTGACGTAGGGCGGTGGGCTTTTCCGCACACCAATCTTTAACGTCCAATCCTGAGGTACGAGATACAACTTGGCTGATAGAAAACGAGCGCTTATTACCGGGATATCAGGGCAGGATGGCAGTTACCTGTCAGAATTGCTCTTGGAAAAAGGGTACGAGGTTCACGGCATCGTACGCCGCGTAGCGATTGAAGACCCACAGCACCGGCTGTCGCGGATCCAACACCTGCTGGACGGAATTCACCTGCACGCCGCTTCCCTTGAGAGTTATCCGAGTCTGATGAAGGTCGTTGCTGCCGTGCAACCGGACGAGGTCTATCATCTGGCGGCGCAGAGCTATGTCAGTTACTCGTTCGAAGACGAGTTTTCAACCTTTGAAGTTAACGTCAACGGCACACACTATCTGTTATCCACGTGCCGCGACGTTGTACCCAAAGCGAAATTTTATTTCGCGGGATCGAGCGAAATGTTCGGTTCCGCGCCGGCTCCGCAAAACGAGCTTACCTCGTTTCGTCCGCGGTCGGCATATGGGATCTCGAAAGTTGCGGGCTATCATCTTACCCGGAACTACCGGGAAGCCTACCGTCTGCATGCCTCGTGCGGCATGCTGTACAACCATGAGTCGCCGCGGCGCGGCATGGAGTTTGTCACCCGCAAAATTTCTTCGCTGGCGGCACAAATCAAGCTCGGACTGGCCAGTGAAATCCATCTGGGCAACCTGGACGCGAAACGCGATTGGGGCCACGCGCGCGAGTATGTGGAAGCGATGTGGCGGATGCTGCAGCAGGACAACCCGGACGACTACGTGATTGCCACCGGGGAGACGCACTCGGTCCGGGAATTTCTCGAATGTGCATTCGGCTTGCTTGGGCTCGATCCTTACCAGTACTTGGTGCTTGATGAGCGCTTTATCCGGCCGGCTGAGGTCGATCTGTTGCTGGGAGACACAAGTAAGGCGCGGGCGCGCCTGGGATGGTCGGCAAAGATCAAGTTCAGCGAACTGGTGCGCGAGATGGTGTATTCCGACTTGGACCTTTACTCCCACGCTGAAACTCAGGCCGCCGTGCAACGAACCGCGTAGGAAGCCCGCCAACCCACAGCTGGCGCATCCGCTGCTGCTGAAATAAACCCAGGAAGGGGATCTCCCTCTCGACAGGCTGGAGCACGAGGAGCGCGTCCGCTCGCGGGGAAATGTAGTGTTCAACGCGGACGGGCGAGACGCCCGTCCCTCCATTGTGTGAGTTAGAACGTTAGCCGCAACGCAAACTGTCCAATGCGGGGAGTCGAATAACGGAAGTTACCCGTGGTGGTGATCTGGCCGAAGGTTGGACCGTCAATATTGGTAGCCCCGTCGGCGAGGGTCGGTTGCGCGAACTCGGGATGATTCAGGGCGTTAAAGAACTCGGCGCGAAACTCCAGCTTGAAGCGCTCGGTGATGGAAGTAGTTTTGGCGAGGGCGATGTCGAGATTGACCAGGGTGGGGCCACGCAGCACATTGCGGCCCAGGCCGTAGGTTCGGTCGGCCGGGTTATTCACGGGATCGAGTTGCGGGAAACAGGGGTTCGGAGTGCCGCCGTCATAGTAATCGTTGTTCTCGAGCGGCACGTTGGAAAAACTATTGGGATCGAAGATGAAGTTGCCGGTGACGGCTTGGGTAGTGATCTGGCAGTAGTACTGATTGGTCTTGGGGTTGAAACCCACATTGTAAGTGACCTCGTTAATGGTGCGTACCTGCCCTGGGTTGAAGGTTCTGATGGGCGCGACGACCGCGGCGCGCGTCAGCAGAGGATCGCCGGCACCGGAAGAACCGTAGTTGGCAGGGTCATAAGCGTCAGGCAACTGGGCCGAAATGTCGTAAGGGAACCCGGTTCGATAGGTAAAGATGGGGTAGACACTCCAGCCTTTGGTCAGGCGTTTCGGCCCTGTGCCCCACAGGCGATCGACTGGCAAATCCCATCCTCCACTCAGCGTGATGCGATGGCGAACGTCGGTGTCGCCGGAAGCGTAGAAAAGGTTCGAGTTGTAGGCGGGCACTTGGTAATTGCGTTGCTGGAAACCGGAGACATTGTCGAGGTTATGGCCGTAGGTATAGGCGAGGGTGTAATAAACCGTTCCCACGCGCGTGTCTTTGGGTTGCCGCGTCAGGCTCGCTTCGAAGGCGTTATAGTTCGCATGGGATACGTTCTGGAATTCGGGGAGTGGGCCGTAACAGACGACCTGTAAGTAGGGTCCGCAATTACCGCTGGTTTCGTTGAGCCGACGATTGGTACTGCCCAGCACGTCGGGGTTGATGTCTCGCAGCGAGGTCAGCCCATGCCCGGTGCTGCCTACATAATTGGCTTCCAGAATGGTGTCGGCGACGAGATTGCGCTGCAGGCTCAGGTTGTACTGGTAGACGTAGGGCGTGCGCAGGTGGGGATCGTCCAGATAGATGGCGCCGGTAGTGTTGACCGGGAGGAACGGTGTGAAGTCGACGTTCGAGGCGGGCGGCTTCGATGGGAAAGTATTCGCCACGCCTAAACTGATGCAATCGCCGTAAACGTCATAATTGCAGGCATTCTGGAAGGGGTGGCTCATTATGGTGAGCGGGGCGGTGATCTGACAACTACCACAGTAAGGTGGCCCGTCCGGCGAAGTGTAGTAGAGTCCGGCAGAGCCGACGAACGGGGGCTGACCGTTGAACTGAAGATTGTCTTCGCCTTTCAGGATGTCGTAGAAAATGCCGACACCGCCGCGCAAGCTGGTCTTCCCACTTCCGGTTGGATCCCAGGCAAAGCCGAAGCGGGGCGCGAAGTTTTTCTTGTCGGGAAAGTTGGTTCCGGTTGGCGCGCCGGGATCGCCGGGAAATACCAGTCCCGGCGGCGCATTGGGAAATCGTTTTGACTGGAGTCCCGGAATTACTGAAAACGAGCGTCCCTGGGTGTCGAACTTGGGCGAGTTGTATTCGTAGCGCAGGCCGATGGTCAGCACGAGGTTCTTGCGCACGTGCCATTCGTCCTGGCCGAAGGCATAAGTGCTCTTGCTGCGAATGTTGGAAGGCGCCAGCGCATTCTGGAAGTACGCGTCCGGGGTGCCGAGCAGAAAATCCGCATAGTCGTTCCCCGAACCCACGATGTTGTCGGAGTAAAAATCCAACTCGCCATTCAAGTAATAGCCGTAGACCACATTTTCCTGATAAGGCGAGAAGCCAACGCCGAACTTCCAGTTGTGCTTTCCGCGCGTCCAAGTGAGCGCGTCGGTCCAGGAGAAAGTGTTCTCGATGAAGCGTGTAGGGCCGTTTTCGCTGGGGCCAAGGAACATACCGGTGTCGAAATAAATGTTGGTCGGGCCGGTGGCCAGGTCGGGAGTGATGTCGATGCCCAGTTGCGGTCCGGTGGGCAATTTGACTGCCGGTTCGTCGTGCAGGAAATTCGTGCGGTGCACAACGAAATGAAATTCATTGAGCAGGGTGGGCGAAATAATCCGAGTGTAGGCCAGGTTAACGAAGTAATAATCTTTTTTGTTGGTGCTGGAGAAGCCCGGCACACTGGCGAAGGGCGCGGGGTTGAAAGTTCCGGCGTAGGGGTCGCCGGCGCGGTTTATACCAATGGTGGCGGAGAACTTGTCTTTGATGTTCGGGTCGTAATCAAACTTGGTGGTCACTTCATTTCGATTGTCATTCGCATCCTCGGAGGTGGAGAGCAGACCGCCGGGAGCGGTGGGGACTAAGCCGGCTTTGATGTAGGCCTGGGCTATGGGATCGATCTGCGAGATCTTGGCTTGAGCCACACTCCCCACACCTCCAGAATTGTTGGGAGTCGTAAACCATGGGTTGGCGGTCAGGAAGGCGACGACTTCCGGATCAGGGCATCCGGCAGGGATCTTGCAGACCACGCCGTCGTACGGCTCAGCTTCCGAAAAATCTCCAACCCAATCATTACTGGGCCCGGGCAATTCCTGCGGCGTGTAGACCGGGGAATCAATGATCGGAATCGCCTGGATCTGGCGCTGCCCCTGGTAGGCGGCGAAGAAAAAGGCCCTGTCCTTGACGATCGGGCCGCCCAGCGTCGCTCCGAACTGGTTGCGCTTCAGGTCGAGCCGCGGAAGTCCTTGCTGCTTGTTGAAGTAGTCGTTGGCGTCGAAAGCCCGGTTGCGGATGTATTCGAACGCGCTGCCGTGGATTTGGTTGGTGCCGGACTTGGTCACGATACTGATGACGCCGCCGCCGTTGCGTCCGTACTCGGCGGTGTAGTCGCTGGCCAGAATTTTGAACTCGGCTACCGCATCGGGATTGGGATCGAGGACGTTGCTGTTATCGAGCAAGTCGTTATTCAGACCGCCATCGAGCAGGAACGTTACCGAGTCGGTGCGCCCGCCGGCGATGCTGTAGTTGCCCGCGCCTTCATTGTCGTCGTTACTTTCCGTGACCCCGGGCTGAAGCAGAGCCAAGTCGAGCATGTCGCGGCCATTGAGGGGCATGTTGGTGAGGGCTCGTCCGGTGATCGACTGGCCCAGAGTTGGGTTGACGGTTTCGACGGGCGCGGCTTCGGCCCCAACGTCTACTGTCTGACTTTCCGCGCCCACCTCCATTTTGAAATCGAGACGAAGAGCCTGGTTGATGAGCAGTTTCTGTTCGGGGCTGATCACGGTGCGAAAGCCCGTGTGCTCGGCGGTCACCTTATAGTTGCCGATGGGCAGCGACAGCAACTGGAACGAGCCCTCTTTGTTGGTGGTTGCGGTGCGCGCGACCTGAGTTGCCGTATTGGTCACGGTAATGTGCACGGCGGGGATCACCAGCCCCTGCTGGTCGTAGACCGTTCCGAAAATCCTTCCGGTTGCATCCTGAGCCGAAGACAGGGGTGGAGCTATCAGCAGAATCGCTGTCAGCAGAATCGTTATTGGCAGAATCAGTGAAAGCCACATCGTCCGATGGAATTTCATTGCGATCTCCTTTCCCGCAACCATGCTGCGCAGACTATGGTTTCCTTTTCAATTTAGTTCTGGCCCCACCCTTTTGTGCCGTGGGTAGTCCGGTCAGAGACCCTTGCTGCTCGAGCGGTCCAAGAAATACACTGTCGCCATTTTCATCCATATCGAGCCAGAACAACTGCCCACCAGCAGCTTGATAGATAACTGTCCCGTAAGCGGGGTCATCGCCAGTAAGCGCCATGCCGAGAGTTATGGTGTAGCGGCCGGGGCTGAGGTGATCGGATGCAGCGGTTCCGGAGAACGTCGCGGTATCGGTGCCGTCTGTGGTGGCGTTGAAGATGTAGAAAGGATCGCTGACGAGTCCGGTGGCCTGGCTCAAGGCAAGACTGCTTACCGATGTCTGGCCGACCAAGTCAAATTCCCAACCGGGGAGGAGATTGTTGCGGGAGTTATTGTAAGCCTGCGCTCCAAAGGCATAGCTGCCGGCAAAACTGCCGGTGGAGGTGTCGGTTTGCGGAGTGAGGACTCCAGTGCCGTTGAGAGTGAAGCCATCGAGGTCGGCAAGCAGAGCGCCGCCTTCCAATCCGGGGGTTGTGTTATTCGGATCGTTCAGGTTGAGCTGTGGGTCCGTCATGTACATTCCCAGGACGCTGACGTCGCCCAAGTCTCCGGCTGTGATCGTCAGGCTGCCGTAGCCATTGTCCATAATGGTGTAGCTACCCGAGATAGGCGCCTTGGGAACGAGGAGGCCGTAGCCGAATTCATTGTCGTCCGCGATGCCTGATGTGAGGTTGCCGCTGCCATCCGTCGTAAACATGCCGGCTGCGGCGTAGAGAGCGCCGAGCGAGTTGCTTTCGACGCCGAATATGGAGCTTCCGAGCGATGCGTTGTTGAAAGTGCCCGTGCCCTGGCCAAACGCCGAGCCGATCGCGGAATCGTCGGTTGCATTGCCGGTGTTGGGATTATCCACGTCGATGAGCCGAATCGCTTCGGGACCAACGACGTAATAGTTGAGTTGGATTGCGAGGGCGGCGCTAGTGATCGAACCGCGACCCATGCTATCCGGCCCGGTGATGGTTCCGCTGAAAGGCGTTCTCAGTGTCGGAGTATTGATCGCAGCTCCAAAATCATCCACGTCGAACGTACCGGTCAGAGCTGTGCCGCCGCCTGAGATCGAGAACACGCCTCCGTAAACCACCGCGAGATCGCCGGAATCCACGCCGGAAAGAGTGAAGGCGTAGTTGCCGTCGTTGAGAGCGCTCGCCAGGGCCTGCGTGTCCATGCTTCCGCTGGAGGTTGCCGAGCCGTCAAACTGAACGATGAGCGCGTGGTTCAAGTTTACAAACTGAACGGCGAGGGTTTCGATGCCGCCTACGCCCAAACTCGAGTTGTTAGTGGTGAGCGTAAGTGTTCCCTGGCCAGTGGTAGGATCCACGACCAGCGCGCCCGGTCCTGGCAAGATTATGTCGGGAGAAGGCTCGGGCGAGTTGAGTCCGACTCCGTCGTTGTAGTCTTGTTCGCCGCCCAGGACATTGCCATTGCCATCTACGCTTACCGAGCCGGCGAGCGCGTAGAAATTCGGGACTCCATCGTACTCATTCAGAGCCTCCAATCCGCTCAAATAGAACGCGTAATTGATTGGCGCGTTGGTCAGAATGAAGTTAGCCGGCTCGGCTCCGGATGCAATCGTCGCCGTTACCGTATAAGTTCCGACTGATCCATTCGCGGTGAAAGGCGCCGAGGTGGCCATGCCGTTTGCGTTGGTGACGGCCGTATTCACTCCACCAGCGAAGGTTCCGCTCGCTCCCGCCGCTGGAACCTCGAACGTCACCGTCGCGCCACTCACTGGCGATCCGTTTGCCATCACGGTCGCTACCAATGGCGTTGCGAACGCGGCATTGACGGTCGCGCTTTGTGGCGTTCCGCTGGTCGGTGTGATCGATATGACTGCTCCCGTGATGTTTGTCAGACTGAAGTCGGCTGGCGTCGCTACTCCTGCGACCGTAGCCGTGATGGCATAGCCGCCCGCGTTCGCGTTCGCTGTGAACGTCGACGAGGTGGCCATACCGTTTGCGCCGGTTGTATCGGTTTCTGTAGCCGTTCCGTTAGTGAAGGTGCCGCTCGCTCCCGATGACGGCGGAGCCGTGAATATCACCGACACGCCGCTCACAGGGTTCTGGTTAGCGTCCAAAACCGTTGCTACCAGCGGCGCTTCAAACGCCGTGCTGATGGTTGCGTCTTGCAGGGATCCACTGGTTGCAGTGACAGAGGTCGCGGGGCCCGCACTATTCGTTAGGCTGAAAGTGGTCGTTGCGATCACGCCTGCAACCGAAGCCGTCACGGTATAGGCTCCGATTGTTCCATTGGCGGTGAAGGCCGAGGAGGTAGTCGCCACTCCACTCGAGTTAGTCGTATCCGTTTCGGAATTCGTGTCGGTGGAGGCGAAGACTCCGCTCGCTCCTGTCGTCGGGGCCGTGAAGGTCACAAACGCGCCGCTCGCCGGCGTTCCGCCCATGGTCACCGTGGCCACCAGCGGCGCTGAAAATGCCGTGTTGAGCTGAGCGCTTTGCGGGGTTCCGCTCGTCGCCGCGATCAACTCCGGCTGGGTAGTGAAGTTCGAGCTGTTGCAACTGGTCAAGAACGCCAAGGCCAGTACAAAGAACGTTAAGGCCAGAACAACCGGAGCGAGAGAAAGCACGCCGAGGAATTTAGCGTAGGTTGGGCGGTTCATTTTCATAGCGATTCCCCTTTCTGGCTTGCTTTCTGGTCGGCGCGTTCACGGGCCTGCGGCGACAGGAGGACGCCGTGCTCGTTGCGGATGGTATAGACCTTGCCGCCTACCTTCAAAGTGCGAACCAGCAAGACTGGCTTATCCTTAATCGTCTTCATGACACCGGTCGCCTCCATTTGTTGCCCGGCGGCTACGGAGACGGCCCCATGGCCTTGCAAACCGAACCTTCCCAGACTCGCATCCACCGGACCGGACGGAGTTGCGAGCAGGAGGTGCGAACCTACAATCATTTCTGGAGTGGCCTGCGTGAGTACGCTCGACACCGTGCCCGCGACGGAGACTTCCTCGGTGACGTCGTAATTGAACGGCGTGGCAGACTTCGCTGTGTCCGCCGTTGTTTGTGCCTGAACTGGCGATGGGGAGGAGATAAGAGATGAGATAAGAAAACAGACGACCAATGTAAATAGCCCAGTTGTACATAACCCAGCCGACCGCGGTTTCATCATTTGCCTCCAAGTTGAATCTTGATTCCGAATTCCCCTTCGCATCTCGGGCTTGCGCATCGTCCGCCCCGGCACCGCCTGATTTGAAGGTCAGTTGAAGCGATGTTTCATTAGGTGGTGCCAATCTGTGCACGCCAGTCTACTCCCTGTTTCAGGTGAACTGAACGACAAAGTGTGCAGTTCAACTCCCGGTCACATTCGATTTAAAACTGACGTAGCAAGGCGCGATGGTAGAGCTTCCTCATGGGTTTGAAGAGGATGACGATGGGGCACGGGCATGGCTGGTTTGCCGATGTTATCTTTAGAAGGCAAGCAAATCTCCGGCAATCACAATCATGGAAGTCCTAAAGAAGCTTTTTGAGCGGCATTTTCACTCGCCGGTGGAGCGGGTGGAGCCGCTGCAGGGGCAACTCGGAGGTTCGGGGCGGAAGATCGTCCGGCTCTCGGGCGGCGAAAATGGCGCGATTGGCATTCTCTACGACGTGCGCGAGGAGAATGTCGCCTTCCTTGAATTTTCCCGGCATTTTCGGCGGTACGGGCTGCCGGTGCCGGAAATTTATGCCGACGATTTAAGCCACGGCGCTTATCTCGAAGAAGACCTTGGCGACACTACGCTGTTCGAGTTTCTCTCGGAGCGTCGCAGCGGCGCCTCCATTGCTCCCGAGGCGGTCGCGGCCTATCGCAACGTGGTTGCCGTGTTGCCGCGTTTTCAGGTCGAAGCAGCACGCGACTTGAACTACAAGGTCTGCTATCCGCGATCGAGCTTTGATCGGCAATCGATTGCGTGGGATCTGAATTACTTCAAGTATTACTTTCTCCGGCTCGCCGGCGTTCCCTTCAACGAGCAGGCGCTGGAAGACGATTTCAGCCGCTTGACGAAATTCCTGTTGAGTGCGAGCCGCGATTATTTTCTCTACCGCGATTTTCAATCGCGCAACATCATGCTGCGCAAAGTTCAGGACGAAGCCGAGCCGTTCTTTCTCGACTACCAAGGCGGCCGCAAAGGGGCGCTGCAATACGATATCGCTTCTCTTTTATACGATGCCAAAGCCGACCTGCCTCCGGATCTGCGCCAGCAATTGCTCGATCATTATCTCGACACGCTTGGCGGGTTCCTCGATCTCGACCGCTCCGAGTTCATGCAGTTTTACTATGCGTACGTTTATGTACGCATCATGCAGGCTCTGGGAGCTTATGGCTTTCGCGGATTTTACGAGCGCAAGGCGCACTTCCTGCAAAGCGTTCCGTACGCGCTGAAGAACCTGCGCTGGCTGCTGCACAATGTGGAGTTGCCGATCGCGTTGCCCACACTGATGGAAGCGTTTAAGAGCATTGTGGCCTCGGATAAGCTGCAAGGCCTGACGTCGACATCGCAAACGGGAAAATTGACAGTGCGGGTTTTCAGCTTTTCATTTCACCGGGAACTGCCGCAGGATGAGACCGGTAACGGCGGCGGATTCGTTTTCGATGGGCGCGGCCTTCCCAATCCGGGGCGCGAAGCGCGCTTCAAATCGCTCACCGGCAAAGATGCGGCGGTCGTCGACTATCTCAGTCAGCAGGAGAGCGTGCGTGAGTTTCTGGCCAGCGCAACGTCGCTAGTGGACGCTAGCGTAGCCACCTATCAGCGCCGTGGCTTCAAACACCTGATGGTGTCGTTCGGCTGCACCGGCGGGCAGCATCGCTCGGTCTATCTCGCGGAGCAGTTGGCGAAGCATCTGCGCGGCCAGGATGGCGTGGAGGTTGTGGTGCATCATCGCGAGCAGGAGCAACTTAATTCATGAAAGCGATGGTTCTGGCCGCGGGCCTGGGTACGCGCTTGCGTCCGCTCACCGACGATCGCCCCAAAGCATTGGTCGAAATCGACGGTCGCACGCTGCTGGAAATCACGCTTTCGCGCTTGCGCAGTTTTGGAGTTTGCGAAGTGATCATCAACGTACATCACTTCACTGACATGATCGTGGAGTATTTGAAGGCGAACAACAACTTTGGCATGCGCATTGAAATCTCGCGCGAGAAGGCGTTGCTTGACACCGGCGGCGGATTGAAAAAGGCCGCTTATTTCTTTCTCCAGGATTCCGCCGATGAATTCAGCCCTCCCGAAGAACCCTTCATCGTGCACAACGTCGATGTTCTGAGCACGATTGATCTGCGGCACATGGTGCAATTTCACAGTGATCGTCAGGCTCTCGCCACCCTGGCCGTGCAGGACCGCAAGACCTCGCGCCACTTGTTGTTCGACGACCAGCTCCAGCTTCGGGGCCGGCAAACGGGGAGCGATCCGCCGGAGTTAGTTGGCCGCAGCCAGCCAGCGCACGCGCTGGCGTTTTGCGGGATCCACGTCGTCTCTCCACGCTTGCTTGCGATGTTGAGTGAGGAGCGCGTGTTCTCGATCATCGGGTCCTATCTGCGGCTTGCTGGCGCGGGAGAGAAAATTATCGCCTTCCGCGCGGACGAATATTATTGGCGCGACCTCGGCAGGCCGGAGAACGTGGCGCAAGCCGCTCAAGATCTAAAGCAAAGAGTCGTTTCGCTGTAGGCTTCGGGTTGCACGCCTCGCGACTGGTACTCTCAGATATGACACCGAAATCCGGGAGACCGTAAATCATTGCCGCCAATCGTTAACGCACAAAAAATTACGAAAGCTTTCGGATCAAACCCTCTCTTCGAGAACGTTTCTTTCACCATTTCTGATGGTGATCGTATCGGCTTGATTGGCCCGAACGGGTCCGGCAAATCCACTTTGTTGCGAATTCTGGGAGGCGACGTCGCGCCTGACAGCGGGGAAGTATCGTTTCGCAAACGAACCCGACTTGCCTGCGTCGAGCAAGATTCGCGTTTCAAAGCGGGCGCCACGGTGCGTTCCGTGATTGAGGGCGCTCTCGATCTTTGTGGTGTCTCCGGAACCGAGCGCGGCGCGCGCTTTGCCGAGACTCTCGGGCGCGCTGGCTTTGACGATCTCGAGGCGAGAGCCACTGAATTATCGGGAGGCTGGCAGAAACGTCTCGCAATTGTCGAAGCACTGGTGCAGCATCCTGACATACTCTTGCTCGACGAGCCCACGAATCATCTCGATCTGCTGGGAATCATGTGGCTCGAAGATCTGCTGGAGCAGGCCTCGTTCGCCAGCGTGATCGTGAGCCACGATCGCTATTTTCTTGAAAATGTTACGACCGACATGGTCGAGCTCAATCGCATTTATCCCGATGGTTCTCTTCGCGTCCGCGGGAATTACAGCGCCTTTCTCGAGAAGAAGGAAGAGTTTCTGCACGCGCAATCGCGGCGTCAGGAAGCGCTCGAAAATCTTGTTCACGGAGAGATCGAGTGGCTTCGACGCGGCGCCAAAGCGCGCACTCGCAAATCCAAAGCACGCATCAGCAAAGCGGGCGAACTTATGGGAGAGCTTGCCGACCTGAACGCGCGCACCCGCAGCACCACAGCGCAAATCGATTTTTCAGCCACCGATCGCAAGACAAAAAGATTGATCGAGCTGCAGGATGTTACCTGCACCATGGGAACTCGCGCGCTATTCGACGGCCTCAACTTCATTCTAACCGCAGGAATGCGGGTGGGCCTTGTCGGTCCGAATGGCAGCGGCAAGACGACCCTGCTGCGGTTGTTGCAGGGAGACCTTGCTCCGACCGTTGGTGAGATCCGGCGCGCCGATTGGCTGCGCATCGTTTATTTCGACCAGACCCGCACGCTTGATCCAGATGTAACGCTGCGCCGGGCGCTCGCGCCGGACGGCGATTCGGTTGTCTATCGCGATCGCGTAATTCACGTCGCCGGATGGGCGGCGCGATTTCTTTTTACCGGGGAGCAACTCAGCCAGCCGGTCGGGAGGCTTTCCGGAGGCGAACGGGCGCGCGTCTTGATCGCGCAGCTTATGCTTCAGCCCGCCGACATTTTGCTCCTCGATGAACCTACTAATGATCTCGACATTCCGACGCTTGAAATTCTGGAAGAAAGCCTGATCGATTTTCCCGGGTCGCTCGTGCTGGTGACGCATGATCGCTACATGCTCGACCGCGTCTCTACGATCGTGCTTGGACTGAACGGAAAAGGCGGAGCTGATATCTTTGCCGACTACGCGCAATGGGAGGCTTGGCAGGCGCAGAGCACGAAGGACGACGACGCAACCAACGGGGCCAGTTCGAAGACGCTGCCCGCTTCCACGCCGGCAGCTTCCGCAAGAAAGAAACTTTCCTATCTCGAAGCACGGGAATACTCGACCATCGAGCAGCGAGTGGAAGAGGCGGAGCAGTTAGTAAGAGCTAAGCGCGCGGAACTGGAAGATCCAGCTAACGCGATGGATGCTCTACGCCTTGTGGCTGCACAGGCCGCGCTGGACGCGGCGCAACTGGCGCTCGATGCGCTCTATGCACGCTGGGCTGAATTGGAAAAGAAGAGCGGCTGAGGATTGTTAGTGAGTGGCAATTTTGCGACAACTATCGAGGGGCGGTAAGAAAGCCGGTCACCACTACCATCTCCTTAGTTGATTTTGCTCCCGCTCCGAGTATTTCCGTTCGCGCGTTCTCCATTCCCAAAGTCCGCCAACGAAGCCGGAGCAGAGCAAACAAGACAGTAACCACACCGAATACTTTGGAAAATGGCTATCGACGAAATAACTGGGTGCTATTATCCACACGGCAAGAACGGCGGAGAACAAGACGCCGTGTGTGATTACGAAGTGGGTTTTGCCCCTCAGTCGAATTTCCTGCCACTGCTCTTTTCCGGCGGACCCCCACCTCAACCGGATCGGCCAGATCACGAACACACATGCGGCCATGACCGCCACGATTGCGGTTCCCTTATATCCGTAACGATAGGCAGCAAGTGCTAATCCGGCCATCACAAGAGCAAGAGTGAACCCTCTCTTATTTGTCATAACGCGACCTGCCAAGCTTAGATCCTCATCTACGCAGGATGGTATTCCAATTCGGCTCAAAAACCAACAAGACGCTGTCAGGCGAAGGGCGTTGGATCAAACAGGGTTTTACACCAATTGCTCCCGTTGGCGATTTGTGATCTCTTTAATCTACGCCTTAACAAAATCAATATACCCATGCTGCACATCAGTCCGCGTCAGCTTCGCGCGAATCTTGTCGCCCACGTGTAATCCCTGCGCTCCTTGTGCCAGCAATCCTTCGATGTGCGGCTGCAGGACGCGGACAAACGTTCCCTTCGGAGTCACTCCGGTTACGATGGCGTCGAAGGTTTCGCCGATGCGATGGCTCATGGCCACGGCGGCCAAGCGCTTCGACATTTCGCGTTCCACTTTTCGCGCTGCATCTCCTTTTTGTGTGCAGTTTGTGGCGATGGTGGTTAGTTCATCGTCGGAATAGGGGTTGGGTTTTCCGTCGAGCAAATTCTTGATCAGCCTTTGCGTGACCACGTCGGCAAAACGCCGGTTGGGAGCGGTCGAGTGCGTGTAATCCTGCACGGCGAGTCCGAAGTGTCCCTGCTCGGGATCGCCCGGACGCTCCAGCACATATTCACCTGGGCCAATCAGCTTGATGACCGCTAGCGAGAGGTCGGCGAAATGATCGGGGTCGGCGGCTTTGCGCTTCACCAGAAAATCGTTGAGCGCCTTGGAATCGGCTTGTGCGGGGAGCGTTACGCCCTGTGCCGCGGCTAACCGCACGATGCCGTCCCAATGCTCGGGAGTTTTCACGATACGGCGCAGAGAAGAGACTTTCTCCAGCAGTCGCGCCACCACGCCGTTGGCGGCGATCATGAAATCTTCGATCAGGTCGGTGGCGCGACTCTTCTCCTGCTTCACGACATCGATTACTTTCTGGTTGAGCACCACTGGATGAACTTCGCTGGTGTCGATATTCAGTGCGCCATTTTCGTAGCGTAATTTCCTGAGCGCCTGGGCAACTCCGTCCTGGAGTTTGAGCTGCGCTTGCAGTTCCGCAGACGCGGCGACTTTAGGCGGTGCAGCCGCCTTGCCTTCCAGCCATGGTCCCACCGCGCTGTACGTGAGTTGCGCCTTGTTACGCACGATGGCGCGATAGACGTCGCTTGAAGCCATCGCGCCCGCGGAATCGATTACTAACTCGGTCACCACGGCTGGGCGATCCACATCTGGGAGCAGAGACGATGCGCCGGTAGAGAGCTCCTCGGGCAACATCGAAAAATTTATGATGCCGGTATAAACCGTGGTCGTCTCCCTGGCCGCGTGCTGATCGATGGGAGTGTCCTTGGCGACGAACGCATCGACATCGGCAATGCCTACCATCACTTTGATGTTGCCATTGGGCAAGCGTTCGGCGACCTCGATCTGGTCGAGGTCTTTCGAGGTGTCGTTGTCGATCGACGACCAGAGCAGGTTGCGCAGGTCGCGAATATTGCCCGAGGGCGTCAGCTGTGGGGGATGAGCTCTGATATCCAGCAGTTGTTGATGAGTCTCGGGTGGAAAATTCGGTTCAAAACCCTTGGCCAGCATGAGTTGTCGCGCCATCGCCTGAAAATCGATCGAAGGAGACTGAGGATCGTTCATCACGCTCAAAAGGTACCATGGGTGCTTAAAAGGCGGCGCGACTGGTTCTGGCGATGAGATGTCGCAATCGCAAAGTCAAAGGCTTACCACCAAGGCCACTAAGGTACACGAAGGAAGGGCAAAGTCCTGTTGAGCTCGTGATATTCTAATAACAGCAGCTGCGTCTTCTTCCGATTGGATCGATTCCCGCAGTTCTCTAAATATCATGATCTCAGTCAGCAATGTGTCCATGCGCTACGGCGCTAAAGTTCTGTTCGACGAAGTTTCCACCGGCTTTGTTCCGGGGAAGCGCTACGGCCTTACCGGCCCCAATGGCGCGGGCAAATCCACGTTCATGAAGCTTCTGACCGGCGAACTGGAGCCGCAGAAGGGAACCGTCGTTCGCCCGCGGAAGCTCGGAGTTCTAAGCCAGGATCAATTCGCCTTCGATAAATATCGCGTGATTGACGCGGTCATCATGGGCAACCGGCGCTTGTGGGCTGCTCTGGAAGAACGCGAGCTCATCTATGCGAAACATGACATGACCGACGCCGACGGCATGAAACTTGGCGAACTCGAAGGCATCGTCGGCGAGGAAGACGGCTATACCGCCGAAAGCGATGCCGCGATTTTGCTGCAGGGCCTCGATATCCCCGACGAGATGCACGAGCGAAAGATGTCGGAGTTGCCGGGCGGGCAAAAGATGCGCGTACTGCTGGCGCAGGCTCTGTTCGGGCATCCGCAGGCGCTGCTGCTTGACGAACCTACGAACCATCTCGATCTTGATTCGATCCACTGGCTGAAGAGTTTTCTCAATCAGTATGAGGGCGTGCTGATCGTGATCTCGCACGACCGTCATTTTCTCAACGGCATTTGCACCCACATCGCCGACATCGATTACGAGACCATCATTACTTATACCGGTACTTATGACGACATGGTGATCGCGAAGACGCAGGTGCGCTCCCAGATCGAAGGGCAGAACGCGCAACGGGAAAAGAAGATCGCGCAGTTGAATGAGTTCATCGCGCGCTTTGCCGCCGGAACGCGATCGAGCCAGGTACAGTCGCGGCGCAAGGAAGTCGAGCGCCTGCAGGTTACGGAGTTGGCGAAATCCAATATTCAACGTCCGTATCTCAAGTTCGAGCAGAAGCGGCCCTCCGGCAAACACATTCTCGAAATCGAGGGCGTTGCGAAGTCTTACGGAGATGCCAAGGTGATTTCGTCTTTTACGGCGAGCGTGCTGCGTGGAGAAAAAATCGCGCTTATGGGGCGTAACGGCTCCGGAAAGACGACTCTCGTGAATGCGCTGCTCGCGAACTCACCTACCACTTCGGAGTCGGAACTGCGCAAAACCAGCGGCTACGACGGGCCCTTCATCGACGGCGGAAAAGTTATCTGGGGTCACGAAGCTGCTGTCGGTTATTTCGCCCAGGATCACAAGGCGCTGATCGAGCCCGGCATCAAGGTGCTGGAGTGGCTTCATCAGTGGGATCCTTCGGCTTCCACGGAAGAAATTCGTGGGATTCTCGGGCAGATGCTATTTCCCCGCGACGACGCCGAGAAGCGGACCGACATACTCTCCGGCGGAGAGGCGGCGCGGCTGCTCTTTTGCAAGCTGATGCTGCAGAAGCCGAACGTGCTTGTCCTCGACGAACCGACCAACCATCTCGATCTCGAATCGATTAATGCCCTTAATATTTCGTTGCAGCGCTATCCCGGAACAGTGCTACTCGTCACGCATGATGAAGATCTGATTGATGAAGTTGCGACCCGGATCTGGCATTTCGAAGGCACTCACGGAATCACCGATTTCAAGGGCGCCTACGGCGAGTATGAAGCCGTTCTGGCCTCAGCGGCTGCGTTATAACCGGCACACAAACAAAATGTCATACTAAGTGAGTGAAGAACGTACATCTTCCCATTAGGCGCTATTCGGCCTTTGCCGGATTGTGAACGATCGCTAAAGGAGGACTTCTCTTCTTTCTTTTTTTTGCCGGCGCTCGTTTGCGGGATTGCGAAGCCCCACCAACGATGTCGGCGACGGAGGTACTCTCCAGTATCTTGGCGGCGGCGTCGCGCACTTCCAGGAACACGCTGTAGAGTGCGCGATGATCGGGATCGGTGGTGATGAGGCTGCGGAGTTGATCCGCATCTCCAAAGGGCGCAAGCGGGCCGTCGACGAGACGAATGATCTCGCTGAGTTTAATCTCCTCGGGTGCGCGCCGCAGCCGGTAACCGCCCTTTGCGCCGCGAACGCTTTCCACGATGCGCGCGTTCTTGAGTTCCAGCAGAATCAATTCCAGAAATTTCTCCGGTAGGTCGCTATCCGTTGCAATGTCCCGTATCTTAATCGTCTCGGTTCCGTAACGGCGGCCCAAGGTCATGATCGCTTGCAGCGCGTAGAGCCCTTTTTGCGAGATCTTCACTTCTTATCCTCTCCCACCTGCGTTTTTGTCATTCACAGGCCACAGAGCCATGCCTTCCGACCGTGCCGTATTGGACGTACTGTAGTGTCTTCGTGCCCGCTTTGCAACTAATCTTATTGCCCCGTGTGCGTGAGTTTTGCGTAACTGCAAAAAGTTGCACGTGAGCGAAGATGGGTATACGTCCGCATCGGATGCGCCCTTCTCACGGCCGTGGATGGCAGCGCGAGAAAAGCCTTCTACCGCGTCGACGCCATGTTCACGGCTGGTTCGCCAACTTCGTCGTGCGCTTCGCCTTCCAGACAAACCCGATGCCACAACTCAAGATTGAGCAAGCGCCAGATGCGATCGTAGTTATCGCGATGCCGGGCGCGATGTTCGTCGAACAGCTTCTCGATCGCTTCACGCCGGAAGTATCCGCGATTCAGGCTGCGCGGTTGGAGCAGGATTTCGCGAATCGTTTCGAGGCGTGGTCCAGCCAGCCAACCGCTCCACGGCGTCGGGAATCCGAGTTTTGGCCGGTACAGAATCGAGTGCGGTAACAGATCTTCGACGGCCTTTTTCAGAATCCGTTTGCCCGCGAGGCCCTGAATCTGGACTTCGCGCGGAATTCGGGTCGCGAACTCAACCAGTACGTGATCGAGAAACGGCACCCGGCTTTCAATGGATGCGGCCATGCTCATGTTGTCCTGCTTCATGAGCAGTTCGACGAGGTAGGTTTTGATGTCGGTGTAGAGCAGCCGTTGCAGCATTTCGCCCGACGAGTGGTTCCAGAAATCGACAACATTCTTATATGCAGTGCTGGGCGCGGCCTCGCGCGCGAACTCGCTTGTCAGCAGTCCGTTCTGTTCTGCTTCGCCGAAGGCGGAAAGGAAATTATCAAAGTAGAAAGAGGCCCACGAATTTCCATCCCGGGCCAGAAATGTATGATCCAGTTTCCGGCGCAGGGTTGCTCCCAGCACCGAGGAAGTGGCGAGGGTGTTGCGCAATCCTCGGCGAACAAAGCTCGGGACCACGCTGCGATAGGCGCGATCCAGGGCCGCATTTTTCAAGGTGAAGGCATAGCGGGTGTAGCCCGCCAGAGTTTCATCCGCGCCTTCGCCGGTCAGTACCACCGTAACTCTCTCTCGGGCGAGGCGGGCGACAAAATAAAGCGAGACGCTGGACGGCCACACGATCGGCTCATCTTCATGCCAGATCAAATGCGGCAGCGCTCCAAAGAAATCCTGCTCGCTGACCAGCACTTCATGATGTCGCGACTGAATATGATCCGAAACCGCGCGCGCGAAAGGCAGTTCGCTGTAAGTCTGCTCGGTGTAGCCGACGGAAAAAGTCTCCACCGGCTCACGGCGCAACTTCGTCATCAGTGCCGCGACCGCGCTCGAATCCACGCCGCCGCTCAGAAACACGCCGAGGGGCACGTCGCTCATCAGGTGGCTCTGGACCGCGCCTTCGAGTAACTCGCGGTAGCTCTGGACGTAGTAACTCTCGTCTCTGGATTCGTGCGCCTGCGATGTATCCAGATCCCAGTATTGCCGGATTTGCGCTTTACCATCCGGACCGATCGTCATCGTGCGCCCGGGGAGCAGCTTCAGAATTCCGTTATAAAAACTCTGTTTGCCCGACAGATATCCAAACGCCAGATACTCCGGTAGCGCTGCCCGATTGAACTCCGGACGAACTCCGCCATGTGCCAGCACCGCTTTGATTTCGGATCCAAACAGCAAGCGCTCCGAGGTTAGCTTGTAATACAGCGGCTTGATACCCAGCCGGTCGCGCGCGATGAAGAGGCTTTTCGTATTGCGATTCCAGATGGCGAAGGCGAACATGCCGCGCAGGTGCTGCACGCAGTCGGCGCCGTACTCTTCGTAGAGATGAATGACGGTTTCGGTGTCGCTGTGCGTGCTGTAGCGATGGCCGCGCGCGATGAGTTGCTCGCGCAAGGCGAGATGGTTGTAAATTTCGCCGTTGAAGACTATCCACAGCGTGCCGTCTTCGTTCGAAATCGGCTGATGGCCGCCTGCCACATCGACGATGCTGAGCCGGCGCATGCCTATGCCCACTGCGCCATCCGTATAAAAACCATCGTCGTCGGGACCGCGATGGCTGATGACGTGGCACATTTCGCGCAGGGCTGTGGCGTTCGCCCTTGTATCCCGCCCGAATTCGAGAATCCCGGAAATCCCGCACATTCAGTGCTTCTCCGCGTACGGCGACGAACCTTGGTTAGACGAACCTTGGTTAGACGAACCTTGGTTAGACGAACCTTGGTTAGACAAACCTTGGCTAGACGAACCTTGGCCAGACAAATGACCACTAAAATCCGTTGATGACGAATGGGTCAGCTTCTCGAACACCGGTGTCACGGAAAAAACACCCGGCTCGGTGCTCGTCACCGCATCCTGCCTGCGCCACTCGAAAAATGCGGACGGCCCCGCTCCCTTTAGCAGAAGCTGACCTTGCCACGAGACTTCCGTCCCGCCGATCAACACCAGGTGCGCGAGTTTCTCCTTTTCAATTCGGCAATAAAGCAGTCGCGCGTCCGAAGACCACGGACCGAAACTCCAGGCGTCGTCGCCAAGGGCAAAAAAGAATCCATGGCTTTCGTCATGATAATCGAGTTCGTAAACTTGCAGGGTGGCGTGTGCCATGCTAGCCAGCCGGGGTTCGTGGTCTTGGGCAAGGCCAGGGTCGGCGGGCCGATCGCCCTGCTGCTGGATTGCGGCCACGCGCGCTACCAACGCCGTCGCCGTTTCCGCGGGCAGCAACACCTGCGCATGGCATCGCACTAACGGCGCCGGCTGCAATACGCCGTAAGCCGGCGAAAGCAGCGTCTTCGTAACTTCCGTTGCCGTATGCCAGACGGTCTCTTCCGGCATGATCAGAGTCAGCCTAGATTCACCCGAAGCATCGCCCGGCGAAGTTCTGGGACTTGAAATTTCCACTCTTCCCGAGCCGGCGGCGTGAACGTCGAGATCGGGCGCGAAGTGCCAGCGTATCTCCAGTTCATGTGCCGCTCGACCGAGCGCGACATCGCGCACCAGCCACAGGCCGCCGGCGATGTTCAGCACGTGCCGCCGATGCAGGACCGGATCCGCCAGCCGCGCGTATCCATTATGGCTGCCTACAAAGTACGTGAAGGTTTTGCCAGTGATCCAGTTTTCCGTTTGCGTGGTCGGAATGTTGGTCCAGGAAAAAGGCTCGTCGGGAACCGCCTGGTCTACGCTATCCACGCGTATAGTGTTGTGAGCGCCGGTTCCACGAAGCACGTTGCGGTCCGCCGGATCCTTCGAAATGTAGACGCCGCTGCCAGAGTCGACCAGCCAGCGGCGTCCATCCATGGTGAGACGGAGGCTGAGGGCGTCGGCATGTCCGTGTCCGGAGCGGCCCACGCCTTGCGGACCGGCATCTACGACCATCGCCTGCGCGTACGGTTGCAAGTCGGCCAGCACGTAAATTCCGCCGTCGGGGAATGCGACGGAACGCGCCGCCGGCCTTGGCCTTGTCTTTGTTTCTGTCTCTGGGCGCGTCAACGCCTCGACCGCTGGCTCGCCGAATAACCAGATCGCTTCCTCTGTCAGCCGCGCTGCGGGAAAGTTGCGGGAGTACATCACCGCACCCAGAGCAAGCGGATCGGTCATCTGTTCAGTCCGATTGCGCCGCGCATTCCACAGGCGTCCGCCGTCATCATCGCCGAAACCCTCGGCCGGTCCGGCCTGCGCCAGCGCCGCAACCACATCGAGCATGCGTCCGAGCACCGCGTCATACGACGGTGGAATCTGCACTCCATTCCGAGCCGCGAGCAAGCGCGCATAAAGAAAGAAGTCGAGCGCGTAGACGTGGTAGTACAGCGATTGCTCAAAGTAAACGCCATCCGGACGTACTTGCCGCTCTGCCTCGTGCAGAACGATCCGCCATCCGGATTCTTTCCAGCGCGCGGCCCCGGGCATTTGCGGATACAAGGTGCCGAGAAAGAACAGCGCAGCCGCTTCTCCAAGCAAGTGCGTGTTGGGAGAAAAATAAGTAGATAGATAGCGTTCGATGTAACGCCCGTGGAAGGCGAGCGCGGAGGTTAGTTCCGAGCAAAACTGCGCATATTCAGGTGCTCCCGCCAGCAAGTGGTCCACCCAGATCCACGACAGACTGCGGAAGGCGACCTCCAGCGTGCTTCCCCAGTTGATTCCCAATGGATAGGGATTGGCCTTCATCCAACTGCGCCACTGCGCGATCAGTTCGCGGACGTACTTGCTATCGTTATTATCACTGTCATTGTCATTGCCGCTCAGCAGTTGGGCCTTGGCCAGCGTTACCAGATGTTGATGCCGATTCAATTCCCATGTAACTTTATGGTCCCCTACCACTGCGAAATCAAGAAAAGGAATCTTGAACCAGGGGTCGAGCGGCGCGCGCTTGCCGTGTACACGATCAAGGTGCCAGTCGATGTTGTCCCCATAGTCGAGATTTTCGTAGCCCAACAGGCGAAAGCGATGCCGGCAGATGTCATCGGCGTCGCGCAGAATTTGCGCGGCTTCGTCGGGCAAAAGTTTGCGCAATAACTTCGCGCGTTCTAAACATTCGCTGCCAGAAAACTCGCTCGCACAAAAAAGGAACTGGCCGGTTCGTTCCGCCGAACCTACTTCCAGGGGAATCGCGCCCGTCCGCACGCCCAAGCGGTAGCGAAGCAGGTCGCCGTGCTTGTAGAGTTCCTGCCCTACGCGCACCCGCACCTCTTCCCAGTCCATCCGGGATATGCGCGCCAACTTGCTTTGCCGTTCGGAAGCCACAGTTGCCTTGTCTTTTATCTTACATGCCGAAATGGGCTGCTCTCGACCGACTGTTACTCTGGTTACTCTGGCTGACGCTAAGTTTGAGCCGGTCTCTATCCCGCGGGCTACGATTGAATGTTGCGGCAATTAACGCATTAGGTTCTTCCCTAGTTCGCCCGCCGGACTGGATTTCGGGGCTTCAAAAGATATCCTGTAACATGTTGAAACAAAGCATGTTGCGGTATCGCCCGTGCGCTTCTGAGAAAAGCTTACCGGCTGGCCCTAACAGAGGGTTGGTATAGTTCATAGTGGCGCGCAGCTGCCCATATAGTTGATTGCAAGGAGAGCTCGATTGTCCTCATCGGTTAGCATTTTTGGTCTGGGATACGTTGGTTCGGTTTCGGCCGCCTGTTTCGCTTCCATGGGGCACAAAGTCATCGGCGTGGACGTGAGCCGGGCCAAGGTCGAGATGATGGATTCGGGGAAGACCCCGATCATCGAAGACCGTATGAGCGAAATGGTTGCGGAAGCGCACCGCGCCGGTCGGTTGCGCGCGACCACAGACGCTACCGCAGCCGTGATGAATTCTGAAGTTTCGTTTGTCTGCGTCGGAACGCCCAGTCTGAAAAATGGCAAGCTTGACCTCAGCCACATCGAAGGTGTTGCGCGGGAGATTGGCGCGGCCATCCGCCAGAAAAATTCGCCACACGTTTTTGTTCTGCGCAGCACCGTGCTCGCCGGAACCACCGAAACGGTGGCGATTCCCATTCTAGAAAAAGAGAGCGGCAAGAAGTGCGGCCAGGATTTTACGGTTTGTTATAACCCGGAGTTCATGCGCGAGGGCAATGCGGTCGGCGACTTCCTGAACCCGCCGTACACCATTCTCGGGGCCAGCGACAATCGCCATCTTGCGCCGCTGCGCGAACTTTATAAGAACACCCCGGGCACCTTGTACGAGACCACGATTCCCGTCGCCGAGATGGTCAAGTATTTTTCCAACTGCTACCACGCGCTGAAGGTCGGCTTCGCCAACGAGATGGGGACCATGTGCAAGCATCTTGGCGTCGACGCGCACGCCGTTACGAAGATCTTCACTTCCGACACCAAGCTGAATATTTCTTCCGCATATCTTTTCCCGGGTTTCGCATTCGGCGGCTCCTGTCTGCCGAAAGATTTGCGCGCCATCACCTACAAGGCTAAAGAACTCGATCTCGATCTGCCTTTGCTGGAATCGCTCATGCCGAGCAATGCCGAGCACATCAACCGCGCGGTGGAAATGGTAATGAGCACACGAAAAAAGAAAATTGCGCAACTCGGCCTGAGCTTCAAAGCCGGTACCGATGATCTCCGCGAGAGCCCGCAAGTGCAATTAATCAAACGACTGATGGGCGAGGGTCTCGAAATCAAAGTGTGGGACGAGGATGTCTCGCTGGGCCGCCTGGCCGGTGCGAATCGCGAGTACATCGAACAAGTCATTCCGCATATCGGATCGGTCCTCTCGGCCGATCTTGAAGGCGTGCTCAGCAGCGCCGAAGTTGTGATCCTGGGCAACAAATCGGCTAGCAAAGAGCGGCTGGCCAAGTATCTTCGTCCCGAACAGATCGTGATTGATCTCATCCACCTCGATGAGACGCGGCGTCCGGAAGGCGCTCTGAATTATGAAGGAATTTGCTGGTAGGCAGCGTGCTGCGGCGAATTACCAGCCATGCTTCATGGCGCGGGCAAAGTCCGCCGCCGGCAAGGTATTCAGCACATCTTCCTTGGTTAGCCATGCCCGCCGCGCCTGGGTGATTCCGTAACGCATTTTCTCCATGTGCGAGGTGTGGTGGGAATCGGTGTTGATAACGACTTTCACACTATGCTGCTTGGCTAGCCGTAAATGAACGTCGCTCAGGTCGAGCCGATCGGGGTAGGAATTCAATTCCATCGCCACTTTATGTTTGACCGCGGCTTTGAGCACCGCGTCGAGATCGAACGGGTACGCGTCGCGTCGCAGAAGCAGGCGCCCAGTGGGATGCCCGATCAGCGAGGTATTGGGATTGGCGATGGCCTTCACCAGTCGGTCGGTCATGGCGTCGCGATCCAGGTTGAACTGCGAGTGTACGCTGGCGATGACGATGTCCATTTGTTCGAGCACAGAGTCGGAGAGGTCGAGCGCTCCATCGCCCAGAATATCGACTTCGATTCCCGCGAAAATGCGGATCGCCCCCTCCATCTGTTTTTCAACCGCGCGGATTCTATCGATGTGGTCGAGGGCGCGTTTGTCGGTGAGTCCATTGGCGAAGGCGAGGTTCTTCGAGTGATCGGTGATCGCCATGTATGCGTAGCCGCGTTCCCGCGCCGCTTCCGCCATCTCTTCAATCGTGTTGCGGCCGTCGGTCTCTACGGTGTGCATGTGCACGTCGCCACGGATATCGGATAGTTCGAGCAGCACGGGCAGCGTGTGTCCGGCGGCGGCTTCGATTTCGCCCAGATTCTCGCGCAGTTCAGGAGGGATGAAATCGAGCTTCAGCTTGGCGTAAATTTCTTCTTCCGTTTTGCGCGCGACCGGCTTATTGTCTTCGACTTGCGCCAGGCTATATTCGTTGAGCGTCAAGCCCATCTTGAGCGCGCGCTGGCGCAAGGCCACGTTGTGCGCCTTCGATCCGGTGAAATATTGCATGGCCGCCCCGAAAGATTCCGGCGGCAGCAGGCGCACATCCACTTGCATGCCGTTGCGATGGCGGAAGCTGACCTTGTTTTCGCCTTGCGCGATGATGTCCATCAAGCCGGGAAAGCGGAGCAGATGTTCGATGAGCGTCTGACGCGCTTCGTCGGCAATGCAAGATTTGCCGGTGACGAGGATGTCGAGGTCGCCGACAGTTTCGCGGCCGCGGCGCAGCGATCCGGCGGGCGTAACTTTCTCGACGCCTGGAGCCGACAGCAGATGCGCCACCAGTTTTTCGGCCAGCTCTTCGGCAGTGTCGAGCAGAAATCGCCCAGCGATGCGGCGATAGTCTTCGATCGCCTTGAGCAGCTTCAATTCGTGCTTTTCGCCCATGCGCGGCAGCGTGCGGATCTTGCCTTCACGCGCCAGTTTCTCCACGCCCTCCAGGTCGCTGACCTGATAAGCGCTCCAGATCAAGGCAATGGTCTTCGGTCCGAGACCTTGAATCTTGAGCAGTTCGAGCATCGATGGGCGATATTTTTTGAGCAGGTCGGTGTGGGCTTCGATGCGGCCATCTTTGAAAAGCATCTGGAGATTGGCCAGCATGCCCTTGCCGATGCCCTGGATGGCAAGAATCTTTTTCGGCTCGGCGATTAAATCGGCAATCTGTTGCGGCAGCGCTTCGATGGCCTCCGCCGCATTGCGGTACGAGCGCACGCGAAACGAGTCTTGGCCGTCGATCTCCAGTAGATCGGCGGTTTCGTAGAGAAGTCCGGCAATGGCCTTATTGTCGATCAAAGGATTTCAAACCGGGATTTCAAACCGGGCTTTCAACCCGCGGGAATGATTGTAACGCGGAAGAAGAGGCGGAGCAGGAGGGGCATTCGTCGGAGGACACACGAAGACGCTCGGCGAGGCGCAGACAGCTTAGCTCGATGAATCGGTCCTTAACAAAAACATCTTTATTAGATCTTGGTTACGTTGGCCGCTTGCGGCCCTTTCTGTCCCTGGACAATCTCAAACTCCACCTGATCGCCCTCTTGCAGACTTTTGTAGCCCTCAGTGGTGATGGAACTGTAGTGAATGAACACATCAGGTCCATCGTCGCGGCCGAGGAAGCCATATCCCTTGGCGTTATTGAACCACTTGACGGTGCCTTTCAATCTTTCCACGTGCGCTCCCTCCCATTTGCGAATTACCCCGAAAAATGAAGGTTTCCAGGGGTCCGCAAAAAATTTGTAGGAATTGTGCGGCTCACCGGGGGTGCTGTCAAGGCTTAGAGTCACACTTCTCTGTGCGTACGGGATGGAGGGGTTACGGCCACTAGGATGGGGAGGTGGTACTAGCGCGCTGGATGCGGCATCTGGGCGAGCCACAGGACCCCGCAGATCGTCTTGGCGTCACGGATGCGGCCGCGGAGCGCCATCTGTTTCGCCTCCGATAAAGTGAAAAAGCGGGTTGCAATCTTCTCGTCCGGTTCGGGTTGGGCTTCGCCGGCCTGGAGGCCGCGGGCCAGGTAAATGGTCATGGTTTCGTCGAGAAATCCGGGGCTCACATAGAAATGCAGGACTCTCTTCCATTGACGGGCAGTGTAGCCGGTCTCCTCGAGCAACTCGCGCTTGGCGGCAGTGAGCGCCGTTTCGCCGTCGTCAATGCGTCCGGCTGGCAACTCCCACATCATGGACTGCGCGGCATGGCGGTACTGGCGTTCGAGCAGGATAAGTGGCTCGGTTTTGAGCGACGCGTCATCCACCGCCAAAACCACGATCGAGCCGGAATGGCGGATGACATCGCGACGGGCGCGCACGCCTCCGGGCTCCTCCACTTGATCGGTGGTAACACTAAAAACCGGGCCCTGGTAGCTGATGCGGGAAGAGAGCACGCGCGCTTGCTTTAATTTCGTTGCTGCCGATTTCGCCATAACAACAATATAAAGGTCTCAGGTCGCAGGTGTCAGGTCTCAGAGAATTCAAAGAGTGGACTTTTCTGAGCTCGAATAATTCTTGCAGACGATGGCGTCGGTCCGCCCTGCCGGGCACGCGAAAAAAGGCCGAAGGCAATCCCTCGGCCTTCATTCTTGGTCGAAGCTCGTCGGCACGGCCGCCTTAGTTCGACTCGGTGAACTTGATATAGGGCGTCGCGCCGCCCTTACCGGTGCAACTGCCCAGATTCAGGTTGTTTGTTTCCCCCGTGGTGCCGGCATCCGCTGCACACTTCGGCGCATTTGTGGTGCCATTGGTCACCGCGACCTTCACCGTGATGGAGGAGCCGGTGTTAAAGTTGGCTTCCGATCCGCCGCCGTCGCCGACGACGTTGAACTCCGACTCGGTCCAGCCAGTGGCGAGGTACACGACGCTGTCCTCGCCCGTGGTGCTATAGGCCTTCTTTCCCACTGTCATGACCAGCGTATCCAGACCGCCTGCCACGGCCGAGCCCGATATCTTGATGGTCTTGAGCTTGGAGATTTTCTCCTTGGGTACGGTCACAGCGGCGCTGTTCGTGTAGCAATCGCCGCCGTAGCTGTTCCACCCCCCGGGGCAGATAGTGTTCCAGTTGATTAGCCAATATTGCATGAATGCCGCTGTATAGTCCGACGAATAGACGTCCTGCAGCCAGTCGAGGCAGTCCGCCGGATCTTTGGCGCCATCGCAGGCCGCCGTGTTCATGAAGTTGGAATTGAGCTGAAGTGAGTAACTGTTGGCGCCGCCAACGCCCTCCTCGCTCGTCACGCCCTTGACCTTCGGGAAGGAGCCGATGGTTTGGCTGATCAAACCCGACGTGACCTCCGCCGCATAATCATCGCCATTACCGACCGTTTGACTGCCCGACCCGGTACGCGGCCTGAATGGGATGTTGGGCGCCTCGACACACTCGACCTGATTCCACTCCAGGCTCGGATAGGAGGCCTCGAAGCATCCTGCCCCCGGCACGCTGGTGTGCGCGATGGCCTCGCGCCAGGCCTCTTGGGCAAGAGCTCCCGGATCATCCGCCGCTTGCGCGGCTACGGTCAAGGAAATTAAGGCTGCGCTCAGAACACCGGCCGCAATCGCGATCCGGATCACGTGTACACACATCTTCTGCGTCATGGTTCTCCCCTTATGATTGAGAATTGCTAGCTGGATCGCCCTTTTGATCCCGAAAGAACGGTTGCATTGTCCCGCTCCATCGCTGTCGTGTCAATGCGAAACAATTTTCACGCGAAACAACTTTCACCCGGTTTGACTCCACCTCCACTACGACCCTTCCTGAAACCTGAGACCTGACCGCTGAGACCTGTTATGCTGCGCCGGTGAGCCGAAAACCCACAACTCGAAAGCACAAAGTAGCTATTGTCGGAGCCGGGAGGCTGGCAACTTTTCTGGCGGTGGAACTGCACCGGGCCGGTTTCACGATAACCGAGATTGTGGCGCGAGACATGCTTCGGTCGCGGCGGCGCGCGCTCTTTCTCGCCGCGAAGGTTGGTGCGCAAGCAGTTACCGCACGTTCCGCCGCGCTGGATGCCGCTTTGCTGTGGTTCTGCGTGCCTGACGGTGCGATTCGCGGCGCGGCTTCGGATCTCGCAGTTAAACTCGCCTCTCGCGTGACTGCCTATAGCAAAGACAGATCTCAGAACAAAAGTCCGAATAAAGTTCAGAACAAAGTTCAGAACAAGGTTCGTGTCGCCTTTCATTCCAGCGGAGCGCTTTCCAGCCGCGAACTCGATCCTTTGCGCAAGGCAGGGGTCGCGGTGGCATCCGTGCATCCGCTGATGACCTTCGTCGCCGGGGCGCACCCTTCTTTAACGGATGTGCCTTTTGCGATCGAAGGTGACGAGAAGGCAAGGCGCGCAGCGCGCCGGGTCGTCCGTGAGCTGGGAGGCGAGAGCTTCACACTGCCTGCCGCCTCCAAAGCGGCTTACCATGCGTGGGCCACTCTGACGTCGCCGCTGCTGCTGGCGTTCCTGGTTACGCTGGAAGAAGCCGCCCGCGCCGCCGGACTCACGCGTGTAGATGCGCGCCGCAAGAGCTTGCCCATCATGCGCCAAACCTTGGCGAACTACGCGCGCCTTGGTTCGGCGCGTTCTTTTAGCGGGCCGCTGATTCGTGGAGACGTGGAGACGGTGAAGAAACATCTGACCGTGCTGAGAAAACGTCCGGGAACTCGCGATGTTTATGTGGCGCTGGCGCGCGCCGCGCTGCGCGGGCTGCCGGTGAAGAATCGGAATGGACTGATGCGAGTGTTGGGCGCGCCTTAATAGTTTGGTGAAAGCTCGGCGAAGATGGAAGAAGCCCACCCCAGGCGCTAAAGCGCAGACACACTTTCAACGACTTAACGGCACGAGTAACTCGTGCCCTTCCCGACCGTTGAGAACTTTTGAGTTTGTCAGCAATCGGTTAAGGGCGATCCGAATCAATGCTGGCTGCGGCGGCGAGAGAACAGGTGGCCCAGCTTCTCTTGTTTCGTCTTCAAATATTCGACCGTATGTTCGGTGGGCGCGACCTCGCAGGGGACGCGCTCGGTCACCTGGATACCTGCGCGTTCCAGCGCGGCGACCTTGTCGGGATTGTTCGAGAGCAGGCGAACGCGCTTGATGTCCAATGCTTTCAGGATCTCGACCGGCATGTGGAACTCGCGCTGGTCGGCTTTAAAACCAAGGCGCTCGTTGGCTTCCACGGTATCGAGTCCGCTGTCCTGGAGCGCGTAGGCTTGCAACTTCGCCATCAGCCCAATGCCGCGCCCCTCCTGCTGTTCATAGATCAGGACGCCCGAGCCAAGTTGGGCAATCATCGAAAGCGCCATTTCGAGTTGTTGGCGGCAATCGCAGCGCAGCGAGCCAAATACGTCGCCGGTCAGGCACTGCGAGTGAATGCGCACCAGCGGCGAGCCGGTACTTACCTCGCCCATCACCAGCGCCACCGCTTCCTCGGTCTTAGCGCCGTCGCCGGTGGCCGACGCCCTCGTTGCAAATCCATGGATCAGGAAGTGTCCCCAGCGAGTAGGGAAGTCCGCCGAGGCAACCTGTTTTACCTTTGAAGAACTCACTCCTAAATTATAGTCTTCGCTTTCACATGCTCGCTGTCGCAAAACCTCGATGCCTGGCTGGTTCGATGGTGAGCGACGGAAAGACTGATACTTGTCCTACTCCTTCGCCGCAATTCCCAAACTCTTCATCTTGCGATACAGGTGGCTGCGCTCGAGGCCAAGAACTTCCGCCGTGCGGCTGATGTTGCCATGATTCTCGTCCAGCTTCTTGAGAATGTAGTCGCGCTCATACGCCGCGCGCGCTTCGTGCAGAGTTGAACTCTCTGCGCCCGACACACGGCGGCTGCCGTCGCGGTGCACCAGGGGCGGAAGATGTTTGCGTTCAAATCGTGAGGTGGTCGGATTCATGATCACAATACGCTCGATCACATTGCGCAGTTCGCGGACGTTTCCCGGCCAGGAATAGCGCATCAGCGCTTCGATGGCATCGTCGGTAATTTCCCGGGGACGGCGGCCGTAGGCGGAAGCGAACTCTTTCAGAAAATGGCGGGCAAACAAGGGAATATCTTCCTTGCGCTCGCGCAGCGGCGGCACCACAAACGGAACTACATTCAGGCGGTAGAAAAGATCTTCGCGGAAATTTCCCTTGGCGATTTCTTCTTCCAGATCTTTGTTCGTCGATGCAATTACGCGCACATCAACTGTCACCGGATCGTCGCTGCCCACGGGGTTGAAGCGCTGCTGCTCCAGGGTGCGCAAGACTTTCGATTGCGTCTTCAGGCTCATGTCGCCGACTTCATCGAGAAACAAAGTTCCGCGATCCGCCTTCTGAAACTTGCCTTCCTTGTCGGCGGTGGCTCCCGGAAACGACGATTTGCGGTGGCCGAACAGCTCGCTGTCGATCAGATCCTCGGGAATCGCGGCGCAATTCATCTCGACAAACATTTCGTTCTTGCGCAGGCTCTGGGTGTGGATGGCGTGCGCGACCAGTTCCTTGCCCGTGCCCGATTCGCCATAGATGAGCACGCGTCCGTTGGTCGGCGCCATCAGCGCAATCTGCTGGCGCAGCGCCTTCATGGGGACGCTGTCGCCCACAATCACGACCTTCGTCTGCAGTTGCTTGCGCAGGTCGAGATTTTCGTGGCGCAGGCGCCGCGCGTCGATGGCGTTCTTGACCAGGATGAGAGTCTTTTCGAGCGACAGCGGCTTTTCGGCAAAATCGTAGGCGCCCAGCTTGGTGGCGCGCACCGCCGTCTCGATGGTGCCATGGCCAGAGATCATGATGACTTCCGGCGGATCTTCCATCTCGCGAATTTTCTCCAGCACTTCGAGGCCGTCGATGCCGGTCAACCACACATCTAGCAGAATCAGGTCGAAGCTTTTCTTGCGAAGCATTTCGAGGCAGTCTTCTCCGCTCGGGCTGGCGCTGGTTTTGTAGCCCTCGTCTTCGAGGATGCCGCGCAGGGATTCGCGGATGCTGGATTCGTCGTCGACAATGAGGATGTGGGCCATGATTAGCTTGCTGTCGGTCGTCGGTCGTTAGTCGTCGGTCGTTGGTCGTTAGCATTCGCGCGTGGTTCGCCTTCCGCCGGACAGGAGAATCACGAACGACTAACGACCAACGACCAACGACTCTCTCTTAGCTTGCCGCTGGAGCGCTGATCGTCTCCATCGCCACCGGCAGCTCGATTACGAAGCGGCTGCCGACCGGCTTATTTTCTTCCACCCGGATCGAGCCACGATGGTCTTCCACAATTCTGCTCACAATGGCCAGGCCGAGGCCGGTGCCGCGTTGCTTGGTAGAAAAGTAGGGCAGGAACAGCCGTTCCTTCACGTCGCGCGAAACGCCCAGCCCGGTGTCGGAAACCACCAGTTCGACTGCATCGCGGCTGGCCACGAGCGAAGTCGAGATCACGATCTCTTTCACGATCGCGTCCTGCATTGCCTCCGCCGCATTATCTACCAGGTTTGCGACCGCGCGCTTGATCGCCTCCGGATCGGCCAACACGGCCGGCAGATCGTGGCCCAGTTCTGTCCGCACGCGAATGCCCTCCAAGCGGCCGTTGAACATGACGAGCGCGCTTTCCACCAGGCTATTCAAGCTGGCGGGTTGCGGGCGGGACGCGGGAAAGCGCGCCAGCACCGAAAATTCGTCGACCAGCGCGCGCACCGTTTCGACGGCATTGCGAATGGTTTCCGCGCAGGTGCGGATGACCTCGATCGAAGTGGCATCGGGAGCCGCGCCCCGCGTCAAATGACGATGAATGCGCTCGGCCGAAAGTGCGATGGGGGTCAGCGGGTTCTTGATTTCATGCGCCACGCGGCGCGCCACCTCGCGCCAAGCCGCTTGTTTCTGGGCGCGCAGCAGGTCCGACAAATCTTCGAAGACCAGTACATATCCCCGGCCTTCGCCGGCATGGCTCAACGCAGAAACGGTAACTGTGACATTCAACTGGGCTCGGGGCAATGCAAGTTCCATGGTCGCTGCGGTGATTCCCATACGATCGGCGCGGCGCAGCAGCGGTTCGAGATCGGCGAGCATATCTGCAGGAACCACCTCGTGCAGCGGCTGGTTCACTAGCGAAGCCGGGCTGACATATTCGCTTCGCTCCAAGTAAAACATTCTGGAGAAAGCGGCATTGGCCAGGGTCACACGGCGCGCGCTGTCAATCGAAATCACTCCGGTTGGAAGACTTTCGAGAACCGTTTCAATGTACTGGCGTCGGCCTACGAGCGCCTGGTTCGCCGCGCCCAGGTCGCGGCTTGAGGCTTCTATCTGGTGCCGGCTCGATTCGAGTTGCTCGGCCATGCTGTTGAACGACTGCACCAGTTCGGCCAGTTCATCGGTGGCGCGGATATCGACGCGGTAATCCAGTTGTCCCTTGGAGATGGCTTCGGTCCCTGCCGCCAGCGCGGCGACCGGGCGGTTGACCAGCTTCGAAAGCAGCAGTGCTAGCCAGGTCGAAGCAAACAGCACCACAACCGTTAACAGTAGCAGGAAGCCGATGTAGGTCCGCCGGAACAGTTTTCTCTTTGCGGCCAGTTCGATATAGCGATGCTGACTTTCCTGAATTTGCCGGGCCGTCTCGGCGAATTTTGGCGGCAGAGGCATGGCGACTAGCACCGCACCATCCCGCAGCGGAGCTGCCGCCACAATGTAGTCCGTCTGCCTCCATTGGAAATGCGGGTGCTCACCGCGCAGAGCCGAGGCCAACGGGAAATGAGCCGCTATCTCGGTCCATGGCGCCGGCATATTCAGGCTGGCGGCGCTGTTGCCGTTGGCTAGCGCCAGAACGAATCCGCCTTGCAGCGTCGGGAGGTGTTCGCGAAGTTCTTCATTCGCCTCCGTGGCGTTCTTGTTGGCCAAGGCTCTTTGGAACTCGTCTGTCTGCGCAATGGATTGGGCTTCGGAGGCCGCATTCTTGCCCGCGTACTCGTAGAGCAGAGCTGACAGGGCGGCTGTGTCGGCGCGCACTTCCTCGACCGGTTGCGAAAACCACTTGTCGATCGAGCGGTTCATCAGCCCGTAGGAGAACCAGAACATCGCAATCACCGGCAAAAACGAGAGCAGCAGGCTGACCACCACGAGGCGGGTGCGGAATTTTGAACCGGCCACACCTTGCCGGCGCTCGGCGTAGAGCTTCAGCAGGTTGCGGCCGAGGACGAGGGTGAGCGCAAGGAAGGCAAAGAAAATCAGGCCGCTCAATCCCGCAAAGAAAAGAAGCTCGTCATTGCTGTCGGGGCTGATGAACTTCAGATTGAACGAGGCTTGCCCCACCAGAATCGCCAGCAGCAGAAAAGCGCCGATTCCAAGGCCGATGACGGCCTTCCGGCGGCCCGAGGTCTTGCTTTCTTCGCGAATTGGAGTTGGCGCGGCCAAGGATTGACCACATTATAGGGCGTCGTTGGTCGTTAGTCGCTGGTCGTTCGCGGTTTGTCGCTTAGCCAAAAAATAACGCGCAAGCCAACGACTAACGACGATCGACTGACGACCTCGCCGTTATTAGCGCTTCCCGCAGCGCGTCACACGCAGGCTTGGCTCGATAGTTCCGGTCAAATAGCAATGCCGCGCCTTGCGTGTGCTTTGAGTGCGATCCGATCCAGGAATATTTGTCGGTGAACCCCCAGGTTTGGATCGCTGTGCATCCGCGATGCGACAGACAAGCGTTGGCAATCTGGCGATAGATTTCCGCTTGTTGCTGCAAGTCCTCGGCGCTGGCATTGCCTTCGGTATTTACCGGCAAGGCAACGTCCATTTCGGTGATGTGGACCTGCACTCCGAGATCCGTCAGACGCTTGATATTGGCGGAGATGGACGCGACATCGGCGTGCAGGTTTGCTATATGCATCTGCAATCCGACGCCATCGATGGGTACGCCGCGCGCTCGGAAATCGCGCACCATGGCATAGATCGCGTCCGACTTGGGATTCATCGCCTCTGCCTCGGCCTCGTTATAAAACAGCAGGGCTTGCGGATCGGCCTCGTGGGCCCAGCGGAAACACTGTTCAATGTATGCGTAGGTTTGCTTCGAGCGGGCAGGGTCGCTCGAAAGCGCAATTCCCGGCTGATCGCGCCAGATCGTGCTGCGCAATTCTCCGGGATGCAACTCGTCGAACGCCTCGTTGACCACGTCCCACGCGAAGATTTTGCTCCGGTAATGCCCAACCACAGCCTTGATGTGTCTCTCAAGGATTTCGGAGAGCTCGGCTGAAGTGTATTTGCCTTCCGTCAGCCATTTCGGATTCTGACGGTGCCAGACCAGAGTGTGGCCACGAACCTTCATGTTGTGCCGGACCGCGAAATCCACGATTTGGTCGGCTTCAGAAAAATCAAAAGACTCGCGCTCCGGGTGCACGACCCCCCATTTGAGTGCATCTTCCGGTTCCACCATGTTGAATTCGCGCGCCAGCGTGGAGCTGTATGCCGCCTCGGAAAGTTGAGCCGGCCGAACCGCCGTGCCGATAAGCATTCCGGAAGTCTTCGCGGCCTCGCGCAACGGTTCGCGGATGTCACTGTCGAATCCCAGGCAAAAGGCAACCGCCGCCAAAACTAACGCTTGGCTTGAAGCTCGCCATTTCATGAAGTCCCTTTCGTATCGCTATCGTCGATAGCCACTTTGATAGCTCACTTTGCCTGAGGCAGGAACTTCTGCAAAGGACACAGCTCACACCGCGGCTGTGACTTTAGGCAGTAGGTCTTACCGACGCCGACAATCAGCCCGTGCATTTCATTGAAAATTTGTGCCGACGGAGAGCGCCTGGAAGCACTCACGCGCGAAGGTCGATGACGTGATCGGGGCGGCGTAGTGAGTGCCCCGTTCGAGCTCTGATTGGGAGGGAGTGTTCCGCCCAGCGCCGACTCAAACAGCTGTCGAATCTCCTCATAGCTTGCCGGAGATTTTGCCGAGGAGCCAGATGCGCTGTCGATAATTTCATGCCGTTCGAGAATGCGGCGCGTATAAGCGTCCACCACAAAGACTGGATGATTGCCGGCATATAGCAGAATCGAGTCGGCGGTCTCCGGCCCCACGCCATTGAGCGCCAGCAGTTCGTCGCGGAGTTCAGCCGTTGGCCGGGCCAACATCCGCGCCAACGAGCCGCCGTAGCGCTCATCGAGAAAGCGGACGAAGGTTTTCAGCCGCTGCGCTTTTTGCCGGAAGTAGCCCGCCGAACGAATCAATTGCTCCAGTTCAGGTTGAGGTATCCGGCGAATTCCGCTGACCGTCAGAAGTCGCGCTCTCCTAAGGTTGCCCAGCGCCTTCTCAACATTTGTCCACGCCGTGTTCTGGGTTAAATATGCTCCAACGATCACCTCAAAACGCGACCACGCCGGCCACCAATGCTGGCGTCCCCAGGCGGAAAACAACGTGCGGAAGTAGGCGCGGATTTTGTCTCGGCTGACTTCGTTCATAGGGCTCGTGATTGCCGTCGTCGCCATTCTAGCCGCGAGCTTAAGAGCTTAACCACAGGGAGCACAGGGATACACAGGGGAATTCTCTTCGCCGTGGTAAAAGCAGCATCTCTACACCGAAGGCCATGGTCTGCCGCGTTTGTGATCCTCGTCACATCGCGACTTTCTGCCATTAATAGCGCCAGTTGCGAGCGCGACTCCTAATCCCCGCGAAGTACAAGTACCTAAGTTACTTTTTCGGAATGCCCATTGGGTTGACAATTTGTGTCAGTGCGAAGATTTCCTCGCTGATCCCCCCGGATAATCAGCGGTTTCGCATCGACCCCGGATTTCGCGGGAATACAGGAGAGATATGTCTCAGCGGCTCGGTGACCTGCTCGTCAAAGAAAAGGTCATCACTCAAGAGCAGTTGGAACAGGCGACGAAACTCCAGAAGGAGTCGCATACTCGCCTCGCCTCGGCGCTGGTGAAGTTGGGGTTCCTCTCGGATGAGGATGTCACCAATTTTCTCTCGCGCCAGTACGGCGTTCCGGCCATTAATCTTTCGTATTTCGAAATCGATCCGGCCGTCGTCAAGCTGATTCCCTACGAAACCGCGAAACGCTATCAGATCCTGCCGCTTAGCCGCGTCGGCGCTTCGCTCACGATCGCCATGGTCGACCCCACCAACGTCTTTGCCATGGACGATATCAAGTTCATGACCGGTTTCAATATTGAACCGGTGGTGGCTTCCGAGAGCTCGATTGTCGAGGGCATCGACAAGGCCTACGGCACTTCCAAAGAGGAAGAGCTCGAAAATGTAATGCAGTCCATCAACGATGCCGGCGAAACCGACATCGAGGTGCAGAACGAAGAGCAGGAACTCGAGCTCCGCGAACTGGAGAAAGCCGCCGACGAAGCTCCCATCGTCAAGCTCGTGAACCTGGTGCTTACCGATGCGGTGAAGCGGGGCGCCAGCGACATTCACATGGAGCCCTACGAAAAAGAATTTCGCGTTCGCTTCCGCATTGACGGTGTCCTGCAGTTGATCATGAATCCGCCGCTGAAATTGAAGGACGCTATTACCTCGCGCCTCAAGATCATGGCCAAGCTCGACATCAGCGAAAAGCGCTTGCCGCAGGACGGCCGCATCATGCTGAAGATGCAGATCGGCGGGAAGAAAAAGCAGCTCGATTTCCGCGTTTCCACCTTGCCTACGCTGTGGGGCGAAAAAATCGTGCTCCGCTTGCTCGACAAGGAAAATCTGCGCCTCGACATGACCAAGCTCGGCTTCGAGCAGGAGTCGCTGGTCAAATTCGAGAAGGCCATTCTCAAGCCTTACGGCATGGTGCTGGTCACTGGCCCCACAGGATCCGGCAAAACCAACACGCTCTATTCCGCCATTTCGCGTCTGAACCAGCCCGACACCAACATCATGACCGCCGAAGACCCGGTTGAGTTCCAACTGGGAGGCGTGAACCAGGTGCAGATGAAGGAGCAGATTGGCCTGAACTTTGCTACTGCCCTGCGCGCTTTCTTGCGCCAGGATCCTAACACGATTCTGGTCGGCGAAATCCGCGATTTTGAAACCGCGGAGATCGCCATCAAGGCCGCGCTCACCGGCCACCTTGTTCTCTCCACGTTGCACACTAACGGCGCGCCAGAAACCATTACCCGCCTTATGAACATGGGCATCGAACCTTTTCTGGTGGCGACTTCGGTGCATCTGATCTGCGCCCAGCGCCTCATCCGCCGCATCTGCAAAGACTGCTCTGAGCCCGTCGAAATGCCGCCGCAGGCCCTGATCGATGAAGGCTTCACTCCCGAAGAGGCGAAGACGGTGCAAGTCATGAAGGGAAAAGGATGTGCCACTTGCAACAAAACCGGCTACAAAGGCCGCACTGGCTTGTACGAAGTGATGGAAGTGGACGACGAGATTCGGGAGCTGGTTCTGGTTGGTGCTTCGGCCGTGGAACTGAAGAAGAAAGCGATTGAACGCGGCATGATCACCCTGCGCCGCAGCGGGTTGATCAAAGTCGCAGCAGGCTGGACCACGCTCGAAGAAGTGGCCCGCGAAACGATCCATTAAACAGCACCAAGAAGGAAAGAGAAAACTATGGCACTGTCATTGAGCGATTTGCTTCGCCGCATGTTGGAGATGGGCGGCAGCGACCTCCACATCACCACCAACTCGCCGCCTCAAATCCGCGTGCACGGCCATCTCGTGCCGCTCGACCTGCCCCAGCTGACGCCGGCTGAGACCAAGCAACTCGCCTACAGCGTGATGACCGATTCCCAGAAGCACCGTTTCGAGGAAACCCTCGAGCTGGACTTCTCTTTCGGCTTAAAGGGCCTGGCTCGCTTCCGTGCCAACGTCTTCAATCAGCGCGGCGCTTCGGCTTGCGTTTTCCGTTTGATTCCCTTTGAGATTAAATCCTTCCACCAGCTCGGTCTGCCGCCCATCGTCAGTAAGCTGTGCGATAAGCCGCGCGGGCTGGTGCTCGTGACTGGGCCGACGGGCTCGGGCAAATCCACCACGCTCGCGGCCATGATCGACAAGATCAACAGCGAGCGCCACGAACACATCCTCACCATCGAGGATCCGATCGAGTTCGTGCATATGAACAAGAACTGCGTGGTCAACCAGCGCGAATTGCATTCCGACACTAAGAGCTTTACCGACGCCTTGCGCGCCGCTCTTCGTGAGGACCCGGACGTGGTGCTGATCGGCGAAATGCGCGATCTCGAAACCATCGAGTCCGCGCTGCGCATCGCCGAGACCGGTCACCTTACGTTCGGCACGCTGCACACCAATTCCGCATCTTCGACCATCAACCGTGTGATCGACGTGTTCCCGTCGCACCAGCAATCGCAGATTCGCGCCCAGCTTTCCCTGGTGCTCGAAGGCATCATGTGCCAAAGCCTGCTGCCGAAAATCGACGGCAAAGGCCGCGCCATGTGCATGGAAATTCTGGTGCCCAACGCGGCGGTACGCAACTTGATCCGCGAGGACAAGATTCACCAGATTTATTCCTCCATGCAGTCGGGCCAGGAAAAGTTCGGGATGCAGACTTTCAACCAGGCGCTCGCCAGTGCCTATTTCCAGAAGCAGATTTCTCTCGAAATGGCGCTGACGCGCTCCAGCAATCAGGACGAGTTGCAGGAAATGATCGCGCGCGGATCGGGCCTGGTGCAGCGGGGCGTTCCGACGCCCGCGGGCAAAGGTGCGGTAATGGCCAAGCGCTGAGATCAGGTGTCAGGTGCCAGGTCTCAGGTTTCAGGTTTTAGATGTCAGGTTTTAGGTGTCAGGCTTCAGGTGTCAGGTGATTAGGCGTCAGGTCTTAACGGTTGGGGTGCAGGTTTTCCTGACACCTGATACCTGAGACCTGACACCCGGTTCATTAAGGAGAAGTAATCATGCCGGTTTTCACGTTTTCGGGAAAAAACGCTTCGGGCGAGAAAATTCAGGGAGAGCGCATAGCCGCCAACAAAGACGGACTGGCGGCGCAACTGCGGAAAGAGCGCATCACACCCGGCTCCATCCGCGAGAAGGGCAAGGAATTTTCCCTGCCCACCTTCGGCAGCAGCAAGGTCAAGGTCAAGGACGTGGCGGTGTTTTTCCGCCAGTTCTCCGTCATGATCGACGCCGGCCTGCCGCTGGTGCAGTGCCTGGAGATTCTCGGCGCCAACCAGGAGAACCCGAGTTTTCAGAAAACCCTGCTCGGCGTGCGCACCACCGTCGAAGGCGGCTCGACCCTGGCCAATGCCATGCGTCAGTATCCCGTCATCTTCGACGACCTGACCACCAACATGATCGAGGCGGGCGAGACCGGCGGTATTCTCGACATCATTCTGCAGCGCCTGGCGATCTACGTGGAAAAGGCGGTCCGGATGAAAGCGGCGGTCAAGTCGGCGTTGATCTACCCCGTGGCCGTCGTCTCCCTCGCCGTGCTGATCGTGGGTGCACTGCTCAAGTGGGTGGTGCCGATCTTCGCTAACCTCTTTGTCGGTCTGGGAGTCGCGCTGCCGCTTCCCACCCGCATTGTCATCGGCCTCAGTGCCTTTGTCGGCCATTTCTGGTGGTTCTTCTTCTTGGGCATCGGTGGCACCGTTTATGGGATCAAGCAGGTTCGCAAGCACCCGCGGGGTGGCTATTACTTCGATGCCATGCTGCTCAAGCTGCCCATTATCGGACTACTGCTGAAAAAGATCGCAGTCGCCCGTTTCACCCGAACCCTGGGCACGCTCATTACCTCGGGCGTTCCTATCCTCGAAGGCTTGGCCATCACCGCCCGCACCTCGGGCAACAAAGTGCTCGAAGAAGCGCTGATGAAAGTGCGCAAGGCGATCGAAGAAGGCCGCACCATTGTCGATCCCCTGCGCGAATGCGGCGTCTTCCCCAACATGGTGACCCAGATGATCGGCGTGGGTGAAGCGACCGGCGCGATGGACAACATGCTGCAGAAGATCGCGGACTTCTACGAAGACGAAGTCGACGCCGCCACCAAAGACATGCTGGCCATGCTGGAGCCGGTCATCATTGGCTGTCTCGGCGTCAGCATCGGAGGCATCATCATTTCTCTGTACATGCCGTTGTTCGCGATGATCGGAAAACTGGCGGGATAAAAAGGCTGCGAGCTGCGAGCTACGGGCTACGAGCAAGCAAAAGATCTTAAGGGTCTGCTCGAAGCTCGCGGCTCGAAGCTCGCAGCAATGGCGCGAACGACGGACTAGCGAACGGAATTCATGCACTCCATCTCCGATGAGCGGAACTGGCTGACCTGGCTGGTCAAGGTTCGCATCCTGATCCTGATGGTCCTGCTCGCCATCGAGCTCGCCGTCATCCGCCTCACGCCCAGCCCTCTGCCCATCATGCCCTTCCTCACGGGCATGGTGTTGTGGTTCGTGCTCTCGCTGTTTTTTCTTTTTCTGGTTTCCGTGTGGGCCGAGCACCGCTTGCAAGCCATTCTGCAGGTGGTCTCCGATCTGGCCATGGTCACGCTGGTCGTCCATGTCACCGGCGGCATCGACAGCTCGCTGAATTTCCTCTACCCGCTGGTCATCGTGGTTGCCTGCATGCTCCTGCCGCGGGCCTGGGGATACCTGAGCGCCGCCCTGGCTTTTATCTTCTTCGGAACCATTCTCGAACTCGATTACTATCTCGTCATCCCGTCCTACGCCACTTCCCACCCCAAACTCAAGGCGCTGCAGGTGGTAATTTTCGTCAACCTCTTCGCCTACTTCGCCATCGCCTATCTCGCCGGCCTGCTCATGAGCAAGCTGCGGCAGGTGGATGTGCAACTGAAAGACGCGAGCGGCGCCCTCGAAAATCTGCAGGCGCTGCATGAAAATATCGTGCAGTCCATGAGCGGCGGCGTCATCACTACCGGGCTCGACGGACGCATCACGCTGGTCAATCGCGCCGCCCAGCAACTGCTCGAAATCTCCGAAGCCGAGTTGCGCGGCCGCTCGGTGGGCGATCTTTTTCAGGACCCACTGCCCCATTTTGGCAGCGACCGCGGCGATGCCGAAGTCCGCTACGTAACCGGCAGCGGATTTCGCAAGACGTTTCGCGTGATGGTGTCCGCGCTGAATGTCAGTGCGCGCAGCGAAGTGGGCTTTGTCTATTCTTTCGACGATCTCACCGAGATTCGCCGGCTTGAACGCGAAGTCCGCATGCAAGATCGCCTGGCTGCCGTGGGCCGCCTCGCGGCAGCCATCGCCCACGAGATTCGCAATCCCCTGACCTCGATCGCTGGCTCGGTCAGCATGTTGTCCGATGCCCCCAGCTTGAATGCCGAGGAGCGCCACCTGCTGCAGATTGTGACCCGCGAGTCCGATCGTCTCAACAACATCATCACCGACTTTCTGGCTTACTCCCGCGGCAAGCAATATCGCTTCGAGCGCGTGAATCTCGTTCCGCTGCTCGAGGACACGCTCACTTTGCTCGAACACCGCCTGACCGCCGAAAACGCGGGCATCATCGTTGAGCGCAGCTTTCCGAAATCCGAAGCCTGGGTTCTGGGCGATGGCGACAAGCTGAAACAGGTGTTCTGGAACTTCTCGGAAAACGCGGTGCGCGCCATCAAGACGACGAAAAAAGGTGGGAGCCTGACCGTAACCCTGACCGCTCGCGGCCCGGAGTGGGAGATGAGTTTTGCCGACACCGGTCCGGGCATCAATCCGCAGCAGACGGAAAAAATCTTCGAGCCCTTCCAGTCGAACTTTGAAGGTGGAACCGGCCTCGGCCTGGCTATCGTCTACCAGATCGTGCAGGCGCATGAAGGCAAGGTGTGGGCGCGTTCGCAAGTCGGGAAAGGCAGCAGCTTCGTAGTGCGCCTGCGGCGCATGGACGCGGCCACTGCGATTGGAACGTCCTCGCGGCCGGAAACTGCGGCGGCGCCAACGTCTGCCGCCGCACTCACAACCGCTAGAGCAGCAGCAGCGGAAGGAGGCGCGCGTGGGTAACATTCTGGTCTGTGATGACGAGCGCTCCATCTGCGAACTGCTCGACATTGCCCTGCGCCGCGACGGTCATAAAGTCGAAACCGTTACCTCGGGGGATGCCGCCAAGCGCAAAATCGACAGCGCGCTCTTCGACGTGATTGTCACCGACATCAAGATGCCGGGCGTCGACGGCGTCGAAGTTCTGCGTCACGCCCATCAGATCTCGCCCGAATCGGCCGTTATCCTGATGACTGCCGTTGACGACTACGAAGCCGCCGTGCAGGCCGTCAAAGCCGGAGGCGCGACCGATTACATCCGCAAGAGTCCCGGCCTGGTCGACGAAGTCAAGCTGGCCATCGCCCGCTCGCTCACCAAGGTCTCTCTAAGCCGCCAGAACTTTGCCCTGCGCCGCGACGCCGCCACGCGCAACTCGCTCGACAATATCGTGGGCGTCAGCGCAGCCATCGAAAAGCTGAAGCAGACTATTCGTACCGTTGCCACCACCAGCAGCACCATTCTCGTTTACGGGGAAAGCGGAACCGGCAAAGAACTCGTAGCCCGCGCCGTGCATACCTGTTCGCCCCGAGCCGGCGAAGCCTTTGTGTCGGTCAACTGTGGAGCCTTCCCTGAAACGCTCCTCGAAAGCGAACTCTTCGGCTACGTCAAAGGCGCCTTCACTGGAGCGAACCAGAACCGGCGCGGCCTGTTCGAAGTCGCCGACCAGGGTACGATTTTTCTCGACGAAATCGGCGAGATGACCATGCCCATGCAAGTCAAACTCCTGCGCGTCTTGCAGGAGCGCAGCGTGCGTCCGGTGGGCGGCACCAGCGAGATTCCCGTCGATGTCCGAGTCATCGCGGCCACCAACCGCGATCTCGACCGCCAGGTCACGGAGGGCACGTTCCGCGAGGATCTCTACTATCGCCTGAACGTCATTCCCATCCGCGTGCCGGGACTGCGCGAGCGCCGCGAAGACGTGCCGCTGCTGGCCAATCATTTCCTGAAAAAATATGCGCCCGGAGCAGGCAAGAGCATTCACGCGGTCGCCGCGCAGTCGCTCGAAGGTCTGACCGGTTACGACTGGCCGGGCAACGTCCGCCAGCTGGAGAACACGATCGAACGCGCCGTAGCGCTCGAAACGTCAAGCGAACTGCGAGTCGAGTTGCCGGCTGAGCGCCCCAAAGCGCGAGGCGTAGCCGCCGGTGCAGAGACCGCATTCCCGGCAAGCCTGACCACGAACCTGCCCGCGGGCTCGGTTCTGCCCGAAGGCGTGAACATGGAGAACTACGTAGAGCAGATCGAGCGCGGGCTGCTGCAGTCCGCCCTCTCGCAAACTAACGGAGTGCAAGTCCGCGCCGCCGACGTGCTCGGCATCTCCTACCGCTCGTTTCGCCACTTGATGAAGAAGTACGAGTTGTAGGACGCTGCTGTCAGCCTTCGGGCATCCTGTTCAAGCTGTCATCTTGAGCTGTCCATGAGAAGTGCACCCATGCGGAGCTTGAAATATAACCAACAATGTGACATCCTATACGATGTTACATGAGAAAAATCGTTCTCGACACCTCGGTCGTGGTCGCTGGACTGCGCACTCGGTTGGGAGCGGGGAATGCAGTTCTGCAACTGGTCGCACAGCGGCGCCTGGTGGCGCTGGCGACCCCGCCTCTGTTCCTCGAGTATGAGGATGTGTTGAAGCGTCCCGAGCACCGGCTGGCGCACGGTTTGGCGATCGAGGCGATTGACGAATTTCTCGCGGAGCTGGCCGCGTTGATCGAGCCGGTTGAAGTTCATTTTCAGTGGCGGCCGCAGTCCCGCGACCCGAATGACGAGATGGTGCTAGAAGCTGCGATCAATGGCCGGGCAGATGCGCTGGTGACCTACAACATCGCGGACTTTGCCGGGCCCGCGGAGCGTTTTAGAATTTCCGTGCTGCGTCCGGCCGATCTGTTAAAGAAGGTGAGACTGAGATCATGAGCAAATCTACTTATCCACTGAAGCTTCCGCTCTCGATCAAGAAGGCTGCGCAGCGGCTGGCGAAGGAAGACGGAGTGTCTTTGAACCAATGGATTGCGGCCGCGGTCGCCGAAAAAGTTGGAGTGGTGGAAACCGCGGCGGAGTTTTTCAAGAAGCGAGCCGGAGACGCCACTGGCGCAGGGCTCATGAAGTTTCTGCGCACTGCGCCTAAGGCCACGCCCGAAGCGGAAGACGCGCTCCGATAAGAACCTCCGGCCCAAGCGGGAGCTTGACGGGGCACCCGCGAAAGCATGGGCGGTCGCGATGGCTCAGGCCAGCCGCCTCACTCCAGCCGATTCGATTTGGTCGCCAGTAGTCAGGCGCGCCCACGGAACTGGATGATTCTCCGCCGATCGCGTTTGGAGGGTCTGCCAGCAGGTAATTCTTCGAAATGTTTCATCGCCTTACGCTCGGCTGCGACCTTCAGGCGCATCTCACGGCTCGCTTCCGTTTCGCGGTAGAGCGTCTGCGCAACTGAGGCCGGGCCGCGCACCTCGCTGAGCAGCAGCACTTCCACCTGAAAGTCGCCGCCTTCGTTGGTGACGCTCAGCATGTCTCCGATGCGAACGTCGCGCGCAGACTTGGCGGGCTGTCCATTGGATTGAATTCTGCCGAGTTCACAGGCGCGTGCCGCCAGGGATCGCGTCTTGAAGAATCTTGCGGCCCAAAGCCATTTATCCATTCTTACGCTGTCCATGGCTCTATTTTGCTATAGGCGCGGGATTTCGGCTGGGTGGAACCGCTCCACCCAACCGTGGGCTAGCGCCACCGATCCAGCTAGATGGGTTTTTCACTCTCGAATTCGGAAAGCTCGGAAAGGAAGGCCTGTGCCTTGGTCAGGTTGCGTCCGGCAATGTCGTTCATCAGTTGCTGCATGAAAGGAGACTGGGTCATCCGGTCGCCAAACTTCTTCGATACCCATAGCGACAACGGAATCAATGAGAGTCCGAACACCACGTTCGCCAATAGCCAAGCCACGCTATAGGTTTCGATTCCGAAAAGCACTCGGCACGCGACAATGGCCGCCGGCGCCCAAACCACCGTTCCGGCTATCAGCGCCCGCTGGGTAATCCGGACGCGCAAGCGGCGCAGGTTTGCCAGTTGCTTCTGGATCGAAATGACGGGCTGAGCGTAGTCGATCTGCCGCGCGGTGGCCATCAATCGTATGTTTGTGCTGAGCATCGCGATTGCAAACACGTCGAGCATGGCGGCAGGCAAAGCAAACCTGAGCATCCCGATGTGCGCGTAGATAAAGCTCCCCAGCGCCACAACAATGGCAAACCAGATGATCGCGCCCACGCCCAGGAACGCCGCCATCCGTTGAAGAGCTGACCGTGCCCCGTGCAAGTTGGTCGTGCTCAGAAGCTGCCGGTTCAAACGGATGCTCTCATCGAGCTTCCGATCGTGTTCTGCCCACTGTTGCTTCATTTGATCCAAATCCAACATGGCTTCCTCCTTTTTTCCTTAGGCTCGTGCTGCTCCGCGAAATTCTTCCCTCATTGTTTGCTTCAATCGGCTGATCTTAGTGGCTACGTGGGTTTGCGTGATGCCCACTACATCCGCAATCTCCGAGTAACTATTGCCATCCAGATACAGCAGGATGAGCGCTTTATTCAGTGGTTCCAGTCCTTCAATGAATTCATAAAGAGCCTGCACCTCCGCGCTCTGGTTCTCGGTCTCGTCGATGGCATTCAGAACCTTCTCGTCGTCCGACAGCACATGGCGCGTTCTCGTGCTTTCCCGCCGGTAGAAAGAAATGGCTACGTTCAGGGCGATTCGGTACATCCAGGTAGAGAACCGGCAGCGCTCATCGAACGATGTAAACGACCGCCAAAGCTGGACGATGATTTCCTGCGCCAGATCCTCGCGATCGTCCCGGTTGCGGCAGTACGAGTAGCAAACCTTGTAGAGGATCTTCTTATGCTCATCCACCAAGGTTTGAAACTTTTCCTGCAACGCTGGCGTCGTCATCGGCTCCGCTCGTATTCCTGGGCTGCTATTACCATGTGTTTTTTGCCGCTCAACATGTTATTCGCACCAGGGTCCTGGAAAATCACAGTCCAGGAAAGAAAATCACGAATTCGAAGGATCGTGCCGGGAGGGTAAGAATGAGAAAGTTATCGCCCGTCCGGCATTCTCGACGCTATGCGTTCCGTCTACCGGAACAAACGCTTTGAAGTCCGGACCATCGCCTCTCACTAAGCTCGCGTCAGGAAGATCGGCAGGCCCATTTTGCAATCATAGGTCGGACGGTAACGCTCGGTGTTGTACATGGTGGCGACCTCCACTTTGCGCGGCCCCAGTTTGGGGTCGGGGATCGGAACCATGACGAAGCAGCCGCCGCTGATCGCAGCCATCAGGCCAGTCTTTCCTGCTTGCACGGCATCCATCGCCATTCCAGCATAGGTGATGGCCACCATACGGTCGACGAAATCGGGACTGCCGGAACGCAAATCGTAGGTCAGGTCGCTGACGATGGTTTCGTCGCCGGTGGCGGCCTTGATCTCATCGCTCAGATCTTCCCCCACGCTCATTTTTTTGCGGTGGCCGAAGGCATCGGCGGGGCCATATTCCTTTACTGTGTAGCCTTCCCACTCCGCGCCCTCGGAAAGAATCACCAGCGAATAGTTGCTGGGATTGTTGCGCTTGTCGGTTACCAGGATTTCGATCAGGTGCTGCAAATTCACCTTGTACTCGGGAATGCAACAACGCACTGAGGTCACATACGCGGTGTAAAGAGCGGTGTAACCGGCGTCGCGGCCGAACACCCGGAAGATGCCGATGCGCTCGTGCGAGCCAACCGTGGTGCGCTGCCGTTCGATGGCGTCCATGGCGCGCGTGATGGCGGTGGAAAACCCGATGCAATATTCGGTGCTGTGTACATCGTTATCCATGGTCTTTGGAACAGCGATCACTTTCACGCCTTTCCGGTCAAGTTCGGCGGCGTAGCTAAGAGTATCGTCGCCACCGATCGCCACCACGTAATCGAGGCCCAGCGTCTCGATATTCTTCAGCACCGCCGGTGTCACGTCGAACACGGTCGTGGTTACGCCATGCTTGGTGGATTGTTTACTGGCAAACTGCTGTCCGGCGAGCGCCGGCGGCAGCTTTTGCATTTTGGCGGGATTGGTGCGCGAGCTGTGCAGATAGGTGCCGCCGGTGCGGTCGATGGTGCGTGTGTTCTCGCGGTTGAGCGGCTGAATATAATGCGACCGGCTCGCCGGGTCTTTCAGATCGACGTGCGTCAATCCTTCCCAACCGCGGCGGATGCCAATCACCTCGCATCCGATTTCAGAGCCGCGATAGACGACCGACTTAATAACTGAATTCAGTCCCGGAACGTCGCCGCCTCCGGTGAGAATACCAATGCGCTTGGCTGGCATAAGAGCGCTCCTTAGAATCGAACATGAAGTGCGGTTCGCTCCCCAAGGTTCATTCTATAGAAGACGGTGCCGCACATCGCAGTCCACCTGCGTTACGACTAGCGTCTTTCGATTGTGAAAAAATGACCGATGCAAATGAATAATCCGAATCTATTCGTTATCACCTGCGGCCTGGGAACGACGGCCTGGTTCGGGTATTTCACGCCACGCAGCCCCACGGAGAATAGGATCCCCCCAAATCACCGCCTTTCGCTGCGTGATTTGTGGAGACACTTCAGACCCTTGCGACTGCTTCTTCTTTGACTTTTTCTCTGGTCGCGTAGTGGGAGTCAACGTAGTCGTCGAGAATCTTGACGAACTCGGCGACGATCTTGTCGCCTTTCAGGGTGGTGAAGAGGCGGCCGTCTACGTAGACGGGGGCTTTCGGTTCTTCGGCGGTTCCGGGGAGAGAGATTCCCAGGCTCGCGTGCTTCGATTCTCCAGGGCCGTTTACTACGCAGCCCATCACGGCTACTTTCATTTCTTCCACGCCAGTGTGAGTCTGTTTCCAGACGGGCATCTGCTCGCGCAGGTAGGTTTGGATCTGCTCGGCCATTTCCTGGAAGAAAGTGCTGGTGGTGCGTCCGCATCCGGGGCAGGCGGTGACTTGCGGGGTAAAACTGCGAATACCGAGCGATTGCAGAATCTGCTGCGCCACGCGAACTTCTTCGGTGCGATCGCCTCCGGGCGCCGGGGTTAGCGAAACTCGGATGGTGTCGCCGATGCCTTCTTGCAGCAACACGGCCATGGCCGCGCTGGAAGCGACGATGCCCTTGGCTCCCATGCCGGCTTCCGTTAATCCCAGATGCAGCGGGTACTCGCAACGCGCGGCCAGGATGCGGTAAACGTCGATCAGGTCCTGCACTCCGCTGACTTTGGCGCTCAGGATGATCTGGTCGGGGCGGAGGCCGTGCTGCTCGGCGAGCTTGGCCGAACTTAGCGCGCTGACTACGATCGCTTCCATGGTCACTTCGCGCGCATCTTTGGGCTCGGGCAGGCGCGAGTTCTCGTCCATCATTTTGGTCAGCAATGCCTGATCGAGCGAACCCCAGTTCACGCCGATGCGCACCGGTTTCTGGTACTTCACGGCAACCTCGACCATGGTTCGGAAATTGTCGTCGCCCTTGCGTCCAATGCTGGAATTGCCCGGATTAATGCGGTACTTGGCCAAGCCCTCGGCGCAGCCGGGATACTTGGTTAGCAGGAGGTGTCCGTTGTAGTGAAAGTCGCCCACGATGGGCACCCGTACGCCTTGCTTGGCGAGGCCCTCAACTATGTGGGGGATGGCTTTAGCGGCATCGTCGTTGTTGACGGTTACGCGAACTACTTCGCTGCCAGCCCTTGCCAGGGCAGCCACTTGTTTTACGGTGCCGGGGATGTCGGCAGTGTCGGTGTTGGTCATGGACTGCACCATAACTGGTGCATTGCTGCCCACGCGAACACCGCCAATCGGGGCGGTGAAGGTTTTTCGACGCTTAATTTCAGCCATGTGTAAGGTCTATTTTAAACCAGGGGAGGGAAAAGCGCGAGAATGGGGCGTGATCGGCGTCAATCGAAAAGCTCGCTGTGCGAACCGAGACGCACGAGTTGGAGCGCGTCCGCATCCGGCTTGCGGTAGATCAGCAGCAGGTCGGGCTTGAGGTGACACTCCGATGGTCGCGCCAGTCTCCTGTCAGAGCATGGTCGCGATTTCTTTCAGGCAGAGGCTTGTCTTCGGCTAGCAGGGATACTGCGGATACCAACACCACTTCCAGTTCGCGGCCATGGTGCCTTCTCAATTCGCGCTTAAAATCTCGGCGGAAGGCGTTGGTTCGTTCAATCCTCCGCATTCAAGTCGGCCATCAAGTCAGCAACGTTGCGGAACGAAGACAGTTTCCCATGGCGCGCTTCGTGCATCGCCGCAGCGGTTGCGGCATTGGGAGTTTTTACTTCAAAGGGCAGGGATTTTTCGGCTGCCACGCGCGTCAGCAGCACGCGAACCGCATCGGACACGGAAAGACCCATAGCTGCCAATGCCTTGGCGGCCCTTGCCTTGGTCCGCTTGTCAATGCGAACGTGAACCATCTCAGTTGTGGCCATTTTCATCTCTGAGATACATTGTAACTCATCAGGAGTGATCATTCAACGATAGCCCGGGGCCCTAGAGCCTGCTCTGAGCTTGCTGAAGGGTTCGCGTCCGTTCTTTGGACGCTGGGCGAGGGAAATCCAGGGGACAGTCTCCGCGCTCCTCCTGTCCCGGCGACTTTCGTACTTCGTCTAAGTCGTTGTGTTTTGTTTGATTTATGGATATGCACAACAAATATGTACGTACGAAAATACCTGCAAAGTGTTTCACGTGAAACACTTTGCGGTTTACGGCATGCGGGTAAGTCCGGGCAGGGTTTTGACCAGGTCGTTATAGATCACCATCACGGCGAAGAGCACCAAAAATACGAACGCGGCCTGGTAGATCCGTTCTTTGATAGGCAGGCTGATTTCTTTCTGCATCAGCGCCTCGATGAAGAGCAGCAGGATCACTCCGCCGTCGAGGATGGGAATGGGCAGCAGGTTCATGATGCCCAGGTTCAAGCTAATGGCGGCGGTGATTAGCAACAGCGGCGTCCAGCCCTTTTCGCGGGCCGCCGCGCCGACGGCGCTGCCAATGCCGATGGGACCGTCAACCTGACGCATGGAAACTTTGTGCTGCACCATCTTTTGCAGGAGTTCGAGGATCAGGAAAGAGCTCTTCTTGTTGTCGGCCAGCGAGCGCTGCATCGCGTCCGCGAAATTGAGCTTCACGACCTTGGTGGGAAGGCTGGCGACGCCGATCCGGTAAGCGGGTTCTTGTCCGGATTGTCCGGGGTCGAGCATCGGTTTCACGGTGAAGGTTTTTCTCTGGCCATCGCGGAGAACCACAATTTCCAGCGGCTGATCCTTGGTGCGCTTCAGCATCTGGATGAGCGCCTGCACGACGGGAATGTTCTGGCCGTTTGCGGTGAGAAGCTGGTCTCCTACTTTGATGCCGGCGTTGGCGGCGGGCATCCCGGGTTCGACCGTGGTCAGGGTCACGCTCGGTTCTCTCGGCACCCAACCGATGTCGCCGTATTGATTCGTGCCCACAGGCTCTGGGGTCAGCACTTTCTCAGTGACCTTGCCATCACGCTCAATGCCAAATTTCAAAGGCTGATTGGGGCTGAGAGCGGCTTTGACGTCCACTTGCTCCCAGTTGGGATTCTCGATGCCATCGACGCTGACAATCTTGTCGCCGATCTGAATGCCGGCTTTTTGCGCGGGAGTGTCGGTATTCACCCATCCCACGACCGTCGGTTCATCGACTACGGCGGGGTATTCATAGTGCACCATGTAGACGCCGGTGAGCAGAGCAACGGCGAGAATGATGTTCATGGCTGGTCCGGCTATGGCTACGAGGAAGCGCTGCCAGCGCGGGTGGGAAAGAAATTCCCCGGGATCGCCGCTGCGGGCGTCCATCGGATTTTCGCCCGACATTTTGACGTAACCGCCGAGCGGAATGGCGCTGATGCGATAGTCGGTTTCGCCCTTAGTGAAACCCAGCAGACGCTTGCCAAAGCCGATCGAAAAGACCTCCACCTTGACGCCGAAATACTTGGCGACGGCGAAGTGGCCGAACTCGTGAATCAGGATGAGGAACCCGAGCACGATCGCCATCGTAAAAATGGTGTGAAGCAGGGACAAAAGCACAGGCATATCCTTCTCAGATTACTCCAAAATTCCTCTCACGAAATGGCCCTGATGGGCGATAGCTTTCGGCTGCGCTGGCGCACGATTTCGCTTGCCAAAAGGCGGGCCTCGGTATCTAGGGCGAGCACTTTATGTATAGATTCCAAATGTGCGGCCGGCGTTGCAGCCATTACTTGTTCGATGACCCGGGGGATGTCCTCGAACCCGATCTGCTCCTCCAGAAACGCGGCTACGGCGACCTCGTCGGCGGCGTTGAGGGCGATGGTTTTGGCACCTCCGGCGCCGGCCGCTTCGTAAGCTAAACCAAGACAAGGGAATTTACTCATATCCGGGGGGCAGAAATCGAGATGCCGCAAGTCCATGACCGAGAAGCGCAAGTCCGAGGGGATGCGATCCGGATAGGTTAGCGCGTACAGGATGGGCAGACGCATGTCAGTCACGGAAATTTGGGCGAGGATGCTGCCATCCACGAATTCAACCAGTGAATGGATAGTGGATTGGGGATGGACGATCACCTGCACGCGCTCGGGCGGCACGTTGAATAAGCGGCAGGCCTCGATCACCTCGAACCCCTTGTTCATTAATGTCGCCGAGTCAATGGTGATTCTTTTGCCCATTTTCCAGGTGGGATGATTGAGCGCCTGTTCGACGGTGATGGACGCAAATTCCGACTTGGGTGTGTGGAGGAACGGGCCGCCGGACGCGGTCAGCCAGATGCGCTCGACTTCGTTTACTTTTTCGTCTCGTCGGCCGCCGCGCAGGCACTGGTGGATGGCGTTATGTTCGCTGTCGATGGGCAAGAGCGGCTTGCCTTGTTTTCGCGCTTCGGCGGTGATCAATTCGCCGGCGACTACCAGGCACTCCTTGTTGGCAAGGCCAACGGTTTTGCCGGCTCGCACTGCTTCGTAGGTTGCCTCCAGGCCAGAGACGCCTACTATGGCGCTGACCACGAAATCTACCTCGGGATGGGTTGCGACTCGAACCGTGCCTGGGGCGCCATGAACGACTTCAATCTTGCCTAGGCCTGCCTGCCTTAGCCTAGTCTGGAGCGCTCCGGCCGCTGCTTCGTCCGCCAGCGACACCACTAGCGGCTTCCAGCGCACGGCTTGCTCGAAGGCTAGTTCAACATTGTTGCCCGCGGCCAGCGTTGAGATTTGAAAGCGGTCGGGATAGCTTTCGACTACGCTCAAAGTGCTGCGGCCAATCGAGCCGGTCGAACCCAGGATGGCGATGCTTTTCATGCTTGGGGCTCTTCTATTGTACGGGAATGCCGAACCTTTACCAGAGGGGGGCCGTTCGACTTCGCTCAGGGCAGGCTCCGGGAACCAGAGGGGAAGTTTAGTCCTGTATGTTTATCGTATTTCTTGTGTTCTATCCTCTTATCCGCTCATACGGGACATATACCGGTTCCCAGATATTGGCTTGCAGCTCGCGTTCCAGAACATCTTCGCCCGTAACCTGCCCCTGGCCTTCTTGAATCGCCTGCATACCCACGGCCTTCGCAATCGAGCGACTGATCTCACGCGATTCCGAAATTGGTGGCAGGAGGCTAGCCTTCGTATCTTTTTGTGTGGGGGCGAGACGAAGCAATTCCTTGGTCGCGGCCATGATCATCTTGTCGGTGACGCGTCTGGCTTTGGAGGCGACGATGCCGAGCGCGAGACCGGGAAATATGTAGGAATTATTGGTCTGGTCGATGCGCACCTGCCTGCCCCACATCCTCACCGGTTCGAAGGGACTTCCGGTACCGATGAGCGCCCGTCCCTCGGTCCAATCCACCAAGTCCTGCGGCGTGGCTTCGCTGCTTGGGGTAGGGTTGGAAAGCGGGAAGATGACGGGTCGAGCGGTGTGCTGGGCCATTTCGCGGACCGCTTCCTCGGTGAAGGCGCCGCCTTGACCCGACACTCCGATGAGGACGGTCGGCTTGGCATGGCGGATCACATCCAGCAATGCGATGTCGCCATTCGCCTGTCTCCAACTCCGTACTTCTTCTTCTTTGCGAGCGTAAGGCAGTTGCTCGGGGCGCACCTCTTTGCCATGTTCCGTAATCAGACCGTAGCGATCGATGGCGTAGATACAACTGCGAGCTGCCTGTTCGGAGACGCCCTTTTCCTGTATGAACTGCATTAATAGATTGGTGATGCCGATGCCCGCGGTTCCGAAGCCATAGACAACGATCTTTTGTTGCTCCAGTGGCACGCCCGTAACGTTGATGGCGGAGAGCAGCGTCGCGGTCGCCACCGCCGCTGTGCCTTGGATATCGTCATTAAAAGTACAGAGTTGGTCTTTGTAGCGCGCCAAAAGTCGAGAAGCATTCGAACCAGCAAAGTCCTCCCACTGCAAAAGAACGTGTGGCCAGCGCTTCTTCACGCTGTTTACGAAAACGTCCACGAAATCGTCGTAAGCTTCGCCGCGGACCCGATGATGCGTCCACCCGATATAAATCGGACTTTTCAACCTTTCCTCATTGTCCGTTCCCACATCGAGCAGAATCGGGAGGCAATCTTCCGGATGAATGCCGCCGAGCGCAGTGTAAAGGGCCATCTTCCCGATCGGAATACCCATGCCTCCGGCGCCTTGATCGCCGAGGCCCAGGATGCGCTCGCCGTCGCTGACTACGATGCACTTGATACCGTCGTAACGGGAATGACTCAGGATCTGTTCGATACGGTGTTTGTTGGGATAGCTGAGGAACAAGCCTCGTGGCTTTCTCCAAATCTCACTGAAGCGCTGGCAGCCCTCACCGACGGTTGGGGTATACACCACCGGGAGCATCTCTTCGATATTGCGCAACAAGAGCGCATAGAACAGCGTCTCGTTCGAATTCTGCAGATCGCGCAGAAAACTGTATTTATGGAAGGCGTTCGGTTGTTCCCGGAAAGCCTGCATGCGGCGATCAATCTGTTCCTCAAGCGTTCCCACATGCGGTGGCAATAAACCGTGCAGCTCAAATACATCGCGTTCGTGATCGGTGAAGGCTGTTCCTTTATTAAGACGCGGAGAATTAATCAGTCCATATCCTGCAAGAGTAACCGGATAAGGCTTAAGGGCGGTGGGTTCTAATGTTTCAATCATTATGTATTTTATTCTATTCTTTTTGGCGGCCTCGGGTCTGAAGGGCGCGTGAAAATGAACACGAAAGGATGGCTGACGCGTCGTTGGTCGTCGGTCGGTAGTCGTTGGCTGTTTGTCGCTCGTCCCCGTCGGTGTAATGTTGTGCCCAACGACTAACGACTAACGACTAACGACTAGCGACCGATTTACTGTAGCATCCGCCAAACGCCGTACGCCCATACCACCGGCACGGCAAAAAGCATGGCGTCGATACGGTCGAGCATGCCTCCATGGCCGGGGAGAATCGTGCCGGAATCTTTTACTCCGGCGCCGCGCTTGATCAGGGATTCAACCAGGTCGCCTAACTGCGCCGCGATGTTGACTAGCGCCGACAGCAGAAGGATCGGCCAGAGTTGCGGCTGCTCCAGGCCGAACATGCCATCGCGGCGATCGATCAATCCGATGCGCAGCAGCGTGGAGCTAATTGCTGGCGCATGCTGCATCCACAGTGCGCCGACGATCACGCTGGCCAGGATCGACGCTACCGCACCTTCCCAGGTTTTTTTCGGACTGATCGCAGGCGACATGCGGTGACGGCCTAGCGACTTGCCGACGAAGTAAGCGAAGATGTCTCCCGCCCAGACGGCTAGCAGCGTGTAGATGGTCCAGATCGCGCCCGCGGGTTGCTCGCGAATCGAGATCAGGAGCGCCATCGGAATTGCGATGTAAGCGAAAGCGAAAGAGGAAGCGGCGGCGGCGGGATATCCGGTGGCCAGATCGGCTCGTTGCATGGCAACCGTGAGAAATATAAAAGGAGCCAGCGCCGCAGCCACCGCGATCCCGTAGAGCATGGCTGTGGTCTCAACCAACGGCGTGCGATTGGCGGATGCGAGAATTACAAATAGAAAGAAGATGGCGACGAAGGCATAGGTCGCTGGCACCAGCGGCTGGACTGCATAGTGGGTCGCCAACTTAAGGAACTCGGCGATCGCGAGCAGGGCTACCGCTCCGGCTACCAGGGTCAGAAGATAAAGCGGGGCTTTCAATACCAGCAACAAGACCAGAGGGATTAGAACTGCGGCGGTCGCCACGCGCTTGATCATGGGAGGGGGTTACGCTTTGTCATCCTGAGCGAAGCGAAGGACCTGCTTCTTGCCGCGAACAGCAGGTCCTTCGCTGCGCTCAGGATGACAAAGATTGGGCAGCGGTCCATGGCCGCCCGAGCCCAGGCCGCCGTAGCGGCGCTCGCGTTTCTGATATTCTTCAATGCCCTCGAGCAGTTGCACACCCCGGAAATCGGGCCACAGGGTTTGGGTTACGTAGATCTCCGCATACGCCAGTTGCCAGAGCAGAAAGTTGCTAAGCCGCATCTCGCCGCTGGTGCGAATTACCAGGTCGGGATCGGGCAGGCCGCGAGTATAGAGATGTTCACTAATGGCCTGCTCATCGACTTCCATGTGATCGAGGCCGCCGTTGCGGGCGGCAGCTTCGGCCAGCGAGCGGAAGGCATCAACGATCTCGCTACGCGCGCTGTAATTCAGCGCCAGCGTCAGAAGCATGCCGGTATTCTTCGAAGTTGCGTCGCTCGCTTCCGCCATTTCGCGCTGCACCGATTCGGGTAACTCATGCTTGCGCCCTATATATTGCAACCGGATATTGTTTTGGTTGAGCGTCTTAATTTCCGCCTTGAGATAGTGGCACAGCAGGCGCATCAGGAAATCGACTTCCGTTTTCGGGCGTTTCTTCCAGTTTTCCTCGGAGAAGGCGTAGAGCGTGAGTGCGGGAATTCCGGCGCGCGCCGCGGTTTCGACCGTCGAACGCACAGACGCAACCCCGGCGCGATGACCGGCCACGCGTGGCATGTGGCGACGCCGAGCCCAGCGGCCGTTTCCGTCCATGATGATCGCGATATGCCGGGGAAGACTCGCCGAATCGAGCCGCAGATAAACATCAGTTTCCTTGCGGTCCATCCCAGCCGGAACCGTGTGTCGCAAGCGGAACTCTCCGAGTCGAAGCTAACACACGAAATCCAGTGTGTGCAATGCGATAGGAAGGTGGAGCCGGTTTGGCGGCGGCAAGCTCGCGCGGGACGCGATCCTTGCCGTCAAAAAAGAAAGCTGGCCAGATCTGAGGATCATGGCCAGCTCACCCTAATCTTGCCAGCAGAATCTACTTCCCGAGCACGGCGTAGGCATTCGCCACGTATTGATAGGGGACCCAGACTCCGTTATTGCTGCCGCAGTAGGTTTGTGAACCCGAGCAGAACTCAGCCGCCAACTGCGGTGTCATGCTCATCGTGTTGAAGTTCCAGCCATAGATATCCACGTCTCTTGGCGTGGTGCTGACGACAAACCAGTATTGCGTTCCGGCGGTAACCGGGATCCCGGCGCGGTCGTGAGCGGTAGCCAATCCACAGCAATCGCCGTAAGGCTGCACGTTCTCAACGCGGAAGGACTTGATCACTGTGCCGGGCACGCCGTTGTTGTCGTTGTAGAGACTCAGTTCGATCGAGCCGTAGCCGCTATCCAAATCCCCAACCCCTGCTTGAAGCTCGGTCACCGTTGCGTTGGCGGTGGGAGTGAAGGCATTTCCTTGCCAAATGAGAAAGGGAAAGCCATTGACGCCCTGGTCGATGGTATTACCAAAGACGCTGAAATAGGTCCCGGTCGGATAAGCACTCAAGTTGCTGGCGATGGGCGTGAGGACTTCCTGGTCCTGGGGCGCCGGTGTGACATGGGCCGAGAGATTATTTGCCCTCACGGTTTTGAGGTCAGGGCTGAAAGCAAACTTGTTTGCGCCGGACGCGACCAGAGCCATGCTCGCGACCAGAACTATGACCAAACAGGATAGCGAAATTGCGATTTTCTTCTTCACGGCAGTTCCCTCCCTGGGAAGTGGGTTTTGCTGATTCGAAACAGTTATCTGGGCCGCTCGATCACTGTTGCGCGTGTGCGTGAACACTGTGCATGCGGTCGAGCGAATGATCACACCCACAAAAAGCAATGTCAAGGAGAATGGAATTGGAGACAAGAATTTGACAAGTCTTCGACAATTCTTTACATGGCGCAGAGGAGAAAATCCGAGAGGCGTATGTGGAAATGCAAGAAGTTGCAGCGAAAGATCAATTCGAGTTCGTTGCGGTCCGCGGCAAGAGAAGCGCTCAGAAGAAGTAGAAACCACGCAGAAATTGCAGACTAACCTCCTGCGGGATTAACGTGCTTCTTCTGGGAAAATGGGAAGCACCAAGCGTTCGGTGTGGCGAATAATGGTCAGCGCGCACCGCGCACCGACTTGAGCGTCGGTCAGCAAACGATGGAGGTCATCGACGCCGGCCACTGGTTTGTCATCGAGCGCGACAATCACGTCGCCTTCACGCAGGCCGGCTGCGCGCGCGGGACTGCGGCCGCCGCCATCCTCAATGCCGGCCACCACTACGCCCGTTTCCTGCGCCAAGCCATAGAAGCGCACCACGCGGCGATGGATGGGAACGGTTTGCGCCGAGATTCCGATGAAACTGCGCCGGATTCGCCCATCGCGCAGCAAGCGACTGGCAACAAATTTTGCGGTGTTGATTCCGATTGCGAAACAGATTCCCTGCGCGGGCAGAATGGTCGCGGTGTTAACTCCGATCACCTGGCCGCGCGAGTCGACGAGCGGACCGCCGGAATTTCCTGGGTTCAAGGCGGCATCGGTTTGAATAACATCCTCAATCAATCGGCCCGAGTTGGAGCGGAGAGATCGACCCAGCGCGCTGATCACACCCGCCGTAACGGTCGATTGAAATCCGTACGGATTGCCAATCGCTATCGCGATCTGGCCGGGGCGCAGTTGCTGCGAGTCTCCGAGGGCCACGGCCTGCAATCCGGGAACATCGATGCGAATCACAGCGAGATCGGTTGCGGGATCGTCGCCGATGATATGAGCGGGAGCACGTCTGGCGTCGGCGAGCGTTACCTCGATCCGCGTCGCGTTGTGCACTACGTGGCTATTGGTGAGAATCAATCCATCGGGAGTGAAGACGAAGCCGGAGCCGCCTCCGCGGCGCTCGCGCGGTGCACCGGGACGTTCCCCTGGTCGTTCACTGGGTCGTTCGCTGGCGCGTTCCTCTGGACGGTCGCGACGCTCAGCCTGGTGATGTACTTCGACGTTGACAACCGAGGGACTGACGCGATCAACCGCGGCCGTGACTGCGCGCGAGTAGGAATCCAGCAGTTCGCCGTCTGCGGATTGGGCAGACGCGGCACGCCGCGGATCCTCGGGCGACATTCCCGCGAGTGGTTGCGGGGACGAGAGAGGTTCTACGAAAACTTCCTGCAAGTTCATGGTGCATCAGATGAATTTCGATGCGAATTGGATTCTGCGACCCAATCGCGGGCAGTAAGAGTGGAGCGGCGCTGTCCAGGCGATCGGCTTATCAGGCGCGATTTACACCGTATGCATTCAGAACATCGTGCAGGGTTACGATGCCTTCCAGCTTATGCACATCGCCACGGTTGACGACGGGTAAAATTTCGACCTGGTTGGCGCCCATGCGCTCCAGCGCCAGATCTAGGCCCTGATCGGAGTGGACGTGCGGAAAAACCATCGCATCGACCATGTCGCCAAGCTTCTTGTCCGCCGCTTCAGCCGATTCGCGTTCGAGCTCTGCCAGGCTGATCACTCCGATGACGCCTCGTGGATCGGATACCAGCCAGGTTCGGAGGCCGCTTGGTCGAACTTGTTCCAACGCTTCCTGAACCGTACTTTCGGCAGGGAGCGACTGGCCGGGGGGTTGCATAACTTTTAATATTTGGTATTGAGCATAGCGCTGACGTGACTCGGCTGACGGCAGGTGGATACCGTCCTGTATCGCCAAGCCTTCGTAAATGGGTTCGTGCTGCAGTTGCGAAGCGATGAAAAGACTCACCAGATTGGCGATCATCAAGGGGACAATGACGGAATAATCCTGCGTCATCTCGAAGATCATCAGCACCGAGGTCATCGGGGTTCGCACCACACCCGCGAAGACCGCGCCCATCCCGACCAATGCGTAGGCGCCGGGCGTCGCGGTGTAGAGAGGAAAGAAATGATGGGCGATGGTTCCTACCGTGCCTCCCAACATTGCGCCTATGAATAAAGATGGCCCAAAGATACCGCCGGCATTACCTGTGGCATAGCTGGTGGTTACGGCAATCAGTTTCAAAACCACCAGCAGGGCCATCAACTGGAATGCCATGCGCCCGTTCAACGCGTCACCGACATACCCGTAACCTACGCCCAGAACCTGCGGCACAGCCCATCCCATCAGGCCGACCACCAAACCTCCGACCACGGGTTGGAACCATACCGTCTTCAGCGGGAGCCGCAGGAAACGGGCGCGGATGCCAAGCAGGATTTTCGTGAAGGCCGCCGAAACCACGCCGCCAGCCAAGCCGAGCACAGCATAGACGACAAGCTCCACTGGATGGCCGAGTTGGTATTGCGGAACTTTGAAAAGAGGATGATCGCCGAGGAAGATGCGCAGTACTATCCAGGCCGTGGCCGATGCCAGCACTACCGCGCCCATCACGGGTGCGTAGAGATCGCCGGTGATTTCTTCCAGTGAAAACAGTACGGCTGCAAGCGGTGTATTGAAGGCGGCGGCGATGGCTGCGGCCGCTCCCACCGGGATGAGTTTCTTGACTTGCTCCGTACTCAGGCCGAGGGCGCGTCCGAGCACCGAGGCAATTCCGGCGCCGACCTGCACCGAAGGGCCTTCGCGGCCCAGCGGAATTCCGCTGGCCAGGGTTGCCGAGGTGCAGAAAAATTTGCCCAGCACAGTGCGCAGGGTGATGTAGCCTCCGCGCGCGAACAGAGCGGCTTTGGTCTGTGGCACGCCACTGCCGCGAGCGTTAGGAAAATAGCGATAGAGCAGGTAGCCGATGCCGAGCGAACCCACGACTGGCAACAGCACCCGCCGCCACGCCGCACTGCCCACGGGGTAGAGGCGCATCCCCAGGCGTTCTGTCAGCACGATGAAGGCGACGACCGCCAGGCCCGTCAACGCGCCGATCACGACGGCCAGCACCAGGAACACCTGACCGTCACGCTGCCGCAGTTCGGCTAAGCGATTTTGCAGCCACGATTTCCAGCCACTTGCGCTTGGCGTCTGGGCGGTTTCAGTCATGCTTCGATCTTCGATCTCCGATCACAGCGTTCGATCGTTAAGCGCAATCACTAAGCGCAATCAAGTTGGAGGACTACTTCCGGGGGTTGCTTCCTAAGAGAATAGCGCACTGGATTGAGAAGGCGGCCCGAAAGTGAGCCGCCCTCCTTTGTTGCTTACAACTGGTTAGCGGTCGAATGCGAAGTGATCGACTCGGTTCTGCTGCCAGCACTGTTCGTTGTCCTCGGTGCAGAACGGCTTCTCCTTGCCATAACTTATGGTGCGGATGCGATTGACGGGAACTCCTTCCTGTACCAGCGCTTGCTTTACCGACTCCGCGCGGCTGGTTCCCAGGGCGATGTTGTATTCCTCCGATCCACGGTCGTCGCAATGGCCTTCAACCAGAACCTTGATGCTTGGATGCTGCGCGAGGAAGGCTTCATTGTTTTGGACCTTGGGTGCTTCGTCCGGCCGGATCGCGTATTTGTCGTAATCGAAGAACACATCTTTGACGTTCCTGCGGAACAAGTCCTCATCCGAGGGTGAAGGCGTGTAGTTAGCGACCGGTGTGGTCACCGTGACGCGGGCGTCGGCTTCATTGGTACCTCCCGGACCCTTGGCGACGAGAGTGTAAGTGGTGGACGCGCTCGGCGTCACCGAACGGGAACCGGACGCGGGAAGCGTGCCGAGTCCGGCGATGGTAATTTCATTGGCGTTACTGGTGTGCCAGGTCAGCACCGACGATTGTCCCGGCTGAACTGCGCTGGGGTTGGCGGCGAGAGTGGCGGTGGGTGCGGGCGTGGGTGCGGGCGGAGGCGGTGGCTGAACTTTGGCAGCCTTCTTTGCGCATCCGGCTGCCGCCAACACAACTGCTAGTGTTGCGAGTAATGCAAATGTCTTTATGTTTTTCTGCGTCATTTTTCATCCTCCTCACAAGGAAGAAACGTTGAATTCATTGCGGGCCACTTGCTTGCCCGACAAGCCCCTGTCGAGCCGCGGTAGAGAACAATATCCATAGCCAAAACAAAATAGTCCGGCGACGGCGCGGCGGAGATTGAAGGCTCTAAAACTGCGGTTTGAGGAGAATCAGCAACGGAGGATGGTGTCGAATTCCGGCAAGGCAAGCGCGTGCAAGCCGGCCTGCGAAAACGACATCCCGGAGAAAACCACGAGAGGCGAAATCAGACCATTCCAGAGGGATCGAAATGCCGCCTGCATGATGAGCTTCCGCATGCGGCCTGCTGCGCGAATTGCCTGCAGGGCAGTCACGGGACCGTTAACGACCGAGTACGGGCCCTGCATAGCGGGAAAAAGGAAAATCGTCAAGACGCAGAGAACTGCCACTAAAACGAGTTCGCATCCGATGCGGCCAGGAATCATCGACGTGTAACTATTATATCGCAGGGGAAGGAAATGCCGGCGGGGTTTGCCTTAAAGCAGTAAGTACGGCAGACATGGCCCCTTGGTATCGGCGGAAGAGAACAAAAAGCGAAGAGCAACTTTCCGCTACCCCAGCAGCGAATAGTTTCCGGTGGCATCTTCAACCTCCACCATCGTTTTCAGTTCGGGATAGTGTTTCACCAGCGTCTCTGGCGCGCGGACTTTCTTCCCGTCCAGCAGATGCCTTAACTCCAGCGCATTCACGGCGGCCTTCGCCTGAAAGTGATTGTTCGCGATCACATAAGTTGACTCGGCACGGCGCGCAATCGCGTCGATCTTTTCTTTCCACTTCGCCAGCTCGGCGGGCTTGTAGAGATAGTTGTAACGATCGTCGCGATTGCGATTGTCGCTTTCAGACCCAGTGTCGAACCAATGCTCGTAGTTGCGGCCATGCAGGCGGACGTATCCGACACCCGAGGTTACGTGCTCGGTGGGCGCGAGCGAACGACCGAGCAGCGGCTGATCGATGTTGCAGAAACCTACGTTGTGCCGCATGAATTCGGCGATCGTTTCCGGCTGGTTCCAGCTCTCATGCCGCACTTCGACCACTCTGGGATATTCGATGAACTGGCGCAGGAGTAATTCAAGATATTCGCGGTTCAGGCTAGTGTTTTTGAACGAGACGGGGAACTGGATGAGAAGCGCGCCCAGCTTGCCTTCCGCGGCGAGCGAGTCCAAGCCCTCCCGGGCGAGGCGCTCGTCTTTGTCATTGGGACGGATGCTGGCGGCTGAAGTCGGTTCCATCACCGCCAGCGGAGAATGCGTGAATGACCGGTGCAGTTTGGCGGTGAAAAGAAAATTCGGATTGACCGCCGCCTTCCGCGACCAGAAACGGCCGAGTTCCGGGCGGATGTGTCCATAGAACGAAGTGTTGATTTCTATGACGTCGAAAAATCTTGCCAGAAATTCCACGGGATGGATTTTTTTGCGCGTGACTTCGGGCGGGTAGAGAATTCCGTCCCAATCTTTGTAAGACCAGCCGGCAGTCCCGATGCGAATTCGCGGAGCAGATTCCATACGGGGGGCCAGATGTTCGCAGGTTAGCACAGTGTTTGTGTGGCGCGGGCGCCCTTGCCGCGAATGCCGCGAGCATGTGGACCATCAGTAGAGCAGGATCGCGACCCAGTACTTACCGGTTGGATAGGCGGCATTGCGCGCGTAGCAGGAGCCGACGGCGAACTGACGAACGCCCGGATCGCGCAGCAGACGCAACGCGCCAGGCGGCAGCTCTTCCGGATGGGTCTCGGTGTAGGCGATTATCTTGCGGTTGCTGTAGGCGGTCGCGAGGAGATGGGCGTTCGGACGATTCTCTTTGGCCAGCTTGCAGGCAGCTTCGTCCAGATTCGGCGGCGCGAGCTGCGCCAGCTCTGGCAGGCCTGCCTGTTGGCGGACGTCATCAACAGAGTGGGCAATTAGTCTCCGGCTCTGCTCGGTGGAATACGACGGGATCTCGCGCGCGAAATCCTGCACCACGTAGAGGCGGCCTTTGCTCCAGATGGCCGCGATGCCTGCGACAGTGAAGCCGCGATCGAGCAGATTTTGCCGGTGCGGCGCGGAGCGCATCAGGGCGTCGTTCGCGCCCAGAGCGCAGGTGGCGTGGGCAATGTTCTCGCCGGCGCGATCGACTTTCAGCGCCTTTTTCAGCGCATCGTGCAGCGGGCTATCCGGCGAAGTGACTTGAGCGATTCTTTCAAGCAGAGGGAGCTCACCGGGGAACTGATGCTCCAGTCGATGGCTGGCAACCATGCGCAGAGCATGTGCTCGCGCTGCTTCGCGCAGGCTTTCTTCCATGCGCAATGGCGGCACGCCGGCGAGTTCGCGGCTCTTGTTGGCAGCTTCCAGGAGTTCGTTCTCGGCGGCGGAGTCCTCGTTAGAATTAGAGGCCGCTCCGGCCGCCGAGTTCGAGTTGGGGGTGGGTAACTGGTTGGCAATGCCGCTGCCGGCGTCGTAGTGCATATCGCTTGCTGGGGACTTGGTTTGCGCGGCGCACGGCCCCAGACCTACCGCCAGCAACACGAAAGAAACCACCAGGGCCCGGAGCATAATTTTTGGTTGGCGGGGCGGCGTGGGGGGGGCCGATAAAGTTCCGCTTTCCATCTTTCACGCTAGCTTCTAGAATTCAGCTCAGCCACTTACTATGGAGACCCTACTGCTGGTTACCGTGCTCGCTGAAACCCTTGTCCTGCTTGGGTTCTCGGCCGTTCTGTTGCGGCGCGTTTCTGCGGCCGCGCAAGTCGATGTAAAAGCGGAAGTTGCAGGTCAGCTCGAAAGGTTCAATACGACCCTTGGCCAGAAGATCAGTATCAGCACTGCCGACATGGCCACTCGTTTAGAGCAGACCAAAGGTGATCTCCGGCAGCAGGTCACAGACCGCATCCAGCAAGGGTTTTCAGAGATTCGGAGTTCGGTCGAACAGCAGCTTGCCGCGGGCAGGGAAGAGCAAAATCGGAGTTTGAGCGATGGCCGCAGCGAGATGACGAGTTCTCTTCTGCTCACCACGCAGCAACTCAAGAGCGAATTTCAGAGCCTGAATCAGCAGACGACGCAAAGCCTCGACTCGATTCGCGATCGTGTGGATTCGAAGCTGATGGCCATTACCGAGCAAGTGCAGGTGAAACTCGATCAGAACATCAAGGAAGGATTTGCGCAGTTCGAAAAAGTGCAACAGCACCTGAAGGCAGCGGAAGAGCAGCTTCGCGAAGTGGGCGCGCTCGGCCACTCGATCAACGATTTGAATAACCTGCTTAAACTTCCGCACCTGCGCGGGCAGTTTGGCGAGGCGAGTCTGGAGCGGCTGCTGGCGGACTTTCTGCCGGCGCACATGTTTGCTTTGCAGTCTTCGCCGGGCGAGGGCGGAGGACGCGCCGACGCCGTCATTTATTTTCCCGACCGTACGCTGCCGATCGATGCGAAGTTTCCGCGCGAGCAGGTGATTGCTTTATTTGAGAGTAATGACAAAGCCGAGATTGAAGCGGCTCGCATCGCGCTGGTGCGCGTGATGAAGGCGGAATCGAAGCGCATTCAGCAGTATATTCAGCCCGAAAATGGCACCACTGATATCGCGCTCATGTATCTGCCAAGCGAAACCTTATATATGGAAGTCATCCGCAATCGCGAATTGGGCGACTGGATGAATGAGCAGCACGTGTTTCCTGTCTCGCCCAACACTTTACTGATGACGTTGCATACGATCTCGCTGGTTCACAAGTGGTACGAAGTTGCCAAGGGCTTCGAGAAGAGCCGCGCCGAACTGGCCAAGGCGCAAAAGTCCTTCGACTTTTTCCAGAACCAGTTTGAAAACGTCGGCAAGAATTTGAACAAAGCGCAGGAGGCGTTCGAGACCGCGCAACGGCACCTCAAGAACTATCGGGGGAAAGTTACCGCGCTCAGCGGGCAGGAGCAGTTGGAATTGGACACGGCAGCGTCAGCGTCAGTCGAGAAGCCTTTGCCACTGCTGGATAAAGCCAGCGCGTGATCTGCATTGCAAAACGGCGCCTACGCGGTTTCGCGGACGGGGCCGGACGATGTTTCCTGGGGCGCGGATTTCAGATGATCCGCGCCTTGTACTTCCCAGACTCCATCGAACTTTACGAAATAGGGTTCGACCGAAACGCCGGGGAAGTTGGAGGTGAGAAGTTCTCCGGCGCGCAGGAGTTCGGTGCGGTGATGGCTGGCTTCAGCTACTTGGTCGCCTTTGAAATGGGCCAGTCCCCCATAGGTAGCGCAATCGGAGTGGCTCATGACCAGGACGCGTTTCGTCTGGTGCAGGCGAATGGACATGCGGACCTGTTCGAGGATGAAGTCCTGCTCGAAGTCGTTGCGCGGGGAGGCCAGGGTCTTGGCCCCTCCGGCTACGACGATCATGTCGGCGCGCTCGATGGCTTGCTTCTTCAGGAACTTTCGCACGGCGGTGCTGATGCGGTGATCGAAGCAGCAGAGCACGGCGGCGTCGGCTACGTACGGGTCGGCGGGCGAGTCGAAATGGAAGATCTTGCGCATGAGAGCCCTTTCGATTCTAGTCGCGGTCAGGCCCTATTTCTTAACCAAGGCGCTTCCATAGCAAAGCCACGATGAGCGCAGCGATGCCGATGAGCATCCCAATCAAGCGGGCGTTGTTCGCTTTTTCCGACATGATTTTGCCTCACGCGCCGCGCTTGGTTTTCAGTTCGGTCAACAACTGCTCGATGCGGTCTTCTTTTTCCAGGGCGGCGAGGCGGTTTTCCACGTCGTCGGCCAGGAGTTGGACTTTGGCTTCGCCGATGGCTTCTTCGCGAGCTACCTTTTTCTTCATGCGATCGAAGGTGGCGGACTTGCTGTTCGCGTCCATACCGGACTGCGCGTCGGTGGCGCGATGGGCGACACGGGCGCGACGGTGCTGCGCGATCAGCAGATCGGCTTTGGCGTTGGCCTCGGCCAGCTTCTGATCGAGATTGCGCAAGGCGGATTTCAAATTTTCCACCTGGGCTCTCTGGTCTTCGAGTTGCTGCGCGAAGTTCGTGCTCAGGTCGCGATAACTTTCCACGCGGAGCAGAGCGGCGCGGGCGAGGTCGTCCTGCTTCTTGTCGACGGCTAGCTCGGCCTTGCGCATCCACTCCTTGATTTTGTCATCGTTTTCTAGTTTCTTTTTTTCGAGCAGATGCTGGTCGGCGATGGCGATGGCGACCTGGGTTTTGACCTGCAAGAGCTGGTTGTTCATGTCGAGGATGACCTGCTTGATCATCTTTTCGGGCTCCTCAGCTTTGTCGATCAGATCGTTGAGGTTGGCCCGGACCAGGGTGGAAACGCGTTCGAGTAATGCCATAAAACACCTCGTGTTGAATTGTTCGTTAGTTGTTAGTCGTTGGTCGATGGTCGTTCGTCGTTTGCTGTTCGTCGTTCGCGCCGGGACCCTCAGGCTTCGCGCTGAGCCGGCCGCGCGCGATGGCGGTTCCCACCAGGATTGCGCTTACCGCAATGCCTACGCTGACGTTTAGATTCGCATGCGCGAAGAGCAGTGCGATCGCAGAACCTATGGAGAAGCCGACTGCGATTGAGATTCCGATGATGCGGTTCATATTTAGCCTCTTTGCTCCTGAGCTCAATTTGCGTTTCATGCGGCGAGCCTCATTTGTTGCTTTCGCTGTTCCAGGCGCCGCCTACCAAGGTGATTGCGATGTAGGCAGCGATTCCTACCGCGACCCAGATGGCGATGTGGCCGGTGACGGCGCCGAGGGCCGCACCCATGGCGGCTCCCAGGGCGACCGAGAGGCCTAGTGATCTTGCGTGATGAAGTTCCTGTTGCACGACATTCCTCCTGAAATCGGTCGATGGTCGATGGTCGTTGGTCGTTGGTCGTTCGCCATTCATCGTTTGCAGATGCGTTGCCAACGACTAGCGACTAACGACCAACGACTGCCTTACTGCTTCTCCTCCGGCTTCGGTGCTTTGTCGCCGATCTGGCGGACTTTGCCTAATAGTTGTCCCAGCGGCATGCCGCTTAGCGTTTCGAATAATGCGGGCACTTGCGCCGCCATCTTTGTTATGTCGCCGGTGATCTTGTTGAGTCCAGCGGTGTCACCGTTGCCGGTGGAGACGATGGTGATCTTGTCCACGTTGGCTAATGGCGCGGCCAGCGCTTTCACCACTTCCGGCAAGCCGGTTAGCAGCTTGTCGAGGACCGCGGCCTGGTTGTACTCCTGAAACGCCGCAGCTTTCACAGTCATGGCTTTGGCTTCGGCTTCACCTTTTTTGAAGATGATTTCGGCCTCGGCTTCGCCTTGGGCGCGAATCGCCGAGGCGTGGCCTTCGGCTTCGGCAATCAGACGTTGCTTTTCGGCAGCGGCCAGCGTTTCGATGCGCTGACGCTCGATCTCGGCTTGCTTCAACACGGTCGCGATAAGTTCTTTTTCTCGGCGCGCGATTTCGGCGTCCTGGACTTTGACCTGTCCTTCTTTTTCTACTTGCTGCACCCGCACGCTTTCGGTGATGACCTGCTGCTGCATTACGTTGGATTGAATGTCATACGACTTGTCGGCCTGCGCTTGTTGCTTCTTCGTCACTTCCAGGTACTGCGCTTTCTTTACCTCTAAATCGCGCTGCGATTCGGCTTGCTTGGCCTGAGAGAGAGTTTCGGCGAGCACGCGCTCCTGATCGGCTTGCGCTTTGGCCACCGCGGCTTCGCGGGTTGCCATGGCGCGCTTGATGGCCGTGTCACGCTCGGCTTCGGCGGTGGCTACGTCGGCGTCGCGCTTGATCCGCGCCACGTCCGGCTTGCCCATGTTGGTGATGTATTCGTTTTTGTCGCGGACCTCTTTGATGGTGAAAGAGATTACTTCGAGGCCCATCTTGTTCATGTCGTCGGCGCAAGTGCCGCGCATGCGATCGCCCACCATCTCAGGTTGCTTGACGATTTCTTCCACGGTGAGCTGTCCGATAATGCCGCGCAGGTGGCCTTCCATCACCAGGCGGATCAGGCTTTCTCGCTCCTGATCGCTTTTTGTTAAGAACTGCTCGGCTGCGGTCAGGATCGACTCCTTGTCGGACTTCACTTTGATTTGAGCGACAGCCTCGACAGTAACGGCGACGCCCTGCTTGGTGTAGAGATCCTGCTGCGGAGCTACGTCGAACGACATCAGTTCGAGCGAAAGGTCTTTGCAGTTTTCGATCATCGGAAAGATGACCGTGCCGTGGCCCTGAACTACGCGAGTCCCGCGAAAGCCGTAAACGATCAGCGCTTCATGTGGTCCAGCTTTGCGGTATAAGCGGGCCAGCATGCTCATCAGGAACAGGATGATCAGAACCATCAGTCCCGCGATGACCCAGATTTCAATTGCTATGCCGAACATATCGCCTCCTCAGAAAATCAGCTCTCAGCTCTCAGTTCTCAGCTCTCAGTTCACAACGGTCCGGAGACGAAAAACTGAGGTTCGCAGTTTGTTTAGCCACGCGTCAGAACGCCCGTCACCATGTCCAGGTCTCGCACGATGCGTTCGGGATCGCTGTGACCCAGATAAATCTCTCCGTTGGAAGTCCGGATATGCACGACCTGGTTCGTCCAGACATACGCTCGCGTGCTGCCGATGCCGCGAATGCCGTAACCGCGAGCAAGAGACCAGGGCTCGATCGAATAACCCACGATCGACCCTTTCGGAATCGAGCGCAGCCGGAATCCCAACATGCGAACTTCGACGCCATGCCGCAGGAAGCGATACTGGAAACCGCTCCATGCCATGGCGCTCACGCCCAGCGCGATCAGACCCACCAGCATCGCCGTCCAGACGACCACCGGGGTCCGCCACCGTGGCTGCGACAAGGAGATCGCGGGGCCGATCAGCGCCGGCACAATCAGCAGAATCCACAGTCGTCCGCTGTGCGTTTCTTCCGCCAACACGTCGGTCTGGAATACGTGATTCATAATTCAACTCTCATAATTCAGCTTCCCGCTGTCAGTTCTCACTCATCAGCCCTTAGTCATCACTTCTGTGGCGCTGGCTCGTCGCCGCTCATCTCTTCCCACAGCCTTACGTAGGCGATGCCTTTGTCGTAGAGAGTGACCACAATCTCCGCGCCCTTTACGATCGCGGTGCCGTTTTCGCTGCGGGCGCCGCAGGTTCTCCGCGTTCCGGCCTGCGAGTAAATGATTTCGCCGGTGCCGTTCTGACGGATGGGCATTGAGATTCGCCCCAGCACGCCGACCATTTCGTAGTCGGCCGAATCCATGTTCTCCTCGTGCGAGACGAGTACGCGGCTGAGAAACAGGAAAACTATGCCCGCGCCAACGATCCCGGCAGCGATGGCGATCAGAAATCCGAGCGCGAACCAGATGCTGGAGAAGCGCGTGATCAGAAATCCGGTGCCGCCAAACCAGGCCAGAAATGCAGTCAGCGTGACGAAGTTGTACGGCGACACAGGAGCTTGGTTACCGCCGCGCGCAACCGTGCTGCTGCCGGCGTTGCCATGTGCGGCAGGGGCGTGCCCGGCGGCAACGTGTCCCCCCACATGCGGAAGATGCGGCAGATGCAGATGCCAGTGCAGTCCGCCGGCGATGAACGAAACCGCGCTCAACAGAAATCCGATGGCGAAACAAGCCAGATAAAAATCAGCCCAATTCATAAGCTTCGCCTCCTGGGCGCGGCGTCGGTGTCGCGTCCTGCTTCCGGACGCAGCGCTTCGAATAATCGGTCGGCGAGTCCCGGCGTGTTCAGGATCTCGCCGAGCAAGAGCAGGCAGCGGCGCGTGTCCTTGTCGCGCGCGACCTTAATGAGGACGTCGCTCACTTGGGGGTCGCCTGCGAAACGCTCCGAGCCTTGCAACAGCCAGACATCGAGCTGACCTTCCGTCGTGCGCAGGTCACTGACCAGCTCGGTGTGATAACCCTCCGGGTCGTCGACCAGGAAGCCGGGATGCACCTTGAAAAAACGCGCCAGCAAAGTGCGTGACGATTGCGTCATGTGCGGACGCTTGCCGCGCTCGATCTGCGAGAGATACGACTGGCTGATGGTTTTGCCGGTCTCGGCTTGAATGCCCTTCATCAACTCCTGTTGGGTGAGGGGGCGATTCAAACCGCGGAGGGAGCCTTCGACCTCGCGGAGGTAACGAATTTTTTCTCCCAGTGTCATATAGCAGATAGCGATAACTATATCGCAATATGAAATAATGTCAAGAACTGAATTTGGCGTGTTTGCTAGGGCTTAGGCGGAGGACTGGCGACGGAGTTCGGCCTGCGCGTGTTTCCTCGATACTCGGGTTCGCGGTGGCCGGGCGGGGCCGCGCGGCGCTCCACCACGAACAAAAAAAGCCTCCGCCGCAGCGGAGGCTGGAACTACGAACGCGCCGGTTCAGTTTATCTGCAGCAGCACATCGACCGAGTGGGCTACAGTTCCGGAAGTGCCGGTAATCTGGACGGTGTAGGTTCCCGCCACCGTTCCTCCGGGCGTGGTGGCGCTGTTGGTGGACTTCCCGCATCCTGGCTGCAGCAGGATGATGCCGGCGATCAGACCGAGCACAGCTCCTACGAGCCAGCGACGTTGCTTGCGGCCGGCGCCGATCCCCAGTCCGACCAGGCTTAGGCCTCCGATGGGGAGCCATGTGGCGTAGAACGGGAAGCGGCGGGGCAGGCTGCCGGTGTTTACAGGACGGGGTACGGTGGGGATGTTCAGCACCGTTTCTTCACACTGCGTTCCCGAAAGGGTCACGGGGGTGGGGTTGAAGGTAGGAGTGGATGCGACCACCATCGACGGCGACGTGGTTTGACTCGGCGTTATGCTGGCGTCATAGCCTAACGAATTGGTCGGACAGAACTCGGCTACGATGTGGGCGATGTCGCCCGCAACAACAGGCGAGGGGGCGATCGGTACCTGGACCTGAAAGTCGACGACGTTAGCGGATGGCTGCGTCACGTTTACGGACACGGGACCTCCGTTCGCGCTAGCGTTACCCGAGACCGTAACCGTCGAATTGATGACGGGACTGCTCGGCGTCAAGTCAACTTCGACCGTTGCCGGGTTCGCGCAGGGCAGAGGTGTGCATACCGACAGGGTTGGGATTGAGCAGGTGATTGTCCCATACGTCCCTGAACCTTGTACCGCACCGCAGCTACCTGCATTGCTGGTGACTTGGGCGGTGGCAGGCTTGCTGAGGCCCGTGAGGGGTACTCCCGTGGCGGTAAAAACTACAGCGGTCGCGTTGTCGGGACCTTGATTGACGATGTCGAAGGTAAAGGCGACTTGAGTTCCGGCCGCAACATCGAGGGGATTCGGACTGGAGCTGGGGTAGGTGAGTTGAAGCGTGCTGCTGGCGCCGATCTTGGTAACAAAAGCATTCTGCGAACCGACCAAGGTCCCTTGGTAGGCGGTGGTGGTGACAGGAAAATTTGTGGACTGTGTTACACCAGCCACGTAGGCGAGGTTGTAGGTGTCGAGCGCGATTCCGGTACCCTGGTCTGTCAGGGCCCCGCCCAGATAGGTTGAGTAATCGCCCGGGGGAGCGGTGCCCTGGGAAAGTGTGCCCGCCATGGTGGTAGAAATCAGGGCGACGAACGCGTCGGAATCTGTGTAGGGGTCGCCCGTGCAGGGTGCTGGAGCTCCCGGTTCGCCGAGACAAGGTTGAAGGGCAGAAAGGGTAGTGGGAAAGGGATTGGTATAAGGAGAACTGGTTGTGCCTACCACGTGGGCCGCCTGCACCGAGTCCACTTTAATGTCATTGGCGAGGTCCGGCCCGGCGCCGCCCAAATAGGTGAAGTAGATGATCGGATACTGCGTGCCGGTGCTGGGGCCAATCTTAGCGATGAATGCGTTCGTGGCCCCGTTGAGTCCGTTATAGACGGTCTGAAAGCCACCGCCGACGCCAATCCAGTCGCTCGAACTAGTCGAGCCGACAACGTAGGTGTTGCCGGACGTATCTACCGCGATGGCGTTGCCATTGTCATTACTACTTCCGCCTAGATAAGTGGAGTAGACGGGGATGGAGCCACCCACATTTGGGTTGATCTTGGCAGCGAAAGCGTCGGTCGTGGTCGTCGGGGTTTGAGAATTGCAATTGGTCTGGCCGGCCTCATTGAGGCAGGATTGCTGGGCATTAAAAAGTGGAAACGGCAATGTGCCCCCAGCTCCCGAAACCCCCAACTGGTTGGTGGTGCCGGTGAAGTACATGTTGACCTGATTCGCGGAAGGATCCACGGCAATGCCGCCGCCGACGGCAATGTCGGTGGTTCCAAAATTTCCGCCGCCGAAGTATGTGGAGTAAGCAATACTCGTGTAACCAACGCCGTTGGTGGCGATCTTGGTGGCGAAGAACTGCGCGTTTCCGGGAGAGTTCGACGTCGTCTGAAAGCCCTCGGGGCTGGCGGGGAACGGGTTCAGTTGGGTTTCAGGGTTGCTCGAAGTGGTGACGCCGGTGACGTAGGCGTTGCAAGTTGGGTTACAGCTGTTGTCGATAGCCAGGCCAGTAATTGTGTCGACGAGATTGCCGGCCAAATAGGTGGAATAGGTGAGACCGTACGTGTTGTTCTGGCCGTTGAAAGCGATCGCCGTAACGAATCCGTGGGAGCCGGTCTGGGGGGCCTGTTGGTAGCCAGTGGTCGTGGTCGGAAAATTGGAAGACGTAGTCGAACCGGCAACGTAGATGTTGTCGGCCGAATCGACCGCGATGCCCGCCAGGCTGTCAGTTCCCGAACCACCCAGGTAAGTGGAAAACACGAGCTCCGGGAAGCCCGCCTGCGGCGTCGGATTAATCTTGGAAATAAACAGGTTCTGTGCGCCCGAGCCCCCAAGGCCAGTCTGTAGCGGCGGAATGTAGGGAGGCGACGAGCCGCTCAGGGGGAAATCCGCCGAAGTGGTCGAGCCCGCAACATAAATATTGGAGGCATTATCGACCGCGATTTTCACCAGACTCTCGCCGCCTCCGCCGAGGTAAGTGGAATAGCTCAAGACCGGGTCGATGACGAGTTCGCGGCTGTGGTCGTAGTCTCCGATGGCGAAGCCGATTTTGTTGTCCGCGAGCTGGCGGAAACTTCCCACAACCGTTTTTTCCGCAGTGCCGGGCTGATAGATGTGCGGCGCGTGGAAGCGGACGTCTCCGTTGGCCGTCGAGAGGACGAGGTCGCCTGAGTTCTCGGAATCAACGTGGACGTCAGCGCCCGCGAAACTCAACGCGATCTGGTTGGGATCGCTGCCGGGTGCGACGCGGAAGTCGTATTCGAGTTGTCCCTGATTGCCGTAGTAAACCAGGTCGACGCCGGGATACACCGCCTGATACTGGACGCGGGCAAATTGCGGAATGTTCTGCCGCCACTTGGAGCGATCATTGCCTATAAAGTAGTTGCTCTTTCCCGGCAGAGGCGACACGCCAGCAACTCGGGCGGACTCGTTTGCTCCCTCCAGCTTCATGCGAATCACCGAGGCAGGTTTTGGGCTGGGAACGGGAGTAGCCGTCCGGGGGGCGGGAACCGACTGCTGCAGTTTCAGGACCGCTTCGTCGGCAGTCAAAAATAGGCCATAGCCGGCGCCGCGCGCCATAAATTTCACCTGCGGCGCGGTCTGTCCCTGGTTCGGCTCGAAGAACATCGGCAGCGACAGCGAGTGCGCCACGGGTTTTGCAGGTGGCGCCCCGGCGCGGCCCTTAGCGGCATGAACCGAGGCTCCAAAATGAAGCATGACGCCCGCGGCGGCGAGGACGATCACCGCCAGAAGCGCAGCTTTCATCCCGTTTCCTGTCTTTTTCCCTGTCTTTGCTGACCTTTTCTCTGTAACTGAACGTCTCACCGAACCTCCTGCAGACACTGGGTAATTCCGATTCACGACGCTTCTCCGAGTTCCAATTTCACGGGGTGAGAACGAGACTGGCACACAAACAGAACTGCCACTCGACGCCCTTAGGAAGCGGATGCCTACCTGTCACCAGAATACTGGGATTGAGCCAAGCAAATACTTTTACATCCAAGAGATACGCTGTCAAGCGGGACAGACAGCATGGACCGCATAGTGAGAAGGCGAAAGAGGGGAAAATGGTTGTAAGGCAGGTCTCAGGTGTCGGGTCTCAGGTGTCAGGAAACCTTCTCCGTCGACGGCTGAAAGCTATTGATCAGGCCGTTCAGAATTCTACCCAACTCTTCTGTTTGCGATTGCAGGGTTTTGAAGACTTGCAAGTCCATGTATTCGAGATCATAGGCGATGGAGAGCTGGGTCTCTAATTCGAGGAGAGATCCTCGGGCGTGGTAAAGAAATTGCATGAGTTCTTTCTGGGAACGGCGTCCTTTTCCTTCCGCGATGTTGCTTGGGACTGACACGGCGGCACGCCGCATTTGCGAGGTTAGCCCGTAAATTTCGTCTTTTGGAAAGAGACGCGTGCAGCGATATACGCTCAGAGCGAGACTCTTTGCTTTCTGCCAGGCAATCAAGTCCCGATAATTTTCCGGCATGGAAATTCTCTACTATGGAGTGAAGCAGGGCCTTCTTCTACCCGCAGTGATGCGAGTCACGGAGAGATTGGTCGGTTATGGAGAAGGTCTCAGGTCTCAGGTGTCAGGTCTCAGGAAAGCCCTTCAAAACCACGATCGGCCCGAGACCTGTCTTTTTTCCGACACCTGAGACCTGGCACCTGCCTCTTCGATCTCCCGCTTCAGTCGAGCGAAGCGGCGAACAATGGTGCCCAAATAGGTGATGTGGATGACCCACGTGACGGCGTAGGCGGCAAACAGGTATGGGTTTCCTCTCATCGGTTGCTCCCTCGGGGATCCAGCAGCGATTGCAGGGCATGGGCGTGGTCAACTTCGCGCTGCAGTTTTTCCAAGCGATAGCGCGACCAGCAAACGAGAAACGCAAAGCAGGCAAAAGCCAGCCAATTAATGAGCAGCGTGTGCAGCATGCGCGGATCGATCGATCCGCCTCCGCCGATAACTGGTTGCGGGTGCTGAGTGCGGAAGAACCAGATGGAGAAAAAGACGAAGGGCACGCACAGCGCCCCCAGCACCGCAAGGGCGGCTGCCAGCAACGGCGTTTCTCCGCTGGAAGAAAAGCGGCGCAGAAAAAGATAGCTCACGTAGATCAGCCACAGCACCAGGGTCGAGGTCAGGCGCAAGTCCCAGGTCCACCAGATACCCCAGACCGGACGCGCCCAGATCGGGCCCGTGACCAAATTAACGGTCAAAAAAACAACGCCAACTTCGGCGGCGACCAGCGCGACGATGTCCGCAGTTGGCCGACGCTTAATCAGGTACAACACCGAGGCTACAAAATTAATGGAGAAAAGGGTGAATGCGGTCCACGCTGAAGGTACGTGGTAGTAGATGATGCGATAGACATTTCCCTGCATTTGGTCGGTGGGCGCGACGACCAGCGCCTGATAAAGCGCATAGATCAGTAGAATCGCAGTCAGGACGCCGAGGATGGGGAAGATGCGTTTCACTTAGTCAGATGTATCAGCAATTCATCGGGTCATCGCGTGATCCGATGGCCCGATCACCCGATCCCATATCATTCTGCGTTCAATATTGTTTCGAACAGTAGCAGGCAGACTGTAGTAAACACCAGATCATAGGTCGCAAGCAACACGATCCAGAAGCGCGCGCCTTCACCGTTCAGTATGGAAGTGGTGGCCTGCACCATGGCGAGCAGGGCCGGGATCGAAATCGGAAACAGCAGCAGCGGCAGCATGATCTCGCGGCTGCGGGTGCGCAGGGACATGGCAGCGAAAAAAGTTCCGTTCACAACGAGAGCCCACGTCCCGAGCACTGCCACCAGCAGCAGTGGCCATGCCGGCCCCAGCGCCCGCAGGCGGTAAAACATGATGAAGAGCGGAGTCATGAGCGCTTCCAGCACGCTGACGAAAATAAAATTGCCCAACGTCTTCGCTAGGAACAGGGAGTTAGCTGGAGCGGGCGAAACGCGGTAGGCGTCGAGCACCTGGTTGCGAATCTCTCTCGCCCAGGTCTGGTTGAGCGCCACCACCGCCGCGAACAGGAACGCGACCCAGACCAGCCCTCCAGCGATCTGGCGCGATTCTTCGGCGGTTGGGTCGAACGAAAAACTGAATACCACCACCACCAGCAGCGAAAAAAACAGCATGGAGTTGATGGCATCTTTCGATCGCCACTCCAGGCGCAGGTCTTTGAGCAGCGTGACGCGGGTGATCCCGGTGGGCGCGCTCATCTCGAATTCCCCCCCGGACTCTCTCCCGAAATCTCCAATCTCTTTAGCTCTCGTGTGCGCTCGACGATCTTGCCGAACTCCATCCAGACGAACTCGTCGGCCGCGCCCTCAAGCAGCGCGGCTTGGTGCGTGACGATGAAGATGCTCTTGCCCTGATCGCGGAGACTGGCCAGCAGGCGGACCATGTCGGTGGCGGAATGGAGATCCACATTCGAAAAGGGTTCGTCGAGCAAGAGGATTTTGGGGTCATTGAGCAAAGCCCGCGCCAACGACATCCGCTGCCGCATGCCTTGCGAATACTGGCCGACGGGGCGAATGAGTTCGGGATCGAGACCAACGGCGCGGATCGCTTCGGCGCAGCGCGTGGGGCTGGTAATTCCGTAAAGCCGGGCAAAGTATTCGAGGTTCTCCATCCCGCTCATTTCGTCATAGAGCAGAGACGGATGCGCCATGTAGCCCACCTGGTGGCAGATGTCGTGAAATTTTCTCGCCCCGAGGATTGTGACTTCGCCGCTTGACGGCTGGTTGAGTCCTGCGAGCGTGCGCAACAGCGTGGTCTTGCCGGCGCCGTTGTCGCCGAGAATGGCGTAAAGTTTGCCGCCGCGGAATTCCGCAGTAACGCCGCGCAGCGCGGCAAAACGGCCAAACTGCTTGATCAGATTCGTGACTGTAATGACGGGCGCGGGCGCGGTTTCAGTCAAAGGAATAAAGGAGCGAGCGCTAATTCGCCATCCCGCTCGATCCAGAACCCTGGTTCTGCGACATACTCTTGCCGGGCTGGGCGGCTGGAGTGGCTCCAGGTTGCGGCGCGTATTTCGACGCGCACTTGGCCTGCAGTTGCTTGGCGTGGAAAACGCCATCATGTCCAAAACTGCCATCGGCCAGAGCTTGCGAGTCGTCTTTAAAAGTGTCGGGCGGAGCTTCGGTTCCGGTATACGACACGGGCAGCGTCAGATCGTTTTCCTTCAACATGAAATCGACGCGAGTTCCGGAGCGCTTGATCGAGCCGGGCACCACGTTTCCGGCCACGCGCAGACGCTTGGCATAAGCTTCATTGCCCATGCCATTCAGTTCTTTGATGGTGACGTAGTAGCTCTTGCTGTCCTGCACGCCGGTGTAGGCGAGATAGCCGAGCGAGCACAGAATCAAGACGGTGACGCTGCCAAACTTCAGATACTTGCTGCTCTCACTGGACATAGAGAACCCCACCCCTATTTAAAAACTGTACGCGTCGGCTGAGTGCGGGTCAAGACGCTCGGGTTCATGGGCCGAGTTCCCGGACAAGTTTCGCGGGCGAGGACGCCCGCGCCACACGGTCTTCTTTCTGCATTTACAATTCTTTCGGCGCCACGAATTCACTGGCAGGACTCACTCCTATGATCCATCCCCGGCGCAACGTTTAATAGGCCTGTTTTCATGATGATACAGCGGCTGTTTTTACTTTTAAAATAAAGTCCATAGACTTACTTGACATTATCCGAAAACTATTCTATATTCTGAATCGTTCCCTCCTGGTCCGTACCGCTATTCGCCTGGCGGTGCGGGCCCCATTTTTTTTGGCCGGCTTAGATTCCTTCCTTTTCTTTCTCTTTTTCCCGCTCGTAAGGCTTTTGCATGTAGCGGCGGCATTCCTCGAGCGCGCCCTGGGTATTGTCGTTGGTCTGAATAGCCTGGCGGTATTCATTGATGGCGCGTTCGCGCTGGCCGGTCACGTCGAAAATCTTCCCCAGCTGCAAGTGGCTCCAAACTTCGGTCCAGCGCGGCTCCCCGTCGCCATTCAGCGCTTCGCGGTAGGCGTTGGCCGACGCTTGATAATTTTTCTGCATGAAAAATACTTCGGCGATGCGGTAATGGGCCAGCGAACTGTTCTTGTTGACTTCAAGCGCCTTGTTGAACTCGCTTAAAGCTCCCGCCAGATCGCCCTGCTGGATCAGCCCCTGCCCGCGCAGGATGGAGGCTCGCAGCTTGACGTCTTTCGAGTTGGTCAGCACGCGGTTTCCGGGATCGATCGAGATGCGGCGCGGGCGTCCGAAGGTTTCGACCGAAAACGGAGAGTCGGTGCCCACGACCTCGATGCGCTTCTCTTCCGTTCTTCCGTCAGTATCGATTTTCAAATCCACCGGCATGCGGAACAAGTCCAGGTCCTGGGTGATGGAGCCAACAATGCGGAAGCCCTTATTGTTGCCCAGGCGGTAGCACGTGTACTTCACCTTGAACTCAGGGGCGCTGGTGGAATCCATCCACTGCGAGTAGAACCAAGTGAGCTTTTCACCGTAGACTTTCTCGCTCACGGCGCGGAAATCATCGGTGCTGGCGGACTTGCCCGCATACTTGGTGGCGAAGTCACGCATGATTTCCAGATACTTCTTCTCGCCGACCACCCAGCGCAGCATGTGCAGGATCATGGCGCCCTTGTCGGTAACCAGCGACTGAAATTCGGGAGAAAAATAATCCAGCTTGGCGGCGCTCGATAGCGGCACGCTGTCATAGGCGAGCGCGCCCACCGACATGTCTTTCACCATTTCCTCGAGCCCGGCTTCGCCGGCCGCGCTCTCGACGTAGCGAGCTTCGGAGTAGCGCGCGAAGCCGTCGGGGATCCACCAGTCGTCTTTCGATGCCGGACTCACGGACACGCCCCACCACTGATGGGCAATGGTATTGGCCAGCAGACGGTAGTTGATTTTCTCGGTGATCGCACGGCTCGATAGCGCGGCGATTTCCGGCGCATAGGCCGTGGGCACCGTGTCATCCGGAATCTCAACGACCTTCAGGGTGGTCGAGGGTGCGATTCCATACTGCGTGACGAAGTAGGTGAACGCCTTGACCGCCGTCGAGGCATATTCCGCGCCCAAGTCCTGTTTATTGGGCTTGAAGAACACATGCAGATCGAGGCCGGCGTCGTCGCTCTTGAATTCTTGGAAGGTGCCGGCAATGATTGTGCCGGGAAAGCTCGGCTTGTCCCAGGTAAAGGTGAAAGTCTTGGAGTTTGCCAGGTCAGCTCCGGGCTTTTTTGTCGCCGCGGACGGGGGCGATTCCTTGCCGCTGCCGATCACCACCATGTGCGCCGGAACGGTAACGCTGATGGTTGAAGTGAAGCGGTTGATGCCGTAGCCTGCGACCGGAAACCACAGTCCGGAGTAGAACAGGTAGCTGGTATCAGGGCCGACGTAGGCGAGCTTCAAGCCCTCAACCGGGCTGTCGTCGGCGCTTTCGAGCGTGCCTTCATATTCGAAGGTGAAGGTGGTGCCCTCGCCTTTTGCAATGCTGCTGTTGAGCGAAAAACGCACGGTCGAATCCTGCGTGTTGCGCTCGGGAGTGAGGGGCTTGTTACTGGCGTCGGTGAGCTTGGTAATGTGCAGCGCGTTGTTTAACTGAAACGTGGCCACATTGACGTTTTCGAGGGCCGTGACTTTGACCACGGCGTGCGCGGTGAGTTTATGGGTCTGCGGCAGGAGCTCGACATCCATCTGGTAATCGTCCACGCGCAGGCGATTCTTCTCGGCTGCGCGCGCCGGCCGGTTCGCCACGACTAGGAACAAACAAAGACAAGATAAAAGAGAGAGGAGAACCGGGAACCAGGGCGCCCGTCGCGCTGGTCGATGGTGACAGAGCTTCAAGTAGGGTCTCCTGGCAGGGCTACAAGTCCTATGATGTTAATTTTTACGCAAAAGGATGCTGTAGGACAAGGGTTAGCGAAATTTGTTTGGTCTCAAAAAGTCTGTCACCGGCTGGAGTTGGTCGCTGGCGCCTTCCAACCCTTCCAGTAAACGGAAAAAAGGCGGCTCGACTAGTCAAACTTCTTGCGCACGGCAGCACTGGCGATGTGTCCCAGTCCGGGAAAGCAACCCCTACCCCGTTCGAAACAACCCTCCCAAATTGGCGCGCAGGGTTGGAGCAGTGCGTGCAATCGACAGTTGCACATCCCGAAACGCCCGGCCAGCAAGCGCTCCGCCTCCCTCCCTGCCTGGCAGCGGGTTTCGTGACCACCAGCCCACAGGAGATTGTACTTGCAAACTGTCCGCTTGTTCCTTGTCATGGTTCTAGTCATCGCTCCCGCTCTCGCCGAAAGCCATCGCTCTGAAGACGTGTCTGGCGAGCCGGCCGGGGAAATCAACACCACGAGGGACAACTCGACGTCCAGCAACTCAGCGTCCGGCAACGCAACGGCCGCTTACACGCCCGCCGTTGCCTCGCCGGTCTCGCTTCCGGACGCGCCTGCACGGCAACGAGTCAAAGTCAGAGTCGTTGACAAAAAGTTCATCGCCGTCATGGGAGCGCTGGGTGGCGCCGAGAGTCTTCGTCTCACCACGCACCAGCTTGTGCTGGTCCACGAGTATGACGCCGGCGCTCCGTGGGTCCGAAGCGTCCCTGCAAATCGGCGCCTGGTTTCGGAGTATGGAGGGATCTACTTGGCGGAACTGCTCGTGGTTTATGAACTCAAGAAGCCGCACTCCTGGCTTCCCGGCGACAAAATCATCCGGAAAATCTGGTGGGCGTATCCCGCGGCCATGGCGCCCGTCCACATCATGAACGGAGTGCGCAGCATTCGAACCCAAGCTTCGTCACTATGCCCCGCAGCCGAGTGCCAATAGCTGGGCTTTTCCGGGGCGCGCGCCTACCCGATCATTTTCAGGATGATCTCCGCCGCCCATACCGAGGGATGGGAGCCGCCGGTCCCTTGCTTCAGTCGCGCCTTCACCGCCGCCAAGCGCTCGATCATGCGCGTCCGCGGCTCGCCGTCGGGGATGATTTTGTTCATCTCGGTGACGATGTTTTCCGCGGTGAACTGGTGCTGTACCAACTCGGGGACGACCTCCTCATCGGCAATCAAGTTGACCATCGCGAAGTAGGGAACCTTTACTCGCGGCTTGCCTAGCGCGTAGGTCAACCCGGACACGCGATACACCATGACAAATGGAGTGCCCATGATGGCGGCTTCGACTGTCGCTGTGCCACTGGCTACGATTCCGGCACGGGAGTGGTGGAGCGCCGGGAGCGCCTCAGGTACAAGGTGTAGAGACGCGGCTTGCCGCGTCTCTGTCCGCGCCACCCCGATCAAGTCCCGAAGAAACGAGGCGTCCAGCGTGGGCGCGACCGGTAGCAGAAATTCGTAGTCGCCACCCAGACGATTCGCCGCCTCGAGAATCGTAGGCAGGTTCATGCGCACTTCTTTGCGGCGGCTGCCCGGCATGAGCGTGATCCACGTTTTCGCGGCATCGAGCTGGTTTGCGGCGGCGTAGGCGTCGCGTGAAATCGCTGGCGCGGGCAAATCAGCTAGCGGATGGCCGACGAACGTGGCGTCCACTCCGTGATCGCGATAGAACTTTTCTTCGAAGGGAAAAATCACCAGCGCGTGGTTGACATACTTGCGCAGAAGTTTGACGCGTCCCTGCCGCCACGCCCAAAACTGCGGGCAGACGTAGTAAACCACTGGAATGCCGCGCTTCCGCATCTGCCGCGCCACACGCCAGTTGAACGCCGGAGCGTCGATGACGATAGCGAGCGCCGGACGCTTCTCGTCGGCCGCGCGAATCAGTTGCTGATAAAGTCCGAGAATCGTCGGCAGATGGCTGACGATTTCGGTGATACCGACAACGGCCAGGTCCCTCGCGTCGACGACAATTTCGCAGCCCGCCGAGCGCATGCGCTCCCCGCCCGCCCCGAAGAACTCAATCTGCAAAGCTTGCGTAGGGGCAGACGGCCCCGTCTGCCCGGCGGAGCGAAGCTCCGCCCCCCGCCGCAGCGCTTCCATCAACTGCGCGCCATACATTTCTCCCGAAGCCTCGCCGGCGGAGATCAGAATCTGCACAGAGGCATTGTAACGGGCCGGATAAAGAAGAGTTTCAGTCGTCCGCGTTCGCGGGCGAGGGCGTCCGCGCCACACTGACCTCCTGATCTTTATATTGCAGTTGATAGAGCTTGTAGTAAATTCCGCGCTGGGCCAGCAGTTGCTGGTGCGATCCCATTTCGCGGACCTGGCCTTTGTGCATCACGATGATCTTGTCGGCGCGCTGGATAGTCGAGAGCCGGTGCGCGATGATCAGCGCGGTTCGTCCTTCCACCATGCGGTTGAGCGCGTCGCGCACCCGGAACTCGGTTTCCGTATCGACGCTCGATGTTGCCTCGTCGAGAATCAGAACCTTCGGATTGTGCGCCAGCGCGCGCGCGAAACTGATCAACTGCTTCTGTCCGGTCGAGAGCGTCGAGCCCCGTTCGCGCACTTCTTCTTTAAACCCTCCAGGCAAGGTTCGGATGAAGTCGGCGAGGTTGACGTCCTCCGCGGCCTGTTCCACGTCTGCGTCTTGAATCCGCGCTGTGCCCAGGCGGATGTTGCCTTCGACCGTGCCGCTGAATAGAAACGGATCCTGGAGGACGACGCCGAAGCGACCGCGCAAGTCGTCCAGGTTCATCTCTTTGATATCGACGCCGTCGATGCGAACCGCTCCGCGCTGCACGTCGTAGAAGCGCATGAGCAGCGAGATCAGCGTGGTTTTGCCCGCGCCGGTGTGGCCAACCACGGCGATAGTCTCGCCCGGTTCAATGCCAAAGCAAACGTCACGCAAGACCCAATCAGGCTCTTGTGTCGAAGTGAGTGCTTGCGTAGGGACGGGTGCCCCCACCTGTCCAAGCCGACTCGAAGAGTCGGCAGGCTTCTCTGCTGCAGACTTGTTCCCATACGCAAACCACACATGATCAAATTCAATTCGTCCCGGCCCCTGCGGCTCTTTTGCGATAGCCGGCGAGGTCACTTCAATCTTGGTGTCCAGCAACTTGAACACGCGCTCGCCGGCCGCCATCGCCGATTGCAGGATGTTGTACTTCTCACTCAGGTCCTGAATCGGACGGAAAAACCGCTGCGCGTACTGCATGAACGCGACCAGCACGCCAATCGTAGTCACACCCCGAATCACATCTCTGCCGCCGAACCAGATGATGCTGGCGATGGCAATCGACGACAAGATTTCAACGACCGGATAGTACACGGCGTACGCCATGATCGCGTCTTTATAGGCCTCCATGTGCGAGGCGTTGATGTCGGAAAATTTATTGAAGGCGCGCTTTTCGCGATTGAAAAGCTGCAACACCAGCATCCCAGAGACCGCTTCCTGCAGGTAAGAATTGATCCGCGCGATGGCAGTGCGGATGCGCCGATAGGAATCGCGCACCTTGTCGCGAAAAACTCTGGTCGCGTACACGATGATCGGAAGCGCGGCGAAGGTGATCAGCGCCAGCTTCCAGTTCGTATGCATCATGATGCCAATGATGCCGGCCAGCACGAACACATCTTCAAAAATGGAGACCACGCCCGCGGTAAACATTTCATTCAGCGCGTCGACGTCGGTAGTCACGCGCGTCACCAGGCGGCCGACCGGGTTCTTATCGAAAAACGCGACGTGCATGTGCTGCAAATGGCGAAAAATCTGCTTCCGCAGATCGAACATCACCTTCTGTCCGGTCCACTGCATCAGGTAAGTCTGGACAAACTCCAGCGCGAAGGTGAGACCAAGAATCCCGACGTAGAGGCCGCCAATCTGCGCGATGCCAGTCAGGGGAGTGCTGCTTAGCCGGTCGCCAATCCAGGAGTGTGAATTGGGCGACTTCGCCAAATACTTATCGATGGCGATCATAGTGAGAAACGGGCCCAGCACGTCGAGGCCCGACTTCAGGATGATCGCCGCCACCGCCACCACCACGTGCCACTTATAGGGTCGCAGATAGGTCAGCAGCCGCCGCATCAACCGGCCGTCGTACGCTTTCCCTAATACTTCTTCTTCCTGATTGGTGGCCATCGATGGCGCGAGCAAGTATCTCCGCTGGAGATCTTGCCCTAAGTAGAGATTATCCCAAATCCGCTACTCGATGCGGATAACGTGGAACACGCGCGGTGGTACAGTTTGAAGCGGCTTTGAAGGGGCGCGGCTTCCCGGGCTGCGGAAAAAGTCGATCTTGCGCTTGTTTTTGGGTGGTGCAGTGCTTCAGGGCTGCGAGAAGTGCATTATTTTGACTGCGGCTTTAGCCGCTGAGGGACGGCAATTTTCAAACCGCATCACTACCGAAACGCGCCCGCTGATTCCAATAACAACACCCCCAATGGGTCGTCCGAAAACACTACTGCACGGAGTCCGGCTGTCCTGCGTTCGTGCGAAGCGGCAGAGCGGACAGAAACCTGTCGTTCTAATTAGTTTTTTTGACGGTTCGCGGACCCGCAACCGGCTTGTCTGGCTTCGCCGGCTTGCAGTCGCGGCTTGTGCGGCAATTCGGGCACACTACCTTTTCATTCTGTTCTGCCATCTCGTGTAGAAATGCAGAAAACGTCTGGCCACAGCGCTCACATAAAAGATCAATCGAATCGGTCATCATCAAGTCCTTGTCGTTGCCCCACGTCACCTCACCACATGTATTTTTTTTGAGCCATTTCGGACGCGGAGAACCCGTTGCTATTCTAAGCCACGCTTGGCCAACAACAGGCCCCAGGTGGTTTTGCTTTTGGGTGGCGCAGCGGATAACCGCTGCGATAAACGACTTATTTTCAGTGCCGGCTTTAGCCGCTGAGGGCGCGACCCGACGCGCAGCCGAGTTTTTCAGCAATCTGTTCAGCGGCTGGGGGACGGCAATTTTCAAACTGCACACTACCCGCGGTTCAGAACAACCTCGCGCATCCCATAGAATAGCCACAGCATGCCGCTCGGCCTCTACATCTCCGTCCCCTTCTGCCGCACCAAATGCAGCTATTGCAACTTCGCTTCCGACGTGTTCTCGAAGTCGGCTTACGAAAATTACGTTGCCCGGCTTGTCGAAGAAATCGCCAACTCGCGGCAACTTGCGCTGAAGATGGGCTGCCCGCTGGATGACAGGGCCGATTCCATCTATCTGGGAGGAGGAACTCCCTCGATCCTCGATGCCGCGCAGTTGCTTCGTATTTTCGTCGCTGTGCGCGGTCAGTTTGCGGTCGCACCCGATGCCGAGATCACGGTCGAATGCGCCCCGGGCACGCTTGCGCCCCCGCTCATCGAAACCCTGCTGCAGTGCGGCGTGAATCGGGTGAGCCTGGGCGTGCAGTCGCTCGTCGATCGCGAAGCGCGGTCGGTGGGACGGTTGCACAAACGCTCGACGGTTCTCGAAGAGATTGCCCGCCTTCGCGAGGCCGGCCTCACCAACATCAGCATTGATCTGATCGCCGGATTGCCGCACCAGACCTCAGAAAGCTGGGGTTTCTCGGTGTCGGAGACGATTGCTACAGGCGTTCCGCACGTCAGCGTTTACATGCTCGAAGTGGACGAAGATTCCCGCCTGGGCAGGGAACTGATCGCCGGAGGCGCCCGCTATCACGCCCACTTCGTCCCCGATGACGATGCGACCGCGGATTTCTACCAACAGGCATGCGAGATGCTCGACTTCGCCGGCATCGCGCAGTACGAAATTTCCAACTTTGTCCGCAGCGGCTTGCAGTTAGTAAGTAACGAGTCGCGCCATAACTTGAAGTATTGGACTCGACAGCCTTATCTCGGTTTCGGCGTCGATGCCCACTCAATGCTTCGAGTGGGTCGGAAGGAAGCGGTCGGTCATCAGGCCGTGCGTTTTGCAACTCCCGATTCACTCGATGCCTATATGAATCGCATGCCGCACAAGGTGACGCCGGTCTCGGCGCAATCGGCGATCGAAGAAAGTTTTTTCCTCGGTCTGCGGCTGAATCGCGGCCTCGACCTCGAAAAGCTTAAGTCACAATTTGAGCCAGGGACAGCCGCAATGTTGGAATCCTCGATCCAGCAAAGCGTGCGCGACGGCCTACTCGAACAACAAGGCGCCAACGTGCGCCTCACGGCACGCGGCCGTCTCTTATCCAATGAAGTGTTTGCCCGATTTCTAGCCGAGGAACCACCGAGAGAACCGAAGAAAAAGTGGGAACCGGTCACGTGAATCCACGTTAGTTGACCGATCAGTGCCGTTCGGCATTTGGCCTATCCGGTCCCCACCATCTCAAAACTGTTCCACTACTCAAGCGGATCATAACCATGAACGCGACAAATCGAAACGTCACGCCAGTTACCCGGCGAAGAGTTCCCGAAGTTACGTTGCAAAGTTACGTTGCATTCGCTCCGAAATTCGAGGGAAAAAGGGGAAGGGAAGACTAATCGAAGTCTTTCATCGAGCACGCGCCCGCCCCACGCGGATCGCCGCACGACCCGCAGGGTCCTGCCCCAGTCGACGGTCGTGCCGCCGCCCCGCCGCTCTTGGACGATACCGCGAACACGGAGAGCTGCGGTTCCAGTTTTTTGCTCTGGCATTTCGGGCACTCGGCTTTTTGGCTGCCGAAAACTAAGGCCTCAAACTCGTGCTGGCATTCCTTGCAGATGTACTCGAAGATGGGCATGAAGAAAACTCCCCGAAGAAAATTGCTGTCTTCTATTTAAAATCAAACTGTGGGTATTCCGCAAACACACGAGGAGACGCGTCCCTTCCATCCGCGCCGGTGGCTGCGCGGCGGACACGTGCAGACCGTTGCCAGCTTCTTGATTCAACGGCGCATTCATCTGCCTGCGCCTGAGGAGCGGTTGATCGAGGTCGAGCCCGGCGTCCAGGTGCTTTGCCATTGCCACTGGCAGGCGGATCGAGCGCACGCGCTAACCATCATCATCGTTCACGGGCTCGAGGGATCGAGCGAGTCGCAATACATGCTGGGCATCACCGACAAAGGCCTGGCGGCGGGAATGAATGTAATCCGCTACAACCAGCGCAACTGCGGAGGCACGGACGCGCTCGCTCCCGTGCTTTATCACTCGGGGTTGTCCAATGACGTCGCGGCGGTCGCGCGGGACGTGATTGCGCGCGATGGCGTTTCGCGCCTGGCGCTGGTTGGCTTCTCGATGGGCGGCAACATCGTGCTGAAGTTGGCTGGGGAGTGGGGATCCGAAGCCCCGCCGCAGTTTCGCGCGGTCGCGGCGTGTTGTCCCGCGATTGATCTGGCCGTTTCAGCAGATACGCTGCATGAACCGTCGAACCGGATTTACGAAACATACTTTTTGTTGGCGCTGCGCCGGAGAATGCTGCAGAAGGCGCGGCTTTTCCCCGGCCACTTCGATGTCAGACGACTGCAGGGCATCCGAAGCCTGCGCGAGTTTGATGACAAGGTTACGGCGTATTATTGCGGCTTCACGGGCGTCGACGACTACTACGACCGCGCTTCGGCGGCGCATGTGGTCGAGCGCATTGCGGTGCCGGCGCTGATCTTGTACGCGGCGAACGACCCCTTCATTCGCATTTCGGAGGAGACACGGCGAAAGATTTCTTCGAACCCGAACATCACGTTCGTCGAGACGGCGGACGGCGGTCACTGCGCTTTTATCGGATCGCCTGGCGGGTCGCCTCGAAGATTGCCCGACGGAGCAGGGAATAGCCGCGATGGTCGTTATGACGATGGTTACTGGGCGGAGCTTGAGATCGTGAACTTTCTGCGCCGGTACTGACGTGTTCTTGTCTGCGAGGTCCTGATGGATGCTGACTTCTCGGTTGAACTTGGGCACGAAGATCCGGTGCTGGATTTTCCTTGGAACGATCCGGCAGGCAAACTTGTTTATGTTGACTTGAAGCGCCATCCGGAGCTGTTGGCAACGATCGAGGAGGCGAAGAAGTTTCCCGAGCTGGGAGAATTCCTGCGGACGATAAACTCCTCGCGAAGCGCGCTGGAGATGGCAAAGTGCGATGTGTGGGAGACGACGGAACTGAACGCAGAGGAAGAAATCTACAATGCCGCGCATAAGTTTGCGAGTTATGTAGACGTGCTATTTACTGAGGACGACGCGCGTCCCACGTTGCCCGCTCACGAACAATTCGCCCGCAAGCTGGTCGAGTTACTGCATCGCGCGCCGGAGACTCCCTCGGCGGCGGAGGTGTGCGTGCGGCAGTGTTACTACGGCGCGGATGACGGCATCCGGGAAGGTTTCTTCTTTACGTTGTATGTAAGCGGCTACGGCAACGACAGCGCCGGCGCGCGTCAGAACTGGGCCGTGGGGCTGAAGCTGACGGGAAATGCGATCGTGCAGTTGTCGGCTGGGCAGTAGTGCCGGGTGCCCCACCCATCGCGTTCTGTGCGATGAGTGGGATTCCACCGCCGCACGCAGCACCTACGCAGGCTGAACTCTCCGCATCATTCTTTTCCAATCGATCCTCTTCCAGTCGATTCGGGTGCGAAGCAGGGAGAGGATCAGCATGAAGACGGTAATCTCCAACAGTCCCCACGAAGCGCCCGAGATAGTTTGCGCTCGCTTCGGCAGCAGGGAGAAGCGTCCGTAGACGAATTCTATGTGGACCCAATAGACGAGTAAGGAGGTTTGGCCTAGTTGAATTAGAGGGCTGAATCCCCAGGTTCCAAGACCCCAGCGACACCAGGCATAACTCAAGAAGCATATTACTAACAACATACCTATGCGCATCATTAGAAAGTTAGGACTGGTGTGCCAGTAATCATAAGTCGCATAGAGATGGAAGGAAGAATGGTCGAGTTGGTATGCTACCAGGATCGCTGAGGCTCCTATGCCTGCAAACAGAGCTAGAGTTTTTACGGTTTGGTTGCGGGCCTGGTCACTGAAGAGGATGAATCCGGCGGCCAGGCCGGCGAAAGCGAAGGCAGACCAGGGAAATAGAGGGAAGAGCCAAGGCTGCGGAGCGCCGAGGTTGTGGCATCCATCGATGTAGGACTCGAGCGGCCAGGGCAGCCAAGTCGGCCTCCAGGTTGTGTAGAGAGGTGGAGTTAGCAGGGCTATTAGAGCTGTGACGGCGATGGCGGCGGTTACTAATCGGACTTGGCCTCGGCCCGAGGTGGCTGCCGAGGTGCGCTCGGCTTGGACAGACGAGGGCGCCCGTCCCCACGCGTGCAGAACCATGCCGCAGGTTAGCGCCATCAGTATCATGGATAGTCCGATGATGTTCAGTACGTCTACGCGGAGTAAGTCGGACCATGGAGCCCATCCCCAGGCGATTAGAAATTCCTGCAGGCGGAAGAGAAGCCCGAAGGCGAGGATTTCCGCGCCGCGGCGGGCCATTTTGCAGGTGATCTCGGCGGGGGTCAGGTTCTTGCGAATGAGTTTATCGGTGACTAGAGCGAAGGAGATTCCGGCGAGAAACAGAAAGAGCGGCGCAGGCAGCGTACCCAGGCGTTGTGACCATTCAAGGAAGCCGGTGTTGCGGGCGTCGCCGCCTAGCCAGGCGTCGTAACAGTGGGTCTGGAACATCAGGACGCAGGCTAGGCCGCGCATCCAGTCGATCCAGGCGAGTCGGGTAGAAGGAGCCGAGGTCACTTGCGAGAGTGTAACGTGCGCGCGGGGATGGGGCCAAGGTGAAAGGTCGTGCAGTTTGAAAATTGCCGTCGCCCAGCGGCTAAAGTCGCAATGAAACGCGATGCTTACGGCACGGCTGAAGCCGTGCCCTTTCAAAGCCGCTTCAAACAGCAGCATTACCGGTGGACGGGCGAGGACGCCCGTCCCTCCATCAAGCGTGCTAGCATTTTTGGGGAAGGACTCTTCTGTGATGCGTAGGTTTGGTATCGGCACCGCGATTTTTAGCTGGCTGGTCTTGGGTTGTCTCTCGGCCGTGGCATTTGCCAAGGATGAGCCCAAGTGGATCGAAGTGCGTTCTCCGCATTTTTCTGTGATGACCGATGCGGGCGAAAAGCGCGGGCGCGAAGTTGGCGTGCGGCTGGAGCAGATGCGGGCGGTTTTTGGACAACTGATACTCAAAGACAAGCTCAAAATGTCGGTGCCCATCACCGTGATCGCGCTGAAAAGCGACAAGCAGTATGGGTTGATTGCTCCTTCGAAGCAAAGCACGGTGGCGGGATTTTATTTGCCCGGCCCGGACCGGATTTATATCGTCCTGAATCTTTTTGAAATGAATCCCTGGCACGCGGTGGCGCATTCGCTGGCCCACTATCTTTTGAATTACAACTATCCTCCGGTCGAGAGCTGGTTTGACGAAGGGTTGGCGGAATATTTTGGATCGATCTATATCGGGAAGGAAGTGGAACTGGGCGGCGATCCGGAACTGCAATCGGAGTGGCATGAAAACGCCTTCGATGACTTCAATCCCATGGTGCGGAACCCGAATACTCCGCAGTCGCTGACGCAACTGGTGAGTTCTCCGGTGTGGCTGTCGATGACGGATTTGTTCACGATGAAGCATGACGAGTCGGGGATGCGCGAGGGGACGCACCACACGCTGTACTATGCGCAATCCTGGATGGTCGTCCACTATCTGCTGAACAAGAAAAAGATGCCGCAGGTGGGGACGTACTTCGATCTGGTGGTGAATCAGAAAGTTCCGGTCGAGAAGGCGACGGTGCAGGCGTTTGACATGACGCCGGCGCAGATGGAACAGGCGGTGAAAGATTATTTCAAGACGCAGGGCATGTTGGGGGTGGCGCTCGATCAGTCGAAGAAGCCGATTGTGGATCCGGTGGACGTTCAGCAGCCGGATCATTTCGCGCCGCCGTTCAACGCAGACGACGTTTCGATGCAGGTTAGTCCGGTGACGGACGACGACGCGCAGGCGGTGATTGGCGACGTGATGGCGCGCCTTCCGGAGCGTCGCGATCAGGCACTGCATGACTTGCAGCAGTTGGCGGCGGATCCAAAAGATAATGAAGTGGCGCATCGCGGGCTGGCGTGGGAATACATTCGCCATCAGAAGTTCGACGCGGCCGCCGAGGAGTTGGAGAAGGCGGCGGAGTTGAATCAGCGCGATCCCTGGATCTGGTATTACCGCGCAGCTCTGAAGTATCGCAAGGCGCAGGCTACGCGGCAGGAAATCCAGGGGCTGGCGAATACGATGCAGGATTTGCATGCGGTCACGGATTGGTATCCAGACTTTGCCGACGCTTATAACATGCTGGCCATGGCGCGAGTGGAAGGCGGAGGAAACAACTCGGCGCTGGAGGCGGAACGGCAGGCGATAGCATTGTCGCCGCGGAATGTCGAATATCAATTCAACCTGGGACAGATTTATGTTGCGAGCAAGAAGTGGGTTCTGGCGCGGGACGTGTTTACGCGGTTGAAAGAAGGATCGGATCGGCAGGCGGCAGCGGCGGCGAAACAACAGTTGGAAGATTTGGATACTTTGCAGAAGTACGGAGTGCGTCCGCAGCGGGCTGGGGAAAGTGAGACGCCGGCGGGGGCGGCCAGCACTCCTGGGGCGGGGACTGGGGCGGCTGCGAAGGCCGCGAGCGCGGCGCCAGGCAAAAATGAGGACGAAGATGAGGATGCGGACGCGGCACCGAAACCTGCGCCTGCGAAGCCGGGGACGACCGGGCCGGTGCTGTTTCTGAAAGGCAAGATTGTTAGCAGCGATTGCTCGAAGGCTCCGGAAGCTACGGTTACGATTTTGAGCGGGATGACAACTTACAAGATGCATGCATCGGATTACAAATCGTTGCCGGTGATTGGGGAGGACCAGTTTTCCTGCGAGTGGACGAACCGGCTGGTGTCCGTGAACTATCGCGCGGTGGGGAAGAGCGCGGGGGAATTGGTTTCGTTGGAGCTGCGCTAAAAGGGATTGTCGCTGGGATGAGCGTTTTTGATCTGGTAGAAGAAGTGAGTTTTGAACCGAGCAATCGTTCCCTTGGGGCCGACCGCCCAGCCATATTGTCCGACAAAGCTGGCAGCGTTGAGATTCAGATAATCGGTGTGTTGCCAGTGCATGCTTTCTCCGCGCTCGTTGTGGCTAATGTCCGTGCCATTCGGGCCGACGGCGGCGAAATCGCCATACCCTGCATCAGCGACTGCCGAGCGGTAGCCTCCAGGTTGCTGTTCGGCGAGATGCCAGGTCGCTCCAAAATCATTGGAATACGCGGCTACGCGTTTCGCGGCAGTTGGCTCCTTGTAATCACCTCCCGCCGCGACCACTAAGAAGCCTCCGCAGGCCACGCTGAAAATTCCACTGGACGGGTTGCCGCTGGCAATGGGAGTGTCGACTGCGGTCCAGGAGCGTCCGCGATCAGTCGAATGAAAGACTCGGGCGGCGGCTCCTCCGGTACCGAAATAAATATTCTCGCCCCGATCACAAATCGCTATGGAGGAACCGCTGGCGGCGAACGCTCCCTCTTTGGGGAGGGCCGCGGGCATCTTGTCGCTCGGCAGTTCCTTCCAGTGTTCTCCGTCATCGGTGCTCAACACCAGGAATTTCCCGTCGACCGGATCGCTGAGCGCCAGGCAATGCGTTTTCGAATCGCAGACCAGCGAATCAAGAAAGAAGCCGGCACGCTTGTCGGAGTATTGCAGCTTCCAGTTCTTGCCGCCATCGACGGTTTTGTAAATGCGCGACTTATCGCCATCCCCGCTCGACATGACATAGGCGGTATCCGAGTCGAATGCCTTGATGCTGCGGAAATCGAGATCGCCGCCGCCTTGTACGTTCAGTTGCTTCCACGTGGCTCCTTCGTTGGTCGAGCGCAGAATTACTCCGTTCGAACCGGAGGCCCAGAGGACATACTCGTGGTTCTTCTCGGGTTCAAGACTGCTGACGCTGACGCCGCGGAGGTTGGTGTCGATGCCGCTCGTCTGCACTTGCCACCAGGGAGCGTCGGAGGACGCAAGCATAACCACGATGAAGATCAACGTGCGCACTTGTGGATTGTAAAACACATCGACGGGATGCTAGGGAAACGGCAGCGAACTTTGACGGCAGAGTCGAGTCTCAGCGACAGCAAAAATATGCGAAGATGGAAACCGGGAGAGCAACGGAATGGAGAACCCCCTCAGACTTAAACGCATTCACCACGTCGAATTCTGGGTTGGCAACGCGCGGCAGGCAGCTTACTTCTATCGCAAGGGATTTGGTTTTTCGCAGGTCGCTTACAGTGGACTGGAAACGGGCCACCGTCAGCGCGCTTCTTACGCGATGAGTCAGGGCAAGGCGAATTTCATTTTGACTACGCCGATGACTCCCGATGATGCGGCCGCCGAGCACATCCGCAAGCATGGCGATGGCGTGCGGGATATTGCGCTGGAAGTGGACGATGCGGATCAGGCGTTTGCCGAAGCCGTCCGTCGTGGAGCGCAGCCGGCCGAAGAACCGCACGATGTGAAGGATAAACACGGAGCCATTCGCCGCGCTGCCGTCCACACTTACGGCGACACCATCCACTCTCTGATTTCATATAAGGATTACAAAGGACCGTTTCTACCGGGGTACATGGCGGCTCCGATTGCCGGGGACGACTGCGGAATTCTGCGCATCGACCACATTGTGGGGAATGTGGAACTCGGCAAGATGCAATATTGGGCGGATTACTACACTCGCGTTTTCGGCTTTCACCGTTACATCACGTTCGACGACAAAGATATTTCGACCGAGTACAGCGCACTGATGAGCATTGTGATGTCGGACGATTCGCATTCGGTGAAATTTCCCATCAATGAACCGGCGAAGGCGCGCAACAAGAGCCAGATTCAGGAATACATCGAAGCCTACGGAGGAGCAGGGGCGCAGCATATCGCGCTGCAGTGCAAGGATGTGATGTACACGGTCGACAAACTGCAGCGCAACGGGCTGGATTTTCTGCGCGTGCCTGACGCGTATTATGACTTGCTGACATCGCGGGTCGGGTCGGTGGAGGAATCCTTGGCCGAGTTGAAGTCGCTGGGTATACTTGTGGACCGCGACGACGAGGGCTACCTGCTGCAGATTTTTTCGAAGCCGGTGGAGGATCGTCCGACGGTGTTCTTCGAAGTCATCCAGCGCAAAGGAAGCCGCGGATTTGGCAAAGGGAATTTCAAGGCGTTGTTTGAATCGATCGAAATGGAGCAGGCTCGGCGAGGGAATTTGTAGGCATGGCGAACGCAAAAATAAACGTGAAGGGGCAGGGAAAAACCGCGTTGCGTTACCAGTCGGGATTCGGTAACGAGTTTGCCAGCGAGGCGGTGGAAGGTGTATTGCCGCGCGGGCAGAATTCTCCGCAGAAAGTGGCGCACGGGCTATATGCGGAACAACTGAGCGGAACGGCATTTACTGCGCCGCGCGGCGTCAATCGCCGGACGTGGCTCTATCGCATGCGTCCGTCGGTGGCGCACAAACCCTTTCAGCCGATCGAACAAGGGACGTTGCGCAGCGCGCCGTTTGACGAGGTGCCCACGCCGCCAAATCAGTTGCGCTGGATGCCGATTCCCATTCCTCCATCTTCGCAGCCGACTGATTTCGTCGACGGCTTGATCACCATGGCGGGCAACGGCAACACGCATACTCATGCGGGCGTTGGAATTCACATCTACGTCGCAAACTCGTCGATGACGGACCGCTTTTTTTACAATGCTGACGGCGAGATGTTGATCGTGCCGCAAACGGGCCGGCTGTTGCTGCGTACAGAGGTGGGCGTTCTCGAAACGGGGCCCGGCGAGATTGCCGTGATTCAGCGGGGAATTCGTTTTCGCGTCGAACTTCTGGAGAAACAAGCGCGCGGCTACATCTGCGAAAACTACGGCGCGCTCCTGCGGTTGCCGGATCTGGGACCGATTGGCGCCAACGGGCTGGCGAATCCGCGCGACTTTCTTGCTCCAGTCGCGGCATTTGAGGATCGCGAAGGCGACTTCCGGATTGTGTCCAAGTTTCAGGGGAGACTCTGGGCGGCAGAGATCGATCACTCGCCGCTAAACGTGGTCGCGTGGCACGGAAACTACGTGCCCTACAAATACGATCTGGCGAATTTCAATTGCATTAATACGGTGAGCTTTGATCATCCCGACCCGTCGATTTACACGGTGCTGACGTCGCCGTCGGAGATTGCGGGAACCGCCAATGTGGATTTTGCAATCTTTCCGCCGCGATGGATGGTGTCCGAGCATACGTTTCGTCCGCCGTGGTTCCATCGCAACTTTATGAACGAGTTCATGGGCCTGATTCGCGGCGAATATGACGCCAAGGCGGAAGGATTCGTACCGGGCGGCGCCAGTTTGCACAACTGCATGGCCGGTCACGGGCCGGACGCCGAGACATTTGAGAAGGCGAGCAAGGCAGAGTTGAAGCCGGTGTATCTCGGCGACACCATGGCGTTCATGTTCGAGACTCGGTTCGTGTGCCAGCCGACGAAGTTTGCGCTGGAGACTTCCGAGCTTGATCATCAGTACTTCGAGTGCTGGCAGGGATTGCGGAAGAAGTTTAAGGGGTCGGGCGGGTAGGGGCGAATCGGACCGTCTACGAGCAACACTATTTCATGAATTGTCATCCCGAGCGAAGCGAGGGATCTGCAGTTCGCGGCAAGATGCAGATCCCTCGCGTTGCTCGGGATGACAAGATCTAAAATGTGTGATGAATTTGCAGACTTTACCGACGACGCGAAATAACGCGAATGCTTTGGATGCCGCGCACGTGCTGCTGCAGGACTTGATCGACTATGCAGGATTATTTCCTCCAGCATCATTGTGCATGGCGCCGGCGGTGACTAACTACGCGGCGTATTCGCGCTCGGAATGGAGCTGGATTCTCGGGCGTTTCATTGTTCCAGTCGCGAGGCTCGGCGAGTTTGAAGAGGCGTTGGCCGCGTTACCAAATCCGGCGTCTGGAGCCGGATCTGCGATCTGGCGGTTGTCAGTGCTTCCGGGATCGGATGTTGCACTCGATGTCGCTCGCATCCGCGAATTCAATGCTCGAATAGCGAGTTCCGGTTCTGGCAAAAGAGCGGTGGTCGAGTCGGTCGAGGTCAAAATTAGGAGTGCGGAAGAAATCAGACGGCTCTCCACAATTATCCCGGCAGACACTGTTACCTATTTCGAGATTCCACTCTCGAGTTGCGCCGATTGCATCGCAGCGGTAGCCGAATGCGGGCGCAGAGCCAAGATCCGAATGGGCGGCGAGACAGCCGATAAGTTCCCTGCTTCCGCGAGGGTGATCGAATTCATTCGCGAGTGTGCCTCCGCCAAAGTGCCTTTCAAAGCGACGGCCGGACTGCACCACCCGCTGCGCTCGGTGCACCGGTTTACTTATCAACCCGAAAGCGCGTCGGGAGTGATGCACGGTTTTCTGAATCTGTTTCTGGCGGCGGCGTTCTTGCGTGCAGGAATGAAAGACGAGATTGCGATTGAGTTGCTCGAGGAGCAAGCGCCGGAAGCATTCCACTTTGATTTAGATGGGTATGGGATCGCTTGGCGACAGCATCGGCTCGTCCGGGACGAAATCGCCGCGGCGCGGCGGGATTTTGCGATCTCGTTTGGATCATGTTCGTTTACGGAGCCGATCGACGACCTGCGCGCTCTGCATCTGCTATGAAACCCATTCTCGACGAGACCCACGATCCGAAAACTCAGAGTTGGGTTGAGTCCGCCAACGTTGCGGACACGGATTTTCCTATTCAGAATCTGCCGTTCGGCATTTTTCGACAGCGCGACACGGGACGGGACGCGCGTGTCGGCGTCGCGATTGGGGATTGCATTCTTGACCTCAACGGAATGCAACGTGAAGGCTTGCTCGCGGACGAGGTTGTGCGGCAGGCGGCGAATGCTTGCGCGTCCGACTTGCTCAATCTCCTGATGGTGGTTGGAGTCGATCCGCGCCGAGCTCTGCGCCGACATCTTCACGCTCTTTTGCGTCAGGACGCGCCCGCCTCTGATCGACAGGCTGCTTCGCGCCATCTCATCGCGCAGACTGATGTTGACATGCTGCTGCCGGCTTTGATCGGCGACTATACCGATTTCTACGCATCAATATTCCATGCCACCAATGTTGGAAAGCTGTTTCGCCCCGACAATCCGCTGCTGCCGAATTACAAGTACGTCCCGATTGGCTATCACGGGCGGGCATCGTCACTGGTTCCGTCAGGAACGCCGGTCCGTCGGCCCTGGGGCCAGACGCGCGACGGCGATGCCGCTCCGAAATTTGGTCCGACCAAGGCGCTTGACTACGAACTGGAAGTGGGTTTCTTCGTAAGCGCCGGAAACAAGTTGGGAGTAACCATTCCCATCAGCGCCGCGGAAGAACATATTTTTGGCATCTGCCTGGTGAATGACTGGTCGGCGCGCGACATGCAGGCGTGGGAGTATCAGCCGCTCGGCCCATTTCTGGCCAAGAGCTTTGCGACCTCGCTCTCGCAGTGGGTGGTGACGATGGAAGCGCTCGCTCCCTTTCGCGCGGCTGCGTTTGCCCGCGCGGAGGGCGACCCGGCACCCTTGCCTTATCTTTCGGACCAGCACGATCAGGAGCACGGTGGTCTCGACTTGTCGCTGGAAGTTTCCTTGTTGTCGGCCAAGATGCGCGAGGCAGGCGTCGCTCCGATAGTTTTGGGCCGCAGCAATTTTCGCGACATGTACTGGACCATGGCGCAAATGCTGACTCATCATGCGAGCAATGGCTGTAATCTGCGCTCCGGCGATTTGCTGGCCAGCGGAACGGTTTCTGGCGCGGACAAGACGGCGCGCGGATGCCTGTTGGAGCTGACTTCGCGCGGCAAGGATCCGGTGACGCTGCCGACGGGCGAGCAGCGAAAGTTTCTGGAGGACGGAGATGAAGTCATTCTCCGGGGATTTTGCGAGTGCGACGGATTTCGCCGCATCGGACTGGGCAGTTGCCGTGGGACCATCTTGCCTTCGACCCAGAACCAGTAGTTGCATCACCAGAATGCCGTAGAGACGCGGCTTGCCGCGTCTCCCGCAGCGTCCAAGGCGGACGGGGCAAGCCCCGTCTCTACACGGGATTCGTTGTATAGTAGTCGCCATCGTAAAGGAGGAAATCTGAGCGCCTGGGCGAGTTCGAGCACGCCGGATAACTACGCGCCTCCACCGAAAACGGATGGCCACGGTCCGGCCGTTTTCGCCGGCTTTCTCGGCTGGACGCTGGATGCATTCGACTTTTTTCTGGTCGTCCTTTCGCTCACGGCCATCGCGCAGGAGTTTCACCGCGCTGACAAAGAGATTGCTTTCTCCATCACACTGACGCTGGCGTTTCGTCCCGTGGGCGCGTTCATTTTTGGATTGATGGCCGATCGTTACGGGCGTCGCATTCCGCTGATGATCGACCTGGTTTTTTACTCGGTGGTCGAGGTGGCCACTGGTTTCGCGCATAGCTTTACTACTTTTCTCGTGCTGCGCGCTTTGTTCGGAATTGGCATGGGCGGTGAGTGGGGCGTTGGCGCCTCGCTCGCCATGGAAAAAGTTCCGCCACGGCTGCGCGGGTTTCTTTCCGGCATCCTGCAGCAGGGATATGCGCTTGGCTATCTTCTGGCGGCGGGGTGCTTTTATTTTGTCTTTCCGCGCTGGGGCTGGCGTCCGATGTTTTTTATTGGCGGACTGCCGGCTCTGCTCGGGCTTTTTGTGCGCTTCCAGGTGAAGGAATCGGAAGTGTGGAAGAAAACCCGTCATCCCAACTGGAGCGATCTGGGCCGCGCCATCTTGTCGAACTGGAAGTTGTTTCTCTACCTGACCCTTCTGATGATGATGATGAACTTTGCCTCGCATGGCACGCAGGATATGTTCCCGACTTTTCTGCAACGTCAGTGGGGCATGAAGCCGACCGAGCGCGCGGCGATCACGGCGATTTCCATGGTGGGAGCGATTTGCGGAGGCACGCTGGTCGGCTATTTGTCAGACCGCTTCGGACGCCGCCGGGCGATGATTACGTCCCTTGTGTGTGCGATCGCGGTGGTTCCGCTGTGGGCCTACGCTCCATCTTTGGCGCTGTTGGTTCTGGGAGCCTTCCTGATCCAGTTCATGGTGCAGGGAGCGTGGGGCATCGTTCCGGCGCACCTCACGGAATTGTCGCCCGACTCGGTGCGCGGCTTCCTTCCCGGATTCGCTTACCAATGCGGAGTGCTTCTGGCGGGCTCGGTCGCCTACATCGAGGCGACTCTCGCCGAACATACCAGCTACGCGAATGCCATGGCTCTGACGGCGGTGGTGGTGTTTTCACTGGCAGTGGTCGTGGTGGCGCTGGGACGCGAGCGCAGAGGGATTCAGTTCGGCTTGTGACCGGTTTGTGTTTGTCACCCCCTTCGGTTCTTTGTCATCCCGAACGAAGTGAGGGATCTGCAGTTCGCCGCAAAATGCAGGTTGGGGGAGAGAAAGGGATCACAAACGGGCGATCACACACAAAAGCCCGGCCCCTCGCCGTCGAGCGGCGGCTGGATGAGAGCGCTCACCCGTTAATAGGGCCGGGCCGCCAATTTGCGGTATTCAGTTTTTGATCCTCCAGATAAATAGTAGACCTCGGAAGAGCTGCTGTCTGTGAGGTTTGACACCGTTCGCGGTGATGTTGGCGAGGCAGCTGTGAGCCCTCGGAGGGTTGTGTGTTCGGCCAGCGACCTTTAAGGATGAAGAACATATTGACATTTCTTCAATTAAAAGTAATGATGTAATTACTAATGGAGGAAACACCATAGGGAGTTCATTATGAGGACAGCAACCACCAGGCAGACCGATTCTGGGCTAACCATCAAAGTGGCCGACGAGGTTTGGGTTGCGACAGTCATGCTTCACCAGCGGTATCCTGAGCGTCCGGATTTCTTGATCGAAGAAATAATGGAATTCGCGGGTTCTGCGAAGGAACTCAGATTTATGGGGCCACTGCGGCCTGGCTTCTATGTACATGTGGTGCAGCATTGCGTTGCTAATCGTCGTCCAAACCCTGGACGCTACAGAATGCTCTTCGAGACGTCGCCGGGACGCCGTCGTCTGTTTCGACAGGGCGACTCTTATCATCCGCAGCGAGAGGGAGGGAAGATTTCGCCTAAGCCGGAGGATCTGCCGGAAAACTGGTTCCAAGGACTCCTCGCGTGGTATCGCGGCTGGAGTTCGAAAGCCGCAGAGCGGGCAGCCGACGATGATCCGTTGCTCGCTCTCCGTGGAAGTGGAAGGAAACTTTGGGCGGACGAGCACGCAGACGATTATGTTCGCCGTCTGCGCGAGGGCTGGGAATGAGTCGCATTTTTTGGGACACCAACCTCTTCATTTATCTGTTCGAGGACTATGGGGTGCTCTCCAAGGCCGTCGCGCAACTTCGTTCGAAGATGCTCGACCGGGGCGATCAACTGCTGACTTCCACTCTCACACTAGGGGAGATTCTGGTGAAACCCACTGAGCGGAACGACTCCGAACTTTCGAGAAAATATGAACACGCAATTGCAACCGCGGCAACCATGATTGCCTTCGATGTTAAGGCGGCCAAGGTGTATGCAGCCCTGCGATCAGAGAAGTGGGCCAAGGCCCCCGACGCGATTCAGTTGGCCTGCGCCGCCAGCGCGAACGTGGATCTTTTCATAACGAATGACGAGCGACTCCAGGGCAGGCACGTTGATGGCATCCAGTTCATCGTCGCCTTGGAAAAGGCTCCTATCTGAACTCGCAGCCGGGTTTTCTTCCGGCAAAAAGCTCCGTTACAGACCATCGGTGAGCAGAATCACAGAGTTCCAACCCAACCTGCGCGACAATAAAAATCTGATTGGGGCAGGGCACGTTGACTAGGGACCCTCGGAACTGCCCCCAAGCCATTTTTGTCGTTCTTTAAGCGTAAGTTATTGGTTCTCAAAGACTTTAGATGTAAGTCCTTTAGAATCAACGACCGTTTAAATCTTTGATTCCAAAAGACCGCAGTGGGGAGGGGTATCGACGATAGCCAGATCTTGAGCGACGAACGTTTAGGACGAGATTTTGCAGGAAGCTGAACTCGGAGGATGAAAAGGCGGGAAAAAGGTAAAGGCTGTGACATTGGTTATGCTCTAGTTGCTAACTCCTGCGAGGGAGTCCACAACGTGGAGACATGCACCGTCACAGCCCTTGATGCGATCACCGCTTTCGCGGTCCCAAACCCCAACTGCCCCTCGCAGAGCCGTCGGTTTTTTCAGGTCTGGCTGCTCCTTCGGGTTGCCCCGCCGAGCTGATCACTCAGCTTACTTCGGACTGGCAAAATTTTATTTAAGCCAACCCTTTCAGCCGTCGACGGGAGCAACGTTAGAGTCTTGCTTGAAAATTGTCAACGCCCTTTTTCGGTGCAATCGGTGGTTTGCGATCTGTCGAAATTCAAAAATGCAACCCATTGAATCATTAACGTTTAATGAACGGTTGATTAAATTATTTCCCATTTTTGCACAGAACCATGCACAAGCGCCCGAACCCGGAAAAACGGCAAGCCTCGAAAATCGGAGAATCAAGCAAACAGCTTGACGCGTAGAAGAGCGTCACGCATGATGGGAAACGGACCAGTCAATGTCAGATCTTGTGGCCTACGTCGATGGCGGCTCGCTGGGAAACCCGGGCTCGTCCGGCATTGGAGTGGTGATCGACGGTTCCGCGGACGGCCCCATAAAAATCGCGCGCTGGATTGGACGGCAGGATAATAATGTCGCCGAGTACGTGGCCCTGCTCGAGGCGCTGCAATGCGCCCTGGAGCTTGAGGCCACGGCGCTGCACGTGTTTTCGGATTCCGAAGTGGTAGTGCGGCAGATGAGCGGCGAGTACAGTTGCCAGAGCCCCCGACTCTATTCGCTGAATTGGATTTGCCGGAAGCTGGCTCGGTCGCTGGATTTCTCGATCGCGCACGTCTGCCGCGAGAACAACCGCGAAGCCAATCGTCTGGCCACTCTGGCCGCCCGCGCGGGAGCGGGCAAAAACATCGAATCATCGAACGATTGAGCCTGATTGGGCTGGCGTCCGTTGAGCGATCAGAGTATGCTGCGGGGGCCGGAATTCGACGGCTTAGCGCATCCCAACGGCCATGAGTGCCCTGCCCACACCGCCTCCACCCCGCGAGAGCCAAACCAGCCAAGTTGCAGCGCACGCATCCCTCACGCGCAATCAAGTGCGCGGGTTCTGGGCGTCGTGGGGAGGGTGGACGCTGGATGGGATGGACTCCGTTATTTACGCGCTAGTGCTGGTGCCTTCGCTGCGCGAATTGCTGCCCCGCTCGGGGATTGCGGCTACCAAGGGGAACATTGGCTATTATGGCGGGCTGCTGTTTGCTCTGTTCCTGATTGGATGGGGACTTGCCTTTCTTTGGGGACCGATCGGCGACAAGTTCGGGCGCGTGCGTACTTTGATGCTGACGGTTCTGTGCTACTCCGTGTTCACTTTGCTGAGCGCGTTTGCGGTCAATGTGTGGCAGCTTGCTATTTTGCGGCTGCTGGCCGGCATTGGCATCGGTGGCGAGTGGGCCATGGGCGGGACGTTTGTGGCGGAAGAATGGCCCGAGCATCGGCGGATTGCGGGCGCGGGATACATGCACACGGGATACTACGTTGGGTTCATGCTCGCAGCGCTGGCTAATTACGGCATTGGAAGCCACTGGGGATGGCGCGCCATGTTTGCCTTTGGAGGATTGCCTGCGCTTCTGCTGGCTTGGATCCGATATGGCGTGACTGAGCCGGCGCGCTGGGTGCAGAAAGAAAAAGTGGTGCAGAGTTGGGGATGGTGGCGTCCGCTGGCTACATTGTTCAATCCTATGTGGCGGCGGCGCACGATTTTGAATTCGGTGTTCATGCTGGTTTCAATTTGCGGACTTTGGGCGGGAACGGTGTACGTTCCGGCGGCGGTTACGGTGCTGGCTGAAGCCAGCGGGCGCGTCGGGCCGCAGGTGGCGCAGTTGGCGTCGTATGCAACCATGCTGGTTGCAGTGGCTACCATTCTCGGGTGCCTGGCTATGCCCAGGCTTGCGGAACGGTTTGGACGCCGCGGCGCTTTGGCGTTTTTCTTTGCGCTGATGATGGTGTTTATCGTAGTTACTTTCGGGAAGGTCTACTATCTGGGTGGAAACGGGCTCCCTTGGTTTTTTGTTTGCCTGTTTTTCCTGGGAGTGGGCGGAGCTAACTTTGCCGTGTACACGCTGTGGCTGCCGGAACAATATCCTACGGAGTGCCGCGCCAGCGCTTTTGCTTTTTCCACTTCGTTTGCGCGGTTCGCGGGAGCTGGAATCACGTTTCTGGTGGGCGCGGGCGTGCGGCACTTTGGGTCTATTGGGACACCGGTGGCGATGACTGGCATTGCCTTTGCTATTGGGCTGCTGCTTACTCCGTTCGGGGCTGAGACTCGCGGGCAAACTTTGCCGTCGTAGATTTCAGGACTCAACACGGTGGTTACGCGGAGACACTCCGGCGTAAAATCTCGTGATTTACGGGTAAGATAGTTTTATGAACTTGACGCTCAGTGCGGTCTACGAGGAAGTCCCGGAATCCGAAGGTGGCGGCTATGTTGCCTACACGGAGGAACTGCCGGGTGCGATCTCAGAGGGCGACACACTAGACGAGGCTCGCAAAAATCTCCGCGACGCGATTGAGACCTTGCTCGAGGCTAATCGTGAGCTAGCCAGTCGGTCTCATCGCGGCAAGAAAGTCGCGCGCGAAAAGATCACGGTTCCCGTGACGTGATTCCGTGAAGCGCATTGATTTGATTCGCCACTTGGAATTCCATGGCTGTGTGCTGCTTCGCGAGGGTGCTAACCACAGCGTCTACCATAATCCTGCGGCACAACGCACCAGCACTGTGCCGAGACATCGCGAAGTTAAGAACCCCACCGCAATCCGAATTTGCAAACAGCTGTCGGTTCCCGACCCGCTTCGTTGAGTAGCGCTCCGTTCAGGGCCTTATATATCCGTCTTTTGCTCGGTGTGGCGGGTTAGATACCAGCAGGGAGGATCGCCGGCGTGGGGGAAGAGACTGTGCACACACGTCTGCTGCACTGGCGGCTCAAAGATTAGCTCGGCCCTACCGTCCTTGTGCTCCACCGCGTCGTAGTGTTCAACGGTGACAGTACCGAAGGGCTGGCGCTTGGTGGCAAGTCGATATTCAAAGACTCCGTAGTCCGCGGCGTACGCGATCGCCGCCAGGGCTAGGATTGCCAGCAATGACCGCAGAGCTATTTGCCGGAGTGAGGGCGCGGCTCGGTTACCCGCGTCGTTACCTTCGACCGCAGTCACAGGCTGAATTATACGCGTCCGAGAATTGGCTTCGGGCGCGGAGTCTTGACAATTCTTCACAAAAAATCCGACGCGATTTGCTCTCTCACGCGTCAAAATAGAGATGCACCTAATGGTAAGATTGCGGCAGAAGCGGCGGCAGAGAAGTGTGTCTGTCGCTTGTTTCTTTTTACTTCAGGTGTCTCTGAATTGAATGTGCGTCCCATCTCCGCGATACGGGTACGCGGGTTTCAACTTCCATTAAGAGGATAGCCCCTCCTTGATTTTGATTTGAGGAGTGCGGATTTTAGGAGTGCGAGTGACGGATCAACAGACAGTCTTAACTGAACCGCGCAAGCCGGAGGAGCGGATCACCGCGAATTTGACGCACGAGAATGCAAACGCTCCCAAAAGCCGCTGGTGGGTGTGGGTGCTGGTCGCGGTGGTGATATTGGGCGCTGTGGTTATCTGGCAACGCCGCGGGACCGACACGCAAGCGAAGGCTGGAGGCGATCCGGCCTCGCGTCCGGTTTTGGTTTCTACCGCTACGGCGCACCAAGGGGACATCGGGATTTATCTGAACGCATTGGGCGCGGTGACTCCTGTTTACACGGTGACGGTGACGAGCCGGGTGCAGGGCGAAATTACTAAGGTGTACTACCGCGAAGGGCAAATGGTTCAGAAGGGGGATCCGCTGATCGAAATCGATCCGCGGCCCTACGAGGCGGCGCTGACCCAGGTGCAGGGACAACTGGCGCACGATCAGGCGGTGTTGAAAGAGGCCAGGATCGATTTAGACCGCTACAAGCAAGCCTTGGATCGCAACGCCATCGCCAAGCAGCAGTATGACGATCAAGAGCAAGTTGTGCTGCAGGATGAAGGCACAGTGAAAAACGACGAGGGGCAACTGGCGAACGCCCAGGTGAATCTGGTTTATACGCATATCACCGCGCCGATCGCGGGGCGGGTGGGACTTCGACTGGTCGATCCTGGAAATATCGTGCAGGCGAATAGCACGACTGCGCTGGTGGTGATCACGCAACTGCAGCCGATTACGGTGATCTTCAGCATTGCGGAAGATTCGCTCGCCCCGATTCAACAGCAACTGCGCAGGGGAAAAACTTTGACGGTGGAGGCGTTCGATCGCGGCGAAAGCACGAAACTGGCATCGGGCACGCTGCTGACGCTGGATAATGTCATCGACCCGACCACGGGCACCTTGAAACTCAAGGCCGTCTTTGACAACAAGGACAGCGCGCTTTTTCCCAGTCAATTCGTAAACATCAGACTGCTGGTCGATACGCAACACGACGCGACTTTGATTCCGACTCCGGCCATTCAGCGCAACGCACAAGGCGCTTATGTCTACGTGATTAAAAGCGACCAGACTGCTTCCATACGGACGATTACGCCCGGCACTACCGACGGATTGATAACCGCGGTAGAGGGGGTGCAACCGCAGGAAGTGGTTGCGGTGAACGGATTCGACAAGCTTCTGGATAATGCGAAGGTCATGATCCGCCAGCCGCCGGGCGGCAGCGGCGCGACCTCGGGAGGGGGCGGTGGAGGCGCCTCGGGAGGCAAAAGGGGAGGCGCGCCGCAGTGAGTCCGTCTCGTCCGTTCATTTTACGACCGGTAGCGACGTCGCTTTTGATGGCGGCGATTATGCTCGCGGGTGGTGTCGCGTATCTGCAGTTGCCGGTTTCGGCGCTGCCGGAAGTCGACTATCCGACGATTCAGGTGGTGACGTTTTATCCGGGCGCCAGTCCGGATGTGATGGCTTCGGCCGTAACTGCGCCACTGGAGCGGCAGTTCGGGCAGGTTCCTGGGCTCAATCAGATGACTTCCACGAGTTCCGATGGAAGCTCGATTATTGTTTTGCAATTTTCGCTCGAACTGAACATTGACGTCGCGGAACAAGAAGTACAAGCTGCTATCAACGCCGCGCAGACTTATCTGCCATCCGATCTGCCGGTGCCGCCGATTTACAGCAAGTCGAATCCGGCGGACACTCCCATTCTTACGCTGGCGCTTTCTTCGAAGACCATCCCGTTGTCGCAGGTTGAAGACCTGGCGGACACGCGCTTTGCGCAAAAAATTTCTCAGCTTCCCGGCGTGGGACTGGTGAGCATCAGCGGCGGGCAGAAGCCTGCCATCCGGGTGCGGGTGAATCCTACGGCGCTTTCCTCCTACGGGATCAACCTTGAGGATGTGCGGACGGCCTTGCAGCAGACCAGTCTCGACCAGGCGATCGGCAACTTCGACGGGCCGCAGCAGGATTACCAGATTCAATCGAACGATCAGTTGCTTACGGCCCCGGATTTCGAAAAGGTCGTGATTGCGTACCACGGCGGGTCGCCGGTGAAACTTTCGGATGTGGCCACGGTTTCAAATGACGTGGAAAACAACCGGCAGGCGGCGTGGATGAACGAGACTCCGGCGGTCATCGTCAACATTCAACGGCAGCCCGGGGCGAACATCATTCAGGTTGTCGATCGCATCAAGAAGTTGCTGCCGCTGCTCAAGAGCAATCTCCCCGCTGCCGTTCAAGTGGATGAACTGACGGACCGTACCACGACCATTCGGGCTTCGGTCAAAGACGTTGAGTTTGAACTCATGCTCACGGTCGCGCTGGTGGTGATGGTTATTTTTCTTTTCTTGCGCAATGTTTCCGCGACCATTATTCCCAGTGTTGCCGTTCCTCTCTCGATCGTGGGCACGTTCGGGGTGATGTATCTGGCCGGTTTCAGTTTGAACAACCTCACGCTGATGGCGCTCACCATATCGACGGGCTTCGTGGTGGATGACGCGATTGTGATGATCGAGAACATTATCCGATTTATCGAGGAAGGAGACCGGCCGCTGGAAGCGGCGCTCAAAGGCTCGGAGCAGATCGGGTTCACGATCGTATCGCTGACCATCTCGCTGATTGCCGTTTTGATTCCGCTGCTCTTTATGGGCGATATCGTGGGACGGCTTTTCCGCGAGTTTGCCATCACTTTGAGCGTGACAATTCTTGTGTCCGCGGTGGTTTCGCTGACGCTTACTCCGATGATGTGTTCGCGGCTTTTGAAGAGCACGCACGGGCGAAAGCAGACTCGTTTCTACGAGGTCTCAGAGCGTGCCTTTGAAAGCATCATTGCTTTCTATGGCAGAACGCTGAAGTGGGTGTTGAAGCGCCAAACGGCCACGCTGCTGGTGGCCGCGGCCACGCTGGTGCTTACGGTTGCGCTCTACATCTTTATTCCCAAGGGCTTCTTCCCGGTGCAGGACACGGGTATCATTCAGGGCATCTCGGAAGCGACGCAGTCCATTTCCTTTCCTGCCATGGCGGAGCGGCAGCAGGAACTCACGCACTTGATTTTGCAGGACCCGGCGGTAGAGAGTCTTTCTTCGTTTATTGGTATCGACGGCACCAACACGACCTTGAACAGCGGTCGTATCCAGATCAACTTGAAGCCGCTGGAAGAGCGCGGAATCAGCGCCTCGGACGTCATCCGGCGGTTGCAGCCGGTTCTGGAAAAGGTCGATGGCATCACGCTGTACATGCAGCCGGTGCAGGATCTTACGGTGGAAGATCGCGTGAGCCGCACGCAATTTCAATACACCCTGGAAGATCCCGATCAGCGCGAGTTGAATCACTGGACGGCGCTGCTGATGACCAAACTGAAAACGATTCCGGAGCTGCGTGATCTGGCCACGGACCAGCAAACCTCGGGCCTTGCGGCTTCGCTCGTGATCGACCGGGTCACCGCTTCGCGGATGGGTATCACGCCGCAGGCGATCGACCAGTTGCTCTACGATGCCTTTGGGCAGCGGCAGGTTTCGACGCTGTACACACAGTTAAATCAGTACCACATCGTACTCGAGACGCAGCCGGAATTTCAGAAAAGTCCTTCGAAATTGCAGGACATTTACGTTCGTTCGGCGTTGGCACCGACGGCACTCACCACTAGCTCCTCCAGCACACAGACAGTAACCGCGACGACGGCTTCCGGCAATTCCGCATCCACGGCTTCGCCCAGTCCTTCGGCTTCGCCGAACCTCTCTAACAGTTCAGGTTCGGCTAATCCAAACGCGGTCACCTCGGTGAATGGGGCTGCGATTCCACTCAGTACCTTCACCCGGTTCGAAACCAAGAGCAGTCCGTTGTCGGTCAATCACCAGGGACAGTTTCCGGTGGTCACCATCTCTTTCAACCTGGCGCCGGGGGCATCGCTTGGAGAAGCCACAAAAGCTATCGACAAGGCGCAGCAGGAAATTGGCATGCCGCTGAGCGTACAGAGCGCGTTTCAGGGGACGGCCGCATCGTTTCAAGCTTCTCTGGCGAATGAGCCGATCCTGATTCTGGCCGCTTTGATTACGGTTTATATCGTGCTGGGCGTTCTCTACGAGAGTTACATCCATCCCATTACGATTCTGTCGACTCTGCCGTCGGCGGGAGTGGGCGCAATTCTGGCGTTGTTGATTTGTGGGCAGGAACTCAGCGTGGTTGCGCTCATCGGAATCATCCTGCTGATCGGTATTGTCAAGAAGAACGGAATCATGATGATCGACTTCGCGCTGGAGGCGGAGCGTAAGGAAGGCAAGAGGCCGGAGGAGGCTATTTATGAGGCTTGCCTGCTGCGTTTTCGTCCGATCATGATGACCACCATGGCCGCGCTGCTGGGTGGTTTACCGCTGGCGCTCGGCACGGGAATCGGCTCGGAACTTCGTCGTCCCCTGGGTATCTCCATGGTGGGCGGCTTGATCTTGAGTCAGGTGCTTACGCTGTACACGACTCCGGTGATTTACATTTTCTTCGACCGGCTGGCGCATCGCTTTGCTTCGCGGCGAGCAGTGGAAGATGAGCCCGAGGGCCTTCCCGCTGATTAATGCGGATTCATTACGATGAGTCTTTCCTCTCCATTTATTCGAAGGCCGGTGGCCACTACGCTGCTGACGGCGGCCATTGCGCTGGCGGGCGCGGTGGCGTTTCAGCAGTTGCCGGTTTCGCCGCTGCCGCAAGTCGATTTCCCGACGATTTCGGTGGGCGCCAGTTTGCCGGGAGCTAGTCCCGAGATCATGGCCTCCTCCGTCGCTACTCCCCTGGAGCGCCAATTCGGGAGGATTGCCGGCATTACTGAAATGACGTCGTCGAGTAATCTGGGCACCACCAGCGTCACGCTGCAATTTGATTTGAGCCGGGATATTAATGGAGCGGCGCGCGACGTCCAAGCCGCGATCAATGCCGCACGCAGCTACTTGCCCGCCAATCTCCCCGCCAATCCCACCTATCGCAAGGTCAACCCGGCGGATTCTCCCATCATGGTCGTGGCGCTGACCTCGCCGGTGTACGACCGGGGAGCGCTGTACGATGCGGCCTCGACCATTATGCAGCAGCGGCTTTCGCAGATTCAGGGCGTCGGGCAGGTAACTGTGGGCGGCAGTTCGCTGCCGGGAGTGCGGGTGGACGTGAATCCGACGCAACTCAGCAGCTATGGTCTCGGCTTGCAAGATGTGGCCTCGATGCTGAACCGGCAGAATGCCAACAGTCCCAAGGGCCAAATCATGGATGGGGCGACGATCGCGGACATTACGACGAATGACCAGCTTCTGAAAGCCGTGAACTACATGCCGCTGGTCGTGGGTTACCACAATGGCGCGGCGGTTAAGTTATCCGACGTGGCGAGCGTCACCGACTCCACGGAAAACATACGCGCGGCCGGCTTCACTAACGGCAAGCCATCCGTCCTGATCATCATTTACCGCCAGCCAGGCGCCAACATCATCGACACGGTGGATCGCATCCGCGCCGCGATTCCGTCGCTGCGAGCGTCCGTCCCCTCCGCCATCGACACGGAAATCGTGATTGACCGCACCCAAACCATTCGCGCTTCCGTGCACGATACCGAGCGCACCCTCCTCATCTCGATTTCCCTGGTCATTTTGGTGGTGTTTCTCTTTTTGCGCAATGTCCGTGCCACCTTGATTCCCGCCGTCGCCGTCCCCGTTTCCCTGATCGGCACCTTTGGCGTGATGTACCTCTTTCACTACAGCGTCGACAATCTCTCGCTCATGGCGCTCACCATTTCGACGGGCTTCGTGGTGGACGATGCGATTGTGGTCATTGAAAATATCACACGCTATCTCGAGCAGGGCATGGCGCCCATGCAAGCGGCGCTCAAGGGCGCCAGCGAGATTGGGTTTACCGTGCTCTCCATCAGTATTTCGCTGGTTGCCGTCTTCATCCCCATTCTGATGATGGGTGGCATTGTCGGCCGTCTATTCCGCGAATTCGCCGTGGTCCTCTCGGTTGCTATTCTGGTATCGCTGGCTGTTTCTTTAACCACGACACCGATGATGTGTTCGCGCCTGCTCAAGCATCAACGAGATGAGAAGCACGGTAAAGTGTTTCTGGCCAGCGAGAGCGCATTCAATTGGATCCTAGGCCTCTACGAGCGCAGCCTGGGCTGGGTCCTGGAACACTCCCGCCTGACGCTGGCCGTTCTCGCCCTCACCATCGGGCTCAACTTCTATCTTTTTTGGATCATCCCTAAAGGATTCTTTCCGCAGCAGGATAACGGCATCATTTTCGGCGGTATCCAGGGTTCGCAGGATATTTCGTTCCAAGCTATGCAGAAGGCTACGCAGCGCATCGTCAATGTCGTGAAAACCGACCCAGGCATCGCCAACGCCATGGCGTTCACGGGCGGCGGCGGCGCTACCAACAGCGGCTTCATTTTCGTGGGTTTGCAACCGTTTGATACACGCCACGCAACCTCCAGCCAGATCGTCGACCGTCTGCGTCCTAAACTGCTCGGGGTCTCGGGTGCAAACACCTTTGTGCAGGCCGCTCAGGACCTGCGCATCGGCGGACGGGGAAGCAGCGCGCAATATCAGTACACGATTCAGAGCGACAACGTACAGGATCTGGTGCAGTGGGGACCGGTGCTGCTGCAGCAGATGCGCAAGATCAAGATGCTCACCGACGTCAATACCGACCAGCAAAACAGCGGCCTGCAGGCGAGGTTGACCTACGACCGGGCGACGGCATCGCGTCTCGGCATCACGCCGCAGATGATTGACAACTCGCTCTACGAAGCGTTCGGCCAGGCGCAGGTTTCCACCATGTATACCGCGATCAATCAGTACCACGTCGTGCTGGAAGTTGCGCCGCAGTTTTGGCAGTCGCCCGTGAGTTTGAATGACGTGTATATCCGGCCGTCGCAAGGGAAAGCGGTTCCGCTTAGCGCTGTTGCGCATTACGAGCCCTCCACGGCTCCGCTCTCGGTGAATCACCAGGGTCAATATCCCTCGGTGACAATTTCCTTCAACCTTGCTCCGGGTGTGGCTCTGAGCGACGCTTCGCGGGCTATTCTCGACATGCAACAGAAGATCGGTATGCCCAGTACCATTACTGGCATGTTCTCCGGTACGCTGCAAGCCTTTCAGGCCTCTCTGGCGACGCAACCTTTTCTCATCATCACCGCTCTCATGTCCGTCTATATCGTGCTGGGCATTCTTTACGAAAGCTACCTTCACCCCATCACAATTCTTTCGACGCTTCCCTCGGCGGGAGTCGGCGCGGTGCTTGCTCTCATGCTCTTTCACAAGGACCTGAGCATTATCGCGATCATCGGAGTCATTCTCCTCATCGGAATCGTCAAGAAAAACGCAATCATGATGATCGATTTTGCGCTGGCCGCCGAACGCGTCGATGGCAAGAGCCCTCAAGACGCCATTTTTCAGGCGTGCATTTTGCGTTTCCGGCCGATTCTCATGACCACGATGGCGGCGATGTTTGGCGCTATGCCGTTGGCTTTCGGCAGAGGCACGGGGTCGGAGCTGCGCAATCCGCTGGGTATTACGATTATTGGCGGACTGATTCTGAGCCAGATTCTGACACTTTACACCACGCCAGTCGTGTATCTATCGCTGGACCGGTTGCGAGTGAAATGGCTGCGGGCTCACGGGAGGCTCGAGGGGCCAAGGCATGTTCAGTCTTACGCAGACTGATCAACGCGGAGGGCGCGGAGACAAATCGCGCTGAGGTCGCGGAGGCAGATAGAGAAGGGCATTGCGCGCCACCCTCTCTTGCGCTCAGAAACGGGGCGGGCGCTTAAGGAGTCCGGTACAGTGATGAAGATGACGAACAAAATACGCGCTGCGACGGCGGTGCTGAGCATCGCGGTCCTCTTTATTTTTCAAGGTTGCGTGGTTGGTCCGAAATACCATCGCGCCTCGGTGGATACTCCGGGGACGTTCAAGGAGGTCACACCGGACGATCTCAAGAAGATGGATGGCTGGAAAGTGGCGCAGCCGCAGGACAGCGTTCTGCATGGGAAGTGGTGGGAGATATTCGGCGATCCGCAACTGAATGCGCTGGAAGAGCAAGTCAGCATCTCCAATCAAAACGTCGCCTCTGCATTTGCCAACTTCATGGCAGCGCGCGCGCTGGTGCGAGAGGCGCGGGCGCAATACTTTCCGACTGCCAGCGTCTCCACCAGCATCACGAAACAGCACCAGCCCGCTTCTTCGAGCATTTCCCCCAGCGCAGCTTCAGGGGCGACCTTCACCGAGTATTCCTTACCGTTCGATGCTTCCTGGACGCCAGATTTGTGGGGCCGGATACGGAATACGGTTCGCGCCAATATAGCGAACGCGCAAGCCAGCGCCGCAGACCTCGAGAATACTCTGCTGACCGCACAAGCAGAGCTGGCAGTCGATTACTTCCAAGTGCGCGGGCAGGACGCCCTCAAAGACCTGCTGGATGCGACGGTGAAGGCTTATGCGGAGTCGCTGGATTTGACCAAAGCGCTTTATGAAACCGGCATCGACTCGGACGAATCGGTGGCGCAAGCCGAAACTCAACTGGAAGCGACGCAGGCGCTGGACACCAATATTGGCATTCTGCGGGCGCAATACGAACATGCGATTGCCCTGTTGGTTGGTAAACCTGCTTCTTCTTTCTCAATTGTGGTCGAGCCCTTGAAGACTCCGCCGCCAACCATTCCGTTTGGGGTTCCATCGGAACTGCTGGAGCGCCGTCCTGACGTAGCCGCAAACGAGCGGCTGATGGCGCAAGCCAACGCGCAAATCGGCGTTGCGAAAGCGGCCTTTTTTCCGACACTGACTCTTAGCGCTGCTTTTGGGTTGGAGACCACGAATCCCTCCAGTTGGTTTACCTGGCCATCCCGAATCTGGTCGGTCGGGCCGTCCATATCCGAATTGATTTACGACGGCGGACTACGGCGCGCGACCATGGAACAATATCGCGCCCAGTATGATGGGACGGTTGCCAACTACCGCAATACTGTGCTCACCGCGTTTCGGCAGGTCGAGGATAATCTGGCCGCGCTGCGCGTTCTTTCCAAGGAAATTCGGGAGCAAGATACGGCCATCGAATCGGCGCAGCGCAGCCTTAAACTGGCCACTGACCGGTATCGTCTCGGCATCGACCCTTACCTTAACGTGATTACGGCGCAGACTACGCTTTTCAGCAATCAACAGACCGCTGTAAATTTACGGATCACGCAAATTGTCGACAGCGTGCAGTTGATCGAGGATTTGGGCGGAGGCTGGGATGCCTCTACGCTGCCCACGTCGCAGCAGATTATTTCGCGGCAGGCGCAGCTCTCACCGGCTACCGCGCCTCAAGCTCCGGCGAGCCCGCCGCCGGCATCGTCGAATCCCTGAGTGCTGATTCCGACTGGGACAAAAAGGGCCGCTGCTCGAGGCAGCGACCCTCATGTTTGCTACTTGATCGCGGTTTTCAGTGTAAGCGTCTGACCAACACACACTATTGCTTTGCTTGGTTGCGATGAGATTTAGGCGCAACGATGGAGCTTTATTTTGTTCCGGTTCCAGACAGCGCCACGACTTGTGCGCTGGTCAGAGCCGAGTCTTTGATCGTCAGAGTGCCCGTCAGAGTCCCCGTCGCCTCCGGGGAGAAAGTCGCGTTGATGGTGCAGTTCTTCCCGGCAGTGAGTGCCTTGGGGCAACTATTTGTTTCAGCGAAGTTTCCGCTGACTTTGATGCTGGTGATTTTCAGCGGCGTTGCGCCGGGATTCGTCAGCGTTACGGCCATTGGGGCGCTGGTAGTCCCCTCGGCTACGTTACCGAAGTTGAGGCTAGTGGGTGCCAACGCGATCACCGGTTCGTTCAGCAGTACGCTGGCGGAACCTATGTCGCCGCTGACCCTCGTTCCATTGGCCGTCGCGAGATCCAAGCCACCGTCTTCGTTGAAATCCGCGGCTACGATTCCAGATGGCAACGTGCCCGTGGTCAATATCAACTCGGTCGGGAATGTGCCATCACCCTGGCCGGGCATCACCGAGATGAGCCCCGCATTCCCGTTGTTGACTAGGGTTACCGCCAGATCGAGCTTGCCATCGTTGTTAAAATCGCCGGTAACAACCGAGTAAGCGTTGTTCGGCGTGTCGTACAAGACGGGTGTGCCGAAGGTTCCGTCATCATTCCCTAACAGGATGACGATGCCGATTTGGTCGGTGGCAACTGCCAGGTCGAGGACGCCGTTGTCCCGGAAACTCCCCGCCGCAATTGAAATTGGAGTCCCTCCGACCGTGTACACGCCATTCTTGGGCGTGGAGAACGTGCCGTCACCGTGGTTGAGCAGAATCGAGATCGTGCCGCCCTGCTCGTTGGCCACGGCTAAGTCAGGAAAGCCATCGTGATTGAAATCGCCGACAGCTACGCCCATTGGGAAGGACCCTGTCGGATACGTGGCGAACGACGGAAATGCGCCGGTCCCGTTTCCGAGCAGCACAGATACGGTGTCGTCGTAGGCATCGGTGACTACCAGATCAAGATTTCCGTCCTGGTTGAAATCGCCCGTAGCGATTCCGAAACTTACACCGTTGACGGGATACTGCGTGTAGGGTGCGAGAACTCCACTGCCCGTATTGAGTAGCACGGAAATGCTGCCCGGGCTGCCGAAATTCACGACCGCAACGTCTATCTTTTTATCGTTGTTGAAGTCGCCCGCCACCACAGCTTGTGGATTGCTGGGCAGAGGGTAACTCACAAATGGCTTGAAGGCTCCCTTGCCGGTGTTAATCAAGACTGCAAGTTGATTCTCGAATGTGACCGGAACGATCAGGTCCGGCTTGCCGTCGCCATTGAGGTCGGCGGCGGCGATTCCGCTGTAGGCACCGGTTTCGTTGCCTGTAGCTACACTGTAGTCGGTGCGCGCGCCAAGTAGCGACTTGCCGTTGCTCAGCAGCACAGAGATTTCACCGAATTTCAGATCGAAGGGAGAGATACTGTCGGCGGTCACGACGTCGGGCTTGCCGTCGCCGTTGAAATCGGCGACTCCCAGGGCGGTCGGACCAAAGTTCGTGCCAAAATCCCCTGCGGCCTTGAGCTTCCCCGAACCAGTGCCGGTGAGTACGGAAACCACACCCTCGCCTTCTTCGCCGCTGGTGACCGCGACGTCGAGTTTGCCATCGCCGTTGAAATCGCCGAGCGCAACGATATCCACACCGCCGGGAACGGCGTAATCCTTCGCGGCCGCAAGAGTTCCGGTGCCGCTACCGAGCAGCACAACCACCTGGCCCAGAGTCTGGCATCCGGCAACTACGTCGATCTTGCCATTGTTGCGCAGGTCGCCGGCCGCCAGGCTGACGCAGCCTTGCTGCTTGGTGGCGAAATCGGTGTGGGTGCCGAACGTTCCAGTGCCGGTACCGAGCAGAACCGAGACGGTTTCGCTCTCGTCGTTGATCGTTGCTAAGTCGAGCTTAGCGTCGCCATTGAAGTCGGCGATCACCACCATTCGCGGATCGTTCGCGGTGGCGTAGGTCACGGGAGCCTGGAACGTTCCATCGCCTTTGCCGAGCATGATGTCGACGCCCTCGGTCAGTTCCAGGTTGTCGGAGATGGCGACATCGAGTTTCCCATCGCCATTAAAATCTCCGACCGCGATGCTGTTACCTCCCGGGCCGGCGGTGGTCGAAACGAAGGGCTTGAAGGTGCCGTCGCCGTTGCCGAGAAGGACGCTGACCTGTGCGAATGAACCCTCGCACACGGCAATGATGTCCAGCTTGCCGTCGCCGTTGAAGTCTCCCACGGCCACGCTGGTCGGGCTGGCAGCGACCGCGTAATCCACCGCAGGGGCGAACGTGCCGTCCGCCTTACCCAGCAATACAGACACGGTGTTCGACTGCGAATTTGTATTGCCGACCACCACGTCCATCTTGCCGTCGCCATTGAAATCTCCCACGGCCAGGGTTTCGGGCCCCTGGCCGGTGGCGTAGTCGGCGCGATTGAACATGAAAATTTGAGCGCCCGCCAGCGGAGTGCCAGTCAAAACCGGCGCCATGATTATGACGAAGATCAAGCTCAGCGCCGCATTTACCCGATGAATTCCAGCCGCAAATTGACTTTGTACTGATTTGGTCATAACTGCTCCTGCCCTATAAAAGTTGGTCCTGCCGATCTGAGCGAAGTCCAGCATTTGTGAATTACAGTGTTCACTTCGTAGCCACCACCGTCAGCTGCGAGGCGGCTAGCTGCGCTTTCACCTTCTGTAGAGACTGGCGGGCTGCCCGAAGCTCGGACTTGAGACTTCGAATGGCGGCTGCCTGCGCGCGAAGAGCAGCCTGCTGCTGCTCGAATTGCCGTGCCTGCTCTTTGGTTGCTTCGATCAGCAAGGCCGTCAACCTGCTGTAGTCCACTCCGCGGGCGTCTTTTCCGTTCTCCTCATAACTGACGACCTCCGGGACTACCGCGCCCACCTCCTCGGCAATCACGCCAACCTCGTGCTTGCCATTGGCCTTCAAGTCGTAGGAGACGCCACGCAGTTGCTCGACCTTGGCCAACGCCCCGTGCAGCGTCTGGATGTTGGTCTTCCATCGCCGCGAGCTGTAGGTAGACCAGCCGTCGGCCAGCGCCTCACCGGCGCCCTTTCCGATCGTGAAGATATTCGACGGAGTGGTGGTGCCGATGCCGACTTTGACGGTGACCGTCTGTCCGTTCACGCCGTTGATGCTGCCCAGCACCAGCGAATTGCTGGCGTCGACTTCAGCGTTGGCGCCAAGCGCCGTCGAATTGGTGAGACTGCCGGTGCCCAGCTTCGTTCCTGTTCCGAGGGTGGTGTTATTGTCCCCGGTGATGTAGGTGTCGTCGTGGGTACCACCGGCGGCGTTACCCACTCCAGTATTGGCTCGGCCCGAGGAGACGGAGCCGAGAGCTTGGCTCCCCACCGCCACGTTGCAACAGGAGGTGCTGTCCGACAGCGCCTCATAGCCGTAGGCGGTGTTTTCGTAGCCCGTGGTGTTCGTGTAGAGCGATTGGAAACCGGCAGCGGTGTTCTCATTGCCCATGGTGTTGTCATAGAGTGCTTCGAAGCCGCTGGCAGTGTTGGCGTAGCCGTTAGTGTTGTTGAAGAGCGCGAACGTACCGGTCCCGGTGTTGCTGTAGCCAGTCGTGTTGTCGGCGAGGGCCTGGTAGCCGGTGGCAGTATTGGCGTTACCCATGGTGTTTTGTTCGAGGGCCTGGAACCCGATTGCGCTGTTCCAAATGCCCCCGGTCGAGTTCGAGCTGAGGGCATAGGCTCCGTATGCCGTGATACCGCTCGGGGTAGTGTTGGACGAAAGCGCCAGAAAACCGGTGGCGGTATTGTCCACGCCGGTCATGGTAGAGTTACCGGCCTGACCCAAAAATGCATTTTGGCTGGCGGCCGAGCCGTAGACAAATTGACTGCCCCCGATGTTGAAACTGGTGGCGGCACTGATCACTCCAGTCGCACTGAGGTTTCCGTTCACCGTCTGATTGCCAGAGAAAGTGTTAGCCGCCGCCAATTGCGGAACCTTGGTAGTGTCGACATTTAGAGTGACGTTGCCGCTCGCACCACCGCCGGTCAAATCCGTTCCCGCCGTTACACCGGTGATCGTGCCCGTACCGACAGATGCGCAAATCCACGCACTGCCGTTCCATTGCAATACTTGATTCGCTGCACACGCATTCGTAAGCGAAAGGTTCAGCGTGCCACTCGTTCCGCCGCCAATCAGCCCGCTGCCGCTCGCCGTATCGATCCCCGTAATCCCGCCGCCGCTTCCCGCGAACACAACATCCAGCTCCGGCGGATGGCTCGTCGTCTTGCTCTCCTTGCTGTCAAAGCTGGCGTCGAACGAGCCGTTCGCCACCAGCGCGATCCCATCGTTCGCCTCGCTTCCGTTCAACCACGCTTGCAACGCGGACGTGATGTTGATCAGGATGTACTGATTCTTGTCCGCTGTCGTGATCGAAACGTTCGAGGCGATGCTGGCTCCGAGCGGAGGCGCGTTGCTCGCATCCAGCGTGCTCTCTTCCCAACTGCCATTGACGTAGTCCACGTTGAAGCTGCCTGCGGTGGTGACGGCGTTGACATAGAGCTTCAGTGTGGCCTGGCTGACGCTGGCGCTGGACGGGATGGAGGCAAGGTCGAATTGAATGTACGCAAGCTCCTTGGCGCCGTTGACGTCGAGCAGCACATTGGCACCGTAGTTGGTCGTCGCGTCGGCGCTGTTGGTGAACGAATCCTGGCTCGGCGTGACCTGCGCGTGGGCCGCGGTCCATGTCAAAAGGATCAAAGATAGAAGTGACGCCAATCGCAGTTGAGTTACCGGGTTTTTCATAATGTCCTCAATGTTCGTTCTTTCGGCACTTGCCGCACGTCTCACTTCGTGGCCACTACCGCAGGTTGCGAGGCGGCTAGCTGCGCTTTCACCTTCTCCACTCCTTCACGAGCTTCTCGGAGTTCAGTCTCAAGCCTCCGCATAGTTGCGTTTTGCGTACGAATCACCTTCTGCTGCTCGTGGATTTGGCGCAAAGCAGCGGCCACCTCCTGCTGTTGCTCTTTCGTGGCTTCAATCAGCAGCGCCGTCAACCTGCTGTAGTCCACTCCGCGGGCGTCTTTTCCGTTTTCCTCATAACTGACGACCTCCGGAACCACTGCTCCCACCTCCTCGGCAATCACGCCAACCTCGTGCTTGCCGTTGGCCTTCAAGTCGTAGGAGACGCCACGCAGTTGCTCGACCTTGGCCAACGCCCCGTGCAGCGTTTGGATGTTGGTCTTCCATCGGCGCGAGCTGTAGGTAGACCAGCCGTCGGCCAGCGCCTTACCGGCGCCCTTTCCGATGGTGAAGACATTCGACGGAGTGGTGGTGCCAATGCCGACATTGACGGTGACCGTCTGCCCGTTCACACCATTGATGCTGCCCAGCACCAGGGAATTGTTGGCGTCGACCTCGGCGTTGCCGCCAAGCGCCGTGGCATTGGTCAGAGTGCCGGTGCCCAGTTTCGTTCCTGTTCCGAGGGTGGTGTTGTTGCTGCCAGTGACGTAACTGTTGTCGGCAGTTGTACCGGCGTGATTACCCACCCCGGTATTGGCCTGGCCCGTGGTGACGAATTGGAGAGCGAGGTTCCCGACCGCCACGTTGCAGCAGGATGCACTGTTGAGCAGCGCCTCGTAGCCGTCGGCTGTGTTGCCGCTGCCTGAGATGTTCAAGAAAAGCGATTGGAAACCCGCGGTTGTGTTGTCACTGCCTGTGGTGTTGGACCAGAGCGCACTGGCGCCGCTCGCCGTATTGAAAGTGCCAGTGGTGTTAGCGTCGAGCGCCTCTGTGCCCTCGCCTGTGTTGGAATAGCCTGTAGTGTTGTTGAAGAGCGCGAGCGCACCGGTCCCGGTGTTGAAGTCGCCCGTCGTGTTGGCGTAAAGTGCGGAACCACCGGTGGCCGTGTTGTAGTCGCCTGCGGTGTTGGAGAAGAGACTCTGCCAGCCGCTGGCAGTGTTGTAGTAACCCACCGTATTGATGGCAAGGGTCTGGTAGCCGTTGGCCGTGTTGTCGATACCGGTAGTGTTTTGTTCCAACGCCTGGTAACCGATGGCGCTGTTCCCAGTGCCGGTTGAGTTCGAGTTGAGCGCATAGGCTCCGTATGCCGTGTTACCACTCGGGGTAGTGTTAGAGGAAAGCGCCAGAAAGCCGGTGGCCGTATTACCGAGGCCGGTCATGGTGAAGTTACCTGCCAGGCCGAAAAATGCATTTTGACTTGCCGCCGACCCGTAGACAAATTGACTGCCTCCGATGTTGAAACTGGTGGCAGCACTGATCGCTCCGGTTGCGGTGAGGTTGCCGTTCACGGTTTGGTTGCCAGTGAAAGTGTTGTTGGCCACCAGTTGCGGAACTTGGGTCGTGTTGAGGTTGAGCGTGACGTTGCCGCCGGTGCCGCCGCCGGTGAGATCGGTGCCTGCGGTCACGCCCGTGATCGTGCCCGTGCCCACGGCAGCGCATATCCATGCAGTCCCGTTCCACTGCAGCACCTGATTCGCCGCGCAACTATTCGTCAGCGACAGGTTCAGCGTGCCGCTGGTGCCGCCGCCGGTCAGGCCGCTGCCGCTCGCGGTCGTGACGCCGGTGATCGTGCCGTCGCCTCCGGCAAAGGCTATGTCCAACTCCGCCGGATGGCTCGTGGTCGTGCTCTCTTTACTGTCGAACGTCGCGTTGAACGAGCTATTGGCGACCAAAGCAATGCCGTTGTTCGTCTCGCTCCCAGTCAGCCAAGCCTGCACGGCCGAAGTGACATTGATCAGGATGTACTGATTCTTGTCCGCCGAGGTTATGGAAACATCTGGGACGATCGTCGTTCCGAGCGCCGGGGCGTTGCTGGCATCGATCGTGTTCTCCGCCCACGCGCCGTTGACGTAGTCGACGTTAAAGCTGCCCGCCGTAGCCACCGTATTGACGTAGAGCTTCAACGTGGCCTGGCTGACACTGGCCGTTGCTGGAATCGAGGCCAGATTGAACTGAATGTAGGTGATTTCCTTCGCGCCATCGACATCGAGCGTCTTCTGCGCTCCGTAGTTGGTGGTCGGATCACCGGTGCTGGTGTAGGAATCGCCGAGCGGCGTGATCTGGGCGTAAGCCGCCGTCCAAGCCAAGAGAATCAGCGAAAGAAGTGAAATTAATCGTAGCTGAGCTTTTAGGTTTTTCATGATGTCCTCCAATCTCGTCTCTTGCAGTTTTCGTTTCCTGCTTGCCTGCATACTCGGTCCAAGTGGGGGCCATTGCGGGCCCATCCGCTTGCCGGTACCTCCCGCTCCAGAACTCTCCATCGCGACGCTGCTATAGGCTGGTCACGGGACAGCCAGGAAGCCGTGCTCGAACCCGGCGACATCGTAATAACCTCCAAGGATTACGCCTTTGTCGTTGATGGCCGCCAATGCGGTGCCGGTGGCGCCTGGAATCGTGAACGTGGTGAAGACCCCGCCACTCCATAGAAAGCCTTGCACGCCATCCAGATTCTCGAGGCACTCGCTGGTGGTGCAGTATCCGCCGACCACATCGCCGGCATCGTCGATTCCCGTGGGAACAGTCCAAACAGAGCCTGGAGGGTCGAGGGAGGTGTAGGTTCCACCACTGAGAACGAAGCCGTGCAATTCGCCGCTGGTATCCACCCAATATCCCACGATGTCGCCGTTGTTGTTGAGCGACCAGGCATAGGTTTCGATCGCGCCAGGGTAATCGAACGACGTGTAGGTTCCGCCGATGAGCGTGAAGCCGTGCTGGGAGATGCCGCTGCCGTTCCACCCCCCGGCGATCTCGCCGGAGTCATTAATCCCGTTGGTTCCCGTGCCGGTGGCGCCAGCGAATGGTACGTCGATGGTTGTGAACTTCCCGGCACTCAGCTCCCAACCGTGGTAAACGCCGGAGGCGTCAAGGTATTCGCCAACCATCTGCCCCGAGTCGTTAACGCCGAACGCGGATTGTTCGTGGACTTTGGGAAAAGCCACGCTCTTGTAGGACTCGGTCGCGACTTTCTTACCCTGCGACGCGTACATAAGGAAGCTGTCATACCCGAGCAGTGGCGCGTCACCGTAGCCTCCGACAATCTCGATTTTTGGGGTCGTGGCGCCGACGTTCATGCCGATGCCAAAGGTGTAGAAGGTAGCGGGAAAGTCAAACAGGGTATAGGTGTATGAGGCGCCATCTGGCTGCGCGGACTGAATCGTCCTCGATGCTGACGACGAGGCCGAGAGGGAATTGCGTTTGTGCGGGTGCGTGGCCAGCCTGCCTTGTGCCCCGCACAGAGGTGCGCTTAGCAGCAGCCCTAGCAGAGCACTCGATGCTGCGAAAGCTTTCAACATTTGCCTGGTCATAAAAACGCTCCTTAGTCTGTTCTTTAAGGTGAATCGCGAAAGCCGTTGCTTCTCATTTGCTGATCGCGGCCGTGAAGCCGTAGAACCGGCCTGCCGTGTCTATATAGATCCCCGAAATCTGATCGGATTTGTTGATCCCTGTAAGCCACGTCGCGGCAGCCCCGACAAATGGCACATCGACGCTCAGGAATTGCCCGTCGCTGTAAAAGTAGCCGTGCTCGAAGCCCTCATTCACCCCTCCGTCGCCATCGCCGTATTCGCCCACTATTTCGCCTTGGCCGTTGATGCCGAAAAGCGCGCTCCAGGTCGCGCCGGGGTAGTCGATGGTGGTGAAGGTGCCCTTCTGCCAGAGGAAGCCGTGATAATTACCCGCGCTGTCGATGTATTCGCCGACTATCTGGCCGGCGTCGTTGATGCCGGCGGGGTAGGTGTCAATGGCGCCGGGCATGTCGATCGTGGTGTAGGTGCCCCCCAGCAGATAGAAGCCCTGACCAAACCCCGAACCGGGCTCATAATAGAGCCCGGCAATTTCACCTGCCTTGTTGATACTGTCCACCTGGGTGAGACCTGCGCCGGGAAAGTCAATCGTGGTGTAAGTCCCTTTGACGTACTGAAAACCGTGGATGTTACCGCTGGTGTCGAGGTAGGTTCCCGCAACGTCCCCCGCATTGTTTAGGCCGAACGCGCCGGTCTGAACCGCGCCCGGAAACTTGATCTCCTTGAACGCGTCCTTTTTCAGGAGAAATCCGACGTCTGAAAAGTTGACCTCGAGATCAGGACCATAGCCGCCCGCGAACTCTCCATGGTCGTTGATGTAGTAGGCGGCACTGTCGGAGGCCGCGGGAAAATCGATGGTTCCGAAGTTGCCCGCGGAGAAAGATCCAGGAACCTGCGCGTGTTCGGCGGAAGAGGCTGTCGAGTCTTGAACCGAACATTGAACTCCGCGAGTCGTAAACTTTCCGTGCGGTCCAATGCCCTTGTTCTGAGCCAAGCTTGGCGACGTGCACAGTAGCGCTCCCAGCAAAGAGCAGGTGGTTGCGAGATGTCTCAAAGTTTGCCTGGTCATAAAACCTCCGTATCTTCTGAAAACTCGAATTTTTTCCCCACGTTCACGATCCGCACTTACATCGACCCTGCGGCAGCCCGAGGCAACACCCACCTACGGCGTCGCCAGGAATGAGACAACCAACCCGGCGGCATCCTGGTAGAACCCGACCACCACGCCGTTGTTATTGATCCCGAGGGCCTCGGTGTAAAACTCGCCTGGGACCGTGATCGTCGTGAAGACCCCGCCGCTCAGGAGAAATCCCTGCGCTCCCTCAAAGGTCGAGATACATTCACTGGTTAGGCAGTACACCCCGACGATGTCGCCGGCATCGTTGATTCCAACTCCGAACGTCTCAACTGCGCCGGGGAAGTCGAACGAAGTGTAGGTTCCGCCGCTCAGCAAAAAGCCATGGCCAACCCCGCTGGCGTCTTCGTATTGACCAACGATGTCTCCTGCGCTGTTGAGTCCAAATGGATTGGTGTAGATGGAGCCGGGGTAGTCGAACGAGGCGTAGGTACTTCCAATCAGCGTGAAGCCGTGTTCGTTGCCGTCGCTATCGTTCCACCCGCCGACAACCTCACCTGAGTTGTTGATTCCGAAAGGGAAGGTACCGGTCGCACCAGCAAAGGGCACATTGATCTGGGAGAACTTTCCACCAGCCCACTCATAACCGTGGAAATCACCCGAGCTGTCAAGGTATTCGCCAACGATCTGGCCCAGGTCATTAACGCTTTCTGCGCCTTGTTGCGGCGGAACATGGGGATAATTCACCGCCTCGTAGGTCTCGGCGACGGTTTTCTTTTCCGACACGCGCGCGAGAAAGCCCGCCGGGGTGTCTTCAACGTCAGGGCCGTACCCCCGACAATCTCAATTTTGGAAGTGGTCGCACCCGGGTTGATGCCTGTCGCATACGTGTAAAGAGTGCCGGGAAAGCTAAGCAGCGTGTAGTTATAGGTCGGCGAGTCCGGTGTCTTTGCCTGCCGGCTTGCCGCTTGCGCCGAGGACGATGCCGTGTGCTTGCCCGGCAGCTTCGGCGCAAGTCTGGCCTGCGCCAAGCTCAGCGGGGGAGTCAGTACGACTCCCAACACAACCAGCGATAGTGCGAAATGCTTCATAGTTTGCTTGGTCATAAAAACCCTCCTGAATTACTTTCGACAACTTGATCCGATGAAACGTCCATCTAAGGCGTCGCCAGGAACGAGCTCACGATCCCGGTCGCATCCTGGTAGTAACCGACCAGCACACCGTTGTTGTTGATGTCGACTACAGCTGCGTCAACCTCCCCCGGAAGGATGTTGATCGGCGTGAAGACGCCTCCGCTCAGCAAGAAGTTCTGTACTCCATCAAAATTGATTTCACATTCGCTGGTGGTGCAGTAGTTCCCGACGATGACGCCGGAGTCGTTGATTCCGTCGGCATACGTCGAAACTGCGCCGGAATATTCGATCGGAGTGTAGGTTCCTCCGCTCAACAAGAAACCTGCGAAAGCGCCGCTGGCATCGAGGTATGAGCCGACTATGTCTCCGGCGCTGTTGACATCAGAGGCAGAGGTCTGGGTGCCGCCAGGGTAGTCGAACGAGGCATAGGTACCTGCAATCAGCGTGAACCCGTGTTCGTTGCCGTCGCTATCCGCCCACCCGCCGACAACTTCGCCGGAATTGTTAATCGATATAGGGTAAGTGCCCGTGGCGCCGGAAAACGGCACATCGAGCGGGCTGAACTTTCCACCGCTTTTCTCATAACCGTGGCTCACACCCGAGCTGTCAATGTAAGTGCCAACGATCTGGCCCGAGTCGTTAATGCACTCTGCGAACTGGTCCGCAGGCTCGTGGGGGTAACTCACCGACTGGTAAGTCTCGGTGACGGTTTTCTTTCCCGACACGCGCGCCAGAAAACCCGCCTGGGCTAGTTCGGCGGCGGTGCCGTAGCCTCCGACGATTTCAGTTTTTGAAGTGGTCGCACCCTTGTTGATGCATATCGCGCTGGTGGAAAGAGTGCCGGGATAATTGAGCAGGGTGTAGGTGTAGGACGGCGAGCCGGGTGTCTTTGCCTGCCGGCTTGCCGCATGCGTCGCAGGCGATGCCGCGCGCTTGCCCGGCAGCTTCGGCGCAAATCCGGCCTGCGCCAAGCTCAGAGTGGGGCTCAGCGCGAGTCCGATTGAAACTAGCGACAGTGCGAAATACTTCACAGTTTGCTTGGTCATAAATCCTCCGCGTGAGTTAAGCCTTGGTCTAAGTCGCTTCTAGAAGGTGAATCCGCTGCCAGTTATTTCGTAAGCCGCGCCGCAGCCGCCAGGGCAGCTGGTACCGCCGCCATTGAAGGTATTGCCATAGAGCACAATTTTTTTTCCCAGCTTCTGCGCAAGCAGTCCACTTACGGGATACCCGCCGTCAGTTCCGTTGAAGGTTGCGAGAAGTTTCTCAGTCCAGGCGGATTGGCCCTCGCCGGGGGGCGTAAGTTTGAATACAGTGCCGTTGTTGGTCTTGCCGCCCGCGGCGGTCGTGCCGTAAATCGCGCCGCTCGCATCCATGATCAGGTCCGAGTTAGCGAGTGCGCCATCCTTTTCGCCGCCGAAGGAGTAGATTGCGTTTTCGGTCCAACTCGTCTGGCCGCCAGACGGTGGAGACAGCTCGAAGATCGTGCCGTAGTCAAGAAAGCCGCCTGCTACGGTGCTGCCGTAAAGGTTTCCGGAAGGGTCGAAAATAAGCCCAGCATCGGGAGCCGTGCCGTCAGAGGAACCAAATCCAGAAAAGCTGAAAAGAACAGTTTCGGTCCAGCTTGTCTGACCTTCGACCGGCGGCGTCAGCCTAAATACGGTACCGTTTCCGGTAAAGCCGCCTGCGGTCGTAGTGGCGTAGAGCGCGCCGGACGAGTCTGCCGCAACATATCCGCCTGGGAATCCTCCGTCGGCACCCCCCGTGAAGGAATAGAGCACACTCTCGGTCCAGACCGTTTGTCCTTCAGACGGGGGCGTCAGCGCAAAGACCGCGCCGGCGTTCGAGGAGCCTCCCGCATAGGCTGTTCCATAGAGCACACCGGTGCTGCTGTTGATGGTCAGCCGGTCGAAAGGGTAGGCGCCATCGCTGCCCTGGAACTGATAGAGCACGGTCTCAGTCCAGTTGCTTTGCCCCCCACCCGGCGGCGTCAGGTGGAATACAACCCCGCATCCCGCCCCGTTCCCAAAACTGTTGCATGAGCCGGATCCACCAGAAGCGGTCGTGCCGAAATACCCTCCGTTTCCATCGGACGTGAGAGCGCCGGTTGGAAAGCTGCCATCGCTCCCGCCCTGGAACTGGTAAAGAACTGTTTCGGTCCAGGTGGTATGTCCCTTGCCGGGCGGCGTCAACGAGAAGACAGCACCCGAGTTGCCTGAGCCGCCGACTGCGGCTGTGCCATAGAGCACGCCATTGCTATCGGCGACGAACTCATCTTCTGGGGCCCAAGCGCTGGTCGTCAGGTTGTAGATCACTTTTTCACCAGCCTGCGCTGGATGTGCCGCAAGCAGCAGGGCTGAAACCGCGATCACAGCGATGAAGACGCATCGCATTTGGCGGGTCCCAGTCGTCACAACACGACTGGCATCCATAGAGTCCTCCTGGTTCGAAATGTTCAAGCTTTGCTCGGTCACAAAACGCTCCTCAATTTGTTTTGAAAATTCGAATCTTCTCCGCTTCTTACAGACCCAACTCATATCGGCTTCAGCCATCATCCAGGACCAACGCCTATCTACGGGGCTGCCATGAACGAGACCACGAGCCCGGCGGCGTCCTGGTAGAACCCCACCACCACGCCGTTGTTATTAATGTCAGCCGCTTGGGTGTACGACTCGCCTGGAATTGTGATCGTGGCAAAAGTTTCTCCGCTCAGCAGGAACCCCTGCGCGCCGTCTAACGTGCCAACGCACCCGCTGGTCGCGCAGTACACCCCCACGATGTCGCCCGCATCGTTGATTCCGGCGGCAAGGGTCTCGGTCGCGCCTGGAAAGTCGAGTGAGGTGTAAGTCCCGCCGCTCAGCAGAAAGCCATGCGTGATCCCGCTTGCGTCGGTGTACCAGCCAACTATGTCGCCGTTGTCGTTGACATTGCCGGCAAACGTGAATGTCGCGCCCGGGTAGTTGATCGACGTGTAGGCGCCTCCGATAAGAGTGAAGCCATATTGTTCGCCATCCGTTGCGGTGTAGCCGCCGACGATTTCGCCGGAGTTATTGATCGAGCCCGCGGTGGTGTTGAAGGCGCCTGTGAAGGGCACGTCGATCTGGGTAAATTTGCTGCTGCTTCGCTCATAGCCGTGGTAGAAACCCGAGCTATCGAGGTAGCCGCCGACAATCTGACCCAAGTCGTTGATGCCGTTTGCCCACTGTTGCGTTCCATGAGGGTCATCGACGGTCTGATAAGCCTCTTTGATGGTTTTCGTTCCCGACACCTGCGCAAAAAAGCCGCCTTCTGTGCCGTACCCGCCGACGATCTCCACTTTGGAACTCGTCGCCCCTTTGTTCATTCCGTAGGCGTACGTGGCAAGCGTGCCGGGATGGCTAAGCAGCGTGTAGGTGTAGGTCGGCGAGCCCGGCGTCTCTGCCTTACGGCTCGCCGCGTGCGCCGTGGACGATGCCGCGCGCGAGCCTGGGAGCTTTGGCGCGAGTCCAACCTGTGCCGGACTCAGAGATGGGATCAGCGCGACTCCCAACACCGCCATCGATAATGCGAAATCCTTCAAAGTTTGCGTGGTCATAAAACCCTCCTCAATTTATTCTTGAACTTCGGGCCTTCCCACTTTTAACGATCCCCGCTCATATCGACTTCATCAGCGACCCCAGGCAGACCCACAGCGTTCCGTCCGGACCCGCGAACGAGTGCCATTTGTTGACTTGGGCGCCATCGCCCAATCTGTGTCCCGTTGCCGTCAAAATCTCCGCCTGGACGACATCCATTTCACGGCCACATTGCTGGCACCAAAGGCGGGTGCAACGGTTCCTTCGGATGGTCATCATCCACTCCGTCTCGATGGTGATCTCGATCCTTTTATGAGTCGTGTTGGCCTCCCTGAATCTTTCTGGATCTCATGCTTCAGCCCAACCCGGAGAGCCGCGCCGGGGCCGGTACGTGAAAATGCCGGCGACGTGCGTTATTCGAACTACTTCGGCACACATCCGAGTAGCTAAGCGCAGTTTTCGTCTTGCTACCCCTTGAAAGTTCCTTGTCGTTTCGCAACTTAGCTGCGTGTGCTCCTCCCCGCAGCCTTTACCCGGTTCTCATCTTCGTGCTACAGTCCGGCCCAAGCTTGGTAGGACTTCCGGCCGCTTCGGCCTGACGGGAAACACACTGCCGCAAGTGCGCTTCGGAAGTCTTTAGGAAGACGTCAGAACTTCTCAGGATTTATTAGGGCCCGACTATGAGTAAGGAATCAAAACAGTTCTACGAGTTTGGTCCCTTTCGATTGGACCCCGATAGACTGCTTCTGCTGCGTGACAACCAGCCCGTTGCCCTCCCGCCCAAGGCCTTCGAGACGCTCCTGGTGCTCATCCGGCACAGCGAAACCGTCGTGCTGAAGGACGACCTAATGAAATCGGTCTGGCCCGATACCTTTGTCGAGGAGTCCAACCTGGCGCAGAACATTTTCGTGTTGCGCAAGAGCTTGGGAGAAACTTCTGGGGCAAACCGCTACATCGTCACCATTCCGGGAAGAGGGTACCGGTTCGCGGAGAAAGTGCGGCTGGTTCCCGCGTCGGAAGAAATCGTGGTGCAGAGCCAGTCGGTCACACGGGTAGTGATCGACGAGCAAAGCTCGCCGAGCAAGTTGTGGCGTTGGGCTGGAGTGGCGGTGGTCGCGGTCACGGCCCTACTTGGCGTTACTTTGTTGTTGAGATCCTACTGGCAGTTCCATAACGCTCCGAAGCTCACGGAGAAAGACACGATTGTGATCGCTGATTTCGCCAACATGACGGGTGATCCGGTCTTCGATGGCACGCTACGGCAGGGGCTTTCCGCGCAACTGGAGCAGTCGCCATTTCTGAACCTGCTCTCGGAGCAACGCATAGGACAGGCGCTCTCGCTGATGGCCCAGCCGAACGACACGCGATTAACACAGGAGGTGACGCGCGAGGTTTGCCAGCGGACGGCAAGTGCAGCGGTGCTGGACGGCTCGATTGCCCAGATCGGTTCACATTATCTGTTGACCCTAAGGGCGCTGGATTGCGCTAGTGGAGAGCCGCTGGCAAGCGCGGAGGCGGACGCCATCGACAAGAACCATGTTCTCGAAGCCCTCGGAAAGATCGCTTCGCAAACTCGCGGCAAGCTTGGTGAGTCACTGACTTCGGTGCAGAAATATGATGTCCCACCGCAGGACGTAACCACGCCATCGCTCGATGCCTTGCATTCTTACAGCTTGGCCATGAAGGAAAGAACAGGCGATTTTGTTCGCTGTATTCCACTGTTTCAGCTGGCCATCGAGCAGGACCACAATTTCGCCATGGCGTACGACCAGTTGGGGGTTGTTTACATTAATATTGGCCAGACGGTGCGAGCGGCTGAGAACATCCGTCAGGCGTACGAACTGCGCGCGCGAGTCAGCGAACGGGAAAAGTTCTATATTGCTTCGCATTATGATGAAATGGTGACTGGGGACTTGGAAGCGGCACGCAAGGATTACGAGTTGTTTTCGCAGATCTATCCGCGCGACCCCACTCCACCGGCCCATCTTGGCATAATCTCCCTCTATTTGGGCGACTACGAAAAGCTCCTGGCTATGACCCAAAAAGCAACGGATTTAGGAGCCGACGCGGGCAAGCCAACCTCGAATCTCGTCTGGTGTTACATTTTCTTGAATCGCTTCGATGAAGCCAGGGCCATGGCTCTCGATGCACAAAGACGCGGCATGGACGACCCTCTTTACCACCTCAACCTTTACATGATTGATTTCTATCGACACGATGTTGCGGGAATGACGCGCGAGGTAGCAGCGCTTGCGCGCAATAAGACTTGGGCGCAGAGCGTGCTCAACGACGAGGCCGACACAGCCGCCTACTACGGGCAGTTTGCTAAGGCGAGGGAGTTGACGCACCAAGCCATAGACTCGGCTCAGAAGGCCGATAGTAAAGAGTTGGCTGCAAACTACGAGGCTCAAGCCTCGATACGCGAGGCATTGGTGGGCAACCGGGTTTTGGCCAACCAGCATGCCAAGGCTGCGGTTGCGCTCTCCAGCGGCAAGGGTATCGCAGCCATGTCAGCCATTGCGTCCGGTCTGGCCGGTGATTCCGCGCAGGCGACGCGATTGGCCAACGACCTCGGCAAAAGGTTTCCGCAGGATACGGTTATGCAGTACAACTATCTGCCGACCATCCAGGGCGCCGCGGAATTGCGCGATGGCCATGCCGCCAAGGCGATACAAACGCTCGTCCCAGCTTCGCCATACGAGTTGGGAACGACGGCATTGGCTGAAGGTATCAGTCTCTGCCCGGTCTATGTGCGCGGTGAGGCTTACCTGGCAGCAAAGCAGGGTTCCGCCGCTGCGGCCGAGTTCCAGAAAATCCTCGACCATCCCGGGGTCGTTGGGAGCGAACTGATTGGCGCGTTGGCGCACTTGGGGCTGGGCCGGGCTTACGTTCTCTCGGGAGATGCGAGCAAGGCCCATGCTGCCTACCAGGATTTCTTTGCCCTCTGGAAGGATGCCGATCCGGATGTGCCCATTCTGAAGCACGCCAAAGCGGAGTACGCCAAGCTAGAGTAGTGCTTGCGCAGCAGTTTTACTTTGCGAGCCTGGGCTGACGTGCCCCATCCACATTCAGTGGACTGCGGACTTCAAGAGCTGATCACCTGCGCTGCGCCTCGATCCCCGCTTTCAAGACTTGGTTCGCCACGCTGGTTTAGCGTGATCGGCACGGTTTTGCCAATCTCAGCCGACTGGGAAACTGACAAACGGTCTGGGGCAGGAAGAGGAGACCCAGGCGTTTGGAGTGAGTTCCGGAAGGCGTCGGATCGGGAGATCGGCAAGACCAGGGAGAATCGCGGCGAGATAGTCGCGCACGGAGATTCTCAGCCGTCGGCAGCTTTCCACAACCGAGAAAATCGCCGCAACCTTCGGTCCCGCTTGTGGGCTGCCGATGTGCAACCAATTCTTTCGACCAACAGCTACCGGTCGCATCGAGTTCTCCGCCAGGTTGTTGCTCAATTCAAGCTCTGGATATTCCAGGAATCGGGTAAGCTTCCTCCAAAGCGCGAGAGCGTACTGGCAGGCTTTGCTGAGCGCACTGGAGGGCAATGCGATAGACTGTGCTGCCTCGATCTTGCTGCGAATATCATCGAGAAGAGGCTTGGCGGTTTCCTGACGCCGGATATGGCGCCCCGCGGCAGTCAGCGTTTTGCGGCGAGCTTCCGCATCGACGGCAAACAGTTCGTCCATCTGAGCCACAATCGGGGTTGCAACCGGATCTCGGGGATTTAGTTGCACTGCTTCGAAAAACTGTCTTCTTGCATGAGACCAACAAGCGGCATGTACCATTTTGGGCCCACCGATTTGGTCATACGCTGCATAGCCGTCGGTCTGGAGAATGCCTTCGAACTGTCCCAGGAACCGCTTCGGCCCATCACGTCCGCGACTTAAACGGAAATCGAACACCACAGTTCCTCCGGGGCGACTGTATTGCCAGAGGTAAGCTTGGTGGTTCTTACCTCGGCCCTCGCGTGTCTGCACATCGACAGGAGTTTCATCCGCCTGAATGTAACTGCCGGTGATCAACTCTCGTCTCATCGCAGCGACCATCGGCATCAGCAACTCGCCGACTTTGAGGACCCAGCCGTCCAGCGTTGCTCGGCTGACGTCCAAGCCGAGGTCCCTTTCCAGAATCATGCTCTGCCGATGCAGTGGCAGATGATTGCAATATTTGCTGACGACCGTGTCGATGACGATGCGGTCACTCGCCAGGCACTTCTCGATGATCCGTGGCAGCAGTGGGGCCGATACCACTCCGAGTTCCTCACACGACCGGCAAGCTCGTTTCTCGCGTTTCGTGACCAGCACGAAATACTTCGCTGGTTCCACGTCCAGTTGCGAACTCTCCTCGTAGCCGATCATCACTGTTTCTCTGCCGCAGCGTTTGCACACCCGCTGATCCGGTGTGCAAGGCAGAATCCGCTCTACCCGCGGAAGACTCGCAGGCAATTCCTGGCGGCCCGGATGCGTGCCGGATTTCTTGGTCGAGCGATGCACGGGCGCGTGCTCGCTATCCACCTGCTCGATGATTTCACTGACGACAGGCTCAAGCTCGAACAATTGCATTTGCGCCTGCGAAAGTTTTTCTCCGCCCGCACCATACTTCTCGATCCGCATCAGCCGCAGACGCTCTTCCAGCACACGAATCCGCAACTCCGCATATTGCAGCTGGCTCTTCAGTCGAGCGATGAGTTCCAGATCGGCGGGTGCGGAAAAAATGGGAGGCATACTCACGGTGGATAACTGATTTACCAGAGTCGCTCGAAACGTTCAAGCAACCAGGCAACTCATGCGAGGGCATGTCCATCCCTTGATACTTTCCGGTACCATTGTTTGTGCTTGGTCTTGGCCAGATCGATCCCACCTAACAACAGAGAAAGCTCTTCGTGACTCAGTATGACCTTGCCCTGCGCATCACCGGATTGCGGCCAGGTGAAACACCCTTTCTCCAACCGCTTGGCACAGACCCAGAGTCCGCTACCATCCCAGACGAGGATCTTCAGCCGGTTGCGCTGGGCGTTGCAGAACAAGAACAGGTGCCCGCTCAGAGGCTCACACGACAAACGATCGCGGACGAGACCGTACAGCCCCTCGAACCCCTTGCGCATGTCGGTGACTCCCGCAGCCAGATAGATCCGTGTGGCTGAACCAAGTCCAAACACGCCCTACACCCGCTCCAGCACACTCACCAAGCGCTCGAACGTATTCGTATCAAAGTCAGGATGTATCTCGATCCGGCGCCCGCCCGCCAGCACCACGGCCAGCCCACAACTTGGTTCCTGTTGCGTCGGCGATTTCCTGGCGGCGAACTCCACCGGCACCAACCGACCGGCCGAAGAAGTTGGTATACGCTTTCTCTTCCAACGCCGCTTTTTCAGATGGCGATCCAGAGTGCTGAAGCTCAAACCTCGACTCTGGCAAAACTCGCTGCGCCGCATACCGCTGCTCACGAACTCAGCCACCAACTGCTGAACTTCCGCTCGTGTACGTCGCTTGGGCACTGACAACTCTGTTTTTGCGGTCATCCGGACACTTCAACACAGACCCCGTGATTCGAACAGGTGTGTTGGTCAGACGCTTACTTTTCAGTCGCGTTCCTTGCGGATTTTCTTGCGGGCGCGCTTCTGCGCCAGAGCTTGCTTCACCCGTTTTCTCTCACCTGGCTTCAAGTAGTAGGAGTGACGCTTTACCTCTTTAATGATGTCTTCGGTCTGAACCTTGCGCTTGAAGCGGCGCAGGGCGTTTTCCAAGGACTCGCCCTCTTGCAGTCGAATTTCTGCCATCGTCATCACCCCCCAACCAGCACTTTCACGAGCTGAATAAAGATTATCGCACGTGCGGCCTCCGGCGAGCTGAATTCGAGCCCGAAGGCCCAAATATGGATGTCAAATTCTGTCTGGCGTTGCGTGACAAGGCGGGAAAAAGCCTGCCGATTCCTGTCTCGCGGAATTTCCATGTATCAGCGCTTTGTAGTAGTGTTTTTGATTGGCGACTTGCCCTTTTGTCCACAGCGTGCGTCTCACTTGCGTGAGATGACGGGCAAACTAGCGGCAGGTTGCGAGGGCGACAATTCACAACTGAGGTAAGTATGACGATTCGCGTTCTCTGTTTTTTTTCAACGTTATTGTTCTTGACCGCTGTAGTCTGCTCGGGCCAAACCAGTTCGTCAGGCTCCGATATTCCCCGAGAAATTCCTGCTTTCGACGTCACCGCCATCGATAAAACTGCCGATCCTTGCGTGGATTTCTATCAGTACGCGTGTGGAAGCTGGATGAAAAACAATCCCATTCCTCCGGACAAGGCGCGGTGGGGGCGGTTTGACGAGCTCTTTGAACGCAATCTGTATATCTTGCGGGATATTTTGACTGAGGCACAGGCTCCCGGGAAACATTCGCCGCCGGCAACGCTGGTGGGCGATTTCTATGGCTCCTGCATGGATGAGAGCGCGATTGAAAAAAAGGGGACGGCTCCGCTGATGCCGGCTCTGGAACGGATTCGGGGCATTGAGACGAAGGCGGCACTGATTCGGCAGATTGCGGCTCTGCACCGCGATTCGATTCCGGCATTGTTCGATTTTTCGTCGGGGCCCGATATGCACGATTCGACCCAAACCATTGCCGACCTTGACCAGGGCGGGATGACGCTGCCGGATCGCGATTACTACTTGAAGGACGATGCGAAGTCAGTGGAGACGCGGCAGAAGTATGTGGAGCACGTGCAGAGGATGTTCGAACTGGTGGGGGACAAGACGGACGTGGCTGCGGCTGAGGCCAAGATTGTGTTGACGGTGGAGACGGGACTGGCGCAGGCGGCGATGGATCGCACGGTACGGCGCGATCCTAAGACTCGCGATCATAAGATGACGGTGGCGGAGATTGCGGGGCTGGCTCCGAACTTCGATCTTACGGTTTACTTTGCCGATAATGGCTCGCCGAAGTTCAATACGCTCAATGTGGGGAATCCCGATTTTTTCAAGCAGGTGAACGAGCAACTGAAAACGGTGCCGCTCGAGGATTGGAAAGTGTATCTGCGCTGGAAAACGATCAACGACTACGCTCCGCAGCTGACCAAGGCCTTCGTCGAAGAGGATTTCGATTTCAACGGCAAGTTCATGTCGGGACGGAAAGAGATGGAGCCGCGCTGGAAGCGCTGCGTGAAAGCTACGGATCAGAACCTGGGCATGGCTTTGGGCAAGCTCTATGTCGATCGCACGTTCGGGGCCGATGGCAAAGAGCGCACGTTGAAGATGGTGCGGGCGATCGAAAACGCCATGCGTCAGGATATTGGGAATTTGACCTGGATGTCGGACACGACGAAGAGAAAGGCTTATGAGAAGCTGAACGCCATTGTGAATAACATTGGTTATCCCGACACTTGGCGGGATTACAGCTCGGTGGTGATCAAGTCTGACGACTACGCGGGCAATATGTTGCGCGCTGGCGCGTTCGAAGTGCAGCGCGAGTACAAGAAGATCGACCGGCCTACGGACCGCAAGGATTGGGGGATGACTCCGCCTACGGTGAACGCTTATTACCGGGCTCCGATGAACGATATCAATTTTCCGGCGGGGATTTTACAGCCTCCGTTTTTCGGTAAGCAGATGGATGACGCGGTGAACTTTGGCGCCATCGGAGTGGTGATCGGGCATGAACTCACGCATGGCTTCGACGACCAGGGGCGCAAGTTCGACGCGGAAGGGAACCTCCGCGACTGGTGGACGGCGGACGACGGCAAAGAGTTTGAACAACGCGCGGATTGCACGGCCAACGAGTATTCGGGCTTTGTGTCGGTGAAGGACGACAAGGGCGAGGTCAAGCTGAACGGCAAATTGACGCTGGGCGAAAATACCGCCGACAACGGCGGGCTGAAGCTGGCGTACATGGCGCTGACCGAGATCATCGGCAACACGCCGGTGAAACCGATCGATGGGTACACTCCGGAGCAGCGCTACTTTCTTGCTTACGGGCAGATCTGGTGCCAGAACGTGACCGATCAGGAAGCGCGGAGGCGGGTGCTGACCGATCCGCATTCTCCGGGACGCTGGCGGGTGAATGGGGCGGTGCAGAATTCGGCCGGCTTTCAGCAGGCGTTCGGATGTAAAGCCGGACAGCCCATGGTTGCCGAGAACGCTTGCCGGGTTTGGTAGAACGCTGACGAGGATGGTATGAGCGAAGCAGCAATTGTTAAAGAGAAGGTGGAACTGGGCGTTGTGGACGGGACCCGGATGGCGGCTTATGTGGCTCGTCCGGAGGACGGGGGAACGCATCCGGGGCTGCTTGTGTTTCAGGAGGCCTTTGGCGTGAACCGGCATATTCGTAATGTTTGCGACCGGTTGGCAGCCGAGGGATACGTAGCGATTGCCCCGGAATTGTTTCACCGCACGGCTCCGGGGTTTGAGGGCAGCTATACCGACTTTCCTGCTGTGCAGCCGCATTACCAGGCGGTGACAACCGAGACCGCGGAGATGGATGTAGGCGCGGCTTATGAATGGCTGCGTTCGAATGCAAACGTTAAAGCAAACGAGATTTCGTCTGTGGGATTTTGCATGGGTGGGCGGGTTTCGTTTATTGCCAACAGCGTGGTTGCGCTGCGGGCTGCAGTTTCGTTTTACGGGGGAGGAATTGCTCCTGGATTGCTCGAGCGGGCGGCGAAGGTGCAGGCGCCGTCCTTGCTCATTTGGGGCGGATTGGACAAGCACATTCCTCCGGAGCAACGGAAAGCGGTGACCGACGCGTTGAGCGCGGAGCAGAAGATTTACGTGAATGTCGAGTTTTCGCGAGCGGGGCATGGATTTTTCTGTGACGAGAGGGCCTCTTACGAGCCGCACTCGGCGCGGCAAGCTTGGGGTTTGACTTTGGAGTTCCTGCGATCGTGAAAATCTGCTGCGCTGAGGGCATGGTGTCCCTGCAGGAGTCCTTATCGCCTCTGGCCGAAAAGCACCATCCTGGTTGAACCGGGCCACCGGAGGCCCACGAACGGGCCCACATTCAGTCCGCTTTGAACCATCCTAACTTTCTGAAAATACGATGATTATGTGAATTCTGCGGCATCGCCAAAAATTGGCACTCGGCCTGCACCGCTCCTGGCATGTGTCGCCGCTAAAGTGTGGAGATATTTATGAAACTCAAATTCATAGCAGTATTTCTGGGGCTGATGATGGCGATTCCAGGAGCCATCATTGCTCAGAATAACACCCCGAACTCTTACGATCAGGCGCCGGGGCAGAATGCGAAGCCGTCGCCATACGTTCAGGCTCCGGCGCAATCGCCTATGCCGGGTCCGAACGATCAAGGACCGAACAACCAGGGACCCGCGGATCAGAATTCGGTGGATCAGGATCAGGATTCAATGAATCCGGCCCAGATGGGCGGTCCGAACGACCCAAATTCCGCTAATCCAAATTCATCTAACCCAGATTCGGCTAACCCAGATTCCAACATGGATCCCAATACTCCGGGAGCGCCTACTTCCAACCTACCGGCTCCTCAGGAAAAAAATGGCGTGGCTCGCATCAGTTTGATTCACGGCGATGTTTCCACGCAGCGTGGCGACTCGGGCGCGTGGTCGGCGGCGGCGCTGAATGCTCCCGTGCTGGCTGGCGACAAAGTTTCTACGGGCGACAAAGCGCGGACAGAAGTTCAGCTTGACTACGCCAACATGCTGCGGCTTGCGGAGCACACGCAGGCCAATATCGTGCAGCTCACGCACTCGCAGATTCAGATTCAACTTGGACATGGCATGGCGAACTTCACCGTCCTGAGGAACAGCGATGCGGACGCGGAAATTGATACGCCAAACGTGGCGATTAAGACGGAGCGGCGCGAATCGAGCTTCCGCATTCTGGTTACGGCCGACGATCACACTGAAGTGCTGGTTCGCAAAGGCGAAATCGAAGTTACGACTCCGCAGGGCGGCACGCGGGTTGGACAGAACCAGTTCATTACGATTCAGGGCACGGGCGCGGACGAACAATACAAGATTGGCGAAGCTCCAGCTCGCGATGATTTTGATCAGTGGAACCAGGATCGCGACTACATGATCCGCAATTCGCTGGCGCGGAAAGAGACGAACGATAATTACGTGGGAACAGAAGACCTCGATGGACATGGGACGTGGTCGGAGGTTCCGGATTACGGTCCAGTGTGGCGGCCGGCGGTGCCGCCGGGCTGGGCCCCTTATCGCAACGGGCGCTGGGTGTATGAACCGTATTGGGGATGGACCTGGGTTTCGTATGACTCGTGGGGCTGGGCTCCTTATCACTACGGGCGGTGGATGTATGTCGGCGGCGGTTGGGGTTGGTGGCCGGGACCGGCTTACGGATATCCGTTCTATCAGCCGATTTGGGCGCCGGCTTATGTTTCGTTCTTTGGATTCGGTGGCTTTGGGTTCGGATTTGGCTTTGGGTTCGGGTCGGTCGGCTGGCTTCCGCTTGGACCCGGTGACTTTTTCCATCCGTGGTGGGGTCGTTGGGGCGGCGGCTTCGGCTACGCCGGTTTCGGCGGATACAATCGCGGCGGATTTGCTCCGCTGCGCGCGGGCTCGCGGTTTTCGAACGTGAACCTGGCGATGCATGACTCGAACTTCCGCGGCGGGACAACCGTCTCGGGCAAGGAGTTTGGCGCCGGGCACATGAACGCGCAGGCGGCGACGCACGCGCAGTTCCAGAATGCGCGTTTCACCACCGGCAGGTTGCCGGTGAGTCCGAGCCGTGAAAGCTTCTCGGCAAGCGGACGTCCGGCGGCGGCATCGACGACTCGGAACGTGTCGCAGAATCAGCATTTCTTCTCGGCCCGCGCTGCCACGGCGTCGAATAACAGATCGATGGGAAACAGCCGCGAAAGCTCGCGAACGGGAAACTCCGGCTCGAACAGCGGATTCCAGCGGTCGAACCAGAATTTCGAGAGGGGCGCGGAATCACGAGCCGGCGAATCACGGAGCAATTCGAACGCGGCTTCGGCAGCGAGGTCCGGCAACTCGACGATGGCTCGCGAGAGTGGTAGCAGCGGCGGCTGGCAGAAATTTTCGCCGATGCCGGCGCGTTCAGCTTCGGAATCAGCCCGGGCTAATGAATCGAGCAGGGCGGGTGAATCGGCCGGCCGCAGCGAGAACCGCGGTTCGTACGGATCGTCGCGTGGTTCGGCTTCAGTCTATGGCGGGTCGTCTCGTCCGCCACTCAATATGAGGCAACCGATTGTGACTCCGCGCTCGTATGGTGGTGCACGTTCGGCTCCGGGCTACGGTGGTGGCCGCGCCCCAAGTTATGGCGGCCACTCCGCTCCAAGCTTTGGCGGCGGCCATTCGGCGCCGAGTCACGGAGGCGGCGGATCGTCGCATGGCGGCGGGTCACACGGAGGCGGTGGATCGCATGGCGGTGGCGGCGGCAGGCATGGGCGGTAAATTTGCGCTGGAATTCTTCCCAGCGTAGTGACGCAGCATAGCAACGAAGCAACACTCCTCCCAGCAGTGAGACGCGCAAACCACGCGTCCCACTGCTTTTTTTGCGAGCCTTGACCTTCGACGAAGGAGCGGCTTGGTAAGAGCCTGGTGTTTCTAATCGCGCTTTTTCTAATCCTGCTTTCGGAATTTCCCGGCAACGAATTCGGGAAGCGTCTCTTCCAGCTTTTGCGCAAGCCATTCCTGGAGCACCGACGTGGCCCCCTGAGAAAAGGACGAAAAGCGGACTCCGAGACGATCGGTTTTCCACCAGCAGATGGTCGATTCTGCCAAAAATGGTTCTTCATGATCCGGCAAAATGAACTGAACCTGCACCTTTTCTGCGGCTTTGAAGGGAACGGACGTACTCGCCGCCATGCCGCCTTCGCTGATGTTCACGCTGTAGCAGCGAACTTCCGGCATGCCGGCTCTCAAGATGGCGACAGGGATAGAAATTGGACACCGGAAGTAGCGCCGCCGTTCTCGCAGTATCATTCCGTAAGCGGGGTTGAGGATATTGCGGATCGACTGCTTGGAAAGAGGCCTCTCGAAGACAAACCCCGACCTCTTTCGGAAGGCGGCGGCTTTTGGATCATCGCCGCCGATGGCAAACGTCACCGCGGTTCGGTTCGATAAGGAAAGATGCACCTCGTCCAAGATCCGCCCGGACTGTTCTCCTAACTGGAGATCGACGATAACAGCATCGAACTTCCGGCGGTTCAATAGACCAACGGCCGCTGGCCCTTCTCGACAGATGTCGGGCGCAACGGACAGTTCCTGCAGAGCGTGGCTGAACTGATCGATCGCCGCTGGATCAACAGACACTAAAAGCGCATTTGCGATTGCCATGACAGAAATACACTCCTTATAATGTCCGCGGTCACGATCGTCCTCCGCTTGATGTTTCAGTTGCCGGGCTGGTTCGTCCGCCAGATCGACGGTGGAATCATGCTGCTTGAAGATCCCGGCCGCGCTTCGCCCGCTGGCATCTCCGCGTTCTCCAAGCTGGCTAACTCCGTTGCCAGCCAATTTTCAAGCAGGCCGAGATCTTCCTCGGGAATGAAAGAAAAGCGAATGCCGGCCCGCCCGGTCGCATTACTGTTTACTACCTTGCCCGTTATGCGAACCAAGCCGTTGGTGCCAGGGAGGGAGAACATCAGCGAAACATATCGATTAATCGGCAGCTCCTGTTCACACTGTAGAGCCAATCCTCCGACGCTGAGATCGCTGATTTTGACATCAAGAGTCCCGACTTCCGAGATTCTTGCGATCACCGGGATATCGACCGCGATTCGAGCCGCTCGCCGACGTTCTTGAAGCATGGTTCCATAGGCCGCTCGTATGCACCGGCTGGCGTGGTCGAGGTCCACAGGTTTGTAAATCATGAAATTAGCTCCAACCAGAAGAGCGTGTGTATCCGAGCCCTCATTGACCATCGCCACGATTGTCGAGTTACTATTGGGGGAGGACCTCCGGGCACTGCGGACGACGCGAGTTGGATCGTTTGCGAGGTCCCAATCTACAATCACCGTGTCAAGTCTTCGGTGAGTCACCGCGTCAAGAGCTAACTCAATCTGGGTGCAAACCTCAGTCTGGATGGCAAAGCTGTTCAGAATCTGATTCATAACGCCCAGAACTTGGGCATCACCGCTGAACAACAAACCCTCGAGTCGAACTTGCTCTTTCACAAGGCACCCAGATCGGTGGGGCACGTCGTAGTCCAAACTCGATCAGGAGACCGAACCCTAGCGCTGCGTAGCACTTGGCGGGAGTTGCAGCACTTGTGCAGAACCAGGGTGGCGTATGATTTCTGGACTATTGTCGCCGGTGGGCACTTGCTCGTTCTGCAAAATAGCCCGCCAACCATATCGTTCGGTTTTCGTAACAGAGTGGAGCAACCTGCTACCCGATGTTTCCGATTGGGTTCCTCGCGATTCAAGCTTTTATGCAGGGCAGCACGAAAAATTCACGCCGTCACTTCCGGAATTCGTAAATGTTGGAATCCCCGTCGGAGATTCGCCGTATAATCGCATAAGTTACGACAGTCTTCTGGTCACGTTATGCGGAAGTCGAACGGAGCCCTCCCCGAACGCTGCCGATGTCGAGATCAAGGCCGTTTCGGAATACCGAGTTCGCTTGGTGCTCGCCTTCAAGACGGGACTTCCACGGCCCCCGAACACGCATCGCGTGACTCCCGCCATAGACAACAACTGTCATGGCTTTTCCGTACTATCCCCGACTATTTTCTGACGAGCGCCTTTTAGGGACCTTTTATGTCTGACCCTGTCTATTCGGTATTAGTGATTGATCGCGATGTCAGGGTCTCTGAAGAGATTGGCCGGGCACTCTTGGGGTTGCCGGTTGCGGTGCTATGGGCAGGCGACCGCGCCGAGGGGATAAGCCTTTATCACCGATCCCTCCCCCAATTGGTCTTCATGGATTCAGAGTTTGACGATCCACAGGTGCCGTTGCAAGACCTGTTTGCCGGCGATTCCGTGCTGGAAGCGGTCCTCATGAAGGATGGCTGGACCGAAACTGCCGCTCTGGATGCAGTTGCCAGAGGGGCGACTGACTTACTCTCCAAGCCGCTGCAACCTTCCAAACTACGGGAGTTGGTTTCGGGCATCATCGCACAGGCCGAAACGCGGCGACATACACGGGAACTCGACAACGAACTGCTGGGGGTGTACCAGTTTCAGGGCATGGTGGGTCGAAGCCCAAGAATGCTGGAAGTTTTTTCAAAAGTCCGTCGTGTTGCCCCTTTGTTTCAGACAGTGTTGATAACCGGACCGACCGGGACCGGAAAAGAGCTGGTTGCCAAGGCGCTACACAACCTCAGTCCTCGTCAGCGCGAAAAATTCGTCGTTTGCAACTGTTCGGCCCTGACAGAAACACTGCTGGAGAGTCAACTGTTTGGCCATGTGAAAGGAGCTTTCACAGGTGCAGTGCTGGATCGAGTAGGCCTGTTTGAATATGCCAATCGCGGTACCCTGTTCCTGGATGAGATTGCTGAATTGCCGTTAGCGGCCCAGGCCAAGCTGCTCCGTATCCTTCAGAATCAGGAGTTGCAGCGCGTTGGATCACCCATCACCACCACGGTCGATGTTCATGTCATTGCTGCCACCAACCGCAATGTGCGAGAACTCGCGTCTAAAGGGAAGTTTCGGGAAGACTTGTTCTACAGATTATCCATGATTGAAATCCAGCTCCCAACTCTCGCCGAGCGCAGGGAGGATCTGCCGTTGTTACAGCGGCATTTCTTGCAACATTTTTCAAGGCAATACGGCAAACAACTCAACGGGATTTCGCGACGTGCCCAGATTCTGCTGACTCGACACTCGTGGCCGGGAAATGTGCGGGAACTGGAAAACGTGATCGGAAACGCTTGCATGATGGCCCAGGGCAAAGTCGTCTCCGAAGCGGACTTGCCCGAAGCCATATGCGCGCCGTTGGCGCTACCAAACAAATCCCCTGCCTTCATGACGATGGAAGAAGTTCAGTCGCGCCACTTGGAGTATATCCTCAACCTGGTCGAAGGCAACAAAGCCCGAGCGGCGGAAATTCTCGGTGTCAGCCGGGCAACGGTATACGACATGTTGGCCCGGCGCATGCGTGAGGTCGGTCCCAAGAGCGACCTGTCCGCTTGAGTGTTTGGGATCACTAGCGTGCTGTCTGAATTTCATACGCTTTTCCAGTAGTTGTTCAGTGATCTTTGTCACACCTCCTCGCCCTCCTGGATGATAAGCGCCTACTTTTGATAGAGATCAATAAGCCATCTCATTAAGGCGCACTAATTGCTGTAGTTACTTCGCCTTAGTTTGTTCTTACATAGGCGCAGTGTGCAAATAGCCGCTCGACGGTTCGAGGCTTTGCATGGAGATACAAAAACCGCGCGGAAGGCAAAGAGTGAAGATGAAAACGGTAGCTTCTTTCAGTGCATCACTTTTGTTGATTGTGCTCGGCTCAACTCAGGCACTTGTCGGCCAGATACCGCCACAGTGGCGGGTTTCCCCCAAGCCTCTACAGCTTAGTGGTGATTTGTCAGGAGTTGGAAACGTGGGATCCTCGAACGGGGCGAGACGCTTCGGCAGCAAGCTTCGCGTCAACCCTGAGATTGTGGTGCCACCGCCGGCCGCAACATTTCTTTCCGCTACGCAGATCGAACCGTTCGGTGGAGCTGTCTATCCCGTAGTAAGTGGCAACTTTAACGGCGACCCATCGCCTGACGTAGTTACGCTTTTCCAAAATAGCGGATCGCCGACGGGCATTTTTCTTTCTGTCCTGCTGAACATGTCGAACGAAACCTTCGACGGACCGATCCTGACTCCTGTGTCATTCGGGGCGGGGGATTTCATCCTGGTTGCGGATGTGAACAACGATGGGCTGGACGACGTCGTCCTGGTACATCCGAATTCGATGGATGTGCTGATTTCGACGGGGGGTGGAAACTTTGCCGCGCCGCTAACATACCCGACCGGAATCAGTACTCCGGTTGCGGCGAGCTTCTGGAACGTGAACCGTAACCAGGTTTTGGACGTGGTGATTGTCGATGGCCAGTCCAACCATGCTGCTTACCTGGCGGACAATGGACAAGGTATTTTTGGTTCTCCGACGTTGTCGTCTTTTCCGGGACAGACATCGGTCGGCATACTGGCGGACGTCGACGGAGATGGCAATCTTGATCTGGTTACCAACAACACGCTCTATCCGGGAAACGGTAGCGGGGGATTCCTGGCGGGCATTGCTTTTCAGAGCAATGACGGGGAGAACGCGGGGGCAGCGTCTTCGAACTCTGTCGCCGTGGGCGATCTCAACGGGGATGGACTGCTCGATGTGGTCACTGCGAATGGAAACTGGAACACGGTCAGTGTCTTCCTCAACCAAGGCGGCCGGAAACTAGTTCAGAACGGTGCTTCCCTGTGGAGCGGCAATGATCCGATCTCGGTTGGGATTGCGGACGTGAACTGGGATGGCAACCGGGATCTGGTGGTCACGAACGGTGCGGAATCGGATTTCTCGGTCTTTCTCGGAAAAGGTAACGGTACATTCCAGGGTCCCACCACGGAGTATGCCATTGGAGGATCGCCATCGGCCAAGCCCTTGCTGGCGGACTTTATCGGCGATGGCGATGTCGATGTTGTCGTTTCCGACAATCAGTCCTCCGTAGTCATGGCGCCGGGCAACGGAGATGGGACGTTCCAAGCCGCGCCTGTTAAAAATATCGTTGTGCCTGCGGGAACCAGTAATTCCGGGGGCGCGCTCAGCATTGCTTCGGCTGATTTTAATGGCGACGGTGTTCCCGATTTTGTAATCGGACAAAGCTCTACCTCGCCCGGCTTGGGGCTTGTGGTTTTCCTCACGCAGACTGGCGGGAGTCTCGGCCCCGGCGTCGTTTATGCTGCAAACGATGCGCTCAGCTATGTCGCTGTAGGGGACCTGTACCACGACGGCAAAGCTGACATAGTGGCGTCCAACTGGGCGACCGCCGGACTGGATGTCTTGCGCGGTAATGGCGATGGCACGTTTCAAGCGCCCATACCGGTATCGCTGCCGGGTATCACCAACGGCCTCGTCGTCGCCGACCTGAACGGAGATGGATGGCCAGATGTCGCTGTAGTCGGAAACGGTGTTGTTTATGTCCTGCTCAATAATGGCCAGGGCGCGCTGACGCTCGCGGGAACCTATCCGATCTCAGGAAGCGGCTACGAACTGGTGGCCGCTGATATCAATAACGACAGCAAACTCGATCTCTGTATCGCGATGACCAGCACTTCCCGGGTTGCCATTCTTCTCGGTAACGGGGACGGCACCTTCACGCCAGCGGCCGATTACGACACGACTATGACCGGAGTCTATGGGATCGCGGCCGGCGATCTTAATGGCAACGGGAATCTCGATCTCGTCGTCACTTCCCCCAGCGCCGGCAGCATTGCGGTTGCGCTCGGCAACGGAGACGGTACCTTCAATGCGCCGAGCATTTATCAGGCGAGTACCTTGCCGTCGTCATTGGATCCGTCTCCCGCGGAAGTAGCCCTGTCCGATGTGAACGAAGATGGCATTCTAGATATTGTTTATGCCAATTCAGGCTATAGTTCAGTCGGAGTTTTGCTGGGCAGCACCTCGGGCAATTTCTTCGGACCTACCGAATTCCCCGCGGGTGGTGGGGCGATGGCGGTGGCAATTGCGGACCTCAACAACAACGGCTGGCCCGATGTTGTCACCGCCGATTCACATTTTACCGGCGTCTCAGTTCTCTATAACACTACTGCCACACAACCAACGCCGAACTTTGGGGTGACGGTGAACCCAACCAAGGTGCAGGTAAATCAGGGGGGAACGGTGACGGCTGCGATTTCGTTGTCGTCGACCAATGGCTTCATCGGTTCCGTTCAGCTCCAGTGCCAGAATCCGCCGGCCGGTTTGTCTTGTGCCTTTGCGCCCTCCGTGGTGCACGTTGTACAGGGAGCGGCGGTCTCTTCACAACTGACCATCTCCGCTGCCCAAACGCAGGCCAAAGCTGTCGGTCCTGGACAAGGGTTCCTGGGTCTGGCAGTAATTCCGATCCTGGGCGGGATGTTCTTTTGGCGCCGTCCCCGATTGGTAAGTAAAGCGGCACTGCTCACGCTTCTTGCTAGCTTGATCTTTGTGTTGATCGGGTGCCAGAGTCTTGCGCCGGGGCCGAGCAAGCCCGCGAGCCAGACTTACACGCTCACAATCGCAGCGACAGCGTGGAATGGTACATCCCACTCCGTCCAGATGCAGGTTACTGTACAGCAGTAAGGAACGGTCGAGACTTATTTGGTGTAACAGAACCTTTGCGCCACGGCGGTACAACACGGACAGCCCTGCTTTCGTAACTCTTGCAATTTCCCTCCCCGGGCTAGGATGTGTAGAGGTTGCAGGAGAGTCGCTGGGCGGAATGAATCAGCAAACATCTCAAGAAGTTAGCCAAGAATTTGGCCAACAACTCGGCCAGAACAATCCGGGTGCGAATCCGATCGAGCAGAATCGCATCGAGGGTCGTGAGTGGTGGCTGTGGGGGTTCGCGGTTGCTGTAACCCTCGCGCTGACCTTGGGCATTGTCTCGTTCACGTTCCCTTGGCTTAACCGGGAAGCCGATGCGACCTACTGGTTTGGTCTCAGGGAATGGACGCGTGGTTTGGCGGCGCTGGTATTGCTTTTTGACTGTTACGCGATCTATCAAAATCTGCAACTTCACCGTATGCGACGCCAACTGGCGGAGCGCGATCAACTTTTTCAGCTTATTAGTGAAAATGCCGCAGACATGATCGCGCTGGTCGATGCCGACGGCCGACGGCTGTATAACAGCCCCTCTTATCAGAAGGTTCTCGGGTATTCTCCCGAGGAACTGAAAACGACTTCGTCGATAGAGCAGGTTCATCCCGATGATCAGCCGCGAGTCTTAAAGGCGGCAGAAAATGCGCGCTCCAGTGGCCAGGGAGAGCGGGTGGAATACCGGGTCCGGCACAAAGACGGGTCGTGGCGCACTCTGGAGTCGACGGCTTGCGCGATTCGAAACGCCAAGGGCGAGCCCGACAAACTGGTAATTGTGAACCGCGACATCACCGAGCGAAAACGCGCGGAGGAGTTACTGGTACACAACGCGTTTCACGACGGCCTCACAAACTTACCCAACCGCGCCCTGTTCATCGACCGGTTGCAACATGCGCTGACTCTCTCCAAGAAACACCCGAACTATAAGTTCGCGGTATTGCTCATCGACGTAGACGAATTCAAAATCGTCAATGACAGCTTGGGACACACCGCAGGAGACGAGCTGTTGATTCAAATCGGGCAAAGACTAAAGCGTGCGGTGCGGCGGGCTGATACGGTCTCGCGTCCGCGCGTAGGCGACCTACCGGAGCGGACTACGAACGACGATACCTTGGCCAGGCTCGGCGGAGATGAGTTCACCATCCTGTTGGATGACATCCGTGATCCGATTGAAGCGGTGCGTGTTGCGGAACGGGTGCAAGCGGAACTGACGCTCCCCTTTGTGGTAAACAAGCAGGAAATTGTGGTTTCGGCGAGCATCGGGATTGCGTCCAGTATCAGTCCTCACACCGAGGCCGAGGATCTGGTGCGCGACGCGGATATAGCCATGTACCGCGCCAAGCGGTCGGGGAAGGCTCACTGTGAGGTATCGGACACCGCCATGCATGCGAACGCAGTGAAGCGCCTGCGCCTGGAGACGGACCTGCGCAAGGCCCTCGACCATGGAGAATTCCGGGTTCACTACCAGCCCATTGTTTCGCTGCAGACCGGTAAGGTCACGGGTTTCGAAGCCCTGACGCGGTGGCAACGTCCGGAGGGATTTCTTCCACCAATCGACTTCATCGGCGTGGCCGAGGAAATTGGCCTGATCATCCCCATGAATCAGCAACTGCGGCGCGAAGCCTGCCAACATCTACGATCATGGCAGTCGCAATTTCCTTCCAACCCGCCACTGACCATGAGCGTGAACATCACCGCCAAGGAATTTGTCCATCCCGATTTAGCCAAAGAGATTCGCAAATGTCTGACCCAGACCGGCGTTGACCCGTGGTGCTTGCAACTGGAAATAGTAGAAACGATCGCCATGGGAGATGCGGAGAAATCTGGCCAGATCCTCGCACAGTTGAGGGCGCTCGGGGTTCGCTTGAGTATCGATGATTTTGGCACCGGCTATTCCTCGCTCAGCCGCTTGCGGCGGATTCCAGTGGACACCTTGAAAATCGACCGCGCCTTTATTATGCATATGGACAGCGACCCGGAAAGCCGCGAGATCGTGCGGACCATCATTATGCTTGCGCATAATCTCGGATTGAAGGTCGTCGCCGAGGGGACCGAGACAGAAGAGCACGTCAATTTGCTCAAACTGCTCAGTTGCGAGATGGCACAGGGATACTTCTTCTCCCGGCCCGCCGATGACCAGGCTATGTCGACTCTATTGGCAGGCGACCACCGCGCGCGCGTTGCGTCCATGAGTGATTAGAAACAGGCCGTCATCCCGCCAAGCGGACTTCCCATTCCGCAGGTTCCCGGTTGTAAGTCACTCTGGTATTTCTCATCGTCGCCAATGTCCGCGGATAGCTGTTCAGTTTCTGAACAGTTGTCCAATTGGGATACACCCCTGACTCTTATCCTCATTTCAACCACGTGAATGTCCAGTAACTTGAACTGCCGCCGATATGGAACCTAAAGTGCATGCGGGGGAAAGGGAGATGATAAGTGAAGACAACTCCTTTGATAGGCGACAATAGAACGAATATCCCGTGGTTGGATGTGCACCCCGAAAGGAAGGTCACGGACATCCCGGATATCGATCCGAATGACTGTCGCAAAAATGACTGTCGCAAATACGCGCGGATAAGAGTCAGCGTGCCGGTCGAAATACAAACTGACGCGAGCGCCAGCCCGATGCGTGCCGCTACTGCCGATCTGAGCTTGGGCGGCTGCTACATCGAGACAATCTTCCCGCTCCCGATTGGGACTGACTTGGATCTCCAGCTTTCCATCGAAACCACCGTCTTGATCGCCGCGATCGTGGCTACCTGCGATCCTCAAGTGGGAAATGGAATAAAGTTAATAAAAATGCTCCCCGAGGATCGAGACGCGCTGGCAGCCTTCCTGGATGCCACCCAACAGGCCCAGGATTCAGGCTCCCGTGGAGCGAAAGCCGGCGGCCTCGCCGCAACATTGTAAAGCAGCGCCATTTTGTGTTTGCAGGCGTCGGAGTTGCTCCTCCCAAAGTCCGCTCGCCAAAATCATTGCGGTTGTAATCCATCGAAGCTCAGGGCGATTGCCCCGATTCGCGGGGCGGCATTCACAACCAGTCTGGGTCGGAGGATTGTCAGGATGAATGAGCTTCACGTCGTTCGCATTTTGTAACGAGACATTGTGGCAGCTGGTGGAATAATGAGAGGTGTGGGAATCTAGCCGGGGTTGCGTCATCCACGTAACAGACGAGTTTCTAAATCAGGATAACGAATCGGAAGCAGGTACACATGACCGGCCGAATTCAGTTCATCAATCATCAAGGCAAGCAGATTCTTTCGGTGGATTTATCGAAATGTTCGGCGGTTCAGGTCATAGAAGTTTTGCGGCAACTTCCCGAAATAGTGACGGCCCATCCCCGTGGTTCAGTCCTGATTCTTACCGATTTCACGGGAGCATCATTTGAGCAGGACGCCATTCGAGTCATGAAGGAAGCCGCCGTCTTTGACAAGCCTTATGTCAAGAGGTCCGCATGGGTGGGAGCAGAGAACTTTCCTCCGGAATACGCCAAGAGCGTGAGTACCTTCTCGCGCCGCGAATTCCCTTCCTTTAAGAGTCGCGAGGAAGCTCTGGCATGGCTGGTGAAGGATTGAACATCCAAGGTGTCAGATGAAGCGTGCCGTATGATTTCTGGACAATTTTCCGCTGCGTGAACACTTCTCGTGGTTTCCTGTTAATCAGATAGTTACCTAGACCGTAATGCCCCAGGGGCCTGTTAGCACGCTGGCGCAGACGATTCCCCGGAAAGCGCGAGGTTGAAGCACGATGAACTTACTTTGGTTACGTCTACCGCGGGCTGGTCCATCAAATGCAAGCCATGCAGGGGTTGTCTTGGCCAATTGGCCAAATCGAATTCCAAATCCGGACGGGTGCTCAAGAAATGCAAAAACAAAAAGGCTTTTCGCTGATCGAGTTGCTGATTGTGGTAGCTATCATCCTAATTATCGCGGCCATTGCGATCCCAAGCCTACTCCACGCGCGGATGTCGGCGAACGAGTCCTCGGCAGTGGCTTCGCTGCGGACCTTGAATACAGCACAGATTTCGTATAGCTCCATGTATCCGACGGTGGGCTTTGCGAGCACGCTCGGCGCACTCAGCGGAACCAGTTGCACTCCGCCAGGAAGCACACAGGCATGCTATATCGACGAGACTCTGGCCTCCGGCACCAAAAGCGGCTATTCCTTCCTGCTGACGGGCACTTCTGGAACCCCCGTTTCAACCTACCAGTTCATTGCTTCGCCGTTGACTCCGAACCAGACCGGTGTCCGTTACTTCTGTTCGTTCGCCGACGCTGTGCTTCGATTCAGCACTGCATCAATAAGCACCTGCAGCACCAGCGTGTCACCGCTGCAATAACGTTCGCTCGATACTCGAACATCAGCATCTCGCAGCGACACGTTCATCTTTCGCGACGATGTTCGTACCATATGTGAGGGTAAAAACAGCCTGCGTCAGCCGGCAGGCGCTTGTCTCGTCATGCCTGCTGACGTAGACTTTTCTGTGATCACTAGCCATCGTCTCGACCGCCCTGCCCTGAGACGTGGCCTTGATGTTCTCTCCGCCAAGCTGACCTTGCGTGCCAGGCTCCTTCTGTCTTTCGTTGGGGTGATTCTTTTTTCCGCGATAGTCTGGTCATTTCTCGGCGTCGGCCTCATTCATCGAAGTCTGCCACAGGTGCAAGATGTGCTTGCCTTTGACCTGAACGCCGCGGTCGAAATCTATCGTCAGGATGTCTTCCGCCTCACAGATGCCGTTCGCCTGATCGCGCAACAACCGAGCGTGCGGCAAGCTATCGAACGCGGCGAAGTTGAGAACCTGGCCGAACGGCTTCAGGCAAATCGCCCGAGCGAAGTCTTGGACATCATGTTTCTGACCGATACGCAGGGCCGAACTCTGCTTCCGGTGAGGAACCAGGGCCAAAAGGTTGAGGTTGCCGGCATTGCAGCGATGGTGGAGCAAGCTCTCCGCGAGCGTAACGATGTCGCGTCCACCGTCGTTCTTTCCGCCAGTCAACTGGCCAATGTGAATCCAGCACTGGTCGCACGCGCGAAGATTGACGTGGTCTCAACCGCCCATGCCGGTTCGGAACGTCCGGGCAACGCCTCCGATGGATTGTTCGCGGCAGCGGCGGTACCGGTCGTGGCGGAAGATGGAAAACTTCTTGGAGTGCTCTGCGGAGCTCAACTGCTTAACGGACGCAACGCGATTACGGATCGCATTCGAACAAATCTTTACCGCGAAGACCAATACGATGGGCATGACGTCGCTGTCGCTTCTATTTTTCTCGGCGACAAGCGGATCGCAACCAGTGCCACAACAGCGTCGGGACGAAGAGCTCTCGGCACCCTCGTCTCGGAGGAGGTTTACAAGCACGTACTTCTCGGCGGGGAACGCTGGATTCGCCCTGGCTACATCGTCGATGACTGGTATTTGAGCGCGTACGAACCGATTCGCGACCCGCAGGGTACCGTGATTGGCGCCATTGGACTGGGACTTCTGCAACGCAAATTCAATGAGACGGAGCGGCAGGTAGAGGAGATTTTGTTCAGCGTTGCGCTGGTCGCGGTGTTGCTGGCGATGTTGATCAGCTATGGGGCGTCGAATTCCATCCTGAAGCCGCTGAATTCACTTATTGTTGCAACCAATAAGCTAGCCGCGGGCGTATCTCCGCAAGCGCTTGAGCCCGACCCGCATGCTCCTATTGAAATCGAGGCGCTGCGGACGTCGTTCAACGCTATGACGGCGGCCATCCGGGAGCGCGACGAGTTACTGCGCCGCCAGACTTCCGAAAAACTGATGCGCTCGGATCGCCTGGCGATGGTCGGGCAGTTGGCCGCGGGAGTGGCGCACGAGATCAACAACCCGCTCGGCAGCATTCTCCTCTTCAGCCGCCTGATCATGCAGCAAGTGCCGCCGGAGGGCAGAATCCGCGAAAACCTGGAGCGCATCGAAAAAGAAACGAAGCGCTGCCACACCATTGTGAGAAACCTGCTCGACTTTGCCCGTCAGCGCGAGCCGCTGGTGGAGTCTCTCGACGTGAATCATCTCCTGGACGCGACCCTCAAGCTTTTCGAAGGACAATATCTCTTTCACAATATCGAGGTGGTCCGGAACTACGATCCGAAGCTGCCGCCCCTGCAGGCCGACGAGTCTCAACTGCAGCAGGTCTTCATGAATATCATCCTCAACGCTGCTGATGCCATGAACGGCAGCGGACGCCTTACACTCACGACCAAAGAAGAAGGAGCGGACCAGATCAAAATAAGCATTGCCGATACCGGCTGTGGGATTCCACCTGAGAACATCGAGCGCGTCTTCGATCCGTTCTTTACCACCAAAGGTGTGGGTCATGGGACGGGCCTCGGACTCTCCGTCAGTTACGGGATCGTGCAGAAACACAGCGGAGACATCAACGTGTCGAGCACGGTTGGCGTGGGCACTACCTTTACTGTCTCTCTGCCGACAAACTCCCTGGCGACAAGCTCTCTGTCAGCAAAACAGGAGAGCCATTGATGGCGACGCGCGGGAAAGTGTTGGTGGTGGATGACGACGAATCCATGCGTATGGCGTGTGCGCAAGCGCTCGAACAGATTGGATTCAGCGTGGCATCGGCCGCGGATGGTGAGCAAGCCCTGGAAATTGCGTTTCGCGAATCGTTCGATGTCGCCCTGCTCGATCTTCGAATGCCCGGGCCGCCGGGGATGGAAGTGCTGCGCCGGTTGAAGCAGGACTCGCCGAATTTGATGGTGATCATCATTACCGGCTATGCCACCATCGATTCGGCGGTCGAAGCGATCAAGTCCGGCGCTTACAACTATTTGTCCAAACCCTTCACGCCCGAAGCGCTCATCGCTCTTGTCAGCAAGGCAGTGACGGCGCGCAGAAGAGTTCTGGAGTACGCCTGCATCAGCCAGGAACTCGAACGGACAATGCTTTCGGAGGAGATGATCGGAACCTCCGAGGCGATGAGAGATATCACGCGTCTCATCCGCAAGGCCGCTCCCGGCGATTCCACCGTGTTGATCACCGGCGAGACGGGTGTGGGCAAGGAAGTGGTTGCCCGGGCCATCCACCGGCTGAGCCGCCGGGCGGCAAGGCCATTTGTCACCGTGGATTGCGGCGCGTTGGTGGAAAGCCTTTTCGAAAGCGAGCTGTTCGGTCACGTGAAAGGTGCGTTCTCGGGCGCGGTCGAGTCGACCGTGGGCAAGATCGAACTGGCCCATGGCGGCACACTCCTGCTCGACGAAATTGCCAACATCAATCCGCAAATGCAGGCGAGTCTGCTCCGCGTTGTGCAGGAGCGAGAAGTCTGCCGGGTGGGAAGCGCGCAGAAAAAGAAGGTGGACGTGCGCATTCTCTCCGCCACCAACCGCAATCTGCTGGCGGAGGTCCACGAGGGGAAATTTCGTGAGGATCTGTATTACCGGCTGAATGTCATCCACATCGCCGTGCCCGCGCTTCGCGACCGCCTGGAAGATATTCCGGCGCTGGTAGCGTATTACGTTAAGAAACTGGCAACGGAAAAGCAGCGGCCTGTTCCCGCAGTGACAGAAGAGGCCATGCGCTTTCTGAAGCGGCACGAGTGGCCGGGCAACGTGCGCGAGCTCATTAATGCGTTGGAATATGCAGTCGTCACCTGCGAGGGCAGCACGATTGGGCCTTCCGATCTGCCCTATGGTGGAGATCATCCCGAGAGCACAGGCATGCTGGCGGGGAGCGCGGCCCGGGAAGGACAACTCGCGCGCCAGGAGATGAGCGAGATCCTCAAAGCACTCAAACAATTCCGCGGTAACAAGACCAAAACGGCCGAGTACCTGGGGATCAATCGCAAAACGCTCCGCGAAAAACTCCGCAAGATCGAAGACCGTAAGATCGAGGATCGAGCAACGGGGATAGAGTCCTAGCAATCTTAGCAGACGATATTTCCTTCGCCCTGCGTGAACATCGCAAAATATCAGGCACACGATTCTGGCTTCGGGTGATACTTTTCGTACCAGCCGGCGGTGGGGCGCTACAAAAAGTACCGACGCTATTCGCTCCCCCACTGTGCGCGGCCGCGATGCAACGGTGCCCCGCTAGTCTTGTGCGCCCCTGCAAGTCCAGTAGTTCCCACACTGTGCGCTGCTTCCTCGCGGCCATGTCCCATCGTGAATTTCCTCTCGCGAGTTGGCAGACTACTTGCCCTCACTAGTATCGACAAAGTTAATTGCGACAAGGAGATTATGGAAACCACGAACACTACGACAACGGCGCAACCTGCTTATCCCATTGATGTGGTGATGATCGATGACGAGGAAATGTTCACCGAGGGCTGCCGGCAGACGCTCGAGATGGGTGGATACCGAGCAGCCGTGGCGCGCAACGGAATGCAGGGCCTCGATCTCGTACAAGCGGCCCATCCCAGCGTTGTGCTTGTCGACCTGAAAATGCCCGGCATGAATGGTCTGGAAGTTCTGGCGCATTTAGCCACGGCCGCGCCTTCCGCGGTGCCGATCATCGTGACCGGCCACGGCACGGTTGATTCGGCCGTCGAATCGATGAAGGTCGGGGCTTTCGATTTTCTTACCAAGCCCTTCGAACCCGAAAAACTTCTGGAGTCGGTTCGCCGTGGCATGAGCCTCAGTGTTCTGCGCCAGGCGGCGAAAGAGCCTGCTAAAGCGGCGGAAGCCGCAATAGTTGCGCCCCACAATAAGAATGACGTCGTGCTCGAGGGGCTCGGTGTTTTGAGCGAGGCCTACTCTCTCGGACTCAACAAGCGCGAGTTTCTTGACGAGATCTCCTATCTCGAGTCCGAGGCTAAGTATCACGCCGAGAGCCTCGGGCAAATCAAGAAAAAGGAACGGGCAATTCTCGACATCCGCAACGAGTTGCTGGAAGCCGATTCCATCATGGAAAAGTATGACTTCCAAAAGGGAGCGCTGATCCAGGTGCTCCTGGATGTGCAGGAAAAACTGCATTGGATTCCGCGCCACATCATTCACTGGATTGCAGTCCGGCTGAACGTGGTTCCTGCCGAGATTCTCACGATTGTGAACTTCTACGAAGCGTTCAGTCTCGAGCCGCGAGGCCGCCACTGTGTACAAGTTTGTACCGGTACCGCGTGCCATGTGCGCGGAGCGGAAGAGATGCTGCTGCGAGTTTCCGCGGCGCTGGGCCTGCAGGCAGGACAGACCGATAGCCGGCAGCAGTTCACGCTGGAGACGGTGCATTGCCTCGGTTGCTGCGCGCTGGCACCGGTGGTGCAAATTGACAAGGACTACTACCACCAACCGTCGAAGAACCGGTTGGCAAGGATCGTGAAAGCTCTCGATAAAGAGGAGGCAATTCCATGCCACGACTGAATGCTCCCACAGAGATTGCCGAGCTGAAGAAAAAAGTTCTGCTCGAACGCCGCACCAAACCCATTTGGGTCACGGTGTGCACCGGAACCGGTTGCTGCGCCTATGGCGCAGAGGGACTTGCCGACACTTTTCAGAAGGAAATCGAAGATCAAGGTATTGGACACTCGATCGGACTGCGGCGCACCGGCTGCCACGGTTTCTGCGAGCGCGGACCTCTGGTGGTAATCCAGCCCAAAGGGATCTGCTATCTGGGCGCCACAGCAAAAGACGTACCGGCAATTCTGGAGAAAACCGTTCTTGGTGACACGGTTATCGAATCTCTTCTTTATCTGGACGAGGAAAGCGGAAAGCGGATAAGGCGAGCCGAAGATATCCCGTTCTACAAGCACCAGCAACGCATCTTGCTCGAAAACAATGTGCTCATCGAGGCCACCAATATTCTCGACTACATTGCGGTCGGCGGATACTCGGCCCTGGCAAAAGCATTGTTGGAAATGCGTCCTGAAGTTGTGCTTGACGAAGTTAAAAAAGCGGACCTGCGCGGTCGCGGCGGGGCTGGATTTTCCGCCGGCGTGAAGTGGGAGACAACTCGCAAAGCTCCAGGCGTTCCCAAGTATGTGGTGGTGAATGGTGATGAAGGAGATCCAGGCGCGTACATGGATCGCAGTCTGCTTGAGGGCAATCCCCACAGCGTTCTCGAAGGCCTCATCATCGGCGCGTATGCTATCGGCGCTTCCGAGGGTTACGTCTATGTCCGCCAGGAATACCCGCTGGCGCGCAAGCACACGGAACTGGCTATCCAACAAGCCCGCGAGTATGGGCTGCTGGGGAAGAACATTCTCGGTTCCGGATTCTCCTTCGACGTAAAAATTCACCGCGGCGCTGGAGCGTTTGTTTCCGGAGAATCCACGGCCCTGATGAACGCGATCGAAGGCCATGTGGGCGAGCCCAGACCGAAATACATTCACACCTCGGAGAAAGGTCTCTGGGGAAAACCCACCTGTCTTAACAATGTGGAAACCTGGGCCAATGTTCCTTTCATCGTGAACCGCGGGGCCGACTGGTTCCGCAGCATGGGGACCAAAGGCAGCAAAGGAACGAAGATCTTTTCGCTGGTGGGCCGGGTGAAGAACACGGGTCTGGTCGAGGTCCCGATGGGGATCACTCTCCGGGACATCGTGTTCAAAATTGGCGGCGGAGTCCCCAACGGAAAGAAATTCAAAGCCGTGCAGACTGGCGGCCCGTCGGGAGGAGTTCTGCCCGAATCTCTCCTCGACCTCCCCGTCGATTTCGACAAACTCGACGAGGCTGGTTCCATGATGGGTTCCGGCGGAATGATCGTAATGGACGAGGACACCTGCATGGTCGATACGGCGCGCTATTACGTGAACTTTCTGGCGCACGAATCCTGCGGAAAGTGCGTTCCCTGCCGCGAAGGCCTGCGCCAGATGCTAAGAATCCTCGATCGCATCACGGCCGGCGAAGGGCAGGATGGCGACATTGAACTGCTGGAAGAGCTGTCGGAGTTCATGGAAATGGCCTCCCTCTGCGCGCTTGGAAAGAGCGCACCCAATCCGGTTCGCAGCACGATCCGGTATTTTCGCGATGAGTACGAAGCTCACATTCATGAGCAACGTTGCCCCGCCGGAGTCTGTGCCGCGCTGATCGCGTATGAAATTGACCAGGAGAAATGTACCAGTGCCTGCGGAGCCTGCGCGCGCGCCTGCGCCGTCGACGCCATTCAGAAGGTCGATGACACTTACATCATCGTGCAGGAAAAATGCATCAAGTGCGGTTCCTGCTACACCGCGTGTCCAGACAAGTTCCGCGCGGTGCTGAAGCTGCCAGCCGCGGCGGTGTCGCGGCCAAGTCCAATTCCCCAACTACAGATTGAAACCAGGGTGTAAAGGGAGATCTTTATGGAGCAGGTAACGCTCGAAATCAATGGCAAGTCGGTGCAGGCCCCAAAAGGCGCCACCATTCTGCAAGCTGCGAAGGCAGCCGGGATCAAGATTCCGACTCTTTGCGACGACGACAGGCTCGAGCCCTACGGCGCCTGCCGCATGTGCATGGTGGAAATCGTGAAGCACGGGCGGCCTCGCCTGGTAGCCTCCTGCCTTTTTCCTGTGGAAGAGGGCCTGAGCGTTCAGACGGATTCCGAGAAGATCACGCGCATCCGCAGGATGATCGTCGAACTTCTCTGGCCATCCTGGCAGCAATACGGCCCGGAGTATGGCATCACCAAATCGCGCTTCCATCCTGGAATGACCGATTGCAGTCTGTGCGGGATGTGCGTCCGCTACTGTGCCGAAGTCAAAAAGGAAAACGTGCTCTACTTCAAAGGAAGAGGCATTGATCGAAAACCTGAACTCATCGACAGCGCGCACGACCAATGCAGTCAATGCCGGGAGTGCTTTGACCTTTGCAGTGGCGGATGGGTCGTAGCCTCGCGATCTTAACCGCAACTGCGGCAAGTCGACCTTACCCGCGCGGGTAACGGGCTGTGGTTGTTCGAGGAACAACCAGCCGTACGCACGGTCCTGGTTATTGGGCGTCTATTGTCAACCCTGAACTCGCGAGAGGCCATCTTGGTCAATCACACGCAAATGGAGGAGTCGGGAAAGGACCAACACTGGATTAATGTCGGGGCGACGGTATTCGGCCCGCTACTCCACTTGATAACGCCAGGCCCGCAAACGAGCAGTGAGGACTTCCGCTTCGGTGGGGGACAGACGGGAGGCGGAGGCGCCGGCGGCGATTTTTGAGGGGTCGGATACCACAAACAGCAGAAATTAAAGGACTGGCGGAGCATGCAGTCTCGCGCGCTTGGTCAGGTTGACCCGGTCGCGGCGCCGCCCGTTTCCGCTCTTGCGCGCCTCTGCCAGGGTTCGCGGTTCCGGAGCCAGGACCTTTTCGATTTCTTCCCTCAGCCAGCGATTTGCCGGATCATTCTCCACGCTTTCGTGCCAATACAAGTGGGCTTCGAGCCGCGGCGCCTGCAGCGGGAAGGGATGCATCTGATTGACCAGCCCCTTGTTCAGCAGTCGCGCGTGGCGCTCCGGCAAGGTCAGCAGCATGTCCGTCATACTCACCACCATGCTGGCCGCATGATTGTGCTGGCTGCGCAGAAATATCTGCCGGCTAAGCCCGCCGCGGTTGAGTTCGATATCAATCAGGCTGGGACCGTAGCGCCGGGAAGAGACCAGAATATGCCGCTGTGCCAGATAAGTATCCAGGTCGAGTCTGTCGCAGATCGCCGGGTGTCCGTGCCGGGCCATGACCGCGAATGGTTCATTAAGCAGCCACTTATGCCGGATGCGATCGCTCGTCGTCATAGGGATATCGATGGCCAGATCGACCGAACCGCTTGCCAGCTCGGTTTCCAGGTCTCTGCGCTTGACGCGCGATGTGGTGATCGACATCCCCGGGGCTTCATGCGTTAGCCGCCGCATCAGGGACGGAAGAATAAGGGCCTCGGCGTATTCCCACAACGACAGATGAAAGTTACGGCGCGTGTGTTCGGGGACAAAATTGCGGCTCTGGCTGAGATTCACTTCCAGGATTTGCAGCGCCTGCCGCACCTGCTCGATCATGTTCCGCGTGAATGGCGTCGGCACCATGTGCGGCCCTTGCCGCACAAACAGTGGATCCTGCAGAAGCTCGCGCAATCTCTTCAGCGCATGGCTGATCGCCGGTTGCGTAAGGTTCAGTTGCTGGCCCGCGCGAGTGATATTGCCCTCGCGATAGATGGCTTCCAGCACCACAAACAGGTTCAGGTCGACCTGACTTAAATGCACGCCGCATATATTACAGGATTCGCAGGATTCATTAGGAGAATTGCGCAAAAATCGTTAGGCTGCTGTGTGACCAGCGGGGTCAGCTCGTCACCGCATATCCATGGACTTTTCGCCGTCACCCAAAGCCCAGAGCTATGTCCAGCGCCTTGCGGCGTTCATGCAAGAGCACGTCTTGCCGGCCGAGCCCGAGTACGCAGCGCAATTGCAGAATCTTCCCGACTGGCACAACTGGAAACAGCCCGCGGTGATGGAGACTCTGAAGGCCAAAGCGCGCGCCGCTGGCTTATGGAATCTTTTTCTTCCCGACGGCAAGTACGGCGCGGGCCTCACCAACGTGGAATATGCGCCCCTGGCGGAGATTACCGGGCGCTCCTCGATTGCTCCCGAGGTTTTCAACTGCAATGCTCCCGACACTGGCAACATGGAAGTGCTGGTGAAGTATGGTTCGGAGGCACAGAAAGAGCGGTGGCTTAAGCCGTTGCTGGCGGGCGAGATTCGTTCCGCCTTCTGCATGACGGAACCTGGCGTGGCCTCCTCAGACGCCACGAACATCCAGGCCAAGGCGTTGATCGAGGGAGATCACATAGTCCTGAACGGCTTGAAGTGGTGGAGTTCGGGAATTGGTCATCCTCACTGCCGGCTGCTCATCTTTATGGGCGTTACCAATCCCTTTGCGTCGAAATATCAGCGCCATTCCATGGTACTGGTGCCGATTGAAACTCCCGGCGTCAAGATCGAGCGCATGGTGCCCGTGTTCGGATCGTATGACCCGCCTTTCGGCCACGGCGAAGTAAGTTTCACTAATGTTCGCGTACCGCTGGACCACATTATTGCCGGACCAGGCCGCGGTTTCGAAATCGCTCAAGGCCGGCTCGGTCCCGGCCGCATTCATCACTGCATGCGTACTCTGGGAGCAGCCGAGCGCGCGCTGGAACTTTTGTGCCGGCGTTCGCTGCAAAGAGTTGCCTTCGGCAAGCCGTTGGCCGAACTGGGCGCCAATGCCGACGTCATTGCCAATGCCCGCATCAAGTTGGAGCAAGCGCGTCTGCTTACTCTCAAGGCTGCGTGGATGCTGGATGAAGTTGGCACCAGGGGCGCGCGCAGTGAAATCTCCCAGATCAAAGTGGCGGTGCCCAACACTGCTTTGGAAATTATCGACCAGGCAATTCAAATGCACGGAGGCGCCGGGGTTTCCGCCGATTTCCCTCTGACCGAAATGTTTGCCACCATCCGCACTCTGCGTATCGCGGACGGGCCCGATGAAGTGCATCGCGCCCTGATTGCCAAACTCGAGCTGAGGAAATACCTAGCTAAAAATTCGGCCTGACTGTAGTGAGTCCGAACCAGCGTGCGAGGCGCGAGGTGCCGACACAAAACAACATACTTACCCTGCGTCGCCTCAGAATGAGAAGTTGCCTCAGAAGCTGAAGCGCACGCCGAGTTGGATCTGGCGCTTGGGGAAGGCAGAGGTGAAGGCCAGGGGTGTGCTGGGCGAGGCCGTTCCTCCACCCAAGAGGGCTGTGCCCGGTCGAATCCCACGCACGTTGAACGTCGTGAACGCCGTACCCGGGATACCCGGGATGCCTGGGTTAAAGCCGAAAAGCGGGCTCACTTCGTTATTCACGCTGGCATAGTTTGTCCGGTTCGCGAGGTTGAACCCCTCCGCAGTAAATTGCAGATTCGACGTCTCGCCAAGTCTGTGCCGCCAAGTCAGGCGCATGTCGAAGTCGATGTAGTCGGGGCCGAGACCGGTGTCACGCGGGGCTCCGATGGGCCGCTCATTGGTGATGTGATTGTTGCCGTTTACCTCGCCTCCGGCCAGCAGGTTAAAAGGATGCCCGCTGTGGGCTTCGAAAATCGGAGCTAGCTGGAAGCCCGACAAAATACTCTGTCTCCAGGGGCTGTCGAGCACTCCGGCAATCACGAGTTTATGCCGCTGATCGAATTCGGAAAGCGCGCGATCTAAATTGAGGTTGGTCGGATCTTGCGGGCCGTAGTCAGTGTTGTAGTCGGTCGATGTGTCAGAACCTTTGCTATAGGTGTAATTCCCGAACAAGGTAAAGTGCTCACGGAAGCGCTTCTTGACTTCCAAAATACCGCCCTCGTAAACCGCATAGGCCTCAGAACTGTATTGGTTGTTCTGCACAATCAGCGGATTCACAAAGCAGGCGGCGGGATTCGCGCATGGGGAAAGACCTCCCGGGAATTCCGTGCCGCCGAGCGGGTCGGCGGGAGCCGGCATACCCGGCGTACCGCCGTTCCAGTTGCGATAGGAAACGGTTTTGCCATTGGCGAGTGTCACCGTGCTGAACGGCGCGGGCAGCAGATTGGTATCGAGCGCGACCGGGATTCTCTGGGTATGAGTGTAGATTCCGCTCAGAGAAATCGAGAAACCAGGTCCGAGCTCACGTTCAATTCCGAACGACGCCTGCTGCGCGATCGGCGGACGATAGCCGGGCTGATTCACGAAAAGTACCTGCAAGGGAGAGAGGGGGCCGGTGTTGGTAACGTCGATGCCAACCGGTTGGGAACCCGCAAACGGGCCAGCCACAGCCGTCGGTGTGACGCAGGCCTGATTCCCCGCGGTTGGTGTGGTGCACTGAATCAATCCCTGCCCAAAGAGCGTTTGGAAAATAGTTGCCGCGCCGGCTATGCCCAATAGCGGAACCCCGGTGATGCTGTCGGCGTAAATAGAAATTTCGCGGTTGCAAGGGCTGGTCCCGGTGCCAGGGCTGATTATTACTCCGAACTGGGAGACTCCACAGATTGCGCTGACGTTGGCCACTTGGCCGGCGGGCGTGCTGTTCTCGACTGCGGACCGATTCTTGTTTACGACCCCCAGGCTCAAATCGACGTCGGGAATCTGAGCGTCGACGGGTCCGTAGAAGATTCCATATCCCGCGCGAATCACCGTCTTGTGATCCTTGAAGGGATCCCACGCGAAGGAAACGCGGGGGGCAAAATCCTTCTTGTAGGTGGTTAAAGGCGCGAATTGTGAGTCCAATTCCCAGCGGAGACCGTAGTTAAAAGTGAAATTCGGCGTAATCTTCCAGGAATCCTGCGCGTAGAGGCCGGTCAGCGGCCGCGCGTAATACCCGTAGGTCGGATTGCCGAAGCCCTGCTGGTAAACCTCAGGTTCGCCCAACGAAGCGCCTTGCAACGAGTTGAGGTTGGCGCCCGCTGGAGTAGATCCTCCAGTGCAGGGATTCGTGACCGTGGGAGCGAAGCACGGGCTGAGCGCTTCTCCGGGAAGGTTGCCGAAGACCCAGCGCCCGGGGAAAAAAGTGTGGGACTCGGTGTGATTGCCGCGGATCAGTTCGTAGGCTCCGAACTTGAAGGCGTGATGGCCGCGGATCACGGAGAAATTGTCCGCGAATTCGTAGCGGCGGAGGATGGTGATATTCGGGAGGAAGATGTTGGTTCCCAGGTTGTTGATAAAGCCTGGAATCTGGAGTCCCGCCTGCGCCGCCTCGTTCGGAATCACGTTAAAGCTGTAGTAATCCCACTGCACGCGCGCCTCGTTCTGGGCGGTTGTACTCAACTGGTGATACCAGGCAACTTGAAAATTATTGTCGTAGTCGTGGGTGGCGCTTCCAGCCGAAAAAGCGGTCAGCGACTGCACATCGGGTGACTCCTCGAGATCGTGGCCATACCTGTAGGTCAGCGCAATCTCGTTGTTCGCATCAAAGCGGTGGTCGAGGCGGGTGGACGCCAGGTATTGCCGCGTGTCGTAGGGAAACACTCCACCCTCGTTTTCAAACTGGCTTATGAGGAAGTTATTCAACCCTGGCTGAATCATGGTCAGACCCTGGTTCGGAGCGACCGAGAGGGCGAGCTGTAGATAACCAGCGCAAACCGGCGCTGGCAGATTTGGGAGACCATTGATGCAAGGCACGCTCGGGTTTGTTGACTGGGCCAGGGCCGTAACGATCGCTTGTTGCGCATACCTTGGATCACTCTGCGGAAAAGGGTTCGAGGTTGCGGTCGCGGAGGGACCGGCGAAGATCGAACTTTCCGTCAGAAGGGGAACTGAGTTCTGTGAGTTCTGCCGCAGGCCTTCGAAGGAAGCAAAGAAGAAGGTTTTATCTTTCTGGATGGGGAAGCCAATGGCGCCGCCGTACTGCTGGCGGCTGAGCGAATTCTTGATCGGCTCGCCGGACGAAGTGGTATTGAAATTCGAATAAGTCGGGTCGGGAGCGAGGGCCGAACTGAAGGCGAAGGGGTCGCGGGCATCCATGGCATCGTTGCGGAAAAAACCATATAGCGTGGCATGCACATTGTTGGTGCCGGACTTGGTTACGATATTGATGGACGCACCGGAGGCTGCCCCCAGGTCGGCGCCGTAATTGCTGCGATTGATTTGAAATTCCTGTACATCGTCCTGGCTTACGGTGAGGCGCACGCCGCCGCTATCGCCCGAGGTCTCGCCACCGTCGACCGTAATACTGTTGCCGCGGCCATTGCTGCCGTAGAATGACAGTCCGCTTTGCGGTGTTTGCTTGACTCTGAAATCCTGATCTCCGGCAAGCCGAGTGGAGTCCGATACACCCGGCGCGAGCAAAGTAAACGTAAGGTAATCGCGGCGATCAATGGGCAAGTCGGCCACGTACTGTTGCGTGATGGTATCGGCTTGGCTGCTGCGTTCCGTTTCCACCACCGGCGGCTGGTCGGTCACCACGATCACTGTGGCCACTGGCGACGGATTCAGCTTGAAATCGGAGACGACCGTCTGCCCAATGGCCACGGTGACACTTTTTCGAATCGCTGTGGCAAAACCCGCCATTTCCGCACTGATGTCATAGGTCGCCGGCGCTAGCCCCGTTACCCGGAACTGGCCGGTGTCATTCGTGGTGGCCGTTCGCTTCAGACCGGTCTGCGCATCCACGACGTTGATGGTTGCTTTAACCACAACGCCGCCGGCAGAGTCGACTACCGTTCCCGTGACCTCTCCCGACGTTCCTACGCCCTGCGTGTACGCCAATACGGTTGCGAACAGGAAGCACGCCAGAATACCTGCAAGTGGTTTCATCGCGGTAACTAGACGACCCATCAAAGTGCTCGGTTCGAAAACCATATTCCCCCCACCTCAAACTTGCCTGTCAGAACCACAAGAAGTCTCCGCTCGCCTGCCAGCCGCAAGCCGTTCTCTTCCGCACCATCGCTTTTCCGGTCGGAATTCTCTCCGCGTAAACTTTCCTCTGATTTTCAGATCTGCCGAATAAGATCGAACCACTTCCCCCGCACGCTGGTTCCAGAGCGCCGCTTCTTCTTAATGGGCGCGAGCGTATCCGCGTTCTCCCAATTCATCAAATGAATTATTTTGATGATGATGTATGCTTGCCGCGAATGTCGGCTGGGAATGCTAACGATGCGCGTGGCCGCGCCAGTTCGATGACGCTCCCCTGTTTCCTAACTGGATTCTCCCCCGAGAATCGGAGGAAAGAAAATCATGCCTTTTAACGATTGCCTCTTACCGACGCATCCGACTTTCCACCGCGAAGACGTGCCGACTGCATCTCTGCCAGAGTTCTACTTCACTTTCAGTATCAGTTTCCCCGTGTTCTCGCTCTTGAAAAGCTTGAGTAGAGTTTCAGGAAAGGTTGCGAATCCTTCGACGATATCTTCGCGCGACTTGAGCTTGCGCGCTGCCATCCATCCCGCCATTTCCGCTCCGGCTTGCGGGTAACGATCGGCGTAGTCCAGCACCAGCATGCCTTTCATGGTGGCGCGGTTCGATAGCAGCGACAGGTAGTTGCTGGGTCCCACGATCGGCCCGGTATTGTTGTATTGGGAAATCGCGCCGCAGATCACAATCCGGGCGTGCATTCGGAGTTGCGCCAGCGCCGCATCGAGAATCGCGCCACCCACGTTGTCAAAGTAGACGTCAATGCCTTCCGGGCAGTGTTTCCGCAGAGACCGGCTCACGTCTTCAGATTTGTAGTCAACGGCTGCGTCGAAACCCAGTTCCTGCACAACGTAGCGGCACTTCCCGGCGCCTCCTGCGATGCCGACAACTCTGCAGCCCTTGATTTTTGCGATCTGCCCCACCACGGAGCCCACGGCTCCCGCGGCCGCCGAGACCACCACCGTCTCGCCCGCTTTCGGTTGCCCCGTGTCGAGGAGCCCGAAATAAGCGGTCATCCCCGTCATGCCTAGCACACTGAGATATGTGGGCAGGGGAGCAATTCTCGGGTCGATCTTTCTCACTCCCCGCCCATCGGTAATCGCGTACTCCTGCACGCCGAACACTCCGGAGACGTGATCGCCCACCTCGAAGTGTGGATTGCGTGACGCGGTAACGATTCCCACACCAAGAGCCCGCATCACTTCTCCAATGCCCACCGGCGGCATGTACGAGCGCACATCGTTAATCCACATGCGCATCGCCGGATCGAGCGAAATGTACGACAAGTGAACCAGCAGTTCGCCGTCCTTCGGTTCCGCAACTGGTTCCTCGACGTAGGTCCAGTCGGTATTTTTCGGCATTCCTACCGGCCGCGCCGCCAGAAGAAACTTGTGATTGGTGATTGCCATGGTGCCTCCCTTACGTTGCCGATCCCGTGAGTCAGATCGTATACCGCTCGTTCGCCAGCAAGCGCACCGCAATCCGGCGCCGTAGCGCGATTGTGTTGACCGGATCGTGACTCGCATACCCGCGCAGACGAGAAAGATTCCGCCGCAGCTCGTCGCCTTGAGCACAGGCGCTCAGCACGGTTCTCGACCAGAGTTCGACGCGCGCGATGGCATCGCGCAAGTACACGGCGCAGGCATCCGCAGCGTTCGCTCCACCACCGCCCGCCGCCAGTTTGCGGCTGCGCAGCAGGCCCGACTCCATGGCAAACACTTCCATCATGATGTCTGACAGATTCATGATGATCTCCTGCTGCTGTTCCAGTTGCGCGCCATATTTCTTGTGCGCCACGCCCAGCGTCAGCAGCACGATCTTTTTCGCGTTCTGGACGAGGCTGAGCTCCGCGTCCGTCGACTTGGACGTGGACTCGCCCGTCTCCTGCAGCACAGCGCGGGCGGCTTCGAACAGAGGCAGAAGTCCGCGGGCCGCACGCTTCAACGGCATGCCGGTGATTACCAGCCGGTTAATTTCGCTGGTCCCCTCAAATAGCCGGTTTATGCGTGAATCGCGATAGGCGCGTTCAACCGTATAGTCCTGGTGATATCCATAGCCTCCGTGAATCTGAACTCCTTCATCGACCACATAGTCCAGCATTTCTGAAGCGTAGACCTTGACCATCGAGCACTCGGCGGCAAACTCCTCAATAGCCTTCAGCTCTTGGGAACTATCAGCCGAAGACGAACCCGCGTCGTGCATTTGATTCTCAATCAGTCCGACCACGCGCCAGGTCATCGACTCCGCCGCGAAAATGCGGATTGCCATTTCCGCCAGCTTGTGTTGAATCGCGCCGAACTCGGCAATCGCCGAGCCGAATGCCTTACGCTGCTTGGCATACTTCAGGCAAATTGCAAGTACGTTTTTCGCTGCCCCGACGCTGGCCGGACCCAGTTTCAACCGTCCGATGTTCAGGATGTTGAATGCGATCACGTGCCCGCGCCCGATTTCGCCCAACACGTTTTCCACTGGCACCGGTACGTTGTCGAGATACACGGCGGTGGTGGAGCTTCCTGTAATTCCCATCTTGTGTTCTTCCGCCCCGCTGCTCACACCGGGAAAATTTCGTTCGACCAGAAATGCAGTGAACTTTTCTCCTCCAACTTTGGCAAACACCGTGAACAGATCGGCCGCGCCGCCGTTGGTGATCCACATTTTCTGTCCGTTCAACATGTAGTGTTTTCCATCGGGCGCGAGATCAGCGCGCGTTCGCGCCGCCAGCGCATCCGATCCCGCCAGAGGCTCGGTGAGCGCGTAGGCGGCCAGCATCTCAACTTTCGCCAGCTTGGGCAGATATTTTCTTTTTTGCTGATCATTTCCAAAATAGACAAGCGGCAGTGTGCCGATGCCGGTATGCGCCGAGTGCCAGCCCCCGTAAGAACCGTCGCGGCCCAAACGCTCGGAGGTCACCATCAGCGACGGCAGATCCATGGCCATGCCGCCGTACTCCTCCGGGATCGTCATCGCGGTCAGGCCCAGATCCACCGATTTGCGTAACACACGCAGGGCTAGCCCCGGTTCCTTTGCCCGGATCGCCGGCAAATTCGGCTCTACTTCATTAGTCCAGAATTCATCCACCATGTGGCCGATGGCAAGATGCTCCTCCGTCAGATCCTCCGGCGTGAAAATGTCCTGGGGTTCCGAGTCATTGATCAGAAATCCGGTTCCCTTTGCCGCTTTGCGCGAAATGTCTGCTAATGTCGTCATGGAAAACTCCTATGCCACCTTTTGAGATTGAGAATCTGAATTCTTTGAAAGAGTCGGAAGGTCGCGAATTCCCCGCGACCGCCGGTTCGAAGGTTCGCGGTCGAGTCACCCTGGCTTCGGCGAAACAGTCTCCCGAATTTGTGGATGCCACGTTCCACGTCCATGTCGAGACTGAGTCTTCGAGCAAACTCTGTTGCGTTGCCCAGTGGCTGATCCGCTGCTATCCGCAGTGAGGCTTGCGGCCGGGCTTGCAGACAATGCTCACTCATATCGTTCCGCTCCGCGCGCAACCCCATGAAGCGCGCAGCAAACTGTGGATCCTCGTCGGCAGTGCCGCGAAGCGTGCGTCCTGCGTTAAACCTTGCGCGTACCGGAAATAAATCTGCTGGATGATGACGGCAACCTTGAAGCGAGCGAACGTCAGATAGAACACCATGTTGACAGGATCGCGGCCGGTCGCGGTCGCATAGCGCTCTACCAACTGCCCCCGCGTCAGCGTGCCCGGTAGTGTAGTGGGCGCGCTGCGAATTTCCTTGAAGTCTTCCGGATCCTCCGGATCGGCCCAGTACGCGAGCGCCGTTCCCAGGTCCGTCAGTGGGTCTCCCAGCGTGCACATCTCCCAATCCAGAACGCCAACGATCTTTGTCGGATCGCTGGGATCGAGCACGATATTGTCGTACTTGTAGTCGTTGTGGATCAGCGCAGTTTCCTGGCTGCCGGGCATTCGTTGCGTAAGCCATATTGAAATGCGTTCCACTTCAGGCAGGTCGTGCGTTTTCGAGTTGTGATAGCGCTCGATCCATCCCTTGACTTGGCGTTCGAGATAACCTTGCGGTTTACCCAGATCACCTAAGCCAACGGCGGCGTAATCGAGGCCGTGCAGGCGTGCGAGATTATCGAGAAAGGCTTCACTCAATCGCCGCGCCGTCTCCGCTGGAAAAGGCATGCCCAACGGAGGATCGCGACGCAAGATCATTCCGCGAATCGGCTCCATCAGGTAGAAAGGCGCATCGAGAATCGACAGGTCGTCGCAAAAGAGAAGCGCCTTCGGCGCGAGGGGATAGGCGGCGTGTAACTTCGACAGTACGCGATACTCACGCGACATGTCATGCGCGGACCGAACCTTGCTGCCAAAAGGCGGACGCCGCAACACGAATTCTCTGGCACCCAGTCGCACCAGATACGTCAGATTAGAGTGGCCGCTAGGAAATTGTTCGACCGAAAGCGCTCCGCTGTCGCCGAAATGCCGCTGCAGAAACGGCCGGAGCCGCGCGAGATCGAGTTCCTCGCCCGCTCTCACCGTTCCGGCTTGATCGCAAAGCGCCACCATATTCGCAGCTCCGCTATCGATACGTCAGCAACCCGTCACCGTCGAGGTGTGGGTGCGCATTGAAAGTGCTCAACGTGAATCGTTCGCCTGAAGCCAGAAAACTGCTGAACGAAGCGTTGCGCGACATCCAGGTCAGTTGCAGAGTGTCCTCGGCCGACAAATGCAAAACCCGGCGCATTGCCGCGCCAATCGGCCCCGCCGATGTGAAGACCACCGCACTCGCTGCCGGAGGCGTGTCGCGCACAACTTGCGCGAGCCCCCGCTCCACCCGTGAACAGAACTTGTGCCAGGATTCAATGCCGTCCGCAGTAACTTCCCCTGCCACCCACTTGCCAATCACCGCCTCAAACAGCCTCTGAAACGTCGTGCGCCGGGCAACGCTTTGCGCAGCGCCCGCGACCTCGCTCGACTCCTCATACGCGCGGTGCAATTCCCTGATCCCGCCATTGCCCTGCAGCAGTTGCGGAAGGCATTCCCGCAGCACCGCCTCGGCTTGATATTCGTCGAATTCGCTCATAACCACCGTCTCTGGGAAATCAATACCGGCGCGGCGATAGGCTTCGGCCACGATGCGGGAGGTCTCCAGTTGCCGGACACGCGGTCCCGAGTAGACTCCGCTAAGCACCACGCCGCGCCGCGCCCAATGCTCCCCCAGCAACCTGGATTGGGCCTCGCCGTTGGCGCAGAGTTTGTCATAGTCACGCTCCAGAAAAGATGCTTGCCCATGGCGTACCAGAGTAATGTGGCTCATGGTGTCCCCAACAGTTCCAGACCCTGCGCGGCCGCCAGGTTGCTCATTCGTGCGCTCCCGCAAAACTCGCTAAATCCGCATGGTTCGGCTCATCACTGTTCGCTCAAGCACCCGAACGCAGCGTTACCGACCCACCCGCATCCTTCTTGCGTAGTTCTCTTTTCAAAACTTTGCCCGTCGCAGTCTTGGGCAAGCTCTCGCAGAACTCAATCGATTGCGGACACTTGTAGTGAGCCAGGCGGGCGCGGCAGAACTCAATCAATTCCACTTCACCCAGCTTCGATCCCGGCTTCACCACCACCACCGCTTTCGGCACCTCACCCCATTTCTTGTCGACCACTGGGATCACCGCGGCTTCATAAACATCGGGATGCGCCAAGAGCACTTTTTCAACGTCGAGTGACGAAATGTTTTCCCCACCGCTCACGATGATGTCTTTCTTGCGATCCACGATCCGGATGTATCCGTTCTCCTCGATGACTGCCATGTCTCCTGTGTGAAACCATCCGCCTCGCATAGCCTCGGCCGTGGCTTCCGGCTGTTGCCAGTAACCGGCCATCACGCCGTCACTCCGGGCAATGATTTCTCCCATCGTTGCACCGTCGCGAGGCACGTCGTTGTCTGTGGCGTCGACCACCCGCAGTTCACATCCTGGAAACGCATAGCCCGTCATGGACTGCAGCGCGTAACGCTCTTCATCGGTGCATTGCATATCCGGTTTCAGTTCGGCGTTCGCCAGTGACGGCGCAGTTTCCGTGAGCCCGTACCCCGAATAGCATTTAAATCCCAACGTCTGCTCGACGTCACGGATCAAGGCCGGGGAAGAAGCCGCGCCCCCAATTACGCACCACTGCACGCTGCTCAAGTCGTATTTGGAGCGCGCCGGCGAGTTCACCAGCACAGTGGCCATAATCGGCACCAGGGTTAGCGCGCGCACCCGTTCCCGCTCCACCAGACGGAAGACTTCCTCGGGCACAAAACGCGGAAGCATGACATGAGTTCCGCCCATGAACGTGATCGTGTGAGCCGCTCCCCAGCCGTTAGCGTGAAACAAAGGGATCGTGTGCATTAGCACGTCCTCATACTTCGTGTGGTGGTACAAAGCGATGCTCATGGCGTGCAGGTACACGTTCCGATGTGTGAGCATCACGCCCTTCGGACTGGCGCTGGTTCCGCTCGTGTAAAACATTTCCGCCACTGAGTTCTCGTCAAACTCCATTAGGTCTCCGCGGTAGGGAGTGGCGGAGGCGAGCATCTGTTCGTAGGTTGCAGCGGAAAGCCATGGCGCTTGCGGCGTTCCATCGAGTTGATGGAACGAGTGCACCGTGCGCAGGTCGCGCCGGAACGAATCTACAAGACCGACAAACTCTTGTTCCAGGAACAGCACCGTCGTTCCGGAGTCGTTCAGAATGTAGGCCAGTTCGGGCGCGGCCAGGCGAATATTGAGAGGAAGCAGAACGCAACCCGCTTCCAGAACTCCGAAGTAAGCTTCGAGGAGCCGATGGCAGTTCAGGCTGAGGAATGCCACGCGATCACCAGATTTCACTCCGGCGGCGCGCAGCGCTCCAGCCAAACGCCCCACACGATCGCCAAACTCGGCGTAGGTAAACCGCAGATCCTGGCACACCACCGCCGTCTTGCGCGGAAATTGTTCTATTGAGTACCGAAGAAATCGCACCGGCGTCAGGGGAATATTCATAAAGAGTTCGTTCTCTACCAGGCCGTCTGGCCTCCGTCGACAACCAGGACGTGCCCTGTCACGTATGCGGAAGCTTCCGATGCCAGAAACACCGCCGCGCCTTTCAGATCGTGATCGGCCCCGAAGCGGCCCAGCGGAATTTTCGCCAACAGGGAATCTTTACGATGCTCGATGATCCATCCCGACATGTGCGTTGGAAACCATCCCGGAGCGATCGCATTTACCTGAATGTTGTGCGGCGCCCACTTGCACGCCAGATCCTTGGTGAACGCGATCACGCCGCCTTTGCTCGCGTGGTAGCCGATCGCCTGTAGTTCCGCCGAGGCTCCGCCCAGACCCGCCACCGATGCAATGTTGATGATCTTGCCCGATGCCTGCGCAGCCATGGTCTTGCCTACCGCCTGACAAAACAGAAACGTGCCGGTAAGATTGGTGGAGAGAACTTTGTCCCACTGCTCGAGCGTCATGTCTTCTACGGGAGATCCCCAGGAGACGCCTGCGTTGTTGATCAGAATATCGATCCGGCCGAACTTCGCCAGCGTCTCCTCTACAACCTGATGAACTGCCGCTTTGTCTTTGACATCGCATCCCAAGGCAAGCGTCTGAACGCCATGGCTGCGTAAGGCCTCCGCCGCCTCCTGGCAGCGCTTCTGGTTGCGGGCGCAAAGCACAAGATTCGCGCCCATCTCCGCCAGGCCCTCCGCCATCTGCCGTCCCAGTCCCATGGAGCCGCCCGAAACAATGGCCACGCGACCGGTTAGATCGAACAGTTTTTTGACATTCACTCCGAAAAAGGCCTTTCCGCCGGGCGAGGCTGCGCAAAAGTGATAGTTCATATCATGTTATAGTCGCAAACTTCAATACACTCATCGAGACCTACTGTTAGTCCGTGCGGACCCCGTGGGGGTACTACCCGCGCAAGCGAAGCGCGATGCGGCCCGAGACTTCGCCGCGACTCAGTTGCCCCAGAACCTCCTGGACCTCTATGAGTGGACGCGTGGTCACCTGGCAACGGACACTCCCGGCTGCACCCATCGCCAACACCTCGCGCAGATCTTCGCGCGTGCCCACCGCGGAAGCTTTAATTTGAATTTCGCCGGCTGCCATCAGAATCGGTGGAAACGAAATATCCTTGGCGGGCAATCCCACCACGAGCAGCGTTCCCGTCGGCCGCACACAATAGAACGCCATGTCGTATGCGGATTTGGCTGCTGACGTGACCAGCGCAACATGCGCGCCGCCGGAGCGTCGCAATTCTTTTATCACGTTGCCGGTTGCGGCGTTCAGGGTTCGAATCGCTCCCAGCGCAGTCGCCAGCGCGAGCTTTTCCTCCGAAATATCGATTGCGGTGACTTCCGCTCCCGCTGCCAGGGCAATCTGGATGGCGATGTGTCCGAGTCCACCCACGCCGAAAACCGCTAACCGCTGGCCGGCGCGAATGTGGGCTTGTTTGAGCGCGCGATGAACCGTGACCCCGGCACAGAGTAGTGGCGCCGCCTGCTCGGAGGGAAGTTGTTCGGGAATATTGACCACGTGGCTGGCGGGAGCTTTGGCAAATTCCGCATATCCTCCGTCCACCATAACGCCCGTGATGCGCTGCTGTACGCACAGATTCTCGTTGCCTTCGCGGCAAAACTCGCATTTCCCGCATGTCCAATGTATCCACGGCACGCCGACCCGGTCCCCCGTCTGGACGTTCTCGACTCCCGCGCCTCGCTCCACCACACGTCCTACGATCTCGTGTCCGAGGATCAGCGGTTTTTTCACGATGCCGGCCAACTGCGTCCAATCGCCGTCGGCCACGTGCAGATCGGAATGGCACACACCGCAGACTTCAACCTCGATCAAGACTTCGTCCGCCGCAATCGCTGGACGAGGCACATCCTCCAGCGATAATGGCGCCTTGAATTCGTGCAGGACGGCCGCTCTCATCCCGTTACTCCTCTAAACTCCATCACTAAAAGAGCGCTGGCACTTTGTCGAAAGACTTTACGGACGAATGCCACACAAGAAAAACTCGATCGCGCTCCGCACCCGGTCCGTGAGTTTGTGCGGCCCCGTGAGATCCACCGCCCACTGCCGCACCACCGTGTTGTAGAGCCCTTCCATGAACTCGGCCAGGTGCACCACCGGAAACGCGCGCGTCACTTCTCCCCGCTTCTGCCCCTGCGTTAAAATTTCCCGCAGCAGGCTGACGGCGGCCTCCTCGTGCCCCCGCAGTTCCGAGGATCGCACCGGATCCATGGCGCCCGACAGCACAACTGCTTGCCAAAGTTTCCGATCGCCTTCCACTTCTCGTGCCATGGTTATGTACAGCCGCCGTAAACGCTGGTCTGTCCGCGCATTGCCTGAAAGCTCGGAATGCATTTTCTCGCAGATACAGGCATACCCCCGCTCTCCCACCTCGCGCAGAACCGCGTCCTTGCTTGGAAAGTAGCGAAAAAAAGTGGGTTGGCTGATCTCGAGCACATGGACGATATCATCGATCCGTGTGGCCTCGTATCCGTGCTTGCGGAACAGCCTTATCGAGGTGTCGATGATTTGCTGCCGCAAGCGGGCTTTCTTCCGCTCCCGAAGTCCGACTTCAGGCTGCGCGGCCACAGCCTCTGCGGTCATACTCCGTGCCGCAAGCGCGCCAGGCGTCATCCTTTTCCTCCTGCAATCGATCTAGGGAAAGCCCTCTTACGACATTCACGAAAATGTGAGGGTAACTATAACAAAATAGAAACTAACGTCAAGCAAGACGACATCAGGTGCCTGACGAAAGCAGGAATCCCGAGGCACGGTTGGCATGTCTTTCGTCGCGGGCTTGCAACGAATCTGCACCGGCCAGGCGTATCCGACAAGACGATTCAAAGGATCTAGCGGCGCCGGTTAGACCGTTATAGGTAGACGAGCGAATATCGATTCTCCGTCCTGCTGGCTGTGGAGCACGGTACTGGCGCCTTCCACGGCGGCGCTAATTGTGCGCTTGCTGTAGAATCCGGAGCATCGGGGATGGGGCCTACCTTATGAATGCGAGTCTGCCGATCGCTGATCGCGGTGCCCGCCAATTGTCTTCTTCGGCCAAGCTTGGTTCTGCAGTGCCCGCCGCTTACGGGAAGCGCCACTCAGCGCTCGTGCGCGTGACCCATTGGATTACCACAGTCGCGTTTCTCGCGCTGCTGGTCAGCGGAGGCGAGATCGTGCTTTCGCATCCGCGGTTTTACTGGGGTGAGACCGGCAACGTAAACATGCGCCCGTGGCTCAATCTGCACCTGCCATCCTCCAGGGATACCGTCCCCACCGGCTATGGGTACGTGCTCCCTGATCAGAACGGCTGGAGCCGCTATCTTCATTTTCAGGCGGCATGGCTTGCGGTCGGGGCGGGTTTGTTCTACGTGCTGTTCGGCTTCTTCGCGGGGCATTTCCGGCGCAATCTGTTTCCCGCGGCTTCAGAGCTTTCCATCAAGGAGCTGGGCGGTTCGCTGGTTCGACATTTGCGCTTTGAGCGGCCGGAAAAAGAAGAAGAGTGGTCGTATAATGTGCTGCAGCGCCTGGCGTACCTGCTCGTGATCTTCGTGTTGTTCCCCTTGATGATCTGGACGGGGCTGGCCATGTCGTTCGGATTCACGTCGGAATTCCCTCTAGCCGTTCGGCTCTTGGGAGGGCAGCAGACGGCGCGCAGCCTGCACTTCCTGGTGACGATATTCCTGGTGCTATTCCTGTTGATTCACGTGCTGATGGTCTTTGTTGCGGGATTTCGAAATCGTATGCGCGCCATGATCACCGGCCGCTCTACCCCACCGACGGAGTGAAGTTATGAGCAATATCTCTCGACGCAAACTCATCACCACGGGGCTGAGTGTGGCGGCCGGTGCATCGGCGATTGCCGTCGCTGCCAAAGTCGCGCAGCATCATGGGCTCATCCCGCCGGACGCGGGAGGACTCTACGGCCCGGGAGAAACGCTGACCTACGCGGCACAGCGACTTTTGACCCGCGATTCCATGGCACGTGAATTTTCCCGCACGGAGGTTTCGCAGAACCCGTTCGCCAATGAAGTCGATCCGTTGGGCGATGAATTCAAACGACTCCAGGCCGCCAGTTTCGTGGACTGGCGAGTGACTGTGGACGGGTTGGCGGCGCGGCCGGCCTCGTTTTCGCTGGCAGAGATCAGGAGTTTCCCTACCACTACGCAGATCACCATGATCGGCTGTGAAGAAGGATGGACTTACATCGCCGAATGGACCGGGGTGCCGCTCTCTTACATCCTGGACCGTGTGGGCGCGCTGCCCCAGGTGCGTTACGTTGTATACCGCTCGATCCAACCTGACTGGTGGGAGAGCATCGACATGGCGGACGCGTTGCACCCGCAAACGCTGCTCGCCCACCGCATGAACGGAAACGAACTCCCCGTGCCGTTCGGGGGCCCCGTCCGTGTGCGAGTCCCGCGGCAGCTCGGTTATAAGAACGTGAAATATATCAATCGTATGACTCTGACGGACAACCTCAAACCGTTCGGCAAGGGTCTGGGCGGTGCTAACCCTGATGGTGGCTACGCGTGGTATGCGGGCATCTGAGAGGAAGCGCCCGATGAGAAGCTGGCGCACAGTGTCGTACTGGCTCGGTAACTCGCTATAAGCCCGTTTCTGGATGGGTCCAGTTGGCGATGGTGTGGTTCTGCGCGTGAACTTTGTTTCGATCCCGAATGATTCGTCTTTTCATCTTTGTCTTCTTGTTGTGCGCGAATTGCGTGGCGCAGCGTGAGCCGGTGCTCAAGCAGATTGATCTCCCACATGCTTATTACTATCGCGAGATGTACCTGCCTCAGCTCACCACCGGGCCAAGCGCAGTGGGCTGGTCCCCGGACTCCCGGACGCTGATTTACTCGATGGCAGGCTCGCTGTGGCGGCAGGATGTGCAGAACACGATAGCCGAGCAACTGACTGCAGGGCCGGGCTATGACTACCAGCCAGATTTGTCGGCGGATGGGCGTTGGGTTGCTTTTGTGCGCTACGACCACGATGCCGTGGAGTTGTGGTTACTTGACCTGCGCGATGGGCGCACGCGACAACTCACGTCAGGGGGAGCGGTGAATCTCGAACCACGATTTTCTCCCGACGGAAAGCGGCTGGCGTTTGTTTCGACCTCGTCCAAGGGTCACTTCCATATCTTTGCAGGAAGATTTGAGGATGGGGAACTGAGCGACGTCCAGCAACTCACTGCCGAAAACGTCAGCCCGCTTCCTCGCTATTACTACAGCCAGGTGGACCACGAGATCAGCCCGGTGTGGTCGCGAGATGGGTCGGAGATCCTGTTCATTTCGAATCGGGGGCACATCCACGGTACCGGCGGCTTTTGGCGGATGAAGGCTCAACCGGGCGCCGAGGCGCACGAGATCCACTACGAAGAGACCACGTGGAAGGCTCGCCCTGATTTTTCGCCAGACGGCAAGCGCATGGTGTATGCGTCGTATTTGGGACAGCCGTGGCACCAGCTTTGGGTGATGCCAGCGGCGGGGGGCGACGCGTTTCCAATTTCCTATGGAGATTACGACAATATCAATCCGCGATGGTCGCCGGACGGATCAAAGATCGCGTTCATTTCGAACCGCGGCGGTAATACTTCGTTATGGATCCAGACGATTCCCGGGGGTTCGCAGAGCGAGGTTCTAGCCCGCGAACGAAAGTACTTGAAGCCGATGGGAAAATTGCTTCTGCGGGTCGCGGACCCCAGAGGGAAGCCGGTGGCGGCGCGAGTCTTTGTTACGGCGGAAGACGGTCGGGCGTACGCACCGGAGGGCGCATGGATGGAAGCGGACGACAGCTTTGACCGCAAGGAGCATCCGTTTGAAGCGCACTACTTTGACACCAAGGGAATCTCTGAGGTTACGGTTCCAGCTGGGAAAGTACAGGTGGGCGTCATGCGCGGCTTCGAATACCGGTTCGAGGAGCTGGGCGTGGAGGTTGTGGCGGGCAAAACCCTGGAAGCCACAGTCGCGCTGCGGCGGATCGAGTGGAAGAGTCCCGAGACGCGGTGGGTGAGTGGGGATGCTCACGTCCACATGAACTATGCGGGCACGTATCGGAACACGCCTTCGCATCTGATAGAGCAGGCCGCGGCCGAAAACCTGTCGATCATTGAAAATCTGGTCGTCAATAAAGAGCAGCGGTTCCCGGATATAGCGTACTTTTCGCCGAAGCTTGATCCGGCTTCCAACGAAGATCACTTGCTGCAGTATGGGCAGGAGTTTCACACGAGCTACTGGGGGCACCTCGGGCTTCTGAACCTGACGCGGAATCTGATCCTGCCGGGATATGCCGGGTATCCGAACACGGAGGCGGCGAGTTTGTTTCCGGCGAATGCCACGGTGGCTGACTTGGCGCACGAACAGGAAGCGCTGGTCGGGTATGTGCATCCACTGGACAGCGTACCGGATCCGGCCAAGGATTCGGTGACGTTCGAGCTGCCGGCTGATGTGGCACTTGGCAAAGTGGATTACATCGAGGTTGTTGGCTTTTCGGACCATAAATCCACGGCAGCGGTTTGGTACAAGTTGCTGAACTGCGGTTTCCGGCTGCCGACCGCTGCCGGAACAGATTTCATGGGTAACTACGCCTCACTCCGCGGGCCAATGGGGTTGAACCGCGTGTATGCGGAAGTTCCCGCCGGATCGTTGAAGCTTGAGCCGTGGCTCGAATCCATCAAAGCAGGACGCACTTTCGCGACCAATGGGCCGTTGCTGCGCTTTGAGCTTGGACTGAAAACACCGGGAGGAGAGGTCCATCTCGACAAGAAGCAGGATGTCTTCTTTCGGGCCGCGTTGGGGTCCATTGTGCCGGTGGATCATCTGCAGATCGTCTGCAACGGGAAGATTGCTCGCGAACTCGAGCTCAGTGCTGATCGCACTACCGCTTATGCCGAAGGCAAAGTACCGCTCGAAAGCAGTGGCTGGTGCATTCTGCGGGCGTTCAGTGATAAAGCGGAGCATCCGATTTTAGATCTGTACCCGTATGCAACTACCAGTCCGGTTTACGTGTATATGGCTGGTGCTCCGCAGCGCAACACGGAGGATGCAGCGTATTTCGTGGCGTGGATGGAGCGGCTGATCTCGGCGGTGCAGAGCTCCACGGCGTGGAATACCGAAACGGAGAGGCAGGCGGTGTTGGCGATCTTCGAAGAGGCTAGACAGAAATACGAGAACATTGCGAAGCCTGGGCAGTAACGGACCGTTTAAACTTGCCAAACCCTGTCTGCGAACTTCGCTATCAGCAGTTCCTCCCGAGTGACGCGCAAACCGGAACTTATTCCTGGCCAGAAGTCCGCTTCTGGGCAGTGATCTTTTGCTCCCGAGTCAGATTCGGGGGGATCACAAACTGAGCGCACTCCAGCCCCTTGTGCCACGTTCATTCTTTTCGGTCATACTGTTTACATGTGTGGACGCTACCGATTGTCACGGCGCAAGGAGATTCTTGAGGAGCCTTCGCAGCCGTTTCAGATGATGCGGACTGGAGTCCTCGCTACAATATCGCTCCGACGCAGTTCGTGACATTCCGATCACCGACTTTTTCAACACCCACGCCTGATCACAACATTTGACATCGGGAACGTCAGAGAGCCTATCAATGGCAACGGGTTTCGGCCCATGGTGTGGTTGCGTTAGCTTACTCTTGGACCATATTCGAGGAGCATGATCCTAGAATCGAGGGTTCTCGAACTCGCAAGTTCGAGTTTCGTTCTCGCGTACTCAGCGAAAACTGGTTCTCTCCCAGCGTTCCCTAAAATGACGGGAAAGACCATGAGCCGCAGTCGGTCGACCAGCCTTAGTTCCATCATGCTCTTCACTAAACTGATGCTACCGATGCAGCGAAGTGGCTCTTCCCCCTGCTGCTTCAATCGATTAATTTCGTCTGCCAAATTGCCCCGTAGCACATGCGTGTTGGCCCACTCAAGCGGTTCTTGTAGTTTGCTGGAAAATACCAGTTTCGGAAGCGACTTCATTTTCAAGCTGACTTCATCAGTGGCACTGGCAGAGAATTCGGCCAATGCCGCGTATGTTGCGCGTCCCATGATCAAGGACTGGGGCTGGTCAAGGTTTTCGCGCACCCAAGTCCAAAGCTCTGGGCCAAAATAGCCGAAGTAGGGCGCTTCGCCCTTTCCTGAGGCAAAACCATCGAGTGATATGAACAAATCCGCAATTACCTGTCTCATGTGTTGTCGCGGTCGCCCCGAGATTATATGTCGTGTTGAAAGAATACAATTGATGATAAATCGCATTTACACTCATCAAAAGGTCAATGAGCGAAATCGCCTCATTTCGTCAATCAAGCTGACGGATGTAGACAAAACCATCGTAGTGCGGTGAAATGGACCGCATGAGACGAGAGCTTTCTTGGTGGCGATTGCTGTTGGGCCTACTGCTTGTCTATATAAACGTGAAGTTCTTGCTATTTCCGCAAACTCGCACATTTCAGCCTGCAAACGCAGGCGAAGCGACTGGAATGTTGATTGTGGACCTCGCCTTGATTGCACTCGGAGTTTGGCTTCTCACGACCTGCTACCGGGCTCCGCGAACAACCGAACTGCGCAGAGTCGCGAAGTAAAGACTCGTTAGTTCACTGTCAGCAACGCCGTCACGCTACCGATCCTGCCGCTCACGTTATCCCGCACCACAAACTTCACCTGATAATCCCCGGGAGGAAGATGGAACGCGTTCTTGTAAAAAATTCCTTCGGACTTGACCTTGGTCAGAGCTTCGGCGGTGAATGTGCCCTTAGCGGTGCTTCCCACGTTGGTAGGTGGGGCGTCATTCTTCACGGCTTGCGCCATAAAATCTACGTTGAAGGCGTTCTGATCTCCTTCTATAGTCACGCCCGTCGCTGGCAGGTGCAGAGCAAACGCGACTTTCTTTTTGTCCCCATCCGGAGCAGCTCCACCCCACTGCACCGATAGCGGTATCCCAGTACTGTCAAAGGGAGACGTCAAGGCAAAACCGACATCGGCCTCGTGGGTCAGATCAGGATTCATCGTGGCATTCGTAACCAGGAAGCCGGTTCGCGCTCGCACCTCCACATCTTTGTGCGCCACCTTGACCTTCAGTTTTCGCCAACCCGGTTTCGTGTTGTGCGTGTCCAGGTAATAGCCGATCAGGTAATACGAACTGGAATCTTCGACCGCCAGCTTGAAACCCGCCGCGAGATCGTTGCTGTCGTAGTACGCCTTGCCGCCGGTCATCGCAGCAAAATCCTTCAGCGTGTCGATCTTCGAACCTTGCAGCCAACTGCGGTTCGTATTCCTGACTGCAAAGGCCTGTTCGTTCACGGTCCCGCGACGGGAGGCATCGCCAGTCGACGACAAGTCCACCAAGCCGCGAACGTCCACGGGGTAGATCGAAACCTGCGCGTCATTCAGAGCTCCCATGGCTCGTTCGTACAACACCGACAAGTGTCCACCGGGTACGGCCGAAGGAGAATCCATGATGAAGGGAAAGCCGCCCGTGGCCCAGATCAGAGACTTTCTTCCCGGAATCCCGGAAAGCGACCACGCTATGCTCAGAAACGCCTGCATCGTGTTTTCAATGGCGCGATCCTGCTCGTAGCCGCCGTAGATCGCGTCGCCCTCCGAAATGAATTGCCTTATCTGGGTTGCAGGATTGCCTGGAGAAAGTATCGGGCCGATGCCGGTCATTGCGCCACGAATGGCGGCTAACTCCTGCGCGTCGTTACTAACTCCTTGCAAGGCAGGAAACTCACTGCGAACCTTCTTGAGCGCATTCAGAAGCGAATCTGGATCACTCGTCAGTCCACTAATTGTCGTCACTCCTTTGCTCCCGATCACGACCATTGCCATTACCGGCACGGAACCCAGGTTGTCGGCGAGGTATTGGACCAGTTGCTTTCGTCCGGTAGCTTGATCGAGAAACGGTGTGTTCAACGTGTCGAGCGCGATCACGACTACGTTCCGCGGCGAATCTGCGTTCTGCGCCAGGTTGCTGAACGTCCCCGGCGGATTCGTCGCTTGTGTCAGGCGCGCATTCGTAGCTGTAACTTCTTCGCAGACGGCAATCTTTTGCTGCTTGCCATTTTCCTCGACCTTGAAGTTTTCCTTCTTCAGGGCGTGGATATGATTGCCGGCCTTGTCGACCACCACTGTCGGCACCTGCACCAGCACGGTTTGCGACTTGAACTCGACTTTCTTTTCATCATCGGCGTGTGCGCTCGAGATCATAGAGGTGGCGTTGACGGGTTGAAGATTTCCGCCCTCGTCACTCTGGGCGAGCGCACAACTTTCAAGCAGTGTGAGGAATAGCAAAAGGCTGAGAACCAAGCGGCAGCACATAGGATACTCCTCAAGTGGCGACACCTGGGATACTCCCAAGGTACCCGCATTGTAACAAGAGAGCGAGCTGCAACCTGCAACTTATCCACATCGCGGTAGTGGTGACTTTTACCGCCAAACGGCTGCCAGTCCAAACACCTTCATCGCCAAGCGAGAGAAGTTCTCCGGGGTTGTTGGCGATAAATCCCGATTTCACTCATCGAATCGTCGTGACTCAATGTTCTTCAAACGTGTATTCGTGCTGCGCGTCTCTGATGGTCAACGTTCGCTTGGCCCCCGAGCCAACCACGAACTCAAAGCCCAACTCTCCCGGTACGGTGGTGAGGAAGGAAATTGTGCCATCGGGATTTTTGCGACTGGCGACTTCGCTTTTCCACTCGCCAAAATCAAAGATCGTGGAAGCGCCGGACGTGCTGACTGTGATTTCGCCGAGCGCTGCATTTGTGTAGTGTTTGGCGAGCTTGGCACTCTCACTCGCATCGCCCGGGATCGTCATCAATTTGCGCTCGGCAGCCAGGTCGGCATAGAAGCTCTTCGCGTCGGCATCGAGTAGCGCCGCGGCCTCAGAATGTCCATCGAAGAGAACCTCAAGCAACTTGCGACGGATGCGGTCGCGAAGCAGCCATCCGGGATCAGCGTTTGTCAGGATCACCAGACCCACGTTTTGCTGCGGCAGCCACATCATGTCGCTGTGATATCCGACCAGGTCGCCACCGTGATGAACCACTGGTACTCCATAGGTGGTGTCGACCATCAAGCCCATGCCATAAGTGACGTCCTTACCGATGCTGACCTGTGGAGTGCGCCGTTCGAGCAACGGTTCTTTCGAAATGTAGGTTGTTCCATCCGGAAGCTTTCCCTCGGCAAGTTCCATGGAGACATATTTCAGCATATCGTTCACGCTGCTCCACGCGCCTCCGGCGGGACGCGCGGGAATGATTGCATCATTAATAGCTGTGACCGCCTTGGCAGTTTTTCCGTCGGCATCGGGCGAATGCGAGCCGGCGTGATGGCGGGAGAACGCGCGCTTGAAGTCGAAGGTCGTCTCCTTCATCTGCAACGGATCGAAAACGTACGACTGGATGGCTCTGTCGTAAGCGGCGTCTAATTCCATCTCGGGATGGATGACATGAGCTCCGGTATATCCGCCCGCCGCGGCCATCAGATTGGAATACTGGAAGAGTTCGCCGAATTTCGATGTCGGGTGCATGGTGCCAAGTCATCGTCGTTCCGACATCTACCCTGATAGGAATGCCGGGCCATGCATCCTTCCAGTTCTCGCCGAATGCTGAACTTGCGGCCCGAAACACAGTCCTACTCCTCTGCGATGAGTGGCTTATGTGGAGAGGAATTGCTTGACGAGAACTGCTGTGTGGTCAGGATTCTCCTCCGGAAAGAAGTGGCCACCCTTCATCGCCTGTCCTTGCGCGCGTGGCGCCCATTGTCGCCAAATGCCCAGCGGACCCCCGTCTTTTGCATAGAAAGTGTCGAGCGGGCCGCCCTCCGCCCATAGATGCAGCATCGGGCATTCGATCTGCTTCGCAGCTTCTTTGTCCGCTCGATCATGTTCGACGTCGATCGTCGCGGCGGCTCGATATTCCTCGCAGATTCCATGAACACGAGCCGGCTCGCGATAAGTCGAGACATATTCTTCGAGAATCTCCGGGCCGAAGGAACCTTGACCGAAGGGGTTATGGAAGACCGCCTCAGGCGCACCGAGAAGATAGTTCTCCGGGAGCGGTTCCTTCTGCGATAGCAAAACCCAGGGCCAGTAGGTCTGAGCGAAGCGCGCATCGGATCTACTCCATGCCTCAAGGATCGGAATCACATCGAATACGGCTAAACGCTCCACGGTCCTCGGATGATCCAAGGCCAGCCGGTAGGAGACGCGTCCTCCGCGATCATGGCCGATCAGCGTGAATGTCGGGAATCCGAGCTTGTCCATCACCTCAACGAGTTCCTTCGCCATTGCGCGCTTGGAATAAGGAACGTCGTCGTCGGTAGAAGCAGGTATCCCGCTGCCGCCGTAGGCGCGCAAGTCCGCGCAAATCACGGTGTGAGTTTCTGCGAGCTTCGGCGCAAGAAATCGCCACATCAAGCTTGTGCGCGGGAAGCCGTGCACCATCAGAATCGGCGGCCCAGCTCCGTAGCGACGCACGAAAATCGTGTTTCCTGAAACCTCGACTTGAGACGACTCGAAAGAATCCTGGCCAGCCATAATTCCTCCAGTTTTATTTGAGTTCGGTGGTCGCACCGGTTGGGCGAAAGAGTTCTCCAGCAGTGCACCGAAAGATGCGGCCGTGAGGCCGCCAAGAAAAAAACGGGAGCCAACTTGGGCGATTCCGGAGGCTTTGTGTCGCGATAGAAAACCTTAGCCACGGTTTCTCCTTCATCCGGGGCGAGCGCCGCGATATAGACCAGGGACTTGACTCGTTCTTCTCGCACGGCGGCGATCACAGCGCCAGAATAGGCGTGTCCCACCAGGACAACCGGACCGGTGGTCCGTTCCAGTGCCCGGCTCAAAGCGTTAGCATCATCGGTTAAAGAGGTGAGCGGGATCGGCGCGCAGATGACGTGAAGACCCCGCCGTTCCAAAGGCAGAATGACGCTGCGCCAACACGAGCCGTCCGCCCACGCCCCATGCACCAAAACTATCGATGAGTTCTCAGGAAATTCACCCATCATGGAAGTGTGCGAATTTGCGGCAGCTTGTCCCGCATTTTGCGCTCCCGACAATTTAGTCAAAGAGCCCTCGAGCGCGAGACCCAGAGATGTAGCTGGCAGCGCTCGAAGAAAGTTACGACGTTCCATATTTCCCCTTCGTTCCAATCAGCTCTTCCTTAGAAACCGCATCATCGCGCAACCACACTTTCTGTGCGATGGTTGGCAACACCATTCGCGGCAAGAAAGTCTTTTATCGCAGCGGCAATTTCCACGACGTGTGTCTCGAGGGCAAAATGTCCTGTGTCTAGAAACTCCACCCTGCGTTCGGCAAGTCTTTTCGAAACGCCTCTGCTCCCGCAGGAATGAAAAACGGATCATTCTTCCCCCAGATCGCCAGCAAAGGTGGCTGCGATTTACGGAAATACTCCTGGAATTTTGGATAAAGCTTCACATTCGAGGCGTAATCGAGAAACAGATCCAGTTGAATGTCTTTATTCCCCGGACGTGCCAGCAGAGCCGCATCCAATGTGTACGACTCGGGCGGAACACTTTCTGGATCGCTTACGCCGTGTGTGTACTGCCACTTCGTCGTTTCGGGCGTGAGAAAATCGCGAAGGGCAGCGCGATTCTGCGCAGTCGACTCTTTCCAGTATTTCTGGATCGGATTCCAACCTGAGCTTAAGCCTTCTTCATAAGCGTTGCCGTTTTGTGAAATGACAGCCGTCACTCGCTGCGGATGAGCCATCGCCAGGCGGAAGCCTGTTGGTGCGCCATAGTCGAATACATAGATGGCATAGAGGTTGATGCTGAGTGCTTCCGTGAACGCATCGATTGTCTTGGCCAACGCGTCGAACGAATAAACGTACTTTCGTTCGGCAGTAACTTCGGTAAAACCAAAACCGGGGAGGTCCGGCGCAATCACACGGTAATCACGGGCGAGACGCGGAATGAGTTCGCGGAACATGAACGATGAGGCTGGAAACCCATGTAACAAGAGCACTACCGGCGCCGTGCGGTCGCCTGCCTCCCGATAGAAAAGTCGAACACCGTCGGCTTCGATTTTGTGGACGGACGTGGGCGTAGTCGCCGGAACAACAGTCGTGCTGCTGCCGGCTGAAGCTAGAGTTGTCATTGTCATCCTCCTTGAATCTCGCTCCCGGCGTCGTGGACATCCGAACTCCGTTATGAAGATCGCCGGGTGCGCTGCTAACAATTGCTGTTTCCCTCATGATTCTGCTTTCCTTCCTACTTTTGCTCCATGCCTTAACCCTGTGCGGTCAGCCGCGAAGAATGGGAGCTCCAAACGGGGCACCTGTGGCTCCGCCATCCACCATCAACTCGACCGCATTGACGTATGAGGAATCCTCCGAGGCCAGGAAGAGCACGGCTTTAGCAACTTCTTCCGGCTCGCCCCAACGGCCCAGCGGAATGGCAGACGAGAAAAACTTCGCCAACTTGGCGGACTGATCTGCAGGTATAGAGGCGCGGGGCCCGCGCTTCCAAATCGGAGTCTTCGTCGCGCCTGGTGCGACGACGTTCACGCGAATATTGCGCGGCGCAAGGTCGGCGGCGATGGAACGCGCCATCGAGACGAGGCCGCCCTTCGTGGCTGCATATGCGGCGACGCCAGGTTGGCCGAGATAGTTATGTACCGACCCATTAAAGATGATGCTGCCGTTGTCGTTCAGGAGAGGCACCGCTGAATTGACGGTAAAGAAAGCACCATTTAGGTTGGTGTGGATGACCTTCTCAAAAGTGTCTTCGTCGGTCGAGCCAGCAGGAGTCCGGCCAGAGATGCCGGCATTGGCAAACACAATGTCGAGTTTCCCGAAATCTTTGGCTAGGGCTGCGAAGAGCCGCTTGCGGTCTTCCGCAATGGTGACGTCAGCGCGGTAGCCACGCGCGTTCGATCCAAGTTCGGCGATCGCTTCATCGAGCGTCTTCTGGTCGCGACCGGTAATGGCGACCTGCGCGCCTTCCGCAATGAAAAGTCGGGCTGTGGCAAGACCGATGCCACTGTTGCCGCCGGTAATAAGAGCCTTCTTGCCTGTGAGCTTCATACTGCCTCCTTTTTGTATTCGTGTTTTCGTGGGATCTCCTTTTACATTTTGGATCGAATTTATTCACAGGAACATCGTCCATCAAAACTGTTCGAGCTTGGCGACGCCGAATACCGCATGGAATCGCTCACAGTAGATAACGGCGGCGTTGTATTTCTGTAAGTCGACCGATGCAGGGAGATCGTAATTCTGATCTCCTTGGTTGCCCTTAAGGGACCCGAGCTCGACGCTGTCAAGTTGACCTTTGACGATCTCTTGGGTAAGGTTCTCGTCATCACTCCGGGCCAAGATAACGTGAACGTCCGGGCCATTGGAGGTCGAGAAATCCGTCAGCCGGAGATACTGCCTGCCATCGGAGGTCTTATAGATCGTTCCTCGCCCGCTTGTTTGGTGAGCCTTGCCTTCCAGTCGGCCGGTATAAAGCGGCTGAGGATCAGTGCTCACAGCGAACGGCGCGGGCTCACTGACTTTTTGATTGATCCAGAGTTTTTCGGGGCGGAAGGCCCACCAAGCCCCCACCAGAATCGGCAGACCGACTACAGCCAAGATCCACTTCTTACGCGAGAGCCAGGAACCTGCCTGCATATTCATGAGTTTCTCCTTCGAATGCATGGATCGGGCAGGTCCACCTGCCCGATTCCATTGAAGTGAACGTACTTAGAACTTCTCAAGTGGCGCAGCGCCGAAGTTGGCGTTGAACCGCTCGCAATAGATCGAAACGGTTTGGAATTTGCTCAGGTCCGTGTCGCTGGGTATTTCGTAATTCTGGTCACCCTCATTCCCCTTCAGATTCCCCAGCTCAACTCGCTGGGTGCTGCTGTTGAGAAAATTGGCGTCGTCGTCCGCGTCCTTGGCTGCGATCAGAATCACGTGTACATCGGGCCCGTTGGACGTCTTGAAGTTTGTCAGGCGCAGGACGAGCTTCCCATCTGACTCCTGGTAAACCGTGGCGCGGCCGGAAGTTTTGTGCACTTTGCCGTGGAAGGTGCCAGTTGCCAGAGTTTTGCTTTCATGCTTCATGCTGTCTTGCGCGTGCACCGAGGGCTGCAACCCAAATGTGAACGCCAGTGCAGCGAGTGCCAAAGCTATCTTGATGTTGCGAACCATAATGGTTTCTCCTTGTGTTTTTGGACTTTCGCTGAGCACCCGCGGGCACTCAACTCTCACAGGCGATAGGAGTCCAGTGTCGTGCGAAGGTTACACAGGCGCAAAAAAAAGCTGCCATGACCGGGCAAATGCCCAAAGCACGAAGCGCACGTTGCCGTAGGCATGGACAATAGTTCACTGACTGGAGAGAACTGGGAGCCTATGAAGGACTCAAAAAGATGCGCGACGCTGATCCGATGAACTCGCGAATGCCGACTTTCGACAGGCGTAAGGCGGCGGAGGTGTGAATGACTCGCGGTTTAAGACAGGATTTCGACCTTGTTACTTGCGGTCTGTTCTCAGCCTCGTCATGACACGCTCTATGATTGGGTCAGAGACGCTCTGCGGTAACTTGAACGAACCACTCTCTGTCACGATCTTTACAGTCTTGCAGCTGGAGTCGTACAACACATGGCAAGCGCGGCACTGGGACACGTGCAGTTCGAGTTCCTTACGGACTTCTGGCGACACCTGATTCTCAAGGTAATCTCCGAACTCAGCGAAGAAGTCCTCGCAGGTGATCATTGGGCCGCTCTCCTGAGGCTTGTCGTGAAGTGAGGCGAGAGCCACTCTCGCAGCATGAGTCGGCCCCTCAGCAGCCGTATCTTAACTGTAGGCACGGATAGCCCCAACTGCCGGGCAACTTCGTCCGTCGAGAGTTGCTCGATATCCCGAAGCATCACCACAACGCGGTACTTCACGGGAAGCTCCAAGATACCCTTTTCAATGAGTTGCCGGGTTTCCAAGTTAGAATAGCGCTGCTCTGGGTTGTCCTCCCAAGCTCTTACCTGGCGAGGGCGGAAGCCCCGATCTTCCTCGTACCCACCTTCATCCAAGCTCTCAACGTCTTTCCGGCGTCGCAAACGTTGAAGCGCTGTATTCCTGGCGATACTCACCAGCCAAGTCGAGAACTTCGAGCGGCCCTGGAATCCGCCGATGTGCTTGAACGCGGCTAAGAGAACATCCTGCATTGCGTCCTGCGCATCGACCTGGTTACCCAGGATTGCTGTCAGAGTGCGATAAATCAACTGGGTATGGCGGCGAACCAATTCCTCGAAAGCCTCCAGCTTCCCGTCCTGCGCCTCCGCGACCAATCCAGCGTCCCGGTCCTGCAGCGGGTCAGAAGCTGAAGGAACACGTCCATCTTCAGTGTGACGGCGGGCAGCCACAGGAAGATACAGTTTATTTTCTTGAAAGACCAGGGGTGGCTGAAAATCCGGCTCGATTCCGAGCCCCATTTGGAGGGTATTGGCGAAATTGTTGAGAGCTGTGACCACCTCGCATTCCAAAATCTGTTCTTCGGTAAAACCAAATCTCTGAAGTTTGACAATGTCCTCACGGGAAAACTCTGAAGCACGCGTTCCCAATTTCACAGCGAAGTCCAGTAACGCCCTATCAGCCTCTGATAAACCTGACTGATGATGATCCACGGCAATCTGGTCGCCTTCCTCCGGAGGCATGCCCAAGCCTCGCAATAGGTTGCAATGCACTGCAACGCAATAGGAGTTGAGGTTCGCCGCCGACACGGCCAACAGAATGCATTCCTTTTGTATTCGTGTCAGGACATCCTCAGGCTGCAGAATCCTGCCCTCTGCCTCCAGTTCTGCTTCCAGCAAGTCGGGCCGCAAAGTTTGAGCGCGGAAAAAGTTCGGTATGAATCCGTGACTCTTCTGAACGATGGCAAAAGGTGCAAACGTCTTGGGGCTCAGGTACGGAGCGTAGACATATGGCCCTTTTCTTCGTTCTGCCTCATGATCGTCGGGCAACAAGCCATGGGGCGCTCCCTCACGCGGTGGAACAAATCTCGTCGAAGCGATCTTCCGCGATCCGAAATCTGGCTCCGGACCCAAACCCACGGACAGCGTGCAGCGGTAGACGGCCAAGGCAGTCATAACGACGGCTTCTAGTATCGACTCGTCCTCGAACCCGCATGCCCGCAGTGCTTCGATGTCTTTTGAGCACACTGACCGAGCGTGGCGGCTTAACTTGAGGCAAAATTGCAGGGAGGCTAAGTCAGGCGCCGAGAGGCCCGCATGATGGCAGTCGTTCAAGAGATCATCGATTTGACTGTCCGGCACGCCAAGCGAAGACATGACCTTGCTGTCCACGGCCACGCTATACGTGTCTTGTCGATCACCTGCAATGCTTAGAAAGATTCGTTCTTTCTGTACCCTGGAAATCGCTCCTTCCTGTAGACGCACGGCACTTTCAAGCTTCGTCTGAGCCTCGATAGCACGAGGTAAAAGGGTCTGAGCGCGAAGGAGATTGGGAATGAACCCAAGGGCCTCCTGAAATACGACAAAAGGACCGAACTTGTCGCCTAATTGAACTTGTCTGAGAAAGCTCATCCCCCACCGTCGGCTGGCGCGGATCAACTTACGCGAGTGTACGTCTTCGGCTTCGCTGAGTGCAACCAAAGTCCGCTTCTCGGTCGACAATGTCGACAAGGCAGATTTTCCGTATCTTTTTCCTATCCGCACCGTCTCATCTCACGAATCCGGCTTGGAAGCCATCGGACAAGGAAACAGTCCGGCCGGTAATCTGCTGGGGCTGCCAATAGAACGCGACGACGAAGATCTGACGAAGCACTAGATGAGGTTGTGATGTCTAAGGCTCGCAAGGGCAAATTCAATGCCTTTCGGTGCGAATTCAACGGACGATGCTGGTCTGGAGACAGATCAGTCTGGATACCAAGTGACCTGCACAGAGGTATGGGGCGGTAACTATGTCGCTGATGAGGTTGTGAAATTACCAGGTTTGGTGGCATTGATCCTCTGGGTCTTACTCCGTGTCTCGACGATCAGAGTGTCATCGTGTTGCAGCGGACCGACGGGTGCCTCTCGTAAGCAAGTTCTTGTACTCGATTGAAGTACTCGCAGATGAGACAAGTCCTGTCAGTGTGAAGTTGAAATCGAGAGTTCGCATGAACTGAACCCTGGGCCTTTCGCACATGCGGCGTGGAGAGACGATTCATGGATCGCGTACCACGAAAGCGGATACTCATTCTCGGCGGGGGCTTTGCGGGTCTTACCGTCGCCATGGAGTTGGAGAAGAAACTCGCTCAGGACCCTTCTGTCGAGATTACCCTCATTAATCGCGAGAACTTCTTTTTGTTCACGCCCATGCTTCACGAAGTCGCAGCCAGCGACCTCGACTTGACGACGATTGTGAATCCTGTCCGCAAAATGCTTCGGCGTGTTCACTTGTTTGCGGGAGAGGTCGATCGGATTGACATCGAACAAAAGAGAGTCGTTGTTTCCCATGGCTTCGATCATCATCACCACACGCTCGAGTTCGATTTTCTCGTCTTGGGCCTGGGCTCTGTCACGAATCTTTACGGCATTCCGGGGCTCCAGGAATACGCGCTGACTATGAAAACGCTGGGCGATGCCATGCGGTTGCGGAATCACCTCATCGCTCACCTGGAAGAAGCAGACAGTGATTGCTGCAAAGTGAAAGAACCGCTATTGGCGTTTGTTATTGCGGGCGGGGGTTTTGCCGGGGTCGAGACAGTTGCGGGAATCAACGATTTCGTGCGGGGAGCACTGCGCTCCTACCCTAACCTCACGGAAGACATGCTGCGAATCGTCCTCGTCCATTCCGGGCCAGTCATCCTTCCGGAATTGGACGAAAAATTAGGCACGTACGCTCAGCGAAAACTCGCGGGGCGCAAAGTGGAACTTCGCCTGAACGCGAGGGTAGAGGGGTTCTGTGGCCGGGTCGTCCGATTGAGTGACGGGTCTACGATTCACACCAACACGCTCGTTTGGACCGCCGGAACCTCACCGAATCCATTGCTCGAAACTATTCCTTGCGCAAAGGAACGCGGTCGTCTGCTCGTCACCGAATCTCTCGAGCTTCAGGCTTGGCCTGGCGTTTGGGCTTTAGGCGATTGTGCGGCCATACCGGATAGGCGGACGGGGAGATTTTGTCCACCGACCGCACAGCATGCACTTCGTGAAGCCAAAGTCGTGGCGCACAATGTTATCGCAAGCGTTTGTGGAAAAGCGAAGAAGCGATTCGATTTTTCGACCATCGCACAGCTCGCGGCGATCGGCCGGCGGACGGGCGTCGCTAATATACTGGGGATCAACTTCTCAGGGTTTGTCGCGTGGTGGCTCTGGCGAACGATTTACCTGAGCAAGCTCCCCAGACTGGAGAAGAAACTGCGAGTTGCTTTCGATTGGACGCTTGATCTGATCTTTTCAAAAGACCTCGTTCAGTTTCTGGACATCCGCGCTCCGATGGTTTCGCGCCCGGAGTCCGATGCGTCTGAGCAACCCAAGACAGTGGCAACCCGGATCGCATGAGGCGCCATACATGCTAGCCAAGAAGCGAACGCCATGCTCACCTTTGGCGAAAATGCAACAGTCTCTTAAGATTGTTGCATTTTTGCCGATTCAGCCGCCCGCAGCGAAAGAAAACCGGTGGCTATGAAACCCCACTCCCTCGTCGCACGAGTTCTTGGCCGCTAGCGCCGCCGTGTAACCGCCTCATATGAATGCTTCCCATGGCGCGGGCGCACAAGCGCGCGTCCGCGACCATGGGCTTGCAAGCCGGAAAAACTGTTGAGACAACTCTCCCGGCAAACCTGATTGGGACAACAGTGGGACAAACTCGTTGGATAGGCTTTGTAAGTGATTGAAAATTGGTGGACCTACGCTTCTACGAGTAACCCGCTGTGGCGAGGTTGCCGTCGAATTTTCCAGTGCCTGATAGGACCAGCAATCCCGCGTCTCAAGTCAACCTGATTCCGGATGGTCGGCAACCCTTCCTTTACAAGATTAGGGAAGAGTTGCCCGTCACTCGGGAAATGGCGGCCTCTTTTAGAGAGGACCCGATCCTGGATCAAATGATATTCAATTCTATTTGTTGAACGCCGCCGTCCAGTTCGTAAGTAGGGTGATTGACGAAGTCTTCGCGCGATCTGCGGTGAGCACGACGAATCGCTGGCCATCACGTGTCACATCGAAGATCGGGTCGGTGAAATTGGGCAAGTCTAACTGAAACAGCGGGTGTAAGTCCTCCAAGTGAAAATTCGGCTGCGTCACAACTCGTGCCGCCATCAACCGGTTGCCCATCGTCACGAAAAAGAATTCGTTACCTGCGAAGCGTGAAACCCAGCCTCCAGTCGTAGATGCCTGATACTTCACGCCATTCCCCTGAAACGGCACGACGTAGACTTCCGGACGACCCGACTCGTAAGAGAAATATGACAACCAGCGACCGTCGGGAGAAAAATGTCCGTCGTATTGGCTGACATCCGTCGCGGTTGTAGCAGTGGAGAGGAATGGCTCGCGCTTTCCAGCCAGCGGGAGGATCCAATCTTTATAGACCAGGTCTTTGTTCAGATCCAGCGAAAGATACTTTCCGTCCGGCGACCAGTCCTGCACGGTTGCCCACATGAATTTGTCATCTTCATACACGGTCTCATCGGGATTGCTCCCATCCAGCGGGCGCTTGTGAATCGAGAACTTGTTGCCATCGTGAACGGCATAGGCGATCTGCCGGCCGTCAGGAGACCATGTCGCCCGATAGTCGTCCGGACCGAAGGTGATTCGCGTCGGCTGTCCGCCCGAAACCGGATAGATCCAGACATCGTCTTTTCCCGTCTTTGGGTCGCGTACCTCCACAGAGATCGATTTGCCATCGGGAGAGAACCGCGGCGAGCCGTAAGCGGCAAGCGGACCGGGAGTGGCGACAACATTTCCGCTGCGATCAAATATCTTCAGCTTTGAATTTGCCGAGCTTTCGTGGTAGGCCAGTACTCCGCTGGGAGAGACAGAAAACAAGAGGGCTTCGCCCAACACCTCCGGATCGCCGGAAAGTTTGAATGTGTCCGGATCGAAAGGCTGTGCCAGAATCTTTCCCCCGCGAACGAACAACAGATGACCCGAAGAAAATTTGGGCGCGGCCCCCTCTGTTACTACCACGCTGCTTTCGGGCTTGCCCAATGTGCCAACCTTGATCCGGCTGGGGGCATTGGCACGGTGACCGGTGTAGAGGAAGTGTTTTCCGTCAGGCAGGAACCATGCCGAGTTCACCCCATACTCATCGCTGTCGTGGACCATCGCGATCGAGCTGTCTCCTCCCGCGGCGCTGACCTGTTTAATGGCAATTCCGTGCTCACCCACAAATAGAATCGTTCCATCAGCGCCCCAATCGGCGCGGCCGTAAGCGTGGTCCGCCAGGGTTTGCGCTTCCCCGCCCGTGACGGCGATCTTCTTTAACTTGCGATCGGCAACGAACCCCAGATATTTGTTGTCGGGCGACCAGAACGGGTAGCTGGCGTCTTCCGTGCCTTGCAATATGGTCGCTTGCGGCGCATTGAGCCCGCGCACCCAGAGATTCGTGATCCCTTTCTCGTCGACCGCCGAGAAAGCCAGCGTCTTGCCGTCGGGAGAAACTGCCACTGGCCCGGCGTCAAAGCCAGTCGGACGAAATGCCGTGCCCGCGGGCGGAGGAATGTAAGCGCGCACCGAAAGCATGGGAGTGCTGCCACGCTGCGAGAAGTAAAAGAAAAGCGCCGCGGCGATGAGCACAGCAGCCGCAACTGCCAGCATCAGCCGGGAGCGCTTCGTATGCCGCGCTTCCTGCGTTGCAGAGGTTGGAACTTGAGGAGCGTGGGTGATCCCCTTCAACTGCAGCGCGAGATCGTGCGCGGACTGAAATCTTTCGTCGCGCTCTTTTGCCAGACAAGTTGCTACCAGTTGATCCAGAGCGACCGGCGCCAACGGCTTGACCGTGCTGATCGGCTCCGGATTTTTCTCCAGAATCGCGGACGCGACCGTGATCTGGCTCTTTCCCTCAAACGCGCGCCGTCCCGTTGCCATCTCGTACAGCACAGCGCCGAAAGCAAAAATGTCCGATGCCGCGTCGGCTTCGCGCCCTTCAATCTGCTCCGGAGACATGTACTGAATCGTGCCGACAATGCTTCCAGCCGTAGTCAGCGGACTCGCCGGACTCGGCCCGCTCATCGTTCGCGCCGCCGAGAGCAGCGGCGCGGATGCCGACCCCGGCGCACCGGCCAGCGCCGGTTTTGCCAGACCAAAATCCATTAGCTTCGCACCGGATTTCGTCAGCATGATGTTGCCGGGCTTCAGATCGCGGTGCACAATTCCGGCCCGATGCGCCACAGCCAAAGCGTCGGCCACATCGATCCCGATCTTCAACAATTCGCTCAATGCCAATGCGCCGCGCCGCACACGTTCAGCCAGGGTTTCGCCGTCGAGGAACTCCATCACTAGGTAGTCGGTGCTGCCGTCCCGTCCCACGTCAAAAAGCTGGCAGATATGTGGATGATTCAGCGAAGAAACGGTGCGCGCCTCACGCTCGAATCGTTGCTTGAATTCGTTATCCGAGGAAAGATGCGCGGGCAAGATCTTTACGGCCACGATCCGGTCCAAGCGCGTGTCACGAGCGCGATAAACTTCGCCCATGCCGCCCGCGCCCAGCAGTGAGAGGATTTCGTAAGGGCCGAGTTTGGCACCAGAGGTCAGCGACATAAATGTGTGCGCGTCATTATAGTGCAAGGGAGGGCAGGCGTTTCGCTCCACTCTGAGGGCCGTTGGTGGATAGTCGGCAAACCGTCCCTAATCGGTAAAGTAAGGTTGGCCCGTTACAAGCTCATGCCCTGCACGGCCCACAAGAACAAACGTGAATACAAGTTGGGGGAATATAAAGGGAAACATTTCATTCCAATGCGGCCTATCGAGGTAACGATATCCAAGTACGGCGATGAATCATACAAGCTCGTCTCCTCGCAGCCGCTTGTCGCGGGTGAATATGGACTGCTTACGGAAGAAAAGGTATATACCTTCGGCGTGGACGGTTCGAAATGAGACAGATGCTCGATTCTGCACACTCGAAGCGCGGGCCCAGGGGCGTGAAATGTGAGCGAGTGGACGCGTCGCGAGTGGACTTGATAATTCTTGTTTAGGATTGCTCTTCATCACTTCCGCACGGGTTTCTGACGGAGCACATCTTCCTCGGTCGCAGTCAAGTATGATTGCGAAGCTCCATTCTTGAGTTTCACAATTTCTTGGAGGGGATCGTGATCTGAGAGTCGCCGAACTGGGGGAGTGTCGCGGCCTTTCTAGTTCACTGCCTCATGGCAAGTCACTTCGCCTACGGTGAAATACGAGATTCCTTCGTCGGTCGTAACCGGCGCGCCGCTTGTGACCAGCTCCAGATAGGGGTAAGGCTCGGAATCTTTGTGATCGGCTTCCGATGTCAACACAATCGAGTACCAGCGCGAGCAGTTTTCCTGAGCCGGCCCGCTTTGCAACCAGAAGTAAAGCACGGTACCGCTGGAACAGTTCATCTCGCATCCCATCTGGTAATCGCTCACTTCGATGAGGGCGACTTTCACTGAGACTCCGTCGACATGGAGAGTACGCGTTTCGGTGAACCGGGGCACGCCAGTCCAGAACTGAACCGGCTCGATGGCATGGGCGAAAGTCGTGAGTAGCAGTAAGCATCCAAACAGCGTTTTCATTTTCATTCCTCCAGAAACTTTAGAATCTTTCATCCGTTATGACCCCGAGATCGCGAAATCGTTATGCGGGAGAACTTGTTCTGCAACCACCGCACGGGAAGTAAAGTGGCAAGCGGCGTGCCACACGCGCAACCCTGGTATATCTCTATCAAAAATAAGTGCTTATCTCAGAAACGGCGAGGAGAGCCGACGCCCCGTTGCTGAGCGATTACCGGAAACAAATCCGAAATCCGGACAGTGGCAGCGGAACCCGGATATGGGATAGCTCGGGGTGGCTTTGTCGCCCTAATAACTCCCCCTAACAATTAATGATGTGAGGCCGAAAACGCTTGCGGGCGCGATCAACGGTGGACGGTTAAAATGGTGTTATCCACATCCACAACGATTCGCGATTCAAGACCGGCGTGGGAACGGTTGACTTACATGCATCGACGCATCACGGATGGGCGGGACAGCGTCGCCGGGTCGTCAGAGTTGGAAGAGGGGTAGACGCATGGCGTCATTGAAGCTTCTTGTGGTGGAAGATGACCTCGCGACCTTGGAACTGATGACCGAGGTTTTCACTTCTCTGGAGGCGGAGGCGCACCCAGTCAGCGATAGCCGGAAAGCAGCTGCGCTGGTGAATCAGGAAAAGTTCGATGGTATTTTCCTGGACCTGGAGATGCCCAACCTGCATGGTTTCGATCTGGCACGCCTGATTCGCAAGTCCTCCTGGAACAAATCGACGCCGATTGTGATCGTGACTGGGCGGGATGAGAGAGACACGATGCAACGGGCATTCACCATCGGAGCCACATTTTTCCTGCAAAAACCGGTAGACAGGCAAAAACTGAGCATCTTGTTCCGGAGCGTGCGTGGCGGGATGTTGGAAAATCGGCGGCGACACACGCGCGTGCCAATCCAAACCGAAGTGACGTGCAGGGCGGGTTCTCGAACCATGCGTGGGCTCACCTGGAATCTCAGCCAAGGGGGGATGCAGGTAGAAGTTGACGGCTTGCGGCCCCAGGACACAGTGCGCGTATCGTTCCAACTGCCGGCGTCCGGTAAGTCGTTGGAGGCGGAGGGCAAAGTGGTGTGGGCAAAAGAGAACCGCCAGGGAATCCAGTTCACAAACGTCAGTTCACAAGATGAGCAGTTGATCCGGGGACTTATCGCCGGCATCGAAGAATAGACGGCCCCCTTAAAACCGGAGGACACGCCGCGCATTATTCGCTGGCGCCGGCTGCGGATTTTTTGCAGGTTGCATCCCTGTCGCGGGATTGATCGGAAAAGGAAGCTTGCCCGTCTCGTTTTCTGAGAAGACGTTCCATTTCCTCTACGAGAGCGCGGGCGTTGATCGGTTTCGACAAGTATCCATCGAATCCCGCATGCAAGATTTTTTCCCGGTCGCCGTGCATCGCATACGCGGTAATGGCCAGCACGGGCAGGGTGGCCAAGCGAGGAGTCTCCCGGATCTTGCGCGCCACCGCAAAACCATCGAGTACCGGCATGCCGATGTCGAGCAGCAGAATGTCCAGATCCGTCTGCTCAGCCATGAGGAGCGCCTCCTGGCCATTGCATGCTTCGAGCACGGTATATCCGCGAGCCTCGAGCAACTCGCGGAGCAGTTCGCGGTTCACGGCGCTGTCTTCGGCAATGAGGACTCTGGTCATGACTGCGCTGCGGACTTTGCCAGCGTACGATGTTGCAGCACCCTCTCCACTTCAACCACGAGTTGCTTCTTCCAGGAACCATTCTTTTGAAACAGAGCTTGAGTATCCCGGCTGATAAGAGCAACCTCATCGGGCGTGAGGCTCTTGGCCGTCATGACCAGAATAGGTAATTCCTTCAAGGCCGGTTCTTGCCGCACATGGCGTATCACCTGGAAGCCGTCCATCCCGGGCATGAGGAGATCTAGCAAGACGGCACCCACCATCTTCGAGGAAAGCACTTCCAGGGCCCTGGCGCCGGATTGCACGCTCTGAGTCTCATACCCGGCGGACCTCAGAGTCTCCTGCATCAGTTCGAGAGCTTCAGGATCGTCGTCGACGAGCAGAATCGCCGCATCATCATCTGGTTGTGGCAGAACGTGCTTGCGAATGGTTTCGAGAAGAGCCGGTTTGCGAATGGGTTTGATGAGGTAGTCCGCGGCACCCAAGGCAAAACCGACGCGTTTCTGGTCGACAATCGACACAATAATGATCGGGATGTGGGCTGTCTCCGGAGCCTTTCGCAGTGCGATCAGCGTCTCGAAGCCGCTACCGCCGGGCATCAAAACATCGAGGGTGATGGCGTCTGGCCACAGCTCGCGAGCCTTCCAAAGAGCCTCGGATCCGGAGCCGACTGTAGCAACCTGATATTCCGGCTCCAGGTAGCTGGCCAGGAGTTCGCGGGCGGGCACTTCGTCATCGACGACCATCACGAGGGGCCGGGCGCGGCCCGCAACGGTGGCGATATTCGTGTTGGTTGGCTCCACGGCAGATTGAATCTCGGAGGTTCGAGAAGCCGCGGGGAGAGTAAAAGTAAATTTGCTGCCTTGTCCGGGTTCGCTCTCCACCGAAATTTGACCGTGCTGTTGCTCGACGAGGCGCTTGGTGATCGCGAGCCCCAATCCGGTGCCTTCACTGGCGGCAGCGGTGTTGCCTCCCACCTGCCGGAATTCCTCGAAGATGATGGCTTGATCTTCGCTCCGGATGCCGATTCCGGTATCGGTCACGGATATGCCAACGAAGTTCTCCTGGTCAAAGCAATCGATGTCGATGCGGCCGTCCCGGGGCGTGAACTTGACCGCATTGCTGAGCAGGTTGTAGAGGATTTGCTTAAAACGAACTCGATCGGCATAGACGGGCCGCTCGGTCTCCACTTTAGGCTCGACCTGAATATTTTTCGCCATCGCCAGCGGACGGATGGTGGAAAGCACTTCGGGCAAGGCATCCTTGATCTGGAATTCTTCGTAGTGAATGTCGAGTTGTCCGGCTTCGATTTTCGAGAGATCGAGAATGTCGTTGATCAGCTGCAAAAGGTGGGCCGAGCCTTTCTTAATATGATCGACGAAGCGCTTCTGCTTGTCGTTGAGCTGCCCTGCGTTCTGTTCGGCCAGGAGGTCGGAGAAGCCGACAATCGCATTCAGTGGAGTCCGCAACTCGTGGCTCATATTGGCGAGGAACTGACTCTTGAGCTGGGTGGCGCGTTCGACTTCACGGTTGCGCAGCTCAAGCTCGCGGTTCTGTTGCTCGATTTGCCGCTGAATCTTCTTACGCTCCGAGACGTCACGGATGGAACTGATTACGCGCAGGCCCTTGCTGGTATGAATGGGGCTTAAACTGACTTCCACCGGGAACTCGCTGCCATCCTTGCGCAGCGCCGAAAGCTCCAAGCCTGTTCCCATGGCACGAAAGCGCGGCTCCGAAAAGTAGTCAGCTCGATTCCTGACATGCTTGTCACGAATGCTGCTGGGCATCAGTCGTTCGATTTGTTGCCCCACCAACTCGGCTCGTTGATAACCAAAGAGTTTTTCGGTCTGGCCGTTGATTTGGACAATGGTTCCGTGGCTATCGACCGTGATCACGGAATCAGGAGCTGCTTCGATGAAGGCCTGCAAATCCTCCCGGATTCTCTTGAGAGCATCTTCGGCGTTTCTACGCTCCGTGATGTCACGCGCCACCGCATAAATCAGTTCCTCGTCGGGCACAGAAACGGCGTTCCACAGCATCCATTTGTAGGACCCGTCCTTGCACAAGTAGCGGTTCTCGAATGCAAATGTAACTTCCCGGTTCTGCAGCCGAATGTCCTCGTTTGTCGTGGCCGCTCGATCATCCGGATGAATGAACTCCAGATAAGGCTTCGCCATCAGTTCTTCCCTGGTAAAGCCCAACACGTTCTGCCAACTGGGATTCAAGCTCTTGAAATGACCGTCGAACCCTGCGATACAAAACATATCGATCGACAGATTCATGAACTGATTCCCGGTCTCCAGTTGGGAGTAGAGCGAGGCCATGAACGCGCTCAGCCCCATGCCGAACATAAGGAACAGCAAACCGAGAAGCCAGACGCGCTCTTCCACAGCCCAGATGCTTTGTTGCAAGCTGGCCTCTTGCTGTTCCACGAGAATTCCCCAACCGTATTGGGGAATTGGTTCGTAGCGCGTAAAGAAGCTCTTGCCGTCACGCACAAATGTGCCGTTACCACTCTGGCTGGTTCGCATTCGCTGAACGGGCTCATATGCGCTCAGGGCGACCGGTTGGGAATGAGAATCGATGTTCGTGTAGGCGGCCAAATGACCGTGCTGGTCGATCAGTGAGATCGTCCATCCGTCCTCGAGCTTAGTTTCCACCAACTGGCGGCTAATTGTTTCCACGCTACATGCGCCGATCAAAATACCGACGGGGTTGCCCTGGTCGTCTTTCAAGGGAACCGCCATCGACACGACCATCTCACGGGGTGAAAAGACGGTCTGGTATGCTTCGGAGACGTAAGGCTTCCACTCCCGCGTTACTCCTTTGTACCAGTCGCGCTCGGCGAAATTATGATTGAGCCGGGCTGCACTCGGGGGATAGATCGCGCGCCTTGTACCATCCACGCTGAAAGCAGCAATATATACGAAGTCGGGACGAATGCGGCTCGCTTGCTCTAGGTGCCATCCGACTAAATTCAGATTGCCGTCCTTCCAGCCCTGTCGGAATGTGAGGCGCGTGGCAATCGATTCTAGAAACGCCGTGTTTTGGCGAAAGTGGTCCTCCACTAGAGCCGACGACACACGCGCAATCTGCGTGCTTTCCGTAACCGCCTGCGTTTCGACGCGGCGGCTGAGCACATGCCCCACGGAATAGGCGAAAAACGCGATGGGCACGCCCATCAAGAACAAAAACAGCAGATAGAGACGCCACCGGCTTCTCGACACCCATTTTTCGATCCTGACTGAAGTCTTCATTCGAGTGTGGTCCTCTGTCATCTCCCGCTGTATTGGTTAACTACTGCGCAGCCAACGCACTTTTGGATCGAGGATCTCCCGCTGCGCTCCGGATCAGCCGTTCAAATTCGTCAAAGATACGTGGATCCCACCACCCGTTTGCTACTTCCTGTTTCATGGTTTGCAGTGCATCGGCAATCGAGAGGGCAGGCTTATACGGTCGTTCGGTGGTCAAGGCATCGTAAACGTCGACAACCTGCAGCACCCGGGCGGTGAGCGGGATGCTCTCTCCTCGAAGGCCATCGGGATACCCTGTGCCGTCGAGTTTCTCGTGATGATGCCGAATGATCGGGAGCACCAAACGAAACGACTTGAGTGGAGCACAGATGCGCTCGCCCACAACGGGATGCTGCTGCATCAGTTTCCGCTCTTCCTCGGTGAGACGGCCGGGCTTCAAGAGAATCGCATCGGGCACGGCAACTTTGCCCACGTCGTGCACCACGCCGGCACGGCGCAAGGCGGTAATCTCATCCAAAGCGAGCCCGAGATGTTCTCCCAGGCGAGCCGAGTATTCAGACAGCCGTTCACAATGACCATGGGTGTACGGGTCCTTGCCCTCAATGCTCCGTGCCAGGCTGAACAATACGGACTCGGCGCGTTCCAGTTCATCAGTGTGGTGTTTAAGGCGCAAGAGCGATCGCACCCGAGCCAGCAGCTCGCTTCGATCCACGGGTCGGGTCAGGAAATCGTCCGCGCCCACTCGGATGCCTTCGATCCGGTCCTCCTTGCCAGAGAGTGCGGTGACCAAAATGACGGGGATCAAATAAGTGTCGGCGTTATTTTTGATTTGTTGGCAGGCCTCGAAGCCGGTCAGGCGAGGCATCATCACATCGAGAAGGACCAGGTCGACTTGAGTTCGGGTAAGTTCTTCAACCACGGCCGCACCGTCCGGTACAGTAATTACCTTGCATCCGTTTGCGGTGAGGAGTTCCTCTAACAACTCACGATTCGCGGTTTGGTCATCGGCGACCAGAATGGTGCCGGTGATTGGTTGTTGCGGCGTATACAACATACTGCCCCACTTAGTATCACGAATGTGCTGTAAGGGTCGCATGCAAGAGAACGCAAGAGCTAGTTACTGAAGTCACGACCTGATCCATGAGTGAGTGCGGCCGTTATGCCGCCGCTAACATGTTTGTTTACGGTCGCAGCCGATTCGAGGTTGTCAGGCATCAGGCTGCCGCATTCCTCGTCTCGCGGTCACATTGTGACTACCGTAATGTGGCTTCCACATTTTTGGCGTGCCAAGCTGGTGTTCATGTATTGAACCAAAAGGACACTGCGCTGAAACTCTTAGCCATAGACGACACACCTCAGAATCTTGAGCTCATCACCGAGGCGATCGCTCAGGACAATCTTGAGATCTTGACGGCCAGCGACGCCGAAGCGGGACTGGAACTCTTCCTTCAGGCTCGTCCGGATGTTGTCTTGCTTGATCTTGTGCTGCCCAAGATGGGCGGGATGGAATTGTTAGACCGTATGCTGGCTGCGGATCCAGGAGCGGACGTCATTCTCATGACGGCGCATTACTCGACCGAGTCTGCCGTCGAGGCGATCCAAAAAGGAGCATGCGATTACTTAACCAAGCCTTTGGACATAGCCAAACTCCGGAATCGGATTTCGGCGCTGGTAAGCGAGGCGGAGAAACGGCAGCGAGCTCTCCATTTGGACAGCGCCTTACTCGATACTTATCAGTTCGAAGGAATCATCGGGCGCAGTCCCGTGATGCTCGATACATTCGCGATCATTCGTCGTGTTGCCCCGCATTTCCATACCGTCCTTGTCACCGGGGCAACCGGAACCGGCAAGGAACTCGTGGCCCGAGCTCTGCATCATTTGAGTCCTCACCGCCCCGGCCCGTTCGTGGTTTGCAACTGTTCGGCACTGGTCGAAACGCTGCTCGAGAGCGAACTATTCGGTTACGTACGTGGAGCTTTCACCGGCGCGACCCAAGACAAGATGGGTATTTTTGAACACGCCAACGGGGGCACGGTGTTTCTGGACGAAATTGGCGAGTTATCTCTGCCTGCGCAAGCCAAACTGCTCCGCGTTCTGCAGCAAAAAGAGGTTCAGCGAGTTGGTTCGCCTGTGATTCGGACCGTCGATGTACGGGTGATTGGAGCGACTCACCGCCAACTGCGCACGATGGTTGCGGATGGGCAGTTCCGCGAGGACCTTTATTATCGACTCTCCATGGTCGAGATACCTCTGCCTCGGTTATCGGAACGAAAAGAGGACTTGCCGCTGTTGCAGAAACACTTCGTTGATAAATTTGCAACTCAATACACGAAACCGATCGCGGGCATCACGCGGCGCGCGCAGCGCCAAATGGCCACCTACGGCTGGCCGGGCAACGTGCGCGAGTTAGAGAACGTGATTGGCAGCGCCGCGATGATGACGGAAGGCAGCACGATTGACCTGAGCGATCTTCCCGAGCCCTTGCGTAGTCTGCCAGGGAACAGTACTGCCGTCGACGACGCGATGTTATCGATGGAAGAGGTCCAAAACCGGCATATACTGCGCGTCCTGGAGCGGGTGGAAGGGAACAAGTCGAGAGCCGCTGAAATCCTGGGGATCGGCAGAGCCACGGTTTACGAAATGCTGGCAAGAATCAAAGAAAAGCATGCGACGAGGGATCACCGCATCGCCAACGCAGCGGGGAGTGGCAGGTAGCGACGAATTGTTTTGAGGTGAGGCTGTCATTACATCAACTCTGCAACAACTTACACCGCATCTGGCAACGCGCGCGCAAAACAGACGCAATCGTGCGAATCAGGATTCCTGGTAATGATCGTGCTTTTCGAATCCTCCCGCTGCGCTGTTCGCATCAATGTGAAACAGTTTCATGATTCGGTGCGCTTTTGCCGTGTGTTGTTGGCGTAACATCGCGATATCACTCAAAATCCCCCCGCCCAAATCGCGGAAGGGGCGAGCAGACCGCGCAAAGCTGTGAGAACGCCTGGTTACGTAAACTATCGTGCTCCCACCTTTCGCGTGATGCAAAAAAGCCCACCCAGACTATCGGGCGGCTCCGGTGGGTGCAAGTGGTACCACACCATGAGCGGACCCGCCTCACTGGAATGGGGCACCTGCGGCAACCCCCGGAGTCATCGCGCCAGACTCCTCACGTTCGAGCATCAGGGTTGTCCTGGATTTGAGAAGGAGTCATTGGAACTCTCCCGAAGGCAAACTCCTCCGCGAAATCTTCGGTGAGGACGTGTACGCAATTTAAGTCTTTGTCCAAATTCTGGACATAATCCATTTTTCAAACAACTCTCGCGCTTAACCCTCATTGGTATTGATGAACTTATGTTTGGAGCTTCGTTTGCTCCAGCCATGCTACACAAGGCCCTGCGAAGCCTTGCCTAAGACACAGCGAAGCCATTTCATGAAATCTCCCGATCAACAGCTTCTAAGCCATGTTCTCGCGCCACCCGACCGCCGCCGCGATCCTCGCCACTCCGTTCAGGTTCAAATCGAAGTCCGGGAGGATGGCAGCGATGTTCCCCTACGCATGAGCACAACCGACCTCAGCCGGGGCGGATGCTACGTCGAATCGATGTTGCCCCTTCCCATCGGCACCGATGTAACCGCCAAGCTCTGGTTGACCAATTGCCCCGTGCGCATGCGGGGACGTGTCGTCACCTGTCACCCTCAGTTCGGCAACGGCATCAAGTTTCTTGAATTTGAAGACGACGGGAAAAAAGTTCTAGCCCAATACCTCGACGCAATCAACGCCTACATAGCGTAACCATAGCAAAGCGAGAAATCACGCCGGTAACCACGCCGCGACGACCAGCGTCATTTTCTGATGGGAACGTCAGGGAGCGGACTCACCCGGAGGAGCCAATCACTGTGATTGATGACCTCAGGCAACTCGCTGCTGCGTTTTCTGCTGGTAGAAGCGGCGCAAGTCACGGTGCACAGCGATCCAGAATGCGGCTTCGGGCAGCCTTGGGCGATGATGCCGAAAAGCCGCGCTACATTGAGACTCTCCCACGTTTCAGGGGATGGATTATGACACGTTTCGAACTACATCGGGACCTCCGAGTTGGCGGGAGTCAGCGCGACTGCCAAGCGGCTGCCAAGCGGCGTAGACCTTCTCGCGCCTGGACATTGTTGCGATCGAGCTTTAGAACAAGTCCGTATTCGTAACGCGCCAGACGATAATCGCCGCGCGCGGTTGAGGAATCGGCCTGGCTCAGCAGGTCCGGGACGTCCTGTCGGCTGAAACCGTCTACCGTCAAAGCCGATTCCGGAGCGCGTTTTCGGGCAAGCGGCAGCTTTGGTCTGAATGGCTGCGGAGCTTGCTTGTCATTCTCGTTGTCGCGGGAGGCAGAAGACGCGGTGACTGAGTCGTGGCCGGTTGCGTTGTCCGCTGCAGGTTGATTGTGGTCGCTCGACTCCACCGCTTGAGGTGCGGGATGGAATGGATCGCCAGACTTCTGGGGCGTCTCCACCGATGGAGACGATGCCGGTGATCCTGAGACGGGGGCGCTGTCGCTGATCGGATGATCGCCGATCGGGTGATCGCCGATCGCGCGATCGCTCGACGACTGCGCCACGGCCGGCTGCAACGTCGGTACGTCTGCGGGATTTGCAGCCGCCGGAATTGGAGATGGCTTGGCCGCGGCCGCTGGAACATCCGCCGTCTCCGGCTTCTGAGGACGGGCGGGCGCGACGATGTGCTCATCGGCGGCGCGGCCGGGAACCTGCGTGGAATGCTCACTGAGCTTTTCCGCGCCTGAAGTCAGGGCTTTGATCTGGCTTTCGACTTTCGCAGCGAACGGAGGAAACGCGCCCGTCTGTGAACGAATGTAAAGAGCCCAACCAGCCGCTGCCATAAGAATGAGCGCAGAGTACAAAATCAGACGCGGCCAGATTCGCGGTCGGATTGCTTCGCGTTGAGAGTCACGCCGAGCGCTTGCGGGGATTGGTGCCCGGCGGGCGACCACCTTTTCTGCGGGAACTTTTTCTGCGGGAACTTTCGCGGGCGAGGTGAGCGGTGCGCGAACCGATTGCTCCAGGAAGGCCTGCCGCATTTCCTCGCAAGTCTGGAATCGATCCCTGGGATCTTTGGCGAGGGCTTTCCGGATGACGGCATCGATCCCGCCGGGAATCGCCGGGTTGATGAGCGACGGCGCGACGGGATCCTCATTCACGATCTTGTAGAGGACAGTCGCGATATCGCCGGCAAACGGCTTTTCGCGGGTCAGCAATTCATAGAAGACAGCACCCAGGGAAAAGATGTCCGCGCGATGATCCACTTTCTTGCCAGCGATCTGCTCGGGAGCCATGTAGCCGGGCGTACCCATGACCAGCCCGGTTTGCGTGAGCGCCGTGTTCTCGATTTTAGCAATTCCGAAGTCGAGGACTTTGATGGCCCCCTGGTCGGTGACCATGAGGTTGGCCGGTTTCAGGTCGCGGTGAATGACGCCGCGGGCGTGTGCAAAACCGACCGCTGCTGAAATCTGGTCAGCCCAAGAGAGGAGCGTGGGAAGGGAAGGCACGCCAACATCGGCCAATAGCGCGGCCAGGGTGGTTCCTTTGACGAACTGCATGCTCAAATAAACGGTACTGTTTTCCTCGCCAACGTCGTAGATGGTGATGATGTTGGGATGATCCAGTCCGCCGGCCGCTTTGGCTTCTTGCTTGAGCCTTTCGATCATCTGGTCGCGATCGGGAGCATTATTGTCGATCAAAATAGTCTTGAGCGCGACGGTACGGGCAATTACGGGATCGAATGCCTTATAGACGGCTCCCATGGCACCGCGCCCTAACTCTTCCTGGATCTGGTAACGGCTCAATGCTGTGAGGTTCGCCCGACCTGCCTGAGGCGGGTGCCCAGAGGCGGGCTCCACAGTAGATCCCAGTTGCTCAACCCCGTTGCTTGGTGGTTTTGCCAATTCCATGAGAAATCTCTAATGGGCTGTCATCGCAAATAGGCGCAAACGCACAAGTTATCGAGTCTGTGCGCTGTATTTTCAATCATAGCCCCGCTAAGTTTTGCTTCCCACTTACTTTAGTTTTGATTGGGCTATCGATCTTGCTTCAGCCGTTCTTTCCTGCGAGAAAATGTAGCTTGCGGATCTCTATGAAGTTGTGGAAACCCATTTCTTTCCTCTCCCCTTCGAAGCGGCCGAGCGAGATCTCGCGTCTCGACCGTTGCTGCCTGGCGGCTGTTCTCGTCGTTATTCTTGTGGGTGGAGCATCGATCACGACTTACGCCAAAGATGCGTCCCTGACGGCGGTGGTTTTGTTCGACGGCCCTCAGGGTGCGGCGTATGTGCAGATCACTGAAGCAGCACTGAATGGAAAGATCGAAGTTCGCAACTGTGACGGGGTTTCGAGGCTCGACAAGAATACTTATAATGGCCTTCCGCGCACATCCCTGGCCGGCGCCAGCTCGCTTCAGCGCGGCGCCGACGGCGTACTCACGCTAACCGTAAACGGCAAGTCCGTCTGTGTTGTCCCCAGCAATCTGAAATTCGAACGGAGCGTCGAACTCACGCCGGCGGCAGCCGCTGAACAAGCCATCATTCGCGGCACGCCGGTCTCGTCATCGCCTCGCGCTGCAACGACAATGACAACGGCAACGATCCCAACCTTCAAGCCCGGTGTGCAAATGGTGTTTATCGCCGGTCCGGACGTTGAACTTGCTGACTTCCTGCGCGCGCAACGGGCGAACACGGTCCGAGACTGGGAGGATTTCTCAACCCGTTATCCGTCCTCGGCGCGCCGAGCTTCCGCTCAAGATGCCATCGCCGGATTTCATGAGCAGGCAGCCGAAGCTGTTTTTGCGCAGTATCAAAGTTCGAGCGGCGGCAAGGCACGAGATATCGCCCTGCTGCGGCAGGCATGCCTGGAGGCACAAACCGCCAGCCAGTCGTCCGCCGGTTACAAACCCGCTGCGCGGTTAATGGACAACATAGGGCGAGAATTGGACAACCTGGCTCGACCTGATCAGACACGTCTCGAGGCGTACCGAAAAGCACTGCAAGACGATACGCCTGGGTATTCGCAACTGATCGCTGCCAGGCAGCACGTGGAACGCCTGTTGGAAGTCCGCCCCGACTATGCTCCTCTGCTGAGTCTCCAGCGCGAGATTGCCGGCGAGCAGCGGAAACTGGACACGACCATCGTGAACGCACAGGTGTTGATAGCGGAGTTACATTACGACCAGGCCGTCAATTCCCTGGGCTCCTATGTCGCGTTCGCTTCCGAAATGCCTCGCGTGGATGCCGTGCTCGATGCGGCGTTCAAACACCACTACGAACACGGACGCAAACTGGCGGTAAACCAGGACTGGGAAAAGGCAATCGAGGAATTTGATAAAGCGGCGGCCATCCGGCCCGACCGCAAGGATGTTCAGGCCGCCGCCGCCAACGCTGCCGCTCAAATCGAGGTCCAACGCAATCAGCAGGCGGCGAACGCCGCTGTTGCCGAGAGCGACGAGTACGCGCAGAAGAGCCAGTTTGTCGAGGCTTATAACGTACTCGCCGACTTACCTGAGAAGCAGCGCGCCATGGTAACGTCGCAACTTGCGGCGTTGTCGCACAACTATATCGGCGAAGCCGTGCGGCGCGCACAGAAAATGCAGGAGTCGCACGTTCCCATCAAAAACCCGGCTGACGAGAATGCTGCGCTGGAGGCCTTTATTCTGTGGGATCGCGCCAGCTCTCTAGGGGATGACCCGGCGATCACTCTCAAACGCGATTTCCTTTCCGCCAAGATCAGTGCTTACTGCCTCGACCAAGCCCATCGATATCTGCAGAAGGCTTCGGGATCCGGAGCCGGTGTTGGGTGGCTTTACCTGAAACAAGCCCTGCGTTACGGGATTACCAATCTCGACCGTCTGAAAGATGAGACGGCCCGTTACGAGCCACTTTATCAACGGCGATCGCAGCTCTCGGTCGGCATTGTGTTCCGCGATCAAACCTCACGTCGCGACAGCCATGGCTTCGCCGACCAGCTTGCAGACGCGATAACCAGCGGACTCGATTCTTCCGGGACGCCGATTGCGGTCGTGCGTAATTCCTCGGAGGTCGACGAGGCGCAACAGCCCCTTTTCATGCTCGTCGGACAGGTTCTGGAACATCGCGTGGTGAAGAAAGCGAACCTGGAGGCTCCGGAATCGAAATACCGGGCGGGCGCGCACGAGACGAAAAATCCGGCTTGGCTGCAAATCGAAAGCGACTATGAATCCGCTCAACAGCAGCTCAGCTCGGCGCAACATGCGCTGGCTGACGCCCAAGCCCAACACAAGAAGAAGCAAGTGATCGCCGATGCCAACGACGCGGTGCAGCAGGCGCAGAAAACCGTCGACGAGTTGCGGCATAAGTTGGATACGACGGAGCAGAGCCGCGTGGAAACCGTCATTGAGTCTTATCACTACACAAAAAAGACCATTGATCTGACGGCGTCGGCGGAAATCCAATTCCAGTTTCGGGACCGGGCGGGTAATCTTGTGGGGCAGCCGGCCGATGTACGTAAGGACAAACACGCTACGACAGTTGTTTTGCAAGACGTCAAAGCGGAAGATACCAAAGGAATCACCAACCAAGGCGTGGAACCGGACGGGGCGCAGTTTCTGACAGATCTGGAAATTGAGTCCCGGAACGCGTTAGTCAAAGCGGTGCGAGAAAGAGCGGCGGAGCTGCCGGCGGCGGTCCTGCAGGCGGCGAAAACACTGGCGCAACAGGGCGACACCGACGGAGCCGCGGAATTGTATGTGTTGTACTTGAATGCAACTTCTCAGGGCGTATCTCCAGGGCGAGACGAGGCAGTCAAGTTTCTGCGCGATCAGTTCAATTTAGCTGTGTCGGCGGATACTAAGCTGTGACCAATTAATCGATGGCATTTGCAGCTTTTCTGGTGTAGAGGAGTACAGAACCATGGCGGACAGTCCAACCAAGGATCCGGAGCTTTCGTCTCGTCTGAGGAAAACCAACGAAGAGCTTAAGAACCTGCAAAACTCAGTAAAGACCGGAATGATCAATGTGAAGGTTCTGATGGATTTCCGGACCGCTACCGAACGAGCTCGCCAGGCAAGCGCAGCCGTACAGCAATGGCTCGATGCACAAGGAAAAGGCGGCGATCCTTACAAACTGATGGAGCAGGTAGTAAGACAGCGCGTTGAAATGGCCACTCAGCTGATCAAGGACGTCACAGTTGACCTCGAAAGCCTCGACGTAGACTACGACACCCCCGGCCTTCCTGCACTCAACGAGGCCGTGCGCAAGCTTGCCAAGAGTTTAGAAAAACTGTTCCCCCAGTGATCTTCGCACGCTACACGATCGCTGCCTGGAATCCGCCAGCCTCGCCGGGTGTCGGATGTTCTCTTCGCGGGGGGCAAAGGGGAGGCGGGTACCTTAGTACTCTTCCCTTCCGTGTTTTCGGGCGCAGAATAGAAGGTGATTGTCGTGTGGTACGCAAAGGAAAGCTCTCTCCCTACCACAATTGCTTTCGCCGATCACGAATTTTGGAGCCGTGCCATGGCCGAGCTGTTTCTCAAATTTGAAGACCAGGTTTTACAAGAGCTCTTGCTTTCCGGCGGCGGTACAGTCACCATTGGCCGCCAGCCAGAAAACGTGTTTCGCATCGACAATCCTGCGGTCTCAGGACATCACGCCAAGGTCTACGCCGAAGGCGATCACTATGTGATCGAAGACATTCAGAGTTTTAATGGCACGTACGTCAATGGTCAACGCATCAGCAAGATGGTACTGAGGGACGGAGACAACGCTACCATCGGCAAGCACACGATCGAATTTCGTGACGAGGTACGTCCGGTCGCCGCGCCGTATGGAACTCTCGATATCGCCGTCGACGGGCAAGTGCCTAAGCCGCCACAGCTTGATCGCACCGTTGTCTTGGACACGGCAAAAGCGAAAGAAATGCTCACTAAAGCAGCCGCAGCAGCATCCTCCGCCGGCTCGGTTGTGGTCCGGAGAATCGGCATTCCTTTAAGTCAGTCGCCAGTCAATACCACCCTCATACGTCAAACCATTGGCACGCTGACGATCGTCAAAGGCCGAACTGACCAGCAGCGCTACGTTCTGACCAGCAAACTGACCATAATCGGAAAATCGAAGATGGCCGGCATTCGGCTAAAGCGCTGGTTCGCTCCCCGCGTCGCAGCCTTGATTTACCGAGCCGAGGATGGCTACTTCATCGCTGCTTCCGAAAACAAGGTAAGGATCAAGGTGAATGATATCGTGGTCGAGGGCGGCCAAAAACAACTCGAAGCAGGGGACGTAATCGAATTCGCAGATATCAAGGCTGTTTTTGCTACATAACTGGGACGCTTGAGCAACGCGCGACTCCACGCCCCGGCAGAACGACCGTCCGTCATCAGCGCTTCGTCTCCGCGGTCCAGAAACGGGCTTGTAGGAAGTGACGAGCTAAGGAACGAGGGTTCCCGGGTTGGGGGGAACGAGAGCTAGACTGCGCCACTGCAGGGTTAGTGTTTTTCTAACGGGGAAGAGTGGGTAGTGGTGCAGTTAAACTGCACCACTACCGAAGAGTGGAAGATTTTGTCATCTATCCGCCCAAGGACTAAGGCCTGTCCTTCTTCCGCCCGCGCTTCTTACGATAACGATTGAAACCCATAGGATCCGAACGGCTCCTGCACAGCACAGACGGAAGTTCCGCGATGTCTCGAGGAGTGGAAGTGCCTATTACGGCACAGTCTTTAAGCTCAGCCTTAACCAAGCATCGCGGATGAACCGCAATCGAGCACGCTTCTAAGGTTGAGCCTCAACCAATGCACGATGGCAGTCAGCTCAGAATAGATCGCGATAGCGCTCATTGACCTTTTGCGAGGGGTTTTGAGCGAAATCTCCTGGTTCCATCATTAATGATTTGACTTAATTCGGAAATAAGCTAAGCTGTCGCATACGCTGACTGTGGCGTTTGGTTAGACTGCAGTATCCCCCCTTCCCTTCAGCGTCTAGAGGAGAGTCTTCCTATGACGATGCGTAAGTCCGTTTCGTCACTCTGCCTGTTAGTGCTTACGCTGGCGGCAAGTTTTGCCGGGGCACAAGGCATCCAGCCTTACCCGGATGCCATTACAAACCGGCTGTTCTATCCAAAGACTCCGATGGTTCCCCCGCCCGTAAATACCGTCTTTGCCGACCCTGATCTGGGAGCGATGATCGTCCGCGTTACGGACCAAAATCTAAATCCGAAGCACCCGGGAAGCTTCTTCCGCTCTCCGAAAGCAGATGTAAACGCGTGGAGCGCCGACAACAGCAAGTTTTACGTCGCGGGCGAGTACTCAACAGATTTTGCCTTCGCCTTTAATACTGACACCATGCAGATAAGTGCGCTTCCCGGCGCAGGTTCGGGCGGGGGCTTGGTCCTGCCCTTGCGCCCGGGACCCGCCTTCAGCTTCGTCAACTCTGACCTGATGTATGGCACCGAGGTTAAGGCGCCGTTGACGATTGCGACGTACCAATTTTCGACAGGGAAGACGCAGCCGCTTTTCGATACGACGACCTGCGGAACCCAGCCCCCGTTGGTCGCCGGCCCCAACAACAGGAGCACCGATCTGACGCTATCGAATGACGATAATCGTATCGAGATCTCGGCCGGCGGCAAGTCGGTCAGCCATCGCGTATTCGCGATCGTTTACGACCAGCAACTCGGGTGCCGCTGGTACAACACGGAGACGGGGCAAATCGGCGGCCAATGGGGACCCAGTGGACAAGCCACAGCGCCTGATCGGTTTCTATTCAACCATTCGAAGATTTCCGGAAGTGGACAGTATGTGAGAATAAGCCTCGGAACCGGCTTTTATATCTGGGATACAACTTCATTAGATGTCGAGCCCTGTTACATCCACCACGGACCGCTCTGCGATGGATATGCGGCAGTTGGATTTTCCACTTACATTAACGCGCCGGGTGTTCTCGATGAGTTAAATACCTTCCGGCGCCCGCTGGACGACCTTACTGATCTGACGCAATTGATCGATCCTTTGCCACAGCCTTACTACTGGGGGATGGAAAAAGCCTTCGTCTGGAACGATGGAAAGTTGAATGACAATGTCCCCGTCTGCGGGAACACCTATAGCCCGACCGGAGATCAAGAGGTCGAGCAGCCTTATGACGGTGAGATCTTTTGCATCGAAACCGATGGGGTCGCCTCCACCGTCTGGCGATTCGCCCACAATCGCTCGACTTGGGAGTCGGAATATTACTGGACGTTGCCAGATGCCAATCTCTCCCTCGACGGGCGCTGGTTCGCCTTTACCTCGGGATGGGACAACCAAGTAGGAACCGAGGGGTATGGTGAGCCACGCTCAGATGTTTGGATTGTGCATCTCGACTGAGAATCCGGGCCATTAGGTCTTCCTAACTTCTCGAATCTGCTGGGGAGAACTGCAAATGAGCCATCACTGGAAGCTCCTCGCGGCAGTCGCTTTCCTGCACATTGCACTGCCCGGGTATGCTGCGACTCATGCTCTGGTTCCTCGCTTTGCCTATGTTGCGAACGATCAGGACGACACAGTCTCGATATTTGCGATCGGAAAATCCGCTTTGCGCGCGATGGGCTACGTTTACACCGGCTCAGGGAGCGATCCTCGCGCAGTGGTTGTGACACCTTCACAGACGTTTTTGTACGTGGCGGAAGGCAATGTTGGGATAGCGGGTTACGCCATCAATATCAACAACGGAAGCCTGGCTCCAGTTCCAGGATCTCCATTCCAGACTGGCCCCGAGTTCAGCGTCGCCATGTATCCTAGCGGAAAATTCCTGGTTGCCGTGACTGGCTCCGGCCTTGCTGTGTTTGCGATTGATCCCGGCACTGGTGCTCTAACTTCAATTCAATCGCTATCTGGCGATAGTCCGATATCCACGGCCATCGATCCCAAAGGTCGCTTCCTCTTCACGGCAAATGTGAACTCGAACAGTGTCTCCGCGTTCACAATCAATCAGAGCACCGGCATGATCACTCCGGTGTCTGGGTCTCCCTTTCCAGCAGGCCCGAATCCGCAAAGCGTGGCAATTGAGCAGAAGGGCGAATTTCTCTACGTTCCGAATGGAAATGGTGCCAGCATTTCCGCCTACTCGATCAATTCAGCAACCGGAGCGCTGACTCAAATCCCTGGTTCGCCCTTTGCGACAGGCTCCGTCCCGGTGGCTGCCGCAATAAGGAAAGGTTTTCTCTACGTAGCAAACTCGGCCGATAAGACCGTCTCGCAATACACCCTCAATCCCGCCACTGGTTCTCTCACTCCACTTGCTACGCCTTTCTCAACCGGAATGTCGGGGCCTCTGGCCCTCACCGTCAGCCCAGACGAACCTTTGCTCTACGTGGCCGATCACGACTCCGACGAAGTGTTGATTCTCGGCATAACGAAGGCCGGAACGCTCTTCAATGAGAGCAGTATCCTCACCCGAGGCAGTCCACTTTCCATTGCTCTTGCATCTGGCAATGCGCCTGTCACTCATTCACCGAAATTTCTGTACGAATGTAACCAGACCAGCAACGACATTTGGGGATACCAGGTTTCGGCCGCAACGGGTTCGCTCGGAACGCTAAGCGGCTCCCCGTTCGCCACCGGGCAGTCGCCCCAATCGGCTGTGTCCGATTTGCGCGGAGCGTTCCTCTTCACGGCGAATGCCGGTAGCAATAATGTTTCGGCATTTTCCATCAACTCGCAGACTGGCTCACTTACTCCCGCTCCCGGGTCGCCCTATCTCGCCGGGACGAATCCGTCCGCAGTTGCGGTAGATAACAGTGCGCGGTACGTTTATGTCGCGAACGACGCCTCCAATACCATCTCCGGATATTCAGTCAATCCCAGTGGCGCACTGACCTCCGTTCCGGGGTCGCCTTTTGCAACTTCAGGTTCCGGTCCGCGGGCTTTGGTCATCGATCCGCGGGGCAAGTTCGTTTATGTAGCCAATGCACAGTCGAACACGGTCTCAATTCTTGAGATCGATGCCGGGACCGGCACGTTGCAAAATGTCTTCTCCGTCAACGCCGAGACTTTGCCTCTGGCACTGACCATTACCCCGGATGGAAAATATCTGTATGCCTTGAATCAGTCGTCAGAGAACATCTCCGCCTACGCAATCGACTCAGTCACCGGCCAATTGCTCCAACTTTCGGGTTCTCCATTCGTCGGTTCTGGCTCGTCAAATTCGATCGTTGCCGATCCTCCGGGAAATCACCTGTATGTTGGAGGCGCGACTTCGATCATTGGATATCGAATCTTCGATACCAAAGGCAATCTACAACTCCTGCAACAATCGCCTTTCCTCGGAGTGTCGCTCGCCTACGGATTGACCTTGGACCTTTCTGACAGCTTTGTATACGCGGCGAACAACGCTGGCAGTACCGTTTCCGGGTTTCAAGTCGACCGGACGAACGGCAACCTCGGCCAACTAGGCGATTCTCCCTATTCAGCGGGTACAAATCCTACCTCTGTGACACTGGTCAATAATTTTCAATGAACGCACCGGAGTCGGCGGGCATTTGTCGTCTGGCCAATGGTGGAATTTGAAGCGGATGACGCGCTCGCTTCAGGGGCGCTACTCCGTGTTTCTGCCGAAAATCGAGCGGTTGGCGTAACATCGCGACCGTGTCTGGGCGGCGGAGCGTCCGCCAGCCCTGAAACGAGTACTGGGCAGCCCCCGGCTGCGTCAGTACGGATTCACCGTTACTGTGACAGGTGGCGTTTGTCCAGAGTTGTTGCTGCCGGTATGATTGGCATCTCCTCCATAGGTTGCAATGATCGTCCTCGTCCCGGTGGTATTGAACGTCAGCTTGCAGTTCCCATCCCCGGTAGCGGGAGCGAGAGTCCCCGAACATGTTTCGCCGGTGCTGGCCGTCAACGCAACGCTGCCAGTTGGCTCGTAAGACGTCACGTTGAACTTCAGGATTGTTGTTGCCGTGCCTTTCTTGCTCAGGGTGATCGTTCCACTCGGCGAAGTGATCGTCGTCATCGTAGCGGCTTGGAGCACCTGAAGCGTTACCGTGTCAGTTGTCGTGGAATAGTCTGCGTTGCTTGGCGTAAACGTCACTTTCAGCGTGTCAGAGCCGGCCGGTTCGATCTTCCCCGCTGCAGGAGAATAAACGAAGCTTCCAGCTACGTTGGCTGTGGCGTCCAGTTGAGTCGCGCTTAGAGGCGTGCCATAAGTGATGGCCGCCGGCGTCGCCCAGGTAATCACAGGCGTTGCTTTTTCTGCGGTCGTTTTCTGCGTGGCGGTGGCGGGGTTGTAGTTCTGATCCGCCCCCCACGAGGCCGTGAACGTACATTTGCCGCTATCCTTCAGCATCGTCACCGTAACCGGCGAATACGGTCCGGACAAGGAACAGGTGCTGGAGTTGTTTGTGGTGATGTACGCCACCGTTGAAGCGTTGGTGGTCGCAATCATCACGAACGTGCTGTTATAGGGCGCTTCCGCCGGTGCGCCCGTGAAGGTCACAGTCTGGTTGGCCCGCTCGGCGGTCGTGTACTCGTTGACCGGCGAAGCGGCCTGGTAGTCATTGTTTCCGGGTTGACTCGCCGTTACCGTGCACGTCCCGGTGCCACTGGTCATCGTGTAAACCGGGCCGACGTTGCTGCACGATCCTGCGCTGCTGTAGGTAATCGGCAATCCTGAGGTGGCGCTCGCCGCTACCGTAAAGCTTGTGCCGTACGTAGCCTGGGATGGTGCGTTCATCGTGAAGGTGATGGTCTGGGTAGCCGGATTGACTACCTGGCCGCCACTCAACGTGCCCGTGCTCCCGCTGTGGCTGCTGTCACCCGAGTAGGTCGCCGTGATTACATCGGTTCCGCCTGGGAGGCTGGAGGTCTTGCAGGTTGCCACGCCCGGATTGCCTGCCGTCACTGCGGTCGTGCCGCAGCCGGTGTTCGCGCTCCACGTCACCGTCCCGCTTACGTCCTGCCCTTTCGCTTTCCCTTTCTGCTGTCCCTTGACCTGCCCGTACTCGCCGTTGATCGTCGCCGTGAAGGTCACCGACTGTCCGTAGGTCGACGGATTCAGGCTGGAAGCAACCGACGTGCTTGAGGTCGCCTGCGTGATGGTGAAGTTGTTGGTCTGCGGACTGCTCGAACTGCCATAGTTGCTGTCGCCCGCGAATTTCGCCGTCTCCGTGTAGCTTCCTGCTACGTCGAGGCTCGAAGGCGTATAGGTGTTCGTGCAGGTCATCGTGTCGCCGCTCGGCGCGCCACAAATCGTCGTTCCGTAGGTGCCGCTGGGCCCGTTGCCACCTATGGTTACTGCGCTTGCTGTGGGCGCTACGCCGCTGCCCGTCCACGACAGCACGGCCGTGATTGCGATCTGTTGATCCTGGCCGTAGGCTTCCGAAGCCGGACTGACGCTGGTCACGTTGATCGACGTGCCCGCCCCGGATTGCACTACCTGGCCGCCGCTCAATGTGCCCGTGCTCCCACCGTGGTTGCCGTCACCCGAGTAGTCGGCCGTAATCGTGTCGGTCCCCACTGGAAGGCTGGAAGTCGTGCACGTCGCTGTTCCCGGATTGCCCGTCGTCACCGGGGTCGTGCCGCAGCCGGTATTCGTGCTCCACGTTACCGTCCCGCTTACGTCCTGCCGTTTCGCGCCCTTCTGACGTCCCTTCAACAGCCCGTACTCGCCGTTGATCGTCGCCGTGAATGTCACCGACTGCCCATATGACGACGGATTCACGCTCGAAGTAACCGACGTGCTTGAGGTCGCCTGATTGATGGCGAAGTTGTTGGTCTGCGTACTGCTCGACCCGCTGTAGTTGATGTCTCCCGCAAACGTGGCTGACTCCGTGTAAGACCCCGGCGTATCCGCAGCCGTGGGTGTGTAGGTGTTCGTGCAGGTCATCGTGTCGCCGCTGGGCGCGGCGCAAGTCGTCGTTCCATAAGTGCCGCTGGGCCCGTTGCCGCCGATGGTGACTGCGTTCGCCGTTGGCGCGGCACCGCCGCCCGTCCACGACAGCACTGCCGTGATCGTGATCTGCTGATCCGCGCCGTAGTCCTCCGAAGCCGGGCTGACGCTGGTCACGCTGAGCGACGTCGTGGCCTGATTGACCACCTGGCCACCGCTCAACGTGCCGGTGCTCCCGCTGTGATTGCTGTCGCCCGAGTAGGTCCCCGTAATCGTTTGCGTCCCTACTGCAAGGCTCGAGGTGGTGCACGTCGCTGTTCCTGGATTACCTGTCGTCACCGGCGTCGTGCCGCAGCCGGTATTCGCGCTCCACGTCACCGTCCCGGTCACGTCCTCCGCTTTCGGGCCCTTCGGGCGGCCCTTCAACAGCCCGTACTCGCCGTTGATCGTTGCCGTGAACGTCACTGACTGCCCGTACGCTGACGGGCTACCGCTGGAAGTAACTACTGTGCCTGATGTCGCCGAACCAACTACCTGTCCGCCGCTCAGCGTGCCCGTGCTGAAGGAGTTATTCGAGTCGCCTGAGTACATCGCTGTTACCGTGTGGGTGCCGACGGCCAGCGTTGAGGTGGTGACCGAAGTGGCCGAACCCGAACTCAGCGCCACCGGCGAACCAAGGTTGCTGCCGTCGACCGTGAACTGCACCGTTCCCGTCGGGGAATTGCCCGTCACCGTCGCAGTGAAGCTCACAGCCTGACCATAGGTCGAAGGATTGAGGCTGGAAGAAACTGCCGTGGCCGTGCAGACTTCCGGCGACCACGTGTTTGAACACACCAGGTTGTACGCGTTGACGCTGCCCAGTCCCGTCGCCAGGTCATAACCGGGCGCTGCTCCGTATGCTGGTTGGTACGATTGGGCGGCAGTCCCTATGCTGGTGTTTGCCACAGCGATTGCGCCGCTGCCCACTCCGGTCAGCGTGATCGGAGTTTCCGGCTGGTACCCAGCGCCCGCAGTCGTTATGGTGATGCCGCTGACGTAATTCGGCCCTTGGCCGGCGGTGGTTTGCGAAATTCGGATGTAGTCGGGTCCATAGAGGAAACCGCTGCCCCAGCTCACGTAGAAGTTGCCAGCATAGCCTGAGGTCTTCGCGGTCGCCGTCACTGTGCCGCGCGAAGAGGTTGCCGTCGCGAAGGTGCTGCCGTTAATTGATGTGACCAGGTTCGAGGCTATGGTCGTGGTGCTCGTCCCGGTTAAGGTGTAGGAGGCCAGAACATTACCGTTGTTGTCTGTGAACGTGACCGTCTGGCCCGCCACGGCGGAAGATTCAATCGCGATGCTCCAGACGGCTGTGGTAGACGAGCTGCTGACCGATGCTGTGCATGCCGCCTGAGTTCCGCCCGCCCAAAGGGTGGTCCCGGTCGGTGTCAAGTAGGCCGAATTATTGGTCGGCCCCGCGATGGCGCACGTAGGCGCTGCGCTATAACCGGTGCCGCCGTTGATTACTGTGGCGGCAGTGACATCGTCAGTACTGTCCACTCCATAAGTGCCACTTGGCTTGTAGCAGTGGGCTTCTTCGAGTGTGCCATTATCCTCGCACGCCAGGTTGATGTCGCCTTGGGTTATGTCATTGAACACGCACCCGATGGCCGGACCGCCGCTAGCGCTGGAGTTGCAGGAGCCACCGAGGAAAGTTCCGCCCGCAACGCCGTACTCGTTTTGCGCGATCTGGTAGTAGACGGGATTGGGGTTGCCCCAGTTCTGGCCGGTCTTTTGATTGACCAGCGCTTGAATGGCCGCCATGGTGGGAGAGGCGACCGAGGTTCCGCCAAACCCCGCCCATGTGCTGGGCGCGCCCGTGCAGGGCTCTGACCCATCCGAGCTGTAGGCCGGGTCGGACCAGCAAACTACTTCGTAGTGCCCCCAAACTCCGTTGGCGGCAAACATCGAAACGTCGGGAATATCGCGCACGCCATCAGACGGCTGCCCATATACAGCTTGCCCCCCCGACAGCGAGGCCCCCGACTGCCAGGAGGGCTTGGCATAACCTTGACACTCTGGATCCGATAAGGCGTCACTGGACTGGTCCGTGCCCCCTGCTCCGGTAGCGCAATTGCTCGCGCCTCCGCTGCCGGCGCCGGTACTTAGGTACGTAGAGGAGGTGTCCCAAGCACTGTTGTTGCAAGTTCCGCTCGTTCCATAAGTTGTGAAGCTGTTGGTGAGCACATCGGAGATCAGAACGCTGGCGCAGGCATCGTTCCACGGAATCTCAGGAATGTACTGCAAAGCGGAGCCGTAGTACTGCGAGTTTGTCGCACTCCAGTAGGTGCTGAAGGAGGCTCCGGCTTCCTTCACATTATAGGTGTCCTCGAAATCGGTTCCGCCCACTGTTACGTTGAAGGGCGTTTCGCCCCATCCGGTAACGCCGAGGCTGGCAACGTCATACTCGGAACCCACGCTGAAAAGGTTGGAACAACTGGACGGACCTTCATCGCCCGAGGCGACGAAAACCGAGATGCCCTGGCTGGCCGCCTGCTGATAAGTGTTGTAGAAGGCCGCGTTCATCCCTGCGCCGTCAAAGGCTTCGCAGATACCATAGCTGACGCTGACGACGCCGGGATACGGTCCGCTTTCATTGATCAGGTTTTGCAGAGCGATCTGGCCGCCGAACGTGAACGTGCTCGATGCGCACGAGATCAGCTCGATAGCGGCGCTGGGCGCGACCGCGGTGGCTACTTCCACGTCGATGGCCGCTTCGCCGTCGTCCCCGTTGCTGCCGGGATCGGCGCATCCGGGATGGGCCTCGGCGTAAGTCCCTCCGTAGGAGGCCAAGCCGAATGTCGAGACATAAGTGTTCCAATCGCTGGCGAAAGTCCCGCCGGTGGGGGTGTAGGTGTCGGTGTCCTCGACCAGCGCGATCGTCTGGCCCTGTCCCGAGATACCAGCAGCGTAGAGCGGATTCAGGTCGTAGATTGTCTCCGTGTCCTGCGGCGTGATGAAGTAGCAATCCGTCCCGGGTTCGGTTGGGAAAGTCGCGTCACCGCAACCGGCAACTGTATATTGCGTCTTCGCCTTGTACATGGGATGCGGCTTGAAGTCGTTCAGCGAGACGATCCCCTTCACCACCGGCGCCAGCGCTCCCGGAATCTGCGGGTCACTCATGTTAGAGATATGCTGTTCGCCGTTGACCTCAAGCTGGTGGATCTCAGTGTGGAAAGCTCCCCGGATTTGGCCCGCAGTACCGGAGAAATCGATCAGCATCCGGCTGGGGTAGACCCTGTTCACGCGAAAGCCATGCGACTGGAGCCAACTGGTGACGGTGTCGATATCGTTCTGCGCTACGCCGAACCTCTGTCCAAATGTTTCGGCGGTAAGCCAATGGTGGAAATTGGGTGAGGTCCTGTCGTTGAGTTCGTCAATCAGCTTGTCAAGCTCCCGTTCTTTCGCGGGAGAGCGCTGGAGCTGGAGGAACATGTGCTCGATGGCGAAACCGTCCGAGACTGCGCCGCGATCATTCCTGGAGTTCGCCTCCGGGCGCGTATTGCCCGCCAACTTCACCAGATTGTTTTCGTCAATCTGCTGCGTAATGCGATCGGGAACGGACGCGGCCTTGCCGCTTGCAAACATTCCCTGGGACACAGCCAGTAACAAAGTAAAAATGGAGACGAAGAAAACTGGGCGGACGCGGCGGACGTTTCTCATGGAACTCTCCTTCGAGACAGCTTTGTTGGTGCTACTCTGCGCAAGTGGATGAGACGCGGTTCAACCATTTAGTGCCTTGAAATAATGATTTGAAAACCAGCGCTGCCGGAAGGGTGAAAGTTTGCCGAAGGAGAATTGAAATCGGTCATCCGGCGGTTGCCCTACCGTGCTCTATTCCCTTCGTAACGTCAATCATGGGAATGAAGCAACACCGAGCGGCCTAATCCAGGCCGTCAGATCGAGCAACCCCTGGGGAGGGACTTTAAGAGACGTATCATCGCGCGATTCAGCACCGCCGCTTCTTAAACTGGCATCCGAAGAGAGGATACACACGGGTCTCAATCGCAGGCGCATCGACACTAAACTGAAAGGTTGGAGCTGTCAAGAAAAAAGAGACTATTCAGGTTCTGTGACACATGGACCAGACGCCGTTTCTTAGCGCACTTTTTCGCAGCGGGCATGGCTTAAACGGCGCGGTACTCAAGCCCGACACATTGCGACAGACGTTTGGGCGACTACAATTGGGGCGCCGCCGGTGGAACCTACTTCGGGGTGGAATCCAAAAGAAGAACTAATCGTCGTTCTGATGGGAATATGCGTCGCCACAAGCGTGAGGCCACATGCGGCGGCTCATCACGGCACTCGTCTGCGCATCGCTGGAGAACTGATCTGGCCATAATCAAGGTTGTGGACGAATTGTCGGCAACGCAGAGATTATCCGGCAAACTGCGGAAGTGCGTGTCTCCGAGACTCCCGAGAAACGGGCTTCGGGGACATCAATGGCGATCTCCCAAAAGAGGACTTCTGGCCCGGAATAACTTCCTGTTTGCTCGTCATCCGCCCGAAACGGAGGCAAGCCTGCAAAAGGAGCCCTCCTGCTATGATCGCTGGTCAGTCGGACCAACCATGCGCAAGCTGATTCTCTTTCTCTTCTTTCTCGCGTTATCAACCACTATCGTGTCCGCGCAAGAGTTCGACCTCGTGCTCGAAGGCGGACGTGTCATGGATCCCGAAACCGGCCTCGATGTCGTGCGCAACGTTGGCATCCTCGGCGGGAAGATTGTCCGCATCTCGTCCGACGCGCTCCGCGGACGCCGGGTCATCCATGCCGCTGGCCTGGTCGTCGCTCCCGGATTCATTGACCTGCATCAGCACGGTCAGGAGATGGAGAGCCAGCGGGTGAAAGCGCTCGACGACGGCGTGACCACCGCGCTCGAACTGGAAATCGGCGCGCCCGATGTCGCTCAGTTCCTCAAAGCAAAAGAAGGGCACTCGCTCATTCACTACGGCACCTCCGCCAGCCATGCTGCAGCGCGGGCTCTGGTATTCGGCGCTCCACTTCCAGAGGGTGAAATTCTTCCCAAGAGCGGACCCGCGACCGACCAGCCCGCGACACCAGAACAACTCTCGCGGATCGAAGATCGCCTGCGCTCCGAACTCGACGCTGGCGGCTTGTCTATCGGCATGGGCATCCAGTACACCCCCGGAGCCACCCGCTGGGAAATCATTGATACCTTCCGTCTGGCCGCCGAGCGGAGAGTTCCGGTTTACACTCACGTGCGCAGCTCCAGCCGCGTCGATCCCGGCTCCTCCATCGAGTCCTTGAGTGAAGTAATCGGAGTTCACATAACTGGCAGGGGCCTCTCTACGCCAGCTCGACTTCTGGCCCGGACTAACGTCCCGCTTGCCCGTGATTCGAGCACAATGCGCAGCCCAAAATCAAAAAGTCGTAACCCACACCGAATTATCGACCTAATGGAACTATGGCTTGACTGCGGAGGCGGTTACCTGTCTGTCATTCCGCGGGCAGAGTGGACGCTCCAACCGGCAGACTGATCATCTTCGCGATCTTCGGCCAGCGGTGGCTCGCTCGCAGGCGTTTCGAGACTACAAAGCGAAGGTAGACCATCATGGAGCAGTCACGCTCCTCAATCGCCTTCTCGGCCCAATCGGCTCCGTCGTCTATCTCGCCGCAGAGAAGGTGAAAAAGAGCGTGAGCGCGGGCATCGCCAATGGCCTCGCCGGAACCAAGCGCCTTGGCGAGAGACGATTCGACTTCTTCGCCATTGCGCCGCGTGAGTCCGGCGAGCACGCCAATGGTGTCGGGAGACCAAGGCCTAATCCCATAGGCGCGCCGCGCGATCTGCAACGCCTGCGGCAAGTCACCCTTGTCGGCATAGATCACCGCCATTGACACCAGAGCCACGACCTGGTTCGGGTCCAGTTCCACGACCTTCTTCAACTGCTCTAGGGCTTCATCGTCCCGGCCCGCTCCCTGTAGATAGGCATGCAGATTCATCCGTGTCCATACTTCGAGCGGGTCTTCTTCAATCGCGCGCAGGGCCATTGCGATGGCCTGCTCCACATTCCCCCGCCAAAACTCAAACCACCCATATAGAGGACGGATGAGCCCAAACCCGGCGTCTTTGGCCATGGGATAATCAAAGTGCTTTTCGGCCACAGTCCAATCCATGTCATACATTGCCGCGACGTAACCCAAAACCGCATGTGCCTCCGGAAGCGATGGATCAATCTCCAGAGCGCGCTTGATCTCGGCGCGCGTCGACGCTGTGCATTCATGTGCAGAGTGCCGTCCGAAATGCGCCAGGCAATGCCAATAAAACGCCAGTCCGACATGAGGCATGGCGAAGGCGGGATCAAGCTTGCTCGCCTGTTCATAGAATTGCCGGGCCAGTTCGAGTGACTCCGGCGTAACCTTGGCCTGATGATACTTGCCCTTCAGATAAGCCTCATAGGCTGCGAGCTTCGGCGTATATCGTTGTGGGGAAGCCTCGCGTGAAAGCCTGACCCGCAAAGACTTGGCGATCGCCGCCGAGATCTCATCCTGGACGGCAAAAATGTCGCTCAGTTCCCGGTCATATCGCTCGGACCAAAGATGCGACCCGTCGGCTGCGTTGATCAGCTGCGCCGTCACGCGAATGCGGCTACCCGCGCGCCGCACGCTGCCCTCGAGAACCGTGCTTATGCCGAGTGCTTCGGCGATCCTGCGGATGTCCTGCTCTTTGCCGCGGAAGGCGAACGCCGAGGTCCGCGCAATCACCTTCAGGCCTGAAATCTGCGCCAGCAGGTTGATGATTTCCTCGGCGAGACCGTCGCTGAAGTAGTCCTGCTCCTTGTCATCGCTCATGTTGGCAAAGGGCAAAACAGCGATGGAGGGACCTTTGGAGTCAGCGCTGCCGGCAAGCGCACTGGTGGAGTTGGCACGAGCGGGTCATTGCTCGTCGGCGATTTCCAATCCCGCCTTGCACAGGCCTTCGACCAAGTGATCAACCGTTTTGGCATCCCACCACTTGCCATAGTCGCGGCGCACCGTGGCGGCGAAGTCGGGACGCACGGACAGCAGTTCCTGAACCGCTTGCTGCCCGGCTTCGCGCTGGCCAAGCTGGCCGAGGGCTGCCGCGCGCAGGGCGTGGGCGTGAAAAAAGCCGGGCATGTTGAAGCGAACCGCCAGCTCAAGCGCCTCGGCGTATTTGCCCTGAGCATACGCATTCAGGAAGGCCGGAGCGCAGAACACGGGCGGATAGTGGGGATTAAGCTGCATGGCCGCTTCGACCATTTGCGTGCCCCGCTCTATCTCGCCGGACGTGGTGCACGAGCAGCCCCAGCAAACCCATGACCGATCCATCCATGGGATTGAGTGCTATGGCCTGTTCCACGGCCGCGCCAAAGCCGGCATTATCTTTGCGGAAAAAGTAAGTGAAGGCCAGCGCGTAGTAGCCGAGGGCATGGGTGGGAGCCAGATCTACTGCGCGTTGTGCGGCAGCCATGGCTCGCTCCAGCAGGATTGGGGCGGGGATTGTATTCGTCGGCAAACTCGCAGTCGTACATGAAGGCGAGCATCGCCCAAGCGTCGGCCTGGTTCGGGTCCCGCTCCACGGCGCGCTCCAGAATGCGACGTGCTGTCGCATGTTCGGTGGGGCTGATGCGCTGAAGAAAGCTGAAAGCGCGCAGCACTGCCTCGTGCGGCGTCAGGCCCTCTTCGTTCTTGACGCGCAGCTCTTCGCTGATCCTTCGCGGCAGGATGCCATTCTGATCAGCCACGGTGGAGACGATACGCGGTACCAAATCATCCTGCAGCGCAAAAATACTCTCTGGGCTAAAGGTGCGTTCATAGTTTTCCGCCCAGAGCCTTTGCGGTTTTGGTCGGTCAGGGGCAGAAAGAAAACGTCCTGGCGCGGGTGGCTGAACTCGAACGGCGATACCGTTTGAAGTGTCCCGATTGTGGCAGGTCCTTTTGGTTCAAACCGAACAGCATTGTGACCAACAAGATAACGGGCCAAGTCACTGGTTGTCGCTGTCCACAGATGAACTGTCAGGCAACTGTTCCATTACAGGAGCCTGGAAGTGATGGAGATCAGAAAGACGAAGACCGTCGACACCAGTATCGGGTCGAGCTTGGCAACCCTCGTTAAGTAGTGTGGCTGGACGATATGACGGCTAACAAAGAATGCGAGGCATTTGTTGACGCTGTGGAGGCGGGGAAATTTCTTTCCTTACGACCGCGCCGGGTGCTGGAACTTGCGCGGCGGGGCATAATTCCCGCGTATCCTCTCGGCGATGGCTAACGGCGAGTGTGGCGCTTTCGTCTTTCCGAGATTGCGGAATCGGTGCGCGTTCGCAGTGTAGACTATTCGCGGCAGTCTCCCGCGCCCTCACAGGAGACAATCTGATGGCGCGGTTTCAACGTGGCAGTTTGCGGGTCGAATCCCGCAAGAACGGTGAACACTGGGTGTTGCGCTACTTTGTAACTCGGCACTCTGACGGACGCAGGGTTGCGCAAGATCCCGATTGGTCTTGTGCATGACTTTCCGACTGAATCAGCGGCATGGGCGGAAGTAGAGCGGCAGCACCTACAACTCAATGAGCCCGACTTCAAACCCCGCGTGACATTTGCGCATCTAGCTCAACATTTCATGACTCACGAGCTAGGCGAGCAGACCGAAACGGCTGATCCGAAATCCCATACTACGATTGCAGGCTACAAACGCATTCTCAAAAATCGCTGCATCGACCGATGGGGTAAGCGACCCGCCCTCAGCCTTGAGCCGCTCGAAGTCGAGCAATGGCTGAAGGCGTTAAAGCGGGACGAAGAACTGGCAAATCCCACGCTCGACAAGATACGAAGAGTCATGAGTCTGGTTTTTAAACACGGGCAACGCTATGGGCTAATTCCTCGTAATCAGGAGTCAAACCCCATGCGCGTTGTGCGCTGTAAAACGACCAGCAGCTATGAGGCGATGATCCTGACTCCAAAGCGGGCGTTTGATGTTCTCAGGCACTTGCAAGAGCCGGAACGCACACTGACGTTGTTGGCTTCTGCAACTGGCCTGGCATCTCGGAATGCTTGGGTCTTCAATGGCAGGATGTGAACTTCGAGCAATCGCAGATTCACGTGCGTCGCACCTGGACGTGCGGGAAAGTTGGCGTGCCGAAGAGCAAAGCTTCCTATGCGCCGGTGCCGCTCCATTCTCTACTTGCGGAGTTCATCCGGGCGTGGAAGCAGGCGACCCCTTACTCCCAACCAGCGGATTGGGTGTTTGCATCCTTCAAATGTAAAGGGAAGCAACCTCGGGTAGCCAACATGCTGGTCGAATACCATCTTCGGCCTGCAGCGGTAAAAGCTGGCGTGCTTCTGAAGGATGACAAGGTGCGTTTTGGGGTTCACAACCTAAGACACAGCCTTGCATCTTTTTTGGTGCGCACGAAAACTGATCCGAAGACTGTACAAGCCCTGCTACGCATTCGGATGTCAAAACAACGCTTCAACTCTATGCTCACAGTATTAGCGAGGATCGGATGGCAGCTCAAGGGCAAGTGCTCGAAGCCATCCTGCAATCTGGCAGTACAGCGGTGAATTGAAGCAAGTTGTCCGAATCCTGGGCTGAACCTGGGCTGAAGGCTTTTTAGGTGGATTGACTTAAGTTCTTTGAAATGATGGTGGCCAGGGACGGAGTTGAACCGCCGACGCCAGCCTTTTCAGAGTGGCGTTGATAAATGTTTACAACGACTTAACAGGTCTTAGGTGGCTGCATAAGTACTTTGACGGTCGTCACAGGCGCACATATCTTGGGCTGGATTCTTGGGCAGAGAGAAAAGAATGTGGCACACATTCACTCGCCCGAAAAAATGGTACCTTCTCGGGACTCAAGAATCTCCGGTTAACAGCCGGGGAGCATATGTTGGAGCACACGTACTCTCAATGATTTAGATGGAGCACTTCGGTATCTTTGGAGTGTTTTCGGCGATAAACGGTTCCAAGTTTGGTCGCGGAGAACCGTTCGTGTGGTGCCATGATTCCGATTTGTTCGAAGCCTCCGAGCCCAGGTGCGAGCGACGTGCCCGAAGCGGGATTCGAATTCGCGTTAGAACGTAAAGTCAAGAACATGCAGCGCACTGGCTGTGCGGTTTACGCATGTAAGGCTATGGTTGGTCGCCTGATTGTTATGGAAGTGTTGTCTTCGGCGATCCCAGACTTCACTGCGGCTGAAGGTGCCGAGATGATCACACAGATCGCGCAAGGCGCTGGATGAGACTTCTCAGCATTACTCTGACTTTTCTCTGGTGCTCACAGGAATTGCCCTCAACACCTGGGCTAAGAGCCGAGTAACCGTCTGCAGATTCTTCTCCTGCTCCATGCGTCGCCGGTCCCGAGTTCTTAGAGCGAGAGCTGCAGCATCAAGGATTCACCACTTGCTTCACCGTTCCCGAGCTGGCTTTGCGAAAAGCGTCTCCGGGATAGGTGGACTTGATGGTATAGGTCTTCGCTTCGGAGAACGCGGTAGTTAGGGTGGCTACTCCTTTGGTGGTCGCTCCTGTGCCTAACTCGGATTTGCCGTTGTAGAAGGTTACTAGTTCTCCGTTGGGGGGAGTGGGAGTGACCGTAGCCGTGAAGGTCACCGTCTGATTGACCTGCGATGGGTTGGGGGATGAGGTGAGCTCGGTCTTCGAGGCATACGAAGTCTCGTTCAGCAGGACCGCGAGTGTCCCGTCGCCGCCGCATCCGTTGCCACATGCGTTCACTGCGATGATGTCGGGCCGTCCGTTGCCGTTCACGTCTGCGAGGGTGATCGCCAGCCCCCCGTAGCCGTCGGAGCTATAGGCGATGGGCGCCTGGAATGTGCCGTCGCCATTACCCAGAAGCACGCTGACTATTCCCTCCCCATAGCAGCCCGCGCCTTTGATCTTTTCGCATATCGTGATCACGACGAGATCTGGGATTCCATCTCCATTTACGTCTCCAATCGCGACCCCACGGTTTCCCAGGCCTTTTAGGAGATAGGTGACAGGGGGCTGGAAGGTGCCGTCGCCATTGCCCAAGAGCACGCCCACGACGTTGTCGTTGTCGTATCCGTCGGCTACGACCACATCGAGGATCCCGTTACCCCTCAGGTCGCCCACAGCAACCGACTCGGAGTTAGGTCCGCCCGAATCGTAGGCTACGGCGGGCTGGAAGGTTCCGTCTCCATTGCCTAGGAGCACACCAACGTAGCCCTCTTGCCCGCCATTGCTCTGGAGTTGGTTAGCCACGACTAAATCGGGAATTCCGTTCCCATTCACGTCTGCGATTACGATCGAATTGGCGATTTGCCCGCCCGTGGGGTAGTTGACGGCGGGCTGAAAGGTGCCGTCTCCATTGCCCGGCAGCACGCTTGCGGAGCCAGCGTCGTAGTTGGCGTCGGCGTAGTTGGAGGCGATCAGGTCTAGAATTCCGTCTCCTCGCAAGTCCCCGAGTGCGACAGAAAGGGTAGTGTATGCGCCGGTACTGTATGTGACTGCCGGCTGGAATGTGCCATCGCCATTGCCCAGCAGCACGCTCACAATGCCGTACCCCTCGCACTCTCCGCCCTGCGGGTTTTCGGCGAGGCAGAAATTGCCGGCGATCAGATCTGGAATTCCGTCTCCATTCACGTCGCCTACCGCGACCGAGGAAGCATCATATGCGCCAGTACCGTACACTACGGCCGGCTGGAATGTTCCGTCGCCGTTGCCTAGGAGCACGGCTACCTCGCCACAACAATAAGTGTCGTTGAGCCCGTCGGCCACAACGAGATCCATCCTGCCGTCTCCGTTCAGGTCGGCGACCGCGACCGACCCTCCACCGAGCCCGCCGGTGCCGAAGGTCACCGGCTTCGCGAAGCGTACCTGCTGCTTCTGCCCGGCCGGGACCGGTTGTGCGCCTGCCAACGCCGTAAGAGGGATTGCGAATACGAGGGCAAGAATCAAATAGGGGGGACACGCACGTTTCATAAGAGCTCCATTGGGTCCGGCAATTCCGCGCCGGGGAGGGCTCTGTGTGCCTGCGAGGCGATTGTAGCTCGGCCCGGCAATAAAGCCAACAGCTAATTTCAGGTCCGGTCGGGCCTTGCGGCTCGACCGGATTATCTAGTTATATCTCTGCCTAAGGCATAGTCAAGGCACATCTTCAGTCATCAGTCATTGTCGATCACATCGTTGTCCGGGTCCTCGATCGGCCCGGCGTAGTTGGTAAAGTAGCCGGGGCAAAACTGGTCGGCGGGGCCATTGTAGGTGTACCACGGGGAGGTGTGGGGGACAACACACGTAATCTGCTCGAACGACTTGGGACAACCGTCGTTGGGGTTCTGTTGGGGGCAAACGGAGTTTTCCGAATTCCACCAAAGGCCGAAGAAATCGCCCAGCGGCAGGTACGGGCCCCCGCTAACCTGGCCCTCAGGATAATAGGCGTCGGCAAACAGATAGCCACTTCCAGAGTAGCCTCCGCTGCCGTCGTTGTCGCTGGCGCTGTTGATGCCTCCGATACCGTTTTGGCCTAGAAAGTTGTTTTCGATAAACGCCAGGATGCTGCCGAAATCGTGCACATTGTAGGGGCCCGGGTTTGGGCAGTTCACTCCTTGGGTGCAGGCGCCCGAGACGTAACCGTCCGGCGTCCACTTAGAGACCACGAGGAATGGCACACGCCACCCGTAGGTATAGCCGCAGCCCCAGTTGCCGCCGTAGGTCGGGAATGGCTGAAAGAAACAACCGCCGTTCTGGCCATACTTGCCATTCGGTCCTCCGGTGAACTGCCTGCCAAACGAGAAATTGGGGAACAGCTTCGAATTGTTCCAGTTGTTAAACGGTGACGGCAACTCCCCGCCAAGGTGGTCGTAGAAGCCGCCCCAGTCGTCCCAGACAACGAAGATGACGGTGTCGTCCCACAGAGCCCCGTTGGTGACAGGATCTGTGCATGTGGCGTTGCCCACGGCATTGATGATGGAGGCCACCCAGTCGGGCCCGAGTTCGCGGTCTGTCGAGACCGCGCCCTCTGGATGGTCGGACCAAGTCCCGTTGGGGACGATCCAAGTTACGTTCGGCAGGTCGCAATAGACAGGCCCGCTGCCCCCGCCCGGCGGCGGCGGGGCATTTATGTTGGTGCCGCCTGGCGGGCTAAAGGCGTCCGCGAAGAAAACCTCGGGAGGCGTAATCACGTTGGGAATGGTATTGGGGCCGTTTCCCGTGAAATACTTGCTGTTGCAGGTCGTTCCGTTCCACTCGCAGATGTGTCCAATTCCAGCGGGGGCATCCCAGATGCCCATGGACGTGGGGGTGTACCACCTCCAAGTCAGGCCGTTCGTATCAAGGAGGTCAGCCAGCGTGAGATGCTCAAAGCATGGAGGCAACTTGATGACCTGGTCGCCGTTGAAATCGCTATCCTTCTGTTTGCCGTTGGGGAATATCAGATTGACCGTGTCGGTCGTCCCGCACCCGGATGTGGTCTGGTCGACGTTATCGCCAGCAAAGAACTGGTAGTAATCAGTCTGCGCTCCGGGGACGTCTCCGGTGGGTGCCGAAGTCCCGCCAAAGAGAAAATCGTGCGCCGGTTCGCTTGGTCCTTGATTGGTTTGGAAAAAGTAGTTTGCGAATCCGTACTTGTTGGCGATGTCGAACAGCGGAATCAGCGGCGACGCGGGCGACGTCGTGTTGGGGTAGATGTAATAGGCCTCAGCGTCGTAGAAGGGGTCAGTGTAGGTCTCTTGCCCCCACGTCGGCATCTGGATGCAGGTGGAGGGCGTGCAGCTCCCGGACTGAGTGCAGCCCTGGCCGATGCAAACTGTCTGTGGGGGGGTGCCGCACGTGGCGCTCCCGCTCTGGCAGACTTGCTTGTTCACGCCGTTGCCGGTGGGGTTGTACATCCCCCCGTTGTATTGCCCGGTCCAGTCGCTGTTTTCATGGCCGGGGTTAAAACAGGTTCCCAGGCACCAAGAGACCTGCTCCTGCTGATTATTGGGCCCATACGGCTGGGTCGGCGGAAGCGACAGGTCGTAGCCTGCCCCCAGCTGGGGCAGAGTCCCTGTGTTCGGCTGCAGGGCATACGCTCCGAACAAGTTGTCGGGCGTGCGGTTCTCTTGAATGACGATGATCACGTGCTGAAAGAGTGGGTTTGAAGGTTGAGCATGGGCGAGGAGCGGGGCGAGCAGGGTGAGCGATAGAGTGAGTAAGGCTACAGCTCTCACGGTGGATTTCATCTTAGATTCCTCCGAAAAAAGAGAGTGGTTTTGTGTGGCGAGGCAGACGCGGCTGCGCGTGGCAGCGAAGAGGAGTTAGCGAGCTTCATAGGCCCTCCTAAAATAGAAGGTAGGTTGTAACTCACGCTATGAAACTAGGCCCGTTGAGCAATCTTTGCGACAGTAGACTTACCATCGGCGGAAAGATCGGTCGGTAAAAATATGAGCCGGCCAGTGGGGCGTGTCAGTGATCCTAATCACAAATACCGCTGCGAGAAGCCAGCAGGCTGCGGAAAGAGCATCGAAGTACGCAGAAGGCCACCGTTAGGTGCTAAACCGCGAAACCTATTTTTCAGCGACTTCCTAGCATTGCTTCGGTTCCGTGAAGGATCAAGATACCCAGCCACCTCCTGCAACCCTGCAAGCTAGAATTCCCGAGCTGCAGCATCAAGGATTCACCACTTGCTTCACTGTTCCCGAGCTGGCTTTGCGAAAAGCGTAGCCGGGATAGGTGGACTTGATCGTGTAGGTCTTGGCTTCGGAGAACGATGTGGCCAGGGTTGCTACTCCGTTGGTGGTCGCTCCTGTGCCTAGCTCGGTCTTGCCGTTGTAGAAGGTTACTACTTCTCCGTTGGGCGGAGTCGGAGTGATCGTCGCCGTGAAGGTCACCGTCTGATTGACTTGCGATGGGTTGGGTGATGAGGTAAGCCTGGTCTTGGAGCTATAGGAGGTTTCGTTCATCAGCACGGCCACCGTGCCGCCGCCGCTGCAACTGCTGTCGCTGCCGCATGAGTTGGTAACCACGATGTCCGGACGGCCGTCACCGTTGACATCCCCGATTGCAATTGCCGATCCCTCATAACCGCCAGAGCTGAATTTCTGCGGGGACTGGAACGTGCCGTCGCCGTTGCCCAGCAGCACGGCCACCTCCCCAGTACCCTTGCAGGAATGCGGCGTAAGACGCTGGCACCCCTCCACCAGGACCAGATCGGGATAGCCATCGCCATTTACATCCCCGATTGCAACCGCGTCGTACTCCCCGCCCGGTAGAAGGTAACTGACTGCCGGCTGAAAGGTGCCGTCGCCATTACCAAGTAACACGTCTACTGCGTGTAATCGGAGGATCCCTCGTCATCGCTGAATTTGTTAGCAACGGCCAAGTCCATAATTCCGTTGCTCCTCAGGTCTCCAACTGCGACCGAATAGGCGTATTTGCCACCGGAGTTGTAGAGCACCACCGGCTGGAACGTGCCGTCGCCATTGCCCACCAACACACCTAGTTCGCCGTCGTATCCGCCCCCCGGGCTGCAGCTTGGACCTTGGCAGAGGTTTGCCACTACCAGATCCGGACGCCCGTCTCCCATCAGGTTCCTCATTACCACCGAGTCAGCCCCATACGCACCCGAACTGTAGCTGACGGCTGGCTGGAACGTGCCGTCGCCGTTGCCAAGCAGTGTGCTTACGGAACCGCTGTCGTAGCCACCGTTGGCGACAACTAGGTCTGGTTTGCCGTCGCCATTTAGGTCCCCAACCGTCACCGAGGTGGCATAGAAACCGCCCGAACCGTACGTCACCGCCGGCTGGAAGGTACCGTCGCCCTTGCCCAGCAATACGCTGACCTCGCCGGGACTGCCTGTGTCGCATACGAAGCCGGGATTAACGCTCTCGCACAGGTTACTCACGACGATATCAGGGACTCCGTCGCCGTTCAGGTCGCCCACTGCGACCGAGTAGGCGTAGTAGGCCCCGGTGCTGTAGGTCACGGCTGGCTGGAATGTCCCATTGCCGTTACTTATGAGTACAGCCACTTCACCCAGAGTGTTGCAGGAGCCTTGTACGGCGCTCTGGCAGTAATTGGCTACGATAAGGTCCAGCCTTCCGTCACCGTTCAAATCGGCAACTGCGACCGAATCGGCATAGGGGCCACCGGAATCGTAGGCCAATGCTGCCCCAAAGCGCAGCTTAGTCTTTTGCCCTGCAACTGGTCGCGAGGATGCCGTTGGAATTTGCGAACCAGAAAGCGCACTTGACCCATGGGTCGAACCTGCGGCGTTAGACTGCGCCCCAATCGGCACGGTTATGAAAATGGCGTATGTGAGGGTAGCGAACCAGCAGAAAAAACGAAAAGACCACACAACACACCTCCATGGTGATGCCGATTGGAGGAGGGCCGGTTAACGCTAGGCTACCAACTCTTCTCTATAATCGCCACTCAATTGTTGGGGCCGGTCGAGTCTTGCGACTCGATCGGCGGTTCGTATGTCCTTACCTCTGCCCAATGGCATCAGGGCAGGAGTTAGTCATTGTCGATTGCATCGTTGTCCGGATCCGTCACCGGTCCGCTGTAGTTCATGAAATAACTCGTTGGGTAGGGTCCGGCGACCGCAATTCCGTTGCCGAATAGTTTAGCAGGTTGCGGAAAAACTCGATTTGAAGCGGACGCAGTACCACGAAACTCTCTTGTTTCCACAGCACAACCTGATAAGAAGAAGGCATGCGCGGAAAAGACGAGCAACAGTTGGACGTGTTCAGCTACATCAGCCCCGAGCAGCGAGTTCCGCACGATCACCCCTTGCGCCCTCTTCGTGTCATGACCGATGAGGCATTAAGGGAACTGCAACCACGGTTCCACAAGCTGTACGCCAAGACGGGGCGACCGTCGATCGCGCCGGAGAAGTTGTTGCGAGCGCTCCTGCTGCAAGCGCTGTACTCGGTGCGCAGCGAACGGCTGTTGATGGAACAGCTCGACTATAACCTGCTGTTCCGTTGGTTCGTGGGCTTGAACATGGACGACACCATCTGGGATGTGACCGTTTTCACCAAGAACCGCGAGCGCCTGCTGGATGGGGAGATTGCCGAAGCCTTCTTCCAAGCCGTACTGCAGCAGGCACGGGAGCGGAGTCTGCTCTCGGACGAGCACTTCACCGTGGACGGGACGCTGCTGGAAGCGTGGGCGAGTTTGAAAAGTTTTCAGCGCAAGGATGCGAAGAACGCGGTTCCGCCGGACGATCCTGGCAATGCGACGGTAGATTTCCACGGGGAGAAGCGGTCGAACCAGACACACGAATCGAAGACGGACCCGGATGCGAAGATGGCACGCAAGGGTAAGGGCAAAGAAGCCAAGCTGAGTTACAACGGGAATCTGCTAGTGGAGAACCGCCACGGGCTGATCGTGAACACCGAGGTGTTCGAGGCCAACGGGACCGCCGAACGCGATGCCGCGCTGGTGATGCTGGAACAGATTCCGGGCACGAGACAGGTAACGGTGGGAGGCGACAAGGCATATGACACGGCGGATTTCGTGGCCGAGTGTAGAAACTTAAAGGTCACGCCGCATGTGGCACAGAACCTGGAGCGACCCGGTGGGAGTGCGATTGATGCTCGCACCACGCAGCACGTCGGATATGCCATCAGTCAGAGGAAAAGGAAGCGCATTGAAGAGTGTTTCGGATGGCTGAAGACGATCGCGCTATTGCGGAAGGTTCGGCATCGTGGAATCTTCAAGGTGGGATGGGTCTTCACCTTCGCGGCCGCGGCCTACAACTTAGTCCGTATGAGGAATCTGGCGATGCAAGCAACGTAAGCCGAGGTCGCAGTGTGCTCGCAGGCCCGAAAATGAATCCGCGGGACACCAGCGGATGCAGCCAGAACCCTTCCCGAATCACAAAATCACTGAGACTGGAGAGAATCTAAGTCGCGGAGTCCATTTTTCCGCAGCCTGTTAGGGATCCCGTTGCCGTTTTGCCAAAGGTTGAAGAAATCGCTCAGCGGCGGTTCGGGTGGCGAGGCGTGCTGCTCGGGATAGTAGGCATCTGCAAACGGGTAGGCCGGGTTGATGCCGCCGACTGGTAAGTTGAAGTTATTTTCGATGAACGCCAGGATGCTGCCGAAGTCGTGCCGGTATGGATCTATGTCGCTCAGCGGCCCGCACGCTGGTTCACCCGAAATTCCACAGGCACCAGAGACGTAACTTTGCGTCCATTCGGAGACTACGAGGAACGGCACCCGATATCCGTAGGTGTAGCCGCAGCCGACCCCAACCCGGCTCCAACGTGGTCGTACCAGCCGCCCCAGTCATCCCACACGACCAAAATCACGGTGTCGTTCCACGGGGGCATGCCGCTCATGTTGTTTGGAGTACCGGGTGGCTCTACGCAGGTGGCGTTGCCAACGCTGTTGATGATGGCGGCGACCCAATCCGGGCCTAAGTCGAATTCCGTCGAGTCGTATTGCGAAGTACTGAGTCCTGGGTGATCGGACCAGAAGCCGTTGGGAACAATCCAAGCCACGTTCGGGAGGTTGCAGTAGACCGGCTGTTGCCCCCCCTCCCGGCGGCGGCGCATTTATGTTCGTGCCGCCTCCGTGAAAGTCGTCGAGCAAGAAATTCTGTGTGGGCTTCACAACATTCTTAGCGAAGGGTGAGCCTGGGGTGCATTCCGCCGCGGGTTGACCCTCGTAGGGAACGCCCCAACAAATATGTGCGATCCCGCTGGGTGCGGTCCAGATGTCGTAGAAGGAGTTGGTGTAGTACTTCCACGTCAAACCGTGCGCCTCAAGCAGGTCCGCTAGCGTCTGGTGCTCGAAGCATGGGGGCTCAGGTGGACCGAAGGTCCCGTTCGGACCGGCGGGACTGATAAGCGGGACAGTCTGGTCGTCTGACCAGTCGCATCCGGTACTGGAGTTGGACTGCGGAATGTCAGAGGCGAAATATTGATAATACGCGCCGTAATAATCGCTCGGCAAACCAGCCGGAGCCGAGGTTCCCCCGAAGAGAAAATCATGGGCTGGCTGGCTAAGTCCCTGGTTGGTCTGGAAGAAATAGTTGGCAAAGCCGTACTGGTTTGCGATGGAAAAGTAGGGGATTAGCGGAGACTGCGGATAAAACGGGGAATGGGTACCCTCGGCGTCGTAGTCAGAACTGACATAAGTGTCCTGTGGGCAACCATTTCCGTTTTCCAGGAGCGGCACCTGTAAGTAGTCCTGACCTTGGAGTTGCTGGCAGTCTTTGTTGGTAGTGCAAGTCGGCCGGCCGTTGCAGGTTGAGTTCGTGGAGCTCTTGCAATAACTTATAGCCACAGGGGGCGTGCAGGACTGGCCGTATTGCCCGTTGTTATATTGCGTGACCCAGTCTGCGTTGTGATGGCTGGGGTCGAAACACGCGCCAAGGCACCACTGAACAGCGTCTGACGGCAATTGTAGGTCCGTGCCCGGGGGCAGGGGCCACGCGCCGAGGCCATAGTCTCCTGACTGGGGTGTCGTCGCAACCCCAAACAGATTGTCGGGGGTGCGGTTCTCCTGAATCACAATGACGACGTGGTTAAAGGGTGGCAAGGACTGAAACTGTGCGCGGGCCAGCACTCCGCACAATAGAGTGAACGATAGAGTGAGCAATACTACAGCCTTCTCTGTGGATTTCATCTTAGAATCCTCCGGAAGAGAGCGGTTTGTGTGTCGAGGCGGACAGGGCTGCGCGTAGCAGCGGAAAGGAGGTAACGAGCTTCATAGGTCCTCCCGAAGGTGGGTTGTAATTCAGGCTATGAAACCGGGTTTGTGGACTGATATCTCCGAGGGTAGGGTTACTCTCGGTCGAAAAATCCTTCGGTGACAATATGAACTGACCGTTGGGGCGAGTCAGTGATCTAAATCACAAATACCGCCACGAAAAGCCAGCAGGCTGCGGAAAGAGCATCGAAGTACGCAGAAGGCCACCCTCAGTTGCTAATGCGCGAAACCTATTCTTCAACGACTTCGTGGCAGGACTCTGAGGGCGCAATAAATACAGGGAAGGGACGAACCGCCGGCTCCATGAAGGATCAAAATACCCAACCATATCCTGCAAGCTAGAATTCCTGGGCTAAAGGATCAAGGATTCACCGCCTGCTTCACCGTTCCTTTGCTGGGTTTGCGGAAGGGGTCTCCGGGATAGGTGGACTTGATCGTGTACTTACCCGCTTTGGAGAACGATGTGGCCAGGGTTGCTACTCCATTGGTGGTCGCTCCTGTGCCTAGCTCGGTCTTGCCGTTGTAGAAGGTTACTACTTCTCCGTCGGGCGGAGTCGGAGTGGAAGTAACTGTTGCCGTGAAGGTCACTGTCTGATTGACCTGAGACGGGTTGGGGGACGAGGTGAGCGCGGTCTTCGACGCGTAGGAAGTCTCGTTCAGCAGCACGGCGACTGAACCTTCGGTGCCGCTACAGTTGCTGCCACATGCGTTGGTTACAACGAGGTCCGGTCTGCCGTCGCCGTTCACGTCTGCGATGGCCAGCGCCGATCCGTAGTAGCCGCCGGAGTGGTACACGATGGGCTTCTGGAAGGTGCCATCGCCATTGCCCAGCATCACATTGACTTGTCCAGTTCCGACGCACCCCTCGTGATCATAGCGCTGGCACAGTTCGACCGCCACGACATCCGGAATTCCGTCGCCATTCACATCCGCGATCGCGAGAGAGTCGATCCCCCAGCCGATGGCAGGGTAAGTGTCAGCCTCCCACCCCTTCGCTGTGTAGCCTACAGCCGGTTGGAACGTGCCGTTGCCGTTGCCCAGCAGTACGTCCACTGAACCGCCGAGAACTCGGTTGGTAACGACCACATCCAGAATTCCGTTACCCCTCATGTCCCCGAGCGCGACCGAGTAGGCACCCTCGCCGCCCGAGTCATACAGCACCACTGGTTGAAAGGTGCCGTCGCCGTTGCCGAGCAGCACGCCTACTTCGCCGTTAGCGGGGTAGCAGTCGTTGTCTGCGCAGAAGTTGGCCACAACCAGGTCGGGAATGCCATTGCCATTCAAGTGACCGATCGCGACCGAGGCTGCAAGGAACCCGCCCGTATCGTAACTAACAGCCGGCTGGAATGTGCCGTCGCCATTGCCCAACAGCACGCCGACGGAGCCGTTGTAGTCGCCCCCGCCATAGTAGGTGTTGCTAACAACCAGATCGAGCCTGCCGTCACCCTTCAGGTCGCTGATCGCGACCGAAAAGGCGTCGAGCCCCCCTGAGTTGTAGATCACCGCTGGCTGGAATGTGCCGTCGCCGTTCCCCAGCAGCACGCTGACAGCGCCGGATTGGTACAGACAGCCGTACTGGTCAACGGTCCCGCACCAGTCGGCCACGACCAAGTCGGGAACACCATCACCATTCACGTCGCCCACTGCCACGGAATTGGCGTAGTACCCCCCCGTGCTGTAGGTCACGGCCGACTGGAATGTGCCGTCGCCATTGCCCAGCAGCACTTCCACTGCGCCGGCGTTGCAGTTAGCATTCTGGCAGTAGTTCGCCACGACCAGGTCGGGAGTGCCGTCGCCATTCAAGTCCGCGACGGCGACGGAGGTTGGATCCAGGCCCGAGTCGTAAGGCACCGCGGGCGCAAACTTTATGGACTGGGACGTTGCCGGCACGATCGCTAGCACGGCGAATAAGGCGGAAAACGCGCGTAGGAAGCGGAGAGAAGAAGTCATAAGACCCCCCTTGTGATGCAGCGACCTCGGGGGGCGGGCTAGATGGACCAAGAATACCCGCTCGTCCCGACTACAGCCAGTTAATTCTTAAAGGGCAGCTGGTCGAGCCTTGCGACTCGACCAGCTATTCGCTTTGGCTAAGGCACTCCCCTGCCGTGAAGGCCGCGGGAGGAGGCCGCTAATCATTGTCAATTGCGTCGTTGTCGGGGTCATAGTCCTGCCCGTCGCCGCCGTTGACGAAGTATTGGAAGCCATAACAGGGAACCTGTTGGTTGTTGACCGTACAGGTCGCGCTGGCGAGCGTGATTTGGTCAAAGGTCGTCCTTGGGCAACCTGTGGGAGTCATGGAAAACGTACAAGCGGCTCCGGAATTCCAGTTTCCCGCACCGTTCCAAAGGTCGAAGAAATCGCCCAGCGGAAGGTTAGCGCCAGCCACCAATTCGGGAGCATAGGCGTCCGCAAACGGGTACTGGGGGTTTATCTGCCCGATGTAACTCGGGCCGAAGAAGTTGTTTTCGATAAACGCGAGGATGCTGCCGAAGTCGTGCTGGTATGGAGGGATGTCGTTCGGGCAGCTCCCCGAACGGCTCTGAGTGCAATCGCCGGAGACATAACCGGCAGACGTGTATTGAGAGACCACCATGAACGGCACACGGAACCCGTAGGTATAGCCGCAGCCCCACTGCGAGGGAAAGAGGCAACCGTCGTACGGGCCGCCGATTGGATCTCCTACGTACTGCGGAGAGATCCCGGCCCCAATGTGGTCATAGAGGCCGCCCCAGTCGTCCCAAACGACGAAGATCACGGTGTCCTGCCACGGGTTGTTGCCGATCTCGTCTATGCATTTGGTATTGCCCACAGCATTGATGATGTTGGCCACCCAGTCGGCACCCAGCTCCGTAGTTGTTGAGAGATAGGTTCCGCTGGGCCCCGGATCGTCGGACCAGCTTCCGTTGGGGATTGTCCAAGTCACGTTCGGCAAGGCACACGATGGAGGATCTTGCCCTTGCCCGGGCGGTGGCGGCGCAGTTATGCCGGTGCCGCCTTGGGGGACGTCCATGAAAAACTTCTCGGAAGGCTTCACCACATTCGCTGTGAAACCCAAGTTGTTTCCGCAATCGTATGGAAAGTCGCCCGCAGCCCAGCCCTGGCCATAACAAAAGTGTGCAATCCTGCTGGGCGCGGTCCAGTAGTCACTGTAACTTCGGGCGTAGTACTTCCATGTCTTTCCTTTGCTTGTAAGCAGGTCGGCCAGGGTCAAATGGTCGAAACACGGTGGCTCGCTCACATTGTTTGGGAATTGTGGTGGGTCCTGGTACTCGGCATTGGGAAAGATGAAGGGGATGATCTGAGTCAGATTCGGGTCGTAGTTGCAGTCCCCATACCCCGCTGTCTTTTCGGCTGTCGTAACGGGGAAATTCTCGGACGCGAACGCCGTGTAGTACGGCCCGTACCCAAAGCCGCCTGACGCGTCCGAGCCAGACGGTGCCGAGGTCCCGCCGAACAGAATGTCGTGCGCCGCGAGCTTGGCCCCTGATTGGTTTGGAAAAAATAGTTCGCAAACCCGTACTTGGCGGCGATATCGAAGTAGGGGTACACCGGCGGGTTCGACCCAAAGTCAGCCTGTCCGATGTCGTACGTGGGGTCGACATAGGTTTCCTGCGGGCAACCCGGCGGCACCCAATAGTTCCCGTTGTTTTGGCCATTGCAGATGAAACAGTTTCCTTCTTTGTCTGGGTTACTGCATCCTCCTTGCGCCGTTTGAGGGCACGAGTTGGTGAGGCCTCCCTTGCCAGTGGCGCAGGCGTTGTAGCCGTTGCCGTTCAACAGCCCGTCCTGCGATTGCCAGTTGAGGTTTCCATGGTTGGGATCAAAACATGTGCCTAGACATGACGAGATTGGAATCGGATTGCACCCCGTCCCCGTACATCCCCCCGGTGCCTGTGGCGGCGGGAGTTTCAGGTCATATTTCGACACGTCCAAGGTAGGCAGCGTCGACGGATACGGCGTTTGGGCAGCCGCGCCGAACAGGTTGTCGGTCGTGCGGTTCTCTTGGATCACAATGATCACGTGCTCAAAGTACGGCACTGTGTAGTTCTGGGCATGGGCTAGCACTGCCCCGAATAGAGTGAACGATAGAGTGAGCAATACTACAGCCTTCAATGTGCGTTTCATCTTAGAATTCTCCAAAAGAGTGGTTATGAAAACAGGTAAATGCGACTGGGTGAAACCCTGCGGGAGTTACCCGATGGCGACGGAAACAGAGAAGCATGGCATGGCCCAAGTTTCGTGCCAACATAACCTGTGCGCGAATTATCAGGCTAGAAGTGGCAGTCGAGGCGAGTACGGCTGCGAGTAACAGCGGAAAAGAGGTAACGAGCTTCATAGGCCCTCTCTAAGATAGAAGGTAGGTTGTAGCTCACGCTATGAAACTGGGCCCGTTGAGCAATCTCTGCGACAGTAGACTTACCATCGGCGGAAAGATCGGTCGGTAAAAATATGAGCCGGCCAGTGGGGCGTGTCAGTGATGCTAATCACAGATACCGGTACAAGAGGCCAGCAGGCTGTGGAAAGAGCATCGAAGTACGCAGAAGGCGATCCCCCAGGTGCTAAACCGCGAAACCCATTTTCAGGGACTTCGTGACAGGGCTCTGAGGGCGCACGTCAAATTTGGGCGAGACGCTGTGCTGCTCGAAGAGGACTTCGTGGAAGCAGGCGGAGGATTTTTGTGTAAGCGCACAGTTGCCATCAACAGCGGTTCGACTCGGCGCGGAGCCCGGTTCGTGGAAGTAAGAATCTGACATCCCCCGGATATGTATGATCCGCCGCTGGACTGCAAGCGGGAATCCGGAAATGGTGGAAGCAGTCTGCAGATATGTATCCGGCCTGTGTGTGGAGCATTTGCTCCTGGCCACTATGGAATCTGCGCGCACCCTCCCTTTTAGCGTGAGCGATCTTTGCGATCTCATCCGGGGCCGGGTTTGGGGTGCGCCGTTTGACTGTTCTGCCATCTCCTTCTCTCGCTACGCAGACTTCGGTGGAAGCCGGGAAGACATCAACTAATTTTCTTTTTTGCTGGCAGAAAGACCTGAAGCGCGTTGTGCAGGTTCAGTCAAGGGCGCGCGTTCGGTGCGCGGCGGAGCGGACCCTTGACGGGTTCTGCACAACGCGCAACGCTGAACACCAGCAAAAAAGAAACCTCTTTCTCCATGAATGAATTGCCTTCAGGCCACTTGTACCACCGGATCGTGGGCGCGGTATCGTTCTCCCCTGGCCAGCACCGACCAGGCGATTCGCGCAATTTTGTTCGCCAGAGCAACGGAGGCAACATTGCTGTGCGATCGTTTCTCCAGTGCAGTCACCCACTCTCCAAATGGATGCTTTTCCCGATTCATATGCGTTAATAGGTTTTTCCATACTTTTTATATTCTTATATATAATTACCCCTAGAATAGTAATCATTCATTCCAAAAAGTTGCTGTCATTATCAGTTGGATCGTGACTACGTATAGATTGTCTATTGAGTTATAGCCATCACTATGGCGTAGATCCCAAAATAAAATGTCTTAGCGTGATTATGTATCTGAAAGTGAAAAAATGTCAAGGAATTTATTTAATGTATATTGTATCTTACCCACAACTTATAAGATCTATTTTTTTGATACGTTATTGATACTCATCAGGCTTAAGTTATTCACTACTATTGTTCTAATCATGGATTAAGATTTCATTTCTCTATGATACCCTGCAAGATCAGAATCTTAAAGCTTAATAATGATAGCAATCTTTTAAATGTTAACATGTCTCAAAATTAAATCAACTTTTACAATTGTGTAATGTGTAAACTTGATTTTAAACGCAGATCGGAAATTATTCCAAAATGCATACAGGCATTCGCTATCAATTCGCATTCTAGTAAAGTTACTCCATATACTTTATTATAGTTTTTATCTTTTGCAGTTTTTTTTCATTGAGATGCTATTCCCATGTGGCAGATTTTTATATTCAGATATAAGGGTAGCCATATGTGGGGCAAACTAATGCACCGTTCACATAATAGCATCCAGCTCCATATCCCCAGCCACCATAGCCCCAACCGCCATAGCCACCATAGCCGCCTCTACCACCATGACCACCAAAATGACCACCATGACGGCCACCATGACCATGACCGTGACGATCAGCACTAGCTGCCACAGCTGTCAACGATACTACAAAAAGAACTACCAACGAAACAGCCAGTCCCTTTTTTATACTAGATGATTGTTTCAACATTTATTTCACTCCGTTTATATTGTTTAAATTAATAAGAGAATTTCAACAAATTTCCGATTCCAACAAGTTGCTTATTGCGATATTCATGGTGGCCTACAGATATGCTTTATAAGTCTTCTTGTGGATATCACCGAATACCACTAAAAACACCTTAGAGACTTTTGATTAATTATTAAGCAATGAAATTGAATGATAGCTTTATGGGAGCTTTCATGAATTCACGAAAGCTTTTACGGCTTTTATTAATTTGTGGTGGTGATGTAATGGTGGTGATGCAACTTGTGGTGGTGGTGTCCAAAGATTTTAGTTTTCACATGTTGGAATATTAAAACAGCCGTCTTCTTGTCCTTAACTACAACTGGTCCTGCACCTACTCCTGCAGTGGTTTTCTTTTCCTTAACTACACTGGGTACTGCACTTGCT
>CAWAUN010000009.1:0-203028 GCA_963785265.1 uncultured Acidobacteriaceae bacterium | reverse complement strand
ATTCGAACCCACGTTACCCTTTCGAGTAAACACGCTTTCCAAGCGTGCGCCTTCAGCCACTCGGCCATCTCTCCGGCGCCCTGCTCAATGGTTGTTTTGATTCTAACAGTGCGGCCAACTGCCCGCGAATTACAGATCCCTCACTTCGAGTCCTCAATTGAGAGCACGGGGCAGGCTGCGCCCAGCTCTTCGCTTGCGGCAGCTAGCTTTCCTCGGCCTTGTGCAACTGCTGCGCGAGGTAGTTCTCGTAGGTCATTTCTTCAATGGCGTGCAGTTGGCCTTCCAGCCAGTCGATGTGGTGTTCTTCATCGAGCAGGATCTTCTCCATCAGTTCGCGCGAACCATTGTCTCCGGCAGCCACGCTGGTCTTGATACCCTCGTTCAGGCGTTTCACCGCCGTATATTCGAGCTGCAAATCGTTTTCCAGTTGCTGCTTCACGGTTTGCCCGATATTGATCTTGAAATAGTCGGTCATGTTAGGAGCGCCGTCGAGGTAGAGGATGCGCTCCATCAGAATTTCGGCGTGCTGCATTTCTTCGATGGATTCCTTGCGGATCTGCTTGGCCATCCGCAGATAACCCCAGTTCTCGCACATTTCGGCATGCAGAAAATACTGGTTGATGGCAGTGAGTTCGGCTTTTAACACTTCGTTCAGAATTGCAATAATCTTCGGGTCGCCCTTCATAGTTCGCCTCTCTTCTTTCTCTTGCTCTCTGGCAGCGCAGAATTCGACGAAAAAAGTTCTCAGATCGCGATTCTCGTTTCTCAGGGAACACTGAACCGTGCTGACTGCGAGCTGGGAACTGAACAGAGAATTGTACTAGAAGAGAAGAATCAGGAGTTGGATCCCGAAGCCGCCGCCGTGGCGTTGGGCGTTTCCGATGCCGCCGGATGGCCGTTGGTTGGCGAGACGGGCTTGGCTGGAGCCGCGCCGTCAACCACGCGATGGCTCAGGCAGTAGAGCGCGAGTTCCAGACGGTCGGCTACTCCCAGTTTGTCATAGACCTTGCGCAGATAATTCTTGACTACCTGCTCGGTGGTGCCGACCCTCAGAGCAATCTCTTTGTTCTTCATTCCCTGCGTAACGCAGGAGACGATGAGCGACTCTTTGGGCGTAAGCGACACCTTGGCACGCGAACCTGCTGGACGCATCCCTTGTGTCCGATAAGCCTGCATCACCCATCCGATGGCGCGGCTGTCGAGCCAGGGCTCACCCTGGGCAACTTTGCGCAAACATTCCACCAGCATTTCCGGCTCAATCTCGCGCGAGACTATGGCGTGAGCGCCACGCCGGAACATTTCGAGCGTCATCTCCTGGTCAGGTTCCTGCAGCACAACCACCAAACAGCAACTCGGGTTTTGCCTGAGAAGATCGGAAACTGCGTCGGCTGGATTCGGGGACAGGACAGCTTCGAAGATCACAACGTCAGCCGAAAACTTCTGAATCGCGGCAACGGTTTGCTCCAGACTCTCGGCTTGGCCGACAACCCGTATATCGTCCTCGAGGGCGAAGATCTTCCGCAGCCCGGCGCGGAATATGGCTTGCGTATCCGCCACAATTACGCGGATTGTGCCTTTGCCGTCCTCAGGCTGAATGCCCGCGCCTAGCTCAACGCTGACCGGAGTGCTGACCGAAGTGCTGCCCATCCGTCCTCTTTGTTCGCGCCCTACCAGACGCGGCCAACTCTTTCCTACCGAACTACCCTACGTAACTGCGCAAACTTATTTGCGCTCAAAACGGTATTCATCAATGACGACGCCAACTCCGCGCCGGCCACCATCCTCAAAACTGCGCACGACTCGCCCGCGACAATCTACTTGTACATCGGCTTCCGCGCCCACGACATCAGCGGGAAGAGAGAGTGTGAAATCGACTGCGGAACCAACTGGCACATCGGCATCCATGCGGAACAGGACGCCATTGGCGGAAATGTTCTCCGTCTCGACCGTCTTGGCCGCGACTGCCGCGGCCGCGACTCCAGACTGGCTGACTGCCGACTTCAAAGCGACGGGCAGTTTTATCGGGAAGCGCGGAGCGCCTTGCACATCCGTATAACTTCTTCGACTCTTGCTGCCATCGGCAGCGGTTCCCTTGGCGGCTTCAGACACGTTTGCGACGACCTTCCTTCCGGTTCGTGCCGTGCACCACTCCAATTGAGCATGTGCACATTTCAGGCCGAGATTACACCCCGGCAAGGGACGATGAAAAGTTACGGAAGTCATGGAACAATGGCGGCGAAGTGTCAGCGGTACAGGGACTTAGGGGCGTAGATGAGATGCTGCGTGCGCGGTCACCGCGGAATCAGTTCTTAGCACTTAGCTCAGAACTTCGTCGCTTCCGTGAAGTTAAACTCCCGCACCTTCATCGCCGGCACGACCATGTCGAACGATTCCTCTCCGCAGGCGCGGACCGGAACGCTCATCGCCTCGACGTTCGACAACATCGAGATCAGGCTTTCGTTGAACCGGAAATTGCGCAGTCCGCACTGCACCTTACCGTTCTCCACCAGGAACGTGCCGTCGCGGGTCATGCCGGTCACGATCTTCTCGTAGGGATCAACTTCGCGGATGTACCACAGCCGTGTCACCAGCACGCCGCGCTCGGTGGAGGCGATCATCTGCTCCGCACTTTGCGGCTTTTCTGGCGCGCCGAAAACAATGTTGAGCGGCATCTCGCCCACTTCGTTGGGCAGGGGGAACCCATGTCCCGTGGGCTCGATGGGGCCGACCTTGGACGCACGTTCCGAATTTTTCATCTTCTGTACCGTGGCGCGCGCATACACCACGCGTTTGACCACTCCGTTTTCGACCAACTGCACGCGTTGGCGCCGCATACCCTCGCCATCGAACGGCGAACCCGCTTGCAAAGGATGCGCAACGTCATCCCAGATGTTGACACCGTCGCCAAAAAGCCGAGTACCGATGCGGTCGTTCAGGAACGATCGTTGGTCGAGAATGGCCACCCCGCTGAAATCCCAGAACATGCCGCCAACAATGTCGAGCACTGCGGCCGGTTCAAGAATTACCGTATACTTCCCCGGCGCAATCTCTTGTGGACGGGCGGACTCGATCGCCTTTTGCGCCGCCGTCTCCGCCAGGCGCAAGGGATCAAGATTGCGCACATCGGGCGAATTCAGTTTCTGCCATCCGGAAGAATCCTGGGCCAGCATGGTGATGGAAATCTCGGCCAACGTCTGCTCATGCCATTCCGCCAAGCCGCGCGAGTTGAAAATTCCTTCCCGCGATTCGGAGTTCGAGTAAATGCCTGCCGTCGTCAGCTTGTGTTTGCCGGCGATGGCGACGATGCTCTTCACCACCTCGGCGCGATCAGCCGGAGTCATCGCAGCAGTTTGCTCAAAAAACCGCGTGGCGCGGACACTCCTGTCCGCGGCCTTTGCTTCCATCGCCGTGGGCATCGGCAGCAAGTCGGAGTCTGGTTCCTGCACGCGCGCAAGATTCTCCGAAGCGGCAACTGCCCGCCGCAAACTTTCCTCGTCAAACTGATTAGCGGTGGCCCGCGCCGTACGTCCGGCAAAATTCGTACGGATCGAAACGATGGAGTTCTCCTCCTCCACATTCTGATGAATGGCGTTGTTGGCGAAGCGCGTCAGGGCTAAACGAGAGCCCGTGAAGATGGCTTCCACCTCGTCGGCGGATGAGAACCGGCGAATCCGGTCGAAGATGTCAGCGGCTAGTCCTTTAGTTAGCATTGACGACAATTGGTAATCGGCTAATTTTGTAATTTGGTAATTTAAAAATAACCCGTCCCTTCAATTTGTAGGTCTCCCAAATTGCAAAATTACCCGATTACAAAATTACAAAATCCCCCCGTCTCTACGAATACGCCGCGCCGACGCGAATATTCTGAAACCGTGCCGGACTTGCGCCATGTCCCGTGCCCACGACCTGCTGCGGCTGGCCCTTGCCGCAGTTAGGAGTTCCCCACAGCGTCCACTCCTCGCGCGAGCAGATCGCATCCATCGCGTTCCAAAATTCGGTCGTGATGCCGGAATACGAAGGGTTCTTCAGCATCCGCACCCGCTTGCCGTGTTTGATCTCCCACGCGATTTCGCATCCGAACTGAAAGTTGTAGCGCTTGTCGTCAATCGACCATGACTTGTTGGTCTCCATGTAGATGCCCTCGTCGGTCGCAGATATGAGCTGCTCCAGAGTCAAGGGCTTCTCACCGGGCAGAATGCTGACGTTGGTCATGCGAATCATGGGCAGCCGGTTCCAACCTTCGGCGCGCAGCGTTCCGCCGGAGCGCACAGCGCCGATGGTGTGAGCGGTTTCTCGCGAGCTCAGATAACCGGTAAAGCGTCCCTGCGTGATAATCGGCGTCGACTGCGCGGCCACGCCTTCATCGTCGTAAGCGAAGGTTCCGAGCCCCGGTCCGTGTTCCTGCCGCGCGTCGGCCACGACGTTGACCAGGTCGCTGCCGTAGCGCAGATTTCCCAGTTTTTCCAGCGTTAAAAACGATGTGCCCGCGAAATTCGCTTCCATGCCTAGCACTCGATCGAGTTCAATCGGATGCCCAATCGATTCGTGAATCTGCAAGCCCAGCTGTGAGCCGTCCAGAATAATTGTGGATATGCCTTCCGGGCACTGATCGGCATGGTGCAAGGCGACGGCTTCTTCCGCCACGCGACGCGCATTCTCCACCAGCTTCATTTCTTCGATCTGCTCGTAGCCGCGATTCTGCCATTGCCCGCCGAACGAATTCGGATAAGATCGCTTCTGAATCTCGGAACCGGCAAACGCATACGCGGTATAGCCAGCGCCGGTCGAATATTTTGTCTGATGGATGCGAGCTCCCTCGGAAGATAGAAACCATGACTCTTCGCGCTGAAAGTTCATGCCAGTTTCCGCGAGCGTAACGCCGGGGACGGCGCGCATCTCCACGTCAACCTTCAACAAGAGATCGAGATTCTGCTCGACCGACGTGATGAACGGATCAACCTTATAGGGCGTCGTCCACTCCGCCACGGCTGCCGGTTCGGGAGCCAGTCGAACATCTTCGCGCTTCACGCGCGCCGAGGCTCGCGCAACTTCGACCGACCGCGCCGCCGCCGCTTCCACCGAAGCGCGGCTTAAATCCGCGGATGCAGCAAATCCCCACGCACCTTCGCAGATCACGCGCACGCCGATGCCAAGCGACTCAGACTCCGAGGCATGACCCATTCGTCCATTCTTGGTGGTGAGCGAGCGATTGCGGATCGCGACTACGCGCGCGTCGGCGTAGGTTACTCCACGCACGGAGGCGGCATCCAGAGCCAGTTCGCCAGCGGTCTTCATTTCCTGATTTAACGTATCACGAGAAGCGATCAACTATCGGGTGTCCGCTATCAGTTTTCGGTGGGTAATGTCAGTGCACGCCGGGTGCGGCCACTGCCAGCGAAGTTCTTTTACGCGCAACGTCGATCAAGAAGCGGCCTGCGTGCAGATGGTCTTCGCTGTGGCTCGCGGCGGCTGGGTTTGCGCCAGTTTGGTTCGTGTCGTCTTCGTCCGCGCCGCCGGAATCGCTCCACACGGCTCCGATTTCGACCTTGCCGTTGCCGGCATGCGTGCCCGCGATTTTGGTAGGTTGGCGGCGCTGCTTTTCCACGTAGGCCTTGATTACTTGCGCCGCAGTCCTGGCGGCGAGATATCCATGCTCACCTTCTTCAAGCAGCGTGCACACAACGATTTCCGGATCTCTCCTCGGCTCCACGCCCACGAACCAGCCATTGTCCTTGAACTTCTTGCCGCCCGCGCCCAGCTTCGCCTTCAGCGCGTTGCTAATGGTTTGCGCGCTGCCCGTCTTGCCGGCGAAATCGATGCCCTGCAGGTGCGCACTGGGCGCAGTTCCAATCGGCGCGACCACGTTCGACATGGCGTCCGTGATGATCTCCCAATTTTGGGGATCGATGGGCACCCGGCTTTGATCGGGCGTATTCGCTGCCGGAACCACATTCGCCGGCAAATCGGTAGGATTGATGACGTGCGGACGCACAAGCAATCCACCGCTGGCAATCGAGCCAAGTGCACGCGCCAACTGAATCGGCGTGGTCGCCACCGCGCCCTGCCCGATGCCCACCGAAATAGTTTCGCCCGCGTACCACTTCTGCTTGAAGTTACGGATCTTCCATTCTTCCGACGGCATCACGCCGCTAACTTCCTGCGGCAGGTCAATGCCGGTCTTCTGCCCCAGCCCAAAGGCGGTGGCGTACTTGGCAATGCGATCGATGCCCAGTTTCTCCGCCAGTGTGTAAAAGAAAACGTCGCACGATTGGTAAATGGCCTTGCTGATGTCGACCACGCCATGCGTGCGGTGCTCGGCAACCACCCAGCACTTGAAATAGCGGCCATAAAAACTGGCCCCGCCGGTGCAGTTCACGTGCATGGTCTGAGCCACGCCTTCCTGAAGTCCGGCCGTCGCCATGATGATCTTGAACACCGACCCGGGCGCCAGTTGCGCTTGAATCGCCTTGTTCAGCAGCGGATGGTCGGGATCTTCGACCAGCTTGTTCCACTCATCCCGTGAAATCTTCACGGCAAAATCATTGGGGTCGAACGTGGGCCGGCTCACCATCGCCAAGATTTCGCCAGTCCGCGGATTCATGGCCACGATCGCGCCATTCCTCCCGTTGAGCGCCTGCTCGGCCGCAATCTGCAGATCGAGATCCACCGTCAATTTGAGCTGCTTGCCGGGCTCTGCGGGCGTTTCGTCGAGCCGTCCCACTTCCCTCCCGTGGCTATCGACAATCGCGCGCCGCGATCCGTTCTTGCCCATCAAGATGTTGTTGTACTGCTTCTCGACTCCACTCACGCCGACCACGTCGCCCGGATTGTAGAGTTCGAACTGCGGCTGGTTGAGCATGTCTTCGGTCACTTCGCCGACGTAGCCGATCAAGTGCGCCATGAAGCCGTTGCGCGGATAAAGCCGCCGATGCGCCATGATGGTTTCAAGTTCGGGCAACTCGTTCTTGTGCGCGGCAATGAATGCCAGTTCGTCGGGAGTAATGTCGTCCTTCAGGAACATCGGTTGGTACTGCGGCATCGAGGAGACGCGCCGTATCCGCTGGCGGACTTCGTCAGGATTCAAGTGCAGGCCCTTGGCAATGGCGTCGGCATCCGCTTTCAGGTCGCGCGTGGAATCACGCAGCAGAAGCGCGGAAAACGAAGGGTAATTGTCGACAATCGTTCGTCCTTCGCGATCCAGAATTTTGCCGCGCGGCGCAAGAATCGGCACATTGCGAACGTAATTCTGTTCCGCCAGTTGCGCGTAATGGCCGCTCGCCATCACCTGCAACCGCCACAACCCGTACGCCAGCAGCAAAAAAATGAACAGTACGACGTACTGCACAGCGGTGAGGCGAATCGCGGAAACTTTTTCTTCGCGGCCGAACATTTGTCCTCTGCTACGGTCCTCAGTCCCTTTTAAGTCTCAGTCCACAGAGGCAAGAGAACAGCAGCCGAAGTAAAATCGGCAATTGCCATGGCCCTGAAAAACTTGCGGGAAAGGTTAACTGTATTCTAACTCTTGGCAGGTCTTGCCCGGAACTTTGCCACGGAAACGAAAGTTTTCAGTTGAAATCTGCGGTTGTGGCGAGTCACCTCACGATTTGGGGAAACGCTTGTAAGGCAGCCCATGCAACGCGTCTGGTAGGCCATGTCCGAATGGGAATTGAAGTTGTCACTCCCAGGGGCAACAATACTCCTTAGACTCGATTCTGACTGAGTTTCGACCAGGGAATCAATGCGGATTCGCAGTTTCATCATCGCGTACGCGCTCGTGCTTGCGATCTTACTGTTCGCCGATCGACGCCCAGGTTCCACGCAGCAGGATCGCTATTCGCACGTGGTGGACCTGACCGCTGGCCAAACCACGACGGCGCCGCCCCCCTCAGCGCCAGAATCCAGAACTCGCATCATTGCTCCAGGTGCGCTCATTCCTGGGACGTGGACTGCCGGCCAGATTCCGCCGGAGCGCCTCATCGCTCCACTGGTGGTTATGGATTTGAACGCCGCGAACGCGAATGCGTTGAACGATGGCAGCACGCAGATTTCTCTCGACGATATCGCCGCGTGGGAATCGCACAACGGCATGATCCCACAAGGTGCCGTCGTCGCCATCCGCCGCATGGGCGCGTCCAATAATTTGTCCACGGCAAAATTAACTCCAACTCCGTTTCCCGTCGCGCATGATGCGGCCACGTTCCTCATAGAAGCCCGCAACACCATTGGCTTTGCCGTCGAGACCCCCGTTAACTTCACCTTCGACCGCACGCTGGCGCAGCAACTCGCCCTGCACGGAAATTACGTAGTGGATAGAACGGAACGCTTCACCGCGCTGCCGGCAACTGGCTCGCTCATCATCGTTGCCCCGGCAAAAGGCAAGAAGCCCGGCACGGAAGCGGTCCGCATCCTAGCCATGGTGAGATAGCCGCTCTTCAGCTCTCAGCTGCCCTTACGGCAACCCCGCCTTCCAAGCCAAATAACTGGTGGCCTCGCGCATCACGGCGACAAAGCGCTCCCACAGGGAGTGCGGACGCGACTCCGGCCTGGGCGCCAGTTCCACTTGCACGCCTTCATGCTCGAGCAGCGCGCGGATGCGAAACACGTGATAGGCATCGCTGACCGCAATGCAGCTGTGCATACCGTTCGCGCGCATAATGTTGGCGACCCGAGCCGCCGACTGCGCCGTATCGGAGCCTTGCGTCTCCGCGATTAAAGCCTGCTCCGGTACGCCGTGCCGCAGAAAATAGTCGCGACCCACGCCGCCCTCGCTGAAATCCGGATCCTGCCCCGCTCCGCCGGTCGTGATCACCACCGGCGCCATGCCCTGCTGAAACAACTCGTAACCGTGATCGAGCCGCGCCTTGTACACCGGCGAAGGATGCCCCGCGTATTCGGCGGCTCCAAATATCGCGATGACGTCGGCTTTTTTGGTAGGAGCCTCCGCGGCGGCGCGCACGATGCGCGATCCGGTAATTCCGAAAAATAGAACCAGAGCCCCCAAAAACGCGAGCAAAACCAGCGGCCAGGGGCGCGTCCAAAAAGGATTATTTGGCTTGGTTGGATTGGAGTCTTCGGCCATAGACAAGTTTCAAGGTTTCAAAGTTGCAATCTTCAGATCGACGAGATTGACGCTCTGATCCTCCTTGAAACCTTGAAACTCTGAAACCTTTGAAACCTGCCTACGACAGCGCTTCGATAATATCCTTCGTAGCAATCGCGCCTTCGCGCAGAATCTGCCAGGTCCCATCCTGTTTAAAGTGCACGATTGTCGAGGAAACGCTCCGCGGCGATCTCCCGCCATCAACGATCAGAGCGATGCGGCCCTGCAGTTGCCCCTGCACCTCCTCCGCGGAAGTGCATTCCGCAGCGCCGCTCAGGTTGGCCGAAGTTGCCGTGATCGGAATTTTTGCCGCCCGCACCACCGCCAACGGGATTTCCGCCGCGGGCACACGCAGCGCCACGTTCCCCGTATTCGCGGTTACCTTCAGCGGCAAATGCGAGGCTGCGGGCACTATCATGGTCAGCGGCCCCGGCCAGAATCGCCGCGCCAACAGATGGAAATCATCTGGCAGCGGACGCGCGAATTCTTCTGCTTGATCCACGTTTTCGATCAGCAGCGAGAGCGGCTTGTGCCGCAGACGCGATTTGATCTCGTAAACGCGCTCGACCGCGCGCAGGTTGAACGGATCGGCCGCTAAACCATAGAACGTGTCGGTCGGCATGCCCAACACCTGACCGGCTTGAATCTGCTCGGCAGCATACTTGATTAGCGACGCTTCAGGCGTTGCAGGATGAATCTTCAGGATTTCCGCGCGCACTCTGGTCCCTTCCCGATTTGTCGGCTTGAAACGTTGCCAGCTTAAGATTGTCGGCGTAACGTTGTCGGCGTAAACAATGAAATGTACCATACATCCTGACTTTGTAACCAACCTATGAAGCAAAACGCGAAGGCCGCTCGCACGCGCAACCACGCCGACCGTTTGCGCCCCGTTGCCGGCCGCCACAACCAGAGGTTGAAAGAACTGCGACAGGCGTTCCGGCGCGCCGAGCTGACCCCCCAGGGTGAGTGTGCCATGGAGGGCGTTAAACTGTTGGACGAAGCCTTGCGCAGCGGCCAGCATCTGGAGAGCGTGTTCTTTAGCGAATCGGCGCGCCCTCTCGCCGAAAAATTTCTTCCCCAGATCAACTCTCGTACGGAAACACTCGTTTTGCCGAATGATCTTTTCAACTCGATCGTGCCCAGCGAGGCACCCCAAGGCGTGGCAGCGTTGCTCAAATTAGGCACGTTCTCTGCCAAGCAACTGCTCGACCGCTCCAGCAACGGTCCGTTAGTCGTGGCTGCGGGCCTGCAAGACCCCGGCAACCTGGGCACGATTCTGCGTTCCGCCGAAGCCTTTGGCGCCGCCGGAATTTTTCTAACCGAAGGAACCGTAAGTCCGTACAACTCAAAAGTTTTGCGCGCTTCGGCAGGTTCGATTTTTCGTCTGCCTTTTGCGCGGATTTCGTCTGCCGAACTGATTCCGCTCCTGCGCGCCCGCAGTATTCGCCTCATGGCAACGTCGTCGCACCTGGGAGTTCCGCTGCCACGGGTCTCGTGGGCGTTGCCGCTAGCAATCTTCATAGGCAACGAGGGAGCAGGCTTGTCCCGCGAACTTACGCGCCAAATGGACGAAACGGTGGCAATCCCGCACGCTGCGCAAGTCGAATCGCTCAATGCCGGAGTCGCGGCCAGCATCGTGTTGTACGAAGCGACAAGAAGTCGGAAGTAGATTTTGTAATTTTGTAATCGGGTAGTTTGGTAATTTGAGAACCCAAATCACCGAGCGACGGAGCTCAGATTGGTTTCAAGTTACAAAATTACAAATTACAAAATTACCAAATCGCTTCTCTGGTGAACTGATCTTGTAACCTCATGAATTTGTTCTCACCCATCCCGCCGGAAGACTCCAGACCCCAAGGCGGGCGCCCGCTAGCCGATCGCATGCGCCCGCGCACACTCGATGAATTCGTCGGGCAAGAACACCTGGTCGGCCCCGGCAAGCCACTGCGCGTGCAGATCGAGCGCGACGATCCCACCTCGATGATCTTCTGGGGCCCTCCGGGCACCGGCAAGACGACGCTCGCCAAGATCATTGCCCGCATCACCAAGGCCGACTTCATCGAGTTTTCCGCCGTTCTCGCCGGCATCAAGGAAATCAAGCAGGTCATGAGCGACGCCGACCGCGCCCGCCAGTACGGCACGCGTACCATCGTCTTCGTCGACGAAATTCACCGCTTCAACAAAGCGCAGCAAGATGCCTTCCTTCCCCACGTAGAAAAAGGCAGCATCCGCCTGATTGGAGCCACCACCGAAAATCCGTCGTTCGAAATCAATTCCGCCCTGCTCTCGCGCTGCCGCGTCTACGTGCTAAAGCCGTTGACTGAAGATGAGATTGTCGCTCTTCTCCGCCGCGCCCTTACTGATACCGAGCGTGGTCTGGGCACAATGCATCTAGAAGCTTCGGACGAATCTCTCCGCAAAATCGCCGCCTACTCCAGTGGCGATGCCCGCAGCGCCTACAACGTTCTCGAAGTTGCCGCCGCACTGTCTGTAGAGACGCGGCTAGCCGCGTCTCCGCTCGGAGCCACGGCGATCACTGACGCCACGATTCACGAGGCTCTCCAGAAGCGGGTTTTGCTCTACGACAAAGCCGGCGAAGAGCATTACAACATCATTTCCGCGCTGCACAAATCCGTGCGCAACAGCGATCCCGACGCCGCCCTCTACTGGCTAGCCCGCATGTTAGAAGCAGGAGAAGATCCCCTCTACATCGCCCGCCGCGTGGTCCGCATGGCGGTCGAAGACATCGGCCTCGCCGAGCCAAACGCACTCGCGTTGTGTATGGCCGCTCGTGATGCCGTCGATTTCATCGGGATGCCTGAAGGCAATCTGGCGCTGGCGCAAGCCATCGTCTATCTTTCCATAGCGCCGAAATCGAACGCTCTTTACACCGCTTATGGCGCGGTTCTGCAAGACGTGGAGCAGACCGCCGCCGAACCCGTCCCGCTGCATCTGCGAAACGCCCCCACCAGCCTGATGAAGGGCCTCGGCTATGGCAAGGACTATCAGTACGCCCACGACGCCGAAAATAAGGTGTCTGACATGCAGTGTCTGCCCGACAGCCTGCGCGACCGCGTGTACTATCACCCCACGAACGAGGGTGTAGAAAAACGGATTCGCGAACGCCTGGAAGAGATCAAACGGCTGAAGCAGCCGGCTTCCAGTCGGACGTCAAATAGGGCGAACAGTCCGACTTCAGGCACAGCCAAAAACCGAACAAAAAGAGAATCTGAACCCTGATTCTTGCAATCTTATAAATAGCTACAACCGAATCGGCAGGAGGGTTTCATCGTGTCCACCGCCCCGCTCACAGATTTCGGCTTCACCGGCCAGCCTTTGCCCGAAGCGTCCGCAGGAAGGATTGCAGAACTGGTGCGCCTGCAGAAATTCGCGCAGCGCATCACCTCCACTCTCGACATCGAAGAACTCGTGCCGCGGATCGTCGATGAGGTTGCCGAGTCGCTCGGCTGTGTCGAAATCAACCTGTATCTCCGAGATCCTGAACAGAGTGAATTCGTACTGACCGGCGTTCGCGGCTGCACCCTCTATGGCAAGGGCCATCGGCTCAAGCTAGGCGACGGAATGGTGGGACACGTCGCGGCCACCGGCAAAATGCACTACGCTCCCGACGTTACTCGCGACCCTTACTACATGGCCTGCGAGCCGGACACGCGCTCCGAAGTCGCCATCCCGCTGCAACGCGAGGGCGATCTGGTCGGAGTTTTCACCGCTTCCCATCCCGAGCTCAATGCTTTCTGTCCGGATCAGCTGCGCCTGCTGCAAGGCTTGTGCACCCACGTCGCGGTAGCGGTCCACAACGCCCGGCGCTTTGGTAATGAGCGCGAAAAGCGCGAGCGCATGAGCCGCGAGGCTGAAGAAGCGCGCTCCATTCAGCAAGCTCTGTTGCCGCGCAGCTCTCCGCTGATCCCTGGTTTCGCGGTATCCGGGCTTTCGATTCCAGCGGGCTCGGTCGGCGGCGATTGGTATGACTTCATTCCGTTGCGTGATGGACGCTGGGGCCTGGTTCTCGCCGATGTCTCCGGCAAAGGCACGGCGGCGGCGCTTCTCATGTCGGCCACTCGCGGCATGCTGCGCTCGCTCGCGCAAACCGGCTCTGGACCAGCCGATGTGCTAACCCGTCTCAACAACATGATGATCGACGATTTTCCCAGCGGCCGCTTTGTCACCATGGTCTATGCCGAACTCGACCCATCGACCCGCATTCTGCGCATCGCCAACGCCGGCCATCTCGCGCCGTTGCTGGTCGAGCCTACCGGCCATCGCTGGATCAAGCACGAACACGGCTTGCCGCTGGGAATTTCCGCCAGCAAGTTTTCGGAGACGGCCGTGACCCTCTCGGACGATTCGCGTATTGCGTTTTATTCCGATGGCATCACCGAGGCCGAGGTCGATTCCGGAGAAGAATATGGCGCCGAGCGACTGCTCGCTCAAATGCAGTCACCAGACGTTACGCTAGACGGCCTGCTTGCAGATGTCAGGAAATTTGCGAATGGAACTGGACTGCGCGACGATGCGACCGTGATTTTGGTGCGGGCGCGCAAAACAGAAGCAGCTAGCAAGAACGACTGATGCAGACTGCGATTCGTTACCCGAATCGCGCCCGGTGCTCCTTCAAAATGCAGCGGTCCATCACGACAAACATTCCCGCTTTTCGCGCCTTCTCCGCCGCGGGTTCATTGATCACGTCTTCCTGCAACCAGATCGCGGGAATCTTTAACGCGATCGCCTGCTCTACGATTTCATCCACGTGCTCCGGCCGGCGGAACACATCGACCAGATCCACCTTCTGCGCCACTTCGAGCGGCATTTCGAGCAATGACGGATACGATTTTTCTCCCAGCGCCTCCGCAATCTGCGGATTCACCGGGATTATCTTGTAGCCCGCCGCCTGCATGTACGCGGAAACGCCGTGACTCGGCCGCATCGGCCTCTCTGACAATCCAACCACGGCGATCGTTTTCACCCGAGATAACAGTTCGTAGATAGGATCCGATGGCTGCAAGAACACCCATTCCCTGTCAGTTCTTTTTTTCCATCTTCTGCTTGTACATCCGCAGCGCCAGCTTGCGAATCGTGTCGGACACCTCTTTGTTGCCCGAGAGGTTCTTCAGGTCGTGAACCAGCAGGTTCTTCATCAGTCCGAGGGAGAGGTCGAGCGGGGTGCGCGGGTTGAACACCAGATTCCGCATAATGTTGTAATTCTTCGCGAACTTGCGTTTCAGCGGAATCGCGCGCAGCACCGTCTCCAGAACATTCTTCTGCAGCGCATACCCCTCGACTTCAGTCTCCGAAACTTTGGGCGAGTCGAGCACGGCTAGGGATACCAGCTTGGTGGAATCGCGAATCAGAATCGACCGTTCCTCTTTGCCTCCGCGCATCGCCAGCGCGATCCGGCCCTTGATGTCGAGTTTGGAAATTTTCTGCAGCGTGCTGTCGCGCCGGTCCTCATGAACGGGAACGGGATGCTTTTTTGCATGCACAGCGGCTGCAGCCGCTGATTTTCCCGCGCCTATCGCGGACTTCCCCGCCGCGTCGGCGCTTGCAACCGCCCTCGCAGCCGCTTCGCCTCCCGCATCTTCGTGAACCGGTCCCAGTGGCTCGAACGGTTTGTCTTTTTCGGCCGCAACCTCCGCTGCATTCTCTTCCAGATACTTTGTGACCGTGCTCTCGATCACTTCATCCGGAACACCTGTATCAGTTGCGTCCCGATCTCCGGCCCGGCGGGTTTCCAACGCAGCCAGCTTACTTGCGATCTCGCCGAGTTCGTTTGGACGCAGATTGGCGTTCGATTGCACCGCCTGCAACAGCCGCGGAGAGCTCATCACTCGCTGGCTCTTCAACAAACACTCAACGACCGAGCGCGATCCCGATACCGCCACGGCGTCCAGCAATTCTTCCTTCACCGACGGATTATCCGCCAGGGCCGGAAGGAGACGAGGCCTCAGATTTTCCGGCGAAACGAAATATCCCAGCACCTCGGCGCTCGTCTTGGGATCGGCAGCGGCCACCAGGCTGGCTTTTTCATCCCAACCGGCCAGCGTAAGCCGCGCCTGCTCAGCAAACAATTTGTTATGGAGCGCGAGATGCACCAGGATCTCAATCGTCTCCGCGGGTGGCGCGGAAAGCGCTCCGCGCGCCGCCGATTGCATCAGGTTCGACGGCACTTGCGAGTTGCGGATTAGGTCAATCATTCTGGGCATTGTTCATCTCCCGGAGTTTGCCGCGGCTTTCTTGCTGAACTTCTGCGTGAACTCCCTCGGCAACTCCTTTGACAACCGCGGCTTCTTGCCCACAGCCAATTCCAATTCCGCGACTGCAATTTCGAGCTCGCGCGTGATGCGATTCGGGCCGCGCCGCTGGTATTCGTCGCTCAAAGCGCGATAGTACCAAAGCGTGCCTTCTCTTTTCCCCGTGAACCGCGTCCAGATGGTTTCCCCATGCTGGCGGTAATCCGCCAGAATGGTGCGGACGTTATGCAGTTTGTCGGACGCCGAAACCAGTCGCGTCTCCGCCCCGGCGTGCTTTACCTCGCGCATATAGTCCTTCTTGCGTTCCACCCATCCCGGCTTGGGCTCGCCGAATGAATCCGTGCAACCCTCCACGATCTTCGCAACCCGGGAACCGAACACCTTGCGAACTTCGCGCAGTCTCGGCATACCGCCGCAATCTTCGACCACGTCATGCAGCAGCGCCGCGATCGCCATATCTTCGTCTCCGCCAGCTTCGAGCACCAGCGACGCCACCGCCATCAGGTGCGAGATGTAAGGCACCGCCGACTGCTTCCGAGTCTGTCCGGCATGCTTTTCGGCGGCGTAGTGGAAAGCGCGCTGCAGACGGGGACCAAGGCGCGGCGGCTTCAGCGAAATCTTCTTCCTCATTTTCATAACTACAGTTCGCGCAAAACGTGCTTAAGCTTTTTTCTCGCCCCGCCGCATTCGCAGATACGCTTGCATCAGCGGCCGCAGATCGCCGTCGAGCACGCGATCCACGTCGCCGATCTCCAGTTTTGTGCGGTGATCTTTGATCATGCGGTAAGGTTGCAGCACATACGACCGAATCTGCGAACCGAAATCGATATCCAGTTTCGAATCCTCGATTTTCTTCGTGACCTCGCGCTTTTTCTCCAGCTCGTATTCGTAAATCTTCGATCGCAGCATGCTCATCGCTTTCTCTTTATTCTTATGCTGCGAACGCTCATTCTGGCAATTAGCGACGAGGCCAGTGGGGATATGCGTAATCCGCACCGCCGAATCGGTTGTATTCACGTGCTGTCCGCCCTTGCCGCTTGAACGATACGTATCGATGCGAATATCGTCAGGCTTGATGTTGACCTCGATGCTGTCGTCGATCTCGGGAGAAACATACACGCTGGCAAACGATGTATGCCGACGCTTGGCCTGATCGAAGGGAGAAATCCGCACCAGGCGGTGCACGCCAATCTCGCTGGTCAAATAACCGAACGCATACTGCCCAATCACCGAAAATGTCGCGGACTTGATTCCCGCTTCTTCGCCGGGCTGGTAATCGTACATCTCCGTTTTGAATCCCTGCCGCTCCGCCCAACGCAGATACATGCGCAGCAGCATCTCCGCCCAGTCCTGCGATTCCGTTCCTCCCGCTCCGGGATGGATCGTCATGATCGCATTCAGCCCGTCGTTCTCACCAGAAAGCAGCGTCTCGGTTTCGACGCGGTCGACCAGTTCGCGCAGAGATTCCAAATCGCGCTGTAAGTCGGCAGCAACGTTCTCACCTTCACCCGCCAGATCGAAGTAAGTTGCGATGTCGTCGGTGCGGCGCGCCAGGTCGCCTTCGAGCGACAACAGGCTCTCCAGACGCTTGCGTTCGCGCATTACCTGCTGAGATTTTTCGGGGTTCGACCAAAGATTGGGATCCGATGCCTGCTTTTCGATCTCGGCGAACTGCTGGCGCAGTTTGCCGGCGTCAAAGATACTCCCGCAGGTCGTGAACCTTGGTCTTTAAAGAAGTGTATTGCTGTTCGAGTTCATCAAGCATTGCTGATCACTTGGCCTTTTCTTGGCAGTTAGTCGGTGGTCGCTAGTCGTAAGTCGTTCGTGAGCTCTTGCTAACGACAAACGACCATCGACTAGCGACTATCGACCAAACACAAAACGCGCCACCAGCGCGCCTGCTGAAATTATCGCACACAGGTATGCGAACCAATCGCCATGCCGCGTGTAAAAGGTGGTTCCCGAAATCAACGCGAAAGGCGCGGCCAGCGTCGTGCGAACCTTGCGCGGAGTTGCCGCCGCGATCCGCCCATAAGGATCGATCGACGCAGTCATCCCCGTATTGGTTCCCGCGAGCAGCCACCGGTCGTTTTCAATGGCGCGCATCTCGGTCTGCTGCAGATGCTGCTTCCAGGCGCCGCTGTCGCCATACCAGCCGTCGTTCGAGATGTTCAACAAAGCGTCGGCACCCTGCAACGGCCCCTTCCGCACTTCGTCGGGAAAAATCGATTCATAGCAGATAAACATTCCAAAGCGCTCGCCGCCGGCCTCCAGTGGCGCATGCGACGTGCCTCGCTGAAATTCTCCGACTTCCTTGGTCAGACCTCCGGCAAAGGCGAACAACTGCGGAAACGGCAAATACTCGCCAAACGGAACAAGATGCACTTTGTCGTAGCGTCCTACCCACTCACCCTGAGGAGTGACCAGCGCGGCGGAATTGAAAATCTGCGAGGCTGCCCCGCCACTGTGCATGGTTGTAGTGATGCCGATCGCGCCCGCTACCACCCACGTTCCCGCCTGCTTCGCCAGCGAACTCACGGCCCCACGAAACATCGGATCGTTCGTGTAGAACGGCGAAGGCGACTCCGGCCACACAATCAAGTCGAAATGCGTATCGGCTCTTTCTCCGGCCTCTCCGTCGGGATGCAGACTCTTCGCGGTCAAGTCTCGCAGCGTGTCCTGGAAATACTGTTTCGTCCAGGCTCCACCTTCGAGAATCGGAATATTTGGCTGCACCAAAAGCGCAGTGTGATCCGCCGCCACCGGAGGAGGAGACAACAATTGCCCCGCCTGCAGGATCACCGCGGCCACGCACGCCGCCACCAGCAACCACTTTCGCCGCTCCTGCGCTCCCTGAGGAGCCAGAAACGCCGCGGCGAATACACTATTCACCAGCGCGATTTCAAACGAGAGACCATACACGCCGGTCAGTGTGGTAATTCGGGTGAGCGCAAAATTCCCCGTCTGCGAGTATCCCAGAAGCTCCCACGGAAACGCAGTGATCCGCGTCCGGGCCAGTTCCACCGCAACCCACAGAAATGGAGCGGCCCCGAGCGCGCGCCGGATCGACGCTCCTGCAGCGGCCGACTTTAATCCAGACTTGTCTAATTTCTTGTCTGATCTGGAGTGGTCTGAGCCCGCGCCGGCGACCAGTGCCAGCAGCAGTCCGAACATTCCGTGATAAAGACCGACATACATGCAGAACAAAACCAGCGCCAGCGTGGCGGCCGGAAGCGGCATTCCGCCATAGCGGTGCATGGTGTCGAAAATCCAGTAACAGGTTCCGGCAAACCAGAGAATCCCACACAGGTAACCCAGCGCGAACCCTTGCCACGGAGTGGCAGGCAACAAATGCGCTTGGCCATCGAGATGAAGAGTCTCTGGAGAACGCGCCCGCAGGATGGCAACGAGCAGCGGCGCGACCGCGACCCAAGCCAGCCAATACAGACCTGGCAGCGGAAAGATCACAATCTGAAGGGCCGCCGATAACAGCACTAGCCCCCAAGCGCTTCGGTGGATTTTGAGCACGCATCAGAATAGCAAACGGAAGGAGGCTGCGAGCTTCGGGCTGCGAGCTTCGAGCAACCGGTCGCGACATCGCCGACCGGTCACCTCACTTTTGGCGAATCCAGATCCGCGGCTTTCTGATCGTCGGCGTGAATGGCCCCATCTTCTTCTGCATAGAACGAACGATGATCGCTATCGAGATGCTTAGGGGTCAAGGTGAGCACGAAACCGTCGCGATTCGCCTCGTGGTGAGAACGGAAGCTGGCCGTGTAATCCCCGCGGTCGGTGGTGTGCGCCATGCGCTTGGTGAAGGATCCAGTTCCCGCCAGCGCATCCAACGATTCCGCATAGTGGCTATGGCGCTTCTTGTATGTGTTTTCCGCCCGCAGCACGACGCGCATGTAGCCGAGCGCCTGCGCTTCCGAATCCGAGCGCGCCGGGTCGCCCGCAAACTGGGGTTTGTATTCCGGCGAAGGTTGCGCTGGAGCTTGCGCCCACCCGAATCCCGCTCCCATCATGCTGAGCGCCAGAATCCCCACAAAATACCGGTGTATCCGATTTCCGCTCACGGCAAAACCCTCCTCCGCTGCCTGATTTCTGGGGTTACTCCCGTAATTTGTCCCGGTCAGCAATCATTCCAATTCCGTGCCCGTTCAGGCAAGCTTGGACAGGATGCAATCCTAACAGGGAAACCTTAATGAAAGCTGCCGTCGCCAGAAAGCCGCTTATTCGTGTCGCCGTAGTGGAAAGCGATCCGCTGCGGTTTGTGGGATTCCGGGCCCTCTTCGATACCGAACCTGATTTGGAGTTAGTCTCTGCCTCGCTGGCCGACCTGGGCCAATTGCAGGCCATCGACTTGGTTCTGCTGGGGAATCGCGGCGGCCAGAACCTCTACGACATCATGGCCAGCATGAAAGCTATCCGGCCCGATCTGCGCATCATCGTAACCGGCTCTGGCATGGACGATGAAAGCGTGCTCAAAGCCATCGCAGCGGGCGCCAAAGGCTACGTGGACGAGGCTGCTTCGCCCGCCGAGTTCATCCAGGCTCTTCGCATTGTGCATCAAGGTTCGGTGTGGGCTCCGCGACGCGTGCTTTCGACTTTCATTGAACGGGTCAGCACGTCTCCGGGACGCATCTTCCCTGCTGGACGAATCACCTTTACTGACCGTGAGAAGGAAGTTCTCGAGATGCTGGTTGCTGGCCGCTCGAATAAAGAGATCGGCTCTGCTCTCGGCATCGAAGAGCGAACGGTGAAGGCGCACGTCGCGAAATTGATGCGCAAAGTCGGAGTACAGAACCGCATTGCGCTCTCCGTCCATGCGATCACGCATTCGCTGGTCACGGCGAAGTAGGCTCTAGCAACCTGCGGAACAACTCGATTTCACGCCTGGCTTTAGGCGGTGCAGCCGATTACCGCTGCTATCCCCCCTCCTGCGACGGTCTTTTGGAATCAAAGATTTAGCGCCTGTTTTTCGCCAGGTCTTTGAGGAATAAGGACTTACTTCTAAAGTATTTATAAATCAATGAGTTAGCTTACGTTTCGGGCTTGTTTTTCGGCTTAATTCCCGCTAGGTCTTTGAGAAATAAATACTTTAGCGATTGGTTGGGTCAAGGGGGAATTGAATCGGGGATTTTGAGCGCTAACGCCTGATAGCGTCAGTTGACTTCCTTTGCCGTTGTACAACCACGGTTGGTTGCAGGCTCCTGAGCGCTATCACAAACAACGGTGTCGCGAGTTGTGGTGAGACATTGCACCGGAGAAAAGGTGCATAATGCGACCAGGGGAGGCCAGGATGAAAAACTTCGTGGCCGGAATTGTAGCGACGCTGATCGTGTTCGCGTTCGGCGGCTGGCTTTACCTGAGACTCGGCTATGCGGACCCGCGCGCGAATCTTCCACCATCTTGGCTCGAATCTAAGCTCACCACCACCGCCTTGAATGCTTCGTCCGCACGCCATGCGCCACCGCAACGGAATCCGATCGCGCCTACCGAGGCCAACCTGCTCGATGGCGTCCGCTTGTATCGCGACAAGTGTGCCGACTGCCACGGCCGACCTGACAATCCGGTGAGTGATTACGGGGCGTCCTTCAATCCACGAGCGCCGCAGTTCATGCGGGCGCATCCCCGCTTGCCCGAGAACCAGGATTTCTACATCGTCAAGAACGGAGTGCGCCGATCGGCCATGCCAGCCTGGGGGAATATCATGGCCGATAGTGAGATCTGGCAAGTTGTCACTTTTCTCAATCACCTGGACAATCTTCCGCCCTCGGTCCAGCAGGAACTCCATCGGCCTGCGGGCAGCAATCCTTGAGCGGCTGTGATAATAGGAAGGCATGTCATCCACAGTAAGTTGACGGCTCTAAACTCATGTTAGCCGCGATCTCGCTCATATACCGGGGAGGGGTTTTGCGCGCGAACGCCTGTTTACAAAAATTACGCGCAAGAGTATTCACATAAGGGTCAAATAATAAGATTTTTATTCAATGCCATGTTGGCAACACTCTCAAAATGGTTGAACGAGCACGCGCTGAGTCGGTACAACAAACTCGTCGAAAGAGCGGTGTGCCAGGATACGGAATGGGACGCGGACTTTCACGGTTTGCGACCGCTGAGTGTGTGGGTACGCAGTAAGTGGGCGCGGCTAATGCGGCTGGTGATGTTTAGATAACAACAACCCTAAACGTTTGATAGCAGCAGTTGGCTAATTTGTATAGCTGCTCGTAGCCGCTGCCCGGCAGTCTTGGCGTTAACGCCGCTCCCTTATGGCCTCGGCGAGTAGGGCGGCGCTGCAGCTTACTCTGCCTTCGCGCAAGAAAGAATCAATCTCTTGATGACTGATTATAAATCGCATTTACACTCATCATCCCGGTCAACGAGTGTAAACGCCTTCCATGAGAAGGCCGGTCGGAGTCAAGTGGGTTCTTTTGTTGTTTTGTTGGACAAGGTTTTGTTCTCCCGCCACTCGCCACTGTCGCCACCCTTCCATCCGCACTCTTCGAGGAGCGATTTTTTCGCTCGGTGCCAGTTGGGTGTTCTCGTTTCATCCGGTGCTGCCACCTGATTTTCGACCTCGCTTCCATCTCTCCGATGGAGGTTGGACCAGGCGTTTAACGCAGTCACCGGAACTCGGCGCTTGGCTTTTGCTTTTCCTTTCGAAGCAGGGTTTGGCTACGGCGAGCAACGCCACGACCGTAGCAGTCCAGAACCACGCGCAAAGTGTCTTGTAGTGGCGGATTTTTCCCGCCGAGCTGGGGTTCCGCTTCAGCCGCTTCGTGTCGTGATAATCCCAAAGCGGAGCGACGACAAGCAGGAACAGAAAGAGCAGATCCTGGGTCAGCGCCGCTGCGGAGGTATAGGGCATGCGAGTGGATTCTCGGCGAACAGTATAGCGAGGCAAAAGGACCTTGTCCGCAACTGTTGAAACATCGCGATATCGCTCATTGAGCGGTCAAAACGTGAATCCAGCAGACGGGGAGCGATCAGCCGCCTTAGGTTACCTAAGTACAGTGACCCTCGTAATCTTGTCCGCTTCGGCTACTTGACTCATACTCGCTTCACCTACCACAGAACCTGGGAGACGGGGTTGGAAACGGAGATTAGGGTCGCCGATTTCAGCCCCGCATTTTTTTGTTTTAAGCCCGACTCACCCTGATCACTCCCCGGATATCCCACCTTTCGCGCCTCGCATCGAATAGAATCAGAGACAACGAAATCGATACTCTTATCTCCCAGTGAGGCATGATGCGAAAGTCCTTCGTAGTGCTGCTTGTGTGTTTTCTGACATGTTTCTTAACAACGATTCTTTCCGCCACTCCTCAAGACGACGCCAAGACCACCGCAGCTAAGCCAGCTGACACCGCTGCCCCTGAGCCCAACACCAAGGCTTCGGGGCGCGTCGAAGCCGCTGGCACCGTGCTTGATGAAATTCAGGCCGCGCCGGACCAGCGCATCCCTCAAGAGATACTCGGTTCGGCCGAATGTGTGGCCGTGGTTCCGTCGCTGCTTAACGGAGGCTTCGTCTTCGGCGCCCGTTATGGCAAGGGCGTTGCCAGTTGCCGCACTCCCAAGGGCTGGAGCGCGCCCGCTTTCTTTACCATCGGCGGGGGCAGCTTCGGATTGCAGATCGGTGGCCAGGCAACCGATGTCATCATGCTGATCATGAATAAGCACGGCATGGATGACCTGCTCTCCAGTAAATTCAAACTCGGCGGCGATGCCAGCGCGGCGGCTGGCCCCGTCGGACGCCATGCCGCCGCCGATACCGATTGGAAAATGAGGGCGGAGGTTCTGACCTACTCGCGCTCTCGCGGCCTCTTTGCCGGACTCGAACTCAATGGCGCTGTCATCAAGCAGGACAAGGACAGCACCCGCGAATTCTACGGCCGCATGGTGCCCTTCAAAACGTCGCTCAAGGGCGACGTCGAGGCTCCCAAAGACGCTTACCCGTTCCTTAGCACGCTGGCCAAGTGGGCGCAGGAAGCGGCCAAGTAGTAGAGTTCTCTTTCCCCGGTGTAGAGACGGGGCAAGCCCCGTCTCTACACCCGGAACTGAGACTGCCCCGTTGCGAGAACACATTGAGTACGCTCTAGTCTGGTCCTGGGTAAAGTTCCTGGGGTTGCTCCCCCGTCCCATGGCGCGCGCCGTTGGGATCGCACTCGGGCTAACCGTCTACGCGCTTCACGGACGCCTGCGTCGCGTCGGGCTGCGCAATCTGGCCCTCGCCTTCCCCGAAATCTCGCTCCGCGAGCGCCGCCGCGTGCTTCGAGGAGAATTCGTCTCTCTCGGACGCCAACTCGCGGAAGTCTGCCTCTTCCCCCGTTACACGCGTGAAAATGTTTCCCGCATTGTCGTCTATGACGGCTTTGAAAATTTCGAGCGCGCGTATGCTCGCGGAAAGGGCGTCCTGTTTCTTACCGGACACCTCGGAGCCTGGGAACTCTCGGCTTTTGCTCATTCTCTGCAAGGTCATCCGCTGTCGATCGTCATGCGCTCGCTCGACAATCCTTACGTGGATGCGCTCCTGCAGCGCTACCGCACGATGCACGGCAATCGTACCGTCGACAAAGACGATTTCGTGCGCGGCTTGCTTTCGGCGATGCGCGCCGGCGAAACCGTCGGCATTCTCATGGATACCAACATGACTCCGCCGCAGGGAGTGTTTGTCGATTTCTTCGGCATTCCGGCCTGCACCGCCAGCGGCCTTGCCCGCATTGCTCTGAAAACCGGCGCAGCCGTCGTGCCTGGCTTCACCGTTTGGGATTCGAAGCTGCGTAAATACATTCTGCGTTTCGATCCTGCCGTCGAGCTAGTTCGCAGCAGTGACAACGAGGCCGATATAGTCGCCAACACGGCGGGATTCACGAAAGTGATCGAAGACTTCGTCCGTCGCTATCCCGACCAGTGGCTATGGGTTCACCGCCGCTGGAAAACCCGCCCGCCAGGGCAGCCGGGACTGTATTGAGGGCTGGGGTCAGCGTTGTACACACGCGCCCAGGAAAGCGACAATAGACAACCATGAAGCAAACCCTGCGCGATCTGGCCGAGAAGCTCGGCTGCCGCCTCATCGGAGACGGGTCCATCAGTGTGGGCAGCATTTCGAGCCTGCAATCCGCCAAGAGCGACAGCCTGATTTTCGTGGAGGAAGCAAAGCATCTCGACATGGCGCTCGCGTCATCTGCCGCGGCCGTAATCGCCCCGGAGTTCGCGGATCAAAACTTCGCCGCCAGCGCCACCACCAAACCTATCCTTATTTCTGCCCAGCCGCGCCTGACCTTTGCCCGGGCCGCGAAGTTGTTGCGCGACCCTGACCGCAATCGCACCACCCATCCGTCCGCCATCGTTCCCGCTTCCGCCGAGATCGGCAAGAACGTGGCCATCGGTCCGCGTGCGATTCTTGGCGAACATGTCAAGATCGGCGATGAAACGACCCTAGGCTGCGGCGCGGTGATCGGCGACGACGTGAAGATCGGCAGCCATTGCCGCATCGACGCGAGCGTCACCATTTACCCGGGCACAATTCTGGGCGACCGCGTTATCGTGCAGGCTGGAGCTGTGCTCGGCAGTGAGGGCTTTGGCTACGTCCGCGATTTGCAGACTGGACGCTATGAACAATTCCCGCAAGTTGGGCGCCTGGTGATCGAAGACGACGTCGAGATCGGAGCTAACTCTACCGTCGACCGCGGCGCGCTTGACGAGACACGAATCTGCCGCGGCACAAAAATCGATAACCTCGTTCACGTCGGCCACAACGTGCGCATCGGCCAGGATGTAGTCATTGCCGCGCAGACTGGCCTTTCCGGAAGTGCGGTCGTCGAGGATCACGTCATCATCGGCGGGCAGGTGGGTATTGCCGACCACGTACGCATCGAGGAAGGCGCGATTCTGGGCGCGCAAAGCGGCATCCCAACCAAGAAAGTGATTCGCGGAAAAGGAGTCGTGTTTTGGGGAACCCCCGCGCGCCCCATTCGGGAGTATCTTAAAGAGCTGGCGTTTGTGGCACGATCAGCAAAGAAGGAACGCTGAGTTCAAGAAGGCTTTTGGCTGTTAGCTGTTAGCTCTTGGCTCTTAGCCTTTAGCGATTACACAGATTGCCACTGTAGAGACGCGGCTTTTACCGCATCTCCTCACGAGCTGAGAGCAAAGAGCGAAGAGCTAAAAGCCAAGAGCCGCATTCATGTCCATCCTTGTCATCGGCGGACACTCCCGCAGCGTAGGCAAGACCAGCGTCGTCGCTGGTCTTATTACTGCCCTGCCTAGCTTCCACTGGACTGCGCTCAAAATCACGCAATACGGGCACGGCGTCTGCTCCGCCAACGGCGAAACGTGCGACTGTGCCACCGCCGATCATTCCTGGGCTGTGTCGGAAGAAAAAGACCGCTCCGGGGAATCCGACACTTCGCGCTTTCTGATCGCTGGGGCCGATCACTCCTGGTGGGTGCGCACGCAGCAAGGGCACCTCGCCGAAGCCATGCCCCGCATCCGCAAGATTCTTGCTGCCACCGAAAACGCCATCATCGAATCAAACAGCATTCTGCGCTTTGTGAAACCGGACCTCTATCTGACCGTGCTCGACCCGGCGACCACCGATTTCAAAGCTTCCGCGCAAAGCTATCTGGACCGCGCCGATGCCGTCCTGCTGCACTCCGCCGACAGCTCCGAACGCCCCGCCTGGAAACAAGTCTCGCTGAAACCTGTCACGAACCGGCCCATGTTCGCGATCCATCCACCTGCCTATGTGACGCCCGAAGTAGTCGAGTTCGTTCGCGCTCGCTTACGTCCTGCAGATTCGCGGCACAAACCACAGTTGTCATCCTAAGCGAAGCGACGGATCGGCTTCTTTGCAGGGCGGCAAACAGCAGGTCCTTCGCTTTGCTCAGGAGTCGGAGGTATGTGATGACAAGTCCGAGGTGTGCTTCTCTGCGATCTCGGCGTTCTCGGCGGTTCAAGGCTTTCACCCGACATACATCCCAATCGCGCGCTCGATTGCGCGGCGACACACCGCGCAGAACGTTTTGTGCCGCGTGAACATGATGCAGTCGACCTCCGGACGGTAGTAGCCTTTCGCCTCGTAATTCGCTCCTTCAAACGCTCCGACTTTCCCGGCATATTTCTCGGAACGCAGCATCGCATCTTCCTTCTCTCGTTCTTTGCGGAAAAGTTCCTCCATCTCCGCTTCGGGCTTCCCTGCCGCTCGGAGTTCCTTGCGCTGCTTCTGAATATCCCGCTCAAAGCGATCGAACTCGTCTTGCCCCCAGGGCGTTGGCACCGGCGTCCCCGCCGTGACCAGATCCTTCCACTTCAGATTGGTCGGATCTAGCAATGCGGTCACATTCGGCTCCCACGGCTCGGTTTTATTCGCCGGGGGCAGGTACGCCACATCCGACGTGTAGTATTCATCGGCCAGCCCGGCGAAGTGATGCCCAAATTCGTGCACGCCCACATACCCTGCCCAGAGATTGTCGATCGCCGCCACCGCGTACTGATTGAAGATTCCGCCGCCACCGTAAGTCTCGCCGTTCACCAGAATCTCTATGAACTCATACGGGGCGAACGATGCCACATCGCGCAGCGCACGGTTCTCCGTGGTCAGCACGTAGCGCTCAGTGCCAAAGGTGTCATATGCGGCGCCCAGCGGCGACCGGCGGTAAATTCCGCTTGAAGGCCGCGACACGCCCGACTCCTCCGCCGCCGGACACAATCCCCATACATTGAAATCTTTCTGGTGCTCGCGAAACGGCGATGTCGAAAACAGCGCGTCCATGAATCGATGCGCGTCTTTCTCGAACTTCGCGCGCTCCCCCGCCGTGTAGCCATCGCCCAGTACCAGCAAGTCCACTTTCGTCGCCGGATCGCCCATCTTCTGCAATTCCATCAACGCTCCCGGCGACGGCGGACGCGAGCGGTCGATAAATTTGTCCTTCGGATCGACCATGGTCTCCCAGACTTCTTTCCAAATCTGGCGGAAACCGCTCCCCGCGCGCTCTTTCAGCGATACTTCCACCGGCGCATCCGGCATGGGAAAGCGCAGCGACTCCGAAAATGTCCGGTTAGCATGGAGCGCTTCGTCAGTCGTCCTCCACTCGCCAAACACCGAATTGAATCCGCGCGAGTACAACAATTTACCGCTCGCTTGTGCGCGCACTTCGAACAGGTAATTTCCCAGTTCACTTTCATCGATGGATTTGTTCAGATTTCCCGGCCACTCCAGCGGTTCAAGTACCACCCGATCCAGACTGAACCATTGTTCGTGGGAGTTTCCGGTGTGGTAATAATCGACGCGCAAAGTGCGGGGCGCGGCAAAACTTACGGTCGAAGCCAAGAGGCAAAATAATAGAAGAGAGGCAGCAACAAAACCGAATGCTCGTTTCATGACCGGAATTGTAGCCGACGAGCGTGGTCGGCTACAGTACAATCATTCGCCATGCGGACAAGACGGAAAACAACGCAGAAAATTGAAGCGTGATCAACGCGGCGCGCTTTTGCCGTCGATCTCATGTCGTTGCTGAGATTGGTCAAGTGTTGAGTGGTGAGATCGAAGGCCGCCGCTCAGCAGAGGAGATTACCGTTTACAAGTCGCTGGGCCATGTCGTTCAGGATCTGGCGAGCGCGTGGGCGCTCTATTCGGACGCCGCGAGACCTTGACCTATAGTATTTCTGGCCGCCGGCAAGCTTGCCCAACTCGGAATCATTTCTTCAACTCCGCCGGCCAGTTGGTGACTAACTGCAACGGCGCTTGCGCTTGTTCCTTGGCGTGATTCACCAGCAGACGCTGGCCATCGGCGGAGACGTCAAAGGATGTGCCGATTCCGGGCGTGGCGGCGTGAAACAGATACTGGGGCGTGCCGACTTCGATCTCAGAGCCCTTCACACTGACTGGGCAGACAAAGTAATCATCCGCAATAGCCTTGTAGAACACTTCTTTGCCATTTCCGCTCCACGCGGGGTAGCCCCCGCCATTGGACGATACTCTCCATTTACCTTTTCCCTCCGGGAAAGTCGTTATGTAAATGTCGATTTGCCCGGATTCGTCGGATTCGTAGGCTACCCAATGGCCGTCGGGCGAAATTCGATAAGAGTAGAGGTTGGACTGCGGGGAAGGCGGTTGCACGATCGCTACCGGCTTGGCGTCTCCGCTGACGGGCCTTATCCAGAGGGAAACCATTTTCTCGCCATCGCCCCAGAGGTAGGTTAGATATTTTCCATCGGGCGACCAGCCTGGTTCGTGGTAGTTGTTCTGCTCGGCAAATAGTGTTTTTTCGCTGCCGCTGCCGTCCGCTGACTTGGAGCGGATTTCGACGTTGCCGCCGCCGGTGGTAACTCGCGCCGAGAACAAGAGCGTTTTGCCGTCGGGAGACCAGGCGGGTTCCTGAACCACCTGCTCGTCGAAGGTGATGCGCGTCTTCGTCTTGCGCTCGAGGTCGAGCGTCCAAATGCCAGTACCGCTGGCAAATGCCACTCGCTTGTTATCGGGCGAGAGGCGCACATCGCGCACGCCGAGCAGCGCGCGGGGATCCGTGATGGTAGCCTCCTGCGGGTCGTAGTCGGACAGCGTTTTGCCCGAGCGATCAAACCACACCAGGCGGCTTTTCGCCGAGTCGGCAGTGCCGGCCTGGTAAATCATGACTCCGTTCTGGGAGACAGCAAAAATGCTGCGCCACACGCCGACGTCGTTGCGGAGGTTGTTGACCAGTGAAATTGCCGATCCCGACAACGTACCGGATTGCGGATCGAAGGGCTGCGCCACCAGCGCCGTATTGACATGGTAGAGGAGATAGCCGGATGCGTATTGTGCCGCGGAATCGGTCGCTATGACCAGATGGGTCTGGGTGCTATCGACAGACCCGAAGTAGATTCCGTTCTGTTTGGCATCGCCGCCGGTATGACTGGTGGCGAAGAAAATAAAATGTTTGCCATCGGGCAGAAACCAGGGCCAGCGCTGGGTAGAATGCTTGGTTTTATCGAGCACCGTTGCCGGGGATACAGCGCCACCCTCTGCGCTTGCTTTCATCAGCGCACCCAGAAAATCCGGGGCGAACACAATCACATCGTTGGCGCCCCAAGTTCCTCCACGAGAATTAGGTGCATCGGCTACGGTGGCAAGCGGGCCGCCAGTGGAGGGAATCTTCATCAACTTGCCGCCAGCGAAAAAGCCGATGTAGCGGCCATCGGGCGACCAGAAGGGATGCGACGCGCCCGCGGTACCGTCGAGCGCTTGGGCCGCGTCACTGCTCAGCGAGCGGACCCACAACAGCTTGTTTTCCCCGGAATGAGCGACGAAAGCGATCTTGTCGCCTTGTGGAGAAAGCACGGGCATGCCGCCGGTGTCTCCGGTGGTGTCCAGGAAAAACTTGTCTGGCGGAGGAATTTCGGTGTGCACTGACACGGATGGTTCGGAGGATTTTGCCCAGCGGTATCCTGCGAATCCGGCGAGCGCGATGCAAACGAGCAGCAGTGCGGCCAGGCCGGCAGCCCAGTATTTGTTGAACTGCGAAGACGATTTTGCGGCGTCGGTCTGTGTCGATTCGGAGAGCGTTGCTTCGGAGACCCAGCGCAGGTCCATAGCCACGTCGTGCGCGGATTGAAAGCGATCGGCGGGATCTTTGGCGAGGCACGCGCGAACCACGCGATCAAGCATAGGTGGGGTTAGCGGCTGGCTAGCCGTAATCGCATCGGGGTCTTTTTCCAGAATGGCGGTGAATACGCTGAGTTGCGATTTGCCTTCAAAAGCGCGGCGTCCAGTGATCATTTCGTAGAGAACGCATCCGAAACTGAAAAGATCGCTGCGGGCGTCGGCTTCCGCCCCTTGCAGAAGTTCGGGCGCCATATATTGAAAAGTCCCAACGATAGAACCCTTCTGCGTGAGCGGCGACGCAGCCGAAGTGAGCGAAGCAAGATTCATGGTCGGCGTGGAAGGAGTGAGCGGTCCGATGGCACGCGACGCAATCGACAACTCCGGTTTGGCCAAGCCGAAGTCCATCAGCTTGGCTCCCGCCTTGGTCAACATGATGTTGGCCGGCTTCAAATCGCGGTGGATAATGCTTTGCTGATGTGCCTTCTCCAGGGCTTGCGCGATTTCTGTTCCGATCTTCAGAACTTGATCGAGGGGTAGTGCGCCTTTCTCCAGGCGCTCGGCCAGAGTCTGGCCTTCGAGATACTCCATCACCAGGTAGTCGGTGCCGTCCTGCGAGCCTATGTCGTAGAGCGTGCAGACATTCGCATGTTGAAGCGCGGAAATAGCTTTCGCCTCGCGCTCCATGCGTTGCTTCAATTCCGGGTCAGTGGAAAGATGCGTCGGTAGAACCTTGATGGCGACGGTGCGGTCGAGGCGTGTGTCCTTGGCGCGATAGACTTCTCCCATGCCGCCAGCGCCGAGCGGAGAAAGGATTTCGTAAGGACCGAGCTTCGTGCCAGAAGTAAGCGCCATGGGCTTTCGCGCAATTATAGCCCGATGAGCACTCTGCAAAGGAATGCGGGGTTACAGAGGACCGCTGGGGACTTGATCAGAGTTTTCTTAGGCGCTGCACACTTCTCGGGACGGCATGCTCGTAGCAGGAGCCACGGAGGGAATCACGAGTTCAACCAGCGTGCCGGGTTGCGCATTGGTGAGCCGCAGTTCTCCACCAAATTCCTTGGCTCGCTGTCTCATCCCGCCGATGCCAATCCCCACGCTGTCTGGCTGCTGCTCTACTGTCTTCTTTTCGATTCCCCTGCCATCATCCCGCACCGTAATGACGGTTGCCCCCTCTCTTTGCTGCAAACCAATCCAGACGTTCTGTGCCTCGGAATGGCGGTACACGTTAGTCAGTGCCTCCTGAATCATTCGGAAGACTGCGGTCTCCAAGTCGAGTGGGAGTCTGGGAAAATCGCTGGGCTGGACATCGAGATAGGTTTTGATACCTTGGGCTGGAACCGGCAAAAACTAAACAATAAACTGGAACACGGGGGCGGGCCTTCGGTCCCGCTAGTCAATGAGCGATATCGGGATTTGGTAGTGGGTCCGTATCTTATTGACCCACTACCCGGGATTTTCACCAATTGACGCACTAGGTTCCCTTTGTTATACCTCGCTATTCCGGCTCATCGGTCGATGGAGGCTCTCTATGTCGTCTTCGACTCGCGTTCTTGTTCGGTTCGTTTCGCGCAAGTTGCGAATCCGTTTTCTGCTGCTGGCGATCACCTTGGCAGCCTGCGTTCCTTCTGGAGCTGGCGCGAGCCGTTCCGACTCCGTGACCCCGGACGGAGCTGCCTCGGTTGACCACGCCGTGCGCGCGTTCATGCAAACCGTCTCCCATTCCGTCACTCAGGATGGCCCCATGGCTTGGATCAAGTATTTCGATACGAGTCCCGCATTCTTTATGGCCGTCAACGGCCAGATGGCCTTCCCGAATACTGCCGCCGCACAGGAAGGTACTCGCAAGTTCGCCCAAACCATCCGTCACATTGACTTGAAGTGGGGAGATGATTTGCGCGTCGATCCGCTCACCAGCAAGTTCGCCGTGGTCGCGGTCTCATGGCGCGAGATTCAAGTCGACACCGCCGGGCACAGCGTTACCGAAACCGGATACTTTACCGGACTTGCAGAGTATCGCGAGGGACGCTGGCAGTTGCGCGACGCTCACTGGTCTTCACCCATTTCCTCCCACTAGTCTCTGAGGGTTCGGCAACACCACGCCCGGCGTTGCGCAATCGAGATTTTGCCACGCCCCGGCTGGGGTTTGCCAGCGCCAGTTATTGGTGAGAAACAACGAATATCAATGATGCAGGCGGCTACCGGACAACCCACTCGGTGACTTCATGAGTGAGCGTCAGCACCGGGCGGTGCGCGACGGTCACCAACAACGAAACGGCTACCGCAAATGGAATTACAAACCAAGTGCGAATTCGCACGCGCCGCGACTTGCTCGCTTCATCCCAGTCAAGAAGACACGCGACACGCTCGCTAACGGAGCCAGCCACGAAACCTGCGCTGCATACCGGAGGCGCTTTGGGAACCAAGCGAGAAAGCTTGACCAATGCCGCGGCCAGGTCAAGGGCCTCACGCTGATTCGAGACGGCCGCATCATCGGCGGCGAGTTCCGCGGCTTGCGACCAGGCACCCTCCAACTTGGCCATGCCGGGAAAGGGACAAAAAGCCAAGATCAGCCTCTTCAAGTTATCGCGAGATTTCATGTGCTCAAGTTCATGTTTTAGCGCCATGCGGAGTTCGTCAGCGGTTAACAGCGCAACCGTAGATTCTGAAACTAATACTCTGGGATGGCGGAGCCCCACGACAATGAGCGGGGGACTCTCCCGTCGGGACTGAAAGGTGACGGTGGAGTTGGCATTGACTTGCAGAGGGCGCGCGCCTTCCAGCCAGCAAGTCACTGCTCGTGTAGTCCTGGTTTGGGCTGCGATTGCGCGGCAAAAGCCACAAGCAATCAATAGGAGAGCGCAAACACCGAGCGCCAGAGGTATCGCGCCCATGCCCTCATGGACCGGTAGCGGTTCCATTAGCTGAAACGACGGCATGACCAAAGCCAATGTAATGATCAGCGAGGCTACGAGCGGCAGAATCCGAAACCCGAAGAGTATCGTGGCCACACTCTGTTGTGCCACATGCAAAGGTTTCAGGGAGCGCCATATCGTCTCCACCAGCATTGACAGCAGACAATAGAGCAGCAGGAACCAATCGAGCGAAACCGCGATTCCAAGCAGGACAAACATCAGCATTGCTCCCGGCTTTTCTCCTGGTCCTTTATCTAGAAACGGCGACAATCATACACCCTACCTACTGCTCGCCGACAGTGAAACAATTTGTTATTCGGTTCCAAACCCGCACCGCCGTTATTCCGGTGTCAGATGTCCTTCCGCCAACAAGCAGATGATGACCAGTTCAGCCTATCCATGTTCGCGTAATTACTTTGGACTATTACGCTTTTCATCCACAAGGCGCCCCAGCTCCTCAAGCAGCTCGGAATCGTGTTCGCCGATCTCTTCTACCATTCGTGAAAGCAGAAGTGGCCCGGCCACGCCCAGACCCAAAACCTGACGGATGGCATTGCTGGCGACGTCTCGCTCTACTTCCGCCCTCGTGAACCGAGACACGTATCGGAAGGTCAACACCTTGGTCCCTTCGACGGCGATCCGGTCTACCAATCCCTTCTTCCGCAGGCGATTCAGCGTTGTCACAATAGTTATATAGGCTCGGCCGATGTCAGCGCGGTCTCGGAGTTCGCGTATCGTGATACCCTCCGGGCGCTGCCACATAGCCGACAGAAGCTTCTGTTCAAGTGTCCCAAGCCGGACTTTACGAGACGCCCGAAGTAGTCGGAATATATCGCCCATTGTCATCACGCACCGGCTATTCAGTGAAGTTTACGATGAATTTTAATTAAGTTGTAGGCGAAATTTTCAAAGCCATCGAAAACACCACCTTCCAGCCTTGCGTTCTAAGTCACACTGCGCTCACTCAACGAGCAGCGGCGGGCTGTGATGTATTCACGCTGGCACGAATTGCGGGACACAGTTCAATTACGGGCACAACGAGAAAAGGGCCGATCCTCAGATCGGCCCTAAATGATTGGTGCGAAAGGGGGGACTCGAACCCCCACGGGTTGCCCCGCCAGATCCTAAGTCTGGTGCGTCTGCCAATTCCGCCACTCTCGCATATCGGCTCCGGCATCACAAGTCTAGATGCGAGCCGGTGGGGGTTGCAACCTCGCCTTGAGTCGTGGAACCTGGGATCTCTTTTCTCGCCACCAGCTCCGCTGTGGCGTCCTCTGCCACCACTTCGCGGTAATGCAATACGCGCAGTTCGTGGGCCAGTTGCAGGAGTTCGCGTGGTTCCAGCAAATGCGCGGGGTTTTTGGGGCCGCCAGCCAGCTTGGCTTGCGCCGAGGTGTAGGTTTTGTAGACTAGCAGTCCGCCCGGCCGTATCGCCTTGATGATCTCGGGGAAAATGTTGCGCTGCAAATAGAAGAAGGACATCACCACTTCGAACATTGCTTCTGATGTGGCTTCTGATGCGGCTTCTGACCGGGCTTCGAACTGGGTTTGCGCAGCCTTGAAGTGGGTGAGATCATCTACTACAAAGCGAATGTGGGACGCGAGGGGCCCGGCATTCTGCCGCGCCTCGTCGACTCCGGTTTCGGAAATATCGATGAGTGTGACATCCCAGCCTTGTTTCGCGAGCCAGATGGCGTGCCGTCCGGCTCCTCCGGCGAGGTCGAGCGCGGTTCCGCGGCGCGGAAACAGCGGCGCAATGTGCTCGGAAAACGCCAACTCCAGGAAAGGATCGGGGACCGTCCTTCCCGGTGTTCCTGTTTTCATCTCGGCGAGGGATTTTTCCCGATATCTCCGGTTCCAGCGCTCGCGTTCATTGTCGGAATCGGGAGAAGAAAAAGAGGGCATGCTCAGCGATTCTAATTTAGATGGGGACAATAGAGATTTTGTAATTTGGTAATCGCGTAATTTTGCAATCGTAAGATCGCGCGCTTGCCTTGATTGGAATTAAAAAATCGCACGATCACCAAATCCCAAATGCCTCGACTGACGCCCAGTTCGACGCGACTCGCGGGCCATAACGGCTCCTCGCTGCCGCCGCGCACGGGCGGAGGTGACGATGGGCGCGGGCGCGATGGATTGCCCGACCGCGAACCGGACTCGATTCCGAACTATGGCGAACGCTTGCGCCGAGCCCGGATGGGACTGGCCGTTGCCATGACGCCCATCGTCATGCTCTTCATTTCTTTTACAGCGGTCTACGTTATCCGGCGCGGCTTCTTTAGTTTCGATATAAACAACGCTGCCTATATCCGAATCTGGATTCCGGTGCGATTGCCGTGGACGCTCTTGCTGAGCAATACAGCAGTCCTGATTATCAGTAGTTGCACCATCGAACTGGCGCGGCGCGAGATCACCCGCGAAGCCGCGCTGGCTCCGGTGCAATCGATTCCCGGTATCTCTTTGGGAGACGAGCACCGCTTCCCCTGGCTCGGGTTGACTACCGTGCTCGGTCTTCTGTTTCTTGCGGGGCAACTTTTGGTTTGGAGCAAGCTTTCCGCCGAAGGCTTTCACCTTGCCGGCGGCACCAGCAGTTCCTTCGTTTACATTCTTACCGCTATGCACGGGCTTCATCTGGCCGGCGGCGTGTTGGCTCTTATCTTTGCCAATGTTGCGACCGTCCTGCGTCGTCCGGTGGAAACGCGGCGCATCGTTGTCGATATTACTTCGTGGTACTGGCATTGCATGACGGGGCTTTGGATCTACATCCTGGTGCTGTTCTCGTTCGCAGCCTGACATCTACGGCCGAGGATCGCTTTCTTACGGGTTATAGCGCGCCAGCCATGCGGCGATTTCACGAAACACATCCTGCCGCTGCTCCCACAACCTAGGAAAATGCGGCGAACCAGGATACGTCACCATGCGAGTAGTCTTGCCCCGCGCAGCCAGCACCTCAAAAAACTCACGTCCCTGAAAGGTCGGTACGCGTTCGTCGTCGGCGCCATGCAAAATGAGCAGCGGCGTGGTCACGTTCTCCGCATGCATGGCGGCCGAAAACGTTAGAAACGCGTCGGGGTCTTTGTCAGGCCAGCGAGCGTCGTAGTCGATCTGCTGAAGGTCGCTAGTCCACATAAAGCTGAGCCAGTCAGTAATGCCCGCGCCCTCGATGGCAGCTTTGTAGCGATTCGTTTGAGTGACCGTCCATGAAGTCATAAAGCCGCCAGCGCTCCAGCCAAACATGCTCAGCTTATTCGGATCGGCCCAGCCTTCGGCGATGGCATAGTCAGTAGCGCTATCCACGTCGCGATAGGCGCGATCTCCAAAGTGCTGGTAGATGGCGTTCAAGAAGTCAGTGCCATAGCCAGTTGAGCCGCGATATTGCGGCTGGAAAACGATGTAGCCCATACCGGCAAATATCCGGGTGAAGGTGTCGAGCCGAAGCGTGTCATTCCCTTCCGGCCCGCCGTGCGGCAGCACCATAAAAGGGTATTTCCGTCCGGCCTCGTAAGCTGCGGGAAAGGTGACGATGCCCTCGAGGGCAATTCCCTCTTTGCTCGTCCAGCGGACAGCGCGCTCGTCGCCCAATGCGATCTTCGCCAGTTGATCCTCGCCCTCGTTGGTGATGCGCTGCAGTGTATTGCCGTGTGCGATGGCAACATTGGAGGCGTGCTGTGGATCGGCAACGGTAAAAGCCTGTACCTTGGGTGCAGAAACGATCTGTGCAGAAGCGATCTGCGACGAGACGGGACCGTTGTCGATGGTCCCATCGGGCCACTGGTATGTCGGAATCAGCGAGTTATTCTGAAAGGTGTCGACCTCCGACCTGACGCCGTGCGCCACAATCACCCACGCATTTCCGTCGGCGTCTACCGACAACTCCATCGCGCTGCCCTCAAGTTTGGGCGTACGGTCCAGCGGAGTTCCACCACCGGCCGCAACCGTCCAGACATGGTCCGGCTGCAACACCTGTGACGTCGTACTCAGAAAAGCCAGATCCTTGTCGGCGTTGATCCAGCCAATTCCGACGGCTGCGTTGTCGATGGTGGCGACGTGCCGCGGACCGGCGGCGTTGCAAACGTCGATGAAGGAGCGGACATAATGAAAACCGATCTTCGGCGTCTGCGACAAAACCGCGATCGAAGCGCCGTCGTGTGACCAGGCAACCTCAGCCGCATCTCGCAATGTGGGACACCACCAGGCGCCGCCCGAACCGTCGGCGCCGATCACGTAAAGGCTGGTGGGCTGGGCTTCGATGACAGTGTGTATATCCGCTAGCGGATCGGGAAGCCGCGGATCGGCCAGGATTGCGTAGTGCGAGCCATCCAGCGAAATCAACGCGGAATGAATCCCCTTCGGCAGCGCGGTGAGAGGGACCGGAGTGGCTGCCGCCGCGGCAGGAGTGTTCGCCGGCGCGAGCGTCAACGTGGCTAGCTGCGCCATCTTGTTCACTTCATACGTGCCATAGAGAGCCGTGCCATCGCGAGTGAACCCCGTAGGCCGGAATTTCTCGGGAACATTGAGGTGACGCGAGTCACCGCCCGTGGTCGCGATCAACTGCCACTCCGTGTTGTCTGGTCCCTTGGTGCCGCCAAAGCGCACTCGGTAAAGAACGGTTTTGCCATCCGGCGAAACTGCGACAGCTTGCGCACTGCGCAGAGTTGCGGCGTCGTCAAAGGTGAAAGGATGGCGCGTGCTTTGAGCCGAGGCAGAAATGGAAACAACGAACAGAAAAATGGACGCAAGCACCGGATTGCGCATAGGGTTCCTCCCAAACGACCAGAAGCATATCAGGAATGCAGGCATCCCCGGCGTGCGAAGCAACAGAGTGATAGCCGGGCACCGCGCGATCATAGTGTCTTCGGATCAGGACGCAGGCACCGCACTGGCCGACTACGGCAATGTGTGGGTGTTCACAGCCAAAGGCCCAGACGCCAGACAACAACTGGAGCAGCTAGTTTCGTCCGTGGTGCTGAAGCATTGATGCAACCGGCCCGCGCTTCTTAACTGAATCACCAAACCTTGCAAACCTTGGCGGCAGGTTTGACCATCGGCTGCCCGGGTTTGCAGGAGAACGCCTCCGAGAACTCGGGCATGTTAACCACGACTCCGTTGATGCGATAGGACGAGGGCGCATGCGGGTCGGTCATGGCGCGCATGCGCAGGTCTTCAGGACGCAGATTAGCGCAATCCCACTGCGCAAATCCGACAAAGAAGCGCTGCTCTGGAGTAAGACCGTCGATGGGCTCGAGCTTCTTGTCTTTGGTCGCATCCTTCCATGCCATGTAAGCGAGAATCTCGCCGCCCAGGTCGGCGACGTTTTCGCCCAGGGTCAGTTTGCCGTTGACGTGAACATCGTCCACGGCAACATAGCTTGAATATTGGTCGTCCACGCATTGAGTGCGCGCGTCGAATTTCTCCCGGTCTTCTTTAGTCCACCAATTCTTCAGATTCCCTTTCGCGTCGTACTGGCTGCCCTCGTCGTCAAAGCCGTGGGTGAGTTCGTGCCCAATGGTGCCGCCGGTATCGCCATAATTGGGAGCGTCATCCATTCTCGGATCGTAGAGCGGCGGTTGCAGGACGGCTGCCGGAAAGTTAATGTCGTTCATCTGCGCATTGTAGTAGGCATCCACGGTGGTCGCGGAGATGTCCCACTCGCCGTGATCGACCGGCTTGCCGATTTTGTTGATTTGGCGGCGGCTCTCGAACTGATGGGCACGCTCAACGTTGCCGGCAAAATCGTCGCGAACAATCTTCACTGAGCTGTAGTCGCGCCAATGGTCGGGATAACCAATCTTGTTGCGAATACCTGCCAGCTTGGTCAGCGCCTGCTGTTTAGTTTCCGGGCTCATCCAGTCGAGCGCTTTGATGCGCGACCCCATGGCGTCCTCGATGCGCTGCACCATGTCGAGCGTGCTCTGCTTCAATTCAGGGGAGAAAACTTTGGCCACATAAGCCTGACCCAGCGCCTCGCCCAAGTCGTAGTCGACATACTGCACGCATCGCTTCCAGCGCGGCTGCATTTCTTTCGCGCCCCGCAAGTACTTGCGGTAGAACTCAAAGTTTTCCGCGACGAATTTCGAGGAAAGGTATGGAGACGACGTATCGGCCACATGAAAGCGCAAATAGGATTTCCAACTGTCGATCGATTCTGACGACAGGAGCAGGTTGAGTTCTTTGATGAACTCGGGCGCGTCGACGTTAAGAATGCCGATCTCCGGATATTGCATTTCGTGGTAGAACGCGACCCAGTCAAAATTGGGAGCAAGCTGCGTAAGATCGGCAACCTTCATTTTATGAACCAGCTTGTGGGGATCGCGGCGCTCGACGCGAGTAAGAGAAGCCTTGGCCATGGCTGTTTCCAGATGCAGGACGGTCTCCGCGTTCTGCTTGGCAACGGCCGGGGCATCACCAAGCAACTCGAATACGCGCTGCACATGTTGAAGGTAGCGCTCGCGCGTCTCCTTCGACTTGGCGTCCTCTTTGGTGTAGTAGTCGCGATCGGGCAGGGCAAGGCCTCCCTGATCCACATCGGCGATTACCTGCTCGGAATTGTCAGGGTCCTGCATCGAGTTCGCCGAAAAAAGTAAAGAACTAGTGTAGGAATACCGGTAATAGATCAACTGCAGGCGCGCCACCAGCGGAGTAAGCTCCTTCGTCGACTTCAGCTGCGCGATCGCGTCGAGTTCGGGCTCAATCGCTCCGAGCCCACGTTTTTCCACGGCGGTTTCATCCATACAGGCCGCGTAGAAATCTCCTATCTGCTGAGTTACGTCATTGCGTGGCTTATCTGGTTGGGCCGCGTGTTCCAGAATTCCACGGAGAAAGTCCAGATTGTCCTGATAGAGCTTGGCGTAGACGGACCATGAAATCTGATCAGGTGGAATCGGGTTTTTCTTTTGCCAACCCCCGCAAGAATAACGGTACAGATCCACGCAAGGGTCGACGGATTTGTCCATCGACGAAAGGTCGAGACTAGGACTATAGGGCAACGCCGGCTCGGAAGACGGCGGCGCAGATGGTGTTTGCGCATCTGCCAACGAAAGAGCTGCCACTAGAAACAACAACAGGAATGCTGCGTGTACGCGCATATTCACCTTGGACGAGAATCGTCTGAAATAGTCATGGACAGGCAATGGTATGGGACACCTTTCCTGAAGATCAAGCGCGTGGTGCGGGAATCTCACGTCTCGCGAGGCAGTTTCGGAAGCTGCCCAAGTCCACTACACCATGCGCCAGTATTTGGTGGAGCTGAAACAGCAGAATCCGGTAGAAGAGCCAGCGCATGAGCAAGACCAGGTCTCGACCACCGATCCCGGAAAACCAAGGCCGATACTAATCTTTGAGCGGCACAATCGTCTGGTCGCCACGGCAAAACGTAGCCACTTTCAGCAATCTCCCTGGAGGCTGCGGCATGGTCATCACTGGTCCGTAGCAATACACGGCGTGCCCGGTGGCGGCAAAATACCAACGCCCTCCCTTTCTCTTCGGCGCTTGCTGGCTGTTGATAGGAGAAAGCTGGGCTGGCGGTGCCAACCGCGGGACGGGAAGGGACAAGACTAACGCTAGGGCCAAGGCCTTCATTTAGGGTCTCGCTTCGTTTACGGCCCCCACATGGGCCGTGTTTTCACAGAACCGTTTCTCGCTAAGCTTGCTCTATCTAAAAACCCCCGTGCTGCCATAACTACGGCGCTTAGATCACTCGCGTGGCGCGCCGCACGTCTTCCAAATCCGCAGCCGGCGTTTCCGGAGCTTGCTTCATCTCGTGCGCCGATTTTCCCGGCCGTTTGCTGTCTTTCTTCAATCCTTTTTCATCCAGTGATTTTGGGTTGGATCTCGTGGACCCCGTGCCTCCCGCTGCCGGAGCGCCCGCATCCGCGTGCTTCTGTTCTCCGCTCACTGCCGCTTTCTCTCGCGCCTGCTTATCTTTCAGCGCCGCCAGTTGCGTGCTGTCCTTCAACATTTCGCGGATTAAGCTGCGCTGCGATTCGATGGTTTGCCCCTGCTCGAAAACCAGCATGGTCAAAATGCAGTACGAGATCACGAACAGAATCACCAGCAGCGGCATCATCCCCGCCGGTCGCGCGGCCGTTTTAGGAGCTGCACACTCAGTGCTGTAAACGATACTCACAGTTGCCCCCAGCGAGCCCCTACCTTCCGGGCTTCACCTAGAGACAGTGCACCCATGAATCCATCTGCAGGACAAAATGTAAGTAATAGTAGGGAATGGAGTTAGTAAGCAAAACAGGAATCGCCCGCGAACCCGGGGTGCAACCATCTGCACTTTATGAGTAACCAGCCCCGCGTACCCAACCGCAACTTGGACGGAATAATCCCGCAAAAGCCGCGCCAGTTAAGCCTTTTTGGAGGGCCTTGTTTTTGGTTTTTCAAATTACCAAATTACAACATACCAAATTTTCTCCTCATGGGTTCTTAGCCTTCCCATACGCCTTTTCCCACGAAATCACCGGATTCCGCAGCACGCCGATCTTTTCGATCTCGCACTCCATCACATCGCCGGGTTTCAGATACCAAGCCTTGGGGTCTCCCGAAAATGCCGCCACGCCCGAAACCGTTCCCGTCGAAACCACATCGCCCGCGCTGTATCCCATCGGCGAGTAGTGCGAAAGTATCTCTGGAATCTTCACCGACATTTTGCTGGAGTGCGACCGCTGCCGCGACTCCCCGTTCACGCGCAGTTCCATCGCCAGATTATGCGCGTCGGGAATCTCGTCAGCCGTCACGATCCACGGCCCCAGCGGACAAAACGTATCGATCCCCTTGCAAAAGCTGAACACCCCCGATTTCATTTCGCGCCGCTGAATGTCGCGGGCCGTAATGTCATTAAAAATAACGTAGCCGCCGATGTATTCGGCCGCCTCGTCCGGTGTAAAGTGCTTCCCCGCTTTCTTCAACACCACCGCCAGTTCCAATTCGTAATCCAGTTCCTCTGTAAGGTGTTCGGGATAAATCACCGCTTCGTCCGGTCCAATAATCGCATCGACATTCTGAAAAAAAACGATCCAAGGCATCACCGGATGCGAAAAACCAGCTTTAGTAGCTTCCTCGTGATGCTCGCGGAAGTTCCCCGCCGTGTGAAAGAACTTCTTAGGAATGATGGGCGCTCGCAGCCGAATATCGCCCAGCGAGTAGATCAGCGTCTCGCCACCAGGACCCGTGACATGACCAGCACCGTGAGTAGTAACGTCCGCGTCGAGGTGCGCAACATAGTCCAGAGCCTTACGCGCCGCCTCCAAGCTAGTATCTCCGCCCCCGAACAGCGCCCGCATATCGGGTGGCACCAGGGCATCGGCCATGCGGTAGAAAATAGCTTCGCCCTCAACGTCGCGCAGGTCAAGCGCGCAAGCCAGATGCAGATCGACAATCTGCCGCTCGCCGAGCAGCGCGCCAATCCGCGACTGCCGGGCAGTATTTTCAAAAGTCACAAGTTTCATCGGATTTACCCGGCCGCAAACGCAAGCCAGATTCTATTGAGGAAAACAAACGATGTCCACGCCGGCGCGCCGAAAGCGCAAGAGTTTCCCCAGTGTTCCGGCGCCTGCCCTGAGCGAAGTCGAAGGGTGCTCCCTGTGGTTCAAGCTTTTTTCGCGCAGTAAAAGCACCACTTTGATCTTTTTCAGTTTGACCGCAACATTCGGATAGTCCGCGCCGCCCCACTGACATATGTTATCCGCATGGCCACCAATGCGATACTTTCAGAAGAAACAACGATGAAGCGAACACAAACAACCGCCGACGAAGTAGCCACTCTAATCCACGCCCGCCGCTGGCAGGCGATCGCCGATCGCGACCGGTCCCTGGACGGCACCTTCGTCTTCGGCGTATCGAGTACCGGTGTCTTCTGCCGGCCAAGCTGTGCCGCCAAGCGCCCGCGCCGCGAGAACGTAACCTTTTTTGACGACGCCCTCCAAGCCGAACACGCCGGCTATCGCGCCTGCCTGCGCTGCCGTCCCAAGGCGGTCGACGGAAACCCGCAATCCGCGCTGGTTCGCGCCATGTGCCGCTACATCGAGCAGCACATCGAATCTCCACTCACTCTCAACACGCTGGCCAAGGAATTCCGCCGCAGCCCGTTCCACCTCCAGCGCACCTTCAAGTCGGTCCTGGGAGTCTCGCCCAAGGCCTACATCGACGCCGTCCGCTTTCGCCAGGTAAAGCAAAATCTGCAAGCCGGACACGACGTGACCACCGCCCTCTACGCCGCCGGATACGGCTCCAGTAGCCGTCTCTACGAGCGCACCGCCAGCCAGCTAGGCATGACTCCGGAAAAATACCGCCGCGGCGCGGTAGCCGCCGTAATCCGCTACACCATCGCCGATTCGCCCCTGGGACGCATGCTGATCGCCGCCACCGACAAAGGCATCTGCGCCATCCAGTTCGCCAACTCCGATCATGAGCTCCAGCAGGGCTTGATGCGCGAGTTCCCCTTCGCCACCCGCCGCCGCGACGACCAAGCCCTAGCCGAATGGAGCGTGAATCTGGCCCGCCTGATGCAGGGAAGCGAACCTAATCCCTCCCTCCCGCTGGACATAAGGGCGACCGCGTTTCAAAGAAGAGTCTGGGAGGCTCTGCAGAGAATTCCCCGGGGAGAAACCCGCTCCTACAGCGCCGTAGCCAAAAAGATCGGCATGCCCAAAGCCACCCGAGCCGTAGCCCGAGCCTGCGCCACCAACCCCGTAGCGGTGGCCATCCCCTGCCACCGTGTAATCCGCGAGGACGGCAACCTGGGCGGCTACCGCTGGGGCCTGGAGCGCAAAGAGCAGTTACTAACGATGGAGAAAGAAGCCGGAGCGTAGAAGACAACTGTGTGGTGACGGGGCTTTGCCCCGTCCCGGCAGGGCAAAGCCCCGCCACCACACGATTCCCGGCTACTTCTGCGCTCTCAACTTCTTCAGCATGTCGATGCCGTTTTGATTATCGGGCTTCAGCGCAATCGATTTTTCGTAATTTTCGACGGCCAGGTCGTTCTGTTTTGCGTTCATGTAAGCTTCGCCCAGGCTGTCGTAGGCGTTCCAGTAGTTCGGGTAATCCTGAACTTCGACTTTGAAAACTTGGATCGCCTCCTCCACTTTACCCGCAAACAGAGTCTGATATGCAAGTTGAATCAGAGTGTTTTCATCCAGTTCCTTAGGGGAAGTTTTCTTAAGTTCCGCATATTTCTGCATGGCAGTCTGCGTATCTCGAGCACTTGCAATCAGCCCCAAAACATCGGCAGCGTTTTCCTCGGTCGCATAATTCCAGCCGTATTCACGGGCAATGCTCTCGACTAGGTGGCTGGCCAATGCGTGTCCATTGTCGGAATTCGCCATCACCGCAACCCCTTTGCCCGAGTCGGCAAACATAATCAATTCTGCCTGAAATCCCTCGTCATCGCCGTCGTGTCCAAATGCTTCCGGATTGCCGCCCTGGCCAAGAAAAAACGCCAGGCCCACGTGCTCAATCTGCGGCGTAAGCATTTGTCGCGTCATCCCCTCCGACAGAATGTGGTTCGCCTTGCCCTGCTTAGAGAGCGCCATTTCAATGGCAAACTTTGCCAGGTCGGTGGGCGTAGTCCACAGCCCGGCCGCCGCCATTTCCGGATAGATGTGCCATTTCCCCGGCACAACTTTGCCATCCCCGTGCGTTCCCGAAGCCGCCACTGCCGCGCGTTCCGCCGGAAACGGCTGCTCGTAGGTGCTGTCGCTCATGCCGATCTTGTCCAACACCGTCGTCCGCATGAATTGCGGAAATTGCTGCCCGCTCACGTCCATGATCAGTTGCTGCTCGATCGTGACCCCGCCACCGGAATACCAGAACCTGCTGCCCGGCACAGAATCGACGCGGATCGGCGCCGTATTAGCAGGCTTCTCGCCGTTGAAAATCTGCACCAGCGTCGGAATCGGATCGCCAACTGCGTACCCCGGGAAGCCGTGCACCGTGAGTCCCGCGCTGTGGCTCTGCAGGCGGCGCAGCGTCACTTTCTGCTCTTTGGAATTAGTAAATTCGTTCTCCGGCACTTTCCAAGTAACCAGTTTCTGGTTGACGTCTTCATCCAGCGAAAGCTTGCCCCGTTCGACCAGCCAGAGCGCGCCGGTGGCTGCGACCGTTTTGCTGACCGAGCCAGCTTGAAACAGCGTGTGCGTAGTAACCGGCGACGTGCCGCCTGCTTCGGTCACTCCGTACGCCTTAGCCCATGCGATCTTGAAATTGTCGATCACCGCGACGCTGACCGCGGGCACCTTGTAGATATCCATCAGCCGAGCGATATTCAGCCGCAAAGGCGGCTTCTCTACTCCAAGCGAAATAGAAGGGACCCCGTTTTCAACGCGCTGGATGCGGGCTGCGACCTGCCCATTGTCAGACGATGCCCCCGGAGCATCAGAGGCCGCTCCCGCAAGAACCGTGAAAAAAAGGACGCCGGCAATTAGGCAAGAAGTCGGCAAATTTCTCGAATCTGTCCGCATAAAACCTCGCTCTGATTGAAGTCGCCGTAGTGAAAGGACGAAGTATAGACGTTCCCATGGGAACCAAGTAAGCGGCAATCCCACGATGAAACTTAATCCAGCCTCGTCGCGTAAACTGGTGCATGGCCGAACCAAACGTCGGACTCCCCGACCCCGCTCTCCTCGCACCGTTGCCTCCGTCGCCGGCGAGGCACACCATCTTCCAGGGTCCAAACGGCCTTCGCGCCGGATGGCGCGTCCTCCTCTTCCTCGCCATCGTCGCAGCGGAGTACGTCCTGTTGGCCTTGATCCTCCGTCTGTTTCTGCACGGCAATCGTCCGGCACAAGTATCTACGGTTGGGCCAATCGGATTGTTCCTTATGGAAGCATCAATATTTCTTTTCAGCTCGGTCGCCGCCCTGATCATGGCCCGCATCGAACGCCGCCACTACGGCGACTACGGTCTCCCTCTCCACTCCGCATTCAGCAAAAACTTCTGGGTAGGCACAGCCGCTGGCTTTCTAGCCATCAGCGGCGCTCTATTCTGTATTTTTCTCTTTCACGGATTCCGCCTCACCGGTCTGGCCACTCACGGCAGCACTCTCGTCTCCGCTACTCTCGTTTGGACGGCTGTTTTCATAGTCGTTGGCCTATCCGAAGAATTTGCTTTCCGTGGCTACCTGCAGTTCACGCTCACCACCGGCATGGGGTTCTGGCCGTCCGCCTTCCTGCTTTCGGCTCTCTTCGGTTTGGCTCACGCGGGCAATCCCGGGGAAAGCAAGTTCGGCCTGGTCTCCGTCGTGTTCTTCGGCCTTTTATTTTGTTTATTTCTTCGCCGCACCGGCAATCTCTGGTGGGCCGTAGGTTTCCACGCCGGATGGGATTGGGGTCAGACCTTCTTCTATGGTGTAGCCGACAGCGGCATCCCCGCCTACCACAACCTGTTCAACTCCGAATTCGCCGGCCGCACATGGATCACCGGAGGAAGTGTCGGTCCCGAAGCCAGTGTCTTCACTCCCATAGTGCTAGCGGCCGTAGCCATCCTCTTCAGCCGTGTCTACGGCCAAAGCCGGCAAGTCGGGAAAGTCAACTGAGGAAAACAAAGAAACAGAGTCCGCTAGGAAGAAAGCAATGGGTGCCGCCTACTCCGCCTGTTTCGTGATATTCAGCAGCACGCCCACGCACATGAGCGTCACAAACAGCGACGATCCCCCATAAGAAACGAACGGCAGCGGAATCCCTTTCGTAGGCATCATCCCGAGCACCACGCTGATATTGATGAACGCCTGCAGCACAATCATGCTGGTGATGCCCACCGCCAGAAAGCGCCCAAAATTATCCTGCGTGCGCAGCGCCGCCCGCGTACCGCGCCACAAAAAGATGGCAAACAGAATAATGACCGTAAGCGCGCCCACCAGCCCCAACTCTTCGGCGGTCACGGCAAAAATAAAATCCGTGTGCGGTTCGGGAAGATAAAACAATTTCTGCTTCCCTTCCATCAGCCCCAGTCCGGTGACGCCGCCAGTAGAAACCGCAATGAGTGACTGAATAATGTGGAAGCCAAACCCCTTCGGATCGGCATATGGATTCAAAAAAGCAAGGATGCGGTCTTTGCGATACGAAACGTGAAAGATCAAAAAGTAAAGCGGCAAGAGAGCGGCCGCCAAAGCGTATCCAAAGTAGCGCAGCCGGATTCCGGCAATGAACAACACGCAACCAGTGATGCCCGCGCAAGCGATAGCCGTTCCCAGGTCCGGCTGAAAAACGATCAGCCCCAGAAAAACCACGGTGGGCACAACCGCCGGAATCAGCGTGTTGCGCCAGTCGTCGATGGCCTGGATTTTATTTTCCAGAAACCACGCCAGATACAGGATCAGCGCGGGCTTAGCCAGTTCCGAGGGCTGCAAAGAAATCGGCCCCACGTGAAACCAGCGATGCGTCCCGTGCGCGCGATCCAGAAAAAAGACCGAGATCAGCAACAGCGTAGTCAGTCCAAGAAACGAGAAAACCATCGCCGGATGTTGCAGCCGTTTGTAGTCCACCTTCATGGCCACGACCATGACCATGAGTCCCGCAACCGCCCATACCAGTTGCTTCACCAGAAATTCGTAAGCCGATCCAAACCGCTCCTTGGCCATCACGGCCGAGGCGCTGAAAATCATGACCAGCCCAATGAATACCAGGATCGTGGTCACGGTGAACATCCAGCCATCGACGCTGACCCGCTTAGCCATGAGAATTCATTTCACCACGGAGCAGCGCAAACATGCAGGAGTTTGAGCGCAGAATTTTGGACAGGGGATAACTGATTAGGTTCCACGGGCGATAGTCTGCCGTTTGCCCGATTTCACAGCGCACAAGCAAAAAACCCTTGCCCAAGCAAAACTCCTTGTCTTTGTCATCCCGAGCGCAGCGAGGGATCTGCAGTTCGCCGCAAAATGCAGGTCCCTCGCTAAGCTGGATGACACATTTTTCTTGGAGTGGAGACAGCTTAGGTAGTTCGAGCCATAGCCAGAGAATGCACGGTCTCCTTGAAAACGCGCCCGCGATGTTCATAGCTGTGAAACTGATCAAAGCTGGCGCAAGCCGGAGCCAGCAAGATCACATCACCAGCCACCGCCTCTTCGCTCGCCCGTCGAATCGCGTTCTCCAGAGTTCCCGCATGATCGATCTCCGTCGCGTCCTGGATCTGCGACTCGATCTTCTCCGCCGCGGCTCCAATGGTATAAACGCGCTTCACGCGTGACCGCAGCAACTCGCAAAGCACGGTATAGTCGCTGCCCTTATCCTTGCCGCCAACAATCAGGTGCAGATGCGGAGGAATGTCCCCCGGAAACGCTTCCAGCGCCTTGATGGTGGCGTCTACATTCGTTGCCTTGGAATCGTTGTAGTAATCCACGCCCGCAACTCTAGCCACAAACTCCAAACGATGCTCGACCGCTTTAAAATTCCGTACCGCCGCCCGAATCTGCTCCGGTTTGCAACCGGCAAGCATACCGATGGAAATTCCTGCCAGAACATTCTCCAGGTTGTGCGCGCCTTTCAAAGGAATTTCCGCCAGTGCCATGATTTGGCTTTCGTGTTGCCCGTCGCGAAAATAAATCTGCGTTCCGCGCGCCAAAGCTCCCTTTTCAATTTCTTTTTTCCGGCTGAACCAGAACAACTGAGCGTGCGTACGCTCCGCCAACCCCGCGGCCGTGGCGTCATCGGCATTCAGCACGGTGAAGTCATGCTCCCGTTGGTTTTCAAAGACGCGCGCTTTGGCGTTGACGTAATTGGCAAAAGTTTTATGCCGATCAAGGTGGTCGGGCGTAATGTTCAGAATCACCGCGATCCGCGGACGAAACTTCACAATTGTTTCCAGTTGAAAACTCGATACCTCGAGCACCGTCCAGGTCGCCGGCCCAGCCTGATCGACCAGACTGATAGCGGGAGTCCCGATATTGCCGCCCACCAGTGTAGAAAATTCCCCAGCAGCAATAATCTCGCCCGCCAAAGAAGTGCAAGTAGTTTTGCCATTGGCGCCGGTAATAGCGACGATCGGCCCAGACAAAAATTGCGCCGCCAGTTCAATTTCGCCGATAACCGTTTCTCCCAGATTCCGCGCCTGCACCAGTTGCGGAGCATCGACTGCCACGCCCGGGCTGACCACAATCAAATCTTGCCCACGGAAAGTGCGCTCGCCGTGGCCGCCGGTTTCGACCGTGATCCCATGCTCCAGCAAAAGCAGAATCTCATCCCGCAGCTCAGATTCCGGCTTCGAATCCGACACGGTGACGCGAGCGCCCCGCGACTTAAGAAAAAGCGCGGAAGCCACCCCCGATTTGCCGAGCCCAACCACCAGCACGCGTTTGTCGTTGAGTTCCATCAAGTTCATCCAAGGGAACCTGAACTTAGCTGTTGGCTTTCAGCTTTTAGCCGTTGGCTCTTAGCTTTCAGCTAAAGGCTAAGAGCCAAAAGCCTGTTCTACCTCAGTTTCAAAGTAGTCAGCGCAAACAGCGCGAACACCAGCGATGCAATCCAAAACCGCACAATCACCTTCGACTCCGACCAGCCCAGCAACTCGAAGTGATGATGAATCGGCGCCATCTTGAAAATACGCTTCTTCCGCAGCTTATAGGAGCCAACCTGTAGTATCACCGAGAGCGCTTCGATCACGAAGACTCCTCCGATGAACGGCAGCAGCAGTTCCTGTTTGATCATAACGGCAACCGTGCCGATAGCGCCGCCCAAAGCCAGCGAGCCCACATCGCCCATGAAAATTTCCGCCGGATGCGCATTGTACCACAGAAATCCAATCGCCGAACCCACCATGGCTCCACAAAAAATAGTAAGCTCGCCAATCTGCGGCATCTTCTGTAATTCGAGATAAGCGGCAAACGTAGCGTGGCCGCTCAGGTAAGTAAGCACCGCCAGCGCACCCGCCGCAATCACCGTGCATCCAATGGCGAGCCCGTCCAGGCCGTCGGTAAGATTCACCGCGTTGCTCGACCCTACAATCACAATCACGACAAAGACCATGAACGGCAGAAAAGCCAGTGGCCAGAGTTGCGGATGAACCGCCCATCGTTCCACAACCAGGTCCGGATGAAACTGCTTGAAGAATGGAACCACCAGCCGCGTGGAATACAATCCGCGATACTGCAATGCGATCAGTATCATCGCAATGACGATGCTGGCCGCGATCTGATAGCCCATCTTGGCGCGCGCCGTAAGCCCAAGATTACGGCGATGAACGACCTTAAGGTAGTCGTCGGCAAACCCGATAGCGCCAAACGCTACCGTGGAAAACACCGCAATCCACACGAACGGATTACTCAGGTCTGCCCAAAGCAACGTAGGTACGAGAATGGCGATGGCGATCAACAAGCCGCCCATGGTCGGCGTACCCGCTTTTTTTTGATGCGCCTGCGGCCCTTCCTCGCGGATGTACTGCCCAATCTGAAAATCGCGGAGCCGCTGAATCACGATCGGCCCAACGATCAGTCCGGTAAAAAGCGCGGTCAAGCTGGCGAACGCAGTACGAAAAGTGAGATACCGAAAAATACGAAATGGCGGAATGTAATGGTAGAGCTTCAGGTAGAGCAGCCAGTAGAGCAATCCGCCTCCCAACACCAGCTGTCAGCTCTCAGCTGTCAGCTCTCAGTTATTAGCTCCCTGCGCCCGTGGCGTCGGGACTACCGCTTCTTTGTCTCCACGTCTCCAGCGCTTTTTCCAGCTTCACGCCGCGCGAAGCTTTCAGCAGCACAACATCGCCGTCGCGAGTTTCGCGCGCCAGCCACTCCCCGGCCTCTTCGGGCGTCGCAACGAACTCCGCTTTCATGCCCGCGTCCCGCGCCGCATCCACCATCGGCTTCGCCAGTCCACGCACGCCGAGCAGAAAATCGAGTTTACGTCCAGCTATGTAACGCCCGCACTCGCGATGCATTTCTTCGCCAGTCAATCCAAGTTCGAGCATTTCGCCGGCGACAACCATCCGCCGCCGCGCAGGCATGGCTGCCAGAGTATCCACCGCAGCCATCAGCGCCCTCGGACTTGAATTGTAGCAATCGTAGAGCACCGTGATGTTACCCACTTGTACGACCTGTCCGCGCTTGTCGGCTGCCTGTAGCGACGGCAGCGCTGCCGCAATCTCCGACGGCGTGATGCCGTGTTCCAAAGCCATCGCCGCCGCGGCCAGCACGTTGTACACGTTGTGCCTGCCAAGCAACGGACTCTGCACTGCCTGGCGAACTTCGCCGCTGACCATCCGGCTGACCAGATCGAAGCGCGTGCCTTCAACTCCCAGCACTTCGATGTTTTCCGCCCGCACGTCGGCCACAACGCCTGCCGCTGCCTTCAATCCGAACAGAATGACTTTCCCCTTGAAGTCGCGCCCGAACTGGCTCACATACTCGTCGTCGGCATTCAACACGGCCGTGCCACCGTGCGGAAGAGCCTCGATCAGTTCATACTTCGCGCGCGCGATTCCGGCGATGGAATCAAAGCTCTCGAGATGCACCGGCGCAACGTTAGTGACCACCGCCTGATTGGGCAGCGCAATCCGAGCCAGAGCCGCGATTTCACCGGCGTGCGACATCCCCATCTCGACCACGGCTAGATCGTATTCCGGCTCCAGAGTCAGCAACCCGAGCGGAAGTCCAAAATGATTATTGAAGTTTCCCCTGGTGCGATGCACGCGATACTTGATCGCGAGCAAATGCGCCATCGCTTCTTTGGTCGTGGTCTTGCCCATCGAACCAGTGATCCCGATGGCCGTCTTGCCCCAGATTTTTCGCACCGCCGTAGCCAAAGTCTGCAGCGCAACCAAAGTGTCGTCGACGGCAAGCAGTCCGGCGAGACCGGAATACCGCGCCAGTTGGTCCTTCCGCACTGCCGCGGCAATCGCGCCCCGGCTCAGCGCCTGCTGCACAAAGTCGTGCCCGTCAAGGCGTTCGCCCTTGACTGCAAAAAAAAGTTCGCCCGGTTGCACGGTGCGCGAGTCGATGGAATATCCCTGAACCGTTTCGCGGCCATCGTATTGCCCGCTCGCACTTTGGTCAGCCGGAGCATGGCTGTCAGGCGCAATGAATTCAGCGATGCGAGAGAGAAGAAGTTTCATGCTGTCTTCCCCGTCGTGTCGGCCATCGCGCCTTGGCAGTCATAGCCAAGAGCCTTCAGATTTTCGCGAGTAACCTCCACATCGTCGAAGGGAATCGTTCCCTCCCGCGTGATCTGCACTTTTTCATGTCCCTTGCCCGCCAGCAGCACGATGTCGCCCGGGGCCGCCTGTTGCAAAGCGAATGCAATGGCCTTGCGACGGTCAGGCTCCGCAACATATTTTGCGCCGGACTTCTGCAACCCGACCAACGCATCGTTCATGATGGCCAGCGGATCTTCCGAACGCGGATTATCGGAAGTAAGTACGACGACGTCGCTGCCCTTGCCCGCGGCCTCGCCCATCAGAGGACGCTTACTGCGGTCGCGGTCGCCACCGCATCCAAAAAGCGTGATGACCTTGCCTTTCAGTCCAGCACGCACCACAAAGTCGCGAGCCAAAGCCGTAAGATTGCGGAGCGCATCATCGGTGTGCGCGTAGTCCACCACCACCGTGAACGGCTGCCCGCAATCCACCCGCTCGAAACGCCCCGGAACCCGCGTCAGATCGAAGATCCCTTTGGCAATCGACTCGGTCGAACAATCGCGCGCATAACCGGCGGCCGAAGCTGCCAGCACGTTGTACACATTCACGTTGCCGATCAGCGGAGACCACATGGCAATCCTGCCCCCAGGCGTCACCATCTGAAACCGCGTCCCCCGCGGCGTGATCTCGACCGACTCAGCATGAAAATCGCCCGACGTCAGCCCATAAGAAAGCACGACAGCGCTCTTCTTCTTGCAAACCTTCCAAAGCTGCCGCCCATATTCATCGTCAAGGTTAAGCACAGCGGCCCGTGGGGGGTCCGTCCCGCAGCCGTCGAACAGCGTCTGTTTCGCCAGAAAGTAATTTTCCATCGTGCCGTGGTAATCAAGATGGTCGCGCGTGAGATTCGTAAACACGGCAACATCAAAAGGAATTCCAAAAACGCGCTGTTGCTCCAGCGCGTGCGATGAAACTTCCATCACCGCATCGGTAACTCCCAAGCCCAAACCCTCGGCTAGAAGCCGGTTTAACTCCAGCGCTTCCGGAGTAGTGTGCGGAGCCGGCAGAATCTTCCCCGCAACGTGATATTCGATGGTCCCGATCAGCACCGTCTTCCGCCCAGCCGCCTGGAAGATAGATTCAATGAGAAATGCAGTAGTGCTTTTTCCGTTTGTGCCGGTGATCCCGGTATTGGCAATCCGCTCCGCCGGACGCTTGTAGAAGTTAGCGCTCAAGCGGGCGAGCGCCCGCCGTCCATGGACAACCTGCGCCCAGGCAACCGAGGGCCGCGGCATTTCGGCAGCCGAGTCGGTAACAACAGCGACCGCCCCCGCAGCAATCGCCTCATCGATAAAGCGATTCCCGTCGCTAGTCTCCCCCTTCATAGCGACAAAAACAGTACCCGGCCTCACTCGCCGCGAATCGTATTCCACTCCGGCAACGCCCGGGTTTCCGCTCTGCGAAAGGACCTCGGCGCCCTGCAAGAGTTGTTGGAAAGTCATTGGAGTGATTATAAATATCCGAAGTAGGTTTCCCCCCGAGTTGAGTTTCCCCTGTGGTTCAAGCTTTTTCTCCAGAGAAAAGAAGCCGCTCAGAAGGAGCTAGACCTACCGTCCGAAGCGCACCACTACCCGAGATCCAACCGCGACGCGCGCGCCGGGCTGTGGCGATTGTTCGCGCGCAACGCCGCTGCCGATGGCATCAAGATCGAGCCCGGCCTCCTGCGCGGCCTCAACGGCAACGCGCAGGTTCTTGCCGACGAACGACGGGACTTCGATCCCTCCCTCTTCCACGTCAAGAACCACCGTTCCGCCCGCCGGCAATTTCTGCGGCGGCGAATTCTCCGATTGCGGAGCCGGTGAACTCGCAGCTGGCGAATTCGCGGTCGGTGTCGCAGCAGCACTCGCCTCTGGATGATTTGTTTCTCGTGTAGTCAGCGCCGCCGGAACAACCTGAGCCGCAATCGCTCCCGGCTTGGCCGCTGGAGCAACAACGGGCGCTGCATTAGCATCGGAGGCGTCGGCCAAATCCAGGCTCGCTCCAAGATGATCGGGCGAGCTTTCTTCCAAACTGGCGTCAGGCACGTTGCGCCGAGCCAGCAGAACCTGCCGGCTAGCCGGAAGCTGCACATCATGCGGAACGTGCAGATACTCGAGCACCTGTTGTGTGATCCGCTGAAAAACCGGGGCTGATATCTGCCCGCCCTGATGCAGCCCGACCGCGGAATCAAGAATTACGATCACTGCAATCTGGGGATCGTTAATGGGAGCAAATCCCGCAAACGACGCGACATACTTGGTCTTCGAATAAGCGCCGGTAGCGGGATCCACCTTCTGCGCCGTTCCAGTTTTGCCCGCTGAACTGTAGCCTTCAAGCAGCGCCTTGCGTCCCGTGCCGTGCAGTACGACTCCCTGCAGCATCTGCCGCATCTCAGCCGCGGTCAACGATGAAATCACCCGCGTCCCTTCAGCGGGCTGAAACACAATCGTCTGCGGAGTATTCTGCGGCGCAATTGTCCCCGCCACAATTCGCGGTGGAACGTGCACCCCGTCGTTGGCAATCGTCGAAATCAGCGAACCAAGTTGCAGCGGCGAAATGCCAATCTCCTGCCCCATCGAAATCGCGCCAATCGAAACCTTCGACCATCGCTCGACTGGCTTGGTCAGCCCGCGCGTTTCACCGGGAAGTTCGATCCCGGTTTGCTGCCCGAATCCAAAGGCGCGAATGTATTTGTAAAAGCGGTCTTCGCCCAGCCGCAGCGCAACTTTAATCGCGCCAACGTCGCTCGACTCCGCAATAATGTCTGCGACCGAGAGCATGCCGTGCGGCCGGCTGTCTCGGATGCGCATGCCATTGATGACGATCGATCCCATCTGGCAATCGAACATTTCGTCGGGCCGCGTAACTTTCTCTTCCAGGCCGGCCGAGATCGTCACCATCTTGAAAGTCGAGCCGGGCTCGTAAACGTCGCTCACCGCGCGGTCTTTCAACGCCTCGTTCTTAATTTCCTTCCGGATGTTGGGATTGAACGTCGGCCGGTTGGTCAGCGCAAGAATCTCGCCCGTGTGCGGATTCTCCACGATCGCCGTGCCCGCGATGGCGTGCGTCTCGTCCATCCCGCGCTCCAGTTCCCGTTCGGCGATGTACTGAATATTCTGATCGATGGTGAGCACCACGCTGTCGCCGGCTTCCGGCTCTTTCTCAACGCTGGCAAACCAGCGCTTGCGCGCGTCGACCGAAATCATCAGCTTACCGGGCTTGCCCTGCAACTGCTCGTTGTATTGCCGCTCCAGTCCGCTCAACCCCTGATCGTCGGTGCCAACGTAGCCCAGAACTTGCGCCGCCAGTTCGCGTTTGGGATAAAACCGCTTCGCCTCTTTCTGGAAGTGAATGCCTTGCAGATTGAGTGCCTTGATGCGCTCAATCGTTTCCGCATCGGCCTTGCGTGCCACCCAGCAGAAAGTTTTATGCGCGCCGCAGTCGGCGAGCACCACCCGCGGATCGTCCTGAGTGATGCGAGTAATCAGGCTGATCGTATTCGCCAGGTCAGGCGTTTCCGAGGGCACGACAAAAGCCGAGTCCACCTGAATCGACATCGCCAGCTCGCGTCCCGCGCGATCGTAGATGACACCGCGTTTCGGCGAAAGATCGAAGCTGCGCTGCTGCTGGCGCACCGCGCGCCGCTCGAAATCGCCATAGCAGAAAACTTGCAGGTAAATCAGCCGCAGGCAGATCGCCAGCAGCCAGAGGCAAAGCCATCCAGACAAGACATACAGCCTGAACTTTGCGCCGTTCGAAGAGGTGCTCGCCGCCACTTCCAGTCCTCAGAAACTTTCGGCGGCCCCGAAGAGCCGCCGCGAAAAAACTGACTTTCCGTAGAGACGCGGCTTGCCGCGTCTCCCCCGCAGAGTAAGACGGGACGCCCTGTCTGGGCCGGGCAAAACTACCGTGCCGAGACCACTGCGACCGGAGTCACGCTGGCCATCACCGGCGTTCCCGCATCGCTGGCGGAATCCATGCGCACCACCTGTCCGGGCTGCGGCGGTTGCAGTCCGAGTTGCCGCGCTTTCAAATCAATTCGCTCCGGATCGCGCAGCGACGCCTCTTCCAGCCGCAGAGCTCGGTTCATTTCCGTGAGGCCATCGCGCTCCGACCGCAGCGCCTCGATCTTGTATCCATATTCGATGGCGCGAAAATGCTGCAGCGCGTATCCCATGACCAGCAGAAAGAGCAAACACAGGGCTAGCCCGAAATACCTCATCTCGCGCTCGCGGCGCGGGTCTTCCACCTTGACGAGCCGCGAGTTGTCGATCGTCTTGCGAAAATAAATTTCCGGCGTCCCCAGCCAGCAGGACTTACGCCGGACGAAAGGACTTGCGTTCTGCATGGCCACGGCGCTCATGATTTATGCCACTCCCAGAAGTTTCGAATCGTACTCTGTGCTTTGCTGCACGGAAGCGAACCAGCTATCAACCAACATGGGCTCGACCAGCATGGGTTCAGTAGCCAAGGCCAAGTCCGGCTGCATGCGCTGTTCCGCCCGTTCGACGGTCGCCATCAGATCATCAATTAGGTTGCCCGTATAGGTCATTTCGAACGTTCCTGTTTTTCGTCTTCGGACCCAGCCTTGTGCTTTTTCTTCTTGGCCGCTCCGAGAAAACTCCACCACAGAGTTGCGGTCGGCTCCTGCCGAACGACCGCGCTTTCCTAAACTCTTACCCCGGCGCGCCTTACTATCTGGCACCGGGTGCCCGGCAGTTTCTCCGGGACAAATTCAAACCTTTTCGGCCGCGCGCATCTTGGCGCTGCGCGACCGCGGATTCCGCTCAATCTCTTCTGCGCCCGCCGTCACCGGCTTCTTAGTCAGCACCAGCCACCACCCCTGCTTCGCGCCCTCGCGCAGCGCATCTTTGACGATCCTGTCTTCGAGCGAGTGAAAGCTGATCACCACCAACCTTCCGCCCGGCTTCAGCACGCGAGGCGCCGCCTCCAGCAGTGCTTTCAGATCGTCCAGTTCATGGTTTACGAAGATTCGGAGAGCCTGAAAGGTTCGCGTCGCCGGATGAATGCGCTCATGTTTCATTGACCGAGCCGCGGCCGCTACCACCTCGACAAGTTGCGTCGTCGTGCGTATCGGCCGCGACCGGACAATGGCTCTGGCGATTCTCCGCGACCTCCTTTCCTCACCGAATTCGTAAATCACATCGGCCAGCTTGCGCTCGTCGATGTGGTTTACCACTTGTTCGGCGGTCTCGCCCGACATCGGGTTCATCCGCATGTCGAGCGGTCCTTCCGCCTGAAAACTAAATCCCCGCGCCGGGTCGCCGAGTTGCAGGCTGCTAACACCCAGGTCGGCAATTAAACCGTCGATAGTCGCTGGTCGCTGGTCGTTCGCAAGTTCCGCAAACGATCGATGCAGCAACGTAATCGTCGGCCAATCACCAACGACCGGCGCGAGTCTTCTTCGCGCCGCTTCCAGCGCCGCCGCATCCTTATCGAAGCCAATCAAATGTCCCGGTGCGCCGAGGCGTTTTGCGATTTCGTAACTGTGCCCGCCCAGCCCCACCGTGGCATCCAGATAAGTTCCGCCACGCTTTACGGCTAGAAAATCGATCGCTTCTTTTAAAAGAACCGGGACATGGCCAACTTCCCCATGCCCACCCCGCTCGGGAGTGTCTGTCGAACTCGAATCTGAATCCCTTTCCACCGTTTGACCACTTGCTAGATGCCCAATTCGTCAAGCGCCTTCCTGTCGTCATCCGTGAAAGCCTGCTCTTGCATCTCTTTCTGGAGCGCTTCCATGTTTCGTACATCCAGGTGAGTCAGAGCTCCGAGCACTGCCACATCCCCGCGCATCTGCGCCGACTCACGCAAAATCTGCGGGATCAACAGCCGCCCCTGCCCGTCCATCTCCACCACCTGCCCGTAATAACTCGTCCGTGTCAGAAACTTTTTCTTGGTTGAGTTGTAAGTCGACCCCGCCACCAGTTTCTGCTCGATCCGCTCCCATTCTTCGAAGGGATATATTTGAGCAATAGTTCCATCTAGACTTGTGATGTAGAATTTCTGCGCATATTTCTCGTCGATCACGCGCTTGAATTCCGCGGGGACTTTTAACCGTCCCTTTTCGTCGACGCGCGTTGGATGATTTCCGCGAAACATGTGCCCGGCTCGCCGCTTTTGTTAAAAATGACGGGCTCCGTTTATTTATGGCTGCTACCACAGCCAAAACCATGAGGGAGGCAGAAGCGGTCAGCAATGCAGTGGACTCGGGTTCGTTGGGTCTGGTTTTGTCGGTGTCAGTCTCGTAAACCACTGGCGCCTCGAAACTTAGGGTTTTTGCCCACGAGCTCTATTGTTTGGTCCACTTTCAACCACTTTTGTCCACATCCTACGCCTAAATCGTTTGTTGTCAATAAGAAAGTTTAGGGTTCAAGTCCACCTGACCGGCTCTGAGGACAAAGCACAGCATCTTGCGGTGAACCACAAAAATGACTACTAGGGCTGGTGTTTACATCCTGGGATCATTCGCTATTTATTCGCTAAGATTTTTCTTGCATTCCCCGCACGAGTCATGGTCTTTCTTGTGGAAAACTTTTGGCGAAGTTCGAATGCACAACCACTCCTTCGCTTTCCGGCACCCATTTCCGACCGCTTGACTCGCGGGAGTACACTTGTGCCGAATTTAAGCCCAACGCAAACAGGAGGCACAATGAAGCTGAACAAGACTCGGGTCTGGCTGGGAGGCATTGCCGGAGGCGTGGTGTGGATTGCATGGGGCTTCTTCATTGGAATGCGTGTGGCTCCGCTCTACGAGGCCATGCAGAAACAAGGATTGTTCCTGAAGCAACCGCGCTATTCGCTTTTCACGCCGCTTTGGATCGTGATGATCTTCGTGATGTCGATTCTCATCGCGCATCTCTACGCCTGGGCTCGCGCCACCGCCGGCCCGGGACTCAAGACGGCTCTCCGAATCGGCATGATCGTTGGGTTCTGCGCCGGCGTGCCCAGCAACTTTGCGCAAGCAGCCTGGTCGCCTATTCCCCGCGCCTTGCCGCTCGGCTGGATGCTCGAACTGTGGGGAGGCGCGATCCTAGCGGCGGTAGTCGCGGGATTCTTGTACAAGGAGTAAGGACTGCGGGGTGCCCCATCTTTGCGCGTTCTGTGCGCAAGGGTGGGATTCCACGGCCGCGTCCCACTAGGGATTCCAGCACGCAGCGGCTAAGCGGCGGTTTAGCTCACGATGCCTTTGGATGGCGCAGCAGTTCACCGCTGCGATAGGTGCATCCTTACCTAACCTACTTCGCCGGCTCCACAAACACGGCGGTGCCATAGGCAAGAACTTCCGTGACCCCCTGCATCACTTCGGTTGCATCATAGCGCGCCCCCACCACGGCGTTGCCGCCGATTTCGGCTGCGTGTTGCAGCATCAGGTCGAAGGCTTCGGCGCGCGTTCGTTCGCAGAGATTGGTCAGCAGGGTAATGTTGCCGCCGACCAGCGTCTGGAGCCCCGCTCCAATGGTGCCGAAGATCGACCGGGAACGCACCGTAATTCCGCGCACCACGCCCAATGTGCGTACAACGCGAAAGCCATCGAGCTCGAACTGCGTGGTAACCATGTTATGCGCGACCATCCGTCCTGCGGTTACGGCATAGTTGCCCATAGCTCCTCCGGAGAAATCCGCCGTTGTGGGAATGCTTCATTGTAATTGAGCGTCGGCCGTGGATGATCACTGTTTCGTTCTGTCGGACGACGCGCGGCCCGTTGGTTATTCGGCTGATGTCGGATCCAAGACCGGGCAGCCTTCGTTTCGCGCGGCTGACAGTAAGACTCTGTCGGAACAAACAAAAGTAGGTTCCTCAGGTCCAGAAGTTGAACGCAGCACCAGGTAGCCCGCCAATTGCGCAGCATCGTATCCCCTAAGCGGGTAACTGTCGATGAGCGCAGATGCCACGTCCAACAGTGAGTCTGAGAATGGCTGGATGAGAAACTTGCCCTCCGAATGCCGGCGAAAGGACTCTACCAATTCGTTGGCCGAATCGTCAGGAATCTCTCCGCGACGCTGCCGTCCCCGGATTGCGGCGCGGAACTCGACCTGCGCCAGCGACAGGATGGCAAACCTATGCCCCGCGTCGCTGGCGGTGAGGTCAAGCAGTCGATCCGTGCCCGGCTCATACACGTAAAGTTTGACGAGGGCACTCGTTTCCAAGTAGTAAAGTGCCAATCCTCAACGCCTCTCCCGTAGAACAGTAGCGGACAGTGGCTCACCTTTGATGTGAATCGGGTGGAAGTCCAGGTTACTCTTCGGGTGACCCAGCACCTCTTGCACCTCAGGCATCAGGCGGTTTAAGCGGATGCTCGTGACCGGAAATTGGGGAGACTTCGGGTTCGGCACCGGTTTTTTCAAAATTAGCCTCTTGTCAATCGCTGAACGAAGCACGTTCTGCCGCTCCACATCTGAGCGAATCGAGGGGACATTCTCTAACGGAAGAATCTCATCGCGAAACTTCTTGAGCGAGACGAAATTCCAACCCGGGGTGGACTCCGCACGATCCAAAGCTCTCAGTAACTCGGCCTCGGCGGGATGCACTTGAATACACGCACTGGCGCTTTGAGAGCCTACTGCCTGCGTAGCATTGGGGATAGATGCGGCTTCTGCCGGGGAGGAATCCACTCCCGGCGACGCCTCTTCGTCCGTTGTGAATGGCTCAAGCCAGAATTGCATGCGGCCTGTTCCGGGAGCCCAGGTGCCGGCACTTGCATTGCTCGGCTGCTTTCGCCCGTTGGCCCGCAAGAGAGAAACACGCAACTTCGAACCTTCTGGAACGGTGTAACCATGCTGCTTCAAGGCAGCTTTTAAAGGGGACTCTACTTCTTGGGCAAGACGCGGTTCAACCTGCTTAATACTAATCTTCTTCATTATCCGTGACCTCTAATTTTAGAATAGGTGGAGCCTAACTCATATTTATAATATAGTTCGAACCAATCGCTTGTCAAGGGCCCTAGTGCTCCCTTTTTTCTCCTACTCCACCACCCACTCCCGCATCCGCCGCAGCAACGACGCAGGCGCGTCCGCTTCCAGCACCACCAAACCGTCCTGATATTGCCGGGAATAGATCCGCGCGCCGGCCTGCAATAACGCCAGCGTCTTGCCCTCTTTTTGCGGGATGCATAGCCGAACCCTTTCGGGCCGGTCTTCTTCGAGCAGGGCATCGACGCGATCGAGCAGGGTCGTCAATCCGATCCCTTTCGCCGCCGAGACGTGGATCGTCCGATCATCGTCACGCAGCGACTCGCGCTGTTTAGAAAGCAGCAGATCGATCTTATTCATCACCCGCAGTCGAGGCTTCTTGTCGGCTTCGAGTTCTTTCAACACGCTCTCGACCTGCGCATCCTGCTCAGCCGAAACCGGGCTGCTGGCATCGGAGACCTGCAGGATGAGCGTGGCGCGCTGCACTTCTTCCAGCGTGGCCCGGAACGCCGAAACCAGCGTATGCGGAAGATTCCGGATAAATCCCACCGTGTCCGAGAATAGAACTTTTCGTTTCGACGGCAGTTCTGCCCCGCGAATCGTTGGATCGAGTGTGGCAAACATGCGCGACGACGCCACCACGTTCGATTGCGTGAGCACATTGAACAGCGTCGACTTGCCCGCATTCGTATATCCGACCAGCGCCACCGTAGCCACGGGAACCGATTCGCGCCGTTGCCGTTGCTGCGCCCGGATGCGCCGCACACTTTCGATCTGTTGCTTCACATGCCGGACGCGCCGGTAGATTTTTCGACGGTCGGTCTCCAGCTGAGTTTCGCCCGGCCCGCGCGTGCCGATGCCGCCGCCAAGCTGCGACATTTCCACGCCGCGCCCCGCGAGCCGTGGCAGCATGTATTCGAGCTGCGCCAACTCAACCTGCAACTGACCTTCACGGGTGCGCGCGTGTCGCGCAAAGATATCGAGAATCAGTTGCGTACGATCGATGACGCGCGTGTGAACGACGTGTTCGATGTTGCGCTGTTGCGAGGGGGAAAGATCGTGATCGAACAGAATCACGTCCGCGGAAACCGAAGCGGCCGCGCCCGCAATCTCTTCCAGCTTGCCCTTGCCGATGAGCGTAGCCGGATCGGGACGGTCCTTGCGCTGGCTAAATTCACCGGCAATCTCGGCACCCGCGCTCGTGGCCAAGGTACGCAATTCGTCGAGCGAGTCTTCGGAAGTAAAAACCGGGGTAAAATCGGAAGCAGAACCCAAGGGAAGATCACTGCTGGAGTCCGCGGCATCCGTGGACCGTAGCGAGAACGACGATGCAGCCACCGCGCCAAGGGCGTGATCCCGCGCCGCCTGGGCCGCGGGCGTGATGCTTACAGAATTTTTCTTTCCTGCGCCGCCCGCGCGGCCGCGAGTGCGAAACTCCATACCCACCAGGAACGCGCGCTCCTGTTGCTCAGATCGATTCAGCACCGCCTGTGGCTTATTTCGCGAATTCTTTCGCGAGACAGCGCGGCTGCTCACTCTGGAGTCATCTCGGCGCAAGTAAACTCACTTCATCCCTCAGTACCGGAGGCCGAGTTGGTAGCTGCCGCATCCGCCGGCGACACCGCGGCCGCCGGCTTGCCCTCCACGTGGGGATGCGCGCCGCGCGAAATAACGACCGTCGAAATCGCATGTTTGAAAATGAGCTGCTCCTGGTTGCTGGTCTCGAGCACCACCGAGTACTTATCGAACGATCGGATACGGCCCGTCAGCTTCACACCGCTGACCAGATAAATCGTAATATTGTGCCGTTCCTTTCGTGCCGTGTTGAGGAAGGAATCCTGAATGTTCTGTTGTGCCGGCTTGGCTTCCATATGCCGATCTCCTTTTTCTTCGGGTTCGAACTGCGCCGTGAGCGTTTGGGGATAGGCGGCAGCTCTGTTCCTGTCGGCTCCTACAATACGGCCTTACCTCGCGCTTTTCAACTTGCCGCGCTACTATATTTTCGGGGGACTTCCGGCTCCGGGCGCGCCCTGCGTCCCCTCGCTTACTTTTCGAAAATCGATTCTGTTTCATTTCCCTCGTCAGCCATCTACAATCGTCAGTTCCAAACCGAGTGGCAGAATAGGAGCCCCGAACGTGCCCTACATCAACCTTCCCACCGACTTCGACACCAACCTTCTGATGCTGTTCCGCTGGCTGCATTTTATCGGCGGCATCACGTGGCTCGGCCTGCTGTATTTCTTTAACCTCGTTAATGTCCCGTTCATGAAAACGCTGGATCCCGCCACCAAAGGCAAAGTCCTGCCCAGCCTGATGTCGCGGGCGCTGTGGTGGTTTCGCTGGAGTTCGGTGCTGACCGTGCTGATGGGCCTGGCATATTGGGGCAGCATCGTCGGCTCCGACGCTCGAAACGGCGATGCGTCCGCCGGTGGTGCGATGGGAACATTCTTTGCGATCTGGACGGTGGCGTGGGCGCTCATGTATGCCTGCACGATTCCTGGCAAAGGCGCGCTCGATAAGTGGCCGGTGCTAGCCGTGATTTACACCGTCATCGTAGTCGTTGCGTCATGGCTTTTCTTGCGCTTCAACAACCACGGCTGGGAGAGCAATCGCTTGCTCGCCATCGGCATCGGCGGCGGCATGGGCTGGGTGATGATGCTGAACGTCTGGGGAGTAATCTGGCGCGGGCAGAAAAAAATCATCAACTGGACTTCCGACAACGCGGCCAAGGGCACGCCGATTCCCGACAAAGCAAAATATCTGGGGCGGCAGGCTTTTCTAACTTCGCGCGCGAACTTCGTGCTGTCGTTTCCGATGCTGTTTCTCATGGGAGCGGCAAGTCACTATCCGATGTTCGGAAGGTGATCTCGCGAATAGTCTAGCGCCACGCGCTGCTGCCATGCACCGGAGTAATCTCGCGCCCACTGGCGACGCTGCCTACAATGGAGTGCAGTATGCGCGAGTACTTCGACTCCTTCGTGGAATGGTCCGGCGCCTTCGAAGACTGGCGCCCCGTCTCGCGCTGGGCAGTCGCGGCGTGGTTGGCGTTCTACGTGCTCTTCCTGATCTACGCCTTCAACATGCACGGCGGTTATCTGTTCATCGACTCCGCCAACCTCGTCGTTCACGAAGGCGGACACTTGCTCTTCCGCTGGTTCGGCGCGACGCTCTGCCTGTGGGGAGGAACGATTCTGCAGTGGCTGGTACCATTCCTGCTGGCAGCCTATTTCTTCCACGAACGTCAGACTACGGCGTTCGTCTTCTGCACGTTTTTCTTCTTCGAGAACTGGCTCTACACCGCAACCTATATGGCCGACGCCCGGGCCATGGTGTTGCCACTCGTGACCACGGGAGATCCCGATTACGTCGAGCACGACTGGAACACGATTTTCACCAGCCTGGGCGTTCTGCCCTACGATACTCGAATCGCCGCTGTCGTCCGCTTCATGGGATGGTGCGGGATGCTGGCCAGCACCGTGTGGCTAGCGACGCGTTTGAAGACAACCACGTTGTCAGTGGAGCGACGGGCGTCCTCGCCCGTCCACCACTAGTTAGGACACTAGCCCTGAGGCGCGGCCGCTTTCGCCGCCAGCGTCCAGGGCTTGCCGTCAAAATGCGAGGGCAGCGCAAGCCCAAACAGTTTCAGGATCGTCGGCGCCACATCCACAATCGCAGGCTTCTCTTCGATGAACTTGTGGCTCGAGAACAGAACTCCAGGCACCAGCCGCGGATCGATGCAGTGGTCGCCGCTCCAGGCTTTGATGTTGTCCTCGAAAATCTGCGAGGTCACTTTGCCCAGCACCGAATCCCAAGAAGCGCGATAGCCCGCGCCATAGCCGACAATGAGGTCTGGCGAATTCTCCGTATACGGTCCGCGATACACATTGTCGGCAATAAACACGCCGGTGATTCCAATCGCGCCCGAAGCCGGATCGACCAGCCCACTCAGCTTTTTTTGCAGCTCGTCTTTCAACGCGTCGGCCTCGGAAGGATCGACAATCCCCTGCTTCTCGCGGCCCTCTGATATTCAGATAGAGTCCGTTGAGGCCCATGGTGTAAGCGCGAGTACGCGACCAATCCACGTCTTCGAACCAGTCGCCGCTCTCGGTCTTGCCATCCTTCAGCGTGAGATATCCGTTCTGATGCAGCCACGCATTCAGGTTCATGCAGCGCGCAAACGACTTGAAGCCATGATCGGAGATCACCATCAGCAGCGTGTCATCGTCGAGTTTTTCCATCACGCGCCCGATCAGGCGATCCATGCGCTCGTACAGATCCTGAATCACTTGCGGATGCTGGCTGTGCGGCACATCGCGCGCCGCCGGATGATCCTCTTCCAGATAGCGCCAGAACATGTGCTGGATGCGGTCGGTCGTATCGAAAACGCACGTGCACAGCCCCTGCTTCGTTTTGTCGAGTGCGTCGAAGAGCATGCGCTCGCGATCTTCGTGATTGCCGTAGGCCTGCGCCAGAAAAGCATCGTCATCGAGCACGTGCTCGTTCAGCGCCCACGTATCCTCCGCCAAGCCGAGCGTTGCATACGGCCCGAAAAGCTTGGCCAAATAAATGGAATACGTCACCGGGTGCGAGATCGGCAGATCGGGATGCCCCGGATCGATGTTCACCGGCGTGACATAAACTTCAACTTCCGGCGAAAGTTCCTTGAGATAGAAGCGGCAGATGCCGTGCGCCGTGAAGCCCAGGCCAGCCTTGAATTCGGCGGGAATCCACTCGGAGTATTCTCCAACCTTCAGCGTGAACTTCTCCGAGCCAACCACGATGCGCGCCGATTTTCCTCCCGGCTCGGGGCGAATTTCGTAATCGACGCGCAGTTCGGTGCCGGCCTTCTCCGCTAATGGACTGTCGGGCCCCGGAATATACGAACGGCAAACGCCGTTCTTGCGCTCGATGGGAACGCGCACGCCGCCTTCGCGAAACTTGTCGCTCGACATGCGCGTCGTGCACAGGCAAAACGTCCCCTGGCTGCCCTTCAGGTCAGGAACGCACATTCCCGAGAGCAGCACGCCCTGAAACTTCTCTGGAGGAAAAGTTACGGGAACGCGAATCACGGAACTGAAAATTCCCGCATTGCCCAGCCAGTGCCAGAACGGCGTCCCCTTGCGCATGGCCTTGATTTCAGTTTTGCCGAAGGGAATGGAATACTTGCCAATCTTGATATGCCGCTTCGGTCCCTTGATTTCAGCCGACGAAAGAAATGGCAGATAGTTGCTGGTATCGCGCGCCAGAAAATCGTAGATGTTGTGTTTGCCCGGATTCACTCCGGTCATGAACGTCGACCACGCCACCGGAGAAATTGCCGGGAACGTCGTGCGCAGCTTGCTGAAAGTTCCTTTGTCGCGCAGCTTCGCAAGATTCGGCAGGCGTCCTTCGTTCATAAATCGATCCGCGAGATCCGGATCCATGCCGTCGAATCCCAGAATCACCGCCCGCTCAAACGTCGCTTTTCCATAGGCATTGCGCCGGCGAATAAAACGAAATAGCTGCCGAAACGGCCAAGTCATCAGCGCGTAAAACGAATAGAGGAAAGCAACGAAGATCGCCCAGAACGACGATAGGACGGCAAACCCAGCTCCCGGCCCCGCGTAGGCATGCGCAAGTGCAGGCAAGAACAGGAGGGCGATGAGCACGAACCGTGTGGTGACGGGGCTTCGCCCCGTCCCTGCCGAGCGCAATCTCTTCATATCTGAATCCCCAAAAGTTCCTTGAAAACAAAACCCGCCACCATCGACAGAATAAAGAACAGCCAAATCCAGTTCATGCCGTAGCCTGCAATCTCGATATTGCGATCCGGGTAGTTGATCGAAATCGAATCGATCGGACTATTCTCGGGCAGCGCGGGTTCGGCCGACGAGAACATACGTTCCCAAAAGTGCCCACGCAAGCGGACGGTCGAAATTCGCGGGAGATCACTCCCCACACAAACGGCCTTCGCGGCGCTCTGTTCGCCGTCGTTAACCTTCACTTCATATTCTCCCTCTTTTGAGCCAACCAGCCGCCAGACAATCTCATTCTCTTCCGACACGTGCACCGGAGGCGCAGTCATTGTGATCTCGGGTGGGAGATCGAGTGTCACCGAGTTCAGGTTAAACGACGCGAGACTGGATACATCGTAATCCGAAAGGTGAACAGTCAATAGAAACGGCGCACTCACAGGAATCGGCGTCTGCCCCAGATAGCGATCGATCTGCACCATCAGCAAGGTAATCGGAATGATGACGTACAGTAGCGGCTTGAATGCCAGCTTCAGGTAACGTCCTGTACCGCGCAGGATCTTCCCGTATGAGCCCATCACGACCGGTATCTGATCGCGATACAGGCGCACGGCCAGCAAGTGAGCCTTCAGTTGGTCTTTCGCAATGCCGATGGCTTTCTGATCGGATGTGTAGCCGAACAGGACCACCATCAGCAGGCCCACAACCACCGACACGACGATGACAATCGCCAACGGACTCGTCAGCAGAGAGAACTGGAGCGCTGCGATCGCCGCGCCCGCCATCGGCTTTGAGAAAACGGTCAAGCTACTCGATGTACCCCAAGCCGCGCAGCCGTTTCTGGATCTCTTCTTTCGAGGTGCTGCTCTCGTCTGGCAGGATTTTTTTAGTTTCCTTTTCCAGCATGTGGATAACAAACTCGTCGATCGATTCGTATCCCGCGGCGTCGGAACACTGCTTCACCTTCTCCAGCAGCTCGCCGTCGATCTTTACCTTGTGTGAACCAAACATGATTTCTCCTATTTCGATGACACTTTGTTCTACAAGTATCACGATTCAGCGTTCGCACACCGTCGCCCTAGCGCGACTGAAACACCGACTGCCCCAGCATTTCTTTCGTTTTCGCGATTCCGAATTCGGCCAAAATCGTCGGTGCAATGTCGGTCAGCGCCGGAGCCTGCGCCTCGATCTTGCGGTTACTCAACAGCACTCCGGGCACCTTGGTGAAGTCCATGCAATGATCGCCGCTCCATGCATTCGTGTTGTCCTCAAGCACGTCCGCCGGAAACGCGCCCAGAATCGTTTTCCATCCCGCCCGATAACCGCGATTGTAGCCCACGAGCGCATCCGGACCGGTGCGCGCGTACGGACCCTGATAGACTTCGCTAGCCAGATCGATTCGCGTGATCACCTGCGAGCCATCTTTCGGATCGCGGACTTCCAAAAGCTTCTCCCGGATTTCGTTGAGCAGCGCATCGGCCTGGGTTCCCGGTTCAACTATGCCTTCGCGCTCGCGTCCGCGGATATTCAGGTAAAGTCCGTTCAAACCCAACCCGTAGGCGCGGGTGCGGCTCCAATCGACGTCGGCGAAAGGCTCGCTCGCATCGCCGCTAGCGACTGCCTTCCGCGTGATGTAGCCGTTATTCAGCAGCCACGTGTTCAGATTGAACGAGTGCCGGTAGGGAGCGAAGCCGTGGTCGGAAAGCACAAGCAGCGTCGTATTGCTATCGACCTTCGGCAGCACCTCGCCCAGTACCTGATCGATCTGCTCATAAAATTCCTCGAGTGCCGTCCCGTACTGCGCCGCGCGCGCGGCGTCGTAAGCCGGACTCTGCGGATCGGTCAGCCGCCACATCATGTGCGCGTTCAGATCGAGGCTCGAAAAATAAAAGAAGAACAGACCATCGTGAAATTTAGGGAACTCAACATCGAACGCTCGCCGATGCTCGGCTAGGACGGTATGCGACTGTTCCAGAAATTCTTTATCGTCGAGCACGCCGTCGGTGAGCGCCTTGGTGTCTTCGGCAATGCCTTGTGTGTGGAACTCGCCGATTTGCTTTGCCAGGTCTTTGGAATAACTCGTTGGCGTCGAGATAGGAAGAGCGGGATTCTCCGGATCAATATTGATGGGCGAAACGTACAGTTGAAAACGCGGATGCGTCTGCTTGAGATAAAAGCGGCAGATCCCCTTCACATTGCCGATGAACGGCATGAGCTGAAATTCCACCGGAACCCATCCGCTCCACTCGCCTTCTTTCAGAACGAATTGCTGATCCTGAAAACCGATGCGCGCGACTGATTCCAGCGGGTCCACATCCACCGTGAAGGGCTCGGTAGAGGGCGGTGAATTCTTGCGAAACGTGTTGTCGGGTCCAATCAAGTTGGTCGCGACCCGATTGTTCTTCACTTCTACTTGCACCACTTCGCCACCCTCGACGGCTCCGACGGCCGCAGTCGGGTCATCGGTGTAGAAAGTGAATGTCCCGTAAGTGCCGCGCAGATCGGGCGTCCCCATGCCGGAAAGCGTCTTCCCTTTTGCCGTGATCGGTGGGAAATTTGCCGGGATGCGGTAGACGTAATTGGGCACGCTTTGCTCGTCCAGAATCTCCCAGAAGGCCTTGCCGTGGCGCAACTGGTCGGCCGAGCCGCTGCCCAGCGGAATCACCCAACTCCCAACATGAAAGCTGTGCTTCGGGCCCTCCACCTTCGACGTGGAGAAATAAAGCTGAAAAGTTTTCGGGTCGCGATGGATGAAATCAAAGATGCCATGTCCGCCCGCATTCATGCCCGTAATCAGGTTCGACCAAGCCACCGGACTCTGCGGCGGAATACTGGTCGTCAGCCGCCGGAACGAGCCCTGCTCGGCCAGGCGGGCGAAGTTCGGCATCTTGCCCTCGGCCATGAACTTGGTGAGCAGGTCGGGATCGAGGCCGTCGACGCCCAGGATAATCATCTTTTTAGAGGCAAACGCTCCGCCGCGCGCATGTTCGCAGGAGGCGAGCAGGCCCAAGCCCGCCGCGCACAAGGCTAGCAGGCACACGAACCAAATACGTTTTCTCACGGGCGCGGTCACTTTAAGTATCTGCAATTATGGTCTGCAAATCTTGGGTCCGGCTTCCTGGCTAGCGAAGGGGTGGCAATCACGTCCCCACTGGAGGAGATCCCGAGGAGCAGGTACATAGATTGTACAAGGAGTTGCTCGGACGTCAAGACGGTGGCTGGTTACCGAGGGTGACCGGCTCACCGTGACCGCTTTTGATCAATGGCCACCGAGCCTTTACACTTACTGGCATGATACGAAAAGCCTTTGCTGTCCTGAGTTTGGTCATTCTCTGTTTTTCTTTCGCCGCAGCCGCATCCAAACCCAACCTGGTGCTGATCACCCTAGACTCCGCCCGCGCCGACCGCATGGGCTTCCTCGGCGCCAAAGGTGCGCGTACGCCCAACCTGGACCACCTTGCCGCAGAAAGCATAGTCTTCGAGCACGCTTACGCCCAAGCGCCCGCCAGCGTCGTTTCGCACGCAACGATTCTCTCAGGAGCCTATCCTCAGAGCACCGGTATGAGCGAGATTGGCGGGACACTTACGCTGGCGTTGCCTTACCTTCCGGAGTTGCTGAAGGCGCAGGGATATCGGACGGCTGCTTTTGTCGGCTCAATCGATCTGGACCCTTGGAACGGGCTGGCACAGGGCCTGGATCGCGGCTTTCAGAGTTACGACGCTGGCTTTCGGCCTGCGATCCCGGGAGATGCGCGTCCTCCGCTCACCGAGCGGCGCGGAGCCGAGGTGGTGGCGCACGCCGTCGCCTGGCTGGATCATAACGCGCAGGGACAAGGACAATCACCGTTTTTTCTCTGGGTGAACGTCAGCGATGAGCGCGCATCGGGCGCTTCCTACAATTCCGCCGTCACCGCAGCTGATGCTGCCATTGGAAAACTCATTAGCGCGCTGCAGCAGCGCAAAGTCTATGCAGATACCGCAGTCATCGTGGTCGCCAGCCACGGCGAGAGCCTGGGTGCTCACGGCGAAGACGCAAGTGGCATTTTTCTCTACGACGAAACCGTTCATGTGCCGCTGCTCATCAGACTTCCGCAGAACCAGCTCCCGCAGAATCAGGCCCCGCCGAGCCAGCCCGCGGCCAAGGCTTCGAGTACGCGCGTTGCCGCCCGCATTGCCACAAAAGTGCGGCTGGTAGATATCGCTCCTACCTTGCTTGAAATCGCCGCGATCCCGGTCCCATCGCAGATGCCAGGGCAGTCGCTGTTACGGATTGCGAAGGCTGGCGGTGGCAGCGATCAACCCGCTTATTCGCGCAGCGATCTGCCGCAGCGCGGATTCGGCTGGAGCCCGCTTGAATCCTGGCGCGTGGGCAAGTATCTCTATATTCGTGCGCCTAAGCCTGAACTCTACGACCTGACCGCCGATCCGGGCGCTACGCACAACCTGGCGCAGAGTTCGAAGGCCACGCTTGACACCATCGCGGCGCAGTTGGATAACTTCGACCGCCGCTTCAGCGGCGAGTCGGCCAAGTCCTGCGCGGAGCTGAGTTCGTCGGAGATGCAGAAACTGGCTTCCCTTGGATATGCGGGACTGCAAAAGTCAACCTGCGCTGCCGCTGCGGTTGCCGGGACCGATCCTAAAGACAAAATTGCGAGGGCCAACAAAGTCATCGAAGCGGCTCGCGACCAAGCGAAACCCGAGCGCGTAATTGCCGCGCTTACGCCTGTCGTCTCCGCCGATTCCAACCTTTATCTGGCGCAATACGCGCTGGGAGCGGCGCTGGCTCGCAAGGGACAATATGCGGAAGCAGCTAATCATCTGCGCAAAGCGATTGAGCTTCAGCCCGACTCGGCTTGGGCGCATTACTTGATCGGGGCGACTCTGGTAAAAACGGGCGACTTCAAGACAGCGATCGTGCATCTTGAAATTGCCGCTGGACGCTTGCCTGGCTTTGCGCCTGCACACCTCTCGCTCGCCGAAGCCTACGAACATCTGGGGCGCAGCGACGACGCGAAACGGGAACGAGGCAAGGCGAAGTAGCCTTGGCCTCTGCCTCTTCCTTCCCAGGGAGGGACTCACCGGGTGGAAGTGTTCCACGTGAAACACTTTGCAGCTTATTTTGTACGCATGTATATGTATGGCATTGGCGGCAAATGGAAGGGAACAAAAGAGTTAAGAGGCGCGGGAGAATCGCCGGAATTCGGGCTTCCGGAGGCGTGGAACAGGAGTCTGCTATGGGCTGCCGCCCGCAATGGCGGGAGCACGCCGGGCGCTCTATCGACTGCAGGGCCCAAAAAAAATGCGGTCCCGGTACTCCGGGACCGCAGGTGGAAGACGTCGTTAGATTAGAAGACTAGCTTAGCCTGGAACTGACCTTCGCGGCCAGCCGGCAGACCGTTAAAGAACGAGCCGTACGGTCCGGTCGGCGGCGCCGCTTGGCCATTGATATTTCCGCAGGTGATTGGAGCTGTCGAACACCCGGGGGTCCAGCCGGTGTGCGGGTTTTGGAAGTTCGGGTGGTTCAATACGTTGTAGATGTTCGCACCCACCGTGAACGTCATCCGCTCCCGGATTTTGAAGTTCTTATTCACCGAGAAATCCGTGTCAAAGAATCCCGGTCCATGGTACTGGTTGCGGATTTGCGTCGGGAAGGATCCTAACCCGCTCGAGCTCGCAAATGCCGCAGCGTTTATACACGCGCTGAGCCCGTTCGTGCAGTTTTGCTGTCCCGCTCCGATTACCTGGGCTGGCGGAGCCGTACCTCCATTGTTAATAGCCACGGTACCATCGGTCACGGTGTAAGGCAGACCGCTGCGGACGATGAAGTTCTCCGACGCCAGCCAGCCTCCCACAATGGCATTCAGGATCGGGTTGCCGAAGTGGTAAGGCTCAGTCCAGACATAGTTGGCGTTGAAGCTGTGCCGGATATCGTAGTCGGCATTGCCGTAGTTGTTGCAAGAAAAGCAGGAAGGGTTGATTTGCGTCAGGATATCCGTGTTTGCACCATAGTTCAGAAGCCCGCCGTTCGAGATTTCGTCGAGAGTATGCGACCAGGTGAAGTTGGCATTGACGACGAATCCATACGTCATACGGCGGCTATAGGTTGCGGTCAGGCCGTTGTAGTTGGACACGGCGCCTGACTGCCACTGCGTAATGGCACCGAAGCGGCCCGAGGGCGAATTGGCTGGGACGCCGGTAATGCCGTAGCCACTGGATGCGTTCCCCCAAGAGTTCGGATACGCTTCGAGAATGCCATGGTTACCCACGTAGGCGACGGTGAGCCGGCTGCGGCTGTCGAGTTCCTGCTGGATCTGGAAGTTCCATTCCTGATACTGCGGGGTTCGAAGCTTGCTGGTGAACCCGGTGATATTTGGCGGTGCACCTCCTACCTCCTCAAGTTCCGCCGCCGTCAACCCATTGGCGAGGGATGGGATCGACAACGAGGGCACTCCGTTTCGAATGGCATTCGCGGTGTTGGCAGTAACGGCAGCCGCGCCTGCGTTATCGCCCCAGATTATGCCTGTCGACCCTCCAAAGAGTGGACCGTACTGGTTCACGCCAATGAGGTAGGGAACGTTGACGAAACCGTCGGTGATAAACGCCGGGAAGGCGTCATAGAAGATGCCAATGCCGCCGCTGACCACGGTTTTGTTGTTTGACAGAGGGGACCAGGTGAAACCGAAGCGCGGAGCGAAGTTCGCGGCGTCGGTAGAGTTGAACGCAGACTTTCGCCCGATGGAAAGCGCCTGGTTATAGGGAGTGCTATCGGTCTGCGTCGCTAGCAGCGAGGACCAAGGAGCGCTGAGGTTGGTAAAGCAGTTGGTATCGCAGGTCGGGTTGAAGTTATGCTCCACGCGCAGGCCGACGGTCAGCTTCAATCTAGATGTTACGGCCCATTCGTCCTGGCCGTAGATTCCGAAACCGCCGGTATTCTCGGGCAAACTCGCATGCAGCGGGTCGGCCTGGCTGTAGTAATCTGCGGTGCCATTAAAGAATTCATTCAAGTCCGAGTTTACCAGCGGGGCTACGTACTCGGAAGCGTCGTAGTTGGTGATGTCGTAGCGCCGGTAGGAGATGCCGAACTTCAGGTTGTGCCGACCGAAAATCTTGGCGAAGTCGTCCACAAGCATGGTTTGCGTGACGTTGCGGCCCTGCGGAAATACGAAGTTGAGACCGTTGAGACCCGTGATGCCGGGTAGACCGAACAGGTTGAAGTTCGCTACGTTGGCATCAACGTACATGGAGTACGGGAAGGGAGAGTTACCGCCGTTAGCGGCGTTTCCGTTTGTGTTCTCATCGAAAATTGCCCGGTACCAGAGGAGGGACGCGGAGAACTGATTGGTCGCGGTACCGCTAAAGGTGTGGTTCCAGGTAATGCCGCCGTTGTATGCCGGCTGGAAGCTTTCAGCGGAGAAGGCAGCGGGATCAAGCGGGTCGGCGCTGGTGGCCTGGATGCCGCGGTCAATGGTAAAGCGGAAGAAGGCGCGGTCTTTGTTTCCGAGGTTCTGGTCAACGCGGCCGATGAGCAACCATTCGTGCGCGGGCACAGCAGGGCTGGTAAAGTACGACTGGAAACAGCCGTTGGTGACGTTTGCACTCCCGTCGACAAGGTTCCCAAAGAAGGGGTCGTAACAGCTGCCGGGGTTGGTCGCGGTACCTGCGGGAATCGCAACGCCTCGGGCAAAGCCGGGAGCTGCTTCCCAAATCGCGGCGGCTGCTTTATAGGTGGCGAGTGTGGCCGCGGACGATCCATTGGTCGACACGTTGTTGACCATGTCAGTTAGAAACCCTGAGGTCGGCGTAAAGGCCTCTACCGTCGAGGGCACAACGTAGCGAATGCCCTCGGTGTCGAGGAAGAAGAACGTCTTGTCCTTCTTGATGGGGCCGCCGAAAGAAGCCGCCCACTGGTTGTTGTTGGCAAACGGACGAGGCACGACCGGTGTGCTCGTGGTGTTGAACCAGTCATTGGCATCCAGCGAGCTCCCGGTCCACTGGTATTGCAGGTTGCCATGGAAATTATTGGTGCCACCCTTGCTTACGAAGCTGACTTGGGCTCCAGCCTGTTGCCCGTACTGGCCGCCGTAGGCGTTGGTGACTACCGTGGCTTCCTCAATGCTGTTCTTGCCGAGCATCAGGTTGGTGGGACCCGAGTTGTTCAGGTTCAGGAACGGGTCCATGTCATTCATGCCGTCAATGGTGAACACGTTCGAGGTGGCGGGGAGGCCGTTCGCGTTAAAGTTGCCGTAACCGCCGCCGTTGTTCTGAATCACGCCCGGCGCCGTATAAGCGATGGCGGTCAAGTCGTTACCGCCATTGGGCAGGTTCTCGACCAGGGTCTTGTCGAAGTTGGTGGTCATGTCGGCAGCTTCGGTCTGCAATATTTCCGCCGCGGCGTTCACTTCAACCACGGTTCCGGAGGCGGTGCCGACTTCGAGCTTCGCATTCACGATTGTCGTTTGCCCTACGTTAACTTCGCCTTTTGCCGAAAATGTTTTGAAACCGGCAGCAGTGACCTCAATCGAGTAGGGGCCGGTGTCGGCCAGGGGATACGTATAGACGCCCTGCGCATTGGTTTTAAATTCGTGCGAGAAGCCTTTGGCCAGGTTCGTGATCTTAACGGTTACGCCAGGAACAACCGCGCCCGTTTGGTCGGTGACTGTTCCGCTGAGGGCGCCTTCCGTCAAGCTCTGCGCTACCATCATGCCGGGCAGCAACAGGGCTACTACTGCCAGGAGGGCCAGAATCCTAATCGATGTCGTAAATCGCATTGTCTCTTCTCCGTTTTGAAATTCGCTGGCTAACCTTGGAAATCACAATTTCCTGAAAGGTTAGCGCCAACCACTTACTCAAGAACCGGAACTGCCGGACTTTCATAGACAAACTGCTGCGGGAACACACCTACTACTAATCGGTTACGGAAGTGCAATCAGCATTCCAAAACGGAACATGACAAGTACCATATATATCAATAACATAGATTTTGTATTCGGAAGACTATACATTTTTCTGGAGGTTCGTCCTCGATTGATATATGGGAATATGTAGAAATCGGGACGGGCCGACACAATCCGGGCACGAAGTGACAATGCAGGTGGACAGAGTGACACAAATCGGTGGAGGCAGTTCGGCGCTGATTATGACTCTAAGTAACGAGAGCTTCGGCTTGGGGCTTGACCTCTTCAATCGCGGCCAATATTTCGAAGCTCACGAGGCCCTGGAGGACGTGTGGCGCGCTCTGCCTCGCGACTCGCCTTCGCGTCGGCGGTTCCGGCTGCACTTGCAAGGGTTGATTCAGTTGGCGGTCGCTTTTCATCATTACTCTACTGGCAACCTTGTGGGCGCGCGTTCGGTTCTTGCCCGCGCTTTGCGGAATCTCCGTGGGGCCGAGCGCTCGTTTCCCGATCTCGATTTTGAGAAGCTGCGCGCGGAACTGGTGGATTGGCAAAGGCATCTTTCCGGTGCGGACCTGCGGCCTCAATCGGTGCACATCTCCTTCAAGGTCAGGGCATCTTCGTGAAAACAGCGGAAGCAACCCCGGGGACAGAGAGAACACGGAGACAACCTGCTAGAATTTCGCTCTAGTGAAACCTCATTCACATTCAACAGCACCACGGACCGCAACCGCCGAATCCGTCCCGCTCCTTGACTTGCGCCGCCAATATGATGGCATTCGCGAAGAAGCGCTGGCCGCTATCACGCGCGTATGCGATTCGCAAGGCTTTATTCTCGGTCCGGAGGTCGAGGCACTGGAGCGCGAGATTGCTGCGTTTACGGGTGCGGCAGGCGCCGTTGGTTGTGCATCGGGAACCGAAGCGCTTTGGCTGGCGCTGGTCGCCGCCGGGGTGAAGCCTGGCGACTCGGTGATCACGACCGCATTCAGCTTCTTTGCCTCGGCCAGCGCAATTGTGCGGGCAGGCGCAACTCCGGTGTTCGTGGACGTCGATCCCGGCACGCTGAATCTCGATCCGGTGGGCGTTCGTCGTCAACTTCTGGATTGTCAACTTCGGGATCGTCAAGTGCGAGGCCGCACTGAAAATCTTCGCGCGATTCTTCCGGTGCATCTTTACGGACAGTGCGCCGACATGGACGCCTTCGAGCGTATCGCCCAGGAATTCCGCGTTGCCATCGTCGAGGACGCCGCCCAGGCAATTGGCGCCGAGTGGAACAGGCGCGGCGCGGGGTCGCTCGGTGTGACCGCTGCTTTCAGTTTCTATCCCACCAAAAACCTGAGCGCCTACGGCGACGCGGGGATCGTCACTACGAAAAGCCTGGAGATGGCCGAGCACATGCGGCAACTCCGCAACCACGGCAGCCCTCGGCGCTACTATCACCACGAGTTTGGTTGGAATGGACGCATGGATGCGATTCAGGCAGCGGTGCTGCGCGTGAAACTCGGATACATCGCCGACTGGAACCGGAGGCGGCAGCAGCACGCGGCAACCTACGATCAATTGTTCAGCGAATCGGGGCTGACTTCTGGCGGGAGTTCGAATCAGGCTCCGAGCCAGCTTCGTACGCCGGTGCGTTTACTGGCGAGGAGTCCGCAAGCCACGCACGTGTTTCACCAGTATGTGATTCGCGCTGAGCGCCGGGACGAGTTGCGCAAATTCCTGGCGGAACGAAAGATTGGGTCGGAAATCTACTATCCGTTGCCGCTGCACTTGCAGCCAGTGTTTTCCTACCTGGGACTGGAAGCAGGAGACCTGCCTGTCGCCGAACAGGCCGCTCTGGAAGTGCTGGCTTTGCCCATGTTCCCGGAGTTGACCGAGGGCGAGATCCGATGGGTGGTCGAGAGCATTGCCGATTTCTACAGTTGATTCAAACGCAGGGGACGAGGAGAAAGAATCGCAGAGAACGGAATTTCTAATAACTTCGCGCGCCGCGGTTCGCGATTCTTCCGTTTCAGCGGGACGCATCGAAGTGAATGCTGACCACGGTCTGCGTCCGCGAACGGCCCGCGGCGTAAACCCATCGCTTGATGGCAGTCATGGCAGCATCGCCCAGAACCGGGTTGCCTCCGAGCAACTCGACGTTCTCGACAGCACCGTCGGAGGCTATGGTCACTTGCACGCGAACGGTTCCGCCAATGCCGTTATTGCGCAGCACGTCCGGATACGCGGGTTCCGCCCGGGAAATCAGCCTTCTTTCTCTTTCATCCTCGGACTGATACACCGTTAATGCCTTCACCCCGTTCAACGCTGCCGTGGAACTTACATATCCGATGGCCCCTCGCGTTCTGGCGACGTAGGCGAGTACTTCCGCGTCCGAGTTAAACGACCTGGGCATGGAAGCCTTCCCGGTAAAAACCAATTCGCCGTAATGGTTGCGCAGAGATGAGGTTGTTTGCCTCAAGAAGTCTTGCAGGAAGGCTTCGTGCACCGGGCCCTCGCGCTCAAAAACAGGCTCGACGCGCGAACCATCGTTGAGTTTGTTGGTCTCGGCCAGAAAAACGCCTCGCAGTTCTCCGACCGAAATGAAATCGGCTTTGACGCTCGGGTTGGCAACGACTTTTATGTCGGCGGCGAGACCATGGGAGGTCAGAACCGCGAGGAAGCCGATGACAGCGAGTCTTGATCGTAGATGGCGCATTTTGTCTTCCATCCCTCGCTTAGAAGTTGAACCCACCCTTGATCACCAAAGCTTTTGTGTTGGGCTGCAATCCCTGCGGGTTGTTCGCGAGATAGAAGCCGTTCGGATAGTCGGTCGGAAGACCGACCCCGTCCATGAAGTGGCCCTCGACCTTAACGTTAAAGAAGCGGTTGATATCGACTCGCCCGGTAACAACCTTATCGTTGTCGTGGCCAGTGGCGGCCGGTTCAATATCGGCGAGCGGGAAGTTAATCCAGTAATGAGAGTAATAGGAACCGACTTGCAGGCGTTTGACGATCCGGTACGCTCCTCCTATATACCAGGCGTGCACATTTATCTGGAACTCGTCGACCTTGGGTTTCCCGTTGTCGTCCCATGCGCGCCGAAACTCCGCGTCCAGCAGGAGTTTCTTCCAGGAGTACTCGCCGTAGAACTGGTTTGCCCAATCTGACCTGTCGGATCCTCGAAGCTGGATCGGTCCGGTTGGAAGTTCTACCGTGTAAACCGAGGTGTTGTCCTGGATCTGACGGGATGCACCGACCAACAAGCCATCGAGTGGCGTCTTCCATCGCAGATCAGCGCCGTATTGCGGTCCGCCGAGGCTGTCAAACCTCAACCCATCACTGTCTAGAAGATAGGCAGCGCCTCCGTGCGGACTATTTTGGCGATGACCGCCATATGCAGTGTAGGAGAGCGTGCCCAATTTGCTGCCCAGACGGATGTCGCCAAACACATCGCCACCGTCGTGAGCGATTGTGGAATCACGCAGGTCGATGGGATAGATACTCTGTGGCAGCAATGCCCACGGATGCAGGAAGTCGAGATCCTGCGTGTCGTTGTAGAGTCCTAGAACCGTCTTGACCCTACCTCCACGGATGCCGAACCAGGGCTTGAACCTGTACTGCGCGAAGGCCCAATCGAGACTTGGATACCAGTTTCCTAATCCACCGAGATTGCGATCGTAGATCTGTGCGCCGATGCGAAACTTGTCGGTGATCTGGGTGGAGGCATTGGCGCCGAAATCAGCGAATTCGCCGCTGCCGACGTTGCTGGTGTTCATGGTGAGCCAGTTGTTGTCGTTGGTGTGGACGAACCCCTGCGACACGAAGCCGTGGATTTGGACTTGCCGGTCAAAAAGCGTGAAGTCCTGCGCCAGGAGACAGACCGGGACGGCACCTAAGCAGATGGAGAGCAACACGACGGCTCGTCGACACATAGTCTCCCTCGATTGCAGTGGCAGAGCAGCGCTAGCAGGCTGCGGAAAAAACTAGTTCCTCAGCAGAAAGCGTTACATCAGCGGCCAAACAGTTTGCTGAAAAACTCCTTTGCGCGCCGCAGTCACTCTCTCAGCGGCTAAAGCCGCATTGAAAATAAGGCGTTTATCGCAGCGGTAAACCGCTGCGCCACCCAAAAGCGAGCGCAAGATCGACTTGTTCCGCAGCCTGCCAGAAGTCAGGAAAGCCACGGTGATCCGAACCCAAGATGATCCAGCTTAAGAATCTATCGGCAGGTCGGGTAACGACTAGATCACGTAGGTAGAGGCTAAGCCTTTTGGGTGGGTTATCGTGTTCGCCGCGGCTTCCGCCGTGTCATCGGCTTCGAGGTTGCTCGATGCGGTTCTTCTCCGGGCGCGAGCACGCGGCGCACGATGGGCGTGTTGAGCTTGTATTTGCGTTCGGACACGTTGCCGCTCTCGTCCTTCACTCGAATTACGAAGACGGGTAACGTGCCTTCCTTATCGAAATTTTCCTGGGTCACAGTTACGGGCAGGACGCCTTCCATACGCTCGCGATAAGCCGTTTCATAGCGATGGCGCCTCACGTCCCAGGTAAAGACGCGAATCTGGTTGAAGTCGAACGGCAGGCCATCTTTCGGCTCGGTGACAACGGTGAGGTATTGCGCTACTTTTTTGTCTCCATCCTGAACCTGATTGAGCACGAAGAATGCGACGATACGCTGGCCTTCCGCGTACTGGGCCACGTCGAGCGGGACGTCGAGATCGATCATGCGTCCGAGGACCCAACCGACTCGGTCATGGGAGTCGCGCACCAGCCACCAATCCTCGATGAGGGGAACGGGCGTTTGGTCCTCTCTTTTCTTCTTGTCTGCCTCGTTCCTGGTTTTATTAGTGATCGTATTGGCGGAACGCGCTGGCGGGGCTACTGATCCGGGCTTCTCGGCTGTGCCTCGCTTCAACAGTGACAACTTCTCGCCGGCCGAAATCTGGTAGAGATGTTCGGCGTCGCGTCCTGGCTCTACATGCAGGTTGGTGTCGTTGCGGGTTGTTCCCTGCGCCTGCACGGGATCTTTCTGGTTGTCGGCGGTCAGCTTCTGGATCTGATCGTAGACATCCTGACCGACGAGGTAGCGTTGTTCCACCCATCCAATTGCGCCGGTTGCGGTGCGGACTTTGACGAAGCGGCGGTCGTGGTCGAGTACCTCCACGCGTTCGCCATTTTTTACTACTCCAGTTTTTTCGTAGACCGCGGCCACGTGGTCGCGGAGGATGGCTTGGACTCCGGAGACGTAGGCGATCTCCAGCACGCGTCCGCCGCCGCGGTGGCACGCGGAGAGAAGCACGAGACAGAGAATTGGGATTGACGGCAGAAATCGCTGAAGGAAATGTTTCACGGGCTCGCTATTCAATATAGCGCGAGGGCGAGTTTCAAGGCGCGGCCATCGTCAAACAAATTCCCAGATTGGTGGGACCGTGGAATCCCACTTCTCGAAAAACGGCGAGAAGTGGGGCGCCCGACGCCGCTTAGGGCGCCGGGACATTCAGTGTGGCCGTGGCCGTGAGTGTTGTGCCCGTGTAGGTGGCAATCAATTGATACGTGCCTTGGGGTGCACCGCTGTCCGTGCAGTAGATGCCAGCGCCGCCCGATCCACCACTAGGATTGGAGGTCGCGTAATCGCAAAGGATCTGACTATTCTCAGTTCCTCCGGAGTACGCGGTAAGCACCGCGACGTCGCTTATGTCGATCGTACCGGTGGAAGTCACTGCTTTCACAATGAAGGGCAGGGGCGTGTTTTCGCCGTCGGCCGCGATGGATTGAGAAGTAGGGGCGATGGTTAGTTGGGAGACGGTAATATACGTGGTGGCGGTAGCGGTGGAGGTGACACTTTGCGAACCAGCAGTGAGGGTTGCCGTACCGACCGCGACCCCAGACACGGTAGCCGTGCCGCAGGCTTCGGTGGCGCAATTGCCGGTGATGGCCACGATCGTGGCATCGCTAGTCGACCAGGACACACCGCTGGTCAAGGTGGCCGACGAACCGTCGTTGTAAACGCCGAAAGCGGACACGCTCAGAGTCGTTCCCAGTTGGACGTTTGGAGTGCTGGGATTTATGGTGATCGAAGTCAACGTCGGATTGACGAAAAAGCCGCGGCAGCCGGCTCCGAAGGCCACGAGAAGTAGTCCCGCAAACGCCAACGACAAAGCCACTTTGCGCCCAGTCAACATATTATGATCGCCTCAATTTAAGGTAATTTTAGCAGAACGCCCGGCGGTTGCTCGATTCCCGGTAGTGCATGGCTGGGTCACACCTTCGCCGGCTGAGCTGGTACTCGAAGCGTTCTTCGGTCAAGGAACGGCGGGCGCGGCTGAACTTGCACGGCTTTTCTGGCGCGGATTTCCGGCGACAACTTGTTCTTGACGACAAAGTTTGGAGGGGTGACAAACGATCGGCGTCATCCGGCGCGGGTCTACTGACAGCTGAGAGCTGACAGCTGATAGCTTACTTCGGCCGCTTTTTCCCGGCATTCGCTATGCGCTGGTCGATCGGCTTGCGGCCGGCGAAGCCTTCGCTGGTTCCGTGCCAATGCGTGATCCCGGACTCACCCAGCTTCCAGCACAGCAGGAGAATCTCGCCTTCGACTTTGCAGGGAAAATCGAGCAGGCCTATGTCCAGGTCTTTTACCTGCACTCCAGTGGCATCGATTTCGGCCAGGGCATCTTTGATGCGGCGAATTGCCCTTTCGCGCTCCGCTTTGCGCCGGGCCAGATGAACCACGTTCAGCAGCGTGCCGCCGTTCAGAAAAACGCGGTGCGCCGTTTGCTGCAGTTCGGCGTCTACCTCTTCAATCAGTTTCTTGCCGTGAATTGCCTGGCGGAGCAGCGACTCCAGAATCGGCAGGAGCATCTGTGCTTCATCGAGGGTGAAGGTGCGGTCGGACATGGCTTTATTCTACCGGACTGGGGCTGGGAAAGGGGATTGGGTATTGGCTTCGGGTCTCACCTTGCCGGGCGAGGACGCGGCGCTCCATTTCACTTTGCGTGCTATTTTTTTATAGCGGACATGGACTCGCCTTCCCCAACGCCTTCCCTATCTTCATCTTCCCAGCGGAATATCTATGTTTTCGGGTTGACTTCGTTCCTTAACGACACGGCCAGCGAAATGGCTTACTGGGTGTTGCCGGCATTTCTTGCTTCTCTGGGCGCTGGACCGGCGCAGCTTGGGATTATCGAAGGCATAGCCGAGAGTGTGGCTTCGTTTGCCAAGCTTTTCTCGGGTTACCTGGCCGACAAAGTTGCGCGCCGCAAGCCTCTCGTGGTCGGGGGATACGTTGTGGCTAACGCGGTGAAGCCGCTGCTGGCGCTGGTTTCCTCGTGGTGGCAGATTCTGGGAATTCGTTTTTGCGATCGCTTTGCCAAAGGAGTGCGCGGAACCGCCCGCGATGTGATGGTGGCGGAGTCGGTCGATGCGTCGGCGATTGGGTCGGCGTACGGGCTGATTCAGGCTATGGATTCCGCCGGCGCGATTGCCGGGCCGCTGCTGGCGTTGGCGATCATTGGACGTTTCGGCATGCGCGGCGTGTTTGCTTCAGCGGCGATTCCGGGGGCGTTGTGCGTGTTGGTCGTGTGGGTGGGAATTCGGGAAGTGCATCGGGGCGCGCTCTCTAAGACGACTGCAGGGGAACTGCTGCGGCCGGTGGTGGCTGCCGAGCTGCGCTCGGCCCGGACGGGCGAGGGCGCCCGTCCCTACGCGAGCAGTGGCAAATCCTCATGGCTCCCTCAACTGCCTTTTGGGTTTTATTACGTGCTGGGCGTCGTCACACTTTTTTCTCTGGGAAATTCCAGTGATATGTTTCTGGTTTTGCGGGCGGGAAATATCGGCATTCCGGTTTCCCGGGCGCCGCTGCTGGGTCTGGTCTTCAACATCACGTTCACGCTGCTGTCGTGGCCGGCGGGCAAGTTCAGCGACCGGTTCTCGCGCGCGGGCATCGCCGCTGCCGGGTACCTCGTTTTCGCCATCGTCTATTTTGTTTTCGCGCTTGCGCCTTCGCAACTCGCGATCTGGCTGACCATGGCGTTCTACGGACTCTTTTATGCGCTGACCAATCCGGTGCTCAAGGCGCTGGTGGTGGAGAGCGTGGGCAGCGATGTCCGGGGACGGGCGCTGGGAATTTATTTTTTTCTGACCAGCGTGACTACTCTGCTGTCGAGCGTGATCACCGGGGCGCTTTGGAAGATCTATGGGCCGGCGGTGCCGTTTTATTTTTCGGCGGGGATTGCGGCTGTCTCGGCGCTCTTGTTGCTCGCACACCGCTCGCCGGCGCGGGAGTGACTCGAACCCACCACGGTGGCACGGAGTCACGGAGAAAAACAAGAAATGGCTACCTCTGTGCCTCAGTGGTGAAAACCTGCCGAGATCAGGTGACAGTCTCCGACCGCCGCAACCAGAGATACGCGACCACCAGAAAGGCCACGCCCGCCACCGTGTCGAGAGCGACATCCCAGATCGTGCCGGTGCGCGATGGGATGTAGCTTTGGTGCCATTCGTCAAGCCCAGCCACGATCGCGGTCCCCAGCCAGGACAAGAGCACCGCGCGTAGCAGTAGTTCGGGAACTCGACCGAACGTTGCCCGCCAGCCACGCAGCAACAGCAGGCTCAACGTGCCATAGCCTACGAAGTGTCCGGTCTTGCGCAGATGGTGATGGAAGACGTCGAACTTGTAGTAATCGATTCGACCGAAGAGGCGCGTCAGCAATGTGTACAACATGCTGCCCGTATGCTCCGAAGAAAAGAAGTCGGTGGATTCGAAGGCAATGAGACAAATCCAGACGGCGGCTGGCCACCAGGCGCGCAGAAGACTGGGACGAGACGCGGTCGAACGAGTCGTCAATTCGGCCTCGGACGTCATTCGGCCGCGTAGTTCGGGGCTTCGCGGGTGATCATGACGTCGTGGACGTGGCTTTCGCGCAGGCCGGCGGCGCTGATGCGCACGAAGCGCGCCTTCTGCTGCACCTCAGCGATTGTCTGGCAGCCGCAATAACCCATGCCCGACTTCAGGCCGCCCACCATCTGGTGCACGATCATCGCCACTGAACCACGATAGGGCACGCGGCCTTCGATTCCCTCGGGCACAAGCTTGCGCAGGCGGTTCGAGTCTTCGCCCATCACGGGCATGGCTGTCGAGGAGTCGCCATCCAAATTCTGGAAGTAGCGTTCGCTCGAGCCCGCCGCCATGGCTCCCAGCGATCCCATGCCGCGATACGCCTTGAAAGTGCGGCCCTGGTAGAGAATCAACTCTCCGGGACTTTCGTCGGTTCCGGCAAACATCGATCCGATCATCACCGCGGACGCGCCCGCGGCCAGTGCCTTGGTGATATCGCCGGAGTACTTGATGCCGCCATCGGCAATGATGGGTACGCCCGCGTCGCGCGTGGCCCGCGCGGCTTCGGCGATCGCCGTAATCTGCGGAACGCCTACTCCGGTTACGATGCGGGTGGTGCAGATCGAGCCGGGTCCAATGCCGACCTTAATCCCGTCGGCGCCAGCGCGCACGAGGTCGCAGGCGCCATCGAACGTAGCTACGTTGCCGGCAATCAGTTCCACCTCCGGCAACGCCGCCTTTACTCTTTTCACCGCTTCCAGCACCAGCGCGGAATGACCATGAGCGCTGTCAATAGCCAGCACGTCGACTTTCGCCTTCGCCAGTTCCTGGGCACGCTCCAGGAAATCCCCGGTCGCGCCGATCGCCGCACTCACCCGCAAGCGGCCCTTGTCGTCCTTGGCCGCGCCGGGATATTTCAGCTTCTTCTGAATGTCTTTGACCGTGATCAAACCTTTGAGGATGTATTGATCGTCGACCACGAGAAGCTTTTCCACGCGGTGCTCGTGCAGAATATCTTCGGCTTGTTCGAGCGTCGTTCCCACCGGAACGGTGATCAGGTTCTTCTGGGTCATCACCTTGCTGATGGGAATGTCGAAGCGGGTTTCGAAGCGCAGGTCGCGATTGGTGAGAATGCCGACCAGTTTTCCATCTTTGAGAGTGATGGGGACGCCGGAAATCTTGTACTTCTGCATGACTTCGAGCGCATCGGAAACCTTGGCATCCGGCGACATGGTGACGGGATCGACGATCATGCCGCTCTCCGAGCGTTTCACCTTGTCGACTTCATTGGCCTGCTGCTCGATGGACAGGTTGCGATGGATGATGCCGAGGCCTCCCTGCTGCGCCATGGCAATGGCCATGTGCGACTCAGTCACCGTGTCCATGGCGGCGCTGATGATGGGAATGTTCAGCCGGATGTTGCGCGAGAGCTGACTCTGGGTGTTGGCGTTGGCAGGCACGATTGCGGAATGGGCCGGGAGAAGTAATACGTCGTCGAATGTGAGGGCTTCGGGTACCGGGAAGTGGATCATAACTTTAGGATGAAAGTTCTATTGTAGGGAGGGCGTGGGGATCAGGCAAATGCGACCCATCTTTGGCAGCGGACTGTTGTAAACTCTGTATTTTAAATAATCAATTTGCGCTTCAGTTTCTGCAAGAGGACCGATCGTTTTTCTTTCGGCAAGAAGGCTCCCACGAGGAGCGCAGGCAACATAAGTAGAAGCATGGCACCGGCAAGGACTCCCCATAATGCCCACAACGTGCCGAGAGAACCCATCCTGCAACCTCCGCAGCTTAAAATCCAATAATCCCACCAATTCTCCCAAACTCCAAATGTGAAGCCGGGCCGATTTCGATCTGAGATACGAAAAAAGGGCGCCCGTGTCGGACGCCCATCGTGCCTTCTGAAATCGAATGTGGGACCGCGGCAGCTACTCTTTCTTGTCGCTTCCTTCAGCAGTCTTACCGTCCGCCTCGTTCGCAGCCATATCTTTCTGCGCCTGCGCTTCGGCGTCGGCGGTTTCCATTGCCTTGCGGTTTTCTTCGGCACGCTTGGCGCGGATTTCGGCTCGCTTCTGGCGCTTCTCGTCGATTACCTGCTCGCTGCCGAGCAACTCGATGAACGCTTTTTCGGCACCGTCGCCTTTGCGCCACGCGGTGCGAATGATGCGCGTATAGCCGCCTTTGCGGTCTCCGAAGCGCGGAGCCACGGTATCGAAAAGCTTGCGGACGGCTTCGTCCGTCATGAGGTAAGCCGCGGCCTGCCGGCGCGCTGCCAAGTCGCCCTTCTTGCCGAGCGTGATCATTTTTTCGACCGACGGACGCACGGCTTTCGCCTTGATCACGGTCGTTTCAATGCGCTCTTCCATGATGATCGACGTAACCATGTTGCGCAGCGTCGCTCGGCGATGCGAGGTGGTTCGTCCTAGTTTGTATCCTGCTACTTTGTGACGCATGGTTTACCCCTAGAGTTCGTTCTCAGCTCTCAGTCGAAATGAATCGTTGGTCGATAGTCGTTGGTCGTTAGCGAACGACTAGCGACCAACGACCAACGACTGTCTTTCTCTACAGATCGTTATCGCCGTAGGCTGACGCGGGCAGCACCTGGTTTGACGTCGGGCCGGGAACCGCGTTCCCGTGCTCGTCGATCTTCATACCCAGGCTCAGGCCCATCGAGGAAAGGATCTCCTTGATTTCGTTCAGCGACTTGCGGCCGAAATTTTTGGTCTTCAGCATTTCGGCTTCGGTCTTTTGCACCAGCTCGCCGATCGACTGAATGTTCGCGTTCTTCAGGCAGTTGTAGCTGCGCACCGAGAGTTCGAGTTCCTCGACCGAACGGTTCAGGTTCTCGTTCTTGATCTCGGGACGGCGCTCTTCACTGGCCGACGCGGTTTCGATTTCCTCTTCGAAGTTGATGAAGATATTCATGTGATCCTTCAGCAGCTTCGCGGAGAGGCCAAGAGCATCGCCGGGAGTAATCGAACCGTTGGTCCAGACTTCGACCGTGAGCTTGTCGTAGTCGGTAATCTGGCCTAAACGTGCGGCTTCCACGGTGTAATTGCACTTGCGCACCGGGGTGTGGACGGAATCGATGGGGATGAATCCGATGCCGAGGTCGTCCTCGAAATTCTTATCGGCGGAAACGTAGCCGCGGCCGCGCTTGAGGCGCATTTCCATGTCGATCTTGCCGCCTTCGCTGACGGTCGCGATGTACACGTCTTTATCGAGGATTTCTACATCGCCATCGGCCTCAATCATGCTGCTGGTGACTACGCCGGGCTGCTCGGCGTGCAGGTAAATCGCCTTCGGACCGTCGCCCGCGAGTTTGAACGGGATCTGCTTCATGTTGAGGATGATGTCGGTCGCATCCTCGACTACTCCCGGGATCGACTGGAACTCATGCAACACGCCTTCGATCTTCACCGCGGTGACGGCTGCGCCTTCGATTGAACTGAGCAGCACACGCCGCAGCGCGTTGCCAATGGTGGTGCCAAATCCGCGCTCAAACGGCTGCGCCCAGAACATTCCGTATTTATCGGTTAGCGTGCTGGTATCGCTTGCCAGCCGTTTCGGTTTTTGAAAGCCTCTCCAAAGCATTTGTGTTTCTCCTCTCGGCCATGTGGCTCGATCCTGCTCCCTGAGCGGCCCGGCTCAGTTCACAGCAGGAAAGGCTGATCTGGCACGAAAAAGCAAGGTTTCAAAGTTGCAAAGTTGCAAGGTTTCAAGGTTTTTGAAACCTTGAAACTCTGAAACCTTGAAACCTGGGCCAAACTTTTTACTTCGAGTAAAGTTCAACAATCAGCTGCTCATTCACTGGCAACTGGATGTCTTCTCGCTTCGGCAGCGCCAGCACCCGGCCCTTGTAGTTCTCGCGGTCGATTTCCAACCACGCTGGAGCCGGCTGATGACTGGCGAAATCTCTTGCGGTTTCCAGAATCGGAATCTTGCGGCTGCTTTCGCGAATCTGAATTTCCTCGCCCTGGTTGACTTCGTACGAGGGAATGTTCACCTTCTTGCCATTCACCTGTACGTGTCCGTGACGCACCAACTGGCGCGCCTGGCGGCGGGAAATGCCAAAGCCCAGCCTATAGACTACATTGTCGAGGCGCCGCTCGAGTTGTTCGAGCAGCTTCGCACCGGTTACACCTTTGGAGCGGACGGCGTTCTCGAAATAATTCCGGAACTGGCCTTCCTGAGTGAAGTAGATGCGTTTCGCTTTCTGTTTTTCACGCAACTGCAGACCGTAACCTACGACCTTGGTCTTCTTATCTTTCCCGTGCTGTCCGGGAGCGAAGTTGCGTTTCTCAATGGGACACTTGTCGCTGAAGCACTTGGTGCCCTTCAGGAAAAGCTTGATGCCTTCCCGGCGACAAAGACGACACACTGCATCGGTATAACGTGCCAAGTTGTTCTCCTTTTAGATGACCGGTTTACGGGTTTGGCTTCACCCTTCGTCCCGGACGAAAATTCAGGTTTCAGGTTTCAGGTGTCAGGTCTCAGGAAAGTCTCATGGTTCCAGAGACCTGACACCTGACACCTGGTTTCTTCTACACTCTTCGCCGTTTCGGCGGCCGGCATCCGTTATGCGGAATCGGCGTTGTGTCTTTAATCGAACGCACTTCGATTCCGGCGGAGGCCAGCGCCCGGACGGCCGATTCACGGCCCGATCCCGGACCGCTCACCCTTACATCCACGCTGCGCACACCGTGATCGCGCGCCATGCTGGCGGCGTTTGAGGCGGCTTGCTGCGCGGCAAACGGAGTTCCTTTACGCGAGCCACGGAAGCCGAGCGAGCCGGAACTTTTCCACGACAGCACGTTGCCGGACATATCCGTAATGGTGACGATGGTGTTGTTGAAAGAGGCTTGCACATGCACCAGTCCGTGGGGAACGTGTTTGCGCTCTTTCTTCTTGAATGTCTTCTTCTTGCCTTTTTTCTCGGGCGCCGCTGGGGTGCCGCCTGCTGCTACGGGTTTTGCCATAGTTTAGGTCTCAGGTCTTAGGTCTTAGGTCTCAGGTCTCAGGAAGGTCTCGATTTTTCTGAGACCTGACACCTAAGACCTGACACCTGATTCTTTACGCCTTTGCCGTCTTCTTCTTCTGCGCTACCGTGCCTTTGCGCGGACCTTTGCGGGTACGGGCATTGGTGTGGGTTCGCTGTCCGCGTACCGGCAGGTTCCGGCGATGACGGAATCCGCGATAGGAGCCGATTTCGATGAGGCGCTTAATGTTCATCGAAACGTCCTTGCGCAGATCGCCTTCCACCGCGCCTTCCGCTTCGATGACCTGGCGGATGCGGTTGACCTCATCCTCCCCAAGATCAGAAACCTTCTTCATGGGGTCCACTTTCGCGGCGTCCAGAATGCGCGCCGCGCGGGAATTGCCGATGCCGTAAATGTAAGTGAGCGCGATATTCGCGTGCTTGTTGCGCGGAAGATCGACGCCTGCGATACGTGCCATGATCCCTCTCTTGACCCCGGTTCTCAGCTTTCAGTTGTCAGTTCTCAGTAATGGCAACTGCGGAACCGTTCGTTGCTTAGCCTTGACGCTGTTTGTGTTTCGAGTTCTCGCAGATCACCCGCACTACTCCCTTGCGGTGGATGACCTTGCACTTGTCACAGATTTTCTTTACTGATGCTCTTACTTTCATAAATCCTCACGTAGGGGCAGGTGCCCTCACCTGCCCAGCGGAGCGAAGCTCCGCAGATTATTTATAGCGGTACACAATCCGTCCGCGATTCAGGTCGTAGGGAGAAAGTTCGACCGCGACTTTGTCTCCCGGCAGGATTCGGATGAAGTTCTTCCGCATCTTTCCGGAAACGTGCGCCAGAACCTGGTGTTTGTTTTCAAGCTCCACCTTGAACATGGCATTCGGCAGCGGCTCGACGACCACTGCCATCACTTCAATCGCGTCTTCTTTACTCATCGACTCCTTAAACAGCTCTCAGCTGTCAGCTCTCAGCTCTCAGTTACAACCTTCAACTTCATCTCAGCGCCTTAACTGAAAGCTGAGAGCTGATAGCTGAAAGCTCCTACTGGGTCAAAATCACCGGGCCTTTTCTCGTCACGGCTACGCAATGCTCGAAGTGCGCACTGTAACTGCCATCTACCGTTACCGCTGTCCACTTGTCGCTCAACACCTTGGCCCCGGGACCACCAGAGTTCACCATGGGTTCGATCGCCAGAACCATGCCTTCAGTCAGCTCCGCGCCCTGACCTTTTTTGCCGAAGTTCGGAATCTGCGGCGCTTCGTGCAACTTGGTCCCGATACCGTGGCCAACAAAATCCCGCACTACGCTGAACCCGTTCGCTTCCACCAGCTTCTGGATCGCCGATCCAACGTGTCCGATGGTGTTGCCGATCTTTACCTGCTCGATGCCTTTGTACAGCGACGCTTCGGTTACCTCGAGCAACTTCTTCAACTCCGCGGTCAGCGACTCGCCCACCGGCACGGTGATGGCGGCGTCTCCGTAATAGCCGTCGTAGACCACGCCGCAGTCGATGGAAACGATGTCTCCCGTTTTCAGCACCCGCTTTTCCGACGGAATGCCGTGCACGATCTCTTCATTGATCGAAGTGCACAGCACACAGGGATAACCGAAATATCCCTTGAACGCCGGCGTGGCTCCGAAGTCCGCAATCATTTTCTCGGCCGCCTTCTCCAGATCCATGGTGGTGACGCCCGGCGCCACTACCGTTTTCAAGTGATTCAGAACCTGGCGGACCATCCGGCCGCTGCGCCTCATCTTCTCGATCTCTTCCGGCGACTTGCGGATGATGCGGTCTTCACCAAAGCTCATAATTGTTTCTAACTGCTTTCACGCCCTAGCATCCGTCCTGGAAATGACGGTCAATCACGCTGAAAATCTGTGCCGTCACTTCTTCCACCGGGCGATCGGAATTGAGGGCCACCAACCGCCGCTGCGCCCGGTAGTACTGCACCACCGGCTTGGTTTGCGTCTCATAGGCAGCCAAGCGCTCGGAGATCGCTTCTTCGCGATCGTCGTCGCGGATCACCAGCTTCGATCCGTCACAATCACACAACTCATCGACGCGAGGTGGCTGAAAGTGAATGTTATAGAGCCGTCCACAGGTGGGACACGAACGCCGCCCAGTAAGCCGCAGCAGTAACTGATTATAGTCTACGAGCAACTGGATCACAATCGGTGGACATTTCTCCAATTTTCCCGGGTTGTCAAAGACCTCTTGTTCAAGGAAGGCATCCAGCCATCCTGCCTGGGCGGCCGTCCTGGGAAAGCCGTCCAGCACAAATCCGCGTTGGCAATCGGGCTCGCGCAGCCGGTGAGCCACGATGCCGTACACCAGACCGTCGGGAACCAACTCGCCCCGAGCCATGATCGCCTTGGCCTCGAGGCCCAATTCGGTGCCCCGCGCAACGTGATCCCGTAAAAGATCACCCGTCGATATCTGCGGGATACCGTAACGGTCGACAATTTGTTTGGCCTGCGTACCCTTCCCGGCACCGGGGGGACCGAGAAGAATCACGGGTCCAACCTTCTTACCGGTGTTCTGCGCGGCGTCGCTTGCCGACTCGTTGGCCATCGATTGGGATCACCAGGTGCGGCGTCCGCGGAGCCGTCCACTCTTCGGGGTGAAGCCGTCGTAGTGCCGCATGATCAACTGCGCTTCGATCTGCGTAACCGTATCCATCGCGACTCCGACCACGATGAGCAGCGAGGTTCCGCCAAAATAGAAATTTACTCCCAAGCCGTTCGTGACCCAGGTGGGCAAGTTCTCAAAAATCCGGCCGAGCAGCGGGAGGTGGTTCAGCTTGATACCGGCAATCATCCACTCGGGAATCAGCGAAATCAGAATCAGGTAAAGCGCGCCCACCAGCGTGATGCGGGTCAGGACGTCGTTGATGAAATCCGAAGTCCGTTTGCCCGGCCGGATGCCGGGGATGAATCCTCCCCACTTCCGCATGTTGTCGGCAACCTCGTTCGGGTTAAACACAATCGAGATATAGAAGTAGGCAAAGAAGACAATTCCCAGGGCATAGAGCAAGGTGTAGAGAGGCTCGCCCCATTTCATCGCGTCCAGAACCGGGCCGACGACTTTGTTATTGTGGAAGGCGGCGCCCAGCATTTGCGGCAAGGCCAAAATCGACGATGCAAAAATCACCGGCATCACGCCGCCGGCATTCACACGGAGCGGCAGGTGGGTGGATTGTCCGCCCATCACTTTGCGGCCGACTACGCGCTTGGCATACTGCACCGGAATGCGGCGCTCGCTGCGTTCGACATAGACAATGAAGGCGACCACCGCGATCATCAGCACCAGGAGCATCAGGATGGCCGGAGCGGTGAAGACTCCCCAAGCCGAGGTGCTTGCCTTCTGGTAGAGATCGACGATGCCGTGCGGCAGGCCGACAACGATGCCCGCGAAGATCAGGAGCGACATGCCGTTGCCGATGCCGCGCTCGGTGATTTGCTCGCCGAGCCACATAATGAATGCGCTGCCCGTGGTCAGCGTGAGCATGGTCATCAGGACAAAGGCGACGCCGGGAGTATTGACGAAATCGCCCGCTTTTTCCAGGCTGATGGCGATGCCGAACGATTGCACCGCGCTCAAAATGACCGTCAGATAACGCGTCCACTGGGTGATTTTTTTGCGGCCCATTTCGCCTTCTTTTTGCAGCTTGGCGAGAGGCTCATAGACCACGGTCAGCAACTGCAGAATGATCGATGCCGTGATGTACGGCATAATGCCAAGGGCGAAAATGGTAAGACGGCGCAAGTTGCCGCCGCTGAACAGATCGACAAAGCCGAGCACCGAACCTCGGTTCTGTTCGAAGAACTGCGCCAGACGGTCGCCGTTGATGCCCGGAGTCGGAATGTGGCCGCCGATGCGATACACAGCCAGCAGGCCGAGCGTGAATAACACGCGCTTGCGGAGATCAGGAACCCGGAAGATGTTCGCCAGCTTTTCGAGCATTACTGCAAGACCTCAAACTTGCCGCCCGCCTTGGTGATTTTATCCTGCGCCGACTTCGAAAACTTGTGCGCGTGCACGGTGATTGCGGTTTTCAGTTCGCCGTTGCCTAAAATTTTTACTGGCGCGTGGCCATCGACGACTCCGGCTTTCTTGAGCACTTCGGGGGTGATTTCGGTTTCGCCGAGTGTGGCCAGGCGGTCGAGGTTCACGACATCGTATTCTTCGCGGAAAATGTTGGTGAATCCGCGCTTCGGAACACGCCGATGCAACGGCATCTGGCCGCCTTCAAAGCCGCGAATGAGCCGCGCGCCCGAGCGCGACCACTGGCCTTTGTGACCGCGCGTGGAAGTTTTGCCCATGCCGGAACCCATACCGCGTCCGACGCGCTTCTTCTTTTCCGTTGCCTTCTTCGGTGCCCGTATTGTCGATAGATTCATAATCAAATCCTGGGTGTCAGGTGTTAGGTGTCAGGTGTCAGGAAAATCCGAGGTGGATATTGATTTTCCTGAGACCTGACACCTGAGACCTGAGACCTAACTAACGATCTCCACCAGGTGCGGGATCTTCTTCACCATGCCGCGAATCGCAGCCGTATCCGGGCGCTCAATCACCTCGTACAAGCGCGTGAACCCCAGACCTTTCACAACTTTTTTGTGTTTCACGGGAGTGCAGATCGCCGACCGCACCCATTTCAAATGGATCTTGCCGCTCGGCGCCGGTTTTGATGTCTTGGTCGTCATTGTGGTCACAACTCCTCTACCGTTTTCCCGCGCAGTTCGGCAACGTGTTCGCGATTCTTGAGCTTCTTCAGCGCCGCGAACGTGGCCTTGATCACGTTGTGGGGATTGTTCGTGCCAATCGATTTGGTCAGCACATTCTGCACTCCGGCCGAGGTCATCACCGCGCGCACCGCTCCACCAGCAATCACGCCTGTGCCTTCGGGAGCCGGCTTCAGCAGCACCATGCCCGAGCCAAACCGTCCGAGCACGGTGTGCGGCACGGTCGTCTGCGTGAGGTTGATGCGCATCAGATTTTTCTTCGCCGATTCAATCCCTTTGCGGATGGCTTGCGGAACTTCCTTCGCTTTGCCCGATCCGTAACCCACCACCGCCGCCGACGGGTCGCCCACGACGACCAGCGCCGCAAACGACATGTTCTTGCCGCCCTTCACCACTTTCGTCACCCGGTTAATCGACACGACCTGGTCTTTCAACTGGAACGAACCTGCATCGAGTTTTTTTGTAACTCTTGGCATTCTGAAATCTCATTTCTTGTTGTTGTCGATGGTCGCTAGTCGTTAGTCGTTAGGAAAGCGCGAACGACTAACGACTAACGACCAACGACTAAAATTGCAATCCTGCTTCGCGCGCCGCATCAGCGACAGCTTTGACCCTTCCGTGGTAAATATAGCCGCCACGATCGAAGACTACTTTCGTGAAACCCTTTTGCTTGGCGAGTTCGGCAATCTTCTTCCCAACCACCTTCGCCGACGCCACGTTGCCGCCGGCGACGCGCGCGCCCTTACGGTCGTCGGCCGTCGAAGCCGCCGCCAGCGTGACGCCCTTCAGGTCGTCGATCAACTGCACGTAGATGTGGTTCAGCGAACGGTACACATTCAGCCGCGGCCGCTCCGGCGTGCCCATCACTTTCTTGCGGATCCGGTCGTGCACCCGTTGGCGCGTCTGGTTCTTGGAATTGATTCTCAGCATGTTGAAAACCCCGTCGGTCGTCGGTCGTTGGTCGTTAGTCGTTAGGCAAACCAAACTCGCGAACGACTAGCGACTGTTATTTTGCTCCCGTCTTGCCAACCTTCTTCTTCAATCGTTCGCCGGCGTAACGCACGCCCTTGTTCTTATACGGGTCGGGCGGACGCAACGAGCGCATTTCTGCCGCCACCTGGCCCACTTTCTGGCGATCGATTCCATTCAGGGTCAACTTGGTCTGCTTCGCATCTACCGCGCAATCCACGCCGCTGGGCAGTGGATACTCGATGGGATGCGAATATCCCAGACTGAATATCACCGTGCCTTTGCCCTTCATTTCGGCGCGGTAGCCGATGCCGACGATTTCCAGGTCCCTCGTCCAGCCTTTGGTCACGCCATCGACGGCGTTGTTGACCAGCGCGCGCGCCAGTCCATGCACGGCCGCCTGCGAATCATTCTCGCGGATCGCGACCAGGTTGCCGTCCTTCTGCTCCATCTTGATGCCGGACGGAAGAGATGTATCCAGCTTGCCTTTTGGGCCCTGGACCATCACCGTGTTGCCATCGATTCTGACCGTCACGCCCTTCGGGATCGCGATCGGCTTTTTTCCAATTCGTGACATAGCTTTTTAGCTCTCAGCTCTCAGCTCTCAGCTCTCAGGTTTCCACTGAGCTGCCGTCACTGATAGCTGACGGCTGATAGCTGAAAGCTGCTTCTCTACCAAATCTCGCACAACAATTCGCCGCCCAGGCCTTCGCGGCGCGCCTGACGTCCGGTCATCACGCCTTTCGGCGTGGTCAGGATATTGATGCCCATGCCGCCCAGCACCCGCGGAATCTCGGTGCGGCGCACGTAGACGCGGCAACCGGGACGCGATACCCGCGCCAGGTTCGTGATGACCGCCTCGTTGTTGTTGCCGTACTTCAAATACACGCGCAGGACCTTGTGGCCCTCTTCTTCCGCCGGCTTGAAGTTCGCGATATAGCCCTCTTCTTTCAAAATGCGGGCTATCTCCGTCTTCAACTTGGAAGCTGGTATATCAACCTTTTGGTGCCGGGCGCGAATCGAATTGCGGATGCGCGCGAGCATGTCTGCGACCGGATCGGTCAACCTCATCGTTTGTTTCTCCTCGAGCCGCCCGTTCGCTCCGCGTATATCGTTAATTGCCGCGGAGAACCTGTCGGCAGCTTGCTTCTGTCGGTCGTTATCAGTTGTCAGTTATCAGTTTTCAGTTGTGCACCGTCGATAGGGAACCGACTGACAACTGATAACTGACGACTGACAACTGCTTTTCTACCAGGACGACTTCGAAACCCCGGGGATCTCGCCGCGCAACGCCAGTTGCCGGAAACACAAACGGCAAATGCCGAACTTCCGCAGATAAGCTCGCGGACGTCCGCAGATCTTGCAGCGGTTATGCTTGCGTGACGAGAACTTCGGTTTTCTCGCGTCCTTTACTCGTTTTGCTGTCGTCGCCAAATTTGCTCCTAGATTCAGCTGTCAGCTCTCAGCTGTCAGCTCTCAGTCAAACCCTTTAAATTCGATCACGCTCTAAACGGCATCCCCAGATGCTTTAACAGCGACCGCGCCTGATCGTCGGAGCGCGCCGTCGTCACGATGGTCACGTTCATGCCCTTCAGCTTGTCGACCTTTGCGTAGTCGATTTCCGGGAAGATCAGCTGGTCGTGCAGACCCAGCGTGTAATTGCCGCGTCCGTCGAACGACTTGGTTGAAACTCCCTTAAAATCGCGCACTCGCGGCAGCACGATCGTCACCAGGCGGTCAAGGAATTCGTACATGCGGTCGCCGCGCAGCGTAACCATCGCGCCAATCGGCATCCCTTCGCGCACCTTGAAGGCCGCAATCGATTTCTTGGCCCGCGTCACTACCGGCTTCTGTCCCGTAATCTGTCCCAGTTCATTTACCGCCGGGTCAATCAGCTTCGCGTTCTGAGTTGCCTCGCCTACACCCATGTTTACGACGATCTTGCTCAGCCGCGGTACCGCCATCGGGTTCTTGAGTTCCAGTTCCTTCGCCAGGGCCACGGTCACTTCTTTTTCAAACCGTGTGCGCAACCGCGGCCGCTCTTTCGCCGCGTGCCGTGGAGCCTCCGGACCAGCCTTCGCCTCAACCGGCGCGTGTCCTTTTTGTTCGCCCTTGGGCGGCTTTGGTTTCTTTTGCTGCTGCTCGGCTTTTTTCTGTTCGTCTGCCATTTCTATGCTGCCTTGTCTCTCACGGTTTCGGATGAGCTTCGAGCTCCGAGCCTCGGGCTACGAGCACCCAAAGCTCTCCGGTTCGTAAGCATCTTCAAAACTCTTTAAATTCACAAACACTGCTAATACTCGTCAGTGCTGGTTGCTCGCAGCCCGTAGCTCGTGGCTCGTGGCTCGCAGCTATTTGTCCAGCGTTGTCCCGCACTTCTTACAAATCCTTACCTTGCGATCACCGCGCACTTCGTGCCCGATCCTCACGGGACCGCACGTGGCGCATACCAGGGCCACGTTCGATAGAGGAACCGCGCGCTCCTGCTCGGCAATTCCACCCTTGATGTTGCGCTGCGGATTCGGGCGCACGTGTTTCTTCACCATCATCACGTGCTCCACCAGCACCCTGCCTTCATCGGGAAGCACGCGCAAGACGCGGCCTTCTTTTCCCGTATCCCGCCCGGTCATCACTTTGACGGTGTCGTTGCGCCGGATATCCACTCGCTTATGTTCGGTCGTCGTTGCTGTTCCCATAGCTAAACCCTTCCAAATCTTTTCGTGTAGAGACGGGGCAAGCCGCGTCTCTACGCCAGCGCTACAACACTTCGGGCGCCAGCGACACAATCTTCAGAAACTTCTTCTCGCGCAGTTCGCGCGCCACCGGACCGAAGACGCGCGTCCCCACCGGTTCACCGGTTTCGTTGATCAGCACCGCCGCATTCTGATCGAAGCGGATGTAAGTTCCATCCCGCCGCCGATGCTCTTTGCGCGTCCGAACGATTACCGCCTTCACCACTTTGCCCTTCTGTACCTGACCGTCGGGCGCAGCTTCTTTTACGCTCGCCGTGATCACGTCGCCAAGGCTTGCATGCAGACCGGTCGAGCCGCCGAGCGGCATGATCATCTGCAGCTTGCGCGCGCCGGAGTTATCGGCCACCTCGAGCATGGATCTCATCATTACGGCCATGTTCGTCTCCTTCTCCGTTGCCTAATTCTTCGCCGGGACGCCGATATCGGCGTCGATATCCACTTCCGGCACCAGCGCCGTCTTGCGCACAATTTCCTTCAGCGTCCAGCGCTTCAGTTTCGACAGCGGCCGCGACTCCTCGATCTTCACCACATCGCCGGTATGGGTTTCGTTCTTCTCATCGTGCGCGTAGAACTTCTTGCGGATCGAGATCACCCGCTTGTACATCGGGTGCGCTTTCTTGCGCGTGACTTCGACCACAATCGTTTTCTGCATCTTGTTCGAGACGACCGTCCCGATCAGGACTTTGCGGTGCGACTGTTTTTCGGCTTGGCCGGTTGCGGCTTGGCCACTTTCAGTTTGACCCGTGGTTTCCGCCATTATTTTTTCTCCGTCTTCGTTTGCGTCTGAGTGGTCTCGGTCCTGCCCGCGGCCAGTTCCTGCTCGCGCAGCACCGTCTGGACGCGCGCAATATCCCGGCGCAGCCCGCGAATCTTTTTCAGGCTCTCCGTCTGTCCCATATTCATCTGGAACTTCAGCTTGAAGAGCTGGTCGGCCAAATCGCGCTCCTGGTGCTTGAGCTCGTCGTCGGTCAAGTTGCGTATCTTTTCAGCTTTCATAAATCGGGTCTCAGGTGTCAGGTGTCAGGAAAAGCTCTCGTACTCACGAACTTGGCTTTTCACTTCTGCAATCTGACTTCTCACTTCTACAATTTCTACAGCACTTCCCGCTTCACGAACGTCGTTCTCAGCGGAAGCTTGTGTGACGCCAGGCGCATGGCTTCTTTTGCGTCGGTGATGCTCACGCCTTCCATCTCGAACAGAATCTTTCCCGGCTTGACCACGGCCACCCAGTGATCGGGCGCGCCCTTGCCCTTGCCCATACGGGTTTCGGCGGGCTTCTTGGTTACGGGCTTATCCGGAAACAGACGAATCCAGATCTTGCCGCCGCGCTTGATGAAACGCGTCATGGCCACGCGGCTGGCTTCAATCTGACGGTCCGTGATCCAGCCCGGCTCGAGCACCTTCAATCCATACTGACCGAAAGCCAGCGTGCCGCCGCGGAAGGCTTTCCCCGTCATGCGTCCGCGCTGCTGCTTGCGGTACTTCACTTTTTTTGGCATCAACATAAAATCAGTTCTCAGTTCTCAGGAAAACCCTTCCTGTCAGTCGGTTCCCAACCTTTGCAATCTGACCTCTGAAATCAAACTTCTTCAATCTGACTTCTTACTTCTCTAATTTCTAGAACGCGCCGGTCGTGCTCACTTCGCGCGCCGGGGTCGCTTCGCGCTTCTTCGCTGGCAGAATCTCGCCTTTATAGACCCAGCACTTCACGCCGATCACGCCGTAGGTCGTTCGCGCCTCGGTGAAACCGTAATCGATATCGGCGCGCAGCGTGTGCAGCGGCAAACGGCCCTGCAAGTACCACTCCGAACGCGCGATTTCGTTGCCATTCAAGCGCCCGCTCACCCTCACCTTGATGCCTTTGCAACCGAAGCGCAGTGCCGAATCGACCGATTTGCGCATCGCCCGCCGGAAGCCCACGCGCTTTTCCAGTTGCAGCGCAATCGATTCCGAGACCAGTTGGGCGTCGAGCTCCGGCTTGTGCACTTCCTGAATATCGACATGCACCTCGCGCGTCGTCTTCTTCTGCAAGTCCTGCTTCAGCTTGTCGATTTCCGCGCCCTTGCGCCCGATGATGATGCCCGGCCGCGCCGTCTTAATAATGATGCGCAGTTTGTTGCCCGGACGCTCGATCTCGACCGAACTCACGCCCGCCGACTTGAGTTTTTCCTTCAGCTCAGCCTTTAGCTTATGGTCTTCAAGCAGCAGCTTGTCGTAATCCTTCTCGACAAACCAGCGCGATTTCCACGGCTTGGTATAGCCGAGGCGGAATCCGTATGGATGAACTTTTTGTCCCATCGTTGCTCCTAAACTTCGTGCAGGTTTCAAAGTTTCAAGGTTGCAAGGTTTCAAAGTAAAACCTCTACAACTCTCGCCCTCTTTGCCTCTGCTCTTACTTTAAAACCTTGAAACTCTGAAACCTTGAAACCTTATTCTTCCTACTTCTTTGCGGTCGCCTTCTTGCCAACCGCTTTCTTCTTCGCTGGCGTTTTCGCCTTGGCCTTCGCTTTCGGCCTGGAAGGCGCGGCTTTTGCCGCCTTCTCGCCTGCTGCTGGCGTTGTTCCCGAGGGCACGCCGTTCCTGTTCTTTTCCGCCAGCACAATTTCCAGATGAGCAATGCGCCGCACGTAATGGTAGGCGCGCCCCATCGGCGCGGGACGAATGCGCTTCATCCGCGGCCCATCGCCCGCCACCGCCGACTTCACGTACAGGTTATCGAGATCGACATCCAAACCCTTTTCGGTGCTCAAAAAGTTCGCATTGTCGATCGCCGACTGCAACAGCTTCCCGACGGTTGCCGCCACGCGTTTCTTGGTGAAGGCGAGCGTATTCCGCGCCTCTTCGACGCGCCGTCCCTTGATCAGGTTCAGCACCAGCCGCGCCTTTTGCGGCGATACTCGCATGTATCGTGCTTTCGCTCGAAATTCCATAATCTCTCTCAGCTCTTGGCCCTTAGCGGTTGGCTTTTAGCTAAGAGCTAAACGCCAAAGGCTAACAGCCGCTTTTACGCCTTCGGTGCCGCCGGCGCTGACGGGGTGATCGCTCCCGGTCCGCCGGGAACGCCCGCCGGTTTCGCCGCCACCTCGGTCGCCGCTTTCATGGAGTGGCCCTTGAACTGGCGGGTAAAGCTGAATTCGCCCAGCTTGTGCCCCACCATGTTTTCGGTCACATAGACGGGAATGAATTTCCGTCCGTTGTGCACGGCAATCGTGTGGCCGACCATCTCCGGAATAATCGTCGAGCGCCGCGACCAGGTCCGCAGCACTTTCTTTTCGTTGCGCGCATTCATGGCTTCGACTTTGGTCGCCAGATGCGCGTCCACGAACGGTCCTTTTTTAGTAGAACGTGCCATAAAGTCAGCTCTCAGCTTTCAGCTCTCAGCTCTCAGTAAACCCGGAGCGAAGCTTTGCATTTTTCTTTGCAACTCTGAAACTTTGAAACCTTAACTCTTAGCCCTTCTGTCTGCGGTCTTTCACGATGAACGCATCGGTCCGCTTGTTGTTGCGCGTCTTGTAGCCTCGCGTCGGCTGGCCCCATGGCGTTACCGGATGCCGCCCGCCGGAAGTCTTGCCTTCGCCGCCGCCATGCGGATGATCCACCGGGTTCATCGAAACGCCGCGGTTATGCGGACGCTTCCCTACCCAGCGCGTGCGTCCCGCCTTGCCCCAGGTCACGTTTTCGTGATCCGTGTTGCCCACCTGCCCAATCGTCGCTAAACAATCGAGCAGCACTTTGCGGGTTTCGCCGGAAGGCAATTTCACCAGTCCGTAGTCGCCTTCTTTGGCAATCAACTGCGCCGAACCGCCCGCCGACCGCACCATCTGCGCGCCTTTACCCGGCTTCAGTTCGACATTGTGAATCGTAGTGCCGGGCGGAATGTTTCGCAGCGGCAACGCATTTCCCACCAGAATGTCAGCTTCGGGACCGCTCACAATCTTCTGCCCAACCTTCAATCCATCGGGCTGCACGATGTAACGCTTCTCGCCATCGGCATAGCTCAATAGGGCAATGCGCGCCGAGCGGCCGGGATCGTACTCGATGGTCACGACGGTCGCCGGAATGCCGTGCTTGTCACGCTTGAAATCAATGGCGCGCAGCTTGCGCTTGTTGCCACCGCCGCGGAAGCGCATGGTCATGTCGCCGGAATTGCGCCGCCCGCCGGAACGTATCTTGCCCTCAACCAGCGGCTTGTACGGCGTGGACGAAGTGATATCGTCGGTCGTAACCGAAGTGCGATAGCGCAGCGTCTGCGTTGTCGGTCTGTAGGTTTTAATGGCCATAGAGCTCTCAGCTTTCAGCTCTCAGCTTTCAGTGAACCCCGCTGTCGTTGTTACTGACAGCTGATAGCTGAAAGCTGAAAGCTTCTTTACAAATTCTGCGCGTACTCCGGCATCTTCTCGCCGCTTTTCAGCCGCACGAACGCTTTTTTCCAATCCGGACGGTAGCCCGTAAACTTGCCCCGGCGGCGTTCTTTTCCGGGATAATTCGCGGTGCGCACCGACGCTACTTTTACTTTGAAGATCGACTGCACTGCTTCTTTAATTTCGGTCTTCGTCGCCTTCGGCGCTACCTGGAAGACGAGCGTGTTCTGGGTCTCTTTAATGCCGAGGCCCTTTTCGGTGATCACCGGCTTCTGAATAATCTGATAGGCGGATTTCATCAGGCCACCTCCGGCTGGGCTTTAGTCTTACGCGCGCGCGCGGCCGGTTTCTTTTTTGCTTTCTTCTCTTCGGCTGGTTCCGCTTCGTGCTGACGCCGCGAGGCCGACCTCTTCAGCGAGTCCTGCAGCTTCTCAAGCGCCGGCTGTGCAAACACCACATGGGTGAAGCGCATGATGTGATAGGGATGCACTTCGTTCGCCCGGACCAGTTCGAGGCCGTCGATGTTGCGCGAACTCAGCGCCAGGTTCTTGTTTTCGGCCGTCGAAATATCGACCAGAAGCACTGTGCCGTCGATTTTCAGCTTGTCGAGCGCCTCGCGAAACAGCTTCGTTTTTGGCTCTTTCACGTCGAACGCCTTCACCACCATCAACTTGCCATCGGCAAACTTCGAAGCCAGCGCCGAACGCAGCGCGCCGAGAAGCTTCTTCTTCGGGAAAGCGTAATCGTAGGAACGCGGCTGCGGTCCGTGCACGGTGCCGCCGTGGCGCCAGAGCGGCGAACGGATGGAGCCGATACGCGCCCGCCCCGTGCCTTTCTGTTTCCACAGCTTCTTGCCCGATCCGGAAACGCGCCAGCGGTTCTTGGTGGCATGCGTGCCCGCACGCGCCGCGGCGCGATAGTGGGTGATCGCCTCCCAGAGCAAGTCTTCGTTGACCGCGCCGAAAACTTCCTCGGCCAGTTCCAGCGTGCCCGCCTTGGCGCCGCTCAGATTGTAAACATCGATAGTTGCCATATTCTTTCTCGTGTTGTGTGGCGCGGGCGCCCTCGCCCGCGGCCTTTGTTCTTGCCTTTGATCTTGCCAACGACTAGCGACCAACGACTAACGACCGCTCTATGCCTTCTTCGCCGCTCTCTTCGCCGCCTTCAACGGATCGACTGTGGCCGCGCCCGCAAATCCGCGGCGCTCTCGCGGCGGCTTCTTCGCTTTGTTGATCACGATATATCCGCCGTTCGCGCCCGGCACGCTGCCTTCAACCACCAGCAGATTCTCTTCTTTGTCGACACCCAAAATCCTCAGGTTGCGCGTCGTGATCCGGGCATCGCCCATGTGGCCCGACATGCGCATGCCCTTGAACACACGCGAAGGGAACGCCGACGAACCGATCGAACCCGTAATCTGAAACATCGAGCCATGCGACTTGGCGCCACCCGCGAAATGATGGCGCTTCACCACACCCTGAAACCCGTGCCCCTTGCTCGTTCCAATCACATCGACGAAGCGCTCACCTTCAAAAATATCCACGAGCACGCGGTCGCCAACCTTGATCACGCCCTCGGTCTTCTCGCCGGGAGCATCGACCTCGATGTTTACTTCGCGGAGGAATTTCACCGGCGGCAGGTTGTGCTTGGCAAAGTGTCCGCGCATGGGCTTGGTCAGCTTTTTTTCTTTCACAAACTCGACCAGACCAATTTGCGCCGATTCGTAGCCATCTCTAGTGCTGGTCTTGTGCTGCGTAATCACGCACGGTCCCGCCTGCAACACCGTCGCCGGCCGTACGTCGCCCTTCGAATCGAAGAGTTGCGTCATGCCGACTTTTTTGCCCAGAATTCCTGCGACTCGCGCCATTTCCTTCTCCGTTCCCAGCTTGGCTCGCCAATTGTTATTTGACGGCTATTGGCTGAGGAGCTCTCGCTCTCAGGTTGTGTGGTGACGGGCCACCACACGGACTACTTATGTTCTTTCCCGAACGCCTTGATCTCCACGTCCACGCCCGCTGGCAGATCGAGCTTCATCAGTGCATCGACCGTCTGCTGCGTCGGCTCGAGAATATCGAGCAGACGCTTGTGGGTGCGGATTTCAAACTGTTCCCGCGATTTCTTATCCACGTGCGGCGACCGCAGCACGCAGTATTTATTCTTCATCGTGGGCAACGGAATCGGCCCCGCAATCTGCGCGCCGGTACGTTTAGCCGTTTCCACAATCTCGCCCGTCGACTGATCCAGAATGCGATAGTCGTAAGCTTTCAACCGGATGCGAATTCTCTCTTTGCCAGTCACAATTTTTCTCTCTTCCACCCTCCCGGCCTTTTTATCCCGAGAGGAAAGATCTGGCGGCAAGTTGCAAGCCGCTTTGTTGGTTTTTACTTCTGCAATCTGACCTCTTACTTCTGACTTCCCTTACTTGATAATTTCCGCGATCGTGCCCGCGCCTACCGTATGGCCGCCTTCGCGAATCGCGAACCGCAATCCCTTCTCCATCGCCACCGGAGTGATCAACTCAATCACCAGGCCCACGTTGTCGCCCGGCATCACCATCTCCGTACCCGCCGGCAACTCCGCAATTCCTGTCACGTCCGTCGTCCGCAAATAAAACTGCGGTCGATACCCTTTGAAAAATGGCGTGTGCCGACCGCCTTCTTCTTTGGTCAGGATGTAGACTTCCGCCTTGAACTTGGTGTGCGGAGTAATCGATCCTGGCTTCGCCAGCACCATCCCGCGCTCCACATCTTCTTTCGCAATGCCGCGCAGCAGCAATCCAGCGTTGTCTCCCGCCATGCCTTCGTCCAACTGCTTCTTGAACATTTCGACGCCGGTCACGACCGTCTTGCGCGTCTCGCGGAACCCGACGATCTCCGCTTCTTCGCCGACTTTCACCTTGCCGCGCTCGATCCGTCCCGTCACCACCGTGCCGCGGCCTTGAATCGAAAAAATATCTTCAATCGGCATCAGGAACGGCTTGTCCAACTCGCGCGCCGGCTGCGGTACGCTCTTGTCCACCGCTTCCATCAGCGCGTCAATCTGCTTCTCCCACTTCTCTTCGCCATTCAGCGCGCCCAGAGCCGACAACCGAATGACCGGCACATCGTCGCCCGGAAACTGATAGCTCTTGAGCAACTCGCGCACTTCGAGCTCGACCAGATCGAGCAACTCCGGATCATCCACCGCATCGCACTTGTTCAGCGCCACGACAATGTACGGCACGCCTACTTGCCGCGCCAGCAGCACGTGCTCACGCGTCTGCGGCATCGGACCGTCCGTCGCCGCAACGACTAAGATCGCGCCATCCATCTGCGCCGCGCCCGTGATCATGTTCTTGATGTAATCGGCGTGGCCCGGGCAGTCGACGTGCGCGTAGTGCCGGTTCGCCGTTTCATACTCGACGTGCGCCGTGGCAATGGTGATGCCGCGCGCCTTTTCTTCCGGAGCGTTGTCGATCGAATCAAACGACCGGAACACAATCTTCGGGTTGTGCTTCTGCAGAACTTTCGTGATGGCCGCCGTCAACGTCGTCTTGCCGTGGTCGATGTGACCAATCGTCCCTACGTTGCAGTGCGGCTTTGTCCGTTCAAATTTTTCCTTCGCCATTGGCCGTTTTCCTCAGGGGCTAAAGCCCCGAACCTGGGATTCACGATTCGGCGTGGCTAAAGCCACGCCCTGACACAAATCATCTAGGCGCGGTCTTGCCCTGCGTCTTGGCAATAATCTCGTCCGCCACGTGACGCGGAGCTTCCTCATAGCGCGCAAAATGCATCGAGTACTCGGCGCGACCCTGTGTTGACGACCGCATATGCGTCGCATAGCCGAACATCTCCGCCAGCGGAACGATGGCCTTGATCACCTGCGAACCGGCGCGATGCTCCATGCCTTCGATGCGTCCGCGGCGGGAACTCAGGTCGCCCATGATTGTGCCCGCGTAATCTTCCGGCGTGACTACTTCGACCGCCATCACCGGCTCCAGAATCACGGGGCTCGCCTTGCGCGCCGCTTCTTTGAATGCCATCGAGCCGGCGATCTTGAATGCCATTTCGTTCGAATCGACATCGTGGTAGCTGCCGTCGTAAAGAGTCGCCTTGATATCAACCATCGGATAGCCCGCAAGCACGCCGCCTTCCATGGCTTCCTGCATGCCCTGGTCGATGGGCTTGATGTATTCCTTGGGCACCGTGCCGCCCACGATTTCATTGATGAATTCGTAGCCCTTGCCCGGCTCGTTCGGATCGAGGTAAATCTTCGCGTGTCCGTACTGGCCGCGGCCGCCGGTCTGCCGAATGTACTTGCCTTCGGCTTCGGCGTGCTTGCGAATGGTCTCGCGATACGCGACCTGCGGCTTGCCGACGTTGGCTTCGACTTTGTATTCGCGCATCATGCGGTCGACGATAATTTCGAGGTGCAACTCGCCCATGCCGCTGATGATCGTCTGTCCGCTATCGGGATCGGTGTGAACTTTGAAAGTGGGGTCTTCCTGTGCCAGTTTCGCCAAGGCCATACCCATTTTTTCCTGATCGGCCTTGGTTTTGGGCTCGACCGCGACCGAGATTACCGGCACCGCAAACACGATCGACTCGAGCGTGATGGGGTGTCTTTCTTCGCAGATGGTGTCGCCGGTGCTTACGTTTCTCAAACCGACTACGGCGCAGATATCGCCGGCCAGAATCTCCTGGATATCTTCGCGCTTGTTGGCGTGCATCTTGAGCAGACGGCCAATGCGCTCGTGCTTCTGCGTGCGCGAGTTCATCACCGACTCGCCTGACTTCAACTGTCCGGAATACACGCGGATAAACGTCAACTGGCCGACGAACGGGTCAGCCATGATCTTGAACGCCAGCGCCGAAAATGGATCTTTGTCGTCAGCTTTGCGCGTGATTGTCTTCCCGGTGTCGGGATCGAGGCCGTGCGTTTCTTTGGTGTCGAGCGGCGACGGCAGATAATCGACCACTGCATCGAGCAGCGGCTGTACGCCTTTGTTCTTGAACGCCGTTCCGACGACTACCGGGAACAACTTTAGCCCGATGGTCGATTTGCGCAGCGATGCTTTGAGTTCGTCGGCTGAAATCGGTTCGCCTTCGAGAAACTTGTGCAGGATGTCGTCGTCGTTCTCAGCGACGGTTTCGACCAGCTGAGTATGGAACGCCTCCGCCTTTTTCTGAAGATCGCCGGGAATGTCGGTGGTCTTGTACTCCGCGCCTATTGTCTCGTCTTCCCAGATGATGGCTTTCATCGCGACCAGATCGACCACGCCCTTGAACTTATCTTCTTGTCCAATGGGAATCTGAATCGCGACCGGCTTGGCATTGAGGCGCTTGCGCAGGGTATCGACGGCATGCTCGAAATCGGCGCCCATCTTGTCGATCTTGTTGATGAAACAAATCCGCGGGACGCCGTATTTATCGGCCTGCCGCCAAACTTTTTCCGACTGCGGCTGCACCCCATGAACGGCGTCAAATACAGCGACGGCGCCGTCGAGCACGCGCAGCGAGCGCTCGACTTCGGCCGTGAAATCGACGTGGCCGGGGGTATCAATAATATTGATGCGAATGTCGCGCCAGGTACAGGTGGTGGCAGCCGACGTAATCGTGATGCCGCGCTCCTGCTCCTGCTCCATCCAGTCCATGATGGCCGTGCCTTCGTGGACCTCGCCGATACGGTGCGTCTTTCCCGTATAAAACAGGATGCGCTCCGTCGTCGTGGTCTTCCCGGCATCGATGTGGGCCATGATGCCGATGTTCCTGCAACGTTCTAATGGGACTGTTCTGGGCACGGCTTATAACTCTTTCTAGGGCTCCGAAAATCTGTCGTTAGTCGTTGCTGTTGCTCCAAGCTCGCGGCTCGAAGCTCGCAGCGCTTTTACCACCGGTAATGCGCAAACGCCTTGTTGGCTTCCGCCATTCGGTGCACGTCTTCTTTTTTCTTGATGGCGGCGCCTTTGCCGTTCGAGGCATCGAGCAACTCGTTGGTCAACTTCTCGATCATTCCTTTTTCGCCGCGGCCGCGCGCATAGCTCACAATCCAGCGGATCGCCAGCGACGTTCTGCGGTCGGCTGCCACTTCGATCGGCACCTGGTAGTTCGCGCCGCCTACTCGCCTGGTCTTCACTTCCAGCAAGGGCTTGGCGTTTTCGACCGCCTTGGTGAACAGTTTCAGGGCTTCGTCGCCGCCTTTTTCCTGCAACTTCTCCAGCGACTTATAGAAGATGCCCTCGGCAGTTGATTTCTTTCCCTGCCACATCATCGAGTTGATGAACTTTGTCACCAGATCCGAGCCATAGATCGGATCCGCCTCAACCTTGCGCTTTGGTGTATGTCCTTTTCTTGGCATGCTTTTCAGCTCTCAGCTTTAATTTCGCAGCGCTTCACTGGCAACTGGCCACTGACCACTGGCAACTGTTTCTAAGCCTTCTTCGCTCGCTTGGTCCCGTACTTCGAGCGGCCCTGATTTCGACCGGCGACGCCGGTTGCATCGAGGGTTCCCCGCACCACGTGATACCGGACACCGGGGAGATCCTTTACGCGGCCGCCGCGGATCAGCACAATCGAGTGCTCCTGCAGGTTATGGCCGACGCCCGGAATGTAGGTCGTCACTTCGATTCCGTTAGTCAGGCGAACGCGTGCCACTTTGCGCAGCGCCGAGTTCGGCTTCTTCGGCGTCTGTGTGTACACGCGCGTGCATACGCCGCGCTTTTGCGGACACGATTGCAGAGCCGGACTGGCCGTCTTGTACTTAGTCCGGTCGCGGCCGAACTTCACCAGCTGATTAAAAGTAGGCACTCTTGCCACTCCCAGACGCGGCCAGCCGCGTCTCTACCAAACATTCCGCGCAACCGCCAAAGAATTCGCGCAACCGCGGCGCTTGCGCGCAACCACACATTTCCTGGAGAGACGGGGTTCGCCCCGTCTCAGTTCTGGCACAGGCTGTCGCGCCCAGCCATACTCTCCCGCCCGCATTCCTGATTCACCGAGGGCGGCAAGAATTCGTTCAGTTTCCCGCTCAGACTAGATCGCCGACGACGGTGACGCCACGCCTTGCCGCAAAACCGGTTCGGAGGCGTTCCGTTTCGTCTGCTTCCCCCTGCATAGCCCCGCGTGTCTCCCAGGCTTTTATAAGTCAAAGCCCAAGCGCGAAGGTTTTCGCAGGATGTTTCAGCGAGGGCGTCTCCGGCTCATTTGCAACCGGACACGTAGATCTGCAAAGCTCTTAAACTCGCGGAACTGTTTGATAATAACAACTCGCTTGCACATCGTCAACCACTGTTCGAGGCATTGTCGTTAGCACATGATATGTCCGGATGAGATAGCAAGTGAAGTGTCCGCTTGGCAGGCGGCGAGGGTAGGAGAGCATGGAAGGCATGTTTTCTTACACGCAGGCCGCGATGGAGCGGACGATGAAGGTACAGGAAGTGATTCTGCGGGCCATGGCGAAGAAGATCACGTGGTGGCAGGCGGCGGAGATCATCGGCATCAGCGACCGGCAGATGCGGCGCTGGCATGAACGCTATGAAGAGTTCGGGTTCCGGGGGTTGTTCGACCGGCGTCGGGGCAAGCCGTCGCCCAAGAAAGTGCCATTGGCGGTGGTGGAGAAAGTTCTGGGGCTGTATCGGGAAAAGTATTTCGATCTGAACGTGCGGCACTTTCACGAGAAGTTGCGGGAAGAGCACCAGGTAGAGATCAGCTACAGCTGGGTGAAAGGGTTGCTGCAAGGGGCGGGCATGGTGGCCAAGGGGCGCAAGCGTGGAGTGCATCGCCAACAGCGCCCGCGGCGTCCGCTGCCCGGGATGCTGCTGCACATCGACGGCAGTGAGCATCGCTGGTTTCAGGATGAGCGCTGGTACGACTTGCTGGTGATTATGGACGACGCCAACAGCGAGATTTATTACGCGCAGTTGGTGGAAGAGGAAGCGACGGTTCCGGTGCTGACCGGGCTGAAAGAAGTGGTCGAACACCAGGGCGTGTTTTGCGCTCTGTATAGCGATCGGGCCCGTCATTTCTGGCTGACGGCCAAGGCGGGAGAGGCGGTGGACCACGACCGTCTCACGCAGGTGGGGCGTGCGCTGCGCGAGTTGGGGGTGCGCATGATTCCGGCCTACTCGCCGCAAGCGCGCGGGCGCAGCGAACGCAGTTTCGGCACCTGGCAGGGCCGACTGCCGCAGGAACTGCGCTTGCGTGGGATCCGGACGGTGGAGGCGGCGAACGTCTTTCTGCGCGAGCATTACATCGGGGAGTTTAATCGCCGCTTCCCAGTAGCAGCCGCGCAACCGGGCACTGCCTTTGTGCCCTATCGGGGGAAAGACCTGGAGCGCATCTTTTCGCTGCAATTCGAGCGCATGGTGAACCGCGACAACACGGTCAGCTTTCAGAACCTGACTTTGCAGATCGAACCCGTGCGCTGGCGGGGAACGCTGGCAGGCTGCACGGTGATCGCGCACCAACACCTGGACGGGACCTTGAGCCTCAGCTATGGACCACACTGCCTGGGTCGCTATGACGAGCGCGGCGGTCCGATTCTCAATGGGAAACTGGCGTCCGGCAAGGCCGTGGAAAAGACGCGCCGTGGGAAAGTCCAAAAAACGACTTTCCCACCGCGCTTGGAAATCCCGCCAAGTGCGCGGGATTCCCACTTTTCCACCGCCTCGGCGGCTACGGGAGATTAACGAAACCGGACATTTCACTTGCTACAAAAAGCGGACATTTTAACTTGCTAACAACACCACTGTTCGAGGCATCTGAAAATATTAAGGTTTAAAAGTTTCAGACTTTCAAGGTTTCAAAGTTCCAAGAATTCAGAGGTTGAAGATCCCAAGCAGTCTGCGGGCATTCCAGGCGCTGCAGTGTCCTTGAAACCTTGAAACCTCTGAAACTTTGAAACCTTTGCCCTTGGCAGCCTTGAAACTTTGAAACCTTGCATCTACACTGACAGTTTTCCGCTCAATCGCTTTATGCTCGCGCCTGGTAAATGGACGCGAGGAGGGTTCATGCATCGTTGCGGTTCCGGCTTTCTGGTTACGACGGGCATTATTTTCGTCCTCATCCTTCTTCTTGCCCTCACTGGCTGCCTCGGCAAGAGCAGCGCCGGCGCCGCTGGAGGCGTATCGAGCGTTACGCTCAGCCCCGGTGGCACGCTCTCGATCGACGTGGGTGGTACGCAGGTTTTTAGCGCTGCGGCCAAAAATGCCGAGGGCAAGCCCATCCTCGGCCTCGACATTCAATTTGTGGTCACCAGCGGCACTCCGAATGCCCCGCCGCCGCTCTCGGTCGCGAGCAATGGGAACGCGTGCGCCGGCACTTGGGACGCCGGCGTCTCCCAGTGCAATCCTGGCACTACCGGAATCGCCTACGTGCAAGCTGTGACCAACGGTGTCTACAGCGCGCAAACTACCGTCTACATTCACCAGCATGTCGATAACATTCAGATTGTCCAAACCGAAAACCCGCCGCCGCAGTATCAGTGTTTTTATCAAGGGCAGACTTGGGATTTCGAGGGAATCGCCTATAGCGGCAATCCGCCGGTGGATATCAGCAATACGGTCGGCCCTCTGACTTGGTCGTCGAATAATGCGGGAGTGGTCACCACTGCCCTGAACCCCGCCCAACCCAACGCGCTCAACCAGATTCAGGCAACCGCCGCATCCCCCGGCATCACGCAGATTTTTGCCAGTGTCTCCGGGACCACGAGCGCACCCTATCCCTTCACCACCTGCCTGATCCGAGCCATCTATCTCCAGATCGCGAGCCAGGGCCAGCAGGGGAACTCGATCACCGTAGATAACGGCGCCAGCGTCCCTGTCAATGCGGCGGCAATCGATACCCTGTACGGAGTTGCCCCCGGCGACGACCTGCCACTGACGAAACCGCCCCTCACCTGGAGCACGACCAATCCTGAAGTGGCGGCCTTCGCCACCACCACCAACACCACGGCAGCCAATAGCGCTACGGCCCGCAACAATCTTGGCGGAGCTACGCTCACCGCTTCCTGCGCGCCTCCCAGTTGCAATATCGGAGTTTTACCCGGTCTCCCTATCTACGCCAGCAACGGAATATTGCCGAATGGGACGATGGGATTCGGCGCTGTCTCGGTAGATGTAATCTCCACCTCCGCCGTGCCCACCTACACCGCCTGGGCCGCGACCACCGACTGCCAGAACCAGACGGGCTGCGACAGTGCGCTGTTCTCGGTGACCGCGACGGGCACCTCGGGAAAGAATCCCATCGGCGCTATCGTCAGCCTGCCGCGGACTCCCAATTCCATGGTGTTCAATCATCAGGCATCCCCGCGTCTCTATATTGGCACCGATCTGGGATTGATGTACGTGGACGTCAGCCCCACCCAACCTGCTGCGGTCGAGATCTCAGGCTCCCCGACGCCCTGCAATGTTTCGCTGTGCGGTCAAGTCCTCACCGTTTCGAACGATGGCAAGCTGGTGGTGGTTTCGGACACAGTTTCTATCCCCAGCCAGGTCTACATCTACAGCTCGACCAGCGGGGTTGCTCCGATTGATCTCGTCCTGCCGAACTCCGGCGAAGTCGCTACTGCCGCTGCCTTCTCTCCCGATCAGTTGAAGATTTTTATTATTACGAACCTGGGCAACATGTGGGTTTACTCGACGGTCGATCCGCTGGCTTCGGTTCCGGTCGCGACCTCGGCAACTGATATCGCTTTCTCGGCGGATGGCAGCTTCGCTTACGTGGCGGGCGCGCCGGCAGATGCAGTGTCCGCCTACTCGACTTGTTCTCTGCCCGGCACCGCAAGTGTGAATATCGGAAGTGTCACGACGGCGAATCCGCCGCTCGAGGTCTTTCCGTCCCCGGTTCTTCCGCCACCCTTCGAGCAGCCATACCCGCCCCTGCCGAACGAAACCTTTTTTTGGTCAACCCAGAACATCCTGGCTCTCGAAGTGCCTCCGGCGGGCAGCGAGGACGGCACATCTCTCCAAATGCTGACTGCGGAGTTCGCACAGAATCCGATCCTCTATCCGCCGCCGCCGCAACCACTCCAGCTTACTTGTAATCCTCCGCTGATTCTGCCTACCACCGGCTTCACCGCAGCCCCGCCGGTCAGCCTTGGCGAAGGCATTTTCACTCCGATCTTCGCGGAACTTGTTAACGACGGCCAGGAGATGATCGTCCTCGGCCAGAACATCCCGGCCGTGCTCATCTACAACGTAGGAAACCAAACCACGACTTCCATCACTCTCTCGGGATCGCCCGCAACGGGCTGCCCGCAATGTTCCGGCGACAGCTTCCCGCTGTCCGCGGCTGCTTCCACCGACGGAAGCCAGGTCTTCGTCGCCGCCTGCGATCAGTACAACGGGCCGACGTGCACGGCCGGCTCCGTTCACCTTATCAATACGGTGAGTGGAGGCGATCTCCAGCAAGTCCCCTACGCCAATATCAACGAAGACAACAACCCGAATATGTGCAATGGCCAAGGGACTGGCGCACCGCTTTGCCTGCCCAACATGATTGCCATCGCTCCGAAGTGACAAAACGTCAGTGACCGAACGACGGGCGGCTCCGTCCCCGCTGCTTCTGCTATCATCGCGGCAGAGCCGCCACAACCGGCGGACTTCACCCGTTACTTCACGCTTTACGAGGAGTTTTTGATCATGGACATGCCCGCTCTTCCTCTAGGCTCCCGCCGCAACGAAGACATCGCACTTGATCTCATGAAATTCATTGCCATGACCACTGGCTACGGCAAGAGCACCGGCGCCAGCGTCGGATTCCAGGGCAGCAGTTCGGCCGACAAGCCCGAAGATTACGCGGCCCATCTGTTGGAGCTTTACAGCCGCTGCCTGAAGTCGGTGGACGGGAAGTAAGTCGGTGTCACGTTGCAACCCCACAAACCTGAACCACCAAGGGCACGAAGTATCACGAAGGGTTTTGCTCGTAGCCATTTCCCGCGTGTATCTTCGTGGCCTTTGTGGTTAACGCCTTGCAAATTTGCCCACAGCCGGCGGATTTGGGTTTGCGCCAATCCTTCCGTCTTCTATAGAATTACTGGTTTGCTGCCACGTTGTCTGAAGCCGCAAGCAGAGTCCCCTCGGTGCAAGAAGCAAGACGGTTGTCGCAGTTGTTGATTGCGAACGGCCAACGACTAACAACCAACGATCAAAGACTAACGACCGATTTGGAATCATTATGAAAATTCATGAGTATCAAGGAAAAGCAATCCTTAAAAAATACGGTGTCGCCGTGCCACGCGGCACCATGGCAACGACTCGCGAAGAAGCCGAGGCCGCGGCGAGAGATTTGCTGAGCGCAGGCGCGACGGGAATTGTGGTGAAGGCACAGATTCACGCCGGCGGACGCGGCAAGGGCGGCGGCGTGAAGCTCGCCAAGTCGGTGGATGAGGCGGGCGAGCTCGCCGGCAAAATTCTGGGCATGAAGCTGGTGACGCATCAGACAGGCCCGGAAGGCCGCATCGTGCGCCGGTTGCTGATTGAAGAGACGCTGCCGATCGAGAAAGAGCTTTATCTCGGCATTCTGGTCGACCGGGGCGAGGGAAAGCCCGTGTTCATGGCATCAGCCGCGGGTGGCATGGATATTGAGCAAGTTGCCGCCGAGACGCCCGAAAAAATTCTCAAGCAGTACATCGATCCGGGCATGGGCCTGGAAGCGTTCCAGGCGCGCAAGATCGCGTTCGCGCTGGGATTGAAGCCGGCGCAGATCAATCCGGCAGTACAGTTTTTGACCGCTCTCTACCGCGCGTTTCTGGAGTCGGATGCATCGCTCGTCGAGATCAATCCTTTCATCAGTTGTACGGACGGACGGCTGTTCGCGCTCGACGCCAAAATGACGTTTGACGATAACGCAATGTTCCGCCACGCCGACCTGCGCGAGCTGCGCGATATCACCGAGGAAGATCCGCTGGAAGTGGAGGCATCGAAATACAGCCTCAACTACATCAAGCTCGACGGCAGCGTGGGCTGCATGGTGAATGGCGCCGGCCTGGCCATGGCCACCATGGACATCATCAAGTATGCAGGCGGCATGCCAGCCAATTTTCTGGATGTAGGCGGCAGCGCCAGCGCGGACCAGGTAGCGCACGCTTTTGAGATTCTGCTGAGCGATAAAAGTGTGCGCGCCGTGCTCATCAATATTTTTGGCGGCATTCTGCGCGTAGACATGCTGGCGACCGGAGTGGTCGAGGCAGCAAAGAAAACAAATATCCAACTGCCGATCGTGCTGCGCCTCGAAGGCACCAACGTGGTGGAAGGCAAGAAAATCCTGATGGAATCTGGGCTGAACTTCACGGTCGCGGACACGATGAAAGATGCAGCCGATAAAGTGGTAGCCGCGGCGAGAACTTAAGGTTCGTATCAGGGCATCGCTTTAGCGATGCCGAAAGTTTTAGTTCAAATGCCCCTTCAGGGGCTGGGCTCGAGATAAGCAGTCAGAGACGCGGCTTACCGTCTCTACGAAAGAGAGCAATTATGGCAATCCTAGCTGACAAGAAAACTCGATTGATCGTGCAAGGGCTGACTGGCCGCGAAGGCACTTTCCACGCGAAGGCTTGCGCGGCTTACGGTACCCAGATTGTAGGCGGCGTCACTCCGGGCAAGGGCGGCACGACGCACGAGGGCTGGCCGATCTTCAACACTGTGCAGGAAGCGGCGGACAAAACAGGCGCGAACGCCACCGTGATTTTTGTGCCGCCGCCGTATGCGGCCGACGCAATTATGGAAGCGGCCGATGCCGAGATCGAACTCATCGTCTGCATCACTGAGGGCATTCCGACGCTCGACATGGTGCGCGCCTGGGAATTTCTTCAAAACCGTCGCTCGCGTCTGATCGGCCCGAATTGCCCCGGCATCATCTCGCCCGGCAAATGCAAAATCGGCATCATGCCGGCATCGATCCACAAAGAGGGCAATGTCGGAATCGTCTCCCGCTCCGGCACGCTGACTTACGAAGCCGTACATCAGCTGACGCAGCGCGGAATCGGGCAATCGACCGCGATCGGCATCGGGGGCGATCCGATTATCGGCACGAATTTTGTCGACGCGCTCGATCTGTTTAATCGCGACCCGCAGACCGAAGCTGTGATCATGATCGGCGAAATTGGCGGCAACGCCGAAGAAACCGCCGCAGAGTTCGTCCGCACCCACATGAAGAAGCCAGTCGTCGGATTTATCGCAGGACAGACAGCGCCTCCCGGGCGCCGCATGGGCCACGCCGGCGCGATCATCTCCGGCGGCAAGGGGACGGCGAAAGAGAAAATAGCCGCCATGGAAGCGGCCGGCCTCAAGGTAGCGAAATCGCCCGCGGATATAGGCGAGACGCTCGCGGCCGTGCTGGGAGTGAAAGTTTAGAAGCATTATAGCACTCAGCCGTCAGCTTCTGGTCACCGGAAACGATAAGGTGTTACTGAAAGCTGACAACTGAGAACTGACGACTGACTTATGAAAACGTTGCAACGCACTCTGACGATCATCAAGCCCGACGCGGTAAAGAAGAACGCGATCGGAGACATCATCGAGCAGTTCGAGAAGAACGGCTTCCGCATTCTAGCCATGAAGATGCTGGAAATTTCCCAGCACCAGGCGGAGCAGTTCTACGCCGTCCATGCCAGCCGCCCGTTTTACCACTCGCTGACCAAGTTCATGTCGAGCGGGCCGATCGTGGCGCTCGCGCTGGAAAAGGAAAACGCCATCGCCGATCTGCGCAAGCTGATGGGCGCAACCAACCCGGCCCAGGCCGAAGAGGGGACCATTAGAAAAAAATGGGCCAGCAACATTGAGCACAACGCGATTCACGGCTCGGATGCGGATGAAACGGCGCGCTTCGAGTTGAGCTTCTTTTTTGCGGGATTCGAACTCGCGCAATAAAAACAGTTCCCGGTTCTCCGTTCCCAGTTCTCAGTAAGATCGACTGAGGAGCGATTTTTCTGAGAACTGAGAACTGGGAACTGAGAACCCATGCCCTTAGTTCAGATCACAATGCTGCAAGGCCGCACGGCCGATCAGAAGCGCAAGATTGCGCAGCGCATTACCGACACCATGGTGGAAGTAGCAGGCGCAAAGCGCGAAGCCATCGTCGTCACCTTCGTTGAGCTGTCGAAAGAAAGCTATGCTTCGGGCGGCGTGCTGATGGCGGATAAACAGCCGACGTGATGTTAATCAAGTTGTCATGCTGAGCGGAGCGAAGCACCTCATGCTAATGTGCGTCTGCGGTCTGCCAGTCAGCCCAGCGGCTCAAACAAGTGCCCTTCGGTGCGGTCGGCGATTTTGGGCAACTCTTTCTTGGCGTGCTGCAGAAAGTGCGCGGCGGCGCGATGCGCTTCCAGCGCAGCATCATCCTTGTATTGTTCGTAGATGAAGAACCGGCGCGGATCGGTCTTGTGCTTGTGCACTTGATACATAACACAGCCCGGTTCCTTGCGCGATTCGGCTGAGAGTTTTTCGAAGATCGCGGCCACTTCGGACTCGCGTCCGATTTTTGCCATCCAGGTTACGGCCAGCACCACCATCCGTCGCTCCGTTCTCTCGTAGTTCCTATCAGGGCATCGCTTCAGCCATGCCGCAAGTGTAGGATCTTATCAGGGCATCGCTTTAGCGATGCCGCAAGTTCTCCCACCCAGATGCCCCTTTAGGGGCTGGAGTTCGCCCTCAGTCCCAACGCGCTCACAAATTCCGGAACCAGAATCGTCTGCTCGCGATCCGGCCCGGTCGAAACCATTGCGACTCGCGCTCCCGTTTCCTGTTCGATAAAAGCCAGATACTCGCGAGCCGCCTTGGGCAATCCTTCCACGGTTCGCACGTCTTGCGTTGGACTGGCCCAGCCCGGCATTTTGCGGTAGATGCATTCGATTTTTTCGTACCCGCACGCCTGTGCCGGAACTTCGTCTGTCTTCTTGCCGTCCACCTTATACCCGACGCAGACTGGAATCTCCGTCAGGTGATCGAGCACGTCCAACTTGGTAACCACCAGCCAGGAGATTCCGTTAATCATGCCAGCGTAACGAAGCAGAGGCAAGTCGAGCCAGCCGGTGCGGCGGGGACGTCCAGTAACGGCGCCGAATTCATTGCCGCGCTTGCGCAGGTCGTCGCCTTCGGGGCCGAGAAGTTCAGTCGGGTACGGGCCGCTGCCGACGCGGGTGCAATAAGCTTTCGTGATGCCGATGACCGTGTCAATCGATGTCGGCGGTACGCCGGTCCCGATGGCCGCGCCACCGGAGGTGGAACTCGAAGAGGTCACGAACGGGTACGTGCCATGATCGATATCGAGCATGGTGCCCTGCGCGCCTTCAAAGACGATCGACTTGCCTTCGGCCAGCGCGCGGTTCAGCAGCAGCGCCGTGTCGCGGACAAAAGGAGCGATCTTCTCAGCGGCGTCGGCGTATTCCTGAAACATTTTGTCAGGATCGAGCGGCTCGGAGTTGAAGAGCGCGTGCGCAATCGTGTTTTTCTCGCGGCACGCGTTCTCGATGTGGGTACGCAGCAATGGAGTGTCGAGCAAATCGGCGACGCGCAATCCCCGGCGTCCCATTTTGTCTTCGTACGCGGGGCCGATGCCGCGCGACGTGGTTCCAATCTTCACGCGGCCAGGAGCGTTTTCCGATCCCAGCTCCATCATGCGATGGTAGGGGAGAATAACCTGCGCGCGATTAGAAACAAAAAGATTGCCGTCCACTTTCACACCGGCAGCGCGCAGCGATGCGACTTCCTTCAGAAAAGCCAGCGGATCAATCACCACGCCATTGCCGATGATGCTGGTGCACTCGGGCCGCAGAATGCCGCCGGGCACAAGCTGCAGAATGAATTTCTTTCCGTTGATGATGACCGTGTGTCCGGCATTGTGGCCACCGGCGTAACGGGCCACGACCGAAAAAGTTTCGGTGAGTACGTCGACAATCTTGCCCTTGCCTTCGTCGCCCCACTGGGCTCCGACGATGACCGCGGTTCTGCCTCGGGTGGTATTACTTCTGCTCAATGCAAACTCCAATTGGAATATTGCGCGGCCGTAAACCAAAGCGCGCCCCAGGGTCGCACACACGGATTGCCCCGCTTGCTGAACTGACGGGAAAACTGATGAAGATCGACCGGCGGTGCTTGGTGTGTACCTTGTAGCATACCGAATCGGCCTGTGGACGAGCAACCAGCTCTCAGCTCTCAGTAAAACCTCAATCGCTCAGCGACACCCTACGGTCGGCGATCTTGTATCCTTGCTGCGTGCCGGAACTTCCCGAAGTCGAAACCATTGCTCGCGGACTCGACAAGCGCGTCGCGGGGGACACGGTCGAATCGGTTTGGATTGGTTCGCGGAAACAACCCCTCAAGTCGCCGGCGGCGGCAATCGCTTCCACGCTTTCAGGCAAGCGGATGGTACGCGTGCACCGTGCGGGCAAGCACATCGTGTTCGATCTCGAGGGAGAGCAGGCTCCCAAAAGCAGACGTGCCGTTCGCGGGAAGACGCGGCAAGCCGCGTCTCTACAAACGGCGCAGTGGATCGTCCACCTCGGCATGACCGGGCGCCTGGTCGTTTCAGAGCCTGCGGCGGAGGTTGCCAAGCACACTCACCTGATCGCTACGCTGGCCTCCGGCCGCGAACTGCGCTTTATCGATCCGCGGATGTTTGGCAAGCTCAGCGTTTATACTGGCGGCTTCGATCCCGGTGGAGTCGAGCCGCTGGAAGTGAGCGAGGAGCAGTTCATCGCGCTCTTTCGCGGACGCAAGACTCCGATCAAAAGCGCGCTGCTGAATCAGAAATTGCTGCGCGGCGTGGGCAACATTTACGCCGATGAATCTTTGTTTCGGGCCGGCATCCGTCCCCGGCGCCAAGCGGCCAGCATCACGCGCGAGGAGTTCGGCAAACTGCACCGGGCAGTCCGGGTAGTGCTGCGCGAGGCTATTGCACTCGGCGGATCTTCAATTTCCGACTATGTCGATGCCGATGGAGAAGAAGGATTCTTCCAGCTCCAGCATCGCGTGTATGGCCGCGAGGGGGAACCGTGCCTCGTATGCGGCACCGCTATCCGGCGCATCGTTCTCGCCGGACGCAGCAGTCACTACTGCGCGAAATGTCAAAAATAGACATAATGGAGCGCCATGAATAAATTCTCAATTGGAGTCGACCTCGGCGGCACGAACCTGCGCATCGCCGCCGTGGACGAGCAGGGCACGCTGGTCGAGAAAGTCACGCTTGGCACCCAGGTTTCCCTGGGACGCGATCACGTCATCGGCGAGATGTGCGACGCCATCGAGCGCTTGTCGGGTAAGTACAAAAATTCCGCTCCGCTGCTCGGGATCGGCGTCGGAGTGCCCGGCATCATCGATATAGAAACTGGGCTGGTGCGCGCATCTCCCAACCTGCCCGACTGGGTCGACTATCCCGCTCGCGCCATTATTGAGCAGCGACTGAAGACGGTAGTGATTCTCGAAAACGATGCCAATGTCGCGGCCTTCGGAGAAAAATGGCTGGGCGCGGCCAAGGAATATTCCGATGTAGCGATGCTGACTCTCGGAACCGGCGTAGGCGGCGGCTTGGTCACTGCCGGCGCCATCTGGCGTGGCGCAAACGGTATGGCCGGAGAGTTCGGACACATTACAGTTGAGCCCGACGGCCACCCGTGCGGCTGCGGCAATCGCGGATGCCTCGAGCAATACGCTTCGGCGACGGCCGTAGTTCGGATGGCGCACGAAGCGATCGCGAACAACCCTAAGTCGGCGCTGGCAAGTGCTGCCAGTTCCAATTCCGAGTTCAGCGCAAAGTCGATCTACAATCTTGCCATTCAAGGCGATGAAGAGGCGCGGCGGATTTACCGCTACGTGGGACGTTGCCTGGGAATTGTGCTTTCGTCGCTGGTGAATTCCCTGAACCTGCCGATTTACGTGATTGGCGGCGGAGTTTCGAGCGCCTGGGAAGCTTTTTCCCCATCGATTTTCGAGGAGTTGCGCCGGCGATCGCTGGTCTACGCGGCCACTGCGCCGCCCGATGCCGTGGCCAGCAAAATTAAAGAAGGCGCATCGGCGCACGTGAAGCCTGGCCCCGGCCACAAGACCATCATCACCCGCGCGCTGTTGGGAAGCGATGCCGGCTTGTACGGAGCGGCCCGCTTGCCCATGGTTGCGGAGGCGAAGCGGTAGCGGATTGTGTGGTGACGGGGCTTTGCCCCGACCAAGCCGAGTGCAACTCGACAGCGGTCCTTGCAACCATTGGATCCGCCTCAGGCGCGGTGTTTCGGTGCGCGGGATTTCGGCGCCCGTGGCGGCCCCGATCTCGACAAATGCGACGGTCGCGGCGAGCGTAATGGCTTCGGCGACGGCGATTTCAGTGCACGCACCGGCGCGGCTGCTGGGGGAGGCGGAAGCGTAAGCTTCGGTCCCGACGCGGCTGTCTTCAGCTTCGCGACTTCCAGCAAGGTCAGGTTGCGCCAATCTCCCGGCGGCACGTCGAGCGCGAGTGGTCCATATTGCACGCGGCGGATTTTCTCCACGTGGTGTCCTACTTCTTCAAACATTTTTCGCACTTGGCGATTGCGGCCTTCAATGATGGTCACTTCTAGCCACGGGTTATCGCCTTCGCGGATCAGCCGAATCTTCGCCGGAGCCGTACGCACGCGGCGCCCGCCTTTTTCAGCGATGGACACTCCGCGCCGCAGCTTGTCGAGTTTGCCCTCGTCGGGCTGGCCCGCAACTTTCACGACGTAAGTCTTCGGCACATTGGAAGACGCTTTCATCAGCGCGTTGGCGAGTGCCCCGTCGTTCGTCATCAGCAACAAACCTTCGCTGGCCCAATCCAAGCGTCCAACCGGATAGACGCGCCCCTTCACTTTTTTCACCAGATCCATCACGGTCGGCCGCTTCTTCTCATCACTCGCCGTAGTCACATATCCCTTGGGCTTGTTCAGCGCCACATAGGTGAATCGCTCAGGGCCTTGCAGCAGCTTGCCATCCACGCGGATGTGGTCTTGCTCGGGATCGGCCTTGGAGCCGAGTTCGGTGACCACTTGTCCATTGACCTGCACGTGGCCGGAGGCGATCAAAACTTCGGCTTTGCGGCGCGATGCCACTCCGGCAGCAGCAATAATTTTTTGCAGACGTTCGGCTGGCATGAATGGCTACTCCGGTTTGGTGCTGGCTGGCGCTTCGGTTTCTTCGTCACTACTAGTGAATTCGGCAACACGTTCGGTTTCGGGAGAATAATGCTCCGAGGATTCACGCTCCGAATCATCAGCTTCTAATGTCGAGGGCGAAATTGAAGGCGTTTCCACCGGCGCGCTTTCGCCCGCAAGCATGTCGCTCTGGAACGACTCGGCCAGCAGCTTCTCGAATTCTTCCATGCTGGGCAATTCGTTGATGTCCTTGAGTCCGAAGCGCAGCAGAAAATCCTTGCTGGTTTTATAAAGAATCGGCCGGCCGATTACGGCTTTTCTGCCCGCGGTCGTGATGAGTTTGCGGTCGAGCAGGGTGGCGATGACTCCGCCGGAATCCACGCCGCGAATTTCGCTGATCTCGGGTACCGTGACGGGCTGCTTGTAGGCAATAACGGCAAGAGTTTCGAGCGCCGGAAGCGACAGGCGGAACGGCGGCTTCAGGCTCTTGGCAAAAGCGCGCACCACGTCGTGCTGTTCGGGCTTGGTGGACATGCGATATCCGCCGGCAACCTGGCGAATCTCGATGCCGTGGTCGGCGGCCGAGTAACTTGCGATAAGTTCTTCGAGCGTAGCGCGGATGCGCGATTTGATCTCCGCCGGTTCGATCTCGGGAGTTTCCGCGAGCACCGAATCTTTCACCAGCGAATAAATCTGGTCGATCGAAATGGGCGTCTCCGCCGCGTAAATGATAGCTTCGAGTTGGGGTCTAAGACTCATAAGGGCAGCTGTCAGTTCTCAGTCGTCAGTTTTCAGTAAAATCCAACGGTCGCTGGCTCTTACTGAGAACTGACAACTGAGAACTGATTTTTCACTTCCAATCATCTCGCACCGTGGCCTGTTCCGTCATCACTTCCTCAAAGTGCGAATGCTTTCTCACCAGCACTTCGCCAAAGACGTGGTCTTGCCTTACCTGAATCGCCTGCAAGCGAACAAGTTCCAGCAACGCCAGAAACATACAGACCAGCGCCGGCCGCGACTGCACATTGCGCAGCATTTGCTTCAGGCGAATCGGCCGACCTTCAAGCGCAAGCCTGCGGTGCAAATACTGGATCATCTGTCCCACGGTTACGGTCTCTTCGTCCACTTCGAGAACTGGCCGGGTGCGCGCGCGGTCCAGAATCTGCTGGAAGGTCTTGACCAGGTCGATGACATCGGCGGCGAGCTCGGGTTCGGGGCCCTCGGCTTCCATGAACTCGCGGATCGCCGGATTGCTCAGCACCGCGTCTTCAATCTGCTGTTTCTGCAAAAGCATTTGCGCCGCGGATTTGAACTTTTCGTGCTCCAGCAGCCGGTTGACCAGTTCGTTGCGCGGGTCTTCCTGCGCGTCGGCGGGAGCCAGCGGATCGCGCGGCAACAGCATCTTTGACTTGATGTGAATCAGCACCGCCGCCATGTAGATAAATTCGGACGCCACGTTCACATCAAGCTCACGGATGCGCTCAACGTACTTGAGATACTGCGCCGTGATCTTGGCGATAGGAATGTCGTAGATGTTGATGTCCTGCTTGCGAATCAGGTCGAGCAGCAGATCGAGCGGCCCTTCGTAGATTTCGCCGAGCGCGACGGCGAAGGGAAAATCGCTGGCATCCTCTTTCGCCGGCTTGGGAGCGACTAGCTTAATTCCGTTGGACGCGGGCGGAGTTGCATTTTGCCGCGACGCTTCGCCGGCGGCGTGTTCTGAAATAGGTTGAGACAAATCCGTCACTTAGTGGAATCCTTCGCCGGCCCGGAGTTCGAACTGTAATCCAACCCCATGGAACTACGGACCTCGTCCATCGTAGCGCCCGCAACCTCACGCGCTCGTGCTGATCCGGCTTCCAGAATATCCCACGCGAGGCGAGGATTGTCTTCGTATTTTTTCCGCCGCTCCCGCATGGGGTTGAGAATCTTTACGAGGGCATCGGCGACCCACCCCTTGCACTCGATACACCCGATGCCCGCCGACCGGCAGCCTTCGTAGACCTTGGCCATCGTTTCTTTGCTGCTGAATATTTTGTGCAGGTCGCCCACGGGACAGACATCGGGATCGCCCTTATCGGTGCGCCGAATGCGCGCCGGATCGGTGACCATCGTCTTCAGTTTTTGCCGCACGACCGGCTCGGGATCGGTGAGCATCACCGCATTGCCGTAAGACTTCGACATCTTGCGGCCATCGGTGCCAGGCAGGCGGGGAGCAGGCGTCAGCAGCGCCGCCGGCTCAGGGAAAACGTATTCACGCCTGCCCGCATAGAAGCCGTTGAAGCGCCGAGCGATTTCGCGAGTCAGCTCGACGTGCGCCACTTGATCTTCGCCGACCGGGACGACATCCGCCTTGTAAATCAAAATATCCGCCGATTGCAGCACGGGATAACCAAGAAACCCGTAGGTATCCAGATCTTTTCCCTTGATGTTTTCCTTCTGCTCTTTGTACGTCGGGACGCGCTCCAGCCAGCCGAGCGGCGTGATCATCGAGAGCAGCAGATGCAGTTCCGCGTGCGTGGGCACGTGAGATTGGATGAACAAAACGCACTTCTCAGGATCAAGCCCCGCCGCCAGCCAATCGTAGAGCACGTCGACTAGGTTTGCTTTCAGTTGTGAGGGGTCGGCATAGTCGGTGGTCAGCGCGTGCCAGTCGACGATCACGAAAAAGCACTCGTACTGGTCTTGCATGCGGACCCAGTTTTCCAACGCACCCACGTAGTTTCCCAGGTGCAGTTTGCCCGTCGGACGCATTCCGCTGAGCACGCGTTTCTTGGCAGGAATTGTCATTCAGAATCTCACCAGCATCGATCGGTAAAAGTTAACAGGCGGCTCGACCAATGCGTTGAGCAAGCCTGGGGCTAGAAGCACCAGCGCCAGCAGTCCGAAGATTCCAATGCGGTCATACACTACTCGCACCGGATCCGATAAGAAATGACGCAGCACGTGGCTGCCATCGAGCGGCGGGACAGGGATCAGATTGAAGACTGCGAGCCATATGTTAACTATCATGAGGAAATACAGCAGCGTAGCGACTGGCGCCAACACCGAATCGGAGGCTGCGCCGCCCAAACCATTTGCCAGTCCGATGACAAGGTCATGTCCTGAGCCTGATGAGAGCGAGATCCCGCCAAGCACCAACAGCGCGATAGTCGCGACGATAAAGTTGCTAACGGGACCCGCGACCGACGTCAGAATATCGTCCATCACTGGGTGCCGAAAATTCCGGGGGTCGACGGGCGTAGGCTTCGCCCAGCCGATCAACCCTTGGAACTTAATGGCCGCAATCAGCGGCAAGACTATCGTTCCCAACAGATCGATATGGCGAATCGGATTCAGCGAAACCCGCCCCAACATGCGCGCCGTGGGATCGCCGCAGCGCGACGCGGTCCAAGCGTGGGCGGACTCGTGCACGCTGATCGCAAACAGGAAGGCGATCATCTGATAAAGGATTTCAACGATTCGCGGCGTCATTGGTGAATCCCTGATTCTAACAAAGGGTGCGTCTGACCTCAGTAATTTCCGGCGGTCTGAAGTCCATTTTCGCGATCCTAAATCTATCACTTCAATTAAGATTCAAGACTTCCGAGGTTCCCGTGAATTCAGAAGCTCTGCGCAAGCTGTTTGAGCAAGTCAAGAAAAAGCGGCTCTCGCCCGACGAAGCCGTCGAGCGCCTCCGCCACTTGCCCTTCGAGGATCTGGGCTTCGCCAAACTCGACCACCATCGCGCTCTCCGGCAAGGCATGCCCGAGGTGATTTTCTCCCAAGGCAAAACGCCGACCCAGCTCGCCGGAATCTTCACTCGCCTGGCCGCACATGGCGGCAACGTTCTAGCCACGCGCGCCACAGAAGAACAATACGCCGCCGTCACCCGCGCATTCGCCGAGAATGCGCAGCAGCCCGAGTATCGTCCGCTGGCGCGATCCATCACGCTGCAGCGCGATCGCAAGCGGCGTGGAAGAGGTATCATCGCGGTCGTGTCCGCCGGAACCAGCGACATCCCCGTAGCCGAAGAAGCCGTAGTCACCGCCGAACTCATGGGCAACAACGTGCAGCACATCTACGATATCGGAGTCGCCGGCATCCATCGCCTGCTGGCCCATCGCGAAGCCTTAGCCAAAGCCAGCGTAATTGTCGTCTGCGCCGGGATGGAAGGCGCGCTCCCAAGCGTAGTCGGCGGCCTGGTAGGAGTTCCGGTCATTGCCGTTCCCACCAGCGTCGGTTACGGAGCAGCCTTCGAAGGTCTGGCCGCCTTGCTGGGAATGTTGAACTCCTGCGCCTCGAATGTAAGCGTGGTCAACATCGACAACGGTTTCGGAGCCGGCTACGTAGCCTCGCTCATCAACCGCCGCTGATTGCATCTCAACAAGTCATCCTGAGCGAAGTGGCTGCTTCGCGAAGCGGAGCAGCCACGTAGTCGAAGGACCCCTACTGTCGCAACACACTCGTTCCCTTGGGATTCTGATTCTGTGTCAAAGTAATGAAGAATGCTCACTGAGAAAGACCCGCGCCTAGCCGGCCGCGTCGCCTTCCGCTATCCCAGCTTCGTCGACTACACACTCGCGCGCTTCTTCATCGTAGTGGCAATCGAGATGCAATCCGTAGCTGTGGGATGGCAAGTATACGCCATCACCAATCGCGCACTCGATCTCGGATACGTCGGCCTGGCCCAATTCGCACCCGGCTTCGTCCTGTTTCTCGTCGCCGGACACGCCGCCGATCTCCTCGACCGCCGCAAGTTGCTGATGTGGTGCTATGTCGGCTATGGTCTCTGCTCGGCGCTGCTGCTGGCCATCAGTTGGCGCGCCCCGCAGTCGGTTCACCTGATCTGCGCCGTTCTGGTGTTGGTCGGAATTTCCCGCAGTTTCAGTTTTCCGGTAAGCCGCGCCATATTGCCGCACCTGGTTCCCGAAGAACATTTTTCAAACGCCGTCGCCTGGAACGCCAGCACTGGTCAGGTCGCCAACATCGCCGGCCCAGCCATCGGAGGAATCGCCTACGCCCTCTTTCGCGGCCCGCAAGGCGTCTATGCCATTGCCCTGACCATCTCCATCCTCTCCGTCCTCCTCACCCTGCGCATCCACCTGCTGCCCACATCGCCGGAAAAGGAAATGGGGCAGAAAGAGCCCGTGAGCCTGCGCACCGTGCTCGCGGGTTTCCGTTTTATTCACAAGAAGAAGCTGATCCTCGGTGCGATCTCTCTAGACATGTTCGCCGTCCTGCTCGGCGGAGCGAAAGCTCTGCTGCCCATCTACGCCAGAACCATCCTGCACACCGGTCCCTGGGGCCTGGGCCTGTTGCGCAGCGCTCCCGGAGCAGGCGCCGCCCTGATGGCGATCATAGTCGCTCACCGCCCTATCCATCGCCGTGCCGGTCCGACCATGCTGTCCGCAGTAGCCGCATTCGGCGTATTCACCATCGTCTTCGGAGTTTCGCAGAGCCTCATCCTCTCGCTCGCCGCGCTCTTCTTAACCGGCGCCGCCGACATGGTGAGCGTGATCATCCGTGCCACTCTCATCCAAGTCGCGACTCCCGACGAAATGCGCGGTCGCGTCAACGCCGTAGACATGCTCTTCATCGGAGCCTCCAACCAACTAGGTGAATTCGAGTCCGGACTAACCGCGCAATGGTTTGGCACCGTCCCGGCCGTGGTCCTCGGAGGAGTAGGAACGCTGGTAGTGGTCGCCACCTGGACATGGCTATTCCCAGAACTACGCAAAGCCGATCAGCTAACCGTGGCCGAACTGATGCCAGAATAGCCGACCCAAGAATAAAAATCGGGTGCCCCATCCTTGTGCGTTCTGTGCGCAAGGGTGGGATTCCACGGCACCGTCCCTCTTGGGATCCGTGTCGTACGTGCCTTTGGGTGGCGCAGCGGTTCACCGCTGCGATAAGCGTCTTATTTTCAGTGACGGCTTCAGCCGCTGTGGTCACAGCCCGCGCTCAGGGACGTGTGCCGGGCGCCCTCGCCCGCGAAAGTTTTGATACAGCTCGGTAGCGCGAGCCCTCGCACCAACCGACCGGTCGCCGTCAAGCCGTCCGCTGCTGCTACAATTTCGGGTTCGCCATCCTGCCCAGCCGCGGCCAGCCGCGTCTCAATAACGAGGTGTCTTCATGCCGGAAACTCTACAGCTAACAAATCCCACGCCGCTCACCACTCTGACCGAAGACGAGATTCTCTTCCGCGACAACGTGCGCCAGTTCGCCGAAGACAAAATTCGTCCCTTGGCCAAAGAGATGGACGAAAAAGCGATCTTCGACCACACCCTGATCGACCAGTTCTTTCAGTTGGGACTGATGGGCATCGAGATCCCCGAGCAATACGGCGGCGCGGGCGGCAAATTTTTCGAGGCGATCCTGGCCGTGGAAGAATGTTCGCGGGCCGACGCGTCCGCCGGAGTCATCGTTGACGTGCAGAACACGCTGGTCGCGAATGCCATTCTGCGCTGGGCCACTGAAGACCAGAAAAAGCGTTACCTGCCCAAAATTGCAGCGGACACGGTGGGCGCTTACGCATTGAGCGAGGCCGGTTCGGGCTCGGACGCGTTTGCGCTGCAAACCAAGGCTGAGCTCAAGGGCAGCGACTTCATTCTCAACGGACGCAAACTCTGGATCACGAACGGCAAAGAAGCGGGATTGTTCATCCTGTTTGCCACTGTCGACGCCACGAAAGGTTACAAGGGAATCACCGCCTATCTCATCGAGAAAAGCTTTCCCGGATTCACCGTCGGAAAGAAAGAAGACAAGCTGGGCATTCGCGCGTCGTCCACTTGTGAACTGATTTTAGAAGACTGCCGCGTGCCCAAAGAAAACGTGCTCGGCGAAATCGGCAAGGGTTACAAAATCGCGATTGAAACTCTGAACGAAGGCCGCATCGGAATTGGCGCGCAGATGCTGGGCGTGGCCCGAGGCGCGTGGGAATACGCTGCGAAGTATGCGCAGGAGCGCACGGCCTTCGGCAAACCGATTGCCGAATTTCAAGGCATCCAGTTCCAGATCGCGCAAATGGCAACCGAGATCGAAGCCGCGCGTCTGATGGTTTATAACGCGGCGCGCATGAAAGACGCGGGAGTAAATTTCGTGAAAGAAGCCGCCATGACCAAGCTCTTCACCTCGCAGGTGGCCGAGCGCGTTACATCACTAGCCATCGAAATCTACGGCGGCTACGGTTTTACCAAAGATTATCCGGTAGAGAAATATTGGCGCGACGCGAAGATCGGAAAAATCTACGAAGGCACATCGAATATGCAACTCGCCACGATTGCGAAGCTCGTGATGGCGAAGTGAAATAAGCTCAGTGATACATAAAACCTACGAACTCATCTGCCAACTGCCTGCCCAAACAGCCTCAGAACGAATCGAGGGCATGTTGTCAAAGGAGGGCGTTAAATATATGGCTGCCAATCTGGCTATTACCTCAATAAAAACCCCAATTGTTGTGCTTGGGATTCAGCCGAAGCTCTACAGTCACAGCAACTGGGTTGGCCTAAATCCGTTCGCGTTTGTTAGCGGCGTCGACTTGCGATTCAAAGAGGACGAGAATGGAGTTACTAGAGTTACGGTTCGCGTGAACCGGCTCCGAGGATTTCTCTGGGTCGGATTCTGGGCCGCGTGCAGTTCTCTTGCCGCGCTAGCTATGCCGGAGCCGGGAGGTGCGATCTTGTTCATTGGAATCGCGTGTGCCGCGTGGCTGGGCATAGTGTCCTTCCTTGGCGGCTATCTGATAAAGAAGGAGATTGCTGGTTGTCTCGGCGACCGCTTGTAGCAGTGGCGCTTACTTTCTAAAGTGTGGCAGCACTTCATCGCCAAACAATTTCGCCTGCGCCACGCGATCTTCTCCCCAGATTTCCAGCATGATGTGGGTGCAGCCGGCGGCGCGGTATTCTTCGATCTTTTGCATGCACTCTTCAGGCGTGCCCGCGATGGGCCAGACTTTGCGCAGCAGTTCATCGCTAACAGCCTGTGCAGCGGCCTTGCGTCCTCCGCGTTCCATGGCGTCCGCAACCGGCTGCAGTTCTTCGAAAGTGATGCCCGCGGATTCGAGTAGGACGTCGGCCGATCCTTTGATGTTTTGCACTTTGTTAGCCAGATACATGGCGGCCTGCTCGCGCGCTCCTTCTTTTCCTTTTTTCGAATCGCGTCCAATGCTGCCGACGATCACGCAACCGAGGATCAGTTGCGAAGCATCGCGGCCTGCCTTCGCCGCTCCCTCCTCCATATTTCTTTTTGAATATCGCACGAACGCAGGGGTAGTGATCGATGCCGTAAGCAACCCATCGCCGAGCGATCCTCCCAACCTCTGCATTGCCGGCCCAGTGCCCGCAACATACAGTGGAGGAACCTTGCGCGACGTGTGCGCGTCAGCCTTGAGCGGCGGAACCGTGGCACTAAAAACCTTGCCCTGATATTCGAACTTGTCGCCCTTGAGCACGCCGCGAATGATCTCGATGCTCTCCCGCATCACGGTCGCGGGTCCGACTTTCTCTCCTTCTCCCTCGCCGATTTCTTTCATGAAAATCTTCGAAGCGCCCAGGCCCAGAAGAAAGCGTTCGCCCGCGAGATCCTGCATGACGCGCGCTTCCATCGCAATCTCCACGGGATGCCGCGTGTAGGGAGAAATAATTCCCCATCCAAGCTGAATGCGCCGAGTCTGGCTGGCGATGATGGCCAAAATCGCCGTCGAAGAGCGCGCTTCAAAGGAATGTTTGCGCCACCACGGATAAGCTTCGGCGATCCAGAATGTGTCAAACCCCGCATCTTCGCAGGCCTTGGCCATGTCCACGGTTTCGTGGACGGGCTCCATGCTCAGTTGCAGGACTCCGATGTTGAATGGAACGGTCATAGTTCAGGTCTCAGGTCTCAGGTCTCAGGTCTCAGGTCTCAGGAAGATCAGAAACTGCTCGTCGTTGATGTCAAGTCTAAAGCTCAGAACCTGCGTTTATGGGTTTTCTGAGACCTGAGACCTGCGACCTGACACCTTATCCCGGGTCGCTCCAGCCATGCTCCAGGCCTCTCACTAATTCCCAGACGGCTTTGTTCAACGGCGTCGGTACGCCGGTTTTCTCACCCCACTTCACGATCGCTCCGTTCATGAAATCGACTTCGGTCGGGCGCTTGGCGAGCACGTCCTGCAACATGGAAGCGCGATGCTTGCCGGGAGCATTCGCTCCCTTTTCTACGAGCGCCCGCGGATCGTCATGCAGTTCGATGCCGAGTGCGCGAGCGACCGTTTCACCTTCCGCGATCAGATCGTTGAAGAGCTGGCCAGTCGGCCCGAAGCGCGTTGCAGCTCCGTGATGCAGCAGAGTGAGGGCTCCGACAGGATTCGTGGCTGCATTAAAAATCAATTTCGTCCACTGCGCGCCGCGAGCATCTGGCAACGCAATTGTATTCATGCCCGCGCGCGTGATCAGGCCGGCTAGCTCCTCGACCCTGGACATCGGCGTCTTCGTCGGTTCGAATGGACCAATCCAGGTATCGCCCTTGATGTCGAAGCCGATGTGGCCGGGAGCGATGGGATGTCCAGCGGGAAACGTCGTGCCCCGAATTACGTACGTCACGTGCTCCGCGATGATCTCTTCATTGCCAACGCCGTTTTGCACCGAGCAGACCACGCTGTTCTCATCGAAGGCGCGAGCGACTTGCGCCATGGCACCGCCGGTGTGGATGGCTTTGGTGGCAACAATGCCGTAATCGCAGCGCGGCAGGTCGGAGGGATTGCTGGTGGCATTTAGTTTGGCGGTGAAATCGGCGGCGCCCGAAATGCGGAGACCACGATTGCGAATGGCCTCGACATGATCTTTCCAGACGTCGTACGCCCAGACTTCCGCCGCGCCTTTCTGCGCGAGATGCGCAGCGAAGAGGCTGCCGACAGCGCCGCAACCGATGATGCAAACTTTCAGCAAGCTCCGACTCCAGGCTCAGAATTTCAGAAGCAAATTGCAGAAGTGAGAAGTCAGATTGCAGAAGTAAATTCCTAGGAACCGAGGTTCTTCACTTCTGCAATCTGACTTCTCACTTCTAACTTTCCCGCGTTTCCCCACCGTGAAAGAATTTCCACGGCACATCGGCCAGGCATTCGCCTTCTGTCTTGCCGACGCGGTATGTATCCTGTGTATACAGGCAGACCTTGCCTTCCTCATCGACGACTTGCGGATGCAGTGACAAGATCATGTTCTCTTCGAGCGGAACATCACTCTGCGCGCCGATTGCCGGATACTCCAGCATCGTCATCCCGATGCTATGGCCGGAAAGATGCCCGAGCACAAAACCGTGCTGAGCGAATATGTCGGCAACCGCGCGATGCACGATGGAAGCAAGTTCTCCGTGACGCAGCAACTTGCGCGCGGATTCCATCGCGTGGGGGTAAGCGTCCGCCATCTTCTGCGTTGTCGCGCTGGGCTTGCCCTGAATCAGCGCGCGGGAAAACTCAACCCAGTAGCCGCCGGAGCCGGTCACCTCAAGCGAATAAAGAAGCAGATCGTCGCCCGCGACCTTGCGATGGCCGGGAACTTTGAAGTAGGCGTTAGCTTCTCCGTGTTCCCCGGAAAGCAAAATGTTCATCATGCGCGGACCGGCTCCGCGAGCGAAAAAGCGCTCGACTGCAGGCGCCATGATTTCAGCTTCGGTCTTACCGGGCTTGTACGCGGCAACCAGCGCCCAGAAACCGTCGACGACGATATCCATCGCGTCGCGCACTTCGACTAATTCTTCTTCGCTCTTTACGGCGCGCGCCATGTCGAATTCATGGTCAAAGGGCACAAGCTCGAATGAGCCTTGCGCGAGCTCGCGATAGTCGCGAACCGCCATGATGAAGTTCATCCCAAACGTACCGATACGCTTCCATTTGCGTTCGACGGCGCGCTCGCGCAGCCACTGGCCTGGAACCTCGGGCCAAACTTGATCTCTTACCCAAGGTTTATTCTTGTCGCCAATCCAGCGCGCTTCGCGCGGAAAAACCAGCGTGGGTTCATCTTCGAGCGGGATGACGACGCAAACATAACGATGGACGATTTCAAATCCGGAGGTGTAAAAGACCGCGCCTTCAAATCCGGCATATTGATTGCCGCAGACAATAAGCGCGTCCAGTCCGGCGGCTTGCATGCGCCCGCGAATGTTCTTGTAACGGCGATCGATTTCTGTCGGACTTGGCAAAATGGCCTCAGCGGCTGCTCACGCCACATAATTCGGCCGCAGTGAGCGCGTAAATCTTCGTGATCTCCACCAATGTCTGGACGCGAACTTTCTCTCCTTCTTTGTCGCGCGGGCCGCTGGAGGGGCCGTAATTCACGGTCTCGACTCCGTAACGGCTGAGCACGCTGGCATCAGAACACCAAGTCACCACTTCCCGCTCCGGTGTTTTGCCGGTGATGCGTTTGTGATTGCGGTCGATGGCGCGAATCATCTCGTGCTCTTCGCCGATGCGCGCGCCGGGAACCGAAACGTAGGTCTCGAATTCCAAACCCCAATCAGGATGCGTTCTTTCCAGCAAAAGAAAAAGGCGCTGAATGTCACGGCGCGCCGCGGCCATCGGAACGTTGGGCGGCACGCGCACGTCGAGGAACAGGTCCGTTTTTTCGGGAGTGCGGCTGGCGCGCCACGCGTGTCCGCCGCGAATGCCGCCCAGATTCACCAGAGCTTTCTTGCCGCCGTAGCTCGCCTTCTTCTCCCATCGCTCAATCCACTTCAAAATCGGCGGCATCAGTTCCACCATGCGGCGGATGGAATTCATCTCCTCTCGGCCTTCGCAGAACGCAGTGTGCACGTAAATTCCCGTGCACGAGATGCGCACCCACATGGAGCCGAAATGTTCGAGAACGACATGCATGTCGGTGGGCTCGCCGAGAATGCACATGTCGGGCAGTACTCCGTGATTCACGAGGTAGTGCGTGCCGCATCCATAGCCGCGGTACTCTTTGCCTTTGAATTCGCCCCACTGGGCTTTTTCAATTTCGCCGGCGACGGCGGCAATAATGACATCGCCTTTCAAACGCACACCGGCGCTTTGCAGCGCTTTCACGGCATTCGTATAGCAAACCAGCGCGCCCTTCATGTTGTAGATACCAAGCCCGTAGATGAAGCCGTCTTTAACCACGGCCTGCGGCTTGTAGCCAACGCCGGTGAGAAATTCTTCGCGGCCGGTGTTGGAGGTATCCATGTGGCCATTGAACATCAGGTTCTTGCCGCCGCCCGAACCTTTCCAGCGGCCGACCACGTTGGCGCGCGCATCTTCTACTTCCTGCCAGGTAATGTCGAGGCCAAGCCTCTGCAGCGTGGATTGCATGTACTGCGCCATCTGCAGTTCTTCGCCGGTGGGGCTTGGAATGTTAATCACGTCGATCGCCATAGAGATGATGTCGTCTTCGCGGACTTCCGCGAGAATGCGATCAATTAGTTTTTGATCGAGAGAGGGCCTCGAGTTTGTGGTTGGGCTGGACACTTTTTAGTTCTCAGATCCCGGTTCTCAGTTCCCAGATTTCTGTTCGTGATGTTTTGCCAGACGGAAATCGTCTGGATCCGTGCATAGTTTTTCGTTGCCGGATGCAGTGATCAGAAAATTGTCTTCCAACCTCAGACCTCCGCCTCCGGGCCAGTAAATACCGGGCTCGATCGCCAACACCATTCCCTGTTTGATTGTGCCAGTGCCAGCTTGATGCGCGTAGGGCCACTCATGAGCGCGAGCGCCGACGCCGTGGCAAATGGGGTGGGAGGGCTGTCCCGAGTATCCACCTTCGGCGATGCGGGCGCGTACCAACTTGTCGAGTTCGGGAAAGCTGGCACCGTGGCGCGCGAAAACCACGGCATCGTTGAAAACTCTTAGAAGAAGATCGAGGAGCTTGTGATACTCCGGCTTCAATTCGCCGGGGCAGGCATTCTTGGTGAGATCGGTCCAATAACCGTCGGCGCAAACCCAGATTTCGAAAAGCGTGGGCTCGTCTTTCTGAATGGGACGATCGCCGGTGGCCGTGAACGTGGCAATTCCCTTGCCCGACCACACTAGTGTGAAGGCACGCGCCATCTCGACTTTGCCTTTGTAGCCAACGCCGATTCCATGCACGAAGCCTTCATACATGGCACCGACTTCGCTCTCTTTCATGCCGGGACGCATGTGCTCACGCGTGTAGTCCATGGCCAGAGCCGCGAGTTCGTTGGCTAAACGCATGCGCTCGACTTCCTGTGCGGTCTTGATCGAGCGAGCTTCGTTGAGAAGCGGCGTCGCATCCACAACCTCGCGGCAAAATTTCTTGAACGATTCGAAATAAGAGAGCATGAACGTGGTCGGTTCGCCCACCATGCGGTCGGCCGACTGCGTGCCCATGTTGAGTTCGACGGCAACCTTGTCGGTCAGGCCACGGCTCTTCAGAACTTCGTAGGCGCGGTCCCAGGCGCGAAACTGCGGCGGGCGCGGGTCACTCTCGTCATAGCCCTTGAAATAGAGAATGTCTTTGGTCCACGAGTTGCGCTCGGCGTCGGCCTGCTGCGGTTCAATCGCAATCAACGTGGGCTCACCTTCGAGCGGAAAAATAACCGCGTCATATCCCTTCATGCACCAGTAGTTGGTGAGATAGAGAACATTATCCGGCGCGCGGCAGACCAAGGCGGAAAGTCCCTCATCCTTCATGAGGGCGCGAACGCGATCGAGTTTCAATTTGTCTGCAGGCCAAGCCATGGCAGTTTCACTTTGCAATCTCAATGCACGGTCACTGGTCTATTCTCATCCTGAAAATTCCAGGCCGCTTCTTTGCCCTTGATGAGCCGGTAAACCGCCGTATGCAACGGCGCGGGAACTCCGAGACGCTCCGCCTCGCGCGCAATGGCGCCAGAGAGAAAATCGATTTCGGTCGTCAACCTATGGCGAACGTCATGAAGCATCGAGGGCGGATGATTGGTCATGGCGCCGACCCGGTTCATCTCCCAGGGATCCTCATGCAGGCGAACGCCGGCGGCCTCGGCTACACGTTTGCCTTCATCGATCAAAGCGTGCAGCAAATGCCCGAGGTCGGAGAATCTCGCCTCATCGGAGAAATGCGGCGAGTGCGGAAGACCGGTTAGCGCGGACACGCTGTTCACGGACGAATTAAAAATCAACTTGGACCACTGCGCCGGCCGCGCGTCTTCCAGCGCCTCGGCCTTGAGCCCGGCGGCGATGATAAGCTCGGCAGCTTCTTGGACTACAGCGAATGGCGTGCCGGTCGGCTCGAACGGGCCCATCCACGTAGGCGTGTCGAGCTCATACTGCACGTGAGTGTCGTTGTGGCGTGTACCGCTCATGAAAGTGGTGGCGCGAATGACGTAGCCGCGTGTCAGAGTAGCGATGATTTCTTCGCTACCGACCCCGTTCTGCGCCGAGAGAACCGCTCCCTGATCGAAGCGACGACCGACCTGGCGAAACGATTCTGCGACCTGCGTGGCCTTAGTAGCGACGATGCCAAATTCGCAATCCGGCAGGTCTTTGGCGTTAGTAGTGGCTTTGATCGGAACCACGAAGTTGTGCGTTCCGCTGACGCGCAGGCCGCGGCGGTTTAGCTCGGCGGCGTGATCTTCGCGGCGCACCAGCGCCCAAACTTCGGCAACGCGCGCCAGATGCGCAGCATAGAGCGAACCGATGGCGCCGCAACCGATGATGCAAACTTTTTTCATCGCGTCCTAAATCCGCTTTTCCATCTTGACTAACTGGGCGAGCTGTCCGCCTTCGCGCTGTTTGAGCGCGCGGAAGATGCTGTCGCCGTTATTAAACGAGTCGTTGATAAAGATACCGTGCGCAAACAGCGCATCCTGCAGCGCCGCTGAAATCGTATGCACCGGAGCCGCTCCTCCTTCACCCATGCCCTTCGCGCCGCTATAGCTGTGCGGAGAAGGTGTTGTCGTATGCCCATACTTAATTTTCGGAATATTCATGGATGTGATGGGAGTGTAATCGCTGAAGGTGCTGGTCAGCATGTTGCCCACCGCGTCGTAGACGCAAGTTTCCATCAGCGCCGCGCCGATGCCGTGTGCCGTCGCGCCGTAAACCTGCCCTTCGACAATCGGCGGATTGATCACCGTTCCGCAATCGTCGACAGCTACGTAGTCGAGAATTCTGGGGACAAAAGTGTCGCGGTCCACTTCAACGACGGCGATATGCAGTTGCGAAGCGTAAGTCAACGTGAGGCTGCCGTATTTTGCCTTCGTATCCGGAACCTTGAACGGCGCCCGCCACACATAGCGGCAGTTGAGCGTGACATCGTAAAGTTCGGACGGAAGCACGGCGCTATTCACGTTGACAATGTTTGCCAGTCCCCAGTAGTTGATCGACTTCCCGCTGCTCTTGGATTTGATCTCCGGCCCCTGCTGGCCGACACCGAATTCGAGATCCTCTTCTTTCGTTTCGAGAGTAAAGGCAGCGAGGCGCTTCATTTCCGATTTGAGTTTTTGCGCGGCGCCGTGAACCGCCGACAATCCGGAAACCGCAAATTGGCTGGCGTACGTTCCCGAGAAGCCGGTGTGCACGTTGCGCTCCGTATCGAAACCGGTGCGCACCGTGATCAGGTCGGGATGAATGTTGAGCACATCGGCAACGACTTGCGCCGCGGTAGTTTCGTGTCCCTGGCCTTGCGGGCACGAGCCAACCGACACAACGACTTCGCCATAGATATCGAGCTTGCAGTTTGCCCCCTGCGAGTTGCCGGAAAATGGAGCGTAGGGATTGATGATCTGCGACTGCCCAAAATTATTGGTTCCGGAATCAAGCGTAGTGCCGATGCCGATCCCAATCATGCGGCCGTCATTTTCCTTGCGCACCTCGGCCCGCTTTTTCTTCCAGCCCTCCCAATCGATCAGCTCTTTCGCGACGGCAAGCATCTTCGGATAGTCGCCGGAATCGTACACGCAGCCGTTGGGCGTGGTGTAGGGAAATTCTTCCGGGAGAATGTAATTGCGCAGACGCATTTCATCGGGAGCGATGCCGATTTCGTGAGCGCAGATGTCGACGATTCGCTCCAGAAACCAAAGGTGCTGCATGCGCGAATATCCGCGATTGGGGCCAACGGGACACTTGTTAGTAACCGCCTGCCAGAAATCGATGCGCGCGTTCTTGAATCGATAGACACCGCAAAAAACCTGCGACCAGATCACGCATCCCAGAGGCTCGTAGCGTGGGTAAGCGCCGCAATCGTCGATGTGGCGCGAATCGATGGCCGTGATGACGCCGTCTTTGTCGAGCGCGACGCGCGTGTTACGAAACGTTCGCTCATTGCCGTGCGCGCTCGAAACCATGTGCTCAGAGCGGGTTTCAACCCATTTCACCGGACGTCCGCCGGCCTTCTTCGACGCCAGAGCGCACACCGCCATCTGCGGATAGCTGGTGATTTTGATCCCGAAGCTGCCTCCAATATCGAAAGTCTGCACTCGGATCTTATCGATGTGTATGTTCAGGTGCGCCGCCAGAAACTGGATCGCGAAAGACGGAAACGAATTGTTGCACCAGTAGTAAATGCGATCGTCTTTGGGATTCCATTCCGCGATCACGACGTTACTTTCCAGCGGCGTCGACGAAAAACGATGAAAGTGCAGCCGGTCAATCTCGACGACATACGCCGCATCCTTGAAAGCACGTTCAACGTCGCCGTATTCCCACACGCCGTTCCAAACGCGGTTCGTGCCGGCCTCTTCGTGCAGAATGCTGTGATCGGTCAGAGCCTGTTCGGCATCGACCACAGGTTCGAGCGGTTCGTACTCGACCTGCACCAGCTCCGCGGCATCGTCGGCAAGGCTGGGAGACTCCGCGACCACTGCGGCAACCGGCTCGCCCTGATAAAGCACTTTGCCCAGCGCGATGGGAAAGTCGCGAATCTTCTGCGCGCGCTCGGGGCCAATTTCAATGAAGGGCTGCGTTTGCGAGGCAATTTCTTTGCCGGTAAGTGCGCATACTACGCCCGTCAACGCTTCAGCCGCCGACGTGTCTACACTCACGATGCGCGCGTGGGCGAACGGGGAACGCACAAAGCGGAGATAGAGCATCTCGCGAAGCTTGATGTCGTCGGCAAACTTGCCCCGCCCGCGCAGCAGACGGTCTTCTTCCTTGCGGGGAAGCGACGCGCCGACCCACTGTCTGCTGCCGTTCTTTTTTTCTGCGTCAGCCACTTTTCTTCAGCCCTGTTTTTACCCGCACGGACTTTGCGCCAATGCAAACATTTCGCGGACAGGAGTGTCCGCGCCACACGTGCTATGCCAGCGCCGCCTGCAGCGCGTCGATCAGTTTCTGAATCTGTTTCTTGCCCAGCGGTTCGAGCATGCCTCCGGCCACCGATGCGAGCCGGCCGAAGATCTGCGCTTCGCCTTGCCAATCCACCTTGGTTCCACACGCGTTCGTGGCCAGGTCGAATGCCGCAACCACCGTAACGTTTCCTCCGGCGACCACGCCCTGCCCCCGGTATTGCGCCCGTCGCGGCCGATCGCCCTCCGCTAATTCGATTTTCACCTCGGCGCTGCCCTTGATGTAGGAAATCCCCACGTTCACTTTGAGCGCAAAATGCGTCGCGTCCCGCACTGTCAATCCCTGAAAGTCGGGGAGCAGCGCCGCAAATCGATTGGGGTCGGTGAGAAAGTCGTAAACCTCCTCGGGCGTCTTCTTCACTTCAAATACGCCGGCAAACTTGATCGCCATCTCATGCTCCCCTCAGGTTGCGGGCCGCCAGTCCGATGGCCTTGAAGATGTTCATATATCCGGTGCAGCGGCAAGTGTTGCCCGCGATCGCTTTGCGAATTTCGTTTTCGTTCGGAGAAGGATTCTCCGACAGCAACTGATGAGCCGACAGCATCAGACCGGGCGTGCAGTAGCCGCACTGCAACCCGTAAGCATCCCCGAAAGCCTTTTGAATGGGATGAAGCTTCCCCTCTTTTTCCAGACCCTCAACCGTGGTGATCTCCGAGCCATCCGCCTGCACCGCGAACATCGTGCACGACTTCACCGCCAGACCGTTCATCAGCACCGTGCAAGCGCCGCAATACGAAGTGTCGCAACCGACGTGCGTGCCCGTAAGATCGCAGGCCTCGCGCAGGAATTCAACCAGCAGCATGCGCGGCTCGACCTGCCGGCTATATGGCTTGCCGTTAACCTTGACACTGATATCAACGGCGATGGTTTCCACGGCCATGGTTTCAGGCATAAAGATGAACCCCTTCGACTTTTTCTCCGCGAGCACGGCGGATGGCAATCTGAATGGCGCGTTTCACCAGCGCCACGACCAGTTCGCGCTTGTATTCAGCCGACCCGCGCATGTCAGGCTGAGGATCGGCGGCGGCGCGAGCGGCTTCGGCAGCGGAGGCAATGGTCTTGTCGCTCCTATTGGCGTTCAGGATCTTGCCGCGAAGCGCGGCCTCGGCCTCGGTCGCGCGAATCGCCGTCAATCCGACGCAGCCGAGAGCGATAGCGGCACCCTGACACACATCGTCCGCCATAGTGAGTTGCACGGCCGCGCTGGCACTGGGATACACGGGCGCGCTCCGCTTAAATGCAACGTAGGCTCCGCCGCTGCCCTCAGGCGGAATCCTCACTTCCACTTCGGTCACAAGTTCGTCGGGAGCAAGCGCGGTGGTATAGGCATCTGTGATGAAGTCTTTCAGCGCGAGGCTGCGCGCGCCGTTCGCCCCAAGGCAATGAACCGTGGTGTCGAGCGTGATCAAGGCGTTGGCCCAATCGCCGCTCGGATCGGCCTCCGCGAGCGATCCGCCAAGTGTGCCCCGGTTGCGCACCTGCACGTCGGCAATCCCCGCAGCGCAATCGTGCAAAAGCGGAATCGTCTTCACCAGCGCGGAGTGCTCAATCTCGGCGTGGCGCGTCATTGCCCCGAAATGGAGCGCCGCCGACTCCTCCCTAATAAAGGATGTGTCCGGAATAAAGTTCAAATCCACCAGATGCTCGGGATTGGCGAAGCGCAGCTTGAGCAGCGGTATCAGACTCTGTCCACCAGCCAGAACCTTCGCGCCCGAGCCCAGTTGGCCGAGCATGGCAACCGCCTCGTCCCGCGAACTCGCCCGATGATAGTGAAATGATCGCGGATACATCGCGGTTCGTTCTTCCCTGGTTCAAGCCCGCTCAAAACATCGCGCCCAAAGCATCATTGATGGTGTGCTTCGATGTCGTGATACTGGCTGCGGAAATATAACAGAGGCTCGCCATCGCGTACCACTACCTCTTCCACTTCCGCGATAAAAATGGTGTGGTCGCCCGCCTTCTGCGTCGCATGCAACCGGCACTCGAGGTAAGCCAGAGCGCCTTGCAGCACCGGCGTGCCGTGCGCGGTGCGGTCGAAGTGGGCGCCCGCGGCTTCGGGATGCTGATGGGTCTCGGCCGAGCGCGCGTAGTATTCCGAGATGGCCTGCTGATCGCGGCGCAGCACGTTCACGCCAAATCGCTTGCGCGCGTGTAGATGAGCGTGGGTCCGCGCCCGGTGATCCACGCAAACCAAGACTAGCACCGGGTCGAGCGAGACCGAGGTGAAAGCGTTTGCCGTCATGCCATGAACCTCGCCATCGCCATCCTGGTCGACGGTGATCACCGTGACGCCGGTGGCGAAACATCCCATAGCCTTTCGGAAATCGCTGGCGGTAACGCTCATGCGGAAACCTGCCGGGCACTGGCGCTTCTGGATCTTCCCTGTGAACCCTGTGATCTCCGTGGTAAAGATTTCTCTCGGCCCACAGAGAGTCTCACAGGCGAAACCGCGGCTCGAAACCTACTGCTTCCGGCAATTGAACACGCTACCACAGATCGCGCCGCCTGCCACGGAGACAGGGATTTGCTGTGTCCGTTATGATCTTTGCCAGTACAGTTGTCAGTATGATCGTTGCTTGCATTGGACTTCGATGAGGCGAATTTCGAAGTAGCGACGTATGGCCACCTTTTCCCCAGATGTCTTAGCACCGGAGTTGACGAAGGCGATTTCCCGCGAAGCGGCTTGCCGTCTTCTGCGCGCCGACGATGAAGCGCTCCCCGCGCTCCTCTCCGCGGCGCAGGCCGCTCGCGCGAAATTCAAGCCGGCGGTCATTACCTATTCCCGCAAAGTATTTCTTCCGCTGACGAATCTTTGTCGCGACTATTGCGGCTACTGCACTTTCCGGCGCGATCCCGGCGACCCTGGCGCGCACACCATGACGCCCGACGAGGTGATGGAAGTAGTGCGCGCGGGCGAGCGCATGGGGTGCACCGAAGCGTTGTTCAGCCTGGGAGACAAGCCAGAACTGCTTTTCCCGCAAATGCGCGAGACGCTGCGGCGGCTGGGCTACAAATCCACGCTGCATTATCTGGAAGCGATGTGCGAGAAAGTTCTCCGCGAATCGAGTTTGCTTCCCCACCCCAACCCAGGGCTGATGAGCGCGGAATGGCTGCAACGGTTGTCCCGCGTAGCTCCGAGCATGGGACTCATGCTGGAAACGACCACCACCCGCCTGCTCGCGAAAAACGCCGCTCATGACAATGCTCCCGACAAAGAACCGGCCAAGCGCCTGCGCGTAATCGAAGACGCCGGACGCCAGCGAATTCCGTTCACCACGGGAATCCTCATAGGAATTGGCGAGACCATGGAAGAGCGAGTAGATTCGCTGATAGCGATCCGTGACATGCACGAGCAGTACGGACACATTCAGGAAGTGATTATCCAAAATTTCCGCGCCAAAAATGGCACGCCAATGGAACACTGGCCCGAACCAGGTCACGGAGAAATGCTGCGTACGCTGGCCGTGGCGCGTCTTCTGATGCCGAACATGAATATTCAAGCGCCGCCGAATCTTTCCGATCCCCACTATGCCGATCTGCTCGATGGCGGCATCAATGATTGGGGAGGAATCTCACCGGTCACGCCGGACTTCATCAATCCGGAAAAACCGTGGCCGCATCTCGACGAATTGCGCGAACGCACCGAAGAAAAAGGCTTCGAGTTGCGTCAAAGATTGCCGGTTTATCCTGAGTTCACCAATACGCTGGCAAAACCAGCCGCAGCCCACAGCGCTTTGCTGGCCGAGCGCCTCGCCGCCGCCGCAAACTCCGCGGGCTACGCTCAACCAGAGAGGGCAGCATGATTACGGTTCTAACCGGCGGCACGGGCGGCGCCAAGTTTGTCGATGGACTCCGGCAGATCGTCCCTCCGGAAGAACTGACCATCATCGTGAATACCGGCGACGACCTGCGATGGTGGGGCCTGTACGTTGCGCCCGATCTCGATTCCATTATGTACATGCTCGCGGACAGACTCAGCCAGGAGCGCGGTTGGGGCGTCAAGGGAGACACTTTCCTTTGCCTGACTGCCATGGGGCAGATGGGGCAACCGGCTTGGCTTCACGTTGGCGACCGCGATCTGGCCACGCACATTCTTCGCTCCAAGCTGCTGGCCGACGGCAAGACGCTCAGCGAAGCCACATCCGAAATCGCAGGCAAACTCGGAATCAAGACGCGCATCCTGCCCATGAGTGATTCGCGTGTCGAGACTCGAATTCTCACGCCGGCCGGAGATTTGAAGTTTCAAGAATATTTCGTGCAGCGCTGGTATCAGGATCCCGTGGAATCGGTTCGCTTCGCGGGCGCCGCCGATGCTACGCCCGCGCCGGGAGTGATCGAAGCAATCCGCTCGGCGGAATTAGTTTTACTCGCGCCCAGTAATCCAGTGACCAGCATCGGGCCAATTCTCGCCGTGCCGGGAATTCGGGAGGCCATGCGCGAAAGTCGCGCCCGCACCGTAGCCGTGAGCCCCATCGTAGGCGGAGCCGCGGTCAGCGGACCTGCCGGAACCCTAATGGCGGCGCAAGGTTTCGCAGTTTCGATTGCCGGCGTAGCCGATTGCTATCACGACTTCCTCGATCTGCTGGTGGTCGATTCCGCGGACGCGCCCGCCGCCGAATCATTGCGCAAGACGGGCGTACGCGTGCATTGCACTTCGACCATCATGCGCAAGAACGATGACAGGGTCGCTCTGGCCAAGACCGTTCTGCAGGCGGCCAAGCAGCCTCCGCCATCTCAGGCCACGGTGGAGCAGGCATGATCCTGGTTCCCATAAAAAGTCTTGCCGGCGCCAAGCAGCGGCTGTCTCCAATTTTGAATCCGGAAGAACGCTTTGCGCTGGCGCAGGCCATGTGCGAGGACGTGCTTGAAGCGCTGGCAAACTGGCAAAGCCGGCCCGCGGTTGCGGTGGTGACCACCGACTCGTTCGTGTGCGACTTGGCTGCGCGCTTCAATTTCGAGGTCATTGCTGATACCAATGCCGGAGAGACCAGCGCTATCGAAATGGCAACCGCAGTTTGCCGCGAGCGCGGAGCGGAAAGCACGCTGGTGGTTCCGGCCGATATTCCGATGATCGACAGTTCGGAACTGCAGAAGATCGCGGACAGCGCGCCAAAAACCGGCGCGGTGCTGGTGCCGGACGCTGCCGGGCGTGGCACCAATGCAGCCTGGCGATCTCCCGGCGATTTGTTTCCGCTGCGCTTCGGCAACGACAGCTTTTTGCCGCACCTGGCCGCCGCGAAGGCATCGGGGCTGCCGTGTGTTGTTCTCGAACTGCCGGGGATCGCGCGCGATGTCGATCGTCCCGAAGATCTTCACGAACTCGCCGCAGCCAGCGGAGATCGGCGCTCGCAGAAGCTGGTGCGAAGTTGGAATCTCGGCCGCCGGAAGCGTGTCGAATATTCCCAGGTCTGACAGCCTGCGGTGGAAGCAGGTTCGTATCAGGGCATCGCTTTAGCGATGCCGCAAGTGCTAGGGATCAAAGCGCCTTCAGGCGCTGGATTTCGAAATTCGAGTTTCACCACACGCCTAACATGGGATCGAGCATCGGCAAGCGCGCGGCTGGAGAAGTCCGCATTCTCCCCATCGCCGTCAGCGGAGAAATCCGCGAGGGAGAATCACTAAGCTCAAGATTGTTGGCGGCGACGCGAAGCCTGGGGCTGCGTTTTCAGGATGGCGACATCCTGGTGGTGAAGCACAAAATTATTTCGAAGGCGGAAGGCGCGCTGATTGCGCTCGATCAGATCCGACCCTCGGCGGCTTCGCGGATTTGGGCACGTCGTTATGGGCTTGACGCCCGCGTCCGCGAGTTGGCGATACGCGAGAGCCGACGCATCGTGCGGCGCAAAGGCAAGGTGCTGATCACCGAAACGAAGCACGGCTTCATTTGCGCGAACACAGGCGTAGATGTATCGAACGTCGATGGCGGCAACCACGCAGTGCTGCTGCCGGTGAATCCCGATCGCTCCGCGGCAAAACTTCGCCGCGAGTTGAAAAAGCAGTTGGGGATCGAGATCGCAGTCATAGTCGCCGATAGTTTCGGGCGTCCGTGGCGGGAAGGTTTGACTGAAGTCGCAATCGGCGTTGCGGGAATGCGGCCTCTAGTCGACTACCGCGGACGCCGCGATCCGCACGGCTACTCGCTGCACTCCACAGTCGATGCGGTGGCCGACGAACTGGCTTGCGCGGCGGGACTGGTCTGCGGCAAGCTGGCAGGCACTCCCGCGTGCATAATTCGGGGCTATGCTTATCAGCGTGGAAGCGGTGACGCGCAAGAACTGATCCGTCCCGCCAAGAACGACCTTTTTCGGTAATAATTGTCGGTAATAATAAGAAGAGAAGCTTGTTTGATAGAAGATGGAAGTTGGACGGGAGAAACGTCATGTCGTTGTCAACCTCAGAACTCGAGCAATTCCCAGCGCTGACCTGGGACCAGATTGCACCGCAAGCATCCGTGGCCATTCGCTCCGCCTTGGAACGCGTGCTGGAAACGCAAGATGGAGCATGTCTGACAGACGAAGAACGCTACGCGCTGGCGAACTGCGATGGGGCAAACTGCGATGCCCCGGACCGCAATGACGCCGATTTGCTCGCGCTGCTCGTAGCCGCCGACACGCTGCGCCGCGATCTTGTCGGCAACATTGTCAGCTACGTCGTTAACCGCAACATCAATTTCACGAACATCTGTTTTGTCGGCTGCAAGTTTTGCGCATTCAGCCGCGGCCCCCGCCAAGCCGACTCCTATTTTCATTCGCTCGAAGATATGGCGCGCAAAAGTACAGAAGCGTGGGAACTGGGAGCAACCGAAGTCTGCATCCAGGGCGGATTGCCGCACGGTCTGCCGCCGTTTTATTACCGCGACATTTTGCGCGCGGTGAAGAATGCCGTGCCCGACATGCACATCCACGCGTTTTCTCCCATGGAGATTGTCTACGGCGTGGAACTGACCGGCATGACGCTGCGCGACTATCTCATGATGCTGCGCGATAACGGACTGGACACGCTGCCCGGCACCGCAGCCGAAGTTCTGGATGACGAGGTGCGTCACGTACTCTCGCGCAACAAAGTTTCGGTCGCGCAATGGCAGGAAGTAATCCGCACCGCGCACCAATGTGGCATCCGCAGTACTTCGACGCTGATGTACGGACACATGGAAACTCCCGATCACTGGGTCCGCCAGTTGTCTTTGTTCCGGCAGATTCAGAGTGAAACCGGCGGCTTCACCGAGTTCGTTCCGCTGGGCTTCGTGCACCAGAACACGCTTTTGTTCCAGCAAGGCCTCGCTCGCACCGGACCAACGCTCGCCGAACACCTCAAGATTCACGCGCTCGCCAGAATTCTTCTCGCTGGCTCGATTCACAATGTCCAGGTCTCGTGGGTGAAGTTGAACCGTAAACTTTCGCAGCTCTGCCTGCAAGCCGGCGCCAACGACTACGGCGGAACACTGATGGAAGAAAATATCTCGCGCGAAGCCGGAGCCGACGCGGGCCAATATACCAGTCCGGAAGATTTCCAGTCGTTGATATTGGAAATCGGCCGCATTCCTGCCGAGCGCAATACGAAATATTCACGGTTGCAGATCAAGCTGCCCGTGGAATCGATTTCGCCCGACGTCTTCTCGGAAGCGCTCGCGCCCGATTTCGCATGAAAGATTTCGCATGAACGACCGTTTGAATGCCAGCATGACCCGCGTAATCGCCATCATCGGCGGCACCGGTCCCGCTGGCACCGGGCTAGCCCTGCGCTGGGCGCGCGCGGGAGAGACCGTCATCATCGGCTCCCGCGATGCCGCCCGGGCCGAGCAGACGGCCGAGGCAATCCGCCACCGCGCGGGCGCAAACGCGCAGGTTTCCGGGGTGGAAAATTCGGCCGCCTGTGCCGCCAGCGATCTGCTGGTGCTGACCGTGCCATTCGCGGGTCAAGCCGAATTGCTGAAACAGTTGAAGCCTGCGATCCGCGCCGGCAGCATTCTGATCGACGCTACCGTTCCGCTGGCCGCAAGCATTGGCGGACGCGCCAGCCGCACCCTCGGCGTGTGGCAAGGCTCAGCGGCGCAGCAGACGGCGGAGCTTGTTCCCAAGGGCGTTTCCGTCGCAGCCGCATTCCACAATATGTCCGCGGAAAAACTCAACGGCGACGACCACGATATCGATTGCGATGTGATCGTTTGCAGCGACGATCCCAATGCCACGAAGGTTGCGATGGAACTCGCGGCGAAGATCTCTGGAGTGCGGGCGATTGATGGCGGCAAGCTGGAAAACGCTCGCATTGTCGAGCAAATCACCGCACTGCTGATCGGCCTCAACATCCGCCACAAAGGCCACAGCGGAATCCGAATTACGGGATTGCCCGACAGCGCGTACAAGACCGGGGCCGACGGCAAGTTCCCCGCCCGCTGAAATCCCGCCACTGATGCTTACGGAATGAACTGCCACAGGACGCCACCGCCGTACTCTCCGCAAGCCTCTGTGACGCCGTAGATGTTGCCGGCAGCGTCGAGCACCACTGCTCCCTGAGGAGTACAGGCGTTGCTCCCGAAGTCATACAGGTCGGTGAAGGTCCAACTACCACCATTCGGCGTGAGCTTGAAGAGAAGGCCGTAGCCGTTAGAATCCGTTATGCCGTAGAGATTCCCTGCGGCGTCCATGGTCGGCGCGTAAGGACCATAGTCCCACACGATCACGCTAGAAAACGCATAAAGCACGCTCGCGGTCCAAGTGCCGCCAGAATTAGACAGCTCCCAGACGGTGCCGCCGCCGTTGTTAGGTCCGTACTGTGCGTTCAAGCCATAGAGATTGCCGGCTTGGTCGCGGATCAAGGGTCCAGGCCCTCCCCCTTCCACATTCTCCTGAAAGGCGTAAAGAGTTGTCTTGGTCCAACCCGATTGCGACGGTGTCAGCTCGAAAACGGTCCCGCACTCATAGTCCCCGCAACCCTGGTTCCCACCCCCGGAAGCGACTCCGTAGATGTTGCCTTCATCGTCGAAGGTGATGCCGCGAGGACGCGCTCCGTCTTTGCCACCCAGGAAGCTATAGAGAGTATTCTCCGTCCAGTCGCTGCCCGACCGTATGAGTTCGTACACCGTACCGAAATTTTCGGAACCCCCATAGGTCGCGGCGCCATACATGTTTCCCGCAGCGTCGAACAGCAACGGCTCGAGCGCCGTAGGGTAAGAGCCGTCGGACTCTCCGGTAAATTGGTACAGCACTCTGTAGAGCCCGGAACTAACCGGCACTTGGGCAGTGTTCAAAGGGTTAGCAACGAACACTGTGCCAACCTCATCGGGCCCTCCCAGGCTGTGGACGCCATAAAGTCCATCATCGGGACCAACCGTGGGCACACCGGGGCGATCGGGGAAAGGGTTCGCGTCGAAGTCATAGAGCGAAGTTAACACCGGGCCCAAATCTGTCATTTGGAACTTGTAGAGCACGCCACAGCCCTGTATCCCCCCCTCGTCGCAACTCAAATCGCCCCCGTACTGGTCTGTTCCGTAGAAGTTTCCGAACCGGTCCCTGGTTATCCCCGCGCCCGGACGCCCTCCATCACTTCCGAGGGTGAAGTTGTGCAAGATGTTGAAGGTCTGCGCATGTACTGCGGGCATGGCGACGACAGTCAGCAGGAGCGCGATTACTAACATGACTGCGCCCATGCGCGCCTCAGCACGAAAAATTGAGTTTTCGTTCTGCTTTGGAACTGTCATGGCCGTCTCCCCATCGAAGGGTACAAAGCAACTCTGCGTGCACAAATTACGCGTGCGCTGAGCGGGGGGATGCCCAGTAAGGATAGGAAGTGTAGTGCAGCCTTCCCTCGGTAAGCAAGTAAATTTATGGCAGGCCGGCTAAGCCACTTCTCGCGGTTTTCGAACCGGTCAATGACTCCCACCGCGACCCTTAATGAGCGCTATCGCGATGTTACAACAGTCAGGCACTTTAACACTTCGAGCAGTTTCTTCATGGCGTCAATGAGTGAAATCGGGATGTTACGCCAATTGAGGCGTGTCGGTTCTATTCGGTCGAAATGTACAGTCCCGAAATGTTCTTGCGTGTCAACTTACAAGTTCGCTTGAGGACAAAACAGCGGCTTTCATGCTGCGCTGGCCTGCTCCTTCCATCGCTGAGCGTTCACACCCATCACCATGAGCCATAGCTCCAGTGGGATTTCCCCGAGGGCAGAGGCGGCAGCGATGTAGGGTATGAACAGATGGTATGCGAGCGGCGGGTACAGATACGTCACCCAACCCAAACCACTGATCGCCAACAGAACTCCCAAAATTCGAGGCAGGAAGGTGGACCTGAAAATCAGGTAGCCGATCAGGATGCACGAGAATCCGAAGAACACCAGATCGATGTCGTTGGCGTAACTATTCAATTTGACAAACATAAGCGCCAGGGCCTGCAACTGTTCCGCCGTAAATGCGCTCAAGGAGCTACCGCCTTGCAGGATGAATTTAACGCCAACTACTCGAGATGAGCGCCCCAGAGGAAACCCGAGTAGGGGCTGAAACGACAACGGCGAATCCCAAAAAGCAACTGCCTCTGTGCTGAGGCGGCGGGGGATGAGCTACGAGCGCCTAACAGAACCCTCACCCCCTTTACAGCCGAGAGAAACCGCCCCGGAAAAATCACTGCCACTTCGCCCATCCTGATTGGGGTTCTGTCACAAAAAAAAGCCGCGAGAATCCAAAGTAGCGTTTCTGTGCTTTCCGTTTGCTACAAGTTCTGTGGCGCATTTCACTTGCGAACCTTTGGTCGCAGATGAGACGGAATGATTAAGGTGTGATTTCGAACACCGTCCCGCCGCTATAAGCGCCGCCACTGGACGTTGTGCCGTAGAGGTTACCAGCGCTATCGAAGATCAGCGCTCCGTAGGGATTGGCCCCGTCCGTGCCGACGCCGAAGTCATGCAGCACCGTCTCAGTCCAGTTCCCGCCCCCCGCAGGCGTCAACGCGAACGCCATACCGTCGTACTGAGTGCCACCGCCGTTATAAGCGCTGGCGCTCGTCGTGCCGTAGAGGTTACCGGCACCGTCGAAAATCAGCGCTGCATAGGGATTGGCCCCGTCCGTGCCGCTGCCGAAGTCATGCAATATCGTCTCATTCCAGACGCCGCCCCCAGCAGGCGTCAGCTCGAACGCCGTACCGGAGCCATCAGTGCCGCCCCGAGACGTCGTGCCGTAGAGATTGCCAGCCGCATCGATGACCAGGCTGGCCTCGGGCTCGCTCCCGTCCGTGCCGTTGCCGAAGTCATGCAATATCGTCTCATTCCAGACGCCACCGCCGGCGGGCGTCAATTCGAATACCGTACCGTAAAAATCGGCGCCGCCCTCGAAGGTCGTGCCGTAGAGATTGCCGGCCACGTCGAAGATCAGGCCGGCCTCGGGTAAATAACCGTCCGTCCCGTTGACGTTGAAGCTATGCAAGATCGTATCGGTCCATTTCCCGTTTGGTTGCAGTGTCAACTCGAACACCGCACCATGGCCATTAGCGCCTCCGCTGGCCATCGTGCCATAGAGATTGCCTGCGGTGTCGAAGATCAGACCGCCGTCAGGATATGTGCCATCCGTGCCGTCGTCGTTGAAGCTATACAGCACTTTTTCCGTCCATTTCCCGCCCGCCTTGCGCTCCAACTCGAAGACAGTGCCACAGCCGTCGATACATTTATATTTGCCGCCCTCGTGCGTGGTGCCGTAGAGATTGCCGTCGGCATCGGAAACCAGGACGCCGTTGGGATTGGCGCCGTCTTTGCCATTATTCTTAAAACTGTGCAAACTCTTTGCGTCCCAGACGCCGTTTGGCTTGGGCGTCAACTCGAAAACCGTCCCGGCGGCGTGTGTGCCGCCATATTCCGCTGTGCCGTAGAGAATTCCGGCAGAATCGAATATCAGGCTGGCGGCAGGTTGTGTCCCGATCTTAGTATTGAGGCTATCCAACACCCGTTCTTGCTGGGCGGCCGCGCGCGTGCCCGTCGCCAGCAGCGTCACAGTCAAGATCGCCAACATCACAGTTAAGCCGATGGAACATTTGTTGTTTTGCATGATTAATCCTCCTGGGCGACTCAAGCGCTACTCAGCGCTTTTGTGCCTCTGTTTGGAATAGCGGAAAACACGGCAAGAAACTGGCACGGTTCGCGAAAAAATCGGCCGGTCAGGGGTAGAGGCACTCCGGAAAGGCCGTTGGAAGCTGGCTGGTGCTGTGGTAGCATCTCGTTCCTAGGTGGAACTTCCCCTCGCCACTGCGGGGTCCCCCATGGCCACCGATTCAACTCCATCGCGCACTGTCACCCAACTGCTCCGAGCTTGGGGAGATGGGGATCAGTCCGCGCTGGAACACCTTACGCCTCTCGTCTACAAGGAACTCCACGGTCTGGCGCGCCGCCACATGTCTCGGGAAAATGAAGGTCACACCCTGCAAGCAACGGCGCTCATCCATGAAGTCTATTTGCGACTGGTTGAGTTCCAGAGTGTGCGATGGCAGGATCGGGCTCACTTCTTTGCCGTCTGCTCCCGGCTGATGCGGCGTATTCTCGTCGACTTTGCCCGTTCGCGCGCTTCCCTGAAGCGAGGTGGAAACGAACACAAACTGACGCTGGAGGAAGGGCTCATTGTTTCAGCAGACGTGCCGGCGCAGTTGTTGGATCTGGAAGAAGCATTGATCAAACTGGCGCAGGAAGACCCGAGAAAGAGCACGGTGGTGGAACTGCGTTTTTTCGGCGGTCTGAAGGTTAAGGAGATTGCCGAAGTGTTGAAGATCTCACCCGATACCGTGATGCGGGACTGGAGCATGGCACGGGCTTGGCTGTTGCGCGAAATAGACGAAGGACAGCGCCATGCAAGCTGAGCGCTGGCGACGCGTGGAACAGCTTTATCACACAGCCATGGAGCAAGAGGAAGGCGAAAGAGCGGCCTTTCTGGAGCGCTCCTGCGCCGGCGATCAGGCTCTGCGGGTCGAAGTTGAGTCGCTAATTGCTTACGCGCGGCAAACCGGACGAATCATCGACACGCCAGCACTGGAGCTTGCCGTCGCAGCGATGGCTGAGGATCTCTGCGCCGAGGACAGCATTCAAGCCGACAAGATGATGGTTGCGCGCATCGCACAACACCCTAGAGGGGAAAAAACGCTCACGCCCGGGACAAAGCTGGGGGAGTATGAAGTCAAGTCGCTGCTGGGTGCGGGCAGCATGGGCGAAGTCTATCGCGCCCGTGATTCGCGGCTGGGGCGCGATGTGGCAATCAAGGTCTTGCCGTTTTTCCTTTCGAATGATTCCGACCGGCTGCGGCGCTTCGAGCAAGAGGCACGGGCGGCAGCGGCGCTGAATCATCCGAACATTCTTGCGGTATTTCAGATGGGCGCGTGTGAGGGCGCGCCCTATCTGGTGTCGGAGTTGTTAGAGGGACAAACGCTGAAGGAGGAGATCAAGCGGGGCCATGTGGCAGTGCGCAAAGTGATTGATTACGGAGTGCAGATTGCGCGCGGGCTATCCGCAGCCCACGAAAAAGGCATTGTCCATCGCGATCTGAAACCGGAGAATTTATTCGTCACTAAAGACGGACGGTTGAAGATTCTGGACTTCGGGTTAGCCAAGCTCAAGCAACCACAGCCCAACTCGGAGCAGGGCGCATTGGTGCCGAGCGAGGGGACCGAACCGGGAGTGGTAATGGGCACGGTGGGCTACATGTCTCCGGAACAGGTGCGGGCCCAAGCAGCCGACCATCGGACCGACATTTTTTCTTTCGGAGTGATTCTGTATGAAATGCTGGCGGGGAAACGGGCGTTTCAGAAACCGACGTCCGCAGACACGATGAGCGCGATTCTGAACGAAGACCCACCGGCCATTTCGCAGGGCACCACAGATATTTCGCCGGCGTTGCAAAGGGTGGTGCATCGTTGTCTGGAGAAGAACCCGGAGCAGCGCTTCCAGTCGGCTTCAGACCTAGCGTTTGCTCTGGAAGCTCTATTGGACTCTGGAGCGCCGGCACAGTCGGCAACGGCGGCAAAAGCCGCGACTGGTGCCGGGAAACACTGGAAAGCAATTCTTCCGGCAACCGTGGCTGTTCTGGCGTTGTCGGTCGGTGGTTACTTCTATTCCCACCGCAGGCCCAAGCTCACTGACAAGGACACCATCGTTGTCGCCGATTTTTCAAACAGCACCGGCGACGCGATCTTCGATGACACGCTGAAGACGGCACTCAATGTCTCCTTGCGGCAGTCGCCTTTCCTGAACGTGCTCCCGGACAGCGAAGTGGCGAAGACCTTGCGACTGATGACCCGTCCGGCCGACACAAAGCTTACGCCCGAGGTGGCCAGCGAGCTTTGCCAGCGGGCGGGCAGCAAGGCCTTCATTGGCGGAGCGATTGGCAGTCTGGGCAGTGAATACGTGGTTGGGTTAAAGGCGGTGAATTGCCAGAGCGGAGACACGCTGGCTGAGGAGCAAGTGACGGCGGCGGCAAAGGAGAAGGTGCTGGACGCCTTGGGCAAGGCGGCAACCAAGCTGCGCGGCGAACTGGGCGAATCGCTGGCTACGGTGCAGAAATTTGATGTGCCGCTCGATCTAGCCACCACGCCTTCACTCGAAGCTCTGAAAGCCTACAGCCTTGCAGGAAAGGTTGAAAGCGAGAAAGGCGCTGCCGCAGCCCTGCCCTACGAACAACGTGCCATCCAGCTTGATCCGAATTTTGCCATGGATTACCAGGCGGTGTGCGGAGCGTATTCCAATCTCGGCCAGGAGGAGGCGGCCAGCGAGTATTGCGCCAAGGCATTCCGGTTGCGGGAACATGCCAGCGAATTTGAAAAGCAGACGATTACCGCTGGTTACTATCTCCGTGTAACCGGGGAAATGGACAAAGCGGCACAAACATTTCAGGAGGAGATCGAGAGCTACCCGCGATCGTCCTTAGCGTACCGGAATTTGGGCATTGTGTACGCCAGTCTGGGCCAGTACGAGAAGGCCATGGAGATCAGCCAGCGGGGCATGCGAATCGCACAGGATAATTATGCAGGTGATGACGCCAATCTGGTCAACTATGTCTTTGCCTTGCAGCGCTTCGACGAGACGCGACAGGTCATCCACGAGAAGATAGCGCGGCACCCGGATGATTTGGTCTCCCGCAATGCTCTCTACGCTCTCGCCTTTCTTGGCTCGGACTCCGGAACGATGGAGGAACAGCAAAAGTGGTTTGCGAGTAATCCTGATTACGGGACCTATGGGCTGGCGCTCGCCTCTGACACAGAGGCGTATGGTGGTCATCTTAGCAAGGCAAGGGAACTGACGAAGCGAGCTGTGGACGCCGCGGTACGGGCGAACAACAAGGAGAGCGCGGCGATATGGAAGGCAAATGCTGCTCTGCAACAAGCGGCTTACGGCGGTTTTGCCGAAGCCCGGCGGAGCGCGGTAGAGGCTTTGAGGCTTGCTCCCACGAGTGAGGCAGCCGAGAGCGAAGCCGCTCTTGCTTTTGCCATGGTAGGCGATACCGCACGAGCGGGCTCATTGGCACAGGAGCTGGGGAAACGCTCGCCGCTAAACACGCAGATGCAGCTGCTTTTGCTCCCACCGATTCACGCTCAATTGGCGCTGGACAAAAAGAATCCGGCTGTTGCCCTCAATGCGTTACAAGCTGCCTCCTCGATTGAGTTGGGACAGATTGGGTTCCTCGTCAATCTTTCCTGCCTCTATCCGGCTTATGTACGGGGAGAGGCGTACATGGCGGCCGGACAGGATAGCGCCGCCGCCGCCGAGTTTCAGAAGATTCTCGATCACAGCGGCATTGTCTGGAACTGCTGGACGGGAGCCTTGGCGCATCTGGGAGTGGCTCGTGCCAATGCCTTGCAGGCGAGAACTTTGCAGGGCGCGGATGCCGATGCCGCCCGCACCCGGGCGCTCGCCGCCTATAAAGCTTTCCTCACCCTCTGGAAAGATGCCGACCCCGACATCCCCATCCTGAAAGAAGCAAAAGCCGAGTACGCGAAGCTGCAGTAACAGCGTGGCGATCTTCCAACCATGCCCGACCTGCTTGCACAGGAATTGATCGTGGCGCACGCCCGCAACGTGCGTTTGATCGGGCAGAGTCGGAAGAAAGACGACCGTCTGGATGCGCAAACGCTGGCACGATTGGCCAGGATCGATCCGCAGTTGCTGTCTCCGGTGAAGCATCGTAGTGCGGAAGCGCAGGCGGATCTGACGGTGATCCGGGCGCGAGCCGGACTGGTGCGAGCGCGGACGGCGCTGGTGAACACGGCGCGCGGGCTGGCCAAGAGCTACGGGGAACGTCTGCGCGGATGCAACGTGCGCAATATGAATCCGGAGAAAGCGGAGGTTCTGAGTCCGGAACTGCAGCGGGCACTGGAGCCGTTGCTGGGGGGAATCGAGTCGTTGAGTGAACGCATCCGCGAATACAACGAAGGGATCGAGCAGTTGGCGGAGCAGAGCTATCCGCAGGTGACGCGACTGAAGCAGGTCAAGGGAGTGGGCACACTGATCGCGCTGACCTTCTTGCTGACGCTGGAGGACGCGCAGCGCTTTCGCAAAAGTAGGGACGTGGGCTGTTACCTGGGGTTGCAGCCAGGACGAAGGAACTCGGGGCAGAGTGAGCCGCAGATGCACATCAGCAAGGAAGGCGATCCCTATCTGCGCACGCTGCTGGTGCAGGGAGCGCACCACATTCTGGGACCGTTTGGCGCGGACAGCGATCTGCGGCGCTGGGGATTGAAGCTGGCTGAACGTGGCGGCAAGAGCGGGAAGAAACGAGCCATCATTGCCGTGGCGCGGAAATTAGCGGTCCTGCTGCATCGTTTGTGGGTGGGAGGAGAAGCGTACGAACCCTTGCGGAACAGCACGCAGAGAGCGATGCCGGCGGCCGCATAAAGGCAAAAGCAAAATCTTTCTTCGAAAGGAAAAGCAAAAAGCCCAAGCGCCGAGTTCCGGTGACTGCGTTAATCGCCTGGCCCAACCTCCATCGAAGAGATGGAAGTGAGGTCGATAATCAGGTGGCAGCACCGGCTGAAACGAGAACACCCAACTGGCACCGAGCGAAAAAATCGCTCCTCGAAGAGTGCGGATGGAAGGGTGGCGACAGTGGCGATTGGCGGGAGAACAAAACCTTGTCCAACAAAACAACAAAAGAACCCACTTGACTCCGACCGGCCTTCTCATGGAAGGCGATTACACTCAAAACCCCCAGGCCGGGTGTCGAAACGTCCGCGCAAACGCACAAATGCGCCCCACTTTTTTCATCACATTTTTCCCGTACGGCCATCACAGACATGCACCATAATCGGTGCGATGATCCCTCGACAGTGCATCCAAGAGAAGTGCGCCCGTCTTCAGAGACGACGCATCATCGGCCTCAAATCGTCGGGTCTTTGACAACCGACAACGGCCCTTCCAGTCACGCCTACCTGCCCGTCTTCGCAGACGCCGTCTCCATCCAGTCGGCCATCCAAGACGTTTGCGAAATGATGCTCCACCGCCGCATCGAACCCAAGGAAGCTTCCATCCTCCTCCTATGCCATGCAAGTCGCTTCCACCAACATGGCTCAGATGAATGGAGGTAAGGGTAAGGATAAAGACAAGAGCAAAAAAACAAAAAGAAGACCGGCGCGGAACCCTCTTCCGCCGACGCACTGCCGTCAGACGAAGCTGTGGCCGCCAGTTCCGCTACCTCGTCATCCGAGTCCCAATCCTCGCCGCCTGGGACAATTCAGGCCTGCGAGCAGAGGTCGCGACAAGCATCTGAGTAATAGACGATAGGCGACAAGTGACGAGCGACAAATGACAAATGTCACTCTTCCACCGGCTGCGCATTCAGTTCCTGCGGAGGCTCGCCCGCGGCCATGCCCTGAGCGATGATCAGGCGCCGCGCTTCGATGCGCAGTTCGGGCAAGGCGCGTCCGAACCAGATCGCACCGAGGACGCACGCTGCTCCTCCCAGGCCAATCGTGACTGGCGCGCCGATGCGGTCGGCCAAGGCTCCGCCAAAGAAAGCTCCGAACGGAGCCATGCCCATGAACATCATCGAATACACCGACATCACGCGCCCGCGCAGATGGTCGGGAACCATGGTCTGAATCAGCGTGTTCGAGCAGGCCATCTGCAACATCATCGAATAACCGGCGGGCAACAGGAGCGCAACCGATAACCAGAATGAAGTCGAGAATGAAAAGCAAATCAGCGTGATTCCCAGGCTCGCACAACTGATGGTCACCCAGCGCCCCAGCCCTTTCACTCCGGTTTTGGCGGCCAGCGTCAAGGCTCCGAAAAGCGCGCCAACTCCTGTTGCGCCCATCAGAATTCCCAGGCCGCGAGCGCCGCCGTGCAGAATTCTGTCGGCGAAGATGGGCATCAACACGGTGTAAGGCATGGCGACCAGGCTCATCATGCCAATCAGCAAAAGCAGCGCGCGAATGACCTTGGTCTGATTGACCCAGCGAAAGCCCTCGATGATGTCTTCGATTGGCGAATGAGTGCTGGCGCGCGGAGCGCAATGGACGTGCATCAGCGCCAGACCGACGATCACGGCGATGTAGCTGATGGAATTAGCGGCAAAGCACCAGCCTTCGCCGATTTTCGCGACCAGAATTCCAGCAATGGCTGGGCCGATGACGCGCGCACCGTTGAACATCGACGAGTTCAGTGCGATGGCGTTCATCAGATCTTCTTTGCCAACCATATCCACGAGGAAGGCTTGGCGGCCAGGAATGTCAAACGCATTCACCACTCCGAGCAGAGCGGACAGCACGAAGATATGCCATACCTGGACGTGTTCGGTCAGCGTGAGCGCCGCCAGAACGCCGGCGAGAATCAGCGCAGCAGTCTGCGTGGCGATTATCAGTCGCTGACGATTCACGCGATCGGCGGTGATGCCTCCGAAGGGCGCGATCAGGAAGACCGGAATTTGACTGGCAAAACCGACTGAACCGAGCAACAGGGCGGATTTGGTTAACCGGTAGACGAGCCACGCCTGGGCTACGGTCTGCATCCAGGTTCCGATGAGAGAGATGAGTTGGCCGCTGAAGAAGAGCTGAAAATTGCGATGGCGCAGGGCACGCAGGGTGACGGCCCACTTCGGCAGACGCGCCTTTTTTGCAGCCGCTTCTTCAAGCGCGTCGGAATTCTTCTCTTCGATCATTCTCTGTTCGCGTCGCTGGTCACTCTTCTAGAACTTTTTCACATCTTCGATGTGACGGCAAGGGATGACGGGAAGCGGTAGTGGTCAGTTTGAATTTGTCTTTAAAGGGCGCGGCTTCACAGCTTGCTGAAAGACTCGCTTTTGTCCTTGTTTTTGGGTGGCGCAGCGGTTTACCGCTGCGATAAACGACTCATTTTCAGTGCCGGCTTTAGCCGCTGAGGGAATGTGTCTTTCAAACTGACCCATCACTCGGAAAGCCGCGATAAGGATGGCTCTTGGGCACGGGGCGCGAGCCTGCCCTGAGCCTGCCGAAGGGACACAGTCGCTCCATCCTGTTTACTTTCTAGACGAATTTCCACAGGTCGCGCGGGTGACCGACTTGCAACTTCCCGCGCGGACCGATCCGCGATAGAGTTACGACGGGTCGGCGAGAGAGTAGATTCCGGGAAGGACGGGCGACGAACAATGACAGGTCCTAATCGTCTGGAACGCCGCGGGGCCCAGCGTTTCGAAGTGCACCAGCCGCTCGCGGTCCACTTCGAGGGACAGACTGTGCCTGGATTTATTCAGAATTTGAGCGGCCGTGGAATTTTCTTTTACGCCGAGACCGCTCTTCCGCAAGGAGCGGTCGTGGAATTGACTTTTACCATGCCCTCGGAAATCACGCTGGCGGAAAACATGCCGGTGCGATGCCGCGGACGGGTGTTGCGCTCCGCGGCTCCTGTTGCCGGCAACTTACAAGGAAGTCTGGCACAGGGCGGTCAGCGAACTGGCATCGCCGTGCGGCTTGATTCCTACGAGTATCTGCCGACCTCCGAACTCGTCTCGCAATTCGTGCGCGTTTCCGCTGCCAGTGCGGCAGTCGGAACTTCTGGCCCGGCGCCGCGCTGAGGGTTTGCTTCCCACGGCCTTTCGTCCATCTTTTCAAGCGTTGGCCTTTGCCTTACAATGGGACGAAATTAGATGTCTGTCGGGCTCTTTCCCCATGTGAAGACCAGCCGACGACCTGCCAGGTCGCCTGCCCGTCCCCTTCGATTACGAAGGTCATTTGGCCTCGACGCTGGAAGTTCGTAGCATGACATTGAACACCGAGAATCGAGTCATGCCCGGGATCGCCGTCGCCCTCCTTACCGAGGACCGCGAACAATCCGTCGTACTCCATAGCCGGGTCGAGAGCACCAACCTGGCACGAACGGTCTTGAGCCACGTTGGATTCCCGCTCGGACCTAGCGACGCCATTCTGCGTCAATTACAGGATCAGCACGCCGAAGTTGTACTGGTGAGTATCGATCCCAAGAATCCGGCGCGCGCCATCCGCACCATCGAACTGATTCACGCCAGCACGCCCGAGGTTACGATTTTTGCCGTGGGCGAGATGAATCAGCCGACCAACATTGTTTCCGCCATGCGCGCGGGCGCGCGGGAATTTCTGGACCTTGCAGCCAGCCGCGAGGCGCTGATCGAAGCCTTTACACGCTTCTCGGCCACGTTAAGCCGGGCACAGCGCAGTTCAAGCCGGGCTCGCGTCTTCACTTTTCTGAACGCCAAGGGCGGAGCCGGCGCGACTACCACTGCGGTCAATACCGCCGTCGCCTTGCAGGAAACTCACGGGCGCGTGGTGCTGGTGGATTTTGCTCCCATCGGCCACGCTGCCCTGCAACTGAATCTTCGGCCGCAATTCACCCTGATCGACGCGTTGCAGAATTTGCATCGCATGGATGGTTCGCTGCTCGACGGCTTGATGACGCCGTATCGCAATGGCCTTCATTTGCTGGCGGGCGCGCAGCAACCGCACAGCAGCATGCCGACCGCTTCGGAACTGGCTCGTCTCTTTGACTTGCTGGTGGGCCAGTATCACTTCGTGGTGATCGATGGCTCCGGCCGGATGGATGGCACGATGCAGATGATCTGCGACCTTTCGAACGCCGTCCTGCTAGTGGCGCAGACCGATGTCGTTTCGCTTTGGAGCGCGGGCCGAATTCACGCTTTTCTGCAGGAAGGCGCGGGGCGCGACCGATTGCGCATCGTGCTCAACCGTTACAAAAAGATTCCCGGCTTCAGCGACGAGGATGTGGAGAAAGCCACGAATTGCAGCGTGCTCTGGAAGGTGCCTAACAACTTCCAGGTGATCGGACCGGCGATTGACAAAGGCAGTCCAGTAGCCGCCCAGGGAAATCACGAAATCGGCCGTTCCTATCAAGGACTCGCCGCGGAACTGGCCAGCGCAACTACTTCGGGCGAAGGCGCGCTCTCGCTGGTCTACCAAGCCGACAAGGGCGACAGCAAGAAACGGGGCGCCAGCCCTCTGATGGTCTCGCCGGTGCGCGCCGGGCAATAGCCACGCCCTGATACGAACCCTAGCTCTTCAGCAATCTAATAGAACGAGTCGTACTTGGTGACTGTCCAGCCGGAATCCTTTTGCTCCACGGTTACGGAGAAAAGATCTTTGTAGGTCGCGGCTTGCGCGGGAGTGCTGTAGCGCTGGCCTTTGTAGTGCAGAATCACCAGCGGCGGTCGATCTTCCCATTCGATCAGGTTCCAGGAAATCAGGGGATGCTGGGTTTCGGAAGTGCAGAGGAACTCGGCCCTCTTCTTGCGGTAGTCCTTTTCCCATTGCGCAAGGAGTTGCCGGCAATTGCCGTCGCGCATTTCCGCGATGAAGCTGTTGGCGACGCGTTCGATGGTGCGATCGCGAAACGGATTCATGGTGATGCTGATGGGCATCTGGGTAAGAGGGTCGCGCTCTTCGGAACGCGCCAGAACCGGACCCTGGTTGCTGAGCCAGTACAGATAGCCGAGAAACACGAGCACCAGCAGGCTGGCGGAGCCGATGGCAATGGCTAGATGGGCGCGGGAAAACTGCATCAGGAGAAGTTTGGGGGATGAGGACGGCGGGGGCAAGGTTACTTCCGATACTTCCGTAACTGGTGCGACGTGGGAATCGACTGCGGCTCCATTCCTCCACTGGCTCTGGTTTGTGTTTTATTTTTTGGCGGCGTATAGTTAGAAACGAAAACTGTTGTGTCGTAGTGTCAGGATTGTCGAAGCACACCAGTGGGCGAAAGCCCACTTTTTAGTTGGGTCGATTCGGGTCGCGATTGACGCCGAAGACTGGCGGGGCAGTTCTGACGCAACTTGCTGAAAACATGGCTCTTGATTTGGATAGGGTCCGGCAGATTGCCGAGCGGGTGGCAGGCTCGAGCGGGCTGGAAGTAGTCGAGGTTGAGGTTTGCGGCGCGGGTAAGCACCGCATGCTGCGCGTGTTTATCGATCGTCCGTTCATCGAACGGAGGGCCAAAGACCAGCCGGGAGCGGTGCCGTCGACGAATCGTCCCGACGGAGTTACGCACGAGGATTGTTCGAAGTTCAGCCGGGAGTTCGGCACGATCGTCGATGTCGAGGATGCAGTGCCGGGCGGATCGTATGTGCTGGAGGTTTCATCTCCGGGACTCGACCGCAAGCTTACGAAGGCAGCGGATTTTGATCGCTTCCGTGGACAGCGGGTGAAGTTGATGACGCGGGAGCCGGTGAACAACAACCGGCATTTTGAAGGGAAGCTGGAAAGTTTCGAGAACGGAAGGCTGCTGCTGGATTTGAGCGCGGCGCGGAAGAAGAAGATGCGTCCGAAGGACGGCGAAACAGCGAAGGTCGAGATTGAGTTGGGGAACGTGGAAAAGGCGAATTTAGTGCCTGAAATCTAGGAGCAGGTCTCAGGTGTCAGGTATCAGGTTTCAGGAAAAGCAAGTTCTAAGTCCTGAGACCTGACACCTGAGACCTGACACCTGGAATTTTTTATGGCTAGTGAGCTTTACAACATTATCGAAGGGGTCAGCCGAGAAAAGGGCATTGATCCGCAGATTGTAGTGAGTGCGGTTGAGGACGCCATTGTCGTCGCGACTCGCAAATACTACAAGACGCAGGAAAACCTGCGCGCGGTGCTCGACAAGGACAGCGGCAAGATCAGCGCCTATGCAGTGAAATCGATTGTCGAGACTCCGGAGCAGGTGGAAGATCCGAATCTGCAGGTGACGGTGGAGCAGGCGCGAAAACTCGATCCGGCGGCCGAGGCGGGCGGAGAACTGCTGATTCCGAAAGTGACAGAAGGAATTCTGGGGCGCATTGCGGCGCAACTTGCAAAGCAAGTCATATTTCAGAAAGTGCGCGAGGCGGAACGCGACACGGTTTACAACGAATACATCGGGCACGTAAATGAGATCGTGAATGCAACTGTGAAGCGGCTCGAAGGTCCGGATGTGATTCTCGATATCGGCAAAGCCGAAGCCCGCATGGGGCGGAAGGAACAGTCGAGGCTGGAATCATTCGCCGTCGGCGAACGGATTCGCGTGGTGATCGTGCGCGTGGAAAAAGCGGTGAAAGGTCCGGGCGTGATTGCTTCGCGCTCGGCTCCGGAACTGGTGCAGCATTTATTTCAGACCGAAGTGCCGGAAATTTACGACGGCACGGTGGTGATCCGGGCGATTGCGCGGGAAGCGGGCGAGCGGACGAAGATCGCGGTGATGTCGAAAGACAAAGATGTCGATGCGGTCGGAGCCTGCGTCGGCATGAAGGGAATGCGGGTGCAGTCGATTATTCGCGAACTGCGCGGAGAAAAGATCGACATCATCGAGTATCACGAAGATCCGGTTACGTTCGCTGAAAAAGCTTTGCAACCTGCGAAAGTCAGCCGAGTGACGGTGGTCGACGCGGCGGACAAGCATCTGGAAGTGGTGGTCGACGACACGCAGTTGTCGCTCGCGATCGGGAAAAAGGGACAGAACGTGCGGCTGGCGGCGAAGCTGCTGGGGTGGAAGATCGACATCAAGAGCGAAGAAGAAAAGCGCCAGGAAGTCGAACAGCAGATGTCGGCGCTGGTCACACAGACCGTGACTCCGCTGGAACTGGTTACGGGCTTGGGCGAAGGGCTGGTCGAGAAACTGAAGGCGGCGGGCGTGAATACAGTGGAATCGCTGGCCGATATGACGCCGGAACAATTGGAAGCGATTGAGGGCATTGGTCCGAAAACGGTGGAAAAAATCAGTATCGCGGTCAATAATTACTTTGCCACGCTGGATGGCGGCGAGGCCGTAGCCACCGCGGAAACGGAAGCGACGGCAGAAGCCGCCACCGAAGCGGGAGTCTCCGAAACCGGAGTCGACGAGGAATCGCTGGCCGAAGGCTCGGTCGAAGCGGACACGTTGGCCGGTGAAGCGCCTGCGGAAGCAGCTTCAGCGGAAGCCAACAAAAGCGCCGAGCTTGCAACTGAAGACACCGCGGCGGAATCAGCTGCGAGTGAAGAAGCCCCGGAAGACAAGCAGAACTGAGGCAATGGCGAGTTCGGAGTTACCTCCGAACCGAAGGCGCGGGCTTTGTCGGGAGAGGTTAGAAGTTAGAAGTTAGAGGTTGGACATACGCGGTTTGGCATATGAGGTTCGACATGCGAGCTTAGAAGCGCGGGATTAGCGGGACAACAAGAGGAAACGAGAGCGGATGAGTAAGATTCGAATCAACGATCTGGCCCGTGAGTTGGAAGTCAAGAGCAAGGAAATTCTTGACGTGCTGACCACGGTGGGCGTCACGGAGAAGAAAACGCACTCCAGTTCTCTAGAAGATTTCGAAGCCGACCTGGTGCGAAAGCATCTCCGCGGCCGCTCCGATGCGGCACCGAGTGCGGCGAGGAGTTCTGCTCGTACCGCGCACGGCGAAGAAGAGATCAAGACGAAGATCGACCTCTCGCATATCTCGCGGCCGGGCGACGTGCTACGCGCGATTACCCAGCAAAAGGGCGTCACGGAGCATCCCGCGGCGCGTCCCCCAGTTCGGCTTCCGGTGACTCCGCCCGCGGTGGAAGCGAAGGCGGAAACTCCTGTCGCTCCAGTGGCGCCGAAAATGCCAGCCAAGCCCGCTGCGGAGGCTCCCGCTCCTGCGCCGCCAGCGCCTCGAATGGTGACGCCGGCATCGGTTGCGGCCACCTACCGTCCGCCGTCAGTGGTTGTCATTCCGCCTAAAGTTCCCGCGGCTCCGCCGACCGCTCCTCCGCCAACTGCGGGGTCATCCACTTCGAGCACAACTGCCTCCTCGTCGGCTATCGCGGTTCCGCCGCGGGTTACGACTGCTGCCGCGCCAGTGGGCGGCGCTCCGCCAACGGCGGAACCTCCGGCACTAAGTAATGTGATGCAGATGCAAGCGGCTGCGCCCCTCAGGCCTACGGCTCCGGTTGCTCCGCCACCGCGAATGATCATGCCGCAGACGGGACCGCGACCTGTGTACAAGGCGCCACTGCCTCCGGCGGGAGCATCTGCACTAGGTGTTCCGCGGCCTACGCCTGGGCGACCAGTTCCGGGACAGCCAATCTTTCAGCGCACGGCGCGTCCGCAAGCGCCGGGAGCGCCTGGTGCGCGTCCGCCGCTGCGTCCGGGAGAAAGACGGCCGATGCATCCTACGCGGGTGGCGCCAGCGGGATCGCGTCCGTTGGGCGTGGGTCCGGGAGCAGGAATCGGCGCACCGCCGGGACCGTCGCGTCCGGGAGCGCGTCCGGGAGCGCCGTCGCGGCGACCGGGACAACGCTATGTGCCGCGTGGAGTGAAGGAAGGCCCGATGAAGGGCTACACTCCGCCGCCGCGCATGATCGTCAGCAACGAGCCGGCGCCAATCACGCGGAACATCACAATCACGGAAGGCATTTCGGTAAAAGACCTGGCCGAGAAGCTAGGCATTCGCGCCAAGGACGTGATTGCACGACTGGTGGTGCGCGGCGTGTTCGCCACCATCAACCAAACGCTGGATGCGGAACTGGCCAGCGAAATGGCGCGCTTCTTCGGAGCGGAAACCGAAGTGATTACTTTCGAAGAACAAGCGGCGAAAGACACGGACGCTGCCGTCGAGAGCAGCGAGGAAGGCGCGGAAGCGGTGTCGCGCCCTCCAGTGGTTACGATCATGGGCCACGTCGACCATGGCAAGACTACGCTGCTCGATTCCATCCGCTCGACCAATGTCGCTGGCGGCGAAGCAGGCGGAATTACACAGCACATCGGAGCTTACAAGGTTGCGATTACGGACACGGCGTCTCCGGCTTTCGGCCGCGAGATCGTGTTTCTGGATACGCCCGGTCACGAAGCGTTTACTCGTATGCGTTCTCGCGGAGCGAAGGCAACCGATATCGTAGTGCTGGTGACTGCGGCTGACGACGGCGTGATGCCGCAGACGGTCGAAGCGATCGACCACGCACATGCTGCCGAAGTTCCCATCATTGTTGCGGTCAACAAGATCGATAAACCGAGCGCGCTGCCGGAGCGGGTGAAAAAACAACTGGCGGATCGCGGGCTCGTTCCCGAAGAGTGGGGCGGCAAGACGGTGTTTGTCGATGTATCCGCTAAACAGAAGACAAATCTGAATCTGCTCATGGAAATGATTCTATTGACGGCGGACTTGCAGGAGTTGAAAGCAACTCCGGAGCGGGCAGCGAGCGGGTTGGTGCTGGAAGCGAAACTGGATCGCGGACGCGGTCCGGTGGGAACGATTCTGGTGCAGAATGGCACGCTCCGCGCGGGCGACAACTTTGTCGTCGGCAACGTCTATGGAAAAGTTCGGGCGATGTTCGACGATCGCGGAAAATCGCTGAAGGAAGCTCCGCCTTCGACGCCGGTGGAAATTATCGGATTGGAAGGGCTGCCGCAAGCGGGCGACCAGTTTGTGGTGGTTGCCGACCGCGAGAAGGCTCGCGACATTTCCGATTACCGCGAGCAGAAGGCTCGCGAGGCGGCGCTGGCTAAGAGTTCGCGCGTTTCGCTGGAAGGCCTGGCGGAGCAGCTCAAAACGGCGGGCATGAAGGAACTGAACGTCATTCTCAAGGCCGACGTGCAAGGCTCGGTCGAAGTGCTGGGTGATTTGCTGGGCAGATTGTCGAACGAAAAAGTGCGGTTGAAGTTGCTGCGGTCGGGCATTGGCGCCATCACGGAGACGGACGTGCTGCTGGCTTCGGCATCGAATGCCATCATCATTGGATTCAACGTGCGTCCGGAACGCAAGGCGCAGGAACTGGCCGATCAGGAAAAAGTCGATATCCGGCTGCACTCGATCATTTACGAACTGCAGGACGAGATCAAGCGCGCCATGACCGGGTTGCTTGAGCCGACGATTAAGGAAACTTACCAGGGACGCGCCGATGTGCTGGAGACGTTCCGCATTCCGAAGGTCGGGACGATTGCCGGTTGCCGCGTGAGCGATGGCTTGATCAAGCGCGATTCCGAAGTGCGCTTGTTGCGCGATAACGTGGTTGTGTTCAAAGGCAAAGTCGGATCGCTGCGGCGGTTCAAGGACGATGCTTCGCAAGTGACCAGCGGCATGGAGTGCGGCATCTCGATCTCGAACTACGGCGACATTAAGGCTGGCGACGTGATTGAGGCGTTTGTTACGGAACGGATCGCGGCGGAAGCGATCAAGTGAGTCGGCAGGCCGCTGCCGTGGGGCTTCCCACCCTGCGTAGGAAGTCACTCTTGAGCGAGAATCACGCCCTCACCGGCTAAAGCCTGATTCAAAGAAAACCGTTTGCCGCAGCGGTGAACCGCTGCGCCACCCAAAAGCAAGTGCAGCCCTAAAAGCGAGCGCCGCGCCGGGCGGGGGGACGCCCGGCGCTCCACTAACTCTTACGGGCTGGTCTGCTGGGTGAAAACTCCTCCTATGTCGCCACTGCCGTCTACCTCCACCATGTATCCGGTGGTGGGAGAACTCAGGTAGAAGACCAGAAAGCTGGCGTTGCCGCTGAGGTTGTTAAAGTTGTTGACAGTTACTGTGAACCGACCATTCGTAGCAGCAGTGTAGACGCCGTTGGTTCCGACTGGCAACGCGCCAAAACCGGCTTGGTTTGCTTCTTCGTTCCAGTTGAAATTGCTACCGGTGGTGGGCTCGAAGACTCCTACCTGGTCCCCGTAAGTGCCGGGAAAGCCATCCATCACGAAGGCGGCCTGGCTGTTGAGGGTTGAGACGGCGCCGGACTGCCCGGAGAAGCTGCCATCCTCGACAGCTTGCGTGCTGTTGTTCAGGAAGTAGGCGCTGGTCGGGCTGATCATCCAGAAGACTTCGGAGAGTGTGGCACCGTTGCTTAAAGGCAGAGTAACGGTTCCGTTGCCGTCGCCGCTTGGATCAAACGTGTAGTTGGCGCCCGCGCTTACCGTGAGGCCGGCGCCGTTGTTGTCCTCGACGTCGGAGCCGTTTACGTAATCCACCGTGCCGGTGGTGACGTTTCCCGCGCCGTCGGTGGTAAAGACGCCAGCTGTATGAATGGCAGGCTGGATAAGGCTGGTGTCGATTGTGTCTCCACGACTGCCTAAGACGTAGGATCCGGCGGTTAAGGCGTTGGTGGCGGAAAAGGGACCGCCGGTTTGCAATGCAGCCTGTCCGATTTCGAGCGAACCAGTATTGGGATTCGCCAGGAAATAAAATTCGGTCGGACTTACTACGTAGTAATTACCCGAAAAGCTGCCGGTCGGGGCGGTCAGGGAGAACGTGCCTACACCGGTCGAGCTCGGCGCACCCAGGGCACCCGTAATGGCCTGGCTCGCGTTGGTACCGCCGACGGGAGTGAGAATATCTTGAGTTCCCGTGAAGACGCCGCTGGCGATGGTAATTCCTCCAACCCTAGAGCTGATGCCGAAGTTATGCGACTTGAAGACGAAGGTGCCTGAGGGAGTGGCGGTCGAGGACTGCAGGATACCGTAACCGGACGAAGTCGCGAAGGTGTCGGCCTCCATCACATAGAAGTGATTGGTGTCGACCATAGTGATGTTGTAAGTGCTCGGGGTGGGAGAGTAGTTAAAAGTCAGAGAGCCCTCGCCGTCGCGCTCAATGCTGTACGATCCGGCAAGATTTTCGGGGCCAGGGCCGGGTTGGGGGCCTCCATCATCTTGGAGGATGGTCAGCAAGCCGTTGCCGTTCGCGGAAAAAATGGTAGTTTCGGAAAACGCGACAGCGTTCCCGGCTTGGTTCGCGAAGTACCCGGTCTGCCTCATCACGTAAGTTCCGCTCAGGCTGGATTTGCTGAAGTTGCCGCCGAGGGGCGCGACGAACCCAATGTTGTTGTTGCCGCAGCCGACTGCCAGCAACATGCTGGCGATTGCCGCCAGAGCCATGAGCAGGCGTCCGACGTTGTTGGCGCAGGTAGGGGGATTCATTAAGGACACTCCTGTCTTTTTTCGTAAGATGCGCTAACCCGCATTGTAGCGGAAAGTTTCGGTGGAAAAATTTTGCGTCGCTGGGGCTTGTCTACTTGCCACTTCCCCGCGGCTCTACTCGAATTCCGCTTGCCGCGGGGTAGGGACTGGATTAGCGGGATGCTGGCGCTTTCCGGAGGCTTTTTCTTTGGCCCAGGTTGCTACTCGGTAGGCTAGCAGGAGGGTGAGGACCGCTCCGTATTCGAGGGGCTTTCGGAGGTCGGCTTTTACCAGCCAAATGTAATGCACGACTCCCAGGATGGCAGTGAGATAGATGAGACGGTGCAGACGCTGCCAGTTTTTGCCGCCGAGGCGGCGGATCGACCAGGCGGTCGAGGTGAGGGCGAGGGGAATCATCAGGACGAAGGCGGTGAAACCTACGGTGATGAAGCGGCGCTTTTCGATGTCTTTCAACATTTCGTGGAGATCGAAAAACTTGTCGAGCCAGATGTAGGTCAGAAAATGCAGGGTTCCGTAGAAGAATGCGAACAGGCCGACCATGCGGCGGAGACCGATCAGCCAGTATTGGCGGGTGATTTGCCGCAGAGGCGTGATGGATAGCGTGGTTAGAACAAAGATCAGAGTCCAATCGCCCGTCGAGTGGGTGATGACTTCGATGGGATTGGCGCCCAGGGCGCCGTGGAGGGCCTTCCATAGCAGGCGTGCCAGCGGGATGAGGGCGGCTAGGAAGATGATCGTTTTCGTGAGCTGTGGGCGGTTCATTGGAATGCAAAAGTCAAAAGTCAGATTGCAGAAGTTAAGACCCTTTCGGCCATCAGATTTCACCTCTGCAATCTTACTTCTGACTTCTGCCTTCTGACTTCTGCAATGCCTTTCAAAAGTTCTTTTTCAGGTCCATGCCGGAATAGAGGCTGGCTACCTGATCGTAGCCGTTGAACATCAAGGTTGGGCGTTTTAGGAATTCACCGAGGCGGCGTTCCTTGGCTTGGCTCCAACGGGGATGATCGACGTTTGGGTTTACGTTCGAATAAAAGCCGTATTCGTTGGGGGCGGATTGCTGCCAGGTATTCAAGGGCTGGGAATCGGTGAAGCGAATGCGGACAATCGACTTGGCGCTTTTGAAACCGTACTTCCAGGGAACCACGATGCGGAGCGGGGCGCCATCTTGATTCGGGAGCACTTCGCCGTACATTCCGAAACAGAGCAGGGTTAGCGGATGCATGGCTTCGTCCATGCGAAGACCTTCGACATAGGGCCACGCCAAGACGTTGACGCGCTGGCCGGGCATTTGTTTGGGATCGTACAAGGTGGTGAACTCGACGTACTTTGCCTTGGGCAGCGGATCGGCGCGTTTGATTAGTTCGCTCAAGGAAAAACCTATCCAGGGCACTACGATCGACCAGCCTTCGACGCAGCGATGACGGTAGATGCGCTCTTCGGGAGCGGCCATCTTGATGATGGTGTCGACGTCGAGCACCTGCTTTTTTTTCACCAAGCCGTCGATGGTCACGGTCCAGGGACGGGTTTTGAAATTCTTGGCCAGTCCGGCAGGCTCGTATTTGTCGGTGGAGAATTCGTAGAAATTGTTGTAGTTGGTGACATCTTTGTAGGGAGTTTCTTTTTCTGTGGTGCTGAAAGGGCTTTTTTGAAGACCATCAATTTTGACGTCGGCTTGGACGGTGAGCGTGGGATCGGCTAGATCGCGGAAGGCGATGCGAGCAATGGCGGCGGCTCCAGCGATGGCTGCTGCGGTTAAGAAGCTGCGCCGGTTTAGATAGGCCGACTTGGAAGTAATTTCAGACGACGGAATTGGCGCCGGTTTTCCGAGCAGCATGGTTTACATACCCTATTGAATTACCCTCGGCAGGCGGACTTGGATGGGTCCGACGCCGAAAATCCCACACTTCCTACAGTATAGGACTCGGCAACTGGGGAAAAGTTGCACCGGCTGGCAGCGTAGTGGTCGGGCGGGGACGCCCGGCGCTCCACGAACAGGTTTAGTTCGAGGCTGATTTGGCTATGGCTTTGGGGGCGGGGCGGGAACGCAGGACTTCTCGGACTTTTTTGGCTAGATTCTGCAACGTAAAGGGTTTTTGCAGGAAGGCGGTTGCCGGACCGGACGCACCCTGAGTGACTACGGCATCTTCGGTGTATCCGGAAAGATAGAGGACGCTGATGCCGGGACGGAGAACGACCAGCCTTTTGGCTAGTTCGCGGCCACCGATGCCTGGCATTACTACGTCGGTGATGAGGATGTCGATGTGGTCTTTACAGGCCTCGGCTATGCGCAAACCGGCTTCTCCATGTTCGGCTTCGAGGACCTTGTAGCCGCGCGCGCTGAGAGTCAGGCGCACCAGTTCGCGCACCGATTCTTCGTCTTCCACCAGCAGAACGGTTTCGCAGCCGCTGGCTTCGCTGGGCTGGGACTTGGCCGGGCTCAGCTCTTCCGCGTTTTCCTCCGCGCGCGGCAGATAGACGTAGAAGGTCGTTCCCTTCCCGATCTCGCTTTGAGCGAAGACGTATCCGTTGCTTTGCTTCACGATGCCGTAGACGGTGGAGAGCCCGAGGCCGGTGCCTTTTCCTTTTTCTTTGGTGGTGAAGAAGGGCTCGAAGATGCGGGACTGCGTTTCCTTGTCCATGCCATGGCCGGTATCGGAAACGGAGATCACGGCGTAGCGTCCAGGCTGGATAAAACGGTGTTCGCTGAAACCTGGGCGCACGGTCACGTCGGCGCTCTGCAAGGTGAGCTTGCCGCCTTCCGGCATGGCATCCTTGGCATTGACCACCAGGTTCATGACGACCTGTTCGAGCTGGCCGGCGTCGGCGCGGGTGTGTCCGGTTTGGGTGGAGAGCCGGGTGACCAACTCGATGTTCTCGCCGATGAGGGGACGCAGGAGACGCTCCATGTCACCGACAACGGTGTTGACGTCGATGACTTTGAGTTCGAGGAGTTGCTTGCGGCTGAAGGCCAGTAACTGGCGAGTAAGGGTCGCGGCGCGGTCGGCTGCCTGCTGGATGGACTGAACTTTGTTGTACATGTCGCCGCCCTTTTCCATCTGTTCCAGCAACACCTCTGTGTATCCGTTAATGACCATGAGCAGGTTGTTGAAGTCGTGGGCAACGCCACCGGCCAAGCGGCCGACGGCGTCCATTTTTTGCGCCTGGCGGAGTTGTTCTTCGAGTTGACGGCGGTCGGTGATGTCTTCGGCGATCAGCTCCAGTACTTCTTCGGGCTCATCGGTGCTCGTGGCGGCACAGCCACTGAGCCGCACGATGATGACTTGGTCGTCTTTGCGCTTCCACTGCACTTCCACGCCGTTCAGGCTTCCGGTGCGGCGATAGTCCTCGGCGAGGCGGTCCAAACCCTGGGGGATCATGAAGACCTCGCGCTTGGCGTCCAAGCGGAGAAGATCTTCGACCGATTGATAGCCGAGCATGGTGATGAGAGCTGGATTTACATCCAGGAATTTACCGCTGAGGGTGCAGCGGCAGATGCCGAAGGCAGCGCTCAAAATCAGAGAACGGGAGCGGGATTCGGAACGGCGGAGGGCTTCTTCATAGCGCTTGTGCTCGATGGCAGCGGCCAGCTGCTGAGAAACAAACTTCAGAATCTCGCGATCACGGTCGCCGAAGCGGATGTTTTCATGGTAGCTCTGGACGACTAATACTCCCATGCACGCTGTACCGCTTTTCAGGGGAACACCGAGCCAGTCGACGGAAGGAGCGCCGATCAATTCCACTTCGCCGCGGCGCACAAGGTCCTCAAAAACTGAGGGGGTCGCGAGCAGGGGTTCGCCGGATCGGAGGACGTATTCGGTCAGGCCGCGGGTGAGGGGTCTAGGGGCTGGGGTAGGATCCTGCTCATCGACGAAATAGGGAAAACTTAACAACTGGGACTGCGGATCGTAGAGGGCGATGTAGAAATTGCGCGCATTCATCAACTGACCGACGATGTTGTGAATTGCGGCAAAAAACGATTGCAGATCCTCAGCAGACTGACTGCGGGCGGCGATGGCGTAGAGCGCGGCATTCAGCTCTTCGGCGCGCTTCTGCTCGGTGATATCGCGATAGGATGCGTAGGCTCCAACTCTTTGGCCGCTCACGGTCACGGGCGAGGTAGAGAGCAAGACCTCGATCAGCGAGCCATCTTTACGCTGGCGGCGGGTCTCGAGCGAGAGCTTATTTTGGGTCTTGATGCACTCGGCGATCCACGCGGTTTCCGCATAACGATCGGGGGGCACGATGAGCTCGTCGAGACGTTTGCCCACCGCCTCAGCCGCGGTATAACCGAATACACGGGTGAATTCGCCATTCACCCGGACAATGCGCACGTCATGGTCGATAATGCTGATCGCTTCAGGAGCGTTTTCGATGAGCTGTTCGAAATAGGCCTTCTCTACTGAATGGTGGACATCTGAATGGTGGGCATCGGCGGCGTGGCCGTTGTTGGGCGCGGGGGCCGAGCCAGGATTGGAAATGGGATTGGGGATTTGGGCAACGAGCGGCGGCGCACCGGGCCCCGGAGGAATCGGCGGCTTCAGCGGATGCAGATCGGTTGAAGTGGCTGGCGGGGCGATCTTCTCCCCCATGCAATCCTTTTCCATAATGCGCTGGCGATACTGTGATGGTAAGCGGGCTCGGCGGTTGGCTGGTAGTTACTGGGGTAATTTAGCAACAGGTGGAAAACCCGCAAGAAAAGGGGGTCAGGGGTTATTCGCCAAGACCACACAGACCTGGCGCAAGGTCAGTTTTTGCTCGTCGGTGAGTATGAGAAATTCGAATCCGCAGCGCAGTCCGTCGCTGTAGCGCACGACGGCTCGCAGATTGATGGTGTAGGGCTCGAGGGGTATGGGGAACTGCAGGGAAACAACCTCGCCCGACTGTAATTCGCCGCTGAGAGTGGCACCAATGCCGTCCTGGCCGAGTTCGTTGGTTCGTCCCCAGCAGGTGGTGGTGCGGCCATCGCGAAACACCGAAGCCTGAATGCGCACGTCGAAGCGATAACGGGAGAAACGGCGCAGGCGCTGTTTTGCTTTGGCTGTCGCTTGGCCGCTCAATTTAGTTTCACCGATTTCTGATACCTTTCGCAGGTCAAATTTTGATTGTGCTTGAGCGCCGGAACGGTCTCAACGGCATCAAAGGCCATGTACCAATGGGGAAATGAAAATCATTGCGACATTGAGTCTGAATCATTGAGGTATGCGGGCATTTGCTTCGGATGACTCAACAATTCAATCATTCAGTATATTGGCTGCCAGAACTGCGTAAAGGCGCGTGACAGAAGCGGGGTGCGGCATCTAAGATTAATAGATTGTGCCGAGCTTTGCTCGGCTGGACGGGCGAGGGCGCCCGTCCCTACGCGGACCGTGATACTTATGAGTTATCGCTCCAATGCCGCTGAGAGTTGGTATTCCGATCCGTCGTCTACGGCGGAACAGGGGGATATACCACTGAATTTGCTGCCGCCTACCAGCTTGACGCAGCCCCTCTGGCGGTCACTGGCGGGCAATCTGCGGGATACATTCGCGCCGGAAAAGCTTCCCCCGCTCGCGCTTACTTCGCGGCCGGTGAATGTTGGCTTGGCGCTTGGGGAACGTCTGCGACTGCCTTGGTTTCGCACCGTGTTCACCAACATCGGAGACGTGATCTCGCCGGAGACGCTGCCGCCGCTGGAGCTGGAATCCCGGCCAGTCGATGTGGGAGAACTGATCACCGATCAACTTAGCCACTTCTGGTGGGGATCGCTGCTGCGGAATCTGGCGGATCGGGTGGCGCCGGAAACGCAGCCGGCTCTGCAACTGACCTCGAAGCCGATTCTGGACATCATTCCGAAGTCATGGATTCTGCTACCGCTGTGGTCGGAAGTGGTGGACACGCCCAAAGTGTTTTATCCCGACAAACCGAAAGCGGCGGATGCCTTGAGGCCCGTCAATCTGCAACCAGTCGCTGCGCCTGCGGCAAAACTGGAGGCGGCGGTCGAGGCTCTGTCCAAGGAGCCCACGGCCGCCGACTTGCTGCGGGACCTGCGCCGTTCGCGAATTCGGCAGCGAATCTGGATTGGCTTGGCGGCGGCACAGGTTGTCTACATGGTGCTGGCGGCGGTCGGGAAACTCTAAAAGGCAAAACCCTGGACCACCAAGGACACTAAGGTACACGAAGGAAAATCATGGCCGAGTTGCGCTCGTTGACGGGCGCCGACGCCCTTCGCTCCACTAGCCTTTACGTTTACTGTCTTAGGCCCATCCAGCCTTCGGCAATCACCATGGAATTTCCGGGATTGCGAGCGTCGTACTTCACCGAGGTCGGCAAGCCCAGGCGGCAGGAATGCAGATTGATCCACTGGCGCAGATAGGTGACGTCCTGCGAGGCCTCGTAGGACACGCCGGCTACGTCGTACTGGTAGATCAGCATGGTGGCGGGACGGTTAGCGGCGGTCGTGATTTCCTGGACGTCAATCACGGTGCCGTCGGTGATGCGGCCGACGGTATTCAGCCAGGTGCGGCGTTCGAGTTCGATATCCTTGGCATGCTTGGGCTTGCGGCGCAGCAGCGCATAGCTGGCAAGGGCCACGCCTAACGTGGCCAGCGCCAGGGTGTAGAAACGAAGCGAAATCATCGGCAAACGGAACCTGAGCCTTTCAAGGTACTTTCAGCATAAGCTGTAACCTCTGTAGCCGCCAAGTCCACCGAGGTGCGCGTGTGCGAGGTGTGGGGACGCTGCGTGTCGCGTCGCCATCGGTGGCTAAACAGATTGCTGAAAAACTCGCGTTTCGTATCAGGGCATCGCTTTAGCGATGCCCAAACTCCTCTAAATTGAGATGTCCCTTCAGGGGCCGAGCAGCGCAACCGAGTTTTTCAGCAAACTGTAAAGCCGTCGGTGAGAACACTCAGATAATCGCAGCACTGAAGCTGTCCTGTTTCATGACATTCTTTACAGTCGTTATCACGGCATCCCTTACACTGCCGCGGGAGCGGAGCGCGTGCGGCAGTGTAAAGTATGTCGTGAGACTGGACACCTGAAGCGCTGCGCCGCTTGAAAACAAATGCAAATGCAAAATCCCTGGCTCGACTCTACCGTGGAATCCCACTCTTGCGCATAAAACGCGCAAGAATGGGACACCCACGGCTCAAAAAGCACAGTCGTTTTTTCCTCAATCAGCGCTAAATCCCTGCTCGTTAATTGACAAGAAAGTGACAGTTTGTTGACAACTCGGCAGGGGCGGCTGGTCTAGATTTCTAGCTACCGGGTCGTGGTCTCCGGCTTCGGTTTCAAGGGGAATATCAGCCAGGGACAGATTGCGGTTGCTGGCAACGGATTCGACGAGCTCAACGCGCCTTACGATGCCAAAGTAGTGGGCGATTATACGGGGCTAACGGCGCCGTAGGGATGAGTTGAATCTCGTGGAACAGGGGCCGATCCCACACACGGCCCCTGATTTTTTGGTGGCTAGGCGCGGCCTCGGGTGCGGGTTTCGTAATCGCGCCAGGGAGTCAGCACTTTGTAGCGCGGCGTAGCGGTGACCGTTTTTTTGGTTGAGGCGAGCAGCTTCCGCTTGAGAAGCCAGGCAACGGCGGATTGCGCTGAACTCTTGGACACTCCGATGGACTCGGCAATCTGCCGGTAGCTAGCTTGGACGACATTTCCTTTTCGCTGTTCTCCGGTAAACCACAGGTAGACCAGAAAGCTGACCACGCGGCGATCGTGACCGACGAGATCGCGCATCAGGACGTCAATTACGTAGTCGTCAAGCGAGATCATAATTGCTGTCGCTAGTCGTTGGCCAATGGCCACCGATTCATCGCGAACGACTAACGATGAACGACCAACGACTGAATGCTATACCGGCTGTAAATATAGCATTAAATAGGCGATTGCATCTTGGCGCGCGTTTTTTTAATCTCAGACGGCTTCACTACTTTTGCTTCATGCTTTTTGAAGGAGATTGAAAATGATTCGTGGCATCAAGTTTGCCTGCGTACCGACTCGCGACCAGGATCGCGCCTTGAAGTTCTACACCGAAAAGCTTGGCTTTCGCGTGATGACCGACCAGCCCTTTGGAGCGCAACGCTGGATTGAGCTGGGCATCCCGGGCGCCGAATCGCAGATTGTTCTGTTTACTCCAGAAGGGCAGGAAGACCGTATCGGCGGATTTCAGCCGCTGGCGTTCTGGACGGAGGATGTGTTTGCTACCGCGAAGACGCTGAAGTCCAAAGGCGTGGAGTTTGCGGTTGAGCCGAAAAAGGAGCCGTGGGGGACTACGTCGATTTTCAAGGACGTGGACGGGAACCAGTTTGTGCTGTCGAGCAAGTGACGGTGGAGAGTACTCTGCGGCGAAGTTTGGCGAATGGGCCGGGCGGATGCGGCGGTCCAGCCGTGGAGCGTTCACAGGAGTGGGGCGATCTTCTCGGCTGCCTCTTTCGAACTGATAACAGGATGCACCTCGAAGTCGACGAGGTCGCTCCAATTCGCAATCCATTGAGCGAGTAACGCGCGGTCTTCTGTTTCCATGAGCTGGTAGCAATGATCCATGTTGTCGCTTACCCCGCTTGACACGTAGGCGAGTCCCGCGGGAGCCACCCGCCCGTGGTCGCGAAAGCGGCGATAAACTGGACCGGCGTCTCCGTTCTTGAAGTTCTCGACCACCATGTAGAGAGTCTTGCTCACTTACGCCCGCCGCCGATAGTAAATGTTGAACTCGAATCCTGGATTCGGGGGGAAGATTTCGGCGATCTTGCGGAGACGCTCGGCCATGGGAGTGGGCGCCAGCAGCGGATAGTCACGTTCGCGCAGGTCGTGATAATCGACATCGAGATACAGCGACAACAGGTAAATCGAAATCGCATCAGCGAAGCTGGCGGCTAGATAGTCGGTTTTGAATTTCTCCGCGTCGGGACCATTGGCCGTGGCTAACTTGCGGGCTTCCCAGGCATCGAGTGAAGTTTCGCCGCGCACACCGGACTCCGCTTGCTGCCAGACCAGGTCGGCGAAATTCTGGGAGACGCCGGCGCGTTCGACCAGGGCGTGGCCTACGTTGATATAGAACTCGAAGGCAACGGAAAATTTGTCGTCCATCAGGCGGGTGGAGATGAAGACACACTGGGCGTCGCCTAGATTGAGGTTGCGATGGCAGACGGCATTGTCGCTGAGGGCAACGTCGTAGCGATCGGCAATGACGGTTTCGTCGCCCTGGGAAACGGTTAGGGGGACGAAGTAATACGCTTTGCGGGTGAGGGCGGCGGCTACCGGGCTGGGGACGGCGGCGATCATGCGCTCGAGATCGTTGTCGGCAATGGTGATTTCACCAGAGCGGGCATAGCAGATTCCGTTGGCAGCTTGCGAAACCGGGTTGCTTTGCACGATTTCCGCGGGGCTGCGGACGATCGCGGAGGCGGCTTGTGACATGACGGTATTGTAGCTTATAAGCTTGCAGCGATTAGGCTCGCACTCGAAGAAAAGGGCTTCACCACAGGGGACAAAGGGATGCACAGGGGCACGGAACACTAGCAGGTTGCGGAAAAACTCGATTTGAAGCGGACGCAGTACCACGAAACTCTCTTGTTTCCACAGCACAACCTGATAAGAAGAAGGCATGCGCGGAAAAGACGAGCAACAGTTGGACGTGTTCAGCTACATCAGCCCCGAGCAGCGAGTTCCGCACGATCACCCCTTGCGCCCTCTTCGTGTCATGACCGATGAGGCATTAAGGGAACTGCAACCACGGTTCCACAAGCTGTACGCCAAGACGGGGCGACCGTCGATCGCGCCGGAGAAGTTGTTGCGAGCGCTCCTGCTGCAAGCGCTGTACTCGGTGCGCAGCGAACGGCTGTTGATGGAACAGCTCGACTATAACCTGCTGTTCCGTTGGTTCGTGGGCTTGAACATGGACGACACCATCTGGGATGTGACCGTTTTCACCAAGAACCGCGAGCGCCTGCTGGATGGGGAGATTGCCGAAGCCTTCTTCCAAGCCGTACTGCAGCAGGCACGGGAGCGGAGTCTGCTCTCGGACGAGCACTTCACCGTGGACGGGACGCTGCTGGAAGCGTGGGCGAGTTTGAAAAGTTTTCAGCGCAAGGATGCGAAGAACGCGGTTCCGCCGGACGATCCTGGCAATGCGACGGTAGATTTCCACGGGGAGAAGCGGTCGAACCAGACACACGAATCGAAGACGGACCCGGATGCGAAGATGGCACGCAAGGGTAAGGGCAAAGAAGCCAAGCTGAGTTACAACGGGAATCTGCTAGTGGAGAACCGCCACGGGCTGATCGTGAACACCGAGGTGTTCGAGGCCAACGGGACCGCCGAACGCGATGCCGCGCTGGTGATGCTGGAACAGATTCCGGGCACGAGACAGGTAACGGTGGGAGGCGACAAGGCATATGACACGGCGGATTTCGTGGCCGAGTGTAGAAACTTAAAGGTCACGCCGCATGTGGCACAGAACCTGGAGCGACCCGGTGGGAGTGCGATTGATGCTCGCACCACGCAGCACGTCGGATATGCCATCAGTCAGAGGAAAAGGAAGCGCATTGAAGAGTGTTTCGGATGGCTGAAGACGATCGCGCTATTGCGGAAGGTTCGGCATCGTGGAATCTTCAAGGTGGGATGGGTCTTCACCTTCGCGGCCGCGGCCTACAACTTAGTCCGTATGAGGAATCTGGCGATGCAAGCAACGTAAGCCGAGGTCGCAGTGTGCTCGCAGGCCCGAAAATGAATCCGCGGGACACCAGCGGATGCAGCCAGAACCCTTCCCGAATCACAAAATCACTGAGACTGGAGAGAATCTAAGTCGCGGAGTCCATTTTTCCGCAGCCTGCTAGGGGAACCCTGCCCACCTTGCCCCCTTTTCATTTCTTAGATGCCTCCGGCGGGCGGGGCTTCTGCCGCCGTAATCAGGGTAACCGGCGCGGGTCTGGTTTCTACTGGAACTTCAGCCATCGCCGTCGTGTAAAAGGATACCGCTACGGCGCGCTGCCAGAAGCGCGTGGCTAGCAGGAGCAAGAGGATCAACTGGGCGATTAGAAACGCTCCCACCAAGCTGGCCGAGGGAATTACGACATTCCAGATCCACAGTCCGATCACCAGCACCAGCAAGGCCACAATCGAGATTGCCACATAAGCGCCTAACAGACGAAAGCGATGGGCGCGGAATTGACTAATCGCTTTGCCGAGCGACTTGCGGACGGTTCGCTGGTCGGCGATTACTACGTCCACTTCGGCCAGGTCGAACCAGATGCGGATCTTCGTGAGCGCCAGGAAGATTATCGTTGATCCGATCAACTGAATGTAGAAGGGGAGCTTCTCGTAGGAGGATTTCTCATCGGCAACCTTGGCCAGTGCGTTCTCAATTCCACTTAAAATTCCAGCCACGATGCCAGAGACGATGGCGAATAGAATCACCAGACGGACGAAGCGCCACAGATTCTTCCCGCAAGCGCGGAAGAAATCATCGCGTGAGATGCGGTAATTGGAGGCGTAGCCTCGAAAAACGCCGGGCAAAAATATCAGCGTCAGCAAAAAGAATAAAACCGCAAATGCTGTCGCTGGAGCTGCGCTCGCCTGCACCGGACCGAACTCGGGGCGAACCAGCATTTCCAGGTAGACACTCAGGTCGAATCCGTGGAGCAGGCCGTCAGCATAGAGGCTGTGGTCGAGCAGGTTGGCGGCATGGAGACGGAAGGCGGCCGCTCCCACCGAAGCCAAAACGAAGTTCAGGATAAAAAACCAGATCACATAGCGCTTGTTACGGCGGGCGATGGCGGCTCCGCTGGAAAGAAGGCTGGGTTGATTACTCATTCATTTGGCTCCTATACCATCCACCACGCTAGAAGTTGGGCAAAGAATTGGGATACGAAAGTCCAATAGTTGGTCAGTTTGCGCGTCGGCTTGCCATCGGGTTCGGCGCGGTTACTGTTGTTGAAGTTGTTGCGGTCGATGTGAATTTTGTGGTCGGGATCGATTTCCACGGTTTCGACCTCGGCCTTCTTCTGATAGGTGTAGCGAATCCAGCGGTGCTGGATGTCGCCGCCGTCCCAATGTTCGCGGACTTTTTCGCCATTGTCGAAGGCGATGGCGATGTCGACGGGGAAGATGAAGTCACCTTTGCGCTGGATGATCACTTCCGACTGATACTCGGTCTCGCCCTTCTTCTCTTTGAATTTTTCCTTGTACCAGTCGACGGGTGTGGAGTCGACTTTCTGCACGGCATAGTCGAGCACCTGCGTTCCATAGAAGGCAGGATTGAAATACCAGCGCAAGTCTTTGCCGGAAACTTCCTCGATCGTCCTTAGAAAATCTTCCTTGGTGGGATGGGTGAATCGGTAACGCATGAAGTAGGTATGCATTGCCCGCTGCATCGTATCCTCGCCGATTATGCCCTCGAGGGTGAGCAGGACGGACGCGGTTTTACCATAGGTGATTCCGGCATAGGAGCGGTAGTTCGCGTAGTCCCATCCGTTTTGCGCGATTGGGTCGAGATCGGCCGATCCGATGTAACCGAATCTCTGCTCCTCTCGTTCGCCCGTGGTCACTCCCCACAGATTCATGATCGAAGTGCGCGGGCCGAGAATGTCGTCGAGGACTTTGACCTCGGTGTAGCTGTTGATACCCTCATCCATCCAGGCGTCTTCGAACTCGTTGGTGGCAACCATTCCGTACCAATACTGATGACCGAATTCATGTTCGACCACCCCCTCAGGCAGATAGAAGCCCTTCGGCATCCACCAAGTCGTGCCGCCGGTGATGAAGGTGGGATACTCCATGCCTTCGGCCGCCGAGCCGGCCTCAGGATCGACCAGGGTCAGCGTCTTGTAGGGATAGGGGCCGTACCAGCGCTCGAAGTGGTCGAGACTCTGCTTGAGGATGCGCGCATGGCGCTCTTCCTGGTCGAGGTGCGCGGGCTGCATCATGATGTTCAGCTTCACGGGACCCATGCTTCCTTGAAAGTTGTCGGTATAGACCTTGTAGTGGGGACTCGCGGTCCAGGCGAACTCGTGCACGTCATCGGCGTGGTAGCTGACGCTCTTGGTGCCATCTGGATTGCTGACGTTGCTCACTTCCAAACCGGACGCGCCGACGGTTTCAAACTGGGGGACGGTGATCTTCACGTCATAGACGCCGAAGTCGGCGAAAAATTCCGTGGATCCGTGAAACTGATGACAGTTCCACGCTCCATGCCACCACACGCCGACTTTGGGAAACCATTGGCCCGCTAGCAGGAAATCGCGCTTCCAGCCTGTACGCTCCAAGGTCTGCGGGAATTGATCGTGAAACGTAATTTTGAACTGGACGTAGCCATCGGGCGGAATCGGCTGCGGCAGATGAACCTGGACGACGGTCTTATCGTCTTTGTTGCCGTCTTCCGGTTGAATGAACTTTAGCTGCGAAGTTAGATCACCTTGTCCGACGACCTCGAAACGCTTGATTTCATCCGAGCCGTAGTTCTTGCTGTCCCACTTTTCGAAGGATGTGTCACGCGTGCCATCTCGCTTGGTTTCGCGGATCCAGGTGGACGTGGGCTGAAAGGCGTTGAGATAAAGATGGAAAGGGAAAGTGTCCAAGGCCTGACCGGTGAGATTGTGATAGGTGAGAGTTTCCTCGGCGTCTAGACCGTGCGTTTTGGGGTTGTATTTGGCATTGATCTCGTAGTGCACGACGCGCTGGGATAGCGGCGTCGGCGAGTTAACCGCTAACGTTGTATTCGGAATGCTCAGCGCCGGGCTGGCATCCTGCGCGATCGGAGCGGGAGCAACCGCAGTCTGCGCAATCGCGGAAAGAGACACACATGTGGCCAGCAACAACCGAACCACCAGCTTCCGTGGTGACATTGAACGAGCACCCCTTTGGTTGGAAAACTACCGTGCAGAATGATACCGCATGCGTGTCGAACCGGCATGTCGCGAGTCGCGATGGTGTGGAGCGATAGTGTAATTTAGAAGCATGGGAGAAAAGGCTTCCGACAGGCCGCGCTGGATTGGCATTCCGGTGCGCGTGTTCGCAATGACGTTTTTGTTTACGCTGCTGTCGTTCGCGGTCGCACTGCTGCTGAGTATTCTGGGGACGGTGGTGTATTCGCAGGTGAAACACGTTGCGCCTAACATGACGTTCGCTTATCGGCACATTGCGTTTCCGTTCGCAATTACGGCGGGCGCGATCGTGCTGGCGCTTTCGCTGGGGATGGAGATTCGCAACTACCGGCAGCGGAAAACGCTGGCGGGGATTGAGCGGGTTAGCTGAGAACGCGCGGTGAATCGTGGTGGCCGGGCGGGGACGCCCGGCGCTCCACCGGCTGCGTTTGGGTGAGATGAGATGGATGACATGACTGCTACGGTGCCTCGGATTGCTATTCCGGTGCCGCATTCGGGCGACGCCGAGTATGCTGAGCGCTCGCTGCCTAAGTATGAAGAAGCAGTGCGATTGGCGGGTGGAGAAGCGGTGCGGATTGGGCTGGACCTGACGCCGGCTCAAGTGATGAAGCAGATCGAGGGCTGCGACGCGGTTCTGCTGCCGGGCAGCCGGGCGGATGTCGATCCGCAAAAGTACGGCGCGGTTCGCCACGAGAAGACGGCGCCGGCGGATGGCAAGCGGGATGTGGTGGATAAAGTGCTGTTGGACGACGCCTACAAACTACACAAGCCGGTGCTGTGCGTTTGCTACGGGCTGCAATCGCTCAATGTGTATCGGTCGGGAACGCTAGTGCAGCATATAGAGTCGGCGATCAATCACAGCCCGGGGCGGACGGTGGTGAATGCGCACGCGGTGACTATCGAACCGAAATCGCGGCTGGCGGAGATTGTGGGGGCGGTTGGGGGGAGCGGGAAGACTTTAGCGGTGAATTCTTCGCATCATCAGTCGGCGGACGCTCCCGGTGAGGGGCTGCGGGTGGTGGCGCGGTCGGCGGAGGATGGAGTCGTCGAAGCACTGGAGGGAACGGCTCCCGGACATTTTGTGCTGGCGGTGCAGTGGCATCCGGAGCGGAGCGTGAACGACGGGCCGGAAGTGGCGGAATCCGCGCACGCGATCTTCCGCGCGTTTGTGGAGGCGGCGCGAGCGAAGCGAGCGGAGTTGGCAGGAGCGTTGGAGAAACGCCTTACCTGAAAGTATTGCGAGCGCGTCAGATCCGCCGAGGTTCGATCACCGTCAGAACGTCCTCCAAATCTTCGGCGCCCTCGGACTCTGCGCGTCTCAGTAAGACCACCGCATTGGCTATCGCGGCGTTTTCCGTGCTTATGCCTTCTGGGGTTTTGGCTTTGATGCCTACACAGTCTGAGGGAATTCCGCACAACTTGGCTACTTGTTTGCGAATCGCTTCGGCGTGCGGGCCGATTTTTGGAGCGGACAGGATTAGTGTGGAATCCAGGTTTACGAGTGCGTAGCCAGCGGTCTTGATCCGCTGCTGGGCGTCGCGCAAAAAAACGGCGGAGTCGGCATTTTTCCATTGCGGGTCGGAGGGCGGAAAGAGCGCTCCGATGTCGGGGCCGGCGATGGCGCCGAGCAGGGCGTCGGTGATGGCGTGCAGCAGAACGTCGCCGTCGGAATGTCCGCCCAGGCCTTGGTCGTGTGGCAGGGTCACGCCTCCGATTTTTAGCGGGATGCCGGGCTTGAATTCGTGCGAGTCCCAGCCATAGCCGATGCGCAATTCAGGTTTCAGCGTCTTAGGTTTCAAAGTGTGTTTCCGAAGAATTGGTAATTTTGTAATCGGATAATTCGGTAATTTAGGAACCAGACCACTGGACCGGCTGCAAATTACAAAATTACCCGATTACAAAATTACAAAATTCCCTCTTGTTTCAGGTAGAACTCCGCCAGTTGCATGTCGGCGGGGGTAGTGATTTTCAGATTACGCGGCGAACCCATTACTACTACTACCGGGAGGCCGGCGCGCTCGATCAAGGAAGCTTCGTCGGTGCCGAGGAAGCCGTCGGCCAGGGCGTTGGCAAAGGCTTTTTTCAGGATGCTGTAGCGAAAACCCTGCGGCGTTTGCGCCATTACTATGCTGGCTCGCGGGATCGTGGCTTTGATGAGCGCGCCTTCCGCGGTTCTTTCCACGTGCTTCACGGTGTCCACGGCAGGCAAACCGGCGATGGCGGCTCCGTGGTGGTGCGCGGCTTCGATGACATGGCCAATGATCTCGGGAGTCACGAAGGGGCGAACGGCATCGTGCACCAGGACGATGTCATCAGGATCGGCGGCGGGATCGGCTGCGAGGTGGGTCAGGGCACTGGCTACGGAGTCCTGGCGATGCTCGCCACCTTCGACCAGTTGCAGTCGCTTCGTTAGAATTTCCGGGTACTGCTTTTCGAGCTGCGCGCGAAAGCCGGCAATTTCGTCGGGGCGCAGGGCGACGATGATTTCGTAGACGGCGGGCGCGGCGGCGAATTTACGCAGCGTGTGGACGAGAATGGGCACGCCTCCCAGCTCCTTGAATTGTTTGGTGGGCGCTGTTTTTTTGGATTTCGCGGTCGAGGGCGGAGCCATGCGCGTGCCCAGTCCAGCGGCCGGAACGATGACAAACACCTTCATAGGGGCGATCAGTATACAGGATTTGGCGTGGGGGTGAGGTGAAGCTGCGATCAGCCAGTGTCGCAGTCTGAAAAGTTAGCGAGGCATGTTAGAGTTGGCGGCAGCAAAAAGCAGCTCCTTCCCCGTCGGCTGCGCTCAGGGTCAGGATGACAATGGTTTGTGAGGAAGGAGCACAACCGTGTCGGCTGTGCCCCTTTCCCGGTTAGAGTTATCGTTTCTTCGCTTGGGGGGATTTCGCCATGGCTTTTCGCACGGCGGGTAACCCGGTTAGCGATCCCTGTTGTTCGACAGGTCCCAAGAAATTAGCGAAGTCATCTTCCTGCATCCAGAACAAGTATCCTCCGCTCGCCTGATAGAGGACTGTGTCGGCGCCAAACTCTGACTCGCCAATAGTGATGACCAAAGGACCTGACTCATTTTCGTCAAATATGGTGTAGCGCCCAGTGGTGCTCTCGTTCTCGTCCGCAAGCGGAGTTGCCGCGAAACCAACCGCAGTATCCGTCGGGCTGGAACTGTAGAAGCCCCCAATATCGCTGACGATTCCGGTTCCGGCTAAGACACCAGTCGCAACTGATCCCTGTCCGACAAAGTCGACTTCCCAGAAATCGTCGCCGTTAAATAACTGGCCTCCGAAGGCATAGTTGCCGGTGAAGTCAGTCGATGTGGTGTCGGTTTGAGGCATCAGAACTCCGGTGCTGCCGGGAAGGGGAGTATCCAAGTCGAGAACCAGAGCGCCCCCTAATCCGGTGGTCGTGTTATTCGGATCCAGCAGGTTGAGAGCCGGATCCGTCATATACACTCCGAGGTTGCTGACGTCTCCCAAGTTTTCGGAGGTGATAATCAGGTTACTGTATCCATTAACAGCGTCGTTCGAAACGGTGTAGGTGCCGGAGATGGATTCACCGATGAAGTCATCCCCGCCTTCGGCGCTATCCGCAATTCCCCCAGTGACTACGCTGACGCCATCCGTGGTGAAACTGCCGACCGTAGTTTGGAATTCCCCCCACGCGTTGGCTTGGATATCGAAGACGGAACTTCCGATATTTGCGGCGGTGAAAGTGGACGAGCCCTGGCCGTAGGCGGAGCCGATCAAGGCCGCGTCCGTATCATCGCAGATGAACCTGACCACTTCCGGACCAACCACGTAGTAGGCGAGTGAACCTGCTAGTTGGGTACCAGAGATCGTGCCTCGCCCGAAGGCGTCGACCGTGGACACGGTTCCCTGCGTAAGGGTTTGGTCGTATTCTACACCGAGGTCGGCATCATTAAAGTCGTACACACCATTAATGAGGCCGCTGGCGACGGTGACTACGCCCCCGCTTGCGCTCGGGTCGTAGTCGACGTTAACGCCCGAATAGGTGAAGGCAAAGTTGCCGCTGGCTTCGGTTGCGGTCTGCAAGTCGAGGCTTCCACTGGATGTTGCCGACCCGTCAAACTGGATGATGAGCGCGTGGTTGGTGTTGACAAACTGGACGCCGAGGGTTTCGACGCCGCCTACGCCCAGATTCGTGTCGCCCACAGTCAGCGTTAGTGTCCCTTGGCCGGTTGTGGGATCTACCGCGAGCGCACCAGTTGCTGCCGCAATTGGCGTGGGAGCGTCCGTGAGTCCGAAACCGTCGTTATAGTCTTCTTCGCCGCCGGTGACGTCGCCTGCCGCATCGAGGGTCACCGCGCCTGCGGCGGTATAGAAGTTCGGACCTTCGTTGATGTTCTCCAGCCCCGTCAGATAGAACACATAGGTGGTGCCCGTTGCTGGCGGGGTCGCGGTGCTGGAACTACAGCCCGTCAGGAAAGCGAAGGCCATGAAGATTACCGCGAGAAGGATGCTCAAGTAAGCTTTACGGTTCATAGGTACGCTCCTTTCCGGACAGTGTTCTTGCTGGCACGTTCACGAGTCTGCGGCGAAACTGGGATTCCGTGTTCGTTGCGCATGGTATAGGCGTGGCCGTCTACTGTCACGGTTCGAGCTAAAAAGACTTGCTTGCCGTTAATCGTCTTCATGACGCCCGTGACTTCAACTTGCTTGCCTGCTTCAACGGAGAGGGCGCCTCTGCCCTGCAAACCGAATCTTCCCAAGCTGGCATCCAGCGGACCGACACCTGTCTGGACCAGGAGATGGGAACCCATAATCATTCCCTTGGCAGGCTTTTTGAGCACGTCAGAAACCGTGCCGTGAAGCGTGACTTCCTTGCTGATGTCGTACCTGAGCCCATCGTTCCTTGTCCCGGTTGCCGCCTGAAGTGGCGTTACCGGGGAGATTAAGGACACGAGGGCCAATACGCATGCCGCTGCGAATAGCCGTTTCATTCCTTGCCTCCAAACCTTAGAGTTTTATGTGGATTCCCGTTTAGGGTCTCTGGCGGTGGATGTTACGCTTCCCATCCCTGTGGATGCAAGCAAGTTCGCTACTCGGAGTTTGTTATTTTGGTCCCAGAGACTACTCGACTGGCCGATCGGCCAAGACGGAGGTCGTCTTTCGTGTTGGATCGGAGGGGACGGCAGTGGTTCCTGAGACCGGGGGCGCGGAGACGGGCGGCGGCGATTTTGAATCGCGGTGGCCCGTGCCGCGCTCATCCCATTTGCCAAAGATCATCTTGCCGGCGGTGGTCTGCAAGACCGATGTTACTGAGATATCGATGGTCTTGCCGATCATCTTGCGCGCGTTATCCACGACTACCATGGTGCCGTCATCGAGATAAGCGACGCCCTGGTTGTACTCTTTGCCTTCTTTCAGGATAAATACGCGCATGATCTCGCCGGGCAGAACAATGGGCTTGAGGGAATTCGCCAGCTCGTTGATGTTGAGCACGGCTACACCCTGTAACTGGGCGACTTTGTTGAGATTGAAATCGTTAGTGAGGATCTTGCCTTCATACAACTTTGCCAGTTCGATGAGCTTCATGTCGACTTCGCGGACGGTGGGGAAATCGTCTTCCACGATCTGGATTTGCACGGAGGCAGTTTTCTGGAGACGCTGGAGAATGTCGAGGCCGCGGCGTCCGCGATTGCGTTTGAGCGAATCGGCGGAATCGGCCACCAATTGCAGTTCGCGGAGCACAAACTGGGGAATGACGATGAGGCCGTCAAGGAAGCCAGTCTCGGCGATGTCGGCAATGCGGCCGTCGATAATGACGCTGGTATCGAGGATCTTGTAAACCTTTTTGCCCGACTTTTCGCCGCCGAAGATGCCGCCAAGCGCGGCCAGATTGAGCAAGTCGCCTTTATTGGCTCCGACGGTTAATCCGACGTAAGCCATGATCAGCATGACCATGATTTGCAGGAAACCGCGGGTCGGGCTGGAGGGGATGCTGTTGCCGAGCACGAGAGCGAAAAGATAGGCGCCAATGATGCCGAGCACGCTGCCAATGGCGGCGCCAATCAGGCGCTTGAGGCTCATCTCGCGCAAGCGCCACTCGAACACAACGATGGCGGCGCCGATCACCAGACCGACAACTGCCGCAAAATTTGGGGGCAGGCCAAAGGGCCGGATAAGAAAGCAGATAACACCGACAATAAGGATAAAGAGAAAGCGGATGAACACGACGTCCACGAGTAAGACCTCTCTCGGGGAAGGCATCGCAAGCGATTCCCGCCCCCGCCGGTCGTTCAGGGTGAATGAAATGAAGGCCCTGCGCCAGCGTTCTATGCACGGAGCGCTATAAAAATGAGGATGTGCGCCGTGCCCGGTCGTAGCCGGGTGACTGCAAAAAAAATACCCGAGAAGTATACACCTGATGCGGAGGATCAGACAGTGAACGAAACCATTAATTGCAAAGGCCCCGAAGATGGGCGCAAGAAGCGCCGAGGCGACACTTGCCGGGTTGTTTGCGCGTCGTTGTTTTTCGCGTCTGGGAAAGTCCGGCTAAGTTAGACTGTTGGGTCGTCTGGAGGCATGCCTGTATGAACTGGCCGGGACGAGTCGTCCTGCTCATTGCCATTTGCGTTTCGCTGTTTCTGTTTTGGCGGAAATTTGGCGCAGCACTGCGCACCATTCTGGCATCGAAGCCGGACGCCGACTTCCAGTTGCGGCCGATTGGCCCGCGCATCCGCAGAGTGCTCTGGGAGGTGTTTGGGCAGGGACTGGTGATTGGCCAGAGGCCGTTGCCCGGGCTGGCGCATGCGTTCGTATTTTGGGGTTTCTGCGTTTTCGCGCTGGTGACGCTCAACCACTTCGCCGCAGGATTCGGGCTGGGATTTCTGGGCGATGGCGGCTTCTCGCGATTTTATTTTTGGTTTGCCGGCGTGTTCGCCGTGGCTGTCGCGGTGTCGATTGCGGCACTGGCCTTTCGCCGGTTTGTCATCCGGCCGAAATGGCTGGAGCCACTTTCTTTGGAATCTGGCCTGATCGCGTTTTTGATTTTCGCTTTGATGATCACTTACCTGGCGAGGTTCTGGATTCCGGAAGGCGGCGTTGCGGGATGGACTTTGTGGTGGGCGCACACCGTGGTGCTTTTGGTTTTTCTGCCGCTGATTCCCGGTACCAAGCACATGCATCTTGTGCTGAGTCCGGTGACGGTGTTTCTGGAGCGCGATGGCTTCAGCCGCATTCCGCCGCTGGTCGGCGACGAGGATTTCGGCCTCGACACGGGCAAGGACTTGACGCGAATTGCCAGTCTGCAGGCGTTTAGCTGCGTCGAGTGTGGACGCTGCACCGAGCACTGCCCGGCTAACAACACCGGGAAAATTCTCAATCCCAAAGAGATCATTTTGGGCACGCGGCATTACCTGCAAGAGTTCGGACCGAAGAGTAGTGAACCGCTGCTTGGGAAGGACCTTTCCATGGAAGCGGTTTTCCAGTGCACTACCTGCGGGGCGTGCGAGTTCCAGTGTCCGGTGGGGATTCAGCACTTGCCCCTGATTGTGGGGCTGCGGCGCGGCGCGGTGAATACCGGCAAGTGGGACAACAGCCATGGTGGTGAACTATTCGTCACGCTCGAGCGTCATGGCAATGCGCTCGGATTTCCGCCGTCGGAGCGTGAGAAATTTATTGCGAAGAACGGCCTGCCGTACTTTGACGGGACGCAGGAGTATTGCCTGTGGATGGGATGCCTGGGATCGTATGACCCGAATGGGCGGAAGATTCTGCTGGCGTTCGTCGAGGTGCTGCGTTATTTGGGCATCAGCTTCGGCGTGCTGAAGCAGGAGAAGTGTAACGGCGATCCGGTGCGGCGACTGGGCAACGATTATCTGTTCGGCGAATTGGCGCAGGGAAACCTGGAACAGATCCGCGAAAGCGCCGTGAAGAAGATGGTTTCGATCTGCCCGCACTGCGTGCGCACGATCGGCGTGGATTGGAAGGAGCACGGCGGGAGCGTTGCGATCGAGCACCACACGGAACTGCTGGCGCGGTTTCGCGACAAGCTTCCGCTGGATACTGCCGCTCAGGGGAGCATGGTATTTCATGATGCTTGTTACTTGGGGCGGTATCGCGGCGTCTATGATCAGCCGCGAGATGTGATCGCGCGCTTCGGGAGTGTGATCGATCCGCCGCGCGCGCGCGAACGGGGTTTCTGCTGCGGCGGCGGCGGCGGTTTGATGTTTCTGGGAGAAGAGTCGGGCAAGCGCGTCAACCGGGAGCGCGCGGAGGAATTGGTGGCTACGGGAGCGCGCGTGGTCGCCGCAGCTTGCCCGTTCTGCAATTCGATGCTGCGCGATGGATTGGCGGCGGCCACGGCCGATCCGCCGGAGTTGCTTGATGTGGCGCAGATCGCGGCGGCAGCCATTGCGAAGGGTGGGCCGCAAAAGACAGAAACCGACTAGGGTCGCGTTTCGCGTGATTGCTGCCCTTGTCTCGGTGGAGAGCCGGGCTTCCGCCCGACTGGCCGGGCGAGGACGGACGCCCGGCGCTCCACCATCAAGAGCGATGAGCTTCAGCGATTGCTTCGCGAATGGTTCGCAGCACTTCTTCCATTTGGCTGGGCGTTCCTACGGTGATCCTCACACATCCTTCGCAGCCGGGACTTGCTGAGAGATCGCGGACCAGAATGCCGCGGCGGCGCATCGACTCCACGAATGTTTTTGCGGCTGCACCGACCTGCACCAGGACGAAGTTCGTCTGGCTTGGCCAGCAGCGCAGGCCCAACTCTTTGAACAGTTGCGCCAGTTGTTCGCGGCTCTGCTTCACTTGGGCCACGTGGTCGCGGACGAATGCCTGGTCGGCGAAGGCTTCTTCCAGACAGGCGAGAGCCACGGAATTCACATTGAATGGCACGCTGAACCGCCGCAGGTAGCCAATCTGCTCTGGCGCCCCGGTCAACACACCCAAGCGCAGGCCGGCTAGTCCGTAGGCTTTCGAAAATGTACGCGCTACGAAGAGGTTCGAATGGGTGGCCAGGTCGGGGATCAGGGTTTCGCCGCAAAACTCGAAGTAGGCTTCGTCGGTCAGCACGGCGGCATCGGGCGCGGCTTCTGCAATCTTCAGCAGGTCAGCGCGCGCTGCTGCGAGGCCGGTGGGATTGTTGGGATTCGCGATTGCGATCACCCGGGTGTGCGACGAAATTCGAGCCAGCAAATCGGCTGTGGGAAGCGCGAGATCTTCGCCCGACTGCACGCGCACGACTTTCGCAGCCAGCGCCTCACCCAGCATCGAATACATCACGAAGGTGGGGTCGGCAAAGAGCAACTCGTCGCCTGGGCCGAGATAACTTGTGAAGACTAGCGACAGTGCCTCGTCCATTCCGTTGGTGAGCAATACCTCGTCGGGCGCGATGCCGAGAAAATTCGCGACCGAACGCTCACCCACTTCGCGCTGCGGATACAGGGACACGTCCGCCGCTGAGAGCGAGCGCAGGCGTGCCAACACTCGGGGCGAGCATCCGGCCATGCTCTCGTTGAGATCGAGACTCAGGCCGGCTCGGCTCACGATGGGCGAGCGGTAAGGAGTCAGGCCGGCAATCGATGCGCGCGGCTTCAACATGCGGTTCCTGCAAACTCTCGTGCGATGAGTTTACGACAGTCGTCTTTCATGCTTCATGTTTCATGCCGCCTGGCATACTTTACGGCCGCGAAGATCACTCCACAGATGGCGAAATCCAACAGCAGACCCCAGTCCTCCTGGAAAAGCCTGTGGCGCGCGACCGGCGGAAGATGCGGCAGTAACAGATAGTGGATCGCGTTGCCTGCGAGCACCGCGAGAAGCGCATCGAGAAAATTCTTCATCTTCATTGGTTCAGCATTGTTCTTCGTGCTGCTAACATTCCTTGAGATGCTGGAACCGTCTACTGCAGTGCAGTATGTGAAAGGCATCGGCCCGCGGTTGGCTGAAGTGCTTGCGGCCAAGGGTCTGACAACGGTTGACGACCTGCTGCACTACCTTCCCTTTCGCTACGAAGACCGGCTGAACCCGCGCTCGGTGGCCGAACTGCGCGCCGGAGAGATGGCGACGGTCGTTGCCGAAGTCCGCAACTCGGGACTGTTTCGCACGCGGCGCATGCCTATCTTCCAACTCACGGTCGGGCAGGGGCCCTCCCGGCTGAAGTGTATGTGGTTCAATGCCGCCTATCTTCAGGACCGCTTCCAGGCCGGGCAGATGGTGGCGCTCTACGGCAAGGTCGAAGAGGACCGCGACGGCGGATTGCAGATCGTGCAGCCGCAATTCGAGATTCTCGGCGACATTTACGAAGAGGGCGGAGCGGATGACACCGAGAAGAAAGCGGCGGCCTCGCTTGAGATTGGGCGGATTGTTCCGATCTACGAATCGACCGGGCAGGGAAAGCTTACGCCGCGCTGGTTCCGGCGCATTATCCGATGGGCGCTGGAGAATCTGAATCCCAACCTGCGCGATCCCATTCCGGCGGCGGTTCGCGCGCATCTTAGCCTGGTGTCTCCGCGGGAAGCTTTGTGGAGGGTGCATTGGCCGGATGCGGGCGAGAGCTTCACGGATTTGCAATCGTCGCGCTCGGCGGCGCACATCCGGATGATCTTCGATGAATTGTTTTTTATCGAGCTGGGGTTGGAGCTGAAGCGGCGCGAGCAGAAGGCGCAGACCGGGATTGCGTTTGCGCTGAACGACGGGGTTCGCGAGTCTATAAAGAAGATACTTCCGTTTCATCCGACGGCGGCGCAGAAGCGGGTGCTGAAAGAAATCGCCAGCGACATGCAGACGCCTTCGCCCATGCGGCGTCTGTTGCAGGGCGACGTGGGATCGGGGAAAACGATTGTGGCGTTTCAGGCCGCAATCATCGCTATTGAGAACGGGTACCAAGTGGCGTTGATGGCGCCGACGGAAATTCTGGCGCAGCAACATTATTTTTCCGCGCGGCAGATTCTGGAACGCGCCGGCTACCGCATCGTGCTGCTGACGGGTTCGCTCGAACAGGACCGGAAACGCGACGTGAGACGCCACATTGCACAAGGCAACGCGCAACTGGTCATCGGGACGCACGCGCTGATTCAGGATCGCGTCGAATTTGAAAATCTCGGGTTGGTGGTGGTGGATGAGCAGCACCGCTTCGGCGTGATGCAACGGCTGAAGCTGATGAAGAAGGCGGACGACCGTGGTGTGGGGACGGGGCTTCGCCCCGTCCCGCCGGGCGGGGACGCCCGACGCTCCACTAATTCCAATGCTGAGCCGGAGCCCGACGTTTTGGTGATGACGGCTACTCCTATTCCTCGGACTTTGGCGCTTACGCTTTACGGCGATCTTGATGTTTCGGTGCTTGATGAGCTTCCTCCGGGACGTACTCCGGTTGTTACCCGCTCGGTGCCCGATGAACGCTCGGCCGAAGTTTGGGACTTCGTTCGCAAACAGACCGGCGCCGGACATCAGGCTTATGTCGTTTATCCGGTGATTGAGGAGAACGAAGAACGCGAACTGAAGGCCGCGCAACAGATGTATCGGGAGTTGCGCGAGAAGATTTTTTCCGATCTTCATGTCGGATTGCTGCATGGCCGCCTTGATGCGAACGAAAAAGAACATGTGATGCGCGAATTTCAGGCGGGCAAGATCGAGGTTCTTGTTGCTACTACGGTGATCGAGGTTGGCGTCGACGTTCCGAATGCGACCGTCATGGTGATTGAGCACGCCGACCGCTTCGGTTTGGCGCAGCTTCACCAGTTGCGCGGACGCATCGGACGCGGCGCGGCGAAGTCTTATTGCGTGCTGATGCGCGGTGGCAAAGTCTCCGAGGAGGGCGAGCGGCGTCTGGACGCGATGGTTCGCTCGAATGACGGGTTCCAGATTGCGGAACTGGATCTCGAACTGCGCGGACCAGGCGAATTCTTTGGGACGAAGCAAGCGGGGATTCCGAACTTCCGCGTGGCCAATATCATCCGCGACCGACAACTGCTGGAAGCGGCCAAACGCGAGGCGGCGTGGGTGATCTCGGGGCCGAATTCGGAAATATCGAAGGCAGAGATCGACGCCGCGCTTCGGGAAATGCGGGCGCGTTGGGCGTTCAGTTACGGACTGGTAGAGGTGGGGTAGAGAGCGCTGAACGTTACCCAGGAATTGCGGCGGGCATCGTCACGCCAGAATCGAGTCGTCCAGGCGTTTGCGGCGGAAATCGGCGACATGCTGGACGAATGCCATAATCAGCGGGTGGGGGCCGTCTTCGCGCGATGAAAGTTGCGGCTGGAATAACGTCGCAATGAAAAACAAGTGGGCGGGCGATTCGATGGCGCGGCACTCTTCGTTCGATCCGCGGGCTACGACGGGAAAACCGGCTTCCATGGCCATCCACTCAAACTCGGGATTGAGTTCGTAGTTGCAGAAAAATTCTTCCTCGATTGTTTCCTTGCCGTAAAAGGCCGCGAGGTAGGAGCCGGGACGGAGGCGGATCTGGCTGACTTTTCCGGAGAGCTTGGGCGCCTTCGCGTCGCGGTTGGGAACAGCGCAGGCTACGGGATAGATGACGATATTTTTGGCGTGCGGATCCTCTTCGGCAGTGGTGGCGTCGCGAACGCCGAGCACGTTGCGGGCACACTCGATAAGCGCATACTGAAAACCCGAGCAGGTGCCGAGATATGGCCGGTCGTGGACGCGGGCAAACTCGATGCCTTTGAGCATGCCGTCGAAACTCTTGTAGGGGCTGCCGGCCGAGCCAAACAGACCATCGAAGGAATCGAGCGTGGCGGCGGCTCCCGGTTCGAGCAACGACGGCGTGGGAAGCCACGTCGATTCCACTTTGAGCTGCAGCTTCCTAGCCGCATGCTGGAGCGCATCGTTGGTCGCGTGATGGGAACGGAATTCGGGATTGAAATCGCCGAGAATTCCGATCCGGACGGATTCGGTCACAAGAGACATTCTAAATTAGCGGCTCGCACGCGGGGCGTTTAGCAGTTAGCTACTGGCTTCGCGGACGAGCAATGCGCCTCATCACTTTTTTCCTGAGCGAGGAATCTGCATTTTGCGGCGAACTGCAGATCCCTCGCTGCGAGAGGGATGACAATTTTAAGAATAGGGCTGAAGGTCGAGTTCTACAGCCGTTCCCCCTGTATCAGCAGCATGTAGAGGCCAAGCAGGGTGATGGCGACGCCTCCCCAGATCATGGCGGAGGATTTCCAGGCGAGCGCAATCGCGATTTCCTTTTGGCTGCGGAAAGAGATGACCAACGCAGGATCATTGGCGCCCTTCATTAAGACGAAGGGCGGAGTGAGATTGAAACTGGACGAGTCGGAAGGGGCTTGTTTTGGACAGGCCTCGTTTAAAGGTGCTTCGCGCAGGCTTGTTTCGCAATGGGCGCTTCCAGGTGATGAGTTTTCATCGATGGCCGCACGTTGACACGGGACTCCGGCAGCAGACCACGCTTCTGGTTTGGCGATGCCAGCGCGCGTGAGCGCGGCCGCGATCCTTTCCTGCTGGGTCATTTCTTGACCCGTGGAATGAATCGCGCCACCTTGAAGGTGGATGATCTTGGGGGCGGAAATCGGCTGCGAAGAATTGTCTGACGCGGAGTCGCGCGGAGGTTCGTTGTGCGGCGAGAAGGGGCGCACCTGAACTCCTGGATTTTCGGTGAGGGTTCCGGCGGCGAAGAGCGCGTCTCCGGGCTTGATCGAGCTTTCTTCGATGCGCAAGCGGCGGCCTGAAAGGACGCCATGACGTGAGAGAAAAACGCTGAGGCGCGGCGGAACGCCTTCCATGTTCAACGAGAAAAACGATGCTTCGTATTCTTTTTGAAAGTCGTGATGCAGGTCGAGATCGGCTCCTAGCGGTTCGACTAACAACTGAGCGGTGGAGTCCTCGATGAAGAACGGCAGGTGCAGAGTTTCATCGGCAACCTTCTCCCATTCCTGCTTTTTGGTATTGCGCAGCTGCCAGGCGACGGTTCGGTAGAGAAAGCAAGGCTTGCCGGTGATGGGCGCAGATAGGGTGTGAGGGCCGACGGCGGTTCCGGCGACTTCGACTGGTCCGGGGACGGCGCTCTGAATCCTGGTTGTGGGCGTGGCCAGCAACAGGCGCTTGCGGGCGAGGAGGTGGAATCCGCGGAAGAAAAAGTACAAACCGGCGGCTATCACAACCAACGCAAGAACCGTGACGTAGTTGATCGGGATTAAGAGGGACAGGCAGTGGATCACAGTACTTTCCCGGATTGCATCGCGGGACCTGATATGAGGATATGCGAAGCGATTTCGAGAATGGCACAGAAAAATGGAACACGATGGCATTACGGAAGTAACGCTGCGAAACGCGATGGCAGCCGTGACCAAGCGGCCGAGACGAGGCAAGCCTCGTCTCTACGGTAGTTATGCGATTACGGCGCGCGTTTTCAGAATGTCGGCTACGGTGACGAGGGCTGCGTCTATTTCGGCGTCGGTGTTGTAGAAGTGCGGGGAGAAACGGACTCCAGCTTTCGGACGCCAGTCTACCAGGATGTTGCGAGCTAATAACTCGCGGCTCACGGGCTGGGAATCGGGCATGTCGATGGAGACGGTGCCTCCGCGCTGCTCGGGATTCCGCGGCGTGTTGACGCGCCATCCATGGTGATCGGCGATCTCGATCAGGCGAGCGGTCTGACGTTTGGATTTTTCGCGGATTTTTTCTATTCCAACTTCTTGAATGATTTTCAAGCCGGGACGCGCGGCTTCGATGGCGGGAATGTGCGTGGTTCCGTTCATGAAGCGGAGGGGAGGATCGGCGTAACGGATGGGGCCGGTCGAAAATTCGAAAGAATTTTCGTGCGCGAACCATCCGGTGAGCTTGGGCTCGAGTTTCTTGCCAAGGTCGGGTCGGACGTAGAGATAGGCTACGCCGGGACCTCCACAAAGCCATTTGAGGACGCCTCCGCAGGCGAAGTCGGCGTTGAGCGACTGGATGTCGACGGGGACAGCGCCTAAGGATTGATACGTGTCCAGAACGACGTGGGCTCCAACTTTGTGCGCTTTGTCGATGATGGCTTTGGCTTCGTTGATGTAGGAACTGCGAAAGATCACGTGAGAGATGGGAACGATCAGAGTGTGGTCGTCGATGGCGGCGAGCAGGCGCTCGGTGGGAACGGTGATGCCGTCGTCGGTTTTGACCATGTGCACTTGCGCGCCGTACTGGCGCTGCGCTTCCCAGAAATACATGACGGAGGGAAAGTTCATGTCGCTGTAAACGACTTTGTTGCGCTGGCCGGTGAAATCGAAACAGGATGCGATTATCGCCTGGCAGGTGGTGACGTTCTGATGTAGAGAGACGGAATCTTTGGGCGCGTTCATCAGGGCGCCGAGTTCGTTGCCTACTTCGAAAGCTAACATCCACCAGCGCTCTTCCCAGGCGCGAACGCCGCGGGTCGCCCAGATGTCGGCGTAGGCGCGGAGCGCGTCATAAACGGCGCGGGGCATGGCTCCGAGGGAGTTGGAGATCATGTAGTTGGTGCGCTCGAGGATGGGGAACTCGGAGCGGTAGCGGAGAAGGTCGTCGCAGAGAGGATCGTCATTCAGAAGTTCAGCGGACATGGAGGACATTGTAATTGGAGCATTGCTCCGGCTAGCACTTGATTCGGCCAGCGTTGATTTCAACGTCCTCGTTCCCGCACATTCTCCATGGGATGTCCGGTCTGTCCCTCTTTTTTGGGGGGTACCCCCCCTCCCCCCCATTTCCCCCTAAGCTGTTCAAAAATAACAAGTTAACTTCAAATCATTCATAAATAAAGACTTAGCTTCAAAATCGTTGATTTGGCGTATACCTGGGGCAGGTGGCGACTGCCCTGGAGTGCCAAAATCGTCGACTTTTTTGGACACTTCGCATTCGTGAAGCATCCACTTCGCTCAGGATTTCGGCAGCGGGGTCCTGCCCGGTAAATTCGCTTCAAGTTGTCAAAGAACTCTGAGATCCGTCGCTGGCGACGGGCACACGCTTCGCTGCGGCAATCAGCAAAGTCATGATGACATTTGTGGGATGGGAGAGTCTGTGATGGGCGTACAGGAATTTTGTGATGAATAATGGCCAGAATTTTGGCGAGTTCGAGAGCCCACTCATTCGCAAAGTGCGCGAATGAGGTGGGCACCCCGCGAATACACTCATTGAAAATTATCTGACCGGGGTCAATGCATTATGAGAGAGCGGCCTCGTGGATATCTAGTCGAGGACTGTTGGGCGGCAGAAGGAAGCTAGAAAAAGCTACTAAAGAATGGCACTGTACCTTGAGGGAAAGACTCCGTGGACGCGAATGATCTTTCCCCCAAGGAGGCAACTTCATGAGTCGCGAGATCAAGTATATCGGCATGGACGTGCACAAGGAAGCGATCGTGATCGCTGTGCTGAACGGCAGTGGCAAGCTGGTGATGGAGTCGATCGTAGAAACCAAAGCCAGCAGCATTCTGCAGTTCATCCACGGTCTGCGGGGCGAGTTGCATGTCACCTGGGAAGAAGGGACTTGGGCGGCTTGGCTCTACGATCTGCTGCAACCCCAGGTGACGCGAGTGCTGGTGTGCGATCCGCGACGCAATGCCTTATTAAAGGAAGGCAACAAGAGCGACAAGATAGATGCGCGCAAGCTGGCCGACTTGTTACGCACGGGGATGTTGCGGCCGGTCTATCACGGGGAACACGGACTGCGGACGCTGCGCGAACTGGGGCGCAGTTATCAGACCATCAGCCAAGATCTAAATCGAGTGATGAATCGGATCAAAGCTCTGTATCGCGGCTGGAGCATCCCTTGTGCAGGTACCCAGGTGTATGCTCCGCGTTATCGCGAGGAATGGTTAGGCAAGATCGAGCACGCGGGGGTGCGCCGGCGGGCCGAGCTACTTTATCAACAGTTGGATGGATTGCAGGGGTTGCGACGAACCTTGCGTCCTGAGTTATTGGCGGAGAGCCGGAAACATAAAGCCGCGAAACTACTACGTCAGATTCCCTGCATCGGTCCGATTCGAGCCGCCCGCTTAATCGCGTTGATGCAGACGCCGCACCGCTTCCGCAGCAAGCGACAACTGTGGACCTATAGTGGGCTGGGCATTGAGACGCGCGACAGTGCGCAGTACCGCTGGGTGGACGGACAACTGCAACGTACGAAAAAACCGCAACAGATTCGTGGACTCAATCGGAATCACAACCACGAAATGAAAGAGATCTTCAAAGGAGCCGCCACCCGAGCCAGCTGTGGTGTGGGTCCGTTGCGTGAGTTCTACGTGGCGTTGCTGGACAAAGGGATGAAGCCGGAGATGGCGCGTCTGACCTTAGCACGAAAGATCGCGGCCATTGCTTTGACACTCTGGAAGAAGGAGGAACGTTTCGACGCCGAACAACTGAAGCCGCAAGCAGCTTGAGCGTTACACAGAACGCAGGTGGTCTCCCAGGTTTCACGCCTCGGTGGTGACCCATCGGTTCTGGCGATGCTCGGGTTCGAGGGAGAGTATCCATGCACTCATTAGGCGCACGGGTGCTGCCATCAGCACCCAGTCTCCGGGTCAATCCTATGCCCCCTCGGATAACCCAAAAAAGCCATAGGCCTCGAGCCTCACATAGGATGATGGTTGGCACTTAAGCCAACGGTTGGCTTGCACAGCTTCGCAACGAATGGCGTCGGGACCGCGGCATGAAACCACTCAAGGGAGATCAGCAACTGCGATCCGTATCCCTGTTGTACTCTGTGTGCGCTCCAGGCGTTAGAACCCAAAATCTTCTCCACGAACGAGAAGGGGCCTGGATGCAAGCAACGATCGAGGTCTCACGGAGAGGAGTGGAGAAGTGTTTTCGCTTGACATCCTCTCTCATAGGATGAGTGTTATCGCGATGCTTCAACAACGATCCTTTCGAGGCGCTGACAACCCCATGGCCCACATTGACTTGCCCGTTTCACGCACGTAGGATTCTGCTCCAGTGATCGGCCAGACCATCTCGCACTATCGCATCGTCGAAAAGCTCGGCGGCGGTGGCATGGGCGTTGTTTTCAAGGCGGAAGATACCCGGCTGCATCGCTTTGTCGCGCTCAAGTTCCTGCCCGATGAAGTTGCCCGCGATCCGCAGGCGCTCGCCCGTTTCCAGCGCGAAGCCCAAGCCGCATCCGCGCTCAATCACCCCAACATCTGCACGATTTATGACATTGGCGAACAGGACGGGCAGGCGTTCATCGCCATGGAGTTTCTGGAGGGCGCGACACTGAAGCACCGCGTCTCGGGGCGTCCGCTGGAGACGGAAGTTCTTTTCCCGATCGCCATCGACATCGCCGACGCGCTCGACGCCGCCCACGCCGCTGGAATCGTCCACCGCGACATCAAGCCTGCCAATATCTTCGTGACCAAGCGCGGACATACCAAGATTCTGGATTTCGGGCTGGCGAAGGTCAGTCTGGCTGGCAGTTCATCGAGCAAGATTGCTTCTCTTAACACGCAGACAGTGGACGCGGAGCATCTGACCAGTCCCGGTTCTACGCTCGGCACTGTCGCTTACATGTCGCCGGAGCAGGCGCGAGCAAAAGAACTGGATGCGCGGAGCGATCTGTTCTCGTTTGGAGCGGTCCTGTATGAGATGGCCACTGGGCAACTGCCCTTCCGCGGCGACAGTACAGCGACGATCTTCGAGGCGATTCTGAACCGCGCTCCCGTTCCTGCCGTTCGGCTGAATCCCGACGTACCAGCCGAACTGGAACACATCATCAACAAGTGCCTGGAGAAAGATCGCAACCTGCGCTACCAGCATGCCTCCGAGATTCGCGCCGACCTGCAACGGGTGAAGCGCGACACCGAGTCAGCACCCTTCGTAGCGCCAACTGAAGCGGCCACAAAACCGCGAATGACTGCTCCCTCCAAATCTAACGTGCTGGTTGCAGTGGCAGCGGTGCTGGTCGCGCTGGTCGTCGGATTTGCCGGTTACCGCTGGTACCGGGCGCGTTCTGCATCCTCCTCAGCGACAGTGACGGGGAAGCCGTCGATCGCTGTGCTGCCGCTGCAAAATCTCAGCTCCGATCCCGATGGCGCGTACTTTGCCGATGGAATGACGGATGAAATCACGACGAAACTTTCCAAAATTCAGGGAATCAATGTGGCTTCGCATTCGGCGGTCACTGCGCTGAAGAGTCCTGAAACCGATGCCGCGGAAACGGGACGCCGGCTTGGCGTGCGCTACCTTATCGAGGGAAGCGTGAGACGGTTCGGGGATCAGATGAGGATCAACGTGCATCTGGTTGACTCGTCCTCCGGGTTTGATGTGTGGGCCGAGGATTTCAAGGGTGAGATGAAGGATGTGTTTTCGCTGCAGGAGCAAACCGCGCTGAAGATTGCACAGGCACTCGACCTGAAGCTGAGTGCTCAGGAAAAACAGGTGCTGCAGCGTCGCTATACGCAAAATGCGCAGGCCTATGAAGCATACATTATCGGGCGTGCGCTCTTGGAGCATGAAAACGAGCCGGACAAAATGGAAGCCGCGCGAAGCCACTTCGAGCAAGCGTTGAAGCTCGACCCGGAATATGCTCCCGCATTGGCAGGTCTCGCCGGCGTGGAGGGCATCTACTATCGTGACATCGACCCACAGCCTGCCCGCCTGGAGCGGAGCGAGGAGTTTGCCCAACGGGCGGTCGCCGCGGCGCCGGATCTGGCGGAGGCGCGGATGGTGCTGGCTCGCGTGTACGGCTGGAAATACGAGTATGGGAAAGCCGTGGAAGGCCTTCGGGAGGCTGTCCGGCTGGACCCCGGGAATTCACACGCGTGGGATGGGCTTTCGTGGGCCCTTGCGTACGAACAGCCGCCGGAAGCTGCCGAAGCCGAAAAAGCTGCGCGCGAGGCGATTCGTCTGCAGCCCTCCCTGACGCCCGCGCAATATCACCTCGGCCGCGCGCTTCTGCTACAGGGACGGTATGAGGAAGCAAGCAAGGCCTTCGAGCGCGCAGCAGAATTGGGGGACGTTAAGTACGAGGATCTTGGACTCGCTCAGGTTTATCTCGCACAAGGGAACTATGACGCAGCTTTAACTCGTCTGTTGGAGCATGGTGCAAAGGACGCGATCTCCTCCTACCTTCTAACCGCTGCCTATGCCGGGAAAGGTGACAAAGAGAAAGCTCTGGTCGCGCTGCAAAAGACTTTCAATCTTGGCTACCGCGATTTCGCCGCCATCGAAGCCAGCCCGTATTTTGCTGCTTTGCGCTCTGACCCGCGATTCCAGCAACTCATCCGGCAGTATCAGCATTAACTGGGGTTCGATTCCAGACCCTCTTTCGTTCGGGCCCGCGCTTCGCCGACTTGCTGCGCCGCATCGGCCTCCTACCCTAGAACCGCCTGCGCCGTGCGGCGCGAAACCGCCAAAGCGAAGAGTGCCTATCAGGATTTGCTCACCCTTTGGAAAGACGCCGACTCGGAAAAGCGGCGCAGTCGCTTGGTGTCTACCGATAGTTGATGTTATCAG
>CAWAUN010000008.1:0-1125768 GCA_963785265.1 uncultured Acidobacteriaceae bacterium | reverse complement strand
CATATAGTCAAGCTGTATCGTTACACATAGGAGGTGAAATTGACCGAAAGAGAGCTCACGACGGAGAAGGCAGCGATAGCGCAGCAGCCAGTGATCTCCATTCGTATTTCCGAGGCTCTGCGTTTAAAGCTTGAGGGCTTAAAGGTGCTCATGTCCATGAAGAGCGGCGAACCCGTTTCCACATCGGAGGCGGCAAAGCAGCTTCTTGAGTCCTCAAAAGAAGAACGACTTGAGCTGGTAAGTCTGCTTACCGAGCCGACCGATTCTCTGCTAATGATTCGCCGAAAGGCAGACTCAAAGCTCCCGCTTTCGCAAGCAGAATGGACCGCCGTTGCCTATTTCTGTCTGCACGGAGTGGAGAGATTTGCCAACACCGCACAGACGGAGATTTCATATGAATCTCTTGCCGGAATCCTTGAGGCATTCCAGGCGGTTTACGGTTTGCTTCGCAAACCAAACAAGACCCATTTGGACTCTTTCTTCGTCGCACATCTCCCGCCCGATCGGCAAGCCGAAGCGAAGAAACCGGAAGAGATCGGAAGCGACGATGTTCGGCGCGCCGTCACCCACACCATTCGGATGCTAAAAAACCCGACAGAAGAGCGGCAGAGACCCATCTTTGTCGCCCGGAACCTCTACTTTCTCCTCGACGAGCTAGACTTCCCCAATATCGAGAGGCTAAACGAGGCGCTTCGGCCGTTCTGGCCGACCCTGTGGCGCGTGTGCGCCCGCGGCCACTATTTTCATTATGCTAAGCCCTTGCGAGATCCGAACTCTTCGGCAGGGGGAATGGACGCTCCGTTGAATCCGCCGTTACCGAAATTTGAAGAAGGCGACTACCGCCTCGAATTCGTGCGCTCACCGAGCGAAGGCTTTTCCGTTTGGTTGTCCTTCCCCGGAAGACTTGCGCCGCTCTATCCCGTGGAGGGATACCCAAAGATTTCGGAATTCAGGACCATCCTAGAACGGTTGGATGTAAGGCGGGTGCTGATCTCCTGGAATGGCCGCTATTTTCTGGCGTACACGGTGGCTGACGAGAAGGACGAAATCGGCGTGAATTTTCGCGCTCGTGACAACGGAATTACGTTTAACTTTCGTGGCGAAGACTGGCAGTCCATCAAGAAGCTGTTTCGACGCGCGTGGCAGGCTCCGCAAGTACGCCGCCTGTGGGACGCGCTGGCTCTTGAGTATGGCGAGTTGTAAGAACGCGGTGCTTCGCACCGGAGGAAGTGGGGTCGCGGTAGGGATACGGATCGCTCCGTACCCCCCGCACAGATCCGGACGGGCGGGTTTCCCGCATCCGGCTCTTGCCTCAGGTAGTGACGCGCAGACGGCGCGAAGGATAAGGATGACAGATATGCGCCGGAGGCAGCCAGCGGCGGATAAGTCGTTGCATTCGCTCCCACAGAACACGACCGTGCTGGCTTCGCCGACAAAGAGTGCGATGCCAGAGGTTCGTTACCGTGAAACGAAAGTGAGCCAGAGCATATCGATTCCCCGGAACTCCGAAGTATCGGAAATGCCCGCCCACAACCGACTTCAACCATTGGCCGACTTCTGGAACAGGGTCATGCATGCGTCGCCGCAACTCGATCTTCACTTGCTGCAGCTTGGATTGCATGCGCGTGCGAACCGTTTGCCGAAGCACCAGAAACCGTCCGTTCTTCGTCTTCCCGCAAATATGCTTGAAGCCGAGAAAATCAAACGTCTCCGGCTTGCCCAGTCCGGCGCGCTTTCGGTTCGCCGCCGCATGGCGTCCGAACTCGATAAGCCGCGTCTTCTCCGGGTGCAGTTCCAGTTGGAACTTTTCCATTCGTTCTTTCAGTTCCGCCCAGAACTTTTCGGCCTCGTCTTTGAACTCGAATCCAACCACGATGTCGTCGGCGTAGCGCACCACGATCACATCGCCGTGCGCACACTTTCTTCGCCATGCTTGAACCCAAAGATCGAAAACGTAATGAAGGTAGATATTCGCCAGCAAAGGCGATGCACTTCCGCCCTGCGGCGAACCCGCCTCCACAAACGTTCGCGTTCCCTTTTCCAGCACGCCTGCGTTCAACCATTTCTGGATGAGTCGCACGACGCGCCGGTCCGCTATCCGATGCTGGACGAACCGGACCAGCCACTCGTGCGACAGCCGATCAAAGAAGCTGCGCACGTCCAGGTCCAGCACCCAGTTCACTCGTCTCTCGCGGAGTCCGCAGAACAGAGCGTCCAGCGCTTTGTGCTGGTTTCGCTTCGGTCTGAACCCGTAAGAGAAGCCGAGAAAGTCGGTTTCGTAAATCGCGTTGAGCACTTCCACCGTCGCTCGTTGCACGAGTTTGTCTTCGAGCGCCGGGACGCCGAGCGGTCGCTGCCGCCCATCCGCCTTCGGAATGTAGACTCTACGCACCGGCTTCGCCCGGTACGCTCCGCGCTTCAGCCTATGGGAGAGGTCCTGGAGATTTTGCTCAAGGTCCTCGCCGTAGTGCTGCCACGTCTCTCCATCAACACCGGCCGCAGCGTGCCTCTTCAACTGAGAATAGGCGAACCGCAGAGTGTCGATGCGGTAGATGTGATGCAGCAGAGCGGTGAACTTTGCTTCCTTGTTCAATGTTGCCGTTTGTCGTACCTGTTCCAACTCACTCGGCGCGCTGATCCGGCTCTGAGTCCGGGGCGCGTTTTGTTGGCTCAGGTTCCCCTTGGCCAGACCCCTTCCCTCCATCTCCTCCGCCGCCGGTGGACTGGTTTTGTTCGGAGACTTCTTCGGTACTATGGGCCTGTCCGACTTCCCGTGTTCGTGCATCATCGGCTCCTATCCTTAGACTTCCCGATGCGTCCCGCGAACACTGGTCGCCCGCGGGTGAACCCGGGATCTCTCAACTTCCGTGCAGGATGTTTCGCTACGTGCCAGGGGTCACAGACCGCGCAGGACTCCCGCCGAGCTTGCCATGCCGCTCAACAGGATGTTGCCTTCCGCGTTGTGTCAGGGCGTCGGCGTCCTGAAGTTAGGGGTATTTCGCGGCTCGATTGCCTGGCCCATAGTTGCTCCTGTCTACGCTTCGTATCTGGCCTTACGGCCATGCCCGCAAGACTCGGAGCCGGTGTGGCTGGCTAGGCCTTCACCGTACGACTCTTTCATTCGCTACATCCTGCCGGTTCCGTGCTCGCCAAAAAGCGGCTCGCACGGGGTTGACGCTACGACACGTCACCCCCAAATTGGGAACTGCGGAACGCCAGATGAAACTTCGGCGTTTACGCAGGTTAACTTTCGCTGCGTCAACAAAATTCGTCTCCGCTGGGTGACTGCGATATCGAACGATGAGGTTTGTTTGAGACAGGTGGTCCCAGAGTGTCGAATCGCGTAAACGCGTTGAAGCGCAGGAGCTTCCTGTGAACTAGCAATTACGCAGTTTGAGCGCAGCGGAGTCAAGCGCAGTGTGCAACAAGGCGGTTCGTCCAATGAGTAGTCCTCGCGCCCAAGTTAATCCACAGTCCAGTTTGCCGTTCGGCGACGAGGCGAAGAACGGCTTCCGCACCAAGACCGCGGCCACGAGACTGACTCCCGAAGAACTAGGAGAGATAGAAGCTGCCGCCGAAAGCGCGGGACAGGCTCTCTCCGAGTGGCTGCGCGGGACCGCTCTGTGCGCTGCGCGACAGCGGCCCGCTGATCCCGCCGAACTGGTGTTGGCCGAAGTCTGGGCGGTGCGTTACGCGCTCTTGAATCTCTTTCATGCAGCCTCTCAAGCGGCATCGGAAGGCAGACAATTGTCGCCTGATTCCGTCCTCAAGATTCGCGACCAGGCAGACGCACGAAAGCTTCAGCAGGCGCGCAAACTGCTTGATGACTTCTTCGCCCGCGGGCGAAAGGAAAGAGCTCGTATGCCATGAGTGCCATGCCTTTTCCCGGAAGCTTTTCGCTCTTGACGCCGTTGCTTTGGGTAGCCGCGATGTTCCTTTTGCTACTGGCTGTGCGGAGTGTGTTGCAGAACCGGTCCTCACGTAAAGGGCGGGATAGGGAGACGATCGAATGGGGCCGACCTCGGCCAAGTTTGATCCAGAGATGGAGGACAAAGATGGGCAGAATCCGATTCAGACTGCCGAGATTTTCGCAGCGGCAGATGCCAGAGATCGCGCCGAAACCAGCGCCATCAGTGCCCGCGAATGCTCCTGCATATCCGCTGAAGAAGCCTACCCAGCCGATGCTCGCGCTCTTTGGTTCGACCAGCGGTGCGCCCGAGTCCAAACCCAAAGAGGCGTTCGCCTGGGAGAAAACGAAGGGAATCGAATGAGAGACAAATTGCCAACAACAACACTTCAGGCTTGAGGAACGCTCGGTATGCTCACGATCTCGAAACCGCTGTCAGCCAGCCAGGCGCAGACCTACCATGTGCGGGAGTTTGCCTCGCAGGAACAGAACTATTGGAGCCGCGATCAGCAGGGTCACAGTGAGTGGCAGGGCATACTCGCCGAGCAGTGGGGGTTGCACGGTGGCGTTGGTTCCGAACACTTTGCACGACTGAGTGAAGGCCAGCATCCGCACACCGAAGAGCAGCTCGTCCGGCATCAGGTTTCGAGAACCTATGAAGGCAAATTTGGCAGAGAGGTGACCAGCGCCGAGCATCGCGCCGGGTGGGACGCCACGTTTTCCGCGCCGAAGTCGGTATCGCTTACTGCTCTTGTGGGCGGCGACGATCGGGTGCGGGAAGCCCATCGCGAGAGCGTTCGCGCGGCGCTTCAGGAACTTGAGCGATACACGCAGGCGCGGATCGGCAATGTCCACGCCCCGGAGACGACCGGAAAATTCATTGCCGCCACGTTCGAGCACGATACCGCGCGGCCCGTCGATGGCTATGCTGCGCCCCAGCTTCATACTCATGCCGTGATCTTCAACATGACCGAGCGCGAGAACGGTCTCGAAAATGGGAAACAGATGCGAGCTTTGCAGCCACACGAGATGTTCGTGTCACAGCGTTACATCACGGCAGTGTACCGATCCGAGTTGGCGCTGCGTCTGGAAAAGCTGGGCTACGAACTGGAGCGCGGCAAGCACGGACAGCCGGAAGTAAAAGGCTACACGAAGGAATATCTGGAGGCTTCCAGTCCGCGACGTGAACAGATCAAAGACCATCTCCGCGAACAAGGAATCGACGGAGCCGCAGCGGCACAGATCGCGGCCCACCATACTCGCGACCGCAAGGAACTGCTGTCGCCGGAAGAAGTCTTACAGCGGCACCGCGAGTTGGCCGCACAGTACGGGCATCAGGCGGATCGCGTCGTCGCACAGACGCACCGACATGGGCAATGCCACATGCCGGAGCCTGAGGTTCAGGCGAAACAGGCCGTGACATGGGCGCGAGATCATGTCTTCGAGAGATCGGCAGTGCAGGACCGCCGGGCGATCCTCGAAACAGCGCTGGTGCGCGGCATGGGAGAAACCACCTATGGCCAGGTCCGGCAGGAGTTCGAGCACCGGATCGAGACGGGAGAGTTCCGCGAAGTCTCGCGCGTTGGTGCTGGCAGACAGTTCACGACCGCAGTGATGGTACGGATGGAGCGCGAGATCGTTGGGCGGATGCAGCAAGGCAATCAGCGCGACTACAGCGATCCCATGCTGGTGTCGCCGCACGTGCGCATCGCCACGGAAGACCGGCACCCGGAGTTGAATCCTTCGCAGCGCCAGGCCGTAGACGAAATCTTTCTTTCGCGGGAGAAGGTGGTTGGCTTAGATGGCATCGCAGGCGCGGGCAAGACAACAACTCTGTCCGTGATCCGCGAAGGCGCGGAGGCCGAGGGTTATAGGGTGGAAGGTTTCGCGCCAACGTCCCGCGCGGCGCAGAAGCTCGGGGAAGCAGGCATGGAAACATCCACACTACAGAAGCATCTGGTACGTGGACAGCAGCCGGATACCGGCGAGAAACGGCTCTATGTGCTCGACGAATCCTCTCTGGCATCGACCAGGCAGGTGCATGAGTTTGTGAACCGGCTCCATCTGAATGACCGTGTGTTGCTCGTCGGCGACCGGCGGCAACATGAGGCGGTCGAAGCCGGGCGTCCCTTCGCGCAACTCCAGGACGCGGGCATGAAAACGGTAAAGCTCGAAGAGATCGTGCGCCAGAAAGACTCAGAACTGAAACAGGTAGTCGAGCAGCTTGCGCGTGGTGAAGTGCGCGAGGCAATCCAGAATCTTGACCGGCAGGGCCGAGTCCATGAGATTCAAGGCCACGACGAGCGCATCGCGGCCATTGCGAAGGAGTATGCAAAGTCGCCGGAGAACACGCTGGTGATTTCCCCCGACAATCGCTCCCGCACGGAGATCAATGAACGCGTCCATGCGGAATTGCAGCGGAGTAGCCTCATCAGCAACGAGGAGCACTGCATCAGGACTCTAGTGCCGCGCCAAGCCCTCACCGGCGCGGACCGCACATGGGCCGAACGGTATGAGGTGGGCGATGTGCTGCGCTACTCGCGCGCATCGAAGGAGACGGGCATCGGGAAAGGCGCATACGCACAGGTAAAGAGTATCGACGCTCCGAACAACCGGCTGACAGTCGAGCTGCAGAATGGCACGCAGCGCACTTACGATCCACGCCGACAGCAGGGCGTCTCCGTCTTCCGCGAGGAGATGCGGAGTTTTTCAGTGGGCGACCGCATCCAATTCACCGCACCGGCCAACGACCTCAGAGTTGCAAACCGCGAGTTGGGAACCATCGAAACCGTCGAGGGAGATGGCCGGCTCCGCTTGAAGATGGACGATGGTCATGCGGTCGAGCTTGATACACACAAGCGTCCGCATCTCGACTATGGCTATGCCATGACCAGCCACTCCAGCCAGGGACAGACTGCCGACCGTGTCTTGATTCACGCGGACACCGAACTGGGTGCCAAGGATCTGCTCAACAGCCGCATGGCCTATGTCGCTGTCTCGCGTGGACGCTATGACGCGCAGATTTATACGAACAATGCAGCGACGCTGGGCCAGGAACTCAGCCGCGACGTGTCCCATTCCCCCGCCATTCAGCAGGAGCCAGCGGCGCACAAGTTAGAACCACAAACTGCACACACGAATCAGATCAGTCAGGGTTTCGGTCTTGGTCTTTGATGCAGCATTCCCGAATGACATACCCCGGATAGCCAGAGCATAGCCGAGGCCCGGCCAGCGTCAAGGCCGCGCTTCGCGCGCCGCGTTCGCGGTCGAAGAGCCTTGACACTGGCCTTTGCGCCTCGGCTTATCATTCAGCTATCCGGGGATGTCAGATTTTTACTTCCACCAACCGAGGCTCCGTGCCGAGTCGAGTCGCTCTCGGAGGAGATCTGGGACTTGAGAAAGACGCGTTCAAACAAGCATTCTCCTACGAGCATGAGAATCAGTACTTATAGCGACCTGCATCTTGAATTTGGCTCCGGCTGGATATTGCCGCCAGATGCCAATGGAGATGTCATGATCCTGGCAGGCGATATCGTCACGCTCAGAGATTATGACCCGCTCGACCAGATTCTGCGGAAGTGGAGGAAACCAGTCCTCTATGTGACGGGAAACCACGAATATTACACGCGGCGGCCAATGAACGAAGAGGACAATAGATTCAAGGCGTGGCTCGAAGATAGACATCCGCATGTGAAACTGCTACTTGATGAAGGGGTCAGCATTGGGGGTGTCAATTTCTTCGGCGGCACGATGTGGACGGATTTCAACGGCGGCGATTTGCGCGCCATGGAGACCGCTCGCTCTCAAATGAATGATTACCGGCTCATCTATAACCCCGACGAAACGCCTTTCACGCCAGCAGACTCGATTGCGTTACATAAGAATTTCGCGTTGAAATTGCTGAGCTGGTTTGGCAAGAATCTAAGTGGTCCGCGCGTCGTTATCAGCCATAATGCACCGGTCATCAATCCCAACTCCAAATACAAGGGCGGCCCTCTCACGCCGGCCTTCAATTCCCTGGACATGGTGGAGATCATTCAGACTCACCAGCCCGCCCTCTGGGTGTATGGCCATACGCATGAATGCGACGATCAGACGATCGGCCAAACCCGGATCATTTCTAATCAGCTCGGATATCCCGGCAACCTTGGCGGTTTTGAATGCAAGGATTTTGATGAAGCGGGTCTGCCAGTCGAGGTAGGCGTTTAGCCCCGAGCTTCATGGCTATCCATCATCTTTGTTAAGGCCCTTCTGCTCCCAAAGATCCGAGCCGGTCAATTGGACCAGAGCGTTTCCGGCGAATTAGTCCTGTCCGGATCAACTGACGCAAGATATCGCGCTCTCGCCGATATCCAAAGCCTTCACCCGCAAGGGCGCGGGAACGCTCCTTGCCGAAGGTTCTTTCCGCCCAGTTCTTCAAGGTCGTTTCATCTGCCAGACGCGCATAGAAAGTATCATCGTCAAAAAATGGCCTCCCGGATGCGTCCGTGGCGTCGGGGTATTGTGATCGTACCCTTTCGGTTTGCGCGACATTTCCACTCAAAAGAGGATGCTCGACCGTCGCGAGTATCTCTTTTGTGATCTCCTCGGTCACCGCTTCATTCAGGTTATTGAAATATTGACCTTGACCATCACGCGCATGGACGAGAAGGCCGACTCTGTATTCCCTCACTTCGGGATGGGCGGCGGATGTTACTTGGACGGCGTTGTACGCTTTGAAGTGAATCATCTCGTGAACGATTTTCTTGAAAAAAATCATGTTGGCTTCCTGCTCACGGAGGGCGATAGCCTGGCATTCGGAATCATAAAATGCGTCTCCTTTATGGTCTTCCGGCCAATTCTCTTCCCTTATTACGTGGATATTCGAAGGGGGAACGTCAAAATCGCCTAGTCCAGCGCCACGGCGGAGCGCATTGGTCACTTCGTTCGCGAGTGAAATGAGCTCTAATTCCGTGGGCGTTTTCGCCCGCTCTTTATGGCGAAGCTCTTCAAATCGCTGGTTGTTGAAAGACTCGCCACGCCCCTGCAGACAGCATCAGGTTCAGGCGTGCTGAGTTTTCCCTAGCTCCGGCTATTGGAGAGACGGCTCCGGTTTGGAGAGAAATCGTCAACAAGTTCGCTGCCAGAGTCTCCTTCACTGGTGAGCAGTTGTAACGTGCGCGACCCAGATATCCGAGCGCTGGCAAGGCCAGCCATTGCAGCCTCCCGGCAGATTCCTCACCGGCTCCGCTTTCTGCGTCCCGCTTGGCTCGGTCTCCGGGCCGTAGTTTATGGGTGCTCCAGCAACCGTTCCGGTGAACGCGGTGTAACTGCCGGCGTTCGAGCCGGAATAACAGTCATCTGCCGGGCACCAAGAATTGCTTGTATTGGAGCCGAGGCTCAGCGTTTGCCCGTTCAACCAAGTTGCGGTGATAAAACCGGACATAGTAACCTGCCCTGGAGTTGTACCGCAGTTGAGCGTGTAGGTGTTCGACGAGACGTAGTAGTATTGCTGCCCTGATGTGGGGCAGAAATTGTTAGGCATCACGATGGTGACGAGGCCGGAGCCATTGGTACTTACCGTCGCGCCGGAAACGCTGGCATTGGATTGCGTTGCCGTCCACGAATCCCAGCAGTTTGTCGTCCCGTCCATGCAGCCGGAGGTCAAGTACCAGTCAGAAGGGAAGGCGATCCAGTTCCCATCATTGCTAATGGTGGCGATGGCGTTCTGGGCATTAAAGTTCCAGGAATTCATCGTCGCAAAGGTGTGCCCCAAACGATAGACGCAGCCTGTATCATAGTCGTTCGGAGGATTATACTCACACCCGGCTGCACCAATAATCCAATCAGCAGTGATCCAGTTCTGAATCGCAATCAGTTCGTTGTCCCAAACCGATTGATAGCCATAGGGAACATAAATGCATTGAGCAGGAGGCGGGTAGTTCGGGCAGCTGTTCGTTGCTCCTGTACCAAGGTTCTGGGAGTACTCGCATGGCCTGCTTCCCGCTCCGCTTGCCTGACCACAGACCCAGGTCGTCGACATGACGACTGGTGGAAGATCGGTTGTGCCTCGGTCGTTGTAAGTGCCGTGCTGGTCGTCCGTGATCGTCACTGGCAGGAGTTGCAGGGTGTATTGCTGCGGGGGCTTCGATGGGCATGGCGAGAGTGGGCCGCCATAAACCTGGCCTCCTGGTAGGCCGCTGGTCGTGCATGGAACGGATGGATTCGTAATATTGAACGCCGTATATAGTTTGGCCCGGTAGTCATTGATATAGCCGCCCGCAGCATGGCCTTGACACTCGGGCGATGTGCAGGTATTGATAACAATCGTTTGCGGATTCCAATAATTCGGGTTCGACTGGAAGCCATAGTTCATGTTGGCGTTACCACCGTTAGTGCCCTGACCTTCGGGAGCGAACAGCGGGCAATATACCGGAACGCCATGGCTGTTGCAATCCGTCGTCTCCGAGTCGTTGTAATTGGACGCGCCGCCTTGCGTGTCTGCAATTACTATGGTGTCACCCGACGAACTGACCGCCACAGTCCAGACAGGACAGTCGTTCAGGCTCGTGCAGTTCAGGTATTGGTCATTCGCCCCGCCGAGGTTGTAAAACTGAAGCTGCTGTGCCCCGACGACGCCCGCCGATGTCGCGCTATAGATCGGAGCCTTCCCGCTCGTTGTAATCGTGGTTTGGTGCGTGCTCGCGTTGTAGGCGACGTTGGTTAAGTTCGCGTTCCCTTGCTGCAGCCAACTGATGCTCGTGACCTGTGGATTCGGCGTCTGGGACTGATCGTGCAGCACGTCAGGGAAGTAGAACGGCGGATTGGTCGGCAGCATGGAAGGCGAAGGAGTGATGCAGGCTCCGCTCGTTCCGCCGCACCATTCATGCGTCGAGTCTGGTGGAGTTCCTGTTGATGGGTTGTTGTACACCGCCCCCATGAGAACCGAGCCAGAGGTCGTGACCGGAGCACATTGGAATTGCTGCGACGATCCGTTGACCGTCACGAGGTTCCCCGTGCAATTCAACTGACTCCATGCACCCGTGGACGCTTGGGTCATCGTCTCGTTCGCCGCTGGACAAGGGCCGCCGTAATTGCCGCAGAACGTCCCCGAAACTGTCCCCGTGATATAGGTCTCTTGCCCGATCACTGGCTGCGTCGGCCCCGGCGCTCCAGGCCCCCAGTCGCCGACGATGGTGTTGGTCCAAGAGTTGAGCACGCGGCAACCTTGGCCAGCCGCGTAACTAACAACGTAAATTGGTCCCGTGCAATTCGGAGAACTTGACCCGTGGCACGTCCCTCCCGGCCCATTGACTTGCCCAGTATCCGAGACAACAACCGTAAACTCACTGTCGTCATTTGATCCGCCAAATTGACCTGTGTATCCTGTGCCGTTTGCTCCTGCATCGTAATTTGCGGGCATACAGGTATTGGAACCGGTAGGGAAGTAAGGCGCGCCCATGCCCGAGACATAGTTGAAATTGAACAAGAGGGACCACGAGACCGACCATGCGCTTGGAGCGCCGCTATCCGCAATCGAGCCTTTGTAAATCGTGATAGCGTAACAAGACGTGGTGCCGCAGGCAATGGGAGCCGGGTAAGAATTGCTTGGCGTGAAGGAACAGTGTGAAGTTTGCCCCGTCCACGTGCCAGTGTTGTTCGCACTTCCCGTCACTGAACTCATCTGCACGAAACTGGAATTAACCGCCAACAGCAACGCAGTTGCACCGGTGCCCGTCTGCAACACCGTTTCCGGTGTGACGCAGGTTCCGGTAATAGCGCCCATGAAGGGAACCGTGTTCTCCTGATCCGCGTTCAGCCGGTACATGATGTGTGGCGACACCTGCGACATCGCCGTGCCCGCGCTTCCTGTTATCCCGGAACCGCAGATCGGAGTCGGGGTGACTACGCCAGTCGATGGATTGAAGGCGAGCATCTGGTTGATTGAATCCGTGTTGATGACCAGGAGTTTCGAGTCGTCGATTGCCCATGCGCCAGGTCCGCCGCCAGAGCCCATGCTGAAGGACACACCCATGCTTGGCTGCGTGCCACCGCCGGCAGTCGTGCAGTTAATTCCATAATTCCCAGATATGTTCTGAAGGCTGTAATCCGTCACCCGGTACATGACTGTTCCGAAATCCGGGTCCGTGATTGCCGTACCGATGCCATAGAGATATGAGGCGATGCCATTGATGTTATTTCCGCTGGAACTGCTGCCGGAAACGGGAGGTGTCACGGGATTTCCGCTGCTGCTGAACGGCCCAAGGTAGCTCAGTGCCGCACCTTCTTGCCCCGTCGCGGCGCTGTTATTGCAGCCCAGATTGCTGCTGCCGCTGTTCGGGAATTGTTGCAGAATCGGAAAACTATTGCCGGTCTCGCACATATCAGTGCGCGCCGCCAAAATCAGCGGCGTTCCCGCTACAGTGAAGGAGACGCCGTTACTGGGGTAGCTCCCAGTGCCCGTTACAACTGTTACGACTACATTTCCGTTAGTTGCTCCTAGCGGAACGATAACCGTGATTGAACCTGCGCCCCAAGACATGGGTAGTATTGGGGCTGTCGTCCCATTGAATGTCACGTAGCTGCTGCCCTGTGTCGAGCCAAAGTTATTTCCTGTAATTGTGACCTGCTGCCCCACAGGCCCCGACGAAGAGGACAGATTGGTGATGGTGGGTGACACGGTGAACAGGAGTGCATTGTTGGTATTGGTGCCGCCCGCCGTTGTTGCGTAGACATTGCCGGTGGTTGCTAGTGATGGGACAACCGCAACAATCGTCGTCGTTCCAGTAAAGTCTATAGTCCAGCTCGTCGGTGTCACCGTCTGGCCGTTGAAAAATGTGACAGTGCCTCTTGTCGCGCCGAGGCTCGTCCCTTTGATCGTTACCGTTGCTCCCACCGGCCCTGAAGTAGGCGAGATACTCGTGAGATGCGGAGGAGACTGGCCAAAAGCAGCTTGGAGCGGACCGAGACAAATAACGATCAAAGCTACAAGCTGCCATTTCCATTTCATGATCAGCCTCTCCCTTTTCCTGAATGCGCTAAGTGCGAATTTCAGACTACCTATTCGTCGGCTACGAAGCGACACAAGGAGTTGACCACACTTCGAGCGCACTTAAGAACTCCCACAAGTAACTCCTCGTCTTGATATCCAAAATCTCTCCTGAAAAGATCGCCCAAAACCTAAACGAGTTACAAACCAGTGTCAAGACAATACTGGTAATCACGATTCGCAGCTTAGGTACGGGGAAGCATGCGCTTGCTACCAACGGCGACGACCAACAGATTGGCGTTGACGTGCAGGACTTCCGAATGAAAATCAAGCGCGCATTGCAGTGAAGGTAGCGGCGCGGTCATCGTGGAAGAAGCCAAATAAGCAGAGGACTTGGCGAGTGTTTTACGGAGTTACTTCAAACACAACGCCCGCGTTGCTCGATCCGCCCCATTCAGTTGTACCATAGAGATTGCCCACGCTATCCCAAATCAGGCCGCCATACGGATTCTGTCCAAAATAGTAGTTGAAATTGCACAGAAGCTTCTCTTTGTACTTGCCGTCGTCGGCCCCCAGCTCGTAAACAGTCCCATAGTGGTACTTGCCACCACCAGCTGTAGTGCCGTAAATGTTTCCAGCCGCATCGAACACAATCCCCGCGACCGGAACGCTGCCGTCTTTGCGGCTTCCAAAGGAGTGGAGAATCTTTTCTGTCCATCTTCCTTTCTTTCCAAGTCTCAGCTCATAGATCGTTCCACCGTTGTGGTTGTGACCGCCAGAAATTGTCGTACCGTAGAGGTTTCCGGTCTTATCGAGCACAAGAGTACCCTCTGCGTTGCTGCCATCCTTAGGAGCGCCAGTGAAGGTGTGGATCACAGTCGGATTCCAGCCACCCTTGCCGTTCGGCGACAGCTCGAACACTGTCGAAGGTTCGACGCCAAAGATGTTTCCAGCGGCATCCATGGTCAAGGTAGCAAGCGCGTCGTAGCCACTGTTGTTATCGAACGAATAGATCACTTGCTCCGTCCAGTTGCTACCAGAGGGGCTCAGTTCGAAAACAGTTCCGGTTCCATTCGTGCCGCCGTTGGTGGTTGTGCCGTAGAGATTGCCCGCTGGGTCCATGATCAGACCGCTCATCGGATTGGCACCGTCCGCCCCGTTTGCAAAGCTGTGCAGAACCTTTTCCGTCCAACTTGCTCCCATCGGACTGAGTTCGAACACGACACCATCTTCATTCGCACCGCCTGCTCCCGCTGTTCCGTAAAGGTTTCCCGCGCTGTCGAAGATCAGAGAGGAGTAAGGAGAAGACCCATCCGTGCAGCCCGCGAGCGGACAGAAGTTGTAAAGCACGGCCTCGTTCCAGCCACCATTGCCATTCGGCGAAAGCTCAAATACGGCTCCCTGTCCAAATTCTCCCCCGCTGATGGTTGTCCCATAGAAATTGCCAGCAGCGTCAGAGGTGAGGCTGGAGTAAGGGTTTATCCCATCCGAGCAGCCCGGATCTAGGCAGAAGTTATAGAGCACAGTCTCCGTTTGGGCTTGCACCGGGCGAGTGGCAACAAATAGGGTTGCCAGAGAAAGAACAAGAACCGTAAACCAGCTTCCCACCAAATCACTGAACTTCATAGGTCACCTTCGTGGATTGCCGCACTTACCACATCGAGGATTGGGGAAGGAACAGAACGGTCAAATTGTACGACAAGAAAGTAGATGCAGCAAGCAAGTAGTGTCCTAAGAGCAACCCGTCTCTTTTCCGGCCACGCCCCACACTATCTACAGCTCCAGAATTTGCGTGTCAAGCCGCTCCCCCGGACAAGATTCCTCGTTCCCCCAATCACTTCAATAGGAGAACAGCGATGAAGAAACAAGCAACGAGCGCTGCGAAAAACGGAACACGACGATCAAATCGTGCGGCATGTCCGAGAGCCAAGGCAGCCCAGCTCGCAGGATGGATCTCAGGCAGAGAACAGCATGATGATTGAACTCGACAACGCTTCAAAGGACATTGCTGAGACCGTCGCGAAATTAATAAAGCAGAAAAACTTCCAGCAAGCCGTTCCTTATCCACGTCTCAAAGTCCTTTCGTCGGCCCCTCATGATAATGGCGGCTCGTGATCTAGCTACGCCACCGAGGGGCCGACGAAAGGATTCAGCTCTGCGACCGGCTGAAAGCCATGCGAATCGAAGTGCGACAGTCCAATTGCCGCCGCTGCAAACACGCTCATCCGGTAATGCTCAGGTTTCCAAGGCTTACGTGTCGGTGGAATATACAGCGAGAGAGTGGGAAGCCGACTCGCCACGGCCAGAGCGATCCCATCTTTGTTGCGCGAGTCGGGGAACGCTCTTTTGACGCAGTCGCGAGAGATCGCACGTATCCGCACACGGTGCGCGGTCGCAACTTTGGCGACGGCGAGGAGAGAAGCTGGGAACGACAGGGCCATCATTTCGAAGGCCAGCCCCTCCTCCAGTTTCCAGTCGGAGGAGCCTTGGTAGCCCTTGTAAGCATAGATCAGGGCGGTGAGACACAACGCCAGCCATGTCGTGCGGCCGAGTATTCCGGCGGTCTTTCTCACAATTGAAGAGCGTAACAGCACCGCGTTCTTGCCAACAATATCTCTCGATATGCGTCGATGCATGGTATCGCAAAATCGCTATTGAGCTCATTGACCGGGTTAGACGCGTGGCATCGGCATATTTTGTCGGGATCAATCAGTTGTCCAGAGCGAAACGGTGGGTTCCAGCAGGTGTGCCGTAAGTGTGCCGTGCACTTCGATCCCATGTGCGCTAAAGCGCTTCTTTTCAATACCAGAGCTGATTGCTTCCGTGCGGGCTTGATTGTCGGTAAGTTATTGAATCATAACGGCGATAAGACGCGGCAGACCCTATCAGACTCGCCTACTCTTAATCAGTAGGTTGTAGGTTCGATTCCTACCGCGCTCACCATCTTTTCAAGCACTTGGCAGCTTCGGCTCGATCCCCATTCCACCGATTGTGTCCTTTTTGTGTCCTTACTGGACTCGATGGCTGGCCACCTCGGCCACCTCATCGATGTTTTGGTGCTGGTACTTCATGGTCGTGCTCACGGTCGTGTGTCCCATGACGTTCATGACCGCGAACAGGTTTTTGGTCGCCCGATACATCTCAGTTCCAAAGCCATGACGCGCGCAGTAGAGGACGAGGTCATTTGGCAACCCGGCCTCCTTTCTGGCTTTCTCGAACTGCTTGGCGACCGTTGTCAAATGCCCGCCCCCGGCGCGCTTGGAGGGAAATACCCATCCCTCCTTCTGCTCCGAGTATCGCGCCAGAAGCGCCTGGCGAACCCGCGGACTGATTGGTACATATCTTCGTCCCTTGGGCGATTTGCTCTCGTAGACGAAGTATCGCTTGTTGCCCCAGTCCACGTGCTCCCATCGCATTCGGAAAACTTCCTTCTGGTTTCGCATGCCCGAATCGCGCATGATCATCAACACATCGCGAAGCGGCTGTTTGCAGAAAGGCAAAAGCTTGGCTTCTATGTGGGCGTCAATGACGCGCTCCCGTGCGTGCTCCTGCATGAGTTTGATCTTTGGAGAAGCCTTGATTGTCAAGGGCGGAGTAAAAGCAGACCACAGAGGCGGAGTAAAAATAGACCAGAGGAGCTGGTAGGAGATAAGGGATTGTCGGGGAGGAGGGCGTCTGGAGCGGAGGCCTGCGCCGCCTGAAAGGCGGCGCGTTTAGGCCGGAGCGGAAGACGTCCTCCTCCCCGAGGCGTGTTCGCCGTTGCGGGGTAGCGGGCGAGAGTCGAGGCGGGCGGGGCGGATTAGGAGTTCGGCGGTGAGCCTCGCTTGCGTTTGCTCTGCTTCAGGCGGTAGCTCTCGCCGTTCATCTCCAAGATGTGGACGTGGTGAGTGAGCCGATCTAAGAGCGCGCCGGTCAGCCGTTCTGAGCCGAGAACTTCGGTCCACTCCTGAAACGGGAGATTGCTGGTCACCAGTGTCGAGCCGCGTTCGTAGCGTTGGCTGAAGACCTCGAACAGCAGTTCGGCGCCGGACTTGGATAGTGGCACGAAACCCAGCTCATCGACGATCAGCAGTTCGTAGCTGGCCATCTGCTTCTGATAGCGCAGCAGCCGTCTCTCGTCCTTCGCTTCCATCAACTCGTGCACCATGGCGGCGGTGGTGGTAAAGCGCACGCGATGGCCGCGTTGGCAGGCCGATAAACCCAGGGCTAGCGCGAGGTGAGTCTTTCCGGTGCCGGAGTTGCCCAGCAACAGCACGTTCTCGCGCCGCAGTACAAACTCGCAGCGCGCCAGCTCCAGCACCAGCGCCTTGTTCAACGATGGAATGGCCAGGAACTCGAAAGTGTCCAGGCTCTTGACCACCGGGAAACGCGCCTGGTAAATGCGGCGTTCGGTGGCCCGCCGCTCCCGATCCAGCAGTTCCAGTTCCGTCAGGCGCAGCAGATAACGCGGATAATCCACGCCCTCCGCCGCACATTGGCGGGCCACTTTGTCGTACTCACGCAGGAAAGTCGGCAGCCGCAATTGCTTCAGGTGATGTTCCAGCAACACCTGGGGCGTCTCGTTCCCTGAGGGCATGGCGAGATCGCTCATCGCGTCACCTCCCCACGGGATGTCTCCGAGGGGACCCTCTGCGCCGAAAGCAAAGCCATGTAGTCGGCGGCTTGCGTGGTTCGTACGTCGGCCAAGGGCAGATGCGGATAGTTCTCCAGGTCCAACCGCGGCGGACGCCGCTCGATGCGGCACAGCAGCAGATGCTTGACGGCGTCGAAGCTGAGCGTACCCAGTTGCAGCGCATCGCTGATAGCCGCTCCAACCTCCGGCAGGGAAAATGTCTCCAGCAGACGTAGCACCTGCACATACTCGCGCTTGCCCCGCTGGTGCAAGCGCGCTTCCAACAGCCGCCGCAAGCGAGCGAAGCAATCCGGCAACTCCCAGCCGAGCAGCGGTGCCGCCTGGTCCAGCGCCCGTGCCTTCTGCTCCAGCAAGGCGAGATAGTGCAGCGGATCGAAGACCATATCTTCGCGCTGGTAACTGCGCCGGTGGCGCGCAATCACCTTACTGCCGCAGACGATCGCCACCTCGTGCACGTAACCCTTCACCAGCACATCGCGATGCCCGTACTCGGTGGGCACCGAGTAATCGTTCGTGCGATAGCGCACCAGCGACAGCGAACTCACTCGGGCCACGCGCTTCTCGCAGGCTTCATACTCGCTGGCCGGCAGAGGAAGAAACGCCGCCCGGTCGCGCGCAAAGCGTTCTCCGATGGTTTCCTGCTCGCCACGAACTCGCTGCTCGCGGTGCTGGCGGCATTGCTCCAGTAAGTACGCGTTCAATGCCTCCCAACTTTCGCAACGCGGCACCGGCACCAGAAAGTTGCGCCGCGCATAGCCCACCAAGCCCTCCACGTTGCCTTTGTCGTTGCCCTTGGCCGGTCGTCCGAACTTCTCGGCAAACAGATAGTGGCTTTGTAACTCGGAAAACGCCCGCGTCTTCTGCCGGGTACCATCTCCCAGAATCCGCGCCACCGCCAGCTTCGTGTTGTCGTACAGAATCGTAGTGGGCACGCCGCCGAAATAGGCGAAGGCCTGAACGTGACCTTCCAGCAACGCTTCCGTCGTCTCCGCCGGAAACGCCCGGATGAAGCAGTCGTCGGAGTGCGGCAGGTCGATCGCGAAGTAGTGCGCCTTGCGCTCCTCGCCACCGACGATCACCAGTGCCTCGCCAAAATCGGCCTGCGCCGTGCCCGGAGCATGCGTCAGCGGAACGAACATCTCCCGGCGGCGCTGCGTCGCGACCCGCACGTAGTCCTTCACGATCGTGTAGCCGCCGGGGAATGCGTGCTCCGCCCGCAGCCGATCGAAGATCCGCTTCGCCGTATGCTGCTGCTTGGCAGGTTGGCTCTTGTCTTGTTCGAGAATGGCGTCGATCACGCCCACCCACGGCCCCAGCTTGGGCCGCTTCGCCGGTTCTTCCGCCGGTAGCCCGGCGGAACCGAATACCCCAACATCTTGCGTACCGTTACGCGCGCTAGTCCGAACTCTCGCGCCACCGACCGTTGACTTCGGCCCTCCACCAGAACCGCTCGCCGCACACGCCCATAGATCTCCACGGAGTACATCCCTCCGGTGTTCCACGATCGCGGCCGTCGGCTCAACGGAACCGAACCACTTCCGTTACCCCCGCAGCCGGCCGTCCCTCGTGAAACAAGAATCCGGCGGTCTAGTTTTTCTCCGCCGCATCACCCCGCTAACGCGGCGTGATGTGGCCTAGTATTACTCCGGCGCTTATACATCCAGCACAACCTACAGGTGGGCCCCGGTCCCGCAGGTGTCGCCGCCCTCATCAAGAACCTGCCGCCCGATGCTTCCGTCACTACGATCCGCGTCTTTAAAGATGGGGACTACGTCTTCGCTCACACCGAGTACAACTTCTTCGGGCCAAAAGTTGGCTTCGACATCTTTCGCTTCGAAGACGGCTTGATCGTCGAGCACTGGGACAACTTGCAGGAAACCGCAACGGAACGCAGCCCCAGCGGACACACCATGATCGACGGACCGACAATTGCCTCCGATTTGGACAAGACTGATTCGAATAAGACCCTCATGCAACGCTACATGGACGACCTTCTCGCAGGCCGTCGCGAGACCTTTCCCAGCTACTTCAACGGAATCGAATACATTCAGCACAATCCATGGGTCGCCGATACCATCCCCGGGCTGATTGCGGGCCTACAGGCTCTTGCCGCCAAGGGGCAGGCAGTCGTCTACAAGCGAGTGCACAAGATACTTGGCGAGGGTAATTTCGTCTTGGTCGTTGCCGAGGCTACGTTTGGTGGCGTGCCCACTGGCATTTATGACCTCTTCCGCATTGAAAAGGGTAGGATCGCTGAGCACTGGGATACGCTCGAAGCGATTCCACCTCGCGATCAATGGAAAAATAGCAACGGTAAATTCTAGAGCGGTGCGAGGCAGAACATATGCTTCAAGGCATGTTTGGAAAAAGATTGGCGGAGCATTTCTCTCTGTTGGAATCTTCCTCGATCGTGCTTGGGCCAAAGGGAAAGCCTCAGGTCGCGCTGACACGTATGCGCATGCCGAACGGTTTTCCTGGGCCTACCCCCCATATCCCGCCAGAACGGGCCTTTTCGGTATCGGTGCACCTGCGTCGTCCGGACAGTATCAAGGGGTGGGGAACGTGGCTGGACGGTCGCTTTCATCCTGTCACCGAATGGGACGCCGGCGGAATTCAGATATTCGACATGGAGTCGGAACCGGTCGCTCTGCGGACTTCTGGCTTTGATTCGGTGCACGTCTACATTCCGCGGTTGGTTCTCGATCGATTCAGTGACGAGAACGAGCAAAAGCGCATTCGCAACTTGCATTGCACCCCAGGAACCAAGGATGACGTGATTCTTCATTGGGCCCGGATGATGTTGCAGTTCTCTGATCGTCCGCTTCAGCTTCCACGCTTAGTTATCGACGAAATGATCATGATGTTCTGCGCTCATCTGAGCCGCACATACCAGGGCCAGAGCCTGCCGCCGGAGGTTGTTACCGGGGGGTTGACGATCTGGCAACAAGATCGAGCGATCGAGGTGTTGAACGAACATCTGGATGGTGATCTGGCGCTTGCCGATCTTGCAAAAGAGTGTGCGCTATCGGCGAGTCGTTTCATGCGCGCATTCAAAAGGTCGTTTGGTGTTCCCGTCCGGCGCTACTTGCTCTATAAGCGAGTTGAAGCCGCAAAGTCTCTCTTGTTGCACTCGAACGACTCTTTACTAACAGTCGCGTTGGAAGTCGGATTCACTGACCAGCCAGCTTTCAATCGAAGCTTCCGTGAGATTGTTGGAACTTCGCCAGGACGGTGGCGAAGAGCAAACGCACCGATGCCGAAGGCGTTCAACCTCCCCGCGCCTGAAGAGAAGTGAAGGTCGTCACTCGCGTTTCCCACCCACTAAAGCCCAACAGAAACGCCAAACTGCGGCACTTTCAATCAAGACAGGGATTGAAACTTCCAAAACAATTGGGAGAGGCGGAGTTGGTCACAAAGCGTCCTCTGACCCAGCTCTGTCTCGCGACATAGAGACCGGATCGCGAGCGACGGCGAATTTTCGACCTGCCGCCTGTCCGCAATTCTTGTCAACGACGACACATGAGTTCTTCCAGATCGATATAGGAGACGAAAATGGGAAAAACATATAAGGCGGTCGAGATAACCAAACCCGGAACTTTTCGCCTCGTCGAGAAGCCTGTTGTCGGGCCGGGTGAGGAACAGGTGCGTATCCGGGTAGAGGCTTGCGGTGTGTGTCACTCAGACGCAGGTACCGTTGAGGGACAACTGCCCGGCGTCGTGTATCCGCGTGTGCCGGGCCACGAAGCAATTGGCCGCATCGAGGAGGTTGGCCGGCGGGTTACCACCTGGAAGGTTGGCCAGCGTGTAGGAGTCGGGTTCTTTGGAGGTGAAGACGGAACCTGCGAGACCTGTCGCCGCGGCGACACGGCATATTGCCAGAACCCCATTATTACTGGCGTGACGAGTGATGGCGGCTATTCGGAAATGCTGATCGCAGAGGCCCGCGCACTGGTTCTCATACCGGATGAACTTAAATCAGAAGATGCGGCCCCGTTAGTCTGTGCCGGCATCACCACATTCAATGCGCTCCGCAACAACGGACGTGCTGGCGATACCGTTGCTATCCAGGGTATCGGCGGTCTGGGGCATCTCGGCGTGCAATACGCCAAAAAGATGGGCTTCCGCACCGTTGCGATCGGCTTCGGTCCAGACAAAGAACATCTGGCGCCCAAGCTGGGAGCGCACATTTACATCAACGCCAAAGATGAGGATGTGGGAGCCGCGTTGCAAAAATTGGGAGGTGCCGACGTGATCTTGGCGACCGCCCCCAGCGGAACTGCAATCGCCAGCCTGCTTCCCGGCCTCTCAGTTCGCGGGAAACTCGTTGTGGTTGGTGTGTCGGGCGATCCAATTCCACTCAGCGGTGTTCCGCTCATTTTTGGTGGCCGCTCTGTCATAGGCAGCTTGACAGGAAGAGCGATTGAGACCCAGGACACTCTTGATTTCAGCGTCCTCACTGACGTTCGGCCCATGATCGAAACTCTTCCGTTGGAGAAGGCCGAAGAAGCGTATCGACGCATGATGTCAGGCGCCGCGCGGTTCCGCATGGTTCTCACAATGGCCTAAAAAAACACGACGCCGCTGAAAACCGGAATCGACAAACCGATGTGTGAAGGAGACTCAGATGAATCAGTTCCAGAAAATCTTCGACAAGCAGAAAGCATATTTCGATTCGGACGCGACCAAGTCTTACGAGTGGCGCATCGATCAGCTGACACGCCTTGAGAACTTGTGTAATGAGAACGCCGTGGCTCTTGAGGCTGCGATGAGCAGCGACTTCAAGACCGCCAGCCAGGAAAAAGTCTTCGAGATTATGGCGCCAGTTGGAACCGCCGCCTTCGCGAAGCAAGAGTTGAAAGAGTGGATGAAGCCTGTAGATGTGGTCGTGCCGAAGGCCTTTCGGGAGACCGGGCATACTGCCAAGGTCTATCGAGAACCGTACGGTGTAACTTTGGTGATTGGTCCGTTCAATGGACCATTGACCCTGCTCTTCGACCCGGCGTGCCAAGTTCTTGCGGCGGGCAATCCATGCATTCTCAAACTCTCCGAAGGTTTGCCGGCTACCAGCAAGGTCTTACTGGATCTCATTCCGAAATACTTCGATCCTCGGGCCGTTACTGCCGTCACGGGAAGTAAGGACGAGGTGACGGAACTGCTCAAGCTGCCCTTCGACTTCATTTTCTTCACCGGTAGCGTCAAGGTTGGCAAGATCGTCATGGAAGCGGCCGCCAAAAATCTGACTCCGGTTCTTCTCGAACTCGGAGGCCAGAACCCAGCCTTTGTTGATGCGACCGCCAATATCCCGGACGCAGCCAAAAAGATTGTCTGGGGGGCTACGGCCTGGGGCGGCCAATGGTGCACTTCGCCCGGATACGCCTACGTGCACGAATCGATTGCGGAGAAGTTTGTTGCTGAGTGCAAGAAGGCAATGGTCGAGTTGTACGGGACCGACCCGAAGAGCAGACCGGACGACTACTCCCGCATCATTAGCCCCCAGGCGACTGAACGTTTGGCAGGACTGATCGATCAGAAGAAAGTCGTCATAGGCGGGGCCTCTGACCCGGATGCACGCTATCTCGATCCCACGGTTATCTACCCAGTGACATGGGACGACCCGATCATGGAGGACGAGATCTTCGGACCCCTTCTCCCAGTCCTCACCTACAAGGACATGGACGCTGCCATTCGCGAGGTGAAAAAGCATCCGAAGCCTCTTTCCGGCTTCTTGTTTAGCCGTGACCAAAAGGCAATCGATCACTTCCTCGCGAGCTTGTCCTTTGGCGGCGGTGCGATCAATCAGGTGAACATTCACCTGTTTATCGAAACCATGCCCTTTGGAGGGGTCGGATATTCCGGCATTGGTCACTACTACGGCAAGGCCGGGTTTGACGCCCTCACGCATGCGAAATCAGTTTTCATTTCGCCGCCCGACGTGGCCATCGAGCACCTGTTCCCGCCGTATACGGAGGAGAAGGTCAAAGCGCTCAGTCAGTGGTTTGAATACTAGGACACAAAGATCCCCAACGAAAGCGACCCCCAAAGAGCACAGAGATGAAAACGAATGCGAAAGACTACGTATCGGCTGCCCAACAGTTCTTCACTGCCTACGATGCCCACGACGTTGATGGCATGCTCGCTCTTTGCGCAGATGGCGCACTTGGACGATATGCCCCCTACGGCCGCGAAAGCGTTGTGCCGATCCGCGGTGGCATCGATGTTATTTGGCGCGCGTTTCCGAATGCCGTTCCAAACTTTCGAGTCAAAGTGATCGAACTGATCCCTGCTGATGGGAATACAGTCGTGATCCAAGCTGAAATGAGCGGGCCCATACCTGCAGAAGTTCCGGGAGTCGCAAAGAAGGGCCAGAACGTACACATCCCTCACTGCTACATTCTGCGTTTCGACTCGAATTCCAAGATCACTCGGCTCGATGCCTACTGGGATAACACCGTCCTCAACAATATCAAGGCGAGCGGGGTGTGACTGAGCGACCCAATTGCAGGATCTGTGATTTGCGGCGGCTTTGCTGAATGTTGCAGAGGAAGTGCACTGCCAAGCGCACCCCGCTGACAAGGACAACGAAAACCGTAACAGCTACTACATCGGAAGGAAGGTACGCCATGGCTAACGCAAGCAACACCAATGCTCCGACGCAATTCATCGAGACCAAGCTCGAAAAATATGCCTATCGTCGCTTTGGGAAAGGTAACGGTCTACCACTTTTGTGTCTCCAGCACTTCACCGGGACTTTGGACAATTGGGACCCCGCCGTCACCGATCCGCTTGCTGTAGGACGTGAAGTCATTCTTTTTGAGAGTGCGGGTCTTGGCCGTTCGACCGGCCACGTTCCCGAAAACATGTCGGGCATGGCAGGGCACGCCCTCGCATTTGTCGATGCACTTGGCCTGAAACGTCTGGATATCCTCGGCTACTCCCTCGGTGGAATGGTCGCGCAGCAGATCGCGCTGGAACGTCCCTCGCTCGTCCACAAAATGCTGCTTGTCGCCACCGCTCCGGAGGGAGGCGAGGACATTATGCACATGGATAAACCGGAGCTCAGGAAGATTACGGAAGATCCGAATATGCCTGGGCTGGAAAAACTAGTCAAACTCTTTTTTGCGCCAAGCGAATCGAGTCAAGCGGCAGGAGAGGCCTTCGCGGCTCGGCTCGCAGAGAGAAAGCAGGATGGCGAGCCTCTGGCCGGCCAAAATGTCGCAATCGCTCAGATCACGGCCTTTCGAGCTTGGGAACAATACAGTGGCGAGCGTTTCGCCAAGCTCGGCAAGATCACGCAGCCGTGCCTGGTCGTCAACGGCGTCTTCGACAATATGATTCCAGTCCGCAATTCCTACATGCTGAGCGAGCATCTCCCAAACGCCATGCTGTTGACCTACCCCGACGCTGGGCATGGATCGTTGTTCCAGTTTCACAAGTCATTCGTTCAGCAAGTTTCGCTGTTTCTCGATTCAGAAGGCATCAGCTGAAGACTTCGGTAGCATTGGTAGCGGATTGGCGATGACGCCGTCGTTGAAAGAGGCAAAGAATGACGACCGACGAGAAAATGGGCTGCAAGCTGGAAGGAAAAATTGCACTTGTCACTGGTGGGACAAGCGGGATTGGTCTTGCTACCGCGAAACGCTTCGTAGCGGAAGGAGCCTACGTCTTCATCACCGGTCGGCGCGAGAAGGAGTTGGCTTCAGCGCTCAAGAGCATAAGGGGAAGCGTCACCGGGGTGCAAGGAGATGTGTCTCAAATCGGTGACCTCGAACGACTCTTCGCCCAGATTAAGCAGGAGAAGGGTCATCTCGATATTGTGTTTGCCAACGCCGGCATCGCAAAATATGCGCCCATCGGAGAAATCACCGAGGAGTTCTTTGATTCGATATTCGAAGTCAATGTGAAAGGACTGCTCTTTACCGTACAAAAGGCATTGCCTTTACTCAAGGACGGTGCCTCCATTGTCCTTTGTGCGTCTGTGGTTGCCAGCAAGGGACTGCCGTCGAATAGCGTCTACAGCGCTACGAAGGCCGCCGTGCGCTCATTCGCCCGCACGTGGGCGACGGATCTGAGGAGTCGCCGCATTCGCGTGAATGCCGTGAGCCCAGGTTCCACCGATACTCCGGGGCTTAGCGAACTACTGGGTTCCTCAGAGACGGGACAGCAACGTTTGAAGATGATCTCGAACATCGTTCCGCTCGGCAGACTCGGGGCCCCGGATGAGATCGCAAGAGCTGTCGTGTTTCTCGCCTCCGATGATGCGAGTTATGTCACAGGGGCCGAGCTGTTCGTCGATGGCGGTTTCGCACAGGTATAGCCCTCTCCGAACATTCGCGCGAAAGGAAAAATGGAATGGCAATTCAAACAATCGAAGTACAACGCCTCAGCCTGACGACTTCGCGATCATTCGAGGCAGTCGTAGCTTCATTGAAAGCTGGTGTCGGCCGATTGGATCTTGCCGCGTTTGCGAGTGCATCCAAGTCGCCTGGCACCTTCGCTGAATTAGAAGAAGTGATCAACCGAGACATGGGCAAGACTCATCTGATGTTGTTTCTAGAGTTCGATCACGGCGCGGTTCTGCGCAAGGAGACAGGATCGAACAAACCTAAGATGGTGCGGCTCGTCATCGGCAATCCCTTAGTGATGAAAGAAATGGCCAAGCATGTGCCCGACGCAGGGTCCTATGCGCCGGTGACTGTCTTGGTTGATGAAAGAGAAGATGGTGTCCATTTGTCATATGACAAGATGGTTAGCTTTCTGAGTCCCTACGCAAACCGGGAAGCGCTGGCAATCGCTCACGATCTGGATCACAAGATCGAGAAGCTAATCAATGATGCAGCGGTTGAGTAATCGTTTCGCCAAAGACGACAACGCTTAAAGTAAAGAGGAATGTATGGTTTTCGCCGGCATCAAAGTTCCCGACACGGCTCTGGTCCGCGATGCGGTCGACCTATCGCGGAGTTCATTAGAGCCATTTCTTTTCAACCATGTGATGCGCTCGTGGCTTTTTGCCGTTGTGCTTTCCGACGGTGCTGGACACCCTCCAGATTCGGAGCTTTTGGCTGTTGCTGCAGTTCTTCACGATTTGGGTTTGACCGATCGCTACGCTGCTGAGAATCGCTTTGAGGTCGACGGCGCAAACGCGGCTCGCGCCTTTCTGAGTAATCGTGGAATCTCGACGAGGCAGATTCAACTCGTATGGGACGCTATCGCACTTCACACTACTCCCACACTCGCTCTCCACAAGGAGCCTGAGGTCGTTATGACCCATTCAGGGATAGCCGTCGATGTCCTAGGCGCCGGTCTAGATCGAATCCCGCAAGATAAGCAGCGTGCGATTCTGTCGGAGTTTCCCCGGTTGGCGTTTAAGGATCAATTCAAGGGATGCCTTTGCAGCGTCGTTCGTCAGAAGCCGATGACCACGATTGACAACATTCTGCGAGATTTCGGCATTCGTTACGTCGATGGTTTCGCGCTACCGAATTTCGCCGACCTCGTCGCAAATGCACCGTTTTCCGAGTAGCTGACCGGCGGGTCGCGCGTCCTGGAGCAACGCCAACCCGAATCCTCACTTGCCGCGTCGCACCGACCTTGCACGTGCAGACACCTTCTTGTTTGTTCTCTTTTTCGTGGGCTTGATTAGAAATGCATCTATGGGCTCGCCACGCGTAGAAACAGCCATCAACCACGCCTCAAACCCAAATTCGAGCCCGCTTGCCGGTTTGATCTCGCCTAACACTTGAGCGGCTTCTAGCGTCGCCGCTCCATGTAGGAACGCCCAAAGCGCGACGGACGCCTGCGCAGCTCGGTCGGACCCGGCAATTCGTTGCACCTGCTCGACAGTGAACGTCCAGAGGCTCAGGTGGGAGGTCGCATCGTGCCCTGGCGCGTGGAGACTCATCATCGCCTCGTAGAGGTGAGGATTGTCCCTTGCGAACTTGAGGTAAGCAGATGACATCTTGCGAATTGCGGTAACCGGTTCGCATCCATCGGCTGCTTTCCTCAGCGCGAGCTCCAGTTGCCGGGCAGATTCGTTTGCCAAGGCAGCTTCGAGTGCCCGGCGATCTGAAAAGTAACGGTAGATCGCGTTGGGCGCGAGGTCGAGGGAAGCGGCGATGTTCCGTAGCGATAAGTCGCGGATACCCCCGTGAACGAGTTCCTTAACCGCAGCAGAAAGGATGGTTTGGCGGTCTGTTTTCGACGGATACGGCATACAGAACACTGTACACCTTGACATGTCGTGCGCCAAGATGTACGCTGTACACAGTGAAGATGGACAGTAGTCATCTTAGGAGAAATGCAATGGCGAACAGCAAAGATGTTGTGGTCACGGGAGTCTCGACCGGAATCGGTTGGGGAACCACAAAGGTGCTTGTTTCAAAGGGCTTTCGCGTGTTCGGTTCTGTACGCAAGCAGGCTGACGCCGATCGTTTGCAAAGAGAGTTCGGGAACGGTTTCGTGCCTCTCACGATGGACATTACGGACGCCGAAGCTGTACATCAAGCTGCCCAGAAGGTCGGCTCCATGATAGGCGACAGGAATCTTGTTGGCCTGGTGAACAATGCAGGAATTGTAGTGAGTGGACCGCTCCTGCATCTGAAGCCCAGCGAGTACAGGCGGCAGTTGGAGGTCAATATGATCTCCCCACTTGTCGTAATCCAAGCCTTCGCGCCTCTTTTGGGAACGGATAAGAAGAGGCAGGGTCCCGCCGGCCGCGTCGTGAACATCAGCTCTTCCACCGCAAAGGTTGCTATCCCGCTTCTTGGTGCTTATAGCTCCTCCAAATCTGGTTTGGAAGGAATGTCGGACGTGCTGCGGCGAGAACTGATGTTATTCGGCATTGACGTCGTGATCATCGAACCGGGCACTGTGAACACGGCGATGTACGACAAGGGCGAGAAAGAAGATCTGAGTGAGTTCAAGCAGACCGAGTATTGGGAGGCGGTGCAAAACTTCCAGAAGTTCATCGTCGCCGAAGCACGTACCAATGGGTTATCCCCTGAGCGTTTGGGCGAAGCCGTCCACGTGGCACTCAGCACGGCGAAACCGAAGGCACGCTACGCGGTCATTCCGCAACGTTTCAAGAACTGGACTCTGCCCAGACTTCTTCCTGCGAGGATGCTCGACGCCGAACTCGCAAAGCAGATGAAACTCACAAAGCTGTAGTCAGCCTCGAACGGGTGGGTTCTCACTTCCCCGGAGCGAATCTTGATGATAGATCTTCAGATTTGATGGACATGGCCTTTGCAATTCTCTTGAAGTCGTCCGCAGTGATCCGGAAAGCTCCTCTGCGAAACGCTAAGCCCCAATTCTCGTTCCCTTGGGTAAATGTCAGTTCTTGCAGTAGCGGCCGGACGGGCGCTCGTCTACTCTTGAAAAACTTCGTCCGGCGTCGATATGGACGAAAGCCTGCAGACTGCTCAGCTTCGTAGGGAAATTCGTCAAGGATGCGTCCGGCAGCGGTGAAAGCCTGCAGGACAGGTCCGCTTCCCATCAATTCGCGTGGCGAGTAGAAGACGATGAGGTCGCCGGCCTTCAATCGGCGCACCAAATCCTCCTTACCGTGGCCCAGTTGGCAGAAGCCGCCCTGAACGGCATCGAGCACATGGTCGTGGCTTGCGACCCCAACCCAATGGCTTTTGCGTGTCACCTTTGCGAGTGCCAATTCGAATCTCCATCAAGGCTGAAGAACTTATTACTCGCCTTCGCCAAGCATCACGGCGCGGAGATCGTAGTCGACAGGATCAAACCCGGTCGCCAACGCCGCGGCTTCCTTCATGTGCGCCTGAATGCCGGCCAGCTTGCTCATGGCCGCATAGTCTTCCTTTGATCGCCACTGCGCGTAATTGACGACCTTGCGTCGGTCGCGACTGACGTGGAGGTTCGCGGAGATGAAGCCGGGTTGATCTCGAAAAATCTCTACCGTAGCCTTCTGCAGGTTCTCCACCAAGCGGTCAGCGTTTCCAGGTTCGACGGAGAAGGTGTTGATGAATGTTAGATATCCGCTGCCTGCATCCAACGTTGCCGTTGCCTGCTTTGGCTTTTCTGTGTGGACGGTAATTGCGTATCCATCCGGGTCACGGAAAGCGAAGACTCTCCCAAACGGTCCATCGGCAGGAGGGAGAAGGATGGGTACGCCATTCTCCACCAGCTGCGCGTGGAGCGCGTCGGCATCCGTTGCGGCGATCCAAAGAGACACGCCCCATCCCAGCTTGCTAGTTGCATCGAGGTCAGCCATCGGTGTCCGGATCGCAAACGGGACAGGTTTGGTGTTGAAGACAACCGCGCCCGGTGGATGGTGCTGGGATGCAGTGAGACCGATCTGCTCTACGTAGAACGTCTTGGAAGCCTCAAGATCGCGTACCTGGAGCGCGATAAAGCTTGGCCCGATCAATTTTGGCGTAGTCTTGTGCTTGCTGGATGTTGTCATGTTCCTTATAATATATATAAGGACCCTTATATGTCAAACATGGAAGGCACATCGACGAACATGGCACCAAAACATCCGATGGCGGATCGGCTAGGATACGTGCTCAAGCGAGCACAACACGCACTCCGGACAAGCATGGATGACCAGCTAAGCCATCTGGGTGTGACCACGGCACAGTTCAACGTCTTATCCGCAGTTCAGCGGCAACCGGGCATTTCAAATGCCTCCCTTGCACGTGGGGCGTTTGTCACAGCACAGAGCATGCTGGGGATCGTGGCCAACCTGGAAAAGATGAGGCTCTTGCATCGAACTCCTCACCAGACACACGGACGCATCATGCAGAGTGAGTTGACAGAAAAAGGCACTGACGTGCTGGCAAGCGCACGAAAAGCAATCGATGATGTGGAGAAGAGCATGACAGTCGGTTTTACTGCTGAGGAGATCCGTACACTACGGTCCATGCTTCAACGGTGTGCTCAGAATATGCATTCCGCAAAGAGCCGACTGCTCAAATGACCTGATCGATATGGTGCCCGCACGGCGAATAGTCCTCATATGTCGGCTCTCGTCACTTGATCGACTGCTGGCAAGAAGTGCGTTTTGTCGGCACGAATGACTGCTCTCCGAAAGGGTGGGAATTAAAGGGCACCGCTGTCGCGGCAGAATCCCGGACGCCTCGCCTGAGCGTCCGGGACGATCACTATTGCTCAGTTCTTCTCCTGCGACCCCTCAAGGTATTTCTTGAGCCGTTCCAGCGCGGCCTGGCTCCCAACCGGGTCCAAGGCGCCATTCTTCGAGCGCGACACGGTAACGCTTCCTTCCGACCCGACAAGGGAGAAGAACCTGCTGAACATACTCTTGCCACCGGGAAGAGCCTGTACGGTCCAGACCGCAAGTGAAAGCACTTGCGGCAAAGGCTTGCCGTCGCTGCCGACGGGCTGCCCCGTGACTACCCACTCGAAGCCAGGAATACAGACGACCGTCGTCTGCACCAATCTCAGCCCTCTCCCATCCGGAAAGTCGATGTTTTCGAATACTTGATCGCCGACGCGATTGGGGTGGTCGAGCGCCCCGCTGATAAACGGTTTTGCGTCGCTCGACGTAGTAAACCATTTATAGACGTTCCCTGGGGTTGAGACGAAATCAAATATCTCATTCGCAGGCCTGTCGATAACTATATGGTTTTCGACAAAGACGACGTTGGTGTTGTCGCCGATAGCAGAAACAAAGGCTGGCGGGGCGGTTTGTGCTGACGCGGCGGTCGCCGCCGCTATCACGCTAAAACCTAACAAAGGCAAAAATAGGTGCTTCATCAATCTTCCGCTTGGCATGTTGCTCTCCTTTTTAAGTTGTCTTGCCATTTGACACCGCGAGGTCCTGGACCTGAGCGCGTCCAGCGGCTCCGCACTTATCAGTCGTGGCTAAAGCGGAGGGCTAAATTGCGACTCCGCCGGCGACCTCGATACGCTGCGCATTGACCCAATGATTTTCGTCCGAGAGAAGGGACGCGATCATAGGGCCGAGATCTTCTGGGAGACCTGCCCGGCCTAGTGCTGTATTTTCGGCAATCATCTTGTTGACGGCAGGATTGTCGCGAACGATGCCGCCGCTGAAATCGGTTTCAACGGGGCCTGGTGCAACCACATTGACGGCGATCCTGCGCGGACCCAACTCCTTTGCCAGATGCCTCGACAGCACTTCGACCGCGCCCTTCATCGACGCGTAGACGGCCCCTCCGGTCGAGGCAGTGCGAGTCCTCGCAGTCGAGATGTTGACGATGCGCCCGCCATCCTTGATCAGGGGGAGAAGCTTCTGCGTCAAAAAAAAGACGCCTTTGAAATGGACGCTTAAAACGCTGTCGAACTCTTCCTCGGTGGCCTTCTCAAACGGCATGTTGCGGTGATTATTGCCGGCGTTATTGACCAGGAAGTCGAAACGCGCGGCTCCGAGCTTGGCGAGTGCGTCTTTCACGCTATCGACAAAGGCGTCGAACGAAGCGACGTCACCAGCATCCAGATGCAGCGGAACGGCTTTCGCCCCTGCATCCTTCACTTCGGCAACGACTGTCTCCGCATCCGCGCTGTGGCTGTGATAAGTGAAGATCGTATGAACTCCGCGCTTTGCGAGGCTCTCGACGGTATTGCGGCCGATACCGCGGCTGCCTCCTGTGACAAGCGCGATTTTAGGCGTTGAAGTTGTGTAGTCGTTCGTCATGTTGGGTCTCCTGTTCATTGTCACGGTTCATTAGTTGGTTAATCGGCCTTCTCCTGAAGGCGTGTTTCGTCAAGCTCGGCCTGACGAACTGGCAGGAGTGAACGAGATCATTTCACCGCCGTTAGATTGTGAACTCGATGCAAGCAAGGCGCGTGTCTCGGCAACGACGCGATCCTGAAACTTCGGGTCGCGCACGAGCTCCGAGCCGAGCATCGGATGCCCGCGATCGTCGTAGTAGATGCCGGTCCGACCGGATGGATTGATCAGGACTTTTGCGGCGACGCGCGCGGCTCGCTTCGGGCTGCTCCAATACTTCATGAAGGGAGCGAGCAAAGGAAGGACGTAGTTCAACAAGAACCGCACTAAGACGGGAGCCCCGCGTGCTAGGTCGGTGTTCGGAGTAAATCCTGGTTCCAGTGCGTTGAAGCGTAAACGTGGAGTCTCACGAGCCCACGCCAGCACTGCAGCAAGAACGGCTTGCTTAGACGTGGCATAGGCGTCCGAGCCAGGCATTTTGGAACCGCCCGGCTTCCACTCGCCCCGCGCGCTCGCCTCCACGGAGATATAGCGACCGCCGCGGAATCCGGCGGCTTTGGCGGGCTTGCGCTCGGGATCTTCCACGCCGGAGGCGACGGAGACGACGTTCGCCCCGTCAGGGAGATGCGGCACGAGCGCCTCTGTCAGCGCGAACGGGCCGAGATGGTTCGTCGCGAACGTCATGTCCCAGCCCAGCGCGTTCTTCGTTGCGCGCATCTGCGCGATGCCCGCATTGTTGAGCAAGCCGGCGATCGGGAGATGGAGCGCGATGATCTCCGAGGCCGCGCGCCGCACGCTCGCAAGATCGGACAAGTCGCACACGACCCATACCGCGTGCTGGCCCTTCAGCTCGATGATTTTCTGCACCTCGGCGAGCTTTCCTCGGTCGCGGCCAACCAGGACGACCGCGCCGTGCTTGGCTAGCTCAAATGCCGTACAGAGCCCTATGCCGGAGGTTGGGCCGGTGATGATGTACGCCTTGCGATCTGTAGCGATGGTTTGCACCATATTTTTCTCCTATTAGGTGTGTGTCTAGTCAGTCATTAGTCGGTTTAAAAAAATCAGCATATTACCCGCCAGAGAGCATCGAACCCGGCCTTGCAGTGCTTTTTCGCGTTGGCCGTGTCCTGAACCATGTAGTCCATCGTCGCTTCCGCCAGCGAGCTCATGATCGCGGAGACGAACCCCATCGGAGCGTCGCGCATCGGACCATTCGAGCGACACCGTTCCATCAGATTGGCGATCTTTGTCATGGTCTTATGGCCCGCAGCACGGGTGGCTGGCGTGATTTCGTCGGAAACGCCGAGTTGTGCAAGCGCGCGTCTCTTCTCGGGATCGGATACCGCCCAGCGCATCCAATTGGACCAGATGTGAAAGAACTGGTCGCGAAGCTCAGCCTTTGCCGGGAGCCCCTCCAGGGCAGCAGACGCCATCTCGATTTTCAGTTCAAGATAGAGCTGATTGAAGAGGTCCGTTTTGGTTTCGAAGTAAGTGAAAAGCGATCCATTCGCAACGCCAGCCTCTTTCGCGATGCCAGCTGTCGGCGCGCTCAGGCCCTGCGTAACGATAATCCGCGTCGCCGCCTCCAGAATCGCGCTTCTCTTCTCATCGCTCTTCGGCCTCGACATGAGTTCATAATATAGATAAGCGTCTGGACAGTCAACTATTATCTCTACGGTTCTGCGTTACTGGTTCCCGTTGAGTCAGAATTAGGCTTCGGGGACTTGATCGCGATCCTTGGATGGCGAACAATAGGCGAATATGCTGCGCTTTTGCACGTGGTTCTTCGAACGTGCACAGTAGCGATAAAGGATCTTCGGGACGTTGAGCACTCCACAGAGGTCGCTGCGGAGACTCTCTATGAAGCGATTGCCACGGCTCTCGCCGTCTTGCGGCAGGACAACTGGGTAGGTGAGATCGGTCAGGAATTCGCAACGGTGACTGTTGTTGTCCAGCAGCCGCCCATAAAACACGAAGTAAAAATGAAAGATTTTGTCTCATGGCTCGGACGCCAAGGGCGTTAGCCCGCAGAAGTCACGCTGAAGCAAAAGCTGGAGAAAATATTGGGCAAGGTGAACCACGCGAGGACGTGACCGAAAAGGCTAAGCAAACAGATCAGCAGAAACAGATCTCGGAGCCTCACTGACTCGGAGTTCGAGCCGCTTTGTGGGAGTGCTTAGACTGCCCCGCTTGCGCACCACCCACTTTCATCGATGAGGGCTGTATGATGCTTGCACCTGGCGCGAACGGGTCCTTTCCTTGAAGCACCGAAGATGCAACGAAACCAAAGAATATCATCGCGCTCAGCAATCCCCACACGAGAACGACTGGCTTCCAGGGAACCAGAATGTACATGGCAGACCTCCGGGACGAAGAGCGGCTCGCGATTTACCGCTATTGTACCGCCAAAAATCTTAAACTTGTTTCGTGAAAATCAGATGTTCATCGTGATCGTCGGAGGAGCCGCAGCGGGAGATTCTTAGCAAAGATTCGAGGCGCGGCGGTTTGGATCGAGGGGGCTATTGCGCGGACACCGATAGATTGCGGTCCTTGTCAAAGGACACCCCAACGAAGCAAGGAGGGAAGAAGGTCGTCCACAAGCTTCAGAGATGGATCCGACTTTCTGCGAACGATCGCCCCGAACCAGCACGTAGTTAGAAGTAGCGCTAGTTTGGTGGAGTCTTGGGCCGCGGAGGGTCCTTTCTCGATGTGCGCGAGCGAGATTAGGTCGCCCAACTGCCGATCCCAGACGTGTATGCCATCGGCAATTCTTTGCCCGATGTTGGGCGGGATTGCCGGAGCCTCGGCGGCGAAAACCGCGAGCAATTGGAGTGGAGCTATTTCGATCATCGGCGGTTCCATGGCTAAGAATTGGAAATGATGCTTCAGTTGATCGTATGCACTCTCTCCCGGCTCTAGAGAGAGTGACTGATAGATAGCGGCAAATTGGCGATCGACGAGGATTGAGGCAAGTTCTTCTTTACTCCTGAAATAGTTGTAAAAAGTTCCTTTGGGCGCATTCACGGCTGCGGCGATGCGGTGAATGCTCGCTTCCGGATAACCGACTTCCTGAAACAGTTTGCCGGCTGAGAGAAGGAGCATCTCACGGGTATTGGTTGCTCGATGCGCGACCTGATGCTGAGTACGAGACATTACCCCGATGTGGCGACGAACCACTCGTTCATGGCTTGTCGAAACCAACCGAATTTGTGATTTCCGATCACAATCATTTTCCCTAGTAAGCTCGCCTAACAACTGCGCCCGGCGGGTGGTATTCTTGGAGCCATTCAAGATGGCCGGTCGTCTTCCATGGAGATCGCCGTGAATAAAACTCACGCCCGCGAACAGAATCGAGATTCCTCGTTCTCGCCTGAAACCCCTGCAAGTGCCCACGGTGCACAGATGGCGAAGTATTTCACCATGAATCAACCGCCCCATGTTGCGCTCGATTCTGTGGTTTCCGTCGTCCGGCCGCAGCTGGCGATTACCCGGCTGATCGCACGCAGCGGCATCCCTGAGCGAACTGCGTCCATCCCCTCTGAAAAGGCCTACGTTGTTTCGGTTCATCTCAATCATGCCAATTCAGGCGAATGGGAACTGTGGACCGATGGCAAGTACACAAAGACGGGGACATGGCCGGTGGGCGGAGTCGCAATGTGTAACCTGGAGTCTAATACCACCATTCGCAATCCGGGCCCGATCGATTGGATTCACTACCATGTCCCGCGTGCAACTTTAGATTCAGTGTCGGATGATGCCGGAGTGCCTAGGGCTAAGCGTCTTTACTGCGTTTATGGAACTCCCGACCCAACCCTGCATCATTTAACGCAAACGATTTTGCCGTGTCTGAATAGGCCGGAAATGTTTTCTCAGTTGTTCATGGATTCGTTCACGATGATGATTTGCTCTCATCTGGTCGGGCGATACGGTCAAGCTCCAGCTGTCCAACATTTCAAGGGTGGCCTTGCTACGTGGCAAAGCCGACGCGTTGTGGAATTATTCCATGAGCACTTGGACGGCGATGTAAGACTGGAAACACTCGCGCATGAATGTGGGCTCTCGGTTAGTCATTTTGCGCGATCATTCAGGAAATCCTTTGGGACTTCCGCACATCGCTACCTGATTCTGAAGCGTGTCGAACTCGCGAAAGCTCTTTTGTCGGGAACGAATAAAACATTGGTGGAAATTGCCGCGCAGATCGGATTCTCCGATCAAGCCGCGCTTACTCGGACATTTGCGAATGTCGTCGGTGTGACTCCGGCAAAGTGGAGACGTGAACACGTACGTAGCAGGAATTTTGTCGAAATACCCAAACCCCAATTTCATCAATCACACGAATAGATCTCATCCTCAAGTTCAGCGGCCCCGGGGCGGTATTGCCCGCGATCATCGCTGGACGCAATATCGTCGTGGATTTGAGATTTGGTTAGAGTTCCCGCCTGGAACACGAGCCAGGAGTGTTCTTTTGGCCCGTTTAACTCCGCATTTGAGCAGGAATCGACAAAAAGGGTTCGTGTCTTCAAGAGTGTCGTGGTCGTTCCTGACTATGGTTGGTCGCATGTACTGGGCCCAACACACGAATCGCTGAGGCTCAAACTAGATAGGAGAAATGTTCATGAAGAGGACTTACTCGGTTGTAATGCTACTTGCTGTGTTCGTGAGCGTGACCCTGCTGCTGGGGAAGACTGCTAGAGTTGCGGCTGCGGCGCCAGCCGGCATTAAAAACGTTGTGCTTGTCCACGGTGCATTCGCCGACGGCTCCGGCTGGGACGCCGTTGCAAAGATCCTTGAGAAGGATGGTTACACGGTTTCGGTGGCGCAGCCCCCGGAGACCTCATACGCCGACGACCAAAAGTATACAAAGGCCGCCATCGATGCCATGGGCGGGCCCGTCGTCCTGGTCGGACACAGCTACGGCGGTTCCATCATCAGCGAGGCCGGCAACGATACAAACGTTGCGGCACTGGTATACATTGCCGCTTTTGCGCTCGATGAGGGTGAGAGCTGCGCGTCGATCGAGACGGCCGTGCCGCAAGCTTCAAAGGCGTTCAAGCCGGATAGCAACGGCAATTGGTGGATCGAACAGGACCATTTCGCTGCCGACTTCGCAGCGGATATTCCCGCGGCCCAGGCTCACTTCATGGCTATAGCGCAGGTGCCGATATCCACCGACGCATTCACCCACAAGGTCACGAATCCGGCCTGGAAGAACAAGCCGACATGGTACATGGTGGCCAGTTCAGACCGCTCGATCAATCCGATACAGGAGCGCATGATGGCGAAGCGCGCCAACGCCAAGACGGTCGAAGTGAATGCCAGTCATGTGGCCTACATGTCTCATCCGAAGGAAGCAGCCAAGCTCATCGAAGAGGCTGCGACATCCGCACATGCCAATTAGTAGTCAGGTCTTTGCGGTTGCAATCGAACATGTAGATTAGCGCGAAGGCATTCGAAATCGAAAATCAACCGATCCATCTGGATCTTTAAAAAGGAGAATAATCGTGAGTCAGCATATTAAGAATGTAGTTCTGGTGCATGGAGCTTTCGCGGATGGCTCTGGCTGGAAGAGGGTCGCGGACATCCTCAAGAATGATGGCTACAGAGTGTCGGTGGCACAGCCACCCGAGACCTCGTACGCCGACGATCAAAAGTACACAAAGGCCGCCATCGATGCCATGGGCGGGCCGGTTGTGCTGGTCGGCCATAGTTATGGCGGGTCCATCATCACCGAGGCCGGAAATCATCCAAACGTTGCAGCACTGGTCTATATTGCTGCATTCGCTCTCGATGAAGGCGAGAGTTGTGCGTCGATCGAAACGGCGTTGCCGCAAGCATCGAAGGCGTTTAAAGCGGACAGCAATGGGCTTTGGTGGATCGACGAGGCGCACTTCGTCGCCGACTTCGCAGCGGACATTCCACGGGATGAAGCGGAGTTCATGGCAATAGCGCAGGTGCCGATCTCCACCGACTCTTTCACGCATCAGGTAAAGAATCCCGCGTGGAAGCACAAGCCCACCTGGTACATGGTCGCCAGCGAAGACCGATCGATCAATCCGGACCAGGAGCGCATGATGGCGAAGCGCGCGAAGGCAGAGACGGTCGAGGTGAAGTCGAGCCACGTGGCCTACATGTCGCATCCGAAGGAAGCAGCCAAGCTCATCGAAGCGGCTGCCACCTCCGAACGGATTTCGGCAAGATAGCTGCCTGCAGGAGTACACCATGAAAGATCACATCACCGTACAAGGACAGGACGGCAAGTTTGCCGCCTATATCGCGCGGCCGAAGACAGTACCGGCTCCGGCCGTTGTCGTTCTGCAGGAGTTGTTCGGTGTGAACGCCGACATTCGCAAGCACTGCGATGAATTGGCGGAACAAGGTTACCTCGCGCTCGCTCCAGACCTGTACTGGCGGCAGGAGCCGGGCGTCGACCTGAACGTCACCTCCCAAGCCGACTGGGACCACGGTCTTCGCCTCTATTCGGCTTATGACAGAGATGCTGGCGTAAGGGACATAAAGGACACCATTGACGCAGCACGCAGTCTCCCGGAATGCAACGGTAAGGTCGCCTTGCTCGGCTATTGCCTCGGCGCGCTGATGGTCTTCATGACAGCCGTCCGCAACGACGGCATCGACGCCGCGGTCTGGTATCACGGCGCCGATACTGAGAAATATCTAGGAGAGGTCGATGGGCTTCACGCGCCGCTTCTCATGCATGTGGCCGAGGAGGATGAGTTCATTTCCAAGGCTGCACAAGCGGAGATTAAAGCGGCACTTGCCAAGAAACCGAATGCAACGGTCTACAGCTATCCGGGTCAGAGTCATGCCTTCTCTCGTCATAATGGGGCGCATTACAACGCCGCCGCGGCTCACCTAGCCAATGGTCGGACGAGCGAATTTCTATATCAGAAACTGCGGTAACCTTCGAGATGACAAGAAAAATCGAGATAGAGCGGTTCAGTCTGACGAGTTCCAAGCCGTTTGATGAAGTAATAGCCGGTGTAAACTCCGGCATCGGTCATCCGGATATGGCTGAGTTTGGGAGATCAACTGACGAAGCGCGCTCTCTTACCGAGTTGAAAAGCGCGGTTGAGAAAGGTCTGAGCACAATAGGACTGATGCTGTTTATGCAGTTGGATCACGGCGCGATTCTGCGCAAAGAAACGGGCCGCGAGGCTCCGAAGATGATTCGCTTCGTCATCGGCAATCCCCTCATCATGAAGGAAATGGTCAAGCATGTCCCGGATGCGGGCTCTTACGCGCCGGTTACCCTGCTTGTGGACGAGCGCGCCGATGGCGTCCATTTGTCATATGACAGGATGGCGAGCTTCTTAGCCCATTACGGGAATCGCGACGCGTTAGATGTCGCCCGGAATCTGGATAAGAAAATCGAAGATCTCTTACGGCAGGCTGCAGCTTGAATTCTTCCCGTCGCTCCCGCCAACTGGGACGATAAGAAGTGCAGCACGGCTCCTTCGGAGATCAACGGCAGTCCGCCGAAACCCTTTGGTTATCAATCAGTTACATCTCATTATTGCCTTGTCACAGAAGCGCTTCTAGGTGCGCACTCTCCTCTGGTCGGAACTGTTTGCCCGGCTAGTAAGGCGCGACGCCTTGTAAGTGCACAAAGCCCGAGAACCCCAGTCCAGAGCGGCTTTCGAATGCAAGGCATCAAAACTTTTTCTACCCTTTGAAAGAAACTTTACAGAGCTAGCCGGGTTCCAAGCTCATAACCACTCGTCGCTTCACGCACAAATGGCAGGACGATATTCCTGGTATCACCGAACTCTTGGGCGGGGGTTGGAGCAGTGTTTCCCAACGTCGAAGTACGCCACTTGCACGCAGTCATTGCCTTGGGAGAAGAGCTACACTTTACCAAGGCTGCCCTCAGATTGAACCTTACCCAATCTGCGCTCAGCAGACAGATCACCGAGATCGAAAAACAGCTCAGATTTCGCTTGTTCACTCGGGACAATCGGCGAGTTGTCCGCGTGGAACTTACCGACGCTGGGCGAGTGTTCGTCGCGGAGGCTCGTTCTTCCGTCTTGCATATGGAACGGGCTTTTCATCTGGCACGTACCGCCCATGACGGAGCAGAAAATGTTCTAACGATCGGGCACTCGCACGAAGCCGATCAAGCCTGGATTTCGGACCTTCTTGCAGTTCGTCTCCCCCTGTACCCCAAGCTCGCCATTCGACTGATCAGTCAGTTTTCAATCGAGTTGGTCCGGAGTGTTCTAGCAGGCGAATTGAATTTGGCACTGGTGACGGCACCCCCGGAAGACTCTCAGATCGAAACCTCGCCATTCGTGCTGGCACCGCTCTATGCCGCTCTTCCAGAGGGCCACGCCTCTGCCCAAAAAGAGCACCTCGCGCTCCAAGATCTGGCAAAAGATGAATGGATTCTGTTCGCGCGCCGAGTTCATCCAGTCGTCCATGACGCAATCATGAATGCGGCACGACGTGAGGGAATTGCTCCTAAGCGAGCGCATGACATTATTACGCCACAAGAGGCGATTCACTTGGTATCTGAGCACGTCGGCGTGGCCATCCTCACAAAACCTGCGGCCCTCGGCTGCTGTGCTGAAGGTGTAGTGGTAAAGCCTCTTTCTGATGACTCATTGAGCTTCCAAACGTGTGTGATTATGCGAAAAGACGACGACTCCCGATTGACTAACGAGTTCGCCCGGTCTTTCCTCCGCCGATATGCTTACCAGCGCCGTCCACCAAAGCCAATTGAATTGTCGCCAACCTCCCGAGTTGTCAGCATCAAGAAGGCGAGCGGTCCTGCGCCCCGCTGACAAGCGAAGAGTCGCCGCTACATGGGCCATGTGGCGCCACTCATGTACCTTCATCTGTTCCAATGAGGGAGCCCATCCGGTCTAAGTGATACAAGATGGAATCAGCTGTGAATTTCAGTAGATCATCTCCTTCGTGAACCTGCTTGAATGTCATCGCGTAGTTTCGGCTGAGGCACTCCTTAACGAGTTGGTCGAGGGTCTTCTTAGTCCCCGTTGGTTCAAGGCAAAGCAGAACGGTTTTCATCTGCCCGTCTTGAATTGCGGGGCGCGACGAACGAGTCAGGAAATAGACCTTCATGTTTTGTTCCTCACTGCCGAAAGTCACTCAGTAGTTCTTGTGGGATGTAGATTACGTCACGGTGCGGCGGCCAATCAATAATGGCAACGTCCGAGCTGCGCACTACTCGATTTCTGACCTGCTATTCCCGTTGGGAATAGCTATCGCCCGAGAATTCATTGGACAATCAAAGCGGTCGGAATCAAGTTGGTAAACAACGCAGCAATGGTTGGAGTCATGCCATGTCTGAATTCGCTCGAAAACCAGCCGAGTCCTCCCACGCTCTCCACACGGTTTCCGGCCCTTTGACTGGGCCGACGATTGAACTAGCTCGCGAGAAGCACTACTCGATCATCGAGATCGCCGAGCTCTGGGCACTCAGCGAGAAGACCGTTCGAAAAATATTTGAAAGGGAACCAGGCGTAATTCACTGGAGCACAGAAGAAAAAATGCACAAGCGCGGATACCGGACGCTCCGAGTGCCTGAGACGGTCCTTCACCGCGTTCATCGAAAGCTGCGCAGAGCAAGCTAGAGGTCAACTACCCGGCAGAAGACAGGAAAAATCCCCGTCAGGCACTTTTAACGCGCTTCGGCGATTTGCGTTTTCCTGTTTGGTTTCCGGCATTAAGTACAGTCCAAGACTTTCGCACGTTGACCGCAAGCTGCTCCTGCCGCGCCTTGACCCATGGAGCGTAGTGCTTCTCTGTGATCTTCACGCTTTTATGACCAAGCAACATTGAGACCTGTTCCAGCGGGACTCCGGCAAGCAGCATCTCGACCGCGAATGTGTCCCGCAACATGTGCGGATGGCAACGCTTGGACGATCCGTCGTCGCCACGTAAGTCTGCGATTTTGAAGAGGCGTCGGAAACTCCGCTGCCAATTGCCAACTACCGACTTCGGTGACCCGTTGCCAGACCAGAAGAAATATCGCGGATTCGGACTGGGGCCTGGCGGAATATTTCTCAATGCCTCCGCCACATCCGGAGGCAGCGGAACGTAAACAGGGCTGCCGGTTTTGGCACGATACAGAAACAATTCGCCATGTTCATTTAGCCGGCGCCGCTCCAGGGTGACGGCGTCCCTGATCGCCAGTCCACTCCAGCGCATGAGCAACGTCAGAATCCGCAGCCGTGTTGCTTGGTTCCGGCATTCCACCCAGCCTTTGGGCTGATAGATGTAAGTTGCGTCCATGATCTTGGCGAACTCGGGCGCAGGGAAGTAATCCGTCGGAGGACCATCTGCCCTGATTCGACCCAGCAGAACAGCGGGGTTGGCCTTAATCCAGCCGAGTCGCAGGCAGTAGTAGAGGAATCCGATTAACCGTTCCTGTTTCTTTTTCTTCGCAAGGGGGCCATCGGTCCAAGTATCACGAAAACCTTCCAGGTCGGCAGTCGTGATCTCAGTGATGTTTACGAATCCGTAGGACGTGGCCCATGCGAGGAACTGCTTCTCGAAGATCGTTGTCAGCTTATCGAGAGTCGAGTCGGCCAAATTTTCGTTGCGCTTGCTGTTCAGAAAACGTGACACGGCCTCTTTGACGGTTACGAGAGCAGGCTTCGGTCGGGAGGCCTCTTCAAGTCCTTGCTGCTTCGCCTCATATTCCTCTTCCAGTTTGCGTTTGAAATCCTCAGCCCTTTCCCAACTGCGGGTCTTGGCACTGCGACGGATGAAGGGGCCGTCCGATCCGAGAATCCCATTGATCCACTTTGGGCAGCGGCAACGTTTGTAGTTGATGTCGTCGGAAGGGCAGGGAGGATAGTGGCGGGAGTAAACGGACAGCATGGAATCGGCCTCGTTGCCGAATCCATTGTACGTTTATTGTACGATTTTTTCTATCGTTTTATAACTACTGCATTATCAGTAGTTTATAGTGGTGGAGGCGGCGGGAGTCGAACCCGCGTCCGAAAATGTTACTGGTCAAGAGACTACATGCTTATTCCAGTTCATGCCCTGGGCATTACCCCAGGACGTTCGCGGCCCACGCTCAGAACGGACAAGAAACGCTAGCCGCTAGCCTGAGATCTTAGCCTCCCGGCCCAGACGTAGCCGGGAAGAGCAGCCCTCTGTGTGACGCTCGCTCACAGCCCAAGGGCGAAGCTGTGGAAAGCGGCTGCCTAAACTAGTTAGGCTGCGTATGCCATTTGTTGATTGGCAATTATCATTTTGCACGCGATTACGGGTGTGTGCACCCCGGCATGCCTCCTGGCCGCAAGCATCTCCGTCGAAGCCGTGACGCCCCCACTCTGTGGGATGAGCCTTCTAAAGAACTCCTTCTATTCTGCGGAGGAAGTGTCCGGAAGTCAAATACCGGACGGCACGGTTACGGGCAGGGGTTAGAGGGGCCGCTCACGATGGTGATGGTGGCCGAGATGTACTTGGTGGGATCGGTCACCGAGGTTGCGGTTATGGTGACGGGATTCTCCGACGGAATCTGGTCGGGGGCCAGGTAACAAACCGGAACATCGCTGCCGGCTCCGGTTGGGGAAAAAGTGCCGCACGCTCCGGTGGGGGTGTCTGGGACACAGGAGAAGGTTACGCCTCGGCTCTTGGTGTCGTTGGTCACGATGGCGGCGACGGCTGTGTAAGCGCCGGTATCAAGCGAGGTGGGAAGGGGATAGTTCTTAAGGTCAAAAGCCACCACGATCGCGGGAGTCTGGTATTTGGAGTCGCCGCAGGCTACCAGTGCGGAAAGCATGGCGACGGCCACGGTGACCTTGGAAAGCAACAGAAGAATTGATTGGCGAAAGGTCATCCTATGATTCGATGCCAGCGGTGAAAGGGAAGTCTAGCACGTAAAATGCACCCGCGAAGCACTCCTAGCGGCCCAAGTCCCCATGTTTCGTGGCAGGTTTGGTGACAAAATGTTCACAAATTTGTTACTTGACCATGACATCAAGAAGGGGTGCCGGTGGTAGGCTGCGGGGGACCATTTTAGTTCCGGATGGCATTACGAAAACAATTGGAGAATCGGGCAATGAATCGGAAGAGAATTTCGCGGCTGTCTTGGGCAGTGGTGATTGCTGTATGGAGCGTGTTCTTCCTTGCGGGTGCGACCATGGTCCGCGCTCAGGTGTCTGACGGGCAGCGTGGCGATGCGCGGGAGATTGGTGGGGGATCAATTTTTGTGTACAGCGAGTTCGGCGGAAGTATCTTTGGCTTCGACATCGACCAGAATGGTACGGAAGGCGTGTTCAGTGAAGGGCAAACCCTGCCCAACGGGAATACGCTGGCTGCGGTCGAAACTTTCAGTCAGGCGACGGGGACGATCGTAAAGGTGGTGAAGAAGTCGGATAACTCTCTCGACGACTGGGTGACGCACGGAATCGTGGGAACGAGCATTGGGGTGGTGGAGCATCAGATCGTGCCCCAGCTTTATATTACGAAGCGGGTTTATCAAGAATTGAATCCAGTGGATGGCAACAAGTTTACGGGCAATTGGGCGTCGCGGCTTACGAAAGACGACATCATCATCGGAGTGAGCCGCAACCAGGGTTCCCCGACCACGGCGGTGTTTGCATTTAAGAATGGCGAGTTTACTTCTTTTGTCTTCGGGGCAAACCTGGCGGCAAAAACCGTTGGAAAGAAAGTCGATCTTAAGGATCAGATTTTTGGTTTCAACTACTCGCCGATGATGGCCTTTGACACGGTGACGAACCAGGCGGTGATCGCGTCATCGACAGGGGCGGTCGGCGGTCCGGCGCCGATAATCGCACTGGCGAATCTGACGACGGGCGAGGTGATCGAGTTCACTGGGGTTCCGGAGCCGCCGCTTGGCCCAGGTTCTGTGAATGGGATCGCTGTCGATTCGGAGGACGGGATTGCGGTAACCGCGACGGAGCTGAACGGCAACATTACCTTTTACGACCTGGCCACGCAGACGGGATTTTTGGTAGCGCTGCCGGATGCGGGCCAACTGACGAGCGGAACGGATGTGGAGTTCGACCCGGTGCACAAGCTGTTTTTCGTGGCGCAGCAGGTGTCGGGTACAGCGTCGGGAAGCAGCATCCAGGTCTATGACACGAAGGGGAATTTCGTGGAGTCGTTAAACGGGTTCAATTTCTCGGACGCCTCGAGCGTGATCGGGACCTACATCGCATTGAATCCGAGCAATCGCAGTGGATTCGTCAATTCGTCTGGCCCGGAGGGAACGCAGGGCGATGCGCTTCAGTCGTTCACGTACTAGCGTCGCAGGCGCAGGCAGCGGGGCGGTCGCCAGCTATAGCTAATCCCCGCTGCAGCATAGTTTTCATAGAGTTTTTAAAGCATGGAGTTTTCTAAAGTTACTAAAGAGCAAGAAGAGAGCCTCTCGGAATCCCGTCTAATCATTTACAAATCTTTGCCTAAAGTAATCGCAAGGCCAGTGCCGGCGCGCGTTCTTCAAGATAGGAACGGAGGTTGTGGAATGGAAAGCCGAACGACAGTGTTTTACGTGGACGACAATCCCAAATCCAGCCGGTTGCTGACGAGTGTTCTCGAAGGATGTGGGTTCCGGGTGATCGTGAAAAATGATCCCCTTGAGGCGCTCGCTCTGTGCAAACGAACCTATTTTGATCTGGCGCTTCTGGACTATGAAATGCCTTCGATGTCGGGCTCGCGCTTAGCCCAGGAGATCAAGTTTCTGGTGCCCGATGTTCCCGTGGTGCTGATCTCCGGCCGCACCGAATTGCCGTCTACTGAACTGGCCTTCGTTGATGCCCACTTCGGCTTTGGAACCTCGCTCGACGATCTCCTCTGGACGATGCGGATTCTGGCGCCGCCTAAGTTGATGAGGATGCCCGAACCGCGTGAGATGAGGCAGTGGGCGGACTCGACATAACCGCGTGCTCGTGTGGGGACGGGGCTACGCCCCGTCCTAACGGGGCCCTTCGGCTCTGCTCAGGGCAGGCTCCGCCCCGCTTCCACACCAGTGAAGAAACCTTAGCGCCACCGCTCACCCGCCGGACTTAACTTCAATTCGACCTTCTGATCGGAACCTTCCTCCACTTTCACCGCGGTGCCGTTGGCTTCCTGCGATTTGAGAAAATCCGGGTCGCGCCACACGCTATCTTCCAGATCGAGCCAAGCGTAGAGGGTGTAGCTGCCGGGAGCGAGGCCGCGAATTGAAAACCGCCCGTGCTGATCGCTCGTGCCGCTTGCAAAGCGGTTGGGAATCTTCCGGTATTTTTCCTCGGGCACGGCAACCACCGTGGCGTTGGCGGCGGGATGCGCATCGTCCACGTCTTTTTCCTTTTCGACGACCGTTCCCTCGACGATTCCTCCCTTGGAACTGACCAACGCCTCAAGCCAAGTTGGCCCGCTTGCCGTGAATCCGGTAGCCACATCCAGTCCGCCGACGGTAACTGATTTCAGGTAATAGTTGCTCTGAGGGTCGCTTCCGTATACCTGCACGATATAATTGCCAGGGTTTACGTTTTTCCACTCGAAGTTGCCCTGTCGATCGACCGTCGCGTTCCCGCCAAAAAAATCCTGGGACATGAAGAAGCCGGGGTCTTCCGGCAAATCCACCAAGCGCAGGTTGACCACGTACTGCGTGAGATCGGATACGCCGTCGCTGTGCAAATGACCGGAGATCGTGAAGGAAGGCACGGGAGACAGTCTCAAGCCGTCGAGGTCAGCGGCCACGACGTTGAGCTCCTGCTCCGCCGTGAGCGATTGCGTTCCTCTGCTTGCCGATGCCCTCAAAACATAGGGTCCGGGCGCGACGCCACGCACTTCGAACTGGCCGTCGGGTCCGATTTCATCCGCGTTTACTCGGACAGCGTCGCCCGCCTTGGGAATCAGCTCCACGGACGACTTTTGACCGGGTGCGACCCCGACAACGGTGCCGCGAACCCGATATGTTCTAGCGGGCACCAGCGTGAAGTTGATGGGCATTTCGTCACCCGCCTTCAGCTTAATCGCCGAGGCCTGCGTCGCATCGTAAGTGCCGGGGTAGTAGGTGGTGACGTAACGAGTATCGGGCTTGTCGGCGTTATTGCCATCCGGCGGCGATTTCTCCCGCTGGCGCTCGTAGTCGCGAAAGTCGGGCGGCGGCATGGCCACAATCCAGTATTCGCCGGGAAATAGCCCGGCAAGACGGTATTCACCGAGATCGTTCGTCCCGGCCATTCCGACGCCCTCACGCCCCGCCTTACCCGGCTTTTTTCTTTGCACGAATACTCTGACCTCGTGCATTGGATCGCCATCTTCGTCGGTGACGCGGCCGCTGATTACCGCTGTGGGCGACATTCGAAACAAAAGATCTTCTAGAGATTGCCCGGCTTGCACGGTGAGGACGTTGGTGTCGGATTTGAGGCCGCGCGCATTTACGCCGGCAAATCCGGTTTTTTCGAAGAAGATGCTGTAGCGGCCGGGCGCAACATTATCGACGCGAAAATGGCCGTCGGCGTCGGTCGCGGTCGTGTAGCTTTCACCTTGATGTTCCGCGATCACCTGGACCAGCACTTTTTTGAGCGGCTCACTGCCAGGCTCTTTTACGACTGTGCCTGCGATGGAGGATATCTTCGGCGCGGGTGTGGGCTCCTGTGCGCTGGCCAGCGATAATGCGCTGACAAGGAAAAAGGCGAGAACCAGTGAGCGCTTCATGGACGTCGGCATCGGAGATCCCCGTAGGGACGGCCGCCCCCGGCCGTCCATGCGAGCGCAGCTCGCCTCAGTATTTCGCTGGTCCATTCCTGTATGAGCAGCGTGGCGGGGCTGTGCTCCCGCTGGACGGCCGAGGGCGGCCGTCCCTACGTTAGTAATGACGATTCAGTTCAGAAAATACTGCCGGTACAGCGTATCGCGCTGCGCCGGACGAAAGCCCGCATCGCGTATGATGCGCCGCAGTTCTTCTTCGGTTGTGCAGTTGGTCACGCCCGCAGCTCGCACGACATTCTCCTCGAGCATCACCGAGCCCACATCGTTGCCCCCGAAGCGCAATCCCATCTGGCAGACTTTCAATCCCTGCGTCACCCAACTCGACTGCACGTTTAGAAAGTTCGAGAGATAGAGCCGCGAAATTGCCAGCACTTTCAGGTATTCAACCGCCGTCGCCTCATCCCAGTGGCGTCCGCCGAGCGCGGTGCGGGCGGGCTGAAAAGTCCACGGGATGAACGCGGTGAAGCCGCCCGTCTCCTGCTGCAAATCGTACAGACACTGAAAGTGGTTGATGCGGTGCTCGATGGACTCGCCGACGCCAAACATCATGGTCGCCGTGGTCCTCATGCCGAGCTGATGCGCGGTGCGATGCACCAGCAGCCAATCGGCGGTCAGGCATTTCAGCCGAGCGATTTTGTAGCGGACTTCGTCGTCGAGAATTTCAGCTCCGCCGCCAGGAATCGAATCGAGCCCAGCATCGCGCAGCCGCGCAATCGTATCGCGCACGCTGAGATTGCTGTATTCGGCAATCGCCAGAATCTCCGAAGCGGAGTAGCAGTGGAGGTGAACTTTCGGGAAGCGCTGCTTGATGCTGCTCAGCATCTTTTCATGCCAGTCGATCTTGAGGTCGGGATGCAAACCGCCTTGCATGAGTACGCCCGTGCCGCCGAGTTCGACCGTCTCGCGAATCTTCTCGTAAATGGTGTCGAAGTCGAGAATGTATCCTTCGGCTGCGGCCGGTCCTTTCAACGGACGATAAAACGCGCAGAATGTGCAATATTCCGTGCAAAAGTTCGTGTAATTGATGTTGCGGTCGATGATGTAAGTCACGGTGCCTTCGGGATGCAGTTTGCGGCGCACCGCATCCGCCTCCATGCCAATCCCGATCAAATCGTCAGACCGAAACATCTCCAAGGCTTGCTGTTTAGTCAGGGACATCCCTTCACCCCACGGTAATGGCTATTTTAGCTGGTTGGAGGGGGCGGAGGCGAGTCGGGGGAGATTGAAGATACATCTTTTAACGAGAAGATTCCATAGGCCACAAGCTGCCACCAGGCTAGAGCTACCGCGGTAACGACCAGTAGGCCTACGAATCGCTTTCCCGCAGCAGGGCCAATTGGAATTCCAACACCCGCAACAGCTCGAATGATGGCGCCCACGAGAGCGACGATCGTTACCACGGCACCGATTACTATCTTTTGCGCGGCTGGGATCGGGTTGGCCGGCGTGTGGTTCGAGGGTTTGCTGGTTCGATACAGCGCTGCCAGCCAGATCAAAAGGACTCCAATCCCAACGATTGTACTGCCATGCTGAAGCGCCTTGTAGAACGGAACCAGACCTACGGCCGGCAAGTGGAGCGGTTCGCTTAGAACGGGCCAGCGCCGGTAAAGCCATGTATTTGGATGGGTGAATGAGTCCCACGCCAAGTGAGTTGCAATTCCCAATAAAATCGAGCCCACGATTAGCGCGAACCTTGCCGTTCCCCCAAAGCGGAACTCGTCCATGCAAGTTGTCAGTCTGCTCTGGATTGCGTCGGGCAAAAGCCTCGCCAGGGATAGCTTGACGAAAGCATGGAAGAGCCAGAGCACCAGCAGTGCGAGTGGAAGAGTCAGGACGAAAGCGCCGAGCAGCGTGTGTCCGAAACCATCGTCCGGAGAGAGGCGAAGGAAATACTCGAAATCTGGCGCAAAGGTGCCGATCAGCAACGCGGAAAATACAAAGGGAGTGCGTCGAAATGGGAGAGCTGCAGCACCGTGTGCGAGCGTAAATGGCACGGTTACATTATGACCGAACGCACCGGAGACTGGCTCGCGGGCCATCGATGGCGAACATGAAGCAAATTTAACCAGTCAGAGAAAGGGTACGCAAGGCAAAAGTACCGTCCTTACGCGGTTCGCTCGCGAGGCCGCACCTTCGGGCGAGCAGCCTTGGGTGCGCTTTTCTTCTGCCGGCGTTTGTATTCGAACAGCCCGTACAGTGCTCCGATGACCGAGAACGCAACCAGAGCGACAAGCACCGGCCAGTAGTACTCGGCGAAGAACTTCACAATGTGGCGTCCGTAGTGGTATCCGAGATAAGCGAGGATGGTGAACCGAATGCCGCGCCCCACGGCCAGCGCGAGGAGGAACTTCTTCGTGGGATACTGCATTGCGCCCGCCGCCAGAAGCATAGGCACAATCGGAAACGGCGGCGGCAGTATGGCGGGGATCGCTACCGCCGCGAATCCCCAGCGCTCAAAGATCGCGTATACCTTTTTTACTCTCTTCTGCGAGAACCTTTTCTCCAGAGTTTCCTTGCCCCCTTTGCGGGCCATGCGATACGTAAGATAGCCGCCGATCAGGGCTCCAACCGTCGCCATGATGGCGTAGTAGAACCAAGGTTCGCGACGATGCGCGGCCAGCAGAATGGTGACGATGTCCGTACTCCCCGGCAGAGGGATGACCGAGTTGTCGACGAGCCCCAGCAGAATCAGGCTGGGACCGCCAAGATGGATCAGCCATCGCAGCGTGCTCTTTTTCGACGCCAGCAGGACGATCGCAAGCCAATGCATAGTCTTTAATTAGAGCCGGTTCGCAACCGGCAAGTTGCAACGAATAAAAGTACAGCTGACGCTCTCCAGTCTTGGAGCAATTGTGCCGCTGGGCGCTAGGCTGGCGGAATGTGGGACGGAATCACGGACGACAACTTTGGCGGCCGCGAGAGCACGAGAGGTGCTGCCATCGAGATGGCGGCGATGCAGACCAGAATCGCAGCTATAAGAAAAGGAATCGCGCGGAAGAATGTAGCAGGCATTGTCAGGATCAGGGCGAGCGGCAACATCAGGACGCTGACCGCGTTGAACGAGCAGATCGTTCGTGCCCAACTTTCACCACGCCGCAGCGAGTTCGCACAGAAATAGGTGCTCAGTCCAAGGGGAATCAGCAGAATGCCAACCACGACGAAGCTCAATAGGAACGGCGGCTTGATCTGGGCCCAGGCATCGGGAGTCGATTGACTGGAAATAAAGTTCAGCGCCAACGGCGTCGCCGCGAGATGAATGGCCGCGACCACTAGGAGCAATACCCCATCAATCTTCAAGATGCGGGCAGCCAGAGCCAGTCGATCCATGACCCACCTCTGATTCATGGAATGATACCTCGGAGGCAATCGGAAGGCATCTGAGCGGCGCAGATCAGCCGAGCCTTGGGAGGCTGCGGAGAAACTAGTTCCCACGCAGAGAGCGTAACCTCAGCGGCTAAAGCCGCACTCAAAATAATGCACTTATCGCAGCGCTGAAGCGCTGCGCCACCCAAGAGCAAGCGCAGGGTCGACTTTTTCCGCAGCCCGTTAGATCAAACATTAGATAAAACGAAGCTCTGGCGCTGGCGGCAGCGCGCCGACTTCCGCGCCCAGACGGTAGTAAAGCTCAAGACCCTTCAGGCACGGAGGGTCGAGATAATAATGGATGTTGTGCGTGAGATAGACGCGCACCGCCTCGACCGTCAATTCCAGACGCGGCGCCCACTCCTGCGCGATCGCTTCCAGTTTTTTCGGCGACAGCCCGTGATCCCGTGACCTCTTGAAAATTTCCGCGATCTCCGCGCCGTCTCGTCCGGCTAGCGCCTGTTTGCGAATCGCCCAGAAGGCAAAGACGAATGATTTTCCCGTGCGGGCCACCCACTCCTCGGCGAGGTCGAGCGTGAAGTAACGAGTGCGGTCGACTTGCAGCGCCGGGTCTCCGATGAGCAGGGCAGCGTCGCAAGTGCCGAGCATGGCGTCGAGATCGGGAGCCATCGGCTTATAATCACGCGCTCCGCCGAGCCATTTTGCAAACAGAATTTTAGCTAACGCCACCGACGTCATCGAAGAAGTGTCGAGCGCCACGGTGCGCACCTGCTCGACCCATTTGTCTTTATGCTGATCCTGATCTCGACGCACTAGGAGGATCGACCGCACCGCGCGCCGGGCCGCAATGGCCACGTCGGGAATGATGACGAGATCTGGAACCGTGGCGTAAGCGGCCGCCGGAATGATGCCGATATCGGCCGCGCCCGCACGCAGGGCCTCGGCGCAGGCCGAAGGAATGGTATAGGAAATATCAAAATTGGCGCCCACGCCCGTTTCGGCATGCTCGAAATCCCACATCAGAGGCGCCGTGTTCAGGTAGGAAATAGCCGAGATCCGTAACCGGCTCATCACTTTACGAATTCTACCAAAAGTGGTGTGCGCGCCATCCTTGACAACGTTCCGGGTAGCGGATACTGCTGAGTTGCCGAGGGAAAAGCGCTGCGAGCTACGAGCTCCGAGCTAGGGTCGTTCGGTTGGGCTCGAAGCTCGCAGCTTTTTCCCGCAATCAGAATATGTCAAATGCAGCCGTAGCCGCCTCCAACCCCGCGTCTGAACAAGGCACTTACTGGCTGGCGCTGGCCCTCACGCCGGGGTTGGGGCCGTCGCGCATCAAAAAACTGATCGAGCACTGTGGCACCGCCGAGCGCGTCTTCCAAGCCAGTTTGACCGAACTCGAAGCCATGGGGATGCGCGCCGTTTCCGCGCAATCGCTGGCCACGGGCAAGTCGCTCGAACTTGCGCAGCAGGAATGCACCAAGGCGGTCGAGGCGAACGCGAGAATTATTTCCCTCGCCGATCCCGAGTATCCTGCGCGGCTCAAGGAAATCTATGATCCGCCGGTCATCCTATTCGTCAAAGGATGCGTCGAAGTGCTGGCCCAGCCCGGCATTGCCATGGTGGGAACGCGTCATCCGACTCCTTACGGCAGCGGCATGGCCGAGCGCCTCTCCACTGATCTTGCCGCTCGCGGTCTCGTGATTATCAGCGGTCTAGCGCGCGGGATCGATACTGCGTCGCATCGCGGCGCGGTCGCCGCTAAGGGAAAGACTATCGCCGTCCTTGGCACTGGAATCGACGTCATGTACCCCAAGGAAAATACTCGGCTCACCGAACAGATCATGGCCCTCGGCGGTGCGCTGATTACGGAATTCCCCGTCGGAACCTCTCCTGCCCCGCAAAACTTTCCCATTCGCAACCGCATCATCAGCGGCATGGCCGCAGGCGTCCTCGTGGTGGAAGCTGCGGAATACAGCGGCACGCGCATCACCTCGCGCCTCGCCCTCGAACAAAATCGCGATGTTTACGCCGTCCCGGGCAACGTGACCAACAAAAATTCGTGGGGCCCGAACACGCTGATCAAGCAGGGAGCAAAGCTCGTTGCCACCTGGGAAGACGTGTGGGAAGAGCTGCCGGCGGAGGTGCAGGCGGCGCTCAGTTCCCAGCAGAATGAATCCCCCGAGCCCGAAACCGCATCTCTATTCCCGGACGAGGCGACCTCGCCCCACGAGAAAAACATCCTCAAGTTGCTGAAGGCCGATGAATCCACGCACATCGATGAGCTAGTCGAATTGCTGGAAAACGAAATGTCCTCCTCGGAAATCTTCGCCGCGCTCTTCGAACTGGAGCTGAATGGGAAGATACGGCAGTTGCCGGGGAAGAATTTTGTAAAGAGCTTTTAGCTGTTAGCTTTTTGGCTCTTAGCGAGTTGCTTTGGAGGTACTCGTGAGGAACTACAGGGATTTGGTCGTGTGGGAGAAAGCGCACCGGCTAACGCTGGCTGTGTACAAGAATACGCGAGCATTTCCCAACGACGAGCGATTCGGACTGACCAGTCAAATGCGTCGTTCGTCCGCATCGATTGCCGCGAACCTTGCGGAGGGTTGCGGTCGAAGATCTGACGGAGAAATGGGCAGATTCATCCAGATCGCAATGGGTTCAGGGGCTGAGTTGTCATATCACCTGCTGCTGGCGAGAGATTTGGGCCTCCTCGAAGGCAAGCTTTATGAGGGGCTGGATTCGGATTTGGGAGCAGTGATGCGTATGATGTCGTCGCTGTCGCAGAAGCTTAGGAATCAACCGGCAGGTGAGAAAAAGGCAGGCCCAGTGGCGATCGAGCTAAAGGCCAAAAGCTAAGAGCTAAGAGCCTCCTGCTTGTTGCAATCCGCCAATTCGTGCTAGCTTCAATTCCATTACCGCGAAACTGAGGAACCATTGTCCAAAGGTCTAGTCATTGTCGAATCGCCGGCTAAGGCGAAAACTATTCAGAAGTATCTGGGGAAGGGGTTCACGGTCGATGCTTCTTTCGGCCATGTGAAAGATCTGCCCAAAAGCAGTCTCGGGGTCGATCTCGATAACGATTTCGAGACTGAGTACGTCGTTATCCCTGGAAAAGAAAAGGTTTTGGCCAAGCTCAAGAAGCTTGCGCTTTCGGCCGACCACATCTACCTTGCGCCCGACCCCGATCGCGAAGGCGAAGCCATTGCCGCCCATCTCGCCGACGAACTCGATTCGAGCAAGAACGATTCGAAGAAAAAGAAGGGCAAAAAGACTGCCAAGAAGAAGATCGACGACATTGGCGATGGCGCGCGCATTCGCCGTGTGACCTTCAACGAAATCACGCAACGTGCCGTCAAAGCGGCTTTTGAGCATCCGCGCGACATCGATCGCAATCTGGTCGACGCGCAGCAGACGCGCCGCGTGCTCGATCGCCTTGTCGGCTACCAGGTTTCTCCTCTTTTATGGGACAAAGTCCGCCGCGGCCTATCCGCTGGACGCGTACAGACGGTTGCGCTGCGCTTGATTGTCGACCGCGAACGCGAAATCAAAGCCTTCGAGAAAAAGGAATACTGGACCATCGACGCGAATCTCGCCGCCGCCAAGCCTCCCGCATTCGACGCGCGGTTTCTGGGCAAGGGCGAAGAGAAGATCGAAATCACCAACGGCGAGGACGCGGAAAAAATCCGCCTCGCGCTCGAAAAGGCCGATTGGGTCGTCCGCTCAGCCGAAAAGAAAGAACGGCGCCGCAACGCCACTCCGCCGTTTACCACCAGCAAACTGCAGCAGGATTCCTCGCGCAAGCTGCGCTTCAGCGTGAAGCGCACCATGATGATCGCGCAGCGTCTTTACGAAGGCATCGAACTTGGCGACGAGGGGTTGGTCGGCCTGATCACCTACATGCGAACTGATTCCACCCGGGTCGCGCCCGAGGCGATTACCGAGGTTCGCGAGTACATTTCCGAACAGTACGGCGCGCCATATCTGCCCGATTCTCCCAATACATATAAGGAGAAGAAAGAAGCGCAGGCTGCGCACGAGGCGATTCGTCCGACTTCGGCGGCGCGCCATCCCGACCAGGTTAAACAGTATCTGCAGGAGGATGAATTCAAGGTTTACAAACTGATCTGGCAGCGCTTCGTTGCCTCGCAGATGAACCCCGCTGTGTTCGACCAAACTTCGGTCGACATCGACGCCAAGCCACCCCAGCAAGCCAAAAGCGGGCTTGCCGGGGACCCCGGTAAATCAGGCGGCGACGTATTTTGGTTCCGCGTTACCGGATCGGTGATGAAGTTCGACGGCTTCCTTAAAGTGTATGAAGAATCCAAGGACACTAAGGACGAGGAAGACGAAGAACTGAAGCACAAACTCCCGCCGCTCGAAGCCGGACAGAAGCTGACACTGAAATCCCTGTTGCCCGAGCAGCATTTTACCGAGCCGCCTCCACGTTTTAACGAAGCTTCGCTGGTCAAGGAACTCGAAGAACGCGGCATCGGTCGTCCCTCGACCTACGCCACGATTCTCAGCACCATCCAGGAGCGGCAGTACGCGCAGAAACTCGGTGGCAAGTTCGTGCCCACGGAAATTGGCCTGGTGGTAACCGATCTGCTGGTCGAAAACTTCAAAGATATTTTCGACTTCCAATACACCGCGCGCCTGGAAGAAGAACTCGACGAGATTGAAGAAGGCAAGCAGACGGGCAACCAGGCGCTCACCGAGTTCTATCATAAGTTCTCCAAGGATCTCCGCTACGCCGAGAAGCACATGGAAAACATCAAGCGTATGGAGAAGCCGACCGACGAAAAGTGCGAACTCTGTGGGGCGCCGCTGGTCATCAAGTGGGGCAAGCACGGCTCGTTCTATGCCTGCAGCACCTACGACAAGGAAAATCCCGACAGCTGTAAGTTCACCAAAGAGAATCCGATCAATCTCCCCGATCTCGACTCGGCCGATATACAGGAGACGGCGCAGGAGGAATACTGCGAAAATTGCGGCCGCGTCATGGTGCTCAAGCGCGGGCGCTTCGGCCAGTTCATGGCCTGCACCGGCTATCCCGATTGCAAAACGACGCGGCGTCTCGATCAGGGCAAGAAGGTCCCCGACATTCCGCTCGATGAAACCTGCCCCCTGTGCAAGCGCAACCTGATTCTGCGCCACGGGCGTTATGGCGAATTCACTTCCTGCAGCGGATATCCCGACTGCAAATATGTGAAGCAGAATTTCATCGGCGTAAAATGCCCGGAATGCAAGGAAGGCGAACTCGTCGAAAAACGGGCGCGCAAAGGCAACACTTTTTACGGGTGCGGAAATTATCCGAAATGCAAATTCACCTCCGCCGCGAAGCCTATCCCTGAAAAGTGTCCTGATTGCGGGCACGAGTACCTGGTGGAGCGGCTCCGGAAAGATGGACCGGTCATCGCGTGTCCCAACAAAGAATGCGATTACGAGCGCGCTCTCGAAGTGGCGGCGGCGAACCTTTCGAAGGCCTGACACGCAAACTGCCAGTGTAAGAATTTAGAAAGACGGACGTTAAAAGAAGACAGCGAAGAGATCAACAACGAGGCGAAAAAATATGGCAAAGAAGGCGACTCCCCACGACGCGCAATTGGTTATGAAACTCTACGATCTCCGTCGCGAAGCGGAGATGCGCAAGGCACGAAACTTTCTGGTGGTCGAATTCTGGCCACTGAGCGCCGACGATGTCGTCAAGCTCGTGAACTCATTTGGCAGTCAGGAAAATGCGTGGCTGCGCCAGGTAACCGGCTACTGGGATATGGCGACTACGTTCGTTTTGCAGGGCGCGCTCAACGAAGAGCTCTTTGTGCAGCCCGGCTGCAGCGGCGAAATGTTTTTTATTTTCGCCAAGATCAAACCCTTCCTGAAAGAGATTCGCGAGAAGCTGAATAATCCCGACTTGTTTCTGCATATCGAGCAGGTTGCGACCGGATCGAAGACTGCCCGCAAGCGCCTGGAGAAGGTCTCGAAGAATGTGGAAAACCGCCGCAAAGAGCTGGCCAAGGCGCATAAGCCAGCGGCCAAGGCCTGACGTCGATCCCGTTGTCCAACAATCCGTGATGCAGCGCACGTTTTTGCCCGCGCGCATCTGCTATCCTTACATACGTTGTGCGGATGCTCTGGTGGTTTCTCATACTGGGAGTCAGTACTGTGGTGGTCGTGTCGGTTGCGCTTACGATCTATATGCGGGTCCGCCAGCAAATGAAGCGCTCGGCCGCCCACAAAGCGGAACACGATGGCCTCGACCACTCGTCGCCTGAGGCCTGATCTCACCGGAACTCCGCCGCCGAGTTCGTAACGAAGACTCGTAACGAAGATTCGTCACAAGATCCGACAACAAGATCCGCACGAGGAAAGGAAAGCCATGTCGCAAGCAGATTCGCAAATTCTCGGCCAGCAGAATCCGGCGGTAACTCGGGAACAGGATCGCGCAAGGGAATACGCGAAGCAGGCGGCCATTGTGATCGCGGCCAGCCTTTTTGTCGCCTTGTGCGCGCGCGTGAGCGTTCCGCTGCCCTTCACTCCGGTTCCGCTGACGCTGCAAAATTTCGGAGTTCTCGCGGTGGGCTTGCTCCTCGGTTCGCGTCGAGGTTTCGCCGCGCTTGCCCTCTACCTGCTCGAAGGCGCAATCGGATTGCCCGTATTCAGCATGGGCGCCGGAATTGCCTATCTGCTCGGCCCGACCGGTGGATTCCTGATCGCCTATCCGCTCATCGCCTTCATCGCCGGCTACATCTACGAGCACAGCTCACGCCGATTCGTCTGGGCCGCGTTTTCCGCCATGGTTGCGGAAGTGGTGCTCTTCGCTAGCGGTCTCAGTTGGCTAGTGGTGCTCACGCACTCCGTTGCTCAGGCCGTCAGGTTCGGCCTCTACTGGTTTTTGTTTGCGGAAGTTATCAAGGTGCTGATGGCGGCGGGTGTTGCCGCGCGCTGGCAGCAGCGGATTGCTGCATCTCGCTGACACGCTTTGTGCGGCGTAGGTTGTGGGTAGAGCGCGGCTCTAGCGATGCCGCTGCGTCACAAGAACAGGATTACGGAATTTATGAGTACAGTATCTTCTCCAGTTCGTGAAATCACCGTGGCGCACAGCCCTGATTCCGACGACGCCTTCATGTTTTATGGCCTGGCCACGAGCAAAGTGCGCGTCCCCGGGCTCAAGTTCAGCCACACGCTTTGCGATATCGAGACCCTGAACCGGCAGGCGCAAGAAGGCGACGGGGTTTACGACGTGACTGCGATTTCGTTCCACGCATATCCGTATATTCAGGACAAATACGCGCTGATGTCGTGCGGCGGCAGTGTGGGCGACGGTTACGGCCCCATGCTGGTTTCCACCCGCCCGTTTACGCAGGACGATATCAAGGGCAAGAGAATCGCAGTGCCCGGCAAACTCACTACCGCCTACTTGGCGCTTGAACTGTTTGCGCCCGGCATTGAGGTGGAAGTCGTGCCCTTCGATCAAATCATCCCGCAGATTCTCGAAGGCAAACATGAAGCCGGTCTCATCATCCACGAAGGCCAGCTCACCTACGACAAATCGGGACTGCACCGCGTTGTCGATCTCGGCCGATGGTGGCAGAAGGTTACCGGACTGCCGCTGCCGCTCGGAGGAAACGCCATCCGCCGATCGCTCGGCGCCGAAACCATAGCCAGCGTCACGCAAGCGCTGCGCGAGAGCATCCAGTACGCCATCGATCATCGCGAAGAAGCGCTCGCGTATGCCATGCAGTTTGCCCGCGATCTTGATACTCAGCTCGCCGACAAATTCGTAGGCATGTACGTGAACGAGCGCACCCTCGACTACGGAGACGACGGTCGGGAAGCCGTCCGCCGCCTGCTCGATATGGGACACAAGGCAGGCATTATTCCGCAGAGGCCGCGGGTGGAGTGGGTGTAAGGAAGCTCTTGGCTATTGGCTCTTAGCCATTAGCTTTTGGTTCCAGCGCGTCGTAGAGCGATTGGGTGTGGGATCCGCTAAAAGCTAAAAGCCAACAGCGCAGTTATCATAATAGAGATGCGGCGAGAGAACGGCGCCCAGACTTTGCTCATCGATGCCGATGACACGCTCTGGGAAAATAATATCTATTTCGAGCGGGCCATCGCCAAGTTTATTTCGTTCCTTGACCATCGCGAACACTCGCCCGAGGCCGTCCGCCTGGTGCTCAACGACGTGGAGCGGGAATCCATCGTCAAACACGGCTATGGCCTGCACAGCTTCGCTCAAGCGCTGGTTGAGACTTTTGAAAAGCTTTCCGTCGACCCGGTCACGCCCGAACTGCACGAACGCATTCGGAGTTTCGCCCACCAGATCGCCGATCATCCCATCGAGATTATTCCGGGCGTGCCCGAGGCTCTGCAGTATCTCGGCGAGCGTCACCACCTCATCCTGATGACCAAGGGAAATCCCGCCGAGCAATCGGGCAAAGTGGAGCGCTCAGGGTTGAAGGATTATTTTTCTGCGGTCGAGATCGTCGCCGAGAAAGATGAATCCACTTACCGCTCCGCTGTCGCCAAGTACGGCCTCCTAGTTGACACTACCTGGATGGTTGGCAATAGTCCGAAGTCTGACATCAACCCTGCGCTCGCCGCAGGCTTGCATGCGGTTTTCGTGCCTCACGGCAACACCTGGATTCTGGAGCATGAGGAACTCGCGACCGCACCGCCGTCGCAGCGGCTGCTGATCGTCGACCGTTTCGGCGATCTGCGAAAACATTTCTAGCAAGCTGCGGAAAAACTAGTTCGCAAGCGGAAAGCGCCACCTCAGCGGCTAAAGCCGTACTCAAAACAATGCTCTTACCGCAGCGCCGAAGCGCTGCGCCACCCAAGATCAAGCACAACAGCCTGCTAGGCTGCAAGCGGCCCATACTAACGCGAGAAAGCAACTGCCCTTGTATCTCCCAATCGTAGGAGACGCAAGGGCAGTTGGTTAGTTGAAGTTACATTCTTACTCAACCGTAATATCGACGGCCGCGGAAGGAATGCCGTTTGCGATAACGACCAACGTGCTCGCGCCGGTTTCGATCGACGACGGCACGTCGAAGTTGGTCGAAACCGTCGCCGTGCCCGTAGCCACGCCCATGCTGCTGTGGCCGTGGGTTCTGGCATAAAACACGTGACCCGTGCCCGTGTTCGTGATCTGCACCAGGGGATAGTTAGTGGCGTATTGGAACTCGTCTCCGAACGTACCAGCCTGTGACAGTCCATTGAACTGCGTGCCCGAAATCGAGTAAGTTGATCCGGGAGTTACACTCGTCGGATAACTCGAAATCGTCGGCTGCCACGAAGTCTGGTAAGTGCCCGTGGAGGTGTAGACTTCCGTGGTTCCGCCTCCGACCAATACTTGGCCGTTCGGCAGGATCATCAGGCTACCCGGCGTGAACAGACTTTTGGTGAGATTCGTCCCATCGAAGGTATAAGAAGTTCCGGAGTCACCTTCCACCAGCACGTCGCCATTCGTCAGCAGGACAGCAAACGAGTCGCCGGCATTGTCACCGTCCGGAAAGACCGGGCCGACCGTCCACGTATCGTTAAGGCTGTCGTAGATGGCCGTATTTCCAGCTCCACCGTTCTTCGTATAAGATCCGGTGGCGAATACCGTGCCGTCGGGTCGAAGGATAGCCGGCCCAATTTCCCCAGGCGGGTAATAACACTTGTTCTTGGGAGGATACCGAAGGCAGCCATCGGGCGACGGTGAATGCAGGTCGACGATCGTGCTTCCCGCGGTCGCCCACTTGGGTTTCTTGGCCGTAGCGTCATAGATCTCGGAGTTGGGAGCGTCTAACACATCGCATGTAAGAACGGATCCGCTGGCCAACAGGGTCCAGCCTTCCTCGGCGTCGAAATCTGCCTTGCCCTTGTCAGGCATCGTCTTCCACGTCATAGTCGTGGGATTCAGTTCGCGCACTTGCTTGGTGAGCTTGTTTCCGATTAAATAGTCGCCGTTCGCCAATACCGTGGAGGGCGAGTCGCCAATGTTGGTCCAGCCTTTCGGTGGATCTACAGTGGTCCAGGTATTTGCCACTGGATCGTAGATGGCGCCCTGGTTGGTGAGCGTAAAACTGTTGCCGCACTCGGAGTACTCTCCGCCTTCGAGGAGCAGGCGTCCATCGGCTAAGACCGCGGAAGCCGTTGCATAGGGCGCATATCCGGAGGGAAGACTGGCGAGTTGCGTCCAGGTACCGTTGACGTAACTGCCAGTATTGTCGGGTGTGAGCTTCCAAAAATCGGAACAGTTGCCTCCCTGAGCCATCACCGTACCATCGGTCAATTGGAAGGTGTAGATGATTCCGTCGGGCGGTTGATGCTTAAGCGGTGTGAGTGTTTGTGCCAGCGAACTGGCTGACACGACAAGCAGTACCACAAAGATTGTGAGCAGAAACTTCTTGGACAAGATGCACGACCTTTCTTGAGAGCTGCCACTGGCAGCGAGCACAGAACTTTTCCACAGAGTTGAACCACTTTGCATTTGGTTGGAACCCTCCCCGGGGGCGGTGGGCGCAAGCGCTTCATAATAGCAAAAGACGCCGGGAATGGGTAGAGATGAAAAACGCCGTCGGGGGCGGCATTTGGGCTTTTTGCAGAGGTCGATTCTCGAGCCCGGAACTAGCTGCCCGCGGCTACTCCAGCCGCCTTCGCTGGAACCGTGGCTGCCAGGTGCCATTTCGATGCGGCAAATTCCCAGCTGAAAGCGAGCAGATACAAGCCGGCGGCGATCACGTAGAGGAATCGGAACCCAAAATACATTGAGTTGTATTCCAGCAACCCGCCGCACATCGCGCCGAACAGATTCGCCGACATGACTCCGGAAATGTCGCCGCGTGATTTCAGAAGCGTGGAAAACACGATGCCGGAGAAAAACATCGGGGAAGTCAGCAGCAAGGCAGTTCCGATGCGGCCGCTCCAGGTCGAGGGCAGTCCGCCGTTTTTCGCGACCCACCAGCCTAAGGCGAGCGACGCCAGCAGCAACGCGTACGGGAGAATCAAACGCTCGATCTGGAGTTGCTGCACCACCCAGTTGGCCAGGAAAGCCATTACCATAATGGCGGCAATCACGACTCCGATCACTTGCCAGGAATTACCAAAGGTAAGCCCCAGTTCGGTGATGCCTTTGGTTTCGATCAGCATGAAGCCCGCTCCCAGCAGGAAGAAGGGGAAATTGCCACTCTGGGGCCGCTCCGGCAGGAAGTTGGAAATCAGGAACAATGAGAGGGCCAACACCAAGGCCAGAATCCCCAGGTACGAGACAGGATAGATGCGCGCCGGCATGTAGAAAAACGGCCAGTCGTCCGTAGAGACATCGGCGCGGATGTTGGGATTGGCGTACGTTGCAGTCTTATCCAGGAAGTTTTTCCTGGCGATAAGATCCGGTGGCAGGGTCAGCGAATCTTCCGATTCCAGAAAGATGACTCCGGAGTCGTATCCGATCATGTAGCAAAGCGGAGCGCGCCCGTCGAATGCGTTCTTGAGCATCAGATAGATCTTGCGGCCCAGTTGATCGTTGAGCACGGTAAAGGTGAGCGAGATCATGCCGTGGGGCTTCAGACGCGCCCGCGCTTCCTGCATGGCTTGCACCGTGTACACGAAGGAATCCAGCCGCACACTCGATGCCTGGCTCAGCAGGGTATGGGAGTCGAGCAGGCCGAATACGATCAGGTCATACTTCTGATCGGTGGTTCGCAGGAAGGAGCGGGCATCCGTATTGACTGCGCGCACCCGGGGGTCGGCATAAGGATGTTCGGGATGGCCACTGCGCCCCAGCATGAGAATGGCGGGATCGATCTCGATCGCATCCACATGCTCGGCGCCGCCGCGCAGGGCGGCGGCAACGTCGTTGCCCGATCCTGCTCCCACGATGGCTACGTCTTTGGGGTGCTGCTTGATGCGATAGGGCAGTTCGTAGTAATTACGGGCGATGCGGACGTCGGAGTCGGCGGGCCATCGGTCGCCGGAATTGATGAAGTCGTACACCTTCTGGTAGTAGTGGCCCGCGGCTCGAATTTCCATGAACCCGTGCTCGCCGCGTCCTACCTCAAGCAGTTGGTAGGGAGAATAAATCCGCTGCCAGTCGGGGCTGACCGGCCATTCCAGAATCAGCAGAGCCAGAATTCCCGCAGCCACGCTCAGCCGCAGCGCACCTCCCTTTCGAACATGGAAGGCCAGCAGGAAAGCGAATGCGACCAGAAACCACACTGCTGGGGGCGTCCAGTAAGCGCTGACCAGAAACATCAACAGGACGCCCGCGAGGCTGCCCAGAAGGTTCAGTCCATAGGCGGTCAGTTTTTCGCGCCGCTGCATGAGGCAGGCGCAGAGCTGTCCGATAGGAAGAAATGCCAGCGCCGTCATCAGGAAAACGACGGACAGCACGTAATAGCTTTGCAGTCCCTGCCAGTAGTGGCCCACTTGGGGCAGACCCATATTCAGCTGTTCGCGAAATGGCAAAACGTAGAGGCTGTGAAACTGCACGTAGGTCATGCCGTAGCGCATCCCGACCATGAACAGAAACTGCCAGCACAGTAGCGGCAACGTCAGGAAAAGGGGCACGCGGTCGCGGCGTCCCAGGGCATAACCGAGACCCAGGCCGGCAAAGCAAGAAAGTAAAGACAGGTTCTTGTAGAACGAGAAAAAAGGAAAAACCGTGGCCTGCCAGCGGATGACAGCCAGTTCCAGAAACAAGCTGAGTAGCGCGGAGGCAATAATCGCCGGATTGATCCACTTCTCGGGCAGTTCGCGCAGCAGGAAGACGGCCTGCTCGGCGGCGGCTTTGTCGCCGTGGCCTTCGATCCGCTGCAGCCACCAGCGAAAGCACAGCGCCAGCGAGATGATGGCGAGCGCGATCAGCAGGTAAACCGGCAGCTGCAGCCAGGGCAGGACTCCATCCTGCAGGTAACGGCTGGCAAGAATGGTGATTAGCGGCGCCAGACCGCTCGCTGCCAGCGTCAGGGTCAACAGACGCACATACGCGCGCCCCATGAAAAGCCTCCACTAAAGATAAGTAACCTGAAAACACGCAGGCCGGGAACACCGGAATTGCTTCCGGTTCCCGGCGTGCGCTTCGTTCAACTTGGCAGCCGGCTCAGTTCGTTGGAGTCGCACTGGAGTCGGCGGTGGTGGCGGTGCTCGTCGCGCTGGGCGTTGTTGCTGCCGCGGTAGTGGCAGCAGTTGCACTCGCCGAGGTGTGGCGCGTGAGCCGCGGATAGAACGGAGTCACCTCAAAGGGCATCTTGTCGCGCGCCGAAGTGATGGCCACCGGTTGCGACTTCACGATTTCCACTTTGTCGTCCCACGGGTTCAGTTTGACTCGTCCGCCCAAAGGCAGCGCGGCGATCTGGTCCAGCTTGTTCCAATCGAGTGCCGGAGCCGAGGTAGCAAGCTGAGCCAACCGCGTCACGGTTCCGTTTTCGGCGATGTTGTTGCCAAGGTGCGCTTGCAGCAGAGCGCTCAATTGTGGAGCGCGCGCCTGCAATGCCTTGATGAAGAGCCCGGCCGAGTCCAATTTCTGGGCGTAGGGCGAGTTCTTCAGCATCTCGATGGCTTTCTTGTCGGCTGCCGCTTCCTCTTCGGGAATGTGCTTGAATCCGAGGTTCTGGTAAGTCACTTCGTCTGAAAACAACATGCGGTCATTGAACGCGTACTGGCTGCCCAGGTTATGACCGAGAACGATGTGCGCCAGTTCATGCGAGAGCACCATGGCGAGGCTGCCCTCGTCGGGAAGCACATCGATCAGCCCGCGGCTGACCACAATCGTGTTGCCGACGCTGAAAGTTTCCAGCGGAGACGTCGTCAACACCCGCGTCCGCACCGGCCGCGGCAGGTCGATGTTGTTCGTGATCTCGATGTTGTTTACGACGGTTTGCAGAATCTTGTCTACTTCGCCTTCCGGGGCCAGCAGTCCGGCGCGTTCCAGCCGTTCCACTACGTTGTCTTCCGCCTGCTGTTGCCATTCGCGCTCGGCGGCCAGCGGAGTCGCATCCTGAGCCGAAGGCGTGTCGTCCTTCACGCTGTCCACGCGGATGTTGGTCAGCTCGTCATTCGCCGTGCCCGTCTTCAGGTTGTATCCCCACATGCGAGTCTGCGCCTTGAACGCAATCTTGTTGACGTGTCCCGCGGTGAAGTCGCCTTCTTCGCTGTAGATATACGATGGCACCCAATACCCCGGAACCAGGTTCAATCGCCAGGCGTCCATGTGGAAGTAGTAGTTGTTGCGCTGTGGACGCGCATACGTGCCATTCAGGCGCACGATATTGAAGTCCTGATCCTCGACCCAGATACGTCCGAGGAAGCGGCCGCGGCCAGCATCTTTCTTCGGCGTCAGATCAAACACCAGGCAGCGCACGTCGCCCAGAAATTCGCGGCGCACGTAGTGAAATTCGTAGTGCGCCCGGTCAAAATCACTGCGGTCGGCGAAGATCATCCACGAGAAGCCCAGCGGCTGGTATTGGAACTTGAACTTCTTCGTGAACTCACCCAGAAGGTGCTTCTCCATGCTTTCGTTTTTCGTGTCTTTACCTTTGCCGTCAAGGTAGTCGCTGCGGTCGATCGATTCGCTCAAGTCCATGCGACCCAGAAAATAATGGTCATCCTGCGGAATCGGCCCCAGTTGCGGATCTTGCGTCAGGTTTTGCAGATAGGTCTCCACCACGGGAGTGCGCGGCGACAAGAACTTGATCAACTCCTTTTCGCGCATGATCACGCGGTCGACCACCTGATCCATGGTAGTCGGCGGCCCCAGATTCGCCGGAGCCTGAGCGGACTGCGCCGGACTGGACTGCGCCTGCGCTGGCTGCGTTGCCGCCGTCGGCTGTGGGTTCTGCGGCGCGGACGCCGGCTGCTGGGCCGCTGCCGTCATTGTTACTGTCACCGCCAGCAGAGCCAAAACCATCCAGTTCAGACTGCTCACGAACGTGCTCCTAGACTTCGCGCTCATTGACTTCCGCATAACCATCATCTCCAAAGTTTTCAGTACGCCAGTTGAAATACCACGTGCACAATTGCTGTCGAATCCATCGCCTGCCCGTTGCGCTGAGCCGGCTTGAAATGCATTTTGTTGGCCGCGGCGATCGCGGCTTCATCGAGTCCGTGACCCAAGCCGCGCACCACGCGATTCACGTGCAGTTGCCCGTTCGCCCCGAACTGTACTTCCAGCAGGACTTCGCCTTCCAGTTTCAGATTTCTCGCTTCCTCGGTGTAAGCCGGATTCGGTTTGAAGGTGATCTCGACCGGAGTCGCGGGCGTGGAATCCACGCGCTGAATATGCGGCGTGTTCTGCGCGACTACCTGCGAGCCAAAGTTTGAAGCCTGCACTCCGTGGCCGCTTCTGCGTCCATCGCCCTGTCCGGCGGTGGCAACTCCGCTGCCAAAATCGGCGCTCGCCACGGTTCCCTTAATACCTTTGGCGCCGCCCGACCCGTTCCCTTGGCCCGGTCCCACCGGCATGTCGAACGAACCTGCGACTGCGGCAACCAGTTTCCCGTTCGGCTTGCCGTTATCGCTCGGCTTCAGTCCGTTGGGATCGCCGAACCCGCCCGTCTGCACCTTTGAGATGGGAGCATTCACCGTCGGCGTCGCCGAACTTCCCGCGAACTCCCCGGTATGAATCGGCACCGGGCGCGCTCCACTGACCGGAACCAATACCGCCGGCGCGAAGTTATTCATGGCCACCTTGGGCGGCTCAACTTCCTGCGGCTTCGGCTTGGGTGCATGGACTTCCGGTGGCACCACCAACTTCGGTTTCTCGAAAACAGGCTCCGGGGGCAGCAACTTGGCATGAACCGGCAGTGGCTTGGGCTTGGGCAGCCGCTCTGGCTTCAGCGCGGGACGCGGTACCAACTCCGTCACCTGATAGGTCACGCTTGGCAAAAGCGTATCGGAGGTCATCACTCCGACGACCATCAGGAGCAGAATCAGGCCCGTGAGAAGTCCGTAGCTGGTGGCAAAAGTCCGCCAGTTCCACTTCTTTTCCGGCAACAAACCGAGTTGAAAACCGCGGTCGTACGTAGGCATTCCTATGCTCCAAAAGGGGGCCCAGGCTGGGGAGAGCGCTTGGGGTTGGAGTCTTCACCTTAGGGGAGATTAGGCAGGGGGTAAACGTGTCGCTTGCGCGTGTCCTTTGGTAACCAGGTTGCGTATTCCGAGGGGTTACGCGGGTTGTCTAGTACTTCGGTGCCGATGTCCGGCGGCGCACAAAGAAGTAGAAGACTGGAATGCCCGCCAGAATGACCAAGCATCCGCCCACCGAACTCTTCAAATTATCGGTAAATGTGTAGCAAAGAAGGGCTGCGGAAACCAGCACAAACAGCGCCGGAACCACCGGATATCCCCAGACGCGATAAGGCCGGTTGGCCTGCGGTTCGCGGCGCCGGAAAACGAACACGGTGCTGCCCGCGACCATGTAGAACAACCACTCCGCAAAAATCGCCAGCGTAAAGAATTGCCGAAAGCTGCCTCCCAACAGCAGCAATACGATAGCCAGCCCGCACTGCACTACGATCGCGACCGATGGCGTGTGAAAGCGCGGATGAACCTCCGCGATTGCCCGGAAGAAATATCCATCACGCGCCATGGCAAAAGGCACGCGGGCTCCGCTCATGATGGTGCCGTTCAAAGTAACAAGCATGGAAACCGCCATGCCTGCCGTCACTAAACTCGCGCCGGCGTGCCCCAGCACCAGCGCGACTGCGTCCGATACCGGACGTTGCGCCGCCGCCACCGCCGCCGCCGGCAGCACGTACTGCACCGCCGCGTTCACCAGGATGTAAAGCGCGCCCACGGTAGCCACGCCCCAAATCAGCGCCAGCGGAATATTGCGCTGCGGATTCCGGATCTCGCCCGCGACCATGTTCAAATCGTTCCAGCCGTCGTAGGCCCAAAGCGCAGCCACCAACGCGGCGAAGAATCCAGCCACGCCGCCCTTGGCCCCCACAAATTCGGTAGCGAAGTTTGCCCACGTTCCTCCGCGATAGGAAAAGCCGACAACGACGATTCCGAGGATGATCGCAACCTTGAGCAAGGTGAACAGAAACTGAAATTCTCCTGCCCGGCGAACGCCGATGTAGTTCAACCACGAAATCAGCAGCGTAGCCGCGATCGCCACCAGTTGCCCGTAGTTGACGGCGAAGGGCCGCGCGATCCAAACCTGCGAGAAAGAAGAAAAAACCGGAAATGTTCCCAGGATTCGCACCAGCCCAGTGGTGACGGTAGCAATCGAAGCCGGCTTGGCGATCAGAAACCACGTCCAGGAATACAGAAAGCCGGCCAGCGGCCCGTAGGCGTCGCGAACATAAACATACTCGCCGCCGGCCTGCGGCTTCATCGCTCCCAATTCGGAATAGGTTAGGGCGCCAAAAAAGGAAAGCAGCCCACCGACCATCCAGGCGAGATACACAAGTTGCGCCGACCCCACCGCCTGCATCATCTCGGATGGGACCAGAAAGATTCCGCTTCCAATGATCGTCCCGACAACCACGGCGCCAGCGTGCGACAGACCGAGGTCGCGTGCCAGCTCGGGGCGGAGATGGGAGTTTTCTTTGCGTTGGTTCATATCTCTTGGCGGCAAACTTTTCTAACCGCAGAGTTCGCCGAGAGCGCCGAGAAAATCTGGCTCAAACCATTTGGTTTGATGATAAAGCTCTGCGCCCTCCGCGATCTCCGCAGTTCAAGTTTCCAGTTCGTGCCGGAGCAACAAGCTCGCCGCGTAACCGATTCCAAACGTCACGGATGTGCCAATGGCGACCCACCATGTCCAGGCCACCCGCGAGCCCAGCCACAAGTAAAGCTCGATCGCAAGCCCCGCAACCATGCCCACCACCGCACCACGCTGGTTCGCGCGCCGAGTGAGCACGCCGAGCAGAAACACTCCAAGCAACGCGCCATAAGCCACAGAGGCGATTTGCAGCCCGACCTCCACCACGCGGCCTACCCGATGCAGTGCCAGTACCGCCAGCCCGAATAGCACGAGCCCCCACGCAACGGTTGCCAGTCGCGCCATGCGCAAGCGCGCCGCGTCGCTCAGCACCGGACCGGAGCCGGGACGAAAGCGAAGATAGAAATCCATAATCGAACTCGACGAGAGCGAGTTCAGTGCAGCGCTCAAATTTGACATCGCCGCCGCCAGAATCGCGGCGATCAGCAGTCCGGCAATTCCGTGCGGCATCCGGCTCACAATGAACGTGGGATAAATTCTGTCGGCCCGCCCAAATGCCGCCGACGGAGCCCGGTAATAAGCAAACAACATCACGCCCACGAAGAGAAATAACCCAAACTGAAAAAATACCGCCACGCCGCTCGACAGCAACGCCAGCACCGACTGCCGCTGATTGCGCGCCGCCAGCAATCTCTGCACGATGAGCTGGTCGGTGCCATGGCTCGCCGTGGTCAAAAAGGCGCCGCCCAGAATCCCAGCCCATAGCGTGTAAGGTTTCGCAAAATCAAGATAGGGCCAGTGTGCGAGAAGGGAAGTGTCGAACATCTGGAACTTGTGCAGCCCCCCGGCAACCATCTGAACCGATCCCCATCCCCCCGGCACCAGATGCACAATCGTTGCCAGACCCACGAGCGTTCCGCCGACATAAATAAAAGTCTGCACTACATCGGTCCAGATGACCGCCGCCAGACCGCCCTCAAACGTGTAGATCAAAGTCAGCAGCGTAATGATGGCAATCGAAGCGACCTCGCCCGTGCCCAGCGCAATCGAGACCACAATCGACACGGCATAGACCCGCACTCCCTCAGCCGCCGCGCGTGTCAGCAGAAACAGGCCCGCCGTCAGCGTGCGCAGCTCGGGACCAAACCGCCGCTCGATCAACTGATACGCCGTATACAACTCACCGCGAAAATATTGCGGCAGCAGCACAAAACTGATAATGACGCGTCCGATAACATAGCCCATTACCACTTGCAGAAAAGTAAGATTCGAATCGTAGGCCAGTCCGGGAATGCTGATGATGGTCAGCGTGCTCGTTTCCGCCGCCACGATCGAGAGCGCAATCGCCCACCAGGGAATATCGCGGTCGGCGAGAAAGTAGTCGCGCATCGTCCGCTGCCGCTTGCGGAAGCGCAGCCCAAACAGCGTGATGCCCGCCAGGTACGCCGCAATAATCAGCAGATCGATCCGGTTTAGTCCCAAACGATTCCTTATAAGTAGAGACACGGCTCGCCGCGTCTCCCGCAGTCAGCGGTTGGCTGCATTGTACAAGCATGTTCGGAGACCGGAACCGACAAGCGAACCTGTGTTAGAACTACCCCAATGCCCTACTATCTCGCCATCGACGGCGGAGGCACCAAAACTCGCTGCCTGCTCGCCGACGAAACCACCGTGCTCGCCAACGCGACGGCTGGCGGCAGCAATATCGTCCGTCTCGGCGAGCAGCCGGCGAGGGAAGCTTTGCATACGGCTGTTCGCAAGGTCTGCACCATTGGCAAGATTTCTCCCGCTCAGATCGGCGCCGTCTGCATCGGCGCCGCTGGCGCTGCCCGGCCCGAAATCGCCGCGAAGATCCGCAACATCCTCGCTGAAGTAATGGGAGCGACTGGCGCTAACATCGAGGTGGTCGGCGATGCCGAGATCGCCCTGGAAGCCGCGTTCGGCGCTGGTCCGGGCGTGATCGCGATCGCCGGTACCGGTTCCATCGGTTATGGCCGCGACGCTGCCGGTCGCATCGTGCGCGCGGGAGGCTGGGGGTTTGCCATCTCCGACGAAGGCTCCGGCCACTGGATTGGACGCCGTGCCATTTCCGGCATCGTGAATGCCCACGATCAAGGCGGTGAAACCGCGCTCGCTGCCAAGATCCTCCGAGCGTGGAAACTCACGACCCTCGACGAACTCGTGCAGCAAGCTAACTCAACTCCGCCGCCCGATTTCCCGCGGCTGTTTCCCATAGTTCTGCGCGCTGCCGAGGAGGACGATGCCATCGCCCGCGATCTTCTGGCGGAGGCTGGCGCAAAGTTGGCGAACCTCGCGGCCATCGTAGTCCGCCGACTCGCGCGTCAAACGTCGATAGCAGCGCCCGCCTCAGGTCCGCTCGCTGCGACTGTGCCTCCGGTCGCAGTGGCAATGACGGGCAGTGTCTTTCGTCAGTCCGCGGTAGTGCGCCAGATTTTTTACAATAGGCTCGAGCAAAGTTTTCCCGGCATCGACGTGCGCCAAGATTTGGCCGATCCCGTACAAGGCGCGCTAGCCAGGGCAAGACGAACGTAGAGACGGGGCTTGCCCCGTCTCGCGCAAGCTGATCAAGAATGTCTAAGACATCCGACACTAGAAGGTCCACAGACGAGCTTCTGAACGAAACCGCGCCGTCCCCGGTGGCCGCGGCAGCGCCCACCGATCTTCTCCACTCGGCTGCCGACCCGGTGCTCACCGAGGATTTCGCTCTGTCGCTTCTGAAGCGCACAGACTTGCATCCGGAAGTCATTGAGCAACTTGCGCGGAACGCCAGCGCACTCAAGAGCCGTAAAGTGAAGGTCGCGCTGGCGAGCCATCCGCACACGCCGCGCCATGTGTCGGTGCCGCTCGCGCGCCAGTTCTACACTTTCGATTTGATGAAAGTTGCGCTCGCGCCCGGCGTCCCCGCCGACGTGAAAGTTGCCGTCGACGATATCCTCATCGCGCGGCTGAAAGCTGTCACCATCGGAGAACGGCTGACGCTGGCGCGCCGCGCCTCTGGCAGAGTAGCCGCAGCGCTCCTGCTGGATTCAGAAAATACCGGCGCCGCGATCGCCGATTCAAAACCGGCCCACGCAAAGCTCGCCCGCGCGAAGACTGCCGATGCAAAGCCCACGCCCCGCAGGACTCGAATCCTGCCCATCGCGCTCGACAACCCGCGACTCACCGAAGCTCTGGTTATCAACTCTGTGCTCAGTCCCGCCGCTGGCGCCGCGCTGGTCGAAGCCGTGGCCCGGCACGCGAAGTGGTCTCCACGCAAGGAAATTCGCACCGCCCTTCTGCGGACCGAGCATCTTTCGTTAGCGCTCGCACTGGAGTTCAGCCGGGAAATCCCCGCCGTGCCGTTGCAAGAAGTACTCGCCAGTTCGCGTCTCCCAGAAAAGATTAAAGACCAACTAATCCGCGAAAAGCTCGCGTAGGGTGGTTTCACCTCTGCAATCTGACCTCCGACCTCTGACCTTCCCTACTCCACCCAATCCGCGATAAACACATTCGTCTCTCGCGGCGCCTTGCCATTGCGATGCGAAATCCAAACCAGTTGCTTGCCGTCCGGACTGAACATCGGGAAGCCATCAAACCCGTCGTAATATGTGATGCGTTCGAGGCCGGTGCCGTCCACGTTGATCGTATAGAGCTCGAAGTTGCCCATGCCGCCTGTAGAGCCCATGTTGGTGGCGAAAATAATCCGTTTGCCATCCGGAAAAAACGATGGCGCAAAACTCGCCGCATTCAAATTCGTGAGCTGCCGCTTGCCGTTGCCGTCCGCTTTCATAATCCAGATTTCAAGCGTGGTCGGACGGATCGTATTCTGCGCCAGCAGTTCCTTATATTCCGCAATCTCCTGCTCCGTCTTCGGATGGTACGCGCGATAGACAATCCACTTGCGGTCTTTCGAAAAGAACGGGCCGCCGTCGTATCCCAGTTCGTGCGTGAGCTGTTTGACATGCTTGCCATTCGCGTCCATCGAGTAGATATCGAGATCGCCATTGCGCATCGACGTGAAAACAATCTTCTTGCCATCTTCTGAAATCGTCGCCTCCGCGTCGTAGCCGGGAGTGGTTGTGAGCTGCTTCAAATCCGACCCATCCAGCTTCGCGGTGAAAATATCAAACCCCGGATACACCGCCCACACATAGCCCTTGGAATAATCCGGGCGCGGCGGGCACTCCGCGTTGGCCAGGTGGGTCGAGGAATACAGAATCTTGTCGTTGCGCGGAAAGATATAGCTGCAAGTTGTTCGCCCCTTGCCGGTTGAAACCATCTTCTGATCGGTGCCGTCTGCGTTCATGATGAAGATCTGATCGCACTGTAAGTTGTCGCGCGTCGATTGAAAAATCAGCCGCTTGCCGTCTGCCGAAAAATAGGCCTCCGCGTTCGATCCGCCAAAAGTGAGCTGACGCACATTCTGCAAATGCTTTTCTTCGGGCATAGCCAGTTGTGGTGCACTCGGGCTGCCCGCCTGAGCAAACGCGATGCGCGCCGCCAGCACTCCGGCCAGCAACGCCAGAACCAGAAGCAGTCGTCGAGTTTTCATAGGAGGAAAAGTGTAGCAGGCAATTCGCCCGGGTGGCGCGGACGCCCTCGCCCGCGTGTTGCCATCTCGTCCGGGCGCCGTGTAGTTGGGCAGGCCGCTGCCTCACGGATGATCGGTGCCGACCTTGGCGCGAATCGCCGCCATCAATTCGGCCGTCGTCGAGACGCTGATAGCGTGCTGCTCCCCGCCGCGCACAATCGGGCCGCCGATCGCATCCAACTCCAGCTGCCGCCCGGCGGCAACGTCTTTCTGCATCGAACTCCGCATGCCCGGCGGCGAGCTTTCGACAAGCGCCTGAATCTGAGCCGCGTCAACCTCTGCGCCGCTGGCGTTGGCCACGGCGCAGGCCTCGCGAATCGCGGAACTCAACTTCGATTTCCATGCGGCATCCGCCACAATTTCTCCCACGGTCAGCCCCGATGCCGACGTCGCCAGCGCAATCGGTCCGAGGAAGCAGAGCTTGCTCCACAGCAGCGTCTGCTCGTTCGGAATGAACTTGCAGGCGAATCCCAACCCGCCCAACCGTGCGACAATGCCGCCCAGGAGCGGCTCTCCGCTGCCAGCGAGGTTGAAGCGCACAAATGGCGAGCGTTGAATGAATCGTCCCGGAGCAATTCTTTCCGCTTCCACCGCAATCGTCCCCGGAACGACGCGATCAGCGCCAAAGCGCGTCCGCAGCACCGCGATGTGGTCGACGCCGTTCAGCAAGGGAACTACGCAACCCGGCGACGCATGCACGACTTGCAGCGCAGTTTGTAATTGATAAGTTTTGGTTGCGATCCACAACGCATCAACCTGTTCAGTGAGTGTGGCGACGGCTGTCGCCGGAGCCGTAATCACGCCCGATGGCCGTTCGAGCATTAAGCTTGCAGGATAGCCCGCCAGCTTCTCCGCACGAACCACAACCGTGACGTCCTCGCCTAGTGAACCGAGCACGGTCCCGAGCAATCCTCCGATTGCTCCCGTCCCCAAAATTGCATGCTTCATGTCCGCACTCCCGGGAGAAACTATACGATATGCTGCTTTGGATGCGCGCGCCACTAACTCGACGCGGCTTTACGCTGCGCCCACGAATCTGTCACACTGACCACTGGCCACCGTCCACTGACCACTGATTTCCATGGGCAAGATCCACGTCCTTCCCGAGAGAGTCGCCAACCAGATTGCCGCCGGCGAGGTGGTGGAGCGTCCCGCATCGGTGGTGAAAGAACTGCTGGAGAACGCGCTGGACGCGGGTTCCACGCGCATTCGTATCCAGGTGGAAGCCGGCGGCAAGAAGTTGATCCAGATCACCGACAACGGCTGCGGCATGGTGCGCGACGATGCCATGCTGGCGTTCGAACGTCATGCGACTTCGAAAATCAAGAACACCGAAGACCTGCTCAGCATTTCGACCCTGGGATTTCGCGGCGAGGCGCTGCCCTCGATCGCGTCGGTTGCCCGCCTGCATCTGGAAACACGCGCCGAAGAGGAAGCGGCCGGCACGGTTCTCGAAATTAATGGCGGCAAGATACTCCGCGTCGAAGAGGCCGGGTTGCCGCTGGGAACTTCGATCACCATTCGTGATCTTTTTTTCAACACGCCGGCGCGCAAGAAATTTCTGCGATCGGAATCGACCGAGCTGTCTCATATTGCGTCGCTGGTCACGCACTACGCGCTGGCGCATCCGGAGAAGCATTTTGAGTTGCACTCGGCGACGAATGCCTTGCTGGTCGCGCCGCCCGTGGCCGATCATCGCGAGCGCGTCTACCAGGTGTTCGGACGCGAGACCCTCGACCAGTTGATTCCGCTCGCGGCGGTGCAGCCCTTGGAACGCCTTGGATTGCCGCAGCCGCCGCCTTGGCGACGCGTTGGCAGGGCTATTCCTGAGTCGGATGCCGATGGCGACAGTTCGCAGGCGGGGGCGCCCGCGCCGCACGATTTCGGCGAAGTGCGGTTGCACGGTTTCGTTTCCAAGCCGGAAATCCAAAAGTTGAATCGCAATTCGATTTACATTTTTGTGAATGGACGCTTGATTCGCGACCGTCTCATTCAGCACGCCATCACCGAGGCCTATCGCAACATCCTGCCGCCGACTGTATTTCCGGTGGTTCTGCTTTTTATTGAAATGCCGACGGCCGAGGTCGATGTGAATGTGCATCCCTCAAAAACCGAGGTACGTTTCCGGCAGCAGACGGTGATTCACGATTTCGTGCGCGAGTCGATCCGGGCGGCCCTGATGAAAGCGCGTCCGGTGCCGCAGTTCTTGACTGAGATCGGCGCGCAGCCTTCGGCAAGTCCGGGCCTCAGCAGTCCCTTGCGGAGTAATCCTCATTTTGCCGCCGATTCGCAACCCGGCGACGGCACCCAGCGTGCTCCATGGCGAGATTTATACCAGCCGGCGACGGAGGGTGGATTCGCGCTGCACGCACCGGCAGTTCCCGCCATCGCCGCGAGCTTCGCGTTTGAGGGAGGAATTGCCGTCGAAGCCAACGCCGCCGTATCTCTCGAACGCGCGCCTGAGGCAGCGGTCTCTCAGCAAAAGGTCGATCGGCAGATTGTCGATCAGACGAGCGTGCAGCAGCCGATCCCCGATCACGGCTGCGCGCCCCCCATCGCCCAGGACCCGCAACCCGCGCCGACTCTCGAATCGCTGCGCACACTGCGTCCCTTGGGCCAGATTCGAAATTCTTTCATCCTCGCTGTCAACGAAGACGGCCTTTGGATCATCGATCAACATGTAGCCCACGAACGCGTGCTGTTCGAGCGAATCCTGCGCCAGCGCGCCGCGCAGCGGGTTGAGAGCCAGCGTTTGCTCATGCCTCTGGTCATCGAGTTGACGCCCGCGCAGCAAGCCATCTTCAGCGACATCGCCGAAGAGCTGGCGTGCAACGGTTTTGAAGCCGAGCCCTTTGGAGCGCGCAGCGTAGCCGTGAAAGTCGCTCCGGCAGGCGTGGACGCTGCGCAGATCGATCACATGCTGAACGAAATCTTCGAGCAGCTCACGCGCGAAGACCAAGTCATCAATCTGGAAGCGGTGAGAACGCGCATCGCCGCCTCCATAGCCTGTCACGCCGCCATCAAAGTCAACATGCCCCTGGAACAAAACAAAATGGAGTGGCTGCTAGGGGAGTTGGCCAAGACCGAGCATCCCATGTCCTGTCCGCACGGCAGGCCGGTGGTGCTGCGCTATTCCATGCAGGATATTCAGAAAGCATTCAAGAGGATTTAGCTCTCAGCTCTCAGCTGTCAATTCTCAGGAAAAGCTTTGCCCACAGGGAATGCTCTGCGCTCGGTTACCGCAGAGGTTATTGACGGTTGTGGTTGTCGTGAACATTCTTCTGAGAGCTGAGAGCTGAGAGCTGCTTTGTGTTCTAATCAAACTCATGACCGACGCGGAACTCCTGCAGTCACGCACACAAAAGTGGCGCCTCGACGGCCAGCCCGTGCGCACGATCGAGGACGCGCGCATTTTCCTCGAGTCGGTCGGATTCTGTCTGATGTATCCGACGCGCCCCGCGCTCCTGCTGCCGACTTTCATCGGAGCCTGGGTTGGCGCCGATGACAAGCTGCCCATGCGGCAGCACGCGTATGCCGATGTGCGCGCGAAAGAGGCGACCGAACTCATGGTGCGCGCGCTGCGCGACCACGCCGCTTACGAGGCTCCGCTGATTGATGAGAACAATGCGTTCTTGCTGGCGGCCTCGGTGTTTCCTTATTTTTATTCGCTCGTCGGCGAGCGCAATCCGAAGCATCCCCCCGCGACCGGGCCGCGCTCTCCCTATTCGCCGCTGGCCTGTGACGCTTTCGAAATCATTCGCCGCCGCGGGCCCATTTCGAAAGCAAAATTGGGAGAGATGCTGGGCGGCTCGGTTTCAAATGCCGGCCTCGATCGCGCGCTCAGCGAATTGTGGGGCAAACTGCGCATCACGCGCGTCGACTACACGGTGGCGGAAGGCTCGGTGTGGGATGAGTTATCCCGCTGGTCTGCCGATAGCGTGCGCGAAGGCGTCGGGATCTCGGTGCCCGAAGCGCTCTCGGCGCTGGTCTCGAAATATCTCGATTGCGTGGTCGCCGTGGACGAAGGCGAAGTCGAAAACTTCCTGGCAAATTTCGTTCCCCGCACACGGGTGAAAGAATCCATCCATGCCTTACTGGCCGCGCGCGAGTTGAGCTTCGTGCATGTCGGGAGCAAGTCGCTACTGCAGGTGACTCCGCCAAAACAAACGTACGTGCCCAAGAATCGCCGACCCGAACGAGTGGGCTGAGACTTGGACAACGGAGCGACAGAGGCTCTCACTGGGATTGTGAAGACAAGTTTGTACTTCTGCCGCGCCTTCTGTGCCCCCTGTGGTGAAGCAACGTGTACAATTCTCAGTTCGCCCCAGTTCGCCTAATGGCCGATCCGTCCCAGCGCAAACTCATCATCGCCATCGACGGCCCCGCCGGAGCCGGCAAGAGCACCATCGCCTCCCGCCTGGCGCGCAAACTCGATTACGTGAATCTGGAGAGTGGAGCGATGTACCGCGCCCTGGCGCTGCGAGCCATCGAATGGGACGCGTCCTTTGATGACGAGGATGCGTTGCTGAAGCTGGCCCAGGATTCGCGCATTGTTCTCGAGCCTACCATCGGCGGCAATCGCGTCCTCGTCAATGGCAAAGACGTTTCCGCGCGCATTCGCGAGCGCGATGTGAGCGAGGGAGCGTCGCGCGTCTCGGTGCATCCCAAGGTGCGCGAGTGGATGGTGGCGAAGCAGCGCGAAATGGGCATTGGCGGCGGCGTGGTCATGGAGGGCCGCGACATTGGAACCAAGGTTTTCCCCGATGCGGATTTGAAGATTTTTCTCGATGCCGATCCCGTGATCCGCGAGCAGCGGCGACTTGACCAGCAAAAGGTAAGAGGTCCCTCGGCGGAGAGCATGGCCGCCGAACTTCGCGAGCGCGACCGGCGCGATCGGACGCGCGCCGCATCTCCGCTGGTGGCTGCGGAGGATGCAGTGGTCTTGGACTCGTCGCACCTGAGCGAAGACGCAGTCGTGCAGCGAATCGAAGAATTGGTCGAGCAGCGGCTGGCGACCCGGCGCTAAGCTGCTACGGGTCTAGCCGCGCTTGATGAACTTCAAGGACGCGGAGTTCATACAATAACGCAAGCCGGTCGGTCGAGGGCCGTCGTCGAACACGTGGCCGAGATGGGCCTCGCATTCGGTGCAGGAGACTTCGTCACGCGTCATGCCCAGGCTGTTGTCGGTTGAACTGCGCACATTTTCCTTGGCAATCGGCGCCCAGAAACTAGGCCATCCCGTGCCCGAGTCAAACTTCGTATCGGAACTGAACAGCGCGTTCCCGCAACAGATGCAGCGATACAGTCCCTTTTCATGCAGGTTGTAGTATTCGCCGCTGAATGCCATCTCCGTACCTTGGTGGCGGGTAACGTCAAATTGCAGCGCCGTGAGCTGTTTCTTCCACTCGGCATCGGTCTTGTGCACTTTCTGCACGTGAGCGGGCCCAATCCGCTCGCCGGAGTCGCTGAACCGGATGACGGTCACCGGCCCTTTATCTTGAGAGGAGTTGGCTTGTGCCACCTGTAATACCGGGCTCTCGGAGCACGCCAGCAGGCTTCCGCCCGCGATTGCCAAGAAAGAACTGCCAAGAAATTGTCTGCGATTCAGCATCGATTTCTCCAAGTTACAGTTGAGATGCGCGTCAAGCTGGGAAGTTGCATTCGTCGGCCGCCGTGATGACCCCGCTCACGATCTGGTGTGTTCTCCGTCGAATACCCAAGGCCTTCCTATGAACGCTGCCCGCTGGGCTATCGCCGTTGTCTTGTTCGCCGCGCTTGCGGCACACTCGCAAACAATCTCGCAACCAGCCAGCGCCTGGCCGACGGCCTCGGCGGTTGCGAGCGGCCTTTCCGACGCTCGTCTGCAAGCGCTCGATGCCGCCGTTCGTTCCGGAGAGTTCAAGAAAATCGGCAGCGTGCTCGTCGCCCGTCACGGCAAGTTGGTGTATGAAGCCTACTTTGACGGCGACACCACCACTCTGCGCGACACACGTTCGGCTACCAAGAGCATCACCGATGTGTTGGTCGGCATCGCGATCGACGAGCACAAGCTCAGTGGAGTCGACGCAAAAATTCTCACGCTGCTGCCCGAGCGCGCTCGCAAGCTTCAGAATCCCGATCCGCGCAAGTCGGCGATTACGGTGGAAGATTTTTTGACCATGAGTTCTCCGCTGGAGTGCGACGACTGGAACGACGCGTCGCGTGGCAACGAGGAGCGCATGTATGTTGTGGAGGATTGGGCACAGTTTATTCTAGATCTGCCGATTCGCGGACGCATGCACGTCGGCGAGCAGGTCGAAGCGCCTCCGTATGGTCGCTACTTCAGTTATTGCACGGGCGGGGTTTTCACGCTGAGCGAAGTACTGGAGAAAGTGACCGGCGCGCGCACCGATCGTTATGCTCGCGAGAAGCTGTTTCAGCCGCTTGGCATCACGAATCTGGAGTGGGTTTATTCCCCGATGAATGTTCCGCAGACGGGCGGCGGATTGCGCATGACCAGCCGCGACCTGCTGAAGATCGCCCAACTTTATCTCGATGGCGGCGAGTCGAGTGGCAGGGGAAGCGCATCGTGAGCGCGTCGTGGGTGCACAACTCAACGCAGCCCCATGCGCGGGCCGATGAGTGGACCGAATATGGCTATCTCTGGTGGCTCAAGACATTTAAGTCGGGAGAGAAGAGTTATCCGGCATTTTTTATGTCGGGCAACGGAGGGAATAAGATCGTCGCTATTCCTGCCCTGGACATGACCGTCGTCATCAGCAGCACGAATTACAACACCCAGGGGATGCACCAGCAGACGGAGAAGATTTTGACCGACTACGTGCTGGCGGCGGTGGAGTGAACCCACACATCGCACAGAACGCGATGTGTGGGGCACCCAAGCGTGCCTCTCCGAAGCCGTCGTGAGACGGCCCTACTTCGCCATCTTCAGCGACATGACGTGGACTTGCATCTTGTCGGGATAAACGTGGGCGTTGAGGATGACGTGATGTCCTTCGTGGCCTTTGACGGCCTCGGGATTGATGACGGTCCAGCTTTTGCCGTCCTTGTCGCTGACAAACATCTTGCCGTCGGGGCTGATTTTACCGGTGACGTCGATGGCTGGCTTGGGGGCATCGGCTTTCATGCTGTTATTCTGCATCGTGTCCTGGGCCCAGGAAACTCCCGGAGCGACTACGGATGTGACCAGTGCGAGGGCAAAGCAGAATGCCAATAGTTTTTTCATCGTCATTTCTCCTTGAGAATTTTCGGGCGAACGGGGGCGAGGAGAAGTATAAACCCGCCGGCAGGTTTGTACACTCGGGAGAACGCTGGGCTAGGCCCACTATTTCTTGGTCACGCCAATGCCCAGTTCGCGCAGTTGGCTCTCTGCAACCGGCGTGGGTGCTTCCATCATAAGATCTTTGGCGGCGGCGGTTTTGGGGAAGGGAATTACTTCGCGCAAACTATCGGCTCCCGCCAGAATCATGACGATACGATCGAGGCCGAGCGCTATGCCGCCGTGCGGAGGAGTGCCGTATTCGAGCGCTTCTAGGAAGAAGCCGAAGCGCGAGCGCGCTTCTTCTTCCGTCATGCCGAGCGCATGAAAGATTCTGCTCTGTACATCCTGGCGGTGAATACGAATCGAACCGGAGCCCAGCTCCGTGCCATTCAGCACCACGTCATAGGCGAGGGCGCGCACCATGGCCGGATCGGTTTCCAGTTTGTCCATATCCTCATCGTGCGGGCTGGTGAACGGGTGATGCGCGGCCATCCAGCGCCGTTCGCCTTCGTCGTATTCGAACATGGGGAAATTGGTCACCCACAGAAAGCGGTAGTCGCCTTTCTGAAAAAGTTTGTGCCGGTCGGAATATTTTTGCGCCAGCGCCACGCGCAGCAATCCCGCCGAGGCGTAGATGGCCAGTTCCGCGGGCGTTACTTTGCGCTTGCTCGCGGGATGCTCGTCTCCTTTTGCGCCCGACTGCGCCGAGCCAACTACCAGGACCAGAAGATCTTCCGGCGCCAGCGCTCCCGTTTTGTCGCGGACTTTCTCTCGAACCTTGGCGGCCGCCTCTGGGAACTTGTTCTCGATGCGCTTGAAGTCTTCGAATACCCGCGCCCCGCCCTTGGAAACAAATAGCGGCTTGATGTCGTCGCGCTCTTTGCGCGAAAGCTCGCCTACGTGCGGAATGCGGATGGCAATCACCGGCAGCTCTTGATTTATGGCTAACCCTTGAAGCTCATCCGGCGCAAAACAATCCGCCACATCGGTGAAGGCGGGCAGGCGCAGGTCGGGCTTGTCGATGCCGTATTGCCGGATGGCATCGTCGAAATCCATGCGCGGAAAGGGCGTTCTAATTTCGTGGCCGGCGGCTTTGAACGCCGCCGTCAGAAAGCCTTCGACCACTTCCCACACGCGCTCCGGCTGCGGATAACTCATCTCCAGATCGATCTGCGTGAATTCAGGCTGGCGGTCGGCACGCAAGTCCTCGTCGCGGAAGCAGCGCACGATCTGAAAATATCGGTCGAAGCCCGAGATCATCAGAATCTGTTTGAAAAGTTGCGGCGACTGCGGCAGCGCGTAGAACATTCCCGGCTGCACGCGGCTGGGGACGAGGTAGTCGCGCGCACCTTCGGGCGTGGAGCGCGTCATGAATGGGGTTTCGATTTCAAAGAAACCTTGCGAAGCCAGGCTCTCGCGAATCGCAAGCGCGACCTTGTGCCGCAACTCGATGTTGAACTGCATGGCGTCGCGCCGCAGGTCGATGTAGCGGTATTTCAAGCGCATCTCTTCATTCGCCAGGACCGTATCTGAGGGCAAAAACGGCAGCGGCTTTGACACGTTCAGGATGCGCAGCTCCTCGACCACCAGTTCCACTTCGCCGGTGGGAATGTTGGGATTGATGGTGTCGGCGTCGCGGCGCTTGACGGTGCCGATGGCCGCGATCACAAATTCGTTGCGCAGCGCTTCCGCTTTTTCGTGCACTGCGGCGTTTAGCTCGTGGTTGAACACGACTTGAGTTATGCCGGTGCGGTCGCGCAGATCGACAAAGATGATCTGGCCGAGGTCGCGGCGCCGGTTGACCCATCCCATGAGCACAACTTTTTTACCGGCATCGGAGAGCCGAAGGTCTCCGCATCGATGAGTTCGTTTGAGGTCGCCTAAGAAGTCAAGCACGAGTTTCCTTGTCTTTTGTGGATGAACGGACCCACACATCGCGGACAACACGATGTGCGGGGCAACCGCTCTATGCAGAACCGACAATTATAAATGGCGGGTTCGGCTCTGGCCTCGACTTCGGCTCGAAACTCGTGGCTTGCAGGTCGCTTTACTTCGTCTTCATCTCCTTGCCCTCCATCCAGAGCTTCCAGTTCGTGCCGTCGGTGGACGCTTCGTATTTGTAGCTGTAGGCCGTGGGCGACAGAATCTTCTCGGTGTAGCGGCCCTTCATGGTTTGCGCCCCCATCTTCCAGTCGTTGACCCAGGTCCAGGTGTCGCCGTCAACCGTGCCCTTGGAGTGCGTCGCCTCGCCCATGCTGTTGAATTCGTCGTAGGTGTAGACCTTTTCCTGCGGATCGTAGCCCAGGTAAGCCGTGCTGCTGCCGGGGGGATAGCCGGCGCCGTTGAATTTCGAGTGAAGAACGACGAAGAAGCCACCGTCCAGCCACTCCATGTGATCGTCGGCGTGATATTTTCCTCCCGGACCCATGGGGCCAGGTTTAACGTCGGCTTCTGACGTCCAGTTGCCGGTAAAGTAGTCGAGTTTTTTGACCTCGGGGCCGGGCTTGGGCATTTCCATTTGCGCGAAGGCGGCGCCGGCGAGGAGAAGCATTCCGAAGAGAAGAATCGATGTGCGCTTCATTGAGAAACCCCTGAAATTGAATTTTTCGACGGGAGGCTTGCGGCTGCCGATGTTAGAAGGACTCGGCGGCGATGTCAATGAGTTTTGAGCTACGAGCTACGGGCCGCGAGCTACGAGGCCTTCCCAGTCTCGGCGATTCGTTTGGCAAGTTCCGCGCGCGGGACCGTCACCTGCTCGCCAGAAGCTAGATGCTTAAGGGCAAAGGCATCGGCTTTCACTTCGTTCTCGCCGACGATCAGGATGTAGCGGGCTTTGACTTTGTCGGCGGCCTCAAAGGACTTCTTCAGGCGGAAGGTTTCATCTCCGAGTTCGACGACCAGGTCTTTATCGCTCCGTCGCAACTCGCGAGCCAGGCGAGCCGCTTCTCGATTCATGCCGGGGCCGAGCGGCGCAATGTAGACATCCGGCTTGCGCACAACCGACTCAGCCGACGCGATCTCCATTAGTGAAAGCACCAGCCGATCCTCCCCAATAGCAAATCCAATCCCCGGAGCCGCCGGACCGCCCAGCGCCTCCGACAGACCGTCGTATCGTCCACCGCCGAGAATTGCATTCTGCGCGCCTAGCGCTCCGTGGGTGAACTCAAACGCAGTCTTTTGGTAGTAATCCAAACCACGTACCAGGCGCGGGTTCTCGACGTAAGGGATCTGAACCGCGTGCAGGATGTTTTTCACTTCTTCGAAGTGGGTGCGGCAGGGTTCGTCCAGAAACTGGCTGATGGTTGGCAGAGTTTGGATGATCGGTTGATCTTCGGGAACCTTGCAGTCGAATACGCGCAGAGGATTGGTCACGGCGCGGCGCTGGCAGTCGGCGCACATTTTGTTGACCACGGGCGCGAGCGCCTGACGGAGGGCTTCGTTGAATTTCACGCGGTCGGCGGGACAACCTACGGAGTTCAGTTCGAGCGTCCAGTTGGTGATGCCGACGCGGTCGAGCAGCGTGGCGACGAGTTCGAGAATCTCCGCGTCTCTTGCTGGAGACTGGCTGCCCGCAGCAGCGGGACCGATGACCTCAGCGTCAATTTGGTAGAACTGGCGGTAGCGTCCTTTTTGCGGACGCTCGCGGCGAAACATCGGACCGATGGAGAAGAATTTGTTGAGTCCGCGGTCCCAGAGCTTGTGCTCGATGTAGGCGCGTACGATGCCGGCGGTGTTTTCGGGGCGGAGGGTAAGCGATTGACCCTTGTCGCTTTCGGCGCGGCCGCGATCTTCCCACGTAAACATTTCTTTCGAGACAATATCGGTCTCTTCGCCCACGCCGCGGGCGAACAGTTCGGTGGATTCGAAGATCGGAGTGCGAATTTCGTGGAAGTTGTAGGCGCGGAAGACGTCGCGGACAGTGGCTTCGACGAAGTTCCAGAGCGCTGTATCCGGCGGGAGAAGGTCGCGGGTTCCTCGGGGAGATTTGATCATTTCGTTGGTTGTCTTACAAAAGCGAGACGGGGCAAGCCCCGTCTCTACCAGTGTAACGTCGAACCGGCAAATTCGGGCAAATGGACGAGATTCACCACAGCGGCGATACTACTCACCGGGCCGAATGCCATGCGTCGCGTACAGTTCATCGAATTTCATGATCAACCATGGTTCCCGTCATCTCTGCGAGATTACGTTACGGACGCGCTTCAGTTTGGTTTCCATCTGTTCAACGTCTACGCTCCCGTCGCCCCGCTGCTCGAATGTGTCACGGAATCCACGGGCAAACGATCGATTGTCGACATGTGTTCGGGTGCCGGCGGACCATGGTTAGACCTCTGGTTGCGCCTTTCTAAAGAGATCGATTCTCGTAAATCTCCGGAAGACGCTCCGGCCCTGCAGATATGTCTCACCGATAAATACCCGAACCTCGGGGCATCCGAAAAGGTCAGAGCGGCTTCCGACGGACGCATTCGTTTCTATCCGGGATCTGTGGACGCGACCAATGTTCCTCGCGAATTGAAGGGGCTGCGGACCATGTTCACGTCGTTTCATCATTTTTTGCCGGACGCGGGTCGCGCCATCCTGCAGGATGCCGTCGATGCCGGCGAAGGCATTGGCCTATTTGAAATAACCAGGCGCGCCCCGTCGGCAATCGGCCTTACGTTTGGCTTTGTCCTGGCGCTGTTTGTCTGCACGCCTTGGATTCGTCCGTTTCGCTGGTCGCGCTTGCTTTGGACTTATTTGCTTCCGATCATTCCATTTGTGTTGCTGTTCGATGGAGTCGTGTCTTGCCTGCGGACATATCGGCCGCAGGAAATGCTGGAGATTGTCGATCGGCTGACGGCGAACGATTACCAGTGGGACGCAGGCGAGTTGCCGACTCGATTTGTGCCCATTACTTATTTGATTGGTTATCCGCGGGCATCGTCTTCCTAATTCGAGGCCAGCACATCATCGTAGTAATTGAGGAAGGCGCGTTTCGGCGTGTCTTTCAATCCCTTGAGCGGGATTTTCTCATCCACTACCTTGCTTCCGAACATGCGCGCGCGCCCAAAGTTTACGATGCGGCCATCGGCCAACTCCAGGTAGACGGGAACCAGCATCCGGAACTTGTCGTCGACGCCGGACTGTGTGACCTTGAGGCCAAACACCACGTCGCCGCTTGCGTCTTTGTTGAAGTTGTAATCGACCTTGTAGCTGGGCAGAGCGGTACCGTAGACGTATTCGTTGAAGAACCAGTCCATCCGATGATTGCCCTCGAGATCCATCTCCGGGGTCATGTGTTTTTCGACCATCGCTTTGAAATCTTCGGTGGTAGCGGCCTTGCCGGAATAGGTCTGCACAAAATCCTGCATGGTAGTTTTGAAATTCTGGTCGCCCGTCTTGTTGTCGAACATCATCATGCGGATCATGTGGAGAACATAAGCGCCCTTGGGATAGATGAGGCGCCGGGTCACGTCAGTTCCCGTCCGCGAGTTATCGGCGCGGTATCCCATGGTCAACGGGCCCACGTCAATGGCACGAAAGCCCTGAGCGTCCCTTTCGAGCAGCAACTCCCGTTCGTCGTTCCAGAATTGGATGACTTTCTTCGAATCCCTCTCGATCATGCCGATATAGAGGGCTGCGGACATATCCGCGAACCCCTCGCTCATCCACTGGTCGCGTCCGGTGGCAAAGCCGACCGTGTGTCCCCACCACTGGTGCGCGACTTCGTGAGCCGTAACCTCTTTCCAATATCCGCGATCGCCCCAATCCATATGGAGGGAATGGCGGACCGTGGTGTCAAAGTAGTAGCACATCGGAATCCACACCAGTTCCGGCCACGATTGGCCGAACCTGCAACTCGTCTGCTGCGTGAGTTGCAGGTGCTTGAACAGCGAAGGCCCGTAATAATCAGTGTAGAGTTGCACCGCTAGCTGGCCTTCCGCCAGAGATTTCTTGTTCAACGAAACGGTGCTCATTTCGCCCAGCGGGATCTTGTCCCCCTTCATATTGAAAGATTTGTGCATGCCTTGTGTGAGCGAGTCACTTTCGGACTCGTTCTTCATATTCGTCACCCAGTCTGGAGACTCCTCGTTTGCATAAGACTGGATGAAATATTCGGGCTTGGCGAGTTTGACTTCCACCTCCTTGAACTTTCCGAAGCTGAAGCCGGCCACCGTTTGCGGGGCTTCACTCTTCCATACGGTTACATTCTGGCCGCCCTCGTTGCTTTCGGAGACGAGCATGCCGGTCGCCGCCATCTTCATTCCCTTGGGAATGCGCAGCGTCATGTCATAGAGCGCGAATTCTCCTAAGGTTGCACCCGGATCGTTCGGATACCAGTTCTCGCGTGCCACCGGAAAATAGTTCCCGCCGCCTTCGTTGCTCACCGCGTCTTTTCCACCGTATGTGGTCGTGATGGTGACTTTTTCTCCCGCGCTGAGCGGCGCGGCCAAGATGACCGCGAAGTTGCCATCGTCATTTTTGTCTTCCTGAATAAATGAGAGAGGTTGTCCGTTCGCGGTTACGCTCTGTACGCGCAGAGGCCGGAACAGGTTGAAGGGCACAACTCGCACGCCATTGCGCCGCGCCACCATATCGGTGGCAGCCTTGCCGGAGAGGGAGCCATTCTTCTCGAAGGTTACGTCGAGTTGTTGATGCTCAATCCGCATCAGCCGGCCAACGCTGCCGCGCTCGCGCTTACCGCTGAGATTGAATGAAGCCCACTCTCCCCGCTTGTTCTCATCGTAGGTCCAGAAATTCACTTGAGCGGAGCCCCAGTTCGGATCGATCTCGTAGATCTCCTTGTCGTTATAGCGCTTACCGTGGATAAAGGCGAAGAACAATCCTCCGGGTTCGGGGCTCAACACATCCTCCAGGATGCGAGCTTCCAGGTTGCTTTTGATCTTGTGGCGCGTCGCATTCTGGCTGTCTCTCAGAGGGCCAGCATCGCATCCGCCGGAGGCTGGGCTGCCGCCTTTCTTGATGTCGTCATAGGTGGAGTCGGTGAAGCGAAAGACCGCTTGCGAAAAACTCTCGCTGAATTCGTCCTCTTTCGTGAGCAGCTTTAAGCTCTGGCGCTCGGATTCGGACGGCGGGTCGAGGACGAAGTTGCCATCGCCCACGAAAACCGCCCCTGTGACCTTGCCCTGCACCGGCGGCACAAAGCACACCGTTCCCGAGTGTAGGTGGAAGGTGCCGGCATCGCGCTTCAAATCAAAGTTACTGACGCTGACTGCCTCGCCGCTGAGTGTCAGTTTGCGAAGCTGCTGGTAAGTGGGGTCCGCGTTCGGACCAGCGGCGGGGGCGTCGGCGGCATACAGAGGAAGAAATGAGGCCAGCAGAATGGTGGCGGCAAGCAGGATACGAGAGGACATGGCCAGAGACTCCTTATATAGAAGAACACTTATCTGAAGAACAGTGAAAGTTAGCACAAGTATCTAGTCCCGAAAAGGAGATAAATCACAAGATAGGGCGGCAAAGTGCATCGCGGTTAATGATGTTCCTGAGCTGATGGAATTAGGGCTTGGGCGGGAACAATGGAAGACAATAAGCGGGGGGGGAACTTGTCGGAAACGTGCCGGCCCTGAATCGAGACGTGGGACGCTGGCACCTTCACCGCCGGGAAACGGGTTCGCCGCACCTTTGCCGCACGACGAGCGGTACAACTCCCGCTCTCGGGCCGGCGATACGGGCACGAAACCTTAGGCTGCAGGAGTCCGGGACGTCGTGCCCTTCGCCAAACTTTTGCGCGTCGTGGGAACGCTACTTCTTGTAATACGCGGCGTTCTTATCCAGAAATTCTTTCTTGTCTTCGGGCAGTTCTTCAGCCACGAAGATCGAATCCGAGGTACAAGCGGGAACGCAAGCGCCACAATCGATGCAACCTTCCGGGTCGACGTACATCTGGGTTGCGGCCTCAAACTCGGGCTCGTCTTTCTTGGGATGAATGCAATCGGTGGGACAAACTTCCACGCAAAGCTCGTCCTTGATGCAGTTGTCAGTGATTACATAAGCCATGAGTGTTTCTCCTGAATGGTTGACTAAAGTAGATTGCGTTCCTACCTTAGGTCGGAATGTCCGCCTGCGCGGTGATGTATGTCACAGCCCATTGTGTTTCAGTCACCTAGATTAGTGATCGCCGTCACACGCGATCCAAGGCCATCTGCGGTATAAAGTAGCCAATTGCAATTCTGGTAACGAAGGAAATTGCCCGGCCTCACCCCACGACCCCACACAGCCGCCACCCAAGCGGCGGGCCGGGCAATCACTAACTTGGAAAAATCCCACAAAGCCGTTACTTCCGTTTCTTAAATTCAGTAACGCCAGTGAAGGAGTCTATTTTGTCTTCCGATAGGCATAGGACGGTCGGTTTGCGCGACCTGCTCTCCGATGAAAACGCTCCGGGTAATTTTGGTGCTGGCGGCGATGGCTGGCAATCTTTGCGCTCAAAGCATAGGCGCTGGCATGGGCGCTCCAGAGATGCGCGCTCAGGTGGCTCGTAATGCCTTTCTCCAGCATCCGTACAGAACGCGGGAAGATCTGACCGCTTCACGCTTCTGGACGCCGTCCACAATCGCTCTGGTCGCGCTGGACGGAGCGGCGAAGGCCGCCGACAGCTTTGCCACGCGCGAGAACATCGCAGGCGGGGGCGAGGAATACAACCCCCTGGTGCGTCCGTTTGTGCATACGACTGCGGTGCAGGTTTCGGCCACGGCGGTCCTTTTCGGGGCGGAAGTCGCGGCCGCTTACTTATTGCACCGGAGACGCCATGACAGTTTGGGGCGTGCAGTGCTGGCTGGAGGCGCGGTTATGAATGGGCTGGGCGCGGCTTACAGCTTTAAGAACCACGTGGCAGGTTGGTGAGCGAGTATCGGGTCCGTCGGAAGCCACAGGCCAAGCGCTAACCCGTTCTCTCCAATAAGTACGACTTCTTGTATCCCAGATAATTTTCCGCGTAGCGCAGGATCGTCTCCTGGTCTTTCTCGTCCAGCGGTCGGCGGAATCTGCCCGGCGAGCCCATCCAGAGGGATTTCGGTTCGACGATGGTTTTTTCGGGAATCAAAGTGCCGGCGGCGATGATGGAGCCCGATCCGATGACGGCGCCGTTGAGGATGATTACGCCCATACCGATGAGGCAGCGCGCTTCTACGGTGCAGCCGTGCAAAATGGCGTTGTGGCCCACGGTGACGTAATCGCCAACGTAGACGCCGTATTGTTCTTTCATTCCGTGGAGGACGCAGTTGTCCTGGATGTTGGAATAGTGGCCGACACGAATCTGGTGGACGTCGCCACGGAGGACGGCGTTCATCCAGACGCTGGAGTGCTCGCCGACAATGACGTCGCCGATGAGCTGAGCGGAATCGTCGAGGTAGGCGGTGGTGGGGAACTGGGGAGTGACGCCTTTGTAAGAGCGGATCATGGGATTGTCCAACGAGGAGAAAAGATAACACAGGTGTCAGGTCTGAGGCTGCCGATGCAGCGTTCAGGGGTTTTCCTGAGACCTGAGACCTGACACCTTCTTTTTCGCGCTGTAGAATCCTTGACGATGACTTGCGGTGCTTGCCGATGAAACCCTCAGATTTCCGGAGAATTGCTCTGAGCCTCGAAGGTGCGGAGGAGGGCTCGCACATGGGAGCGACCGACTTCCGCGTGGGCGGCAGGATCTTCGCCACGCTGGCCTCGGAAAAACAGGGATACGGCAACTTGATGCTCACGCCGGAGTTGCAGGCCGAGTTCGTCGGCGAGTTGCCCGATGTCTTTCTCCCCATTCACGGCGGGTGGGGACGAATGGGGATGACCCATATCCGCCTGGCGAAAGCTAGCGAGGACGTGCTCGCGGGCGCATTGCGCGCGGCCTGGAAGCTGCGGGTGGAAAAGAATAAGGGGACGAAGAAGAAACGTGCTGCGAAGCGCGGCTGAATTCACCTTTGCCCGTTGCATGACCGCGAGTCGATGATTTTTCCCAAGAATCTTGATTACGTTGGAACCGGGCAGGAGTCTATTCCGTATGCTTAAGGGACGGATGCGTGCCCCTGTCCACTTCCTCGTTTTGGCCCTCGTACTTTTGGCCCTCATACTAACGACTGGCCTCTATGTTTCTGCGCAGAAACCCGCGGCTGCCAAGCCGCGAGTGCAGTTGACGCTAGATGACTCCGAGGCCGAACAAGCGCTGGCGATTCTGCAAAAGGAGCAGCTGCGTCAGACGGTAACGGATGCCGACTGGCAGAAGCTGTTTGCCACCGTACCCTATCAATGGCTGAAGGTGCGCGAGGCGGGACTGCACCGGGAATTTACCGACGAAGACTTTAAGAAATTTCTCCAGGCACCCGAGACCCAGGCGCGGATGGCAGAGTGGACGCAAACCCTGTCCGGCATGGAGCGCGCCAATATGGCCGGCATTGGCCAGCGCGTACTTGCCTGGCTGCCTGAGGGAGCCGAGATCCACACGCGGGTGTTTCCCATGATCAAACCGGGGAAGAACAGCTTTGTATGGCGCAACGCGCAGGGCGACCCTGCGATTTTCATCTACATGGAAAAGCAGGTGCAGGCGCAGTTTGAAACCATTGTTGCGCATGAGTGTCACCACATCGGCCTGTTCAGCCTGGATGCACAGCAGAAGAAGATTTTTGCCTCCGCGCCGGAGAGCGTGCAGCAAGCGGCGGAGTGGATGGGCGCTTTCGGCGAAGGGGAGGCGGTGCTGGCGGCAGCCGGCTCGACCGACCTGCGCCCTCACTGGGAAGATGATGCGCACGATCGGGCCCGCTGGGACAGCGACATGATGCACTTCAACCAGGACCTGGCCACGCTGACGCAGTTTTTTGACGATGTGCTCGATGGAAAGTTAAAAGGCGACGCCATCCAGGAGAAAGCCTCCACTTTCTTCGGCTATCAGGGACCGTGGTACACCGTCGGCTACGAGATGGCGGCACTGGTCGAAAAACGTTTTGGACGGAAGGTGTTTACCGACTGCCTGCTGGATCCCCGGCTGCTCTTGGTTCGCTACAACGAAGTTGCGACGGAAGCTAATAAAGACGGCGCGGCCCTGGCGCTCTGGCCCGAGAGTTTGCTCGAGCGCATGAATCCCGCACACGCATCAAATTGAGAAAAGAGGAAAACGCCAAATGCGACGCGAAAAACTGCTATTGATCGGAATACTTATCAGAATACTTCTTGCCTTCTTCTGCTGCACTCTGGCTTTTGCACAACTGGCGCAAGCCGCTGACGATGGTTCCCAGCCACCGCAGTTCCGGTTGCCGACAACGGTTGCCCCACGGCATTACAGCCTCAATCTGACCGTGGCTCCCGACCAGGATACGTTTACTGGCACCGTCGATATCGACCTCAACTTCAAAGAAGCAAGCTCGGTGCTGTGGCTGAACGCCGACAAGCTCACGGTGAAAGACGCGATCTTGACCGCAGGCGGTCAGACGCTGAACGCAAAAGTGCTCCCGCAGCCGAAGGACTTGGTTGGTTTTTCTTTCGACCGTCTGGTGGGTCCGGGGCCGGCGAAGTTGCATGTCAACTAACAGGGCGAAATCAGCCGCAAGGACATGGCAGGAATTTTCCAGGTTAAAGACGGTGACCATTGGTATATCTATTCGCAATTCGAAAACGTCTCGGCGCGACGCGCATTCCCGTGTTTTGACGAGCCCGGCTACAAAGTGCCGTGGCAAGTGACGCTGAACGTTCCGCGTGACGATGGCGCATTTTCGAACACGCCGCAGCTTGCGGAGGCGCCTGGTTCAGCTGGCGGTCCGGCCGGCATGAAGACGGTTAAATTTGCCGAGACCAAGCCGCTGCCCAGCTATCTGCTCGCGATCGCGGTCGGCCCCTTCGACATTGTGGACGCTGGTCACGCCGGCGCCAAAAACACCACGATTCGCATCATCGTGCCGCGCGGCCGCGGTCCGGAGGCGAAATATGTGGCCGCGACCACTCCCGACATAGTCAATCTTCTGGAGAAGTATTTCGATATTCCGTATCCCTACGAAAAGCTCGACGAAGTCGCCATTCCGATGGCCGGCTATGCCATGGAACACCCCGGGCTCGTGACCTACGGCGCGGGATTCTTCTTAATGAAAAGCGACGAAGAGACGCTGGATAAGAAACACACCATCACCAGCGTGATGGCCCACGAGCTGGCGCACCAGTGGTTTGGAGATTTGGTAACGACCGCCTGGTGGGACGACATCTGGCTGAACGAAGGCTTCGCTTCCTGGATGGCCAACAAGATCGTCAATGAGTACCGCCCGGAATGGAAGATGAATATCGACGAGCTCGATGCCTACCAGCAAGCGATGGACACGGATGCGTTAGTCAGCTCGAGAAAAGTGCGGCAGGAGATTCTCTCCGACGACGATATTGCCAACGCGTTCGACGGCATTACTTACAGCAAAGGTTCGAGCCTGCTCAATATGTTTGAGTCCTACATGGGCCGGGAGAAATTCCGGAAGGGGGTTCAGGCCTATCTGAAGAAATATTCGTGGGGAAATGCGACATCAGCGGACTTTCTCGCTTCGATCGGCGGCGGCGATCCGGCCATTGCCAAGGCATTTTCCACTTTCCTCGACCAGCCGGGAGTGCCGCTGGTGACCGCCCATTTGTCGTGTGGCGGAGGAAGCGCAGAACTCCAACTCGCGCAGCAGCGCTTTCTGCCGCGAGGCTCGTCGGGTTCGGCGGACCAGTTGTGGGACATCCCGGTATGCGCTCGCTGTCCGACGGGCAATAACAATAAAGATGGCAGGCAATGCACACTCGTCACCGCCAAAACCGCGACCCTGCACCTCGATCACGCGCAAGGTTGCCCGGCGTGGACTTACGCCAACGCCGATCAGGCCGGTTACTATCGCGTCCTCTATGACGGCGACATGCTGGCGTCGATTTTGAAAGATGAGAAGGCGCTGGCGTTGACCGAGCGCGTCGGACTCGTCGGCGATATTGCCGCCCTCACGAATGGATACATGCCGATGGGAGAGGCCATGGCTCTGGCGCCGAAATTCGCGCATGATCCTCATCGCGAGGTCGTAACCAAGACTCTCGCGATTGTGGGGACCCTGGACGAACATCTCGTCCCCGAAGCGCTCATGCCCAAATACCGGCGCTACATCTCGGACCTTTTCCAGGCGCGCGCCGAACAGCTGGGATGGAAAGACAGGCCCGGCGAGGATGATGACAGCCGCCTTCTGCGTCCAGCAGTGGTAGGAGTGGTCGCGATCCGCGCCGAGGATCCGGCCTTCATCGAGCAGGCCAAAAAGCTGGCCTGGGCGTGGCTGGACGACCGCAAGGCCGTCGATCCCGACATGCTGCAGGATGTGCTACTCACCGCCGCGCGGCATGGCGACCGGGCGCTGTTCGATCGCATGCATGAGCAGGCGAAAAAGGAAACCAACGAAAATGTGCGCGGTACGTTGCTCGCTGCGCTAGGTGCATTCCGCGACCCGGCAATTCTGAAAGCGGCCTACGCCATCGTCCTGACCGATGAATTCCAACCGCGCGAATCCATCAACGTCTTTTTCGCAACCACCAGCTTCCCGGATACTCGCGAAATCGGTTATGAGTTTGTGAAGCAGAACTGGGACGCGCTCGTCGCCAAACTTCCCACCGACTTTGGGGCATTTCTTCCCTATGCTGCCGTTGGTTTCTGCGACAGCCAGCACCGGGCCGATGCCGAGGCATTCTTTAGAGACCGCGTCACTAAGGTGGTCGGCGCACCACGCATTCTGGCACAGGTGCTGGAGTCAATCAGCTTGTGCGCAGCCAACAAGGAGGCGAACGAACCGAGCGTCGTGGAGTTCTTAACTAAGTATTGATTCGCGCCGGCTGTAACCTCGGCCTGCGGACTGCCAGCGGCAGCGAAGAATGATCGCCATAAGATTGATCGCCACGTCGAGGGTGTTTATCGCTTCGTGACCCGTTGCCGCGCGTAGAAATAGTAATCCGCGGTGTAGGCACTTTTCGTTTCCGCGCCGCGGTGCGACTCGTCGCATCCCTCAGCGGGCGGCTTACCGTCGTGGGTGTTGATGCGCTGAATACTCGTCACATTCGAGAGCAATCCGTCTCCAGCATTGCCAATCGCCGTCACCAGCAACCATGGAATGGAGTTGGGATCTTCAGAGTCCACGTGAGCCGAGACCTTGCCCGTGACTTCGCTGCCGTCTTTTAGTTTCCAGGAGGGACCGGCGAAATGGCTTCCGATGATGTTACCTTTTGCCTCTTTCAGTTCTGCATCGGGCGCTTTGAGGGTCCAACTGAACTTGCCGTCCGCGCCGGTCTGGCAAGTATAGATTTGTGATCCGGAGGCATGCGCGACTAAAACAACTTCTTCGTTAGCGGGCGCCTGAATGGCATCCAGTACCTTGGGCCGAGGTATCTTTTGCGCGTTGGCCACGCGGAGACAAAGCGAAGATCCGACGATGACGAGGCAAACGAGGGTTGCGTAGGTTCTTGTAAATGCAGGCATCGCGAAATTGTAGCAGGCGGAAAATGGCGATTGCCATAACAAGCCGGTGCTCCGCCCCGCCCGCAGAAGCCAGGCCGGAGCACCGTCGCGACGTCGTTGAGAAAAGCTACCGCGCTACGAATCCCATAGTTACTTGGCGGGCAAGTAACTTAAATCAGGACGGAATTGAATGGTCTCGGTCGTTTCGTATTCCACTGAATGGTCAATGCGGTCGACGATAGAATCCGCTTCGGCCTGTCCGAAGGCTTCCTTGAGCATGTCGCGGAAGGGTTTCACGTCGGCCCTATCCTCGAAGTCCGCCCAATTTTTGTGGGGAATCGAGAGCACATACTCTCCGCTCTGTCCGCCATTCGCCAGCGCGTACCATCCGTAATTGAAAGGCCACTTCGTTTTTTCCGAAGCGTCGTGGATGCGCTCAATAGCGGAGTGGAAATCTGAGTTCTTTCCGTAGCGCACATGGAAGATGCTGATCTCCGAGTACTTGGGTATCCCCATGTCGGCGGCGAGCGGATTGCTGATCTTAGGCATGAAATCGTACAGGCGGTAGACGACCGAATCCACGTATTGGCCGATCACCTTCTGGTACTCAGCCAGATCGGTTTCGTCGGGAATGGACGGCTTGTCCAGATCGATCCAGTGCTGGTCGAAGCGCCCGACGATGTAGGTTCCCGTGCTATCGCCGGTGAGTATCTCCCATACCAGCAGTGGCTGGGTGTCGTTTTTCTCTTTATGCCAGGCCGCTTTCTGCTTTCGTCCTGCTTCGTACTGCGGCACCATTCCATTCTTTGGCTTCTGGAACTCGATTCCGGCTAGCGTTCCCGGCTTTTGCTGGGCGGTCAGCGAACCGGCTGCGAACAAAATGATCCCAACGGCTGACAATAATCGGTTGCGTTTCATTGTTTCCTCTTTTAATAGATAGGTTGTTTGAAGCCCACACATCTACTCGACCGGCAACACTGCTTCGCTTGCAGGTGACAACAAATTCCAGTGGTTGCTGGAGGCCAACGGGAAGGTTCACGGATAATACACCATTTTTTTGGGGAGCAACCAAAAAACCTTCAACCTCTTCGTTTACCTTCATCGCTTTAGTGGTTCATTCAACGCGCTCCTGTACAATTGCCCCGAAATGAGACAGCGGGCTCAAGTTTCGATCCATTGTTTCGTGTTGGCGTTGATATTGCTGACGGCGGTGGTGTGGGCTAACGCTGAGCCCATCGCCTCGCTGCAGCCCTCGAATTACGTCAACGATTTTGCCGGAGTTCTCGACGCGGCCACGCAGGCAAGCCTGAACGATCTCTGCCAGCAGGTGGACCAGAAGGCGCACGCCCAGATTGCCGTGGTCACGGTCAAGTCGCTGGACGGACAGGACGCGGTGAGCTACGCGGTTGCGCTCTATCAGAAGTGGGGGATTGGAGCGAAAGGGAAAGATCGCGGCGTGCTGATCCTGCTGGCAACCAACGACCACAAGTATTGGATTTCCGTGGGATACGGGCTGGAGGAAATTCTTCCGGACGGAAAGGTGGGCGGCTTCGGGCGTGAAGCAGTGCCTTTACTGAAGAGCGGCAATTATGCAGGCGCGGTCACCTTAATGACTACGCGCGTCGCCACAGTAATTGCTCAGGATGCGGGTGTCACCTTGTCGAATCAACCTAAAGTGGATGCACCGCGCCAACAGCCTGCGCCCAGCGGTGGCATCTCGCCAATCGTCATCATCCTCGTCCTCATCTTCATTGTGCTCCCGATTCTGCGGTCGATCTTTCGCGGCGGTGGATCCGGAAGAGGCGGCGGTGGATCGGGATTCTGGTCTGGACTGCTGTGGGGAATACTGTTCAGCAATCTGGGCGGTGGTCGCGGCGGCGGATTTGGTGGCGGCGGATTCGGCGGTGGTGGTGGTGGCTTCGGAGGCTTTGGCGGTGGCAGTACAGGCGGCGGCGGTGCGGGCGGTAGTTGGTAGTGGAGCGCCGGGCGTCCCTTCGGCAAGCTCAGGGCGGACTCTCGCCCGGGCCACCATGCTGCCGGGACGGGCGAGACGCCCGTCGCTTCATCAACGTTTTAAAGCGTGAGGCAAGAAAATGGTTCCAGAGAAGCTGATTAACGACTTTGTCGAACGGATACGCGGCGCGGCGGGCACGAATCTTGTGGCTGTGATTCTTTATGGCTCGGCGGCCGCGGGGGATTACGTTGACGAGCACTCCGATGTCAACCTGCTCTGCGTGCTCGGCGAAACGTCTTTCGCGGCGATTGAGGCGCTGGGTCCGGCAGTGGCATGGTGGGGCAAGCAGAAGCATCGCGAGCCGCTGCTGATGAGCGCCGAAGAGGTGCGGCGGTCGGCGGACGTGTTCTCCATCGAATTTCTGGACATGCGGCGGCACTATCGCGTGCTCTGGGGAGAAGATGTTCTGGAGTCGCTGGAAATTCCGATGCGTCTGCATCGGGCGCAGGTCGAATATGAGCTGCGGGAGAAGACCATTCTGCTGCGGCAGCGGTTGCTGATGGCCGCGGGAAACGCCGAGGCCAAGTGGGAGCTGTTGCTGCGCTCGCTGCCGGCATTTGGCACGCTGTTTCGTCATGCGCTAATTGCGCTGGGCGATGCGGGCGCGGTATCGAAGCGCGAAGCGGCAGCGGCGCTGGCGGGTAAGTTGGGGATCGATACCAGCGTATTTGCGGAACTGCTCGATCTTCGCGAGCGGAAAAAAGATCGGCAGTCGGCAAAGGTGGATGAGATATTTGCGCGCTACCTCAAATTAGTGGAGCAGGTGACGGCGGCCGTGGACAAGATGCTGGATCCGGCGTAGAGGCGAGCGATCTGCGTTTCGCGGAAAAAAGCAGGTCCTTCGCTTCGCTCAGGATGACAATTCAGTTTTGGTATTTCAGTTTTGCTAATTCAGTTTTGACAATTCAGGATGACAAATGGATTAACCATGACAACCTAGAGTTGCAGCTTGCGGCAGTTCATTTTGCATTGAGGAGAGCGATATGGGTAAGGGATTAATTGTGGTGGTGGTGCTGGTGGTAATTGTGCTGGCGCTGTTTGGACAGTACATCGGAGTCAAAAATCAACTGGTAGCGAAAGATCAGGCGGTGAAGGCGGCGTGGTCGCAGGTGGATATCGTGCTGCAACGGCGCTCCGATTTGATTCCGAACCTGGTGGAAACGGTAAAAGGATACGCGCAGCAGGAAGTGACCGTCTTTGGAGATATTGCCAACGCGCGAGCGAGGCTGCTTTCGGCGCAGACTCCGTCGGATAAGATTGCCGCCAACGGACAGTTGGACGGAGCGCTGGGGCGGTTGCTGGCGATTTCGGAGAACTATCCGCAATTGAAGTCGAACGAAAATTTCATGCGCTTGCAGGATGAATTGGCGGGCACGGAAAACCGGATCGCCGTCGAGCGCAAGCGTTATAACGACGCGCTACAGGATTACAACACCTATGTCCTGCAGTTCCCGGCGAGCTTGTTTGCGGGATTTGCGGGATTCAAGCAGAACCCGGCATACTTCCAGGCATCGGAAGGCTCGCGCGAGGTTCCAAAGGTCGACTTCGGCGCGAAGCCGGCGGCTCCGGCAACGGCACCAGCGCACTGAAACAGTCGTTGGTCGTTGGTCGCTAGTCATTCGCGGTTCGACTCGGCGTCAGCTGGAGGAAATCGACGTGCTAGCAGGTTTTGCCTGCCAACGACCAACGACTAACGACTAACGACCAGCGACTGACTATCATCGACTCCCAATAACCGAACATATTGCCTGTGCACACGTCACATTCTGACGCGGCGCACTTTGATATACCCATAAGCAGGGTCTCTGGAATCCCCTCCGGTTCCGAAGTCTTGGACACGAGGGGAGTAGTATGGGCCGCCGCAGTGAGCCGTTTCTGGTTGCGATTCGCAACTTTTTCAGGGTAGTTGTCTTCCGTGTATTCCTTTTTCAATTCATTCTCCTTATTACTCTTATCATTTCTGGCCTTATTGCGTCTTGCGCCTGGGCGCAGGATGCCTCCACCGGCGCGTTGCGGGGCGTGGTCCTGGACGCGCAAGGTGCGGTGATCACGAACGCCGATATCGTGGCGATCAGCGTAGAGACCGGCGTCCGCTACCACTCGGCCACCGATTCGGCGGGACAATTTGTGGTCGATTTGCTGCCGCCGGGGCATTATTCGGCGCGCGCCGAGGCGGAAGGAATGTCGCCGCAGATTTCTCCAATGATGAGAGTGGAATTGGGAGAGGCGACGCAGTTGACGTTCAAGTTGAAGGTGGCCGGGCCGACGGAATCGATTACCGTGTCGGAGGCGCCGCGGATCGTGGATGCGAATCCCAGTTCGGTTTCGGCGCTGGTGGATGAGCGCGCGATCAAAGATTTGCCGCTGAACGGACGCCGGTTCACCGATCTGCTGTTGCTGTCACCGGGAGTGACTCAGGATCCGCGCGGGCTGACTTCGGGATCGAACGGCGATCTTTCCTATGGCGGTATTCGGGGATACAACAACAGCTTCCTGGTGGATGGCCTGGACAACAATAACGGGTTTTATGCGCAGGCCTCGGGACGATATCACGCGCCTTACCAGTTTTCCGATGAGGTGATCCAGGAGTTCCGCGTGCAATCGAGCGGCTATGGAGCGGAGTCGGGACGGGCCGGCGGCGCGGTGGTGAATGTGGTGACCAAGTCAGGCACGAATCATTGGCATGGCAGCACTTTCTATCATCTGCGCGACAGCGAGCTGGGCGGAGCCGCGCCTCCGTTTGTAGGTTTCAATCCGAGCAACGAGCAGCACCAGTTTGGCGCGACGCTCGGAGGGCCAATTCAACGCAGCAAGACTTTCTTTTTTGCCGGATACGATCAGCACATTTTTAACGTGCCGGCGGTGGTCGAGTTCTACAACGGTCAGACGGTGGTGGTGCCGCAGTTGGGCATCTACCCGACTCCAGGAGATTACGAAATCTGCAATCCCAGAATTGGCGGGCCGGCCTGCGACCAGGCGCTGGTGTTTGCTTCGGCGGCGCAGCTATCGAAGATGGGCGGTTTGTTTCACGCCAAGTTGCTGGGGGAAACCGGCTTTGTGAAACTCGATCGGGTGCTCTCGCCGCATCAGTTTCTGACGGCACGGCTGAGCACATCGCGGTCTTACGGGGCGAACAACGTTTATTTTGATCCGGGAAGCCCGATCACTTTTGATTCGATCAGTGCGAACGGGCAAGAGAACATCACAACGGAAAAGGGGTCGCTCAGTTTGCTGAGCGGAATTACGCCACGGCTGACGAGCCATCTTCGGTCGCAATTTTCACAGGACATCGAGCAGTTGTTCCCCAATACAACCGGAACGCAGACCGACATCTACAACTGGATGCAGGATTTCGGGCAGTCGTCGACCTTGCCGCGCATTACTCGGGAACATCGTCTGCAACTGGCGGAGACTTTGAGTCTTACCCGCGGCCGAAACCAGCTTAAGTTCGGAGTCGACGGGATGATGACCTGGGACTACGATTTTTTCCCGTCGCTGTTTGGGGGCGAGTATTTTTACGACGATATTTCGGTGAATCCGTGGACGTTTGTGCCCATGCATGAGGGGCTGGAGTTAACGCCGTTGCGGGCGTGGGCGCACAATGTGCCGCGGTACTACGAGCAGAATTTCGGCGACCCGATATCGCATCCGAACAGCAACGACTACGCGGCGTTTGTGCAGGAAACGATGCGGCTCACGCCGCACTTCAGCCTGAGTATGGGAGCGCGCTACGACCTGCAGACGTTTTCTAAGACGAGAGTGACCAATCCGTTGTGGCCGCAGGTGGGGAAGATGCCGCTGAAGGAGACGAATTTTGCGCCGCGGGTGGGAATTGGATACTCGCTGGGCAGCCAGCATCCGCTCATGGTGCGGGCCGGGTTTGGAATCTTCTATACGCGCATTCCGCAGCTTTATCAGACGGCGGTCACCAATGACAATGGACTCAGCGATAATTTCATTTCTCTCGATAACTCGGTTTCCGCGCAAGAACAGGTCTTTCCTTCTTATCCAAATGCGGCGGTGAACTGTCCGCACGGGCCGGTCTCGTGCACCATACCAGCGGCGTGGCTGCCGTATGCGACCAACGAGGTGGCGGCATTTGCTTCTGACTTTAAGACTCCGCGCGTGCAGCAGGCTAGCCTTAGCTTGGAGAGGGAACTGGGCCGTGGGTTCATGGGCACATTGTCTTACTTGATGGTGCATGGCGTGGATATGATCCGGGCGCGAGATGTGAATCTGCCCGCGCCGACGTTTTACAGCTATCCGATCGAAAACGCCGCGGGTGCGGTGGTGCCCAATGCGTTGTACAACGTGGAATCGTTTTCGACCTGGCAGACGACCTACAGCATCAGTTGTCCCTATCCGCCGTGCATTAACGCATTGCAACGTCCGATTTCGCAACTCGGGGCCATCGACCAGTTTGAGAGCGCGGCAACCAGCCTGTACAACGGCCTGACGGTTTCGCTGCGCAAGCGGATGTCCGGCGGGATGTATTTCAACCTGGCGTACACCTGGGCGCACGCCATCGACAGCGGGCAGGATGCGCTGGTGGCGGGACAACCGGTAACCGTACAGAACTCGTACTCGACCAAGAGCGAGCGGGGGCCGAGTGTGACCGATCAGCGGCAAAGGTTGACGATTTCGGCCATCGAAGAGCCGCATCCGTTTGCCGCGGGGCAGAAAACTCTGGCTACCTTGTTCGATCACTGGAAAATCTCGGGGATCATGATGTATGGCAGCGGGCGTCCCGCAAACGCCATGGTGTCGGGCGATCCCAATCAGGATGAGAACACCAGCAACGACCGTCTCTCCGGTTATGGGCGCAATGCTTTTACCGGTCCCGACTATGCCAGCATGGATCTGAAGATGGGACGGATGATGAATTTGGGCGAACATTATCATCTGGAGTTGACGGCCGAGTCGTTCAATCTTTTCAATCGCAACAATCAGAGGCTGGTTATTACCGATAATGGCTTCCAAAGCACCGCGGGCCAGTTTGTTAAGTACACGAACTACCCAATCGCGGGAGGTCCAGCTTATCCGGCTTATTATCAGCAACCTGCGAGTCTTATGAAACCTACTAGTTCGTTCGCGCCACGGCAGATGCAATTTTCGATGCGGATGAACTTCTGAGGCGAAGTGAAGATTTCTGCACATTTCCACTTGACTTAGGTGGGCAAGCCTTGCCATAACTATGCAGTCCAGTTGGGACGGGCAGGGGGTGTAGTTCGTTGGCGGAAGTTCGACTTCAAGAGGGTGAATCCCTTGAGAACGCGCTTCGGCGGTTCAAGCGTAAGGTACAAACCGAGGACATAATCAAGGAAGTCAAGCGTCACTCGTTTTGCCTGAAGCCCGGAGAGAGAAAAAGAGTCAAGGAAGCGTTGGCTCGCAAACGGAGCCGCAAGAAAGCACGCAAAGAGCAGGACTAAATGGAAAACGGTCGTTTCGGGGTGGAGCGACCGTATCTGAAGCTTGCACTTGAAAACTGAAGCGAGATCCAACAAGCCGCGCCTCGACCGACGGTAGTTCCATGTTGTTCCGACTTCCCGGTGGTCGTTAAGCCTTGCATCAAGAAGCATTAACCATGCGGTACACGCCGTGTGGCGGGCCGAGTCCAAGGGTCAGCATGAGGGGGATGTTAAATCTCCTGCCCACGAAGTGAACCGGATCCTTCCCTATTCGGGTCTCGCGTGCAGCAGGGACGCGGAATGGGAGCGCCTCTTCAATGGAATACCAGGACAAGATGTTGAAATGTGTAGATTGTGGCACGGAGTTCGTGTTCACAGCGGGAGAACAGTTGTTCTTTCACGATAAGCAGTTCAAGAACGAACCCAAACGCTGCAAAAACTGCAAGGGCAAGAGAGTGGCAGTCCTTGGAAATGGATCGCACGCCCCGTCGTCCCGCGGGCATTCCTACGCGAAGACGGAAACGCGGACGAACTGTTCGCAGTGCGGCAAAGAGACTACGGTTCCGTTTCGTCCGACGCAGGGGCGTCCGGTGCTGTGCCGCGAATGCTTTCAGCAAGGGCGGCAGATCGCGAGCGCCTGAATTATTTCTTGAGGTTGAGGGAAGCAGGCCCAACAGATTGCTCACCCCGCACGATGGCGAGCTTGCGGCGCGATTGAGGCGGAGTTGCGTTCGCGTTGTTGCTTAAGGTCGGCGTGGCGAATGAGCAACGCTTCCACCTGCCGCAAAAGATCGCTTGTGCCGAGCGGCTTGATGAGCAGCGAGTCGGCGTTTTCCGCACTCGGAGGTTGCTCTCCGCTCGCTCCTTTCTGATTCTCCCCGCGCCCGTTTAGTCCGCGCCAATGTTCTCCCGAGGGCGGATACGCCGTGAGCAGAGCGGTCGCCGGATCGTAAGGCTGGCGCCGCGCCGTGCGCAGCACTTCCAGTCCGGCCTCTTCGGTTTCCATGCGCAAGTCGCTGATGACCATCTGGTAAACGCCGGACTCCATGCGGGCCAAGGCCTCGGCGGAACTCCCCGCCGTGTCCACTTCAAATCCATGGAGTTCGAGCACAGCTTTGAGAGTCAGCAGGACGGCGAGATCGTCGTCGACGAGAAGAATGCGGCGTTTCATATGCACCTCGTCCATCCGCTCAGAGTGATCGATTCAACATAAAACGGTTGATTCGAGCAAGCATCTGCGCTAGAATATTTCTGGAGGCTCTGCTGAGTGTCCGCCTTCGGTGGGCGCGTAGGCTTTGCCTTTTTTGTTTCATCATCTTCCAGCATAGGGATCTGGAACGAAAGTTAGCCCGTAGACTCGGTGCGGACCCGTTTCATCCTCAATCTGCATTTCGAATCTCAATCGACGAATCCAAGGGAAAAACTCGGTAGCGATTTCCTGCCTCACAGGTGCGTCCATACCGCTGGACGGCAACCGGAAGCCCCAATTCAGAGAGTAAATGCATACATCGGCGGCCTGAATAAGTGATGTCATGTCCGATGAAACGAAAAAAGGTGTAGGCACGATACGTGCTGCTCGATAGCGACCCGTCTGTGACCTGGTGAAATATCTTTCGAGACGGCGCACAAAATTCCGATCCTCGGCCTTGTCTGTTTCATCGAGAACGAGAAGGCCAGCTTCGCTTTTCATCTCCAGAAAATAGAAATATCGCTCCAGCAGAAAGACGTGATCCTTCCGCAAGTATTCTGCTGCTTCGTATGTTACGGGCTTCTTTACCGATTTTGGAATCGCCACGGCAAAAAGAACGGCACCCGTGCGATGTGAGGAGCTCAAAGATTCCTCTCGCCATCATCAGGCACGCCTGTCCATAGGCGGTGAATTCCGCGCGATTAGGTGATTGCTTCTCCTTCCCGCGGTTGAGGAAGGCGATCGCATGCTTTCTCCGTGCGACGTCTTCCATCAGACCATCTTGACTGGCCCACTTGAACCTGTGCTTGTCCAACAGACTGTGGCCCTTGATCTCGATCTTGTATCGCTGCAGTTGGTCGCCAAACGCGGATTCCTCCAGCGCGCGCATCGCCTGCACAAACGGCCAGAGATTAGTTGCGTGCAAGGCGACCCCACCGCGAACTTCGTACGGCATCGTGCGGTGGTCGTGGCCACTCTCGTCCATGAAAAACAAGTAACTCATCCGCTAGATTCCGTTCACACGTTCTGGTGGGTGCTGAACTATAAACTGTAGTAATTAAAGTCAGCCAGCGAATCGCGGCGAGCTTCAGTCGCAGCATCCACTCGTTTAGTATAGGAGTGTGGCTCGCTTCTACATAGAGAATTTTGGCTGCCGCGCCACCCAAGCGGACGGGGCGGCGCTGGAGCGGCAGTTCCTCGAGCGCGGACTGGAGCGCGCGGGCGCGGCTCGCGACGCCGAAATTGTCGTGCTGAACACCTGCACGGTGACTGAGGGCGCAGATAAAGATGCGCGCGCATCGATAAGGCGGCTGCAGCGGGTGAATCCGGATTGCCGCATTCTTGTGACCGGGTGCTACGCGCAACGCGCGCCGGAAGAACTGGCAGCCCTGCCCGGCGTGACTTGGGTCGTAGGTAATTCGCACAAACACCAGGTAGCGGAGATTGCGGTCCCGTCTTCGGGGGGATTTGTTTCACTCGCGCAACTTGCGGGCGGACAGAGGGACACACCCTTAGCGGCTAAAGCCGCGTTGGAAAACGAACTGGATATCGTAGCGCTGAAGCGCTGCGCCACCCAAAAGCGGGATCGAGTTTCTCCACAAACGGCTGCAGATCAAATTCCCCGGGAACGGACCACCACTGTGATTGTGGGGGATATTTTTGCGCATACCGAACTGTTGGCGGCTCCAGTATTCGAAGCGGCCAATGAGCGCACGCGTCCGAACCTGAAAGTGCAGGATGGATGCGACAATCGCTGCTCGTTCTGCGTGATCCCCTATGTTCGGGGACAGAGCCGATCGCTCGCGAACGAGCGGGTCATCGCGGAAGTGCGAACGCTGGTCGAGGCAGGCTATCGGGAAGTAGTGATTTCGGGAATTAATTTGGGACGGTGGGGAAGGGACTTGGAGGGCAGCTCTCAGCTCTCAGCTGTCAGCTCTCAGCTAAGGCCAACGACATCGAAGACCAACGACCATCGACTTGTCGACTTGATTCGCGCCATTCTCACGCAGACGTCCCTCGAAAAATTACGCATCAGTTCGGTCGAACCCATGGATTGGAGCGATGATCTGATCGGGCTAGTCGCTTCGTCGCCGCGGATCGCGAAGCATGCGCACGTGCCTATGCAGTCGGGTAGCGATGCCGTGCTACGGCGCATGCACCGCAAATACCGTCCCTGGCATTACTGCGAAAAGGTCCTGAAGATTCGCGCCGCTATTCCCGCCGCCGCAATTGGCGCCGATGTGATGGTGGGGTTTCCGGGCGAGGCCGAGGCGGAATTCGACGAAACACGGCGCATGATTGAAGAGCTGCCGTTCACTTATCTGCATGTGTTCACGTATTCAGCACGCCCGGGAACGCCGGCGGCGGAGTTGCCGGGTCAGGTTCCGGTCGCCGTAGCGCGGGAACGGAATCGGGTGCTGCGCGAACTGGCATCCCGGAAGAAAGCGACGTTCATGCGGTTGCTGGTCGGAACCGTGGTCGAAGCGATCACGCTGCAATCGGGCGGGACAGACTTCACCGAAGCGCTCACCGACAATTACCTGAAAATGAAAATCCCCGGCCATCATGAAGCGAACCGCTGGACCAATGTAATGGTCGAAGGAGTGGATGGCGAGATGCTCGTTGGGACGCCGGTGGCCAGCGCTGACATTGACCAGCTAGTGACTCAGGAGTGCACACCATCGAAGAATCGCATTGACCGGCAACCCTTTGCGGGCTTACGATAACAAAAAAATCCAGAAGTGTGGAGTGATTCGGATCCATGTCACAGTCAGCGTTTCGGTCTGCTGTCTGCTGTTTGCTGGCGATTGTGTTCCCGGCACAAATGATGCTGGCGGGGGAGACCGCGTCCGCCATGTTGTACGCGAACGGTTCGGCCTGGGTGAACGGCATCGAGGCGCCGAAGTCGGTCGCCATGTTTGCGGGAGATTTGTTGCAGACGCGGCCCGATTCGACGGCCAGCATTCAAGCGAATGGATCGAACGTCATGGTGTTGGCCGACTCGCTGGTGAAATTCGAGGGCCCGGCGGTCGAACTCGAGCACGGCTCCGTGCGGGTCACGACCTCGCGTGGACTGGCGACAGTTGCCGGCGATGTGACCATCAAGCCCGCGGCCGACGCGTGGACTGAGTTTCAGGTGACCGATGTCAATGGTCAGGTGCAGATCGCGGCGAATAAGGGCGACGTGACGGTTCAGGACGACAAGGGAACCACCACCGTAGCGCAAGGGCAACAGACCACCCGCGATGACACGAACGCCAACGACACTGAGAAAAAGAAGAAAAAGCGGCGCAAGGCGGCTGGCGCGGCAACGGCGGCGACTGGAGGTATTATGAGTTCGTCGACGGCCGTCTACGTCGGATTGGCTGGCTTGGGTGGGGCTGCGATCTGGATCTGGACCCGGGAGCCATCGCCTGTGAGCCCGGCATGTCCAACCAACCCTTGTGAGTGATTTTGTTGCGACTGAGTAACTGTTTCTACTTCTTCCGAATTGGTTCTGGGGTCGGCGACTGAATTCATGTCGCGCTACGTTTCCTACCGAGATTTCGACTGGGTCCTACTGGGCTTTGTACTGGTGATCTGTGCGCTCGGCGTGCTGCAAATTCACAGCGCGACCGAGCATACGAAGTTTGCCGGCGCCCACATCAAACAAATCTACTGGATTCTGGGTGGCGTGGGCGCTATGTTCATGGTCAGCCTACTCAACTATCAAGCAGTGCTTGAACAAATCCACTGGATGTATGTGGCCTCGCTGGCCTCTCTGATTGCCGTGTTGCTCTTCGGGCAAAAATACCTGGGGGCGCGGCGCTGGATCAAAATGCCGGCGGGCGGCCATTTTCAGCCATCGGAGTGGGTGAAGCTGATCCTGATTCTGGCGGTGGCGAAGTACTTCTCGGATTTACATGAGCGAGAACTGTCGTGGCCCGACTTTCTGAAGGCGGGCGCGATCGTCGGTTTCCCCATGCTGATGGTGTTGGCGCAACCCGACCTCGGGACGGCGCTGACCTATCTGCCGATTGCCATCATGGGGCTTTTTCTGGGAGGACTGAGGTTGCGGCAGGCTGGTGTCGTGCTTCTTCTGGGCGCGCTTTGCATGCCTCTGGCTTGGCACCACATGAAGGACTACCAAAAGCAGCGATTGCTTAGCTTCCGCGAGCCCGACGCCGACCCCAAAGGCTCGGGCTACCAGGTGACGCAATCTCTGATAGCCGTCGGTTCGGGTGGGATCTTTGGCAGCAGCCAGGGATCGCAGACGCATCTGGCCTTTTTGCCCGTGCCCCAGACCGACTTTATTTTTGCTGCATTTGCCGAGGAACATGGGTTTGTAGGAGCCCTGGCGGTTCTGCTGTTATACTTTATAGTGCTGATGCGGTTGACCCAGAATGCGCAAACGGCGCCCGACCGCGCCGGGGCATTTCTGGTGATGGGTGTGGTGGCTGTGCTTAGCTTTCACATTCTGGTCAACGTCGGCATGGTGGTTGGCTTTATGCCAGTCACGGGAATACCTCTGCCGCTCATGAGTTACGGTGGGTCTTCCGTTCTTTTCATGTTTTTGGCGCTGGGGATCGTCATGAACGTCAGGATGCGCCGTTTCGTGAATTAAGACGGTCGGCAGAAGTTGGGGCGTTCTTCTCAGCAGGTTTCATCGACCGTGAGATCGACGCTACGCAACAGGATTTAGGCAGAAACAAGATTAGGTAAGAAGAAAGATTACGAAGGCCCTCGCGAAAAAGGAGGGCAGAATGCCGGCAGAAGTCGAAGCCGGACAGGATTGAAGCCAGTCAGGCGGGGAACGGCCCCCTCAGCGAGAATGCGAGAGAGTGGCCACAGACCTGACGTACGGCTTAATGCGATCAGTGCAGACGAGCAATAACAATTCACTGCAGTGTGGGTTCCGGGAAGAATTCCGGGACCGCGCCCGCTCCTACCCCGCACTCCAGCCAGCCAAAACCACGCTGCCTGGGGACCACGTGGAGCGGCGCTGAACGCTATCGATCTGATGGTCCGCCTTGCGCTTCTGGTCCGGTAAAGAAAAACCGGAGTAGAAATGAACAAGGAATTGTATGTCTCAGCCACCCCCCACGAAACCAAAGTGGGGATCACGGAAGACGATCAACTAGCGGAAATTTACCTCGAACGAGAGAACGAATACACCTTAGCCGGCTCGATTTATAAGGGCCGGGTTACGCGCGTGCTGCCAGGCATGCAGTCGGCCTTTGTCGATATTGGGTTGGAACGCGACGCCTTTCTGTACGTTTCCGATTTCATGGATTTGGAACAGCAGGACGAGGACCTGGATGAAGCGATCCCGGCCAATCGTCCGGTGACGGAGGCGCGTCCGCGTATAGAGTCGGACGCAGATCCTCAAAGCCAGGAGCAGTTTGGAGACGCCGGCAGCACAGCAGCCGAGGGAGAAGAGACGGAAGCGCCGGTTGGCGGAGCGCCGGGTAGCGCCGCGGGCACGAGCGCGGGTCGCGATTTTCGCGGCCGTCGCCGCCGCCGTGGACGTCGCGGCGAGAACGGAGACCGCGGCGGACGCGGCGACCGTCCCGAGCGCGGCGAGATTCGAACCGAGCCTCGCAACGAAATACGCAACGAAACACATAGCGAAATACGTAGCGAAAGCGGCAGTGAAGTACGGAGTGAGCCGCGCAACGACCGCTTTGGCCGGGGCGAGCGTTCCGGGCGCAGCAGTTCGGACGCGCGATTCCAGCGCCCCGCGCCCACCGGTCGCGACTATGATTACGGACCGCCCCCGGGATATCAACCGATCATGCTACCCGGCGAATCAATCTCGAAGTACCAGCGCCAGGGACTGGGGCAAAGTGCGGGTACAAGCGAACATCCAGCTTTGTCGGCGGAGAACGCGGCGGCGGTTGAGCCGCCTGAGTCAGCCGCGATCGTCGCAAATTTTCCTGAGGATGAACCCGTTTTCGCGGCCGAGGTTGCCGAACCTCTTCACGAACAGCATGAGCAGGTACCGCGAGCTGAGGTCGAGGAGGTTGAGGTCGAGGAAGAGGTGCACGATGCCGCCCTCAGTGCTGCACCGGAAATAGCCGAGGCAAGGCGGGAAACACCCATATTGGAGACCTACGCGGCGCCAGAGCCCGTGCGTGAGAGCGCACAACGGGCCGGTTTTGCGGCCGCTCCGCAGATGGCAGAAGAGATTGCAACCGAAGTTCCCCATCACTTTGCGCCCGGAGCCGTCGAAGAGCAGGAGATCGAAGAAGAAGAAGTCGACCTCGCCTCCTACGGCGAAGAGCCGGGAGACGACGAAGGTTTCGAGGAACTGGAAGAAGAAACGCGCGCGGCCAGTGGGCAGCTGTCAGAACCCGGAGTTGCAGAGGCTGCGGCTTTGACAGCAACCGGTGAGCCCGCAGCCAACGGCGAAGCGGTTCCCGAAGCCGTGCTGGAAGCGGAAGAGCGCGAAGCGGAAGAGTTGGAACTGGAAGAGGCGCAAGCCGAAGCCGAGGCGCTGCTGGAGGCCGAGGCGATTGGCGAGGGCACGGTGGATGCGAGCGCGGAAGTTCGCGGCCCGGCGCCGGAGGCGAGACTGTTGCAGCGTACGCAGCGTCGCGGTCCGGAGCGGGGGTTCGATCGCGGCCGCGGACGCCGCGGTGGACGGCGTTTCCGCAGCCGCGAAAACACCGTAGTTCCGCAGATCAGCGAACTGCTCAAGGAAGGGCAGGAAGTGCTGATCCAGATTGCCAAGGAGCCGATCGGCAAAAAAGGCGCGCGCATTACCAGCCACATCGCGCTGCCGGGGCGCTTTCTGGTCTTCATGCCGACGGTGAACCACACTGGAGTGTCGCGCAAAATCTCGTCAGAAGAAGAGCGCCTGCGGCTGAAGCGAATCATTCAGAGCGAGCGCGAAAACGGCGGCGGCGGTTTTATTGTGCGGACCGCGGCTGCGGGTGCAACCGACGAAGAACTGCGGGCGGATATTCGCTTTTTGAAAAACCTGTGGAGCGAGATCAAGTCGCGCTCTGACAGCAGCAAGTCTCCGGCACTGATCTATCACGACCTGAACGTGGTGGAGCGGGTGCTGCGCGATCAGGTGAGCTCCGATTTCTCCGCCATATGGGTTGACACAGAGGTTGAATACGAGCGCATTCTGCGTTTCGCGAATCGTTTCCAGCCGGGGCTGGTGAAGCGCGTCAAACTCTATACGAAAGAGACGCCGCTCTACGATCAATTCGGGCTGAACGAAGAAATCAACAAGGCGCTGAAATCGAAAGTCTGGCTGAAGAGCGGCGGCTACATCGTGATCAACCAGACCGAGGCGCTGGTTGCCATCGACGTGAACACCGGCAAGTACGTCGGCAAAACGGCCCGCCTGGAAGACACGATCGTAAAGACCAACGTCGATGCCATCAAGGAAATCGTGCGCCAGGTCCGCCTGCGCGATCTGGGCGGCATCATCATCATCGACTTCATCGACATGGACGAGCGCCGCAACCGCCAGAAGGTAATGCAGGCGCTGGAAGAAGCGTTGCGCCTCGATCGGGCTCCGTCAAAAGTGCTGCAGTTCAACGACTTCGGCCTAGTGGCGATTACGCGCAAACGCGTGAAGCAGTCGCTCGAAAGGACCATTGGATCGCCGTGTCCGTATTGCCAATCCACCGGCTTCGTGAAATCGGTGAATACCATCTGCAACGAGGTCTATGTCGAGATGCGCAAGATCTCGAACCATCTGGAACATAGCGACGTGATGTTGCGCGTAAATCCGGAGGTCGCGAAAGCGCTGAAGGCGAACAACGCGAAACTGCTGAATGAGATGGAAGAACTCACGAAGAAAACCATCATCGTGAAATCGGATCCGGCGCTGCACCAGGAGCAGTTCGACATTCACTAAAAGACACAGTGGAGCGACGGGCGTCTCGCCCGTCCAGCATTATCGTGGCCGGGCGAGGACGCCCGGCTCTCCACCAGTTACGCCTCGGCGATGAGCTTTGCAGCCTCGGCGGTGCGCGCTCGCAGCTTTTCCAGCGCGCCGCGGAGATCTCCACCGTTTGCCGGCGCTTCCGCCTCCGGGCTGGCAACCAGGGCAAATCGATCCACTCCTTCTCTGAGCCGCGTGGCCAGGTCGATGAGGACCACCAGAGAATCGGCGTGCAGTTTCCATACCGAGCGCGAATTCCGCGAGCGTTTGAATTCCTCAATCTCGGTAGTCACGCGCGCAGTGACTGCGACGATGCGCAGCAGCATTCGCGCGGCGTCCGCCCGCGGCCCCGTCTGTTCGAGGTAATCGGCCGTGTACGCCTGAACCTCGGCCTGACTGAGCACCAGGTTGAAATAACGCATGGGCACGATCTGCCGGAATTTGGGATCGGCAACGCGCACGAAGACGCGGATCGATTCTTCCACCCGACGCAGCTTCGCTTCCTCCGCCGAGAGCGCCTGCGGGGTGATGGCGGCGGGGACATACTTCGGTGCCGGAGCGAGTGCTGGAGCCGCCGCAGCACCGCCTGCGCCCGCGGTGTGGCCAAATGTCGCGGAGCCGGGATGGGTTCGCGGGATCGGCGGCCGGCGCTCCAATTCTTTTTTCAAGCGGGCGACGCGACGGAATTTTTCCAGCGCCGCGCTGTAATCAACCTTCAATAAAGCTTCCTGGTTCAGCGCCGCGACATGCTCGACGGTGACTTCGACGCCGTCAACCGTACTCAAAATGCTGCCTCCGAGCTCTTCCAGACGGGTGGCGAAAGATTTAATCTCATTTGCCGCCGCGGCGAACAGGGCATGAAAACGATCGCCGAAGGCGGCATTGTATGGCGCCAGCGTAGCCAGCACCCCGGGGTGATAAATCGATTCGCCGAGCCCGGCTTTCAGTTGCCGCACCCGCTGGATTATGCCGGAATCCATCAGCGCCGAGAAATCCTGAAAACGATTGGCCTGGTCAAGCAAGGCGCTGAATTCGCGCAGCAGCTGCACATCGCCGTCGGAGAGCACGGGCACGTCGGACTCCGAAAGAATTTCCAGCAACGCAATTTCAAACGGAGACAAAGGTATCGAGCCATCAAGCCCGTAGCCGCGCCGCTCCCACTGCCCGGCTACACGCGGATGCCGAAACAGAAAGGTTGCGACCAGGTCGGTCTTGTCGCGATTGGCGCCCGAATCGTCGCGATGGCGCGCGAAGTAGCGCAGCAGCCCTTCCGCAACCTCGGGATCAAGCCCAGGCTGTACGGCCAGTCGCAGCATGGCCGGAGTGATTGCCATGTCGAGCAACTGAACCCACAGGTGCATCTTCTCGAGGGTTGAACGCACATCCTCGGTGTGGCCGATGACGTCGGGAGCCAGCTCGGCGGGCGCCGGCAGCTCTCCGCCCAGTTGCTCGCTGAGCAGCCGCTGGTAGAAGCTTTGCACGGTGGCCAACAACGCCAGCTCCCAGTTGGGATCCTCCAGCAAATTCCGCTCCTCGCAGATCGCGCAGTTATGGTGCAACTGGTCTCTCTTAGTAAAACCGAAAGGCAACCTCAGCGCAATTGGTTACCTGGTTACGGAAGTGTCTGCACCAATACCCTCACGCAATTCATGCTGACCCTGCCGGGCCTACTGAAAGACCACGGTTTTATTCCCGTACAGCAGAATGCGGTTCTCAACATGCCAGCGGACGGCGCGCGACAGAACGATTTTTTCAATATCGCGTCCCTTCTGCACCAGGTCGCCGACGGTGTCGCGGTGATGAATGCGGACAACGTCCTGGTCGATGATGGGGCCATCATCGAGTACTTGCGTAACGTAGTGCGCGGTAGCCCCGATCAGCTTGACGCCGCGTTGGAATGCCCGGTGATAGGGTTTGGAGCCGACGAACGCGGGCAGGAACGAGTGGTGAATGTTGATGAGATTCTCCGAGCCGACAGCAGCGATGAACTCACCTGAGAGCACCTGCATATAGCGGGCGAGAACCACAAGACTGCATTTGTGTTCGCGGATGAGCGCGATTTGCCGCTGCTCTGCCTCTTGCTTGTTCTCTTTCGTAACCGGCACAACGAAGTAAGGAACGCGGTAGAAGTCGGCGATGCGCTGGTTATCGGGATGGTTGGAGACGATCAGTGGAATCTCGCAGCCCAGTTCGCCGCTTTGGTACCGGTAAAGCAGATCCTGCAAGCAATGGTCATATTTCGAAACGAAAATGGCGATGCGGGGACGATCGGCGGAGCGGGCGAGCCGCCAATCCATCTCGAAGTCGCGGGCGATCGGCCCAAAGCGCTGGGGAAATTCCGCCAGGTCAAAAGCAAAGTCCGCCGTGTCAAACTCAACGCGAGTAAGAAAGAGATTCGATTCCTCATCGCCGTGCTCGTCGTTGCACAGGATGTTGCCATTATGGCGAAAAATGAATTCGGCAATTGCCGCAACCACGCCTTTACGGTCGGGGCAGGAAACAAGAAGGATGGCGGAATTATGCATAGAAAACTTCCGACAGATGTGAACCGACCCTAACCCACCTCGACGGCTGGATAATCTTCGATGTACTCCTCGCCGTTGCAGCCGTAGTAGGCGACCTTGCGGTCTATTAGATCGACATCGTAGCGCACAACACCCGCGCGCCAAGAGGCTGCCAGGAACTCGGGGAAGGTGCTTTTTCCCGCTTGGTCAGTACGCAACGCTGAGATCAGAGCCTCGCGGTTGAACGAAGGCACATCTACGGTGCCCGAACAAAGTGGGGTGCCTAACGTCACGACCGGCCCGTCCTCGGTTAGATATAGACTCTGACATGAGGGTAGGTGCCATAGATTGCGCGTTACACCTGCGCGCCGCAGGGTTTCGGCTAGATATGGGAAGCCGCCGACCTTCGGCCGACCAGCCATGGCGCGCTTCTGGGCTGCCTGTAAGTTTTCTATAGCCTTGCTCATGAGAGTTGTCCCTGGCAGATTATAACTACCTTTTCAGCGCCTTCGCGATCTCGCGGGCGGCGTTAGCGCCAGAGCCGCCGGTTAACCCCGTCCCGGGATGGGTTCCGCTGCCGCATAAGTACAGCCGTTCGATCGGAGTCGAATAACGCGCCCAGTCGAGCACAGGGCGCATGGTAAAAAACTGATCGAGCGCGAGTTCGCCGTGGAAGATATGGCCTCCCGTGAGGCCGTAGGTTTCTTCCAGATCCTTGGGCGTGATGATTTGATGGCGCAGGATCGTCTGCGGCAAATTGGGCGCATACTGCGCAATCGCTTTCACTACAGTTTCGCCGAGCGCCTTGCGTTGGCTTTCCCAGTCGCTGTCTTTCAGCTTATACGGCGCGTACTGCATGTAGATCGACATCACGTGCTGACCCGCAGGCGCGAGTGATGGATCGGAAAGCGACGGGAACGTAATCTCAAGGTAGGGATTGCGCGAGAAGTTCCCGTACTTCGATTCGTCGAAGGCGCGCTCCAGGTAATCGATTTCAGGACTGATCTGAATGCGGCCGCGAAGCAAATTGCCGTGCGCTTTTGCTTTGAGCGCGGTGAATTCCGGAAGCGCGGAGAGCGCAAGATTGATTTTTGCGACCGTCCCCTGTGAACGATAATTCTTAATCTTCTGGATAAAGTCGGGCGAAAGGTGCGCCGGGTCTACCAGGCGCATGAGCGTGCGTTTGGGGTCGGCGTTCGATACGACAGCGCGCGCGGAAATTTCCTCGCCCGAGGTAAGCACTACGCCGGTGGCGACGCCGTCTTTCACGCGAATCTCGGCGACGTCGGCGCTGGTGCGAATTTCCGCGCCCGCCAATTTGGCCGCCGCAGCCATCGCCAGAGTCACAGCGCCAACACCGCCGGCAGGGAACTGAACGCTCCCTGCGGGAGACGCATTCGGAAGTTGATCGGCAGCCGCGCGCAACAGCAGCACCAGAGCGCTGCCCGCCGACCATGGCCCAAGAAAAGTTCCGAAGATGCCACGGGCGGCGATGGTTGCGCGCAGCGGTTCGGTATCGAAGAACTCAGCGGCCAGATCGGCAACGGCCATCGGACCCCACCGCAGCACGCGATACAAATCCTTCTTGCCAAGATTGCGAATCGACCGGCCCGTCTTCAGCATTCCCCACAGATCGCCACTGCTGGGGCTGTCAATATCGGGCGGTGTAAGCAGGAGCGCCTCGGCGATCACTTTGCCAATCTTGCCGAGCGCCGTGCCAAATTCAACGTACGAGGCAGCATCTTTCTGCGACCACTCGGCGATTTCCTGCGCGGCTTTCTTTGCATCAGCGTAGAGGACGAGCGCTCGCCCATCCGGTAGCAGTGAGACCGTGCTCACGTCGGGAGTCGTCAGCTTGAGGCCGTGCTGCTCTAACTGCAGGTCGCGGACGATGTCGGCGCGCAGCGGCCCGGTATTATGCGCCAGCGTCGAGCAGCGAAATCCGGGATGCAGCTCCTCCGTGATGGCCGAGCCGCCCACCTGGGCGCGCCGTTCCAGCACCAAGGGCTTGAAGCCGGCTTTGGCGAGATAGAAGGCCGCGACCAGACCGTTGTGTCCGCCGCCGCCGATGATCACATCGCGAGTTTCGGCCATGTTTCTTTCTCCGGCCATCAAGCCGTTCCGTCTTTCAGAATTTCGAGCGCTGCTAGGCGTCCGGGTGCGCCCATGATGCCGCCCCCAGGATGCGTAGCCGATCCGCACATATACAGATTCTTGATGGGCGAACGGAACTGGGCCCATCCCGCAACCGGCCGCAGAAAAAATAATTGTTCGAGCGAAAGCTCGCCCTGAAAAATGTTGCCTTCGCTCAATCCCCACTCGCGTTCCAGATCAAGCGGCGTAACCACCTGCCGGTGCAGAATGATGTCTTTGATATTCGGCGCATATTCGGCGATGGTGTTGACCACGGCATCGCCGAACTTTTCTTTTTCCGTGTCCCAATCGAGCCCCGGTGCGAGCTTGTACGGCGCGTACTGCACGAAGCAAGAAAGGATGTGTTTGCCCGGAGGCGCGAGCGAAGTGTCGGTGAGCGTCGGAATCACCATGTCGATATACGGATGCGAAGACCAGTGCCCGTACTTCGCTTCGTCGTAGGCCTTCTCCATATAGTCGACGCTCGGCGAAATCGACATCGCGCCGCGCAGGTGCGCGCCCACTCCGGGCATGGACTTGAAATTCGGCAGGCCGTCGAGCGCCATGTTCACCTTGCCTGACGAACCGCGGAACTTGTAACGCTTGACTCCTTCCATGAATTCATCGGGCAGATTGCCGGGCTCGATCATCCTGCTAAACGTAAGCCGGGGATCGACGCTCGAAGAAATCACGTCCGCATAAATCTCGTCCCCGTTCGCGAGCACAACGCCCGCGGCGCGCCCATTCTTGACGATAATCTTCGCGATCGGAGCTTTGGTGCGAATCTCGGCTCCGGCTTCGCGAGCGGCGTCGGCGATCGCATTCGAGATCGCGCCCGTGCCGCCGCGCGCGAATCCCCAGGCGCGGAAAGCGCCGTCAATCTCGCCCATGTAGTGATGCAGCAGAACGTAAGCCGTTCCGGGCGAGCGCACGCCGAGAAAAGTTCCGATGATGCCCGAGGCCGACATGGTGGCCTTGAGCACATCGGTCTCGAACCACTGATCGAGAAAGTCGATGGCGCTCATGGTCATGAGCTGCACCTGGTTGTATTTGTCTTCGCTCGACATGCCCTGGAAGCGACGGCCGATGAAGAGTAGCTTCATGAGTTCGCGCGGATTCAGCGTCGTCGGATCGGGCGGAATCATGCTGAGAATCGGCTTCACGAACCGACACATCGCCTGCATCGCCTTGCCGAATTCATCGTAGGCTTCCGCGTCCACCCGTGAGTGGCGCGCGATTTCGCGATGCGTTCTGCCGTGGTCGTTGACCCGCCACAGGTAGTCGCCGTTGGGCATGGGAGTGAAAGTGCCATCCAGCGGCAAAATCTCAAGTCCATGGCGGGGAAGTTCGAGGTCGCGAATAATCTCTGGCCGCAGTAATGAGACGACATACGAGCACACGGAAAACTTGAAGCCGGGAAAAACTTCTTCCGTGCAAGCCGCGCCGCCGAGCACGTGGCGGCGTTCGAGCACCAGAACTTTCTTACCCGCTTTCGCCAGGTAGGCGGCGTTGGTGAGGCCGTTATGGCCTCCGCCAATCACGATCACGTCGTACTTCGGGTTGTTTGCGGCTGCGGACATATTCGACTCAGAACAAAATTATCTTGGAAAATCGCTCCCAGATTAACCATAACTTCAACGGAAAAATGACTCGTTATTCTATCGAGAAACTAACCCTTTGTCTCCACTTAGGTGTCATGTCTGACCCCAGGTCAGACCCATTTCGGCGCTTGCCGCGCCGGTGTGCGACTGCATATAATCCGGCGTCGGAGATTCTTCCAGATTTCACGGGAAAACACACAGTAGTACTGAGCGAGGTCGTCTTGCCCATTGGAACTGCATTTCACGAGAGAACTTTCGCCCTCTGCCACAGCCTGAACTACCGCGAATGGTCGGGATACTACACGGTCAGCGTATACGAGGTTCACCACGAGCATGAGTACAACGCGATCCGCAATGCGTGCGCGCTGATCGATATCTCCCCGCTTTATAAGTATCTCGTCAGCGGCAAGGATGCGACCAAACTGGTGAACCGCGTGATCACGCGCGACATCAACAAAGTCACCGTCGGTCAGGTCATCTACGCTTGCTGGTGTGATGAAGAGGGCAAGGTCATCGACGACGGCACGATCACGCGCCTCGAAGAGAACAAGTATCGCTGGACGGCGGCCGATCCCAGCCTGCGCTGGTTCCGGCAGAACGGTCTGAATATGGACGTTCAGATCGAAGACATTTCCGAGCAAACCGGGGCGCTGGCGCTGCAAGGGCCGGCCTCGGCGAAACTTCTAAAGACGATTGCGGAAGCCGACATCGTGAATCTGAAGTATTTCCGAAAGACGACGGGCAAGATTGCCGGCGTGCCCGTCGACATCTCGCGCACTGGATACACCGGTGATCTTGGCTACGAAATATGGATTCCCTGGGACCAGGCCGTCAAGGTTTGGGACGCGTTGATGGAGAAGGGCAAGCAATTCGATATTCACGCTGCCGGAATGTTGGCCCTCGATGTGGCGCGCGTCGAAGCCGGATTGCTGCTCATCGAAGTCGATTACATCAGCTCGAAGAAGGCGCTGATCCCATCGCAGAAATATTCTCCGTACGAGTTAGGCTTCGGCAAGATGGTGCATCTTGAAAAAGAAAATTTCATCGGCAAGCGTGCGTTGACGCGAGATCACCAGCAGGGAGTGGCGCGCCAGTTGGTGGGGTTGGAAGTCGATTGGGTGGAAGTGGAAGAACAATTCGACAAGTTTGGATTATCCCCGGCGGCGCCCAGCCAGGCGTCGCGCGTTGCTGTGCCCGTCTATGTGGGTGACAGGCAGGTGGGCAAGGCCACGACGACCGCGTTCTCTCCCCTGTTAAAGAAGTTGATCGCGCTCGCCAGCGTGGGCTCCGAGTACTCCAAGCCCGGCACCAAGCTGCAAATGGAGTTGACCATCGAAGCGCAACGCATGAAAACAACGGCAACGGTGGTGCCGTTGCCGTTCTTCAATCCAAAGCGGAAGACGGCGGTGCCGGTGTAGAAAGGTTTTCACTTCGGGGCGCTGCCGCTCAGTGATCGGAGAATTGAATGGCCTGCACGGTATTCGCTAAATCTCCCAGGTCTTTCTCGTTGTCCGCCCGCAGGTCAAATTCGATGAGGTAATCGCCGCTCACGGTGGTGAACTTTGATAGGAACGAATCTGGCTTGAATTCGAAGTCAGCTCTGACAAATTTGTGCCCTGAGAGTGTTACGTCCTCAGGACCTCGCAATACCTTGGGCCGCATGATCTGGGAGATCAACTTCACAGAATCCCCAGCCTCCATCATCATGGCCACTCGCCTGATTGCGTGGATTTCCACGCGAGGCATTTGCCCTGTGTCGCTGGACGTCACCGCCGTGCGGCTAGCTATTAGCAGATTGTAAGGAGGGAACACCTCTACCGTCGTAGTCTGCGTGGAAGTATTTGGCTTTTTATTCTTGAGGGCTTCTTGTAGTTGTGTTTCGTAGCGATTCTTGTTGTCCGCGAGGCGAACCCGATCATCTAGTGCAAACCATCCCTTTGGTAACTCATACCGGAAATGGAAATAGGTCGATTCGAACACATTTGCGGTAGTCTGGCCGACATCGATAGATGGTTGAGGCGCCACGAGGCCAACGATGGAATAAACGAGCAGGGAAACCGTGATAAGTGTGCGTAGCATGCTCACACTATACCATTGCTCCGCGGTCGATCGTTGGCGCAGAAATCTGTACTAGCGTTGGCTCCCTGCCGGGTTTCTCTGCACCATCCTATTGCGAAAACGTGTCGTAAACGCGCAGAAATTGCTCCGGTTTAAACGTCACGAACTCCGGCGGTGTGTTCACTAACTGGCCGTTAATATCGAGAACGTTATAAGTCGAGCCGAGCGCGTTCGCCTCCTTGTTCAGGTCTTTAGGAGTGAGATCTTTCCACTTCCCGCTCGACAATCGAAGTTCCAGCGTTTGCAGCGCGGTAATCGTTTCCGCCGGCGTGAATTCGCAGTGTCCCGCGCGGTGAATGTAGGTTTGCTTCAACTCGGCAAAATCCTTCGCTTCGTCGACAACCGTCGCATAGGCGTTCTCTTCTTCGACCGGAACCAGTCCGTCGCCGACCGTGTGCATTGTCAGCACGGGGAACGGCAACTGGCCGTTGTAGATGATGTAATCCGACAGGTAAGTCAAGGCGCCTGGATCGGCGGAAATCCGCGGAGCCGCGGCTAGCGTCGCCAGGTCCGCATCCAAGCTCAGCCCAGCGGTTTTGTACAACTCTTTTACTTCAAAATAATCGGCCGAGCCCATTAGTTGCGTCGCATAATCGACGCCGTTGTTGAATGAAGGATTTCCGCCAGCGCGCGCTTCCAGTTCGGCGCGGAAGGCGAACGAGAAGGCAAAGTCGACATTTGCCAACCACTGAAACTGGTTGGCTTGTTGATCGGTATAGTCCTTTTTCGGCGGCTCCTGAGAAGCGGGATCGTACCAGCCCGGCACATCGGCCAAAGCCGCGACCAACGCAATGCGCGCCTGACCTTGGGACGTGGTTTGCGCCGCGGCGAGAAACTCTTCCGCCTCGGTGTAATTCTGATCCGGGTTGGTGATGTCGACCACTTGCAGAGCCCCGCCTGCGATCAGCGTGTTGAACGCAAATTCGGCGTCGAGTGCCTCATTCCAAGTGCCCACGCTGCCGCCCACGACCCCACACATGGGAAGCGCGGCGTTGAAACTGCTCGGGTACTCCTGCACGAGCGCGGCGGTGATCATGCCCCCCAGAGAGTGTCCCCAGGCGATGGTCGTGGTCGGATTTCCGACGTCGGTTTGAAAGACACCGAGCGTTGCCATCTGATCGGGAATCGCCTGTTGCACGGCCCAGCCGGTAGAAGCGTACGAGGATCCAGCCAGCGCGTATCCCGCCCCCAGCAAGTAAGCGCCAGTTAGTGGATCGCCTACATCCTCCGCGGGATTATCCCCGCCGGGCTCGACATATCCGTGACTATAAAGAAGGAGAGTGCCGTTCCATGGTGCCGGGACGTCGATTACATAGGTAGCGCCATCTGGCAAGCTTCCGGTGATGTGCTGCTGCGCCGCTGCGCTACCGCAGAGCGCAGCGATCAGAATAGCGGTGAGGACACACGAGAGCGCGAACTGGGAGATCTTCGACATGGGAATTTTCCTTCAAGTAGAAGTGAAAACCCGCGCCCCAAGCCGGAGACGCCTGGGGCGACGAACAGCAAGTTGTCCCGACATTCTGTGCCGCCTTAGCGAGCTTGTCAACCGCACCGGAAGGGATCAACCAATATCTGCGGGGCGCATCGGCCGCTTTGCGCGCTTCCAAAACAAATACCCCGGTACGCCCACCAGCACAATCGCGGCGCCCCAGAAAGCCTCGGCTGGCCGCTCAATGATCGTGTTCAGCGTCCAGGCAACTCCAATGAGAATGTAGATCGCGGGCAGCCAGGGGTATCCGGCGCAGCGATAAGGGCGGGGAACGTCGGGGCGCTTCCAGCGCAATACAAACAGGCCGATGACGGTCAGCGTGTAGGAGAGCACCATGCCAAAAATAACGTACGTGTAAAGCTGATCGTAGCGTCCGCTCACGGTGAGCACCGCGGCCCAGAGGCCTTGTCCGACCAGGCTGAACACAGGTGTGCGCCACTTGGGATGAATGACGGCCATGCGGCGAAAGAAAACGCCGTCCTGCGCCATGGCGAGGTAAACGCGTGCGCCGGAAAGCGTGCAGGTCGCTGCCGCGCTGAAACACGAAATCGCGATCATCGCCGAAAGCCACGCCGCGGCTCCGGGTGAAAACAGCACGGCCGCGGCGGCGTGCGCAATGGTTTCGTGCTTTGCGACCTCACTCAGGGGCAGGGCATAAACATACGTCGCGTTCATGGCAAGATAAACGGCGCCCACCGCGAGCACGCCTAAAACCATCGCCAGCGGCACATTGCGCCGCGGTTCCTTCACTTCGCCCGCGACCCAGGTGATGTAAACCCACCCGTCGTAAGCCCAGAACACGGCGATCAACCCCACGCCCAGCGCGGAAATCAACTGCCCGGCGCCGAGTCCCATGTTGAGTCCGCCCGCCGCCCGCGCGCTGAAGTTCGACCAATGTCCTTTACCAATGGCAAATCCGAGAACAACAAAAAGTCCCATGGCAGCAAACTTCGTCCAAGTCGACACGTTCTGCAAAAGCGTCCCCCAGCGTAGTCCGACCACGTTAACGTAAGTGAGGATGGCGATCAGCAACAGTCCAACCGCATGCGCGCGTGTGAATGGCACGCCCAGCAGAGAGAAGATCACGTGCTCTTGCGAAATGGCGGGAACGATATTCCCCATGTAGGCTGCGGACGCGACCGAGAGTGCCGCGATGGTGCCACCATTCGCCACCGCAAATAACATCCATCCGTAAAGAAACGCGACCAGATCGCCATAAGCTTCGCGAAGGTAGATGTATTGTCCGCCGGAGTCGGGATACATGGAGCCGAGTTCGGCGAACGCGACGCAGGCGCACAGAGAGATCGCTCCACCCAGCACCCACACCAGAAAAAACAATGTCGGATTCGGCAAAGGCCCGGCGATATCTTTAGCTGTAAGAAAAATAGAAGAGCCGATGATGCCGCTCACCAGCAACAACACAGAGTCGAGCAGGCCAAGCCCGCGGACGAGACTCGGTTGCTGACCAGATGCTTCGGATTCGCTAGCCTGGGAAGCGGGAAGTGGATTCATTCCGTCGTCAGTTCTTCATCAATAGAGCCAGTCGTTGGTCGTTAGTCGGTGGTCGTTTGCAAATCGTAATTAGCAATGCGTGGTTGCTCAGTGCTGCCAACGACCAGCGACCGACGACCAACGACCGTCTTCATCCCATGCCCAATTCGTCAGATGCTTCAAGCGGAGTTCCGCAGCGCCGGCAGATGATGGCCGAACAATCGCCGCAGGTCAGCGGATCGGTGACCTCCACAGCGCAGACCGGACAATAGAACACCACTGCAAGTTTACTTGGCTCGGGCGCCGTTTTCGGAGACATCTCCATGTCAAGAAACCATGATAACGAACGACGATCACGAAGCCTTCATGATCACAACCATGAGAAACCGCGAGCACGAAACTGTAACACAATTTCCGGTTGCGCTCGCGGGCTAGTCAGGTTTGCGCAGGATCAGATCGCCTTCGGCCGGTGGCAGCGAGACGGGAAATTGCCAAACCTTGTCCTTCATCCAAACGCTGAGCAGAAAATCTTCCCGGTCTTTCCACGGGCCAATCCACTTATTGCTGGTGGCGAAGAAGGCCCAGCCGTGGGCTTCGGGATTGCCCGGGCTCAGGATCACCGTGTTGGGGTCGAGTCCCTGCGTGCTCACAAATTCGATGAACTCGGCAGCCACTTTTTGGTATTCACGCAGGAGGACGGTTTTTTCGTCAGCGCTCTTGGGATCTTTTTTGATCTGGCGCTCCGTCTGAAAAATCTTCGTGTCGACGTCGTTCTGAATCCGATTGGAGAGTTCGGTCGGATCCTCGTAGCCCTCAAGAACGTCGTGATGGCGAACAAAGTCGAGCCGCAAGTCGGCGGGGAACTCGAATTTGCCTGGCCCCGTGTACGTCACACTGATGTACATACCGAGCAGCCGGTAAAAGCGATGACGGCTCTTCGCCAATTCCTGGGAATCCAGAACCAGGCTCATCGCGAGATCTTGTCCAATCATCGTCCAGCGGTAATGTCCGTCATCCGTGCTTTCGAAGGTGCAACCCGCAGCACCCGACGTCCAGCGGACCGCAGGCAACTGCTTCTTCTTCGACGCGTAGCTCAGCGTTGGCGAAAGAATGGCGCAAGTCAAAACGCCGCACGAAACAATCGGCACAGCAAAAAACGGAAGTCTTTTCAACAACCAAGCTGATCGCAGCATAAATGCGAAGTGTATAGCTTTTGCGCCACCGGCGTCACTTACTGCCGGGCGCAGGACGGGGTCGCGCCGAACACCCGCAAAAATATGTTAGATTGAAATTGGTGGGGCGCGTAGCTCAGTTGGTAGAGCAACGCCCTTTTAAGGCGTGGGTCGCAGGTTCGATTCCTGCCGCGCTCACCATTTCCACCGGCCGACATGTTCGAGCCGGCTGACCCCGCATCGACGAGGCAAAGCCGCGTTCCTACACCGAGTTCAAGATCCGCAGCAATGTAAATTCGACGCAATGATCTCGATCCGCTGCCGCGCCTTGCTGTTCGACCTTGACGGCGTGCTCATTGACTCCACTCCTGCAGTCGCACGCGTCTGGCAGCGGTGGGCGCTTGAGCATGGCCTTGATCCCGAGACCGTGGTTCGCATGGCGCACGGGCGTCCCAGTCGAGCCACCATTCGCGAACTGATTCCCGCCGCCAATCTCGATCGCGCCGTTCTCGACAGGGAAGATCGCGAAGTCGAACGCCGCGAAATAGAGGACCTCGATGGCGTTGTGCTTCTTCCCGGCGCCAGGCAACTCCTGAACTCCCTGCCTCCAGAACGCTGGACCATCGCGACTTCATGCACACGTCCGCTGGCCGAAGTGCGTTTGCGAGCCGCGGGCTTGCCGATTCCCGCAAATATGGTCACATCGAGCGACGTGAAAATCGGCAAGCCCGATCCCGAGCCTTATCTGAAGGCTGCGGCGAAGCTCGGTTTTGCCGCCCAAGATTGCATCGTGGTCGAAGACGCACCCGCCGGAGTACGAAGCGGCAAGGCTGCTGGCGGGAGGGTGATTGCATTCCTAACCACCATGCTCCGCCGCGACCTCGAAGATGCCGGCGCCGATTGGATCGTGCAAAACTGCACCGATATTGCCACGTCCAACTCTAACCATGGCGACGATGTGCAGCTAAGCCTCTCCATTTGAGCACCGAATACAGGAGGCCATTTGCGCAGACCCACCCGCTAAACTAGAATCCTCACTTCGTCTGACTTTGCCGGCAAACGCAGTTTGCGAGCCCGGCTCCTAATGTTTTCAATTGCGATGCAGAGAATCGCTAAGACAGGCAGGGCATGTGATCATCGGTGTTCCGAAAGAAATTTATCCCGGCGATCGGCGGGTCGCGATCGTGCCGGTCGTTGTTCCCACGCTGACTAAGGCGGGTTTCGAGGTGCACATACAATCCGGCGCTGGCGTCGAGGCTGGCTATCCCGATTCTCTCTATGTCGAGAAGGGCGCGAAAATCGTCGCCGACCGCGCCGCCGTGTTTTCCTCCGCTGACATTGTTGTGCAGATTCTTGCCTACGGCGCCAACGATCTTACTGGCAAGCAGGATGTTCCGTTGTTCCGCCGCGATCAGATGCTCGTAGGTTTTCTGCGTCCCTTCGGCTCGAAAGATGTGGTGGAGGAGATCGCGCATGCCGGGGTCACGGCATTTGCCATAGAGTTGATGCCACGTTCCACGCGCGCCCAAAGCATGGACGCGCTTTCCTCGTTCGCCACTGCCGCCGGATACAAAGCCGTGCTGCTGGCCGCCGACTCCCACCCCCGCATTTTTCCCATGCTCACTACCGCAGCGGGAACCATCACTCCCGCCCGCGTTTTCATTATCGGATGCGGCGTTGCCGGACTGCAGGCCATCGCGACCTCGCGCCGCCTGGGTGCTGTGACTTCGGCTTACGATTTAAGGCCCGCCGTGAAGGAGCAGGTGCACAGCCTTGGCGGACGTTTCGTGGAGCTTCCCATCGAGGCAAAAGACGCGCAGGACGCCCGCGGATACGCCACCGCGCAGGGCGAAGAGTTTTATCGCCGTCAGCGCGAGTTGCTCGGAGCCACCGTGAAGGAAAGCGATGTAGTAATTGCCACGGCCGTGATTCCGGGCAAGAAGGCGCCCGTGCTCGTTACCGAAGATATGGTGAAGGGAATGGCTCTCGGTTCCGTGATTGTCGATCTGGCCGCCGAACGTGGCGGCAACTGCGAGATCACCGAACCGGGCAAGACCGTGGTCAAGCATGGTGTGACCATCATTGGAACGATCAACCTGGCGAATGGCGTACCGTATCACGCCAGCATGATGTACGCCCGCAACGTCACTGCGTTCTTGACGTATTTGATAAAAGATCAAAAATTAACTTTGAATCTGGAAGACGAAATTATGCGTGAGACCTTGCTCACCCGCGGCGGCGAAATTGTGCAAGCCCGGATCCGCGAGTTCTTCAGCTTGCCCGCGCTGGCAAAATGAGCCAGAAAAAATCAATGGAGGAAAGATGAGTAGTTCAAACCTGATCAACGCGCTTTTTATTTTTGTGCTCGCCGGATTCATCGGATTTGAAGTGATCCGCCGAGTCTCGCCCCTGCTGCACACTCCGTTGATGTCGCTCACCAACGCCTTGGACGCGATCGCGGTCGTAGGTGCGATCCTGCTCGTAGGCCGGCATGAGAGCCGGCTCGCCACCATCTTCGGATTTATCGCCGTGGTCGCTGCCACCAGCAACATCGTCGGCGGATTCCTCATCACCGACCGCATGTTGAAGATGTTCAAATCCAGCCGCCCGGCATCTCCATCAGCGGCGAAACCGGCGGCCAAGTAATGATAATGACGGGCGAAATCAGCAGCCTCCAGATCGTTATCGAGTTCTTGTATCTGATCGCGAGCGTGCTCTTCATCCTCTCGCTGAAGTGGATGAGTTCGCCGACCACTGCCCGCCACGGCATCTGGGCAGGTGAAATCGGCATGGTCCTGGCCATCGGCGGTACTCTGCTCAACCACGGCATGAGCTACCACTGGATCGCCATCGCGCTCGTGCTCGGCGCCATCATCGGCGTTCCACTCGGAGAAGTGGCGATGACCGCGGTGCCGCAACGAACCGCGCTCAGCCACGCTTTCGGCGCGCTCTGCGTCACCCTCGTCGGCTCGGCCGAGTTTTATCTGCGCTCGCCCGATATCTCGCCCCTCATGATGTCGGTGCTATCCCTCGAAGTGATTCTCGGAGGCTTGACCGTAACTGGAAGCTTGATGGCCGCCGGCAAATTACAGGAAATCCTGCCGCAGCGGCCCCTGACTTACAAAGGCCAGAACCTGGTCAACTTTCTGCTGCTAGCCTGCGCGCTGGTAATTGCCATAACTCTGGTTCTGCATCCGGAAAATCGGACCCTGTTTCCGTTCATGATCCTGATCGCGCTCAGCTTCGGCGTGTTGTTGATCATCCCCATCGGCGGCGCGGATATGCCGACCGTTATCTCGCTATTGAACGGCTATGCAGGCCTCTCAGCAGCCGCGATGGGCTTCGTGCTCAACAGCAAACTGCTCATCATCGCCGGCGCGCTCGATGGTTCCTCAGGCCTGATTCTCTCCATCATCATGTCGAAGGCCATGAATCGCTCTTTCACCAACGTTTTGTTTGGAGCCTTCGGCCAGGTGCAAGCGGCGGCCGCTGCCGGAGAAGAAGCCAAACCGGTTCGCAGTGCGACCCCCGAGGAAGCGGCGGCCATTCTCTCCGCCGCGAACAAGGTAATTATCGTCCCCGGATACGGCATGGCCGTGGCCCAGGCGCAGCACAAAGTCCGCGAACTTTACGATGCTCTCACCAAGCGCGGAGTGGAAGTGCGCTTCGCCATCCATCCCGTGGCCGGGCGCATGCCCGGCCACATGAACGTGCTGCTGGCCGAAGCCGATATCCCCTACGATCGCTTGGTTGAGATGGACGAAATCAATGGCGACTTTCCCCAGACCGATGTTGCGCTGGTAATTGGCGCCAACGACGTTACGAACCCAGCCGCTCGTTCCGATACCACGAGTCCCATTTACGGCATGCCCATCCTCGACGTAGACAAGGCCCACACCGTGATGGTCATCAAGCGCAGCATGAATCCGGGCTTTGCCGGCATCGATAACCCGCTTTACTATCTCGACAACACGCTGATGCTATTCGGAGACGCCAAGCAATTCGTCGGCAGCATCGTGCGCGAGCTCGGCGGAGGACACGGCTAGTCGCGCCGCCGTACCGGCGGCCAGACAAAAATCCGGTGGGCTACAAGTCTCTCGCGAGGATTTCGCAGAGCCTGCAGCCCGCCCGGCGTTTAGGCTGCCTTTTTCATCTGTCGTATCTTAGCCCAACGTGCTTTCTGGGCCAGAGAAATTCTCCGGCGCCCGGCGGCGGAAAGTACGCGCTTGGTGCGATGTGTCGGCACCGCGTGTATGGTTGAGTGCGTTCCTCGGGTTAGCTTTTCGAGAACCGAAATAGCCTCCCCAAGCTTCTGGACTTGGTGCTGCGCATCCCGGCGTTCCTCGCGGAGCCGGTCGATTGCCTTAGCAATGTTCGTCATTCATACCCCCTCGGGTAATTCACCGTCGGCCATTGTATTACTAACTCCTCGATTCTGTCATGGCTTAATTTAGTGGCCGCGGTTATATGCATTCCGGGCTGAACTTACCATGATGACTCGTAGACAACCTCGCCACCCATCTTCACTCTCCATCGCTCGCGTGGTATCGAGGTGCGTATACTGTCTCGTGCGCTCGATTTCGCTGGTTTGCGCCTTGCTATTCGCTGCGGCGCTGCTGTTTCTCGCCGCCCTTCACGTCTATTGGGCGATGGGCGGAAACTGGGGCAGCTCTGTAACTGTACCGACCATTGCTGGCCGCCGCGTCATCAATCCAACACCGTTTGTCACTTACGTGGTGGCGTTTCTGCTGGTCATGGGCGCGATCGTTATTTGCGGACAAGCTCACCTATTCGCTACCGGGCGTTTCTCAGCCCTCTTTCGTGCCGGCTCCTGGTGCCTGTGCGGGGTGTTTTTGTTGCGCGCGATGGGTGATTTCAAAACCTTCGGAATCTTCAAAACCGTTCGCGCCACCGCATTCGCTTTCTGGGACACGCGTCTTTATTCGCCTCTATGCCTCGTTCTGGCCGTGCTGGCGGCCGTGGTTTGCGCAGGGCGCGATTGAAATTGAGAATGAGAATCGCGCCGCGGACGGAGTGGAAAGTCCCGGCTCAATAAGGTTACGGGCGTCCAAACTCAGCTATCCCCCACTCGGGCAAAACCGGCTACAATATCCGGAAATCAATTGCAATCGGAGGCAGCAGTGAAGCCAAAGCATTTTTATGCCGGCTTTGCCGGATGGTGTGTCCTGATTTTCGCTCTCGTGCCCAGCATCCGCGCTCAGCAAACGATTCCTCTCCGGCATATCGGGGCGGTGCATGACTGGTCGGAGCACCAGATTATTTTCAGCCGCAATGGGCTCGCGCGCCATCCCAATCTGCTGGACCGCGAACCGCGCCTTCGCCAGCAGGTGATGGAGCGTTGGCAGTCGCCCAACTGGCGCGCCCTCCTCGGCATCACCAACCTCCCACCCAAGAAATCCAGTTTCCAACGCGACTGGAACATCGGCGGTTTAGGAGGCCGTCTTCGCGAAAATGCCTTTCCGGCCAAATTTTCCTACAATCCCGAAGCCCCGCCTGATTGCGTCAACGATTACGTAGTCTTTGGACTCTCCGTCGTGGGCGCCGATGGCGGCCAAGCCAACCTTGTCGCCTTCAACAACCTCTATGTCAACGACGCCGGCACGGGCTATTGCTCGGGCACCACTCCGCTCGTGATGTTCGCTTACAACATCAATACAGTTGGCGGCAAGATCGATACTTCCCCGGTCCCGTCCTTGGACGGACAGGCGATCGCCTTCGTAGAGACCGATGCCGGAACCGGTGGCGCCGGCGTTTTCCATGTCCTGACCTGGACTGCGGGCCAGGGGGCGATTGGCGCCGCCGTCACTCCCACGTCCTCGCAGATGTCTTCACTGCCGTTCTCCACCGACCCCGGCACCGCCTCATCGCCCTGGATCGATTTCAGCGGAGACACAGCTTATGTCGGCGACGCCAAGGGAATTGTTTACCAGATTACTCCCGTCTTCGACGGAACGCCCGAGCTGAGCGGCAATCTGGGCTGGCCAGTTACCGTCAGCAGCAACTACGGTTTGACTGATCCCGTCCTCGACTCGAATCAGGGTCTGCTCATGGTCGGGAGCGCGAACGGCAACCTCTATTCGATCGAAACATCGACGGGCGCGCTCTCGACGCTCGTGATTGGAAACGGCGCGAGTCCCCAAATCGTGGCCCCGCCCATTGTCGATATCACCAACGGCACCACCTTCGTCGCCGCCGCCAATAACGGGATTAGCGGCGCCGTTCTTGTCCAAGTCAACACGTCTACACTACTTCCAATAACAACAGGATCAATCGGCGAGGGTGCCTCCGGGGGAACCAAGATGCACCTCTACCAACCCGCTTTCAGCAATGCGTACTTCAGCGATCCCGCCAATGGAGTAGTCAGTCTTTGCGGAACCGGCGCTGCCGATACCACCCCCAATCAGTATGTTTTCGGGTTCACCGGGACAACCATGAATACACTGCCTAACCTCGGGTATCCGCTGCAACTTTCCACTGGCACCGCCGACCGTTGCACGGGATGGACGGAATTCTTCAATCCCAACGCCGGTCCAGCCGACGGCATCACGGCTACATCGATCGCGACAAATGTCTTGACCGTATCTGCGATCAACAATTTCACCGTTGGCGAGCAGGTATTTATCCAAGGCACCGCTGAAAGTTTCCTGAACGGTCAGAGCGTGATTGTTACCAGCCTGGTAGACCCCGGTTCGCCGAACGGAGGATTCACCGCGAACTTCACCGCCGCGGATTACTCTAACCCTACCGATACCGGCACCGTAGCTCCGCTCGACACCATCACGGCTACTTCGGTCACGAGCAACGTTCTAACCGTGACCACGAACACCAGCAATCTCACGGTTGGCGAAAACGTATATATCCAAGGCACCGCTGAAAATTTCCTCAACGGCCAGATCGTGGCCGTCGCCAGCTTGCTTGGTTCGGGTCCGCTCTATACAGGATTCACCGCGAACTTCACTACTGCGGATTACGGTAACCCTTCAGATACCGGCACAGTATCTGCCGGAACCGATTTCTTTTTCTTCGGATTAACCGGAGATTGCACGACCAAGTTGGGCGGCTCGCCCAATGGTTGTGTGGTGGCTATGGGCAACAACGCCGGCACCATTACCACAACCACTGCGGCTGTCTTCGACGGGCCCAGCGGAATTGTTATCGATAACTACAGCACCGCGGCAGAAGCTTCCAGCATCTACCTGATGTCGCTGGGGAGCGATACCGCGTACAAATTTACCCAGGAAGGCCTGCAATAGAAGGCGGAAAGAATATTGAGGATGGAGAGCCGGGCGTCCCCGCCCGGCCAGCCTGCTGCCAGCAGAGAAGTACGCTTCGACTCAATTGCAACCGATTGCATCTAGCCTGCAAGAGTGGCCGAATAATATCCCATAACCTATTGAAATAACGGTTGTTGTGCTTTGCACCTCCTGGAAGCTAAATTGCCCACACCCCTGCGATGCGGTGTGTCTGCCCCAGATGGAAAACGTCGAGCAAGGCGATCGCGATCGCCATCTCGCTGGCCGCTCTCGGTGCTGCTTTGGCTTGGTGTTCGTTGCCGTCCGCGACCATCGTCCCGCATCCCTCTCCGCTAACCGAACTAGAAAAAACTCTGCGCCGCGTTCCCGCGCATATCTCCGAGTTCTCGCCCGTGTCCGAGCCGCTCGCTCTGCCAAAATGCGGAAGCGTTCGTCCGCCGGAAGCCTTGCTCACCCCGGACCCATTGCTCCAGCCTGACGACGATCTACGCGTGCGCGTGAGTTTCATTGTCGGCACCGACGGACACGTCCACAGCGCCTTCATCCTGGAGAGCGGCGGACCCACGGAAGACAAGGCCGTTCTGCACACCATACGCTTCTGGCGATATCGCCCCGCGCTCTGCAACGGCGTTCCCACCGATTCCGAAGCCCGCGTAAGATTCACCATCCCCTAACCAGCAAATTCTCCTACAATGGCAACGATGACCATGAGGTTGCCGTGAACAAAATCCCGAATTCTGGCGGTCCGCAAAAACCGGAACACGATCATGGGCTTCACGATCAGCAAGAAGACCATCAGCAAGAAGATCGGCAAGAGGAGACGCGGCGCCACGTCGAGAACGATCGGCTCGAAGCCAGCGGAGTTGACGATTTTCTTCAGCGGCTCCCTGGCAGTTTTCGCTGGCCGAAACCGAATGCCGAGGCCATAGCCGCCGCCGTGGAAGCTGTCCAACGCATGTCGGGCAACATCGGCCCCCAGGATCTTGCCACCGTCGGCGAAACCGATCAGTCCGCCGACGCCTGCTCAGGCTGCGGAGGTGCGCTCCCGCCCCGCGCTCGCTTCTGCCTCGCCTGCGGACTCCCCACCCAGGCTGCGGCCGGCGATCCGGTTTCTCCCTCTCAGTCCGCTTCCGGCCAGCATCATTACCATCACCACTATCATCATTTTGTTCCCGGCGCAGTTGGTTCCGCGCTCGCTGCGTCAGGCGCACCTGCCGCCGAGTCCGGCGCTACCACTCCCCGCGGTCGCGCTCCCAGGGCGTCCGGCACCACGCCGGGCGGCCGCGCCGAACTGGGCGCCCGCCAGGTAGTTCAGGCCTGGGCGCAGGCTTGCAACACCCGGCACATCGACGATCTGCTCGAGCTCTACGCTCCTGACGCTACTCTCATCCGCTCCAGCGTTCCGCCGGTGCGCAGTTTGCCTGCCATTCGCGAATTCCTCATCTCCCTCCTTGAAGCCGGTTTGGGCGACGTAGAGATGGAATCACTGCGTCTCGAAATCATGGGTGAGATCGCTCTCGATCTCGGCCGTTGCAAAATGCTCGTCCCCGTGGCCATGGGGAAGCGCCGGGAAGAGCGTGGCAAGTATCTAGTTGTGTTGGTTCGCCAACCCGCCGGCACTTGGAAGATTCTTGCCGATTGCTGGTCCTCCGATCTGGCCGTCAGCGCCGCGCTCGAACCCGCTCCCAGAAAGCCCAGCGAACCTCCTCAACCGCAACGCAAGCCGCGATGAACTGGAAAGTCGCTGGTCGTTAGTCGCTGGTCGTTCGCGATCCGACGTGGCCGCTCACAGTGAAAAGCTGCGGACATAAAGAGCTTTCTTGCTTTTGCTAACGACCAACGACCAACGACCAACAACGACACAAAAAAAACCCCGATCCTCGCGGATCGGGGTTCCATAATAACTCGTGCAATTGTCTTTACTGCCCGGTCTGTCGTGTCGTAAACAGTTGCCGGTAGCTCAAGGTTTCCACGTCGCGGAACATCGGCGTTCCCGGTGGCAGACCCCCCGGATTTTCGAAATCCAAGTCGAAAACATCGTCTCGTGTTGGGGGACTATAAACGGTGGTACAGCATTTGTAGATTCCGGTGCCGTAGGTTGAGTAATACAAGCTCACCAGCGACCCCTTGTAATTGAAGCTTTGTCCGCCCCAGTTTTCCAGGTAACGGAGGAAGTTGTGCACGCCTCCGTCGGTTCCGTAATCCTGGGCGGCGGCCCAGGCGGTCGGCTGCGGGAAATTGATGTTCTTTCCCCCTGCAACCGCAGTCCGGTAGTAGGTGGTAGTGGCGACCCGGTTGTTGAAATCGGTGACCTGGTTGCTGCTGGTGCCGATGCCCACGCTGCCGAAGTCGTAGTTCCAATTGTCCGAAATGAAGCTGACAGCATCGGCGATGATAGCTGCGGCCGCGTGTCCCGCCTCATCTACCGCCGGAGTGTTCCAGGTCGTATCGGTCGAGTTGGTGTTGTAATCGCCCCATACATAGACGGGATTTTCCGAAGCCACCGTGAACCCGCCCGGGGAAGCCAGCGTTCCAGTCGCAACCAGCGGTACGTTGCCGAGCGAGCCATCCACCAGCCGCAAAACGTGGCGCGCCCCGCTGACCCAGTTCTTGCGCGCGGTCATGCAACTCGCAATCCGGGCGTTGGCCGCCGTGCCAAAGGGATCGGGGGCATCGCCATTCGTGCCGTTCGCCATGATCGTGCCGCCGGTAGTGATCTGATACCAGGTGTTCTTGCCAGCGGTGCCGACTGTGCCGTAGAAGCCCAGTCCCATGTTGTCGGCTCCGAAATTGTCCAGAAAGCCGTCCTCATTGGTGTCTTCGGGAGAAAGGGTTCTGCCCGCTGGAATCGGTTCCAGCTGTCCGTTGGGCGTACCCGCGGTGCTGGCGGAGTTGATGTCGTCTTCCAGGCCCGAGTCCCCGCTCTTGGTAAAGGAACTGCCGTACAACACCGGATTAGGCAGCATGCCACGCCGGTCTGAGAAATACAGTACGTATCCATTCTGCGTGACGGAATTCACACTCGGTCCGCTGCTCCCGATGTTGCCCAGGAGCCACTGCTTCAGGTTGCCCACATCGATTTCGACCGCATTCATCAGCCCGTTGCTCGAGCAGCTGTTGTCCGCCACGGTGTTGTCGCGAACCTCGCCTTCGCGGTCATCGTAGAAGTTGAGGGGATACCAGTTGAACCGGCTCAGACTCTGGAGTTGCAGTGTGGAAGACCCCGGCGAGGCCGCCTCGGCTGCGGTGGTAATGCCAAACTGCCAAACCGCGCTCCCCGCCGTATCCACCAGAACTTGCGGCGGTGTCATCGACCACGCTGTGCATTTACCGCCGCTGACCGTGGTACATGTCGGGGCAGTTCCCGTGGTGCTTAGGCCTGCTTCTGTCGGGATCGTGGCGTTGCTCACGGCGCGGTCCGCCGGCTTTTGCAACAGTAGAATGGCATTCGGATTGATCGGGTTCGTCCCCGCGGCTGTGGGCGGCGTCATGCCGCGCGCAAATCCCAATTTCAGCCATTCGTTGGTTACAGGCACCCAATTGCCTGAATTGTTCAGGTATTCCACCCGCAGCCAGCCATCGATCAGGTTCCAGGTCGCGGTTAGATTTACGTCCGCATTGGTTATCTCGGCCAAGCTCGTGCTGGGTTCCGCGATCGGGAAATATGGGGAAACCGCCCAGCCCGCCGTAGTGCAGTTTACCGGGTAGTCGGACGAGTTTGGAGGATCGTTTTGCGGGGGGATCGTTGCCGTGGGGCAGGGAAACAACGTCGGCGGAACGACCTTACTCAGGCCAGCCGCGGTGAGAGTAGGAGCCTGAGGAAAATTGGCGTCCCCCTGGAGAGTTGTACCACTCGTCGAAAGAAAGGGTGCGCCGAGTGGACAGAGCAATATGCAATAGGGATAAGTCGGATCCGCATCTGATCCCGCTCCCACTGCCGTCTGGTCCGCGGACGACCAGGGCGCCGGTGGATACGGCCAATCCGGGGGACAGTTAGGCATACCAGCAGCTGCGGTGCAGGTAATCGATGGGATCGCATTCGATGCGGTGGCGAAATAGGTGTTGTATGTGTTTCCCGTCCCCGGACTCGGCAGCCCGGCCGGGACCGACGTGGATATTCCGTAAGGCAGGTTGTTATAGGTGCCCGCCACGTTCTCGGGCACGTTGGCCAACCGCACATTGTTTGCATCCGTAGCTCCGCCCGGTAAGTCCGCCGGATCGTCGCTCAGCAGCACGTGAATCTGCGCCAGGTTATATTCCCGCGACTGGCTCAGCGCGGGCGAGTCGGTCCCCAAGGGACGGCGAATAATCTGATACGGCAACGTGGTGCCGTTGACAAATGGCATCGAGAGTTGCTTGGCTCCCGTTCCCTGAGGGACGTTGGCTGGTTCGGGTGAAACGCTCTGATAATAGTTGCCATTGATCATCATGTAGTTCGTGCTGGTTTTCGAAAAAGGATTCCAATAGGTGGTGTTATAGGTTGAAGTCGTCTGTGGCGTAGCGCTCCCCGCCCCGGTCACGCTGCCATCCCCGTCAGAGGTGGCGTTCGGTGCCGTCATGGCCACACAATTCGTCGTGGACGTGCTGCAACCATTGGCCGTGGTCGGAACATCCACCGTGCCGTTATAGTTCGTGGATGCGCCAAACCCGTTCGCCAACTGCGTGCGAATCACATTGCCATAGGCTTCTAGTTTATTGTGAAAGGTGAGAGTGCTGCCCGGGCCCACGAACGGGTACAAGTCCCCGTTGGTGTGCACCGGGCCGACCACGTCAAAATTCGGACCGCTGAAGAACGAAAGATCGCTTTCCGAGAACACTCCAAACTGGAACACCGGAATCAACGCCACCTGCGCGCCCCGCGTCATACTCACTTCCTGCCCGCCGTTAAGCGCCGCCGTGGTCAGCATGTTGATGGGTATGATCTGCGCCCACAACCCCTGGTTCGGTCCGCTGGTGATCTGGCCCCAGGTTGCGGTCAGCGTTCCCGCGCAGCCCGAAGCCGGCGTCACCGTGTACTGCGTCCACGTCACCCCTACCATGGACGGTTGATACGAGGTCCCGCCGAGCGCGCAGATTTGCGCTGCAGTGGGAGACTGCGCGTTTTGAAACGTCGCCGACAGGTCGGAGGCCATCTTCTCGATGCCGCCATCCGCCGCGTGAAACGCCAGATTGTTCTGCAGATCGGTCCCGCCCACCTTGGCTTCGGTGTTGGCCATCATCAGCAATCCGATCGCAATGCCGGACAGCAGCAACAGCATCAGCAACGACGCAATCAGCGTGAATCCTTGTGTATGCACTCGCGCTCTCTTCATACCATAACTCCCCATGGTTTCCGTCCCCATCCTTGTGTTTCCCAACGTCTTACTCGATTCCGTTACTCGCTACTAATTCGGATAGTTATTTACGTAAGTCAAATTGCGCGCGCAGACCGATGTCTGCAAATCCATTCTCTGATACCCATTCAGCTGGCCGAACTGCGAACTCATGACCGTGCTGTCCATGGCCATGTTTTGAATGTTGATCTTGGTAATCTGGTTCGGAAGCAGTCCCGTCGATGCGCCAGAACAGCCATCGGTGGCAGCGCCAGGGTTGCTGCAAGCAACCGCCGGCAGACCGGTGGAGTCGTTGAACAGGTCATACGTTAACTTCAGGTAAACCACGTTCTCCGCTACCGGCACCGGATAGTGTCCGCTGACCTTCTGCATCAGTCGCGACGGGTTCGGAGTATTGTCCAGGTAATAACTGATCAGCAGCAGCCGCGTTCCATATCCCGTCACGCTGTTTGACGGAGCCACGTACTTGCTGGCCAGACTATTGGTCACGCCTGCCCCCTGGTTGAGGTTTAGGGCATCGTTGGTGGCGAAGGTGGCCTCGCCTCCGCTGACGGCGGTGACTTCGGCCACGATGTTCTGCGAGCCGAACGTGAACAACACCAGGTCGCCGGCCGTCAGGCCAACCGCCGAATCGTTCACCGCTTGCGCTCCCGCGTTCCCCGTCGGCGATGTGCAATTGGCACTCGTAGCTCCAGGCAGGACAAAGGTCACGTGCGTCGTGTCGGTAATCTCCGCCGTGTAGCAGTCCAGATAAAAATTGTTGTCCGTGTACACCGTCGAAACTATGTCCGTCGCCCCCTGCGCTGCCAGCAGTATCGGACCATCGTCATATCCCGGCAATAGCCCGTAAAGATAACCCACTGTGCCCTGCGTCGGAAAAGGCACCGACGCATTGTTGGCGTTGCCCAGATAGCACGGCGCGGGCGACGTTCCCGTCTGCGTGCAGCCGTACACCGGAGGCGTCCCCGACGGCAACGCGATCGCAGTACCCGGGCTCAGTCCCGCCGCCGCCAGGCCCAGATCCTTCGTCAACATATTGGAGGCGGCCCGGAAATCCCCCTGCAACTCCGAGCGCTGGGTGGTCGCCCACGTCGCCTGCACGCCCTGAATGTAGATCTGCACCGCTGCCCCCAGCACGATCGCTCCCAGTGCCAGCGACACGACCATTTCCAGCAGACTGAATCCGTTCTCGCGCTTGGTTGAGTGATCGCTCATATCTCCCCTTTTATTGGAACTCCGAAATGAACGAATTCACCGTGTAGGTTTTCTGTATCTTCATTTGCGATGTCGTGTATTGCACGGTAATCGTTACGCTTTTCAGTGAATTAATCAGCGAGCCCCCCGATGTGAACAACGGCCCAATCACAATCTGGCGCTGGTACCCAGTCAAGGGGATAAACGTATCGTCGGCGGTCTGAAAAATTCCATCCGGCCCCGGGTCCTGCAGTTGTTCCTCGCCCGACGCCGCGTCATCCGCCGTCCCAAAGATTCCGTCCGCGCCCGCGTTGTACATCTGCATGTAGCCCACCAGGAAAATCCCGCACGGCGGAGTGCTGCTCACGCAGTTCACTGAGCCCACATTGTTGATCTGGTCCCAGTTCATCTGCGAGGTGTTGCGCGCCGTCACCACGCTCTCGTAGGCCTCGTTCGCCAGTTGCTTGGCGATCATGTCCTGCTGCGAGGTTTGCGTCGAAGCCATGGCCAGCCCAAACACTCCCAGCAGGCTCACCATTCCCACCGTCAGGATCGCCATCGAGATCACCACCTCGATCAGCGAAAACCCGCTCTCCGCGCGTCTCGGCCGCCTCGCGCGCGCTTTCCGGTTCACTATTGACGTAGCCATTGATACCCCCCGCTTGTATTGGTGTAGAGCCGCCATCCCCGCACCCGCCCCGTACCGCCCCACAGATCCACGGCTCTCGAACTCAGCAGATCTCCGGTGCGCGCCATGTACACCACGCCATCGTCCCAGTTGCCCGATCCCGCACAAGTCGAAGTCGTCTGCGCCGAACCGTCCGGGCAAAAATAAATCGTCGATTGTCCGCCCGTGCCACCGCTCCCCGTATAGCCAAAATCAATCGCGTGCGCCCCTGAACCAAAGTTCGCTCCCGCGCCGGTGTCGGGAGGCGTGGTCGAGGAAATCGCGGAGTTAGTCTGAAACAGAACATCCGTCGGCAAGATGTAAGTCGCTGAACAGGGATCGCCCGGAAAAGCCAGCGTCGCGGTCACCGCGATCTGCCCCGGAGATCCGACTGCCTGAGTGAACGTCACCTGGTAGGAGGTCCGCTGCGAAACTGCGCAGTCCCGCGCCTGCCGCAATGTCCCCAGCGTCGTGTTGTACGCATTCGTCACGTGCTGGCTATTCAGCATCGGGATCAAACTCACCACCGCAACACACGACGCGATGATCAGGATCGAGATCGTGATCACCATTTCCAGTAGCGAGAAGCCGCTCGCCCGACGCCGTCCATCTCGCGTATTTCTTTTCAGGCTATTCATAAACATTTGCCTATCCGCGGCCCCCGCTCCGTCACAAACAGATCGCTCCAAAACTTCGCGTAACTGCAATAAGTCAGTGCGGCATCCGCAGCATCCTTTCGCAGGAACGCCGTCTGATGCCGCTCTGAATAACTTGATGGTAGGAAGTTACCTGTAGTACGTCAAAGTACCGGGGTACACCGGCCTTTCGTACATTGTCCGTTAGTAAGGTAATGCGGCTGAGTTACCTCAGTGCCATAAGTCGCTCGCGTGTAAATCGAAATCCTTCCGAAATCGTGACACAGGTAACTTGTCGCCGACACGAGCCTCTCTTAGGATGATTGCACTATGGACGTTACTGCCCTCGTGGTGTGCGCCGACCAGGATTCCGCTAACCTGCTCACCCACATCCTGTCTGAACTGGGGATGACGGTCGAGCATTCCCCGTCGATCTCGCGCGGACTGGAGTTGCTTGAAAGCCGGCGCTTTGATGCCATCGTCCTCGACTATCGCGCCGACGCGAGCTCGGAGGAATTTCTCGCGCGCCTGCGTCTGTCCACCAAAAACCGCGCCACCATGCTCATTGCCGTCGTCGACGACGGGTTCAACGCGCGCCCCGTCTTCGGCCTCGGCGCGAACTTTGTTCTCTATCGCCCGCTGTCTTCCGAGCGCACTCGCATCAGTCTGCGCGCCGCTCGCGGCCTTATGCGCCACGAACGCCGCCGCGCTCCCCGCACTCCCATCAGTTCGGCCATCAACGTCGCCTATCCCGGAGCGCCCGAGCTCAACGCCGTTATAGCCGATCTCAGCGATGGCGGAACTTTGATCCACACGGCCAAGAGTCTGCCCTCCGCGTGCAAGGTTTATTTTGAGTTTGCACTTCCCGGACAGCACCAACTGGTGCGCTTGTCGGGCGAGGTTGCCTGGCAGGACGCCCACGGCCGCACCGGCATTCGTTTCCTGGATGTACCCCAGTCTTCGCGCCGTGTCATGCAAGCGTGGTTACAGCAGAATAGCAGTCGCCCCGCCAAGGGATCCGCGGCCAGCAAGTCGCAGTCAGCGCACGTTCCCGCGAATCCGTCGCCGACGGGCCCGGACTCGGCAACTTCTTCTCACATTTCCGAGATCAAGCTGGAGTTGAACAATTCCACGCTCGTCTCCAACTCCGGCAACCGCCGCACCGAGCATCGTCTGGCCTGCAAACTGGGAGCGGAAGTCTACCGCGCCAACACCACCATTCCCCATCGCTGCACCTTGTCCGATATCAGCGAGGGCGGTTGCTACGTGGAAATGCCGTCCCCACTCCCCGGCCAGTCGGCCGTGGAAATCCTGGTCCGCACCGCCGACGCCAAGCTGCGCATTCGAGGCCAGGTTCTAACCACTCATCCCGGTTTCGGCATGGGAGTGCGCTTCAAGTTTCGTGATTCCGCCGAGCGCGAAGAAATTCTGCGCCTGCTAGCCGTTCTCTCTCCCGGGCCGTCGCTCGACCAACGGCTCCGCTAATTCCGCTAGCCCATTAGCGGCGTCGAGGATGATGGCGAAGAGGGAAGGGGAAGACGGCGGCGAGTTCCGCTAGACGTATGGCGTCCGTTCTTCCAGCACGGCCTTGCGAAAATACCCCAGCGAAAGTTTTAATCCTTCTTCCAATTCCACTTTCGGTTCCCATCCGAGCAACCGTTTCGCCTTCGAAATATCCGGACAGCGCTGTTTCGGATCGTCCTGCGGCAGCGCCTCAAACTTGATCTCGCTCGCCGACCCCGTCGTGGCAATCACTTTCCGCGCGCACTCCAGAATCGTGAATTCTGTCGGATTCCCGATATTCACCGGCAAATGTTCCGGCGATTTCGCCAGCCGCAAAATTCCATCCACTTCGTCGCTCACATAGCAGAAGCTGCGCGTCTGCCCGCCGTCGCCATACACGGTAAGATTCTCTCCGCGCAGCGCCTGCCACATAAAATTCGGAATCACCCGCCCGTCATTGATCTGCATCCGCGGCCCATAGGTATTGAAGATGCGCAGAATGCGCGTGTCGACGCTGTGATAGCGGCGATACGCGATCGTCACCGCCTCCGAGAAGCGCTTCGCCTCGTCGTACACCGATCGCGGTCCAATCGGATTCACATTTCCCCAATACGTCTCAGTCTGCGGATGCACTGCCGGGTCGCCATAGCATTCCGAAGTCGATGCCATCATGAATTTGGCGCCGCAACGCCGCGCCGCTTCCAGTGCTTCAAACGTCCCATACGATCCCACGCGCAAAGTTTCAATCCCGTGTTTGGCATAATCCACCGGGCTCGCCGGACTCGCGAAGTGAAACACATATTCCAACTCGCCCCACTCGCCCGCCCGGCAAACATCCGTCTCCACAAATTCAAATCGAGAATCGTTTCGGAGATGCTCGATATTCGCCAGTGACCCGGTCAGCAGATTATCGGCCGCGACCACGGAATAGCCCTCGCCCAACAGCCCGTCGCACAAATGCGATCCCAGAAACCCCGCTCCTCCCGTCACCAGCGCGCGTCGCGTCTTCATTGGCTGCATAGGCAAGATTTCAGGCACGCTCCTTTTTCTTCGCAGGAGCCGCCGTCGCCAACTCGTCGGGCAATGCCGCCGGACGCCCCACGCTGTAATAAGAGAATCCCCGCTCGACCATCACCGCCGGTTCATAAAGATTTCGCCCATCCAGCACAATCGGATATTTCACCAGCCCGCGCAACCGCTCCAGATCAAGCGCCGCAAACTCCTCCCACTCCGTGAGAATCAACAGCGCATCCACGCCCGTAGCCGCCTCATAAGGATCGGCAGCGAACTCCACTCCCGAGGTCAGCACTTCTTTCGCCCGCTCCATCGCCGCCGGATCGTAAGCGCAAATGTGGCAGCCCTCGCGCAGCAACTCCTGCACCAGCAGCAGCGCCGGAGACTCCCGGATATCATCCGTCCCGCCCTTGAACGCCAGCCCGAGCACGCCCAGCCGCTTGCCCCGCAGCGTCCACAGCACCCCGCGCACCTTGCGCAAAAACCGGTGCCGCTGATCCTCATTAATACGAATCACTTCTTCTAGCAGCCGGAAGTCATATCCGTTTTCCTTAGCCACCGCCCGAAACGCCAGCAGGTCCTTGGGAAAGCACGATCCGCCATAGCCAATCCCCGGATTCAGAAATCGCGGGCCGATGCGCGAGTCCGTCCCAATCCCATCGCACACCTGCTGCACATTCGCTCCCACCGACTCGCAGATCGACGCCACAGCATTGATAAAAGAAATCTTCATCGCCAGAAATGCGTTGGAAGCATGCTTAATAATTTCCGCGCTCTGCGTACTGGTAATGATCAACCGAGGCGGCGCCTTGCTGGTAGCCGCTTCCGGACGCGGAATGGCATCTCCCCGTCCGTAGTACCAGCCGCTGGTCAGCGGCCCGTAGATTTGCCGCATCACTTCAGCGGCCTGCGCGCTTTCCACTCCCACTACAACACGGTCGGGATAGAGAAAATCTGTAACCGCCGTTCCTTCCCGCAAGAATTCTGGATTCGAAGCCACATCGAAGTGCGCAGGATCGGCTCCGTTTCTCATAATGATGGTGCGCACCCACTGGCTCGTATACACCGGAACCGTGCTCTTCTCCACCACCACTTTGTATCCGTCGATGCCGCCCGCGATTTCCCGCGCCACCGACTCCACATACGACATATCCGCGTCGCCACTTTCGGTAGGCGGAGTCCCGACCGCAATAAACACGGCCGCGCTCTCCCGCGTAGCCGCCAGCAAGTCACCGGAAAACGTTATGCGCCCGGCCCGATGCCGCGCCAGCAACTCGGGCAGAAACTTTTCATGAATCGGCACGTCGCCCGCGCGCAACGCCGCCAGTTTTTTCTCGTCGTTATCGACGACGACCACGTCATGTCCCAAATCCGCAAAACACACTCCCGTCACCAACCCGACGTATCCCGATCCGACTACCGCGATGCGCATAGCGAGCCTGCTCTCCTGTGGAATTTGAATTGTGTCTCCTGCTCGTCGGAGTGCACTTCTTAATGTAGCAGTCTTTCGATCGGCGTCGGCCTCTCGAACGTAATGCCAACATCCCCCCGCCCAGGAATGGGAATTCGAATCTCACAAGAAACCGTGACCCCCATCACTGCCGCAGCGTTCGAACTAGTTCGCGTAGGGACGGGCGCCCTCGCGAGCCTGCCCTGAGCGTAGTCGCAGGGTCCAAGCCGAGCGCAGCGGCTCGCGCCACTGCCGCGGGTACCATTTCGTAATCCCGCCGCTCAAGCCATCAGGGTTGGGCTGCTAAAGGTAACCTTCGCAGAGCAAACCGGTGTCAATCGCTCCCCGCAAACCGGCTAAACTACAAAAGTCAATTTCATGACAAGATTTGCCGCCATCTTGTTCTTCTGCGCCGCTCCGCTCTTCTGCCAGAGCAATAGCGGAGAGTTGCGCCTCAAAGTAACCGATCCCGAAGGTCTTGCCGTCAAGACCACCGTTCAAATCGTGAGCCAGGCAAATCAATATCGCAACACGCTAACCACCAACGAGCAGGGAAGACTGGACGTGCGCCGTCTCCCCTACGGCATCTATGAGCTGGAAATCAGCCAGCCCGGTTTCGCGCTCACGACCGCATCCATCGACATCCATTCCTCGTTCCCAGTCGACTACACAATTCAACTCCTGCTGCCGACCGTGAAACAGTCGCTGGAGGTGAGCGCCGCCAACACCTTGATCGACCCCGATCAGCCTGGCGCTATCAATCACGTAGGCTCCGACGATATCCAAAATCGCCTCAGCTCCATCCCCGGCCGTTCCTTGCAGGATTTGGTGAATTCACAGCCGGGCTGGCTCTACGAAGGCAATGCCGTGCTCCATCCCCGCGGCTCTGAGTATCAAACCCAGATCGTAGTCGACGGCATCCCGCTAACCGACAATCGCTCGCCCAGCTTCGGACCGGCCATCGACGCTGACGACATCCAGTCGCTGAGCATCTACACCGGCGGAATTCCCGCCGAATACGGCCGCAAAATGGGAGGCATAGTCGAAGTAAACACGCTGCAGGATTCGCAGCCCGGTTTTCATGGCCAGTTAGAGCTCTCCGGCGGAACCTTTGATTCCGCTGCCATTGCCGCCCAAGGCCAGTACGTGTGGGGAAAGAACACCTTGGGCGCCAGCGCCAGTGGCAGCATGTCGAGCCACTATCTCAATCCCGTAGTTCCCGAAAATTTCACCAACTCCGGCACGCTGGGAGATTTCTCCACCAACTACGAGCGCGACCTCACGCCGAAAGACCGTCTAAGGTTTATCGTTCGTCACGAACTAGCGCGTTATGAAATTCCCAATGAGCTAGTGCAGCAAGACCCGCAGCTCATAGGCACTCTCGGTGGACAGCCGTCGCCTCCGCCCGGCACGCCGCCGCAGCTCCAGACCGCCGCGAATTTTGAAACCATGGGCAGCGTTACCTATCAGCACACTTTTTCGCCCAACGTTCTCATCGACGCCCGCGGCATGGTGCGCGACAACTCCAACGATTTCTATTCCAATCCCTACTCCTGGCCCATCATTGTTTCCCAGCACAACGATTTCAAAGAAGGATATTTCAATACCTCCGTCTCCATTCACCACGGCCATCACGAATGGAAAGCCGGCCTAGAATCCGACAGCATCTTCCTCCACGAAAACTATAGCGACATCATCACCGCCAACCCGAATTATCCCGTCAGCTATCCCTTCGATCCGGGCACCGTAACCACCTTCGCATTCACCGGCCACCGTCCCGATCTCGAGCAATCCGCCTACGTTCAAGACCTAATCCACTTCGGCAACTGGACCGTCAACGCCGGCCTGCGCTGGGATCACTACCAGCTCCTGCTCAATCAAAATGCCGTCAGCCCGCGCTTCGCCGTAGCCCGTTTTTTCCCAAAGAAGAACGTGATGCTCCACTTCTCCTACGACCGCATCTTCCAAACTCCGTCGTTCGAGAACATCCTGCTCTCCAGTTCCACCGAGGTGCAATCCTTCGAACCGAATGTCTTGCGTCTGCCGGTGCAACCTTCCCACGGCAATTATTTCGAAGGCGGAGCCAGCAAGAGCTTCTTCGGCCAATTCCGTTTCGACGCCAACCTCTTCCGCCGCGCCGTCAACAACTACGCCGACGACGACCAGATTTTCAACACCAGCATCAGTTTTCCCATCGCCTTCGAAAAAGCCATCCTCTACGGAGCCGAAGGCAAGCTCGAACTCCCGCACTGGAAGCGCTTCTCCGGCTTCCTCAGCGAATCCTACATCGTAGGCAACGCCTGGTACCCGGTCACCGGAGGCCTTCTCCTGGGCGTAAGCAAAACCTGTATCATTCAACCGACCGGCAGCACCTGTCTCCCGCTAAGCGGCCATTTCCCCGATTCCCAAGACCAGCGCCACAGCGTTCGCGGACGCCTTCGCTACCAGCTCCACCCGCGCGTCTGGATCGCCGGCGGAATTCAATATGACACGGGTCTTCCCTTCCAGATCGACACCAGTCCCGCCCAGGCGCTAGCCGAATACGGACCGCAGGTCATCGCTCGCATCAACTTTGCACGCGGCAGAATCTATCCCGCCTTTCAGGTCAACGCCTCCGCCGGAGCCGATGTCTACAAGTCCGATCGCATCACCACGCGCTTCCAGATCGACGGCCAGAACCTAAACAACATCCTCAACGTAATCGATTTCGGAGGCCTTTTCTCCGGCAACGCTATTGGCCCGTCGCGCAGCGTATCGGCGCGCCTGACCACCACTTTCTAGCGCGACATTCCACTCGCGTAGGCTATCAGCTCTCAGCTATCAGCTATCAGTGGAAACCTAGCGGATGTTGGGTTTACTGATGGCTGAGAGCCGAGAGCTGAGAGCTTGTAGTTATTGGTGAGATATTGACCCGTATAGTAGTAGACTTCACTCCCCCTACTGCCGGTCTTTTGGAGTCAAAGACTTAGGAGGAAAACTAACTGGGTCTTTGATTCTAAAGGATTTACTCGTAAGGTCTTTGAGAACCAATGAGTTAGGGGATTTTTCCGGCTTTTGGGTCACTTTTTGCGGCGGATGGCTGGTCTCGCCAGGCTCGGCTCAAGTTTATCAAAGAGTAACGATGATGCCTCGGTGGGCCTGAGATCACTTCGATTTTTTCGTTAGGCGCCTCTTTGCCTTAGCTTTAGCCATTTTAACGTGATCGTCATAGGAGCGAAACAGGGAGTCGACGAGGCGTGTAGCGCTAGACGTGACCCGGGCAAGAGCCTTAACTTGTTCCTCGCACGCCACGCTCCTGATGGGATGGGGGTAATTGATCTTGTGGCTGACCTCGCCCCACACCTCCTCCATCAGCGTCCTGACCTGTATCTCGCAGGTCGCCTTCACCCGGCTGTTTGAATTTATTACGTAGTGCACGCTCGTGTAAAACGATGGGCTCTTCCTCGTGTTGATGCCGATCTGCTTGAAATAGCTACGGGATTCGTCATCCCACGTCCGGGCAAATGGCTTCCCCCGAAGTACGTATCGCTCTCGTTCAAACAGCGCCAGCAACGCTTTGTGGATGTGTTCTAGCTGCTTGGTATGGAGGTGGAGAATTCGAAGTCCCGCGAGGTCGTTTATCTTGATGAATAGGTTGCCCTCATTTATGTTGAACGCCTTTCTAGATGACGCAGCCTCGCGCATCTTCCTCTCTAGCTTGTCGCCGAGGCTCTTTGGTTCCTTAGTTCGGCTCTTAATGGAATGGATATGTTCCCTGAGAACTTTGTCATTTGTGATATGAGATCGAAGAATGTCCAGAAAGTTGGTCGGTATGTCTTGGTTGTTCTTGTAGAGCTCGACGAGGTCGCGGATGGTCTTCTTCTGTGTTTTTGTCAGGCTTGGCGCTGCCATGGCTGTTAGCTCTGCTCAGACCGCTCAATTATTTTTCGCGCGATACCCACAAACGCGTCCTTCGCCTCCTTGCGTTGGCTAGGAGTGCCCGCGTTTGCGTCGTAGATAGGTTCGCCTTGAGTCTGCGCTGCGGTGGCTAGAGTCCCAAAATCTTTGATCAGGCCCAGCCTATTTTCTGCCATTGAGCTCGAAGCGAGGGACGTGTCGACTCCGCGCAAGACGCTGACTATGTCGCTGCTAATGTGCCTTTCTATCCTAGGCAGGAAGGTTGCGTAACCCTGCGAGACGTTACCCCTGTAGACTCGATACCTCTGCGGTATATATCCCATAAATCTAGGCTTTCCCGGAAGTAGGTAGGTCCCCTCTGGCGCAAAGTCGGCAATTGTTTGCCAATCCAGGATCCACCTTTCTAGAGTTCGGCCCAGCGTCTTCAGCGCGCGGATTGAGAAAAGGTCGCACGCGGCAGGCACAATAAAGTGGTCGCAGTCCAGCAGAATGACGCGGTTTAACGGCCCGATATTCGGAGCTGAGTCGTAGAAAACGTAGTCAGCGCCGTGGTCGGCCGCGACGGTGTTTACGAGGAGACTAATTGCTGCGGTCCCCCGAAAGCCCCGGGCTTTCCTAAGCATGCACTCGTTCCAGAACTGATTTAGGTCTGGTTCAAACTCCGAAAGACGGACATCGCCAGGAATCAGAAGGCTCTTCTTGAGCCACTGCACTGGCTGGATTATCCGAACCTCGCCGGTCGCGTCGGAAATGGGCTTTACTGCCGACCAGATGGTCTCGCCCGAGTCCGAGTCTGACTTGTCCAGCAGGTCGTTGAGGACTGTCTCCTCAACGACGTATGCACTCAGATTGCACTGGGGGTCTGAGTCCACTAGGAGCACGGTTTTGCCAAGAGAGGCTAGCGCAGACGCAATGTTCACCGTCAGGGTCGTCTTCCCAACTCCGCCCTTGTGGTTGAAGACAGCGATTCTCTTAGACTTATGTCGCCTGGGTTCCTTGCTGGCCATCTGCGTCTTGAGTGCTCTCGTCAGGAGGTTGTTCCAATGGGCCCTTGCGCGCCTTACGTCGTTTTCTTAGCCCAGCGAGCGCGTTTTGTGCGGCGTCCCGGTCAGGCAGTGCGAGCACGTATTGCTCACCCACGGTGCTGAGCTGTTTCTGCCCCTTTTCCGCTGGTACCAAGAATCCCTTCTTTGTAGAGTTTTCGACCGCGACCGCCGCATTCGAAAACTTTACTTGTGCTGACTCCGTGTTCAACTTGCTTATATCCAGTGTCTTGAAGTGGGGAGTATCCCGGTAATGGGTGAGGTAAAACGCCAAGCAGGCTACTTTTTCAACGTCGCTTCGCGGCTGCTTCTGGAAAATAAATTCCTTTGGTGAAATCCGACGATCCTCTGAAAAAGAAGTGCCTGCGCTGCGTGCGTAATGCAGGTTCTCGGACTGGCTTGTGAAGCCGGCGGGTTCCGGCGACGATTGGAAAGCTGTTCGGGAGTTCAATCCAAAATAGGTTGCCGCCGTGTGCAATATTCGCTCGCGAGATTCTGCTCCGACCGCTCTGAGGCTGTTCAGTATAACGGTCAGAACTCTAATTTCCTCGACATCCGGCTCTGTTGCAACGAGGGTTTCATCAGTCACGGCAGTCGGATCCTAAAAATCGGAATTTACTTCATATACTGTTTTTAGTCTACTCCTTGACCGAAGGCCTTGCTACCGTCTAGCGAGTACGCCGGTTTCCGAATTTGGTGCGCTTACATCCAGCGTCCCAGAAATCCCAAGACGAGAGACGGCGAGCGCTTTTCCGATAAGAGGCCACGGGTTTTCGCCGCGGCCCCTCGGCCGGGATCATTATCTCCCAGCCTCAACCAAAGTCAAACGTCCAGGCCGATGTCCCAAGAAATCCCGCCTCAAAAGCGGCTGGAAACGCCAGATCCGGCACTCAAAAATCTGTCCGCAAATGAAGAAAAAGCGAACAGGCATCAAGCCTGACGGCGAGGCCCACTTTTCCGTGCCCATTTAACCACGCTCCGCGCCCAGCATTATGAATACCTTGCGGCCAATTCGCCCTCCTCGCCATGTCATACATATTAGTACATACACCAATTGTAACTACAAAGTGTTTCACGTGAAACACTTTGTAGTTACAGTTTGTGTATGTACAATTCCGGCAACCCGGTCAGCGGAGGTTGTGGACCACCAGGATCATCCCGGGACGCAGGACAGCGATATCCCGGTTGTCGTGCTTGAGGGCGTTGACCGTGGTGTTATAGGAGTTGGCAATCGAATACAGGGTTTCGCCCGGCTTCACCTTGTGCCGGACCACGCCGCTGGAAGCGTTGCTGGACGCCCCTTTTACGGTGCCGCTTTTTGCCGTGCCACTTTTTGCCGCGACCCCAGCTGACGCAACCCGCGTCACGGCATGGTGATGCGCAGCGCTCGAGTCATTGCTCCTGCCCTTGCTGGCCACCAGAGCAGAGCGCGCTCCAGGCGCTACGGGCAGGTGAACGTACAACACCTTGCGTCCCGTTAAGCTACTTCCTTTCAAATGGTTCCAGCTGCGAACCATCTTGGCCGAGACGCCAAAATTTTCAGCCACCGACTCCACCGTATCTCCCTTACGCACCTTGTAGCGGGTGATGGCATGGGCGTAAGTGCTGGTGTCACTATCTTTCTGTTTGCCGGGAGCAATCGGGATAATCAGCCGCGCCTCGGGAGCAAGTCCATCTCCATTCAAATCATTCGCTTCGGAGATAGCCTGCGGCGTCGTGTGATAGGTGTGGGCGATGGCAGCCAGCGATTCTCCAGCCTGCACCTTGTGATAACGCCACCAGACCCGCTTGTCGGCAGGAATCGAAGCCACCGCCGCCTGAAACTTGTCAGCGGTTCCGGCGGGAAGGTGAAGCTCGAACTCGGAAGCCTTCGGAGTCGTCATGCGCAGCAGGCTGGGGTTCAGGTCGAGCAGGTCGGAGGCGGTCGCATCCACGCACTCCGCCGCCAGCCGAAGGTCGATGGGATAGTCGATCTTGACCGTGTCGTAGCGAACCGGCTCCTCTTTTACTACTGAATCCAATCCATACTGGGCGGGATTCTTGGCCATGATGGTGACGGCCAGAATAATGGGAACGTAGTTACGCGTTTCCTTGGGCAGCACGTTGCGGCGGTAGAGCTCCCAGAAATCGGCGTAGCCGGTGCGCTTGACCGCGCTCTGAACTGTGCCGGGACCGGAGTTGTAGGCAGCCATGGCCAGGTACCAGTCTCCGAACTGGTTGTAGAGGTCGTGCAGGTGATGGGCGGCGGCCCGGGTCGCTTTTTCGGGATCCTGGCGGTCATCAATCCACCAGCTGCGCTCTAGTCCGTAGCCTTTGGCGCGGCTGCCCATGAATTGCCACATGCCGCGCGCGCCGGCTCGGGAGACGGCTAGCGGGTGGAATCCGGATTCGGCCTGGGCCAGATAGATCAGGTCCTGCGGGACTCCTTCTTCTTGTAATGTCCGGCGGATCATGTCTTCGTAGCGGCCGGAGCGGGACAGGGCGCGCTCGACGGTGCCACGTCCGCGGGTGGAGAAGTAGTTGATGAAGCCGGCGACCTGGTCCGTCATCATCAGCGGGAGGTCGGAGCGGGTGGATTTGATCTCGGCTTCGGCTTGGGCTTTGACGCTCTGATCGACGGTGGGCGTCAGTTCGTTGGCTTCGTCGATGGGGGCGGGCTCGGATTTTTGCCCGGCAAAACCATCGCCTTGCTGCAGGGCAGCTAGCTCCTGGCCGTTGATGCCATCGAGAATGCGGTCGAGTTCGGCTTCCAGCCGGTCGTCCCCGTTAACACCGGAGTGGAGATCGAACCCGCTGCCCAGGAGCAGGTTGAAGGCGGTGTCGAAATTCTGCTTGGCGGCTTCGAGGTGTCCGGCTTGATAGTTCGCCTGACCGGACTGGTATTCCTTTTCGACGCTGGCGATCAGGTCGGATACGGGATCGACGGATTGAGAACTCGTCTGCGGCTTTGATTGAGGCTCAGCAGGAGCCGCGACCCGCTTTTGCTGCGGCGCATCGGGCGGATTGCGGGCCGCGACCAGCGCGGGAGCCTGGGCCTGTCCCGGAGGTAGAAAAGAAGCCCTCTGGGCAGTCTGACAACCGAGCGTTGTCGACAAAACCGCGGCCAAAGCGCCAGAGACTAAGATCGCTGGATACGAGTTGAAAGAAAGTCTCATATTTTCAGAAACTTAAACGATACCCCCTCTGAGCGCGCTCAAGCATTATTTATTATCAGATGGTACTATCGCAAAATTCGTTGGGTCAACGCCACGGAAGACACGTCCCCGTGATTACTTTAGGGATCGGCTGGGCATATTACCCCAGGCAAGTGGAATATGGCAAGGCAGCTCTCAGCGAGGCGATTTGGTGCCCAATCTGACGCGAGTCTTTTGCCTCAGTTGTATCATCTTTAGCGAATATGAAAGCCATACAGATCAAGCAAACGGGCGGGCCGGAAGTGATGGAACTGGCGGACTTGCCGGTTCCGCTGCCGAAATCGAACGAAGCCGTGGTGAAGATTACGGCGGCGGGCGTTAACTTTATAGACGTTTATAACCGCGAGGGGCGCTATAAGGCGGCGCTGCCGCTGGTGCTGGGACAGGAAGCGGCGGGCGTGGTTTCAACGATCGGATCGGACGTGCGTGATGTAAGGGTCGGTGATCCTGTCGCTTACACCATGACGCTGGGGAGCTACGCCGAGTATGCCGCAGTGCCGGCCGAGCGGCTGGTAAAGATTCCGTCGGGAGTTAGTGAGCGCGAGGCTGCGGGTGTCCTGCTGCAGGGGATGACGGCGCATTACCTGGCTTACGATACTTATCCACTGAAAAAGGGCGAGACGGCGCTGATTCACGCCGCGGCGGGCGGAGTTGGCTTGCTGCTGGTGCAGATGGCGCACAACCTTGGCGTGCGCGTGATTGCCACGGTTTCTACCGAGGAAAAAGCCAAGCTGGCGCGGGCGGCGGGAGCGGACGAGGTTATCCTTTATACACAGGCTGATTTTGAGGCGGAGGCGAAACGCCTTACTGGCGGCAAAGGCGTGGATGTGGTGTATGACTCGGTGGGCAAGACTACGTTTGAAAAGGGCCTGAACCTGCTGCGGCCGCGCGGGATGATGGTGCTTTATGGCGGGTCGAGCGGAGCGGTCGCGCCGCTGGATCCGCTGGTGCTGACGCAGAAGGGATCGATTTTTTTGACGCGGCCTTCGTTGGGGAGTTACATCCTCACTCCTCAGGAGTTGCAGGCCCGCGCCGGTGCGGTGTTCGGCATGATTCGGGACGGCAAACTCAAGTTGCGGATTGAGCATGTGTATCCGCTGGCCGAGGCGCAGAAGGCGCACCGCGATCTCGAAGAGCGTAAGACTACGGGGAAGCTGCTGCTGATACCGTAGAGGACCAGGTGTCAGGTGTCAGGTTTCAGGAACGGCCCGGCAAGTCGTCTCAAGTCGTCTGTCGTGGTCGCCGGTTTTTTCCTGACACCTGAGCGTTCTTAACGCCTGCGGGCCCATCTAAATATCCCATGCCGTTTGTGGAATTGAAAAATTCGCCGCACGCGGCTGGAGTTAGGCCCGTTTCTATTCACTACCGCGATGTGGGCAGCGGCCGGCCGGTGGTGTTCTTGCATGGCGGGTGGGGGTATGGGGTCTATCCAATCGACCGGCAGATCGAGGCGCTGGGCGAACTCGTCCGCTTTGTGATTCCGGATCGGTCGGGTTACGGGCGATCGGCGCGATTCGCGGGGCAACTGCCTCTGGATTTTCATCGCCGCGCCGCCGCGGAGACTTTGCTGGTCTTGGATGCGCTTGGGATTGAGCGCGCGATTCTTTGGGGACACAGCGATGGAGCGGTCATTGCCACGATGATCGGGTTGCTGGCGCCCGAGCGGTGCGAACGGCTGATTCTCGAAGCCTTTCATCTTTATCGCGACAAGCCGCGCTCGCACAATTTCTTTCAGCGCTTTGCCAACCATCCGGAAGAGGTGAATGAAAAAACGCAAAGCTTGCTCGCGGCGGATCAGGGCGCCAGGCAATGGAAGAAAGTGATCCAGCGGAATTGCCGGGTCTGGTTGAAACTTGCGGCCCAGAGCTCGCGGGCAGGCGACGATCTGGATGTGGACTTATATGACGGGCGGCTGGGCGAACTGAAAGTTCCGGTGACGTTCATGCACGGAAGGCACGATCCGCGAACCGAGCCGGGAGAAATGAAACGGGTGCAGCGGTTCCTGCCCGACGCGGACGTGCGTTTTATCGAGGATGGACGACATAGCCCCCACAGCGAAACGGTTTGTTGGCGGGAATGCAACGGGATTCTGCGGGAGCTGATCTCGCGGAAGTAGGGCGGCCGGACTTCGTCCGGCTGGGCAAGTGAGGGCACCTCCACCCCTTCACGCGAAAACCGCGCGTGACGGGGGCCCCGGCCCGCCCCTACGTGAGCATTTCCGGAATCGTCTGGAGTGTCGTCCAACCCTGTATTCAAATGCATCTAATGATGTAGTTAGATCGCACGTGAGCGAAGAAGGGAATCTAGACTTCCCGGGAGGCGTTCGTGAATGCTTTACGATATCAATTCTGCTTGATGGCCGGTCTGATCTTGGCCGCACTGGGAGGCCTTGCACTCGGGCAACAGACTCCGAGCACTGGCACTCCGGTACACATGATTGTCACAGTCGAGCCTAAGAAAGGCGCCGAAGTGCCGGTCGTGAATCGTGAGGATGTGATGGTTTACGAAGGCAAGAACCGCGACCAGGTCACGGAATGGATTCCAGCGCAGGGAGAGCATGCGGGACTGGAATTCTATGTCCTCATCGATGATGGTTCGAGCCCGGCGCTCGACACGCAGCTCGGCGACATTAAGAAATTCATTGTGGGATTGCCATCCACCGCCCAGGTGGGTGTCGCCTACATGCAAAACGGGACGGCGCGCATGGCGCAAACACTGACCGGCGACCACGATCTTGCGGCCAAGTCGATTCGGCTTCCATTGGGCTACTTCAGCGCAGATGCCAGCCCGTATTTTTCGGTCAGCGATCTTGCCAAGCACTGGGCGCCGGACGGCAATCGCCACGAAGTCATCATGGTCACGAATGGCTACGATGCCTATTACGGAGGCGCTGATTTGCTCGACCCTTACCTGACGGCGGCGATCGAGGATTGTCAGCGCGCTGGGGTTCTCGTGTCTGCCATTTATGCGCCCGGCGCCGGGCACTTCGGACATAGTTACTGGATTAACTACTGGGGACAGATCTACCTCTCAAAGCTGACCGAGGAGACCGGAGGCGAAGGGTATTACATCGGATTCGTAGGCGCGTCTCCGGACTTCTCGCCGTATTTGAAGGACGCGACAAATCGCCTCGATCATCAATACCTGTTGACTTTCATAGCGCAACCTGGGAAGAAGGCTGGCTTGCGACCGGTGAAGGTGAAGACCGAGTTGCACAACGTCGATCTTGTGGCGGCGCACGCAGTTTACGTTCCGGCGTCGCAGTGATGGCGGGGGCGGACGAATGCGTCCTCCCCCAACGCGAACAGTGGCGGGCTACGATTTTTTCTTGCGTGCGTAGTTCTTCAGGTACGCGGGCAAATCCTGTTGGCAGCGCTCGTCTCGGATCGGTTGGCCGGAATGCATTTCTATCGGCATCACTCCTGCCCAGGTCGGGAATGCATAATCTTCTTCGTCGTCTATTGGCGGGCCGACGCGCACCTTCGCGGAAAATTCATTGATGCGCAGGCGCAGGACTGACGTTGCCTTCAGCTCTTTTTCGTTGGGCTGGCGCGAGTCCTCCCAGCGATTGGGGAGGATGTGTTCGCTCAGCGCGCGCAGGGCTGCCAGTTTCTCTGCCGGATCATCCACCAGCGTGGCCGTGCCTAGAATTACCACCGAGCGGTAGTTCATCGAGTGATTGAAAACGGAGCGGGCTAGCACTAATCCATCCAGCAGCGTGACTGTGATGCAGACGGGAACGCCTTGGTCGAGATTGCGCAGCATACGGCTGGCAACGGAGCCGTGAATGTAGAGAACATCTTTGTCTTTGTCGCGTCCGTAGGATGTGGGGATGACGTAGGGTTGCCCGTCGACGGCGAAGCCTACGTGGCAGAGGAAAGCTTCGTCGAGAATCTGGTTGACGGCTTCGCGGTCATAGACTGCGCGCTGCGGTTCACGCACTACGCGGGTGCGGGGAGTGGGATTTGAGTTGGACATGGAACTAATTTCCTAGGCAGGCGCCAAGAGTGATGACGAGGAATTCTAGCAGGTCGGAGCGAAGGTCCGGGGCTGACACTGCATTTAGCGGGTGCGAAAATCGGGCGGAACAGGTTACGCGTGAGTCTTTTTTACAAGTTTTGAACTTGCAATGTCTACGCGATACTCTTTGTGGAGCTCGGGCAGCGGTTTCTTCTCAAGTTCAGCGCTGAACTTAATCTCCAGCAACCGGTGACCGGGCCGCGGAATCATGGCGATGCTGGCAAACTTGCTACCCGCTTTTTTCAGGTCTCCAACTTTTGCGATTGCAATAATCGCGCCGTGCTCGTCATGTAGTATGGTTGCCTTCATTGAACTCGCCTCACAGACTGCCCTCCAGAAAAGCAAACTCGACCGTGGAGTCACTGAAATTCATTACCAGGGCGTAGTAGTTGACGGTTGACGAATCATCGCTCAGCCGCATCCACAGGTTAGTAATACCGAGTTGATTGATCAGGGGAAAACTGATGCCGCTCGAAAGGCCAAGAGGCGTATAAGATCCTTGCGCATCCGTGAAGGATGGGGTCAGTGGCGCTACCGAAATGACAGGAAGAAAGCCAGTGGTTTTAGGAGCGGTGAAGTGAAACAGTTGAGATTGGCCTGACTGCAAGCTGAAGTTACCAACTTGATTTGCCATATGCTTACCACCTCATGCCCGCAAGCTGCGCGCGCTCACCTGAGCGCGTCTATCGAACAACAAGAAGATTAGGTGCGGCCTGAATATTCGTCAGATCGACCCAGGGGTGCAAACGATAGCAAGTTATGGGGGATCTGTAAACCGAAAAGTGACGACCGAAAAGTGACGGCCACCGTAGAGAGGGCCGTCCAGCGTTGGATTAGGCCGGCCGCTACAGCAGGCCGCCGGTTTTTACTGCCAGAGTGCTCAGCGCCATCTCCAGCTTGGTGATGGCCTCGGCTAGTTCGGGATGGTGTCCGAGTTTCCCCTGCAGTTCTTGGAGAATTTTGTGAGCACTGGCTACGTGCTCGGCGGCAGCGGCTGGATCTTGCTTGGGTTTTGGATCGCTCGGTGTTGGCATGTTGGTCGGCCCCGTGTACAACTTAATTCTATACATGATCGTCATAACGGTCATTCACTGCGATCAGGTGACCTATGTTTGGATTCGGCTCGCGGCTCGTGATGCTGGCGCTACTGTTTGGTTGGGCTGCGGGCCAGCCGGAGCCTAGTTTCAGATCCCAAACGAACCTGGTGCCGGTGCCTACGCTGGTGCGGGACGCAGCCGGCAAGGCGGTGTATGGGCTGCACGCGGAAGATTTCATCATTGAGGATGATGGAGTGGAGCAGGCGGTTCATCTGGATGAGGTGGTTGAGGCTGAGCCTATCTCGTTGGTGATCGCCGTCCAATGCGGCCGACGGGCTGATCGAGAATTTGGGCGGATGGCGGGGTTGGCGGCCATGCTTGATCCGGTGCTTAGCGGGCCGCGGAATGAAGCGGCGTTGCTGCTCTTTGATAGCAAGCTCGATCTGGTGCAGGATTTCACGAACAATGGCGACACCATCGAAGCGGGTCTGAAGAATCTGCAGCCGGGGGACAACGGGGCGTCCATTCTTGACGCCGTGGCTTACGCGGCGAAAATGCTGGGTCGGAGGCCCGAAGGGCGGAAGCGCGTCCTGTTGCTGATCAGCGAGACGCGCGATCATGGCAGCCATTTTGCCAAGATCGATGATGCGGTGAGGCTGGTCGAAACGACGCATACGTTGGTTTACGCGCTGCCGTTCTCGCCTTATGTTTCGGAGCAACTGGATACCTTGCGGGGCGCCAATAAGGATCCGGGGATGGGTATGCTCGAGATACTTGTCGCGGTTCGGAACGCGATGAAAAAAAATTCCGCGAAGGCGCTGGCTTCGTTGACGGGCGGCGAGTACGAGCAGTTTGCTACGCGCAAGGGCTTTGAGTCGGACATGCTTAGCTTTGCGAATCACCTTAACAGCCGGTATCTGCTGAGCTTTGAGCCGAAGAATCCGCATCCGGGGCTGCATCGGCTTCGGGTGAAGCTGAGACGTGGGGATTCGAATCTGACACTGTTATTCAGGAGCACTTATTGGGTGGCTGATTCGAAGCGGTGATGGTCAACTTTTCTCCACGGGTGGCCATCGACAAAGGGGATTGGAGTGGTGAAGGTGGTCTCTGTCGAGGGCCCTGGGCCGAGTTTTCGTCTTTGGAGGGAAAGCTCCTTCAGCGTTAAAGTAACGAGCAGGCGTCGATGGCGGAACAATAATGAAGACTTATTGGTTCGATTTTTTCCCCGGCGGAGTGCCCTCGTTGGAATATTTTTTGGTCCAGGTCCGTCACGTAACGGAAATCGCCGACCGGTCGGAAATCGAGAAAGGCCAGTTGGACGTCACTGCAGAGCTGTGCGTCATTGGACTAGCCGCCTACTTCGAAGCGTTTTGCAAGAACGAGTTTGCCGCTGTCATCAACATTTGCCCAGATATTTTGGATGCTTTCATGGTCAAGCGTGACTGCAACATCCCCGGGCGTGCTCTCCTGTTTATGTTGTCGGCGCCAAGATGCCGACTGGGGTCATTAGTCGCCGAGCAATATGATTTCGGATCGGCCAAATCCATTAATGGCCTCTTCCGCGACATCCTAAACATTGCGCCCTTTTCCAAACGCGAGGCGACGAGGTACTCAGAATTCCTGAGAGACCGTAATTTGCTAGTACACCATGGCGGGGTTTACACCCTCACTTATGCGCAACAAAAGCTAGCGCCCGAAGAGATGGAGCGCCAGGTCCACTGGGGCAGCTTGGTCGTGAATAAAGCCGACGTTGACAAGTGGGCTGACTTCCTTGCCCGACTGGCGACGAAGATCGGTAATGCCGCCGCTGCAGCGATGCTGCGGTCGCCGGTCTCGAGAGGCTTGAAGCGCAGCGCCGAGAGGAAAAAAGCCATTCGGGCGCTTGGAAACATTGACAGCCCTGAGGCGGCTCGGGACATGCAACAAAAGCTGAGTGCTAGATAAGCTGAGTCGCTTTTCAATGAATCACCGTCTTCGACGCTTAACCTCCTTCCTAGGGTGCTCTTCTATTACCGCGAACTGAATTTTCTTCTCTACGGGATCGATGCGATCTACCAGCACGCGCACTCGGTCGCCCAGGCTGTAGGTTTTGCGCGAGCGCTGGCCGATGATTTGGCGCGTGGCTTCGTGGTAGGTGTAGTGGTCGTCTTCCAGCGTGTTCAGCGGGACTAAGCCTTCGACGAAGAGGTCGGTTAGTTCCACGAAGAAGCCGAACTTGGTTACGCTGATGATCAGGCCGTCGAAGTGGTCGCCGATGCGGCGCTCCATGAATTTCATTTTTTTCCATTCCATCAGGCCGCGTTCGGCTTCGTCGGCGCGGCGCTCGGACTGGCTGGACTCTTCGGCGATGTTGTGGAGCTCCTCTAGCGGGATCGGACCGGATAGAGGTTCCAGTGCCTGCTGATGCGCTCCGCGACCGCGGCGCTTGGACCAGGGCGATGGCGGCGGGCCCTCAGGGGCTGAAGCCCCTTTCTTTTTTGCGTAGTTATCGGCACGACTGAAGTCGTGCCCTTCCCGGTCGTTTCCTTGCGTTGGTTCGCCTTGGTGCGGGCGAGAAGCAGGTCCTTCGCTTCGCTCAGGATGACAATTTTGTAGAGAGAGCGACATGCCCACGGGTACTTCTTTATCCATTTTTTCTGCCGAGTCGCTCAGGACTTCTTTCAGGATGCGGTGCACTATCAGGTCGGGATAGCGGCGGATGGGAGAGGTGAAATGAGTGTAGGTGGTCGCGGCCAGGGCGAAGTGTCCGCGATTTTCTTCGCTGTAGCGGGCTTGCTTCAGCGAACGCAGCATCAGGAAACTTAGGATTCTTTCTTCTGGCTTGCCTGCGATTTTCTCGGTGAGTTTTTGATACATGCGCGGGGTGATGTGGACTTCTTTGGGGACTTCGATTTCTCGGACTCGCTTACCGGTGCCTCGAGCTTCGCGGCGGTCAGCTTTTACTTGCACTCGCTGAATGGGCAGGGCGCCCACTCCTAGCGAGTATCCGAAAGTGGCGGCTATTACTTCGAAGTCGTAAACGCGTTTGGCGTCGGGCTTTTCGTGAATGCGGTAGAGCGAGGCTATGCGTTTATTTTCGAGATAGTGGGCTACGCACTCGTTCGCCGAGAGCATGAATTCTTCGATCAGGCGATGGGCTATATTGCGCTCGGAGCGGGTGATGCTTTTCATCATGCCGAGTTCGTCGAATTCGATGACGGGTTCGGGGAGATCGAAATCGATTGAGCCTCGGCGCTCACGCTTGCGATTCAGAATCATTGCCAGATCGCGCATGCGTTCGATGTGGGCGACTTGGTCTACATATTGGCTGCGCGCTTCGGCCTCCCCTTCGATTACCGCATTCACGGCGGTGTAGGTCATGCGGTTGGCGCTGCGAATCACGCCTTCGTTGATTTCGTAGCTTACGATTTCGCCTTGGTGGTCGATCTCCATGGTGCAGGAGAGCACTAGACGATCGACTTCTGGACGCAGGCTGCAGATGTCGGTCGAGAGTTCCAGCGGCAGCATGGGGACGGCGCGATCGGGGAAATATACGCTGGTGCCGCGGAGGCGGGCTTCCTGATCGAGCGGCGAATTTGCGGTTACGTATTGGGCCACGTCGGCTATGTGGACTTGCAGTTCGTAGTTTCCGTTTGCGAGTTGGCGGACGTGGACGGCGTCGTCGAAATCGCGGGCGGTTTCTCCGTCGATAGTTACTATGGGGAGATCGCGATAGTCGCGGCGATGACGCAGGGCTTCTTCGGGGATGTCGGATGCGATGGCTTGCGCTTCCTCGATCACTTCGGGCGGGAAGCGGTGGGGGAGATGAAACTTTCGGATCATGATTTCGACGTCGACTCCGAAGTCGCTTTCTTCGCCTAGAATTTCTATGACTCGGCCTCGCGGTTGCTGCGTCGCGCTGGGCCAGTCGGTGATTTCCACGTCTACCACTACGCCTTCCAAGTCTTGCCAGTCCGCGTGAATCTTTGCTTCTTCACCTATTACTCGGTCTGGCGATTTCTTCTTTGGCGGCTTCGGTGGCTCAGTCGGAGAGATCTTTACCACAGGGGACACTGGGGTCACAGGGGACTGCGGGATTTCCATTCCTGGGGGGATTACTACTTCTTGCGTTACTTTCTCGTCTATGGGCTTGACGTAGTTGTGGCGGCGTCCGTAATGGAAAATGCCTACTACCGTCGGATGTGCGCGAGACAGGGAGCGCAGGATGCGGCCTTCGGCTCGGCCGTCGGTGCGGATGGCGGAGACTTCAACCAATACGCGGTCGCCGTGCATGGAGGATCCGATGGCGTGTGGAGCGATGAAAATGTCGCCAGCTAGGCGAGCTTTTAGGCTGTCGTCCAGCGAAGCGGTTTCGGGGATCACGAAGCCGAAGCCATCGCGATGCATGGTTAAGCGGCCCACTAGCAGGTTGCGTCCCTTGGTGGGCTGCGGGATGGCATAGCGGTCGGAGTCGACTTGCAGCAGTTCGCCTTTGGCTACGAGCGCGTATAGGCGATCGGTCAACTCGCGGCGAGCATCGCCTTTTGCGCCCAGTTCACGCAACAGTTGCTTGTGGCTTGCCGTCTTCTTCGGCTGGCGGGCGATGTGGCTAAGGATGGCGGAATCGGAAAGCATGAAACGAAGGTCTCAGGTGTCGGGTTTCAGGTGTCAGGCTTTAGTGCGGGCAGCATGTTCGCGGCTTCGGTCCCATGCACTTCCTGAGACCTGACACCCGACACCTGCTACCTCCGACCTATTTCAAATACTTCTCCTCGATAATTTTTCGATGATGCAGTTCGTGGCCGGCGATGACGTAGGCTAAAGCTCTCACTGTCACTTCATTTTTGCTGGCTACACCGCGGCGGGTCCAGGCGGCTTCGTCCAGATTACGGAATAACGAGATGGTGGCGCGGCGCACGGCTATGTAGTCTTCGATCAGGTCGGACAGCGAAAGCTGCGCGAAGGGAGCGTTGCGGACGTAATCGTCCTGTTCGAAACCTTCCATCGGAGTCTGGTCGGCCCGCGCTATGCGCAGGGCACGGTAGCTCATGATGCGCTCGGTATCGTTGATGTGGCCGAGAACATCCTTCAGGCTCCATTTGCCGGGAGCGTAGCGGAAATCGCCGTCGGACTCGGGGCGTCCGCAGAGCAGAAGAAGCATCTGGCGGCGCTGCTCGTCTAACGTGGCTAGAATGTCGATGCCCGAGGTTTGGTTGGGATGGACGAGCGAGATGTAGCGGTCATAGTAGGGAGCGAATTCTCCCAGCTGTGGCCGGAGGGATGGGGTCGCGGGTGAATGGGTCGCGGTTAGGGTCATGAATACCTCGTCAGGGATGGCGCACGCTTGGTCGCGCCCCACGGCTCTATATTATATTGACGGCCGGATCCGATAGAAGAATTACCACCAACTGAGCAGGGGTTACACGATTTTGGATGACGAAAGACTGTCAATGGGGCGGAGGAATCATGAGAAGAACTATGGAAAGTAATAAGAAAGCTTGATTTCCACAGCGTTGGGAGTTTACTGAGGAGTACAATTCGATTTGGCAGCCGAAATGCGGCGCTGATTTCGAATCACCTACTTAGAGGAAAGGATTTTAACGAAAATGTGGAAGCCCACAAGTCAACCTGCGACCCCTGGCCGACCGGCTGAGCCGGAGCGTCCGAGCACCTCGACAGCGACGACGGCACCGCTGATGGGTGCGAGCGAGCCTGCGGCTGCGCCGCGTCCGGTTACGACCACCACTTCGGACCAAGCCACGATCGGCAAGTCGCTGGTGATTAAAGGAGAAGTGACCGGTTCGGAATCTTTGTATATTGATGGCCGAGTGGAGGGTTCGATCAATCTCTCCGGCAATCGCGTGACGATTGGGCGCAATGGAGTAGTCGCCGCCAACATCAGCGCGCGGGAAATCGTAGTGCTGGGCAAAGTGCGCGGTAACCTGACGGCTAGCGATCGCGTGGATATCCGCAGCGACGGATCTTTGACGGGTGATGTGGTGGCGGCACGCATCTCGATTGAAGATGGCGCGTTCTTCAAGGGCGGCATCGACATCCGCAAAGCGGGATCGGCGGGAGTCTCGAAGGTGGAAGAGCCTGCGAAGAGTGTATCCAGCGAGAAGCCGGAACCGGCGATTGCGGCGAGAGCGTAGAACGGGCGTCCGCACCCGCGAGTAATCGAGTTTAAGACGAAGGGCATCCTCGTGATGAGGATGCCCTTTTGTTTCGGAGGAGTTTTAGACAACGTTTGTGTGTCGGGCGGCAATGGCGCGGCGGCTCTCGACAGGTCTATGCTGATGTTGTCATGCATAAATACTGTTGGATTCTCGTCCTCAATTTTCTTGTCTGTTCCGCGCCGGCGGTTGCGGAAGACTATCCGGTGGGAGATAAGCCGTTTCGGCGGTACGTTGTGGATGGCAGAGATGGTCACCGCATCACGTTCTATCTTTCAACGCAGGAAGCTCCAACGCAGGTAGCTCCCAGTCATCCTGTGCCCCTGATCGTGTGGGTTCAGGGGACAGGGTGTTCATCGCAGTATGTCCGCGTCGGAGAGAAACTCAGCCGCGGGCTACAAGGGATCTTGAATTCTGTGGTCGGCGGGCGGGCCCGGGTCTTGGCAGTGGAAAAGCCTGGCGTCGAGTTTCTGGACGACCCGCCGGATGACGGCGACGACGCACACGCTTGTCGTCCGGAATTCTTAGCCTCGTTCACCCTCGACCGGTGGGCTACAACGATTGCGGACGCCATCCAAGCGGCGCAGAAGTTGCCTGGAGTCGACGCTTCAAGAACGCTGGTGATCGGCATCTCGGAGGGCGGCATCGTCGCCATGAGGGTTTCGAATGTATTGCCAGAGGTGACGCATGCCGCGTCTTTGTCGGGAGGTGGGCCGGTCTATTTGTTTCACATGGCCGAGTTCATGCGGAGTCGCGGATTAGATCCGGAAAGAGAAGTCTATGCGTGTTGGAGCGACATTCTGAAGGATCCGGACAGCACTACGAAATTCTGTTGGGGACAGACGTACCGGCAGTGGTCGAGCTTCATGAAGACATCGGTGATCGCGGAAGCGCTCAAGTCTCATGCACTACTATATTTTGTCCACGGAACAGCGGACGGGCAGCAGTCGATTGCCGGGTTCGACGTGCTGCGCGCGGAGTTGGCGGCAAAACAGCGTGATGCGGTGTTTGGGCGCATCGAAGGCGCTGACCATGCATTGGACCTGCCAAATCAAAAGGTACCCGAAGGGCTGGAAGTTGTTTTTGGCCGGTTAGTGGATTGGTTTCTGGGGATGTCGAGCGCTGAGGGAATGAAGTAGTAGTGCAGTTTGAAAATAGCCGTCCCTCAGCGGCTAAAGCCGGCATTGAAAATGAGGCATTTATCGCAGCGGTAAACCGCTGCGCCACCCAAAAACAAGAACAAAATCGAGGTTTTCAACTTTACGGCATAGCTGAAGCCGTGCCCTTTCAAAACCGATTCAAACTGCACCACTACCCGGAATGAACTGCACGTGTTCTAGGGCTCTTTGCCCGATGCGATAATCTCCGCGGCTTGGCCGGCTGCAACTTGTGGGAGAGCGGGTGGTGTTTTCCGGCGCAAGTCCGCCGGTAACTCCGAGCGCAACAACCATAGGCCTGCGGCTACGGCTGCGGCCCAAGTCAAACTGCCTAGCGCCAGAGCCATGAGATCGGCGCGGCGGCTGCCATCGAGCGTTATGCTGCGCATTACTTCGTAACTTAATCCTCCGGAAATTGCGCCTACGAGCGCAGCCTTGCCTAATTCTTTCCAGTTCAGGCCACCGAGCGGGACCATACCGCGCACATGCAGGAGCAGGGCAATGGCTAGCGCGTTGGCGGTGATGCCGATGTCGGAGGCGATGGCCAGTCCGGTGACGGAGAACGTTTTAAAAAATAGCGAGTAGATCGGTAGCGAGGCGATGGTGATCAGGCTGCTCGCCACCATGGGCGTGAGGGTATTGCTGGACGCGTAGAACGCGCGGGCATAGAGCGCCTGACTGGACCACAGAGCTAACGACAGCGAAAACCAAAAAAAGTAGAGGGCGGTAGATTCGGAATCGGCGAAGGTGAAACGGCCGCGGCGATAGACGAGATCGATTAACGGGAGGGCAATGGCCATCATCCAGCCGGTGATCAGCAGGGAAGCGGCGGTGATGCGATAGACGGAGGCGTTGACGGTGGCAGCGAATTCTTCGAACTTTTTTTCTCCGAAGAGGCGCGAGAAAAAGGGGAGCGATGCCTGGCCGGCGGCTTGTCCGAGGATGGCGATGGGAACGGCGAAGAGACGCTTGGCGTAGTTGAGACGGGCGATGTCGCCGATTCCGCTGGAGGCGAAGTAGCGGAGGATCCAATCGTCGGCGCTGACTAGCGAGACGCCTAGCATCAGCGGGATAGAGAGGCGGACCCACTCGCGGAATGCAGGATTCTTCAGATCGAACGAGGGGCGGTATCCGGTGCCGATTTTGGCGGCTCCGACAACGCTCATCAGAAATGGTCCGGCGACCATGCCGGCCAGGGCACCGTAGGCGAGGGATGCGATCCCCATCTGGCGGCCGCCGATTACTCCGCCGGCGACGATAAACACGTTGTAGATGAGCGGGCCGAATGCGGGCAGCAGGAAGAGACGGTGAGAAAGCAAGACCGCTGAAACGACTCCTCCGACATAGAAGAAGATCTGCGCGGGAAGCAGAATCCGGGTGAGATGGACACAGAGCTGCATCTGCTGGGGCGTGAAGCCGTGGAACATCCAGGCGGCAAACTGCGGGGTGAAGATCTCGGCCAGGATGGTGCCGGCGATTAGTACCGTGGTCATCACGGTGATGATGATGGAGAAAGTTTTCTGCGCGTCGTGTTCGCGCTTTTCGGCTAGAAAACGGGTGTAGATGGAGATGAAGGTAATCGAGGCGGTGCCTCCGGCGACGATGTAATTGAGCCAGTCAGGGAGGGTGAAGGCGGCTACGTAGGCGTCGGTTTGCTGTCCGGCGCCGAAGGCGTAGGCGATGTAGGCCTCGCGAATGTATCCGACCACGCGGGAGAGCGTGATGGTCGACATCAGCAACAGCGTGGCGGAAAACGCCGTGTGCTGGTGCGATGGACGGAAGAAGCGGAGAAGGCGCATCGTTTGCAGATTAACGCATCTGGGGGGTGGTGGGAGAGTTATCGTCGGGTGAGAATCGGGGAAGACAATTGCTTACTCTGCTTGCTTTTTGGTTCCGTGCGGCGACAAATCAAGAGCCTTCACCACAGGGGGCACAGGGGTTCACAGGGGAAAGCCAAATCTTCTGGGATGGACTTGTAGACGATGTCGTTTGGTAAATATCTGCGACATTTGGACTTGACTGTTGATCTTGGTTTTACCCGCCCTGCATTGCTATCTCTGGGGTTGCGCTGCATATTGCCGACAGTGCGGAGGCAATTGTGGCTACTTCACTTTCAGATTTTGCAGAGCACGCCAACCCTCAGATTTTGGCGGCGGCCCGCCCGCCTGATTTCCAGCAAGCGACGCGCTTTCACAGTAGTTTCCTGGCCGCAGTCGAGAAACGGGCGCTGGTCTGGATGGCCGAGCGTATGCCGGGGTGGGTGAGCTCCGATCACCTGACCTTTCTTGGCTTTGCCGCCCAGATCGCGACTGGCGTTTGCTACGCGCTTGCCGCCTGGAACCGCTACATGCTGCTTGCGGCAAGCCTTTGTTTAGCGTTGAACTGGTTTGGCGACAGCCTTGACGGAACTTTGGCGCGGGTGCGCCAGCAGCAGCGGCCGCGGTACGGGTTCTATGTCGATCACATCATCGACTCCATCGGAGCGGTTGCGATGATGTGCGGGCTCGCGCTTTCTGGAATCATGCATCCGGCGATTGCTGTGGCGCTGCTGATTGCATTTCTGTTGCTTTCCATTCAGTCCTATCTCGCGACTTATACGCTGGGCGAATTTCATCTTTCGCTGTGGCGATTCGGTCCGACCGAATTGCGCGTGCTGCTGGCAGTGGGCAACGTGGCTGTGTTGCGTTGGACGTGGGTGATACACGGGCGCTACCGGCTGTTTGATCTTGGCGGCTTGGTTGGGTTGGCTGGAATGCTGCTGATGCTGGTGGTTGCTGGTGTGAAGAATACGGTGCGGCTTTATCGGGAAGAGAGGATTTTATGAGGAGCAGCTCTCAGCTGTCAGCTCTCAGCTCTCAGGAAAATCCCGGTGAGCGGGTTGTTCGGCGCTGGGTGAAGTTCAATTTCGTGGGCGGGATTGGGATTGGAGTACAGCTGGCTGCGCTGTCAATTTTTCGTTCGTGGCTTCGGCTTGATTATCTGCTGGCTACGGGGATAGCGGTGGAGATGGCGGTGATCCACAATTTTTTGTGGCACGAGCGCTTTACCTGGGCGGACCGCCCCGCCGGGCGGTTGCGGCGATCGCTGGTCAGGTTCGTCAAGTTCAACGCGAGCAATGGAGCGGTTTCGATTGCTGTGAACCTCGGGCTGATGCGTCTGCTGGTGGGTGAGGCGAAGTGGAACTATGTTGCGTCGAATGTTCTTGCGATCGTCGTTTGTTCGCTGGCGAATTTCTTGCTCGGCGAGCGGTTTGTGTTTGATGCGGAGAAGGCCGCGACTGCGATGTCTCGCTAACAGCGGCCGAGCTGTGCTCGGCTGGACCCTTCGACTCCGCTCAGGGCAGGCTCCCGAGGGCGTCTGTCCCTACGCGAGCCTGTGTAACGCGAGCGTCGCGTAAGATGTTTCCGTGTTTCCTGCTTCCTTTCACATTGATCGCGACGGTCCGGCTTGCATCTTGCGTCTTGCTTCGCCTGACGGCACCAACCGTCTCACTCGCGCGTGCGTGCTTGCGCTGACCGTTGCCATCGGCGAACTGAGGGGCGAATCGACTAAGCAAGTTCGCCCACTGATCGTCGCGGGCAATCGGCATTTTTTCTCCGTTGGCGCCGATTTGAAGGAAATTGCCGTCCTGACTGGCCCCGAAGGCTACGAGTTCTCCGCTATGGGACAAGCGCTCATGAACGCAATCGCCGGTTATCCCGCTCCGGTTATCGCTGCGATCGAGGGCCATTGCATGGGCGGAGGGCTTGATCTTGCGCTGGCATGTCACCGCCGGATCGCCGCGCCGCACGCGGTGTTCGGACATCGCGGCGCGGCTCTCGGCCTCATGACCGGATGGGGAGGGACGCAACGCTTGCCGCGTCTGATTGGGAAGGGAAGAGCGCTGGAGCTTTTGACAGCGGCGGAAAAAATCTCTGCCGTGCGGGCATTCGAGATGGGATTGGCGGATGCCATTGCCGATGATCCCGTAGCCGAGGCGCTCCGGCAAGCGCTTATACGACCAATGCTTACACGACCGATGGTTAAACGACCAGGGACCAGTCCAGAAACGCTCTCATCCAAGCGAGATTGAAAAATCCGAAGGCCACGAGATAGAAAGTGAATTGTTTCCCGCTCCAATGGGCGTCTGCGTAACTTCCCAGCGAGAGGAATGCGGGGTAGACAGGAAGCAGATAGCGCACCGTGCCGGGCGCAGGGCGTCCCGCGTACACCACCATTTGCAGAATTACGGCCAGGGCGAAAAGTTTATCTTCGATACGGACTTCGCGGCGCAGAATGAGTGCGAGAACGAGGATGATCAGGCCGAGCCTGATTGCCAGCAGTGCATCGTGCTGTGCTATTGGCGCTCGCACCGATTCCCATGCGCCGGCCCATGGCGGAGCGAGAGCCATTCCCTGGTAGAGCCGGTACGCCGACACGACCGACAGACGGCCCGACCAGCGGAGCCATCCCCAATAACCCAGTAAACCCAGCGGCGTGAGCAACGCCGCAAGCGACGCAGCGCGACGGCTTCGCAATGCCAACACGCAAAGGGGAATGGCCACCAGGACGCCCGAGGGCCGGCCTAGTCCTGCCAGCAAACCACACAACGCTGCGCGCTCCCACTGGTCTTTGCGCGCGAAAATTACCGCCCATACGATGAGCGCGATCGTCAGGGACTCGGCATATCCCCCGAAGAGAGCAAAGCTGGCGGGCCAGACGGCTACGAGCAGCAACATGCGGAGCCGTCCGCCGCTCGTCAGGCTAGGAGCGGCGAGTCGCAACAATCCCCAGAAGAAAAAAAACGCCGCTGCGGTCGAAACGAAAAGGGCTGAGACTGTGGCGGGCAGGAACCAACTCACCAACCGAATCGTTGCCGGATACAACGGATAAAAGATCACCGCCATGGGGAGGTCGTAGCCGTGCTGGGCGATTCGCAAATACCAGAGGGTGTCGAAGCGTTCCCAAATTCCGAGCAATGCGTAATGCAGACCGTGTGGCGCGGGCAGATTGTCGGTAAGCGCGTTAGTGTGAATCAGCGCCGGGTCCGGATGCAGAAACGGCACGAAGGCTGCGGCCACCGTTGTGTAGAAGACGCGCAAGGCTGCGGTTAGTGCCAGCGCGATCTGCCAGTCCGGCCGGGATGCGAGCTTGCGCAACATGACTTAGATTGTAGCTCCCGGGTTCGGCGCAGCCTCCGCGCTTCTGTCCGCACCGCTGATGAGCGATCTGATTTCCGCTCTAATTTGCGATGCGGTCGCCGCGCTTGCCTTGATCGGCGAGCTACGCTCGTCGTGCCGCTGGTATAGTAAATTGTTTTCCAAACACTTAGATTTTTGCCCTCATGCGCGAACGTATCGAATCCACCGCTGTCACGATCAACAACGTCATCGCCAGCAAGCTTGACGCCAGTTCTCTGCGCTTCGAATCGAACATGCGATCGCTGGCCGATCTCGTGGCTCAGGTGCGCAACGAAGAGGAGAAAATTCGGGAAGGCGGAGGCCGGAAGGCTATCGAGAGCCAGCACGCGAAGGCTCGCCTCACGGCTCGCGAGCGCATTCAACTGCTGGCCGATCCTGGGTCGTTTTTCGAACTCGGCCTCTACGCGGCGTACAAAATGTACGAGGAGTGGGGCGGAGCGCCCTCCGCCGGTGTGATTACGGGACTTGCCCGCATTCAGACGCGCATGGTCATGCTCATCGTGAACGATGCCACTGTCAAGGCTGGCGCGTTCTTTCCGATGACCACGAAAAAAGTGATCCGCGCGCAGAATATTGCTATCGAAAATCGCATTCCGACCATTTATCTGGTCGACTCGGCTGGAGTGTTTCTTCCGCTGCAAGAAGATGTTTTCCCTGACACCGACGATTTTGGGCGCGTCTTTCGCAACAACGCGGTCATGTCGGCGATGGGAATTCCGCAGATCGCGGCCATTATGGGCATGTGCGTGGCGGGCGGCGGATATCTTCCGGTGATGTGCGATCACGTGCTGATGACCGACGGCAGCGGTTTGTTTCTCGCGGGACCGGCGCTGGTGCAAGCTGCCATCGGGCAAAAGGTTTCGGCGGAAGAGTTGGGCGGAGCGGCCATGCACTCGGCCATCAGCGGCACGGTCGACTTCCGCGAGCCGAACGACGAAGCCTGTATCGGGCGCATCCGCTCGCTGATTGAAAAGTGGGGATACCGGCGGCAATCGCTTTGGGATCGCAAAAAACCCGTGGACCCGGCGCTGCCGGCCGAGGAAATCTACGGGGCCTATGATGCGTCGCCCGCGCGCCCTTACGATATGAAGGAAATTCTCGCGCGCGTTGTGGATGAGAGCCGCTTCGATGAGTACAAGCCGGAATATGGCAAAACTTTGATCTGCGGCTACGCTCGCATTGGAGGCTTCGCCGTGGGCATTGTCGCCAACCAGAAACTGCACGCGCAGCAGACCGACCACGAGGGCCACAAACGCGTGGAGTTTGGCGGCGTCATCTATACAGAGTCCGCTGAAAAGGCTGCGCGCTTCATTATGGATTGCAACCAGAACCTGATTCCGCTGGTTTTTTTCCATGATGTCAACGGATTTATGGTGGGCCGCGATGCGGAGTGGAGCGGCATTATCAAAGCGGGAGCGAAGATGGTGAATGCGGTTTCGAATTCGGTGGTGCCAAAAATTGCGGTGATCGTCGGCGGGTCTTTTGGTGCTGGACACTACGCCATGTGCGGGAAGGCTTACGATCCGCGGTTCGTTTTTGCGTGGCCCACGGCGAAATATTCGGTGATGAGCGGAGATGCGGCTGCGGGAACGTTGGTGGAAATCAAAGTGAAGCAACTGGAACGCAGCGGTAAAAAGTTGAGCGACGAGGAAAGAAAAGAACTGTTCGATACAACTAAGAAGACATACGAAGAGCAGACGGATCCTCGCTACGGCGCGGCGCGGCTCTGGATCGATAAGATTATCGACCCGATGGAGACGCGGCAGGCGATTACGCAGGCGCTGGAGGCGGCGGCGCTCAATCCCGAGGTGGCGGAGTTTAAGGTGGGAGTACTGCAAACGTGATTCACCACGGAGACACGGAGACACGGAGCAAACTTCTTCATGAAGAGCTAACGGAGAAGGTCATCGGAGCGGCCATCGAAGTGCATCGTGCGCTTGGTCCGGGCCTGCTCGAATCTGCTTACGAGGAGTGTTTGTGTCGCGAATTTAACCTGCGGAATCTTGCTTTTCAGCGCCAGGTACCGCTGCCGGTCGAGTACAAAGGCGTCAAGCTGGACTGCGGTTATCGCCTCGACTTGGTTGTTCAGGATGCTGTAATTCTGGAATTGAAGTGCGTAGAACACGTCCTTCCGGTTCACGAGGCGCAATTGCTTACGTATCTCAAGCTGACCGGGAAACATGTCGGCATAATCATCAACTTCAATGTTGCAACGTTGGCAAGGGGTGGCATAGTGAGAAAGGTTTTGTGAAGAGAAGTGCCCTACTCCGTGTCTCTGTGTCTCCGTGGTAAATATGCCTGACGAAGTCAAGCTAATCGAGTGCCCGCGCGATGCCTGGCAGGGGCTCAAAGGACAGATCCCTGCTGAATTGAAGACTAACTATCTTCAGGCGCTGATCTCTGCCGGCTTTAAGAACATTGATGCGGTTAGCTTCGTTTCTCCTAACGCCGTTCCGCAGATGGCCGACTCGGAAGAAGTTCTGAAGGGGCTCGACCTGCCCGACGACGTGGAGATCATTGGCATTGTGGTCAACGAAAAGGGCGCGCAGCGGGCCATTGCGACCGAGAAGGTGCGCACGCTGGGATTTCCGTATTCGATCTCGCCCACATTTCTCGAGAACAATCAGCGGCAGAGTTTGGAAGATGCCATCGAGGAATTGGAAAAAATCGAGAAGAAGGCTGATGAGGCCGGTCTCGACACGGTGGTTTATATTTCGATGGCCTTCGGCAATCCCTACGGCGATGACTGGAATGTCGATGAGGTCGTCGCAGCCGTGGGCTTGCTCGAGTTGCAGGAGATTCACACCATCTCGCTTGCTGATACCGTGGGGGTGGCGCCGCCGGAGAAAATTCAGGAGGTGGTCGCCGCGGTGATGGCTGAGTATGGATACCTTGAAATCGGAGTCCACCTGCACAGCCGTCCCGATCAGGCGGCGGCTAAAATCGTTGCGGCGTACGATGCTGGTTGCCGCCGCTTTGATTCTGCTATTGGCGGGCTCGGTGGATGTCCGTTTGCGCAGGATGACTTAGTGGGAAATATTCCGACTGAGACGGCAATCGAGGCGCTGCGCGGGCGCGGTGCGCAGTTGCCGCCGCTGAAATCGCTGGATGCTTTGCTGCGGGCTACGGGCGAGATGGGCGCGCGGTACAAGACTTCGACGACTGCCGAGTGATCGCATCTATGAACTACAAAACGCTCCAACTTGACTTCGACTCCACTGTTGCCACTATCACGCTCAACCGGCCCGACAAGCGAAATGCTATCAGCTACGAACTTATTGGCGATCTGATTCGGGCTCTGGAGGAAGTGAGCAACTCTTCAGTTCGCGTTTTGATCTTGACTGGGGCAGGGAAGGCGTTCTCGTCGGGTATGGACCTCGAGAACCTGAAAGCTCTGATCGGGCGTACGCCCGAGGAAAATGTCGCAGACTCGCGAACCATGGTCTCCTTGTTCCGTTCGATCTATGAATTTCCCAAGCCTACAATTGCCGCAGTCAACGGCGCGGCTATCGCCGGCGGCACGGGGCTGGCGCTGCTCTGCGACTTCACGCTTGCCGTGCCGGAGGCCAAGTTTGGCTATACCGAGGTGCGGATCGGATTTGTGCCCGCGATCGTTGCGACTTTTTTGCTGCGGCAGGTGGGCGAGAAAATTGCACGCGATCTGCTGCTTACTGGACGCATCTTCGATGCGGGGGAAGCACTGAAAATGGGCCTCGTCAACGAAATTGTTCCGGCGGAGAAGTTGCTCGACCGTGCCCGGGGACTGGCGGCGCAACTGGCGGAGAATAGTCCACTTTCACTTTTCAACACCAAGCGACTGCTCACGGCGCATGCTCGCGCCGAACTCGACACGCAGATTGAAGCGGCCATCCGCGAAAATGCCGGTATTCGCGAGAGCGCCGATTTCCGCGAGGGAATCTCATCGTTTCTGGAAAAGCGCAAACCGAAGTGGACGATGCGATGAATCGGGCCCATACATCGATGGCCGCGAATGTCAGTCAAAAGCCGACGGTGAACGAAAGCCGCATTCGCGTGCGTTATGCCGAAACCGACCAGATGGGGGTCGTCTATCATGCCAATCATTTCATTTGGTTTGAAGTGGGACGGGTTGAGCTGCTGCGCCAGTTCGGCTTCAGCTATAAAGATATGGAGCGGGAAGACGACTGCTTCATCGCGGTGGTGGATGCTTGCTGCCGCTATAAGGCTCCCGTGCACTATGATGACGAGGTTGTGGTGCGCACGTATCTGAAGCATGTCCGCGAGAAAGTGATTCGGTTTGGGTACGAACTGCGACGGGAAGAGACCGGCGAGTTGCTGGCTGAGGGCGAAACCACGCACATCGTCGCGGATTCGCAAATGAAGCCTCGGGCGCTGCCGGCGAAGTATATGACGGTGTTTCGGGCCGCGCTCGGGAAGCGGGAAAGGCGGCTTGTGATGCAGGAGTTTCTGTACAAACTGCAACTCGTGCGTGGCGACCTGCTGCGTACGGGGCCAACCGAGTCGGAACAAGCGGTCGTGGCTGAGCACTTCGCCTATCTCCAGAGCCTCAACGCGCAAGGCGTAATCATTCTTGTTGGCCGGACCTTGACTACCGACGAAAATACGATGGGGCTTACGGTCTTCCGTGCCGAGTCGGAGGATGTGGCGCGACAGATCATGAACGACGATCCGGCGGTGAAGAAGGGCCTGATGACGGCTACGCTGTATCCGTTCAAGGTTGTGATGCAGGGAAATTGAAAGACGAATAAGGAAACGGGAAGCCAGGAACAGTTTTGGAAGCTCTGCGCATCAACGGAAACGATCTCACGCTGGAGGCGGTCCGCGAAGTGGCGCGGATCGAAACGCGGCGGCCTGTGCTTCTCGATCCGGATGCCCGCGAGGCCGTTAACCGCGCTCGCGCTGTGGTTGACACGCTGGTTGCCAATAAGAAAATCTCTTACGCGATCACCACCGGTGTCGGCAAGCTGAGCGATGTGCACATCGTCGGCGATCAGGTGCGCGAGCTGCAAATCAATTTGGTGCGCTCGCACGCGGTGGGCGTGGGTGAGCCGCTTTCGATTTCCGAGGTGCGCGCCATGATGCTTTTGCGCGCTAATTCGCTGTCGAAGGGCAACTCGGGCGTGCGCGCCATTACCATCGACACAATTTGCGAGATGCTGAACCGCGGAGTGACGCCGATGGTGCCATCGCAAGGGAGCGTGGGAGCGAGCGGGGATCTGGCTCCGCTGGCGCACCTGGCGCTGGCCTTGATTGGCGAGGGGGAATGCTTTGATGAAAAAGGCTCGCGGCTTGCGAGTGGCGAGGCGTTGAAGCGCGCGCAGATCAAACCATTGGTGCTGGAAGCAAAAGAAGCGGTGTCGCTGATCAATGGCACACAGGCGATGCTCGCGATCGGCACGCTGATGGTGCTGGACGCGGAGACGCTGGTCGATACGGCCGATGTTCTCGGCGCGATGGCCTGCGATGCGCTCAAGGGAACCAATGTCGCATTTGATGAGCGCATTCAGAAAGCCCGGCCGCATAGTGGACAAATCAGGACGGCGGCGAACCTGCGCCGGCTGCTGGAAGAGAGCGAGATCCGGGCGTCGCATCGCGACTGCGGGCGAGTGCAGGACGCTTATTCGTTGCGCTGCATTCCGCAGGTGCATGGCGCAGTGCGCGACACGCTGGCGCATTGCCGCGCCGTGTTTGAGACGGAGACGAACTCGGCGGTCGATAATCCGCTGGTGTTTGTTAAGAATCCTAAGGCGATGGATGGGGAGGGCGACGTGCTCTCCGGCGGAAACTTTCATGGCGAGCCGCTGGCGTTCGCGCTCGATTTTCTGGCCATCGCTTTGAGCGCGCTGGCTGGCATCAGTGAACGGCGGTTGGAACGCATGGTGAATCCGGCGCTTAGCGAGGGGCTGCCGCCGTTTCTGGCACCGGGAGCGGGCATGAACTCGGGCTTTATGATGCCGCAGGTGACCGCGGCGGCACTGGTGAGCGAGAACAAAGTGCTGGCGCATCCTGCGTCGGTCGATTCGATCACTACGTCGGGGAACAAAGAAGATTATGTGTCTATGGGCATGACGGCGGCTAACAAACTGAAAAAAGTAGTAGAGAACACGCGCAACACGCTGGCTATCGAGGCTATGGCGGCAGCGCAGGCGCTGGACTTTCTGGCGCCGCTGAAGACTTCGAAGCCCTTGCAGCAGGCGCATGCGGCGATTCGGGGAGTTTGCGCGACGATGGAGAAGGACCGCGTGATGTATCAGGATTTCATGCGCATCGCACAGTTGATTGCGAGCGGGAAACTGGCCGGGATCGTGCGATAGGAAGCACCCGATCGCTCGGCGCAAGTATTGCGCACTTAGTGCGCAAGTTCTGGCGGCCGTGGGTGCCAAGGTAGTGGCGCGTTTTGGAAACCAAATTCCCCCAGCGGCTAAACACAGTGCTGAAAATCTCGGTTGCGCGCGGGAGTCGCTCCCTCAGCGGCTTAAAGCCGCATTGAAAATGCGCGGTTATCGCAGCGGTAAACCGCTGCGCCACCCAAAAGGAAAATCAGACGCAAAATGCAAATGCGAATGCAAGAGCCTTAGATGGACGCTTCCGTGGAATCCCACCCTTGCGCAAAAAACGCGCAAGGATGGGGCACCCGGCACCCACCGCCCCAAGTAAGCACAACCAAAAGCGTTGTTTACAGGTGGGTAGGGGATGCATTAAACTCGGCAAGTTTCGTGCTCTCCTCCCCCGAGGCACGGCAGAGATCCCGGAAGTCTTCGTGAGAGGTTTCGGGCTGCGTCGGAGCGGAATCGCCAAGGCTCGGATCGAAACGTATACGAAGCGTCGTGTCAAATCAAAATTCAGAATGACAGGGACCAGGGACCAATATGGCAAAGGACTACGGTAAGAATCCCCGCGTGGGCATTGCAGCTGTGCTTTTTTTCATCGGCGCGAGTGCGCTAGTGGCAGGCGCTCAAACGTCGGTGACGACCTATCACTATGACAACTACCGCACCGGCTGGAATCAGAACGAATCGGTGCTCACGCCCGCTAATGTTGGGAAAGCGACGTTCGGCCGACTACTCAACGTGGCGCTCGATGATCAGGTGGACGCGCAGCCGCTGGTTGTGCCGGGAGTAGTGATCACGGCGGGAAATTACCAGGGCACGCATGATGTAGTTTACGTGGCGACGGAACACAACTCCGTGTATGCCATCGACGTACATAGTGGGACGGTGCTGTTGAATCCGAATTTTGGAACACCGGTATCGAATCCGTTGGGATGCAATAACAACGGGCCAAATGTGGGGATTAACTCGACGCCGGTAATCGACCCGAGCAGCAACACACTGTACGTGATGGTCTATACGCAGAGTAAGAGTGGTCCGGCCTACACGCTGCACGCGCTCGATCTGGGAAGTTTGACCGACAAGGTGACGGCGCAGCCGGTGACCGCGTCGCACACACTGAGTAATGGAAGCACATTCAATTTCAATGCGAAATACCAACGGCAGCGGCCGGGGTTGTTGCTTTCGAACGGCAGTATTTATGCGGGGTTTGGCAGCTTCTGCGATCTTTCGGCGAACCTTTCGCGAGGTTGGCTGCTGGGATGGACAGCGGGATCGCTGGTGCCATTTCCATCGAACCAACTCAACGACACCCAGGCAACGAACGGGGGTTCGTTCTTTCTATCGTCGATCTGGATGTCAGGCTACGGACTAGCAACCGACGATGCGGGCAACATCCTGTTCGTGACGGGGAACTCTGATTCCGGCACGTACGACGGGGTCACCGACATTCAGGAAAGCGTGGTCAAGATTTCGAACACGCTGACGACGGTGCTAGACCTGTTTACGCCAGATGACCAGGAGAGTCTGGATTCTGGGGATGTCGATTTCGGTTCGGGCGGAGTGCTGGTGCTGCCCGATCAGCCGGGATCGTTACCGCATCTGGCAGTGGCGGCGGGCAAAGACGGAAACATGTACTTTATGAACGAAGATAATCTGGGTGGTTACTCGCCCAACACAAACAATGTGCTGGGCACTTACGGCGTGGGTGGTTGCTGGTGCGGCCAGTCTTATTATGTGGATCCAACGGACGGAGCGGGACGGGTAGTGAGCAGCGGCGGCAACTCGGTGCAAGTCTGGAAGGTGCAAACCTCGCCCAAAGTGGCGTTAACGGAGGTGGCGGCGTCCGGCTACATACTGGGTCAGCAGGATCCGGGCTTTTTCACCACAATCTCCTCGAACGGCACTGCCAGTCCAATTATCTGGGCGCTGTCGCGGCCGCAGAACTCGCCGAAGGCACCGCTTAATTTGATTGCGTTCAATCCGGACAGCGGGAAGAAAAAGAGCACAATCAAAAAACTGTACAAGAAAGAAGCGGGCGAATGGCCGAATCTTACCGGCAATGCCAACCTGGTGCCTGTAGTGGCGAACGGCTTGGTGTTTGTGGCCAGCAACAAGCAATTGCAGGTCTTCGGGCTGCTGGGAGGGAAGACTCAGAAGTAATGCGGGGGCGCTTTGGTGCGGACCGCCGGGGCGCCCACGTCTCGAAAACCGGGTAATGTCGCAGTTTGAAAATTTAGCGAGGCAAGTTGGAATTGCCGGCAGCAAAAAGCAGGTCCTTCGCTCCGCTCAGGATGACAATGGTTTGGCGGATTATGCGGACTTGGCTGCGGAGCCATCCAAGCCTAGTTCCGGCGCAATCGATTTCAGGGCTTCGATGCAGAAGGCGATGTGCTGTTCGAGGTCCACGCCGAGATCGGCAGCGCCCTCGATGATATCCTCGCGGTGAACGCTGCGGGCGAAGGCTTTGTCCTTCATTTTTTTGCGTACGGACGGCGCTTCGACCTCGGCGAGTGATTTCCCTGGCTTGACGAGCGCGCAAGCGGTGATGAATCCGGCGAGTTCATCGCAGGCGAAGAGCGTTTTTTCCATCGGCGAAAGGCGCGCAACGCCGGTGTATTCGGCATGCGACAGGATGGCACGGCGCAGCTCTTCGGAGTAGCCGCGTTCTTTCAGGATCTCGGAACCTTTGTACGGGTGGTCGGCGGCGGTCGGATATTTCTCGTAGTCGAAGTCATGGAGAAGTCCAACCAAGCCCCACAGTTCTTCGTCGGCTCCGGCTTTGCGGGCGTAGGCGCGCATGCAGGCTTCAACCGTGAGCGCGTGTTTCCGAAGACTTTCCGATTGGGTGAACTCAGTTAGTAAACACCATGCGGTGTCGCGCTGATTCATGATTTTGTACCTGGAGATCATCGCATGAGAAGCAGGCCGCGGTCTCCTCAGGGGCTAAAGCCCGCGTCTTTATTGGCTGTGGGCGGCACGGCTGAAGCCGTGCCCTTCCCAAAACGATTTGCGAGGCATCGCCCTGATCTCATGTCGATCTTATCTGGTCGATCGTGGTTTGTCGTTAGACAGTGATGGTTTGCACTTTTGTCTTGACATTCACAGGGCCAATCCAGCAGATTACGCACTAGTTGGCTTTGAGAGTAGCCCCGCTCTGGCACTCGCAAAACCTGAATGGCCACTACATTAACCCCCGTGGACTCACGGGAAGTTGTACGGTGCGACCGTTGTCTCTTGGTGCAATTCCGCACATCTAACAGTCTCTGCCGCCGTTGTCATGTGTCTTTGGATGAGGACGAGGCGGAGATGGCCGCTATGACACCGGTACCAGAAGTGTTGCCGGTGAACATCGATTCCATCGGACGTGGGCATCTGAAGCTGGCGCACTCGATCCGATCGCTGCGCTTGCGCAATGGCTTGAGCCAGCGGCAGCTGGCGTTGCGCATGTCCGTGCCTCGGACTTACGTGTCAAAAATCGAAAACGAGAAAGCAACGCCGACACTGTCTTCGCTGGAACGACTGGCGAAGGCGCTCGAGGTAAGCGTGCCGGATCTGCTGTCGGGTGGAGAACGGAACCGGCAGGAGGAAGTGCGCGAGTTGATGGAAGATCAATTCGTGGCCGAGGTTTTGCCGTATTTGTCGCAGCTGAACGGGATGCAGATGTCGAGCATTCTGGCGCAGGTGCGGGACTTGACGGTGCGGCCACGGCGGAGCGCGTAAGCGGCTGCCGAGCTTCGCTCGGCTGAACGGGCGAGGGCGCCCGTCCCTACGTGAGTTCGCTTGAGTTTTATCCGGGCACACAACCAACTGGACAGCCGGGGCCTTCGGGCTCCGGCTTTTTTTTGGGCCGTTATGTGAAGCGTGCTGCACCGACAAGTGCATAAGCTTGCACAGTTCAAGTAATGCGCAAGAGTTTGCACGTTATCGAAAGATTTCCTAAGAAAAATTATGATTTCCGCTTGACCCTTAATGTTAAACAAGCTAACGTGCGAACACTCCCCCTAGGCTGGGTGAAAGAGTACCCGGTCGGATCCTTTTGGCGAACAGGATGGTTTCGATGAAAATCTCTCAGGTGTGTGCGCTTGCCTTGCTGCTGGTACTGGGTTCGGCGATGGCGTTTGGCAATGGAATCAATGATCCCAAGGTAATCATTAAAGGCGCTGGCGGCGGCGAGCTTGTCAAGGGGAAATGCCCGCTTTGTGTCGGAGTCGGGAAGGATTTCAGCTTCACGGTACCGGCGAACGGGTCGGGAACTTTGTATTTCACGAACCAGAGCGGAATCAACTGGAATTCGATGACCCTGATCGAAAAGGGTGTGCCTGCGGCTGACATCAGCTGCAACTCGCCCCTATTTTCGAGCTGCAAAACGGAGACTCTGAAGAATGGTTCGGTGGAGATACTGCTGTCGAACTCCGGGAATGCGCAGTGGAAAGATAAGGGGATTCCGAACGGCTCGAATTTCGCCATTGACTTTGCTTGCAAGGGCGGCAGTTGCTGGCCGGGTGGGCTGCAATTTAACGGGCATGGAAGCTCCTCAGCTCATGCAACTCCGGAGCCGGGCACGATTGCGCTGATGGTAACCGGACTGGGGTTGATCACGCGGCGCAAGGTGTGGAAGAACCGCTGGAACGCTTAGTGGTTTTTCTTCGAGAACTGATTCACTAATTGTGAGAACTGCGGCAGGGCCTGGAGCTTCTGAAGCTCGGGATCGTTCCAGGCCTCCTGCGCGGGCCAGCCTTTCTCCAGCGCCAGCTTCAGTGGTTCCAACGCTTCCTCCGGTCTTCCGATCAGCGTTTTGACTTGGGCTTCGGAATAGATCAACTGTAGATCGTCCGGTTTGATGGTGCGCCCTTGATTGGTGTACTGTAGCGCGTTGGCGGCATCGCCCTTCTTGGCGTAGAGAATCCCAAGATCACCCATGATGGAGGCGGAGCGCGGGTTTACCTGTAGTTCCTGGAAGGCCAGCGCGATGGCTTTGCTGTAGGCAGCGGCGGCCTGGTCGGAATGTCCAGACCAACGGTAGGAGTCGCCGAGATTGCCGAGGAGCACTTCATCGTTCGGGGTCATCGCAACCGCTTTCTCGTACTGCTGCGTGGCCTGGTCGTAATTCTTCATAAAAAAGTACGCGGTGCCGAGGTTGGAGTAAGTGTCCGCGTCGGGAACGAGGGCGAGAGCCTTCTGAAATTCAGGAATCGACTCGCTCCACTTGCCTTCTCGCAGATAGAGCGATCCAATATCCGCATAGCCCAGGGAATTGTCGGGGGCGAGTTCGGTAACCTTCTGAAACTCCGGCAGCGCTTTTGCGGTGTCGCCCAGCTCGAGGTACGCCTTGCCGAGAGCAATGTGATTTAACCAATTGTAGGCGTTCGCGGCGACTGCTTCTTGGTAGGCGGCGAGGCCCGCTTCGCTTTGACCGCTGCGGCTGTAGGCGTCACCTAGATTGCGATAGGCTTCATCGGAGTTCGGGGCCAATTGCAGGGCCTTCTTCAGTTCGGTGACCGCTTCCGTGTTCTTACCAGTGTTCGAATATACGCTGCCGAGCGAGAGATGAACCTCGGGCAGATTGTTGGAGAGCCGCTCCGCCTGCTGGGCGGCGAGCGTGGCTTTTTGCGCCCAAATGCTTTCCTTGGTTTCCCCGTACATTTTGATGCTCGAGTCCGCGAGGCCGGTGTAGGCGAGTGCAAAGTTGGCGTCTTTGTCGATGGCCTGTTCGAATAACCCGACGGCCTGCTTGTAGGCATCCTGGCTATGAGCGTTGCGCAGGGTATTACGCCCTTGCAGATACAGATCGTAGGCCTTGACGTTCTCCGTGGGGTGGGCGCCGACGCGGGCCTGCTCTTCATCGGTCGGCTTGAGGGCGAGGGCCGTAGCCACGTTGCCGTAGATCTGGTCTTCGAGGGCGAGCACATCGCCGGCCGCTCCAGGAAATTCCTGGGTCCAGACGCGTTTGCCGGTGGTGGCATCGTCAAGACTGAGGGTGACTCGGAGTTGGTCGCTATTGCCCTGCACACTGCCTTGCAGGATCAGGTTCACACCCAGTTCGCGGGCAAGCTTGGAAAGGGGCAGATCCTTGCTGACTGCCTTATCGATGGCGTCGGTGGATGCGAGGTGGATTTCCTTCAACTGAAAAAGCTTGGCGGCGAGAGCTTCCTGAATGCCGTCGGCGACGTAGCCCAGGGTTTTCTGGTCACCTACCTGTTTGAGGGGGAGGATGGCGAGATACTGTCCCTGTTTGAGGGAAGGGATGCCTTGCGCCAACTCTCCGGAGGACGAGGGCGCGTGAAAGAGCAGCATGCGTCCGGCGAAGATCGCGAGCGCGACGACGAGCACGGCTCCCGCGATCCACATCCAGCTCTTTCCCGGAAGATCGAGGCTGAAGCGCGAGCGACGGATGATGGGATGCGGAATCAACTGGGAGAGCGTTTCGGCGCTGATGTTGGGGTTCGCTTCCCAGGTCGTCAATTGCTGCAATAGTTCGACGGCGGAGTGATAGCGGTTGGCCGGCTCGCGCTCCAGGCAGCGGCTGACGATGGCGCTCAGGGATTTGGGAACGGAAGCATCTACGTCAGAAGCCGATTGCGCTTCTTCGCGGGTGCGCTTCATGAGGCTGGCGATGGCGGTGTCGGCCTTGTAGGGAGCCTTTCCGGTTAGCAGTTCGAAAAAGATGAGGCCGACGCTGAAGATGTCGGAGCGCTGGTCGAGCGTGGTGCCCAGAGCCTGCTCGGGCGACATGTATTCCATGGTGCCGACGATAGCGCCGGTCTGGGTCATACCGGAATCGCCGAGCGAGCGCGCCAGGCCGAAATCCATCACCACGATGCGGCCGTTTTTGTCGCGCATGATGTTCTGCGGCTTAAGGTCGCGATGGATCACGCCCTCGGAGTGGGCGGCGTCGAGCGCACGGCACACCTGCTCTACTACCGAGATGGCATCCTTGGGCGAGAATTTTCCCTCCCGGCGCAAGATCGTTCGCAGATCCTCGCCGTCAAGGTATTCCATGCTGATGAAGCGAATACCGTCAGCCTCACCCAGGTCGAAAATGCGGACCACGTTCTTATGCGTAATGTTGCGGGAGAGAATGAGCTCCTGCTTGAAGCGAGCCAGAATCGCGGGATCGGTCGCCAGTTCGGGACGAATGACTTTGAGCGCGATCAGGCGGTCGAGTTCGCGGTCGCGAGCTTTGTAAACCGCGCCCATTCCGCCCTGCCCGAGCACGCCCAGAATTTCGTAACGTTCGCCGAAAAGCACGCCGGGCTGCAAACCCTGAAAGGCGGCAATGCTGCTCATGGACGAGAGCGCTCCGGGCGAAGTCTGATTTGCGCTCTGATTTGCGCTCTGCCGTGCGTAGGGAAGCGCCTGGGTTGCGCCGGGAATCGGGGTGCCGTGCGGCAAAGTGGGGACGTCGGATAGGGGAGGTTTGGAAAGCGGCGGAGGAGTCAGCGCGGCAGCGCCCACCGCGTCGTCGGGCAAACGCGTGCCGGGCAGGGTCGGGCTATCGGCATCATTGCTTTTGTAGTCGCGCTCATCCATCAAGATTGCCCGGATTCGGAGAGCCGGCGGGGGAGCGCGCCTCGATCGAACGAAACGACCAACGACAAAGGCAACGTTCGCCTCAGGTTGTCGAGGGGAAGATCGAGAACCCAGCAACTCCGATATGCAACGAGAGTATACCCCGGAAACGTTGCCGGGGGAAGCAAAAGAACCCTCTAAGACATAGTGTCCGTTGGGGGTTTAGCGTTTCAGAGGCGGGAGTGGCTGCTGCGGACGCGGTGGTACGTTTTTACGAACTACCCAAGCCAACCGGTCGGTTCGCGCATTTCGTGGAATACGGCTTGCCGTGCTTAAATGAAGACTTGGGCGGCAAATTTTTGCGTATCCCCCCGCCAACCCAATCACGATTTCAGAACGAGAAACTGCAGATCCCTCGCTCCGCTCGGGATGACAATTCCGAGTCAGATGTGGGGAGACCGGGTGGAGGGTCCTTGGACTTTCAGTTAAACGACGAACAATTGCACCTCAAGAAGAGCGTGCGCGAATTTGCGGAACGTGAGATTGCTCCGCACGTGATGAAGTGGGATGAGGCGGGCGAGTTTCCGCTGGCGACGATCAAGGAACTGGGCAAGCTGGGGCTGATGGGCACGATCTTTCCGCCGGAATATGGCGGCGCGGGCATGGGCTACGTGGAGTACGTCACGGCTGTTGTGGAACTCTCTCGCGTGGATGGATCGGTGGGTATCATTGTGGCGGCGCATACTTCGCTATGCTCGAACCACATTTTTCTGGCGGGGAATGAGACGCAGAAGAAGAAGTATGTGCCGAAGCTGGCTAGCGGGGAGTTCATCGGCGCCTGGGGATTGACCGAGCCTTCGGCGGGATCGGATGCGGGTAGCGCGCGCATGGTGGCGGCGCGGGCAAAAGGCGGATGGGTGCTCAACGGCACCAAGACTTTCATCACCAACGGCCACTATGCGGATGTATTGGTTGTGTTGGCGGTGACGGATCGCGCGGCCCATACGCACGGGCTCTCGGCATTCATTGTGGAGAAAGATGCCAAAGGATTCCGCGCGGGGAAAAAAGAGAACAAACTCGGGCTGCGCGCCAGCGATACTTCCGAGTTGATCTTTGAAGATTGTTTCGTGCCGGATGAGAACCTGTTGGGCAAGGAAGGCGACGGCTTCATCGATGCCATGCGCGTGCTTGACGGCGGACGCATCTCGATTGCGGCGCTTTCGCTCGGCATGGCTGAAGGCGCTTACAGCGCAGCGCTGAAATATTCCAAAGAGCGGGAGCAGTTTGGCAAGGCGATCTCGGAGTTTCAGGCGATCCAGTGGAAACTGGCCGACATGGCTACGGAGATTGAAGCGGCAAAGCTGCTGACGTTGCGCGCCGCTGCCATGAAAGATGCAGGCATGAAGACCACGCTGGAATCGTCGATGGCCAAGCTTTACGCCAGTGAAGTGGCGGTGAAGTGTGCCAATGAAGGCGTGCAGATTCATGGCGGATATGGGTTCATCAAAGACTATCCGGCGGAGAAGTTCTATCGCGATGTGAAGCTGTGCACGATTGGCGAAGGGACTAGCGAAATTCAGCGGCTGGTGATTGCCCGGCAGTTGCTGAAGGACTAGCGGCGTGAACCTTTAGATTTTGTCATCCCGAGCGAAGCGAGGGATCTGCAGTCCGCCGGTGCGAAGAGAAAGCAGGTCCTTCGCTTCGCTCAGGATGACAATATGAATTGTGCCACTAACTTTTGGGCGAGAAGGAGCGGCGATGATCAACGGGGCTCACGTCATCGTTTACAGCAAGGATCCGGAGAGCGACCGCGCTTTCTTTCGCGATGTTCTTAAGTTTCCTGCGGTCGACGCGGGGCATGGCTGGCTGATTTTTGCGCTGCCACCGGCAGAAGCTGCGTTTCATCCTTCCGAGAAAAACGACCTGCACGAGCTGTACTTCATGTGCGACGACCTCAAGGCTACGATGGATTCGCTGAAGGGGAAGAAAGTGAAGTGCGGTCCGGTGACCGAGGAGCAGTGGGGAAGTCTGACTACGATTGTTCTTCCGGGCGGCGGGAAGGTCGGGCTGTATCAGCCTAAACATCCGACGGCGACCGGACACTGAATGCCGGATCAAATGCAAAGGCCTTAGCTCGACGCTGCCGTGGAATCCCACGCTTGCGCAAAAAAACGCGCAAGAGCGGGGCACCCGGCTGCCATCCGTGACGACACAGATTCCCGTTTGTCCTTACGCTGCTTTACACTGACAGTTTGAGCCAGAACATCCACACGTGGATCGACCGACTGCGCTCGGGTGACGCCCGCGCGTTAGCGCGCGCTATCTCCACGGTCGAGAACCGCGCTGACGGGTGGTCGGATTTGCTTAAGGCTCTGTTTCCGCATACGGGGAAGGCGCGCGTTATTGGCATGACCGGGCCTCCGGGGGCGGGGAAGAGCACGCTGGTCGATCAGCTCGCCAAACACTATCGCAAAGAGAATCAAACGGTCGGGATCATCGCGGTCGATCCTACCAGTCCTTACACGGGGGGAGCGATTCTGGGAGACCGCATCCGCATGCAGGATCACTATGGCGATGCGGGGATTTTTATTCGCAGCATGGCTACGCGCGGATCGCTGGGCGGGCTGGCGCGCGCCACGGCGGATGCTGCGACCGTGCTTGACGCTTCGGGACGCGACCTGGTCATGATAGAAACGGTGGGCGTGGGACAGGACGAAGTCGACATTGTGCGGCTGGCCGATGTCACCGTTGTGATTCTGGTGCCGGGCATGGGCGACGATGTGCAGACGATTAAAGCGGGGATCATGGAAATCGCCGACATCTTCGTCATCAACAAGAGCGACCGCGAGGGGGCGGAGCGCGTGGAGCGCGAGATTCGCGCCATGCAATCGCTGGCTATGCGGCACGATCACCGGAACTGGACTCCTCCGATTGTGAAGACGGTTGCCAGCGAGGGCTTGGGGATTGCGGAGTTGGCGAAAGCTATTTCTGACTACGAGGCGTTTTTAAAAAAAGAGAACCTGGCGTTTAAGAAGAATGTTGAGAACTGGCAGTTGCGGTTGGTCGAGATGCTGCGCGACGCTCTGCTTGAAAAGGCGCGGGGGCAGATGGATGGCGGAAGGCTGGAGCGCTATGCGGAGGAGATTGCCGAACATAAGCGCGATCCTTATTCGCTGGTGGAGGAGATCGTTGGGGGCGGGGGTAGAGAACCTTGAGCTGGCGTGCCTGAGATTTGTTCGCACATGCTCACCGGGACATGGAGGAAACACAAGGTCCCTCCGCTCCGCTCCGGTCGGGATGACAGAGTTATGTTGGGAGAGCAATGGGAAGGGAATTTATGGAGTTCAGCATTGATCATCTGGGAATCGCGGTTAAGTCGCTGGCTTCGGCTAAGTCTATTTACGAGAAGCTGGGGCTTAGCGTTTCTGCGGAAGAAACCGTGGAGCAGGAAAAAGTTCGAGTAGTGATGGTGCCGGTGGGGGAGAGCCGGATCGAGCTGCTGGAAGCGACTTCTGACGATTCGACCATTGCCAAGTTCATCGCCAAGCGCGGGGAGGGGTTGCATCACGTTTGTATGCGGGTTCGGGACCTGGCGGCGGTCGTCGGCAAGTTACAGAGCGATGGGGTGCGGCTGGTATCGAATGAGATCAAAACCGGCGCGGGCGGGCATCGGTATGTGTTCGTGCATCCGCAGAGCGCGGGGGGCGTGCTGCTGGAGTTGGTGGAGTAGAGCATTTGTAATTTGCGATTTGTAATTTGTAATTTCGAGCACCGCGTTTGCCGAGGTGAGTCTTCAAGTTACCAATTACAAATTACCAATTAGATATGTCTCAGCTTCTGCTTGCCTTCGACACCTCGGGGAAGAACGGCAGTCTGGCTTTGGCTCGCGCGTCTGTAGAGGGTCTGCGTGAAATCGACGTGCTGGAGGTTGTGCCGCTTGCGGGCGGAGCGTTCTCGGCGCAGTTGGTGCCGCAGATGGCAGCGCTGCTTGAGAAACATGGTTGCAACAAGCGCGATCTGGGAGCGTTGATTGTCGCTTCCGGGCCGGGATCGTTTACAGGGTTGCGCGTGGGGCTGGCTGCCGTGAAAGCGTTGGCGGAAGTGTCGCAGAAGCCCATCGTTGCCGTCTCTGTGCTGGAAGCGGTTGCTTGCAGCGGCGCGGGGCGGGGGCGCGTTCTTGCCTTGCTGGATGCGGGCAGGGGCGATGTGTATGCCGGCGGCTACCAACTCGATTCGCAGGCGGGCCCGAACTCCGGCGCGCGGGTTCGGATGGATAGCGAGCGCCTGCTGAGCTGGGAAGAGTTCATTGCTGAAGCCAACTCTCCAGACGCTCAGCTTAAGGTAATCGTTACGCCCGAGGCTGCGTTGGCTGAGAAGGTTCGTGCTGCGGGAATCGAGGTTGAATTGATTGCTTACCCGAACAGCGGCGTGATCGCACGGCTGGGGTGGGAACATCTGCAGCGGGGAGATACGGTTCGTCCTGAAGAGCTGGAGGCTAACTACCTGCGACGGTCGGACGCGGAGATCTTTTCAAAGCCGGTGCGCTGACTCTCCATGTCTTTATCTCTTGCCATCCGAGTTGCGGGGTTCGACGACGTGGCCGCCGTTATCGCGCTGGAGCGGCAGACGGCGGGCGCGGCGCACTGGACGGCGGAGCAGTACCGAAAATTGGTGGGCAGCGGAGTCGTTCTGGTGGCTGAGGAAGCAGGCAGACTTTGCGGATTTATTGGCGCGCAGGTGGTGGCCCGCGAGTGGGAGATTGAGAACGTGATGGTGGCTGCTGAGCTGGCACGGCGCGGGATCGGCACGGAGTTGGTCGGCGCGTTGATTGAGCGGGCGCGGAGCAAGGCTGTAGCGGCGATTTTGCTCGAGGTGCGCGAATCGAATGTTGCGGCCCGCGGTCTTTACGAAAAGCGGGGATTTCGCGAGGTTGGCCGCCGGCGGACGTATTATGCGGATCCGGTGGAGGACGCGATTCTGTATGCTCTGGGCTTTGATCGCTGATCGTTGGCAGCTGGTCGTTGGTGGTTGGTCGTTTAGAGAAATATTGGGCTCGAGTTTGACTGGAAAAGATGCAATATTCTGCACTATTTCCTGTGCAACTGGCGTTCTCTTGGTCGCTGGCCGGTAGTGGAAATCTAACTATGAAATCTCATTGAACGCTGCCGATCCCTGTGCTATTTTTTAATAGTGCGGTAACAAACAGCAGGAGGTCTAGCAAGGATGCTGACTCCAAGAGAGCAACTCCTGACCAGTCATGACGAGTTCCAGCGACTGGTTCAGGAGCATACGCAATACTCCCAACGGCTGGAATCCCTCACCGAGAAACGATATCTCACAGACGATGAAAAACTAGAGGAAGTGCGGCTGAAGAAGCTGAAGCTGCGCCTCAAAGACCAGATGCAGAGTCTGGAAACACAGTTCCAGCGGCAGTCTGCCTAGACTGGCCGGGGGTGAGATGGCCTGAGAAATTGGGCCTGCACATTGGGTCGTGAACCAAAACAGGTAATGCCTGTCTTTCTACTGGGCGCTTATAAGCGCCTTTTTTTATTGCAGTTATGTTGAATGTTGCGGCCTCGCTCTATAATCATCTCGAACTCCCATGGTGCGCGACGGCTACTTCTATGGCGTAGGGTCGCTTGTGGCTGCGAGCGTGATCGCTTGGCTGGCGGCTTGGCCTTATGCCGTCCCGGTGGTGCTGCTGGCGGCTTTCTTCCTGTGGTTTTTTCGTGATCCTGAGCGGCAGATTCCTACCGTTCCTGGAGCAGTGGTTTCTCCCGGAGACGGAAAGGTGACGGATGTTTCGGTGGTGACTGTGGGCGGAACTCCGCGGAACCGGATCAGCATTTTTCTTAGTGTTTTCGATGTGCATGTGAACCGCTCGCCGATTGCGGGCGTGATTCGGGAGGTGCGCTATCAGCGCGGCAAGTTTCTCAACGCCATGTCGGGGCATTCGGCGGAGGAGAACGAGCAGAATATCGTTACCGTGGAAGGCGCGGGGCATGTCGTAGTTTTCAAGCAGATTGCGGGGATGATCGCGCGGCGCATCGTTTTCAATTTTAAAGTAGGAGACCGGGTTGCTTGTGGCGAGCGAGTGGGGCTGATCAAGTTTGGTTCGCGCGTGGATGTTCTGTTGGATCAGGATGCCGCGATCCAGGTGAAACTGGGAGACCGTGTCAAGGGCGGAGCTACGGTGCTTGCGCTTTTGCCGGTCAGGGAACCGGTTTCTGGTATGGAGACGGAGCTTCGCCCCGCTTCCACACGGTAGTCGGACAGAGTTCTGAGCAAAGTTAAGACTATGGAAAATATAACGCCGCAACGTCGCGAATCGGATGGTCGCCGCGGGAAATTGCGCAAGGGAATGTACATTCTCCCTTCGCTCTTCACTACGGCGAATATCGCGGCCGGGTTCTACGCCATTTTGCAGACCGTGCATGGCAGCACGGGTGAGCCTTGGCACATGGATTTTGCCGCGGATGCTATTGGGTTTGCGGTATTGTTCGACGGTCTCGACGGGCGCATCGCGCGCATGACCAATACGGCCAGCGATTTCGGCCGGGAACTGGATTCGCTGGCCGACGTGATCACTTTTGGCGTTGCCCCGGCGTTGCTGGCGTGGATGTGGGGATTTCATCTCTTGCCCTTGGTCGTTGCTCCTGAGCTGCGCCAGAAAATTACGGAACTGGGCTCGGTGGCCTGTTTTGCTTTCCTGATCGCCGGCGCTAGCCGCCTGGCACGCTTCAACATTGCGAAGAATCCGCAGCCTTCGAATCCGGGACGTCCGGGAAAGAAATACTTTGTGGGGATGCCGATTCCGGCGGGGGCAGGGGTGATTGCAGCGGTCGTCCACTTCGCGGCTGGCGAGCCGGTGACTTCGTGGATCACGGCGGTGAGCTGGTTGATGATGGTGGTCGTGATTGGTTATCTGATGGTTAGTACGTGGCGTTTTTACAGTTTCAAGGACATTGATTTTGGTTCGCGGCGTCCGTTCCGCCTGGTTGTGCTGCTGGCTGTAGTCGTCGCTTTGATCGCGAGATTTTCGCGGCCTACCCTTTTCTGCATAGCAATTCTCTACATGGCCTCCGGCGTCTTGTGGCGGCTGCAGTGGATCTTCCGCCGCAAGACTCCGCCTGCACCTCCGGCATACCGGGAGGCATCTCAGACTCCATGAGTCCCATTTCCAAAGCTGCTGTTTCGAAACCCGCTGGCTCGCAGGGCGATCTCCGGGGCACGAATCTTTATCGTGTGGTGATTGTTGGTGCTGCGGCGCTCAAGGGAAAAGAGATCGCTGAAATTCTGCGTGAGCGGAATTTTCCCGCGGTCGATGTCCGGTTGCTCGATGATGACGAGGCTCTTGGCCAACTGGAGGCTGTGGGTGACGAGATGAACTTTATCCAGAGCATCCGCTCGGACCAGTTCGAGCGCGTGGACTTCGCTTTCTTCGCATCCGACTCACGCTCTACCCGCAGCAACTGGAAGGTGGCTCGCGAATTGGGAAATACCATCGTGGATCTTTCGTTTGCGCTGGAAGATGAGGCGGGAGCATCGATCCGATCGCCCTGGATCGAGCGCCAGACGGGGCATCCGATTGCTCCGGAACTGCAGCCGGGGCCGGTGGTGGTGGCGCATCCGGCGGCTACGGTGCTGGCGCTGCTTGCCTTGCGCGGCGCAAAGGCTGGCAAAATTCAGCGCATGGTTGCAACTGTTTTTGAACCGGCGTCGGAGAATGGCCAGAGGGCGATGGACGAACTGCACGAGCAGACGGTGAATCTGCTTTCCTTCCAGGAACTGCCGAAGAATGTGTTCGACATCCAGGTGGCTTTCAATATGGTGGCGGGCTACGGGCCGAAATCGGGTTTGTCGCTGGATGCGGTGGCGCAACGGATCCGGAGGCACTACGGGGAGATTGCCCGTGGAGCGGCCAACTTATCGCTGCAAGTGTTGCAGGCGCCCGTTTTTCACGGGCATGGTTTTTCGGTTTATCTGGAGATGGAGAAGCCGATTGCGGTCGCGGATTTTTCGCAGGCCCTGGCGGGAGAGCACGTGGTAATGAGCGGCGCGGAGGACATGCCCACGAGCGTGAGTGCCGCGGGCCAGGGGGATGTTCTGGTCTCGGTTTCTCCGGATGCGAATCACAAAAACGGGATTTGGCTTTGGGCAACTACCGATAACTTGCGCGTGGCGGCTTTGAGTGCGGTGGAGTGCGCGGAGACCATGACGGCATCGCGTCCGCGAGGTCAGGTTCAGTGAGCGTTGACGCGGCGATGCGGTGGGCGGCTGCGGGCGCGCTTGGAGCGGTTTTGGCTTCCACTGGTTGCGGCTACCACACTGCAGGAAGCGCGACCGAACTGCCGCAAAATATACGCACGATTGCGATTCCTGGGTTCGTAAGTCATAGCCAGACGTTTCGCGTGGAGCAACTGCTTACGGACGCTGTGGTGCGTGAATTCAACGCGCGCACCCAGTACCATGTCATCCATGACGCAGGCGGCGACGCGGATGCGGTGCTGAAGGCTACGGTGTTGTCGGCTTCGGCCGCGCCGCTGGTTTATGACTCCACCACCGGGCGCGCGGTGAGCGCTTTGGTCACGGTGAGCGTGCAGGTGACTTTGACCGACCGGCAGGGCAAGGTGATTTTCGAGAATCCTTCTTATCTGTTTCACGAGCAGTATGAAATCTCGAGCGATCTGCCTAGTTTCTTTCAGGAAGATTCTCCGGCGGTCGATCGGCTGTCGCGGGATTTCGCGCATACCCTGGTGGCTAATATTCTGGAGGCATATTGATGGTGGAGGAGTCTTAATGCGCGCCTTCAGCCAGGCGGACCGCTTTTTCTCGGAGCTTGAATCGCGCAAGCTGAAGCCGGCTTATGTGCTGGTCGGCGATGAGGCATTCTTTCGCAAGCGCTGTCGCGATGCCATTCTGGAGCACCTCGTCGCGCCCGACTCGCGCGACTTCGGGTTGTTTGAGTTCGACCTGGCTGAAACTTCGCTCAACGAAGTTCTGGATCGCGCGCGGACGCCCTCGCTGATGGCGCCGTTTCAGGTTTTCTTTGTGCGCGGGGTTAAGACTTTGTTTGGGCGCGGGTCAAGCTCCAATGCTGAAAAAATTGGAGCGATCGAAGCTTACTGCAAGAATCCGAATCCCGACGCGCTCGTCGTTTTTGTTGCCGACCACATCAGCATTCCCGCCGATGCCCGGCGCATGGAGATGACGGACAAGGACCGCTATCAGAAGATCCGCGAAGATTTGGGACCATTCTGCGGCATTGTCGAATTGTCGCGCGTGGAGGAAGGTGAGGCCGTCCGCTGGATTGGCGAGTATTGCACCACGCGCGCGGTCAAGATGGACGCTGACGGCGCGCGCGAGTTGGTGGATGCGCTGGGCGGCGACATGATGATGGTCTCGAACGAACTGGAGAAGCTGATTCTGTACGTCGGCGAAAAGAAGAAGATAACGCTGGGCGATGTCGAGACCATGGTGCTGGCGGCGAAACAGCGGTCGCTGTATGAGTTGACGGACGCGATTTCTTCTAAAGACCGGGTCAGGGCGCTGGCGATTCTCGACGCGCTGCTTTCGAGTGGCGATGGAGAAGACGCGGCCATTGGGCATCTCTACATGCTGGCGAAGACTTTTCGGCAGATGCTGGTAATACTGGAACGCAACGTTCGCGACCAGCGGATGCTTTGGGCGGCATTGTGGCAGGGGTTTCGCGTGCCTCCGTTTGCGGCCGACGATATTATCCGGCAGGCTCGGCGGTATAAATCTAAGCGCGAGTTGACGCGGGCTATTCGGCTGGTGGCTAAGGCCGATCTGGCGCTGCGGTCGAATCCTCCGGGGAAGCGGCTGGTGCTCGAGAAGTTGGTTATGGATCTTTCCGCCGAGCCTAAGCTTGAGGCGGCGGGGGGATGGATGCAGGAAGAACTGCCGGTGTAATGGGAATTGGAGGTGACTGCTGGCATGGGCGAGAAGATGACAGAACGAAACAGAGTCGCCATTGTCAATGTTGCCATCGTTGCCGGCCTGATCTGGCGCTATTTAGAGGGTTACTCGCCCAAGATAATTCTCGGCTGCGGAATCTTTCTATTGGCGTTTGCCAACACTTTGATGTACTTCAAACGTAGGCGTCCATCGACGCGAGCTCAATGAACTAGAGGTCCTCGCGCAGACTCCCGATCGGTTAAACTAAAAACGCGTGCTTTTCATCCTCTTCCGGTATCGCCCCGCTTTGACTGCTGTTATCCTGCTCGCTCTTGCCCGGTTTTGTCTGGCAGCGGATCCGGCAACGTCAACCCCGCTTCGGCCCGCGGACCCGCTTAATCAAGCGGCTTTTGAGCACTACTACAATTTCGACCAGGACGCAGCGATTGAGGATTTTGAGAAGATTCTGGCGCGGCATCCGAACGATCCTTTTGCTGTGAACCACTTGCTCTCCGCGGTTCTGATGCGGGAGCTTTATCGCATGGGCGCGATGAATAGCGGGGAGTACTCGAATGACAATTTCATCGGAGTGGCGCACCGCCCTGCCGATCCGGCGCAGAAGGAACGGATCAAGCAACTGGTGGAACGAGCGAAGAAGCTGGAAAACGACGAACTGGCGAAGAATCCGGACAATGTTGACATGCTCTATGCCCGCGGCGTGACGCGAGGACAATTTGCGCTGTATACGGCGCTGATTGAGCGCGCGTGGTTTTCCGCGCTGCGCAATGCGGTGGGAGCGCGGCGCGATCACGAACAGGTGCTCGAGTTGGATCCGAATTACACCGACGCCAAGCTGGTGGTGGGCGCGCACAACTACGTGATGGGCAACTTGCCGCTGGCGGTGAAGGTCGCCGTCGCGCTGGTGGGGCTGACCGGTAACAAGGAAAAGGGGCTGGACTATCTGTACGACGCTTACCGCGGCAACGGTGAAACCAGCGTGGACGCGGGGATTGTGCTCGTGGTTTTTTTGCGGCGCGAACGGCGCTACGATGAGGCGTTGCAGATTACGCGGGCGCTTGGTCCGCGGTTTCCGCGCAACTATCTGCTGCCGCTTGAGGAGGCGAACCTGCTGCGGGAGTCGGGCAAGAAAAGCGAAGCCGAGGAGCGGTACCGCTGGATATGGCAGAACGGACGCGAGGGAAAGTATGGCAATCTGCATTATGAGATTGCGGCGATTGGACTGGGAGACCTGCTGCGCAGCGAGAAGAAGTATCAGGCTGCGGCTGCGGCTTACGAACTGGTGAGTGGGGTTACGGGAGCCGATCCGGAATTGCTGCAGAAGGCGAATCTGGGAGCGGGAGAGATGTATGACCAGCTCCAGGAGCGGGATTTGGCGGTCAAGAAATATGAGGCGGTGGTGGCCACTGATGGCGGGAATGCCGTCGCCGACAAGGCTCGGAAGCGAATGAAGGATGCTTACCGGGAATAAAGGCGGCTTTTGGCCTTTAGCTCTTGGCTTTTAGCTAAAGGCTAAGAGCTAAAAGCCGAGGTTGGAACATTTTTCCCGCAATCGTCGTATCCTAGATAGGGAGGCACGCCATGTACTGCAATGCTTGCGGCAAGACCATCGCTGAGGACGGCCATTATTGCCCTCACTGCGGCAATGTGGTTGGGATTCCACCGACGCCCAAGAAGCTGATGCGCTCCCGCGCTGATCGCAAGGTTGGGGGCGTGTGTGCCGGGCTGGCGTATTACCTCGATCTCGACACTTCGCTGGTGCGGATTCTCTGGTTCTTTATCACGCTGGCCTGCGGAATCTTCCCGGGGTTGGTGGCTTATGTGCTGGCGTGGATCATCATTCCGGAAGAACCGCTTCTGTTGCCCGTGGCATCATCGCAACAGCCGGTCACCGGCTAGCTGTAGAAACGGGGCTAGCCCCGTCCCCCGTGGCCAGGCGAAAGACGGGCGGCGATCGCGGAGACGCGGCGAGCCGCGTCTCTACGGGAAACGTGACCTCGCCTGTGTTCTAATTTCCCTTCCATGGAACGCTTGCGCAGCGACGACGCCGAGATTTGTTATGAAATTCGCGGGAGCGGGTCGCCGGTCGTTCTGCTCCATCCTTTTCCTTGTAATCACGAATTCTGGCATCCGGTGGCTGCGGCTCTCGATTCGCGTTATCGGCTGATTCTTCCCGATCTGCGCGGGCACGGCGATTCGGAAATCGGCGAAGGGCCGGCGCTGATGCAGAAGCCCGCCGGCGACATTGGACGCGTGCTCGATGCTGCCGGGGCGGGGAAGGCGGCGCTTATCGGATGCTCGATTGGCGGATACATTCTGTTTGAATTTTGGCGGCGCTTTCGCGCGCGGGTGACGTCGCTTGTGCTGTGTGATACTCGGCCTCAGGCCGACACTGCCGAGGCGCGGGCTAATCGCTTGGCGGCCGCTGCCACGGTTCTCGAGCAGGGAACCGAATCGTTTCTTGAGACGCTGATTCCGAAACTGATGGGGCGGACAACGGTTGCCACGCGCCCGGATCTGGTCGATGGAGCGCGCGCTATGATGCGCAAGATGTCGGCGGAGGATATCAGCCTGGTGCAGCGGGGGATGGCGGAGCGTCTGGATTCGGTCGCGGACTTGAAGACTATTGATGTGCCTGCGCTGATCGTGATTGGCGAAGAGGACGTGCTCTCGACTGTGGCCGACGGCGAACTGATGCGGCAGAACATTGCGGGCAGTCAGCTAAAAGTCATTCCGAAGGCGGGGCATTATTCGCCTTGGGAGCAGGCGGACGCGGCGGGAACGGTGCTGCGGCAGTTTCTGGATGCTGTGGTCGCATAGTGGCAGCCATTTTCGGCGAGGGTCGGTGGCACCTATCGAGATGTCTGACCGCGGTTGCTGCTGAGCTGCGCTCGGCTTGGACAGGTGAGGGCACCCTTCGACAAGCTCAGGGCAGGCTCCGTCCCTACGCGAGCGGGTTCAATCGCCGACTACTTCGATTTCTGTGGCGTCTAGTTGATCTAGCGGACGGCTGCTCACCCGCGCTAGCCATACGCTTACCAGCGAAACTCCTCCCAACAGGACTACGCAGCCGGGCCAACCTTCCCAGCGCCAGAACCAGTCGGTCAGCGTGGCGCTTGCGCTTCCTCCTAGATAGTAGAACGCCACGTAGAGGCCGGCGGCTGAGGAACGAGCGCGGCCTGCGATGGCTCCTGTTTGAACGGTGGCTGTGGCTTGCGCTATGAAAACACCCGACGAGAAAACGGCGAGACCTACGATAACGATGGGCAGCGATTGGTCTAGGGTGAGAAGTAGGCCTGCGATCATCATGGCGCAGTAAACGACGGTCGTGTGGCGAAAACCGAAATGATCGAGGAAGCGGCCGGCCTGCGGGGTGATGACGACTCCGAAGAGATAGACGAAGAAAATGGTGCCGAGTTGCGCCGAATTCAGATGGAATGGCGCGGCGGCTAGGTAGAAGTTCGCGTAGGTGAAGCATCCCACTAGCGCGAAGAGCGCGGCGGCGCCCATGCCGAAGTTGGCCAGCAGCCGCGGATTGCACAGGTGGCCTCGGGCATGGGCTAAAACCTGTTGCCGATGTTCGGCGCGCACAAAATTCTTGGCCAAGGGAAGCCAGGCGCGGACCAGGACCGCTCCGATTAGGTCGAGGACGGCGAGCACCACGAAAATAGAGCGCCACGGCCAGTGGGCGGCGATGATTCCGGAGATAAAACGGCCCAGGAATCCGCCGATGATCGTTCCGGTTACATAGGAAGACATGGCACGTCCGACGCCGCGTCCGGCCCACTCTTCATTGATGTAGGCAAGCATGACCGCGATGACTCCTGGCACGAACAGGCCCTGGGCGAAACGCCAGAAGATGAGCGCGCCGAGGCTGGTGGAAGTGGCGGCCAGGGCGGTGGGAAGGGCCAGCAGGAAAAGCGACGGTACGATGACTTTCTTGCGGCCGCGGCGCTCGGCGATCATGCCGATGATGGGTGCGGTCAGGGCGGTTGCAAAAATCGTTGCGCTTACGGTGAAACTCACTGCCAGTTCGGAGGTATGAAAAGTCTGGCGCAACAGCGGCAGCAAGGGCTGGGTGCAGTAGACGTTGAGAAACGTGCACATGCCGGCCAGCATGGTCGCAACCGTCGCCTTGTCGAGTTTTTGCAAGAGAAAGGGAGACCTTGATCGGAACGTTATTATTCGGACCTTTGATGATATGCGAAGTTGCGGAGGGGGAGTCAGTCGGCGGTCGATCGTCGATGGTCGTTCGCCAACAATCACGAATCGAAGGCTCGCCAACGACTAGCGACCGACGACCAACGACTACGGCGGCGTGCCCGGCAAACCGCAGGGACGCGATCCTTGTCACAGCGTCGCGTACGGTCTCTCTGCTAGAATCTTCGCGTCATGATGGAAGCCTTGCTTGTTCCCGAAAAAACCGTAGTCAATGCCAAGGGAGAAGGACCAGCCCTCGATGTGAGTCGGGCGGAGGGCCGGATTTTCTTGCTGACGCTTGCGATCACCAACATCGTTGAACAGGAATCGCTCGATGTGGGCATCTTCGGATCCGCGGATGGCGCGTCCTGGGAGGCCGCGCCCATCGTGGCGTTCCCGCAGAAGTTCTATTGCGAGGAGAGTCCGCTGCTGCTGAATCTCACGGCGCGGCCGGAGATCAAGTTTGTGCGCGCGCAATGGACAGTGGGCCGCTGGGGACGCGGGTCGGAAACGCCCATGTTCGAATTCCACGTCACGCTGCGGGAAGTTCCGCGGGAGATTCTTGCGGAAGCTGCGGGGCGCGTGCGGGCATCGTAGAAATTTCAGAAGTCAGAGGTCAGATTGCAGAAGTAAAACCTTGAGGTTCTAATTTCTGCAATATGACCTCTTACCTCTGACCTCCCACAAAATCTCCGTTATATTAAATTCATGCCTGAGGATTCGGCACCTGAGGGTTCGAAGGTCACGGTCCGTCCTGCGCGCGGGGTGCGTGGGGTTGTGCGCATTCCGGGGGACAAGTCGATTTCGCACCGCTATGCCATGCTGGCGGCGATGGCCGAGGGGACTAGCCGTTTTCATAATTTTTCCGCGGCGCGTGATTGCGCCAGTACGCTTGATTGCGTAGGCAAGCTCGGCTGCGCGTGGAAGCGCTCTGAAAAAGACGGCGCGATTGAAGTGGTGGGAGTGGGGCAGCGGTTGAAGGCTCCGGTGGAGACACTCGATTGCGGAAACTCCGGGTCGACCATGCGGATGCTTAGCGGAATTCTGGCCGGGCAGCCATTTTCCAGCGAGTTGTGCGGCGATGCGTCATTGTCGCGGCGTCCGATGGCGCGCATTATGAAGCCGCTTTCTGAGATGGGCGCGACGATCGAGGCTACCGACGGCGGGCGTCCTCCGCTAAGAATTCACGGCGGCGCGTTGAAGGCGATTCACTACCGGCCGGAAGTGGCAAGTGCGCAGGTGAAGTCGTGCGTGCTGTTTGCGGGACTGTTTGCCGCAGGCGAAACGGTGGTTGAGGAGCCCATCCGCACGCGCGATCATGGTGAGATTGCGCTCCGGGCTTTTGGGGCGGAAGTCTCGCAAAGCGGGAATACGTCGCGGATTGCGGGCGGACAGCGGCTGCGCGCGATTGAGGCGCACGTGCCGGGAGATCTTTCGAGCGCTGCGTTTTTTCTTTGCGCGGCGGCGTTGTTTTCCGGCTCGCAGATCACGTTACCGGGAATTCTGATGAACCCTACGAGGGCGCGGCTGCTCGATATTCTGGTACAGATGGGGTTGAAGATTTCTGTCGCGCATCTGGAAGAACATCAGGGCGAGCTGGTCGGAACGATTGAGGCTCGGGGAGCGGCGTGGAAGGGAACTGCAATCGGCGGCGCCGATACCGCCGCTTTGATTGACGAGATCCCGGTGCTGGCGGCGGTTGCGCCGTACTCCGAGGGCGGGCTCGAAGTGCATGATGCCAAGGAGTTGCGCGTGAAGGAATCGGATCGCATTGCCGCCGTGGCTGCGAATTTGCGGAAGATGGGTGCGGAAGTCGAAGAGCGGCCCGATGGAATGAGGATCCCCGGCGGACAGCATCTGCATGGCGCGGAGCTTGATTCTTTTGGCGATCACCGCATTGCCATGGCGTTTGCTGTGGCCGCTTTGCGAGCAGAGGGTGAGACGACGATTATTGGCGCGGATGCGGCGGGCGTGTCGTATCCGGCGTTCTTTGAGGAATTGGAAACGGTCGTTGGTCGATAGTCTGTGGTCGTTGGCGAGCAAAAACCCTGACGACCAACGACTATCGACCAACGACCGGCGACTTTTATCGGAGGGAACCGTGTGTTGAATGACAAATCACAATCTCCTGACGAGCGGTTGCAACACGAATTCAACCGCTGGGCCGAAGAAGGCGAAGGCCCGAAGATGGAGAACCATCATCTTGACATCACTGAGAAAACCATGCGGCGGATGGAACTGCGTCCGGGGGAACGGATTCTTGATCTTGGATGCGGGTCGGGCTGGGCTACGCGGTTGCTGGCGCGCATGGTCGGCGAAGGACCTCAGGGATTTGGGCAGGTTGTGGGCATTGATATTTCCGACGAGATGATTCGGCAGGCGCGCGCGTCTTCTAAGGAATTCGACAACATCATGTTTGTGGTTGGATCGGCGGCGCAGATTCCCTGGGAAGAAAACTTTTTTGACAAGGTGTTGTCGGTGGAGTCGTTTTATTACTACTCCGACCAGGATCGCGCGCTGGCCGAGCTGTTTCGCGTGATGGCGCCGCATGGGCGACTGTTCATTTTGATTAACCTCTATAAGGATAATCCGTATTCGCTGCAGTGGGTGCCAAAGCTGAAGGTTCCGGTGCACGTTCGCTCAGCGGCGGAGTATGTCGAACTACTGAAGGGGCACGCCTTCGAAAACGTGGAGTACGCGCAGATTCCCGATGACACGCCCACGCCCGACCACTACCAGACGACTTCGTTCCATTCGCTCGACGACCTGAAAGCGTTCAAACGAGTGGGCGCTCTGCTGCTCATGGCGTCGAAGCCGGATGTGCGGAATCCGGCGCCGGGGTATGTGATTTATTAGCTGCGAGATTGCGCTATGAGCCCTCGGCGCCTAGATCTCGTCGTCATCGTCGTCGTTATTGTCGTCATCGTGGTTGCGAGCGCGGTCGCGTTCCAGGTTTTTCACCGGACTTAGAGGACGATTGTCGCTGGCATGGCGAATCTCAATCTCACCGTTTACATTGGAGAGCTTCACCAGCGTTCCGCCGCCGCCCAACTGGCCATGCAGGCTCCGACCTACAAACTGGTGCCGCGTAACCGGGAGACCGAAATCGTCGGAAATGTTGCCCGAGACCGTGCTGGCTTTCACCTCTGCGCTCGCATCGGATGGCAGCGTCACGCGCAGCTTGCCGTTTACCGACGACAGTTTCAGTTCCGATGCTGGTAACTGGTCCACACTGGCATCGAGTTCACCATTCACCGTGTTGAGTTCCACAGGGCCTTGCAGATTGTGCGCCTGAATGCGCCCGTTGACGCAGGAAGCACGGATCTCTCCAGCTACATCCTGCAGGTCTAGGCGGCCGTTGACGAGTTCGATTTTGTCGAGCCGCGCCTGCCGGGGCACGGTGATCGTGTATTCCACGCTGGCCGGGTTGCCATGCTCATCGTCGCCGCCAAAATTGAAAGTGCGATTGCGCCCGGCGTACTCGGTGTGGATGGAGAGCTCGCTCGGTTCAGCCTGAATCTCGATTTTGACTTCGTCGAGACGTTCCTTCTTCCAGGCGCTCTTCACCGCGTCCACTTTGACTTCATCACGGTCCCAGGCGCTGATGTGGACAGGGCCGTTGAGATTGTCGATCTGGATGCGTCCCTGGGCAGAAAGCGGGTAAACCTTGTGAAATTCCTCGGTAAAGGTGCCGTTCCGATCCGAGGCCTGGGCGGCAGTGGAGATTAGGAAGACCGCCGAAATTGCGGCCGCGGGGATGACTTGCCAGATGATTCTGCGTTTCTGCGTCATAACGCCTCCGTGCGGCTTAGACGTGACAGCAGAGATTTGGTTAGTGGTGGGGAAATCGAGTCTTCGATTGACACTGGCGCATTTGCTGCCTAGACTGCGAGTTGTTAGCCGGGTGTGACGTGCATCACTCTCCGATGGGGGGTGGGGGAGTATCCTCTTTAAGGATGTTTGAGTAGCGAACGAGGGCCCATGAGCTGGCTGCAAAATAAATTCGAAAAGAACTTCATGATCTCGACGGTGGACTACGTCTTCAACTGGGCGCGTAAGTCGGCGCTCTGGCCGATGACGTTTGGGCTGGCGTGCTGCGCTATCGAGATGATCGCGTCTTCCACCGCGCGCTTCGATATCGCGCGTTTTGGGTCGGAGGTGTTTCGGCCGAGCCCGCGGCAGGCGGATCTGATGATCGTCTCCGGCACGGTCACGCTGAAAATGGCGCCGGTGGTGAAGCGAATTTACGACCAGATGCCCGAGCCGAAGTGGGTGATTTCAATGGGCGCGTGCTCGTCGGTGGGAGGACCCTTCAATACTTACGCGGTACTGCAGGGCGTCGATCGGATCGTGCCGGTGGATGTGTATGTGATCGGCTGCCCGCCGCGTCCGGAGAATTTGTTTTACGCATTGCTCAAGCTGCAGGACAAGATCGACACCATGACGATCGCCAAGCGTCCCACCGAAGTGCGGCTCGAAGAACGCATGATGGATGATTTCAAGCGCCAGGTGATGGTCGCGCAGACGATGCAGCCGAAGTGACCGGAATTTGTAATCTCGTAATTTGTAATAGGTAATTTGACACCCGGAAACTTGCCTCCATTCCAAGTCCAGCTTGCTTTGACTTCTGGCTATGGCGCTCCGAGTCGGCCGCGGCGATCGGCGTCCATGCTAGTTGTTGGTGGGTCAGATCGAAGGGCGCATTCCCTCAGCGGCTAAAGCCACATTGATTCTGCGTTAGTTATGGTGCGGCTCAAGCCGCACCCTTTCAAAACAAAATCAAAACCAGTTTTTCCGCACGGGCTGCCATTTCGCTTGCTAGTTTATAATCATTGATTCCGGCTTCCATCGTAATGTGGCCTGCCGAATTACCCGACACGGAGCAATCAAACTATGATTCGACAGCTTCAAAATGCAGGGCCCACCCTGAAAATCATTCTGGGGGCACTGTTGGTCATTATTTGCGCATCGATGGCGATCACGCTGATTCCGGGCGGAATCGGTTCCAGCCTGGGCATTGGCGCGCCTCCGGCGGGCGTGCTGGCGACGATTGGCGACCAGCAGGTGACTGCGCTCGAGGTGCAGCGCCAGGCGCGGGCCATGATCCGCCAGCAGTTTCCGAAAGGCGGACCGCAGGCCAGCATGCTGCTGCCTTATTTTGCCGGTCAGGCGGCTGAACAACTGATCAATGAGAAAGCTCTGGTGGCGGAGGCGCATCGCATGGGCCTGCGGGTCAATGATGATGAACTTCGCGATGAGCTGCAGCACGGGCAGTTGGGCAGCATTCTGTTTCCCGACGGCAAGTTTGTGGGCCAGGAGGAATACGAAAATTTCGCGCAGCGCAACGACCTGACGGTACCTCAGTTTGAAGCGCTGGAAAAGGATTATATTCTCATCCGGAAATTGCGCGCGTTGGTTTCAAGCAGCGCTTTTGTCGGGGAAACCGAAGTGCGCGACGAATTCGACCGCCGCAACACCAAGGTGAAGTTTGAATATGCCGTGATCACGAAGGACGACATCCTGAAGGGGCTGCACCCCACGGAGGACGAACTCAAGGCTTATTACGAGCACAACAAGGCGAGTTATAACAACTCCATCCCAGAGAAGCGGCAGATAAAGTACGTCGTCATCGATAGCGCGAAAATCGCGGCGGCGACGACGGTTACGCAGGCCGATTTGCAGGCGTATTACGATCAACATCGCGACGAGTTTCGCGCGCCCGAACAGGTAAAAGTCAGCCACATTCTGATCAAGACTCCGCTCCCCACGCCCGGTGTGAAGGAAGATGAGAAAGCGATTGCCGATGCGCGCGCGAAGGCCGAAGACGTGTTGAAGCAAGTCAAGGCGGGAGGAGATTTTGCTAAGCTTGCCGAAAAATATTCGGACGACCCCGGCAGCGCCAAGAGTGGAGGAGAACTTGGATGGATCGGCCGCGGGCGCACCGTGCCGGAATTCGAGAAGGCCGCTTTTTCACTCGGCAAAGGACAAACCAGCGATCTGGTCAAGAGCAGTTACGGTTTCCATATCATCCGCGTGGAAGACAAGCAGGACGCCCATCTGAAGACGCTGGCCGAGGTGAAGAGCGAGATCGAAGAGAAAGTGAAGCAACAGAAAGCGACGCGGGCCACCGAAACGGCGGCAAACGGATTGCTCAGCCAGGCGCGCACGGCCGGATTTGACGCGGCTGCGGCTGCCAAGGGAGAAGCTGTCGTCACCACCGATTTCTTCAGCCGCAACGAAAGCTTGCCCGGACTGGCGCCGAGTCCGCAGTTTATGGATGCCGTGTTCAATGAAGTGGAGAAAGCTCCGCCGGATGTGGTGCAAGTTCCGCAAGGCTACGTCGTGTTCCAACTGCTGGCCATCCGGCCTCCGGCTACGCCGACGTTTGAGGAGATTCGAGCGAAGGTTGAGAGTCAGTTCAAAAACGAGCGCGCGGGATTTTTGCTGCAACGGAAGACACAAGAACTCTCCGATCGCGCGAAATCGGAACACGATTTGAAGAAAGCCGCCAAGGATTTGGGCGCGACGGTGAAGACGAGCGAACTGGTGGCGCCCGATGGCCAGGTTCCCGACATCGGCTCCATGGCGAACGCGGGTGCGATCTTCTCGCTGAAGCCTGGAGATATTAGCGGGCCAATCTCCGCTGGTGGTAATGGCGTAGTCGCACAGCTTCTCGAAAAACAGGCGCCGACGGATGAGGAGTTTGCCGCGAAGAAAGACGATATCCGGCAGTCGCTTGTCGAAGCCAAGCAGGGCGACTTGTTCGGGCTGTTCGTGACGAACCTGCGCAAGGACATGGAGAAGTCCAACAAGCTTAAAGTGAATCAGGAAGAGATGAAGAACCTGACGCGGCAGGGTGCGCAGGAAGGCGAGTAGCGAAAGACAGTTCTCAGTTCCCGGTTCTCGGTTCTCAGTTGATGCTGCGAACTGGGGAGCACTCCCTGAGAACTGACAACTGACAACTGAGAGCTGATTTTGAATGTCCTTCCCGCGCGCCAGCGGAATTTTGCTTCACCCCACCTCGCTCGCTTCGCGCGGCGGGATCGGCGACTTTGGTCCGGCGGCGTATGGTTTCGCGGATTTTCTCGCCTCGGCGCGGCAGGGCCTGTGGCAGGTGTTGCCGCTCGGCCCACTGGGCTTCGGGAGTTCTCCGTATTCTTCCACTTCGGCCTTTGCCGGAAATCCGCTGCTGATCAGCCTGGAACGGCTTGCCGATCGCGGGTGGATTGATCGCGCTGAAATTGACGCTTTGCCTAGCGGCGTCGAGCCCGTGGATTACGCTTCGGTTTTCCGCCAAAAAATGCCGTTGCTGTTTGAGGCGGCGCGCAAGTTTGTGGGTTCGCCTGCGCCGAAAGTGCGCGCGCGTTACGAAGAGTTTTGCCAGCAAAACAAGTGGTGGCTGGACGACTACGCCCTTTTCGCGTGCTTGCGGGCGCGCTTCAAATTGGAAAGCTGGAAGCGCTGGCCCCGCGAACTGAGTCATCGCGATCCGGCGGCAATCAAGCAGACGAATGCGGAAATGCTGGAGCAAATTGATCTGCGCCGCGTCGTACAGTTTTTTTTCTACGAGCAGTGGCAGGCGTTGCGAGGCTATTGCGCGCAGCATTCGATTCGCATCGTGGGCGACATGGCGATCTTCGTGAATTTCGACAGCGCCGATGTCTGGACGCATCCGGAGTTGTATCGCCTGAACTCCGAACTCGACCCCGAAGTCGTGGCTGGCGTGCCCCCGGATTTTTTCAGCAAAGATGGCCAGCGCTGGGGCAATCCGCTGTATCGCTGGGACGTAATGAAGGAACAGGGCTACTCGTGGTGGATCGACCGGATGCGCTGGCTCACGCACAATTTTGATTACATCCGGCTTGATCACTTCCGCGGGTTTTCGCAGTTCTGGGAGATTCCGGCGGACGAGCCTACCGCGATTCATGGCCGCTGGGTCGATGGTCCGAAAGATGATTTATTCGTGAAGTTGCGCGAGGCTCTGGGCGGACTCCCATTCTTTGCCGAAGATCTTGGCTACATCACGCCGGATGTGCATGCGCTTCGTGAGCGACTGAAGATTCCCGGTATGGCTGTGCTGCAATTTGGGTTTGGCGATGCCGGCGCACACGCCCATTTGCCGCACATGTATACGCCGGAGAAGGTTGTCTATACCGGCACGCATGATAACGACACGTTGCTGGGTTGGTGGGCGTCGGGGGCGACAGATTACGAGCGGCAGCAGGTCGCAGCATATTTGGGGCGATGCGAAGACGGCGTTAATTGGGCGATGATTCGTGCCGCTGCTAATTCCGTTGCCAGCCTCTGCGTGGTGCCGATGCAGGATGCGCTGGGGCTGGGGAGCGATGCGCGCACGAATGTGCCCAGCCTCTCGGAAGGGAATTGGCGGTGGCGTTTTAGCGCCGATTTGCTGTGTCCGAAGCTGGCAAACAAGTTGGCTACACTCGCTGAAATTTCCGACCGGCTGCCCCAGCCGTTGCCGGCGGGCGCCAACTCGCTCAACGACGAAGAGTGGGCGGCCTGAGTAGTGTATTCTCGCTGGCGTGCAAATTCAGGTATCAGGTGTCAGGTCTCAGGTGTCAGGTCTGAGAGCGGCGATCTATCTATGATCGTCTTTTCTGAGACCTGAAGCCTGGCACCTTAGACCTGTTCTTTCCGGAGTTCCGTTCTGTGACCGAGCCCATTATTCGCGCCCAGGCCGTCGAAAAATTCTACGATCAACCGGATGGGAATCGCATTGAAGTTATCGCGCCTGTCGATCTCAACGTTGAACCGGGTAAGATCGTCGCTTTGCTGGGGCCTTCCGGCTGTGGCAAGTCAACGCTGTTGCGGATTCTTACCGGACTCAGCAAGCCTTCCTCGGGCACGGTTTTGTGGCATGGACAGCCGCTTTCTTCGCAGAACGCGGGTGTGGCCATCGTCTTCCAGAGTTTCGCATTATTTCCATGGCTGACGGTGCTGGACAACGTTGAAGCTCCGCTTGAAGCTCGCGGCGTGCCCGCGATGGAGCGCCACAAACGCGCCTTGCGCATTCTTGACACCGTCGGTTTGGATGGCTTTGAAAGCGCTTATCCGAAGGAACTTTCGGGGGGCATGAAACAACGTGTCGGGTTTGCCCGCGCCCTGGTGGTTGAGCCGGAGGTCCTGTTCATGGACGAGCCCTTCTCCGCGCTCGATGTGCTCACGGCGGAAAACCTGCGCAACGAGTTGCTCGAGCTCTGGCTTGGCAAGAAGATGCCGACCAGCGCCATTTTCATCGTCACGCACAATATCGAAGAAGCGGTGCTGCTGGCCGATCGCGTGATCGTTCTGGCGAGAAATCCGGCGTGGGTGCGGGCGGATTTTCCCGTCGAGCTTCCTCATCCCCGCGATCGCAAATCGCCGCGCTTTATCGAACTGGTGGACTACATCTACAAAATCATGACGCAACCCGAACTCGCGCTGGCGGTGCCCGACGCTACCGCAGCCGCGCAAAAGCCGATTCGACAGAAATACCAGATGCTTCCGCACGCGCGCGTCGGGGGCATCGCTGGACTACTCGAATTGCTGCAGGACCGTGGGGGAAAAGAATATCTTCATCGGCTCTCCGAAGTGCTCATCATGGACGCCGAAGATCTGCTTCCGATCATCGAGGCCTCGGTGCTGCTCGGGTTCGCCAACTTGAAAGAAGGCGACGTTCAAATTACCGCCGAGGGCGCTCGTTTTGCGGACGCCGATATTCTTACTCGCAAAATTCTCTTCCGCCAGGCTGCGCTTGCCCACGTCATGATCCTGCAGCAGATCGACAGTATTCTGCACGCCAAGACGGATCACTCCATTTCGCAGGAATTCTTTTACGACATTCTGGACGAGCATTTCAGTCAGGATGAGGTGGAGCGGCAATTCGATACGGCCATGAACTGGGGCCGCTATGCCGAGATTTTTGACTTTGATCGCGAATCGCACCGGTTGACGCTCGCCGAGCCGGTTGGAGAGCCGCATCCGCCCACCACTCCGGTGCAGTCGTGAAGCGTCCGCAACGAATCGCCTTCCGTCCGCTGGTGCGCATCTGGTCGGTGCTGCCGCGCGCGAGCGTGGCCGGTCTGCCCGATCTCATCATGTTCTCGGGCGGGCTGGCGCTGTTTTATGGCATCGTCGAAGTCGGACGCAACTGGCTAGGCCCGTTTCATCCGCAGGTTGAGATCAGCCGCAGCGTGGGAGCGCTTCCGGTCTATGCGGGATACTCGCTGCTGCGCATCGCGCTGGCTTATGTGCTGAGCTTGGTCTTTGCCGTTACCTACGGCTACGTTGCGGCCTATCGTCCTCGCGCCGAGCGTTTCATGATTCCGCTGCTCGACGTTCTGCAGTCGATCCCTGTGTTGAGCTTTCTTCCGGGCGTGATGCTGGCCATGGCCGCGCTTTTCCCGGGGCGTCAACTGGGCGTGGAGTTGGGTGCGGTCCTGCTCATTTTTACGGGGCAGGTCTGGAACATGGCATTCAGTTTTTATGCTTCGCTGAAAAGTATTCCGCGCGAGATGCGGGAAGCGGCCACGATTTACCGCTTCAATTGGTGGCAACGCTTCCTACAAATCGAATTGCCCTTCGCCACGATCGGACTGGTGTGGAATTCCATGATGTCAGTGGCTGGGGCGTGGTTTTTCTTGATGGCTTGCGAACAGTTTGGCGACTTCCGCCTGCCGGGGCTGGGATCGTATCTGCAGGCCGCAGCCGATGACGGCGACACTCGCTCTATTCTTCTGGGCATTCTCACCATGGTCGCGGTGATTGTGCTGATCGACCAGTTGGTGTGGCGTCCGGTGATCGCCTGGGCTGAGAAGTTCAAAATGGAGCAAGTGGAAAGTGCGAGCGTCCCGACTTCATGGGTGCTTGATTTTCTGCGGCGTTCGCGTGGCGTCGCGCTGTTTCGCAAGGGGGCGGTTCGTCCGCTGCGCGAGCAGATGGTGCATTACTTTGCGTGGCGGAGCGATGTTCGCAGCGAATCGGCGAGTGAGAACCCGGCGCTCTTGTGGCTTGGGCGTGGAGTGGGGGTCGCGGCTCTCGGGGCGATCGGCTATGCACTCGTGCGCGTAGTCATGATCTTGACCGGACTGCATGGCTCTGATTTTCGGCAGATCGGGATCGGCCTTTTTGCCACCTGGCTACGTGTGAATCTCACACTGGTGCTGGGCGCATTGTGGACGATTCCGGCTGGGGTCGCCATCGGATTCAACCCGCGGCTGGCGCGCATCGCGCAGCCGCTCACGCAGATTGCCGCATCGGTTCCGGCCACAGCAGTGTTTCCGGTGGTGCTGCTGGTGCTGATTCGACTGGGCGGCGGGCTGGGACTCGGCTCCATTGTTCTGCTGCTGCTGGGCACGCAGTGGTACATACTGTTCAACGTGATCGCGGGCGCTATGGCGATTCCCACCGACCTGAAAGAAGCGGCCAGCGTTTTCGGCATTCGGGGCTGGGAGCGCTGGAGCAAGCTGATTCTGCCGGGCATTTTTCCATTTCTGGTTACGGGGATGGTCACGGCCTCGGGGGGCGCGTGGAACGTCAGCATCGTCGCTGAATATGCGCATCTCAAAGGCCAGATTTATTCAACGGTGGGTATCGGAGCCATGATTTCCGCTGCGACTGATGCCAAGAATTTCAACATGCTGCTGGCGAGCACGATTGCCTTGGCCGCCGTGGTGGTAACGACCAATCGGTTGCTCTGGCGCCGGCTTTATCGGCTGGCCGAGACTCGTTTTAAGCTTGAGGGGTAGGAAGCTCTCAGCTCTCAGCTCTCAGCTCTCAGCTCTCAGCTCTCAGCTCTCAGCTCTCAGCTCTCAGCTCTCAGCTCTCAGCTCTCAGCTCTCAGCTCTCAGCTCTCAGCTCTCAGCTCTCAGCTCTCAGCTCTCAGCTCTCAGCTCTCAGCTCTCAGCTCTCAGCTCTCAGCTCTCAGCTCTCAGCTCTCAGCTCTCAGCTCTCAGCTCTCAGCTCTCAGCTCTCAGATAAAACCGATCTTCCGACAAAATCAGAAACGTTGCCTGGGGTTACCATTTGGGTTACTAAGGGAAGGGCTATTCACTAAACGTTAATCGTGTCGTAATGAAGCTGCAATCTCGGCTAGCAAAAATTAGCTATGCCTAGCTCGCGAATGGAGAAAGAAAGACGAGGCGCTCTGGCTGAGCCGCCGCTTTTGCCGGGGTTTGCGGGAAAATTTATTCCCATGGGGCAGGCACGCGAACTCTATCAGCGCGTGAGCACGGCTCCGCCGGGGTTTTGGTTGCAGGCGCTGCTGGCGGAGATGAAAGTGAAACTTGAAGTTCAGCCCGCCGATCTTGAGCGCGTTCCTGTCAAAGGACCTTTGGTTGCGGTCGCCAACCATCCTTTCGGTGTGCTCGACGGAGCGGCTCTGGCGGTGCTGCTTTCGCGCGTGCGCCCGGACGTCAAGATACTCACTAACTCGCTGCTCGAAGGCATTCCTCAATTACATTCGCATTGCATATTCGTAGATCCTTTTCATACCCCGTCTTCGCTGGATAAGAATGTGAAGCCGCTGAAGGAGGCGATGGAATGGGTGCGCGGAGGTGGCGCGCTGGCCGTGTTTCCGGCGGGCGAAGTCTCGGCATGGAATGTGCGTGAAGGGCAGGTTACTGATCCGATATGGAGCACATTGGCGGCTCGCCTGGTGCGCAGGACGGGAGCTAACGCACTGCCGGTATTTTTCTGCGGCCGTAACAGCGGGACGTTTCAGTTACTGGGTTTGATCAATCCGCGGCTGCGAACGCTCTTTCTGCTGGGAGAGTTTCTGCAGCAGCGTGAGAAGAACGTACAGATTCGTATTGGCAAGGCGATCCCAGCGGAGTTAATTGCCAGCCTCGACAACGACGAGGAGGCGACGGAGTATCTTCGTCTGCGAACTTATCTGCTGTCGTATCGCGGCAAAAAACCAATCTCCATTCCCACCAAGGTGCGTGCTGCGCTGCCGCGCAAGCCGCAGGAGCCGATTGCCGCGGAAGTTCCTTCGCGATTCGTGATCGCCGATATTGCGGCGTTGCCCGCCGAACGACTGCTGATTGAAAACGCGGAATTCGCTATTTATGCGGCGCGGGCTTCCGAACTGCCGCACGCGCTCGATGAACTGGGACGCCTTCGCGAAATCACGTTCCGTGCCGCTGGAGAAGGTACCGGACGCAGCGCCGACCTCGACGCGTTCGATGGCTATTACTGGCATCTGCTGCTCTGGAACAAGGAAAAACAGGAATTGGCCGGCGCTTACCGGGCCGGTGAGACCGATGCGATCATTCGCGCCCACGGCATCAAGGGACTCTACACGAATACTGTGTTCCGCTATGATGCGCGACTTTTCCTGAAGATTGGTTCGGCACTGGAACTGGGGCGCTCGTTTGTGCGTCCCGAGTACCAGCGGCAGTATGCGCCATTGCTTCTGTTGTGGAAGGGCATTGCGCGTTTCGTGGCTGCGCATCCCGAGGCTCCGGTGCTGTTCGGAGCGGTCAGCATCAGCAACGAGTACAACAGCTTGTCGCGCGAGATGATTGTGCGCTACTTTGAGCAGCGCCAAGGTCAGGATGAAGAGGGCCGCGAGTTTGCCGACCTCATTCAGGCACGCACTCCGTTCCGCGCTCCCAAGCTTCGGCGTTGGGATTGCGGTGCGCTGTGCAGTTTGTTGCGCGATTTGGAAGAACTCGCCGAGCCCATCTCCGATGTGGAAGAGGGTGGAAAGGGCTTGCCCATTCTGTTGAAGCAGTACGCTAAGGTGGGCGGCAGGTTGGTCGGCTTCAATCTCGACCGCAAATTTTCGGATGTGGTCGACGGGTTGGTGATCGTCGACCTGCGCCAGACCGATCCCTCGGTTCTGGAGCGATATATGGGCAAGGACGGCCATGAGAGCTTTCGACGCTTTCATGAACTTGACTAGCGCGTCTAGATTTGCGCCGGATTTTTCTGTTTGGCCCAGTTGAGCATGGACGGCCTTTGCTAAATCTGCCCGCCTGTTGAACAATGAAGAGTCACAAAGGTCACGGCAGCCGGTTCCGATTTCGGCGCCGCGGCGCAAATTACGCAAGGAGCCTTCATGCCCGCAACTGGAGAACTAATCCGCCTCATGAATTACATCGACGACATTGCCACTACTCTGCGCCGCATCAGCGCCTCCATCCCGATGATGACCAAAGAGGAATGCGCCCGTTTAGGCGAATATATCCGCAAGTCTGAACCGAGCTATGAGAGCGTGCTGCAGCACCTCGAGCAGGCGGGCAAGGAGTGACGGAAGTCCGCACGATTGCTGTGATCGGCGCGGGCATCATGGGCCGGGGGATTGCACATGCGGCCGCTCTCGGCGGCTATCGCACCATTCTCGAAGACCTTTTTCCGAACGCGCTGCGCAAGGCGGGGACGGAGATTCGCGCCATTCTTGACCACGCCGTTGAAAGCGGCCAGGTTAATGCCGCTGAGGCCGATGCGGCGTTTTCGCGCATCGAATACGCCGGTTCGGTCGACGAGGCCGCGCGCCAGGCCGATCTCGTCATCGAGGCCGTTCCCGATGAAATGGAATCGAAGCTGGAAATCTTCATCATGCTCGATAAGTTCTGCCGCCCGGCTACGATTCTCGCCGCGAATACGTCGTGGCTCAGCGTGACGGAGATCGCGAGCGCTACCTACCGCGCCCGGCAGTGCGCCGGTATGCGTTTTTCGAGTCCCGTGGACGAGATGAAGGTGCTCGAAATTGTGCGCGCGTCCGAGACCGACGACGCGACGCTGGCTGCCATCGTCGAAGTCGGCAAGCGCATGGGCAAGGAAGTTAAAGTGTTACATGAAGTGCCGGGCGTTATTAGCAGTCGTACTCGGTGACAAGGTTATGGTTGAACAACTGGAACCCCTCGGTGGAATCGACAAGAAACTGGAAGCCATCCGCGCGGCTGCTCGACACGCATATCCGGTTAGTGATATCGGCTGCATGCTGGCGGAGATTGAAGAAGGATATCTAACAGATGCACCCGCGCCGGACGCACTTCCGCCGGACACGCCGCGGTGATTCTTGTCGACTCCAACACCCCGATTTCAGTTCGCCTTGTCAGATTCATTCGGCACCCGCGTCTGATCTGTAATCCAGTTGACTTCCCACGTCTTGCCGCCATCGTCCGAGAATGACTGTTCAAAATGTGGGGTGCTCGTGTTCAGGTTTGTCCAATCGAACTTGAGCAGGATGGTTTTGCCATTGATTGTGTCCTGCGCGAAGAACTCACCGTGCCCATCCTTGAATTGTCCGACTTGAGGTGGATCCAGGATTCCGACTTTGCTGTTAGCCCAATAAAGTCTCCACTGGTGGGATTGTGGGTTATATACACGCAAGGTCAGGCCTTCGATGTGCCCGGTCGGACCGTCGACATCGATCTGGTCGATACTGGCGCCATCGTAAATCTTGCGGCAGACACCCGTGCCTTCGAATTCCACCCAGGTAGTCGAACCGGTTAACGGATGCAGGCGCCGTTTCAGGTGATATTTCCAGGCACCGATCAGGGGGTCAAAATCGTGCTGTCCGTCGCGTTCGGTGAGCTCGGGTTGAGCTGCAGTTTTCGCTGCGTCGGAATTCTGTTGTGCGAGTCCGCGCGGGGGCGGCAGGAAGACGAGCAGGCTGCACACCATGAGATAAACGCGAATGTATTTGATGTTCATCGCTGCCTCCTTTAACTGTCGGTTCTCACCTGCGAAAGCTAGCCGGGAGAGGCGGCGCAGCAGAGGAGTCGCCGCGTCGCCGCCTGATGGCTACTGGTTTATGTCCTGCTTGGCCTCTAGCTTCTTCTCCAGACCATCCAGATAGGTCTTCTGGTTGTCGGGAGCGACGGCTAGCGCCAGCTTCATTTCTTTGGTCGCGTCGTCGAATTTGCCCTCGGAGCTGTAAACACGCGCCAGACCCGTGTGCACGAACCACTGATTGGGATGTTTCTTTGCATTTTCACGGAAGATGGCGAAAGCTTCCTGGCTGCGCTTTTCACCCTGGAGCTGGCGCGCATAAAGGTGAACCTGCAATGGATTCGCGAGATCGAGCGCCTTCTTTTGCGCCGTGGTGGCTTCGTCCTTACGATTGAGCGCGGTCAGGACCTTCGACTTGGTCAGCTCATTGTCGTAGCGATCTTCATTTTCAATCGACTTATCGGCGTACGTCAGCGCCTCATCCAACGCAACCTTTTCTGTGAGCAAGTAGTTCGCGGCGTCGTCCCAACTCATCCAGGTGTACTGCGAGAGATTGCGCAGTTGCTTCTTGAGGCTAGCTTCGACCACATCGTGCACATCGACCGAGACCTTGAAGGGGACGGCGATCTTCTCCCATTCCAGTTCGACGAGCGCAGAATCCGGCTGGAGCTGGTCGAAGTCGTACGTCAGAGCGTTGTGCATGTCGGCGGTCTGAGGCTTCACGGTCACGCGCAGGGCATCTTCGGCCTGGTCGTAGGTGAACGCTCCCCAGGACGTGGAGTTCTTGGAGAAAATAATCGTCCATTCATTGGCGGTCGGGATCATGTGCAAGCCGTAGGTTCCCTTGTCGAGCGGCTTGCCTTCGATCTGGACGGGATCGCTGAACGTGATTGTCGTATTTTCGTTTGCGCCCGCGCGCCACACCTGTCCGTAGGGAACCAACGCGCCCCAGATCTTGCGATCATTTACCAGCGGGCGGTGATAGCTGATCGTGATATCGGTGATGCCGATGCGTTGGGAAATCTCCGCACCCTGGCTTTGCAGCGGCAGATCGAGCACGAACGATTGCGCCGGACTGATAACCGGCATAGCTGCCAGCAGCAGACAGAACAGGGCCCCTTGCAAAATGCCTCGAAGCGCTTTGCGAAACATTTCTCGAAACATGGGAATGCCTCCTTCGATATGTGTCTATGTGAAATTGCTGAAACGGGCCGCGAAACGCGGACCCACCCCTGGTTGGCGGGTTAGACGCGCTTCAATCCCGATGGTGAGCAGCAGTGTTTCGACACAGCGGTGCGTTTTGACGGTTCGCAGCTAACCCCGAGGCCGCTTCCGACGTCTAAATCTCTGGGGTGGAGGTGTGTCTTTTTTGGGAACCACTCCGTGCCCGATGCCGTACTACATAACAGAGAGGAAAATGCAGGTTTCGCATCCCTAAAGAGCAGCCTGCTTTACACCAAACTGTTCTTAACCAGATCATGCGGATGCTCATCGAAATCGTTCGTCAGTCGCTGGCCACGCTCTGGGCCCACAAGTTGCGTACGTTTCTTACCATGTTTGGCATTGCGTGGGGCGTCGGGTCGCTGCTGCTGCTGGTCGGCTTGGGCGAGGGCTTCCGGAGCGGGCAGGCGAGGCAACTAAAGAATCTCGGCCAGGACATCATGTTCACCTTCCCGGGACGCATTCCCGCCGTCGAAGGCAGCACTCAGTCGGGCCAGACTTACCATTTCACCTATGCGGATTACCTCGCTCTCCGCCGCGAGGCTCGGTCGCTCAAGTATCTTTCGCCCGTGCTCAACCGCGAGGACATTCGCGCCGTTAGCGATTATGGTTCGACCAACGGCCAGGTTTTTGGGGTTGCGCCCGAGTATAACCAGATTCGGAACGTTCCCGTCGGACCGGGGCGCTGGTTCAACGATGAGGACAATACTGAAACGCGGCGCGTAGCGGTCGTCGGATGGGAACTGCTGAAGAACATATTTCCCGGACGCCCGGCGGTGGGCTCACCGATTCTGCTGAATGGGATTCGCTTTGAAATTATCGGGGTGCTCAGCAAAGTTGGACAGGACGGCAATAACGGCACCAATGCGCGCATATTTATTCCTATCGAGACGATGCGCAACCTGTTTCGGCTGAAAGAGCAGAATAGCGAAGATGCCATTTCATTCCTGAACTACCGTCCCTTTGCGCCGGCAGATCATCTCGCGGCGAAACTGGAAGTCCACGAGATTATTGCCCGGCGTCATGGTTTCGATCCCAAGCTTGAAGAGTCGTTTGAGGACTGGGACACCATCGAGAACAACCAGCGCGTCGCCAGGATTTTCGACGGCATGGACTATTTTCTCGGCGTGGTCGGGGTGATCACGCTTGCGCTCGGCGCGATCGGCATCATCAACATCATGCTTGTTTCCGTCACCGAGCGCACGCGAGAGATTGGACTGCGCAAGGCGCTGGGTGCAACGCATCGAGCAATTCTGACGCAGTTCTTTGTGGAAGGCGCGTTTTTGACAGCGCTTAGCGGCGGGATCGGGCTGGGCATAACCACCGCATTGGTCGCGGTACTCGCGGCTTTGCCGTCGCCGGAAGGATTCGATACGCCGCGCATCGTTCCGTCGTCGGCGGCCATTGCGATTTTATCGCTCGCGCTGGCGGGAATTGCTGCGGGACTCTATCCGGCGCGGCAGGCCGCGCTGCTGCAACCGGTGGAGGCTCTGCGGCAGGAGTAAGTTTCTGCTGTCGAGACGGGGCTTGCCCCGTCTGCTGTGGACGCTGCGGGAGACGCAGCGAGCCGCGTCTCTAAGGGAAAGTAATTATGCTGCTTGAACTCGCACGCCAGGCTTACGCTGCGCTCCGGCACAATCGCCGGCGCAGCATTCTTACTATGCTTGGCATGGCGTGGGGCATCGCCACCGTGGTGCTGCTGCTGGCCTACGGGTCCGGATTCGAGCGCGGCCTCTGGGTTGCTTTCCGCTCCTGGGGCACGAATCTGGTTTTCGTTTTTCCCGGACGGACGTCCCTGCAAGCGGGCGGCACCAAAGCCGGCAGCGAAATTAAACTTACCGTCAACGATCTCGATTACCTGCAGGCTGAAGTGCCTCTGCTTAAGCGCATCTCTCCCGAAAGCCTCAAGCAAAGCACCGTCGCTTATGGAACCCGGAGCGGGAGTTACGGAGTGAGTGGAGTCTATCCGTATTATTCGCGCATGCGCCGTATGGATGTCGCGGACGGGACTTTTTTCACTGAACTGGACCAGAATACGCGCAGCCGCGTGGTTATCCTGGGAGCCGACGTCAAGAAGAAATTATTCTCGGGCGAGAACGCTGTCGGCGAAAAAGTGCGCATCGATGGCATTTCGTATGAAGTCGTCGGCGTGCTCAAGCACGTCATCCAGAATGGCGACGACGATATGAATAGCCACTTATATATCCCGTTCAGCGCCATGAGCGACCTCACCAATACTTATTACCTAAATTCCGTCGCGATGGAATACGAAGGCGACCACGAAAAGGTCACGGAAGCCGTGCGCCGGTCGATGGCCTTTCATCATGACTTCAATCCCAAAGACAAGCGCGCCGTTTTTGTGTTCGACGTGTTTGCCGATTTGCTTGACCTGCGCGTTATCACCACCGGCATCAAGATTCTGCTGGCCTTCATCGGACTGCTTACGCTCGGAATCGGTGGGGTTGGCCTGATGAATATCATGCTCGTTTCGGTTACTCAGCGCACCCGTGAAATTGGAGTCGAAAAGGCCCTCGGGGCGCGCGGTTGGCACATCCTGGTGCAGTTTCTCGCCGAAGCCCTGGTAATTACTCTTCTCGGCGGGATCGCGGGAGTGGTGCTTGCTTATATCGTCTCCTGGTCAGTCGGGTCCCTTACTTTATGGAGCGCTTTCGTGGAGAATGGCAGCGAAGGCGACATTCATCTCACCATCGATTCCACGACGCTGATCGCGTCGACGTTGATCCTGGGATTCGTCGGAATTATCAGCGGAATGCTGCCCGCCATCAAAGCCTCGCGGCTCGATCCTATCGAAGCCCTGCGTTACGAGTAGAGCAGGTGCCAGGTCTCAGGTGTCAGGTATCAGGAGAAACCCAAAGGCTAACTGCGTAAGATTTTCCTGATACCTGAGATCTGGCACCCGACACCTTGTGCTATATTTCTCCCTAACTTGGAGGACTTATGCGCCCACTTGGTGTCACTCTGGTCGGTTTCTATCAGATTCTGCGGGGTCTGTTGTCGCTGCTGTTAGGGCTTTCCCTGTTGCTCTTTAGCGGACTGGCGGCGAAATTGGCGGCCTTAGCCGCCGAAGGCACTGCCGTCGAACGCTTTATGCACTCGGCGGGGCACGTGGCTGGTTTGTCGGTTGTCATCTTTGGCGTGGTACACATCCTTGCCGGTTACGGCGTGTTGCAGATGCAGAACTGGGGACGTCTGCTCACTCTGTTTTTTTCGGCGGTCGGATTAGTCTTGGTTCTTCCATGGCTGGTTCACGCGCACCTTCCTTCGTTGTTTTTCGGAGCGATTAATGCAGCGTGCATCCTTTATCTGGCCGCGCCTCCGATCAAACGCGCTTTTCACGCCGAACGCAGCGGCGCGATGCGGATGGCAGCCTGAAGGGCAGTTCCCGGTTCCCGGTGCTCAGCACTTCGCTCTTTACTGAAAACTGGGAACTGAGAACTGAGAACGGATTTCCCTGGCCTGAGTACAATGGAGCCTTGTCCGACTCCCTGCAGAAAGTCGTCGATCACTTGCGGCTCTATGAGCATCCGCTGCTGGCTTTTTCCGCGCGCGAGAACAATGGCGTTATCGAAGTTCTGATCGATTTGAAGAACTCGTCCGTCCCGGTGCACACCTATGTGCTTCCGATTCATCCCCGCGACCTCGAGCATTCCCAGTTCGCCTGGCACCTGCAGCGCCAACTCTATGACGGCCTGCACGACTATTTCATCGAAATGTTTACCCGCACTCCGCAGCAGCGCCCGGTCCCGCCCAGTTCGACGTCTGACGGGAAGGGAAGCTAAGGCCTTGTCCGTCCGCGAAACAATCGAGCAGGAAATTCGGCAGCACGGTCCCATCCCGTTCTCGCGCTACATGCAGATCTGCCTTTACGACCCCACCGCTGGTTACTATTCTGCTAACGCCGAACAATTTGGCAAAGCCGGAGATTTCTATACTGCGAGCGATGTTCATGCCGTCTTCGGACGCCTGCTGGCGCGACAGTTTGAGGAGATATGGCGAACGCTCGATCGCCCGACGCAAATCGAAATCCTCGAACTCGGCCCAGGCCGTGGCCTGTTCGCCCGCGATGTGCTCGATTGGTCAAACAAGAAATTCCACGACTTTTTTGCCGCGCTCACTTACACGTTGCAGGAATCGTCGCCAGCGCTGCGCGCAAAGCTGCAGGAAACCCTGCACGAGCACCTTGATTCCGGCAGATCTCATGTAGGGGCAGGGCCTGCCCCGAGCTTGTCGAAGGGTGCCCTCACCTGCCCAGCCGAGGCTTGCTCGTCAGACGCAGACATCCAGCGCACCATGGCTCCCGGCGTGCCCCTCATCGTCTTTGCCAACGAATTCTTCGATGCTCTTCCCGTCGAGATTCTCAGCACGCAGGGCAAGCTCCACGTCGAGCTCGATAACCGCCTGTACGAAACCTGGCTCCCGCCGCTCGCCGAAGAACTGGAGTTTCTCGATCGCTACGGCGTCCATCCCGAAGCCGGCGAGCGCATTGAAGTGCCGATGCAAGCGCAGAGGTGGATCTCGCAAATCGCGCAATCAATTCAACAGGGCTTGTTGCTCGCGATCGATTACGGCTACACGCGCGACCAACAACTGGCGGGTCGTCATCGTGGCACGCTCATGGCGTATCGCCATCACTCCGCCAGTTCCGATCCCTTTCAGGCCCCCGGCGAGCAAGATCTCACGGCCCACGTCAATTTCACCGCACTCGCCGCCGGGTGCGAGCAAGCCGGGATGCGCTGCGAGAAACTGCGCACGCAATCGCAATTCCTGATGGGCATTGGCGAGAAAAACCAGTTTGCCGATGCCTTCGAAGACTGTCGCGTCCCGCAGGAAAGGGCGAAGGTGGCGCTGCAACTTAAGCATCTAGTTACTCCAGTCGGCATGGGGGAGAATTTTGAGGTGCTGATTGCCAGCCGGGAGGTAGATGCCCAAAAGATGGCCAAACTAAGCGGACTGCATTGGGGGTAAAAGTACTCGGTACCAAAGGTATGCACCATTTTCGCTGCATTTAACATTCCTGAAATATCTTTGCAGTAAACTACAGACGATGAGCTTGCCTCGCGTCTCTCGGTTTGCGTTGCCGCTGCAGGTGGCCGCCGTTTGTTACCGGCGGGTGAATGCGCATGCGGAGTTTCTGCTGGTTCATACCAACGGGGGCAGCAAGTGGACTTTTCCCAAGGGAGCTCCCGAGCCGCGTCTATCGCACAGCCAGGCGGCCGAACGCGAAGCCAAAGAAGAAGCGGGCGCGATCGGTATTATCGAACCCCGACATTTTCACATTTACGTGCACTCCAAGGGTGTCTTCTGGCAGCCGGGGGGCGTGCAGGAATATGTGGTCAAAGCTTTCCTGATGGAAGTCCGCCAGACCCGGCATCCCGAGGAAGACTACCGCGATCCCACCTGGTTCGATGCGGAAAGAGCGCGCGTGATTTTAGCCAAAGGGCGCGAAGTGAAATACGCGCACGAACTCCAGACGGTAATCGACCGGGCGCTGGAGCACATTGGCGTGGGGCGCGCGGCTGCGGCTCGCTGACGTTTGCGTCATGACGGATGTCCTCTCCCGTCTGGACATTCAGTCAATCTTCATGGCAACTGCCAACGCTAGTTTCGCCTGCCGTTCGTCGAACGTCCAGAAGCGCTCAGCCCCGAGTTCCAGCGCTGAAGCCACGTGTAGCGTGTCGAGAGTTCGAACGCCGAGCCGAGCCGCGTACCGGCGAGCTAACTCCGCGCATACCTCGAACGCTCGATCGGGCAGGGGTGCTTCCCTCCAAAGACCTTGGGCGCGATGCTCCTGAAAGCGCTGTAGCAGTCGGTCAGCCGCGCTGCGCGAGATAGCCTTGTGGAACACGTGTTGTTCGATGGCATGGATCCACTCGGCGACGTGCAGGGGTGTTAGACATAAGAAGGGTCGGGAACGGAGCCGGCGTTCGGCCTCGGGCGTATGCTGTTCGGTGAGATAGAGAGAAACAAAGAAGCTCGTATCGGCGTAGATGTTCGATGCGACGCTCAATAGCGGCCCCGTTCCTTAATGACCAGGTCCGATCCCGGCAGAACGCGATCGCCGAAAATCTCCTTGCGCAAGGCCGCGAAATCAGGCCAATCGCCGGGTGCGGGAGGCGCTCCCTGCGGAACAATGCGGGCTATGACCTCGTCGCGCTCTAGAAGCTCCACGGTCTTGCCCGCTCGCAGCCAAGCCTTCAGACGCTTGGTGTCGCGAAGCTGGCGAATGTTTACACTGGGCATAGCCACATTGTGCCACAATATGTGGCACAATGTCAACGAACCTGTTACCGAAGTTGGCGGATGCGGGCTGCTGCTCGTCCGCTATATTTAAATAGAGACCCCCATGATCCAACTCTCCGGCGCCGGCAAGCGCTACGGCCACAAGCTCCTGTTCGAGAATGCCGACTGGCTGATCACGCCTGAATCCCGCATTGGTCTGGTCGGAGCGAACGGTACCGGCAAGTCGACCATCATGAAAATTCTTGCCGGGAGCGAGTCGCTCGACTACGGCACGATCTCGCGCGCGAAGGGTATTTCGACTGGATATCTTCCGCAGGACGGCCTCGCGCTTACCGGCCGCACCATCTTCGCCGAGTGCATGTCGGTGTTTGCCGAACTCCATGCCATCGAAAAGGAAATGGAGGGGCTCACCCGCAGCATGTCGGAACTCGACCACGAGAGCGCGGAATACTCGAATGTCGCCGACCGTTACCAAAAGCTCGAACACGAGTTTGTGGCTCGCGATGGCTATACGCTCGAAGCTCAGGTCGGCCAGGTTCTGACCGGACTTGGCTTCCGGCGCGACGACTGGACGCGGCGAACCGAAGAATTTTCCGGCGGCTGGCAAATGCGCATTGCGCTGGCCAAACTTTTGCTGCAAAAGCCCAACCTGCTGCTGCTCGACGAGCCGACCAATCATCTCGACCTCGAAGCCCGCAACTGGCTGGAGGAGTACCTGACCACTTATCCTTACGCGTTCGTTCTGATTTCGCATGACCGGTATTTTCTCGATATCACGGTCGAGCGCATCGTGGAAATCTGGAACAAGCGGATTAACTTCTATGCGGGGAACTACGACCAATACCTGGCCGCGAAGACGGCGCGCAAAGAGCAACTCGAATCCGCCTATAAGACGCAGCGCGACCGCATTGAGCAGCTCGAAGTCTTCATCAACCGCTTTCGCTACACGGCGACCAAGGCGAAACAGGTGCAGAGCCGCATTAAAGAGCTGGAAAAGATGGAGCGGATTGAAATTCCGGAGGAAGAGAAGACTGTCCACTTCTCGTTTCCGCAGCCGAATCCGAGCGGGCGCATCGTTGCCGAATTTGCGAACGTCGCCAAAAGTTATGGCGAGCGCGGAGTCAACGAACACAAGGTATTTACGAATGTAAGCTTCATGATTGAGCGCGGAGAGCGCGTTGCCTTGGTTGGAGTCAACGGGGCGGGGAAGTCGACGCTGATTAAACTGCTCGCGCAACAGGAAAAATTGAGTACGGGCGTATACAAACTCGGCCACGAGGTTCATCTCGACTACTTCGCGCAGGACCAGTACAAAGAACTGGATCAGGAAGCGCGCATCCTTGACGATCTCGGCGAACTTTCGTCGGCATCGACGCAAACCCAGTTGCGCAGCTTGCTAGGCTGCTTTCTTTTTTCCGGGGACGATGTTTTCAAGCGCATTGGCGTGCTTTCAGGTGGAGAGCGCAATCGCTACGCCTTGCTGAAAATGCTGCTGCATCCGGCTAACTTTTTGCTGCTCGATGAGCCCACCAACCACCTCGACCTGCGTGCGAAGGACGTCCTGCTTGAGGCTTTGATGAAATACACGGGCACGGTCGTCTTCGTTTCGCACGACCGCTATTTCATCGACAAGCTGGCTACGCGCGTGTTCGAGATTGGCGACGGCAAAGTGGAAATCTATCCGGGAAATTACGAAGACTATCTCTGGCGGAAGCAGGGAAGAGCTGCGGTTGCCGCGGGAACACCAAAGCTGCCGGTTGTCTCATCGACGTCTTCATCTTCGTCAGTGCCTGGGAATGGAGACCGTGCGCCTGTTGCCGATGCGAGCGAGCCCAAAGGCAAGCGCTTGAATCCGATCAAGCGTCAGCAGATGGAAGACCGCTTGCACGAAATAGAGGAAGAGATTGCCCGCGCCGAGGCGGCGATTGCTTCGTGCGAAACGGGGCTCCAGAGCTTTGTGAGCGCGGAAGAGACTCAGCGCCAGACGCTGGAACTGGCGCGCAGTAAGAGCGATCTGCAGAGCTTGATGACGGAGTGGGAAGAGCTTTCGGGGACGCTGCAATAGCAAGCGCGGCAAATCGGAGACCTATCCGCCCTGCTTCAATTCCGTGAGAACTTGCTTGGCGATTTCCTTAAGTGTTTCGAATACCCCTACGCCCTGGAAGGCGACGGCTTCGACCACGGGCTCGTTTTTCTTGCGCAGTTCTTTGGAGAGGGCGTCGATCGGCATCACGTTGGGTAGGTCGCGTTTGTTCAACTGCAGGACGTAGGGAATCTTGTTGAAGTCGTAGCCATGTTCCTTCAGGTTAGCCATCAGGTTGTCGAGCGCCTCGACGTTGGCGTCCATGCGCTCCTGCTGCGAATCGGCTACGAACACTATGCCATCGACGCCGCGCAGAATCAGCTTGCGGCTGGCATCGTAGAAAACCTGTCCCGGGACCGTATACAGGTGAATCCGCGTCTTGAAGCCGCGCACCGAACCCAGATCGAGAGGCAGGAAGTCGAAGAAAAGGGTGCGATCGGTCTCGGTGGCGAGCGAGATCATCTTGCCCTTCTGCTGTTCGGCTGTCTTCTGGAAGATGAATTGCAGATTCGTCGTCTTGCCGCCTAGCCCGGCGCCATAGTAGACGATTTTGCAGTTGATCTCGCGCGCTGCGAAGTTGATGAAACTCAAAAGGTTTCCTCAGAAACTCTGGCGAAAAGACTCTCGCAAACTACTCCCTTGAGGCGCGAGCCTCTCGCTACTTAATCCACTGACTACAGTATCGGTTCCTGCTGGTTTTTATACCACACCGGGCGGTTATGATGCAGGTTACCCAGGTTACCGAATTTGTTTCATGGAGGTCTGTGGGCGAGAGACACGCCAGCAGGGGCTAAAACCCGCATTCTTAGAAACGCTCAATGGCACGGCTAAAGCCGTGCCCTGCCCAAAACCAGTTCATCTTGGCGTCGGCAAAGGATAGTATCCTTCCTTCGCATAAACCTTGACGCCCGGGTGCCCATGCACCCGCACATCGATGTCGCGGTAACTTCCGATGCTCGACTTGGGGGAATAACCCAAAGTGTACTGATAGCGCGCTTCTCCAATCGCGCTGCCGTAAGCCCGCTCGATGTCGGCTTCTGTCAGCTCGGCATAGACTGTGCCTCCTCCAGTTGCATTGACATACTTGGGCAGAATGTCGCTGTAGCCCACGAGGGCGTTTGTTTTGGGCAGGTGGATCCGCTGCAGCCGGTCGTAGATGGGGATGGCCGCGCCTTCCACTCCTACCGCGTACACAGTGATGTTCTGCGTCAGCAGGACCTTGAGCGTGTCTTTGTAGCTGGCCGTTGAACCCAGCTCGCGGCCATCACTGATGATAAAGATAATCTTGCGGTGCGTCCGATCGCGCTTGGAAAGATCACGTGCCGCCAAAAGGATCGCGTCATTCAACACGTGCGCAACCTTGGGCGGGGTTGAAACCGGGTCGATGGGCATGTTGACCGGCATGCCATTGATGACCGGCCCCTGCGGACCGAGCGGCCCGCTGGTCACCGGCGGTCCGTTGTTGTCTCCACTGTAGGCCTTGATCTCGTTCAGAACCGCCGTCAATTGCTTGCCCACGCCGCCAAAGTCCGAGGCGCGACCGACTGTACTGCTGTAGGTATAAATCCCCACTTCGTCGAACTGGCTGAATGCTCCCTGCAACGCCGATAGCGTTTCCTGCACCTTCTTCAAGCCCACGTCGGGCATGCCGGTATCGATAATGACTGCTGCCGACAACGCAAACGGATCGCTGGTGAAGAACGTGAGATTCTGCACCTTCCCATTTTCCAGCACGGTAAAATCCCTGGGCCGCAAGCCGCCGACCAATCGTCCGTCGGAGTCCTTTACCGTAACCGGAACCAGCACCAGGGTTGGGTTTGAACGGAATGTGATACCGACGTCCAGGCCGGTATCTACGTCCTTCGGAACGCCGCCTGCGGGCACGGTCTTAATCGGAGGCATCGCAGGCGGTGGTGGGGGCGGGGTCTGACTCGTATCATCTGGAGTACTTCGGGGAATACCGCCGAGGGTCGGAGCCGGATTTGCCGGCGGCGTATCGGGCTTGGCTTCCTCCTCGGCTTGTTCGCGCGGGCTGGGTGGCGGAGGCGGCGGTATGGGACGCGTTGCCGAGGGTGCGTCGGGGATCTCCTCGGGCTTGTCTTGCGCCGCCGCGGCGCTTGCCAGACACAATGCCAACCCCAACGACAGTGCTAACGTTAGCCCTGACGACACCCCTAGCCTTATTGCCGCGCTAATTTTCGTGGCCATCCCGAAACCCTCTAGCTTTCTTTTTTCTTCCAATGCCTGCTGGGCCCGCGCATCGCGGCTTCCTGCCGTTTTACACTAATTCAGATGCCCGGTTGCACCCGTTTGGTGCATCTAACCGTTTCAGGTCATCACAGGCCAAGTCATTACAGGATAGACTAGCAAAGTCCCGGGATAAAAACTCTGATGCCTACACTACATTGCAAACCCTACCTGGTTGCGGGTGTTTTCGGCTTGGCTATTGTCCTGTCGGTTCCTGTAGCGGCCCAGAGCACGCCGGCCCTTGATCCTGCTCCTACTCCTACGCCGGCTTCCCCGGCTGCACCCAGCTCCAATACTTCCAATAGTCAGGCGCCGTCGCAGGATCAGTCCCTCGATACCCTCAAGGTCAACGTCGAAGTCGTCCAGTTGTTCTTCAACGTCAAAGACAAGCATGGCGCGCTGATTCCCAACCTGACCAAAGAGAACTTCGATTTGTTCGAGGACGGCCAGCCCCAGACGATCAAATATTTCAAGGCCGAGTCCGATCTTCCGCTGACCCTCGGCATCCTCATCGATTCGAGCGGCAGCCAGATGCGCGTCCTCGATATGGAAAAAGAAGTGGGAGCTTCGTTCCTCGAGAGCACGCTGCGTTCCAAGGACGAGGCTTTTGTCATCAGCTTCGACGTCGATATTACTTTGCTGCAGGATTTCACCAACTCGGTGAGCCGGCTTCGACATGCGCTCAACACAGCCAAGATCAATACTGGCGGATTCGGTTGTGCTGGCGGCCCGATTGGTCCGCAAGGGCCGGTTCCGTGTTCCGCGTCCGGTCAACGCGGCACCGCGCTTTATGATGCCGTTTATCTTGCTTCGCATGACGAATTCAGCCACGAAGTTGGACGCAAGGCGATGATCCTGCTGACCGACGGCGAAGATGAAGGCAGCCGCCTCAAGATCAAAGATGCCATCGAAGCCGCGCAGAAGGCCGATGCCATTTGCTACGTGCTGCTCATCGCGGACCGTGGTTTCTACGGCTTCGGCGGCTATAGCGGCGATGCCGAGATGAAAAAGCTTACGCAAGAAACCGGCGGACGCATGATCGAAGTGGGCAACAAGATCGAGAAGCTCCGCCAGGCTTTCGACCAAATTGCGCAGGAACTACGCAGCCAATACAACATTGGTTACACTCCCACCAATACCGCGCGCGACGGCTCTTTCCGTAAGGTCGAGATCAAGCCCAAGCAGGGAGAGTACAAAATTCAGGCCCGCAGCGGCTACTACGCCACGCCTCGCCACGAAGACTAGGCGCGGCCGGCGACGCACGGTGGTGCCCTAAATTTAGCTTCCACCACGGAGTCACGGAGACACAGAGAAACCCGACTGCTTAGCAAAACCGCTCCCTTCCGATTCTTACAGCTTTCAAGGTTTACTCCGTGGCTCTGTGACTCCGTGGTGAAAGACAAAGTAAGACACGATCAGACGCAGCTTTCTGCTGACACTCTCAGCCTCTCCTGCTAGAATCGATAAAATCCACTCCCAGGAGTTGAAATGCAAGCGATCCTTGCCCTCGAAGACGGCAGAGTCTTCCGAGGCAAAGGCTACGGCGCTAAAGGCGAATGCTCCGGCGAAGTCGTTTTTAATACTTCCATTACCGGCTACCAGGAAATTTTCACCGACCCCTCGTATGCGGGACAGATCGTCGTCCTGACCAACCCCGAAATCGGAAACTACGGCACGAACCCCGAAGACAATGAGGCGGTGCGTCCCTACATTGAGGGGCTGATCGTGCGCGAGTTTTCGAAAGTCAGCTCCAACTGGCGCTCGCAGCAGGTGACGGACGAGTTCATGGAGCAGTTCAAGATTCCGGTGCTGGCGGACATCGACACGCGCGCTCTCGTACGCCACCTGCGCGACAACGGCGTTATGCGCGGAGTGATCTCGACCCTCGAAGACGATACCGACAAGCTCGTCGCCAAGGCGCGGGCGATTCCAAAAATGGATGGCCAGGATCTCGCCAAAGTCGTTTCGACCAACCACACCTACGTGTGGGAGACGGGGGAACGCTCGCACCTGCCTGACGAAATTGTCGGAGTTAAAGATGAGCCGGCACGTTTCCACGTGGTCGCGTATGACTTCGGCATCAAGCAGAACATCCTGCGGAAGCTGCGCGGAGAAGGCTGCAAGGTAACGGTGGTTCCGGCGCAGACGACTGCCGAGGACGTGCTGGCGTTGAAGCCCGACGGCGTGTTCTTGTCGAACGGGCCGGGCGATCCCGAGCCGTGTACGTACGCGGTTGATAATATTCGGCGGTTGATGGGTCGGCAACCGATTTTCGGAATCTGCCTGGGACATCAGATCGCCGGCATCGCTCTCGGAGGCAAGACGTTCAAGCTGAAATTTGGGCACCATGGCGGGAATCATCCGGTGAAACAGCTAGCCAGCGGCAAGATCGAGATCACCGCACACAACCATAACTTCGCGGTCGATCCCGATTCGCTGCCGCAAAGCGAAGTTGAATTGACACACATGGATCTGAACGACTCGACGCTCGAAGGCATGCGGCACCGGAATCTGCCATTGTTCACGGTGCAGTACCATCCTGAAGCGGCGCCGGGGCCGCATGATTCGCACTATTTGTTTAAGGACTTTGTGAAGATGATGGAAGAGTGCAAGCGGTAGCACTAGAAACAAAATTATAAGAATTGTCATCCCGAGCAAAGCGAGGGATCTGCAGCCTGCTGACACCACCATGAACGTTTGCGTCCGAGTGAGCAGTGCGCAGTGATGATTGAAAGCATGCGAGAAGAGAAGCGCTATTACGTTTACATCATGGCCAGCCGCTCGCTCACCCTCTACACCGGTGTGAGCGGAGACATTTACCACCGCGCGCTGCAGCACAAAGCAGGCGAAGTAGAAGGTTTCACAAAGCAGTATCACATCAACCGTCTTCTCTATTACGAAACATTCAAGTACGTGAACAACGCGATCGCGCGTGAGAAGCAAGTCAAGGCTTGGACTCGGGCGAAGCGCCTCGCTTTGATCAAAACCATGCACCCGACGTGGCAAGACTTGGCTGAGGGCTGGGGTGAGTCGACGAAACTGCCGATCCCTCGCTTTGCTCGGGATGACAATTCTAAAGAAAGTGAAAATCCTGGCGCGAATGTAAGTCCTAAAGAAAATGAAAACGGCCGAACTGCGCCGCTTCAAAGCAAGGCCAAAACCGCATAATGCCAAAACGAACTGATATCTCGAAAATTCTGATCCTTGGCTCCGGTCCCATCGTCATCGGCCAGTCGGCTGAGTTTGACTACTCCGGCACGCAAGCTTGCAAGGCGCTCAAGTCGGAGGGCTTTGAAGTGGTGCTGGCCAACTCGAACCCGGCTACCATCATGACCGATCCCGAGTCCGCCGACCGCACATACATCGAGCCGCTGACGCGCGAATATCTCGAAGAAATTATCCGTGTCGAGCGCCAGATGGCGCCCAGCGCGGGCTTTGCCATTCTGCCTACGGTTGGCGGACAGACGGCGCTCAACCTCGCCATCGAACTGGCTGACGGCGGCGTGCTCGACAAATACAACGTCATTCTGATTGGCGCGCAGATCAGCGCCATCAAGAAGGCCGAAGACCGCCTCTTTTTCAAAGACGCCATGCAGCGCATCGGGCTCGATGTGCCGAAATCGGCGCTTGTCAACAATCTAAAAGATGGCGTCGAGTTCGCCGGCAAAATCGGATTCCCGGTCATCATTCGTCCGTCGTTCACGCTCGGCGGAACCGGCGGCGGTATTGCCTACAACCGCGAAGAACTGATGGAAGTGTTGGCCCGCGGTCTCGATCTTTCACCCGTGCATGAATGCCTCATCGAAGAATCCGTTCTCGGCTGGAAAGAATACGAACTCGAGGTGATGCGCGACACGAAAGACAACGTCATCATCATCTGCTCGATTGAAAATTTCGACCCGATGGGCGTGCACACTGGAGACTCCATCACCGTCGCGCCGGCGCAGACGCTCACCGACCGCGAATACCAGGTGATGCGCGATGCGTCGATTGCCGTGATCCGCGAGATCGGCGTCGAGACCGGCGGATCGAATATCCAGTTCGGCGTAAATCCTTCAACCGGGCGCATGGTGGTCATCGAGATGAACCCGCGCGTCTCGCGCTCTTCGGCGCTGGCTTCGAAGGCCACCGGCTTTCCGATTGCGAAAATTGCCGCCAAGCTGGCCGTCGGCTACACGCTCGACGAGATTCCGAACGACATCACGCGCAAGACTCCAGCGTGTTTTGAGCCGACGCTCGACTACGTTGTTGTCAAGATTCCGAAATGGCAGTTCGAAAAATTCCCCGGCGCTGATGAATCGCTGGGACCGCAAATGAAGTCGGTCGGCGAAGTGATGGCCATCGGCCGCACGTTTAAAGAAGCACTTCAAAAAGGAATACGCGCGCTCGATACCGGCAAGCGCGTAGGGTCCAACAAAATCGAGCCTAAGATTCTCACACAGCGGTTGGTCACGCCGCATCCTGAGCGCCTGACCTACGTTCAGTACGCGATTCGTCAGGGACACACAATCAAGCAAATCGCGAAGATGACCTCGATCGATCCCTGGTTCCTCTACCAGCTCAAAGAGATTAATGACATGCAGCTCGAGCTGGAAAAGCATCCGATGGATTCGATTCCGACCGAGGTGCTGCGCGAAGCCAAGCGGATGGGCTTCTCCGACGGGCGTCTCGCCGGAACCTGGCGTCTGGACGGCAAAGGCGGCCAGGAAAAGGTACGCCACTTCCGCAAGAAGCACGGCCTGAAGCCGGTTTACAAGCGCGTCGATACCTGCGCCGCCGAGTTTGAAAGCTATACCCCGTATCTCTACTCCACTTACGAAGAAGAAGACGAGGCGGCGCCCACGGCGAAAAAGAAAGTTGTCATTCTCGGGTCCGGTCCGAATCGCATCGGGCAGGGGATTGAATTCGATTACTGCTGCTGCCACGCCAGCTACGCGCTGCGCGAGGATGGCTACGAAACCATCATGATCAACTGCAATCCCGAGACGGTTTCGACCGACTATGACACCAGTGACCGCCTCTACTTCGAGCCGCTCACGCTCGAAGACGTGTTCGCGGTGTGCGAGCACGAAGCGTCGGCGGGCGCGCCGGTTGGAGTGATCGTGCAGTTCGGCGGCCAGACGCCGCTCAATCTCTCGCTGCCACTCAAAGCTGCGGGGATGAACATTATCGGCACGACGCCCGAATCGATTGATCTCGCCGAAGACCGCAAGCGCTTCGGAAAGCTGCTCGAGGAACTCGACATCCCGCAAGCTCCCGGAGCCATGGTTGCCTCGGTCGAAGAAGCGGTTGAAGCTGCGAAGAAGATTGGATTTCCGGTGCTGGTGCGTCCGTCGTATGTACTCGGCGGCCGAGCCATGGTCATCGCCTACGACGAAGACACGATTCAGCAATACATGAAGCAGGCCGTCGAGTATTCGCAAGATCGCCCGATCCTCATCGATAAATTCCTGGAAGATGCGATCGAAGTCGACGTCGACGCGCTCTCCGATGGCGAGGATGTCGTGATCGGTGGCATCATGCAGCACATCGAGGAAGCCGGCATTCACTCTGGCGATTCATCCTGCGTGCTGCCTGCGGTCGACATTCCCGAGGCGCTGCTGCAACGCATGCGCGATTACACTTTTAAGCTCGCGCGGGCGCTCAAAGTGATCGGCCTGATGAACGTGCAGTTCGCAATTCCGCGCGGCCCCGGTCCCAAAGACAACGGCCATCACGAAGCCAAAGTGTACGTGCTCGAAGTCAACCCACGCGCCTCGCGCACTGTGCCTTTCGTTTCGAAAGCCACGGGCGTGCCTATGGCTAAGATTGCCGCCCGCCTCATGACCGGACGCAAGTTGCGCGAGTTTCTTCCAGAGAATATCGAGCGCGGCAGCGATCTCAACACGGGCCGCTGCTTCTACGTGAAATCACCAGTCTTTCCCTGGTCGAAGTTTCCCGGCGTCGACACGGTGCTTGGCCCTGAAATGCGTTCCACCGGAGAAGTGATGGGCATCGCCGATAATTTCGGCGAGGCCTTCGCTAAGGCGCAAATTGCCGCTGGCCAGAAACTGCCGACCAAGGGCACGGTCTTTATCAGCGTCACCGACCATGACAAGCCGCACGTGGCCGAAGTCGCGCGCCGATTCGTTGACATGGGATTCAAGCTCGTGGCCACGCACGGCACGGCAGACATTCTGGAAGAATCTGGCTTGGCGGTAGAGCGCGTCTACAAAGTCAAGGAAGGCCGACCGAATGCAGTGGATTTGATCAAAGCCGATCGCATCCAGTTGATCGTCAACACGCCGCACGGCCCTGACCCGTACTTCGATGAGAAAGCGATTCGGCGGGCCGCAGTCAGCGGACACATCACCACCATTACCACGCTCTCTGCAGCCCGAGCCGCCGCCGAGGGCATGGCTGCCCTGCAGCGCGGAGAAGTGCGCGTGCAAGCTCTGCAGGCGCTGCATGCGGAGCGCATCGCTGCGAAGTAAAGTCGCGAATAAATTCGCATGAACAAAACATTTTTGGTGTTGAGCGCAGTTCTTGGCCTTCCTCTATTCATCGCCGGTGTTCTTTTCGGTCCCGCGGCGTTTGATCTGGTTTTTAATCGTCGGCCGCCGGAGCGTTTTCTGATTCCCGCCGGATACCGCGGCTGGGCGCGCATAAACTTTCGCCAGAAAGGCACGCCGGCACTGCCGATCGAAGACGGACGCCTTCTGTTGAGGCTGAATGCGCAGGGATTGCTGCAGACTTCCTCCGATCCGCTGTCTGGTCACGGCAAAGATGATTTTTTCTACTATTCCGGCGACCGGCGCACGCCGCTCTCGAATGCCGGCGTTTGCAAAGACGGAATGGTCTGGCAAATTGAGACCATGGTCGACGACTCCACCTCTACGCCGTTTGCCCGTTTTTTCGTTGGCACCGAAGATCAGTATCGCCACGAAGTCGACCCCACCGGCAAAGACTGGCCGGCTTGCGAATGAAAGTACAGGGTCGTGCAAAGCTTGCGGTGGCACTGGATCTGCGGACGCTACGATGGCGTCGAGTTGGCGGGGAGAGACGAGATGGCGATCGTCGTTATTATTGTGTTTCATGTCCTGATGCTGCTCATGGGTCTGGGTATCGTGACCCAAGTTGTACCGGTGCGCGTCGTCGGCACCTTTCTCGGCTATTTGCACAACACGATCGGAATCACCACCCCATCCCAGGAAAAGGTGACGATGATCGCCCTGATTTGGATTGCAGCGGGCGTCGTCATCGTGGACGGTTGCATTTTCCTGCTGGTGGCGATCACCAGGTTGTCCAACTCGGGATGACAAAATTGTGAGCGAAGGCCGATAATTTAAGTGCGAAAGTTCTCGCAAACGGCTAACGACCGACGACTAACGACCAAGACAGGAGTTCAAATGCTTTTATCCGGAATCTTTCCCCCCATTACGACGCCTTTCTATCCCGAGGGCGAGGTTTATTACAAAAAGATCGAAGCCAACGTCGAGCGCTACTCGCGCACGCCGGTTGCTGGCATTGTCGTGCAGGGCTCGACCGGCGAAGCGATTTTACTTTCCGATCAGGAACGCCGCGATGTACTGAAAGCCGCGCTCGGCGCCGCCGCTCCTAATAAGGTGATGATTGCCGGCACCGGCATCGAGTCCGCGCATGAAACGCTGCGGCTTACCGAATACGCCGCCGGTCTCGGCTACGATGCGGCCATGGTGCGCACTCCGCACTATTACAAAAAGCAGATGTCGCCGGCGAATCTGCTCGCTTTCTATCGCACCGTCGCCGACCGCTCGCCGCTACCGATCGTCATTTACAACTTCCCGCAGGCCACGGGATACGACATCCCCGCCGAAGTCGTAATCGAACTCGCCAACCATCCCAATTTGCTTGCTATTAAGGAATCGAGCGGCAACCTCGACAAAGTGAAAGCAATGATCGACGCCACGCGTCACGTGAAACGACAAGTCACTGTGACGGAAACGTTCGAAGCCGTGACGCCGCGCATGATCAAAGCCGCGACTGCCGAAAGCGAAAAGCAGAGCAGGAAACTGGTAAGCGTTGCCTCGCTGGCGGGCGAAGCCGCGGGCAGCGGTGTCGCCACAAAACCGTCGTCCTCAGCCGTGACGGTCGTCGGCAAATTAAAAACGCGGCAAAAGGAAGTCGGCTTCCAGGTGATGGTCGGCGCCGCGCATCAACTGGAACCGTCGCTGCAATTGGGAGCGGTCGGCGCCATTTTGGCGTTCGCTTGTCCGGCGCCCATGGCGTGCTACGAAATCTTCGCCGCACTCAAAGATGGAGACACCGCGCTCGCCCGCGAAAAACAGGAGCGGGTGAAAGTAGCTGTGCAGCGCGTGGTCGGCGACCTCGGCGTCCCCGGAGTGAAGTACGCCATGGATCTCAACGGCTACTACGGAGGCACGTCGCGACTGCCATTCCTGCCGCTCAGCGGCGAGCAGAAAGCCGAGATTGAAAAGCTGATGGCGGGCATTAAGAGCTAACGGGATCTGCGAACACGCAGCTTTGAGACATCACACTGTCTTGTGATCTGCGTCACGTGTCGCTATAATTAGAACGAACGTTCGAACCATGGCAACTCTCCCCGCAATCCGTGCCTCTCGGCGTCCGAGCAGAGTGTCGCGCAGAACTCTCGCCCACGCGCCGGTGACCCGTTTTGATCGTCGTCTCAGCCTGATTCTCGATCATGCTACCGAGGTCTTCTGCCTCAAGGGATACGAAGGCGCTTCCATGCGCGATCTTTCGCGCGCTACCGGCATGTCGCTAGCGGGGCTTTATTACTACTTCGAATCCAAAGAACGATTGCTTTTTCTGATTCAGAAGCACACCTTCACTACGATTCTCGAAAAGCTCAAGGGGCGACTGGAGAATGTCACCGATCCCGAAGAGCGGATTCGCATCTTCATACTGAATCACCTCGAATATTTCGTGAGCAATCAGCAGGGGCTGAAGGTGCTCTCGCATGAAGACGAATCGCTGAAGAATGGCTGGAGCTCGGAGATCAAGGGCATCAAGCGCGAGTACTATCGCATCTGCCTGCGGCTGATGGAAGACCTCCGACGTGAGCGCGGCCTCGATTTCAACGCACGCACCGCCGTGATGAGCCTGTTCGGAATGATTAACTGGATCTACACCTGGTATAACCCGCGCGTCGACGGCAACGCCGAAGCGCTGGCGCAGCAAATGGGCGATATAGTTCTCAATGGAATTGGAATTGTGCGCAGCGGCAAGCGGCCCCTGAAGGGGCAACCGATTTCGACGGAGCTACGGCATCGCTGAAGCGATGCCCTGATACGAACCCGACTTTTCACAAAATTTTGCGGACCTTACGAAGGAGCAATCTATGGCGACACTCACCACGACCCAGCCGGCCACCGGCGAAACCTCCAAGCAACTCATCAACTATCGCACCGACGCGGGTGTGGCTGTGATCGAGATGAACGATCCTCCGGCGAATACCTACACCTACGAAATGAACCGCCAGCTTGACGAGGCCATCCTGCGGGCACGCATGGATAACGACGTGCACGTGATCGTACTCACGGGCGTGGGCGATAAGTTTTTCTCTGCCGGCGCGAATATCAAGATGCTGGCCTCGGTCGATCCGACGTTCAAGTATTATTTTTGCCTGCACGCCAATGAAACGCTGTTGCGGCTGGAGCACACGCCGAAACTCGTAATCGCCGCCATCAATGGCCATTGCGTAGGCGGAGGGCTGGAGATCGCCATGGCCGCCGACCTCCGAATCGCGCGCAAAGATGCGGGGAAGATTGGTCTGCCCGAGGTGAATCTGGGCGTGCTTCCCGGCACGGGAGGAACACAGCGCCTGTCGCGCATGGTGGGGAAGAGCAAAGCCATCGAGTTGATGATCACCGGCAACACGTTCTCTTTTGAAGAGGCGCAGGAATTCGGAATCGTGAACGATATTTTCGAGCGCGAAGGCTTCATGGAGAACATCATGGAATATGCGCGTCAGTTCACGCCGCCCAACAAGGCCGCGAAGGCCGTGGGCCGCATCAAGCGCGCGGTGCAGACGGGCTGGGAGATTCCCATGGAGTCGGCTTTGGCGGTCGAGCGCGAGAACCAGCAGATTCTTTTTCAGAGCGAAGACGCCAAAGAAGGCCTGGCGGCTTATGTGGAGAAGCGTCCAGCTGTGTTTAAAGCAAAGTAGCACATAGAATCGGCTCCGGGTGTTGAACCTCGCTTGCGGAGGCTGGAGATGGGTGGTCTTGCCTTACTGCCATGGGAGAAATGGGCAGCGCGCTTGCTCCACAGTATCGCTGTGGCGGTGGCGCGGCAGACCTCCAGGCTCCGGCGTTGGTGGGCGTTGTCCCGCAGTGAAGGATGGCCGGAAGTCTCGGGAACGGTAGAGCAGGTCAGTTGGGACAGTTCGTGGCCGCGCGATGAGATCGCGTACTCATACTGCGCCCAGGGAACGTCCTACTCCGGTTATTACTACGCGTGGTTTTCCGATCGGAGTTCCGTAGTCGGCCAACTACGAGAGGGCAATAAGGTGCTGGTACGGCACAAACCAGATGATCCCGGGGAGTCAGTTTTCGTTCGGCTGGCCCCAGCGTCGACAGAGCAGTCGTTTATAGGAGCGGAGAATCGGTGACTTTATGCCAGGCAAAGTAGCGAAAATCGGAAACTTCAGTGACTGGGTCGGACTCTTCAATGAGTGGCGCAAAGAAGTAGGCGTCAATAAAGATGATGTGGAGGCCTTCCACTTCGACACTCTCTACGGCGCGATCGAGACTGAGGAGATTCAGTTTGGTTCCTACAAAGGCCGCAACAAGTGGGAGAACCTGCGCCAGGTGCCGACCCAGCAAATGCGCGACGCGCTGATGAACATGATCATCTATCAGGGCGACACGGAATTTGCCAGCGTGGAACAGCAGCGCAATCTGTTTGCCACCGCGCCCACGGAGTGGGATCGCCGCGCCCTCACGCGCGTCATGATCGAAGAGATGCGCCACGGCTGGCAGATGTGCGCGTTGCTGATCGACTTCTTCGGATCGTCCGGCAAGGTGGAAGCGCAGAAAATGCTGGAGCGACGCGCGTTCGAAAACGCCCGACTGTTGGGCACTTTCAACGTCGATGTCGACAACTGGCTGGACTTTTTCACCTACACCGATTTTGTGGATCGCGATGGCAAGTTCCAGTTGCAGATGCTGAAGTACTCGTCGTTTGCGCCGCTCGGACGCTCGACTTCCTACATGCTGCGCGAAGAAGCCTTCCACATGGGAACCGGAAACGACGGCCTGCGGCGGGTGGTTGAGGCAGGAGTGATCCCGCAATGGCTGATGCAGAAGTATCTGAACAAGTGGATATCAAGTTCGTTCGATCTTTTCGGCACCGATCATTCTTCTTCGGCGCATTGGGCGTACGTCTGGGGAATCAAAGGCCGCTACGACGAACTGCAAAATGACAAGGCCGCCGACCTCGACGACCTGAACGATTACAGCCGCCACCTCTATCGTCAGGAAGTTGCGGGATTAGTCGAGCGGCTGAACACGTTCTTAAAGCCAGGCGAGAAGAAGTTCTACACGCCCGACATTCACTTTAATCGCAACATCGGGAAATGGGCGGGGCAGAAATTTCACTGCGAGACCGGCGAGCCGTTGGACGACCGCAGCTACCGGCAGCACTGCGAAGAACACTTGCCCAGTGCGAAAGATAAGGAATTGCTGCTCGACATCATCCGCAACGAAAAGAAGTGGATCAAAGAAAAAGAGGGCGCCCGTGATCCGCTATCGACGATTGGAGAGCCGCGCAAGTCGGCGATTAATATTTAGTTTTCTGAACTCGTCTCGACCGCGGACGCGTGCGAGGGTATGATTGCCTTCCTCGACAAACCTCGACAAACGACGACTGGAATGGATAGGCAAACGGAAAACGCGGAGACCGAGGCCGGGAGCAAGGCGGGAGCTAAGGGTCCCTACGGTTCCGGGCACCTGATGTGCCATACGCCTTTGTGGGGTGTGGCTGCCTTTCTCGGTAGCGCCTACTTTACGTGGACTTCCTTTGCCCACGTTACGCGCCACGAGTATGAATGGCCGCACGACCTCTGGACCGCCGCGACCTACATCGTATGGATCATTCTGCTCGTGGGCCTCTCGCTCGATACGTACTGTCTCCGCGAGCGCGTGTTTTTTGGTGTGCTGGTCATTAATTTTGTGGCGGGGTGCGGAGTGACGTTGTGGCACAGCATCCCTCCCGAAGATGTGCGCGGCGCACGCATTGGCACCGGAGCGCTCTGGGCCCTAGCCGCGCTAGCGAGTCTGACCACGCTGGGAGGCGCGGCGGATCTTCCAAGGAACACCACGAGGTAACTGTGATTTGTGGAAGGCTCGGGTTCCCTGAGACCTGAGACCTGACACCCGATACCTAAAAACTATGGACTTCGAAATTTCGCCCAGTCAAGTCAACTCACTGCAGCAGCGCGGAGAAACATTTACGCTTCTCGATGTGCGCGAGCTGTGGGAATACGACGCATCGCGCATCGAAGGGACCAAACACATTCCGATGGGCGACGTGCCGACACGCGCTCATCAGGAACTCAACCCCGACGACCACATCGTAGTCATGTGCCATCGCGGCGTGCGCTCGTTGACGGTCACGAATTGGCTGCGCCAGCAGGGCTACGAAAAAGTGCAATCCATGCGTGGCGGCATCGACGGCTGGGCGCGGACGGTGGATCCGAAGGTGCCGTTGTACTGAAGCTTTGCATTGGTTTAAGGTAAATCCTCCGTGAGGAGCTAAGAGCTCATGAAAGACGAAAAATGGCTCAATAGCCAATTCCCGTTTCGCCTAGTTCCCACCAACCTTGACGATGTTTATACCACGGCACCGCTGCCCGGCAATCTAGATCTAAAAACCGCTACCAGTTCCACGTTATGGCAGCACGGATTGCCATTCCACCGTCCCGAGGCGGGCGACAAAACAGAGTTTGCCAGGCTCTGGAATAAAATCTCCGAACGAGGCCTGCAGATCGTTACCCCACATGTAGAACGGAGACCGAAGGCGGTTCGTCATGGAAAGATGCGGCCGAAACTGGAAAAAGCATCCGTGGGAGGGTTTAACTGGTGCGGAGGTGTTTTGGAGCGACCACGCATCTTATTCCAGCCCGGGGCATGGACCAGTGTGTATGGGGCATTCACCCTTCCCTACTTGAGCGTGCCCGCGGGTGTCCAGGGTACGCAAACCGCCGACCTTTCGGCGTGGGTTGGTCTAGACGGATGGGGAGGGAACGAGCCGAATAACGAATTGCTCCAGGCCATTCTCTGGGTCAATTTACAACAAACACCGAGTGGCGGTTTTACCACATTCTTTAACACTCCGACGTGGCAGTGGTGGGTCCCCGATCCGACCGATCCCTATGCGTCGCTGTACGGAACGGGTGGAGTCCTGAGTAACCCCCCGGCGATGAATCCTGGAGATTTGGTATTCATATGTACCTCATACATCCAGGCAATGGATGGGTCCATGTGGGGCGGCGTCTTTTACCTTTTTCTTAGCGATCTCGAACTGGGCGGATTCCCCTTGCTCCCATTCCCTTTGTTCAACTTCTTGTTCCCGGCCCCAAGCGGCGCTCAATGCTATGGGGCAACGATCGAGTGGATCCTCGAAAACGAGTCTGTAACCAGTAATCAACCGAACACTACCGTGCCAGTGTTTTCGGCCGCTTCAGGAAGCATCACCCCCATTTCCTTCAGTCGCGCGGGAGGTTTTAATCAGGCTCCGGGAGTCTCCGGCGATCCGAACGATGGCTTCGCCGTCCTGTGGTCATCCCTCAGTGGAGTGATCGATACCGTTGCCTCCGCGACACTCTCGCCGGGCACTGTATCTATCACCTACACGGGTTAATCGGATGGGCGCTTTCCGTGCCCGTAGAAGACAGATGGACTGGGAACAGAACAGTCGCGATTTTTTCCATACATCAAATTGCGCCTGGCGCTTAGAGAATCCAAAACTTTGCCCCAGCAGCAACGAGAAAACTGAGAACTGCCTTTGATCACCGACTGTCACATCCATATCCAGCCGCTCGAACTCTTTAAGCCGCATGCGCTGGAACTGATGAAGCGTAAGCGCGCCAATTTCGAGGAGATCGCCGAATATTGCCGCTCGCCCAAGGCCTTTTTAAAATATTTGGATCGTTGCGGCGTTGACCGCGCTTCGCTGATCAACTACGTGGCGCCGGAAGTGATCGGCTTTACCTCCGAGGTGAACCAATTCGTCGCCGATTACACGCGCTACGATCCCAAGCGGCTGATCGCCTGCGGCAGTCTGCATCCGCGGCACTCCACCAACATCATGGCCGATGTCGAGCACATCCTCCGTCTTGGCATTCGGATGATTAAAATTCATCCGCCGCATCAACTGTTATTTCCGAACGATTATCTGAACGGAGTGACGGAACTCGAAATCATTTATCGGGCGGCCGAAGCGAATGGGATTCCCGTGATGTTTCATACCGGGACGTCGATTTTCCCCGGTGCGCGCAACAAATACGGAGACCCGATTTACGTGGACGATGTGGCTGTCGATTTCCCCAAGCTCAAAATTCTGCTGGCTCATGGCGGCCGGCCGCTGTGGATGCAGACCGCGTTCTTTCTCATCCGACGGCACCCGAACGTCTATCTCGACATCAGCGGCATTCCGCCGAAAACGCTGTTGCAGTATTTCCCGCGGCTTGATGAGATCGCCCACAAAACGTTGTTTGGCACCGACTGGCCGGGGCCGGGTGTTCCGGACGTAAAACGGAATCTTGAGGAATTCAAGGATCTGCCGATGAGCGGAGAGATGCGAGAGCAGATTTTGAGTAAGACGGCGGCCTCGCTCTGGCCGGAATGAGTCGGCTGGAGACCGTCCGAAAACGACCGCCGACTTGTCGTTCCGGCGCCGCGCGTCCCCACAACATCGGTACAATAGAAGCAGCATGACGCGGCGGGTCTATCTCGACAACAACGCGAGTACCCCGGTACTTTCCGAGGTGCTGGAGGCCATGCGGCCATACTTTGCCGAGCATTTCGGCAACGCATCCTCCATCCACCATCATGGGCAGGAGACGCGAGCAGCGGTTGAGCGGGCTCGCGAATCGGTGGCGGCGCTCGTGGGCGGTCGCGCCTCGGAGATCGTGTTTACCAGCGGCGGAACTGAGGGCGACAATCTTGCCATTTTTGGAATTGCGCGCCCGGGCGACCACGTCATTACTTCGACCATCGAGCACCACGCCGTGCTGAACGCGTGCAAGCATCTTCAGGCGGAAGGGTGCGAAGTCACTTATGTACCGGTGGATGACCGCGGCCTCGTGGATCCAGCGGATGTGAGGCGCGCCATCCGTCCGAATACGAAGTTGATCACCATCATGTTCGCCAACAACGAGACGGGCGTGGTGCAACCTGTCGCGGAGATTGGCAAGATCGCTGCCGAAGCTGACATTTATTTTCACACCGACGCCGTGCAAGCGGCCGGTAAGATCGCGATCAACGTCGACGATATCGGATGCGACCTGCTGACCATCTCCGGCCACAAGCTGCACGGGCCGCAAGGTGTGGGCGCGTTATACGTGCGCAAAGGAACTCAGCTTGAGCCCATGCTCTATGGCGGCAGGCATGAGCGCTCGCGCCGCGCTGGGACGGAGAACGTTCCCGGCATCGTCGGCCTGGGCAAGGCAGCCGAGTTGGCAATCGCCGGCCTAGAAGACAATGACGCGCGCGGCGATCATGAGAGGATGGCCGCGGCGCGCGACCGCCTGGAAAGGGAACTGCTCGAGATTGAGGCCACTGGCTTAAACGGAGAAGGTGCGCCCCGCGTGCCGAATACGACCAACATTTATTTCGATGGCATCGAAGGCGAAGCGCTAGTCATCGCGCTAGACCTTAAGGGACTGGCAGTCTCAACCGGCGCTGCGTGCTCTTCCGGGGCCATCGAGCCGTCGCACGTGCTGATTGCGATGGGGTTGCGTCCCGAGCGTGCGAAAGCCAGCATTCGGTTTAGCCTCGGCAAGCAGAATACTGCGGAGCATATAGACTTCACGCTGGCACTGGTGGCGGAAACTGTCGCGCGGCTGCGAGATTTGTCGCCGGTATACAGCAGAGCTCTAAGCTCCGAGGTGCGAACTTCGAGCAACCAAAGAGGTGCCGAGTCGTAGACGATTGCTCGAGGCTCGCAGCCCGAAGCTGCTTTTCAAAAATGTTGAACAGCGAAACCATCGCCGTCGCCATGTCGGGAGGAGTGGATTCCTCGACCGTTGCGGCCATGCTGCGCGCCGAAGGGCGCAACGTCATCGGCCTGACCATGCAGCTCTGGAATCAGCGTCGACTCGCCGGATACGAAGGCATGCCCGAATCCGTGCAGGGCCGCTGCTGCTCGATTGACGATGTCTATGACGCTCGGCGCGTTGCCGAGACCCTCGGCATCCCGTACTACGTGGTCAATCACGAGGAGCGCTTTGAGCGCGATGTGGTGCGGCCGTTCGTCGAAGAGTACCTGGCCGGGCGAACGCCGATCCCTTGCAGTCTCTGCAACAATCACTTGAAGTTTGATCAGCTTCTTGTTGTGGCAAGGCAGATTGGCGCCGACAAGGTTGCCACCGGCCACTACGCGCAAGTCGTCTTGGACGAGCAGCGGAACCGCTGGCTGCTGAAGCGGCCGGCCGACAAAAGTAAAGACCAGACTTACTTTCTCTTTGGTCTCACGCAAGAGCAGTTGAGCCGAACCCTGTTCCCGCTCGGGGGCATGACCAAGCCCGAAGTGCGCGACCTCGCGCGCCAGCACAACCTGGTGATCGCCGAGAAGCCCGACTCGCAGGAAATCTGTTTTGTCCCAGGCGGCGATTACAAGCGCTTTCTCGAAGCTTATCTTGCCGAGCAGGGAAGTACTCCTAACGATGTAGCCGGCGAGATGGTCACGGCCGACGGCAAAGTCATCGCAGAGCACGCAGGCGTGCACAACTTCACCGTCGGCCAACGCAAGGGACTCGGCGTGGCCACGGGTTCGCCGCTCTATGTTATTCAAATCAAAAATGACACGCGGCAAGTGGTGGTCGGAAAAGACGAAGAGCTTTACTCGCGCACTCTTCGCGCGCGCCGCGTGAACCTGATTTCGACACTGGAAGTTCGCGAGCCCATGCGGGTTGCGGTGAAGATCCGCCACAAGCATCAGCCCGCGCCCGCCGTGATTCAGTCAAGCGGGCCGGACGAAATCCAAGTCACCTTTGACGAGCCGCAACGCGCCATTACTCCCGGCCAGGCCGCCGTTTTCTACGACGGAGACATCGTAGTCGGTGGTGGTTGGATCGAAAGCAGCCGGGATTAGGGCCGACAGCGTGTTGCAATCCGCTAATCCTCCGCCCACCATCTGAACGACTTCATTTTGCTAACTCTCCCAGAATCGGTCAGCGTTCAATTCTGGGAAACGAGACACGTTACGAATGGCTCGGGACGAAGTTCCAGCATGGAGTTCGCGCCCTCGCCAACCTACCATTGCCTACAGAACCATACAACCGGGGCAATGCAAGTTCTTCCGCTACGTTCGCAGCCAGGTTTCGCAGGAGGCATCATCCTGCTGGCGTATCTGGCCTTGGCGTTGGCCGTCAGCGCTGTTTCACCGCGTTGCTGCGCTCAAGATACTGTCGTCCTGGTGGGATCGGGATCGACCGTTCCAGCTTTGCTCTTTGCCAAATGGAGCCAGGAGTACAACCAGCGCAACTCAGATGTCCAGATGCGATACCTTCCTTTCGGAAGCAGCGAGAGCATCGATGCACTGTCGCATGGGGTTGGCGACTTCGGGAACGGAGAAATTGCTTTGAGCGCGAGACAGAGTGCCGACGGTGGGCTGATAGAAGTGCCGATGATCGTGATCGGCATTGTTCCCATCTACAATTTACCCGGCATGGAAGGAGAACTACGTTTGTCCGGCGCAGTGCTGGCAGACATTTTTCTCGGACGCATAAAGAACTGGAACTCCGCCTCCATTGTCCATCTGAATCCGCAACTCGTGTTGCCCGATCTGCCCATCAAAGTAGTCTACCGGCCAGCCGGCAAGGGATCGAACTACGTTTTCAGCGAGTTCCTTTCGAGGAGCAGTGTTCAGTTTAGAACGCACATTGGAATTGGCCCGTCTCCCGGCTGGCCGGTAGGCTCGGCAGCCGAACGAAGCTCCGACATGGCGGAGAAGGTGAGGAAAGAACCAGGCTCGATCGGCTACGTCGAGACCCAATATGCCGCGACTATGAACGTCGCCAGTGCCGCGGTACTGAACCCGGCGGGACGATTTGTCAAGGCGTCGCGGGAAACTCTTGCCAACGCATGCCGCGCCGCGGAGGCACCCGGGTTTGATCGGTTTTCGGCCTCGCTGGTTAACGCAGCGGGGGAACAGTCCTATCCGATTACCAGTTTCAGCTGGCTGTATTTGCGAACGGCTTCACCCGACGCTTGGCGGGCGAAGTTCTTGGCCGAATGGTTGCAGTGGATGTTCAGCAGCGGCCAACAGATCGCCGCCCAAGAAGGATACACAATATTGCCGGCTCCGCTGTTGGCGAACCTGAAAGCCAAGCTCGATTCACTCCGCTGACAGCTTTGCGAGTGGTCCGCACCCTGGCTTGAGAACTCCGCCACGCATATTGCTCGACCCGCTTGATTACTGCGATGCGGTTACCTCGGATTACTTTTGCCCCGCTTTTATGGCACCTTCGTGGCCTAGACCTGCCGATCAACCAGAGTTAGGGTTAATTCACGACGGGACCTTCGTAGTCTCTCCCCAAGGTTCGGCGTGTGGGAGCGAACTATGAAAATCTGGCATCTGGCATATGCGGCATTGGGAATTGCGGTGGCGCGCTGGGTTTTTAAGCGTCAACCAATGCGGGTAACCGATCCGATCGCCCGTTTCCGTACCTCTGGCCTGCTGTAAGTAACGACCGGGAAAAGGGCATAGCGCGCCCCGTTGCGCGGCGCTTCGATCTGAGCGCGCTCATGCCCTTTCCCTTTTTTTGCCTCTCATTGTCAGATTCTTAGCCAGATTCTTAGCGCAACATGGAAGTGCTAGCACTACTGTGTCCCTTCGGTAACTTCTTTTCTGTTCCATCTCGCCTAAACTTTCTGTATGGACTCGCTGCGTGCGCCCGTGCGCGCAGCAACCGAAATCATGCGATCCCCACTCCCCACGTTGCGATTGGTTGCGCCCGCGATCTCGCTCGCCGTGCTGTTCTTCATACTGCTGTGCCCGTTGGCTAGTTCCGCGCAGGAAGAATCGCCTTCGCTTGGCGACGTGGCACGCAAGCTGCGCGACAACAAATTGCAGCAACAGTCTCAACCCCAGCCGGACTCAGCCGGCCCGGCGACAGTCTCGCCGATTCCCGATCACACCGTAATCGATAACGACAACCTGGCCCAGGTCATGGAGGACGCGAGCAAAGCTCGGCCTGTAAAACTAGATAAGACCGTGTTTTCCATCGATCCGTCTGGCAAAACTCTCAAGTTGTCGTCGCCCGATGTAACCTGCAGTCTTTCCTTCAATGCGCCCGCCAGTTCTGTGCTGATTAGACCTGTCCTGGTCGAAGACTTGCCGCTTGCCGAATTGCTGAAGATCGACGGCCCCGGTTCGATTCAGGATGAAGCACTGCAGCTGGAAGTATTCAACGGAAGCGATTGGGACCTGCGCGAAATCACGGTTGGCGTAACGCTCGAACGCAAGCCGGGGGAGAACGCCGACGTAGCTGCGCGCGCGCGGGTAATTCCCGCCGCCCAAAACAGCGCGCCCGTCGCCGTCGAGCGGCGTTCCGACGTAACCCTGCTGTATCACCTCAAGGCCGACGCCAAGCCCTTCAGCACTACAACATTTCACGAAGATATCGGAATCACTCCCGGCCCCGATGAAGATTGGCGATGGTCGATCGTAGAAGCGAAGGGAATCCGGCCAGAGCAATCGCGCTCAGCGCCCGACTCGCTGCAAGAACCTTTGTTCGGCGCGTCGTCGCCTTTCGCGGAAGGATCGACGGAACCGGCCCCTACACCAGCTGTACCCGCAATGCCCGGCAAAGCAGCGGCGGAGCCAAGCCTCGACAAGTCCGCAAGCCCAGCTCCGCAGCCATAGCGCAGAGATCGTAATAAGTAGAGATCGCTGGCGCCATGCTTATCCCAATCGTCCGTACTGTTAGAGAACATCTGACTCCCTCAGTTGATGGTGCAAGTCAGCGTTCCCTTGGAGTTGTATGTCGTGATGTTATTGCCGGCCGAATTGGACACGTAAACGTTTCCTTTCTTATCCAGCTGAATTCCTTCCGGCCCGTTGACTCCGTTCTGTACCTCAAACACCTCCTGTCCGCTCGCGGTGTATTTCACCCAGGACGGCGTCGTGTAATAGGAGACATACACATTGTTCTTCTTATCGAAGGCAACTCCCGTGGGTCCAGTTTGGTTGGGCGCGCTGTACGGACCAGCTTTTTCCTTGGGATTGCCGGTCAGGAACTCACCTACGTTGTAGCCGATGACGGCGTTGTCGCACGAGGACTTCGATCGTGCTTCCTCGGAACAGGGACCGAAACCTCCGTAAATGTCCTGCCCGTGGATGACCAGAGCCCCGGGGGCGAGGAAGGGGAATCCGCTTTCGTCCTCAGTGAGTGTCTCCACGAGTTGATCGTCGATATTAAATGCGACAACGCTGTTGGCGCTGTTGTCGGCTACGTAAAAGTCGCCATAGGCATCTACCGCCAGCCCTAACGGCCGGCTGATGGCACTGTTGGTGATGGTCTGAAGGAGTTGTCCGCCTTGAGCGCCCAAATCGTCGTAGACGGTGATGGTGTTGTTGCCCAGGTTGGTGACCCACAAATTGCCGGAGCTATCGAAGGCCAGCCGGGTCGGGCTGCTAATGCCAGTGGTGATGGTGTTGAGGGTGGTTGCGGTGCAACTGCTGATGCTGATGCTGAGCTCCAGAACGTTGTTGTCGCCAGAGTTCGCCAGCCACAGATTGCCTTTGCTGTCGAACAGAATGCCGTTGGGGTTGTTGAATTGAGCGCTGGCCGGAAGTGAGAACAGCAGCACGAGCCCGGCAAGAATTGCGATTAGGGTCTTCATAGTCTTTTCCTCTCCGTAGATTTGGTCCTTTTTCGCCGATCGTTTTGTACGCATCGGCTCAGAAAAGGGGCGGCAGATATACCTCCGCCCCTGGTCCGTTTCCGATTTATCTTCTCGAACGCCCGTCGTATCGGTGACAATGCACTTTAAGTGCAAGATCAGGACTGTTCCCGCTCACTTTGATGCGCGAAGAACTTCTGCTCCCGTGTCTCGGCCCGCTTCGATCTGAGCCAGTTTCGTCGAGAGAACCTGCACAGTTTGTTCAAGCTTTTGGATTTGTGCAACCTCCACCTTGAGTTCTTGGATCTGTGCGTCTTTCTCACGGCTTGCCTTCGTCAGTGCTCCAACTTCTGCGTCCTTCTGGAGGAGCATCCGGTAGAGTTCCTGAACAGCGGCCAGAGCGACACCGCCTTCATCTACGGTGCTGATGTGCCTGTCGTCCTGGCCAAGGCCGAAGGCGGCATAGAAGTCCTGCGCCACCGGTCCTAAGTGACGGACTGCCTTGCCTTCCGACTTATAGTTCCAGGTTTCGATCGCCATGCCGTTGATCTTGCTCAGTAGTTGGGCGTTATCGATCGGATTGAAGTTTTCTTTCAGGTTGCGATCGGAGTTGTTGGTCCAGACGCCGCCGTTTTCGTAGGCGCCATCGGCCATTTGCAGGGCTTTGGTTGGATCCGTCACGTTAAGGCCGATGCCGACGTTACCATTGAAGGTGACGACAAACCAATATGCATCATCGTCGCCCAGGCTGAAGCCGCCATTCGGGGTGTTAGTTCCCGGTGCGCCCACGCGGAGCCACCAGTCTTTGTCGTTGGTGCTGGCCGTGTTCGTGATTTCGATGGCAGACGTGCCTCCGTTCGCCTGTGTGTCGGACCCACTCACGTGGATCTGGGATTGCGGCGAATTCGTTCCGACGCCGACGTACGTGCCGTTGTCGAAGATCTGCGAATTGCCCGTGCCGCCACCATTTTTGATGAACTTGGCGACGTAATCAAGCGTCTTGGTCTGCGCTACATCACCGTCCTGGGCAAAGGCATACAACCCGGTGAATAGCAGTGTCAGGCACGCTATGACGCTGGCCCTGATGACAACTCTGTGCACACGTGTCCCTTCGTTGTTCATGGTGAAATTCTCCTTTTTTACCGATTAGTTGGTTTTCAGGGAAGCCACCACCCGCTGCCGGGGAGTGGGTCGAAAACGGGGCGAGTCTGGCCCGACTAGGCGGTCATTAGCAATGATCGCAAGGTGAAATCTAGGTAGGTTGTCAAATGATTTTCAGGTAAGCCCGTAAGCCGTTGTAATGATGGCATAACATGATGGGAATACTCTGCGCATGATATGAGGTCCGGTGGTAAGATACTGGTCCTCTGTGCTCGCGAGTGTGGAGAGGGCCATGAGTGTCTATCGTTTCGGACCGTTTGAGGTCCGGACGCGGGTTCGGGAACTGTATCGATCAGGCACGAAAATCCGCCTGCGGGGACAACCTTTCCAACTTCTTCAGGCTCTCCTCAACCACCCCGGCGAAATCGTAACCCGCGAGCAGATGCGCGCCGAATTGTGGCCATCCGATACTTTTGTGGACTTCGAGCACGGAATCAATGCGTCGCTCAGGAAGTTGCGGCAGGCGTTGGGGGATTCAGCCCTCAAGCCCCTTTATATCGAAACTCTTCCGGGGGTAGGGTATCGCTTCATTGCGCCATACGAGATCGTTGAAGAACCTCCGGCCAAGGGGGACGAGTCCGACGCCGAACAGGCTCCGGTTGCCGACGGAATGGACGAAATTGAGCCGGACGCGCCCTTAGAGCCCGGCACAGCCCCGGTTAGGCGAAGATGGGTTCCTTGGGCACTGGCGGCTGGGGCCGTCTTTTTTGGACTTTTTTTATTCACCGCCAAATGGAATCGGCGAGTGGTGCACGGAGCTCCCGCTAATCTTTCGAACCCTCCGGCTGTGGTCAATTCCCCTGGCCAGGGCGGCAATGCGTCCGCTCAGCAACCCGGAGCGGCATCGGAGAACGGAAATACCTCTCCTTCCAGTTTTCACCTCAACCCAGGTTTATCCCCGATTCGAGGAAAGCTTTGGGTGGTTAGTTTGGCGCGGGCTTCTAATGTAACTTTTCCGCCGCCGGACAGCATTCCCGACGCAACGTTTGTGACGAAAGGAATCGCGTACATTGGAACTAGTCCGAAGAATTGCTACACCGTGGCATCGTTCCTCTCGGAGTGCTCGATCGGAGCATTCGAGCTGAAGTTTTCGGGCATTCCGAATTCCAATCTGGGCGGTACGGCGGCCGGTCCTGACACGGCGATGAGCGGGGACACCTGGGGAATTCTCATCGAGTTCGTCGGCACCACGAGCTTCAACAATGGCCAGGAGATCTCTATCCTGCACGACGACGGAGCGGCTTTGGAGATCGACGGGCAACTGATTCCGGGATTCGGCGGCCTCCCTACCTCACCCATCATGGAAAGGTCGAGGTTCACCGGCCCGAGCGGTTTGCACACATTCGATTTGCTCTATGCCAACGCGGGTGGCGGCGGGGCTTGGATTTTATTCTACCCGGCGCTGTATTAGCGCGAGTGTAAGAAACTCAGCCAAGCTAGGACCCTGCCTTGGCATCAATCGTCGGCAGGAAGCGCGGCTTCTGCCTTGCCTTCGTCAACTGCTCGAATGAATAAGCAATCTTGAGTAGAGTGGGCTCGCTCCAGGCGCGTCCAAAAAAAGAAATGCCAACCGGCAATCCCCAGAGATAGCCGGCCGTCACGTTGATATTGGGATACCCGGCGACGGCGGCTGCACTCGAACTGCCTCCGGCAACGTGGTCGCCATTGATCAGGTCGGTGATCCACGCGGGGCCACCGGTGGGCGCGACAAGCGCGTCGAGCTTGAACTTATCCATCACGAAGTCAATCCCCTCGGCGCGGCTCAGCCGATGATTGAGCTCCAGCGCATCGACATATTCTTTGGAGCTGAGCGGACCCTTCTGCTCCGACTTAAGAAAGATGTCCTGGCCGAAGTAGGGCATCTCTCGGCTGCGATTGCGCTCGTTGAACTCAATCACATCTTTCAAACTCTTAACCGGCGACGAACTGCCACGGCGCGCGAGGTACGCCGCCAGGTCGGCCTTCAGTTCGTATAAGAAGACGGTAAGCTCGCTTTCGTCGAACTTGCCAATCGTTGGAATGTCAGCCGGATCGACGATCTCAGCACCCGCGTTTTTCATCTCGCCGAGAAGCGTTTCCATGAGCTGGTCGACGGCATCGTTGAAGCCGAAATACTTGCGCACTACTCCCAGGCGCGCGCCTTTGAGTCCGGCGGGGTCAAGAAACTTGGTGTAGTCGGGAAAAAGTTTGTCGCTGCTCAAAACAGCCGTGGCCGCATCCTCCGAGTCCGGTCCCGCCATCGCTCCCAGCAGAATCGCGACATCGCGCACCGTGCGCGCCATCGGACCCGCGGTATCCTGGCTATGAGAAATCGGAACAATCCCGCTGCGGCTGACCAGCCCAACCGTAGGTTTAAGTCCCGCCAGACCGTTGGAAGAAGATGGGCAGACGACCGATCCGTCCGTCTCCGTGCCCACACCGGCAACGCAGAGATTCGCGGAAACGCCGGCTCCAGTGCCGGAACTCGATCCGCACGGATTGCGGTCCAGAGCATAAGGATTGCAGGTCAGTCCGCCGCGACCGCTCCATCCGCTGGTCGAATGGCTGGATCGAATGTTGGCCCACTCGCTGAGATTGGTCTTGCCCATGATCACCGCGCCGGCCTTTCGCAGGCGCGCAGCAACGAAAGCGTCGCTCGGAGCGCGAGACTCAGAGTTTGAGCCAAGAAGTGCCAGCGATCCCGCCGTGGTGCTCATGCGGTCGCCGGTATCGATATTGTCCTTGATAAGAACCGGAATGCCATGCAACGGTCCGCGCGGCCCTGTCGCCTTGCGCTCCCGGTCGAGCGCGTCCGCGATCTGGAGAGCGTCAGGGTTGAGCTCGATGACGGAATTGACCGTGGGTCCGGCCTTGTCGATCTCGCCAATGCGTTGCAGGTATTTTTCGGTGAGAGCGCGCGAGGAGTACTGGCCGGACTGGAAGGCCTTCTGCGCGCCGTCAATCGTGATCTCGTCAAGTTCGAAGTCGCGCTCGAAATTCCCGCCAACCGGAGCCGCCGCGGGATCGGCAACGCGAGCTGAGCCCAAAGCCGGGTTAGCAGCCGTCGCCAGAGTTGCGGTCACTCCGGCGCAGAGGCCGGTGCGAAGTCCAGAGAGAAGGAAGCTACGGCGCGAGTTCGGTTTCGAAGAGAGGGAATCGTTAGACAATCAAGGCTCCGGCAAAGTGGGATGGGTTCGAAGCAACTTCCCGAACGCGAATCATACAGGGGGTATCTTACTGGGGCATCTTACGAAGAGTGCGACCGAAAGGCAACCGTAGCGAGCGAGGCTGGGCCGTTGTTTTGAACGTTGTTTTGCACTTAGCAGAATGGTAGTCTAACCACGTTGAGCGGGAGTAGTTCAGCGGTAGAACGCCAGCTTCCCAAGCTGGATGTCGCCGGTTCGATCCCGGTCTCCCGCTCCATTTTTCCAACGACTTAGGAAAACCGTCCCGGAAGTTGTGATCGAAATCGTGATCGATTGTGATCGACGACATCGATTTTCGACCAACAGAACCCGAGGCTGATTTCCAAGTGACCTCATTGCACCCTGCGGGTGGGCGCGGGCGACTCCTCGATCGCAGCTGGTTGGGCCGGGGGCTCGGGGGTCATCACGTCAGTTAAGCTGCATCAGCGAATGCAACGCGATCACGAGCCTATCATTCGGCCTCACCGAACGGGTTCGGTTACTGTTCATAAGCGCATTTCTCGGTATCGATTTGGTGAAACTTCCCAGAAGCGGACTTCTGGCCCGGAATAATTTCATCACAATAGCTTCGTGAAGATCGGTGCACAACGTTTAATGTTCATCGTCAAACGAAGTACGCAGTCTCGCAAACACGCTGTGAAACGAGGCGGCGTCACTGCTGGCTATGCTGCTGCGGAAGCTCCGGGGTCGGGCCTTCCTCTTCTTCGGAGTCGAAGCAGGGTTCCGCGATTTGTTCGAGGCCCGCTTCATCGAGAGCGGGACGAAAACGAACGTCGACGGAAAGACTTTGCCCGGCGCGACCTTTGTAGACGCCGCGCACGGGAGGCACGTCGCCATAGTCGCGTCCGTAGGCAACGCGAATGTGACGAAGTTCGATGGGCTTTCCCAAGGTTGGATCGAAACCAGCCCAACCGCTTCCGGGCAGGAAAACCTCTACCCAGGCATGCGAAGCCTGACCGCCAATGACTTCTTCCTGCTTGGCGCCGCTGCCAGCGCTGCCGCTCACCAGATAGCCAGAGACATAGCGAGCGGGCAGTCCCCTCATGCGCACCGCGCCGATAAGGAGGTGGGCAAAATCCTGGCAGACACCGGCGCGCAAGGTGAGCGAGTCTGCGACCGAGGAGTGCACGTGGGTCGCGCCCTTCATGTAGGTAAAGTTCTTATGGACAAAATCGGAGGCGGTCTGCACGAAGCCGTCGACGGTGCCGTTGCAGGCATATTCGGCGGCGGCAGAGATTTCGGCGAGTTGCGGAAGGTACGGAACGTAAGCGCTGGGAGCGACCCAATCGAAATGCTCTTCGAAGAGGTTGGAGCGCAATTTATCGAGTTCTTCGAGCGACATGCCCCACGGCTCGGGAGTGGGCGCGTCGTGGACTAGAACCACCGACTCCGCTTCGATCTTGAGGCGGCGATGGCGGGGCAGGTGGTTGAAGAGGTGGACCCAGTTTCCGAAGCCATCTTTATAAGAGGAACCGCGGGACGCAGGGTGGGTGACAAGGCGAAACGAAACACAGCTTTGCTGATCATCGTGCATGGGGCGGAGACGGACCTCGTTATAGCTCTCATAGACGGGCCCGTCGTAGATGAATTCGGTGGAGTGCATAAGGTGGAAGCGGTTCATGCCACCACCTCGTAGTAGAAGTAAGTGCGGGCGATGGCCTCGCCAATACCGTTGAAGTGATGGATCAGATCGCTGAGATAGCCATGCAGGCCGCCGCGGAGAATGTCGTCGATGCGATCGTAGCGAAGACGTTCGAGAACCTTGCCGGTGAGGCGCTCGGCTTCATTGGCATAGGAACCGGGTCCGGTATTGCTGATCGCGCGCAGGGCGGCTTGCGTCTCGGTCATAGAAAAACGGATGGAACGCGGGTGCTGAGCGTTGAGGATGAGCATTTCGGCGACGCGGTCGGGCTCGATCGGCGAATGATACTGGCGATGATAAGCCTCGTAGGCGCCTACAGATTTCAGAACAGCCATCCACTGGTGGTTGTCGGGAGGGCCCACGCTGGAAGCGGGCTCGAGCAAGCTTCGGTACTGCATATCGACGAGGCGGGCCGTCATTTCGGCGCGCTCGAGGGCAGAGCCGATGCGCAGGAAATCCCAGCCCTCGTCATGCGGGAGCGTGGCGTCGGTAACGCCGTGGAAGCGATGGCTACCAAAAATAACGCGGCCGCAGAAGCGATGAGGACCGGCTGCTGTCTCTTCCCGAGGATCGAAGTTGCTGAGCGTGAAGTAGAGGCCGTTGAGGTCTTCCCACATCTCGCGCGAAATGCGGTCGCGGATGGTGCGGGCATTTTCGCGAGCCTTGGTGACACACTGCATGATCGAACTGGGATTGTTTGGGTTGAAGGCAAGAAATTCAAAGACGTTGTGGGCGTCAGGCTCGCCGTAGAGTTGACGGAATAACGCCACTTCCCCAGCCATGGAAAGAATGGGATCCCAACGGAGACCGTAAGGCTGCTGGGCTTGTTCGAGCAGGGTATGGAAGGTGACATCGAGAATACGGGCCGTGTCCTCGGCACGTTCGATGTATCGACCGAGCCAGAAAAGGGAGTCAGCAATTCGGGAAAGCATGTCAGCACTCTCCCCGCAATACCCAGGTATCCTTGCTACCGCCGCCTTGCGAAGAATTGACGACGAGAGAACCCTCCTGCAGTGCAACGCGCGTCAGGCCGCCAGGAACGATGGTGACTTTCTGGCCGTCGAAAAGGCAGTAGGGACGAAGATCGACGTGGCGTCCAGCCATGCGTTCGCTGGCGGCATCGTACGACGGCACTCGCGAGAGCGGGACAATAGGCTGCGCAATATAGTTGCGCGGCTCGGCGAGGATTCGTTCCCGAAAGGCCTCGATCTGAGGACGTTCTGCGCTGGGCCCCATCAGCATGCCGTAGCCGCCAGATTCCCCAACGCTCTTCACCACCAACTCGGGCAGATGGGCGAGGACATGCGAGAGGTGTTCGCGCCGATCGCAGAGGTAGGTCTCCACCGTGCGCAGAATCGGGTCTTCATTCAAGTAATAGCGAATCAGGGCGGGCACATAGGCGTAGATGGCTTTGTCGTCGGCGACGCCGGTTCCCGGAGTGTTAGCCAGCGCGACGTTGCCGGCGCGGTAGGCGCCCATGAGTCCGGGCACGCCGAGTGCGGAGTCGGAGCGGAAGGTGAGTGAGTCAAGGAAGTCGTCATCGACGCGGCGGTAGATGACGTCGACACGCTTGAGGCCGTAGATGGTCTTCATGTAAACCACGACGCCATCGACGATCAGGTCGCGGCCTTCGACCAGTTCGATGCCCATCTGCTGCGCCAGAAAACTATGCTCGAAATACGCGCTGTTGTGGATGCCGGGAGTGAGCAGCACGATCTGCGCTTCGGGCTCTCCGCGCGGAGACAACATGCGCAAGATACGGGAAAGTTCCGAAGGATAGTTGTTCACAGGGAGTACCTCGTGCTCCTGAAAAGCCTCGGGGAAAGTGCGTGTCATGACGAGCCGATTCTCGAGAACATACGAGATGCCGCTGGGAGTCCGGACATTGTCTTCCAGAACGAAGAACTCGCCAGTCTTGGAATCGCGAACCAGATCGATGCCACAAATATGGGTGTAGATGCCGTGCGGGACTTCGAGGCCAATCATCTCGCGCCGGAAATGCCGGCAGGAGTAGACGAGCGAGGCCGGAATCTTGCGGTCTTTGAGAATGAGCTGTTTCCCGTATAAGTCCTGCAGAAAAAGGTTTAGCGCGATGACGCGCTGAGTAAGGCCGCGTTCAATATGCGCCCACTCGGACTGCGGGAGAATGCGAGGAACCAGGTCAAAAGGGAAAAGGCGCTCGGTGCCGCGCCCGTCGCTATAGACGGTGAAAGTGATGCCTTGGAGAAGAAACGAAAGATCGGCTAGTTTGCGGCGTTCTCCGAACTGTGCCGGCGCCATGCTGCTGAACCTTCCGAAGACGCGCTCATAGTGAGACCGGGCGCGGCCCTGGGAAGCGAACATCTCGTCGTAAAACGGGCCTGCGGTATAGCCTTCGAACAGGCCTTGCCCGGCGAGACAAGTTGGTGCCGTCGTCATCGGAACACGATACCAAATTCGGAAATCGCGGTGATCGCAAAAAACGGATGTGACGGATTGGAAATTCGGGAGACGGTGCAGCCGTCATTCCAAAGTTCAGTTCATTCTGCGTCTCCCGCGGGGCACCGAACCACCGGGGCTGTACTTTTCCTGGATTGTCGGCCACCCCCAAGCTATCCAGAAACGGGCTTCGAGGGGATCAATGGCAAACTTCCCAGAAGCGGACTTCTGGACAACGTCGCCGGGGCCCGCCTTAGAACGTAACCTCCGGTTAGCCCGCCATCCGGGAGTTATCGAATCCCTGTAGTTGATTTGCAACGATTGCCTCCGACATGCCAACTTCCCATTACTGATACAGCTAACGAGAATCAATGTCTTCTCTGCGATAAACTGTCCGTCGAGCGGAATTATCGGAATGTCGGTTTCGCTAAAGACCGGAATGAACGATTGGCATATTGCGCCGGAGAGCGGTATGCGACCCTATGTAGCGTTCGTTCGCATCAGCGAGGCCCTTGCTGCGTGCCGCCAGCCTGAGGAATTGGCCAAAACTCTCTCGGACCTGCTCGGCGAATTTCTTTCCTTCGAACACCTCGACGTGCTGGCGCTCAAGGAAAACTCCACAGAGATCGAATGGCACGTCTGGGGCAAGGGAGGCCCACCCCCTGGCGAGGATCTGCCATCCGAGGACTTGCCGAGATGGCACGCTTATAACACGCATGAACCCTTTCACATTCCCGACTGGAACGCTGACGAACGATTCCCAGTCTTGAAGCAGTTCGTTATAGAAAAGGGCTTGAAAATCGGCTCGGTGGTTCGCGTGCCGCTGACGACGCCACATCGCCGTCTGGGCACATTGGGGATCGCCAGCGCTCCGGGCGTTGGATATGAGGCCGATGAAATTGAGTTTTTGCGGCTGATCGCACGTGCAGTCGCCTTCGCCATCGATGCCAGCGTCAACCTGCGGCGAGCTCAGGCCGCCCAAACCCGCTTGCAGTTGCTTCTCAACCTGACGAACCGGATTACCTCGGTGCTCGAACTTCCCGAAGTGCTGCGCGCGATTTCGGCCAACATTCGGGAGGTGCTGCAATGTGACGCTGTCGGCATCTCGATAGCTGAGCCGGGAACGGGCACGCATAAGCTGTATGCCCTTGATTTTCCGCGCACGAAGGGGATGCTCAGGGAAGCGCTCGTCCTGACGCCAAGCGGCCCGGGTAAGGAAGCGTTCGACACCATGAAGCCGCACGTCGTGAACGAGGTGACTCGAGACGCTTTGGACCCCATCCTTTACGACGCAGCGATTGCTGAGGGAATTAAAAGCTTTTGTTTTATTCCCATTGTCAACCGGGGTCGACCGCTCGGCATTCTAGGGATTGGGCGCCGGACTGAAGGTTCCTTTAGCCCAGACGATGTCGACTTTCTTGGCCAGGCTGCAGGCCAGATCGGCATCGCCATCGAAAACGCACTGGTTTATCGGCAGATTTCCGAACTCAAAGACAAGCTGGCACAAGAGAAGCTCTACCTCGAAGAAGAAAATTCGGAGCGAGATGAATTTCGGGCAGATTGTTGGCTCGAGCCCGGCGCTCAAGCACGTCCTGCAACTGGTCGAAACTGTGGCTCCCAACGATTCCACCGTCATGGTGCTGGGCGAGACTGGAACGGGAAAGGAATTAGTCGCCCGCGCGATTCACGAACACAGCCGGCGTAAAGACCGCACATTTGTAAAGTTGAACTGTGCAGCGATTCCCACAGGCCTGTTGGAGAGCGAATTGTTTGGGCATGAAAAAGGAGCGTTTACCGGCGCCATCAGCCGGAAGATTGGACGTATGGAGCTGGCGGACCAGGGCACCCTTTTCCTCGACGAAGTTGGAGACATTCCGCTGGAAATCCAGCCGAAACTACTGCGCGCTTTGCAGGAGCGCGAGTTTGAACGGCTGGGCAGCACTCATACGCATAAGGTAAACGTTCGTCTGATTGCGGCAACCAACCGAGATCTTGAGAAGATGGTTGCCGACAATCATTTCCGGAGTGATCTGTATTATCGCTTGCACGTGTTTCCCATCCGGATCCCACCCCTGCGAGAGCGCAGGGAAGATATCCCCCTGCTCGTGAGTTATTTCGTTCAATCTGCACGTCTACTATGTGGCCTCCAGCGACTCTCACGTACACCAGCTGTACAACAATGGCACTTCCTGGTCGGATGACGACTTAACCGAGCTTGCCGGCGGGAGTCCGCGAATGCGAACACAGGCATGAGCGGGTTCCAGATTAGCGGGGCCCAGTACGTGTATTTCTGCGGAGCTGATAACGTCGTGCACGAGTACACATACGGCAACAATGGCGACTTTGCCTGGGTCGATAACGCTTTGCCAACAGGAAAAAGCGGCGGAACTTGTGCCGCGGCACCGGTTGGAATTGTCGCTCTAGTCACGAGCCCCAATAACAACCGGCACGTCTACTATGAGGCCGAATCGGGCAGCGCAACGTCCAGTCCAATCCGCCAGCTCTATTACGACGGATCGACATGGACGAACGAGAAGTTTTCGACATTGATCAAGGGAGCGAAGACATCCGAACAAAAGGCTCCGATGTCGGGATTTGCGGTCGGCAACGATCAATACGTGTTTTTTCAGGGGAGCAATGGACACATTTACGAATTCTCCTACGTCGATAACTGGGCGCAAACCGATTTGACGGAAGCCGCAGGCGTCAAAAAGGCGGGGACGGGACTCAATGGTGTAGCGGCCCTCGAGGTGAGCTCAAGCCAATTCGAAGTTTATTATGCCGCGACCAAAACGAATGATATGCACCAGTTGACTTTCCTCAACAACCAATGGACCGATACAAACCTAACGGCCCAAACCGGCGGCTCCGGTCCGGTGAAGTCTTCCCAGATGGCTGCTGTTCTAACGATTGGCAACTATCACGTCTTTCTCGTTGAGGGCACCGATATATTCCAACTTTATTATGACGGCACCGACTGGGTGAACCAGGAACTGCCCTCGGTTTCGACGGGGGCAGGAGGGATGGCGGGGTTCGCGATTAGTAACTTGCAATATGTCTACTACATCTCGAACTGACGCTGCGAATCCGGTGCTGTTGCGGGGAGGAAGCCGTCGCGCTTTCTCCCCGCGCATTCTCATACGGACGAAAAGAGCTCACAGATCAAACCGCACATACGCGGACAAAACTATAAGGAGGCCACATGAAATCCCAGTCTCTGCTTTCTCTCTCGGCGTGCTTACTCGCCGCCCTGGCGGTACCGCTGAATGCGGCCGCGCAGGAAACATCAGCGCAGCAACGCACGCCGCAACCGGCCCGCTACACCGTGACCGACCTCGGTACTTTGCCTGGCGGCAATTCCAGCCAGCCATTTTTCATCACTCAGAACGGCGTCGTCGCCGGATCCTCAAACCTCGCTGACGGCTCATCTCTTGCCGTTGTCTGGGCCAGTAAACAAGTGACCGACCTCGGCACGCTCGGCGGCTCCAATAGCATCGCCTTCGGCACAAATGACGCTGGCCAAGCTGTCGGCGAGGCCGAAACCTCCGCCTCCGATCCCAATGGAGAGGATTTCTGCGGCTTCGGCACCCACCTCCTCTGTCTTCCCTTCGAATCGGCCAACGGCGTCATGAATCCTCTCCCCACGCTCGGGGGCAACAACGGCGCCGTCAATGTGATCAATCGCTGGGGAAAGGCAGTCGGATTCGCCGAAACCTCGGTCCCCGACCCAGCCTGCCCCGCGCCCCAGGTTCTTCAGTTCCTGCCCGCCGTTTGGCGTGATGGCAAAGTCCATAGTCTCCCCCCGTATCCGGGCGATCCCGATGGGCTGGCGCTGAACATCAACGATCGCGGCCAAATCGTCGGCTCATCCGGCACTTGCGGCACCTTTCAGCCCACGCTGATCAATCTCATCGGCGTTCACCCGATCATGTGGGAGAACGGGAAACCCATCGACCTCGGCACCCTCGGCGGGACCACGGGCGCGGCTGGCGGAAACATTGCCTGGAACTTGAATAATCGGGGTCAAGTCGTCGGAGTTTCCGATCTTGCCGGCGACACCAATTTCCATGCCTTCCTCTGGACCAAGGAGAAAGGCATGCAAGACCTCGGTACGCTCCCCGGCGATGTCAATAGCACTGGTTCGGGCATCAATGACGCGGGCGACATTGTCGGCTTGTCTTTAGATCGAAACTTCAACGGCCGCGCCTTCCTTTGGCACAACGGAAAGATGACGGACCTCAACACTCTCATCCCAGCAAACTCTCTCATGTTCCTGTTTTCGGGCTGCTCCATCAACGACAACGGCGAGATCACAGGCTTAGGTGTAACCACCGCCGGCGAATTCCATGCCTACCTTCTGACCCCAATCGGTCGATAGGCGAGCCTTCCCGAGGTTTGAACAGAAGGGAATCGGCGAGCCGGGGCCCCTCAACAAGAGGGGCACCTCTCTCAAAAGAGCAGTTTTTCCTGGCGCTGTTGCATCTCAGACTGTGACAGCGCCGTTTTCCTGTGCGGTTCGCAAGCACCCCCTTGTTGGTGAGGGAGGATCAACTCCTGGATTGTCGCAAGCCGTGGTGGAGGGTTCAGTCGTTTTCAGCCTACTAAGCTAGTATTCTTCTCTAGGTCGGAGACAAATGAACCCAGACAAAACCGGACGTCTGGTAATTCTCAGCGGGCCTTCCTGCGTTGGAAAGACTCCGCTCTACAAGTCCGTGGGGAAATTCCATCCCGAGCTGAGCGCCCAGCTTCACAAGCTAGTGCTCGTAAACAGCCGCGCTCCTCGACCCGGCGAACGCGACGGCGCGGACTTTCATTTTCGCACCCGGGCGCAGGTGGAAGCTTTGCGCGCGGACCCTCGCTACGCTGTGCTAGAGGCGCGGGATGACCTGCAAGCGCTGGATCTTCACGATCTGGACTCCCTACTGCAAAGCGGCGATGTCTTCTTTGAAGGGAATCCAAATGTGGCCCGCGCCCTACAGACACACCCTCGCCTCGCGGGCGTGAATCGCCTCAGCATTTTTATTTCTCCGCTGTCGAAAGGAGAAATCATCTACCTAAAAGCGCCTGAGCGGAATATCTCGCTTCCGGAACTCCTCACTGACATCATGCGACGCAAGCTTCTCCGGCGGACGCGCCGCCAAAAAGGAGACCTGTCGGCGAACGACCTGAAAGACATAGAGAGTCGCGCCTCTAGTGCCTACCGCGAGCTCCAGGAGGCGTGGCACTTCCAGCATGTGATTCCGAATCACGACGGCGAAGACAGCGATAACTGGGAAGCGTTCTATTATCCGCTCGGCGACGCTCGCAAAACCCTCGACGCTTTCGTCGCCTTGCTCAAGGGCGTCGTTTCGCCACACGTGGAGAAGTGGGAAGAGCACCTCTTGCTGTAAGCCCCGGCCTCTAGAATTCCACATGCGCCCGGAAAGTCGGCACGATCACCGGCCCGCGGTCGCGGTTATAGCCGGGATTGTTGATGTGCTGCACTCCGGGAGCGATATAGATTCCTCGCCAGACGTGTGCCGTGTAATACGATTCCACGATGTTCTCCCGCCCGTAGTTCAGCCCGCCATCGCCTAGCAGAAAACCTAATCCACCATCGGCGAGGTAGACCTGGTGATCTTTCTTGATTCCGTTCGAAACGAATGCAATGCCGGCGCGATCCTGCTTGCGATGCCATAGCGCGCCATTCACTCCGACACCCTGGTTGAATGTCGAATCAATCTCGGTGTAAGCAAAGGACTCGGTTTTTCCGTTGTCCCATCCCCAGCGGGCATACGCCGTCACGTAGGGCGTGAGACTCTGCTCCAGATTTATGCCGAAGCCATACTTGCGTGTAATGTGCCAGGGGTGGTTAGTGATCTCCGGCACCGTCTCCGGTTGCGGGGACGAATGGTCGAGAAACTGCTCCACCGCAACCCGGTAGATGCCCATGTTGGCGTAGTTGGTGTACGCAAGCAGGCGCACGACGCCCGCTTTTTTCGGGATCACGCCACGGCGCAGTTCGTATTCCCAATTTTCCGCATGCACCTGCCACGGGCGCCACACCAGGTCAATTCCGTTCGCGACCTTCGGCATAAGTGCTTCGGCAAAGCGAAAACCCCAGCTGCGGTCCTCGTAATCCGCCACCAGGCCCACGGTGTAGCCGCGCGTATCCGCGGCATAATCCCAGGTGCCGTTGTTGTCCACCGACCAGTTGGTGAATTGAAAATGCGTGTCGGAGCCAACCGAGTTCACATCAAAGAAATCGGGCATGCTGAACTTGCCAAAACGAATTTCCAGCCGTCGCCGCGGCAACTCATCGAACAGCGACAGAAAACTGCGCTGGTTTTCGATCTTATCCTTGCTCAACGCAAACACTTTGTGGATCATGCCCCGCCCCAGATAAGGCGCTTTGCTCAGGAAGGGGTTGCGCACGACGTCCAGATCCGTATTCCCGGCCAAGCCCAAACCCAGGCTGAGCGCCTCACCGCCCGCTTCTTCGATATCCACCAGAAGCTCGGTCGAATTATTGATCCGCACTCCGGTGTAGAGGGTCAGAACTCGCGAAGTCGCTTTCGAATAGTCGGGACTCAGGCTATGCGGCCCGCTATAGTCGGCATGAAAGTCGGGATGAGTTTGAAAAATAAAGTTTGCCTGACCCGAGAGCCAAAACCGCGTGCTCTTGAAGTGCGGAAACATCGTTTCGGGATCGGCCCCGGCATCGCTGGGCGGACCGGGCGGATCGTTGGCGTCCGGCGCATTCGAGCCGGCCGCAGGCGAGGTTTGGGTGGAAGACGTCTGGGTGGAAACGGAGGCGGATTGCGCCTGCCCCGAGGCAACGGGAGCGGCGAGGCCCAGACTCAAGACAAACGCCAGAACCACGGGCAGTCTGGCGTCTTGGCGCGTACGCCCGCCCGCTTTGCGGGGAAGGAGGGCCGTCATACTGAAAATGAATTTCACTTTCAATATCATGATTACAAACTAGCGACTGGCTGCCGCACTTCGCCACGCGTCTGGTCACTCGTCTTTGTGATTACAATCACGCGTCCAAAGTTCAGCAGTATGCGCTTCTTCGGTTAATACAAGGTTACAGCTGCAGTCCGGCCCGATTTTTTCGCCCCTGCCAAGGCGGCAGTACGCCCCACCCGATGGATTAACGCAACCATATCATGCACAGTTAACTATGGTTAATACAAAAGGGGGGGGTCTCTACCTGCCATATAATTTGGAGCCGCGGCCTCCCGTCGCTGCCGGTGACCACGACCCAGCTCATACGCGGAGACTTGTGTTCCGCGTTGCCTTCCAATTGCCAGAAAGCGGCATTTTCGAATGGAATCAGGCGCGTGAGCTGTGTCGTCGGCATCGCCATCGCTTGTGCGAATGCAGTCATGATCATTGTCCTTTCCTCCTCTCGGTAGATTTCCCAACAGATTTCTCAACTCTGTTCCTCCTTTCGACGGTCTTGCTTGCAAGAGTTCTGCGGGAAACGGAGCTTTTTCCCGCCAATCATTCTTATAGCATACCCCCGTATGGTATATGTCAAGAAAATAATGCGGTACAATCCCAAAATATGAAAGACAAATCTCTGGAAATCTCGAAAGAAAAGCAGAAGCTGCTTTCCCGCATTAAGCGCATGGGCGGGCAGATTACGGCCGTCGAGCGGGCGGTAACCGAGGGTGACGAGTGCGCCGATATCCTGATGCTATTGGCGGCGATTCGCGGCGGGGTCAACAGCCTGATGGCGGAAATCCTGGAAGATCACATCCGGCTCCACATTACCCATCCGGAGCGCGGTCCAGGATCGCGTGAGGAATTAACCGAAGATCTGATCGGACTGGTGCGAGCTTACCTGAAGTAGGGGCGCTGCCGATCCCGTTCGGTGGTCAACCCGAATAGGAGTCTAATTTATTTACCGGGGGCGCCAGTGGCGCTCGCCGCCGCCGCCGAGTTCAAGGCGCGCAACTGAATCAAGCCGATTCCCAAGCCTCCCAAGGCGCCGGCCAGTAACCCAACCAGCACCAGCATGGGTATGCTTTCAAGAAACGATTTCTTCTTCCCAACTCTCGCCATTCTTTGTTCTCCACTCGTTCCACCGCTCTGGATTTGCGGATCGAAGTCATTTTAGCATTTGTGCTTCCATCCGCCGTGAACCGAGGTACCGTAACCGCTTGTTACAGTGAGAGATGGCCGGAAAGGGTCGGCGGCATGGGTGGTAGTGTAAAGTTTTTCACCTAAAGGGACGCTCTGGCGGAATCGGATCTGGCTTTTTCGCTTTCTTTGGAGATGCAATGAAATCTAGTAGTTTCGCCGTCTGTCTGTTGTTTTTGTCGAGTCTGTGGGCGCAGAACCCTCGCCGCGCAACGCTTCGTGCCCGCCGTGCAAACACGAAGTAGCTTTGCGAATAGGAAGATAGAGTCCCGCCGGATCTGGCCTCGACGAAAGCCTAATGCCACCCTATGATAGAAGACTAAAACAGGCTTAAGTCAGTTCTCCGAGGAACTCTCATGACTGAACCATCTTATGAAGAATTGAAAGCGCGCCTTGCCGATCTGGAAAAGCAGGTGGAAACAAAGAAGAGAAGCGGAACCATAGATTTCCGCGTGAGCGAGAAGGGTGGCGTGAGCGTCTACGGACTGGGCCGCTTTCCGGTGACGCTCTACTACGAACAGTGGACCAAACTGCTAAACGCTGTCCCCGACCTCAAAGCGTTTATCGAAGAAAATAAGAGCAAGCTAAAGATGAAAGAAAGCTAGGTTAGCTCGGCAGTTTGCACTGCATCCGCCAAAGTTCGTGTGAGGAGCGAACCCCTGTCCGCCGAAGACATTCTCAGCCGTCCGCAGCCACCTCCCGACGCGCACATTGCCTACGGCGCCGATCCAAATCAGTTTGTCGAGGTTCGACTGCCGCCGACGCCGGGGTTGCACTCCGTTGTGTTGAACATTCACGGAGGCTATTGGCGGGCACAGTATGACCTCGCCCACGCCGGACATTTATGCCAGGCGTTGCGAGCGGCAGGCGTCGCGACTTTCAACATTGAGTATAGGCGGGTCGGCAACCCCGACGGCGGCTGGCCCGGAACATTTGAGGACATCCGCTCGGCCTACCGGTTTCTACGCCAGGAGCATTCCCGATTTCATCTCGATCTGGATCGCCTGGTGGTCATGGGCCACTCGGCCGGTGGCCAGCTCGCCCTATGCCTGGCGGCGCACGAGCCCTCGCTCCGCAGCGTAATTTCGCTGGCCGGAGTCGTCGATCTAAGGCAAGCCTACGCCTTGCATCTGAGTCACGACGCGGTTGTGGATTTTCTGGGTGGCAAGCCGGATCAAGTGCCGGAGCACTACCGCGAAGCCGACCCGATGGAGCTCAGCATTCCGCAGGCCCGGCAGTGGCTGCTCCATGGCAGCGACGATGACACAGTGCCGCCGGAGTTCAGTCGCACCTACGTCGCCCGAAACAAGAAAGCGGGCGAATCAGCTCAGTTGCTTGAGATTCCACATGCGGGCCATTTCCAGCTGATCGATCCGACTGCGGATGCTTATAAAGACGTCAAAAATACCGTGCTGTCGGCCCTCGCTGCCAACTGATCTCCTCTGTCCAAACAACCGATAATCCGGTCGGCAAATTACTGCACTTCAAGTGTGAATCTTTGCACACGACAAAAATTTTGATACTACACAAAGGGGAGAAAGCCGTGTACAGTAGTGGTCGTTTTGCACCATCCTTTGGAAGGGGTCACACACCTTGAAATCACTTCACTCGTTCGCTATTGCGTCTATCCTTGTCTTCGCATTGCTTAGCACTGCTGGCGCCCAGACCTGGACACCTCTCAACAATCAACCCGGGGCCGACGTCGGCGTCATGCTTCAACTCAGAGACGGCAGAATCCTAGTGCATGAAGAACAAGGCGGAAATTCCCGCAATTGGCATATCCTCACTCCCGATTCCACCGGCAGTTACATCAACGGTACGTGGAGTTCCGGTGGCGAGCTGCCTTCCGGTTACGCGCCATGGTTCTTCGGCTCCGAAGTGCTCCTCGATGGGCAGACGATTGTAGTCGAGGGCGGAGAATACAACGGCGGTTCGCAGGATTGGACAAACCTGGGTGCGGTTGGAACCATTTCCGGAAGCACCATCACCTGGACGAGCAACTCGGCTCCGTCAGGCTGGGTCAACATCGGCGATGCGGAAAGCGTGATCCTGGCCGACGGAACTTACATGCAGGCAGACTGTTGTACGCAGGCGAATGCGTTGTATGACGGTCCGAATTCCTGGACCGCGACGGGTTCGGTGAAACAGGGCAATAACGACGAATCGGGCTTTACGCAACTGACCAACGACCTGATCCTGACTGTAGACACGAAAACGGATTCGCCTTGCAGTACCAGCCAGGGTTCCGAGCTTTACGATCAGAACACCGGCGTCTGGTCATGCGGGCCAGATACCCCAGTCAAGCTCTACAACCCCAACGACGAAGAAATGGGTGCCGCAGTTCTGATGTACAACAACCAGGTAATCCAGTTTGGCGGGAACGTAGTTGCGACGGCTCTCTACAATGTCGCTGCCAACACCTGGACGGCCGGTCCCACTCCCGCAGGCAGTTTGGATCAGGCCGATGGCCCCGCAGCACTGGAGCCGAACGGCAAAGTACTGGCCATGCTGAGTCCTGGCCTGTTCCAGGGTGGTTGCCAGTTTGTCGAGTACGATCCCGTGGCGAACACCTTGACTGACGCTCCGAATCCAAAGAACTGTCCGTCCGATTCGTCGTACGTCGGACACCTGATGGTGCTCCCTACCGGTCAGATCATGTTCACGGACTTTAGTGGCACGGCTGAAATCTATACGCCAGCCTCGGGTATCGTTTCCGGGGTCGCAGCCACCATCACCTCGGTACCTTCGACGATCAACAGCCCATCGAGCGACAACTCCTTGTCCGGATCGCAGCTCAACGGCTTAACCGGGAACAATGCCTACGGCGACGACTACCAGGGTTACACGAACTATCCCCTGGTTCAACTCGTGCAGGTCAGCGCTCCCAACGGTGTTTACTTTGCCACCACGCACAGTGATAGCACTCACTCCATCGCTCCCTCCACATCGGTCACCACTCAGTTCGACGTGCCGGCTGGCCTTCCCTCCGGCAGCTATAACCTGTCGGTGATTGCCAACGGTATCGCGTCGAGCCCGGTAGTCGTCAGCGTCGTAGCGGGCCCAGAGTTCACCCTCACCGCGAACCCGAGCTCGCTGACCATTCAGCAGGGAGCCAACGGCCAGAGCACCATCACGGTCGTTCCCGAAAACGGCTTCACCGGCAGCGTCACCCTAAGCGCCTCCGGTCTGCCAAGTGGTGTCTCGGCGCAGTTCAATCCGAATCCGACAACCAGCACTAGCACTCTGACCCTCACAGCCACTGGCAATGCCACCAAGGGAACGTCCACGGTGACCATTAGCGGCACCTCGGGCACCCTGACCGCAACCACAACCATCCAGCTCACCATCACCGCGGCCGGCGGTCCAGCCGTTACCCTCACGCCAGCCTTGGTGACCTTCCCGAAGACACTCGTTGGTGCGACGAGTAAGGCCAAAGATGTCACGGTCGAGAACACTGGAACCGCGACGCTGGACATCTCTAGCATCGCGGCGAGCGGTGATTTTGCGATCGTAACCAGCTCGAAACCATGCGGCTCGACATTGGCGGTGAAGAAGAAGTGCAAGATAGCGGTCACTTTCACGCCCACCCAAGTCGGAACGCTCACCGGAGATGTGACCATCACCGACAATGCTCCGAACAGCCCGCAGCAGGAACCGCTGACGGGAACGGGTAAAGCACCTAAAGAATAGCCAGCAGCATATTTTGCAGTGCTCTTCTGACGGGGCCGCACAAGCGGCCCCGTTTTTCTTGCGCGGGTTGAGCGCTGACGCCTTGTTAACAACAGTCAGCTGGAGTTGAAACAAGTTTGGAGGTAAGCTGCTGAGCGTGAGAACAAATGCATTCATGCGCGTCGCAGGCTGTGAAGTTTTCTTAGTAGTCGTTTTCCTCGCAGTCGCAATCATTCCCGCTGCATATGCACAAGACATTCCCGGACTCAAGATTAAGGCCGAGCAGGGTGATGTACAGGCACAAGCGGCCCTGGGCAACGCTTATCACACCGGCGAAGGAGTCACGAAGGATGACGCTGAAGCCGTGCGTTGGTGGGAGAAGGCTGCGGAACAGGGCGATGTAGCCGCTCAAATCAATCTTGGAATTGCTTACGACTTTGGCACCGGAGTTCCTAAGAACTATGCCGCAGCAGCCCGCTGGTATCGTGGCGCTGCGGAAAAGGGCAATGGCGGGGCTCAGTCCGACCTTGCACTTCTTTATCACCTGGGTCTCGGTGTTCCAAAAGACGACGCCGAAGCCGTGCGCTGGTGGAAGAAAGCCGCTGGGCAAGGTGTTGCTACGGCTCAAGGCAATCTCGGAACGGCGTATGGCTTGGGAACGGGCGTTCCGAAAGATGAAGTCGAAAGTGTGCGCTGGCACACTAAGGCTGCCGAAAACGGCAACGCAGCCTCCCAGTTCAGCCTCGGAATGTTCTACGTCCAAGGCACGGGAGTCCCGAAGGACGAGGCCGAGGGAGTCAAATGGCTCCGCAAGTCCGCCGAACAGGGCAATGCGGGCGGTGAGTTTTGGCTAGGAGCTGCGTATTACGCCGGTGTGGGTGGCGTTGCGAAGGATGTCCCCGAAGCTTTGCGTTGGTATCGCAAGGCTGCAGACCAAGGCTATGCAGCGGCGCAGTATGACCTCGGGCAAGCGTACAGCTTAGGTGATGGCGTCGCAAAAGATACCGCCGAGGCCGCTCATTGGTGGCAGAAGGCTGCTGAACAAGGCGTTGCAAAGGCTCAATACAATCTTGGGCTGGCTTATCACTCTGGCACGGGTGTAACAAAAGATGATGTCGAAGCGTACTTCTGGATAAACATCGCTGCATCATCCCTTGAGCAGGCGTTTGTCAGACAAAATCGCGACAACATCGGCAAATCGCTAACAGCCGCCCAGCTTTCAGAAGTGCAGGAGCGTTGTCGCAAATGGGCACAGGCGCATGCGAATATTCAAACTGCTCCACCTAAAGGTCACTCATAGTTGTTGAAAACGCGATTACACTCAATGACCGGGGTTCTGAGTGCCAAGGTCTTGATCACCACGGGAATCAGCGTTGGCTTCTCTAGACTTACCTCTAGACGACCGGCAAATGCTGTAGTGAACTGAGTCCAACCGTCACGCGCGAGCGTAGAATGATGCCGTTGTCGAGATCACACAATTGGGGAGGCATGGTATGAGAAAACACGGATTGCAACGGCATTCGTCAAAGCTGCGGATCATTGCTGCAGCGGTCTTACTCCTACTCCTTGGCGCTACAGCGATCCCGCTTGCTCAAGCCCAAAGGCTGGCAGGACCAGACCGGCCCTCGGCGGTGCCGGCTGGCTACGTAATCACGCCCTTCGGATACTTTCACCCGTCGTGTGTGCGCGCTGTCGCCGATGGCGAGACAGTGCTGGCAGACGGACGTGTCCAACATACGGATGGCACCGTGGACGCAACCACTTCAGTTTGCGGTTATCCGCACTACACGGCTCGCGGAGAGGCTGTAATCGCAGGCGACTCAAGGCCAGGCCCACTGACTATTACTCACAGCTGGATTGAAGATGGCGCCACCACGACCACCACCTCGTACGGGAAGCTGACTGCCAACTGGGTGGTGCCGGAGGCGCCGACTACCTATGATGGCCAGACGGTCTATCTTTTTCCGGGCCTGGTCGACTACAACACGGACGCGACGATTATTCAGCCAGTGTTGGGGTGGAACTCGTTTTTTGGCGAAGTGTGGAGTATTGCCAGTTGGAATTGCTGTCCGAGCGGGACGACACTCTATAGCACGCCGGTGCAGGTCAATACCGGCGACACCATCCACGGCATCATCAAGTCCACTTGCGCGGCAGGAGTAGAATCCTGTGCGCTGTGGAAAATCACTAGCCAGGATAAGACGACTCACAAGAGCACAACCCTAAACAAGGCGCCAAGTGAAGGACAAACGTTCAATTGGGCGCAGTCGGGCGCATTGGAGGTCTATGAGATTGTCCAATGCAGCGACTACCCGCCGGAGGACGCGACCACGTTCTCCAAGGTAGCGCTGTATGACTATAACTTTAAGAAGATTGCAAACCCGGGATGGTCGATCACGGATTACTACCAAGGCCTCAACCCGCAGTGCAATTACGGCGGACAAGTGACGGCAAACTCGGTGACGCTCGATTACTGATTTGGCAGTGTTCTTCGCTGGAAGGAAACCGATTCTACCGAGTGCCAGTCTTCGGTGACGGGAGGCGCTTGGAAAGAAGTGGTGCGCGCGGAGAGAATCGAACTTGAGCCGTTTTGCGGGCGTGAGCCAAGCGGGAGCCCGCAGAGCCTGCCCTGAGCGTAGTTGAAGGGCGAAATCCCGAGCGGAGAGAGGGATCCGGCGGAGTAGTGAAGTATTGCGGGAAGTGGTGCGCCCGGAGAGAATCGAACTCCCAACCTCTTGGTTCGTAGCCAAGCACTCTATCCAATTGAGCTACGGGCGCATCCGATGGAATTATGTTTCTGCATTATAAAGGAAAGAGAATGGTTTCGCCCAACCCGAAGCGCTCAAAGCGTCCCTAAACAATACCCGAGCGGCTTCGATCTGCGCCTCCACATCACGCCGAATGCCGCGCTGGTTGTGCAAATTGCCGCTTCGCTGAAAAAGTGAATTTTTGTAAATTAGCGTAAAAGTTTCCAGTCCCGCGCAAAACCTACTCGCTCCCGCGTTCTATAGGTGCATGTTGGCAACGCCTTAGCAGTGGCAACTGACATGCTTCTCCTTAGAGCAGACGAAGTGGCGCGCAACGGGGCATTTGGGAACATTATTCGGCCAGAGGTCTTTCCGAATGCCCCTTGCATCCTCCGTTAGTCGCTAAGGTGCACCCCGCCCAGTTTTCCGGACCCTCCCCCGAGAGTCCTCCCTATGAGGATTAGCTGGGAAACAGGCGGGGTCACGTCTCCTCACGCCCTGACAGGGCATCAGTCTCAAACCGCATTTGTCAGAGGATGACCTTCAGGCCAGAACCAGTTGTTCTTGCACGTCGATTCCTGCCTCACGCAGCAACTTGGCCACGGCGTCGCCCTTCAATCGCGAAGCGTCAAACAACACGCGCACCGTCCGCTCTCTCTCGTTAAACTGAATGCGCTGGATGCCATACACCTCGCGCACACTGTCAATGGCCCGCAACTCAGTTTCTCCCGGCGGAGTCAGGTAGCGGTAAGCGGCTTCAAGATAAGTCATTTTCATTTCTCCCGCGAAATAAGGTTCGAGGATTACCCTTTGAGTATCTAATACCGGTGGGATTCCGCCAAGCGCGAACTGCGCCCGTGGAGGGACGATGCTTGTGTGGGGACGGGGTTTTGTCCGTCCCAGCCGACACGAACTGTAGAGACGGGGCTTGCCCCGTCTCCCCGTGCAGCGTCCACGATATAGACTTCTAGCAACTAGACTATGGACGCTCTCGATCCTGTCAACATCCCAAACGCCGCGTCGCCCCCCGCCTCTGTGCAGGCGAAGGACCCCGTCTGCGGCATGACTGTGAATCCCGCGACCGCCCGATTCAAAACTTCACACAACGGCAAAGAGTATTTCTTCTGCTGTGCCGGTTGCCTTCAGAAGTTCCAGGCGAATCCCGAGAAGATTATGGCCTCGCCTCCGAAACCGATGGGATCTGGACTTGTCTCTCTGGGTGCTCCAGCAGGTGCGCAGAAATTGATGATGCCGGTCCCCGCTCCCGCAGCTCCGTCGGCGAGCCCCGAAAAAGACACGCGCGCCTACGTGTGTCCGATGTGTCCCGATGTGCGCCAGATCGGCCCCGGCCCCTGTCCAAAGTGTGGGATGGCTCTCGAACCCGAATCGCCGACGCTCCCCGCTAGCAAGACCGAATACACCTGCCCCATGCATCCCGAAGTCGTGCGAGCGGAGCCCGGAAGTTGTCCGATCTGCGGCATGACGCTCGAGCCGCGCACGGTGACGGTAGAAGAAACGAATCCCGAGCTGCGCGACATGACCCGCCGCTTTTGGATCAGCCTGGCGTTGACTGCGCCGCTGCTGGCGATTGCCATGGGGAGCATGTTGTGGCCGCACGCGCTCATGGGTCGCGGCATCGACATCGTGCGAGGAGACCGCCTTGTAGGAACATCGTGGAGCTCGATACTGCCGTGGCTTGAATTTGTTCTGGCAACGCCGGTAGTCCTCTGGGGCGGCTGGCCGTTCTTCCAGCGCGGCTGGGCTTCGGTAGTAAATCGCAGCACCAACATGTTCACGCTGATTACCATGGGCACAGGCGTGGCGTACCTCTTCAGCGTAGTAGCAACGTTGTTCCCGCATATTTTTCCGCCGTCATTTCGCAGCATGGGCGATCGCCCCGACGTTTACTTCGAAGCCGCGGCGGCGATCGTCACACTTGTACTTCTGGGACAAGTCCTGGAACTGCGCGCCCGCAGCCAGACTTCAAGCGCCATCCGCGCGCTGCTCGATCTGAGCCCAAAGATGGCGCGCCTGATAACGACGAGCACAAGCAAAGACGGCGGCCAACCTGCCAGCGATGAGGAGCGCGATATTCCGCTTGAACAGGTAAAGCCCGGAGATCGTCTGCGCGTCCGTCCCGGAGAAAAGATTCCCGTCGATGGCGTTGTGCTCGATGGCTCAAGCCTAGTCGACGAATCGATGATCACAGGCGAATCCGTTCCCGTGGAGAAATCAGCAGGCAAGCGGGTGATAGGCGCGACCGTGAACGGCAACGGAAGGCTGGTAATGCAAGCCGAGCGCGTAGGCAGCGAAACCATGCTGGCGCAGATCGTGCAAATGGTGAGCCAGGCGCAACGCACGCGCGCCCCGATTCAGCGACTGGCCGACAGAGTAGCTGGTTGGTTTGTTCCGGCGGTAATCGCAATTGCGGTAGTGACGTTCGTAGCGTGGGTAATCTTCGGCCCGGAGCCGCGTTTCGCCCATGCCATCGTGAACGCCGTAGCCGTGCTGATCATAGCGTGCCCGTGCGCGCTAGGCCTGGCAACACCGATGGCGATCATGGTAGGGACCGGACGCGGCGCCCACGCCGGTGTGCTAATCAAAAATGCCGAGGCGCTGGAAACGCTCGAAAAGGTGGACACGATCGTCTTCGACAAAACCCGCACACTGACCGAGGGCAAGCCAAAGGTTGTGTCGATTTCGACCGTCGGAAATCCGCCAGCCGTTTCGCGAGAAGATCTTCTGCGGCTCGCTGCAAGTCTGGAGCGCGCCAGTGAGCATCCACTAGGCGCGGCGATTGTCTCAAAGGCGAATGAAGAAAATTTACGTTTGAGCGAACCCGCCGACTTTCAATCTATGCCGGGTCAAGGTGTAACCGGTAGGGTGGAAGGGAAGAAGCTGGTTGTTGGAAACATGGCTCTCATGAGCGCCGTCGGAGCCTTCGGGGGCCAGGAAGCAGTTTTCGTCGGTCGAACCGCCGCGTCCGGCACAATTTATATTGCGGTCGACGGCAAATATGCTGGCAACATTGCCGTCGCGGACCCCGCGAAGCAATCGTCCACAACCGCGTTGAGCGAGCTGAAAGCCCAGGGAATCCGGTTGGTGATGCTAACCGGCGACAACCAGGCGACCGCCCAGGAGGTCGCGCAGGCCCTCGGAATCACAGACTTCAAAGCCGAAGTTCTGCCGTCGCAAAAAGCCGAGATCGTCAAGAGCCTGCAAAACGAAGGCCGCATCGTTGCCATGGCGGGCGACGGCATCAACGACGCCCCCGCGCTTGCGCAAGCCCAAGTTGGAATCGCCATGGGCACCGGAACCGACATAGCCATAGAAAGCGGCGGCATTACGTTACTTAAAGGAGACCTTGAAGGAATTCTACGCGCCCGCAAGCTAAGCCAAGCCACAATGCGCAACATCCGCCAGAACCTGTTCTTCGCGTTTCTCTACAACTCAATCGGCGTGCCGATAGCAGCCGGCGTGCTGTATCCAGTATTCGGACTGTTGTTGAGCCCGATTCTAGCCGCAGCCGCGATGAGCTTCAGTTCGGTATCAGTTATCACCAACTCGTTGCGTTTGCGGAAAGTGAAGTTGTAGGGAAGGCCTCAGGTGCCAGGTCTCAGGTGTCAGGAAAACCAAAACAGAAAACGCCAGCAAAGGGATTTTCCTGAGACCTGACACCTAAAACCTGAGACCTGCTTCTTTCACAGCTTGCTCAAGTAATCCGTAATCTCCGGGCTCGTCCAATCCACCGGCCCCACAAACTTGCGGCGGATGACTCCCTGACGGTCGATCACGTAGGTTTCGGGCCAGCCAAACGTGCCGTAGAGAGTAGGCGTTTTCTGTGCCTCATCGCGCACCGTAATCATGTTGACGTTATATTCCTTAAGGAACTTATGGTAAGCCGCGTCATCCGCGTCAATACTGACGGCCAGCACCACCACGCCCTTATCTTTGAAACGAGCCTGCATCCGCACCAGCGACGGTGTCTCCTCGACGCACGGCGGACACCAAGTCGCCCAGAAATTCAGCAACACCACCTGTCCGCGAAACTGGCTGAGCGTGACCGCGTGGTCGGAATCCTTCACAGTAAAGTCGGGAGCATTCGACCCGATGCGCCCCGGATGATTCCCGCCGTAACATCCAATCAGCGCAGCCGACAATCCAAAAGCTAGTATCGCGAAAATCAGGGTAGGAGGAAGCGTTCGTCTCACATCGTTATAATAACGAAAAACCGATGGATAGTTCACCTCCAGCCGCGCAGCCCCGATTCGCGATCCCGGCGAGCCCGATTCCCGAAATCTCCATCGTCGTGCCGGCCCGCAACGAGGAGGCCAACCTGGGCGCGTGTCTCGAATCGCTGACCGCGCAAACCGGCGTGGCGTTCGAGGTCATTGTGGTCGACGATGGGTCGACCGACCGCACCCCAGAGATTGCCCAAACCTTTGCCGGAGTGCAAGTAATTTGCGCCGGGCCGCTGTCCAAAGACAGGGCAGGGAAGCTCTGGACCGGGAAAAACAATGCGCTCATTGCAGGTGCGAAACAAGCGCGTGCGCCCTGGCTGCTCTTCACCGACGCTGACACAGTGCATCGGCCGGGATCGCTGGCGCGAGGTTTGACCGAAGCAAAAGAGGAGCAAGCGGATTTACTTTCATACTCGCCCGAGCAGGTAGTCGTAACCTTCGCCGAACGAGCTGTGATGCCCGTAGTCTTCGCCGAACTGGCCGTGCAATACCCGCCCCAGAAAGTGCGCGATCAGCGCTCGGGAACGGTAGCTGCCAACGGTCAGTACATTCTAGTCAGCCGCGCCGCCTACGATGCCCTAGGCGGACACGCCGCCATAGCCACCGAAGTCCTGGAGGACGTGGCCTTGGCGCGACGTTTCCGAGATGCCGGCAGACGCGTCTACTTTCGTTATGGCGGAGACGCCGTCCGCACCCGCATGTACCGCAATTGGCCGCAACTGCGCGAGGGCTGGACAAAAAATCTAGCGTTGTTATTTCCGCAGCCAGGATTTGTAGCGTTCCAAAGTGTGCTTTTGTGGTGCGCAGCGTGGTGGGCGTTAAGCATCGCCGTGTCCGCTGCGGTGACGCGACACTTTCTATGGGTAGCGCTCGCCTTTTTCTGGCCGCTACTGTACAGGCGAATTCATGCCGCCCATTTCGCAACAGTGAATAACCTCTTAGCAATTACAGTAGGTCTGCCAATATTCGCCTATCTGCTGCTGCGCTCAAAGAACGCCCACGAGAATGGCCGAGTATCATGGAAGGGCCGTGCCTACGATGTCGACGCTCCGGGTGAAAGTGCTCGCGACGAAACCCAGGCTGTAAAACGGATCCCGCGAATCGAGAACCCGGGATTAAATTGAAAGTTAGAAGCTAAGAGCCAAGAGCTAAGAGCCGATTTCATGGTCTACCTATCTCGCAAAGCGGAATTTTCCGCATCGCACTTCTATCACAATCCGGAGTTTACTCCGGATGAGAACCAGCGCCTTTTCGGCAAGTGCAATAATCCCAACGGACATGGCCACAACTACACGCTCGAAGTCACCGTGAAAGGCGCTGTCGATCCCAAGTCAGGATTCGTCGTCGACCTGAAGCAACTGAAAGAAGTCATGAGCAGGGAAGTGCTCGACGCGTTCGACCATCGCTTTCTGAACAAGGAAGTCCCCGAGTTTCTCACCAGAATCCCGACCACTGAGAATCTAGCCATCGTAATCTGGCAGCGCCTCGCGCCAAAACTCAACGCCGCGCAGTTGCATCGCGTACGGGTCTACGAAACCCCAGACCTGTTCGTTGATTTCTACGGAGAACAATGAAAGCGCACCTGACCCGCCGCTACATGTTCTCCGCCTCGCATCGCCTGCACAGCGACGAAATGTCGGAGGAAGAAAACCGCGCCACCTACGGCAAGTGCAGTAATCCCTATGGTCATGGGCACAACTACATGCTCGAAGTCACAGTCAGCGGCCAAGTTGATGACCAGACCGGCATGGTCTGCAACTTGGTCGATCTGGATGGCTTCGTGCACAATCATATCCTCGAGCGCTACGACCATCAGAACTTGAACCTGCTCTCGGAATTCGCAAAACAGGTTCCGACCACGGAAAATCTATGCATCGCGATCTACGAAATTGTGAAGCGCGGCTTCCACAACGCTCATCTAGACAAGGTACGAATCGAAGAGACTATGATGAACTCGTTCGAGTATTCGGGAGAAGCAGGTCGTTAGTCGATAGTCGTTAGCAGGCAGGGTTTGCCAACGACCAACGACGAGCGGCCAACGACCACGATTCTATGAAACCCCCAGCCGACTTAGCCCCCACCCTGACCAGCGCCAGCTATGCAGACTTGGTGCGTGAAATGATCGTCCGCCTCGGAGAAGACCCCAACCGCGAGGGTCTTTCGCGCACTCCCGAGCGTGTCGAAAAAGCGATGCACTTTCTCGTCAAAGGCTACAAAGACGATCCCGAAGCGCTGTTGCGCCAGGCGCTTTACACGGTCACCTACGACGAAATGGTGATCGTAAAGGACGTAGAAATGTTCAGCTTGTGCGAGCACCATCTGCTGCCATTTTTCGGCAAGGTGCACGTGGCCTATATTCCCAACGGAAAAGTAATCGGCCTGAGCAAAATCCCGCGCCTCATCGAAGCCTTCTCGCGCCGCCTGCAGATCCAAGAGCGCCTCACCACTCAAATCGCGGAGGCGATCCAGAGCGCCATCGAACCGCAAGGCGTAGGCGTGGTCATTGAGGCAAGGCATCTCTGCATGATGATGCGTGGGGTCGAGAAACAACATTCCTCGGCCGTTACCTCATCCATGCTAGGCAGCTTCCGCAATGAAGAAGAGACCCGCACCGAATTCCTCTCCCTGATCCGCCAGCGCACCAACGGTGTCTGATCTGTGGTCAGAGATCTCGTGTGGAACGGCGATGCTCACGTAGGGACGGGCACCCTCGCCCGTCCTAGCCGAGCGCAGCTCGGCAGTCATCCCCGCGCATGAGGACTTCGTGATCGCAATCCCGCCGAAGATGGAATAAGCTGATGAATCACGCATGCCAAAGCGCAATCCCAAGCCGCGCAACTCGCCGCTCTCCGGCCGCCTCGCCCTCGTAACCGGCGCCAATCGCGGCATCGGTCTAGCCATAGCCCGCGCCTTGGCGCATCAAGGATGCCATCTGATCATCACCGGCCGCGACGAGCGCACGTTAGCCAAGGCGCGCAAGGAACTGGAGAAGTTGAACGTCCCGGTGCTGGCGCAGTCCTGCGACGTGCGCAGCCCCGACTCGGTCGACTATCTCTTCGCGCTCGTCCGCGGATTGCACAAGCCCGTCGATATCCTCATCAACAACGCCGGCATTGGACATCCGAATCGCACCGTCGCCGAGCTGCCGTATCCCACGTGGATGGAGGTAGTCGATACCAATCTCAACGGCCTGTTCCTGGTGACGCAGGCGGCACTCGCCGTAATGAAGCGCGGGAGCACGATCGTAAACAATCTCTCGATCGCAGCCGAGCGTGTTTTCCCCGGCTCAGCGGCCTACAATGCGTCGAAGCATGGCGCGCTAGGATTCAGCGACACGCTGCGCGAGGAACTGCGCCCCAAAGGCATTCGCGTGATCGCCCTAATGCCCGGCGCAACCGATACGGCAATCTGGAATGCAATGTGGCCCAAGGCCCCGAGGCGAAAAATGATGACCGCCGAAACCGTAGCTCGAACGGTAGTCGACGCGCTGCGCCTGCCCGAAAACACAACCGTGGAGAAGATCGTGGTAATGCCATTAACCGGTGCGTTGTAGCAGTCATGGAGATTTCAGTAGAGACGCGGCTTGCCGCGTCTCCCGCCGAAGAGTGAGACGGGGCAAGCCCCGTCTCTACAGAGGAGCAGCGCGCGCGCCAAGTTGAGCATCTAACTAGGAGTTAAACAACCACGCCAGCGAGCAAACACATGTCATTCCACGACTACTTCCAATCGCTGAAACCGGAGCACCGCCTAGCCTGGCTCGTAGCCATCGCCGCCGATGTGCTGCAGATAGCCGCGTTTCCGCTTTTCGCCGAAGGAGCCATATCTCCCGTCGACTCGTTTCTTGATCTAGTAGTCGCCTTCGTGATGATTCGTCTTCTAGGATGGCACTGGGCCTTTCTGCCAACGGCAGCAGCGAAATTGATTCCCGGAGCAGATCTTTTCCCCACCTGGACCACAGCCGTATGGTGGGTCACCCGCCAAAAGATGCACTCCGGCGAACCCGGCGAGCAGGAAGTCCTGCCTCCCGGCCCAGCGCCAGAACCCCGGCGGTAGCGGCGCCTACTTCGCCTCAATCGGGATTCTACTGTCAACCTGCGTCTTTATCAGGTCCGTGAGATTGGCGTCGAACTGCACCCCATAACACAGCCATGCCGTTCCCGGTTTGTAGTATTGGATTCGTATCGAAATAGGTTGTCGTTCGTAGGCTACGAAATAATGTTGATAGATATACATACCGGCGACTTTTGTTTCAGCCAATTCCGTATGTGAAACATACGACCCCATGAGTGGTCCCAGGGAAGCGAATTGTGCCTTCAAATTCTCGACTTGGTCCGGCACCTTTTTCATCGCAGGATTCGTGCCGAGAAGGTAGTCAACCGCGTCCGACCCCTTTCCCTGCTGTAAGAACGTGAAGAACTTGTCGGACATGGCTTGATAGGACGCGTCCGATGCCTGCTGTGCTCGGCTTGTGTAAGCGAAGCCCAACAGGCCAACCGCAATGGCCGCGCAGACGAGAACCATGCGTACGTATTTCATTATTTCCCTCCGGTTTTATTTGTGTGACAAGTTTAGCTGAGACTCGATGGCTACTAAGCATGTTTATCACATGCAACCGATAGTATCGCCCCGCTGAAAGCTGATGACTGAGAGCTGAGAGCTGTTTTACCACGTCCCATATCGATACCGTTGCGGCCGCTCTCCGAATACGTGAATCAGGACCACGCCCGCGATGAACCCTCCCACGTGCGCCCAGAAAGCAACCCCGCCCGAAGTCTGATGAGTTTCGGCAATCGCAGTCGCAGCGCCGCTGAAGAAATTCATCACAAACCAGTACCCCAGCATCAGCCAAGCCGGAATGTGAAAAAAGAATATCGGCGGAAACCAGACCAGCACCCGCGCCCGCGGATACAGAATGAAATACGCGCCCATCACTCCGGCAATGGCGCCGCTGGCGCCCACACTGGGGATGCGCGAGCCCTGGTTCAGCAGAATATGCGTTACGCCGGCTGCGGCGCCGACGATGAAGTAAAAGACCAGATACGTAAAGTGGCCCAGGTAGTCCTCGATGTTGTCGCCGAAGATCCACAAAAAGAGCATATTCCCCACCACGTGTAAGAATGAAGCGTGCAGAAACATCGAGGTGAACAAAGGCAAGATGACCGCGATCGCCGGATCGTGCGAGTGCCCAGTGAGCACCGCCAGCGTGTGGTGAGGCACGACTCCAAACTCGTACATGAAACCAGCCAGTGCCCGATGCCCAACCGAAACCTCCCACAGAAATACCATCAGGTTCAAGACGATCAGAAAATAATTCACGAAGGGTGTCGAGAAAATGGGCTGATCGTCGCGAAGAGGAATCATGAAATCGGCAATTTGTAACTTGTAATAGGTAATTTGAAAGCCAGACCACGACAGTCTGCTAGCGTACGATTGGGTTTCAAATTACCAATTACAAATTAACAGATTACAAATCCCCATGAACGGTGTCATAGTCATCGATAAGCCCGCAGGCCTCACCTCGCACGATGTGGTCAATCGCGTGCGCCGAATTCTCGGCCAGCGCGCAGTCGGTCATCTGGGAACTCTCGATCCCTCCGCCACCGGAGTTCTGCCGATTGTTCTAGGCAACCTCACCCGCCTGGCGCAGTTCTACGCTCATTCGGAGAAAACTTATGAAGGAGTGATCCGCTTCGGCTTCGCCACCGATACCTACGATGCCGATGGCGAGCCCACCACACCGCGGCAAGAAGTGATCATCCATCCAAAGGAAATGCAAGCGCTGGCCACCCAGTTTCAAGGCATCATGGAGCAGCTCCCGCCGCCGTTTTCCGCCAAGAAAATCGCCGGAGTTCCCGCCTACAAACTAGCCCGCAAGAACAAAGAGGTTGTCCTCAAGCCAGTCCAAGTGGAAATTAAAGAGTTCGAAGTTGTGGGTGCAACCGGCAACGAAGCCACCTTCCGCGCCCGCGTAGCCTCCGGCACTTACATAAGATCTGTGGCCCACGAAATGGGCCGAAAGCTGGGCTGCGGAGCACATCTCGCCAGCCTGCGCCGCACCGCAGTCGCCGAATTTGTCATCGAAGAGGCCCACACGCTCCAGGCATTAGAAGCGGCGATGCAGCAGGGAAGTGCTGAGTCGTTTGCCCTGACCATGCTCGTCCATCCCAGAAAATTAGTGCCGCAGTTGCCATCCGTCACCGCGACCGAAGAAGGTGCGGCGCTAATCCGCACTGGCCGCGCCGTGAACCTCCCTGAAATGTCGCGCGCTCCCCAGGTAAAAGTTTTCTACGGCCAACGCGAGCTGATAGCCATTGCAACTCGAATTGCGGGCACGCTTTTCCATCCCAGCATTGTGTTTTCCGCGTAAAGAATGACAAGGTGGAGCGACGGGCGTCGCCCGTCCCGCGGAGAGCTCAAGCCCACGTCACCGACGCAAAGCGCGATGCGCGGTATACTTTGGCCGAAAGGGAACCCGTGACCTTCACCAACTGCTACGAAGACAGCGCCCGCGCCGAAGCTTACGCCACCCTTGAATTCAAAAACACCTACCACCTGGCGTATCGCGACATCGCTGCCATTCTCAGCGAGCACGTCCGCGGCCGCAAGAGCCTCGACTTCGGTTGCGGCACCGGACGCTCCACCCGCTTCCTGCGCCAGCTAGGCTTCGAGGTTACGGGAGTCGATATCGCCGAGGATATGATCGGCAAAGCGCGCGAACTCGATCCCGCCGACGACTACCTCCTGATTCTCGGCGATGACCTCAGCCAGTTTCCATCCGCAGCCTACGATCTGATCTTCGCCGCCTTCACCTTCGACAACATCGGCGGCAAGACCAATGACAACAAGGTGCGCATTTTGCGAAATCTAGCCCGCCTTCTGAACCGCGAAGGAAAGCTGGTGCTGATCGTCTCCCGCCCCGAAATTTACACCCACGAGTGGGCATCGTTTTCGACGAAAGACTTTCCCGAGAATCAAGCGGCCAAGTCCGGAGACAAAGTCCGCATCATCGTGACCGATCACGCCGATCCACGCCCCGTTGAGGACATTCTTTGGACCGACCAGTCCTACCGCGAAGTTTTCGAAGAAGCGCATCTGCGGTTGTTAGGGAAGTACGAGCCGTTGGCCCGGGGAGACGAACCTTATCGCTGGGGGAGTGAGCGAGCGATCGCTCCATGGGCGATCTACGCGTTGGACATCGGCTAGCCACTATTCATATATGCAATGTCCGATAACAGGTATTATGTGAAGTCACGCGAAACGCATCTGCCTGACTAGGACTCCAACTGCCCCAGCAACATCGCAAGGTGCCCCAGCACCGCCTTTAGCGGTCCTGCTGGAATGATCTCAACGAAGCGTGCCCTCCGCGCTTTCCAGTCCACGTTCTTGATGGCATCGGCAAGAATAACCCCTGTGGTCGTGAGGCCCGCCGGAACCGGCACCTCGAACGGATACCCCTTTACCTGATTTGTAATGGGAACCACGATCGCAAGCCCGATCTTGTTGTAGGCCGCGGGTGACAAGACCAAGGCAGGGCGCCATCCTGCCTGTTCGTGTCCCGTTTGGGGATCGAAATTGATCTTGATGATGTGAGCTTTATCGGGAACGTATGCCGGAACTACCATACCTCATTACCAACCGGTTTGCCCCAGTCCTGCTCACCGTGCCGATTTTCGGGCGTGATCTTCTCCACCAGTGCTTCGAGGGACAGCCGACGGCGCACTGGCTCCAGCCAAATAGCGCCATTTTCCACTAGAATTTGAAGCTCCTCGCCTTCCCGCAAATTGCACTGTTCAAGTATTGCTTTAGGGATGCGAACTGCCTGACTGTTTCCCCACCTGACAAGTTGTGCTTTAGCGCCCGCCATTAACATCGCCCCTATGGTGAGTATATACCTACGTATATACCTGTCAAGAATTTTGAAGTCATAACCCGCGTTTCAGCTCAGCGTATACTGCAGCACCACCTGCATCTCGGCATCCCCCGGCACTCCGACGTGGCTCATGTTGAACACGAGGTAGTCCCCGGCATTCAACGCCAGCGACCGCCCTGCAGTAACGTGTCTGGAAGTTGACGAAGCGGTTCCGCTCGTCGGCACCCAGGTCTTCAGAATGACGCTGCAGAAAATGTTCTGCAACAGGTAGCCGTCATCGCCAACGTTGAGGCCGTTCGGATTGTAAATATGGGTTTTGCTGAAGTTCGGGCTCTGCGGCGACTCGAAGCTCGCTCCCGGATCGCCGGGGTAGAATTTCGGACGCGCACCCGGCGGAACCGCCGCCCGGCACAGTACCTCGGCGAATCCGGCACTGGCGGGCGCAGACGTCAGCATAAATGCAATATCGATGCCGCAGCCGCCGGCGAATCCAACCCGGTGATAGTTCCGGCCAACCCTGCCAGCGCCAAGCCCCTACCCACAAACGCCCGTCGATCTGCCCTACCCCTCAACCCCGGCTTATCACAGAAGTTGTCTCCCAAGTCAGTCTCGGAGGAGAATTAAACAAGGCTGACTTCGACTTAATTTCTGAGCAACTCAGCAAGCTCCATACGGAACTTCTGCAAAGCCAGCAGCCGCTCGGGCGTAGCCTCTACGACCTCGCTCTTCGCCTGAAACACTTTACGCCCTTCCCTTTCGGTGAGCACGCCCATCACTTCCCCCATGCGCCATCCCGGAGTACCCAGAATCTGCAACCCTTCCCCCCCCGGCACCAGCAGAGCAACGCAGTCGTAGCGCATCACTCCGATGCACTTAGGGAAGCGTTCAAAAGTCTGAAGTTCAAATCCCGCAAGATAAATACGCTGCAGCTGCGAGGCGGAATCAGGCATGAGAAGAATTGGTAATTTGTAATTAGCAATCTGAAAGGCCAAGAGCGCGGCCTTTACTGAGAGCCGACAGCTGAGAGCTGAGAGCTGCTCTTCTACATCTTGTACTTCCCCAAATCATCGTCGCCCAGATCTTCCAGCCACTTCCGCAGTTCTTCGCTGGAAACCGCGGGCACGGGATTGGTGGCCTGCTTCGAGTTCTTCAGCACTTCTTCCTCAACAAAAATCGGGCAATCCACGCGCAACGCCAACGCTAGCGCGTCCGACGGACGGGAATCAATGCTGATGACGTGTCCTTCCCTTTCCAACCAGATCACGGCATAGAACGTATCTTCTTTCAGTTCGGTGACCACCACTTTATGCACCAGCGCATCCAGGCCCGTAAGCACGTTCTTAATCAGGTCGTGAGTCATGGGACGCGGCGTGCTGACCTTTTCGATTTCGAGCGCAATGGCATTCGCTTCATAAACTCCCACCCAGATGGGGAGCACTGTATCGCTGCCGACATCCTTAAGCAGCACAATCGGCATATTCGAAACCGGATCCATCATTAGCCCGCGAATTTTCATTTCCACTTCCATGGCACCCTCAAACCGAAGAACCTGAGAGACGGGGCTTGCCCCGTCTCACGTTGTGGCAACAAGACGCGGCAAGAATCGCGTCTATACAGGAAATCAAACGCTCGCCATCTCTCCCACCAGACTATTCGGAAAACTTCCCGTTACCAACACGTCAACATAGCTCCCAGTAGCCAACTCCACGCCAGCAGGCACAGTAAAGTTCATCACCTTAATCTGCGAAGTCCGCCCGATCCACTGCCCTCGCGCCGGATTCTTCCCTTCCACCATCACCTCAAGCACCTGCCCCACATGCCGGAAATTCCGCTGTGCCCCAATCTGTTTTTGCCGGTCATTCAAAACCGCCAGCCGCCGAGCCTTCTCCGCATCGGGTATCGCATCCACCATCCCCAAAGCCGGAGTATTCGGCCGAGGCGAATATTTAAAAGTAAACACGCTGTCATACCCGACCAAGTCCATCAACGAAAGCGTCTCTTCCAACTCCGCCTCCGTCTCGCCCGGAAAACCCACAATCAAATCGCTGGTGATCGATATATCCCGCTGAGCTGCCTGTATCCAAGAAATGCGTTCCAGGTACTCATCCCGAGTGTAAAGCCGTTGCATGGCATCAAGCACGCGCGAAGATCCGCTCTGCACGGGCAAATGCACATGATCGCAAAGCGCCGGCACAGCATCGATGACCTCGACAATCTCGCGGACAAAATCGCGAGGGTGCGAAGTAGTAAACCTCACTCGCCGAATCCCCGGGACCGAAGCGACAGCGGCCAGCAACTCCGCAAACGTCTTATTTCCAGAGGGATCGCGGTAAGAGTTAACGTTCTGCCCCAGTAGTTGAACCTCCGTATACCCGAGATCCACCAACTGCCGAGCTTCGTCAAGAACAGAGGAGGAAGTCCGCGACCGCTCCTTGCCCCGCGTATAAGGCACCACGCAATAAGCGCAGAACTTGTCGCAGCCCTCGATAATAGTGATGTACCCGCGATGCGGATTCGTGCGAGCCGTGTACTCCGTCTCAAAGCAAGCGTCCGTCATCCGATCGTCGAGCCCGGTAACGCGCGACGACCCAGTCTCCAACTGCACGAGCATTGAAGGAAGATTCCGATAAGAAGCCGACCCGCACACCAGCGAAACATACGGCGCGCGCTCAAAAATCTTCTCCCCCTCCTGCTGCGCCACGCATCCCAGGACGCCAAACTGTTTCCCCTGCGCCCGATACTTCTTATAATCCGCCAGCCGGTTAAACACCTTCTGCTCGGCCTTATCGCGAATCGAGCAAGTGTTATAAAGCACGAGGCCCGCTTCTTCGACCGTCGGAACCTGCCGATACCCCTGCGACAAAAGCGTCCCCACGACTTTTTCGGAGTCGTGAGCATTCATCTGGCAGCCGAAAGTTTCCAGGTAAAACGTCTTGTCCGCAGACCCCGACATGGAGTCAGTATAAACCAGGGTTGCGGATTCTCGAGGACACTGGCGTTCGATTGCAGTGTGTCATTCTTCCGGTGGGCCATTCCCCTCTCATCAGTAGGCTAGCCGAGGAGCTAACAGGCGGCGTATCATGTCGCTCTCAGGAGTAGCTTATGAGCGCGAGCGCTATCTCTCCGAGTCGGCCGCATCGTCTTCTCTCCGTCGATGGAGGCGGTTTGTGTGGACTAATTCCGGCGCAAGCGTTGATGTTAATTGAGCAACAGCTTGATCAACTCACCGGCGATCCGCAACCACTGTGCAATCGTTTTGACCTGATTGGCGGCACCAGCACCGGCGCCATTCTCGCCGCTGGAATTGCGCTCGGCATGAGCGCCAAGGATCTGCGAGATTTCTACGTCCAGTACGGCCCGGACATCTTTAAAAAGGTGCTCTTGCCCGAGCAGTTCTGGCACAAGTATCCCAGCGGGCCGATCGAAAAGCATTTGCAAGACAAATTCGGCGCGGCAACGACTCTGGGCGACGCCCGCCTGCGCACCAAGATCGTTCTAGTTGCCAAGAATGCTACCCAGGGCAACGACTGGTTTTTTACCAACAACCCCAACAACCGGTTCTTCAAAAACAATGCCCAGATTCCGCTGTGGCACATCGTGCGGGCCAGTTCCGCCGCGCCGACTCACTTTCCGCCACACGCCTTCGCCGTCCCCGACGGTACCGGCACGCCGCAGACTTACGAATTCATCGACGGTGGAGTAAGTAGCTACAATAACCCTTCGCTGCAAGTCTTCCTGGAAGCTACGGTTCCGGAGTACGGAATCGGATGGCCCATGGGTGTGGACAATCTGCTGCTGATATCGCTGGGGACAGGATACTGTCCGGTCACCATCCCAGAGGGCAAAGCCGTCCACTACAATCTGCTGGACTGGGCGCAGTATGTGCTCAAAGAATTGATGAACGAAGCAAACCTGCAACAAAACGTGATGATGCACCTGATCGGAGAGCGGCCGGGGGGCATTTCCGAGGTCGTAGTCTCCGGAGCGTCGTCGCCCGGAACCCCGAGTGAATCCGCCCTCGCCCAGATGAGCGCGGGCCTGGGAACTGCGAAACTTGTGACCTATCAGCGAATCACCGTGGAACTGACGAGACAGCGGCTGGACCAGCTCAAGCTTCCAGATGTGGACCCGGTGAAGGTGCGCGAGATGGACGCCGTGGACCAGATTCCCAACATGCAGCGCGTCGGTGAGGCTGTGGCTAACGAACAGGTCCACATGGAGCGCCTGATTCGATTCTTTAAGAACTGATTGTCGAAGTAGAACCGGACAGCCCATCCTAATGTCTTGCTTTTCGACCTTAAGGGGGTGCTGCGCGAAGCTGGGACTTTGTCTCTGCGTCGACTAGAAAGTTTCCCGCACGATGTTAGCAACCTTCTTGGAGAAATCGTAGGTGGCGCGCAGGTTTTCTCCCATGAAGCGCACTTTACCCTGGACGTCGCGATCCACAAGCGGCTTCCCGGCGCGATCCGTGATGTGGACTGCGAGGGTAAGAGAGGTCGACCCCGAGACGGTAGTCACTTCACGCTTCTTCTGGCTGCCTTTGGTGAAAGATTTCGCCGTGGTGTGCAGCGTGACGAGATCGGGCGCGCTGGCAGCATCCTTGTCGCCGCTGCGATAAACGTGCTGGAACTTGCCCGTCTTCTCGATTTGCGTGATCAGGCTTTCATAGACGGCCATGCGGAATTCCGCCGGCACAGGCACGTCGCCCGCATCCGTAGGCTCGATTTGAATGGAGGAGGCAGAGAACTTCTGCGCGCTCTTGGAATCGCCTGAACCCGTCTGCCCAGCGACAGAGCTGACCATCAAAAGGAGGACGCAAACAACGACAACAGGGAAAACGACGGAGACTGCCGTTCGAGTGTGATGTTTCAAAATATTGTTCTCCTATTTGTTAGCTGGCGCCGGTTCCGCGAGGGGAACGCTGGCTTTCGCGCCCATCCCGACGAGTTGTTTTTTGAACGGGGCAGCTTGGCCCTGAGGAAGCACAAAGACAGTGCCATGATAGCCGCCGTTAGCGTCCTTAAATTCCGCCGTCAGGACATCCACCTGGTGTGAGAACAGGGCCAAGACCCGCCCGCCGCCGTAAGGGATGGCCATCGTCGCAAAGTGCGCCGCGCCCGTGATGTTCTGCCGGCTATCTTCGTTGGTAGAGATGTCCACAATGGAGGAGGCTTCCACCTCCATTTTCTTCTTCTTGGCGGAGACGAACTGCAGCGAACTGCCGACAATCGAAAGTGTCCCCACCGAATTATTTTTGATCGTGTCGCCGCCGATCACCAGTTTGACATCTGTTTGCGCCAAGCTTGCGGCAGCCTGGCCGCGCGCCGGCGCTGAAAAAAACATCAAGGGAACGCCCGCAGCCAGCAACAAGAGTCCGCGCGCCCAGATGCGTGCCCGAGATCTTCGGCAGGAATTCGTTGCGCCGGAAACAGCGACAGTTAGATCTTGCGTGCTCATAATTTTTCCCCTCACGACTGTTCACCTAAGCCAAACACCTGCGCTTCAACGTCCTCTTTAACGCCCGTTTCGACGCCCAAAGGAGTGTATGCTCTCGAAGCACAGTTGGCAATCGCCAAAGACGCCACTGCGTGAAGCTTGGGCCATACGGTGACCACCGTAACCGCCCGTTTTGTGGAAACCCATCCCGCACTCCTATGATTGAGAATAACCACATAGGATTCCTGGATGGAGATAGACCTCTACAGCGAGCGAACGCGCCGCCTCGCAGCCTGTGCATTTTTCGGGCTGGCATTGGCCTACGCGCTTGTCGCCGGCTTGCGCACCGTAGCCGACTTCGACGTGGGATGGTTGCTGGCTCTCGGCCGTTACCTCGTGACTCACCACGCGGTGCCGCGAACCGATGTCCTGTCCTACACGGCATCCGGCAAACCGTGGATCTATCCGCCATTCGGTGGCGCGCTGCTGTATCTCGTCTATACAGTTGGCGGGTTTGCCGCCCTGTCGTGGCTCAACGCGTTTGCCTGCGCCGCCGTGGTAGCGGTTGCCGTTGGACGCCCGCGTACCCTAACCTGCGCGCTGGCTATTTTCGCCGTGCCGTCGATTGCTTTTCGCACCGCGCCCCGAGCCGAACTCTTCACCACATTTTTTTTCGCTGCATATTTGGCGTTGTTGTGCCAGCACCGCCACGACGAAAGCGGAGAAAGAGAAAGTGGAGAAACAGGAAATGAAAAAAGAGGATCGAAGGCGCGCTTGTGGCTTCTGCCGCTGATGATGCTGGTCTGGGTCAACGTTCATTCGGGGTTCACAGCCGGAATCGCGTTGCTGGGCGCATACGTGGCATGGGAGTTACTGGAGTTCTGTTTCGCATCGCGCCGGTTAGCGGTCATTGCGCGCATGAAGAGCGCAGTGCCCTGGATCGTGCTCTCGGTTCTTGCGACAGCGATCAATCCATGGGGCATTGGTGTCTATCGCGCGCTGGGCGCACACAATAAACTGGCGGAGTTCCAGAGCGCCGTGGTCAGCGAGTGGGCTGCCATGCGTCTCACAGCCGCGTCCTTCTCAAGCGCGCTTCAACTCCGCGATCCGAACAGCGCGTACTGGTGGCTGCTTGTCTTTGCCGGCATCGCAGCCGCAACCGCTCTCTATCGCCGCCAGTTTGCGGACGCATTGCTCCTCGCCGGCGCGGCCTATCTCTCGGTGGAACATGTCCGCTTCCAGGCGTTGTTCGCGATTGTCGTAATCGTTATTTCGGGCGAAGTGTTTCCCCGCCCTTTCCTTTCGCTTCCGAAGCCGCGGGTTAAGGTGCGCGCTGCCGTAGTGCCGGCAACGGCAATGATCACGGTAATGTTCACGGCATTAATCGCGGCATTGACCTTGCTCCACATCGCCGACACAATCAGCAACCGGTCCTATCTGGCCAACGGCGAGCTCTCTTCCTTTGGTGCGGGACTGTCGTGGTGGTATCCGCAACGTGCAACCGAATTCATTGCGAGCAACGCGCTTCCCGCGCAACTTTTCCACGACTACGCCAGCGGCGGATACCTCACCCTTCGCCTTGGCCCCAAGTACTCCGACTTCGCCGATGGCCGCGGAATTCCCTTCCCTCTCGAAGTATTGGAGCAGCAATCGACCCTGGTCGAGTCGCCTCCCGACTCAGCCCTGTGGGCCCAGGAGGCCGACCACTATGGGATCAACACCATCATTCTTTCGCTTGCGCGAATCGGCGGACTCGAGCACGTCCCCCTGAAGCAGTACTGCGAGAGTAGCGTCTGGACCCCGGTCTATCTCGACGATGTGTCTATCGTTCTTGTCCGCAACCGTCCCGAGAACCAGCCGTGGATCGATCGGTTCAAGATCGACTGCGCACATTATCGGATTACGCCACCAACCGCCGGTCAATCCGCCGCCACTGCCCGCGCTCGCGCCGACGCGTACAACTTCTACGCGAATACGGCGTCGATCTACTACGTGTTGGGACGCGATCAAGATGCCTTCGACGCAGCCGCCCACGCCCAGGTCCTCTTCACGAACGATCCGGGCCTGCCGCTGCTCGTCGGACAATTACTGCAGGCGAATGGAAAGCTCGCGGAGGCCGGAGCGCAGTATCGCCGCGCTCTCCGCATTCATCCGACGGATACCGGCTGGTATCTCCTCGCGCAGCTGATGATCGCAGAAAAAAACTATCCGGAAGCGGCGTCTGCGCTACAAAATGCCGCTGACCTCGCCCTGTTTCCCGCCGGGCGCTATCTATCGCTCGGCAATGTCGATCTAGCAATGAATCGACCGAAAGAAGCGCTCAAGGCTTTTGACCGTGCCGAGCGCTTTGGGCAGAAGCTGGCCGCGCTGCCAAATTATGCGTCCTTTGGCGCGAAGCTGGCCGAAGGTCGTGGCCGCGCGCGCGAATTGTTAGCCGCTAACCAGAAATCGACGCCCGCATTGCCGCCATCTGGCCTTTCTCCGCCAGCGCCGGCATCGCCCCGATGAGGCTGCCAGCTTTAAGAGCGACTATCCCTTCCGCTCTTCCGCAAATTGCCTGAGCTTTTCGACCACGCCCGGCCAGCCGCCGCTGTAGTCCTTGCGGGCCACGGACTCCTGCGCAAGGCCACTGTGGGTTACGCGTACGTGCGTGCCTAAAGCACTGGGCGTGAGTTCCCAGCGCACAACGGTTTTTTTCCGCGGAGCAAGATGCCAGTTAGCAATCCAGGTATAAACGAGCAGCCGCGGCGGATCGAATTCAACAATCTCGCCGTGACACTCGAATTCGCTCACTTCGTTGACCTTGAAGTTGCCCTTCTCCGTAGCGTAGCTGTAGCTGCCTCCCAGGCGCGCTTCCATTTGCCAGGACTTAACCGGGCAACTCGCGTCGGTAAACCAGCGCATGAGTTGGCCCGAGTCGGTGAGTGCGCGAAACACACGATCAGCGGGAGCCTCAATTTCGATCTCACAGATGATCGCGTCCTGATCGGGAGTGACGGCCGTAGTGGTCTTTGTCATTGTCATTGCATATCCTCGCTAAGATTCGGCGAACTTCTGCAGCGCGTCGATCACGCCGGGCCATCCCTGGCTGTAGTCCGTTCCGCCCGGCAAAGCCTTCAGGCCGCTATGCGTCATCCTGACCAGAGTGCCTTCGGATTGGGGAATCAACTCCCAGCGCACCAACGTCTGGTGCGATGGAATCGAGTGAAAATTGGCGAACCGCGTGTAGGTAAGCACGCGAGGCGGGTCGAACTGCACGATCTCTCCAAAACTATCAAACTGGGAGACTCCATTGATCACCATCTTGCCGGTTGGATCGGAAGCCGAGCACGACCATTTGCCGCCAACCCGCGGATCGATTTCCCAAACATTAACCCGGCACGGACCACCCTCGCCGTTCCACCAGCGCATAAGCTGATCATTTGAGGTAAGTGCCCGAAAAATGCGTTCCGGCGGAGCGGCGATCTGCACTTCACAGACCACCGCGTCCTGATCGGGGCTAATAATCGCTTTCGACATAGTCGTCTCCGATTGCTCTGCACCTGATTTCATAGTTTCCCCCGGAAAGTTTATTTAGATTTCTTGGGCCCCTTCAGTCGGAGGTCGCCCGACTCGCGGACGTACTCCTGCTCAACGAAAGTTTTCAAGTTGCCGAGGTTCATTTGCCAGAACTGGCGGTATCGCTCCAGCCATGCATTCGCGGCTTCGAGCGGCGCGGGATTCAGACGATAAACGCGGTGCCGTCCACTGCGCGATTCCACCACCAGTCGCGCCTTGCGTAACTGGCGCAGATGCTTGGAAATCGCCGGACGAGAAATAGGGAAAGCGTCCGCGATTTGCCCGGCGGGCTGCGGCCCTCGACGCAAGAGGTCGAGCACGGCAAGCCGGGTGGGATCCGCCAGCGCATGAAACGTGGTTTCCGGCAAATATGTAACCGACCGGTTCCGCATAATGCGTAACTATACGGTTACACGTCAGGTGGCGTCAAGAGGAAAATTTGGGTTGCCGCGGCCCAACTTTTCGCTGAGGTGGGCCGCGATCAGTTTGCCGTGGAAGCGCCCGTTCTCAATGAATATTTCATTTGTCCGCGAACCCGCCACAATCACTCCCGCAACGTAGATTCCTGCCACATTCGATTCCAGATTCTCCGGATCGCAAACCGGACGAAGCTGTTCCGTAGCCAGTTCGATCCCCACGCTGCGCAGAAAATCGTAGTCGGGATGGTACCCGGTAAGCGCAAATACAAAGTCGTTTTTCAAACGAAGCGGGCCGCCACGAGTTTCCAACATCACCCAGGTATCGCCGATCTCCTGTACCGTGCTATTGAAGTGCGCGGTGATTTCGCCAGCCTTGATGCGGTTCTCGATGTCGGGCCGCACCCAATACTTGACGTGATCATGCATGCGCGAACCGCGGTGGACGAGCGTGACGCGCGCCCCATGCCGCCACAAATCCAAAGCCGCCTCGGCCGCCGAATTCTTGCCGCCGATCACCACCACGTCGGTGTCGTAATAAGGATGCGGTTCCCGATAGTAATGGAAAACCTTTTCGCGGTCCTCCCCAGGAAATTCCAGTTGGTTGGCGAGATCGTAGTAGCCGGTAGCCAGCACGATCTTGCGCGCGCGATAGTCGTGGATGGCGTCGTGCCGGTCGGTCGCGGTCACGCGAAAATCGCCGTCCTCTCCAGCGATGGTCTTCACCCACTCATACTGGCGTATATGCAACTGGAAATGCTCAGCGACGCGCCGGTAGTATTCCAGAGCCTCGAGTCGTGTGGGTTTAGCCAGAGATGTAGTGAAAGGAATGTCGCCAATCTCAAGCAACTCCGGCGTGGTGAAAAACACCATGTTCGTCGGATAGCGATAGATGGAATTGACGACGCATCCCTTGTCAATGAGGATGGCCTTGAACCCCGCCTTCTGCACCTCGATGGCGCAAGCCATGCCGGTGGGGCCGGCGCCCACCACCAGGACGTCACTCCAGGAGTCGGGCCGCGCGTGGGCTTGCGTGCGGGGCAGAGTTTCGGGAATCTGTTCGACGGGTAACGGTGTCAGGGGCTTCATGTCTGTTGGAAACTGGCAATTCTAACACCGTGACTACAAGTGCGCCGCACCGGATCTCCTACTTCTTCACGCAAACCGCAACTCCGTCGCGGATCGGCAGGATAGTCGTAAACAGATCCTTCGATTCGCAGATCAGTTTGTTGAATTCCAGGATGGCTTTGGTTTGCGCATCCGGGTTGGGTTGACGCAGCTTCCCGCTCCAGAGAACGTTATCCGTGATAAAAAGTCCACCCTTTTTCAGGCGTGGAAGCGCTAAACGCAAGACGCGCGGGTAGTCGGTCTTATCGACGTCGTTGAAGATAACGTCGTAAGCCGTTTTCTCCTCCGATAGAATTTCGAGCGCGTCGCCCACTCGAACCGTGATGCGCTGGCTGACGTCGGCGCGATCAAAATAGCGGCGGGCTTTCTCGGCGCGCTTGGGATCGCCATCGGTATAGACGACGCGTCCGCCGTCGCCTACCGCCCGCGCCCACCAGATCGTGGAATAGCCAATGGCCGAGCCCATTTCAAAGATCTTCTTCGCGCCGCTGATCACAGCAAGTTGATAGAGCACGCGAGCGACCGCCGGGCCGACGATAGCCACATCGTTCTTCGCGGCGTAATTTTCCATCTCCGCGAGAACTTCGTCGCGGGGCGGCAGCATGTCATACAGGTAGTCTTCGACGGCAGGAACGGTAATTCCGCCCATGCGCCAATCGGGGTTTGTAGCTTTGTTAGTCATGCTACTGCTCCTTGGTTGTAGCGCCGGCGTCCCGCCGGCCTCGATACCGCCGATAGCAGGAAAGGCGAGACGCCCGTTCCTCCACACGCAACCGCCCAGCTATGAGATCGTTTGTCCCGGTTTCATCTCCAGCACTTCCACGTCCGGCACCAGTTTCTGCAGCGCCCCGGGCGTTCCCGTAAGCTGCGGGAACGTGCCGAAATGCATGGGAATGACGGTTTCCGGCTGCAGCAGTTTACAAGCATAGGCAGCCTCGCGCGGCGACATCGTGAAGAGGTCGCCGATCGGCAGCATGACAATTTTTGGCGCGTAGAGATCGCGAATAATGCCCATGTCGCTGAAGACGTTGGTATCGCCCGCGTGGTAGAGCTTGACTCCGTTTGAGAACTCGAGCACGTAGCCGCAAGCTTCGCCGCCGTAGACGATTTCGTCGCCATCCTGAATGCCGCAGGAGTGCACCGCGTGCACCATGGTGATCTTCACACCGGCGACGCTCTGTGTGCCGCCCTTGTTCATGGGAGCAATCTGCTTTACGCCTTTTTTCTGCAGCCACAAGCACAGCTCAAAAATGCCGACGGCAACCGGGTTGACCTTCTTGCCCACCTCCACCGCGTCCCCGATGTGATCGCCGTGTCCGTGGGTGCAGATCAGCGCGTCAGCCTTCTTGACTTTCTTTTCACTCTGCGGACACATGGGATTGCCCATGATCCAAGGATCGATGTAAAGCGTCTTCCCTTCCGGCGTTTCCACGCGGAAGGTGGAGTGGCCAAGCCAGGTAAGATGGATTCCCTTCAGATTCACAAAACACTCCTGGTGCAAGTTGAGAAGTAGAAATTTTAGCAGGCTCCAGAAAAAACCGGACTTCGATCTTGTTTTTGGGTGGCGCAGCGGTTCACCGCTGCGATATGTGGCCTGCCCTCAAGGACGGCTTTAGCCACTGAGGTCACCCTTTCTGCTAGCGAGCTTTCGCGAACCACGCGTCGAACCACTCCAGAGTACGCAAAGTATAGTCGCGCGCATCGGCTGGCTTTACAAACAAGTGCCCTTCGTTCGGATAGACGACCAACCGAGTCGGCACCCTCATGGTCTTGAGCGCGTGCCACCATTCGACGGACTGCTCCATTGGAACCTCGCCGTCGCGATCGCCGACCAGAATCAGCGTAGGAGTCTTGACCGCTTTGACGAAATGCATGGGGTCGCTCTTAGCGTAGACAGCGGGATCGTCGTAAACCGACGCTCCAAAAAACGGAATCGTCCATTCATCAATATCGTTCAGGCCGTAATAACTGAGCCAGTCTGACAGGCCCGCGCCCGCGACCGCGGCAGCAAAACGCTCGGTCTGCGTTTCGGCCCACATGGTCATGTATCCGCCATAGCTGTGCCCGCGAATACCGATGCGCTTGGCGTCAATCGGATATTCCTTCGCGACGGCATCGACGCCGGCCATGATGTCGCGGAAATCACCGCCGCCAAAATCTTTGAGATTGGCCTGCGTAAAGGCCTCGCCCTGTCCGTAACTGCCGCGCGGGTTGGGACAGAGCACGAAGTAGCCCATCGCCGATGCGCCCGCGGTGATGCCTTCATCCCAACGAGAGGCGCACGCCCACGACGGCCCGCCATGCACGCTGACCACCAGCGGATATGCCTTGCCGGGCGCGTAATCCTTGGGAAGCATGAGCCAGCCTTGCACTCGCGTACTACCGTTCATCCAGTGAATATTGCGCATCGCGCCCCATGAAGGCTGGACGCCGCCGTTCAAATGCGTGATCTGCTTCCACTTGCCAATCTTTCCAGCCCAGACTTCGGGTGGAGTGCCGGCTGACTGGCGTATCACAGCGGTCATCGTTCCGTCGCGGGAGAACGAAGCGCCAGGTCCCCATGCATCCGAAATCGGGGCAGCGAGTTCTTCGCCCGTCCACAATATCTGCACTTCCCCTGCGGTAACACTCGCGCTGCCAAAGCCTGAATTGCCGTCGACGTTCGCGGAGAAGAGAATGCGATCGGGAGATGTCCACGCCAGCGAAGAAGGAGACGCTTTGAGATTTGGAGTGAGATTCCGCGCCGCGCTGCTGGGACCGTCCATTGGAACGACGACGATATCGCCCCCCGTGATCCCCTCGTCACTCATGAGCCCTTCGAGAAGAGCCACATTCTTGCCATCCGGTGAAACGTGCGGGTCCTCCATCTGCCATTTGGGCGCATAGATCTCGCGCATCGCACCTGTCTGCGCGTCGATCCGATAGAGCCTCGCTACCCACCAATTGGCATCGCCCGATCCGTGCGCCGCCGTTGCCACCCAGGACTTTCCGTCGGGAGTCCAGTCGTATTCATAAACGTAAACATCGGGAGGCGTGACCTGCGCCAGCTTGTTCGTGCTCAAATCGCTCGTTCTCAAATCATTCGTTCTCAAATCAACGGTGGTGAGACGCTGCTCGTAGATTTTGTCATCAACCACGCCCGCCAGCGGAATCATCGGCTCCAGTGGCCCGGCCACCCGCGGGAGCCCCTCAATAAAAAGGATTGCCAGGCGCCCCCCGTCGGGAGAAAAACGCGGCGTCTGCACATAGCCTTTTAATTCCGCCCGCTTAGCCGGAGCGCCACCGTCGAGTGCCAGCGTCCATACTTGGGCCACGGGAGTGTCACCCGGCAAGTCAGCCAGGAATGCAAGTTGTTTGCTATCCGCCGACCACACGACCTCGCGCAGCGGAAGTTTATCTTGCACAGAGATCGTCCGGAGCGGCCCACCGCTCGCCGCGGTCACCGTAAGTTCTGCGCCAATGATGTAGGCAACCTGAGTTCCGTCGGGAGAAATCGCAACCTGATCGATCTTCTGCGCATGCGGCATGGCGGCGAGCACGGCGCCGGCGCGCGAAAGCGCGGCATCATGAGGTTGCGCCACAAGTGGCAGAGAGAGAGACAAAGCAGCGCAAAGCAACGCCGCGAAATTCAAGCAATACTTGACCCCTGATTTCATGGTCGCTGAGTATATCCGAATTTAATCCATCCCGGTTGTGCCAAACCCATGTATTAAGATGGTGCTCAATGCCCGAACTCAAAGTGCTGCTTTCTCGTGAGACCATAGGCCGGAGGGTCGCCGAACTGGGAAAGGAAATTGCACGCGATTTCCCAGGCCAATCCGTCATCTTCGTCGGCGTTCTCAAGGGCGCTGCGATTTTCCTGAGCGACCTTGCGCGCCAGGTCCCGCTCGACGCCACCTTTGACTTCATCGGCGTCTCCAGTTACGGGAACCGCCCCTCCGTGAAGGACGATCCGGCGGGCCATGCGGCATGGGATTCACTCGGTGAGGTTCGGTTGACCAAAGACATGGATCAGTCGCTGGCGGACCGCAATGTGATTCTGGTCGAAGACATTCTCGACACCGGGCTGACGGTGAACTACATTTCGAAGCTGCTGCAGGCGCATCAACCAAGGTCACTGCGCATCGCCGCGCTGCTCGACAAACCTTCGCGCCGCAAGCAGTCGATCGAGACGCACTACATCGGCTTCACAATACCCGATGCCTACGTGGTTGGTTACGGCATGGACTATGCAGAACGGTATCGCAATCTACCGGATATCTGCGTGCTGGAGAATTTGTAATTGGCCATTCGTAATTTGTAATTTTCAGATCTGGTGTTTTGCTTCTCAAATTACCAATTACAAATCACAAATTACAAATTTCGTCGGCTGTTATGATGAACCCTGTGAAAATCACCGCCTCGCAAAATGGACGCGCCTCCGAGGTGGACCCTCTTCTGCTCGAAGTGGCCGACGTGGTGAACACCACGCTCGACCTGGAAACCACGCTGCGGCGCGTGGCCGAACTGGTACGTAAAGTCATTGACTACGAGATTTTTGCAATTCTGCTGCTCAACGAACCGCTGCAGGAGTTGTACGTTCGTTTCCACGTAGGGTATCCGCCGGGAATCGCCGACCGCCTGCGCGTGAAAGTGGGCCAGGGCGTTACCGGACGCGCCGCCGAAACTCGCCAAGCCGTGCTGGTCGCCGATGCCACGCAGGATGATTTCTTCATCGACGCCCTACCTAATGTCCACTCCGAACTCGCCATCCCGCTCATTGTCAAGAACCGGGTGATTGGCGTGATCGACCTGGAGGCCCGCGAAAAAGGTTACTTCACCGAGGAGCACAAACGCCTGTTGACGCTGATCGGATCGCGCATGGCGGTGGGCATCGAAAACGCGCGCCTGCACACGCGCACAACGCGCCAGGCCCGGACCCTGCTGCTGCTGAACGAGATTGCTCGCGAACTCACCTCAATTCTTAACCTCGATGAACTGCTTAAGCGCATCGCCGAGTTGCTCAAGCGCCTGATCGACTACCAGATGTTCAGCATTCTTCTGCTCGATCAGGAGGGTGAAAAACTGCAGCACCGGTTTTCGCAGCGCTTCGAAGAGAGACTGCACCGAAAGCACGACATCCCGCTGGGCCGCGGAGTCGTCGGATACGCCGCTCAGGCCAAGGAAGCGGTTCTCGTGCCCGACGTCGCCAAGAGCGACCGCTACATCGCGGGGAATCCGGAAACCCGCTCGGAGCTTGCGGTTCCGCTGATCTACCAGGAGAAGGTAATCGGAGTGCTCGATCTGGAGCACACGCGCCGCGGTTATTTTACCGACGATCACAAACGCACCCTCACCACGCTGGCGGCGCAGTTGGCCATCGCCATTGAAAACGCGCGCCTGTACGAACAGATTGCCCGGCAAGAGCAGCGCCTGGAACACGATCTCGCGTTGGCGCGCGAACTGCAGTTTCGCTTGCTTCCGCATTCCCTTCCCCAGATGCGCAATCTCGATGTCCAGGCCAAGTTTGTTCCCGCCCGCGCGATCGGCGGAGATCTTTACGACTTCGTTCCGTATTCGTTATCCCGCCTCGGGATCGCGGTTGGCGACGTCAGCGGCAAAGGCGCGCCGGCCGCGATCTATGCCGCACTGGTCAGCGGCATTCTGCGTTCGCACGCGCCGATCGAGCCGGGCCCGGCCGAGATGCTTTCCGCAATCAACTTGTCATTGGCCGAGCGCCGGATTGCGGCGCAGTTCGTGTCGATCATTTACGCCGTGTGGGACGATGAGAAGCGCTCGCTGCTGGTGGCGAATTCTGGACTGCCGCGGCCCATTTATTATCATGAGGGAAAAATTGAGTTCATCGAGGCGACCGGTCTGCCCCTCGGCCTTTTTGACGAAGCCGACTACGACGAATTCAGTTTCAAAGCCAAACCGGGGGACCTGTTCGTGTTCCTCAGTGACGGCATTTCCGATGCCCGTAACCGCCATGGCCAGTCGTTCGGGCAGGAGCGGGTGGAAGCGATCGTAGCCGGCTGCGCGACGAAATCGGCGGATTGCGTGGTCAACGAAATCTTCAAGGCAGTTGCGGAGTTCGCAGCGGGCGTCGATGCCTTCGACGATCAGACCGTCGTCGCCATCAAAGTCAAAGCGGGACCAGGCAAACGCAAGTGAAGCAACCGCACGCATCGCAAGCGTTACGCCCTCCCGCATTTGGGTATCAGAGCCCGTCTTCCGCTTCACGCGCCACCGCGTTGTACTGTGAGGCTGTGCCCCTGGAAGGCCTTGCCGCGCGCCACGGAACTCCGCTCTACGTATATTCCGCGGCGATGATCCGAGCGCGGTTGCAAGCCTTCGCGCACGCGTTTCAGTCAATCCCACACACACTGTGTTATTCGGTCAAGGCCAATTCCACGCTGGCGATTCTGCGATTGATATCTCGTGAAGGCGCGGGCTTCGACGTAGTTTCAGGCGGAGAACTGCAGCGAGTTCTGCGCGCCAACCGCAAAGCTGCGAGCAAGGTTGTGTTCTCCGGCGTCGGCAAAACCGCCGCGGAGATGGAACTCGCGCTGAGGTCGGGAATACTCCTGTTCAACGTTGAAAGCGCTTCAGAGTTAACTCTGCTCGCGGCGACTGCGGCCAAATTGAAGAAACGCGCACCGGTCGCCGTGCGGGTCAATCCCGACGTTTCGGCGAAAACTCATCCCTACATTTCGACCGGGCTGCACGAACACAAATTCGGCGTTCCGATTCCCGAGGCGCTGACGCTCTATGCCGAGGCCGCGAAGCAGCCTTATCTGAAAGTGGCCGGAGTGAGTGTTCACGTCGGTTCGCAAATTACCGATGTAGGCACATTTCAGGAAGCCCTCGAACGCGTGGCCGATCTCGTTCGCGACCTCCGCCGCCAGGGACACGACATTCGCTACATCGATGCCGGCGGCGGCTTGGGAATTTCCTACGAAGAAGTACAGGAGAATTTCAAGCAGCAAATTACCGCGTACGCAAAGGCAGTTCTAAGACCGTTGCGCAGCTTAAAGCTGCATTTACTGCTCGAGCCCGGACGATCCATCGTAGGCCCGGCGGGCGTATTGCTGACCCGCGTGCTCTACCGGAAAACGAATAATCACAAACGTTTCCTGATAGTCGATGCGGCGATGAACGATCTGGTGCGTCCTTCGCTGTATAGCGCGTATCACGAAATCGTTCCGGTGCGCCGCGAATCGCGCGCGACCGAGATCACCGATGTGGTTGGCCCGATCTGCGAGACTGGTGACTTTTTTGCGCGCGATCGAAAACTTCCCCTGGTCAACGAGGGAGACCTTCTGGCCATTCTCGACGTGGGCGCGTACGGCGCCGTGCTGGGATCAAACTACAACACGCGCGGCCGGGCAGCGGAAGTGTTGGTCGATGGCGTGAAAGCTAGAGTGATCCGACGACGCGAAGACATAACTGACCTACTCCGCACAGAGAAGTAGGTCTACACTGTTCAGCATGAGACGAAGTAACCTGGAACTGGAGCTCGTGCTTTTTGTTGCTGTGTTTCATTTCATCCTTTCCGGAAATGCTTTGGCCCAAGCGTCAACCGCAGTTGCGTCGCCGCAACCTGAAGTCATGCTCACGAAATTGTCGCCCGTGATCTACCCCCCTTTAGCACGCATGGCGAGCATCGTAGGGGAGGTGAAAGTCCAGGTAGGTATCCGAAACGACGGAACGGTCGCCTCGGCGGAGTTGATCAGCGGGCATCCAATGCTAAAGCAAGCTGCGTTGGAAAGTGCTCAAAAATCGCAGTTCGAGTGCCATGAGTGCGGTGAGGCCGTAACCACGTATTTGCTAACGTATTCGTTTGAGGCCAATGATGACGGTAGTTGCTGCGACGCACTTGACCGCGTACCAGAGGTTACGCAGAAGCAAGGACACATTACCATTGCCTCCGCGAGGATATGCTTGTGCGACCCAGCATCGACGCTTTCGAAAAAAGTCCGTTCAGCAAAGTGCCTCTATTTGTGGAAGTGCGGATTCACCAATCACTGAATCACCCAAGCGATTCCAAAAAATTCGTCACTGCCCGCAGCACCGGCTCCGGCTGCTGAATGAACAGCGCGTGTCCCAGGTTCTGAAACTTCACATGCGCGTGATGCGGCAACAAGCGCGTAGCCAGCGCAACATCCGCATCGGACATCAAGCCGCCCAACTCTGGCGTCCCTTGCAAAAGCAGCGTTGGACAAGTAATCCCGCGCAGCACCGTCTCGCCGTCCCACCCCGCGATCGATGATCCATCAAGCGTCATGTCGTAAGTATCCGGATCGGCCTGCTGCACGCAACGTGCCCAGGCCAGCAGATAAGCTTCATCGTTCCCAGGAAATTCGCGGATCGCGACCAGCCGGCCACTCGGAGCGGGCAGCACTATGTTGGCAATGCCCTCCGCGATCTTCTCGATCGATCCCCCGCCCCGCGCCAGGTCGCGCAATCCCGTGAACAGCGCCATATACATCGGATTGCGAAGCTGCTGCGGCACGATAATGTTGTCGCCTAGAATCAGCGCCCGCACCAGTTCCGAATGATGCGAAGCGACCCACATACTCACCATTCCGCCGAGCGAATGTCCAAAGAGCACGGCAGGAGCGGAAACGCGCTCGCGAAGAAAGCATGCGATGTCTTCCGAATATTGCGGGCCGTGGTATCCGCGAGCCACGCGCGACGATTTGCCATGACCACGCAGATCAATTGCGAAGATATGCCAGCGCAAGCTCAGCGCGGGAATCACCGGCAGAAATACCTGCCAGCGCCGCCCCAGTCCGTGCAGCAGCACGAGCGGCGGTCCCTGGGCAGGGCCCTCCGCATAATTCAATCGAACTTCGCCTGTGTCGAGCACGCGCTCGACAAGGCCTGGTTGGATTTCGTTCAAAAAGGCCTCCGCAGCCTGAGACCTGAGACCTGACACCTGAGACCTGACTCTAGCGTTCGCCCCACTTGAGCTTGGTGCCGAGCACCTCGAAGAATGTTTTCTTAAACCGCAACAGCCGCGCCGGATGTTCCGCCTTTACGCAGCGCACGATATCACCCACTCGCGCCGGGCAGCCGAACTGCCCATCAAAGCTTAGATAAGCTTCTTCTTTTCCAGTCTTAACGCGAATCTCAATCTCGACTGTGTCGCGCACCACCACCGGACGATGCGTCAACCCGTGGGGCGAAACGGGAGTAATGAGAAAAGCATCCACGTCCGGGTTGAGAATCGGTCCTCCTGCTCCCAGGGAATACGCGGTGGAACCGGTCGGCGTGGCGATGATCAATGCATCGGCTCGGTAGCTGGATACAAACTCCGCGTCCACAAAAAGCTCAAAGTGGTTCAAGCGCGCAATCGCGCTCTTGCTCACGACCACTTCGTTCAAAGCAACGTGTGTCGCGGCAAGCCCGCCGTCCCGGATGAGCGTGCCCCTCAGCATGGACCGGCTGTCCACGATGTAGCTTTCCTTCTCGATCGCTTCCAGGGCCGGATACAGATCAGTGATGGCCAGTTCGGTCATGAATCCGAGCGTGCCAAGATTGATGCCGAGAATCAGCGTACCCGCTTCCGCAACCGCGCGCGCCGCCGAGAGCAAAGTCCCGTCTCCGCCGAACACCAGCGCCAACTCCGGCGAGCACCTAGCCAATTCAGTGCGCGCCATCATCTGAGACGCCGAAAAGTACACCGCGCTTTCTTCGTCCACTACGACCGCGCAATTGCGCTGTTTTAGCCATTTCTCCAATGCAGGCAGCACTTCCGATAACTCGGGACGCCCCGGCTTCGAAATGATGGCGACGGTTTTCTGGTTGGACTTCCGGGCGGACTTGGGCATCTCTTCGGCCTTGCCTTTGACCTTGCCGCGGAGCTTGCGTTTGGGCGATGGTTCTGGCATCGGACTTCCGATTGTACAGAATCAGCCCGCAACCGGCGTCGAAAACTCTGCGTGGAGCAGGAATTCGCGATTGCCCTCACCGCCGAGGATGGGAGATTCGATCCATTCGGTGCGCGAGCATCCCAATTCCGTCAGCGCCGCCTCTACCTTAGACACGGCCGCCAGTTGCGCCGCTTCGTCGCGCACAATTCCGCCTTTCCCTACCAGTTCCCTGCCCGCTTCGAACTGCGGCTTCACCAGAACCACAATCTGAAAACGGCCTGCGCCAGTCGCGCCGCGATAGAACGAAGCGGCGCGAATCACCGCCGGCAGCACCAGGGTTGCAGAGATGAAAGAGACATCCATGGCGATAAAGTCGACCGCCTCTCCGATGTCGGAAGGTTCGAGGTAGCGAGCGTTGGTTTTCTCCAGCAGCCGAATGCGCGGATCGTTGCGCAGCCGGAAATCTATCTGCCCATAGCCGGTATCGACGGCAATCACCCGGGCCGCGCCGTGCTGCAGCATGCAGTCGCTGAAGCCTCCGGTGGAAGCGCCCACGTCCAGACAAACTTTGCCCCGAAGATCGATGCGCCAGTGCTCGAGAGCCTTCTCCAACTTAAGACCGCCGCGGCTGACATAGCGGAGATCGGCGCCCAGCAGGCGAACGTTCGCATCGGCATCAATCGATGCGCCCGCCTTCTCGACCTTTTGCTCGTTGACCAGAACCTTTCCTGCGAGAATGAGCGCTTGCGCACGCTCGCGCGAAGGCGTCAACCCTCGTTCTACCAGCAGTTTGTCGAGACGAGTCTTCACCGGCAGCAATTCATAGCCGAGAGTCAATACAGCAAGCACCCGATGCAGTGCAGAATGTTGAAGCGATTCGTTAACAGAAGGTTACAAGAGTAAGGTCCCAATTTTCCACAAACTTTTCCACCGGGCTGTTGAAAAGTTCGGCAGAGCTGCCGAAAACTGATCGGGCGATCTGGTCATCGGGCATCGGGTCATCGAAATTCAAAAATCGAAGAAGCAAGTTCTAGGAACTCAGATCACCCGATGACCCGATTTTTTTCCACTCAGCCCGCGACCTCTTCCAGAGTCTTCTGGTCGATGTCGAAGTTAGCGTGCACGTTCTGCACATCGTCACTATCTTCCAGCGCTTCGAGCAGCCGAATCATCTGCGCCGCCTGCTGCCCCTCCAGCTTGATGTAATTGTCCGGAACCATGCTCACGCTAGACGAAGCCGGTGTAATGCCAGCCTTCTTGACGGCCTCAAGCACGGCTTCGTAAGCGGAAGGCTCCGTCAAAATTTCCCAATTGTCGCCTTCATCCTTCAAATCCTCGCCGCCCGTTTCTAGGATGATGTTCATCAGGTCGTCTTCCTTAGCCGCCGATTTCGGAACGACTATGTCACCCTTCTTTTTGAACATCCACGAAACCGCGCCCGCCTCGGCCATGTTCCCATTGTTTTTCCCAAACACGTGCCGTATCTCGCTCACCGTCCGATTGCGGTTATCGGTAGAAATTTCCGCCAGCAACGCCACGCCTCCCGGTCCGTAGCCCTCCAGAATAAATTCTTCGTAGCTGGCTCCCGGCAGTTCGCCCGTTCCGCGCTGGATGGCGCGCTTGATGTTGTCCGCGGGCATGTTTTCCGCCTTCGCCGCCAGAATGGCCGTCCGCAGCCGCGGATTCATGTCAGGATCGCCGCCCGACTTCGCCGCCATCGAAATTTCCTTAATAAGACGCGTGAAGATCTTGCCGCGCTTAGCATCGAGCGCGCCCTTTTTATGCTTAATAGTTGCCCACTTAGAATGGCCGGACATAGCTCTACCTCGTCTCTTCTTCTACGTAATACGAGTACTCGAATTGCGCTGATTCTCGGTACTTCGGATTCCGCCCGCGGAGGAAATCACAGGATCAGCCTCGACGTAAATCGTTCAGGCGAATAGCGATTATAGCATGAGTGACGGACCGGCCGTGTTTCCCCACGTGGGCTCGCGGCGTCATGGAGCGGCGTCATGCTGAGGGCACTTCCCAGTTCATTGCAGCGGTCAGCCCTCATCCTTGACATTAGCCATTTTCCTTACTATGATGTAAGGACGGAGAAAGAATGGCAGTCGCAACCCTTACTTCGAAAGGCCAAATCACCATTCCCTCTCGGGTGCGCGCCGCTCTGGGGCTGGAGGCGGGGGATCGCGTGGAATTTGTGGAGCAGGGGAAGGGTGAATTCGCCATCATCGCCGCCACCCGCTCGGTACAGGAACTGAAAGGGATTTTTCAAGGCAAGCGAAGCAAGCCGGTATCGATCGAAGAGATGAATGCCGCCATTGCGAGGCGCGCTTCCGGATCTCGATAATGGTCTTGCTATTGCGCATTTTATGATCGGCCTCGACACGAATGTTATCGTCCGCTATCTTACGCACGACGATGCGGCTCAAACCGCCGCGGCGGTGAAAGTCATTGATTCACTCTCCCAGGATTCGCCGGGATTTCTTTCCCTGATCGTCATCGCAGAACTGGTTTGGGTGTTGGAGTTCTCTTACCGATTCAAGAAGAACGAAATTGACCACGTGCTCGACACTTTACTGCGCAGTAAGGAACTGGTTATTGAGAGAGCGGAAATCGTCGCGCAGGCATTGCGAAAGTTCGGCGCCAGTCGCGCCGACTTTGCCGACTGCCTGATTGAACGCTGTGGCCACGCTGCGGAATGCCAATACACCATCACCTTCGATCACAATGCGGCTGTTGCGGGGATGAAATTGCTCCGCTGATTCGGCCCGCGTCACGGAATCACCAGGAGTAACTTGTGGGGTATCATCAGAGGAGATAACTCCCGGAAATCGACGGATAAGGTAGGCTTGGGTCGATCCCAAAATGTCTGCCGCCACTCTCGACCATCTCTTGTCCCAGCTAGAAGCCTGCCGCTACCGATTCGGCTCCGGCGAAGCCGCTCGCGTAGTAAAGCTGCTACGAAGGCTCGATGCCAGCCGCTTTCCCGATTCGAAGTCGCTAATCCGCTTCCACGAGGCGCTGCTTTTCCTGCGAGCGTTCCCGCAAGGCCCCGTCGTGGTTCGCGCCACCGAGCGCATCCTGAATGGCTTCCACAAGAAAGTGGAAGCTCTACACCAAGCCGGCGCCGACATGGACGACTTCGACACCTTCGAAGTCTCCGGCATTGCCGGCACCGAGATGAAAGACACGCTCAGCTTCGATGTTGCGAGTTGGCTAATCAGCACGAATCGCCTCCCCGGCAAAGTAGAAATCGCCTGGGAAAGCTACGACCCCGGACGCGAACTAGGCACCACCGGCCCGCGCTTCATGCCGTTGCTAGAGGACGACTCCTATGTCGAGGCCGACACGCCGTGGCGCCGCTGGCTCGAGACCGCCGCAGGTAAGAAAGGTTCCGATCCTTCATCGCGTATCCCCGCATGGTTGATACAGCGCTTCGCCGATCTACGATTAGGTCCGACCGAGAAAGCCGAACTCTACGAATCCCTGCGCGTCCCCTTGCGTTGGAAGCTAAAGAACTCCGTCATCACGCGCACGCGCAACTGGAAGCCCGTCCGCAAAGTTTTTTACCACAGCGAGCCTGAGCCCTTGATCAGCCGAAGCCAGGTCTCGCTCGCCGCCGAGTTAGCCAGGCGTCCGCCGCAACTGACAAAGCTCTCGCTCAAGCAAGGCGGCGAGGTCATGAACCTAATCCGCGAGGTAATGCTGGTACGTTACCGCGAACTCTACGGCACCACGCTAGGCGACCCGCGCTCGGTAGTAAGAGCCGATGTAGGCCGCGGAGTGACCATCTATCTCTGGAACCTGCCGGCCCATCGCCGTTTGCCCCTGCGCGCCTACGTCGCCGGGCTGACGCTGAAGAATGGCGTGCCCATCAACTACATCGAAGCCATCGGCCTCTGCGAGTGGATGGAAGTAGGCTTCAACACCTTCTACACTTTCCGCGGCGGCGAAGCGGGGTGGGTCTACGCGCAGATCCTGCGCTGCCTGTGTCACCTCATGGGAACAACGTGCGTTTCCGTCTATCCCTATCAACTGGGCCACGAAAACGAGGAGGCAATCGAATCGGGCGCGTTCTGGTTTTACCGCAAACTAGGCTTCCGTCCAGGACGCCCCGAACTGCAAAAACTGGCGGAACGCGAAGAACAAAAAATCGCCGCCGACTCAAAGTACCGCACCCCCGCGCGCACGCTGAAGCGACTGGCCGCCGGGCACGTTTTGTACGAACTTCCAGGAAGCGAGGTAGGAGCGTGGGACAGTTTCTCAACCCGCAACATCGGCCTGCGAGTGAGTCAGCGAATGGCGCAAGATTTTGGCGGAGATGCCGACCTCATGCGCAAGCGTTCGAGTCGTGCCCTGGAGCGAATTCTGGGCGTTACTACATCTTCATGGAAGCCGCTGGAAAAGGTGACCTTCGAGAATTTTGCACTCGTCCTGACGGGCGTGCCAGGATTGCGGGAGTGGACTCGCGAGGAAAAGGAAAATCTCGTTCAAGTCATCCGAGCCAAATCCAATCCGGATGAAATGCGCTACCTGCATCTCACGCAGCGGCACGGGCCCCTGCGGAACGCTTTGCGGAGACTCGGGTCCCAGTCAGCGAGGCCTATGTCATAAAATCAATACGGGGAGTGCTAAATGACAGCAGACGCCGCTCAATCAGCACGACAGATTACCCTCAAGCCAGCGGATCACAATCCGTTCAGGACCTCACTTCAAGTTTCGTTCGCCCTTCGGCCTGACGACTGTTAGTTCCTATTCGATCCCCAGCTGTTTCTGAATCTGCTCCAGCGGTACACCCTTCGTTTCCGGCACCAGCGTCTTCACCCAAATCAGTTGCAGCACCATCATGCCAGCAAAGAACGAGAAGACGTAGCCGGGAGGGAAAACCGAAACCATCTTCGGAAAGAAAGTTGTAAGCAAAGCCGCGAAGACCCAGTGCGTGAAGCTGCCCAGCGCCTGCCCTTCGGCGCGCTGCCGATTGGGAAATATCTCAGAAATGAAGACCCAGATCACCGCTCCCTGACCGATCGCATGCGCCGCAATAAAAGCAAAGATGCAAACCGGCACGATAGAGAAATGCGCCGTAAAGAAAGCCCAGGCCACCAGTCCAAGCGAAGCGATATAACCGAACGACCCAATAATCAGAAGCGTGCGCCGCCCAAGCCGGTCAATCAGCCAAAGCCCAACAAAAGTGAAAACCAGATTAGTGATGCCGATGCCGATCGATTGCAATAACGCGGCCTTCGCACCCAGTCCGGTAAGTTCAAAGATGCGCGGCGCGAAATAAAGAATCGCATTGACCCCGGAAAGCTGATTGAAGAATGCAATCAAAATGGCCAGCAGAATCGGCCGGCGCAACCGGCGTGTCCAGAAATGCGCCGACGATGCTTTGCCCGAAGAAGATTTCTCCGAAGACGCAGCCACAATCTCGTCCGCTTCGGCTACGATCTCGCGTGGAGACGCGTCGGGTTGAATCAATTGCAGAACTTTCAACCCACCCGCACGATCGTTTTTTCTGGTCAGTAACCAACGCGGGCTTTCAGGCAGTCCGAAGCAGAGCAGTGTGTAGAGAAGTGAAGGAAAAGCGGCCACGCCCAGCATCCAGCGCCAGCCATTCTCGCCCGCGCCAGCCAGCAGAGCGTTCGACACAAAAGCGATCAGAATGCCAAAAACAATGTTGAACTGAAACATGCCCGCCAGTTGCCCACGATGCTTAGCTGGTGCAATTTCCGAAATATACAGCGGAGCCGCCACCGTCGAAATCCCAATGCCCAGGCCACCGATGAAACGCGCGGCGATGAAAGTAGAGACGTTCGGCGCCAATCCCGAACCGACTGCGCCGACAAAGTACAGCACGCCAATCCAGAGCAGCGTGGCCTTGCGTCCGAAGCGGTCCGCGGGCCAGCCGCCGACTAGCGCACCCAGCACGGTGCCATAGAGAGCGGAAGCCATCGCAACCCCGTGAAGCTCGGGACTCAGCCCCCAAAGTGCCTGAATTGTTTTCTCCGCACCCGAAATGACGACGGTGTCAAAGCCGAAAAGAAATCCGGCGAGCGCGGAGGTAAGTGACCAGAAAAAGATGCGGCCATTCATAGAGGACGGAGTCAATGAGCGCATCTCACGATAAAGGCATCGGGGACGACATGCAAACCAGACACACTGTCAGCTGCAAGCAAACGCTCGCGGGCCCACCGGCCAACTTGAACCGCCTCCTTTGACCGTGTATAAAGGCTTAGGAAGCACGAGCGCCGGTCGCCGTATGCCCGCCTGTGCCGTGCAGACTCAGTTTCCCTCAAACGGTCTGCAAACGATTGATTGTAAAGCGGAAGTGGTGGAACTGGCAGACACACCATCTTGAGGGGGTGGCGCCGAAAGGCGTGGGGGTTCAAATCCCCCCTTCCGCACCATTGCACTGATTCCTGCAGTATTGCCAGCGCAACCATTGGCGGGATCGGAATTTGACTCGGGCTGCGGCCCGCACGGAGTTTTTGTGATAACCATTTTGATCACTGTACTTCACGTACTGGTTTGCTTTTTCCTGATTGCGGTCGTCTTGTTGCAGAGCGGAAAGAGCGGCGACTTGGCTGCCGCTTTCGGCGGTCAGGGCAGCCAGACAGCGTTTGGTCCGCGCGGAGCGGCCTCGGTTCTTTCGCGGGCGACGACGTGGTCCGCGATTATTTTCATGATTACATCGATCACGCTGTCGATTTTTGCGGCGCGGCGAGTCGGCCCCACGTCCGCGCTTTCGGGTCTAAAACCGTCCCAGACTAAATCGCAGCCCGCCCCGTCGGCACCGCAAAACCACGCTCCGAACCAGAAGTAGGTTGCTAAGGGAGAGCCAGGCATACCCGCCCGGCCGCCGTCAGACACATCTCAAATCACGGCACCAGAAAAGGATTCTCTTCCCTTTCCTGTCCGATCGTGGTCCGCGGCCCGTGTCCAGGAATCACCAGTGTATCGTCGGGCAGCGTCAACACGCGGTCGTGCAGCGATCGCATAATCTTCTCAAACGATCCTCCCGGCAGGTCGGTGCGCCCGATGCTGCGAGCGAATAGCGTATCGCCGGCAATTAACATCTTTTCCGCAGGAAAATAAAGACACACGCTGCCCTCAGTGTGGCCCGGAGTGTGGAGAACGTTGGCCGTCAGGTTCCCGGTCTGCAATGATTCGCCATCCGCGATGCTCGCCTCAATGGCAACCGCGCCCGGCGCAGCCATGCCGAGCCATGAAGCCTGAACGTCGAGCATCTTCAGCAACGCATAGTCGTTCTGATTAAGCAGGATGGGCGCGCCCGTCAGCGCCCGCAGCTTCATGGCTCCGCCCACGTGGTCAATGTGGGCGTGGGTGATGACGATCTGCTTCACCTGCAACCCGTGCTGGCGGATGATAGCGATGACACCTTCAACATCGTCGCCCGGATCGATGACCATGGCCTCGTGCGTGGTCTCGTCGCCAATGACGGAGCAGTTGCATTGCAGCGGTCCGACGGGAAGGATTTTGTGGATCATTACTTCATTTTCGCTCAGCCCGCAACAATTCACCATCTCACTAGAATTTGGGAAGTGGGCGGTTTTCAAAACAGCCCCACTACTAAAATTTGTCCTCCTACGATGCCGCCGCGACCTGCCCCGTCCTCTGATCCGAACGGAAGCGCAGCAGCGCCGCGATGTTGCCGGCACGATCCAGCTCCCCGTGCTCCTTGAGATAAAACAGTTCGATGTCACGGCGTATGGCGATGGGGATGATGGCGTCGCTAACATCCGTGAGTTCGCGAGTGGGGTTCCCGCAAGCGACGCACGACGGGACCAGGTGGGTATTGAGATGGCCGCAGTGAGTGCACTCAACCGCTCGAGCCGAATAATTTTCGCCAAGGAAAATACTTTGCACCTCCCCGGTTTCGAGCGCCTGCAAAACGCGCCGCAGGCCAGTGACACCGCGGCCGTTAGATTTCGCGAGATCGATCGCTTCGCTGGCTTTCGTGCGGCCCCGTTCCAATATCCAACGATCCAGCACCGCGCCCGCGCGCTCGCGAATCTCTTCATTCGAAACGCTGGCAACGTCCGCTGAGAATCGCCCAATCACGCGCTGTTTCACGTAAGGGTGAAGATTGGCCTCCAACTCGGACCAGTTGGCATCCTGACAACCGACGATAACCCGCTCCCAGATGCCTTTCTCGAAGTCGGTCCGCAGCCGCTCGGAAACCGCCTTGAAGTGCTGGAGCGCTTCCTCGGCCACGCGGCGTTCGGCATGGCCGCCTTCGTATCCGTTGAAGCCGTAGCTCGACGCGCTGCGCGAGAGCATGTGCACAATAGCTCCGCGTTCGCGCAGGTCGTCCAGGCGCAGATCAAAGAATCGAGCGCGCTGGCGGTCGACCATGGCCACGCAAAGAGCAGGCTGGGCTCCGAGCAATGCGGCCAGCGGTTTCAACTGAAACCGAGACTCAAGGTAAATGTGCGTTCCTCCCAAGTGCGGCGGCAGTTCGTATTCCCTCCAGAAATTCTGAGCCGAGCATGCGAAGACCGCCCTTCCCCGCCCATTGCCGCGCAGGTTCGTCGCCAGCTCGAGAACGCGATCGAGATCCGCGTGCAACGATCCGTTCTTGCTTTTGGCGGCAGCACTTTTCAAAGCTTGCTTCACGACATCTTTGGCGACAATTGCCTCGCGCCGATGAGAACGATCCTGCGGAGGATCGGGCTGAAGGTAAAAACTCAGGGCACACGCCCCTTTACTTTCGTCTGCTTGAAAAGCGGCCAACTCGCGGATTTCGTCCCGGGTCATCATCTCAACGCTCCTTCAATACTGAGATGCTGGTACTGGCAAGAAGTTTGGGGTGAGTTTCAGCGTCGATGTTTCACCAGGAGCTCCTGATGGAACTCGCTGGCGACCGAGGGCGCGTTGCGAACGCAGTCGCGAGCCCGTTGCACGGATTCGCGCACCGCCTCCAGATGCCGCCCGGTGATGGCGGCAATTTCACCGAGGGAGAAGCCCTCGATGCCGTAGAGCAGAAAAGCTTCGCGGTCGGTGCGGTCGGCGCCGCGCAGCGCGGCTTGCACCAGCGCAATCATTTCGTCGGAGTAGGCATCCTGTTCCGGAGTCGACACGCGCCGATCGGGGATGGCGCTTTCGCGAGTCCACGCCTCATCCGGCTGATGGAATTGCAATCCCGCTTCGTCGGAAGCTTCGACGTTCTGCCGGCGGCTACTGTCCTCGAGATGAACGGAAGACTCCAGTTCCTCGAGGCGCGCCGTCATTTCGTTCATAGCTTCGAGGGCGAGACGATAAAGCCACGGTTCGAGCGCAAGTTTTTCCGGACGGTCATGATCGCCAAGCGCGCGAGCGATGACTTCGTCCACAACTTCAGTGGTCGAGAGACCGTCCTCCGAAACGAAACTGGGACCCTCCGCATCGGCGCGGCGGAAGTAAAGTTCGCGCTCCACGAACCGTTCGAGCCGCCCAAGATTCGCATTCACATAGGAGCCGATGTCATCGGCGGAAATAGTAGGCGGCAAAACCGCTGCCAGCGTTTTCTCAAAGGGTACGCCGGGTTCGGGAGACTCCTGTGCGCCTCCACGCCAGCGCCGCCATTTGTGGCTGGAGCGGAGCAGTTCCTTATGTCGCCCAATCTGTTGTATGAGTTCATCAAACGCAGCCTTGATGGCTGCGGTAGCGCTGGAAGCTTTCTTCTGCGCCGCCAATTGGCCCGACGGCAAGCGCAGATTCAACGAAACGAGCGTTCCCTCGCGCGCTGAATTTTCATCAATGACGGCTTTCAAATGCACCAGTTCGGGCCGAAAGACCTGAAGCCGCTTCTGGACTTTTTCGATCTGGTGGCTGATTTCTTTTTCGATGTCGGGGGTTTTGTGGACCTTGTAACTGACGTGAACGTTCATTGTCAAGCCTCAAATGCGCGGGACAAGCCCCGTGAAGCTGCGGTCCTTACAAAACAATTGTACACCCGGTTGGAAGACGTGAAAGCGAGCGCTCCGGGAGCGGGGAGCATTCCACGGGACAGTCGGCTACGAGCCTCGAGCTGCGAGCTTGAGGCGACCGGTTGGCTCGAAGCTCGTAGCTCACGGCTCGGAGCTGTCTACTTCACATACACCGAATCCTTCTTCAATTCCTCTGGAACCGCCACCGGAAATGGCGGAAACTCATGCGAAACGCCTTTGAATAACGCAACTGTGGTTTCCAAACGCCGCGTGCCGTCGTGCACCGCGATCGCGTGTTTATCGCCTTCCGAATAGCCCTCCCAGAAAGACACGCCCGCGTAGGCGCCATCCTTGCGCAGTATGTAGTAAGTCATGTCTAGGAACTTGAGCCTGTTCATATCGTTGTTGTAGTTGCGGGCGATGCGCTTAAGCGCGTCGGTGCCCGCTTCGATCGGAGACATGCCGCGCCGCATATTTTCGATAATGGTGTGCGCTCCCGCAACCTTGATGTTCTCTTCCCCGCTGCCGGTCGCGCCCGCCGAACCCACATCCTGATCGGTATAGCAACCCGCGCCGATGATCGGCGAATCACCACAGCGTCCGGGAAGCTTGAACGCGAGCCCGCTGGTACTTGTGCAGCCGGACATCTCACCTTTGTCGTTGAGCGCCGAGCAGTGGATAGTTCCCGTCGGCGGAACGAGCACGCGCCGAATCGCCGCCATGCGAAATCCCGGCTCAATGCCCACGCGCTCGGCGTGCTCTTCCAGCCGTTTGATTCGTTCTTCCCATAGTTCGGAATGGGGTTCGGATTGTGGTAACGCTGGCGGTTTCCATTGCGGGTCGGCCAGCCCCGGTCCCCACCAGTCGTCGGAGGAGTGATATTCCTTCCATAGCAGCCAGATTTTGCGCGAGCGCTCAGTAAGCAAATTCTCGCGCGGAAAACCAACCGCGACGGCGAATCGTTCGGCCCCTTCGCCGACCAACATCACGTGGCCGGTGTGTTCCATGACCGCTTTCGACACCAGCGCAACGTTCTTGATGTTGCGCACGCCGCCCACCGATCCAGCCCGGCGCGTTGGCCCATGCATGCAGCAGGCGTCAAGTTCGACCACCCCTTCCTCGTTGGGCAGACCGCCCAATCCAACCGAATCGTCGTTCGGATCGTCTTCTGGCCCCTTCGCCACGCGGATGGCAGCGTCAAGCGTGTCGCCGCCGTTCTTCAAAAACGCAAGGGCGTCGTCGACGTAATTGACCCCGTTGTGAGAGCAGATAATGATCGGACGCTTCCCCACACCGAAATATCCGCCGGGGTGGGAGGAGTTGCTGTGCGAGTTGTCCTGGGCACTCGAATTTGGCGCGTTCAGGCCAGTGGCCAGAGATGCAGCGATGGCGGAACCAAGAAATCCACGACGGCTGATAGACATGAATTCTCCGAAATTGGAAACGGCGAGAAGAATATCACGAGGATGTTCCGATCTGGCGCCGACGACCGCATTCGTAGTGGGGCAGTTTGCGGGCAGTGACCGCCCGACAGGCAACCCGATTACGGAGTCAAGCACTGGGTCAACGAGGGCTATCGGGATTTTTCAATAATTTACGATCCCGCTCCAGTTTTCCGGTTTGCTAACACGCCATCCATTGTTCCAATGAGGTAATATCTGCCGGAGCACCATCGATTATTGGAGGTACGTGATGCGAGGAGACAGGCTAGCGCTGTCAATCGTCCTCTTGTATTCGGCTGCAGCCGTTGCCCAGACCCAAGTCCAGCGTATGCAGCAGATTGTCCAGCCCTATGCCGACGCGCAAATGTTCATGGGCAGCGTGCTGGTCGCGCAACACGGAAAAGCTATCTTCGGCCAAAGTTACGGCATGGCGGACCTGGAGTGGAGCATACCGAATTCATCCACGACTCGGTTCAATATTGCTTCGATGACCAAGCAATTCACTGCTGCGGCGGTTTTGCTGCTGGAAGACCGAGGCAAACTGAAGACGGACGATTCGATCAGAAAATACTTCCCGGAAGCGCCGGCCTCGTGGGACAAGATCACGATCTATAACCTGTTAACGCATACTTCCGGCATTTCCGACGACGCTGCGACGTATGTCCCGGGCACACCGGACAAGATGATCTTCCACGACAAGCCGCTGAATTTTCAGCCGGGCGAAAAATGGTCCTACGTCAACATGGGATACCTGGTGCTCGGGTATTTGATTGAGAAGATCAGCGGGCAAACCTATGAAGAGTTCCTCAAAGAAAATTATTTTTCAGCCGCTGGGCATGAACGATTCGGGGCTCGAATCCTTCGTGACCATTCTTCCACACCGCGCCTCCGGTTATTGGCCCGGCGCCAATGGGTTGGAGAACGCCGCACGCCCCGATACGAGGCTTGGTTTCGCGTCAGGGGCTCTATATTCAACCACCGAGGACCTACTTCGTTGGGAGGAGCGGCTGTTCGGCGGCAAGGTGCTGTCGCCTGCGTCTTTCCACAAGATGACTACGCCATTCAGGAACGATTATGCCTGCGGGTTGTTCTCGAGGCGCGTCAATGGCCACCTCGTGATTGAGCATAACGGAGACAACATAGGTTTCAACGCCGTGATGGCCTACTACCCTGAAGAGGGCCTGGCGATCATCGTTTTGGCGAACCAGAATGGCCAATCCATGGACAAGATCGCCACCGCGCTAGCCGCCCTGGTGCATGGGGAGGTTGTTCCGCTACCGTCGATCCACAAGGAGATTCCTTTATCCTCGGCTGTACTCGCCAGGTATGCCGGAAAGTATCAATTCGCGGATGGCGGAAGTGTCGAGATGGCCCCCGAGGGGAACCACCTCGTTACGCGCTCCGGCACGCTGTTTTTTCCCGAATCAGAAACGAAGTTTTTCTCGAAAGCTTTCGACATGCAGGTCGAGTTCTTGCGGGACGATAAGGGCGAATTCAGGGTTCTCATCTGGCGCGATCAGGGCAAGGAAGATAAGGCAAGGAAGATGTAAGTGCCTTGTCAGTGGTTTCTCGGAAAGAAATCACCCGCTAAGCCTTTGATTCGAAAAGACCGAAGGAGGAGGCGTCTCCGCTCGACGCGCGACCCGAATAGATGCGAAGCAATGAAGTAATTCAAGCTTCGACCACTTGCAGCAGCCGCGCAACGCCTTCGCGAAAAGTAGCTGGTTCAGTGATCAGGCTCAGCACAAGATAGCCATCGTTAGGAAAATCATAAAAGTGTCCGGGATGCACGATGACACTCATTTTTCTTAGGAGATCGATAGCCAGCTCTTCGTCAGTCCCAAGCACGGGAACCCGCAGCGCAGCGTACCAACCGCCTTCGACCTGTAATCTCACGCACGAAGGATGGCCAGCAAGCTGACGATCAAATTCGGCAAGATTCGCGCGCAACCGATCGAGGAGAATGGGCTGAATCTGCTTGCGCTGATCGAGCAGCACCGGCGCGGCAAGCTGCACGGGAGCGTTCATCGAGAGATAGGTATCGGCGATGATTTCGAGACGCGCACCGGCTTTGGTCACGATTTCTTTCGGTCCGCTCGTAGCCACCCAGGCAAGCTTCATCTGCGGGAGCGCCGCGATCTTGGACACTCCGCTGAGCGTGAATGTAAGCGCGTCGGTGTTAGCCGCAAAACTGCTGCGCGGCGCGCCATCGTGCGCGTAGTCGAGGAAAACTTCGTCCACGATCAGCGCCAGACTGTAGTCGCGGCAAAAGGCGTTCAGCGCCGTAGTCTCTGAAGCAGCAACGTAGGAACCGGTCGGATTGTTGGGATGAACGAGAATCACAGCTCGCGACTGGGCCGTGGCCGCTTTGTACAGCGAATCGAAATCGATTTGCCATCCGTGATCGTAGAGCAGCGGATAAGGAACAAGCTTAACGTCGGCAAGATCGGCAAGAAACTCGAACAGCGGATAGCTCGGCTTAGGCACCAGGATCTCATCACCAGGATTCGCGAGCAGACGGAAGACGTACGAATAAGCTTCGCTGGTGCTGGTAGTCAGAATCAGGCGCTCGGGATCCAGATCAAAAACTTCGTGCGACTCGCGATAGTAGCGGCACACAGCCTGGCGTGCTGCGAGCAGGCCGCGCGGCTGCGGTTCGTAATGCATCGCCTCAGGATTCGCCAGCGCGGCCAGCACGCTTTCAGCGTCAGGGCGGACCCCAGCTTCGGTAGGGTTCGGGATCGTGAGATCCAGAATCTCCTGTCCCGAAGCCCGTGCCTCCGCAATCGCCCGCGTGAAAGCGTTCGGATTGAGCCGCCAGTTTGTGCGGTGAGAGAACATGCCGTGAGTGAAAGGCGAGAGTAGCAGGTGAGATTGGGCGGCGACAAGTTGGGGAGAATTCCCTCTCAGCAAGTCGGTCAGTCCTAGCACACCGCCCTCGGCTAGCCCTTTCGCAACCCGACTTGCCTTTATGGACCTGATATCTTATGGTATGAATTGTTCCTACCACAGCCCGGAGTTAACTTATGCCTAATGTCGAAAAGATCAGTATCGCGTTGCCGCCTGAGATGGTCGCCGTTGTGCGCCAAGCGGTTGAGACGGGAGAGTACGCATCCAGCAGCGAGGTCGTGCGCGATGCACTGCGGGATTGGACGCAGAAGCGCAGCCTGCGGCAGCAGGGTATAGACCAACTGCGCCAGGTTTGGCGGCAAGCGATGGAGGACAAGACCCCTGGCGTCCCGGTCAAAAGCGTACTGGATCGTCTGGAACGGAAGTACCGGGCGTTGGCGAATGCGGCCAAATAGTGCGAGTCGAATTCTCCAGCTTTGTTGAAGGCGACCTTGACGTTATCGCCGACTACATCGCGCAGGACAATCCCACGCGGGCTCTGAGCTTTCTCCGGGAAATCGGAGCGCAAATTCACACGCTTGGAAAGAATCCCCTCCTGTATCAGCTGCGGCCCGAAATCGGCGAGGGCGCGCGCATGGCGATGGTGGGGCGATATGTGATTCTGTTTCGCACGATGACAAAGTCCATCAGGATCGAACGCGTAGTATATGGAGGCCGCGATCTTGTGGCCTTGTTCAGGCAAGAAGAGTGAATGTTGGACAGGCGAGGCGTCCCTCGAAAAACTTCTACTTCGCGAACGCCTCCTTATTCACCACATACGGCATCTTGGTAATATCTCCGCCGTAGTTCCCTTCCAGCACGTCGATCAGTCCCTGCACGCAGCGTCCGGCCATGCCCTTATTCGGATCGGCCGACAACCGCGTAATCCGCGCGGCGCTCGCGAAGTGCGGCAGTAAGCGGCAGCGATCGGCAATCGCTGGATCACGCAGCAGAGAATCAGCGGGCAACGGCTCTTTGTCGTAGACATCGAGCGCGGCGCCCGCCATCCAGTTCTCGCGCAAGGCCCGCGCCAGGGCCACTTCATCCACCACCGGACCGCGCGACGTGTTGACGATCATGGCTGTCGGCTTCATCATGCGCAGCGTGGTTTCGTTGATCAGGTGATAGGTGGGCGTGGAGCTCTCGCCCTCGCGCAGCAGCGGAACATGCAGGCTGATGAAATCTGCGTTCCTCAAAGCCTCGTGCAAAGTCGTGTAGCGAATGGTGGCGCGCTCGCGGCTGATTCCGCGCTGGAAGCGCAGGTCTTTCACCTCTTGAATAGCCTTAATATATTCGTGGTTCTCATAGGCCGGATCGAAGCACAGGATGTTCATGTCAAATCCGGCACACTTTTTAATGAATGCCAGCCCGATGCGTCCGGTGCCGATGACGGCAACAGTCTTCCCCGTGACTTCGTCCCCCAGAAACGGCAAATAGGGATGCCAGTAACCCCAGCGATTATCCCTGGTCAGATGTTCGGCGGGCCAGAGTTTACGGGCAAGCGCACCCATCAGGAAGAAAGCAAATTCCGCGGTAGCTTCCGTCAGGACGTCGGCAGTATGTGTGAACGGAACTTTATAGTGGTTGGCATCGGCGCGGTTGATGTTGTCAAATCCGACGGCGTATTGGGCAACCACTTTGAGCGTGCCAACTCCAGCGGCAAACACCTTGGCGTCAATCGGATCACGCAGCGTGGTAATCAGACCGTCCACGCCCGAGGCAACTTTATCAATGATCAGGCGTTTCGGCGGAGCCTCGGGCTGGCCATAGACTTCGAGGTCATATCCCTTGTCGCGAAGAATGTTGAGGGCATCTCCGATATCGCAGGTGGCAAAAACGCGGACTCTCTGGGTCATGGGTTCAACAGTGTACCGCGAATTGAGAAAGTGGAGCGAGGATGTGGGGCCAGCTCGAGGCCAGCACCACACTATTGCTCGCCACTATTGTTCGCGCGGCTCCGGGCGGGGAGCGGCTGAGGCGGCCTGCGCGTGATGACGGACATCGGCGCCCAGCACCCAAAAGATGACGTCTTCAGAAATGTTGGTAGCGTGGTCGGCGACGCGTTCCAGGTTGCGCGCTACCAAGAGCGCATCTAGCGCCTGTTGAGTCACTTGCGGCTCTTCATTCATCTTTCGCACGAGCATGATGAATGCCTCGTCGCGCATCCGGTCGACCACGTGATCCATCTCGAGCACAGCCTGTGCTAGCTCAGCTTTGCCTTCCACAAACGACTCCAGGGCGCGCCGAACCATGGCGCTTACCGCAGTGGCCATGCGCGCGATATCGACCGGCAATTCGACGGCTGGCAAGTCAATCAGATCCATGACGCGCTCGGCGATATTGACCGCCTGATCGCCCACGCGCTCGAGGTCGGCATTGATCTTGGTCACCGCCAGAATGAAGCGCAGGTCCGTGGCCGCCGGTTGCTGCGTGGCCAGAATGTCGAACGCCAGTTCGTCGATCTCGCGCTCGGCGGCATTGATGAGGCTCTCGTTTTCCAGCACCAACTGGCAGCGCCTGAGATCGCGTTCGGTATACGCCTGGGTGGCGCGATCCACCGCCAGTTCCGCGAGTCCGCCCATGCGCAGGAGTTTCTCGCGCAGGTCTTCCATTTGTTGTTGAAAACGCGTGCGCATTATTCGAGCCTCTTTTATCCGAATCTGCCGGTTACGTAATCTTCCGTCCGCTTATCGGAGGGATTGGTGAAGATCTTTTCAGTTTTATCAAACTCGATCATTTTGCCCAACAAGAAAAAGCCAGTAAACTCGGCCACCCGCGCCGCCTGTTGCATATTATGCGTCACAATCACGATGGTGTATTGCTCTTTTAATTGAAAAATCAGCTCCTCGATCTTACCAGTCGAAATCGGGTCAAGCGCCGAACAGGGTTCATCCATGAGCAGAACCTCCGGCTGCACGGCGAGAGCGCGGGCGATGCACAGACGCTGCTGCTGGCCGCCGGAGAGGCTGGCGCCGGACTTCTTGTGAAGATGATCCTTTACTTCCTCCCACAGCGCCGACGCATGCAGCGATCGGTGGACGACCTCATCCAGTTTCTTGCGGTTACGGAAGCCGTTCAGTTTGAGGCCGGCGGCAACATTGTCGTAGATCGACATGGTCGGGAATGGATTTGGCTTCTGGAACACCATGCCCACGCGCCGGCGCAATTGCGTTGCCGAGGTTCCGTTATAAACGCTGAGATCGCCGATGCGCACGCTGCCATCGACCCGCGCCTCGGGAATGGTTTCGTGCATGCGATTGAGACAGCGAATGAACGTGGATTTCCCGCAGCCTGATGGGCCGATGAGCGCGGTCGCGTGATTAGCGGCCACGATGATGTTGACGTCGAACAAGGCCTGCGTTTTGCCGTAAAACGCATTCAAGTGTTCGACCGTAATTCCGACACCCATAGCTGCTTAAGCTCCTGCCAAAGTTCCGTGCCGCACGGCGATGCGAACCGCCGCCACCGCGCTAACGATAAGAATAATCAAAACCAGCGCGCCCGCCCATGCCTGCCGGTGCCACTCATCGAAAGGTGAAATGGCATAGGTGAAGATTTGCAGTGACAGGGCTGCCGTGGGCTGGTCTGTCTTCCAATTCCAGAATTGGTTTCCAAAGGCGGTAAACAGCAGCGGCGCGGTTTCTCCAGCGACGCGCGCGAAGGCCAGCATGACGCCGGTGATGACTCCGGAGGTAGCGGTGCGCAGCGTAATCGAGAGCGTAGTGCGCCAGCGCGACACGCCCAGTCCGTAAGCGGCTTCGCGGATGGCTTTCGGCACCAGGAGCAACATCTGCTCGGTGGTACGCGCAATAGTCGGAATCATCATGATCGCGAGCGCCACGCCACCGGCCAGCGCCGAAAAGTGTTTCTGCCGCATCACGACCAGCCCGTAGGCGACAATGCCGATCACAATCGAGGGCACGCCGTTCAGCACATCGGAGACGAAGCGCACGATATCGCCATAGCGGTTGCGCCCGTACTCGGAGAGAAAGATTCCTGCGCCGATTCCAAGCGGCACGCCGAGCAGACTGGCAATACCAAGAATGACCACCGAACCGACGATGGCATTCGCCATGCCGCCGCCTGGTTCACCTACCGGCTTCGGAGTCTGCGTCAGGAACGCCAGATTAATGGAGCCGATGCCTTTATAAACCAGATAGGCAAAGATGGCGAAAAGCGGCAAAAGCACAAGAAGAACAGTGAGCACGGAAACGCCGGTCATCACATGGTCCGTCACGCGGCGCCGCAAACTGATAGGCGGAATACTGATCTCCGGTATCACGCTGGCAGCCGTATTGGGATTCGTGGCAGGCATGAATCTAGGCAATACTCCTCGACGGTTGGCCTCGCGTTACGCTCCACACCATGAGCCTTGCCAGCGCGTTGACCACGATGGTGACTAAGAATAGTGCCAAACCAATTTCGATCAATGCCGAAAGATACAGATCGCCGGTCGCTTCGCTGAATTCGTTAGCAAGGACGCTGGCCATCGTGTATCCAGGAGCAAACAGCGACTTGGCAATCTCCGGTCGGTTGCCGATCACCATGGTGACAGCCATGGTTTCGCCGAGCGCTCGGCCGAGGCCTAGGATGATGGCGCCCACGATTCCAGCCCGCGCATTGCGTAAAACACCCATGCGGATCATTTCCCAGCGCGTCGCGCCCAGCGCCAGCACCGCTTCCCGCTGATGCTGCGGAACAACGGTGAGCACTTCGCGTGTAATCGACGAGATGATGGGAATGATCATGATCGCCAGAATCACGCCCGCTGCCAGCATTCCGATGCCGTAGGGCGGCCCGCTGAACAGAGTCGTCCAGCCGAGCGTCTTGGCGAGAAACGGCTCGACATATTCGCGAATGATTGGCACCAGCACGAAAATTGCCCAGAGCCCGTAAACCACGCTCGGAATGGCGGCCAGAAGTTCGGTAGTGAACGAGAGAATTCCGCGCAGCCCGACAGGACACATCTCGGTAATGAAAACCGCCACTCCGAGAGACAGCGGCACGGCGATCACCAGCGCCAGCAACGAGGATACGAGGGTGCCGAAAATAAACGGCAGCGCGCCGTACTGATCTTCAACCGGATTCCAGTCCGATTGCCCGAAAAACTTCCAGCCAAACGCGTGCCACGAGAGTGTCGAACCCACCACCAATTGGTAAACGATCAAGGCGAGCAGCGCGACCACGGCCAACCCGCACAAGCGCATCGCCCAACCAAAGACGGCATCGGGGATTTCGCTGACCTTTCCGTCCAACAGCGGCGTGGTTCGGGCTTCGATCTTCAGGGCGCCCTTCGTTCCGTGCTCGGATGGCCCGTGCTCCGGTGCGGGAGCGTTGAAACGCGGCCGGGGCACGGCTTGATTAGACATTCCATTCTGAGGTTAGCAGAGGGTTGTTACAAATCGGTTAAAAAACGGGGGCGGTAGCGGCCTGGTTCTGGATTGCCGGGTAGAGACCTGTGGGCGATGAGTCGCGAGTAACCGTTTTGCTCCAAGCTCGCGGCTCGAAGCCCGCAACCGCCCGCAACCGACCTTGCGCGACCCACCCTCGTTGTGAGACTACTGATCGTTAACATTTCATCGTCCCATCTATGCCCACCTTTGCCGCCATCGATATCGGATCGAACTCTGTTCGTCTGAAAATTTCGCGCCTGCAAGCCGGACGGCTGAAAGAAATTCATGAAGACCGCGAAGTCACTCGCCTGGGCGAAGGCGTCTTCAGCAGCGGACTGCTTTCCCCGGAGTCGATGTCGCAAACCGTGCAGGTGTTGCGCCGCTTCAATCGCGCCGTGCAGGAATGTGGCACCGATTCGGTGAAGGTGGTGGCGACGTCGGCGGTGCGCGATGCCCGCAACTCGCGAATATTTCTGGAGTGGGTGCGCGCGACCACCGGCTGGACTCTCGAAATTATTTCCGGACTGGAAGAGGCTCGCCTCATTCACCTGGGCATTCTTTCCTCCGGCCGCATGGACGCCAGCAGCGTTCTGCTGATCGACCTGGGCGGCGGCAGTTGCGAACTCACTCTTTCGCGCGACGGACATCTCCGGGATACGGTGAGCTTGCCGCTCGGGGCCGTGCGCCTGACCGGCGAATTCCTGAAGCACGATCCGCCGCGCAAGAGCGAATTGAAGCGCCTGCACGAGTTTGTGGATCGTGAGATTCTGCGCGTGCAAGCGCGCATCAAAGCCGCACGCGTGGGCGCCGTGATCGCCACCTCTGGCACCGCCGCCGCGCTGGTCGCCATTGCCAGCCATTTGGCGCGTCCCAGGAAACGCCGGCCGTCCACCCACGTTACTCGCGAGATGATGCGCCGCATTGTCAAACAAATCACGCGTCTCACGCTGGAACAGCGGCAAAAGGTTCCGGGCCTTGGTCCGCGGCGCGCGGAAATTATTTGCGCTGGCACGGTGGCATACGCGGAATTGCTGGAGCGCTGCCATCTGCCAGGCTTTCGCTACTCCTCGCTCGGATTGCGCGATGGCATCCTCGCCCAGATGGCGGCGGACTACGACCGCAGCACGCGCTCGGGACGGGCGATTGAATCGGAACGCTGGGAGTCGATCAAACGCGCCGTCGAGCGCTACCGGGTCGATCTGCATCACGCTTTGCATGTGCGCGATTCGGCCCTGCAGTTATTTTCTTCGTTGAAATCGGTGCACCAGCTTCCGCCCGAGTATCGCGAGTGGCTTTCGGCCGCGGCCATGCTCTACGAGGTCGGCGACTACGTGAACCGCAACGGGCACCACCGTCACACCTACTACATCATCGCGAACTCGGAAATCCTGGGCTACACGCCGCAACAGCGGAGAATTATCGGCTCAATTGCCCGCTACCTGGGAAAGTCCCGCCCCACGCCGGGAGATGGCCCAATGGGCACGTTGAGTCCCGAGGAGCAGGAGAATGTGGAGAAAGCTTCCGTGCTCCTGCGCATTGCGCGAGCTTTGAATATGGGCAGAAGTCAGTCCGTGGGGAAAGTTGCGGTCACGGCGCGCAGCGGCAAGGTTGCAATGAAACTGACTCCGCGCGGAAAAGCCAGCGTGGACTTGGAGGTATGGTCGATTGAAAAGGACCGAGCTTACTTCCGCGAAGTCTTCGGGCGCGAACTTTCGGTCGCGGCCGCGTAAAGTGCGCGCAAGATGCGCGGTGTGATGCACCAACTCAGCGAGCCGGAATTGCGCCGCATTTCGACCTTGGCCACCGCGCCCTTCTTGAGCTCGACTACCGCTTCGCATCCGGTGTCGCTGATCACGCGTCCCAGAAATTCACGCAAGTTGGGGTTATGCCCGACCAGCAGCATGGAATCCTGGCGCGCGTACTTCTCCAGCATTTTCTGAAAATCCGAGAAATTGGCCTGCGGACGCAGCGCATTCTCCATCACCAGTTTGCCTTCGTGTCCCATTTCGTTGCCCACCAATGCCGCGGTTTGCGTCGAACGCTTTAAAGGGCTGGAGATGATGATTTCCACTTGCACGCCGAGCGCTGCCAGGGCGCGGCCGATGTATCCGCATTGCTCGATGCCGTCTTTGTCGAGGCCGCGCTTTTCATCTTTCTTCGGGGAAACTAAACTTTGCCCGGCGCTGGCGTGACGCAAAAAATAGACAAACATTGCGGAGTAATTATTCCTTTCCAGTCACAGGGCGTTCGTTCAAAACGCGTCGGATCCCGTTTGGCCAATCATGTTCGGGCGATCACGTCCGGCTAACCAAGACGCGCTTGCCTTCGCGCCGCGGAACGGCAACGGGAATGTCCTCGGGCGTCTTGCTGCCGTCCGCCACACCGAGAAGAAAATCCTGGGAACTGAACGCGGCGGAGCCTTTCGGCGGTTTCGTACTGCGCCCGCGCGGCGATTCCCAAGGACGCAGATACCGCCCGTCCTTTTGCAGAAATCTAACTTTGACGTTGTCGGCAAGGTACGCCGCCAGAATTTCATGAACAACGCGGTCGCGCAGCAAGGGGTTTTTCAGGGGAAAGATAACTTCCGCGCGTTCGTGCAGGTTGCGATTCATCCAATCGGCGCTGCCAACGTAGATTTCAGACTCGCCGCCGTTCTCGAAATAAAAAATTCGGCTGTGCTCCAGAAACCGGCCCACGATGCTGCGCACGCGGATACGGTCGCTGAGCGCTCGAATCCCCGGCCGCAGCGCGCACATGCCGCGCACGATCAACTCAATATCCACTCCCGCCTGCGAAGCGCGGTACAAAGCCTGAATAATATTGACGTCGAGTAGCGCGTTCATCTTGGCGATAATGCGCGCCGGACGACCCAGGCGGGCATGCTCGGCCTCGCGCTCAATCAGACGCATGAACTTATCGGCCAAGTCCAAGGGCGCCACCAGAAGCGGCCCGTAACCAGGATGCTCGGCATAAGCTGTCAAAAAACTGAAAACATCGTGCACCGCGCTCGTGATCTCCGGATCAGCCGTGAGCAGGCTAAGATCGGTGTAGATGCGCGCCGTGGTCGCGTTGTAGTTACCGGTGCCGAGGTGCGCATATTGGCGGGTTACGCCATCCGGGTCGCGCCGCACCAGCAGACAAAGTTTGCAATGAGTCTTCAGACCGACCAGTCCGTGGAAAACTTGCACGCCGGCATCTTCCATATCGCGCGCCCAGCGGATGTTCGACGCCTCATCGAAGCGAGCCTTCAATTCCACTACTGCGGTGACTTCCTTGTGGGCCGCGGCGGCGATCAGAGCGGGAACAATCAGCGAATGCTCGCTGGTCCGGTAAAGCGTCTGCTTGATGGAGAGCACGCGCTCGTCATCGACCGCCGATTGAATGAAGGCGACAACCGAATCGTAGGAATCGTAGGGATGGTGCAGCAGAACGTCGTGGCGGCGCAACTCTTCAAACAGGTCATGCGACTTCGCCGTCAAACGCAACTCTCGCGGCACATAGGGACGAAACTTCAAGTCCGGCCGTTCCGTTCCGTCGTAAATGTTGAAGAGCCGTGAGAGGTTCACCGGCCCCTTGACCGGGAAAATCTGCCAACGGTCAAGCTCGAACACCGTGCCCAGGCGTTCGATGACCTCGGGGTCAGCGTTGTACTCGATCTCCATGCGCACCGCGTCTCCCTTGCGGCGGTTGTGCAACTCGGCGCGCACCGTTTCCAGCAGATTGCGCGATTCCTCCTCTTGCAAATAAAGATTGCTATTGCGTGTGACCCGGAAGGCCGCGGAGGAAACAATGTCGTAACCCTGATACATCTTCACCGCATGGTGGACAACCAGATCGGCCAGAAAAATGTAATCGATGGTTCCTTGCGAAGGCAGGCGAACCAAACGCGGCAGAGCCCGCGGAACCGTCACCACTCCGGTGTATGTGAGCGAGGAGCGGCGGCGGCGGCGCAGCAACAAGGCCACGCACAATGCCTTGTTGATCACACGCGGAAAAGGATGTGCAGGGTCAACCGTCACTGGCGTAAGCAGCGGATCCAGTTCGCGATCGCAGTAGTCGTTGACGAAGGCCAAGGCAGCCCCATCCAGTTCGTCGAGACCAAGGACGCGAATTCCCTGCTCCGCAAGTTCCGGCCGCAGGCGCTCATTCCAATAGGAATATTGTTCCGCGACGAATTCGTGGGTGGCTTCTTTGATCAGTTCCCGCTCCTCCACCATGGTGAGCCCGTCGGCGGTGGTGGAGTTGTGGCCGTCTTCAATCTGCTGCAACAAGCCGCCCACCCGGACTTCAAAGAATTCGTCCAGGTTGTTGGCGGAAATAGCCAGAAACTTCACGCGTTCGAGCAGCGGATTGCGAAGATCTCCCGCTTCTTCCAGCACCCGCCAATTGAATTTCAGCCACGATGCTTCGCGGTTAAAGAGGGGAACGCGACTGCTCAGAGCTTGTCCAACCATGTTTTTCCAACCGTGTTTATCCGACCGTGTTTACCCAACCACGTTTTCTCAGTCCGGTGTGTCGAGCCGAGCTTTGCCAAACCCTATCGCCAAGGCAGAACCTCTATCGCTGTTCGGGGGGTAACTCGGTGCGGCATCCGACCGCAATAGTATACCAAGGCGGCGACTTCAGGCTCGCAGAGAGTGGGCCAAGGTCCCTTGGCGCAGGGCCCCACATCGGAGCCGGCAGAGTCCCTGAAGAACGTTCCCGCCATGAACAACTTTCGTCCTTCGAACTGCAACTGGATGCACACTCCCGCTTGCCACGATACTTTCAGTCACTCCCGTAAGCGTTTAAAAAGACGAGATTTAAAGACTTGTTAGGCGCGTCGACGAGATGGAGCGATGCGTGCTAATGGCGATAATATCAATAAAGTCGATTAACACAATGGACTTTATGGAATAATGCTCAGTCGCAACCATTTTGATAGTTATGTCACGCAGTCATATTGCGGTAGAGCAAGTGTCGAAAGCGGAGAACCCTTCCCCCGGGTTTCTGCAAATTAACACTCCTTTAATAGAACGTAACACTCCTTTAACGGAGCGAGGAGTAGTTTTAGTGGTTTTACATCTCTAGTAAATCGATTCCGATTATGGTCGCCCTGCGTGTGGCGAAATTGGAAAACGTGCGCGAAAAGGCAAACGTCGCTGCCTTTCAACCTTGAATTGTAAAAAGTTGTTTTGTTGCTTTGCGGAAGTAACGTTTCACGAAAACTAAAAAAGGAGAGGGTTCATTTTATGAAATCAGTCAAGCACGTGTTTCTAGCGATCCTCGCGTGGGCGGTATTTTCAGCCGGCGCTTGGGCACAAACCTCGGACTCAACTGCTCCGAAAAAGACACACAAGCACGTAGCAGCGGCGGCGCCAGCAGTAAGCGCTGCCGACGTTCAAGCATTGAAGGACGCGCTGGCCGCACAGCAGCAGCAGATCCAGCAACTTTCCCAACAATTGCGGCAAACGCAGCAGAATTTTCAGCAGGCACAGACTGCCGCCGCCGACGCTGCCAGTAAAGCCGCTGCCGCGCAAGCGCAGGCCAGCCAACAGCAGGCGACGGTGGGAACGTTGCAAGGCGAGGTGGCCGACCTCAAGACTTCGACCAACAACACGGCCATGACCCTGCAAGATTCGCTGAAAGACGTAAAAAACGTCAGCGCCGAGTGGGAAAGCCCCATCTCGATCCACATCAAGGGGATTACCATTACGCCCGGCGGATATGCCGAAGCCGCGTTTGTGCGTCGCTCACGCGAACTGGGAGCGGACATCACCACTCCCTTCAATAACCTGACCATGCCCGGTGCTTCGCAAAATAATCTGCCGGAGTTCTTCGGTTCTGCCCGCCAGTCCAAGCCTACGGTCTATGTTGGGGGCCGCTTGAAAAATGTCGAGCTGTCTGCCTACCTGTCGGCTGATTTTCTGTCGGCAGGCGTCACCTCCACCTCTACCCAGACGGATGGCTACACTCTCCGTCTCCGCCAAGCTTGGGGCCAAGCCAAGTTTGACAATGGCTGGAAGTTCCTCGGCGGCCAGGCGTGGAGCCTGCTGACCGAGAACCGAGCGGGAATCGCTCCCGCCGACGATCTCGGCAGAGTTAACGATGCCCGGCCCATGACCATCGACCCGCAATACTCCGTCGGATTCACGTTCGCACGGCAGTACGGAATTCGCTTAACGAAAGACTTCGGCAAAACAGTTTCGGTCGCTTTCGCCGTGGAGAACGCTCAAGGCTCGCTCAGCACGCATGGTAACGCTTCCAATTACCTACTCGGCGAGTTGGGTACCAGCAACACCTTCAACACCGCTGCCAGCTACACCGCCAATCCTGCGCCTGATCTCATCGCCAAAATCGCTTTTGATCCTGGCTTTGGGCACTACGAACTTTTCGGCATGGTCGACCGCTTCGCCGACCGCATCTTCCCCTGCGTGGTGGGGCAATACAACGGCGACCCCGCGTGCCCAAGCGGTTCGCCCGTCACGATTGGCGCCTATAACAAATCGAAAGAAGGCGGAGGCTTTGGCGCTAACGCCCGTTGGGCATTTGCCGACAAGCACATCGTCTTCGGCCTGCATGGCTTCGGAGGCAGCGGAGTTGGCCGTTACGGCGCATCGAACCTCGCTGATTTTTCCATCAATCCCGACGGAAGCGTTCATCTGATCAAGAACCTTCAGGGTTTGGTGACACTGGAGTGGCACGGCAAGAAACTCGACATCTACTCTTACGTCGGATCGGAGTATGACGCCCGGACGTGGGCCTTCGATTCGAGCTTGGGCTCAAACGGAAAAATGATTGGGCCGGTCGGGTACGGATCGCCGCAGTTCCTGAATTCCGGCTGCTATACCGAAACCGCCCCGGGCTCTGGAGGATTCAGTCCGGGTGGACTCTCAAACTGCACCGCCGACACGCGCGCCATCATCGAGGGCACGCTCGGCTTCTGGTACCGCTTCTACAGCGGGCCCAAGGGTCGATTCCAGTTCGGCACGCAGTACTCCTATGTCACTCGTCAGACCTGGTCGGGAATTGTTTCCCCGACCGGCGTCACGCCGGTCGTTTCTGCCGGACCGGAAGGACTCGACGGCATGGTCTACACCTCGTTCCGTTACTACTTGCCGTAAAAACTAAAGTGGTCCCGCGTCACTCTTTAGCGCGGGACCACTCGATTTAACGCACAACAGTTAGCCGACGAGATTGAACGGCCTCTCAGCTTTCTGGAGGGGCGCTTCCCTTCAGAATCGCCGCCGGTCCGGTTTTGGCTACTCTCCTTCTCCGGGCCGGTGGCGCCAACCTAATTTACGTCAACATGGCAGATTTAGGGGTATCCGGCGGGTAGCGGTTGCGAACTCCGTCGTTCCGGCACACTTCTCCCTGCAGGGGGAAAAGGCCGCTTTACGTGTGGCGCTTTAGTGGACCTGTTTAATGGCCGCTTTGACTTTCTCCGCCACGTTTGCGGGCAGTGGCGCGTAGCTGAGTTGGCCCGCCATCTTCTGGCCGTCGGTGACCATCCAGTTCAGGAAATCGGCGATGATTTTACCCTTCTTCGGATCTTGGGCTTGTTCCGGAATCAGCAACCACGTAAAACTCGAAATGGGATAGGCTGTCTTTCCGGGTGCGTCCGTAATGGAAACGCGAAAATCTGCCGGCATCTTTGGCGAAGAGGCTGCCGCCTCCGTCACACCCTCGAGCGAAGCCTTTACGAAATTGCCAGCGGCGTTCCTTACCGATCCGTATGTGATCTTATTCTCCACCGCATAGATCAGTTCAATGTAGCCGATTGATCCCTCCAACTGCTGGATCTGTCCTGCCACGCCTTCGTTGCCCTTGCCGCCCAAACCGACGGGCCATTTCACCGAGGTTCCCTTCCCCACCGTCGCTTCCCACTCCTTGCTCACCTTCGAGAGGTAGTCAGTGAAAATATAAGTGGTGCCGCTTCCATCCGACCGGTGAACGACGATGATCGGCTTGTCGGGAAACTTGACACCGGGATTGACCTGAGTAATGGCAGGATCGTTCCACCTCTGGATTTTCCCGAGAAAAATACCGGCCAGTGCTTCCGGCGTGAACTTGATCTCGCTATTCACACCGGGAATGTTATATGCGGGAACGTCAGCGCCCAATACCGTAGGGATGTGGAGGATTTTCGTCTTTGCCTCTTTGAGCTGTTCATCAGTCATCGGACCATCGCTGGCACCGAAATCGACCGTGCCATTCAAAACCTGGCGAATGCCGCCACCGCTGCCGATCGACTGGTAGTTGATTTCTACGTCCGGATGCAATTTGTGATATTCGCTAAACCACTTCGAATACATTGGGTACGGAAAAGTGGCTCCCGCTCCGTTCAGTTGAGTTTGCGCCAGAACCGGCAGCGCGAGTACGAGACCTGCCAACAGCAGTGCGATGCGATGTTTCACGCGATGACCCCTCTTCACTTTGGATTTAAGGATTTAAGTATGCAAGTTTGTTTTAGGGTGGAAATGTTAAAGGAAGGTTACAACAAAATGAATTTCTGATGACTCCACATTATCTTCCAACCACTTAGCGCGATGTGTTTTTTCGAGCCGCGTCAGTTCATCGCCAAAAAGAGCGTTGTGAGATGCAAATTTCCCGCGTTTTGATGAAACTTCCAGCACGAATCTGCGTCTTCTGGCAAACTGCTTGAACGGTGAGGTCGATCCCCTGTGAGCGATGAAACTCGTTACGCGCCCGGCTGGCCCGGCATCGAACCGCGCTGGACTTCCAGCGCCAAGACCGGAATCGGCACCGCGCTCAACCTCCACAGCCGGGTTTGGTTCACGCTGAGTCACGGCATTCTCAATGAGATCTATTACCCCCGTGTGGATCAAGCTTGCACCCGCGACTTCGGCCTGATCGTCACCGACGGCCGTGACTTCTTCTCCGAAGAAAAACGTCATTGTACCTTCGAAAACCTTCCCCTCGAGCCCGGAGTGCCGGTTTTCGAGCTGACCAATACCTGCATGGAGGGCCGCTATCGAATCGAAAAAGAAGTGCTGACCGATCCGTGGCGAAACGTGGTGCTACAGAAGATTCGGTTTGTCCCGCTCCAGGGAAGTCTCCACGACTACCACCTGTATGCGCTTTTGGCCTCCCACATCGGAAACATGGGATACGGCAACACCGGCTGGGTAGGCGATTACAAAGGAAAACCGATGCTATTCGCCAAGCGTGAATCGCTAGCGCTGGCGCTCGCCTGCTCCGCCCCAACCCCAATGCGTTCGGTCGGGTTCGCCGGCACATCGGATGCATGGAAAGACCTCTCGCAAAATTTCCAGATGACGTGGGAGTACGACCGCGCCGAAAACGGAAACATTGCGCTGACCGCGGAGATTGACCTGGCCGCGTGCAATGGCGAATTCGTTCTCGCGCTGGGCTTCGGCGGAATCTGGGCGCAAGCTGGCCAGCAAGTTATCTCTTCTCTGCTGACGCCTTACGAGACCCTGCGTAAAGACTACGTATTTCACTGGGATAATTGGCAGCGCACTTTGAAGAAGCTCGACGAGACGCCGCGGGAAAAAGACTTGTATCGGGTCAGCATGGCGGTTCTGCGCACCCACGAGTCCAAGGATTTCTTCGGCGGAATCATCGCCAGCCTTTCCATTCCCTGGGGCTTCAACAAGGGAGACGAAGACCTGGGCGGCTACCACCTGGTCTGGCCGCGCGATCTGGTCGAAAATGCCGGCGGATTGCTGGCGGGAGGCGCCGAAGACGACGCTGTCCGCGTGTTGCATTATCTCGAAGCCACGCAGGAGGCCGACGGACACTGGCCGCAGAATATGTGGCTCGACGGCCGTCCCTACTGGAGCGGCTCGCAGATGGATGAGACCGCGTTTCCCATCTTGCTGGTCGACCTGTTACGCCGCGAATCGCAGCGCTGTTTCGAAGGTGATTCCCGCTGGTGGCCGATGGTGCGCAAGGCCGCCGCCTTCATTGTGGTCAACGGCCCGGTTACTCAGCAGGATCGCTGGGAAGAGGATGGTGGTTATTCGCCATTCACCATGGCTGCGGAAATCTCCGCCTTGCTGATTTCGGCCGACATGGCGCAGTCGATGGATCAACCTGAGGCCGCCGACTTTCTGCGCCACATGGCCGACACCTGGAACTTCAACATAGAACGCCGGACCTATGCGGTGAACACCGACCTCGCCCGGCAGATCGGAGTCGAAGGCTACTACGTCCGCATCACGCCGCCTCCCAACCCTGAGGCTGCCGCTTCCCCTCTGCTCGGATTCGTTCCCATCAAGAATCGGGCCTCGGGCAGTTCGAGTGCTCCGGCGATCGAGATCGTCAGCCCGGATGCCTTGGCCCTGGTGCGTTTCGGCCTGCGCGCGCCCGACGATCCGCGAATCCTGAACACGATCAGGGTCATCGACCAGCTGCTGCGAGTGACCCTTCCGCAGGGTCCTGCCTGGTATCGCTACAACAACGACGGCTACGGAGAACACGAGGACGGATCTCCGTTCGATGGCACTGGCATCGGCCGTCCCTGGCCGCTGTTGGCCGGGGAACGCGCCCACTACGAGCTGGCCGCCGGACGCATCGCCTCGGCCGAGGCTTTGCTAGGCGTAATGGAGAACTCGACGGGAGCAAGCCGCCTGATTCCCGAACAGGTCTGGGACACAACCGACATACCCGAGCGCGAGTTGTTTGCGGGAAAAGGGTCGGGCTCGGCCTGCCCGCTGGTGTGGGCGCACTCCGAATACATCAAGCTGCGCCGCTCGCTCGCCGACGGCCGGATTTTCGATCAACCTCCGCAGACGGTCGAGCGCTACCTGGTAAGCAAGATGTCCGCGACCTACTTCAACTGGCGCTTCAACAACAAACCGCGCACTATGCCCTGCGGAAAGAAGCTGCGAATTCTGATGCTGGAACCCGCCGTGGTGCACTGGAGCTTTGACAACTGGCAAACGAGTCAAGACAGCCACTCCAAGGACAGCGGATGCGATCTTCAGCACGTCGATCTGCCGACGGAAAGACTAGCCAGCGGACGCCAAATCGTTTTCACGTTCTACTGGGAAAATGGCGGCCAATGGGAAGGCCGCGACTACCAGGTGGCGGTCGAGTAGCAGGGAATAGGGGTTGCTTTGCCTACGACCCAAGCGGCGCCTCAGTGCGCGTGCTGAAGCAGAATTCGGTAGCAGCGCCGTGGAGATTTAGAGTACCCGGATTGGAAGAGACCAGCCAATGATCGAGATTCCTATTTAACAACCTCCCCAAATTGGCAATCTCGGAAGCGTATTCGATCTCCAGTCGTCGTCGAAACCCCGCCTCCATAGCTGGACGGGGCTCGTGAGCGTAATTAACTCGCGCCGAAATCGCTTTCACTCCGCGATACAAGCTCGGAAACGAGCGCTGCATCCACGGATGGGTTGCGTTCTGGTTCCTCAGCCACCCCTGCACGGTTTGAGAGCGCACACGCTTGTTATCATTGACGACCTGAAAACTTCGTCTTCCGTCCGAGCGCAGTCCCAGGAATGACAGAACCTTGTCGTAATCGATGCCTGTAGCGCTGGAGAAATCGTCGAACACAATGACGTGAACCCGCTCCCTGCCGAAGACATCGAAGTAGCGCCGAAGCTGCTCCGAGAATCGGGTAGTCTCGCGATAGCTCAATTCCAGAACGGGTTCACCCCGAAAAGGACCTGAGTGCCAGTAGCGTCTTTCCAGGGAATCAACCGCCAACTCGAATCGGGTGATGTGCTCGCCCCCGTTAAACCGCCTCTGACTATGCATGGCATGCATGACCTCAAGGGGATTCCGTACCATCACAATGATTTGAGCGCAAGGATTGAACGCGAGAATCTCTTGCGGGGCTTTTCGAGACGCCAAGTACGCGGTCGATGCTTCCCCGATCCGTCTCTTTCCGGTCGCGCCCTCGAAGTTGCGCAAATACTGTGCCAGGGTTGTTGCGGGTCTTTGGTGGCCACGAATATCGGAGGCGAAAAAATGCGGCTCTTTCCTCTTCGACATGCCTATGTCCGGGTGATCGGCGAGATACGAATAGAGTGCCGTGGTGCCAGACTTTGGCGCCCCCACGATGAAGAAATTGGGTTTATTTGCGATTAGCATCCAGTAGTCCTCGCATAAAGTCGTGCTCGTTCCCTCTTCTACGTCCATCATAAAATGGAAGACCGGGCCCCCCTAACACCGATTGGGCAGGGGGCGATTACAGGCAGCGACACGATCGCAGACTTCGAATTCGTGCCCTTTGTGGTGAACGATTCCGACGCTGCTACACTTTTCGTATTCACAAATTCAGTTAGAGGCGACATGCGCACTCTCAGCCTGTTTGTTATGGTCGTACTTATGAGCACTCTCGCGGCGTCCCAGACTCTGCCCGTACCCCAAGTCATCACCGACCCGAAGCAGATTACGTCGAAGCCCGACGCTCGGGTCGAGAAAAGTCTTTCCATCGAAAAGCTGTTCATGACGCGCCAAGTCGGCGGTTCGACATGGTCGCCCGATGGGAAAACGGTCGCCTTCATCAGCAACCTGAGCGGGCGCAACAATCTTTGGCTGGTGCCCGCCGAAGGCGGGTGGCCGACGCAGCTCACGGTAAGCAATGAGCGCCAGACCAGCCCGACCTGGTCTCCCGACGGCAAGTGGATCGCCTACATGTCCGATTACGACGGCGACGAGCAATGGGACATCTTTCTAGTGTCGCCAAAAACCGGACAGGTGAAGAACCTGACCAACACGCGCGAGATTGCGGAAGAAAGTCCCACCTGGTCGCATGATGGCCGCTTCCTGGCGTACATCGTCAAGCCAAAGACTTCGTCGGTATTCGAGATTGACGTTTACGACACGGTCCTGCGCGATGTGAAACATCTGACCACCGGCACTGCCAAAGACCGCATGAATGTCGCGCCCATCTGGTCGGCCGACGATAAGTTCATCGTCTATACGCAGGAGCAGTCAAAAGGAACCGACTCGAATATCTTTCTGGTCGACGCGGCCACCGCGCAAAGCACGCTACTGACGCCGCACGATGGCGAGCGCATTTATTCGGCAAATGATATTTCGCCGGATGGCAAGAACGTTCTGATCACCTCCAATGCGGGTAATGGCTACGACAACGTCGGGTTGCTCGATGTTGCGAGCAAGAAAATTCGCTGGCTGACACAAGATAAATGGGAAATTTCCGGCGAGTGTTTTTCACCTGACGGAAAGTTTCTCACCTACACCGCCAACATCGATGGCAACGCTGACATTTATCTCTATGACATCGCCGCCGCAAAGGCGCGCGATCTCGGTTTGCCGAGGGGAGTGAACCACGTTGCGGGCAACCCTTCCCCTTTTACCCCTGACGGGTCGCGCATGCTCTTCTCACACACTGGCCCCACCGCTCCCGGCGACCTGTGTGTCTATACGTTCAGTGACAAGCGATCGCACCCGAACATATCGCGCCAACTAACTAATTCGCTAGTCGGCGGCGTTCAAGCCGAGGACATGGTTGTACCGTACCTCGTCCACTATCCCAGCAAAGATGGCAAGTGGACCATCTCCGCATTCGTCTATGTCCCCTATAACCTGCCGCGCAACGCCCAGCATCCAGCGATCGTCTACGTCCACGGCGGTCCGACGGCGCAGACGATGAATAACTTCAATCGCTTCGTGCAGTACATGGCGAATCAAGGCTACCTGGTAATCGCTCCCAACTATCGCGGATCGACTGGCTACGGAAAAGAATTTCAGCAGGCGAATCTTTTCGATATGGGAGGCGGCGATTTGCAGGATGTGCTGGCCGCTGCCGACTGGATTCAGCAGACGGGCTATGTCGATCCCAAAAAACTAATTCTCATGGGCGGCAGCTATGGCGGCTACATGACGATGATGGGCGTCACCAAGGCTCCGGAAGTGTGGGCCGCAGGCGTTCCGATCGTGCCCTTTGTGAACTGGTTCACCGAGATTCAGAATGAGGACCCCGTATTGCAGCAGTCAGATTTGGCCACCATGGGCGATCCGGAGAAGAACAAGGCGCTCTACGAAGATCGCTCGCCCATCAACTTTGTCGACCGCATCAAAGCCCCGCTTTATCTTCTGGCAGGCGGCAACGATCCTCGTTGTCCCAAGGAAGAAGCGCAGCAGGTGGTGGAAGCGGTCAAGAAGCGCGGCGGCGTAGTCGAATACAAAATCTACGAAAACGAAGGCCACGGCTTCTCGAAGGTCGAAAACCAGATTGACGCCTACAAGCGTGTGGCCGAGTTTCTGAAAGCGCACGTTCCGCCCGCGGACTGCAGTTGCACCCTGAATGAATAGTACCCGGCTCTCAGATGTCCCTACCTCTGCGCCCGCGCCGCGTGGCGCTTCTTGGCCGCCTCCAGCCTCAGCATCACCATGTAGAGGACGATTCCTACGTTGATCGCGATTATCAGGAGTCGAATCCAGTCTGGGCGGCGCAATAGATCGGCGACTTCGAACGGGATATACATCGAGCCGGTGGCAATGGCCATCCACTCCGCCCAGGGACGGACGTACCACAACCCGTAGGCCTCGACGAAGCGCAGGATCGCGTAGACAGCCGCCACAACCGCTATCTCCCACAAGCGCACGTCGCTGATGCGGTAGACGAGATCGATGAAAACGCCAACGAAATGATGATGAGGATTGGCGTGAATAAATTCGAGGAAGCTTTCGGCAACTCCCCAGATATCTCTGTGGCGCATCGAAAAGACGCCGAGACCGGCGAGCAGGACTACGATTCCTTTCGAGAGCTCAAAGGTTGCGACCGTGCGCACGCCTCTGAGGTGCTCGGGAGCGTCGATTCTGGGATGCGGGATTCTGGTCTGCATTGGGCGAAGATCGATTGCCGGTATACGGGCGTTAATCGCGCGAATCATTCTAATGCGTGGCCCTCAAAAAGCGTGCGCGAGATATCGATCGGCTCCTGGGGCAGCCTGCTCCTCAGCCTTGCCGACGGACGCTGGCGCGCAACTCCGCGACGATCTCCTTTGCGGCTAGGCGCGCGGCATCTCCTTTCGTCACATCAAACGAAATGGCGCCGACTCGCGCGTGACCCCCTCCGCCATAACGCTCACAGACTTTGGCCAGATTGACGGTGGGCTCGCGTTTGGCCCAAGGATTCGACCCGACCGAAACCTTTACCCGAAAAGAGCTCTTACTCAATCCGACGCTGTAGACCGAATCGGGATGGAGATAGTAGGGGACAAACTTGTTATAGCCTTCCTGGTCGAGGTCGGTGATGTCGAAAAAAATCGTGCCGTCCTTTTCTTCGGTACGCTGGCGCAAAATATCGACGGAACGCTCGTGTCGTTCGAGCAGTGGCGGCAGAACGGCGGCTACAAAAGGTTCTTCTAGGATTTTTGCCAGCGGACGGTAGGCGAGCAGCGGAATCGTCTTCTTGACGAAATCAGGATCGCTCGCCGCTTCGATGGCCATGGTCAACTTCATGGCTGGAGCTTGCATTTCCACGGCAGATTTCGCGTCCTGGTACATGGCTCCGTCAACGATGTCGGTCCATTCAACCAATTCCTCGACGGGGCCGGGATCGAAGCCGAACCGCTCTTTCGCAATCATGGCAATGAAACTGGTGCAGGACTTGAAGGCCGGATCGTAGAACTTGCGGTTGCTCTGATCCTGCTCAAAGTGGGCGGCGTCGTCGGGAGAAAGAAAAGCGCTCTCATGATGATCGAACCACCAGGTGATTTTGGGCGAACTCGAATACTTGAAATCGACAATTGCATTCTCCTCGCCATCGAACTGGTTTTCGTCAAAGAGCGCACCGGCGCGGTGCAACAGGCCGGAGTAAACGAAGTCCACATCGCTGCGGATGCGTTCGCGGTAAAAACGGGAGAACAGGGCGGCCGAGGAAGCGCCGTCAAAACATTTGTCGTGATAAAAGACCCGCACTCGCAAAATTGGCTTCCCTACCCCGGTTACCGTTCGTTCTCCGGGCGTGAAGTGAAAAACAACTAGAGTTGCTGGTTTGGAGAATTATGTCAAGGCGGATTTTGAGCAGCGTTCGTAAGAACAAACTCTAGCCTTCAAATTACCAAATTACCCGATTGCAGAATTACAACATTCTGTTCCGTCACTTTCTCCGGCGTCGGATCTTAAAATCGAAACTGACAACTCCGTTCTGGTCGCGGAGCGCCACAATGGAAATGGTTCGCGTGATGTTGTACTCCAACTGAATAATCTGCTGGTTCGTCACCGAGACGTTAGTGCTATAGGTCAGGGTAATATTGCTGGCTACTTGCTGCTCCACGGTAACCTGCGGCCCTCGAACCACGGCAGTTTCACTGGTAAGTCCCTGCGGATCAACCTTGACGCGGCTGGCTCCAAACAGTTTCTGCAGCCGGCTGTTGACGGTGCTGTTGAGCGCCTGATTGATGAGCAGGTTCGACGCGTCCCCACCAAAGCCAAAGGAGGAGCCGGTGGTCGCCGCCGCTGCGGACTCTTCCTGCGTGCGGCCGAGCGCTAAGAGCGCGATCACGTCGGCTTCAGGAAGCTGCGGCTCCGACTGCCAGGTCACTTTCAAGCCGTTGGGCTGGCTGGCGTCGCCGCGGAATTGCACGGTGATGTCGTAATCGCGCACGCGCGTGGTCGCGTGCAGATCGATGACGGGCTGCGTCTTCGACGGATTCGCGAACGTGACATCGCCGCGTTCCAGGTTGTACTTGTTCCCGTTGAAATTAATTTCTCCTTCCAGAACTTCCACCCTTCCGAGAATTGCCGGGCGTTCGGCAGTGCCGCGCACGTGAAGGTCGGCATTGCCCGAAAGCCGCGCAATGGCGGTTTGCATCTGCAGTTCAGGAGTCGTCGCTACGTGAACATCGAGCTTCAGGCGGCTCTCGAGACTTTCGCTGTTCGACAGGAAAACGGTCTGCCGACTTCTCTCGATATAAGCGCCGAAGTCAAATCCCGGAGTGACAGCCAGCTTGGTGATCAGCACATCTCCGCTCAGCACCGCGGCATTGGAACTCCCCGTCAGGCGGAGGTCAGCATTCGCGGTGGAACTTACGCCCGGAGGATAACGCAGACGAACACCTTGTGCGGTCGCACCCAAATCGAGAAGAAACATGCCGCCCTGATAGGTCGCGGTGCCGGTCAATTTCACGGTGCCGCCGCCCGTCGTTCCGCTCAGGTTCTCAATTTGAATTCGGTTGCGATCGAACCACAGCACGCCATTCAGATCGCTCAGGCCGCTCGGAAAATCATTGTGACTAACGGCGGTATTCTTCACTTCCAGACGCCCCTGCAACACGGGATCGGATATCGTGCCGCTGGTGTTGAGTTTTACACCCAGCGTCCCGCTTGCCAGAATTTTGGGGTTGAGGGACTGGAAGAGAATCATATTGACGGTGCCGTCCAAGCGGAGGTCGAGTTCCTGCGTGCCCGCCAAATGCACCCGGCCATGCGCAGTGAAATCGGTTCCGCTTCCCGCCAGGTGAAGGCTTTCAACCAGCACAGCTTGATCCGCGAGTTCGAGCCGAATGGGTTCTAGATTCTGTACCGGTACGTGCTCGACCTCAACACTGAAGGTCTGCAGTTCGGCAGAGGCTTTTAGCTCGCGCGGATTTCGCAGCGGACCGCGCAGGTGCAGCGTTCCCTCCAGCGGAGACTTTCCCGTGATCTTTCCCGGCAGGTAAATGCGCAGCAGCGAATTGATGTCCAGATGATGGAAGGCGAGATTTAGATCGGCGGGAAACCTATGCTCGTCGTCCAACCCGACGCTGCCCGCAATGGTGAGGTCAGCATTATCGAAATCGGAGTGAGCGTTGAGATCGAGTTGACGTCCGTGGGTAACCGCATCGACATAGAAATCGCCGGCCCGCTCCTTGTCGAGCGCGACGTCCTTGATGTGAACATGCGCTTCGAGCGCAGGCTCATCGACGGTGCCACTGGCTCGCACCGTGAAATCAGCGATGCCATCGGCCGTGAAACGATCACCTTGCAGACGTGGGAAGCGGGCAAGATCGAGATTCTGACCGGACAGATTCAAGCGAAACTCGTTGGTCGGCCCTTCGCTGACCGTCGTACGGAGGTTCGGCACCCTCATGCCAGCGCTTCCCGAGACCACCGAGCCGTAGACCGCGGCTTCGATGTTATTGAAGCGTAGCTCGCCCGCAGCCAACCGGAGATCGCTCATCAGGAACGGAACGCTCACTCCATAAGCCATGCCGTGGTGAAGCTCGAGGCGGCCATCGCCATGGGGATGGATGAGCGTCCCAGAAATGCTGGCCGATACATCGACAGTGCCTGTCACGGGCTCGCTAACGGCAGCGAGTTGAGCAAACTCGGCTAGGTTCCCGTTGCGGAGGTCAATATGCAACGTAAAAGGATCATTCTCGCGAAAGGCCGCGCCGGTTAGTTCAGCGCTTACGTCGAAGTGCGCGGTGGTGTGGCCGTGAATGAGTGAACCATTGCGCGCGGCGAAATGACTGCTGGAGTACTGGACGCTAGCGGTGACGGCGTCCCAGTGCACCATTCGCGAAACCATCGGCGAAGATGTTCGTTGGGTTGCGGGCAACGCCGTATCAAAGTCGTAGACTTCGAGATTCCCCGCGAGAGCGAGCGCAGAAAGCTTGCCGCTGGCGGTGCCCGTAAAGTTCGCCCAGCCATGCACGGCAAACGGCAAGTTGGACGAGGCGCGGTTGGACGAGGCAAGGTTGGACGAAACAGGATTTGACGAAACAAAGAAGGCTTCAAGCAGCGGCGTCCATTCTTTCAGATTGTGGCTGGTGACGGAAAATCGCAGAGCCGAAGTCGCCGCCAGATTGCCTGTAGCCGTAAGTTCCGAACCGGGCGTGGTCAGGTGAAGTTCCGACATCTCCAACTCGTCGCGCGAGCCGCGGTACACGCCATCAATCTGTCCCCGCACCGGGATCTCGCCTGGCGATGGATTGGCCCGGGGCACAATGCCGAGCTTCAGGCGAGTCTCCGCATCGCGGATTGACCCCACCCAGAGCATGTCAACATTCCCACTCGCGCTTCCAGAAAGGGCAAGTCGGTCGAGTGGAAGGTTATTTGAACTTAGCAATTGCAAGGCCGGGAGCAATGGAAAGCCCCCCACTTGCAAACGCACCGAGCCCCGCTGAAGACTGCCCGGCGGAACTCGTCCGACTATGGGATGCCGCCGAGCGGGCGGCGACGGTTCGAGCAGGCTTTGAATGGAACTCTGCCAGTTAGTCACATCGGCGTCGCCCTGCAAATCGCCACCGAGCAAGTTAGCCTTGATCGACGACAAATGAAAACGGACTGGCGTAACCGCGAAGCCTGCGGCGATCCGCCCATTGCGTATTGACACTTTGCCGTTCGACCATTCGATGTCTTTCGCCTGCACGTTTCCCTGAGTGGAAAAATCCTGCAAGCTCCAGGAAAGTTTGCCCACGAACTCGGTCGTTCCCTTCCGGACCTCGCGCTGGCGTGTCAGAACTGCAAGTTCGCCGAGATCGGCGACGCCGTGATAATCGCCGCTCACCTGGGGGTTGTGGAAGTCCTCCAAGTGGCCCGCAAAGTGAATTTCAGACTTTCCAGAAGCTACCGTCAAACTGCTGATGTCGACGTGTCCGCGCGCCAAAACCAGCGCCGCATCCGCCCGCCACACGAACGAAGGATAGTCTTGAAAGCGCGAGGCGACGCTTCCCACCACGACATGAGCGTCGTATTGCCGATGCAGCAGGGAATAATTCAAGAGCAGCGCCAGGTCACGCCCGGCAAACTCGAAGGGCACTTTTTTGTCTTCCCACAAAAGCTCTCCGCGTTGCGCTTCAATCCGCGAAACGGAAAGCGAGATGATTTGTTCAATCGGCCCCTGTCCTGTGGTCAGACTGACCTCGGGTACAGGAGCGTTGGTAGTGCCGTCGGGATAATCAATGATGTGCACCACGGGATGCTCCAGCTCCATGGAATGCAGCCCGATCGTAGTACTGAGGAGGGAGATGATTTTCAGTTCTGCCTGCAAGCGATCGACGTGGAAGAACGGGACCTGATCCGAACCTTCCCGGCCGTGGATGGTCAGGTTGCGAGCGTCCACGCGCAGACGAAATGGAATGGTGTGAAGTTCTCCGAGTTCGACGCGGCCGCCAGTCAGCTTTTCCGCCGAAGCAATCACTTTGCGGCGGACCCTCTGTTGAAAAGAATCGGTCGTGACGTACCAGGCAAGCAGGGCGAATACGACCAGAGTGAAAACGCAAAACAGCAGAAAAAGCTTCCACAGAATCCGCCGCCGTACAGGAGGAACTGGCTCGATGGCTTGCTCGGGCGATGGCTCGATGGGCTCGGTCATGCTCGTGAAATCATCGCTCGTAAAATCGTCACTCGTGAGGCCGGTGCGCGTGAGTGGGGCCGCCGGTTTTCTGCTTCAACGGTTCTGCGCTCCGGTGCTGGGTTCGGGAGACTTGATCTGGCTCCCGGAACGCAGACTGGCCAGCCAGCCAGAGAGCAGTTCGTTCATCTTCTTTTCCGCCAACAAGTCCTTAATTCGACCGACGACGTCGGTCAACGGAGCGGCGCGGCTGCCCGCCTTTTTCATCGCGGGCAGCAACTCATCCTGATAGTAGGTTTCGACCGCGTGCTCATCAATCTGGATCGACGGGCGCAGTCGGTCCTCGACGAGCCTCATGAGTCGAATCTCATCACCCAGGCGCTTCTCGACCGCGCTTTGGGTCAAGCCATACCGTTGCAAGGTGGCGTGCCAGCGTTCTTCGGTGGTGCAGTCTGGATTTAGCTTGCGGACTTCGGCAACCCGAGCCGCGACCTGATCCGCCGGAGCCGGCTGCGACGGCCGTACTTGTTCCCGAAGTAGTTCCTGATCGATCAGGCGATTGAGCGCGGCTTCGCGCTCGGCGGAAGTAAACGAATCGGGATCGCGGCCATTGGTCAGCGCCTCGAAGGCAATCTCCTGCTCCCAATCGCTCTGCAATACAACGTGGCCATTCACGTTGGTTACCACCCGATCGACAATTGGACCGGCCACGGCCGAGCCGGCCAGCGCCAGCATCAGGGCGAGAGCAAGCGCTCCCTGCCTCCAAAATTTGATCATTCCGAATTGGATGCTTCTGCGTTTCATCAGAATGACTGCCCTACGCTAAACGAAAAATTAAAGTGCGGGGCGCGTTGATACCCAAATTGACCAGCCTGCTGTCCCGACGCTTTATTGGTCGTGATGTTGGTATAGCTGGGAAAGTAGGGTGGATTTAAATTGTACCCGAAATCAAAACGCAATGGGCCGATTGGGGTTTGATAACGGGCTCCCAAGCCAACCGCGTGGGAGGCATAGTTGTAATTGCACTTCAGGTGCGTGTCCGCGTTGAAGCAAAAATCCCGGACAGGCTGATGAAAACGTGCCAGGCTGGGAAACATTTCCTGGGGCCGCGCAAAAACGTTGCCCATGTCCTCAAAAAGCGTAAAGCCGATTTGATCGTTCAGGTAAGGCATGCGGACGTTGGGAAAACGGATCTCCTCACTGTTCAGGAAAAGAGCGCTGCCCCCGACCGGAAATCCCGTGAAGGGGTCGCGCGGCCCTGCCTGATTTAACCCGAACCCGCGATTGGAGTTGCCCCCGCCGCTGTAGAGACGCTCTGGCAGCGGAATCAGAGTTTCGCCCCCTAACGGCTTTAGCGCCGGATCCAGCACAACCGTACTGCCGAATGGGTTTTCAATCCCTACCGTAGTGGAACGGGCGAGCACCCAGCCTTGCCCCGTCCTGTGATTGCGGAAGAACGTGTGATAGGTGGAGTTCTTGGCCAGAAAACGGCTGAAGTCGGCCGCCGATCCAAAGTGACCAGAGGCGACACCCCCTTCCACGGTAGTGTAGTTGCCGCGTGTGCTTTCTAAATCGTTGTCGCGACGGTTGCGCACGTAGATGAAATTGGGTATTCCAACCTGAGTAGGCTGGGAGAGTAGCGGAATCAAGTTGCTCGTAACTTCAATATTACTAGCCTCTACACGGCGATAGCTGAAGCGATAGGCAAGTGTTGTCAGATCCCGGTCCTGAATTTTGAAAAGCACCTGCGAGATCTGCAGTGTGCCTTCCAATCGTTTCGAGGTGAACGTGGTGACGTCCACGGTGTTGTCGTAGAGCGCCGTCGCGGTGAAACGAAGCTTTTCCAGGTTCATCAGATTGGGAACGTCGTAACTGATAAGTGCTTTCTGCTGCAGCTTTCCGAGAACGCCCCTCATGGTGATGGTCTGGTGACGACCGCCAACGTTGATGCGGCTGATCCCGAGAGAAACCAACGGGCTCACGCCGGTCCGCCCAAGGGGTTGGTTAACGCCGTAGGTTGGTTGTCCGGTCTGGAATTCGAAGCCAACTCCGTAATCGAAAGTGTAGCGTTCCGCCTCGCTGGTCGTGACCAGCACGTTCTTGCGCGACTCGGTCCCATCCGGGTTCTGGATGGCGGCATCGACCTGCTTGAACAAGCCGAGGTCGTAGAGCCGCCGCTGACTCTCCAGCATATCTTTCTGACTCAGAGGACGGCCGGGTTGCACACGTATGGCACGGCGCGCGACTCCAGGGCGAGTGTGGTGCAACCCATCGACAAAAAGTTGATTGACAAAAAATTGCTCGCCTTCGTGAATGGTGAACGTGACGCCCACGCGGGGCAAGTTGTCCGATGACGGAACCGGAACATAAGCAACTTCGACGGTGGCGTTAGGAAACCCGTTATCGAAGTACCTTCCGAGGATGGCGTCGCGGTCATCCGCCAGACTCGATTCGTCAAAGGCTTGTCTCTCCTCAGTCTGAATTTCCGGAAGCTGTTCCTGCGGCAGCGTGTAACTACCCTCGATACGAACCGAAGCGACGCGCGTCTGCGGGCCTTCCTTAACGGTAATCTCGATGGCCAGTTGTGACGGATCGCCGTGATAACCTTCCACCAGTTTGCTCGTGACCTCGGCCTGCCGGTATCCACTCGCCCGATAGAGACTCTGGATGCGCTGCACGTCCTCCGCGAGCAGCGCTTCACTGTAGCGTCCGTGACTGAACAGGCGTCCGGCGGTTTGGTCTTGCATGCGCGAGCGAATCACCTCGTCGGGAAAAAAATGATTGCCCGAAATGCGAACGGCGCGGAGTTTGTGGCGATCGCCGGGCTTGATTTCGTAAACCACATGTAAGCTCTTGTTGTCCACGGTGTTGTGCTGGCTCACGCTCACCGAGGCCTCGAAGTAACCGAGGGTCTGCATCTGGTTCTGCAGATTGCGCCGGCCTTCGTTGAGCAGGTCGTTGTCGACCGCTCCTTCTTCGTAGATGGGCACGAGCTTTTTGAGAATGCGCTGGCTGAGCTTGAAACCTTCGGCCGCAATCTCCACCACCGCGCCGCGGTCGATTTTGAGAGCGTAGTCCACGGCATTGCGCGTGGGCTGGTAAGTGCGGCTCGACACTTCGACCTGGGCAAGCAGGCGATTCTGCTTCTGATAGCGGCGGCGAATGCGTTGCAGGGCTCGCGTAATGCGGCTTGAGGTGGCGCGATCGCCGGAATGCAGCTTGGCGATCTCCTTGATCTCGGCAACGGAATAGCCGGCATCGCCTTCCAGGGTGATTTCTCCGACCTGCGCGCGCGGGCCGCGGACGACGTGAAATGTCATGTTGACCTGGTGCTGCTGCTCGTCGCGGTGTTCCGAGATAGTCACTTGCGACTGATGGTAGCCATTTTCCTCCATGACTCGTTGGATGCCGACCCGAGCCCGGTCGAGTTTCTCCGGCGCGTAACGTTCGCCCAGTTGCAGCCGGCTGGCGCTGGCCAGTTGGTTGGGAGAGGGATTGGTCGACACTCCATCGACCGTGAGCATGCCGACAAAAAAATTGGCAATCGTCAGGAAGCGTAACCGGACACCGGCCGTGTCAGTGCGATCGGCCTCGGCCTGAATGTCGGCGAAGCGACCGGTCGCAAAAAGCGCCTGCATGGCGTCGTGCAGATTGTCACGGGTGAGCGGCTCTCCGATCTTGAGTGGCGTGGCCGCCAGCAACGCAGCCCCTTCTTCCGGCGGAACGCCCGGCAGCTCGATCTGATCGATGGTTAATCCGAGATAGGGTGTGATGGTTCCGAAGTTTGCTCCGGATTGCGCGGGCGAAGCGAGCGGCCCTTGGCCTTGCGCCGACGAAGCCGCGGCCCAGCCTGTACCGTCAGCCAGCAGCAGCAACAGCAAAAGAATCAGCGCCAACCGAACACCGCCCGCAGCCGATCGGGTTGCGTAGGGGCAGAGCCTGCCCTGAGCCTGCCGAAGGGTGCCCTCACCTGCCCAGCCGAGCGCAGCTCGGCAGCCACTGCTGATAGCAGCGTAAAAACGGGCTGGCACAGACGCCCGTTCCCACCGTATCCCTCCCCACGCTACCGAGTTTTCCCGAAGTTCTGGCCCGTCAACCATGCCACCTATCGGGTTCGATGAAGCGCGAAACGGCACACGTTCCTCGCAAGAATAAAGTTTGACGCCAGCGCACCTATAATACTGGGTAGAAGCCCGATGAAAGGTAATCGCCAAGGTAAGCGCCTTGGAAATCGCTCCTGTGGAGACCAACGCCCTGCAGACCAACGACCGATACTCGCGGCAAGTATTATTTAAAGAAATCGGAGCGCAGGGCCAGAACAAGCTGGCGCAGTCGCGCGTGGTCATCGTCGGATGCGGCGCCACCGGCTCCGCCCTAGCATCATTGCTGGCGCGTTCGGGCGTAGGCACGCTGCGCATTCTCGACCGCGATTACGTTGAGCCCAGCAACCTGCAGCGGCAAACGCTGTTCGACGAAAACGACGCCCACGAGTCCGTGCCGAAAGCGATCGCGGCGGCGCGCCAGATTGCGCGCTTCAACTCCCAGATCGTGGTCGAGGCCCAGGTTGCCGACCTGATTCCGGCCAACGTCGATTCCCTGCTCGGCGGGGCTGACCTGATCCTGGATGGCACCGATAATTTCGAAACTCGTTATTTGCTCAACGACTACGCCGTGAAAAATTCGGTTGCCTGGATTTACGCCGCGGCGGTCGCGAGCTGCGCCGTAACCATGAACGTCCTGCCCGGGGAAACCGCCTGTCTCGCCTGCATCTTTCCGGAATCCCCGCGAGGCACGGTCGAGACCTGCGAGACCTCCGGCATCCTAAATTCTGCGGTGAACCTGGTGGCGTCGATTGCGTCGACCGAAGCATTGAAGTTCCTGGTGGGCGCCCGCGAGAAAATGCGCCGAACGCTGCTTTCCTGGGACGTCTGGACCAACGAGCGGGCGGAGTTGGCGGCAATTCATCCGCGCCAGGGATGCCGCGCCTGTTCGGGTGACTTTGTTCATCTCGCGGGTGAAGGTCGTCCGCACATCACCTTATGCGGCAGAAATTCCGTACAGATTCACGAACGGCAGCGACCGGTAGACTTCGCCGAGCTAAGCGTCCGCCTTCAGCGTCTAGGCAATGTTCGCCACAACGAGTTTGTACTGAAGTTCTGGCGCGAGCCCTACGAGATGACGCTATTCCCGGATGGCCGCGCGATCATCAAGGGAACAACCGACACGGCCATCGCACGCAGCTTGTACGCCCGATTCGTAGGCAGTTAGTAAGTAGCGCCGGCGTCCCGCCGGCCACGACGCAGTAGCGCGCTGGAGGCCGGTGGACGACAGACCCGTAGCCCCAGAGTTCCCCACCGCGCCAATCCGTTGCAGGTTGTGCGCACCGATTTTCACCCGGCTTGAGCGCGCACTTGCCGGAATCTCAGTCATTTACCCGAGAGCACCCTGTATCTCCGAATATTATGGTGTTGCTCGCCCCCACGCAGACTGGCCAGCAAACTGCACTTAGACCCGAGATGTATTAGTCCCCTGTGGAGGAAGTATGCGACCCTATCTGGTTCTAAGTGCGTTAGTTTTGATGTCGGCAGTGGCTTTTGGGCAATCCGTCCCTTACCCCGGCGCTTGCTCTTATTATGGATGCGGTCCCTATATCCCGCGTCTGACCACGCCCGAGATTTCCCTGCAAACGGTTTCGCCGAATCCGGTGGGAGCAACCAATGCCACCACGGGATTAATCGCCGGTGCCACCAACTCAACCCTTTCGCAAATTCAGGGATCGACGAGCTCGGAGTACTCAGTAGCCGTGTGGCTGCAGGGCGGCGACGCCCCACTGATGACTCGAGATATCAACTTGTCGCCCGAGCGGATTAACCGCGAAGGTCACCCCATCCGCGAGACGATGCGCGAGCCACGTCCGCTTGGACCTCCACCGCTCGAAGAGCGTTCGCGCCAATTCCGTGCCCGTGAAGAACGCCATGAAGAGCATGCCCAGCGCGAATCCAAATCCGAAGAAGCGCGCGCCAACTGGACTTTCATTACCGGACCGGCCGCCGTACCCACTACCTTCCAGAAAGCGGGTCGCACCTTCAACAATGAAGATGTCTCCCGCCAGAATGACAAGAACGGCACCGTGAAGTACGACGGCAAGACAGAGAAGCTGTAAAACAGCTCTCACTTCTTGGCTCTTGGCGACCACCGTATGTGGGAACTAAGAGCCTTTCCTTCTTTGGGGTCATCCTTCGATTCGAGCAATCTCGCCTGGCCTGATGGTGCGCATTCGTTCAAGACAAGCGTCAACTAAAGGGAGGAGATCCGCCAGGCGATTCGATTGGGCGCGGAAGACGATGACTCTTATTTGTCGGTCAGCGAGATTTTGCTGGTATTCAAGCCCTTTATCCATCGTCAGGAAAATCTCAAATCCCTCGTGTTCTCCGAATTCAAGGAGTTCCCCGTTCTTTCTGCCGCCCAGCAACGCCTCGGGAACTGTTTGGCACTCGTGACCCACAAAATGGTCTTTGAGTTTCCGGGGAAGACACTCGTCCAGAAGGATTTTCATCCCAGCTGACTGACCAACAGGGACTTCCCCTGTTCCAGGGCGGAAATGGCGGCCTCGCGAGTTACGGTGGGAAAGTCATCCAGAAATTCAGCTAGCGTTTGCCCTCCTTCAAGATAGTCAAGCAACGCTTGAAATGGGACACGAGTACCGCAGAAAACCGGGGTCCCGCCGAGCACGTCTGGATCTCTCGCAATTACTTGGTTTGCGCTTGGCATTACTAGTTTCCTATAGTCCTACAAGATTTTACTCCGCCTCACCTGACGACACAAAGCCGCACAGCTGTGATCCCAGCTTGCGCAGGCCCGCAACCTTCGCGAGCCATTTGCTTTCGTAATCTGCTATCTTCTTGCGGTTGCTCTTCTTCACAAAGGAACGCCGGTGCCGTCAGCGCCCAGAATTAAGGATGAGGACTCTTCATGCCCGAACTTGCACGTCCTGAACCGTCTCGCTTTTACCGCTGGATGGTATTGATCGTCGTCAGCCTGACGATGTTTGGGAATTACTACGTCTACGACTGTATCGCGCCCATCGCCGACCTGCTCTCGAAACAACTCGGGTTCACCGATTCCAACATTGGCCTGCTGCAGGCGATCTACAGTATTCCGAACGTCTTCATGGTGCTCATCGGTGGCTACATTGTCGACCGCATTGGCGCGCGCAAAGCCATCTTCATCTTCGGAACCATCTGCCTCATTGGAGCCGTGATCACGCTCTATGCCGACAACGGGTTGCTGCAGACCACAGTCGTTGGTCTGGTAAACCTGGCCGTCCCGGTCGTCCGATTGCTGGGCCACATTCCCTTACTCTCCAGAATCGATTTCATCCACGATCTGGCCTCAGTCGAAAAGATTTCGACGACAAGAGGAGCATTGGTGGCAGGCATGTCGGCCGGGCGTCTGGTGTTTGGGATGGGCGCCGAATCGCTGATTGTGGCCGTCACCACCGCCCTAGCCAAATGGTTCCGCGGCAAAGAGCTGAGCTTCGCCTTCGGCATCAACCTGATGATGTCCCGCGCCGGCTCGTTGCTGGCGCAATGGTCCCCGTCCTGGGCCGGCTTCGCGTATAGCCACTGGCGTGGACCGTTGCTGATCTCGGTTGTATTCGCAACCTTCTGTGTAACCGGCGCCCTCCTCTACTGGGTTATGGAGGTCCATGCCGAGAAGCGCTACCAGGTTGGTCCAGCCGGCTCAACCGATAAGGTCGTGTTTAAGGACCTCACCTCGTTTGGTCTTTCCTACTGGTATATCGTCGCGCTGTGCATTGTTTTCTATTCGGCGATCTTCCCGTTTGAAACCTTTGCCTACAAGTTCTTCATGGATGCACACCACACCACTCGCGAAGCCGGTGGGGATTTGGTGGGAATGTTGACCATCTTCACCATGTTCGGAACGCCGTTCTTCGGAAAGTTTGCCGATCGCATCGGTAAACGCGCCTTCCTGATGATGATCGGCTCCGTGCTCTTGATTCCCGTCTACCTCATGATGGCCTACATCCACTCATCGACTTACGTAACGGTTTACTTCCCCTCCACCTCCGCCGACGGGCATTTCGCATTCATGCCGCACAACCTCCCTCCCATCCTGTTGTTAACTATGGCCATGATGGGCGTAGCCTTTTCCCTGATTCCGGCGGTAATGTGGCCATCGGTAGCCTATATCGTGGACCAGTCCAAACTGGGCACAGCGTATGGCCTGATGACCATGATCCAGAACATCGGATTGGCGGGCTTCAATCTGTTGATCGGCTGGGCGAACGACCACTACTATGCCAGCGCCGAAAATCCGGCAGGATACCGGATGGGGATGTGGATTTTCTCAATTCTGGGATTCCTGGGCGTGTTGTTCGCCTTCCTGCTGAGGCGCCGAGAACTTGGTCCGCACGGCCACGGCCTGGAGACGATCACAGCCAAGGGATAATTTCCCGTAGAGACGCGGCTTGCCGCGTCTCCGCCGCGAACCAGATGGTGCGACAAGACGGGGCAAGCCCCGTCTCTACAAAAGAGAACGGTCGGGTGTCGGCAAGCGGGAAGCCGCGGGGGTTACGAAAGTGATCTACGGGTTCGCGTAGCCGAGTACTTTGGTCGGATAGATCAGAGATCAGCCCCGGATTGATCCTCTCGCGAGCTACGGTTTTTGGTATTCTGAGCAGTTACGAACGGTCGGGAACTTCCTCGGCAAATTTGTACAACGAAAAGAGTTTGACGCCGCATCTGAACTCCTAGCGGCCGGGAAAAGCGACTTGACCGACCCGAAGCAACGCATCACCGAAGCTGAAGCGATTGAGCAGGCCAAGCAGGGCCACGAAGCTGCGTTCGAGACCCTGTATCACTTGCACAAACGCCGTGTGTACTCGTTATGTTTGCGCATGGTTTCCAATCCCGCCCAGGCCGAAGATCTGGCCCAGGAAGCTTTTCTTCAGCTCTTTCGCAAGATCGGCACCTTTCGTGGCGAATCTGCCTTTTCCACCTGGCTGCATCGGATGACGGTCAACGTAGTCCTGATGCAGTTGCGCAAAAAAGGTCTGCCCGTGGTGTCGCTCGAAGAAACGCTGGAGTCCGAGGACGAAGCTCCGCGCAAGGAATTCGGTACACAAGACGCCAAACTGACGGGTTCCATCGATCGCTTGCAATTGCAGCGGGCCATCGACAAGCTGCCGCCCGGCTATCGAACGGTTTTTGTTTTACACGACGTGGAAGGGTTCGAGCACAACGAAATCGCCCAGATTGTGGGCTGCTCGGTTGGTAACAGCAAGTCGCAGCTGCACAAAGCACGACTAAAGCTGCGGGATTATCTGAAGTTCATGAGAGCCGAAAAGGCCAAAACAGGGTAATGGAAGTGCGGTATTGGGAGAGTTGCTATGAAGTGTTCAGAAGTAGAGCGAGTTCTTCCGGAACTCGTGGACGGCAGTCCGGCCGGTGTGTTTCCGGCTGACTTTGAGAGTCATTTGCAGTCCTGTCCCGCTTGCTCGGATCTGGTTTCGGATCTGAAACTGATCGCGAGCGAAGCTCGGGATTTGGCGGAAAGTGAAGAACCAGCGCCGCGAGTGTGGGTGCGGATTGCCGCGCAACTGCGCGATGAAGGGCTGATCCGCGACGCCGAATCCCGTCCCGTTCTAGTCCCCGCTTCTCCACAACGCCGCTGGACTTCGACCGCGTGGTGGCTGGCTCCCGTCGCGGCTGCGGTGCTGGTGGCTGGCGCCTACGTAGTAAGCCATAAACCGGCTCCGCAAGTGGCAACGCACGTTTCGCCGCCCGCGGTGACGACTCCCGTCGCACAGAACTCTGTACAGAACTCCGCGCAGAATCCGCCGGATATCTCCTCCAAGCCCCGTGTAGTTGCTTCGACTGCTAAACCCATTCCGGCAACTCACCCACCTTCACCAAAGTCCGCTAAGCCAACGGACGTGTCAGCATCGGCGGCACAACCCACTGTGGAACCCGAAGCGAGCCCGGAGGATCAGCAGTTTCTGAGCGTGGTGTCGACCCGTGCTCCTTCGTTGCGGGCCACGTACGAAGGTCAATTGCAAAGGGTGAATGCCAACATCCGCGAAGTGCAGGCCTACCTGGACCGGTATCCGGGAGATCCCGACGCGCGGCAGCAACTAATGGATGCCTATCAACAGAAAGCATTGCTTTACCAGATTGCATTGGATCGTATTCAATAGCGGAAGGGCGGACCGGTCTACCCGGTCGCAGGGGCGGCGTTTTATGGCGGTTCAGCGAGCGCGTATCGACTACACCACCACGGTTGTGACCGTGGTTCTCGTAACCTGCCTGTCGGCGGCGACCTTGGCCGAGACCAAAAAGCAATACAGCTACACGGTCGGTCCCAAAGCGAATATTTCCGTGGAGACACAGTACGGAGCGATTTCGGTAAAGCCCGGAAACGCCAATCAGGTCCTCGTGACGGCCACGCTCACATCGGACACAGTGGAAGTCGATCAGCAGCAGAATGGCAACCGAATTGAAATTGCGTCGCACCTGCTGCGGGGTAACGAGCAACAATCCAGCCGGGTTGATTACGAACTGCTGATTCCGCCCGACGCTAATATCAATCTGCGTTCTTCGAACGGCCCCCTGTCCGCGGAACATTTGCAGGGCGACGTAACCTTGGAAGGCACCGATGCGGTAGTGGATATTCGTAACATTGAAAATGCCCACGTGCGTGTTCGGACGATGCGCGGCCCGATCACACTGACCGACGTTCACAATGGCCACGTGGATATCGATTCCATTAGCGGTGAAATTCACTTGAAGTCGGTGACGGGACCTCTGGTGCAGGCCCGGTCAGGCAGCGGCAGGATTTTCTACGATGGCGATTTCGGCTCCGACGGTGACTATAAATTGAGCACCCACACCGGCGATATCGAGGCGCTGGTGCCGGCCGATGTATCCGCCGCCTTCCGCGCACACTCCGTGCTGGGCCGGGTGCGGCACGACTTCCCTCTCCAACCCAAACACTCCCGCTTTCGCGAAGAAGCGGGACGTTCCTTTATTGGCACCTCCGGCCAGGCAGCATCGGAAGTCCTGCTGCGCTCTTTCAGTGGTAGAATCCGGCTCAAGCAACGCTGAATAAAGAGAACGTGTGGTGGCGGGGCGGAGCCTGCCCTGAGCGAGCCGAAGGGCCCCGCTAAGACAGGCAAGCCCTGTCGCTACAAGTGACAATTTCACCCGTGTCGTGCCACAAGAGCGTGCCACAAACGCCATGAGTGTACGCGCAGTCTTTCTGGTCGGATTTATGGCTTGCGGCAAGAGCAGTGTCGGGCAGGAACTGGCCCGGCGCCTGGATTGGGATTTTGTGGATTTGGATCTCCGAATGGAGTCGCGCGAGCAGCAAACCATTCCCGAGATTTTTCGGGACCGAGGCGAGGCCGGCTTTCGCCTCGCCGAAACCAACGCTCTTCGCGACCTGACGGAAGCGCTGGAGCGCGACCCCCTTAAGCGCAATACCGTGGTCGCGCTCGGGGGCGGAGCCTTCGCCGAACCACAGAACCGCAAGTTGTTGCGATCCTGGCCGTCGGTGTTTCTAGACGCTCCGATCGACGAACTCTGGCGGCGCAGTGTGGAAGACGCTACGATACGCCCGTTACGAAACGATCGCACCGAGTTCGCCCGTCTCCATGAGCACCGGCTCCCGTTCTATCGTCAGGCGACCGTGACCATCGTAACCTCCGGCAAAGATCCGGCTTCCCTTTGCGAGGAGATCGAGCGTACGTTGCAGTCTTGGGGAAGGACGGAGGCAGAGGGCTCATCCCAGACCCTCCCAACATGGCCTGGAACAGGAGAATCCCAGTGAAGTTATCTTTCTTCTATCGACCCTATCGGCTGCTCTCCCATAAGTTGTCGTATCGACGGCTCGCTGCCGTCAGCGCGCTCGCAGCCTGCATGGCAGCGTCGGGTTTTCTGGCAAGCGCCAGTCCCCTGTCCAAGGATAAAGATAAGGAGAAGGAACACGAGGGGAAGAATGTCGACTCCGGATCCTTCGGCATCTTCCAGAACGGTCACCGCGTGGGGACGGAGACGTTTTCCATCTATCAAACGGGCAGTGGCAGCGTCATCAACTCGGAGTTCAAAACCGAGAACGCTCCCAAAGATGCGGTGCAGAGTTCCGTGATGCAGCTGACCGCGAGCGGGGATGTCCGGCGTTACGAGTGGAAGGAATTGAGTCCCGAGCAAGCGCAATCGGTGGTCGTCCCGAATTCCGATTTTCTGACTCAGCGCTGGAGCATGGGACAGGAGAAAGAACACGAGCAAACTTACCTGCTGCCGCCGTCGACCGATATATTGGACGATTATTTCTTCATTCAGCGCGAAGTACTGGCCTGGAAATATCTGGCCGCAGCCTGCAAGCAAGACAAAGGCCAAGTGCAGTGTCCAGTAAAACAGCGTGCCCAGTTCGGCACCATGAACCCGCACGAACATTCTTCGTCGGCGCTTACCGCGGAGTTCCTCGGGCGGGAAAAGGTGGCTCTGAAGAGCGGTCCGCAGGATCTGCTCAAACTGGAACTGAAGAGCGAAACGGGAACCTGGCAACTCTGGCTCGACGATCAATTCAAGGTCATGAAGATGCTGGTGGTGGGCGAAAATACCGAAGTCGAACGCGATTAAACTGGGTCTTAGGTATCAGGCGTCAATAAGCACTGCAGCGGATTTCTAAACCCTCACACCTGACACCTGACGCCTGAGACTTGGGGTGGATAAACGCTTGACGCTTCTTGATTCACGCACCTCGCGCGTGCTGTTCACGGCTTTTCTATTTGCCGTGGGGTTGGGCTTTCTCTATGCCGCGCGGCGAACCCTGATCGTCTTTCTCTTTGCCATTTTCTTTGCCTACCTCATTAATCCCGCCGTCGGACGATTGGAGAAACTTGTCCACAGCCGCGTCTGGGCGATCACTGTTATTTACCTCCTCCTGGTTATCGCTCTGGCGGTAGCCGGTTTTCTGATTGGGCCGAGAATTGCCCGGCAAAGCGCGCGCCTGGGAGCGCAACTACCCGGATTGATGGATCAGGCAGGCAACGGCCAGTTCTCCGGCCAGATCGGCCAATTGGCGGAAAAGTTCGGCAACGAGCGCGGCTGGAGCGATGCGACTCAGAAGCGCATTCAGGATTTTGTAATCAGCCGACGCGGGGATTTATCCAGCCTGGCCCAGAGCATCGGGGTTCGAGTAGCCGAAGCCGCCCAGCAGTTGTGGTTGTTGTTTTTGGTGCCCATCCTCGCCATTTTTTTTCTGCGCGATGGCGGCAGCTTTCATGAAGTGCTGGTGGCGCTGGTGCAATCGCGCTCGCAGCGTGAATTTCTGCAGGATGTCCTGCAGGATCTGAACCAGATGCTCGCCCAATTCATTCGTGCCCAGTTGACCCTGGCGGCGTTTTCTCTGCTCGCCTATACCTCATTTTTAGGCGCAATGCGCGTGCCCTATGCTCTCATGCTTGGTACCGCCGGAGGCGCCCTCGAGTTCATCCCCATGGCCGGACCGCTGCTCGCCGGCGTGGCCATGATGACCGTCGCCGTGCTCTCCGGCTATTCGCACTGGGGCTTTCTGCTGTTGTTTTTGCTGGCGTGGCGCTTGGTGCAGGATTACGTCATCTCCCCCCGCGTCATGGGCGTCAGCGTAGAGTTGCATCCCCTGGCAGCTTTGTTCGGTATTCTCGCGGGCGGTGAAATCGCAGGCATCCTTGGTGTCTATCTCTCCATCCCGGTGATGGCCAGTCTGCGCATTGTGTGGCGGCGCTGGCGCATCTACGCCGAAAAACGCAAGTTCGGCCCCCTCAACGAGTACTCGTTTCCCCAAGAGTTGGGAAGAGGCAAACTTTAGAACCGAGTCCCACAGCCCCAGAATTCTCCCGTCGCATCAACGGCAACATTCCCTCCCGAATTCTCGCTAGTATAAAATCAAAGGTCATCTTTCTATCAAAATATGGCCAAAAAACTTCCTGTAGGAATTCTCGGTGCCACGGGCATCGTCGGGCAGAGATTTATCCAGATGCTCGAACATCACCCGTGGTTTGAGGCGTCGTGGCTGGCCGCGTCCGACCGTTCGGAAGGACGATCCTATGCCGAAGCCGCGCGCTGGCGTCTGAAAACTGCCGTTCCCGCCTCAGTGGCAAAAATGACCGTTTCTCCGGCCAAGCCCGAAGGCGCGCCCAAAATTATCTTCGCCGCGCTCGATGCCGGCATTGCCCGCGAACTGGAACCGCAATTTGCTGCCGCCGGTTGCGCCGTCGTCTCCAATTCAAGCGCCCTGCGCATGCAGGCAGATGTTCCACTGGTGATTCCCGAGGTCAACGCCGACCACATTCGCTTGATCGACAAACAATCCTGGCGCGAGAAGTCCGGAGGCTATGTAGTCACCAATCCCAACTGCTCAGCGATCGGACTGGTGTTGGCGCTAGCCCCATTGCATCGCGCCTTCACTCTTGAGACCGTAATGGCAGTCACCATGCAAGCGGTCAGCGGCGCCGGATACCCCGGCGTAGCTTCGCTAGACATCCTGGGCAACGTGATTCCTTACATCAAGAATGAAGAAGAAAAAATGGAGGAGGAGACGCAGAAGTTGCTGGGCGTGGCGATGGCCGACCACGTCGACCCGGCTCCTTTCGCCATGAGCGCGCAATGCAATCGCGTTGCGGTGGAAGATGGCCACACCGAATCTATCTCCGTTCGATTCAAGAAAAAAGCGAAGCCGGAGGAAATCATCGCCGCCTGGAACGATTTTCGCGCCGAACCGCAAAAGTTGCGCCTGCCAAGCGCTCCCGATCAACCCATCGTATACATGACTGCACCCGATCGTCCCCAGCCCCGCTTTGACGTCGATCTAGGCGCCGGTATGACCACCGCGATAGGACGCTTGCGCAAGTGCAATGTTCTGGATTGGAAGTTCACCGTCCTCTCCCACAACACAATTCGTGGCGCAGCCGGAGCCGCGCTGTTAAATGCCGAACTCCTCAAAGCGAAGGGATATCTAGGGTGATGAACACCAGTGGGCAGTGGGCAGTGGCCAGTGGCCAGTGGTGCGAAAAGTTTGCGGCGACAGTGCGTCTGATCGCGGCTAATTGTCGGCCCATGCCCAACGTTCCAAGTAAGGTTTCGCTGGCCACTGACCACTGTCCACTGCCCACTGCTTTAAGGACCCGCCCATGATCGTCATGAAGTTTGGCGGGACCTCGGTGCAAGACGCGAAAGCGATCGACCGCGTGGCGCAGATCGTGCAGGGCCGGTTAGCGGATCGTCCCGTAGTGGTCGTCAGCGCCATGGCCAAGGTGACCGATTCCCTGCTGACTATGGGCAAGGCGGCTGGCAGCGGTGATCGCAAAACGGCTCTGAAAATGGCGCGAGCTCTCCGCGAGCGTCACTATGACACCGCCGGAGAACTCCTAGGCACTGCCCTCTTCACCGAATTTCACGGCGACCTCGGAGCCGACTTCGAAGATCTCGACGAACTCCTGCGCGGTATAGGCGCGGTCGGAGAAATTACTCCCCGCACCTACGATTACGTAGCATCCTTCGGTGAAGTGCTTTCAAGCAAAATCGTGGCCGCCGCGTTCGTTGCCCGCGGATTGCCCGGCGCGCACGTGGATTCACGTCAATGCCTGCTCACCGACAACGCCTATACCCGCGCCGTTCCACAGTTCGAAGAAACCAACGAGCGCCTGCGCAAACGAGTCCAGCCCTTGGTCGAAGCCGGCAAGGTGGTAGTGATGGGCGGCTTCATTGGTTCGAACCGTGCCGGAACCACCACCACCATCGGCCGCGGAGGCTCGGACTTTTCCGCAGCAATTTTTGGCGCCGGCCTCAATGCCCAGCGCATCGAAATCTGGACCGATGTAGACGGCATGATGACCACCGACCCACGCCTCTGTCCCGACGCCCGCCGCATCAAGGTCATCAGCTTTGACGAAGCCGCCGAGCTAGCGTATTTCGGAGCCAAGGTCCTGCATCCCGCCACCGTGCTGCCCGCGATTCAGCAGAATATTCCGGTCTATGTTCTGAACTCGCAGAACCCGACCTGCGAAGGAACAAAGGTCACGGCGCGAGCCCCGCATTGTGAAAATATTTTCAAAGCCATCGCCCTAAAGAAAAAAATCACGCTGGTAGAAGTAGCAGCGCCGCGCCGTTTGCTGGTGCGAGGATATTTGAAGTCCATCTTCGAGGCCTTCGACAAACACGAAGTAGCCGTAGACGTGGTTTCGACATCCGAAGTGAGTGTCTCAGTGACCGCCGAGACCAACGAAGCGATTCCAGCACTCGCCGCCGATCTGGCGAAAATCGCGGACGTAAAATACGAAGGCCGAAAGGCGATCGTCTGTCTGGTGGGGGAGAATCTGCGCAACACTCCCGGAATCGCTGCCAAAGTTTTCGGCATTCTAGAGAACGTGAAGATACGCATGATTTCGCAAGGCGCCTCCGAAATCAATTTAACGTTCGTGATTGAAGAAGACGACGCGGCGGAAGTGGTGCGGCGTCTACACCACGCCTTCTTCGCGGATGTAGATCCGGAAGTGTTCGCGTAAGATTGTTTTTACCGCCGAGACGCCGAGAGAACCTTTTGTCATCCCGAGCGCAGCGAGGGATCTGTAGTTCTCCGCGTACTCCGCCGTTCAAGGTTTTAGTATGAATCTCCTGATTCTAGGCCGAGGCAAAACCGGCTCGATGGTGGCCGAGGTCGCGTTAGAGCGCCGGCATCATGTCCGCGTTCTCTCGGCTGCCGACAACGCCGGTGCCTGCGCCCTCACGCCCGATGCGCTAGCCGCGACCGATGTCGTAATAGACTTCACCGCCCCTGCGGCGCTGCTCGCCAATGCCGAAGCCTGCATTCGCGCCCAAAAAAACCTCGTCGTGGGAACCACCGGCTGGTATGGCGAATTACCGCGTCTGCGCGAAATGGTGCTCTCCGCCAAGACCGGCTTCCTCTACGGATCGAATTTTTCCATCGGCGTCAACCTTTTCTTCGAAATCGCCGCCACCGCCGCCTGCGCCCTCAAATTCGATTACTCGGGCCAGATTTTCGAGCGCCATCATGCCTCGAAAAAAGACGCCCCCTCCGGCACCGCCATCACGCTCCAGAAAGTTGTCCGCGAATCCGGAGGCAAGAAAGAAGACGTCGAAATCGTCTCCTTCCGCGAAGGCGACGTGGTCGGCTTGCACGAACTGGTTTTCAATTCCGCCGGTGATCGCATCTATTTGTGCCACGACGCGAAATCGCGCCTAGGATACGCCCAAGGCGCGGTTCGCGCGGCTGAGTGGCTTGCGGGGAAAACTGGTTTCTTCGAGTTCCGCAATGTCTGGCGCGAACTTTAATTTGGCAGTTTCCGATCCGCCGTTCCGCCCGTGACTCATTACTTAGCCCATGGGAATTGTGATGAAGCCTCTACTCTTTGCTTTCTGTGTTGTGTTTACATTTGCCGGCCTGAGCGCGCAGACGCCTGTCTGGCAGCCATCGCCAGGACACACGCAAGTACGGATTTGGCCGGGGACGGCGCCTGATGCGCAGCCTGCGAAGGGGCCGGAGGCGGCCACGACAGACAATGAGTCTCCGGTTGCGGATCGTCCTGTAGTTGTGGTGGACAACGTCTCGCGGCCAACGATGACTCTCTATCCACCAAAAGAAAGGAATACAGGCGCTGCCGTGGTCGTCTTTCCGGGCGGGGGCTATCAGATTCTAGCCATCGATCTCGAAGGCACCGAGGTCTGTGACTGGCTCACATCCCGAGGAATCACCTGTGTGCTGTTGAAATATCGCGGCACGGATGTGGGGCCGTATCCGAAATCGGGACCGTATCCGGAATCACCGATGGCGCTCGAAGATGCGCAGAGGACGGTTGGTCTGGTGCGCTTTCACGCTGCGGAGTGGCACATCGATCCGCACAAAATTGGAGTGCCGGGGTTTTCGGCAGGCGGCCATCTGGTTGCAGCGATCAGCAACCATTTTGATCACCGCTTGTACCCGGCCGAAGATGCAGCCGACAAAGAGAGCTGCCGTCCCGATTTTGCGGTGTCTATTTATCCGGGACATCTATCGCTGTCCGCCGCGGAGTGGGATGCTAAACTGGGCGTCAAGAAGTTTGTGGTTCCTCATCCAGCAAATGCCGATAAAGCGCTTGCCCTGAACCCCGACCTGCATGTCACCCGCCAAACGCCGCCCACGTTCTTGCTGCAGGCGGAGGATGACCACGTCGACAATGTAGATGACTCGCTGGCGTACTACATTGCGCTGAAGAAGGCAGGGGTTCCCGTAGAGATGCATTTGTATGCGCAAGGCGGGCATGCGTTTGGGCTGCGGCGCACGAAGCTTCCGATTACGGGATGGCCTCAACTGGTAGAGACGTGGCTGGGCACAATCGGAATGATTTCGGAGTGATTCGTATTTTCGGCGTTAATTTGCCGCGCCACCAAAAACCTCTTCTGCCCATGCAAGCGCTCGCCAGAAGAGTTATTCTTACACCATGCAACTCAGGGGATGTGGTACAGCTCTGGTCACACCGTTCTCCCAGGACGGTGCTGTCGACGAAAACGCGCTGCGAAATCTGGTCGCCTGGCAGGTCGAATCGGGCATTGATTTTCTGATTCCCTGTGGCACCACGGGAGAGACTCCCACGCTCAACCACGACGAGTGGTTGCGCGTCATCGACGTCACCATCGAAGTTGTCGCCGGACGCGTGCCGATCGTCGCCGGCGCAACTTCCAACTCGACGCAAGAAGCCGTCGCCAAAGCCAAAGAAGTCGCGACGCGGCCCGGTGTCGACGCCATCCTCACCGCATCTCCCTACTACAACAAGCCGACGCAGGAGGGCCAATACCGCCATTTTCGCGCCATCGCGGAAGCCGTCGACAAGCCCATCATTGTCTACAACGTTCCCGGCCGCACCGCCGCCAATCTTGAACCCGCAACGCTAGCGAGGTTGACCGAGGTTCCAAATATTGCCGGCGTGAAGGAAGCCAGCGGCAACATGACGCAGATCGCCGAAGTGCTGAACGTGGTCCCGGAAACCTTCACCGTGCTATCGGGCGACGACGCCGTAACGCTGCCCGTGATCGCGCTCGGAGGCGTGGGTGTGGTCTCAGTCGCGTCCAACGAAATTCCACGCGAGATGGCGGAGATGACGCGCGCCGCTCTGAACAACGACTGGCAAACGGCGCGCACCCTTCACCGCAAATACCTTCCACTGATGCAAGCCAACTTCATCGAGTCAAGCCCGCTGCCAGTGAAGGCCGTGCTGGCGATGATGGGCAAAATCGAAGAAGTCTATCGCCTGCCCCTGCTTCCCATGCGCCGCGACACGCGCTCCAAACTGCAGAAGATCGCAGCCGATGCCGGATTGATTACACGCCCCGCAGCCCCGCCAGTCGCTGCCAGCGAATTCTACATTTACGAAAATTGGGCAGCCGGCCCGCACAAAGCGATGCTGCACCGCGCCTCCTGCGGACAATGCAATTCGGGTAAAGGCCGGCCCTCCGGACACGATCCCAATCATTCGCGCTGGCACGGCCCCTACAGTAATCTTACCGAGGCCCGCGAGGCCACGCATCAAATGCCCGGAGTTCTGATCCGAAGCGAATGCAAGTGCGTGGGATAGCCGTTGGCGACTGCTGAGACGTGGTATCGTATTTCCCTTCTGGAGGAACCTTTATGTATCGCTTTCTGATGCACCTGGTTCTGCTGTCTTCATTAACAAGTGTCGGCATAGCGCAGCAAACAGCGACTGCCCCCGCGCACCATGGAGGCCACGCCGCAGCCGCTACTCCGGTCCCGTCCGCCGACCAGATCTGGGCCAACCTGGTGGCTGGCAACCAGCGCTTTGTAGCAGGCAAAACGCGCTCCTATCCTGTAGTTTCACTTCGCCGCAAACTCGCTGCGGGACAGCAGCCTCACGTGATCATCCTCTCCTGTTCCGACAGTCGGGTCGCGCCGGAACTGGTCTTCGACCAAAGCCTCGGAGACCTCTTTGTCGTACGCACGGCTGGAAATGTCGCCGACCCCGTCGGCCTGGGCAGCATCGAGTATGCCGTGGATCATATCCATAGCCCACTACTGGTGGTACTCGGCCACCAAAAATGCGGGGCTGTGACGGCTGCGTGCTCAGGCGAAAAGATGCCGAGCCGGAATCTCGAAGCGATTGTGGACAAGATCAGTCCCGCCGTCACTCAGGCCAAGACCTACGCGAAGGCCGATGATTTGATCGAGTCGGCCATAAAAGAAAACGTCCACCAAAGCGCGAAAGACTTGCTCACGAATAGCGAGATCGTGCGCGATGCTGTCAAGGCCGGCAAACTCAAGGTGATCGAGGCCGAGTACCAACTCGAGAGCGGCGAAGTCGTGCGCCTGAACGCGCCCGCTACCAATCAAAATTAGCGGAGGCAAGAATCACATCCCCTTTGAAGTCGGCCATTGAGCGCCTGTCGGCGCTCGAAACCATCGCCAACCCCGACGAAGCGCGTCCCATTTTTTTTGACTTCCGCGCGGCCTTGACTCGCGGTGAGATCCGCGCCGCCGAGAAAATCGACGGACGATGGGTCGTCAATGCCTGGGTCAAGCAAGGCATTCTTCTCGGTTTCCGTCTCGGCGAACTGCAAAAAATGTCGGACGGCGACGTACTCTCCTTCATCGATAAGGACACATTTCCCGCCCGTCGTTTAACTCTTACCGATCGCGTTCGCCTCGTACCCGGAGGCTCGTCGATCCGCGAAGGCGCCTACGTTGCGCCGTCGGTCGTGTGCATGCCCCCCATGTTCATCAACGTCGGAGCCTATGTGGATGAAGGTACAATGATCGACTCCCATGCCCTGGTCGGCTCCTGCGCCCAAGTCGGCAAGCGGGTGCACCTGAGCGCCGCAGCGCAGGTCGGAGGCGTGCTCGAGCCCATCAATGCCGCTCCAGTGATCATCGAAGACGATGTCCTGATCGGCGGCAATTGCGGCGTGTACGAAGGCACGCTGGTCCACGCCCGCGCGGTTTTGGGAGCGGGCACGATTCTGACCCGGTCCACGCCCCTCTACGATCTAGTGCATGGCAAAATCTACCGCGCGTCCGCCGAGCAGCCGCTCGAAGTTCCGGAGAACGCCGTCGTCGTCCCCGGCTCGCGTGCGGTCAGCAAAGGCAAAGGTAAATCCGACGAGTGGAATCTCTCCCTTTACACGCCCGTGATCGTGAAGTACCGCGACGAGAAAACCGAGCGCGGGATTGAATTGGAAGACTGGCTAAGGTAGAACGGGCGTGTCCGAGGATTCAACATGTCGAGAGTTGCCAAGTCTAAAGTCAGCAACGAGAAGAAGAACCTGAACCGGCTTGCAGGCGAGTTCTTGGTAGCATCCAGACTGACCCAGCGCGGATACATGGTAGCCCTGCAGTGGGGCACGACGATCGGCTACGACATCCTCGTCTTCGACAAAGCACATAATGTTGCTTACGTCGAGGTCAAAGCCACCGCCTCCCATCGTCGAAAGTGGCTTCTCCAAAAGAAATACGCCGCACCTTCCGAAGACACAATTTCCGCTGATAGACGATTCATATGCTGTGTAGACCTGACTCCGCAAGGCCGAGAGCCGGACATCTACGTCTTCCCCGCGAAAGTTGTCGCGGACGGACTGCATTACTTCTATAGCAGCCGCTTCTCTCGCAGCCCAAGCTACGTCCTCGCGCTCGACTCGAAGCCGAGGGGTCGCACCCGCGAGGAAAACTGCCTTTCCGTTGGTCAGCATATCCAATGCGAGAGATATCTTGGACGGTTCGACGCGCTCGGCGTTTCGCCAGTGGTTCGGTAGGCGGGGCCTCACAAAGTAGGAGCTACCACATCGGTTTTAGCCTATGCTATAGAGAAAAGCGATGACGGAAGCAACTATTTCGGCGCGAAACCAGATCGTGATCCCGCGTGAGGCTCGCGAGGCGTTGGGCCTGAAAACCGGCGACAAACTTCTTGTCGTCGTCAAAGGCGGCCAACTGCTCGTCCTGCGAAAACCAAAATCCTACCACGCCGCGATTCGAGGTCTAGCACGCGGCGCCTACCCCAAGGCCTATCTTCAAAACGAACACCAGAGTTGGAAGTAGAACCAGCTCACGAGGGCAGCGCCGGCGCAGATGCACTTGGAAGTTTCATCTGTTCCGTTGAAAACTTGCTACGCGCTTCGAGATGTTTCCCCCGGAAATGCGCCCGCGCCCGCTCGCCCCACGCACGCACAAAGTAGTAGTTCAGCCCGCACCCAATGGCTGAGCTGACGACCGGAATCAACCGTCCCGCCCACTTCTCCACCACATCGGCACCAGCTTGCACCGCGATCCGTTGAATCACCTTGGGCACAAAGCGGTTAACCACTTCCTTCTCCAGCAACTCGCGGCTGATGTCGACTCCGGCGGCGCTGGCAGCAGCAATCCACAGTTCGGCAATCTCATCGTCAGTATTCAACTCGAACCCATAAATCAGGCTGAGCTTCTGAATAGTGCGCATCGTGATCGCAGATAGAATGCCGAGATCGGGCACAATGGTCAAAACTCCACCCAGACCAAACCCCGCCCCCTCGACAGCCGCCAGCTTCATCCCGGCGCGGATCACCGATTCCGCCACATCGTCGAGCCGTTCCACCGGCAACGTGTACACGCCGTGAAAGGTAGCCAGCGGCAACCCGTGCGCCGCGCGCAGTTGCATCAGAAAGCGCGCGGGATCGACCCTGATCGTCTCGTAGGCGCGAGTCAACCCTCCGCGGATCGCGCCTTCGACGCGCCGCCGCAGCCAAGATTTTTCCTCGCCCGCCATTCCTAAGTAAGAGTCTATCAGCGGAGACCGTACTCGCGATTCGCCGTAGAGACGCGGCTTGCCGCGTCTCCCGCAGCGAAGAAAGCCAATGGCGCAAGCGGCAACGAGCGCCACGCCTGTGCTAGCATCGACTTAATAATGTCAACAGGAAAACTGCACATAGTGCCGCTGGGCGGAATGGGTGAGTTCGGGATGAACTGCATGGCCATCCGCTACGGCGATGACATCATCGTAGTAGACGCCGGTCTGATGTTCCCCGAAGCTGAATTGCTGGGTGTCGACATCGTAGTCCCCGACATTTCCTATCTCCTCGAAAATCGACAGCATGTGCGCGGCATCGTGCTAACGCATGGCCACGAAGACCACATCGGAGCCCTGCCCTGGATTTTGAACGAACTGAATGTTCCGGTGTGGGCCACCGAGTTCACCCTCGCCTATGTAGAAGATAAGCTGGACGAACACCAACTGCTCGACGACGCGGACCTGCGTGAGATCCAGCCCGGAAAGCGTTTCAAGGTTGGCCCCTTCACCATTCATCCGCTGCAGGTAACGCACAGCCTGGTCGATTGTGTAGCGCTAGCCATCCACACGCCGCTAGGCGTAGTTCTCCATACCGGAGACTTCAAAGTTGATCCCACTCCCACCGACAATCGCCTCTTCGACCTGCACGGTTTCGCCGAATACGGCAAAGAAGGAGTGCTGTTGCTCCTGCAGGATTCCACCAACGTAGAGCGCAAAGGCTACACGCCCAGCGAGCGAGCCGTCCGCCGCAAATTCGAAGAAGTCTTCGTCCGCACCAAGCGCCGTCTGTTCATCTCCTGCTTCTCGTCTTCCATTCACCGCATCAAGCTGACCGTAGACATGGCGCGCGAACACGGCCGCAAAATTTGTTTCATCGGCCGCTCCATGAATAACTCTTCCGAAATCGCCGAAGATCTAGGCTATGTCCAAATCCCCGATGGCATGTTGATTCAGCCCGGCGAAATGAGAAATTTCGCGCCCGAAAAAGTGTGCGTACTAATCAGCGGCACGCAAGGCGAACCAATGTCCGCGCTGTCACGCGCCGCCGTCGATAACCACAAGCACGCAAAAATCGAAAAAGGCGACACCGTAGTCCTCTCGTCGCGCATCATCCCCGGCAACGAAAAAGCCATCTACCGCATGGTCGATCACCTCTTCCGCCGCGAAGCCTTCGTCATCTACGACGACGGCTCCTACCCGCCCATCCACGTCAGCGGACACGCCAGCCAGGAAGAATTGAAACTAATCATCAACCTGGTGCGCCCCAAGTATTTCGTTCCCATCCACGGCGAATTCCGCCAGCTCAAACTGCACGCCGAATTAGCCGCGTCCATGCCCGGAGCGGTAGGCAACGTGCTCCTGATCGAAAGTGGAGACGTCCTGGAAATCGACGAACAAGGCGCACGCAAAGCCGGGCGCATCAACGTAGGCCGAGTCTGCATCGATTCCGGTTCGCGCACCGATGTGGTGGAAGACTTAGTAATCAAAGACCGCCGTCACCTCAGCGAAGACGGTTTCGTAATGCCGGTGATCGCCATCAACAAGCTCACCGGACGCGTAGAAACTTCCCCCGAGATCGTGACCCGAGGCTTCAATCCCGGCGAAAACGGCCTGATCGAGCGCGCCCGTGAAATTGTCATGGAGACACTCGATGCCTCCAGTGCCGAAGAAAAAGCCGACTACGGAGTAATCAAAGAGAAAATCCGCACCGACCTGAAGCGCTTCATCTCCCGCCAAACCCAGCGAAGGCCGCTGATTATGCCGGTGATTCTGGAGATCTGAGCCTTTGGGTCTCGCAGCGTTCACCGCTTTTGATTTTGATTTTGGGTGGCGCAGGTTCACCGCTGCGATATCTGGCTTGCTTTCAGACGGCTTCAGCCGCTGAGGTAAGACTGCGTTAGCCGTCTTTACCAGCGTCCGCAAAGCACAGCGCAACTGCTGATATAAGCAGCGCCCATGCGCTCCATCGACCGGCGAGGATTTCCCTCAGTATCCCGCTTCGCGCCCATGCCGAATCGCTAGAATTACGATCTCTTTCCCGTCGTAGTGATAAAGAGCGACGTACGCCCCACTCCCAAATTCAATCACCCACTCGCGAAACTCCGCCGGCAACTCGTCGACCGGACGGCCAACTTCCGGGTGTTTAGCGAGCACCTTCACGCCCTGCCGAATCTCCTTGATCGCCCGTTTGGCTGCATCGCGGCTCTTGGGAGCGAGAAACGCATGCAACCGGGCCACATCCAGCAGCGCCGGTTGCGACCACTTTAGTCGTGGCATTTAGGAGGAGCGGCGTCCTTGCCCGCTTCGAGCTTGGCCAGCCATGCATCCGCTTCTTCGGCGGTCACGTGCAGCCCAGTCGTCTGGTAATGAGTCCAAGCGGCCAGCGCGTCCTGCCGCAATTGCTCGCGCTTCTCTTCGCGTTCCACGTACTGCTCAATGGCTTCGCGCATCACCCAGTGCGGCGAACGGCGCCGGGCAGCCGCCAGTCGCTGCAGTCGCTCTTTTGTCTTAAGATCAATTTTTAGGCTGGTTGTGGAGGTCATTGCCAAGGTCGGTACTCCAAGGTGTTACCTCTTAATACTATACCACTGCAGCCCTTCTAACCCAGCGGGTTTTTCCAGCGCAGCCCCGGAAACCGCGCAAAATCGCGATCCGCCGTATAAAGCACGCCACCATACTCAATCGTCAGCGCCGCGATCTGCGCATCACTGACTAGCGGGCCCGAGGCGCGCCCCTCCAGAATCATTCGTCTCAACACGGACCAAGGCTGGTCCCCGGGCACAAGGATTTGCACATTGGGTTGCTGGAGCCACTCTTCTACAATATGCACAGCTTGCTCTACAGCCACTCGCGCTCCCAACAAACGCCGATTCGTAATAACTCGGAGGAATGCGGACATGCTCTGCCATGGCAATCCCACTGCTTCGACTCCGGAAAACACATTCTCCAGCCAGACCAGGCTCTTCTTATGGTCTGCTGAAGCAAGATCGTAGGCATAGATCAGCAAATTGGCATCAATTACGATCACCGATAATCCGGCCCTTCCAGGTCTTCCAGAAGTTCCTCGACTTTTTCAAACGGAGGGAGGCCCAGATTTAACGGCTTGACGCGAAAAGGTTTTCGCGCGGGCTGTCTCGCAGCATTCAATCCGAAGCGCAGAAAGCGATTCACCACCTGCTTGAACGGTTCGCCGGAACGGCGAACCTCCTTCTTCAGCAGGCTAGCCACATCGTCGTCGAGAGTCAGGGTGGTTCGCACATCATGATGCTAATAGCAATGACATCATGATGTCAACCTCGGTTAGGCACTGATCGTCCAGCATGGAATTTGCAAAATAGCACGCGCCAAGGCACTCTGAAAGCCAGCCTTTATGGTCTCTCTCAACGATCTCCGCGCCGCCCAAACCCTCCTCCAAGGCATCGCCGTCCGCACTCCCCTGTTCGAATGGACGAACCCCACCGCCCCACGCAAGCTCTTCCTCAAGTTGGAAAACCAGCAGCCCATTGGCGCGTTCAAACTGCGCGGCGCCTATAACAAGGTCGCCTCCCTGACCGATGAAGAGCGCCGCCGTGGGGTCATCTCGTATTCGAGCGGCAATCACGCCCAGGGCGTAGCCTACGCGGCGCGGGCCCTTCGCGTGAAGGCCATCATTGTTATGCCAGCCAATGCTCCGAAGAACAAGCGCGAAGCCACCGCCGCGCTGGGAGCGGAGATCGTCATCGTCGGCCCGAGCAGCGAAGAGCGCCGACTACGCGCCGAGCAACTAGCCGCCGAGCACGGCTACGTGATCGTGCCTCCCTACAATGACGAAAAGATCATCGCCGGCCAGGGAACCGTAGGCCTGGAAATCCTAGAAGACTTGCCTGAGGTTGAAACCGTGCTCGTCCCCGTCGGCGGAGCCGGATTGATCAGCGGCGTCTCAGCCGCCATCAAACTCAGCCATCCCAAAGTAAACATCATTGGAGTCGAACCCGAACTGGCAGCCGATGCGCAAGCTAGCCTGCGCGCCGGCCACATTGTCTCCTGGCCGGCCGAGCAAGTTTCGCGGACCATGGCCGACGGTCTTCGCACGCAAAGCGTCGGAGCAATAAATCTCGAACACATTCGCGCCTATGTCGACGATATCGTCCGCGTCACCGAAGACGAGATTCGCGAAGCCATGCACCGGCTGAGCGCGAACCCGAAAACGGTCGCCGAACCAAGCGGAGCCGTCGCCCCGGCCGCGTTTCTCTTTCACACCGCCGAGTTGCCGCCGACTACTATCGACGTGGCGGTGATTAGCGGCGGCAACATCGATCCTAAACTGCTTGCCGAACTACAGCGTCGCTGACCGCCACGACCATGCGACACACCCGGGAACGCGTACTTGGAGTCTGTCGGCGCCGCCTGGATGGCTCACCACGTGGCACTAACGAGCCACTTGCCAAATCTCCCCGGTGTGGTAGCATGGGTCACTTCGCGACTGGTTACTTTCGGTCGTATTTGGGGTCTGGAAGCGGGTTTCCAAGTGCCAGTCGGTTTATCATTTCGCGACTGCCCCCACGATTCAGGGCCCGTAGGGACACTATTTCAGTCAGTTGGAGATCGGCTGCTCGATTGGGGTTACTGGGCAATCACAGAAAGCGCTTGATGCTAGTGTGCAGGAGTTTGCACTTCGAGACCCCGATTTAGGTCGGGAAATGTTCTGTAAGTTATTAACAACTATAGACTGTAAAGATCTGGCGTTTTTGGAACAACAAGTGCACTAAAGGTAGTAGGCGACCTATACCTTCGACGCGAGTCCAAGGTGAATTTGGGAAAGACCCACGGGAGGGAATTAACATGAGGCGAGTGGTAGTTTTGGCTTTACTGGCATTGGCTTTACCGATTGCAGTTTGGGCGGACGGCATCGACATCACAAACCAGGGTGGCACGGTTGCGATCTCCGCTATGACGGGAACGGACGGCCTAGGGACGATCGGCGTGTCGACTATTTCTTCGAAGGGTTCTGAAATGACTTCGTGGAACAGTCACACAGGTCACTTGGGCTATGTCGACTACTCGACCGGCGCTCTCCAGAGCGGCTCAATCTCGGGGGGCGGAATGTTTGCCTCGGGCGGATCGTTTGACATCGTTGGCTTCGGCAAATGGGCAAGCAAATTAACGGGAACGGCATGCGGCTCAGGTTGCGATCTCTTCACTGGCAGCTTCAACAGCCCGGTTGCCTGGACTTTGGTTAGTGCAACTAAGCAGTCCGAGACCTTTACCCTTTCCGGTTCGATCGAAGGCACTCTGTATACCGGTCGTACCGTGTATGGAACAACCTCGCAGGACATCACCATCGACAACAAGGGACAGCTCAACAAGGGTATCGGCCATATCGGCACGGGTGGTACGCACATCAACACCCCGGAACCGGGAACTTTGGGTCTCCTTGGAACGGGACTCCTGGCGGTTGCCGGAATGTTCCGCCGCAAGCTGATGAAGGGATAGTTTGGATTTATTTTCGGTTCGCCCAGAACACTCAACTCATGGCCCCGCCGCAAGGCGGGGTTTTATTTTTAGAAGGAACATCGGATCCACCTCATCGGCCTTCCGGGAGTTGCTTCCCCAGCCCTCCGCTAAGGCGGGCACCCTTCATCTGTTCGAATCTTTCCCCCGTCTGACTCGAAGCTCAACCGTGAGGCCCGCCTCAGATTCTCCTGCTCCGTTACTGGGGTAATGGCCGGTGTTGGCTTTGCCGTTGACCTTGCCGCTCTCCGAACCTACAGTCAGGCGCAGGGGGTAGTATGAAGGATATTCATGAAGTTTTGCGCCGCAAGCAGGCGCAGTACACGCAGTTGGGCAAGCAGATCGAGATGCTGCAGCAGGCTGCCGAGAAACTGCGCGAAGTCGCGCCCTTGCTCGCCGAAACCGACACTGAGGATGAAAGCGCTGTCCTCACCGAGGTCGACGACGAAAACTCCAGTGCGATGGCGGCCAAAGCCAGCGCACAATCCTCGCCCGCCGCGTCCAAGTCTGGCCGCAGCGCCACTCCGCGTTGGCCGTAGCCGCCGGAATAGGATCCCGGGAGGAGGGGGCTGTTTTCATGATTTTGCAGACGCTGCTGGTGTCCAAGGATGAGCTGACCGCGGAAACGCTGGTTCAGGTCCTGGCGCAGTTTGGGCTTGGCGTAAGCCGGTCGAACGCGGCTGATGTTGCCGTGGCGCGGCTGGCGGAAGAACGCTTAGATAATAACGAAGAGTACTTCGATCAGGTGATTGTCGATTTCGACGACCCTGAAGCGGCCTTCTCCGTACTCGAAGCTTGCCGTCACGTCTCGGGTCCCAATCGTAATCCGCCGGTCACCGTCGCTCTGCTGCACGATGCCTCCCAGATCCGCTCGATCCTCGGCGCGGGAGCTCACTTCATCCTCACCAAGCCTGTCACCCGTGAACAGGCTCAAAGCACGTTGCGCGCCGCTGCGGCTCTGCTGAAGCGCGAAAGACGGCAATCGGCGCGGGTTGCAGTTCAAGCGGCAATTTCGATCCAGGTCGAGGATGGCAATCCTATCGAAGGGATCCTGCTCGACCTCAGCACCGGAGGCATGGACGTCCTCGCCGCCAAGCCGCTTACGTCCGCCACTGTGGTTCGCGTCTGCTGCGAACTTCCGGACGGTGGCACCGCCATTGAAGCCCAAGCGGAAGTTGCCTGGAGCAGCGAAAACGGCCAAGTCGGTCTGCGCTTTCTCGACATGGACGTCAAGATGCGCGAGCATTTGGCCGACTGGCTGGCTGCCCGCTCCCAAGTTGTCTTGCCCGAAGAATCGGAGAAGGTCAGCCAGTGTAAACTGACCGACCTCAGTCTGGGCGGCTGCTATGTGCAGACTGAATCTCCCTTTCCTCAATCCTCGTCCGTCGATCTCTGCCTGCGCGCCGCCGGCTTGGAAATTCACACCGAAGGCCTGGTCCGCGTCATGCACCCCGGACATGGCATGGGCATTGAATTCCCCGCCGTCACCGCAGAGCAACGCAAAAGCGTTGGCGACTTTATCGAGTTTCTCACCGGCCAGCCCGGCACCACTCCGCAACTGGAAATCTCTCCGCGCGCTCTCGTCGCCAGCGCCGCCGCCCTTAGCCAGGCCGGCAACTCAGAAACCGACGCCGACGATCCCCTGCTGGAACTGCTGCGAACCGGCAATCCGCTGGAAGAAGAAGCTTTCCTCGAAGAACTGCACCGCCAGCGAACCCCAGTGGATGTCAGTCAATAGAAGCCCGCAATAGCAGCAACCCCGCTAAGCTGACCACCCTCATCGAAGCAAAAAAACGGGAACCAGATCGGCACCCCGTCTTTAGTGTCGACCCAGTCCCCGGTGGTCTTTTCCCCCTTATTGCTCGCAGACTAACTCCGCGCCCATTTCTGCATGGTCTCGGTACCGTTAATTTTCCGAGAATTTTTCCATGCAATAGAATTGCTCCCGTAGAGACGGGGCTTGCCCCGTCTAGCGTGGACCAATAGTTTGCTCAGAAATCCGATTACGCGCGCGTTGCTGCTGGCTGGCGCCTGTCTCGTCGCCATCGCTCCGTTTTTCTGGTGGGGCAGTCCTTCCGGCCACGATTTCGAGTTCCACGTGAATTCGTGGATGGAAGTCCTCGGCCAATGGAAGCAGGGCATCGTATATCCGCGCTGGGCGGCGCTGGCGCATTGGGGATACGGCGAAGCTCGCTTCCTCTTTTACCCACCTGCATCCTGGACGCTGGGAGCCGCGCTGGGAGCGGTTCTGCCGTGGAAGATGGTACCAGGCGCATATTGCTGGATCGCGCTCATGCTAGCCGGAGCGGCCATGTACCGTCTCGCCCGCGAGTGGCTCGCGGCCCCGTCCGCGATGTTTGCCGCCATCTTCTATGCGCTGAATCCCTACCACTTATTGATCGTCTACTGGCGGAGCGCATACGCAGAACTGCTGGCATCGGCCTTGCTGCCGCTTCTGCTCGCCTGCCTTCTGCGGATTTTTTCGCCAGAATCCGAGCCGGAGGACGGGAGTCCGACGCTCACTCTAAGTCTCCTCCTGGCCGCCGCCTGGCTGACGAACATTCCCGCAGCCGTCATGATTCACTATTCGACGGCGGCCTTGGTTTTACTCTACGTCGCACGTGAAACCGTGCATGAAAAATCCTGGAGTCCACGTCTTTGGCGTCCCCTGGTTCGAACCGCGCTGGCAATATTGCTGGGAGCCGGCATCGCCGCGTTCTATTTGCTTCCAACCATCTACGAACAGCACTGGATCGACGTCAGCCAGGTCCTGTCGCCAGGAGTCCGCCCTCAAGACAATTTCCTCTTCACCATCCTCGCCGATCCCGACCACAATCGCTTCAATCTTCTGGTCTCAACCGTAGCCCTCGCCGAAATCGCCGTCCTGGCGCTCGCGATCTGGAGTTCGCGCCGCCCCGCTCGCCCGAATCGCAAGGAAACCACCGACCATATCCTGTGGATGCTTCTTACCGCGTGGGGCGTCGTCAGCGCGTTTCTCATGCTTTCCGTGAGCCATCTGCTTTGGCAGTATTTGCCCGAACTCCGTTTTGTACAGCTTCCCTTCCGTTGGTTGCTGACGATGAACGCCGCGCTGGCGATGCTGCTGGCGATGGCCACCGAGCGTTGGAATCGGAACTGGACCCGGACCTCGCGCCTGCTTGTGTCTGCCGTTTTGCTGGCTGTCCTCATCGTTGCCGGCCATCGTATCCAGCCACCGTGGTGGGAAAAGGCCGCTGACATCCGCGAGATGAGCGATGCCGTAGACGACGGCAGCGGTTACGAGGGCACCGACGAATACGTTTCAGCCGGAGTCGACCCCTACGAGTTGAACAAAGACCTACCGCGCATCAGCGATGGCACCGGAGCATCGGTTCCCAATGAAATGCTGGCATGGGACGCGACGGAAAAACACTTCACCGTCCACGCCGCCGTGGCGCAAAATCTAACTGTGCGCCTGCTCAGCTACCCCGCGTGGGAAGTGGTCGTGAACGGCAATCCCACCGCGACGGGAAAAACCGACGTCACTGGCGTGATCGTCGTTCCCGTTGCCGCCGGAGACAACGATATACGCATCCATTTCCGCCGGACGTCCGATCGCGTGGTCGGAAACATCGTCTCGCTGATCTCCCTAACCGTGTTCGTTGCCGCGTGGACGAAGATGAAGAAGAATGAGAAGAAGAAAATTAAAATGACGACGCAGCCCACGATGCAAAGAAGAGTTCTGGTGGCAACCTCAAATCCCGGCAAACTCCGCGATTTCGCTGGAGCCGCCGAGCCCTTGGGCATTACGATCGTCAGCGTCCCAAACTTCTCGTCTCTGCCCCACGTAGTCGAAGACGGCACCACCTTCGAAGAGAACGCGCGCAAGAAAGCGGAATCCTACAGCCTGGCCGCTCCCGGCGAACTGGTTCTAGCGGATGACTCCGGCCTCGAGATCGACGCGCTCGGTGGAGCGCCCGGGGTCCATTCCGCCCGCTTCGCCGCCCACGATCCACACGACAACGAACCGCAAGCACTCGATCTCAATAGCGATGACGAAGCCAACAACGCGCGCGTGTTACGAGAATTGCAAGGTGTTCCCCAAGATCAACGCAAGGCGCGATTCGTATGCGTGCTAGCCGTAGCGCGCGACGGTCAGACGCTGCACACCTGCCGCGGCACCGCCGAAGGCGTCATGCTCGACGCGCCGAGGGGAAATAACGGATTCGGATACGATCCACTCTTCTTCTTCCCCGCAATTCAGAAAACGTTCGCCGAATTGAGCGCAGCAGAAAAAGCAAACTACAGCCATCGCGGCGCAGCCTTTCGCGCGTTCATGGAGTGGCATCGTAGCACCGAACAATAGCGTAGCGCCGGCGTCCCGCCGACCCGAAATAATGGGCGAGCGTTGTGTCCGCGCCCGTCCGCTTCACCGTTCTTTTACACCCGCGTGAGATAATCTCGGGCCATGATCAAAGCCGCCGCGGTAATCACGCTGATGATTGCGCTAGCCGCTGCCGGTGATCTGGCGTACCAGGCAACCGTGCTCCGGCCCAAGTACCAGGAAGCGGCCTTGGCATGCGCGAATTGCACAACCGTCAAGGACGCAGCCCAAGCCAACTGGCGGCAGATCGAATCCAACATCGAACTTCTCAAAGCCCAGAAAAAAAATCGCGAAGCCGAAAAACTCGCTCACGACCATGCCAACGAAAAACCTCTCGACATCGACATTCCGTGCTCCGATTGCGAGATTCCTGCTCCCGACTACACCAGGCCGGGTACCGTCGCAGTTCTCGCATCGATTGCCTCAGCCATGTTGTTTGGCGCAGTGAAAGCAAAGAAATATTAGCTGCCTGTTTTTCTAAACTTTCGGCCATTCATCAATCTCTCCTTGACTTCCGTTCCCGCCAACAAGCATACTAGCTGGTTTGCATGTTGGACCCCGTAAGGAGCTCTCATCGTGGCGTCTACAGCCAATCCCGTCGCTCCCACCATTAAACCTGGCGTCGCTCCGCTGCGCGCTCACGAGGGAAATTCGTTTCTGCTGCGCCGTCTGCATTCTCTAGGCGGCGTCGTCCCCATCGGCGCTTTCCTGCTCGAACACTTCATCTCGAACGCCGAAGCCTTTAAAGGCCCTCAAGCCTATGGCGATCAGGTTAAGTTTCTGAATAGCCTCCCGGCAGTGTTTTTGCTGGAACTGTTCTTCATCTGGATTCCAATCCTCTATCACGGCCTTTACGGCGTATACATCTGGTATCAAGGCGACACCAACGTAGCGGATTACCCATGGACCGGCAACTGGCTCTACACTTCCCAGCGCTGGACGGGCATCATCGCGCTTGTCTACATGGTCCAGCACACTTATTACCTGCGCTTCACCGGCGTACACCTGCCGACAAACCCCTATCAGTCGTTCGCCAAAGTTCAGCATGAATTCCTGAATCCTTGGATGATTGCTTTCTATGCGGTCGGCATCATTGCCGCTTCCTGGCACTTCAGTTACGGGCTGTGGTTGTTCGCGGCGAAGTGGGGGATCACGACCGGCGAAAAAGCGCGCCGCCACTTCGGCTACCTCTGCCTGGCGCTAGCGCTCGGCCTGGTTTCAATGGGCGCGGCCAGCATGTACGGATTCCTGAGCTCTCCGCCGCAGCCGTTGGATTCGAATACGTCGGAAAGTGTTGTGATGAGATAGTGCAACTGGTCGTTGGTCGCTGGTCGTCGGTCGTTCGCATGAAGGTTGCTAACGACCAACGACCAGCGACTAACGACCGAGATCGGATTCATACCGTATGGCAGCTCCAAAAATTATCGTAGTAGGTGGCGGCCTGGCAGGCCTCGCCGCCGTCATCAAGATTGCAGAAATGGGTGGTGAAGTTGACCTGTTCTCGATTGTCCCCGTAAAACGTTCGCATTCCGTCTGCGCGCAGGGAGGCATCAACGCCGCCAAGAATCTCAAGGGCGAAGGCGATTCCACCTGGATCCACTTCGACGACACTATCTACGGTGGCGACTTCCTGGCCAACCAGCCGCCGGTCAAAGCCATGTGCGAAGCGGCTCCCGGCATCATCGATTTGCTCGACCGCATGGGCGTTCCCTTCAATCGGACGCCCGAAGGTCTGCTAGACTTCCGCCGCTTCGGAGGCACGCTCTACAACCGCACCGCCTTCGCCGGAGCCACCACCGGCCAGCAACTTCTCTACGCGCTTGACGAGCAGGTTCGCCGTTACGAATCCGAAGGCAAAGTCAAAAAGTACGAGCACTGGGAGTTTCTCTCCGCCGTCCTGGACGGTCAACGCGTCTGCCGCGGCATCTGCGCCATGGATTTGCGCACCATGGAAGTCCGCACCTTCCCCGCCGACGCCATCATCATCGCCACCGGCGGCATAGGCGCGATCTTCGGCAAATCCACTAACTCGGTAGTCTGCACGGGTTCAGCGCAATCCGCGCTCTATCAGCAAGGCTGTTACTACGCCAACGGAGAATTCATCCAAGTTCACCCCACGTCGATTCCCGGAGAGGACAAGCTCCGTCTGATGTCGGAATCGGCCCGAGGCGAAGGCGGCCGAGTCTGGGTTCCCAGGACGCAAGGCGACAAGCGCGATCCCAAATCCATTCCCGAGAAAGAACGCTGGTACTTCCTAGAAGAGTGGTACCCGAAATACGGCAACTTGGTCCCACGCGACGTAGCCACGCGCGCAATTTTCAAGGTCGTGTACGAGAACAAGCTAGGCATAGACGGCCAGCCGATGGTCTATCTAGACCTAACCCACATCGACGCCAAGGTTCTCGATCGTAAGCTCGAAGGCATCTTAGAAATCTACGAGAAGTTTGTAGGCGACGATCCGCGCGTCACGCCCATGAAGATTTTCCCCGGCATGCACTACACCATGGGCGGCCTCTGGATCGATTACAAACAGCAAACCAACATCCCCGGCATCTTCGCCGCCGGAGAGGCCGAATACCAATATCACGGCGCCAATCGCCTCGGCGCAAATTCGCTGGTCTCCTGCATTTTCGGAGGCTTCGTAGCCGGTCCCAACGCCGTGAAGTACGCAAAAAGTCTGCAAGGCGCGCCCGCGAACGGCCATTTCGATGCCGAGCGCAAACGCCAGCAGGAAATCAACGCCGGCCTGATGAAAGCCGACGGCAAAGAGAATCCATTCCTGCTCTGGCGTGAACTAGGCGCGCTGATGACGGAAAGCTGCACCGTAATCCGTTACAACAAAAAGTGTCAGGAAGCCGATGCCAAAGTAGTCGACCTGCTGCATCGTTTCCAAAACATCAATCTGAGCGATCGCGCGCAATGGGCCAATACGACCATCGCCTTCACGCGCCAGCTCTACAACATGCTGCAACTGTCGCGAGTAATCGCGCAGGGAGCGGCCATGCGCGACGAGTCTCGCGGTTCGCACTACAAGCCCGATTTCCCCGACCGCGACGACAAGAACTGGATGAAGACCACGAAAGCCAGCTTCGCGCCCGATTTAGACGAGCCCAAGTTCGAGTTTGAGCCGGTAGACGCAGCCCTAATCCCGCCGCGTCCAAGGAAGTATTGAAGTGGCAAGCTGCTCGATGACCTTAATCATTTGTCATCCTGAGCGAAGCGAAGGACCTGCTTTTTGCCGCCAGCACGACACAGCAGGTCTTCCGCTTCGCTCAGAGGACAAGGTTGAGCTAAGAGCTAAAGGCTAAAGGCTAAATGGCAAACACAAAATCCGTACTCATCAAAATCAAACGCCAACTAACCCCCGACGCGCGTGCGTCCTGGGAAGAGTTCGAGATTCCCTACAAAAAAAACATGAACATCACCTCGGCGCTAATGGAGATCGCGGCCAACCCCGTAACCCGCGATGGCAAGCAGACCACGCCCGTCACCTACGACTCCAACTGTCTCGAGGAGATCTGCGGCTCCTGCGCCATGCTCATTAACGGACGCGCCCGCATGGCCTGCTCCACTCTGATCGATAACATCGATCAGCCCATCAAGCTCGAGCCGTTAACCAAATTTCCCATCGTGCGCGATCTAGCCGTCGATCGCAGCGTGCTCTTTGAGAATCTGCAAAAAGTAAAGGCCTGGATTCCGGTCGATGGCACCTACGACCTAGGCCCCGGCCCGCGCATGACGATGCAGGAACAGGAAATAGCCTATCCGCTATCCAACTGCATCTCGTGTTGCTGCTGCATGGAAGCCTGTCCGCAGTTCACCGAATCCACCGGATTCGTCGGCGCGGCCACGATTTCCCAGGTGCGCCTATTCAACACGCACCCCACCGGCCAAGCATTGAAGCACGAACGCCTCTCTGCCCTGATGGGCGACGGCGGCATCCAGGAATGCGGTTACGCTCAAAACTGTGTCGAGATTTGCCCAAAGAGTATTCCCCTTACCACGTCGATTGCCGACGTCGGTGGTCAGGTCATGCTCCAGGCGTTCACCGACCTGCTACGCAAATAACATTGTAAAGACGGGGCTTTCCCCGTCTCGCCCAGACCATGATGGATTCATTGTCCCAGAGGCGATTTGTTCCCAATATGGCAGGGTCAAAGCAGTGAGTTTCCATCTGGTAACACCCGCAACTCTCTTAAGTAATGGGCTTTACAGCGAATTGCTTCACAAAATTATTCACCTTTGATTTACAATTGCCACTCCTCTGGGAGAAAGGCAACTTTTCCACAGGCCAGGGAGTTTGCAACAGCCGTACCAGGCAGGAATGATGCGCCGAACCACAACGCGAGGCCTGAACATCCAGACGGAACTGGCGTCTAAGCTACTCGCGCTTGCGATCTTCGTTACACTCGCCGCGTCCGGAAACGCCTTCGCCCTGCACCGCGTCACCCCTCATCGCCATCACCGCGTCCTGCAAGCGTTCCGCTTCCGCGGACTTCGCGGCATGCTCTGGAACCCGATGTTCCGCCCGTCGCACGACTCCCTCCTCCGCCAGAATGAAGAAATCGACCGCCTCGATTTGCCCCGCATTCAAGACGACAACGAACTGGAAGCTCTTAAAGCCTCAGGCGACCTCGTACCGATCAAAGAAACCGAGTCTCTGAAGATTGAGCGCAGCCTTGATCCCTCGCGCCGCTATTGTCGTCCCTGGACCCGCGATTTCGTCGAAGACCTTTCCGAGGTTTATTACGGTCAGTTCCACGAACAGATTCAACTGAATTCTGCTGTCCGCACGGTTCAGGTGCAGAAGAAGCTTCGCCGTCACAATCGCAATGCTGCCCCGGTGGATGGCGACACCGCGTCTTCTCATCTCGCCGGAATCACCGTCGACCTTCAGCGCCGTGGCATGACAAAAGACCAGCTGCGCTTCGTCGAACGCTATTTGTTCTATCTGAACGCCATCGGGTTAGTCGAGCCCGAAGAAGAACGCCGTCACTGGTGCTTCCACATCATGGTCTCCGACCGCTACGCCCGGTGGCGCCAGACCCAGACGATTTTCTCGTTCCCAACCGAAGAACCCGCGACCCCGCCCGCGACGACAGTAGCGGCCATCGGCGGCTCCAACTAGCAGTCCATCCGAATTCCGCCTCCATTACAATCAGTTCTAAGTCCCCAGTTCCTGCCAAGTAAGGTTTTCCTGAAAGCTGAGAGCTGAGAGCTGAGAGCTGCCTTTGATTGTTCTAATGGCCGGTCTCCCCGGAACCGGCAAAACCACGCTAGCTCGCGAACTCGCCCGTCGCACCCAAGGCGCGCTCCTTGGGAAAGACGAAATCCGCGCCGCCTTATTTTCGCCAGAAGACATCGAATACTCCATCAAGCAAGACGACTTCGTAATGGAGATCATGCTCGATACAGCCCGATACCTGCTGCAATCAGCTCCCGAGCGCAAAGTCTTTCTCGACGGCCGCCCTTTCTCCCGCCGCTACCAGATCGACCGCGTGCTCGAATTTGCCGGCGAACTAGCTCAGCCCTGGGCGATCCTCGAATGCACTTGTTCCGACGAATCCGCCGAGCGCCGCCTCGATCAAGAACCCGATCCCTCCCACCCCGCGCGCAACCGATCATTCGCTCTCTATCGCGAGGTCAAAGCCCGCTTCGACCCCATTACCTATCCGAAGACAACCATCAATACCGACCAAGCAGTTGAAGATTGTATCCAGCAAGCTCTAAATGCGTTAGGTTCCTGAATGCTTGCGTGGCAACGATTGTCGTACAATCGAAGATTGCAAAAACAAAGATTGCCAAATTCCCTACAAGGAGCACTTATGCGAACTCTGCTGTGCACATTGGTCCTGATCCTCTCCACTTCCCTGCTCGCCGCCGCCGCCGATCCCACCGCCATCATCCACACCACGGCCGGCGACCTGCACTGCACGCTCTTGCCGAAAGTCGCTCCGATCGGAGTCGAGAATTTCATTGGCCTCGCCAACGGCACCAAGGATTGGACCAGCCCCATCTCTCACCAAAAGAAGCACGGCGTTCCCCTCTACGACGGCACCATCTTCCATCGTGTGATCCCACAATTCATGATTCAGGGCGGAGATCCCGCCGGCAACGGCACCGGCGATCCCGGCTACAAGTTCAAGAATGAGACCTCGATTACCGTAACCTTCGATCGCCCCGGGCGTCTTGCTTATGCGAATGCCGGACCCGGCACCAACGGGTCGCAGTTCTTCATCACGGAAATTCCGTATCCCAGCCTGAACGGAGGCTACACAATCTTTGGCCAGTGTGACGATGCCGCTGTCGACTTGGTAAAGAAAATTGCCCGCATGCCTACGCACGGTGAGACCCCGATCAATCCCGTCAAGATCAAACACATTGAAATCCAGGGCGCCGCTGCACCCATGGCAAAAGGTGCAGCTAAGCCATCGGGAATGTAGTAGAGACGCGGCTTGCCGCGTCTCAGCCGCAAGAGAAATTCAGAAGTTCGAAGTAACATTTCGAGGAGACTTCGAGGAGACTATGACCCGCACACCCGGAACCTATGCCGTGTTTGAAACCAGCGAGGGCGACATCGTTATCCGCCTATTCGAAAAGGATGCTCCCAAAACTGTCGCCAACTTTGTCGAGCTAGCCGAAGGCAAGCGCGAGTGGACGCATCCCGCCACCCGCAAAAAGACGAAAGATCCTCTGTACCACGGCACGATTTTTCATCGCGTAATTCCCGCCTTCATGATCCAGGGCGGAGACCCGCAAGGCACCGGTTTCGGCGGTCCCGGCTACCAGTTCGAAGACGAGACCAAAGGTTCGCCGCATAAGTTCGACAAGCCCGGAAAACTGGCCATGGCCAACGCCGGCCCCAACACCAACGGATCGCAGTTCTTCATCACCGTAGCCAACACCGATTGGCTAAGCGGCAAGCACACCATTTTCGGCGAGGTAGTAGAAGGCTACGAAGTGGTAGAAAAAATCTCAAAAGTCCCCAAGAACCGTCAAGACCGTCCCAACCAGGACGTGGTCCTAAAGTCAGTAAAGATCGAGCGTTAGAACAGGTAGCGCCGGCGGCTCGCCGGCTGTCGGGCAGGCGTCCCAGCCTGTCCACCATGCCCACAACTGTGCGTTCAATCACACCACCGCCCGCAACCTGTGATTGCCGTCACATCTGCCAGTGATGGCTAGCCTTCACTCCTTTCCGCTAAAATTTATAATGATCCAGTTCCTTTTACCTTTTTGGAGGCTAGTTTAATGGCATCGTTCAACGGAGTTCCCGTCCCATCTAATGGAAAAAAAATCGAATACAGTAACGGCAAGTACACCGTTCCCGATCATCCCATCATCCCTTTCATTGAAGGAGACGGCACTGGCCGCGACATCTGGAAAGCCTCCGTCCGCGTTTTCGATGCTGCCGTCGAAAAAGCCTACAACGGCAAGCGTTCCGTAGCCTGGTACGAAGTGTTCGCCGGCGAAAAAGCCAAAGCCCGTTTTCAGAACTGGCTCCCCGATGACACCGTCAGCGCCATCCGCGAATTTCGCGTAGCCATCAAAGGCCCGCTGACCACCCCCGTCGGAGGCGGCATCCGCTCCCTAAACGTGGCCCTGCGCCAGATCCTCGATCTCTACGGCTGCGTCCGTCCCGTGAAGTACTACTCCGGAGTCCCGTCGCCCGTGAAGCATCCCGAGCGCATGAACATTGTCATCTTCCGCGAAAACACGGAAGACGTTTACATCGGCATCGAATGGGAACAAGGCACTCCCGAATGTGCCAAGCTGATCGAGTTCCTCAACAAAGACATGCTGAAAGGCGGCAAGAAGCAGATTCGCCTAGATTCCGGCGTAGGCATCAAGCCGATTTCCGTCACCGGCACCAAGCGCCTCGTCCGCATGGCCATCAAGCACGCTCTAGAGAACAAGTGCAAAGCGGTCACGCTGGTCCACAAAGGCAACATTCAGAAATTCACCGAAGGCGCATTCCGCCAGTGGGGATACGATCTAGCCACCGAAGAATTCCGCGACAAAGTAGTCACCGAGCGTGAGAGCTGGATCATCGACAACAAAGACAAGAATCCCAACCTAACCGTCGAGCAGAACGCGAACCTGATTGAACCCGGCCTAGAGTTTGCACAAGAAGATTTCCGCCAGACCATCTACAAAGAAGTGAAATCCTGCCTCGATTCCATCTACGCCACCCACGGCAAAGGCGCCTGGAAGAAGAAGCTGATGATCAACGACCGCATTGCCGACTCCATCTTCCAGCAAGTGGTAACGCGAGCCGACGAATACAGCGTTTTAGCCACGCCCAACCTGAACGGCGACTACATCTCCGACGCATGCGCCGCACAGGTCGGAGGCCTCGGCATCGCTCCCGGAGCGAACATTGGCGACGGCTACGCCATCTTCGAAGCGACGCACGGCACCGCTCCCAAGTACGCCGACAAAGACGTAATCAATCCCGGCTCGGTGATCCTCTCGGGAGTAATGATGTTCCGCTTCCTGGGATGGACTGAAGCTGCCGATCTGATCGAGCAAAGCCTGGAGCACACCATCGAGCAGAAGAAAGTAACCTACGATTTCGAACGTCTGATGGAAGGCGCCAAGAAAGTAAAAACCAGCGAGTTCGCCACCTGCATGATCGAAAACATGAACGTAGCCGTGGCCGCCGACTGAGCTTTCGTTGGTCTGATAATCGTTCGTGAACTGGATTTTGGGTAGGGCACGGCTTCAGCCGTGCCGATAGAACCGCATAACTAAGGGGCTTTAGCCCCTGAGGGAAGGACATTCATGCGCAATAAAGTAACCGTAGTAGGTTCCGGAAACGTGGGCGCCACCGCCGCCCACTGGATTGCATCGAAAGAACTAGCCGATGTCGTGCTCATCGACATCATCGAAGGCGTTCCGCAAGGCAAAGGTCTAGACCTGCTCCAGGCCATGCCGATCGAGAAGCGCGACTCCGCCATCCTCGGCACGAACGACTACGCCGACTCCGCCAACTCCGACATCGTAGTCATCACCGCCGGAATTCCCCGCAAGCCCGGCATGAGCCGCGACGACCTCCTCAACACCAACTACAAAATCATGAGCGACGTAGTCGGCAAGGTAGTGCAGCACTCGCCGAACTGCATCCTCATAGTCGTCTCCAACCCGCTAGACGCCATGGCGCAAGCCGCCTACAAGCTAAGCGGATTCCCCCGTGAGCGCGTCATCGGCATGGCCGGAATCCTTGACTCCGCCCGCTTCCGCGCTTTCATCGCCCAGGAACTAAAAGTCAGCGTAGAAAACGTAACCGCCTTCGTTCTAGGTGGACACGGCGACACCATGGTTCCCCTCCCCCGTTATTCCACCGTAGCCGGCATTCCCGTGACCGAACTAATCGACAAGCCCGTCCTGGATAAAATCGTTCAGCGCACAAGAGACGGAGGAGCCGAGATAGTCAAATATCTAAAGACCGGATCGGCCTACTACGCCCCATCAGCCGCCGCGACAGAGATGGTAGAAGCGATTCTAAAAGACAAGAAAAAAATTCTCCCCTGCGCCGCCTATTTGAACGGCGAATACGGTATCCACGGTCTGTACGTAGGCGTCCCGGTAAAGCTAGGGGCCAAGGGAATTGAGCAGATCATAGAAATCAAACTAACCGCCGAAGAGAAAGCAGCCCTGGACAAGAGCGCAGCATCCGTAAAAGAGCTAGTAGCAGTAATCAACGTCTAGGCAAGAATCTATCTAATTGGCTTGTTCTTGTGTAATGGCGGGGCTCTGCCCCGCCCTGCGCCGAAACATGCGCTTGGAGTAGATGCCTTTTGTTTCGTATCAGGGCATCGCTTTAGCGATGCCGCAATGCCTGAAAATCATGGCCCCTGAAGGGGCTGGCTTTCGCGGCTCCACGCGCGCATCTGATTTCTCTTCCGCGAACGCCTCACTCTAGCTATAGTGTCTGAGGCCAGCACGCGATGGATTTCGATCAGCTAGAAATCTTCCTGGAAGTAGCGCGCCTCTCCAGTTTCTCCCGCGCGGCGGAGAAGCGCTTCCGCACCCAGCCCGCCATCTCCTCCCAGATTCGCGCGTTAGAAGAAGAAGTAGGCGCCCGCCTGCTAGACCGCTCCGGAGGCCGAGTTTCCCTAACCGCTTCCGGCAAATTATTCTTCAAATACGCCGAAGAAACGCTAGAGCGTCGCAAGACGATCCAAACCGAGATCGCCGAAACCGAGCGCGTCCCCCGAGGCGAAATTGTAGTGGGAGCCAACGAAGGCACCTGCCTGCACATCCTGCCCGAGGTGTTCGCGCAATTCAAGCGCGACTATCCGAATGTAGCCGTAAGCATCAAGCGCTCCGACTACGCCCGCATTCTCGAATCGATCCTCGAAAACGTAGTCGACTTCGGCGTAGTCTCCCTTCCCGTACACGACAACCGCCTAGAAGCGCAGATGATTCATCGCGACGAACTAGTCGTCATCACCGCCCCGCAGCATCCGCTAGCCGCAAAGAAAAGTGTCACCGTAGCCGAGGTCTCGACCTATCCGCTAGTCCTGCCCAAACTCGGCCACACGCGCGACGCCCTCGATGCCCTGTTCTACGACCATCACCTGAAACCAAAACTAGCCATGGAATTAGACTCCAGCGAACTGCTGAAGCGTTTCGTGGCCGCCGATGTTGGCGTAGGATTTATCGCCCGCTCGAATATCGAAGAGGACATCCGAGCCAAAGCCTTAGTCGCCATCACGCTAGCCGACGCGCAAATTCGCCGCGACCTGGCCCTCGTCTTCCGCAAAGACAAATCGCTAAGCCGCGCCGCCAAAGCCTTCATGGACATCGCGGTAAAAGAAAAGAATTTCCCCGCCTCCGCGCCCCCGAAGCGCTCCAAATAAGCTGGTTTTGTTAGCGGAGGGACGGGCGTCTCGCCCGCCCTGCCGACGGCGACACCCGGCGCTCCACTGTTACTTCCATCGACGCCTTGAAAACCCGCCGTAGTCAAGCCGCACCCCCGCAGGTAGAATGTCTCCCCAGGCCGAAAAGCCGCGTCAGAAAACAGCCGCGAAGGAGGATGTATGAACTTCAATCTCAATGCCATGATGCAAACCGTAACCACCATGCTCACTACTGTCGGTCTGAAAATTCTAGGTGCGATTGCCATCTGGATCATCGGCCGCTGGCTGATTGGACTCGCTATTCGACTTATCGGCAGTGCCATGACGAAGCAGAAAATCGATCCCACGCTGATCCGCTACATAGACTCAGCCGTCGCGGCCCTGCTCAATCTCGTGCTCGTCGTCGCCATCCTCGGCTTCTTCGGAGTCGAGACCACCAGCTTTGCCGCGCTGCTGGCGGCTGCTGGCGTCGCCATTGGCATGGCCTGGTCGGGACTGCTCTCGAATTTTGCCGGCGGCGTTTTCCTCGTGGTCCTGCAGCCCTTCAAGGTTGGCGACTTCATAACCGCCGCCGGGGTGACCGGCACAGTCGAGCAAATCGGCCTTTTTGCCTCGATCATCAATACTCCCGATAACGTCAGGACCATGGTCGGCAACGGAAAAATTTTCGGCGACACCATCCAGAACTTTTCCGCCAATCCCTACCGCCGCGTGGAATTGACGGCCCAATTGGCGCACGCCGTCGACCCGCAGGAGGCTATCGCCTTGCTGAAACCCGCGCTGGCGCAGCTGCCCAACGTGATGACCGTTCCTGCTCCCGACGTCGAGATCCTCACCTTCAACACTTCCGGCCCGATGCTCGCGGTTCGCCCATACTGCAACAACGCGCACTACTGGCAGGTGTATTTCGACACGAACCGCCTGATCCGCGATACCTTTGCGCATGCCGGATTCCCGGTTCCCGAGCAGCACTACGCCGTGCGTGGACCCGAAGAACTCAGGCTCGCGAAAACAGCGTAGTTACAAACAGCTTCCACGGCGAGAAAGATGGAGAAGACGAACCATAAGATGAACAGGCCTGTTTCCTTCGTCTTCCTCTTCTTGCTACTTTCTCTCGCCGCAGCCCAAAAACCGTCCACGGCACGCGGCAAAGCTGCGCCTCCCTCCGCGACCAAGCTAATCGCCCTGAAAGTCACCGGCACGAACCGTTACACTGACAAAGAAATTCTAGCCGCAAGCGGCCTGCAACTGGGCCAGGACGCCGCTGACGGCGATTTCAAAGAAGCCGTGCGGCGCCTGGGCGAGTCCGGCCTGTTCAAAGAAATCGTCTATTCCTATTCCTCTTCCGATGCCGGCGTGAAGCTCGACCTGCAACTAACCGACATCGACCCGAGCAAGCTGGTACCTGTGCACTTCGAAAATTTCGTTTGGTTCACCGATGCCGAACTGCAGGCCGCCGCCCAGCGCTACGTTCCGCTGTTTAAGCAGTTGCTCCCGCTAACCGGCAATCTTCCCGACCGGGTTTCCGAAGCCTTGCAAGCCATCCTCACCGAGAAGCACTTTCCCGGCCGGGTAGATTACCCGCGCGCAGCAGACGAATCCGGCGGCCCACTCCACGCCATCGATTATCACGTCGAAGAGGTCAGCATTCGCATCCGCAACGTCGAATTTCCCGGAGCCTCACCCGACCAGGCTGCTCTGCTAACCACCGCAGCCCGCCGCCTCAAGGGAGCGGAATACGGCCGCTCCGTGCTAGCGGCAACCGCGAAACTAGACCTCCTGCCCGTCTATCTTCAGCGCGGATATTTGAAAGCAACCTTCGGCCCGTCCGACGCGCGCGTCGTGCCGCAGCCCGCTGCAGGGGAGAACGAGCAAGCATCCAGCGATCTCGAAGTCGATGCCATCCTGCCCGTGACGCCGGGCAAAGCCTATACAACGTCCACCGTCGACTGGAAAGGCAACTCCGCCGTCACCACCGCCGAAGTTGCGCCCTTAATCCATTTGCCGTCAGGCCAGCCCGCCGATGCCGTGCATCTTCTCCAAGACCTGGAGAATGTGACCAAGCTGTACCGCAGCCGCGGCTACATGGCGGTTGAGATCAAGCCTAACGCCCAATTCGACGAAGAGAAAAACACCGTGCACTACGACCTGGCCATCGTCGAAGGCGACCTCTACAAGATGGGAGAGCTGGAAATACTCGGACTAGACACGCAAGCCAAAGCCCGCATGGTCGAGGCGTGGACTTTGCGCGAAGGTCAACCCTACAACGCCGACTATCCCAAACAATTTCTCGCTGCCACGCAGAAAATCCTGCCCCGCAATGTGGACTGGACCACCACCATTCATGAAACCCCGGACGCGAAAGATAAAACCGTGGCAGTCGAAATCCATTTCAAACAGCAGTAGCCGCCTGGGGCAATTTGACTTTGCTTTGAAAGGGCGCGGCTCCGCAGATCGCTGAAGAACTCGCGTTTCGTATCAGGGCATCGCTTTAGCGATGCCATCGGCCCTTTACTGAGATGCCCCTTTAGGGGCCGAGCGGCGCAAATCAGTCTCCGGGGGAACACCGTTTTTAGAATGCGCCACTACCCCGCGTGGCGCAAGCTGTGTCGTAACCTCGCGATTGTGAGATCATGATTAGAGACCCAAATACTATCAATTTTGAAACCCTCACCCCGTTTCACAGGAGAAGAAAGCAAAATGAAAGTCCATCGAATTGCGGCTGCGGTTCTTGCGATACAGATGTTGCTTGGCATGGCGGCAATCCCCGCGCTGGCTGCCGGTAAGAACCAGACTTTGACCGGCGAAGTGAGCGACGCCATGTGCGGAGCAAAACACGAAATGCCCGGCAACGCTGCGGGCTGCACGCGCGGCTGCATCCAGCATGGATCGAAATACGCGCTCGTGGTGGGAGACAAAGTCTACACCCTCGAGACCTCCGATCAGGCCGCTCTGAGTAAGCTCAACGATCTCGCGGGAGCGAAAGCAAAAGTAACCGGAGAAGTGGACGGCACCACCATCACCGTAAAATCGGTAGCCGCCGGATCGTAGCGCCAGTATCTTGCCGGCTGTCACGAGAGCGTCCATGGTTCAGAAAGTTTTGGGAAGCGATGTTTGGGAAGGGCACGGCTTCAGCCGTGCCACCAGAACCCGCCACGGGTCCGGGCTTTAGCCCCAGAGGGCCTGTCGCACGCTCGGAGAATCGTTGCTTACTGAACTGAGAACTTCAATAAAAAAACCGGCGGTCATCCCGCCGGTTTCTCATTGCCTGAAAACGCTTACTGTTGCTGCGGTTGACCCTGATCCCCGCTATCGTCGCGCCGCTTCAGCGTCGGACGATCGTCATCGCTGCTCGTATCCGTACCGCTGCCCGTCTTATCGCTGGTAGAAGCGCGGCGCAGGCTGGGCCGGTTCGCATCTTTCTCGTCAAGAACTTTGTGCCGGTTCTCAATCATAGCCAGCCGTGCTTTCACGTCGTCAAACTCTGAAGTAGTAACGATGTACTGCGGCCGCGCCGGAAGTATGGTAGCAATTTCCTTTTGCGAAGCCGCAATGCGGTCCGGTGTCTGCGGATGCGAAGCAAAAGCCTTCGAGATCGTTCCCGGCTTCTTCTTCTCTTTCGCCTGAATCTTTTCGAAGAAGCTGATAAACGCCTGCGGATCGTACCCCGTCTTATACATGTATTGCAGACCAAGATAATCCGCTTCCGCCTCGAAATTGCGCTGGAACTTCATGAAGGTCAGCGGCAATCCCAAACCCGCTGCTTCGTAAATCCCGTAACCAATTCCGCCACCCACGAAAATCAAAGGAATCGTAGCAATCTGCGCAATATTCGCGCGCGTCATCTGCCGCATTCCGTGGCGCGCGCAAACATGCGAAATCTCATGCGCCATCACTCCCGCCAGTTCTGCTTCTTCGTCCGCCGCCAGAATCAGGCCCGAGTTCACGTAAAAAAATCCGCCCGGAAGCGCGAACGCGTTCACTTCATCCGAGTCGATCACCTTGATCGTGAACGGCACCTTTGCGTCCGAATTGCGCACCAGGTTCTGTCCAATACGATTGACGTACTCGTTCACCACCGGATCCTGCACCAGCTTCACGCTGTTTTCAACCTGCATGGCATACTGCTTGCCCATCCGGATTTCGGTTTCAAGCGAGTACCAATCGCCTATGCCGCGACCGCCGACGTTGCGGTTACCGATGGCATCCACATCGTCCTCGCCACCCGTGTGTTTGACCTTGCTGGCGTCTGGCTCCTGGATCGGCGGATCGCCAATCGGCGTCGCGTTGCTGCTGGAGTTGTCGGTCGAAGAAGAATCCGTTGGCGGAGCCGGCGTTGGTGTTGTGCTAGCCGGAGGATTCTGCTGCGGCGGCGTACTTTGAGGTTGCGAGGTCTGCGTGCTTTGTGGCGGAGTGCTCGGTGTCTGCGAACTTTGACCTTGCGCCGCCGCGGCCACCATCAACAGTGCAACTAAACTCAGGGAGATCAGCAATTTGCGGTACGACATTTGGAAACCCCCAAAGACCCGGTCGGTTGCCACCATTATACTCCCGATGGCAAGCAGGTACCGACGGACTTTTCCCATCTAGTTGGACGCCAACCAGCCCCCGAGAGTTACCCGCTATTTCCACCAAAAGTGGCGTCGGAGGTCCCTCCTATGCGTTCTCAGGCAACCAGTTTCCGATTCAGCCGGAAGTCCACGTAGGCACAAGCATTCAGTCCCCATGCGGTTTCCTTGGTGTTCCTTCGTGTCATCCTTCGTGTCCTTAGTGGTTGATTCGAGAGGGCAAGATCCACTGCCCTTTCCGCGGACGGGTTACCCGGTGTACCATGGCGCGTCTTTTGAAAGAGGACCCCGAACATGCTGAACCGCCGCAACTTCCTGTCGTCATCTTTAGCTTCATCCCTGGCCGTAGGCGCCAGTCTGGGTTGGCCCAAAAACGCCTGGCGAGGAAATCTCTGGGCGCAACTCGAATCCCTCCCCTCGAAGCTTCCCGACCGTTCCCTCTTCGACCAGAACGAAGAAGCCTACTGGCGAGAACTCCGCCGCCAGTTTCTGATTCCGCCCGACGAAATCTACCTGAATAACGGCACCGTAGGATCAAGCCCCGCGCCCGTGCTAAGAGCCGTGTTTGAAGCCTACGACAAAACCGAAAAACTGAATGAAGAAGATCCCGAGGACTATCCCATCTGGGGATACGGCCCGTGGAACGAGTTTCGCGATCCCCTGGCCGAGTTCGTAGGCTGCCACCGCGACGAGATCGCGCTCCTAAGAAACGCCACCGAAGCCAACAACTACATAGCCAACGGCATCGACCTCAAGCCCGGCGACGAAGTTCTGATGACCGACCAGGAGCATCCCGGAGGCGAGCACCCCTGGAACCTCCGCGCCAAGCGCTACGGCATAGTAGTCAAGAAGTTCACGCTGCCAAAGCCCGTCATCAATCCCGAGCAGTTATTAGGTCTAGTCAACGCCGCCATCACGCCGCGCACCCGAGTCCTGTTCTTCAGCCACATCACAACCTTCTCCGGAGTAGTTCTCCCCGCCAAGCAACTCTGCGCCCTGGCTCGCGGCAAAGGAATTATTTCCGCCGTAGATGGAGCCCACGTCCCAGGAATGATGCGGCTGAACCTGCACGATCTGGGCTGCGACATGTATTCCTCCAGCCCGCACAAGTGGCTGCAAGCACCCAAAGGTTCAGGCTTCCTCTACGTGAAAGACGAAATGATCGACCGCCTCTGGAGCACGATAGCCACCGAAGGTTGGGACGACCCCAAGCTCCGAGCCGAGCGTTTCCAGCGCATAGGCAGTTCGAACGTCCCCGCGTTATGGGGATTGCGAGCCTCAATCCAACTAGCCAACGACATAGGCATGGAGAGAATCGAGCACCGTCATCGCCAGCTCTGCGATTACATCCTGAACGCCATGATCAAGCGTGGAGCCCAGTCCTGGACATCTCCCGATCCCACGCTACGCTGCGCCATAGCAACCGTAAACGTTCCGCCGCTAGTCCGAATCGATCTGGAGCACTGGCTATGGAAAGAAAAGAAAATCAGAATCCGAGGAGCCGAACCAAGCAAGTTGCGCTTATCGACCCCTTACTACCTGTCAAAACAAGACATAGATCGTTTCCTGGAGTCCTTCGACGAATACAAGAAGTCGAAAGCATAAAGCTCGCGTAGGGACGGGCACCCTCGCCCGCTCAAGCCGAGCGCAGCTCGGCCCCTGCTGCTGAGCGCCACACCCTGCCCTGTGCCCCATCCGTGCGCGTTTCTTGCGCAAGGGTGGGATTCCACGGAAGCCCGCAGCTATAGGTTTTGGTTATAACTGAGAGCTGAGAGCTGACAGCTGAGAGCTGCCTAAGTCCACCGAAACCACCGCAGCGCCAGCACAAACGACACACCGCCCCAAACCGCCAGCACCGCCAGTCGCCCCGATTGCGAGCCGAGCGACGCGCCTTCCAGGATCGTAGCGCGCAGCGCATCGTTTAGCGCGGTCAGCGGAAGCGCCTTGATGAAAGGATGAGTAACCGCAGGAAATCTCTGGTAAGAAAAGAAAACACCCGAGAAAATCCACATCGGCATCATCACCAGATTAATAAGTCCGGAAACGCTTTCGATTTTCTGAGCGCGGCAAGCGGTAAGCAGCCCGACTCCGCCAAAGGCCACAGCTCCCACCGATCCCAGCAGAACGACGGAGAAAATCGATCCCAGCACGCGCATGTGAAAAATCAAAACGCCAAAGCCCAAAAGTAGTCCAACTTCAATCACCATCAGAACCAGTCGGCTGCTGGCGAGCGCCAAAAGAAAATCGCTCCGTCGCATAGGCGTAGCGACAAAGCGCTTCAGAAGTTTGCGCTGGCGCATTTCGACCAGCGCAAAACCGACTCCCCACATGCCGGAGTTCATCAGATTCATGCCCAGCAATCCGGGAATGAGGAAATCGATGTAGCGCGAACCCGGCGCGCTAGAAACATTGTTCACAACCTGCAGCTTGTCCACTCGCCCGGCCGCCGCTTCCAGCGTATCGGCGACAACCAGTCGCGCATGCACGCTCTCCGGCCGCGCGGGATCGTAATAGAACCAATAGCTGCCATCGGCCTTCGGCTCCACGACGAGGTCGAATTTGCCGACATGTAATGCCCGCAGAGCTGCTTCGCGCTCCATGACGACAGCGTTGATTAGAGACCGCTGGTCATTGCCCCTCGGGCTACTCAGGCCGCTCAACTGCGAAACTGTTTTCTCGGCATTCGCACTCGCAATCACCACAACTGCCATCTTGTCCGCAGGCTTGTTGCGAAAGGCGATACCCAATCCCGCGGCCAGCAGCAGTGGGAAAATGAACACCCAGAATACGACTTCAGGTTCGCGCCAAAGCTCGAGAATACGCGCCCAGAGCAGATGACGATATCCCGACCAGCGCCCGTTGCGCAGCGCGTTCGCGCGAGTACCGCGCGCAGGCAAAGGTAAAGACGAAGCCCGCTGATTCTTTTCGTCGTGATTAGTCGTCGGAGTCGGCGTATTGGTTTCCGTAGCCATTCAGTCTTCTCGCAGGTGACGCCCGGTAAGCTGCACAAACACGTCTTCAAGGCTAGCCTGTCGCGTGCTCAAGTGTTCGAGTCGATGTCCGTCGCGCGTCACGGCATCCAGGAGCGCCGGAATCGTCAGGTGCGGTTCGCGAACGCTGAGGCAAAAAGTCGAATCCTCGCGACGCACCGACTCCACGCTAGGCAGCGACCGCCAGCGGTCAAGGTTATCGGCGTTTTGCCCGTTGTTATTCACCTGAAACTCGACCACATGATGTCCCCCAAGCCGCTCGATAAGATCAGAGGGAGTTCCTTCAGCAATAATCACGCCATGATCGACGATGGCCAACCGGTCGCACAGGCGCTCCGCTTCATCCATGTAATGAGTAGTGAGCAGCACCGTTCCACCTTTTTTCTGGAACACGCGAATGATGTCCCAGAGCTGGCGCCGGCTTTGCGGATCGAGTCCGGTAGTGGGCTCGTCAAGAAATAGAATCCGCGGATTCCCGACCAGAGCGGTAGCGACCGCCAGACGTTGTTTCTGTCCACCGGAAAGCTTGCCAACCAACGAGTCGGATTTCTCGCCGAGTTCGAGTTCTTCGAGAACCTCCTCAGCCGGCCGCGGCTCGCTATAGAAGCTGGCAAAGAGTTCGATCGTCTCGCGGACGTTGAGTTTTTCCGAGAGCCGCGTTTCCTGGAGCGAGATGCCGATCCACTCGCGCAACTGCCGCGGGTTATCGTCCCAGGTATGTCCGAAGATGCGAACTTCGCCGGAGGTGGGCGCCAGCAGTCCTTCGAGGATCTCGATAGTCGTAGTCTTCCCTGCTCCGTTCGGGCCGAGCAATCCGAAACACTGCCCGGCTTCAATCTGCAAGCTGACGCCGCGCACAGCTTCTACTTTGCGGTCGTAAGTCTTGCGCAGGTCGGTGCACTGGATCGGAGAACTCACGAGGGCAATTCTAAATCAGGATCTCGATCTTTCAGAAAGCTGAGTCTTTAGAAAGCCGGTTCGGGATGTGAATGGCTTGTAACCGGCATGGGCGCGGCGCCCTTCGCATCCTGCCACAAAATCGCATTCAGTTTCCGGGCATCGTTAGCATCCGGCCGCGAGAAATTCATGACCGACGATTCCTTGGCGCCGGCAGCCGTCTTGGCGTTCACCCGATAAATGAGGCCGCTGCGCAGATTGGAATCGTCAACCTGATACGGCGACTGCGTTCCGGGTCCTGCAAACAGCGGCGCCATAAGCGGCGCATGCGCGTCGAACAGGTTCATCGGAGGCAGACCGAGCAGTGCTTCCATCGAATGAATTACGCTGACGGTTGTGTAGAACTGATGCTCGACCACCGGTTGGGCCGCACGCGGCGCATACTTGCTGATGACCAAAACGATCGATCGATGGGCATCGACGTGATCGGCGCCATCCTGCGCGTCGTCTTCAAGAACGAAGATGGCAGTATCGTCCCAGTAAGGACTATGCGAAACAGCATCGACCACTCGTCCCAGCGCCAGATCATTGTCGGCGACCGAGGCTTGCGGCGTGGGCTTTCCCGGCCGCGTGCCTCCGGTGTGGTCGTCGGGCAGATAGAGTAGCGTGAACTGCGGAAGCTCTTTGGAATTGGCGCGTCCCTTCGCCTTCACAAATTCGTCAAACTCGCGCAGAAATTCATCGGCCCGAAGCTGATCGGGATAGTCAGTTTGAAAATCTGGAAAAAGCGGATCGTAGTGATCGCGTAGCGCCGCTTTCGTCGGACGCATGCGCTTCATCTGCGGAATCGCCCACGGCCACGGACTAGGCCCGCCGCGCGGGTTGCCGACATTCGCCGGCAGAGGATCGCCTTTCTTAATTTCCGCGAAAGGACACGACGCCGACGAGGGAGACGGCGTACTTCGCGTCGGTGAATCAACTTTTTCGCTCTTGCACCACACCGCCGCAATGAATTCTCCATAGATGCGATAGCTAAGGCCGCGGCGCGCCAGGTTATCCCACAGAAAGCCGGTGGCCGGGTCGTCTACGTCGGGAATTCCCTGCTCCAGCGGAAACTCTTCCGCCACGCTGCCGCCAGAATCGTAGGTGCGCTCTTTGCTGCGATAACCGATGGGCCACGTTTTCTCGTTGTAATCAGAAGTTGTGGCTGCCGTGGACCAGATGTGTCCGTCGCCAGAAACTTCCCCGCTGTCGTAGAAGTTATCGAGCACGCCAAACTGCAGCGCGAGTTTGTGCTCGTTAGGCGTGATGTCTGCGCCATACATGGTGAGCGTGCGATCGCCGTCGCCCACCGGCAGGTCGCCAAAGATCTGATCGTAGGTGCGATTTTCTTTCAACACGTAGATCACATGCCGGATGGGATTCGTTCCGCCAGCAAACTCGAATTTGCCGCCGTCGGAGCGGACAAGATTGTCTTCTTCCACCTGGCGAGTGTACGCCTCAAGATTTTTGTCGATGTCGGCCAGGCTGATGCGCTGAATGGAGCCGCCGATCAAAGTTGCAATATAGGGGTGTTCTTTTCGTTTGCGCTCGCCTTTCAGCGTGCCCAGCATATTGTCAGGCCCGCTGCCTTCTCCTTTGGCAGTGGCAATGAGCAGGTCGTTGCCCGCAATAGCCAGCGCGCTCGGATACCACTCCGCAGGGATGAAACCGAGCGGAACACGTTGTCCTGACCCGCTGCCAACTCCTCCACTTCCGATAGGCTCTCGCAAATCTATGACGCCGAACACAGCGATCGCATCGAGCGCTCCGGCGGCGGCGAGGAGATACTTTCCGTCGGGTGAGAGGACGAGCGCCTGAAGAACCGAACCTGAGTCTTTGAAACTGGTGCGATAGGGCATGAAGACAGCCCCAGATTTCACATGGACTGCAGCCACGATATCAGCATTTGCGAAGGTGACGTAGAGCGTCTCTTCGTTCGGGCTTAAGGCCATTGCAGTTGGGTGCCAACTCGGTGCAACTGGGTCAGCAGGTTTTGCCAGTACCGTCCAGCGTGACACTTTTCCCGCTTCGATATTCAATTCCACGATCGATGAAGTGTTCCACAGGCTGACCCAGGCTTTGGTACCCGCTTTGTTGGCCACTACCGTATACGGATATGCGCTCGGAATGTAGTGGCTGCGGCTTAGGTCGAACGACTTCTGAATCTGCCCGGAGTTGACGTCAAGCAGCACCACGTTGTCTGAAAGATTATTGGCAATCAGTAAGCGGTCGCCCTTCGCGCCCGCAAGAACGGCAAATCCCGCGGGATAGGGCAACGCGGTTCCGGCAGGAGCCGTGCGCAGCCCGAACGCGACTTCTTTCCCTTCGTTAATCTTCTGCGGCGGAATCCTGATAAAGCGTTCAGGAGTCACTTGTCCGCCGGCAAATTTGTAGACCGCAATGCCATTGCCGGTGCTCTTCGGCTTCTCCCCGGTAGGATCGGTAATCGAGCCCATCGAAGCGTACAGATGCTTGCCGTCCGTCGAAAACGCAAGCCCGATAAAGTAGCTTTGCCGCGTGGAGTAATCGTCGCTCAGCCGGTCGTCAGGAAAGTCGTACAGTTGATTGTTGCTGAGGTCGAGAATGGCGATCGATTGGCGCGCCCCGCTCTCTTGCGTCCCATATCCCTGATTGAGCAATGCCGCGTAGCGGCCGTCAGGACTAAGTGCGATGGTCGCGGGAAAACTGTTAGTGCGGCCAAGGTAGCCGGGCACGGGAAGCGTTAGAGTCTTGCTGGTAGGAAGATTAATGCGACGCGAGCGGTCCGCAGCGCGCGCGACCACGAAGACAACAAGCAACGAGAAAAGCGCGAGCAGAGAGAGCGTGGAGATCTTTTTCACGAACAGAGGCCTCGTGAGCGTTTTACCATCCGGGTAGTCTGGCAGGCAACTCTCGACCATTCCGGTGCAGGTTATTCCCGGGGGCCGCGGTGGCGCGACTCCGTCATTCAATAAAACGACAATTCCTTCATGGGATAGTGCTTGCGATTGCGGGTCCAGAGTTCGGCCTGATTCAAAACTGCTGCCGCGGCAATTAGCGCGTCCGTTATCTGTAGGCCGTGGCTCTTGCTGTATTGCCGCAGGTAGTCGCCGGCATGGCGGCCCGTCTCATAGTCGATTGGGACGCAAACCAAAGAGCGAAATAGCCTGACAGTTGCTTCCCGCTCGCGCGGTAACGCTCCGGCCCACAGTTCTGCGGAGCTTACCGGCGAGCACAAGATGGGGCTACCCGATTCCGCCAGTTCCCTCCAGCGGAGCAAGACATCGTGATTTCGCTCCCGAGAAACCTCGATCAGAATGTCGGAATCGACCAGAACCGTCACCGCTTCCGTAGCCTTTCCAGCCGAGTATCGCGACGCAGGCTCCGCACGTATTCTTCGGTGGAGTCGGGCAAATCCTTACGATCCTTACGGATTCCCACGAAGGCAAGCATGGCCTCTCGCCGCTCATCCAGATTACCAAGATAGCGTTCGCGTGCGGCCCTGCGCACCAAATCGGAGATAGTCGTGCCCTGGCTGCGGGCTTGCGCATGCAGTGCGTTCCACAGATCGTCGTCCAGGTAAAGTTGAGTGCGTCGCATGATGTATAGTATACATCATAACCTTTCCAGTTTCCAACTACTTCGTCCCCAACAGATGCACTTCCGAAACGGGCGGCCCAGTCTGCGATTTCTTCACCCCAATCAGTTCCACCGCCTTGGCGGCGATGTGCTCGGCGGAAACCTCAAACTCCTTAATCAGTTCCCACGGCGCGCCCGAATCTCCGAAGCGGTCTTTGACGCCAATCGCCCCCGTAATCACAGGAATGCCATAGAGCGCGGCCGACTGAGTAATAGCGCTAGCGACCGGCCAAGCCAGCGCCCCGATCTGGTGTTCTTCGGCCGTCAGCACGACGCTGGTATCGCGAGCGGCGCGCACGATGGCTTCGGTGTCAAGCGGCTTGAGCGTGTGCAGGTTTAGGATTCGTGTCTCGTAGCCGAAATCCTGCTTCAGTATCCACGCGGCACGCATGGCTTCGGGAACCATGGGCCCGCACGCAGCGATGGTGAGGTCTTCGCACTCATCGCGGTATTCCGATTCGAGTTGAGTCTCGAAAGCGTCGATGAAATTGGCCGCCTCCGAACGCAATCGAATCACGTTAGCTTTGCCGAACACGAATGGCGTCTTTTCGTCGGTAACGATAGGCGTTGCTTCGCGCGCGAAGCGAATGTACTTCGGCCCAACGTGCTTGAGCAGCAGATAATCGGTCGCCTTGCGGGTCTCGACAATATCGCAGGGGACGACCACGTTCATGTTAGGCAATCCGCACATGGCGAAACAATCCTCGAGCGCCTGGTGAGTAGCGCCGTCGGGGCCAACGCTGACGCCGCCATGCGCTCCAGCAATCAGCACATTGAAGTTGCCGTAGCAGATCGAAGTCCGAATCTGATCAAGATTGCGCGCAGCGGCAAACGTCGCGTACGTTCCAAACACGGGCAGCTTCCCTTCTTTCGCCAGTCCTGCAGCGGCGGAAGTGGCCGACTGCTCGGCGATGCCCATGCTGATCCAGCGTGCCTTACGCTCGGGCTTCCCGGCATAGAACTCGCTGATGGTGATCGACCCGGAAATGTCCAACCCGAAGCAAACCACACGCGGGTCATCTCCGTTAGCGGCAAGCGACTGCCCGAAGCCCAGCCGAGTAGGCTTCATCTGAACCTTCATGTTCTCGGCGGCATTCCACCAGTAGTTGCGATGAAACTTCGGCATCTTGCCGTCAAGTTTGCGCTCAACTTCCGCTTGATATTGCGCGGCGTGGGCGAATAGCTGCTCGACCGGAATCTGCCCCTCGATCCCAAGTTCCTTCAACCCTTTGTTCAACTCTTCCAGGTTGGGCACTTTGCCATGCCATCCAGCAACGTTTTCCATAAAGCTGACGCCTTTACCTTTGACGGTGTTGGCGATGATCACGGTGGGCTTGCCCGATCCGGTCTTCGCCTTGGCATTCTCCAGCGCCTCGACGACCTGCTTCATATCGTGGCCGTCGATGGTGACGACGTCCCATCCGAAGCTGCGATACTTCTCTTCCAGCGGCTCGACGTTCATCACGTCTTTCACCCAGCCGTCAATCTGCAGCCGATTCCGGTCAATAATCCCAATCAGGTTGTCGAGCTTGAAGTGGCCCGCTTCCATAGCCGCTTCCCAGATCTGCCCTTCCTGCTGCTCGCCGTCTCCCATGATGCAAAACACGTGGTGATTTTTCTGGTCCAGACGCGCGGCAAGCGCAATGCCGACAGCAATGCTCAGCCCCTGACCCAGCGATCCGGTAGACACCTCCACGCCCGGCAGTTTAAGCCAGTGCGGATGCCCCTGATACGGCGAATACAGTTTGCGCAGCAGTGCCACGTCTTCTTTAGGACAGAACCCGGCGAAAGCTACACCCAGATAAAGGCTGGGCGCCTTGTGCCCCGTAGACCACACGATGCGGTCGCGATCAGGCCAGTTGGGATTTTTCGGATCGTGGTTGGCGACGCGAAGGTAGAGCGCGGCGGTAATGTCCATGATAGAAAGCGTCCCGCCGACGTGCCCAGAGGTCGCCGCACACAAGGCGGCGAGGTCATAGCCGCGCATCAAGTTAGCCTGCTCTTTCAGTTCGTCAATGCTGTAGGAATGCAGAACTTCGCCAGTGACTGAATTTTGAATAGACATGGGGTTGCTCCTTCGCGTACGCCGGTCGTCGGACGACAATCTGGGCAAGGCGGGAAACGGCGCATAGGCTTGCAGAATGAGCGTAGCTGCCGCAGTCGCAGCCTTCAGTGAGCCCGGTCACAGGCGGGAGTGACGCATACCACGATCAACACAGATTGGGGCGAGGCCTCCGGTTTGTGTAGCGCCGGCGTCTCGCCGTCCCAATAACACACACTCTCACTCTTGTCATCCTGAGCGAAGCGAAGGTGTCGTTAGCACATGATATGTCCGGATGAGATAGCAAGTGAAGTGTCCGCTTGGCAGGCGGCGAGGGTAGGAGAGCATGGAAGGCATGTTTTCTTACACGCAGGCCGCGATGGAGCGGACGATGAAGGTACAGGAAGTGATTCTGCGGGCCATGGCGAAGAAGATCACGTGGTGGCAGGCGGCGGAGATCATCGGCATCAGCGACCGGCAGATGCGGCGCTGGCATGAACGCTATGAAGAGTTCGGGTTCCGGGGGTTGTTCGACCGGCGTCGGGGCAAGCCGTCGCCCAAGAAAGTGCCATTGGCGGTGGTGGAGAAAGTTCTGGGGCTGTATCGGGAAAAGTATTTCGATCTGAACGTGCGGCACTTTCACGAGAAGTTGCGGGAAGAGCACCAGGTAGAGATCAGCTACAGCTGGGTGAAAGGGTTGCTGCAAGGGGCGGGCATGGTGGCCAAGGGGCGCAAGCGTGGAGTGCATCGCCAACAGCGCCCGCGGCGTCCGCTGCCCGGGATGCTGCTGCACATCGACGGCAGTGAGCATCGCTGGTTTCAGGATGAGCGCTGGTACGACTTGCTGGTGATTATGGACGACGCCAACAGCGAGATTTATTACGCGCAGTTGGTGGAAGAGGAAGCGACGGTTCCGGTGCTGACCGGGCTGAAAGAAGTGGTCGAACACCAGGGCGTGTTTTGCGCTCTGTATAGCGATCGGGCCCGTCATTTCTGGCTGACGGCCAAGGCGGGAGAGGCGGTGGACCACGACCGTCTCACGCAGGTGGGGCGTGCGCTGCGCGAGTTGGGGGTGCGCATGATTCCGGCCTACTCGCCGCAAGCGCGCGGGCGCAGCGAACGCAGTTTCGGCACCTGGCAGGGCCGACTGCCGCAGGAACTGCGCTTGCGTGGGATCCGGACGGTGGAGGCGGCGAACGTCTTTCTGCGCGAGCATTACATCGGGGAGTTTAATCGCCGCTTCCCAGTAGCAGCCGCGCAACCGGGCACTGCCTTTGTGCCCTATCGGGGGAAAGACCTGGAGCGCATCTTTTCGCTGCAATTCGAGCGCATGGTGAACCGCGACAACACGGTCAGCTTTCAGAACCTGACTTTGCAGATCGAACCCGTGCGCTGGCGGGGAACGCTGGCAGGCTGCACGGTGATCGCGCACCAACACCTGGACGGGACCTTGAGCCTCAGCTATGGACCACACTGCCTGGGTCGCTATGACGAGCGCGGCGGTCCGATTCTCAATGGGAAACTGGCGTCCGGCAAGGCCGTGGAAAAGACGCGCCGTGGGAAAGTCCAAAAAACGACTTTCCCACCGCGCTTGGAAATCCCGCCAAGTGCGCGGGATTCCCACTTTTCCACCGCCTCGGCGGCTACGGGAGATTAACGAAACCGGACATTTCACTTGCTACAAAAAGCGGACATTTTAACTTGCTAACAACACCTGAGCGAAGCGAAGGACCTGCTTTTTTCACCGTATGAGAAATCAGGTCCTTCGCTTCGCTCAGGATGAAAATCTGTGGTTAGCCTATGCCGCACACTACCGTGCCGATGTGAAAATCGCGAACGTAGCGCCTTGCGGGTCGGAGATCACAGCCATGCGCCCCGCTCCTTCGATCAGCATGGGCGCAAGGCAGATTTTCGCTCCCAGCTCCGTGGCCTTGGCCGCGGAAGCATCGACATCGTCGACCAGGAAGTAAGCCATCCAGTGCGGCGGCACTCCCGGCGGGCGAAACGCCGCCGGAGGAATGCCTCCGATGAAATGCTCTCCATTCTTTATGTGCTCGTAGCCGGAGGGATCTTGCGTGCCGTCGGTACGCTGGTTCGCAATCTGCCATCCAAAAAGCCCAGAGTAAAACTCCGCAGCGCGTTTAGCATCCGCCGTGCTCAGGTCGGCCCAGCAGAGCGTACCGTGAACGTGGGAGATTCCGATTCCGGTATTCCTGCGCGCCTGCCAGAAACAGAAAGCCGCGCCCGTGGGATCTTGCACCCACGCCATGCGCCCGGCATCCATCACGTCGAAAGCCGGAGCGAGAACCTTGCCTCCCAATTGCTCCGCCTTGGTGACGGCAGCATCGGCGTTTTCAACCGCGATGTAAATCGTCCAGTGCGAAGGGACGGATTGCGCCCGCTGCTCGGGCCGCAGCGAGCATCCAGCGGCGGCATCGCGCCCTTGGAGCTTGAATACGGTGTAAAAATCGTTGGGGCCCATCGGCATGTCTTCGGACTGCCAGCCGAAGAGCGCGGTGTAAAAACTCTTGGCAGCGTTCTGGTCCGAGGTATGAAGTTCAATCCAGCAAAAGGAGCCGGCAGGATGCTTTTCGATGTTTGCCATGGCGGCAGAAGTTTACACCAAGTCGGGCCAGTGGTTGTCAACGGGAGATGAAAGCGAAACCGAGCGTCAGAGGCCACTGATATTTCCTCCACCCGGTTTGCCTGTGTGGCGACGGGCATCGTCCGGTACCAGCAAGGCGAAGTCCCAGAAGGGCTGAGATATGGCTTACTGTTTCCCGATTACGCCGTAACCGCCTCAAGTCACGGGTTGGCGCATAAGACCACCAAGGTCATATCGTCATGCTGCTTGGCCCCAGCCACAAATCCATCCGCTGCTGCCATAACGTGAGTAATGATTTCCGACGGCGACAACCCAGCGGACTGCCGAACGGTTTCGAGCAACTGCGACTCGCCCCACTCCTCGTCGGCTGCGTTCATCGCTTCACTGACGCCGTCCGTGAAGGCAACCAATATGTCTCCCGGCGCAATGGTCACGGCCGATTGTTCATAAGGAAAGTTCTCTAGCAAACCCACCACCACTCCACCCACCTCAAGCCGCGTGATCTGCGACTCGCCCCCGGCGCGATGAAAAAGCATCGGTGGATTGTGCCCGGCATTCACGTAGGTCAAGCGCCGCGTCTCGGGATCGTACTGGGCATAGAAGAATGTTGCATAACGACTGGCTGACGACGCGCCGTAAAGCAAATGGTTGACATTAGCGACGACCCCCGCCAGATTCTCCGGCGCGCGCGTCGCCTCGCCACGCAGTGACGCCTGCAGACTCGCCATCGTCAGCGCCGCCGCAATCCCTTTACCGGAAACATCTCCAATTGCAATCCCTAGATGCCCACCCGGCAACGCGAGGAAATCATAATAGTCTCCGCCGACTCCCAACGCAGGACGGCATGCGCCCGAATACTCTACGCCCACGATTTGCGGCAGCGTCTGTGGAAATAGCCGCTCCTGCACTTCCCGCGCAATTTCCACTTCGCGGTTCAGCCGTTCGCGCTGTGCGACTTCATCTGCGATCGCCGACACCAGCCGTGCATTTTCCAACGCCAGCCCGGTCTGTGCCGCCACCGACTTCAGCAAGCGCACGTCCGTTCCCGAGTAAGGTTCGTCGGACAGTTTGGGCCCCAGGCTGATGAACCCGAGCAACTTGTCCCGGGTGCTCAGCGGCAACAACAACTCGCTGTGCAATTGCGACAGCTGCTTCCGATCCTCGACACCCGCCTCGCGGTACAACCATGAATTAGGGTCGTCGAGATACACTCGCGCCGGTTCCTTCATCGCTTCGAGAACTCGCACTGTGCCGTGGTTTGCAGGAAAGGCGACGTCCGGGGCTGAGCCGTATCCCAAGGCATAAGCCGGACGGAATGATCCGGCAGCGCCCAATAGTACGGCTACTCGCGGAACGTGAAGTGTCTCCGAAATTCGGACCGCCACGGTCTCGATCAGCGGCCGCGTCTCGACCATGCTGCGTACCTGGTCGCTCAGTTCGCTAAGGACTTGCTCAGTGTTATAGGCTTCGCGAAAAAACCTTCGGTCCGTCCAAACGCGCAATCGCGCGGCCGCACCGCGAATCGTGAAGATCGCCAGCAGTCCAATCGCTGCAACGATGATTTTTGTTGTTCTTCCCTCGCTCTTTGTGAGTAATGGCAAGGCGGTGAGAACCACCACCAGGGCCGCGATGCCCTGCAGAGCCAGGATGCCGTTTTTCGCCAACCCGTATTGCAGTCCCTGGCGTACGGCCACTCGCACATCCATCGCGCGCTGCACTACGATCACATACGCCAAGGTCAGCGGGAAAGCTGTGGTCACGATCAGGGCAACCCCGATCAGCCAGTCGGGAAAAATGTCGTAGATTGATCTGCCGCGGTACTGCGAGACCAGCGAGATCACCAGCAGTGGAGTCAGGGCAAACGTCGCGCCCCAGTAGAGCAGGAGTAGCCGGCGCTTGGCGTCGCGCGAGATCGCCATCGACGACTTCATAAAAATCGAAGCAAAAAATCCAAACCCAACCACGCAATAAAGATAAATCCGCAGTGGGATGCTAAAAGGACGGAAGCTCTGAACCACCTCCTGTGCGTGCGCGTAGTCCGTCATCTCCGCGACTGACGCCGCAACCATGTACGTGACCACGACGAGAATCGGAGCGATCACCAGCATCGGGATCCATTTCCGCCACGCTCCCATCCGCGTGTAGCGGGGAAAGGGTTCCGGAAAGTAGAACCCGAACAAAAACATGAAAATAGGCCACGCGGCCGCCAGCGTCGTATGGTAAGCCATGCCCACGTCACGATAGCCCCGGCCCCAACCTTCAATCTTGAACGAGCTGAACACCTGCGACAAACCGAAAAGCAGTCCGAGCAGAATCCACGCTAGTCGGTCGCGTGGCCGCACCAGAACCACCCAGCATCCGAGCAGGACGCATCCGAGCGGCGCCACGATGTTCAAGAACACATCGAAAGTCACCATGCTCAGTGGAGTCGTTCCCCGAGCCACGGGAAGCACCACAGAGCGTTCTCCGGCAGATGACTTTACTCTGAGTTCGATCTGATCTCCCGGGCGAGCTTTGGCATAGGCTTCCGCCAGGATCGCGGTACCAGTGTATTTCTGACCGTTGACCGCCAGCAGGATGTCTCCGGGGTGCAGGCCAAGTTTCGCAGCGTCTGGCCGCACGATCTCAAGCGAGGCGCTGCCCGAGGCGGGCATGACGAAGGGCGCGGCAACGCCCTCGCCGCGCCAGATGTCCTGGGCGTAGCGCACTTGAAACAGCATCGCGCCGGCAAAGAGAATTGCCAGACACACGTATTGGAGCAAGGGCGTAGAAGAATCTTGTCTGTGGAATTCGCTTGGCATGGCTCGGGCAGCACTGATTGTACGACGTTCGTGCCCCTTGCTAGGTCGTTCAGCCTTAGCGCAGGTTCTTCCCCACCCAGTCCTCGATCCGCGACAGCGCAGCGGTAAGGTTTTCGAGCGAGTTGGCCACGCTGAAGCGGAGATAGCCTTCTCCAAACGCACCGAACGCCGTGCCGGAGAGCCCGGCCACTCCCGCTTCTTCAAGCAACGCGTCGGCCAGTTTCTTCGAAGGCCAACCAGTCTTGGTGATGTTAGGGAACACGTAGAAGGCGCCCTTCGGCACGCGACATGAAAACCCTTTGATCTTGTTCAGCCCGGCAACAAAAACGTCGCGGCGGTGCCGGAACTCCGCACTCATTTTGTCGACCGAAGACTGGTCGCCGCGCAGCGCCGCGATTCCGGCAACCTGCGTGAAACTGGCGGTACAGGAATTCGAATTCGTGTTCAGCCGCGCGATCTGCGCCGCCAGATCGGAACGCATCACGCCATAGCCCATGCGCCATCCGGTCATAGCATAGGTTTTCGAGAAGCCGTCGAGCAAAATGGTCCGCTCCTTGAAGCCGGGCACGCTCATGATCGAAAAGTGCTCGCCTTCAAAAATGAGTCGGCTATAAATTTCGTCCGACAGAACCATGATGTTGCGGTCGCCGATGGCGTCGGCGATATCCAGAATGTCTTTCTTGGTGAGCACGCCGCCCGTCGGGTTGTGCGGCGAGTTCAGGATGATCAGCTTGGTGCGCTCGGTAATCAGGGACGCCAGCTCTTTGACGTCAACAGAAAAGTCGCGCTCTTCGCGAAGCGGAATGGGAACCGCCTTCCCCAGCGAATAGTTGATCATCGACTCGTAGATTGGGAAGCCGGGGTTGGGATAGATGACTTCATCTCCCGCATCAATCAATGCCAGAATCGAAAAGAAAATAATGGGCTTGCCGCCGGGGACAACCACGACCTCATCGCTCGAAACCGGGACCTTCCGGGTATGGCTGACATAGTCGGCAATGGCCTGCCGCAAGTCGGGCAAACCGGCGGCGGGACCGTAGTGGGTCCACCCCATATGCAGCGCATCGACACCCGCCTCGATGATATTGGCCGGGGTGTTAAAGTCAGGCTCGCCGATTTCGAGGTGAATAATTTCCTTGCCCTGCTTCTCCAGAGCGCGAGCGCGGTTCAAAACTTCAAAAGCAGTTTCAGTGCCGAGCCGAGACATCCGGCTGGCCAGGCGCAATTCGAATTGGGTTGTAGTGGGCATAGCGGCGATGAAATTATAGCGCTTTGGTAGGTTACGAAGTAAGGGAGAGGTCGATAGCGAAGTTAAAAGTCAGAAGTCAAATTGTAGAAGTGACCCACGGAATCGAGCCTTTTTTCACTTCTGCAATTTGACTTTTGACTTTTGCAATTATTCGGAGATGGTCCGCTCTTCGTTCTGCGCTCGCAGGACGCGATCGACCGAGTACGGGGCGCGCTGGGCGGAGTCGTGGAAATGGCGCACCTGCATCTCTCCAAGCAGGCCGACGGCCAGCATATTCAGACCCGCCAGCAGCAGAACGGCCGCAAACATCATCAACGGCCCGTGCTGGTACATGATGTCCATCTGCGGATGCAGGATCTTCTCCACCATCAGCCAACCGGAAATGGCCGAGCCACCCACGATGCTGAGCGTCCCCAAGCCGCCGAAAAAATGCAAGGGGCGCGAAAGATATTTGAGCAAAAAGCGGATGGTGATGAGATCGAAGAAGACGCGGAAGGTACGCGAGATGCCGTAATGCGAAGCGCCGCGCTCGCGAACGATGTTCCGGATCGGAACCTCGATGATGGTCGCGCCATACCACGAGGCCAGCGCGGGAATGAAGCGGTGCAACTCTCCATAGAGCGGAACATGCCCCAGGATTTCACGGCGATAGGCCTTGAACGTGGTGCCGAAGTCGTGGATGTCGACGCCGCTCAGCTTGGCCATCAGCCAGTTGGCGCAGCGCGAGGGGATGCGGCGCATCCAGAAATTATCGACGCGATGCTTGCGCCAGCCGCTGACGATGTCATAGCCCTCGGCTATTTTTTCCAGGAACAAAGGAATGTCGGCGGGGTCGTGCTGCAAGTCGCCGTCCATGGCGATGATGTATTCGCCTCGGGCATGGTCGAAACCGGCGGCCAGGCCGGCGGTCTGGCCGAAGTTGCGGCGCAGCTTGACTACGGTAACGCGGCTGTCTACGGCGGCTATCTCCCGGAGCAGGGCAAAGGTGCCGTCGATGGAGCCGTCATCGACCAGCACCATCTCAAAGGTCTCGCCCCTGGCCTCCATCACGGCCTTGAGGCGGGCGTAGAGGTCGGTGACGTTCTCCTGCTCGTTGTGGAGCGGGACCACGATGGAATACTTGAACACAGTCCTTTTATTATACGGCAGCCGGGGGTGGATTTTGCAATGGAATGTGTTGGTTACGTGGTACCTTCTATGTATGTACATAATATGTAACTACAAAGTGTTTCACGTGAAACGTTTTGTAGTTACATTAGTTGTACATACCCCACTGTAGGTACGTTTATGAAGAAAAAGCGAAGACTGGCTAAGAAACGGGGCAAGAATCAGGCAAAGATTGTCAGGCTGTGGGCCTCCGAAGAGGCGTCTGAGGCTGAGACGGAGACGGCTTGGCGGAGATACTACTCCAAGACGCCAAAGAAGATGATCACGCTGCGTCTGGATGCCGATGTTCTGGCGTGGTTCAAGAAGCAGGGTCCGCGCTACCAGACCAAGATCAACCGGGTGCTGAGGTGGGCGATGAAAGAGGAAATCGACGTTTCATTGTGATTGGGGCGCGCTTCACGGAGGCGCACAATCGGCGAACAAAATATTGTTTTCCATACAACTATATACGTACATGATGTGCAGGGATAACATACGGAAGGGGTTCGGCGATTTCCGGAAGCACAAACGGGGCTTGACAAGGTGTGCTATGGGGATCCGACGTTTCGACTGCGAAATGTGGACGGGGCGACTTCTCGAAAAGCGCGATGCACCGCACCGATAGCCCAACTCTAGGGCCTACTCACGTCGCCAGATGCTGAGCGCAGGCGCTCCCTTGGCCAGCATTCCTAGGGTGGCTGGCGTTGAAACGGGGGTGCTTGGTGGGGTTGGCTGGTCCGGCTTGGTCCAACTTTCGTTCTCTAACTTCTCCTTTTTCTGGCCCGCCTTGATGCCTTGGTTGGGAATGGTCTCGTAGGCATAGCCGGTCAACCTTATGCTGTTATTGCCCTTATCGCAGGTCTCGTTTAATCGTGCCCAGCCGTAATGTACCTCGCCGTTGATCATAAACTTCAGGCCGAGGTAACCCCTGCGGACGCCTCTCCACGGCCCATAGCACTTCCACTCGTGGGAGTGCCTGTTGCCATAGACGAATCCCTTCGCCATCAGGGCGGATGTTGCGAAACCGGCCGATGGCCCTATCTGAGCTCCAACTGGAAGCGGGACGGGGGAGTAATAAGTCCCGTCAACTCCGTTTCCTTTGTAGGCAGCGGACACCCAGATGAAATTGTAATAAGTATGTGCGGTATACCGGAATGTAAAGTTGACGGCGCCATTGCCAGTGAGGTCGAGACTGGCCGGGTTCTCGATGTCAGCTCGGGTGAAAATGATCTCCGCTTCGCTCGGTTGTGCCAGCGCCAGAATGGATACTCCCGCAGCGCTCGCTGCCAGCGCATATACGTGCAGCTGCCGATGGAGGGGATCGCGAAGGTGGACTGGCTTCGAGGGACGTTTAGAAGTCCTCACGGGAGCCTCCTTTTGGGTCTTTCGACACGTCTGCTTCTCCGACGTGTCCGGCCAACTTACCCCAGGTCTCGGAGAGCGTCAAGCCTGAACTTTCGTCTGTCGTTAGCACATGATATGTCCGGATGAGATAGCAAGTGAAGTGTCCGCTTGGCAGGCGGCGAGGGTAGGAGAGCATGGAAGGCATGTTTTCTTACACGCAGGCCGCGATGGAGCGGACGATGAAGGTACAGGAAGTGATTCTGCGGGCCATGGCGAAGAAGATCACGTGGTGGCAGGCGGCGGAGATCATCGGCATCAGCGACCGGCAGATGCGGCGCTGGCATGAACGCTATGAAGAGTTCGGGTTCCGGGGGTTGTTCGACCGGCGTCGGGGCAAGCCGTCGCCCAAGAAAGTGCCATTGGCGGTGGTGGAGAAAGTTCTGGGGCTGTATCGGGAAAAGTATTTCGATCTGAACGTGCGGCACTTTCACGAGAAGTTGCGGGAAGAGCACCAGGTAGAGATCAGCTACAGCTGGGTGAAAGGGTTGCTGCAAGGGGCGGGCATGGTGGCCAAGGGGCGCAAGCGTGGAGTGCATCGCCAACAGCGCCCGCGGCGTCCGCTGCCCGGGATGCTGCTGCACATCGACGGCAGTGAGCATCGCTGGTTTCAGGATGAGCGCTGGTACGACTTGCTGGTGATTATGGACGACGCCAACAGCGAGATTTATTACGCGCAGTTGGTGGAAGAGGAAGCGACGGTTCCGGTGCTGACCGGGCTGAAAGAAGTGGTCGAACACCAGGGCGTGTTTTGCGCTCTGTATAGCGATCGGGCCCGTCATTTCTGGCTGACGGCCAAGGCGGGAGAGGCGGTGGACCACGACCGTCTCACGCAGGTGGGGCGTGCGCTGCGCGAGTTGGGGGTGCGCATGATTCCGGCCTACTCGCCGCAAGCGCGCGGGCGCAGCGAACGCAGTTTCGGCACCTGGCAGGGCCGACTGCCGCAGGAACTGCGCTTGCGTGGGATCCGGACGGTGGAGGCGGCGAACGTCTTTCTGCGCGAGCATTACATCGGGGAGTTTAATCGCCGCTTCCCAGTAGCAGCCGCGCAACCGGGCACTGCCTTTGTGCCCTATCGGGGGAAAGACCTGGAGCGCATCTTTTCGCTGCAATTCGAGCGCATGGTGAACCGCGACAACACGGTCAGCTTTCAAAACCTGACTTTGCAGATCGAACCCGTGCGCTGGCGGGGAACGCTGGCAGGCTGCACGGTGATCGCGCACCAACACCTGGACGGGACCTTGAGCCTCAGCTATGGACCACACTGCCTGGGTCGCTATGACGAGCGCGGCGGTCCGATTCTCAATGGGAAACTGGCGTCCGGCAAGGCCGTGGAAAAGACGCGCCGTGGGAAAGTCCAAAAAACGACTTTCCCACCGCGCTTGGAAATCCCGCCAAGTGCGCGGGATTCCCACTTTTCCACCGCCTCGGCGGCTACGGGAGATTAACGAAACCGGACATTTCACTTGCTACAAAAAGCGGACATTTTAACTTGCTAACAACAGCCTGAACTTTCGTCTCTCGCTGCCGCTTCATTTGCAGGTAAATACTGTTGTGCCGTGCTGCTTTTTCTGGATCGCCGCCTGGCTGACGGTATAACGTTGCGAGCCAGCGGTGAGATGCCATCAGGCCGGGGAGCATGGTTAACGATGTCTCGAATGCCAGGGCGGCGCGGTCGCGATGGCCTAGGCGGGCTAGGGCTACCCCTAGATAGAAGTGGCCTAGCGGTAGGAAATGCTGCAATCCTACGGCGTGGAGCGCTTGCTCGGCGGCTTGCTCGTTGCGGCGCTTTCTTAGGTGGACCATGGCTAGTCCCAGGTGCGCGGCAGGGCTGTCGCCGTCGATTTCTAGTGCGCGCTCGAACGCTCGCTCGGCGTCGTCTACTCTTTTTTGGCGGAGATAGACGTCTCCTATGCGGAGGTGCAGGTCGGGTAAGCGCGGATCCGCTTGCTCGGCTTGCAAGAGGCTGGCTAGAGCCTCGTCCATCTTACCTTCTTCAAACTGAATGATGCCCATTAGCAGATCGGCCCAGGGTCGCGGCTTTGCGGGCTCTGGGGATGTTTGCGCGGGCGTTGCTGCTTCTGGTTCTCCAACTTCTTTCTCAACTTCGGAGGCGATTCGTTTGTGGTCTATTGGCTCCTCATTTGTAGGCGTGACCTCGGCCTCGGGCTTTGGGGCGGGCTTGGGCGGGTTCTTGATTAGGTGCTCTAGAATCGCTTTGGCTTCGGCCCGGTTCCGCATCGCTAAGTAACATTGCGCTAGATATTGAGAGAAGCGGACCTCATCGGGCCACTTCTTTACCAACTCCTTAAGAAGAGGCAACGCGTCACGGTAGCGGCGGGCGTCTAGATACGCACGCGCCAGATTGTAATGCTGCTCTCTAACGGCCATCTCCACGGCTTTGGCTTGATCTTCTCCGGGAGCTTCTATGTAGCCCAACGCTACAAAACGTTGGAGGACGGCTTGGGCGGCTACGGGATCTACGCGCAGATCGGCGGGATGCATTCCACATTCGCCGGGCTCTTGCTCCCAGCTGGGGATGCGGCTGATTTCTGGAGGCTCCTCAAAGGCCTGTACTAACACGCGGCCATCCATGTCGGCGCCTACGGGTAATCCGAACAGGGTCAGGATCGTGGGGGTTATATCTAGCAGAGTTGCGCCGTAAATTCTTTCGTCTTGCTTGATGTTAGCGCCTCTTATCGCAACGATTCCGAAGTTGCGATGTTGCACGGCGGGACCGGCGGGCTCCTGGGGAATGCCGCGCGGTCGCAGATGATCGCTGTGAAAGCCGTGATCGGAAACGAGGATGATGGTCGTCTCCGGGCCAGCCAATTCCACTAGAGTCTGGAGCATCATGTCGTGGAAGCGGTAGGCGCCGTTGACTACATCTTTGTAAATTTCAAATTGATCTTCCGGGATTCCCTCCATTCGCGGGGGATGAAAATGCATGTAGCCGTGGCAGAAGTGATCGATGCCGTTGTAATACACGGCCAGGAAATCCCAGGGCTGGTTTTGGAGAATCCAGGTGGCGGCGTTGTGGATGGAACAATTCTCGGAGAGGATTTTGGCGAAACCCTCGAGGCGCTTGTCCTTTTCTTGATCGATCTCGGCGGCGCGCGGAATTATGGGAAGGATGGCGGCTTCGGTTACTTCCTCGGGATGCATGCGCAATTGGGCGAAGGTCTCGCGCAGGCTCTCGGGATGAACGGCTCCGGGCGGCAAGGGCCAGTCTTTATCTAACGGGGCCGTCGCATAGGGATACAGGTCGGAGACGGAGATGCCGTTGATGGGCTCGGCGGGATGGCCGGCAAACCATCCGAGGACGTGAGTCTTGTATCCGCGCTGGGTCAGAATATTCCAGATGGCCTTGACTTTGCGCGAGGTGCTGGTAACTGGGCGCACGCGTCCGGTTTGCGGGTCGGGTTCGATAAAGCCTAGGATTCCGTGCTTGTCGGGACGCATGCCGGTGGCGATGGAGTTCCATAACATCGGAGATAGGACTGGGTGCAGAGTGGCTAGGTTGCCGATTACTCCGTGGTTGACCAGGTCTTCTAGCGTGGGCATCAGGCCCTGGTCTAGTAAGGGGTTGATGATTTTCCAGTCGGCGGCGTCCCAACCTATTAGTAGGACTCTTTTGGTTAGCTTCTCGGGCATGAAATAACTCGATGGCGCTGGACCTCCGCGCGGCCTGTTAGCTGTTAGCTCTTGGCCTTTAGCTAAAAGCTATGAGCAAAGAACCTCACCGCCAGAGATCGAGCGCTTGCGCTCCCTTGGCCAGCATGCCTAATGTGGCTGACGTCGGAACTGGGACGCTTGTTGGTGTTGGCTTGTCCGGAGTGATCATACTCTCGTCCAAAGTTCCTGTTTCTTGTCCCGCTTTGATGGCCTTGTTGGCAATGGTCTCATAGGCGTATCCGGTCAAGACTCCGGTGATTTCGGCGCCGTTGCAGGTCACGCTCAATCGCGCCCAGCCGTAGTGGACTTCGCCACTGATCATGAATTTCAGGCCGAGGTAGCGATTTTGTTTGTTCTTCCACGGGCCTCGACAGACCGAGCGAAAGGGGCTTGAGCTGATGTGCCCGGAGGCCATCCGCACGGAACTACCGAAGTAGGAACCCCCGAACTTGGTCTTCGGCCCAATTCGATGTCCGGAGCCAAGATCGGCGGCTTCGCTGCGAAACTTCTCTGCTGCCGTGATAGCAACGGCGTTGCCTGTCTGAAAAGGTTCGACCCCGAGAACAAAGACGAACACGTCAGTGAAGCTTATAGAAACATCTTTGAGATTGAAATCGGTGGTGCCATCGCCGGTCAGGTCGAGGGCAACGGTTTGGTTGATGCCGATCTGAGTGTTAGTCGGAGTGTAGACGACCTCGGCTTCGGCGGGTTGTGACAGCGCCAGTACGCTCACTCCCGCGGCACTGGCGGCCAAGGCGTACATGGGAAGGTGCTTTTGAAACGAATCTAGGGAGTTGATGGGCTTCAACGACGGGGCTAAGGGTTTCATAATCTCCTCAGTTATAGAGCCAAGGCACAGACTTAGTCTTACTCTTGTCGCCAGATACTAAGTGCCTGCGCTCCCCTCGCCAGCGTCCCCAATGTGGCTGCGGTCGGAACCGGGGCGGTCGTTGGCTTTGGCGCTGGCTTGGCCGGTGCGTTCAGACTCTCGTCCAAAGTTCCTGTCTCTTGTCCCGCCTTGATGGCCTTGTTAGGAATGGTCTCATAGGCGTACCCCGTCAACGTTTCGCTCATACCGGAGTAATAACCATAACAGGTCACGCTCACTGCTGCCCAGCCATAATGGACCTCGCCACTGATCATAAATTTCAGACCAAGATAGCCATTTTGGTTCTTCTTCCACGGGCCAACGCAATGCCCCAGGAAATGGGTGTGTGAGACATGCCGCCCATATTCCATCTGCAGGTAGTAAGAACCCCACTTTGTCTTGGGCCCAATTAGACGTCCGGACGGAAGATCTTTGGCATCGCCGGTGAACCTTCCTGCGCCCACAGCGGCGACGGAGTTCCCCGTCTGCGGAGCCGATACCCAAAGACCACCGTAGCTGCCTGAACTGATACTCCGTGTGGAAACTCCCAAATAGAAATTAGTCGTGCCGTCGCCGGTGACGTCCAGGCCGTAGCGCTGATCGGGCCCGACGGTGACGTTAGCGGGCGTGTAGATGATTTCAGCTTCTCCCGGCGGCACAAGCGCGAGCATGGTCACTCCCGCCGCAGTGGCTGCCAGGGTGTACGGGTGCAGACGCTGGCGAACGGAATCGGGAAGGCTAACTACCTTCCTAGAAGATACTGACGTTTTCATAGTGAACCTCCACGTAATGCGGGGCCAAATTGACACGATTCTGGACAAAAGTCAACGAACAAACTCGACTGGATTGCCCTCGCTCTATCTTTATGGTGTGACGGAGTACACGCCGCCACAGCCGGAGCCAACGGTGCAGTTTCCGGTCCCACCAATTGCTTCTCCGTACAACGCACCGCCGAGACCGAAAATGACGCCGCCATTTGGATAGGCAACGTCGCTGCCACTTTCGAAGGAATAGAGCACGGTCTTAGTCCAGGACCCGCCATCGGCAGGGGGAGAGAGTTCGAAAACGTAGCCACACCCGCAACTCCCATTGCCCCCGTTAGACATGGTCCCATAGAGATTGCCGAAGCCGTCAAACATGAGGTTGGCCGACCCGCAACCGTCAGTACTGCCTTGGAAACTATAGATCACGTTCTCGGTCCATGAGCCTGCCGGCGATGGGGTCAGCTCAAAGATCGTTCCACAATTGGTGCCGCCGCCATCGGGGGTTGTGCCGTAAAGGTTGCCGCTGGTGTCAAATATCACACCAGTCTCTGAACCGCTGCCATCGTCACTGCGTTTGAAAGTGTAAAGGACAGAGTGAGCCCACTTCCCGTTCTTGCGTAACGGTGGCGTGAGTTTGTAAACAGTACCGGGCGTCCTTTGGGCCGTCGTCGTACCGTACAGCGCGCCCGCTGCGTCGACGGCTAAGGTGCCAAAGCCTCCAGTCTGACACTTCGGGCAGCCGCCGTACTGGTAGATTACTCTTTGCTCCCAGCTGCCACCGCCGCGATTCAACAATTGATATACGCCGCCGCAACCTCCATTCCAGCCGCAACCTCTCCCGCCCTGAGCGGCCGTCCCATAAATATTCCCGGCTTGGTCGAAGACGGTTCCAGCTTCTGGACTGTAAAGATTGGAAACAAACTCGTAGAGAACCTTCTGCGTCCATGGATCGCCCTCCTGCTTTGGCGGAGAAAGCTCATAAACGAGACCGGGCAACGAGGTTGTGCCGTAAAGATTGCCTGCCTGATCTAGAACCAAAGGACCGTAGGGATCGGCACCGTTGTTGAGATTGAAAGTGAGCAGGATCGTTTCTGTCCATGGGTAGCCTTGCGCAGCGGGAGGCGAAAGTTCGAATATCGTGCCCCAGTTATAAAGCCCGTCGCAGCACGTGACTCCATAGAGGTTTCCTCCCTGGTCGGCAACCAGTCCACCATTAGGGCCAGGGGCCCAAAAGTCGTTATTGCGTTGGAAACTGTAGAGCCCCTCTTCAACTGGACCAGCAGCAGTGGCTGTGCCTGGACAGACCAACATGGCGGCTGTGAGTGCGACCGCAGCAGCAATAATCGTCAATAATTTTGTTGTGGGTATATGAAATGTGAACTTCATAGCGATCGACCTCCTTAATTTGATAGCCAAATGCAAAGTGCGGGGGTTTCGTTGGCCAGCCGGGCCAGCATGGCTGTCGCCTTCGAAATGTTCTGACAACTTTCCTCAATTACCGTCGCCCACACTCATTTTCTCTTGTAGACGCACCCCTTGTTGGTTTTGTCGCCAGAGGCGAAGCCCTTCCGCTCCCTTCGCCAGCGCTCCCAGCGTAGCTGGCGTCTGATCGGGTTCCGCGAGGGCTGCGGGGCGGGGTTGCTCGCCGCTTTCATCTTTATCTGTGCCTTGCTCCTGGCCGGTTTTGATCGCCTTGTTGGGAGTGGTCTCGTAGGCGTAGCCGGTCAACAGAGCGGAATGGCTCTCAAAGGGATCAGTACCCAGAAACGCCCATCCATAGTGGATTTTGCCCTTAATCTTGAACTTCAGACCCAGATACCCGGACCATCCGAAGCCGGATCCAGCAAAGCTGCCGCGCCAATTCATGCGGTACTTGCCGGGGTGGCCCCAGACCATGGTGGCACGGCCCGAAGTAAAATGCCGTTGCGCCTGGGTGATGCGAAACCCGGAGTAGAACGCATATGCCCATGGGAACCCGCCGCTGTTGTCGAGATGTGCGGCGACGGCATTGCCACTTCCCAGATTCTGCACGAAAAGATTCGACTGGAATCCCGAGGCGCTGCTCTTGAACTGGTTCGTGATGGTGAAGTCGGTTATGCCGTCATTGTTGAGATCGAGATTGTAGCTCTGATTGGGTCCGATAGTGATGTTAGCAGGCGTATAGACGATCTCGGCTGGAGCGGGTTGCGCCAAGGCCAGCATCGTGACTCCGGCGGCGCTCGCGGCCAGGGCATAGGCGTGAAGGTGTTGATGCAGTGAATCACGGCGCTCGGCCGAATCGAAGGAAGAGGCTTCAGTTTTCATATTCTCCTCACATTCTTGCTCGCGAAAAATCTTGGTACGTCGGACAGCAACGTCCGGCCTGGGCGGAGACGATCACGAGATCTAGTCATTGTTATAGGTGCCATTCCGATTCATACGAAATGTCAAATGTAGCGCGCGGCCAGGTGCATGGGTCCTTCGCTTCGCTCAGGATGACAATTTATTTATGCCATGAACTTACGGCACACTACACTAGTTGCTAGGCAGCGCCGCTTACCTTTTTCGCCACATGGGCAGGCCGCTTGAGCCGTGCGCCAATACTCCCAGCGTGGCAGGTTTCTGAGCCGGCTGCGTGAAAGCCGCTGGATCCGGCTGCTCCACTTTCTTCTCTGTCTTCTCTGTTTCTTCTTCTTGGCCGGCGTTGAGGCCCTGGTTAGCGATGGTCTCGTAGGCGTAGCCGGTTAACACCGCGCCGTCGAGCGGGCCGAGAGCGTTCAGCCGCGCCCAGCCGTAGTGAACTTCGCCGTTAATTTTGAACTTGAATCCGAGATAACGGCTGCTGAGCGGCTGGTTCGATGAGTGGGAGAGCCAACTGCCTCGATAAAACCCCCCGGCGTCACAGAAACAAAACCAAGTCATGGTTGCCCGCCCCGCACTGAAGTGGCGGGCCTGCTGGCTGATGGGTATCCCGGAACTAAGCACATAGGCAAAGCGAAATCCCCCGCCAGAGTACAACCCGAAGGCGAGATGTGCCGCCACGTCGTTGCCCGCCGGCGATTTCACCCAGAGGCCTCCTGATGCGAAAATGGAGGAGAAGAGGGAGCGGTCTTTGATGGTGAAGTCGACGACGCCGTCATTGTTGAGATCAAGACCGTACTCGTGATTGGGGCCGATCGTGACGTTCGTGGGCGTATAAATAATTTCGGCCTCGCCGGGCTGCGCCAGCGCGAGCACACTGACTCCGGCTGCACTGGCCGCCAGCGCATACATGTGAAGGTGCTGGTGCAGTGAATCACGAACTTTAGCCGGTTTCGATGCAGGCGGTAAGGTCTTCATGACTGTCCTCACTTTTTGTCAGACGTCACAGATGGCTCTTCGTTTTGTCGCCGGAGGCGAAGCGCTTTCGCTCCTCTTGCCAGCATGCCCAGCGTGGCGGGTTTCTGAGATGGTTCGGTCAAAGCGGCGGAGTCGGGTCGCCCGACGCTCTCATCTTCAACTTTATCTTTATCGTTGCCTTGCTCTGCCCCTGCTTTGATCGGCTTGTTGGGAATGGTCTCGTAGGCGTAGCCGGTCAACGTGACGGAACCTCCCTGGGTACTCAGTCGCGCCCATCCGTAGTGGACTTGGCCTTCGATCTTGAACTTCAGTCCCAGATAACGGTTGTTGACGTTGTTCCAACTACCTCTTGAAAAGCGGCCGTCCCAGTTATAGATGTAGTAAACCATCGACGCCCGGCCCGCGGCAAAGTGACGGTCCGCCTTGTCGATGCGCATTCCAGACCTGAGGGCATAGGCCCAGGGGAAGCCGTAGGCGGCAATATGTCCTGCGACCGCATTTCCTCCCGGGTGCTGCAGCAACAGGTTCCAATACCATCCCGAGGTCGTGTTCCAGGTGCGGTTCTTAATGGTGAAGTCGACGATGCCGTCGTTGTTGAGATCGAGATTGTAACGGGAATTTGGTTCGATCGTGACTTGGACGGGGGTGTAAACGATCTCGGCTTCGCTGGGTTGCACCAGCGCGAGCACGCTTACTCCGGCGGCGCTCGCCGCCAAGGCATACATGTGAAGGTGCTGATGCAGTGAATCACGGATGATGTCCGACTTCGTAGGAGTTGCGAGGGTCTTCATGATTGTCCTCACTATGATTGTCCTCACTTCTTTCCGTCACGGTGTCGATTCGTTCCGACGCCAGATCGATAATGCGGGGGACCCGAGAGCCAGCATGCCCAGCGTGGCGGGTCGCTGCTCCGGCTTCGTCAGAGCTGCGGGACCCGGTTGCTTGACGCTTGCGTCATCTTTGCCTTGCTCTGCCCCGGCTTTGATCGGTTTGTTGGCTACGGTCTCGTAGGCGAAGCCGGTCAAGGTGGGGGTTAACTGCGGGTAAGTCTGAACGTTCAGTCGCGCCCATCCGTAGTGGACTTGGCCGTCGATCTTGAACTTCAGTCCTAGAAAACGGGCAGTGAAACCGAACGTGGAGAGCCAACTACCCCCTCTAGAGTAAGAGCCCACGAACGTGTCGGAAAAAGCCATGCTCGCGCGGCCGGGGGCAAAGTGCCGGTCGACCTTATCGATGCGCATCCCAGAGCCGAGCGCATAGGCCCAATCGAAGCGGAACCTCGTAATGTGTCCGGCAACCGCATTGCCCGCCGCGGGGCGGACAAAAATGCTGGCATCAAATCCCGAGGTGGTGCCGTGGGTACGGTTGTGGATGGTGAAATCGACGATGCCGTCCTGGTTGAGATCGAGAGCGTAAGCCTGGCCGGGTCCGATGGTGACTTGGACGGGCGTGTAAACAATCTCGGCTTCACCGGGTTGCGCCAGCGCGAGCACGCTCACTCCAGCAGCGCTTGCCGCCAATGCATACATGTGAAGGTGCTGGTGCAGTGAATCACAAACATTGGCTGACTTGGAGGGAGATGGGAGAGTCTTCATGACTGTCCTCGCTTTCTGTGCCGCGAGAGAGGCTCGCCGTTCGTTGCTGATTCCGACTTGGGGTCGTTCGAGCTAGCATCCCCAGAGTAGGGACTTTAGGCCGGATGGCCTGAACGCACACAGTGTGATCCCAGCTTAAGGCGAGGTCAAGTGAAACTTTGGCAACTGTCGTTAGCACATGATATGTCCGGATGAGATAGCAAGTGAAGTGTCCGCTTGGCAGGCGGCGAGGGTAGGAGAGCATGGAAGGCATGTTTTCTTACACGCAGGCCGCGATGGAGCGGACGATGAAGGTACAGGAAGTGATTCTGCGGGCCATGGCGAAGAAGATCACGTGGTGGCAGGCGGCGGAGATCATCGGCATCAGCGACCGGCAGATGCGGCGCTGGCATGAACGCTATGAAGAGTTCGGGTTCCGGGGGTTGTTCGACCGGCGTCGGGGCAAGCCGTCGCCCAAGAAAGTGCCATTGGCGGTGGTGGAGAAAGTTCTGGGGCTGTATCGGGAAAAGTATTTCGATCTGAACGTGCGGCACTTTCACGAGAAGTTGCGGGAAGAGCACCAGGTAGAGATCAGCTACAGCTGGGTGAAAGGGTTGCTGCAAGGGGCGGGCATGGTGGCCAAGGGGCGCAAGCGTGGAGTGCATCGCCAACAGCGCCCGCGGCGTCCGCTGCCCGGGATGCTGCTGCACATCGACGGCAGTGAGCATCGCTGGTTTCAGGATGAGCGCTGGTACGACTTGCTGGTGATTATGGACGACGCCAACAGCGAGATTTATTACGCGCAGTTGGTGGAAGAGGAAGCGACGGTTCCGGTGCTGACCGGGCTGAAAGAAGTGGTCGAACACCAGGGCGTGTTTTGCGCTCTGTATAGCGATCGGGCCCGTCATTTCTGGCTGACGGCCAAGGCGGGAGAGGCGGTGGACCACGACCGTCTCACGCAGGTGGGGCGTGCGCTGCGCGAGTTGGGGGTGCGCATGATTCCGGCCTACTCGCCGCAAGCGCGCGGGCGCAGCGAACGCAGTTTCGGCACCTGGCAGGGCCGACTGCCGCAGGAACTGCGCTTGCGTGGGATCCGGACGGTGGAGGCGGCGAACGTCTTTCTGCGCGAGCATTACATCGGGGAGTTTAATCGCCGCTTCCCAGTAGCAGCCGCGCAACCGGGCACTGCCTTTGTGCCCTATCGGGGGAAAGACCTGGAGCGCATCTTTTCGCTGCAATTCGAGCGCATGGTGAACCGCGACAACACGGTCAGCTTTCAGAACCTGACTTTGCAGATCGAACCCGTGCGCTGGCGGGGAACGCTGGCAGGCTGCACGGTGATCGCGCACCAACACCTGGACGGGACCTTGAGCCTCAGCTATGGACCACACTGCCTGGGTCGCTATGACGAGCGCGGCGGTCCGATTCTCAATGGGAAACTGGCGTCCGGCAAGGCCGTGGAAAAGACGCGCCGTGGGAAAGTCCAAAAAACGACTTTCCCACCGCGCTTGGAAATCCCGCCAAGTGCGCGGGATTCCCACTTTTCCACCGCCTCGGCGGCTACGGGAGATTAACGAAACCGGACATTTCACTTGCTACAAAAAGCGGACATTTTAACTTGCTAACAACAGTGAAACTTTGGCAACAGCTGAAAGAGTTTGCGCAGCGGCGCGTGGGTAGCATCGCTGGTAGCCCCGGCAGGAATCGAACCTGCATAGTCAGTTTAGGAAACTGAAGTCCTATCCGTTGAACGACGGGGCCACGCGAAAACAGGTTAGCAGGTTGGGAAACGGGTTGCCAAACTTGCGGGGAGTGTGCCTATTGCCGCGAACCGCAGATCCCTCCCCTTCGATTCCGCTCAGGGTCGGGATGCCAACTCTTGGGGGTCGGGATGACAACTAAAAGGGGGACTAGGCTAAAGAGGGGTGACTAGGCGGAACGGCGAGCAGATTCCGATCCGCCGCCGACGAAGTGAACTATCTCCAGCCGGTCTCCGTCGTGCAAGGGAGTTTGCTGCCACTGGTCGCGTGGAACGATCTCGCGGTTCAGTTCGATGGCTACACGGTCCGGCTTCATGCCGAGACCTTCGACGAGCGCGCCCAGAGTTTCGGCGGAGCAAGTTTGAGTTTCACCATTGATAATTAGATTCATGGCAAGCTAGGTGGCGGCGCGCAATTGGAACTTTCTGGTCGCGGTTCTTCCATCGAAGCTGGCTTGCACGAGCACGGAGGAATCCGCCAGCGACTTTTCTTCGACCTGAACGTTCATCTCGGCTTTGCCCTGAGCATCGGTGAGAACCTGGGCGTAATAAGGCGCAGCGTCGGGGCGGGCGAAGCGGAGAGTCAGCCGAGCGCCGGCGACGGTTGCGCCTCCGTCGGTGACTCGGATATGCATGGACAATGCGCCAGAGGTATGCACCGAGTCAGCATTGATCCACTGCAGGTCAAGCTGTTTGACGGCGGCCAAAGCTTCGGGCGAATCGCGCTTGTCGAGAATGGAATCGAGTTTGCCGTCGCGGATCGCGTCGAGCACCTCGCGATGCAATTCGCGCAGGCGCTTTTCCATGTCCTGGTCGTTGGCGGGAAAACCTTTGGCCGCGTCCGCTCCATAGGGAATGGCGCGCTTGCCAATGCAGCGGCCGCGAACGAAGACCTGGGTTTGCAGCAACTGTTCGCCTTCGCGGGCTTCGCTCTGCACGTGATAGATCGTGTCTTCGTGCCGAATGTCGGTGTTAAAGCCAAAGATCATTGGGTTCAGGCCTTCCCCGGTGGTTCTGTCGTGTCGCACAGAGCCTCCGGATGAAAACAACAGTTAAAAACGTCCACCACAAAGGGCACGAAGGTTCACGAAGGAAAAGCCCACCAAAAACATTTCACTTCGCCTTGACACTTCCGCCGGTCAAAACTAGTCTAGAGAGTTTACTGATGCGCTTGACGCAGATTATATATAGCCAGTCTTATGCCGGACAATCATTTCGCTCAGTACCTGCCCCTCCTACTTCACTTTGGCATCGCGTTAGCTCTTGCGAGCGTGATTGTAATCCTTTCTGAGTTGGTTGGCCGACATAAGCCGGGACTGGCGAAAATGTCCGCCTATGAATGCGGCGTTGAGCCGATCGGCGACGCTCGCGGACGCTTCTCGGTCAAATTCTACCTGGTGGCCATGCTCTTCATCTTGTTCGACGTGGAAGCGGTCTTCCTTTATCCGTGGGCCATCATCCTGCGCGAACTGAAAATGTTTGGCTTCTGGGAGATGATGGTGTACATCGCCATCGTGCTCGTCGGCCTCTTCTATATATTGAAAAAAGGTGTGCTTGATTGGGGGCTGACCGCATCCAAACGGGGGGATTTCTGATGCCGCTCGTTCCTCCCATCACCGAGATTGAGAAGCTGAAGTCGCATCCCGCGCTGGCCACCTTGCTGGAATGGAATTCGGCCATGGTGCAGGCGGTGAAATTCGATCGCGAGGAGTTAACGATCTGGGTGGAGAAGGATGCGATCCGCGAAGCTGGCGCGATTTTGCGCGACGCGCGCGATTGCCCCTTCAACTATTTATGCGACGTCACCGCCGTGGACTGGTATCCGCTGGAGCCGCGGTTTGAAGTGGTCTACCATCTGCTTTCGATTCCGACAAAAGAACGCGTGCGTTTAAAAACGCGGCTTGACGGTTCGAGCCCCGCGCTGGAATCGGTCACTTCGGTCTGGCCCTCGGCAAATTTCTACGAACGGGAAGTGTTCGATCTGTTTGGCGTGCGCTTCACCGGACATCCCAACCTGAAACGCATCATGATGCCCGATGACTGGGAAGGCCATCCTCTGCGGAAGGACTACCCCGTGGAGGGATACCGCTAACACATGCCGCAAGTTCCCCCTACGCTCGCAGAACCCGGCCAGGATGGCACCCTGATCCTGAACATGGGCCCGCAACATCCCTCGACCCACGGGGTGCTGCGCGTAGTGCTGGAAATCGAAGGCGAAACGATCGTGCGGCTGCGGCCGGAGATCGGCTACCTGCACACGGGCATCGAGAAAACCTGCGAGGCCAAGTTCTACCAGCAAGTGGTGCCGCTTACCGATCGCATCGATTATCTCTGTCCCATGACCAACAATCTCTGCTACTGCCTGGCAGTGGAGAAATTGCTGGGGCTGGAGATTCCTCCAAAAGCGCAGTGGATGCGGGTTCTGATGAATGAGCTGACTCGCATCAATTCGCACCTGGTCTGGCTGGGAACGCACGCCATGGATCTGGGTGCGATGACGGTCCTTCTTTATTGCTTCCGCGAGCGCGAAGAGGTTTTGCGTTTCTACGAAATGGTCAGCGGACAGCGGATGATGTCGTCGTATTTCCGCATTGGCGGGTTGGCGCTGGAGCCGCCGCTGGGATTTTTTGAGAAAGTCAAGAAGTTCGCCGACGGCTTTCCCAGCAAAGTGGATGAATATGAAAACCTGCTGACCGGGAATCCGATTTTCAAGATGCGAACGAAGGGCATCGCCCGCCTGAGCGCGGAAGATGCGATTGCGCTCGGGGCATGCGGGCCAACTTTGCGCGGCAGCGGAGTTGACATCGATCTGCGACGCGATTCTCCTTACACCGGCTACGAGAATTTCAAGTTCAAGGTGCCCGTCGCCACCGAAGGCGACGTGTTTGCGCGGTACGTTTGCCGGGTTCAGGAGTTGCGCGAATCGATTGCCATCGTGCAGCAGGCGCTGGCGGGAATGCCGGAAGGCCCCATCAAGGCCGACGCTCCCAAGGTGGTGCTGCCCGACCGCGAAAAAATGAAGACGCAGATGGAAGCCCTGATTTATCACTTCAAGATCATCACCGAGGGCTTCGCGGTTCCGGCGGGAGAGGTTTACCAGGCGGTCGAATCGCCGCGCGGCGAGATGGGATATTACGTAGTGAGCGATGGAACGGCTAAACCGTATCGCGTGCACATGCGTGGCCCGTCGTACGCGAATTTGCAGACGGTGGCCAAGATGTGCGAAGGGCAACTGATTGCCGACGTGGTCGCGGCCATCGGGTCGATCGATATTGTGCTGGGTGATGTGGATCGGTAGGGATTTGTAATTGGTGATTTGTAATTTGTAATTTAGGTGAACAGAGCTGCATGAAGTTTTCTGAGGAATTCGAGACGCGGTTTGCCGAGATGCTGACGCATTATCCGACTAAGCGCTCCGCGCTGGTGCCCACGCTGCTCTACGCGCAGGATGAGACGGGCGCGCTGACTGATGAAGTCATTGCGGAGTTGGCGGGGCGGCTGGATCTGACAGAACTGGAAGTGCGCAACGTGATCAGCTACTACTCCATGCTGACCACGAAGCCGCGCGGCAAATACAACGTGCAGGTTTGCACCAATATTGCCTGCATGCTGCGTGGCGGTGAGGAGTTGCTGGACCATTGTAAGAGAAAGCTGGGCATCAATCACAAAGGCACGACACAGGACGGTTTGTTCTCACTGGAAGAAGTGGAATGCATTGGCGCTTGTAGTTGGGCTCCGGCGATCCAGGTCAACTACGATTATCACGAGAACCTGACGACCGCGAAGATGGACCAGGTTTTGGACGAGTATAAGAAGAAGGGAACGCAGTAGGGAAATTGGTAATTTGTCATTTGTAATTTGCAATTGGCACCCGATCTACAATTACCAATTACAAATTACCAATTACAAATTGTTCTATGGCTTCTCTCGTTTCCCATCCCGACGAGGTACGCGTGATCTCGAAGCGCTTTGGCCAGGGCGCTACCGATATCGATCGCTATCTGCAACTGGACGGCTACAAGGCCGTGCACAAGGCGGTTGCCATGAAGCCGGACGACCTTATTAATGAGGTCAAGAACTCCGGCTTGCGCGGGCGAGGCGGCGCCGGATTCAGTACGGGGATGAAATGGTCGTTCGTTCCCAAGCAATCGGCCAAGCCGAAATACGTGCTTTGCAATGGCGACGAGAGCGAACCTGGCACCTGTAAAGACCGGCTGATTTTCGAACACGATCCGCACTCGATCATTGAAGGCGTTATGATCGCGTCGCTCGCGGTCGGCGCTCATACGGGATACATCTACATTCGCGGCGAGTATCGCTATCTGTCGGTGATCATGCAGAAGGCGATTAAGGACGCTTACGCGAAGGGGTTTCTCGGCAAGAACATTTTTGGCAGCGGATACGATCTCGACATTCACTGGCATGGTGGAGCGGGCGCGTACGAGGTTGGCGAAGAATCGGCGCTGATGGAATCGCTTGAAGGCAAGCGCGGAATTCCGCGCATCCGGCCGCCGTTTCCTGCCGTGGTCGGCCTTTGGGGCGGTCCGACGGTCATTAATAATGCGGAGACGCTGGCGGCGGTGCCACACATCATTCTAGGTGGCGCCGATTGGTACGCGAAACTGGGCACGGCCAAGAATGGCGGCACGCGGCTGTTCTGCCTCGCCGGACATCTCAACAAGCCGGGCGTCTACGAATTGCCCATGGGATACAACCTCAAGAAGATGATCTATGAGGTGGGCGGAGGAATTCCTGGCGGGCGTGAGTTGAAGGCGGTGGTTCCCGGCGGATCGTCAACGCCGGTGCTGCTGCCGGAGGAAATCGATGTCGCTATGGATTTTGACTCGGTCGCCAAAGCTGGGTCGATGTTGGGATCGGGCGGGGTGGTGGTGCTCGACGATACAACCTGCATCGTGAAGTTTGCGCTGCGCACCATGAAGTTCTACCGGCATGAAAGCTGCGGCTGGTGTATCCCATGCCGCGAAGGTACGGACTGGCTGGAAAAAACGCTGACGCGATTCCATGCCGGCGGCGGCGTAAAGAAAGATATCGACAATATTTATTACCTGGCGGAAAACATGTTGGGCAAGACCTTCTGTCCGCTCGGAGACGCGGCGGCGATGCCGACCATGGCGTTTGTGAAGAAGTTTCGAAAAGAGTTTGAAGATCATCTTGACGGCAGACCGTGCCCGTTTGAAACAGCAGCGGAACCAGCGTTGGCATAGTTCATATAAATGAAAAAAGCTTGGCCAGTAGCGGCATGGAATGCATATTTGCGGGATCGTTGTACGTGTGTTTATTGTGGTTTTAATGGTGCCAACAATTCTCACGCATGGCGCCAGTTGGCACTTGATCATCTCGTCCCCGTGTGCCGTGGAGGGACGAGTTTGCAAGAGAATCTAGTCGTGTCGTGCCATCGGTGCAACACTATGAAGGGTTCATTCGATCCCTCGGGTGGTACGAAACCGGAAGCTATTTCACCCGAGTTAAGGGAAGAGCTGATCGCTTCTGTAACGAAGTATCTTGATCTCGAACACAGCGAAGACCGTAGAGATTTTGATGAAATGATGAAAGAAATTTAGTCTATGGCTGACGTAACCCTCACTGTCGACGGAAAGAAGATCACAGCTCCTGCGGGCTCGCTTCTGATCGAGGCCTGCAAGAGCGCGGGCATCGAAGTGCCCTCTTTTTGCTATTATCCCGGGCTCTCGCTGCAGGGCGCTTGCCGCATGTGCGTCGTGAAGATCGAAAAGATGCCCAAGCTGCAAACCGCCTGCACCACGGGCGTCACCGAGGGCATGATCGTCTCGACCGACAGCGATGAAGTGCGGCAGGCGCGCAAGGCAATGGTCGAATTGCTGCTGGGCAACCATCCGCTCGATTGCCCGGTTTGCGATGCCGGCGGTGAGTGCGAACTGCAGGACATGACGTTCTCCTACGGCGCTCACGAATCGAAATTTGTGGAGATCAAGAATCATCGCGAGGAGCAGCAGTGGTCTCCCGTGGTGTATTTCGACCGGCCGCGCTGCATTCTGTGCTACCGCTGTGTGCGCGTCTGCGGCGAGGGCATGGATGTTTGGGCGCTCGGCGTGCAGAACCGCGGCGTCAGTTCGATCATCGCTCCGAATCAGGAAGATCACCTTGAATGCGAAGAGTGCGGCATGTGCATCGACATTTGCCCGGTCGGCGCGCTCACTTCAGGTGCGTATCGCTACAAGACGCGTCCGTGGGAGATGAATCACGTGGGCACGATCTGCACGCACTGCGGGGACGGGTGCAAAACTACGCTCGGCGTGCGGCGCTGCGACACCGGCATGGAGATTGTGCGCGGCGACAATCGTGACAAGAGCGGAATCAATGGCGATTTTCTGTGCGTCAAGGGCCGTTATGCTTTCGACTTTGCGCATCACGCGGAACGCCTTACACAGCCGCTGGTTCGTAAGAACGGAAAGCTCACGCCCGCAACCTGGGAAGAAGCATTTGAGCTGATCGGAACAGGGTTTCGCGAGGCTCGCGACGGAGTTGAAGGCGGCGGCTCCATCGGTGTAATTGGATCGAATCGCACGACCAACGAAGAAAACTATCTACTGTCGAAATTTGCCCGCGTCGTGCTCAAAACCAATAACGTCGATCATCATCGCACCGCGGACTTCCCTGCCCTGGCGGCGGCGCTGCACGGCAAGCCGGGGAAAACGGCGGCTATGCGAGACGTCTTGAATGCGCCCGCGATTTTGCTTATCGGCAACGACCCCACCAATCAGCATCCGTTGCTGGCTTGGCAGATTCGCACGAACGTGCGCTTGCGGCGGGCGAAGCTTTACGTCGTCAACTCCGCGCCCATTAAGTTGCGGCGGCAGGCGGCGGGATTTGGTTTGCTTCCGGCAGGAGCGGAGGCGAAAGCAGTTGCTTTCCTCGGAGGCGATGATTCGCAACTCGATTCGCTGGTGACGGACGGTACAACGCGCGATGCCTGGATTGCGCTTCGCGACAAGATTCGCGCCGAACAGAATATGGTCATCGCCTTCGGCTCGGAACTGCGCGGGGCGGACGTCGAGAAGCTCGTAAGCTTTGCCGCAACTTTGACCGGAGCCAAGCTGATCTGCCTGGGTGATTACGCGAATTCGCGCGGGGCCAGTGAAATGGGGCTTTGTCCCGATCTTCTGCCGGGATACGAACCGGTTGCCAGCGTGGGCAGGTTCCAAAAGGAATGGGGCAGCCTGCCCGCTGCGCAAGGTTTGAGCCTTCCAGAAATGTTTGACGCGGCGAAGGGCGGCAAGCTGAAAGCGCTTTACGTCGTGGGGTCAAATCCCGTCGGACGTTTAATCGTAGATCCCTTCATACTCGCGAAGACTTTTCTGGTGGTGCAGGAAATGTTCCTGACCGAAACCGCGGCCATCGCCGACGTGGTTTTGCCAGCGGCCAACGCCTACGAGAAAACTGGAACTTATACGAACACTTGCGGCGATCTGCAACTGGTGAAGAAGGCAGGAGAAGTCTCCGATACCAAGCCGGATTTCGAAATGATCGTGCGCATCGCCGACGCCATGGGCTTCGATGTGCGCGGTCTGGTGCCGTTTGGAAGCGGGACGCATTCCGATATGGGGCAAACACGAGGCGCGCAATCGGGCGAGGCGGATCGTCATGCGGTGTGGCTAGAGGCGCACAACCTTGAACCGAAAATGACGCCTTTTGATCCCATGGCGATCCTCGACGAGATCCAGCGCGTGGTTGCGGGATACGATGTTTCGCGAGTCAATCTGCTGGCGGGCAACGATCAGCATCTCGAAGTTGCCGACGCCGGCGTTAGTTTGGTGCAGAAGTCGGAGTTGATTGCTCCGGCTAACGACGATTTGTTCAGCTCGGGTACGCTCGGGCGATATTCCAAGACCTTGAATTCGGTTTTCGAAAACAAGTCTGCCGATACGGAAGTTGCGGCGGACTAGTAACGGCTGTCAAACGGCAAGATCAACAGCACGCGGGCTAGGCGCCCGCGCCACACGAGCACACGAAAGACATTTCGTTGAGCATAATTACGTTCCTTATCATTTCGCTTATCAAGTCGGCGATTGTGGTTGGCGTTTTGCTGACGGTGGTCGCCTACAGCGTCTGGCTGGAGCGCAAAGTGTCGGCGCGCATTCAGAACCGCTGGGGACCGACGCGGGTGGGACCCTTCGGCCTGCTGCAGCCGCTGGCCGACGGCGCCAAGTTTATCTTCAAAGAAGATCTGACGCAGCCGCATGTCTATAAGCCGCTCTACATCGCGGCGCCTATTATCGCGCTGGTTTTTGCTATTACATCCGTTTCGGTGATTCCATTTGGCAACTGGGTCAATCTCGGACCCTATAGTACGTTCCTGCAGATCACCGACTTGAATATCGGGCTGCTGGTGGTGCTCGGCATTACGTCGATGGGCGTGTACGGGATTGCGCTGGCAGGATGGTCTTCGAACAACAAGTACTCCCTGCTCGGCGGGCTGCGCGCGAGCGCGCAGATGGTCAGCTATGAAGTTTCGCTCGGCCTGTCGCTCGTGGGAGTGCTGATTATGGCGGGAAGCCTCAGCCTGCGCGATATTGTGGACGCGCAGCACGGAGTGTTCTGGGGATTTATTCCGCGCTGGAATATTTTTCACGGGCAGACGCTGGCATTTTTCATCTACCTGATTTCCGCTTATGCGGAAACCAACCGCACCCCGTTTGATCTGCCCGAAGCCGAGTCCGAACTGGTGGCCGGATATCACACCGAGTACAGCTCGATGAAGTTCGCCATGTTCTTCATGGCCGAATACGCCAACATGACAACGGCCGCGTGCCTGGCGACGCTGATGTTCCTGGGGGGATGGAATGGGCCGATCTTTGGTCCGGTCTTTTTGCAGGATCTGCTGCCTGTGTTCTGGTTCAGCCTGAAGGTTTTCTTTTTCATATTTCTGTATGTGTGGGTGCGTTGGACTTTGCCACGCTTTCGCTATGACCAGCTCATGTCGTTTGGGTGGAAGGTTCTGCTGCCTCTGGCGGTTGCGAACATTGTGTATACGGCGCTGGTTGTGGCTCTGCGAGCTCAGTACCCAGGTAAGTTCTTCTGAGCTTTATTGAGAACTGACGCAAACTATGTTTCATTTAGTTCTATTTCTTTTCTTCGGCGCAATCTGCGTGGCGGGAGCGGTCAACCTGCTGGTGCAGAGCCATCCCATTAATAGCGCGCTCTCGTTGATTGTGGTGATGGCCTCGCTCGCTGCCGAGTATCTGCTGCTGGGCGCGGAATTTGTCGCGGCTGTGCAGGTCATCGTCTACGCCGGCGCGATCATGGTGCTGTTTGTGATCACCATCATGCTGCTGAATGCTGGTAAAGAGGAGCGCACCAAGGACAGCCGGGTTGCGATCCTGCTCGGCGTTCCGAGCGTGGCCATCGGCGGAGTGCTCGTCGCCTGGACGATTCTACATCGCGCCAACGCGGAGACGGTGGCCATCGGCGCGCTACCGGGCCCTCCGAACGAAATTGCGCGGCTGCTATTTCATGATTTCCTTTTGCCCTTTGAAGTCACATCGATTCTCATCCTGATCGCCATTCTGGGCTCGGTCGTGCTCGCCAGCCGGCCCGAGGCGATCGCGCGGCCTCATCCCAGCGCTCCGGCGGTCGAGGAAACTCGCGAACTTGTCGGGCAACGACAAGGAAAGGAGCGCTGATGGTCCCTCTTTCTTACTATCTGATCTTGAGTGGGATCCTGTTCGTGTGCGGCGTGCTTGGTTTCCTGATCAAGCGCAACATCATCACGATTTTCATGTCGATCGAGCTGATGCTGAATGGTGTGAACCTTTCCTTCGTGGCTTTCGCCGCGCACTGGCACGCGCTCAGCGGGCAGGTTTTCGTTTTCTTCGTGATGGTCGTGGCGGCGGCCGAGGCCGCGGTCGGCCTGGCTATCATCATTGCCGTTTATCGTACGCGGGAGACTTTGAACGTGGACCAGGTGAACCTGCTCAAACTATGACGCAGAATCCTTATCTCTGGATCGTTCCCATCCTTCCCCTGGCCGGGGCGGCGATCAATGGCTTTTTTGGCCGGCGGTCGTCGAGGCGGGCGATCACTTCTGTCGCGCTCTTCTTTTGCGGTGCTACCTTTGCCATGGCGCTATTTCTGGCGGCGGGCTTTTCGTCGGCATCGGCTCCTTATTATTACGATCTTGCGCATTGGCTGCGGTCGGGAAGCTTTCAAGTTGACTTCAGCTTTTATCTTGATCAGCTTTCTCTGGTCATGCTGCTCGTGGTCACGGGCGTTGGCTTCCTCATTCATATCTACTCGGTCGGATACATGTGGGATGACGACGGCTACTACCGGTTCATGGCATACCTGAACCTGTTCATGTTCTTCATGCTCACGTTAGTCCTGGCCAAGAACTACCTGGTCATGTTCATCGGCTGGGAGGGCGTGGGATTGGCATCGTATCTGCTGATCGGGTTCTGGTTCACCAGAGATTCAGCAGCGGCGGCGGGCAAGAAAGCATTCATCGTTAACCGGATCGGCGATTTTGGATTTCTGATTGCGCTGTTTTTGATGATCAAGCATTTTGGGACGCTTGACTTCACACGCGTCTTTGCTGCCGTACAGACGCTGCCTGCGGAGACTGCCGGCGTCGGCCTGCTCACGGCGATTGGGTTGCTACTGATGGTGGGCGCGGCGGGCAAGTCGGCGCAGATTCCTCTTTATGTCTGGCTGCCGGATGCCATGGAGGGCCCCACTCCGGTTTCGGCGTTGATCCATGCGGCGACCATGGTCACGGCCGGCGTATATATGGTGGCGCGGTCGCACATGATTTTCGACCGAGCGCCCACGGCGCTCACTGTGGTCGCGATCATAGGGACGCTCACCGCCTTATTTGCGGCGACCATTGGCATTGCGCAAACCGATATCAAGAAGGTGCTGGCCTACTCCACCGTTTCTCAGCTCGGCTATATGTTCATGGCCTGCGGCGTGGGAGCGTTCTCGGCAGGCATCTTCCACCTGATGACACACGCGTTCTTCAAGGGCTTGTTATTCCTGGCAGCCGGTTCGGTCATTCATGGCGTGGGCGGCGAGCAGGACATGCGCAAGATGGGCGGCCTGCGTGTCTACATGCCGTGGACGTTTATGACGATGGGGATTGCCACGCTGGCTATCGCGGGGATTCCGCCGTTCGCCGGCTTCTGGTCGAAAGACGAGATTCTTTGGCGAGCTGCGAACGTTAGCTGGGTGTATTGGGTGATTGGCGTTGCTACGGCTTTCATTACATCCTTTTATATGTTCCGGCTGATGTACATGACTTTTGGCGGCGAGTACCGGGGCGCACCGGTCGAAGCGGCGCACGGTCACGACGCTCATGACGATCATGCTTCGGGACACGGCCATGGGCACGGAGATCCGCATGAGAGTCCGTGGGTGATGCTGGGTCCGCTGGTGGTGCTGGCCTTCCTATCGGTGGTGGGAGGATTTGTCGGCTACGGAAATCACTTTGAACATTTCCTGGCTCCCGTGTTTCAGCAGGGAGCGGAGGTCGCGCAGGAAACTTCTTCCGCAGCCGAGAAGATCACCGAGTATCTGCTGATGGGTATTTCGATCAGCGTTGCTGGACTTGGATGGCTGCTGGCATATTTGCTGTATAGCCGGCGCCCGCAACTGCCGGCGCGCATCGCCGCCAGCCTTGGCGGGCTCTACCAGGCGGTCGTCCACAAGTACTACATCGACGAACTTTACGCCGCGCTTTTTGTGAAACCACTTATTGACGGCTCAACCACGATTCTGTGGCATGGCCTGGACCAGGGAGGGATCGACGCCGCGGTCAACGACTCCGCTACCGCTGCGCGGCATGTATCGGACAACGTGCGCCACATGCAGTCGGGCAATCTGCGGTCCTACGCCGGTTGGGTGGCCGCGGGAGCGGCGGTGGTGATCGCTTACATGGTGTGGATGGGAGTGCGATGAATATGGGCGTTTCAATGAACATGGACGGCCTCAGTCCCATCATTCTTTCGCTGGTGACGTTTATTCCTGCCGTGGGCGGCGTGCTGATTCTGCTGATTCCACGGCGCGATCGCGATATCAAGCTGTTTGCGCTGGTCATCTCGCTGCTGGCGTTTGTTGCTTCACTGCATTTGCCGGTGCATCTGCATCGCGATCCCAACCTCTTTAAGTTCGAGATCGACAAAGTCTGGATCACCACTCCGAACATTCATTACCACATGGGAGTTGATGGGATTTCCGTCTGGCTGGTGGTACTGACTACGTTCCTCACGCCTTTGTGCGTGCTGATTTCATGGACTTCGATTCAGTCGCGGGTCAAGGAATTTTTCATTCTGCTGCTGATTCTGGAAACCGCGCTCATCGGCGTTTTCACTTCGCTCGACTTGTTCCTGTTCTACTTTTTCTGGGAAGCGACGCTGATTCCGATGGCGCTGCTGATCGGCATGTACGGCCACGGGCGCAAGGTCTACGCGGCAGTGAAATTCTTCTTGTTCACCATGATCGCCTCGATGTTTATGCTGGCGGCAATTGTCTGGCTGTATGCGAAGACGGGCAGCTTCGATTTTGTCATCATTCAGAATGCAATTCGCAGCGGCGGCGTGTCGGGTTTTGAGAGTGCCTCCCTGGCGTTGTTCCTGGGCTTCTTCATCGCCTTTGCGGTGAAGGTGCCCATCTTCCCTTTTCATACCTGGTTGCCTGATGCGCACGTGGAAGCGCCTACGGCGGGATCCGTGCTGCTCGCTGGCGTGCTTCTCAAAATGGGCACTTACGGCTTGCTGCGTTTTAACGTCGGACTCTTTCCCGAGCAGGCGCATCGCAATGCTCCGTGGATCATGTTTCTGGCGCTGATCGGAATCATCTATGGCGCGCTGGTTGCGCTGGTGCAGCCGAATATGAAAAAGCTGATTGCGTATTCTTCGATCAGCCACCTGGGATTCGTCGTCCTCGGAATCTTCAGTTTCACGACCGCGGGCCTGAACGGAGCCGTCTTTATCATGCTGGCGCACGGCGTGGCCACCGGCGGACTCTTCATGCTGGCGGGCCTGCTCTACGAACGTCGGCACACCTACGAGATTACCGAGTTTGGCGGACTAGCCACGCCCATGCCAAAGTACGCCACCTTCTTTCTGGTCACTGTGCTCGCTTCAGTTGGATTGCCTCTGATGAATGGTTTCATCGGCGAGTTTCTGGTGCTGAGCGGTGCCTTCCAGGCGCGGCCAATCTATGGCATTCTCGCCGCGACCGGCGTGATCTGGAGCGCCTGCTACCTGCTCTGGATGTATCAGCGCGTTTTCTTCGGCAAGGTGACGCACGACGTGAATAACACGCTGCTCGACCTCAACCTGCGCGAGAAGACAGCGCTGGCTCCAATTGCCATCGCCGCGCTGGTGATGGGAGTGGCGCCTCTGGTTTGGCTCAACGCGATTGATCCGGCCGTGCAGCGTTACGCGCTTGCTCCGCTCGCACAATTGGCTAGCAAGGTAGTGGGCCGATGATGATGATGGCGATGATTGCGACGACGATGACCGGCCTGAATTCGGTCGTGCATTCGCTCCCTGCTCTGCTGGCGCAGGTCCAGAGTTTTCAGTCGCCGCCCTTCGCCGACTACATGCGCATCCTGCCGGAGTTGGTGCTTTCGCTCTTTGGCATGTTGATCATGATCGTCGATCCGCTGCTCGACCCGGAAAGCAGCCACAAATCGCTGGGCACGATTGGACTGATTGGCACTCTGGCCGCGCTGGTGTCGACCGCCTGGATGGCGCAGTATCCGGGCACGGCTTTTTCGAACATGGTTCGCGTGGAAGGTTTCAGCATCTTCTTCCACTTCCTCGTCATCGCGATTGCCGCGGTAAGTATTCTCAGTTCTTACGAGTATCTGGCGGTACAGCGCATCCGGGCCGGGGAATACTACGGGCTCATTCTATTTGGCGCTGTGGGTATGTGCCTGATGTCGTCGGCGATCGAACTCGTGCTGATTTTTATCGCGCTGGAAATTTCCTCGATCTCGACATACATTCTCGCGGGCTTCCGTCGCCGCGATGCTGCGAGCAGCGAAGCGTCGCTGAAATACTTTTTGCTGGGATCGTTTGCCACTGCATTCTTCCTGTACGGCGTCGCGCTTATGTTCGGCGCCACTGGTTCCACCAACATCGATGCCATCAGCCAGGCGCTGCGAACGGGCGACGTTCACTTGCCGGGATTAGCCTACATCGCGACCGCGCTCATGTTCGTGGGTCTGGGATTCAAAGTTGCGTCCGCGCCATTCCACGTGTGGACTCCCGATGTTTATGAAGGAGCGCCTGCCCCCGTGACTGGGCTGATGTCCACCGGCCCCAAAGCGGCGGCCTTCGCGGTTTTGCTGCGCGTCATGTTTGAAGCGAATGTTCCCGGACGTTTCTGGCTGATCTGGGTTTCGGCCGCGCTGACCATGACGCTGGGAAATATCTGTGCGTTGGTGCAGGACAACGTTAAGCGCCTGCTCGCCTATTCTTCCATCGCGCACGCCGGATATATTCTGGTTGCATTTGCGGCGCAGCCGGAACTGGGCACATCGGCAGTGATGTTCTACACCGCGGCGTACGCGGCAATGAACGTGGGAGCGTTTGCCATTGTCAGCCACCTCGCGGGAGCCGGGGAAAAGTACGTCACGCTCGAAGATTATGCTGGCCTCGGCAGAAAGTCGCCCGTGCTGGCAGCGACGCTTACTTTCTTCCTGATGTCGCTGATCGGAATTCCCATCACCGGCGGGTTTTTCGCGAAGTTCTACGTTTTGACGGCGGCGCTGCGGTCGAACCTGGTTGTCCTGTCCATCATTCTGGTGCTGAATAGCGCGGTGGGCGCTTATTACTACCTGCGCATTATCGTGATGATGTACATGCGCGAGCCACGGAGCGAAGTTAGAGTTGCTCCTCTGACAGCGGCTACGGGATTCGCCATTGCAGTGTGCCTGCTGGCTACGCTTTTCCTCGGAGTGCTTCCGGGAAGAGTGCTCGATTACGCGTCCAGTTCCGCCACCCAGCTGGTAAGCGACCCAGCGACCTCGACGGCATCGTCAGCTTCTCTCGCGACAGGACCTTAGTTTATTTTGCCAGGCATCGGCGAGGCGCAACGTCTCCTCGCTGGTGGCGCGGCTTCTGCTTTCCGCGTCGAATGCAGGCAGTGGAAAAATCAGCTCCAGGCGCGATCAGCTCCAGGCGCGATTGACAATCGCCGTCCGAGTCGTCATTATTACGTACACAAGTTTGCCGCAAATTCAGTTCTTAGTGCCGGAGGATGTATGGTTCAGCTTTTCCGTAATCTTTGGAAAGACGAGCAAGGGCAAGATATCGCTGAGTATGCCGTCATGCTCGCGGTCATCCTGGTATTGGTAATTGGCACGGTGAAATTAATCGGGAGCAACGCCAACACCGTATTCTCCTCGGCTGCCAGTGCTATCGGGTCACAGTAACGGCGGCGACGCCGGTTCCGGATACCCTGGCTTTTCTCCGTCTCGATTCAACATCTCTATGACTCGATTCAGCGCTTTCGACTCGTTTAGCCGCTTTTGGTTTCCACTTGCAGCGGAGACGCAGACTCGGTGCGAGGCACCCGGGTAATAGAGACAGCTTAATGATTCCGCCGAAGCCGCAATAACCATCGCGGCTTTTGTTTTTGGCGCTAGCTATCCAATAGAAGACGGAAAGGAGATCACCATGATTGTGAACATGTCCGACAGCGCCACCCCGGAACAGATCGAACACATCATTCAGCGCATCCGCGAAGCCGGATTCCAGCCCCACGTCACACGCGGGGCATACGCCACACCTTCGATCTGGCCTCCGTCGCCCTTGCCAAGGAACTCTCGCATCTACCGGTAGTGGCAGATCTATGCGCTAGCGGCTGAGTCGATCTTCTGCCGGAAACCGAGGCACTCGGCCCCGCAGATTGGGCCAATTTGTCCCCAAACTAGCTTTGTTCCCGGCCCAGCCTTTGTTTCAAATGAGTTAGAGCCCCACAGCGGGTTTTGAGCCCGGCCATTGAGACAGGTTGTCCCACATTCAAAGGCTGGGTTATATCTACAAGTTATTGTAACTAATACGTTTATCGGAGCTTCGATTGGCCTCGCGATTGCCCATTAAAGGCCAGGCACGAGGGCATGGTTTATGCCGTGTCCCTTGAAAAGCCGACACAAAAACTTATGAACAACAGAGACAAATCGCAGATCACAACCGGACACACAGGCCGTCCGCCCAGTTCACCGGCGTTTAGCGCTGCGTGGGGCCGAGTTCTGGGACTGGTGCTGGTGCTTTTGTCGGTACCGTGTTACGCCGCCAAAACCAAGCCGCCTAAATATTCGCCCGACCTTGCTGCATGGGTAGCGGCGTCAACCAACGGCAAGGTGACGGTGAACGTCCAATACAAGACGTATCCGACCAAGAGCTACCTGAAAGCCCGGACAACGGCTGGCGCGACCGTACGGTGGCAACTGCCGACGATCACCGCAGTGAACATGACGGTGCCCGTCAGCATGATTGCGACGCTGGAGAGCGAAGCCAACGTCGTCTACATCTCGCCCGACCGTCCACAAAGCTTGATGTCGAATCCTGTGACGGAGGAATTTGCCACCGCGGTTGAGGCGGATGTCGCGGCGTCGCAGTATGGTTTCACTGGCGCCGGCGTCGGCGTGGCCGTGATTGACAGCGGCATCGCGGCTCATCCCGATCTGAACAATGCCAATGGCGTCAGCCGCGTGGTCTATAGCCAGAGCTTTGTCGCGGGCGACACGACGACGTCAGACAAGTTCGGACACGGAACGCATGTGGCCGGCTTGATCGGTGGCACGGGCGGCGACTCCGGTACCGCGAATGGCTATGCCGCGACATATGCAGGCATGGCTCCCGGTGTCAACCTCATCAACCTGCGCGTGCTCGACCAGAACGGATCTGGCACCGACAGCGGAGTGATCGCGGCCATTCAGGAAGCGATCGCTTTGCAAAGTACATACAACATTCGCGTGATCAGCATGTCATTAGGGCGCCCGATTTTCGAGACCTACACGCTCGATCCGGTTGACCAGGCAGTGGAAGCCGCCTGGAAGGCCGGCATCGTGGTGGTAGCGGCTGCCGGCAACGAGGGACGCTATGCTCCTACGGACGGCTTCGGCACTATCGTGGTTCCGGGGAACGATCCCTCGGTAATTACGGTGGGAGCGACCATGACGGAAGACACGGCGACGCGTGTCGACGACCAGATTGCCAGCTACAGTTCCAAGGGTCCGACGGCGATCGATCACACTTGTAAACCTGACCTGGTGGCTCCGGGAAACCGGCAGGTCTCCTTGCGGGTTGCAGGCAGCACGCTGGATACGACCTATCCGCAATATGAAGTTGCCCCAAGCAGCGGAACCGCGATGTATTACGAGTTGAGCGGTACCAGCATGGCGACTCCATTGGTAAGCGGTGCGGTTGCGCTGATGTTGCAGCAGAACCCGTCGTTGACCCCCGATCAAGTAAAAGCGCGCTTGATGAAAACGGCGTGGAAGGGCTTCGGGCAGTTCAGTTCGTCACACGATAGTCTCGGAAACCTCTATAACAACGAGTACGACCTCTTCACCTATGGAGCGGGGTATCTGGATATTGACGCCGCTCTCGGCAACACCAACCTGTCGACGGGAGTAGCGCTTTCGCCGACCGCGGTGTTTAACTCGAACGGCAGTGTCACAGTCGAAAACACTACGCCCGACTCCGTTTTCGCCGGCAGCAGTGTGGTGTGGGGCGCGACTTCGGTGGTGTGGGGAACTTCAGTCGTTTGGGGTTCGAACGTACTTTCTGCAACTTCGGTAGTGTGGGGCGCGACCAGCGTGGTCTGGGGGTCGACCTCCGTTACTGGCGACAGCGTAGTCTGGGGTGCAACTTCAACAGTAGCCACTGCAACGTCAGCACTTAGCGATGGCGATCCGGGAGACAACTAGACAACCGACTGAGACCATATTCGGAGACTACCATGACAAATACACTACCAATCAAAGCGAAAGTCATGATCGGAATGGTGGCCGTTGCGAGTCTGTGCGCCCTGTCGTTCGGCGTCGTCAGATGGCAATCGCAAGCCTGGCCACAGTTGGTGCTCTTGCTGGCAGCAGCCGCGCTGAGTTCGCGTTTCAAGGTGAAGCTGCCTGGAATGACGAGCTCGATGTCGGGAAATCTGCCCGTCATTCTTCTCGGAGTCACGCAACTGGGATTGTTCGCGAGCCTGCTGGTAGCAGTTACCGCAGCCATCGCGCAATCTTATTCCGGCGGGAATAAAACCAAAGCTGTCCAATTTGTATTTAACGCATGCACACTGCTGAACGCTGCCGGCCTCGCCTACCTGGTCTATCACAGCCAGATGTTTGCGGGCGGCGCAAACGCGGCAGCGCACACGATGCATCTGGTACTGGCAGCCGCGACCTACTTCCTGGCCAACACGGCTCCGGTAGCCAGCATCATCGGACTGACGGAAGGCGGCAATCCTTTTGCCCTGTGGCACAAGGTTTTTCTGTGGTCGTTCCCGAACTACGTAATCGGTGCGGGATTGACTGCCATCGCCTCTGCCTTCAGCGCCATGGGCGGGCTGACTACGGTCGCCACTCTGATGGCGGTGCTGTTCGCGGTTTATCAATCCTACAAGATGTATGTGGATCGCGCCGAACAGACACAGCCGAAAGTATTGGCGGTGGCTGCCGGACATTAACCCTCCAACGCAGTTCTCTCGGCGCGCAGCTTTCGGGCTGCGCGCTTTTTTTTTGCGGGCCTTCAGTCAAATGGCGTGATCCGTGATCGATTCGGTGATGCCAAATTAAGTTATCAGTTCGCAGTTGTCAGTTTTCAGTAAAGTCCAATGGTCACTGGCTCTTACTGAGAACTGAGAACTGACAACTGAGAACTGATTTCTTCACGAGCAGCTCTTGGCTTCTGACTCGGCCTAGCCGAGTATCTATCTCAAGCAAAAGCCCCGCTCTGGCGGGGCTTCTTTGTTGGTGGTTGTATGGCGCACAACTCTACTTGACGTCTCCGCAGGCTGGGCCAAGGTATTTGGAGCTGGTGGTAAAGTCCATGGTTATGGTGTTCTCGCTGGTCTTGGTGGCGAAGTGCATCGTGCCCTTAACGGTATCCGAACTGATGGCCTCCATCACCGCAGTTCCGTCAGAGGTCGTGTCCTTATCTACGCAATGAATCTTCAACTCCAGCTTGCGGCCGGTGGAACTGACAACGGTGCGGCTACACTCGCCGCGCTCGCCGCGGTTCTTCGTGAAGGCCAATCGCTGCTCCAGCTTCTCTTTCGTGATGCACTCCTTGCGCACATCGGTGCTCGGTTTACCGCTCATCATGGCTTCTATTTTGGCGCGCTGGTCCGGAGGCATTTTGGCGAGAACGTCGGGAGGGATGTTCCCGGCGGCCGGAATGCCCTTCATGGAATGTGTGGTGCTAACTTCCCAGAGCCCCTGCTTGACGTCGAGAAACGGAACATCGTCGGCCGCACACAGGGTCAGCAAAAAACAGACAATCAAGGCCAGCAGAAACTTGTTTTGCATCAGGATTCTCCCAGAGGTCTTGGATCTAGTTGCGCGAACAGCATTGCACACCGCAGGTGGCAGAGCAAACAAATTCTGCGGGATGCTGTAACGGAAGCTAAGGGCTTACAGCAGCATGCCGGCAATCGAGGCCGACATCAAGTTAGCCATGGTTCCGGCCAGCATGGCGCGAACGCCGAGACGCGCCAGTTCCCCGCGTTTGTTGGGAGCAAGCGCGCCAATGCCGCCCAGTTGAATGCCGATCGAACTCAGATTTGCGAATCCGCAAAGGGCAAACGTCGCAATCGTGAACGAACGCGGGTCGAGCGCTGCTTTCTGCGGTCCAAGCATGGAAAACGCCACCAGTTCGTTCAACACCATGCGCGTGCCCAAAAGATTTCCAACCAAGGTGCAGTCATGCCACGGGATTCCGATAACCCACGCAACGGGGGCGAACAGTGTGCCGAAGATTTGCTGCAAGCTGGAAGGAAACCACATCAACCCGAGCCGATTGTGAATGCCGCCCATGACACCATTCACCAGGGCGATCAACGCGAGAAATGCTATCAGCATGGCGGCGATGTTGAGCGCAAGACCCAAGCCGTCGGTCGTCCCGCGCGCAATCGCGCCCAACAGGTTTTCACTTCTCTCGGCGGCCGCCTCTTCCTCGCTCATCACGACACGGCCGGCGGTTTTCGGCACTTCCGTTTCCGGCACCAGCATTTTTGAAATCAGGATGGTACCCGGCGCGGTCATGATCACAGCACTCAGAAGATGTTTGGGCTCGATGCCGACAGCAATATAAGCGCCCATGATGGCGCCCGAAACGTGCGCCATGCCGCTGGTCATAACCGTCATCAGTTCGGAGCGCGTCAAATCGGGCAGGAAGGGACGAATCGTGAGCGGAGCTTCGGTCTGCCCCATGAAGATACTTGCTGCCACGTTCAGCGATTCGGCGCCGCTCGCCCCCATGAACCGCGTCATCACCTTGGCAATCAGCTTGATAATGAATTGCATGATGCCGTAATGATAAAGCGCAGCGAAAAACGAGGCGGTGAAAATGACGATCGGCAATACCTGAAAGGCAAAGATAAACCCGAGGGGCTTTTCCTGCGCGCCGAGCGGACCGAAAACAAACTTCGTCCCGGCGAACGAATAACTCAGGAAGCGGTTGACAGCGTTTCCGGCTTGCTGGAGGAGAACTCGGCCGAACTCAATCTTGAGAACAAAGATGGCAAACACAACTTGCAGACCCAGCCCCCATGCAACAGTCTTCTTGTTAATCGCGCGTCGGTTGGTGGAAAAGGCGTAGGCGAGCCCTAACATGATGAGCAAGCCGAGAATGCCGGTAAAGCGTCCCATCCCAATCCCCTTATCAATATCACTCGGTCTTATGAGTCACTGTTGCTTCTTGTAAATCGCGCGATGGATTAAAGAATGTTTGCGTGCGGCCGCCGCGTTTGCGATTTGATAGCTCTCTTCCAGCAACGACTTTGCGCGCGCGGCCTCCCCGTCGGAATGGCAGTGAATCGTGCAAAGCGGCTCGCCGATGGCAACCTTGTCGCCGAGCTTTTTATGAACCTCGACACCGACAGAAGGGTCGACGGAATCTTCCTTGCGCTCGCGCCCTCCGCCCAAAATGACACAGGCGGTACCTACCTGCTCGCAATCGATCGCAGTCACATATCCGTCCTTCGGACTCGACACATCGACGCGATGATCGGCGCTTGGGAGGCGCGTTGGGTCGTCGATCACACTGATATCGCCGCCCTGCAACTCAACCATTTGTCGAAACCTCTCGAAGGCGCGTCCGGAAGCAAGGATCTGCTCGGCAACTTGCCTGCCCTGCGCCACCGTCTTCGTAGCGCCGCCAAGATAGAACATCCACGCCGCCAACTCAAAGCATAGTTCGCGCAAGTCTGCCGGTCCCCCGCCGTGCAGCACTTCGATGCATTCCTCGACTTCGAGCGCGTTGCCAACCATACGGCCAAGTGGCTGATTCATGTCAGTAATGAGCGCGGCCATCTGCTTACCCATGCGTTCGCCAGTTTCAACCATAAGTTCGGCGAGGAATACGGCGTCTTCCTCTTTTTTCATAAAAGCCCCGGAACCGGTCTTCACGTCGAGCACAAGCGCATCCGTCCCTTCTGCGAGCTTCTTACTCATGATCGAAGCGCAGATCAGATACGGACTCTCAACCGTCCCCGTGACGTCGCGCAACGCGTACAGCTTGCGGTCGGCGGGAGCGATTTTCTCAGTCTGGCCAATCATCGAGCATCCACAGGCCTTGAGTACGCGATAGAACTCGCGCACCGGGAGGTCAACGCGAAATCCTGGAATGGATTCGAGTTTGTCGAGCGTGCCTCCCGTGTGCCCCAGCCCGCGCCCGCTGATCATGGGAACAAAGAGACCGCCGGCTGCGACCAGCGGCGCCAGCAAGAGCGAGGTCTTGTCGCCAACGCCCCCGGTTGAGTGCTTGTCCACTTTTCCTGCGGGAAGAAAGCTGAGATCCAGAACCTCGCCCGAATGCAGCATGGCATCTGTAAGCGCCGAGGTTTCCTCGCGAGTCATCCCGCGCAGCACAGCAGCCATGAGCCACGCTGCCATCTGATAGTCGGGAATGCTGCCTTGGGTGTAGCCCTCGACGAGATATCCGATTTCAGCGGCGGTTAACGTACCCCCATCGCGCTTCTTGCGAATCAGATCAAGCATGCGAAACCGCGATTCGGAAACGCTCGGCGCGATCACTGGAGGCGGAAACCCTCCGGCAGCAGTTCGGCGATCAGATTATGCTTCGGACCTTTTTCGCCTCGGTAGAAAACAACGGCACGCGGCCCAAATTCATAGATGACCTGGCGGCAGGCGCCGCAGGGCGCGCATGGAGCTCCTTGATCGTTGACAACGGCAATGGCGACAATCTCAAGTTCCGAACCGGTCCTGGCAACGGCAGAGAAAACTGCCGTACGCTCGGCGCAGTTGGTGAGTCCGTAAGAAGAGTTCTCGACGTTGCATCCCGCGAACACTTCGCCTTTCGAGGTGAGAAGGGCTGCGCCCACTCTGAAGTTCGAGTAGGGCGCGTAAGCGTTCTTCATCGCTTTGCGCGCCGCACGGAGCAAGCGTTCGCGCGTGACCGCTGGCACGTTTTTCGTTGGCATACTCAAACCGATTTCGCTGAAGATCGAGAGTTGGTTATTGTACCGCTTGCCCGCCTTCGACAGTAGAGATTCTCACGGGTCGAGACGTAGAAGTACGCGACCACGCACGCGGGTACAAGTCGAGCGCTGCAAGTCCGCATCCAACGCTGCTAAACTAAAAGCGATGTCCACACAAGCCGCAACCTTCCCCGCAACCGCTCCCGCATCCGCGGGAATTCTGCTGCCCGCCTTCACCCTCTGGTGGCGCGAAGTCGTGCGCTTTTATCGTCAGCGCGCGCGTGTGGTGGGCGTCATCCTTTCGCCGCTTTTATTCTGGATTGTCATCGGCTCCGGCTTCGGAACTTCATTTCGCTCCGGACAGGCCGCCGGCCAGCAGCACTATCTGGATTATTTCTATCCCGGCACGCTGGTGATGATCATTCTTTTCACCGCAATTTTCACCATGATGTCGGTGATCGAAGACCGCAACGAAGGGTTCCTGCTTTCGGTACTGGTGGCGCCGGTCCCGCGCTCGGCTATTGTTCTGGGCAAGGTTTTGGGAGGCACCACGCTAGCCGCCGCTCAGGGATTGATCTTTCTGATTTTCGCGCCGTTCGTTGGCGTGCACTTTACTCTCGCCTCGTTCGGTCTCATCGTGCTCACCGTGTTCCTGGTGTCATTTGCCCTGACTGCGCTCGGTTTCGCCATCGCCTGGCCGATGGATTCGACACAGGCTTTTCATGCCATCATCAATTTGTTTCTGATTCCGCTGTGGCTGCTTTCGGGAGCGCTCTTCCCTCTTTCCGGCGCCTCGGGATGGATTCGCTGGCTGATGTACGCCAATCCGCTAACCTATGGCGTCGAGGCCTTGCGCACCCTGATGTATCCCGAAGCGCCCAGCGCGTTCTCACTGACCGCATCGATTTTGACATTGCTGCTGTTTGCGTTATTCATGTTCGGCCTGGCCTTTGCGCTGGCAAGTCGTCGCACGACAAAGCCGGCCGCGTAAAAACAGTCGCTGGTCGATGGTCGTTAGTCGTTGGCACTCAGGTACAGTCACTTTTCGGGACTGCACCGACGTCGCAATAGCCAACACAGTGCGAACGACCAACGACGAACGATCAACGACGATCTATGCCTCTCGACCTTCTCGCCCTAGCCGCGCACCGCGACGACGTAGAACAAACCTGCGGCGGAACTCTGCTCAAGATGGCCGAGCAAGGACACCGCACCGGCATCCTCGATCTAACTCAAGGAGAAATGGGAACGCGCGGCACCGCCGAAGACCGCACGCGCGAAGCTGCGGAAGCAGCGCGCATCCTGAAAGTTTCCTGGCGCCACGCGCTAGATATTCCCGATGGCCGCGTAGAAAACACCTGGGAGAATCGGCTCAAAGTCGCGCGCGTTCTCCGCGAACAGCGTCCCCGCGTGTTGATTCTTCCCTACTGGGAGGGGCGTCACCCCGATCATTACACCGCCTCAATCCTCGGCTACGAAGCGGCGTTCTTATCGGGACTTGCCAAGTTGCCGCTGGAGGGTTCGCCGCATCGTCCTTTCAAAATCATTTACGCCAGCCTGTACCGCGACGTGCGTCCAACCTTTGTCGTCGACATCACCGGCCAGTTCGAGACGCGCTTGGCATCGCTGATGGCTTATAAATCGCAGTTCACCGACCAAGAAGCGGGCAGCGGAATTTTCCCCGCGCAAAAAGAAATTCGCGCGCGCATAGAATCCATGGCCCGTTATTACGGCCTGCTAGGCGGCGTGACCTACGCCGAGCCCTTCGTGCAAAAGGAAGTCGGCCTCGTCGAGGATGTGATGGCGATTCCGATAAAGTCGATCTGATCCAAGCCCAGACTTGAGATCCGATTCAAGAGCCATTTGAGAGCCACAGATGCGGGCGCGCTCTAAGCCACCCGCATCCCCGGCATTCTCGCCGGTTACTGAGGCGTGATTTGAAAGATCACGCCAGCACCGAAGTCGCTGGCACCGCCGTAAGGCGTCGATCCATATAGATTGCCTTTGCCGTCGAGAAGCAGCGAACACACAGGGTTTGAGCCGTCCGTATGGTTAAACATCCACAGCGTCTCTTCATTCCACGTTCCACCGCCTGCCGGGCTAAGTTCGAACACCGTCCCATAGCCGTTACCGCCGCCGTAGCTGGTTCCATAGAGATTGTCTGAGGAGTCAAAGATCAGGCCGCCGCCTTGCGTTCCAATCGGCCCGTCGCAGTTGCTGCAGAAGAAGTAGAGGGTCTCGTACGTGAACGAGTCGCCGGAGCCTTGCAGTTCGTACACGCCACCATCCCACAGGCCATAGAGGTTACCCTCCGCATCGCCAATCACGCCCCCCAGCGGAGCCGCAGCTAAGCCCGCGCCCGGATATACGAAGACCTGGCCATAGTTCCACGCGCCGTCGCCATTCGACGTGAGTTCGAAAACTGTGCCGTCATCGGGGCACCCGCCTTCGTAGGTCGCGCCGTACATATTTCCTTGAGCATTGAGGTACAGTTGCCCGACCGGTCCGCTTCCATCGCATCCCATTTGGTTCTCGGACCCTTGGAAGGCATGAATGATAGTTTCCGTCCATGGGCCCGATTTCGTGGGACTCAGCTCGAAGACGATGCCGCAGCCTATGCCTTGGCAGTATTCGCCATTTCCACCACTCCCCGTCGTGCCGTAAATGTTGCCCTCAGCGTCCATGGTCAAAGGTTGCGAGGGGCCGACCCCATCATCGCCACCAGTGAAGCTGTGGAGGATGGTCTCCGTCCACGCTCCCTTGAGCGTTGGGCTCAGTTCGTAGACAGTTCCCATGTCTGCCGTGCCACCCTCGTAGGTTGTACCGTAGACATTCCCCTGGCCATCCATGATCACAGCGCTCTCGGGCAAATCTCCGTCGCTCTTGGAAGGCTTCTTTGAGTCATAGCCCTTGAAGCTATGCAGAATGGTGATCTTCCACGGGTCTTTGCCCTTAGCTTTCGGCGTCAGTTTGAAGACGACGCCATGGCTTTTGCCGCCATTGTCGGCCGCACCATAGAGGTTGCCCTCGGAATCCATGATGAGCGACCCGTACAAATACGGGGTCTGACCGTCTTTGCCGGTAGAGCTATTGTTGAAGTTGAATAACACATTCTCGGTCTGCGCCGAGGCAAGCTGTGCCAGAATGAGTGCCATCGCGGCCACAACGAGAGATGTAGCCAATTTATACGACGCGCTCCTTGCGGCCGATCGGATTGCGAGAAGCACCCCAGTTGAAGTCGTTGGAGACGAAGATCCCCGAACAAATGCATGCGCCGGCATAGCGACCTCCTGATTGTTTTGGAATTGGGCAGGGGAGGGGGATCCCTATTCGGCCCGAATTATACTACGGAAGCAACCGCTTTCAATACCTACTTTGCGAACTCTTGAAACGGCGACGCATCGCGCGATGTGAGGGGATCATTCCGACTTTTCCGGCAGCGTGTAGTCGAACGTATAGGCGTGCTTGCCGTTGGTGATGATGATCGTCATGGTTCCTGCAATGCCAGCGAACCCTCCCGCGCCTGAGCCGGGCACCACGGTGACGGTGAGCTGAAACTTTCCCTGCTCCATCATGCCGGAGTGTTGCAGCGCAAACGAACCGCTGCGTCCGTGCAGGGTTCCGTTAACGCGCTCGATGGCCACGTAACCGGCATTGCCCTTGGCGGGGTCGCCCGCTCCTAACATTTCGCCTTTGCTCGTGCCCTCGAGGTCTCCATGATATTGCTTGTCGATCGCGTAGCGGCTAATATTTGTCCCTTCGGGGGCACCATCCGCAGGGAGAGGGGTGGTTTTTGCATCGAACGCTCCGGCAGCGTGGAGTGTCATGGGCGCATCCTTAGGAAGAGTTTTTCCAGCCGGGGCCTGGGCCAGCAACTTGGCCGACAAACCGAGACATGCACACAGCATGATACTCGCGAAAATGCGAGCTTCGCCGTAAATCCAGCTACCAGCCTGCGCGCGCGGTCGATCGTTCCATGGTTGAAGTTTCAATGCCGCCCTCCTTCTGGTTCGGTCAGCCTAGCAGATATTTGGATGGTTGGGGCATCATCCTAACTGAGAGCAGAATCGATGTACCCAATTCGGCCCGTATTTCATCTAAGGCAAAGATTGGGTTAGCCTGAGACACCATGAAAAAGAAGATCGGGTTTGTAGCAGCCCTGACGCTATTCGGACTCGCAATTTTGTCCACTCGCTACTACATGGTGGACTTGCCGGTATGGCATTTTTTTGGCGGCGGCGAAGGGCCCGACCCTGTGACTTTGCACCTGCGGGGAGAATTCGTGGAGAGCAATCTGGGCGCGGCGGAGGACTCGGCCGGAGCGCTTACTGTGCGCATGATCGCGCAGCAATTTAATTTCGTGCCGCAGTGCATCGTGGTTCCTGCCGGCGTTCCCGTCAGGTTTCGAATTACCAGCGCCGATGCCGTTCACCAGTTGAGCTTTCTGGGTACAAACTACGGCCTCAAAGCTGTGCCCGGAGTCGTCACCGAAGCGAGCTTCACTTTTCCGAAGGCAGGCGAATTCAAGATTCCCTGCCATGAGTTCTGCGGCGCTGGCCATTATGCGATGCGGGGGCATCTCGAGGTCGTGCCGCGAGATCAGTTTGCCGTCTTGCTTCCCGGCGAAAGGCGGTCTTGTGAGCCACGCTAGTCAGTCTGCGCGCCTGCGAGTATGGCTTGGAACGTTGCTGCTTCTGCTTGCGACTACGCTCTTATTGTCGGGTACTTCCGCGCAGCGGGAGAATGCTGAACCTCCGGTTCGCATCCCTTCGAACGTGGCCTGGACGGGAGAAACTCTGGCGATTATTTCCAGGGGCGACGCTTTTCGCGGACTGCTTCTGGCCCGGCGCTGCAATCACTGTCATGGCGAAGAGGGTTTCAGCGCGGTTCCCGGCTTTCCCAACCTGGCGGGCGAGGACCGGTTGTCTTTCTGGAAACAGATGCAGGATTTTCGATTCGGGAAGCGCACTTCACCCGTGATGCAGGGCATCGCCGAGGGATTTTCCGAGCGCGACTCGGCCGATTTGGCGGCCTATTTCGCGATGCTGCCGACGGCGAGTGATGCGCTCGACAAGCGAGCGTTTCCGCAGGCCATGACAGATCCCTCTCATGCCTCGATGGCCATCCGCCTGATTGTTTTTGGGGATGGGCAGCGGGGTATACCACCCTGCCAATCGTGCCACGGTCCGGTGAGTTATGTGAATGGAGCTCCTCCGCTCGCTACCCAGAACGGCGACTATCTGGAGCAGCAGCTCGAGCATTTCTCCAACGGCGATCGCGCCAACGATATTAATGTTCGCATGCGCAGCATCGCAAGACAGCTAACGGCGGAGGAGAAGACCGCAGTTTCGGAATACTACGGCGCGGGACTGGGACCGGGAGTGAACTCGAGGTAGTTAGTCAGAGGAGTGAGTAGGCACAGCCCCAGTGATTCTGGTCACTGCCAATAAGATAAACCCGCGTTACACTTCGCCGTTAAAGTAACCCACCACCAAGCAGAACGACAGGAGTCTCATCCCATGACTCTCAAGAAGCTGCTCATTCGTTTTTCGATGATGACCGTCGTCTGCGGAGTTGCCCTCTTCCTTCCCGCTGGCTCCTTGCGGTTTTGGCAGGGTTGGATTTATCTCGCGATCTGGTTTTTCCTCACGCTGCCCGCCTTTGCGTACTTCTACAAACACGATCCCGCCATACTCGAGCGCCGGCAGCGGAGGAAAGAAACGATCGGCGAACAGAAAATCCTCATGAGATTCATATATCCGCTCCAGGCGGCCGTCTATATTCTCCCCGGCTTCGATCACCGCTTTGGCTGGTCTCACCCACCCGTGTGGTTGACGATCCTGGCGCAGGCCTTTGTTGTCGCCGGATATCTGATGGTGCTTTGGGTCATGAAGACCAACAGTTTCGCTGGCCGCACCATTCAAGTCGAGGCCGGACAGAGGGTAATTTCTGACGGACCGTATCGCATCGTCCGCCATCCCATGTATTTGGGAGGGGGCGTGTTCTTTTTGTTTACGCCACTTGCGCTCGGTTCCTACGTCGCCATGGCGGCGTCGGTTCTAATCATCCCAATCCTCGTGCTTCGCCTGCTCAACGAAGAGAAGGTTCTGTGCCAGGAACTACCCGGCTACGCCGAGTACTGCCTTCACACTCGCTTCCACCTTGTTCCACAGGTCTGGTAAGGGTCGGGAGGGCTGGGTCACCCGCCTGGAAAGAGACAAGAGATGTGGTTCGTGGTGGTAAACGAAGTCAAAATCCCCGCCCTAACGCAGAAAACGCTACAAGGACGGGGCAGCCTCGGGAGTTGGGATGAGCGACAGGGTAGCGTAGCCCGTCACACCACGGGACTAAGTCATCGCCTGCTCCAGACCGTTACCAGTCCACTCTCACTGCCGGCAAACTCGCCATCCCCATAGTACGCAGAATAGCAACGCCACATGTAATGTCCGCCGAGAACATCGACGATGGATGCTGGGACGTCCGCCTTTCCGTCGCTCAAGTCCGCCGATCCATTCACTTCATAACCTTTGTCGGGTCCGCTGACAGCCGTGCAAAAGACCGTCACTTGCTCGCCGTCGGGAACCTGATATCCATTCGCCACCGACACTGTAGTCTTGAGCTCACCTTCTCTTGTGAGTTGCAGCCGGGTTGAGGTCGCAAGAAGATTCAGGCCATTCCCCGTAAGCGGAACCGATACGCTCTGATCATTAAAGGTGAAAGTCAGCGTACCGGTATCCGTTCCAATCTCCTGGGGCGAATAGGTAACCCAAACGTCGCAGTGAAGGTTTTGTTTTACTGGATGTCCACATTTGTTTTTGGGAACGGAAAACGGACCGCTGATAGAAATAGTCAACGTTAGATCGCTGACGCCAGTATTGGTAAAAACCACCCTCTGCTGCGGGCTGGTCTCGCCGGGGATAGCCTGGATGGTTAAGCTCGCCGGTTTCACTTCCTGAGCCTGGAGAAACGGACCTGCGAACGAAACTGCGAACCACAGGGCGGAAATCGAGAGGACAAAATAGCGTGGTTTCATGACGCCCTCCTTCTCATCGTCCGGAATCAGAACCCGCGGTAGAATCTCTGTCAATGGCACGAAAAGGCCACTCAAAGTGCGGACGAGTCGGGCGGCCGGCCGCTTGGGGGCCGACACGGATCGAGTCGGGCAGTCCGACAGTGCGAGGGATCAGGACGCAGCATTCGTGGCCGCGAAGCTGGAGGGATGGACTTCGCGTTCAATGGTGCGGGAGAGCTTGTCTTGTGCAACCTCGAGATCGTAAGAGGACTGAAGGTTGAGCCAAAAGGCAGGCGTGGTATTGAAATAGCGAGCCAGGCGCAAAGCCGTATCGGGAGTAATGCCGCGGCGCTCGTGGACGATCTCGGCAATGCGGGTCACCGGGACGCGGAGATCGAGCGCCAGCCGATTCATGCTCAGGCCGAGCGGTTCCATGAAGTCGGCGCGCAGAATTTCGCCGGGGTGGATGGGAGGAAGAAGTTTCTCGCGCTTAGCTTTTTCGCTCTTGTCTTTTTCGCGCTTAGCTTTTTCGTGCATAGCCATGGGTGCCTCTTTCGTCCTGCGTGTTTCTAGTGATAGTCCGCGATCTCAACTTCGTAAGCGTTACCCTCTCGCCACACGAAGCAGAGACGCCACTGGTCGTTAATCCGAATACTGTGCTGCCCCTTTCGGTCGCCATGTAATGCTTCCAAGCGATTGCCAGGCGGAGCTGCTAAATCGCGCAATTCGGTGGCGCTGGCTAATTGCCGAAGCTTGCGCCTTGCGATGCGCTCGACAGCCTGAAAGCGGCGGCTGGGCAGCCGGCGGTGAAGTCGCCCGGTTTCGGGGCAGCGGAACGACCTGATCACGATCTGATCGTATGCTGTTTAGCGTTTAACGTCAAGCGGGAAGCAACTTGGCAACACTGCAGAGAGTACTGCCCCACTCAAGCCAACACGTGTCCGGTTTTTGTCCCAGTGGGAAGTTCGCGCCGTATAATAACTGGTTCCTCCTCACAGGAGATTCCATCATGGCTACTCTTACCGAAATCCCGAACCAAACCTCACCCCAAGTGAAGACCCGCATCGAATCCGACAGCATGGGCAAAATCGAAGTCCCCTCGAATGTTTACTGGGGGGCGCAGACGCAGCGCTCGCTGCTGCATTTCAACATTGGACGCGACACCATGCCTCCCGAGCTGATTCGCGCTTTCGGCACGCTCAAGAAGGCTTGCGCGCTGGTGAATCAGGATCTCGGCAAACTCGCGCCCGACAAAGCAAAGCTCATCGCGCAAGCGGCTGACGAAGTGATTGCCGGCAAGCTGAATGACCAGTTCCCGCTGCGCATCTGGCAAACGGGCTCGGGTACGCAGACCAACATGAACGTGAATGAGGTCATCTCGAATCGTGCCATTGAAATTGCCGGTGGAGAGATGGGATCGAAGAAGCCGATCCATCCCAACGATCACGTCAACATGTCGCAGTCGTCGAACGACACGTTTCCGGCGGCGATGCACATCGCGGCGGCCGAGCGCGTGAAGAATGCGCTGATTCCGGCGATCAAAACCGTGCGCGATGCCATCGCAGTTAAGGCGAAAGAATTTGACAGCGTGGTAAAGATTGGGCGCACGCACTTGCAGGATGCTGTGCCGTTGACCATCGGACAAGAATTCGGCGGCTGGGCTAGTCTGCTGGATCGCGACATAAAGAGGTTAGAGTTGGTTCTCGACGGACTTTACGACCTGGCGATTGGCGGGACCGCGGTAGGCACGGGGCTGAATACGCACCCGGAATTTGCCGAGCGCGCCGCGAAGAAGATCGCCGAGCTGACCCGACTTCCCTTCCGCTCCCATGGCAACAAGTTCGCCGCGCTTTCAGCGCACGACGAGATTGTGTTTGCTCAGGGCGCGATGGAAACGCTGGCCGCTTCGCTGATGAAAATCTCAAACGACATTCGCTGGCTGGCAAGCGGTCCGCGCTGCGGGCTGGGCGAGCTGGTGATTCCGGAGAACGAGCCGGGATCGTCGATCATGCCAGGCAAAGTGAATCCCACGCAATGCGAAGCAATGACCATGGTCTGCGTGCAAGTTCACGGCGCAACGGCCGCGGTGGGATTCGCCGGATCTCAGGGCAACTTTGAGCTCAACGTGTATAAGCCGGTGATCATTTACAACTTCCTGCACTCGGTCACGCTGATCACCGACGCTTGCCACGGCTACGTCGAATACATGGTCAAGGGCATTGAAGTCGATCGCGCCAAGGTGGACTTCTACGTGAAGAATTCGCTGATGCTGGTTACGGCGCTGGCTCCGAAGGTGGGATACGACAAGGCAGCGCAGATTGCGCACACGGCGCACGTCGAGCACTCAAGCCTGCGTGAGTCGGCATTGAAACTGGGATATCTTACGGGTGAGGAATTCGATGCGCTGGTTAAGCCGGAAAAGATGACGCATCCGTAGGCTGATGATGACGGCGCGGGCGAGAATGCCAGATGGCGCACGCACCCACACATTCGCAAAGAACGCGAATGTGTGGGGCACCCGCTCAGGATGACAACGCATATTGATGCCTTAACTCATGCAATCCCCAGCATCTGGTTAAAGAATCCCACGATGTACTTCCAGATAAGGTAATAGATCACAACCACGGCCAGGAACCACGGAGTAAGCAACGAATATGGGATGCTGATCGCATCGAACCAGGTAACGCCGTGCGCGCCGATCATCAGGAACCCGCCGCAAATAGCAGCGGCAGCTCCCGCTGGAATCATGAGCACCGGCAGCAGCGCGCCGTGGAGGCCGATGGGCAGATGCCGGTGCGGCCGCAACCATACATAGAAAACGTTCCACAGCCCAAACAGATTGGGCACCAGCGCCATCGGAAAAATCAGGACGCGCTCCAGCGGAATCGCTACCTGCAGCACGACACGGGTCACGATGAAGATCGTCAGCGCAACCAGCAAACCCAGGCTGGGCGCGAAAAGGCCGGCCATGTAAGCGCGAAGATACGGATGCGGGTTCATAGAGTCCTCCTATTACAGGTGATAAAACAACACCGGAATCGCTCCCGGGAAAAATGCCAGCCAAGCGGCCACGGTTGCCAGCAGCGCCCAGTCAAACCACGGCACGGCGGCGGGACGCGCATCATCATCCATGCGCCGGAGCATGGCGGGCCACAGATCGCGCCGGAGTTCCGCGCCATCTTGCCCGCCGACTGGCGGCAGTGAATGTTTGAGCAATTGCTCAATTCGTTTCTGTTCTTGTTCATTCATAGGTCGATTCGTCTTTCAATTCAGGATTCGATTCCTTGTCGCTTCAATTCTTTTCTCAGCAGCCGAAGCGCCCGAAACACGCGTAACTTCACGGCTCCCGCGGAAATCCCCAATGCCTCCGCGATTTCCTTGTAGGGTTGCTCTTCGATCAGCGCCAGCGTGGCAGCAACCCGAAGCTTCGGCGGAAGCCGCTGGAACGCGCGCGCTGTCTTCCGGCGCAGTGCGCCGGAGACACCGGGGTCCGGCGCTGGTGCCGATGCCAGATTGTCGGGAAGTTCGGTGTCATGCCGCGCCGTTCGCAGGTGATCGAGCGCAGCATTGGTTGCGATGCGTCTCGCCCACGCCTCGAAGCTGCGTTCCGGATCAAAGCGGGCATGCGCGCGGTGAATACGCCAGAAGGTTTCGATGGTGATGTCTTCAGCGGCGGCCGGATCGCGAACGATGCGAACGATCCAGCCGTAGACCGCGCCCTGATGCTGGCGAAACAGCGCTTCGAAGGCATCGAGGTCGCCGTGGCAGAACTGCCGCAGCACTTCGCTTGGCTGTCCCAGGGACGGCTGTTCCAGCATCGGCATCCTCTTCTCCTTCTATATACGCTTACCTGTATAGGCTTACGGCCGGGAGAGATTAAGGTTACAGATTTGTCGTGTCGTCGAGAGCGGCAGGCACGGCGAGCGACGTGGATGTGACTTCTAGTCTTACTTACAGAAGTAACCGGAAGCTATTGATTTTGCGTTACCGAGTGACGTGGCCGCAGCCTATCATTTTGACGGGAGGCCCATGCTCTTTCACCGTTCCCATTGGCGACGGCTCGCAGCGCTGTGCCTTTTGTCTGCCTCCATTACTTCGCACGCGGCAACCTCGCCCTCTCTTCCTGCCCGGCCGATTTTTAAAGATAGCGGCAATGTCACCTGCCGTTACCGCCTGGAAGGTTTGCAAAGGGAGTACACCAAAACCGATCTGCAGGTCGCTCATTATTCTTCGTTACCCGCAGGGGACTACACGTTTCAGGTGACGTGCGATTCCCCTCGAATGACAGACGCCCAATCGGGCTCGTATTCTTTTACGGTTCCTGCTCCGTGGTGGCAGAGATGGTTGACGGAGATCGTGGGCATTGGCGGAGTGGTGCTGCTGGTTTTTGCCATCTCGTGGACGCGGTATCGCGATCGGCGTGAGAACGAACGTCTGGAGCGGGCCGTGGCCGAGCGCAGCGCGGAACTCGCGCGGGCCAATCGCGAACTGCAGGAAGCATCGCTCTGCGATCCGCTGACCGGCGTCCGCAATCGCCGTTTCTTCCAAAGCATGATTCCGGCCGATGCCAGCCAAGCGGTGCGCGCCTATCGGGGAACGGAAGTCTATGGACGCGATCACCGTGACCTGCTTTTTTTTATGGTCGATATCGATCGCTTCAAGGAAATCAACGACGAGTATGGGCACGATGCTGGAGACCGGGTGCTGGTGCAGATTGCACAGCGCCTCACACGCCTCGTGCGCGAATCCGATTTTCTGATTCGCTGGGGCGGAGAGGAATTCCTGGTAGTATTTCGCGCTGCCGAACGAAGTGATGGGGCGCTGCTGGCATCCCGAATTCTGAAGGCTATCAATGGCATGGAATTTGACTTAGGCAACGAGCGCCGTTTGGCGCGCTCGTGCTCGGTGGGCTGGGCCGCATTTCCGTGGCTTCCGCCGGTTTGCTCGGATTTGCCAGTGGATGAAGTGCTCCGCCTAGCCGACCGCGGACTCTACATCGCAAAACAACAAGGGCGCAATCAGGCGGTGGGCATGGTTCCGTCTACCACCATTTCCACCGTCACCGCCGCATTCGCTAATGCTGCGGGCGGCAACGTCCTCACCAAGCCGGACAAGTATTGCACCGTTGAGCAACTGCTGGAAGATAAGTTGATCTGCGAAGTGCGCACCCTGGGAGGAATCGCGGCGGCCGCGGCTGGCTGATCACTTGCTCTTGGGGTGGACGGGCCGGGGAAGCCCGCCGCTCCACAAGCTCATTACAACTGCTGCCCTGCTATTGTGGCGTTGCGGTGATCGGCACTGGCGCATTCTTCGGCGTGCTCAGGTAGCCGGTGATCTTGTTCTTGTCCACGGTCCAGACCACGAGTTCATAGAGCATATGATCGCGTCCAGTGTAGAACTGCACTGGCTCACTCTGGTTCTTGTCTTTCTTCTCGATGGTTTTGTCGTCGGCGCTAACGTTGAGCGTGTACTTGCCGCGTTTGGGATCGGTCTTCTTGAGCTGCAAGGCCACGGTCGAGAACGCCTGCGGCTTGGCCCCCTTCAACAAGGTGAACTCGTAGTATTGGCGATCGCCTTTGTGCTTAAGGGCTTCGAGATCGGCACGCGTATTGGCGATCAGTCCACTCTGCTGCCCGAGATCGCCGATGGTAGATTGCAGTTTCGCAATGGTGGCATCGAGCGAGGCCTTGGTGGCGGCCACGTCAGACTTGACGCCGCCAACATCGGTCTTGACATTCCCTACTTCTCCGGAAACGGCGCTCACATCTTTCTTCTCCTGTTCCGCTTGCGCCGCGATACGCGCCGCTGTGGCCTGCTGGCCGCGCTGTAGTTCCTCGGCCCGTGCGGCCAGTTCTTTCTTGGTCATGCCGATTTTCTCGCCGAGCGTTTCGGCATCGGCTTCGGCGGCCTGCATGCGCTTGGTCAAATCGCCAATTTCCTTCTGGCTGGCGGCTTGATCTTGCGTCACCTTATCGAGCTTGCCATGCTGGTCGTAGATGAAATACGACGACGCGCCGGCAAAGGCAACGGCCAGCAAGATGAGAACCCATTTTCCGATACTGCTCTGCGACTCAGGGTTGTAAACGGCCGGTTGCGCGCCTTCAGACATAAGTGGGTCTCCGTTTAAGTGGACTGTAGAGCCTATTGTTTGTGAGATGCGGGTTGCTGTCAATTGCGTTTCAGGTTCTCGGGTGGAGGTGAATGCCTTCTTCTGTGTGCCGCCGTGCTCCGTGTGGTAGAGATGTTGACTTCCCCAATCTGCAATCGAACCCCGACGAAACCTTGGCCCGAACTAGAATAAAGAAGTGAAGACATGGGACGCGATAGTAGTTGGCGCCGGCATCATCGGCCTTTCCCTGGCCATCGAACTGAACAAGCAAGGGCTGAAAGTGCTGGTGGTCGAGAAAGGCGAACCGGGACGCGAGGCTTCGTGGGCAGCGGGCGGCATGCTCGCCGACTTCCCCGCGGAGACACCGCCCGCACTGCGAGAACTGGCGAGTGCGAGCGCCGCGATGTATCCCGAGTTCGTGCGTGAGCTCGAGGATGAATCGGGGTTGAAGATTGATTTGCGGTCGGTGGGAACGCTCCTTTTTCTTCACGAACCCCCGGCGTCGGATGTACTCGCTGAGCGCGGGTGGCTCGCGCGTTGGCACGAACTGGAACCGGCATTGAAAGCGCCGAACCTGAGGGCTAAGGACCTTGCGGGAGTTTATCTGAAGGAACGCTGCGTCGATCCTCGGGATTTAACGGCAGCCGCCATCGCCACCGTGCGACGACATCGCAGCATCAATTTTTCCTCCGGTAACCACGTCTTAACCGTCGAAGTGGCGGAGGGCAAAGCGTGCGGAGTCCGCACCAACAAAACGCAGTTTCACGCCGGGATGGTAGTGAATTGCGCCGGCGCCTGGGCCGGGCAGATCGGGCCGCACAGGTTCCCAACGCGTCCCGTAAAAGGTCAGATGCTGTGCGTCATCATGCCGCGGAAGGAACTGGTCAGCCATGTGATCCGCACGCCCGACGTGTATCTCATTCCGCGCAGTGACGGACGCATGGTGATAGGGGCAACCAGCGAAGAAGTGGGATTCGACAAACAGACCTTGCCGGAAACAATCCGGAAACTGCGGCAGGCGGCGATTGAGGTGGTTCCGAAATTGGTTGAAGCGCGCTTTCTACAGGCGTGGGCGGGTTTGCGTCCCGGAACGCCGGACGGGCTGCCGATTTTGGGCGCGACGCCGACGGCGGGTTATTTTGTGGCTACTGGCCATTTTCGCGATGGCATCCTGTTGGCGCCGGTAACTGCGAAGCTTGTGGCGCAAATGATGATGGGGCAGACGGCTGAGATGGAGGTTTCGAAATTCTCAACTCAACGTTTGGGCATTTGAGCGCAGCCTGGCTCAAGTCACCTTCTTAAATTGCACCTTTCGAATTACCATCCAGGCAATGGCTTCTCACCTCGGGACCTCGCGCTTCGGGCGTTGGCTGGGCGACCCGTTGTTTCTTTTGTGTCTGACTGCGGGTCTGCTTGCTTTCGTGGTGCAATCTGGCGAGTTGGGAACCTCCGACACGACCCATCGGCTGCAAACCACGCATTGGCTCTGGACTTCGGAGCCGCAAGTTTTCCCCAATGAGTATCCCGAATTTGGCCTGCACGGCCGTGGTGGGCGACTTTATAGCTGGTATGGCATCGGCCAGTCGCTGCTTATGCTGCCCGCCGATCTGCTGGGAACGTGGATTGCCCACTGGTCTGTTTTTTCAAGCTACGGCGGCGAAGACCCTGCCGTGCGCAGCATTGTAGTCAGTTACGGCACCAACATTTTGGTCAACGTTCTTACCGCGCTGATTGCCTTCCGGCTACTTCGTCAGCTGCGTTTTGGCATGAAAGAGTCAGTCGTGGGCGTGCTGGCGTTGATGTTCTGCACCACGCATCTGCATTACACGCAGAACATGATGGAAAACAACTACATCATGCTGCTGACCCTGACCGGATTATCTTTCCAGTACGAGTGGCTGCGCACCGACAGCCGCCGTGCGCTGTTTCTCGGCTCGTGTGCGCTGGGCCTGAACCTGCTCACGCGTCTCACTACGGGCTTGGATCTGATTGCGGCAGGGGTTTTTCTCTTGCTCGTGCTTTGCTTCGAAGGATTACGCGGCCGCGGTTTATGGCAGCGACTCGTCGCTTACTGCAAAGTCGCCGCGCCGGTTTACTTGTTCTTTTTCCTGGCCGATCGTGTCTACCAATTTTACCGTTACGGATCTTTTACCAACACCTATGTAACAGTGTTCGCCCGAGAATTTCGCCAGCAGGACCCCACCTTGCCCGCAAATTTTCCCTGGAGCACGCCCTTTCACGTCGGCTTTCTCAGCCCGCTCTTTCAGCCGGAGAAATCTATTTTCCTTTTCGATCCTCTACTCCTGCTGGCAATCGTCCTGTTAGCGTGGCTGTGGAAACGGCTGTCTCCGGAGGTGCGCGCGTATGGGGCGACTTCCCTTCTTCTGCTGCTGGCCTATATCTGCTTTTATGCGAGATACACTTTCTGGTCCGGCGACTTCGCCTGGGGCGATCGCTACGTTTCGACCACCGTGGAACTGGTGGCGCTGATTGCCGTGCCGCTGCTCATGCGCTATCGAGAGTCCTTAGGAACAACGGCCTGGCGCGTGGGTTGCGCGCTGATCGCGGTCAGCCTGGTGATTCAGTTGGCATCCTTGGCCTTCTGGCTGCCACTCGAAATTTATCAGATGGAAACGTTCGGGCATCCAACATTCGTGATCGCTCTGCGATTTAAAAACATCGTCGCGTTCGCTCTCGGCAAAATGGAGACCTGGGGCTTGAACACCGATGCCATGGGATGGGACCCGTGGGATTATGTTCACATCACGACCTGGAATTTTCTGCCGTTTCTGCTGCGCCGCGTCGGAGCGGCGCCGCGCTGCGTGGTGACCTCAGCGTTTGTCATCTGGCTGGGCGCGATTGCAGGACTCGGATCGGCGTTGCTCCGATTGCGCCGCAGCTTGCGAACCGTCGCGTGAGCGGAAGTCTTGATGAGTGCCACGCGCGCCGCATTCCACTCCGCGTAAAAACACCCCGAGTAAACTCGAGGTGCAAGAGCGATTACCTGTCTACCCGTTGCGTCGGAGCCGCTACTCTCCCGGAGGCTTTTGCTGTTCCTTCTTCTGCTGTTCCCCTTCCTGTTTTTTCTGTGCCGGCGTTTGCGGCTTCTGTTGCTCGTGCGGCGGTCGAGGCGCGGGCTTCGTCGCCGCAGGAGGGGGAGTGCGCTGCTCCGGACGCTGCTCCGAACGCTGGCTCGGGGGAGGAGTCTGCGGTCGCGCAGCGGGTTCGTTCCGGTTCGGTTGCGGCGGTGGCGCAGGGCGACTCGTCTCAGGCTGGTTCGGCTGAGAGTGTACCGGCGACGTGGTGGGAGGACGGTTTGTTTCCGGCCGATTCTCGGGCGCGGTCATTTCCGGCCGGCCAGTCTGTTGTGGAGGCATCGTTCGCGTCGCCGGATTGCCCATGCGCCCCGCGTTCGGCGCTGCCGACTTCGCGGGAGGAGCTTGCCTCACCATGGGCCGCGTGGCTGCGGCATTGGCCGGACGCAAGCTTTGCACTTCGCTCCTGGCCAACGGTTGTCCGGGATGCGCCGCCAAAGCCTGCTGCTGTTTCGCAAAAGGCACTGGCGGCGGAGGCGGCAACTTCTTCGCCACCACCTGCCGGTTCGCAACGGCCGGGGGCGGCGTAGCTACATGATTCGCCGTCCCAGCGTTTGAGCCCAGCACACTTGCTCGTGTCGGTACCACTGCAGCCCGCGCACTCATCGGCGCAGCCGCGATGTCGCGTGCGTTCATCGTAACCGCCGCTTTCGCCACCGGCTGCGCGCTCACGAACGCCTGCTGCGGAACCGCCGTCACCGCGCCCGCAACATTGCGGTTCACATACGTAACATTTGTGATATTGGTGGTCCGGTTGATGATGGTCGTGTTGTAGACATTAGTAACGGTCGTGACATTCACCGTCGTATTACTGATGTTGACCCGATTCATATATGCCGCACTGACCTGATACGACGGTACATAAACTTCCCGCGGACCCAGCGGGAACCATCCCACATTGCCGCCGACGCCCATGCCACCGCCGACAAAAACAACGAGTGCGGGAGCATACACTGCTTGCACTGCCACCGGCCCCGGCACCCAGCCCCAGCGTCCCTCAACAAACGCCCAACGTCCGTAGTGAAAAGGCGCGTAGCCCCACGGAGAGTCGTCGACCCACGTCCAACCCCACGGAGCGATCCAGGCCCAGTGGCCGTCATGGTAGGGCGCCCAACCGAAGCCGACCTGAGTCGGGTACCAGACGTGTCCGTAGTTAAAATCATTGCGCCACTCGCCGTAGCTGTGCAGATCCTCGTAGCCGACCACGTCGCGCGACAGATACTGCGTCGACGGTGAGAAGTCGTAGCGGCGATCGCGGTCATAGTTCCACTGGTCGAAATCGTCCGGGTCGCCAATATCAACCACCTCGGCGTGGAGCGAGTCGGTCCCGGTGAAAGTTCCTCTCTGCCCCTCGTCCAGAGGAAACGTCTCGCCGTTGCCGGTGGCCTCGCCTTCGCCTAGCCTGACGCTTACGACCGTGGAGTTTCCGTCCGCGCTCGCCTCGACGCGATAGTGTCCGGGACGGAGAACCGTGAACGCCTGATTGGGTGTGTCCACCTCGAAGGCCTCGTTATCAGCCAGCCTGCGCACGTTAATGCTGATCGCGCCCGACGTAAGTTGAATCTGAGTTGTGTAGTCATCCAGGTTCAGGAAAGAGAAGCCGGTGTTGGCTGCCAAACGAATCACCGCTGATCCCAATTGTACTTCGGCGCGCGAATCCCGATCCGTCCAAAGTTGGTCGCCAGTAGTCATGGGACGATTGGTAACGGCCTGCACCCAATCCGTTTCACCGGCGGGCTGAAATGAAACGGAGCCCTGCAGGTAACCGAGGCGAGCGACGCGTCCGGGAGGGTCATCTTGGTTCTGATCTTGGGCGGAAAGTTGCGTTGCTAAAACGATTGTCGAGAGCGCAATCGCGAGCACACAACTCCACCGGACTAGCCTATTTGCTGTTTTTCTCATGCCCAAGGATAGCAGGAGAACGATGACTGGCGGCGAGGCGCGCAAGAATCGAACAGTATGAAAACTTCCCGAACAGTGCGGCCCCTTCTTGTGTTCTCATAACCCCTGGGCCGCGGCTCGCGACCTAGCGTCACCGCAACTTTATGAGCGCATTTCGACAATCGCTTTCTCTGCTGATTTTATTGTTGGCCGCAAATCTCGCGCACGCCGCTGCTTACCAATACTTTCGCCTCGGAAACAAAAACGACCTCCCAAGCAAACCCGCTGCAGGCATTGCCATGATGGGAGGCGGCAGCGATCTGGACGAAGCCTTTCGCTGGCTATGTGAGAAAGGCATTGGTGGTGACTTTCTGATTCTGCGTGCGACTGGGGACGACGGCTACAACTCCTACATCCAGAAACTGTGCCACATGAACTCGGTCGCCACGCTCATTATTCCCGATCGGCAGGCCGCGCAAGATCCCGCAGTAGCGGAGATTATTCGCCACGCGGCGGTCGTCTTTATCGCTGGTGGCGATCAGGCCAATTACATCCGCGGCTGGAAAGATACTCCGGTCGAAGACGCAATCAATGCGAATGTAGGAGCAGGCAAACCTATCGGCGGCACCAGCGCTGGTCTCGCGGTGCTCGGCGAATTTGTCTACGGCGCGCTCGGAGACAAGCCCGACGACAACGACTTGGCTTCGACCGATGTTTTGCCCAATCCGTACCTCGACCGCGTAACACTAATTCGAGGCTTTCTTGGGATCCCGCATCTGGAGAACCTGCTGACCGATTCGCATTTCGCGAAGCGCGACCGCATGGGCCGCAGTCTCGGCTTTCTCGCTCGCATCGTGCAGGATGGATGGTCGAGTGCTCCGCGCGAAATTGCGATTGACGAAAAATCGGCCGTGCTGGTCGAAGCGGATGGCAAAGCGACAGTAGTAGGCAGCGGCAAAGGCGCGTACTTCCTTCGCCCTACGCAGCGCCCTGATGTTTGTAAGTCCGGGCAGCCTCTCACCTTCCGTAATATCAACGTCTATCAGATTCCGGCGGGCGGGCGCTTCGATCTCACCTCGTGGGCGGGCAACGGAGGAACATCCTATTCTCTCTCGGTTGAGAAAGGAAAGATCGAGAGTACGCAGGCCGACCGTGCGATCTACTGATATAGTGATTCTGATGAACCGTCTTACCCTAGCTTTCGTCCCAAAGCGCGCAACACGAAGCGTATTCGATCCGACCAAGGCAACCGCCCGAAATTAGTGCGCACCACGCCGCGAGTGAAGTAAGTCTTCTCCGAATAGTCGATGGCGACCTCGACCACAACCGGACGCCCGGATCCGGTAACTGTGAGCGCCTGTTTAAGAATCGCCTCGGCGTCATTATTATTGCGCAACGCCAGGTACTCGACGCCAACTCCGCGGCAAATGGCGGCCAGATCGTAGTCGGGAAGCTCCGTGCAAGTCTTCCGTCCTAGCGCGACTTGCTGAAATTGCGCAATCTGCGCCAACTCGCGGTCGCGCAAAACCAGCACCATCACCGGAAGATTGAGCTGCCGCGCCGTGAGGAGTTCCAATCCGGTCATCAAGAATGCGCCATCGCCCGCCAGAGAAATCACTTGCCGATCAGGACAGGCTAGCGCCGCTCCCAGCGCGGCGGGCACGGCGTAGCCCATGCACGAATAATCGACGGGCGCGAGAAACGATCGCGGATGCCGCAGCCGTAGACACTCCATAGCCAAAAAAGTACCGTTGCCGCTATCGGTCGTGTAGATCGCTCCGTCGCCGACCAACTTTTGCAGGGTGTCTAAAAGATGAGGCGGGTATACTCCTTCGGAATTATTAGGCGTTTTCCAATTTTGCCTGACTTCTTCGTGCCCGGAACGGATGTCGTGTCGCAAGGTTTCATCCACTGGCCGCGTCTTGAGCTGAGGAAGTAGAGCGTCGACAAAGCTGGCAGCATCTGAAACTACAGGCAAATCCACGGCGCAGTTCTTTCCCATCACGGCTGGATCGATATCTACGTGAATCAGTTTGCCCGGCGGAGTCATGCCATAACTTCCCGTGCCCACCTCGGAGAACCGGCAACCGATGGCCAAAGTGAGATCGCACGACCCCGCCACCTTGCGCACGAATGAAGGGGTGGCGGCGCCGAAGCCACACCACAACCACAAGGGATGAGTTTCGTTGAAAACTCCTTTGCCCGAAATGGTAGTAGCAACCGGAGCATTCAATCGCTCGGCCAAAGCGACAAGGTCGGCGCTGGCTTCGATGGCTCCGAGGCCGACATAAATAAGTGGCTGGCGGCTGGCTTCGATCCACTGGCGCGCTTGCTCAACTTGCTCTGGTTGCGGCGCTCGAGTTAGTGGCGTGGGCGCCGGATCGCGTAACTCCAGATCAACATCGTGACGAAAAATATAGTGCTCCGCAGGAATCTCGACCAGCGCCGGCCCGGCCGGCGCGCAGCGTGCGATTTGGCATGCGCGGCGAATGGTCGCGTAGATTTCCGATCCTTGCTCTGCGCGTAACTGAGCTTTGGTCACAGGCCGCGCGATGGCGAGTTGATCCACATCGTGGAGTTGAAACGCTTTCCCCGTATCGCGCCGAATCCCACAAGCCAGCACGAGCATGGGGATTCCATCGAGATAAGCTTCGGCAATCCCCGAGAGCGCATGCGTCAGTCCGGCTCCGGGAACGACGTTCACCGCAGCAAGTTGTCCGGATGCGCGCGCCACTCCATCGGCCATGAACGAAGCGCTCTGTTCATCGGTGACAAGGACGGGTCGCACGCTCTTCGAACGCGCGAGTGAATCGTAGAGCTCGATGTTGTGCGTGCCGGGAATGCCGAAAGTGAAGCGTACGCCTTCATCTTCCAGCGCGCGCACGACGATGTCGCCGCCCGTCATCTTACTCATAAAATCTGCTCATAAGATCCGCTCACAAGCCCTGCTTATAACGTCTGCTATAACTGCGCGTTCACATCCTTGCGCACGGTCTCCGCCACGCGATCCGCCAGCGCCATGATGGTCAGGTACGGATTGATTTCCAACGAATTGGGAAACAGGCTCGAATCGGCCACATACAGCCACGGAACTCCATGCACCCGGCCATAAGAATCGGTCACCGAATCCGTGCGATCGCTGCCCATGGCGCAACCTCCCTGTAAGTGCGCAGACGAGATGGGAAGTTTCCCAGGCTTGAAATCCGGATTCTGCGCGACGTGATCAAGACGTCCCGCATCCGCGCGTTCGACAGTCGGAAATTGCGAAACCGGCACATGCGCGCGCACCGCACCGGCCGCAAAAGAAATCTTCGCCGAAGTAATCGCGCCCTGCACCAACCCGTGAATTACCTCCGGCGTGAAATGGTAATGAACCACCGCGCGCCCATCGCCATCTATCGTCACGCGATTGTGGTCATTCACTTCATCGCACGCCAGCACCAGAATCATCTGCAGCCTCGGAAAGGCGCGCATGAAACGGCTGTGTTCTTCGCCGAATCCAACCATCGCCTTGGCCGTGGTGAACGGAAAGTACATACAAGTCTCAAGCAGGAAGTGATCGCTCTCGGCGAACTGGTCGAGGTAAAAACTCTTGGGATGACCGACGGCGTTCGTGATCGGCCGGTCATGTTCAGCGACCATGATGAATGCAGGATGGCACGTGAACCCGCGTCCCAATCGCGGCAGCCCGCGGCCGAATCCAGAACGCAGCAGCAGCGCCGAAGAATTCACTGCGCCCGCGCACACCACCACTACTTTGGCGTCGATTTCGTAGTCGCCCGCTTCCCAGCTTGAGGGCTCGCCCTTAGAGCCCTCTGCCTTTTCGCTCACCCGTGCAAATACCTTCTTGTCTTCGATCCGCCGGACGTCAATCCGTTGCACCTCGCAGCGCGTCACCACCTCCACTCCGTTGCGTTCCGCGCGCGGCAACTGCACTCGATTCGTCCCCTGTTTCGCCTGGTTCGGACAGCCCAGATTACACAGGCTCGATCCGCGGCATCCTTTCAGGTTCACGGGAAACTGCTGCACGCGATATCCCAACTGCCGGCAACCCGAAACAAACAGCCGGTTGTTTTCGTTGAGCAGCGATTCCTCCAGCAGATGGACATTATTTTCCGCCACATACTTTCGCGCGCGTTGTTCCACATCCTCAAAACTGAGCCCCGGCACGTTCCAGCGCTCGAGCACCCGTTGTGGCGGGAGCATGGATGTTCCCGTATACACCACCGTCGACCCGCCATACGCGCTTCCGAAAGCCAGCGTCAGGGTTTGCTCGGCGGTCAGGAAGCCTCCGCCATCTTCATAGAGCGCTGTCGCCATCTCCACTTCACGCGCGGTAAATTCCTCGTCGCGAAGTTTCGGTCCCTTCTCGAGAACTGCGATGCGCACGCCGTCGCGACAGAGCGACGACAACTCCTGCGCCACCGTCCCTCCGCCTGCGCCCGAGCCGATAATCACGATGTCATAACTACACCGCTTCATCTTCATCGCTGCACCGCCTCCCAACCGCGCGCATCGGGACGATAGCCGATCGCGTGCGCGGCTTCGGGCCGCCCGTAATAGCCGAGCAGTGCAAGAGTGCGCAGGCCCCAGAATCCGCAGCGAATACGTTCCACCGGATGATCCTGCAAATGACGAAGGATGCGCTCGCGCTGCTCATCCCCCAACGCAGAAAAAGCGTGACCATAGCGCACCATCGGCAGCCACTCGATCGCGCGCAGAAATAATCGCAACTGCCGTCGCAAGGCGGGCGGGCGAATCTCAAGTGCATCTTCCGCCAGCGTTTCCAACGCCAGCCATCCGGAGTCATCTAATTGTTTTGCCTCGGGCACAACCGTCGTGACGATGGCGCGAAATATGGCGCGCACCGGGGCGAGTACCGAACGTGAATGTTCCATGGCTTCCGTGGCGCGGCGCAATGCCCGCCTCGCCCTGCTGAGTGTAATTGACGGCGAGGTTCTTAGGTCCGGTTCTAGGTCTAGCGGAGACACTTTACGGCATTGTGATCTTGCACTTTCCCGTGTGATTGTAGTCACAACCGACTTGTGCGAACGAATATATCGTGTCAGCTCAATCACTTGCATGCCACCGCTTTACAGGCGCTCCTGATTCGGCTTAGATTTATATGGCAACCGCGGACTTTTATCTTGCGCCCGTCATCCCATCCTGAAGAGCGCTCGGATTCGCTTCCGACGAAAACCATGGTCGAATTCCTGCTTTCGAGCGAACTCCTGGAGACACTTCCCGACGCCATCATCGCCGTCGATCACGACGGAACCATCATTCAGGTCAATACCCAAACTCAAGAACTCTTTGGCTATCTCCGCGATGAACTGGTTGGTCAGAAGGTCGAACTGCTCGTCCCGGAGAGCTATCGCGCCCAACATCATCACCATCGCGAGGACTTCGCCGCCGCGCCCAAAACGCGGCGCATGGGCGCAGAATTGGATCTCTACGGCAGACGCCGCAATGGTTCGCAATTCCCGGTCGAAATCAGCCTCAGTCCCGTCTCCACGGCTGACGGGATGGTCGTCTTAAGTGCGATCCGCGACATCAGCGATCGCAAGCGCATCGCCGAAGAACTGCGCCGCGCCAACGAAGAACTGCATCGCCGAACGTCCGAGCAACTGGGAGAATACCGCACCCGGCTCGCCTCGATTGTCGATTCCTCCCAGGACGCGATCATCGGCAAAGACCTCGACGGCATCATTACCAGCTGGAACAAAGGAGCCGAGCGCATTTATGGCTACACGCCGGAAGAGATCATCGGCAAGCACATATCGCTGCTGGCAACGAGCGATCGCCCCGACGAAATTCCGGAGATTCTGAGCAAGATCGCGCGCGGTGAAAGCATCGAGCATTACGAGTCGACGCGCGTAACCAAAGACGGACGCCAGCTCGACGTTTCCATTTCCGTGTCTCCCCTGCGCGATGCCAAAGGCGACGTCGTGGGAGCCTCCGCCATTGCCCGCGACATCACGGAGCAAAAGCGCGTCGAAGGTCAGCTTCATCAATCGCAAAAGATGGAGGCCATCGGCCGCCTCGCCGGTGGCGTAGCACACGACTTCAACAATATTTTGGGAATCATCAATGCCTGCGCCGAATTTCTTCGCGACCGCATTGATCCCGCCGCCGAACCGTCGCAGTACATCGAGAACATCAAGAAGGCAACCGAGCGCGGCTCCTCTTTGACGCGCCAGCTCCTGACTTTCAGCCGCTCCTCTGCCGTCCAACCTCGCGTGCTCGACATGAACGAGCGCTTGAAGGATGTAAGCAAGCTCCTGCGTCCACTGATGGGAGACGACGTCGAAATTCTCATTGTCTCCAAATCTCCGGCCGCAGTGGTCGAAGCCGATCCCGGCCAACTCGACCAGATCGTGGTCAATCTGGCGGTCAACGCGCGCGATGCCATGCCGCGCGGCGGCAAGTTCATTCTCGAAACTCGTTCCGAACACTTTGACGAGGCCTTTGCCGAACAGCATCAAAACATGGCCCCGGGAAAATACGTTCTGCTCGCCGTCAGCGACACCGGCAGCGGCATGGACTCGGCCACCGTCAACCGCATTTTCGAGCCCTTCTTCACCACCAAAGAGCAAGGCAAAGGAACCGGTCTCGGCCTCTCTACCGTCTATGGCATCGTCAAGCAGAGCGCCGGACACATCCTCGTCTATAGTGAGCCGGGTCACGGCACAACGTTTAAGATCTATCTCCCCAGCGCCGATCACAAGATCGGCCTCGCATCGAAAACTGAGGTCGAGACCGTTGCTCCCAAACGCCAGGGGACGACCATCCTGCTCGTCGAAGACGACGAGATCATGCGCAGCCTGACCAAAAAGGTCCTCGAAGAACACGGCTATACCGTCGTCGAGGCCGACGACGGCAAGTCCGCCATCGAATGGGCCGAGTCGCACGCCGATCCCGTCGATCTATTGCTGACCGATGTAGTCATGCGCCGCATCAGCGGTCCGGAACTAGTCAACCGCCTGAAACCTCTGCGCCCCAACCTGAAAGTCATCTACATGTCCGGCTACACCGGCGAGCTGATCGCCGAGCGCGAAGTCTTGAACCGTGGCATCACGCTCCTGGAAAAGCCCTTTAGCCGAACCGCCCTGCTTAACACCATCCACAGCACCCTGGGCTGAAAACCGGCCTCTTCCCTACCCACGCCAGCCCCAATCCACAATGACCGTGGTCACATAACCAAGGAGACGGTGATGGGGATCACACATCGCTGTGGGAAAGTACGCACCCGCGGCCAGCGCCCACTCCCGCCCCCAAAATAATGTTCGCTAACGTACAAAAGAAGTGCTAGTATTTTCTTCCACTTACAAAACCTCTCCAAAATTGGGCCCTGCAGTAAGAATGGCGAGGCAGTTGCCAAAGCACGTATGTAACGGAGGCAACACTCATGGCCACACAAACGGTCAACCACGCTGGGAGATTTGCAACAACCGACAAGACGTTTTGCGATCTTCCCCCAGCCGTAGCCAATGCTCTAGAGCAAGACTCCCTCACTACCAGCTATCCCACGGGAGCGGTTTTATTTGCCGAGGGACAGGCTCCGCGCGGCGTGTTCATTGTGCGTCGCGGCCGCGTGAAGCTCTCCGTTTGCGGCAGTGACGGCCGCACACTCATTCTGCGCATCGTCGAACCCAGCTGCCCGTTGGGCGTGGCTGCGGTAGTTTCCGGACGCCAGTATGAAGCAACGGCCGAGACCCAGGAACCCTCCGAGATCAGCTTCGTGCGCCAGACCGATCTGCTCCGCCTCATGCGCCAGCACGGTGACCTTGCCCTGTGGATAACGCAGCACATCAGCGCCGATTACGCGGCCACTTGCCGTGAAATCCGTGACCTCATCCTTTCCGACTCCGCCAGCGAAAAGCTAGCCCGCCTGCTGATGGCATGGTTAGACCAGAACACCAAATCGAAGAACCCCAGCCAGATGAAACTGGCATTGACGCACGAAGAAATCGGACAGATGATCGGCTCCTCGCGCGAGACCGTAAGCCGTCTTTTCGCCGGATTCAAAAAGCAGCGCATCATCCAGCAAACCGGCTCGACGCTGGTGATCCCGGACCGCGTAGCCCTGGAATCGCTGATCACCGCCTAAACTTCAACGAGAAGCACTACCGCTAGTCGGGGCCGGGCATCCTCCTCCGGCCCCGTTTCTTTTTGCGATCCAGAAAATTTGTAATTCAAAAAGTTATCATCCTGAGCGGAGTAGCCGCTTCGCGAAGCGAAGCAGCTGCGGAGTCGAAGGACCCCTACACATCCGATACCTCGGGTGAAGCGTCAAGGCGTTCTCCCCATGCCCCGTGTGGAGCGGATATTCCTGTCCGCTGCCTTTGACTTTGCCTTTGATTCTGATCCTCGGATTCTGTTTCGAGAACACTCCAAGCTCAAACTCCGGCCGGTTGAAACGTTTCGTCGCCGCCGTTCACTATTATCTAGCCAGCGTTCCCTGAGTTTCCTCCGCATTGGCAGCGAACTGGCGAGGAGGTAACTAGCGATGAGCATTCTGCTCAAAGGCAAGTATTATCTCGGCCTGTTGCTGGCCGCGCTGGCTGCGGTTGTGCTCGTCCGCGCGGAGGAAAGATACTACTATGCAACCGCGCAAGCCAGCCTGGTGACCATTCTGCTGCTCTTGGCGCTGATGGCTTGGAGTTGGTGGAGGGAGAATGGCGAAACTACTCCGTCGTCGCCCAATGCGTATGTTTATTATCGAGCCGCCAACCGAGTGTTAGCATGCGTTGCCATCGGATTCGCCGCCGTCATCCTCAACGCCAGCCGCTGGGACCGCTGGAAATATAGAGTCGTTGCCCGGTCGATTGGTTACGGCGCGCTGGTCGCTGGCGCGTTCTTCATCGCAGGAGTGCTGTTGGGTTATCTGTTCGGACTGCGTCCAGCCGGCAGTTCGCAGGGAAATTCCTCGGGTCCGCCCGCGCCGCCGCGTACCAATCTCGAAGAGATTGCCGACTGGCTGACCAAGCTGATTCTTGGCGCCGGACTGGTCGAGCTAACTCACCTGCGCGCTCCGATTTACGCGTTCGCCGTTTTCATGGCGACCGGAGTCAATCCTCCGTTTTTCTTAAACGGCGAAGAAGTCGAGGACCCGGGCAGCCCCGCCATCGCGCTGGCCATCATGAGTTTTTTCTCGGCCAGCGGCCTGCTCTATGGATATCTTTGGACGCGATATCAGCATGCGCTTAAGGAAGCCCCTCCTGCGCTGGGCGCAGCGCACTCCGCAGAAGAGGCCGTCCGCGATCGCGCTGCCTAACAGGCTGCTGAAAAAATCTTTTGCCGGCTGAAGCGGACCGCAGCGGCCAGCTCCACTACAGGGGGTGCCCCATCCTTGCGCGTTCTGTGCGCAAGGGTGGGATTCCACCGCCGCTCGTCCCTTGGGATTTTCTCCGGTCGGGCCGACCATCTTAACGGCGAAGTGCAACGCGCATTTGTCTTAGCGGTGACCGACCCGCGGCGCAAACAACTTGTCATCCTGAGCGGAGTAGCCGCTTCGCGAAGCGAAGCAGCTGCGCAGTCGAAGGACCCCTACAGTTCCGATAATTCCAGTGAAGCGTCAAGGCGTTCTACCCGTGCCCCGTGTGGAGCGGTCACTCCTGTCTGCTGCCCTTGATTTGCTTCCTCTACGCCAAGCGCCCCTCAAAACCCGCGCCCGTCCGCTGGTGGCGAAGCGAAGGGAGGCACCCACCCCCACTCCAACGACCGTCACAACAAACTTCCTCGCGCCTCCAGCCGTAGGGAAGCGGGTCCCGGCGTGACGCTGACCCGCCGAGTAGTTGCCAATCTGAGACAACTCTGAGCCACGTCGATTCGGACAGTTCGAGGCGATATGCTCATAAACCGCAGTAATCATGCTGGTATTTGCATCGCATTCGTTTCCATAACACCACTTTGGTCTCAAAACGACGGAGCGTGCGCTATTTCGCAGCCGCCGAAAGCTGCCAACCATTGCCGAGAACGATCAACTGCGATGGCGAGCTGATGCCAACGGACAACCAGCGCCAGGCGACCAAAATGGGCCAAGATCGCCAAAAACCGCCGCTTTTGCGCATTTCCCGCACTCTACGCACTCGCCCCCCATTCCAGTGACCGTCACAACAAACTTCCTCGTGCCTCCAGCCGTAGCGAAGCGGGTTCCGGCATGATGCTGGCCCGCCGAGTAGTTGCCAATCTGAGACAACTCTGAGCCACGTCGATTCGGACAGTTCGAGGCGATATGCTCATAAACACAGTAAGCATGCTGGTATTTGCATCGCATTCGTTTCCATAACACCACTTTGGTCTAAAAACGACGGAGCGTGCGCTATTTCGCAGCCGCCGAAAGCTGCCAACCATTGCCGAGAACGATCAACTGCGATGGCGAGCTGATGCCAACGGACAACCAGCGCCAGGCGACCAAAATGGGCCAAGATCGCCAAAAACCGCCGCTTTTGCGCATTTCCCGCACTCTACGCACTCGCCCCCCATTCCAGTGACCGTCACAACAAACTTCCTCGTGCCTCCAGCCGTAGCGAAGCGGGTTCCGGCATGATGCTGGCCCGCCGAGTAGTTGCCAATCAAGGAACGCGACTTAACAGGGAACGCTCCAAGTATTCAGAGAACGGATAATGGCATGGACTAAATAACGCCATTATGTTTATAATTCTATGATATAGATTGTGAGGTGTACAAATGGTTAACAGGAGACTGAATACAGAAATGGAGCTGTCTTCAAACGGCGGTGCCGAATTTCCGAAGCACTCACTAAAGACGGCTCTCCGGGTCCCACTCGCATTGGAGGAAAAGAACAGCGGCAATCCGATGCCGCCGACTGATGTCGCAATCGCAATTGAAAAGAGCCCCGGCAGCTCTGACTTCAGAATGCTCCTGTCATCGTCGATCAAGTACGGCCTGTCTACCGGCAGCTATAACCAGTCGAAGATCGCGCTGACCGGGCTCGCAAGGGATATAGTCGCGCCAACTTCCGATGAGGCCAAGAAGACGGCGCTGTTTCAGTCAGCATTCATGCCACCACTTTTCAAGAGCATCTTCGGATCCTACAAAGGGAAGAAAGTACCGGACATGCAGTTCTTTCAAAACGCGCTGGTACGCGACTTCGGGGTCTCAAGGGACCAAGCGTCCCGATGCGCGACGGTCTTTTACGAAAACGCGGACTACCTGGGCCTTATCCGGCAAGCGACGTCGGGCAAGTGGCTAGCCTCTGAACCAACTGGCGTCGCCCCGCAGGAGGAGCTGGCGATAGCCAGGGAGGCAGGCGGGGGCGAAGAGGGGCAGCATGATCCGACCAAGGAGGAATCACCATCGTCGCAGGTACGAACGGAAGTGAAGCCACAGCCGGCGCCGCCCGCCAAGAACGCGATATTCCTTGGCCACGGGAAGAACAGAGTCCCGCTGCAACAGCTCGAGAAATTCCTGTCGGAATACAAGATCCCTCACAAGGTAGTGGTAGACGAAGCGAACGAAGGACGGCCGATCTCGCAAAAGGTAGCGGATTCGATGAATGCGTGCGGTGCAGCAATCATCATCTTCACGGCGGATGAGGAGTTCAGGGACCTAAAGGGACAAATTATCTTCCGGCCCAGCGAGAACGCGATCTTCGAGCTGGGGGCGGCGAGCGCGCTATACGGTTCGCGAGTCGTCATCTTTAAGGAGACGGGCGTCACCTTTCCCACGAACTTCCGAGACATCGGATACATCGAATTCGACAAGGATCGACTCGATGCGAAAGTCAGTGAGCTCTTCCGCGAACTGATCGCCTTCAAGCTAATCACAGTGTCTGTCGCAATGAGCGCCTGAGTGGCGACCGAGGGAATCGGGTAGGTGAGCTGTTGGCGGCAAAGAGCAAATTCGCGCACCTTGAAAAGAGAGTCAACGAGTTCTGCTCGTTTTGCGAAAAAGTGGCTCTGCGTGCGTTGCTGTTCGGCTGCTTCATCTACGAGGCCGGTAAATTTGTGGTCGGGATGCTACGGTGACCGAGTCTGTCCCTTTTCATCACAAACGCCCAGTGATCACTATCACAGACAAGCAACCGCTCATCGCCGACAATGGAACCCGACCTGTGAGAGGGCAGAGGTGTGCCCGTCCCCAAGACGCCGTCCGCTCCACAGGGGGCACGCGGAGAATGCCCTGACGCTTCTTTGGAAGTATCGGAAGTATAGGGGTCCTTCGACTGCGCAGCTGCTTCGCTTCGCGAAGCGGCTACTCCGCTCAGGATGACAATTCAGGTATGGATGACATCTGGGGCGCCCTTGCACCCTTGCCCTATGCCTTCCCGTGCGGTTTTCCGCCGGCGTTATCGTCGTCCTGCTCATCTTTGTAATCGGCAGGATTCGTCGGCTCTTCGATCAGGTGTGCACGTTGCAGAGCGCGATAATATTCCGGACGCGCATGGCGGTAATGATCGGCTGGAACTTTGCCGTCGATGAAAGCGGTATCCATTGGATAGACGAGCGGATCGAAGATCACCATGTAGGAGTGCCAGATCAGAATGGCAAAGGTTGCCAGCACCGCTTCATAGTAATGGACTGCGGTCGCCGCATCCGTAATCCACTTGGGGAAATGCCGCAGCATGAAATTGTTAAACCACAACGCCAGGCCGGAGACGGTCATCACCAGCGTCCCCCACATGAAGGCCAGGTATTCCAGTTTCTCCGCGTAGTTGAATTTTCCGAACTTCGGTTCTTCTTTCGTGAGTCCAAGATTGTAGGAGAAGACTTGCACGATATCAGTCGCGTCTTTAATTTGCGGAATCATCGCCCACAGGAACATGCGGTCACGCTTCACCAGCGCGAGGTGAATTATGTGATAGAGCGTGGAAGCCACGAGGATCACGGCCGCCGCGCGATGCACTCCGCCGCGGATGCCGTAAATGTTTTCCCCGAACAGCAGCGGACGCGATAACCATGCGTCGGGATACTTCAGGGCAAATCCGGTCACGACCAAGGTTGGGAAGCTGAAGATCACTCCCCAGTGAGCGATGCGGAAGTTGCGATTCATGCGCGTCACTTTCGCTCCGCTGATGTGGTGCGACTGCGGATGAATCAGCTTGCGCAGAAAGTCGATCAGGTTGTGGAGGATCATGAATCCCAAGGTCATTGGGATCAGACCCCAGTACGTCCAGCGGATCCACTCGACGACGGGATGCGCGGCGCCGGTCGAGGTTTGCACGTGCACCGGTCCGATGGCGAACTTCGATTCGACCACGCCTTTGTGACAGGCTCCGCAAGTTTTGGCGAGGTTGGCGGGATTGACGGTCGAACGCGGATCGCTCGAACGGAGAATGGAGTGCACGCCATGGCACGACGCACAGTTCGCCGCCGTCACTTTCCCTTCTTTCAGCGCCAGGCCGTGATAGCTGTCGGCGTAGGAAGGCAGGCGATCGGTGGGCAAATCATAGCGCAGGGCTAAACGAGGATCGCCATGGCAGCGACCGCAGGTCTCCGCAGAAACATTCTGCGCATTGAGAGGCGAGCCGGCGCTCTTCGGGTCGACGATCTGGTGCTCGCCGTGGCAATCGATGCACACGGGAGCGTCGCGCACTCCGTTCTTGACGGCTTCGCCGTGGACACTCTCGTTGAACTCGCGGGCAATTTCTTTGTGGCATTGCGCGCAGGTCTGAGGCACGTTCCAGCGATTGACTTTGGATCGCGCATCGGTCGCGGGGAGAATGTCATGACTGCCATGGCAACTGGAGCAGGTTGCGGCATCCTTGCCGAGCGCAACCGCGCGCGCATGCACGCTTAACTTGTAGGAATCGACAGGATGCGCCACCGGAATTTTGTGCCGCGACAGGAAGCCCGCATCGCTATGACACTTGGCGCAAGTGTCGGGAATGTTTTTGGGTGCAATAGCCGAGTCGGCTTCGCTCGAAGCCTTTACGGCGTGAATCGGTCCGTGGCAGGAGACGCATTTGGGCGCGTCGGGATCGTTGTGTTTCGCGGCTTGGCCGTGAATGCTGGATGCGAGAGCGGTTACTTCCTCCGCATGACATTCGGTGCACTTTCCCGGCATCAGCGTCTCGGCGGTGGTAAGTTCGTGCACGCTGCCGTGACAGGTGGCGCAAGCGGATTCGCCGAGCGCGGAATGGGCGCTGGCGGGAAAGGCCTTGGCTTCGTCCGCATGGCAGGTGGCGCATTTGACTTTGACAATTTTGGCGGGATGCGGGAACTCTTTGATGTCGGTGTGGCAATCTTTGCAGCTTAAAAGCGCGTGCGCGCTGGCTGCGTGCTTGGCCGGGTTGATGGAGATGCTCTTGCCGGCAGCGGATTTCATTCCCGCCTCGCCGTGGCAGGCCAGACACTCCTGGTCTTTACTTGTCTCTGGAGCGGCCTTAGCCGCAGCCATCGTCGAACCGAACGACAAAACCAGGCAAACCAACGCAACTCGAGTCGCGAGCATTCCTACACCCTTCTCGTCAATTCAACGCAAACAACCAAACGCAAACCAGTTCTATCGATAGGCGAACAACACCGCATAGATAATCCACAGCACAGTGCTGAAACCCACCGCCAGCGCTGCCCAGGCGAAAGCTCGAATCGTGCGGATCACGATCGGTTGATAAGGCTCGCCCATGTTTTCTTCCAGCTTGCCGGCGGCAACCAGCGCTTCGTACTCTCTGGGCTTATCCCTTTTCAATTCTTCGAGGGGCATCCGTCCGGTGAAGACGGTGATATCCATGGGAAACTTTTCGGGGCGCAAGTGGGTATTGAAGAAATGCACGGTAAAGATGAAACCCGTGGCCAGCAACGCCTCGTCGCTGTGAACGATGGTGGCGACGTTCAGGAACGACCCTGGGAGAAAGCGCGTGAAGAACACCGGGAACCACAGCGTGAGGCCCGTGGATCCGATGACTGCGATTCCCCAGAACACGGCAAAATAGTCGAACTTCTCCCAGTACGTCCAGCGGCCATAAGCAGGGCGCTCGCCCAAGCCCAGAAACCACTTCAGGGTGCCGATCAGTTCCCTTAAGTCGCGGCGGTTGGGCACCATGCTGCCCGGTCCGAGCACCAGTGAGCGCCACGTGCTGTGCTCTCTTCTCTTCAGTTTGTACAAATCGACCAGGTGGGTAATGAAAACTCCGAACATCACAATCGCGGCGCTGCGGTGAATGTTGCCCGCGCTTTCGAATCCACCGAGTAGATGAGAAACGATGGCGGCCCATCTGGTGTACGAGAATTTCAGGGTCAAGCCCGTCGTCGCGAGACTCAGGAAGCTTACGATCATGCAGATGTGCAGGATCCGCTGCAGGCGGGTGAAGCGGACGAACTGGCGCTCTTCGGTTTCGGGCTTAGGTCGCGGTGTGCTGGTCACTGACGGATCTTCCAAAATCCCTCCCTCAGGCATCGGTCCCTCCCTTGCTGTCGGGAGCTTCGGGCGTCGTGGCGGCTTTCTCTTCGGCAGCGCGTAATTCCCGGCGCATCTGGAAGGCTCGCGGCAGCCAGAGCAGCGTATGAATGCCACCGACTACGAACGTTCCCAGGAGCAACCCGGTCATTCCCCAGAAGGTGTAAAAGATGAAGGGATATTTTTTGGGGTCGTGGTGGGTGGCGTGCGTCAGGTAGCCAGCGAAGCGCCGGGTCGCACCCTCGTGGCACTTACCGCAGGTAGCGGCCACGTTGGCCCGGCTGAGGTGCGAGCGCGGATCCGTTACCTTGAGGACGTCATGGGATCCATGGCAGTCATAACACTTGGCCGCTTTGGTATACCCAAGCTTCGAGACCTTCCCGTGATAGGTATCAAAATAGGTCTTAGCGATCTCCTCGTGGCAGCGTCCGCATGTGGACATCACATTCAGCTTGAAACTGCTCTCATCGGTGCGGTGAATGGAGTGAGCGGTGTGGCAATCGTTGCAAACCGGAAGTGGCTTGCTGTAGCCGCTGACGCGCTTGGAATGGATGCTGTTCTCAAACTGCTCCTCAATGCCGTGGTGACACTGCCCACAGGTGTTGGGAACGTTGTTGGCGTTGACGCTCGATGCCGGATCGTTTCGGGGAAGAATGTGGTGAGCGGTGTGGCAACTGGTGCAGGTCGCCGTCACCGTCAGGCCGTTCTTGAGCAGAGTTCCGTGAATGCTCTCGGTGTAGTTGGCGATGATTTCGTGCTGCAATCCGGTATAGCGCACGGCAGCCTTCTGGCCCTCACGGTGACAGCGCGCGCACAAGTTTGGGACATTGACCGCAAAGGTTGCCGACTGCGGGTCCTGTTTGCCTAAGATTCCATGCGTACCGTGGCAATCCTTGCAGATCGGTGCATTCGGATCGTTCTTGGCCACCTGCTGTCCGTGGATGCTGGTGACATACTGCTTGCCGATTTCATCGTGGCACGCGGTGCAGTCCACTTTGTGGGTGATGGTTTCGCAAGCTCGCACGCGCGAGGCGTTTACCTCCGAATGGCACTGGCTGCAGGCAATTTTGCTGTGGCGGGAGTGGGCTACCTCGTCCGCGTTGACATACATGGATTGCCCGTCGCGCACGCGGCGCAACTTCTCGTCCGAGTGGCAACGCATGCAGTCCGCATTGGCCATACCCAGCTCATAGAAAACGTTCCTGATCTTGTGCGGCTGATGGCAATCCGGACAGGAGGGCAGCACGTTGGCCTGTTTTTCCCAGAGCTCGCCACGAATAACCTTGCGGTGCACGGTTTCGATTTGCGTGTGGCACTTGGTGCAGGTATTGGCAATATTCTTACGATTGATCGACGAAGCGGGATCGGTATGCGGCAGTATCGAGTGCGCAGTGTGGCAAGTGGCGCAAGTCGGAGCCACGGCCAGTCCCTTCTTCAGCAACGCCTCTCCGTGAATGCTCTCAGAGTAGTTTCCCAGGATATTGTCCTGGGCAATCTGGCGATTGCGGGAAACCGGCGTTCCTTCCTGATGACACTGGCCGCAGACGAACGGTATTTTCAGCGGCGTTACCGCCGAGTGCGGATCTTTCACGGGAAGGATGTCGTGGTTCCCGTGACAGGTCACGCAGTGGGGAGCGAGCGGATCGCCGCGCGCAATCGCCTTCCCGTGGAGCGATTTGCTGTACAAATCCTGCTCGGTGGAGTGGCAGGTGCCGCACTTTACGGGCAAAGGCTTTTCGTGCGGTAAATCCTTCCCTTCGAGGTCGGCGTGGCAGCCGGTGCATCCGAAACTGGCATGAACGGAAGTGGCAAATTTCTTTGGGTCGACGTAAAGCGAAACCGTTTTGCCGCCTCGCGTGGTGGTCGTGCTCCTGTCGCCGTGACAGGCGAGACATTCGGCCCCAGGCTGATCAGCGGCGCGGACTGGGCGTTCGGAGAAACGAAGGGTGAGCAACGTGGCGAGGAGCGTTACCACCACAACTCCCACTCCGGTCCGCCACTTCCTTCGCAAAATTCTCGCCTCAGTCATGTCCAACTCTTCGTGCCCCTCACTTAATCCCCAAGTCGGTCAAAATCTTGGGATTTTCCTCCCCCGAAGCTAGAACCTCATGACACGCGGAACAATCATTGGTGATGGTTTGGCCATCCTTGCTGGTGTGACTGCCGTCGTGGCAACGGAAGCAGCCGGGGGAATCGTTGTGTCCCAGATTATTCGGGTGCGTGCCCCAGGTCAGACGCATGTCGGGGAAAACGTTGCGCAGGTAGATATTCGCTACCTCCTGGCCCGCCTGCTCAACCAATGTGCGCCGCGTTTGATAGATCTGCGGGTAATTCGCGCGATAGAAATTGTTGAGCTCTTCCTTGATGCGCTGCTGCGCCACGTCGCGGGCACTGTAATTCACCTTGAGAACCTCAACCGCTTTTTTCTTGATGTAAGGCAGCTCCGGGCTGATGCGCCCGAGCGACATTTGCTTGTCGACCGCGTTTTCGGGCAGATCGAAGGCGTGCGTGGGCCGGTTGTGGCAATCCACGCAATCCATCACGCGATGCTCGCCCTTGTCCAATTGTGCTTTGGTGGGCTTCGTATCCGTCGAAATGAATTCCGTGGTTTTTCCCTGATCATCGGTGTAATACACGGCCGCGATGGTCTGCCGCTCGGCGTCGGTGGAAATGTACTGGATGCGCGCGTTGTCGGCGAGGTGGCGCCCGTGGATGCCGACCGAACCCTGCCACGTGCGTCCGCCTACTTTCACCAGCAAGACATCCTTCTGGGGGGTATTCTTCTCATCGTCCTTGTAGCTGGTATTCACCAAAAATTTGTCGCCGGTAAAACGCTGCGGCCAGTGACACTGCTCGCAGGTTTCGCGCGCCGGGCGGAGGTACTTTACCGGCGAAGGAATCGGCCGCGAATAGGTGTGAAACGTTACCGCTACGACTTGCCGCAGCCCGGAAAGCTTCGATCGCACAAACCACCCCGCGCCCGGCCCGATGTGACACGCGACACACTCCACCCGCGAGTGGGGAGAATTCTGATAGGCCGTAAACTCGGGATCCATCACCGTGTGACACGTCTGCCCGCAGAATTGCATCGAATCCATATACTCCACGCCGCGGTACGACGCGGTGCCAAAGATGAGCAGGTTGAGCACGGTCGCGGCGGCCACGTACTCTAAGGTACGGCGCACCAAGGGCAGGCCGAGATCGATGGCGGGGAAAACCGACGGCAGCGTGCCGCTCGCGGTCAGACTTCGCCGGCGGAGCCAGATACCCAGTGGGATCAGGAGCAAGCCGAGTACAAAAATGCCCGGCAGGATCAGAAAGATCAGAAGGCCAATATAAGGATGCGGGGGACCCGGCAGGAAGACTTCATAGAACCAGAAAGCGATGGTGGTAAGCGCAGTGCTCGTCGTGAGCACGGCGCCCGTAAGGGTGATCGGATTCTGTCCCAGAAAGTAAATTGGCTGCAACCACTCTCGGATGCGTTCTTGCAGAGTCATTGGAAAGCGCTGCTCTCCTTCTTCCATATGTCGCTCGGTAGACACACGCCACTCTTCGGCGTTCGATCACTCGCCGTGCTCGTCAGTGTCACTAATCTCGAAGACGGAACCCCGCCAGGACTATTTCTTCAGCGTGCGGATATAAGCCACCAGTCCCTTGATCTCCTCTGGCTTCAACTTATCTCCGTACTTGGGCATCTTGGGCGCCTTGCCGTCTGTGATGACCGCCGTGAGAGCAACATCCGATTTGCTTTGCACGTCGGCACTCGAAAGATCGTGGCCGGCCGCTTTCTTTCCATCAGCGCCGTGGCACATGGCACATTTTGATTTGTAGAGATCCGCGGCGCTTTGTGCGTGCGCCGACAATGAAAGGGTAAGCACCAGGGCAAAAACCGCTGCGACGGCCAAACATCGGATATCAATTCTCTTCATTTTCGAGCTCCATTCGGTTTTTAGTGTTGAACAGAAGTGTTGAACAATACAACAGTTGATGTGTCAACTTGCAATACTCAGGCTTTTGAGGGTCGGGCTTCTGTGATCCCCGTCACACCTCGTTGTAATCCTAATGTTTTGCTGGGATTGAAAAGAGTCAAAGAAGTGGAGTGTGATTTCCGCCCGGAGAGACAGTTGATTTGGAATGCTTGGTCGAAGTTCGCCGTTTATTCCTGCCGTCAGGCGCCTGCTGCTTCAAAATGCTCTTCGATTTCTTCCAGAGTCTTCCCTTTCGTTTCCGGCAGAAATACCGTGGCCGTGATGAAGTAGATTACGGTGCAGCCGGCAAAGCCAAAGAACATGGTTGCGTAACCATATTTGCCAACAGTCGGCAGAAACACGGCGGCAAGCGTCGTCGAAACCGCCTGATTCACCAATAAGGCGATACTCATGCCGTTGGAGCGAATGCGGGTTGGCATCAATTCCGAAAGGGCCAGCCAAACGCAAACTCCGGGGCCGATCGCAAAAAACGCGATGAAGACAAGCAGCGTGATCTCCACCAGCCAACCATTATGAATGGTAGCCTCGGGAGTGATTAGCGCGGCATCGATTTTTAGCGGAGCTTGGCGCGCCGCCTCGAGATTGGCAAAGGGATTCGAGAAAAACGCGACCACTTTATTTGCGGGCACACAACTTTCGCGTGTGATTTCAATCGGCTTGGCAGACCTGTCGTTGGAACGCGCCACCTTGGTCGCGGCGCGGAAGTCTCCATAGGAATAGATGACGACCAGCGAGGTAGGCCGGTTGCCGATCGCCTGGCCCGCGTCTCCGCTGGCCATGAGGAGCGCATCGGCGGTCTTCTCGTCATATTGCAGCACGACCTTCTGGCTGGTATCGACTCCGGCATCAGCCATGGCCTGAACCGCCGATCGTGCATCCACGCGCAGCTTTTCGGTTCGCTTAAACAACATGCTGGTGCAAAGCAGCGCCACGATGATTCCGGCGCTGCCGACCGACAGCAGGAATTTGCGTCCCTTGCGATCCACCAGCAGTACGCCGATGACGGTCATCAGGAAATTGACGGTGGTGAAAAAAACGTAGCCCCAATGCGCCTGCACATCGGAAAGACCGGCTTGCAGAAGAATGTTGGTGTTGTATCCGATGATGGAATTGACGCCGGTGGCCTGGGTGCACGCGAGAATCACGCAAGCGAGAACAAACGGAATTACATATTTGCGGCGCAGAAGCGATTCTTCGACCTTGGCTCCGGTTGCGGTTTTCGTTTTCTCGGCGGCAGCCGTTTCCTCCATCTCGGCCAACTCGATTTTCGCTTGCTGCTCGGTGCGGGAGCGGAGAAGCGCGGCATAGGCGGCGTCCGCTTTCCCGTGGCGGAACAGCCAGCGCGGCGACTCCGATACGATCAGGCCGCCGATTACGAATAAAATGCCGGGGGGCATGGAAACCCAGAAGATGCCGCGCCACGCCGTATCTTTGAAGGCGAAGAGCCGCGCGGGATCGCCCAGTTTCGCCACCTCTTCCACGCGAAAGCTGAAGTACATGCCCACGATAGCCGCAGTCACCAGGCCGAGTGTCAGCAACCATTGGAAGATGCCCGTCCCCTGGCCGCGATGCGCTGCCGCCAGGCATTCCGCCAGATAGAGCGGGACGACAACTCCGATCAGGCCGGCGCTGATACCCTGCAACACGCGGCCCAGCACCAGCGACTCATAACCGTGGGAGAGCGCAATCGTGGGAATGCTGCAGACAAACAGCAATCCGCTGACGATCATCAGCGGCTTGCGCCCGATCCAGTCGGCGAGCGCGCCCGCAAACAAGGTTGAGATCACGCTGCCCAGCAGCACGGCCGCGACAACGATCGAAAGCTGGCCGGCATTCAGGCCAGAGGTGGCCTCGAGATAAGGCAAGGCTCCGCCAATGATGCCGACGTCAACGCCGTACAGCAATCCGCCCAGTCCCGCTACCAACAGGAGGAAGCGGTTGTAGCCAGCTATTTGCATTCTTGTCCGATCATCATTTAGTACGATCATCATGCGTTACGTCGAGGGTAAATGCTATCAACTCGGAAGGTACGCCGCTCAGAAGATCGACGCGTGCCGGAGAAATCAGGAAAAGTAATTCAGGTTCGGAAAGCTGAACGCGATTTCCCCGGCACCGAAGCCGGTGGCTGAGGTCGATCGCCATCGGAAGATGGATTCTCTGGCGGGGCGTGGCAAGGACTCAGACTTCGGTGCAGGGGTTGGCCGTCGGGAAGTTGCCGAGCTGCGCTCGGCTGAGCAGGTGAGGGTGCCCGCCCCTACGCCAGCTTGTAAGACTAGCTGCCCAACTCACCCGTTCGCCGCCTGCGCCGACGCTTCCGCTCTCTCTGCGCTCCCCAACTGCCAGCTAAGTTTCTTCACCAGTTCATGAATCGCTTGCAGTTTCGCGAAGGCCGCCGGGGGCAGATCCGGAATATCCATGGCCAGTTCAGTCGACAGGAGAAGTGCCGTGACCGTGCCGTTCGCTTCGCTCTGAAGAGTGCCGAGCGCCGCTCGCCGGGCCGCCACTTCCTCACGCTGGCGGCGCTGTACGGCCACCCGGACATCCCGCACCAGACGCTCCATGCCGCTGATGGCCAGGTTGACTTGCACCGGAATGGCGGTGCCCAAATGCTCGAGCGTGGTCCCGGATTCGTCCGGTTCGGTTTCGACGAGATACTGATCGAACACGACCGCCTGATAGTCTTCCGCTCGCAAAAGCGCGGTTGCCCTCGCCAGGCTTTCCGCGATCACGACCTCCTCACTCAGGGCGTTGTGCAGCGCCTCGGCACACTCGCCGGCCCGCTCGGTTGACGTCACTAGAAGAATCATCACGAATCCTTCGCAACTTCCGGGCCAATTCTTTTTATCTGAAAATGAACGGGTTATGCAGCTGGAGCGTCTTTCAGAGTTCTGTTCTGGGACTGCGCTGTGCCCAGCCGGTCAGTCTTGGAACTGTCCGATTTGTAATTGGTAATTTGTAAGTTGTAATTTAGGAGCAAAGGCCTCGCGATTTTCGATTTTCAATACCAATTTCCAATCACAAATTACAAACTCACTTGCTCGTACTCTTTCAGCTTGCGGTAGAGCGTGGTTTTGCCAATGCCCAGCAGCCGCGCCGCCAGCATCTTGTCTCCATTGACCTGCGTCAATGCGTTCAGGATGTTTTGTTTCTCCAATTCCGCCATGGGCACGATGCCATTGTTGGGCTGGCTCATCGCCATCAGCTCGACCGGGGCGCCGTAAACCTGGGTGGGAAGATCGCGAACCTGAAGTTCGTTTCCGCTGCTCAGCGCACATGCCCGCTCGAGGGAGTTTTCCAGTTCGCGCACGTTACCCGGCCAGTCGTACTTCATCAGAGCCTTGAGCGCCTCGTCGGAAATCCTTTTTTCCATGCCGGCGTCGCTTCCGATGCGCTCCAGAAAGTGCGCCACCAGAAGAGGGATGTCCTGCCGGCGGTCGCGTAACACGGGAATCCGGAGGGTCAGCACGTTCAGCCGGAAGAAAAGATCGCGCCGAAATGTGCCCTCGGTTACGGCACGTTCTAAATCGCGATTGGTCGCAGCCAGGATCCGCACGTTGATCGGAACCCGCTTCACGCTGCCCACCGGACGAATCTCCTTCTCCTGAATCGCACGCAGGAGTTTCGCCTGCAAGTCGGTCGGCAACTCGCCAATCTCGTCGAGAAACACGGTGCCGCCTTCGGCGATGGCCAGCAGCCCGTCCTTGGGATTGGTTGCGCCCGTAAAGGCGCCGCGCACGTGACCGAACAGTTCACTTTCGATCAAGGTCGGCACGAGCGACCCGCAGTCGACGGGAATGAACGGTTTGTTACGGAACAATCCGGCAAAGTGAATGGACTTCGCAACCAACTCCTTGCCCGTGCCGCTTTCCCCCAGAATCAGCACGGGATGCGTGCTTTGCCCCGCCTTGGCGATGATGCGGTAGAGCTTCTCCATCTCCGGCGCGCGGCCGACAATGTTGCCAAACCCCTGCCGCGACTTGATCGTCTCCCGCAGCACGCGATTCTCCGTCTTCAGGCGCAGATGAGTCGCCACCCGTTCCAGGAGCAAACGCAGTTCTCCCATGCTGAAAGGTTTGGTGACGTAGTCGTACGCACCAGCTTTCATCGCCTGCACTGCTGATTGCACCGTTGCGTAGCCAGTGACCACGATCACAAGGGCTTCCGCACGATGCTTTTTGATCGCCTGCAGCGCTTCCAGGCTGCCCGCGCCGGGCCGGAGGTCGAGGAGCACGGCGTCAGTGTGGTCGAGTTGCCGCAATGCCTGTTCGGCGGACTCCGCCACCTGCGCGTTGAATCCGAGCGATTGCGCCGCCTCGCGGCAGACCTCGCGAATGCTGCGGTCATCGTCCACGATCAGAAGATTCAGGAAGTTGGCTCCTTCGATCTGTGGCGAACGGCTCTGGCTGTAAGTTAGGACGGCGGCGGATGACGCGGTGACCATGGCGACTCTCCCTCGTAGTAAATATTAATGATTGAATGTCGAAGCGGGACTTGCTCTGTCTCACACGCTGCGCGGCCGAGACGCCCCCGCTACAGCCGGCGAGACGCCGGCGCTACGGAAATCCTCAGGGGCTGGGAGCCGGCGGGCTAGCCCTCGGCGAAGCGGCTGCGATCGAAGAAGCTTCCTTTGCTGATCCCTCGCGTGCGTCTTCGAATAACGACGTGCGTGGCGCAGAGTCAGCGTCAATGTCAATGACCGGCAGCAACACTTCAATCATTGTGCCGCGTCCCGTTTCGCTCTCGACCTCAATCATGCCGCCGGCTTCGCTGACGATGCGCTGCACTGTCGCCAGGCCCAGACCCGTGCCGTCGCCCGGTTTTTTGGTTGTAAAAAAAGGCTCGAACAGCCGGGCGCGCGTTGCCACATCCATGCCGCAGCCGTTGTCTTTCACGGCCAACGAAACGGCGTGGCGCGCGCTGCCGGGGCAGGAGTCGATGGCAAAGTTACTGGCAAAGTCTCCCAGAGATCCTCTGGGAAATTGCGCGGCGCGCGTGATCACCCTGATCTTTCCACCACCGCCGCCGCCCCGCGGCATGGCGTCGCGCGCATTCAGCACCAGGTTTAACAAGATCTGCCGCAACTGCGCCGGATCGGCGAGGACAAGTCCGACGGTGGAGTCGAGCGCGGTCACCAATTCAATCTGCTCGCCAATCAGCCGCCGCAACAGATTCTCGGTGGAAGTCACAATGTGGTTAACCGAAATCGGGCGTGGCTCCGCGGCCTGCTTGCGCGCGATCGCCAACAGTTGCTGGGTCAAAGCCGCTCCTTGCTCGCCCGCCATGCGCACCTCTTCCACGTGTTGGCGCAATTTGCTTGGGTGAAATTCATATTCCTCGAATGCGCGGCGTTCCAAGGCCGGGACTTCCGAGGCCAGGTTCATAGGTTCCGGGTTGGTCGATTCCAGCTTTGTCGCTCCGGAGTTTGTCGATGCCAGGTCAGGCAGGCCACTGTTTTCCCAAGTGCAGTTTTGGAAATCTCGCCTCTCCAATCCGGCGCTCAGGAGATCGCAATACAGCAGAATGCCGGTTAGCAGGTTATTGAAGTCGTGGGCGATTCCTCCTGCGAGCCGTCCGATGACCTCCATCTTTTCCGTCTCGCGCAGGTGTTCTTCCATTTGTCTGCGCTCGGTCGCGTCCGCCAGCATGGTGATCAGAAACGCGGGCTGCCGCCGCTCATCGCGCCCCAGCGAAACCGTCAGATGCCCCCAGAGTTCGGAACCGTCTTTGCGCCGGTAGCGCTTTTCGATTTCGAACCAGCCGCGCTCGCCCCGCAGGAGTTCGCCCAGCAAGCGTTGGTCGGGCAGGCATTCGTGGAGCAAGGCGTTGCAGGCCAAAGCACTCAAGGACAACCCATTGCCGGACAACGCATCGCCGGGCAAACCAATGCCGGAATAAGGTTGGGAGACAATTCCCGGATGGAGTCCGCTCGCGGGCCCACCCGTCAGTTCTTGCAGGCTGTAGCCGAGCATTCTGCCGAGCGCGGGATTGGCGTCCAGAAGTCGGCCATCCAAACGGCAAATGCCGATACCAATCGCCGCCCCTTCAAACATCGCCTGGAAGCGCAAAGCTTGAGTGAAATCGTGCACCGCCGGAAATTGAGTGATGACGTTCATGCCAGTGCTACTCCTCGAAACTTCAGGTGTCACGTGTCAGCTCTCAGGTCTCAGGAAAACCGAGCCGAGATCTTACGACCTTCTCCGATTCCAAGCTGGGAAAAAGCAGGTTCAATCTTCCGCAAATGAACCGCACCCGCCTGATTAGGGAAAGTGTAGAGGGATTTCTGCCGCCGCTAAGTGCGGGCCATCACACCAAATTTGTGACAATTAATTGATATTCTGATGGGGGATAAAAATGCCGTTTCTTGCCCATCGAGTGGCCGTGATTCTGCTGGTGCTCAGTTTTTGCGCTTGTGGACGGCCTCCGGCTGAAAACAGTTCAGACTCCAGCGATTCGCAAAAGCTGCCCTTCGATCGCCAGCCGCGGGCGACGGGCATTTCGCCGAGCCAGTCGGTGATTCCATCCGCCACGAAACTGCCGGAGGGGACACCCATCCCAATTCGGTTGCAGAGCGCGCTCTCGAGCGCGTCGTCGCACGCGGGAGATATCTTCCACGCCATTGTTGATGAGCCAATTGTGATCGACGGCCAGACCGTGGTCGCCAGCGGCACATCGGCGACTGGGCGTGTGCTCGAGGCCAAACCCTCCACTAGATCTGGAGGGAACTCGCCCGATAATACGCAAGATTCGCCTGAACCCGGCTACCTGCGCATTGTTCTGGTGAGATTGGAGGTCGGCGGCAGGTCGGTGGCGATTGAGACCTCTAGCATCTTCGCCAAGGGCGTTCTTCGCAAAGAACGGAAACCGGCTGCGGGCTCATCGTCGGGGGTCCGTCGAGCGGAGAGCGGGCCAAATAGAGATGTCGAATTCGGCGTCGATCGCCATCTCAACTTCCGTCTGGCGCAGGCCGTTGACTTGCAGTAGGCCAAACCTGCGATAATTCTGATGCGCTCCATTTCAAACTAAAGGCAGTTTCAAACTCAGGCAGTCGTGCCGTGCAATCCACGAAGCCCGCAGCTTTAGCAGCAGCACCGGGTAAAACGAGGGATGACCGGCCATGAGGAATCACCATGCGTATTCGTTCTGTGCGTATGTTAGTGTGCGCTTTCTTGCCCTCGCTCTTATTGGCGCTGGTGGTGCTGTCGTTGTCGACAGCGTCGTTGGCGCAGATTGGCGTGGCTATTACGATTGGCCCGCCTCCCATCCCTATCTATGAGCAACCGCTTTGCCCGGGCGACGGCTACCTCTGGGTGCCGGGCTACTGGGCTTACGACTATGACATCAACGACTATTACTGGGTTCCAGGGACATGGATTTTGGCGCCGGAAGTCGGTTTCCTTTGGACTCCGGGTTGGTGGGGCTGGGAAGGTGGCCACTTCCGGTGGTGGGACGGCTATTGGGGACCGCACGTTGGTTTCTATGGCGGAATCAACTACGGATTTGGCTATTTCGGTACCGGTTTCGAAGGGGGACGTTGGGACGGCGGACATTTCTTCTACAACCGTGCGGTCATGAATATCAACGTGACCGAGATTCATAACGTCTACAACACGACCGTAATCAATCGCAACGAGAACCATGTCGCCTTCAACGGCGGCAACGGCGGAATCAATGCGCGTCCGACCTCGGAAGAAGAAGCGTGGGGGCGCGAGCGCCATATCGGGCCGGTAGCCGCGCAAACTGAGCATATACAGGCGGCGCGAAACAATCCGCAGATGCGCGCGTCGGCCAACATGGGCAAGCCCGCGATCGCAGCCACCGCGCGGGCCGGAGAATTCAGCGGGCGCGGCGTGGTCGCAGCGCGAGAAGCTGGAGGATCCTACACTCCCGCGCACGGCGGAGGTATGGCGAAGGGCGGCGGAAATGCCGTTCATCCCCACGAACTCCCGCCGGTGGAACGGCCGAGCGCTCCGAATACCGGCAATCCGAAAACGGATCAGAAGTACCAGCGGGAGCAGGACAAGCTGGTAGCCAGGCAGAATCAGGAACGCGACAAGCTCCAGCAGCAGCAGGAGAAGGAACACCAGCAACTGGCGCGGCAGAAAGCCCCTCCAGAAAGAACGCAGCAAGTGGAGCAAAAGCACCAGCAACAGACGCAGCAATTGCAGCAAAAACACCAGCAGCAGACGCAGCAGATGCAGCAGAGACAGGCAGCGAAGGCGCCGGGCAGGAAGTAATTCCCGCGACGAAAACCCTGATCGTTCACTGCACGAACTTGGAACGGGCAGTAGGCCAGCACCGGATGAAGCATTCGGCACAACCGCCGATGCTCATCCGGTTTTTTATTTGCGACTATCTGCGGCAGTTCGAACTCGACGCTGCGGACAGCGTTGACTAGGCTCCAGGGTTGTTCGCTTCTGAACAGCCGAGTTCGGAAACGAACATCGAGGCGCCCTCTTTGTGAGTATTAATCAGGCCTTACGTCCCGCTTTTCAACGGATTACGAGTTGCACAGCTCAGGCGTGAGAATTGCATTCTCTTTTTGGTAGGCCAATTTGACAAAGGTTTCTGGGGCTGGATTTAGATCCATTGGAAGACGTTATGACCGACCTGTTTCGCGATTTCCGTTACGCCTTGCGCACGGTGCGCAATAACCCGGTTTTCGCGGCTGTCGCGGTGCTCACGCTGGCGCTCGGCATCGGCGCCAACACAGCCATCTTCCAGTTGCTCGATTCCATCCGCCTGACCACGCTTCCGATCAAGAATCCGGACCAACTGGCCGAGTTGCGCATCATCGAGCATGGCCGCACCGGCAATTTTACAGCGGCGCACTCTGACCTGACTAACCCACAGTGGGAGCAGATTCGCGCCCAGCAGAAGGGCTTTTCGGGCATGTTTGCCTGGAATCAGGATCGTTTCAACATCGCGCCAGGTGGCGAGACGCATAATATCGACGGTCTTTATGTGAGCGGAGATTTCTTCCGCGTGCTCGGCGTGCAGCCGGTATTGGGGCGACTGCTCACCACGGAAGACGATCGGCGCGGGTGTGGTTCGCCCGGCGTTGTCATCAACAATGCGTTCTGGCAGCGGGAATACGGCGGGGATGCCTCGGTCATCGGACGCGCCATAACTATCGAGCATCATCCGTTTGAGATCATCGGTGTCACACCCGCCAGCTTTTACGGCCTGGAAGTCGGCAAGCAGTTTGACATTGCGGTTCCGCTTTGCGCGGACCCGCTGATCCGGGGCGAGTACGCGCGCCTGGATGTGCCTCATGAGTGGTTTCTGTCCGTCATGGGCCGCCTCAAGCCGGGCTGGTCCGTCGAGCGGGCTTCGGCTCAGCTGGCCGCGGTATCTCCGCAAATATTCGCAGCAACCGTCATCACGAAATTTGGCGCGGAGGCGGAGAAGCACTATCTCACCTATCATCTTGGAGCACTTCCGGCAGGCACCGGCGTCTCCATCATGCGCAAAGACTACGAGACGCCACTGGATTTGCTGCTGGCCATCGCCGGATTTGTGTTGTTGATCGCCTGCACCAACCTCGCCAGCCTGATGCTGGCGCGAGCCAGTTCTCGCGAACGCGAAATCGCCATTCGGCTGGCGCTGGGAGCGTCGCGCGGACGTCTCATCCGGCAACTGATGGCCGAAAGCTTTCTCCTAGCGGCAGCCGGAGCGGGTCTCGGCCTCTTGCTTTCGCACTCGCTCGGCAAGTTTCTGGTTTCATTGATCAGCACCGAGCGGAATCGGGCGTTCGTTGATCTCGCGCCCGATTGGCGAGTGCTCGGCTTCACGTTGGGTCTCGCCATCTTGACCTGCTTCCTCTTCGGACTCGCTCCCGCCCTGCGCGCCACACGCACCGCTTCTGCTGAAGCGCTGAAAGCCGGCGGCCGCGGCAACACCGGCGGCCGCGAGCGCTTCGGTTTGCGCCGCGCGCTGGTGACGGTTCAAGTTGCGCTCTCCCTCGTGCTCCTCGTGGGCGCCCTCTTGTTTTCCCGCAGCTTGGGAAAGCTGCTGAGTGTCGACCCCGGCTTCCGTGCCAGAGGTATCCTCATCACCGATTTGGATCTTACTCAACTAAAGCTCGCCCCCGAGCGCCGTCAACCTTTTAAGCGCGAACTGCTCACACAGGTGCGCGCGATTCCGGGCGTGGACGCCGCTGCCGAGACGGAACTTGTTCCTCTGAGCGGCAACGTGTCCAACAACGATATTTGGATGGATGGCCAGGACTCCGGGCAAAAGAAAACGGTGGATGAGAGTTGGGTGAGCCCCGGTTATTTCCAGACTCTGGAAACTCCCCTTCTGGCCGGCCGCGATTTCGACGAGCGCGACACGGCGGCTTCTCCCAAAGTGGCTGTTGTCAATCAATCCTTCGCGCGCACCCTCGCCCACGGAGCCAATCCCGTGGGCATGAGCTTTCACTCGCCTGTGGGACCGCATCAACCGGAATTCATCATTCAAATCGTCGGATTGGTTCAGGACACCAAGTATTATGATCTCCGCGACGAAAACGTCCCCATTGCGTTCATCCCAGTCTCGCAGGACTCGGATCCCGATGATTTTGACATTTTCATGATCCGCTCCCATGCACCTCCGGGAGACACCATCTCCGCAGTGAAACGCCGGCTGGCCGAGGTCAATCCTGAAATCAGCCTCACGTTCCACGTTTTCGAATCCGACATCCGTGACACCCTCGTGCGCGAGCGTCTGATGGCCACGCTTTCCGGCTTCTTCGGCTTCCTTGCAGCCCTGCTGGCCGTGATCGGTCTATACGGCGTGATGTCCTACGTAGTGCAGCGGCGAACCAATGAAATCGGCATCCGCGTAGCACTGGGAGCCGGACGTCTCCGCATCTTGGGCATGGTCTTATTCGAAGCCCTTTTACTCTCGGCAATCGGAATTGTCATTGGACTCGGCCTCTCCATTGCAATGGGGAAAGCAGCCAGCTCTCTGCTGTTAGGGATAAAGCCTGCCGATCCAACCACGCTTGGGTTGGCGGCGGCTCTGTTGGGTGCCGTGGCTGCAGCGGCCAGTTACATTCCCGCGCGGCGTGCCTCGAAAGTCGATCCGATGGTGGCGTTACGCTGCGAATAACCTTCGCCCTTGCGATGCGGTTTGCAAGGTCAGGTCTTGCTATCACAGATTATCTTTTTGCATAGTGCTCATCAGCATCGTTCCGGATCCCAATCTAATGCCGGAATCTCCTTTTTTTTCAAATCTTTGAACCACACCCTCTTCGGTGACATTACCTAGGTGATCTTCTGCTGCGATTAGCGTCCTCTTAGACTCACATCACCACGACATGACGCCTAACTCCCATCGCTCCTCGTTCTTGACCATACTGGTGTTGTTGTATTCGCTTTTTATTCCAATCTCCGCACCATCACAGTCACAAGCCGACAGTACGAGTAGACGCAGAGTGGTGCTGCGGACGGCCCCCGCTTATCCAGCCCTAGCGCGGAGCATGGCTCTGACAGGGGTGGTTCGAGTCGAGGTCGTTGTTTCTCCAGACGGCAGCGCCAAGACCGTGGGGGTTAAGGGCGGGCATCCAGTGCTGACCCAGGCGGTCGTGAACGCGGTGCACAACTGGAAGTGGGAACCGGCTGCTCATGAATCCCGCGAGCTTGTCGAAGTGAAATTCTCTCCCGAATAAACCCTGAACCGCCAAGGACACGAAGGATCACGAAGGCTTTTTAGCCGCGGGCGTTTCCTTGGTGTACCTTCGTGGTCTTCGTGGTTGACGCTGTCGCAGATTGCCCCAGCACTGTCTCACAAGATGAGCTTCCGGCATCCGTCGTTCGCTCTGTCAATCGTGCGTTCTGCCATGAGAGGGGTCACTCGAGGTCGCAACATCAAGGTCGAGATGCAGGCGCTGGGGGGAGCCTCGGGCGGAATCTCCTGCCGAAACGCCCGGTGAGTAACAGTTTCCATCCTCATTATAGGTAGCTGAGCAGCCGCGGGCGAAATCAGGTCGCTTTGGGGACTGCGCAAACTGCCAGACGTCGGCAAAGTGGATGCCGCTCGATTCCGGCGAAAGATTTTCTCGCGATACCGAACATCCCGGCGACGGCGGACAGGAGTCGTTGACCACCCAATACTTTATTTCTCTTCCTCCCGCATTTTGCCGGATATCTTCGGCGGTTACGATAGAGGCGCCGGAATCTTCTTTGGCGGCAATGCCCGAGCAATACACTCCCGCTATAAAGTGAGCGGCACTCACTCCATCGACCCAGGCATGAAGATAGGCTCGCTGCTCGCGCAAAAGCCGGCCCCCTTGTTCCTGGTCGAGGAAGATGATCATATGCGGAGGAAACCCCTCGGCGCGCGCGGCGCTGACGGCCGCGGCCGCATCGGAGGTACCCAACTTTACTGTGTCCCCAGCGCGCCTGATCTCCGCGTAGGTGCGGCCGTTGAACAGAACCAGAAAGCCAAAACCCGCCGACTCGAGGATCTTGCGCTTTCCTGCCCAGGAGTTGGTCTTGGCGCCCGGCGGATTGTTCAGCCAGTAGCCGGAGTAAGAGAAGGTCTGGCGGAGAATCTTCAAATTCGCGTCGCCGGGATAATCATTGCGATCAAAGCCGATATATCCGGCGGGCGCGGGCTGGCGTGCTTGGGAACCCGGCGCGAGTTCGAGACCTGAAGCAAGGGCAGCGCCCGCGACCACGATTACCGACAATGCCTTCATACTTTGAGGGGCCTGCGCTGCTAACTTAGGCCGTCATCTCCTGGTTATGTTTAAGCTCGGGTTTTGCAGGGGCCGCTGGCAGGCGGAGGCGGAAAGTGGTGCCGGCTCCGACGATGGAATCGAATTCCACAGAGCCGTAGTGCCACTGCATGATCTGATAGGTCTGTGCCAAGCCGATCCCGCTGCCACCCTGGTCGCTCTTGGTGGTGTAGTAAAGTTCGAAAATTTTCTCCTGCGCTTCGGGCGGAATGCCGCAGCCCTGGTCGAGCACTTCGGCGAGAATCATGTCGTCATCGCGCCGCGCCTTCAGCGTCAGCGTGCCTCCGGCCGCCATGGATTGCACGCCGTTCAGCACCAGGTTCAGAATCGCCTGCTTCATCAGATCGGAATCGACTCGCACCATGAGGGCATCGCTAGAATTCATGGTGTCCGCCGGCAGAGACGGGGCACGCCCCGTCTCTACAGCTTCGTTGGGACATTCCAGCACTATGCGCACTCCGTGGCGCGCCGCATCGGGCGCGGCCAGAACCGATACGCTCTCCAGAATCTTGCGCAGATCCACGTCCTCGAGGCGCAAATCGCGGGGACGGGTGAAGTCCACCAGGATTTGCACGACGCGGTCGAGGCGGTGGATTTCGTTGCCGATGATGTCCATGTGGCGGCGCGTTTCGGGGTCATCCTGCTGCAGTTTGTTTTGCAGCAATTGCAGGTGCAGAACGATGGCGTTGATGGGATTTTTGACTTCGTGGGCCACGCCCCGCGTCATCCGACCACTGGCGGAGAGGCGGCGTGAAATTTCGATCTCGTTCTCGATGCGGCGCACCGATTCGGCGTCGCGCATGGTCAAGAGCGCGCCGATTGGCGTGCCTTTTTCCTGGATGAAATCGAGCGACACCTGCACGCGGCGGCCATCGACGGCGTCGAATTCGTATTGCACCAGCGGCCGTTGCTTCTGAAATGCGGGCAGGACCACGGCGCCGAGGACGGTTCCATCGGAAAAAATTTCTTCGGCGGTGCGCCCCAGAATTTCGCGGCGCGGGCGTCCGAGGAATTTTTCCGCCGAGGCGCTCACCAGGACTACTCGCGAATCGCGCGTGAAGAGCATGAGGCCGTCCTGCAGCTTGGTCATGACCTGCTCGACATTGTCTTTCAACGCGGAAAAAATCTGGTTGGTATCGCGAATCTGCCGGCCGAGGTGTGCGATCTTCAGCGACACCAGACCGACTTCGTCCTCCGAAGCGGACTCCTCGGCGGGCAACAGATCTCCGGCGCTCGCACTGTCGAGGTTGCGGCTGATGGCTTTCAAGGGGCCGAGCGCCACATTCGAAACCACCGCCGCCAGCACCAGCGAACAGAAAATCGCAACCACGGAAAAGAAAGCGGCCTGCTGCAGTTTCGGCGTCAGTTCGTTACGCAAAAAAACCGTCGAGACGCCTACGCGAACGCTGCCAAAGACCTGTTTATCCAGTTCGAGGCCAATGCTCACGTCATAAACCGCTCCGCGAGCGTAGAGCATGCGCAACTGGTGGCGGAAACCCGCGTCGCGCAATGTGCTTAAGGGCGCGCGCTCTGGAATCGGCTTGCCATTTAGTGCCGGATTGGTGTCGAGAATAGCCACGCCATTCGGATCAATGATGGCGGCGTCGTAGATGATGCGGGAATTTCCCACCACCGACTCCAGCATGTCGTTAAGGTTGGTATCGGTCTGCAGATAGCTGGTGATGGCGGCTCGCATCGCCTTGGGATTTTCGGTATTGACCCGTGTGCTGGTGAGATCGGGCACCGCTTTTGACGCAGCGTATTCCAGTTGGTTGGTGAGCTGGGAAGCGGTTTCGTCGGCCCACAACAGGCGCTGGCGCAGCAATTGCGACAAGTAAATCCAAGAAAAGCCGACGACGAGGGCCGTGAACAGCGTGGTGATCGCGAGCACGATGATGAATTTACGAGTCATCGAAAAAGCAGGTGTCAGGTCCCAGGTGTCAGGCGCAGGAAACCCTAACCGCGAAATGAAATTGATTTTGCTATTCCTGACACCTGAGACCTGACACCTGAGACCTTACTCATTACTCCTCCGCGGTCACTAGCGCATCCTGTGGTCGGCCGTATTCTTTCAGCTTGTTATGCAGTGTCTTCAGGCTGATGCCGAGCATCTCCGCGGCTCGCGTTTTGTTGTTGCCTGTCGCCTGCAGGGTTTTCAGGATGAGGAGCTTTTCCGCTTCCGCTACCGTCGTGCCTACGCTGAGATGAACGGCATCGGGATCGTTCAAAACCGGACGCACGCTCTGGCCAAAGCCCGGAGGTAAATGTTTGGTTTCCACCAGTCCTCCCTCGCAGACGATGACCGCGCGTTCGAGCGTGTTGCGCAGTTCGCGCACATTGCCGGGCCAGTTGTAACTCTGGAACATATTGAGCACGGCCTCGCTTACATCCGCTACTTTGCGATCGTGCTTCTGGTTCATATCCGCAAGCAGGCTCTTGACTAAGTCGCGGATATCTTCTTTATGCTCGCGCAGCGCCGGTAAGTGGACATTGAAAACGTTGAGCCGGTAATAAAGATCTTCGCGGAGTTCCCCGTTGGCCACGGCATCGTCGGGAACTTTGTTGGTGGCGGCGAGTACGCGCACGTCGACGGAGGTTTCTACCTTGCTGCCAAGGCGGCGCAGCTTGTGGTCTTCCAACACGCGCAAGAGCTTGGCCTGGGTGCCTACCGGCATCTCGCCAATTTCGTCGAGCAGCAGGGTTCCGCCTTCGGCCAGTTCGAAGCAGCCGGTGCGGCGCTCCGCCGCGCCCGTGAAGGCGCCTTTTTCGTGGCCAAATATTTCGCTCTCAATGAGCGTTTCAGGAATGGCTGCACAATTGATGGGAACGAACGGTTTGTTGCGCCGCGGGCTAAGATCGTGGATGGTGCGCGCCACCAGTTCTTTGCCGGTGCCGCTCGCCCCGGTGATCAACACCGAGGCCGTGCTCGGCGCCACCAACTCGATCAGGCGGAAGACCTCCTGCATTTGTGGAGACGCGCCCACCAGCAGGCCGAGCGCTCCTTTGTCGCGCAAGCGTCGGCGCAGTGATTCGTTTTCGGTGCGGGTGTTGATGATCTCGCCGATGTTGGTCAGGATGGAGCGCAGCCGGCGGAAGTCGATGGGCTTTTCGATGTAGTCCTGCACGCCCAACCGCCCGGCATGAAAGGCGGTATCCGTCGCCTTCTGAGCGGTCACCATGACCACGGCGATGGCCTGCGCCAGGTCCGCCAGCTTCTCCACCAGTTCCATGCCTCCCATGCGTGGCATCTTCACGTCGGTGATCACTATGGAGGGAGCGAAAATAGGAATTTTTTCCAGGGCTTCCACGCCATCGCATGCCGTGTCGGTGCGATAGCCCCATCCTGAGACTAACTCCGCCAGCCCGGTTCGTTCGTTCGCTTCGTCTTCGACGATCAGCACGCGTTCTTGTGTCATGAGTTGATAGCGGCCCCAGTTAGCATTATTCAGGGAAGCGCATAACCCCGCAACCCCGGCGGAGATCTTCGTATCAATTTGAGACCTTGATTGACGCAACCTGCGGCTCGCGCAGGCATCAAAACCTACGCTTCTCATTCTTACTCTTTTGCAAAAGTGTCCATTTGCTGTAGAATTCGATGTTTCCCAAGGGACGGCCTATCCGTACGTGCCGTAAGGCTTTAAGAACCCAAGTTCTATTAAATAAATTGCAGTTGGATTCGAATTTCGGAGGAACTCTAATGTCACGCTGTCACAAGACCTACCAGAGATGCGCGAGTGTCGCGCTCGTTCTGGCCCTCGTTCTGATTGCATTGCCGTTGATGCTGAACGCGCAAACGGCTGCGCCCAACGCGCCGACTCCGCAGTCGGACAGCTCATACCCCAAATATGAGTTGTTCGTTGGCTATCAGTGGTTAAACCCCGGCGGCGATATTCCGGATACCAGTACGTCCCCGCCGACCCCTTACAAGATTCCCTCATTGTCCCGGGGCATGGGCGCGAATTTCTCCTACAACTTCAGCAACAATTTCGCGGTCGAAGCGAATTGGGGCGTGAACTGGAGCGACGGCAACCATATCAACATCAACATGGGTGCGGTTGGGCCGAAGGTTGTCTATCGTGGCGAAGACGGCGTGGAGTTTTTCGCGCACGCGCTGGTCGGCTTCGAGAAGATCTCCTTTCTGAGCGTCAATAACAGCACCCACGTCGGCGGGTTGCTGGGCGGTGGCATGGATTACAGGCTCACCAAGCACTTCAAGCTCCGCGTGTTTGAAGCCGACTATCAGGTTTCGGGGGCAAACTGGTCTAGCATCGTGCCGCCTAGTGAATTCGGGCTGCGTCATGCGGGCTATAACGGCGCGCGCCTGACGACCGGCTTGGTCTACGAGTTTGGCGGCGGTGCTCCCATCGTTCCGCCGGCGGCGGCTTGCTCGGTGCAACCCTCCTCAGTGATGGTGGGCGAACCGGTGAACGCTACGGTTGCGGCCAGCAACTTTAACCCCAAGCACACGCTTGCTTATGCCTGGACCAGCAATGGCGGCAAAATTACGGGCAAGGATACGGCCGCTAGCATCGACACCGCCAGCATGAGTGGCGGCAACTACACCGTCACGGCAACCGTTACTGATGCCAAGGCCAAGACGAATAACATGGCGAGCTGTACTGCAAACTTCACCGTGAAGGAACCGCCCAAGAACCCACCACAGATTTCCTGCTCGGCGAGTCCGTCGTCGCTCCAGGCCGGTGGCACCGCGACCATCAGTTGCAGGTGCACCAGCCCGGATAACGTTCCGGTCACGGTGGGTGGATGGACCGCGAGCGGCGGCAGCATTTCGGGCGCCGGAAGTTCGGCGACCCTGAGCACCACCGGCGCCTCGTCCGGCTCCATCAGCATTGGCGCTACTTGCACCGACTCACGCGGCTTAACGGCTTCGACCTCGACCTCGGTAATGGTTGAAAATCCGCCACCGCCGCCGGCGCCGCAAGCCACCAAGGTGAACGAGTGCCAGTACCCGAACGTCAAGAAGCCGTGGCGCGTCGATAACACCTGCAAGGCCGAACTGGACGATGTTGCCCTCAAACTGCAGCAGGATCCGGATGCCAAGCTGGTCGTCGTCGGGAACGCCGATCCGGCGGAAATCGCCAAGTCCAAGCGCAAGAACCTGGCGGCCGAACGGGCAGTCGACGTGAAGGCCTATATCTCGGGAGGCGAGGCGAAACAGAACATCGACCCCAGCCGCATCGAGTGCCGCACCGGCAACGAAGGCACGATGACCACGCAACAGTGGATCGTTCCGGCCGGCGCGACCTTCCCCGGGGCCGGCAGCACCACTCCGGTCGACGAAACGAAGATAAAGGCGATTCCGGATCATCCGAAGCCGGTGGCCAAGAAGAAAGCGACCAAAAAGGCTGAATAACAGATGTAAGAAGAGTACGAAAGGCCGGTGAGGCTAACCCTCCCCGGCCTTTTTTAGTGTTTGATCTTCGGTAACCTTGTCCAAGGCGTGCTAGGCTGTCTAGAGTTAAGCGCAGGCGAATATCGTTCGCAGGGGTCAATCTACGCGCATGGAATCAACAGGGAAACGGAACGTTCTCCGCACCACATTATTGCTTTTAGCTGTCAGTCTCTTCAGCACCGCGCTGCTGGCCTCTGGGCCGTGGCAGGTGTTAGGTCCCGATGGCGGGGACGCGCGCAGCCTGGCTTACGACGCGCACAATCCCGATCACATTCTGCTCGGCACCAGCACCGGCCAGATGTTCAGTTCGAACGACGGCGGACGCACCTGGTCGCGCCTGGCGCGTCTAGGCGGAGATGAGTACGTGCTCGACCACATCTCCATCGACCCGCAGGATTCCAACCGCATTTATGTCTCGGCATGGAGTTCCTCGGGCCAGCAGATCGGCGAAATCTTTCGCACCCGTGACGGCGGACACACCTGGGACACGCTGCCCGCCATGCACGGCAAATCCATCCGAGCTATGGCAATACACAAGGGTGACTCTAAAGTGATAGTCGCCGGCGCGCTCGATGGCGTCTATCGCACCAACGATGGCGGCAATACCTGGGAGCGTCTGTCGCCCGCGAACTCGGCCGACATCAAGAATATCGAGTCGATTGCGGTTGATCCCAAAGATCCCGACACCGTCTACGCCGGAACCTGGCACCTGGCCTGGAAAACTTCCGACGGCGGCGCCAATTGGCAACATATTAATAAGGGCATGATCGACGACTCCGATGTGTTTTCGGTCATCGTCGACCATGACAATCCCTCGGTCGTTTTCGCCAGCGCTTGCTCAGGAATCTACAAGAGCGAAAACGGGGGCAATCTGTTCTCGAAGATTCAAGGCATTCCCTTCTCGGCCCGCCGCACCCGCGTGCTGAAGCAGGATCCGACAAACGAAAACATCGTCTACGCCGGAACCACGGAAGGGCTGTGGAAGACTGTCGATCTCGGCAAATCCTGGAAGCGCGTGAGCGATTCCGAGGTCGTCGTCAATGACGTGATGGTCGATCCGCGGGATTCCAATCATGTGCTGCTCGCCACTGACCGCAGCGGCGTGATGGCCTCAACCGATGGCGCCTCCACCTGGAACACTTCCAACAAGGGTTACGCTCATCGCTACGTGTCCGCTATTCTGGCCGATAACAAAGACGCCAGCACGCTCTATGTTGGCGTTGTGAACGACCGCGAATACGGTGGCGTGTTCTATTCCCATGATGCCGGCCAGCACTGGTCGCAGAAATCTGCCGGCCTTAACGGAAAAGACGTTTTCACGCTCAAACAGGCTCCGAACGGCATGCTGTTGGCGGGAACCAACCACGGCGTGTATTCGTTGGAGCACAATGGCAGCGAATGGCATTCCATGAACGTGGTGGTGATCGAGCACACTTCGAAAGTGGTGCGCAAAGGTACGAACAAAGCGGTCACGCATACGGCCATCGAGAAGAAGGAACTGGTAGCTCGCGTCAACGATCTGGAACTTGGTGCCGGACGCTGGCTGGCAGCAACGACGAATGGCATCTACTGGAGTACCGACCAAGGTAAAACCTGGAAGGGTGGTCCGGTGCTGGGACAGACGGATTTTGTTTCCGTGCGAGCAGACGATTCTTCGTTGGTCGCAGCTACCCATTCTGGCGTGCTGGTCTCGAATAACAACGGAGCAACCTGGCATGCGACCGGCGTTCCGGGGTATGTGGTTGGCATCCATAGCCTGGCCATCACTTCCGATAACCAGATCATGATTGCTTCCCGCCAAGGCGCGTTCCGCACTGCCGACGGCGGCGCAACCTGGCAGCATGTCGAGAACGGCTTGCCCGGCAAGGACATCACTTCCGTCAGCTACGATTCCACCCACCATCGCCTGCTGGCCACCAGCGACGCGACCGGCGTGATTTTCGAAAGCCACGACGGCGGACGTACCTGGCAACGCGGTCCCGACAGCGGATACCCGCTGCGCCGGGTCAGCGTAATTGGCGGACGGTTCGTAGGCGCGACTCCATTTGATGGCGTCGTGCTGCAACCGGAAGATGAATCGATCAGCGCCGCCGCCGAAGCGGGCAGCACCGAGTAAAACTCAATCCAAAACAAACCACGAACCGGGGAAGCGGAAACGCTTTCCCGGTTTTTGTTGCGCGACCGAAGGCCGTCGCTTGCGTTCCCGGCGATGCTGGGAAACAATCTCCTAGTCACTATGCGACTGGTGTGCACACTCGCGATTGCGCTAGGGCTGAGTTTCACGTCTTGGGGACAAAGTCCAGCTGCGCCCCCTCCAGCAGAAAACTCGCCATCGAACCAGGCTCCCGCCGATACCACGCCGTCACCGGAGAAGAAAACGGCGGAGAACAAAGAGAACAAAAAGAAGAAGAAGCCGGATTTCGGAACTGCGAGTTGGACAAAAAAGCACCGCAAGGCTGCAACGCCCGCGCCCGAAGGTGGTCCGCGAAAAATTGTTGTGCGCGAGGGCGGAGCGAGCGAGCCGGCGGCACAGATTGTCCCCGGCATGACGGCGGAGGAGGCTGAGCGCGAGCGCCAGAATGCGCAAGAGTTGCTGAATTCGACAGACGACCAACTGAAGCGCCTGGCAGACCGCCTGCTCGACGCGCAACAACAGGAGACCGTGGGACAGATCCGCAACTACATGAACGGTGCCCGCGGAGCCTTGCAGGAAGGCGATGTCAGCCGCGCCCGCACCCTGGCCGAGAAGGCACATTCGCTGGCGGACGATCTTTTGAAACATTAGAGCAGGTGCCAGGTCTCAGGTCTCAGGTTTCAGGAAAAACCCCAAGGCCAACTGATTGTCGCATTCACGATGTGATGCTATTATGTATCACATGACCAAAGCCTCGATCCGGGACCTGCGCTACGATTTCAAGAAGATTGAGCGCCTTTTGCTGAGGGGCGAGGAAATCCAGATCACCAAGCACCGGCGGGTGATCGGCCGACTGGTGCCGGAGAGCGCGGAAGTCGCGAAAAAATTCCCTGATTTCCGGGCGCGAGTGCGCAGGATCTACGGCGACAAGGTGCTGGCGGTCAGCGGGGCGGACTTGATAGCCGCCGATCGGGACCGCTATTGAAGATCTACGCGGATTCCAGTTTTCTCGTATCGTTATACAGCCCGGATTCCAATTCTGCCGCCGCATCGGGCACGATGGAGTCTTCGTCGGGCGAATGCTTCGTTACTACTCTTGGAGAGCTTGAAGTAGTGAATGCATTCGGATTGCGCGTGTTCCGGAAGGAAGTCTCAGCTGCGCAAGCCCACGAGTCACTAGTCGACTTCGAGAAGGACTTGCGCGATGGAAGTCTCCAACTTCGGGGGTTATCGGATCCGATCTTTGAGCGGGCCCAGCAGTTGTCTCGAAAAACAACCGCCAAACATGGCACCCGCACGGCGGATCTGTTGCACGTCGCGGCAGCGCTCGAACTGGGCGTGAGTTACTTCTACAGCTTCGACCAGAAGCAACGGAAACTCGCCCACTCCTTGCACCTCAAGCTGAACTAGCGAAGGTGGCAGGTGGCAGGTCCCAGGTATCTTCCCACTGGACGGAGACCGTCTATTTCCTGCCTCGGCTAGCAATGACCCTGGCGAGCTTTCCAAGTTGGCTTTCCATGCCCATTACTGCCCGCTGCGTCCACTCGTCGCTATGCATCGGGTCGAGCGTCATGACCATGCGCACGTTGCCGCTTTCGACAAAGAAGTCCACCTTGTTGCCAAAGTTGTACGGCTCAACTCCGGGAATGAAATCGGCCCGGTGAGTGTAGGCGATCGACTTGCCCGGAACGATCTCGGTGTAGGTCAGCCTCGCTTCTGTCGTCAGAGGCATCCCCGCCTGCTTCATGAACTCAACCTGCGGCGGATCGACCGCCGTCATTGCATATACCATCTGGCCACCGGCCCTCAGATCAAGCTCGTGAACCTTTACCGAGAACCCTTCCGGACCCCACCACGATTCGATCCCCTCTCTCGTCGTCCAAAGCTCCCAGACATCCTCGATCGATGCCTCGTAGGTACGCTCGATGACGATCTTGTGATCGGACCGGTTATTCGCTTTTCCGCTCATGATGTTTTCTCCTGATGTTCTCTTTTTGATGATCTTCTTGTTTCCAGGCCGGGCTTTTTAGCGTAGCTCTTGCGCGCGAGGGCCTCGCCGAACTTGTCCAGACGACCTGCCCACAGTTGCCGATACTGGCTTACCCAGGCATCGAGATCTCTGAAGGGATCGGGGCAAAGTGAGTAGAAGCGCTTCTGTCCCTCAGGCCGCACGCGCACGAACCCAGCCTCCTGCAGGATGCGGAGGTGCCGCGATACGCCGGACTGGTCAATATCGACATTCTCGACAATGTCGTTGACCGAATGCTCGCCGCCTCGCAGGATTTCCACGATGCGGAGCCGAGTCGGATCCCCCAGCGTTTGGAGTGCTTCTACATGCATTATAATGCATATGTATCATAGTGCATATGTAAAGTCAAGGCTAAATCGTTGCGTAAAAGGGGGGATTTGTGATGGGGAACAGCCCTCGCAACCGAAGAACGCGGATCTTTCCCAAGAACAAGTCTCAGCTGTCGAGTTTCCCTTCGTCCCTGAAACCTAACACCTGAGACCTTCTCGTCTACTCGCTGGTGAAGTAATCGACAGTCACGGGATTCTCAAACAACGAGTAATCGCGAGTCACGACCGTGATTCCGCTATCGGTGACGAAATAACGCTCGCGATCGGCTTCGGTGTCATAGCCGATGCTGGTTCCTTCGGGGATGTGCACGTCACGGTCGATGATGGCTTTGCGGATGCGGCAACTGCGGCCTACGTTGACATGCGAGAACAGAATGCTGTTCTCGATCTCGGCGTAGGAATTCACGCGCACGTTCGGAGACAGCACACAATTCTGGACTGTCCCACCGGAAATGATGCAGCCGGAGGAAACCAGTGAGTCGAGCGCTTGGCCTCTGCGCTCGCTTTCGGCAAACACGAATTTTGCTGGCGGATACTGACGCTGATGCGTGCGAATCGGCCATTGTTCATCATACAGATTGAAAACAGGAGACACCGAAACCAGGTCCATATTGGCTTCGTAGTATGCGTCCAGCGTTCCCACGTCACGCCAATAGAGGGCTTCCTTTTTGTTTTCATCGACAAAATTGAAAGCGAAGACGCGATAGTCATGCAGCATTTTGGGCAAGATGTTTTTGCCGAAATCGTGGCTGGAATCGGCATCCTCGGCGTCTTTGAGCAGCACGGGAATGAGCACGTCGGTGTTGAAAATATAGATGCCCATGGACGCGGAGATCTTGGTTGGATCGTAAGGCGATCGCAAGTCGGTTTGTTTCGGTTTCTCCAGAAAGCCGATGATGCGATGCTCGCGATCGATGTCGACCACCCCGAAATGCCGGCTTTCGGACGGGTCGGTCACCAGGGTCGCAACGGTGACGTCCGCTCCAGAATCCTTGTGCTGCCGAAGCATGCGCTCGTAATTCATTTTGTAAATATGGTCGCCGGAGAGGATGATCACGTACTTCGGCTGCTCGGAGCCGATGGAGTAGATGTTCTGGTAGACCGCGTCGGCGGTTCCCATGTACCAGTTCTCGCTGACGCGCTGCATGGGCGGGAGAATTTCGATGAACTCGCCGATTTCCCGGCCAAAGATGTTCCAGCCTTCGCGGATCTGCCGATTCAACGAAAGCGCCTTGTATTGGGTGAGGATGTAGACGCGGCGCATCCCGGAATTGACGCAATTGGAAAGCGTGATGTCGATGATGCGGTAAATGCCGCCGAAGGTCACGGCCGGTTTGGCGCGATCGCGGGTGAGCGGATAGAGCCGTTCGCCAGCGCCTCCAGCAAGCAGGATCCCGAGCGTATCTTTCATTGGCACACAATCCTCGGCACAGCTTAGAGATGCAGCGTGCAATACAAATGCTGCTTCGGGCCAACGCGAAATACTAGCACAGCGAGCGCGTCTAATCGGTGCCGCAGGATACAAATCCGGCGCTTCCCTGCCCCAGGGCACAGGCGGGCTGAGCGCACGTGTTTCTCTCGACGGTTCTCCTCGTCGACGAGGCCTGCGTTAGCCGGTACCACCGAACGGTACGTTTCGCCGCAAAATTCGCCGCAAAATTCTCTTGACAGCCTCGGGGCTGCGGCTTACTATTTCCCACCGAGAGCGAGCGCTCGTCTTGAATGTTGAGGAGCGAACGAGACTAGCGAACGACACTATGCCCAAGCTTTTGGACGACACCGTCGCCAAGAACCGGCGAAAGATCGAACACGCCGCGCAAGAGCTCTTCACCCGGCAAGGATTTCATGGCACGACGGTGAGAGAAATCGCCCGCAAGGCCGGCGTTTCCATGGGCAAGCTTTATCTCTACTACCCCAATAAAGAGGACATCTTCATCGGTCTGGTGCAGCACATGGAGCAAAAGATGGAAGCTCTCCGGCGGACCGACATTCTCCCTTTGATGAAGTCGCCCGATCCGGAGTCGTTAAAGAAACTGGGCATGGCCGTCGGCCGCTTCGTTTCCGAGAATCTCGACTATTGGCGGCTCATGTACGTTGACGTGGTCGAGTTCCGTCATAAGCACTTCATTCACAGCTATCGCGAAATTGCCGGGGGGTTGCGCACCTATTCGACGGCCCTGTTTCAAAAGGCGCCAATTCCCTTTCCCAGCGGCGTGAATCCCGGGTTGGCCTATGTCAGTTTGTATCTGCAGTTTGTCACCTATTTTCTGGTGGAGGAACTGTTCGGCGCCAAGCGCCACTTAGGGGTTAGCGACGAAGAAGCGATCGATCAGTTTGTCCGCGTCTACACGGGGAGCCGTAAGAACCGAGCTTCGAAGAAGCGGTAAGCGACACAGGATTACGACAAGGAGGAAATATGAGAACACTCACAACGCTGCTGGCGGCCGCCGCCATTCTCTGTTTCATGATGCCAATGACGCAAGCGCAGACGGCCACCACCGGGCAGATCGTGGGCGTTGTAACGGATCCGAGCGGGGCCCTCGTAGTCGGCGCAAAAGTTGCCGTGACGAGCAACGCCGGCGTGCGCCGCGAAACCACGACCGGCAGCAATGGACGTTACACGTTTCCCTTGCTTGATCCTGGCGCCTATCAGCTCGAAGTCAACCAGAGCGGATTTGCATTGCTCAAGCTGGGAGGGGTTGTGGTGCAGATTACCGAAACCACGGTCGCCGACGCTGCCCTCAGGGTAGCCGGTGCTCCGACCACGGTTTCGGTGACGGGCGAATCGCCGCTGGTGCAGACGGAAAGCTCTGCCAAGGGCACGGTTATCGATGAGACCCAGGTGCGCGATCTGCCCTTGCCGACGCGCAACTTCCAGCAGTTGCTGGCACTGACTACGGGAACCTCGGGTCCTATCCAGAACTCCTCCGATCTGGGACGCGGCGATGAGCCTCTGTATGTCAACGGCCAGCGCGCGCTTTCCAATAGTGTGGTTATCAATGGCGTGGATGCGAACTCGATCGGCACGGGATCGCTGCCCAATCTTGCCGTCCCTTCCATCGATTCACTCCAGGAATTCGTCGTGCAGACCAGCCTGTACGATGCCTCGCAGGGCCGCAACGCAGGCGGAATCGTTGCCGCAGTTACCAAGTCCGGTACTGAAAAGTTCCACGGCGATGCCTTCGAGTTCTTCCGGAACACCGATCTGGATGCCAACAATTTCTTCCTGAACGCCATTGGAACGCCGCGTCCCACTTACGACCGCAACCAGTTTGGCGGGACGTTGGGCGGCCCCATAATCAAGGATCGTGCCTGGTTTTTTATTTCCTATCAGGGCAGCCGCGAAACCAACGGCACCTCGCTGACCAACTCGCTGGCAACTGAATTTCTGCCTGCCTTTCTGGGATCGCAGCGCGATCCCGCGTCTCTGGCGGCTTTTTCGGCATGCTATGGCTTGGGTGGATTCGTCGATCCGACGGCCGCGGCGGTTCTGACGGCTAAGCTTCCCAACGGACAGTACATGATTCCCGGCGTTCCCGGCGTCACCACCGGTGTCGGTTGCACAGCCGGAAACCCCGGCGAACCGGTGCTGCAAACGATTCCCTCCAATTCGACCTACAAAGAAGATCAGTTCAACAGCAATCTGGATGTGAAACTGAACAACGCAAACCGTTTGTTTGGCAAGTTCTTCTTTGCCGCGAACCGCACCAATCAGGCGCTCTACGACCAGTTTGGCGACGGCAGCCCACTACAGGCGCCGGGGTGGCCGACAGAGGAAGATGTCGACCAGCGCATCCTTTCGGTAGGCGTAACCTCAATCATATCGAGTCGTTTAGTAAATGAGGTCAGGTTCGGCTGGAGTCGAATTTACGGCCCCGGCAATCCCTCTCAACCGATCACCTCCGCGCAACTGGGAATTGAATCGCCCCTCAGCAGCTTGTTTCCGGGAATGCCGACCATGTCGTTCACGAATATGTTCACGCTGGGGCCGTCTCCGCTGGGGATTAACTACGCGGCGACCGACACCAAGAGCATTGGCGATACGATGACGTGGATCAAGGGCGCGCACACATTCAAGTTCGGCGGCGAATACAAACGGCAGATGCTGGACGCTCCCTATTTCGATGTATTTCCCAACGGAGAGATGTTCTATCTCGGATTCAGCGCTCCTTCGTGCCCGACGACGCTCGGAGCGGGAGGTCAGGCCGACTGCGGTGTAATCAAAGACTTCTTAAGCGGACTGAACGGCCTCTCCGTGATTGGCTCGGGTACGAACGGCCTGCACAACCGAGCCAACGACTTTTCCGCTTTCTTCCAGGACGATTGGAAGATTGCGCGCCGCCTCACGCTTAACCTGGGACTGCGCTATGACTACTTCGGTCCGACTACCGAGACGCAGGGTCATTTTGTTGGCTTCATACCTTCCGAGGCCACTACAGTTACCGTGCCGGGCCTCGGCCAGGTCGTCACTGGCGGATTCGTCCAGGCAGGGAATGGAAACTTGCCTGGATTTCCCAAAGTCGGCGACGGATTGGTCAAACCCAATTACAAGAACTTCGGGCCGAGAGTGGGCTTTAGCTATCAGATCGGAGATTCCGGCAGGAAGGTTCTGCGTGGTGGTTACGGTATTTTCTATGACCGTCCCAACATGAGGCTGTTCAATAGCCAATTGTTTAACATGCCTTACGAAATGCTGGCCACGCCGAACGAGAATCCATTTGTGCAGGTTCCGCTACCCAGCACCTTCCCGCAGACTATCAGCGGCAATCCTGGCACCTTTCCACTGGGAGGATATCCAGCCTTGTTGCCGGTGACCTTGCTCACACCGGGTGGGCCATTCTACGATCCCGCTTACCCGGTTCCGGCCACCGGGCTATATCCGGATATCCAGGACTGGGCCATTCCCTACATACAAACCTTCAACCTTGGATTGCAGACCAGCATCGCCAATAACTGGCTACTCGACGTGGGCTATGTCGGCACTTTAGGACGCAAATACCCGCGCTTGTTCTCGTTCAATCAGGCGCTTCCGGGGGCCGCGGGGAATGTTCTAGCCGACTTGCCACCCTCAGTGGCCGGACCTTTCTTCCCTGGCTTTGGCAATTTGACTGCTCCTGGGTTGGGCAGCTTCCTGATGAAGAGCAACTCTAATTCCAATTACAACTCGCTGCAGACCACCCTCAACAAGCGCTTCTCCCACGGCCTGCAAATGCTGCTCAGCTACACCTGGTCGCACTCTCTCGACTACTACTCGGGGAGTCCCGTGAGCGATATCACGCTGCTCCCGGGCGATATGGTCAACGAGCAGCACAACTACGGCTCTTCGGATTTCGACCGGCGGCATCGCTTCGTCGCCAGCTACTTATATGAACTGCCGGGCGCTTATCACGGAAGCTCGGCGTTTGGGAAAAAAGCGCTGAACTCATGGAGTGTGTCAGGAATTGTGACCCTGCAATCTGGCACTCCGTTCTCGATCTATGGGGACGATTCGGCGTTCGAGTCGACTGTGGCCGACCTGGCGCCCGGCCGAACGCTGCAATCAGCAATCAAGAGCGGCAGCGTCGAAGACCGCTTGAATGCCTATTTCGATCCGACCGCCTTTGTGATACCTGCAGCGATCAAAGACCCCGGCTTCGGAATGTTGGGAAGAAACATCATAGTCGGACCGAAGCAGGTCGAGACGGACCTCTCGATCATGAAGCTGTTTCCGGTCACAGAAAGCCAGCATTTGGAGTTCCGGACCGAGTTCTTCAACCTATTCAACAACGTGAGTTTCGCCAACCCCGTGAACATAGTTTCGTCGGCAAACTTTGGCCAGATCGCGTCAACCACGAACGGGCCCCGGGTGATTCAGTTTGCGCTGAAGTACAACTTTTAGGGGGCGCATGAAAGACGCTGCTCTGCGGGGTAAGGTCGTCATCGTCACCGGCGCCGCGGCGGGGATCGGCCTCGCCACGGCTCGGCGGTTTGCTGGCGAAGGCTGCCGGGTGGCGGCATGGGATGTCAACGATGCTGGGCAGGACGCATTGCTGCGGGAACTGTCCGCACTCGGAGCGGAAGCGCTCTTCCGCAAAGTCAGCGTTGTTAGCGATACTGAGGTTAGATCCGCCGTCGAAGAAGTTGTCGGACGGTGGGGCGTGGTCGATGTGCTTATCAACAACGCCGGCATCACGCGCGACTCGCAGTTCGTCAAGTGGAAAGATGGCGCGGTTGCCGGCACGATGACCGACGATGCGTTCGATTCGGTCATCTCCGTCAATTTGAAAGGTGTTTTCCTTTGTTCGCGGGCGGTCGTGCCTCACATGATCCGAAAGGGCTCGGGTGTAATTCTCAACGCTTCTTCTGTCGTCGGTCTTTACGGAAATTTCGGGCAGACTAATTACGCTGCCTCCAAGGCGGGAGTCATCGCCTTTGCCCGCACGTGGTCGCGGGAATTGGCGAAATACAATATCCGCGTGAACGCGGTTGCCCCCGGTTTTATCGCCACCGAGATGGTGCAGAAGATGCCGGAGAAGGTCGTCCAGGCGATGGTTTCGCACACGCCGCTCGGCCGCATGGGAAAACCTGAAGACGTGGCCGAAGCCTACGTTTGGTTGGCCTCGGATGCGGCATCGTTCATCACCGGCACCGTGCTCTCGGTCGATGGCGGATTAGTGCTGGGGACGTAGCCTATCGCAAGTCAAACGCAGCGCAAGCCAAACCCAGCGCAAGTCAAGAGGACTCATTTATGACGCGTTACGCAACCATTGTCGCCACCGGGAGGTACGTGCCGGAGATCGAAGTCACGAATGACATGCTGCGTGAGCGCTTTAAGCACGTTCCGGATTTCGTGGACAAAATGGAAGCCGGCAGCGGCATCAAGACGCGCTGGCACGCTCCCGAAAACTGGGCGACCAGCGATGTCGCTCTGCCCGCAGCCAAACTCGCCATCGAACGCGCCGGCAAGAAACCAGAGGATATAGATCTGATTATCCTGGGCACCGACTCACCAGATTACATAACGCCCGCCACGTCGGTCGTTCTGCAATATAAGCTGGGCGCCAAAAATGCGGGGACGTTTGATATCGGCTGTGCCTGTGCTTCGTTTCCCACCGGTCTTTCTGCGGCGGCGGGAATCATTGCCGCTAACCCGGGGATCAAGACGGTGCTCGTGGTCGGCGTCTATCTCATGCACAAACTCACGGCGGCTACCGATCCGATGCTTTTTTTCTATGGGGATGGCGCGGGCGCGGCAGTGCTCGAACCGGCTGCTTCGCCGGGCTTTATCAGTTCGTTCTTTCGCGCCGACGGCTCCTATCACGATTATTGGGGAATTTATTCCGGCGGCACGTTCGAACCGGCAACCGAAGAGTCGGTTAAGGCAGGGCGCACCGCGTGCACCATTAAGAACCGCTATCCTCCCGAATTAAACGAGGAGACTTGGCCGATTATCGCGCTGCGGCTGGCCACGGACGCGGTTTCAATCTACGCGACGTCGATTGTTTCATCTTCACCCAGGTGCGTAAACCGACGATTGCACGCGTGATGGAGCGACTCGGCGTACCCGTCGACCGCGCGCACACCATCATGGAAGAATATGGCTACACCGGCTCGGCCTGCGTCGGCATGGCACTCGACCACGCGATCGAGCAGGGCAAGGTGAAGTCCGGCAACCTGGTGGTGATGGTGGGCTCCGGTGTCGGCTACAACCAGGCGGGCTGTGCCTTTCGAATGCCGTAGTCTGGGGAGAACTCGTGATTACCGGCGACATTCTCGGAGAGCGCGCCCGTCTTAGTCCCGACGGAGTCGCATTGATCCACGTTCCCACGCGCCGGCAGTTCACTTACGCCGAACTCGATCGAAGGGCCTTGCAGTGCGCGCGGGTTTGGACGGACCTCTGCCACCTTGTCCCGGGAGATCGTGTTTGCATCCTCTCCGAAAATCGGGTTGAGTACGTCGACGCATTCTGGGCCGCGGGCAAGTCCGGCATCATTCTCGTTCCGCTCGGCACACGCAGCACGGCTCACGAACTACAACAGATTCTCGCGGATTGCGGCCCGCGCTGCCTCATGTACTCCTCGCGATACGAAAAGCTCGCGCAAGAGCTCCAACAGTTCGTTCCCTTCGAGCACTCGATTAACCTTGATGCGGATGGCAACTCCGCCACGACACTAGCTTATGCCAACGCTCTAGAGCGAGCACATCCAGAACCGCTCCCCACGAAAATCAAGCCCGAAGATATTTTCTGTTTGCTCTATACCAGCGGCACCACCGGACGTCCAAAGGGCGTAATGCTTCCTCACCGCCAGATCGCATGGAACGCCTACAACACTGTGATGTCGTGGCAACTGCGGCCGGGGGACCGGGTCCAGGTTTACACGCCCATGTATCACGTCGGTGGTCTCACTGTATTCATGACCCCGCTGTTCGCCATCGGAGGAAGCATTGTTTTGCACGACGGCTTCGACGCGGCCGAAGTTTTACGAGCTCTCCGAGATTATGAGTGCACGCTGTTTTTCGGCGTGCCGACGATTTTCAAAATGCTGCTCGATTCTCCGGAAGTTTCGGCCTTCGCTGGCAGCCATCTGCGCTGGTGCGCCAGCGGAGGCGCTCCGCTTCCCTTACAGCTTCTTCATGCCTACCAGGAGCGTGGACTGGTTTTCCACCAAGGCTACGGGCTGACCGAGGTCGGGGTGAATTGCTTTGCCATGAGCGACGGAGACTCCGTGCGCAAGGCGGGTTCCGTGGGTAAGCCGATGATGTTCACGGAAGCGAAGCTCGTCGATGCCTCCGGCAGTCAGGTTCCGATCAATGAGGTCGGGGAGCTATGCCTGCGCGGGCCGCATGTGTGCCGCGGTTACTGGAACAATCCTGCCGCCACCGCTCAAGTGCTCGACGCCGAAGGATGGTTTCACACCGGCGATCTGGCGCGTTGCGACGAGGATGGGTTCTTCTACATCGCCGGCCGCTCCAAGGACATGATCATCAGCGGCGGCGTCAACATCTATCCGGCGGAGATTGAAAAAGAATTGCTCAATCATCCTGCCATCGGCGAGGCTTCCGTGATTGGCGCGGCTGACGAGAAATGGGGCGAGGTTCCAGTCGCGTTTGTTGCGCTCAAATCGGGCCTGAGCGCCAGCGACCTCGAGCTTATCGAATTTCTCCGTCCTCGAATCAATAAGATCAAATTGCCCCGGCAAGTCATCTTTATAGAAGCATTGCCCCGCAACGCCTATGGCAAGGTTTTGAAACTCGAACTGCAGGATCGTTTATGGAACCGATTGCAGAATCCCAAGTCATCCTAAGAGGTGTTTTATGAAACGCATTTACATCGCGGCCTACCATCAATCGAAGTTTGGAAAACTCATGGCCATGTCGGTGCCGGAGATCATCCAGAACGCTATCCTCGGCGCATGCGGTGAGATCAAAGTCGAGCCCGCCGCGCTGGATGTCGGTTCGATCGGCGCCACCTGCAACATTTCGCTGAACGAGCAGGGACTGCTCGCCGGTCTGATGGCGATGGTGCCGGGGTTGGCCGGTAAGCCTATCGAATCTGTGGAGAACGCCTGCGCCTCCGGCGGTCAGGCCGTACTTTCCGTTATCCAGAAACTTTTGCTCGGGTGGGGTGAGGTCGGTATTGCGGTCGGTTACGAAAAGATGCGCGACAACGAAGGCAAGATGGACGGCAAGCTCGTCGGCAAGGCTCTCGGCTATTTTTCTCATCCCGATGAGCGCGAGGGCAAGGTATTCATCTTCCCTCACCTGTTCGCCGAGATTATGGAGTGCTACCTGAAGATGCATCGTGTGCGCGAAGAGGACTTGGCGCAGATCGCGGTCGCTGAGTACGCCAATGCTCGAAACAATCCCTACGCCCAGATGCGCAATGTGCAGATCACCCTGGAGCAGGCGATGAAGATCGAAGGCATCAATCGCTACATCGTCGAAGGCTTGCCCATGAAGACCTACGATTGCTCGCAGATCACCGATGGGTACGCCACCCTGATCTTAGCCACCGACGAGGGGTTGCAGAAACTCGGTGTGAACAAGCCTGACTGCGTGGAAATCGTCGGCTATGCACAGGCGACCGATCCGCTGAAGAAAGCGGGACGCGATGTGCTTCGGCCCGAGGGCGCTTACCGCGCCATGGACAAGGCGTATGACATGGCCGGGGTCAAGCCGAAGGATGTGGGCGTAGCCGAGATCCATGATTGCTTTACGGTGATGGCGGCTATCGGTACAGAAGTGCTAGGCAAAGCAGCCGTGGGCCAGGGCGCTAAGTATTGGTGCGATGGCAAGGCCGGCGTGGACGGCGAGTGCGCCATCAATACGTCTGGTGGGCTTATTGCCAAAGGGCATCCCATCGGCGCCACCGGAATCGCCATGCTGGGATGGTGCGCGTGGCAACTGCAGGGTAAGGCTCCTGCCGGACTGCAGGTGAAGAATCCGCGCGTGGCAGCGACGTTCAACATTGGAGGGCCCATCTGCGCCTCCGTTTGCACGGTGCTGCGACTTGCTGCCTAAGGAGGACCCTACTCGCTAGCAGTGCACGATCTTGTCGCTCTTGATGCCTCGTGTGGCGTTTCGCGAATCGACCACCAACTTCGCTTCGTTGACGATCTTTTTGTAATCGTAATCCGAGTGGTCGGTAACGATGAGCACGCAATCGTACTGTCCGAGATTGTCGAGGGGAGCGCACTTCATCTGCAAGTCGTACTTGCGACCGCGTCCAACAAACGGGAAGTAGGGGTCGTTATAGCTGACCACCGCGCCCTCTTTTTGCAACAACTCGATGATGGTGAGAGCGGGCGACTCGCGCAGGTCATCAATATCTCTCTTGTAGGCAACGCCCAGAACCAGAACCTTCGATCCGTTGATCGGCTTTTTCTGTTTGTTGAGCGCCGAGATTGTCGAGGCGATCACGTTATAAGGCATGGCCACGTTGATTTCGCCGGCCAGTTCGATGAAGCGGGTGCGGAAGTCAAATTCCTTCGCCTTCCACGAAAGATAGAACGGGTCGACCGGAATGCAGTGTCCGCCGAGACCCGGCCCAGGATAAAACGGATGGAAGCCGAAGGGCTTGGTAGCAGCGGCGCCGATGATCTCCCAGATATCGAGGCCCATGCGGAGGCAGAGCATCTTGAGTTCGTTGACCAGCGCGATGTTGACGCAACGATAAATGTTCTCGAGCAACTTGGTCATCTCCGCGGCGGCGGGTGAAGAGACCGGAACGGTGCGGTGGAAGATGGAGCCGTAAAACGCCGACGCAATTTCGCTAGCCTGGGGGTCGAGTCCGCCAATCACTTTCGGAATGTCGGAACGCGCCACCTCGGTGTTTCCGGGATCCTCTCGCTCGGGCGAGAACACTACCCAGAACTCGTTGTCGGCGGCTGCTCCCTTGCGGGAGGCTTTCAGGCCCGCCTTGTTTTCCTTTTCAAGAATCGGGACCAGGACTTCTTCGGTCGTGCCCGGGTAGGTCGTACTCTCGAGGATGACGATCTGACCGGCGCGCAGATGCGGCGCCACCGCGTGGGCAGTATTTGTGATGTAGCTGAGGTCGGGCTCGTGATATTCGTTGAGCGGGGTGGGGACGCAGATGATGATAGCGTCCATGGCGGTAATCCGCGCATAGTCGGCCGTGGCCTTGAAACCGTTTGCTTTGGCCGCCGCGATCTCCTCGGGCGTAATGCGGACAATGTAGGTGCCACCGTTATCGAGCGTGTCGACCTTGCGCTGATCGATATCGAAACCAGTGACAGGAAATTTCTGCTCACTATAGAGCAAAGCCAGCGGCAATCCGACGTAGCCCAGTCCAATGATGCCAACTTTCGCCTGGCGCGCAGCAATTCGGCTCTTCAAATCAGTAAAAAGAGAAGAAGCAGTGGCTTGAATAGTCATAATAATAATCTTAGCATCGGAGGCCGGGGGAACCCCCGGAAGCCACGGTTACCATCATGATTTTCGCGCTACTTTCGTGCGAATTTCAACGACGATTGCGGTACTGATTACTCAGGTAACCAAGCTCGCCCCGCTTTCGGTTTCCGGTAACATGCAGAGTGAGATGCAACTCTTCCGGCGACACATCATTTCGTTGCTCGTCATTGTCATTGTCTTGATCTTGATCTTTGCGGCGCTCGCCAGCCAGGCGGCGCGCTTTTTGGTGCTGGACGAGCCGGAGAAGTCCGACGCCATCGTGGTCTTGGCCGGGGAAACCAGCGTCCGGCCGGCCCGCGCTCTGGAACTGCTGCGCCAGGGAATGGCACCCCACATGTTTCTGGATGCGGAGACGCGCGATGTGATTTACGATCAGCGGCTCACCGACATTGCGCAGAAATATGCGAACAGCCTCCCTGAAGCCAACCGCATCTCGGTGTGTCCGATCATTGGCTTTTCTACCTTCGCAGAAGCCGACGACGTGAGCCGCTGCCTCCGACCGTTGGGCGCGCATCGCGTGCTGATCGTGACCTCCGACTTTCACACGCGCCGCGCCTTGGCGATCTTTCGCCATCGTTTGCCGCAATATCAGTTCAGTGTTGCCGCAGCAAGCGGTCCGGGGAACTTCGGTGACTCGTGGTGGACGAACCGGGAATGGGCAAAAACCACCTTGGATGAGTGGATGAAAACGCTGTGGTTTGAATGTGTAGATCGCTGGCGTTAATTTTTAGGCGAGTTCTCAGTTCTCGGTTCTCAGTACGGCAAAACCAAAACCGGCAGCGACATCTTGCGCTCTCAGGTTTAACTGAGTACTGACAACCGAGAACTGAGAGCTTTTTCTTTTGTACAATAGTTCAAACAGTCTTCATCTCCAACGGAGGTTCCATGCCGCAAGTTACGATTACAGTGCGTCCCAACGGTCCATTGCGCATAGACGACCCCAACGGCGTGGTCGAAATCGTGGACGCCGATGGCAACAAGCTTGACCTTACCGGCAAAACAGCGTTTTCCCTCTGCCGCTGTGGCGCTTCCGCCAACCGCCCTTTTTGCGATGGCAGTCATAAGACCGCCGTCCAAACGCCCGCCACGCCAATCAAGATCGGGTAGAAGTGCGGGTGTCAGGTCTCAGGAAAACCAAATCCTAAGACTTACGCCTCAGGTACCTGACGTACCACGACTTCCGGTGCGAATGGCTTGCTCCATTACTGCTAGACTTTAGCCAGAGCCCCATGCCACGCCTCGGTTATTTCGGAGCCCTGCTGGGCCTGGCGGCGTTGCTCTCAGCGCCGCTCGTTGCTCACAGTGACGCTCAGAACGATGCTGAGAAAGAGGCGCAGAATCATGCTCCACCCACGCCGAGTGGAGCGCGGGTGCAGCACGTTTTAGTGCGGGGCAGCGGAGCCGCCATGGAAGTCGAGATTCAAACTTCCGGAAATCCAGTCGCTCCCGATACCCAAGTCATCACGGGTCCCGACCGCATTGTCGTGGATTTTCCCGGCGCGCTTCCCGCCGCCGAGTTACGCGCGCTTGAAGTCAATCGTGGCGCCCTCAAGCGCGTCCGCACTGGATTGTTTTTCAACAACCCTCCCATTACGCGCATTGTGCTCGATTTAGCGGAACCGCAATCGTACCGAATCTCGACCACGCGGAATGCGGTGGTTATAAAGCTGGGGGATCAGTCAGATCAAGGTCAAGTAAATCTCGGCGAGACAAAACAAGTTCCGGTAAATGCGGGTCAAGCAAAACCCATCGCCGGCGCTCGGATCCAAGCTCCTCGAACCCAGGCTACCTATGTCCCGCCCGCCGCAAAACTTCAGAACACGTTGTTGCCTGCGGGCACGAAAGTTGCGCCTGCCCAGGTTTCGGCCGCGGTTTCCCATTCTGTGGTTTCTCCAGCGAACGCGGCGCTGCCCGTGGTCAGGGAGACGTTGCAGCCACTTCCGCCACCGCCGCCCGTGACTGTGACTTATGCTGATGGGATGCTGCGCATCCGCGCCCAGAAGGCCACGCTTGCGCAGGTGTTGTACGAAGTGCAGCTCCAGACGCAGGCCGAGATTGCTATTCCGGCTGGCGCCGAGCGGGAAGAAGTGGTCGCCGATCTCGGACCGGCTCCAGCGCGCGATGTACTGGCAGCGCTGCTGAACGGCTCCCACTACAACTTCATTTTTGTGGGCAATGAGCTGACGCTCGAGCGCGTAATCCTGACGCTTCGCGATCCTAACAACTTCTAGCAACTACCCTTTGGCTTATCCCCCTCCTACGACGGTCTTTTGGAATCAAAGATTTAGCGGTTGGCTTTTTCTGGTCTTTGAGGAGTCGGACTTACTTGTAAAGTATTTATAAATCAATGAGTTATCTCGGTAAGAGTGAGACACTACCCAAAACCGATGGCATCATCCCAGCCTATGGCGGCGTGATCAGCCGCACTGCTACGGGAGACGCGCCGTTGCCGAGAATCGGCTGCCCGGTGGCGGAGGTTCCGCAACCCGCCATGTTGACGATCATGGCGGATATCTCATATTGGCTTTTGGAACCTGGTGGGAAGTAGGGCATGCTTGAGGTCGCTGAAGGATTCAGGAACGCTTGCAGGAATCCGATCACTTGGACGGTGTTGGTCGGGGTGCCGGGCGGGTTGTTTATTACTGGAATTGTCACCAGCGAATCGCTCACCATGACGTTCTTCCCGGCATTCAGAACTGGGTTCTGGTTGCCTGCTATGAACTCAAGGGGAGGACGCAAGCTTGCCGGATCGACGCTGTCGCTGTCTCCGACTGCGCTGACATAGTGAATGAGGCACGATGCCGCCGCAACCGTGTCGCTATCGCGAGAGCCCGTGCTAGAGCTATAGGGATTGGTATCGATTTTGATGGATGAATTCGCGCCGCACACGATGGGCTGCGGGACGCAGCCTGCGACTGCAAGCTGATATGAATTGAAACTACCGCTGCAGCTAGGCAGCGCCTGCGTGGGGACGGGAAAGTCGGCGGCGTCAATGAGTCCGGGATAGTACGCTCCCAGTGACGGGTTCGAAATGCCGCTACTACAGTCCCCATTGCATAGGGAATAGATGCCATCGGGATTATTGCTCCCTGGCCAGGTCAGACCAACTACGGTAGGGATCTCAATTGCGCCAGTACTGTCGAAGATCGGATTTGTGCTGTTGCCCGTAGGGTCGAGATTCGGGAGCAGCCACGGTTTCACGCAAAGAGGCGCCACCGGAATCGTCGTCCCGCTGTTCAAGGCGTTTGCGCCCGAAGGATTGTAAGCTTCCGCTGTGGCGGACGCAGCCACCGTGTTTGCGGTGCGTCCCCAGATCCGCGCAAAGAATGTGGGCAAATCTGCCCGTTGTGTGACTACCGTCACGTGCGGATTGGTATCGAATGCAGTGTCGGTTTCATTCGGAAAGCTGACGGTGATCTCGCCGGCGCCGGAGGCAGGGTTAAGCGTTCTCCCCCCGACATAGTTTTGGGCCGCGACCAGCGTTGCGATCGAGGTGGCGAGGTTCCTGGCGTTCCTGGTCGACCTCCGGCTTGCGTCCGATGTCACCCCCGAGTTGGCGAACACACGTGCGCCCGCGAGGGCCGCGCCATCGGCCGCCAACTGCGCCTCGCTGCGCGCGGTGTAGAGCGTCACCACGTCGATCGAAAGCGCGGCCATCGCCCCAACGACGAACAGCATGACGACCGCAACCAGCACGATCACAACTCCGCGCTCGCGGTTACGTCGTGAGCCGGTTCGCAAGTTGGTTTGGCGCTGTTGCAAGCATCCTCATATCTGGTTGTGGACCGTAGAGACCTCGGTCACCTGTGTTGTCGCCGCGTAGTTTGCGCCCGGAATTAGCAATTGGATCACGCTATTGAACCGCCAATGATATGGCAATTGTACGGTCACGATGGTGCCCACGGCGACGGTCGCCCCGTCTGTCCCGGACCCGGATACCCATCCGCGGTTGACGGTGATGACCAGTTGGTCGCCGGTAACGGCGGAACATCCGGAAATCGTGTATGTCCATGTTAGGCCAGCCTGTCCCGAGGGTGTAAATGGAGGCCCGCAGGTCCCTTGATTCGCATTTGGCAGCAATCCTCCTGCGGCCAGCGAATTGAAAATCGCGGTGACGACCGGTTGCAGAGAACTTGGGTTGGTGGGAGCGGAAGAACTCGATGCGATGTCGCCCATCGGCTGAGCACCGGCAATGATAGCGCCTTCCTGCGCCGCCTGGTCGATCTTCTGTCTCTGGTTGAAGGCGCCGCTGAAGTCGTAGATGCCGACGACGAATACCACCAAGAGCGGCAATGTGATGGCAAATTCCAGCAACGCCGAACCATGCGCATCCTGGAGCAGGAAGGCCGCGCGGCGGCATGGAATTCTCAAGCGAGCCACCTAGTCCTCCATCCTGCTCTGCGCCTGCGCAGTCAAGATAATCTGCGACAAGTTAAGCGAAGTACCGGGAAGGTAGAACGAAAATGGATATTGAAAGCTCACCACAGATCCACATTGGGGGGGCTGAGTCTGCGTGGCAGTCGGCGCTACGGGATTTAGTTGCACGTTTTGGCAAACGTAGATGTTACCGCTGGTCGGGGTTGGACACCCGCCCGACGGAAACGGTGGCGCGGGACAGGCGCTGCAAGTTAGTCCGGGGGCGCAAGCTGGGGGATTGGGCGGGAGTTTGATCTGGGTGGGATCGAGATTGGATGCTTGCATCACCGCGGTGATCACGGTGTCGACCGCGCCAGAGGCGTTATTCCCGCACGTACTGCAGGAATCGCGTGCGGCTGTGATTGCTCCCTGCTGCGCGGCCTGCTGGATGGTGGAATAAATGTTGTAGGCTCGTCCGAACCAGACGATGCCCAACAGAAGCATGAACACCAGGGGCAGCACCAGCGCGGCCTCGGCGATCTCCGCGCCGTCGGTGTTTCGGAGTTTGCACACGACTTGTTTGACTCTCAGCAAACAGCAGGTCCTTCGCTTCGCTCAGGATGACAAATGGTTACAGGATGACAAATGGTTAATGGAATACAAATTACCAAGTTCAAATCGCAAATTACAAATCAACCTACACTTTCCCAACCGCCCGGCCCGCGCCGTAGAGCAAAACCGTTAGCGCCATGGCCACGCCGAAGGGAATTTTTGTGGACTGCGGATCGTCGAGCGATACCGCGGACCCTGGCATCCGCAGCGTGAACAACGCCGCCAACAAATGAGCGATGTTCACTAGCGTTTGTTTCAGCCTTCCTTTCCAGACGACCACCGCCAGCGCCATGACTCCCGCCACCAGAATCGTGCCCATCAACACAGAGAGCAACTGTTGCCAGCCGAGACAGGCTCCCAAAGCGCCGGCCAGCTTCCAGTCTCCGGCACCGAGGCTGCGGAGGAGCACGAACGGCAGCAGCAGCCCCAAGCCCAACGCCGTTCCCAGCAACGCGGCTCTTAGTCCCGGCCAGCGGTAGAGAATCGTGTTGACCGCGACCCCGGCAACCGCTCCCGATACCGTAAGCCAGTTTGGAATGCGACGGTAGCGCCAGTCAAGAATCCCCGCGCCCAGCGCCACCAGCATCGCGGGAATCCATGGCCCGAGAACGGAAGGTGCGAGAATCCTGGGGGCGAGAATCATTTCGCTTCCAGTACTTTAGGGCTTTCCGGGGCGACACTCAAGAGCGAAGTTCAGCTCTCGGCTCTCAGCTCTCAGCTCTCACGAAAAACCGGTTGCCTGCTGGATGTCCCTGAGGGCTGAGAGCTGCTTGCTTCTGAGCAAACAAAAAGGCCCGGTTGCCCGGGCCTGAAAATCGGAACCACAATTGGAAGCCTAGCGCGCTATCGGAGCCGCGTTTCGTTCCGCTACTACTTTTTTGGCATTGTCCGCCAGCGCCCGCGCTTGCGGCATCAGGTCCAGAGCTTTGATTACGTCCGGATCGGTCTCCGCCCGTACTTTCATGCCTTCTTCCTGGCCGAAGGCATCGACGAAGAGCTCGCTCTTGAGGTTGGAGCGGAGCCAATCGTTGTTCTCCAGCAACTCGCCTTCGGTATACGTAATTTTTTCTCCGTCGAGGAATTTGCGGAAATCCTGCAGCAGCGGCTCATCCACTTCAAAGTTCTGCGCGATCTTGTGATTGATGGTGTAGCGCTTGGCGAAGTTGAACAGAGCATAATGCTGCAACAATTCTTCCTGGAACTTGTTGGACTTGTACGGCGGCAACTTTACATCGGGAGTGATGCCGCCACCACCATACACGGTGCGTCCGCCATCGGTGAGCTTGACTTCGTGGTTGGTGTTATTCTCTTCGCTCTCGCGATTGTAGTAATAGTCGTAGAGCAAGAGATTGGAGTAATCGCGCTGAATCAGGCGTCCGCTGGGAGTGTAGTACTTGGCGGTGGTTAGTGCGAGACCTGTGTTTTCGGCCAGCGGATAAACGGTTTGGACCAGGCCCTTGCCGAACGTAACCTCACCTACGATCAAGCCGCGATCGTGATCTTGAATGGCTCCGGCGACGATCTCGGCGGCGGAGGCGGTGCCGCGATTGACTAGGACCACCAGTGGATAATCCTTGCCTCCGTTGCCGTGGGCCGCGACATAGCGCTTTTCGGGGGAAGAGCGGCCGTGGTGCGAAACGATCAGCTGTCCCTTCTTTAGAAATTTGTCGGCTACGCCCACGCCTTCACTTAGCAGGCCTCCTGGATTCTGGCGCAGATCGAGGATGAGGCCTTTCAGATCGCCCATCTGGTCGAGGGCTTCGGCAACTTCATGCTCGGTGGTTTCCTGGAATCCGGAAACGTGCATGTATCCGATGCCGGGCTTGATCATGAAATGCAGGTCGACGCTGTAGCGCGGAATCTCGTCGCGGACGACCGCGAATTCTAGCGGGTGCTCGGAACCTTCGCGCAGCATAGTGATGCGGACGGTCGTGCCTTTCGGTCCCTTGAGCAGATCGGCTACGTCGGAGGTGCTCATATTGTCGGTGGGCTTGCCGTCGATGGCGGCGATGATATCGCCCGGACGAATGCCGGCACGATAGGCCGGAGTGCCGACGAAGGGAGCGATTACGATCACCTTATTATTACGCGGTCCTACGGTCATGCCCACGCCGTAGTACTTGCCGCGCTGTTCTTCGCGCAGCGCGGAATACGACTTCGGATCGAAGAAGTTCGAATGCGGATCGAGCTGATGCAACATGCTCGGAATGGCGCCGTTATAAATTGCCTTGTCGGCGTTCACCGGGTCGGCGTAGTTCTGCTCGATCGTTTCGTAGACTTCGGTGAATTGTTTCAAGCTGTCGCGGACGTCGGAATCGGTGCTGGGCGTGGTGGCCGGACTGATTCTCTGCGCAAAGAGCATGCCCAGAAGACCGAACAGCGCAAGCACAAAAACGATTACGACTAGCGAACGAAAACGGGAACGGCGAACACTTCCGGCCATGTGTCGAAATCCTCGGGCAGGAACTTGGAGGGATCCAGCCACCCAATCTGACGCAGTATACCATGCAAATGCGCCTGTTTACTTGGATGCAAACTGGGGCCGGGGGTTACATCCGGGCGACATCTTTAGGGGATGGCAGCGGCCCGATTTGCCCCCTGGCTTACAGCCCGCTCGCCCATCGTGGATCTGGTCCGCGCGGGGGCGCACTTCCTATTCGACACTACACCGCACTCGGCGTTACAATCCCTTGCGTATTGCCAAACCATATTTACAACATTCTATTTCCTCAAAGGAGGCTCTGTGAGATTTACTAAACTGCTCATCCTGCTTTTCATCGTCACATTATCGGTATCGTTGACTCTGCCTGCGTTCGCCGACGGAGGCGCAACGTTCAAAGCGAAGTGCGCCATGTGCCACGGCCCAGAAGGCCAGGGCAAGGTCGGCCCGAAGCTCGCCGGCACCGCTCTTAGTGCCGACCAGATCACCAAACTGCTCACCACCGGCGATGACGCCAAAAAAGCACCCCACAAGAAAGCCATCTCCGGGCTTTCCGCGGACGATGCCGCGGCCGTCGCTGCTTTCGTGAAGACGCTAAAGTAAGCTTCAGATTAGTTAGCGCATTGCTGCGCGCTCCGCAGATGCTTTTCTGGGGAGCGCGTTTGTTTGTCCGGAAACCCTCGGAAGCCGACCCGGCCCTTGCAAAACCTCTCCCCAGCAGTACAATTCGGACGAATCCAAACTTCAAAAGAGTAGATAGGTCCAAACCACTCTTGGGAGGCACAGAATTATGAGCTCATATCGTCTTGCATTTGCCCTCAGTGTGATCAGCATCGCCATCCTGATGGCGGGATGCAGTTCAACCGAAAACAAACCGACGGAAAGTACGTCTCCAACACCGGCCGCCGCACCGGCGGAGAATAAGACACCTGTGCTTTACACCGGTGAGGAGGCATTTAACCGAATGATGGGTCTGGCATTGAAGTGGTCGACGGATGCGCAGCCGGCTCGGCTGGAATCCGTTCTCACTCCGGAAGCGAACGGCCAGGACGGGAAATCAACCATCTGGCGCGGGTATTTTGCCTCGCCCAGCCGCCGGTCCACCAAGACCATCGTGTGCTCGGGAAGCCGCCAGCCCGATGCGCCGCCGTTCGGAGTTTCCCCCGAGGGGGATGAAGGCGCCTACAACGCCGATGCCGCGAATCTTGCGTTTCTCCCGTTGTTGCTGAAAACCGATACCGACAAGGCGTTCGCGATCGCGCAGCAACATGGAGGCGATGCCATCCTCAAGAAGGACGCTCAGCAACCCATCACCTACGTGTTGCTCAAGGACCGGAGGCTGAATGTGCCCGTCTGGTATGTGGTTTACGGCGCCAACGACAAAGACAGGAAAGGCATCGGTGTGATTAACGCGACCACGGGGGATTTCGTCAGGGCCGGCAAGTGAGGCAGTGGGAGCAATTTCCCATGAGCGCTAACCTAAGCGGGATGGACTCGAGGTTGGCCCTGCCGGTCGGTCTCCGGGCGGTAACTCCGAGCGGCCCAGCTCAGGCCCCAGTGATGAGCCGATTCTGGCATTGTTTTTCGTCAACGAAAGGCGGAGAAAATGTTTGGTCTCCCACGAGTTAGCCAAGCCACCGGCTAAGCCATTCTCCCGCAAGCACTTACCTTTGAGCGTAACAAAGCATTTGACAAATATTTGATGTCTTGCCAGATCTTATTCGTAGTAAGCTCCCCCAGTTCGTCCCGTAGCGACCCAGTTCCACCACCCAGGAGGATCAAATCCGTGAAGCGACATCTCACCTACATTGCATTCTTCGCGTTCGCGATCTCCACTTTCGCACACGCCCAAACCGAAACTGCCCTCTACATCTTTGGAAGCCAGACCAACGATGGGAACTATGCCGATGCCGGCTTGATCTTCGATGCCAACGGCAACCTCTATGGCACGACGGTGAGCGGCGGCGCCTACTACGGAGGCACGGTGTTCGAGTTGACGGCGGCCGGCTCGGAAAAGATCCTTTACAGCTTTGGCAGCCACTCGGGCGATGGGGGCGTTCCCTATGCGGGCGTGATCCTCGACAACGTGGGCAACCTCTACGGCACCACGGCTTACGGCGGAGCCTACAGATGCTCTAACGCGTATGTCTGCGGCACGGTATTCGAGGTGACCGCGGAGGGTACGGAGAAAGTCCTCCACAGCTTTGGCGGCGGGTATGGCGAGAAGGCCGATGGAACCTATCCCCAAGCTGGACTGATCTTCGACAATGCAGGCAACCTCTACGGCACAACGTCATTTGGCGGCGACCTCGAATGCGGCGGTTATGGCTGCGGCACGGTCTTTAAGTTGACCCCAAAAGGCAAGAAGAACGTCAGCTACAAGGAGAAGGTCCTCTACCGGTTTGGCCGCTATCAGGGCGATGGGCAGGCTCCTTATGCGGGCCTGATCTTCGATAATGCTGGCAACCTCTACGGAACTGCGTTCGACGGTGGCTATTACGGCTATGGCGCGGTATTCGAGTTGACCGCGGCCGGCAAGGAGAAAGTCCTTTATAGCTTTGGCCGCTATAAAGGCGATGGATTACATCCCGGGGCGGGCCTGATCTTCGATAGCGACGGCAACCTCTACAGCACCACGACCTACGGCGGTGCTAACAATGTGGGCACCGTGTTCGAGTTAACCGCGGACGGAACGGAGAAAATCCTCTACAACTTTGGCAGCCAAACGGGCGATGGGGAATATCCCGTAGGGGGCGTGATCTTCGATACAAACGGTAACCTCTACGGAACCACGTATTTCGGCGGCGCTTACTACGACGGCACGGTGTTCGAGTTGACCGCGGCGGGCACGGAGAAGATCCTCTACACTTTTGGCAGCCAGACGGGCGATGGAATCTATCCTTATGCGACTCCGATCTTCGATAACAACGGCAACCTCTATGGAACCACGCCGCACGGCGGCGATTTCGAATGCGAGGCTCCGTATGGTTGCGGCACGGTGTTTAAGTTGACTCCCTAGCGACGGGGTCTCGAATCGTTGACAGCGTCTGCTCTAACTGAGAATTGAGCAGTTCCACGCACCAGCGTTGACGGGCACCCCATCTGAGTTTACGATTTCTTGAGGGGAAGGTGCGTCCTTCCATGGCTAGCCAACCATCCTCCAAGATTCGCTCCTCCACCGTAGAACGTGGAATGAGGCTGAAAACCTTTCTCACTGCTGCGATGAGTCTTCTGAGTATTCTTGTATTTGGGCTTGCAAGCGTACGGAGAAATGTGCTCTGGCTGTGGATAGGATTTCTCTGTTGCCTGGTTTCAGGAGTGTTTGTTCAACTGTTTATCAACCGCATAAAGGATGATATTGCATCGGGTCGCAGGTGAGAAAACACCCCGTCATGGATCGTTGTTGAAGTCAGGAGATAGCTCACGACCCGGATCGACTGGGTTCGGGTTCCGGTCGGATCACAGGCGAACCGCGAGTAATTCTAAAGTTAGCGCTTATGGGCAATTTCCCTTGCGTCCCCAGCTTCAGAAAATGTGGTAGACGAAATGAGCAAACCCAATCGCTAGCAGCAAGACTGCGAGCCCGCAAACCCAGAACAGAAAATGTTCGGTCAACTTTGGGGAGTTGATTTCCTTCTTGTCCATTTTCTTGCTTTCTGGAAGTTCAACCATGATACGAAGCATACTCTCTGAAGTCGGTTGGGGGCAGACTAAAAGAAGACAGACCTAGAAGAAGCGGGTGACACCCTCTTCCAGCACGACGACTTTGTCTTTCACGCCGGCGGCGAGGGCTTCCTTCTCCAGCAACTGGAGAGGTTCTTCGATGGGCTCATGCGATAGACGGAAAGTTCCGTAATGCATGGGGACCATCCAACGGGCATTCAGATCCAGGAAAGCGCGGGTGGCGTCGGCAGGGCTGGTGTGCACGTTGCGGAATTGCGGCGGATTATAGGCGCCGATCGGGAGCAGGGCTAGCTCGGGCGACAGGCGGCGTCCGATTTCTCGAAAGCCATCGAAATAGGCGGTGTCTCCGGCGTGATAGACGGAGTGCTTGCCGCTCCGCAGCACGTAGCCGCCATAGCCGCGGTGCGAATCCTTGATAACGCGCGCTCCCCAGTGCCGCGAAGGCACGTGGGTGATGTCGAGCCCCTCGTGGCGATAAGTGTTCCACCACTCGAGTTCCACGATATGTTCGAACCCGAGATCGGAGACCAGATCGAATACATGATGCGGAACCACCAGTGTCGGCGCCGTTCCAGTCTGGCGGCGGGTTTGGCGCGCGATGGTTCGCAGCGACTGGCGATGCAGGTGATCGAAATGCGCATGCGTCACCAGCACCACATCCACTGGAGGCAGATCGCTCAGATTCAATCCCGGCTGCCGCAGGCGCTTGAGGACGAACAGCCAGCGCGCGAAGTTAGGATCGATGACGACGTTCTGTCCGCCAATCTGCAGAAAAAAACTGGAGTGGCCGATGAAGGTGACGCCGAGTTCTCCGTTCGAAACCAGTTTCGGTTTATGAGTCTCACCGGTGCGCGGCGTAACTGCGGAATGCCGCACCAGGCGCGTGAATTGCCCGGCACGTTTGCGCAGCGCTCGATTTTTTAACGAAGACTTCAACATTAGTTCGACCCGCAACCCTCGACAGATCCCCCACTCAGACCCCCGGGGCAGGTCCCTATGTATTATCGGCTCTCTTGACTGTATTCCCTAGTACAAGTTTGATGCTTCTGGTTTCGGCATCGACGCAGGAAACCGGTCGTTTCTTCGATTCGTTTCCCGAATGTAAAGAATTGTGTTTCCTTGAGCGCCGCTTCGCTCATCCTATTTATAATTCAGAGATTTTATAATTCAAAGCTTGGGAATTGAATGTGGAGGAATCCTGATGCGGGTCGCTTTTCTTGGTCTAGGAATCATGGGACGGTCGATGGCCGCGAACCTGGTCAAAGCCGGACACGAGGTTGCAATTTGGAATCGCTCGGCGGGCAAGGATGTGGAAGGCGCACGCAGCGCGACTTCTCCGGCGGACGCGGCAACGGGCGCGGAAGTGGTGTGGATGTGCCTCTCCGACACGAAGGCGGTTGAGAGCGTGCTCTTTGGCGCGAATGGCGCGGAGGCGGCTCTGGCCGCGGGGACGATTATTGCCGATTCGAGCACAATTTCGCCCTCCGCCACGCGACAATTTGCCGAGCGTGTGAAGGCGCGCGGCGTGGATTACGTGGACGCTCCCATGACCGGCTCGAAGATTGCCGCCGAAGCCGGAAGCCTGATTTTTATGGTCGGCGGAGACGACGCGGCGCTGGCGCGTTTGCAGCCGCTTTTTCAGGCAATGGGAAAACAGGTCTTCCACATGGGCGAAACCGGCAAGGGGCAGGCCACGAAGCTGGTCATGAATCTGCAGATTGCTCTCATATTTGAAGGCTTCGCCGAAGCGCTTACGCTCGCCGCCAAGCTCGGCGTGGACGTGGAAAAGCTGTTGCCGCTGGTGCAGGCTTCGATGGTGCGATCGGGAGTGGTGGACTACAAAGCTCCATTTATTTTGAAGCGCGACTTTTCACCGAATTTTCCGCTGCGCCTGATGCTGAAAGATATTCGCCTGGCGCTCGCTGCCGCCAAGGAATCGCGTGTGCGATTGCCCGGACTTGAAGCCGTGGAGGAAGTGTATGACGTCGCGGCCGAGGAAGGGCAGCAGGATCTGGACTACGCGGCGACGCTTACACTGCTCGAAAAGTGGGCGGGGGTGGAAGTAAAAGCTGCCGTGAAGTAGTCTAGCGCCCGACGCCTCCGGCCTTCTTTTCAACTTCGAATCGATTACGGCCCATCCTGAAGAAATATGGCCCCGCTGTCTAGCGGGCTGCGGAAAGCTAGTTCCCAAGCAGAAAGCGTTACCTCAGCGGCTAAAGCCAGACTCAAAACAATGCATTTACCGCAGCGCTGAAGCGCTGCGCCACCCAAAATCAAGCGCAAAATCGACTTTGTCCGCAGCCTGCTGGGATGTCTCTGACCGAAATTCTGTGCTCTGCGTCACAGCACGGCCTATTGGGGAACGCTACAATTCACCGGTCGTCAACTATAAGCTAACTCTAATAAGGAATCCCATTCATGGTCACTTCGATTGCTTCCAACACCCGAGTTTTGAATTCCAGGCTGGCAGACCGCATTATGAGCGCCGACGAAGCGGCGGCCCTGATCAACTTCGGCACGCGCATCGGCATGAGCGGATTCACCGGCTCCGGATATCCGAAAGCCGTACCCATGGCCTTGGCTCGTCGCATTTCTGACGCCAACCTGCGTGGTGAGAAATGTCAGGTCAGCATCTTCACCGGCGCATCCACCGGGCCCGAGTTGGACGGCGCGCTGGCCATGGCCGGCGGCATTCAGTTGCGGCTGCCCTATCAGTCCGATCCCGAGACCCGCAAAAGGATCAATGCCGGTGAGATGGAGTACATGGACATCCACCTTGGCCACGTCGCTCAGTACGTGGAGTACGGGTTCCTGGGCAAGATGGACTGGGCGCTCGTTGAGGTTACGGCCATTCTCGAAGATGGACGGCTGGTTCCCAGTTCCTCGCTGGGCAACAACCGCACCTGGATCGATCAGGCGGAAAAGGTGATTCTCGAAGTGAATGCCTGGCAGCCGGCAGAACTGGAGGGTATGCACGATATCTATTACGGAATGCAACCGCCGCCCAACCGGCAACCGATTCCGCTGGTGCATCCGGGCCAGAGAATTGGCACTCCTTATCTTAAGATTGCGCCAGAAAAGATCGCTGCCATCGTGCTGACTGATTCTCCCGACCGCAATAGCGACTTCAAACCACCCGACGAGGCCTCGCGCCGCATTGCCGGCCACATCCTGGAATTCCTGGCGTGGGAAGTAAAAAGCGGACGTGTTCCCCCTTCCCTGCTGCCGCTGCAATCGGGCGTGGGCAATATTGCCAACGCCGTGCTGCTCGGCCTGCTCGAAGGGAAATTTGAAAATCTGACTTCCTACACCGAGGTCATTCAGGACGGCATGATCGAACTCCTGCGCAGTGGCAAGGTCACCTGCGCCTCGGCCACCGCGTTTTCTCTCAGTCCGAAGATGCTGGCGAAGGTCAATGCCGAAATGGCAAGCTTCCGCAAGCAGATCGTTCTTCGTCCGCAGGAAATCTCCAACCACTCCGAAATCATCCGCCGCCTGGGTGTGATCGGGATGAACGGCATGATCGAAGCCGACATCTATGGCAACGTGAATTCCACCCATGTCATGGGATCGCGAATTCAGAACGGGATTGGTGGTTCGGGAGATTTTGCGCGCAACGGATACCTGTCGATATTCATGGCTCCGTCAACAGCACAGAAGGGATCGATCACAACCATCGTGCCGATGGTATCGCACGTCGATCACACGGAGCATGACGTCGCTGTGATCGTGACCGAACAGGGGCTCGCGGACCTGCGGGGTCTTTCGCCGCGGCAACGGGCCAAGCTCGTCATCCAGAATTGCGCGCATCCGGACTATCGTCCCTTGCTGCGCGATTACGAGGAGCGCTCGGAACGCCTGTCCTTCGGCAAACACACTCCTCACCTGCTCAAAGAGAGCCTGAGCTGGCACGACCGTTATGTGCGCACCGGACGTATGCTTCCGCAAGCGGAGTGAACTGTACTGAGTTTCTGTAGAGACGCTCGCCGCGTTTCCTTCGGGCTAGTGAGACGGGGCGGGCCCCGTCTCTACAGCAGGATCTACCGGTTACGGTGTCGGAGTTACCGACTTCAAATAGGCAACCACCGCTTCGGCATCCCCGCGGTCCATGCGAAACTGCGGCATCGGAGAGCGAAGACGATTGCCGTTGGTCCAGATGCCGGTCGTCAGGAGTTTGATCATATCGGCGTCGCTGGCGGGTGGAGTGCCACCGATGCGCGGCGCGTTGATTGGCCAATCCGAGTCAGGCTTCGCCGACAGGTACGGGACGGATGCGCCCTGGAGCCAGCGACTACGGTCAGGATTTCCATTGCTGTCGCGCGGGGTGTGGCACTCGCCGCACACGGCCACGCTTTCGACCAGATACTTTCCCCGGGCAACGTCAGCCGTGGCACCGGTCTTTTCGCTCGCACGCGGCGGGTGGTTGCCTTGTCCGAGGGCTCGGGTGACTCCATTTGCGAGTAGCACGATAGCAATAGCTCCGGAGACGGCCCAAAAAACCACCTGAAAGTCCGGACTGCTACGACGGCCTCTGCCAAATAGAAAGCTGATAAATCGAAAGTAGGATCCTGAGACCATTGATTGTCACCCGCTCCATGCGATGTTCGCAACACTCCTGTAAGTAACTGGAGGATATTGTACGCATTCGCTGCGTCATTCGTCATTGATCTGCATGGGATTTTAACCCGCGGAGGGAGCGCTCCGTGGCAAAAGCCTGGTCGAATTGAGGATGAACGCCAATTCGGACGAAACGTGAATAAAGGCAGCCAGCAATGGGTTGAGAAATCCAACGGCGGCCAGGCCCACTCCGACGGTGTCGACGGCGAGCGTACCCACAAAGTTTTGCAGGATGATGCCACGACATCGCCGGGCAACACGCAAAGTTTCCACCAGTTTCGAGAGGTCGCTGCCGATCAAAATGACATCGCCACTTTCGCGGGCCACGTCAGTCCCCGATCCCATGGCGATACCGACATTAGCCTCAACCAATGCCGGGGCATCGTTGATGCCGTCGCCGACCATCGCGACTTTGCGATTTTTGCTGCGCAGTTCCCGAACCCATTTTGCTTTTTGGTCGGGTAAGAGTTCTCCGACCGCTTCGTCGACGCCAAGATCGCGGCCCACTGCCGTCGTAACGGCTTGCGTGTCTCCGCTGAGCAAGACAATCTTCAGACCCATTTTTCGCATCGCCGCGACAGCCTGCATCGCTTCAGGGCGGAGAGCATCGGCAATGCGGACGCTGCCGAGCGTCTGCCCGCCGCGAGCGACAAAAACTTCGGAGACCGCGCCATCGCTAATCACAACTGGAACGCCGCTGGCGCCGTGCTCGGTCAGAAGCGCCCGGCTGCCGACAAGAATTTCTTCGCCGCGGCAGGTTACGCGCACACCCTTTCCTGGCGTGTAGGAGAATTCTTCCGGTTCAACCACGGGAACCGCGAGTTCGGCAGCCCGCGCCAGAATCGCCTTGGCCAAGGGATGTTCCGACTTACGCTCGGCAATGCTGGCGGCGTCGATGATCTGCTCGACGATGCTCTGCTCGGGTGCGCAGCCATTGGCGTCGACCACTTCTCGTATCTGAGGAGTTCCGAAGGTGAGTGTGCCGGTTTTATCCAGCAGCACGGTGTCGACCGCGGCTAGCGCTTCCAGGTAGAGGCCGCCTTTGATGATGGCTCCGTGATGCGCCGAGCGGCCGATGGCGCCGAGAATGGCCAGCGGAGTGCCGGCGGCGATCCCGCACGCTCCGGCGACGATGATGACGGAAATCGTGGAGCGGACATTATGGGTGATGAAGAATGTCAGGACGGCGGCGGCCAGGGCAAAGTAGACGAGATAGCCGGCCAGGCGATCAGCCGTTTTCTGGATTGGCGCCCGCGATTTCTCAGCGCTTTCGACCGCTTCGACGATCGTGCCGAAAGTGGTGTCGCGGCCCAGTTTGTGCGCCTTGACTTCGAGCGCGCCCGATTGATTGATGGTTCCTGCGTAAACGAAATTTCCGGCGATCTTCTCGACTGGCATGGCTTCGCCGGTGATGGCAGCTTGCTCGACAAAGGAATGTCCGGCGAGCACGACGCCGTCGACGGGGATATGTGCTCCCGGTTTTACGATCACGCTATCCCCGAGCTGAACCCGGCTGGCCGCGACCTCGGTCACGTCGCCGTCGCGGCGGACAAAGACGGTTTTCGGCAGGAAGTCGAGCAGATCGCGGATCGCACGCCGGCCACGCCCAACGGTTAAGCCCTCCAATACCTCGGCCGCAAGCACGAAAGCGGTGATGACCAGGGCGGTAAAAAACTCTCCGATGGCCAACGCTGCCAGGAGGGCAATGGTCATGGAAAGTTCCATCGTCATCTTTCGCTCGACGATGTTCTCGAACGCTTCTTTGAAAATGGGATAGCCACCGATCAAGGCGGCCACGGTGCCAATCACGCTGACACGCGAAAAGGGCTCCCAGAGGCGAAACCAGACGGCAGCAGCAGCCAGCGCCACGAAGATAATGCGAGCTAGTTCCGCCCACTCGACACGATGTTCGGTGTGCTCGTCGCCATCTGCGGTACTTTCCAGTACTCGCGTGCTCGGACTGTCAGCACGCTGCGGCGGTGTTTTCGGAGCAGAGATTCCAGAAGCTTCGTCGGCAATACCCGTGTTGTCCACCGAACCGCGTCCTTCCTACTTGAGGTAAGACTTGACCATTCCGATGACTTCGTTGGCGGCGACCACCTGCCCGGCCGTCGGCTTCTGCTTGCCGTGAAGTACGTGACTTTTGATGTGGCCTTCCAGCAATTCAGCCATCAGACTGTTCATGGCTCCTCGGGCGGCGCTCATGAGTTGCAGGACTTCCGAGCAGTCCCGCTCCTCGGAGAGAGCTTGTACCAGCGCCTGGACTTGCCCTTGAATTCGTTTGGCGCGGAAGAGGAGATTTTTCTTGTCTTCGACGGTGTGGCTCATGCCATTCAATATACCATACCCGGTATGGTATACAACTGGTTTACGAAAATTTCAATTTCCGGGACAGTTCAACCAAAACCATCACAGGGAAACAACTCACGGAGCGGGATCGCGGGCAGGAGCTGGGTTACTCGCAGGCGCTGCGGCCGGCGGGTTCGAAGCGGTCCATCTCCGCATCGCGCTGGCTGGTGAAGCGGCCGTCGGCGGTCTTGCCGTACTGTTCTTCCCCAGGACAGTAGTAGAGAGCGGTATGCGGATCGACCCACACCTCAATGCCTGGATCACCTTGCACATGAGCCACGGGCGCGGGAGCCTCTGCGATTCCCAGAGAGATCAGTGCTCTGTCCATCAGTCCGAGCGTAGGCTGCCGCTGCGAACTTGCCGCCGGCCACAACAGGGCGACCACAGCCACCAGGATAGCCACTCCCAAGTAGACGTCCGCACGATGAAAGCGCAGGGTCACACGCCAGTCCGCGAAATGCCGTCCGATGCTGGTGGCGTCGCTGTGCGAAGAATCGATACCTTCCGATAATTCGAGCGGCTCGATAATGTGGTCTGACGCCCCCGGTGTCAGTTCTTTTCCGTTTGAATCTTGTCCTAACGAATCCTCCCAGCCTGCTGATGCTTCCGCGGTCCATTCGTTTTGCGCTTCGGATTTGTCGATCGCGGCGGGGTCGAAAGCGGCGGCGTCCGGCGCTGGAACCTGGGCTGGATCGAGCGCTTGGTCAAGCGACCGGTCGAGTGCTTGATCGCGGATGCCTTCCGTCGTTTTCAATGTCTTTGTCTTTGCGGTTCTTTCGCCAGTCAGGCCGAGAAGACCGTTGCTGGCCGATTGGGACGCCAAAGGAGCCAGTATCCGTCGCCCATCGGCAGACGGCGGGACGGCCTTAGAGGTGTCTGCGCGAGCCTTTTCTGTTCCTTCTTCGACCCCGGCCGGTCGCTCGGGCCACAGGCCCCTCTCCTGGCTCATCAGCCACATTGAAGCCCAATTGCGCTGGAGGCGTTCCCCCGGACGAAACTGGTCGACGCCGCAGTTCGCGCAGAGCGATTCTTTCGCGGGCTTGGAAGCGCCACAATGCAGGCAAACGGGATTGGCTTCGGGTTCGTCGCGGGCTTCCCATTGCGCCGATGTTGGCTGAGCCTTTTTCGCTTGGTCGTTATGCTCCTGAATCGTGAAGGCGGCGGACAGCAAACCTTGGAAGGACTGTTCATCCAGCATCGGGTGAGAGCGCTCCAAATTGGGCCGCGTCAAGGACATGGCTGTGGGGGGAGTTCGCATCATTGTAGTGCAAATCGGGGGAGTGCGAACGACGAAAACGGAGGCATTTTGGGACCAATTCCCGTTAATGGAGGCCATTCTGGAAACGCCTTATGAGAGTGGTCTAAGACGAAGACCTGCAAAATCGGAGCCAGCCGCGTAACTGTAGGGTTTACAAGGCATTGCCATTAAGCGAATATTTGGCGAACAGCGTGCTTGTGACAATTGCGGGTCGCGACCCCAAGACTGAACTGAAGGAGCCGACGAAAAACCCCATGATTAATCTCAATGAGATCAAGATAACTCCGCGCGACCAGCAGGTGCTGCGTCTGCTGGTTCAGGGATGCAGCAACAAGGAAATCGCGAGCCATTTGAACATCAGCCCGCGCACCGTCAAACAGCATCTGCGCACACTCTTTCTGCGCGCAGGCATTAAAGAAGGCCGGAAGCGAGTGAAGCTTGCTACCGCCATGTTCATCAAGGAGCAGGTGCAACCATGCAACCCCGTGATCGGCTAACCGCCAAGGAAATTCAAGTCGCCACCCTGGTCTGGCAGGGTCTCACCAATAAGGACATTGCCCGTGTGCTCACCACCAGCGAGCAGGTAGTCAAAAACTACCTGCGCACGGCCTTCGACAAGCTGGGAGTCTGGACCCGGCTAGAGCTCGCACTTTACGTGGCCAGCCACGGCGGCGCGAACTGGCATCTGCAACTGGGCAACGCGCGTGCGGACGTGGGGAATGGATTAGGCCAGTCGCCGGCAGGATGGAGCGTCACCGTTGGCGAGGAGGGAGCATCCTTCGCGGACGCAGAGAGAAAAGCGGCGGCCGCAGCCTCTGGAGGAACCCGATAGAAATCATCCGCCGTTTCCAACCACTGCAGCGCTCTACAAGACATCATTGCCGGAGAATGCGGCGGCGGTCGCTGCGGTTAGTTTCGTTTGGCTGAAGGTTGGCCGGCCTCAGTGGGTTCTTCCCGGTTTCCTTGCATATCCTGCGACGATTCAGATGCGCGGCAGTGTCGAATGGGCCGAGTGCAAGTAGCAAAAATTCAGTTAAGGAAATTTCTAAATGAGAAAGATTGCCTTCCCTCTTATTCTTGCCGCGTTGCTCGCAACTACGGCGGTTGCTCAAGTTCCAAATTATCTTGCTAACGGCCAGGTTCTTCGTTCCGATTGGTGGTCTGCTGGCGGCCCTGTAAACGGTGTTGATTTCGTTTTGTATAACGGGAATATGTTTGATAACCCGTGTGCACCGTTGCAAACAGCAAGTGGTTTTTCCTACGGGCAGTGCGGTGCAGAGCCTGCGACCAGCGAGAGCATTAGCGTGCAGTACACGGGGCCGGAAGGTGGGTTATTCCGGTACACCGGAACCGTCGGCAAAATCACTGTCAAAGCGCTTGATACATTCGCCTGTTACCTTGTGAGCTTTCCCGTTAGCAATGGGGTGTTCCAGTTTACGTCCCCTACGGGCGGGTCATGGTCGGCACAAGTGCCGGCTAAGTACGCGCAGGTGTTCTGTGACGGGGGTGGCGATGCGTGGTGGGCTGCCGGGGACTTGACAGTTGAGGTTTCACAGCAGCAATGAATCGTTCCGCTTGATTGGCAACGGCCCGCTGCCTTGAATCGGCGGCGGTCCGTTTTTCTATATGATGCTGGCCATAAAATCTTGTCATAAGCATGAAGCACGCCGTGCCGCAGTGCGTGATACATGGCTAAGTCGTTGGCCCTACGAGTTCTTTTTTCTGGTTGGCAAGCCATTCGTGCCCCTGCCTGATACGCCTCCGTTGATTCATCTGCCGAGTTTCCCGATATTGCCCCAAAGTTGTTGCAGAGTGTTTGAAGTCATTAGAGCAAAATCCCAGGTTTCAAGTGTTCAGTCTCAGCGGGTGGATCTCAGGAAACGCGCCCCGGCATGGTTTCGCTTTTTTCTGAGACCTGACGCCTCGTACTTGCGACCTTCTGTTGGTTCAACGGAAACAGATTTCACACTGGTCGAAGTGCCCGGCGATTCTCATCCGCCGTGGATTCACGAGCATCTCAACTAAGCAGCTTGTTTTCATACAACTAGCCTGCAAATGTTACTTTTACACTTTCACTCGAAAACTGCCCCGGAAACCCACATCTCGGTAATCGAATTGCTCGGGTAGCTTCAGATCGGTTCGTTTAGCTTCTCCGGTCCGACGCTTCAAGACTTCAGAACCAAAAAGGTATCAGGTCTCGGAAATTGCGTGCCGCTCGCTGAGACCTGAGACCTAGGACCTGAGACCTAGACTGGGGTGGGTATGGCTCATAAAGACGTTTTTTGGATGGCGTGTGACTCGACCGAGCAACTGCGAGCCGAATACGGGCCGTTCCACACCCGCGAGGAAGCGGAACGCGAAGCTCGTAAACTTCACTTTGGATACCTGCTGCGCTACGAGCACATCTTGAGCCCTGACGACGAAATCGAAGAAGTGCGTTGCATCTTCGTTGAATTGCAAAACGAGGAGGATGCGGCGCCTGCTTCGAAACAGTATGTCGCGAAACCTGGCGTAACCTTTCACACCCGCTGTGCCAGTTGCGGCGAGGCCGCCGCCCACGAGCAAGGGTGGCTGGCGGAGGTCTGGGCCGACATCCACGAGTTCGAACATACTCGTCACAAAGTCAGACTCTTCGAGCATGCCCGAGGAGAAGGTTTGAAAGAGATCGCCGACTGGCGCGGCTTTGCGGCGTAGTAGAGCAGCTCTCAGCTCTCAAAATCGTACCTCCCTCAACCTGCACCACGGTTGATCTACCATTCACTGCGGGCTTCGCCCGCTGGACGGCCGAGGGCGGCCGTCCCTACGTAAGCATCGCTTGTGCTAGGCTGCTTTCCATGACCCAGGTTTCGCCCCATGCCAAGCACTTTCTTTCTGACAAGGTGGAGCATTTTACCGAGTCCGTGATTCGCGACATGACCCGGCAGGCTATGCAATATGGCGCGGTTAATCTCGCGCAGGGTTTTCCCGATTTCTCCGCGCCCGCCGAAATTAAGCAGGCCGCGCAGGAGGCGATTGCCGCCGATGTAAATCAGTACGCCATCACCTGGGGCGCGAAGAGCCTGCGCACGGCAATCGCGCGGCAGATGCGGGAGTGGCAAGGAATCGAGGTCGATCCGGAAAAAGAAATTGTGGTGTGTTGCGGCTCGACCGAGGCGATGATCGCAACCCTGCTGGCAGTGTGCAACAAGGGCGACGAGGTCGTCGTCTTCGAGCCCTTCTACGAGAATTACGGTCCCGACTCGATTCTGAGCGGAGCCAAGCCGCGCTTCGTCAGTTTGCGCGTGCCGCAAACCGCAGGTGGCGAGTGGACGTTCGACGAACAGGAATTACGCGCCGCTTTTCAGCGTCAAACCGCGACCCATCACACCAAGGCGATCATCCTCAACACGCCCAACAACCCGACCGGCAAGGTATTCAGCCGGAAAGAACTGGAACTGATTCGTGACCTCTGCGTCGAATACAACGTGCTCGCCATCACCGACGAAATCTACGAGCACATTCTTTACGATGGCTCGGAGCACATTTCTATCGCGCGGCTCGAAGGCATGCGCGAACGGACCATCACTATCAACGGCCTATCAAAGAGCTACAGCGTCACCGGATGGCGCGTCGGCTGGGCAGTTGCGCCACCGGCCATCACGAATGCGATCCGCAAGGTGCATGATTTTTTGACCGTGGGCGCGCCCGCACCTTTGCAGGAGGCCGGAGCTGCAGCGTTGAGTCTGCCAGCCAGCTACTATCGCGAATTGGCCGACCGCTACCGCACACGCCGCGATCATCTGATTCCGGCACTGGAGAAAGCTGGCTTCGTCTGCTACCGTCCGCGGGGCGCGTATTACGTGATGACCGACATCAGCGCCTTCGGCTTTGCCAACGACGTGGAGTTCGCAGCTCACCTGGTCAAGGAAGTCGGCATTGCGTGTGTGCCGGGATCGAGCTTCTACAAGCATCCGAAAGACGGATCCCAACAGGTACGTTTCGCCTTCTGCAAGAAACCTGAAACACTGGACGAGGCAGCGCGACGGTTGGAGAAGTTGCCACGAAAGTAGCGTAAAATCCACAGGAAACTGCGCTATACTTCGCCTCAACGCTGATTCATTCCCGAAAGCGAGTGTCGATGTCCATGTCTGTGAAAACCGTGGAAGAGGTATCTGCCGAGGTTCCGGCTGAAGATTTTCAGGCGCTGGAAGAGAAGGTTTATCGCACCATAGAGTTATACAAGTCCGCGAAGGAAGCGCGGGCAACGGCTGAGCGCGACTTGCAGCGGCTGCGCGAGCAACTGGAAGAACGCGAGGAAGAAAACGAATCCATGCGCCGCGAACTGGTGCAACTGCGCAAGGATCGCGAGGACATCCGTACCCGCGTGGAAAAAATGCTGAGTCAGATGGACACCCTGACGCATGAGCAGGCGGCCAGCTGAACGGCAACGGCGAACAGAATGACGACGGCGCGCTGAACGACCGTAAACAGGCGAGCGGCAGTTGTCTGACAGAAAGCGATCCGCCGAGGAGTGACATGGCCACTGCGAGCAAGCAAGCTTCGACTGATGAGTTGACGAAACCCGCGTTGACGAACAACGCATTGGCAAACGTGCCCTCGCCCAAGGATGTCCCTTCCACTAATGCCGCCAACGGAAGCGTGCGCGTCGAAATCTTCGATCAGGTTTACAATCTGCGAGGCTCGGACGCGGACTACATTCTGCGGCTCGCTGAGTACGTGGATGGCAAAATGCGCGCGGTCTCCCAACAGACAGCGACCGTCGATTCGGTGCGGCTGGCAGTGCTCGCGGCGCTGAACATTGCGGATGAATATCATCTGCTGAAGCGGCGACTGGAGGCGGCGTCTCCGGAAGCGAAGCAGCGAGCGAGCAAACTGGCAAGCGCGCTGGACGAAGTTCTGCAAGACACCCGGCGCACCGGCTGAACAGATTGGCGCGCACTCGACCCTCAGCGGCTGAAGCCGTCGTTGAAAAGAGGGTGGATATCGCAGCGGTGAACCGCTGCGCCACCCAAAAGCAAGACCAAAGCCGAGTTATTCGGCAATCTGTGACGCCGAGGGCCAAACTTGATTTCTTCGCGCCCTTTCAAAATCTATCGTAACCTGGGATTCATCTTCCAATTGCTTTGAATCCCATCGGGCGGCAAATGCAACCCTACTACCAGCAAACTTTCTGCCATCTATTTTTCATTTTCCTCTTGCGAAACTCCTTGCCGTTTCCTAGCATCTCTAGGTGAAAGCCGACCTGCGGAGTTGGTGATGGTGGCAACCGATTTTTGAACCAATGCCGAATGAACGGGGACTCGACTCGCAAAAAGATCCGGTGTGCTATGTTCCGCCATGCGGAAAAGCCTAATGGGTCGCGGCGGGTTCCCACCGTCTGAGACGGGTTCATTCTCGGCCCACCACACGGCCCAGTGGGTCGGCTTGCTTAGTTCAGGTGTCAGGTGTCAGGTCTTAGGTGTCAGGGGTCAGGAAGAACAAAACCTAAGGCTGTTGCCTTTCCTGAGACCTGACGCCTGCGACCTGACACCTTCTTTCCTGCTAGACTCTTGCCAGAACTCAACTGACACTCGGAGCATCTAAACCAACGTGTTCCCTAGACTTTTTCACATTGGCAGCTTCTATCTGCCCACTTATGGCGTTCTCGTCGCTTCGGGCGTGCTGATCGGCCTTTGGATCAGCGTGCGCAATTCCGAGAAGCAGGGCATCAATGACGACGATGCCTGGAATCTTGGCATCCTTGTCGTTCTGGCCGGAATTGTCGGAGCCAAGATTCTTTACATCATCAACGACTGGAGCAGCTACGCGAATAATTGGCGCGAGATATTCAGCCTCAACACGCTACAGGCCGGCGGCGTGTTTTCCGGTGGATTGATTGCCGCACTCCTCGCGGCGGCCTGGTACATGCGGCGCCATCACATGCCGCCCCTGCGCACCATCGACGGCTTCGCTCCCGGTCTGGCCTTTGGCCATGTTCTCGGACGGTTCGGTTGTTTCTCGGCGGGTTGCTGCTACGGCAAACCGACGAATCATTTCTGGGGCGTCATCTTCACCAATCCTTTGGCAAATTCCGTCAGCGGCACTCCGCTTAACGTCAGGATTGAACCAACGCAGCTGATCGAGGCTGCGGCCGAATTTTGCAATTTTCTACTGCTGTCATGGCTGATCACTCGCAAGAAATTTGACGGACAGGTGTGGGCGACTTTCATGATCCTGTACGGAATCGAGCGGTACTTCATCGAGTTTCTGCGCGACGATCCCGGACGCGGTGAAGTCTTCGGCGGGCTAATGACGGGAACGCAGTTGATTTCGATTCTGCTGGTCGTAGGCGGCGGATTGATCTGGTGGCTGAAGAGTGGAGCGCCGAAGCGGGTGCCCGCCCAGAGCGGTATTTAGTTGCAGAGTTAGTTTGCCTTCCAAATGCCCGATTTTCCCATGACTATCGTTGTCCCCTCGGATGTCGCCGGACAGCGCCTGGACCAATATCTCGCAGCCCAGCTTTCTGGAGTCAGCCGCGCCCGCGTGCAGCAACTGATCGCACAAGGTGAGGTGCTGGTAAACGGAGCGGCGGCGAAAGCCTCGCATCGGCTGAACGGCGACGGCGAAGAGCAGATTACAGTCACTGGGCCGCCGCAAGCGCCGCCGTTGCGCGCTATGGCCGAAGAGATTGCGCTCGACGTCGTCTACGAAGACGACGACCTGGCGATCGTCAACAAGCCCGCCGGCATGATGGTGCATGCCGGAGCGGGAGCGACCGACGACGCGCGCAATCGCGGAACCCTGGTCAATGCGCTGCTGCATCACTTTGGAACGCTTTCGGCGGTCGGCGGCGAACTTCGTCCCGGGATCGTCCATCGCCTGGACCGCGCGACCAGCGGGCTGATGGTGGTGGCGAAAAACGATGAATCGCATCGCCGCCTTGCGAAGCAGTTTAGCGCACGCGCGGTGCATAAGACCTACATCGCGCTCGTCCACGGCTGGCCAAAGCAGGATCGGGGCACGATTCAAAGCGCCATCAGCCGCCACTCGCAGAAGCGCACACGGATGACCACCAAGGGCTTTGGGGGCCGCGACGCGGTTACCCATTACACAGTGCAGCGCAAAATCGATTCGCCTTACGGTAAGTTTGCGCTGGTCGAGCTCAAGATCGAGACGGGACGCACGCACCAGATTCGCGTGCACATGTCTTCGCTGGGACATCCGGTGGTAGGTGACGCCCTCTATGGCGCGCCGGGCGAGTTGCGGTCCCAATCGAACAAGCGCCGGTCGGCAGGCATGCCCGCGACGTTAGCCCTCAATCGAAATTTTCTGCATTCGGCGGTACTCGAGTTGGCGCATCCAAGAACTAAGGAGTTGCTGAAGTTCTCCCGACCGTTGCCGACGGAACTGGAAAGCCTGCTCGCCAGCCTGGAGAATGCCCGGCTGGAAGGTCCGCGGCGGGAGCCAGGCCAATAACAACCTTGCGCACTTAGGCGGCTATATAATGGATCAACCTCGATGAAACTGCGTAGCGTTCTGCTTCTAGTTGCATTGCTTGTTCCCGTCGGATCTCTCACCGGCTCGGGAATGTGGGTCGCCTCCGCGCAAAACGCTCCCCATGCCGCAAAGCCTAGCGCAGCCAACGCTCAGGCCCAGCCGCCAGCAGCGCCTCAAGCAGCAGGACAAACTGCGCCTGACAATTCCAATTCTGACGACTCCGTCACCACCATCAAGTCGAGGGTCAACGAAGTTCGCGTGGTGTTCACTGTTACCGACCGGCACGGCCATTACATCAAGGATCTAAAGCAAAACGATTTCAAAGTAATCGACGATCAAAAGCCTGCCGAGCTGCGCAGCTTCAATAGCGAAACCAATTTGCCGCTGCAGGTGGGATTGCTGGTGGATGCCAGCAATTCGGTGCGCGATCGCTTCAAGTTCGAGCAGGAAGCGGCCATCGAGTTTCTCAACGCCATTATTCGTCCGCACTACGACAAGGCATTCGTGGTTGGCTTCGACGCCACTCCGGAAGTGACGCAGGATTTCACCGACAACACGGAGAACCTTTCGGCCGGCGTGCGCATGTTGCGGGCAGGCGGCGGCACGGCTATGTACGACGCGCTTTACTTTGCCTGCCGCGATAAGCTGTTGAAGCAGGAGCAGACGGGCCCCGTGCGCCGCGCCATCATTCTGCTCAGTGACGGAGACGACAATTCCAGCCACGTTTCGCGTGAGGAGGCCATCGAAATGGCGCTGCGCGCGGACACCATCGTTTACACCATCAGCACGAATGTCAGCGGCATGAAAGGCAAGGGCGACAAGGTGCTGGAGCGCATCGCGGATGCCACCGGCGGCCGCGCCTTTTTCCCTTTCCAGATGCGCGACGTGTCGGATGCTTTTGTTTCCATTCAAGAGGAGTTGCGTAGCCAGTACGCAATGGCCTACAAGCCGGCAAACTTCGTCGCCGATGGCCGCTACCGCACCATCGAAATCCTGGCGCAGGATAAGGGTCTGAAAGTGCGCACTCGCAAGGGATACTACGCGCCCAAGCAGTAGCCCGTAACGCAGTGGCCCGAAACAATACCCGAAACAACGACCGAAACAATAACCGGCTGAATTCGAAGTTCGCTCTGAGCTATCATCATTCCTCCATGCCTGGATATTCAGGAACTCTGCTGCCGAAAAAGTTGGGCATCAAGGACGATTTCCGCGTTGCACTGTTGCATGTGCCGGACGAGGTTAAAAGCGAACTTCGCGATGCGCTCGCAAATTGCCGGGCCCAAAACATCGCCAACCGAGAACTCGACTTCATTTTCTTCTTTGCCAAATCGCGCGCCGGGCTGGAGCTGGAACTGCGGCTAGCAGCCAGGGCGCTGGCACCTGCGGGGATGCTCTGGATTTCGTGGCCGAAGAGAACTTCGGGCGTCGCCACCGATCTCACCGACGTTGTCGTTCGTGAGGTTGGACTCGAGGCTGGTCTGGTCGATGTGAAAGTCTGCGCGGTCACAAACGTCTGGTCGGGATTGAAATTCGTAATTCCGGTCAAGAATCGGCCGAAAGGAAAACAGCGAAATATCTAGCCTTACCCACGCTGATCTCCATATGGCCCAGGCAGCAGGTCCTTCCCCTTCGGCTGCGCTCAGGGTCAGCAAGACAATCACTAACAACGAGGGCTCATGGCGCAACTTGAGTGTGGGAGCGGGGTTTGCATGCAGTAGACGCGACAGTCGGCAATCTGTATTGGGACCGCCGATAGGGGCTTCGGTAACTTCCGACTTTTAACTTTGCGACGTTAGTAACTTGCCGATGCACCGCGATTCCGGGTTCCATAGATAGTGAAGAAGCTGGTGGAGAGCTAACGATGAGAATGACGGCCCGGCTGGCAGCGGTGGGGATGGTGGGAATCATGCTTTGCTGGATGGCATACGGCGAGACCTTCGCGTTGCGCATGGAGCGCGATCTGTTTGCCTCGGTAAATCAGGCGCGGCGGGTACAGGGATTGCCTCCGCTGCGCTGGGATGAGTCGTTGGCAGCAGCGGCGCGCCGTCACGCCGAGGTAATGGCGGAACACGACTCGGTGCAGCATGGGTTCGCCGGTGAGCCGAGCCTGTCGGTGCGCGTCAAGCAGGCGGGAGCCCATTTTAAGTGGCTTGCGGAAAATGTGTTTCAGGGGCCGTCGACCGAATTCATTCACACCGGCTTCATGAAATCGCCTCCTCATCGCGCCAACATCCTCGACCGAGATATGGATTCGATTGGAGTGGGCGTGGTCGAGCGCGACCGGCAGTTCTTCGCGGTCGAGGATTTTTCGCAGGCGCAGTGAGCTGGCTGCTTGGCCAACTCCGATTTATTCGATTCGAAATTACCGAGGCCCACGACCGTTTGACAGGGGGACAGAAGTGCAGGTAGTCAGCTCATTCGGATCGCGTTCCTGGTTTTCCTGAAAGCTGAGAGCTGACAGCTGAGAGCTGCTTTACCGCAGTCTTCCCAGTTTCTCCATCGGCCAATATCCAAAGACGGCTTTGCCGTAGATGTAGCGTTCGTTCACAGTGCCGAAGTCGCGGCTATCGTTCGACATGGTGCGATGGTCGCCGAGAACGAAAAAGCTGTTCGGCGGCACCACGATTTCGCCATAAGAGCGGGCATCCGCGTAATCCGTGGGAACGTAATCTTCGTCGAGCGCCTCGCCGTTCACGTAGACTTGACCGTTTTCGATGCGGATGCGATCGCCGGCAACACCAATCACCCGCTTGATGTAGCTCTTCGAAGTGTCGCGCGGATAGCGGAAGACTACTATGTCGCCGCGCTGGATGGGCTCCCAGCGATAGACAAACTTGTTGACGAAGATCCGCTCCTGATCTTCGAGGCCGGGCATCATGCTGGTGCCCTCGACCTTCACCGGCTGGTAGAGAAAGATAATGATGAACGCCGAGATGGCGAGCGAGACCAGGAGATCGCGCGCCCAGACCGCCACTACGGGCAGCGAATGCGAACCAGATTCTTTTGTGGCCACCGGTTCCGGTGGCTGAGAACTCCCCACACTGGACATCGTTTTCATATTCTATACTCAAGCACGGCGAGGGAACGATAAGTTAGAGGTCAGAGGTGAGAGGTCAGAGGTGAGAGGTCAGATTGCAGAGGTGAAGAGCCAGGCCTGGTTTTACTTCTGCAATCTAACCTCTCACCTCTGACCTTGCCAAAGCGCTTCATTCCCCGTACAAATAAATCTCTCCCATGACCGACTACTCCATCTTCCCCAAGATCAATGCGACCCTCAACGGATGCAGCGCCGTACTGCTCGTCATCGGACGCGCCCTCATTGCGCGCGGCAAGATGGCGGCACATCGCGCGGTGATGATCACGGCGTTCGTCACCTCTTCCCTGTTCCTCGCGTCGTACTTGTATTACCACTGGCCTCATCACGGGGGCATCGTGTATTTTCGCGGCACCGGATGGATTCGGACGGTTTATCTCAGCATTCTCTACTCGCACATATTTCTGGCGATCGTTATCGTGCCGATGGTCATCATCACGTTGACGCGCGGACTGCGTGGACAGTTTGACCGGCACCGGGCCATCGCGCGCTGGACGTTCCCGCTCTGGCTCTATGTCTCGGTCACGGGAGTGATCGTCTACCTGATGCTGTTTCAGATGTTCGTATAGCCGGAGCACAATGCCGACCGTTCGCGCCGCTACCAAGAACGCCGCACCGAAGAGTATTGACGAATACATTGCATCGTTTTCGCCGGAAGTCCGGGCCATCCTCGAAAGAATACGGCTGACGGTCAAAAGCGCTGCCCCCGACGCCCAGGAGACTATCAGCTACGGAATGCCGACCTTTACTCTGAACGGTGCGCTGGTGCACTTTGCCGCTTTCAAGGAACACATCGGGTTCTATCCCCCGGTTAGGGGCGATGCGAAGTTAGCGAAGGCGTTGTCAATTTATGCCGGAGAGAAGGGGAATCTGCGATTTCCACTCAACCAGCCAATCCCTTACGGATTAATCGAGAGACTTGTGAAGCTCCGAGTGGAACAGGATTTGTTGAAGGCTCGCGCATCGCGCAGGAGTTAGAAAGCAAGGGAGTCTCGTCTTGAGCCCAAGCCCAGCCGATTTGTCACATATTTGATGTACGTGCGACACCGCCAAGGGGACACCCACTTCTGCTATAGTGAGCGTCTTGAGGGTCAGTGTCTCGAAGATCAGCGTCTCGAAGATCAGTGTTCTGGAAGGAGTCTGGATTCATGAAGAGCGTAAACAAAGTCATCCTGATTGGAAATCTCGGCAAGGATCCCGAAGTAAAGTTCACGCCGCAAGGCACCCCCGTCGCCAAGATCGCCCTGGCGACCAATGAGCGCTTCAAGGGCAAAGACGGCCAGTGGCAAGACCGCACCGAGTGGCACAACGTCGTGCTCTGGCAACGCCTGGCGGAGATCGCCGGGGAGTATCTGAAAAAAGGCGGCAAAGTCTACATCGAAGGCCGCCTGCAGACCCGCTCCTGGGACGACAAGCAGACCGGCCAGAAGAAGTACATGACGGAGGTCGTGGCTAACGATTTGGTGTTGCTCGGCGGACGTGGCGAAGGCGGTGGCGAGTACGCCGGCAGTTCGCGCGGTTCATCGTCATCGTCCTCTTCATCGGCATCCGCGGGCGGTAACAACTTCGACCAGAGCGCGCCCGAACCAGAGCACGCGCCGGTCGGCAGTTCTCCGATTACCGATGAGGATATTCCGTTCTAGGAGTTTGATCTGAGAACGCACATGCTTGCCGACAAGAACTGCGTCCCCTGCCGCGGCGGTGTTCCGCCGCTCAAAGGGAAAGACCTTTCCGACGTTCATCGCCTCTTGGCCGATCCCGCGCAGTGGAAGATTGTCGACCAGCATCACATTGTGCGCAGCTACAAGTTTCCCGACTTCACGTCCGCGCTGGCTTTCGTGAATCGAGTTGGCGAACTGGCCGAGCAGCAGGGACATCATCCCGATATCCTGCTGGGATGGGGCAAGGTCGAAATCACGCTCTGGACCCATGCGGTGGATGGGCTGACCGAATCGGATTTCATTCTGGCGGCGAAGATTGATCAGCTGCTGTGAATCGCGCTAGCAATCACCACGATTCCTGATTGACAATCCCTGGACAATCTGTGGAGCTTAGCGGGTAGCCCAAACCCCGCGCCCAGAACGGCAAGAGGGACATCGAGTGGCATAACTATGCAAGATTCTGCACACCCGGGGAATCCGATATTTGGCAAAATGCCCAGCCGTTACAATTTAGAGACAAAATTTGCCCGACAAACAGCTCTGTGAATTATTTGTAAAAGACGGTCCGGTTGGAGAGCCGATTGCCATTAGCTAAGGCGAAAGGAGTTTCACCGTGCGAAAGTTCGGCCCAGCCATTTTGATGGTTTTGACGCTAACCGCGAATTCCTTTGCTTCACCTGCCGTTGTACGATCCTCGGTCTATCCAGAACCCGGCCTTTTCTTCCTGCTCGGAGGCGGTCTGGTGGGATTGGCGGCTTTGATCAGGATTCACCTAACCAAGTAATTCCCGGCCGAGAGCCCCCTCGGCGGCCTTCTCCTCCTCATTAAACTCTCAACTGTCGGTTATTTTCCCGAGCGTTTTCCGTTCGCAACCATACCCAGAAAGTATTGGTGAATGCGCGGATCGTCGCTCAATTCCGGATGGAATGTCGCAGCCAGCGTTTTGCCCTTGCGCACCAGCACGGGGTCTTTGCCTTCGGTTCCAACCACCTCCACGTCCGCGCCTACGCGCTCGATCTTCGGAGCGCGGATGAAGACCATTTCGATGGGCTCGTTCAGAAATCTCCCTTCGCGGATGGAGCTGTCGATCTGGCGTCCGTAGGCATTGCGGCGTACGGTGATGTCGAGCGCGCCCAGGCCAGCCTGCTTGGGATTTTCTACGTCTGTCGCCAGCAGGATGCATCCCGCGCATGTGCCGAACGTCGGCTTCTCGCGCACAAAATCTTTTAGCTGCGCGAATCCATCTTCGCCGAGCAGCTTGAGGAACGTGCCTGACTCGCCTCCGGGGATTACCAGGCCATCGAGCTCGTTCAGTTGCTCGGGCTTTTTCACCAGAACAACTTCGGCGCCGAGTTCTTCGAGACGGCGGCGATGGGCGTCGAAATCGCCCTGCAGGGCTAGAACACCGATTTTCATGGCAGTCGTTGGTCGTCAGTCGTTCGTCGTTTGATCATTGATCGTGGCCGAGAACAACGTGAGCTGATTTTATACGACCGGTCGTGGTGTAGATCACTTTCCAATTCTTGAAATGGCGCGAACCAGATTGCGTACTTCCTCTTCGTCGGCTACGGAACGTCGATATTCCCACTCCGGCAAGGTTCCCATGCAGATTTTTTCGTTTCGATATTGCATGGGGCTTGGTTCGACGTGGCGGGCACTGGCGTGAACTTCGCGCACGCCGGTCTGCGAAATGAGCTCTCGCACATTGCCGGAGTTAACACCAGAGCCGATCATCAACGCAATCCGATTTGACGCCGCTTCGCACAACTGTCTGATTACTGGGATGGCGTCCTGAGCCTTCTGTTCGCCGCCAGACGTGAGCACGCGATCGAAGCCCAAGGCAATAATGTCTTCGAGCGATTGGCGGAGGTCGCGCGTCATGTCAAAGGCGCGATGGAACGTGGCTTTCAGTGGCCGAGCATGCTCCAGCAATTCGCGGCAACGCGCCACATCCACGCCTCCGTCCTGGTGGAGGATTCCTAGAACGACTCCGTCGGAGCGCAATTCCTTTGCCGTGGCAATATCCCGCTTTATCACGGCAAACTCATCGTCGGTGTAGCAGAAATCTCCACCACGCGGGCGGATCATCACATACAAGTTAATCGCGACTCGATCTCGGACGGTCGAGATCATGCCTGCACTGGGCGTTGTGCCTCCATCGAAAAGAGAGCTGCATAACTCGATCCGGTTGGCTCCGCCGCGCTCGGCAGCGAGCGCTGACTGAACGGAATCAACGCAAATCTCGAGAAAGACTGGATCAGTCATATAGACCCACTACCGAATCGAAGTGTCCGGACTTCGGGCTTCCCACTCAAGCCAAAACCGGGCTTGAATAGGCCACCCACGCGCCCGTTCTCAACGACATTTGTTGGTCGGATCGCCTTCTGCCACCATGGCCTCCATGACAGCCCTTTCCGGAAGATTCGGGATAACGCCAGTTACATATGCTTCGATGACAATCTCATCCCGCTGATTTCTGAACACAGCTTCAGCCTTGGCTCGATTACGATCGTCAAGCTCAGTGATTGCGAAACGACATTCTATTGTGTCGCCGAAATACACTGGCTTCTTGAAAAGGAAATTCATTCCCGATGCCAGCCAGCCAATCTGTCCGCCGATCTCAGTGAGCATGCTGCCGACCAACAGCCCATGACAAATCCGGTCATTGAAAGTCTTCAGCTTTGCAAAGCGCAGGTCAAAATGCACCGGGTTATAGTCTCTGCTGATCTCCGCAAAAGTCGTCGTATCGCGTTCCGTGAAGGTGCGCGAAACGGCGAAACAGTCGCCTCGCTTGAGTCCTGCAATCGCTTTCTTGCGGATGGATGACATGGAGGGCGTCCTCATTCGCGCAACTGGGTCTTCATCGCTACGCAAATGATAGCTGATGTATCACCCACCCCGGACTGCCCACTCAAGCCAGAACCTGGCTTGAATGGGCCACCCGCCTTTTGGAGTGACCACTTTCGTGGGATTGCGAATCGCTAAGGGGAAGCGAATATTGAATTCAGGCAGGTTGCGTCTGGAGGACGTTGCCAGTGGGTACTGGACGCTGTTTGCCAAGCAGTCGAGTGGCTTGGTCAGCCATTACGGTTCGACTCCGTCGTCCTCCGCACGGCCCTCGACTTCAGTAATAGGTGTGAGGCTTGCCTAGCAGTGTTATAATAAGTTTGTTTGGCAAGCAGCGTACCGACTGGCAATTGTTTGAGCCCCGCCTGACTAGCGGGGCTTTTGATTTTTAGGTTGCTTCCAAGAATGGTTTTCCGACAGTGAAGATGCGCTCGTCGCAGAAAGACCCCGCCCCAAGCGGATCTTGGACGGGCGACCCTAACGAGGAGATCGGATTTAGGGCGGGTCACCCGCCCCGCGAAAGTAACTGGCTCGTTCCCAATTCGGACCAGCTACTTTTGTGGGATTGCGCGTGCCTATGGCAACGGAAATACTGAACGGGCGATAGGTTGCGTCTGGAGGACGTTGCCAGTGGGTACTGGACGCTGCCTTTCAAGCAGTCGAGTGGCTAGGTCAGCAATTACGGTTCGAGTCCGTCGTCCTCCGCACGGCTTCTCGACTTGCTTGTGTTTGCTATAATAGAGTTGCTTGAAAGGTAGCGTGCCAACTGGCATTTTGCCGAGCCCCGCCTGACCAGCGGGGCTTTTGAATTTTAGGTTGCTTCCTCAGAATGGTTTTTCCGAAAGTGAAGATGCACTCGCCGCAGAAATCCCCGCCCAAGCGAAGCTTGAACGGGCCACCCTCGGGAGTGGGGATGGAATTTTGGGTGGGCTAGCCGCCGAGCAGGACTGGGCTAACGGGTCCTAGCGCGCAGAAAGTAGCCGCTTTGAACGATGCATATATCAACGTCGTTTTGAGCACCAACCTCGGTTAACAGCTGGCGAACGACTGTTAAAGAGCGTTGAGCGCCACTGGGAGGATGCACGAGGGTTTGCGCAAAAGGCGCCCTGATCAACTCATCGGGAACAAAGATTCGTTGGGGGTCTTTGTCGCTTGTCATATCAGCGATACGCTTTAGGGCTGCGCTCAACGGCAGGGGAGCAGAATTTGCGAAGTCGATTAGCGTTCCCTCGTGACCCAGCGAGGAACAGTCGCTCCTGATAAACTTCGCCCCCAAGTTCACCTCGACCGTGCACCCTTGATTCCAAGCTTTCGTTCCTGCCTAGATGCCCGTCCCAGTGCCGGCGAGAAACACAACGACAAGCGCTCCCACGGACAGCAGATACGTAATTGCCTTCTTTCCGCTCGGGGAGTTACTCATCGAGCTTCTTCCTTTCTCAGTGTGACGGATTTGCCAGCAGACGTCGTTGCTGTAAAAGAACCGGTCTTCAACATTTCCCTCGCGATCTTACTCGCTTGCTCATCTGAGATCGGCGTATGAAAATCAAATTCCATCGCTCCCTTGATCACCCTCTTGAGCTCATCTGCACTGCCACGCTTATAGCATCTTCCTGAGCAATCCTCTCTTCCGCCCCCCGCCAGCATCACCTCGTACCCGTCCGGACAGTAATAGTGAGCCTTCCTTCCGCCGTCCAACTCGCACGTCCCGTTCTGATCGGCGTGTGCGGAGAAGCCCACGGTCAGTAAGCACACGGAAGCCGCACGGATCGCTTTCTTCAGCATTTTGTACTCCTAGACAAAGAATGGTTTTAAAGGCATCACGAATCTGGTCTGTCGCGGTTTACCTAAAGGGGAAGTACTGCAGCGGCGCGCGACGGTGCCTTGCACCAGACTTATATTCTTGGCGCCTGTCCGTGTCAAGGGCCCTCTAGCCGGATGCCTACGCGTTCGGTGGGTGGCCGACTTCTCCGCCGTCCGTTAGACGTTACCTGCGGGTGCGCCACTACCGCGAATCGTGGGGCGCCCGCTCACGCCCCCGGGTAACGCAGTTTCTAAGCTAGGCCCTTTTCTCGTAGAGCGGTCTTAAGCTTCTCATCCGCGTCATCAGTCTCGATGAGTCGATTGCGTAGGTCTTCTATTCGTTGTCGCAGCAGATTTTTTTCTGCAATGGGGCTGGGGAAAAACCTCTCAAGGTACGGATCGATGGCATCTAGCACTAGGAGTGCGATTGGGGAAAGGAGACGCGATCCAATTCTCGTCCATTTGGTTTCTGGCCGGAATACATCGCTCTTCTGGTCGTAGGTTAGGTGCCCAATGAGTAGGTCTGGCCAGGTACCATGTACAGCGTGAGATGACGTCCGGTAGATCGTCGCATAGAGCGACTCTTTTCCTAGAAATTTGAGGCGCTCCCTTACGTTCTCGGCCCAATTCCTTTGTCTCTTCTCCACCTTTTCTATCTCTAGGCCAGAGGCGGCGCAAGTGCGTTCTATCGAGTTCAACAACCTCTTCTCGATAGGTAGGACCTCGCCGCAGCGCGCCTCGATGTTTGTATGAATCTGGTCGTACATCTCCCTCTCAGGACCCAAGCTGAAATCGACAAATTGGTCGAAGTATTTGTCGTCCCCTCTACGAGCTAGGAATTCGAGATTGACTGCAGCCTCGAAGATTATGCGATTGAGGGCCACAACAATCTCACCCCGATCGTCGCCGGTGGAGAGCTGGATCACTGCGACCATAAATTTTGAGATCTTCACCAGAAGGCCTGCGCATATGGCCTGATTCCTAGGGAAGCCCCCTTGGGAAGCGACCGCGTTGTCCAGTATATGAGCGGTGAATGCTACAACCCGGCAAGCCTCTTTATAGAGTTCAAATGCGATCCCTCCCGACTCGTGCAGAGTCTTGCACCCATGGATGGGTGTAATATCCACGGCGGGACCGACCCACTCATCGAAAATCTTCTGATCTACTGGCAACATCGTGGATGGAGAGGCCGATTACCACCCTCTGGTTTGCAGCATCTGCGCCTCATCCAGCCCAGACACGGCCAGCCCCTTCATAGCCCCCTCCAGATCCTCGCTGACTTCAAGTAACACTTTAGGGTCTTTGAAGTGCGTGGCTGCCTGCACGATTGCTTTGGCGCGCTTCTCGGCTTCCACGGGGTCGGCGAATTCGGTCGAGTTCTTCATGAAGATGCCGCTGCCTACGAAGACGGCTTCGGCTCCTAGTTGCATTACCAGGCTCGCATCGGCTGGAGTGGCTATTCCTCCGGCTGAGAAATTGGGGACGGGGAGCTTGCCTTCTTTGGCTACCATTCTTATCAGCTCGTAGGGAGCTCCGTGCTCTTTGGCTTTGGCGTAGAGTTCTTCTTCGCCTAGGACGGTTAGAATTTTCATCTCCTGCACGATCTGGCGAATGTGGCGGACGGCGTGGACTACGTCTCCGGTGCCGGCTTCGCCCTTGGTGCGGATCATGGCTGCGCCTTCGGCTATGCGACGGAGAGCTTCGCCGAGGTTGCGGGCTCCGCAGACGAAGGGGACGGTGAAGGCGTGCTTGTCGACATGATGGGCTTCGTCGGCGGGCGTTAGGACTTCGGACTCGTCTATGTAATCCACGCCCAGCTCTTGCAGAATTTGCGCTTCGGCGAAATGACCGATGCGGCACTTCGCCATGACGGGGATATCAACCGCTCCCATGATTTCGCGGATGACTTTGGGCGAGGCCATGCGCGCAACGCCACCTTCGGCGCGAATTTGCGCGGGGACTCGCTCCAGGGCCATCACGGCTACGGCTCCGGATCGCTCGGCGATCTCGGCCTGTTTCGCGGTGGTGACATCCATGATCACTCCGCCTTTTAGCATCTCGGCCAGGCCGGTTTTCAGGCGGAGGCTGGTGGTGTTGTGTCCGTTATTTTGCGACATGGGATACTCTCTTTCTGCTTTCTATACGCTATTTTACAGTGCGTTCGCGATTCGCGGTACCCCTCTGGCCGGCTATAGCATGCCCTGAGTTGGTCTGGCGCACCCAGCCGCCGAGCTTCGCTCGGCTGGGCAGGTGAGGGCACCTGCCCCTACCTGGGCGTTAGCGCTCCACAAATCGGCCGAACATCTTATGCGGGTCAATGGCAATGAATAACCCCTGGCTGCGCGCCAGGACTTCCCCTTTTTCGTTCAGGATCTCGGCCATGTTGATGTGCTTCCGGCCTCTCACTTTCACCTCGCGCGATTCTACTTGCAGCGGTTGGCGCAGCGGGACCGGCTTCAGATAGTTGACCGTCATCTCGGATGTCACCGCTACCACGTGGCGCAACTTGTTTACCTTCCCCATCGCTTCGTCGAGGATGGTGGCGATGATGCCGCCGTGGGCGTGTCCGGGTGGGCCGGTGTAGCGCTTGCCCAGGCGGAAGCGGCAGACGAAGCAGTCGCGCTCCTCGTCGTAGGTGAAGCGCAGACCCATGCTGTCGGGATTATCTTTGCCGCAGACGAAGCAGTAGTTCTTCTGCAGTTGCATGTAGCGGGTGTCGTGTCCAGTTTCGTGTTTCTTCGCTGCCATCCTAAAGATTCTATCGCGAGCGGACGCCGGAAATGTGTATCATGGCCTGCGAATTCGGTAATGCCATCCGTGTCGCTGGAGGAGTTTTGCATGTCTGTCGCTAACACGATCTCTCCCTACTCGGTTCATCCTGGCGTGGCCATGGTTCAGAAATGGATCAAGGAGCTGCCGGAGAAGACCGGGCGTTCGCTCGAACAATGGATTGCGCTGACGAAGAAGTCCGGTCCAGGAACGGAGAAAGAACGGCGGGAGTGGCTGAAGAAAGAACATAAGCTGGGGACAAACGCCGCGGCGTGGATCGCCGAGCGCCTCGAAGGCAAAGGCACAGAGGAGGATTCTCCTGAGGCCTACCTGACCGCGGCTGAGGGATGGGTGGAAGCGCAATACTCGGGTCCGCGAGAGGCGTTGCGTCCGCTGTATGAGCAGTTGCTGACGCTTGGATTTTCGCTGGGCAAAGACGTGAAGGCTTGTCCGTGCAAGACCATGGTGCCGATTTATCGCAAGCATGTGTTCGCGCAGATCAAACCATCGACCAATACGCGGATCGATCTCGGATTCGCGCTTGGCAACATGAAGACGCCGAAACGATTGATCGATACAGGAGGCTACGAAAAGAAAGACCGCATCACGCGGCGGATCGAGATCAAGTCGAAGGACGACATTGACGACGAAGTGAAGAAGTGGCTGAAGAAGGCGTATGAGATGGATGAATAAGGCTGTGGAGAGACGGGCGTCCTCGCCCGTCCCTCAATCAAGCTGGCTTCAGTCGTAATACTCCAGCCCCAAATGTGTAATCAGTTCTTCCCCCTTCAAGTGCCGCAGCGTGTTCTTCAGCTTCATCAGCTGGATGAACAGATCGTGCTCTGGATACAGGCCCGGCGCGGTCATCGGCGATTTGAAGTAAAAGCTCAGCCACTCCTGTATGCCCAAGCGGCGCAGCTCTGGCGTGCGCTGCGCTAGATCTAAGAAGAGGACGAGGTCGAGCACGATCGGGGCGGCCAGAATCGAGTCGCGGCAGAGGAAGTCCACTTTGATCTGCATCGGATAGCCTAGCCAGCCGAAGATATCAATGTTGTCCCAACCTTCTTTGTTATCGCCGCGCGGCGGGTAATAGTTGATGCGAACTTTGTGATAAATATTGCCGTAGAGCTCGGGATATAACGCGGGCTGCAGTATGTGTTCCAGCGCTCCCAGCTTCGATTCTTCCTTCGTCTTGAACGACCCGGGATCGTCCAGCACTTCGCCGTCGCGATTGCCCAGGATGTTCGTCGAATACCATCCGCTTAGCCCGAGCAGGCGCGCTTTGAACGCGGGCGCCAGGACCGTCTTCATTAACGTCTGGCCCGTTTTGTAATCCTTGCCGCAGATAGGAACTTCGCGCTCATGCGAAAGCTCAATCATTGCCGGAATGTCCACAGTCAGGTTCGGTGCGCCGTTCGCGAAGGGCACTCCCTCCATCAGCGAGGCGTAAGCATAGATCATTGAGGGCGCGATATTTTCGTCGTTGTCTTTCATCCCTTTTTCTAGCGCCGTCAGACTCTGGTGCGCGGCGCTCTGTTCAATGAAGGTCTCGGTCGAGGCGCACCAGATGGTGATCAGACGGCTCGCGCCGCTCGATTTCTTGAAGTCGCGGATGTCTTGCCGCAATTGCTCGGCGAGGTCCAGCTTGTTTTTCCCCTTCTTCACGTTCGGGCCGTCGATCCTCTTCACGTAGTTGTGATCGAACACTGCTTTCATCGGCTGGATCGCGCTGAGACGGCTTTTTACTTTGTCGAGCAGATCGCGCTCCAGGACTCCGGCATTGCGGGCCGCCGCGTACATGTTGTCTTCGAAAATATCCCAGCCAGTGAAAACCAGATCGTCGAGTCCGGCGAGAGGAACGAACTCCTTGATTTTGGGAGACCGGCCGTCGGTGCGCTTCCCTAGGCGAACGGTCCCCATCTGCGTGAGCGAACCGATGGGGTGCGCGATTCCCTTCCGAATCGCCTCCACGCCCGCAACAAACGTGGTCGCGACCGCGCCCATGCCGGGGATCATCACGCCTAGCTTGCCCTTGGCAGGTTCGATCCTGCTGTCGTGGTGGTCGCGACTTGCTGCTTTGCTTGAGGATTTCACTTCGACCGCGGCCTTATTCGCTTCTGTCGTAGAGGATTTTTTCAGCTTCGCCATATTTTGGCTGCTTCCTTGTAGGAACTGTGGGATGTGTGCAAACTAATCATGGTCTCTCACCCGGAGAGCTTTTTGCAAACCCGCGCGCCTGAATCCCCTGCAAAGTCACCTTAACGGCATCCACAGCGCATTGGGTGGCGTTTGCAAAAAAAACGCCAGCGCGCTTCAGAGAGGGATTTCGCCCGCGGTTTTCACGGCGATGGAATGAACTCCCGCAGCAAAACCGTCGAGGACGAGGTTGTGGTGCGCGATGATCTGCGCGGCGGTGAGCACGGGAGTATCGCGGGTGAGATGCGCGTCGGCGACGAGCGTCACATCGTAGCCTGCCGTGACCGCACGGCGACACGTGGTATCGATACAGTATTCGGTCATGGCGCCCGCGACGATGAGATGGCTGATTTTTCGGGCCTGCAGTTCTTCTGCGAGTCTGGTCTCGTGGAAAGAGTCCGAAGCTTTTTTTCTGATTACGGGCTCTCCGGCGCGCGGAAGGATCGCGGGATGGATCGCCCAAGCGGGGCTCTCTGCTTCGAGGGGATGACCCTTGTCGCCATCGTGCTGGATGAAAAAGACAGGGGTCGTCGAAGAGCGCGCCTTGCGCAGCAGTGCCGTGATCCTGGACAAAACACGTTCCTGCAGTTCGGACGGCATGAGCCGCACCAGGCCAACCTGAACATCGATGATCAGCAGCGCGGATTTCAATCGGCCCTCAAGACGCACAGCCGCGAAAGGAAAACCAATTGTACTGCGGATACTCTTAGCAAACTGCCAAGCCCTAGACGGCAGAGTAATGGATTAACTTTCCGCTGCGATTGTAGCGTTGTCGAGCCGAGGGCGGGGACGCCCTCGAGACAGCCGGCAAGGATGCCGGCGCTACTTATCAAGCTCTTCGCGAATCGGACGGATCGATTTTTTTCGTTGGACGCCGAAGCCGAATTCCCACATAGTAGTTTCAGTTCGAGCCCCCTTCAGCGGCGGGCTCGTCCGAAACCGATGTTTGCGCTCAGCCTTGTTCGCTGCGTCGCAATCTGGTGACCTCGTTGTTCTCCAACTTAATCTACGCCCACGTCAGCCACCTTCGGAGTTGCCGTTTGCTCTTTAGACCAAGAACAGGAGATCGCACATGAGATCGATTCGCAAATTCGCATATGCCGCCGTTTTGAGCTTGAGTATCTTCACCCTTCAGCCGAGTTCGGCTGCTGCCGAGGAGCACGAACGAAGATCAGAGATTCGTCTGCACCGTGGAACTCCTTGAGAACCACGCGAAACGCATCGATGTAGGCCGACATTCAGTTGCGGCGGGCCCACATCCCGATCGCAACTGACGCCCACGGGAGCAGATTTGGTCGCGATCTGCTCCCGTTTTCTTGTTTGAGGGAAATGATTTGAGGGACGATTTCCGAGGGACGATTCGGTCGACAGTCTGTCAGGCGATTCCAGGAGTGCGGGTGTTCTCTTTCACTTCTTCGCTCAGAATGATGGCCTCGGCAATTTCTTTCATGGCCTTGCGCTTCTGCCGGCTCTGCTGCTGCAGAGCTAGATAGGCTTGTTCTTCGCTCAGTCCCAGTTCACGTTGCAAGATTCCTTTGGCGCGTTCTACGACTTTTCTCGTCTGTAACTGGTCGGCAAGGTTGGCATTGAGTTCTTCCATGCGCGCCAATTCAATTTCCGCGCCCACCAGGAACCCGATGGCCGAAATCGAACGAATCTCCCTGGGCTTGTAAGTGTGGGGACGGCGATGCTGCAGATTGATGGCTCCCACTACTCGCCCACGGCACATCAGCGGCACGGATAAAAACGCTTCATAACTGTCCTCAGGCAGTTCATGGAAGAACTGGAAGCGCGGATCCTGCGCCGCTTTTTCGGAGATCGCCACGGGCTCGTGATGTTCCGCCACCCAGCCCGTGATGCCCTGTCCCACGCGCAGTTTGAGCCGGTCCACTATGTTGGGATGAGCGTTCTTGGAAGCCCGCAGGACTAGGTGTTCGCCCTCCAGCACGTAGATCAGGCAGGAATCGCACTTCACCAGGACCGAAGCGAACTCGACCACATGGTCCAGCACTTCGTGAAATCCGCCGGCGGTCGCCAGCCGTCCACCGATCTCATGGAGCAAATCAACCGGAGAGTCTGCCACCCAGATTGCGCTGTCCATGGTCTAACGTATCGACATGACGAAGGCCTGTCTAATTCCAAATTTCGATGGCAACCATAAAGGAATTTCTTGCGTAGTTCACCATCCTTTAACATCTTTCTAAAACCTCGCGCATCGCATGCGGGCGATACGCGAGCCCGCGGCGAGCAAGCGATGTAGGTGGATTAAAAAGCGTGGCGGGCGCTCCCGCTAACTTGGAACTTACTTTCCGTCCAAGTCAACGTTTTTGACCGGCAAATCCCAATGTCCGTCGAGGATTTCGAATCGCCGCTGCTCTTCTTTCGCGTAGGTGGCTTGGTCGGGCCAAAGTTGCTTCTTCAGTGCGTCTTCGTCGAACGGCTCGTTCGCGGCTGCCGAGTTCTTGAATACGATGGTCACGCGATAATCCCAGCGTCCGTCTTCGGTGGTGTGGTAGCGCGGTTGATCCATCCAAACTTTGAGCATGCGGCCCATTTCTACTTGTTTCTTAAGCAGCGGGTAGTGGTTCTTCTTGAAAAGCTGAAGAAACTCGTCGGCATGTCCCCACTTCGCCTTGTAGTAATACTCGACAACGAACGGCTTGCCGGTTTCGGGAGCGGGCTGGGCCGGGAGAGATACAGGGAAAAGGGTCAAGCAGAGCAGTAGGAATCTCAATTTCATCGATCGCCTCCGTAGAGAATGATTGTCGCACATTGGCCGCGCTGATGAACCATAGCTGATGATGAACCATAGTTGATGAGCGAAAGATAAGGCGAATGGTAAAATTACATGTGCCCGCCGATTCCCTCCGCCTCATTGCCATCGATATTGACGGCACCCTGCTTAGCCCGGAATTCAAAATTTCCGACACCGATCTCGCCACTCTCCGGCGTGCGCACTCCCATGGCATCGAGATCATCCTGGTCACCGGACGCCGCCACACTTTTGCCCTGCCGATTGCGCAACAACTGGGCTTTGATCTCTGGCTGATTAGTTCGAACGGCGCCATTACTCGCTCGCTTGCGGGAGAGACTTTCCACCGCGACCTGCTGCCCGAACCAACGTGCCGCAAACTCGTCCACGTGATGCAGGAATTTCGCGGCCAGACCGTTCTAACCTTTGACGGCATTTCTTTAGACGGCAATGACGCGGGCACTATTGTGATCGAACGCCTGGATCAGCTCGAAGGTAGTATCCAGCGCTGGCTGGAAAAAAATATGAAGTACATCCAGTTCGTGGTTCCGATCGAGAATGCGCTCACGACTGATCCCGTCCAGGCCATGTTCTGCGGGCCGATTGCCGATATGCAACGCGCCCTGCAAGTCCTCGGAACCTGCGGGCTGCCCATCACGGTTTTGCGCACCGAGTACCCCGGCCGCGATCTATCGATTGTCGATGTGCTGAATACGGGCTGCTCCAAGGGGCATGCGCTTGAACGCTGGGCCAATTTCCGGCAGATTACGCGCGAGCAGGTCATGGCCATTGGTGATAACTATAACGATATTGAAATGCTGGCCTTCGCTGGCCATCCGTTTATCATGGGGAATGCATCGGAAGAGTTGCGCGGCCGTGGCTGGAAGCTGACCCGCTCGAACGGCGAAAGCGGCGTATCGGCGGCCATCGAGCACCTGCTGGATGGAAAGCCGCTCGAGCCGGTGGTGGTTGATGAGATTGGTGGCGCAGCAATTGCGGGGTCAATGATCGTGAGCAGCTTGTGATGATTGAGAGCCGGACATACGGGACCAAGCGACGCGCTGGAATTGCAGCAAAGGCCGCTGCACTTTTCTGCGCCGTGGCTGTGGCTCTTGTCGCGCATCCCGCGACGGCCGCCGAGTTGGCGCTTCTCCGCAACGGCTTCACCATCCGCCACGAGCATCATCGGGTGATGGGAGCAACTACCCGCCTCTATTTCGCCGACGACGATTCCAGTTTCACCGATGTGCCCACCGAAGAAATCACCGGCTACGAAAAGGACTTGACCTTGCCGGTACCCGTAGCAGCGTCGACGATCACCGATTCGCACGCGTCCACTCCGTTTGGCTCTGTTAACTCCGAGTCTGCCAAATCGGGATCGCCGTTCGCTCTGAATGAAGTCGTGAGCAGCGCCAGCGCCGCTTATCATCTCGATCCCGACCTGGTAAGCAGCGTCATTCACGCCGAAAGCGGATTCAACGCCCACGCCGTTTCTCCCAAAGGCGCCCGCGGACTCATGCAACTGATGCCCGCGACGGCCAATCAACTGGGCGTGAACGATGCCTTCGATCCGCAAGCCAACGTCACCGGCGGAAGCCGTTATCTGCGCGAACTTCTGGAACGCTACAATTTCGATCTGGTCAAGGCGCTCGCCGCTTACAACGCGGGACCGGAGCGCGTTGAGCAGTATCGGGGAGTGCCTCCATTTCGTGAAACCCGCGCTTACGTGGCCCGCATCGTGCACGAATACAACAAGAAGAAGATCGCCCAGGAAAAAGTGGCGAAACCAGAGCCGGCCTCCACCAAAGCCGCGAATCACGCTCACCGAGCAACGAAACCTGCCGTCGCGACCGTCGCAGCATCGGCAAATTGACTACGCTCATCTGCCCGCGCATTGACCGTCCCCCCTCTCTCATTTACCGTGTGGAAGCGGGGTTGCGCCTCGCTTGGACGGGCCAAATCCCTGTCCCCACACAGGTTGACAGAATGACGCGAGCTGCATGAAGCAGAAGCGATACGTGGTCTATGCCGTGGCCTTGCTCGTGCTGGCCGTGTTGGTTTATCTGCAGTTTCGCACCTGGCAGAATTTCGACTGGGTGCGCTTCCGCGAAACTCGCCCGAAAAATTGGAGTCACGTTCTCCACGGCATCGCGCTGATCTATCTCGGTTACGTGGTGCGCGCCATTCGCTGGAAAATCTTTCTGCGCCCGGTGCGCCCCGAAGCTTCCGCCGCCAGCCTGGTTTCGCCCACCGTCATCGGCTTCACCGGTCTGGCGCTGCTGGGCCGCCCCGGAGAACTGATTCGCCCCTATTTGATTGCGCGCCGCCAGAACCTGACTTTTTCATCGCAACTGGCGGTTTGGATGGTGGAGCGTATTTTTGACGTCGGCGCGTTCACCGTGCTGCTGGTGAGCGCAATCTTTTGGGCGGCCGGTCCGCGCACGCTTCGCTTTTACGACCGCTTTCGCGAAGGCGGATTCCTGCTGCTCGCCCTGGTTGCTGCCATTTCGCTCGGAGCGGCAGCCATCCACTGGAAAGGCGAAGCTATTGCCGATTGGATCGAGCGCCGATTCTCTCACCTCGCCGCCAATATGGGACACAAGATCGCCGCGCGCGTCCGCGAATTCCGCAGCGGGTTGAACACCATCCACGGCCCGGTTTCGCTGGTCGCACTTATTGGGCTTTCGCTGCTGATGTGGTTCATGATCATCATGTGCTACCAGGAAGTCGCGCACTCCTATGGCGTGTCCGTTCTGAATATTCGCCGCTCGCAGGTGTTGGTGCTTATGGGAGCCAGCATGATTGGCTCACTGGTTCAGTTGCCCGGCATTGGTGGCGGAGCCCAGTTGGCGACCATTGCGGCGCTGCAGCGCATTTTCGACGTCCCCCCCGAACTGGCCGCCAGTTGCGGCATTCTGCTGTGGTTGGTCTCGTTTGTCGCCATCGTTCCCGTCGGACTGTTGCTCTCCCATTTCGAGCGCCTGTCGCTGCGCAAGCTTTCTGCCGAAAGCGAGCAGGCGGAAGGAGTCGCGGCGGTCGAGGAAGCAACGTAGCTAGGCTCTGTCGAGTTGCCGATCATCCGGGCACTGGGTCGGTTATTGGCCACAAGGGGGCCGTTTCACGATACTAATCTGCCAAGGCAGTTCCACAATGATGTCGCGTCGGTTCGCACCATATGCTTTGTGGTGGTGATAACAATTGGCGACAACCCGGCCACAACCCAACGCGAGAATAGCAAATCCGCCGCGTAGGTAAATGTTAGCCGCGACTACCAACCCATTTGGCGCATCCGGTCAAGGATGAGCGTGCTGTAGTTATTCATGCGCTCGGGCCGTCGCTTCAAGGGAGCCGGCAGAATCGCGGCGAGCCGGGCCGCCTGTTCCCGGCCAATATTTCGAGCCGCGGTTCCGTCGTAGTAACGGCACGCCGACTCTGCACCATAAATACCAGGACCCCATTCGACCACGTTGAGATAGATCTCCAGAATGCGGCGCTTGCCGAGGACGAATTCGGCCACCGGGACCAGCGTGACCTCCGCACCCTTGCGGAGAACAGAGCGGCCGGTTCCGAAAAACAGGTTCTTTACGAGTTGCTGCGTAATGGTGGAGGCTCCGCGACTGCGACCGCCTTCCATATCGTCTTCGGCAGCGATTTGGATTTCGTGCCAATCGAACCCATGGTGCTGGTAAAAACGCGCATCCTCCGCGGCGACCACGGCGTGCTGGAGATCGGACGATATTTGGCTGAGCGGAATGAAGTTGTAGCGTTCGCGATAGGGCTTGTGGTTAATCCATGCCTGCAAGCGGCGCTGCATGTGCACCGCAGTTGTCGGAGGGTCGATCCACCGGGCAGCCACAAGGATCAAAGCGGCCAGCGACCAAAGAAGCACCACGCCGATGAAGAGCCATCGAATGAAGGAGCGGAAGAAGCCCTTCCGAAGCCATATTTTGCTGTGTGTGTTCGGCATTGCAATCACGTTTCAGAATAATAGCCCGGGCTGGGTTGCCGCTTATGACTGATCCTGCGCGGGTCCCGCCCCGCATCCCCTGTTACAATCGTGTTTACTCAACCAGCATACCCAAGCGCATGAAATGCCCCTTTTGCGGGTTTGAAAATGACAAGGTCGTGGATTCGCGCGAGAGCAAGGAAGCCGATTCCATCCGCCGCCGCCGCGAATGCCTGAAGTGCGAAAAGCGCTTCACCACCTATGAGCGCATTGACGAAATTCCCTACATGGTGGTGAAAAAAGACGGACGCCGCGAGCGTTTTGACCGCCAGAAAGTGCTCAACGGACTGATGCGCGCCTGCGAGAAGCGTCCCGTGCCCATCAGCCGGCTTGAGCAGATTGTCAATGAAGCGGAGTCGTTCGTAATCGAGTCCGCCGAGCGCGAGCGCAAGACCAGCGAAATCGGAGAGCTGATCATGAACCGCCTGCGCCGCCATGACAAAGTCGCGTATGTAAGGTTTGCCTCGGTTTATCTGGACTTCAAAGACGTGCAGGAATTCATGGCCGAACTGAAGGATCTGCTTAAGGCCAAGGACAAAGAAACGGTTGAGCCTAAGGCAAAAGTTAAATCGGGTGATCGGGTCATCGGGTGATCGGGCCATCGAAAAAGCAAATGCCCAATGGGTTCAGATGACCCGATGACCCGATCGCCCGATGGCCAGATCCAGGTTCATTCATATGGCACATAAAGTAACCCTCATTCCCGGCGACGGCATCGGCCCTGAAGTGATTCAGGCTACCGTTCGCATGATCGAAGCTACCGGCGTCAAGTTCGAGTGGGAAACCTTCGCGGCCGGCGCCGAAGCTTATGAGAAGTTTCACGAATATATCCCCAAGGAACTCAGCGAATCCATCGAGCGCACCCGCGTCGGGCTGAAGGGCCCGGTGACTACGCCCATTGGCGGCGGGTTTTCGAGCATCAATGTCGAATTGCGCAAGCGCTTCGAACTCTTCGCCAACTTCCGGCCCATTCGCAACTTGCCGCATATTCCCACGCGCTACCCTGGCATTGACCTGATCGTCGTCCGCGAAAATACCGAGGGGCTGTACTCCGGCATCGAACACGAAGTTGTCCCCGGAGTCGTCGAGAGCATCAAGGTGATCAGTGAAAAGGCTTCTACCCGTATTTCGCGCTTCGCCTTCGAGCATGCCCGCAAAACCCAGCGCAAGAAGATTCATTGCATCCACAAAGCCAACATCATGAAGCTGTCCGATGGATTATTTCTTCGGTGCGCGCGCACCGTCTCGAAAGAATATCCCGAGATCACCTACGGCGAGCACATTGTCGACAACACTTGCATGCAACTGGTGATGAACCCTTACCAGTACGACATGCTGCTGCTGGAGAATTTCTACGGCGACATCATTTCCGATCTGTGCGCGGGGCTGGTCGGTGGACTTGGCCTCGTTCCGGGGGCGAATTTCGGTCACGAGTGCGCCATCTTTGAAGCCGTTCACGGTTCGGCGCCAGACATCGCCGGAAAGAATATCGCCAATCCAACCGCCGTGCTGCGCTCCGGATTGCTCATGCTGCGCCATCTTGGCGAAGCCGACGCCGCCTGGAGAATCCGCAACTCCATCGACGAGGTCTACCGCGACCGCACTAAACTGACCCGCGATGTAGGCGGCAGCGCGAGTACATCGGAGTTCGCCGACGCTATTATTCAGGCGATGGAGTCGCAGAGCGTGGCGGCGGCGCAACAACCGCACCCCTAGAGACGCGGCTTGCCGCGTCTCGCCGAATTTAGCCCGTGCGGCTAGTCATCTGCTAAACTATTGCGTTTCCGGAAACCAGCCCGGCGACGCCGCTTTTCCCATGGGGGCCATCCTGAAAAGCATCGAAATCCCGTACCATCGCGGACTGCACCGGTTCGCCATTTTCACCGCCAATGTCACTCTGGTCCTGATCGTTGCCGGAGCTCTCGTCACCAGCAATGATGCCGGGTTATCCGTCCCCGATTGGCCGACCAGCTTCGGGTCGATTTACAAGATCCCGCACATGGTGGGCGGCATAAAATATGAGCACACTCATCGCATGGTGGCGGAATTCGTGGGACTGCTCACTATCATCCTGGCGGTCTGGACCTGGCGAGTTGAGAAACGCCGCTGGATGCGCCTTCTCGGCCTAGCCGCGCTTGGGACCGTTATTGTGCAAGGCATCCTTGGCGGGCTGACGGTATTGTTTTTTCTGCCCCCGATCATTTCCAGCGCGCACGCTCTTGTGGCCCAGACATTTTTCTGCATCGCGGTGTCGATCGGGGTTTTCACCGGCCGCCGCTGGATCGAAGAACAGCCGCGCACCGAATTCGACCAGCGCCGACCGGCTCTGTTCACCCTGATTGTGCTGGCGATTTTTGTGCTCTACGTGCAACTGTTTCTCGGCGCGATGTTTCGCCATCACGGCTTGAGTTGGTGGCCGCACATCGTGAACGCAGGTCTGGTCGCCATAGTCATCTCCTGGACGACCATTCGCGCCATCACGGTTTACCCGCATGTGGAAGCCATCCGTCGTCCGGCAGTGGCTATGCTTTTCCTGATGCTCGCGCAACTCTGCCTCGGGTTCCTAGCCTTCGTCACCCGCGTGATGTGGGGAAAGGACGCCGCGCAGCCCGAACTGCCGATGGTGATTTCGACCGTGGTCCACGTCGCGGTGGGAGCGCTGCTGCTTGCCGCAACCATCGTTCTGGCTATACAGGTCTGGCGCCATGTGCCCGTCGCTTTCGAGGAGCGCGTCCCCGGATCGAGCCCCGTCGCCGCGTAATGTTTGCCATAGAACACGGCTTGCCTCGTCTTCTCCGGACGCAGCGGGAGACGCGGCAAGCCGTGTCTCTACAGGAGAAATGTGGCCCCAACTTCTATCGGATCGCCGCCTCCAGATGATAATCATCCCGTTCCCGGCGTAGAATATCCTGTGACCTCGAACTCAACTGCCATCGACTTCGCGCCTCCCGCCGAGCCAGCCGTACGCGCCAGCCAGCCCATTATTGCTGTTCGGGATCTCGTGCATCGCTATCAGGACCGCACCGCGCTCAACGGCGTTTCGTTTGAGGTTCGTCCGGCTGAACTTTTCGGCCTGCTCGGCCCAAACGGCAGCGGCAAAACTACTCTTTTCCGCATTCTTTCGACGCTCATGGTTCCGACCTCGGGCAGCGCCACGATCGCCGGCCTCGACGCCGTCCGCCAGCCGGGAGCGCTGCGCCGCCACATTGGCGTCGTCTTCCAGGCGCAGAGCGTCGATCCCAAACTCACCGCCTACGAGAATCTCTGGCATCAGGGACACCTCTACGGCCTGCGCGGGCCCGAACTCAAAACGCGCATCAACGAAATCCTCGCTCGCGTCGGATTGCTTGACCGCTCCGGCGATCGCGTCGAAACGTTTTCTGGAGGCATGCAGCGCCGCATCGAGCTCGCGAAAGGATTGCTCCATCATCCTGAGGTTCTGCTGCTCGACGAACCCACCACCGGCCTCGATCCCGGCGCCCGGCGCGACCTTTGGCAATATCTCCAAATCCTTCGCGATCAGGAACGCGTCTCCGTTATCGTCACTACTCACCTGATGGAAGAAGCCGAACGCTGCGACCGCCTGGCGATCCTGAATGAAGGCAATCTCGTAGCGCTGGGTACGCCCGAGGCCCTGACCCGCGAGATTGGCGGCGATGTGATTCTGCTCGAAGCGCGGGACCCGCAGACTTTAGCCGATCACATTCGCGACAAGTTTCACGTCGATGCTACCGTCATGGATAAGCAGGTCCGGCTCGAAATTGAAAACGGACATCGCTTCGTGCCTGACGTGGTCGAAGCCTTCCCAGGAGAGATTCAGTCGCTGAGTGTGAGCAAGCCAACTCTCGAAGACGTTTTCATCCATCGCACCGGGCACCGGTTCTGGAGCGAAGACGCCGAGCCCGCGCCCGAGAAAGGCAAGAAGAAAGCCAAAAAGAAGCCTTCCTAGCGCTACGGTAACGGTTGGCAGCTTTTGCATCGCTAGTCGCTTTCTCCCATCAATATATGTATAGACAATGATCTTAGCCCCGGCACAAATCGATGACCCCGAATCCCTGGCGCGCCTTGATCTCGAAGGTGAGATCCTGCGACTCAAGCGGGAGATGAACGCCGTCATCCTGGCGCACTTTTACCAGGAGTCGGAAATTCAGGATCTGGCCGATTTTGTCGGCGACAGCCTGCAATTGTCGCAGCAAGCCGCGAAAACTTCGGCCGATGTGATCGTCTTCGCTGGCGTGCTGTTCATGGCCGAGACGGCCAAGATCATCAACCCCAGCAAACTGGTTCTGTTGCCCGACATGAAGGCGGGCTGTTCGTTAGCTGATGGCTGTCCGGCGAATTTGTTCCGGGCGTTTCGCGAGCGCTACGCCGATCATGTGGCGATCACGTATATCAACTGCAGCGCCGAGGTCAAAGCGCTCAGCGATATCATCTGCACCTCGAGCAACGCGGAGAAAATCATCCGGCAGATTCCGCCCGAGAAGCCGATTCTGTTTGCGCCCGACCAGCATCTGGGCCGCTACCTCATGAAGAAGACGGGACGGGAATTGCGGCTGTGGCCGGGGAGCTGCATTGTCCACGAAATGTTTTCCGAGCGCAGCCTGGTGCAACTGAAGGAGCGGCACCCCAAAGCCAAGGTGCTGGCGCATCCCGAGTGTCCCGAAGCTGTGCTGCGTCATGCCGATTACGTCGGCTCGACCACTGGAATTCTCAAATACGCAGAACAGAGCCCGGAGACAGAGTTCATCGTAGCTACCGAAAAAGGCATTCTCCATCAAATGGAGAAGGCTTGCCCGGAAAAGACGTTCATATCGGCTCCCGGCGAGGGTGGCTGCGCGTGCAGCGAGTGCCCGCACATGAAACTCAACACGATGGAGAAGCTTTACCTCTGCATGAGGGATCGCACGCCGGAAATCACCTTGGACGAAAATTTGCGCCAGCGCGCACTGCGGCCTATCCTTCGCATGTTCGAGATGAGCTAGGGCTGCCCGCGTTGGCTTCCATGTCCAAATCCAAGACCGAAGCCATGTCGGAACTCACGCCCGAAACCCCTGACCCATCCAGTTATCACAAACTCTTGCGCCGATTTCTCGACGAAGATTTGGGAGCCGGGGACATTACCACGAACACGATCGTGCCCGCCGAGCGGCGCGCGCGCGGCCAGTTGATCGCCAAGGCTGCGCTGGTGCTGGCCGGGATCGAGCCATTTCTCGAAGTGTTCCGGCTTCTGGAGCCTTCGGCCGTAGCGGTCATCGCTCGTCACGACGGAGAAGAACTGCGCCCCGGCGAGAGTCCGGTTGAGGTTCGTGCATCGGCGCGCACGTTGCTCATCGGAGAACGCGTAGCCTTGAACCTGCTCCAGCGGCTCTCCGGCATCGCCACGCTGACGCGCCGCTTTGTTCGCGAAGTGGCGGGCACGGGCGCCCAAATCCTCGATACAAGAAAGACCACGCCCGGATTGCGCGCGCTGGAAAAATACGCGGTCCGCGTCGGCGGAGGCCGCAATCACCGCAAGGATCTGGCCGAGGCCGTCCTGATCAAGGAGAATCATATTCGAATGGCAGGCGGAGTCGCTGCCGCGCTCCAAGCGGCCCAACCGGCACAAGGCCGTGTCGCGTGGACAGAAATTGAAGTGACGAATTTCGACGAGTTGCGCGAAGCGCTCGCTTATAGGCCAGATGCTCACGGGCCAGATGCTGACAAGCCGGACGCTCACGGCCCGGATGTTATCCTTCTTGATAACATGAGTCCCCAGCAGGTGCGCCAGGCTGTCGAACAGGCGCGGCTGTCAAAAAATACGCGGCTCGAGGCCTCGCATAAGATTCTGCTCGAGGCCTCCGGCGGAATCACGATCGCCAACGTACGAGAGTTCGCAGAGACAGGCGTAGACTGGATTTCGGTCGGGGCGCTGACCCATTCCGCACCAGCCGTGGACTTGAGCTTCGAGATTGAACCGGAGTGATGCCGACGACTTTGCCGAAGACTTTTCAGGATACTTTGCAGGATACTTTACAGACCGACATTCTCGTCATCGGCAGTGGCCTGGCTGGCCTTGCGGCCGCTTGGGCCGCGGCCAAACGCGGCTGCCAAGTCACAATGCTGACGCGCACTGCCAACGCCCGGGAAAGTAATACCGACCGGGCGCAGGGCGGAATCATCTATCACGCGCCGGATGAATCTCCGGAGCAATTGGTGGCCGACATCCTCACGGTTGGCGGAGGCTTGAGTTCGCCCGAAGCAGCCCGCTTGCTGAGCCGGGAAGGCCCACGCTTGGTGAAGGAAATTCTGATCGACGAGCTTGGTGTTCCCTTCGATTCCTCACTGGAGAATCCCGAAGAGCTTGACCTGACTCGTGAGGCCGGTCATTCCCTGCCTCGCATCATTCACCGCAAGGATCAAACCGGGGCGGCGATTGAGCGCGCGTTCCTCGAACGCGTGCGCTCGCATCCGAACATAAAAGTAATTTCCGATGCCACCGCCGTCGATTTGCTGACTCCTTCGCACCACTCGCTGGAGCCCACCGACGTCTATCGTCCTTTAACCTGCGTTGGGGCCTACGTACTCGATCAGACGACAGGAAAGATTTTTTCTCTGTTGGCCAAGGAAACCATTCTCGCGACGGGCGGCCTGGGCAGCGTCTTTCTGCATACGACGAATCCTCCCGGAGCGCGCGGCGACGGCATCGCCATGGCCTACCGCGCTGGCGCTCGCTGCATGAACATGCAGTACGTTCAATTCCACCCCACTGCATTGCTCGCGCCCGACGGCTGCTTTCTGATTTCCGAGACGGTGCGCGGCGAGGGTGGCCGCATCGTGGATCGTCACGGGAAGGAATTTATGCAAAAGTTCCATCCCGATGGGTCGCTCGCGCCCCGCGACATTGCCGCGCGCGCCATCTATCAGACGATGCTCGAGTCGGGCGAACCTTGTGTTTATCTGGACATCACCCATAAGCCCGCCGATTACCTTCGCGAACGCTTTCCCGGCATTTACGGCGTGTGCATCGAGCGTGGGATCGACCTCACCCGCCAACCCATCCCGGTGGTTCCCGCCGCGCACTATAGCTGCGGCGGAATTGCCACCGACGATTATGGCCGCACCACTGCGCAACGGCTGCGCGCAGCGGGCGAGGTTGCGTGCACCGGATTGCAGGGCGCCAACCGCCTGGCCAGCACTTCCCTGCTCGAATGCCTGGTGTGGGGAACGCGTGCTGGGGCGCAAACCGCCGAAGGCATTCAACGCGGCGACGAATTCTATTTTCCAAAGGTGGCGGACTGGCGCTACGAGCACGAACCCGCCGACCCTGCCCTCATCACGCAGGATTGGATGACGATTCAGCACACGATGTGGAATTATGTCGGCCTGATCCGCAGCGAGAAACGTCTGGACCGTGCGATGCGGATTCTAAGCGAACTCGATCTCGAGATTGCGCGGTTTTACGAAAAGTGCGAAGTCAGCGATTCCATCATCGGCCTGCGCAATGGCATGCTCACGGCGCTTCTCATCCTAGAAGCCGCGCAACAAGCCCGCGAAAGCCGCGGCTGTCATTACCGCATCAACTGACGGAGGGGTCTCGCGTTGACTTTTGCGGGCTCTACAGGCAAACTCACCATTCGCCCATCTGCCATATTCGGGCGAGCATTTTGAGCCGGCTTGACCGTCGCCAACGAGGTGTGGCCGGCCTGGGAACCGTGTATTCTATGCCCGCAGACCGCGTCTCCTACACGCTCGATTCGACGCTGGAGACCGTGAACAATGCCGAAGAGACCGCCGGCCGCATCGCGGCGGAAGCTGGCTTTGACGACGAGGAGATCATGAAGATCTCCATGGCGGTGCGGGAAGCCGCGGTGAACGCAGTTTTGCATGGAAATGCCTATGATCCGAGCAAGAAGGTTACGCTCGCGTTTGAACGCACCACCCGCGACCTGGTAATTGTGATCCGCGATCAGGGCAAGGGGCTCGACGTGAGCAGAATTCCGGATCCGTTAGCACCGGACAACCTGATGAAGACTTCGGGCCGCGGCATTTTCCTGATACGCTCGTTCATGGATGAGGTGGAAATCCACCCCTCCCAATCGGGCACCGAACTTATAATGATTAAGCACGTCCACGGCAACCCCGCGGACTCCAAGGAGGCTCCTCAGTGACCATGAAGTCCAGTACTCGTCAGGTGGATGGCGTCACGATTGTCGATCTCAGCGGCCGAATCACGCTCGGCGAAGGCAGTGTAGTCCTGCGCGATACGGTGCGCGACCTGCTTTCCAAGGGACAGAAGAAAATCCTGCTGAACCTCGGTGACGTGAACTATATCGACAGCTCCGGCATCGGCGAACTCGTCAGCGCCTTCACCACGGCCAAGAACCAGGGTGGCGAACTCAAGCTGCTCAACCTCACCAAGAAGGTCCACGATCTTCTGCAGATCACGAAGCTCTACACCGTTTTCGATGTGAAGGAAGACGAGGCGGCGGGCGTAAAGGCCTTCAACAAATAGCCGGACGCGCGGTGTTTGTCGCCGCCAGAACCGTGGCAAGCCGGGGAGCACCCCCGGCGCTCCACCTCATCACGCCAAAACTGGCGTACTGGGCCGCGCCGCCAGTTCCCTTTTCGGGAAGTAACCAAGAATTTTTTGTGCAACTCAGCCTTGGCGACTCCTCGCCGTGCCTACAATCGAATTGAAGGCACACTTCTCCGCGCCTCAGTCCATATGCGCTTTCGTATTCCGGCTTCCCTTCTTGTAATTCTTACGCTGAGCGGAATCTGCTCCGCGCGCAATAATAATAATTCTCCGAGTAACTGCGTATCATTCGCCGAGGCCAGCCAGCACGTCGGTGCGACGCAATGCGTCCGCGGAATCGTGCTCCATGTGGAGGATGGCCGCAACGGCGTCAAGCTTCTCAACTTCTGCCAGGAAGCCAAGGCGTGTCCCTTCACCGTGGTCGTCTTCCCCGCCGATCTGAAGAAGATGGGAGATGTTCGCCAGCTCGAAGGGCGGCAGATTGAAATCAAGGGAACGGTCCGGGACTACGACGGACGCGCGGAGATTATCTTGCGCCGCTCCCAACAACTGGGCGAAGGCGCGTTTCTTCTGTTTCCTCAGGTCCCCACGGATTACGATGTGGAGCGGGCAGGCCACTACAGCGCCGGGAAATTCAAACACCCGAAGAAACCCAAGACGACCGACACCAAGGAAAAAGAGCCGATGTCGATTGAAGAGGCTGACGAACCTTAGAGGCACTGTTGTGTTGTCACAGTTATGTGTGACTTATCTCACACCATGCCCTTACGCAACTCGTCCAGCGGGTACTTAGTCCCACGCCACACGATTCCGCCGTTGGCCAGCGTGTGAACCATGGAGCGCAATAGCGTATACATGAACAGGCTGGTGCTGACCGGATGCAGGAAAAAATAATACGGCGGTATGGACGACATGGATGACATTCCGTAATAAATACCAAACAGTGAAGCCAGAGCGATGGCATAAGGAACTCGCGCCCATCCATGCGACAGCCAGACGCCCAGAAATGGCCCAAGATTCAAGAACCCCAGACCCACGATCGAGATGACCGTGCGCGGCCACTGAAAAGAAAGCACGGCAAAAAAATTCTTAGTGAGATTGTTAACGATGCCAAACGCGCCCTTGGCCCAGTGGAGAGAAACCAGGTCCTCGCCGAAAACGTTGCGCTGGACGAAGCCCGCATTCTTGATAACCTTGCCCAGTTTCATGTCGTCGACGACCTCCATGCGCAACGCACGGTAGGTGCCGACCGCGTCATAAACCGAGCGCCGAACCAGGTTAAAAGCGCCCACTCCCATGTGGTCCTGCGCCTTGGGGTCGGCAACCTTCCACGGCCGGTGTCCAAAAACAAAGAGCGCCTGAAAAAAGGCGATCATCATCCTTTCGCCAGGCCGCTTCATGATCATTCGCGGAAACAGAACCACGTGGTCGGCTCCTTCCGCCTCGGCGTAGGCAATCGCGCGCCGCAGAGCGTCGGGCTTGAAGAGGACGTCGGCATCGGTAAAGAGAAGCCACTCCCCTGTCGTTTCTTGCCCGGCCGTCCACATGGCATGCGTTTTGCCCAGCCAACCCGAGGGAAGTTCCGCAATGTGAATCACCTTCAGCCTCGCGGGGCGGACACTCTTGCCTTTCTCCGGCGATGGCGCGAACGCTGTCAGCACGCGGGCGGGGGCGCCCGCGCCACACGATGCGGCAACCTCATCCATGATTTGACCGGTGCGGTCGGTCGAGCGGTCGTCGACGGCTATGATTTCGTAGTTGGAATAATCTAGCACCAGCAACTGCACCAGCGTCTCACGAATATGTTCCGCCTCGTTGCGCGCCGGAACGATAATGCTGACTCTGGGCTCGCCGTTCGGCGACGCGAACTTGCGGTCCCATTCCGGCCGCGCAATATCGGCGACATGCGGCATTCCAATCGCCGCATCCACCAGGCGCGAGAACCAGGCTGCTGTCAGGATACCGCCGGCAATCCAATTTGCCGCCACCCAGTAAATTGTTGGCCAATGCATTCTGCTAGGAAGATACTCCTGGAGGGACACGTGATGCCGCCGGCTCTTCGCCGATCCGAAGCGGTGGCGCGAATCGCATGCCGTAGAAAAGAATTGCCGCCGAAATGACCATGGCAATCACCGGCAAGACAAACGCCGCCTGCAATGATCGGCGGTCGGCGACCCATCCCATCATAGTAGGCGAGGGGACGTCGCCCAAGATGTGAATGATGAAAATGTTCACGGCGATAGCAGTGGCGCGAATGTGGGCGCCAACTGAATTGATCACCGCTGCATTCAGTGGCGACGTATTCAATAGCAAAAAAAAGGCCGCAACTGCAATCGCCGGCATCATGGCGCGGCCCCTGGCAAACAGCGCCACAATCATCACGGGCACACCCAGCGCCATGCTGGCGGCGGAAACCAGGTAATAAGAACTCTTCATCCGTGGCAACAGATAGTCGCCCAACCATCCGCCAGCCAGCGCAGCGACAATCCCATCGACCACGATGATGATGCCAAAAATAAAATTCGCTTGCGCTAGAGAGTAGTGACGCTCGCTGTATAGAAACTGCGGCATCCAGACCTGAATGCCCCCGAGCGAAAACGTCATCGCGGCCATGCCCAGTGTCGCCGTCAAGAATGCGGGATTGCGCGCCAGCCCAAATATCGTCGCGCGCTCGGGAGTCTCCACTCCCGAATCGAATTGCCCTCGCTCCGGCTCCTTCAAAAACAGGACAGCGATGCCCAGCAGAAATCCCGGCGCCGCCGCGATGTAGAAGGGGAAGCGCCAGCCATAGTGTGGAGCGAGATTGCCACCGAGCAGATATCCCGCTGCCGAACCCACCGGTATCGCCAGATAGAAGACGCCCAGGATGCGGCCGCGCATCTTCTCCGCGAAAAGATCGGCCACAAAAGTGGGTGCAATCGTTACAAACGTGGCTTCGCCAATTCCCACCAGCGTGTGTCGGATCAGCAATTCGGTGTAGTTGTGGGTGAAGGCGGTGAGCAGCGTGAGTCCGCTCCAGAAGATGGCGCCCAGAAAAATAATCAGCTTGCGCGAGTAGCGATCCGCCAGCGGCCCCACAAAGGGCGCGGCGACCATGTAAAACCCCAGGAAAGCGCTGGTGAGATATCCGATCTGAACCTTGCTGAGATGGAATTCGTCCTGGACTAAAGGCTGCACCGCGAAAAGCACGTTGCGGTCCGCATAATTCAGCAGATTAAGCGCGGTGAGCACGAGCAGAGCAGTGCGGGCGTGGAGTTTCTGAACGGGCACAGGTCGAGCGAATATAGCATGACGGAGCGGTGAAATACCTAAGCCTAATCATATCGAGCTGTGTTATTAACGATTGACATTAATAATGTGTAGCGTTAATATTGGCTTGTGATCAAGACTTTCGCCAACAAGGAAACGGCGGAAATCTGGAGAACGGGCAAGACGCGGGGTGCGCCGCCCGCCAATGTTACGAAACGGAAGCTGGCCATGCTCGACGGCGCTCTTACGCTCGACGATTTAAAGATTCCTCCCGGAAACCGGCTGGAGAAACTGCACGGCAACCGGCAGGGTCAATACAGCATACGAGTCAACGATCAGTACCGAATTTGCTTCGAATGGCGTGGATCCGATGCCTACGATGTGGAGATCGCAGACTACCATTAAGCGAATCCGTATGAGCATTATTAGAAAAGACATACCAAACTGGAGAGTTCATCCCGGCGAAATTCTGCGTGAGGAGTTCCTGAAGCCGATGGGTATCTCCGCTTACGAATTAGCCAAGCGGCTGCACGTGCCTGCACCGCGCGTGAATGACATTGTTCTCGAACGACGTGGCATCAGCGCCGATACCGCGATCCGTTTGTCTCGTTTCTTCGGAACGACCGAACAGTTCTGGCTGAACCTGCAGGGAGCGTACGAAATCAGCCGCATTAAGGCGAAGCACGCGACCGACATCGAACTGATCACGCCACGATCGGTGGCAGCCTCCCGCTGAGTTGCGGGTGTAGCTGCTCTGCGAGTCTGCACTCCCAATCACTTCGGGCTTTTCTTGCCCCGCGGCCAGCCCGCGATCACCACCGTAGAAATCCCTCCGCGCGGACGAAACTCACCTTTTACTTCTGCCCATACCGGCCTCGCCCAGCGGACGATATCTTCCAACACCTGATTCACGATGTTTTCCTGGAAGATGCCGAGGTTGCGATACGCCTGCAGATATTCCTTCAGCGACTTCAACTCCAGGCACAAGCGATCGGGTTCGTAGCGGATCACGATATTGCCAAAATCCGGTAAGCCCGTTTTCGGGCAGACCGACGTGAATTCGGGATCATCCACCACAATCTCATATCCGGGAAACTGGTTCGGCCAGGTTTCAATTTTCGGGAATTCGTGGTCGAGCCCGGCACTGGCGTGTTCCGCAGTGTAGCGAGGCGATTTGGAGCGCGGAGACTTGGGCATCTTTCTATTGTACCCAGCAGTCCGTCCCCCGGAGGCGACTTCGTTAGCTTCCACTAAGCACAGGATGCACTGTATCGAGACGCAACCCGGTTTTGATAAAATCCGATAACTCTGGTTGCAGCTATCAACAGTTCGAAGTTTTAAGTTTGAGAGGAGAAAATCTTGAATCGAAAGATTGGAAAAACCATAGTGGCAGCCGTCATGGCGTGGTCGCTTTTGCTATTTGTAGCAGCGCCCCGCGTCCATGCCGATGATCGGTCGAAGTGCCAACACGCCATCGAGAAAGCCGAGGCTCGACTGGACAAAGCAATCCATGACAAGGGAGAACACAGCCGCGAGGCGGAAGACCGGCGACGGGATCTGAATGCCGAACGGGAGAATTGTTGGAATCGTTATCATCAGTGGTGGAACGGGAGAGAGCATCGCTGGGAGACTGAGCATAATTGGGACAACCCTCGGTAAGTAAGGCTGCGGTAGGTAAACCCGGCAGCCGGGACCAAGCGTTTCGAAGAGGCGTCCCGTGACTCGCAGAGTCTGGGACGCCTTCGTATTTGCATCCTCAGAAGAGCCCTTCCTCTGGCGTTCCGGCTTTTCCACCCCAATCATTCCGCGCTCTGAGGCAAACCGGGGGCGACGTGCATCTAATCAGCTAAGTCCGCAGCGAGCATTCGCCTGCTCCCCGCCGTGTGTGGATGATACATTGATGCTTACGCCTTTCCGTGCATGCCATTGAATGGAAACAGTTCGGAACACCAGCCGCGACGCTGGTGGGTAACGTCGCTTGTGATTCTCGCGGCGGTGGCCGCGATGGCTGCCTTCGTCTTCCACCACGCAAATGATGCCGTGCCGGTGCGCACCGCTGCCGTCGAGCAGGGCACAATTCGCAGCCTGGTCTCCACGAACGGAAGAATTGAGCCCGTCGCTAATTTCGAGGCCCACGCTCCGGTTTCTACGAGTGTGCGGCGCGTTTTTGTCAAGGAGGGCGACTCCGTCAAGCAGGGCGAACTGCTAGTGGTTTTGGATGACGCCGATGCGCGCGCCCAGGCCGCCCGCGCGCAAACTCAATTGAAAGCCGCGCAGGCCGGCCTGAGCGCTGCGGAGCGGGGCGGAACCCAGGAAGAAATGCTGAGTCTCGACGCGCAACTGGCGAAAGCGAACACCGACCGCGATTCCGCGCAGCACAATTTGGACGCGCTGAAACAACTTGAGCAACAGGGCGCCGCGTCCGCGGGAGAAGTGCGGGAAGCGGAAAACGCTCTGGCCCGCGCCGATGCGCAACTCACCTTCCTCCGTCAAAAGCAGACGAAGCGCTATTCGAATGCAGAGTTGGCGCGCGTCAAGGCGCAACAGGATGAAGCGCAAGCCGCCTACGAGGCTGCCGAGGACGTCCTGGCAAAATCCAATGTCCGTGCTCCTTTTGCAGGGATCGTGTATTCCCTGCCGGTAAAGCAGGGCGGTTTCGTTGCGGCCGGAGAACTGCTCCTGCAACTGGCGGATCTGCGGAAAGTGGTGGTCCGCGCTTTCGTCGATGAGCCCGACGTGGGCAGACTAGCTCCCGGCGATCCGATGGAGATTACCTGGGACGCCGTTCCTGCACGCGTCTGGCGGACCACCGTCACTGCCGTCCCATCTACCGTAAGGTTGCGCGGTTCACGCAACGTCGGCGAGACCACCAGCATCGTAGATAATAAGGATTTGAAACTGTTACCCAACATCAATGTGGGTGTGACCATCATCGCCGGCCAACACGATAACGTGCTGGTGGTGCCGCGCGAGGCCGTGCGCATGGACGACTCCAAACCGTATGTGCTGCTGGTCTCCGGCCACGAACTCAAGCGTCGCGAGGTGGAGACTGCCCTTTCCAATCTTACGCAGGTCGAAATAATCCATGGACTCGCCGCCAACGATGTGGTTGCCATCAATTCGTCGAATGGCAAGCCGATTGGCGACGGAACTCAAGTTAAGTTTTAGAAGTTAATTTTTTAAGGCTCACTTTTAATTTTAATGATTACGCATACATCCAGAATTTTGCTTGTTTTCATCGCCCTCATGGCAGCGACAGCGACCAGCGTCGCGGACTCCGCCCGGGACATGCTTTCGGCTGGCCGCATCGATGATGCGATCGCCGAACTGAATGGCCGTCTTTCTTCCACTCCCGCCGACGCCGAATCCGCCAACCTGCTCTGCCGCGCTTACTTCGCGCTTGAAGACTGGAATCGCGCTGAGTTTTCCTGCAAGAAAGCGGCCGCGCTCGATCCCAACAACAGCGGCTTTCATTTGTGGCTGGGGCGCGTGTACGGCGAAAAGGCGGAGCGCGCAAATTTCGTGGCCGCCGTTGCTTTGGCCGCGAAGGTGCGTGGAGAATTCGAGCGCGCCGCACAACTCGATCCTCAAGACGTCGATGCCCGTCTCGCTCTGGCCCAGTTCTATATTGAAGCGCCCATGCTTTTGGGCGGTGGCGAAGACCGGGCCCGCGATCAAGCTCAGGCCGTTGCCGCCGTCAATCCCGGACGCGAACATTGGATTTACGCCCGCATCGCTGAGCAGAAAAAAGATTACGCCTCGGCCGAACGCGAGTATCACCAATACATCGACCTCAGCCATGGTGATGCGGAAGCCTGGCTGAACCTTTCACTATTTCTATGCCGCCAGCAGCGCCTCGATGAGATGGAACAGGCCGTCGTTAAGCTTAGCCAGTCGCCCATGCCCAAACCTGACGTTCTGGTGGAAGCGGCCGAGATGCTCTTTCGTGCCGGCCGCAGTTATCCTTTTGCCACCGAACTGCTGCAGCGCTATCTCGCCTTCGGCCCAGTGGAAGCCGCGCCCGCCTTCAAGGCCCGGTATCTGCGCGGCCTGCTGCTCGAAAAACAGGGAGACAAAACAGGCGCGGCGCAAGAGTACCGCGCCTCCCTGGCCTTGGTGCGGAACTTCGGCACGGCCCAGCAAGCCCTCGACCGCGTTGCCCACTGACGACCCCTGGCTAAAATCGTGGATGCGACACACGGGCGACACTTTCATATATTGTCATCCTGACCCTGCGCGGAGCCGAAGGGGAAGGACCTGCTTCTTGCGGCGAACTCAGGTCCTCGCTTCGCTCAGGATGACAATTCTGCTGGCGCTTCATCAGTGGTAAGGTGACGAAATGAAACTCCCATTGCTGCAGTGGTTGCGCTCCATAAGACTGCTTGCCTTGCTTTCGGCCGTATTCGCATTCACGACCGGACCTCTCAGTCAGGCTGAACCCCTACCGCTCGATCGCGCCATTCGCCTCGCGCTCGCCCACAGCACGAAGTCGGCGATTGCCAGCGCCGACGTGCAGCGCGCCTTTGCCTCCTACCGGGAGATCCACGACAACTACGTGCCGCAGTTCTTCATCGGTTCCGGGCTCGGTTATTCCTACGGATTTCCCCTCAGCATCGAAGGAGCCGCGCCCGCTCTGGCAAATGCCGTCGCACAGAGCACAGTCTTCAACCTTTCGCAACGTCAGTTTGTGAATGCGGCGAAAACGGAATGGCACGCTTCTGAGGTTCAGGACAAAGATCAGCGCAACGCCGTCATCGAGGACGTTGCCTTGACCTATGCGGAACTGGCGAAATGGGAGGGGCGCCTCTCACATTTGCAGCAGGACGAGACCGAGGCCGCGCAAATGCAACAAGCGGTGGCCGAGCGCGTGCAAGCCGGCGTGGATAGCGTTATTGACCTAAACAAGGCGAAGCTGACCACGGCGCGCGTGCGTCTTCACCGGGCCGAAGCGCGGGGTTCGGCCGACGTCCTTCGGCGTCATCTCGCAACCCTGACCGGCTTGCCGGCTTCGACGATCGAGATTGCCCCGGAAACAATTCCCTCTCTGCCGCCCGTCGCTGCGGAAGAAGATCTTCCCGAGAAAGCCGTAGCCTCGAGCCCCGCGATCAAGATTGCCGAGCAGCACTCTCTCGCGGAATCGATGCGCGCGTTGGGCGAACATCGCGCTTTGTACCCGACCATCGATTTTTCCGCCCAATATGCGCGGCTCTCCACTATTAATAACTACAACGAGTACTACACTCACTTTCGTCCCGATAACGCCACGATTGGATTTGCCCTGCGCATCCCGATCTTCAACGCCAGCCAGCGAGCCCGAGCCGATGAGGCCCAGGCCGCAGCTCTAAAGGCAAAGAAGCAAGCGGAGGCAGCGCGCAATCAGGTATCGGAGGAAACCCTGAAACTCCAGCGCACCGCCGAGCAACTCGAAGCCGCGCGCGAAGTGGCGCAGTTGGAGTATCAATTGGCCCAATCGGCTCTGGAAGCGGCGCAAACCCGCATCGACGCCAAAACTGGCACTCTGCACGAACTGGCCGACGCCCGAGTGCAAGCGGCCGAACGCTATCTGCTTTTTCAGGACGCCGATTTTGAATACCAAAAGGTCCGCGTGAATCTGCTCCGCGCCACCGGAGACCTGGAGAAATGGGCGCTGCCGTGAGCCGCCGTTCCTGGTTCTGAGGCGCTTGTGCGGTCGAGCGTGCCGCCTGAAGTAATGGGATCACAGAGCCCCACCGCTGGCTGCAATTTCAAGCTATCATTTCGGACAGCAAACACTACAACACTGGCCATCCGATGACCGACCGGCGTAAAGCGAAGGAGATGTTCTTGGCGTCGATGACGGGTAGTGCCATATTTCAAGCCTTTTGCCGGGTGTTTTTCATCTCTTATTGTCCTCTGACGGTTGCCGGGCGGGAGCACCTTCCGCCTTCCCCGTTCATCATCTGCAGCAATCACACGAGCCATATCGATAGTGCAGTTCTCATGACAGCTTCCGGGCTTCCCTTCTCCGCATTCGCAATGCTCGGCGCCAGTGATTATTTCTTTGACTCTTGGAAGAAGAGATTCCTGGTCTCTCGATTCTTGAACGTCATACCGATCGATCGCCACACGCAGCACAAGTCCCTGCGCCAGAGTTTAGCGATGTGTGGGGAGTTTCTGCATGGGACGCACGGCAATCTGATTCTCTATCCAGAAGGCACGCGCTCGCGTGACGGCGAGATCCAGAAATTCAAACAGGGTGCTGGGCTGTTTGCAGTCGACCTTCGAGTGCCAGTGGTGCCGGCGCATATCGAGGGTGCTCGTGAGATTCTGGCAAAGGGAAGATTCATGCCACGGCCGGGAGTCGTCACTGTCCGCTTCGGGGAGCCGATTATGTTTGCATCGAATCAGTTCGATCCTCGGCGGCGACGTGGGTCTCGGAGGGCGGCTGTCGAATTGCTAGAACGGCGCATCCGCGCATTGAGATGGGGGTCCCCGGTCGGAGACGTGATCGGGTTGTCCGAGGATGAATATCAGGTAGTCTCTGCTGTAGCGCAGGGAGTCCAGAACACAGAAAGTTCGCGCGGTCCGAAGCTGTAGATCCGAGAGGATGTCATGTATACGGCCAAGCATATGAAATGGTGGGGATGGGGCGATGAAAACGTCGGCTTCAACGCTAGCGCCCATCCTGGTTTGTGGCCGTATGCCAAAGCGGTGCTCGGTGTGGAAGAAGAGTGCTTGGATACGCCGCCCGTGTCGATCGAAGCCGCCCAGTTACGCGATGCAATTCGTCATGACGGGTTTTTGGCTGAGCTGCGCTTATGGATGCGCGCCGATCAGATTTGCGATAGTCGTCACGAGCGTCTGGTTCACGCATACGGCAAGGGCTTCCGCGACCTGTTTCGTATGCGGCGCGGTATGGCGGAGGGTGCTCCGGACCTAGTGCTGTATCCCGAAAATGAGCATGATGTCCTCATCACCATACGGGCAGCGGCGCAACACGATGTCGTGGTTATCCCCTTTGGCGGCGGTTCGAATATCGCCGGTTGCCTGGAGCGAATAGACACTCGCCGCATAGCTGCCTCGCTTGATATGCGACGCATGCGACGCGTGCTGGCAGTCGATACGGAATCATGTACGGCGCGCATCGAGGCCGGTGCCTTCGGTCCCGATCTTGAAGAGCAATTGCAGGCCTATGGCCTGACCCTCGGCCACTTTCCAGACTCCTTTCTGCACTCTACGCTCGGCGGATGGATCGCCACCCGTTCGGCTGGAATGCAGAGCGACAAGTACGGCAAGATCGAGGATATGGTTATTGCGCTTCGCATGGTCACGCCCGCAGGCGTTCTGGCGACGCGAATCGTACCCAAGTCTTCGAACGGTATCGACGTGAATCATCTCTGTATCGGCAGCGAGGGAACTCTGGGAGTGATCACCGAAGCCACGATGCGAGTTCATCCCCGGTCGGAACTGCGCCGCACTCACGGCTACCTGTTTCTCGACTTCGAAAGCGGCATCGACGCTATGCGTGAGTGTGTGCGGAAAGAGTGCGTACCGTCTATGTTCCGCCTCAACGACCCCGACAAAACGGCCTTGTCGCTGGCATTCAAACCGCCATCCTCGCAGTTGTCGCGGGTGGTGAGCGGAGTTATGAAGAGCTACCTCCGGGTGAAAGGTTTCGATTTCATGCGGGCCTGCCTTATGCTCACCACTTTTGAGGGGAGCAAAGCAAATGTCGCTCGCCAACACAGTCAAGTTAACGCCATCTATCGCCGGTTCGGAGCGGTAGACTTGGGCCCCAGCACAGGGAGATCCTTCGAGTCGACCAAGTACGATTTTCCACACATCCGTGATTTCCTGATGGATCGCGGCATCACTTCGGATGTAAGCGAGACTTCGACGATCTGGAGCAACATCGTTCCTCTGTATCGGGCGACGACCGCGGCCCTGAGCGCCGCCATCACGGAGAGCGGAGTAAAACCCTGGGTCGGATGTCACATCAGCCACACTTATCAGTCCGGAGCAAGCCTTTATTTAACATTCGCGTGCCGGCAGCAGCAGGGTCGCGAAATGAATCAATATCTGCACGCGAAACGAGCGGTCCAGCAGTCGTTCATCGATCACCGGGCCACCCTGTCGCATCACCACGCGGTCGGCACCGAACACCTGCCGTGGCTCATTGATGATATTTCGCCCGTGGGTGTTATGGCGGTAGCGGCAATCAAAGCAGGACTCGACCCAGGCAATGTGATGAACCCGGGACGATTGCGTCCGTCCGCAACACCCTTTGAGGAATGGTCGAGAGTCGGCAGCGATGCTGCGTGCCCTATAGCGGCTGACGCTGGATTATGTCGAAAAAATACGCGACCGTGAGCGAATGCCAGCCGCTACCCGATTACAGCGGCTTAATGCGCAGGAACGACGTTCAGCAAGCTTCTTTTGCGCTTTGCCCCGTCCCTAAGGCACACTTGGAGAAGCATTTCCAGACTTCCGCCGACGTCGGCGATGTACCTGAATGGTAGCCGCCGCAAGGGGGTCTTGCGCATCGAACAATGGTAAAATAGAAGCTCATACTATGCCCCTGAAAACACTGTTTCTGAATCCGCCTTCGTTTGAGAATTTCGATGGGGGCGCAGGTTCGCGCTGGCCCGCAACGCGCGAGATTGAATCCTATTGGTATCCCGTTTGGCTCGCGTATCCCACGGGAATGCTCGAAGGAGCGCGGTTGCTCGATGCCCCGCCGCACCACATCACGGCGGAGGAGACAATCCGCACCTGCAAGGACTACGAATTGCTCGTGCTCTTCACCAGCACTCCGGGCTTCCCTGGCGACGTTCGCATCGCCGAGGCCATTAAAGACAGCAACCCTCACATCAAAATCGCCTTTGTCGGACCTCACGTCAGCGTTCTGCCCGAGAAGTCATTGATGGAAGCGAAAGTGATTGACGTGATCTGCCGCAAGGAATTCGACTACTCCATCGTCGAATACGCGCAGGGCAAGCCGATTGAAGACATCCTGGGCATCTCCTACCGCAAGAATGGCGGAGTCGTGCATAATCCCGACCGCCCCACCATTCAGGATCTGGATTCCCTGCCCCACGTCACCGATGTTTATCGGCGCGATCTCGATGTACGCCGCTACAACGTGCCCTTCTTGCTGCAGCCCTATGTGGCGCTGTACACCACCCGTGGATGCCCCGCGCAGTGCACCTTCTGCCTCTGGCCGCAGACCCTCAGCGGACACCCCTGGCGCAAACGCTCCACCGACGACGTAGCGCGGGAAATGGCCAAGGCAAAAGAGTACTGGCCGTACGTAAAAGAATTTTTCTTCGACGACGACACATTCAATCTGCAAAAGGCTCGCACCGTGGAATTGTGCGCCAAGTTGAAGCCGCTGGACCTGACCTGGTCATGCACCTCGCGCGTCACCACCGACTTCGAAACGCTCAAGGCCATGAAAGAGGCGGGATGCCGGCTTCTGATCGTGGGCTATGAATCGGGCGATCCGCAGATTCTGAAGAACATCAAGAAAGGCGCAACCGTAGAACGCGCCCGTCAGTTCACCAAGGATTGCCACAAATTAGGACTCGTCGTCCACGGTGACTTCATCCTCGGCCTGCCCGGAGAGAGCCGCGAAACCATCAAGAACACGATTAATTTCGCCAAGGAACTCGACGTGGAAACGATCCAGGTTTCGGTAGCGCACGCATACCCTGGAACGGAGCTGCACGAATTCGCCATGAAGAACGGCTTCATCACCAGCGAGTCCAAAATGGTGGACGATGGCGGCCACCAGATGGTGCAGATCGAGTATCCGGGCCTACCCGCCGCAGAACTTATGGAAGCGGTCCACCATTTTTACGATGAATATTATTTCCGTCCTAAGGCTGCGTATCGCATCTTGCGGAAGGCGATGTTTGTCAGCTCCGAACGCAAGCGCTTGTACAAGGAGGCGCGCACCTTCCTGAAACTCCGCGCCCAGCGCCACAAGTGGGTCAAGGAACACCGCAAGGAAGAAGCGCCCGCGCCGGCACCGGCCAAAGCCTAAGCCAAGAGAGCATTGTGACATTGAATCATTAAAGCCAAGGCTTCCGGTTTCCAAAATGTCTCAATGATTCAATGTCACAATGATTCCGAATTGGATCGGTAAGTGACCTTCAAGAAATACCTCGTCCTGGCGGGAGTCGCAGTCTTCGCTACAGTCGGTGATTCCTTACTAGCCCGCGGCATGAAAAGCCTCGGCAACGTAAATGTCTCGTTGCACAATCTTTCCGGCTTGCTCCTGGCCATCCTCAATCCCTGGGTAGCTTTTGGAATCCTTTTATTGCTGGCGTTTTTTTCTTGTTACACGGCGGCGCTTTCGTGGGCCGACCTCACTTATGTGCTGCCCGCAACATCGCTCGGATATGTCCTCGTCGCTTTAGTTGCTCATTTCGGTTTTCATGAAGTCATCTCATGGACGCGCTGGCTTGGCATCGGCCTGATTGCCTGCGGTGTAGGCTTTGTAGCCGCCGGCCCCTCGATTACGCCCTCTCGCCAGGGCGAGAGTTCTGCAGACCTTCCCGGCGCCGCAGTTTCCCCAGAGGCGAAGTCATGAGCGACCTCTACGCCTGGGCCGCAATCGGGCTCGTGAGCCTGGCATCGACCGCTGGAGACGTACTGCTTTCCTACTCCATGAAACGAGTGGGTGACGTCGGCGAGCTCTGGGAGCGCCGCGGCGCGTTGGCCGTGGTCGGCCGTGTACTTACAACGCCGACGTTTGCTCTCGGAGTGCTGGCGATGGCAATCGCGTTCTACAGCCTGCTCTTCGGCCTATCGTGGGGCAATCTCAGCTTGGTCGCGCCCGCCTCCGCCTCGCTCACTTTTGTGTTCAACGCGGTGGCCGCGCGCATCTTCCTGCATGAACGCGTGGGGCACCGGCGCTGGATGGCGGCGTTGCTGGTAGCAGCGGGCGTAGCGCTGATGGCACTCTGAATTGCGCTAACCGAACAAGTCGACGGTTATCACCAGCGGCTCTCCGCCAGCGATTCGATCGTGACCGCTGGATCGAAGCTGTTTCGGCTCTGCGCTTTCTCCTGACCTTGCTCCCGAACTTTCTCCCGAACTCTCTGCCTGAAAAATTGTCCCAAGAAAAGGAAACCTCTCGCTCAAAATCGCCGCCTGCCGTTTCCCGTCATCCAACTGCTTTTGGAACGACTTCGCATCCATCTCGCGGCGGACATTCCGCAGCTGATTCATAATCGCCTGCAACTTGGCCAAATCCGTGACCATATCCGCGAGCAAGTCCTTTCCACCCGCGCTCAGGTGAACGAACTCCATGCCCGCAACCGAGCGCCCGCGAATCGCCTTGACCTCACCCACGGCCCGGAACGACGCGGCATTCACGCGCACCACAATTTCAGCCCGCGTGCCGCAATCAATGGGCACGGGAGTATCCACGCAGCATCCATGCAAGCTCAGGTCGCGAATTCTTCCCGGGACAAAAATGCCATCCGATGGCAGCCGGCTGATCTTCGCATGACCGGCGCAGATGAAGCGCACACTGCGGCGGCGATCGCGATCGGCACGATCCTTCTCTGAACGATCATTGTCTAAATGATCGTGGTCGGCCGGATTCTCAGGCATGTTGATTAGATCGTATGCCGCGCCATGTTTCTTTAGCGCGACATTCAGGTAACACAGGATTGCAAACGGAAGTAATTGAAGTCGTCGCAGTAAATCTCAACCAAACAGCCGCATCAAACCTCTCGGCGCCAGATCGGAGACGAGAAAGCTAGCCTTCTTGCCGCCAGCAGACCGGCTTAGCGCCCCCGCCGCCAGATGGCCGCTGCGCACCGCGCCCTCCATGGTGGCAGGCCAGCCAGTTGCGGTCCAATCTCCGGCGAGAAAGACACGCGGCCATACCGTCTCCGGCTTGGGACGGTACCGGTCGATTCCCGGGCGCGGCGAATAGGTCGCGTGCACTTCCTTGATCACCGTCGATTTCACAAGTCTCGCGTCGCGCGCAGCGGGAAAAAACTCCTGCGCTTCTTGGACCGCCATGTCGACGATCTCGGACTTTGACTTCTCCACCAGGCTGCGCGAGCAGCTCACTACCAGCTCAATGTAGCTGCCGGTACCGTTTCCCCGGCACTCAATAATCCGCGATTTGTGAAACATCCATTGGATGGTGCGGTCGAGCAGCACCGCGTGATCAAGGTCGCTGATCTGGCGATCGAACCAAAGATGAATTCCGGTGATCGGCGACGTCGAGAACTGGCCCAGCGCCGCAGCCAGAGGCGCAGACGACGGCGTATCCGGCAACATGCGCCCCAGCACATCAAAGGGAACCGCAAGAATCAGATAGTCAAATTTCTGTTCCTGTCCGCTGATCGTCACAACTACGCTAGATGGTTCCGCTCGAAAAGAATCCACGCCGGCGCGAAACTGAATGTCTCCACCGCGAGCGCGAATGTAGTCTCCGGCCGTGCTGTAAAGGTCAGTCAGTGGCACGGTTGGAATTCCCATGCGCCCAGCAGCCGCTGATTTTAGAAAAGACTCGCGCACCACCTGCGCCGCATAAGGCACGGAAATCTGATCAAGGTCTTCGTTCAAGGCGCTGACCAGAATCGTCTTCCAGAAGCGCTCGATGGCTTGCGCAGTTTGTCCGTGGCGTCGCAGCCAGTCGAGGAACGACTCGCCATGATCGGCGGGAGCGGCAGGAGCAAGCGCCGCCATAGCTCGGCTGATGGCCAACTTGTCGCGAAAATTCAAACAGTCGGCCCGGAGAAATGCCAGGGCGGTGTGCAAAGGAGCCGGAAGCGCTGACGGGCCAATCACGGATGCGCGTCCTCCGGGCTCGAGAAAAGTCAGGTTCTCATACCAGCGAATCTTGTTCTCTACTCCCGTGCGCCGGTAAAAATCGAGCAGATTGGTGCAGCAGCCAAGCAGCACATGCTGGCAATTGTCGACAATTTCCCCGGTGCCGGGATGCTGATAAGAAGAAGCGCGCCCGCCAAGATAAGGACGCCGCTCAAAGAGCGACACGCGAAAACCGGCTTCGGCGAGAGCGCACCCAGCAGCGAGACCGGCCAGGCCACCTCCGACGATAGCAACAGTGGGAAGACGGGTCAGATCGGGATGAATCGTCTCAGGATGAATCGGGGGCGGCATCACACCAGACGCTTCACGATTCCTTTTCCGAGGACAGTCAGCTTCTCGCGAACGGTTAGTCGGACGCGCTCACCGAACACGTCGTACTGTTTCACAGCAATCTTTTCGAGCAGGCGGCGGTAGATAGTGATCAGCACCCACAGAGCCGGCTGGCTGTCTTCGTGCACCAGTGGGATCAGTTCCTCTCCGGCCCGGTAGCAGTCGCGCGCGCGGTCCGCCTCCATTGCCAGCAGTGGACGGATGCGGGCGGCATCAATATTCGGCGTGGCCAGATCGGAGGCCGAGAGACCGCACTGCGCCAGGTCCTCCTGTGGAAAGTAAACGCGGCCCATGGCGACGTCTTCCTTAATATCGCGAATAATGTTTGTAAGCTGAAATGCCAGACCGCAGCGTTCGGCAAGCGCCTCCGCCGCGGGATCGCGATAACCAAAAATCCTGATGCAGACAAGACCCACAACCGAGGCCACTCCGTAGCAATACTGGCGCAACTCTTCAAAAGTCTGGTAACGCGCGACGAGGGGCGCATTGGCAGACAACTCTTCCGGGCGAAAATCAAGATCTGCGGCAGTTCCAAAGGCAAGCTGGTCGAGGAGTCCAATCGGAATCTGGTAAGCGCGCTGCGCATCCGTTAGCGCCAGCAGCACCGGATCGTCTGTTGGCTGCGCCGCCAGGGCACGGTGCACTTTGTCCAGCCATTCCGCCAGCTTGTTCTGCCGATCATCAGGGCTCAGCGTGTTGTCATCGACAATGTCATCGCATCGCCGCATGAACGCATACACTGCGCTTATGGCATTTCGTTTGCGCCGCGGCAGCACCACGAACCCGTAGTAGAAATTCTTCGCCGCCGAGCGCGCGATATGCCGGCAGACGGAATACGCCACGTCGAGTTGCGAAGCCGTAGGCGCAAATTGTACCGGCGGATTCCCCACGGCTGTGCTCATCTTTCTTTCTCCGACGCTTTCTCCAGCCCTTTCTCCCGCGGATTCCCCCGCAGCTTCCCCAACGCAGCCCGCGCCACCAGAACCAGCTTCCGCGTTTTTGAAATTGCCGGACGTCTGCCCAGCACCGTGTAATTTTGTCGCTCGATCGCGTTCAGAATTTCCAGCCCGCCCCGGCTGAAGAGTTCTATATCGGTAGCCAGCGCGCGCTCGACCTTCGCGACCAGGGGCAGGCCCTGCGCGAACCACTCGCGCGCGCGTTCGACTTCAAACTGCATCATCGCGCGGAATGCATCAGTGTTTTCGCCCTCGCGGATTACCTCTTCGCTCACGCCGAAGCGCCGCAGGTCTTCGAGCGGAAGATAAATTCTTCCTCTGGCAAAATCCGCGCTCACGTCTTGCCAGAAGTTCGCAAGCTGCAGTGCGGTACAGGTGTAATCGGAAAGCAACTGGCGCTCGGCATCGCGGTATCCGCAGAGATAAAGCACCAGGTGCCCAACCGGATTCGCCGAATACCGGCAATAGCCTAGCAGATCGCTGAATGTTGGGTAGCGGCTAATGCTTTGGTCCTGACGAAATGCGGTGAGCAAACCCGCGAACTCATGTTTCGGAATCTCAAACTCGCGTACGGTCTCGGCCAGCGCAACAAATACAGGATGCCGGGGATGACCGCCGTAGCACGCGTTCAGCTCCGTCTCCCACTGATCGAGCAACTGCAGAGAAGCAGTGGTGTCTCCCACCTCGTCACCCAGATCGTCCGAGATGCGGCAATACGCGTACACGTTAAAAAAGTGCTGCCGCAGGCGTTCCGGCAAAAACCACGACGCCACCGAAAAATTTTCGTATTGCGAGCGCGCCAGGCGGCGGCAATACTCCCGCGCCTCGGCTTCCGACGGCGCGTGGTCAGGGATGGCGTACTCCGGCGGCAGCGCACTCCACGCTGAGAAGAGCGGCGCAGTCGGGGGATGGCTGGCAGCAGTCATCAATAAATGGCCAAAAAATTCACATTGTCATCCTGACCGTGAAGCGCAGCCGAAGGGGGACATGCTTTCTCTAGCACCGGGAAAGAAGCAGGTCCTTCGCTTCGCTCAGGATGACAACCCTAATTTAGATTTATGTCTCGAACTAATGCCGCGACGCTAGTGACCTGGGATAATCGCAGTCTTGATATCCCCGTTGCGGTTCAGCATGTGGCGCAGCACTTCCTGCAAACGCGAAAGCGGCGCTTCGCCGGTAATGTAGTCGTTGCCGCAAACTTTCTTCTCGGCAATCAAATTAAAAGCCCGGCGCACCGTCTCGGGAGTGTGATGAAAAGTCGCCTTCAAGGTAATTTCCGAGTAGTGCAAGCGGTTCGTGTCCAGCTGCACCTTGGTTCCGGCCGCACAGCCGCCAAAGAAATTCACCGTGCCGCCCTTGCGGACCATCTGCACGGCCCACTCCCAGGCCTCCGGACGTCCCACCGCTTCGACCGCCACATCGGCGCCGCGCCTCTCCGGACTCAGTTCGCGCACCGCCTCCACTGGATCTTTGACTTTGGAAATCTGCACTACCTCGTGCGCCCCTTTTTTGCGTGCCAATAAAACCTGCGAGTCGCGTTTGACCACGGCAATCACATTGCATCCGATGGCCTTCGCTACTTGGACAAACATCAGGCCAATCGGCCCGCCACCAATGATCGCGACGGTGTCGCCGATCTCGACTCCAGTTTCATGCAGGCCACGCAGCACGCACGCCAGCGGCTCCGTCATCGCGGCGTCTTCGAAAGTCACATTCGAAGGCACGACGATCATATTCGTTTCCACAATGCGCCGCGGTATCCGGATGTACTCCGCATACGCGCCATTGTTAAACAACAAATCTTCGCACAGGTTGAGCTGGTGCTTAGAGCAATAGAAGCACATGCCGCACGGCGCGGAGTTGAGCGCCACCACGCGCATGCCTTTCTTGAAGCCGCGCACTCCGTCACCGACTTCCTCGATCGTGCCAGCCAGTTCGTGCCCAAACAACGCCGGAGGCACAATCATGCGGGCATGGTAGCCCCGCTGATAAACCTTCAAATCGGTGCCGCAGGTGAGCGCTACGTTGACCTTAACCAGAACTTCGCCGTCGCCCACGCGCGGAATCGGCACTTTTTCAATCTTGACGTCCTCTTTGCCGTAGAGGACGGCAGCCGTCATCTTTCCATTCACAGTCGATGTCCTTCCCACGCCCTGCGCTCCACTACGCCTGCTCCGTGCGCGTTGGAGCCCCGTTGCTGCCCGGCTGGATGACGATCTTCATCGAGTCCGGCCGAGGATGAGCAGCCAGTTGCAGCGCTTCCACGCCGCTTGCGAGCGGGAAACGGTGGCTGATAAGCCGTTCCAGATCCATTTCACGATTCATCACGAACCGTACTGACTCCTCTTGCAACTCCACCGATGCACTGTAAGAGCCCAGCAACGCCTTTTCGTCCACGCATACCGCCGCGGGATCAATGGTCGCCTCGCCCCGCACCGTCTGCGCAAACAGTAACACCCGGCCTCCCGGACGCGCCGCATCCATAGCGGGACGAATCAAGCCGGTCCCGCCGACGGCCAAAATCACAGCATCCGCCCCGCGCCCCTCAGTCAGTCCACGCACTGCCTGCCCCGCGTCAGACTTGGAAGCGTCAATTGTCAGGTTGAGGCCGAAGCTATAAGCTATTGTAAGCCTCGCCGGATACAAATCGGAAGTAATCACCCGTGCGCCCGCTCGCTTCGCCAGAGTCGCGAGGATTAGCCCTATCGGACCCTGTCCCATCACCAGCACCGTCTCCCCGGCTTCCAGGCGAAGGGTCTCAATACCTTTGATGCAGGTATTTACCGGCTCTGCAAAGCTAGCCTGCTCAAAACTGGTGCCCTCCGGAATGCGCACCGTTCCCTTTTCCACAATCCAGTCCATCACCCGGACATATTCCGCAAATCCCCCGCCCGACGGCTCAAACCCAGCCGTGCACCCAACTTTTTTGTAAGCCACGCACTGCGCGAAGGTCCTGTGGCGGCAGTAATAACATTCTCCGCACGGGATATGGTGAAACACAACCACACGATCGCCAACACCAAACTTGCGAACGCCTTCCCCCACTTCCGCGACCACGCCCGCGGTTTCGTGGCCAAAAATGCGCGGCGCGGAGTGCGAGCCCGTAGCGATCTTCTTGAGGTCCGTGCCGCAGATGCCGCAAGTGTGCACGCGAACCAGAATTTCCCCAGGCCCGATTTCCGGCACCGGCACTTCTTCCATCCGCACATCGTTGACGCCGTGATACACCACCGCCTGCATGGTGGAAGGAGTCTCGTGGCTTTGTTTTTCGACGGTCAATGACGATGTTTTTGCCATAGCAAATTTATTGTTTCACGTATGAATGCTTCGATTCAGCCACCAAAGGTTCGGCAGGCAAGGTTTGGCCACTCGGAGTCTCACGGCCGAGATAACTCGCAATCGCGCCGCAAAGAGCCTTACTCGCCTTGGAACTATTTCGCGCCAGTGCAATGGTAGTCGCCCACAGCCACGGACGCGGCACCACGTGGCAGGCAAAACTAAACGAGCGGAAACTTCCATCGATGGCCACAAAGCGATCCAGCGCCGGTAGTTCGAAATCGGCATCGTCGGAAATGGCTTTCAGAGCTCCAAACTCAACTCCCCGCGCCTGCGCTCCCTGTGCCACGGCGGCAGCTTCCATATCCACAGCATTCGCGTCATAAGCTTTGCCGATACGCGCTTTCTGTTCCTTGCCGACCACGGTTCTGGAAGTCACCAGAATCCCATCACCGGACCCGACTTCAGTTCGCGCCCCATCCGCCGCATTGATCACGATTCGAGGTTCGACAATCTGCCCCGGCAACGAGCCATCCGCCGCTCCAGCAAAACCCACCGAGAGCACGCGCAGCGGCTTCACCTCTCGAATCACCGCTTCGGTAGCGCGGCGCGCGGCTTCGGCTCCAATTCCGCCGCACACCACAGCCGCCTCGCCATTTTCAAAAAGACGATAGCGACGCCCGTCGTGCTCGATCATCCGCATCTTCCAGTTTCGGATCAGCGGCCGTACCTCTCGTTCCATCGCCGCAATAATCGCAATCTTTTTTCTACACATAGCCGTTCGCCCGAAACCACTCGACCGACCGCCGCAGCGCGCCATCCACTGGAACCGTCCGCCAGCCCAGTTCGCGCTCCGCTTTCGCAGAACTTACGAACATCATTTTGCGCGCCATGCGCACTTCGTCAATCGTCGCGCGCGGTTCGCGGCCCAGAAGCCGTCCCGTCACCATCTCATAGAAGATCCCACCTGCCAGCGCAACCGCGTATGGCACCCTCACTGTCGGCGATGGCAAGCCCGTAATCGCGGCCAGCCGATCCAGAATCTCTTTCAGCGTAAGATTCTCTCCGCCTAAAATGTAGCGCTCGCCCGACATTCCCTTCTCCAGCGCCTGGACGTGGCCGCGCGCGCACTCCGTCGCATCCACCAGGTTCAATCCTGTTTCCATGTACGCCGGAAATTTCCGTTTAAGAAAATCGACGACGATTCGCCCTGTAGGAGTCGGCTTAATGTCGCGTTCCCCGATCGGCGTCGAGGGATTCACAATCACCACATCGACTCCCGATCGCGCGGCCTCAACCGCCACTTGCTCGGCCATGAACTTCGACCGCTTGTACGGTCCGATCATGTCGGCGATACCGACCGGACTCTGCTCGTCGGCCGCGTTGCCGCGGTCCGTACGCGAAGTAAAGCCCATGGTCGCCACGCTCGATGTATACACCACGCGCCGCACACCGCATTTTCGAGCCGCTTCGAGTAACGAGCGCGTACCCTCGACATTCGAGCGATACATCTGGTCGGGATCGCGCACCCACAGCCGATAGTCGGCGGCTACATGAAAAACAACTTCGCAGCCGGCCAGCGCCTTCTCCAGGGAAGCAGAGTCGCGCAAATCACCCACAACGCGATCAGCGTTCAGTCCCTCAAGGTTGCGCAGATCGCTCGTAGGCCGCACCAGCAGCCGCAACTCGGCTCCCTGTTCGGCCAGAACGCGCGCAACATGACTGCCCAGAAACCCCGTGGCGCCGGTGACAAATGCCTTCAACAGCAATTCTCAGTTCCACCTGCTGCAGACTTTCTGCTAACCGGAAAAACGACCCCATTCTGCGGGATATTGTACGAGGAGGAATATTTGAGCAGATAGCCCAGTTCCTTCTCAAAACACGTGCGGTTCCTGCTTCTGATGTTCATCTCGCAGGCCGAAGGGTCGTTCTCAAAGAAAATCCAGCCACGCCTTACACCGGGGACTTCAACCAAGAGTTCGCGCTCCGCTTCCTGACGAGACTCTGTAGAGCAAAAGTCGATATCCGCAACGGCGCACTTGAGGCCGTCGCGAAGGGCAGTGATCAACGTGCGAAATTTCCGAGAGTCGCGAAACCTGGAACAATCGTTAAAGGCCATAGCCTTGAAATCGTCGAAGACCAGCCAACCATCTGTAAACATCTGGCATAAGTAGGTCGTCTTACCACAGCCTGGAAGTCCCGCTAGCAGAATTACATTTTCGTTCATACATGACTTGAAACCGCTTCCTAACGAAGGCTATGTAAGTTCTCCTCCCTACAACTGAAAGCTGATAGCTGAGGGCTGATAGCTAGCTGCTCTTCTCCGCCATCACCTTCGAATAGGTCGTCAGTGCGAGCAGCGGGAAATATTCGCGGTACAGGTGATATTTCAGATAGAACACGCGCGGGAAACCTGTGCCGGTGAAGAACGGCTCATCCCAGGAACCATCTTTCTTCTGGGTGCGCAGCAGATAAGCCATGCCGCGGGCCACGCATTCGCTGCGGGTATCGCCCACCGCGAGCAGTCCCATGCTTGCCCACGCCGTCTGCGAAGCCGTGCTTTCGCCTTGCCCGCGCAGATTCGGATCGTCATACGATCCCACCGTTTCGCCCCAGCCGCCATCGGCGTTCTGCACCGAGCGCAGCCATTCCGCCGCCTGCTGGATCATAGGGTCGTTGCGGTCGACATTCATCGCTTCCAGCCCGCGCAACACCTGCATCGTGCCGTAGATGTAGTTCACGCCCCAGCGCCCAAACCAGCTCCCGTCCGGCTCCTGCTCTTTGCGAATGAATTTGAGCGCCCGCTTCACCGCCGGATGACTCTGGTCGTATCCATACGTCGCAAGGCACTCCAGAATCCGCCCCGTGATGTCGACAGTCGCGGGATCAAGCATGGCATTGTGATCGGCAAAGGGCACGTACTGGAACACCATGCGGTCGTTGTCTTTGTCGAACGAAGCCCAGCCTCCGTTCTTGCACTGCATCGACAAGATCCAATCAATCGCCCGCTGCACCGATTCGCGCTGATAACGCCCGTTGGGATGTTCGACCCGGCTCAGCCCTAGACAAACCATCGCCGTGTCGTCCACGTCGGGATAGAACTCGTTGTTGAACTCGAAATACCAGCCCCCCGGCTCACCTTTGGGATTCTTGATCTTCCAGTCTCCCGGCTTGCGCACCTGCTTTTGCAGGATCCAGTCGGCGCATCTCACCAGTCGCGGATCGCTCGCCGGAACCCCCGCCTCGCCCAGCGCGAACAGCGCGTATGCCGTATCCCACACCGGAGACTTGCAGGGTTGCATCCGGAACGTATCACCTTCTTCGATCCCCAGTTTTTCGAATTCGTCCATCGCGCGGATAAACTGCGGATCATCCACCGAATACCCCAGGCAGCGCAGCGCAATGATGGCATTCATCATCGAGGGATAAATCGCTCCCAACCCATCACTCATCTCAAAGCGCGCCAGCATCCACTTCTCGGCTTGCCGCAACGCCAGCGAACGCAGCGGACGAATGTGCACCCGCTCCGCCCAGTGAGTGATCCGATCGAGCACCAGAAAGAAATTGCGCCACGAAATCCGTTTCTTGGCCCAGTGCAGATGCATGCGCGATTTGTCGCGTCCGCCGACAAAAAGTTCTTCGACTCCCATTTCGTCGGGAATCTTCTTGAACGGCTTCTTGGCGTAGCAGATCGAAAGCGGCACCAGGATGGCGCGCGACCACGAAGAAATTTCGTAGATATTGAACCAGAACCAGTTCGGAAACAGCACGATCTCCGGCGGAATCGCGGGGACCGCATCGTAATCGTATTGTCCGAAGAAACAAAGATAGATCTTGGTAAATGTATTGACTTCGGTCACGCCGCCCATTTCAAGAATCTTGTTGCGAGCGCGTTCGAGCGCAGGATGGTCGGCAGTAAAGCCAGCCAGCTTCAGCCCGAAATAAGCTTTCACCGAAGCGCTGATGTTGGAGGGGCCGGCCGCATACGTGCTCCAACCGCCATCGCGATTCTGATGATTCAGAATGTAGCGAGCGGCTTTTTCAAAACGTTCCTGGCTGCCAGTGCCGAGCAGCGTGTGCAGAAGGATGTAATCGGATTCGAGAGTGGTATCGGCTTCGAGTTCGCCGCACCAGTAACCCTCTTCGTATTGCTGCGAGAAAAGATAGTTGCGCGCGGCATCAACCGCGACCGCGACCCGGCTTCCCAGGTCGTCGATTTTTCCAAATCGCATCTGCGGCGCACTGGCCGGACTAAAAGGGGAGGATTCTTCCATCTATAACTCCGCTCCTATACCTATCAACCCGCAACTATCACTTCGCAACTATTGTTCGCACTATCGTTCCGCGCTATGACTGCACCGCAACCGCCGGAGCCGCGGCAATCGTTTCCACGATCTCCGGCGGCAATCCAAAGCGAACATTTTCCGGCATGATTTCCAACTCCTGCACATCGCCAAAGCCCTGTCCCGCCAGGTACTCGACTACTTCCTGCACCAGATGTTCAGGAGCCGATGCTCCGGCAGTCAAGGCAACAGTTTTCACATCCTGCAACCACCGCGACTGAATATTGTTGCAGTCATCTATTAGATGCGCCGGAGTACCCAAACTGCGAGCCACCTCCACCAAGCGCTTTGAATTGGAGCTGTTATCGGAACCAACCACCAGAAGCAGATCGGCGTCAGAAGCCACGTGTTTCACGGCAACTTGCCTGTTTTCCGTGGCATAACAAATATCCTGCGCCGCCGGACCCTTAATGTAAGGAAACCGCTTCTTCAGAGCGGTAATAATGTCGCGCGTCTCATCCAGGCTAAGCGTAGTCTGCGTCAAATAGGCCACACGGCTGGGATCGGGCAACGTCAAAGAAGCCACCTCCGCCGGCGAACCGACAACCTGGGTTACGGCGGGTGCCTCACCCAGCGTCCCAATCACTTCATCATGATCGCGATGTCCGATCAGAATCAGCGAATAGCCTTCCTTCGCGAACTTCACCGCCTCCACGTGCACCTTGGTGACTAGCGGACACGTAGCATCGATCACCCGCAGCTTACGCATCTTGCTCGCTTCACGCACCTCCGGCGAAACCCCGTGCGCGCTATAGATGACGCGTTCACCCTCGGGAACTTCGTCGACGCTATCGACAAAAATTGCGCCCTTCTGCTGTAGTTCCTCCACCACGAACCGGTTGTGGACAATTTCCTTTCGCACGTAGATCGGCCGGCCAAAAGCTTCCAGCGCAATCCGGACAATATCGATCGCCCGCACCACCCCCGCGCAGAATCCACGAGGCTTCAACAGAAGTAAGCTCTTCGTGTGCAAGCTCTTCGTACGTAAGCTGCTGGTCTCAGACAAGTTCAACCCCCACCCCACTCAGGATACTTTTCTTCTAGGATACACTTTGTTGCGTTAGAGATGCCGCAAGGGTACCGAAAGATGCACCCCAAGGTCAATGTAAGCCTTTGAGGATGTGAGGATTAGCAGCAGGTGGGGAAAACGGACGGGCGAACGGACAGCAGTGCCAATCCGGCCTGAGCGAGGAAGGAGATTCGTATCAGGGAATCGCTTCAGCGATTCCGTACGTTCTGCGAGATTAACGCCCCTTGAGGGGCTGGCCTCGAACCGCAACTCGGCCCCCGAACCTTCAGTTCGGCGTATCCGATCCCCTACGCTCTCGGCGGAGATCAGGAGGCTGAGTATTGTACCCCTGATCACCAGCGGAATCCGGCGTGGAGGATAATACTCAGCTCCTTCTTCCTCACCCATTCGCCTTAATCATCTGCTCCGCATGCTTCCGAGAAGTCTCGGTGAGCTTCGCCCCCGACAACATGCGCGCCACTTCCTCAGTGCGTTCCTCTCCGCTAATCTGCCGGACGGTGGTCTTAGCGCGCCCGCTGGTTTCGCGCTTTTCGATCAGGTAGTGGTGATCGGCGAAGGTTGCGATCTGCGGCAGGTGGGTCACGCAGAGCACCTGATTGCCCTTGGAGAGCGCCTTCAATTTCTTCCCCACGGCCTCGGCCGCGCGTCCTCCGATGCCGGTATCAATTTCGTCAAAAACCAGAGTCCGCTGCGCCGCCGCCGACTTCTTCCTCGAACTGGAAACGCCCGCCGCATTCGTGCCCGCTTCGACGCTCGCCTTCAACGCCAGCATGACGCGCGACAGCTCTCCGCCCGAAGCAATCTGCTCCAGCGGCCGCAGGCTCTCGCCCGCATTAGTCGAAATTCGATAGACGACTTGGTTGATGCCCGAAGAGGTCCAATGCGCTTCGTCCTCATTCTCCTCAACCGCAATCCGAAAACTGGCGCGCATAGCGAGGTCGTTAATCTCGGCCTCGACCAGCTTCTCTAATTTCCGTCCCGAGTCGATCCGTTTGCGCGACACACCCCGCGCGGCCTTTCGATACTCTTCCGCCGCCACCGCCAGCATCGCCCGAAGTTCAAGCAAAACTTGATCTTTGTTCTCCATTTCAGAAAGCTTGCGCCGCACGTCTTCGCCAACAGCGATCGTCTGCTCCAGCGTAGGTCCGTATTTCCGCTTCAGACGATCCAGCAGAGCCAGCCGTTCTTCAATCTCCGCCAGCCGCTCGGGAGAAGCCTGAATTCCCCCTGCATAGTCACGCAGTGTTGCTCCCACATCCTCAACGCTGATGCGCGCCGTCTCCAGCGCCCCCAGCGCTTCCTGAAACTTCGGCTCATAGCGTGCCAGTTCCTCGATGTGCTTCTGCGCCGCGCGCAGGCTCGACGAAGTGGAGGCATTGCCCTCATACAGCAAGTCGAACGCATTCATGGCTGCGCCGTAGATTTTTTCCGCATTAGCCAGGACGCGCTTCTCGGCCTCGAGCTGTTCATCTTCGTTCTTGCCCGCCCGCAGCCGCGCCTCTTCGATTTCCCGGCACTGAAAATTCCACAGGTCCAGCAGGCGAGCACGATCCTGCTCATCCTGTTCCAGTTCAGCGATGCGTCCCCGAATCTGCTTCCAGCATTCGAATGCCGCGGCAACGTCCTTCAACTCAACTCCGGAGTAAGCGTCCAGCAACTCCTGCCGCGCCGCCGCATCGAAATTTGCGATCGATTCATTCTGCGCGTGGATCACCGCCAGGTGAGGAGCAATCTGTTTCAGCACAGCTACGGTCGCCGGCTGATTATTGATAAAGACGCGCCCCTTGCCGCCGGAAGCAATCTCGCGCCGCAAAATCAGCGAGCCATTCTCCGCGTCCAAGCCGTTCGTCTCCAGAATCTCCGCAATTGCTCGCGCCGCCGCTCCTTCGCTCTCAAACACCGCCGCCACCACCGCCCGCTCCGCACCCGTACGGATCACATCGGAAGACGCCTTGTCGCCTAGCAGCAATCCGAGCGCGTCAATCAGAATCGACTTCCCCGCCCCGGTCTCGCCGGTAAGAAGATTCAGACCAGCCGCGAACTCGATCACGACATTGTCGATGACGGCGTAATTTTCCAGTCGAAGTTCAGCCAGCACAAGGTTCCTGTTCGTGTGGCGCGGGCGCCCTCGCCCGCGGCCTTTGAACTTGATTTACGAAGCACGATAATTTTACGCGCAGCATAGCACGAATTGATCCGGTCATCGACCCATCGCGTCATCGTGCGATCGAAGATCAAAAAGCTTCTAACCTTAAATGACCCGATCACCCGATGGCCCGACTCCGCATTGACCGATGCGGTACCCGCGCCAATCACGCCGCCCTGCTGGTCTATAATTCTTAGAGGGGATCACCCGAAACCGATGCATCTTTTTTCCGTTTTGCTGTTGTTTGTCGGCGGCGAAATCGTTGATCTCGTCCTTGAGACCGGCCCGGTCGCAAAAACCGCTTTGCTGCTGCTCATCGCCTTCAGCATCCTTTCCTGGGCGGTGATTCTTTCCAAGTGGAGACTGATTAAGCGGGCCCGCGCCCAAAGCGAGCGTTTTGCACGCGTCTTCCGCAAAGCCCAGCGCCTGCAAGACATTGCCCCGATCGCAGAACAGTTCCGTCCCAGCCCACTGGTAGGAATCTTTGAAAGCGCCCTCGCGGAATTCAAACGCCAAATGGGGACAACCGGCGGCATCCACAACCTGCCCTCCATTCAGCGCGCCATGCAAGTCGCGTCCTCCGAAGAGATCACACGCCTCGAACGCAATGTGACCTGGCTCGCGATCACCGGCGCCGTCACTCCGTTCATTGGACTATTTGGAACCGTCTGGGGCATCATCGACGCTTTCCACGGCCTCGGCACTGCGGGAGCCGCAACCTTGCGCGCCGTCGCCCCCGGAATTTCCGAAGCTCTGATCACCACCGCCGCGGGTCTGGCCGCGGCCATCCCGGCGGTGATCGCCTATAACCTCGTCGTCGGCTCGATTCGTGAAATGGCCTCGCGCAACGATGACTTCATCTTGCAGATGCTCAACATGGTCGAGCGCCAGGCCTTCGAACTTCAGCAGCCGCAACCACCACTCACCGAGGCCCGGCGCTGATGGCTTTCACTTCCGCCAACGGACGTACTCAGACCGCGCTCGCCGATATCAACATCACTCCGCTCGTTGACGTCGTGCTCGTGCTGCTTATCATTTTTATGGTGACCGCGCCCATCTTGCAGTCTGGCATCGAAGTCAACGTCCCCCACACCCGTACTGTCAAGGAAATTACTGAAGAACGCCTGGTAATCAGCATCGATAAATCGCAGAAAGTTTTTCTCGGCAACGATCCCATCAACATCAACCAGATCGGAGCGACTCTGAAGAAGAAGATTCGCGATCCGCAGCACCAGTCGATCTTTTTGCGCTCCGATGAGGATGTCCCGTTTGGAGCCTTCGCCACCGTGATGGACGCCATCAAACAAGCAGGCATCAGCAACGTGAGCATTGTTACGCAGCCGATCGACAGCCACGCGCATCACTGATAGTGAGAGAGAAATGTACGCGGGCAGCATCTATTCCGAACACGGTCAACTTCGCCGGCCCTTGGCCTGGTCGCTCGGCCTGCATCTGGCGTTCGCCGCATTCGTCGTGCTCTACACCATGTTCATTCACGGCTTCCATGGCGAAGGCTGGGGCAGCGGCGGCGGTGGAGACGCCATGGGGGCAACGCTAGTGAGTTCGGTTCCCTTGCCCGCCAATCCAACCGAGACAACGAATGTCCTGGCAACGGAATCCAAGGGACTGTCGAAATCCGAACCCAAAGTGCCCGAGAAGGAACCGGAAGCAATTCCGATTCCCGACAAGAACACGAAGACAAAAATAAAACCCGCGCCCGTCAAAACCGCAACCCAGCGCAAGCCGGAACCAGAACCCCCCGAGTCGAATCAGATTCCTTATGGCGAGGGCGGTCCGGTCAGTGGGCCTTACACCATGAGCGCGGGCGGCGCTAAAGGTGGATTTGGCTTCACCGGAAGCGGTGGAGATTTCGGCAGCCAATATGCCTGGTACGTGCAAGCCGTGCAGCGAAAGGTCACTGAAAATTGGCTTAAGTATGAAGTCGACCCGCGCATCACCGAGGCAAAACGGGTTTACTTGACATTCGATATCGGGCGCGATGGTCACCCGTCGAATATCCAGATCGAGCAATCCAGTGGCGTGCCGTCGCTCGACCAATCGGCGACTCGCGCGCTGCAGCGCATTGATACCTTCGGCCCGCTGCCTTCGGATTATTCAGGAAGCAAAGTATCAGTAGAGTTTTGGTTCGATTACAAGAGGTGAGTCAGTCGGCGATCATTGGTCGATAGTCGTTCGGAGGGCTTTGCTAACGACCATTGACAAACGACCAACAGGGAGTGCAAATTTTGAGCAACTCAAGTCGAGCCATCCGTTGTAGTGCATTGATCTGTAGTGCGTTGATCACCGCCGCCTTACTCCTGTTGGCGGCCGCAGCCTCCGCCCAGGACTGGATTCGCACCGGCACCGGCCTGGGTGTCGAGCGCGTGCGCCTAGCTGCCGCCGACTTCAAATCCTCTACCGGAGACCCCAAAAACGCCGACCTGCTGAAAACATACAATCAAGTCCTCTGGAACGACCTCGACAACGCCGGCATCTTCGACCTGGTCTCCAAGAGTTTCTATCCGCTACAAGAACCGGGCCAACCTTCCGACATCAATTTTTCAGCCTGGAATTCCCCGCCGCCCAACACCTCCATGCTAGCCTTCGGCAACCTGGGCGTGGCCTCCGGCAAAGTCACGGTGCAGGGATGGCTCTACGATGTAAAGAATGAAAAGTCTCCGCAGGTGCTAGGCAAGCAGTACACCGACAACGCAACGCCCGAAGCAGTCCGCGTAATCGCCCACCGTTTTGCCGATGAAATCATCTTCCGCTTAGGCGGAGGCGTACCGGGCATCGCCGAATCGAAAATCTATTTCGTCAGCGAGCGCACCGGCCACAAGGAAGTTTGGATGATGGACTACGATGGCGCCAACCAGCAGCAAGTCACGCATCTCGGAAGCATTTCGCTGTCGCCACGCATCTCGCCCGACGGTTCGCGCCTCGCTTTCAGTTCGATCAGCAAAGGTGGTTGGGAAATCGTGATGTACTCCTTCGATCTCAACCGCATGGTTGCCTTCCCTCGTTTCGGCGGCATGAATCTTTCGCCCTCATGGTCGCCCGATGGCAAACTGGCATTCTCCTCCTCGCGCAACGGCTACCCCAACATTTTCGTAGTCGACGCCTCGGGAGGAAACTCGAAGCGCTTGACCAACGACAAGGGCCCCGACGTTTCTCCCTCCTGGAATCGCAAGACCGGAGGCCAGATCGCTTTCGTCAGCGGACGCACCGGCCTGCCCCAGATCTACACCATGGAATCGGACGGCACCAACCTGCAGCGTGTCACCGATCAAGGTTATGCCGTGTCTCCCAACTGGTCGCCCAACGGACAATTTTTGACGTTTTCTTGGGAACGTAAATACGGCCCCGGAGATCCAGGTGGCAATGACTTGTATTTGATGGATATCGCCAGCAAACAATGGGTGCAACTCACGCATGACGCCGGGCGCAACGATTTCCCCTGCTGGTCGCCGGATGGCCGCCACATTGTATTCCAGTCCCACCGCTCCGGCCGTGACGAGATATGGTCGATGTTGGCCGACGGCACCAACGTGAAGCAGTTAACCTTTGAAGGCGCGAACACGCAGCCCAATTGGAGTTGGAAGTAAGTAGATTTGGAAAGACTTTGTTTAAGGTGTGGTTCTAAGATAGAAGCAAGCTTTTGCGGCTGGCCCAGAGTGCGCCCTGCCGTGAAGATGCAGATTGCAGCCACAATGCGGGCGCACAGAAAAGAGGAATCAGTGATGCGCGCAACTAAAATGAGCACGGCCAAGACAACTATTGTGAGATGCGGCACGCTCGCATTCGCACTCGGTACCATCCTGTTTTTGGGCGCTTGCGCCAAGAAAGCCGCACCGCCGCCGCCCCCACCGCCGCCGTCCCCGACGGCTCCCACCGCCTCGCTGTCGGCGAACCCGAACACTGTCGATCAGGGCCAGCCGACAACTTTGTCCTGGCAAACAACGAATGCGACCGACGTCAGCATTGACGGCATCGGCCCCGTGAACCCAAGCGGTTCGCGTCAGGTGACGCCCACTAACTCCACCACCTATCATCTCGTCGCCAAGGGCGCCGGTGGAACTCAGGACGCCACCGCGCGCGTAACCGTGAACCCTGCGCCCGCTCCACCGCCTGAAACAGCCCCGAACCTCACCGAGCAGGAACTCTTCGCACGCAGCGTGAAGGATATTTACTTCGATTACGACAAATCCGATATACGCTCATCCGACTCGGCGACAATCCAGGGCGACGCGCAGTTCCTGCAGCAGCATCCCAACATCCGCATCACCATTGAGGGACACTGCGACGAGCGCGGTTCGACCGAGTATAACCTCGCTCTGGGCACTAATCGCGCCGACTCCGTAAAGAACGCGCTCATTCAAGCGGGAGTAAGCGGCGACCGTATCAAGACTTTCAGCTACGGCAAAGAGAAACCGTTCTGCACCGAGTCGAACGAAGCTTGCTGGCAGCAAAATCGCCGCGGCCACTTCGTATATGGACAATAACCAACCAGGGCGGCTGCGGCCGCCCTTAATTTTTCAGGTTCGTGCCGCTGGACACTCAGCGCCTCTTTGACATCCAATAGGTTAACTATGAAACCCACTCGTATCGCGCTCGTTCTTATATTGTTCCTCACGGTCTCGATCGGTCCCGCCCAAGCGGCCAACAAAGACATCATCGAACTGCAGACCGAGGTCCAACAACTGCAGCAGCAGATGACCGCGATGACCCGCTCCTTCGATGAGCGCATGGGCGTGATGAAAAACCTGCTCGAGCAAAACACCGACGCCGCCAACAAAGTCAGCGCCGCCATCGGCGAATTACAAACCTCCGTCAACAAACAGCAGCAGGATCGCTCCGCTCAAGTCGACCAGATCTCCGGCCAGATTCAGGCGCTCAACGACACTATGGACGAGCTCAAGGTCCGCCTCGCCAAGCTGAGCAAGCAGTTCGAGGATATGCAGGCGCAGCAACAGTCCATGGCTGCGCAGCAGGCGCAAGCGCAGCAGCAGGCACAAGCCATCGCCCAGGCCCCTCCGCCCGACGTGCTCTACAACAACGCTCTGCGCGATTACAACGGCGGAAAAAACGACGTGGCAGTTCAGGAATTCAACGACTACATCAAGTTCTACCCCAACACCGACCTGGGTGGGAATGCATATTTCTACCTGGCCGAAATTCAATTCAAGGCCGGCGACTATGCGAAAGCAGTCGCGAGCTACGATCTGGTTCTGCAGAATTTTCCCAGCGGAAACAAAGCCGCTGCCGCCCAGCTAAAAAAGGGATTCGCGCTCCTGGAACTGGGGAAAGAAGACGAGGGCACGCAAGAATTGAAGCACGTAATCCAGCGCTATCCCCGCACCACCGAAGCCACGCAGGCAAAAGAGAGATTAAGAAAGTTAACTCCAACGACGCAGAGAAACCGCTAAGTGCAATATAGCTTTGGCTGGTGGAGCGCCGGGTGTCCCCGCCCGGCAGCGTGAATTACGGCCGTCGCGAAGTATTCGGTACCACCACTCCGCCTTCAATCTTCGGAATGCCGAAGTGCCCGCTCAGATGCGACAAATCCACCGGACTGATCGACCCCGACACGACAACGAAGTCGACCTCCGTAGCCCTGGTCTGGAGCACCGCAACATTGCTGATCGCGTTATTCTCCAGACGCATCCAGATGTTGGTGACTTCGTGGCCTCCGTCCTTCTCCTTGTTCATCACCTGTTTCCAGCCCGCCGTGCGGTACTCATCTTTCACCGAACCGAGCGCCGCGAGATCGTAAATCCAAGGTCCAGAAAACCTGTAGCTGTGCACCGAAACCCCACTCACGCCCGCGATCACACGTCGAAGGTCTTCATCGTCGGCATCCAGCTTCGACGCGAACACCAGCATCGAGTGGTCGAGTGTGAACTCCGTCTTTGAAGACGCTTGTGAGCGCAGGGCCTCAACAGCCCGCGGAGTCCACACACTCTGTGACGGCGGGTCCTGCTTCTGCGGCTGTTGCGCCTCACAAACATTGGTCGCTGCGACGGCAATCAAAATCAACAACACAGTGCCGACAATCTTCATCAGAGCACCTCAATATAGTTAGACAACATAGTTAGACAATATAGCTAGACAGGATTCCGCCCCAACCCGTGAGCGAGCGCCCTTAGGGACATAAGAACCCGGCGCATGAGAATAAGTTGTACCGAGGCCGCGATTACGCTGTCAAACCAGCTTCGGTCAAACCACGTCCGCCGACGTCGCCGCCTTCTCCGCCAAGCCACTCGGCCGCAGCGTGACCCAATCGGTCTGCACCCGATCCCATCCCTGGATCAGGAAGCCATACGACTCAAACAGTTGACGGATTCGCGGCCGCTGCCAACCGGCAATCTCTTCCAGAATCGGCACCAGCGTCGCCAGTGCGTTTTCGCTGAGCACCGTCCGCTTGGCGATCTGTGCTACCAGCTTCGCTTCGGAAACGGCAATGGTAAAGCCGTCGCGGCGGTTTACATGCAGCATCACGTGAATGTCGGAGCTCCCATCGCCTACATACACCACATGATCCGCGGGCAGATCAAGCTCCTTTTCCAGTTGTTCCAGCCGAGTCACCTTTCCATAACCCGCCGTAGCCCGCACCAGGCTTTCGATTTCGCCCGAGGCGTTGTACTTGAACTCGGTGCCAAAAATGTGATCCGCGGGCACGATCCCCTCGAGCGCCGACTGAATCACTTCCACCGGCGCCGCCGAGAGCACGTAAAAATCAAAGTGGTATCCATCGATGCGCTTGTCGAGTATGTCGTAAACCTGTTTGATATTTTCTTTGAGGCGGATGCGCTTCCCCACCTCGACCAGGTCGTCGCGCCGGACGCGCGAATGGAACTCGGGATCATGCAACAGTAAATAAGAAAGTTCGGCGCCCTGCTGCACCAGGTTCAGTTGCGCCATGCCCTTGGCCTTGCGCTCGAACTCCTTGACAGAAATGCCAAGCAGTTCGCTCAGCACGTAACCGGTATCGTTGAAGGTCAACGTCTGATCGAAGTCACTGGCAAACAGATAATGTTTTCTAAAATTGCTAGCCATATCCTATATTAGATTGAATATCAGGTTAATCGACTATTAAATTTACCCATCCTAATCATCACAATAACTTGCAACTGCAAAACAACAGCGTCACAGTTGGCGTTGCCCGCAGTGGGCTTTCAGCGTACCCTTTTTGTGTAGTCATAATCTGTTAACAATCTTGAAAGGTCTGCCATGAAAAGTAAGAGCGATCATCTCGTCAACGATGCCGACCGCGGAAAAGGTTCCCAGGAACCAGACGAACGCGGACAAAAAAGTAACAACTCCATGCAAGGCCAGCTCGGGCACCGAAATCCCGACCCCATGCAAGACGGCGCCGATAGCGACTTCCCCGAGCCCGGCCATAGTCCTGAACACTCCTTCGAAGGAGAGTTCAAGAAAAAGAAAACAGTCTAGCAGGCTGCGGAAAAATGGACTCCGCGACTTAGATTCTCTCCAGTCTCAGTGATTTTGTGATTCGGGAAGGGTTCTGGCTGCATCCGCTGGTGTCCCGCGGATTCATTTTCGGGCCTGCGAGCACACTGCGACCTCGGCTTACGTTGCTTGCATCGCCAGATTCCTCATACGGACTAAGTTGTAGGCCGCGGCCGCGAAGGTGAAGACCCATCCCACCTTGAAGATTCCACGATGCCGAACCTTCCGCAATAGCGCGATCGTCTTCAGCCATCCGAAACACTCTTCAATGCGCTTCCTTTTCCTCTGACTGATGGCATATCCGACGTGCTGCGTGGTGCGAGCATCAATCGCACTCCCACCGGGTCGCTCCAGGTTCTGTGCCACATGCGGCGTGACCTTTAAGTTTCTACACTCGGCCACGAAATCCGCCGTGTCATATGCCTTGTCGCCTCCCACCGTTACCTGTCTCGTGCCCGGAATCTGTTCCAGCATCACCAGCGCGGCATCGCGTTCGGCGGTCCCGTTGGCCTCGAACACCTCGGTGTTCACGATCAGCCCGTGGCGGTTCTCCACTAGCAGATTCCCGTTGTAACTCAGCTTGGCTTCTTTGCCCTTACCCTTGCGTGCCATCTTCGCATCCGGGTCCGTCTTCGATTCGTGTGTCTGGTTCGACCGCTTCTCCCCGTGGAAATCTACCGTCGCATTGCCAGGATCGTCCGGCGGAACCGCGTTCTTCGCATCCTTGCGCTGAAAACTTTTCAAACTCGCCCACGCTTCCAGCAGCGTCCCGTCCACGGTGAAGTGCTCGTCCGAGAGCAGACTCCGCTCCCGTGCCTGCTGCAGTACGGCTTGGAAGAAGGCTTCGGCAATCTCCCCATCCAGCAGGCGCTCGCGGTTCTTGGTGAAAACGGTCACATCCCAGATGGTGTCGTCCATGTTCAAGCCCACGAACCAACGGAACAGCAGGTTATAGTCGAGCTGTTCCATCAACAGCCGTTCGCTGCGCACCGAGTACAGCGCTTGCAGCAGGAGCGCTCGCAACAACTTCTCCGGCGCGATCGACGGTCGCCCCGTCTTGGCGTACAGCTTGTGGAACCGTGGTTGCAGTTCCCTTAATGCCTCATCGGTCATGACACGAAGAGGGCGCAAGGGGTGATCGTGCGGAACTCGCTGCTCGGGGCTGATGTAGCTGAACACGTCCAACTGTTGCTCGTCTTTTCCGCGCATGCCTTCTTCTTATCAGGTTGTGCTGTGGAAACAAGAGAGTTTCGTGGTACTGCGTCCGCTTCAAATCGAGTTTTTCCGCAACCTGCTAGTGGAGCGCAAGCTCGCGTAGGGGCAGGTCCGGGGTCCCCATCACGCGCGCTTTTCGCGTGATGGGGTGGAGGTGCCCTCACCTTACCCAGCCGAGCAAAGCTCGGCAACTTTCCGACGGCAAAACCCTCCAACGAAGTCTGAGTCCTAGCCACGCCCTGGCACATCTATTTGTTTGCGCCGTACATTTCAGTCAATCTGAATTCATGAGGAAAGAACCATGCCGAGTAAGATGAAAGCGGTTCAAGTCAGTAAGCCCGGCGGCAATTTCGAAGTAGTCGAAAGAGATATTCCCGAGCCGGCCCGCGCCCAAGTCAGAATCAAAGTCGAAGCCTGCGGTATCTGCCACAGCGACGCACTCGTAAAAGAGGGTCATTGGCCCGGCCTCCAGTATCCACGCGTGCCCGGACACGAAATCGCCGGTCGGATCGATGCCGTCGGCTCCGACGTTACCAATTGGAAACCCGGCCAGCGCGTAGGCGTCGGATGGCACGGCGGCCATTGTTTCACCTGCGATCCGTGCCGCCGAGGTGATTTCATCAACTGTAAAAACGAAAAGATCACCGCCATCACTCACGACGGCGGTTACCAGGAGTACATGATCTCGCCTGCCGAGGCAGTCGCCGCAATTCCAGACGATCTCCCCGCCGCCGAAGCCGCCCCACTGCTGTGCGCCGGTATCACCGTTTTCAACGCACTGCGCAATTCAGGAGCGCGTGCCGGTGACCTGGTTGCCGTTCAAGGCATTGGAGGATTAGGCCATCTCGGAGTTCAGTACGCCCGCCAGATGGGCTTCCGCACGTTCGCCATCGGCCGAGGCAAGGACAAAGAGGCGCTGGCGCGAAAACTCGGCGCGTGGCACTATGTCGACACCGCCGCTGGAGATCCCGCCGCGGAGTTACAAAAATTTGGCGGCGCTCGCATCATTCTCGCCACCGCGCCTGATTCCAAATCCATCTCCGCGGTCATTGATGGATTATCCCCCAACGGCAAACTCCTCGTGGTCGGCGCCAGTCCTGAACCCATCACGGTCACGCCCATTCAACTTATTCGCGGCCGCAGCACTCTCCAGGGATGGGCTTCCGGAACCGCCGTGGACTCCCAGGACACCATGCAGTTCAGCGTGCTCTCTGGAGTCCGTCCCATGATCGAAAAGTACCCGCTGGAAAAGGCCGCCGAAGCCTACGACCAGATGATCAGCGGCCGAGCCAGATTCAGAGTAGTACTGACGATGGGAGGCTAAGCCAGTCCAGGTTTGCGTAGGGGCAGGTGCCCTCACCTGCCCAGCCGAGCAAAGCTCGGCAGATCCCCGCGGCCCGCAGCGACTCCTGATTAGCGGGGAAAATGAAAGCCGGTCCCCAAAGGGACCGGCTCAATTTTTGCCAGCAGCAGTACTTACCGCAGCTCGTCCATGCACTTAGCCAGCGCTTCCCGGCTCGGACGCGTCATCGCTTCCGGCAAAGTAGCCAGCGGCTGATCGCTAACGTTGAGCATGTCGATAAAGCTAGGCGCCTTCTCATTGATGTAGAACACGCCCGTCAGCACATCACCCTGAGCATGCGATTCCATCAATCGCTGCACCGCCTGAATCTTATCCGTGGGATCGTACTCCTGCTCTAACTTCCGCAGCCGCAAGTGCGATCCGTCGTGCATGGTAACTTCAAAAGTGGTCCCCGGATCGTAGTCCACGTTGATCTCTTCAAACACGGGCACAAAGCTCACTTCATGCAGCGGCTCTTCATGCGCCTGCATGTACTTATAAGACTTAGTCGAGCCCTCGTGGTCGTTGAAAGTAACGCAAGGAGAAACCACGTCGAGCATCACCGTCCCGTTGTGAGCAAGAGCCGCCTTAAGCATCGTGTGCAACTGCTTCTTGTCACCAGAGAACGACCGTCCTACGAACGTAGCGCCCAACTGAATCGCCATGGCGCAGGTGTCCACCGGAGGAAGGTCATTCGCGATGCCGCTCTTTAGCGTTGACCCGATATCGGCAGTGGCGGAGAACTGGCCCTTCGTTAGCCCATAACATCCGTTGTCCTCGATGATGTAAATAATCGGCAGATTCCGCCGCATCAGGTGAATGAATTGCCCCGCCCCGATCGAAACCGTGTCCCCGTCTCCCGTCACCCCCAGCGCGATCAGGTTCTTGTTCGCCAGCATCGCTCCCGTAGCCACCGAAGGCATGCGTCCATGCACCGAGTTAAAGCTGTGCGACCGGTTCATAAAATAAGCCGGGCTCTTCGATGAGCATCCAATCCCGCTGAACTTAGCTACGCGCTCGGGCGGCACGCCCATCTCATACATCGCATCAATGATGCGCTCGGAAATCGCGTTATGCCCGCACCCGGCGCAAAGCGTAGTTTTGCCGCCGCGATAGTCAACCACCTGCAATCCAATGCGATTAATTTTCGGAGCAGGCGCTGCCGGCCTGTTAGTGGGTGTAGTCCCCATGTTACTTGCCCTCCATCATCATCAGTTCGTCAGTTACAGACCGCGCGTCAATCGGCAATCCGTGAATATGGCATATCGACCGCAGCCGCGGAGTCAACTCCGGCTTGATATCCAGCTTCAGCAAACTAGCCATCTGCCCGTCGCGATTCTGCTCCACCACATAAGTACGCTCGTGCCGCTCGATAAATTCGTGCACCTCGCGGGTAAACGGATAAGCCAGCACGCGCAGATAATCCGTTTCAACATTGTGCTCTTTCGCCAACTGATCGCGCGATTCGATGATCGCCCAGTGCGAAGTGCCATAGGCCAGAATCCCAACCTTAGCCTTCCCGCTGCCTGCCAACTCCGGACGCGGCACAAACGACCGTGCCGTCTCAAACTTCTTATTGATCCGTTCCATGTTGCGTTCAAAATCATCCGGACGCTCGCTATACTGCGCCTTTTCATTGTGTCCGCTGCCGCGAGCAAAATAAGCCGCCGCCGGATGCTCCGTCCCCGGCAAAGTCCGATAGCCCACGCCATCTCCATCCACATCCATGTATCGGGCAAAGCTGCCGGCCTTCTCCAGATCGGCCTTACTCAAAACTTTTCCCCGATCAATCGGCTTCTCCGGATAAGAAAACGGATCCGACATCCAGTTATTCATCCCTAAGTCAAGATCCGACATAACAAACACGGGAGTCTGAAATCGCTCCGCCAAATCAAAAGCATCCTGCGCCATGGTGAAGCACTCGCTAACCGAATCCGGAAACAGCATGATGTGCTTGGTGTCGCCGTGGCTAAGAAACGCGGTAGAAAGAATGTCGCCCTGTGCCGTACGAGTAGGCAATCCAGTCGATGGCCCCACCCGCTGAATGTCCCAGATGACCGCCGGGACTTCCACGTAGTACGCCAGTCCCGTGAACTCCGCCATCAGCGAAATCCCCGGACCCGCCGTAGCCGTCATCGATCGCGCCCCCGCCCAGCTCGCTCCGATCACCATACCCACCGCCGCGAGTTCGTCCTCGGCCTGCACAATGGCAAAAGTCGCCTTGCCATCCGGCCCCACGCGATATTCCTTCATGTAATCGATCATCGTCTCGACCAGCGACGACGAAGGCGTGATCGGATACCAGGTCACCACCGTACAACCGGCAAACATGCATCCCATGGCCGCCGCGGAATTGCCGTCCACAATGATTTTGCCCGCCGTCTTATCCATGCGCGCGATGTAATACGGATCGCGCTTCTTCAAATTCGCTACCGCGTAGTCGTGTCCTGCCTTGGCCGCTGCCAGGTTCAAAGCTGCCGCCTTAGCCTTGGTAGCAAACTGCTTGCGGATCGCCTTCTCCACCTCGGCAAGATCAATTTCCAGCAAATGCGCCGCCGCCCCGACGTAGATCATGTTCTTGATCAGCTTGCGCAGCTTGGCATCCGCGCCCACCGTAGCCGCCAGCTTATCGAACGGCACCGCGTAATAAATCAAATCGGAGCGCACCTTATCCAGCGCCAGTGGTTCGTCATAAAGCACCGCCGCACCCGCGGTCAGTGTCTTCACGTCATCCTGCGCCGTCTCCGCATTCATGGCGATGAGCAGGTCAATTTCCTTCTTGCGCGCGATGTACCCATCTTTACTGGCGCGGATCGTGAACCAGGTAGGCAGCCCCGCAATATTCGAAGGAAACAGGTTCTTCCCCGAAATCGGCACGCCCATCTGAAAAATGCTGCGCAACAAAACCGTGTTGGAACTCTGCGACCCTGACCCATTCACGGTCGCAACCTGAATGCTCATGTCATTGACGACACGCCCTTGCCCCAGTTGCCCTGACAATTCCTGAGGCACAACATCGATAGTGGCCATCCCTCTGCCTTTCTGGTCTTAATCAAACAAATCATTGACCGGGCAAACCCCATCGCCCGGAAGTCTTGCGGAGTGAACAGTGAAAACGCCTAAACAATTATACGCGTTCGAAAGGAGCGGGCGTAACCAGAACAGCAACAGGCGGTATCCGGAGTCATCTTTTTATTTTGCCGCCCCGAGGGCGCCCGTCCAAGCTTCGCTCGGGCGGTTTCTTGGGACTTATCCGTCCCGCGAGCAATGCAAGAAATACAGCCGCGACACTATTTCGGTCATAATAGGACGAGTCGAACAAACGATAGTCGAAACTGATCCATAGTTCGAAAAACGAAAGTTCGAGAAACGAAATGCCAGCTACCGCGAAACTCGACGCCACCCGTAGCCGCAAGGTCAATCCCACGCCGACGTGCAAAGTCGCTCTCATCGGCTTCGGCACGGTCGGCAGTGCGGTCGCCAGAATTCTCTGCGAGCGCTCCAACAACCACCTGTGCTTGACCCACGTCCTCAATCGCAACGTGGCCCGAAAAAAAGTCGACTGGCTTCCGCCCTCCGTCCAGTGGACGGAGAATATTGACGACGTTCTATCTTCCAACGCAAACATCGTAGTCGAAGTGATGGGCGGTCTTCAGCCCACCGAGGATTGGATCCGCCGCGCCCTTAAGTCGGGCAAATCCGTGGTAACCGCCAACAAGCAGTTGATCGCGCGCTGTGGCCCTGAATTGATCAACCTCGCCTGCCAGATGAAGCAGCAAATCCAGTTTGGAGCATCGGTAGCCGGCGGCGTGCCCGTTATTTCCGGATTGCAAGAAGGATTGGCCGGCGACGATCTGTACAAAATTCGCGGCATTCTCAACGGCACCTGCAACTACATTCTCAGCCAGATCGAAGCGAACGGCATTCCCTTCGACACCGCTCTGCGCGAGGCACAGAAACTAGGCTTCGCCGAGGCCGATCCAACGGAAGACATAGACGGCTTCGACGCCCGCGCCAAGCTAGCCATCCTGGCGCGAGTCGGACTGCACTGCAACGTCCAAGCAGAAAGCATCGTGGCGCGCTCGATTCGGCCGATCGACTCCGTCGACTTCGAGTACGCAAAGCAGCTCGGCTGCACGATTCGCCAGATTTCCAGCGCGGAATTAAAAGGCAAGCAACTGTTTGCCGCCGTGCAGCCCTCGCTGGTCGAATTCTCCTCGCCTTTGGCGCGGGTGGAAGGCAGTCAAAACCTGGTAGTAGCCACCGGAACCTACGGCGGCGAAACCGTGTTCGGAGGCCACGGCGCAGGCGGTAATCCCACCGCCGTAGCGGTGGTCTCCGACATTCTAGCTATTGCACGCTCCAAACAAGCCAGCACGACGCCCGACCCAGGATGTGCCCTCGAAAAATCGCCCGCCGTTTCCGCCGATTTCACCGCCAAGCACTATCTGCGTTTTCTGGTGAAGGACCGCCCCGGCATCATCGCCAGCCTCGCCACTATTCTCTCCCACGGCGGCATCAACATCGATTCCGTCCTGCAAAAACCGGACTGCCCAAAATCCCATCTGCCCTTTCTGATTACGCTTGAGGAATGTAAGGTATCAGTCGTGGAGCAGGCATTACAGCAAATCAACCAGCTGGATTTCCTGGTGCAGGCCTGCCTGCATTTGCCGATCCTGTAAGTCCCACGCTTGCTAGCTAGAACTCGTTGCCGCCTTTCGTCGCGGCACAGCCTTCAGAATCGCCCGCAGAGCGTCATTAACCGATTCGCCGGTTCTAAATACCTTCGCAACATCAGGAGCCAGCAGTACCACAACCGACTTCGCCCGCGCGCGACGTGCAAAGCGATTGGGACGTGCTTTCGCGTATTCAAACCGGTATTCGCTCCGCAGGTCTTTCGCGGAACGCAACCCGCGAGATTTAGCTGCCGATGCTTTTTTCATAGTCCTTTTGTTCTCTCCGTGTCGCTTTGCGAGCGCTGATGATTCGAACTCGGTCCATGGAGCGTTCCGTGAAACTCACCAGCAGCATGCGGTCCAGAATCGAATAGCCCACAATAATTTCGCGTTCTTCGCCGTTGGAGTGATCTTCGTCCGGAAAGATAACCGCCCCAGCATCATCGAAGACGGTACACGCTTCATCGAAACTGACGCCATGCTTTCGCTGGTTGCTCTTGGCCTTGCGAGAGTCCCATTCAAATACCAGCGGCATATAACCTAGCCGTTCTTACGCTTCCACCTCGAAGAACTGCGCCATATTTCGAAACTTCTTATAGCGCGTCTCCAGCAGTTCGCCGACCGGCAGTTGTCTGATCGCAGCCAGATGCTGCAGCAGTGCGGCGTCCAGAAACGCCGCTGCCTGCGCATGGTCGGTATGCGCGCCTCCGGCCGGTTCCGGGATGATCCCATCAATACAGCCCAGTTCATTCAGATCCTGCGCCGTAATCTTCATTGCTTCCGCTGCCAGACCCTTCTTGCTGGCATCGCGCCACATAATCGACGCGCATCCTTCCGGCGAAATCACAGAGTACACGGCGTTCTCCATCATGAGCACGCGGTCGGCCACGGCAATCGCCAGCGCCCCGCCGCTCCCGCCGACGCCAATCACGGTCGCGACAATCGGAACTTCCAGCCGCGCCATCTCCAGCAGGTTGCGCGCAATGGCTTCTCCCTGCCCGCGCTCTTCAGCATGCAGTCCGGGATAAGCGCCGTCGGTATCCACAAACGTAAATATCGGACGCTTGAATTTCTCCGCAATCTTCATCACCCGCAGCGCTTTTCGATATCCCTCTGGATGCGGCATGCCAAAATTTCGATACACGCGCTGCTTGGCGTCGCGCGCCTTCTGCTGCCCGACAAGCACAACTTCCTCGCCGTGAAAGCGAGCCATCCCGCAAACAATCGCTGGATCGTCGCGGAACCCACGGTCTCCGTGAATCTCGCTCCAGTCGGTAAAAATACGCTCCACATAATCGAGCGTGTAAGGACGCTGTGGATGCCGCGCCAGTTCCGTGCGCTCCCACGCGTTCAAGGGCGATGCAATCTCGCGGCGCAGGTGATCCACCCGATCGTGCAACTGCTGAATCTGGCGCAGCGTTTCCGCTTTCTGCCCTTCCACCGCCTGCAGCCGCGTGATCTGCTCTTCGATTTTTTCCAGTTCCTGCTGCGCCTTCAGTCCAGAATCCATTTTGATGACGTTCCCATTCTTGCGCGTATGATGCGCTTCCACAATCGAGAGCATGAAGTCGGTGCCGGCGAGGGCTGAATTCTCCGAACCACTGGTCGCGTCGTTGTTGGCACCAGGATGCGCTCCCGCCTCTGACTTCGCCCGCTTTATTTTCGCTCGTCTCATCCGCCGACCTGTTATCTTGCGGGGATCAACTGATAACGCGCACGCTGCCGCGTCCGCACAACTCTTCCACTCGTCCCAGAAAATTGCGGTCCGGCATCACATTATAGCCTTCGGCTTCCATCACCACCATGAAATCGCCTTCCCGCTCCACATCGAACAACACCTTCGCCTCGCCCTTGCGTTCGTTGCAAAGCGCATGCAGCGCGTCGACTGTGCCGCCGGTAGCGAGGTCGAGAGGAATCCGTATCCGCAGCGCCTTCGGCAATGGCACGCGCGCTTCATCGAGTGGAATAATTTCGTTAGCCGTAACCTTCGGATTCGCGCCTTCCTCAATGCGTACGCCTCCGCGAATCAGCACCGGCACCTCAAGCTTCACTTTCTCGGCGAGTTTCCTATAAGCCTCGGGAAATACCAGTAACTCTACCTTGCCCGACATATCTTCCAGGGCCGCCTGCGCCCACAACTCACCGCGGCGCGACTTCGCCACCCGTAGCCCTGAAATCAAACCCGCGGTCGTGATGTTCTCATCCTTATTCGTGGACTTCTTCATCGCCGCAATGTCCTGCGTAGAGAGTGCGTTCAAATCGGCCAGCTTCTCCTTGTACTTCTCCATGGGATGCCCGGTTATAAAAAAGCCAAGAATTTCTTTTTCCGCCGCCAGTCGCGTGTGCTCATCCCAGTCCGGCACATTGGGAAGCGCCTCGTTAGCCTGCTCCGCAGTTTCATCGGCAAACACGCCAAACAGCCCGTGCTGCCCTGATTCCGCGTCGCGCTGCGCTTTCTGCGCCTGCTCAATCGCCGAGTCTAGCGCCTGCATAAGCTGCGCCCGCCGCCCAAAACAATCCATCGCTCCGCTCTTGATCAGCGACTCCAGCACGCGCTTGTTCAACAGCCGCAAGTCCACTTCTTCGCAGAATTCATAAAATGACCGAAAGTTCCTCCCGAGCTTTTTCCGCGCCGCCATAATCGACTCAATCGCATTTCCGCCCACGTTCTTCACCGCCGCGAGACCAAACCGAATCGCCGGCCCATGCGGGGTAAAGTTCGCATCGCTCACGTTGATATCCGGAGGCTCGACCGCAATCCCCATCTCGCGGCATTCGTTGATGTACTTCACCACGCTATCTGTGTCGCCCGTGATCGAAGTCAGCAGCGCCGCCATGAAATCAACCGGATGATGCGTCTTCAAATAAGCGGTGTGATACGCCAGCAGCGCATAGGCCGCCGAGTGCGACTTGTTGAAGCCGTATCCGGCAAATTGCGCCATCAAATCGAAAATCTTCTCGATCTTCTTGGGCGGGAACCCATTCTTCGTAGCCCCCTGTACAAAACCCTCCCGCTGTTTTGCCATCTCCTCGGCATTTTTCTTGCCCATCGCTCGTCGCAACAGGTCGGCTTGCCCGAGCGAGTAGCCCGCCAGTTTGTTAGCTGTCTGCATCACCTGTTCCTGATAAACAAAGACCCCCAGCGTCTCGTGCAAGATTTCTTTTAGTTCCGGCAAGTCGTATTCGATTTTCCGCCGTCCATGTTTGCGCTCGATAAAGTCGTCGATCATCCCGCCCTGAATCGGCCCCGGACGATACAACGCATTCAGCGCTGTGAGATCTTCGATCGAATTCGGCTGATAACGCCGCAGCACATCACGCATTCCCGACGATTCAAACTGAAACACGCCAGACGTTAATCCCCGATGGAAAACTCTTTCGTAAGTCGACTGGTCCTCCAGCGGAATGTCATCCAGCTTTAGATTCGTCCCCTTCTGCGCGATCAGTTTCAACGTGTCGTCAAGAATGGTGAGCGTAGTCAGCCCAAGAAAATCCATTTTCAGCAGGCCCATTTTTTCGATGGCGACCATGTCAAACGCGGTCACGATTTCGTCGTTCTTCGTTTTATGCAGTGGCACCAGTTCAATCAGCGGACGCGGTGAAATCACCACCCCCGCCGCGTGCACTCCGGAATTCCGCACCAGCCCTTCCAGTTTCCGCGCCGTATCCAGTAACTGCCGCACCTGCGGATCTTTCTGGTAAGCCTCCTGCAGCGCCGCCGACTCCGTCAGCGCGTCGTCGAGCTTGATATTCAGCGTGGTCGGCACCATCTTCGCGATGCGGTCCACGTCGCTATAAGGCATATCCATGGCGCGTCCGACATCTTTAATCGCAGCCTTCGCCGCCATCGTCCCAAACGTGATGATCTGCGCCACATTTTCTCGCCCATATTTACGGGTGACGTATTCAATCACCTCGCCGCGCCGGTTCATGCAAAAGTCGATATCGATATCCGGCATGGAAATGCGCTCGGGGTTCAAAAAGCGCTCGAACAGCAACTCATGCTGCAGCGGATCGATATCGGTAATCCCCAGCGAATACGCCACCACCGCGCCCGCCGCTGATCCCCGCCCCGGCCCTACCGGAATTCCGCGTTCCCGCGCGTAGCGAATGAAGTCCCATACAATCAAAAAATAACCCGAGAACTTCATCTGCTGAATGATGCCAATCTCGCGAGCCAGCCGCTGTTCGTAATCCGCCAGCGAATGCTTGAGTCGACCGCTAGCCGCCGCGCCGCGCAGGTTCTCCATTCGCCGCGCGAATCCCTGCCGCGTAATGTGTTCGAAATAACTGTCGAGCGTGAATCCCTCGGGAACATCAAAGTGCGGAAACGGACTCGGCACCTTTTCCAGCCGCAGGTTGCAGCGCTCGGCAATATCGAGCGTGCGCGAGAGCACCTGGGGCGCGTCCTTGAACACGCGCAGCATCTCTTCGGCATTCTTGACAAAGAACTGGTTGCCCTCGAACTTCATCCGATTTGTATCTTGAATCGACTTTCCCGTCTGAATGCAGAGCATCACATCTTGCGCGTGCGCATCGTCTTCGCAGAGATAATGGCTGTCGTTGGTAGCGACCATCGGCATCCCGAGATCCTTCTCCAACTGAAACAGCCCAGAGTGGATGCGGTGTTCCATCTCCAACCCCTGGTCCTGAATCTCAAGGAAAAAGTTCTCTTTACCAAACAGGTCACGATAGAAACCCGCCGCGGACCGCGCGGCATCGTAGTTCCCTTCCGTCAACCGCTCCGCCACCTCGCCCTTCAGGCATCCAGACAGCCCGATTAAGCCCTTGGCATGTTCCGCCAGAAAGTTCTTGCTGACCCGAGGCTTGTAGTAAAAGCCATGCAGTGAAGCCTCCGAAGTGATCTTCACCAGGTTGCGATAACCATCTTCGTTTTCGGCGAGCACGAGCAGGTGGTTATACGTATCGCCGTCGGGCGGAGTGCGCGTAATGACGTGATCATCCTTCTTGCAGATATACAGCTCGCATCCGACGATCGGTTTGACTCCAACTTTGTGCGCGGCATTCACAAAATGCACCGCGCCAAAAATGTTGCCGTGATCGGTCATGGCCACGGCGGGCATGCCGAACTCATGCACGCGCTCGACAAGTTTCTCGACGTCGCAAGCGCCGTCAAGCAGTGAATAATCGCTATGCAGATGCAGATGGACGAATTGATTTTGGCTCATGAAGTAACTCTTGGCCCTATTAGTCCTTGGAGCAAGTCAGTTTCGTATCGGGGTATGCCTTCAGGCATACCGTAAATGCCGTGATTATTGACCGCGCCTTCCGGCGCTGGCTTCAGACCACTGGAGTTTAGCCACGGGCTTCTAGCGAATCGGATTCATTCTACCGGCTGGAGGAATTGGCGCAATGACAGAAACTGGTGCACTTTAACGGAGCATTTCGCGCGGAACATCGACGCTACTGCGGCACCTGGAAATCCACGCCCCGATCGTCATTCATCTTGATCGTGGCCGGAATATCGAGCTGGGCAAGCGGAATCTTCTTCCCGGCCTGATGGTCATTGAGCACCCAGAGCGTTCCGCGGGCAATCGCATAGTTATGCACTTCTTCCACATGCTTGTCGCGGAACACCAGCGCCGTAGCCGGTTCCTCGGTCTTCGGATGATTGCGCGCTTCGACGTCGGCCTGCAGCCGGTCGATCTTTCCATTCAGCGTCTGCAGATCGCGCTGCAATCCGCCGTTCTCCGGGTAAGGAGTGGAAGCCGGAGCCTGATAAAAGCCGGCGTAATCCTGATCCTGGTTTCCCGAATCATAGTCTCCCGAGTCATAGTCGAGAGAATTGTCGTACCAGCCGTCCCAGCCCCATGGATAATATCCCAACCCATAATAGGGATAACCATAGCCCCGCCGTCCGTAGTAGCCGCGATTATTGCGGTACGGGTATCCGTTCCGAATGCGGACGCCACCGCTGTGGGCAATGCTTCCGCCCCGAAATGCGCCTGAGCCAGAGGAGTGCATGGAAGAGTGCATGGCAGATCCGCCATGCGAGGAGAAATGGGCACCACCGCCGCCACTATGACCGCCGCCGCCGCTGTGACCGCCACGCTGCGCCCACACGGGCAGGGCAAGCAAAAGCAGGCCAAACGCCGCTCTGGACAACCCGCGCCGCATAGCCGCATTATAACCCAGTTTGCGAGAACAGATAAGCCCCGAAGCGATGCGGGGCCTATCTGCTAGTCCATCAAGAACTAATCTCCGGTGCCAGTAAGAGATGCCGCCTGGGGGCTGTTGCTGGCGCTGTCGCTCACGCTCAGTTGTCCCATCCTCGTCCCCGTCTGGGTGGGCGTAAAGGTCACGTCGATCGTACACTTCTTCTTGGCGGCCAGGCTCGACCCGCAGGTCTGCGCCGACACGGCAAAATCTCCCGTGGTCGAGATCGCAATGCCCGTCAGCTCCACGGCCTGATTGTTGGTGAGGGTGAACTTCTTCGCTTTGCTAGTCGTCCCTACCTTCTGGTTGCTGTAGGTTTCGCTGGCCGGAGTCAGCGTCGCCTGCGCAATGCCCGTGCCCGACAGCGCCACCGTTTGTGGACTGCCGGGGGCATTGTCAGTGAATGACAGAGTTCCGGTGCGCGTTCCAACCTGGGTCGGCGTGAAGGTGACTTTCACCGTACACTTGGCCTTCGGCGCCAGCGTGCCGCCGCAGGTCGTGCTCTGGACGGCGAAATCTCCGCTGGGCGTGATGCTCGTAATGTTGAGGGTCGAGGCTCCGGTGTTGGTCAGGGTCACGGTCTTCGATTTGCTGGTCGCACCCACATCGGTTTTTGGAAATGTCAGAGACGTCGGTGAAAGACTCACGATCGGCCCACTTGCCGCCACCGTTAGCGATATCGTCGTTTGATTGGTCAAGCTGCCGGAGACGCCGCTGATAGTGATGGTGGAGGTTCCGAGAGCAGCGCCGCTGGCGACCGTCAGCGCCAGCGTGCTGGTTGTGGTTGTCGGATTGGGATTGAACTGGGCGGTCACCCCGCTGGGTAGACCTGAGGCGCCTAACGTGACTTGGCCGTTAAAGCCGTCATTGTCGGTCACGGCGATTGTGCTGGTGCCGGTACTGCCCTGCGCAATGCTCAGCGTGCTCGGATTCGCGCTTAACGAGAACGATTGGGTTTGTCCGAAGAAATCGGACATGGCGGCAGTGGCGTACTGAGTCGGGGGTTGCGTGCTGCACGCGTCGCCGTACACGGCGGTCAGGCCGAGGCCCTGCAACAAGGTGCACGCCAGCGCTCCTTCTCCGTAGGAGACATTGGAGACATAACCCATCGTCGAATACTTCGGGCTGACCATGGCAATGAATATCTTGCCGCCACCGTTCTGGTCGTCATTCCTCGATTCGTCAAACGTGACAATCAGCAGGTCACCAGCATCGAAGGTTGGGCCATAACCGGATGGATCGGTCAACGGCCCGATGACATTGGTCTGCAACCAGGTATCCGCGTTCAGGTCAATATGGCCGGGATAGGAAGGACAATCGTGGGCATCGTCGCACCCGTCGGGCGCAACATAGGTGAGGTTAGGCAAGTTCTTAGCCGCCACGTCGGTCGCGAATTGGCTGAAGGGGACAATATTATCTGCCTGCGTTTGGTTGTTGTATACATCCGAGTAGTACGGGAACGGGTTGTGGCGAACATAGTACGTGTTGTTACCCGTAAGATCGGTGGGGCAGGACTTTGCAACATAGTTTCCGCCTAAGTAGCCCGCATTGGGTATGCACTCGGCGTAGGATTTCCACGTCAGACCTTGAGCTAAAAGCTCGCGCACGATGTTATCGACGGTGCTGGGAAACGGGCAGTCCGAACCGCCACTGCCATTGGGATCGCATGAGTCATCATTGGTTAGAATCTGACCGCTGATGTCCTCTTCGTAGTTGCCAATCGACGGATGCGTGTCCGAGAAAAAATTAGTCGAATAGCCATAGGTGTGGCCCAACGCATACAGATTAGGCCACGTGGCACTGGTGATGTCGGAGTAGTTGAGATTCTCCTCCATGACCCAAATGATGTGGTTGAAGTGAGGCATAGTCTGCCCTAGAGCAGCCTGGCTCAGAGCAGACAGGGCCCAGAAGGCGCACACTAGCAGAACTGCAACGCACACTCCCGACAACCGCAAGATCGATTGCATGAAATCCCCTATATTCAGCGCCCGGCACGGCGACGATTTGAAATGGAATCTCTTCTCGACTTCAAGAAGGGCATCCATTGTATGCCGAAGCCCCCTGCCGTACTCAAGATGAAAATTTGTGCATTCGTTTTGCCGCGAGATTGCGCTCAGGAGTGGTTCCGAGACCATCGTTTCGCATCCGGGAACGTGTCGGGGCTTACGGTGAGATTGCTGAAAGTTGCCCGGACCTGATTACATGGAGCCTTGCCAAGGCTGTCCGCAAGGTCGAGTTTAAGCTATTGCATCGGCGGCTGATCCTGACGAAATCAGCGTCTCTTCTTGGCCGGAGCCTTGGCCTTGGGCTTAGCTTTAGCAGCCGTCTTCTTGGCCTTGGCAGGTCTGCTCGGCTTTTTACTGGCTGGAGCCTTGGCTGTCTTGCCAGCCGCAGCAGCTTTGGCGGGAACCGCAGCCGCAGCTTTGACCGCCGGTTTTTCTTTTTCCGGTTTTCCTTTTTCCGGTGTTCCTACTACGATCGGCGCGGGAGCCGCCGCTGCAACCGCCGCAGCTTTTCCCTTGCCCTTACCCGGTTTGCCGGTCGCTGCCGCAGGAGCAGCGGCCGCCGCAGCGGGCTTCGCTCCTCGACCTCGTTTCGTTGGCGGAGGCGGTGGAGGCGGAGGTGGCGGCGGCGCCAGCGGCTTCAAATATTTCAGCGTCTCCGTCCGCGAACGCAACTTGCCATCCAGCAGCAGCATGAACACGTCGTTCGCAATCTTCGCGTACGACGGAATCTCCGGCGTAATATGCAGCTCCGTCATCTCGGGCAACGGAATCTTCTGCTTCACCTGGCGCCACTTGGTGAAGAAATTCTTAATCTTCTGCGCCACCGCCTGCTGCCGCGCCGTAATCGCCAAAAACAAAATCATCTCCGGACGCGCCGACGACAGCAATTGCCACGTCCGCGACGGAGTAGCCGCTTCCTTCCCCATCAAACGCTTCGCCAGCGAGTGCGCATTCGCATCCAGATCCTTCCACGCTTCGACCAGATCCTTGCGCGGAATCGCCCGCCGCAAATCCGAAATATCCTTGTCGCCCAGCCGCTCCGTAAGAAAATGCAACACTAGCGGCGCAACTTCCGGCGTGTAACCCAATTCGTTCATCTGCTGCCGCGTCTTCACCAACGCGCCCAGGCCGGCCGTATCGGCTTTAGCCGTGGCCCAGCGCGGATTCAGAACTTTCAGCCATCCCTCTTTTTCGTAAGCCTTCAGCACGCCGAGCGCATCGTCTTCGTAAGCCAGTTGCTCGATCTCGTATCCGATGCTCGAACTGCGGATGTACTCGATGTAGTTGTTTTCCTTGCCCGATTCGTAGCGCGCCTGCGTGCGCTCCTCGAGCGGCCAATGAAATCGCGTGGTAAAGCGCGTGGCGCGGATCATCCGCGACGGATCTTCAAGAAACGCGTAGTTGTGCAGCACGCGAATTACTTTGGCTTCGATGTCGGCCACGCCGTTGAACGGGTCCATCAGCAGCCCGCGCGATCCTTCGTTCAAAGACAGAGCCATCGCGTTGACCGTGAAATCGCGCCGCCGCAGATCTTCAATAATCGTCGCCGGAGCCATCTGCGGAGCCTTGCCGGGCTTGTCATAGCGTTCCGAGCGCGCCATCGCAATCTCGGCGCGAACCCCGCCCGGCAGCGTCAGCAGCAAGCTCCGCGTCTCGTCGTCGGCGTCGCCCACCACCGCGCCCGCCTTCTCCAGATCTCTCTGCAGCTTGAGCGCGTTGCCCTGCACCGTGAAATCCAAGTCGCGGATGGGGAAACCGGTGATGACGTCGCGGATGGCGCCGCCGGTGAGATACAGATTCATCCCCGCCGCCTTGGCGGCGTCTAGGACGAGGGTGACTGCCTTTTGTTGATCCGGCGAGAGCCGGGTTTCCAGCGTGTATAAGTAATCGGCCATGCCTTCCTAGTCGCCTGGCGGTGGCCCGTCGTGGGGCTCGACCGGGGCGTTATTCACAGCTTTTCCACAGGGCAGTGCGCCCACAGCCTCGCAGGTTGCCCGCCTACAGAATCTAACTCTCTCTATAGATTAGACTTATACCGCAACACCACACTTCCAGTAAACACAAGAAAATAACACAAGGTTTACCGTTTGGCTACTGCGAAGGCACTAACTCTCCCAATCCCCCCGGAAAGTGCGAGAATCCAACTTGCAGGCGTGGCGCGGACACTCTTGTCCGCGAGGATGCTGTCTATAGCCACTCCATGCAGCAGGTCAGCTGCCGCTATAGTTAAGAAGAAGCAGAAGGCGTCCCAAAGCCATGCCCTCGACCCACAAAAAGGTAATCGTGAGGAAGCACGACCGCGACTCCATCAACGGCCACGTCACGCCCTCCAACTTTGTGGTCGACGGTAAACTGGAACTGCTCAATACCTCTGGCAACGTAGTCGCCATCGACCTGCGCGAGATCAAGGCCGTTTATTTCGTCCGCGAATTTTCCGACACCGACCTGATGCTCCGCAAGACGTTTACGACGCGTCCTCGCACTGAAGGCCTGTGGGTGCGCCTGAAGTTCAAAGACAACGAAGTGATTGAAGGCATCCTCCCCAACGACCTGACGCAGAATCCCGCCGAAGGATTCCTGATGAACCCTCCCGATCTGCGCTCGAACACGCAAAGGGTTTTCGTGCCCAGAGAAGCGCTAACATCGGTAACGGTGTTAGCAGTAGTAGGAGCGGGAAACCGCCGCCGCAGAGGCGGCCAACCTGACACCAGGCAAGTAACGCTATTCGAGTAGTAAGGCAGGTCTCAGGTGTCAGGTGTCAGGTCTCAGGTCTCAGAAAAAAACAAGAGCAACCCATCCCTTCGAATCAGAGACCGCCGTTCCTAAGACCTGACACCTGAGACCTGACACCTGCTTGCTACAATTCCCGAGAGACAAGCCATGAAACTATCCGCGATAGCCCAAGCTCTGAACGCAACCCTGGAAAACGCCCAACCCGACACTGAGATCACTGGAGTTGCGGGGATTGAACACGCTGGCCCTGGTCAGCTAACCTTCGTGTCGAATCCGAAATACAACGCCGCCGCGAAGACCACGAAAGCTTCGGCCGTGATCGTTGCCGAAAATTTCCCTGCCATCGCGACGGGCATGCTGCGCAGCAAGAACCCGTATCTAGCCTGGGCGAAGGCAATAGAACTTTTCTATCAGCCGCCGCGCTACGCTGCGGGAGTCCATCCGACCGCCGTGGTTCACGACAATACCAAGCTAGGCAAGAATGCGCACGTTGGCCCTTACGTGGTGATCGACGAAGATGTCGTCATCGGAGACAACGCCGTTCTCCTGGCCCACGTAGTCATCTATCGCGGAGTCACCATCGGCCACAATTTCTTTGCCCACGCCCACGCGGTGGTCAGAGAATTCTGCCAACTGGGAGACAACGTCCTACTCCAGAACGGAGTCGTCGTCGGCTGCGACGGTTTCGGTTTCGCCAAACATAATGACGACGATAAAACAAACGCCGGACACTGGCACAAGATCGTCCAGTCCGGCAACGTGGTGATCGAGAGCGATGCCGAACTCCAGGCTAATACCTGCATCGATCGCGCCAGCATTGGCGAAACCCGCATAGGACGCGGCTCTAAGCTCGACAACCTGGTCCACATCGGCCACAGCTGCACCATTGGACACGACACGCTGCTCTGCGCCCAAGTCGGGCTCGCCGGCACCACCGACGTTGGCAACAACGCTATTCTGGCGGGACAGGTCGGCGTTTCGGGCCACGTCAAGATTGGAGACGGAGCGATCGCCATCGCGCAGAGTGGCATTCCGCACGATGTTCCGGCTGGAGCTATGGTCAGCGGCGCTCCTGCGATCGATCATCGGCTGTGGCTGAAGTGCTGCGCTGCTTATGCCAAGCTTCCGGAGATTGCTCGGGCGGTCAGGAAACTTTCGGGGGAGTAAGTCGTTCATTGCGGGGCGCTTAGGGAAAAGTGTTTCACGTGAAACATTTTGTGCATATATACTTATATGTATATTGCTGTACGTAGTTTTGCCGCATATTGTATGTATATAGATATACGTACGCATAGGCCATTGTCTTGTGACTAAACGAAGAACAGCTCGACCGCGCCGAAAACAACTGACGATTCCGCGACTGCAGGCCTCGCGGGCCTGGTACCTGCGACCGAACAAGAAGCGAATTACGCTGTATCTGGATGCTGACATTGTGGAGTGGTTCAAGAGCGCGGGGCCGGGGTATCAGACCAGGATCAATCGGGCGCTGTGGAGGATGATGAAAGGGGAAATCGACGTTTGATTGTGAGCGCCCCACGCCTTTTGTTCGCCTCGTGCTGGCGCACAATAAGCGTAAAACAGACGAATGACAGGCGAACAAAATATTGTTTTCCATACAACTATGTGCGTACAGGCCGCGCAGAGACAACATACGGAAGGGGTTCGGGGATTTCTGGAGGCTCAAGGGGGGCTTGACAGCGCGTGCTATGCTGGATGCCCGCGTTTTTGACCGCGAAAGGTGGATGGGGCACCCTTCGGCTTCGCTCAGGGCAGCTTTCTCGAAAAGCGCGAGAAGTGGCGCACCCGCCAGTTTTTCTCTGCCGGCGATTCACAGCCTGAGAGATAATACCGGCGCAGATGTGGTCGAGCCGTCGGTTGACCGGAGTTTGGCTTGGCGGTAGGGCTAGGACAGATTTAGAGGTTCGGCAATGACCATTGAAATCAAGCGTCCGGAGATCGAGGCGCTCATTCAGGAGCGGCTGCGCAGCGGCGCGTTCGAGAGCATCGAAGACGTACTTTTCGATGCCTTGGAGATGCAAGGCGAACGCGAGGCCTGGCTTCAGGAAAACAAAGAGGCCATCAACGCCAAGATCGAGCGCGGACTGGCTCAGCTTGATCGGGGCGAAGGTGTGCCAGGAGACCAGCTTCGGACGCGTCTTGCCGCCGATAGGGCGGCGTGGCCGCGGGACCCACAGTGACGGCGCGGGCCGTGATTCGAAATTAAGGAGGACTACCGCTCATGACCGGAATTCAGTTCATCACCGACGAAGCGGGCCGCAGGACGGCGGCCGTGATCGACCTCAAGAAACACAAGGCGCTCTGGGAGGATATCAAGGACGTGCTGGTTTCCCGCTCGCGGCGGCATGAGAAACGCATTCCACTCGCCAGAGTGAAGGCGGACCTTATCAAGAGCGGAAAGCTCCGTGGCTAACTACAGCGTCGCACTGAGTGCGAGCGCGGCGAAAGAACTCAAGAAACTATCGGGCAAGTTGGTTGCGCGGATCATTCCGCGCTTGGAAAATCTCGCCTCCAATCCCCGTCCTCCCGGCTGCAGGAAGCTACAGGGCGGAGACCGCGAGTGGCGGATTCGCATAGGCGACTACCGCGTGGTGTACACGGTCGACGACGCAAAGCAACTGGTGGAGGTGACGCGCATCCGTCACCGCAGTGAAGTGTACGAACGATGATTGCGGGACGGCGCGGTCGAGCCCGTGGGCGGTGGATTAGCTCCGTTCGGCGGAACTGCCCCACTCAAGCCAAGACCGGGCTTGAGCGGGCCACCCGCCCGGAACACCCGATCAGTATTTCGCATAAGGAAGTGTCGAGAAATTTACTTCCGGCGAATCGAGAATGGCTTTAGCGAGCTCAATACCAGATGCATGGGGTTGGAAGTCGAATGTGCAATTTACGAAAAAGACCTTTTCTAAAACCATTGCCCCGTCTCTATATTGAATCTCCACATTCTCAAGAATGACCCTCTTTAAGTAAGCTCCATCTAGTCTTGCCCACCCGCCAACCACTTTTAGAAATGAAGGTCCGGTCTCGGAGAACACGTTTAGATCTACATCGGACAGCTTACGAAATTGAGGGACATCGGGAGAATGGGATTTCCCCGTAGCATACATTGGGCCTAAAGAGGAAGGCACATCATAGAAAGTGGAATAGGGATGGCCTTTTACTATTAATGGTAGCTGTTCAAGATTAGGGGCAGCTCCGATATTAAGGAATGATCTGTAATTCAACAAAGCTATCGTTGCCTGCCAAGATGCTGGCCCTTGCTTGATAAGTTTAAGTCCAGCCGTTTTTATTGATCTCTGGGAAACCCTTACCGCCGCTATTCTGGAACTGTCGAGAATATCTCTGACCTTCCGTGCATCTTCAGTATTCGGAATGTCGGAGATATCTTCCAAGTCTCGTTCCAGCGCTTGAGCTTCAAGGCGGGGAAGACGTAGCGAAAAAACGAATGCAAGGAACGATGCCGCCTGAAATATCAGCGCTCGTCTCGAAAGAAAAGAGCGTTCGATGATGCGAGTTTGTCTGAATGAGCAGTACCAGCCAATCCAACCCACAGACATCAACAGGATAATCGTCCCCATGAAAAGCACAGCTTCGTCTACTGAGGACCCAGCAAATACCAAGTCCATGGTTCCGAGAGTTCCTGCTACGGCGATCGTCCAGCCCATCGCTCTCCATCTCGACTGATCGTCGTAAAGGAAGAACTCTTCCAATCTTCTCAAGAAATCGGCAGTTTCTCTCATTTGTTCCGCCATGTTGAAATAATCAGCTTAATAACGAAGCTCCCTCCAATAACCACGAGCGAGACCCACATAAAAACGAAATGTGCTTTCTCTAAGGGCTGTAGGTAAACATCTGGATATCCGCGAAAGCGCATCAAGGTGAGGACTTCCCAGAAGACATAGAGGACGGCCAATATACTGAATGTCTTGAGGCAGTCTTTGGATAGGGGACGAAACCAGTCCTCCCACATTTCCGACCAGAAGCCATCGGCCATAGCAAGTACCACCCTTAGGCCTAGGATCGCTGTCGGCGGGTGGCCCCCCTCCTCCCGAAGTATAGCCCTGCTAACTCCAAAATCCCGACGGAGAGATAACTGGGGGTGGGGCAAAAGCAGGTCCTTCCCCGTCGGCTCCGCTCAGGGCAGGATGACAATTTTGTAGTTAGTCGGCGCTCGCGGGAGGGCCACTTCTCGAAAAGCGCGAGAAGTGGCGCACCCCCAGGTAGTGGAATCCCACTCATCGCAAAGTGCGCGATGAGTGGGGCACCCGGGAAGGGCGTAGGGGTCCTTCGACTCCGCTGGAACTTCACTTCGTGAAGTTCCGACTGCGCTCAGGATGACAGGTGGATTGGGTTGGATGATGGCTACTCTTGCAGCTCCGGCGGTAGGCCTTGGTTGATTGCTTTGCGCACTTTCGCCATCAGGCAATCGCGTTCTCCGAAATCTTTGGGCTCTATGGCATCGTGGAATTGGACGGTTACTGTTCCTGGACTGATGGCGAAACGGGCTTTGGGCATTACTGCTTCGGTGCCGGAAATGGTGATGGGGACTATGGGAACTTTGCACTCCTCGGCTAAGTAGAATGGACCTCTTTTGAAGGGCAGGAGTTTGCCGTCGAAAGAACGCTTGCCTTCAACGTAGATGGTCATGTTCAGGCCCTGATCGAGGGCTTTGACGGCATCGCGGAGGGCGGATAGTCCGGCATCACGATTGCCTCGGTCGACGGGGACTAGCGATCCGATGCGCATAATCTGACTGAGGATGGGGACTTTGAATAATCCTATTTTGACCATGACCGAGGTGCGGCCGGGGATCAGGGGGAGGGTGATAGGCGGATCCAGATTCGAAATGTGATTCGACATGAAGATGTAGGTGCGCTTCGGATCCAGTTTCTCCAGGCCCTGGGTTCGGACTTTGACTCCGGCTATGCGGACTCCGGTGAAGGCTGCCCACATGCAGCCGCGATAGAGGAAGCTGATGTCTTTGGTGAGGTAGGTCCAGGGGAATCCGATTAGCGCGGCGAGGGGAAGCGCGGCGGCCCAGAACAATAACATTAGGATGGTGCGAAACACCTTACCTCGCTCCGAGCTCGCGCAGGCGTTGGGGTAGCTTCTCATAGATGCGTCCGAAACCGCCATTGGAGAGAATGGCTACTACGTCGGTGGGGCGGAGTTCGGGCGCGATCGCGTTCACTATGGCGTCGGCGTCGGGCAGGATGCGCGCTGGCTTGCCTTGATTTTTAATTTCGGCAATGACGCGGTTGAGATCCAAGCGCTCGGCTTCGGGGATGGCTTCGGATTTGAAGATGGCAGCTATTACTACTTCGTCGGCTTGGGCGAGGCTGTGGGCTAGAGCGTCTTGCAGGACGTTGCGGCGCAGAGTGTTCGAGCGCGGCTCCAGCACTACCCACAGGCGCGATTTGGGATAGCGGGCTCGCAGGGCGCGGATGGTTTGCTCGATGGCGGTTGGATGATGGGCGAAGTCGTCGATGATGGTGACTCCGTTGATGTCGGCCTTGACCTCGAGACGGCGCTTTACGCTGCGAAATGTTTTCAGCGCTTTCGCGATTACTTCTTTGTGGATTCCGTAGTTTGCGGCTATGGCGGCGGCGGCGGTGGCGTTCCAGACGTTGTATTCTCCGCCTAGCGGGAATTCGAAGTTGGCCCAGGGTTTTCCGGCGCGCTCGTTTCTAGTGAGTTCTACGGACCACGTTGTTTGATGCTCGGATTGCTTTAGATTGGTGATTTTCCAGGTGGCATGATTGGAAGCTCCGTAACGCTCTACGGGGCAGAAGGCTTTTTCTAGGCAGCGGTTGAGGCTGGCGTTCTTCGGTTCGTCGGAGGCAAAGGCTACGATTCGTCCTCGGCGCGGGACTAGGTTTACCAGGCGCTTGAAGGCGGTCTCTACGGCTTCTAAATCTTTGTAAATGTCGGCGTGGTCGAATTCTACTGAGGTCAGGATTATGGAGTCGGGAAAGTAGTGCAGGAACTTTGGACCTTTGTCGAAGAAGGCGGTGTCGTACTCGTCGCCCTCCAGGATGAAGTGCTTGCCTTGGCCGAGGCCGAAGCTGCGGCCGAAATTTTCGGCTATGCCTCCGATTAGGAATGAGGGCTCCAGGCCGGCGGTTTCGAAGATCCAGGCCAGCATCGAAGTGGTGGTGGTTTTGCCGTGGGTTCCGGCTACGACCAGGACGTCTTTGCCTACCAGGAATTCATCGTGGAGAATTTGCGGCATGGAGCAGAAGGGGATGCGCTGGTCTAGAACGCGCTCCAGTTCTACGTTGCCTCGCGAGAGGGCGTTGCCTACTACCACCAGATCGGGCTGGGGATCGAGGTTCTGTTCGGCGAAGGGCTGGGCTACGGGGATGTTCAGCGATTCTAGAAACGTCGACATCGGCGGATAGGAGGCGGCGTCGGAGCCGGTGACCTGGAAGCCTCGCTCTTGCAACATTCCGGCTAGCGAGGCCATCGCGGTGCCGCAAATGCCGATCAGGTGAATGTGTTTGGGTTTGGGCTTCTGTGTGGTCTGGGCACGTTTCATTGGCCGGATCATTTCGTGGTTGCCGACTCCAGAATTCTTAGGGTTACTGTATCGCTTACTTCCAGGCTGGCTTTTACTCCGATGGGGAGGGTGATGTTGGCGCGGGAGACGTGGCCGGAACGCAGGCCGAAGGCTATGGGGATTCGTAAATCTCCCACCACTCGCAGCACTACTTCCTCTAGCGTGTAGTCCTGATCGGGACTTTGGCGGCAATCCAACATTTCTCCGAAGATGATGCCGCGAACATCTTTGAATTTGCCAGCTAGTTTGAGCTGCATCAACATGCGGTCGATCTGGTAGGGCTTGGTGGCTATGTCTTCCATGAAGAGAATGGTGCCGGCGGTTTCAATTTCATGCTCGGTTCCGAGGGACGCTGCCAGCATGGAGAGGCAGCCGCCGTAGAGGATTCCCTCGGCTTCGCCCGCTTGCAGCGGCTTGGCGCCTGAGCCTTCGCCTATCTCCCATTCGTTGGCTCCGCTCAGGGCATTCTGCCATGAGGGCAGGTCTACACCGTCGGATAGTGCGAAATCCCTGGCGGCCATGGGACCGTGGAAGGTTACGAAGTTGGCTGCATCGGCCACGCAGCAGAGCAGAGTCGTGATGTCGCTATAACCGACCATGATTTTGGGATTTGACGCGATCTTTGTGGGATCGAGCGTCGGGGGCAGGTAGTTCGAACCGTAGCCTCCTCGGGCGCAGACAATCGCACGGATGTCGTCACGCTCGAACATTTCTTCCAATTCCCGCGCGCGGCGGTCTACCGAACCGGCGAAGTAGAGATCGCGATCGAGGATGGAAGGGAGATAGAACGGCTCGTAGCCGGCGTGGCGCAGGCCTTCGGCGCCTGCCTCGAGCAACTCGCGCTTCACGTTGGAGGCGGGGGCTACGATTCCTACTTTGTCTCCGCGACGGAGGGCTCGGGGCTTGATTCTCGGATTGGAGGCGGGAGACATCTGGGTCGATTCAAGTTTAGTGCAGATCTTATTTTGCGGCGGCCCTCAGCGGCTAAAGCCGTTACCGAAAATTAAGAGAATAACCGCAGTGGTAAACCGCTGCGCCACCCAAAAGCAAGAACAAATGCAAGATCCCTAGCTGGAGCTACCGTGGAATCCCACCCTTGCGCACAAAACGCGCAAGGATGGGGCACCCGCGGGAAGTATTGGGATCGACGTTTCGATCTTAAATGAAGAATTCTCCGCGGCAGATGATGGTTGCTGGGCCTTGCAGATAGACTTCATTCTGCCAGCGGACGGTTTGCGCACCTCCTGGCGCAACTACTTTCACTGGCGACTTGACACGGCCGCTGACAATTGCGGCTACTGCCGAGGCGCATGATCCCGTGCCTGACGACTCGGTTTCTCCCACTCCTCGCTCGAAGAGGCGGATTTCGATTTCATTCGGGCCTCGCACTGCCACGTACTCAACATTCGTGCCTTGCGGAAACTGCGGCTGCGTTTGGATCAGCGCTCCTTGGCGTTGCCATCCGTCTGGAAAATTTTCTACGAAGACTACGAAGTGCGGATTGCCCATCGAAACTTTTGTGCCTACGGCTCGCACCCACATGGTCTCAATCGACAACTCGCCGCCTACTTCGGGTGGGCCCATTTCGGTTTCGAACTCGAAGGTCTGACCTTGCCGAGCATCTTTCGAACTCGTGAGCCGACAAGTCTTCAGTCCGGCGCCGGTGCGGACCACTACTTCCGTCTTATTTTTTTGCTGGGAACAAATCTGCGCGGCCACGCAGCGGGTGCCGTTGCCGGAAATTTCTGCTTCGGAACCATCCGCGTTGATCAGGCGGGCCTTCACGTCGGCTTCGGCATCGGGAAAGAGCCATTCCACGCCATCGGCGCCGACTCCGCGATGACGATCGCAGAGGCGGCGAGTCAGCGCGGACATGTCGCCGGACACGTGTTCGGCTTCCACCAGCAAAAAATCATTGCCGCACGCCGACGCTTTGGTAAACGGGATTGTGGCATTCGACTGGCCGCTCGGCGTTGCGCTCATTCGTGTTCCAATATTCCGAGTGAAGTTACGCTGGCGAACGCATTGGATTCGTGCAAGCGAATGGAAAATACATTCTGTTGATCGCGTTCGCAATCCACCGAAAAGACCAGGCGAAAATTCGGCTCCGCATCGGCGATGTGCACGCTCTGCATGGCGAGCTGTTCCGAATCGAGAAGGCGGTTCACTTCGCGCAACATTCCATCCACGTTGCGGCCCGTCACTTCATAGGTGGCCGTAAGTGTTTTCAGCGAGAAGGTTGCTTCCATGCGTCCGAGAACCACCAGCGCGATGAGAATCATAATGGTGGCGAAGCACGCCGTTAGATAGAGGCCTCCGCCAGCGGCCATGCCTATGCCCGCGACTACGAACAAGGTGGACGCTGTGGTCAGGCCCACCACCGACGCGCGCGCGTGGAGGATGGAGCCGGCGCCGATGAAGCCGATGCCGGGGATAATCTGCGCGGCGATGCGGGCGCTGTCGGACTCTACGCCCGCGAGCTGGCGCGAGAGCACGGTGAACATGGCGGCGCCGAAACAGATGAACATATTCGTGCGCAGTCCGGCGGGGCGGTGGCGGAGCTGGCGCTCCAGACCGATGATGCCGCCTAGGATCGCCGCCAGCAGCAGGCGCGCCAGCGTCGAACTGAGCACTAGCCCCAGTTCATTGCGCAATAGTTGGATGACTTCGTGGATCATAGGAGCGCCTCGTCTCCGCCTCGGCGGCTAAAGCCGCCATTGAGTTTGCGCTGGTTACGGTGCGGCTGAAGCCGCACCCCTTCAAAACAAAAACAAATGCAAGAGCCTTTGCTCGACGCTACCGTGGAATCCCACCCTTGCGCAAAAAACGCGCAAGGATGGGGCACCCAGACTGAGAGTAAGACACTCACTGAAAGCACTAACAGAAAACGAAGGTTCCTGTGGCTTGTTTTGAACCACGGAGCGGATTCTATCACCGCCATCCGGCGCTTTCTGTGTTGCCTGGGGGTTGGGGTTAACGCGATTGATTCGGGGCGCTGGGCGCGTAGATGCGCGCGTGGGGCTGGCCGGTCGCGTGGATTTGGATTAGCTCGGTGAGATGAGTGCGATTCACGGCTCGGTCGACGGCATCGCCATCGAAAACAATTACAAAATCCACATAGCGCGGGGGATCGGCCAGCGCACGCTCCCAGAGGCCTTGGGGATCGGTTGGGCGAATCCAGGGGCGGTGATTGTCCTGGTTCACCACCTGACGCAGCGGGATGCCGGCCTGCTCCATGATGCCGACATGTTCGGAAATATCCATTAAGAACCTCGAGTTTGGCGGGAGCTGAGCGACTACCCGCTCCACGGCCGAATTCAGGGAACTGCGGACCTGCCAGTTTTTTTGCGCCTCTACGAAACATTGCGGCCCCGCCTTCCACACGGATGCGTAACTGGCGATCATCAGCGCGAGGATCACAGCCATGAGTTTTCCGCTATGGCGGCCGTTGGCCACGAATAGAAAAACGGAAGCGGACAGGATTCCGGCGGAAACGGCGAACAGGGGAAGCAACTGGAGTCCGTAACGCTGGTTGAAGGCGACAAAGGGCCACCAGGTGTGGACATGAATCGGCACTGAACCGTAGGCGATGGAAAAAGCGTAGAACACTAACGGAACCCAGAACAGCAGCAGGAACGACGATTGCGCACGCAGTTTCCATAGTGCGATCGCCGATGCCATAAGGGCGGCTAGCAGCCAGAAGCGGCCCCAGTTCCCTTCCGCCATATTTAATTGCGCGGATTTCAGAAAATAGAGAGCCGCGACTGCGGCGTTATGGAGGGCGGGATTGGGCGCACCTACGCGCTGCTCGATCGCTTTCGCGGAGTAGGGGCCGTCGGCGAAGGCTAAGGCGTTGCCGTAGATTGCTCCGTTGTAGGCGAGCCACAGGGTGGGAGCTACGGCGATGGCGAACAGAAACTTTACCGCTGCCTGACGCACGGCGCGGCTGTCGGGCGATTGATTGCGCCATAGCCGCAGGGCGATGAACCCTATTGCCGCGCCGATCGCTCCGGCTAGAAACCAGCCATCGTAGCGGGTGAGCTCGGCTCCGGCTAGACACCAGGCGCAACGCCGCAACGGGGTGCGGAGGGCTTGCGTCTGACGGGCTGCATCAGCTTTTTTTCTTGCGTTAATTCTTTGTTGGTCATTTTCTTGCAGCGTACGTTCTTGCAGCGCGCGAATGAATTCCGCGAAGTACGCGACCGCCCATATGAAGAACGCCAGATAGAGGGACTCGGTCATGGCCGTCGACTGCATGTAGATGAGGTTGGGATTGGCGGCGTAGGCGAGGGCCGCGACCCATGCTCCAATGTCAGTCGCGAAGATGGTGTGCGGTGTGGCGGCGAGGCTTTGCTCGGCTTGGACGGGGCTGAGCCCCGTCACCACACTCGCAAGTGTGCCGCGCACCAGGCGAAATATTCCCACGGCTCCGAACACGTAGGCGATCATTGACGGAATCGAACCACCGGCCCCGCTCTGCCACATGGCCTTGGAGAGCAGGAACGGGATCATGAGCAGATGAGGCAGGGGCAACCAGACGGTCCCTAGTTGCCAGATACCGGGGGTTTGCGAGTCGAATACACGGCGTGCAATGTTGATGTGAGCGACCGCGTCTCCGTAGAGGAGAAGATCGCTGTTGCGGTAGTAGTAGAAAAATGAAAATAGAGACACCAGGGCGGGGATTCCGCCCACGCGGGCCGTGCTGCGGTTGGGGGCGGTGCTGGTCGTTGTCGTCACTCTAGGGCCGCTCTGCATTCTTTCAGGATAAACCGGCGGGGGCTCGTGTTACTTCGCAACTTGGGTCGGGCTTGGCCCTCGCCGACTTGTACCTGTGACAAAACTCGAGCGGTTCAGCATAGTGCGCAGAGGCCGAGCTGCGCTCGGCTGGGCAGGTGAGGGCACCTCCACCCCATCACGCGAAAACCGCGCGTGATGGGGACCCCGGACCTGCCCCTACGTAAACCTTTCTTACTCCAGGTGCGTCAGTTCGCGGAAAATTTGGAAGCGGGCTTCGATTTCTTCTCGGGTCAGGTTCTGTAGGCGCTCGGTTCCGAAACGCTCCACGGCGAACGATCCCATCACTCCGCCGTAAAACAAGGCGCGCTTCAAGACTTCGCGATTCACTTCGCCTTGCGATGCGATGTAGCCCATGAAACCGCCGGCAAAGGAGTCGCCGGCTCCGGTGGGATCTTTTACTTCGTCGATCGGCAACGCGGGGGCGCGGAAAGGATGCGAGCCGATGCCGAAGGCGCCTTCGCGGAAAAAGATAGTTGCGCCGTACTCTCCATGCTTCACTACCAGCGCGCTGGGGCCCATGGCGATTACTTTTTTGGCCGCGCGTGGAAGACTCTTTTCACCGGCCAGCATTTTGGTTTCGTTGTCGTTGATGAGCAGAATGTTGACCAGCTTTAAGGTTTCCGCCAACTCTTTCGGCGTACCTTGAATCCAGAAATTCATGGTGTCACCGCCGGTGAGACGCACGCCGGGCATTTCCAAACGAACGGTCTTTTGGAGAGTGGGGTGGATGTTCGCTAAAAACAGGAACTGCGAGTCGGCATATTCTTTTGGGATGCGCGGCTGAAATTTTTCGAAGACGTTCAGTTCGGTGAAATCGGTTTTCGCCTCGTTCAGGTTGTCCAGATACTGCCCGCCCCAGCGGAAGGTTTTGCCGTCGGTGCGCTCGATGCCTCGGGTGTCGACTCCGCGATTTTTCAGGACGGCTTCGTTTTGCGCGGTGAAGTCTTCGCCTACCACGGCCACCATGCGGACTTCGGTGAAGTAGCTGGCGGCTAACGCGAAGTACGTTGCGGCCCCTCCGAGAATGTCTTTTACCTGGCCGGAGGGCGTGGCGATGGTGTCGAAGGCAACGGAACCTACTACTAGAATGCTCATGCGTCTCCTGGGGCCGTCGTTGGTCGATGGTCGTTGGTCGTTAGCTAGCACTTCACAAAGCCGCTAACGTCCGTTCTCGCTTGCTAACGACTAGCGACTAACGACCATCGACTATTTCAAATACTTTCCTAAGATTAACTGTAACTTCTCTTTTGTGGCTGCGGGGATTTTGGCTGGATCGGTCAGAATGGCGTTCGCTAGCGCCCTTCCGCACTTGCAGCTGCGCGACTTCGGCATGGCGGATACCGACGCCTTCACTACTTTCGCGGCGTTCTCGGCGTTCTTTACCAGCACGGATACTATCTGCTCTACGGTCACGGCGTCGTGATGCGGATGCCAGCAGTCGTAGTCGGTGACCATGGCTATTGTGACGTAGCAGATCTCGGCTTCACGCGCCAGTTTGGCTTCCTGCAGGTTGGTCATGCCGATTACGTCGGCTCCCCAACTGCGATAGACGTTGGACTCGGCTTTGGTGGAAAACTGCGGGCCCTCCATGCAGATGTAAGTTCCACCCAGCTTCGCGATTACGTCGGCAGCCTTGCATGCGTCGCGGATCACCTTGGCCATTTCGGCGCACACGGGATCTCCGAAACCTATGTGCGCTACTACTCCGTCGCCGAAGAATGTGTCCACGCGATGGCGGGTGCGATCGAAAAACTGCGTGGGGATTAGGAAGTCGAGGGGCTTGTGCTCTTCTTTTAGAGAGCCTACGGCGGAAACGGAAATTATTCTTTCCACGCCTAGTTGCTTGAAGCCGTAGATGTTGGCTCGGAAATTCAGTTCGCTGGGCAGTAGCTTGTGTCCGCGGGCGTGGCGGGCCAGAAATGCTACCTTGCGGCCGTCGAGCGTTCCTAGAATATAGGCGTCGGAAGGATCCCCGAAGGGAGTCTGCTGCTGGAGTTCGTGCGCGTCGCTGAAACCGGGCATGTGGTACAGGCCACTGCCGCCGATTATGCCTATCTCTGCCTGTTGCAATTGCGCTCCTGATGGGGTTGGGGATAACTACGGAAATGTCTATTATACAAGATGGAAATCATGGCTTCGCGGGCGCGGGCTTGTCTTGTGGTTTTTCCGGAGGCCAGAAATCTGCTTCTACATTTTTTGTGGTCTCGTCGTCGAGGCTTTCGCTGATCAGCACTTCATCGCCTCGGACTTCAATTACTACTACCCCTTCATCGGTCAGCCAAGCATGACGTCCGCGCAAGGTTCGCCAGGAATCCGCAGGCGGCGCATCGTTCGCTACTTTGCCATCGGGCCCGAGACCCTGGTGCTTTTGATAGCGCTCGGCTAGGGATTTCGCGTAGACGGCGGCGAACTCCGACGCTTTGGCTGGACTTGACCAGCGGGAAACGTAGAGGACTCCTATGGGGGCGGATTTGTCTGCCTTGGGCTTGCCGGCGAAATAGTATCCGCCGCGCCACTCTGGATACATTGCCTTGGCTTCATCGCGACCGGCATACTGCTCCACCAGTACGTCGACGTCGAACTCTCCCATGGCTCCGATGTCGAAGGGGTCGTAGCCTTTGAAGTCTTTCTGCATGTCGATCAGCTTCAACGGCTCTAGCTTCTCGTGCGACAGGTAGGTTTCGGGCTCCATGATTTCGCGCGTCGTCTTGGGCGGATCTTTGAATACGCCCGCGTAGGCCATTTCTTTTCCGCCGGCTTGGAGCAGCGCAGCGGTGAAGTCCAGTCCGTAGCGATAGGGGAAGGTTAGTTCCTCTTTTAGAAACATGGGAGCGTCGCGAAATGCGGGCGAGTCGGCGGTGCCTACCAACATGCCTTGCTTGAGCGCTTCAACTACTTGCGGCGATTCGAGGAGTGTCTTGCCAGTGGGGGCCAGCGAATAGTCCATCAGCACCACCATGGCTTGGCCCTCGATTACGGCTTGGCGGGCGGAGGTTTCCTCGTCGTTTGCGATATCGTCCTGACTGGGATCATCTTTCTTATCATCGCCTTGCTCCGATCCCTTCATCCACTTCTCGATGCCGAAGGATTGGTCCTGCAGGGCGTGAGTTAGCTCGTGGGCGAGAACCGGCTTCTGTTGTTCCGCATCGAGCCAGTTCAGCAGATTCACAGTCTTCGTTTTGACATCGTAGTAGCCTGCGACTTGCTCGCGCAGCATGGTCACCAGAAAACTGGAAAGATCGAAGTTGCGTGGGATCAAGCCGAATTTTTTCAGCACGGCTGAGGAGCGCTCCAGACGCTTCGCGTCCTTGTCCTCCTTCATACTCTTTTGGATGTAGGACTGCACTTCGTCGCGCTTGGTTAGCCTGCGCTTTACTTTGTGCTTGATGGGGAGATCGGTGTCATGGCTGGCAAATTCCAGGATCTCGTCTACCGAGCGGAAGAGTTCTTTGGCCTCTTTGGGGGAGATGGTGGCTTCGGGAGCGGCTGGTGTGGCTTGGGTGCCCTCGGCGGCGGGAGTCTGAGACTGCGGAGCCTGATCCTGCGACGGCGCACTTGCACTCGACGCTTGCGCCCAAATCGTGCCGACTAACAACGTGAGCAGGGCGAGTTGCGAAAACCATCCGCCAAACTTTCTAGCTAGCGCCTTGATACTGTCCATTGGAATCGAGTCTATACGAACTGGCGAATGACGTGCGGGGGTGCAAGGGGCTTTGGGCGATTATCTCTTGCGATCCTCATTCTGTACGCGGCGACGCGGGCGAGGGCGCCCGCGCCACACTGGAGGCTACCCACTCGCCTGCCTCGCTTGTGCCTAGCGTTCCGCCTATGTCGGGCGTCGTTTTTTTCTGCTTCACGGCTGCTTGCACGGCGGCTTCGATCTTGTGCGCTTCTAATTTCATTCCCAAGTGGGCCAGCATCATGGCTGCGGACAGTATTGCTCCTAAGGGATTGGCTAGGTTTTTTCCGGCTATTGGCGGCGCGGAACCATGCACCGGTTCAAACATCGACGTCTTGCCGGGATGGAGATTGCCGCTGGCGGCCATTCCGAGGCCGCCCTGCAATCCCGCGGCGAGATCGGTGATGATGTCGCCAAACATGTTATTGGTTACGACTACGTCGAAGACGCGCGGATCGCGCACCATCTGTGTGCAGAGTGCGTCTACGTACGTGTGCTGCGTCTCAATGTCGGGATGCTCGGTGGCTACTTCTTTGAAAACTCGCTGCCATAGGCTTCCGGCGTGCGTCATGGCATTCGACTTGTCGCACATCAGCACCCGGCGGCGCGGCGTGCCGTCCAGCTTCTTGTGGTTGGCGCAGAATTCGAAGGCGTAGCGGGCGATGCGCTCGACTCCCTTGCGCGTGGTGATGTCTTCCTGGATGGCAACTTCGTCTGGGGTTCCCTGCTTGAAAATGCCTCCCAGGTCGCCGTAGACGCCTTCGGTGTTTTCGCGGATTACTACAAAATCCAGATCTTTGGGCTCGATGCCTTTTAGCGGGCAGAGCTCGGAATCCATCAGACGTACCGGGCGGACGTTGGCGTAGAGGTCCATTTTGCTGCGCATGCCTAGGAGAATTTCCTTGGCGTGGATGTTGGAAGGGACGCGCGGATCGCCGAAGGCGCCTAGCAGGATGGCGTCGAAATCGCGAGCCAGGGTCACGAAGCCGTCGGGCGGGACGGTGACTTTGTCGGCTAGATAACGGTCGGCACCCCAGTCGAAGGGGATCAGGTCGACGGCGGCGCCGGTGGCTTCGATGACTTTTACGGCTTGCGGAATGACTTCTTTTCCGATGCCGTCTCCGGGGATTACCGCAATACGCTTCCTTTTTAGTGCGGTCACGCTGGCAACGTTAACACAGCACAGAGGCACTCATAAACACTCTAAATAGTCGCCCGGCCCGATGGGCGTGGACGCCCGCCTCTCCACTAACCCTTTCGTTATAATCAGAGATTGAACCTATGACACTGACTACACTTCCTGGGGCGAACTCTACCCAGCACGGGAGCGTCGCGGCGACCGATCTCGGCGATGCTCGGGCCCAATTTCAGAGCCTCGTGTCGGGATGCGGACTGTATGACTTGAGTGGGCGCGCCAAGATCGTGGTTACAGGCGACGATCGCGTGCGGTGGATGAATGGCATGGTCTCGAACAACGTTAGGGATCTGGCTGTTGGACGCGGCGTTTATGCTTTTCTGCTGAACGCGCAGGCGCACATTCAGGCCGATCTTTACGTATTTCAGCGTGGCGATTCGCTGCTGGTGGATACGGAACGTGAGCAGCTGGAAAAAGTGTTGCAGCTGTTCGATCGCTACATTATTGCCGACGATGTCGAGATTGCCGACATCAGCAACACGATTACGTCGCTGGGATTGACAGGGCCGGAATCGCGCGCTGTGCTGGAACGGGCCGGAATCGCGGTTCCCGACCTTGCGCCGCTGGAGTTATGCACTCCGAAATGTGATTGTGCTTGTGACTGCCTGCAATGCACGCTGGTGCGAGGCGATGATGCGTTGGGACTGTCGTACGAAATCTGGCTGACGCCGGACAAAGTGAAATCCACGTGGGATGCTCTGATTGCAGCGGGCGCCACGGCCGTCGGCGCCACTGCGCTGAATCTTTTCCGCATCTCGCGCGGCATACCGCGGTTTGGCGTGGATATCCGCGAGCGCGATTTGCCGCAGGAAACGGGGCAGACACGGGCTTTGAATTTCACCAAAGGCTGCTATCTGGGACAGGAGATTGTGGAGCGCATTCGTTCTCGCGGGGCGGTGCATCGGATGTTTGGCGCGTTTGCGGTGGAGGGTACGCTGCCCCAAGCGGGCGCAAAAATTGTGGCCGACGAAAAAGAAGTTGGAGAGATTACCAGCAGCGCGATTTTGCCTTTAGCGGTGGGAGATCGGGCCGTCGCATTGGGTTATCTGCGACGCGAGGGCTCGGGGAAAGAATTACGGGCGGGCGCGGCGAAGCTTAAACCGGTAACGCTGCCGATTTCCTGAATTGTTAAAGCGATCCGAATTTTCGAGGCATTTTCAAGACTTGGAAAACTATATGGCGCAAAAGAGAAAAGAAGAAAGCGAATTCAAAGTGAGCGACAAGCGCTTGTTTACAGCCGATGGAGACCTCCGAACGGAAGCCGCGGAAGAACAAGCTCCACCCGTCGTCGCGACGGCTACAGCAGCGGCGGCACCGGTTCCGGCGGCAACTCCCGCGACAGTTCCGATGCCTGCGGCTTCGGCGGCGAGCGTCTCTGCATCACCGGAAACCGCGGCCGGGCACGGGTCTGACGTCCCCGAACCGCCCACGGACGCTGAACAACAGGTACAGCACGACGCCTATAAACAGTCTTCGCGCGATCTGGACACGCGCGTCGAACTCAGCGGACACTCGGCCAAGGAACTCGAAATGACTTTCGAGCGCTTCATGGCGTCGCTCTACATGACCGCCATGATGCAGCTGGGCCTGATGCACGAGCAGGGCGGACAGCCAGGAGTCGACATCATCGGAGCGCGACAGACGATCGACACGCTGGGCATGATCGCCGACAAAACCAAGGGCAACCTCACTCCGAAGGAGCAAGGATTTTTGCAGAACTGCCTCTATGAACTGCGCATGGCTTACGTGGAAGTGACCAATGCGCTGGCGCGTCCTCCGCAAGCGCCGGGGCCGATTACAGGTACGAACGGCTGATGCGGGCGACTCTGACCGTATTAGGCAGCGGCACATCGATGGGCGTTCCTACTATCGGTTGCGATTGCGCCGTCTGCCATTCGTCGGACCCGCATGACCGCCGCACTCGCCCCTCGGTGATGATCAGCTACAACGGGCGGCACATCATGATCGACAGCACGCCCGACTTTCGCGAGCAGGCTTTGCGCGAAAACATTACGCAACTCGATGCCGTGCTTTATACCCACACGCACGCGGATCACATTCTTGGAATCGACGACTTGCGGCCGCTGACTTACCACCACAAGCCGGGAAAGCTGCCGCTCTATGCAACGCCGCGTTCCTGCGAATTTCTCCGCAATATGTTTCGCTACATCTTTGAAGCAACCTATAAATTTGGCGGACTGCCACTGGTCGACTTGCAGCCTATCGACGGTCCGGTCGAATTGTTCGGGGCGCAGTTTGAGCCGGTGACGGTGATTCACGGGGAGACGCCGATTTTGGGTTTTCGTTTCGGATCGGCCGCTTATTTGACGGATCACAGCGAAGTGCCGTCCGACACGCTGGAAAAGTTGCGCGGGCTCGACATTCTTTTTCTGGACGCGCTGCGCTACAAGCCGCATCCTACGCATTCGACGGTGGAGCAGTCGCTGAAGATTGTGGAGGCGGTGAGGCCGAAGCGCACGTTCTTTACGCATATCTGCCACGACCTGCCGCACGAGGCTACCAATGCGGCTTTGCCGCCGGACGTGCGGCTGGCGTTCGACGGGATGAAATTGGAGTTTGAAATTTAGGGTTCACCGCCGAGACGCCGAGGTCGCCGAGAAAAGCCTTTATTAAGAAAAACTCGGCGAGCTCGGCGTCTCGGCGGTTGAATGATTTTCGATGCTGACTTTTCATAAACTCGACGATGTTCCTCGGGAGTTTGGGCCGGCGGTGGTTAGCGTTGGCAATTTCGATGGCGTCCACCGCGCTCATCGACATGTGCTGGACGAGATCGTACGGCGGGCTCGGGCTGGTCACGCACAGTCGGTGGTGGTCACTTTTGAACCTCACCCTGCGAGAATCCTGCGACCCGATCACAATCTGAAATTGCTTACGCCGCTTCCGGAAAAGCTGCGGCTGCTGGAAGCTACCGGAGTCGATGCGGTTCTGCTGCTGCCGTTCTCACGCGATCTCTCGCTGATGACGCCGCATCAGTTTGCTCATGAAATTCTGAAGAAACGGCTGCATGCCCGCGAAGTTCACGAAGGCTACAACTTTCGCTTCGGACACAAGGCGGCGGGTAACATTCAAATGCTGCGCGACCTGGGCCGCGAAATGGGGTTCGAGGTGCACGATTATCCCGAGATGCGGCTGCGCGGGGAAAACGTTTCGAGCAGTCATATTCGCAAGCTGCTTTCCGACGGGCGCGTGAACCGCGCGCGACATCTGCTGCAGCGTCCGTTCAGCATTCTTTCTACTGCCGGGCGCGGGCGTGGATATGGGGCGAAGTATACCGTCCCGACTATTAATTTGTCGCATTATGACGAGCTTGTTCCGAAACACGGCGTGTATATTACTCGCACTCGCATTGGGGGCGAGTGCTTCGATTCGGTTACTAACATCGGAAACCGTCCGACGTTTGGGAATGATTCGTTTGCCATTGAGTCTCACTTGCTAAATTTCCATCCGATTCAGCTTTCGGCGGAGACGGAAGTTGAGCTGCATTTTCTGGATCGGCTGCGCGATGAGATCAAGTTCCCTTCGGTTGAGGCGCTGAAAGAGCAAATCGGGCGGGACGTGCGGAAGGCACAGAAGTATTTCCGGCGGCTGGGATGGGCGGAGGGGCATTCGTAAGCGTCGACGGCTCGCGCGACCCGGGTTCCTCAGCGGCTAAAGCCGTCAATGAAAATGTGCTCTTATCGCAGCGGTAAACCGCTGCGCCACCCAAAAAGAAGATCAAATGCAAAAGCCCTAGATAGACGCAGCCGTGGAATCCCACCCTTGCGCAAGAACCGCGCAAGGATGGGGCACCCACAAGCATGTGTAGTCCGCGGCGAAATGCAGATCCCTCACTTCGTTCGGGATGACAAATCCTGAAGGGTAACGAATCCTGAAGATTGAGCTCACTCGATGGGTTCGACCATCAACTCTTCTCCTTGGGCTCTCCGTTCCGGCAACTGAATCAGCACGATTGCTACTAGCACCAGAACGATTCCTACCGTCTGCGTTGGCCGCACTAACTCCCCTAGCGCTAGCGCCGCAATCAGGATGCTGAATACTGGCTCCAAGCAACTGGCTACTATGGCACTGGTTGGCTCCAGGTGCTGCAGACCGGCGAAGTAGCAGGAAAATGGGCCGAGGACCGAGACCAGCGAGAATACCAACATGAATTCCCATTGCTCGCGAGAGTAGTGAGCGGCGGCAATTTTCCAGGGGGGATTTACGAAGATCCAGAAGACGGACGCGGCGGCTAATACCCAGAGCAGAACTTTCCAGCGGTCGTAACGGGCCAGGACGCTGTGTCCGCCGACGTTGTAAAAGGCGAAGGAGAATGCTGCCAGGAGCGCGGCCGTGACTCCTACGACGTCTAATCGGAGGGCGCCCGCGCCGACAAAGCCTACGGCCAGCGCGCAACCGGCTACGGCTAACGCTACGGCTGCGATTCTCCGCAGCGAGGGCTTTTGCGCTCCTCGCGCCACGGTGTAGAGCAGTACCCAAACTGGCGCGGTGTATTGGAGGATGATGGCGGTGGCTACGTTCGTCCGTTGAATGGCCAGGTAGTAGAGATAGTTTGAGGCGGCTACTCCTAGAACTCCCAGCAGGAAAAAACGCAGCAGGTCGCGGCCGGGAACACGCAGGGCGGACGCGCCTCTGCGCACGAGGAGTATCGGCAAGAGAACGGCCAGAGACAACGTAGCACGGCTCTGCGAGAGGATGAGCGGATCGATTTTCTTTAGCGAGCTACCCAGCGAAATCCCGCCGGGGAGTGGATGGCCGGTGAATGCTGCGCGGCCCAAGGTCGCTGAGATTCCCCACAGAAAGGCCGCGCTGCCAATGTAGAAATACCCTCGCAGCGGATGCGGGCCCGACTTCACGCTGCGTGCTCGATGCTGTAAGTGATTTTCGCCGTCTTCTCCAGCATGGCGGAAACGGAGCAGTATTTTTCTTTCGAGAGCCTTACGGCATCTTGCATGGCTTTTTGCGACACCGGTCCGCGTACTAAATAGGTCAGGTGAATCTCAGTATAGACGGCGGGGTAACCGGTCGCTCTTTCGCCCTTGGCCGTCACTTCCAGGGCGGTGAAGTTTTCGCGTTTCTTGCGGAGGATGCCTACTACGTCGGATGCCGTGCAGCCACAAAGCGCTAGCAGCACCAACTCCATTGGGCTGTTGGCGGTCTTCTCGGCGGCGGCGTCCATTACGATCGAATGGCGGGAGGTTGCTTGGCCTACAAATCGGTCGTGGTCGGTCCAGTTTACGGTGGCTTCAATCATGGGGTCCGGTCGTCCTTTGATCGCGATATGGGGCGCCTTCAGGGGCTAAAGCCCCGTTATTCTTTGGTCCTTGTGGCACGGCTGAAGCCGTGCCCTTGCCAAACCCTGATCCAACTCCGCAGTCTATGTTAGCGCCGGTTGTCGGTCATTGGCTCGGGATGTATCAAGACACGAAAAAGTTCTGGCGCATCGTGTTTGAAACGAATCTCCAGCGAGGTTTGCACGTCGTGCACTCGCGACAGCGGCATATCGTCGGGCAGCGTGCAGTGGCAGGACACATACAGCCGCGCTCGCACTTTCTTAAACTGGAATTCGTGCACGTCCATTACCTCGGGAAATTCCTTCACAATGTTTTTTAGGCGCTGCTCTAATTCGGGCTCGCGCACGATTTCTTCTCCCGTTTCAATCGTTGCCGGCTCGCTTTCAATGTGGGTTAGGATGGTCGCGATCTCCGGAACTTCCGCGCGCATCTCCGTTTCCAGGCGGGTTACTTCATCGTGGGCTTGCTTCATGCTTAGTTGCTCGTCCAGTTCGAGGTGCTGCTCGACGTGCAACTGGCCGTTTAGATCCTGCACGCTGACGTCGTGCACATTGAAGTTGTGGCGGGTGGCTACGGCGCGGATGCGATCAAAGATGTTTTCCGTGCCTCGCGCGCGCGGAACCGAATGCACCATCACGTCGGCATCGGGCAGAATTTCGCGGACGCGGGAGGTTACGGCATCAGAGACCTGCTCGGAGCGCTGGAAAGTGAAATTGCGCTCCAGTCCGACGGAAACATCGGCAAAAAAGCGGTTGCCGGCTTTGCGAAAGCGGACTCGCTCCACTTCCAACACGCCGTCGACGGTCGCGATGCGGTCGAGGATCTGGCTACGCACTTCGGTGGGCGCGGCGTCGAGAAGCGCATCGATCGTTCTGCGCGCCAGGCGCCAGCTCACGGAAATGACCACGCCGGCTACAAAAAGTGCGGCAATCGGATCGGCCTGACGCAGCCATGTCACATGATAAGTACGGCCTGCCCAAACCAGCGCCAGGCCGACGATTACGACCGTGCTCGACCAGATGTCGGTGGAAAAATGGAGCGCATCAGCTTCCAGCGCCTGACTATCGTACTGTGTCGCTATACGTCCGAGGACGCGGGAGCGCCAGGAGTCGACGGCGATGGACAGCAGCATGACCACGAACGCGGCGATGCTCGGTTCTATTTCCACTTTGTGAAAGAAGAGGCGGTTGATCGCTTCATAGATGATCCAGACGCAGGTCAGCAACAGCAGACCGGTTTCGATGAAGGCGGAAAAATTCTCGAACTTGCCGTGTCCGTACTGGTGATCGGCATCGGCCGGCTTGTCGGAAACGCGCACTGAAAGAAATGTGACCAGGGCTGCGACCAGATCCAGTCCGGAGTGGGCGGCCTCGGATAGAATTCCCAGCGAGCCGGTGGTGATGCCGACAACAATCTTCAGGCTGGTGATTACCAGAGCTGCGAGCACGGAGTTGCCGGCAACAGCGCGCTTGTCGCGACGCATCGACTCGGAACTGTAGGGGGCACGAATTTCCGGCATCCACGTCATTATCGCCTTGGATTCGCTTGCCGCCAACCCCTCAGCACGCCTGGTAGCCTTTTTCACCACGGAGTCACCGAGTCACGGAGAAAACCTTGAACTGCAAAAATCAAATGGGATGGTTTTGCTAAGCAATTGGTGTCTCTGCGCCTCCGTGACTCTGTGGGAGAAAAGCTAATTAGGACACCCCTCCCCGATTGCCCGGTCTCGGTGGGGACATGCTACGATGACATTCGTCAGAATTTCCCTTTGGAGGATCTTGATTCATGCGTTCCAAGTGCTTCGTCTGTCTTCTGCTCGTGAGCTTGGTCTACGGACAAGCCGCGCCACCGGCTACACCGCCCGCCGCTGCAACGCCGGCGGGACAAAGCGCTGCTCCCGCGCCTGAAAAGGCCCCCGAAGTAAAAATCGGGCCCGATGATGCGGTGATCACGCTGAAGGGTTTTTGCAAAGACGCCACGCAACAGGGCGATGCTTGCAAAACCGTAATTACGCGCGCGGAATTTGAGAAAATCGTGGAAGGATTGCAGCCGAATATGCCTCCGGCAGCGCGCCGCAATCTGGCCAACAAGTATTCCTGGGCCCTGAAGATGTCGACCGCGGCGGAACAACGCGGTTTGGACAAGGGGCCATCGTTTGAGGAGAAGCTGCACTATTACCGCATGCAGATTCTTGCGCAGGAACTGAGCGGCGCAGTGCAGGCAGATGCGCAAAAGGTCAGTGATGAGGATGTCGCGGACTATTACAAGAAGAACGTAGCCTCTTACGAGCAGGCGAGCTTGCAGCGGATCTACATTCCGCGGACGAAACAGATCAACACTACGGCGGTAACGCCCAAGCCGCCGGTGAAGAAGGGAACAGCGGCCGCTGCCGGAACCACAACGAGCGGGAAGGCGACAACCGCGAAAAGCACTCCGCCGAAGCCGCCGACAGAAGCGCAAAAAAAAGCTGCCGAGGAAGCGATGACGAAGCTTGCCGACACTCTGCGCGCCCGCGCGGTTAAGGGGGAAGATCCCGACAAACTGCAAAAAGAGGCGTTCGTGGCGGCGGGGCTGCCGGGAAATGCCGTGAACACGAAGGTGGAAAAGGCGCGCCGCAACACGCTGCCTCAGAACCATCAAATGGTTATGGATTTGCAGCCGGGCGAAGTGTCCCAAGTGATCTCGGACCCGAACGGCGGGCACTACATTTACAAGATGGTGAGCACGGAAACTCTAACTCTGGAGGCAGTGTCTCCGGATATCCGCAAAGCCATCTCCATGCAGCGGTACCGCGACCTGATGAGCATTTACCAGAAAGATGTTGAGCTGAACGATGCCTACTTCGGAGCGGCACAACCTCGGGGCATGCCGATGCCTCCGCGGCGAGCAACAAGGCCACCCGAGCACATGGAAGACAAAGATAAAGACTAGAACGCGGACGCGATGGACACGGCAAAACCTACGATTGTGGTTACCGGTGTTTCCGGGAATCTTGGGCAGCGACTAATTCCGCAACTTTCCGATTACAAGGTGGTGGGGGTGGATATAACGCCCCCCACGCACTCGGCGGTCGAGCGTTTCGTTCCGCTGGATTTAGGGAGAGAGGAATCGACGCGGGAGTTGCTTTTGCTGCTGCGGGAGTTACAACCGGCGTCGGTGGTGCATCTGGCATTTGTAATCGATCCGCAGCGCTCCGGGGTGCTGGATGTCGACCGCATGTGGCGAATCAACGTGGCGGGCACGGCGCGGGTGATGGAAGCCATAACCGAGGCCAACCGGAATGCGAGCGCCAACATTCGCCAATTTATTTTTCCCAGCAGCGTGTCGGCGTATGGATCGGAGTTGCCCGCTCCAGTCGCGGAAGACGAACCGCTCGGGGCGCATACCCTGCCCTATGCCATCCATAAGAAGGAAAGCGATCTGGTGGTGCAGCAACGCGCGCCGGCGTTGCGCGGATGCGGAGTTTTTATTTTGCGTCCCCACATATTTGCGGGAGCAACGGTGGAAAACTATCTGATGGGAGCGTTCCGGGGAACGCCCAATGGCAAGGGGGCGCGGGCTGAGCGCATGCGCGAGGGGGCGAAGCGCTTGCCGTGCATGTTGCCCTACGGGCAGAAATATCTCGACAACAAGATCCAGTTCGTGCACGTGGACGACATGGCGCGGCTGATCGCCTGGATCCTGCGGCGGGAGCCGGAAGCGCAGCGGCTGACCATTTTGAATGTTGCCGGACGCGGCGAGCCTATGAGCTTCGCGCAGTGTATCGAGCTGGCACATGCGAAGTTAGTCCGCGTGCCCGGAGTGTGGGCCATGCGCAGCGTCCTGCGATTTTTGTGGGACTGGAATATCTCGGCGATTCCGCCCGACGCCGTGCATTATATGACTGGGCAGTACATTATGAAGACCGACCGGCTCAAGGACTTTCTTGGGAGAGACTACGAGCGGGTGATTACGAAAACCAACTTTGAGGCGTTCGCGGATTCGTTCCCGCGGAACTGAGAACTTTCATCATCGCCCAGACACTGAGTGCGCCGAGAAAATCAAAATCTTGAACGGAAGACTAATCAATTTACAGATTAGTTGTTATTTGCTGGCGTAGTGGTCGGCGCCGAGGAAATGTAGCGAGACGTATGGCGCATCTCCCACCACCCAACTCTCGTGGCCGGGAGGGCCGGGTGGGATGTAAAAGAGCATGCCGGCTTGGAGTTCGTGGATCGTGCCGTCCTCCATCGCAGCCGTGGCGCAGCCGGAGAGTACCAGCCCGACGTGTTCGACGTTGCAGCGCGACGCGCCCACGCTGGGGCCGACGTGAACGGACCACTTCCATCCCGGCTGATAGGTGGCGCGGCCGATGGTCATGCCGCCGATGCGAACAAGTTCGAATTTTCCTTTTTCGAATGTTCGTACCTCGTCAGGCTCTTCAAAACGCTTCAGAACTGTCTCCAGCATTGCTGTAACTCCCTCATTTGGACTTAAGCACTCTTCACTCCACGGTAAAGGCCCGCTATACCAAATGTGTAGGGAGTCCAACTGGACTCGCCAAACCCCGCCTGGCGCATGCGTGCGAGCATTTCATTGGGCGCGGGAAAGCGTTCGACGGATGCGGGCAAATATGCGTAGGGACCTCGCACGCCTGAAATTAGCGTTCCTATCGCGGGAAGAACTTTCTTGAAATAGATGCGATAACACTTCCCTATCACGCCGCCGGGCTCTCCGAAATCTAAAATGCCGCATTCTCCGCCGGGGGCGAGCACGCGGGCAATTTCACGCAAGCCAGCATCGTAGTCGGCCAGGTTGCGAAAGCCGAAGGCCGACGTTACCAGATGGAAATGTTCATCGGGAAACGGTAGTCGCAACGCGTCCGCTTCGATCCAGCGGGGCGTCGCACTTCCCTTCTCTGCCGTTTTTGCGGCGGCGCGTTGCAGCATGGCGTGAGAGAAATCCGCGCCCAGAATCTGCGGAGAGTTCGACCGTGCGCGGCGGGCCAGCGCGAACGTCATATCCCCGGTGCCGCAACAGAGATCGAGCACGCGAGCCTGGGGGCGCTGCAAAATGGAGTCGAACCTGCAGGCGGTGCGCCACCACCACAGGCGATCGATATTGAAGGAAAGCACGTGATTCAGCAGGTCGTAGCGTGGCGCAATCGAAGTGAACATCTCGCGGACGGCGTGGGCTGCCGACTCGCGATTTTGCGCGCCGGCGGGAGTTGCTCCGATGATCGGCGGATTGATCTCTTGATTCATGCGATTGTTGCTGGCGGAGAACCGGACGGGCGAGACGCCCCTCGCTCCACGAAACGGAACCAGACTAATTCCTCGCCAGCTTTTTGATCTCGTCGACCGCCGAGCGGACTATGGCTTCGGGCACGTCGCTGGTGATTTCAACTTTACCGATCTCTCGCGGGAGAATGAAGTGCACAACTCCTTGCCGCGTTTTTTTGTCGGCACGCAGGCGCTTCAGGATGTTTGTGCTCTTCAACTCCATGCGCGGCAGTCTGCCGAAACCCAGAACCGCGTTGGAAATGCGTCCGGCCGTCACGCTATCCAGTTTGCCCGTTGAAAGCGCGATGTGCGTGGCTGCGATCATGCCCCAGGCTACGGCTTCTCCATGGAGCAATTGGGTATAGCGGGTCTCGGCTTCGAGTGCGTGGCCGATGGTGTGGCCTAGGTTCAGAACTTGCCGCAAGCCGCCTTCGCGTTCGTCGGCACTTACTACCGAAGCCTTCAGGCGCACCGAATCGGCAATCACTTTCTCCACCACTCCCGAGTCGCGGTCTAGAATCTCGCGGCGACGGTCCTCGAATAGGCGGAAGAGTCCGGGATCTCCGATGATGCCGCACTTCAGTGACTCATACAGGCCGGCATGGTATTCGCGCGAGGGCAACGTCTCCAGGACGGCGGGGTCGACTAGTACGGCGCGCGGCTGGTGGAAAGTTCCCAGCAGATTTTTCCCGGATAGCAGATTGACTCCCGTTTTTCCTCCGATGGCGGCATCGACCTGGGCTAGCACGGTGGTTGGGATTTGGATTACATCGATGCCGCGCATGTAGATCGAAGCGAGGAATCCAGTTACGTCGCCGACTACGCCGCCGCCGAGAGCCAGCAAGGTTGCCTCGCGATCCGCGCCTTGCTTTACTAACTTCTCCGCCAGCTTTTCCAGCGTGGACAGACGTTTTGCGCGTTCGCCATCGGGCATTTCCAGGACGCTCGATTCGATTCCCGAAGCCGACAGGGATTTCGCCAAGACCTTTAGCCATCGTCTGCGCACGGGCGGAACTGTGACCACAAAGGCGCGGCGGTTTTCCAGAAACTTGCCGAAACACTCACCAGCGCGGTTGAGCAGGCCGCTCCCTATGAGCACCTCATAGGAGCGCGACGGGGTGGCTACTGGAATGCTAATCATTGGCATTCATCATAGCTTATGAAGCTGCGAGCTACCGGCTTGGAGCTAAGGCCTACTCGGCTGGCTCCTTCGGGGATGCAAGAGCGAGGCTAGAATAGAAACCCCCAAAACCACTAGCACGATCACCAGTGCCCACTCGGTGGGAATGGTCACGTAATGCGAACCTAGCATTTTCAGCCCGATAAAAATCAGCACCAGCGAAAGTCCGTAATGGAGATAGTGCAACTTATTCATCATGCCGGCCAGGGCGAAATACATGGAGCGCAGGCCTAGAATGGCGAATACGTTCGAGGTATAGACAATGAAGGCATCGCGCGTGATGGCTAGAACCGCCGGAATCGAATCCACTGCAAAGAGGATGTCGCTGGTCTCGATCGCCAGCAGCACCACCAGCAGCGGAGTCGCATAAAGCGCTTCCCGGCGCGAAAAGAACTGGCCGCCGACATAGTCTTTGGTGACGGGGAAAGCGCGTTGGAAGAGACGCAGAACTACATTTTTCTCGGGATGGATTTCCGCTTTGCCCTGGCGCAGCAGCTTGCATCCGGAATATACGAGCAAGGCACCAAAGGCGTAAGTGATCCAGGTGAAGCGGCCAATCAGGCCGACGCCAGCGGCTACAAACGCGCCGCGCATCAGCATCGCTCCGAGGATTCCCCAGGTCAGCACCTTGTGCTGGTGCTCTTCGGGAACCTTGAAATAGCGGAAGATCACTAGAAAGACGAACAGATTGTCGACGCTGAGGGAGAGTTCGATCACGTAACCGGTGACGAACTGGAGCGCATGAGCCGGCCCTCGCCAAAAGAACATCAGCACTGCGAACGCAGCTGCCAGTAAAATCCAGACTCCGGACCAGGCGAGCGCTTGGCGAAAACTGACACGGTGGGGGCGGCGACCGAACACTCCCAGATCGAGCGCCAGCATCGCCAGCACAAACAGGTTGAAGAGAACCCAGAAGACGAGCACAGGGAATGTTACAGCAGGTGTCAGCTCTTAGGTGTCAGGTGTCAGGAAGACCTCTCGCCGGTTCGGTAGTTGCTGGCGGGAGAGAAAATGACATCTCGTGAGCAAAATGGCGTATGCGGAAAACTCGGTAGTCGTTGGTCGGTCGTCGTTACTTATCGCCCTCGGCTCTGGCTACCATGGGGAGCACCGTGGGCTGAGATTTTCTTTTAGCGGTCTTCCTGATGGTCATTGGACGGGAATCGTGGGCCGGGCCGCGATGGATCAAATCGGCGAGCGTCGTATTCTCCAGAATCTTGGCCGCCGCGTCGCGTACGTCGAGGAACACCTTGTACAAGGCGCTATGATCGGAATCGCTATTGACCAGAGCCCGCAACTGATCGGCATCGCCAAAGGGCGCCAGCGGCCCGTCAATCAAACGAATGATTTCGCTCAAGTGAATCTCCGACGGCGGGCGTCGCAAGCGGTATCCGCCCTTGGCGCCGCGGACGCTCTCGACCATGCGCGCATTCTTCAGTTCGAGAAGGATAAGTTCCAGAAATTTTTCCGGGAGATTCTCTTCGTAGGCGATGTCACGAATCCGGATCGCTCCCTGGGTATAACGGCGAGTGAGCACCATCATGGCCAGTAATGCATACAACCCTTTTTGGGAAACTTTCATTTTGCCTTGCCCCTTACAATCTCTATTTAATTAATAGGCATTATAGAAACATGCACGCGCGCTACCAAGCACAAACTGCGCCTGCTGGGAGTGGTTGTGTGATTTCAGCAGGTTGCGACTGGAGGAGAGAACCGAAGAGGACATGGTTGTGCAAGGCTTTGCAGCTTAAGGGAAGGTTGCCTTGCCTAGCGGATGTCACTCTAATTTTCGCAACGTCTCAGCGCAGGCGCAGAATCTCGACCGTGATGTTATCCGGGCCGCCGCGTTCGCGCGCCAGTTTGATGAGCTCGCGGCCGGCTTGTTCCGCGCTTTTATTGTTCACCGCGGCAAGAATCTCCGAGTCATGCACCAGGCCCCACAAACCATCGCTGCAGATCAGGAGGACATCATTCGGGCGCAGGGGCTCCGGCCTACCGGGAGAATCCATGACGAGGTCGGGGTTCGTGCCCAGCGCGGCAGTCAGAATGTTGCGCTGCGGATGATGCTCGGCTTCTTCCGGACTGATCATTCCCGCCTCGACCAGGCGTCCGACATAGGAGTGGTCGCGGGTTACTCTCGTAATCTGGCCGTCGCGGATCAGGTAGAGCCGGGTGTCGCCGACGTGCACGTAGTAGAGCGCGTCATAGTTCGCAAGATTGTCCGCAAGATTGTTCGCAGGATTGTTCGCAGGATTCTTCCCAACATCGCTCGCCGTGGTGCTCTGAGCGCCGTCGGCCGCGCGGAGGGTACCTCGGACGATCGCCGCCGCCGTGCACGTGGTTCCCATGCCGCGGAGCTCGGGATGGGCAAAGCTGTATTTCCGGATTTGTTCGTGAGCTGCCTGCAAAGCCTCGTTCAGGGCTGCCTGCGGGTCATCGCCGCCGAAGTCGCGATAGACCGCGACCAGCGTTTCCACCGCCAAGCGGCTGGCTTCCTGACCGCCCTCGTAACCGCCCATGCCGTCCGCGACAACGGCTAAGCGGCCCTTACGCAGGAACTGCTGATCGTCTTCCGGCTCCCAATAACCAAAGGAATCTTCGTTGTTCTGGCGCAGGCAGCCGATGTCGGATTGGCCCGACACCTCTACTCCGGAGCGAACCTTCATCCGGGCACGACCTCAGTTACGGGAATGAAGAGCATGGGCGACGATTGCTTTCGTGGGCACGGGCAAACCTTGGATTATATCGGGTTGGAGCAGGACGCTCAAACGGAAGGAACGAAACTGCTACCACCAAGGACACAAAGTCACACGATGGAAACGAGACTTACTTGCGAACGGCCGGGCGTTACCGGGTTCCAATTATCAAGTTTGAGCAAGGCGAAGACCTTGTGCATTGCAGCGGTCAAGTGCATGGGCCCTTCGCTCCGCTCACGATGACAGCGCAGTTTCGCTCTAAACGGAGACGAGGACGGCAGCGTAAGCAGCCGTCCTCGCAGAGCGAAAATTCGTTAAAGGGCTACGAACCCGACGGTGGATTGGTGCACAGACCGTCTGGATTGGTGGCGCTGGTGATACCGGCCTCAGAAGCGTCCGTAAGAAACGCGGGCGGCGTGGTCATCCCCTGATAGGTAGCCGTAACCGTATAAAAGCCAACGATTGCAAACGCGGGAGTGGTCCCGGTCGTTGCAGTATTTTCCCAGGTGCAGGCGAACGGCGGAATGGCAGTGAGCAGTCCGTTCGGGGTCAACAATTGGACGGACTGGGGCGGATCGGCGTTCGGGTCGCCAAGCGGGCCACCGGTCTCAGCAAAGCCAGTAGCGGTGCTCGATATCTGGTATGCAACCTGGTTACCTTGGAGGAGCACTTGTTTCCCGTTGCTGTAGTTTCCCCAGGTATATAACTGGACTGTCCCACCGATGCCATACAAGGTGAGAGTGCTGCCTCCGGACTCCGCTGTGTTCGAGGTCGAGAGCTCAATGGACTGCAAGTGGTCGGTCGTTCCGCAGCCCAGCATGCTGAATACTAGTAGCGCGCAAGCCAACGCGGCAAAGAGAGTTTTACGTTTCACCGCCAAGTACCTCCAAAAAGAATCTTCCGCATCGTCGCAGCATCCGTCACACCAGGCAAGGTAACCAAAGTCACTGGACCGTACGCGCAGGAACCCTTGTCCTGTTGCGCGTCCGCCGATGGAGCCGCATGGCGGAGACCGAACCTCGTCTACAATCACTCAATGCCCGATCCAGCATCTGACGCAGCGCCCGATCCACTCGTTCCTCCGGCCACGCAGCCCGCACCTTCGCCCGCGCCGGTTGCTAATCCGATTAGCTCTCCGGTCGGCAACCCGGTTACGGAATTTCGCATTGGCGAAGAATTCGGAACTGCTAAGCGCAACCTTCCACCTGCCGGCATTGTGCTGATCTGCATTGTCGCAGTCGCTGTGTTTGTGGGAATTGTTGCATTCACGGAACGGGCAAAACCGCAGGGCGCGGGCTCGATCGATTTTGTGGCGGCGGCCGAAGTGCCAGGGCAGAACATGATCTTGGCCGCCATCACCGTGACGCTGCGGAATACGGCGGAAAAACCACTGTGGATTCACACCCTCAAAGCGCAGCTCACTACCGGCGACGGGAACACCTTCGAGGATGAAGCGGCATCGGCCGTGGATCTGGACCGCTACTACCAGGCGTTCCCGGCCCTGAAGGAAAGCTCAGAGCCGGCGCTCTCGCCGGAAACCAAACTGCTACCCGGAGCTGTACAGAGAGGAACCATCATCGTCGGCTTTAAGGTGACGAAAGAAGCCTTCGATCAGCGCAAATCTTTGACGGTGACGATTCAGCCCTATGACCAGGCGTTGCCTGTCGTATTGAAATGATGCAACGCGCAGCCGTGGGCTTCCCGCCTGCTGCCTGAACGAGTCCCGTGTGGCCGGGCGAGGACACCCGGCGCTCCACTGATTCGAGACTTCATTCCTTCTCTAATTGTTTACGCGCTTCGGCCAGGGCAGCTCGTTCCTCGCCACTCACTTTTGGATACTTCAGGTTCATGGCTTTCAATGCATCCACCACAGCTTGCGAGACTACTAGTCTGGTAAACCACTTGTTATCGGCCGGGACCACGTACCAGGGCGCGTGCTCGCTGGCGGTGTGACGGATCATATCCTCGAAAACTACCTGATAGGCATCCCAGCATTGGCGCTCTTTTACGTCGGCGGAGGAGAACTTCCAGTTCTTATCGGGTGTGTCGAGGCGTTCCATAAAGCGGCGCTTCTGCTCTTCTTTTGAGAGATGCAGGAAAAACTTGACCACGGCAACGCCGTTGCGGGTCAAGTACTGCTCGAAGTTATTGATGTCTTCAAAACGCTCTTGCCAGATATGCTTTGTGACCAGTGGCGGCGGCAGCTTCTCGTTGGCGAGAACCTGGGGATGGATGCGGACCACCAACACCTCTTCGTAATACGAGCGGTTAAAGATGCCGATCCGTCCTCGCTCGGGCGCGCATTTCATGCAGCGCCACAGGTAGCCGTGGTTGAGTTCCTCGACGGAGGGCGCCTTGAACGACCACACTTGCACTCCCTGCGGATTGACTCCCGACATGACGTGCTTGATGGTGCCGTCTTTGCCGGCCGCGTCCATGGCCTGAAAAATCAAGAGCAAGGCCCAACGGTCTTGCGCGGCCAGAATGTCCTGCAGACGAGCCATTTCCTTGACGCCGTTCTCCAGCAATTCTTTCGCATGCGGCTTCAGCTCTGACCCGAGGCCGTGCGTATCGGCGGGATCGTGATCCTTGAGGCGGAAGTGTTTTCCGTCTTCGACGCGGTAGCGCTTGAGCAGTTTCTCGATTTTCATAAAGTTCACTCGGTGACTTGTCTGGCGTTGATGATTATAGACAGAGTGATTCGGGGTTTGCCTCGCGGGAAGGAATTCACGTAGGGGCAGGCTTGCAAAATTTGCAGTGGGGTGAGAGAACTCTCGCTATGAGCTTCGATGTTTTGCGCTCTCCTGCGCTGTTTCTGCAAGACGGTGGGATTCCTGGTCAGGACTGGCTGCGCGAGTATGAGGCGTGGTTTGAAGACGAAGGACAGGGGATCTCGGACGCGGTCGACCGCGCCGGCACTCCGTGGCTGCGCATGTTCGATCGCTTCGGCGCGCGCGTGGATGAAATCCTGTATCCGCCCGAATACTGGCGCATGCTGAAACGTGGATACCGTGCGGGCATGCTCTGGCGTTGTTTTGACCATAATGCTGAGCCGAATTCGCTGCTTCCCGCTTACCTTCTTCTTTACGTTACCGGGTTCTTTGATCCGGGACTGGCTTGCCCGTACACGGTTTCTTTGTCCACGGTTTCTCCGCTGGCGAAATATGGAGACGCGGAACTGAAGGCGCGTTTTTTGCCCCGCATGTTGCAGCGCGATGACAGTGTTTGGCAGGGCGCAACCTGGATGACAGAGATCAAGGGCGGCTCCGACCTGGGCGCGGCGGTGGAGACGGTGGCGCAACGGGACGGGAGTAAGTGGCGGCTTACGGGCGACAAATATTTTGCTAGTAATGCTGGAGCCGAGTTGGCGGTGGTCGCAGCCCGGCAGGAGGGCGCGCCGCAGAACGTGCGCGGACTCAGTCTGTATCTGGTACCGCGCCGCCGTGAAGATGGGCAGCTGAATTATCAGATACGGCGGCTCAAGGACAAAATCGCGACCCGCTCGGTGCCCACCGGCGAGATCGAACTTCGTCGCAGCGAGGCTTGGCTGCTGGGGAAGGCGGAGCACGGGATCTATTTGATTCTCGAAGTGCTGAACCTGTCGCGGGTGGCTAACAGCATGGGCAGCGTCGCTCTGGCACAACGGGCGATGGCCGATGCTTATTCTTTCGCGCAAGGGCGTAGCGCTTTCGGGAAACCGATCATCGAGCATCCTTTGCTGCGGCGGCAATTCGAGGATCGTTGGCATGGGCTGCGGGCAGCTTCACGGCTGGCTTGGGAAGCTGTGCATCTGCTCGACGAGGTGTGGCAGGAGAAGCCTCCGTACTCGGAGCGCTATCATCTGTTTCGGTTAGTCGCTCACCTGGCGAAATACTGGACGGCGGAGTTCGCCGTGCAAACGGCTAAATGGGCGATGGAAGTTTACGGCGGCGTGGGAACGCTGCAGGAATATCGCGTGGAACGCTGGCTGCGCGAAGCCATGATTCTGGCCATCTGGGAAGGGACATCGCATCGCCAGATGCTGGATGGATTGGAAGTCATGCAGCGCAAAAGTGCGCACCGGTTGCTGTTCCAGCATTTGGCGGGAAAAGCATCGGACGCGCAACTGCGCGAGATGGAAGCGCGGGTGGAACGACAGCTCGGGTTAGCGGAAATCGAGAGAGAAGGGACGATCGAGAAGCTTTTTAGCGATCTAGCTTCGTTTACGGCGGAGGCGCTTTTGCAGGGACCGTATTGAGCCGGCTCCGCAAATGCCCTTCGCCACAACTGCAGCCTGACCTCAGGGGCAAAAGCCTTCCCTGCGAATAAGACAGTCATCGCAGCGCTGGAGCGCTGCGCCACCCAAAAGCAAGACAAAATCGTTAGTGGGTCGCATCCGCATATTTCACTGAACAGCCGTAGGGACGCGTCGCGGGCGTTTCCACGGGCTTTCCGGCCATGGCTTGCTGCAGCGCCAGACTGACATAATTCGTCGCGCCTGGGACGTCGTTCACGTCGGTGGTCGGCTTGTCGTCAATCGCGCCGTCGTAGATCACGACTCCCTGAGGATTGATGACGAACATGTGCGGAGAGGTCTTGGCGTCGTACAGATGTCCGATGTCGCCGGTCGGGTCGAGCAGCGCCGCAGTCGGCGCAGCTTGCCGCTTCGCCAGATAGTCGTTCTCTTCACTCGCGGTCACGTAGCCTTGCTTGCCCGGCGCGGACGACAGAATCGTGAACCACGCTACGCCCTGAGCCGTCCATTGCTTTTGCAGGCGCTGCATGTTGCCGCTGTCGTATTGCTTGCGGACGAAGGGACAGCCATTGTTGTGCCATTCGAGGACGACATACCTTCCGCGATAGTCCGAGAGGTGCACGGTTTTGCCACTGCTGGCTGCGCCGGTGAAGTCCGGCGCTGGCGCGCCTACTTTCGCGGCCGAGAGCAGGGGCGGAGCGGCGGTTAGCAGCATTGCAATTATGCAGGGAACTAATCTGCGAACTATGAGTTGTGGAGTTGAATGTTTCATGGCTGTGATGCCTCCGCTGGATGGATTTTAATACTGGAACTTCTCGCCATGCCGGACTTGCCGATCGGCACATCGATTATGTAAGACTGATTCGAGTCTGGATGATTCGAGTCCGAATGGCCAGCGGCCAACACGAGCACGCCTTGCAGTCGTGCGATGGGCTTGAGCAGGCGATCGGACTTCCGCAGCGTCAACCGGAAGCCTGTGGCCGTTGGCTGGAGCTTCTGCGGCGCTGCGTTTTCAATTTGGGATTCGGCTAGCGGGAAGAAAATTGCTTGGGTGACTTCGCGGCCGGCGATCTCGCGACCGAGGTTCACGTTGAGCACGAAAGAGTCGTTGGCGTCGGCTACTTTGAACCTCCAGCCCCCTGGCGCCGGGCGCGGCAAAGACTGGCGCGTGGCCGCGAATAAGTGTTCGTTCTCGGCATCCTGCTTCCGCAAAACATTGTTGTGAACATTCAGCATAGGCGGCGATTTGATGGGGAGAGTGAGGGAGAGTTCCGCTCTCCCCGGAACGCACATTTCGTGGCTGCAAACCAGCAGTTTGACATTGGCGTTGATCCGGACGGGCTGCCGCGTTGGCAGGCTGGCTTCGGCTTGCAGCGGCACAATCAGAAGGACGGCGTCTTCGTAGCCATAATCCACAATGCTGCCGTTCTCGAAACGCCGCGGGGTTGGCCACTCGATGGGTCCCGCGGAAAGACCTGCGGGCAACTGCCACTCTACGCGCGGCGGCTCGCCCGAGTCTCCGGGATTGACCCAGTAAATGTGCCAGCCCTTGTCGAGTTGGAAACGCAGACCCAGATCGAGTTTTTGTCCGGGCGCGATCGATGGATTGCTCGCGATGAGTTCCAGGGTGCCGTGAGTGATGGGTGTGGCTTGCGCCTGCGCCGTGGCCGCCCACAACAGCAGCGCTGCTCCGCCGACGAGAGCCCGGTAAAAGCCTGAGCTTGGGGTACACCCTCTCATCATGGATTCGATGCGTAAACTGCAGCGCAAGTTTTTTCTTATTCTGTGCGACACGCGGCCGCCATTGCTGGTGGAGATTGTTTGCTCCGTGCCGTAATATCTAAACTTACACGTTTGAGGAGAAACGAGGACTATGAGCACCATCGAACAGACGAGACCCACAACACACTTCCCTGCTCTCGCACCGCCTCGCCGCTATTTATTCGGACCGGGACCCAGCATGGTTCATCCGCGCGTGTACGAGGCGCTGTCGAAGCCGATTGTCGGGCACCTTGATGCCTACTTTATTCAAGTGATGTCGGACGTCCAGGAACTGCTCAAGACCGCTTTCGGAAGTACCGACGGCGCCACGCTGGTGATTTCCGGCACGGGCAGCGCGGGCATGGAAGCTGCCGTCGCTAACTTCGTCGAGGCCGGAGCCAAGTTCGCGGTGTTTGCCAATGGATATTTCTCCGACCGCCTGACGGAGATGGCGAAGCGGCATGGCGCGAACGTTGTGCGTTTTGACAAGGCTTGGGGTGAGACCTATACGGACGATGAGGCACGGGAGTTCATCCGCCGCGAAAAGCCCGCGCTGGTGGCTTATGTTCACGCCGAGACTTCGACGGGGGCGTTGCAAGCGGGCCAAGCCATTTGTGCCGCGGCGCACGAAGCGGGCGCGCTGGTGATTGGCGATTGCGTGACCTCGCTTGGCGGAGTGCCGGTGGAGTTCGACAAGACGGGAATCGACGTGGCTTACAGTTGCACGCAGAAGGGACTGAGCTGTCCGCCGGGACTGTCGCCCATGGCTATGTCGCCCCGAGCTATGGAGTGGCTGCGGGGTCGCACTTCTCCCGTGCGCAGTTGGTATCTTGACCTCAAGCTGATTCATGACTACTCGACCGTGTCGCACCGGTATCATCACACGGCGCCGATTTCGATGTTCTATGCGCTGCGCGAGGCGCTGCTGGTGATCGCCGAGGAAGGCATCGAAAACCGCTGGGAACGGCATCGGCGTTGCCACAAGTCTTTTGTGAAGGGCATCGAAGCGATGGGTCTGCGTATGCACGTTCCCGCGGAGCATCGCATTGCCACGCTGAATACGGTTTGCGTTCCCAGCGGTGTCGACGAAGGGAAAGTGCGAAAGCGTTTGCTGGACGAGTCGGGCATTGAAATCGCCGGCGGGTTTGGTCCACTTGCGGGCAAGGTGTTTCGCATCGGCGTGATGGGCCCGTTGGCCACCGAAGAAAACGTGCAGTTTTTCCTGAAAGAGTTCAAAAAAGCGCTCGACTGATTGGCATCGGAGTGGGAGACGGACGCACGGGCGGGACGCCCGCGCGACAGCCGCCGAGGACGGCGGCGCTACAGGGAGCCCCATGGAAGCTCGTATCCTCGGCCAGTTCCGCGCGATCGTTGGCAAGGGCCTGATCACTGAAACCTCCGAACTGCATACCTATGAATGCGACGGGCTGACGAACTTCCGCGTCCTGCCTCAGGGGGTTCTGCTTCCCACTTCAACCTCGGATGTGCAGGCGATTGTGCGCATCTGCCAGCGCGAAAAGATTCCTTTTGTGGCTCGCGGTTCAGGCACGGGATTGAGCGGCGGAGCGCTGCCGGTAGAAAATGGCGTGGTCATTAGTTTAGCCCGCATGAACCGCATCCTCGAAGTGGACCTGCCGAACGCTCGAGTGGTCGCGGAGCCCGGTGTCATCAACTCCGACGTTACGGTGCGCGTGGCTCCGCACGGTTATTTCTATGCTCCCGATCCGTCGTCGCAATCGGTATGCAGTATCGGCGGAAATGTGGCGGAGAATTCGGGCGGCGCACATTGTCTGAAATACGGATTCACCACTACCCACGTGCTGGCGCTTGAGGTCGTTCTTCCCGATGGATCGATTGTGCATCTGGGCAGCCGGGCGGTGGACCGTCCGGGATACGATTTGCCGGGAATTTTTGTGGGATCGGAAGGAACGCTGGGGATCGCTACCAAAGTTGTTCTGCGCATCGTGAAGAAACCCGCAGTGATTCAGACTCTGCTCGCAGCGTTCAACACAACTGAGGAGGCGGGCGCAGCGGTCAGCGGAATTATCGGCGCGGGAATGCTGCCTGCGGCTATCGAGATGATGGACAACCTGGCGATTCAGGCGGCCGAGGCGTCGGTACATGCCGGGTATCCGAACTGCGGCGGACTGCTGCTGGTGGAACTCGACGGGCCGGCCGCGGAAGTCGAGCACTTGATGGAGCAGGTGGGCGAGATCTGTGCGCAATGCGGGTCGTGGGAGATTCGCGTTGCGCAGTCTGAAGCGGAGCGCGCCGTCGTGTGGAAAGGGCGCAAAGCCGCTTTTGCCGCCATGGGGCGCATCTCGCCCAACTACATTGTCCAGGATGGCGTTATTCCACGCACCGCGCTGCCCAAGATTCTCGGCGACATCGAGCGCATGAGCGCGGCGGAAGGATTGCGCGTGGCCAACGTGTTTCACGCGGGCGACGGCAATCTGCATCCACTGGTGCTTTACGACGGACGCATCGCTGGGCAGGAAGAGCGTGCGATGGAGCTTTCCATCAATATTCTGCGGCTGTGCGTGAAGTACGGCGGGTCGATCACCGGCGAACACGGCGTGGGCGAAGAGAAGATGATGATGATGGGGGAAATGTTCGCGGAGCCTGATCTGGAAACCATGCAACTGGTGCGCTGCGCGTTCGATCCCGAAAAGCTTTCGAATCCGGGCAAAGTGTTTCCCCGCACTCGTCTGTGTGCGGAGAGAACCGGGCCGTACCAACCGCATCCACTGGAAGTCGCCGGGGTTGCGCAGTTTTTCTGAGGGCTATGGAAACGCATTCATTGCCGCATCCATCGATCGCCGCTGTGGAAGCTGCGTGGAGTGATCTGCGCGCTCTGGTCGGCGAAGAGCACTTCCGAGCCTCCATGATGGAGGACGCGGTCGATGATGTTCTGCCGCACATGGTCATCGAGCCGGGGAATGCTGCAGAAGTCGCGGGTGCGCTGAAGGTCGCTATGGGCGCGGGGTTGAAGGTGATTCCTCGCGGCGGCGCAACCAAGATGGGTTGGGGGAATCCTCCGCGAGGCGGCGAACTGGTTCTTTCCACTCGCCGGTTGGACCGCGTCGTGGAACACGCCTGGGGTGACATGACGGCGACCGCCGAGGCCGGATGCACATTTCAACAACTGCAGCAAACTCTTGCCGAGCACGGACAGCGGTTGGCCCTTGACCCTCTTTGGCCGGAGCGCGCTACCATCGGAGGGATTCTTGCGACTAATGACAGCGGGCCTCTGCGGATTCGCTTCGGAAGCCTGCGCGACTTGATTATCGGCATCACGCTGGCTCTGCCCGATGGGACTCTCGCTAAAAGCGGCGGCAAGGTTGTAAAGAACGTTGCTGGATATGACCTGCCCAAGCTGGCTACCGGATCATTGGGTACCCTCGGAATTATCACGCAAGCGATTTTCCGGCTTCATCCAGTGCCGCGCGAAAGCCGGACTTTGAGCTTTTCCATTTCTGACGGCCCAACTTCTGACGGCGGAAGCATGAATACTTTCGTGCTTGCGATTCAGGATTGCAATATGGTCCCGACCGGCGTGCAGGTGCGCGCGGGGAGTGCCTCGACGCTGGAAGTCGATCTCCGCTTTGAGGGAACATCGGCGGGCTGCGAAGCTCAGATTGAGCAGACTCTGCGCATCGCTTCGGGGGCGCGCCGTAGCGAGTCTCCAGCAGACGTCTGGAATGCGCACACAGAATTGTGGAGTGGGGTTGAACCTTGTGTCATATGTAAATTCAGCCTATTGCCGGCGGATCTCGGAGGTTTTTTGGACTCGATCGGGAGAGCAACGGAGCCGCTGCACTTGGCCTGGAGGCTTGTCGCGCAGGCTGTCGGAGCCGGGTACCTCCGACTGGAGGGTAGCGATAGCGGCGCCGTGATCAGCGTGCTTGAAGATTTGCGGAAGAAATTGGAAACTCGCGGGGGCTCGCTTGTGATTTTGCGTTGTCCTCATGAAATCAAATCGAAGATGGATGTCTGGGGAAGCGCTGGCGATGCGCTGGCACTGATGAGAAGCATCAAGGCACAATTCGATCCTACGGGAGTGCTGAACCCTGGCCGGTTCATTGGAGGAATTTGATGACGAGGGAAAGGCGATGACGGAACCCGCGAACACTCCTCCTGAGGCCGGTTATGGCGCCTTCGACGCACACCATCCGCCCTCGACGGATCTGGTAAATGCTTGCGTGCATTGCGGATTTTGTCTTGCCACCTGTCCCACCTACGCGCTTTGGGGCGAGGAGATGGATTCGCCGCGCGGGCGAATCTATTTGATGAAACTCGGCTTGGAGGGACAGCTTCAGCTCGATTCCACCTTTGTAAACCACATGGACAACTGCCTCGGGTGCATGGCTTGCTTGACGTCGTGTCCTTCGGGCGTGAAGTACGACAAGCTGATCGAAGCGACGCACGCCCAGATCGAACGAAACTACCCACGGCCGCCGGCGGACGGGCTTTTGCGGCGAATGATCTTTGACGTCTTTCCGCGGCCCGAGCGGCTGCGCCTGCTGCTCGCGCCGCTCGCACTTTACCAGCGCTCGGGACTGCAGTCGCTAGTACGCCGCAGCGGGTTGCTCAAACTGCTTCCGGCTAGCGTGCGCGTCATGGAGAACCTCGCGCCGTCCGTTCCGCGAAAAACACACGGCGCGTTCCCCGAGCGAGTGGCAGCAGAAGGCGAACCGCGCCTGCGAGTGGGGTTGCTGCTGGGATGTGTGCAGAGCGTTTTTTTCCCCGAGGTGAATGCGGCCACTGTCCGCGTGCTGGCTGCGGAAGGTTGCGAGGTGGTGATTCCACGAGATCAGTGCTGCTGTGGTGCGCTTATGATTCACGCTGGCGAGGAGAAGGCCGCGCTCGACTATGCGCGGCGCATTATCGATGCATTCGAACGCGCGCAGGTGGACGCCGTGGTGAGTAACGCCGCCGGCTGCGGATCGAACCTGAAGGATTATGGCTATCTGCTACGCGACGATCGGGAGTACAGCGAGCGGGCGAAGGCATTCTCGGCCAAGTGTCGCGACATTTCTGAAGTTCTGGCGGGGCTGGAGCCGCGGGCGACGCGGCATCCGTTACCTTTGAAGGTTGCCTACCACGATGCTTGCCACTTGCAACATGCGCAGGGCGTGCGGGCGCAACCTCGCGCTCTGCTGGGAAAAATCCCAGGGTTGCAGATTCTGGAAACCGCCGAAGCGGCGCTGTGCTGCGGGTCGGCCGGAATTTATAACCTGGTGCGGCCCGGACCAGCTAAGGAACTCGGCGATCGCAAAGTCCGCAATGTGCTGGCTACTGCACCCGATATTGTTGCTTCGGGAAATCCCGGATGCCTGCTGCAGTTGCGCAGCGGACTCAAGAGTGCCGGCAGCCGGGTACCGGTGGTGCATCTGGTGGAAGTGGTCGACGCTTCGATGCGGGGGTTGCCGGTGGAATCCTTGCTTGCGCGTTAGCCGGCTAACACGCGCAACTAAGTCCCTCCAGGTCCGCAGATCGCACCGCTACACCTCTGCCATAGTTCCGATATTAACAACGCAAATTATGCGTTGGACTCCTCGCCCGCCGTGCCGCTATTTTGAAATTACCGACGCGACTCCTGTGAGGAGTCATGGTCAAGCCCTGCCTAAACTAACGAGAGGAGCTATTTATGAAATCTGAGCGACGTTGGTCGCGGCGTCCAGCTGCGGCGGTACGCAGGAGTGGGAAGGTCGGCAAGAAACGACCGTCTAAGGCGATCGATACGGAAAAATTGTTGCGCCTTGCCCAGCAGTTGTATGCTCACGCTCTTACTTTGCAGGAAGTGATTCGCAGCGAAGGGAAAGAGACGTACGCGGTTTTGCGGCCGCGCTACGACCGGCAGGCGGCGCAGCAATTCGAGATTTTTTACCATCCCACCGAGTAGGCCTCGCAAGCTTTCGTTTTTACTTCGTCTTGCATCTTTTCTTGGCCTTCCTGCGTATTCCCAGTAGTATGCACGCAACGACCTGTTATTTCGTCAATGTGATGGCGGATGAGAGAACCGAGATCGCGCAGGGGTTGCGTCGTCGCGATCCCGACTTGCTCGACCGGCTCATTGAGCAATACCAGCACCGGCTGCTGCGCTATCTGATGTCGCTCACGCGCAACCGGGCCACGGCCGAAGACCTATTTCAGGAAACCTGGATTCGCGTTCTGGAACGCGGCCATCAATACGACGGAAAACATGAATTCAGCACCTGGCTGTTCTCCGTGAGCCGCCACCTGGTCATTGACTTTTTCCGTCGCAAACAGCCGGCAAGCCTTGACGCCTTGCTGGAGGACAAAGACAAACCGATGGCCCCGCCCGCGTCGGAAGAGCCCTCGGCGTTTGAGATGTTGGCTCAGCACGAACTAAGCGAGCGGATCGCGGCCGGACTCGATCGCGTGGCTAGCGAATATCGGGAGGCCCTCGTACTTCGTTTCCAGGAAGGACTGTCGCTGGACGAGATTGCCGTGGTCACGGGCGCGCCGCTGGGGACTGTGAAGTCGCGGGTCTACCGCGGCCTGAGTGCGCTGCAGCCGTGGCTGAAAGGAATCCAGGCATGACTGACATGGAGACGACCAACAAGAAGATGGTGAATCGCAACGACCACGAACGCGCCCGCCAGATGCTCTCCCTTGGGGGCGACTCCGATCTGTCGAGCGCAGAACGCGCTTGGCTGGAGAGCCATCTGGAAGCGTGCGAGTCTTGCCGAGCCTTTGCTCAGGATGCGGGCGACGTGGTTCGAGCGCTGCGTGCGATTCCGGTGGCTGCCGACGGGAGCTTGGTCGCAACCACGCAAATGCGCGTGCGGGTGCGCGCGCGGGAGTTGCGACAACGCGAGGAGCGGATGTGGTTGGTGGGCGTCTCCTGTGTTGCGGTGACGCTGACGGCTGGCTTTACGAATCTCGCATGCTGGCGCGGCTTTACCTGGCTGGTGGAGCGGATCCATATTTCCGCGGCCACCTGGCCGGTGGCGTTTGTCGCGCTCTGGATAGTGCCGGCGCTGGCTGCGAGTGTGTTGCTGCTTGCCCATGGCACGCATTTGGCCGATCGCAACCGCTGAACGCATGAATTGAAAGAACACGGGATTGAGAGAAGGAGACCGATCGATGCAAGTACGAAACGAAACCCAGACCCGATTCTCGGACGAGATCCGCATCATTTCTCCGATTGCCTATTTCCTCGCGTTCGTCGCGTTTGCCGGAATGCAGGTTCTGATTCTCACGGTGATGGCCCACGATCCGAAGGCTCCTCCGCTGTGGGGCCGAGTAGGTCTCGCGCTGTTCGCGGGCATTCTGCTGGCCGTGTGGGTGCTGCTCGTCGGCTACGTGAACCGGGACTCCGGCCGGCGCGGCATGGGCCGTGTCCTATGGACGCTGGTAGCGATCTTCGTTCCGAATGCGCTGGGGATTGTCCTTTATTTTATTCTGCGCAAACCGCGTCTCGGGTCTTGTCCGCAATGCGGGACGCATGTGGAGGCGGGTTTTGGGTTCTGTCCCAAGTGCCGCTATCGTTTGCAGCCGGTCTGCCCGCACTGCCAGCGCGGAGTGCAGCCGGGCGACGTGTTCTGCCCGTATTGCGGAGGCGCGCTGGATACTACGGCGCGCACGGCAACACCTTTGTGAGGGAACGTGTGCAGCAGAAAATGGCTGGCAGAAATCAATTAGCAGAATAACTCAGGCTGGATTTCATCCTTGAATCTTTCCCGCATACAGCGCCATGCCCACGACCGCATCAATTCCGAGCGCGTCCAGCGCGTCGATTTCGTGCTGCTCAGTGATGCCGCCGGCTACCACCAGATGGCGTTTGGTGGCGCGCCGGATGGCGTGAATTGTTTCCATCGGAATTCCGCCCATTAAACCCTCGGTGTCAATGTGGGTGTAGAGGAAGGACTCGCAGAAAGGTTCCAGCTCGCGAATCATGTCGAAGGCAGTGATGGCAGTTGCCGTGCGCCAGCCGTCGATCGCAACCCGGCCTCCGCGGGAATCGAGGGCAAACATGAGCGCCGACTTTGGAATTGCTTCTGCTAGTGCGCGCGCGTGATGATGATTGATTCGTCCTTCGGTGAGTAACGCGGAGCCGATGATGACTTTGCGAGCGCCAAGGTTCAAGAGTTCCTTGGCCGTTTCCAGAGTGCGAATGCCGCCGCCAACCTGGCAGTTCAGGCGGCTGACGATCTGCTTGACTAGTTGCCGGTTTTCACCGGCTCCGCGGGCCGCATCTAGGTCGATGAGTTGAACTATAGGGTGCTTCGAGAAGCGCTCGATCCAGTAGTCGAAGTTGTCGAACTCCAGTTTCTTTTTTTCTCCCTGGACTAATTGCACGATCTTGCCGCCCATCAGGTCGATCGATGGAATCAGCATGGCCACCTCACCGGAACGTGGGCGGCGTGCAGTTCGCCTTTTAGTTTGGCAATGTTTTCGAGACCGAAATGAAAGATCGAGGCGGCCAGGGCGGCATCTGCGCGGCCGCGCTGGAAGACTTCAATGAAGTGCTGCGGGGAACCGGCGCCGCCTGAGGCAATCACGGGAATCGAAACCGCGTCGGCCACCATTTGCGTTAGCTCACAATCGAAACCGGCTTTGGTGCCGTCGCGATCCATGGAGGTGAGCATGATTTCCCCGGCGCCGCACGCGGCTGCCTCTTGCGCCCACAGAATCGCGTCGCGGCCGGTGGGAGTGCGGCCTCCGGCTACGAATACCTCGAAACGGCTGTTGGCTTGGTTTACGCGGCGGGCATCGATGGCTACCACTACCGCCTGCGAGCCGAAGCGCGCGGCGATTTTTCCGATCAGCGACGGATCCTTCACTGCGGCCGAATTGATGGCGATTTTGTCGGCTCCGGCTTCGAACACGGCGTCGGCGTCGGCGAGCTCGCGGATTCCACCGCCGACGGTGAACGGGATAAACAAGCCGCGAGCAGTGCGGGAGACGACCTCGAGCATCGTTTGACGGTTATCGCTGGTGGCCGTGATGTCGAGCAGCACGATTTCGTCGGCGCCATCGCGAGCGTGCGCCACCGCGCATTCCGCCGGATCGCCGGCATCGCGCAGGTTCACGAACTGCACGCCTTTCACGACGCGGCCGGCGTCTACGTCGAGGCAGGCGATGATGCGCTTGGTCAGCACTGATCGAACCTCACAAAGTCAACCTCACAAATCGGCCTCGCAGAAATTCTTCAGAATGCGCAGGCCCACGGTCCAGGATTTTTCCGGATGAAACTGCACTCCGAAAATATTGTCTTGTTCGACTACGGCGGAGAACTGTGTTCCGTATTCGGTGGCCGCGGTGGTGGCGGGGACCACCGGCGCTTGAAAGGAGTGCGTGAAGTAGACGAAGGATTCGGGCGCGATGTTGTGCAATAAGCGCGAGCCATCGCGGACTGCCAGCGAATTCCATCCGACGTGCGGAGATTTCACCGTCGGCGGAAACTGGCGGCATCGTCCTGCGAAGATTCCCGCTCCGGCGAATTCGGGAGCCTCGTCGCTGCCCTCGAAGAGCCATTGCATTCCCAGACAGATGCCGAGAAATGGTTTGCCCGCGCGCGCGGCTTGCAGCACGGCGTCTCGCAAGCCCGTGTTGTCGAGCGCGGCCAAGGCGCTGAAATGCCCAACGCCGGGGAGCACGATCTTATCCGCGGCGGAAACGGCTTCGGGCTCCGAGGTTAGAACCGCATCCGCGCCGAGATGGTCAAAGGCTTTCTTCACCGACCTCAGGTTGCCAGCGCCGTAATCGACGATTGCGATCTTAGCAAGATTCATAGAAGCCCCTTGGTGCTTGGGAGCATGCGTCCCAAACGGCGGTCCCGGGAGCAGGCTACGCGAAGAGCGCGGGCAAACGCTTTGAACAGGGCTTCAATCTTGTGATGGCTGGAGCGTCCGTACATTACCCGCACATGAACATTGGCGCGCGCACCGCGGGCGAAGCCTTCAAAGAAATCGTCGACCAGTTCCGTCTGCAGATCGCCGACCCGCGCCGCTCGGACTTTGGTTCCAACAACGGCTACGGCGCGGCCTCCGAAATCGACGGCTGCCAAACCGAGAGTTTCGTCCATGGTCATCAGAAAATAGCCGGCTCGCAGAATCCCGCGCCGGTTGCCCAGAGCGCGGTCAAAGGCCTCACCCAGAGCGATTCCTACGTCTTCCACGGTATGGTGCTGATCCACATCCAAGTCGCCCTGAGCGGCGAGTTTCAAGTCGAAGCCGCCGTGACGCGCGAACAACTCCAGCATGTGGTCTAGAAAACGGATTCCGGTTGAGATTTCATACTTTCCGCGGCCCTCGATGGTGAGTGCTATTTGTATTTCTGTCTCGGCCGTCTTGCGATGCAGTTTGGCTTTCCTCATGGACGCGCTCCGGTTGACACCGGCGTCTGGGTTTTTCCGAGTAACCCGATCTGAGCGACTACGTCGCGTACAGCAAGCATGAGAGTCTGGGTGTGTTCGTCGGTTCCCACGGTGATTCGGACGCAGCCTTCGCATCCGGGATCAGAGTGCCGGTCGCGCACCAGAATTCCGCGCGCGCGCAGCTCTTGCACGAATTCGGCGTGCGCTTCGCCGATGTGCACCAAAACAAAGTTCGCGTGGCTCGGCCAGCAACGCAAGGCGAGACTGGAAAGTTCCAGTTGTAATCTCTCGCGATTGAGCCGCACTTCGGCAACATAGCGGTTCACGTAATCCTGATCGTGAATCGCATCGGGCAGAACGGCAAGCGCGGCCACGTTGACGCTGTAGGGCGAGGCCACGTGGCGGACCATCGCTATTTGCCGGGCGTCGCCCGCAAGAACTCCGATTCGTAAACCGGCGAGGCCGTAGGCCTTGGAGAATGTGCGCGCCACGAAAAGGTTTGGTATTTGCCGGGTGCGGTCGATTAGCGTTTCTCCGTAGAATTCGAAATATGCTTCGTCGACGAGGACAGCCGCTTGCGGCGCAGCCTCGGCAATCTGCAGCAGAACATTGCTCGCGACCACGGCTCCGGTCGGATTGTTCGGGTTGGCCACGGCGATCAGCCGCGTGCGGGGGCCGATTTGCGCTAGCACCTGCTCAGTGGGGAAGGCAAAATTGTCTCCGGCTGGCACTGCGATGACCCGCGCGCCTTCGGCCAAAGCGAAGATCGCGTACATGGCAAAGGTGGGTACGACGATCAGCGCTTCGTCGCCGGGATCGAGATAGGTGGAGCAGAGCAGATGAATCGCTTCGTCGACACCATTTGTGAGCAGGACTTGCGCGGGATCGAGTCCGAGAAAACCGGCAACTATCTTTTCGACGGGCTCGCGCTCGGGATAACGCGCCAGGCTGTCGGCATCGAGCGACCGCAGCTTTGCCAACACGCGCGGCGAACACCCTATCGTGCTCTCATTGAAATCGAGGCGGAGTCCAGTTCGGCCGGCCAGCGGAGGGCGATAGGCGTGCAATTTCTTTACCGCGTCGCGCGCTTCAAGCATTGGAGCACCTCACTCGGAACGCTTCTGCGTGTCCTTTCAGGCCCTCAGCCGTGGCCAGGGTAATGCCGGGCGGACCGATGCGACGAATTCCTGCGCGCGTCACTTGCTGGCACCCAATGACGCGCACGAAATCCAGCACGCTGAGACCGCCGCGCACACGCGCCATTGCAGCCGTGGGCAGCACGTGGTTCGGTCCGGAGACGTAGTCGCCCGCGGCTTGTGGGGTGAACTCATCGAGGAAAACGGCTCCCGCATGTTGCACCGCCGGGGCCAGCGTCGCTGGGATTGTGAGATGCTCAGGCGCGATGCGATTCGCCATCTCTATGGCTTGCTCGAGCGTCGCGGTCAACAGAATCGCGCCGCGACGGGAAAGCGACTGGGCTGCAGTTGGGTTATCACGCGTGCGCATCTGGACTTCGCTTTGAACTTTCTTCGCCAACGCTTGCGAGGTTGTGATAAAGATGCAGAGCGCGTCGGGGTCGTGCTCCGCTTGCGCTACCAAATCGGAGGCGATGCACGCCGGATCGCCGTCTGCGCTGATGACAACCGCTTCGGTGGGACCAGCCAGGAATTCAATGGCGCAATCGAACGCCACCAACTTCTTGGCTGCGGTCACGTAGAGATTGCCTGGACCAACGATTTTATCCACTCGGGGAATTTCTTCCGTTCCGTAAGCCAGGGCAGCGATTGCCTGCGCTCCGCCGACGCGGTAGAACTCGCGCACGCCGAGGAATGCAGCTGCCGCCAACGTTGCCTCGGCTGGGCGCGGAGACACTACGCGAATCTGCCGCACCCCGGCAACCTGCGCGGGAATCACCGTCATGAGGACCGTCGAGGGCAAAGGATAGCGGCCGCCGGGGACATAGCATCCTACCGACTCCAGCGGGCGGACTAACTGGCCGACGCTTACGCCCGGTTCGATTTCGTGGAGCCACTCGTTATTGGGGAGCCACTCGTTATTAATGACTCCACCCCCATTCCTCGTTCTATCCTGGGGCGCTTGCCACTCCGCATAGCGGCGGATATTCCCCGCGGCGTGTTCAATCGCTTGCTGCAATTCGGGGGCGGTTTGCTCCCAGGCGCGATGGAGTTCGTCTTCGGGCACGCGGAGCGAATCGTTCTTGCGCATTCCGTCCCAACGTGTGGCGTAGCGCCGCAGGGCGCGATCACCGTTACGGCGGACATCCTCTACAATTCGGCGGACCGCTGGCTCGACGCCGGCCAGATCGGTCGCGCCGCGTCGTGCTAGCGCGGTTACGAGGCTAGCCTGCTCGGGGCCTTCGAGAATCCGCATCACGACATTTTCACTCTTACTGCGCTCAGTCCTACTGCGCTTGATAATTGTTTTCTTGCGCAGAACATTGACATTGCTTTTTCGGCGCATGGCTTTAGTCCGCATCACAGGACCACCTTGTTCAGCGGATATTCGACGATGCCCTGGGCGTTGGCTTGCTTCAGTTTTGGAATCAGCGACCAGGCAGCCTGCTCTTCAATCACCGTGTTGACTGCGACCCACTCGCCATCGGCCAAGGGGGCAACGGTCGGATTTTGCAGCGCGGGGAGAAGACGGAGAACAGCGGACAAATCCGGTTTTCGCACGTTGAGCATCAGACCGACGCGTCCCAGCGCGGCGATCGCTCCACTCAGCATAACGGCCAGGTTTTCAATTTTTTGCCGGCGCGCTGGATCAGCCCAAGCAGCCTGGTTCGCTACCAGTTGCGTGTTCGACTCCAGAACGGTTTCTAGGATTCGCAGATGATTGGCGCGCAGCGAGCTTCCCGTCTCCGTCACCTCGACTATCGCGTCGGCAAGTAACGGTGGCTTGACTTCGGTCGCACCCCAGGAGAACTCGACGCGCACGTCAATCTTTCGACTCGCGAAATAATTACGCGTGAAACTTACCAGTTCGGTGGCAATGATTCGGCCTTGAAGGTCTTCCAGCTTCTGGAAGCCTGACTCCTCGGGAACGGCCAGCACCCATTTGACCTTGCCCATGCTTTGCTTGGCATAGATCAGGTCGCAGACCTTGACCACATCGAGGCCGCTCTCGAGCACCCAATCGAGGCCGGTCAAGCCAGCGTCGAGGGCACCGTGCTCGACGTAACGCGCCATCTCCTGGGCGCGAATCAGCATGCAGTCGATTTCGGGATCGTCAGTCGCGGCGAAATAAGAGCGGGCGTTGGTGTACACATGCAGGCCGGCGCGGGTGAACAGGCTCAACGTCGCTTCCTGCAAACTGCCTTTGGGGATGCCCATGCGCAATTTCATCGGGCCGCCTTCTCTGATTGCGATTCGGATTGCGATGTGTTCTGTTGCAAGCGATCGTTTGCGAACGCCGCCGCTTTCAGTTGCAGTGGCTCGGTGAAACAGGAGCGCGTTCCATTGTGACAGACCTTACCGTCACCCAGAACGTTGACGCGGAATAGCAGTGTATCGCGGTCGCAGTCGGTCGCGGCACCAGCCACTTGCAAGCGGTTGCCGGAGGTCTCTCCTTTGGTCCAGAGCTTCTGCCGCGTGCGGCTGTAGAAAGTGACGAAGCCGGTGCTTAGGGTCATCTCCAGCGCCTCCTGGTTCATGAAGCCGAGCATCAGCAACTCGCCATTGGCGGCGTCCTGAATGACGGCCGGTACCAGGCCTTGCATCTTGTCGAAGTCTATTTCCATTCGACCCTCCTGATCTTTTTTTTCCTATCTATCTTCGTATCGAATTATGTATTCGAATCTTTGAAAGCTCAGAAAAGCAAAAAACCCGCTGGGCGAGTTGTGCGCCAGCGGGCTTGGATTCCTATGAGTGCTCGGTTATCCGTTGTCCCCCGCCGACACGCTCTTCGCATGGTGATGATGGTGGTGATGGCGGGTCAGCGGAGTCATAATCACTAAAATGCTAGAGCAGTGGAGTTGCGGTTGTCAATCGGTTTCTGGGTGAAGATGTATCCCACGAGTCCGACCGCCGAAAAAAAACTCTTTCTCTGGTATTCTTCTTGGCTCATATCTGAAGGCAACATTCTGCAAAAGACGCATCGCCATACCTTACGAGGACTGATAACAGCTCATGGCAAGTTTTAATTCTGGCGGCGCACCCGACTCGCCCGATCGGATCTGCCCGCGATACGTTTTCGAGGCGAGGATTCGAATTCGTTTCGAGCGGGACGCCAGGAAACTCAACCTGCCGGGGTGGGCGCGCAATCTTAGCGAAAGTGGTGTCGGCGGTTTCGTTGCTGAAGCTCTGAACCTGGGCGAGATGGTTACGCTTGAAATTCCGCTGTCGGATTCCGACAAACTGGTGATCCCGGCGAAAGTTGTTCGAGCGCTGGGGACGGAATACGGGTTTCAGTTCACGGCGCTCAGCCCGGATCAACGTCAGCGGATTCAAGCGGCGTTGAAAGGACGGCCCGTGCTCCACTATTCCGGCAACCAGTCATGAGTGCAAAGGCGGTGGGTTGCACCAGAATTGGTGCATCTCGAAGCCAGCTCCGGAACTTGCGGTATACCCCACGCCGACCTCTTGCTATGCTGATAGCAAGGATTATGGCGGCTGTGCAAGTCAAGAGCCAGTCTCCGGTTCGCGAGTTATTACTCCATGCGCATGCAGTTCGACGTGGTCGGGCAGATTTTCGGCACGCTGTGGGCGCACAAACTGCGCTCATTTCTGACCATGTTCGGGATCGCCTGGGGAGTCGGTTCCCTGCTTCTGCTGGTTGGCTTGGGTGAGGGTTTCCGAAGCGGCAACCGGCGCAATCTTTCGGAGTACGGCGAAAATATCATGATGCTCTTCCCTGGACGCGCTCCGGCGGTGGCGGGCAGCATGAACTCCGCGCGCCAGTACCGGCTTACATATCAGGATTACCTTGACATCCGCAAGGAATCTCCGCACATCAAGGCAATTACTCCCGTTCTCACCACCGACGACATGCACGCGGTCAGCGAGTTCGCCAGCGCCAGCGGCCAACTTACCGGGGCCGAACCGCAGTACAACGGAATCCGGTTTCTGCCACTGCTGCAGGGACGCTGGCTCAACAACCTCGACGAAGTACAGAAACGCGATGTCGTCGTCCTCGGCGACGAGATGAGGCGCAACCTTTTCCCCGGACGTCCCGCCATTGGCTCGTTTATTCTGCTCAATGGCTATCGCTTCGAGGTGGTTGGCACTTTGAAGCGCGTCGGACGCGGCGACGACAATTCGACCAATACCCGCTGCTACATTCCCTTCCAGGTCATGCGCAGCGATTTCCCGCTCAAGGGCGAAGAGGCCTTCGACGCAATTTCGTTTCTCAACTATCAACCCCGCGTGGCTGACGAACATTTAATTGCACAGGATGAAGCGCGCCGCGTCATCGCCCGCAATCACCACTTCGACTATCACGATGAAGACGCCTTCGAAGGCTGGGACACGGTTAAGCAAGCGCAAATGATGGGCACGATTTTCGACGCCATGAACGAATTTCTCGGCACCGTCGGTCTGGTCACGCTCGCGCTCGGCGCCATCGGTGTCATCAACATCATGCTTGTCGCTGTGTCCGAGCGCACCCGCGAAATCGGATTGCGCAAAGCGCTCGGCGCCACCAACCGCAGCATTATGCTGCAATTTTTCGCCGAAGGCATACTACTTACGCTGATCAGCGGACTCATCGGCATGGGGATGGCGGGCGGCTTTATGGCGCTGCTCGGCAATTACAACGGTCCGGGCGGCTTCGATCCGCCGCGACTCGTTCCCAAAACTGCCATCCTCGCCATCGCCAGCCTTACTCTCGCCGGCGTCATTGCCGGACTCTATCCCGCGCGCAAGGCCGCTCGGCTGGAGCCGGTTGAAGCGTTGCGGCAGGAATGAAATGGATTTTGTAATTTGGTAATCGAGTAACTTTGTAATCTGAAATCGCGCGTCTTCAGGTTTTCAAATTACAAAATTACCAAATTACAAAATTGCCAAATCAAACATATGATCCGCGATCTGCTCCAGGAGTCCTACGAAGCCATGCGCCACAACCGGCGGCGCACCGCGCTTACCATGCTCGGCATGGCCTGGGGAATCGCCACTGTGGTCATGCTTCTCGCCTACGGCGATGGCTTCGGCCGCGCCTGCGCCAATATCTTCGCCAACTTCGGAACCAAGCTCTTTATCGTGGTCCCCGGCCGCTCCTCCATGCAGTCCGGGGGCGAGAAGGCCGGCGCGCTGCTTCGCCTCACGCTTGACGACGTCGATCTGCTCTCCGCCAACATCCCGCAGATCACCCACATCACTCCCAGTTGCGGCAAGCAGGCGACCATGCAGTACGACACTCGCTCTTACACTATGCAAGTCGAAGGTGAATACCCCAACACTTTTACCATCCGCGCCCTGGGTCTCGACCAGGGCCGCTTTTATAATCCCGAGGATCAGATGCAGCGTGCGCGCGTTGCGGTCATCGGTTCCGATACCAGGGAAAAACTTTTCTCCGGGCGCAACGCCCTCGGCGAGCATATCCGCATCGACGGCATCAGCTTTGAAGTGGTGGGCGTGCTCGCGCCCAAGATGCAGGCGGGCGACGACAACATCAATCGCATGGTTTACGTCCCCTTCACCACCATGAGCGACCTCAAGGATACGCACTACCTCGACTCCATCTGGTTCAATTACGAAACCAACGACTACCAACGGATCGAGCAATCCGTGCGTTACGTCCTGGCCGCGCAGCATAAATTCAATCCCGCTGATCGCCGCGCGCTGTTTGTTTTCAATCTTATGGAACAGGTTCACCAGTTCGAGGTGATTACGCTCGGCCTCAAGATTCTGCTCGGCTTCATCGGCACGCTCACCCTGGGCATCGGCGGAGTGGGATTGATGAACATCATGCTGGTCTCGGTTACGCAGCGTACCCGCGAGATCGGTGTCGAGAAAGCGCTGGGGGCCCGGCGCCGCCATATTTTCCTTCAGTTTCTGGCTGAGGCGCTCACCATCACCTTCATTGGCGGACTGTTCGGCATCATCCTGGCTTACGGCGTCGCCCTTACCGTCGGCAGACTCACGCTGTACAGCGCCATGGCCAAACATGCCGAGGCGGGCGATATCCGGCTCATGATTAATCCCCTCACCTTGCTCGTTGCCGTCCTGATTCTCACTGCGGTCGGGCTCATCAGCGGCATGGTCCCGGCCATTCGCGCCTCCCGTCTCGACCCCATCGAAGCGCTGCGCTACGAATAGAAACGCGGAGTGTGTGTTCGTGCAATAATTTCCGCATCGCTAATGCCCGGTAACAATTCTGGCGGTTTGATTGGCTGCCGGAATCTTGAAAAATCACCGCAACAACAAAACTGGAGTCGTGTTAATCGCTATTGGAGGAAGGTGACAAAACCAATGAAAAAACTGATTGGATTGCTCGCGTTATGTTTTGTGTTTTCTCTCTCAGCCCTGGCACAACACGGCGGTCGGCCCGAGGTTGGTGGCGGCCATGAAAACATTCCCAAGAACGGTCCGGCGAAAGTGACCACTCCGCATCCGGCCGAGGAACACCGCAACTTCAGCGAAAAGGCGGGCCATCCCAACGCTCCGCATGTGGATCGGGGCAAACAATGGGTGGGGCATGACACCGGACCCAACGACCCGCATTACCATCTGGATCATCCATGGGAGCATGGCCGCTTCACCGGCGGATTCGGACGCAGCCATATTTGGCGCCTTGCTGGCGGCGGCCCGAGCCGGTTCTGGTTCGGCGGGTTTTATTTCTCCGTGGCTCCTTATGACATTGGGTTCTGTGACGGCTGGTTATGGGATTCGGACGAAATCGTGATCTATGAGGATCCCGATCACATCGGTTGGTACCTCGCCTATAACGTGAGGCTGGGGGTCTACGTCCACGTGATGTACCTGGGGGCTTAAGAGTAAGCGTTGTAGGTTTTCTATCTCTTCAGGAATTGTCATCTCGAGCAAGCGAGGGATCTGCATGTTGGTCGGCGGCTGCGAAAACTGCAGATCCCTCGCAAAAGCGGCTCGGGATGACAATTGATTTTTTACATGGGCAAGAGCTTCCCTACTTCTTTTCTTCGCTCTTGTCGTCCTTCTTTTGGTCCTTGTTCTTATCCGCATTCTTGTCCACGATCGAGATCAGTTCGACGTCAAAGATGAGCGTCTGATTGGGCTCGATTCCGCCACGGGGCTCTCCGCGCTCGCCATAGGCAAGGCTGGAAGGGATGAAGACCTGCCACTTCGATCCCACGGGCATGAGTTGCAACGCTTCGGTCCAGCCTTTGATGACTCGACCGACCTCGAACGTCGCCGGACCGCGTTTTGCCGAGCTGTCGAATTCCGTGCCGTTGACGAACATACCGCGATAGTTGCAGACCACGGAATCAGTCGCGGTCGGCTTCGGTCCGTCGCCCGCTTTCAGAATCTTGTACTGCAGGCCGTCGGGCAAAGTGACGACACCTTCTTTATCTTTGTTGGCAGCAAGAAAAGCTTCGCCATCGCTCTTGTTCTTCGCGGCAGTTGCTTGCGCTTTCTCCTGTAGCTCTTTTTGGACTTCGGTCTGCACTTCGTTCAGCACGGTCTTCGCTTCTTCTTGCGTCAGACGCGTCTTACCGCCGGAGGAGGTGGAGTCCTTCAATCCCTGTATTACGAGGCTCCAGTCCACTGCCACCGACTGTTTTTTCAGCGTGTTGCCAAGGTTAGTTCCGAGATTCATTCCAAGGGCGTAGCTGAACTTCTCTTTTCGAGTAGTGAGCGGAGCGGGCGCCGCGGTTTTCGCCGCCGTTCCTGTCTTTTTCGCCGGAGCTTTCGGAGTTGTGGCTGCAGGAGCCGCTGAGGTTGTTGCCGACGGAGTGTTCGCTGGTGGAGTCTGCTGGGCATAGCCGTCTCCGGCCAGCATGGTTGCCGCGGCCAATAATAGCGCTGTAGTGAGAGATTTTCGCATTTATCTATTGTCCCATTGCGCCGCGTTCTGCGCCAGAGCGGGTGCGCTTCGAGCTACTAGCCGCGAGCTTCGAGCAAGCACCTCGGGGCTTGATTGATCGCAACTGGAAGCTCGCAGCTTATTTTCGGTATAATCCCCTGCATGAAAACCACTTGCTTGTTCCCCCTCGCACTGCTCGTGATTGCGCTTGCATCGGCCAGTTCGGCCAAGACTGTGGTTCAACTCAAGGATGCTCAAGGCAAGGCTGTGGGCACCGCGATTCTGACGGAATCGGCCTCGGGAATAAAAATGGACGTCAAGCTGGAGAATCTGCCGCCCGGCGAACATGCCATCCACTTTCATCAGAATGCGAAGTGCGATGCTCCCGACTTCAAATCCGCGGGTGGTCACTTCAATCCCGACAACAAAAAGCACGGCTTGGAGAATCCGGAAGGCCACCATGCCGGCGACGGTCCTAACTTTACCGTAGCCGCCGACGGCAAAGCGCATTTCAAGCGCGAGGATAAAGACGTCAACCTCGGCAGCGACAGCCATTCGCTGTTCAGCAACGGAGGCACGGCACTTGTCGTGCATGCCAAGGCCGACGACCAGAAGACTGACCCCGCCGGCAACGCCGGCGACCGCATCGCCTGCGGCGTGATTACCAAGTAACAGCTGTCGGCTATCAGCTCTCAGCTTTCAGCAAACCTTGGACCGCTGCGGTCCGAATAGAGAAATTCGAGCGCCTCCGGAAAGCGCGCCGCCCAGGCCGATTCGCTGTGCGTGGCGCCTTCGCTTATGCGAACCTTCAGACGCGTTTCGTCTAAACCAGCCTCGCGCAGGATTGCCTCCAGTTCGCGGACGTCACCCACGACCCGTTCGTCTTTCTCCGCCTGCCCCGTTTCCCGCGTCCCCACGCCGAGATACATGCGCGGCGGCCAACTACGGGTTCGATGGCTCCCTTCCAGAATTTTTCGCTTCGCCACGAACAGAGACGGACTCTCAATCAGCAATCGCCCAAACGCTGCCGGAGCTGCCAACTGCGTGTACAACGTGATCAGGCCTCCGAGAGAAGAACCGCCCAGTCCTGTATTTTCCGGACCCTTCAATACCGAATATCGCTCGTCGATCAGCGGCATGACCTCGCGCTGCAGAAAATCCGGATAGCGCTTTCCCTGCGGCTTCAAGACTCTGGGATCTTTTGACCGATACGGAATGTACTCGCAAGCCCGGTTCTTGGTGTTGTCGATGCCGACAATAATGAGTGGTGAAATTTTCTGCGCGGCGATCAATCGCGTCGCCGTCTCGCCGACCTGCCAGTGCACTCCGGCAAAGGCCGTTGCCGGATCGAACAGATTTTGTCCGTCGTTCAAATAAAGGACTGGATAGCGCGTCTCGCCCCAGCCGTCGTACTCGGGAGGCAGCCAAACCCGCACCAGTCGAGTGTTTCCAAAGATACGGCTGCTGAGCTCATGCAGCCAAAGCGTGCCGCCGGGAATCGCCTGGGCAGCGGCGCCGGAAGGACTCGTCTTCAGTCTCTGTTTTCGAGTTGTGGGCCGCGGCATGAATCTAGCTCTCAGCTCTCAGCTGTCAGCTCTCAGCTCTGAGGAAAAGCATTGTGGCACGCATTACCACTGAATACCGGCTACTGGGAACGTCGTCTCCACCAGATGACTGCTGCCAGCACGGTCGTCGTCGCAATCAGCGCCAACGAACTTAAACATAAAATGCAATAGACTCCAAGCACACGTGCTTCAATGTAGGTCAGGTACAAAGCAAATGCCAGGCCCGCCCCGGCTGCTCCGAACAGCATGGCCGGAGTCTCGCGGCGCTCCCGATACACCGTAGCCAGGCCTGCCAGCGCGGCGTATCCGATCATGCCAATCAGCGCCACCGGGATTCCCAGGATCGAGGAATATGCGCTGCGGTTCACAATGTCGCAATTCAGCATTTCCCCGATATCGCAGAACGCCGTCTTGGAAGTCGCGTAATGATGCTGCAGCGACTCTGAGGAGACTACGATTCCGCAGACCGCTAGAATCGCGATTATGCTTATCAAACGATTCGTCACATCGCGATTCGTCAAATCGGACGGGGCTGGAGGAGTCATGGCAGCGCGCACCCTGTCCGGTCGCTCAGTTCCTGCAGACTGAAAATCCGCTCCACTCGCTCGCCGGTGGGCGGAAACTGCCAGGTGGGATAATGTTTGATGCCATCGTCTTTGCAAACCTGCGCCACTCCGTGCAAGTCGCCTTTGATGCCGCACTCGGTGTAGGGAGCGTATTCGAACGACGCGCCGAACTCCTCTTTTTGCTCCTGGCAATGCGGACACCAATAGGCTCCGTACATCTTCACGCCACGATCCTTGAGGCAGCGCGCGAACCCGTCATGCTTGTGCTGGCTGCGGTTGCCCAGATAGTAAGCTAGTCCGAACGCAGCCACGAGCACGGCGGCATAGACTGCAATGCGCCCCCAATTCCGGTTCGAAGTCTTGACTCCCAGTCTTTCCTTCTGGCGTTCTCTGCGCTCTTGCGACATGGAGTTTTTATATCACGGCCGTTGGAGGGGCAGGGAGCTGTGGCGCGGCTGGAGTGCCAGTTAAAATCCGCCCAACAAAAATCAGGCCGCCCACATTTGCTGGGACGGCCTGTTTTGGCAAATCCTCCGGGGAGGAGGGAAAACCTATTCTTACAACGATTTCTTACATCGACGGCGGATTTGCGCTCGCCGTCGGAGTCTCCTGCGTATTACTGGGCGCCTGCGTCCCAGTATTAGTCATCAGGCGGATATCCACGCGGCGGTTCTTGGCGCGGCCATCGGCGGTTTTGTTCGAGTCTACCGGCTTATCCTTGCCCAGGCCAATCAGGTAAATCTTGTAGGCGGGAACGCCCTTCTCCGCGGCCAGATACTGAATCACGGCGTCGGCACGGCGCTGGCTCAGGTCGTAATTGTACTCGGCGCTGCCCACGGAGTCAGTCGCGCCCTCTACGGTAATAATGTAGCCCTTGGTCGTGGCTACGCTGGCGGCTAGCTGGTCGATCGCTTCGCGGGCTTCCCTGGTCAGATTATCTTTGTTGAATCCGAAATGCACTGCGGTCTCGACTACTGGGCGATAGTTATCGAGATTAATGACGGCGTGGGTCAGAGTGTCCACACGTTGGGACGCCGTGTTGGCCGACATCTGCGCCTTATCGGCATCGCTTCCGGCAGCCAAAGCCTTCTGGTCGGCTGCGGCGGCACGCGTCTGCACGTCCTGAATTCCGGCCTGCGCGCGACGATCGACATCTTTGATGTCTTTCGAATTCTGCGCGGTCATATCGTCGAGTTCATTCGTCTTGTTGATCAGCGGCGTGGTTTGCTGACGCACATAATTCTTGGTGGAACATCCGATCGATGCGACCAGTGTCGCCGCCAGCATCAGGGTCAATTTCAGCGAGGTGCGATTCATAGAATCAACGGCTCCTTGGCCATAATATTGCTTTCAAGTGAAGTCTGAACTCCGATTCCGGAAAATTCGCGGATCGGACCTGCTCTCTGCTAATGCACGGGGGATGCCATTCCGAGTTCCCAGATAAAAGCAGCAAGTCTTTATATATCAATATATTAGCAGCCAGGCGTGCAAACGTGCACAGGTCCGAGCCACGCAATCGCGCTATAAACCATAGAAATTTTATACGGTTGGCGATCAAGGTGTCAGGTCTCAGGTCTCAGGCGTCAGGAAAAACAAATCAAAGTCATTTCCGCATAAGGGTCTTCCTGAGACCTGAGACCTGACACCTGAGACCTGCTCCTACATTACCGGCGGAACTGTGATCCCCATGGCCGCAAGCACGCGAATCAGTTCGCGGCGAGCAACGGCCGCGGTTGCGAGCAGAAACTTCTTCCGGCCTTCATCGGCTTCGCTCAGGATGGGATAGCGATGATAGAAAGTATTAAAAAGCTGCGCCAGTTGGAAGCCGTGCTTGGCGAGATAGGCCGGCTCTGTGGTCGCGATGCACTGGCTGACGATATAAGACGTTTTTGCGGCCGCCAGCCATAGCTCCCAGATGTCGTTGCCGGATTCGCCAGCGAGGTACTTATCAAATTCCTCTGTAGAGATGCGGCTTGCCGCGTCTCTACAGAAACTGTCCGGATCCAACCCGCCTTTGCGAAAAATGTTGGAAGCACGCACGACGGCATACTGCGCGTAGGGGCCCGTGTCGCCCTCAAAACTCAGCGCATCTTTGAAATCGAAGGCGATCACCGAGGGCTTGGTGAACTTCAGCATGAAGTAGCGCAGCGCCCCGATAGCGATCTGCGTAGCAATGCCGGCGCGCTCGGCTTCGTTTAGTTCAGGATGACGCGCATCAACCTCCTGACGCGCCGAGGTGATGAGCGCATCCAATAGATCGTCTGCTTTCACGCCAAAGCCTTTGCGACCGGAGACCTCGATCCACGACCGCGCCTTATCTTCTTCGCTCAGTTGATAGCCAAGTTCGGCGGCGCAGCGCGGGGTGAGTGCAACCATCTCATAGGAGAAATGCGTGTAGCGATCGGCAGCTTCGCCGTGGCCAAGTCCGCGCAAAGCTTCGATCACCGTGTTCTGGGCTTCGGATTGGCGCGCATCGATGACGTTATAAATTTCAGCCACGTCGCCAAAGTGGGGATGATCCGGATCGCCCTCGGTGGTTGAGATCCAGCAGTCGTGCTGATTGGGATAGCGATAGAACTTGCGGTATCCGAAATCGCGGCCGAGCAGGCCGAACTTCCACATGTGGTAGGCGATATCTTTGCCGACGTACCCAACCGTGCCGTTAGAGCGGACGATGACTTTCTGGTCTTCCTCTTTGATCTCTGCGTTCTCAGCGCTCTCCCCGGTTTCAGGATTCGAAGTTCCCGCTCGCCGCATCACCCAGCAGCCCGAGTTCTTGCCGTCGTTCTCGTAAGTAAGCACACCAGATTCCTTGAGCTTAGTAAACGCCGCGTCCCAGAAATGAAGATGCAGAATCTCGCTCTCACGAGGCAGGAAGTCGTACTCAATATCGAGCCGGTCCATGGTTTCGAGATGCCGGCGCAGGACGGCAATCGAAATCAAGTCGGCAATCGCCGCCGTTTCATTATTCCCTTCTTCAATCGAGCGCAGCACTGAGGCCCGCGCCTGCAGGTTCGCCTTGTCATCCGCATACCATTCGGAGACGCGGGCATAGAGATCCCAGCACACGTAATCGAACCGGGGCGCGGCGGCGAGCGCTTCAATCTGAGCGCGAGACTTCTGCTCGATATGCAGGAACCCCACCACCACATCGGCCACCTGAACGCCGGTGTTGTCAATGTAGTTCTGCACGTCCACTTCCCTGCCCGCAAAACGCAGCAGGCTAACGAATGTGTCGCCGAGGATGGCGTTGCGCAGGTGTCCGATATGCGCCGCCTTGTTGGGATTGATGCTCGAATGCTCGACCAGCACTTTGCCGGGTGGAATCTCCGCGACGGGAGACTGATCGTTGAGAACCGCGGTCGCCAGTTCGGCGCGGCGAACGCGCACATTGATATACCCGCCGCCAGCCACTTCGAACCTTTCAATGCCGGGGATCGCGCCCATCCCGGCGACAATCTCTTCGGCAATCTTGCGCGGAGCCTTGCGCAAGTTGCGCGCAAGTTCGAAAGCAATGGGCAGCGCGTACTCGCCAAACTCGATTTTCGGCGGCTGTTCGACGACGATGTTGGCGATTTCCAGGCCATAGGTGCGGCGCAGAAACTCGCGCAGATGTTCGACCAGTCGGCGTTCCAGATATCGATACAAGGATGCCCTCTAACTTATTGAAGAAACAGTGATTCTAACAAACTCGCGAGGAGCGGCGGGTTTGACGGAGGTGTGGGCGTTCCCTATGATGAAAATTCGACTCGGACGGCGGCGCTCTTTGCTATTAGCTCTTGGCTCTTGGCCATTAGCGAAGAGCTAATAGCCAAGAGCGGTTCTCATATGCGCATCGCGTACCTCGATTGTTTTTCAGGAATCAGCGGCGACATGTTTCTGGGCGCGCTGATCGATGCGGGAGTGTCGGCGCAGCTTTTGGAAGAAACCGTCGCGGCGCTCGACATCGGTGCGCGGCTGGAAATTTCTCGGGTGCAGCGGGGAGGAATTTCAGCGACCAAAGTGGATGTATATGCCAACGGCGAAAAAGATCTGCCGCGCGAAGTTTTCTGGAAACAGCAGCAAAATCATGCGGACACACCTCATGATCATGATCACGAACACGGTCACCGTCGCGGCCTGACCGAAATTCGCAAGATTATCGACTACGCGGCGATCAGCAGCACCGCGAAGGCAACTGCAATCCTCATCTTCGAGTCTCTGGGCGAAGCCGAGGCCAAGATTCACAACACGAGCGTCGAACATGTCCACTTTCACGAAGTCGGAGCCGCCGATGCCCTGGTGGATATAGTCTGCGCCGCCGTGGGAGCGGAATCTCTGGGCGTCGAAGAATGGGTGTGCTCGCCGCTGAACGTGGGCGGGGGAACCGTTGAATGTGCGCACGGAACGCTGCCCGTGCCGGCGCCGGCGACGCTGCGCTTGCTGAAGGATGCGCCTGTATACTCCTCAGGACCACAGGTTGAATTGGTAACGCCCACAGGCGCGGCGATCGTGAAAGCGCTGAGCAGCCGCTTTGCCGCGTTTCCGGCCATGAAGATCGAGAAAGCGGGATACGGCGCGGGTACGCGAGAATTCGCCAAGCATCCGAACCTGCTGCGGTTGACGATTGGAGAATCTCTGTTGGCGGAAGCCGCGGGTGCGTCGCTCATGGCAGCGCTAACATCGAATGAGAACGCCGCGGGTGAGAAAATGATGAATGAGAAAATCGTGAATGAGAAGATTATGGTGCTCGAAGCGAATCTCGATGACCTGAGCCCGCAGGTGCTGGCTTACGCCATGGAGCGCTTGCTTGCCGAAGGAGCGCTCGATGTGTTCAGCGTTCCGGTGCAGATGAAAAAGGGCCGCGCTGGCGCGTTGCTTACCGTGCTGGCCAAAATGGAAGACGCGAATCGCCTGAGCAAAGTGATTTTTGCCGAGACCACGACGCTCGGCGTACGCCGCCGCGAAGAACAACGGCAGACGCTCTCGCGGCGATGGGAGACGGTCGCTACGACTTGGGGTCCCGTGCGCATCAAGATCGCTAATATGAATGGCAGTGTTTCCAATTACGCGCCCGAATATGAAGACTGCCGAACGCTAGCCGAGGCGCAACATGTTCCGCTCCGGACGGTGATGCAGGAAGCGATCCAACAATATCTTCGAGGCGAGCGAAAACAGTGAAGCAGGGTGAGCAAATCACGATCAGTAAATCAGAACAACTTTTTCTTACTTCTAGGACTGTTAATTGAAATCGGGAGGCTCGATAGAATGAAAACTCTAAGTTTGATTGCACTTTGCTCAACCCTCGTCGCGCTGGCACCGCTTCTCGTCTTCGCGGGTTCGACTCCGTCGGTCGGCAGCACGGCCCCTGAATTCACGCTCAATTCGCAGGAGGGCACGCCCGTAAGCCTGAAGGACTATCGGGGCAAGTGGGTGGTGCTGTACTTCTATCCCAGGGACTTTACCAGCGGCTGCACCATCGAGGCGCATAACTTTCAGCGCGACCTCGCCCAGTATCAGCAGAAGAACGCCGTCATCCTCGGAGTCAGCGTGGATAGCGCCGATTCTCACAAGCAGTTCTGCACCAAGGAAGGGCTGAACTTCAAGCTACTGGCCGATACCGATCACAAAGTGTCTATGGCCTATGACACGCTCACCAGCCAGGGGGATGTAAAGTACGCGGCCCGGCACACTTTCATCATCAATCCCGAAGGCAAGATCGTGAAGGAATATATGGATGTAAAACCCAACGAGCACAGCGCCGAAGTGTTGGCCGCGCTGGCGCAATTGCAGAAGTAATCAGGAGGATCCATGGCAGCGCTCAGTTCGCTACGCGATCTTTTGCAACGGGTGCCCGGCCGCCTCGAGCGACTTTCCAGGGAGGCGGTCGAGAGCAAGCCGACACCGTCAACCTGGTCTCCGAAGGAGGAGCTCGGGCATCTGCTCGATTCCGCCGCGAACAATCATCAGCGGATCGTTCGGGCGCAATTGGAAGATAAACTCGCCATGCCCGGATACAACCAAAATCGCTGGGTGGCAGTGAATGGGTACCAGCGCCGCGATTGGAAAGAGCTGATCGAGGTGTGGGCGGCGCTGAACCGGCAATTGCTGGCGGCAGCCGAATCCGTGCCCGACGCCGCATGGTCCCATACGCTGACCGTTGCCGGTTCTGAACCGATGACACTTCAGTTCGTCTTCGAGGATTACGTCGCGCACATGTTGCACCACCTGCAGCACATCGGAATCGCAACCGACGAACTCACATCGAATGCAGCCTGAGCGCGAAGTCGGATAGAGTTTTCTTTAGAGTCTTCTTTACCTAGGACAGGAATGAGCAAAACGTTTTACATCACGACTCCGATCTACTACGTTAACGCGCGTCCGCATATCGGGCACGCCTATACGACAATCGCCTGCGATACCATCGCGCGCCGTCACCGTATGTTGGGAGACGATACCTGGTTCCTCACTGGCACCGACGAGCACGGTCAGAAGATCGAGCGTGCGGCGCAGGCTGCGGGCAAAACGCCGCAGCTGTTTACCGATGAAATTTCCGCGGAATTCAGTTCGCTTTGGAAGCGCATGGGTCTAACGCCAGACGATTTCATCCGCACCACTTCCGCGCGCCACAAACAGGGAACGCAGGCGCTGTGGCGCAAGATCCGCGACAACGGATTCATCTATAAGGGGATTTACACGGGCCAGTACTGCGTCTCTTGCGAGCTGTATGTGGATGGCATCGGACCGGGCGACCCCTGTCCGGATTGTCATCGCCCGACCGAAACCGTCCACGAAGAAAACTACTACTTCAAGCTCTCGGCGTTCCAGGAGCAACTGATCCGCCTCTACACCGAGCAGCCCGATTTCGTCCGTCCCGAGACGCGGCGCAATGAAGTGCTGGCATTCGTGCGCGGCGGCCTGCGCGATCTATCCATCAGCCGCTCGACGTTCTCGTGGGGCATTCCGGTGCCGGACGACCCCAAGCACGTCGTCTACGTTTGGCTTGATGCGCTCGCTAACTACATTACCGCGCTCGGCTACGGATCTAACGATACGAGTAAGTATGACAAGTACTGGCCAGCCGACGTGCACATGATCGGCAAAGAGATCGTGCGCTTTCATTGCGTCTACTGGCCGGCGTTTCTGATGGCCGCGGGATTGCCGCTCCCCAAGAGCATCACCGCGCACGGCTGGCTGCTGTTTGAAGAAAGCAAGATGTCGAAGTCGCGCGGAAATATTGTGCGCGCCGAGACGATTGTCGACGTGCTAGGCACCGACGCCCTGCGCTACTTTCTTTTGCGCGAAGTCGTCTTTGGACAAGATGGATCGTTCAGTTTCGATGCGCTGGTGCAGCGCTATAACTCCGATCTGGCGAATGGACTCGGCAATCTCGCCAGCCGCACGCTGACCATGATCACGCGCTATTTCAAAGGCGAAGTGCCATATCCATCAAGTACCGCGCACACCCCGGCGGATGCCGCCCTCGCCGAGACGGCACGAAAGGCGATCGCCGACTACGGCACGCTCTTTGACCAGTACCAGTTCTCGCGCGCGCTCGAAACCGCGTGGGGACTGGTCGGCGCGGTGGATAAATACATCGTCGAAAATGAACCGTGGTCCCTGGGCGAGAAAAAAGACGAAGAGAGCCGGGCGCGCCTGGCAACCGTGCTCTACACCAGCGCCGAAGCTCTGCGCATTGTGACCGCCCTCGCGCACCCAGTGATCCCCGACGCGACTGCAAAGATCTGGGCGCAAATGGGCCTCGGCGACATCAAGAAATTCGATCTGACCGAATTGCAGTGGGGCCAGTTGCGACTCGGCACGAAGCTCGGCGAGGTGCAGGCTGTGTTTCCGCGAGCCGACAAATCCGCTATTGAGAGGATGCAGAAAATGGAAGAACAAGGCGCCAGCGTGGGCACGGGCAGTGGAGCGACGGGTGTCTCGCCGGCCCAGCCGAGCGAAGCGAGGCAGCCGCTTGTGGTGTCGGCTACGTCGACCGCGCCAACTAAGCCCGCAGCCGCAATTTCCGATGGCAAGATCAGCATCGACGACTTCGCGAAAGTAGAATTGCGCGTAGCTCAGGTGAAGACTGCCGAGCGCGTGAAAGGCGCCGACAAACTGCTGCGCCTCGAAGTCGATCTGGGAACCGAAGTGCGCCAACTGGTCGCCGGGATTGCCGAGGCCTATGAGCCCGAGACGCTGATCGGGCGCAAAGTCGTGATCGTCGCCAATCTCGCGCCCCGCAAACTGCGCGGATTGGAATCGAATGGCATGATCGTCGCCGCATCGCCCGAGGGCGGTAAGCCGGTGCTGGCGAGCTTTCTGGAAGATGTGCCCGTAGGCACAAGGCTGAAATAGTTCTGCCGAGCTTCGCTCGGCATGGACGGGCCAGGGCGCCCGTCCCCACGCGATCTCTGTAACAACTAACGACCGTGTTCATCGACTCCCACGCCCATCTCGAAGGTAAACGCTACGATCTCGATCGTGACGACGTGTTGGCGCGGGCGAAGCAGAACGGGATCGACGCCTATCTCGCCATCGGCAACGGCGACGGACCCGACTCGGCTGACTGCGGAATCAAGCTCGCAGAACAATACGACGGACGACAGGAATATCCGCGCATCTGGGCCAGCGTCGGGATTCATCCTCACGAGGCCAGCCTCGCGAACGAAGCCGCCGATGCCCAAATGCTCGAATGGGCGCGGCATCCCAAGGTGATCGCCTGGGGAGAAATTGGCCTCGACTATTTTTACGACCACTCCCCGCGTGAAGTGCAGAAAGCAGTTTTCCTGCGTCAGATGGAACTAGCGAACGCGGCGAAGCTCCCCATCATCATTCATTGCCGTCCCTCCGACAACAGCGAGATCGCTTGGGAGGACTGCCTAAGCATGATCGCCGAACAATGGCGTCCCAGCGGATTAGGCGGCATTCTGCACTGTTTTACCGGAAGCTTCGAGCACGCCCGGCGAGCGCTCGATATGGGCTTCATGATTTCGTTCGCGGGCAACATCACCTTTCCCAAGGCGCAGTCGATTCGCGACGCGGCGCAAATGGTTCCCCTCGACCGCATGCTGGTCGAAAGCGACTCACCCTATTTGGCGCCGATTCCGCATCGCGGAAAGCGCAACGAACCAGCATTTGTGAAAGAGGTAGCCCGCCAGATCGGCGAACTGCGCGGCTTGCCGACCGAGGAAATCGGTTTCCGCACCACCCAGAACTTCTATCAATTCTTTGGACTCGGCCCGGAAGCCGCCAACGCTGTTTTTTAATCTCTAACTGCCCAGATTTTGTCACCCCGACCCTGAGCGTAGCCGAAGGGGAGGGATCTACATTTTGCGGCGAACTGCCGATCCCTCGCTCCGCTCGGGATGACAATCCATTCAACAGTTGTCGGCTACCAGTCTAGTCTTCGCAGATAATGCCTCTTCTGTTACCCTCAAGGGTACACGTTTGGGGGTGAACATCTGTAGGCTTGGAGTTCGAGCCGACATCCCTGCGACGTGACAATCTGTAAATTTTCGAGGCCGTGGTTTGGTGTAACAGCGGCTTTGACAGTGATTTCCCATGCCCGATAACAGTTTCGATATCGTCAGCAAAATCGACTTGGCGGAAGTGAACAACGCGATCCAGCAGGCGATGAAGGAAGTGAGCACGCGCTTCGATCTGAAGGACTCGAAGTCCCGGATCGAGATGGAAGGCACCGACGCGATCCTGCTGCACTCCGCCGATGAATTCAAGATGAAGGCGGTCAACGACGTCTTCCAGCAAAAACTGGTCAAACGCGGCGTGCCGCTCAAGGGCTTAACCTACGGAGCGCTAGAACCAGCCGCCGGCAGCACGGTGAAGCAAAAGATCACGCTGCAGCAGGGGATCCCGATTGAAAAGGCGCGAGAGATTGTGAAGCTGGTGAAAAATTCAAAGAAAAAAGCGCAAGCCTCGATCCAGGGCGACGTAGTGCGCATCAGCGGCAAGGATCGAGATACGCTACAGGAAATCATCGCCATGGTCAAACAGCAGGATTTTGGTATCGATTTGCAGTTTACGAATTACCGGAGCAATTGAGGAAACTTGAGTACGACCACGTCCAGCAACGGTAAAGAAATTTTCGATCTTCTGCACGACGACATTGCCGCGATCGAAGAACAATTCGGACGCGACACGGTCTCGAGCGTAGCCGCGATTACCGAGATCGGCGAATACCTGCGCGCCGGCGGGGGCAAGCGCATCCGCCCAGCGCTCTTGCTGCTGTCGGCCAAACTGCTGGGTTACAAAGGCAAGGGCGCGGTCAAGCTGGCGACCGTCGTGGAAATCATTCACACCGCGACGCTCGTCCACGACGACATTATTGACGAGGCGCAGATCCGCCGCGGCCGTCCTGCCGCCAATACGCAGTGGGGCAACTCGATGTGCGTGCTGGCCGGCGACTGGCTTTACATGCAGGCCTTCAACATCGCGGTGCAGGAGCGCAATTTCCGCATCCTCGACGTGCTCGTCGAACTGACGCAGCAGATGGTGGAAGGCGAACTGCTGCAAATGGAAAAGCTCGGCAAGCTGATCTCGCTACAGGAGCACCTCGATCTGATCTATCGCAAGACCGCGTGCCTGTTCTCGGTATCGATGCGAGTCGGCGGCATTCTCGGAGGCGCCACCGAGCAACAAGAGCAACGCCTCGGCCAGTACGGACGCGACCTCGGCTTAGCTTTCCAGATCGTGGACGACGTGCTCGACCTCACAGCGTCGGAAAGCGTGCTTGGCAAACCCGTGGCCAGCGACCTGCGCGAAGGCAAAGCCACCATGGCGGTCATTCATGCGCTGCAGCGTTGCACCGCCGCCGAGCGTCGCCAGATCGAAACCATCCTGCAGGACCGTGCCTTCGATGGTGTCACGCACGCCGATATTCTGACCATTCTGAATCGCTACGGCTCTCTCGAGTTTGCTTCCAAAGAGGCCGCCCGGTACGCCGAATCCGCGCGCAACGCTATCTGCACGTTTCCCGACTCGGAAATCAAGCGCGCGCTGTTGTGGGCGCCCGAGTTCGTGGTGGCTAGAGAGAAATAGGACTGGGCTGATCTCGCTGGGAACTAAACCCAAAGGCGCGCCGAGCTTCGCTCGGCTGGGCAGGTGAGGGCACCTGCCCCTACGTGAACCTCTTAGCTTTTCACCGCCAAATGGCAGTCTCGGTCAGTGCTTCCGGTGAACTCGCGCCCTCTTCTTTGCCGTGCTCTGTCGTCGCGCGGGTCACGCGCGAGAGCACGCCTTCTAGCAGCGGCGTGGCGCGATTGAGTTGCCGCGCCCGGATCATCAGATGCCAGACTCGCTCGAATTTTTTCCGGCCTGAAGCATAGAAGAAGTGTTTCGCCTGGTGTTTAAGCGTGCCGTGATGCAGCGAGGCGCGCGCGATGGAACTCCAGCGATAATACTCGCGATACGCCCAATCGTATCCCGCCTTCAATGCCTCGGGCTTGAGTCGCGCCGGACGATACACGACATGTCGCGTGTCATAAAGATTCCAATCGTTCGTCAACATGCGTTCTTCACGCATCATGCGAGCGTGGAGCTGCGTACCTGGGTACGGCGTTTGAATATGAAAGGTCGCTGTTGTGATGCCGTGGTCGATCGCCCAGTCGACCGTGCGAGGGAACACGTCTTCCTCGTCATTGTCCATGCCAAAGACAAAGCTGCCATTGATCATGATACCAAGCGCATGCAGGCGGTCGGCAACGGCCTTGTAGTCACGCCCCAGGTTTTGCCGCTTATTGCTGCGCTTGAGGTTTTCCGGTGTAAGCGTCTCAAAACCGACGAAGATGCTTCGCAGCCCGGCTTCAGCCGCCCGCTCGATCAGGTCGCCGCGCAAAATGGAATCCACCGTCGCCGCGCCCTGAAATAGCCGTCTCATGCCTTTCATGCCCTCAAACAGGGCCTCCGCAAAACGCCGGTCGCCAAGCAGATGATCGTCGAGAAAATAGAGATGGCGCCCCGGCAAGCGATCGATCTCAGCCAGCGCATCGTCGACCCGCTGTGTGTAGAACCCGCGGCCACCCTGAAAGAATGCGTCCTTGTAACAGAAGTCGCAATGCTGCGGACATCCGCGCGTCACCACGATGGAATTCGGCACCAGATAATAGTCACGCCGGATGAGATCGCGGCGCACCGGCGGAATGCGATCGAGTGTGCGGCCTGTGGTCGAAATGTAAACGCGGTCCGGCTTTCCCGCGCGAAAATGCTCCAGAAATTTGGGGAAGGTCTGTTCTCCTGGTCCCAGGAAAATGGCGTCGGCATGAACCGAGGCTTCCTCGGGAAGCGAAGTCACATGCAAGCCTCCGAGACAGACGAACGCCCCTTTACCGCGGTAGTGGTCGGCAAGCTGGTAAGTATCCCCGGACGGTAGGTATGCAAGGAATTGCGGTATGGACGCCAGATTTTACCGAACTTTTACGCAATGAAACGGACACAGGTTGAATCACACTATGGTAACGTATGGGGTTCGCAGTGCGGCGGGTAGGATGATGGTACCCCCACCTGATGGCACTGATCCCTTCCCTGTGGTTAGGCTTTTTGTAGAAGAAATCGGAGCGAGGCGTTGGTGTGTCTTTAGGGATAGCATTCAAGGGTGCGGAGGGAATCGTGTTGGCGGCCGATAGTCGCGTCACTTTGACCACTATCCGCGCATTCGCGCCCAATCAGCCCCCGATGGCGCTCCCCTCTACCTTCGATAATGCGACAAAATTGTTGAGCGTGGCCAGTCAGAAATTCATAGGCGCGGTCACATTCGGCGCCGGTGCTATTGGTCAACAGGCACCCCGCACTGCTGCGAGTTTCATGCCGGAGTTTGAAGAAGAACTTGCCAAGCACTCTGCCAAAAATCAAAAGAACAGAATGAGTGTTCAGGACTTTGCAGAAAAGCTTGGGGAATTTTTCTTGGGTCAGTGGACAAAAGGGGGTATGCCAAACCCAGCACCGCCAGGAAACGAGATGGTGTTTCTTGTCGGAGGATATGACGAGAAGGAAGCTTATGGCCGCGTGTTCACTCTTATAATTCCCAATGCTCCCAAGCCAGTTGAGCAGTCCCCTGGCGGACTATTTGGTCCGACTTGGGGTGGTCAAAGGGAATTAGTGGATCGACTTATGCAGGGTTTTGATCCGAATATTCCTGCTCAGGTATTGTCCATTCTCAAGCCTGTTGGAGGTCCGACCGGTCCCGAGCTAGACGCCGAGTTAAAGAAGCGTTTCCAGCTTCCGATACCGTGGCAATTCCTGCCGTTGCAGGATTGCGTCGATTTATGTATTTTCCTTGTTCGCACAACTATTGAATTACAAAAATGGTTGGTGTCAGTTCGCGGCGTTGGCGGCGCCATAGATGTTGCCACGATCACGCGGACTGATGGATTCAAGGCGATTCAGATTAAAGAAGTAAGAGGCGACACATTTTTACCCGTTCAGCAAGGAGGACACCATGACCACATTTAATTCGGCTAACACGAGCGATTGGTTAGAAGTAATGAAGAACCAATCTATATCCAGTGATGTGCCAAGTAATTACTGCATTGCGGAGCCGCCGATCTTCACGTCGGTGCCGGTCACAACGACTCAGACAACGGTGAAGGGACTAGAAATTCCTGTGCCTACAAGCGAGCAGTTTCTTGGCGATCTGACAAAAGCATCGCGAAAAACGAAGTGATCTACTTCGCGTCGTTTAATAGTGAAGATGAACCAGAAATGCTTTGGCCTTGGGGACAGAAATATATCGACCTGCGAATGTAGAGCTATTTTTGAGCAGCAACACTCACGTATGACTACGCTTTTCACCGCACTCACACCGCCTCAAAGAAGTATTGTGCTCCAGACACGGTTGGGTAATAACGTAGACAATATTCAGCCCTGGCATTACTCCCACTTTGAATGGGCACAACTCGACGCTGAACCGAAGAAATGGGAACCCTTCGGGGCCGTCCGCGTCAACAATATATGTCCTGTTTACAACTGTCACGGACTCACGTTTGCGAGTCGCCGTACTGAAGTAGCATCGGAACAAGCAATCATAAAGATGATTTTGGATGACGACGGCTTTGAAGAAGTGAAAGACGAACGAGATGCCAAGATCGGTAATGTCATCGTGTATTGGGGCAGTAGTGGCATCCCCGAACATTCTGGAATCGTTGTAGGCGACCGGGAAGGTGCTGCCTTAAAAACTCTGATGATTTGGAGTAAGTGGGGAAAAGGATACGAGGTCGTCCATCCGATACATGCCTGCCTATGGGGAAGTATGACAAGACGTTTTTATAGGATAAACAAATGGAAATACCGGGAAGTATTCAAGCAAAATTCGTAGAAACTCCTTCCGTTAAGGAAGTCGTTCTATACGCCAACACCCCGTCTTTTCTCATCGACCGTCTGCGACGAGATGATGCTACATCTTACCTCGCTCAGATGCTTACCACAGAAGAGACAATTAATTTTCTGCATAGGATTGAGCATCCGACCGATATTACGGAGCTACTATGGGCTTATGTCTTGTTGGCCTCATTGTTCCTGAGGAGTGACATAGCGCAATTCGAGGGAAAGCTTGCTTCTCTTGATCTGAGTCAAATTCAGTGGGGGGATGACATCCGCAGGAGTCTCTTAGCAGAGGCAATTCCGACCAGCATCAACACGATTGAATATGCGGAAATTCGTGATGCAAGCAGTCCCGATGCTGCAACCGTAAGAAGTGAAAAGTTGGAGCTTATACTATGAGAGCTCAATTTTCGGTCGTGTCGCAAAGCGTAGCAGTGGATCGCTTCACGAACCGCCTGAGTCTATTCAATATCATCGAGGCTTTTCAGGCGCCACGTTTTCCGTTGTTGATACCAGAAGTAGTGATTGTCTCGTTTGTAAGACGAGATGAAAATGAGCCGAATGTGTTCGAAACAGACCTAGTTGTTAACCTAAATGGAAATAGAATAGGTATGTCACACCTGCATGTGAATTTTGAAGGCCGACTTTATGTGCGCCTCATAGCCAATTTCCAGAACTTGCCAGTGCTCACTGCGGGAGATCTGGAATTCACAATTCCACTCCCAAACGGCGATCCAATTAGAACAAGTATTCCGGTTATTCAAATTCCTGTTGCTCCGGTTCCAGTAGTGCCGGTGCAGGCCGTGCGTCACTAATGTCCAGCGACCCATTGCGGATAGATTTCTTCTCGATTTGCTCAAGAAAGCTGACAAACATTGGCTGCATATCGAATCGTCGATTGTACCGGAAGCTGTATTCGTTGAGGTAAGTCTGTAGATAGTGACGGCCAACTGAGTGATAAACACCGCGAATCCCATTCTTAACTAACGACCAGAAACCTTCGATTGTGTTCGTGTGAACGTCGCCCATAACGTAAATCTTCTCACTGTGATTGATGCGCCGGTGGTTGTATTCATTGATATGCCGATCCATCGCATCGTAAGAGGGGAAGTCATCGGTAAAGACTGTGCTCTTAGGCAGTACGTGTTCCTTGACCAAGCCGAGCAAAGTGGGGGATTTGACATTGGCAGCAATGACAGCCTTGACGCGGCCCTTGCGCTCTACCATGCCGACGACGGTAACTTTCTTTGCTCTGGTATCGCCAGCCATGCGACGGCCACTGCCGTTCTTGCGACGACCGCCAAAGAACGCCTCATCCATCTCAACACCGGGGCCTTTCTTACCGCCAAGTTGCGGCGCGCCGTTTTCATTCAGCATGGAGCGAATTTGCCTAAACATGCGCCACGCGGTTTTGTAGGTCACCCCAACTTCGCGCTCGATCTGTTTGGCGGAGATCCCGCATCGTGTGGCCGACATGAGGTAGATCGCATAGAACCATTTCGTGAGCGCAGTAGGCGACTTGTGGAAGATCGTGTCGGCGGTTGGATGAACGTGGTGGCCGCAATGATCGCAGGAGTACGACGGGCGACTGACTACGCGGTGATGCTTCGTCACCGCTTGGCATGTCTCGCAAAAGATGCCGTCCGGGTACAGGTAGTTTTTCAGCCACTCAAGGCATAAGGCATCGTTTGGAAACTGGTGTTGGAAGTCTTGCAGAGTGTAGCGGGTCATCTTTGGCTTGGAGTTCATAATTACCTACTCTCAAGGAAAGAGTACCACGATGCGTACCTACTGTAAAGGGATATTTACCCGGCAAGCTTATACGCGCGGTAAGCATTAGTGATATATACCTGGATCACTACGAGATCTGGTGAGTCGCCGATGGTGAGCGGTTCCACATGCTCGTCTACGATCACCGCGCGGTCATCGGGAGATAAATACGCGGCGAGCGTGGCGAGGCCCAGCGGCGGAAACAACGAATATTTGATCGGGCGCCAATAGGGGCTGGTCGCCTCCGTCAGCGCGGGCAAAATGAACTTGACCTTAAGCGGACGTGAACCTGGAGCGATCATCGGACTGACTCCACAAGAGGCGCGCTGGCTGCTGGAACTCCGCCAAAGCGTCGCTCCCGGCGGTTGAATTCTCCGAGCGCGGCATCCAAATCGCTGGCATCAAAGTCCGGCCACATCCGGTCGGTGAACAGAAGTTCGGCATAGGCCGACTCCCACAGCAGAAAGTCCGAAAGCCGCTTCTCACCTCCGGCGCGGATCAGCAAATCCACTTCCCCGCTCTCGGCGGTCAGCGCTCGGGCAAGTTCGCGTCCCAGCAGATCAGCCGAGGGCGGCAGATATGAGGGAAGCGCAGACGTTACGCCGGCGGCGGCGCGCGTGATGGCATCGCGCGAGGAGTAGTCCACGGCCAGGCGCAGATGAAGGCGACGGCCTTTGGCGGTTGCATCTTCTGCTTGTTCGATCTCGCGCACCAGCAGACTCGGCAAACGATCGCGCCTGCCGATGAACTCGAGCCGGGCTCCGTGGTGCCGGAGTCTTTCCGTCTCCAGGCGCAGGTAAGCCCGCATCAGCCAGAAAATGCTTTCGACCTCGGCGGCCGGACGTCGCCAGTTGTCGGACGAAAATGCGTAGAGCGTCAGCCGCTGAATGCCGAGAGCCGGCGCACGCTCGACCACCCGCCGCACGGTAGCAACTCCGGCACGATGCCCCGCGACACGCGGCAAACCGCGCCGTGTGGCCCAGCGCCCATTGCCATCCATGATGATGGCGACATGCAATCCATTTTGAATGTTACTTTGCACTGCAAAGTTACCTCGCAAAAAAAATTACGCCCGCGATGTCGCCAGGCCGTGTACCAGGCTGGCCGCGGGCCTTTCTTCCGTTCCCCTCGCCGCATCCCGAACCACTTGCTCGAGCGTCGAGAGATATTCTATGTAGCGCGCACGGCCCGGCGCCGTGATTCGGCAGATCGTCTGCGGACGGTTGCGGTCATGCTTCTTCGCGAGCTCAACCATCTTTCCCTTTTCCAGCACCCGCAGATGACGGCTTAGATTTCCGTCCGTTAGATTGCAAAGCTGTTTGAGATCGCCGAAGGCCAATCCTCTCGGATTCGTGATCAGCGATGTCAGCACGCTGAGGCGCGCGCGCTCGTGAATCACGCGATCCAGTCCTTCATACGCGAACCGCCCTTCGCCCGGAGCCTTACCTTTCGTCCTCATTTTTGTCCTCCTTCGCGGCAAGGAGCAGAATTCCCGCGACCAGCAACTGCCCAACTCCATACGGAATGCCCATGGCCCACGGCGAAAGCGCGCGGCCGTCTCCGAGTGCGATGCAGGTCAGACCGGTCAGCAAGTACCATGCGCCCGCGCCGCCCACCGCACGCGGCAGAAAACGGCACGACGAAAACACGCCCAGGCTGAAAATAATCTGCCAGAGTCCGGGAAGCATCCAGAGCACGCCCGGAACATAACGCACGATCGCAAGCGTAATCAGCGCGCCCGCGACAGCCGACGGCAGGAATTGCTCTACTGCCATGCGGATCATCTCGTCCGCCATACCGGAATGAATACGGCGTGTGCGAGCGTACATCTGCATCCCAATCACGGCAGCCGATAACACAGCGGTCGAAATCCAGATGCCCAAATACACTGCAATACGACTCGCCGGGTCCGGCAGCCAGAGCGCCTGCGCACCGGCGGCCGCAACCGCCAGAACACCCGTGCTGGCAAGAGTTGCAGGTCCGTAACCACGAAACTCCGTACTATGGGCCACCTGCCTGCGAATACTGCTGATGTCGCCCAGCGCTTTGTTTAGATCGTTCATACCCTTTTAACTTTGCAATGCAAAGTAACTTAAATAAAGAAGCTTGTCAAGTGGTCCAAGAATCCGAAAAATGCTAGCGAGGTTCCCCTCCCGCGAAGCAGTCGCATCGCGATTGCTATACTGAGGAAGACTTTTCCACGATACGCAAGAAATATGAACGATTTGCTGTCATCGATTTCGCACCATGGCTACCTTTTCCTGGCGATTGTATGCCTTGCGGAGGCGCTTGGTCTTCCGGTGCCCGCCGCGCTCGCCCTGCTGACCGCAGGTGCGGTCACGGCCTACGGAGGTCTGCATTTCTATCTCGTGTTCGGCGTAGCTTTGCTGGCGATGATGAGCGGCGATGTCATTCTGTATCTCATGGGCCGGGTGAGCGGATGGGCCCTGCTCGGCCTTCTCTGCCGCCTTTCGGCGAATCCGGAAACTTGTATTCTCCGCTCGGCGGAATATTTTTACCGCCGTGGCAAGCAAACGCTGCTCTTTGCTAAGTTCATTCCTGGCATTAACACCATGTCTCCGCCGCTCGCCGGCAGTATGAAAATGCGGCTGGGCGATTTTCTGCAATTCGACACCATCGGAGCCGCACTCTACGTGGGCGCGTACTCACTCGCCGGATATCTCTTCAGTGATGCCCTCCGCGCCATCACTCGCGGACTGCGCTCTGCCGGCTTTGCCGCAGAGGTCGTCTTCGCCGTTGGGCTGGCCGCCTATGTCATCTATCGCATTTGGCTTTACCGCAAGTATCGTCTGCTCGACGTCATTCCGCGCGTCCAGGCCGAGGAGTTGGCCAGAAGACTGGCCTCCGACGCCGCTCACAACATGCTGATCGCTGATGTCCGCAGCCACGGCTACTACGATGCCGACTCCGAACGCATTGCGGGGTCCATCCGCATCGAACCCAACAACCTGATTGAGGAAGTTAAAAACCTCCCCAAGGATCGAGAGATTTATCTCTACTGTACTTGAGCGCGCGAAGCCACGAGCGCCCGGGTGGCGCGCCAACTGCAGGAATTAGGATTCAAGGTCTACGTTATCGCGGGTGGTCTGCGCGCCTGGCGCAAAGCCGGAAACCCTGTAGAACGAGTTCCCAACGACGACCTGCTCAAGTTGCCCACCTTCAATTAGCGTCATCGTTCTACCTCGCTGCGTGACCCGCGTCCTTGGCAGAGTCACGGCAGTTTGCTATCGTGCCCTCATGGGGCGACCCTTGGCTCTTTGCGGAGTAATTCTGGCGGCGGGTGAGTCATCGCGCATGGGACGCGACAAGGCGCTGCTGCCCTGGCCACCGGCGCCCGCTGGCTCGCTAGCGGGTTCGGCAACGGCTGAAACGTTCCTCTCCGCAGCCATACGCCTCTACTTCTCGCATGTGGATGAAGTGCTGGTCGTCGTGGGCAAGAATGAAGCGGCGCTGGCTCCCATCGTGTACGCGAATGGAGCGGCGCTGATTGTGAATCCCGAACCCGAGCGCGGGCAGTTCAGCTCCTTAAGACTCGGACTGCAGGAGGTTCTCAACCGTGGCCGTGATGCCGCCATGGTGACGCTGGTCGACCGGCCGCCGGTCCGCAGGGAAACGCTTGAGAAACTCGAAGCGGCTTTTGAACGGGCAACAGCGCACAGGAAATGGGCGGTGATTCCCGAATACCAGGGAAAGCATGGCCATCCGATCCTGTTGGGGCGCGAGATGCTGACCGCGTTCCTGGCCGCTGCCGAAACCTCGAATGCGCAAGATGTGGAGCACGAGCACCAGAGCGAAATCGACTACGTTCCGGTAGACGACCCGCTGGTAGCGCTCAACGTGGACACTCCGGAACAGTATGCTGCGTTGAGTGTCCATACAACTCTGCCATCACAGCTTCTGCCGTCGAGTTAACCCCGGCTGGGGCCTCATATTTCATGACGCGTCTCACATCTCGCCAAACGGAATTCATAGAAAGCGTGTTAAGCGTCAACCCGCTTGTCGCCACCTTCGACTGTGACGGCACGCTTTGGTCCGGAGACGCCGGCGAAGGGTTTTTCTCGTGGGAACTGGATCAGGGTCTGGTCTCGCAGCCGATCGTGCAATGGGCGCGGGCGCGCTACGCCGACTACAAAGCTGGTCAAGTCGTCGAAGAAATCATGTGCGGAGAAATGGTCACCATGCACCGCGGACTGCGCGACGAAGTCGTGCAGCAGGCTTGCGACACCTACTTTCCCGAGGCCGTCGCTCCCAACATTTTTCCCGAGATGCGCGAATTAATCGAGCGCCTGCGCGCCTCCGGATGCGACGTCTGGGCAGTTTCCTCTTCGTGCCAGTGGATCATCCGCTCCGCCATGCGTTATTTCGGCATCCCGCAAAATCGCATTCTGGCCGCCGAAGTCGAGATCGAAAACGGCATCATCACCGACCGTCTCATCCGCGTTCCGAGCGGCCTGGGCAAGGTGGAGGCGATTCGATCGGTGCTGCAGTCGTCTCCCAGCGACCGGCCCGATTGCGCCTTCGGCAACGCCATCTGGGATCGCGAGATGCTCGCTCTGTCGAAACATCCCTACGCCATCAACCCTAATCCCAATCTGAAAGAGATTGCGCTTGCCAACGGCTGGAAGGTTTATCAGCCGGGGATCGGATAGATTTCGGCCGTTAGTAGTTCGGAAGAGCCTCGGTTCCAGCGGATCTCTCACAGCCCTTCAAGAGCACGGTGAGCGTCTCCATCGCCAGATGGCTTGCGTGGGCGGAGGCTTGCGGGAGACCTCCGACTTTCTGAACCAACTCTTCACTGCTCACTTGCCGCGCTTCGTCTAACTTCTTGCCTTTTATCAACTCCGTAAGCGCCGATCCACAGGCCATCGTTGGAACGCAGCCCTTGGCGCGAAAGCGAATGTCGGCGATGCGCTTCCCTTCCAATTTTCCGCCCTCCAATCGAACGGTCAGCTCCAGAATGTCTCCGCAGGCAGGATTTTCCAGGCGCGCGGTGCAATCAGGAGATTCGATTTTGCCGGCATTTCGCGGGTTCTGAAAATGGTCGAGGAGTTCGGGGGAATACACAGGGCGATTGTAATGCGGCATCGCCCTCAGCGGCTAAAGTCGATGAAAACGGGCCGTTATCGCAGCGCTAAAGCGCTGCGCCACCCAAAAGCAAAATCAAGATCAAATGCAAACCCCTAGCCCCACGCTACCGTGGAATCCCATCCTTGCACACAAAACGCGCAAGGATGGGGCACCCATCGGCCCCAAAAACCACCTGAGTTTTCCCGCAGGCTCAAAAGCCCGAATCAAGATCACCTACAATAAAGTCATGCCCGACTTGCGCCTTCCCCATCGCATTGCATGTCTGCAGCCGAGCGCGACAGTGATTCTGGCGAGCGTGGGCGAACTGGACCGGGTTGTCGCTTGCACCAAGTACTGCGCCGACGTCGTTTCTGAGGTGCGAGAAGACTTGCACAACCGCCATCGCCTTATCATTGCCGACTCCTGGAGTTCGAAGGCGAGCGAGATTCTTGCGGCCTCGCCCGACTTGGTGATCGCTGCGGTCCCCTATCAGGAAGCGGCGGTCGCGGAAATCCTTAAGGCTGGCATTCGGTTTCTTGGTCTGGCGCCGCGCACCCTGGACGATATCTACACCGACATTGCGCTGATCTCTGGCTGCGCCGGCGCGAGCGACCGGGGTGCGAAAGTGATCGCCGAGATGCAATTGGCCATCGCAGACGTACGACGCCAGACGGCAACCCTTCCCCGAAAGCGCGTCTTCTCGGAAGAGTGGGGCAAGCCGATCATCGCATCGCAGCCATGGGTAGCTGAACTCGTGCAGGCGGCCGGTGGCGAATTCCTGGGCACTCCGGGAGCGCAGTGCTCCGCCGGAGAGATCGCTCGACTCGACCCGGAAGTCATCGTCGCGGCCTGGTGCGGGGCCGGAGATCGAGTGCCGCTGGGAAAAATTGCTTCCAGCTCCGAAAGAGGCTGGTTTGACACTTCCGCGGTGCGGAATTCGCGGGTGTATTGTATCTCCGACGAACTGTTGAACACTCCCGCGCCGACGCTGGTTGCGGGATTGAGGGCGCTGGCAGGCGCAATTCATCCTGAACTATTTGGCCCGCAAACGGGGCTTCGTGCGATTACGCAAGTACCGCGCGCGGAGTCACTGCCGTGAGGCTGAACTGCGCCTGATTGGTTTAGGATTACTGTCATGCCTGACGCTAAGCCTCGCAAGTTCGACGCAGTACGCCAGGGAGTGGACCGCTTGAATAGCCAAGCGCTCACGGCGGATCAACTGATGAAGAGCATCACCCTTCTGCTCAACAAGGAAATGCTGAAGTACAACTGGGTGGGGTTCTACATGCTGGAGCCTGGTGCCGATCCCATGCTCGTGCTCGGACACTACCAGGGAGCAATGACTCCGCACACGCGCATCCCGTTGCACCAGGGCATCTGCGGCGCGGCGGCATCGTCGGGAAAAACGGTGGTGGTCGACGACGTAACGAAGGATACACGCTACCTGGCGTGCTCGCTCGAAACCAAGTCGGAGATCGTGGTTCCAGTCTTTGTGCGCGGCAAGGTGGTGGGAGAACTCGACATTGACAGCCACTTCCCGGCGGCATTCGGCTCCGATGACCGCGAACTGGTTGAGTATTGCGCTCAGCTTGTGGGCCAGCGCCTGGAGAAGAGCTGAAACAACGCACCAGCTTCCGGTTGTTGGCCTACTAATGCTCGCAACCTCCCGCGAAAAGCCGCTTGCTAGAATCCAGAAGCCAGCGGACAGAGGCTATTCTTCATCATGAAACGAGTTGTCGCCGCGCTGATCGTCAAAGATGATCTCATCCTCGCCTGCCAGAGGACGCGGCATCAGCCTATGCCTTTGAAGTGGGAGTTTCCGGGGGGCAAGATCGAAGAGGGCGAGCAGCCTCGCGACGCCATGCGCCGGGAGTTGGAGGAAGAACTTGGGATCGTGGCGGAGGTAGGCGTGGAAGTCGCGCGCATTGTTCATCAGTACCCGGGCGGCGGGTCGGTGGAACTTCGATTCTTCGAAGTGCGCCAGTACCAGGGCGAAATCGAGAACCGAATTTTTCGCGAGATTCGCTGGGTGACGCGGCAGGAACTGCTGGGACTGGATTTTCTGGAAGCCGATCTGGGACTGGTGAACGATCTGGCGGCGGGAAAGATCGTATGAGGGCTCGGGCATTCTGCCGCAGAGAAACAATGGGTTTCTTTTTAATTCCGCCGCGTGCTCTGCGAGCTCTGCGGTTAGAAGCTTCAGACTATCCCACACCGCCACGCAGTTGACCGTAGAGCAGAAGCGCCGTCAATCCGATCATGATCACAGTGGTGGCCCAGGCGATGATGTTGAACGTGCGCTTGTTCACGTATTCGCCCATTAGTTCTTTTTTGTTGATCAGCAGCAACATGAAGATCAGGACGAAGGGCAACACGGCGCCATTGACCACTTGCGAAAATACCGCGATCTTTATGTACGGAAGGCCTGGAATCAGGATGACGGCGCCTCCCGCGGCGATGAGCACGGTATAGAGCCAGTAGAAGGCGGGAGCTTCGGAGAATTTGCGCTCTACTCCGGACTCGAAACCTAGTCCTTCACAGACGGTATAAGCGGTGGAGAGCGGTAGAATCGACGCTGCAAACAGAGAGGCGTTGAAAAGCCCGAGCGCAAACAGTATGTATGCCCAGTCTCCCGCTAGCGGACGCAGCGACTGGGCAGCGTCGGCAGCGTCGCGAATGTCACGATTGCCATGCAGGTAAAGCGTGGCGGCGCAGGCCACGATAATGAACCAGGCCACCACATCGGTGAAGATACAGCCTACAATCACGTCGAGGCGCGAGGCGTTGTACTGACGCCGCGTGACTCCTTTTTCAACGATGGACGACTGCAAATAAAACTGCATCCAGGGCGCGATCGTCGTTCCGACTACGCCAATGACCATGTAGAGGTATGGGCCCTGCTTGAACATCGCCAGAGCCGGAGGCTTCAGCGTGACCTTAACGGCCTCGATCCAGGCGGGCTTGGCCAGGACTCCGGCAAATATGTACGTGACATAGAAGAACGAAGCCGCGAGGAAGACCTTCTCAACGCTTTTGTACTGCCCTTTGACGGCGATCAGCCAGACGATCACGGCGCAGATCGGCACCGAGTAGTACCTCGAAATCCCGAACAGTTCCATGCTTCCTGCGATGCCGACGAACTCGCCGACAACGTTGCCGAAATTGGTAATGAGAATGCCGAGCATCATGAGGAACGTAATGCGGAGGCCATATTCTTCGCGGATAAGATCGCTCAGGCCCTTGCCGGTTACCGCTCCCATACGGGCGCACATTTCCTGCACGACGATCAGGGCGATCGTGGTTGGGATCATCGTCCACAAGAGCATGTAGCCGAACTGCGCGCCGGCCTGCGAATAGGTCAAGATGCCGTTGGCATCGTTGTCGACATTCGCGGTAATGAAGCCCGGGCCTACGACGGCAAAGAACAACAAGAGCCGGAACTTCCAAGTTCTCAGAAATTTCATGCGCACAAGCCGCAGGGACGGTTCAAATTGGTGAAAACAGAACGATCAGAATAAACGCTGACCGCGCTGTCTGGGTAGATGAATCTGCAAAAGCGGAGAAGATTTTTGATTTCGTAGGAGACGGGGCAAGCCCCGTCTCTACAGCTTGGCTCGCAGCATGGCGATTACGTCGTCGGGGGTTATTACACCGGTTAAATGGCTTTGTTCGTCGATCACCGGCAGGGTGAGGAGATTGTACTTGTCAAAGAGTTCGGCGAATTCCTTCTCTTTCGCGCCTTCGTGGCAGGAGATGAGGGGCTCCTGCGTCAATGCCAGCAGAGGAGTCGAGGCGGGCGCCAGAACGATCTTCGCCAGCGGTACCGCGCCGGCCAGAGTTCCGCGCGAATCCGTGAGGTAAATGATGCTCAAACTTTCCATGCGGCCTTCGAAAGTACGCATGGCTTCGATGGCGTCCTGGACTGATGCCGTCACGGGCAGCGCGATGTACTCGGTGGTCATGCGGCCGGCGGCCGTGTTTTCCTTGAACTCGAGCAGATCGGCCACTTCCTGGCGCTCCTCGGGCTGCATCTGCACCAGGATTTCTTCCGTCTTGTCATCGGACAGGTCGCCCAGAAGATCGGCGGCCGCGTCGGGTTCCATTTCTTCTACAATGTCGGCGGCGCGGTCGGAATCGAGTGATTCGAGGACCGATTTCTGCACTTTGGGTTTGAGCTCTTCGAGGGCATCTGCGGCGACGCCTTCGTCCAACGTTTCGAAGACGGCTTCGCGCTCATCGGGAGCCAAGTCTTCCACGATGTCGGCGATGTCGGCGGGATGAAGTTTGGCCAGCCGTTCGTGCGAAATCCTCAGCTTGACGCGGCGGAGTGGATCGGTCTCGATGAGATCCACGAAGTCCCAGGGAATGTCGCGGGGAGGGATGCGGACGAGCAATAGCCGCAGGGCAGCCGCAGGAACCATGCCTTTGAGAAGGCGGCGAACCGCGCCACGCGCGCCTACATCGACGCCGCCAACTTTCAGGACGAGGCGATTCTGTGCGGTGTCTTGATGAAAATCCACGTCGTTCACGCGCACTACTTTGCGGCCGTGAACGTCTATGACCTGCTGATCGAGCAAATCTCGACTGAGCAGCAGAAGGCCTTCGGAGCCATCGGCTGCGATCCATTCCGCAGCCGCCGTAGAGGCGCGAATACCTCCATTGATTGCGGAAACAGCGGTCAGGGGCAAGACGCGATTTCCCGCAGGCGTTTTGACGATCAGGAGGGCGACGCGGGAGCGGTCTTCCTGCGGGGCGAGGGCCACTTCGCGCACCCGGCCGCTGGCGGCGCCGGAGGCGTCATAGACGGTCGAGCCCAACAATTCGCTTAACGAGACGGTGGCCATCGTCAAGAGAATACTCAAGAGCGTGTGCGGACGCCAGATGAAAGAACGCCTTTTCTGAACGGTCGTGACCTTGCTACCGCTGGAGCACGGACGAGGCCGAACTGCGCTCGCCTGGGCAGGTGAGGGCACCTCCACCCCATCACGCGAACACCGCGCGTGATGGGGACCCCGGCCTGCACCTACACAACCTTGGAAAATTTCAGAGGGCTTTCAGGCGGCAACTTCGCCGGCTTCGACTTCGTCTATGTAACACCAGATCCAGGACTCTCCGGGCTCGATGGAGCGCATAAGAGGATGCTTGGATTTGTGAAAATGCTTGGTCGCGTGCTTATTCTTGGACGAATCGCAACAGCCGACGTTGCCACAAATCATACACAGGCGCAGGTGAACCCACATGTCGCCGGTCTTAATGCAATCCTCGCATACGTGCGTGGTGGTTTGCTTTACTTTGATCTGGTCAAGGTGAGTGCATCGCTGAGGCATAGATTCCTCCGTGGGTTTAGAAGTCAGGGGCGCATGACATTATTTCGCAGTGAGCAGGCTCTCGGCGAAGGGCCATTGCTGATCGATCCATTGCGCCTGGCAGCAAAAGCCAGTAGCGCGCGCCATCTGCAAGACCTCCTGCGCGGAATATTTGTGGCAGCTCTCGGTCCAGATGGTCTCTCTCTTGGCAAATTCCACGCGCAGATCGGCTGCTGGAATGCGCACGGTTTGGCGGCGCTTCGATTCGAGATGCATTTCGACACTGCGAGATTTGGGATTGATACGGGCTACGTGGGCAAACTGCGCCAGGTCAAAATCGGCATCGAGTTCGCGATTGATGCGAACCAGCAGGTTAAGATTGAAAGCAGCGGTCACTCCCAATTCATCGTCGTAGGCTTTGAGCAACTGTGCACTGGGCTTTTCCAGATCCGTTCCCAGAAGCAGGGAATCTCCGGGCGCGAGAATTTGGCGCACGTCTTGCAAGAATTTCACCGCGGCCGGTCGATCGAAATTGCCGATGGTACTGCCTAGAAACAAAACCAACACGTGTTGGCCGGGCTTGCGGTACGCGGTCATCTCGCGCAACCCGTCGAGGTATTCACGCTCGAAACCCACGATGCTGATGGAATCAATATCGCTGAGCTCGCGCTGGCACATAAGCATGGCCGCGTGGGATATTTCGACCGGGTAATAGGATGTGGGCTGGCGGAGGCTAAGCGCCTCTAGAATCCAGCGCGTCTTCTTGCCGCTGCCGCTGCCCAGTTCAGCTACGGCGACGGGAACGTCGAGGCGATCGTCGAGGCAGTCGACAATCTCACTTGCATGGCGCTGCAGCAAACGTTCATCCGCTCGGGTGAGGCCATACTCGGGGAGATGGCTGATCACTTCAAACAGCGCCGAGCCTACTTCGTCGTAGAGGTATTTGGAGGGGAGTTCCTTTTGTTGCGGATGGGTGAGTCCTTCGCGGACGTCCGAGGCAAATTGGTAAGCACCATTATTAAGTGCGTGAAAGTTAATCGCTTGAGCCAGCATTTCTGAGTCCCCTTCCGTCGTTAACTCGGTCGTTCTCCAATATCAGCGGCTGACGCAGCGAAAACCCGCATACACATATTGGTAGTGCGGTTGGAACCAGTTGCGAAACGTGAATCGTAGCATACACGCCGCCGTGCGCGCCGAGCCACCCTTCATGACGAAATGCTTGCCATCAAAAAAATCAGCGGAGTATCCACGGTAGAAAGGAAATGGCTCGAAACCAGGAAAGGGACCAAAAACGGTGGAGGTCCACTCCCATCCATTTCCGACGAGATCGTGAACACCGAAAGCACTTTGGCCCTCGGGGAATGCGTTCACCGGCGTCGGGTCCCACCGCTGAAAGTCAAAATTGCCGAGGTTGGCATTGGGCGCTTTGGCGCCCCAAGGGTAGGGACGGACGTGTCCGTCGAGGGTGCCGCAGGCGGCGCGCTGCCACTCCGCTTCGGTGGGAAGCGACTTCCCTGCCCAGCGTGCATAAGCGCTGGCTTCCGCATGACTCACGTAGACAGGCCAGTCGAGCGGCAGTGGCACTTCGTCGAACATGGTTCGGGAGAGCCATTGCGTGCCTTCTTTTTTCCAGAACAACGGATGTGAAATTCCATGAGTGGCCTTCCAGTTCCAATCATCGTCAGTCCAGAACGCACGGGTTTCGTAGCCACCAGCAGCGATGAACTCGAGATACTGGCGGTTGGTCACCTTGTAGCGATCAATCTCGAAGGACGGAACTTCTACCGTGTGAGTCTCATATTCATTGTCCCAGCCAAACTCTTCGGTGCTGCGAGCTTGACCCAGCGTCACCCGGCCAGCAGAAATGACGACTGGGCGGTGAACGATTGGCGCTCCCGCGAGACTCAGTAAATTTGGTGGCCGCATTTTCATATCGAGCGGCAACTGATGAACCATGTAGGCCAGCGTTTCGACATGCATCAAGCGATGCTCAACCGCTACATTGAGCAAGGTGGGCAGTGGAAAACCGTCGCGCGTGTGAGTGTTTGGGTCGAGAACCAGGTTTGCGAGATTTCTGTCGAGAGCGGCGCGGACATGGTTCACGTAGTCACGGACGGCTTCCAGGGAAGGCCAGTCCGAGGGCAGATCGGTGGGCAGGCCGCCGCCTACAGGATCGATGCCGAAGGCGAAGAGGCGATCAAATTCTGGATGGATGCTCTTTTGTGCGGCCGCCAGTCCGCTCAGTAAATTCCAATCGAATGCTTCGAGGTGACCCACATAGAAGATGATGCGATGACGCTCTGGAATTGGCCGCTCATAGAATGCGCTGCCGAGTGCGTCATCGCGCAACAAATTGAAAAGTGCATCGCTTTGGCTGCGGGCATCAGAAATGCGCTCCAGCACCTGGTCCGTCACGGCTGCGTCTTTCTTTGCAACACGTTCTGCTACACGCATTCGACGCTCTCGATTCGACCCCTAAAAATCCGGCGCGAGGATAGCACGCGATTGTATTGGATGACGGTTCGGCGGGGTCGGTTTCAGCGGAACTGAGTTTATTTCGACTATGCTTATTTCGTACTATTTGAATGTCTAGAGGTCTGCGCATCCAGGTAAAGCTCTTTCGTGTAAAGATTATGAACAAGTGAGGCCACGATGAAACTGATGCTTGTTTACACGTTCGTTGCCCTGTCGACGTTGGCGAACGCCGCGGCAACTCCGCAGGTATTTCCAACATCTTCTGGAGAGGTCAAGATCACTCCGCTGTATCACGCGAGCACGCTGATTGAGGCGGGAGGAAAGATCATCTACCTCGATCCGGCTAAGCCGGCCAAGCTTGACGGGTTGCCGAAGGCCGACCTGATTCTGATTACCGACATTCACCAGGACCACATGGATCCGGCTTCTATCGCTGAAATCAGCAAGGCCGGAACCGAAATACTGGCGGCGCCCGCCGTAGTCGCAACGGTGAAGACGGCGCGGCCGATTGCGAATGGCGAAAGCAAGACGTGGCAGGGCTGGACCATTGAAGCCATCGCCGCGTACAACCTGAAGCGCGGGCCGGCCCCAGGTAAACTTTTTCATGACAAGGGACGCGGGAACGGATACGTACTTACCTACGGCGGCGTACGCTTTTACTTTTCCGGTGACACGGAAGGCATCCCGGAAATGCGCGCGCTGAAGAATATCGACGTGGCGTTCGTCTGCATGAACTTGCCTTATACCATGCCCCCCGAAGAAGCGGCGGATGCGGTGAAGGCATTCCATCCGAAGATTGTGATCCCTTATCACTACCACGGCTCCGATCTCACGATATTCAAGAAAGGGCTGGAGGGAACGGGGATCGAAGTGCGGTTGCTCGAGTGGTATCCGCAGTGAAATAGGGCTGGAGGGCGAGAAAAGGCCTTACCTCAGAGGAACACAGGGAACCAGATGAGCGCGGGGGGAATATGCTTCGAAAGCTCCTGCTGTCATTCTCAGAACAGGCAAAAAAACAACGGTGGAGAGCCGTGCGAGACGCTTTGGCCCTCCACCGTAATTGAACTGCGTTCTTACTCTTCGGTTCCGAATCTTTTCAGGTCTTCGGGACCGTCGGTCAACGCCACCGCCTCTTTGCCCTGAACCAGTTCCCGGATGCTTTCCACCACATCAGGATTGGCCAGAGTTGTGATATCTCCTGTGTTCATGTTATTGGAGAGGGCGGCGAGGATGCGACGCATGAGCTTGCCGGAACGGGTCTTGGGCATATCCGGAACGATGTGGATGTGCTTGGGACGGGCAATCTTGCCAATCATGGTTTCAATGACCTTGTTGACAGCCTCAATGATCGCAGGGCTCGCCTGGATACCGGGCTTCAGGGCGATATAGACTTCGGGCACGCGGCCCTTAATCTCGTCCGCCACCGGCACTACCGCCGCTTCCGCCACTTCGGGAACCGTCAGACACGCAGACTCGATTTCCTTCGTGCCGAGGCGGTGGCCGGCCACGTTGATAACATCATCGACTCTGCCGAGGATGCGGAAATAGCCGTCGGCGGCCAGCACAGCGCCGTCGGCCGCAAAATAGGGCCAGTCGTGCCAGTCCTTGCTGTTGCGATTCTTGCAGTATTTGGCGTAGTACTGGGCAACGAAGCGGTCGTGAGAACCCCAAATGGTTTGCATGATGCCGGGCCATGGATTCCGAATGCAGATGTTGCCCGCCTTGCCGGATCCAGCCGCGACCTCTTGCCCGTTTTCGTCAATAATCACGGGATAGATTCCAGGCATGCCTGGGCCGGCGCTTCCCGGCTTCATGGGATCGATCGCCGGCTTGGTGCTGCAGAGGAATCCTCCGTTTTCGGTTTGCCACCAGGTGTCGACAATCACGGCCTCACCTTTGCCCACCTTTTCGTGATACCAGCGCCAGACTTCGGGCTCGATGGGTTCTCCCACCGTAGTCATGTGCTTGAAATGATAGTTGTACTTGTCGGGTTCATCGTGACCGGACTTGCGCAACATGCGAATGGCCGTCGGTGAGGTGTGGAAGATGTTGACGTCGAGGCGCTCGGCGATTCGCCAAACGCGGCCGGCGTCGGGATAGGTGGGGACACCTTCATAGAGGACACTGGTAGCGGCCAACGCCAGCGGACCGTAAACAATGTATGAGTGGCCCGTGATCCAGCCGATGTCGGCCATGCACCAGTAAACATCCTCTGGATGAATGTCCTGAATGTACTTAGAGGTGCCAGCTACATAGGAGAGGTAGCCACCGGTGCGGTGTTGACAGCCTTTCGGCTTTCCCGTGCTGCCGCTGGTGTACATCAAAAACAGAGGCGCCTCGGCATCCATGGGGATGGGTGCAACGAGTTGGCCTTTGAACTTCGGGAGCACTTCATCGACCCAGAAATCGCGCCCTTTGAGGAACGGCGAGGCGGTGGCGCTCTGGCCGGCGTGGCGCCTCCAGACCAGTACCTTGTCGACGGTCTGGCCTTCTTTCTTGGCAGTAGCCAGCGCGATGTCGGCGGAGGCTTTGTGATCGAGCAGCTTGCCATTGCGATAATAACCATCCATCGTAATCAGGACGTGGCTTTGGGAATCGGCCGCGCGGGTTCCGCAAGCCTCGCCGCTGAAGCCTCCAAACACAACGGAGTGCACGATGCCCAATCGGGCGCAGGCCAGCATGGTAATCGGCAACTCAGGGACCATCGGCATGTGGATGGTAACGCGATCGCCGCTCTTCAGACCGCAGAAATCTCGCAGCAGCGCCGCGAATTCATTCACTCTTACATAAAGTTCGCGGTAGGTTACGGCTACGGGTGCTTCGGATTCCGGCTCGGCGACAAAGATCAGCGCCGCTTTGTTTTTGTACTTGGCGAGGTGGCGGTCGACGCAGTTATACGAGGCGTTGATTTTGCCGCCCACAAACCACTTCCAGAACGGCGGATCGCTCGTATCGAGTGTCTTGTCCCAGTATTTATCCCAAGTCAGCAGATCGGCGTATTCGCGGAAGCATTCCGGGTAATTCTTCTCGCTGAAACGCTCGATGATGCTAGGGTCGGTCAGATTCGCCTGGCCGATAAATTTCGCGGGAGGATAGTAATATTCCTCCTCTCGCCAATGGACTGCGATCTGAGCCTCGGTGGCTTCGCTCACGATTTGCGGTTTCTGACGAATCTCTGCCATGTTGGTTGCCCCTTATATTGCCGAATTTGGATTCACTAAAGCTTATCTCCGCCAGCGCAGTCGCGGCTGGCGGAGCCAATCTTGTTTACAAAGCTGCTGGCACGGCGTCCGGATTCTGGTGCGCCGTGCCCGCGTTATGATGGAATATCGTAAGTACCTTGCGAAAGCTAGGCCGCAGTCGGCGCTTTCCTGCCTGCCAAAGCTCCCTCCGGCAACGCCGGACGCTTGGCTAACAGTTCGCAGACCAAAGCGACTGCCGCTAGCACCGCCGCCGTGTAGAACGCCATCTTGTAATTGTGGTACGCGTCGAACATCCAACCGCCGATGCGGCCACCGAGCAGCCCGGCCACACCCCACGCGGTAAACAACATCCCGTAGTTTATGCCGGCATTCTTGGTGCCCCAGAAATCGGCGGCGGCGGCGCCATTGACCGACAGTTGCGTGCCATAGCACCAGTACACGATGAACAGCATGATGAACAAGCCCACTACGTTGCCGCCCACAAAATACAGAATGGGCATGGCAACCATGGAGATGCCGATCATCAGGCGTAACACGTTAATGCGGCCGAGGTGGTCCGACATCCAGCCGGATAGAATACGGCCAGAAGCATTGCCCACCGCTCCCACCACCAAACCATACGCAGCCAATGTAGTGCTGGGAATGCCCACGCTCTTGGCGAACGGCACCAATTGGCTGATGACCATCAGACCGGCCGCGCACCCTAGCGCGTATCCCACCCACATCAAGTAGAACGTCGGCGTGCGCAGCACTTCGCCGGGCGTGAAATCATAGGTGGTAGCCGCAGCTTTGGAAGCCGGAGCAGGCGTCCAGCCCTCAGGCTTGTAGCCAGCCGGTGGGTTCCTCAGCAGCGATGCGCCAAAGACGGTCATCACAAAGAAGATCCCGCCCAGCACCATGAACGTTGTGCGCCAGCCAAAGCTCGGGATCAGGTAGTTGGCAGCCAGCGGCCCAAAGATTGCCGAGCCCGCGCCGTATCCGCCCACCGCCAAGCCTACGGCCAGACCACGCTTGTCGGGAAACCACTTGGACATGACGGGAATCGGAGTGGCATAACCGAAGCCGTTGCCCAACCCCCCAAGGACGCCGAAGAAGATGAAGAATTTGTTGAGGCTGTCAGCCTGGGAGCAGAGGAAAAACCCCAGGCTCACCAGGATCGCGCCCACGATAGAAATTTTGAAAGGTCCAAGTTTATCCTGTAGCCGACCCGCGACAATGAACGTCAGCGCAAAGACCACCACCGCGATGATGAACACATTGGAAGTGTCAGCCCGCTTCCAGTGGAACTCCTTTTCCAGCGGAGCCACAAACACGCTCCAGGCATACAGCGAGCCCAGCGCCAGATTCATGGACACTCCGCCGACTACGTGCCACCAGCGATTGAGGTGGGTGGATGCAACATTTTCGTTAGCCACAGTTTTTCTCCTTTACGAAGATGAAATGAAAACCGACAGCCTTTCTGTACCCACTGCCAACTGCTGGATGGCAGATGCGGGCTGACTGAAGAAACCCAACCCGCATTCGAACTGGAGCAGACTCCTCATGAAGCCGGCCCGACAAGCTAGAACGTAAAGATCGGCCCAAGTTCCGTGCGCTGGGCGAAGTGCAACAACTTTCGCGCGACATCATACAGCGATTCAACCTTCAAGCAAAGCTTAAAGTCAGGCCGCAACGGCCACCCGGCTCAGGGCTGCGCCTTCTGCAAAGTGGCCGTGACGTTCACTGCAGAATCTGGCGCCACCGTAAGCTCCCGCTTCCATTCGGCAAACCCGGGCATGGTAATGACCACGACATGCGTGCCAGTGCCGAGACCGATTTCGGAGGGCGTGTTGCCCACATACCTCCAATCCACCGTGATTTCCGCACCGGGAGGTGTTGAATTGAAATTACACTTCACTTTCTGAGAAGTACCGCTCTGCGCGGAGACACCAGGCGGGACGGCCGCCGGCGAACTCCTTGTGGGTACGCCAGCGGGCGGGGCGGACACGATCGCCGACGAACTCTGGGTCGGTGCAACCGCCGGCGAATTCTGCTGCGGTGCAGCCGGCTGGACTGCCTGAGCTGCGACTGTTGCCACAGTTGCCGGCGGAGCAGCCTTTCCGCCCGAATCCACGAGCGTGTACAGTTGACTTCGCGCCTTGCCCTTGTCGTCTATGTAATACACGGTGATGCCGTGTTTATCTCTTTTGGCTTCGAAAGTTTCGCCTTTGGGCAACGGTTGGCAGCGGGAATATCTCGACTCAATTTTGCAGGTGATACGAAACGGCGGCTTGTCACCTTCTTGCACCAGCAAAGTGCTCATCATTTGCGCGCCTCTGGTAGAACGGCAATACGCATCGAAAGTGAGTTGCTCGCAATTCAAGGGAACGCCGTTGTCGTCCGAAGCCAACGCTCGGGTTTGAGAATCAAGAACCGTGATCTCTATCGTGCTCTTCCGCGATGCGGCATTGGCGAACATGCTCACCAACAGAAGACCTGGTAGCACGACCGCCATTCTACGTATACTCATGGAACCTGCTCCTCCAAACACTGCGGATGCAGACCTTGCGCCGCGGGTTTCCCGGGACGATTTCGGAGGCCAGTTCCGCAGATTCGGTACATTGTGCTCCCTTGGCGCGTCCCGCACAATAGGTCCTCATGTTAGAAGAGGCTGGGGAGGACAGACTCACCTGCGAGCGAGCGAGCGCCCGAGTGGAGTCCGTCCCCTTTTCCTGGGGTGGACGGTGCCCTCGATCTGCACCGGCCAATGCAGTCATCGATCAATCTTCCGGCGAATCCCCCGGCGGGCCTGGTTTGGCCCGCTGGGGTGGAGGGTCGGTTTAGAAGGTAAAGATCGGCCCGAACTCGGTTCGGTGATCTTGCCATTCGTTGGATCCAACTCCGGCAATTGTGTATAGGTTGACGTGGTCGTATGCACGCGTAGCGTAGACCGACTGCTCGAAGCCGAACGTGGCCCAATTGTTAACTTTGTAGTACAGGGTTCCGATGGCACTCTTGCCCATCAAAAGCGGCAATGGCGCCGCAATATTGGCATTGGCGGTGAAGCCGGGGTTATTGAGGTCACGATCCACCACCTGGTCCTTGCCGATGGTGAAGTGAAGCTGCCAGCCCGCGTTGTGGCCATGCGGATCGGCATTGAACCACCGGGAGAGTGGCAAGCTGAGCTGGGCGAACCCGCCGTAACCACGGATGGGTCGCTGCGGAGCAACCACGACCTGTCCAGCCGCATTCGTTCCGAGGACAGCGCCACCGGCGGCAGCTAGCGGTCCGCCGTCGGCAGTCACAAACGGACCTACGATGCCGGTCAGCCCGCTCGTATCGGTCGCGAAAGAGTTGATTTGGCCGCCGAAGTAGAAGCGCATGTCGCCGCCCTTATAGCCGGTCGCCACCAAGGTAAACCAGCGGGTGGGAATTTGCGCCACGATTTGGCCGCCCCACTGCGTGCTGGAAGCTTGAAAGCCGTTCGGGAAGGCAGCTTCGTAGGTTGTTGGAATAAGAGTTTGGGATGCGGTACAGGTCGATGGATCGGTGCAATATGAGGAGTTGGGAACGATCGACGTGCGCCGGGAACGGAATCCGGCGAAAGCGATTTGTGCCGGGGCGACACCCCTCGCCCTGTCGAGTTGGTAACTCAACGCCACTCTACCTTCCCATTCCGGACGGTCGGCGTCGGCGCCTTCACGCTCGCCTTCTCCGAGCTGGCCTGCTAGCCCGACTGACCCGAGCTTCAGGATTTGACCTGTGCTCGGCATCATGACGCCAAACTGACCCTCGAGGTTGACATGGTTCTCCTTGCTCAGTGTCTCGATGAAGCCGGCCGTGAGTTGCGGCGAACGAGTGTAAACGCTGCCCCAAAACGCGCCGTTGAATGTGGTTTCGACGATGTTCATCAAGGCGCCAGATCCGAAGAGCGTCCAGTCCTGCCCGCCTTTGAAGAAGATGTCGGTGTTCTCGCCGGCGTGGTAATCCAGGCGGACGAAGGCCAAACGCAGTTGCGGCATATTGCTGCGAATCGAGGAAACGTCGCGGTTGTCAACTTCGCTGAAGTTGCCTTCGAAGTCGCCCTCGATCTTGCCGGTCAGCGTTATGTTCTTGGAAACATCCGGCCATTCGAAGTTCATCCCGAAGCGGGTGGAGCGCGCCTTGATGTGAACCTCGGGATCCTCGGTTGGGCCGGTGTTAAAGGTTGAGTTCCCCCCAGCATTCAGCCATATGCCAGGAAACGGGAAGTCGTCGCCATCGGGCATGCTGCTGTCATGGACGAACGTCGCCTTGAGGAAGCCGTAAGGCGCAAGCGTGATCGGGCCCACCTTTAGACCATTTAGACCGCCTGTCTTGGGTGCGTCGACTGGGAAAACCCGGACCGGAGCAATCGCGGGGATCACCGCCGGAGGGGCAGGCACTGGCGCCGCAGCGCTAGCCTGCGACGAGGCCATCGCTTCCGGACTGGCCAGGGTTTCCGTAGCCGCGACCGGAACCGCCACGGCGGCGGAGGGTTGGGCGGTTACGGCCAAATCGGCTGCGCTCAGGATTCCCTTGCGGCTGAGAGCGTCGATCAGGAGTTGAAATTCGGCTCCCGGGGCTGCGTTTCTGATAGCGGCGGCCTCGGAGGGAGCAAGAACTCCCTTTTTCACGAGGGCGCCAAGCAGTGCCGCGACATTGGCATCGCTCGCGGTTGTGACCAGGCTAACACTTGGAGTTGGGCTTGGGCTGGGGCTGGCCGCTGCGGGGCTAGCTTCAGCGCTGGGTGGAGTAGCGGAATTTTCGTTTGTCGTTTTGGAATCGTTGGTTCCGGCCATCACGGGCACAGCCATGACAGCCACCACTAAGAGGATCGACAGCCACAGTTTCACTTGCAACATAAGACGGTGTCTCCTTCCGGTCGCGGATTGTATCAGTACATGGAGCGCAATGCTGCCTTTTTTTCGTGTCAGCGTACCATGACTTTAATCACACAGCAGTGTGATTTGCGGCAAATTCTCCTCTTTTAAAACACAAGACGCTGTGATCTGCGTCACTGACGATGATTCGGGGGCATAGCAAACTCCACCCGTCCATCAGCAGTTCGTCGCGCCCTAGAAGGAGGTTCCGTGTGAGCGCTCTCACCGTCTCAAAGCAACCTCCCTTGCGGGTTTGCCCCGATTGAAAATCCAGCTGCGAGAGTGAACAGGAGAAAACCATGAGTCTGATCAATCCGGTAGTGCAGAAGTGGATCGATGAAGGAAAGGAAGACCCGGAAGGTTTTTGGGGGCGCGCGGCCGAGCAGCTGCCCTGGTTTCGCAAGTGGGACCGAGTGCTGGATTGGACACCTCCGACGTTCAAGTGGTTTGTCGGCGGGAAGACGAACCTGGCTTATAACGCGCTTGACTATCATGTGAAGCGCGGCTGGGGCGGGCATACGGCGCTTATTTATCTTAACGAGCGCGGCGAGCGGCGCGTCTTCACCTATGCCCAACTGCTTTACGAAGTTGAGCGGGTGGCGGCGGCTTTGCGCGGGATGGGTATCAAGAAAGGCGACCGGCTCACGGTCTATATGCCGACCTGCCCCGAGGCCATCATCTTAATGCTAGCCACGGTTCGAATTGGCGCCATTCACTCCGTGGTGTTTGCCGGTTTTGGCGCGAAGGCCCTGGGCGACCGCGTGCGGGCAAGCGGCTCGCGCCTGATGTTCACGGCCGATGTGACTTATCGCAAGGGTAAGAACACCGACCTCAAGTTGATCGTGGATGAAGCGCTGCAAGGCGGAAGTGACGTAGAGCACGTAATCGTGCTGAAACGAACGGGAACGGAAATCCCGTGGGCTCCGGGACGCGACGTATCCTGGGAAGACTTCCTCGGCCGCGGCCACGGGCACAGCGACGACTATGTTCCGATGGAAGCCAACGAGACGGCATTTATTCTTGCCACTTCCGGCACCACAGCAACCCCCAAGCTAGCGATGCACACGCACGGTGGCTATCAGGTCCATATTCACAGCATGGGCAAGTGGCTGTTCGACCTCAAGCCCACCGACGTGTGGTGGTCAACCTCCGACATCGGATGGATCGTGGGTCATAGTTACATCATCTATGCGCCACTGATTGTCGGCGCCACCACGGTGGCGTTTGAAGGCGCGCTCGATTACCCGGCTCCGGAAACGAATTGGCGAACGCTGATCGAGGAGTTCCGGGTCACGGGCATTTTCACTTCGCCTACCGCCGTTCGTTTGCTGATGCGCTACGGCGATGCGCCCATGCTTAAGATCAATCACGATTACCTGGAGCGGGTGTTCTGCGCGGGCGAAGTGCTGAACGCACCAGCTTGGGAATGGCTGCAGAAGAAGATCTTCAAGGACAGGATTCCGGTCATCGACCACATGTGGCAGACCGAAACCAGCGGTCCCATGTTCGGCAATCCGTATGGGCTAGGGCTCCTGCCCATTAAACCGGGTTCGTCCACGATTCCCATGCCGGGCATCGACGCGGCCGTGGTCCAAGTCGACGGCAAGCCTTGCGGTGTGAACGAGAAAGGCATCATGGTGATCCGTCGTCCGTTCCCCGGCTTGACGCCGGAGCTGTGGGGAGAAAAAGAGCGTTACGGGCGCGATTACTGGCAGATCATTAAGGGTGTCTATTACAGCGGGGATTCGGCACATATTGACGATGACGGCTATGTCTGGTTCGCCGGACGGGCCGACGAGATCTTAAATATTGCCGGACACCGCATCGGCACCATCGAGGTGGAAACCGCGCTGCTTACCCATCCTGCGGTGGCAGAGTCGGGAGTAGTGGGGCGCGCCGACGAACTCCGTGGAGAAGTGATCTCAGCCTTTGTGGTTCTGAAGCAAGGCTTCAGCCCATCGGAGGAACTGAAGAAAGCGCTGCTGCAACAGGTGCGCCATGAACTTGGAGGTATTGCTGTAATCGGCGATTTGAACTTCGTGGAGATGCTGCCGAAAACGCGCAGCGGCAAGATCATGCGGCGCGTGCTGAAGGCGGTCACGCAGGGTCGCGCTGCCGGTGACATTACGACCATCGAGGATGAAGGTTCGGTGGAAGAAGCCAAGCATGCGTGGCAACAGATGAAAGAGGCGCTGGATAAGTCGCCAGCAACCGTGGGTCCGGCTTTAGTCAAATGAGTTGGGTTTGTTAGGGACCGGCGGGTGCGTGCTTAGTATTCGTGTGAACGATTGACAGGTAGCATCACCAGCACTACGTTGGTGATTGCCCGTATGCAATCACTTGACGAAGAGCTCCTGAGATTCGTGGTTTGTCCACGAGACAAGCAAGACCTTCGCCAGGAATCTGATTGGCTCCTCTGTCCCTCCGGTCACCGCTACCGGATCATTGAGGGCATTCCAATTCTGCTGGTTTCAGAAGCCGAGCAAACCCATATCGAGGGAACTCGCGCCTTGGCCGCGGTAGAGGAAAACGACGCGCAGCAGTTGTCTCAACCCCAGTTGAAGCCCGGCGAGATCGATCCGTTTGTTAGAGACGTGATTGGAGCTACCAACGGGAGCCTCTATCAGCATCTGGTGGGCACGCTCACCGAATATCCCATACCTGCGCTTCGCCTTCCTGCTGGGGAGGGCCGGAGCTTCCTGGAAATCGGTTGTAACTGGGGACGGTGGTGCCTGGCGGCCGCGCAATCCGGCTACCGGGCAGTTGGAATTGACCCATCGCTCAAAGGCATCCGCGCCGCCCGGCGAGTGGCGCAGCAGTTGGGAATCCGAATTCCTTACCTGGTGGCAGACGGGCGCTACCTGCCATTTCGCGCCTCACACTTCGACCAAGTTTTTTCTTACAGTGTGCTGCAGCATCTCTCGAAGGAAAACGCCCGTTCGGTACTGGAGGAGATTCATCGGGTTCTGCGCGAGCGGGGGCAATCGCTGATTGAGATGCCAAACGTCTTTGGGGTGCGTTGTCTGTATCACCAGATCCGGAGGGGCTTTCGCGAGACTCGGGACTTTGAAGTCCGGTACTGGACAATTCCGGAACTACGGCGGACATTCGGAGCTGCTATTGGCCCAGCTGCCATTGCGGTGGATGGTTTTTTTTCGCTCAATCCGCAAGTCAGTGATTTGCGGTTTTTCCCATGGCACTACAAGTTGCTGGTTCTTCTGTCGGACCGCTTGCAGCGACTTTCGACGCAGGTACCGGGCTTGGCTTATTTCGCCGATAGCCTTTATGTGTCGGCTTCCAAGTGAAACCGACCCTTGCGGAACCGGCCATCACGAGAACGCTCGCTATCTGAACGCTTCGACGTAGAGCGAATGCGGCAAGTCCTTCGAGTCTCCTGGCTCATAGGGCGGGACGCTGCTCCCGTACAAGAGGCTCTTCCCTTCCGCCGATTCCTCGACTTCACGAAAACCGGCCTGCCTGAGCACTTCATCGAAATAGCTGAAGTCGAAGGCGGTCCGGTGCTGACCATCACAAAAAACAAAATTCGCGAACCGGCCGCCGAGCGAATCGAAGTGGCGCGGAAAGGAATCGGAGAACCAGGCACTCTGCTTTTGGCTGTAGGCGGAAATTGCACTGGCGAGGTTGGGAACAATCAGTCGGATTCCGCCGCCAAGTTTCAGCACGCGTGCGCATTCCCGCAGCAGCGACTGCAATTCATCGGGATAAAAGTGCTCGAACATGTGGGTGGAATAAATGGAATCGACGGTGTCGGAGGAAAATGGGAGTCCGTTGCGCACGTCGAGCCAGAGGTCAATCTTGTTGAAGAGATTGCCATCGATGTTGAGAAAGCCCGGCAGGTATTTTGTTCCACAACCAAGATGCAGATGGCGCGCGCCGTTCGCCGGACCTGCACTCACGACATAGCGGCGCAGATAATAATTTGGCAGAGTGGCCTTGGCTATGCCCCAAAACATCATGTCTTTGTAGCGCTGGTGAAGCAACCCATCCTCCGGCGAGAGTGATCGCGATTGAGATTATGGTGATCGTTATTATAGCGAGCGCTTCGTCGGCTCCACCGGCTACTCATGCCACGGCTTGGCGGTAGACCGTGACAAGCCGTTGCGCCTGGTGCGATAGCGTCAGCTTTTCCAGGATCGTCTGGCGTGCGGCGGTGCCTATGCGCTCGCACATTTCGGGCGAGACCAGTAACGCCGCAAGCCCCTGCCCGAGTTCGTCAAGTCCATCGGCAGGGATAAGCAAGCCATTTTTTTCGTGCTCAAGCACTTCCTCGATTCCTTGCCCGCGGCAGGCAATGACCGGCTTGGCGCAGCACATTGCTTCGAGGTACACACATCCCAACCCCTCATTGCGGCTGGGCAACGCGAACACGGAGCAGCGTCGCATGGCCTCTGCTACTTCGGAGCGGCTCTGGCGTCCGGCAAATTGAACTTGCGGCGCAATACCGAGTTCCTGGGCCAGCGCTTCAAACTGCGCCCGGTCCGGCCCTTCTCCGATGATGCGGCATCGCAGCTTGGGAAACGATGGGTCGAGCTTTGCCATCGCTTGCAAAACTAGTTCGTGGCCTTTGCTGCGTTGCAGGTTGCCGACCATTAGAATCTCGGGATCGGGCGATCGCGACGTAACCGGAGTCGGCGAAAAGAGAATCGGATTTACACCGTTGTGCACAACGGTGCTGCAGATTTCAGTCGTGGTTCCGGCTTTCAGAACTTCTAGCACTTTGCCGCTAATGCAGATAACCGTTCGCGCCGCCCGGTAGACATCCAGCGATACCTTACGACGCCAGAGCGCCGGCATTCCGCTCGTGAAGCAAGTGTTGAACACATCTAATCCATGCAGCGTAACCACAAATGGAATCTTCAACCGCTTCGCGAGCAACGCCGCCGCGTGGCCACAGGGGAGGGCTGCGTGCGCATGAATCAGATCAATCGGCTTCGTAGCGTGCAGTTCTTGTACTCGTGGCAACAGCCAGGCGTAGAGCGACCTCCCTGCACTCGAGAGCCCGAGATTTCCGGGAATTTGCGGAAATCGCACCCATTCCGCGGTGGCCACTGCACTCGGTTGTTGGCGAGGATAGTAAATCGGGGCCACTGCAATCACGCTGGAATCGACGCCGAACTGCTTCAGCTGTTCGATCGGTTCCGCGATGAAGCAACCGCTGATCTCATTTTGTCGCGATGGGAAAAATGGAGTGATTGTCAACACGTGCAACCGTGAACTCACGTCATCGCATGGTGACCGACCAACTGGGGACATTAGTTGCGCTCCCTCCCAGACCGCACCAATTCCTGGACCAGAGCCAGCAAGCGGTCCACATGCTCGCTCCAACTGAAATCGCGAGCCCGCTGCAGGCCGTTGCGCGCAAGCTTCTCGCTCAACTCCGGCGACTCCTGAATTTCGAGTACCCGTTCCGCCAAAGCTTCGGGGGAGAAACGAGGAAAGTAAATTCCCGCGTCGCCGCAGATTTCGCGATGCACCGGCAAATCCGAGGCCACCACCGGCAATCCACTCGACATCGCCTCGATTAGCGGATGAGCGAAGGATTCGGCATAGGCCGGAGTTACATAGATGTGACAGGCGCGATAGAGATGATGAAGCGCGCGATAGGGGATGGTTCCGAGTTCGCCAATATCATGGCTGGCGCGCAAATCGTTGGCGAGTGAGGCGGCCGACTCGGCTCGATAGGCTCCGGGATTGTCGGCGGAATTCAGACGGCAGGTAAGAAAGAGTTTAACTTTCTTTTGCCGCAGACGACTTTGCAAGATGGGCATCGCCCGGAATAAGGTTTCGAAATTGCGGTAATAATTATAGTGGCTCACAAAAAGCAGGCGGAGAGCGTCGTTCGCTTGCTCAAGCTGGCTTTGAGTATCGGGCGGCAACGGAGTTGCACAGCTGGCAAAAGCATCGGGATCAAATCCGTGGTGGAGCGATAGCACCTTCCGGCCGCTCCACCGGCTGAGTTCCTGGGCAAACGCCGCACTTGGGGCGACGGTAATGTCCGCTCGGCTTATGGATTGACGCGCCACAAAGCTTTTGATTGCGGTGTCTGCCCAGATCGCATAGTCTCCGCGGGTGCGAATGTCGCGCAAGAAATCCGCGGAAGTGTAGAGCGAATTGCGAGACAGAAGGATCTGCGGGACGGGAGAGCGCCAAAGGGCAAAGTTGCCTGCGGAAATCAAAACCTGGGCGCCGGTGCGGCGGACCAGGTTCGGCAGGACTGTCTGTTCCCGAAGAAAACGCCGCGCGGCTCCGGAAGGCTCTCTGTCCTCGACCAGGGAAATGTTGGATAACTCCCCAAACTCCGCACGCATCGTGGGATTCACGAGCACGGTCGTCTCCACATCAACTCGCCGCGACAGATGTGGAATCACATTGCGCAGATAAGTAAGGCCTCCGCCCGCACTGGCGGCTAGGCCATTAATAAATAATCGGATCATCGGTTGGGAACGGCCGCGCCAAAGCTGGCCGGCGAGGTGCGAGAATTCCGGGCAATAACACCGGGTGCCGGGGCGGCAACCGCTTGAGGGACAAGATCAGTCAGGAGAAACGCGAAAATCCAAAAATACACGCAGACATAGTACCCCACGGCAAAGAGCCAATCTTCGAAAGCGGCGTGGACCAAACCTGCCAAAACGACCATAGCCAGCGGAACGGAGTAGTGGCGCGGATCACATGTTCGGTTCATCCAGGCGCAAATCTTCCATATATGCGACACCGTTACCCCCAGGAGCGCCACAAAGGGCAACACACCCAAAAGACCCACCCACTCGGCGATGGTCATGTAGCTGTTGCCGTGCTCGCGACTGGATTGCTCGCTGGATATCATCTCTTCGACATAAAATCCGTAATCCTTGCCGGTTGGACTCGTGCCATAGCCGGTGCCGAAGACCGGATGCTCCTTGATGGATGCAATCGACTCTTCCCAGGGGGTTCGCCGCGAACCCAGGAGTCCTTCTTCCTTGTGCCCCTTGTAGAGCACTATATCCATCAGTCCGGTGAGGCGTTGGTTCAGGGTTTCTGGAGCGAACACCCCAGCAAGGGCAACCATGAGCAGCGCAAGCGCCGTCACCTTCACCAGCAATTTGTACTGATGCAGGCAAAGGCAGAAAGTAAAGGTGGTGGCAACCGCCGCGACCATGCCCGCGCGCGCCCCGCTGAACAAGATCAGGTACGCACACAGCAGGAGGGAGACTAACCGGCGAAACTTCACCATGGGGCCATCGCTGATAAGCCATCCCCAGAATAGGATGGGGAATACTCCAACACTCATCACCGCACCGATAGAGTTCGGATTGCCCCAGATCGCCGTACCCAGACCGAAGTAGCAGAAGACCGTGAGATAGGTTGTGATCTCGCATCCCAGGAGCAGGCCGTGAAAAAAACGGTCCTCCCGGCGGAGGACGGCCAAGCGCCCACCGGCAGCGCAATATATAAAAAGAAGCAGGAGGCTCAAAGCCTTGAGTGAAGCGGTCCGCGCCAGCGGAGAAACAGTAGCGGAGACAAAGGCGGCACAGACGCAGAAGAAAGCGATCAGATGGAGCGATCCGAAAGGTGCACGCGGAGTTTTCGTCCAGACAATGAAGCCCACCAATGCACCCGCAAACAGTACGACCCAACGTGCAATCGTCCAGGTGCCTTCCATGGGAACATTCATGCCTGCCCAAGCAAAAGCGATGAGCAGCAGAAGATAAAAACGCTCGTCATATTTCCAAAGGCAAGCGACGATGACCTCCAGCAGGAGGATGCCGCCCAGAACAGTACCGTCAGCGAAGTACGGGAAGAAGTGAAAAATACCATACAGTGCCAGAACCGCGCTTAACGCGATGCCAGCCCAGCGTAACGGGGTCATGGAAGTCATCGAGCCTCCGTGCTGGCAAAAGTTGCCCCCGCAGCCAGACCTTCGGCGCAAGCTTCCGGTGAATATTCTAGAATCTGTTCCGGGCTGTCGTGTTTTAGTCGGATGTTCACGGTTTCATTGGGGAACTGCTAGAGTGTGGAACCAAGCTCGATCTGTAGGCGGATGGGGTTGAATTTCTGCTCCATAAAGCTTGTATCCCGCAGCGTGCAAGAACCCCGTGATTTCTGACGAGTTCTCGCGCGAAACCTCGCACCAAATTGTTGGTCGACTTTCTCTTAATAGCCGCTCCGCTCCTCTTAAAACACTCGCCTCGTGAGTCTCCACGTCAATCTTCAATACCGACGGAGCTTGGAAATGGTCTAATGGGAAGTCCAAAGTCAGCGAGACAGTGGGCTGAATGCATCGAGAGCCTTTTGCCTGAGTCGACCCAGTGGTCCCAACCAAATGATTCGAAGCCCTTCCTCTTTCCGCTATTTCAAGACTCGAGATACGGCTCGAATCTGAAATCGAGGCGCACAAGACCTGCACCTCGGAACATCGGTATCGGATAATCGCGTGACAGGAACGTGTGATTAAATGCGCAAGCCAGAGATCTGGCTCAATTGACAGAACGAATCCGGCTTGACCGGACTTGGCGGCCGCGCACAAGCTAAAAAGCCCAACGTTCGAGCCCACGTCCCAAACGACAGACCCCGGTTTCACGAGCTCTTCTGCCATGGTGTAGAGCACAGAATCGACTCGCGACATCGCGGACCAATATCGCAGACCGGCCTCCGGCGTCACATATATTGGGAGACGCCCAAACCTTGCGGGAAGGTGACGGCGCAACACTATCCCCCTACTCAACCGTTCTGCCAATCCACGAAAACTCATTAGAGCCACCACAACAGCATCAAAATCTTAAGCCATTGGGGCTCCAACCGGAACTTCGGTAGTGCCCTAAGAGTAATTTGGACGCTCCCGGTACTTGAGCCAAGAAGCACATCTCCCCTTCGTTCGACGAGAACACTTCTGTTATCACTATCCAGATGTGATCGTCTTAGCGAGCGAGTGTGGGCCGCCCCAATATCGCTTTATCACTTTCTATTATCGCCTCCGCTGCCCTCGCCACCACAAAATTGCTACAAAAGTCAGAATCACAAGTAGTAGATATGCAAAGGGGGTTGGTCTTGGGATGTCGTCCCACTTCATGGTAAGAGAATATGTTTACTCCATTACGAAAAACAAGTGTCCCCAGCGTAACAGAGTCATGGAAGTCATCGAGCCGCCGTGCTAGCAAAAGTTGCTGCCGCGGCCAAACCATCGGCGCAAGCTTCCGGGGAGTAGTTTTGAATTCGTTCCAGGCTGCGCGCGCTCATCTGCTGCTGAAGTTCAGGTTGCCGCACCACGGAATCTATCGCCACGCTGAGTTTCTCCGTATCCCGGGGAGTCACGACATATCCATTCCAGCCGTCTTCGACAAGGTCGGCCGAACATCCTGCCACACTGCTTACGATAATTGGCAGCCCGCACGCCATCGCCTCGTTGACCACCAAACCCCACGGGTCGCTGTGCGTTGGCAGAACCAGAGTCTCGGCCAATGCATAGAGACCGGCCAGATCCTCCCGCTGTGCGAACCCCGGGAAACACACCGCGCCCGGGTTGATTAGTTTGGCCTGCTGCATCAATTCCCCTCTGGAGACACCATCGCCCGCAAATACCAAGCCCACTTGTGATCGCAAGCCTCTCTCTAATTTGGCATAAGCCGCGAGGAGATCAAAAACACCTTTTTCCGGAACCAGGCGGCCCACAAAAAGAATAAACCGCAAGGGTAGCTTCAGTTTCATCTTCTCTCGAAATTCAGTGGCATGGGAGCGGACAGTCTCCGCCTTCGTCGCAAACCACCTGTTGTCGACCGCGTTCGGCGCGGTCACAATGTTTGCTGCCGGAGCCTCAAGCGAGCGGAGATACTCGAAGGAAGCTTTCCCCGGCACCACAAACCGGTCACAGCGGCGCAAGAAATAGGTTTTCAGCCACTCCACTTCTGCCCGTCCTCCACGAGCGTCGTAACGGTTGCTTTCCGACCACAAGACAAATTCAACCCCGTGGCGGCGCGCCCACAGGAGCGCCTCCCAGGAGGCAGCATACGCGTATCCGCCGCAGATCAGAACCTGTGGATGCACTTTGTTTAAGGCGGGCCACAGTCCTCGATTCACGAGGAAACTGCTTCTCCCTGTGCGCCATCGCCAGGACGGCAGAACCTGATAGGAGAAGCAGATTTCGTCTTTGTAAACACGCCACTGCCGCAGTGTCTCATCGGTCTCCGCCAAAAAGATCACGTGCAGATCCAATCCGGTTCGGCGTGCGAGGACGTTGAAAACCGGGATGCGGTACGGGGCGATGATTTCCGTGAGGATTAATGTCTTTCGGGTGCTCGTCATTATTGCAACCTCTATAGTATCGATTTGGACTTTTCCGAGGCAGATCTATTCGCAGGCGCACCCCGGAAGGCACTGAACACGCCGAAAGGCAATCTGGGATTTGAAGGCAGAGCTACCCGCGATAAGGCTGTTTTGACGCCTCAACGTACAGACTCTCGGAGCGCCGGGATTCGAGTTCAATCTTCGCGATCTCTGCAATCCGGCTGCTGCCGAAAACGCTTACTTCAGGCGCTGCGAAACCCGCTTCCTGCAGCATATGGACTAGCGAGCGGGCATCGAACATCTGTTTGTGATGCGCGCCGGAGTGCACGAGGTCGCGAACGTTCGCCGTCAGAAGAAGCCGCGAGATAAATCGGTGTGAAGCCAGCGGATCGGCGGTATCGGCAAGATAGTCGCGCACCATGATACCCAGGTCGGGCACGACGATCCGCAGGCTGCCACCGTGCTTGAGCACACGAAAACACTCCCGCGCCACCGCGCGCGACTCCTCGTAACTAAAGTGTTCGAAAGTGTGCGAAGAATAGATGCACGCGACCGAGGCGTCCGGGTAAGGAATGCGCTTGCGAACATCGACGCGGCGCACGTCACGCGGCCAGTCCGGAGTGTGAAAAATCTTCTTCCCGAGCGGCAAACGCGAAAGCAGAATGCTGGGCGAATTGTCGATATTCACCCATCCTCCGATCCCCGACGTCCCACAACCAATGTTCAACTTCAGTTCGCCGACATCGGTCATGGTTCTGAATCCGTGAGGCTCGCGCGATACCAGGCAACAAAATTCCGCAGACCTTGCTCCATGGAAGTCTGTGGTGAATACCCCAGCAGGCGTTTAGCTTTATCGATGTTTGCCCAGGTAATGGGAACGTCTCCGGGCTGATCGGGCAGATGGCTCTGCAGCGCTTTTTTCCCGGTTGCTGCCTCCAGTAATGCGATCAATTCCGTCAGACGGAGTGGATGGGAGTTCCCCAAATTGAAAACTTCGAACGGAACCTTGGCTTCTGGCACATATTCGAGAGAGGCCATGATTCCAGCCACGATATCGTCAATGTAGGTGTAATCGCGCCCCATCGAGCCATCGCCATAGACCGGGATCGGCTTTCCAGCCTCAATGAGCGCGGTGAATTTGTGAATCGCCAGATCGGGCCTTTGCCGCGGACCATAGACAGTAAAGAAGCGCAAGCAGATGGTGGTCAAGCCATACAAATGCGCGTAGGTGTATGCCATCAACTCGCCCGCTAGTTTTGTCGCCGCGTAGGGCGAGATGGGGAGAGTCTTGAGGTCATCTTCGCAAAAAGGAACGTTGTTGGTAATGCCATACACCGAGCTCGACGAGCCAAAGATCAGCCGCTGGACTTTGAACTCGCGGGCGATTTCCAGCAGGTTCAGGGTCCCCGCAACGTTGACACTTTCGTACAGCGCGGGCTGTTCAATGGATGGCCGCACGCCGGCACGCGCGGCGAGATGAATCATGACTTCAGGCCGGACGCGCTCGGCGACCTTTCGCAGCGCATTTTTATCTCGCACGTCAACCTCGAAGAACTCGTAGCTTCCGGCATTGCCAATTTCGCGCAGGTTGCGCCGCTTGCGGCTGAGAGCGTAGAAATCATCGAGGCTGTCGACAATGGACAACTTTGTCCCGCGGCGGAGCAGCGCCTCGGCCACGTGGGAGCCAATGAAACCCGCCCCGCCTGTCAGCAAAATCCGCTTCGGATTTGATCCCACTCGATCGCGCCCCGATTCGTAAGCAACAGAAATAGAGAAGAACGGAAAATTGATTCTAGCGCACTGCCACTACGAAATAGTTACTGGCAAACTGATCTCCACGGTAGATTTTTGCCGCCAGCAGCCCCGCCAAATTGTTTGCTGGACACGCTGTCCACCACACCAATCGTTGCAGCCATGGCCACGGACTGGTGAGCAACTGTAGATACACGTTGAGGACCAAAAAAATGCTGGGGACCGTCCCCGCTTCGCCTTTGACGGTTACGTTGTGAAAGTCGCGCAAGATCCATTGCAGACCCTGCGGCATATATCGCCAGTAGTCGCCAGGCGACCCGTGCTGGGGAAAAATGGACGGAACACTCAGCAAGAGCGTTCCCCCAGGCTTCAACACTCGCCGAATTTCGCCAATCACGGCAATTGGGTCGGGAATGTGCTCGAGAACCTGAGTGATCAGGACGACGTCCATAGACGCATTGCAAAACGGCATTTTGCGAGCGTCGCCGACAACATCCACCGAGTAGGCGGGTTCGACGTCAAGCACATAATGATTGGCTACGCGGCCGGAAAAAAAACAGGCGTATGGTTTTCCTCTTCCACCCACATCTAACAGGTTCTTGACCTGGGGAAGTTTCGTGGCCTGCTCGGCGATCAACTCGGCGCGGCGGCGGCAGTCGAGATAGGTGGCATCGCGGAGCGAAGGACGCACGAGATCCATCCCGCGGAGCTTCGGTTCGCTCTTCGATTTGCGAACGTCTGATTTGCAATCGTCTGATTTGCAATCGTCTGATTTGCGCGTGTCGTTGGATGGAGGGTCAGGGGTCATGCCAGGCCTTCAGCCTCCCTTTTCAAGAGATGGCGGCCGATGCTGGCCCAAGTGATGACATAGACGGCGCACCCTAGACCGACCAAGACCAATGGGGGCAAGTGCCTGGGGAGCGCTACCCACAAAACAGCGCCCATAATGAGACTGGCGATTACGGCGACGTTGAGCAGCGGAGTCTTAGCCGCCGCGCGCACTTCCGGAGGACACAAAAAGAAAGCACAAAGCGCAACCCCGAGTTCGCCGACGACAAAGGCCACACACGCGCCGGCCACTCCGAATAAGGGCGGCAAGATGAGGTAAAGAACCACAGCACTGACAGCGCCGACGAGCGTGGAAACGAAGTAAGCCTGGTGACGGCCCAGCGCATAAAGAATGGTTCCCGCGAAAAGCGCGGCCGCGGGCGCTGCGATCACGTACAGTGCGACCCACTGGAAAGCATGCACCGCCTGCTGAAATTGAGCTCCGAGGAGCCAGGGCACAACCACAGGGGCGGTTACCACTCCGCCCACTGTCAACGGGATGCCGAACCACACCAGGACGGACGCCGCGATCCTGGCGAGCCGAAAAAGCCCTTGGCCGGAATGTGCGCGCAGAGCCATGCGCGGCATCAAGACGACCTGAATCACCGAAAGGAAATTACGCAGCACATCGGCTAACCGGGTCGCTGCAGCATATAAGCCCAGGGCATGCTCACCGAGATACCAGCGCACCGCGATGTGTCCGCTGCGATGATAGAGAGTGGACATGAGTGAAGAGCCAGCATAATGCAGACTGGGCACCAGAACGATGGCCCAGCGCCGTGGGGCGAGGGAAAACCGGAACCGATATCCCGCGCGCCACAGGAAGATCCAACCGACGAAACCGGTCAAGAACGCGGAGGCCAGGATGCTGACAGGGACCCAAATCACATCCCTGGGCGATCGCACCATGGTGAAGATGCCGACGGCATAAAGACATTGCTGCGCAACCGAGATCGATGATTGCACGTAAAACAACTCCAGCGACGACAACAGATAATCCAACGATAGACTGCTGGTTAACACCGAGGCCACGCCATAGAACTTCAGAAGGAAGCGGACATCCGGCCGGACCTCAAAACTTGCGACGACCAGAACCGCGAGCGAGGCAACCGCGCCCGCGAGAACGCGCAGCACCAAGACGTCGGAGATGGTGTCAAACGCCGCCTCGCGCCGAGCCGCGACCTGCTGCGCGGCATACGTGGTCAGGCCCGGATTCGCTACGAGGCCGGTGAAGGCGCACACTGCAACCACGTAGCTCCACAGTCCGTACGTATCGACGCCGAGCCGCCGCACCAGGAAAGGGAAGGTGGCCGCTGTGAGCAGCGTACCGACAATGCGGGCAGTGGTGACGGAAACTACAAACCCTCCGTAACGCACTAGCGACTTGGAAACTTTCAATAGCCCATCCTATGTCCAGCTAACACGATCAGGTCCAGCGGTTTCTCATCCAATTCCGACTTACTATCCGTAGTAAGAAGGCTATTAGTTGAGAACAGCTGTGCGGCAACGACGGGAAAGCACCAGCCAACGGAACAGCGCATTGCTATGATCAGAACCGGCCAAATGCTGACGGAAAAGTTCTTGGGCTGGCAACGGATTCAGCAGGTATCGGAGTCCTCCCAGGTCCCCGTCGAGACTTTTCCCCATTTCTGGCTTTAGTTCATCGCGAAGCCAGGCGCACAGTGGAGGAGTGAACCCGCGTTTCTGCCGCCAACGAATTTCACGCGGAACCCATGCCGGGAGCGCATCGCGGAGGATTGCCTTGCCCATACCCGCTTTGAAGTGATACTCGACGGGCAAGCTCGTCGCGAAATGCATCAAGTCTGGGTTCAGGAAGGGTGCACGGCATTCGAGCGAGGCGCGCATGCTGGCGCGGTCGACTTTCACCATAATCTGTTCCGGCAAATACGACGACGCGGTCGCTTCGAACGCAGAAAGCGGGTAGGACAGCCGCGCATGTTCCAGAGCGCACGCCTCAAGTTCCCGCAGCCCGCTCTCGGCCGCGTTGCGATAATCGGGCAGGAAATACGACGCGATCGTATTTCCGCGCTCAGCTGGACACAACAGTTCCAAATCGTTCTTCGACAAAAAGCCCAGCAATCCTACGCCTCTCCAGTCGCTTCGCCAGAGATGCCTTAGGCGCTTGGCCGCGGCGTTCACCAAAGGCGCGCGCCGCACGCCGTGCCAGCGATGATAGCCAAACATCTCGGAATACCCGCCGAAACACTCGTCCCCTCCATCGCCAGAGAGCATGACCTTGCAAATTTGCCGCGCGGCACGACAAACCGCAAAGGTCGGGAACATCGATACGTCGCCAAAAGGCTCATCGTAATGATCGATCAACTCATCGAAGATCGCCAGGAGACCGCTTGAAGAGAAACGTACTTCGTGATGGTCGGTTCCCAGATGTTCGGCAACCAAACGCGCGTATGGCGCTTCGTCTAACTGTTCGTTGTCAAACGAGGCACAGAAAGTACTGAACTTGGCGGCTGGTTCTAATTCACGAATCGCCGCGGCAATGCAGGTGGAGTCGACGCCGCCGGAGAGGAATGCTCCGATCGGTACATCGCTTCTTAGTCGCAAACGAACGGATTCCAAAACCCGAGCACGAACGCTCTCTACTGCCGCTTGCCGACTGGGAGCCGCTGTCTCGCCCGGCTCGATTCTTGGCCGCCAATAGCGCCATGTCCGCAGCCCTGCGCCCTTACCCAGCAAGAGTGCCTCTCCCGCCATGAGTTTGCGCACACCTTGAAGGTGAGTCCGCGGCGCCGGCACATATCCTTCAACCAGGAATTGCGCGATAGCTGGCACGTCGAGATGGTTGTTCAGACCGGGAAAGGGGAATAAGGCTTTCATCTCAGAAGCGAATACTAATCCTCTACCGTTATTCACCGGCGCGTAGTACAAGGGCTTTTCTCCGAAGCGATCGCGGGCCAGAAACAGCCGTTCATTTTTCTCATCCACGATGGCGAAGGCGAACATGCCATCCAGATCGTCGAGTAGAGAGTAGCCCTTCTCTTCGTAGAGATGGACCAGCACTTCGGTATCGCTTTGGGTGCGAAAGCGGTGTCCTTTGGCAATCAAGTTTTGGCGGATCTCGATGTAGTTGTAGATTTCGCCATTTAGAATCACCCAGATGGTCTGATCTTCATTGCCAATGGGCTGAGCGCCACCGGGCAAATCGATGATCGCCAGACGGGAGTGGCCAAGCAGGCAGCGTCCGCCCATGCACGACAAGCACGCGCTACCATCGGGACCACGATGTTTGAGAAGCCGGCCTGCTTCCTCTAACCACATCCGGTATTGCGCGACGCCGCCGGCACCGTCATACACGCCATAAATTCCGCACATTAATGTTTTTTGCGACGCTGGCCGGCCGCCTCCACAAACACCCTTTCCCAATCCGCGGTAACTTTATCCCAGTCGAACTGCAAGGCATGCTGAGCGGCCGCGGCCGCCATCCTGTGCCGCAGATTTTCGTCGGACAGCAGCATCCCCAGCTTAAGTGAGATTTCGTCCTCCGATTTTACCAAGTACCCCGTCTCGCCGTGGACCACGTAGTCGGGATGATAATTCTCCATGGCCACGGCCGGCAGTCCACAGGAAGCCGCTTGACCGAGAACTTGGGGATGACCTTCTATCACACTGGGGAAAAGAAATACGTCTGCGTTTCGCATTTCGTCCGCTAACTCGAGCTGCGAAAGATGGCCAACGAAAGTGACGTTGCGGCATTTCAACTCGTTCACCAGCGACCGGCACTTTTCTTCTTCTTCACCTTTGCCCACCAAGCGAAACTCAACTGCAGGCCATTTTGCCGCCTCACGCACAACGACATCCACTCTCTTGCGCGCCTGAAATGAGCCGGCATATAACACGGCTAGTTTTGATCGATCTCTGTGCCGACGACCCTCGATCGGCGGATGAAACAACTCGCGATTGATACCGCTATGGATTGTTCCGGTGGCAACCCTAAAGCGGCATTGGGCTGTCTGTGCTACGTAGCGCGAGTTTCCGACAACACAGTCGGCTTCGCGAATCGATCTTGCCAGCGTGGGCGCGACATCGATTTCATCGAGAGCCATCACGATATAAGTTACGAGAGCGACGGGCAGCCCCAGCGAATGCCTGAGAAACAGGAAAAGGGCATCCAGCGGTCCCTGGCGCGGGAAAAAGTAGATGTCGATTTTCGAGAGCAGTACTCGAGCGAGCCATCGCGGCGTGTTTCCATGCCGGGTCCAGCGCAGGATTTCTGTATTGCCGCGAGCGCGAATCCGCGGATCGAGGGGGCCGTCGCCCAACATCATGACCCGGAATCGATCCGGCGGCAGACGGCTTACGATTTCTTTCGCGGTCAGGTTCTGCGCATTTGTGTTTGCATCATCCGCGAACGATGGTGTGAAGACTGTGATCATATTTGCTAAGCGCGCGCCACTGGCTGGCATAAGATTTCTGACAGGACTTCGGGAGAAATCGCCTGCACCAGCCGTCGCACGGTGTCCGGGTTGGGCTTCGCTTGGCACACGATATCTGGAAGGCGCAGCAAGTCATCTGGAAACTCCAGCATGCGTCCCACTCCGAAGCGCGCATACTGGGGAGCGTATCCGGAGTAGGCGTTGCGGAGCCATCCACACAGGAACGTGGGGATTCCGGCCAATGCACATTCGCAAGCCACGGTGGAGTCCACGGTCACCGCGCACCATGTCTGGGCAAGAATCCCGTGAGATAGTGGGGCATCCGTCAGGCTCACCAACTTCTGGTCGTCCGTGCTCAGGATTTTTGCCACCAACCTCCTCCGCTGCCGCAAACTTTCAAAGGGATGCAGTTTCAAAACCACGGTCTTGCCCGACTCGCGGGCAGCCGCACACAGGCGCGGCAATATCTCTCGATAAATCGACTCCGCTCGCCACAGACCCGCTTCATACGGCTCGGAGAAAAACGTGATCCAGGGAGCGCGTTCAGACCAGACCGGGGCATTCTCTTGCGGAGGAGCCGGCGCACCGATTCGAAATCGGCGGGGATCGATTCCGCAAATTCGTTCGAGATAGTCACGTTCCATCTCGCCTTTGGCCAGATACTTCGTAAACTTCGGATTTTTGAATGCCATAAAGCAATCGAGCGCCCCGTGATGGCAGGCGATAGCAGGAATTTCGCGCTGTCGCGCCAGCAGCAGAGGAATCCGCGTGTAAGGATTCGAATCGTCGGCGCTGAGGCAACTCACCACCGGGCGCGTCTCAAAAACCCGGATCCACGCGTCGCGTGCCGCCAGTCCGCGGCGTAACCAACTTGTCCCCTGTTTCAGGATCCCGATTTCAACAGACAAAATGAATGCCGGATGTTCGTGCAACGACTTCTCCATCTGGCTCCAGAGGTCGTGAAGTTGCAGCAATTCATTTTCGTCGCATCCCTTGGCGGCCGAGCTTGCCAGGCGCGCGACTTCCACATTTTCCGGAACCGGCGAGACGGCTGCCGACTCACGCGCGAGGACCAGGAGAAATTTCTGCTCGGGCAAAATCGCCGCGTAACTGAGCGCGGTTTTCGTGACATTCGAATAGGCTGAGGGAAGCAGCACAACCGGCGCCGATTCCGATTCTGGCGAAGACGCCTGCGAAGGGGCTTGCCCGAGCTTCCGTCGCCAGACATAGTGCGGGTCGTACTTGTCATACATCACCTGCCGCAATTGCACCAAGCTCAAGTCCGCTGCCGCCACTCCGCGATTCAGAAGGTTGCTCACCAGACGCTTGCGCAGCCTGCGTTTGAGCATCTGCAGCGGTATTCCCAACTGGAGGCGCAAAACTTCCGCCGTCACCGACGACTGGCTTACGGTTAGCGTACGACATCCGCGGAGCTTCTCGGCCAGTCGAAGAGCGAGCCGCACTTCCTGTAATTGCGGCTGTAGCGTGAGACTAATCACGTCCCACCAGTCGATGCCGAAGCGATCCACAACCCGTCCCACGCCTGGCGCTAGCAGTTGACGCCAAACTTGCAGGTCTTCAACTTCGTGGGCAAGGTCGAAAATGCTGAAGACCGGACAGCCCAGTGCCGCACTCCGCTCGTCGTAGAAAGATTTTGGAGCTCTTCCCAAGTCGATTACCGAATCCCAGCGCTCGCTCGCCCACGACCCGCGGAAATCATCGTCGGAATGGAGGAGGAAAACTCGCATAAAAGCAGGTCTCAGGTGATAGGCGTCAAGCTTGTAAATTTCTCAGACCCGGCACTGAGACCTAATCTGCCACCAATGCCCAACTCAGCGGCGTTCCCCGCTCCACATCGCAGGCCGCGCTTTTTCCAAGGACTTCGTTGAAGTGGCGCGGGTGCAGGCCGTCGGCTGGACGAATTGAGCGCACGTTCTGTCTCGTAAACAGCTCGCCCTTTTTTATGTCTTCCACCACAAACAGCGAGCGCCGAAACCTGCGGCTGTTGGCCTCGCGCGGTCCGGAATCGAACTGTACCGCGCCGAGTGCTTTCTCGGCCGTGCGCACGGCTTCCACCATGGCCTTGAATTCCTGGGGTTCGAGTGAGAAGGCGCCGTCGGGCCCGCCATCCGCCCGGCGCAGACAAAGATGTTTTTCAATGATGCATGCTCCCAGAGCCACGGCGACGACTGGAACCGCGATCCCCATGGTGTGATCGGAAAGTCCCACTGGACAATCAAAACGGCGCGCTAGTTCCGGGATCGTGCGCAGGTTGGCTTCCTCCGGCGGCGCCGGGTAGGCGCTTGTGCACTTCAACAGCGCAATCTCGGTGGCGCCCGCTCCACGCGCGGCTTCGATTGCTTCTGAAATTTCCTCCTCGCTGGCCATGCCGGTCGACATAATCAGGGGTTTCCCGGTTCGAGCCATCTTCTGGATTAGGCCAATGTCCACGAGTTCAAACGACGCTACTTTGTGGGCGGGAACGTTCATCTGTTCGAGAAAGTCGACGGCGCTGTCGTCGAACGCGCTCGAGAACAACTGCATCCCCAGTTCGTTCGCGATCTGTTTTAGCTTGGGCTGCCAGTCCCATGGCGTAAATGCTTCCTGATAGAGGTCGTGCAGATTGCGCCCATCCCACAGCGTGCCGCCCGCAATTCGAAAACGTTCTTTATCGCTGCGCAGCGTGATCGTATCGGCCGTGTAGGTCTGGAGTTTGACTGCATCGGCTCCGGCATCCCTGGAGGCGTAAATAATGCGGACGGCCTGATCGAAATTCTGATTGTGATTGGCGGAAAGTTCGGCCACGATGTAAACGGGACAGCCGTTTCCGACCTCGCGGCTTGCGAGTTTGAGGGACGGCGGAGACTTTGCTTCGAACAGAATTTACTCCCTGATTAGGCTTCTCAACTTCAACGTGGATGATAACGGCGATCCGGAGCACCTGCAACCTGCAGGTTCATCGGAGATTGAATCGTTTATTCCGTTGCGAAGGTCAATTCTTCGATAGCGATGGTTTTGCCCGTTTATTCTGTACCGATTCTTGTGGGCACATATTTACCCCGCACGATTTTCCCGCAGGAAAGGACGACCTCGCGTGCTTCCGGGCCGACATTGAAGAGAAGATCGACAACACTTAAATTTGGCATGAAGGGGGTTGCAGGCTGTGGATAAATCGGATGTTCGAATAGCTGCCAGAAGTGCTCGATCCCGGCTTCGGCCATCTGCTGTTCATCAACATACGCCCTCGATCCTTCGTTCGAAAGATAGCGCCCGGCGCCGATCGCCTGACACATGGAGATCAGCATGCCGGTCGAGGTTTCCCGGATGTTGTAGTCGCGGCTGTCGAGGATGGCAGTCCTGATATCCAGCCAGCGTAAGATCAATTTGATAAGAGAGATATTCAGATCCCCCAGGCTGCCACCGTGCGTTCGCAAGTAATGTTCAAGCTCTGGATAATAAGTATCGAAGAATGGCGACTTCAGGTACGCCTGCCGAATACTTCCCAAGTGCTTGCGCTTCCACAGGTCATTCACCATGTAAGTAGCGTTGATGGCTTGATCGAAACGCCCCGCGGTTTTCACCGGAATACTAAGCCAGAGTTCGTGGTCGGCGAGGCGAATGCGATTGCGCGAGTGCCAGCTTTTTTTCGAGTACTGGCAGTGTCCCGCGAACATGAAGACGTCACTGAGCGCAATCTTGTTGAATAGAACGATGCCCGGCAGATAAACCGGCTGGTGTCCCGAAAGCACGAGTTGCCTTCGGTCACCTGCTGCGGTTGTATCCAATGCCTCAATATTCAAATGCGCCCTCTGCCCGAGAATTCTCTGCGGCCAACCTGCAGAAACGCGCAACTTCGTTGATCATAAGCATCGAATTGACCCGGCCCAGCTTGTCTCAGTTTCAGCGTGTATCGGCTCCATTGGAATCTAAGCTGGCGACCTTTTCCACCCCGACTTTCCATTCGCCGCAGACCGTAACTTTTCGCAGGCGGTCTTCCGTCGTCACATGAAGCAGCTGGATGACGCGCCAGCCATTTCGGAACAGGTCATGGATCATAGGCTCGCTGTAATGCAGGGCGTAACCGAAATCTCTTTCGTGCTGGCTGTATGGGCAAAAAAGAAACTTACCTCCCGGCTTCAGCACTCGGCGCACCTCGTCAATAGACTCTCTGCACACCTCCAAGGGGACGCAGCACAATGCTGCACGCTCGAGAACAAAATCAAAGGATTCATGCGCAAAGGGAACGTGGGGGAACGCCGCGTCGCGCAGTTCGGCTGAGAGGCCATCGGCTTCAAGCCGCCGCCGTGCGAACTCTAACGCGATCCCACTAGAATCGGTCCCGGCAACCGAAAAACCCTCGTGCGCCAGATACCAGAGATTGTTCCCGGGGCCGCAGCCGATCTCAAGAATCCGGATCTCATTTCGCGGCCGCTTCGGCTCGTTTCGAAAAACGAAGCTCGCCAGTTCTGGATAGGGGCACTGCGGGAATTTCCCGGAGCCATAGAAATCCCGTTCCCAGAATAGATCCGGAGCATGCTCAATCATCACGCGCACCTTGCCACCGCTTGTGGCACCAACGTCATTCACGCATCGCCCGACACCATAATTACTATTCCCTGCCAGAGAACGCCCTTTGCCATTGCGGCCGCAGAGTCTCCCATTCTTCCTTCAGGATCGCGAGGCAAACCACGTCGTGGAGCGCACCTCGTTTCCAGACGTGTTTCCGAAACAACCCCTCTTGCACAAAACCAAAACGGCGGTGCATCTCAATCACACCGCGATTAAACGACAAGACCTCGCAGCAGAGCTTCTCAAACTTCAGGTCGTCAAACACGTAGTTCAGGACCGCGTATTCAGCTTGCATGCCTACGCTCTTACCCCCAACGTTGGGACTAACAACGTAGAAACCCCAGTAGCATCGGCGATTGATCCGGTCAATTTCAGATAGATTGGCCACGCCCACATCTTCACCATCACAAACAATGATCCAATATTTGCAAGCTGGAGCGTTCAGTGCACGCGCAAACCAGGCAGCGTGTTCCTCCGCACTAATCACGTGGTCGGTATACATATAGTCGGCCACTTTCGGCAGGTTGCGCCACTGGCGAATCATTTCCATGTCGTCGGGACGGAAATCTCGCAGTGAGGTCACGGTCTTCCCTGGGTCGGTGCCGCTTGGCGCAGGGCTTGCCGTGCCGAGATTGGAGTCAGGCACGGCAGACACCGTTGGGGGATGAAGCGATTCGTTCAATCACGTGGTTACGCTTTCCTCTTCTTCCATGCGCATCGAGCGCATGGCTTCCACGACCCGTTGCGCACCTCTCCCATCAACCATCCGCATGGCGTTCTCTACCAGTTCCTTCCGCAGCTTGGAATCGCAGATCAAGGCCCGTAACGAAGCAGCTAGGGACTCTCGCCCTAATGTGCTGAACCAGCCGGCGGCAAGTGCCGCTCCCGCCCGACCATAGGCTTCGACATTCCGCTCGTGATTGCTAGCCATCGTGATGAGGAACATCGGCACTTGCATAATAGCTAACTCATGGCACGTACCGCCACCAGCCGAAATCGCCAGGTCCGCCTGCGCCATCGCTTCCGGCATGTTCTCCACATTCGACAACAATCTCGCGACGTGGGAATACCTCTCGAGCGCTGCGCTCAGCGATGCCCGATGCGGGTTGCTGGCCCCAACCACCACCGTGATATCGAGCGGAACATCACTAATTTCCTGCAAGGCATCGATCACCTGCAGGGTCACATTGTGGGGATCGGCTCCTCCAAAAGTGACGAGCACTCGGTGGGCCGTCGCAGGAATATGGGGAGTTCTCATCGCAAACCCCAAGAACTCGCGCCGTAATAGTGCAAACTGGGGTCCGAGCAGGAAACGGGTCTGCTCTGAGCGTTGTGGGTACATAGCATCTACAGCAAAAGGGTTCGTGTTGAGAACCAAGTCGCACTTGTAAGGCGGGCTCTGTCCGTAATCGTCCAACAGCAGCAAATGGGATGCCTCCGTCTTCACGCTTTCGCGATAGCTCTGCGAAAAATGGTAGCCATCCAGAATCAGCCAATCAGCACAGCATCTCGTGTACAATTCGGCGGTCTCACCTGCGTCTTCTCGACTACCGGTTTCACCGGTGACTCTGACGACCGTCGCGCCTTCGGAGCGCAGGCGTGGTTCGAGTTCCTCTACGCCTGTAGCGAGAGCGAAGATCACAGAACCGCCGGCATCTTGCCAGGCTTGGCCTAGAGCCAAGCAGCGCATCACATGCCCAGTACCGATGGCGAGACTGGCATCGGCCCGAATCAGAAGCTTGTCCGGTTTCATCGGCTTTCGTACATCTCCCCGTTCTCCCCTCACCCGCCTCTAACCTTCACGCAGAGCTTTCTGACGCACATGGGAATTCAGAGCGGCGAGTTCCGGTTGGGCTTCCATAAGCTTCAGCACCTCGAACCAGCGGAAGCTATCACGGTTCCCGAAGTGCTTATAAATCGCGTGTATCAGTTCCCAATCTTCGCTCGTGTCCAGAGTCCAACGATACTTGCTGTGATCCACTTCTCCTGCGACCGAGATCAATTTGAACAACTCAGGGTTCTCGTACAGGTAGGGGGTGACGTGTGTCCGTTGGTACTTTTCTTTGGCAGCACTCCAGGCGCGCGCCAGGGCATCGGCCGTGAAAACCTCTACATCCAGGCCACGCGGGTAAGAATGGACCAATGCATTGGAAGCGTAGTCGGCTTGCTCGGCGAGACTGGAGCGAATTGTGGCATCAATCAGTTCTGGATCGATCAGCGGACAGTCGGAGGTGATCCGTGCAATTGCATCCGCTGCGAATTTCTGGGCTGCGCCGTAGTATCGATCCAGCACGTCCAGTTCGTCACCGCGGAAACAGGCTACTTGCAGAACTTCGCACTCGCGGGCGATGGCATCGTCGGCAGGAAGAACAGAGGTGGCGACGACAACCTCGTCGAGTAGGGTCGCGCGGCGCGCGCGCTTCACGACCCTGGCCAGAACCGTTTCGCCGCCGAGGTCCTTGAGCACCTTCCCAGGCAGACGCGTGCTGCCCATGCGCGCTTGAATGATGGCAACGACCCTCATGCTTCTTCCTGCCTGGATTGACCAATGGGCATACAGACGCCGCTTCCGACTGCTGCGTCCGATGCCTTTCCGTAGCAATCCACCATCTTGGTGACGGCGTGGATCACGTCTTCCACATCCTGCGCCGTCATGGAATGGAACATAGGCAGGCTGATCAGCCGTTCGTACGCGTCTTCGGCCACGGGATAGTTTTCTTCAGACTTGAATCGCTCGCGGTAATAGGGATGTTGGTGCACCGGAATGTAGTGAACGTTGACGCCGATATTCTCCCCCCGCAGCGAACGAAATATTTCTCCGCGTCCCACCGTGAGCATTTCGAGGTTTAGCCGGATCGGATACAAATGCCATGCCGGGTTGACGCCCTCGCGAACTGCGGGAGTGACAAATGCGGCCATTTTGCGGAATGCCGCGGCATATTGTGCCGCAATTTCCCGTCGTCGCGCCAGATTCGCCTCCAGCTTTTCCAACTGTGACAGTCCGAGCGCGCAAGCGATGTCTGTCAGCCTGTAGTTAAAGCCAAGCAGCACCATCTCGTAAAACCACTGCCGGGATTCTTGCCGCTGGCGCGCTTCGCTGTTGATGCCGTGATTACGGAAGCGGCGCAGCGTCTCCGCCAGTCGCGCGTCGTTGATCGCAACCATACCGCCTTCCCCGGTCGTCAGGTGCTTCACGGGATGAAAGCTGAACACGGTCATGTCGGCAAGACTGCCGACGCGCTTACCGTGGTACTCCGCACCTAGTGCATGGCAGGCGTCTTCAATCAGGAGCGCACCGCGTGACTTCGCCAACTCGCGCAACTCATCGAGCGCGGCGGGATGGCCCCCATAATCCACCGCGATGATGGCCTTCAGTCGAGAAGACGCGCGCGCGGAAAGCTTCTTGGCGACCTCTTCGGGATCAAGGTTCAGTGTATCCGCCGAGACGTCGGCAAACCGCGGCGTCGCACCCTGATACAAAATGCAGTTGGCGGTCGCGCAGAAAGTCAGGGGGGTCGTGACCGCCTCGTCTCCAGGCCCCAATCCAGCGGCAAACGCCGCGCCGTGCAGGGCAGCTGTCCCCGAACTGAAGCTCACTGCATGTCGCGCACCGACCCAGGCTGCGAAGCGCTCTTCGAACTCGCCTACTTTGGGTCCCGTGGTGAGCCAATCAGACTTTAGAACTTCGACTACTGCTTGGATGTCTGCGTCATCCAAGCTTTGCCGCCCGTACGGCAGCAACTTCTCCCGCACGGGCGAACCGCCATGGATGGCCAGGGTTTCCATAAAATCTCAAAGGTTCTATTTGCGCTGCTCGGACAAGAAAGCAGGTCCTTCGCTCGCTCAGGATGACAAGCCGAACATGCGTCGCGAACACACCGGGCACGACGCTAGGCGGAAGTCGGAACCGTCTCCGTGGCGCTGGTTTCGGGCGCTACGAGTTCTTCTAGTTCACGCCGGGTTAGCCAGCGATCATTCGTATCGCTCGAATAACGGAACCCTTCCGGCAGCGGCTTGACGTTGACCCAGTTTTCCGATTTCCACCACGGATGCGACGGCTGAATCACATACATATCTTCCGCTTCCAGTGTTTGCCGCGATTCGTCTTCGGAGATCAGCACTTCGTGCAACTTCTCTCCGGGGCGAATGCCGATGTACTCCACCTGGCATCCGGGAGCAACGGTTTCCGCCAGATCCAACAGCCGCATGCTCGGAATCTTGGGGACGAAAATCTCTCCGCCATGCATCTGTTCCAGGCAGCGGATGACAAACTTCACTCCCTGCTCCAGGGTCAGCCAGAATCGGGTCATACGGGGATCTGTGATGGTGATCTTACCGTGGCGCCGCTGCTCCAGGAAAATTGGAATGACGCTGCCGCGGCTGCCCACCACGTTCCCGTAGCGGGCGCAGCTAAAGCGTGTATTCCTGGCGCCGGCATAAGCATTCGCCTGCACAAAGACTTTTTCGGCGCACAACTTGGTCGCGCCGTACAGATTGATCGGATTCACCGCCTTGTCGGTGCTGAGGGCCAGAATACGGCGCACGCCCTGATCGAGAGCGGCATCGATCACATTGCGGCCGCCCATGATGTTGGTCTGGATCGCTTCGAATGGGTTGTATTCGCAGGCTGGCACCTGCTTGAGTGCGGCCGCGTGCACCACCACGGTCACGCCTTCTAGAGCGCGCTTCAACCGCTCCACGTCACGAACGTCTCCGATAAAATAGCGCAAGCTGAGATGATCGAAGCCCGAGGTTCGCATCTCATGCTGCTTCAACTCGTCGCGACTGAAAACCACCAGCCTTTGCGGCTGGTAGTCGCGCAGCATGATCTCCACAAATTTCTTTCCAAACGATCCGGTCCCACCGGTTACCAGTATCGATTCCTGCGACCAATTCAACATTCTTGTTCCTTCGAGACTTCTTCTGCCGGTTCGCCCAGGAAAAACGTAGGCCTGGTACCTGGGCGCGTTGTCCGAAATCAGGGCTATGCAGGGAGCAACGAGATTCGACTTTCGCACCACCCTGTCAGACGCGAGTTCGCTTTTCGGGCAAGTTGTTTTGATCGATAGTATAGCCGACCATTCCTTTTGGCGCGTCTCTGCAAAGCGGAGGGTATTTCGCAAAACACTAGCAACCTCTAAATTGTGGATGCGTCTTACTTGCGAGATGCTAAAATCAGGCAAATTCTTCATAACAGCTCCGCTTCTCTTTGCCTGCTTGCTGTGGGAAGGTTGGCTGCGGGAGAAGTTGTGCGCAGCAGCGGCGGTGCGGTTGCACGCGAAGTGGTGGCCGCTAAGGAGTGATGATGTCACTGGGACCCCTGGTTCCACGAAATAACGACCCGCGAGGGGACGTATCGCTGAGTAACGACGTATCGCGCGGACAACTGCCGGGCGAACCGGTTGAGTTTCTGCGGCCAATCGGCTCGGCGCTTTACAACGTGCTGCCGCCGCAGGAATCCATGCTGCGCGAATACATGCGCGTTCTGATCAAGCGCAAGTGGCTGGTGATGGCAGTCATCGTGGGCATCTTCATGGCGGTCGCGGTTGCCAGCCTGCGCCAAACTCCCATCTACGATGCGGTAGGGCGGATCGCCGTCAACAAAGCGGATTCCAACCTGGTTGCCTTCAAAGACTCGGCGCCCGACACCGACTACGTTTATGAGCAGAGCGATCTGGATACCGAGGTGCGAATCCTGCAAAGTGACCTGATGGCGCTGCAGGTGATCCGGCAGCTGAATCTGGATAAGCGTCCGGAGTTTGGCGGGCATGGCGATCAAAAGCAAGCCAACCTGGTCGCCGATCCGCTGCAGACTGATTCCAACCGCACGTCGGCACTACTCGCGATGTTTCACGGAAGGTTGCACGTGTCCTTGATTCCCAACACTCGAATCATGGAGATTCATTTCACCAGCACCGACCCTCAGTTGGCTGCCACCGCCGTCAATACCCTGGCGGCTACTTACGTCGAGCAGAATTTCAAGACCAAGTTCGAATCCACCATGCAAGCCTCCGACTGGCTTTCGAAACAGCTCATCGACTTGCAGATGAAAGTGGAGACCTCGCAAGAGAAGCTGGTACGTTACCAGAAGGAACACGAGATTCTCGGGACGGATGAAAAGACGAACATCACCACCGAAAAACTCGACGAACTGAATAAAGAAATGACGATGGCGGAATCGGATCGGATGCAAAAAGAAGCCGTCTATCGCCAGACCCAGTCCAATGATCCGGTGGCGGTTGCGGCGGCCATCGTTGCCGACAACGGGGGAGGCAACACAGCAGGTTCCGTGCTGCTGGACAAGTTGCGCGAGCAGCAAGTCAGTCTCGGGATCGAAGTTGCGAAAGACAGCGATCAGCTAGGCCCCAACCATCCTTCAGTGGTCAAACTCAATAACCAACTGAAGGAAATTGACCACCAGTATCAAGTGGAAACCGACAAAGCTGTCGACCACCTCAAGGGAAGGTATCTGGCCGCCTTGCAACGCGAGAATATGTTGCGCGGGGCCTTTGAGAAGCAAAAACAGGAAGCGAACAAACTGAACGAAAGCGCGATCGAATACAGCATCCTGAAACGCGACTTGGACAGCAACCGTACTTTGTACGAGGGATTGCTGGAAAAACTGAAAGAAGCGGGCGTCACGGCGGGATTGCGCTCCAATAATTTCCGCATCATCGATGCGGCTCGCGTGCCCACCGGTCCGAGCGAACCCAACATCCCGCGCAATTTGTCGTTTGCGCTGGTGCTGGGAATCATCTCCGGCCTCGGGTTGGCCTTCCTGCTCGAGAATATGGACAATACCGTCCGTACACCCGAACAGGCGACCGCGCTGTCCGGTCTTCCCTCTCTCGGAATGATCCCGCTCGGCTCCAAATCAGGCAATCATGGGCCCACGGGGAAGCGGTTGAGTCTAACGGCCTCGAAGGAAGCGGTGGAGACGGTAACGCAGGTTCGCCCGCAATCGCAGATGGCGGAATCGTATCGAGCACTGCGAACCTCGCTCTTGCTCTCCAATCTCGGAGCGCCGCCTAAGGTCATCATGGTGACCAGCGCGCGTCCGCAGGAAGGCAAAACAACGACCAGCATCAACACCGCCATCGTGCTGGCACAAAAGGGCGTCCGGGTTCTGCTGGTGGATGCCGACTTGCGCCGTCCCAGCGTTCACAAAACGCTGGGCATGGGCCCGCGCAGCGGTCTGAGCAACGTGCTCACCGGAAGCGCCACTCTCCAGCAAACCATCACGACCTCTCCGATGCTGCCTAATCTTTTCATCATGCCCGCGGGCACGCCGCCGCCCAATCCCGCCGAATTGCTCGCGTCCGCCAACATGAGGGATTTGATCGCCGAGTTGCGCGGCATGTACGACCACATCGTGATCGACACTCCGCCCACGCTGTCCGTCACCGATGCGGTAGTACTGTCACCGCGCGCCGACGCCACAGTCCTGGTGATCCGCTCCAGCCAGACCACAAAACAAGCGCTGCGCCGGGCCCGCGACATTTTGATGCAGGTCAATGCTCACGTTGCCGGTGTGCTCTTGAACGCCGTCGATCTGACCTCCCCCGATTATTACTATTATTACGAGTATCAGGGGAAATATGGCCAGTACTACAACGAAGACCTTCCCCCCGGCAGGGACGATGCCGAACCGAAGGCGGTTTGACACGGTGTGTTTCGCGGCGCGGACGATTGCTGTACACTCGTCGAGCATTTGAAGAACTTAGGAGAATAGGCTTCCCGCCGGTGCAGAGAACTGACGGGTAATGGGATCATGGCCACTTCGCTTTCAACCAGGCAACGTTGGCAGTTTGGCGCCAGCGTGGGGTTGCTGGTCTGTGCCTATCTTGTTCTGGCGGGCGAAGAGTTTGCCGCCAGCGTCTTCGCTGCGCATGCGGAGTTGCCCCAACTGCAACGCGCGGTGTGGCTCTCGCCGGGCAATGCGGACTATCGCCATCGGCTGGGACGTTACTTTGCGTTTGTTAGCGGCGACCCGCAAGCCGCCATCGCCAGCTTCCGAGAGGCGGTCGCGCTCAATCCCCACGATGCCCGCTATTGGTTCGATCTGGCCGCCGCCTATCAGGTGACCGGGGACACCAGCGGTCAGCGAACGGCGCTGGACCGCGCGCTCGAGGCGGAGCCGACCGCCCCCGATGTGGCGTGGGAAGCAGCTAACTTCTTTCTGATAGACGGCGAGATCGACCGCTCGCTGCGCGAGTTCCGCGTCGTCATGGAGAACGATCTTGCCTTGGTGGACGCCTCTTTGCGCGCCTGCTGGCGGGTGCGTCCGGATACGGACGCTCTGCTCCGCGACGTGGTGCCGGCCCGTGGCGATTCCCTGATTGCCTTTCTCCATTTCCTGATGGGTAACAAGGAAATCGACGGCACCATTAAAATCTGGGACCGGCTCACCCACGTGCACGAGAAATTCGGGAACCGTTATTTGTACGAGTACGTGAATTTTCTAATTGCGGCGCATCGACCCGATGCCGCCATGACCGCGTGGGAACAGAGCGCCGACGTTCTGGGCCTCTCCGCCTACTTGCCCACCGAGGACAACCTGGTTGTGAACGGCGACTTTAGCCTGGATATTTTGAACGGTGGCTTCGACTGGACTTACGTTGATCGAACCGGAGTGAAGCCCCTGCTGGATCCGAGCGAGTTCCACCAGGGCCATCGCTCTCTTTTTCTAACCTTCGAGGGTCCGGGAATCAATGACGCCGGAATTTCAGAACTGATTCCCGTGCACGGCGCAACCACTTACGACTTCTCGGCCTACTACAAGTCGGCGGAATTTGAGGGAGCGGGCGGGCCGGAGATCGTTCTGCGCGACGCCTACACGGGCGATCCGATCTTTACCAGCGATACCCTCAACGATGCCGACTTCTGGAAGGAACTTCATTCTCAAGTTAGAATCCCAAATTCCACCACGCTGCTGCGGCTGGCGATTGAGCGCTTCCCTGCTGGTTCCCCCATTCGCGGCAAACTTTGGCTCGATGATTTCGAACTTTCTCCCGAGCTTTCTTCCGATGATGCATCCGACAATTCCCCGAACCATTCCAAGGACAACCAGTGAGTTCCGCCCTGGCAACGCAGCCTGAACCCGCGCCGGTCTCTAAAGTCTCGCAGCCGAGACTGACCAACAATGCGCTGTTAGTCGGCGCGTGGACCGTGCTGCTACTGGGACCGCTAGCTTTTGGAGCGGTCGAGCCCTGGTCTATTTTTGCCCTGGAGGCATGCGCTGCGGCGCTTTTGGCGGTTTGGGCGCTGCGGCAATGGATCAGACGTGAACTCGACGTTTCTGACCATCCTCTCTACCGCCCGATGGCAGCCTTTTTTGCGCTCGCGCTGGTGCAGTGGGCGGTCGGAACCACTGCTTACCGCCATGTAACCTACTCTCACTTGCTGCTCTACGCCGCGTACGGCATGCTGGTGTTCGTGGTGACGCAGACTCTGCGTCGCTCCTCTCAATTTGAGTTGATGGCTCACTTGTTCAGTGCTTACGGCGCGGTGGTGGCATCGTTTGCCGTGCTGCAGGGTTTGACGCCGAATGGAAAGCTCTACTGGATCTGGAGTTTGGAACAGGGTGGATCGATTTACGGACCGTACGTGAATCACAATCATTACGCCGGCCTGATGGAGATGCTCCTTCCCTTCCCGTTGGTGCTGGCCGCAACCCATTTCACGAGCGGGAACCGCAAGATCGCTGCAGCGGGAATCGCCGCGCTGATGGCGGGAAGTATCTTTCTTTCCGGGTCCCGCGGCGGCATGGCGGCCTTCGTCGCACAAATGGTGGTGTTGGCCGTGCTTATGCTTCGCCGGCGCCAGGGCAGTTGGAAGCAACCCCTCATGCTGGGAGCGTTTCTGGCGACGGTGATAGTTTTCCTGGTGTGGATCGGCGGCAACGAACTCACGCAGCGACTGGCCAGCATTCACTCCGAAGCACGTGAAGAAATCAGTGGAGGGGTCCGCCTCGGCATCGATCGCGATTGCTTGCGCATGTTTGCCAAGAGGCCATTCCTCGGTTGGGGTCTCGGCGCGTTTCCGATCGTCTACCCCGAGTTTCGCAGTTTTTACACTTTGTTCTTTGTCAATCAAGCACACAATGACTATCTGCAATTGCTGGTCGAGACCGGGCTAGCCGGATTCTCCATAGCGGTCTGGTTTCTGGTGCTGGTCTTCCGCAGGAGCGCGGCCAAGCTTAAAAACTGGACAGAGACTGCAAGCGGCGCATTGACCGTGGCGTGTTTGCTCGGTTGTGTGGGAATCCTGGTGCACAGTTTGCTCGATTTCAATCTCCAGATTCCAGCAAATGCCGCGCTGTTTTACGTGCTTTGCGCGTTGGCGGCCTGCGCGCCGATCCAAGAATCGCAGCGGCGGCGAGTGTTGAGGCGACACCATCTGATCGTGCAACCCAACCCGGAGAAGCCAACGTCGTGAGTTGTAGATGCGACGTGGAGTGAGCCGGCAACGGGCGCTGGAGCGCGCTCCGCATGTGGCAAGAGCATATTTGTCGCACAAATGTGCACGAATGTGCACTCTTGCACTTCCGACGCATAATTTACAAATTTTATACGTAGCTGTTCCCGGAAAAGGGGTTATACTCCAGCCGATTAAGTTCCCTCTCCGCCCCGGGCGAGGGTTCCCGATGTTCAATCAGGCATATCGCAGATCCCAGTGTGGAGGGTCTGTCGGGATGCTACGACCATAAGGATCTTCCAGGATGTAACTCACAAGGAGAAATCGTGATTCGAAAATTAAGTGTGTCCCTGCTCATGCTCCTCGCGATGCTGTTGGCTATGAATCTGGTTTGCCAGGCGGCGTCCCAGACCCTGTTGACTCGTCATGTGCGCGAAGCGGTCCTCAACGGAGAGGCCAAACTCGTCGGCCAACTTCCCGCAAATCAAACCATGCATTTCGATGTAGTTCTGGCGTTGCGCCACCAGCCAGAGCTGGAAAATTTCCTGCAAGAGCTCTACGATCCTACCAGCCCCTCCTACAAGCAGTACGTTACCCCACAACAGTTTGCCGAGCGGTTTGGAGCGAGCCAGGAGGACTACGACGCCCTGATCGCTTTCGCGAACGCGAACGGCTTTAAGGTGATTGGCGGCTCTCTCGAATCCCGGGACGTACAGTTCTCGGCCCCGGTCGCGAACGTCAACAGAGCATTCAACATAACGATGGCGGTCTATCAGCACCCCACGGAAAGCCGCACCTTCTTTTCTCCCGACCGCGAGCCCAGCGCCAACCTGCCGATGCAGCTCTGGCACATCTCCGGTTTGGACAACTATTCGATCCCGCATCCCGCGCTCAAGCATAGAGATCTCAAGGTGAACCCCGAAGTCTCCCAAGCGCAAACGGGGTCTTGTCCTCAAGCGTCCTTCTGCGGCAGCGACATGAGGGGAGCCTACTACGAGGGAACTGCTCTCACGGGCTCCGGCCAGAACCTCGGTCTGCTCGAGCTTGCAGGCACCGATGTAGCCGACCTGAAGACGTACTATCAGGGCGCCAAGCAAACTGAACCTTACGTTCCCACTATCTTATCCACGGGCGGATACAGCACGACGTGCCTCGCTTCAAGTGGCTGCGACGATACGGAACAGACCCTTGACATGACCCAAGCGATGGGCATGGCTCCAGGCTCGACTATGCTCTACATGTACGTCTGCGGCGACGCCTACGGTACAGGGACTTTCAGCGAAACTGACTGTCTCAGTGCGATGGTCACGGATAAGGCCGCTCCCCTGAGTCTGCAAATCAGCTGTTCGTGGGGCTGGACCCCGGCCGATCCCGGCACGGACGACCCGTACTACGAGCAGATGGCGTCACAAGGCCAAAGCTTCTTTGTGGCAGCCGGCGACAGCGACAAGTGGACCGAGAACAACTTCCCCTTCCCGGCGGAGGATGCGAATATCATTTCGGTCGGCGGCACGGACTTGACGACCACCGGCGCGGGCGGCGACTGGGCTTCGGAAATCGGTTGGGCGGATACTGGCGGCGGGATCTCCCCGGACGAGATTCCGATTCCCACCTGGCAGCAACTGTCGGGTGTTATCACCTCGAAAAACGAGGGCTCGACAAAGTATCGGAACGGTCCAGACGTGACGGCCAACGCGAATTTCAGCTTCTACGTCTGCGCCGATCAAACTGGCTTGAGCGGATGCACTGCCAACGAGTACGGCGGGACCAGTTTTGCCGCGCCCATGTGGGCGGGCTACATCGCTCTCGCCAATGAACAGGCGGCTGCCAGCGGCAAGCCGTCGGTCGGCGATATTAATCCGGCCATTTATCCGTTGGGTCTGTCGGGAGGCTATAGCGCGGCTTTCCACGACATCACCACCGGCAATAACGGCTTTCCGGCAGAAGTCGGCTACGATTTGGACAGCGGTTGGGGCAGTCCGAACGGTAGCGGCTTGATCAACGCCCTTGTCGGAAGCGGGGGCGGCGGACCAGCGGTCAGCCTCTCGCCGACCTCGCTGAAGTGGGGCAAGAAAGCCGTGGGCACCACCAGCGCAGCGAAGAAGGTCGTTCTTACGAACACGGGAACCGCGACGCTGAACATCACCACCATCACCACCAGCGGCGACTTCGCGCTCGCGACCGTTAAAGCGACCAAGAAGGTGACTCCTTGTGTGAACGGCGGCACGGTAGCTGCCGGCGCCACCTGCGAGATCAAGGTGACCTTCACTCCGACGCAAACCGGAACGCGCACCGGTGACGTAACCTTCACCGACAACGCTAACCCCACTACGCAGCAGGTATCGCTGTCGGGAACCGGTAAATAGTAATCAGGAAACTGAACTAGCGGGCGGGACTTCGGTCCCGCCCTTTTTTCTTGCCGCGAAAAGCGCGCACCATTTTGTCTTTAGAAGTTTCCGGTCAACACCTAGTAGCGGCACCCGGCATTGGGTGGCTTTTTGCTGGCATAATGCCGAGTTCTACCGTAAATCGCCGGCGGCGACAGGGGGAGAACCTGGTTGGTCCCGGTATTACCTCGGTAACCCCGCGAGTGTTCTATTCTTTTTCTGGAGTATTCGGTGTGATATAACCCCGTTAGCTGCTCGTTTGGGTTTGGCTGGGATTTCGTGGTTTCCGGCTCGGTTTTTCTGCCTTGGTTTCCGGCTTTGGAACAAGGCGCAGAGCGACAGCCGCAAGGAGGAGTCGTGAGCGAAGCACGTACCGGGAAAAGGTTTCCGCTGCATTTGCCGATTAAGATTCATAGCGAAGATACCACGGTTGAAACCAGCGGAATGACCGGCGATCTGAGTGCGGCCGGCGTTTACATTCGGGCTGACGCATCGCTTGAGGTGGGCTCGCCCGTAGAGTTTGAGATCACCTTGCCGCCGGAGGTCACGGGGGGCAAGGATAACGTTGTGATTCAGTGCCGCGGCCGCGTGGTGCGGACCGATGAGCCTCATGCCAGCGGTGGCTCCGGAGACAACCGGGGTGTCGCTTGCGTGATCGATTCTTACGAATTCGTGCGCAACAGTTAACTGGGAGCGATCCATGCTGAAGCTTATTCTGGCCGACAATCAGGCGATTTTCCGAGCGGGCATCGCCAAAGTTCTCGCCGTAGAAGATGAAATGCGAATCGTGGCGCAAGCGCAAACGGCCGAGCAAATGTTCATGGCGCTCGACAAGTTCCGCGCGGCCGTGCTGATCATTGCCGGAGGTTTCCACTCCGACTTCAACTCCGTGCTCTCCGCCGCCAACAAGAACAAGACGCGGGTAGTCGTCCTGGCGGATACGGGCGAGAGCGCGCAGCGCTACATGGCAGCGGGCGCCCATGGCGTGGTTTATCGCAACGTCACCAGCCCGGCGCTGGTGGACTGTGTGCGCAAAATCGCGCGAGGCGAAAGCTGGGTACAGGACATGGCGGTGCCGAGCGAGTTGACCGAAAACGATATGGTCGGCCTGCGCGTCCGCGACCGCTTGACGGCCAAGGAACTGCGCATCGTGGCGCTGATTGTGCAAGGATACAAAAATAAGGAAATCGCCACGCAATTGGGGACGACCGAGCAGGTGATCAAGAATTATCTGCGCAACGTCTACGACAAGATCGGCGTTTCGGACCGGCTCGAACTGGCGCTGTTCACCATACACCACCGCATCCTGAACGAAGCCGCGGCCGCTACCGCCGCTACCGCCGCAGCCGCCGTGCCGCAAGCGCCGCAGAGCGCCGGCATCAGCAACTAGGTTCTTCTCGCTGGAGTACCAAAAGGCCGCCTGCGGGCGGCCTTTCTAAATTGTTCGCCAAACCATGTTTCGCCAAGCAATCTTTCGCCAAACAATTTTTCGGCAAACAATCACTCGGACTCTTTGGACTCCAACCCGGCGCGGGCCAGCGACCTGCGCAATCGCCGTGCGCCACCAGCTCCGCGTTGTGTATCGACAATCTTGCCATCGCGATCGACGATGACGTAGATGGGATACTGGTTGGCGGCATACATGGCGGCCAGATTCGTATCTCCGGTCATCACGATGCGACACTTGCGAGGATGTTCTTTCAGATATTGCTGCACAATCTTCTTGGACTCGCCTACGTCAACCGCGAGCACGACCAATCCTTGGTCGGCAAATTCGGTGGTGAGATTGTTCACCAGCGATTCCTCGCTCTTGCAGTAGGGACACCACGTGGTCCAGAACTGAAACAGAACCACTTTTCCTTTTATCGAATCGTTGGTGAACTGCTCGCCTTCGAGGGTCTTGGCATGAAAACGGGGCGCTGGTTCACGCTCGTCCTCAATCACAATCTGGCGATGGACGTCCTGGGCGAAGGCGACGAAACCCAACAGTTGCGCCGCCCAGAAACAGCAAACGAGCAATGCACGCTTTGTCAGCATGGCCCGGAACTATAACACGATTGAGTAATTCGGGACGTAACGCCGGCCCTCAGGGGCTAAAGCCCCTACGTTTGCGGCTTTGGGCGGCACGGCTGAAGCCGTGCCCTTCCCAGCTTTGTTCGAGCTAAGAGATCTTCTCACCCACGCTTTTCGCTTGCGTGAATAGCAGCAAGTAGTCTGGGCCACCTGCCTTGGAATCGGTGCCGGACATATTAAAACCGCCGAAGGGATGCGCACCTACCATGGCTCCGGTACACTTGCGATTCAGGTAGAGATTGCCGACGTGAAACTCGCGCACCGCGCGATCGAGTTTCTCGCGCGAACTGGAATAAACGGCGCCGGTCAAACCGAACTCGGTGTCGTTGGCGATTTCGAGGGCGTCGTCGAAGTTGCGCGACTTGATCACGACGAGCACAGGACCAAAAATCTCTTCCTGCTCGAGCGTCGACTTCGCCTGAATGTCAGCAATCACCGTGGGTTGAATAAAGTATCCTTCGGCGTTGTTCGTGCTGGTATCGCGCGCGCCGCCGGTGATCAGGCGTCCATCTTTTTTGCCGATCTCGATGTAGCTGAGGATTTCGTTCATTGAACCTTCGTTGATGACGGCCGCCATGTTCGGGTTCAGCGTGGGATCGCCTACGGTGATGCGCTCGACGCGCGCTTTCAGTTTCTCGAGAAACTTGTCGTAGATGCGCTCGTCGATGATGGCGCGCGAGCAGGCCGAACACTTCTGGCCCTGGAAACCGAAAGCCGCACTGGCTACGCCTTCCACGGCGGAGTCGATATCGGCATCGGCATCGACGACGATGGCGTCTTTACCGCCCATTTCCAGCACGGTGCGCTTGATCCAGAGCTGGCCGGGCTGTTGTTGCGCGGCGGTCTGGTTGATGTGCAATCCAACTTCGCGGGAGCCGGTGAAGGCGATGTAACGAACCTTTGGATGCGCGACTAGCGCATCGCCGAAGCTGGCGCCGCCTCCGGGGCAGAGGTTCACCACGCCTTCAGGCATGCCGCATTCTTCCAAGAGTTCGACGAACTTTGCCGCAATCGTCGGAGAATCGCTTGAGGGCTTGAGGACGACCGTGTTGCCGCTGACGATCGAAGCGACGGTCATGCCGGCCATGATCGCGCTGGCGAAGTTCCACGGCGGAATCACCGCGCCTACGCCGAGCGGAATGTACATCAGGGTGTCGCGCTCACCCGGCAGTTGCACGGGCGGCTCGGCTTTGGCGAAGCGCAGGGCTTCGCGCGCGTAGAACTCGCAGAAGTCAATGGTCTCGGAGATATCGGCATCGGCTTCGAACCAGTTCTTGGAAACTTCGAACACCAGCCATGCCATGAATTCCAGCTTGCGTTCGCGCAGCACGTCGGCAACGTGGAACAGGAGCGACGCGCGCTCTTCGACTGAGGTGTGGCTCCAGTGACCGAAAGCCTTGCAGGCGGCCTGAACGGCGGGCTCGACGTGCTCTTTGCCGGCTTTCTGGTGAATGCCGACTACTTCCGAGGGCTTGGCGGGATTGATGGAACGAATTTTGTCGGAGGTCTTGATGCGCTTGCCTCCGATGATCAGGTCGTACTCGCGGCCTAGCTGGCCGCGCACTTTCTCGATGGCGGCGCGCATTTTGCGCACGTTGTCTTCTTTAGTGAAATCCACGAATGATTCATTTTTGAATGCACCTTGATGAAGGCGAATTTGCAGGTGGGGTGCGGCTTCCATAGTTGCCATAGGAGATCCTTTCAGGGACGAAATTATTGGATGTTGGCGCGGATGTTCGCGACCCTAGATTTTACACCCCGCTGACCTCGTTGGCGGGCGGGCGGAAAAGCGGAACGCGCAACCGTCAGCAGTGGAATCCCACTCATCGCAAAATGGCGATGAGTGGCGCAACCGTCAGCAACACGGAATTAGGACAGTACCAAAGAAAACGACTCGGCCATTGATTCTAAAGGGCCTATAGATAAAGTCTTTGAGAACAAACGATTTACGTTGGTCAAAGAGCTCTGAAAACGACTTGGGGCAGCTTCGAGGTCCCACGTTGGGAAACGCGGCCACCTCTGGACTGCCCCAAAGTCTTAGACATTGTCACGTTGGTCGTCGTCTTGCCCTGGCTCGCCAACGTCAGCTCGAATACCCGCCCCGCAGCCAGATGCGCGGATGCTACTTGCGAACTGGTGACGCCTTGGTGAGCACGTCATCCAACGGTTTGGCTGCCGGGGGAGCCGCCTGGCCGCCCTCGATGATATCCTTTGCCCCGATCGCTTTGCCATACAGGGATTTGTTGGCATCGTCGTCGCTATCCATGGTTGCACCTTCGAGGGACACGCCGGCAAACAATCCCTTCGAACGTGAATAACTCAAAACGTCGACGTTCATAGCAAGTGCGTTATACGACATTGCCTGAGCGCCCGTGGGACCGGCGGCTGCGGCCGCGTTTGTTCCAAGCTTCGTTTTACCGTTCAGGATTTGTTCTGCGCCCTTTTTATTCATCACCGTGAGCACAAAATCGGTCGCCGTCGACCCGAGTTGTACGCCAATGCTGGCCTGGTCGAGTTTGTACATCGCCGGAGTTCCCCACGGACCGTCCATTTTCGGACCCGTGCGGCAAACGAGCACGCCGCGTCCATAGCTGCCGCCGATGCCGACGGCTACTTTCTTAACGCTGGGAAAGATCACAACACAGTCGGCTTGGTCGAGAACATGGGTCGGCAGGCCCTTATCCCCGCCGAGCAACGCCCGCAGCACCGTCGCCGAGTTAGAAATCCGCTCTTCTTCTTTCTTCTGAGCAAACAGGGGCGAAGCGACCGCCAAACAGAGTGCAAACACGATCATTCTTGTTTTCATTGTTTCGTCCTTTCCTGGAATTGAGGATCGATCCTGAGTTGAAACTCAGGCTCGCACTGACCAACCGTGCTGGGCCTAGACCACAACCATCCTACCACCGTCGAGTTTTTCAATGACGCTGTAGTGCGCAATGGTTTGGCCGGTAGTGGAATGGGCCACACTTGATTGAGACGGTAGCACTTTAACATACTGGCAATAATGCCAGATTGTGCCCGAAAATCTGGCTCATGGATTCGGCCACCGCTTTTCTTCAGCGGCGCATGGCGGCCGCTACTTCGGCTGGTTGCGGCTCCAATTTAGCTGTAAAGTGGCGCAGGAACGGTGCTTCGTAGGTTAGCTTCATGCCTTGAATCTGATCGCGCTTCTTCCAGACTTCGAGGATTACTTCGACGGCGTAGTCGATGTGGCTTTGAGTGTAGACGCGGCGGGGAATCGCCAGACGGACCAAGTCCATTTTGGCCGAGGCCCCGAACATTAGTGTGCCGATTTCGACCGAACGGATTCCGCCTTCTAGATAGATTTCATTGGCGAGCGCGACCGCGGGGAAATGATCGGGTGGAATGTGCGGCAGAAAGGCTCGCGCATCGATGTAGACGGCGTGGCCGCCGGGCGGCTGCACGATGGGCACTCCCTGCTCGGCTATGTGGTTGCCCAGATAGGCGGTCGAGGCTATGCGGTATTCGAGGTAGTCGTGGTGCAACGCCTCTTGCACGCCTACGGCAATGGCTTCGAGATCGCGTCCGGCGAGGCCGCCGTAGGTGGTATAACCCTCGGTTAGAATGAGCAAGTTTTTTTCCTGCTCGGCTAACGTGTCGTTGTTGGTGCAGAGAAATCCTCCGATGTTGGCCATACCGTCTTTTTTGGCGGACATGGTGCAGCCGTCGCCGAAGCTGAACATTTCCTGCGCGATTTCTTTTGGCGATTTGTCGGCGTAGCCTGTTTCGCGGATTTTGATGAAGTAGGAATTCTCGGCAAAACGGCAGGCGTCGAAGTAGAGCGGGATACGATGTTTGCGGCAGACAGCGCTGACGGCTTTGACGTTTTCCATGGAGACGGGCTGGCCGCCGCCGGAATTGTTGGTTACGGTGAGCATGACCAGGGGCACGCGGGCTTGTTTCGAACCGGCGTTTTGGATCAGAGCTTCTAGCGCGGCTACGTCCATGTTGCCTTTGAAGGGGTGCTTCAGGCTGGGCTGGCGGCCCTCGGGGATGACCAAGTCGATGGCTTCGGCGCCTACGAATTCCACGTTCGCGCGGGTGGTGTCGAAGTGCGTGTTGTTGGGAACTACGTCGCCTTTCTTGCACATCACGCTGAAGAGGATGCGCTCGGCGGCTCGGCCCTGGTGAGTTGGGATGACGTGCTTATAGCCAAAAATGTCCTGCACGGAGGCGCGGAACTGCTCGAAGCTGCGGCTGCCGGCATAACTTTCATCGCCTTCCATCATGGCGGCCCACTGGTGCGTGGACATGGCGCCGGTCCCTGAATCGGTGAGGAGATCGATTAGGACGTCGTCCGCGGGCAGAAGAAAGAGGTTGTAGAAGGCGGCGCGGAGAAGGTTCTCGCGCTGCGCGCGCGTGGTCCAGTGAATGGGTTCGACGCTCTTGATGCGGAATGGTTCGATGATGGTGCGAGGCATGGTGGATTCTCTCTTCAACCACACACCTTTTAGCGGGCGGATGTCAGTGACTGGGATCACCTCATGTGCGAACCGTGTTCGGAGAATCGCGATTAGTTCGGGAGAGTGAAGTTGAGGGTTACATCGGTCTGGAACTGGGCGGGGTGGTCGTTCTGGCGGTAGGGCTGGTAGCGCCAGTTGCGGACGGCCTCGCTGGCGGCGGCGGCGAGGAGGGGGTCTCCGCTGATAGTGCTGATGCTGGAGACGGAACCGTCTTCCGCTATTTGAACTTCGAGGACCACACTGCCGGAGCGGTGAGCGGCCAGGGCTTCAGGCGGATACCGAGGCTCGGTGCGGCTGATGAGGTGGGCTTCGGCCTCCGCGGGCGAAAGCCAGACGCTTTGGACGTTGGCGATTCTGGTCGTGGAAGATGCTTCCACTACAGAATCGCTATTGGATTTGGGAGATGTGGGCTTCATCCGAAAAATGACTTTGCCTTTTTCGGAGACGACTAGTTCGTCGGGAGCGGGAGGCGGAGTCGATGGCCGGGATGTTTTTTCCGGCGACGCTCCTGATGCCTTGTGACTTGCCGGGCGGGCGGCGGAGGTTGGCTTGGCCGGTACGACTGTTTCTTGCGGAATAGGTCGGGCGATTGCGGTGCGCGACGGGGTTGGGCGCAACCATCCGATGCGAGAGCCGATGAGAAAGCTGACGGTGATGATGGCGAGAATGGCTAGAGATCCGAGGACGAGAGTCCAAGTCTCGTACGGGGAGCGGCGAGCGGACAAGGACTTGGCTATCGCAAGCTCGGATGGATCGTGGTTCGGTGAAGCAGGCTCGTACGCGATGACCGTGGGAACGGGCTTGCTCTGCGTTAGTTCGATGGCGGCGTGGCGAATGCGGGCGCACTCCTCGGCAAAACCTTCGAGCAGTTTTTGGTCGGAGCTGGAGAAAGCGGCGGGAGAAGTGGAAAAGATCTCGAGAACTCCGGTGAATTGAGCGCTCGTCGCGTGTTGGCCGTCGTAGCTGTCGAAGACGGGAACGATGAGGATGGAGCGGATGCCAAGGTGGCGGGAGACGGCGGGATCGACGCGTGGGTCGAACTCGGTGTCGACGGAAAGCTGGGGTTGACGGGTTTGGAGACAGGCGCCGGAAAGTCCGTCGCGGGTGTTGATGGGAATGCCGAGGTCGGGGGCGAGGTATCCAGTGGCGGCGCGGCAGACCATTTCGTCTCCGCGGACGAGGGCGAGTGCGGCAGCCGTGGCATGAGTGGCTCGGGCGGCGCGGGCTACGAGGTCGTTCAGAACCAAATCGAGAGAGAGATCGAGGGGTAGACCGGCGCGGAGGTGCTGCTCAAGCGTCTGGGCCGGGTCAGGAGACGAAACATCTGCGTGAAGCTCGGACCTCGACATAGGTTGCGGGAACATGTTCTGTTCCGGCAGCCTGCAGCAATAGGCGGAAAAGCAGGCTCAGAGGGGAGTTTCCCGCGAAACGAGGGGGAAGTCAATCGAAGAACACTCTGTAATCTGGCAAGTTTGTAATTTGGATTTCCTACCCCATCAACATCCCGCCATTTACGTTCAGCACATGACCGGTGATGTAGGAGGCTTCCTCGGATGCCAGAAAACAAACGGCGTTCGCAATGTCCTCGGGCGAGCCGACGCGACCTAGCGGGATTTGCTTTACGGCATTCTGCTTGAATTCTTCGCTCAGCACCGACGTCATGCTGGTCTCAATGAAACCTGGAGCTACGGCGTTGCAGGTGATATCGCGCGACGCTACCTCACGGGCCATCGCCATCGTCAGCCCGATCAGTCCAGCTTTTGATGCGGCATAGTTTGCCTGGCCTGCCTGCCCCGTCTGGCCGAAGATGCTGGTTATGTTGATGATCCTTCCCCAACGCTGCTTGAGCATCGAGCCGATCACCTGCTGGATGCATAGGTACGCCGACGTCAGATTCGTATTCAGCACAACATCCCAATCGGCGCGCTTCATGCGCATCACGAGCTGATCGCGGGTGATGCCGGCGTTGTTCACCAAGATGTCGATCTTGCCGAATTGAGCGAGCGCCGACTTGATACCGGACTTCACTTGCTCTTCGTCGGCAACGTCGATCACGAAGGCCGCTGCCTTGCCTCCCTTGGCTGCAATCTCGGCTACCAGTTCGTCTAGTTTCTGCTGGTTGCGCGCCGCTGCGGCTACACCCGCTCCCTCGCGGGCCAGGGCCAGGGCGCAGGCATGTCCTATGCCTTGCGACGCTCCCGTAACGAGCGCGATTCGGCCTTCGAACTTCATTCTTGCTCCTTTGGAACGCAAACTGGGGAATCAATCTTTGGAACGTTGGATTATAACCGTCTGGAGGGGCTACCGGCGGGATCAGGCTACGCTGCGCTCAAAATCTTAGCCGCAGAGGACACAGGGAACACAGGGAAATAGCCACAGGGCACATGGGCACACAGCGGACTCTATCCCGCTTGGGTCGCGGGTATGGCTAGCGGGGCCGCTCCTAGAATCTGTGCGATTTTCTCGAGCAAGGTTTTTCTCGAATATGGCTTTGCCAGAAAATATGTGCGGGAGCAGGGCGTCTCCGTGTCGTACTCAGGGTTGCCATAACCGGAGGTCACCAGAACCACAAGTTCTGGCGAGCGCAGCCGCAGATCCTGGCCAAGCTGTTGGCCGGTTGCCCCTGGAAGCACCATATCGGTCATCACCAAATCAATTCCGGGATGTCGGCCTTCGAAAACCTTCATAGCTTCTCGCGCATCCGCGGTGGGTAGAACTTCAAAACCCGCGTGCTGCAGAATGCTGCACGTCGCCTCTCGAACAAAAGGTTCATCCTCTACCAGAAGAATGGTGCGACTGCGCGCGCGGTCGTTTGCAGATAACTCCGATGCCGATAGATCTGGGTATAAATCGTTCGCGTGGAAGTGGGGCTGAAGAGTCATCGCATCCTCCGATTTGATTTCCTGATTCCTACACAGCAATTGCGTGGCCGCGCCGGTTGCGACCATCGTTGCGGTGTCCGCACAAAGGTCTGTGTTGTTCGGAATGACATCGGAGATTGTTTGGAATATCTACTTCGGCGCGGTGAGAATGGTCTGCTTCGGATCCAGCACGATCTTGCGCGCGTTGCTTGGAGCGGTTAGCCGAAAGCTGGTCTCGGCGCCATCCGCCAACACTTCGCCTAGAAAGACCAGAGCGTTACTCGCGGTTGTGGCGTATACGGGAACGGCCGTCACCAGATCTTCGGGCGCGTCCTTTTGTACGATCACTCCTGAAACCGTGGTCACTCCGGCTTTGGTCGTAACGCGAATGTCACGCGTTTCCAGTTGGGGTATCGCCGTGCCTTCGATCCAACCATCGAGGAACCAGTCCAGTTTGTGACGATTCTGGTACCAAAGTGGACGCGGCAGTTCCTCCTCAAAACCTTGCACCAGTTCCAGCGTGCTTATGCTCTTACCGGCGTAGCGCTCGCGAATTTTCCGCAGCGCCTTAAAGAACGGCTCGTCTGGATTGGCCGGCATACTCTCGCGCCCTTTCCGGGAATGGGATGCCGTTTCGGAATCGCGCGGGGTTGCGTCCCGAAACGTTGCATCGCGAAACATGGAGCGCAGCATGTGAAAAAGCCAGGTCCCGCGTTCGTAGCTGATGGCCTCGTATCCTCCGGGGAAGTGGGACGAATCGAGACGCTGCCCCAGGGTCACAGGTCCCGCGTCGCGCAGCCACTCTCCATCTTTGTTCTTGCTCAGAAGGTCTTGGCGGTACTTTTCCAGGACCTCCCGGAATTGCGCCGGATTCTGTTGCTCGAGCAGCAACAGCGACGCATAGTTTGCCAGACCTTCGGAGATCCACTGATCGCGATAGCTTTTCCACAGCACCAGATCGCCCCACCATTGATGTGCCGTTTCGTGGACCAGAACCCGGCTGTCGAGCTCACGCGACGCTGGATCGAGATGCAGATCCGTTTGCTCTTGTGGACTGAGAAACGCGAAGCTCGACAGGAATACCAAGCCCGGCCATCCCTGGCTCTGCTTGCCTGGCATCTGAGTTAGCGCCAACGAGCTGTATGGGTACGGGCCAAACCATTGGGAAAAGTTTTCGATGGCCTTCGCCGCTTTATCGGCCACCGCCTGCGCGTCGTGCGCCGGCGAGGGAGGCGGCGGAGTGATCGTGATCGGAACCGTTGGCCTTGAGATCGTGTCGGGAACACCTGGAGGAGTCGGCGACACAATCACTTCCGACCGCGCCTTGGGGAACGACTTCTCCACTCCCTTGGTGCCATACGCCTCCACCAGGATGTTGCCAGCCTTGGCTTCGGCACGCACATACTTCCCTAGATTGAATCCCGCCATTGGAATGGGCCGCACCGAGGTCCATCGCGAAGTTTTCTCGCCCGCTGCTTCCAGGTTCGTTTCTGTATCGTCGGCGGCCGGTTGAGGAACCTGTTTTCCTGTGGCCACCAGCGTCCAATTCGCCGGATAGTGGAACACCATATCGAACTGGGCTGGATTCAAACCGAGATTTGGATACCACGTGCCGCGCTCGCCGACGTAAAGCAATCCGTTGCCCGCTTCCGACAGAACTTCTCCCGCATAGGTAAAGCGCAGTTTCAATTCCTGTCCGGGCGCGAGCGGAGCCGGAAACACCACGGCCACGAGATCGTTGCCTTTGCGCTCCAATGCGGTGCCTTCGATCGCCGGGTTCTGGATGAAGTCCAGCGGCCGGCCAGCCGCGTCAAGCGAATCCAGCTTCAGGTAGCGGGACAATTCAAAGAGGAGCGTCCTTTCTCCTCCGTGATGAATTCGGAGATTCATCTCCGTCGATGCTTGCAGTCTTGTCGGAGGGGCGACGGTGGCGTGAATTCGGAAGGCTGTGATCGAGGCGTCGGCGGAGCCACCAAAAGCCGCGCTGGGCGCCCCGGTGGGAGCGAACGAAGTCCAAATATCGAAGAACAGGAGGTCATCTTTAGCACGCGACTGCCCTACCCACAACGGCTCGGGGAGGCTCGCATCCCAAAACACTTCAAAGGCACCCAGCTTCCTCCCCAGGAGGTGCGCGTGCAGCAAAGGTGGGAATTTTCGAGCGGGCTCGTTTTCTCCCTCGTGTCGACCGGTTATCGGAAGAAAGTGACTGAAGTCGAGCAGGAGGCGCAGGGCGTCAAAGTCGGCGAAGGTACGGCTTGGGTCGTTCCATTGTTTTATGAATTCCTCAGCGTCCTGCTCCGGCGAAAGAAAAGGCTGCAAGACCGCTGCGGCGTCATCGTTGAAGCGCAGATATCCTGAGGTGAACTGCTCTTCGAGAATCGCCATCCCCGTAAATAGAGCGAGGGAGCCGCGCTCGGCGCGGTTCGGCGGGCGCAGCCGTACTTCGCCTTCACCCTCAAAGAACGCGCCGGTAATGCGCCCGCAAATGTCTTCAGTAAAGGCTAGCGTGCCGTCGTCCAGGTCAAGATGGAGATTCGGCCGGTCGATGGCGGCGTCGCGAACGTGGTAGACCCGTTGCGGGTCGAGGCCAACCGTCCGAATACGGGCGTAAAGGGCGCTTGCGGTTTGGGGGCACTCGGAGGTGGACGCGGCTGGCTCAGCCCAGGCCGCGGCGGCCATGAGGCAGCATGCCAAGCCGGTGAGCCACCGCGAGTGAACCGCAACTGAATTCATAGACCGTTCTCGGGGAATACGCGCTCCAGCGACCGCAAAGCTGTTATCAACGAACCCTCTTTAGGAGGATGCGGAAAAAGTCGCTTCCCGATGCCCAGCCCCTGAAGGGGCGTCTGATTTCGTAGAATTTACGGTATCGCTAAAGCGATACCCTGATACGGGACTAACAGTATTTCCGCATTTTCTCCGGCTGCGAAACTGACTCCAGCCCTGACACCTTGGTCACCTTACTACCCCTCGGCGCGGTTGCTAGAATCGGGCTAGTGCGAGCCTTTGTCCTCATTCTAGTGCTTTTGCCGTCGCTGCCTGCTCGCGCCGACGTCATTCATCTTAAGAATGGCCGCACGATTTGGGCCGACCAGGTCCGCGAGACTAAGGACCATGTCGAATATGATCTCGGCGAGGATACTTACGCCATTCCTAAGTCGTCGATCGATCACATCGAGGCTGGCGGCATCGCTCCAAGTCACGCCGGGTCCGGTGCGGCGGGCAATGCGCCCGACATCACGCCGCCCGCGCCCACATTCAACCATGAAGCCGACGTTGCGGAAAAGGTTATTCGGGATGGCAAGGTCGATCCCGATGCCCTTTCGAGCCTGGGGCAAGCGTCCAATCCCGAAGTCGCAGCCACCGCGTACTTTCTTGCGGGCAAACATGAATCCGATCACGGAAACTACCCGCAGGCTAAGCGGTATTACGAAGCCGCGCTGCGCTTTCAGCCGGACAATTCCACCTTGCTGATTTACTATGCGGCCACGCTGATGCGCACTGGACACGCGCCGGAAGCGCTGCCCTATGCGCAGCACGCTGCCAGCGTCGATCCCGACTCGGCCGATGCTATCGCGATGCTCGGGTTCGTGCAATTCGCCAGCGATCATACTCCCGACGCGATTCGCTCCTGGAAGAAAGCGCTCGCCCTGCGTCCCGATGCCGTAGTTAGCCAATACCTGGCTCGCGCCGAACGCGAATCGACGGCCGAATCTGAATTTTCGCAGCGTGAGAGCAGCCACTTTAACCTCCACTACGAGGGCAAAGATACCTCCGAGAGTTTCCGGCGCGACCTGCTTGCTACCCTCGAATCGGATTACGATGCTCTGGCGGGCGACCTCGGATACTCGCCTCGCAATACGATCGCAGTCACGCTCTACACGCAGCAGGCGTTCTTCGACGTGACTCGCGCGCCTTCCTGGAGCGGCGCCCTCAACGATGGAAAGCTGCGGATTCCTATCAGCGGTATGCAGAGCGTCACACCTGAGCTGGCTCGGGTGCTCAAACACGAATTGACGCACTCGTTCGTTTCCCAGATGTCCAGCAATCGTTGCCCAACCTGGCTGAACGAAGGTATCGCGCAAATAGAAGAGGGCAAGTCGTCGGCCTCCAATGGGCGTCAACTGGCGCAGCTTTTCGCTACGGGAAATGAGATCCCCTTCAACGTGCTTGAGGGGAGTTTCATGAGCTTTTCTGCGCCCGTAGCTACCGTCGCTTACGCCGAATCTCTCGCCGGCGCGGAATACATTCGCGACGTTTACGGGATGAGCGAAATCGCGCGCATTTTGCAACTGCTGTCGCAGGGCAGTTCCAGCGAAGCGGCTTTGCGCGCGACCGTGCATGTCGACTACCGCCAACTTCGGGATGAAATGGCACGCACGCTCAAAGAGAAGTACGGCGAATAGGAAAGCCGGCACACAGTTGATCTGCGCTGCTGCGAACCTTCTGCCCTTCTGCGGCGATCGAAGACCCCTCCTGGCACGGCCTTTTGGAATCAAAAAACAATCGTCCTATTATTGACTAGTCATCTGACTAGTCAGTATAATGAAGTGAAGCAGGAGGGAGCAGCTTGGCTACTTGGCAGGTGCAAGACGCGAAGGCACGTTTCAGCGAGTTTTTGGATGCGACGATCAAGAAAGGTCCACAGGTGGTCACTCGGCGCGGCGTGAAAACCGCGGTTCTGGTGCCGATCGAGGAATGGGAGAGACTGCAACAGTCTGCCCGGCCTAGCCTGAAAGAGTGGCTGCTCGCTCCCGAGCCTCGGTGGGACAACTTCACATATAAGAGAGGCAAGGTGCGCAGCCGACTCGTGGTGGAGTTTGAGTGAATCAATACCTGCTGGATACCAATGTCGTTTCCGAGGTGCGAAAGGCGCGTCCTCACGGAGCGGTGATGGCTTGGCTCAGCGCCGCCGAAGAGGCGAGTTTATTCGTTTCCGCAGTGACAATGGGAGAGCTGCAGGTGGGGATTGAGCGGACACGACAGCAAGATCCCTCTAAGGCGAGCGAACTGGAGCGCTGGGTTGATCGCGTGCCGGCAGTTTACCGGGTGCTCCCGATGGATATTGCCTGCTTTCGAGAATGGGGCCGCATTATGGATAAGAAGGCCCCGGAACTTCTGCAGGACGCCATGATTGCCGCCACGGCACGAGTCCATCGTCTGATTGTCGCTACCCGGAATGAACGGGATTTTAGGCAGCTTGCGGTTCGGACTTTCAATCCGTTCAAGAACTAGCTTTACTCTCGAGTCGCTTGCTTTCTCCTTGAACAACAAAAGCAAGATCAGAAGCAACTTCAACTGCAACGGCGGCGGGCGAGGGCGCCCGCCCTACACAGACTGGTGGTCGTGTAGAATAGGCCTTCGTATATATGGATCTTTCCGCCATCCAGAACGCCCTGCGCGAGCGCAACATTGATGCTTGGCTTTTCTATGATCATCACCATCGCGACCCGATCGCTTACCGCGTTCTGGGGCTGCCGGGTGGGCTCATGGTCACTCGGCGCTGGTACTACCTGATTCCAGCCAAAGGCGAGCCCGTCAAGCTGGTACACAAGATTGAGTCGGGACACCTCGACACCTTGCCTGGAACGAAGAAACAGTACGCCGGATGGCAGGAATTGTTCGACGGATTGAAGCAGATGCTGGCCGCGCATCGCGATGTCGCCATGCAATATTCGCCTAACAATTTTGTATTCACGATTTCCATGGTGGATGCGGGGACGGCGGATATGATCCGCGGGCTGGGCAAAAATATTGTCAGCGCGGCGGACTTGATCGCGCAGTTTGAAGCGACCCTGACAGACGAACAGATCAAGTCGCATTTCGCGGCGCGCGACGTGATTGACGCGGTTACCGCTGAAGCTTTCCAGGAAATTGGACGGCGGGTGCGCAACGGTGGAACGCACGAACATGAGATTCAGCAGTTTTTTATGGAAGCGTTCGCGCGCGAAAACATGGTCACGGACGATCCTCCGATTGTTGCTGTGAATGCCAACAGCGGCAACCCGCATTATGAGCCGAGCGCAAAGCATCCGGTGCCGATTCGCGAGGGCGACTTGGTTTTGCTGGATGTGTGGGCGAAGAAAAACACGCCGGGTGCGGTTTACTACGACATCACCTGGATGGGATTTGTGGGCCAGACGCCGTCGGACCGGCAACGGGAAATTTTCAAGATTGTGAGCGAGGCGCGCGACATCGGAGTGAATACGGTGCAGAATGCGGTCTCTGCTCAGCGTCCGATCGCGGGATGGGAAGTCGATCACGCGGTGCGCGGGCACATCCAGCAGGCGAAATATGGGGAGTACTTCATCCATCGCACCGGACACTCGATTGCGTCCGAGGTGCATGCGAACGGCGCCAATATGGATGACTTGGAAATTCACGACGAGCGGCGTATTCTGCCCAATTCCATATTCTCTGTCGAGCCGGGAATCTACTTGCCTGAGTTCGGTGTACGGCTGGAAGTGGACGTTCTGGTGCGGCCGGGAAGCGCCGAGGTCACTGGTAAAATTCAACGAGAGATCGTGACCATCTGAATGGCCAACCCTACGGCAGATAAAAACAAGAAAACGGCGAGTGAGCCGGAGTATCCACTCACGACCATGGCGGTAGTGGCGCCGATTGTGGGCTGGCTGATTCCGGGGGGCGGACACATCCTGTTGAAGCGCTATGGGCGCGGCATTCTGCTGCTGATTTCTGTGGTTGCTATGTTTGTGATCGGCTTGGGCATGCAGGGACGGATTTACCAGCCGAATGGCGGCGACATTCTTGACATTCTCGGCTTCATTGGCGATGTGGGCGCGGGAGCGCTGTATTTTCTGGCGCGCATCATGGATTGGGGCAACGTGATGGCGGCCAATGCGGCGGCGGATTATGGCAAGACATTTCTGATCGTGGCCGGGCTGCTTAACTTCATCGCAGCCGCGGATGCGCATCACATTGCGCTGGGGAAGAAGCCGTGACTATTAATTTGTCGCACTTCTCGGCGGCGGTGGTGTTCGCGCTGTTCGCCTCGATCGTCTTCGGCATAACGCAGCGCAATTCCACGGTGGAGCAAGTGAAGTACGGAGTGTACTGCTTCGTGCTGTTCGTCGGCGGCGTGTTTGTGGCGGGATGGGTGATGGCGCTGATTCGGCGGTAGGGTTCCCGATTCTCAGTTTTCAGTTCTTAACTCCACAAGACAATCTATTATTCAGGCGGTACCGTCTGCAGGCCATCGCCGGGGGCTAGCGGGAGATGGGCGGCTCCGCTGAGGATGACTCGCTCTTGCAGGGAGAATGAGTTTCGGTATTGGTCGGAGTTGATGAGTTGGTCGCGCTGGCCGGGAGTCAGGCCGCGCATCTCGCGGATAGCGCGGTTGACGGCTTGACGGCGGTCGGGCGGCAACCGCTTGAACTGGTCAAAGACCTGGCGAGCGCGCTGCTTTTGGTCGGGAGTCAGGTGCTCCCAGGTTTCCATGCGGTTGAGCACGCGCTCCTGCTGCTGCGGAGGCAGGCTGGAAAAATGCTGCAGGCGGCTTCGCAGGCGCGCTTGTTGTTGCGGAGAGAGCTTGCGAAACTGCGGATCGTTTTCGAGGGCGCGCCGCTGTTGTGCTGGCGGCAGATCTTTATAGCGGCGGAGCCAGTTACCGGCGTGTCCGGGGCGGTTTTGCGGCGCATGGGATTGAGTGGGGCGTCCGGAGTTGGAACCACCCTCTTTCCCAAAGTAGTGCCATTGGCCATCGGCAGGGTGCGACTGCGATTGCGGCTGCGAATAGCGGTTTTGGGCGAGCGCGGGCGTCAGCAGCAGAAGCACTGCTAGATAGTTCGCGATTTGTGCCCGGCCCATCATGCCTTGATCCCCCAGTCCCGGTGTTACCTTGCCGGCAAATTTCATGGATTCGCGGTTACGTCGTCCTGCACCTGCAAGTCGTCGAGCATATCGAAATCGGCATACAAATCGTCGTTCCGATCGAGCGCTTGCAGATCGCCGACGGCGGTTCCCGGCTCGACGGGCAAACTGAGGGACGGCGGCTTGGTCGCGATGGTCTCCGTCGGCGCGAAGTAAGACCGGTTGCCGACCAGGAGCGCTGCCACGAAAATTATGGCAGCCAGCGACCCAGCCCACGCCGGACGATGCAGCCAATGGAACCACGCTGCTTGCGGGCGCCCCATTTCCTGGCGTCTTTCTTCCCGGAAGCGCGCCTGCAGGCGGGTGTCAAAATAGGGCGAGGGCTCCGGTGCTTGCCATTCATCGAGCAGGGCCATGGTTTTCTGCAGGTCTCTCAGATGGACGGCACAGTCCTTACACGATGCGATGTGCGCACTGACCTCCGGCGTCGCAAGTTCCATGCCAGCGGCCAGGTCCGGCAACAGCTCGCGAATTTGATTGCAATTCATAACGCTTCCTCTACTTCCCCGAAACAAACTCTTTCAACTGCTCGCGCAGCGTTTCGTAGGCGCGAAACAGCAACGACTTGGTGGCGGACTCGCTCAGCTTAAGGACTCCCGCGATCTGGCGGTAGTCCATCTGCTGATACTTATGCATGATGACGGCAATGCGCTGGCGCTCGGGCAGCGCGTTAACCTTGCTGCGGATGGCTGCCAGACGTTCCCGCTTCAATATTTGCTCCTCCGCGCTCAGCGACTCGTCGGCCAGATCCGGCGTATTGCCCGTTTCCTGGTCCGGTTCATCGAGACGGACCGTATTCTCCGGACGCTCGTGGCGCGTGTCACGCGCATGGTTGACAGCCAGGTTGGTCGCGATGCGATACAGCCAAGTCGTGAACTTGGCGCTCGGCTCATAACTGGTGCGCGAGCGGTAGACGCGCAGAAAAACTTCCTGCGCCAGTTCCTCGGCGGTCGACGGGTTGTGGCACATGCGGTACATGAAACCCACCATCGGGCGGCGATACTTCTGCACGAGATAAGCGAAGGCGGATTCGTCGCCCGTCTTGACGCGGAGCATCACGTCGACGTCGGAAACGGGGTCGTCGGCATTGACCATGGGCTTGGGCATGGCATCGGGCGACGGCGGCGTTGCTCCAGCAAGGTTCACAAGCCCGCGACCCAGTGGTCCCCGATCAATGGCCAGGCTGCTCACATTGGTAGAAACCCCGTGCGGAGGCGAAAGTTGCGTTTCGTCGGGGGCGGGATTGCTGGCCGAAGTATCGTCCTTGGAATCAGTTACGGGCCGAGCGTCGGGGATGTCGGAGGCCGCCATGGGAGGTTGACAGAAAGAGGCTATCGGGAGCGGGCTGATGGGTCAAGAGAATGATCGGTAGTGGCTCATTTTGATCAAACCTCCACCACCAAGGTCACGAAGTCACACGAAGGAAAAGCGACACGCAAGAGCCTTCGTGCGACTTCGTGCCCTTCCTGGTTCAGGCTTCTTCTGGGGGCGGATCGTCAAAATTGAGCCACTACCGAATGGTCGGGCGCCGAAAGGCCGAGGCTCTGCCGAGCGCAGGTGAAGCCTGGGTGCGAGGAGAATATAAAGCGAACGTATGACGCGACTCGAGGCCTCGATGTCTAGCGGCTGCGGAAAGCTAGCTCTCATCAGAGAGTCAGAAAGCGTTACCTCAGTGCCGCACTCAAGCTTAGGGAATCCCGACTTTGCGTACCAACTCGTCAAAGCGCGGGTCGGAGCGGAGAGGATCGAGCTTGAAATCGGTCTTCAAAGTCTCCATCAAGTAGTCGCGTTCGTGGTAGGCCGTATCCAACCACTGAAACGCCGATTCCTTTTCGCCGAGAGCGGCGTAATACGTGGCAATCGTAAAAGGTGAAGCGTAGCCCGTTTTGCGCTGCGCGAGCCGCACTTCGAGCGCCTGGCGGATGCCAGCTTTCCAGCCTCCGGCATGAAAGCCCCGCTCCAGCGCGGTGGCGAACTTAAGGTCGTTCTGGCTGGTAGAGAGTTGGGCATAGAGCTTGAACTCGTCCACGGCTTTGGCGTAATCGCTCTTTCCCCAATAGGCGTGGAACAGACACCAGTGGGAGCGGGCAAAGGTCGGATCGGAATGCGCCAACTTGTCGCAGGCGGCGATCGCTTCGTCGAACCGCCGCAGGTAGACGCGTACAAAACCGGTGTTGGTAGCAACGATCGAAGACAACGGATCAAGTTGCTGGGCGCGGTCAATCTCCTCAATGGCCTCCGCGTCGTGGCCGCCGATATTGCTCAGGTCCTCGGCGTACCACATCCGCACGATGGCATCGTTGGGGTCGAGTTCCAAAGCCTTCCGATATTCAGCCAAGCCAGTGGAAAAGTCCCACTCGTATTCCATCATGTTGGCTCCCAGAACAGCGTGAGGGCGCGCGAGCGAGGGATCCATTTCCAGCGCCTTGCGGGCCGCCGCGTTCGACTTGGGAAAGTCCTCGCTGGGCAATCCGCCATATACGGGCAACACGGAATAGGCGTCAGCCAGGGCGGCGTAGGCGAGAGCGTAGCCGGGGTCCTTGGCAATGGCCTGATCGAAATATGAAATCGAGGCCTGTACGTCTGCATTCGTACGCCGGTTCCACGCATAGCGGCCTTTGGCGTAAAGCTCGTACGCCTCGGGATTCTGCGTTCCTTGTCTGGTGACCTGTTGCTTTTGGGATGAGCTCAGGCCGGAACGCAGTTTCGCGGCAATGTCGCCCGCGATCTGCTCCTGGAGCGCAATGATCTCAGTGCTCTTGCCGCTATAGTGCTGGCCCCAAAGCTCGTCGTTGTTGCGGGTATCGGTGAGATCGGCGCTGACATCGACGGTGTCGCCGTGGGGCGTTACCCGCCCGCTAACCAGGGCGGCGACGCCGAGTTCGCTGCCGACCTTTTGCGCATCCACGTCCTTGCCCTTGTAGCGGAAAACGGAGTTGCGCGATTTCACTTTGAGGTCGGGAACGTGGGTCAGGCTGCCGATGAGAGATTCGGTAAGGCCATCGCTGAGGTAGTCTTTGCTGGCGTCGCCGCTGACGTTGGTGAAGGGCAGCACGGCTATGGAATCGATGGCGGACGTCCTGGCTGGGTAGAAGTACCAGGCAGCCGCGGCCATCAAAGCCATGGCTGCAAGGACAGCAATGATGGAAAAAATTGGCCAAAGTTTTCGCGAAGGCGCCGTGCGCCCCGGTTGCGAAGGAGCGGCCGGGACGCGGGTGGATTCGGTATCGCGTTTCAGCCGCTGCAGGTCGGTGCGCATCTCAGTGGCGCTCTGATAGCGCAGGCTGCGGTCCTTTTCCAAGGCTTTATTGATGACGTCTTCCAGCCTGGGAGGGACCGCGGGGTTCAGCCGGACGGGCGGCACGGGCGAGGCGTCGAGAATTGCCTTGAAGATGACTGCTGGAGTGTCTCCGGGGAAAGGCAGAAGGCCCGTTGTCATTTCATAAAGAACGGCGCCGAATGAAAACAGATCGGTCCGGGCATCCAGTTCCTTGCCGCGGGCCTGCTCGGGCGACATGTAGGAGACAGTGCCCAGCGCCGAACCGGGGCTGGTGAGATGTTGCATGTCGGCTGCGCGGGTACGGGTAACGTCGGAGCCGGCGTCGGCAGAAGAAGCAGCGCCCGGTTCCACCTTGGCCAAGCCGAAATCCAGAATCTTGGCGTGGCCTCGGGAGGTGACAAAAATATTCGCGGGCTTAATGTCGCGATGGACAATGCCCTTGGCGTGCGCGACATCGAGGGCATCGGCGATTTCGATGGCCAGGAAGAGGATTTCCTCGGTATCCATGGGGCGGCCGCCGATGCGGTACTTGAGGGTAGCGCCTTCCAGAAACTCCATGGCGATGTAGGATTGCTCGCCGCTCTTGCCGATGTCGTAGATGGTGCAGATGTTCGGATGATTCAGAGCCGAAGCGGCGCGAGCCTCGCGGCGAAAGCGTTCGAGAGCCTGGGGATCGCGGGCGACGTCATCGGGCAGGAATTTGAGCGCGACAAAACGGCCGAGTTCGTTGTCCTCGGCCTTGTAAACGACGCCCATGCCACCGCCGCCGAGTTTTTCGATGATCTTGTAGCGCGAGATGGTCTGGCCGATCACCGTGGGCGAATCTTACGTGGACTCGTAGGGCAAGTCAAAATCTTCGACAGCGCTGAAGCGCTGCGCCACCCAAAAATCAAGCGCAAGCTCGACTTTTTCTTCAGCCTGCTACGACGCCGGAATCACCGCTTTTGCTACGTTGGAATACCCGCTTTGCTCACCTTGGGCATTCACCGCAGTTACGACATAGTAGTAGGTCGCGCCGGAGACGACGGTGTAATCGGTGTAGGTGGTGGAGGCATCCATGGTCTCGATGATCTGGTAGGGGCCTCCGTTGGCAGTACCGCGGAATATGTCGTAGGCCACCGCATTGCCGCCGGCTGGATTCCAGGAAAGATTGACGCTATGGGAGCTTTGAGGAATTCCCGTGCCGGTCAACTGTGCGAGCGTGGGTGAGTCCTGCGCATTGCTGATGAATCCGGCTCGGGCGGTGTCAGTGCCAGAGGAACTCGGCGCGAATTCAATCGTGACGGGGAGGCTCGCTCCAGCGGTAATGGTTACGGGCAGCGTCAGGCCGAGAATGGTGAATTCGGAACTCGTCGTTCGGTCCGAGGAAATGGTTACAGAACCGTTCGTGGCGGTGAGTACCGCCTGCTGAGTGGCGGTCGATCCCAGCGTCACATTGCCGAAATTAAGTGCGGCTGGGCTGATCCCGAGTCGCGGGTTCGCGTTCGCGACACCGTTCCCTGTGACGCTCATCGCAAGTTCGGAGTCGGAGCGGTTATTCATTAGTGTGAGGTTACCTTCAGCATATCCAAGGGCAGCCGGAGTGAAAATAACGGGTAACAGAACAGTTGCGCCGGGGGCAATATCCGCCGGTAAGGGGAAATCGCCAAGTGTGAACGCGCTCCCCCGGACTTTTATGGAGGAGATAACCAGGGTGCCGCTTCCGGTGTTCGAGAGTTGGAAGGAAAAAGAACTGGAATCGCCGAGCTGGACCTTACCGAATCCATGCGCGCAAGGATCGCATTGTAACTGCTGGGCCCAGACCGGAGTGAACCCGCAGAACACACATGCGATTACTAACAGGGGAAGGCATCGCATGAATCAATCTTGGAGGAGCAATGGTATCGCGGCAAAATCGGGAGTGCATTTGCGAGACTCGGAAGTGCATTCGTTACATTTCCAGCCATCGCAAAAAGCGTCGCGAATCTACTCGTACCGGAGCGCCACCATGGGATCGACCTTGATAGCGTTGCAGAAGCGATGCGGATTATTCTGTCCGCGCACGGACAGTCGATGTCCGGAACCGAACAGGGAAATCGCACGCCGAAGAACAATTTGCCTACCGCTTCCGATCCCAAGTAAACAACGATTTCCGAACTGAAGCTTCTCGATTAACTGTCCGGTTGGACATCATTTCACCCGCATCTGCGCGGCGGCGTCTTGAACCTTGGACATCTGCCCAAAACTGCGTATCCGCCGAAGAATACCTATATGCACCGGAGCTTGCGCGGGATCCCCGCGCAGGACGCGATGCAGCTGCTCCACACCCCCGCCGTGCCGAGTAGGCACGGAACAGGAGAAGCGAATTGAAACAGTATGGTTCCCCGCGAGTGCGAGTTGGTTTCGTATTACTTCTATTTCACGCCTTTCTATTTGCAGCAACCGCCAATGGACAACTGACCGCCAATCCGTCCAGCGTCGGCTTTGGCAGCGTTCCGATCGGCACCAGCGCGACGCAATCCGTGGTCCTGAACAATACCGGGAACTGGGATGTGACGATCTTCAAAGCGACAGCGCCCGCGAACGGATTCAGTATCAGCGGACTCAACTTGCCGCTGACGCTGGCCCCGGGTCAGAGCGCGAACTTCACCACGACTTTTGCGCCCCTGTTTAAGGGCGTCGCACGTGGAAGCGTTTTTTTGGAATATTCCCGGGCTCAAATGGGCCGCGGGCAAATCTGGGGAACAACAACAGTTTCGGTTAGCGGCACGGGCACAACTCCCAGTGAACTTACTGCTAGTCCCAGCAGCCTCAACTTTGGCAATGTTCAAGTGGGAAGCAGTGAGACGTTATCCGACAACCTGACTAACTCGGGTAACTCCAGTATAACAATTTCTCAGGCCACTCTCACGGGTGCCAGTTTCGCAGTGAGCGGCTTAACCTTGCCGCTGACGCTGGGAGCAGGTCAAACTGCGACTTTCTCGGTAACCTTTGCCCCGCAGTCGACGGGCAGTTTGAGCGGCAGCATCAACATCACTTCCACGGCCTTAGACTCGAACTTGAGCATTCCGCTTTCTGGAATGGGCGTGGGTCAGGGAACGCTGACGGCGAGTCCGCCGAGTCTTGCCTTCGGGAGCGTTCAAGTTGGCAACACCGCCAGCTTGTCGGAGACGCTGACTAATACAGGGGGGTCGACGGTCTCGATTTCGCAGGTCAGTTTGAGCAGTGCGAGCTTTTCGATCAGCGGCTTGGAGTTCCCTATCACTCTCACGCCAAACCAGAGCGTAACGTTTACCGCGACCTTTGCGCCGACCAGTAGCGGTGCGGTGAGCGGAAACCTGTCGGTGGTGTCGAATGCATCGGATTCGCCGCTCAACATTGCGCTCTCTGGGACCGGAACGGCCGCGGGCACATTGGCGGTTTCTCCTGCCAGTCTCAACTTTGGGAACGTCAACGTCGGATCGAGTTCATCGCTCAACGGCATTCTGACGGCCAGTGGCGCGGCAGTCACGGTGCAGCCGGCTAGCGATTCCAACAGTGAGTTTGTGCTTTCGGGGATTTCGTTGCCAGCAACAATTCCCGCCGGACAATCGGCTACTTTTACGGTTACATTCACACCGCAATCGAGCGGGGCCACTTCGGGGACTCTGTCATTCCCGAGCAATGCATCGAACTCGCCCACAGCAGAAGCCCTGACGGGCACAGGAGTGGCGCCAACTCAGCACACGGTGGATCTGAGCTGGAATGCTTCGGCCGATGCCACGGGCTACAACATATATCGCGGGACCGTTTCGGGCGGCCCATACGCGATGATCAATTCTTCACTCGACGGCGCGACGACTTATGTCGATAGCACGGTCGTTTCCGGCGACACTTATTACTACGTCACTACGGCCGTGAATAGCGAGTCGCAGGAGAGCGGGTATTCGAATCAGGCAACGGCGGTGATACCGAATCCATAATGGATGGGTCTCATCGCTCTTGAGCATTCGGCCCAACGATTGGACCCGTCTGTCGACTTATCAGTTGGAAAGGCCTGTCCGGCGGGGCAAGACGGACATGGAAGGTCGCATTTTCTTGCAACGGGTTGCAAAAAGTATCATCTTGACACAGGTTCCGCGATACCGTTAAATGATAGGAGGATTCAAGAACGCTCCCCAGGAAGTAATCATCCCCCTGTAACTCCCCCTCCCTTGGCAGTTCGGTGAATACCTACACATAAAGGGAGATCCGCATGAGCAATAGTAAGAAGAAGTGGTGGCTGGCGCTGGTTGTGATTTGTTGCCTGGCTCCTGCTACGTTTGCCGACCAAGGCCAATATCAAAAACCCGACCGCGACCACTACCCAGGCCGCCACGGATGCGAGCCTCAGGACGATGGCTGCCGGCCGCAACCGGTTCCGGAGGGCGGCTCGACCGCGATCTACCTTCTGGGAGCGGGGCTGACATGTTTCGGGGCGATGTTCCTCCGGTCAAAGCAAGGCAGACCCACGCAGTAATAATTCAACGGTAAGTTAGTACTGCCTTGTGGTCGAGCAGTAACTGGGTGCTGGCATAATTGTGGAGCGGGTGGGACGGAGTCGGCACCGCCGCTGTGACCCTGGTCGGGTCCATCGCCTACTTCACCCGCACTTGCTAGCAACGATGATTCATCGGCAGAGAAATCAATCGAGATTAGACAACTCTTTCAGATCACTTTCAGATTAGCAGCTTTCGCCGGCAACAGTCGATCAACCAGAATGCCCGCGATGCGTTCGCCGGCGTGTCCATCCCAAAGTGGCGGCACAGTTCCCTTCTTTGCCTTGCGGGCAAGCACTCGCGACAGCTCACTGCGCAGCTTTTCCCGGTCCCGGCCTACCAGAACATTGGTGCCGATGGAAACCGTAATCGGGCGCTCGGTATTCTCGCGTAGGGTGAGACAAGGGATGCCAAGGTAGGTGGTCTCTTCCTGAATGCCTCCTGAATCGGTGATGACCACGGTGGCGCGCGCTTGCAACCCTAGAAAATCCAAATACGGAAGAGGGTCGAGCACGCACAGTTGCCCGGTTGGCAATCCGAAATCGGCAATTCGTTTACGAGTGCGCGGATGGGCGGGAAATATTAGCAAGAGTTCCCGGTTTACTTCGAGCAGCGAGTCCAGAATATTCTTCAGCGTTTCGCTATCATCGACGTTCGCGGGACGATGCAGCGTAACCAAGGCATAGCGCTCCGGCATACCGTCGGATTTCGTCGCCGTCGTTTGCGTCAACGCCTGTGCCGCCGGCAGCAAGCGCACGAGCGAGTCGATCATGACGTTGCCGACGCGGAAGATCTTCTGCGCTGGAATTCCCTCTCGCCGAAGATTCTCGTCGCCGTCTTCCGAAGGCGTGAACAACAAATCGGAAAGTTGGTCAGTCACCAGGCGGTTGATCTCCTCGGGCATGGTGCGATCGAAGGAGCGCAATCCGGCTTCAACGTGGCCGACTTGAACGCCCAGCTTGGCACAGACCAGCGCGGTCGCCACGGTCGAGTTGACATCTCCGTACACGAGTACGATGTCGGGCTGACGTTCGAGGAGGACCGGCTCCAGACGCATCATGATCTCCGCCGTCTGCCTCGCGTGGGTGCCCGAACCGACCGCCAGATTCAAGTCGGGCGCAGGTATCTTCAGTTGCTGAAAGAAGACATCCGACATATTGGCGTCATAATGCTGGCCGGTATGGACAAGGGTCTGAGTTACATTCGCGCGCTCCTTCAGGGCGTTCAGGACTGGAGCGACCTTCATGAAGTTAGGGCGCGCTCCCACGATATGAAGTACGTTCACAGACTCTCCAGTAACCAGGCCATCAATCTAGGGATGCCTGAGCTGCATTCGAAACTCGGTTCGGTGCAGGATCCATAGCAATGCCACCATCACTACGACTGCAATCGCAAGGAAAATGACGCCTCCATGGTGATGAAGCTTCCCGTCGAGAAAACCAGGGTCGACTTTGGTTGCAAGCTCGGCGATGGTGAAGATGCGAAGTCCGTTCTTGAGCACAGAGAGTGGAATCGCGATCATGACGAGCAGAACCTTTCGCCACAATGCGCGCAGAAACAAATGCGCCAAAACCATGGTGGTGACGATCAGCATCAGACTGGACCGGATACTGCTGCACTCGCGTGCAACTTCGAGGGCGAGTCCCGGGATAAACAGCATGATTCCATCCTGCGTTGCCGGAACCCCAGCGGCCCGAAACATGATTCGCGCCGCCGCCGCCGACTGATATTGCAAAAATCCGACAATCCAATTCAAGGCAAACTCGGGGATGGGGACCAGCAAAAACAGAAAGCAGAGAGGAAACAGGAACGATCGAGAAGTTCTGGCTCCAAAACAAAAGACGATGGCGGCAATCCACCAGGTCACGAGAGCGAACATGCCGAGTGTCAGGCGGGCATCGTCGGCTGTTGCAGGCATGCCCCATCTCGCATAGGAGCCGACGAGCAACGCCAGAAGCAGCAGCGTTGCTCCGACGCGACGGCTCGGTCTCGGATCGACCGGGAGCGCTGGTGAATCCTGATGTTTCGAATCAAGGTTTTTCGAATCGAGGTAGATGAGCGAAACACTCAGGGGAAGAATCAAAAGGATGTGGGTATAGGCATCGTTGGTCAGCGCCAGGCGGAGTGTTCCGACCAGTGGGCGCCACCAGAAAAAGATCGACACAGCACAGAAAAAGGCGAAAGCCAAAAACTGAGTTCGTGTCGTGGTGTTCATGATTTCGGTTCAGGGTTTAATCTAACACCTGGGGATAAAATTGCGGCTTCTCCCCAAACGCCGCCGAATGCAAATCGATAACAAATAACAAATGACTTGTTGGATTGGTTTTGCAAAGTCGAGCCCGATGAAGTGGTTCAGGGCAAAAACAGAAGATTCCGGTTGAACAACACGTCTACTAGCGAGTACAGTACTTTATCCCGTTCCGGGGTTCTTTAAGTCCCTCACCAACAGGAGTCTGCTTGATGCGTCACGCTGTGATAGTGCTGATTGCTGTCTGCTGCTGCAGTGCGTTTTGCTTCTCGCAAACCGCCGACGAACTGATTTCCAAGAATATCCAGGCCAGGGGCGGGCTGGAGAAGATGAAAGCTATTAAAACGATCCGGATGACCGGCAAATTCGAAGGCGGCGGAGGTTTTACCGCGGCCGTGGGTCAGGAAAACGAACGGCCTAACCTGATTCGGCAGACGTTCACCTTGCAGGGGATGACGCAGGTGCTGGCGTATGACGGCGCGACGGGCTGGCAGATTCAGCCCTTTGGCGGAAAGAAGGATCCGGAATTGATGGGCGAAGACGACCTGCGCGACCTGCAACTGGACGCGGACATTGACGGACCCCTGGCGGACTACAAAGAGAAAGGCAGCACGGTCGAGTATATGGGGCACGATGTGGTGGATGGCGACGACGCGCTCCGGTTGAAGGTCACGCTCAAGAATGGCGACATCATCTATGACTATCTCGATCCCGATACTTTCATTGAGATTCGCAAGGAGATCCAGCAGTTCATACGAGGCTCGGTGAGGGATCACGTGGTGGGTCTGGGGTCGTATAAGCCAGTGGCGGGGGTGATGTTTCCGTTTTCGATTTCGAGCGGATCGAAGGACCATCCCGATGCGCAGACGAGTACGGTGCAGAAAATGGAAGTGAATGTGACCATCGATCCTGCGGATTTTGCGCTTCCAGCTTCGCTGAAAGCGGGAGCTGCGCCCGAGAAGAAATAAGCGTGGGTCGGATAGTGGAATTGGTAGTTGGCGGGTCAGTGGTTCGCAGTCAATAGATCGAAATTTCCTGTCTGGAAGAGGATTCGCAAACATGAATGTATGGGTTCGTGGTTCACGACTTCTGCAATTGAGTATTTGGTTCGCTGGGGCTGTCTTGTTTTTCGCGGCGCAGGCTGGGGCGCAGGCGCCGTACCGCTTCGACTCCGCAACGGTTTCGGGATTGCCGGCGCGGAACATTGGATCGGCCACCATGAGCGGGCGCATTGCGGCGGTGGATGCGGTGGAAGAGAACGGCCGCATTACAGTGTTCGTGGGCGCGGCGAGCGGTGGCGTATGGAAGTCGGTGAACGGCGGCACAACCTACAAGCCGGTGTTTGATCGCGAAGATGTGCAATCGATTGGCGCGGTGGCGATTGATCCATCGGATTCGAAGATTGTTTGGGTGGGCACCGGGGAATCGTGGGTGCGCAACAGCGTATCGGTGGGCGATGGCATCTATAAGTCTACGGATGGCGGAGAGAACTGGACCAATGTTGGACTGAAGGACAGTGAACATATCGCGAAGATTCTGGTGACTCCAAACGACAGCAACGACGTGCTGGCTTGCGCTACGGGGCATTTGTGGAACGACAACGACGAGCGCGGAGTTTACCGGACCACCGACGGCGGCAAGAGCTGGACGAAAGTTCTGGCGGGGGCAACCGGGTCGACGGGTTGCGCCATGATTGCGCGCAGTAAGCAGGAACCGAAGACCATCTATGCGGCGATGTGGGATTTCCGGCGGCAGGGGTGGACGTTCCGCTCGGGAGGCCCGGGCAGCGGATTATTCAAGTCGACGGACGGCGGCGCGCACTGGAGTGAAGTCACTAACAGCAATGCCAAGGGGCTGCCTCCGAAGCCGTGGGGCCGCGTCGCAGTACAAGTGGCGGAATCGAAACCGCAAGTGGTGTATGCCAACATCGAGGCGGAAAAAGGACGAGGACTGTATCGCTCGGACGATGGCGGGGCGACGTGGACGAAGCTGGACGCGAGCAATTACATGGTGTGGCGTCCGTTTTATTTTGGCAATTTGATCGTCGATCCTAAGAATCCCGACAAGATTTTCAAACCGGATGGGCCACTGCTACTCAGTACCGACGGCGGCAAGAGCTTCAGCACGGTTGCGAATTCGGGACATGGCGATTTCCATGATGTTTGGATCAATCCCAAGAATCCGAATATCGTCATCACGGGCGACGATGGCGGCTTGTGGCGCAGCGAAGATGGCGGCAACCGCTGGAAGCACCAGATGAATCTGCCGGTTTCGCAGTTTTATCACGTGAGCACCGACAATTCGGACCCATATCACGTGTACGGCGGCTTGCAGGACAACAGTTCCTTTGTGGGCGATTCGTCGTATCCGGGCGGCGTGAGCAACTCGCGGTGGGAAAACATGTACGGCGGCGACGGCTTCTGGATGTTCGAAGACCCGTCCGATCCCGACTACATTTATGCCGAGGCGCAGGGCGGCGAGATCAGCCGCATAAATCGCTACACGCACGAGATGCGGGACCTGCATCCCTGGCCGAATTACGGCGAGAAGAAGCTGCGCTTCAACTGGAACACGCCGATTCACATGAGTCCGAATGAAAAGGGGACGATTTATATCGGGGCGCAGTTTCTGTTTCGCTCACGCGATCACGGGCAATCGTGGGAGCGCATTTCTCCCGACTTGACGACGAATGATCCGGAAAAACAGAAGCAGGAGGAATCGGGCGGCGTTACCGTCGACAATTCGTCGGCGGAGATGCACACCACGATTTATTCGATTTCGGAATCGCCGAAGAACGGTCAGATCATCTGGGTGGGAACCGATGACGGCAACGTGCAGATCACGCGCGACGGGGCAAAAACCTGGACGAATGTGGTGGGGAATGTCAGCGGGTTGGGAAAGAATTCGTGGGTCTCGACCATCGAGGCCAGCCGCTTCGACGAAAGCACCGCGTATGCCACGTTTGACCGGCACACGTTTGGGGATATGAAGCCGTATGTTTACAAGACCACGGACTCCGGCAAGACGTGGACGGCGCTGCCGGCGCAGGAGAGCGGTGTGCGCGGGTTTGCGCACGTGATCAAGGAAGACACGGTCAACCGCAACGTGCTTTTCTTGGGCACGGAGTTCGGGCTCTGGATTTCAGTGGACGGCGGGCAGCGTTGGGCGCAGTACAAAGGAACGGATTTTCCGGACGTGCCGGTAGATGATATCGCGGTGCAGGCGCGGGAATCGGATCTAGTGCTGGCAACACACGGGCGCGGCATCTGGATTGTGGACGATATCTCTCCGCTGCGCCAGCTCACGCCGGAGGTGACGACGAAGGATGCGACGCTGCTTCCGGGGCGGCCTTCGATTCAGTATTTCGATGTTTGGGGAGGCTGGGCGGAAGGCGATGAGACTTTCAAGGGTAGGAACCGGCCGTCGGACGCGCAGATTACCTATTACCAGAAAGGTCGGCACATCTTCGGCGATTTGAAGATCGAAATTTTCGACCAGGATGGCAAGCTGGTAGATACGGTTGCGGGCGGCAAGCATCGGGGACTGAACCGCTCGGGCTGGGGAATGCGGGTGAAACCACCGGCGGTTGCTCCAGCGGCGTCGGCACTGTTTGAAGCGGCGCAGGGGCCACGAGTGCTGCCGGGCACTTACACGGTAAAGCTTACCAAGGGAGATCAAACTTACACCGAACAGCTCAATGTGGCGATGGACCCGCGGGCCAAGTACTCGCTGGAGGATCGGAAGGCGCAATTCGAGCTCTCGATGAAGGTCTACCGGCTGCTGGAGCACATGACGTATTCGGTGGAGGCGATCGAAGGAGTGCGCGACGCGGCCAATGCGCGGGCGGCAAAGCTGGCGGAGAAAGATCCGCTGCGCAAGCAACTGCAACAGCTCGCAGGAGAGTGTGACACGCTGCGGTCAAAGATTGTGGCCACCAAGGAAGGCGGCATGATTACCGGCGAAGAACGTATCCGCGAGTTGCTGGGACAACTTTATGCCGCAATAACATTTTACGACGGCAAGCCTGCGGATTACGAGGTGGCGAGGACGGAGTCGCTTGGTCACGAACTGCAGGACGTGATCGACGACTTCCAGAAGCTCACGCAGAAAGAACTGCCCGGAATCAACGCAACCTTGAAGAAGAAGAAACTGGAGTCGATCACGGTGCTGGCCGAGGGAGACTGGCAGAAAAAGAAAGTGGAATCTTCGGTTGCGGCCGGGGCGGGGATGCGGGGCGAGGAAGGTGAGGTGCGGGAGATGGATCGTTAGGCAGAGCCGGTGTCTGAGCGGCGGATTTGGGTGTAATCGAGATTTTCAACAGCTACGAATCGAAAGATAACCTGTGCTAGTGGTCTGCACGTTCCTTTGGGTAAAGACGGTGCCGGAAGAATCGCTACGGTCCCGGTCAGTCTTGAGTTGCTCCGAACAACACCCTGCCTTCTGGTCGCTAGTTTCTAATCGTTTCCCAAGTCTTCCGTAGGTTCGAGTTCTTGCGTCCCTTTCTTTTGGATCTTACAGTTGGGTTTCGAACTACTTTGGTGGGTTCTTCTCCGGGCGGTTCCCTATGATCCCTACGACCGAAAATGGATTGGAGCAACGCTTGCCGCCTTCGCGGGCAATTGAGGCGGAACGTGTTGAGGCGAGCTTTGAGGAGCGTCTTGCACAGGCGATTAAGAAGCAGCTTGAGAGGATGCGCGGTTGGCGCGAACGGCTATCGCCTCGGTTTCGTCGCGGGTACTCTGCCGGGCGGTTGCTGTTTCAGGTTGTCGGCGTTGCCGGTTACGCTGGCTACTTCGTTTCCATGCACACGTTGATGCGCCTCGTTTCCGGCGCATTGGTGGCCGGCACCTGGTATGCGATTTACAGAATTAAAGAACCAACTCAGCCCTGGAATTAGCGCTTACGCAACGCGTGAAATCTCGTTCCCCCGCCGGCCAAAAGCCGGAACTTCCTGACACTGCGTACCAAGCTAAGTGCATAGCCAACAACAGGTTGCCCAGACAATAACAGTTCTCGCGCAAATTGGAATCCGGCGACGCGCGAACATCACCGAGTAAGTCCTTGTTCCTCAAAGACCTGGCGCATTTTACTTGAACATTTCCGCCTAACTAACTGATTTATAAATACTTTACAACTAAGTCCTTATTCCTCAAAGACCTGGCAACCGATGCACCGCTAAGTCTCTGATTCCAAAAGACCGCCCTGGGAGGGGGTCTAACAGCTAAGACCCCGCAATTTTACTCCTCGCATTGGCCTTGCTTCCTGTGATTAGGGACGAAGGTGCAGGCTACATTCGTGGTCTGCCCGAGTCGATAATCCCAGCCTAGAATCAGCCCTTGGGACTCAGATTCCGCACCCAGAATGCGCACTTGTTAGACACCACCAGGTTGCGGGCTGGATGAGGTTTCTCGTTGGCAATTCTGGTGGTCGGTGGAGCGGGCTACATTGGCAGTCATGCAGCGCGTGCCTTGCGGCGTTCCGGCTATGACGTCGTGCTTTATGACAATCTCTCGACCGGGTTCCGACGATTGGCGCAAGGCTTCGAACTGGTGGAGGGAGACATTGCCGACGAAGCTGCGCTTCGTCCGGTGCTGGCGCGGGTCGACGCGGTAATGCATTTTGCCGCCCACGCCTACGTGGGCGAGTCGGTGGAGAACCCGCGCAAGTATTTTCAGAATAATGTCGCGGCGGCGCTTAGCCTGCTGAACTCCGTGCTGGACGCCGGTGTTAGCCGCTTCGTTTTTTCCTCGACGTGCGCCGTGTACGGCATTCCAGAACAGATTCCGATCGCCGAGCAGGCACCGCGCGAGCCGGTGAATCCCTATGGCACGTCGAAGCTTTTTTTTGAGAACGCGCTGGAAGGTTACAGCCGCGCTTACGGACTGCGCTCAGTGAGGTTGCGCTACTTCAACGCAGCGGGAGCCGACGAGAGCGGCGAGATTGGCGAACTCCACAAGCCAGAAACTCACCTGATTCCGCTGGCGCTGGCTGCCTCCGACGAAAGCGGACCGGAGTTGCAAATCCATGGCTCAGACTACCCGACCGACGACGGCACATGCGTTCGCGACTACATTCATGTGAGCGACCTGGCCGATGCGCACGTCCGGGCATTGCAGTACTTGGAAGCAGGCGGGGACTCGCTCGCCGTCAATCTGGGAACAGGACGGGGACATTCGGTTCTGGAAGTTATCCATGCGGCCGAAAGCGTCACTGGACGGGAGGTTCGACGAAAGGTGGGACCACGGCGGGCGGGCGATCCTCCGGTTCTGGTGGCCGATCCGGCGAAAGCTCAAAAAGTGCTGGGATGGACCGCCCGACGCAGTTTCGACGACATCGTTTCCACCGCATGGGCTTGGATGCAAGAGGGACGAAGCAGCGAGGTACTGGCTGAGAGAAAGGCGCGCCCGACACCTGATTTCCCACCAATCCCTCAGAGACGGCGCGCCTAGGAACTCCCCGCCTTGGCAGCTCTGGAGATCTCTGGGCCATCGTTGTGTGTCGTACGCACCTTCGCAAACTCCTCACGTTGGTCGTTTTCATTTTCATTAACGTTCCACGTGTCCGCAACGACGTACAAAGGCCTTCCCTTCCCTTCCTCGTAGATCCTGCCTACATACTCCCCGAGGATGCCGACCGCAATCATGAGAGCGGCGTTGCTTAGGCATAGTACAACCATCAGTGAGGTCCAGCCCTGAACTGTCTTGCCGGAAAAATGTTCGATCAAAGCACGCACCGCTTCTTCGATCGCGACGAGAGTCATGATCCCGGCGCCGAAGAAACTGATTCGCAGAGGCAGGGCGGAGAACGAGATGGCAGCGGTCCAAGCCAGCCGAATCATTTTTCGAAGTGGATATTTTGTCGTTCCCGCCACTCGTGGCTGCCGCTCGTAAGGCACACATATCTGTGGATAACCCACCCACGCCACCATACCCCTCAGAAAACGGTGGAGTTCTCGCATGGAGCGAAGGCTTTCGACGCACCGCCTCGACATCAAGCGAAAGTCGCCAACATCCTGCGGCAGAGTTTTCAGGAAAAAGAGCCGCATCATCCGATAAAAAAACCAAGCCGTGAATTTCTTAAAGACGCTGTCGCCAGAACGCGCCACTCGCTGTCCGCAAACAACGTCGTAGCCATTGCGATACTGCTCCACCATGTCATGGATTACCTCAAGCGGATCCTGCAAATCCGCATCGAGCAGAACAATTGCGTCGCCAGCGGCATGGTCAATCCCGGCGGTCGCTGCATATTGGTGTCCGAAATTGCGGGATAAGCTCAACACTTTTATGCGTTGGTCGGCGTTGCACCAGTCGGCCAAGAGTTCTATGGTGCGATCCGAGCTTCCGTCGTTTACCAGGATCACTTCGCAAGGATAAGGGGAGTTATCTAAAAACTTAGTGATCTCGGCGCACAATCGCAGCGTACTCTCTTCTTCGTTGTAACACGGGATCACAATCGATAGCAGATTCGGATTCGACCGCGGTTTGAGAGTGTTACGTGCCATGTGGGACATGAACGGCAAGAGCTCCGTGGATAGCACCAGAAATGTCTTCCGGGCAGTCTTGGGAACGATGGGCTACCCTTCAGTTATCCCACAGGTGAGCGAAGAAGGCAGGGTTACGAAAGTCACCCGGCGACTTGCCGTGCATTAGCGCGGTGCGCCGTGGCGGGCGTACCCAGGAACTCGCGGTACCACGTGAGGGTGCAATCAAGGCCGGATTCGAGTGTGAACTGCGGACGCCAGTCGAGCTGCGTGCGGGCACGCTCGGAGCTGAGGAACTGATGCCGGATCTCGTTGCTCGCTTGGTTGAGCACTTCAGGACGCAAAGTAGATTGCATCTTCCGCAGGATCAGTTCGACCATCTCGAGCACACTGACCTGGATTTCGTACGAGAAATTAAAAGCTTGGCCGCGGAGAGCAGCATCAGAGACGAGGCGCTCGGCCAGCAGCATGTACGCGGCAGCCGCGTCTTCGATATAGATATAGTCGCGGACGAAGTTGCCATCCGAGCGTATGATGGGCCGCTCTCCACGAAGTACGGAGCGAATCGTGCCTGGAACGACGCGATTCCAATTCAGATCGCCGCCACCGAAGAAGTTTCCGCAACGCGTGATGGCGACGGGCAGGTTGTAGCTGGCAGCATAGGTCTGCGCAACCATGTCGCCGCAGGACTTGCTGACGTCGTAGGGATGACGGCCTAGCAGCGGCATCGCCTCGGTGTAAGGGAGATGCTCCTGATCACCATAGGCCTTATCGGAGGACGCCACCACGATCGACGAGACCTTCGGAGAACGGCGGCAAGCCTCGAGCAAATTCCACGTGCCCTCGACATTGGTGGAGAAAGTCGAAGCTGGGTCGCGATTGGCGATGCCAACAATGGCCTGGGCTGCTACATGAAAAACAATCTCGACTTGGTATTCGCCGAGCACACGTTCGAGCAGGGCGCGGTCGGTGATATCGCCGCGCACAGTGTTGACTTGCTCGATGCGACGGTCGTGCACTGGTTCGCTTTGCGGAACCCAGCCGCGCACCAGGCAAACGACATTCGAGCCGGCTTCTAGGAGTTGCGAGACGAGCCATGATCCGAGCAGCCCAGTAGCTCCGGTCACGAAGACAGAACGATCCTGCCAAAAGGAATTTGTTCCAATCACATGTCGCGCGGAATCCGTTCGCTCGGCCAAAGTTCATTCAGTGTACTGGTATTGGCGGTACTTTTCTATGACGCAAATTGTTTAAAGATTACGGAATCGGCGCCGTGGCTTGGTTTGAACGACCACTCTCCGGGCCGTTTTCGCTTCCTGCAACTGACTTCACGACGTAGAAGTAGGTCCGTCGGGGTTCGACGGTCGTGTCGACACACTGGGTGCCCGGCAGCGGGTTCGTATTAATCTTGCTGGCCCTGTCGTACTGGTTTGACTTCAGGCTCCGATACACGTTGTAGCCCTGGATGGCGTCTTGCTTTGAACTGGACCTGGGCAGGCTTGCCTTCCAGGAAAGTGTGACGGAGTGCGCCCTCGGGTTGACTTGGGATGGTGCACGTCCGCTGGCCGGACTCGGCGCAGTTGATGCACATGGCGGCACTTCTTGCGTAGGCGGAGTTGTCGCGGCAATTCCCATGGTCGGGGCATGCGGACGTTGTCCGCTGACTTGGGCGATGCCGCTGACCGCGAGGGTGAGGACCGCTGCTAGCAATGCCCCCAGGATTCTGATCGGGTTTGAGGAGCGTCTCATAGCGAATCTCTCGGCTAAGGGGCACGGTCGCCCCTCACCAGAAGGAGCTGCAGTCAAGGTGATTCTCAGAAATTCTTAGAGGAGCAGCGCTCGCAAACCTGCGAAATGGCTCCTCGCTTCTAGATCTGTTTGGCGTCAAAACCACTCAGCAAGGCTGCTTCTTGCAGCTTCTGGTCCCCCGTCAGAAATATTCGACCTTGCGGGATGTCTTCACACCATGCCAGCGCCGCTGCCAGTTGCAACGCGTCTGCTGCCCGCAAATCATAACGGTCCACAAGTTCCGTTGCCTTTGCGCGCACCGCTTCCGACGGCTGAATGACAGACCAGTCGTTGGCAAGGGCTGTCGCGATCTCACTGGCCTTGGCCCAGTCGCTCGAGTTGAGCTGTTTCATCCGAACTAGGCGCGCCAGAGCGCTCGCAATCTCAACAGAAGTCGCCCACCAGACGACCGCTTCGAAGTTCTCGTAGAGAGCAATGGCGCTCGGCGTGGTGCTCTGACGAACACACAGAGGAACCAATGCGCTCGTGTCCCAAAAAGCTGAAGGGCGCTTTACCGGCCTTGCCGTTCTTCTCGCCATACTTGCTCCATGACGTCATCAGAGATGTCTCCCGGTGGTTCGGGCAATGGAGCCGTCGAGAGCCGTCTCTTCAGCGGCGGCGTGAGAACGCCACGGGCAATCAGGCGCTGCTCTTGTTTGGACCGGTCGTTTGTACGGCAGGGAACGATTCGCGCCACAGGCTTGTTGCGGTCGCAAATCAGCACTTCTTCGCCGTCCTTTACGAGTTGGATGTGAGCGCTGAGTTGCGCTTTCAAGTCGCTGATGTTTACGGTACGCATAGGCACATTATAACGGATCTGACCATGTTGGTCATGTTGATTCTGGTATCGGTTCACGCAAACGCGGAATCGAGAAGGAAGGCATACTACCGATGTCCATCCACGAGCACCTGCCGCCACAGGCACGGAAGGATCTCAAGGAAATCGGCTGGACCAAAGGGCGGGAGTTGGCGAAGCTGGCGCGGAGGGACGGTCAGCACTTCGATTGTGCACCCTGGGTGCACAAGGCGCGGGAAATGCCGAGAGAGGAGTTCAGGCGGGAGGTGGAGAAGGAACTGACGGGAAAAGAAGAGGAGCCGTCGGAACTGATCTACTTCAAAGCCTATAAGAGCCAGACTCCGGTGATCGAGCAGGCGATCGAGACGGCGGCCCTGATGCTGGGCACGGACAAATCCCGCGGCTATTGCCTGGAGATGATCTGCGCCGACTTCCTCGCAGGCGCACACCTGGACGATGGCAACCCGGAGATTCTGCTCAACTCTCTCTCACGCTACTACAAGTTTCTGCCTGGCGAACAGCAGCAGGCTTTCCTCGAAAACCTGTGCGAGAAAGCATTGTGACCGACTGCCTTGCCAAAACGTCCCGCTTGGCGCTTGATCAGGAACTGTACGAACAAGCTGCATCTCAGGAGTCGACGGCTTTGAGGGACATGCTATCTTTTAGCTTGGCGGATCGAGAAGTTGTAATCTGTGCGACGGTTTAAACGGAGGCAGAAATGCAAACTTTCACACGCATCACCGTAGACCCCAACCAAATGGGCGGCCTGCCGTGCATCCGAAGCCTGCGTATTCCTGTCGCCACCGTTGTCGGTATGGTAAGCGAGGGCATGGCGGAGGCGGAAATCCTAAGTGCTTATCCCGACCTTGAGGTCGAGGATGTTCGCGAAGCATTGCGCTACGCGGCTGAGGCCGTCCGCGAGCGGGAACTTCCCGTCGTTGGTGGTTCTTGAAGTTCCTGGTTGACAATGCCTTGTCCCCCGTGATCGCGGAGGGTTTGCGATCCGCAGGCCACAACGCGATTCGTATCCGCGACTACAACATGCAGAAGGCGACCGATCGATGAAACACGAACTATGCGTAGGGGGGAAGGTCAGCCACGCTCTCGATAATTAGTGCCGGCGGTGGCTGCGATGCTTCCGGAATATGCGGAGATCATAGCTCAGCGGCTCCAGTTCTCGCACGACGATCGTCTTGTAGTCGGGATGCGCGGGATCGATCAGCCATGCAAAAGGGGACCGGCGATCACAAATCAGTGGGAGTTGCAAAGGGGTTCTCTATACGTATACCTGCGATCACCTGTCCTGCGTTCAGATCTTCCGAGAGGATCCGATTGGCACCACTTTTAAGAGCGGATGCGACAATGAGAGCATCCCAAAATCCGATCTGGGATTCGTCCTCGATTCGAAACGCAGCTGAAATTTCAGCAGGTGTGGCGTCGACACTCCAGATTGCGTAGCTGCTCACAACCAGGCGGGCCGATTCTTTAGATATCGGATGTGGAATCTTTCGCGTAACATTCACGTAAAATTCCTGCAGCACCTGCATGCTGAGAACGCCAGTCCGTTCGCTCCAAAGCTCGTGGAGAATAGTTTTCGCGGCTTCATGCTTCGCTTTCGCATCGACGTCGTGAGCGTAAATCAATACATTCGTATCGACAAAAGTCCTATCGCTCATGCAATTCGTCCCGACCCGCTCGGATTATTCCGCCCATATGAAAGCCTTTGTCGAGAAGCGCCCTAGCCTGCCGCTCGGCGCGCTCGTACTCCTCTTCTTCGCCGACGAGGAACTCGATCTCCTGGGCAAGCAGACCACTGATCGACGTTTCGCGACGCGCAGCGAGAATCTTGGCCTTCTTGAGCAACTGGCGACTCAGACTTATCGTGATGTTCTGCTTCTCTCCATTTCGTGAAGTCGGCATGGTTGCCTCCCAGCACACGTATAATACGTGTGCTAAATATGCGATAGAAACGAATATTTGGCAACCATCTGCCACCTCTTCGGAACGGCTCAGGAACTGAATCCCGCTCTAACAATCCCATCTAGACTCTCGCTCACAATTTGATCGCGACGTCCGACATAATTAGTGCCGTCGGCGGCGGCGTTGTTGCCGGAACATACGCGGATCATAGCTGAGCGGCTCCAGTTCTAACACGACGATCCTCTTGTAGTCAGTATGAGCGGGATTGATCAGCCAGTTATTTTCGTTGGGCGCAAGCACGGAGGGCACCAGTAACAAACAATTCTCGCCTCGTTGCGCGAATTCATCACCCAGCCGAGCAAGTTCGGGAGGAGCCGCCGATTCGCGCCAGTTTGCCGGCAGATTGCTGGTTTCAACCCGCTCCCGGGCTAGATCGTCCGGGACTTCCGCAACCGCTAAAACCAGATCACTTGGAGGATCGTCCACATCCAGATGGACAAAATACTCCAGCATGGCCAGAGATTGATGCTCCGAGGTGTAGCTGAGCCGGGTTCCGGGACTCGACCAACGTCCACCATAGCGGTATGCTCCCTCGCCGTCAAAGGGAGCACGGGCATACGTCTTGCGCAAGACTCGATAAATTCGGCTCAACTAATTCCGCCGTAGGCGATGCGGCCCAAGATGTTCTCCACTTGGCGTGCCCCCAGCTCTGTGTCAATGGCAGCGACGGGTGCGAGGCCGCCGAGGGCACGGTTGGAGCGCTTGAGCCAGCGCATGGCTCGCTCGTGGTCGCCGAGATATTCATTCGCAATTGCGACAATGCGAGCCAGCCGGTAAAGCCGGTCGGATTCATAACGGGCCAGCCTTCCACTGCGACGACGACGCTGCAAGCTTCGAGGCGAAAGGTCAAGTGCGCTGGCGAGTTCTTTCAGAGTCAAACCCGAGGTTCGCATCAACTCCTTCACTACCGCAGGAGGAAAACCGTGTCGGATCGCTTCGCGCATATCACGATCGCTAGACAGAGCGCGACCCAGAGTTTGTTCGCCCCCTAATTCCTCCACCACGGCTCGCAGTTCGTTTACCATTATGTCGTACATGATAGCGACAAATGACGCTCCTGTCAAGTCATCAAAATGAACCGGAGGTTCGCAGTTTCTGGAAGTCTTGTTGAGCAGAAGGATCTGTCTGAAGATCTCTTCAGTCGATTCTCAAGCGGCAGAGGGCCCCTCCGTAAGACAGGCGCAGGCCGTGCGTAGCGACCCGTGACGTCCAACTGGGTTTACGCGGCAGGATCTGCGCCAAAATCTCGATGGGTCTTCCCAATGCGTCAGAGTTGTTGCTGAATAGCCCGGAGGGCAGCCGCCCCCACGGCTGCCCTTCTGTGATTTAGTTGTCAAGGAACCGCAGGACCAATGATTCTACGGAAGACGGCCGCTAATTGCGCCATATTCCACGTTCATTGTCCGGCCCCTGAGGGCGATGCCAAATCCTTCACCACCTACACATCCTGCACAACTTCCTCCGATTGTGATTGTTGGAGCCCGTGACAGTGTTCGCAAGAAGGCTCAGCGGTGAGCACATCGTGGGCGTGGCTCAACCTATGGGCATGAGCCTGAGTAGCTTTGTCAAATATAAGTCCGCGGCCGGCGTTGCCGAGCCGACGGCTATAAAGACCCAAGTACTTTAGGACGTGTCCGACGGTTTCGCTGCTGACCCTCAGCAACTCTCCATCTTCAGCGTAAAACCGGTTTGTCGTGGCCGCAATTTCCCTAACAAATTTCCGCGGCTCATTTTGATGGCAGTGAAACAGAACTGCCCGCAAGACCAGTCCGTTCACTCCAGTTGCACGATCAACTCGTGACTGCTCATCGCGGTCTTTCAACACTTCAATGATTCCGCGTTGCAGATCGACATCATCGACGATAGCGGCCGCCAGCGCCTCTGCCACATAGCTGATTTCTGGCCGGAATCCAGAAACGTGAAAGTTCGCGGACGCCACCTTGTCGTGATTCAATAAGCGATAGCCTAAAAGTCGATTATGAAAACAGGTCATTTGGTCCTTTGTCGGAAGCGGACCAGGTGATCGCAACACACTCCCACCGAGGTTTATCTGAATACTATTGCTCGTGGCCGGAGGATCTTTGAAGAGTTCGCCCACGTAGATGCACTTCGGGCAGTAGAACTGTTCGAAGGTTTCACCGTTAAAAAACAAATACCCTGGTTGGGCCGATGCGTTGAGCAATGCCGACGTGTATCGATTCAATTGCGCTTCGCGAATCAACAGAGTCGGCGTGATTTGAGCGATGGGAAGCTTACGGAGGATCAGAGGACTTAGCTCCCCGAGGAGAACCGGCCTACGGCAAACAGCCTCCAGCGTGCGGAGCAGCAAATCGGCTGTCGATGCCGGCCCGCTGATGACGATGTTAGGAAGAAGAGGAAGATAGTCTGTGAACCACGTAGCGATCGCCCAGTATGCAAGTAGCGAGCACTCTTTGCGGGGGAGCATCACATGTTTCTGCAAAAGCGCTACTATCTCATCAAACAGTTCTCGTGTTGTTCGGAAGCTTTCGACATTTCGTGGCAGAATTAAGCATTCGTATAAAGCTGGGAGCGCAATCTGCAGATGTAAGAATGAACGGGATCGACGGAATAGATCGATGACGGCGTCTTCAGTGCTAAGAAAGCGAAATTCTTGGATTGCGCCGCCGACACGAAGCAGGTCCCTCATCTCAGTTAGCCCAACCGTCTTTCCGGGACTTCCGCCAATCTTTACACCGAATTGATAATCCGGCTCTGGCTCCGGCTCAGATGGTTCCTCTTCCGCGAATTCCTCCTCATTTTCCTGATCATCGGATGGATCTTCAGCTGCCCGCGCCTGAGCCATTTCCTCAGCTTTCCTTTCTGCAGCAGCTTGTGCTGAGAACTTGTACACTAAGTCGATAGATTCTTGGACGTCGCCGCGGTAAAAAGCTGCCCTCGCTGTCTGGAAAGTTATGTCACTAGGTAAGGGCTCCTTCTTCGGGGTCTCCTGCTCCTGCTCACGGGGTGTAACCTCGCCCGTCGTGTGTTCCTCGCCAGGTGATTTCGCTTTGTCGACCGTCTCGCGCGTCTCTTCTTCTTCGACAGGTGAAGCAACAGGCTTCGGTATCTGATAGATCTCGACAAAATTGGGCGGCACAACATTTTGTGGCGCAGAGTTTTCGTTTGCGGAATGAACTGCATTAGCGCTCTCACTTTGCGCTTCGCCAGTAACAGGTTGTGTGACGGAAGGCTCGGTCGACTTTTGCATATTCCACCTGGTGGTGGGAGTACTTCTAATTAGAAATCAGGACCAACCAAGGTGATCAAGAGTAATGTGTGGAATTCAGGTTACGTGGGTAATGAGCGCGCTGATACGTCGTATTGAGAAATCTTTATCGCTGTGGGCTTGTTGCGCATTTCGTGCAGAGAGCACGGGCGTTTCTGCTGCAGACTATCGATAGCGGAATGCTACTCCTTATCAATATCTCTGTCCGCGGAAGAACTCTGTAGAAAACGCGCAACCACATTACGGACGTTCATGTTGGGGCACGGTGTAAAGAACGAAGTGCGACCCAACTATGCCGAGGACGCGTCTGCTCTGTCAATGGAATCAGGAGAGCCGGCCATTCTAACAGTGAATGCTTTCGAGGTTGTGATTCCCTTCAAAGGCGCCTCCTACTGAACTGATCCAGAGGAGGCACGCGTGGGCTCCTGCGGATCAGCCCAGAGCAGATCGTCGCCGACCGTGGCCCGAAGAGCTCGCTGTGTCGTGACATAGTCTCCGATTGAGCCCCACTCGCCGCGCACGAGAAAAAGAAGACTGAGCAATGCAGCAAGCGACAGATGTGCGAAGGCACCGTCCGAGGAACCGGGGATCGCTTGCTCCAGGCGTCTGTTGGCGGTGTTGAGAATAGACCGGTACACGTGCTGCCTCAGGGCGTCGTCCGTGATCATTTTTCCCTCCGGCAAACTTTCACGCGGGAGCGGGAGACAGAGTCTATTCTCTTCGTGGTAGACGTGCCAAGAGAGCGCTCACATGAGTCAGGATTCATTGTTTGCAGACCTCCTAATCTGCCGCATCCAGCCTGCGTAGGCTGTCGCCACCGTGGGCCCTCTTTTTTAGCCTCGGTTGGAGAGCCAGAGCATGTCTGGCTCGCTCTTGATGCATTTCTAGGATACCGTGAAGGATCGACTCAGTCCATATGCAATTTCATTTTATGGGGTTGCTTCGGATAATCGGAAAAATTGCGCGTGGGTGCGACCTCCGTCTGCGCGATTAGCTCCAGTTGTGTCCTTTTTTTCTGGATTCATACTTATCCCGAGAAATTCGCTCTCCGCCACGGCGGATATTATCCGAAACGATTTCCCGTTCTTAAAAACCGCTGTTGAGCAATCTAATGTTGTACTTTATACTTCTCATATCGTGCTCGGTCACCTTGCCACTCTGGCGACCCGTAACATCACGCAGTTTGAAGATCTTTCCGTACCGGTCGTCAACCCGTGGCTTGCTTGACTCTTTGATAGGCCTTGCCGCAATCCTCGTTGCTTTGTTCCCGCGTGACCTAATCTGACAGAAGACTACTTTTGCTTTAAAGGGTGATTTCGGACGGGCGACCTCACTGTCCAGTTCTTTGTACTTCAGCACATTTTCCTTACTTGAGCCAGCCTGCCCTCCGCAACTATGGCCCGATTGGACAGTGCTCTTTCCAAGCCGGCGACATCGGCTTTGTAATCCTTCCCCTATCCCCAAGCGGGCTACGCCGGGATGCAGTTCGTTGGGAGTCGATCGACCGTTGACCGAAGAGATCTCGCACGTGCAGCACGCCAAGAGGACCGGCTCTATGGTGCAGCCGACAACCGGATCGACGCGATTGGCATCAGCGCCGCAGGAAATAGATTCTATTGGTCCAGTCCCAATTCCCGGTTTCTTTTGCCAGTCCGGTCAAGGCCCAGACCAAGCCGCCGATATCCGCGGGCGAAATTGTTTTTTCGTCCACAAAAATCACTCCGCCGTGCGTTCGTTCTTCTTCCGCCCAGGTTTTGAGCAGGGGAGGAATCGTCCTCCGGTCATACGTAACCAGGGTCAGTCCCTGGGCAGCGGCTTCTCGCAAACAAGCGGAGTCCTCTCGTCCCAGGAAGTACCCGTCTTCCCATTCCACCAGACACTGAACTTCTATTGCGAAACGGCGGCGACGCAGACCATTCGCCACGTCCGGTGAGATGTGCTCATCGAGAAGAAGCTTGAGCATTTCAGCTTTTCGCCGCCTTCTTGGGAACGAATTCGGCGGCCTGCGGCAACATGCGCTTCAGCATTTCAAAATCCGTCTCCGCATTCTCAGCCATTGCCTCGTTGATTTCTTCGGGAAACGCCTCCGCATAGTTGACCGCTGCCTGGACTTTCACTTCTGACCACTTGAGGTGTCTCGCCACGGACGACACATCGTTCCGATAGCTGTGGACGAGCAGCATGACCTCCCATACCGCGAGCGTGCTCCCTTGAAGGCAGGCTTGCCGGCCCGCAGGGGAGTCTCGAAAGTCGATGAATCCAAATTCCGACCGGCGCAAACCTTCCTCCACCAGGCGCGCGCTGGCGTCGCTGGGGGTCCATCCATGCCGATGCGCCATGCGTTTGAGACGCTTTCCGCTTTCCGCAGGGAGGCGCATGCTGATGACCATCGAACGAGTTGATCTCATGGCAATCTCCGATATGTAACTCCTGTAAGCATTGTAGCACATCCGTCTCTCGGAGGCGACGTAGCCATTCTCCACGAGCCGATCAGCTTGAAAATGGGCCGCCCCGGCACACGTGGCATTCTGTCGGTGTCGCCGTGCAACCATGGTGCACAACCCGGGGTCTCGGTACCCTGCTCTGCTCAAGAATGAATGCCAACAACGAAAGTGGCATTGGCCGCCGCCAGGCTCGGGCAAAGACCGAAGACAAATGGAGGATGGGAAGCATCGCGCACGCATTCATACTAGGCGAACGCAAAGCGAATATCAATAGGCAAGATCATTTCTAGGTTTTGCCGGTCAGGAGCCGATCCACTGACTTCCCGAACTCCTTGCTGATGGCCATTGGTGCAGCCTGGCTCGAGCAAAGACCGAATGCAAATGCGGGATGGGACGCGTTGCGCACGCACCGATAATAGGCGAACATACGGTGAATATGAGTAGGCTTTAGTACGCTTCGATTCTTTGCGATCGGGGAGGCCGGACCGGGGAGGGACTAGTGGCGGCGGCTGCCGGCCCGGATTTTCGGACGGTGATGCTTCATCCCAACGTCACTGGGTGGGAGAAGGATGAGACGGCCGACGAAGATTGCTAGGCTGATGTCGGCAGGTGGCGGCACCGCTCGCATATTCAAATGACCTGCGCCGCGGTTGGCGAGGTACAGTCACGAAGCACAGCGCCTCCCGTGGCCAGGTTATGCATCTTTGATTCTAGCTTTCTGCTTGGCGACCAGTGCTTGCAAGAATTGGGGCATGCCGGTCCTAGAGGTTCGCTAGACAGCCCAGTTCTGGATCTTCATCCCGCGCACCCGCCGAAATTCGCTTTCATTGTTTGTAACCAGCGTCAACCCTGCAACCACGGCATGTGCAGCGATCCAGAGATCGTTGTTTCCAATCATCTCGCCTCTCGCTTCCAGCTCCGCCCGAATCGATCCGTACGCTTCTGCCGCCGATTCCGGCAAGGAGAGTGCGGGCAGCACATGCACGAGCTCACGCAGTCGCTCAAGCGCGGCAACTCGCTGCACGCTCTTTGCCGCGCCATAGAGCAGCTCGCCGTACGTAATCACAGAAATGGCGGCCTCCCCGGGGCGAAGCTTGCGGAATCGGCGCAAAACTTCTTCCGGCCTCTTTTGCCGGATGTAAATACAGACATTCGTGTCCAGCAGATAGCGAGGCTCCATTAGAGTCCCTTGCGTTTCTGCGGTTGATCCTTCGCGCGGGCAACAATGACAAGGTCATCCGGCAAACCAGACAGTAGATCGAATGCTCGCTCCATGGTTCCATCCTTTTCTCGCAGGACGATCTCATCCCCTCGCCGAAAGATCTCCACTTCCTTGCTCTTTAGTCGAAATTGCTTCGGCAGCCGAACCGCCTGACTATTTCCGGAACGAAAAACCCGCGCAGTGCCCATGCATTAACCTCCAACAATGTATATACGCTAAGTATACACGGAGTTCATTTTGGTCTGCAATGGCACAGTGGCGGGAGCCACTTCGACCGTGGATCTTGCTCCGACTGTCTTGGCAGCGATTAATTTCCAGCGCATTGCTCGCCTCAACGCCGAACTCCTGAAAGGTCTGTCTTCCCGATAACATCGAGGCGATTGCATCAGCGCCGCAGGAAATAGATTCCATTAGTCCAGTTCCAAGTCGCGGTTTCTCTTGCAAGTCTAGTCAAGGCCCAGACCAAACCGCCGATTTCCGCTGCCGCCCACAAATCAGGGAGAAGTTGCAAAGGGGTTCTCGATACGTATGCCCGCGATCACTTCACCTGCGTTCAGATCTTCCGAGAGGATCCGATTGGCACCACTTTTAAGAGCGGATGCGACAATGAGAGCATCCCAGAAACCGATCTGGGATTCGTCCTCGATTCGAAACGCAATTGAAATTTCAGCAGGTGTGGCGTCGACACACCAGATTGCGTAGCTGCTCACAACAAGGCGGGCCGATTCTTTAGATATCGGATGTGGAATCTTTCGCGTAACATTCACGTAAAATTCCTGCAGCACCTGCATGCTGAGAACGCCAGTCCGTTCGCTCCAAAGCTCGTGGAGAACAATCTTCGCGGCTTCATGCTTCGCTTTCGCATCGACGTCGTGAGCGTAAATCAACACATTCGTATCGACAAAAGTCCTATCGCTCATGCCATTCGTCCCGACCCGCTCGGATTACTCCACCTAGGTGAAAACCTATGTCGAGAAGCGCCCTAGCCTGCCGTTCGGCCCGCTCGTAGGCTTCTTCGTCGCCAACGAGGAACTCGATCTCCTGTGCAAGGAGACCACTGATCGAAGTTTCACGTCGGGCAGCGAGAATCTTGGCCTTCTTGAGCAACTGCCGACTCAGACTTATCGTGATGTTCTGCTTCTCTCCATTTCGTGAAGTCGGCATGGTTGCCTCCTGGCACACGTACAATACGTGTAACACGTATTTAACGTGAAGTCAAGGGAGCTTCCCGTGTGGAGACGACGTAGCCCTTCGTTCCAAGAGGCATTCAAGCAAAAAACGGGGGTCCCGACCCGCTTGGGATTCGGTTGACATCAGTGTGCAACCCGGGTGCACAAACTTGTGGCGCGGTGCGTTGCTCCACTCAAAAACTAATGCCGACGATGAAAGTCGCATTAGTTGCGGCCAGGCGCGGGCAAAGACGGGAGACAAATCGGAGATGCGGACCGTTGGACACAAACCGATAGTAGGCGAACACAAAGCGAACGTCAATAGCTCTCCTTCTGCGCGATTTCTCGCGATCGGGGGGCCGTTGAAACGAGATCGGGAAGGTTGATAAGCCTCGCCGGCCGGTGACGGTGGCGGTGTCAATCGTGCGGCACGTTGTCGAACCTTGACGTGCACCACAGAGAGTTCCGCAGCCATTCGGGAGCAGATTCAGAGGAGAACTTGATCACGTTGTGCGTGGACTGTCACCGGCGAGCCCACGAGTCGCGGTAACGATTCAGTTCACAGCATGCCCGCGTGAGTCTTGCCCAACCGGACCGTCGCCAGATACGTCCCTTCTTATAAGCGTGCGAGGCTTGGAAGTTCTTTCATGAACTGATCCAAGGACATCACCTCTGACCTCGGATCGGTCCGGTAGGATTCTTTTCCGGGGTAAAGAATAATTTGGCGAGCAGTTTGGAGATCTGCGCAGCCGATGTGAAAACCTTTACTAGGCGCGGGGTTGCTGATCGAGCGTTTGATTTCTATCCCCCAAATGTTTTTGGGTCCGAATTCGAGCACGAGGTCAATTTCCGCGCCAGCGGATGTTCGATAAAACCATGAAGGAACCGCCGCAGGTAAGCTGCCGAGAATATTCTCGATGAGCATACCCTCCCAGCTCGGGCCGACGACGGGATGTCCGAACAGTTCCTCCTGAGTTCGAATGCCTAATAGCGCATGAACGAGGCCACTATCCCGAACATAGACTTTCGGAGATCGCACCAGCCGCTTTCCCACATTTGATGCCCAAGGCTGTAGTCGCCGCACTAGAAGCAAATCGACCAGAATATCGAGGTAGCGAGCAACCGTTTGCCCGCTTACTCCAAGTCCCGCGGCAAGTTGAGCCCCGTTCAACATCTGTCCTTGGTTGTGAGCCAACATTTGCCAGAAACGGCGAAGCGTTTCTGCTGGCACTCTGGGCCCGAGAGCGGGCACATCCCGCTCCAAGTAGGTTTGAATGAATGCTGCGCGCCACTCAAAGCTGTCTTCATCATCGTCGGCGAGAAAGCTCTCCGGAAAGCCTCCTCTCAGCCACAGAATATCTTGAGCAGAAGGGCCAGTCCCGCGAACTTCCGCAGCCGTGAACGGAGTCAGTTCGAGATAGGCGATTCGACCAGCGAGTGTTTCCGCCGATTGGTGCATGAGATCAATCGATGCCGAACCGAGCAACAGGAACTGATTGACTTTTCTGCCCGTTCGACGCCTGCGATCAATCACACTGCGGAGTGTCTGAAAAATGCCGGGAAGGCGATGAATTTCATCAAGTATGACGAGCCGGTCGGGATGTTGCAAAAGGTATAGTTCAGGATCAGCGAGTTTGGCCCTATCCGAGGGGAGCTCCAAGTCAAGGTACAAAGCCTGGGGTTTAAGGTGCTCTTCTAAAGAAAGAGCCAGAGTCGTTTTGCCCGCTTGGCGCGGGCCGAGCAACGCTACAGCCGGAAAGCGTTGCAGCGAATCCAATAACCTGGTTTTGGCTGCTCTTTGAATCATCATTGTAATTATGCTACGTTGTAGCATAATTGCAAGGTTATTGTTGAGTTGGACAGAGTCAAGCTCGGGGCAGCCATCAACTCCGCAAAGACCGGGGCCGACACTACCAAGCCTCCCCGATTGAATGCCGCCTCCAGAGTCGTCTGGGCCGCCAAGCTGAGTGTGCTTCTTCTGCCCGACCCGATCTCCGGATTGCCAATACCGCGGTACTTCGAGAACATGCTCTGGTTGCGGACCGGCCGGACGCGGATACCCTTCCATCGCTCTCAAACAATAGGCGGTCCCCGGCACGCACGCCCAGGATGCGCCGCACCTCACGGGGAACAGTGATTTGCCCTTTGCTCGTGATCCTCGCTTGCTTCTGCATTGCGATCTCCTACTTCCTTACTTCAGCACATTTTCCTTAGTTCAGCCAGCCTGCCCTCTGAAACTATCTAGTCCTCCTGGAGTCGGAAACTGTCCGGAGTCTGCTTCTGCACCCGGAGTGTGCAGCATCGAAACTCGGCCAACCGATCGGCGCAATCGAAGTGGGCTTCGGATGCGCTTGCACGTCGCCGTGCAACCATGGTGCACAAACCGGGGTCTCGGTAATCGCCGGCATGGCGTCCGCGCAAAAACAGAGACCACTGCGGGGAATCTGGCGGAAACAGTTCCACCCAACGCTGAGCATGTACCTGCCATTCTTTCTTGATCGAAGGGGCGTATGAGTAGCGATATAATACGCGTTATGGCGAAGAACATCATCCACATCTCGGAAGCGGAAGCCGCCAGCGACTTCGCCAGCGTGCTCGCGCGGGTGCGTGCCGGGGCTGAGATCATCATCGGAGATGACGCACGGCCTGTAGCCGTGGTTCGTCCTGCCGAGCCGCATGTTCGCTGGCTCTCGGAGTCACTCCGGCTGGCCAAAGATCATGCCTCCACCGCCACCCTAGATGAGGACTTTGCCCGCGATCTCGAAGAAGTCATCAACAGCCATCGTGAACCGCTGAACCCGCCCGCATGGGACTGATCCTCGACTCCAGCGTAGTGATTGCCGCCGAGCGGCGCGGCGATACGGTCGAGCAGTTGATCGAGAAAATCGTAGACCGGACGGGCGACCAGGAAGCGGCGCTCTCTGCAATTGGCTTGACCGAACTCATCCACGGCATCTATCGTGCCCGGATGCCGGAAACGCGCTTGCGCCGGGAATCGTTTCTGCACGAACTGCTGGCCGATCTGACGGTGTACCCTTACACGAAAGAGACCGCGTTGCTGGCTGGAAAGATTGACGGAGAGCAGCAGAGCCGGGGCGTGGTCATCCCGTTCGCAGACCTGCTGATCGGAGCCACGGCTCTGTCGCTCGGCTACCAGGTGTTGACCGGCAATCCCCGTGACTTCCAGCATATCCCCGGTCTTTCCGTCGCGCAGTTCTGATTCCTCGACCAATACTGGCGTACGGCCTCCAAACAAGAAGTGGACATCGTGCGGGAAAACTCTGCTCGATATCTCGTAGGCGTTGAAGCCAAAGGCAGCGCCATCTTTCAGTTGAAATATGTTCTCATCTTGAGTACAATTGTTCTCGGAATGAGTGCACCCCATGGATTGGCGAACCTTCTATTCGGACGCACGCGGGGCGCCATCCTGGCCCTGCTCTATGGCCACGCCGATCAATCCTTCTATACGCGCCAAATCGCGCGCGAAACAGGTGCCAGCGTGGGCGCGGTTCAACGTGAGCTGGAAAATCTGTCGAAAGTGGGACTCATCGTTCGCAGTTCAGTGGGCAGTCAGGTTTTTTATCAGGTTAAGCGAGACGCCCCCATATTTCGAGAGATGCAGGCGCTGGTGAACAAAACGATTGGCGTCTTCAGCGTTCTCCGGTCAGCCCTGCACTTTCTCTCGAAGCGAATTGTTGTGGCATTTGTGTATGGGTCCGTGGCACGCGAGGAAGAAACGGCGCAGAGCGACGTTGATCTAATGGTTGTTGGGAAAGCCACCCTTGACGAGGTACTTTCGCAGCTCAATACGGTCGAGAAAAGCATCGGCCGCCCCATCAACCCAACCGTATATTCCGTCGCGGAATTCAAGTCGAAACTCGCGAGCGGGAATCATTTCTTGAACGCCGTGCTCAAGGGCAAAAAAGTGTTCTTGCTAGGTGACGAGGATGAACTTAGAAAAGTGGGTGGAGTACGGCTGGCTAAGGCGAGAACCAACCACTCCTAATGAAATTAAGGATCTTCTGGGAATTGTGGAGCGGAGCCTCGCCGATTCAAAGGTCAAAGCCGTACCAACTGATCTTCGATTCATCGCTGCTTTCAACGCAGCGCTCAGCGTCGCGACGACTGCCCTCCGCGCGTCAGGTTACCCTTCTCTCCTCAAGCACCAATGGCAACGATGAAAGTCGCATTGGTTGCAGCCGGGCTCGGGCAAGCACCGAAGACAAATCGGAGATGGGAAGCGGTGGACACGAACTGATAGTAGGAGAACATAAAGCGAATGTAAATAGCCCTGTAGTGTAATGAGCAAAACCGCGATTCGGATAGAAGAGTCCCGATTAGAAGCTCAGGTGACACTGCACATCGAAATTAAATGCGCGGACGCGCCGAGAATGAATCGATTCCAAGACGCTGCATCGTAGCTCTCTTCAGAGCCTGTCTCGTCCCGTCAGCAGCCACTCGATTGTTTTCCCCGATATCCGCGCTAAGCGCAGCAGCGCAGCCACCCCAATTTCGCTGTTCCCCTGCTCGTATCTGGAGAGCTGTCCCTGGCTGACGCCGAGTTGATGCGCAAACTGCGCCTGGTTAGTCTCGAACCCACGAATCTCACGTATGCGGCGTCCGACGACCCTCCAGTCGATTTCGGGTTTTGATGAAGCCGGCATAATTAGGGCTTGACGATTTGCATATATGCATATAATATGCATATGTACATGCAACCTGTGGTCCCCGGAGGCCTTGCTACTTTATACCCGATATGAGGTTCCGAAGTAATCGTCTAGTCAGGTACGCGCGAAGGGATGGCAAAGATGGAAACGAGGTCTGCCCACAAGAAAATACACAACTCGAGATCTAATAAACCCCTTGTTGACCCAGCTGGCTTGGCCACGCGCCATCGGTTTTCTGTCGAAACTGGCGACCTCCTATGGCTTGATGGCCACTGGTACGTGACTCATTCCGGTCTCATTCGCCTGGCTCGGCGAAACCACTGCGCTGGCATCCATGTCGAACCAGTTTCAGAGTTCTCAGATCCATCGACTTCAAGATGGGTATTCAAAGCTACAGTTTACAAATCTAGAACCTGCCGGGGCTTCGTCGGTCACGGCGACGCCGATCCGTCGAATGTCTCCACCCTTGTCCGTGGCGCAGAGATGCGCGTGGCCGAGACGCGAGCTGTCAATCGCGCCCTCCGCAAGGCCTACGGCATCGGCCTCTGCTCGGTCGAAGAGATCGGAACAGTTCCGAACACGGGCGAGAAGCTCCCTCCACAAAACGCAAATGGGAACGGAAATGGCGGTGGCCCCAAGGTTCGCGACCGCCTCTGTCAGATCATCCGTCAGCATCAACTCGATCCCAACTTGGTCAAGGCCTACGCAACCGATTTCTGCGGAACCAAGACGCTCCGCGAAGCGACTCGCGAGCAGGTTGAGAACTTCGTCCAGCAACTGGCCGATTGGGCCGAAAAGGACCGCAATGCGCTACTCTGCCAGCTCAACAGCTATCTCGGCCAGAAAGAAGGTGCCGCATGAAACGCCAAATCGCTGGCTTGCACGCCGCGGATCGCTGTGCCGCCGACCAAATCCCCGACGGAGTCTTCCTCGTTCGCGTGCAACGAGTCCATTTTCGCCGGCAAGCGCAAAAGCCCTACTACACGCTCAGTCTGGCCATCCTTGAGCCGAGCCGTTTTGCGGGTCATGTCATTTCCAGCCGCCTCTATTGCAACCCCAAGGCCTTGTGGAAGTTGAATTGGTTCCTGCGTGATTTCGGCTACGACACCGAAATGCTCGGACGGGACGAGGTTGACGAAACTCAGCTCGTGGGCCTGAAGGGCGTCGTCAAGATCAGCCATATCTTTTTCAACGGCGCTTCCCTGCTACGACTTGACGGCTTTGCTCCTGCCGCCCGCTGGGATGACCTTTCCCCGGCAAATCTGGACAGTTCAGAGGTGGCTTGATGAACTACTCCTACACCCAGATCAGCCACTACCTCAGTTGCCCACGCCGTTACCGGCACCGCTACCTCGATGGATGGCAGGAGAAAGATACGCGCGCCGCCATGCTTTTCGGCCGAGCGTTCGAACAGGCCGTTGCCGCTCTGTTTCGCCGCGAAGACCCCGCCACGGTACTGTTCGAGCAATGGAGCGTGTTTAAGGACATGGGCCTGACCTACTCCGGCAACGACACCTGGGACCGCATGCTGCAACAGGGTGTCCAGTTGCTGGAGCGCTTCGCTCAGGACGGCCGGGTTCGCATTCGACGGCCTCGTTCCGCTCAGCAAATTCAGTTCAATCGGACACTCGGTCCCAGCAACAACTTCGTCGCGTACGTCGATGCAATTGGGGAGCTGGACGGCACACCATGTGTTCTCGAATGGAAGACCACTTCTGCCCGATATCCGGAGGAGCCCGCCGGCATTTCCGCTCTGGATCCACAACTGGTCTGCTATTCGTGGATGACCGGGATCGACGAAGTTGCCCAGGTTGTTTTCGTCCGCAAGCGACTGGTCGAGGTTCAGTATTTGCGGGCCACGATTACCGAAGAGCAGCGGCAGGAGTTCGCAGCCCTGGTCGATGACACGGTCCGACGGATCGAGTCTGGGCTGTTCCTGCCGCACAGCGGCATCCGTTTTCCCCAGAATCCGTGCACAACCTGCCCGTTCATCGGGATTTGCCTCGACAAGCCCGACTTGGTCGAAGCCGGACTTGTGCGCAAACCGGGAGTCGATCTTGGTCTGTTTGACGAACTTTCGTTTTAGGCCGACGCCGATGCCGCCCAAGCTCAACCGCAAGCGCGCACTGTTTGTCCTCACCAAGATCGACGAGATCCTGACGTGGGAGAAGCAGAAGGAGGCGGAGCGAGATACCCGCTTTGTCGAACTTGGCAGGTATCTGTGCGAGGTGCGGGCGGGTCAGTACTGGAGACTGGAGAACTTGAAGTCGTTCGATGAATTTCTGGAAAGGCGTTTTCCCGATTCGCGCCGGACCGCCTACTATCTCATGTCCATTCACGAACACTTGCCGCCACAGATCCGGCGGGAGTTGAAACAGGTGGGCTGGACGAAGGCGGCGGAGTTGACCAAGGTCGCGCGTTCGGACGGGAAGGACTTCAATTGTGCAGCATGGATGCACAAAGCACGTTCCTTACCTCGGGATCAGTTCAAACGCGCGGTGGACCAGCACCTCACCGGCAAGGACACCGAACCGACCGAGATCGTCTACTTCAAGTTCTACCAGAGCCAACTCCCAGTGATCGAGCAGGCGATTGAAACCGCCGCTCGGATGCTGGGCACGGACAAATCGCGCGGTTACTGCCTGGAGATGATTTGTGCCGACTTCTTGGCGGGAGCGAACCTGGACGGTGAAAATCCGGAGATCCTGCTGAGCTCGGTTTCCCGCTACTACAAGTTCCTTCCGGAGCTGCAGAAAGAGGCATTCTTGGCAGACGTCCAAGGTAAGGCCTCATGAGAAAAATTCTTCCCAAGCGACCACGCTTAAAACTGCCGCCCAACGCTTACCGGAAATTGAATCGCCAGGTGCTTCAGCGGGACGGCTGGCGATGCCAAGCATGCGGCTCCAGGGAGAGATTAGAAGTCCATCACCAGCAGTTTCGCAGTCATTCAGGCGACGACGACGAAACGAATCTGATCACGCTGTGCGGAGACTGTCACAGACAAGACCACGGGCCGACGTAGTGACTCCCTTCCTTCAACCTCGACTCCTTCTGACAATCGCACCTCACAGATTTGAGAAACACTTTTGGCCTTGTTGTCGGCAATGCCGCCACTATGTTCGAGTTCTTTGCCGGGCTGCGAGGAACTTTGTCCGCGACCTTCGAGGATCCAACTGCATGTTCGCGGCAAGCGAATCCCCTTGACCTTCGACCGACTGCGGTGGCTTCTTGGGCTGCCGCGCTACCGCCGCTCGCAGGACGCAAAACCGGCCCCTCAAGCTGATATGCTGATGATGTTAGAGGAGGGATTCGAGGAGGCAAAATGGGCATTTCTCAAAACTCCAGATGGAAAACGCGACTCGTGGAACGCGGCTTTCCGGACCGTTCGTTCGACATTGAGTTTTGGCAGGAGCAGGGGGATGAAGCCATCTTTGCGGCAGCGTGGGAAATGGTGGAATTAGCTGAGGAAACCAGCCATGGCAGAAAACCCAGACTACAGAGAACTGCTACAACTCTTAAACGAATTTGAGGTTGATTACTTGATCGTTGGCGGCTTCGCAGTCATGAAGTACGGCGAACCACGCTATACGAAAGATCTCGACGTGTGGATACACAATTCAGCGGCAAACTCCCGCCGGCTGGTTCAAGCGCTCAAGAAGTTTGGCGCTCCGCTGGAGCATGATGGAATCACGCCTGAAACCTTCACTGAGAAGCAGATTGTCTATCAGATTGGAATTGCTCCAGTACGCATTGATATTTTGACCCAAATCACTGGGGTCGAGTTCGCCGATGCTTGGAAAAACAGAGTCCCCAGTACTTTCTTTGGTGTTCCGGTGCATTTCATTTCTCAAGATGATATGGAGATCAACAAACGGGCTTTAGGTCGTGCCAGGGACCTGGAGGACCTGAAGCGCAGTCCGAAAAAGAAAAGGAGCCCTAAGAAATGAGTCGTGCTGGGGCCACTGGGCAGTAGGAGTCACAAGTGGCAGATTCGGTGTTCACCTCTTCGTCGTTTGGCGACTTCCTTGAAAGACGATTCCCGGAATCCCGGAATCGAGGAGGAAGGCGTACTACCTGATGTCCATCCACAAGCACTTGTCGCCACCGGCCAGACGCGAGCTGAAAGCTGTGGGATGGGCGAAGGGGCTGGAACTGGCAAAGGTCGCACGGAGGGACGGGCAGGACTTCGATTGTGCAACCTGGTTGCACAAAGCTCGAGAACTGCCGAAGGAGGACTTCAGGCGGGAGGTGGAGAAGGAGCTAACGGGGAAGGAAACGGAACCGTCGGAGCTGATCTACTTCAAGGTCTATAAGAGTCAAATCCCCGTCATCGAACAAGCGATCGAGACAGCAGCCCTCATGCTCGGCACAGACAAGTCGCGCGGTTACTGCCTGGAGATGATCTGCGCCGACTTCCTCGCGGGCGCGCACTTGGATAATGGCAACCCGGAGATCCTGCTCAACTCGATCTCACGCTATTACAGGTTCTTGCCTGGCGAACAGCAACAGGCTTTCCTCGAAACCTGTGCGAGAAAGCATCGTGACGACCTGGGTTGCCAAAACGCCTCGTCTAGGGCTTGATCAGGAACTGTATGAGAAAGCTGCATCTAGGCGTCGGCGACTTTCCTAGACATGCTATCTTTTAGCTTGGCGGATCGAGAAGTTGCAATATGTGCGCCGTTTTAGACGGAGGCAAAAATGAAAACCTTCACACGCATCACCGTAGACCCCAACCAAATGGGTGGCCTCCCCTGCATCCGAAGCCTGCGTATACCTGTTGCCACGGTTGTCGGTATGGTAGGCGAAGGCATGGCGGAAGCGGAAATCCTAAGTGCTTATCCCGACCTTGAGGTCGAGGATGTTCGCGAAGCATTGCGCTACGCGGCTGAGGCCGTCCGCGAGCGGGAACTTCCCGTCGTTGGTGGTTCTTGAAGTTCCTGGTTGACAATGCCTTGTCCCCCGTGATCGCGGAGGGTTTGCTATCCGCAGGCCACAACGCGATTCATATTCGCGACTACAATATGCAGACGGCGACCGATCTTGAAGTTTTCGCACGCGCCGCAGAAGAAGATCGAATCCTAATCTCCGCCGATACGGATTTTGGTACTTTATTGGCTTTGCGCAACGAAGAAAAGCCATCCGTCATTCTGCTCGGCGTGGACCCAAACATCCCGCAGTTCAATTGCGATTGCTGTTAGCGGCTATGCCTGTGATGGAGGAGCCTTTGAGAGAAGGCAGCATAATCGTCGTCGAAGAAAAGCGAATTCGAGTCCGGCGATTGCCTTTGGGACGTTGAGAATAAGGCGGGCAACGCTGCGATCACGCAACCTAGTTGCACAAAGCTCGAAAACCTACAGGAGAAGGCGTCCTGAATGATTCGCCCCAAAGCCGCTCCCTTGCGGCTGGACCCTTTATCGTATGAGAGGCTGCGCCAGCAAATCCTGCGTCGCGATGGCTGGAGGTGTCAATCGTGTGGGACGATGTCGAATCTTGAGGTGCACCACAGAGAGTTCCGCAGCCATTCGGGAGCTGACGCAGAGGAGAACTTGATCACCTTGTGCACCACATGCCACGCTAGAACGCATCGCCCCTAGGGCGACAACTATCTTGCTAGCACCATCAAGCTATATCCCCCCAGAAAGCGCACTGTCACATCTGGCGCCACCGCGAAGCAAAGCCTCCGTGGAGTCCTCGCAATCTTCTGGGCCAACTCGTCTCCAAGTTCGATGCATCGAGGGGTGAAGAAGTAGTCCACCAATTCGTATCCCACGTCGGTCAAGGTGCGGAGAGCCGTTTCTTTCGTGAAATAGTGGAGATGTGCGAAATTGTCACGGCGTTTCAGAAGACCGTTTTGTCTCATGACTGCCTGAACGGATAGATCCAAAGGTATGTGAAATAATTTAAGCTTGGCTTTAGACCTCACATCTCGCACCAGGCCGATGTAGTCGTCAACGTGTTCAAAGACATCGAGCATTAACAAGAGATCAAAGTCTGCATCGCATCGGTCGCTCCGAATGTCGCGCACACAGTACCTGAGATTCTCGTTGCTACGTTCTGCGCACATTCCGATTGCGTCTGACGAAACGTCATAACCCCAGCACATGCATTCCTTTGGTAAATGCGATTGCAGTTCTGCAAGTACCGCGCCCGCGCCACACCCAACATCACAGATGGTTTTAGGCGTGAGTTCTTGGCGTTTCAACATTCTCAAGATTTGTTTGACCTTGAACGGCGACTCCTCCATGTGCCAGGAGGGATTGTGCTCTAGATACGTGCCATCCTGGTAAATTGCCTTTCCTGAGCCGCTGATGACAAATGGCGTGTGAACTTCATGATTATTTCGCTTGTTTGGAAGAGCAACCATGGGGACCTCTCTAAACGCTTCACTACCGGTACTTCTCTGCTTCCCTGCTTCCAACGGTCAGTTTCTGTAGCACGTCCCGATTTCGTGAGGTTAGTTCTGTCGACTACCAAGATGCTAGGTCAAAAACCTCTCTTCAGTGCAAGATAAGGAACCAAAAGAACCTCAGCCAAGCCTGGGAGTGGGTCGTCGTGGCTGAAAACTGCTTCCACATTGCAATTCTTCACAGAGCGCAGGTAGCTCTTCAGATCGGTGTCTCCCGCGAGGATGGCCACGAATGCGGCTGGGAGATCGGTAGTCATGCGCACCCAACCGATGCCTGATTGGCCTTTGCAAGCTGAAACGGGCAAGCCAACCTGGTCCGCGTAAAGCATGTAGCTGAAATCGACCCCGGCACGAGGCCCAAGGCTGTGATATCCCCAGGTGCGGGCATTGACATCGAGTAACTTATATTGACTGTCTCGAGGATCGAGTTTGTACTCCAGTTCGACTAGTCCGTAGTAGTTGCTGGCTCGCAGGAATCGTTCCGAAAAGTCCTCGAGAATTGGAACGTCGACGGTTTCTACATAGGTGCTGGCTCTCCCAAATTGCAGCGGATGCTGGCGGCGGCGGCGGGCGACCATTTTGCCAATCGCCTCGCCATTGCGAAAGAACGCGCAGTATGCGAACTGCTGAGTCCCTCCACCAGGAATCAACTCCTGAACCATGACTTCGCCTGGACCAACTAGTCCTGCCGCCTTTTGAAATAGCGTTCTCAATTCTGCGTGGCTTTTTGCGCACCAGGCCTTTGCCTTCGTGGCATAGATGAAGTGCTCTTTAATTGCGGGCTTGATCGCAAAGGGTGGTGTAAGACCATCGAGTTCGGCCAGTTGATCAATATTTGCTGGATAATGCGTAGACGGCGTGGGAATCCCCAGCTCCTTCGCTAACCAGTACGTTTTACGTTTGTCCCAAGCCCACTGCACGCTGTTCCACTCAGGTGTTGGCACGCGAAATGACTTAATCAGTTCAGAACGATTGCGAGAAAAGGCGGCAACGAGTTCTTCCCGGGTTGGATACAGGACCCATCCGACCAAGCCTAATCGCTTAGCGACATCGATCACCGAATTTACCGCTTCACGTTCATCTCGCAAGTTCGCCAGTCTCACAAAGTGGGTGCAGTATTTTGAAAAGCGGGAAATTGACATCTCGTCGTCCACAACGCAGACCGGCACTCCGCGACGGCCGAGGCTGCGAACGATGCCAAGTCCCTGATAGTCGCCGCCGACCACTACTGCTCCAACGATCGGACCAGCGCAGGCCGCTGTGGCGGCATCGGGAAGCGGTTTGGCTAAGGCGCTGCTCATTTAGATCTCTTTTCTGCTCAGTTCTTGCCGTGCTGGCTCGTGATGGAATGGACCAATTCATTCGCTGCAAACTCAGTTCCCGAAACAAAACCAACGAGTGGGCCAAAACTCCACGCCGCTGGCTTGCCCAGGAAATGCAGTCCCGCAATCGAGCACTCGAGACCGCGCTTGAGCAGCGGATATCCGTTTATCGTATCGAGTTGTTTCAACAATGAGGGTGACAGGAATTGGTAACGCGAGATATCCACGCGGAAACCGGTCGCCAGGAGTACATGATCGGCGAGCCGTTCCGTACTGTCGTTCAGTTTCAGTCGAAGTTGGCTACCCGCAGGAGTCGCCGATACTACTCTGCGCCCTAGCGTTACTGGTACGCCCGTGAGTCGTGGGCGCAGCCATCCCGCTACTGCCGGGCGAATTGCGCGATATGCCGCCCGGTCCTGGAACCAACGAGGGAACCGTCGGAACACGTGCGGCGCTGCCACCAGACGACTGATCCCGGCTGGCCCCACGTCACGTGTCGAATAAAGTAGCCGAGATACAAGTCCCAGATGATGCAGTCGAGGATGCAATCCTACCCAGTTGAGAATCTGTTGCCGCGCAATTACTTCGACGTCAATACCCGCTTCTTTGAACAGAGCTGCCGATTCAAGGGCGCTCTGCCCTGCACCGATGACGACTACGCGCTTACCCTTGAACTTCCCAAGATCGTTATGCTCGCTCGAGTGTGATGCTAACACAGGTGGAATGCCATCGAATTCTGCGGGCCGCACGGCAAAGGTGCTTATTCCCGTGGCTACCACCACACGTCTTGAGGTAAAAGACTCTCCATCGGCCACGACGACCTTGAATCCCAGTGGGTCCGCCTCAATACCGCGAATCAATCGGCGGTCCAGATCCGGAACTGCCTGGCGCTGATACCACTGGCCGTAGCCAACGAATCGGTTTAGCGGTATCGGCTTGGAAATATGATTGCCGTTTTGATGACAATACGCGTCGAGCGTTAACGCCTGCTTAGGGTCGGCGATGTGCGACGCTCCCCAGTTTGACCGCAGGCACATGCCCGCGGGCATTTGGTTCTCCCAAAACGACATGGGTTCGCCAAATATCCGTGTTTCTATTCCGGCGGCCCGCAAATATGCAGCCGAGGACAGACCGTAAGGACCAGCACCGATAATCGTCACATTGCAGTCTACTGACTGAGTCTTCATGCTTCGCTGATTTCCCCCGACCTACTGATTCTTGCCGATCACGGCACTCGGCACGTCTGACGTCTCCTCGGCGGGCCCTTGCACTGTGATAACAAGTCGTCCCTCTTTTGCACTCGCATACGCTATCCTCGCTCGCTCTTTCCCCGCGCCCTCGATCTGCCAGCCATCGCCATCCTCAACTAATCGCATCTCTGCCCGCTGTCGCCACCAGCGGTTTACCTCACCAGGAGTCGTTATCCAAACCTCTTTCTCCTGTCTCAAGCGGGCCAAGTAACTCAACAAAGCCTGATAAACCTCCATCTCTCGGGGCTTCATGATGTAATCCGGATGCACAATGAAACTCATGAGCCCGTGCTTTGCCATAATGATCTCAATTTGCCGTTTCCAGATGTCGATCGAGTAATCATTGAGAATATTGAATAACGTGTAGTCCTGGATGGTAGTGACAGGCAGTTCCAAGATATTCCCCATGAAATACGGCATCACCGTACAGCAGCCACCACGCTGCGGATCCAGCCGCGCGACATTTGGAACCGACATGTCGTAAGCAAACCGCAACGCGTCATACCAGAGCTGCTTTCGGTATAGAACCCCCGCGCGGAAGCCATCGGCTCGGTAATCCCTGCCATAGGAATTGATCCTGGCGGCACGTTCCAAGAATTGCTCCCGGTCCCGGTACAGGTGACCGTCGTGATTAAGATCATGCACCACAACCTCGAACCCTCGCTGACGGATGGACTCCAGGAATTCCGGGCTTACCTCATAACGCTCCTCCGGAATGATCTGAAACGATGCCTTAAACCCGAGCGAATCATCGATGTCCATCAAAGTTTGACAAAAATCTCTTCCCGCCTTCGTCTCCACGTCGTGGGTCATGATGGCGCAACTGGAATTCCGTTCCGGCCAAAACCAAATAAAAGGAATTCGCTCGACGTCACACGCTCTAAAAGACAGCAACATCAACTGCTCAAATACGTTGTCCACGGAACAATCGACGGGCCACCGCGGAAACGACAGCTTCTCCCAGCCTCTAAGATGAAATCGTTGTAAGTGCCTTCTTACCGCAACCCCAAGAGCCGGCCGCAGAAGATAATATATTCTCGCCAAAACCGATGAGGACCCCTGCCGCCAATCACCCACATAGGTTTCGCGACAGAGATTGTCAACTATCTCCGATGGATCAAAAGGTAAGTAGGTTGTTCCTTTCTCGATGACAACGTCCCGCAGCGCATCATGAAGCGCTCCAGTGGGAAACTGGGACGGCGGGGGCCCGTTATAGCTCCCGTAGCAGGTGGCCCCCGGTCCAAAGTGGAAATAGCCGCTAGTGGCGGGAAGAGTATCCTTCCGTACAAGCGGAACATATTTTTCCGGGCAGCGATAGTATCGGATCAGAGAATCAATCATTCTTCCTCGGGGCGCTCTTGGAAAACTTGTTATCGGCGGGTGCACGCAAATCATTCACCGGGGAATCTAAATTTGCACAAACGTTGCTGGTCGATCATTCGAGGATAGGAGGATTGGAACTCTGTTTACGACACGATCGAGCTTGGATTTCATTTCGAACCTGTATCGCAAAATTCGTCCTGCGTTACTGAACTACCGGACTCGAACTCTCATCGCAGTGTTCCTACCGCGGGAGGGGGCAGCTGTCCCGCCTGGAAGGATGCAAGCTGATGACGATACACACGGCTCACTCCGTCGAGCAGTTCGGTGCGCCGCAGGGTTGGCTCGTCAGACCAGATGATGGACCGAAACTGGAGTCGCGCGGGCTGCTGGAACCGAGCAGGATTCAGTCCCAACACGACGCGGAGATGCCGTTTCGCAATTTGGCGGAATACACCGATGAGTCCGGACACCGTAGTCTCATTCTCCGAACCGTAAACTTTGATGATGTGCTGGCTTCCGCCCGGTGCCTCGCGTCCAAGTCGAGCCACCCCGGCCACAATCCGCCTTGCTGCATCCTCCGCGAAAAGATAGTCACGGATTGTGTCAAGCGGCACGTAGATTCGCACTGGGACACGGAAGATCAGACAACGCGACATGTGCGATATAAGTCCTTGCGGCTTGTCGAGGTGCTGGCCTGGTCCGTAGAGATTAGCGAGCCTACCTACGAGTGTCGACACGGTCGGGCGTGTGCGGGCCCAGTCCTGAAGCAGTTCCTCTTGAGCGAGTTTCGCCCGCCCATAGTTCGAGATGGGCCGAGGGGGCGTCGCCTCAGTTAACAGATACTCTCCGCTCCCTCCGTAAACGCCACCTGCACTGCTCGCGAGGAACACTCGACCGGTCCGAGCGCGTTGATCGCCGAGTAGACCATCAAGCTGATCGAGGAAGAAGCGAAAAGTTTCGGTCTCCGCCGCGAGAAGGTCCGCTGGAGCGTCCACCACGCCTTTGCCGGCACACCAGTAAACACACCAACCGTCGCGCGACTCTATCACGAGACGATTTCGGAAATCCTGCACCGCAGCAGCGATCGACTCACGAAGCTGGTCGGGGTCGCTCCAGACAAAGGGACGTTTGGGCCGCCACGCGGCGGAGCCAATCTCGTGCTCCACGCACGATCCCAGCAGTCCACCTCGGCCTACAACCCAAGCCAGAGTGCTCATTGTTTCCGGCCAAGATCCTCGGCGGGCCGTGAAACGATCAAATAAGCCGGCTTGCCCATAGCCATAGAAACCGCGACCCCCAGGTATTCCGCGATAATGCCCAGAGAAACCAAAATCACCCCCCCAAAGAGACAGGTCACGATGAACATCGAGGTCCAGCCCTGAACTGGGATTTTGTGGTGCACGCGCTGCCAAGCCTCGAAGGAGCTCATCACGACGGCGAACAAGATAGAGGTCGAACCCAGAACTGCGATAAAGCGCAAAGGCAACGTGCCGGCAGTCAAAACGAGCTGCCAGAAGTGTCGCAGCAGGCGCATGGGTGTGTAGCCGGAGGGCCGGCCGCGTTCTGTCCTCAACGCCACCGGACAGTGTCGTGCCTTTCCGATTACCCAGGAGAGTGCCACGTCTAGATAAACATTGGCACCGCAATACGCGGCCACACCCCGAGCGACCTCGCCTTCGATCAGTCGGAAGCTGTTGAAGGCACCCAGCGAGCCGCCTAGCAGCCTACTGGAGAGCCACTTGGTGATTTCGGATAGCTTATTGCGCAGGAATCCGTGGGGAGGTGAATTGGTAGGTCTCGCGTAAACGAGTCGAGCTCGGTTATCGAGTGCCACCTCGAGCATCCTCCCAATGTCCTGTGGATCTTGTTGGCCATCCTCGTCCAGCGTAACCACCCACTCCGCAACCGTACTCGCCATCCCTGCGAGGGTCGCCGGATGCTGACCGTAGTTGCGGGAGAGCCAGATCATCCGCACGAAGGGATGCCGGGAACAGAGCCCACGCATGACGTCCGCTGAGCGGTCCATAGCCCCATCATGCACAAGCAGCAACTCGACGATGCGAAAGCGGCGACCGCCCGGCGTCATCTGGGGGACGGTGAGGGGAGCAATTTCGTCGGCTAACGCTTCCAGCGTGCGCTCGCCCTGGTAGACCGGCACAACCACCGAGACTTCAAACGGTACCTCTCGCTCTAGAGCGTCATCTTTGTTCATGCCAAGCGCATCCTATCATGGGGCCGTTGGCGCTGTTCCGCAAGCCCTGATTCCCTTTGACCAAAGCGGAACAGTCTTCTCCCGTGTGGCCTCATCAAACTTTCCGTGCTTAGCATAACTGAGCAGTTGGTACAGGATCCGCAAACTTTTAACGAGAGTCGACTTCAAAAACCTACGCCTTGTCCCAAAGGCTGGCATTTCAGATTCTTATTCAAAAACAACAAAACTTCGACCGGCTCGAAGCGTCCCATTTTAAGATGGATAGGCTCCCGAAAATGCGGGTCTCGAGAAAGTCGGTCGGCAAATTCCGAGTTATGTCGATTATTTGACTTACTGCCATCCGTCACCTCCCCTGATAAATTTGGCGCCGTTATGGCAATGTCACTCTGTTCGGCTGAGGTCATCACTTTTTGCCAATCGATTGGCCCTTCCTCGAATCGCCATAACCACGTAACATCTGGATAGGGGTAGTTCACAAGGCTAGTGGATCCCGCAGCCGCAAACCAAGGCCGTTCAATCTGCGGTGGATTCAACGCCCTGCCTTCTCCAACATAGGAAATCTTCGGTGAATCGAGCCCGCAATTGCGGCTTATATCGTCAACCGGTGTCCAGTTCCATTGTTCTACACGCGCCATAACTTGCCATGGGTATTGCCCATTCGCGAACCCTGCCATCGCGGGACGGTTGTTGGGAAATAAGACGGGAGCTACGATCATCAAAAGTTGTGCGCAAAATAACACAATCGAGATTGCTATGGGCACGCCAGCCCGCGCCCACCCGCTCAAGTCGGCCAGGACGCCCACTGCAATCGCCAAAGGTATCACTGCGGGTGTTATATGCCGCAGCAGGTGATTTGTCCCCGTCAACTGCATGAGCACTATCGGCGCTCCGGCGCAAGCGCATGTCCCCACGGCCAGTTTCTGCAATGGATCCAAAAGGATTCGCTTCCTCACTATCTTCTCGCGGAGTGCTGCCGTTACGACCAGCAATATCAATATGCTCAGTCCATAGCCAAGGAGGCTCTGACCGACTGTGCTTAGCCATCGCAACCACGTGATCGGCGAAGGCGCTCCAAGAGAGTTCGACTCAAACCCACGGGCATATTGTGCCCAAGATATCGCCGCTTTGATATTCAGAAGCCACCAGGGCCCCGCGACCAGCAACCCGACTAAACCGGCTTTCCATTGCGACGTCAGGACGGGAATACCTTGCGCCCCACGACGTCCCACGGCCAGCCATAACAACAGAACCGGCACCACGATAGCGACAAATGACGCTTTCGCTAACAACCCGATGCCCATTGCCAAACCCAGCCCCAACCAATTTCCCCAGTGCTCAAACTTATCGGTCCAGCACCTGAAGACGTAATACAGCATCGCGGATGTCGCCACATACAGCGGCCCTTCTGTGCTGAACCACATACTGGCGGAGATCACCAGCGGCGACAGGCAAAAAACCAACGCTGCGAATCCCCCAGCAACCGGACTCGCTACGCGGCGTGCAGCCAGATATACAAATAGCGAGCTCAATGCCAAACATGCCAGCGAGACCAACCTCACTGTAAGGGTGTGAAATCCGAACAGCCCGAGCGTTGGGAGCGCAAAGACCCGATAGGCCGGAGGGCGGCCGAAGCTCTTTATCAGGATTCGTCCGCCCAATCGTAACAGCATCCCATGCCTAAGACGCTGGGCATCGATCTGCGATTCGTTAAGGTATTCAGCCTCATCCCAACTGGCACCATAGGGATGTTGAAGTGACCAACAGATCGACGCCACGATAATCACAAACAGTGTAGCAGCCGCAGGTAGGGCCCAAGCATTCGCTTTAAGTTTAGTCCGCACGTTGCCTCAGTTCGCCAGCCGGTCCCACTTGTTCCATGCTCCGAACCACAGTTTTTCCACTAATGCTCGAGGAATCCACTTCGCCAGAAACCGCCAATTATGGGCATAATTGACCGACGCCAATCCCTTTCGGTGAAACTCCCAAAAGTCACGGCCCTGTGGATGCAGAGCGCAGGCGCAACTGCTCAAGAAGGAGAAATATTTCCGCTCTGCCTGCTTCAGGCTCCGGCGATATTCATCCTCGCTCAAGTAGTCCCGTCCATGCACCACCAGGGTAGAGAAACGCAAGAAAAGTTCTAGGCCGAATGGGCGGACCTTCGAAATAATCGACTCGTTGTCGCGACGAGTGTAGGTTAGAACTTGATGGACAAAGCCAAAATTCCATGTCTTCAATAAATCAAAACACGCGTGCGCATCTTCAAATGGCGCGTAGCGCTCATCAAAAAAGGGGTCTCGGGAGAGTACGATATCCGACCGCAACAGCACAGATGTGGGTGTACCAAAAAGGTACTTATCCCGAAGAAAGTACTGCCGGCTCGCCTCACGTCCGGTAACCTCCGGGCTGGGATATGGAAGTCCGTCTAGTCGGACTTCATCACCTTCCAGCTCGTATGAAGCCACAATACCAACGCGTGGGTGCGCCTCAGCGATTTCCACCATGCTGCGCAGGCAATCTGGAAATAGCCAATCATCCGCCTGCACAACTTTACAGTATTTACTCACAGGGGAGATGGCGCGCAAAGCGGTGTTGTAATTTTGTACCTGTGATAGGAATGCTGTATTGTGTTGAAGGCGGATTTTGCCGGGGTATTGATTGGCATAACGACCCGCAACCTCTGCGGACCTATCGGTGCTGCAATTGTCCACTAAAACATACTCCCAATTATCATAAGTCTGGCAAAGTACACTGCGGATGCACACTTCCAGATACGCGTCGGTGTTGTAAAGGGGAGTGACGACAGTCACGAGCGGAGCATTTGAGGCCATATCGGATTGCACTTACCGCTTCTCAAGAGAGCTTGCTATTTATGCCGGGCAAGCCTAGGGCTTGCTCTCGGAGAAAGCTTGGGCCGGGCTCTGTAGGGGGTCAACCGGGCGCCCCGCGAATAGCTGCGTGAGCGCGCGATACTGTTGCTGCAGAGCACTAGCGTATTCACGGCACGTTGCAGCTACTGCCGGTAAGACCGTTTCCCGGTTTGCTTCGAGCATCGCGAACAACCTGAGCAAATCGCCGCACTTGAGAGACCGGATGTCGACGCAATAGGCTGACTGTCCCAGTTCGTCCATTAGGCACTTCACTTTCCGGTCATAAGAGATGGCGAGCGATGGTTTTCCCGACAGGAAAGAGAGCAATAAACCGTGAAGACGACTGGCCACTACTATGTCAACGGAGCACAGCACATTCAAAAGTTCCCCTAAGGTGTTCGCTGCTCTGGAATGCAGTCTGGCGCGAGCCGCAGGCTCAAGACCTGGATCCAGGCGGTAGAAAATATCCGCGAAAAGCTGGTCGTCCGGAGGCGATGAAGAAAACAGGCAGACTGAGGATCCGCTCCGTACTATGCTGCTCACAAAAGAGGCCAGCTCGGTGATATATCGCTGGTATTGAGCTTGATCTTTTGTGGGCCATAATTCGGGATGGCAGTAAGCAATTGGGCTGACGCCAACAACGAGGGACGTATTTGCAACTCGAAAAGCCTTCTCGCGGTGCGTAAGTGGAAGACTGTACGCCAAATCTGGGACCACCTCGCCGTCGGCGCGCGGACTTATGCCGAGTGCGAGTCGCCGCGACTCCGCATCTCGGTACGAGCGGTAGCAGGCCAATGACAATGCTATCCTTAAGAATAGCCGCGTGAGGCGTGACTCGATGCGGCAGGCACCGACGCTCAAGAAAACCACTGAACTTCCTACCGTTCTCGCCAGCAAGGCCCACTTCATTAATGCGTATGGGTGCCCCCAGCTACCTCCCCATTCGTCATCCAGTTGTCCTCCACCAGCAACCACAATCACATCGACCTTGCGTAGTAGCCGATAACTCTGGATCACGTGCGCTATCTCATCAAAGAGTATCTTCGCCCACCTCGCAAACGGCACGGCCCGCGCCGCACGGCGAAGCCATCTATACAGACCGGCAGGCGCGTCGGCGCCCTCCCCCTTTCCGTAGCAATGCGACTGCGACAACCTTGTCAGCGGATAACACGGGATTTGATGCTGTGCCGAGGTTCTCCCCGGGTCCAATGTAATCCCGCACACATCAATTTTCGGATCGTATCTTCGCAAATTCGCAATGATTGCTTCCTGTATTGCACAGTCCCCCAAGTTGCCGCCGTCGTAGGGCGTCAGCAGAGCAACCCTCACGGTGGTTGTTTCCACTCCTTCCGCCCTCACGGGTAGACCTCCCAAACAAGTGATCCAGCCAGAAAGCTGTGCTCATGCTCTTGAGTTGTCATAACAAATACGATTGACACCGAGTGCACGCTCTGATGTTCCGCTATGAACATTGTGGGGCGCTTCTCTCTATCAACGGATGCGGCTGACAGCTCCTGAGAATGTGGTTACACTCGATGCCGGTAATGAATAAGTGAAATTACCCCTCACTACTGGAACCGGAGCTTGAGCCGCGAGCGAAAGCGTTGGGGACGTGATCCACGGCACGACGCTTGTGCCCAACGTTGTGCCTACACTAAACTCCTGATTGATCACTGCCTTATGGCTGCTATTTACCGCCACCACTGCGCCTTTGCTGTTGGTAGGATCAGCGAAAGCCGTGATTAGCAGCAAACCGTTATTAGTGGTTCCCACGCGATGCCAGCCAGGACGCACGAACTTCGACCAGTTGCCAGTTACATAGGTGCGTTTGGGGATATTGCCTTTAAAATCCGTCAGCGCTCCATTGTCTGTTCCGTCGCCCTCTCCAGGCTGGTTACTGATTCCCGTCCAAATCCACGCGTTGACGTTGGCGACAGTCAAAAAACTATGCATGGTTCTCGCCCAAGTAAGTGCATCGGTCATACTACCGTCATAGGTCGAAGAGGTACTATCATACTCTGTCATCCAGACATGCTTGCCATAATTAATTGGAGCTGCGATTTTGCCTGCATAGCCGTGAGCGGCCAGAATTCCCACTTCGGCGGCTACTGTACTATCACTCATCGCAGTCACAGTATAATTGAAGTCCCATGATGATTCCTCCGGAATCACGACGAGCGGAGACACGCCAGCCGTCTGAAACGCAGAGTGCATATAAGGGATAACATCATGAAACTGCTGGGCCGTCCATAAGCATGAAGGATACTTCTGGCTGATGTCCGGTTCGTTTTGGGGACTGACATAAGCAATTGGGACGCCTTGCGAGTTCATGTAAGCAACGTAGTCAGCGAAGGTCGTCCCCATTGCCGCATAGTTTGCGGTGTTGGTGATCAAATTACCGCCCCGATAGAACACCCCATTATCCTTGAATGAGGCGGTTGGAGATGCTTGCGAAGCGAGGAACAAGGACACTCCTCGCGCCACAGCTTGCCGGGCCATAAATAACTCGCCCTGCACCTCAGTAGCACCTTTTCTGTTTACGCAGGTGTCGGGTAGGCCCGCCTCGGTAAGAAAGGCGAGGCAATCAGCGTAGCTAGGGTATATCTCAGTCCGCAACAAACTCAATCCAATCCCTGTTCCCGCCGGGCTAAAGAAAAAATCGTACTCCCCAGTGGTGAAGTCCAGCGGGTGATCTGTTCCAACATTCTGAATAGACGCTCCTATGCCGTCAATAACCTGTTGCGGGCTAGCCCAGTTGATGGTGATTTGTGCCTGATCCCAATGGGACATCTTGATCACGCTGATTCGCCCGAATTCCTTTTCATCGCGATCCTCTGTGGCCGGGAGCCGGGAGGCAAGCGAGGGGTCCAGCCAGGACGCTGACATGACCCACAAGGGATCGTGAGGCGGCACGCCCAGTGATCGCGCTGACTCGGCGACCTGTTCGGGTACTTCATCGGGCTGAAAGGCCCATACGTACTCTTTTGGTACAGCGACGCGATAATCGCCGAGGCGTTCCTCAACCCCTGCTTTGTATTGCGAATTATCCAAACTCGCGTCGTTTCGTCCGAGGTAGTAACTGAGTACTTCGCGAGTCTCGAAGTCTACGAAGAGTGGCGATCCCTTGGGGACCATCCCGCGCACATATGCGATCGCTGCGGTCATATCGCCTATGGGCAAAACCCGTGAGTTGTTGTCTGGCATGGCGCGGGTGACCCAGAATGGCGCAATGACGGCTCCTAGCACCAACAGCGGCACTGTCCACGCGCGCTGTAGGCCCGAGAGCGCGGCCGAACAACCTGCCGCCAAGAATGGCAGCAAGTATGTCTGGTGCCTGGAACCAGCAAACGGGAATATCTCAAAAACAGCCGCAGCGAATCCCACCACAAATGGAAGTATAACCAGTAGCGCTAGAGGCTTTGGTGCTTTGGTTCGACCCGCCAGCAGAGCAGCGACGCCGGCAAGGAAGGCCAACATGACGAGAAACGCCAATCGGCGGGAACCAACCGCGTAAAGGAACGTCCCCGAGAGTGATCGCCAGGCAAAACCGAGCGGGGTTTCGATCGTCTTTGTGTAATAGTAGTGCCGGAGATAGGCCATGCTCGAGCTAGCACCGAAGTGGATTGTCCCGCGAACGTGTCCAAAGTAGAGCCAGGCCAGCAACGTCGCAAGAACAAATTGGGACGCGCAAAACGAGCAAAGAATACGACGAGGAACAGCATCTAGGATCGAGCGTAGCAGGACATAGAAACCAAGAGAGACCAATACTACGATCGCAGTGTAGTGTGTTAGTAGAGCAGCAACCAAGAAAAGCCCTTGGACGATTGCCCACGTAGTCGAGCGCTCACTGAATGTGCGCTCTGTCGCGTAGAGGGCACCGCAAATGAAGCAAAGGAGAAGACCGTACTGGCGGACTTCGGTCGAGGCAGAGATAGCTGAGGGGGACAGAGCCAAGAACCCCAATCCGGCGAGGGCCGGGGTTGCTCCGAGGCTACGCCGTATCCACGAGAATGTGAGCCAAAGCGCCGCTGTTCCAGCGACAACGCTTGGCAGCCTCAAAATCGCCTCGGTCCGCCCGAAGAAAAGGATCCCGTGAAGAACCAAGATGAATAGTGGCGGGTGCACCTGCATGAAGGCTGCTTTGTAGGTCTCTATCCAGCTATCTGGCCTAGCCGACCCGAAGTGCGATGCCTCATCGGGATTGAGATAGCAGGAATCGGCGTAAGCAATCCGTAGCACGAGGGCCGCAGCGATGATCCCTAGCGCCAGCCAACCTGCGTTCCTCTCGATCCAGCTCTCGAGCCGACCGAGTTTGGCCCTATTTGTCGTCCACACGCCACTCATTACCCCCGATTTCGAGACGGAGAGGCTCAGTTCGGTAGATCTCCTTTGCAAGACTCCGCCATTAGGGCCTGTTCTGGCGATCGTACAATCGCGAAGTAGGCAAATATAGCAAGTGGCCACAGCTGAAGAAGCAACCGACTTAGAGACGATTCCAAATGCCAAGCCAAATCGTGGGGCGACAAAATGTATACAAAGAAATATCCAACAATCATGCAAGCCGGTAACAACACGGCCATACTCACAGCTGGCACATCCCTCTTTTCCACGCGCGCCCCCACGAGCAAGAAATAAAAGAACAACAGGAGCGGCATCCCAAGTGCAGGGCTCCATTGACCGAAGTTGAACGCCCCCCTCGCAAACTCAGTGATCACTGAGTGGTACCTGGACATATCGAGCAGTTTGGGGACCGTGGAGCCTACTTTCTGAGCGACGACCAAGTCATTCGCCGCAGCCACACGCACCTTATAAACAAACACGATCGCGATGACTGGCGCGGCTCCCATAAGAGTGGCCGCCAATTCGCGACGCCAGTTAAGCCGTCTTTCTGTTACCGCAGTGACGACCCGGTACAATAAGACCGACAAAACCACGAAAAGGATACCCTCATTCTTTGTCCAGGCTGAAAAGGCAGCGGCCATGCCGGCTAGTGTTAAGAAGTGCGTTTGCATAGGCGATTGCAAGTGGAGAAACAGCAAGGCCACGGTTGCCACAAAGAAGAAGCTAAGCGGAACATCGGCGCACTGGGACGTGCCGTGAATAATTAGAAATGGGGTGCCCAACAGAACTAACCCCGCTAATAGTCCCTGCCTTTCACCTCGAAAACGTGAAACAGAAATAGCCACAATTCCTATCGTAGCGACGGTAAATAACAACCCGATAGCGATTGGTATCAGTTGTGTTTCCCGACCAATAAACTCCCACGAGCCTGCAATTGATGCTGGAACGAGTAAAGGGTAGTCTGGATGAGACCAAGTCATGTAAGTGAAAGATTTCCAATACTCCCCGCCCCTATACAAAAACCTTGCACGCAGATTCCAGATTGCGTAGGCATCAAACCACCCGTGTGGGTTTTGCACCGAGAAGCACCAGAGACAAATGACAGCTGAGAGTGAGGCCACGCAAACAGCTAAGCGCAAGAGATATGGACTTTTGGAGTCAGGAATAGAAATGCTCTCCGCTTGGTCGATTGCTGCAGACGGAATGGACCGCTTTCGCCAGACAAGTAGAGCGAATAACCCTACGAGCGCTATCAATTCAAAAACCAACACTCCTCGAGTTAATCGACCGACAATCATCATCCAAACGAAGACCAAACAGGATGAGGTGCCCAACCCAATGCCGACTGAAAGACAGAGCTTGAGTGCGAGATCCGATAAGACGGACCGGTCCTTGTGCCAAAGGAGGGAGACAATCAGGAATCCAATGGCAAGAGGAGGAAGAACAGAAAGAACTGAGACAAACGTCGACAAAAACTTCATTCTTCCCCGCGGGTGTAGAGTCGAACGCCAAGACCAAAGTCTTGAAGGAGAACCACCTGGTCCGCGCGAGACGTTTGACCTCCGGCCAAGGAGGGCGAGCCCTTGTGTGGTTGGAAGTAAGTATCGGGAAAAAGGTGCAGCAGGTAAGGCTCTTGCCGCGGATTATGAAAATTATCAAGCACGAGTTGAGATTTGTGTGAAGATATCTCACTACTAGTTTTCATGTGACCACATTGAGAATCCTCGACAGCCAAGACGGTGGGCGCCAAAGAGTACTGTGCGAGCACGAAGGCATTGCACTGGAGCAAAAACGGCGCAAACTCGTCGCTGTAAGAGACGACTCGGCTCGTTGGCAGGAACTGCCTAGCCTTGTCAAATCGGCGTTCGTACTGAGATATGTCGTCCGTCTGGGGCAAGTGACGAAAGGCAGAAAGTGTAGAGCTTAATTGCCGAGAGCTCGAGACCAATATCACGATGACAATAAACGTCATGCCCAGCTTGACTCGACAGGAATAGCCAACTTCCAACATATCAACGCACCTCTGCGCCCCGATCCTCCCAAGTGCGGAGAACCGGTTTCCATCGCCTTTCTTCGCCTATGTAAAGGACATACTGAGCAGGGCGGCGGCCGATTGCGTCTTGCAGAAAATCCAGGATTGCATTTGTAGTCTGGAAATCGACGGCCTCGTCATCCAGTTCCGGTGGCGGCGTCACCGGCCCCCATTCTAGGACCACCGCACCGTCATTCGCAACATAGGTTGCACATGCCACGATTGGGCACTGCGCCAGCCTGGACAACTTTGCCGCACCGATGCTGAACGTTCGAGCGCGCATGCCAGCGAAAGGACGCGTATAGGCATTCGAGCCGGCTGCCTTCCAAAACGCGTCGACCGACACAACTACCTGACAACTCGGCTGCTTAAGATGCCTAAGGAGTTCTCCGAAAGCTCCACCAGCGCCCCCGACATATACGAACTTGCTGTCGGGACGGCTGTGTTGCACAACCTGTAACAATTGACCGAAGGCAAGTCTCGTGCGAATGTTGTGCGGGCGCAACGACCGCACAGGAACTGGTACGAAAACTGGGGCGAGGCTCCCGGGGCAGCACCGCGGCATGTGTAATGCAACGTAGGACTCGCGCCTGAAGTGGCCCGTTGCCACAATGAAGGACCGTCCCGAATCTCGGAGCTGGGCGACGTCGTGATTGTTCCTCTCTTCGATCTTCCAGCTGTCCGGATGTTCACGATGACGCAGTATCCGGTGAAAGACTACAAATGAGTAAAATGGCTGCGCAAGATATTCCCGAGCGCTTCTCTTCGCCTCTGCATCTTCCATGAGGAACGATTTCCGCATTGTGGCGAGCACGGCCCGGCCGCTCGCCGGAACCCAGAGCATGACCGAGCCACACAAGCGAGCGAACGCAAGAGCCTTGTCGCGCGTTAACATACGAGTCGCCGGACGCAATATAAAGACCATCAAGAAAGAACGCAGCAAATCATCTATGACTGGCCAGCAGGCAGCCGAAAATCGGCGCTTGCCAACCCGCAGCCACGTAAGGGCACGTAAGGGCATCGTCACAAATCTGCGATCTACAGTGGGGCTATCCACAGAAATTGATGCCCGTCACGAATAAACCCGAGGAATTGCTACCAGCGAGAACGTGTGCATGCCAGTTGTTGTTGCATACATCTCGCTCACCTTGCCGTTATGATGTCGGTCTTGTCTGATCTTCCGGCCGCCAGAATCTCGCGCTTTGTGACCCTCGGAAAGCAGTTGGCGAGACCGCGAACGTCCTGATCACTGGCAATAAATATTGTCGCCGCCCGCCACCACCTGTCGTACTCTGTCGCTACGTCGTAGCGAAATATCAGGGCCGACACATAGAAAGTACCGCTGACAAGATTCAGGTCCATCTCAAACGTGCAACGGAACGTCTCACCCGCTTCCAGGTTGAAGGCCCCGTGGCCGAGCCGTTCGGTTGAAGTATCCATGACCATGCGATCTGATGGATCCGTTAGGTATAGAGAAAGCGACAGCTTTCGGCAATCGTTGCGCGCCGTAACCTCGATATCTACCCAGGCCTTCTCGCCCGCATCAAAAGTCTGGCACTCCCTGTCCCGGTTGCGCACGATGATCCGCGAGATCAGCACGTCCTGTGAGCTGTCCACCGCGCGAGCCTCATGCGAGTCACCTATGTAGGTGCGTACCACGTCTTCGCTAGTGCCTATCCTTACCATCCGCCCGCGATCCAGCAGCAGGCAGCGGTGGCAAAAATCAGCAATAGTCCTGAGGTTATGGGAGACGAACAAGACTGTAGCTCCACCGCGAATCACCTCTTTCATGCGTTCGATACATTGCTGCTGGAACGCGTAATCACCTACGCTCAGAACCTCGTCGACGATCAGTATCTCTGGATCGACGTGGGAAGCAACTGAGAATCCGAGCCTGGCGAACATGCCCGAAGAGTAGCGTTTTACGGGGGTGTCGATGAACTCTTCGATTCCAGAGAAGGCGATGATCTGGTCGACCTTCGACTCGATCTCCTGCTTGCTCATGCCGAGGATCGTGCCGTACAAGAATATGTTCTCTCTGCCCGTGAGGTCCTGGTGAAAACCAGCCGTCACCTCGATGAGCGCCGAGAGGCGGCCATTCACAACCATCTGGCCATTGGTAGGCTTCATAATTCGGCTGAGGATCTTCAATGCGGTGCTTTTCCCTGCGCCGTTGCGGCCAATGATGCCGAATGCCTCCCCACGTTTCACATCAAATGAAATATCCTGCAAAGCCCAAAACTCGCGCGTGTCGTTTTCGCTTAGTTCCCGCTGGCTAAACATTTTTCCGGTCAAAGCGGGCAGGAGATCACGCAGCGAGTTGTAGACCTCGCCTTTGCGAAATTTCTTGTAAACGTGCTCCATGCGGAGCGCGACGTCAGACATCAATCTCCCTCGTCAAATGCTTTCCGCAAATGCTGGCTCCAGATGCTTAAAGAAGACATACCCGATGAGAAATGACAACGCGGCAAAACCAAAGCTATACGCAAGCCAAGGTAGGTTGGGCGACTGATGCCGGGCGATGCATGCGCTGAACCCATCCAGAATCGGGCTCACCGGATTGAGCAATAACCATTTGCCCTTGTCGCCGAACATGCTGACATCATAAAAAACTGGGGTGAAGAAGATTCCGAACGTAAGCAAAACTTCGACAATAAATTTGACGTCGCGGAAGAAGAGGCTGGCAGCGGCGACAATCATGCCGACCCCCGTTGCAAGAAGGACCATCGTCAGAACCAGGACCGGAATCCACATGAGATAAGGACTCCAACCGATCTGCACTACAAACAAGAAGATCACTAGAGCGCAGGATGCCACCAGGAGGTCAAAAAGACTGGCTATGACCGACGCGATAGGGAAGATTTCCTTCGGGAAATAGATTTTCGTCACCAGCTCCTTATTATTGATGAGGCTGAGGCAAGAAAAACGGATGCTGGAAACCAGAAATGCCCAAGGCAGAGACTTCACTGCTACGCTGGCGATGTCGCCTACCTTGAGCGGCGTATGTGCCGCCAGAGCGTAGGCGTAACGAACCACTACTCCGGACAGAACGATGAAGATCGGCATCAGCACCGCCCACATGAAGCCCATGATCGACTGTTTGTACCGTACCTTGATGTCGCGATATGCGACCATGTAAAGCAGTTCCCGGTATTTGTACAGCTCCCGCAACTCTTCCCCCATCGATTAGCGCCGCCTTGCTAGTTGAAACGTCGATTAACCGGCTTCACCGGACGCCCCTCCAGGTACTTCTCAATTCCTTCGTCCAGTGCCTTGCGATAAATCGCCAGCGTCTCGTGCACCGCTTCGCCCGTCCGCTCAATATCTGAGTCGCTATGCGAGAAACTTACCACAAAGGATGGTGCGATTACACCGCGCCGGATCAATTCCTGCATGAACAGCGTACGGAAAAGTTGCGAATGCTCGCGATTCTGGTCTCGAGTGCCAAAAACTAGGTTGCAGGGGCGACCTATCACTTCAAAATATCCCTTGAGGCAATTCTCCGCTATCGACCGCTCGACAAGTTCCCGGAGGCGCTCCCCCTGTTTCCATAAAAACTCGACGATGTTCTTTTCACGGTAGACTCTTATGGTCTCAAGCGACGCCGCCAAGGCGTGCGTTTCGGCCCCGTGCGTTGTGGAAAGCAGAAAAACCTTGGGCTGGTCGTGGTCGAGTCCGCCTAGTCGCATGATTTCCCGCTTGCCCGCCAAGGCGGCAATCGCGAACCCATTGCCCATTGCTTTGCCAAACGTCGATAAATGCGGTACGACGCCGTGCAATTTCTGGGCGCCTCCCAGATGCCAGCGGAAGCCCGTGATCATCTCGTCAAGAATGAGCAATGCTCCCCGTTCGTCGCAGAGTTCTCTCACCTGCTGCAAATAGCCTAGCTCGGGCACGATTACCGTTTCGGCTTCCATGACAACGCAAGCGATCTGGCCGGGATGCTGGTCGAACAGCGTCCGCAAACTTCCTAAATCGTTATAGCGGAACATCAGAGTCAGTTCGGCAATCGCGCGCGGAATTCCAGCATCCGTCTCAGTGGTGCAAATGAACCAATCGTCGGTCGAAAAAAACGGTTGATCGCCACAAATCGCAACCAGATCCCGTCCCGTATAGGCCCTAGCCAGCTTGACCGCCGCAGTTGTGACGTCGGAGCCATTCTTCGCAAACTTCACCATGTCAGCGCCGTCTATGACCTGCAGCAGCGATTCGGCCAGTTCCAGTTCGATCACGGCTGGACGCGTAAAATTGACTCCCAACTCCATTTGCCGGCGCGCCGCCATTACCACCGGCTCGAAGGCGTGTCCCAAAGTAACTGCCCTGAGACCCATTCCGTATTCAATGAACTCGTTTCCATCAACATCCCACACGTGACATCCAATGCCGTGCGTGATAAATGCGGGGGCTTCTTGCGGATATTGGTCGTCTCCCTTGGAATAGGTGTGGGCACCGCCAGGAATAATTGAGTGGCTTATTGCCTGAAGGCGCCGCGATTCACAAAACTTCATGTCAACTCCGTCCCTGTTTGTCTTCGTCGCACGACCGAAAATAGGATTCGACAAGAGCATCCCTGGTTCGCCCCCCGATCGTTGTTCCACCTTGTAACCTCAGTATCAGGAAATCCGTTCGTTATGGACTTGTGCGGGGTTCGAATCTTCGCACATTTAGAGGATGACTTTTCGGGCATGGAACGCCTCTGCGTATCCACTGGGGGAGTTTGACTCCATGCCACGAAGCCTCATCAGACCCATGAAGGTATCTCGATCAAACCATGGCTTGGCGCGCTGAGATTTGAACGCCTCAAGCAGGTAACCAACCTTGTCTTCATGCAAAGGTGCCTGCAACGGCACAAATACATTTGGCCGGCCCATATCGCCGTCGTACTTTGGGACTTCGTATTCGAAAGTGAGATGGTTACGGAATGTATTCCACGTAAGCTCACAAATCAGACGGTGGTCTTGGTGCGCGTCGCCTTGCCAGTGAGTGAAAATCAAGTCCGGATTGATACGGTTCTTCAGTTCCTCAAAAAACTCCTTGATTTCAGCGCCTCGATAGGGCAAGAAACCATCGCGATATTCCTTAACGAAAACTTCCTTCTCGCAACCCGCCGTAAACAGTTCGGCGCCGTTCCGCGCTTCTTCGCCGCGTTTTCCAGCCGCACTGAACACTACCCAGTGGAACTTCGGCTTGATATCGCTTTGCTTGAAGTGTAGCATTGTCCCGCCGCAGCCGATCTCGATGTCGTCAGCGTGTGCGCCGAGACAAAGTATGGTTAGTGGCTCCGAACTCTTCTTGCCGAGATCAAGCTTCATCATGCCGAAACTCGCCCCGCACAGCCGTTTTTCCAAACGTACCAGGGAGCCTTCCCCGAGGCTTCCAATTCGTCGAGGATCTGCTTATCCTTAAATGTGTCCATGCATTGCCAGAATCCTTCGTAACGCTGCGACCAGACCTTGCCCTCGCTAATGATCCGCTGCATGGGTTCATAGACAAACTCCTCGCCTGGTCTCAGATAACGGAAAACATCTTTCCGCAGCACGAAATATCCGCCGTTAACCCAAACGTTCGAGTCCTTCATGCACTTGATCGCTTTCACCGTCCCGTCTTGGTCCAAATGCACTGTATCGAGGCTGCTCGACCGCGGCTGCACAGACAGAAATGAAACATAACTGTCGCGGTGAGAGAACTCGTCGATCACTTGTGGAAGATGAAAGTCGGTCAGGCCATCACTGTAATTGGCGAGAAAGACCTCTTCTCCCTTTAGATACGGTTCGACCAACCGCAAACGATCGCCTATCGTCGAGTTCTGCCCAGTATCAACGAACGTGATTCGCCAGTCGTCGATGTCGCGCTGCATAAAGTCAAGCTGGCGACCACCATCAGTGAAGACGAAATCGTTGGATACCGATTCCTGATACTCAAGGAAATAGTTCTTAATGACGTTGCCCTTGTAACCCAAGCAAAGTACAAAATCTTTATGCCCGTAGTGAGCATAGTACTTCATGACGTGCCATAACACGGGGCGAGCGCCGACGGTCACCATCGGCTTCGGCACGTCTTCCGAGTAACCTCGAAGCCTCATGCCGGCGCCGCCGCAGAACAAAACGACTTTCATGCGCTCACCTCCGAAAAACCAATCGCCATAGCGCTACAAAGACTCAATGCTTGACTCCCGCTTCGACTAGGGATGCGGGGACGGAACCCGAACCGTCAAGTTCAAAACGGGTGCCATCCCGATAGAGGGCGATCGTCTCCTCCGGAAGATGCGCTAAATCGGTCCCGCGGAGGTAATCTCCCATCGTGGTTCCAGTGCAGGCGGAGTCCACATTGCGAGCTCCCACCCGGCCGAGCGCGTCATCGAGATGCACGGTGCGAAAATCGATGCTGTAGCGTGTAATTCTAGACGTGTTTGGCACGGTCGAATGCAACTGTGCGGCAGAGAACATATATGCGCTGCCCACCGGGCAGATCATTCGAATCTGCGGATCTAACTCGATCGGCTCTTCCGCATGCGGCTGCACGCGCGTGTCCTTCTGCACGTGCTGGGCAGCATTGTACCGGCTCTCCAGATTCCATTTCTGATAGTTGTACTGGCTCGATCCGTTCTTTATAGCTCGGTCAAAGTAATGAGGATGCAGAGCCATGCAATTCTCGCTGTTCAGATCATAGATTGGCATCCACCAGTTGATCTGACAAAACGGCGCAGAGTACCACGTGTCGCGATGCGGATGGAATGCGTAGGCAATTCCCGACTTCAGATAGTCTCCCGGAAACGCGGTTCGCATCCGTGGAACGTCAAAGTATGTCCGCTCGAGATCGCAACCGGATTCGTGGAGGATCTCCTGGATGTATTTTTTGGATTGCGGGTGATGAATGAATTTTGGTTTCAGGACAGCGAGAATCTCCGCACACTTCTCGGCTGACAAATTCTCATGCACTCGCAGCGGATCATGGGGGCGAAAAGCTTCCTCAATCAACTCTTGCGCCAGACGGCAAAACTCTAAGGTACTCGCAGAAGGAGAATGGACGAACATCGATCCTCGATACAGCTCCTGCCGCCGCGCACCGTCGTTCATTTTGGAATCGACAAAGATATTCATGTGCGTAACCCCTTTGTCCTGTGATTCAGGGCTGCAGCCCCAACCATGTTTGCGGCTTGCGGAGAGAGCGACGAACCTGAATAGACTGCTACTTTGGGGATAGGCACAACAAACTGCCCGCCCCACTCCCGGATGTAATTCAACTGCTCCATAATTTCGTCCTTCAAATTCCAGGGGAGGATTATCACGTAGTCAGGACACGTTTCGCGAATTCGGTCGGGGTGATGGATAGGTATGTGTGTCCCAGGCAGGTGCCGCCCTTGCTTGTACAGACTCCGATCCACCGTGTATTCGATCAGATCCTTGCCGATGCCGCAGTAATGCAGGAGAGTGGCACTCTTGCCGGGCGCCCCATAGCCCGCAACCTTCTTACCTTGCTTCGCGGCGGTCAGCAGAAAATCGACAAGCTCAATTTTTGTCTCTCGTACTTGCTTCGCAAAACCCTCGTAGCCCTCGATCCGGTCGAGTTTCGCGTCGACTTCGTCGTCAATTACCTTTTCTACTCTCGGCCCCAAACCGTGAGTCTCGCTGCCGGCACGGCAAACAAACAGGCGAAGTGAACCGCCGTGCGATTTCAATTCCTCAACATCAAATACACGCAGCCCGTGAGCTTCCATCACTTTGATTGCGCTGATCAGAGAAAAATACGAGAAGTGCTCGTGGTAAATCGTGTCGAACTCGTTGAGCTCGATCAAACGAAGCAGGTGCGGAAATTCCAATGTAAGAACGCCTTCCGGCTTCAGCAGAATCTTCATGCCTTCCACAAAGTCGTTGAGGTCGGGTACTTGTGCCAGCACGTTGTTGCCGATAACGAGATCGGCGGTGCGCCCTTCTGCCACGAGTTCCTTCGCTACCTGCGTTCCGAAGAAGCGCACGAGCGTCGGAACACCCTTCTGGACGGCGGCTTTGGCTACATTCGCGGCCGGTTCGACCCCGAGTGTGGGAATGCCCTGTCGCACGAAGTACTGCAGCAAATAGCCGTCGTTACTTGCCACTTCGGCCACAAAACTCTGTTCGCCAAGACCGAAACGCGTCTTCACCTCGTTACAATACTTCTCGCAATGCTTCAGCCACGAATCAGAGTACGAAGCAAAATAGGGATAGTCGCTAAAGATGCTCTCCGCGCTCTCGTATTCTTCGAGTTGCACCAGCCAGCACTTCTCACAGACATAGACATGAAGCGGATAGTAAACCTCGCCGCGGTTCAATTCGGCTGCCGAAGGATACGTCTCGCACAGCGGCGACATACCGAGATCCACAAACGTCCGCTGGAGGCCCGCGCCGCAAAAACGGCAGGTCTTCGTAGCGCTCCTCACCTCAGCCTTTTGAAGAATGGTGGTGGTCGTCACGGTTTGCGCGCCCTCCTCGTCACCGCCTACCGTTATTCTGGCACTTTTGCCGGTCCAGTGCAGATCACTATCGAGCCTGCCTGACTTCTGTAGCCGCCGAATCTCGCTGATCCGTACGTAACGTCCTTGTTCCATATCGGCAGCTGTAAGACCGGCAATGCGATAGGCGTCGTAGAGTTCCTGCGCTCCCTTGCGCGCAGTCCATTGCGCACGGAATGCCGGGATCATGCGGTTGATCTTGTCAAAATTCACACGATAGCAACGCAAATCCGGACCTCCGCCGGGAGCGTACTCGACGTGGCAGCCGGGAACAACTTCGGCAACGATATCAGCGAGTTCGCGGATGCGAAAGTTTTCGTCGTTTCGGCCTACGTTGAATGTCTGATTGTGAACCGTTTCACGCGGTGCATCGAGCACTGCAATGACGGCCGCGATAATGTCGCGGATGTGAACGATCGGGCGCCAGGGCGTCCCGTCGCTCTTGATGTAGATCCTACCCGTGGTGAGCGCTGAAGCTACCAAGTCGTTCAATACGATGTCCAAGCGGAGCCGCGGCGAAGCGCCATAGGCAGTCGCATTGCGCATGTAAGTCGGAGTAAAGCTATCGCTGGCCAGTGGCGCAATGTCGCGCTCCACCAGAACCTTCGATTCGCCGTAGGGAGTAACAGGATTCAGATCGGAAGTCTCGTCCAGAAAATTGTCACCGGCAGCACCATACGTACTGCAGGACGACGAAAATACAAAACGTCCTACGCCCGCCTCCTTCGCGAGTCTCGCTAGGTTTACCGACGCAAGGTGATTGATGTCATAGGTGAGCTGAGGATTGAGATTCCCGACCGGATCGTTCGACAGCGCCGCGAAATGCACGACGGCATCGAATCCCTTGAGGTCCGCCTTGGTGAGGTCGCGGAGGTCTTTGCGAATTTCAGGAATGTCGGAAGTGGCATCGCCAAAATCGCAGTTGGCGTACAGGTCAGTATCCAAGCCAACCACATCGTGACCAGCGGACCGCAGGACGGGCCCTGCCACGGCCCCAATATAACCCTTATGACCAGTAAGCAATACTTTCATGCAACTCCTATCTTGAAAAAGCGCCATCTCGCCCGCAGCACTAAAACCCTCGAAGGAATGATAAGAGCTGGAATGCGACTGCCACAATGACTTATCCGTAGGATCGGTAACCCTGGAGTGGTTACCTTGGTTTGATCGGTTGACCGCCTACGTGCGGCCGGCGATCTCCACCAACAAGCGGTTCTCCAAGAGGAGCTCCGCCGCGCCACAGATGGCCGCAAATGGCAACCCGGAGCGCTCGGCGATGTCCAACAGGGAGTGCTCCCCGTCTGAGAGATTCAGCACCCACAGCCGCGCATGGATTTCTACTCCAATCGAGTCCCCACCAGTACTGCGATACAGATTTCTCTTGCCCAGTTGGGGTTCGCAGCATGGGTTCTGGTTCAGGTAAGACCGGTTGTTTTCTACCACGTCAAAAATCGAAGCGCACACTCGAAGCGATCGAGCCAGTTGCCATGGATGGATGAAATCGAGATTGTCGGCGGACGTATGGTACTCGGGAAATGTCCCCCAGACACTGCGCATCAAGCAGCCGACGGGAAGATTGAACCCAGGAGAGCAATACTGTCGCTCGTCGTATCCGTAAGGAGAAAACTCCAGAATCTCTGACGGCTCGCCGCAGTGCCGAAGAACCTGTGCCGCAGCCCGATCCATCTCAGCGTTGCCTCGTCGGCTCTTCTTATAGTGAAAGCCACCCACATCTCCGATGCAGGTCAACACCAGCCCATGCCGTACCCGCGCTGCCACTTCTTTATTGCGCGCCAGCCACGTGATTGCGCCGATCGTTCCGGGAATAAATAGAAAACGATATGAATATCGAAGATCCATTCCTGCTAACCGTTGGGCCAAAGAAGTCGCAACCGTCAGGCCCGAAAGGTTGTCATTCGCCAGCGATGGATGGCACGCATGCACCGAGATCAGCACTTCGTCGCTCAATGAGCCTGGCAGGTAGCACTCTCCGTAGGTTAGGTGTCCATCTTCGAGCGTCGTATCGATGCATACCTCATATTCGCCCTCGTTAAATGCCAGCATTTTCCTGTGCTCGAGGCAGAATCCCCACTCCGGTTTGTAGTAGGACGTCCGGTACGGAATCCAATCTGGATGTTGCGGCAGCGTAAAAAGGTGTTCCTTCAACTCGCCGAGCGACAATTTCCTATGGATCCGCGTGCTGTAGTTCAACACATGCAGGCTGTTCTGCTGGAAGTCCACCACCCGCCATCCTGCCGCATCTTTTATATAAGCATCACGAACATTCCATTCTTTCGGGACCGTCCAATCGAATACCTGGGTTCCACTCGACACCTCTGAAACTTGGAGCGGAATTTTTTCTCCAATCATCCGCAGCGTGCGGCGGATCCCGTCGCCGGTAATGCTTCGACAAATTGGATAAAGCTTCGTAGCGAATTCGTGAAGTTCCGCACCGGTGTCCGTTAGCGATTGTTGGTCGATCTGTTGCAGTAGCTTGGTCACTTAGGCTCAAAGTCCGGGTAGTTTCGGTCGCGTTCCGAGATTACCTCGACCGTCGCGGGCCAGGCAATTTGAAATGTTGGATCATTCCATCGTACCCCACGGGCCGCTTCCGGATGATAGAACTCCGACATCTGGTAGAGGACCTCGCTCTCCTCCGTCATAGTCAGAAACCCGTGTGCGCATCCCTCGGGAATATAAAGCGAACAGCGGTTCTCGGCGCTTAACACTGTAGCGAACCACTGCTTGTAAGTTAGCGATTCCTCGCGCAGATCAAGGACAACATCGTAGATCGCTCCGGAAGTACAGCGCACTACTTTCGTCTCCGCAAACGGTGCGGCCTGATAATGAACCCCGCGCAGTGTGCTACGACGTTTGTTGAGTGAAATACTGCACTGTACCAGGTTGGCGTTTAGTCCGTGATCGCCGAATTCTTTCTGACACCAGGTGCGCGCGAAGAAACCACGTTCATCCGTGTTCGGCTCAATCTGAATTTCGAAGACTCCGCTTAACTTGGTCTCTTGAAAAAGCATATCCCAATATACAAAACCAACATGCAATCACCGTTCGTAAGAATATCTTCGCTCACACTCTGTTGGAAGTCGTCAGCTCCGACATGACAATGCTCGACTCGAGACTCGCTGCGGCAGACTTTGTTTCGCCAACCTCGGCTGACGCGCTCTCCAACAGCGCCTGCGCGATGGGGTGCCGCCAAATCATCACTCCGATTGCCGTTCCGAGCGAGTTCGTAATCAGGTCTGTCATCCCAGAGCTGCGCGTCGGTAAAAATGCTTGCAGCAGCTCGATCGTAAGACTGGTAAAGAATCCAAGAAGAATCGTTGCTGCTCCGGGATGCTTAATGATCCGCGCCAACGAAAAATAAGCAAAAACACAAAAACCGAAAGGGATAAATCCCGCAACATTTACGCCGACATCCAGCCAGTAGCTCCACGTCGCGCGATATTCCTGCCATGGCGCGGTCATAAATCCAGGGTGCAAAACAAAATAATGCGCCGGAATGATCAAATCCGTCGCTGGATCAAATTTATTGTGCACATCAGTCCCGCTGCGTTCATCGAACAGATACAGCGCGATTGCAGATCTCTCCGCCACCTGTGTCGGTTTCTGCCCTGTCATCCAACTCGCGTAGTTTGCCGCAACTTCCGAAGGGGTCAGCCGTTGCCGGTAAATCGCTAAACTGAAGATCTCTCCCGTCCAGCTGTCGTTGATCGTCGGAGAGTTGGCAAGCACGATCCGTCCTGTCAAGTCGTTCCACGCCCGTGAGTTCGAGAAAGAGTGGGCCAGAACTCCATTGACATAAACTGAAGTTTCCCGGCTATCCAAGCCAATCGTCACGAAAACCGGCTTTTTCTCGTGTAAAATCCCGCTCACAGAGAAGACCGCCGTCCGGGCAATGTCCTGGGGATCTACGTTATTCCGACGAATACTCAGCGCGTCTTCCGTTTGATGTAGCGAGAACGATGCTCCTGGATGTGCCGATCCGTCAAAAGTAAGAATCGTGCCGTTTCCTTTAGTGCAGGCAGGCTGAAACCAAATCTCTAGTGTCGTTGAAGCATCGGGTGGTTCGTCGGCTCGAATAGCCCCCGAACTAACCGCGCTTCCATGGCGCCCAAACTCAAGCCCGTTTCCGCCTCCTACCCACTCCACCCGGTTGGCCGGAACATGAAACGGCCACAACCCGGCTGTCAGTGTAATTCCCAACACACATAGACAAATTTTCCCTGCCATTCTCTTGTAGGCGGCGCCAAGACGCTTATGATCCATGCGGTACAAGGCTCTCGTTGGCGTCGTCTTCAGCCCATGTGCCGGTACAGAAGTCGCCCGGCGGGGCCACAAATCGAGTCCGGCAAGATCGAAACCATTCGCCTCGCGGTTTCTGACACCCATTTCTGGGCCGACTGGTTCTGGCAGCCCGGATACCGGTAGTAAGTTAATGTGCGCTTTCGAGCACCAAATCTATCCTTGAAGGTAATCAGCCCATCGTGGCGGAAGTCAGTGCGGCCAAAGTCAATGGTTTCAGCTCCCCATGCTTTGCTCTCCTCAATCAGTCTCCAAAATAGAAACGGCATGCCGCCCAGCTTATGAAATCTCTCATTCGAACACCCGTACTTGTAGATCACGGACCGGCGGTGCCTTAAAGTCAAAATAGACGCGATCGGTGTACCATCCTTTCTAGCCAGCCGAATCTCCAGATCGTCGCCGAGGCATTTCAACAAGTTCCGAAACCAGCTTCGCGGCTGAGGTAATATTCCGAGCCGTCTCCGAGTGATCAATACCAACTCGTAGAAGGCGTCCAACAATTCAGAAGAACGGCCCACTTCGTAGGAGAGCCCTTCCCTATCAGCACGGCGAATCTTGCGTTGGATGCAATTGCGGTGCATCCGGTTAAAGATGTCCTCTAACCTCGGCTGGATATCGAGTTCATGGAAACAATAAGAAGAGCTTGGCTGTGTCCCGTAATTCACCTGCTGAAACGGCGATAAAGGGCGGAACTCCACAAACTTCCACCCTTGGCGGCTCTGCTCCGCTTGCAACCACTCCCAGAATCTCAAGACTTCGTCAGTACTGTTTACCAAGGGGTCACAATGGTCGGCAAATGGTAGCGACACCCCGCGCGTGCCCGTCGCCCAACTGGAGACCCGGCAAAAGACCAGCCCGTCCTTCATCGCCTCGCCCGGAGCGGCACTAGTCAGCACGAACGGATCGTAGCCATAACTAAGTTGCAGCGCTTCGAGCCAACCTCGTTTGTGAAATACCGACGCCTTAGGGTGCTGAGCTACCAGTTCATCCCATCGTGCGTCGGCGAGTGGATCCACAACGTAAATTTTCATCCGATCCCGTGCGTTCTCCGCTGCCATGCCGCTCCTTGCAGCAGCCCTGGGAGAGGGCCGGGGCGCAATCCGCCAGGATCCCCAACTGACGACGTGCTTGAAATGCAAAACCACAAGTACCCCCGTGACAATGTGCAACGTCTGATCAAGCAAACTCCGAATGCGCCTGGCACCATTTTTGCGTCGCCGTCTCTCACTTCCGCTTTCGCGTTGGGCGACGGTGGCACTCTACGATTAGCCCTGCTTTCAGGCAGATTTCGAGTTTGCGCTCAAAATCGCAGACGCGAATTTCACCGCCCAGTATCCATCCTCCAGTTGCTCGCTTTGCGCTCCAGATGGATGCTTGATATGCCGCGGCTCCGGTTACTCGTCAGCGTTCCCTCTTGCACGCAGCCCCAAATGCTCGCGGCCTACGTAAGGCGCTTCAGTCATGTTCGTACGCTTACTCCTTGCGAGGCATTCCTGAACCACTGTCCCAGCGGTATTCTCGAATGAATCCCACGTCCATCGCTCCAGAAAGCGCTTGTAGGCTCTATCCGAAAGGGCTTCTCCCAGGCAGGGGTTCCTCAGCAACAGGATGCAGGCCGAAGCAAAGTCGTCCGCGCGATCTGCCAACGGAAACTCGTCTCCATTCTCTACGTCATATCCAAAAACGCCGATCGATCCATCCAACCCAGGCCTATGATGTCAAGTCCTAGTTTTGTCAGGTAGCCCTCGCTTCCACGGCCGATCAAGCGAAGTTGCGCATGCGGGACTTCGCGCTTGATTGTAGGCCACACGTCACGTATGAACCACTTATCCCCGTCGCAATGCCGTCAACCGTGTGTTTGGCCGTACGCATATTCATAATCTGTGGGGTGTCGCCTAGACCTGCCCAACACGCGGCTCTTCTTCAAGAGCCTTCGTTCCATCCAACGCCAATGGTAATACCCGAGACGCCTGGTTACGAAGCCCCTCTCGGGCCGCCACGAACCGTTCATCAGGTGAACGCCATATTCCCCAAAGTGGTACCAGTTTCGGACGTTGCAAACATCATCCGGAAAGAGCACGGTGACTGCCTTCGCCAACTCTGGGTTTTCAGCTAGGGTACGAGAACAGAGGCCGGGGCCGGTCGAGTAAAGGACGGAATATAAATCCTTGTCGAGAGGGGGCGTTCCGCGCATCATCGACTTGACCCACAGCGGATCCCTCTGGCCCCTGACGCAATTGTTGATTATCGCTTCAAGAAACGGGTGGCCTGCAGCGGCCCCAAAAGCGTAGTTCCCTATTTCCCAGTCCATGCCAAGCTCGGTGCGCAGGCGATGGCTGAAAGTGAGCCTCTCAAAAGGAAAGACGCAGCCCTTCTCCAAAAGGGTCGACAGGCCAGAGCCCAACAACATATCAAGGTCAAGATAGAACCCGCCATAGTGGTAAATAGCGAGATATCGAAAGAAATCATAGCGCTGAATCGGAACCTCGAATGACTCAAATACGGCACGATACTGCGGGAACTCTTGGGCGATGAATTCCTCCACCCGTCCATCGTCGAAGAACAGGTATTCGTAATCGGGGTTCAGCAGCCTTGCACTCGACATGAAGGCTCGAATCGGGAGCGGCTGCTCGGGTTGCTTTCCGGTTTGAATTATCCGTTTCGGAATTCGGTAGGACATAGTGGTCTATTTCGACGGTCGCGCCTGTGCGCGATGGCGACGCGGGCCAAAGGCAGCTGACCTCTCACGAGAGCTCGGGATCGCTTTAAGGTGCCATAGCAGGCCTTGGCAGGATCACATGTGCACAGGCCGCCTGCGATATTCAACTTCTTTGCTCGCCACATGGCCCGCGTCCGCCCGGCGGCTGCGCCACTGCCGGTAGCTCTCGACGATTTGGCCGACTATCTTCCAGGTCTCACACTTCTGATGGAACCTGTGCTTCCGACTCGGAGTCAGTACCCAATGTAAGATTGCGACGGGAAGCTGTGTGCTGATCAGTCTGAAAAAGGTGAGGCAGCGCCGCGGGATTCCTGAGATGTCAGGACCAGGCGTCGATTCCCGGAGTATTGCCCGGCCCGTGTCGAAGAACCGGCTGAGGAAGTAGGACTTTTGAACCCGATCCTCGTGGACCGGGTGGTAGACAATGGCCGACGGCTCGTAGTGCAGCCGCTCGCCCCCAGCCAGCAGCCGACGGCCAAATTCAGTGTCCTCATTCCCGATCTGGCTACCTGGACGGGGGCCCAGGTCAGTACGAAAAAGTCCGTACTTTTCAAACATCTCTTTCCGAAACGCCATGTTGGCGCCGTAAGGGGCCTCGCGGAGGTCGGATGGCTGCGGACCACGGTCGAACAATGCGCCGAGCATGCCGAGATCCTTGAGACTAAGCCAACGCGGAGGGGAAAAAAGTTGTGGCAAGAGCGTCCGGCCTCCTACGCCTGCCCACCTCCTACTGTTAAGACGTGCGGTCAGATTCTGCAGCCACGTTGGCTCGACGGTTACATCGTCGTCAGTGAAAGCCAGCACCTCACCCTTAGCTTCTCGAATCCCCGTGTTGAGGGCAAATGACTTGCCGGGATGCGGCTCGAATATGTAACGGAACCGGCCGGGACACCGGCGGCAGAAGTCCTCGACGACTTCTCGAGTCCGGTCGGTTGAATTGTTGTCAACCACCAGGACTTCCCATTCGACCGGGTCCGGAACCGTGGAGGCGGCAAGGCTTTCGAGTGTCTTTGCCAAGCTCCGGCAGCGGTTATATGTGCATAGAATGACGTTGATTCCCACTTTTTGGGGACTCCTCGCGATCAATAGTTTCCAACCTAGTGCTGTACCACTGGCGGCGGATTTCAACAATTTGGCCGACTGTCGCCCACACCCAGCACTTACGACGGAATCTTCGTCGTGGATTCAGGGTTACGGCCCATTGTATGATTCTCACTGGGAGAAAAGTCCCAACAAATTTGAAGAAGGTGAGCGCGCGTCGCGGGATTCCGAAGACGTAAGTTCCAGACGGCCACTCCCGTACAACAGCTCGCCCGTGGTCGAAGCACCAGGACAGAAAGTAATCCTTCCGAACGCGATTTTCGACAACCGGGTGATAGACAATAGCAGCCGGTTCATAGCGCAGCCGCTCTCCCGCGGCTATCAAGCGACGACCGAACTCGGTGTCCTCGTTGCGGATTTCGCTGCCAGGTTTCGGACCCAGATCGGCGCGAAACCCACCATACTTTTCAAGCATAGCTTTTCGAAAGGCCATGTTGGCGCCGTAAGGGGCCTCGCGAAGCTCGAATGGCTGCAAACCATGGTCGAACAACGGGGCGAGCACATAGCCGAGATTATCTGGTCCTGTAAGCGTCAACCAGCGAGGTGGCGAGAAAGGGTGTGCTAACAGTGTCCGTCCTCCTGCGCCGGCCCATTCGCCGTCGCTAAGGCACGCCGTCAAATTCTGCATCCACGTGGCCTCGACGGTGACGTCATCGTCGGTGAAAGCCAGCACATCACCATGTGCTTCTCGTACCCCGGTATTTAGTGCAAAGGACTTTCCAGGACGAGGCTCGAACACGTAACGGAAACGGCCGGGATAGCGGTGGCGGAAGTCCTCGACGACTTCTCGAGTCCGGTCGGTTGAATTGTTGTCCACGACCAGAACCTCCCATTCGACCGATTCGGGTAGCGTGGATGCTGCGACGCTCTCCAAAGCCTCAGCCAGGAGCTGACACCGGTTATATGAACACAAAATAACGGTGATTTTCATTGTATCTATACCTCATGTAGGTCCAAACCAAGGCTTCTAACCAGCCCCAATGGTGGAATGCCGATGCCTTTAGATGGCGGGCAACCAGGTCATTCCAGCCCCTATCCAAAAGAGGATCCGTTGTGTAGAGTTCCAGTAGATTCCTCTTGCGTCTTGTGGATGAGAGCCTTTGGGTTGCGTTCGGATCGCTCTCATTCGGTTCGCGTCAACCGTGGCGTACTGACTGACGCTCCGGCCAACCTCTTTTGCCGAGAGCTCTCTCATAAGCTGCGAGTAGATTCGGGACGGAATACTCCCAGGCAAGCTCCTTCTCAACCCGCCTGCGTCCGAACTCACCCATCTTTTCTCTCTCATCAGGATTGTCGAGCAACCAAACGATCTTCGCCGCAAAATCGGCTACTTGATTCTTAGTGTCTGCGTATACCGCTGCGTCTTGGGCGCTGAATCTGCCTTCACGCAGATCGAATTGAACGATCGGCTTGCCTAGAGCCATGTATTCCATGATCTTGATCATCGTAGAAATATCGTTCATCTCGCAGGGCTTGTCCGGGTTCACACAAACATCCGCGGTGGAGAGAATCTCCAATAACTGCCGATCCGGAATCCTGCCCGTAAACTTTACCGTGTCCCCAAGATCCTTGTCCCTTACCATCTGGCGCAGACTGGCTAGCGCAGGGCCTCCCCCCACGCAGGTAAAGTGGATATCAAGCCGCCCCAGCTTCTTGAGATGCAGCGCCACCTCTACGAGGATATCCAAACCATCCTGATCGCCCATGGTACCTACGTAACCCACGAGGTACGTTCTTCCACACTTCAGCACGGGGTTCGGAGGAACAGCTTTGAAGGTTTCGAGGTCGGGTCCGTTGCGAACAATAAACACATTTTCGGAAGCGATGCGCCCTCTGGTTATTGCAAGCTCGCTATAACTCGCGTTAGTAGCTATTACCACATCACTAAAGCGGTAAGTCAACTTTTCTAACACCACCTGCGTCTTATAAAGAAGACCTCGCTTGCCATACTTCGATTCGTACAATTCCGGAATCGCATCGTGGTGATCAAAGATATACTTGACGCCTAACAATTTAAATGGCAGGGCTATTAAGAAAATATCGTCAGGAGGATTACAGCCCTGAATGATATGAAATCCGTGTCGCAGATAGATCCACCACACGTACCAGAACTCCCAAAAAAGCGCGCAGATGTATTCCCACAGGTACCCGAGAGCACTATTTCCCTCCTCGGGCATGGGGTGCCGGTAGACGCGAACACCACCGATCATCTCGTGTCCCAGTTCGGCTCCCTTTGCCATGGGACACAACACGGTGACTTCGTATCCGGCCTTATGAAGGGAGAGTGCTTCCTTCAGAACGCGTGGATCGAAAGGAACAGGTGAGTTTTCAACTACGATGAGAATTTTCTTCTTCATTTGGCTCAATCTTTTCTATAAACCCCGGTAGAGTCCAGCAAAAGCACAGAACATCCTCGCCTGCCCCAGTGGAGCATGCGGATTTTGTTGATCAGCCACGGCAAATATCGACGGTAGGGAAAATCCCCAGAGTGGTCTTGCATTTGGGGATCGTCCATTGCACGACCTTTACCGCTAATGGCAGACTCTCGGGTTACTCCCCACAACTCTGCTAAATGGGAAAGCAGTGCCTTGTAGATCTTCTCCTTCGAGTCTGTCGTAACGTAGTCAGGTCCGGGTTTATATCATCGGGCGGATTACAGCCCTGAGTGACGTGAAATCCACGGCTTAAGTACATCCACCGGGAATATAAGAACCCCCGAAATAAAGCGCACCAGTATTCCCAAACATACCCGAGCGGCGTGTTGCCTTCTTGGGGCATCAAATGCCGGTAGATATGAGCTCCCTCCGGCACTTCGTGGCCTTGTTCAAAGTCCTTGCCCTTAGGACACAGCACCGTGATTCGGTAACCGGCCCTGCGGAGCGAAACCGCGTCCTTCCAGACGCGAGTATCAAAGGGTACAGGCAGATTCTCTACGATGACGACAGCTTTCCCTTTCACGCAAACCTCGCGTCCTTGGACAACTGTTGGTAGAGTCCACCCAGCGCACAAAGCATGGTCGCTTGCCCCCAGTGCAGGGTAGGCGTTTTGTTCACCAGCCACGGAGAATAACGGCGGTAGTAGAAGTAACCGCTCCGATCCTGCATATTCTTAATCGTCCACTGCGCGACTATCAGTGCCAGTGACAGGCTCTCAGAATCGCGGTCAGAGAAGAAAACGAGCGTGTCGATCGCCTGGGAGCAGCACTGGATGTCAAGGGGCAGCGTTTTGTGGTCGTAGTATCTCGGTGTTCCATCCGGAAGAAAAAAAGTCCTCTTCCAGTACTCATAGCCACTCATCATGTTCCGGTCGAAGCAGTCATCGCCAGTGCTATCGGCGTAGTACTTGAAACAGTCAAGAACATATGCCGTGTGAAAGTTGTCAACCCAATGCAAATTCGCCTGCTCGCCATAGAACCAAGATGAATCGGATCTTTGATGTTGTGCAGTATACTCCATCGCCTTCTGCGCCAATTCCCGGTAGGACTCGTTTCGAGTGTGTGAATAAGTCCGGGAGAGCAGACTTGCCCCGAGGGTATTAGCATTGTGAACCTTGCTATTCATACCGGGAACGTAAGTGATGCACACTCCCTTTCCGTCGGGAAAGGCCTGCAGGTCGCGAACAATGTGCTCGCATGCACTAGCGGCGACTTGCAGGTAGCGAGTTTCCCCAAAATGATCGTACGCATCCAGAAAAGCATGCCCGATCAATGATGTCCACACTACAGTGGGCACTCCCTTGGGCAAATAAAAACCTCGCGATTGATAATCGAAATGATTGCCCCAGCATGCTCCGCTGTAGCCTGGCAACCGGTTTTCAATCAGCCACTGCAGAGCAAACTCAGCCTTGTCTGCCCACATTTGGTTGCCAATAGTTTTGTGGAGGCGCATGAAGCCTCGCGCCAAAAAGCCCATACCTTTGCTGGAGCGCTCCTTGCGAATTCCGAGGACGGGGCGCAAATTCAGAGGAAATCGCCGCACCCCTTGCAGCAGCACAGTACGCAGCAGCTTCTTCTCGAAGGTAAGAGGACGTACAAATCGGGCGCTGAGGCCGTCAAAAGTATCGTAGCCGCGGTAATCGTTCTCTTCCAACCAGTGGTAGAGTAGCCCAATCGATTTGTAGATCGCCGCCTTTGAAGCGGCGCTCGAGCTTCTCATTATTGTTCCTTCTCCCGATGATTCGTGTGAAGATTGGCAGGCAAACGGCTGAGTAGATATATGCCGGCAGAAGGTGTCCCACGTCTCTTAGGGCAATGAAAGTGTTTCTACGTCGAGACCTCGGCCTCGCGCTTATTCTCGCCATCGTGGCCATAGACCACATTTCGTTCGGCAGCCAGCGACTGGTCATACAACTTCTCTGGCTCGTATAAGACCACGTGACTGCCCCTGGTGGAAAACTTGAATGGAATACAAAGCAACTTCTTTAGCCGCTCTCTCAACGCCTGGCGCCGTTCCGGCGGCACAAAAAATACCATGAAACCACCACCGCCGGCGCCCAGCAGTTTCCCACCCAAAGCGCCCGCACTGAGACCAGCTTCGTAGATTTCGTCGATAGCAGGGTTCGTGATTCTCTGCGTCAGAGTTCTTTTTATGCTCCAACTTTCATGTAACAAACGGCCAAAATCGTCGATTGGACGACTCGAATTCGTGACGATCCCCTCAGCCTCGTCGACCAGTCCGCGCATAGCATCTAATTCCCGCTTTTTGTTAGGCGTCTGTCGCAGCTGTTCCTGGGCGATTTCAGAAGCGATCCGCGAGAACCCAGTAAAATAAAGCGCTAAGTTCCCTTCCAGTTCCGCTAACCGGTCTGCTGACGCCAGTATCCGGCTCACGTCCACTGACCCATCGGTGTTGAAATCAATGCGGTTGAGCCCACCATATGCGGCGCTAACCTGGTCTTGTGCTCCGACTGCTTCCTTCAGGATCTCCTGCTCGACCGTTATCGCTTCCATCGCGAGCGAATGTTTGTCGCGCATCTGATTCCGGAGTGCATAAAGGCCGTGGAGAAGTCCGACGGTAAACGCTGAACTCGTGCCTAACCCCGTGCGGGCAGGCAGGTCGGCAACGTGATGAACTTCTATACCTTCGTTGATTCCCACAAATTGCAAGCAGCCGCGGACCGAGGGATGCTCGATTGCGGCGTTTGCGCTGACATTCTCGACCCTGGAATACGAAATACGACTGTGATACTCAAAGAACGGCGGCAGCCACCGGCAAGTTATGTAACAGGATTTGTCAATCGTGGTAGCCAGCACGGCGCCACCGTATTCGCGGTACCACACGGGGTAGTCAGTACCGCCGCCGAAGAATGAGATGCGAAGCGGAGTGCTAGTGATGACCATTTCTCTCAACCTTCCTGTCACACAAAACTACTGAAAGAGCAAGATACGGTGAACCGCGGCGAGTAGGGAGGGAGCAACCACATCAGCATCGCCATCTATAGATTGCTCGTCCACTATGAGGCGAGCTGTGTTGCATCCGGCATTTCTGCCAGCCTCGACGTCATGATCGGAATCGCCGATCATCCAGGACGCGGCGAGGTCGATATCGTGTGCCCGAGCAGCATCCAACAGCATCCCTGGCTGGGGCTTACGGCAACCGCACGGCGGCTGGTTATCATGCGGGCAATAATAAATCGCATCAATTCGCGCGCCAGCAGCTTGAAACTCACGGCGCATATGTGCGTGTAGGGAGTCCAATTCATCAGTAGTGATGAGCCCCTTGGCGACACAACGCTGGTTACTCACTACGATTACCATAAACCCAGCGTGGTTTAGGCAGCGAATGGCTTCACCTACCTCAGGAAGAAATTCCATCTCCTCCCACCGCGTCACGTATTGGCCATCAGGAGCTTTGTGGTTGATCACTCCGTCGCGATCGAGAAACGCAGCCTTCTTCATGAAATATTGTCTACTCTACCAACTCTGAAATGACGTGCCCAATGAGAATGTGACACTCCTGTATGTGCGGAGTGTCAGTCGAGGGGACACAGATGCAGTGTTCCTCTGCATGCTTCAACCCTTTCCCCGAAGATCCAGTCAATCCAATGTGTGTAGCCCCATTTTCTTCGCGGTAGACACCGCGCGAATTACGTTCGGCGATTGGCCGCTGGTCGAGATGCCGATTGCCACGTCACCACTGCGAGCCAAGGCTTTCGATCTGTCGTGAGAATACCGAGTCGAAGCCGTAGTCATTCCCGATAGCAGTGATACAAGATGTGTTGACATTGAGCGCCAAGGCTGGCAGGGCCGGACGATCAAACGCAAACCGACCGACGAATTCTGCTGCAATGTGCTGTGCGTCCCCCGCGCTTCCTCCATTGCCGAACAAAAGCACCTTGTTACCTTTTTGGAACGCGTGAACCAAGAGTTCGCCAACCTTAGCCACAACCGACACCGCTTCCGAGCTTTGGAGGAGAAGCTCTTTCACAGCTATCGACGCCTGGATAGAGCGGCTTACTCGACGTTGGAAATCACCTGTGCTTGTCATTCACTTCCTCCACGTGAGCTGCAGTTCGGGACGAGCCAAGGCCCCATCAAGAAAGCCGCAGGATCTCCTGAGCGCGTGCATAGTCCGCCGGAGTGCCGATATCGATGAACAACCCGTGTTGCTCCTGGGCATAAAGTCCGTGATCGAGCAACCGCGGGAATACATCTCTTTCTAGGCTGGCCGGCCCGTCCGGAATGTGTTGCAAGACAGAGTGGTTAAAAATGTAGATTCCACCATTCACGAGTCCGGGCGCTTCGCTACCGGTTTTCTCCGAGAAGCCTGTGACCCTGCCACTTGCATCCACGTGTACCGTTCCGTATCGACTTGCGTTCTCAACTTGAAGGACAGCCATGGTAGCGATTGCACCATCGTGGTCTCGATGAAATGCCATCAACCTCTGGAAATCGACCTCGAGGAACGAATCTCCGTTCAACACGAGAAATTCGGGGATATCCCGCAGATGCTGCTGCGCTAGCGTCACTGCACCCGCGGTACCGAGCGGCTTTTCCTCCCTCGAATACTCGATTGAGACATCCCAGATCCGGCCATCGCCGAATCTGCTCTCGATTTGATCCGCAAGATATCCCGTACACATCACCAAATGGCGAATTCCCTGCGAGCGGAGCTGGTGGACCAATAACTCCAGGAACGATTTCTCTCCGATCGATGCCAGGACTTTGGGCTTAGAAGATACCACCGAGCGCAAACGCGTCCCCATACCGCCAACGAGAATAATGGCCTTGACATCGTGCATTTAGATTTCCTGTGGATCAGAACTGTCAACGTTGGACGGCGCAGCAACATCTGATGCTACGTCATGCGATCCCAATATTCCAACATTGACGCTAGCGTCTGTTTCAGCGACAGGATCGGCTTCCAACCGGTGTGTTTGCGGATTTTCTTTGTGCTGCCGAAAATGATCTTCTCGTCCGAGGGACGCATCAGGTTCGCAACCGGCCGAACCTCCACTTTCAATCCGGATAGCTCTATCGCGAGTCTCAGCACTTCATTTACTTCGTAGGTCTTAGCCGCGCAAAGGTTATAGGCCTCGCCGCGGCGGCCTTTCATGGCAGCCAGATAAAAGCCGCGCACAGTGTCCTTCACGTCGAGGAAAGCGCGGCGCGGCTTCAGGTTGCCGACTTTGATTACGGGCTTCTGCAGGCCCTTTTTGATGCGGACCAGCTGCCGCACGAAATCCGATGGTGCATCATTGGTCTTGCCCGGACCTGTCGTATTGAAAAGGCGAATATTGACTGCTGGAACCTGGTAATCCAGGAAATACTCGCGCGCCAGCAGGTCCAGGCAAACTTTGCTGATGCCGTATGGATGCAGAGGTTGAAGAGGCTGCTCTTCGGTCACGGGTATTGCGAATACAGGCACGTTCCCGTATTCCGCACTTGAACAAGCCGAGACTACAACGGGACGGCGCCTCATGTGACGTACCGCTTCAAATACGTGGAGGGACCCCATGATATTCGATTCGAAAGTGCCTACCGGGTCGGCCCAAGAGACCGTCGGGAGGCTCTGAGCGCCCAAATGGAAGACGTATGTGGGCGTATACTCCTGGAAAAGGTCTTCGACACGCTGACCATTTGTCAGATCGCACTGCACAAACTTCACGTTTTTCAGTTGGGGAACCGAATTGGCGTGCAATCGGTGTCCGCCAATAACGTTCCAACCTTCAGCTGCCAAAAACCTGACCATATGAGAGCCGATGAATCCCTCGGCACCAGTTACAAACGCCTTCCTCTTCATTAATCTCCTCGTGAGAATCTAATATCGGTGTGCGCCTCACCTATCCAGCTAAACAGACACCCGGAACTCGGGTGTCCTGACTCTAACTCGAGATGAGATGTCTTCGGCCCGCAATGCGGAAAAGCGCTTTATCCCACAACCTCACGCTCGACCACTTCAGATTTCGTAGAAACAACTGAGACCGCTTGGCCAGACGCCAGCCGAATATCGCCCTAATCCAAGAGTACTTCCAGGCCAAGAGTGGTGGTCGCAGCTGCCCTCCCAGGGCCTCCGCCATCTGCTCCGCCTGCTTAATGATGTCCCGTCGGTCAGGGTAGAAATGGATCAGCCAATTTTGTATGTAGGTCACACAAGCGGCTCGGGTCCGGTCGCTGTCCTCCAACGAGCGCAAATAGGCCATGTGCAGCTTCATAGAGAGCCACTGAGCGTCGCGCTTACGATCCGATCCGCCAATATAGCTCACGCTGTTGGACCCTGAGAAACGATAGTAGATTTTCGCTTCCGGTACGAAGCGTACGCCATCGCTCGCGAGAAGAACACGGCAGAAGTACTCGCCATCGTCGTCTGTACACAGGGCGGTATTCCAGTTGCCCGCGGCTTCGGCCAACTCACGGCTGACAAGCCAGGTAGCGGTCGGCATGTGGAGGTTTTGTCCCATTTTTCTCAGCAGCCATTCGGTTTTAGGCAGATCGCACCACAGTGAGGTCGGTACAAATTTCGCTCGACAGTATCGGTACATGAACAGTCCCCATCCCGAGGAAAAAAGGGTACGTCTCTTTGAACCACCATTCGATGCCTCCATCTGTTTTTCAATTTTGTCGGGGGCCAAAAGGTCATCTGCGTCCAACCACTGGATATAGTCCCCCTGGCTCAAAGAAAAAGCCTTGTTTCTGGCCTTGGCCGCCCCCAGGTTTTCCTGGCTTGCAACCTTTACAGAGTCTGATTCAAACTGTTGAGCGATCGCTAGTGTGTGATCCGTAGAACCATCGTCAACGATGATGATCTCCTTGCGCTGCCACGTCTGTGCCAACGCGGAGCGAATCGTATCCGCAATCCATTTTTCCGCGTTGTAGGCAGGTATTAGAATCGACACCAGAGGAATGGGATTTACGCTCTCTGACCGTATTCGGGTTTCATCCAGGCCCGTTTCGAGGACACGCCTAGTGGACGGGTGGTACCTCGACTTGCCAATTCGGATAGCCTGCTTAATGTTGCTATGCTGTATCCAACGCCAGCAGTAGCCCGAGAATTTGCGGCGAATAAAACTCTTGTTAGGTCGCCAGGAACTTTCCATCAGATGGATGCCCCATTCGCCGAAGCGATTCCAGGTGCGGACGTCACACACGTTTTCGGGGAATAGAACCGTAACAGTCTTGGCCAGCGCTGGGTTCTCCGCTAAAGTTCGGGAGACCAATCCTGGGCCGGTTGAATTGATGATAAGGAACTCATCCTCAAGGAGCGGGGGTGACCCGCGCATCATGGTTTTGACCCAATTGGGGTCTCGGTACCCTCTGACGCAGTTTTCGATTATCGCCTCGAGAAAGGCATGTCCGGGGGCAGCGCCAAAAGCGTAGTTCCCAATTTGCCAGTCCATCCCTAGATTGTTGCGCAAGAAACGACTGACAGTGATTGCTTCGAATGGGAAAACACAGCCACACCTCAAGAGGTCCGAAAGGCTGGAAGCCAGCAACACGTCAGCGTCGAAATAAAATCCGCCATAACGATAAATTGCGAGATATCGAAAAAAATCGCACCTTTGAATGATGAAGGGGAAAGAGTCAAAGACCGAGAGGTGGCGAGGGAATTCACGCACGACAAATTCCCTTTGTTGCTCATTGTCGAAGAACAAGTATTCATATTCAGGGTTCAGGAGCCTTACGCCTTTCATCAAGGCCTGATTACGTAGCGGAAGGGTGGCACTCTTCCCGATCTGGATGATCCGCTTTGGAATTTGATATTGCATTGGACGAGTGGGTTCTGAATCAAATGTCAAGGGCAATCGCACAGAAAACATCTCGCTTGCAGCGACGAAAGAACGAGAATCCGAAGTCCCGAGAATTCATAACCAGTGACCCACAACTTGGCCTTCTTATAATTCTGTATACGCATGCCGGGTCAACTCCCCGACCGTATCCCACGAATGATGGGAGTAGCCGTAGTCCCGTATCTGCACCCGCCGCTGTGGCAACTCTTTATAGATGTTACTCTGGAAGTAAGTCTTGAGGGTCTTGGCCAGGTCGACTGGATCGCCGGGCTTGCATAAGAACCCAGTCACGCCTTCATCGATTTCCTCCCTGAAGGATCCTACATCGGTCGCGATTACCGGCAATCCAAAACTATATCCTAAGAAGAGGACGCCACTCTGGAAGATCTCCTTATAAGGGAGCACTAAGACATCAGCCGCCTTGAGGTAGACCTCCATCTGTTCATCCGGGATAAACTGCATTTTCAAGACGGCCTGCCCGGGATGGATCTTCCGATCGATGATCCGGCGGATCTCCTCCGAGTAAGCTTCGCTTCCCTTCTTTGGCTCGCTTGCGACGATGAGCTTGTAACTCGGGTCGCTGGAAGCAAGGAGTTGGAAGGCTTCCAACAGGCACTCCAGACCCTTATAAGGCCTTAGCCTGCCGAGGAAAAGAAGGGCCTTCTCGCCGTCTGCGATACCCAGTCGGCGCTTGGCCTCCGCGGGGGTCATGTCGGTATCCGGAAGAGAATTGTTAATTCCGAACGGGATGACTGTGACTGACCGTTCCCGAACACCAAAATCCTGAAGGAGCTCACTCTTCATTTTCTGGGTGTGAACAAAGATGTGATCCGCGAGCTGATACTGAATTCTCAATGTCAAGCGATTGAGCAGAGAATCCTTCGAGTCCCTTCGGGCTTGATTGACGTTGTGCGCGGTGAGGACGAGCTTCTTCCCGCAGGCCTTATAGTACAGCATTAGAAGCGTTCGATCAAAGTACTCCAACTTGTTATTCCACAAGATGTGAAATATCTTCGGCTTGGCGTTCATCGCATATCGCATGAGCCGCACGTAATATTTCATGGATCTCAACGCTTTGTCGGCGAGGCTGACATTTTGGCGTTGATTTCCCCGCAGGTTCAGAAAGCGCAGTTTGCAGTTGGTATGCAGCTCGGGGCTGTCCACTTCGTCACTGCCGATGACATCGAGGCTGATGCCCTTTGAGACCAGCGCCATCGATAATCCAAATGCATACGGCCTATCCTGACAGCCTGTGAGCAGGGCGACTTCCATTTTGGCTTGTTGAAGCGGAGGGTCTGAGACCGGCGATATCTTTCAGCTTAGGCGCGGATTGCGAAGAAACTGTAAGGGGCTCCCTACCCGAATCAACCAGTCCATCCCGACCGAGGTTCCATCACTGAACAACCGCCTGAAGGCCCGAGGGGGCTTGGGGAGGAGGATCCCCTGAAGGATCATTTTCGTACACGCGCTCATCGAACTGGCGCACGTCGGGGAAAAGCATCGTGCCCGTACACGAACCGGGATTGGAGGCCAGCGCATAACTGACCGTCGTGGAAGTAGACGCGGTTATATAAACTTCTTCGCTTCCCGTGCCGCAATTCCCTCCCGATATTTGCATCGGTCCCATGATGTGAATGCTGCCCGATGGCAATCCGCTCACGGTCAGAGTTTCAGTGCCGCTCGCATAGCTCGATCCGGTAATGTTGTATGAGTTCTGATAGGTGATATCAACAGGCAGGTTCGCGAACGCAACAGAGGCAGGGTTATCATAAGCAGTGCCGTTCACGTAGGGGCCGGACGTGATGTCAGGCCCGGCTATGGGGAATGGCTGAATCTGCGCGCCCGAGCAACTGGTCGGGAAAGTTGCCCACGAGGTACAGACTTTCCACCAACTCAGCCCTGTCCCTCCGCTGTATGTTGGCGTGCATGTCGTCGAAGAGTAGCCGGCGAGAAAGAACGAGCAAGGCAGATTGTCGCTCGATGGAACCGAGTTCTGCCAAGCAGAAGCCGAGCACGTCCCGGTCCCAGAGCCAGTGCAGCAAGCGTATGGAATTCCGCTGGCTGTGCAATTACTGTTTGGCGTGATGCTGGTTGGCACTTCCGAGCTTTGGAACCGGCAGGTATCGGTCACTGTATCGCAGTTGCCCCAACGCATTGAAGTCGATTGCACAAGCGAATCATTTTGGGTGGAGCAACTAAACTTGTGCACAAAATCGGACGGGCAGCTCGTTTGAACAGACTGGTAGTTGGTAAGCGCTGCCGTGGCGCTGGAATTACCGATGGCGTTTCCGATTGAGTTTTCAAAACGGGAGAAGGCATCCCATTGAGTGCCGAAGGGGGTAACAGTTTGATAAGGAGAATCCCACCCTGAAATATAATTTCTAAACCAAGTGTTCAGGTCGTGCGTTCCGTGCGTCTCGTCCTCGTCAAATTTCCCTACCTGATTCCCTTCATATAGCATGAATGCGCTTCCAGCATTGTGCTGAAAAGGCATGTTTTCGTAGTAGATCGTGTGTGCGTCACGGGCGTAGTTATACGCAAACACATTTCCTTCGGTACTCCCGGTTCCCTCCCACGGAACTCCGCCAGTCAGGATGTTATTGATGACCAGATCGTCAGAGTCCTGACCTTCCTGCATGTCGATACCATCGGCACTGCTAGTATTATCTGCAAACAGGTAATTATTGGCGAACAGGCAATTTTTCGTGTATGTCATGCCCACTGCGTTGTTCGTTCCGAGACCGACGACGCGAACGCCCTTGATCCACGAGGCATAAGTCAAATTAAAGAAAAGAATGTTTCCGCTCGTGACTCCAGTGCCGTCAACCGTCATGTCTTCCAGCCCGATGCCGTTGGTCGTCACGGAACTACCGCGGGAGTTAGAAGGTGTCCAATTCAGCGTGGGGCTGTTTCCAAGCGCCCAATTTGGGAGGTAGAGTCCCGGAGTGAAGTTGACCGTGTACGGGCCACCGCCGCTTACCGAAGTAACAAACACCGTCTGCTGCTGGTGCTGCTGCGCCCCAGTTTGCCCCGAGTTTGTCTGGCAGAGCGCATTGTCTCCGCAGACGTAGAGTCCGCCGTTGTCATAGTTCGTTCCCGATGGACTCGGGCATGGCGTGCCACTGTAGCCCGTGTCGCATTGCTCAAGGAACACGATCGCGCCCGCCCCAAGACTCCCGATCGTTCCCGTGGCAGTGATTGAGGTAGCGCCCTGAGAAAAACCGGAAGTCCAAGCCACAGGGCCGCCAGTTCCCCACGCTTGCCCCCATTGGATGATAGAAGTCCCTGTCAGGATAAGCTTGGTTGCTTCTGCGCCACTACCTCGCAGCGTGACGCCACCGTTACCGCCGGAGCCGCCCGTTCCTGTTCCTCCGCCGTTCGCCGCGAACATCGCAACTTGGCAATTACTTAGAGTGGATGATCCAGAGGGGATCAGAATATACGTCCCTGCCGGAGCCGAGACCAGAGCCGCATTGATGGATGAGCACGTCACCGTACCGCCAGATACCGTGTTACACGCGCTGGTAACGCATTGCGTTCGGGTGGGCGGTGTCCAAGAATTTGGGGTCGTTTCTCCGTCCGGCATGGTTGCGGGAAGTCCGGCGTTCGACCAGTTGATCGCCCGGCTGGGCGCAAGTATACCAGACCATGCCTGCCCGTACGAAAGTGTAGAGAACAATAGCAATATCGAGATAAGGGGGAATAAATACGAAAAATTACGTCTCATCTACCTCTGGCCTCCGACGGCGACGATTTGCGTCCTAAAGGAGAGTTTAGAGGTGCAGAGCAGTGAGCGCCAGACTCGGAAGTACAGCGGGAAGCCTCCAAAGAACAGTGGCCCCTGACCCTTTCGGCCATGACCATCTGCGCAACAGACCGCCAGCCACTGTCGGTGCGACCTCGACTTAGTCCGCCGCTTGTTCGGTGTGGGCTGGCGCGTAAGCGGTTGCGACTAAATAGTCGCGCCAGCGAGGAACGACATGCAGCGGATAGCCAAGCAAAGCAAGTGGTCGATTAACTGGATTTGTGGGCAGATGATGCATCTGAGAGTATTCTACGCGGTACTGTGTGAATCCGGCCTTCTTAAACTGCCAATCGAGATGATCTCGACTATATTCCAGCACATGAAGGAGAGCGGTATCGTCATCTGGGTATCGAAAATAGTCGAAGATGGGCCGCCCCAACGCCATGTACACCACGTTTCGGAGGCGGTAGAGATTTGGCGTGGTGCAGATGATGACGCCGCCAGGCTTGAGAATCCTCCGCAGACGTTCCAGTGCGATATAACCCGGTATCGGCAGGTGCTCGATGACTTCGGAAAAGAAAATGAAGTCGAATTTGGCGTTCGAGGGCAGCTCGGATTTGCAGAGGTTCCAATGAATTGTTTCCACTCCCTGCTGCGCCATGTACTCAAGATGTGGTCCGGGAAGGTCCGCCGCAAAGCCGTGGTCGTTCCACAATTTGGTGGACATAACGGCCAATTGCCCTCCGCCTACATCCAAGACATCAACTGGAGGAGGAGGAGCCAGCGCAGCAAATCGCCGCATGCATTCCTTGTAGCGGGATCGATATCGCAAATAGTAAGCTCGCCCACCGAACTGCATCTCATCTTGACAGATGTAACGCTCATACAATAAGTCGAAATCACGGGGATTCCACGGGCGTGCCATCAAATAATCCTCCTTGTCAAACAAGCGACCCCTTCAAGCGCAGGCAAAGGGCCGCGCCTCCTGGAACACTGCCTACTCGGACACCGGGCTCCCGGCGTGCGACGGGGCCCTTTGTCGGGAGGAGTCGATATCGGCGGCTAACATCTTGGGCGGCGGAAAGTCTGGCTTCGGCCCCTGCCCCACGACCCACTCCAGGACTCGAGTAACGGCTTGCGCCTTCGCATCCCAGGTTAGGCATTCCCGCACATAAACCATTCCTTGCCGCCGTAACTGCTCGATCCGGTCCCGATCGTGTTCCAGTTCCGTCAGAACTTTTTCCATCTGCGCCACGATGTCGGTCTCATTTGTGAGAGGCACTTTAAACCCCACTTTTGAATGAACGATATCTCCGGGACCGCCGAAGTCCGCGACCACGGGTACAGCGCCGGTGGCGAGAGCCTCGAATACTACGCCTGCGCCGTTGTCCCGTAGGGATGGAAACACAAACACGTCGGCAGAACGCAAGCGCGCCAGGGTGTCCACATGGCTGAGCCAGCCACAGAAGGAAACAGCCTTCTTGATCCCAAGGGACCCGATAAGCTGTTCGAGGCGGTTCCGCTCCGACCCATCGCCGACCACGGTAAAGTGGGCCAAATCGCTTCGCAAAAGGGGAGCAGCAGCGCGCAAGGCAAGATCGCACGCCTTGCGGGGAACCAAGCCTCCAACGAAAATCAGCTCAAGTCTGGCGCCGGGCTCCAGACTGCGCGAGACATCGGAACACAGGGACTCGGCGATTCCGGGCTCAGGAATAAAAAACAGTTTGTCGTGATACGCGGCAAACTCGGAATACGTCTGCGACGAAGCGGCAATGATCGCTGCTGCGTAACGATAGGTGGAGCGAGCGAAAGGCAGATATCGATAGAGACTCCGCAGGTTAGAGACCCATTCCTTTTGGTTCTCGAGCTGGGTAAAACCGGGCGGCCAAGGCAAACCGCCATTGAGCGGACCGATCACAAAGGGTATCGGCCCCTTACGCAGGAAGAAAGCGAAAGGGCTCGGCAGTACTGGTGACATCGGAAGGAGGCGCAAAACAACATTGAACTCGCCTGCAAAGATGCGACGCCGCAACTGTCGCCAAGCGTACCATTCAAGGGCAACAGAAAACGGATAGCCGAAAGCGGTCAACGCCTGAGAGTCATAATTGCTTTTGAAGATGCTGCGAAAACTCCAGGCATGGATGCGCTCGAGCAATGGCATCCGGACCACCTCGATGGTACGAAACTGCGCCTTTGCCCGGCGCACATTTCGCTCACTGGGCGATCCAACAACCAAAGCGACGTCATGGAGTTGGGCGAGCGCTGCCGCATGAGAATAAGTGACATAAGGCATGCTGACAGCGTCCGGATCACAGAACGGCGCTAACACCAAAATACGCAGTCGACTCATCTATGATCCCCTTGTGAAATACTCTCGGTCAGCCAGATTGGTCTTCACACTTTGGCTCCGGCATCGTCAGCAACCGCGGCAAAGTCGGGTTGCAATTTGGCATCTTCGGGCCATCCCGGAACGTCCTCAGAAGCCTTTGTATGGGCCGCCGCAGGTGATGGGCTCCCAGGCTCGGGCAAAAAGTCACGAATTAAACCCGCGGTTTCATTGAGGGGCCTAAACCCTTGGTGGAGAGCAACCACGCCGCCAAGATATAGAGCGAAGAATACCAGCGAAACTGAAACCATCCTGACGAGAGCGCCCGAGGCCGCGAGGGCGGTCGCCAGATGCGGAGTGGCCCTGATGATCAGAACGGTCCCAAAGCCGGCCCCAACCGATGCCGCAAAGAATTTCCAGATGACGGCCAATACCGACCCAATACCGAGTCGGATCGGCTTTCCGGCGTACCAGAAACCGGGAAACATCAGGAGGAAATATGAAATCGTCCACGCTAGAGCGATTCCCGAAGGGCCCCAGCGCAGGGCCAACAAGAATAGCGTCACGGTACACACAAACTCCATCAAACCCCAGCGCAGCCATCTCTCTGGGCGGCAAATCGAAAGATGAATCCATCCGTGCGTGTTATAGAGCAACATGACTCCGATTCCAGGGCCGAACAAGGCAAAGATTCGACCAGCCTCCTCCCAGCCAGGCCCGAAAAGAAATCGAATGATATCCTGCCCTACCAAAGCAAAATCCGCGCCGATTCCCATCCCCACCAGCGCCAAAACCGATATCGTCCGAAGAAAATAGCGTTGGAATTGTTCGCGATCCCGGTTAACGCGGCTCAGTGTACTCACGACCACGGCGGACAGCGGCGCCAACAATTGCGTTTCTGGCAGAACGAACAAGTCGTACGCCCTCTTATAAAATCCAAGCGCCCCAGCGCCAAACCGCCATCCAACAAGGAGGTTGTCCGTATTCCGAGTCAAGTAGCTGAAAGCGAAATGCGAATAGACGTTCGCCGCGAACTTCAAACCAGAGCCGGTGCCCGACGTACGACCCGGCCGACTCGGTATCCATTGGCAGACCAACAAAGCACCCACTGCTGCGACTACCGACTGCGTCACACTGCCCCAAACCAGTGCCCAGTAGTGCAAACCCGCCAACGCTAGGCCGATAGAGACTATCACTTGGAATACCTGCCCAGCGAAATTGATGATTGCGGTACTCCGGAAATGCATGGCACGCTGCAACAGCCCCATATGAATGTAGCCCAAGCTGCTAATGCCAATCGTCAGCGACATGCCCTGAGTTACTGGAACGACGGCCGAGTTGTGATAGAAAAGCGCAAGCAACGAACCCGAGCTAGCAAACGCCAGCGTGAGAATCGCGCCGATGCCCAGATTGATCCAAAAAAGATTGCTCGCGAGAGACTCTGTGATTTCCTCGCGCTGCATGATCAATTCTGTGAATCCATTCAGACCAAAGCTGCGAAGCAGGAGGCTGAAAGTCGTAACCATGGTCACGACACCAAAATCAGAAGGAGTCAGCAGCCGTGCCAGGATGACGACTGACCCGACCCCCAAAACGAAGTTACTCGTTGAACCAGCAATGGCGGCTCCGGCGCCACGAACTGCGGTCCGGCGAAGTCCCTTGCCTGTGGCGATGGGGTGAAAGGTCCCGTCGGATTGAAAAGGTTTCAACTTATCTTTCCTTTAGCGTTGTTGGCGCGTGGTTTTCTGACGACTCAGCGACGTCGATTTTCGGCGTCAGAGGCGTTGGAGGCTCGCCCCTGGCCATAGACCAACCATGTGTATTAAATTCTGTCTTGGAGCTACCAGTCGTTCTAGCCACGCCGAAATCATCGCCTCGGGAGTCCGAACGAAAGCACTAGCGGAGAGTGATCGCGCGATTGATTTCAAATCGGATTCAATCGTCGCCGGGCGGAGTAAATGGTCTGCCCTTCAGGGATGAGCTTGGTGCTGGCGGGCGTTCTCCTCGCCGCACCGCCGCGCGAAGGAGGAATCTTGGGCGATTTACCGCCGAAAAGACCAGCGTTAATGCCAGTCGCACTTACCACAGCTAGTAACAGAAAGATCCAGATCGGGTCCAGCATTCTGAATCCGGCTTCGGTTATGCTATAAGCAGCGGCGACGATGATGTACGCTAACATCAATCCGCCAAGTTCGGGATCGCGCCGAAACGCCTTGCCTGCGCTCCTATAACCGCGAATTAAGAAAAGAGCGATCAGGCACAAGCCTATCCATCCCAGATTTAGGTAGACCTCTATGTAGCCGTTATGCGCTTCGTTTTGACCTTCAGGGTACCACCAGCCCACAAGACGGCGCCAAAATTCCCGTACGCATGGGCTGATCCAGAAACTCTCGAATCCTGCACCAACGACTGGGTTGGGCACCGCGGGGATCACAGCCGCCCAAATTTCTGTTCGTCCCGAAAGATTCGACGCCCTACCCAGGACATGCGCGACGACCCCTTGGCCACCGGCAAGGAAAGCGAGCCCCCCAATAACAAAAATTGCCAAGCAGAGCATATGCACTCGGGCGGGTCGGATTCTGATCGCACGCGAACGTGCCGCGAGGATGAGCCCGCCACCGAGGATAAAGCATGCGATGGAGGTTGCCGAGTGAGCCATCCCAAAAAGTGCGACGCCGAAAGCGAGTAGCGTGCCCTGGGCCAACAGGTGCCTATAGCGGTTGGGCTGACTCTTCGCACGCAGGAGACTGAGAACATGCCACAATGTGCCCAGCGATATGACGAGTAAAGTGACACCGAGCATGTTCTTGTTCGTCGTCACCCCGGTGTTCATAGGATCCCCCTCGGGAGTATAGCCCCGACCGAGGTTTCCGTAGTACTTGATGAATAGCAGCGAAGTGGGTAACAAAAGGAACCCCGTGCGAGAAAAAAGTCGCTCAAGAGCAGCGCGCGGCTGCGGATCCGTTGCGACTATGAGAACCATCGTCAGGTCGCCGATGGCTTTAATCCACCGCTTGAACGAAATATCCGGATGATATGACCAAGCGAGACTGATAAGGCAATAGAAGAAGTAAATCAAGATCGGCCAATTTGCAGCTAGTAAAGTGCGCGTCCGGCTGCTGCGATGAATTAAGACACCAATGGCGGCAGCTAAGAGAACTCCGAAGATAGCAGCATCAACTGGGCTGCCGTCGAGTTGCACATTGCCCCCGGTGGGGCTAACACCGAGCCATGCAGACACTGGCCTTGATTCGACAATCCCTGTCCAGATGACCGGGAGCATGAGAGCTTTGGAAGTTCGGATCGTATTGCCTCGATCCAGGTAGAAAAGCCCGGCGACGATGCAGGCACAAACTAGGCTGGCGAGTGAGGGATTCATTCTAGCTGGGCCAGATGTGGCTAAGGCTGATCGGCAATATCATATGGCGTCCAGGAAAAGCCGGTGGAGCAACTCCAGTGAGAGAAGCCGGTTAATTTCGGTGGTGTAGTTGCGATTGCCTTTGAGATGACCGCGGACAATGGCCTCCACGCCTTTCCGCTCCAGGTAGGTACGCGACAGTGTGCGCGAGTCCAGCAACATTTCCTGGACATAATTCGCCAGAATATCGCGATACCAGACGCGGTAGTGATACAGCTTGTGCCGACCGAGGAAAAGACGCTCCAGCTTCAAGGGCGAAAAGAAATGATCGAGCCCCGCCAGCCATTGCGGCATCCCGTAGTCATAGGCATATTCGGCCTTGAAGGTGAACTCAAGATAGTTGCGCAAGACCCATCCACGAAGACCGGGGTCGCCGGCGAACCCGCGATCGGTCGGAATCCGTTGCAGAACCGTGTTGCCATCGCCAATCAGTCGAACGCGCAGGTCGTTGTTCGCAATTGTCGCCTGCGGTGCGCGAAAGATGGTCTGGAGAATGTCGTTGTCGAGAAACGGAGTTCGCACCGCTACTTGCGTCTGTTCGAGAGACAAAATTCCGAAGTGGTGCCAGGGCGCCTGGCGAAAGGCGGAAAACGAAGTGGGATGGCACTGGATGGTTTCCCCATAAGTCTTGCGTGCCGCTCGAATTTGTGTCAAAAAACTTGGACTGAACGGCTCCGGCGTCGGATCGACTGGCTTGAACGCCCGCCTTTTGGGCCGTAGTACTTCGTCTCCGTATAGACCCGTCATCCGAACGGGTGCGATCTCGCGAGCCCTTTCGCTCAAGTACAAATCAGGAGCGCGCGTGACATCAACGCAGGCGTCCGTCAGGTACATGCTACGCTCGGCATAGTAGGGAAAGCGCGCGAGGAATTCGTTTCCGATGGGAATTACCTGATGGGATTGCTGGCACTCTCGAGCGATCCGCCGCGCTACAACGACGTCTTGACACTCGCGGCCTGCTTCCCCGTAGGTATAGCAAGGAAGCGACCCCGGGGGGAACCTCTGCCACGCCATCACCGTGCGAGTATCGAGTCCCCCAGTCAGAGACATCCCGATCTTCTCCTTGCCGTTGAGGTAGAGGGGTAGATTACGCGAAAATGCGTCTCGGAGACTCTGATGATACGATTCCGGATCTAAAGGGTCTTGTTGCTCCCACTCCCGCGGCTGGAAGTATGTGTTCTTGCTCTCGACTGAACCGGCCCGAAGCGCCCAAGCTGACCCCGGAGGTAAAACGCGGACATGTTCGAACAGCGTCCGGTTCTCCAGCACGCATCCACAAGCGACAAACTCGCCTAATCCACGCGGGTCCGCGCGCCGAAGTTCGGGTCGGACTTCCAAAATTGCCTTGGCCTCGACGGCGAAGTAAAAACCCTCATTGGACTCGTGGTAATAGAGGCGCTGCATGCCGTAGCGATCGTTGAACAACATCGTGATACCACGAGCCTTGTCGGCTAGTAAGCCGTGAAATCGTCCATTGAGACATTTGGGGAAAGAAGGATCTTCCTCATAGATGTGCACTAGGTACGAAGGTCCGTCGGCAGCGACTTCGTGGCCCTTCTCGCGGAGGTGACGAATCCTGGCTGGGTCCGAGTATTCTTCCCCGGAAAAGACGAGAACGATTTCTCCCCGCTCATTTCGAATGGGCATCCCGGCGCAGAAGGAACTCGCGCGCGCAGTCCACGCGACGTAGAGCCCGGATTGCTCATCGATCCAGGTCCCAGCCTCGTAAAAAGCCTCATGGCGGATAACTTTGAGCATCCGCAACAATCGCGGCTCGGCCCACGCACGAGGCATCTTGGTGATCAGGCCAACAAGTCCAGGCATAACGAATTAGTGCCAATTGGATCGGAGGATCGTCTCTAGGTTACTAATCCTCATGTGACACCTGCAATTTATGGTTATACCAACCGGCCCGGTAGTCTCGAAGTTTCTCGATGAGCGGCTCCGGAAGGCGGTCGATGAGCTTGTGGTGCAGACCCATGCGAAAAGCAACTTCACCGATACGCGATATAGGAACATAGTACCGAGGTATATCAACGCGCTGAAATCCGTTGCGCTCTTTGAAGTCACTGAGGCCGTCCCGTCGTTTGTTTCCGTAGGCAAAATTGGAATAAACCAGAAAAGGAATGTGCCGTTCGGCGCAAGATTTCACAGCCTGGGCGATGAGCGCATTGGTGGGGGCTTTGTCTCTATGCTGGATCATCGAGACGATGTGCATCAGGCCCGCCTGGGTTCGGGTTTCGTCGACGGTCAACTTGGCAAAACCGATAAGAACGTCTTCAAAAAATGCTCCGATGAATATGCTGCTATCCAGAAACGTCCCCGCGTACGGCCGTACCCTTTCGAGTCTCATTCCATAGTGGGGAAAGCGCTTGCCTTGGCGAATCGGACATTCGTTATAGATCCGCCAGATTCCATGGATGAGCGCGTCATCGAAGTCTATCTCGCGGAGTTTGACGCCCTTCTTTTCCGCTTGCTTAGCCTTGTTGCGACCCTTAAATCCGAGTACTTTTGTCCACCAGTGATCGAATGTTGTGATCGACAGTGCCGCAAAGTTGTCCCATTCCATGGGATAATTATGTTTGGGGGTTGTCTCCGGCAGGCGCTGCATGAAAGTGAAGAGGTCGATCCTCTTCCCGGAATTCCGCAAACCCTCCACAATGGATTGCGGATCATCCAAGAAAAGGTACTTGTCGCCCTCGATCGTGGCGACACGGAGCAAACGCCCCCGAATGTTGATGTCTCTTCCACAAACCCGTAACGCCGACCTCATAATCGAAAGAATCCTTTGTGTTGAGAAGCAAATGGAAGGTACGGAAGATAGCGTGGCGGAGAGGGAAGGGATTCGAACCCTCGGATGGGTTTACCCATCGCAGTCAGTAAGCCGGCTGCTGCCTTAGCCAACGGCGACCTCTCCGCAATCCCGGAATCCACTCAATTCTTCAGCCGCGCCTTGGGCCGAAAGACAATTACCGTCGGGCGACCGGATTCCTCGTATTGACATTTTTCGATAACATCAAATTCGGACTCCATGATGCCGAGCATGGCTGTCGGCCGATACTTGCTCTTCGAGCTTTCAAGGCTCGCGGCGAACAATCTGACGATGAAGACTCCGCCGTCTTTCAGGTACACGGAGTAGCGATCCAAGGTCGCGTTAACCTTTCCCAGAGGGACATGGTACATGGACTCACGGAAGAGAATGACATCGAACTGGCCGGTCGGAGTATAGGTGAGAAAATCAGAACACTCAAAACGATTCTTGTCCTGTCGGCCGGTCTCCGCACTTCGCTTCCTCGCCTTGGCCAAGGCCGCCTCGGATATGTCCACTCCGAGGTAGGTCTGATATGCCGTCGCGGAGAGTTCGGTCGCGGTGTTGCCTGAGCCGCAACCGATATCCAGGATACTTCCGTTCGCCGCATGCCTTTCCAGATGGCTGTACACGCAGTCCCCAACCGTGTTATAGGCAAAGGACCACTTCTCCTCAGAGTATTCCTTGTCCCAAAATCGCCTCTTAATATTCGACGGGCCGTAGCTCAAAAGAAACCCGCGCACGAATCGCAAACTTCGGTCCACTATATACATGTTCTAAAAGTTCCGCCTAGTAGTTGGCCTTGCAGACGAGATCCGCTTAGTTTTTAGCCTTGAAGAACGAGGGTTCAGGATCTCGTGACAAACTTCCTCAGACGCTGCATCTGTTCCCGCCGGGTGAAATCGACGACCTCGCCGGATACTGAGATTTCCGCCCGCCGGACCATTGACCAAAAATAGCCCGCGCCCAAGGCCAAACCGCCAAGAACGAGGGGCGGGTTCGTCATCTGATACAACGTTCGGAACAACTCCCAGACAGGATGGTTTCCAAAAGAGTAATCTTTGGCTCCCAGCCTGAATTTTGCCTTCAGGGCACCTTGCTGGGCGGTATTCATCTTCCGGTGGTGAATGCAGACCTTGTCGGTGAACGTTCTCGTCTTCCACCCTTTCATTCGAGCGGAAACGACCGCGATATGATCGATGCCGCCACTTTTAACGGGTGTATATCCGCCGATCGCTTCGAAGCACTCTCGTCGAAACAGTTGGCAGCCCCCCCAAACATTTTCAACGTTGGAGAAGCGGTAGTCGTACTGTTGCGATCCTTCTCTGAAAGGCGAGCCGCCGACTCCAAGGTCAAGATTTTCGGCAAACTTGCTCAGGAGGTACTGAAAGTGATCGGGTTCAAATGACACATCGGCATCGAGATTACCGACGATGTCGGGGTTCAGATCCTTCACTTGGGCATAACCGGCTTCGAAAGCATAGACCTTTCCGGCGAAGTGCCGTTCCGCGCGTTCCGGCATCCGTAGCAACTCGATCCAAGGATTCTCCGCTGCGTATTTGCGCACGATGTCATCCGTACCATCGGTCGAACCGTCACTGACGATGACCCATTTCAACGGGCGGAACATCTGCCTGGCCATGGATTGGAGCGTCAAATCGATGTACTGCGCCTCATTCCGTGCCGGTGTGATGAGGACGTAGCTTGGGAGCATCGACATATCTTCGCCGTCCCTGGCGTCCAGCTTGAAAGCGCCGCACTTGTTAGTTTGGGCCAGATCGTTTTGCAGAGTTGTCATGTTGTATTCGCACCACGAACGACTAATTGCTGATGGAGGGCAACAATACCGGCGCACCGGAGACGCCGCCGATACCAACATAGTGGAACCCGTGGGAGGTGACTTCTTCACGGGACAGCGTGTTGCGTCCGTCGACGATCAGCGATCTCTCGACTAGGGTGCTGAGGCGATTCCAATCTGCTTTTTGAAATTCTTCCCACTCGGTCAGAAGCACAATGGCTTCCGCGCCATCGGCTGCCTCGTACATATCCTGGCAATACGAAACTTCCGGAATTTCCTTCCGGGCTTTGTCCATGGCTTCGGGATCGTAAGCCTGAATGTGCGCGCCCTCGGCCAGCAAGCGCCGAATGATGGAAAGCGCGGGCGCGAAGCGAATGTCATCGGTATTTGGCTTGAAGGCCAAGCCCCATACGCAGACTTTTTTGCCGCGCAAGACCCAAAGCTCTGTCTTGACCTTCTCCACCAGGATGTCGACGCGATTCTGGTTGATACGCTCCACCTCCTTGAGCAGAGCGAAATCGCAGCCAAACTTCTCGGCGATCCGAACAAAGGCCTGCAAATCCTTGGGAAAGCAAAAACCGCCAAAGCCGATTCCAGGCTGCAGGAACGAAGACCCGATGCGGGGATCGAGCCCGATGCCCTCGGCAACTTTGCTGATGTCCGCTCCCACCGCCTCGCACAGATCCGAAACCATATTGATGAACGAAATCTTCGTCGCTAAAAAAGAATTGGAAGCATGCTTAATGAGCTCGGAGGAATTGGTATCGGTAACCAGAAAACGTGGCGGCTTGCGCGACGGACACACCGCGTGGATGGGACACATGATCTTTTGGTCGATAACCGGCTGATAGATTTCCTGCATCCGATCGGCGGCTCGCGCCGAGTCAACGCCGACCACGATCCGGTCCGGATGCAAGAAGTCCTCAACCGAAGTCCCTTCGCGGAGAAACTCCGGATTCGAAGCCACGTCATAATCCAGTTTCTGGGTGCGGTGCACGGCCAGATGCTTTCGCAACTGAGCGCCGGTTTGCACCGGCACCGTGCTTTTTTCCACGATAAGCCGGTAGCCCACTGCGCGCTTGGCAATCATGCGCGCGACCGCCTCGATCGCGGAGAGGTCGGCGTCGCCGTTGGCGAGCGGAGGCGTTCCCACGCAGATGAATATTGCCTGCCCCCAGTCGATAGCCTCCTCGGTCGAACCGAAACTGAGACGACCGGATTTTCGGCTCTCGGCAATGATCTCCTCAAGATGCGGCTCAAAGAGCGGCATAACGCCCGCCTGCAGCATATGCAATTTCTCGGCGTCGCTCTCACTGCAAAAGACGTCGTGACCAATCTGCGAAAGGCAGGCGGCGGTAGTAAGACCTACATAGCCCGCGCCAATGACTGAAATTTTCATTGTTTTGTTTCCATCCGTAATGAAGTGGGATTTGAAAGCAGAGACATTTGCGATCTATGCCTTCCGTCCGGCGCTTTCTAATTCTGACTCTGGAGTGCTCATCTGTTGCGCGAGAAACTCCTGCACTTCCCCAGCTACACGGGCCTGCTGTCCGGCTTTGAGCTGTGGATACATAGGTAGCGAAACAATTTCATCGGCAACTCGTTCAGTGACCGGGAAGTCCCCAGCCTTATAGCCCAAGGTTTCGTACGCCTTCTGCAAGTGCAGAGGGATGGGATAGTGAATTCCCGATCCGATGCCCGCATCTTTCAAATGGCCCATCAGACCTTCGCGGTCGGCAGCGCGGACCACATAAAGGTGATACACGGCACGCGACCAGGAAGGCTCGAATGGGATATGAATTCCACTGCCGCTTTTCTGAGAACAGGCTTTTGTACTCGACGGCTCGCTCGCGGCGTTGTTCGTTCCAGGCAGCCAGATGCTTCAGTTTGACGCTCAGAATTCCCGTTTGAATTGAATCCAGACGTCCGTTATAGCCTTCAATATCGTGGTAATACTTCTTGGCCTGTCCATGGTCGCGAAGCATTTTGCATGCTTTGGCGATCTTGACATCGTTCGTGGTGATGGCACCACCCTCGCCGCACGCTCCCAGGTTCTTGCCGGGATAGAAGCTGAATCCGGCAGCACGGCCCATCGAACCTGCCTTGAACCAGCGATTGTGTTTGCGCGAGAAATACTCGGCACCGTGAGCCTGGCAGGCATCTTCGATCACGATCAGATGATAACGCTGGGCCAGTTCAAGAATGGCATCCATGTCCGCCATCTGCCCGTAAAGATGCACGGGGACGATGGCCGTCACCGGGCGGCCGCTGCGTTTGCTGATAAGCCGACCATCTTTCTCGGTGCACTGCTTTTCCAGATAGGCATGGAGTTTGACGGGATCCATGTTGTAAGTGCGATCGTCGATATCGACAAATTCTGGCTGCGCCCCGGCCTGTGAAATTGCCTCCGTGGTGGCGATAAAAGTGTTGGGGACAGTGACCGCGACATCGCCCGGTTTGACTCCGGCCGCGATCAGCGCGAAGCGGAGAGCGTCGGTGCCGCTGTTGACTGCAACCGCGTGTTCAGTCTGGCAGAAGGCGGCGAAGGCCTGCTCAAAATCTTCAACCATAGCACCGCCGATAAATCCAGCGGTGCGCAACGCCTTTTGAAAGACGGCTGTCAGTTCCTGCTCGAGTTCGACGTGGGGGGTAACCAGATCAAGAAAAGGAATGGCTTGTGACTCACTCATAATGAACTCCAGTATTAAATTTGACGAAAGATTTTTGCCGGGTTACCGGCAACGATGGTGTTGGGGGGAACGTCTTTTGTGACTACCGCGCCGGCTCCTACGATGGCATTTTCACCGACGCAGAGGTTGGCCAGGATGGTGGCGCCCGACCCGATCGAAGCACCTTTCTTAATGACCGTTTTCTCCACCTTCCAGTCGGCTTCGGTCTGAAGACTTCCGCCAGCGGCCGTGGCGCGCGGGTAGGAATCGTTAATAAACATCACGCCATGGCCAATGAAAACGTTGTCTTCGATGGTCACGCCTTCGCAAATGAAAGTGTGGCTGGAAATCTTGCAGCGCTTGCCCACGGTGGCGTTTTTCTGAATCTCTACAAAGGCGCCGATCTTGGTCTCATCGCCAATTTCGCAACCGTACAGATTGATAAATTTGGAGAGCCTGACGTCGCGTCCCAGCTTCACGCTGGGAGCAATCGACACATAAGTATCCATACCTTGTTCTGGTTGACTCATTGTGATTTCCTGGATTGGACCACTCGACCCCGTGGAGAACAGTCCGTTACTTATCGGCGCTCAGCGGGAAGGGCTTCCTGCTTGGGAAACGCCGAGGTGACGAAACTTGGTTCACAACTTGGCTCACAAATAGACGAGTTCGCCTCTCTTGGAGAGAGACTCGCCGGCTGCCTCCAGCATCCGAACCACTTTCAGGCCGGCGCAGCCGTCATTGAACGGTTTCGTTTTTTTCTGAATGCATTCTACAAAGTATGCCAACTCCAGCTTCAGAGCCTCAACTTGTTCGACTTGCGGGGCCCACATATCGCCGGAGCGATAGCTGACCAGCAAGTTGTACACGCCTTCCTGGCTCTTCACGTCGACACCTTTGTCGTAGATCTTCAGCTTCTCGTCGGCTTCAAGATCGTTCCAGACCAGCATTTTCTTCTCGCCGCCAATCAGCGTGGTACGGACTTTGACGGGCGAAATCCAATTGACGTTGACGTGCGCGATCATCTTGTCTGGAAAGTATGCAGTAATGAACGCAATATCTTCGAACGAGTTGAGGTGCGCTTGCCCGGTGGCGGAGACGGCCTCCGCATCCCTGTGCAACAAGTGGTTCATGATGGAGAGGTCATGCGGCGCAAGATCCCAAATCACATTGCAGTCATGCTGAAAAAGTCCCAGGTTCACGCGGGTCGAATCGTAGTAGTAGAGCTTGCCCAGTGTTCCATCGTGAAGCAGTTTCTTTATTTTGCGGACCGCGCCGGTAAACAGGAACGTGTGATCCACCATGATCTGCAGGTTTTTCTGCTCCGCCAAGTTGATTAGTTCTTCCCCTTGGGCGACGTTGCTGGTAAACGGCTTCTCGACAAATACATGCTTGCCGTTTTCGAGTGCAGCCTTGGTCAGTTCATAGTGTGTCCACACCGGGGTGATCACCGCGACGGCATCCACGTCGGGCGACTTTATCAGTTCGGTTGCGTCGCTATAGACCGGGATTCCAGCATGCGCCGCCTGTATCCGCTTGCGGGCGGCAGGAGTCTGGTCGCAAATTCCGACGACCTGACAACCTTCCAATCCGCGGAGATTACGTACGATATTCGGCCCCCAATACCCGTAGCCGATTACAGCAAACCTAAGCATAAGATCCCACCTCGAGGAATACTCGTGTCGATAGGAGAAAGAGTGAAACGGTTTCTATGTGGACGACGAACTTACCTTGGGGGAACTCGTAGAAAGACGATTTGGAGCAACTAACAAGCGCCGTTACCGGCAATCACTGCCTTTGGCGTCTGCAGCAAAATCTTCAGATCGAGCAACGGGGAACTATGTCGCGCATAGCGCAGATCGAGTCGAACCATGTCGTCAAATCCGACTCGACTTCGTCCCTGAACCTGCCACAGTCCCGTAATACCCGGTTTGGCCTCGAGCAACCGACGGCGGTGCCAGGTCGCATAGGATTCCACCTCATACGGTACGGGAGGACGCGGACCGACCAAAGACATGTCACCCGACAGTACATTGAAGAATTGCGGCAATTCATCGAGACTTGTGCGCCGCAGGAAATTCCCCACCGGAGTAATCCGAGGATCATTGGTGAGTTTGAAAATGCCTTCACCCTCTCCATTCGTCGGCTGTTTGGCGGCTTGGCCCGCGATCAGTTTGCGAACGTACTCCTTGTGTTCGCTGGCATCGTTGTTTACGTACATCGACCGGAACTTCAGGAAAGTGAACGCTGACCCATGTTCGCCGATGCGTTGCTGGCGGAATAGAACCGGTCCCCGCGAAGTCAGCTTGATGGCCGCAGCAATTACGAGAAAAACCGGCGACAAGATGAGGAGCAGGATGAGGCTCCCCAACACATCCATGCCTCGCTTCATTGACCGGCCCACTCGGTTGGCTCCGTCGCGCTTGTGGAGATCGGGATAGAGTGTGGGATTGCTCTGACGCTCGGGATTGCTCGAATCCCACTCCTCCGGGAACAAATGAAACGAGAATTTGATCTGGCTGAATTGTTCGCTCGTGAGCCGACCCCGCAGCACATCGCTGATCCGCGCAAGAATGGTGCTGAGGATGAGATTGTTTTCGAGAGTGATCTCGGTGAACATAACCCCCACGGCGGAATTCGTCTCATGCCAGCCCATGACATCGGTTTCACGCGTGGCGCTCTGCAGCGCCGAGAGTATGTCCAGCAGAATCCGGCCATTTTTCGCCGTCGGCTGCGTGCGCCCCGTGTCCATGAGCAACAGGACAAAGGGACGCTGCGTGCGCTCGCTGCGTTTCCGTTCCAGCGAAATCATGCGACGGAAGACTTCTTCCGTCAGGATTTCTTTCTGCTCTAACCCGTTCTGCGGTTGCGGCAGTTGATTGGCAAGTCGTGGCTTTGTCGATGTGGACGACACGGATGTATCTCCTCGGGCTACGGATGGCTACGAGACCACTGCAGCCTTACTGAAAGATTGAGTTGATGGGGGAGATTGGACTAACAAGAAAGAATCTAAGTGTCAGCGTTCGGTTGCAACCGATGGAGATGCCTCGCTATCCGCCGCTGCCGAGCCGTACCGTGAATAATAGTATTTGTGGTCATTCCTGCTGCAGCTGTTTACCACCACGCCGACCATCGCGGATTTGTCGATGGCTTCCACTGCCCGCGCCAGTTGCTTCTTGTCGCACATGCCCTCGCGGGTCACAAGCAACACTCCGTCCGCGAGTTTCATCCAGAGTGGCGTGTCTGCCAACGGTCGGACGGGAGGTGTATCGACAATAATCCAATCGAAAAATGTTTCCAGCTGTTCGAGCAGCTGCTGGAGTCGGCCCGCCTGCATGAGCTCAATTGGATTCTCCGGTGTCACACCGGCGGGAATGAACCAGAGGCCGGAACCCTGGAGCTTGTATACAACTTCAGACAACTGGCGCTCTCCACGGAGAACCTCGCTCAGTCCCGCCAGGTCGCGGCGAAAGCCGAAGCGGCTTCCCAACTCGGGCCGCCTCAGATCGCCATCGACCAGCACGGTATTGAGAATCTTGCTTCGAGATTGATTGAGTGCCAAGTTGGCGGCGATCAAACTCTTCCCTTCTTCTGGAATGCTGCTGGTAATTACGATGCGTTTGAGTTTGCGCTGTTCGCGCAGGTGTCGCAACTTTAACCCCAGCACCCGAAACTTCTCTGCCGCCATGCCACCTTGATCCGTCAGCGACACCAGCCGGGCGTCTGCCGCCAGTGCCGGCAAGAGCACTTTCGCCGCGGTAAATGAACCCGCCTCCGGAGATTCTAGTTTCGCCGATGGCGGCAATTCGGAAAGAGATTCCTTGTGATCGATTTCCTCTTCGACCTTTTGCAACAGATCCGCGACCGAACCGGCGTTTGTGGGCAGGCTTCCGCCGGCCCGCTCTGCCTCCGCTCGCTGCAACGCTTCGTATATATAGCTCATGTGGAAGAAACCTTACCTATTGCAGCCGGCCCTTGATTTGGGCTCCTTTGATCCGATCATGCACTTCAAGGAGTGTCTTTACCGCCAGCTGGAGTTCGCTCTGTTCCTGTTCTTGCGACAGACGGACTCCGCCATTGCCCTTCGGTTCCGCAACCACCACGCCAAGGCGCAAATCCCTTGCGACACCTTCAATGACTTCGGATGTGATCGTGGCGGCGTGTTTGGCGTATCCGGCAAGCAGCGCGTTCTCGCAAATGGTGTTGATCAGCCGCGGAATGCCGCGGGAGTGGAGAAATACAGCCTCGATCGCAGGGCGGGAGAAAATCTCGACGGCGGCCGGCGCTCCGGCAATCCCAAGACGACGGCGCATGTACTCGCTGGTTTCGCTTGCGGTAAGCGAGTCGAGATGGCAACGTAGCGCGATCCGCTGCTTCAACTGACGGAGTTCGTGGGAATCGAGTTTCTGATCGAGCTCGGGCTGACCGGCCAGCACGATCTGGAGCAATTTCTGTTGCGAGGTTTCCAGGTTGGTCAAAAGCCGGATTTCCTCCAGGACTTCCGCTGACAAATGGTGCGCCTCGTCCACCACCAGAATCGTCGTCAATCCCTTCTGGTGTCTCTGCAGCAGGAAGCCATTCAACACATGGATCAGTTCGTCTTTGGCCTTGCCCGCTACCGGCAATCCGAAATCGCCGGCGATATAGCGCAGGAATTCCACCGGCGAAAGTGTCGGATTGAAGATCAGAGCGAAAGCTACGTCGCGGCGCTGCAGCAACCCCAGCAACGACCGCAGGATGAGCGTCTTGCCAGTGCCCACCTCGCCCGTCAATACCACAAATCCCCGATGCGACGTCACTCCGTAGTACAACGATGCGAGCGCTTCGTTATGCCGCGTCGTGGGAAACAAAAACGTCGGATCCGGTGTGATCTCGAACGGGTTGCGCTGCAGGTTGTAGAAGCTCTTGTACATAATTTCTAGCCGTACAAATATGTAACTGCCGATCCTAACAGGATAAATCCAACGACCACGACTGCCGCCGCGCCCGCGATCCAGGCACTACGCCGGTGGGACGAGTATTCTTCCACGCTCTCAATCTGCGGGATCTCTCCAATCACGTCGAAGGGAACCAACTTCTTAATCTCGCGTTCGCTGTAGACCTTGCCGCTCAGCTTTTCCTGGCCGAAGACGAGGCCCGCGCCGAGAACAAAACCCACCGCGAGTCCCAATCCGCACAATTGCAGACGATTCGGTTTATAGGGTCTCACCGGAAGATTCGGCGGGTCGATCATGCGGAAATGCTCGCCCTGCTGCGTTTTCTCCAGGTCAGTCGACATTTCCGACTGGTTCTTCTTGGCCAGGAGCGCTTCGTAATCGGTCTTCGACTGCTCGTAATCGCGTGTGATATCGGCGAACTGCTGTTCCATGACCGGGGCCATATTCAGCCGCGCCTGGTATTGTGTGATCTTGTTTTGCTCGTCTTTGATTTCCGCTTCCCGATTCGCGATTTCCAGGCGGTTGGCTTTGAGCTGGCTTTCCAGTTCCAGCATCGGTGTGCTTTTCGGATCGAGTGGCACCGCAGCGGCCGGTTCCGGATTGGAGTTGTTCGCCCCGCTATTCATGGCCGCAATAGTACGTTCACGCGTCTTTTCTAGCTGGGCAATGTGTTCCTTCGTCTTGCGGACATCGGGATGTTTTTCCGTGTAGTGAGAAGTCAAATCCGCCAGCTGTGTCTTCAACTGGTCCAGCTCTTTGTCGATGGCGGCCAGTCCGACCGGCCCACCCCCGCTCGGCTTCGAACCGCTATCCAGAGCGCGATACTGATTGAGCAGGGATTCCAGATAGGTGTTCTGTTGCTTGGCCCGGCTCAGCGAATCTTCGTTCGCTTGGATCTGACTCTGGAGGCCGGTCAGGATCTGCAGGTTGCTCTGCGTCTGCGACGGCAACTCGCCCAGGTGCTGATCTTTGAATACGCGTACTTTCGCCTCTTGTTGTGCGAGGTCGGCCCGCGCCTGTTCGAGCTGATCCTCCAGGAAGTTAGTCGTGTTCTCCGAACGTTTCTGCCGCTGCTCTAGATTTTCTGCAATAAAAAGGTTCGCCAGCTCGGCTGTGGCCAGCTGTGCTGCCTTCGGATCGCGATTCGCGTAATAAATATTGAAGGCGGAGAGCTTCTTATCGTCGCCGTGGGACAATTCGATTTCGATGTCTTTGCGCATCTGCTCCACCAGTTCATCCGGGTTCTCGTGCTTCCGCTGCTGGGCGTAGAGACCGAGAGAGTCAATGATGCGGAGAAGGCGGGTGCGGCTGAGGATTTGCTGGGTGATGCTGTCCAGCTGTTGCTGAATGCCGGTGTCAATATTCGAGACAACATACTTTTCCGGCACGGAAGGCTGCTCGACCAGAATGAGCGTGCCCGAGCGATAAGTCGAAGGGATCAGCCAGCTCGCTCCCCACACCAGCAACCAGCCGCAGAAAAATGGCACCAGGAATTGCCACCGCCGACGGCGGACAATGCCCTTGATCTCGGTAAAATCGGGTAGCTCAGGAGATTCTTGTAGTTCTTCTTCCATGTCTACATTCCTAAAGGTCTGGCCCACTGATATGAAAACGTCACAACAAATCGATTGTCGTTCGCGTCGAGCGACTGGGTGAAGCCAGGCACTCCGACCTGCTCTTGAAAATTATGGGTGTAGCCGAACCGGAGCCCGACACTCTTCCCCACGTTGCGCTCGAGCGTAACACCTGCCGAAGTCGTATTGATGGAACTCGCACTGTCCAAGAACGGCACGGTAATCGATTGGTTCGTTCCGTGACTCCCGGTGAGCGAAACTGCCCAACCGGGAAGCAGCACGCGGCGAAAGCTACCGTGGACTGTTTGCATATGGACTGCACCCAAAAGACCACCGCCATCGCTCACGCTTCGAGTGAACCCGGCGGTCATGCTGGTACGCTCCCCGTGCCAGCCGCCTTCCAGGCCACCACTAATCGACCAACTGCCCGATTGACTTGACTGCGTCCCCCCGATAACCAAACCCTGGTTCTCCGAATACTGAGGTCCTATGGAACCGCTCAGCGTGAGTCGTTTCTGCCAAAGGCTTAGCGTGTTCGTCGCAAGGAAGCTATGAACCTGCGTTTCGCTGCCGCCGGAGCCATAGGTGATCCGATCGAAACGGTAGCTTAGGCCGGTCCAGTTTTCGTGAAAGATCCGGTGCTGCCAGAATACAGATCCGGATGCGGTCTCGGAATCCGTCAGCTGGGTTCCCGCGGATACGTTACTGAAATGTAAATCGCTGAACGACCCACTGGCCCCAACCAGGTCCTTCAAGGCAAAGTGATAGTTGGTCTCGACCGTTGTTACGCTCGATCTTTGGGTGGCCAGCGGCGCAATCAGACTGGCGTTCGGTCCGCCCGAGCCGGAGACAACTTCGCCACCGTTAACCGCGTCAAAAAATCCCGTGGTCATGGAAAAAATTTCCGCCACCCGCAGATTCACGTGCGGGCTCAGCCGAAACTGCGAATTGAAATTCAGGTTATGCGACCCTGCGTTCTGGCTCGTGATCTTCTGATTGACGGTCAGGCCGCCGGCGTACCCAAGCGTCCAATGCATTCGCGGCGTCGACTCATCAATACTTATGCTGGGAAAGATCGTTTCACTGGTATTGCTCTCGGCTCCGTTTGAAAGCAGCAGCGGGTTGTCGTCGTAGGTGGCGCTCACGTTGATCGCGCCTCGCAGGTAATTCGATCTTTGTAACTCGGACTGAAAAGCCGTAGAAAGCCCAGGCCCCCCGAGCAGCCCCGGTATCGGGGGGAGATCACCGTTGGTGTCCTCAGTGCCGCTTTCCTCCTGCATTCCCGCTGCCGCTGACAGCGCGGCCGCCGGGGCCGTTCTGTTGCTCGCGCCATTGTCGTCGGGGCTCTGGGTCGGCGGGTTCTGCGAAGCCTGATCTTGCCCTACCGAGACAGCCTGCAACCATGCCAAGAGCAATACGAGGGTCAAACAGGGTCGAATGCGCATGACCACGCCTACGGCACCACCAGCGTATCGCCAGATTGCAAGTGGATGTTCTGCTCCGGGTTCTTTCCTTTGATCACTTCTTTGTAGTTGAACGGAATTCGCTGCTGCTTTCCGTCCGGGGCTTCTCGAAGAACATAGATCGACTTCTGCTTCGCGAAATCTTTAAAACCCCCGGCCGTCGCAATCGCATCGAGCACGGTGGTAGGTCTCGTCAACACGTAAGCGCCGGGTTTCGCCACCATACCCATGATGTTCACTCTCTGACTCTTGCTGTCGGTGACGATGACCGTGACCTGCGGCTCGGAGATATAGTTCTGCAGGCTCTTGGTGATCTCTTCTTCCAATTGCCGTGGCGTCTCGCCACTCGCCTGCAACTCCCCAACCAGCGGGAGTGAAATCTTTCCGTCGGAACGAACGGGAACGGAACGCGAGATGTCTGGTTCTTTCCAGACACTGATTGCCAGCACATCGTTGTCGCCAATCACGTAGGAACTATCCGAGTGTGCGGCTGGCGGCGTTTCCGCAGGCTTCTGACCGGCCTGCTTCTCTGTTGCTGCGGTGGGCGGGGCGGTTTGAGATGCGGAATCGGATTGCGCGAACGATCCGGCAGTCAGCAGTACCAGAAGCGTCAGAATCGACACGATTCGATGGGTCACCACAGGTTCCCTCATATGCAATGCCTCTCAGCCATTCCCGTGCTTGACTAGGCCGCGTTCAATCGTAGCTGCTCGATGCTACTAAGTTCAATCGCAGGCGCTCTCTGGGCGTTGCTATTTCGCCGAACACTATTTCGCCGAACGGAGATCGCCGGTAGCGAACAATCGCGCAGAGTCTGCCGGCGGAACCAGACGGTACTCCTGGATCTTGTAAAGCAGCGCACGATAGCTGACGTTCAGTAAACGAGCTGCCGCTTTCCGGTTCCAATGCGTCTCTTCGAGCGCCTGGGCTATTGCGCCGCGTTCGGCTTCCCCTTTTGCGTTTCGCACCAGCAACTTCAGAGAGGATTTCTCTTCTCCTACGTGCAGATTCGAAGGGTGACCGTTCGACCACTGTCCAACGGGTTTCGCATACCCGTTTCCGTTTCCGTTCCCGTTTTCACCTTTGCCAGCGGACCCGAAGTCGGGACGCGAACGTAATTCCTGCAACGCCGCCGCCTCATCGCCGTGTGACAGAAAGCGTTTGGCAAAATTCTCCAGCTCGCGCAGGTTGCCGGGCCACGCATGCTGCTGGCAAGCATCCAGCAACGCGCTTGAAAAGCGCGGGGCCGGGACGCCATAGCGACGCGTCAACCGGTTCATCAAGTGCCCCATCAGCAGCGGGATCTCCTCGCGGCGCTCCCGCAGTGGTGGCACGCGCAACTCGAAAACGCTCAAGCGGTAGAACAGCTCTTCTTGAATCCTCTTCTCCGCCGCGGCCAGCTCCAAGTCGCCGCTCGTGGACGCGATGATGCGGACATCAGCCCGGTTTGGATTCTGGCCGCCACACCGGACAAATCCTCCCGTTTCCAGCAGTTTCAAGAGTCGCCGTTGCACCGCGTCCGGCATGGCATCAAATTCGTCGAGCAAGACCGTTCCCTTGGCACATTGCTCGAATTTTCCGGGCGTCGATTCTGGACGTCCGTCGCAGGAAGCATGTTCGTATCCGAACAGTTCATTCTCCAGCAGGTCCGAGGTAATAACCGCGCACTTGACCCGCATGAACGGGAAACTGGAACGGATCGAAAGCGAATGAATCAGCTGGGCAGCGGTCGTCTTCCCGCTCCCCGGTTCTCCAGTGATCAGCACCGGCACATCGGTCTGCGAGAGTAATTCCGCCTGCGTGCGCAGCCGGCGCGTGGCCGGGCTGGCCGCGATGAAAAACAACTCTTCACTGATTCGTTCAATCTCTGGTTGATTCATATTGAGGGGCCCGATAAACGCGCTAGGAAAATCCTGGATGGTTCTAGGAGAAAGTCGCTGAATTGGCAGACTGCAAGGGTCTACTTCGGGAAGGTTGACTTCAGAAATCGTCTTTCAGACTGGCTCGACGTCATACCCGTCGATTCGCACCGCCATCGACCTCTGAATGGCATCGACGGAAATAATCAGACTGTGATCGCCGTTCTCCGACAAGAACACGCCTTCGATTCCGTCCATCGCCCCACCGCGTATCCGGACCCGCTGGCCCACCTTGAGAAAGGGATACGAACGCCAGGGCGCCGCCTGCGCCAGAACTTTCTGGATGCTTTCGATCTGATCGTCTGGAATCGGAAGGCTCGCCCCGCGCGAGCCTACAAAACCATGCACACTTTCCACCCGGTACACTCGCGTCCGGTCTTCCGACGTCAAAGCACATCGAACGAACACGTAACAACTGAACAGCGGCACTTCGACTTTCTTCTTGCGATCGCTCCAGCGATGCACCTGCATCGTGGTGGGCACGAACGTTTCCATGCCTTGATCGCGTAAACGCCGTTCTACTGATTTCTCGTGGCGCGCTCTGGTGTGCAGCGCGTACCAACGAAGTTCGTCCTGCAATACGCATGGGTTCAGCTCGCCGCTCACTTCATAGCTCTGGTTGGAGGTACTCATAGCTTCGCCCTCTCGGTCCCATCGCATGGGTCCGCCTGTGGAGCAGAGACACTTCTTTCTTCGGGGGAATGGATAATTGGGGGGAGTTTCGTATCGGTTGCAAGAAAACTAACGTAACTTGCAAGAGCGTGCAAGTGGTAGGACTTCCTAGAACATTTCAACCCTATCTTTGATGGCCTGACCTTCTCATCGTTGGTCTATGCACCTTAGAGACGTTGTTCTTTAGCACAGCCGTGGTATACGTGATCTGTGGGAGGATCAGAAGTTCGCTCTCGGTATGCACCAACTCTGAAGCATGCGACTCGCACCTCATTGATAGAGCTAGCGTTAGACCTAACATGTCGAAGCGAGACCAAGGGCTATCCGCGCCCCTGTATGGGCACAGAATCTTTGCATTATCGTGCAACCGGTCAGACTGCGACATCAAGCGTCGCGAGCAGTGCATTTTCTTGCAGAGGTTGCAAAACCTTTGCTTGTCGATTCGTCGGTTTAGTGCTACATTTCACCTATTGTTAGGAAGACTCTGGTCGGTATCTCGTTACTCCTCCCCCTCGCGACCATGGTTCTTTAAGAACGAACTGTTTTTGATCCCCCACCGGTTCGTGCAAGCCAAATAGATAATCAGGAGATTCGATGTCATCCCATGAGGCAGTGGGCACGGACTTCGTCAGTATTGTTGTTGCTGACGGCACTCGCATCCACACCCAGCTCTTAGCTGATGCTCTGCGCAATGATCGCGGCCTGCAGGTGGTGGCAGCGGCCTCGAATTCCGAGGAGCTGTTGGCCGCCATCAGTCGTGTGCCGATCGACGTCGTGGTCATCAGTCACAACTTGGACAACCAGCCTGGCCACGGCACCCAGGTCTTGCGCGAGATGCGTGCGCTCCGGCCCCAGATCAAGGGCGTCATTTTGTTGGACTCTTCCAAGCCGCAGGAAGTGCTGGAGTGCTTTCGCGCTGGCGCCAGGGGCATTTTTTCCAAACAAGAGCGGCTGGAGACCCTCTGCAAATGCATTCGCTCCGTCCATGAAGGACAGATCTGGGCGCGTAGCGATGACCTGGATCAGGCGCTCGCAGCATTTGCGAACGCGCCGCTCGTCCGCGCAACCAACCACAAAGGAATCGAATTGCTTTCCGCCCGCGAGCGCCAAGTCATAGAGCACGTGGCCAGCGGCATGTCCAATCGCGAGATTGCCAACGCCCTCGAGCTCAGTCCACATACGGTCAAGAACTATCTGTTCCGTATTTTCGACAAACTAGGCGTCTCCAGCCGCACCGAGTTGCTCTACCTCACCATGAACAACTCGCAAACCCAGCCCCCAGATAATGCTAACGAAGACTGCAAGACATTCTCTGCGGTAATCAAAGGCGCCGAGGCCGGTGACCCCTGTGCACAGCTTCGGCTGGCTGAGCATTTTTCTCAGATCAAAGATGTCCAGGACAGTGAAGAAGGAGAAAACACGGGCCTGCAACCCGCCTCCGTTTCCGCATATATGTGGTACCTGCTCGCGGAGAAGAAGGCAGCCCGGATGCTTGAACAAATTGAGGAAGGCAAGGAAAAGATGCGCCAGACAATGTCTTCTCAACAACTCGCGGGGGCCGAAAACAGAGCTGCCGAGTGGTTGCGAACGAGCAAGAAATCTTCCGGTTTCGCTGGCGGCGGTGAAGTGCAGACCGATGAACTGCGGAAGGGCTTTGCCGCCAGGTAGCGCTCACTCGCTGATAATGCAAGCGACAGGGCTTACACGAATATGAAACTGGTCGTTCGGACTTGGCACTGTTGGCCAAGCCCGGACCACGCGAAGGAAGATCAAGCTATGGAGCGTTTTACCCGCTGGCTTCGAGAGTAAAACATCGCGCCGAAACAAATCATTCCGCCTAGCAGCAGATACATCCAAGCGGCTCCGCCCTCCGGCACAAACTGCAAGAACTCTTGTCCACCGCAACCACCCGACACACAGTTCGTCGGCGTCCAAACAATAAACTCCGACAATAGGCTTTGTGAGGCGTTTTTGCTAGCCCAAGTGATGAAACTCTGGATAGTCGCCCACTCGCTGCCGTAGCCGGTGGCGTTGAGATAATTCTGTACTTGTGTGGGACTGAAGATGGCCCAAATGGCGTATTGCATTAAAGCGTTGTTGGTGGCGCCTTGGTTACCAAACAGAATCGCGTAAGATAGCGCAGCAACTTCCTCATACCCCAGCAAGGCCCCCTGTTGACCCCCGAACAAAGTCTGCCCTATAGTCTGGGGGTTAACCGAAACGGGATTGGCTTTCCAGGTGCTGCCCATCTCAATATCGTCATTAAAGTCGTCGCAGATCATTCCGTAGGTCTGTCCACCCGAGCCGCCGACCTGGATATCATACGGGCCGATGTAGATGCCGTCATAGGCGTTGCCGTTTACGCCTGTCAACTCCAGTTGTTGTGTCTGGGCTAGCGCCGATGGTGCAAAGCACAACAGCGCAATCGCCGCCACAAGCAACCACTTTCCGTTCGTCATGATCTTCATTATATCGGCCTCGCCACTCTCTCTGGGATCGGGGGAGAATGCCACGCCTAATGATGCTAGAAGTACTGCTCTACTCTAGCGTCGAGACGAATTCTGTCAAGACTGATAATTTTTGCAACCCGTTGCAAGCGCTTGCAACCATCGCCGCGGTCTATATGTATCAATTACTTGCGTGGAACCATTTTGTAGTCTTCACTAAAAATAATCGCGAAAGAATCAAACTTGGCAAATCGCCCTCATTAATACGTCTAGCGGAGCCCTTCATGTTATGGTCGGAGGTGTTGCGCGAGCACTACCTCCACAAGTGAAACTTCGCGGCTTTCAGCCGGACTCTAGCGGGCGTCCTGTTCGCTTAACGATTGAGAAAATGGTTAGCATGACGCACTAGCTTTCTCCGCCGCTGCGAGGGGCTGTATAGTGCAGTAGAATGTGCCCATATTGGAAGATTTCATCATGAAGCTTTTTCTCCGGCTGGTGGTAGCTCTGACTCTTATCGCGGCGCTCTTTTCTTCGTGTTCCGGTGATCCCGATGTGCGCAAGCAGAAATATTTTGACAGCGGACAACGGTATTTCGAACAGGGTAAGTATCGTGAGGCTGTGATCGAGTTCGTCAACGCGATCAAGATCGATCCCCGCTATGCCGAGGCCCATCATCAACTGGCTGAGACTTATCTCAGAATGCAGCAAGGGCAAGGCGCCTATCAGGAACTCAGCACCACCATCGAGTTACAACCGGAGAATTACCAGGCTCGCATCGAACTGGCGAATCTGCTGATCCTGAGCCATGACTTTCAGCATGCACAGGAACAAACGGATCTCCTGCTGCAAAAGCGTCCGAACGATCCAGAGGTCCATTCCACCGTTTCTGGTCTCTTCCTCGCCCAAGGCAATCTCTCCCGGGCGATCGAGGAAATGCAGAAAGCGGTTGCACTCGATCCGAGCGCCTGGGACTTACACCTTCAACTGGCTATGTTGCAGATGAGAAACAATCAACTTGACGCGGCCGAGACCAACATTAAAAAGGTAATCGAACTAGACCCGAAAGAAACGAAGGCATTCTTGTTGCTGGGCACGTTTTACCAATCGCAAAGCCGGTTCACCGAGGCGGAGCAGCAATATCATCATGCCATGGAGATGGATCCGAAGAGTCCCGCCCCCCGCGCTGCGCTGGCCCGTTTGTACTTGGCCGAGGGCAAGAAAGTCGACGCGGAGGAAGTTCTGAAGCAGGCGAAACACGACTTTCCCGACAACCCGGCTGGCTACCGACTGCTGGGCGATTTCTATTTTACGACCGGCGACGTGAATAAAGCCACGGCCGAATACAGTACCCTGTACCAGGAGCATCCCCAAGATCTGCAAGTAAAGAAAAATTACATTCAATTTCTCATTCAGACAAAAGATCTTGCTGAGGCGCGCAGGCTCGACGATGAAATCCTGAAGACCAATCCCAATGACGACGACGCGCTGGTTTACCAAAGCCAGATGCAGATCAGCGATGGAGACGTGAACGGCGCCGCCGTGAAATTGCAAACCGTCATTAAGAATGCTCCGATGAACAGCGAGGCCCATTACGCCTTAGGTGTCGCCTTCGAGAAGTTGGGCAATCTGCAGGGTGCCGAGAGCGAATGGAGGGAAGCGCTGCGCCTGCGTCCTGATTTCCCCGATGCTGAGCGCGCCCTGGCTGGCGCCGCGATGCGGCAGGGCGACATGGGTACGCTGGAAGAGGCCGCTACCCAAATGATCAGGCTGCAACCAGCGTCCGCTGATGGCTATGCGCTGCGCGCTCTTTCCAACATCAATCGTAAGCACTATGCGGAAGCTGAGAACGATATTCGCAAGGCGATCGACATCGCTCCCCAGAGTGCGTTTGGCTATGTGCAGATGGGAAATCTGAAGTTTGCGCAAGGCCAATACAGTGACTCCGCCAATGCTTACCAGGAAGCGTTGGATAGAAACTCCAATTCGACCGATGCGCTCCGGGGGCTGATGAACTCATACGCCGCGGAGAAACAACTCGACAAGGCCATCGCTGCCGCGAAGGCGCAAATTGCCAAGTCGCCAAACAACAGCAGTTTTTATGCTCTGCTCGGCAGCGCGTTGTTCCACAGCAAAAAAGACCTCAGCGGAGCCGAGGCTGCGCTGGAGAAATCCTCTGCGCTCGACAAGCACAATACCGACGCCTTGCTCAATCTCTGCCAGGTGCGTGCCGCGAAAGGAGAGATCGATGAGGCTATCGCCACCGCCCAGCAGGCGCTCCAGGACAACCCGCGCGAGCCGAACCTCTTCGTCTTGATGGGAAAGTTGTATGAAGCGAAGCCGGACTGGAAGAAAGCAGAAGACGCCTATCAGAACGCGTTGACCCTCAATTCGCACGATGCCATGGCCTCCAACAACCTAGCCAAGGTTTTGCTGCAGACGGGCGGGAATTTGGACGTCGCGCTATCGCTGGCGCAGACCGCGCGGACGGGGCTGCCCAATTCTCCTGCCGTTGCCGATACTCTAGCATGGATCTATTGCCAGAAAGGCGCCTACCAGCCGGCAATCGGCCTTCTTCAGGAAGCGCTTAAATTGCAGGAGAAGAATAAGATGCCCGACAATCCTGAGGTTCACTATCACCTGGGAATGGCGTATGCGAAAAGCGGCCAACCGGCGCTTGCTAGGCAGCAGTTCGAGCGGGTACTCAAGATCAACCCCAATTCGAGCGCGGCCACGGATGCGAAGACCCAGCTCGCTCAGCTCAAACCATCTTGAATGAAGTTCCCCTACTTGGGTTCCAACTTGGATTCCAACTTCTTGCGGATGCGGCGCAGTTCGATAAAGCACAATGCGGTCGTAGCGCACAGCACGGATCCAAACGAGATCATAAAAATCATCGGGCGCGGGCTCCTCCCCCATCGATCACTTTATCAGGCACCTGTGGCAGCAGATATGCTGTTGTAGGTACACTGGACCGTGCCGTGCGGGTACAGCACAGCCGACGACCACATGCCTCATCCTTGTGCGATCATCGGCCCGCGTCTATTCACGCTATGCAACACAGACACCGAACGACCATGAGTCGAACAGGGTCATTGAATGGTGCTGGCTACTTGCGAAAATACGTTGTTCGCATTGCTGCCGACCAGTTGAATCGTACCAATCACTATCACCAGGATAACGGCCAGCATTACAGCATATTCCGCGATGTCTTGGCCCTCATCGTCCTGCCACCAGAGCCGGCGAAGAAGATAGGTCATTTCCCGCACCTCCATTACACCGCGCGATTTTACACCCATTTGTCAAATGCAATCTGAGGAAAACGACTCCGACGGGACGGCGTAACCGGGAATCTTGCACCTGCATGGTTGCACTCACCGAATATGCTGCGGGTCGGCTCGCCAGAGCGGAGCGCCGATTCTGATGGTTCGCCACTGATAGTGATAGTGATAGTGATAGTGTCGAGGTCGCGGAGTGCCGGAGGAAGCCAGGCTTCAGGTGGGCCGGGAGCCGCATCGATTGAGCACAATGCTGACTCTCAAAGCCGCTACGGAGCGGGGATTTTGGCCTGGGCAATATTGGAGTACGCGCTCTCGCCATTCGCATCGACCGCCGTGGTGGCGTAGCAGTACGTCGTACCGTCGGTCACGTTGTTGTCGGTATACGTAGTCACAGAACCCGACGTGGAACCGATGTCAGAATAGCTACCGCAGGAATTCGACCCGAAGACCGCGCGATAAACGTTGTAGCTCGTGACACCCTCGGTACCGCTCGCATTCCACGACAAGGAGACGGTATGCACCGGCGCCGCAGTGCCCGTGCCGGTCAGAGTGGCCACCGTCGGTGAGTTGGAAGCATTGCTGGCAAACGAAGCTGTTGCCGAGGCAGCGCCCGTCGCGGCCGGCGTGAACGTCACCGTGAAATTCACGGGTTGGCTGGTGGTAACGGTCACAGGAAACGAGAGACCGCTGATAGAAAACTCCGCCGGGTTTGCGCCACCCAGATTTACCGAAGAAACTATCACCGTACCACCGGTGGCCGTTAAGGTCCCGGTTTGAGTGCCGCTCAGCCCAACCACCACGCTACCAACGTTGATTGGAGTGGTCACACTCAACGTGGTCTGCGCCCCGCTCACCGCTGTTCCGGTCAGTGGCACACTCAAATTTGAGTTCGAAGCATTCGAGGTGATCGCGACACTGCCCGTGAAACTCCCGGCCGATTGCGGCGCGAACGTGACACTGAACGAAGTGCCCTGCCCCGGTGTCAGCGTCACAGGCAGCGTGATTCCCGAAACGCTGAATCCGGTCCCGCTTGGGGTCACCTGAGTGATCTGCGCATTAGAGCCGCCCGTGTTGGTCACGGTTTCCGTTTGCGTCGAATTCTGGCCCACCTGTATGTTCGTGAACGTCAAACTGGCGGGGCTCGGTGTCAAGGTTGCGGGAGTTACCCCGTCTCCAGATAATGCAATGTCAACCGCCGTCGACGACCCGCTGATGGTCAGCGCCAGCTGGCCGCTACTGGCGCCAGCAACCGTTGGCGCGAAGCTTACGCCGAAGGTCGAGGCTTGATTCGGCGCCAGCGTCAGCGGCAAGCTCAATCCGGAATAGCTGAAGCCCGCACCGGAGACTGTCGCCACCGTGATGGTCAGAGATTCGCCGCCGGTGTTTTTCAACGTCTCGGTTTGGGATGAACTGTAGCCCAACACCACATTGCCGAAACTGAAGCTCGTTGGATTAGTGGTCAGAGCCCCCGCCGCAACTCCCGTGCCCGATAGCGCGACATTCACCGTACCAACGCTACTAATGAAGGCTACATTGCCGCTGGCGCTACCCGCACTCGCGGGAGCAAAGACGACGCTGAAATTAGCGCTTTGCCCAGCCGCCAGCGTCAACGGCACAGTGATGCCACTAACGCTATACCCACTCCCACTTGCCGTCACCTGTGTGATCGTGACGCTCGATCCACCTGTGTTCGTAACCGAGCCAGCTTGTGACTGATTGGTTCCAACCTGCACGTTCCCGAAGCTGATACTGGCCGGCGACGGAGTAAGCTGGCCTGCCCCTTGAGTTTGCGGCTTCGAGCCGAGTCCTTGGCAGCCCAGAAGGCTGGCCAGACCGACCACGACAAGCATCGCATTCCAACGGCGTCTTAAATGATTCATAGAAATGAGAACTGTCTCATTAGTGTCTCGAAAGATAAGGCCCGCCGTAAGATTCCAGAAGTACACTTCCAGATCTGCCAAGAGGCCAACTGTGCGCGATGAATCTTCACTTCAAGAGTGGAACGTCAGATCGTTACTTCCGTTTGAACTTGCGGGGACAACTGGAAGCAAAGGCCCAAGCGATGCTAGAATTGCGTACCGCAAACTGTTAAAGGTAACCGGTAGGGCGCTTAACTCAGCGGTAGAGTGCCATCCTCACACGGTGGAAGTCGTAGGTTCAAATCCTACAGCGCCCACCATTCTCCTCAATCTGTGCCGGAAATCTGGCCGCGTCCCCATTAGGCCGTACCCGAGGTGGTTCCTCTCGCGTCACGTTTCTGCACCCCTCCGAGATGCTAAGATTTCGGGCATGCCTCCGCGCAGCGAAGTCCTGAAAGCGACGCACGCGCCAGGAAAGCCTCCGAAGGGAAAAGCTCGCGCACACAAGACCGAGCAGCACGCCGCCGCCGAACTAGTCATCATTACTGGCATGAGCGGCTCGGGGAAAGCTTCAGCGCTCAAGGCCTTCGAAGATCTTGGCTACTACTGTGTGGACAATCTGCCGGTAGAGCTGATTCCGCGCTTTGCCGAACTGGCGTTGCAGTCGGGGGAGATTCCACGCACCGCGCTCGTGGTGGATGTGCGCGAGGGTGCGCAACTCGAGAAGCTGCCGGCGATTCTGAAGTCGGTGAAGCGGATAATCCCCACGCGGGTCATTTATCTGGAGGCGAGCGACGCCGCCTTGCTGCGGCGCTTCAGCGAAACGCGCCGCCCGCATCCCCTGGGAACGGGCATGACCGTGCGGGCCTCGCTCGGCACCGAGCGCCGACATCTGCGGGCGATTCGCAAAATTGCCGACATGGTCATTGATACTTCCAAATTCAATGTCCACGAACTGCGGGCGCACCTGACCGACCGCTTCAAGCAGCAGTCTGGGAGCTCGCAGACAATTCTGGTCTCCTGCGTAAGCTTCGGATACAAGCACGGATTGCCTGACGACGCCGACCTGGTCTTCGATGTGCGCTTTCTGCCCAATCCTCATTTTGTGCCCGAGTTTCGCGCGCTCACCGGACGTCATCCGCGGGTTGCCAAATACATCCGGTCGTTTCCTCAGACCCAGGAATTCATCAACCGCATCTCGGAACTGCTCGTCTACCTGCTGCCGCACTACATTCGCGAGGGCAAGAGCTACCTGACCATCAGCTTCGGATGCACCGGCGGACAGCATCGCTCGGTGATGATTGCCGAAGATGTTAGCAAGCGATTGCGGAAGGCGGGCTACAAAGTCAAAGTTGTGCATCGGGACAGCCCGAGGTAATGCTGGGCTGGACATTGCTGGGCTGGACATTGTTCTGCCCGTAGAGACGGGGCTTGCCCCGTCTCTGACAGAGAGGCACTGCCGAGACGCGGCGAGCCGCGTCTCTACGGTAAATCCCATGTAGAATTGGCGTGACCACGCATGGCAACCTCCACAGTGGCGGACGCAAAGGCCGCAAAGGCAACGACTGCAGGATTAGCGGCACAACCCCGCCCAACTCGTCCCATCGCCCGCCTGTTGCGCTACGTTGTGCCTTACTGGTGGCAATTCCTGGCGTCGGTGGCGCTGATGGCGATGGTGGGGCTGCTAGATTCCTTCCGGTTGCTCCTGGTTGGCCCAACTCTTGACCGCGTATTGAATCCCGGCTCCCAGGGCAGAACTCTGCAGCTATTCAAACTGCCAGGCACCGAGCAATTTCTCGACCTACAACGGTTAGTCCCGTCGCACTTTCATAATCCATGGACAGTGGTGGCCTTCGCACTCGTGGCGTCGACCGTATTGAAAGGAATCTTCGACTACGCCGGAACGTATCTGGTGAACTACGCGGGTTTTGGGATGATCACCGACCTGCGCGACGACTTGTATAACGACATCCTGCGCAGTTCAGCGGCGTTTTTCACGAAACACACAACGGGCACGCTACTTTCGACCATCGTCAACGACATCGAGAAGGTGCAATTCGCGATGTCCTCCGTGTTGGCGGAATTCCTGCAGCAGTTTTTCACATTTGTTTTTACTGCGGCGGTGGTGGTTCTGCTGGGAGGGAAGCTGGCATGGGTGCTCTTACTGTTCGTGCCGGCGATTTTGTACTCGTCGAGAAAAGTCGGCCGGCGCGTGCGCACCACGACGCGAGGCGGACAGGACAAACTGGCCGAGATCCAGAACATTTTGCACGAAACGATCACGGGGAACCGAATCGTTAGGGCGTTTAGCATGGAGAATTGGGAAGTGGAGCGCTTCCGTGCCGCTGCGCGACGGTTGTTCCGGGCGAACCTGCGGCTGGTGGCGGCGTTCGCGATCAGCTCTCCACTGATGGACATTCTGGGCTCGATTGGCATTGCGCTGCTGCTGCTGCTCGGACGCGATCAGATCAACAAGGGGGCGTTCACGCCAGGGATCTTCGTCGCGTTTATTTTCGCTGTCTTCAAGCTGTACGACCCGGTACGCAAGTTCGCCATGTTCAATAACAATTTCCAGCAGGCCGTCGGAGCTTCATCGGAAATTTTCCGCTTCATGGATATGGAGGACGAAGTCCGCGAAAAGCCTGGAGCCAAGCGCATGGGGAAATTTGCGCGGGCCATCCGCTTTGCGGACGTGTCTTTCTCCTATGCGACCGCCGAAGATTCGCCGGTGGTTCTGCACGACATCAATCTCGAAGTGAAGGCCGGAGAAGTGCTGGCGGTGGTGGGATCGAGCGGCGCCGGCAAGAGCACGCTGGTGCACCTCATCCCGCGTTTCTTCGACGTCAGCGGCGGGCGGATTCTGATCGACGGCAACGATGTGCGCGAGATGACGCTGGAGTCGCTGCGTTCGCAGATCGGAATCGTCACCCAGGACACACTGTTGTTTAACGATACGGTGCGCAACAATATCGCCTACGGCCAGCCCCATGTATCGCACAAGAAGGTGGAAGAAGCGGCGCGGGCGGCGCGGGCACATGAGTTCATTCGCGGGCTTCCTGAAGGCTACAACACCATGATCGGCGAGCGCGGGCTGCGGCTTTCCGGCGGAGAGCGGCAGCGCATCGCGATTGCACGCGCCATTCTGAAAAACGCGCCCATTCTGATTCTGGATGAAGCGACGTCGGCGCTCGACAGCGAGTCCGAGTCGCTGGTGCAATCGGCACTGCAGAATCTGATGACTGGGCGTACTGTGTTTGTAATCGCGCACCGGCTCTCAACCGTCCGCCGCGCGGATCGCATCGTGGTGCTTGAGAACGGCACGATCAGCGACATTGGCGCGCATGAAGAGCTGATGCAAAAGTTGGGTACGTACCGGCGTCTGTACGAATTACAGTTCGCGGAAGCGTAAGAAAGAAGGTTTCAAAGTTTCAAGGTTTGAACGTAATGCGCCCAAGATTGCAGCCGTTCGGGTGGGCCGCCGGTTTTCCACCTTGAAACCTTGAAACTCTGCAACCTTGAAACCTGGATCTTTATGACACTTCGCTCCATGACGGGATTCGCGCAGGTTAAAGGGCAAGTCAATGCTCAGCTCGCCTTTTCACTGTCACTGAAATCAGTCAATCATCGTTTTCTGGATCTTCACTTCCGCCTGCCATCCGACACCGACGCGCTCGAAATGAAGCTGCGCCGGATTTTGAAAGAGAAAATGGCGCGCGGCCACGTGGAAGTGATCCTGAACCTGGATCGTTCCGGCACCAACGGGGTCGCGCTGAACCGGCAGCTGATTGCCGGCTACGTAGAGGCGTTCCGCGCGGCGGCGGACGAATTTGAAGTCGAGGGCGAGCCCGACTTGAACGTCGTGCTCAGAATGCCGGGCGCCATGGATTCGGGCGCCGAGAAATCGGCAGACGAGTTGGATGCTGCGGTGATGGCGCGAGTAGAAGAAGCGCTTTCCAAACTCAACGAGATGCGCGAACAAGAAGGCCGCAGCATCAGCACCGAGCTGCGCACACGTATGGCGAACCTCGAAAAGGCCGCGACCGGAGTCGACGCGCATCGCGGCACCATTCTCCACAGCTATTCGGAACGCCTGCAAGCGCGCATGCAGGAATTGCTCGGCGCCCACGTGGACAAAGAACGCATCCTGCAGGAAGTGGCCGTGCTCGTCGACCGCAGCGACATCCAGGAAGAACTGGTCCGCCTGAATACGCACGTGAAGCATTTTGTCGATTTGCTCGACCAGGGCGGTGAAGTGGGCAAGAAGATGGACTTTCTGCTGCAAGAGATGAATCGCGAAGCTAACACGATGCTTTCGAAAACATCGGGACTGGCGGGCGAAGCCTTGAAGGTCACCGAGATGGGCTTGCTGATGAAGTCGGAGATCGAGAAAGCGCGGGAGCAAGTGCAAAACCTGGAATGACCATCGTCTACATTATTTCGGCGCCCTCGGGTTCGGGTAAATCCACGTTGGTGAATGAACTGTTCAAAATGGTTCGTAACCTGGACTTCTCCATCTCGTACACCACCCGCCTGCCGCGCGGAAGCGAGAAGAATGGCAAGGAATATTTCTTCGTCTCCAGAAAAGAATTTGAAGCCATGATCGCGGCGGATGAGTTTCTCGAGCACGCGGACGTCTTTGGCAACTACTATGGAACCGCGCAACGGTTCCTGCGCGAGGCCGAGGTGCGTGGCCACGACCTCCTGCTTGATATCGATGTGCAAGGCGCGAGCCAGGTCAAGCAAAGAATTCCGGACGCGGTCAGCATTTTTATTCTTCCGCCCGACCGGGAAAAATTGGAATGGCGACTGCGCAACCGCGGCCTCGATTCCGACGCCGTTATCCGTCGCCGGCTGGACACGGCCCGTCGAGAGATTGAGAATTACTCGAAATACGACTATATATTAGTGAACAACCTGCTGGAGCAATCCGCCGACCAGCTGAAGGGTATCGTGCTGGCGGAGCGGTTGCTGCGCAGCGGAGTTGAACGTTCCGAAGAAGAAGAGCAGCGGGTGCAAGCGGCACAAGCTTGCCGGTTGGAAGAATCACGCGAGCGGGTGCAGCCGATTCTGGCTTCGTTTCAACCGCAAGCGGTCAAGGGTAACTAAAGTTTCGGGGGAGAGAGTATGAAGCTGGTAGAAGGGTTCGACAGCAACTATCGCTACATTCTGGTGGCGGCACGGCGGGCACGGCAACTGCAAGGCGGCGCGCCGCCCGTGATCGATACCGGTTCCCGCAAACCCTGCCGCATCGCGCAGGACGAAATCAAGGCCGGCAAGGTGAAATGGCTGATTCCAGAGGTCCCGAAATTGCCAGTCGTGGCCGCAACCGAAACCCTCAACAAGGTGTTCGCGGAAGACGCCTAGACAAGTTTCCCCGGCATCGGGGCGGTCCTGAAACCGTGGCCGTGTTCTTCCTCTTATGAAAATTGCACTGGGTGTGACCGGCGGGATTGCGGTTTATAAAGCGGCGGAAATCGTGCGTCTTCTCCAAGACCGCGGCATTCGCGTACAAGTCGTGATGACGCGTGCGGCGCAGGAATTCGTTCGTCCCCTGACGTTCGCCGCGCTCTCCGGAGAAAAGGTTATTACCGACCTGTTCGGTTCGGACGATTCACAGGCGAATGTCGAGTCGGCAATCGAGCACATTGCGATCGCGCAGGCAATCGATGTGCTGCTCGTGGCTCCGGCAACGGCCGATGTGCTGGCGCGCTTCGCGCAGGGAATTGCGAACGACTTCCTGAGTACTCTCTATCTCGCAACTACCGCCCCGGTCGTGGTGGCTCCCGCGATGAACGTCAACATGTGGAATCACGCGGCGACGCAGGCAAACCTCGAAATCCTGCGCCAGCGCGGTGTTCGCGTCGTTGAACCGGGCCAGGGTTATCTTGCCTGTGGCATGACCGGCGCGGGACGGCTCGCGGAGAATGAAGCGATTGTGGCGGCAGTTATGGAAGCGCTGGGCGCCGCGCAGGATCTGGCCGGTGAAACGGTTCTGGTGACGGCCGGACCGACGCGCGAAAAGATCGATCCAGTACGGTATTTGACGAATCGGTCGAGCGGCCGCATGGGATATGCGATTGCGGAAGCGGCGCTACGCCGCGGAGCCCGCGTGCTGCTGGTGAGTGGTCCCGCCTCGATTGCCGCTCCCGGTGCGGCCGAATTGACGCCGGTAGAAACAGCGGAAGAGATGCTGACCGCGGTTTTGAAATTGCTGCCCCAGAGCACAGTGGTGATCAAAACGGCGGCCGTGGCTGACTTCCGGCCAAAAACTGCGGCAGGACAAAAGATCAAACGTAAGGGCGAGATGACGCTGGAGTTGGAACCAACCAAGGATATTCTGGCCGAGGTCGCACGCCGGAAGACCACGCAAATCGTGGTAGGCTTTGCCGCCGAGACGGAGAACGTGCTGGAAAACGCGCGCAGGAAACTGGCGTCGAAATCGCTCGATGCGATCGTAGTGAATGACGTCTCGCGCCAAGGCGTTGGTTTTGATTCCGACCGTAACGCGGTCACGATCATCTCGCAGAGCGAAGTGGTCGAAGTTCCCGAAACCTCGAAGTGGGAAGTCGCGCACCGCGTGCTCGACCAGGTAGTGAAGCTGCGCAAGCGCGCCGCGATCCCCACCTAGTACGGCCACGTAGCGACGGCCGCCCTCGGCCGTCCGGTTCGAAAGAACTCAGGCCGTTTCTCATCTTGCAATCTCGCAATTTGTTATCCTTATCCGCAATGCCCCACGTCCTTGACCCTGAACTTCGCCGCGCCCTTGCCGCGCGCATCCGCTACTACAACGAAATGGGTATTTATGATTTTTACCGCCGCCCGTCGGCGTCATCGCTTGCAGCGGACGAATCGAAAGTCGCTACTTCCGAGCACACACTTGAGCCAGGAGAAGAAATGAGTCCACGAAAGGCCACGGCGGTCGCGGCTCCGGTTGCGATTGAGGAAAATATTTTCGAGGTGATTGCGCTCAAGCCCGAGCAGAGTGTAAGCGATCCGCTGAAGGCGCTGAAGATCATCCGTGAAGACCTGGGCGACTGCACGCGCTGCGTGCTCCACAAGCAGGGACGGAAGCAGATTGTGTTCGGCGTCGGCAATCCGAAGGCCGAGCTGATGTTCGTGGGCGAAGGCCCAGGCGCCGATGAAGACGCGCAGGGCGAGCCTTTCGTGGGACGCGCCGGACAGTTGCTGAACAACATGATCAAGGCGATGGGCATCGAGCGCAAGGACGTGTACATCGCGAACATCGTGAAGTGCCGTCCGCCGGGTAATCGCACGCCAGAGCGCGAGGAGTGTGCAACTTGCTCCCCGTTTCTGATGCGGCAGATTGCAGTGGTCAAGCCGAAGGTCATTGTGGCCCTCGGTGCGGTGGCCGCAAAAACGCTCCTGGCAATGAGTGCGTCGATGATGCAGTTGCGTGGGCGCTTTTATGATTTCCGTCCGGCGGGGATACGCAGCAATGATCCCCAATGGGATGGATGCAAGCTCGCGGTCACCTACCATCCCGCATTTCTACTGCGCGATCCTAGACAGAAGGGCGAGGCGTGGAAGGATCTGCAGATGGTAATGAAAGAACTAGGTATGAAAGCGCCGAAAGCGGCAACATAAAGCCGGGAATCGCTTGCGTGGTGCCGGGGCTATGCCCCCGTGTCTTGGGGACGTAATGCCCTAGACAACTACTTCTCCTTCGCAACGTCCTTGGCAACGTTAAGACGGGTTTCCGCGCGCTGCAAAGCATCCTCAGCGCGCGTGTAATCGACCTTGGTATCGTTACTCTTCAGCCGCTGTTCTGCCCGCTCTTTAGCTTTCTGTGCTCGCTCGACGTCAATTTCCTGCGGATGCTCCGCCGCTTCCGCCAGAATGGTCACTTTGTCGGGCAGCACTTCCATAAACCCCCAAGCCACCGATAGGATATGCGTCGCGCCACTAGCCTTATAAGTAATTTCCCCCACGCCCAGCTCCGTAATCAAGGGGGCGTGTCCAGGAAGAATGCCCAAATAGCCAGTTACTCCCGGAATCTGCGCTTCCTGCGCAGCCTCTTTCACCAGCAGCCGCGCGGGAGTAACAATTTCAAGTTGGAAAGTATCAGACATGGTCGTTAGTCGCTGGTCGTTAGTCGTTAGTCGTTAGCTCGCCAAGTCAGCCGCTGGGCGCTTCCCAACGACTAACGACGAGCGACCAACGACTAATCCTACGCTGCCGCGCCCTTCATCTTCTCCGCTGTCTCCAGCACTTCGTCGATCGTTCCCTTCATGTAGAAAGCCTGTTCGGGAATGTCGTCGTACTTCCCTTCCACAATCCCGCGGAAACCCTTTACTGTGTCGGCGATCTTCACATAGCGTCCCGGAGTGCCCGTGAATTGCTCGGCCACAAAGAATGGTTGCGATAGAAACTTCTGAATCTTGCGCGCCCGAGCCACCGTTACCTTCTGGTCTTCACTAAGTTCGTCAATGCCGAGAATGGCGATGATGTCTTGCAGATCTTTGTAAGTCTGCAGCGTCTTCTTCACCATCTGCGCTACATCGTAATGATCTTGCCCAACGATTCGAGGATCAAGAATGCGTGAAGTGGAAGCCAGCGGATCCACCGCCGGGTAAATTCCAATCTCCGTAAGCGCACGCGAAAGCACGGTCGTAGCATCAAGGTGAGCAAACGTGGTCGCCGGGGCCGGATCGGTCAAATCGTCCGCCGGCACGTAAATCGCCTGCACCGAAGTTACCGACCCTTTCTTAGTAGAAGTAATTCGCTCCTGTAACTCACCCATCTCCGTTGCTAAGTTGGGTTGGTAGCCCACGGCGCTAGGCATGCGGCCTAGCAAGGCAGATACTTCGGAGCCCGCCTGGGTAAAACGAAAAATATTGTCGATGAACAGAAGTGTGTCAGAGCGTTCTTCATCGCGGAAGTATTCGGCCACAGTAAGAGCGGTAAGTGCAACCCGGAGGCGCGCTCCGGGCGGTTCCGTCATCTGGCCATAGATCAACGCGGCCTTCGACTCAGCGGGCTTGCCCGGTTTAATAACTCCCGACTCGCTCATTTCGAGCCACAGATCATTGCCTTCACGGGTGCGCTCGCCGACGCCCGCGAACACGGAGAACCCGCCGTGCTGCTTGGCAACGTTGTTGATCAGTTCCATGATGACAACGGTTTTGCCGACACCAGCGCCACCGAAGAGACCAATTTTGCCGCCCTTCAAAAACGGCTGGATCAGGTCCACGACTTTTACGCCAGTTTCGAACATCTCAGCCGTAGTCGACTGTTCATCGAACGCGGGCGCCATGCGGTGAATAGGCATCCTCTTGTCAAAAGCAATTGGCCCGAGTTTGTCCACAGGCTCACCGATGACATTCATCACGCGGCCCAGCGTTCCACGGCCCACGGGAACCGAAATCGGTCCACCCTGATCGATGGCCTTCATGCCGCGCACCATGCCGTCGGTCGCTTCCATGGCGACGCAGCGCACACGCCCTTCGCCAAGATGCTGCTGCACTTCAAGAATGACGTTGATGGGAGTAGGCACCGTGAAGCCATCGCTGACCACGCGGAGGGCCTGATAAATAGGAGGCATCGTCGCTTCGACAAATTGCACGTCGACGGCGGGACCGGCGATTTGGATTACGTTTCCAACGTTTTCTGACATAAATTCAGCTCTTAGCTCCTAGCTTCACTGCGCTGCTGCTCCACTTACAATTTCGATAATCTCTTTGGTGATTTTGGCCTGCCGCGCGCGATTCATGATTAGCGTCAGCGAATCGATCATATCGCTGGCGTTGCTCGTTGCCGCATCCATCGCCGTCATGCGGGCAGCATGTTCGGCGGCGACCGACTCCAGCAGAGCATGGAAAATCTGGATGCCCACGTACTTCGGCAAAATACCCTCGAAAAGTTGCTCTGGCGGCTGTTCGTAAATGTAATCCACCGGCAACGTGGCGAAATGGGCCGCAGCCTCATCGACCGCGCTCGTATCCATTGGACGCAGGCCGACATGAGCCGTCTTGGCCGCTTCGATTCGCTTCTTGCGTTCTTCTTCCGAAGCCTCTTCCGCCATCTGGACGTCGACTTCGCCAATTTCCTTGATCGGCAACAGACGCTCCGCAACCAACCGTTGCGCGATGACCGACTTGAATTCGTTAAAAAGAATGTAGACCGCGTCAATCTCGCCGCGGCAATAGCGAGCGATCAAGCCCTGGCTAAGAGTGTTGGCAAAATTATGGTCGACCTTACCGAGAACTCCAACGTACTCGCCCGTAATCTGCACGCGCCCAGCGCGCGCTGCAGCATCCGCATCGGAGTGAACGGGAGACGCGCCCGCTTCTCCCTCGTTCCCTGTCGCTTCCTCGGGGCGTTGTTGCGCCATGGGAAAGCGGCGGCGCATGAAATCACGCCCTTTGCGACCGATGCATTCGAGATCGATATTCTCATCGGGCTTCGACTGGATAAATTTCGAAGCCATTTTCAAAATGTTGGTATTGAACGCCCCGGCGAGGCCCTTATCTCCAGTAACCACGATCAACGCGATGTTTTTCTCAGGACGCTCGGCAAGCAGGGGATGACGCGGCTCTCCGGTTATCGGATCGTAGATATCGGCGCGCGAAATCAGCGATTTGAGCACGTTCGTAAGCATCTGCGAATAAGGACGCGCAGCCAGCGCAGCCTCTTGCGCACGGCGCAACTTGGCCGCGGAAACGGTCTTCATGGCCTTGGTAATCTGCCGCGTGTTGACCACGCTGCGGATCCGGCGCCGGATGTCGAGAACGTTTGCCATAAATCAGATGTCGGCTGCCGGGTCTTAGGCTTAAGTTTCAGTTCATCTCGTAATCCGGGCGATTTTCCTGAGACCTGAGACCTGAGACCTTTATTTCGCTACCGGTTGCCTCGAATCTACAAATTGCTGCTTCGCTTCTTTAATCACTCTGGACATTTCCGCTTTCAAGTTGTCGTCCAGAATCTTCTTTTCCATGATCGTGTTGAGCAGGCCCGGGTTCGTGGTTTCAACGTACTTGTACAAGTCCTTCTCGAAGTCGCGCACCTGATTGACCGGCATGTCATCGAGCACTCCGCTGGTGCCGGCGAAGATGATCAGAATCTGTTTCGAAAACGGAAGCGGCGAAAACTGCCCCTGCTTCAGAAGTTCGACCAGCCTTTGGCCGCGATTGAGTTGCGCCTGCGTGGCCTTGTCGAGATCGCTGCCGAACTGTGCAAATGCCGCCAGTTCGCGGTACTGGGCGAGTTCCAGCTTGAGCGTACCCGCAACCTGGCGCATCGCCTTGATCTGGGCGCTGCCGCCCACGCGGCTTACCGAGAGTCCTACGTTCACGGCGGGCCGTACGCCCTGATTGAACAAGTCGGTTTCAAGATAAATCTGGCCATCGGTAATCGAAATCACGTTAGTCGGAATGTAAGCCGAAACATCGCCCGCCTGCGTTTCGATAACGGGAAGCGCCGTAAGCGATCCTCCGCCGTTCGCATCGCTAAGCTTAGCGGCGCGCTCTAACAAACGCGAGTGGAGATAGAAAACGTCTCCGGGATAAGCTTCGCGTCCGGGAGGACGGCGCAGCAACAGCGAAATCTCGCGATAAGACGCAGCGTGCTTCGAAAGATCGTCGTAGATGCAAAGAGCGTGGCGTCCCGTATCGCGGAAAAACTCGCCCATGGCACAAGCCGCGTAGGGAGAAATGTACTGCATAGGAGCCGGTTCGGAAGCCGACGCTGCCACCACGATGGTGTATTCCATGGCGCCGGCATCCTCGAGAATCTTGACCACCTGCGCAATCGACGAGCGCTTCTGACCGACGGCGTTATAGATACAAATAAGGTTGTTGCCCTTGTTGTTGATGATGGTGTCGAGAGCAACGGCGGTCTTGCCGGTCTGGCGATCGCCAATGATCAGCTCGCGCTGTCCGCGTCCGATTGGAATCATGGAGTCGATGGCTTTCAACCCAGTAGCCATGGGCTCGCGCACGGGTTGGCGATCGATGACGCCAGGAGCGAGGCGCTCGATGGGAATGAATTTGTCAGTGGCGATCGGCCCTTTGTCGTCGATCGGCTCGCCGAGCGAATTCACGACGCGTCCAATGAGCGCATCGCCCACGGGCACGCTCATGATGCGGCCAGTACGCTTGACTTCGTCACCTTCCTTGATCTCGGTGTACTCGCCGAGGATGACCACGCCCACCTGATCTTCTTCCAGGTTCATGGCAATGCCGGCAATGCCGTGCGGAAAGCTGAGCAACTCTCCCGCCATGACCTTGTCGAGGCCATACACACGGGCGATGCCGTCACCAAGCGTGATGACCGTGCCAACCTCGTCGACCGCGATTTTCGATTCGTAGTGCTCGATTTGCTCGCGGATTAATTGCGTGATTTCGTCTGCTCTGATTTGTGCCATAAAGTCAGCTCTTAGCTCTCAGCTCTCAGCTCTCAGCAAAAAACCCCTGAGAACTGGTGGCTGATGGCTAGCTCTCCACCAATTGCTCCCGTATCCGTTCCAGCTGGCCCTTCACCGAACCGTCATAAATCGTGCTGCCCACTTGCACAACGGCTCCGCCCAGTAGTGACGCATCCTGTGCGTAGCGCGCTCGAACTTTTTTGCCCGTCATTTTCGTAATCTCGGCTTCGAGCATCTGCCTTTCGGAATCGCTGAGCTGGCGCGCGCTGCTTACTTGCGCTTCCGCCAAGCCCTGGCGCTCGTCCAATTCCCGCTCCAGATGTTTCAGGATTTCACTGAACAGCGGTAGCCTCCTGTGATCGATGAGCACCGCAACAAAATTCCGCACGTGTCGTGTCGTGCCCAGCCGGCTGGTGATGGCATCGAGCACAGCGCGTTTCCCCTCGCCGGGAATGGACGGGTTCTCCAGCACACGCCGCAATGGATCGCTTTCCTTGAGCAACGCCTCGATGCCGCGCAATTCCTGGAGCATGCGCGCAGGATCAAGCTGGTTGCTCTTGGTCATCGCGACATCCGCGAAAGCACGGGCGTAAGTGCCCACAACGGAAGCCATGGCTAGTGCCCGTCCTTTCCGCCATGGTTGTTATCGTCATGAGAAGGACGAGCAGCCAGACCCGAGGCAAAGGTTCGCACCAGTACCTGATCGGTATTGGAATCGACGTTAATTTGCTGGCGAGCGAGTGCAATCGCGAGGCCGGCAGTGTGCGTGCTCAGTTCGCGGCGAGCTTGCTTCGCGGCGGCAGCGATCTCCTGTTCCGCCGCCAACACCACTTTGCGGACGTCTTCCTCGGCGGCTTTCTTGATGCGAATTTCCTCGGCTGCCGCTTCTTTTTCCGCCGTCACCTGCATCTGTCCGATTTCGACGTCCAACTGCCGCAGACGATTCTCAATGTCCGCCAGCCGGCGATTGGCATCATGACTAGCCGCCCGCGCTTCTTCCAAAGCCCACTGAATGGATGCGTTACGGCTGCGCAGTACGCCGGGCACAAACTTGCTCACGGCCCAGAAGACGACAACCACAATGATGGCAAAGTTGAGGCCAGACAGAAGAAGATGCGTGCCGTGGACGCTCCACCCGATCTTAGCCGCGAGCCATTGCACCGGCTTCGCGTGCTTTAGCTTTACGTTTTCTTCCTCGTCTTCCCCGGCCGCCTCACGGGTCTCCTTGGCGAGTTCTTGTCCGATACTCACCTGCCCAGCCGTGGATTGCTTTTTTCCACTTTCAGCGCCGGCAGACGTCTGCTGGGAAGGCTGGACTGCGGGTGGCTCCTGTGCGACGGCGAACCGCGTTGGAAGCAGCAACAAAAATGACCAGAGAGCCAGCGCCAGCAGCATGCGGAGAATGGCGGGCAGCGCCCTGGTTTTCATGCTCTGAAGCGTCTTGGTCTGAAGCCTCATTGGCCACCGACCTGGCTAGGCGATGCCATGGGGCGTAGCACGGCGCGCACGATATCGGTGGCAAGTCGAGCCGCGTCCGCTTGCAGCTTAGACATGGCTTGCTGCTTATCCTGTTCGATGGCGGCGCGCGCCTGCTTAACCTGATCCTGCGCTCTATTGCGGGCTTCATTGACCGCCTGGGTGCGCGACTGGGTGTCCTGCTGGCGGCGAGCTTCCTGGTTCTTGAATATCTTCTGACGCGCCTCGCGCAGCCGCTGCTCGTACTCGGCAGTGCGTGCCTCGGCAGCAGCGATATCCGCCCGCGCCCTTTCCATGGCGCCTTGAGTCCGGCTGCGGCGCTCGGCGAGCACGGCCGCCAGCGGACGCTGCACGATAAAAGTATAGAGAATATACAACGTGGCCAGCAGGATGACGGTGGGTACGGCTCCGAGCAGTAGTTCGCCTAGTTGTCGGAGTGTCTGTTCCATTCTTTGATGATCGAACTGACGATCGTTTCCTTGCCGATTTGCCTGGCTGATTCCGGTGGAAGAAGAGCCGTTTCTAAAACCAACAACGGTAACATTGCCACAGATGAAGTGTCAATGACGAGGCGCACTTTTACCGGAAATTTCATCCCCGCCGCAACTGAAATCGAAGGCCGGAAGTTGGTCCTTGACAATCGAAGCCGAGGGTTTAGCATGTACCTATCACCTCCGATCCTAGTCCGGATCGAATGGGCCGATAGCCAAGGAAGTGTCACCGCTTCTTGGCTGGCGGCCCATTTTAAGTTCAGGAGGCTTTTCATCCAGGAGAATTAACTGTAGAGACGAGGCTTGCCTCGTCTCAGCGTGCGAGGGAGACCCGCCAAACCGCGTCTCCACAACGAACGGCCGGAATTTGCCCGCAGAATCAATGACGACGCATTGACACGCCCGTGACAACTGCCGGGCTGTGATTAGCGAAAATAATCCGGTCAGCCTGGAAGTCTGGCGGGTCTGGCGGGTGCTACTCTCTCCACCCGGCCAGACCTTTTTTTGTTGTGGGATGTTTGTAGGAAGTTTGTGAAACGAGAAACGCGAACTGCGCAGGCGTGGGACAGACGAGGGCCTCTGTCCCCAAGTAATTCCGGAACGATCTACCGTGCGGCCACAGGCTGGATCAGCGCCGCGATTTTCTCGAGGATTCGGTGCATGCTGATATTGGGATCAACAGCGGCATCGACTTCATGATGGTGCGTGCCGGCATGCATAACCAGAACCTTCGTGCCTGAGTGGGCCTTCTTCACCATGTAAGGCAGGTGATGGCGATCGTCCTTCGACAACGTAGCGCCAAGGATGACCAAATCGAAAGCACCTTTCTGCAGGGCTTCCTGCACACCCTGCCGATTGAGCGCGGTAGTCACGTGATGACCGGCTTTGGTCATCTCGGCGGCTTGGCCCGAGAGCGTCTGTTCGTCGGACTCGCCATAAAGAATTTTGATGGTTGCGCTATGAGCAGATTTCTGAGCAGTTGCGGGCAAAGGACCCTCCTGGAACTCACTCGGAGCTTAACAAGCGGCGAGCACGCTTCCGAGGTCACGGAAGATCAGGGCCAGATGGCGGATGTGAGGAGCAAAGTGAGGAGTAACGACAGGAGCAACGGGCCAGTCCCACGCTGTTCGGCTGAAACTACTGCGCCAACAACTGAGCCGCCCGCTGCCTCGATTGGGCGATATCGCTGGATAGTTGCAGGGCCTGCCGGTAGGCCAAGTCCGCGTCCTGCGCGCGCCCGGCGTGATGGAGAGCGTCAGCCAGCAGTAGATATCCAACATCGGTCGGATCGAGGGCGGCGAATTGTGCAAAGTAGCCAGCAGCGCGATTCCAGTCCGCGGCAGTCTGCGCCGTCTTCTGGGCGATTAAGCCCATGTCGAGAAAAGCGATCGGGAACGTGCCCTTTAGTCTCAGGGCAGAATCGAAGTTCTGCTGCGCCCGGCCGTAATCGTGAAGCGCAAAGTAGACCGTGCCCAGATTCGCATAAGCAGTGGCACGGAGTTGCGTATCGGTTGCCAACTGCAGAGTCGCGTCATAGCGCACCGCGGCTTGCGTCAGGTCTCCGTGCTGCTCAGCGTAAATTCCAAGATTCAGTTGGCTGGTCGGGTCCAGGGGTTCCAGAACGGAGGCAGTTCGGAAGTGAATAATAGCTTCTTCGATTCTCCCCTGCCCGACCAGAGCGTTGGCAAAGTTATTCTCAGCCACGTAATTGTTCCGCGTGACGGCCAAAGTGTGCGACCAAAGACTGAAATCGTCGTGCCAATAACCGAGCTGAATACGGGTAACAGCAGAGAAAGCAACCAGGATGGCGAGCCCGGCCGCGGCCATATACCTCGCTGAGAGCTGCCGGGCGCTAGCCCACTCAGCAGCAGCCCAAACGACCACAATGAAAAAGCCGATCAAAGGCAGATAGGCATAGCGATCGGCCATGGCCTGGTTTCCAACTTGCACCAAGCCAATCATCGGAACCATCGTCCCCAGATACCAAAACCAGCCCACCGCGAGATAGCGGTGCTGGCGATATCGAAGCACCGTGTAAGTGACAGTCAGCAGAAAAATCGCCGACGCAGCAACTTCCCAAGCCGGCAATGCATGCGGATAAGGATAAAGCGCCGCCAGATGAGACGGCCAGATCGCTTTCTGGATATAACGCGCGTAACTCACAATCACGTTTTCAAACCGCAGCAGAGGAGAACGTGCGGCACTAGTGAGCACAGCGCCGCCGCCGCGTTGCGCGATCATGGTGATGACCGCACTTCCGGCCGAAAGCGCCAGCAGCGGGAGCTTCTCGACGCATAAAGTGGCCGCAAACTGCGCGCATGAGGCGAATCGCGCGTCGTCGGAAGACTCAACATCGCCGGGAAAGCGCAATCTCCCCAGCGGCCAATAGTCGAGTAACAGGAGCAGCAACGGCAGAGTAATCGCCATCGGCTTCGCCATCAGCGCCATGGCGAACAAAACCGCGACCGACAGGTAGCGCGCAACGCCGGGCCGACGGACGTACCATCCATAAGCAGCAATCGCCAGCAGGAAGAAAAACATGCAAAGCACGTTCTTGCGCTCCGCCACCCACGCAACCGATTCCACGTTGAGCGGATGCAAGGCAAACAAGGCGGCCACCATCAGGCTGCGCGCGGTGTATCCCGTGAACCACTGCAGAATCAGGAACAGCAGCAGCGCATTCGCCACATGCAGTAAGAGGTTGGTGTAGTGATGACCCACAGGATTGAGCTGAAAAAGCTGGCAATCGAGCGCGTGCGAGAGCCAGGTGAGCGGATGCCAATTCGCTTGCTCAAACGAAGTAAACGCCCATGCCATCGTGCTCCCGCGGAGACCCGCGAGCACGTGCGGGTTACCAGTCACATAACGGTCGTCATCGAAGTTGACAAATCCGTTGCGCGAAACCGGGTTGTAGACAGCGAGCGTGACCACCACCAGCAGCAGGCTCAATACAAGTTTGCGCTGTGCGGGGGAACGGAAGATGGAACCGAAGATCCCTTCCGCCTGCGGAGACGCAATCGCCGGCTTGGTGGCAGCAACGGGCATGAATGGTTTTGGCTTCGCTTCCAAGTTTGCGGTAGCGGCTGGCGGGATGCAATGTGAAATGTGACCGCGCGCGAAGAGCGGAGGAAACTTAAGTCATATCGAGAGGCAGCCGCCACGCCTGCAAACAGCCTCACGCGATGCCAGTGCCGACGATGCGGCTACGGAGTTTGCGCTCTCGTTGCTATAGACTAATTTTGGAATCCCGCAGATCTGGAACAGACGCAGACGTCTTTTCAGCGCATCGTGCATCGAGGAATAACTGATGGGAGCAACGAACCAGTACGCAGTGCCCGCTGCCTCGGGCCGCGAACCGACACCACACCGGCCGCGGGCGCCGCTCTCGCAATGGGCATCTCTTGCCTTCGTCGCCTTGTTCGCGGGCGCATTGATGATCTACCCAGTTCTGCGCGCCTTTTCCAGTCTCGAAATCAGGTACAACGAGGGCTGGAACGTTTACATGGCGGTCGCAGCCGATCATCATGTGCCGTTCTATAGCCAAAAATTCGCGTCGACCACTTCCAGTTACCCGGCGCTGTCGTTCTATGTGGTTGCCTGGCTGCATCGCATCGGCCTCGGCTACCTCATCGCCGGACGAGCCTTATCCCTGGCATCCTTCCTCGTCTCCTGCTTGCTGGTTGGCCTCATTGTCTGGAAGTTCAGCCAGGACTTTCGCGCCGCCCTCTTCAGTTCTTTTTTCTGCTCGGCGGTCTTCTGTATTGCCGCCAACGAGTACATCGGTTCTGATGATCCCCAGATGTTTGCGCAGGTCCTTTTCCTGTGCGGTTTCCTGGTCTACATATCGGGGCCTCCGCGATTCTCCCGCCTGGCCTTGACGACCCTGTTGTTTGTCCTCGGTGGTAGCGTCAAGCACAACCTGATCGAGTTTCCTATAGCAGTGCTGATCGATTTAGCGTTCGTCGGGAGGAAGAGGCTTCTGCAGTATCTATCCCTTTCGGCTGTCCTCTTGGGCGTGTCGATTTACGTCCATACGCTAGTCGGCGGCCCGTTCTTTGTATCGAGCATGCTGTCACCACGTTCCTATTCCTTGCAGAAAGCCTTCTTCCAATTTATGGAGTATGGTTTTGGACCGGTCTCGTTGGCGATGATAGCCGCCTTGCTTTGGACGAAAGCATCGCTCCAGGACCAGGATCATCGACTTCGGATCCTCGCCATACTCTTTTTAGCCTGCTTGCTTGTCGGCTGCCTTTCCGGCGGCGTCATCGGGCTCTGGGTAAATTGTTACTTCGACCTCTACCTATCCGTCGCGATGATTGTCGGTCTCCTCATGCATCGGATCTGGGGTGGAGAAATCGGCAGTCGTCACCCGTGGACCGCCGTCGGCGCTTCTGTGGCGTTGCTCCTCTCGTTTGTGCCCGTCTGGGCCACCGGACCGTCGCTTTTCCAACGGGCCATTTCGGCTTTGCCAGAAAAGCAGAATCAATTTGAATCCGAGGTTGCCTTTTTACGAGCTCACCCCGGACCGGCGTTCTGCGAATCCTTGCTTCGCTGTTACGAAGCCGGCAAACCGTACGAATACGATCCATTCGGCAGTGCCAGCTTGATAAGGCTGGGGAAATCGGACGATCTCTTGAACCGCCTGAACCGCGGCGAAATCGCCGTCGTGCAGCTCTGTTGTTCCATAGACTTCCTCAAGGGTGACGACGATCCCGACATAACCTCGCAGATGCTTTCGGCGCTAGAGACTTCTTATGAATTAGGTCTCTCGCATGAGGGATGCTATATTTACGTCCCCAAAAATGCGCGCCCCAGCGTCAGCGAAGTTCCCAAAATGGATCGCCCATCGCCCACCGGGGAGCACGCCGCGCAAGTCTCACACCACCAGGCTTAAAAGAGATTCGTGTAGTATCAACGAGTAAACGATGCCGAGGGTAAAGCCTGCGAAACGCGAGGATTTCGAGTTGGAGATGGTGGAACGCTCCGCCACAGCTTCCAACGGCCGCATGAAAACCGGCATGATGACCACTGAGCAACCCGTACTTAGAACCAATGAAGCCGGCTCCCGTAGTCGTTCTCACCTGATTTGGGTTGTTCTGACAGCCTTGGCGCTACGCCTCTTAGTTGTCGCTTTTGTCTACCAGGATTTCCTCGTCGAGGGCCGCGACCACTGGGAGTTCGGCTACGAAACGGGAAAAATCGCGCATTCCATTGCCAGCGGTCACGGATTCAGTAATCCGTATTGGGTTGAAACCGGTCCGACGGCGATCCTCAGTCCGGTTTTTCCCTATCTGATGAGCTGGGTTTTCTTGTTGTTTGGCGCCTATACCAAAGCCGCCGCGCTAGTGATCCTTGGCTTCAATTGCCTGGTTTCAGCTCTCACCTGCATTCCAATTTTCTTTCTGGCCCAAAACAGCTTCGGCTCTCGAACCGCCGTTGGAGCGGCGTGGATTTGGGCACTCTTCCCGTATGCGGTCTACTTTTCCGCCGATTCCATGTGGTCGCACGCCCTGGTCGCCCTGCTTGTCACGACGCTGCTCTGGATCGCCTCATATCTCGAAACCCGCACCAACCTCTGGATGTGGGCCGGCTTCGGTCTCCTCTGGGGATTTGCCGCGCTAACCACTCCCGTGGTCTTGACCGTGGTGCCGTTTCTCGGCGGTTGGGTTTGCTATAGGCTGCATCGTAATGGAAAGAACTGGAAAAAACCCGCACTGACCGCGGCCCTCGTTCTATTCGCCACGGTGGCGCCCTGGATGGTGCGCAACAGCCGCTTATTTCGTCATCCCGTCTTTCTCGAAGACAATTTTTGGATGGAAGTCTGCGTCGGCAATCTCGGCGATGGCCGCCATTGGTGGAACGATGCAGTCCACCCCGCAGGCAGCAACGCGGAACTGGAAGAATATCGCCAACTGGGAGAGTTCGGTTACATGCAAAGGGCACGCCGCCAGGCGTTCGACTTCATTCAACACCATCCTGCGCTTTATCTGTGGCGCTGCGTTCGCCGCTTCGTTTACATGTGGACTGGTTTCTGGAGCCTGAACCCGGAATACCTGCGGGAAGAGCCTTTCGACGTGGCCAACATTTTCTTCTGCACGGCCTTTACCGTTCTAGCGATGACGGGTCTATACCGGGCGTTCTATAGTTCCTGGAATGCGACGATGCCGTATGCCCTGATTCTGCTTGCGTTCCCGGTGGCGTACTACGTTGCTCATCCGGAAATTTCGTTTCGGCAGCCCGTCGATCCCGTGCTGGTAATTTTTGCGTCCTTCGCCCTCTTCTCCGGCAGGACACGTGTCTCCAGCGTCTGATTTCCTGAAAGCGGACGCGCCCATCTCCTACTCGCGATCAGAAGAGAAAATCGAAGTCGAGCACCGCTCGCCGATCGTTGTTCCCAAAGAAAGTGCCATACTGCGGATCGGCAATGTTCGAGTGCACTTCAAGCGGGTTGAAATGGTCTGTAAGATTTCGCACCGAGCCCGATAGCCGCACCGCATGTTTTGCGTTCACCTGGATATCTTTCGAAACGCGCAAATCCAAAGAAAAATATCGGGGAAAACGATATTGCGGACCGGAACTTCCAGACAGATACTGCTGGAATACATCGGTCGGCTGATAAGGAAAGCCGTTACGCAGTTCCAAGTGGGGCGTTATTCTGAATTTCCGCGGAAGCGCAAACGTACCCCACAGCAGAAACCGATTAGGAATCTCACTGGGCAAACTCGCCGTGAGACTTTTACGCACCACCGGGAATGGATAATTTCCCAGGTACGAGCCGGCGTCGCTGACGTCGCCAAACGCATATTGCCGGACGTATGAAAAGTAAAACTGGCGATTGGAAGCCGCCCCAATTCGTGCCGTAAACTCGGTTTGCCGCGTGTGCGCCGAACCGGAGTCTCCGAGCACAAACGCATTCTGGCCCTGTACCACTTCCGGCTGCAGCGTGATCATGTTCTGTTCGTGGCTTTGCAGATATTTCACACGCAGCAGCAGAAAGCGATTCACCTCGCGTTCCAAAGCCACGTTCCACGCCACGCTGTAGGGAGCGAAATTACCGCTCTTCTGCGCGCTATCGATAAACGGGAAATTCGATTGCGCCGCTTCCGCCGTGAGATTGATGTAATGCACCGGCGGCCCTATCGGGAAGCCGAACGAATTGTAGGTCGTGATCGTCTGCTCCGGATAGCTGCTGAAGGCATAAACATCGAGCGGAACCGAGTCGTAAAAAACCCCGATGCCGCCGCGCACCACCGTCTTCCCCATATCGGGAGTCCACTCGAATCCGGTGCGCGGAGCAGCGCGCGTGGTATAGGTGATCGTCTGTGCTTCGAGTCGTAGACCGGCGTCAATCGCCAGATGATTATTGAGCACCCAATGGTCCTGCGCAAACACAGCCGGCTCCAGATCGGAAAGATCGTACGTTCCCGCACCGGAGAAATTGATCTGCTGCAAAAGATGGCCGCTGGCATCGTTGATCTCGACCGGGCGAGCGTCAAACTGGCCCACGTTCTCGCTGTGCCCCACCACCGTTCCAAACTTCAGCATGTGCTGCCCGGCGAAGTGCAGCGTACGCGGCGACCATGCTTCAATCCATTCAAAGCGATTGGCGCGGCGCGCCTCCTGACCGAAGTAGTTGCCCAGGTTTCCGGTTGGGCTCAGCACCATCTCAGACGTTCCCTGTGCCGTGATATCACTGCTCACGACCCTCGTGGATATCGTGCTTTGCAAAAGCCCGCCGCCAAAGGCCAGACGGTCCGTCAGCGTGCCCGTAGTCTCGTGGAAATCCCCGTTCGGAGTAACCGGTTGCGGATTGAAGTAATCCAAACCCGCATACTGCAGCGTATGCGGAGCGTAATGGAAGCTGCCGGTCAAGGTCTGGGTGGGGGAAAGAATGGCGTCGAATTGCGTGAAGGAGTTGAACGCCTTCGAAGTGCTAATACTTTGAGGAAACGGCAACGTGTAGACTTCGTTTTTGTTGAGCAGGTATTCGGCGCCTTCGAGGAAGTACAGGTGGTTAGCGATCAACGGCCCGCTAAGATTAAATCGAGGAGCAGCATCTCGCAGCCCTTCGAGGTGCCCGCTGCGAATGAAAAAATCGGGCAACGGATCGTTCAGACTGTAGCCCCACGTATCGCCGCCGCGTCGCGTGTCCGCCGCGATCACACCCGCTGTGAAGCGACCATACTCTGCCAGGTAAGGCATCTCCGAAACTTCAATATTCTGCACGCTGTCAATCGGGACGCTGAGTCCAAAACCCCCAGTCGCGGGATCGGTCACATCCACAGAATTAACCAGCAGCGCGCTATGGTCTTCGCCGAATCCCGCAATGCGCACGCTCCCGTCCGGCCCGCGCACGATTCCGGGGATCAGCGGCAGCGCGTCGACTAACGTAGCCGGGCGCAAAGGAGTGTCTTTAGCCTGCTCAGGAGCCAGTGTGTCGGGAGCGCTCGAAGTTTCAGTAATCGGATTCGACGCTTCGCCTCTGACTTCCACGCGCTGTTGACTCAAGGCCGCGGTGCTCAGCACCACATCGACGTCAATCTCCCGAGCCGCTTTCCCTTCCCTCACCTCCAAAGTCGTCTCAGTGGCCAGCGACCCTTTCTTCGAAATCTTCAGCGAATATGTCCCCGGAAGATTGACTGTGAGCGTTGTCTTTCCTGCGGCATCGGTCGTTGAGGTAGTTACGAGTTTCTCGCCCAGAAGGACTTCAACGGCGGCATCGGGCGCCGCCTGGCTCTTTTCGTCAACGACCGAGAGGTGAATCACCCAGCTAGACGTATCTCCGGCAGAAGCGCTGTTGACGCAACACATTGCCACCCATAGCAAAAATGCGCTCGCGACCGTTTTGCGGAACACGGCCGACGCCGATTGCTGCCCAATCCTGGCAATTTTCATTCGCATGCGAATGGCAGAAAGCAACATCTCAAGCTTGTGACCTTCGTCTTCGGAGCTGACAGATCTTTTTTGAGCCTGCGACTTCGTCATTTGTCGCGCTCTCGGCAGGCCGGAAAACACAGTAGAAGAACAGAATCGCGTCTGAGTGCAAGACAAATTACTGTAAACTATGATAGTCAACTGAGTTCGATTGGGCAACGTTCGGCACATCTCTTAAGTAACTAGAACTGGTCTCATAAACGGTGGGTAGGGCACGGCTTCAGTCGTGCCGCTTAGGACTGATAAAAACGCGGGCTTTACAGTTTGCTGAAAAACTAAGTTTCGTATCAGGGTATCGCTTTAGCGATACCGCAAGTCGTTTGAAATCAGACGCCCCTTTAGGGGCCGGAAGTCGGAATTCGAGTTTTTCAGCAAACTGTTTAGCCCCTGAGGGCCCAACAGCCTGCTCGAAGAGACATTTACGAGACCAGTTCTAGTCAGAGCCCATTTTGCCGAGCCCCATCTTGATGCCAAGGAAGGAATAGCCGATTCAAGAATCCGGAGTGGGTCCAAACTCAAACCGCGAACGCAATTCCGCTCTGCTGCAAGTTGTGAATTCCAAAATATTCAGGCTGGAAATTCTTGTGACCAACAGAGTTACTGAGCACTTCTTAGTTGCTGCGCTGGCATGTTGCGCGGACATAACCACCACGGCAAAGACGTTCACCCTCAGCCCGCGAGGCACTCGATGATCCCGAGCATCCGCCAAGTGGCGCTTGCTGTCGCGGCCATTCCGTTTATCTATTATCTGATTGCGCTGTATAGTTCGTGGCAATACTTTCGCAGCGCCGCGCATCGGAAGACGCCCAATCGTAACTTCACTCCGCCCGTGAGCAATCTAAAACCCGTTCGCGGGCTCGATCCCGACGCCTATGAAAACTTCGCCAGCTTTTGCCGGCAAGACTATCCCGACTACGAAATCCTTTTCTGCGTCGGTGACAAGGACGACCCGGTCTTTCCCGTCCTGCAGCAACTGGCGCGTGATTTCCCGGAACGCCAGATTCGGATATTGTTCGGCTCCGGCGCAAAGGGAACCAACGACAAAGTAGTCAAGTTAGCCCTCATGACCAGCGAAGCGAAGCATGAAGTTGTTGTCATGAGCGATAGCGATGTGCGGGTTGAACCCGGTTACCTGCGCACCGTGGTAGCTCCCCTGGCCAACCCCAACGTAGGAGCGGTCACCTGTTTCTACGTGCCCATCGAAGATAAAACATTCACCGACAGCCTCCAGACGATCGGCATGTTTTCCGACTTCTATGCCGGCATCCTGGTCGCGCGCCAACTGGACGGAGTGAAGTTCGCCTTAGGTCCCACCATCGCCACCACGCGCGCGCGACTCGCCCGATTCGGCGGCTATGATGCCCTCAAAAACCGTCCCGCCGACGATCTTCTGGTGGGCCGCCTGATCGCCGAGCAGGGCTGCGAAGTTGATCTTCTGCCCTACACGATTCTCACTGTTGCCGATTATGCGTCGCTGAGCGCTCTTCTTCACAAACGTCTGCGCTGGATCGTAGTCATGCGTCACATGCGGCCCTGGGGACATCTCGGCTTGCTTCTCACGCAAGGGCTGCCTTGGTCCTTGGCAGCAATAGCGATCCACCCTTCGGCAGCAGTCGCGCTCGGTTATCTCGGCGCGTACCTGGGGTTGCGTTTCGCCATGACCTGGATGATCGGCATTCGGGGGCTAAAGCACTATGCGCTTTGGAAAAAGCTGGTCCTGATCCCCGTATGGGACGCGGTCGCTTTCGGCATTTGGCTGATCAGTTTTACGCGCAACACCATCCGCTGGCGGGATGGCGACTACTACATTCGCGAAGGCCAACTCGTGCCCGTGCCCCAAACCAGTGCGGAGCCGGCGTCCTGAGCCTCAGCTCACCGGCTCGCGCTCAGCTTTCTGTCACAACGCTACGGGTTCTCGCGCCGTCCTGTGCTCGGGCAGGTTCCGCGGTTTCCGCCAGTTGACTCGCGGTAACATCACGGCACTATCGATCCGGTCGCGATATTTCAAAGCAACATTCATCAGCGAATCCAGCAGCGAATCGGAAAGCAAATGCGCTTCCAACCCAAGTTGAATCAGCTTCGAATGTTTCGCATTGTAATAATGCTCCTCCGCCTCCACGCGTGGATCGGGAAGATGATCGACTTTGACCGTCAGTCCCAGCTTTTTCCCAGCCGTTTGCACCATGTGCGCCAGATCCAGTACCGAAAACTGTTCCGTGAACTGGTTGAACACCCGGCACTCGCCGCGAGCCGCCGGATTCAAACACGCGATCTCAACGCACCGCACTGTATCTCGAATATCCAAAAATCCGCGCGTTTGCCCTCCCTTGCCATACACGGTCAGCGGGTATCCAATCGCCGCCTGCACGCAAAAGCGATTGAGCACGGTGCCAAAAACGTCATCGTAGTCGAAGCGATTAATGAGCGCCTCGCTCAGTGCCACCTCATCGGTCATGGTTCCATACACCACGCCCTGGTTGAGGTCGGTGGCGCGCAATCCCCAAGCCTTGCAGGCGAACATGATGTTGTGACTGTCATGCACCTTCGAAAGGTGGTAAAAGGATCCCGGCTGCTTGGGGTACGGTACGGTGTCTTTCCGCCCGTTGTGCTCGATGGTGATATAGCCTTCTTCAATGTCGATATTGGGCGTGCCATATTCACCCATGGTGCCAAGTTTGATGAGGTGACAATCGGGCTGAAACTCGCGCAACGCGAACAGCAGATTGAGCGTCCCCACGACGTTATTCACCTGCGTGAACACCGCATGTTTGCGGTCGATCATGGAATACGGAGCCGCGCGCTGCTCGGCAAAATGGATCACCGCCTCAGGTTCGAAACCCTGAATGACCGACGACAGAAAGTCGTACTCCATCACATCGCCAACAAAAAGTTCAATGGTTTCGCCCGCAAGCTCCTGCCATGCGCTCAGGCGATCCGAAAGCGGGCGGATCGGCGTCAGGGTCTGCACCCCAAGTTCGTGGTCCCATTGCCGGCGCGCAAAGTTGTCGACGATCGCGACCGAATGCCCTTTCTTGGACAGATATAAAGCAGTTGCCCAACCGCAGTAGCCATCGCCGCCCAGCACCGCAATTCGCATGTAGCCTCCTGAAAAATAATTACCGGAAGTTCTGTGTTCCCTACTCTACTGAACCGACCCCGCTTCAGACAACCGCGCAACCGCCTTCGCCCCACTCAGCGCCGCCGGTGGCTCGCCTTGCGAAACGGCCAACGGAAGATTCGTAAGAACGACCTTCCCCCCGCTCGCCGCAACCATACTTAGATGCTCAGCCCCCACCAGCGATTCCAGTCGAGGAACCACATTCTGGTTCGCCGCAATATAGGCGCGCTCCGGCTTAAGCCACAGGTTCTTGAATTGTAAATCGTCGATGAATACATCCGGTACTCCGGGAGCATAAGCACCGTATTCCAGATTGTTGAAGCGCCCGTTGCGCAGCAGCGCGGTCCGGCCCGTATAGAAAAAAATGGAAGAAAACGTGTAATAGTGGTGATCGATAATCAGCGTCCCTTCCGGCGCTTTCAGAATTGCTTCCGCCAGCGGCCGCGACGACAAATAAGGATCGAACACAGCCATGGCAAGCCGGGCAGCATGGAAAAACAATATCATCATCAGCGCGGCAGCAAGAAACGCGCGTTGGCCGCCCAATTTCCACGTTGCCAACGCACCCAGGCAAAAAGCAATGGCAGCCACCAGCAACGGCGTCCGAAGATACGCGAAAGACCCTAGAGTGAGGTCCAGCATGTGGCCCAGCGAGAGCGTATAAGCCCCGGGATGGTGGCTGAGCGCCTGAGAAATATCTCCCGGCGCGGGAATGTTGCGGGTCAGAAGAAAGAGAGTCAGCGTTACCAGCCCAATGCACGCCGCAATCACCGAGAGCGCTCGCGTCCCGCGCCGTATCCAGTTGCTCTCCATCGCCATGGCCGCGCCCAAAAGCAGCGCCAGCGCCGGATAGCAAGGCATCGAATAATATTCCTGAGTAGTAGAAAAGGTAAAGAAGACCAGCACAAAACCGGCCCAACAAAGCGCCAGCAGCCGCGTTCGTCCGGCACGGTCGCACGGTTTAGACCCGAACGAAAGTTTGGCAACAGCCGGCAAATACACGCTCCAGGGAAACAGCCAGGCCAGATGCAGCAGCCAGAAGTAAAGCCGAGGCACGGTGTTGTAGTCTCGCGGATAACGCAGATTCAGAAACCGCAGCAATTGTTCATTAATAAAGAAGAACCAAAGAAACCCGTGGTATTCGCCCGGCCCGCTGTGCAACGTGAAGGCAAAGTAAGGAGGATTGCGCAACGTAGCCAGAATGTGCCACGGCGCGGCGATGAACAGTACGATCAACAATCCGCTGAAGGGATGCAGACGCCGCCAGACAGCGCGAGAAAAGAACTGCCGGGTGATCCCAAGATAAATAGCCCCAGCCGCCAGCGGAAACAGAATCCCGATCAGGCTCTTGAGCAAAAGCCCAACGCCAAGGCTCGCCGCCAGCACCAAAGCCCAAAACCGCGGATGGCGCTCCTCTTCGTCCACAGCACGAAGAAACGCCCACATAGCCAATGCGACCGTGAAAGTCAGCATGACATCAGGAATTAGAATGCGCGTGAACAAAAACAGTCCAATGCATGTGGCCATGCACAGGCCCGCATAGAATCCCGCTCGCCTGCCAAATGCCCAGGCGCCAAACGCCATCGTCAACCAGCAAAGTGCAATGGCCGATAACGCAATCGGAATCCGCGCCGCCCAGTCGTGGACGCCAAAAATCTCATAGCTCGCCGCCATGACCCAGTAGATCAGCGGAGCCTTCTCCAGATAGACCACGCCATCCAGCCGCGCCGTCACCCAATCGCCCGAGTTCAGCATGTTGCGCGCGATCTGTGCCTGCACCGCGTCCACGTCATCCATGAGCGAGGGAGGAGAAATAATGCAGCCCAAATAAACGGCGGCCGCGATCAGAAGTACGCCTAGATACAGGTGCCAGTTTTTTCCTGTATCCAAACGCTCGTCTCCCGGGAGGCCGCGGCCTGAATCCCCCATTTTTTCATCCACAGAAACAACACCATCAGGCCCCATAAGTGATATCCAACATTGACTCGTCTCTCCATGTGTTGGCGAATATAAGTCTCGATCGCGTCCCGCCGGAAAAGCTTCGTGTGCTCCGACGAATCATCCAGCAAGACTTCCATCATCAGCGGCCGTAGACAGCCCCGAAGCCAATCATGCGCCGGAATGTCGAATCCAACCTTCTTCCGTCGAAGCACTGAAGCCGGAAGCTTATCGCGCATCAACTCCTTCAGCAGAACCTTCTGCCGCGAACCGCGAATCTTCAACGATGCCGGCAGCGACGCAGCGAACTCAACGATCCGATGATCGAGAAACGGCGGACGCACTTCCAGCGAATGCGCCATGCTCATGCGGTCCGCTTTGTTCAGAATGTCGTCAGGAAGAAAATATTTCTGATCGAACCACAAATACGGCCGCAGATCGTCGCACGCAAGATCGTCGCGCGCAGGAATCTGATCGCGCAGTTCGCCCAAGATGCCATCGAGAGCGTGTGGCAGTTCCAGTCGGAGCAACTCCCGCTTTCGCGCTTCGCTGAAGGTTCCGTTCCAGTAAACGTGCGCCCGCTCAGGAGTCAGCAGCGAGCCTTCAAGAAATCGCTTCAGTTGATACTCAAAGCTGATCTTCTCGTCAGAAACTGGCCAGACTCGCAACGCGCCAAGCGCGGCTCGGCGAGCCATTAGCGGCACTCGCCGGGCGGCCGCAGCCAATCGATTCGCGCGATGAGTAAGATAACCGCCAAAAAGTTCGTCCGCCCCTTCACCGCTAAGACTAACCGTCGTCTTTGTCTTGCTCAGCTTGGAGAGGAACCAGACCGGAAGCGCTCCCGCATCCGCCGAGGGCTCATCCGAGTAATAGGTGTAGGCCTCGATCGCGCTGCGCAGGTCGACCTCAGGATTCAGATCCATTTCCGAATGGTCGGTCTGGTAGCGCGCGGCAACCTCACGAATATAAGTGGTCTCGTCGAAACTTCTCCCGCGGAATGAAATCGAGAAAGTCTTGAGCGGCACGCTGGATTCCGTCGCCGCGTAGTGCAAAATCGTAGAAGAATCGATCCCGCCGCTCAGCCACATCCCCAGCGGAACGTCGGAAACCATGTGCTCGCGCATCGACTGCCGCAGAAGACGGTCCAACTCCTCCCGCGCCGACTCCAGCGTCCAATCGCGAGCTTCAGTGACCGGCAAGCGCCAGTAGGAATCGAAGGAAACTTTTCCGTCGCGCCACTCCATCCACTGCCCCGGAGGAAGTTTTTCGATGCCCTCAACCAACGTCCAGGGGCACGGCACGTAGTTCAACGACAAATAGCAATCAAGCCCGTCCAAACTCAATCGCCGTTCAATCTCAGGATGGATGAGAATAGCCTTTAATTCCGAGCCGAAGAACAGATCCTCTCCGCGCCGCATGAAATAAAGTGGTTTGATCCCCAAGCGATCGCGCGCCAGCACCAAACGCTTCGTAGATTTCGTCCACAGCCCGATCGCAAACATCCCCCGCAAACGCGCAAAGCAATCCGTATCCCATTCGAGGAACGCGCGCAGAACAGTTTCCGTGTCGCAGTGGGAGTAAAAGCGATGCCCGAGCGCTTCCAATTCGCTCCGCAATTCCTGGTGGTTGTAGATCTCGCCGTTGAACACGATGGCCACATCGCCATCGTCCGAAAGAATCGGCTGGTCGCCGTGACCAAGGTCGATAATCTTGAGCCGCGTCGCGCCCATCGAGCACAGGCTCGACTCGAACACACCTTGCTGGTCCGGCCCACGATGAATGAGCGTGGCCGTGGCGTTCCGAATGCGATCGGAATCAGGCACCCAATTTTTGTGGGTGAATCCAACGATTCCACACACGCGCGTACACCTCTATCGCTTTCTTGAAATGAGCTTGCGATTCTCCCGCAAAATGGGCGAGCGGAGACCTTGACTCCCCGGAACCAGGGCACGGCGCATAGCTATTCAGGCGGAAAAACAATCTCTAATCCTAACCATCTTTCTGACGATCCACAACCCGATGATGCACAATCGAGACGCAAATCAGCGCCCGCCCACAACCACCAGCGCGACCCCGAGGCAAACCAGAAGCACGCCCGCCCATCTTCTAGGCGTGACCCGCTCGCCCAGAAAAAACTTTCCTCCCAAAGCGCCGGCGCCATAGCTCAGAGCTGTAACCGGAACCACCACGCTGACGTTTTGACGCGACAGCACCGCGAGCAGCGAGAAGAACGCGGTGGCCATAAGACCCAGGCCGATCCACATCCACGAAACTCGCATCGCGCGTACCACCACGCCCGCCAGCGCGGCCGGACGAAAATCCTTCACCTCGCCGACTGCCTTCATGGCTCGCGAGACGCATAGCTCGCCCCCGGTGCCCGCACAGATAACTAGAAAATAGAAGATGAAAACTAGCATTCAGCTGTGCTCCGTGGTCCGCGGTGGCGTGTATCCCACCACCAACACGCCCAGGCAAATAATCACCACTCCCACCCAGCGCATCGGCGTGACCACTTCACGCAGCAGGAAGTGAGCCATCAAGGCAGACATGCCGTAGGCCACCGACGAGGCCGGCTGCACATAGCTGTAATCCGCCCAAGAGAGCACGAGCATGTTCGCCGCAAAAAACATCATAAGCGACCCAATCCCCAGCCAAATCGTGCCCGAAGCAAGAACGAGGAAAAGAACGTGCAGCGCCTCCGCCGGAGTCCCAATGCTCACCGCGCCGATGTGCTTCATGCCTTTGCCAAGCAGCACGTTCCCCAACGGCCCAAAGATCACCATGAAAAAAATCAAAAGGTAGGTTTTGAAGTGCAGACCGCCAGAAGACGTCATGCCTGACAGGGACCTTCCGTCCGGTTGCAACTAAGTCCAATTTCCCGCGTCCCGCAATTCGTCGAACGCATGATTTGCCATTCCCCAGGAAAAATCAGTCTCAAAATACAAGCCGTAAATTCATGTTAATTGATCTTCCCGGTAGGCCCAAACGCACGGAGCCCGTCCCATCACTCGTAGCGCAAGCTCTCGACCGGATCGAGCTTCGCCGCCCGCGCGGCCGGCACCGTGCCGAAAAGAATGCCCACCGCCGCCGATACAAAAATAGCCACAATCGCCGAAAGTCCCGAGATGGGGATGCGGTAATCGGTAAGAAAGCGCACGGAGAAAGGCAGCGCCAATCCAATAATGACCCCGCCGATCCCCCCGATCAGAGAGATCAACATCGCCTCCGACAGAAACTGAAACCGAATCTCCATATTGGTGGCCCCAATCGCTTTGCGAATGCCAATCTCATGAATTCGCGAAGTGACCGAGGTCAGCATGATATTCATAATGCCGATACCGCCGACTAGCAGGGTCACCGTAGCAATCAGAAGCAACACCATCGTCAAGGCATTCGCCGTGCGCTCGGCCACGCTGAGCAACGCAGTCAGATTCTGCACCACATAATTCGATTCTGCCCGATGGCGCGACTTGATCACTTCCCGAATTTGTTCCGTCACTGGAATTACGATCGAAGGATCCGCCGCCGAAAAGTAGAGCTGATCGACGTAGGGCGTATTGGTGAAATATCGGCTTACGCTGTAGGGAATCGCCATCGAGCTGTCAGTGACCTCCGATTGTCCGAAGGTATCCACGCGCTCCCGGAATGTCCCAATGATGGTGAATGGCAATCCGCTCAGCTTGACCACTTTCCCGACTGCCTTATCCACCGAGCCGTAGAGCTGTGCGGCAAGTTTCTCCTGCATCACGCCGACTTTGTTGCGCGCCTGCTCGTCCCCCGCGTCAAAAAATCTTCCCGAGACAACCACCAGATTGCGCACTAACCTGTATTCGGGAAGAACTCCAAGTACGCGAATATCGCGCTCCTTGCCATATCCAATCGCAATGCGATTATCGAGCGGCACCACGGGAGAAGCCGTCACCACTCCGGATACGCGTTGCAACACGGCGTACATGTCGTCCACCGTCAGGCGATCGGGCGTGGTGCCGTCCCCTCCGCCCTGGTACTCGGCATCGATCATGTTAGCGCCGATTGATTGAATCAGGTTCAAGACATATTGCTTACCCGTCATTCCAATCGTGACCACGAGAATCAGCGATGCCGTACCTACCACCATTCCCAAGGCCGTGAGAGAGACACGCACCTTGTTGGCGCAGAACGTGTCATAGGTGAGCCGGAAAATTTCCCCAAACACTAACTTTGGGGGATTTCTCGCCGTGGTCGCGGTAGTCGCCATGCTATGTCGATGCTACGCGAGGCCCGAGGGTGGCGCAATTAACGTAGTGGGTCAGTCTGAATTTGTCTTGAAAGGGCGCGGCTTCAGGCGCGCCGTAACTGGCTCGGAATCAATCGCGGCTTTAGCCGCCGAGGGAACGTGTCCCTCAAACTGCTTCGAAACCCGCAGTCGCCACAGCCGGAAGAACGTACCCAGCAGCCTGATTCCGATCCGAAAGATCCTCGCATTAGAAGTTCCGTGCACGCGCGGAACGTAGGTAAACGGAACCTCGATAATCCGTCCTCCTTCGTTGTGAATTCGAATCAGGATTTCCTCCAGCGCGTCATAAGTCTTCCCTTCGAACTCCACCGCCCTCACCACGTCACCCTTATAAAGTCGAAATCCGCTGGACACATCCGTGACCGGAACTCCGAAGCCAGCGCTAAAGAACCAATTCAGCACATTGCTAAGAAAGCGCCGGAAAAAAGGAGCCTGCGCAGCTCCCCCTTCGCAATAGCGAGACGCGACCACCACGTCGGCGCCCTCCCGGTTTTCCCATAGCCGCTGAATGAATTTGGGATCGTGCGAAAGATCGGCATCGAGCGTGACGATGTACTCTCCGGAAGCCGCCTTGAAGCCCTGCTTTAAAGCCAGACCATATCCCGCTCCCTGCTGTGCGAATGCCAGAGCACAGTGCCGCTTGGCCGTCTCCAGAGTGCCGTCGGTGGAATCGCCATCCACCACGATGGTTTCCGACGATACTCCGATCCCCTCAAGTACAGAATCCAGGCGAGGAAAGAGCAGTTCCAGATTGTCATTCTCGTTCCGCGTTGGCAGCAAGATTGTCAGCTGAGGCGTCGAGCCATTGCGCCCATTAGATTTGGCAGTGTCCAAAACCGATAATTCTCCTCCGCTCGAATTAGATCAGCACCAGCATCGGTCGCGGCCAACCCGTCCCGAACCAATCCGCTAAAGATTCTCCAGCACCAGTTTAAGGTAGTTCCAGAAACTTTCCACCGAAGAAATCTCTACCCGCTCATTGGGACTATGCGGACTTTCGATGGTCGGACCAAACGAGACCATCTGCATGCCCGGATATTTCTCCCCAATCACCCCGCATTCCAACCCCGCGTGCATCGCGATCAGCTTTGCCGGTTCGCCGAAAAGCTTCTTGTGCGTCTCCTGAAGCTTGCGCACGATGTCGCTGTTCGGCTCCGGCTTCCAGCCTGGGTATTTGCCGCTGCGCTCCACTTCAAACCCCGCCAGCCCGCATACTGTTGCAACCATGCGGGCCGCAGCCAGCATGCTACTCTCGATCGCACTCCGTTGACTGGTAACAATCTCCACCACATCGCCTTTTGTACTGACGGTCGCCAGGTTCGTGGAAGTCTGCACCAACCCCGCAACATCCGGGCTCATCGCCAGAACGCCGTGATGCAAGCTCGCGAGCAGCCCGACGGTTTGTTTCGCGTCCGCGCCGTCCATCACTTTTCCCGGCCGTTCGGCTTTCTCGACCGTGATCTGCAATCCGGAGTCGAATCCCCCTAAGTCAGTCTTGTATCCAGATTCGGCCGTGGCCACAAACGATTTCAGTTCCTTCTCGCGGGACGGATCGGCGGTCACCACAGCCGCCGCTTCCCGAGGGATCGCATTCTGCGCGCTCCCGCCGTTGATTTCGGCAATCTCGATCGGAAGCCGATCCAGCAAGATCTGCAGAACGCCGCCCATGATTCGCAGCGCATTACCACGCCCTTGATGAATATCGACCCCAGAGTGCCCGCCTTTCAGCCCCGCTACTTTGATGCGCCAGGCCGATCCCGTGTCGCCCGTCGGACGAAGCACGATTTTTCGTCGTGCAATGGTTTTGATGCCGCCAGAACAGCCGATACAGATGGTTCCCTTCTCTTCATTATCGAGGTTGAGAAAATATTTCGATTTCAGCAATCCCCCGGGAAACGCCGCGGCGCCCGTAAGCCCGGTCTCTTCGTCAATCGTAAAAACAAACTCCAGCGGACCATGCGCAATGTCCTTGCTCTCCATCACGGCCAGCGCGGCGGCCACGCCGACGCCGTTATCCGAACCCAGAGTAGTGCCGTCCGCCTTCAGCCAGTCGCCGTCGCGCACCACCTTAATAGGATCGGAATCGAAGTCATGAACCGTTCCCTCATTCTTCTCGCACACCATATCCAGATGGCCCTGCAACAGAGCCATCGGCGCTCCCTCGCGTCCCGGCCGAGCCGGTTTCCGGACCACAAGGTTGCCCACATCGTCCCGCACGGCTTCGAGACCCAGCTTTGCAGCCACCGTCAATACGTAATCGCGAGCCGCAGCCTCCTTGGTTGAGGCGCGAGGAATCGCCGCCAATCTATCAAAGTGCTTCCATACCGGTTCCGGTTCGAGGTTCAGAAGTGCAGCTATCATGACACGCTCCCTGGAATCCAAAGTCTAACAGGCCTAGGAACAACTCGACGTTGAACTCGAGGTTGAACTCGACGCTGAACATGTCTTTGAGTCGCGCAGCAACTGCGAACGGGTGGGGCCGAAAACCCGAGAATCCAGCTCGTAGGGACGACCGAGTTCTCGCACACAGACACTCCCCCCGCTGCGATCGTCGCCATTGGAGATCGGGTGATGGAGTGATCGGGTCATTGAAAGTCGAAGGCCCTTGAACTTCGATGACCCGATGGTTAGATGACCCGATGCTGGATCTTCACTGCCTGGTAACGTCGATCATATTGTCGTCGGCATTGCCGTCGATGAGCTTGTTATAAGGATCAATGCCCGCCAAAGTAGGCTGTTCGTCGACTGTGATCACGTACGTTTTGTGCTCCTCGCTGATCTTTTCCTTCTTGAGGTACAGCGGTTTTTCCTCATCTTTCTTGCCGCTGAAGACGCCGATCTCAATATAGTCATCGAGCGCCATCGGCGACTCCACGCCATTGCCATCCGCTTGCACCTTGCGCGCCTGCACTTCAAGCGTCACTTTGTACTTCCCGTCGGCAGTCTTCTGCGAGGTAGCCGAGACAGCCTTGTTGTCATAAAGAACAATGCGATTGAAACCATCGTCGACCAGGTACTGAAGTTCGGGCGGAGTTTGCGCGCGGATAGCGTCCACCAGCATCCGAGTATCTGGCCACGGACCGTCGATGGCAGCCGAGGCACTGACATTGTCTTTGCCAGTGGAGATGGCATCGACCTGGTTCGTCGCGTTGGCATAGCGGTATTGCATCAGAAAGTTGTGCAGCGCCAGATTGAACTTGTCTTCGCCAATGTAGTCCGCCAGCGTGTAAAGAATTTGACCGCCCTTCTGATACCAGACGTAGGGTTCGCGCTGCACCAAAGCGAGAGGCGGCTCGTGGCGCGTCTCTCCGGCCCGGCCGCGCAGATAAGTATCAAGCTCGTGGTGCAGAAACCGATGCATCAGATCGCGCCCGTACTTATGTGCCATGACTTGCAACGCGGAATATTCGGCCAAGCTTTCCGCCATCATGTTCGAACCTTCGACGTCGGCTCCCAGCAACTGATGAGCCCACCACTGGTGCCCGAGTTCGTGAGCCGTAACAAAGTAAGTGATGTCAATATCGGTCGGCTTCAACACCCGCCCAATAAAGCCGATGCCCTCCGAGTACGGAACCGTATTAGAGAAGGACTGGGCAAATCCGCGATAGCGCGGAAACTCCAAAATGCGAAACTGGCTGAACTGATAAGGGCTGTAAACGCGCTGATAGTAGTCAAGCCCGGCGCGCGAACTGGCCAGCATGTCATCGAGATCGTACGTATGCGCCGGATCGTAATATAACTCGAGCGAAACATCGCCACCTGCTCCGTGGTAAAGCTCCTTGCGAGTCTGGTAGCGAGCGGAAAGATACGAGAAAAATTCAAGGATGTGCGTCGATCCCATGTTGTATTCGTAAAAGTGCCGTCCGTTAGCCTGCCATTCGCGCTGCAGGTATCCGGGAGCGATGGCGATCTGATCCCCTGACGTGCTGACCACGGTGTGATACGTGATCCAATCAGCCTCCCGCGGAAAGATGTTGTTCACCGAGTGCAGCGGATCACCGCGGTGCGCCATTTCTTCAAGCGGTGGAAGATGTTCTTCGCGCCGCCGCCGCGGGTCGTCCAGTTCTTCGTCGGTTCTGTAGCCGATGTACGGAATGTAGTCGGAGTCAAAGAAAGTGCCGTTGTAGGCAAACTCGGGAAGCTCGTTATTGTCGCGGAACCCGCGCGTCTGGTGGCCAACATTGCACGTAAGCGTGAGAGTTTCGCCGGGCTCCAAAGGTTGTTCCAGAGCGTAAATGGAATAAATGCCGCGCGACGCCGAGCTGACCAGGTGGAATGGCCGGTCAAACTGCACGTTGCTGACCGACTGCTTTATATCGCTGACATGAATCTGCGGGATCGGCTGGCCGGTCTTGTTCTGCAGAATCATGCGCACGCTTCCGTCGAACGAGCGGCGCTCGGGATAAATATTGATCGTCGCGTCGACCGCCGTGACCTTGGGCTGGAGCAGGTTTTCATACTGCTTGAACTTACGTTCGTAATCGGCCTGGATGCCGCGCCGCGCCTTGGAATCCAGATATTCATTGAGCACGTGGGCATTGTAGAAGTACCACCCCCCGGCGCCAGCGGCGATAACAGCAAACAGCAAAGCCATCGGCGCCAGCCGCGGAGCCAACCGCACCGCCTGCCGCGCACGGGCACGCAGCGAATCTTCCGCCCCACGGCGAGCGAAAGCCATCGACACGACGCCCAGCACCGCGGTGATAGCCAGCCAATAGGTGTTCGCCCAGAACAGCGCAGGCACAAAATGCCCGTAGCCATTCATGTCGGAGTACGTATAGGCCGGGACTTGACCGACCAGATAAAGCGTATTCTCCCACCCAAAACTAAACAGAATCGGCATCAAGACGAAGATGCCGATCAAAATGCCGTGCCCCACAAACTTATTCGAGACCACGGTCTGCACAAACATTGCCAGCAGGATAAAAGCCAGGACCTGCGGGAAAGTCACGAGATAGAGCTCTTTGAAGTACTGCAACAGCTCGTAATGGTAGTATCCGGCGATGGTCTGCATCAGAATGCCGACCAGCATGGCAACGGCGAGCAGAATCAATTCGACGACCACGATGGCAGTGAGCCGGCTCAGCCAGTCGGTGGATTCGCGAAACGGCAAAGCATCATGGATGCCCTCAAAGTGCAGATCACGCTCGCGCCACAGCAACTCCGCCGCATAAAGAGTGGCCACAATGTAAAGAAACAAAATGGCGCTGCCCTCCACCGATTGCAACATGAGATAGGTGACTGGCCAAACGTTCTGATCGGCAAGGTGCCCGGCAAAATGCCCGTTGTTGATGCCGAAAGCGACCAAGAGGGCCGTGACGCCCCAGAAAGGTATGTCGCGAAGAATATTGCGGAGCCGCAAACGCGAGAGCGAAAGATATTGCGCCCAAGTTGTGGCCGGGCCGAACGCATAGTGCACGACAGGTATGCGCGCCGCAACCAGCGAGCGCACGGGCTGCTCCTCGGCAAGTTCCTGCATTTTTGCTTTGGCGGCGCGCCTCCCCTGCGAGCGCGCCGTCAGCGCCTCCACCGACATCGGGAAGAATGCCCAGACGGAACCAAGCGCCAGCAATCCGACGCTGAGCCACAGCAACCGGTTGTATAGAAAGATGCCATTGAGGAGACTCGGCGACCAAGTAACAAACCGCGTGTTTTTCTCAATCACCGTCCAGTAGCGAGTGACACCATCGAGCAGAATGAAACCGATGGGATCGAGAATCCCCGACCAGAACCGTTCCAGAGACCGCGTCGCCGAAAACACCGTAATGCCAATCACGTAGAGCATGAACAGCGCAACGCCCTGTAGATAAACAATGAAAATCTTGCGCGTCAATGCGGCCACAAGAAAAAACACGGAGCCGACAAAAAATATCTGCACCGCGATGACGGAAAGAAAAGGCTGCAGATAGTTCCAAACAAGATTCGGTTCGATGCGAGTGTGGTCGGCCCATGGCGCAAAAGTTCCCAGGAAAGCGCCAAACATCATGCCCGAAAAAGCAAAGAGAGTCGTGACATAGGACCCAGCCCAGCGTCCGCCCAGGTAGCCGAATTTGGAGATCGGCTTGGTAAACAAAATCTGGTAAGTGTCGCGCTGAAAGTCGCGCAGAATCGAAGTGCCGAAAATAGCAGCAATCACGATAATGCCGAACAGCGACGCACCAATGTCGTTATACGTATTCGCGTAAGCCGAATTCAGAAGGATCTTGCCATTGCTGTTGCCAATGGGCCCGAAGTTCTCCGAGGCGATGCTGAGAAACGAAAACGTGAGCCAGAGCAGAAAATACACATACGTCGAGAGGCTCTTGAAACGGAACCGGAGCTCGAACGTAAAAAATTCCCAGAAGAGTTGCATGGTCCGAATCCTCCTCGACCTGCGAGGCGTTAATTTGGAAGTCGCCGCTTAGCCTGCTGCGAGAGGTTGAGGAAATAGACGTCCTCAAGATCGGAATCGACCGCAGAGAACCCGTCCCCAGGAGAAGTGTCCGCGTACACCCGCACTTCATGCTGCCCGCCCACAAGGTGAGTGGAAATCACATGGAGAGAAGTTTCGACAGCGTGCAGCTCGTCGCTCGTAGCAACCACTTTCGACCAGATCTTCCCGTGCAGCGCGGCCAGGGCGTCGTTAGGAGCGCCCTCCAGCAGCAGTTCCCCTTCGGCAATAATGGCCATCCGCGGGCAAAGCTGCCGCACGTCATCCACAATATGAGTCGACAGAATCACCGTGCGGTCACTGCCCAGGGACGAGAGCAGATTCAGGAAGCGATTGCGCTCCGCCGGATCCAGCCCGGCCGTCGGCTCGTCAACGATGATCAGCCGCGGATTTCCCAAGAGCGCCTGCGCAATCCCAAAGCGCTGCTTCATGCCGCCCGAAAAAGTAGAAAGCGCTTTCTTACGCACATCCCACAAATTCGTCTGCTGCAGCAGCATGTCGACAATCGCCTTGCGCTCGCCCGAAGACGTCATCCCCTTCATAATGGCCAGATGATGCAGCATGTCGAGCGCCGATATCTTCGGATACACCCCGAACTCCTGCGGCAAGTAGCCCAAGATCCGGCGAACCTCATCTTTCTGCCGAAGCACGTCGATGCCATCAAGATTGATGCTGCCCGAGTCGGGATCCTGCAGCGTGGCAATCGTGCGCATCAGCGAACTTTTTCCCGCGCCGTTCGGCCCCACCAGCCCGAACATGCTGTTGCCGATGGAAAGTGAGAGGTTCTTGAGAGCCTTGACCCCGTTCGGGTAAGTCTTGGACAGGCCATTGATCGTGAGCGCCACGCTACCTCCAGATTAGAAAAATGTGTTTCAGACCCAGCAAAATCTGCTGCCAAGCGCGAGATGAAGGGTATTCTACTACCAACTGAATACGCGGAAGGGATCGGGAAAGTTCCCGTTGAGCGGCGACACAGCCACTGTCTGGGCGCGAAGTCAGCTCAACTGCGGGTCCCGATTCTCGACAGTTGCGCGGGCAAGTTCTATCAGTTCACTGACCACCGTCTTCGGAAGTTCGTCATGCGTCAGGCTCTCGCATAGCGCGGTAAGATCGACCACACGCGCCAGTTGACGCCAGTTCTGTGACAGCTTGCCGCCAGCGTGCAAATACCCATCCGAGAAATGTGGTTCCACGACGGTCCGCGAAGCCCGTTCATAGCGGAGAAAGTGCCCCAGGTCGGCCAGCGAAGAACTGGAAACAGCAAACTCCCAGTCCAGCACAGCCGCCACAACCCACTGTCCAGCCATGCGCCGCACCAGCAGATTCCGCTTGCCAAAGTCGCCGTGGACAAGGCACGCCTCCCCATCCAAATCGGCGAACTGCCGAGCCCACGACCAAGTCAACGCATGGGTGCGCTCCCGCAAATCCACCGCCATGCGCTCGCGCAGTTGCGCCGATGCCAGACACAAATCGACGAAGCGCGGCACCCGGTCAGTACCCTCCAACAACGGGGCCGCCACGCTAGGTCCGGGAGCAAGCCATCCCGGTTTTGAAAAAGTTGTGCGTCCGATAGAAGCCAGAGTCTCCCCCGCCGAATACGCCGCTTGGGCGATCGCCTCCGTGTCGCCGGCACGAGCCAGATCACGGAAGGTGATTCCTTCCACATGACGCATCAGTACAAACGGCGGAATATCGTCCGAGCCTAACGCCTCCGTGTGCAACACCTCCGCAACCGGAACCGATCCACCGATCAGCCGAATCAGATCCACTTCCTTCTGGCAGATAGAAGCATCGTGCTCGTAGATGCGAAGCACGACAGGCTCAGGTGTGCAGTCGAGGCGAAGTTTGAAATTTGCGTTCCGCCAACCGTCGGTCAGCGGCTGCGCATCGACCACATGGGCGCGCGGAAATGCCGTCTGAACGATCCGCTCCAAAAGCTGCAAGGGCAGCGTTCGCCGCGGCACTGGCCGCAGCCACCGAGCCTCATGCGGAGCGCCATCGACCATGCAGCATTATCCCTCGTCCCTTTGGAAAACCACACGCTGTCCGAGTCTTTCACGGTTCCGCCTCCAAAGCTCGCCGCCATAGTAAAGTAGTAGTAAGCCCCCAATCCGCAGTCCTGAGGAGTTTCGTCTGAATCCAAGTATCCGCAACATCGCCATTATCGCCCACGTGGATCACGGCAAGACCACGCTGGTCGACGCCATGCTCCGCCAGAGCGGCACCTTCCGCGATAACGAGACTGTCGCCGAGCGCGTCATGGACTCGAACGATCTCGAACGTGAGCGCGGCATCACCATCCTGGCCAAGAACACGGCAGTGTTCTATCACGGCACAAAGATTAATATCGTCGACACGCCCGGCCACTCCGATTTTGGCGGCGAAGTGGAACGCGCGCTAAAGATGGTCGATGGCGTCATGCTGCTGGTCGATGCCAGCGAAGGCCCGCTGCCGCAAACGCGTTACGTGCTGAGCAAAGCTCTCGAAGCGAACCTGAAGCCGATTCTCGTCATCAACAAGATCGACCGCCCCGACGCGCGTCCGCAGGAAGTTCTCAACGAGGTCTATGACCTCTTTATTGATCTCGACGCCAAGGAAGAGCAACTCGACTTCCCCGTTCTCTATACCAACGCCAAGACGGGCACCGCCGCCTTGCATCAGGGAGCGCATGGCGAGGATCTGCGTCCGCTGTTTGAAGCCATCGTCGACACCATCCCCGCCCCACAGGGAGACAAAGACGGACCGCTGCAAATTCTCGTCGCGAATCTTGATTACAGCGACTACCTCGGCCGCCTCGCCATCGCTCGCGTCTTTTCGGGAACCATGAAGACGGGCGAAGACGTAGCTATCGCCAAGCGCGACGGTTCATTTCACAAAACAAAAATCACTAAGCTCTTCAGTTTCTCCGGCCTCAAGCGCACCGACATCACGGAAACCGCGCTCGGCGACATCATTGCCGTCGCCGGCGTCGAAGGCATCACTATTGGCGAAACCATTACCAGCGCGGAAAATCCTGCGCCGCTCCCTCCCATCGTCATCGACGAGCCCACGATTGCGATGCTTTTCACCATCAACACGTCTCCGTTCTGCGGACGCGAAGGCACCTACGTCACGTCGCGCAACCTGCGCGAGCGCCTCGAAAAGGAGCTGCTCACCAACGTCTCGCTGCGCATGGAAGAAACGGAAAGCACCGACTCGTTCAAAGTGCTTGGCCGCGGCGAACTGCAGCTTTCGATTTTGATCGAGATGATGCGCCGCGAGGGCTATGAATTGATGGTCGGAAAGCCCGAGATCGTCACCAAGCACGACAAAGAAACTGGCAAGCTGATGGAGCCGGTCGAACACCTCACCGTCGATATTCCCGAGGAATTCGTTGGCGTAGTGATGGAGCACGTTGGCTCGCGCAAAGGCGAGGTCGCCAACATGCACAATCACGGCTACGGCCGAGTGCGCGTGGAATTCCGCGTCCCCAGCCGCGGCTTGATCGGACTGCGCAGCACGCTGCTCACCGACACGCGTGGCACCATCGTCATGAACGCCCTCTTTGCCGGCTACATCGAGTGGCAGGGTGAAATCCCGCATCGCCCAACGGGCGCGTTGGTTGCCGACCGTCCCGGAGTGACGACCTCCTATGCCCTCTACAATCTGCAGGAGCGCGGCATACTCTTCGCTGGCCCGGGCGTGGACGTTTACGAAGGCATGATCATTGGTGAGAACGCCAAAGACACCGACCTTGACGTAAACATTGTCCGGGAGAAGAAGCTGACCAACATGCGCGCCTCGACTTCCGATGAAGCGATTCGCCTCGTCCCGTACCGCAATCTCAATCTAGAGCAGGCAATTGAATTTATTGCCGAGGATGAGTTCGTTGAAGTTACTCCCAAGTCGCTGCGGCTGCGCAAGAAGGTGTTGCAGTCGAACCAGCGGAAAAAGAAAGGGTCGATGGCGACGGTGGAAAGCTGATCCCGCCCGCGTAGGGACTGATCTGCTCACGTAGGGACGGGCGCCTCGCGAGCCTGCCCTGAGCGAAGTCGAGGGGTCCAGCTGAGCGAAGCTCGGCAGCTGCCGCGATCGAACTATCTTTGGATGTTGAGCAATGAAGCGAACCGCGCCCCAGAATGAAAAGACGCCCAAGAAGAACTTTCGCATGTTCCTAATCCCCTGCAGTTGCGGAGCCAGCTTTGCCGTGGCCGAGGATTACGACCGCAGAGGAATGCATATCCGCAGCTTCATTCCCTGCCCCAACTGCGGCAAGCGCCACGATCCGCGCAACCGCCTATTGCATCTCGATTACCAGGATGAACACTTCTGGAAGGCCGACGGCTGCTGAGCAGATTCGTATCTGGGATGGGTAATAGAACGTTCGTATCAGGGCATCGCTTCAGCGATGCCGAAAATTCTCCAAATCAAATGCCCCTTCAGGGGCTGGCCACCGGATGCCCACCATTGAGGCCGTCAGCACCCACGATGTACACTTGCAGTACGCGCCCGTAGCTCAGCTGGATAGAGCGGCAGCCTCCGGAGCTGTAGGTCGGGAGTTCGAATCTCTCCGGGCGCGCCAGTTTCCCGTTCTCCCGCCTCAGTGAGCCCCCAGCAGAATGACGGTTTCCGTAGCAAAGTCGCCGCGCTGAATGCCGATTTTGACCTTCCCTGATTTATCCGACAGTTCGGCGAGCAATTCCATCGGCGTGCGCACCGGCTTGCCGTCCACCGACTTGATCAGATCGCCCACCTTCATGGACGCCATTTCGCCAACGCCTGATGGCTCGATCTCCAGAATCTTCGCTCCATCAAACTCCTGCGGCCCCACCGAGATCCCGAGCGCAGCAATCGCCATCCCGTGGCCCGGCACAAACGCCGGTGGCTGAGCCGTCTGGCGGGCGCTCACACTTGGGGGTTGACCAGCGGAAGCGCTCGGCTTGGACTTCGGAGCGCGCTCTCCGCCAGCTTGGCCGCCAAATCGGAAAACGACTCCGACCGAGGCGCGAAAGTTGCCTTGGCTGGGATAGTCTTCGTCGTTCAGATGACGCGTGTAGATGTAGTCGACCGGTCCCAACTGAAGTCCAATGTGCCGAGATGCCCAATAATTAACCCCAGCGCCTCCGGCTACCGCCAGAGACGTATCGTTCTGGGATGCCCCATTGATGGCTAGCGTGGCCCGATCCTCGCCCACCAGGCCATGCACAAAGAATGTCAACTTGGAGCCGTCTCTCAGGTTATAGCGCGGCCCAAACATGTAGGAGAAATTGCTGCAATTCACCGATGTATTATTGTTGCAATTGCTCACGCTGTGCCCGCTCACATCTCCTTCCGCAGAAAGGCGATGCCACCGGCCGACCGACCCCGAGACATCCCAACCGTTCAGTCCCAGCCGCGTCGACGTTGCCACACCCAAGCCAGGGTTCGCCGGCAGATCAAGGCTGTAGTAGGAGAAGCCGCCAAATACTTCGATGGGAATGTTCTGAGCGGACGAGATGCCCAGAAGAAGGAAAGCTGCCACAGCGACGAGGGCAAGTTTTTTCATGTTCCTTACAGCGCCTCCAGTAATGCAAAACATTGAGACAATTGAGCGAAGTAGCCGCGCCAGGAATGCTCGATTCTCATGGTCGGCCCTTGTCGTATATCAGGAATCGCGCTCAACAATCGTGATGCAACAATCGTGTCATCTCGCACAGGATTATGGCGAACGGCGATTATAATGGCCGAACGACAAAAAGGAAAATGGGACCAATGCTGTGATGCGCCTGGTTCACCTCCGCGTTGTGCATTTCCGCTGAACTGGGATAATATCGACCGATTCCAGAGGAGGCACCCATGATTGCCGGTATGACAACCTTCACCTTATTCCATGTCGTTTTGAGCCTGATAGGGATTCTCTCGGGGTTGGTCGTGGTGTTGCAGATGAAGTCTGGAAAAACGCGCAATGGCATGACTGCGCTCTTTCTGATCACAACGGCCGCCACCAGCGTGACTGGATTCATGTTCCCGTACCACGGCTTTACGCCGGGCATTGGGGTCGGCATCCTGTCGCTGGTAGTGCTGGTGATGGCGATTTTTGCGTTCTACAGCCGCCACCTCGCCGGTGGCTGGCGGAGAACCTATGCGATCACCGCCGTGATCGCCCTCTACTTCAATGTTTTCGTCCTGGTTGCTCAGCTCTTTGAGAAAGTGCCCGCGCTTCATGCCTTGGCTCCTAAGGGCTCGGAGCCTCCGTTCGCGGTGACCCAGGTCATTGTGATGGTGGTCTTCATAGCGCTCGGCATTGCCGCAGTGAAAGGGTTCCGCGAGCCGGCTGTGGTGCGCGACCGATTTACGCGCGCCGCGTGATTGGCCAGGCATTCAATTCCAAGTCCGGCGGCGTCGACCGCGGCTTGGATCTTCGCCTTTAGCAGTCTGCTGAAAAACTCGCGTTTCGTATCAGGGCATCGCTTTAGCGATGCCATAAGTTCTTTAAATTGAGATGCCCCTTTAGGGGCTGAGCAGCGCAAATCGAGTTCTTCAGCAACATAATTGGCTAAATCAGGCCGGAAGACCAACCGGAGCGGCTTCGTGCGCTCCGTCGTTCGCGCCAGAGATTCGGTCCATATTCCTCTCGCAGCTCCGCGTTTTTCTGCCCGCTATTGAACTTAGGTACCCGTGCGCTTCCCCTAAAGTCATTCTCCCGTTCGACCGATAACAGTCTGTAGGGCGGCAATTGCCACCCCCGTGAGAATGTGACAGCAACGGTCGTCGGGAGAACACTTATGTCAACCGCAGCAGTTTCCGGCCAGTCGATTTTTCAGGAGCTCCAGAGTTTCTATCAGAGCCGCCAAGCAGATCTTTCGCAGCTCGGCAGCGCTCTCCAAAGTGGGAATCTGAACGGCGCTCAGCAAGCCTACAGCGAGCTGGCTGCGCTCGGGCAAAGCGGACCCTTCGCTAATTCCGAACCTTTTTCCAAATCCAGCCGCGCCCAGGCTTTTGAGACCATCGGTCAGGACCTGCAATCCGGCGACTTGGCTGGAGCTCAGGCAGCCTTCGCTACTCTTACCAGCAAGCAAAGCAATTCGACCACTGCTGCCGAGACCACTCCGGCTACGGTCGTAAACATTTCCACTACGCAGCCCAGCAGCGGCGCCGCAAACACCGCTGGCACTACAACCACCAGCCCCCCGTCTTCGATCTATCAGCAACTGCAGGCCTACCGCCAGCAGCGGCTGTCAGATCTCGTCCAACTCGGAAAAGACCTCGCAGCCGGCAACCAGAGCGCCGCCCAGCAGGACTTCAACACGCTGACCGCGCTCGGCCAGAGCGGCCCCAATGCCAATGGACAGGTCTTTCAAAAAGCCGATCGCGCTCAGGATTTCCAGGCCATCGGAACAGCCCTGCAATCCGGCAATCTCACCGCAGCCGAATCAGCCTTCACAACTCTTGCCGGCACCTTCAACAAAAACATACAGGCCGAACTGGCGATTTCAGGTTACGGCACGACCGGTGCGCAGCCCGTTGGCCCCACGCGCGCGCCGGTTAGTACAGTTCCGTTGCCCGCGCCTGTCAGCACAGTTCCGCCACCCGTTGCCCAGCCCGTTGGCCCCACTCCGGCGCCCGTTAGCACGGTTCCGCTTCCCGCGCCTGTCAGCACAGTTCCGTTGCCCGTTGCGCAGCCTGTTGGCCCCACGTCCGTTGGACCTACCACGGCCGGAGCATCCAACGTTCCCGAAATCATCATCAACCTGGGAGGCGCTTCTGGCACTGCCGCTTCAAGCGGATCGGCCACGCCGGAGATCGTCATCAACCTCGGCCAGGAAAACAATTCTTCCACCGCCCCTCCGGAAGAAGTCACCATCAATCTCGGCAGCGGCAGTTCGGGAGCCACAGTTTCGATTGACGCAGCGCAGGGAAATTCTTCCGAGCAGATCAACATCAACCTGAACCAGCAGAGCAATAACGAGCTCATCGTGAACCTGCTCAATTCCAACGCGATAAGTCAGACGGAGAGCAGTTCCGGCAACACCTTGAGCGTCAGCGCATAGTTCCGACATAGTTCCGGACATAGTCGCGAACATAGTTGCGAAAATGGTCCCGAACGGCACAACAGAACTACGATGGCCTTAGCGCCGGCGCGGGTGCCGCGCCGCTTGACCGCTCGGCAGGGAAAATTGGAATAGGGGAAATTTGAAAAAAACGAAGCAGTAGAAAGAAGGTGGCCTCAGTGCGGCTGTTCAGTCGCTACGCCTCGGCCCGTTCGTGGTCAGCATCCGCCTTCTGGCCTAACTGATCGTAGATATCCGCCAGCCAGAGGTAGGCCATTGGACCCTCGGCTTCAAGCGAAACCACCTTCTTCATTTAGGATTGTTGCCCGGCGGAGCGCCCCCCGGCCCATTTCGGACCGCGCCCAGGCGCTCGGCTTCGGCTCGCTCTTTCTCCGCATCTCCCTCGCGCCCCAGGCGCGAATAGACATCGGACAGAATTATGTGAGGCATGGGTTTATCCGGTTCCAGTTTGGCAGCCTTCTGCAGCGGCGGGATCGCCTCCTCCAATTTTCCCAACTTCACCAACGATTGCCCCAGATGCTGGTTCGCCCCAAAGTTATCGGGGATGGTCTGGAGCACAAATTGGCATTCTTTGATTACATCCTTCGGCCGGTCCGCCTTGGTGTAGAGAACGATCAGGTAGACATGCGTCTCCATGATATTCGGTACGGTTTTGGCAACGTGCTCAAACGCTCTTAGGGCCCCGTCGTAATCTTTGGTTTCCATTAAAGCGCGGCCGAGGTTGATTTCCGCGTGTGTAAAACCAGGATCCAGTTGCACGGCCTTGCGCAATTCTATTGCTGCGTTCGCGTAATCCTCCTTGTCCAGATAGCAGCCGCCCAGAAAGAAATGCAGCAGCGAGATGTTGGGTGAGGTGAGAAGCGCTTTTTTGATTTCCGGCACCGCTTTCCCGCAGCGGAAATCCTGAAGGATATTGTTGATCCGGAGAATGGTATTCGCAATCTGGATTTTGTCCTTGGGGTCGGCACCCTCCTCTCCAGGGGCCGAATAGGGAGAGTCGCTGCGGGCAGCCATATATCCCAATACCGCCAGTTTCTTCATATTGGCCTCGTCCATGCGCGCCTTGGGCGTTTCCTGCGTGTTCGTGGTGGCGTGCAGAAAATCCTTCAGCTTGGCCGAAAGCGTGTCCGCAACCGCGGGCGAGGAGGAAGCGAGATTGTGTTCCGCTTTGCCATCACTTGCGTCTTCATATAGTTCGCGGCGCGGTGCCTGAATATACAAATACTTGCCACTGCGCAAAGACTGCTCCGCGCTCCAGGCAAAGGCAATGTGGCCGTAATCGGCTTGGGAGTAGGCGCCACGATCCTGCCAGGCCTTGGCGGCCGCATCGCCGGTGGGCGTACCCGGCTCCAGAAATCCGCACAACGATTGCCCCTGCACTTTTTCCGGCACGGCAATGCCCGCCGCTCCGAGCAGAGTTGGCATAATGTCGGCCAGTTCCACGCGCTCCTCGATCCGCTTCCTGGCCCCGGCGCCGTGGGGAAGCTTGATCACCAGCGGCACGTGGATGGTTTCGTCATAAAGGAAAATCCCGTGCTCATTTTCGCCGTGGGCCCCGAGAGATTCTCCGTGATCGGCGGTGAGCGCAATCGCGGTGTTGTCGTATAGGCCGTAAGCTTTCAATTGCCGAAGGAATTTCCCCATCACCGAATCCACATAGGCAATCTCTCCGTCGTAGGGCGCTTTGGCGTAGCGCGTTTTGTAAGGCTCGGGAGGGTCGTAAGGCTCGTGCGGATCAAACAGGTGGACCCACAGGAAGAACGGACCTTGCTTTTGCTTGCTCAACCAGCCGAGGGCGTGGGCCACCACCTCGCCGCCCCGGCGCTCCACCGTCTGGTAGCGGGTTTTCGGCGTGAAACCTTCCCATGAAAAGCCAGCGTCGTAGGTGTCAAAGCCGCGCTCAAAACCCGGTGTGCCCCACTTGTAATCCACCGCGAGCGAGCCCACAAATGCCGCCGTGGAATAACCCTGGGCCTTAAGGATGGCGGGCAGGTACGGCATATCTGCAGCCAAGGGGATGGGGAAGGTGAGCACCTGGTGGTACTGCGGGTAGGTTCCCGTGAGAATCGTGGAATGTGAGGTGGGCGTGAGCGGAGCCTGCGAGTAGGCGCGCGTGAAAACAACCGAATCGCGGGCCAGCAGGTCGAGATTCGGCGTCAAGCCACGTTTTGAGCCGAGAAAATCCATGCGGTCGGCGCGCGTGGTATCGAGGGTAATGAGAATAATATTCGGATATGCGGCGGCAGCGTCCGGCTTTGGCGGGTTGGAGTCGGGACTTGCCGCTTGCGATTCAGGCGCTTCGGCCGCGAAGGCGCCGACGACCAGGATAACTATGCACAGGGACCAGCGAATTCCACGCATTGCGATACTTCTCTCCTTGTCATTCTCTCCGGCTTTAATGCTGTTCGGCACTTCCCGGGCCCGCAGCGGGCGCCGGACCTCGCTGATCCGGTGAAGCGGCGCGCAAGCGCGCGGCTTCCGACCGCTCGTGCTCTGCCTCGGCCTTGCGGCCCAGGCTGCTGTAAACGTCCGCCAGATAGACATGCGGCTCCGGGATGGCTGGCCGCAGTGCGGCCGCCTTCTGCAGACTTCGAATCGCGCCTTCCAGGTCTCCCGACTTGGCCAGGAAGCGGCCCAGATTCAAGTTGGCCTCATAGTGCTCGGGTACAGTCTCAAGCACGATGCGGCACTCCCTGATTTCGTCCGGCCCGCGGTTCAGATTGGCATAGACGGTCACCAGTTGGATGTGGGCCTGCGTCATTGTCGGTTCCCTCTTGACAGCGTCCTCCAAGGCGGTCGCTGCCCCTTCGAAGTCCTGCAAATTCATCAAGGCCGTGCCCAGATACGTTTCGGCCTGCACGAAACCCGGATCCAGTTTCACCGCCGTCCGCAACTCCGGGAGCGCCTTCTCAAACTCCTTTTCGTCCACGTAGCATCGCCCGACAAAAAAATGCAGAGCAGAAACATCAGGGCCGGCGAGAATGATTTCCTCGATCTTCGGAATCGCTTGTGGGCAGCGAAAATCCTGTAGGATCCGGTTGGCCCGGTAAATCAAATTACCAATCTCGATCTTATCCTTCGGGTCGGCGCGTTGGATCGCGGGAGCTGCGTCAGGAGAGCCGCCGAGATTGGCCAGATATCCCAGCGCCGCCAGTTGCTTCGTCCTGACGTCGTCCAGAAAGTTAATAAGCGTGGGTTGCGGATTCGTCGTTTTTTTCTCGAAGGCCGTCATCTTGGCCAGCAGCATATCGGCCACCGCGGGAGATGCCGAAGCCAGGTTGTGCTCGGCTTTGGGGTCTGCTCCATCCTCATACAATTCGCGGCGGGGCGCCTGAATATACAGGTACTTTCCCGTCCGCAACGATTGCAGCGTACTCCATCCAAAAGCGATGCGCCCGTAATCGGCACGGGAAAAGGCGCCGCGATCGCGCCAGGCCTCCGCCGCAGCGTCGCCTTCCGCTCCCGTCTTCATTAACCGCAGCAGCGATTCCCCCTGCACTTCCTTGGGGGTCTCAATGCCTGCCTTTTCGAGCAAAGTGGGCAGAATGTCCGCCAGTTCTACGCGCGTTTCGATCGGGCTCCGGACGGACTCGGGACCGGGAAGCTTGATGAGCAGGGGCACATGAATGGTTTCGTCATATAGAAAAACCCCGTGCGTATCTTCGCCGTGGGCTCCCAGCGACTCGCCATGATCCGCGGTCACCGCCATCAGTGCTCCCTCGTATAGCCCGGATGCTTTCAACTGCCCGAGGAATGTCCCCACCGCCGAATCCATGTACGCGATCTCTCCGTCATACGGTTCCTTCGCGTAGCGCGTTTTATAGGGCTCTGGCGGGTCGTAAGGCTCGTGTGGATCGAATAAGTGCACCCAGAGGAAGAATGGACCTTGCTGGTGCTTGCTCAGCCACGCCAGGGCCCGCGCTACCACCTCGCCGCCTCTGCGCTCAATGGTTTGGTAGCGCGTCGCTGGTGTGTAGCCTCGCCAGGTGTATCCGGCGTCGTAGAGATCGAACCCGCGGTCAAAACCGCCCACTATCGTCGGTTCCAGGGCCATCGAGCCAATAAATGCCGCGGTACCGTAGCCATGGGACTTCAGGATGGCGGGCAGGTACGGCAGGTCTTTGTTAAGCGGTATAGGGGAAGGCACCATCTGGTGGAACTGTGGATATGTGCCTGTGAGGATGGTCGCGTGCGAGGTCTCCGTAAGCGGAGCCTGCGAGTAGGCGCGGGTGAAAACGGCCGAATCGCGGGCCAGCAGGTCGAGATTCGGGGTCAAGCCTCGCTTTGAGCCCAGAAAATCCATGCGGTCGGCGCGGGTGGTATCGAGGGTGATAAGGATGATATTCGGATATGCCGCCGGTTTTGGCGCGTTGGAGCCGGCGCTTGCCGCTTGCGGGTTGGGCGAATCGGCCGCGAAGACGCTGAAGACGCTAATGACGAGGACAACTATGCACAGAAACCAACGAATTCGACCCATTATGAACGACCTTCGAGTTGGAAGGAATCATCTCATTTTACACAGCTTCCCGGAACTGCGGTTCGTATCCTGACCGCGTGGTCGTTACCGCAGCTCCGCAGGAAGTGGCGGCCCTAACCCTAATGGGGCGCAGTAGAGGGAGGAGTCGCTGGCTTTGCGGACTTCGAGGCTGGAGCTGCCTTCTTGAAGCCGGCTGACGACTGGCACTGTTCTGGAACGATGAACAACGAGGGATCCTGGGGACCCAACCTGACATCCTTATAGTGGATTACCCAAGGCCATGCATGTTGACGGCGATTTTCGATTTTGATGGGAAAGCCCTGCAAATCCTCCGCTTCGTACAGCCGGAAATGCATGACTACAGGATTTTTCGGATTGTGCAGGAGGACATCTTCCACCCGGCACTGATGGCCGTCCACCGTCTCTTCGCCGATGGGAGTGTGCTCGTAGGTGCTGCCGGGTGTGTACAAATCAAAGGGAAAGCTGCGAACATGGGAACTACTAATCGCCAGGCATGCGTTGGCGGCGACGAAATGGCTTTTCTTTTTCGTCAGATCGGTGATGTAATAGTTGGGCACGGAGGCATCGCCCTGCGTTCTCATCAATTTGCCGGAACGGTAGACGTACCTGTCCTCATCTAGCCCGGGAAGCGGACCGCCGTTTTGAATGGCCGAGAAGTTTTGAAACCGATCTAAGGGATACTCCGTCGTTGTTTCGCTCGCGGTGCCCGACGCTACGGGCGCAGGCTGACCGCTAGGGGAACTCTGATCTGGCGCCTTTTGCCCGGCCACCGGAACCTGCTCCGGCGGGGCTTGCGGTTGCGGTGTTTGGGCCCACACGTAAAACCCGAGGCAGCCCGCGAATAGCACAGCCAAGATACTCTTCCTCATTTTTCTGTGTTCTCTCCTCTTCAGCAACCCTGTCTTCAGCAACCCTGTCGTGGCTGATTCCCGCCGCTGTCTCCAGCCGGCGAACGACCGACGACTTTCAGCATACAAGAAAAAGGCCACGCCGTGAATTGGCGTGGCCCAAACTAAAGAAATAAGATTTACTACTTCTTCAACTGAGCCTTGCTCAGAGAAGACGGTCCCTTGGTCACAGCGCCTTTGGAGGCCGGCGGGGCGCCCAGGTAGCCCTGGTTGTCTCCGTAAGCAACACCGCTGAAACCGCCAATGCCGACCCAGCCGAGTTTGCCGCGGAAATAGCCATTCTTCTCCTTGCTGCCCTTCAGAGAAGTCCAGACGGTCCACTGCGCATACGGGTCGCCTTCCAGAATGGTGTAAATGGTGTCGCCGTAGATCACGCCAGCGCCCGAGACGGCGTAGCCGTTCGCGTCAGTGGCATCCAGCTTTGCGCCGAATCCGGAGACGACGGAGTTGAAGCTAACGTCGCAAGCGCTCAGGTTGTCTACGCCGTAATAGTTGTTGCCGCCACCATTGATGAGTTGCTCATAGTTGCAATACAGGCCGCTGCCGACCGAATAGAACCCAAAGGTTTGGGCCGATGCGAAGCTGCAGGCCACAACGAAGAGAGTGATTACCAACAAGCTTTTCAGTTTCAAAGGATCCTCCTGGAAGTTTTTTACACAATTGTGAAGGTTATGCAACCCCGTTCTTCAGTGCGGTTCCTACTTGGGGATTCGTAGTTGCCTTGCACTGACAGGACGAAGCTTAGCTCATTCCCAAACTATGTCAAGCCAATAATCGCAGCTCCGGCAAAAAAAAAAACATGAGCGCTTAAAAAGGTAAAAACTTTGCGCTCTTGTGGCAAAACATCGTCGTTCTGGTGAAGAATCATGGGCTCAAGGCAGCTAAGAGCATTGGCAAGCCGCCGAAAATTCTCGCTTGCTTCGAGACCACCTCCGTCTTTTTCCGCGATCCCGCGCAGGTTAATTTTGCTAAAAAGTAATCCGCACGCCAAGCTCGATTTGCCGCGGCGCGCCGTTCGCATACGTACCCGAACCGGCCAAAACCCGGTCCAGCCGCGCGGTGCAGAATGTAGTGGACGCGCCGCAAGATGCCGGGCCACTCGAGTTGTTCAGCGATGTGCCCGGCGCGCCGTCCATCACGCCACTTAACTGGTTGCCCGCGCCTCCGTAGTTTGCCCAGTTGAAAACGTTGAACACGGAGAGATTCGGCTCCAGCTTCACCCGCTCGGTAACCTGGAACGGCCGGGTCAACCGCACATCCATCGTCTTCAGCCACGTCGCAGTCGCGGCATTTTCCGGCAGGCCTTGAATGAAAGGCGCGTAAGCGCCAAGCGCAAGCAGTTGACTCTGGGTGAACAAACCGCTATTCACCAGCGCCTGTCCGGCTGGAGTCAACTTCCCCGCGACGTTGCCGTTGTAAAACGAGATGGCCTTGGTCAATTTGCTGGTCGAATAGTTTCCCGTGTTGCCAAGCTTTGTTCCCGTCAACAGGTCGCCCACCGTGCCATCTCCGCTGATGTCGCTGCGGAAGATCTCGCCCGCTACGCCGCCCCCGTCCATTTGCGGGATGTAAGCGCTAAGCGGCAGTGGCGATGCCAGGTGGATGATCGTCGAAAGCCGCAGCTTGTGCGCCAAATCCACTGTCGGAATGAGCGTGAACTGGTGCGTCCGGTCCATCCCCGACGCTCCCCAGTACGCGCGTGGCTGCCGGAAATCTTCCGCCGGGTTCAGCAACGAATAATCTCCGCCACTGCCATTCGGCTCGGCCAGGTTGCTTTTATATTTGGAGAGCGTATACGCCGCGGTCACTTCCAGTCGCTGCACCCGCCGCGCCGGGTTCACTCCGCTGATCCCGTGGTAGGTGAGGTTCAAGCCGGTATATTTCGATCGCCCGCCCGGAAAATACATGACGTTCGATCCGACCGCCGGATTGACTCCGCCAAACGCCGCCTGTTGCTTGCCTAACACCGAACACGGAAACGGTCCGCAGAACGCGTTCGACGAATCCAAGCCGTTGCGCGCGAAGTCGGTGATGCTGGCGGTGGGTACATTGTTCAGATAGCAATTCACGGCCGCTTGCGAACTCCCGCCCGTCGACGTCGCCGGGCCGCATCCCGCCGCTGCTACTGTCGCATTGATCGCCGACAACTCCGCCGCATAGTTATTGAGCAACGGATTGGAATTGTCGCCGTCGGTCAAGTAGTTCGCGTCTCCCACGTGATTGGTATCAATCCCCAGCGGAAACTGCGTTCCGATCTCGCGAACGTAGTCGGCGGAGAACATTCCGCGCTCGCCAATCTGATGCTGAATTCCGCCGGACATGTGCAACACGCGCGGCGTTTTGAAACCGGGCGCCAGCATCCCACCAAAATCCGCGACGCTATTCGTCAGCGAGTAGACGTTGGGACCGCCCGTCACCGCCGATTGTGCCGCTAAGAACTCCGACTGCAGTTTTTCGATCGCCGGTGCAACGCTTCCAATCGGCTGCCCGCAAATTTGTGTCGCGATATCGAGCGGCTGCCCCGAAACCTCCACTGAATTCACCACCGATCCATTGGGAAACAGCACCGACCCCGTCGGACACAAATTCAGGCTGCGGTTATATTGCCCGTTCGATAATCGGTTGATGCGATCCTGATATATGTTTTGCAGCAAAAAATTGTCGTAGAACAATCCGCCGCTCGCCCGCAGCACTGTCTTGCCATTGTGTCCCGGATCCCACGCCAGACCTGCCTGCGGAGCAAAATTGTAGACCGGTTCGTTCACCCGCCTGCCGATCGAATTGCCCGCGCCCACGTTTTGCAGTCCCAAAAGATCGAATTGATCGAGAATAAAACCAGTGGTGCAAGGCGGGTTCGGCACGATCGTGGTGTTGATCTGTGAACAGAGCGCGGCCGGTACGTCACCGTTCGTGCGCCCGGTATCCAGCACATAATTCACGCCCACGCTGACGTTCAAGTTCGGAATTACATTGTAGGTGTCGCCCAGGTAGCCCTCGAACCGCGTGTCAAAGTGCCCGCCTGTGGGGCGATTGAAGGCCGAGTTCTCGCTGAAATTTCCCAGGCCGTTGAAAATCGTGACCGTGCCCACCGGATAGTTCAGCGGATTGTCGGCCGCTCCCCGCGGATCGTTCGGAAAAAGCGGCGCCAGGCTCGGATTGCTGTTGATGGCATTGATCACATCCAGTCCGTTCGAACTGGTCACCGACGGCCCGAAATTTCCCGGGGCAAAGAAATCTCCTTGCGTGATGCGGTGAATCGCTCCCCCGAAGTGTATCGTGTGCTTCACTTTGTAAAGCGTGCGGCTGTCGTAGCGTCCGAAAAGGTCGCGCTGAATGGTTTGCCGAGGTCCATTCACGCTCGGCCCCAACGCATACGATCCGATCTGCATGTGAAAAGGCGCTGCCGCCAGAATCAACGAATCGCCCAGCGCCGGATTGATTGCGTTCACCAGCTTCTGATAGCCGAAACGCGCGCTGCTCACAAACCGGCCCTGATTCCAATCCAGCCCCAGCACCGCCGCCGGAACGTTAAACTGATTGCGAAAATTCGACTGGCTATCCGACGGTCCGATCTCGTTCACATTGTCGTAGCTGAACCGCGCAAACCCCTTCATGTTTTCGTTGAAGTCATAATCCAGACGCGCCGTCAGCATGTTCTCGCGAAAATAAGCGCTTTGCAGGCTAAGCTGGTTGGAAGTAGTCGTGCCGCACAATCCTGGAATGTACGCACCCGAGCACGGGAACCCGAGCTGGATGGGCAAATCGCCATCCTGCTTGCTGCGTTCTCCGCCGACAAATAGAAATGCCTTGTCCTTGATCACCGCCCCGCCCACTCCAAATCCATACTGCTGGCGGCTGTAACCCGGACCTCCCTTTGGAAACCCCGTGACGCCAAGATCCCGGTCCCGTCCATTTCCAAACAGGTTGCCGTGCCATTCATCTCCAGCCGAGCGCGTCGTGACCCGCACGGAGCCGGCAGCATTCAGCGACTGAAGCAGCTCGGGCATAGACTGCGATACGATCACTTCACGCACCGCCTCCGCGGGCAGGTTCATCGTAGACGCGCCCTTGGTCTCATCCATCACTTCAACTTCATCCATGTCGAAGTGCGTGGTTCGCCCGGTTTGGCCGCCCATCGCAAGCGCTTGGATCGTGTCCTTGCCCGGCTCGTAAGTCCGTCCGTCGACTGCCTGCACACCCGGATCGTACTGTCCTGCATTCAGATAGTTCCGCCCATCAATCGGCCACGTGTCGGGAGTCTCCCCACTGAATTTGCTCTCCAATCGCAGCGGCCCCGGATTGATCCATTCCAGCTTGAAATCCGCGGTTACCGCCCCTCCCGCCACCACGGTCACGCTCATATCGACCGGAATCATGTCGCGCCCTTCGACGCGCACTACGTAAACTCCCGGCGGGAGGACTTCGGAAACATACTTTCCGTCTTTGTCCGTACGCGTCGCCCCCCGGGTGTCGGTTGCCTGCGAGTTGTACAAAACCCGCGCGCTTTCGACCGGAGCGCCGACGTCATCCCGCACCGTGCCCTGAATCGTGCCGGCGTTAGGATTCTCTTCCTGCGCCGACAACGAAACCGTGAGCGCAACCACCACGAGCAATATGTGAATAAACAGGCCACGACGAACGCGCAAGCCAGTGCAATCGAACAAAGTGACTCTCCTGGGGCAGAACCTCATGTGCAACCTGGAAGCGATTCCGCGTCTAAGGTCTTAAAGTCTCCACTGCAATGGAATGGAACAGTTTACTAGATGCAGCCCCTTCCCCGCCGCGATGTACGCGTTTCTTAGTGGGTCAGTTTGAATTTGTTTTGAAGGGCACGGCTTCACAGTTGCTGAAAAAATCGATCTTGCGCTTGATTTTGGGCGGCGCAGCGCTTCAGCGCTGCGGTAAGTGCATTGTTTTTAATGCGGCTTTAGCCGCTGAGGTAACGCCTTCTGCTCTGAGAACTATAGTTTTTCCGCAGCCTGTTTTCAAAATGTCCCCTGATGCGTGTAGTATCCCGCGCGGTAGTGCGACTGAAAAGGGCCGCCCGGTGGCGCATTTGCCAGATCTACCCGCAACTGCCGGAAGTCCGAATTGGAATACCGTTCCGACGGATAGTAAGCCAGCAGATACTGGGTTCGCAGTTCGTCGCTGATTTTCTGAAAGGCATCGTCCAGTTGGACCGCCGACGTAGCGTAGTAATACTTGCCGCCAGTATCGTTCGAAATCTGAATCAGCGCATGTTCGCCGCCGGTGTCCCGTCCCGCGTCGGCTTCGATGGGCACGATGATGATGCTATAAATGATCGCCTCCGCCTCCTGCGCCGCGCGCAGTGCTTCTTTGTAATTCACCTGGCTCATCGTGTCTCCGCCGTCGGTGATCACTACCATCACTTTCCTTCCCTGCCGCCGGGTCAGCGCGTGCGATCCCAGGTAAACCGCATCGTAGAGCGCTGTTGCCGAGCCGAGCCGCGGATGCTCGATGCCTTCGTCGATCTTTTTCAATTCCGAAGTGAACGGCACCATTTGGCTCACCGTTTCGCTGAACTTGTATACCGCCAGTCCGTCCTGCGGACGCACAATCGCGTGCGCAAACTTGCGTGCCGAGGATAATTCGAGCGGCAGATCTTTTCGCGTGCTCAGGCTGGTATCCACCGCCAGCACAATCGACAACGGCAAAGCCGATTCCTTGGCGAAGATCGCGATCTTCTGCTCTTTGCCGTCTTCCTTCAGCACAAAATTTTCTTTTTGCAGGTTCGCCACCGGAGCCCCGCGCCCATCCGTAACCGTGACGAATACGTTCACCAGCTTCACGTCGACCTTGATGGTGGTATCGGGCTCCTCCGCCCTCAAGCCAGCGCCGGCGCCGACAAGAAAAGCAAACAGCATCAAGCAACCCGCGAACTTCGAGCGTCGAACATCAAGCCGGAAGCCAACCCTGGCACTGTTTGCTCGCAGCTCGCAGCTCGGAGCTCGCAGCATCTTTGGAGTTCGCATCATCTTGGATTCACTCATTAGGATGCAGCCTGCTTCCCCGGTGTGCCTGTTGCCGCCCGAATTTCTTCAGGAAACGCTTCCCCGTCCGCCCACACCGCTCCATCCTCAAAGTATTCTTTCTTCCAGATCGGCACCGTCTTTTTCAGCGTGTCGATCATCCAGCGGCAAGCCTCGAACGCCGCGCCCCGGTGCGCCGCCGCGACCACGATCAGCACGCTCGTCTCCCCAATCTCCAGCCGCCCTAGCCGGTGGACGATCGACGCTCCCCGCACCCCAAAACGCTCCCGCGCCTCTCGCGCCAGAGATTCCATCTGCGTCAACGCCATCGCCTCATACGCTTCATAATCTAAATAGAGCGTACGCCGCCCGCGCGTGTTGTTCCGCACCACGCCCTCGAAAATCACCGCCGCGCCATCCTGCGGCCGCTTCAATCGCCCCGCTACCGCCTCCGTATTAATCGGATCGCGCACAATCCGGACTTCGCCATGGACTTCATTCCCCACTTCGCCGCCGTCCAACCCTCCACTCACCGGCGGCAGCAGCCCGACTTCGTCACCCTCGTGCAACATTCGGTCCGCTCCCGCATACTCCCGATTTACCGAGATCGCGAGCGATGTCATAATCGCCTCAAACCCAGAAACATTTCGCGCATAATAGACGAGCACTTCCCGCACAACTGCGCCCTCCGGCAGATCAACCGTCTCGGCCGATCGTCCGACTAAGTCCTTTAACACTCCAAAAAACAGCACGCCAATCTTCATTGGATACAGCTGCCGGCAGTGGCAGCTGGGCACTGATTTCCCGCCACCAGTGTAGCGCGGCCCATCCCAAAGGACCTGCCCCTCCGTGTGCCCTCCGCCCCGACTCAACCGTTCGGGTCAATTACCTCCGTAATCGTGCATTAGGTCACTCTCCCGCTTAGTCTTAATTGGGAACACTCTCACCCATCAGGAGGCTGTGATCGCTAACACCGTCCAAACCGATGCCAGCCGCAGTGCCTCCGCCCGGTCTTTTCTTCACAGCCTCAATATCTTGGTCAAGTACACCCGGCTTTATGGAGTGACGCACAAGCGCACCGAAGGCCAGTTCGAAACCACCTGGAAGGAACTGCAACAAGCGCTGCCGAAAAACAGCGACACCGGCTTTCTGCTCGGCGTCTCCGACAACAAACTTCTTCTCGATGGCATCCCACTCGAAGCCGGACAAGCGGAGCGCAGCTTCGCACAGTTGCTGAATGCCGCCGGACTTTCCAGCATCTTGTTTTCCAGCAAGGTGACGCTCGAGGACTTCACGCGCCTGGTCCGCGCCTTTGCCATGGGCGGCTCCAAGGCGCAGGAATTCGCCAAGCAGATTAAAGAAACTCTGGGCGACAACAAAGATTCCTCCATCCGCATCAATGAGGTCAAGTTTGTCGCCGCCGATCCGACCACGGGCGAGATTCCGCTGGCCGCGCAGCTTGCCGCCCAGGCCCTCGGCCCGGAATTCAAGCAGTGGCTCAACGACCCCCAGAAACTCCTGCAGTTGATTGCGGCTGCGCAGGGCGCGAGCGGTGGCGGTGTAGCCGGCGGCGCGCCGCTGGGCAGCGTTCCCACCGTTCCCATTCCGGCCGACATCAGTACGACCGCGGGCTCCGGCGCGCCATCGTCGGCGGGAACATCGGCCGGGACTGGAGCATGGGCGGGTGGCGTCGTTCCTTTACAGGAAGAGGAAGTCATCCAAACCATTCGCCTGCTCACTCATTTTGGCCAGGCGATGCATGACCCCAACTCGTCCCAGGAAAATCTCGCGGTTGAAATCGGCAAGGCTCCCGAAGGCGCCAAGGTCAATCTCGCCCACTTGCTCGAACATCTGGCGGCGCAGGCTTCTCAGAACAAAACCGGCGATGCCAACGACACCCCGCTTCTCATGAAGGCCGCCGAGAGCATGGCCATTAAGTTCGCCCTCGACCGTTATCAGCGCGGCGATGTCAAAGTCAACGCCGTTCACGACATGATGGAGCACATGAGCCGGCAGATGGACACGCTCCGCCAGATCCTGCGCGTCCAGGAAGATAAAATGTCCAAGGCCGGCATTCTGGTCGAGTCCCATGCCGACATTCTGGACCGCATGTTCTGGGCCGAGATTCCGGAGGCCGGCAAGAAAAGCGTACTGCTCTCCGGTGAAGCCGCCTGCGTGCCGCCGCGCAACATTCGACAGTTCGTGGAACTCCTTTTTGATCGCGATGACAACGAACTGGCCGCGAAAATTCTTTCCAGCTACTGCAACGGCCTCAACGCAAAAGATGCCGAACCCCGTCGCAAGACCGCCACTGGCTTGGCTCAACTCGCCGACCTTTTTGCCACCGCGCCGGAAGAGGTGATGCCCAACGCCCTCGCCATCATCGCCGAGAAACTGCGCCAGGAAACCGATTCCGAGATTCAGAGCCTGCTGAGCGCCGCTTTTGCGCGCTTCGGGCAGGAAGCCTGCAGCCGCAAAAAGTATAAGGCGGTCGCCGAACTGTGCATCTCGCTCGAAACCATTGGCCACGAACGGCCCGCCCTGGGACAGGATCTCCGCTCCCGCGTTGGCATCGAAAATCGTCTGCCCGAACTCATCGAAGAAGCCATTAATGCCGATCAGGCGCCCGAAGATCTGATCAACGTCCTGCAGCAACTTCCCAAAAATTCCGTCGAACACCTGGCCGACCGCTTCTTCCGCGCGCAAAAGCGCGTCGAATGCGATCGCATTGTCGAGCTAGTCGCCGAACTCGGACACCCTGCCATCGACGATCTGCGCGACATCCTGCACTCCGGCCAGCCTCGCCAGGCTGCCTCCACCGTTGGTCTCCTGAGCCGCCTCGAGGTCACAACTCTGCTGGAGCTGCTGCCCGCCCGCATGGGCGAGTTCAACCGCTTTTATCAGGATGTCATCGTCCGCCAGATCGCGTACGGCGCCGCAGCTGACCGCGGACGCACCCTGCTCGAACTGCTCGAACTGCTCGACCCCCTCATCCTGCCCGAGGCCATCGACGAAATCGGCATGAGCCAGGACCACAACGCCAGTGCCAGCCTCATCGCCCTCGCGACCGCCGGCGATGCTCAGAATCGTCCGCCCTTCGTGCAACTAAAAGCCGTCGAATCGCTGGGCCGCTTGCGCGAGGCGGAGGCCGTTCCGGTTCTGCGCTCCATCGTTGACGACAAGAAATTCTTCGGCCATACCCAGCACCGCGAATTGCGCATCGCCGCCATTCAGGCGCTCTCCAAGATCGATCCCCGTCACGGCACTCAAGCTCTCATTGAAAGCGGCCTTGAGGCCAGCGAACTCGCCGTGGCTCCGCTCGACTCCGGCCCGGGATGTCCCTGGGTCCGCCAGCGCCGCTACGAACGCATCGTCCTGCCGCGCACGCTTTCCGCCACGCTCTCCAGTTCCTGGGGAAAGTCGAACATTGTCATGCGCGAGATGAGTCTCGGCGGCGGCATGGGCACGCGCAATGACAATCTCCGCGTCGGCTCCGAAGCCCACGTCGAAATTTCTCTGGGCGTGAAAAAAATCCGCGGCGAGGTGCTGCTGCGCCGCGCCCGCGTCAACGAAATCGGCTTCGAGTTCGTGGGCATGGACCTCGACAGCCGCTATCGCCTCCGCCGCGTTCTGGTAGAAGCCTTGCAGGCCATCCCAGACAATGCCGCCAACACCTGGGACGGCGAACGCAAAACCTAGAACGAGCTCTCAGCAGTCAGCTCTCAGTTCTCAGCACTCAGGAAGCCACAATCTCCACGAAATAATCGTAGAGACGCGGCTTGCCGCGTCTCCTCCGCACCACTGCTCCTGCCTGCCGATTTCTGAACAAAGAAAAAGCCCTTGCTTGCGCAAGGGCTTCACGAATCAAAATCAAGAACCGCGACTCGCTTTACACCACTTTCACGAAAATAATAACCAGCGCGAACAACACCAGGGACTCGATAAACGCGAGGCCGAGAATCAGCGCCACCTGAATGCCCGCGCGGGCCGCCGGATTACGTCCCAGCGCCTCGCAAGCCGCGGAGGCCGCTTTTCCCTGGCCTTGCGCCGCCAGCCCGGAGGCGATGGCGATCGCGAAACCAGAAGTAATGGCTACCCAGTTAGTCCCGCCCGTCGCACCCGCGCCCGTTTGGGCAAACGCCGGAACAGCCAGGAAAGAGAACATCATCATCACAAACAGCACCATCACAATTTTTCGCATTCTGTTTCTCCTTGTTATGAATTGCCCCAGGAGGTGGTTGACGCCGTGCAATTATGCCAGCGCCCTCACGCTGAAGGCAGGTGTCAGGCACCAGGTCGCAGGTCTCAGGGAAATTGTGTTTTGTTTTTCCTGAGACCTGACACCTGGGACCTGAGATCTTCCCTAGTGCTCGTGTGCCATGGCCTCACCGAAGTATACGGCGGGAAGCAACACAAAAATATATGTCTGAATGATCGACACGCCGACGTGCAGCCCTTCAAATATGATCGGAACGCCGAGCGGAAACAGCGAGAAAAACACCAAAGTCACCATCTCGCCCGCGAACATGTTGGCAAAAAGGCGAACGCTGAGCGATAAGACGCGAGCCAAATGACTGAAGATCTCAATCGGAAAAATTATGATTGGCAGGAATATCCGCACCGCGAGCGGCATTCCCTCCTGCGGTCCGATGAAATGCTTCAGGTATCCTATTACGCCGTGCTCGCGCAAGCCGGCATAATGATAGTAGAACCAGGTCAACAGGGCGGCGCCGAGGGGCACGATTTCCACCGCCGTCGGCGATTCCAGTCCCGGCACCAACCCAAGCAGATTGCAGGTCAAAATAAACATCCCCAGCACAGTCAGGTACGGAACAAACATCGCTGACTTAGGGCCGATGATCTCCGAGGCCAGGCTGTCGATAAAACCGTGAATTCCCTCCATGGTGTTTTGCAGCGCGCCCGGCCGCTCCACCGAAAGGCGCACGCGCACGGCAATGAAAAATACCGTAAGGAGCAGGACCACCAGCAACTCCATGGCAAAGCTGTTAGAAATCGGAGTCGCCGCATGTTTGGGATGAATGTGCAGCTCCTGCAGCAATGCCAGGACCGCCGGACCGAACAGACGATTTAGAAATGCGGTAAAAACCAGTTGTTCCATTGTTAGAGTTTGTGATTCTCAAACTTGTTTAACAGAACTTGTCATCCCGAGCGAAGCGAGGGATCTGCAGTTTGCTTGCAACTGAAAGACTACAGATCCCTCGCGTCGCTCGGGATGACAAACTTTCAACGACCCTACTCTACGCGCCGGAAAGCCGTATAGCCTTCCCACACCGCCTCGGCCATCAGGGCTGCCACGGGCACGCACAACCCCCAAAGAAAGCCTCGAAACGCCAGGGAAGAACCTTTGAATATAGCATAGGCAGCTGCCGCTACCAAACCATAACGCACGAGAAAGCGCAGGATGATTCGGCCGCCTTTCTCCTGGCTGTTGCGGTTAACGATGCGATCGGCAAGACCCTCGACGCCGCGCGTCAGGGAGCGGAAATTGACGTAGGAAACCGCGGCTCCGAAGGCAAACCCGATGGATCCAGCCCAGCGGTAGAACCAGAACGCCGGCGCGAGCAGCAGAACGCTCGCCACCAGCATGTTGCGAAGCACGCGCGGGATGATGCGCTCATAGCTTATGCGGTTCTCTTCTATTATGTGATCGCCGCGTATGTGATCGCGGTTCTCGGCTGGCGGAATTTCGTCGGGCGGGCGGGAATGCTCATGGTCATTCATCTTTACTCATTCATCTTTTTTCTCATTCATCCTTATTCATCTTTGGAAGCGTTCATGGCCATGCGGATCATCTGCCCGAATCCAACCACCGCGCCGAACAACAAGCCGACCAGATAAAGCCATCTGGTGTGCAGCCAATGGTCGAGTAACTTGCCCAGGAAAAAGCCGAGCAGGACAGTTGCGGGAATAATAAATCCCATCTCGGAATAACGGGCTGCGGAGACGAGTGGGTCCTTACCAGAAGGCTTCGTCATGCGGGAATTGTAATCCAGTTGGGAGAGGGAGTTCGGCGAAAGCCGCTCTTAGAGGGCTTGGCCCCCTCTAGCCTCCCGACCCCGGCTGTCGCAATACTACAAGGAGGGACTTTTCTTAAGCGTTCGCAGTTAGCGCAACATTGCCGCCACGTGCGGCGATTGCGCAATCCCGAGCGACCAGTTCACGCCACGAATAAAGGGCTCCGGATAAACGCCAATCACAATCGTCGCCAGCGCCGCTATGCCAACCGCGAAACGCATTCCGATGCTGACCGGTAGCCGCTCCGTTTCCACCGGCGCGCGCATCAGCATGGAATTTGCAATCTTCAAATAGTAATAAAGCCCAAACAGCGAGTAGAGCACGCCGAGCGAAGCCAGCCCGTAATGTCCGCTTTCGATCAGGCTCAGGAAGATGTAGTACTTGCCCAGAAAGCCCGCTGCGGGCGGAATTCCGGCTAGCGACAGCAGGAACAGCAGCATGAGCACGGCTTCGACCGGTGCGCGCTGGTAAAGCCCCGCCATGTCGTCAAGCTCGTCGCCAATCACATTGCGCTGCCGCAGGGACGCGATCACCGCGAACGCGCCCAGGTTCATGAACGTGTAAACCAGCAAGTAGATCAGGATTCCCTTAAAGCCATCGAAAAAGCCGGGGCTGCCGATCTGTGAAGTTCCCATGGCCACGAACGCCAGCAGCATGTAGCCAACGTGCGCAATCGAAGAGTAAGCCAGCAGCCGTTTGGTATTGGTCTGCGTTAGGGCCGCGAAGTTCGCGCCCGTCATGGTGGCGATGGCGACGATGACAATGACGGGAACATAGATCGAGCGCAGCGGCCACAGCCCGAACAGCAGGATGCGCAGCAGCATCGCCCAACCCGCCGCTTTCACCGCCACCGACATGAAGCCCGTAATGCTGGTGGGCGCGCCCTCGTAAGCATCCGGCGCCCACTGATGAAAAGGAATCGCCGCGATCTTGAACAGCAACCCAACCATCGTGGTCAGGAGCGCAATGATCACTACCGGATTGTGCAGAAGCTGCGGCGCCGAGACCGCCCGCGCAATCGCGCCAAGATTCGTGCTGCCGGAAATCCCGTAAAACAACGAGAGTCCGTAGGCAAAAATCCCCGAAGAAAATGCTCCCAGCAGCAAATACTTCAACGCGGCTTCGTTCGACCGCCGGTCGCGGCGCAAGAAACCCACCAGAATGTAGGTGGAGATCGCCATCAACTCGAGCCCGATGAAGATCAGCACGATGTCGACTCCCGCCGCCATGCACATCATGCCGACCACCGAAAGCAGCATCAAAGCGTAGTATTCGGCGTGTTGCTCATCTTCCACGTCGAGATAGTGCACCGACCCCACGATGGCAATCGCCGTTCCCGCCAGAAACAGATACCAGAAATAAATTGCGAAACGATCGACTAAGAGCGAGTTATAGAACCCTAACAATCCACGCGGCGGCAGTGTCGGCTGAATCAGCCAAACGCACCCCGCCGAGCACAGCACGCCGGCAAGGGCGCCCATCGCGTTAATCCACTTCTTCCATTCCCGCGGAGTCCACAGGTCAATCAGCAGAATGCCAAGCGCGAAGATGGTGAGTTCCATCATCGGCAACATCAACCGGTAATCAGTTGGCGACATGCCTCGCACTTAGTTGCTCGCTTTCAGCTTGGCGACCTTCGAACTAGCTTCATAGGCCGGTTTTGGGTGGGGCACGGCTTCAGCCGCGCCGTTGGAGGTCTGAAACGATGCGGGCTTGAGCCCCTGAGGCGCAACCTGCGCGTTCACCGGCGCGTTCGGGTTGGAGCCGTCGTGAATCGTCTGCACCAGTTGATTGACGGGCTGTTCGAGGATCTGGAAAAACGGCTTGGGATAAAGGCCGATCCACAGCGCCATGATGATCAGGGGCGCGAACGTAAGAATTTCTCGCGGCGTAAGATCGTGCAGCTTTTCGTTTTTGGGATTCGTCACCGTCCCGAAGAACACGCGCTGGTAGAGCCAGAGCAAATAAGCAGCCGCCAGAACCACTCCCGGAGCCGCCCACGCCGCCCATTTCCAGTTGGCGGTGAACGCTCCCTGCAGAATTGTGAACTCGCCGACAAACCCATTCAGCAGCGGCAATCCCATCGACGAGAGGAACATGATCATGGTGATGGTCGCGTAGAGCGGCATCACATTCGAGATCCCGCCATACTCGGCAATCTCGCGGGTGTGCCGTCGTTCATACAAAATGCCGACAATCAAGAAGAGTGCTCCGGTCGAGATGCCGTGATTGATCTGCTGCAGCACCGACCCGGTCAACCCCGCCGAATTCAAAGCAAAAATTCCCAGCGTGCAGAAACCTAAGTGGCTGACGGACGAGTAAGCCACCAGCTTCTTCATATCCTTCTGCATCAGCGAAACCAGCGCGCCGTAGATGATGCCGACGAGCGACAACCCAATCACCCAGCCCTGCACCTTGGGATGCGACACGACCGAGGGAAAGAAAGGCAGCGAGAAGCGCACAAATCCGTACGTTCCCATCTTCAGCAAAACGCCCGCCAGAATGACGGAGCCGGCGGTCGGCGCTTCCACGTGCGCGTCCGGCAGCCAGGTGTGGAACGGAAACATCGGTACTTTGATGGCAAATCCAATGAAGAAAGCGACAAAAAGCCAAATCGCAATATTGAAAGGAATGAGCGGTGCGGTCTTATAAAGCTCCGGGATGCTGAAGGTAAAGAAGCCCGCCACCGTGTGGTGATGGAAGTAGAGGAACAGAATGCCCAGCAGCATCAGTACGGAACCAAGCAATGTATACAGGAAGAACTTGATGGCGGCATAAAGTTTGCGCGGGCCGCCCCAGATGCCGATCAGCAGATACATCGGCACCAGCATTGCTTCCCAGAAAACGAAGAAGAGGAAAAAATCGAGCGCCATGAAGACGCCCAGCATTCCCGTCTGCAGCACCAGAAACCAGACGTAATACTCCTTCACGCGGTTCTCGATGGCGGTCCACGAGGAGAGGATCGAAATCCAACCCAGCAGCGTGGTGAGCATGATCAGCAGAAACGAAATGCCGTCAATGCCCAGGTTGTAACCGGCGCCGATCGAGGGAATCCAGTTGTTGGGCGTGCCCTCGAGGAACTTGAAGTGGGAAGGGGTCACGTCGAAGCGCTGCGCCCAGAACATCGGCACCAGCGGCAGCGAAATCAGGAAGCCGGCGAGCGCGAAGAGGTTCGCGATCCAGCGGATCGCGTCCTTGTTCTCCTTAGGAACAAACAGAAGAACGAACGCGCCGATGAGCGGCGTGAAGAGGATAATCGAAAGTATGTGATTCTGCATAAGAGCTCTTAGCCTCTAGCTCTTGGCTCTTGGCTTCTAGCGAACCGCTAAGAGCCAATAGCTAAGAGCCGGCATTCACTTCCACACGTAATACACGCCAAATCCCAGCAGTCCCGCGATCATGACCAGCGCGTACCACTGCACCAATCCCCATTCGAACAGGCGCGCCGGATACGAAATCATCCGCGCCAGAATGGCTGGACCGTTCACTCCCACGCCGTCGATGATCCACTTATCCCACCAGGTCGAAATCGTTGCCACGAGGCGCGTGACCCAGCCCACATCGTTGACGCCTCCATCGATAATCTTGGAATCGAACCAAGACGACGCCTCGCCCAAGCCCATCGCGCCCAGGCGAATGTCGCCAATTTTCCGGCGACCGGTGAACACGTAGTCGTAGGCCTCATCGACATACCATTTGTTATAGAGCACCGTGTAGAGCGGCGGAGCAGTCGCGGCAATCGGCTCAACGTAATCCTTGCCAGCCTTCGCGTACGAGCGGTAAGCCATTCCCAGTCCGACGATGGCGGCTAAAACCGAAAGTCCCATCAGCCCGTATTCCATGGGATCGGTATGCTCTTCTTCTTTTTTGCCCGCGGCTAATTGGCCCGGTTCTTCCTCCCGCATCACGGGTGCTTCCTTGGCAAAAACAGGATCAAGAAATCTCTCGAATCGGTTCGAGCCCATCAAGCTGTGCGGAACTCCAAGATATCCGGCCCCCACCGAGCAAATCGCAAGAATGACAAGCGGCACGGTCATCGACTTGGGAGACTCGTGCACGTGATGCTCAACTTCGTGGCTCATGCGCGGCTTGCCATAGAAAGTCAGATAGATCAGCCGGCCCATGTAAAAAGCGGTCATGAGCGCCGTAAAGAAACCGATAAACCACAGCATGTGATAGGCGAACGCTTCCCTGGTCCAGGCCTGCCACAGAATTTCATCTTTCGAAAAGAATCCAGCCAGCCCCGGAATCCCGGCGATGGCCAGCATGCCAATAAACATGGTGGCAAACGTAGTCGGAATGCGTTTTCGCAAGTCCCCCATATTGCGCATGTCTTGCTCTCCGCTCATGGCATGAATCACCGAGCCTGATCCAAGGAAGAGCAGGGCCTTGAAAAATGCATGCGTGAACACATGGAAAACGCCCGCCGCAAAAGCGCCCACGCCCAGCGCCAGGAACATGTATCCCAATTGCGAAACGGTCGAGTAGGCCAGCACGCGCTTAATATCGTTCTGCACCAGCCCAATCGAAGCGGCAAACACGGCCGTAAGCGCGCCGACAATGGCGACGGTTTTCATCGCAGTCGGAGCCAGGACGAACACAGCATTTGACCGCGCCACCATATACACGCCCGCCGTCACCATGGTCGCGGCGTGGATCAAAGCCGAAACCGGCGTGGGGCCTTCCATTGCATCCGGCAGCCAAACATAAAGAGGAAGCTGCGCCGACTTGCCGCAAGCGCCAACGAACAGCAGCAGCGCGGCGATGGTGAGCACCGGATCGCCAATAACAAAGTGTCCACTGCGCGCCAACGCATTGATGTCGGTGAAGCGAAACGAACCCAGATACCAGACCAGAGTAAGCGCGCCCAGAATGAATCCGGCATCGCCGATGCGGTTCACGATGAACGCCTTGTTGGCAGCGGTCGAAGCGGAGTGGCGATGAAAATAAAATCCGATCAGCAAATACGAGCACAAGCCCACGCCTTCCCATCCCACAAACAAAAGCATGTAGTTATTCGCCAGGATGAGCGTAAGCATCGAAAACATGAACAGATTCAGGTATCCGAAAAAGCGGTAATAGCCGCCTTCGTGCGCCATGTATCCGGTGGAGTAAATGTGAATCAGCAAGCCCACACCGGTCACAAAGAGCAGCCAGATAGAAGAGAGTGGATCGAGCAAGAAACCGGCGTCAACGTTGAATGAGGCGAGCGACCCATCTTTCTTAACGAAGTTCAGATGCCCGTCGCCGCTGCCCAGCCAGGTATAAACAATTTTCTGGAAGGGCTGGTGGAAATGCTCTGGCGTCGCCGCCCATTGCGTGTACTGCCAAACTGCGCCGCAACCAAACAGAAAAGCCAACACGACCACGCCAACGCAAACCGCGTTGACCGAGGCCTTCTGCAGTCGCCGCCCAAAGAAAAACATCATCACGGCCCCAAAGGCCGGGAAGAGCGGGATTAGCCAGATGTAGTTTAGGAATAGCATTCGGTTCTCAGTTATCAGTTGTCAGTTATCAGTAACAGCTTTCAGGTCGCAGCTTCGGGCTCCAACTGAAAACTGAGAACTGAATGACTGATAACTGCGTCTACCATTTCAGCAAATCAATCTCATCCACATTGATCGTCTCTTTATTGCGGAAGAAAGCGATCAAAATGCCGAGGCCCGCGGCAGCTTCGGCGGCGGCATCGACTACGATAAAAATTGCAAATAGCTGTCCATGCAAGTTTCCCCACATGCGCGAAAACGCCACCAGGTTGAGGTTCACCGCGTTGAGAATCAATTCAATCGACATCAGCACGATCACCACATTGCGGCGTGTAAGCACACCAATCACTCCCAGCACGAACAATGCCGCCGCTACAACGAGATAGTGGAGCGTGGTGATATCAGCCATAAATTCGGTCGTCAGTCGTTAGTCGTTGGTCGTTTCGCGGTTCATCGCTCTATTCCGGCACGCCGAACGACTATCGACTAACGACCATCGACTAGATTTTCTTCTTCGTCATAATCACCGCCCCCAGAATCGCCACCAGCAGCAACAGCGAGGCGATTTCGAAGGCGAACGTATAAGGACCCATCCTGCCGGCTTCTCCGTAGAGCATGTTCGCGACCTGCTGCGTGTTCGACCCCTCGGCCAGTTTGACCATGGGATCCGGCCACCGCGGCTTGCCCGTCATGGGGTCGAGAAACAGGTCCTTGCCCTTCGCGAACGCCGACATAAACAGCGCCAGGACCGCACAGGCGCCAGCCAATCCTATCGGCCAGATGCGATTAAACTGCCGCTCCTTCGACGAAATCTCGACATTCACCAGCATGATCACGAATAGGAACAGCACCATGATTCCGCCCGCGTAAACAATGATCTGCACGCCAGCGACGAATGGGGCATACAACATCAAGTAGAGGCCCGCCACCGAAAGCAAAGTCACAATCAGCGCCAGCGCGGAATGCACCGCATTCTTCCGTGTGATCACCGCCAGTCCACTGGCGATGGCCATTCCTCCCAGCAAATAAAAGAAGAACGGAGTCGCGACCGGAACCATCCCAGGATTGACCGCGGGGTTCATGAAACGATCACCCCCACGATGGCAGTCAGCATCAGCACGCCGAGAGAAATCGGCAGCATCACTTTCCAGCCGATCTTCATCAGTTGGTCGAAGCGATACCGCGGCCAAGTCGCGCGATACCAGATGAAGAGATACATGAAGACGGCAACCTTGAGCATGAACCAATACACGTAGCCAATCCCCTCGCTGAATCGGGCCGCAATACTCGTATCCGCGGAACGGCCCGCCACCGCAATCACGAGCAGCAGCAGCGCAATAAAGCCAAGCAGCGCCGCAAACACGCCCAGCCCGATGCGCTGAATCTTGAAGAAGGAATGCGACGGCATCCGCGCCGTGCCGATAAATGCAATCGCCGCCAATCCGCCAAATGTTAGTCCCGGAAACAAGGAGAAGATGAAGTCCCAAGCCGGCGCGTGCAGCAGGTTGGGAAACGGACGCATCCATCCACCAAGCCAAAGCGTAACCGCGATCGACGAGACCGCAATCATGGCCGCATATTCCGCCAGCATAAACAGCGACCAGCGCAGCCCGCTGTATTCGGTGTGAAATCCGGCAGTAAGTTCGGATTCCGCTTCGGCCATGTCAAAGGGCGCGCGGTTGGTCTCGGCGACCATGGCGATGGCGAAAATCACGAACGCGAGGAAGCCAAGCGGAAAGAATTTGAACATGAACCAGATGCCCTGCTGTTGCTGCGCCCGGACGATCTCAATCATGCTCAACGTGCCCGTGCCGCTGGCGTTCATGCTGGTCATGAGAATGGCGGAGACGACGGCCAATCCCATAGCAACTTCGTAGGACACCATCTGCGCACTCGACCGCAGCGCGCCGATCAGCGGATAATGCGAGTTCGAAGCCCATCCTGCAACCACAATCCCCAGTACGCCCAGCGACGAGACGCCGAGCATAAAAAGGATGCCGATGTTCATGTCGGTCACCGCCTGCGACGGCCCGAAAGGAATCACGATATAGACCGTGAATGACGCCAGCAGCCCGATCATTGGCGCGACCCAGAAAACAAAGTGGTCGGATTCGGTGGGAATAATGTCTTCCTTGAGCATCAGCTTGAGCGCGTCGGCGAACGGCTGCAGCAATCCGTGCGGACCGACGCGCATGGGTCCGAGGCGAATCTGGAAGTGCGCCAGCGCCTTGCGCTCGATCCAGTTCATGCAGAGCACTACCACCGCTACTCCAGCGAAGATGACGAGCACATAAACGAGCGCCCAAAACTGGTTCCCCGCCTGGCCGGGTGTCACCGTGCTGCCGAGATATGACATGATGAAGTTAGGCATCAGCGGTCCACCTCGCCCAGCACAATGTCAATCGTGCCAATCACGGCAACCACGTCCGCCACCAGCGCTCCGCGCACCATCAGGTCAAGCGCCTGCAGATTGACGAACGATGGCGGACGCACGCGCAAGCGGTAAGGCTGTGTCGAACCGTCGCTGACGATGAAATATCCGAGTTCGCCCTTAGGCCCTTCGATGGAATGATAAATTTCGCCCACCGGCGGCTTGATCACCTTGGGCACTTTGCCCATGATCGGCCCTTCCGGAATTCCGTCGACGGCCTGCTGAATGATGCGCATCGACTGGCGCATTTCGGCCATGCGAACCAGGTACCGGTCGTAGGTGTCGCCGTTCGTGCCCACCGGGATTTCGAAATCGAACTTCGAGTAGTTCTCGTAGGGCTGGGCCTTGCGCAGATCCCACTTCACGCCGCTGGCGCGCAGCACCGGCCCGGTCACGCCCAAGGCAATGGCGTCGGCCGCCGAAATCACGCCAACGTTTTTCGTGCGCTCCAGCCAGATGCGGTTGCTCGTAAGCAGGGTTTCGTATTCGTCGATCTTGGGCGCAAAAAATGTCAGAAAATTCTTAACGTCTTTTTCGAAGCCGGTGTAAGTCTCATACTGGCAGCCGCCGATGCGGAAAGCGTGAGTGGTGAGCCGCGCCCCGCAGTACCTTTCAAAAATCTTGAGGATTTCCTCCCGGTCGCGGAAAGTATAAAAGAGCGGCGTCATGGCGCCAATATCGAGCGCATGCGTTCCCAGCCAAAGCTGGTGGCTCGCAAGGCGCTGCAATTCCGTCAGGATCACGCGAATGTATTGCGCGCGCGGCGGCGCTTCCACGTTCAACAATTTCTCGACCGCTTCGCAGTAGCCCATCCCATTCGACACGGCGGCGCAATAGTCCATCCGATCGACGTAGGGATTGAACATCGTGTAAGTGCGGTTCTCGGCGATTTTTTCTACACCGCGGTGCAGGTATCCGATGACGCATTCTGTGCCCAGAACCTTTTCGCCATCGAGTTTCAGAATCACGCGCAGCACGCCGTGCGTAGCCGGATGCTGCGGTCCCATATTAATAATGAGTTCGTTCGAATCGAGATACGGCTTCTCGGGAGTTTCGAGGTCGAGGTTGGAGAGTGAGCGGATCGTCACCTCGTTCTTGCCGTCGTTCACAGGAACGCTCATTGTTATTGTCCGCTCTCGATTCCCAGGTTGATCTGCACCCACTCTTGATCTTGCTGCAGAATGCCGTAGTCCTTGCGCAGAGGATGGCCTTTCCAGCCATCGGGCAGAAGAATGCGCTTCAGGTCGGGATGTCCGTCGAACTGGATGCCAAACATGTCATAAACCTCGCGCTCCAGCCAGTTGGCGGTTGCCCAAAGGGGCACGCTGGACGGGATCGAAGCGCCGTCGGCGATCTGCGTCTTAACGCGCAAGCGCTCGTTGCGCGGGAAAGAATAAAGAATCCAGACCACGTCGAATGGCTTTTCGCGCTTGGGATAGTGCACGGCGGTGATATCCACGCAGTAGTCGAACTGCTCGTCGTCGCGCAGCCGTCGCAGGATGTCGGGGATCAGCGAGCGATCGACGCTCAGGTAATTTTGTCCAAGATAAGTCAGCGCGTCCAGACCCGATCCATACTGGCTCTTGTATTTTTCCACCAGCGGCGAGGTCCACGGCAGCGGCACGGGACCGGCGGGCTTCGCGGGAGCAGCCGGCTTCGCAGCGGGAGCAGCAGGTTTTGCGGCAGGAGCGGCGGGTTTCTCCGGCGCGGCTGGGGACGCCGCTGCGGGCTTTTCCGCCGTCGGCTTCTTCTCACCTTCCGGCGGCGGGGGTGGAGCAGGCGTTTTGACTTCCTCGGCCATTCTAGGGTCTATCGTTACGAAGCCGCACTGTTATTTGGGAAACTTTCACTTCTAACATCCGGACACAACACCGTCTGTGACCGTCATCACATTCTGCCGCTGCCAGCGCGTCAGGGCCGTGCCGCCTGAAAACCTTCGATCAAATCGCGGATGCGTAAAGCGTCCACTTTGCGATGACCGTGGCTCGATATCGGATCCGTCCCTCCCGTGGACTCGATCCGAATCTCCGACCAGACAATCCCCGTCGAAATCTTAACCGACGCAACCTGAGAAATCGAAATGCTCTCCTCGTTGCTGCCGGTGAGATGCCGCTTCACCCGGCTTACGCGCAGCGGGCCAACCACGATGCGCGTCGGAAACCACCAATTGCCTCGCGTCCAGCGGCTCGCCGTGAAAGTCTCTTCCGCAGCCGGATTTGGAACCGAGGAACCTACACCCATTCCAGTGCGCCCTTCTTCCAGATCCATATGTAACCGACGATCAGGATGCCGAGGAAAACCAGCATCTCGATCAGTCCGAAACGCCCCAAAGCCTTGAACTTCACCGCCCAAGGAAACAGAAAGATAGTTTCCACGTCGAACACCACGAACAAAATCGCAATGATGTAAAAACGAACCGTGTAGCGTCCGCGCGCGCTGGCATACGGATCGATACCACATTCATAGGGCATCAACTTGACGCGGTTGGGACTTTGCGTGCGGATGATCCGGGCTACGACCAGCGTCGCGGGAATCGCGATGCCGACAACGGCAAGAAAAAGAAAGGCAGGAACGTAATTTTGCGGCATGAGTCCTCGAAGCAGTCAAAATAACGGCGACCTTGAATACTACCGCCGAAGTTGCTCCGCTTCAAGCACCGACAAACAATGACCGACAAACAATGACCGATGACCTTGCTAGGGAGTGGCTCAGTTTGATTGTCCTAATAAAGAATTGTCATCCCGAGCGGAGCGAGGACCTGCTTTTTGCCATATGCGCCACAGGTGCTTGCGTCTTGACTTCCAAACTAAGCCACAACCACATGCTGACGTGTGTTGAGAGTTGTGACGCGTCAGGCCTGTTGCTCCGCAGCCGATGACCTTCCCACGATCACCACCCACGTCCCGACCGCATAAACTATCAACACCCCCACATCGAACCACCCGTGCAGAAGATGGAGCACGATAGCCGACGCAAGCACGACGATCAGGAACCATCCCCCAACCACGGTGGCGCGCGGAACGAGAAATAGAAGACAAGCGGCAATCTCCGACCATGCCAAAACACGGCGAATGAAGTCAGGCATCCCGGTGTGGGCGAACGCATGCGCGGCCGCCGGAGAAAACGCAAAACGCACCGACGCCTCCAGGATCACCAGACCCAGCGCCCACTGCAGGATGCGCAGCGCCACCGCCAGTCGGTCGTTTTTGGTTCGCGTGAGCGTCATTTCTTCTTCTCCGAGACAGTCTTAGTCGCCGAGCGCCGCTTGATTTCTTTAAGGCGGTGGCTGGCGCTCGAGTCCAGATCGAGCGCATAAAACTTTTTCAGGTCTTGAATGCGTTTGAGCGAGTCGGAGCTGAACGGCGTCTTCCCGTCGAAAGCGTGCAGAACAATCCCTTCCAGCAGGTCGCCGAGCGACATGTCGTGATATTCGGCGAATGCCTTGAGCACCTTCAGGAGGCGTTTCTCCATGCGTACTCCGGTTTGCACGCGTTCAATAAAGAGTTGGGATTCATTGATCATGGTACACATGTACCACAGTACAAAGATAACGTCAATCACACCTCCAGATGTCGGATGTCAGCAGCCAGTCGCCAAACAAACCGGGAACAACAAACAAATGACGCAAAAAATGAGAAAATGTTTCCCAAAATGGGAGGTCGTATTCGATGTGCCGGAATATCAAAACCCTCTTCAACTTCGATCCACCCGTAACCGCCGAAGAGGTTCAAGCCGCCTCGCTTCAGTTCGTGAGAAAAATCACCGGCTTTAACAAACCGTCGAAGGCAAACGAAGCCCCGTTCCTCGCCGCCGTCGATGAAATATCCGCCTGCGCCGCTCGCCTTCTGCGCGTGCTCGACACCAGCGCACCGCCGAAAAACCGGGAAGAAGAGGCGGCCAAGGCGAAGGCTCGCGCCGCCGAAAGATTCCGCGCTTGAAGGCGGCCAGCTATCGGTGCGAACTCGCAGTTTCCCGAGCGCCAACTGGATTTTTCCGATGAAAATCGGAATTCTAAGTGTACGGAAGCGTACATTCTGCTAGACTCAGCGCAAGGGTGAAGAGGAACTCGGACTGTTCGCACAACTCACCACCGGTGAAGCTGCGCGGAGATTCCCAACCCAGGACGCACGACGATTAAAATGGGGCGGCTGCGGGAATTGATCTGGCCGATCGGAGTTATACAAAAGTCCCAGCGGCTCGCCGAGGGTGGGCCATGGCATTGCACCCTGGGGAATGGAAGCGCTACTTCCCGGAAGAAGCGCCAGTCGCGTGGGACCCGAACCGGCGGGACCTGGAAGAAAACAAAGACTGGTGTCACGATCTAGTCGAACACAGTCAGGATCTGCTGTGCGTCCACGACCTGGAAGGCCGATTTCTGGCCGTCAATCCCGGTCCTGCGCGTCGGCTGGGCTACAGCGTGGAAGAAGTGCTGGGCAGGCCCATGCGGGATTTTATCGATCCACAATTCCGCGATGAATTCGACACCTATCTGCGCGAAATCGAGCGCACAGGTGAAGCTCACGGCCTGTTGGCGCTGGTAACGCGATCGGGAGAACGCCGCATCTGGGAGTATCACAACACCCTGCGCACTGGAGGAGTCGAGACGCCGATCGTGCGCGGCATCGCCCACGACGTCACCGATCGCATGCGCACGCAGAAGGCGCTGCGCGCCAGCAACGAACAACTGCTCGCAACGGCGCGTGAACAGGAGCGGATGCTCCGCGACCTAACCCTGTTCCGGACCCTGCTGGATCAATCGACCGACGCCATTCAGGTGGTCGAACCCACCACTCTGCGCTTGCTCGATGTCAACGAAACCACCTGCGTTCAACTCGGCTACAGCCGCGACGAACTGCTGGCCATGACCGTTTACGACATCGCGCCCCAGTTCGGCCAGATGGCGCGGGCGGAGGTGCTGCGGCAACTGGACGAAACCGGATCGGCAACCTTTGAAAGGGAACATCGGCGGAAGGATGGGACGACGTTTCCCGTGGAAGTGAATCTGCGAAGAGTGCATCTGGACCGCGAATACGGGGTGGCAATCACGCGCGACATCACGGCGCGGAAGCAGGCGGAGGAGGCTTTACGCGAGCGTGAACGGATTGAAAAACTCGTCCTTGACCATCTCCCGGTTGGAGTGATCCTGACGTCTGGGGACGAAGAGCGGACGATCTATCAGAATCCCAAGTTCCTCGAATTGTTTGGATATTCGATCGAACAGTTCCCGACAGTTGCGGAGTGGTGGCCTTTGGCGTATCCCGAACCAGTCTATCGGGAACAGCTTTCCCGGAACTGGCGACGAAGCATGGAGGCCGCCAGGACTAAAGGCGAGATTGAACCCAACGAGGTTACGATCACATGTCACGATGGGACCGAGAAATACGTGCGGGTTCTTGGCCGGGTGATCGGCGATCGCAACTTCATCGCCTTTATCGATTTGACGGAACGCAGGCAGGCGGAGGAGGCACTGAAGAAATCGGAAGAGAAGTTCTCGAAGGCCTTCCAGAGAAGCCCACTGGCGCTCACGTTATTGAGTGCCAAGGATCATCGCTATATCGACGTCAACGAAACTTTTCAACGGGCGAGCGGCTGGCGCCGCGACGAGGTGATCGGCCGCACGCCGTTTGATATTGGGCTTTGGGTGAATCCGGCCGAGAGAGTGGAAGTCACAAAGCAGATTCAGACTCATGGTTTCGTCCGCAACGTTGAGGCCCGTCTCCGCATAAGGGACGGCAGCATCCGCATCGGATTGGTAACAGGAGAAACAATCGAGCTAAACGGCGAACCATGCCTGATTACCGTGACTGCCGACATCACCGAGCGCAAGCTCGCCGAAGAAGCGTTGCGGCAAAGCGAGGAACGCCTCCGGGTCGCAATCAAGAATTCTCCCATCACTGTGTTCCACCAGGACCGGGATTTGCGCTATACCTGGCTCTACCATCCGACGCTTCAGTGCCAGGGGACCGGGCTTCTCGGCAAAACGACCGAGGAATTCTTCGGCCCGGAAGCGGGAAAGCGCATCGCGGAGATCCGGCGTCAGGTGCTGGAAACCGGCGTGGGAGTGCGTCATGAAGTAATGATCCCGGACAGCCGGGGGAAGCACTACCTCGACACCACGGTCGAACCGCTACGGGATTCAACGGGCGCGGTGATTGGACTCACCGGCTCCAGCATGGACATCACCGAGTTGCGGGAAACCACCGAAGCCCTCCGTGAAGCCAAGAAAAAGCTAACCGAAGAAAAGCTTTACCTGGAGCAGGAAATCGATACCGCGCTCGGCTTCGACGAAATCATCGGCCGCAGCAAGGCCTTGCAAACCGTCATGGAGCACGTCGGGAAAGTGGCGGCCAGCAATGCCACCGTACTGCTGCTGGGCGAAACTGGAACCGGCAAGGAACTCGTGGCGCGGGCCATCCACCGCTTGAGCCGGCGCGCCAACAGCACTTTCATCAAAATGAATTGCGCGGCGATTCCTTCCGGACTGCTGGAAAGCGAGCTCTTCGGAAACGAGAAGGGCGCATTCACCGGAGCCGTGAGTAAGAAAATCGGGCGCATCGAACTTGCGGACAAGGGCACGCTGTTTCTGGACGAAATCGGAGAGATCTCTCTGGAATTGCAGCCCAAGTTGCTGCGCGTCCTGCAGGATCAGGAGTTCGAACGGTTGGGCGCAACCCAGACCATCAAGGCGGATTTTCGTTTGATTGCCGCGACCAATCGCGATTTGGCCGAAAGTGTGCGCGAAAAGGAGTTTCGCAGCGATCTGTACTATCGCCTGAATGTATTTCCCATCCGCGTACCACCCTTGCGCGAGCGTCGCGAAGACATTCCCTTGCTGGTAGAACATTTCGTGCAGAAATTCGCGCGCCGGATGAACCGGTCGATCACCACTATTCCCAAGAAAACCATGGATGCGCTATTTTCATGGGGCTGGCCGGGAAATGTCCGGGAGTTGGAGAATTTTGTCGAGCGCTCTGTGATTCTGACGCACGGTTCGGTCCTGGTAGCGCCGCTAAGCGGACTGCGGCCGGCGCCGGTCGACGCAAAAGCCGTGGACGACAGTCTGACTTCGGCGGAACGCGAGCATATTCTCCGTGCTTTGCGGCAGAGCCGTGGGCAGATTGGCGGCCCGAAAGGGGCTGCCACCAGATTGGGATTGAAACGCACCACCCTGCAATCCAAACTCAAGCATTTGGGAATCAATCCGCGCCAGGGACCGCTGGAGTTCCATTAACCACCAAGGGCACGAAGGATCACGAAGGTTGGAACTTTTGGGCCTTTCCTCCGTGATCCTTCGTGTCCTTTGTGGTCGATGAATCTGTGCAGATGCCCAAGGCTACGCCCTTCGGTTACAATCCTCGCGCACATGAATCGCGAATATCACAAGCACTATAGTCACGAATTAGGCCGCGACATGGAGTCGCTGGTCTACGGCCACGCCGGCCAGCCAATCCTCGTTTTCCCCACCTCCATGGGACGTTTCTTCGAGTACGAAGATGCAGGGATGATCCGCGCCCTAAGTGGAAAACTGGAAGCGGGAAAAATCCAGGTCTTCTGCGTCGACGCTGTAGACAGCGAGAGCTGGTACAACAAAGGCGTGCATCCGGGAGCGCGGATCTGGCGCTACGTGCAGTACGAGCGCTACGTGGTCAACGAGTTTGTACCGTACTTGAAGTGGAAGAACTGGGCTCCGCAAATCGCGGTGACGGGATGCAGTTTTGGCGGTTATCACGCGCTGAATTTTTCCATGCGTCACCCGGATCTGGTTTCGGCGTGCGCAACCATGAGCGGCTCGTTCGATATCAAGAGCTTCCTCGACGGCTACTACGACGACAATGTCTACTTCAACAATCCGCCCGACTACCTGTCGAATATGAGCGATGACTGGTTTCTGAGCCGCTACCGGCGGATGAAAATCGTGCTCGGCTCCTCGGACTGGGATATGTGCCTGGACGCAAACGTAAAGATGGCGGCAATTCTAAGTGGCAAAGGCGTTCCGCATTGGCTGGATATCTACGGCGACAACAGCAAACATGATTGGCCGCTGTGGCAACGGATGGCGCAAAAGTATTTTTAGATGCGGTCGTTGGTCGTTAGTCGTTAGTCGTTCGCGAAGAGACGCTCATTGAGTTGACGAGGACTGAATCATGGCTAATAAGAGAATTGGAATTCTTTTTGGCATGGAGAACACATTCCCCCCCGCCCTGGTGGACAAGATTAACGGCATGAAGGCCGCGGGCGTCGCCGCGGAGTTCGTAAAAATTGGCGGCATCCGGATGGATGAGCCGAAGAAATACGACGTCATCATCGACCGCATTTCGCAGGATATCCCTTTCTACCGCGCCTATTTAAAGAACGCGATGCTGCAAGGCACCATCGTCATCAACAATCCCTTCTGGTGGACGGCGGACGACAAATTCTTCAACTACGCCCTAGCCCACAAAATGGGCGTGGCGATTCCGCCGACGGTGATTCTGCCGCATCACAAGCATCCTCCGGATACCACCGACAAATCGATGCGCAATCTGATCTACCCCTTGAATTGGGAAGAAATATTTGCCTATGTCGGCTTTCCCGCTTTTCTAAAGCCGTATGCGGGCGGCGGCTGGAAGCACGTCTATAAAGTGCATTCTCCCGAAGAGTTCTTCCACAACTACAACCAGACCGGCGACCTCTGCATGACTCTCCAACACGGCGTCGAGTTTGAGGATTACTACCGCTGCTATGTGGTGGGACAGGAAAAAGTTCACATCATGAAGTACGATCCCAAGGCTCCACATCACGAGCGCTACGTCAAAGGCAATCCGCAGCCCGCGGCGGCGCTGAAGCAACGCATCGAGAAAGATGCGCTGGCGTTATGCCGAGCGCTCGGCTACGACCTGAACACGGTAGAGTTCGCCGTCGAGGGTGGTGTCCCCTACGCCATTGACTTCATGAATCCGGCTCCGGATGCGGAAGTCACATCGGTAGGCCAGCAGAACTTCGAATGGGTGGTCGACGCCGTGGCCGAGATGGCGGTAAAGAAAGCGCTCAGCGGAGAAAATCCCGTGCGGCAGCTACGCTGGGCTGCGTTTTTGCATGGGCATAAGTGAGCGTGTGGTGGCGGGTCTCCGCCCCATAGGCGCTAACTTTAGAATTACTTCTGGTTGGTCCGTGATCCGGCCGGAGCCCGAACCCAGTTGGCCCAAGGATGGGATCGTTGCCCGTTTACAATCACCTCTCTGTGTGTCCGGCGTCACAGGGGACCGAACAAGCCTCGCGCATAATGAATGTCTCATTTTCGATTCCCAATTACGGACGACACTCATGCACCTCATGCAAAATGCAGAAACTATAGATCGGCTGGTAATGCAGGGCGTAATTCTTTTGAAAAGCTTTCATGCCGAGTACAAAAAAGACGCCGTAGGGCGCAAGACCGAGTTCCTGTGCGGCAAAATCGCGGGTTGGCGCGATACTTTGCACACGATGTACCGCGGTTGCGCCGAAGAGATCGTTGACCGCGTTGTCGCCAGGACATGCTTACCCATTCCCGATGGCCAAGGTCGATCCGTCGAGTTCACTCGTTTGCGCCGCGAGGATTTCAGTGAGCAGAACCAGGAATCGATTGTCGCGTAACCGAAGCGATTTCAATTGCAGCAGCGAAAGACGAGTCCATCCTGCTTAAGTTAGCGCGTATGGGGCTCTGCCCCGCCGCAACGCATCAAAGTCTCTATCTCCGCGCTCGCCGATTGGTATACTAAAAAGACTTGCCCCAGGTGTCCGTCCGCCTGGCAGCTCCGGATGCCGCGATGAAGCCTACATTCACACTTGGAATCGAAGAGGAGTATCAGACCGTCGATCCTGAGACCAGGGATCTGCGCTCGCACATTCACGCCGAGATCATCGAAAAAGGCAAATTGATCCTGCAGGAACGGGTCAAAAGCGAGATGCACCAATCGGTGGTGGAAGTAGGCACGTCAGTTTGCGCGAATATCAAGGACGCTCGCGAGGAACTAAAAAAGCTGCGCCACCACATGATCCGCCTGGCTCGCGAGAATGGCCTCCGTCTCGCCTCGGCGGCAACTCATCCTTTTGGCGACTGGCGGGTACAGGAATTGACACCCGGCGAGCGTTACAAAAACATTGTCGAGGATATGCAACTGGTGGCGCGGGCCAACCTGATTTTTGGCCTGCATGTGCACGTGGGCATCGAGGATCGCGAGATCCTGATCCACATGATGAATCATGCCCGCTATTTTGTACCGCACCTGCTGGCGCTGTCATCGAACTCGCCGTTCTGGCTGGGGATGGACACGGGTCTGAAATCGTACCGCTGCAAGGTGTTCGACAAGTTTCCGCGAACTAACCTGCCTGATTATTTTCCCAGTTGGGGTGAGTACGAGAACTACGTCAAGCTGCTGGTGAAAACCAATTCCATCGACAATGCGAAGAAAATCTGGTGGGACATCCGCCCGCATCCATTCTTCCCGACGCTCGAGTTCCGCGTATGCGATCTGCCGATGCGCGTGGAGGAGACGATTGCCCTGGCCGCGCTGATCCAGGCAACGGTGGCCAAGCTCTACAAGCTATACTCCCAGAACCAGGGTTTCCGTCTCTATCGGAAGTCGTTGCTGATGGAGAACAAGTGGCGCGCAGCCCGCTACGGGATCGACGGGAAGCTCATTGACTTCGGCAAGTCGATGGAAGTTCCGGAGCGCGATTTAATCGAAGAGTATCTGGAATTTGTGGATGACGTGCTCGACGAACTTGATTGCCGCGCCGAAGTCGAGTACATCCGCGAGATCATGAAAATGGGCACGGGCGCAGACCGGCAATTAGACGTGTACCGCAGGACTGGCGACATGAAAGCTGTAGTGGACTACATCATCGAGGAGACCGAGATTGGCCTGGACGAGGTGGACATTTTGCCCACCGCCAAGGCCGTCTGATGAGTTTGATGAAGACTGACTTACAAGTAAACGCAAAATCCACCCGACAACTCAACCAACTGGCTTTCGACCCGCAGCTTTCGCCGGGCGCGCGCAATGCTGTGCGCGTGTGCCTGCGCGTCCAGCCCTCGGAAAAAGTCACCGTGATCACCGATGAAGTAAGCCTGGAAATCGCGGCAGCGATTGTGCACGAACTGGAAGACATAGGCTGCCCCTACCAGACATGGGTGCTAGAAGACGTGGCGACGCGTCCGCTGATCGATTTGCCGCTGGCGATCGCCGAAGATCTGGAAACCAGCCAGGTCAGCATTTTTGCGGTGCAGGCACAGACCAACGAACTGAAGTCGCGCATGCAGATGACCGACATTGTCAATCGGCGCAAGATCCGCCACGCGCACATGGTCAACATCAAGAAGCGAATCATGCTGGAAGGCATGCGCGCCGACTTCCAGAAGGTTGACCGCCTGAGCGTGAAGGTCATGGAAATCGTGCTCAAGGCGAAACAGATTCGGGCGAAGACGCCTGCTGGAACCGACCTGGTGGCCGATCTGAATCCCAATTACCGTTGGGTAAAAACGAGCGGCCTTATCAGCAAAGAGAAATGGGGAAACCTGCCTGGCGGCGAAATTTTTACCACCCCCGGCGAAGTCAACGGCACGTTCGTGATTGACGGAGTCGTTGGCGATTATCTGTGCGAAAAGTTTGGCGACTTAAAGGCCAATCCCCTGACGATCCAGGTTAAGGGCAATCGCCTGATCGAGGCCCATTCGGCGAACAAAGAATTGAAAGACGATTTCTGGGCCTACACCCACACCGATGAAAACAGCAATCGCGTAGGCGAGTTCGCCATCGGCACCAACATCGAACTGAAAGATGTAATCGGAGAAATTCTGCAAGATGAAAAACTCCCCGGCGTGCACATAGCGTTCGGCAACCCCTATGGAGCGCACACAGGAGCGGAATGGTATTCCGCAACGCACATCGATGTAGTAGGCCGCAAGTTCGACATCTGGGTAGACGGCGAGCAGATCATGCGCGCCGGCCAGTTTTTGATTGAGGCATAGGGCTTTTCACCGCCGACACGCCGAGATCGCCGGGACCCTTGAGCTACAGCCGGGTGCCCCATCCTTGCGCGTTTTTTGCGCAAGGGTGGGATTCCACGCCGGCTTCGAGCTAGGGATCTACATTTGATTTTGCTTTTGGGTGGCGCAGCGGTTTACCGCTGCGATAAACGCCGCATTTTCAGTGTCGGCTTTAGCCGCTGAGGTCAGAAGCGCGCCACGCAGGGTACTGTTCCCGCAAAGTGTTCAGCGATTCGGAAATGCCTAGGCGATTCCACCCTCTATAGGGCCCGACGATGATCCCCTCTTATCGGCAAGCCTTCAACTCGAACTTCACCTCAGAAAAGTACGAGCGCCTGCGCCGCGAAATGACGACGCGCTGCGGGATGGAAATTCCATTCGCGCTTTGCGAAACGCCCTGCTTCTTCCCAAACACGCTGGTCAAGCAAATGGAAGAGGACGGGAAGGCGCTCATAAAGCAACTCGTAGACAATCCCGAATATCGCCAGCGCTCGGGAGCCTCGATCCCCGCAAAGTTTCGCGTGCCCAACGAACCGCCGCATCCCATGTTCATTCAGGTGGACTTCGGCCTGGTGCGAAATTCCGTCGCCGAGTTGCAGCCGAAGTTGGTCGAGTTGCAGGCCTTCCCTTCCCTCTACGCCTACCAACCGGTTTTGGCGCAGACATACATCGATATGTTTGACCTCGACGCGAGCCTTCGCTACTTCTTGAGCGGACTCGACTCCGCGTCCTACAAGCGCCTTCTGCAAAACGCGATTGTGGCCGGCCACGATCCGGAAAATGTCGTGTTGATGGAAGTCCATCCCGAAGAACAAAAGACGCGCCCCGATTTTCTGCTGACAGAAAAGTTGCTAGGCATTCGGACGGTCTGCATCACCAAGATCAGCAAACATGGCCAGCGTCTGTTCTATGAAGAAGCAGGCAAACAGATTCCAATCGAGCGAATCTACAACCGCACCATCGTCGACGAACTCGAACGCAAGGGCGTGACTGTGCCCTTCGATTTTCGCGACGATTTAGATGTCGAGTGGGCGGGTCATCCCAACTGGTATTTTCGAATGAGCAAGTATTCGATTCCATACTTGAAGCATCCATCAGTCCCGCGGACGTGGTTTCTGGATCAACTACCGGAAGTCCCGCCAGACCTGGAGAATTTTGTTCTAAAGCCGCTGTATTCCTTTGCCGGGCTAGGCGTGGTAATCGCGCCCAAGCGAGCCGACATTGACGCGATCCCTAGCGCAAAACGCAACGAATACATTTTGCAGGAGCGCATGAACTTTACCCCCGTCGTCGAGACTCCCCACGGCGCAACCAAGGTCGAACTGCGCATCATGTACGTGTGGCTCGACAAATTAGAGTCGGTGCTGACGATCGTGCGCATGGGCCGCGGCCTGATGATGGGCGTTGACCAGAACAAAAACATGCAATGGGTAGGATCGTCAGCGGCCCTGGTTAGCGGATACTGTGAAGACATAGCGTGAAGACAGACACCGTAAAACGCCACTCGAACAAGTTGCTATTTGCCGCCGACATGGCCGGCACTCTCCTCTTCGGTATCGAAGGCGCGGAGGCCGCCATCACCGGCAATCTAGACTTACTCGGACTTATGGTGCTGGCTTTTTCCACGGCATTGGCGGGCGGAATCTTCCGCGATCTCCTCATCGGCGCCGTTCCACCCAGTGCACTGCGCGACTGGCGCTATTCGGCGATGGCGTTCACCGGCGCTGCGATCGTTTTCTTTTTGTATCGCTTTGTGCAGGGAATTCCAAGTGGCGTGATCCTCGGACTGGATGCCGCGGGCCTGTCATTGTTTGCAGTAGCCGGAACGGAAAAAGCGCTGCTCTACGACATGCATCCTTTCATCGCTATTTTGCTGGGCACCATCACCGGCGTGGGCGGAGGGACGGTGCGAGACGTCCTGCTGGCACGGGTTCCCAACGTACTGCACGCCGACATCTACGCTACGGCTGCAATGGCTGGAGCAGCGGCAATGATCGCGGGCCGAAAGCTGAAAATTCCCCACACATGGGCTGCCGGATTGGGCGGCATGACCTGTTTTGTGCTGCGCATGGTCAGTCTTTGGCGGCACTGGAACCTCCCAAGGGTGATGATGCCGTGAGCAAACATCCTCCCTATTTCAATCTAGGTTGACCCGACCGCGGCGACCCTCTACCATTACGCCTTCACAGGGTAGAGCAGCTTTCAGCCCTGATACATAGAACGAAAGCAAAGGCGGCGGACAGAGCCCGCCCTGAGCGAAGCCGAAGGGAGTATCCGCCCCACACTATTTTTATGGAGATCGTTGGCCAAACGGTATCCCACTACCGCGTCCTGTCGAAGCTGGGCGTCGGCGGAATGGGAGTGGTTTATGAAGCGGAGGATGTCCGCCTCGGCCGCCACGTCGCATTGAAATTCATCCCCGAACACCTGGCCAAGGATCAAACTGTTCTCGATCGCTTCATGCGCGAGGCCCGCGCCGCGTCGCAACTCAACCACCCCAACATCTGCACCATTCACGACATTGAAAACGGAGACGGCCGCCCGTTCATCGTCATGGAGAAGCTCGAAGGCGAAAGCCTGAAGCAGCGCATTCATGGCAAGGCCCTCGATCTCGAAGACCTGCTCGACATTGCCGTGCAAGTGGCGGACGCGTTAGCGGCATCGCACGCCAAGGGAATTGTGCATCGCGATATCAAGCCGGCAAATATTTTTCTGACGCCAAATGGCCAGGTAAAAATTCTCGACTTCGGACTTGCCAAGCTCGCCAAAGGCGGCAGCGTAGGCACCTCCACCGACACGTCGCTGGAAGAATCTCTGACCCAGGTAGGGGTGATTCCCGGCACCGCCGTCTACATGTCGCCCGAGCAGGCGCGCTCGGAAGATCTAGACGTGCGTAGCGACATATTTTCTTTCGGCGTGGTGCTGTTCGAGATGGCCACCGGCAAAAAGCCGTTCACCGGAACCAACGTGGTAACGACGCTCCACGCGGTTATCAATTCCAAGCCGGCCTCGCCGCGCACCATCAATCCGGCTATACCGGTGGCACTCGAAGCCATCATCGGGAAGGCGATGGAGAAGGACCGCGACCTTCGCTACAAAAACGCAACGGAGATGAAGGCCGACCTGGTGAAGCTAAAAGCCAAGACAGCCACGGAGCCGACCTTGCGCAGCGGCCTGCGCCAGGTACCTGGTTTCCATCCTAAGTCGAAGACCAAGACCTTCCAGAAGTCGAACTCCAAGCTGCCTTGGATCGTCATGGGAGCAGTACTGCTAGCGGTGGTGGCAGCGTTGGGAGTGTGGTGGTTTACACGCGGAGCGGCGCCAGAAACGGCCAGTAAACGAATGATCGCGGTGCTGCCGCTGCAGAATATTAATAACGATCCAGAAAGCGACTTTCTGCGTTTTGCGTTGGCGGATGAGATTGCGAATGCGTTGACCTATGCGCATTCGCTGGAAATACGGCCCTCGGCGTCGACCCAGAAATACGCCAATGCGGAAACCGACCCGGCCAAAGCCGGTCGCGAGTTGGGCGTCGGTACGGTGGTGGTGGGACACTTTCTGCGTCAGGACAAAAACGTGATGGTCACCCTGGAAGCGGTGGGGGTCAAAGACAACAACGTAATCTGGACCGGAACCCTGACCGCGCCGGTCGAGAACCTGATCGCTCTGCGTAACCAGATGGCGAAACAAGTGCGGCAGGAACTGGTGCCGGCCTTGGGCATCACGCATGCCTCGGCCGAAACCACCACCACGCCCTCGAATCAGGAAGGCTATGACCTGTATTTACGAAGCGTCGCGATGGCGCACGATGGGGCCGCTAATAAGGAGGCGATCGCAATCCTGGAGCGCGCGGTTGCACTCGATTCGAATTACGCTCCCACGTGGGAGGCGCTGGGTCGCCGCTATTACTACGATGCCATTTACGCGGACGGAGGTGAGGCGGGATATCAGCGCTCGAATGCCGGCTACCGGCACGCTCTTTCGCTGGAACCGGGACGGGTCGGCGCGGCCGGATTGCTGGCGGCGAATGAAGCTGAGGGCGGAAATCTTGACCGCGCCTATGACGACGCCCAGGCCTTGCTCCGCAACCGCCCGGATGCAGCGTTTGCGCATTATTCGCTGGCCTATGTGCTGCGCTATGTTGGGTGGCTGCGCGAATCGGAGAGCGAGTGCGACAAGGCAGTGGCCATCGATGCCCGGAATTACAACTGGCGTTCCTGCTCCCTGGCCTTTATGGAAGCGGGGAAGTTGCCGCGTGCCATGGAATATCTGGACCGCGATGCGGGCGCGGAGTGGACGAATGCGATGCGGGTCGCGGTGCTGATGGGGCAGGGCAAGATGCTGGAAGCCCGGCAGGCCGTTCCGCAGGTAACGGAAAATCCCATGTGGATGCGCGGATTGCTGCAGGCATGCCTGGACAAGGCTCCGGCGGCGGATATCCAGCAACTGGCGGAGCAAGCCCAAAGCGAGTTATTAGGGAAACATAATCCCGAGATGAAGTATCACCAGGGCGCGTTGCTGGCCGCGTGCGGCCAAAAACAGATTGCATTCGCGTTTCTGCGCCAGGCCGTTGCCGGAAATTACTGCGCGCATCAGGCGCTGCAATCCGATCCGTTGCTGGCCAGCGTGCGTGGAGATCCCGAGTTCCCCGAGATTGTGCAAGCGGCGGCAGACTGTCAGCAAAAGTTCAACGCGGCGCAGCGGCTCGGCAAGTAACCCGAGCGCAATATTTTTGATCCTTTCTTTGGAGCAGATCCATCAGATTCTCATGTTTGTGATGCAAAATAAATTTGGGCTTGGACAAGTGTGCCGTACCATTGCAACCGCAGCACTCCTGACGGCGCTGACAGTTTCGGCCGCGAAATCAGCCGCCGCGCAGCAAGAAAAAAAGCCGGACGATCACACCGCTGAGCATTCTTCGGCCGATCATTCTTCCGTCGACCGTTATTACGAACCCCTCCCGCAAGACACCGGCACGAACGGCCTGAAACTAATGCTGCGGCGGTTGCAGACGACGGGGCGGCTCATGCAGGTTGACGCACATCCCGACGATGAGGATGGGGGCATGCTGACCCTCGAATCTCGCGGCAAAGGCGTTTCGACCTTGTTGATGACGCTGAACCGAGGTGAAGGCGGACAGAACAAACTCGGCAGCAATCTGTTCGATGTGCTGGGTGTGTTGCGTACGCTGGAAGTGTTGGCCGCCGACCGCTACTACGGCGTCGAGCAGCGGTTTTCGCGCGTCGCGGATTTCGGCTACTCGAAAACTCCAGAAGAAACATTTCAGAAATGGCAGGGGCATGACATCGCCCTGGCCGACATAGTGCGGGTGATTCGCACCTTTCGTCCGGATGTGCTGGTAGCGCGGTTTTCGGGAACCGAGCGCGATGGCCACGGCCATCATCAGGCATCGGCGATATTGACCAAAGAGGCATTCCGCGCCGCCGCCGACCCGAAGCGCTTTCCAGAGCAGATCAAAGAAGGATTGCAGCCCTGGCAACCGAAGAAGTTGTATATCGGAAACGTGTGCGGCTTTGGCGCTTCAACCTGCGACCCAGCCAATTACACCGTCAAGCTGAACACGGGGACAGATGACCCTTTGTTGGGGATGTCGTATGTGCAGTTTGCCGTGGAGGGATTGCGTCATCAAGAATCGCAGGGGCTAGGGGATATCTCGATCCCCAAAGGCGACCGATTTGCATACTACAAGCTGGTTGATTCGCTGGTGGACTCGCCAAAAGATAAAGACGGCCACGAACAGGATTTCTTCGACGGAATCGATACGACGCTGCCGGGCCTGGCTTCGCGACTGGGCGATGAAGAAAAGAAGGTGCCCTGGCTGAGGGGGAAATTAGAGGAGATTCAAGAGAAGATTGAGACGGCAGTGGGAACGAATGATGCACAGGTGTTGGAGGCGTCGCTTATTAGCGCTCGAACATTAAATGCGCGACTCTTCAATGAAGTTGCTGGATCTGAATTGTCGGATTGGGCTAAAGCGTATTTTCAGCTGCAGTTATTGCAACGGTTGTTCTTGATCAGGTATGTGCGTGGGTTGGCGGCTGGGGCGAAGCTGGACACTGTAGTCGACGTGCCCGTGGGCGCGACAACGGGTGACGCATTCATGGCTGTGCCCGGGAAAACGCTTGAAGTGACAGCGAAGTTTTCAATGCCAAAGATGCAAGACGATAAGGCAAACATCAGGCTTCAGTTGCCTGGGGGATGGAAGTCTGAAGTAGTAAAGAAGGAATTACTGGACAATGAGGTTGTTATGCATTTTCGTGTGCAAGTTCCTCTCGATGCCCGAATCACGCGGCCGTATTGGCATCGGAGCGATCCCGAGAGGGACACACTGAATATTATTGACGATGCGAAGGATCAGGGACTGCCGTTTCCTTCGCCGCCGGTGGAGGCGGAGGCAAGCTATGCCGAAGAGCCCCTGGCCAATGCCGTTTGCATGGTGCGTTACAAGGATTCGGCGGGCGTGGTTTCGGAGCGCCCGCTGGCAATAGCTCCAGCGTTTTCGGTGCTGCTTGATTCGGGAGAGCAGGTGGTCCCTGCCAGCGATGGGAAAGAACTGACGGCGAGAGTTGGAGTAAGTTCCAGCGCTGCGGGCGCGCCGGACGGATCGCTTCGGCTGGAACTCCCCGCCGGCTGGAAATCTGAGCCGCGCCAGTTGTCAGTACATTTACCGAATGGCGGCGATAGGAAAGATTTTGTGTTCAAGCTTTTTCCGGCCAGTTTGAAAGAAGAACGGACTGAGGTTCGCGCGGTTCTTGAGGCAGGTGGCAAGAAATACGCTGAAGGCTACACACTCGTCACGCGAGAGGATCTAGGCGCGGCCTACTACTATCAGCCCGCGCTACAGCGCGTCAGCATCGTCGATGTGAAAGTCCCGAAAAACCTGAAGGTCGGTTACATCATGGGCGCCGGCGACGACATTCCAACTGTGCTCGAACAGATCGGGATGAATGTCACCATGATTCCGGCGGAAAAGTTGGCGACCGAAGACCTGAGCAAAGAAGACCTGAGCAAATATCAGACGATCGTGCTCGGCATTCGCGCCTACGATACGCAAAAAGACGTCGTCGACAACAACCAGCGGTTGCTCAGCTACGTCGCGAATGGCGGGCGCTTGGTTGTGCAATACAACACCATGGGATCCTTTGGTTCGCCCATCGATTTCAATGACGGCAAGTACACCCCGTATCCGGCAACGCTAAGCCGGGCGCGGGTTTCCGTGGAAGAGGCGCCGGTACAAATTCTCGATCCAGCCAATCCGATCTTCCACACTCCCAACGAAATTACGCAAAAAGATTTCGAGGGCTGGGTGCAGGAGCGAGGGCTGTATTTCATGTCGCAATGGGATTCGAACTTCACCCCGTTGCTGGAATCGCACGATCCCGGCGAAGCCGAGCAAAAAGGCGGCTTGCTGGTGGCGCATTACGGCAAAGGAATATATATCTACACGGGATATGCATTCTTCCGCCAGTTGCCCGCAGGCGTGCCCGGAGCGGTGCGCTTGTTTGTAAATCTGATAAGCGGTCGTTAGTCGATAGTCGTTGGTCGTTGGCGATCCGTATGAGCAGTGGTCAGAGATGCGATGATCGAAAAATAATTCTGTCATCGAAATAACTTTGTCATCCTGAGCGAAGCGAAGGACCTGCTTGTCGCAGCGTGCAAACTGCGTCGCGCGAACGATTAACCAACGACGAACGACCGTCGACCAACGACCTTCTTCATGACCTTCTCCCGCGAAAGCAATGCCGAATCCGCCACCACCCCGCAACTCGTCCGCGGCATCGGCCTCGGCTCCGCCACTGCCCTGAACATGATTGACATGATCGGCGTGGGCCCGTTCATCACGATCCCGCTGATCGTCAGCGCCATGGGCGGGCCGCAAGCCATGCTGGGATGGATACTGGGCGCGCTGCTAGCCGTCTGCGATGGCCTGGTGTGGGCCGAACTAGGCGCGGCCATGCCCGGCTCGGGAGGTTCATACCGTTATCTGAAAGAAATCTACGGCCCGCAAAAACTGGGACGCCTCATCTCTTTTCTCTTCATCTGGCAATTGTCGTTCAGCGCTCCGCTCTCGATCGCCTCGGGCGCCATCGGCCTCTCGCAATATGCCGCTTTTTTCTGGCCTGGCCTGGAGCATATCTGGTCGACCCGCACCGCCAGCCTCGATCTGCCGCTGATCGGAACTCTGCAGTTGACCTGGGTTGCCATGCCGGCCACGCTGGTTGCAATCGGCGTCTGCGCTCTCACCGCATTCTTGCTTTACCGGCGCATCACCGCAATTTCGCGCCTCACCAACCTGCTTTGGCTGGGCGTGATGGCAACCATCGGATGGATCATCTTCACCGGCCTCACTCATTTCAACGCTCATCAGGCATTCGATTTGCCGCCCGGAGCGTTTTCATTCTCGCCCGACTTTTTTCGTGGCCTAGGCGGAGCGATGCTGATCGCCGCCTACGACATCGGAGGCTACTACAACGTCTGCTTCCTGGGCGATGAAGTCAAGAATCCGGAGAAAAATATTCCGCGCGCGCTATTGTTGTCGATCCTGGCCGTCGCGTGTCTATACATCGTGATGAACATCAGCATTCTAGGCGTAATCCCCTGGCGGGAACTGGCGCAGTCGGGCGCAACCAACAGCAAACTTTATGTAGTTTCAACCATGATGCAGCGAGTCTACGGACAAGGCGCGGCGCGGGCGATTTCGGTGCTCGTGATGTGGACCGCGTTTGCCTCGGTGTTTTCGCTTACGCTGGGTTATTCCCGCGTCCCGTATGCCGCCGCGCTCGATGGAAATTATTTTCGCGCCTTCGCCCGCGTGCATCCCGTGCACAAGTTTCCATATGTTTCGCTGCTAGCGCTAGCGGGAGTGGCGGCGCTGTTCTGTTTTCTGCGCCTGGCCGACCTGATTGCGGCGCTGATCGTAATCCGCATTGTGCTGCAATTCCTGGTGCAGAGCATAGGAGTGATCGTGCTGCGCATTCGCCGTCCCGACCTGCCGCGCCCGTTTCGCATGTGGCTCTATCCGCTGCCCGCGCTCATCGCGGCAGCCAGCTTCGTCTTCATTTTGATTTCGCGGCGAAACTTTCAGCGTGAGGTTCGCTATGCCGCAGTCATTCTGGTCGTCGGGATTGCGATTTACACGGTGCGAGCGTGGCGGCGCGGCGAGTGGCCGTTTGGGGATCGGTCGGCGGTCGCTGGTCGTTAGTCGGTCGCGGAGGTTGTGCCGTGACGGGGCTGGCCGATCTTTGCTGGCACTACCAAGTGGAGGCTGCCCCAGCTTTCCTTCCTTTGGAAAGCTGGGCACCACGGACCCCAACCGCTACACGTCAAGCCATCTTCCGAACCCTCATCTCCGCTTTCTGCTCCTCGTTCACCAGCACGATCCCACGCTCTCCGTCAGCATAGTGCCGATAGCTGCTCCAGGCCCATTGTTGCGGCTCCAGCACCAGTCCTCGCTTCACAGGATTGCGATGCATGTATCGCAACTTCTCTACGCGCTTTTTCTCGGTGAACACCACAAAGTCATAGAATCGCGCCTGCCCGATGTGCCCGTTAGCCAGCGCCGTGTCCCATAAGCAGCCCTGACGAGGATCATAACCAGCGCGCAGCTTGCGCAGAAGCCGGCGCGCGAAACCCTGCTTGATCGCCTGCATCACTTGCGACGGATTACCGCGCTCCGGTTCGCCCATTAACAGGTGCACGTGCTCCGGCATGACCACATAGCCGGCCACCACAAAGCGATACCGTCGCCTCACGCTCTCTAAAACCTCAAGCAGCAAGTCGCGATGCTGCGGCTTGCCGAGCAGTGGCATCCGCTGATAGCAACTCGTGGTAATAAAGTGTAGATATCCTGCGCCGTAGTAGCGATGGAGCCTGTTGGCCACGATAGATGATTAGCATGGGGAGTTAGGGCTCGTATGTGATTTATGAACACAGCGGGCGAGGTCCGTGGTGCCCAGCTTTCCAACAGAAGGAAAGCTGGGGCAGCCTTTTTTCATAGCTGCGCCACACAAAAAGCAAAGCTGGACCAGCCCCCGATGTTAGGCCAAGCGCCCATGGTAGATACTCACCTATGATGAAAATTATTTCACGTTGACGTTAATAGGGATTGGCCGGACAATGGCAGCGTTGGATAAGGAGGCGAGTCGTGAAAAAGACTCTGTTTGCATGCTTATTGACGTTCTACACCCTGACCGCATTCGCTCAGACCGGACAGAACCCCCAGATTATACATACTAAGGAAAGGTCTGCGATCCATGTGCCGCCGCAGGAAGCTCCAGCGGGTTTAAAAAAAATCTACAACAATCTGGGCAAGTCGAAGACTTACCTTTATGACGACACCGAGGCCTGGGGCATCTTCGGCCCAGACTCTGGGGGCTGCTGTACCGAGTTTGCCGCAATGCCCTTTACGCCAAAATCCAACTCTCATGTTTCGCAGGTGCAAGTTGCCGTGCAGTATAACAGCGGAGCAAATCAGGTGAATCTCAGCATCTATAGCGATTCATATGGTGCCCCGGGAACACTGCTGGCGGGCCCGGTGACTGTAACAAATCTGCCTGAAGCCGGAACCTGCTGCACCCTTGCCATCGCCGGTTTTACTCCATTGGCGGTCACGGGTGGAACTCAGTATTGGGTAATTGTGGATACGCCCCTCAGCGGCACTGGCAGTGACTTCTCGGGCCAGTGGTCTGAGGTCGTCAAGCCCGTCGTTCCGGTTGGCTATTATTGTTCTGTGTGTGGAGGCTGGCTCGTGCTCAACGCCTACGACCTTATGGCCGGTGAAGTGCTGGGTACAATTCCGTAAGGCCGTTAAACGGATTTCAGTCTGTCTGAGTCTATCAGGCGCTCGCGATCCGGGCGACTAGGTTCGGATTTCGGCCGGATCACGGGCAAACAGAAGTAAGTTTAAAGTTAGCGCTCATGGTCGGAGCCGCGTCACCACACGAGATTATTTTTTGGAAGACCCGTGGACGGGTGGCCCACTCAAGCCTGCTTTTGGCTTGAGTGGGGCAGTTCTACCGCTGGACAAAGCTTTCCCTCCGCTCGTTCGCGTTTTCGTGCCGTCCATTCCGACTCGATCTCAACCCGTCCCTCACAGCCAGTCGCGTAGTGGCGGAAACTGCTCCACTGCCAGTCCTCCGGACGTTCGCACAACCCGCGCTTGACCGGATTGCGATGGATATAGCGCAGCTTTTCCGCAAACTGCGGGTAATTTCGAATGTTGAAGTCGTAGTACCTTTTTTGCCAGAAATGATCCGCATCGCCAATCAAACGCCGCGATACTCCTTGCTTCAACGACTTCAGGGCATCGGCCAGCGTATCCCGTTGTGGTTCGCTGAGCAGGAGGTGAACATGCTCCGGCATGACTACGTACCCGTAAACGTGAAGCCCGAAACTGCGCCGCACGCGCTCCAAGGCTGACTCGAGGATTCTGCGGCTTTCGTCGGTGGTAAGCAAGCAACGGCGGTGGTAACAGCAGAATGTGACGAAATGACTGTGCCCACTGTGCTGAAAACGTGTTAGTCCCCACGGCATGAGGACAATCTAGTTTGTTCGTCGGCCCAAGTCTGTGACGTGCGAACATCCCCACTCAAGCCAAAACCGGGCTTGAGTGGGCCACCCGCCACTACATCACAACGCCACTATTTTTTGGAAGACCCGTGGTGCTTGCGCCAGTCGGCTCCGTCGCATCCGCCGTGTTGAGCGATCCCGGTGAGAATGAGTTCCGCGGTCAAACGGCGCTTGGTGAGGTGAGCGGCGACTCTCTGCTTCGCCTTCTTCGGTGAAACCTTCGGATCAAGAAATACGAGCACCGACGGTCCCGCTCCGCTGAGCGCAGCGCCCAGGATGCCGGAATCTCCCGTGAGTTCTTTGAGCGCCGGAAGCAACGGACAGAGCGGCGCGCGATACGGCTGGTGGATGCGGTCTTCGAGCGCCGACGAGAGCAGGTCGGGACGGTCTTGCGTAAAGGCCGCGAACAGCAGCATCGAGTTCTGAATGTTAGTGACGGCGTCGGCGCGCGAGTACTGGAACGGCAGCACGCGGCGCGCTTGCTCGGTCAACAGCGGAGCGTCGGGAACAGCCAGCAGCAGCGGCCACTTCCCTTTCGGCTTCACTTCGACGACCTGTGCCTGCACCTGATTCGCCATGCGGGCCACCGTAAGCGCGCCCATCCAGCAGGCCGAAGCGTTATCAGGATGGTGCTCGCGCATGGAAGCCTCGCCGACGATGCGGTCATTTTTCCAGCGCAGATGTCCGAAGTGTACCGCCAGCGCAATGCCCGCCAGGCGCGCCGCAGCCGACGATCCGCAACCCCGGCCGATAGGAATCTCGTTTTCAAGGTGGATGCGCAACGGCGCAATCTTGCGGTTCTCTGATTCCAGCACCTCGCAATAAGTAGTAGTGATGAGGTGGTTCTCCATGCGGGCGCAGATCTGCGCGTCGCGGCCTTCGGCCGTAACAAAGAAGTCAGGCGCCCGTTCGGCGCGCACGCGAAGGTGGAAATCGAGAGCCAGGGCCGCGGCGTCAAACGCCGGTCCTAGATTAGCGGACGTGGCTGGAAGCGCCAGGCGCAACGAGCGATCTAACGAAGTGGGGCGTGAAGGCATAGGTTAAAAAACAGTTCTCAGTTCTCAGCTCTCAGTTTTCAGTAAACCCGTCTCCACTGAAAACTGGGAACTCTACTTGGCAGCGGGAATCCGGTCAAACAATAGAAATGAAAGGCTTTAGCCAGATCGGGCCAGACCGGAATCCAAAACAGCGGCCACGGACAATTGAACTGTGTTTTATACACGAATTTGCGGGGAAGTGCTACGAATTTCTATGGCATTTATGCTTGGGCAAACCCAGAGCCCTAAAAATGAGCCGGATCAAGCAATCCCGGAGCGTCGGGTGGACTGACAATCCGCTGCTTAAAGCAAGCTGCATGGCAAACCCACACCTGCCATTTGCCGCGAACCGTCGATACCTGCACACGGCATGGGTCAACGTCGGATGGCTCGATATTAAGCCCACAGAAACAGCACGGGTTCCATTCAACTCTTGTCATAATGAACCTCTGTCGGCCGCATCGAGAGCGGCAATCACAGCTCCCAGATTGGCGTCGAGCACAACTGGGGCGCGCTGCAGATATTTGGTCTGGGCAGTTTCGGCTTCGGGCGTCCCAGAAAAAAGCTCGCCGCGATGGAACTGAATGGTGAAGTCCGGATCCTTGAGTTGATGCCCGGTGAGGATCAGGACGACAGATTCGCCGGGTTTGACGAACCCGCTCCGCCGTAGCTTCTTGAGCCCCGCCAGCGTGACGGCCGAGGCTGGCTCGCACCCAATGCCATCGGCGCCAATTTCGGCTTTGGCAACGGCGATCTCGATTTCCGAAACCTGTTCGACCTCGCCGCCGGTCGCCTGCAGCACGCGCAACGCTTTCTTCCACGACGCCGGATTGCCGATGCGTATGGCGGTCGCCATCGTGTCGGCAATCATCGGTTCGAGCTTCTTGCCGCCAAACTCGCGTACCGAGCGATAGAACGGATTCGCGCCCTGCGCCTGAATAATGGAAAGTTTCGGCAGCCGCGAAATCAGTTTCAGGTCGCGCATTTCAACCAGCGCCTTGCCGATCGCCGAACTGTTCCCGAGATTCCCTCCAGGAACAATGATGTGATCGGGAGGCTCCCAGCCAAGTTGCTCCATGAGTTCGATGGCCGCCGTTTTCTGGCCTTCGATGCGATACGGATTCACCGAATTCAGCAAGTAGACCGGCTTCTGGCGGACGAGTTCGTTGAGGATACGCACGCACCCGTCGAAATCGGTGCGCAGTTGGCAAGTGAGCGCTCCGTAGTCGAGCGCTTGCGAAAGTTTGCCCCAGGAAATTTTGCCATCCGGAATGAGCACCAAGCTATGCATGTTGCCGCGCGCCGCATAAGCCGCCATCGAAGCCGAAGTGTTGCCTGTCGAGGCGCACGCCACCCATTTAAATCCGCCCTGGTGCGCGGACGACGCAGCGAACGTCATCCCCGTGTCCTTGAACGACGCCGTAGGGTTCATGCCCTGGTGCTTGGCGTGAAGGTTGTCGATCCCAATCGCGCGAGCGCACCGTGCTAGGTAGTAGAGCGGCGTATTGCCTTCGCGCAGCGTGATGGCATGCTCTTCGGTAATATGAGGAAGAAGCTCGCGGAAACGCCAGACTCCGCTCTGGTCAAGCTCTTCGCGAGAAGTGCGGCGCTGGAGCCAGAGCGCCTTCAATGCCGCGGGATCGGTGTGGTGACGGGGCTCTGCCCGGTCTCGCTGGTCGAGCATCCATCCGGGGAAAAAGAATTCCAGCAGGTCGCCGCACACGGTGCAGCGAAAGTCTTGCCCGGCGGAGTCGGGAGTGGCCGCGCAGCCGATGCAGCGCAGGCGAGCTCCGGCTTCGACGTTTCGTGTAGTCGAAGTTCGAGTGGTCGACAAAGGGCTATGATCCGGCGGTTCGCGGGTGACTGCGCTCGCTCTTCGATGATACGGCAAGCTTGCGCGGGGCGCGATTCGCGGTCAGATTCCTGGGCGCTGCTGAGCAGACAGGAGTGTCCGCGCCACACGCGCTAATATGACGTGCTGTAGATAACGCTGTTGAAATTTCCGTTGTAGTTGAAGCCGGCGCACCAGATCTGATGATGCTTTCCGGCGATTGTGTGGTCCGCGCACGATCCCATCTCCGAGTTGGTGGTGACGTCGACCGACCACGTGTTGCCGCCATCAGTTGAGAAATACATGCCGCCCACATCGGTGTAGACATTGCCACCGCCCGCCCAACCTGTTGTTTTATTCAGAAACAAGATCGACCGGATCGGCCACGGGCCGTCCAGAGTGCGGCCGCTCCAGGTCTTCCCGCCGTTAGTGGTGACATGCAGCCAGCCTTCCACGTTGGGAGAAATTTCACCTCCGCCAACCCATCCATCTTTATCGTTCAAGAAGAAAACGGGGCCATCGAAAACGGAATCGACCGAAGGGCCGCAGGTCCAGTCGGAACCGCCCGTTAGGCTGGTGCAGAAATTGATGCCAGAAGCGCGCGCGTGCAGGTTATTGAGGAAAGAAAATTGCGGACCGAACCAGCCGCCATCGGGATTGGCGTCAGCGCTATCCCAATCGGAAAGTCCCGCGCCACCATCGGTCGTGTACTCGGCGAGCGTATCAGGATCGCCCTCGACCGGACCCAAGGTCAACATGAGGCCATTCTGTTTCTTCACGAAGCGGACTTGCTGCAACCACTCCGGACCGGGACTCATATCGCTGCTCCACGTGCTGCCGCCGTCTTCCGTCCAGCGGAAAATGCCATAAGCGCCGCCCGAACCGTCGAAGAAGCCGGAGATAATGACCTTCTTCGCGGTAATGGCGTCGACGCCGTAAAAATAATCGCTCCCGGCATCACCTGGGACCTGTTGCACCCAGCTATTTCCGCCGTCGGTCGTCTTCCAAACCTGACCCTCTTCACCTACGGCGTAACCGATCTTGGCCGTGGGGAAAGCGATGTCGTGAATAATCACTCCGGATAAAGTGGAGAGTAATTGCCAGGTATTGCCCGGGACTTCGCGGCGGGTGTTGGGCTGAACAATTGCGTGCGGCGCCGATGAACGCTCGGCGGAAAGCTGAATTCGAGAGGAAGTAACGGGCACACTGCCCGCAACGTGGTGAGAAGGTTTCGCGAGATCCTGCGAGAAGGTGAGCAAGCTAATCAGCAACAGCGGAAGGAAGCAAGTAAGCCAGCGGGGCATAAAGTATCTCCTGAAGAAACCCGACCGGAGATGGTACCACAGGCCGCGCCCAGCGGCCCATCTGGCATTTCCCAATCGATTCTTTACCGCAAATAGGCGTCGGTCTTGTTGATCCAGTCGGCGCGCGGCGGATTGAAAATGTCGAGATCTACGGTATCCGCGAGCGCCTCGGCCGAGTGCGGCATATTAGGAGGAATGGTCAGGACTTCGCCCGCGTTCACCACAATCTCTTTGCCGTCGATGCCAAACTTCAGCGCGCCTTCGAGCACGTAGGTGATCTGCTCGTTGTGGTGGCTGTGCTCGGGAACAACGCATCCTTTCTTGAGCAGGACGCGGGCCAGCATGACGTTCTGCCCCACCACAAAGTGGCGGCCCAGCAAGGGGTTCAAGGCCTCGATTTCAACCGAACTCCATGGGATGTGGCGCAGTTCAGCCTTGGGCTTACCTTTCAGGACCGTGGCTTTGAGTGCGACTTTAGGTGCCGGTCGCGATGTTTTCGTTTTCCTGGCAGCAGTATGTTTTGCGATGGTTTTCAGCTTCTTCTTTTTCATAGCGATGGCTCACAGAAGCATATTACAGACGCCAGGCCGTGTCTAAGTATTGCCGCGGCTGAACGGCACAGGTAATCTTTAAGAGGCGGCGGGTTTCGTGTAGAGACGGGGCTTGCCCCGTCTGCTCTGGACGCGGCGGGAGACGCGGCAAGCCGCGTCTCTACAGGAGAATCGAAATGAAGAAGCACACATTCCGTCAGGAAACCGAGGCGGTGCGCGGCGGCACCGACCTCGCCAAAAAGAACGGCCCGCTCTCCACGCCCATCTATCAGACTTCGACTTTCGAAGTTACCGACATGCAGGAGCAGCTGCGCGTCACTCCTACCGACAGTTTCTACACGCGCTACGGCAATCCCACCAATACGGTAGCCGAGAATGCCATCGCCGAACTGGAAGGCACGGACGCAGCCCTGCTTTTCTCATCCGGCATGGCCGCGATCACCACTTCGATCCTCTCGCTGGTGAAGGCGGGCGACCACATCGTGGCGCAGCGCGATATCTACGGCGGCGTGATCAAGTTTTTATCGCAATGGCTGCCGAAACTGGGCATCGAAACTACGTTTGTCGATACCAACGACATCGAGCAGCACGGGCGCGCGATCCGCCCCAACACAAAACTCCTGCACATCGAATCGCCGACGAATCCGAGTGTGCGCGTCGTCGATCTGGAAAAGATCGCGACGCTGGCGCATAAGCGCGGCCTCATCACGACTATCGATTCGACTTTCTCCACGCCCATCAATTGCCGTCCCGCGGAGTGGGGCATCGACCTGGTGCTGCACTCAGGAACAAAATATTTTGGCGGACATTCCGACATCATCTGCGGCATCGCAACCGGACGTCGCGATTTGATCGAGCAGATCCATTCCACGCGCACCACACTCGGCTGCTGCATGGATCCGCACGCCGCGTTCCTGCTGCTGCGCGGAATCAAAACCTTGGCTGTCCGAGTCGAGCGCCAGAACCAAAGCACGCTGCGGATTGCCGAGTTCCTGAGCCAGCATCCCAAAGTCGCGCGGGTCCACTATCCGCTGCTGAAGAGCCATCCGGACTACCCCATCGCCAAAAAGCAAATGAAGGGCGCGGGCGCTGTTGTAAGCTTCGAGGTGGAAGGCACAGGCGCCGACGCCTGCCGCGTAGCCGAGGCCCTCAATCTGTTTACCCTGGCCCCCAGCCTCGGCGGAGTGGACTCGCTGGTGACCATCCCGGTGCTTACTTCACATGCCATGATCGCCCCCGAGTTGCGAAAGAAAATGGGCGTGACCGAACAAATGATTCGCCTGTCCGTAGGCATCGAGCACGTCGACGATCTGATTGCCGATCTGGAGAAGAGCCTTGCGGTGCTCACTGGCACGCGAAAAGAAGCAGTGGTAGCGGACTGAGAGCTAGAACTGGTCCACTAGTCTCATGAAATGGTTTTGGGTAGGGCACGGCTTCAGCCGTGCCGTTCAGAACAGACAACGGAGCGGGCTTTAGCCCCTGAGGGCCGACCGTTTGCCCGGAGAAATATTTTTGAGCCTAGTTCTGGTGCGGCGACGCAGTTCTGCCCCGTCCAAGCGTGGAAAAGCCTGAGACCTGGCACCTGACACCTTTACTTCGGTTTCTCTTCTTTCGTAGGAACCGTCAGCCCAAACACCGAAATCTGGCCTCGCCCCGCGACGTTCAACCCACGTGCATCGTCGGGACGGGGCAAATAAAGCGTCTGGCAAAATTCGCAGCGATACACTTCGGCATCCGTTCCCCAGGCTTTCTCCACGCAGCCGCACTCCTTTTCGAGCACGTCGACCGAGTAGAACCAGCGCTTCAAGTGTCCCCCACAGAACTTGCCCTTGTCGTTTTTCTCGTTGCAGGAACGCTGGTCAAGCTTCTTGATCTTGACCTTGTGGTTCGGAAGCTGCGGAATCGTACTCGTGGCAGCAGTTGCCGTCTCGCCGGAAGCCATGGAATCTCCTGTGCGCCGTGTAAGGCCGCTTGCCTGTTATTCTACTCAGCCCGCGTCCTGAGGCCAAGGCAACTGCGTCTAGCATGGGACGAAGCCCCGTCTCCGCGCGAGCTCGTATCGACATCCGTTGCCCACTGAGTGCACAATGGCTGGCGACAAATCACCACGAATCCAGAGACTCGGCATCGGGGGGAGCGAACTGAATGGGCGACAAGAACCGCGATCGTGAATTGGGTATGGGGCGCGAGATTACGCGCCGCGATTTCCTGAATGGAATCGGCATCGCCGTCGGAACCTCCCTGTTGGCGAATTCGACCTGGCTGCACGCCTTCGGTATCCCAGAATCCCCATTCGCTCCGGAGAAGGACCCCACCTACTATCCGCCCGCCAAAACCGGCATGCGCGGCAGTCACGACGGATCGTGGGAAGTAGCGCACGACCTGCGCGATGGTAAGGACAATGCCTGGGCGAATTCCACTGACGACGCCGAGTCCTACGATCTGGTCGTGGTCGGCGCTGGAATCAGCGGTTTAGCCGCTGCCTACTTTTACCGCAAGTTTGCCGGACAAAAATCTAAAATCCTCCTCCTCGACAACCACGATGATTTCGGCGGCCACGCCAAGCGCAACGAATTCCAGGCGGGCAACCGATTGCTGCTCGGATACGGCGGGACGCAGTCCATCGAGGCCCCCAGCAATTACAGCAATGTGTCAATTGGACTTTTGAAAGAGCTGGGAATCGAGGTGCACCGCTTCTTCAAGTACTACGACCAGAAATTGTTTGACTCGATGCATCTTGAAGAAGGTGTCTTCTTCGATCAGGAAACCTTTGGCGCCGACCGCCTCGTGTTGCAGAAGGGCCTCCACTATTTTGGCCTCGCGTTCACCATGGAGAACGTCGCCCAGATGCCCATCGCCGAGGCCGCCCGCAAGGATCTGCTCCGCTTGCAGCATGCCCGCGTCGATTACTTGCCCGACCTTACTCCGGAGCAGAAAAGACGCAAGCTGACCAAGACCAGCTACAAAGATTTTCTGCTGCAATACGCCAAGGTTCACCCCGACGTGGTCAAAGTCCTTCAAACCTCAACCCACGATATCTATGCCGTCGGAATCGATGCCGTTTCCGCGAAAGACTGCGCGGTGAACGGATTTCCCGGCTTCAAGGGAATGACTCTCCCCAAGAGCCACGAGCAAAATCCCGAACTGGATGAGCCGTACATTTTCCATTTTCCCGACGGCAACGCTTCCATCGCCCGGATGCTGGTGCGATCCCTCGTGCCCGGCACTCTTCCCGGCCACACCATGGAAGACATCGTCACCGCCCGCGCGAATTATGCTCGCCTCGACGATGCTTCGTCCCCAATCCGTATTCGCCTGAATAGCACCGCCGTGAGAGTGAAACACGCAGGAGATAAAGATCCAAAGACCGCGAAGGAAGTCGAAGTCACGTACGTTCGCGGCGGGCAGGCGCGCCGGGTTCGCGGCGCAAACTGCATCCTCGCCTGCTACAACATGATGATTCCCTATCTGTGTCCGGAAATGTCAGCCAAACAAAAGGAAGCTCTCGCGTACTGCGTGAAGATTCCTCTGGTCTACACCAACGTGCAAATCAGCAACTGGAAAGCGTTTCAGAAACTCGGAGTGAGCGCCGTCTACGCTCCAGGATCGTACTTCACCAACGTAACTTTGGATTTCCCCGTCTCGATGGGCGACTACCACTATCCCAGTTCGCCCCAGGAATCCTGCCTGCTTCACCTTTTGCGCACTCCCTGCGCGCCCGGCGAAGATTGCAAAGACCAGTACCGCGCAGGACGGTTCGAACTGGTCAGCACGCCATTCGAAACCTTTGAGCGTAATGTGCGCGACCAACTCGGCCGCATGCTTTCAGCCGGAGGCTTCGACTCCGCTCGCGACATTCAGGCCATTACCGTCAACCGTTGGCCCCACGGATACGCCTACGAGTACAACGAATTGTTCGAGCCGCTGGACCGTCCGGCGTCGGAGCGTCCGTGCGTGATTGGCCGGCAGCCTTTTGGAAGAATCAAGATAGCGAACTCGGACGCCGACGGCCACGCCTACACCAATACCGCCATCGATCAGGCCCATCGCGCCGTGAGAGAGATTGTAGGAACAAAAAGCTAGTCCCCTGGAACGTATTTCATAAATGGTTTTGGGTAGGGCAGGCTTCACAGCCCAGGGCAAGATTCCATTTTATGGTCGTTTTTGTTTGTGCTTGTTTTGGGTGGCGCAGCGGTTTACCGCTGCGATATCTGGTTGTTTTCAACGGCGGCTTTAGCCGCTGAGGGAACACTCTGTCCCACTGAAACTCTATGCAACAAGCCCGCGTCAAAACACCTTGCGTGGCGGCGCCTGATCCGCGCCGACGCGGCCCGTGGTGATCTCGGCAGCGAAATAGTTTTCGCCTTTGATCGGCGCTCCTGCCATCCGCCGCAGCATTGCGATCTGACCCACGTGTGTGAGCGCGTCGGCAATCGGACCCTGAAACAATTTCCCGGCGGAGACTTCGAGTGGCTTCTCGGAAGCCAGGTAGTCGTCAAACTTTTTCAAGGCGGCGAAGAAACGCTCGCATTCTTTTTCCCATGGCAGGGGCAACGAATCCTTCCACTCGCGGCGGCCTTCGGACATGGCCAAGCCCCAATCCATCAGGTCGCCAACGTGCGCCAGAATTTTTGCCGGCGTGCGCGAAGTCTCGGACAGCCCATATTCGGCAAAGCCCGGCCCAGCGTTGCGAATCGCTTTTGCTCCGCGATAGGCGAGGGTGGCAAGAGTGTGGCGCAGAAACGCGCGGGAGTCGCTCATCAGTTATCGTCCTGCTTTCTTGGGATTCTGGAATACGGTACATCATTGTCATCCCGATTTGTGCTTCTTGTCATCTCCTCGCGCCGGGGTAGTGGCACATCTTGCCAAAACGTTTACCACCAAGGGCACGAAGGTACACAAGGAAACGCAGTAGAATTTAAGACCTTCGTGGCACTTTGTGTCCTTTGTGGTTCAGCGTTTTTGGGAGCATCGTCAAAGTAGCCCACTACCCGCGCCGGCTCCGCATTGCTGAGTCTTTGCGGCTCTGCTACTTTGGTTAGTTTCCCGTTCCCTATCTGCTGACCTAGTGGAGAGAGACCTAATGCCGGCCATCAAATTCCGTGGTGTGGACTTCATCGACTTTGACACGCTGCTCAATGACGATGAGCGCCTTGTGCGCGCGACCGCGCGCCAGTTCATCGAAGACAATCTCATCCCCATCATTGAGGAATGCAACCGCGCCGGCCGTTTCCCGCGCGAACTCGTCAAACCCATGGCCGATTTGGGATTCTTCGGCGCGTCCTTGAACGGATATGGATCCGCCGGCATGTCGAACGTCGAATACGGACTGGTGACGCAGGAACTGGAACGCGGAGACTCCGGCGTGCGCTCGTTCGTCAGCGTGCAATCGGCGCTGGTGATGTATCCGATTTATACCTTCGGGTCGGACGAGCAGAAAAATACCTGGCTGCCCGCGATGCAAAAAGGCGAAAAGCTAGGCTGCTTCGGATTGACCGAGCCCGACTTCGGATCGAATCCCGGAGGCATGAGAATGCGCGCCCGCAAAGTTGGCAAAGAGTATGTGCTGAACGGCGAGAAAATGTGGATCACCTCCGGCAGCATCGCCGACGTGGCCGTGATCTGGGCGAAGGTGGAGGACGAACAAGATAAAGTACGCGGATTCCTGGTCGAGACCGACCGCCCCGGATTCAAGGCCGACAACATTCACGGCAAGTGGTCGCTGCGAGCGTCGGTGACGTCAGGCCTGTCGCTGCAGGATGTGCACATTCCAGAGTCGAACCTGCTGCCAGGATCGGGCGGATTGAAGTCTCCGCTGATGTGTCTGAACCAGGCGCGCTATGGCATCGCGTGGGGAGCGGTGGGCGCGGCGATGGCATGTTACGACTGCGCGCTGCAATATTCCTTGTTGCGAAAACAATGGCGCGATCAGCCCATAGCCTCCCATCAACTGGTGCAGGAAAAACTCACCTGGATGATCAACGAAATCACGAAAGGGCAATTACTGGTGCTGCAAGTCGGCCGCTTGAAAGACGCCGGAAAAGTACAGCACCAGCACATCTCGATGGCGAAGCGAAACAACGTCTGGATGGCGCTTGAGTGCGCCCGCATGTCACGAGACATTCTGGGCGCAAACGGCGTGGCCGACGACTATCCCATCATGCGGCATCTGATGAACCTCGAAAGCGTAAAGACCTACGAGGGAACGCATGACATCCACACGCTGATTATCGGAGCTAGCGTGACCGGGATTGACGCGTTCTAGTCCGTGATTGGTGGCTCCTTTATGGACCAGGACGATTGGCCACAACTATTGGCCAGGATTCGCAATAGGCTGGACGGCCGGCGCTGACGGTGTTCCGCTCGCAACCCGCGTGCTGATGCCGATATCCATGGCTGTATTCTTGGGGAACACGACTTCGTGTCCGCGGGTGAGAAAGTTATTATAGAGCGAACGGCCGGCTCCGTAGGCGCCGGTTGCGTATTCAAGAGCGCGAGATCGGGCGAGCGCGTTCGCGAGGATGCCGACCAGCCTGAATCCGCGAGAGTTTCCAGCGGTGACAGCGGGCCCGCCTCCGTCACCATCGCGATCGCTGGAGCCTATGGCCGCCAAACCAAGCGCGAGCGCGACACTTGCGTAGCGCGTCTTGGAGTTGGTCGCCTCGGCCCCGCCTTCAGAATCCAACTTCACGTTGGCGTCCTTGCCAGACTGTACCCCTACCAAAGCAGCCTCCACTTTTTGTTCCACCCCATCGGGCAGAGCGACCTGGTGGAAAGCGATGCGCAACTGCCCGTTCTTTTTCATTCGCCGCGCGGGCTGCACTTGGCCGACTGAACCCAGCAAACGGGTTCCCTGCGGGTACAGCAGGTGGTCACCATCAAACAGGGGACGCGAGAGGACGGCCTCCACTTCCTGGCCCTTCTGTGCGGTTGCCGACGACAACGCAGTGAGAAGACGGGCATGCACGACACTGCCTTCCGGTAAGGGGCCTCCAATATGAGACGCTTTGTCGGCGGAAAGAGGCTCACTTCCGAAATCGATAGGATCTTCGAGTTCGGCAAAATAGATTGTGCCCGCCGGGACGTACTGGGCATGGATGGGAAACCGCGCTTCCGCGTAACGCTCGAGGCGGTGGACGCGGCCGGGCGTTTTCAGTTGCTGCATTGCAGTGTTCCACTGGTCGCGCGCCTGCTGCTTGGCTTCCTTCGTCTTCTCGGAGGCGACGTCCTTCACGGACTTCTTCGGATCTTTATCTGGCGAGGTTACAAACTGCATTACCTGTCCGGAACCGGGGGTGACGCTGGTACGAATCGGCAGGTGTTTTCCATTGGGGAGCAGCAGATCCGTAAAAGTGACTTCGACTTTGCGTATAGGTGTGAAGTCCGCGTCGAGGCCCGCGAGAGTACGCCCGGCGCCGGAGACTGGCTCGATCTTCGTTACCTCGCCGCGGATCTCCGATCCGATCGGCACGACGAGTTGATCGAAGGCGTAGATGGGATCCATCAGCCGCGCTGAAATTCTCTGGCCGACCCGCTTCACGCGCACTTCGCTTTCAATGGCGACCTGTAATGACGTTTGTTTGGGCACGGTAAGGGGAAGAAACTGGGGAGGCGCAGGCTGATCCGAACTCGCGGGATGCGGCCGCGCCGATGCAGGCGACAAACGCGGGATTGGCACTTCCTGGAGAGTAGCCGGGACTTCTTGCTGAGCATAGATTCCCGCCGCACAGGCGAATGTCATCAGCGTTGTCAAAAGGATTTTTGGAACGGTCATGAGCTTCTCCCCATACAAACGAACTTCAAGCTTCCGACCTCGGTTCAGCGCCGATTCTTCGGAGTTAGATTCGGTAAGTGAATACTGGTTTGTCGAATCTTAAAACGTTGACGATCCAAATTGACGATCAACGTTGACGAAGAGCGCAAGGGTTCAGGTTTTCGTGTCACCCCACCTGGTGTGTCTTGCCATAAGTATAGTGCAAGAACGAATCACAGCGCGGGTGCTGGAGACCTCCAGGCCATTGGCGTTGGGCCTGGACTTTCTGAGAGATTGCAGTTGCGACAATTAATGGGGTCTCCACTCAGCCGTAGAGTTCCGTCAGCAGTTCGTACGCCCGCCGCAGGTGCGGAATCACGATGCTTCCGCCTACCACCAGCGCCACGTTGAGAGCGTCTTCCTGTTCGGCGCGGGTCGCGCCCAGGCGATAGGACTGAATCACGTGATAGTTGATGCAGTCGTCGCAACGCAGGCAGGTGGAAGCGACCAGTCCCATCAATTCCTTGTATTTTGCCGGCAAAGCGCCTTCCAGGTAGGCGTTGTGATCCAGGTTGTAGAAGCGCTTGACGAGGAAGTTGTCGGCTTTGTGGACGTTGTCGTTCAGACGGTTACGGTTGTCCAGAAAACGGCGTGCCAGTTCGCTCTTTTCCTCAACCTGCTTCTCGGAGAAGAGATACGTTGGTTCTTTACGGTCGGTGGTCATGAGCAAAAGATTAGCAGACGTTTTTGCCGGCTGCGATGCGCTGCCCAATTTCGCGGACATGAGTATCCGCGCCACACCAGCGGTGATGCTTGCCCTTCCATCTAGCGCCCGAAGGGGATATATTCCTAGGTCGCATTTCTTAGGAGGAATTCATGGCCACTCAAACCCGTCCCGAACCGCACGCCAAGAAATTCGGAGAGAACATTGAAAGCGATCTGGCATTGGAATTTTTGCGCGTGGTGGAAAACGCGGCTATCGAGTCGGCGCGCACGATGGGCCAGGGCGACCGTCCGCTGAGCGACCAGGTCGCAACCGAGGCCATGCGCAAAACGATGGACACGGTCCCGATGCACGGCACCATCGTGATCGGCGAGGGCGAGCGCGACGACGCTCCCATGCTTTATATCGGCGAGCGGGTGGGCGGCCCGTATCCCGACGGCCGCGATTGTCCGGAGATCGACATTGCCGTCGATCCGCTGGAAGGCACGAACCTCTGCGCCACCGGTTCGCCGGGCGCGATCACGGTGCTGGCGGCCTCGGAAAAAGGCGGGTTGCTGCATGCTCCCGACTGCTACATGGAAAAGATCGTAGTCGGACCATCGTGCAAGAACGCGGTCGAACTGGACGCTCCGGTGGCCGTCAACCTGAAAAATATCGCGCGGCGTCTGCATCGCGGCGTGGAGGACCTGGTGGTGATCGTGCTCGACCGTCCGCGGCACGAAAAGCTGATCAGCGATATTCGCAAAGCGGGTGCGCGCATCAAGCTGATTGGCGACGGCGACCTCTCGGCCGGCATTGCCGCAGCCGTGATCGGAACCGGCGTGCACGCTGTGATGGGCTCGGGTGGCGCTCCGGAAGGCGTGATTACTGCAGCCGCAATCCGCTGCCTGAACGGATACATGCAAGGGCGCCTGGTGATCGACAAGCCGGAAATGGAAGAGCGCATTGCCAAGATGGGGATTCGAGACAAGAACAAAATTTATGAGGCGGAAGACCTTGCTCCGGGGAAGCAGATGATTTTCGCCGCCACAGGCGTGACCGAGGGCGCGCTGCTGAAAGGCGTCCGATTCTTTGGCGAGGGCACGCGGACCTCTTCGGTGATTCTCACTTTGCGGACGGGACGGGTGCGGTTTATCGAGAGCATTCATCTGGATAAGGGGCCGGATGTGCGGGTGCGGTTCGCGTAGGGCGGGGCTCGGATGTATGTACAAAGATTGTAGTTACAAAATGTTCCACGTGAAACGTTTTGTAGTTACGTTTTTTGTACGTACCAATATGTATTTCATGACGGCAAGAGCGAATCTGCTGCAAGCCACTGATAATACTGGGCATGGGGGTTGGTTGAACGGTCACAGGTACGTCATTTCTGGCGGGTGATTTTTACAGATTCGCCTTTTGTTCATTTTCGGGAGCGTTCTTAGTGGCGGATGTGGCGGAGAAAATGACTCCGTAGGAGTTGGGCGAGGCACGTCGGCTTGCGGACAGCGCCGCAGACACGCCCTTTTGCCTTCGATGGAACAAAGCTTACCCCGGCGACGTATGGCCCTGACAAGGAGAGTCCCGCTCTGACGCATCTGGTTCTCATTCTTCACGTCGTTGCTGGCACGATCGCGCTGTTCGCGGGGATCTTTGCCATGTCGTCCCGCAAGGGCGCGCACACACCGGATGGCGGGGACCATCTTTTTCATATCCATGCTTGTGATGGCAGTCTTCGCGGACTATCTCGCCGTGGCAATGCCTGAGCAGCTTCCCAATTTGTTCATCGGCACCTTCACCATCTACCTGGTGGCGACGGCGTGGTTGACGGTTCGGCGCAAAGAGCAGTCTATCGGCATTGCTGAAAAGATTGCTCTAGCTGTAATTCTGTGCCTCTTCATCCCTTTTGCGATTCTGAGCTTTCAGTTGGCCACCGGCTTGGCGCCTTCTTTCAAAAGCGCTACCCCTCTGGAAGGCCCTGTCCGCATTGCGATCTACTGCTTCACGTTCTTCGTCGCGATGGCGGCGATTGGCGACGCCAGGTTAGTACTGGCTGGTGGCATTACGGGCGCGCGACGCATCCTGACTCCTTCAACCCACGTCTGGGGTCGAATCGTACTCCTGTGCAAAGGGAAACCGCAATTGTGGGCAGCTATGCTGTCTTTGATCCCTGTGCCTTCAAACCGTCGAGCAATTTCTTCAGCGCCTTCGCATAAGAGTCGTGGTCCTTCCAATTACTGAAATCTGGGATATAGAATTTCCGAATTTCCCTTGCCAAATCTTCCCCGGTATCTGAGTCGAAGCATGTCCAATCTCGCAGGACTTCAAACGGAACCAGGCTAACGGGAAATAGCACGCGCTTATTTTCCGCGATCTCGCGCTTCCGGGCCTTGACGATTTCCGTCTCCACCCACTTACTCTTCATGCTGTCCGTCGAAAGGATCAGGAGCACCCGCTCATGCATTCGTATCGCGACGTCAATCTGCTCAATGACATGTTCTCCGCCGTGTATATCGTGCGGCGCGAACCAGCAGCGGACGCCTTTGTCTTGTAGATCAGCGTGGAGTCGCTTGGCGAATTCCCGATCTTTGGTGGAATAGCTGATGAAGCAGGAATAGAACTCAAGGGCCTTCCCGGTGAGGGAGCCCATGTACTCGATGAAGTTTTCGGGAACGCCGGCCCCGCGCAGGAACGTCAGTGGGATGCTTCCGTGGGAGCGGTAGATGGTATCGACGCCAATCGTTGAGGGACCGTCATGACGTAAGGTCTCAAGGCCCTTCACGCAACTTAGGTCGTTCTCTCCGAATGTCGTCCAGCCAATGAACGCGCGAGTGAGATCCGCCCTGGTCAGACCAGCGCCAGTGACGTCCGCCCCGCGGAGGATCGCCTCAGCGAGTTTGGCCCCGCAGAGGTCCGCCTCTCTGAGGTCCGCCCCGGTGAGGTCTGCATCTCTTAGGTCCGCCTGTCTGAGGTCCGCCCCGCGGAGCTTCGCTTGGCTGAGGTCTGCGCCGATAAGGTTGGCTCGTCTGAGATCTATCTCGTAGATACTCGGTCCCAGGAGGCCCGAGATGTCGCCGAGGGCCGCCCCGCGGAGATTCGGGATAATGTAGGGGTTTGCTTCTCTCCAGCTATTCCAAGCCTCGACACCTTTCTTGATTCTCACGAGATGTTTTCTGTCCGCCATGGCGTCGGCCCTTCATTGGCGCTCATCATACCCCATCGGGCCCTCGGGTCCTCGGGTGACCTAACGACTTCGCAGCTTTGGCGTTGCCCTTATTAAGGGTTTCCCTTATTATGGGTGCATGAATATCACGCTTTCGCTGGACGATGATCTGGTCAGGGAAGTCCGCAAGATCGCGGTCGAGCGCGATACTACGCTGACTGGACTGGTGCGCGCGCACCTGCAAGAACTGGCCGCTGAACATGCGAAATCCGGGCTCAAGCGCCGGCAGTTGGAGGCGCTCGAACAGAGCTTCAAACAGTTCAGTTTCCGGCTGGGAAAAATAACCTGGAAGCGGGAAGATCTGCATGAGCGGAAGTGATTTTCTCGATACTAACGTCCTCGTGTATGCCTACCAGTTCGATCGCCCCGCCAAACAACGCGTCGCTCAGGATTTGGTGAGAAGAGCGATCGAGGGAAAGTTCGTAGTTTCCGCGCAGGTGCTCGCCGAATTCGCGGCCACGTTGCTTCACAAAATGTCGGCTACTCCTGCCGCTGTGACTGCCATCCTGGATAAGCTTTCGGCGATCAGGCTGGTTGTATCCGATGGAGAACTGGTTCGGCGGGCGGTCGAGGCGCGCGCGGCCTACGGCATCCACTTCTATGAGGGCATGATCGTCGCGGCCGCGGAACGGGCGGGGTGCAAACGCATCTTGTCGGAAGATTTCAGTGCGGGGCAGGAATATTTTGGGGTCGTCGTGTCGAACCCGTTCCGGTAGCTTGAAATCAAGAAATCTCCCTAAGTTGTTGATAAATAAATATCTTACTTGTAAGTCCTTATTTCTCAAAGATCTGGCAAAAACTATCTCTAAATCTCTGATTCTAAAAGATCGGGTCTCGGGGGGTCCAAGCACCTGCGGCCAGTGGAATCGTTCCGCCGCCTCTCGCGCAACTCTCCTGCTACAATCGCTAGCTCTATGATTCAAGGGAACTTCCCGGCCTACAGAAACGTAGTTCTGATGTGCTGTTGAGTTCTGTGCCGCGCGCGGACAACTGCATAGGTCCTTCGCTTCGCTCAGGATGACAACGCTAGATTAAGCGTGGATTATGCGCAGTTCGCGAGATTAAGCGCAGTTCGCGGAGTCTGGTTTTCGCGGAGTTTGTTTTGGATGATGCCCAGGTTGTCGGATTGCTGGTCCGTCGCTGTGTTTCGGGCGATGCCGCGGCTTGGGAGGAAATTGTCGAGCGCTACCACCGGCGGATTTATAACGTCTGCTACCGGTTTGCCGGGGATTCGGACAGCGCGCAGGACCTCACTCAGGAGGTCTTTATCAAGATGTATCGGACGCTGAATACTTATGACTCTGGTAAGGGCGCGTTTATGACCTGGGTCACTACAATTACCCGCAATCTTCTGGTCGATCATTTTCGAAAGTCTAAGGGCGACCGGATCACGGATTCCCTCGATTCGGCGCCTTCGGAGCGGGAAGATGCGCAGCCTCTTAGCGAGCAGATTGCGGACCGGGGATTGCCTCCGGATGCGGCGGTGCAGTCGCGGGAAACGCGGGAAATGGTGCATTTGGCGTTGCAGAAACTGTCTCCGGAGCTGCGGGAGGCGGTGATTTTACGGGATCTACAGGACATGGACTATCGGGAAATTGCCACGGTTTTGAGGGTTCCGGAGGGAACCGTCAAATCTCGAATTAACCGGGGACGAGCGGAACTTGCACGCGTCCTACAACGTACATATAGGCAGGTGACGTGATGCCAGAGGAAACAAAACACGAACAGCCTAACGCACCTCGGATGGAGTGCTCGGAGTTCGAAGCGCTGCTTAGCTCGGCTATCGACAGCGAGGCGATGGATGGCGATGGCTACTCCGGATTGAGCCCGGCTCGCAAGGAAAGCTTTGACGCTCACCGGCGCATCTGCGGGGTTTGCGGTCCGCTGTTCGCGGACGCGCAGGCGGGTCAGGCTTGGCTGCGATCGCTTGAACCAGTAGAGCCTCCGGCTGTGATGGTGCAGAACATTCTGGTGGCTACCAGCGGAGTCGTGAGCCGGCGAGCCCTGGCGGCTATCGGGGGTGGGCGGACTACTCCGGTCAGCGAGCGGGTGCGGGAGTGGTGGGATTCGTTTATCACTCCGGTGACGGCTTTTGTGCGGCAGCCTCGGTTTGTGATGTCGTTTGGGATGATCTTCTTCTCGTTTTCGCTGGGGCTGAGCGCGATGGGAGTGAAGGCGACGGACGTGGCAAAAGTGGATTTGCGGCCGTCGGCTTTGCGGCACGCGTACAATGGCGCGCAAATCAAAGTGGTGAAGTACTACGACAATATTCGCTTCGTGTACGAGATTGAATCGAAGCTGCGTGAACTGAAGCGGGCCAACACTCCCGCGGAACCGGGACCGCAGCCACAGAAAGAGAATCGCAAGAACAATACCAGTGGACAACCAGAGCAAAGACAGGATCGTAACTACTCCCAGGATTACAACCAGCCGGTAATGGCCGCGCTGCGGGGTACTTCACCTGCCGTGGAAACCACGAATCGGAGGTTTGTATGAACTGCGCCAATCATGCTGATGTATCGGCAGTGGCCTATTGCCGCACTTGCGGAAAGGCACTGTGCGCGAACTGCACACGTCCGGTGCGGGGCGTGATCTATTGCGAGGAATGCCTGGGAGCGAAGATGGAGGGAGTTCCGTCGGGGTCGGTTTCTGGCGGCTTCTCTTCGACCATGGGCCCGCCGGCACCTATGAGTGGGCCGGCAGCGTTTGGACAGATTCCACCACCACCTCCGCCCCACATCAGCGGCAGCGGACCCAACCCAGCAGTGGCTGGAATTCTGGCTGGGTTCTTTCCCTTCGGTGTGGGCGCGGTGTACACCGGGCAATATGCCAAGGGACTGGCGCACCTGGTGATCATAACTCTGCTTTTCATTGGGGCGAACGCCGGAGACCACGGGAACAGTGAAGCCCTCCAAATCATCTGCATCTTCGGCATCATTTTCTTCTGGGTTTACCAGGTGATGGATGCGGTGCGCTCAGCCAAGGCGATTCAGATGGCGCAACCGGTGCCAGATCCATTTGGACTAGCGGCAACTTTCAGCGGCGGGGCGAGGATTGAGGCGAGCAAGATTCCGACGGGTGCGATCGTCCTGATTCTGCTGGGCGTGCTCTTTCTGCTGCATACGCTGGGCTTGAGCGAATACGGACTGGACCGGTTCTGGCCTTTGATTTTGATCTTCATGGGCGGCTGGATGTTCGCGCGCGCGTGGGGATGGCTGGGACCGCCGCGGAATGCAGATCGGGCGAGGGAGAAAATGGCGCGTCACGGCTTTTCACCGACGATGCAGAACCTGGCGGCGGCCTCGGCCTGCCAATGCGCACGCTGCCGCACGCGGCGGATTACGGGTCCGGTGATCGTTTTCACCATTGGAGTCTTGTTCCTGCTGCAGAACCTGGATGTGGCGAACCTGCACTTTGGGCGCACGTGGCCGGTAATTCTGCTGGTGATTGGCGCTCTGAAATTGATGCAGGGAAGCGCCTCGGCGGAGGGACACATATCGCCGCTGCCGGGCGCGAATCCGGCGGGAGGACCGATTCCTCCTGTACCGCCGGTTCCCCCGGTTCCGCCAAGCAGCGAGGTGAATCATGGCTAGCCCAATGATGCCGCAGATGCCGCCACCGCGCCTTCCGCGACGTTCGATTGCCGGTCCGGTGGTGCTGATCCTGTTGGGAATCCTGTTCCTGCTGGGGACGATGGGGCTCATGGATATTCACCACCTGGGATCGCTATTTGCGCGCTTCTGGCCGGCGCTGCTGATCTTGTGGGGGGTGCTGAAGCTGATCGAATACGAACAGGCCAAGCGCTATGGCCAACCAACTCGGGGCATTGGCGTGGGCGGTGTTTTCCTGATGTTGTTTTTGATCATCGCGGGATTGATTGCCACGCAGGCGTCGCGCGTCGACTGGAAGAATCTCGGAGATCACATCCAGATTGGCGATGATGAGGGACTCGACGAAATCTTTGGTGGATCGACATTCGACTACAGCGGCGAAATCCACGCGGATTTGCCGGCGAGCGGCGGCAGCCTTCACGTGAACGACGATCGCGGGACGATTACGGTGAATGTGTCCGACGACAAGAAGCTAAAGGTCTCCTGGCGCAAGAAAGTCCGCGCTGAGAATCAGAAGGACGCCGACCAGTACAACACCAAGACCGATCCGCGCTTCACGCAAGCGGACAAAGTGGTGACGCTGGATGCTAATACTGGAGGGGCGGGAGACAAGAGCGTGACCACCGACATGGATGTCTATGTGCCGTCGAATATGTCGCTGGTGATCGCATCGCGGCGAGGCGACATCACTATCGCGGGGATGACTGGCGCGGTTGACATCAACCACCAGCGCGGCGAAGTGAACATCAGCGACCATACTGGAAACGTGACGCTGAATCTGGATAACAGTTCGGTGCAGATGGGCCATGTGAAGGGCGACGTCACCATTCAGGGCAAGGCCAACGAAGTCGCGGTGGAAGATGTGGATGGCACGGTGCACCTGAATGGCGATTTTCAGGAAAGCGTACGCCTGGTGCGGATCAGCAAGACGGTCAGTTTTCATTCCTCGCGCACGGAAATCGAGTTCTCGCGGCTCGATGGCCGGCTGGATCTTGATTCGGGCGATCTGCGGGCCGATTCGCTGACGGGACCGATGCGGCTGACGACGCACTCGAAGGATATTTCACTGGAAGGCTTGTCGGGCGACCTGCGCCTGGAAGACGAAAACGGGTCGGTGTCGGTGGGGCTGTACAAGCCGGGAAATGTCCAGATCGAAAACCGCAAGGGCGACGTATCGGTTACGATTCCGCCGAATACCGCGGTGCAAGTTGAGGCACGCGCACATCAAGGAGAGATCGAGAGCGACTTCGACGAATTGAAAATCGAAACTGTCGGCGAGCAAGCGAGCGCGGCCGGTTCTATCGGAAAAAACGGTCCGCGACTGGCGCTGAACTGCGCCAAGGGAACGATTGAGATTCGCAAAGGGACGGTCGCGGTCGTGGCTCCGGCTGCGCCGATTCCGCCAGCCACGCCGGCAAGGCCGGGCAAGCCAGCGAAGGCGTTGCCGGCTCCGAAGGCTAAGCCGGTGGAGAGCGAAAACTGAAGAGCAATGGTCAGTTCTCGGCATCGATGATGATCGCGGTTGTGAGTGAAAACGTTTTCACATCCATCATCGAGGTCTGGTAAAAACACGAATTTTGGTGGTTGTAGTTCCGGCAAGCCAAGGGTATACTCCTGCCCATCAGAACGGTTCCTCGCCGCCCCCGGGGCGAGGGTTCCCAGGTGTTCAATCAGGCACGCTGACCAGATCTTGTGTGGGGTTTCTGGCGTCATGCTACGACCTTAAGGATCTTCCACTTTTGTACCTCCAAGGAGAAACTGTGATTCGAAAACTGAGTATGTCTATGCTTGCGCTCATTGCAATGGTGTCAGCCATGAATACCGTGTGTCTGGCAGCGCCGCGGACCCTGTTAACGAGCCATGTGCGGGAAGCGGTTACCAGCGGGGAAGCAAAATTAGTGGGGCGGCTCCCGGCTAACCAAACCATGCACTTCGACGTCATGCTGGCGCTGCGCCATCAGCCCGAGTTGGAAAACTTTCTGAATGAAGTGTACGACCCCACCAGTCCCTCTTACCGGAACTTTCTCACGGTGGAAGAGTTCACCGCGAGATTTGGTCCGAGCCAGGAGGATTATGACGCCTTGATAAGCTTCGCGAAAGCGAATGGGTTTACGGTAGTGAACGGCTCTCGCAATCGCGTGGACGTAGTTCTGACGGCACCGGTGGGGAGCGTTGAGAAGGCCTTCCATGTGACCATGGGCGTCTATCAGCATCCGACCGAAGACCGCACCTTCTACTCTCCCGACCGTGAGCCGGGCGCCGACGTGCCGATGCAGCTCTGGCACATTTCAGGCTTGGACAACTACTCAATTCCGCGCCCATCGCTGGTGCACAGGAATGGGAAGGTGAAGTCCAATGCTACGGTTGGCTCGGGCCCGGAGGCATCTTTCCTCGGCAGCGACATGCGGGCAGCCTACTACGGTGGAACGGCGCTCACGGGCTCGGGTCAGTCGCTCGGCTTGCTGGAGTACGCTGGCACGGATCTGGCCGACTTGGACACTTACTACAAGAACGTTAACCAAACCGAAGCAGTGCCGATCACTCTGACCTCCGTGGACGGAACCCCCGTGACCTGCCTCGCTTCGGAAGGCTGCGACGATACCGAACAAACGATTGACATGACACAGGCACTCGGCATGGCTCCTGGCATGGCGAGCCTGGTGATGTACATCGGGTCTACCGACTCTGCGATTTTTAACGCTATGGCGACAGCTAAACCACTGAACGCGCAATTGAGCTGCTCGTGGTACTGGAGCCCGGCCGACCCCGGGACGCTGAACCCGATTTTCGAGCAATTCGCAGCGCAGGGCCAGAACTTGTTTGACGCGGCGGGGGATCACAGCAAGTGGCCGCCGTCAATTTGGCCGGCGGATAATGCCTACCTGGTATCGGTGGGCGGAACAGACCTGGATACGAAGAGCGCGGGCGGTCCGTGGTCTTCGGAGACGGCGTGGTCCGACGGTGGCGGGGGAATTTCGCCGAACAGTATTCCAATTCCTTCCTGGCAGGTGGCGACGGCCGAGCAATGCATCAATCCATGCTCCACGTCGTTGCGCAACGGCCCGGATGTTTCGGCAAACTCGAACTTCACCTTCTACGTTTGTGCCGATCAAACCACATGCACAGCCAATGAATACGGTGGAACCAGTTTTGCGGCGCCCATGTGGGCGGGCTACCTGGCGCTGGCCAATCAACAGTTGATTGAAAACGGGAGTAAGACGACGCTCGGTTTCATCAACCCGGCCATCTATACGATTGGCTTGGGAACGAACTACGACACCGACTTCCACGACATCACTAGTGGAAGCAACGGCTATTCGGCAACCAAGGGCTACGATTTGGCGACCGGATGGGGCAGCCCGAACGGGGACAACCTGATCACCGCACTGGTCGGAGGCGGAAACGGGGGCGGACCAGTCGTGAGCCTGTCGCCGGCGTCTCTGAAGTGGGGCAAGAAAGCCGTGGGTACCACCACCGCGGGGAAGAAGGTTATTCTTACCAACACTGGAAACGCAACGCTGAATATTACGACCATCGCCACTAGTGGCGACTTCGCGCTCGCGACCGTTAAAGCGACCAAGAAGGTGACTCCTTGTGTGAACGGCGGCACGGTAGCTGCTGGCGCCACCTGCGAGATCAAGGTCACCTTTACTCCGACGCAAACCGGAACGCGTACCGGTGACGTAACCTTCACCGACAACGCTAATCCCACTACGCAACAGGTAGCGCTGTCGGGAACCGGCAAATAAGTACTTGGAAAACATGCACCAGAGGCGGGACTTCGGTCCCGCCTTTTTTATTGTGCACAGGCTTTACGGTTTGCTGAAAAACTCGATTTGCGCTGCTCGGCCCCTAAAGGGGCATCTGATTCCGAACGACTTATGGCATCGCTGGAAGCGATGCCCTGATACGAAACGCGATGGCCTGATACGAAGCTTAGTTTTTCAGCAATCTGTTTACCCGCACGGGACCGGACGAAGTTTTTCAGCAATCTGCAAATCTGCACTCTTCAATGCACCGAAAACCGAATCTTCCGCAAGCTAGCGCCTTGCCTGGTGGTGGGTCGGTTTGGACGACACATTCCCTCAGCGGCTAAAGCCGCGTTGAGTTTGCGGCAGTTACGGCACGGCTGAAGCCGTACCCTTTCAAAACAAATTGAAGCTGACCCATCACTGCCCGAGACCTGGAAGGACTCCGTGTTAGATTCGAATCATGCGCTGGATTTTGCAAAAACGGTCGCGGTCCCTGCGCTTTGTGTTTGCGGCGAACGTGATCTCCATGCTGGGGAGCGGGATGAACTCCGCGGCCGTGGCCTGGACGATTTTGCAGCGCACTCACTCGGAGATGGCGTTGGGCACGTTTGCTGCTCTGCAAACAATTCCTGCGATGCTGATGCTTCCCTTCACCGGGGTGCTCATCGATCGCGAAGACCGGCGGATGCTGGTGATGTGGCTGGATGCAGGGCGCGCCGCCATCATTCTCACGGTGACGGTGCTTGCGTTTCTGCACCGCGTCCAGGTGTGGGAACTCTACCTGATGAATACGATGGTGGCAGCGGGCTTCTGGATGTTCTGGCCTACGATCACGGCGCTGATTCAGGAACTGACGCCCGAGGGCGAGTTTGTGCATTCGAATACTTTTCTTCTGGCCGGGGTGCAGGGGGGATGGCTGATTGCCGGGGCGCTGGTTGGATTTGTCTATGAGCATATTGGGCTGGGCGGAGTGTTGCTCATCGACGTGAGCACCTACGTCGTTTCTTTTGCCTGCTATTTTGCGGTTCGGCAGGGGCGGCATGTGGTGCCGCGGGCGATCGAATTGCGTCATGATCTGGAAGCGGCGGAAACCGCACTGGGACGCTTTTTGCGCGAGATGCGCGAGGGGCTGGTGTTTCTGCGCGAGCACCCCAGCGTGGTTCTGCTGGGGACGAGCTGGGCTCTGTTTCTGGGCGCGATGACGACCGGTGTCGTGGTTACGGGGCCGCTTAGCGATCGCATCTTTCATTCCGGGGCTACGGGATATGGATGGCTGAACGCGGGTTGGGGTGTGGGCGCATTCCTGAGCGCGCTTTATACCCCGGCGCTGATTGCGCGCTTGGGATCGCGCAGCGCGATTGCGATTGCCATGCTGCTGCTGACGCTGACCATGGCGTTTGCGCCGTTTTCTCCGTGGCTGGCGCTGGCGGTGCTGCTTTACGGAGTGATGGGATCGGCGCGCGGGGTTAGCGGCGTGTCCATGAATACCAGTCTGATGGAGCAAGTGCCGCCGCAGTTCATGGGACGCGTGCAGAACACTTTTTATTTCTTTGGCACCTTTCTGCAAGTCGGATTGGGGCTGGCGGTGGGGTGGATTGCGTCGCGAATCAGTCTGGCGGCGGGGTTCGGGGTGATTGCCGCGGTGTACGCGGTGGCGTTTGGCTCCGCCTGCTGGCCGGTTCGGGCGGCGAAGGCTGTGGCTGCGGCGGCGCCGTAACGAGACTGCAGGGGTTGTGTGCAAGGGGGAGTCTTCCGCTGCCGTTGATGTCGATTTTGAATTTGAATTTGATCCTGAAGGTCAAAACCAACACCAAGATCAAAAGCGGCGGACAGGAGTGTCCGCCCCACACGAATCGAGTTGCTGGTATTCTTTCTTTTCTTCCCGGGAGATTTATTCATGTTTGAGGACTTGAAGGGCCGCACGGCGGTTGTTTTTGGCGTGGCTAATAAACGCTCGATCGCTTGGGCGATTGCGCAGGGATTGCACGCGGCTGGAGCTAATCTTGCCATCACTTATCAGAACGAGCGGATGGAGTTGGAAGCTAAAGACCTGATCCTTTCGCTGCCGGGGGCGGAAGCTTTCATGTGCGACGTTTCGAGCGATGCGGCGATTGCGGGGCTGTTTGAAAAGCTCAAGCAGCGCTACGGGAAATTGCATGTGCTGGTGCACAGCGTGGCGTTTGCTCCAGCGGAGGAATTGAAAAGCGACTTTGACTTCGTGAACACTACGCGCGAAGGCTTTCGGGTGGCGCACGATGTGAGCGTGTATTCGCTGATCGCGGTGTGCCGGGGAGCGGCTCCGCTGATGGCGGACGGGGGCAGCGTCATTACCATGACTTATTACGGGGCGGAAAAGGTTGTGCCGCACTACAACGTCATGGGCGTGGCCAAGGCGGCGCTGGAATGCACGGTGCGCTATCTGGCGTACGACCTGGGGCGGCGGAAGATTCGGGTGAATGCGATCTCGGCCGGTCCGATCAAAACGCTGGCGGCGCGCGGCATCGCGGGGCTCGGAGACATGCTCAAGGGACACGCGGAGCGTGCGCCGCTGCGAAGGAATGTAGAAATTAGCGAGGTCGGCAGCACGGGCGTGTTTCTTGCCTCGGATGCCAGCTCGGGGATTACGGGCGAGGTCATCTATGTGGATTGTGGATACAACATCATGGGATTTTGAGCGATTGTAGAAGTCAGAAGTCAGATTGCAGAAGTGAAACCTAGCCCGACGGCTCTGAGGTCTGCTATCCAACAATTAACTTCTGGCATCTACTGGCATTTAACCTCTGACCCTTGACCTTACCAGTCTGATTACTCCCGTCACATTTGACAAGTATTTGACAAAAATACGGGGATAGCTCGCGGTAAGCTTGGCTTCTATGAAGTATCCGCGGATTCTCTGTTTGTGTGCTTGGATGGCGTTGTTGGCGACACCGTGTTTTGCGCATCACATGGCGGTCGTGGTCAACAAGGACAACGTTGCGCAGAACTTTAGCTCGGTTCATCTGGCCAAGATCGTCAAAGGCGAAGTGAAGAAGTGGCCGGACGGGAAAGATGTGGTGCTGGTATTGCACAACTCCTCGCCGGACGAGATGGTCACTCTGGAACATCTGACTAAGATGAGCGCGGCAGAAGTGAAGGCGGTGCTTGCCTCGCACAAGGATGCAATCCGGACGGTGGCGTCGGATACGGATGTGATCGACGCAGTCGCGTCGACGCCGGGCGCGATCGGATTTGTCGAGGAACGATCGATTACCGATCGCGTGGGCGTCGTCAAGGTGGATGGTAAACTGCCGATGGAAGCGGGCTATTTACCGCATTAGACCTGGCGCGTATCAGATTGCTCGGCCCCTAAAAGGGGCGTCCGATTTCACACGGCTTGCGGTATCGCTAAAGCGATACCCTGATACGAAACGCGTACTACTCAGTTTTCTCCCTAGCAACCCCACTCCGCGGAACCTGGCTTGGCAAAATAGCGGCTTGAGCCTTCCCTTTCGTTAGCCGTAGCAGACACTTCCAATATCGCCAGGCGGGCGGCTGCCACCATGCGATTCCTTTCTGGCTGTGATACCTGTTCCCAGGACTCGGGAGTGGACCGGGTCGCGCAGCCGAAATCTGGACCGAGCGCCTGGTGATAATGGTGAAAGAGTTGCGCTAATTGTTCCGCGGATACTTCCTGGATCGACATCGGAAATCACCTTTCTGCCGGGCCCCCCACTGAACGGCCCGGAACTCATGTCACCAATTCGATACGATGGGCCATAAGTTTCGGATAAAGCGTCCATAAAGAGTTCGTAAAAACGTGCGGGACAACGGGGCTACAAGGATTTACCTGGGGACGCGAGGTACCAACCTTGCTGCAGGAATTGTTCGATGGAGCGCTCTTGAATGCCTTCCTGGACGCGGAGTTCGTCGTTTAGAAAGTGGTAGGAAATGGTTGCGGCACCGCCGGCCGCATCAATGCGATCGATGCGAATACGATTGCCGTCGCGATCGGCGCAGATCACGCCAACTTCGAGATCGGACTCGGCGGCTTTCCTGATGGTCGCTTCGGATTTTGGTGGCATCATCATGATTGGATGAAAGAGGAGTGAACGAAGGATCCAGCAACGCGGTTGCCGTAGCGAGGTTTCGTGTGCCATGATGCAGCCAGAATGCACTCTCGGACTCTGGTGTTTATCGTTTTCGCGGCGGCCATGCTGTTCTCGGTGATTCGGGAATGGAGCGCGCCCGCAGGCTGCCCGCGCCTGGAATTAACGCGGAGCAATTCGCGGCATCGCTAAAGCAATGCCCTGATACGAAACGCGAGTTCAGCAATCTGTAAAGCGGGATTAGTATTTGCCGTGAAATATCGCGTGATCGATGTCCGGCCAGAACTCTTTTAATACGTTGAACACACCGTCCAGACCAACCTGCGTTCCCCAACGTTGATACGTCTTCACAAAGGGGTTGGATTCTTTCGGGTAATAGGCGTTGCCGATGCCCGCGGCCGCTCCGGCCCCCACGATTTCCGATAGATTAAAAGTGCTCTTGCCAGAGTCGGTTCTGGTGATTAGCAGCCGACTCACCGCATAACCGGTCCGCTTAAAGAATCCACCTTTGCCCATAGTGTAGTATCTCGGGTCTTCTCTGGTCACGGCTGGCACGATCGCTTCCGTCATGTAGTTCTCGATGGCGCCGTCGACGAAGACATGCCAGTAGTATTTACCGAAGCCCTCGGCGCCTTGTCCAAAGGTCGGCTGCGATTTTTGTGCCATGTCGACTCCCGCGAGCGCTCCTACGAAAATGAAATCGGAATAGTCGAATGTGTCCTGGGTCGCCAGCCAGAGTGCACTCTTGAAACTCAGGGGAGGCAAAGTCGTGTTGGCGCTGACCGCACGGTAATTGGGGACGATCCACAGAATTCTCTTGGGTTGTTTTCCATACTGGTCACTGGGGTTAGTTGCTTCTGCCGGGTCGACCTTGGGTGTCGGCGCGTCTGGCAGCGAGGATTTTCCACCCGTCGGTGTGCCCGCTTGTGTTGTGCTCGGTTGCTGAGGGTCCGAGGTGAGCAGCGAAACGTCGTCCTGCGCCCAGCTTACCGTCGCTTCTTGCGATGGTTCTCGGGCGCTCGTTGGTCCCTGGGCTTGAACAGACGCCGTTCCTAACGTCACCGCCAGCGCTATCGCCAAGCAAAAAGTTCGAATCGCTTTCAAATCTTTCCCCCCACATTTGTATTTTCCCTGTCGGGTTTAATCAGCTCTACTTTTGGTAGTGGTGCAGTGCACCACTACGCTCCTTTTCAAGCATTTCCTGCAAATTTCCCAGGTTTGGATTGTTCCCCAGGGCTTTTGGATGCACGCCGGCCAGCTGCGAGAGGCAATGGGTAAGTGTGAATTCCGTATGGACAAGGGTCAATCCGCTGCCTTCTCTTCTTTTTTCTGCAGCTGGCGGGCATGTCTCCTCTGCAAATAGTGGTGAACATCGGGCCAAAACTCCTTTAGTTCATTCCCAAAAGCATCGATGCCCATTTGCGTTCCCCAACCGTATGCGCTCGACGAAGCACTACGATCGGCGGCGGGATAGTACACGTTGGAAATGGCAATGGCCGTGGCGTTACCAGCAAACTCGGAGATGTTGAACGTGTTCTTGCCGGAATCTGTCCGGGCAACGAAAATACGGGTGAAAGCATAGCCAAAGCGGTGGAGGAACGATCCTTTGCCCAATTGAAAATAGCGAGGATCTACTTTCAGGATCGTGGGGAAAACTCCACCCACCATGACGTTGCCATCCACCTGATCGGCAAAAGCCGCTCCATACCGTTTCGAATATCCCTCAAATCCCTGTCCGAACCCAGGAGAAGAATTTTCCGCCTGGCGGATGCCCGCCACTATGCCTACGATCGTGAATTCATACGGGTCGAAGGATCCCTTCGCTGCCATGGCGAACTTCTCTTTCCAGGAGACCGGCTCCGCTTGCGACTCACTATCTACCGTCAAGTAGTTTGGCATCACGTAAAACATCCGGTCGTCTTTCTTCTTTGTATCTTCCTTCTTTGGATCTTGCTGCACCGGGCGGTTTTGATCCTGAGAATTAGTCAGGGCAGACGGTTGGTCGGCGGGCCTGTCTGGCTTAGGAGGACTGGTCGCGGGCGATTGGGCGGGGTCCGAGGTTGGAGTCGGTGGGGCGCTTTGACCCGCGCAAAAAGTCGCGGAGAACGAGATCGACACGCTCAGCAGGCACGCAAGTATGGGATTGCTTAGCTTCAAGTGACTATGGCTCTACCTTCAGTTGATTGAGATGCGCCGAGGCCTGGGTAAATTTCGAGATTCAATACGTGGTCCGGCAGATTCTGCGGTCAGCTTCCCCCACTCTCTCCAGGGTAATCTCGACGTTCTTGTCGCGTTGGAAACGGGGGAACTTCTCTCCCCACTCTATCAGTAAGATGCAGTTTGGTGCGAGCAAGTCGTCGAGGCCCAAGGTGTCCAGATCGCGCTGGGTATCGATACGGTAAAGGTCGATGTGGTAGAGGGTGGCGCGTGGTCCGCGATATTCGTGGACAAGCGTGAATGTAGGGCTGGTGACGTCCTCGGCGCGGGCGGCGTCGAAGCCTTCGGCGATTCCCTTGACCAGGGTCGTCTTGCCGGCTCCGAGGTCGCCGCGGAGGAGCACAATCAGTGGCGGCTTGAACTCGGCGGCAAGGGTGCGACCGAAGGCGATCGTCTCCTCGGCAGAATGAGTGATGGTCTCGCTGGTCATGCCGGAGGACAGTATAGCGAGAAGGCAGGGGTCAGGTGTCAGGTCTCAGGTGCCAGGTCTCAGGAAACCACGGTTGGTTTTGTTTGTCCTGAGACCTTGGACCTGAGACCCGAGACCTGATTCAGAAACCGGTCGGCGTCTGAAGTTGCTCGCTGGCAGGGTCCAGAAAACTGCGGTCGAGCGCGATATCGAGGGCCATGCGCAGCTTACGGTGATCGTCGTCGCCGAGCGCGATAAAGCGGAAGGGCTGCAGACACGCGCTCTGGAACTTGCGCGTCGGGTGCAGCATTTCGGCCATGCCGCGGATGGCGCCCGAGCGGGTGTGGAAAGCGATTTCCACGAAATCTCCGGTGGAAAGCTCTTGCTGCAACTGAAGCAATCCGCCGTTGATGGAAATGGTTTGAAGTTTTGCGCGCGCCCGTTGACCACCTTCGGCCAGGACTGCGGCCGCTACGGATCCATTCAGGTGTATTCGGGGTGAACGCCGGTTGGCATTGTTTTGGGGGAAGTGAGTCATAGCCAAATGAACTATGCCATGCTCCGGGGCGGGGCGGCAGATTACGAAAGCGCCTGTGAACATACGAAAGGGGCTATGCACGAGCGCATGCACTACTAGCGGATTCGATCGGTTTTGCCCATCTCCCGAGTTTTATAATAACGGGAGTAACTTTTCGGGCTTGCGTCCGGAGAGTACCTTTGTGCAGTAGGGCACTGATAAGAAAACACGAAGGCAAGACGAAGTATGCGCTGTGTGAAGGCGGTCAGGGATATGGGTATGGTGAAAGTGTGGAGATTGCGGGATGCGGCGGTGGCGGTTTGCCTGGTATTGACGCTCCTGTCAGGGTGTTCGCGCGATCCGAACGTCCGCAAGCAGAAGTACCTGGAAAGCGGGCAGCGGTACTTCGACAAAGGGCAGTATCGAGAAGCGGCGATTCAGTTTGAGAACGCGATCCAGGTCGATGACCGTTTCGCCGAAGCTCACTACAAGCTGGGACTGACGGCCCTCAAGCTGGAACAGTGGAACAGTGCCTATCAGGAATTGTCGAAGACCATCGAACTGCAGCCCGATCAATACGCCGCGCACCTTGATATTGCCAATCTTTTGATTCTGGGGCGACAGTACGGCGAGGCCAAGCAGCATCTCGATCTGCTGGTGGATAAACAGCCGAGCAATCCCGATGTTTATATCGCACGTTCCAATTACGACTCTGGTACCGGCAACACTGCGGCAGCACTCGCGGACCTGCAGACGGCGATAAAACTGGATCCCAGCCGGTCCGATTCGTACATGAATCTGGCAGTGCTCGAGATGCGCGGGCAGCAGTTTGATGCAGCGGAGGGGCATTTCAAGAAGGCAGTCGAACTGAGCCCCAAGTCGACCAATGCGCTGGTTTTGCTGGGAAATTTCTATCAGACTCGGGGACGGCTTCCCGAGGCGGAGCAAATGTATCGGCGGGCAATTGAGACGGCCGCAAGCGATCCCAGCCCCAGGCTGTCACTTGCCGGGTTGTACATGGCGGAGAACAAGCCGGGCCAAGCGGAGGACTTGCTGCGCCAATCGAAGCAGGATTTTCGGGAGAATCCCGCGGGCTACCGCATGCTTGGGGATTTTTACTACGCGAATAACCAGCTCGACAAAGCGACCGACGAGTATGTCGAGCTCTATCGGGATCATCCCAAGGACCCGATCGTCAAGAAGAACTACATTCAACTGCTGATCCTGAAAGACCGGCTGGACGAGGCCCGCAAGTTGAACGACGAAATTTTGAAAGAGAAACCGGATGACGAGGACGCGCAGGTGTATAAGGGCGAGATCGAGATACGCGGCGGCAAGGGGAGCGACGCGGTTAACACGCTGCAAGCGGTGTTGAAGAATAATCCTGACAATGCCATCGCGCATTATCAGCTTGGTCTGGCCTTCGACCAAATGGGGAACACCAACCGGGCAGAAGCCGAGTGGCGCGATGCGGTTCGACTGCGTAATGAACTTGTGGAAGCGCATCGGGCGTTGGCGGGAGTTGCCATCCACCGGCGCGATCCCTCCGGGCTGGCGCAGGAAGCCGACAAGATCATCGCGCTGCAGCCGGGATCTCCCGACGGATATTTGCTGCGTGGAGTAGCGGAGATCGATCGCAGGGATTTCGCACGGGCGGATGAGTACTTACATCGGTCGATCAGCGTGCAGCCCAACAATCCCGACGCTTATGTGCAGCTGGGGAATTTGCGGATGGCGGAGAGTAAGTTGGACGAAGCGCAAAGGGCGTACCAGCAGGCGCTCGATCAGGATCCGAATTCCACCGACGCACTGGGGGGCGTGCTCAACGTGGATGTACTCGAGCATCAACCGGATCGCGCGGTTGCGGCGGCCAGGACGCAGGTATCGAAGTACCCGAAGAACGTGGGGTTTCACATCATGCTGGGAGCCCTGCTGGTGGAACAGAAAAAGGATCTGACGGGGGGAGAACAGGAATTCAAAGAGGCCTTGGAGTTGGATAAGAAAAGCAGCGAGGCTACAGTCAAACTCGGCATGGTGGAGAGCGAACGTGGCGCCACCGATCAGGCGCTCCAAACCTATCTCGAGGGCTCCAAGATTAACCCCAAAGCCGTGGTACTTTACCTGCTGGCGGGTGGCATCTACGAGAACAGGCACGATTGGGATAACGCCAAGGAGCAGTACCAGAAGGCGCTGGACATTGAGCCGGAGAATCCGCTGGCCTCCAATAATCTGGCGTATGTGATGCTGCAGCAGGGTGGCAATGTGGAAGTCGCTCTCGCTATGGCACAGACGGCGCGGCGCCAGATGCCCGACAATCCAAACTCCGCCGACACGCTGGGCTGGGCTTTCTATCACAAACACGTCTACGGATCAGCGATTTCGCTTTTCAAGGAAGCGGTGAGAAAGGAACCGGACAACGCTCTCTTCAACCTCCATCTCGGGCTCGCGTACGCCAAGAGCGGTCAGGTTGCGCTGGCGCGGCAACAACTGGACCGATTGGAGAGGATGAAGTCGAATTCTCAGGATGTGGACGAATTGCGGCGGGCGCTGGCCGAGGCCAAAGGGTAAAGGGTAGCGATCGATCCGTTCGACGGACCTACATCCCTGGAACCAGACCGGGTACCTGCGCAAGGCATTGGATTTGTGCAAAATGTGAAATTCCGGGTTGAATCGCGTAATTCTTGCTCTCCGGAATGGCCCCCTCCCCCTTGGCCAGCTCTTAACTGGCGTCTTTGCACTAAGTTGCTTTGGTGATTTGCTTGCGATCCAAAAAGGGTCGAAAGAAGAGCTCTCTAGTCATTCGCTTATGGCAGAAGCAGCTGATCAGGCTCAACACGAGTTTTGGCGGGCACCGATGCCCACATCGACTTCCGTGGCCGTCACTTCCGCGGAACGACGCGCGACCTGCCGCTGCGGAACCGAATTCATCGTTGGTTCCGTCTACTGTCACGCCTGTGGCGCCAGACGTCCCGAGCTGGGGGTCAGTGCGGCGCGCCCGTTGGAAATCCCAGGATTGACTGAACTGGCGGCGATTGGGGAGCGGCTGGGGCTTACGACGGCTGCGACCGTCGCTTTTCTGGCGGGCCTGCTCTGCGGGCTAGGCGCCTTGACGGTTGGCGTGTTTTTCAGCGCCCGAACCCTGCTCGACTGGCAGGCAATTCAAATGTGGCGCATAGAATGGCTGCTGGCGGCGATTGCTGCATTTGTGGTTGGGTTGCTGCTTAAGAAATAGCTGTCAGCTCTCAGCTCTCAGCTCTCAGTTTCCAGTTCTCAGTTTCCTTCAAACAAAGCAGCCCCTATCTCCCCCATTACTTCTCTGCACCCTGAGACGCGGCTAGCCGCGTCTCTACAGGAAAAGTTGGGTTAGTTTCTTGGGTGGGCGTGTTCCGCTTCGAAGGCTGCGGTGCTGGACCTTCTTTGCTGGCTCATGCGGTAGAGATGGTTTAGTGGACCTATTCCCTTACCCAGGGGGTAGGCAGCGGCAATCGCGGCCGAAACGTACACTTTGGAGAGCAGAACCGCCTCGGGTAGTCCGCGGCCATGCGCAAGGTGGCAGGCGAGCGCGGTCGCGAACGCGCATCCCGTTCCGTGGGTGGAAGTCGAACGCTGGCGGTCGGCTTTGAAGATTTCCGTTTCTCTGCCGTGCGCGGTCGTGAAGCTTAGGAGGTCGGTCGCCTTTTCCAGATGGCCCCCGGTAATGACCACATTGGCGGCTCCTAGATCGTGCAGACGAGCGGCTGCGGCGCGCATCTGGTCCAGATCGGCGACCTCCAAGCCGGTCAGGACGCTGGCCTCGTCCAGGTTTGGCGTAACTACCTCCGCCAGCGGAACCAGCCTCTCGAGCAAGAGCCGGGTTCCGGGAGCGTCCAGTAAATCCGCCCCGGAACTTGACGTGAGAATGGGATCGAGGACGATATGAGGCAGCCTGGACTGACCAGGGAGAGCCTGGGCCAGAAAATCCGCTACCACCTCGACCACCTGCGCGTTTCCTAACATGCCTACGTGGACGGCTTCTACAGGCAGGTCTGAAACCAGTTCATGCAAGGTTTCGGCGACGAGTTTTGGATTTACGGCCTCAACGCTGCGCACTCCCTGGGTCGACTGGACGGTGAGGGCGGTGATGCAGGAGACGCCATAGCATTCATGGGCGGCGATGGTCTTAATGTCGGCGGTGACGCCGGCGCCGGAGGAGGGATCGAAGCCGGCAATCGTCAACACTACGGGCGGGGTCACGGGCATGGCGTCACTCTAAACCCAAAGTGTGAATAGGGCCAAGCGTCAAAGAAATCCTCCGCCCCTTATCATCCCTCCACCGTTGTCATCCTGAGCGCAGCCCAGCCACGAGCAAAGCGAGTAGCTGGGCGGAGTCGAAGGACCCCTATACCCTATTGATCGCCTGATTCGCTGCAAGGCATTCTGCCGATGCTTTCCAGGCAGCGCGCCTCAATCAAAATGTTCCACGGCAGCGCAAAATTCCTTGACCCCCTCCCCTCGTGGAGGGATAATCATCGCCGCCCAAATTTTGCCGACTCGTCCAATCTGGCCACCTTCCCTCCGGACAAAATGTGTCGGCGCACCAGCGGGTGCAGTTGCTCTTGAAGCAGCTAGGGGAACCTGAGTCCTAGAACCGGGGGAAGCCCATGAATATCCGCATTAGCCACGTATATACTTTCGCACTGATCGCACTGTTGTCGTTATTCGCTCCAGCCGCCCGGGCGGGCGCGCAGGATATCGCTTCCAAACAACTGAAGGGCTCGGCCAAATTGGTGGCGAGGACGGGAAAAAATCGCAAGGGGCGGGCCGCGGACAGTTCCAGCCATAGCTACATTATCCTGTACACTTTTTGCCCTGGGGGCCTGCCCTGCCCGGGCGGCGGGAATTCCTTCGCCGGTCTGTTGCGTGACGCCGCGGGGAACCTCTACGGCACTGTAGCTTACGGAGGTGCTAACTTCCCTGACGGCGGTCCAAATGGCGGCACCGTGTTCAGCGTGGACAACCCGGGCCAAGAGACCGTTCTCTACAGCTTCTGCTCTCAATCGGACTGCGCGGACGGGTCGGTGCCCGCCGCTGGTCTGATCCAGGACGGTGCAGGCAACCTGTACGGAACCACCGGCGACGGGGGTACAGGCGCCAGCTGCACTTCTGAATATGGATGCGGGACCGTGTTCAAGTTGGACAGTTCGGGCCAGGAGACGGTGCTTTACAGCTTCTGCTCTCAGACGGACTGCGCGGACGGGAGCGGCTCCGGCGCCAGTCTGATACAGGACGATGCGGGCACCCTCTACGGCACTACACCTGAGGGCGGCGGCGGCTCTGGCAGCAGCGGAACTGTGTACAAGGTGGATTCCTCCGGCAACGAGACAGTACTCTACAGCTTCTGCTCAGAATTTGTCGGCGGAGTTTGCATGGATGGGGCAACCCCCGTTGCCAGTCTGATACAGGACGATGCGGGCACCCTCTACGGCACTACATCTCGAGGCGGCTCTAACAGCAACGGCACCGTGTTCGAACTGGACAGCGCGGGCAAGGAAACGGTGCTTTACAGCTTCTGCTCGGCTGCGAGTTGCACTGACGGCTCGGCCCCGCTCGCTGGCCTGATACAGGACACCGCGGGAAACCTGTACGGCACCACGGAATACGGCGGTTCAAAGGGGGTCGGCACGGTTTTCAAACTCGCACCTCCGGGACAGCAGGGCGGCACTTGGATCGAGACGGTGCTTTACAGCTTCTGCTCTCAAACGAACTGCACGGACGGGGCAGAGCCGGTTGCCGGCCTGATCCAGGACGCCGCGGGTAACCTGTACGGCACCACGTCGGAGGGGGGCGCTGACCCGTACGGCGCTGGGGTAGATATGGGCACGGTGTTTGAGGTGAATACCACGGGCCAGGAAACGGTGCTCTACAATTTTTGCTCTGAACCGAACTGCACCGATGGGGCAGCTCCGGTGGCCGGTCTTGTCCAGGACGCTGCGGGAAACCTCTATGGCACCACGGAGTTTGGCGGCGTTAACGATAAAGGCGGCGCCGGCGTAGTGTTTGAGCTTGCTGCGGGCGGCGGAGGCAATGCTACTGTTTCGCTGACTTCTAGCCCGAATCCTTCCTACGTGGATCAGCCCGTCACCCTTGGGGCGGTCGTCTCCGGTAGCGGGCCGACTCCGACCGGTTCGGTAACGTTCGACGCAGGGACGACATTTCTCGGTACTGTTACGCTAGCTGACGGACAGGCCAGTCTATCAACTGCATTTGCGATGAGCGGAAGCTTATCGGTCGTGGCTTACTATTCTGGCGATCAGAACTACAACACGGCAGTTTCCGGCCCGCTTACACAGGTCGTGAATCAATACTCGACAAGCACGGCTGTGGCTTCAAACCTGAACCCGTCGACCTATGGCCAAGCAGTCACGCTGACGGCCACCGTGAGTTCCGCAGGCCCGACGCCAACCGGAACTGCGACTTTCAGGAACGGAAAAAAGTCGCTCGGCAGCGCGACCCTCAGCGGCGGTGTTGCTAAGCTCACCACACCCGCTCTCCCCGTTGGCGACTTGGCGATCGCGGCAAGCTACAGCGGCGATGCGGCGAACAAAAAGAGCACCTCACCCCCGCTGGAGCAAGTTGTGAATCAGGCGACGTCGACAACGAGCGTCACATCTTCGCTGAATCCATCCAAGGTCGGCCAGAAAGTGACGTTCACGGCCACGGTGACCTCGCCAACCACCACTCCAACCGGAACGGTAAAATTCATGGATGGTGCCACGGAACTGGGAACCGGGAAGCTAAAGAAGGGCAAAGCGACCTACAGCACGTCGACCCTGAGCGAGGGTTCCCACAACATCACAGCGGTCTACGAGGGCACAGCCGACATCAGCGGGAGCACGTCGCCCGTACTGGTGCAGACCGTGAACTGAAAAGGGCCAACCAACTACGGGTGCCACCGGTTTGCTGGCCACCGGGCGGTGACCGTCAAACTCATTTTCCGCGCAACACCAAAGCTAAGTTATTGATTTATAAATACTTTACAAGTAAGTCCTTTAAACTCAAAGATCTGGCGCCGAACGACCGCTAAATCTTTGATTCTAAAAGATCGACATGGGAGGGGTGCACAACCAGCCCCAGTAACCCTCCAACGAGTCATTGACACTCCCTCCTCAGCTAGGTAGCATTTCAGGATCGTCTGACTAAAGGAGCATACGACCAGAAAACGACTTTCCAAGATTGAGAGGTAATCGAATGCGACGTTTAGCCGAAGGCCTGGCGGTAATTTTATCTGTTGCCAGTCTGGGGGCCGGAGCCGCATCCGGGCCAAGCAGCCTGGAAGCCGCCAAGGTCACAATGCCACTGGTTGGAAGTGCGACCAGCGGGCAAAAACTAACTAAGTCAAACAACCATAAGTCGAAGGCCTACCAAGTAGGGACCGCGTCCTGGTACGGAGAACAGTTCCAGGGCAAGCAAACCGCCAGCGGAGAACCCTTCGACATGCGCGATTTCACGGCCGCTCATCCCAGCCTCCCGCTGGGTACGTTGGTTAAAGTCACCAACCTGAGGAATGGCAAGGCCGTGGTGGTTCGGATCAATGACCGCGGTCCGGTAGTGGAAGGCCGGATTATCGACGTTTCCTACACCGCCGCGCAGGCGCTGGGTTTCAAAGAGCGCGGAGTGCAAACGGTGCGGCTGGAACTCTACCAGGCCAGGGATTCCCGTCCTGATTACAGGAAGACGACGGTGGCGCTGCTACAACCTGCAGTCAGTCTCGAGTAATTCCCCCATACACTCGGCAATGAGAGTCTGAAACATACTGCTGGTTTTCTTATCTTTGCATTTGATATAAGAAGACAAGGCCAATAGCGTTGGGAGACTCGATATGCCGGCGGAAGTCGCCCCTGCTGTAGCTAAAGGTGCGGGAAGTATGGATCCGCGCCAGCGTCTGATCGTTGCTTTGGATGTGTCTACGGCGGCGGCCGCCCGGAAGATCGTGGCGGCCGTCGGCGACTCTGCCCATGCCTATAAAGTGGGCATGCAACTCTACACTGCCGAAGGTCCCGGGGTGGTTCGTGAACTGGTGGGTTCGGGACGCCGCGTTTTTCTCGACCTCAAATATCACGACATTCCCAGCACAGTAGGTGCGGCCGTGCGCGAAGCGGCGGAGCTGGGCGTCAGCATGCTGACAGTGCATGCCTCCGGAGGCGGAAAGATGTTGCGTGCAGCGGTCGAAGGCGCGCACGCGGTCAATCCCGAGGCGCTCGTTCTGGCCGTCACTGTGCTCACCAGTCTGGATGACGTGGAATTGGGCAAGATCGGTCTGCGCGGAGGAGTGCTCGAACAAGTGCTGAGACTGACGGCGCTGGCGCGTTCGAACGGATGCAAGGGCGTAGTCGCCTCGGCGCAAGAAGCCGCCGCGCTGCGCGAGGAGTTTGGGCGCGAATTTACCATCGTGACGCCCGGAGTGCGACTCGCTGGGAGCGGACCGCACGACCAGGCGCGCGTCGTCACTCCCGCGGAAGCGATCGCGGCTGGAGCCTCGCTCATCGTGGTGGGGCGCCCGATCACGGAAGCCGCGGATCCGGCGGCTGAGGCGCGGGCGGTGCTGGGGCAGATGGGGTAGAGCAGGTCTCAGGTCTCAGAAAAAAGCTAAGGCGCTAATCCTCATCGCGCATCAGAAAACTCTCAGGTCTACTCATCTCTACTCATCAGGACAAGTTCTTTCACTTGTAAAGATCGCGCTTGCCGCATCTCAATGAGCCATCAGCCGCCGCTGAAGGGGTGCTGAGACCTGGCACCTGAGACCTGACACCTGCCTTTCTACAGCTTTTCAAAAAATTCGCAGCCCGGGCACGAAATGTAGATTCCTCCCGGCACGCCACGCTCGCGGTCTTTCACGCGCTTGACGATGCGGGTTTCCTTGCCGCACTGGGGACACGCGTGCGATTTCGTGGTATCCATGACCTTTTTCCGGTCGGCTGTCTTCGCAATTTTTGCCATGCTATCTCTCCTGACAGGAATGTGCCGCCAGCCCGAGGGCCGCGCTTCTACCTGGTAATTGGGGAGTATCGTCGTTGGGCGATCGTCGTCGATTGTAGAACCGACGCTTGAATTACAACCGCCGGCCTATTTCGAAACCGTCCGGCGCGATCAACCCAGTTTGAAGCGGTGCACTGTACTCGCCTCTAGAATCTTACACGAATTGCGGACGCGAGGTGGGAGCGAGGGCGTGGGCGATCCCGACAGATTCCGATGCGTCGTTTTTTCGAATGAATAACGCCGCATAAAAAAAGAAGAGGACCGATTTCTCGGCCCTCTTCAGGTTGGTTCCCAGCAATTTGTGACAGCGTCAGGCTTACGGAGCGGTGACTGTTAGCTTGACCTTTGTCTTCTTCGTTATCGTTCCATACGTGCCTTCAATGGTGATGGTCGACTTGCCGGTGGCTGCCCCGTCACCCACCATCAGCGTCAAGGTGCTGGTGGAAGTAGTCGGGTTGGGACTGAACGACGCGGTTACTCCGCTGGGCACGTCGATAGCGGTCAGATTGACTGCCTGATCGAAGCCTCCCGTCGGTTCCACGGTGATGGTGCTGGTTCCGCTGCTGCCTTGCGCGACCGTCAATTTGCTTGGCGAAGCAGACAGCTTGAAGCTGCCCAGCGCTTCCACCGTCAACGTGAGCGTGGTGGTTGCGCTCAGGCTGCCGGAGACTCCCTTGATGGTTACGGTGTAAGTCCCTGCCTTCGCCGATTTGGCTGCAGTCAGAGTCAGGGTGCTAGTCGGAAATGCCGGGTTCGGGTTGAACACAGCGGTGACGCCTGCCGGCACTCCGGTGGCGCTCAGCGTTACATTACTGTTGAAACCGTTAACCCCAGTAATGGTGATGGTGCTCTGCCCGCCGGCTCCGCCCTTCGCGATCGTGAGTGAGTTGGGTGAAGCGGCTAGAGTAAAGCTCTGCACCAGAGGATTCACGGTGAGACTGATGAGTGTGCTATTGGTCAAACTACCCGACACTCCCTGGACCGTCACGGTAACGGTTCCGGTGGCGGCCGTGCCGCTGGCAGTGAAGGTTAGCGTACTGGTACCAGTGGCGGGATTGGGATTGAAATTCGCCGTTACGCCGTTAGGCAGGCCCGAGGCAGAAAGAGTGACGCTGCCCGAAAAGCCATCCTCCGGAGTGACGGTGATGGTGGAAGTTGCCTGTCCGCCTTGCGTGACGGACACGCTGCTCGGATTCGCGGACAATGCGAAAGCTGGTCCGGTGGGAGCCAGCGCAGTGATCAGACCAGCCCCGTTCGGACTGCCCCAACCGCCGCACATGTTGTAACCGGCGACGCAGGGGAAGCCGTTGCTGCCGTTAGCGTCGCTGGTGATGTCGTGGAAATAGATGTCGCCGTTCCCCAGATTCAATGGGTAGATAGTGGGATCAAGGAATCCGGGTGGCGTATCGTCATAGGCGGCCGCTTGTTGATTGGTGAGAGCGATGTAGCCCGCCCACATGGGCGCGGCAAAACTGGTCCCACCATATTCGTTTTTAGTGCATCCAGTTAAGCCACTTTGATCGGCGCAGACGTAAAAGGTGAAATTCGAGTTGGCCGCGACGTCTGGGACGTCCCGGTAGGTGGTAGAGCATTCTCCGCCTTCGGTGGAGCATTGCGTGGCCGCAGCTACCTGCCAAGAGGGGATATCAACGTTGCTACCCCAGCCGCCGCCACCGTCTGACCAAACGGTTTCCGAAGCCCACGGGCCGCCGGCGCCGGATGTCGTTAAGTCGGTGCCGCCGACCGGGATCGTATATTGAGAATTCATCGGCCACGGGGACTCGTGCGTATATCCGCCGCTATCGCCGGCTGCCTGGAAGAAGGTCTGGCCCTGCGCCGCCATCTTCTCGAAGTAGGGATCGTCGCCGCCAAGGTTGGTCCCCCAGCTCCAAGAAGAACTCAAGTTCAAAGGCAACGGAGTGCCCGAAGACATGCCGCTCAATATGGCGGTGTCGCTGGAACCCACGTAGATGTAAATTGTGTTTACTCCGGGAGCCATGCCGCCGGCTTGGGTAATGTCAATGGTCTGTTCCGTATCATCACAGCCCTGAGAAGCGAGGCAGTTGATGCTCGTTCCATCCGTGGAAATACCAGTGACATTGAAGGTTCTGGTTTGGTCAGCACCTTGGTAGTAGGTGTTGACGTCGGTGATGTCGAATCCGGCGAACTCCAGCAATCCGATGTTCTGGCCGGCGCCGGTCAGAGCGTTTGATTCGTAATAGGCCGCGCGCATGTCGCTGCCGCAGAAAGATTGATCAGGGCAGGAACCCGTCGTGGCATTGGAATGCACCTTGTTCTCTCTGTGCTGGAAAAGAGGATGCGGGAGGGAATAGTTATCCAAGCCCGAGATGTGCTGGAGCGAAACCGACAAATCGACGGTGGGCTCGCGGTCGGGAGAGTAGAAAGTGCGGTTTTCGGTGGGATGCTGGTATTCGCCCATGCTCACATTGAAAGCTTTCTCGATGTTCGCAACCGAGCCCGTGAGCTGCACGTCAAAACCATCGCGAGAGCCGCCAACCACGGTAAAGCCACTGGCTTTCGCAAACGCGATCACGGCGTCAAAATCTTCCTGGCTCGGACCAAACCGCTCGGTAAATTCCTTTACCGTGACGAAGTGCCGGTAGGATGGGCTGGTGGGATCGTAGACTTGTTGTAAGAAGTTTTCTAACTCCGGCTGATGGCGCAATGCCAGAACGATGTCGAAGTGAATGGTTTGGGTTGCGGGGAGCCGTCCAACCAGCTTTGCCTCCCCATTGAGAACCGCGTCCTGCACATTGGGCTTCAACAGGGACTGTGACTCCGCTTGGCACACGAGATTCACGGCCGTCACGATCGCAACGAGCGCGAGCAAAAACACACTTACTCTTCGGATCATATTTTCTCCTGGTTAGTCTTAACCTCATGGAAGATTGTTCTGTCCGTAGCACGCCACCGGCGCACGCGCTTGTGCGTCTGGTGAACATGCCGGATGGAACCTGGACCCCTCGCCGAGGGATGGCGAAGGAATTACTATCGGAGCGTAGTTTATGCTGCAAACTGGCGGAAGACAAGAAAAATTCGGGTCGTAAGAGGCTCTAATTTTCAGGCTGAACGCAGACCAAAAGTTTGCACAGAATGTGCACAAAGGCGACGGAGGCGACGACACTACACGTCGCTTTGCAGTAAAGTAATGAGTTCCATCATTGCTGGCAAGAATGAGAAACAGACTGAGCGTGGCGACCAGGTTCGCAGCGCGTCTTTTCCTTCTAATGGGCGTTCTGGCGGGCCTTTTAATGGCCCTGCCAACGGCGGCCTGGGGCCGCTCGCACGGGCGTTCATCCGATCCGGCAACCTCCGACCCGGGCTATGCCTTCGCCCTGGCAGCCGCCGACCACTTCTTGCAGGCGTGGCAAAACGGAGATGTCGAGAACGGAATGGTCCTCGTCGGCGATAGTGTTCGCCACTCGCAGAACGCTGACAAACTGGAAGAGTTTTTTTTCAATGCAAAGGACCGCGCCTTTGAGATTACGCGCGGGCATGGGCATCCTGGGCGCTACAGTTTCCCGGTAGTTCTGGTCACGCATGGAGGATCGCATGTCACGCGCAGATTCTCCGAAATCACCGTGGTGGACGCTGGCAAGAACGACTGGGTGGTGGATAAACTTCCGTAGGATCTTAGAGAACATTTCTTATTGCAGGAGTCGCCTTTATGAGACGGATTCACAAGGTTGCTGTTTTGGGCGCGGGTACGATGGGCGCCCGCATCGCCGCACACTTCGCTAACGCGGGAGTGCCTTCGTTGCTGCTCGACATAGTTCCTCCAAACGCGCCTCCGAATGCGGACGGCGCAGCGCGTAACCAAATCGCAGCGGCCGGACTCGATGGCGCCAGGAAATCAAAGCCCGCGGCGTTTTTCGACGCGTCGCTCTCACGGCTGGTTACAGTGGGAAATTTCGACGACGACCTGAAACGCCTGGCCGATGTCGACTGGATTATCGAGGCTATCGTCGAAAACCTTGACATCAAGCGGTCGCTGCTGAAGAAGGTAGAAGCGATTCGGAAGCCGGGCACGATCGTTACTACTAACACCAGCGGGCTTCCGGTGGCGAAGATCGCGGAGGGATTTTCGGAGGACTTCCGGCGGTCCTGGTTCGGCACGCATTTTTTTAATCCTCCTCGCTATATGCGGCTGCTGGAACTGATTCCGACGCCCGATGCAGACCGCGCGTTGATGGACTCCGTGAGCCACTTCTGCGATACCCAACTAGGCAAAGGAGTGGTGCTGGCGAAGGATACTCCTAACTTTATTGGCAATCGCATCGGTACGTTTTCCGTGCTCAACGTGATGCGGCTGATGCAGGAAATGGATCTGACTGTGGAAGAGGTCGACGCGCTGACCGGGCAAGCCGTCGGCTGGCCGCGCTCGGCCACGTTTCGAACGATCGATCTGGTGGGGCTCGACGTTCTCGGGCACGTGGTCGAGAACATGACCGCAAACGTGCACGACGAACGCAGTGAATTGCAGATTCCCGCTTTCTTTCGCCAGATGGTGGAACGCAAGTGGCTGGGCGACAAGACCAAGGGCGGTTTCTACAAGAAGGTTAAGAGCCACAGCAAAGACGCGGACGGTAAACACAAAGAAGACGAGCGCATGGCGCTCGACTGGAAGACGTTGGAATACCATCCGCGGCAGAAAGCGAAATTCGCGGCGCTCGAGATGGCGAAAAACGTCGACGACACGCGAGCGCGAATTCGAATGCTGCTTGGCTTGGACGGCGGCGCGCCGCAGAAAGGCGACAAGGCCAGCGCTTTTCTTTGGACGGCACTTGCTGATTTATGGACCTATGCCGCCAACCGCATTCCGGAAATCTCCGACTCGGTGGTTGAGATCGATCAGGCGATGCGGCTCGGTTTCGCCTGGGAATTAGGGCCGTTTGAACTCTGGGACGCGGCTGGGGTGGAGGCCACCGTTGCTCGCATGAAGAAGGAGGGGCGTCCGCTCGCGGCCAATGTGGAAAAGCTGCTCGCCTCAGACGCGAAGTCCTGGTACGAGGACGATCCGAAGACCGCATCCGGCCGAGCTTACTTCGACCTCGACCATGGGATATTCAAGCCGGTTGAAATACCGGCGGGCGTCTGGTCGGTGGAAGTTGCGAAGAAGTCCAACTATATCGTCAAGAAGAATTCAGGCGCGTCGCTGGTTGACTTGGGTGATGGCGTGGGGTGCATCCAGTTCCACTCCAAGATGAATGCACTCGGCGCCGACATTATTTCGCTGATCCTGCAGACGCTGAAGCCGGGCGGACCCGGGGATGCGTTTGACGCCTTCGTCATCACCAACGATGCGACGAATTTTTCTGTTGGCGCGAACCTGATGCTGTTGCTCATGTCGATTCAGGAGGAAGAGTGGGACGACGTGGACATGGCGATTCGCCAGTTTCAGGGCATGACACAGGCCATCAAATTTTCACCGAAGCCGGTGGTGAGTGCGCCTTTCGGATTGACTCTCGGCGGCGGGTGCGAAATTTCGCTGCATGCGGCCGCCCGACAACCACACGCCGAGCTCTACATGGGATTGGTCGAGGTCGGAGTCGGCTTGCTTCCTGGAGGAGGGGGTTGCAAGGAAATGCTGCTGCGCGCGGTGGACAGCGCCGCGTCGATTCGTCCCGATGGCCGAGGAGAGTCGGTGGAAGTGATGGAGGCAATGAAGAAAATTTTCGAGGCCATCGCTACCGGGAAAGTTGCCACATCGGCAGAGGAAGCCCGCGGACTCGGGTTCCTGTCGAGTTCCGACCGCATCACCATGAACCGCGAGCGCGTACTCACCGACGCCAAGGCGCGGGCGCTGGAACTGGTGCGCGCTGGCTATGAGCCTCCAGTGATGCGCACCAACATTCCCGCTCCGGGCGAGAACATTCTCGCCGCGCTCAAAATGGGCGTTTACCTGATGCGGCAGGGCGAGTTCATCAGCGATCACGAGTTGAAGCTGGGCACAAAAATCGCGGAAGTGCTCTGCGGCGGGAATATCACGCCGGGCACTCCGGTCAGCGAACAGTACCTGCTTGACCTGGAGCGCGAGGCGTTCAAGTCGCTGTGCGGCGAGAAGAAGACGCAGGAGAGAATTCAATTCACGCTGAAGACGGGTAAGACGCTGCGGAATTAGGATTGGGGCTCACATATCGCTTAATATATCGGCGACGCATTCGCCGCCGACCTGAGCGCAACTTCGCCAGCGCCCAACGCGCAGATGCGTCGTTCATTTTGACAGCGCCCGGTCCAGAGAGAACGCGCCCGCCCCACGCAGCAACAGCGCCGCAGCGACGGCAATCGCCAGCAGGTGATATTCGAATCCCTCGCCCTTCTGCGTGCCATACCAGTTCATGAAGAAACCGTTCGGCAGGTGAACCATGAAGATCGCGCCGATCATCTCGACCCCGATGCCGAGCGCTGCGATCCTGGTCAGTAACCCGACGATCAATCCGAGGCCGCCGAAAAATTCCGTGCAGATCACCAGAAACGCAACCGGCGCGGGCATTCCGAGGTGCTCGAAGAAACCCATGGTGCCGTGAAATCCGTAACCTCCAAACCATCCCAGCAATTTCTGCGAACCATGCGCCAGGAACACCACTCCGAGAACCAGGCGCAAGGTCGTCAACGCTACGTCATTACTCGTACTCGTCAGTCTGTTCACGATTTTTTCTCCTGGCGGCGCTGTTTTCTTGCGGCGCAGCGGCAATTGTCGTTATAACGACAATATAGTGATTCCCTTCCCCGCTGCCAAGATTCATTTTCCCATGGTGACGCAATTTTCCATAGGACTTGCCGATAAAATCGCCGCGTGCCGAATGCGGGGTATAATTTCGACAACTGAGATTTCGCGAAGGATGGTACGACGCAAATGTCCGCAGACAATGGCAATTCGACCAACGGCGGAAACGGGAACGGGTTGAATGAGGTCTTAAAGCCGAGAGCAGAATGGCTGGCGAAGCGGAAGGCCGAAAACACGGACGGCAACTTCTCGCAGATGCACTACGCGCGCCACGGAGCGATCACCGACGAGATGCAATACGTCGCTCACCGCGAAAAGATTGCGGCGGAACTGGTGCGCGACGAAGTCGCTCGCGGCCGCATGATCATCCCCGCGAACATCAACCATCCCGAACTGGAGCCGATGGCGATCGGCGTCGCGTCGCTGTGCAAGATCAACGCCAACATCGGGAATTCGGCGGTCACGTCGAACGTTGACGAAGAACTCAAGAAACTGCACACCGCCGTGCACTACGGCGCCGACACGGTGATGGACCTTTCCACCGGCGGCGACATTCATACCATTCGCGAGGCCATCATCCGGCATTCGCCGGTGCCGATTGGGACAGTGCCGATTTACGAAGCGATTTCGCGCGTCAAGCGCGTTGAAGACCTTACGGCGAGCGTGATGCTCGAGGTGATCGAGGAACAGGCGCAGCAGGGCGTGGATTATATGACCATTCACGCGGGCGTGCTCATTCAATATGTGCCCATGGTTTCGAAGCGCATCACCGGTATAGTGAGCCGCGGCGGCGCGATTCTTGCGCAGTGGATGACGCATCACCACAAGCAGAATTTCCTCTACGAATGCTTCGAGGACATCTGCAAGATTTTCGCAAAGTACGACGTGAGTTTTTCGCTGGGCGACGGCTTGCGGCCTGGCTGCCTGGCAGATGCTAGCGATGAAGCGCAGTTTGCCGAACTTAAGACTTTGGGCGAACTGACGCGTATCGCGTGGAAGCACGACGTGCAGGTCATGATCGAAGGACCGGGACACATTCCGATTCACAAGATCAAGGAGCAGGTGGAGAAAGAAAACGAGTGGTGCGACGAGGCTCCGTTCTATACGCTGGGACCGCTGGTTACCGACATCGCTCCGGGCTACGACCACATCACATCGGCGATTGGAGCGGCGATGATCGGGTGGTATGGCGCGTCAATGCTCTGCTACGTCACTCCGAAAGAACATCTCGGGCTGCCCAACGAAAAAGATGTTAAGGATGGAATCATCGCTTACAAGATCGCTGCGCACGCTGCTGACCTGGCACGCGAGCGTCCGGGCGCGCGCGACCGCGATGACGCGCTCAGCTACGCCCGTTACAAATTCGACTGGGAAAAACAGTTCGAGCTTTCCCTCGATCCCGAGACGGCGCGCTCCATGCACGACGAAACGCTGCCGGAAGACGGATACAAGACAGCAGCGTTCTGCTCCATGTGCGGGCCGAAGTTCTGCTCGATGAACTACTCCAGCAAGGTGGACGAATACAACAAGCAGGTGCATGGGCTGGAGAAGAAAGACTACTCGGGGCTAGTGGAGAAACTGGTTTCGATCAAGTAAGAAGCCTGAAATCCCATGCGGCGAGGCCACTTCTCGAAAAGCGCGAGAAGTGGCGCACCCGGCGGACGTTTGAATCTTCAAAAACTGTCGTAACTTGCCGGTTTATCCTTGCGACCTAAACTTGCCATAGGAGATTCCGGTTCCCATGTCACAGTATGAAGAACTGCTGGGAGAGTTCGAGGCTTATAGCCGCTCGGCGGATGGGACGAAGTCTCTTATGCAGCGGATTTCCCAACGCCTGCATGAAGAGACAACGCGCTACAACTGGGTCGGCTTTTATCTGATGGAGGCCCCGGCTTTCGACGCGCTGGTGGTGGGACCTTGCGCCGGCAGCTTTAACCCCACGCCGCGGATCCCGCTGGACAAAGGATTGTGCGGAGCGGCGGCCACTTCCGGGAAAACTGTGGCGATCAACAATGTGGCGGCTGATCCTCGCTACATTGGGTCGGATCTGGTGAAGTCGAATATGGTAGTGCCCATCTTTGTGAAGAAGCGGGTGGTGGCGGAGATCTGCATTGAGAGCTACTTTGCAGATACGTTCACTCCACCGGAGCGGAAATTCATCGAGAGCTGCGCGGCGCTGGTCGGGCGGTATATGGAAAAAGAGGCGATGGCAGCGGCCAAATAGACGCGAACGCAAAAGGCACATGGCAGGCGTCAAAGCGGGGACACAATTTCAGCCGTCCCTCCGGAACTTGAACGATTGGGAGCTGGCTTTTCCCGGCGCTGAAGCACCGGGCTATTCTCGAACGTCCCCCTGGGACTTCAATGATTGGGCGCTCGCTTTCCCGGCGCTGAAGCGCCGGGCTACTCTCGAACGTCCCTCTGGGACTTGAATCGTTTCGTCCACCTTTCCAGACGCTAAAACCCTCGCTGTTGTAGTGAAGTTACAGCCTGCCTTTAACTTACCCAAAAATTGTTTAGGAAATACGTCTATGATTAGCGGTTACGCATTGCGGCTGGAAGGGATAGGACTTGTACAGAAGCACGCAATTTTTGAATCTCTTGCATGGATAAATTGGGGGAAATCTCCACTTGCTGTAGCACAGCTTTTTGTGGCATAAATTCAGAAAGTCCCAGGGTCAAGCAACTGCTTTTTCAGCAACCGCTATTGCGGAATTGCATCTCAGTGTTATTGCACCGCAAGGTGCGAGTAAGGAGACGTGTATGGCAACGAAGTTTGTCCAGATTGAAAACGACGTGGAACTCCAACAACGTCTGGAAGCAGAGCGCATGCGCTTGCGCAAGATTGCCGGTCTTGACCGGCCCACACATTTCCACCGACCGGTAGAGCGCGCGTTTACGGCCGAGGAGCGCGGCAGAGTCACGATTCTTTTTGGGGGGTTCACCTGGAAACACGAGGATTTGATTCGCGCGGTGTTTCAGGGCTGTGGGTATCGCTGCGAGAAGTTGCCTGTGCCGGATGTGCCGGCGTTTCAGACTGGCAAGGAGTTCGGCAACAACGGGCAGTGCAATCCGACATATTTTACGGTGGGGAATCTGGTGCAGTACCTGCAATTTCTGGAGAAGGAAGGCGTTTCGCGCAAGGACATTCTGGACAACTACGTTTTCTTTACGGCCGGGTCGTGCGGGCCTTGCCGCTTTGGCATGTATGAGGCGGAGTATCGCTTCGCTTTGAAGAATGCGGGGTTCGACGGGTTCCGCGTGTTGCTATTTAAGGACAGCGACGGGATCAAGGCGGCTTCGGGCGAGCCGGGATTGAAATTTACGATCGACTTCGGATTTGGCATGTTGAACGCCATGCACATGGGCGACGTGTTCAACGATTTGATTTACCAGATTCGTCCGTTTGAAGTGAACAAGGGTGAAACCGAACGCGTGTTTCGCGAGACGGTGGATGGGCTCTGCGATGACCTCAGGAACCGGGATTCGTTTGAGATCGAAGAGCGGGCTCCGGAGTGGGCGAAGCCGAAATTCAAGAGCAACAAGATTCTGCGCAACACGTTTAACGTGTTCGGCAAGATGCATGAGCATCTTTGGGGGAAAGATTATCTGGGTGCGCTGGCCGCCGCGCGCGCGAAAATGGACAGCATTGCGGTGGATCGAACGAAGGTGAAGCCGGTGGTCAAGATCACGGGCGAGTTCTGGGCGCAGATTACAGAGGGCGACGGCAACTTCCACATGTTTGACTTTCTCGAGCGGGAGGGGGCGCAGGTGCTAGTTGAGCCGATTGCTACCTGGGTTGCTTACCTTATGTATCAGGCTAAGGCGCACGCTAAGGCGAAGTGGCCGGTGAATCGTCCGCATCGGAACCCGGAGTGGTGGGAAGTGAAGAAGCATCTGGCGAATGATTTTGGATTGCGCAAGAAGCTGATGGGGATTGGCGCCGGAGAGAAGATGTGGAACTATCTTTATCACCGGACAATCAAGAATCTGGGCGGGATTACGCACCACCTGGTGCCGCAGCCAGAGTTAGCCGAGATGGCGAATCCGTTCTATAACCAGTTTGCGCGCGGTGGCGAAGGACATCTTGAGGTGGGGAAGAACGTATACTACACAGTGCATCATCTCTGCCACATGGTGCTGGCGCTGAAGCCGTTTGGGTGCATGCCGTCGTCGCAATCGGACGGAGTGCAATCGGCGGTCATCAACAAGTTCAAGGACATGATCTTCCTGCCGATTGAGACCTCGGGCGAGGGCGAAGTCAACGCGCACAGCCGGGTGCAGATGGCGCTGGGCGAGGCCAAGGTGAAGGCCAAGACGGAATTCGAGCAGTGCTTGAAGTCCACGGGCAAGAACCTTGATGAAATTCGTGAATACATCGCTGAGCATCCCGAGCTGAAGCGGCCGTTTTATCACGTACCGCATCGCGAAGGGATTGCGGGCACGGCGGCGCAGTTCGTCCTGCATGTGAACGATCGCATCAATAAGGGAACCTTGCTGCGGCGCCGGAGTCGCGTGCCGGGGATTGCGCTTCCGAAGGCTGCTTAACCGATCTGGGCTGGCGGTGCTCAATGCGTGCCGCCGGCCGTTATTTTCATTGTTCCTTTGTTCGCTTGCACCTGATCGGAGAAAGTAAAATGCACGACCATTCGACGGGACACTCGCAACAACCGCCCGTGCTGCTGCAGATAGCAGCGGCTCCTTATCAAAAACCGCACGATCACCATACGAAATTTCTGGTGGGGCTCGACGTGGGCTCAACCACCGTTAAGGCTATGGCGGTTGAAGCGGCTACCGACAAGATTCTCTGGCAGGACTACCAGCGGCACGAGACCAAGCAACCGGAGAAGACGCTGGAATTCCTGCGGCGGATGGAAGAGGAAGTGGGCATCGACCGGCGCAACACGCGGATGTTCATGACCGGCTCGGGCGGGAGTGGGATTGCGGATCAGATTGGCGCGAAGTTTGTACAGGAAGTTACGGCCGTGTCACTGGCGGTCGAGAAGCTGCATCCCGAAGTGTATTCGGTGATTGAGCTGGGAGGACAGGACGCCAAGATCATCGTATTTAAGGATGACGATGAGACGGGGCGGAAGAAGAAAATTCCGTCGATGAACGACAAGTGCGCGGGCGGGACGGGCGCGGTCATCGACAAGATCAACGCGAAGCTGAAGATTCCGGTGGAGGAGCTGGCGATGCAAGGCTACTTCGGGATCAAACTGCACAAAGTTGCCGGCAAGTGCGGAGTGTTTGCCGAGACCGACATCAACGGTCTGCAAAAAGTTGGAACGCCGGCAGATGAGCTGATGGCTTCGCTGTTTGAGGCGATCGTGCTGCAGAACCTGAGCGTGCTGACGCGCGGGCACACTTTGCGGCCACACGTTTTGCTGTTAGGCGGGCCGAATAGCTTTATTAAGGGAATGAGGGAGGCTTGGCAGGCCAACATTCCTCGGATGTGGCAGGAGCGGAAGGTTGCGATTCCTGAGGGAGCTAAGCCGGAAGATCTGATCAAGGTTCCGAATAATGCGCAGTACTTCGCGGCTCTGGGCGCGATTGAATTTGGCAAGAGCGAAGAGGATTGCGTCGGTTGCTACCACGGCTGCGACCAACTGAAGTACTACATCGATTTTGGGCGGCAAGAGGAGAAAGCGAAGTCGGGCGCGAAGGGGCTGGTTACTAAGGACGGCGAACTGGATACTTTCAAGGACGCGTACCGCCGGAAGAAGTTTACGCCGGCGACTTTTCAAAAAGGGCAGACGGTTGGTGGATTTATCGGGATCGACGGCGGATCGACTTCGACCAAAGCCGTTCTGCTTGATGACCGCGGCCAGATTCTTTGCAAGGCTTATCAGCTTTCGAATGGGAACCCGATCCAGGACACAATCGAGATGTTCGAGAACTTGCGCGGACAGGTGGAAGCGCAGAACGCCAAGTTGGAAGTGTTGGGAGTCGCGACTACCGGGTACGCCAAGGACATTTTGAAAGACGTCTTGCACGCGGACGTGGCTTTGGTTGAGACCGTGGCGCACACCGAGTCGGCGCTCAAGTTTTATGAAGATCCGCATGTGATTGTCGACGTGGGCGGGCAGGATATCAAGATCATCATTCTGCATAACGGGCGCGTCAAAGATTTCAAGCTGAATACGCAGTGCTCGGCCGGCAATGGATATTTCTTGCAGTCGACGGCGGAAGGCTTTGGCTTGGGCGTGGAGCAATACGCGGACCTTGCGTTTTCGGCGCAGTCCATGCCGGTGTTTGGCTATGGGTGCGCGGTGTTCATGCAATCGGACATCGTGAATTTCCAGCGGCAAGGGTGGAGGGCTGAGGAGATTCTGGCCGGGTTGGCCGCTGTGCTGCCTAAGAATGTGTTCCTCTACGTGGCGAGCATTCCGAATCTGGCGGCGCTGGGGACGCGGTTTGTGCTGCAAGGTGGAACACAGAACAACATGGCGGTGGTTAAGGCGGAGGTTGATTTCATCAACAACAGCTTCCGCGCGGCGGGCAAGAAGCCCGAGATCATCGTGCACGAGTTCTGCGGTGAGTCGGGCGCGATTGGGGCAGCGGTTGAATCGCTTCGGTTGTGGCGCAAGGGACTGCAAACATCGTTTGTGGGACTGGATGCGGTGCGCAAGATTCAGTACCGCACCACGCGCAACGAAGCTACGCGCTGCAATTTCTGCAAGAACAATTGCCTGCGGACTTTCATCGACATCAGAACCGCTCCAAAAGATGAGATGAGCATCATTCCGGTGCAGAAGGTCACGAAGGTTCCGTTGATGCATGGGGAGCAGCGGTTGATTATTGCCACATGCGAAAAGGGCCTGGTGGAAGATGTCAACGACATGAAGGACATTAAGGCCGGCATCGACGAGATCAAGGATAAATATCCTAACTTTGTGGATTTCGCGGCCCACGAAGTTTTCCGGCCGGTGAACGCTAAGAGCGTGGCCGATCCGATTCCGACAGCGAAATTCTGGAACAAGGCGGCTAAAGAGCGGATTCCGCTGATGGAGAATCGCAAAAAGCTGCGCGTGGGCATTCCGCGCGTACTGAATATTTACAGCTATGCGCCGCTGTTCAACGGATACCTGGAGAGTTTGGGAGTGCAGCCGGAGAACATCATTTACTCCGATTACACGAGTTCCGACCTTTACCGGGCGGGCGCTAGCCGCGGGGCTATCGATCCCTGCTTCCCGGCTAAGATCGGAATTTCGCACGTGTACAACCTGATTCAGGAGAAGCATCGGAAGAAGCCGCTGAACGTGATTTTCTTCCCGATGTACGACGTGCTGACTTCACCGCTGGTGAAGATTGTGGCGGCGAACGCTTGTCCTACGGTTACCGCTACGCCGGAAACTGTGAAGGCTGCGTTCACGAAAGAGAATGACGTGTTCGCCGAACACAACGTGAAGTATGTCGATCCAGTTTTGAATTTTGCCGATCGCAAATTGTTTGCGCACCAGATGCTACAGGCCTGGCAGCCGATTCTTGGACTGTCGCAGGAGGAAAACGACCGCGCGGTTGAAGTGGGTTACAAGGCGCTGGCAGATTATGAAACGAGCATCCGGCGGCGCGCTCGCGAGGTGATGGATCAGTTGGAACGCGAGGACCGCATCGGCATTGTGATGCTGGGGCGTCCTTACCACCACGATCCGGGGTTGAATCATGAGATTCTGGAGGAGTTCCAGAAGTTGGGCTATCCGATTTTTTCACAGAATACTTTGCCGCTGGACGAGGACTTGCTTGAACGCTTGTTTGGCGATGAGGTTCGCGACGGCGTGATCAGCCATCCACTGGATATCAGCGATGCGTGGAAGAACTCTTACTCTTGCAGCACGAACCATAAGGTGTGGGCGGCGAAGTTTACGGCGCGGCATCCGAATCTGGTGGCGCTGGAGATATCGAGTTTCAAGTGCGGGCACGACGCGCCGATTTATGGCGTGATCGAAGGGATCATCGAGCAGTCGGGCACACCTTATTTCTGCTTCAAGGATCTCGACGAAAACAAGCCCACGGGGTCGATCAGGATTCGGGTTGAGACCATCGATTATTTCCTGCGGCGATATCGGGAGGAAGTCATCCGGAAGCGCAAGGCGGTCGAGGAGATCGAGGCGGAACTCGCCGCATACGAGAATCAGCTTCGTGCGCAGATGGAGCCGGAGGCGCGGGAAGTCGCGGCCGATTGATCTTGGAGCACTCTGTTTTCGAACACGCTGGAGCGGCGGTGTCTCGCCGCTCCAGTCTTTAGTTTTGTAATTCTTCCTTTTACATTTCTCGCCTTTACAATTCGCGAAGCAATGTGACAACACAGAAACGAACTGGCTTGGCGCGAGCGCTCTCCAAAATGGGCTATTGCTCGCGGTCGCAGGCTTCTATCTTGATTCGCGCCGGGCGTGTTGCTCTGAATGGACGCATCGTCCGCGATCCGGAAAGCCCGGTGCGAATTTCCGGGGGGCGGATTGACGACCGGATTGAAGTCGACGGTTTGCCGCTCGACCGAGCACCGGCAACCTATCTTGTCATGAATAAACCGCGGGGCATGGTGACTACTGCGTCCGATGAGAAAGGGCGCGACACGGTTTACGATCTGCTGGAGACGGGGCTGCCGTGGGTTGGTCCGGTGGGACGGTTGGATAAGGCTAGCGAAGGGCTGCTGCTGTTGACTAATGATTCGGAGTGGGCGGCTCGGATTGCCTCGCCGGCGAGTCATCTCGATAAAAAATATCACGTGCAGGTGGACTGTGTGGCGGATGCCGATCTTTTGGCGAGACTCACTCGCGGGTGCGCGGTTAGGGAAGGCTCGGCCGAACATCTGCGGGCCAAGGGGGCACGGCTTTTGCGACACGGGGATAAGAATAGCTGGATTGAGATTACTCTCGACGAAGGCAAGAACCGGCAGATTCGGCGTCTACTGGAGGCGCTGGAGGTTCGGGTTTTGCGGCTGGTGCGGGTTTCGATTGGGCCGATTGAATTGGGCGACTTGACGAAGGGATCGACGCGACGGTTGACGGCGGCGGAGAAGCGGGACATCGATCGGGTAGTGCGCGCGTGACAGCAGCCTGCCTCTATCCTATCGGGTGAAATCCCGTTACCTGGCTGACCCCGCTGGGATGGAGCGAAAAAAACCAGGCGAGCTTTCCTCGCCTGGACGGACGAGGGCGTCCGTCCCTACGTGAGCATTCTGGACGACGAATCTTAAAGCGTGCCCTGTTTTTCCACATAATCCTGGGCTTGGCGCAGCACTTTGCGCTCGTTGCTGTAGGCTAGTTGTTTGGCTGCTTCGGCTAACGGAACCCACCGCGCTTGCTTGACTTCGATTCGCATGTCGGAGGCTAGGTTGTCGATTTCTCCCGAGACATAGCGCATCAGATAGAAACTTACGATTTTGAAAACTCGTTCGCCGTCGCCCCAGGTGCGAACGTAGACATACTTGTTGTCCGCGAGCTTGGTGACCGGTTCGGCAATGATGCCGGTCTCTTCGCGCACTTCGCGGATGGCTGCTGCTTGCGGTTTTTCGCCGGGATCAACCAGGCCCTTAGGGAGGGCTAGCACGGCTCGCGTGCGCTTGCGCGGCGTCTTTGACGGCTTCTTCTCTTCTTTCTGCGGGCCATTCTTTTTGGGTTCACTTTTCTGTGGTTCGATCAGGGCTACTTGCCAGACTCCTGACATCTGCCTTAGCACTACGCCACCTGCTGAAATTTCCCTTGGCATAACCTACCTTATCGCGACGCTAGCACTGCGGTGAGCGGCGGCAGTTGCCGAGCTGCGCTCGGCTGGGACGGACGAATGCGTCCGTCCCTACATGAACAAAACCTTAGCAGGAATTCTCTAGCTTGCTCGTCTCATGCTGGATTCGCTGCCAGGCTTGCTCTACGTGGCGCGTTTGCGTGTTGGTTTGGCCTACGCAGAATCGGAGCGTGAGTCTGCCATCTAGCTTGGTGTGCGTCAGGTAGAGATCGCCGCTGGCGTTCAGGTGGTCCATGAGTTGCTGATTGGCCTCATCTCCGGCTCGGAGGCGGAAGCAGACGAGGTTGAGATGCGCGGGCGCGGCTAGCTCGAAGCGCTCATCGTTGCGCACCCAGGCGACGAATTGCTGAGCGAGGCGCACGTGCTCGCGAATGTGATGTTGCAGGCCTTCGATTCCGTAATGGCGAATCACGAACCACAGCTTGAGCGACCGAAAACGGCGGCCTAGCTGGATGTGCCAGTCGCGATAGTCGATTACGGCGCCGGATTCCGTGGCCTGGTTGCGCAGGTACTCGGGCAGGATGGAGAGCGTTTCGATGAGGTGCTTGCGGTCGGCTACGTAGAAGACGTTGCAATCGAAATTGGTGAACATCCATTTGTGGGGGTTGAAGGTGTAGCTGTCGGCGAACTCTACGCCATCGTGGATGAAGCGGAATTCGGGGCACAGGGCGGCGGTGCCGCTCATGGCGGAATCCACGTGCAACCAGAGATGGTGGTCGCGGCAAATGCGGGCAATTTCGCGAACGGGATCGATGGCGTTGGACGATGTCGTTCCTATTGTCGCGCAGACGAAGCTGGGGATCAGGCCGGCTTGGAGATCTTTCGTTACTTGGTCTGCCAGCGCCTCCGGGCGCATGGCGAAGTTCTTGTCGACTTCGATGTGGCGCAGGTTGTCGGAGCCCATGCCGGCGATCTTCATCGCTTTTTCTATGGAGGAATGGGTTTGCGTGGAGCAGTAGGCGATGAGGCGTCCATCGCAGCCTTTGCGATTGCTGGCAAATTTTGTGGTGCGCTCGCGCGCGGCTAGCAGAGCGCAGAGCGAGGCGCTGGACGCGGTGTCTTGAATTACTCCGCCTCCGGCGCTGCTGGTGGAAAGGAATTTCTCGGGCAGGCCGAGCATGGGAACCAGCCAATCTAATACCTGCGTTTCGAGTTCGGTGCAGGCGGGGCTGGTCGACCAAAGCATGCCTTGGACGCCAAGTCCGGAGGAAACCAGATCACCTAGAATCGCGGGGCCGGAGGCGTTCGCCGGGAAGTAGGCGTAGAAGTTGGGCGACTGCCAGTGCGTGATTCCGGGAAGAATGATGCGCTCGAGGTCGCCTAGTATCTGGTCGAAGGCCTCGCCCTGCTCAGGTGCGTTGGGCGGCAGCTTGGAGCGAGTCTCTCCCGGCTGCGCGCGCGACAGGACGGGAAAGGTTTCGATACGGGAATGGTAGTCGGCGATCCAGTCCACGACGGCGTGGCCCTGGCGGCGGAACTCCTCGGGGGACATGTGGAAAGATTTCGGCATAGAAGATTTGGTAATTTTGTAATTTTGTAATTTCGTAATTTGAACGATGCTGGGTTTCAAATTACGAAATTACAAAATTACAAAATTACCAAATTCCTCACTGAGGATCGCCCAACTTTCCGTAATACACTCTTGTGTTGTATTCGAATTCGACCTGGTTATTCGTGGCGTGGGCGCGAAAGATCCTTTGGAGTTCCTGCATCATGGGTTCGTAGTTGGGATGACCTTCTAGCGGCGCGTAGGATGAAGACAGCAGACGTCCGGCGGTACCTTCGTAGTCAAACTGCTGGCTCAGATTGAAGACTCGGTCTTCGCATCGCGCCGGGGCAAAAAAATCGTGGATGATAGCGGTCGTACGCTCGTGGCGGACTTCCTTGTAATCGGTACCGTAGGTCAGCAGGAGTTGCTCGTAGTCGCGTAGAAAGGGAGTGTTGGCGGTGCGGCGCTCATTCCAGATCAGGACGCACCAACCATTTGGCTTGAGGATGCGGACGAATTCGGCTCGGGCTCGTGGCAGGTCGAACCAGTGCGCGGCCTGGGCGGCGGTAACGAAATCGACTGAAGCGGAGCGCAGCGTTGTGTCCTCGGCAGTTCCGGCAACGGACACCAGCCTGGGATAGGATTCGAGCTGTTGCACACCCATTTCGCGCATTTCGAGGTTGGGCTCGACGGCAAAGACGGAATTGCCGTTTCCCAAGAGAAGGCGGGTAAAGACGCCCGTGCCGGAAGCGATGTCGGCGACGACGTGACTCTGGTGCAATCCGCATTCGGCGCGGAGAAGGTCGAGAACCTCGAGGGGATATCCGGGGCGATAGCGGACGTAATTCTCCACCCGATCAGAAAAGCGAGCTGTTGGCGACTTGGGCATCACTCTGTATTGTAAGTGTAACGCGTCCCGACGGAGGGTCGCGCGGCGCGGTACAATCTTCACTTTGTGCTGGCCGCTTTGTGCCGGGGTATTGCTGTTGATGGAGTCTGTGATTTCTACGAGGAGCTTCATGAGAGTTTTTTCGGGCGCGGTTCTGTTGTTCGTGCTGATCGGAGCGAACCTGCAGGCGTTTGACGAGACCGGCAAAGAGAAGGGGCTACCGGACAACTGGTCGATCAGCGGGTTCCACGATGTTGGCAGCGAACGGGAACTGGAAAGGAAGTTCATAGTGGTGCCCGATCCGAAGCTGGCCGAAGAGCATTTGCGGATTCTGACGCAGGCGCCGCACATCGCGGGGTCTCCCGAGGACAAGGCGACGGCCGAGTACGTGGCGAAGAAGTTTCGCGAGGCCGGACTGGACACCGAAATTGTCGAATACAAAGTGTGGCTCAACTATCCGGAGGAGATTCGGGTGGACATGACCGCGCCGGCGGGAGTGGAAATGCACGGGCCGCGGCGCGAGCATGTGGACGACGATCCGGGTCAGGACGATCCGCGGGTGGTAACTCCTTACAACGGCATGGCGCCTTCGGGCGACGCTGAAGCCGACGTTGTCTATGCGAACTACGGGTCGCCGGCGGACTTTGACAAGTTGAAGCAGATGAACGTGGATGTGCGCGGAAAAATCGTGATTGTTCGCTATGGCGAGAATTTTCGTGGTGTGAAAGTATTTGTGGCGCAAGAACGCGGGGCGGCGGGAGTGATTATTTATTCCGATCCGAAAGACGATGGCTATTACCGCGGCGATGCCTATCCGAAAGGGCCGTGGCGTCCGTCTAGCGGAGTGCAGCGCGGGTCGGTTGGATTCATGTTTCAGTTTCCCGGCGACCCGACCACGCCGGGAGTGGCTTCCACTCCCACTCTGCCGGATTCTAAGCGTGTGTCTCCCGCGGAATCGGAGCAACTGCCTAAGATTCCCGTGACTCCGCTGTCTTATGCCGATGCCTCGCCGATTCTTGAGCACCTTGGTGGGCAGGATTCGCCGCGCGAGTGGCAGGGGGCGCTGCCGTTTACTTATCACGTTGGACCGGGTCCCGCGAAAGTGAAAATGCACCTCAAGCAGGACTACCAGTTCCGCACCATTTGGGATGTAATTGGCAAAATTCGTGGAGCGTCTTCGCCCGACGAGTGGGTTGTGGCGGGCAATCATCGCGATGCCTGGGTATATGGAGCGGTGGATCCGAACAGCGGCACGGCGGCTATGCTGGAAGCTGTGCACGGGCTAGGCGATCTGATGAAATCGGGATGGAAGCCGAAGCGCACGATTGTGATTGGAAGCTGGGACGCGGAAGAGGAAGGCCTGATCGGTTCGACGGAGTGGGGGGAAGATCATGCGCAGGAACTCGGGAACGCGGCCGCCTATTTCAACATGGACGTGGCGGTGTCGGGTAAGAAGTTCGGGGCGTCGGGGGTTCCGAGTTTGAAAGAATTCATCCGCGAGATCGCGAAGACGGTGCCTTCTCCGCAGGGCGGAACCGTGTACGATGCTTGGAAAAAGTCGAGCGCGCCGAACGCGGAGGGTAACCGCTCTCAGGAAACCAGCTATCACCCGAACGCGGCGCAGAATGATGTGCCGGTGGGCGATCTGGGCAGTGGTTCGGACTACACGGTGTTTCTGCAGCATCTGGGGGTGCCTTCGACCGACATCAGTTCTAGCGGCGATTATGGCGTGTATCACTCGACGTTCGATGATTTCACGTGGTTCAAGAAATTCGGCGACCCCGACTTCCTCTACGAGCAGGAGATGGCGCGCATTTACGGGTTGGAAGTGGTGCGCATGGCGAACGCCGACGTGCTTCCCTACGATTACGAGAACTACGGGAAGGAGATTCTGGTTTACCTTGACGCGGCGAAGAACAGGAGCAAGGAACGCTTTGGAGACAAGGGACCGGATTTTTCTGCGGCTTTCGAAGGCGCGCGTCGTTTGCAGGAGGCGGGCTCGAAAATGCTGCAGAAGCAGCGCAAGGTGACGGGAACGCCGGAACGACTCAATGCGAAACTTCGGGAGGCAGAGAGGGCGCTGCTGATTCCGGAGGGGCTACCGAACCGTCCGTGGTTTCGCCATGCTGTTTTTGCGCCGGGACAGTACACGGGATACGCGGCCGTGGTGATTCCTGGGGTGAACGAGGCGATTGAGCGGGGCGACCGGCAGCGCACCGAACAGCAGATTGCGGCGCTGGCGGCGGCTTTGAGCCGGGCCGTTGTTGTTTTGGAACAATACCGCTAGCGCCTGTGGTGAAACTCCGACGCCTAAAGGCGCATTCATCATGCCGCACTTACGGTATGCCTAAAGGCATACCCTGATACGAACTGTCCACAGCCGAGCCTGACCTTGATGCAATCAGAGATCACATCTCCATGGTCGTAAGATCACAGACAGACGACTGCCCCAGGTCAGACAATATAAGTGGGCTGTAAGAGCCTTCGTAATGCGGGAGGCAGTTATGAAAAGGACCATTTCTCTATTTACCTTATTGACGGCGGTTTTTGTGATCCTAGTTTGCGCGCGAGCGTTGGCGCAGGACAAAACGCCGGTCAAGGTGAAAAACTCGGAGGTAGTAACGGGAGTTGTGATTGTTCATCTGCAGAAAGGCGTGGAGACTCTGGAATTGCAATGCAACCAGGGAGCGGGCAGTTGCAAAACCCTGGCGAGCGGCAACTACCTGATGGTCGAACTTCCCAAGAACTACGGGATGTACGATTGCAAAAACGTTGAGGTGTATAGAGGGGATCCAGATAAGCCGGATGAAGCCCAGTTGGTGGGCGCGTACTGCCTGATGGAGAAGTAACGGTCGAAATCCAGGAGTGGGCGAGCCGCGCTAGGGCTGCGGCAGAATAGCTTTGAGGTGCAAGTGTAACCTCAGCGGCTAAAGCCGACACTGAAAATAGGACGTTATCGCAGCGCTTGAAGCGCTGCGCCACCCAAAATCGCCGCAGATCCATTTCTTCCGTGTTTGTCTTAAATCACAATGGCGGCGGCGCCGTCGATGGAGTCCTCTTTTACCGCAATCAAAGCTTCGTTTGCCTGGTCTAGCGGGAAGGCAGTTACTCTTGGCCTGAGGCCAATCTCGGTTGCGACCTTCAGGAAGTCTCGCGCGTCGGCGCGGGTCATGTTTGCGACACTCCTGAGCTGGCGCTCGCCCCACAATAAGGTGTCGTAGTCGAACTGGGGTATCCGGTCTAAATGAATTGCGTTGATGGCGACCACTCCTCCTTTTCGCAGGCTGGCTAGAGCTGCTATTACAACATCGCCGCTGGGGGCGAAAGTTACAGCACAGTCGAGCTCAGCGGGTGGTTTGTCCGTCTCGCTCCCTACCCAAGTTGCACCGAGAGAAGCGGCTAACTGGCGATGGCTCGCTCCTCGAGTGGAGACGTAGACCTCGCAATTCCAGGCTCGCAGGACCGCAATGGCCAAGTGCGCCGAGGCGCCGAAGCCGAACAGGCCTACACGGTCGCCAGGCTTGACGCCCGCTACACGCAAGCTGCGGAAACCAATAATGCCGGCGCACAACAACGGCGCGGCGTGCAGATCGTTGAGTTGATCGGGAAGAGGAAACGTAAAGTCGGAGCGCACGACAGCATATTCGGCATAGCCGCCATCTACGGTGTAACCGGTGAAAGTGGGTGCATCGCAGAGGTTTTCGAGGCCTCGGCGACAGTATTGGCAGGTGCCATCGGTTCCTCCCATCCAGGAAACGCCTACGCGGGCGCCTATGGGAAGATCATTCGTGGCTGCGGCTACTACTTCGCCGACGATTTGATGTCCGGGAATTATTCCCTGGCGGCGGGGTGGCAACTCGCCTTCGACTATGTGCAAGTCGGTGCGGCACACTCCACAGGCACGCACACGCAGAAGGACTTGGCCGGGCTTTGGTTCGGGCGTTGCGACCTCGGCGATCCGAAGCGGGCGATGGCGAACATCTTGCGGAGAGGTTAGAGTGGCGGCTTTCATCGAGGCGGCATTCACCGACGCAGGCGCGAGTCTCTCTGACAGAGCGACCTCGCGAAGTTAATATACTCCTCCCGCCGAGCGATCGGTTCGCTTAAACCGGTCATCACGTTGGCGTGTGACTCGTGTTACGGAAAACCGTAATTGGGAAGACGATATTAGTGATTTGTGCGGCTGTCTGGGCCTCAGGGGCTAAAGCCCGTATTTTTATTGCCTCAGCGGCACGAGTAAACCCGTGCCCTTCCCTTTCCGTGAAGGGTTCTGGGTTTTACAGCGTGCTGGGAAGCTTCGGCCTTGCCAGGACCATGTGACCAGTTCTCACCTCAATTTATTTCCGGAGACTACGATGGAACCGTTTCGCTTTCACCTCTTTGTGTGCACCCAGCAAAAACCAGAAGGCGTTCCCTCTTGCCCGTCCAGCGGGTCGTTCGGTGTGCTCGGCGCGCTCGATCACGAAATACAGGCGCGCGGCCTGGGCAATGATGTGCAACTTACTACTTGCGGTTGCATGGGGCTTTGCGATGAGGGTCCGGTGATGGTCGTCTATCCAGCTGGGGTGTGGTACCGGCGGGTGAAGGCGGCGGATGTATCCGAGATTGTTGGCGTGCATTTGGGCGAGGGCAAGCCCGTCGAGCGTTTGGTATGGAACGATGCTCCTGCGATGAAAGCCATGGCGATTGAGCATGGGGAAAAGTACCGCGCGGCGATGGCGGCGCGCGACAAGGCCGGGGTACTGCCTGATCGGCTCGACCAGATGATCCGCGGCTACATGCCTAGTCGTTGCCTGCTTACGGCGCTTGAACTTGACATCTTTACTGCGGTCGGCGAGGGCGGCAATGCCGAGCAGATTGGGACGAAGATCCACGCGAATGCCCGCGCGGTTGGCATGGTGCTCAACGCCCTCGTTTCGCTTGGAATGCTCTCGAAAAGCGGCGAGGTTTATAAGAACACGCCGGAGTCAGCGCGCTTCTTTGTGCAAGGCTCCAGAGACAATCACCGCAATGGACTGCTGCACATCGCCAACATCTGGCATCGCTGGAGCACTCTGACGGACGCGGTGCGGAGCGGCACCCGCGTCTCCATTAGTTGCGACGATACTCCTACGTGGACGCGCGACTTCATTGCCGCCATGCAACGCAACGCGAAAGATCGCGCACCGCTGGTGGTGAAGGCGCTGGGGACGGATGGCGTGCGCCGCGTTCTTGATCTGGGCGGGGGCTCGGGCGTCTACTCCATCGCGTTCGCAAAAGCTTCTCCCGAGGTGCGCTGCGAGATTCTTGACGTACCGGAGGTGGTGCCGCTTACCACCGAATATGTCAGCCAAGCTGGCGTCGCAGCGCAAGTGAGCCTTCGCGCTGGGGACATGCTCGACGGCGATCTTGGCTCCGGATACGACATCATCATGCTGAATGCGATCTGCCACATGTTTTCGCCGGAACAGAACCGGGATATTTTTGCTCGGGCTCGTCAGGCACTCGTGCCCAACGGGCGCCTCGTGGTGCAAGATTTCGTCCTTAATCCTGAGAAGACCGGACCGCAGCACGCGGCGCTGTTCTCATTGAACATGCTTGTCAGCACCGACTCTGGCGCCAGTTATAGCGAGCCGGAATATATGGAGTGGATGGAGAGCGCGGGGTTCGGCGAGGTAAGTCAGATCGACCTGCACGGGCCCAGCAGCCTGATTGTCGGAACGGTGAGATAGACAGGTCGCAATTCCGCGCGACGAGATCACATGGGTCTGTTACTGCTGTCACCGACGGACGGCAGATCAGCGACTATTGTTTCAGCGAGTCGCATTTTGACCTAGCGCTTCGCCGGAGGCCACCGTGCAGCGACGTGTGCCGACGCTACTTCTAGTCTTGCTGGTTTCATTGGCCGTTTCCGCACAAATCAGCAACCAACAGCAACCGGCGATTCGTCCGGTGGAGGGAGCCACCATCTTTCGAAATTACTGCGCTTCTTGCCATGGGATCGATGGCCGCGGGAAGGGGCCGGTCGCCAGGGCACTGAAAAGAGACGTTCCCGACTTGACGCGGCTTTCGCTGCGAAATGGTGGCGCGTTTCCTGGCATTCATGTGCGGACCATCATTATGTTTGGCGGAGATGAGTTGCTGTCGGCACACGGATCGAAGGAGATGCCGATGTGGGGATCGATTTTTCACGAGATCGAGTTTGATCAGGACTTGGGCAACGTGCGACTGGAAAATGTGACCAAGTATTTGGAATCGATTCAACGGAAGTAGGGTGAATTGTTTTCTGCAATGTCTTCCAGCTCGGCGCCCGCGCCCTCAGTGGTCGTGTTCATGGCGCGAATGGCCGTGAAGGTGGGGATGGGAGTGCTCGACTCCACCGTGGGAGTGGCGATGGGCGTGAATGAGATTTGCCCTTAGAAGCAGATCGGTGTTGGAAAGAATCTCGGACGGGGTTCCTTCGGCTATGACAGCACCTGCTTCGAGCACGAGAACCCGATCGGCAATGTCTTCGACAATCTCCAACTGATGAGTCGCTGTGACCACGGTTCTGGCCGTGCCTTTCCAATGTTGGATGAGGTCGATGACATGGCTCTGGCTCTTCGGGTCGAGGGTCGCTGTGGGTTCATCGAGCAAAAGCACTTCGGGATCGAGGACGAGGACGGAGGCCAGGGCGACCCGTTTTTTCTCGCCGCCTGAGAGACGATAGGGAGAACGGTCCCTCAGGTGCGAAATGGACATTGTCTGGAGCGTTTCCTCCACTCGCCGGAGCACTTCTTCCCTGCTCCATTGCAACTGCAAAGGGGCGTAGGCGACTTCGTCGAACACCGTGGGATTGAAGAGTTGGACATCGGGATTCTGAAAGACGAGGGCAACGCTTCGCCGGAAGTTCAGAAAGAATTCCTCTTCTTGCAGGCGCTCTTGGGTAAGTGCATCGCCTTTGAATTTGACCGATCCCGACGCGGAAAAATAGAGTGCGTCCAAAATGCGCAAGAGAGTAGACTTGCCGGAGCCGTTGGCGCCTAGCAACGCAATTCGATTCCCTGCTTCGATGTGGAGCGTGAGTTCACGAATCGCCGGGATCGCTTCATAGGAGAAGCTAACGTCTTGCAGGTCGAAGATGGACGCCACTTCTCTTACCTCCCCATCCAAACGGCAACGCAAGCAGTGAGGAAGAAGGCAGTCAGGATGACATAGTCGCGGGGTCGAAGGCGAAAGTCAGTCAAGAGACGGACGTCTCCGCGAAAGCCGCGGGACAACATGGCTAGATAGACCTCCTGGCTGAGTTCGATGCTCTTGCTGAGCAGCACTCCGGCGGTGCGAGTCGTCATTCTACGGCGCTCAGAGCCGCTCAGGACGCCTACGGTTCGGCTTTGCCTTGATTCGAACATCTGGTTCGCGGTTTCGATGAGCAAGAACACGTAGCGATGCGTCATGGCCAGCATGGTCACGATCTCGGCTGGGAGGTGCAGCGAACGGAGTGCCTTCAGGATGTGAGTCCAGGCGGTGGAAAGCACCAGCACCGTGGTCAGTGTCGCCGCAGTTTCTACTCGCAAGACGAGCAACACTGCAGTTCGCACGCCTTGAACGGAGATGGAAAGATGCAGGGCCGGTACCGTAAACAGCGGCTCGCCGGGAGTCAAAAATAAGGCGGGCACGGCGATTACTCCCGAGAAGCCCAGGACTACAAGCCACACTCGTTTTAGTAGCGAGGTGAGGCTTACTCTCGAAGCGACCGCTATGGCAACCGCGACCAGGAAGATGGCGGCAATGGCCCCGGGCCGCCGACAGAGGATCACGGAAACAACGAGCGCAAGGATTCCTAGGACGCGGACACGCGGATCGAGTTGTTGCAACAGTCCCGGCTGGTTCGCGGCATGTTCGGATTGCAGGGCTTTCGACACCGCTCTGGCGAAGCCTTGCAGCGTCGATTCGAGGAAGGAATTTCGGCTCATGAGTGGAGGTTCCCCGCCGACCATTTTCTGCCCACGGCTCGCGCGACAAGCGAGGCTAGGACCAGGAACCCTACTCCAAAAATTGCCGAGAGCAAATAGCCAAACATCGGGTTTCTGATAAAGCTCGGGGCATAGCCGGGAAACGGCGCCGTCCACAAGGTTGATAACCTTTGAATTCCGACAGGAACGGAGAATGGAGGTGCATGGTTTCCGGATGCGGCTGCGATCTGGTCGCGCGTGTGCGGACTCGTGAAGGCAGAGGATGACCATTCACCCCAGGCCGTGCCTGCCGCCAGAATGCCAAGAGGCGTGCACAACATCAGGCAGGCTACGATCCACCATAGGCGTCCCGGGGAAGGCTCGGCGGTTGTGCCAGCGGTCATTAGAGCTGGCGCTGGCGTTGGTGTCGAGGCTAAACCGCTTACCCCGTTCAAGAGGCCTAAATCAGCTCGCTGGAGATAGGACACCATACCTGCTGCTATCACCGCTTCGGCGAGTCCTGCCAGCGTCAGATGTCCGATCATCATCGCTGGAATGGCCACATGCAACGGAAAGGGCGCGTAGAGCGGGGTGCCGGTGGCGTCACGAAAAAGCATGGGCTGAATACCAAGTTCAAGTGCTGTCACCAAAGCTGAGGCGTTGATAGCAACATAACCGGCGAATGCTGCAGCTAATACGCGGCGGCGAGATTTCAGATCGGAGTTCGCCGCGACTAGCCGGTAGACGGCGTAGGCTGTGAAGGATCCGACCATGGCCATGTTGAAGCAATTCGCTCCTAGGGTGGTGATTCCACCGTCGCCGAAGAACAACGCCTGGATGGCGAGAGCTATGGAAATCGCGAGAATTGAACCCCAGGGGCCGAGCACGATGGCGGACACGCCAACGCCAACCGCATGACCGGTGGTTCCACCGGGCAGCGGCACATTGAACATCATGACAACAAAACAGAAGGCGGCAAATACCGAGATCAGCGGGATGGCGCGTGTGGCTAGAAGCCGCTTGATGCGCTTCAGCGCCGCATACCAGCCTGACGCCGCGACCACATAGAAGGTGGCGCAGGTCGACGGGCTGAGGTAACCATCGGGAATGTGCATGATCTGGTCAATTTCTACCGGGTTTGCATGCTCGAACGCAAGGTGATTCCAATGGCGGAGCGGAGGCCTGCTCAGGGTTTGAAGCCTACGCTCTTCCACAGTTCGGCGGCGTTGTACATCGTGCCGTTGGTTACGACCGATTCAACGTTGCGGGTGTTGTGAATGTCCTGCAGTGGATCGCCATGGATCACGATCAGATCGGCGCGCTTACCCACTTCCACGGTTCCGACTTCTTTGTCGACTCCCATTACCCGTGCTGGCACGCTGGTCGCGGCTTGAATGGCTTCCATCGGAGTGAATCCGGCTTGCACATACAATTCGATTTCGCGATGCAAACTGTGTCCGGGCACGGTTTGATCGGTGCCCGCCACAATCGGGATTCCGGCTTTATGCAACGCTCCCACGATCTCCACAAACTTTTCGAAGGACTTTTCACCCACTGCCGCATTCGGCCCCGGCGGTCCCACATCATTGAGCTGAGCGGCCAGTTCCACGGGAAGCTTGGTGACTCCGGGCTCGAAACTTGCCGGCGGCTTAGCGGTAGAAGCGGTATAGAACTCCATGAGCGCGAGCGTTGGATCGACTACAGTATGGTGAGCTTGCAGGAATGCAATCGCCTTTTGCGCGGGCGGAGAATTCAGATCGATACTCGCGATTGCCTTGGAGCGATCCGATCGCTTCGCATCTGCCGGCAAGGGATCGTACATCATGGACGCGATGTAGTGAATGTGGTTGATCTGATCCTGTCCGGCCTCAATTGTTTGATAGGGCGTCAAACCTTCGGGCACGTGGCCGGTCACGGTCATGCCGAGGCGATGGGCTTCCTCCGCGATTACTTTCACTTCTTCCAGTTTGACGGAGCTGTAGATCTTCATCTGCTGGAAACCGGCATCGTGATACTTGTCAGTCCACATCTTGGCTTGCTCGGGTGTATCGACTCGCTGCACGCCGACGGTAAGCTTGCCAGAGCCGTCAACAATTCCGGCCAACAACAGGCGCGGGCCAAGGCCTTTGCCGGCTGCGACCGCATCGCGTACCGCCTTGATGAACTCGAATTCGTTGCCGCAATCTCGAACCGTGGTGACTCCGGCCGCGAGATAAATCGGGCCCCACTCCACTTGCTCAAAGTGGGCGTGCATATCCCACAAACCGGGGAGGATGGTCTTTCCGGTTTCATCCACCACAGTTGTGTGCTTCGGAATTTTGACCTTCGACCTCGGCCCGGCGGCAACGATGCGGCCTTTCTTGATGACGACGACCGCATCCGGGACTGGCGGATTGCCCGTACCATCGATCAACGTGGCTCCAGTCAGGGCTAGCGTCTTCGCCCGGCTGCCGGAAATTCCTTTCGAAAGTTCGGCAAGAGCTGCCATGTTATCCGCTCCGGCTCGCGCCACAAAATCGCCGAGCGCGCTCTCGTAGCCGTCGCGGATGGCCTCGAAGTGATCGAATTCCGAATCGGTGGTGATCGCCGCGACCAGATTGCGGTCAGCGTCAAACCACAGCGTTTCCCTTCCCCAAATCAGGCCTTCGACGGTGTAGCGGCCCAGCTTCTGGGTCTTGCCGTCTACTGTCACGTCATCCTCACCGCGGCGCTCGATCTTCACGCTCCCGCTCGGAAGGGTCGCCAGTTCCGCGGGTGCGCCGTGGGCTGCCCAGTAGCGCACCATCAGCATTTGCATGGTCGTGGGCGCGTAGCCGGCAATGGTGAAGAACTGCTGCGGAGGCGTGATCTCCTTCCACTGCTCGCGATCGCGAAGGCGCGCTTTACCGGGCTTTATTTCGACTGCCTGGTCGATCTCGACTGGGCGAGCGGCCTTTCCTTTTATCTCGAAGGCCTGGGGGGTCAAGTCCTCGGCGCCACGAAACGTGGCCGTCAGCGGCACCGGAGAACCACGGTCGGTGAACTGGAAGTCTATTTTCACGGTAAGCGACTTGCCATCTCGCGCAATCTCATAACTCTCTTCGCCGATGGGCTGCTCAAATTTGTGCAACTGGAAATGACCGCGCTCTACAGTCTGCGGCTGGGATGATGTTTGCGGAGTAGTCGTTTGCGGCGAGGCGGCGCAGAGGCTTATGGCCAGGAATAGGAGGATCAGGAAGGAGCGTGTCTGAGACTTTCGCATCACGGTTTAGTTTCACCTTTCGGAATGAGACCCCGGCGTTCTTGTTCACGACCAGTTGCGTGGGTCTATTGTAATTACGTTGGCTGATCGGGGAAGTTCCAACCGGATTGCGACAGGCATGCCGATTGCGGACGCTCTTCATTCGCTGCATGTCTAACTGAACGGTAGTTTCACTTGTACCCTGCAGCCTCTCTTCCCTGCCCGGTTGGACAGCGTAATCGAGCCTCCGTGGGCTTCGACGATCTGCCGTGAGAGTGCCAAACCTATGCCGCTTCCCGCGGGCTTGGTCGTATAGAAGGGTACGAATGCGTTGCTTGGATTCAGGAGCCCCAGGCCATCATCGTCGATGGTGAGGACAACGCTCTGATCTTCGACCACCCAATGCAATGTTACTTGGGGTTTCTGAACCTCCACACCGTTCGTGGAGTTGCCGGCGGAACGATCGTCACCCGGGCTCGGCTCGAGCGCCGCTTCGACCGCATTGCGCAAGAGATTGATCAGCATCTGCTCGATCTGATCGGCATCCACCATGAGCATCACATCCGGACCCCGAGAAATCTCGACTGCCATCCGGGTCTCCAGAAATGCAACCCGCTCAACGATCGGAAGCAGCGCAACTTTCTTGAGAGCGGGAGGAGGCATCTGCGCCAACTGCCGGTAGGCCTGGAGAAACCGGTTGAGCGATGCGGTGCGATCTTCGATGATGGCGAGGCCGCGCTCGAAGTCTCTACGGTCTTCGGGCTTGAGTTGGGTCTCGGTGAGGCGAGTGCTTAAGCTTCCCGCGATCGATTTGATCGGAGCCAGCGAGTTGTTGAGCTCGTGGCCGAGAACTCGGATCAAGCGTTGCCATGCGCTGCGCTCCTCTTCTCGAAGTGCGCGGCTAACGTCTGATAACACGATCAGAGTGTGCGGCACGCCCTTTTCACGGAACTTGCTTTGCCGTACTAACCAGCGGGCGCTGGAACTGTTGGCGGGCAGAGCCACGAGCGCCTCACTCTGCACGCTGAGGCAATCGGCCAGACCGATTTCGTCGGCGGTGCGTCCCAGAAGGCGAACCGCGGCTTGTTGAAGAAGTTTTTCGCCGGCGGGATTCACCAGTCTAAGCACACGATCCGGGTCAAAGGCGAATAAGGGAGCATCGATTTCTTCGACGACCCGCCGCAGCAGCGCCGTCGCTTCGATGGCTCGGATTCGCTGATCGGCGAGCAGGTCGGCCAGGGCGTTGACTTCGAGCGAAAGCTCCCCCAAAGCGTCGTCGGCTATGGCTCCGCGGGCGCGAAAGGAATAATCCTCTTCACGAAGGGCCGCCACCACGTTGGCCAATGTTTGCAACGGTCGAACCGTTTGGTCGTGCAACAGCAGAGCCAGAATCCACCAGACAAACAGCTCTATGAACGAGAAAGCTAACTTCGATTCGGTGGACCAGGGCTGGCGCCAAATAAAAATACCGCTGACCGCAATTCCAGGTAAGGCGACGAGAAATGCGTAGACACTGATGCGATGCTCGTAGTGGAGGCGAAATCGTTTGCGAGGAGACTTCCGCATGGCTGGCTTGCCGCTGGTCTTCGGAGCGATTTCCGGAGTGGTCTTCGCTGGAAAGACTGGCGGGCTAGAGGCCATATTTTTCCATGCGCCGGTAGAGCGCGCCACGGCTCAGTCCCAAGGCTTCGGCGGCCTGGCTGATGTTTCCCTGAAAACGCTGCAGAGCCTTTCGGATGAGAAGAGCCTCTACCGCCTCCAAACTGAGCTCTTCGAGATTCTGGGCTTGCGGGCGCTGAGTATTCAGTCCGAGATCCGCGGGCTGAATCTCGCGGCCGCGGCACATCAGGACGGCACGCTCCAAGGTGTGTTCGAGCTCTCGAACATTACCCGGCCAGGTGTATTGCGCCATGACTTGCAGCGCGGAGCTGTCGAATCCATCGACTTCGCGGCGATAGCGCGACGCATAGCGGCGGAGAAAATGGATGGCGAGAGTAGGAATATCCTCGCGGCGCTCGCGGAGGGGTGGTACATGGATTTCGACGGTGTTGAGGCGGAACAGGAGATCCTCGCGAAACTGGCCTGAGGAGCACGCGGCTTGAAGATCGCTGTTAGTAGCGGAAATCAGGCGCACATCGACCTTCCGGGAGCGCGACGAGCCCAGCCGTTCGATCTCGCCGGATTCGAGCACGCGCAGCAATTTTGCCTGCTGCCGAATGGGGACATTTCCGATTTCGTCCAAAAATATCGTGCCCCCGTCGGCCAATTCGAAGCGGCCAATGCGATCGGTGCGCGCGTCGGTGAAGGCGCCTTTCACATGGCCGAAGAGTTCGCTTTCAAATAGTCCCTCGGCCAATGCGCCCGTATTCACGGCAACCAACGGGCGCGAGGCGCGCGCGGAAAGGGCATGCAGGGTTTGCGCGACGACCTCTTTGCCACTGCCGTGTTCGCCTGTAATCAAAACATTCGCATCGGACGGGCCGACCCGCGCAAGAGCCTCGAGGACGGGCTGCATGGAAGCGGCAGCGGCGATGAACTCCGGACGGCCTTGCACCTGGAGCAACTTGTTCTCCGCCGCAAGCCGTTCGGCGCGCTGGAGGGCGCGATGCAATTCGACTTGCGTCCGCAAAATGGTTAGCAGGCGCTCGTTCTCCCATGGCTTCTGAATGAAGTCTCGCGCTCCGCGGCGCATGGCTTCTACCGCCAGTTCGACATTGCCCCAGGCAGTCATGACGATGACCGGGAGATCGCTGTCAGATGTCACGACCTCCGAAAGCAGGTCCAAGCCTTCCTTCCCAGAAGTGGTGTCGCGGCTGTAGTTGAGATCGATCAGCAGGGCATCGTAAGAATCCACGGACAATGCTTCCCTGACCTCGGCGGGCGATTTGGCCGTTTCTACACGGTAACCGTGGGGATGAAGCAGAAGTTGGAGAGCTTCGAGGATGTGGGGCTGATCATCGGCTGCAAGAATGCGCGGCGCGCGATCCTTGAGGGGATGGGAAGGCGACGGGTTGTGGAGATCTTGCGGCTTGGCCGAAGTTGGCATGAGCTATGGAGTGGAGGCGGTGACGGTTCCGGTGACCGCATCCTGAATCAGCACTCCATTATGTTCCAAAGTTGCCCCGGTCGCGCGATCAAGTTCTACTTTGGCCTTCTGGTAGGTCGTCATGGCGTTCACCAAGTCCAGTTCGGCTACCGACAGGTCGCGCTGCGCTGTCATGGTCTGGTAACTCGAACCCGCTCCCAGGTCTTGCTCCTTCTTGGTGATTTCGAAGCTACGCTCGGCGAGATCTCTGGCCTTGCGGGCTGATTCGACTCTCGCACGCGATTGTTCGAGCGCATACTGCGCGTTCCGCACCTCGATTCTAATCTGCTTTTTCAACTGCTCCTTACGCAGGCCGGCTTGCCGGTACTCCAACTCGGAACGATATTGATCGGCCTTGGCAACGCGGTTGCGGAATGGAATGTTCAGGTTGAGTCCGACGAAATAGTCGGGCGACGAATTGTTAAAAGTATTTTGCCAGGTGCCAGGCAGGTCGGCCGGAGTGCCCGGGGAAACGTTGGAACTGCCGGGTGGGTTTGGTGATCCTCCAAGCCCGCTGCCACCGTAGAAACCTACGAGCGAAAGCGTGGGCAGGAGCGCATTGCGGGCGGCTTGGCGGCTGATTTGCCGGTTGGCTAGATCTACGTCAGTCTCCAGCAGCTCTGGGCGATTTTGCAATCCCGCGGCGATGAGGTCGAGAATCGGCTCGCTCGTGTCGGCTTTGGTGTCTGGGGCTTGCATGACATCCGTGGGGACTACGGGCATCTCTCCCAGGGTGGGATCGTCGAGGCTCTTGGTGAGGGCGTTCTTCATCAACGACTCCTGCAGTTGGAGGCTCGTCCTCGCCACGGTCAAATCTTCGTCGCGCTTCGACGCCTCGGCCTCGGCCTTCATCACGTCCATCTCCGGAATGCTTTCTAACTGCAATTGTTTCCTGGCGTTTTCCAGGGTCTGGTTGGCAAAGGCGAGAGATTGCTCATTGACGCGGGCCTGCTCATAGGCGCTGACCAAGTCCCAATAAATGTTTTTGATCTGCGTTACCGTGGCAATCACCTGGTCTTTGAAGGCGATGTCGGAGATTTTCTTGTTGTTCTTCGCGATACGCAGGTAGCGCAGGTTGGGGCCAAAACCAAATCCCGCTAGAAGCTGCTGCTGGAAAGTGAAGCGGTAGTACGAATTCAAAGCCGGCGACAGGAAAATTTCGGGACTGTTCGTAGTCTGTCGGGCATTGTTGAACGCAAAAGAAATTGTAGTGCCGGAGGAAAAAGCCTGTGTGTAAAGGGCGTTCACCGTGGTCGTATTCAGTTGGAGCGAAGGGACATCGTAGAGCACGTTGCTCGACTGCGGCAATGTCAGGTGCTCAATGCCTCCGCTCACGGTGAGGGAGGGATCGTACGATGAAACGGGAGTTCCCACGCCCAATGTGGATTGCACTAAGCCTGAGGCGCCCGCACCTGCGCCGCCCGCGCCGCTCGTTGTGCCGCCGGCACCCGCTCCTGGCGCTCCTGCGCCGAAGCCTCCGATTCCTCCTCCGGGGGTTCCCTGTACCACACCGGTGTTGACGCCACGAAAGGTTCCGCCAGCCTTGGTGCGGAGCACATCCGTATCGGCGATGGGTAAGTTGTAGCGGGCGATCGCGAGATCCAGGTTGTTTTCCAGCGCGAGGTCGATGGCATCTTTCAAGGAGAGATATAACTTCCCATCACGAATGAGCCGATCGAGCCGCGGCGAATTTGTCAGTACTGGCTCCGGCACCTGGTCGCCAGTGTAGGGACTGATCGGGTTGTGGGAATGCGGCATTTCCAATGCAGCCGGAGTGCGCACCTGAGCTTGCATCATGGTTGCGGTGAGCACAAGCAGCGCTGCCATTCGTGAAATAGTAAAGCGCCGTTCACGGTAACAGAGTTTCATCGATTCACCGCCGCGCTGCTGGGCTCCGTTGTTGACGACAGATTTGGATTCGCCGTGTCACCCACCAGCCAACCATCGCGCAACTGGATGGTGCGCGATCCATAGGCAGCGTTGGTTTCGGAGTGAGTGACTTGCACGATCGTTGTTCCTTGCCGGTTCAATTCACGGAAGAGTTCCATGATTTCCTTGGCTTGATCGGAATGCAGATTGCCCGTGGGTTCATCGGCGAGCAAGAGCGCTGGCTTGTGAATGACCGCCCGCGCGATCCCGACTAGCTGCTGTTGTCCGCCGGAAAGCTGGCTGGGGTAGAGATCTTTCTTGGCGACAATCTTGAAACGATCGAGCGTGTCGGCAACCAGACCTTGCCGTTGGCTCCGTGGAATGTCTTTGTAGGAGAGCGGCAGATCGATGTTTTCGAGTACGGTGAGATCGTCGAGCAGGTGATAGCTCTGAAAAACCATGCCGATGTTCTTCTTTGCCAACTCCGCGCGTTCCTTCCTTTTCATGGAGTGCGCGGCCTGCTCGCGGAACCAGTACTCGCCCTGCCACTGGTCGTCAAGGAAGGCGAGAACGTTTAACAGCGAGGATTTCCCTGCGCCTGACGGCCCCATCACCGTGATGAACTCGCCGGGCTGAATTTCCAGGTTGACGCGGCGCAGAACCCACGTCTGGCCGGCGCCAGTCTTGTAGCTGCGTTCGATGTTTTTCAGTTGGATCATTGCACTCCGATTGTCACAAATTGATTTCACTCTGTCCGCAGCGTAATCGCGGGATCCACCTGTGCCGCACGCCATGCGGGAACGCCGCATGCGATTAGCGATATGGCTCCCAACAGCGCGACCACACCCAGATATGTGACGGGGTCGAGTCGCGAGATGCCGAACATTAGCGTAACCAGAGCCTGGCTTGCGGCTAACGCCCCACCGATCCCGATCACGATACCAATGACCGTCAAAGTCATGCCCTGGCGAATTACCAGCGCGAGGATGTCACCTCGAGTCGCGCCCAGTGCGGCCCGCACTCCCATTTCGCGCGTTCGTTCGGTGACGCTGCCGGATAAGACACCATAGATTCCGGTCGCCGCCAGCATCAGCGCTACCAACCCAAAGGCCTCGAACAGGGTCAACACAAAGCTCCGCTCGGCCTCCGACCGGTCGAGGAGGTTGCTCAGGGTGGCGACCCGTACGATCGGCTGATCCTTGTCCACGGACCAGATTGCCTTTTCGATGGCGGAAGTAAGTGAGCCAGCGTCGCCGCGTGTGCGGACCACCAGCGACTGCACGTTGTCAACCCAGGAATACTGCGTAGTTGTCGTGTAGAAGGCATCGGATGCGTTCAGTGCCAGCGAGGCCTGCTTCACATCGCCCACCACTCCGACAATCGTGCCCCACGGCCGATCGGCGTGGCCAATATCGGGACCGACGCGAACGCGCTGCCCAATCGGGTCTTGCCCAGGGAACTTGCGTTTCGCAAACGATTCGCTGAGCAGGATGGCCTGAGGCGCCCCGGCCACGTCGTGCTCGTCCAGCAGGCGGCCGCGACGGAGCGGAATGCGCATCGCCTGGAAATAACCGGGGCTAACGGCGTAGCGGAGCCCGGCCTCGGAGTTATCATTTGGGTCCAACTGGAACTGCACCCCGAACGATTCAAAATCGCCGCTGAGCGGTAACTGGCTCGTGAATGCTGCCGCGGTGACGCCCGGAACCTGCCTCACCGCCTCCAGGGCCTGCGTGAAGAATCGGTCTCGAACACCGTCGGTATCGAACTGATGCCCGGATTCTTGCACCTGCATGGTGAGCACGTGGGATGCGTCGAACCCAGGATCAGTCGCGAATAGACGCTCCAAGCTCCGCCATAGCAGGCCCGCGCTCACCAGCAGCACGAGAGCGATGGAAATCTCGGCGACAACGAGCGAGCGGCGAGTGAGTTGTTGTCCGCCGGCGGTACGGCGTGAGCTTTGCTGCAATCCGAGGCGCAAGTCGCCCCACGAGGAATGCAGTGCTGGAATCAGGCCGATCACGAGGCCGATGAGTGCGGTAATAGCGAAGGTGAAAGCAAATACCACGCCATCGAAACGGATTGCATTCACCCGCGGCAGTCCGAGTGGACTGAGTGCCACTAACGCCCGCACGCCAAAACCTGCGACCATCATTCCGCAGGCGCCGCCGAGGATCGCAAGCAGCAGGCTCTCGGTAACTAATTGCCGGATCACGCGCGATGGCAAAGCGCCAAGCGCGGTCCGCATGGCGAATTCGCCACGCCGTTGTGCCCCGCGCGCGAGTAGCAGGTTGGTCACGTTTACGCAGGCGATAATGAGGAGCAGAGTCACCGCACCGAGAACGGCGAACAGCGCCGGCTTGACGCCGCTGGCAACGTCTTCCTGTAGCGAGTTGACAATAAGCCCGTGGTTCAGTGACGCCCAATCGGGCCGAGGGAACTCGGGCACGGGAGTGTGGGCGATCCGGTCAAGATCGCTCCTCGCCTGGTCTATACTGACGCCCGCTCGTAGACGTCCCAACATCTGCAGGTGATGTCCCCACTCGCGAGTTTCGGTCGAAGCGATATTTCCTGCGTCGTACTGCAACGGCGACCAAACCTCGGCCGTGGGAGCCAGGACATTATCGAACGCGCGCGGCAGAACGCCGATGACGGTATAGCTGTCGTCGTCGAGCGCCACCTGGCGTCCGATAATCGTAGGGTCGCCGCCAAAACGCCGCCGCCAAAATCCGTTGCTGATGATCGCTACTTTTGGGCCATGAAGCACATCGTCCGAATCCTGCAAGTCCCGTCCGAGCGCCGGCGCCACGCCAAGCGATCGGAAGTAACTGCCGCTGACCTGCTGGCCATCGATACGTTCTGGCCGATCCGCCCCAGTGAGAGTCGGCTGCCATGGCTTCATGACAGCGATTGCGTCAAAAGAGCGACTCCGCTCCGCGAGTTCGCGATAGGTGTGGAAGGTTTGGGGGATGCGTGAGCCGTCGTCCGCGGCATACCAGATCATCATGATCCGGCTGGCATGCGGATAGGGCAACGGCTCGAACAGGATGGGGTTCACCGCGCTGAAGATCGCCGTGCTGGCTCCGATCCCGAGACCCAGAATCACGATGGCCGTGCACGCGAAACCCGGGTTCTTGCGCAACTCGCGCAGCGCGTAACGAAGATCGTGAAATAGTCCGTTCATTACTCTCTCCTACTCGTAGCGCAACGCTTTCATGGGATCTACCTTCACCGCGCGTCGCGCGGGAAGCCAACACGCCAGCAACGCCACGGAAGACAACAAAAACGAAACTCCAATGTAGACAACCGGGTCGCTCGCGCTGATTCCAACCAGCAGGTGAGTCATCGTCCGGGTTAACGCCCAGGCTGCAAGCAAGCCGGCTAGAATGCCTCCGAGCACGAGCCCCATTCCATGGCCGACGATAAGCCCGAGAACCTGGAGCGAATTCGCACCAAGGGCCATACGGATTCCGATCTCTCGCGTGCGTTGTATCGCCGCGTAGGAAACGATACCGTAGACGCCGACGACCGCTAAGATCAACCCCAGCGTTCCCATCGTCGCGGCCAATGAGGCTCCCAGACGGAAGATGAAGAATCCGGTTCCTCCTTCGAGCGATTCTTTCATCGTCCGTATATCCACAATCGCTATTGTGGGGTCGAGCGCAAGGATTTCGTGTTGAACTTGGCTTATCAGCGCTGCAGGCGCCATGGTAGAACGAATTTGCAGGATCTGGGACGATACGTAGTCCTGTGCCATGGGCACGTAGAAATATGGTTGCGAATCTTCTGCGACAGTCTGGTATTTGCCGTCCTCGACTACCCCCACAACTTCCAAGAACGGCCCGGATTCGCTCTTCACGCTGAAGCGCCTTCCAATCGGCACTTCCCGTGGCCACAACCGGCTCGCCATGGTTTGATTCACAATCGCCACAAGCGGGGCTGTTTCGCCGTCAGACTCCGAGAACCCTCGGCCTCGCAGTAGAGGGACATCCATCGTTTTGAAATAATCGGCATCGACGCGATTGAACAGAATCGGGCTCGGCAAATAATCGGGCGGAAGATGCTGGCCTTCGACAAAGACTCTTTGTTTGGATGGGAAACTAGTAATCGGCACTGATGACGCCAGACTCACGGACTCGATCCCAGGCATGGCTTTGACCCTGGATTCGAGTGCTCGATAGAACTCTTTCGTCTGCGCGTCGTTGTAGTTATTTTCCTCCGGATCCAGCATTACGTTGAGGACGTGACGCGGATCGAAACCGAGATCCATGTGCTCGGCGTATTGCAAACTACGAACAAACAGTCCGGCAACTATTAGCAGGGCCAGGGAGCCTGCCACTTGTGCGACCATCAGATCCCCGCGGGTTCGAGGACGGCCCGCGCTGCTGGAATTATTATTGCCGCGCTGATGTAGTACGGCGTTGACATCCGCCCTGGCCGCGTTGAGGGCTGGCGATAATCCGGCCAACATCGCAGTTAAAAGGACCGCTGCCAAAGCGTAGGTAAATACTGGCCAATCAAAACGGGAGGCGAGTTGCAGCGGCATATCTGGCACATGAATGGAAGCGCTCAACCGGTCTGCCCACAGACCGAGCAACACTCCTCCGGTCCCGCCGAGAATTGCGAGCAACATAGTTTCTGTCAGCATCTGGCGAACAAGCCGCCCGCGGCTGCCGCCGAGCGCTGTGCGGATGGCCATCTCGCGCATGCGAGATGATGCCCGCGCCATCAAGATGTTGACTACGTTCGTCGATGCCAACAGCAGGACGATCGCTGAAAGGACAAGAAACAATGCTGAAATTATGAGGAACGGTTTATTTGCGTACGGAATCGGCCGCGACAATCTTTCGGGAATCACACGGACACTGAATCCTTTGTCCGACGCCGGATATGCGCTGGCCAGGCGCTGCGAGATCACATCGAACAAGCTTTGTGCTTGCTTCAGGCTGACCCCTGACTTGAGTCGTCCCATTGCGAGGATCGGACGCAGGTTGCGGTCGGTCCAGAAATTGCTGCCGGCGCCGCTTGGGAAAATGGCGCTTAGCGGCACGTAACTATCCAGTTCGAAGGGTGAGAACGAACCGTGGAACTCCTCCGGGACCACGCCGATGATCTCTACAGGTTTCCCATCCACTCTGACTTGTTTCCCGATGACGCTGGGATCGCCGCCGAACCGCTTCAGCCAGAAAGAGTATCCGAGCACAATGACGGCTGGTTCTCCGGGCTGTTCGCCCTCACTCGGAACAATGAGCCTGCCTAGAGGGGGCTTGACTCCCAGGCCGGAGAAATAGTTGCTGGTCACGGCAGTCATGGAAACCCGGTCGGTGCGGCCGTCGGCGGTCAATCCCGGAGAACCTGCCAGGGCCTGCCCAAATACTTCGCAGGAATCACCGGCCTGTTGTCGAAAAGCAGAAAACTCTGGATAGGAAAATCCGAGCGCTCCTAGCGGGGAGTTTTTTTCTTCAATCGCCAAAGCTACCAGTTGGCCGGGAGATGGAACCGGTAAGGGCCGGATGAGAAAACCGTTAATCAGACTGAATACCGCCGTGTTCGCACCGATCCCCAGCGCCAGCGTGATTACGACCACAGCCGTAATGCCCGGGTTCTTGCGCAACTGCCGGAGCGCGTAACGAACATCCTGGAATAGTCCGTTCATTGCTCTCTCACTCGTACCGCAATGCCACCATGGGCTCGACCTTGGCGGCGCGCCGCGCGGGAATATAGCACGCCAAAACGGCCACTAGTGCCAGAAAAATAATGCTGCCGGCGAACGTGGCTGGATCGCTGGGGCTTATTCCAAACAACAAGCTGGACATGACCGGGGTTAAGACGAAGGCTGCGACGGCGCCCGCCGCAACTCCCAGCAACAGTAGTTTCATCCCCTGACCCACAACTAGTGACAAAACATCTTTTCGCTTGGCTCCGAGAGCCATGCGGATTCCGATCTCGCGGGTTCTTTGCGATACGCCATAGGAAATCACTCCATACACTCCTACCGATGCCAGCAGCAATCCCAAGCCGGCAAGAGCGCCTAGCAGCGTCGTCGAGAATCGGCGTGAGGCGACTGAATCCGACATCACTTGATCCATGGTAGCGACGTTTGAAACCCCCTGATCGGGATCCAACTCCCGAACCTGCCTCTGGACTACTGGAGCGAGGTCTAGCGGATTGGATTTTGTGCGCACCACCACGGTCAGGGATCCGACCCTGTATTGGGCGTGAGGCAAGTAAACTTGCGTCGTGTGCGGCGCATCGAGGCCTGCCTGCTTGACGTCCTGGACAACGCCGACCACCGTGCGCCAGGGCTGCGGCGAATAGTCGAAGCCCGGCACCTTCACGTGTCGCCCGATCGGATCCTGATTGGGCCACCAGCGCTCGGCGGCGGTAGTTGAGACTAAGACGGCAAGCGGCGCGCCTTCCTGATCTGCGTCGGTCAGGAGGCGCCCGCGAACCAGACGAATCCCTACGGCGGCCAGGTAGCCGGGCGTAACAATATAACGCTCGGGATATGGCATCTCGCCGCGCTTGAATACAAATCCTTCGGGCTCGGTGCCCGCGGTATCGAAATCGGTCCCGAGCGGAAGAACGTTCACCGCGCCAGCGCTTTCGACTCCGGGCAGCGCGTTCACGTGGCGCAACAGTTCCCGATAGAAGACCATTGTTTTCTCAGCTCCCTGGGGATACTTGGCAAAAGGCAAACCGATGTCCATGGTGAGCAGATGATCGGCGCGAAAACCCGGGTCGACGGCGTAAAGTTTGTTGAAACTGCGCAGAAGCAATCCGGCGCCTACCAGCAACGCGAGGCTCAGAGCGATTTCACTGGCGGCCAAACATTTTCGGAAAGTGTTGTGGGCCCCGCCAGAGCTTCGCGCGCCTTCCTTCAGAGTGTCACTGAGGCTAACCGCAGAAACTCTCAACGCAGGAACCAAGCCAAATATCAAACCGGTTCCAAGGCTTAGCGCGGCGGTAAACGCGAGCACGCGGCCGTCGATGGAGACGGCCAGGAGTTGCGGAATTACCTTCGCTCCCAGCGCGACGACGACATTCACGGCAAAGAATGCCAACAGGATTCCGGCCGCTCCGCCGCAGAGGGCGAGCAGGACGCTTTCGGTAAGAACCTGCTGCACCAGCCGCGCCCGGCTGGCGCCCAATGCCGACCGGATGGCGACTGCTTTTTGTCTTCCGATGGCGCGTGCCAGCAGCAAATTGGAAAGGTTGGCGCAGGCGATCAGAAGCAGAAATCCTATCGCTCCTAAAAGCACCAGGAGCGCCGGCCGCAAGCCGGCGGCGATGTCGTCCTGCAGCTTTATGACGCGCACTCCGGTGGTCGAGTATTCATCGGGAAATTGCTTGGCGAGACTTCGATTGATGACTTCCAAATCCGATTGCGCCTGCTGGACCGAAACTCCGGGCTTGAGACGGGCAATCGCGCGCAAGTGGCGAGATAGTCTTTCCTTGTCGTCATGCTTTTCCGCGACGGGCCGGTAGAACTGCGCCGGGCCATCGACCAGAGTGACCGGCAACATTGGAAAGTTCCTGGGAGTAACGCCCACAATCGTGTATGGCTTCCCGCTCACGTTGATCTGCTTTCCTACTACTTGCGGATCACCGGCAAAACGGCTCTGCCATAATCTGTAGGTAAGAATAATGACGTGGTCTTTACCCTCAATCTGCTCCTCGGGAAGGAAATCACGGCCCAGCATGGGCTTGACGCGCATGAGCTTCAAATAACCATCCCCCACCTGCATCCCTGCGATGGGACTCGGATCACCCGGTCCTGAAAACTGGGCGTTCCAGTCTCCAAACGCGACAACATTCTCGAAAACGTGGCTTTGGGAGCGGTAATCGTCGATATCGGTGGCTGAAAGCTGGTCGCGATTGTCGTCGCGTCCAACGCTCCATAGCAGCGCCAGACGTTGCGGGTCCCTGTAGGGTAGATCGCGGATGAGAACGCCATTGGCGACGCTGAAAATCGCAGTATTGGCGCCGATGCCCAGCGCCAGCGTAACCGTCGCCACTGCCGCAAACCCAGGCGACTTTCGCAATTGGCGAACAGCATAGCGGAGATCTTGGAGTAATCCGTTCATGCATCCTCCTCACTCGTACCGCAGCGCGACCATGGGATCGACCTTTGCCGCGCGGCGCGCGGGAACATAACTTGCAGTTCCGGCAAACGCAATCAGCAACAACGCCGCAGCCACAAACGTGGCCGGATCGGCGGGAGAAATTCCGAAAACAAGCCGTGCCATAAGCTGACGCAGAACCCAGGCGCCAAACAGCCCAGCGATGGCACCGGCCGCCGCCATTCCCAACCCCTGCTTTAAGACCATCCACAGCACGTCGGGACGCTGTGCTCCCAAGGCCATGCGCAAGCCGATTTCATTTGTGCGCTGCGCGACCACATAGGAGACGACTCCATAAACGCCGATACCCGCCAGGACGATTCCGAAACCTGCAAATAATGCGAGCAGCCCGGTGGTGTAACGCCGGTCGGCAGTCTGTCCCCGCATCAGCTGATCCATGGTTGAAACGTCTGCGAATGGAAGGTCGGAATCCAAAGAGTGGAGGTGCCTTTGAATTGCGGGAGCAAGCAGCATTGGATCGAGCGTGGTGCGCACGATTAAATTCTTGAAGCCAGCATTCAGGTCCGGCGTTTGCCGGTAAAGCGTGGTGATGTGGGGCAACTGTGGAAGGGCCAGTCCACGGTTTATGGAATTTCCGATCACGCCAATGATGGTGTACGGAGCAGTTGACGCGCTGGAGGCGAGGACGGGATTGAAGCCCATGCGAATCTGCTTCCCCACCGCGTCTTCAGTTGGGAAGTAAAGATCCGCGAACGCCTGGTTTACCAACGCCACGGGCAGGCTAGTCTCAGTGTCTGAATCGGAGAAGTTGCGGCCGCGGACCAGAGCAACCCCCAGCACGTGAAGATAATGCGAATCCGTCACATTGAATGCCGCCAACGGCGTGTCTTCAAGTCGCGATACCAGTCGGCCTACGATGGTGAAATTTTCCGTCCACTTATCGTCGAACGGATAGGCGGCGCTAATCACAGCATCTTGTACTCCTGGTAACTGGCGCACGCGGGCTGCGTATTCGTCACAAAAGCGCGTAATGCTGCGGGGATCGGGATAGCGAACGGCTGGCAGCGAAAAATGTGTTCTCAGCAAATGATCTACGCGAAAACCGAGTTGCTGGTTCTGCAGACGGACGAGGCTCTGAATCAGAAGTCCGGTGCCAACCAGAAGCATCACCGCCAACGCCATCTCGCCGGCAACCAGGGAACGCCTCAACCATTGTTTGCGACGCCCGGCGACGTTTCCTCGTCCGTTTTCCTTGAATGCCTCCGAGGGATTTACTCTCAGGCTGGCCCGCGCCGGAAGAGTTCCAAAAAGCACGCTGGTCAAAAGTGAAATTCCAAACCCGAAGGCGAGAACGCGGAGATCGCCCCGCACTGCGGCGAGTTGGGGCAATTGGGCAGGATGGACCCGCGCTACCAATGCACAACTGCCCCACGCTAACGCTGCACCGACAATTCCCCCGAGCATTCCTAACGTCAGGTTTTCGGTCATGAATTGCCGAATCAGGGCAAATCGTTCCGCTCCCATCGCTACTCTTACCGCGATCTCGCGAGTGCGGCCGGAGTTTCTCGCCAACAGCAAATTAGCAACATTAGAGCAGGCAATCAGCAGAATTAAGATCACCGCGCCCATCAGCAGGAGGAGGACGGGACGTAGATTGGCGACGTGCTCTTCCTGCAGAGGACGGAGAATTACACCGACACCGCGGTCCAGGGGATATTGGGCAGCGAGATTCTGCGCAATGCGCTGAAGGTCCGCGCTCGCCTGCTCAATGCTGACGCCTGGTTTCAATCGTCCGATGGTGCCCCACCCGCGCGAACCGCGCTCGCTTTCAGTCCATACCGTGGCGGCAGTAGCAGTCTGGTACGGAACGAATGGAGTCCAGAGCTCAACTTTGCCTGGGGTGGTGTCACCGAACAATTCGGGAACTTCGCCCGGCATCACTCCGATAATCGTGTAGGGTTCGTCGTTGATCCGAATGGCTTTGCCAAGGATCGAAGAATCGCCATGGAACCGCGCCTGCCAGAAGTTGTAGCCCAGAATTGCTTCATACTGATTCCCCCAGCGGTTTTCTTCATCCCTGAACAAACGGCCAATCAAGGGCTTGAGGCCCAGCACTTCGAAGTATTCCGCTGGAACTAGCCCGACCCGCATCTGCTCGGGCTCCATCGATCCACTGCTGGTGCTGACATTCTTCGGCCAAATGTCGTATACCGCGAACTTCTCAAAAGTATGGTTCTGGGATGCGTAATCGCGAACGTCGAGAGGAGACGGGCCGGGTATTATCCTGTCACCCTCGGTTGACAAGATTCTGACCAGACGGTCGGGATTGGTAAATGGCAAAGGCTGCAGCAGGACAGCATTCAGCACGCCGAACATCGCGGTGCTCACTCCGATACCGAGAGCCAGGGTCAGCGCGGCCACTACCGTGAAACCAGGACTTTTGCGCAACTGCCGGAGCGCGTAGCGAAAATCCTGCAACAGCCCACTCATGCACTCGTCTCCTGCAGGAGCTTCCTCAGCTCTTCCTCGGCGACCACCTTGCCGTCGAACAAGTGCACCTCGCGCTGCGCGTGCTTGGCGAAACGCGGATCGTGCGTCACCATGCAGATCGTCGCTCCCTCGCGATGCAGGTTCTGCAAGAGTTCCATCACTGCTTCGCCGTTGCGTGAATCGAGGTTTCCGGTAGGTTCGTCGGCGAGCAGAATGGACGGCTTTCCGCCCAGCGCTCTCGCCACTGCGACGCGTTGCTGCTGACCTCCTGACAGTTGCGATGGATAATGCCGAACGCGGTGCGCCATGCCGACGCGCTCCAGAGCTTCCATCACGCGAACCTTGCGATCGGCCGCCGGCATTTTCTGTCGATACGTCAGCGGCAGTTCCACGTTTTCGTAGACCGTCAAGTCGCCGATCAGATTGAAGCTTTGAAAGATGAAACCAATTTCCTGGTTCCTGATCCGCGAGCGCTCGGCGAAATCGAGGTTCTCGACCGTCTTGCCGTTCAGCGAGTAGCGCCCGCCCGTCGGTGTATCCAGCAGTCCGATGATCGACAGTAGCGTCGATTTACCGCATCCCGACGGGCCCGACATGGCGACGTACTCTCCTTTATTCACCGACAAGTGGATGCCGGAGAGCGCATGCGTTTCGATCTCGTCGGTATAGAAGACTTTGGTGAGATCCTGAATCTGGATGAGTGGTTGTCCTGCTTCGGTCATTGCTGATTCCCTCGCTTGTTGAGTTCATTCTTTTCAATTCGATTATTCAAGGCGGATGCGATCGGTATTATCCCAACGCGACATGTCGGACAAGATCACTGTGTCTCCTTCGCGCAGTCCTTCAATCACCTGGATCGAGTTCACCGAGGCTCGTCCAACTTTTACGGGGACACGCAAGGCTCCCTGCCCGTCCGGGCCCAGTTTGAACAAAGTGATGGTGCTGTTCTCCTGACCGAATGCGGGACGCCCGACATAGAGCACGTTGTCCAAGCGCTCGAGGTCGATGGTTCCATCCACACTCAAGTCGGGACGCGCGCCCTTGGGCAATTCCCCAGTTAGTTTGACGTCGACCGTTACCGTTCCGTTTTGTACTGCCGGATCGACGCGCATCACAGTACCCGCAATTACACCGTTGTGCGTATCAACCGAAGCGGGTTCTCCAATCTGCACGTCGCGCGCCTGGGTCTCGGCGACCTTCAACGTGGCCATCAGGTGATTGGGTTCCACGACTTTCGCCAGCATGGTTCCGGGCAGAACGTGCTGGCCAACCTGCAGCGGGAGATCCACCAGCACGCCATCAATTCCAGCGCGAACTTTCAGCGCGTCCAATTGCTTTTGCTTGAGTTGAGCCAAGGTTCGCATCTCGTCGACTTTGGCTTGCTGCACCGCCATCTGCGAGGCGATCGCTCGCTGATTCGCCGTGAGCCGCTGCGTTTCGAGGTCGTTTCTAGTGGTAAGTTCGTCCGCCTTGTCCTTGGAAGACTTGTAGGCCAGGCCCGAGATGACTCCGAGATCGTACAGCGCCTTGTCGGTGTCGGCCTGCCGTTGTGCCTGCGCGTCGTCCGCATGCACGGTTGCGGCGCCGGCTTTCTGGTTCATCAGGTCGCTCTCGAGCTTCACCCTAAGGCTCTGGTACTCGGCCTCGGCAGCTTTCACTTGAAGTTGCGCATCGACCGCGGCCTGCTCGGTCTGCGGATTACTCATCTCCAGCAGGATGGTGCTGGCTGTTACTTGAGAACCGGGCAACATGTGAATGCGAACGACGGTGGCTTCAGTCTCCGCCGGGATTTGCCGCACCGATTCCTGACTCGGCACCAGCGACCCCAGTCCGCGCACCTGGCGCAACATTGGACCACGCTTGACCGTGTCGGTCCAGACGGTTCCGCGTTCAACGGTCGGGGCTGCAGGCTTCAGCCGTAAGACAGCCACCGAGACCGCGGTCACGCCTAGAACTACCGCGGCCACGATGATCACCTGGCGACGTCGTTTCTGAGTCTTAAACTCGGGTCGAGCGATGTCCATTCAGTTGCAGAGGGGCAACTGAGGTGCCATCTGTTAGCAAACACTAAGTAGTTAAAAGCACAGTTGATAAAGCTGAGGTGGAGAATTGGAAGAAAGCTCTAGCTATCCTGAACTGGACGGTGGTGTCCAGAAATGGACATCGGCGTCGTGAACAGCCCAGGCGACGACGATATCCCTATCTTAATATTAATAATGAAGCAACGAACTCCGATGGCTTGGCGGAATCGTCGTCAGCGCGATTCCGTCCCCTTGTTGGAAATAACAAAGCTGACGCCGCTCGTCTGGCCGGCCGTGACCGTGACCGACTTCTCCCAGCTCTTCGGTTGGGTAAACATAGGCCGATCGACTTTGCGCTGGGATAAGACATCGTAGACGTGCTCTTTCCCTGCAAAGCCCCAGCCCTCATGCCAAGCCACGATCTCGTAAGTCCCCGGCGGCACGTCGGTAAACTCAAACTTTCCGCTTTCGTCAGTGACCGCATAGTACGGATGGGGCGCCACCATCATATCCGCGTTCATCCAGACATGACCGCCGTTGCATTGAATATGGACCAACCCCGCCGTGGACATGGTGCGCGACGTGATCTGGTGCGTGAACGGAAAAGGCAGGTTGAAAGTGGCCGCACCCTCCATATGAATCGTGTGCAGTGTCGCATCGGAACTCTGCATTTGCAGCACGGCATCCTGCGGTACCAGGAGAATGTGCGGAACATACCTGCAATGTACCTGGTCGAGATGGCGTCGTGGTTCGGGCAGAGCAAACGCTTTTCCACTGGTGATGTTCTTGAGATAAACGATGGTGTCAGCCACGCCTCCCTGCGATCCGACAGTCAACCGCTCCAGATCAACGGTCTTTTTGGATTCAGGATCGCAGATCTGTGGATCTTTGGTAACCGGGAACTCCAATGGGCGAGGCAATGGGCCCGACCATTTCACGGTGCCTGAGATGGTTCCACCGTTGGAGACGGAGATCACCCTATAGTTGCTCTGCGCCGTCAGTAAGGCGGCGGTAGCGAATAAGAAGGGGAGGAGGCTTATTTTTGACTTCACCGTAATGTCCTCCTTGCTGAGCTTGCGAGCCTCGCGGCGGTCCGACGCACCCACGCGTAACTCGTGTTCAGCACGCGCGTCTGACGTTCGGTCCTGGGCAAGTTGCGCCGATGGAAGGCACACTTTTCCCGACTGCAAAACCCAATCCTAGATGTAGCGGACTCTGATCTGGTGCGGCAGACCCCACGTCGTGCCGTACCATTTAAACGCGTTCCGAAAGCCGGAGCTACCGGCGGGGGAATTCGGGAGAGCGTTTGGAAACTGAGCTTAAGTCAGGAGGCTACCAAAGGGCTAGATTCCCTTAGTCCATGAACATTGGGTTGGCGAGACGCCGCAGCAGGTATTAACGGTGCGAGAAAGAACAATCAAGCCGATGTTTTCCGGTTACCAATCGCGGTCGGAGGCAGGCGCATCAGCGCCTTCTCGGAACTGATTGCGTTTGCGATAAACAATAAAAATCATACCCACCGACATACAAGTGGGCGGGACGATAAGAATCAGAATCCCGCTGCGCAAGGCCTGAATCATTCGAGCACCGGCAGAGGCTGCCTGCGTGTAGCAGAGCGCGCAACTCTGGGAAAAAGCTGGGAGCGGTGCAACGAGCATGGCCAGCGCCAGAAGCGCAATACTGGCAAGCAAGAAGGGTTTCTCAACCCGCATTTTGTTTTTTAGCTTTTCGTTTACCATCGCTGTTCCTACCCGCCGTTCGCTTACGCAAATCATCTTGAAAATGGCGCGGCGCCGACCAGCATCCGGAAGGAATCGGTCCAGCCATATTGCATCCCCAGCAAGACAGCCACCGTAAAGATGAGGACAAACCACAGAAAAGCCCGCTTCTCATTCCACAGATGCATGAAAAACAATAGGGCGAGCCCGGCCTCAACGGCGGCCACGGTCAGCATGCGCCAGAACATTTGTGAGGCATCGATATGCTGATAGGCAATGACGAATTGCACGCCTGCTAGAGCCAACAGGCAAACATAGACAACCAAGTCTTTTCCGATTCCGCCGCTCTCTTGCTGCTCCGCTGTGGTCATAATATTCCGCTCCCTAGCGCCGCGATTAGTGGGCAAGATTTAAAAGGTAAACCAAGGGCACGACGAACATCCAAACCAAGTCGACGAAGTGCCAGTAAAGACCCAGCACCTCAATGTCGTCGGCATTGTATCGGCCGCCTTTGTAGCGCACGCCAACAGTAATAAGAGCAATTACCCCGCAAGTTACGTGGGTCAGGTGCAAACCCGTGATGCTGAAAAAGGACGCCCCGAACAGTCCCGTTCCCCACGGATTCTTAAACAGCGTCATGCCCTGGTCGATCAGCTCCATCCATTCGCGAATGTGCAGCACCGCGAACACAATGCCCAGAACCGCGGTAATCATGATCCAACGGAAGGCTCCGGCTTTGTCACCCAGCCGCGCCGAGCGCAGTCCGATCAGCATGGTCAAGCTGCTGGTCAGAAGAATGAAAGTCATCAGCGCGACGTTGGTAATGCCGGGGAACGGCCTCGGCCAGTTGGGAGTTCCATTGCGCAGAAATCCATAGGCCACCAGACACGCGGCAAAAGTCATGGTGTCCGCGATAATGAACAACCACATCGCCAGCTTTTTTGTCGGAATCGAAAATGCCGGTCCTATAGTTAGGCTGGGTGCATGTCCTTCCATGGTCAAGTCCCCTTGGCTCACGGCTCCTCCTGGTTGTCGAATCGGTTAAAGTTTCATCCACAGCAGTAAAAACAGATACAGCCAAAGAATGCCCATAAAATGCCAGTAGCGCGCGGTGGCAACCAGCTGGTTTCGCCTTAGGACCGACTTACTAAGTTTGCGAATCACGTAGAGCAACCCGCCTAATCCGCCCAGCACGTGTAGCGCGTGTGCGGCCGTCAGCAAATAGAAAAACGAACTGCTAGGATTGGTGGCGAGATACAACCCCTCAGATCTCAACTGCAACCATGCAACATACTGACCGACCACAAATAGCAGGCCGAGAAACAAGGTCACGTAGAGCCAGCGCGCCGGGTTTTCAACCTGACCTTTCAGTCCGCCGCGCATGAAAATAGCGACGCGGCGACGCGCGATTTCGAGGGCCACGCTGCTGGCAACGAGTACAAGCGTGTTGAAATAGAGAATCGACGGCAAAGTAAAACTCTGCCAATCCAGCGAGGAGCCTTTGCGAACGATCAGAGCGCTGGTGAACGCGGCAAACATCATTGTGACCGCGAACATCACCACGAAGATTGCAGTCGACGAAGGTGGAGGGGAGTAATCCAGCGTCACTCGCAAGGCACCATCCGCCGGAACCATGCTCCTCCAACCGCCGTTTCCCGAGTGCCCTGGCTCGGGCGCGCGGCGCGGATCGATTTGCGGCGGTTCGTGTATCGTAGTTGCCATAGCCAACTAACTCCCCTCACAATCGGTAAACTCTGGCGAGTTACTTCTCTTCGTCTTCCGTCTTAACTTGCTCCGACGAAGTCTGCATGACATAGTCGCCGACCGAACTCTGCACTCCATATTGATAGGGATCGTGGTAAACGACAGGATGCTTCCCGCCAAAATTGTCGAAAGGAGGCGGCGTAGCTGTGCTCCACTCCAGCGAAGTGGCCTCCCACGGATTATCGTTCGGTGACACAGCTCCCCAGAACCGGCTGTGAATCAGGTTATAGAGGAAAATAAGCTGGGCCGCACCGGTGAACAAGGCAGCGACGGTGATGAAGCGGTGCACCGGAATTAGCGGCTGCAGATAGTCATCGACAAACGACGAGTAGCGGCGCACATTCCCAGCCATCCCGAGATAGTGGAAAGGCATGAAGATACAATAAGCGCCCACGAAGCTGCACCAGAAATGAATTCTTCCCAGAGTCTCGTTCATCATTCGTCCGGTCATCTTGGGGAACCAGAAGTAAGTTCCGGCGAAAATACCAAACATAGCGGCCACGCCCATTACCATGTGGAAATGACCCACCACAAAGTAAGTGGCGTGGAGCATGATATCGATCGATGGTTGCGCCAGGAAGAATCCACTAACGCCGCCGGCGACGAACATCGAAATAAAGCCCAGCGAAAACAGCGACGCCGAGTTAATACGCAGCTTCGACCCGTACAAACTGAAGACCTGTACCAGCACGATGATCGTGGACGGTATGGTGATGACCAACGTCGGAAAAGAGAAAGCCAGCGAGGAATAGGGATTCATCCCACTGACAAACATGTGATGCCCATAGACCATGTAACTCAGAACGGCCAGAGCGCCCATGGAATAGATGAGGGTGCGATGGCTAAGCATCGGCCGGCGCATGTTGGCGATCAGGATGTGGGAGACAATGCCGAGGCCGGGCACGATGGCGATGTAAACCTCAGGATGTCCGAAGAACCAGAACAGGTGTTGCCACAGCAAAGTCGATCCACCCGAGTGCGGCTGCAACTGGTCGTTGACGACCAGATTTGAGGGGACGAAGAAGCTGGTTCCGGCCACGTGATCGAGAATGGCAAGGATGCAGGCCGGCATCAACACGGCAAACGCGGTCAATCCCATGCACGACGTAATGAACCAGGCCCATGCGCTGAGTGGGAGACGCATGAGGCTCATGCCTTTAACGCGCAGATCAAGCGTAGTAGTGATGAAGTTCAAGGAACCCAGCAACTGGCCAACGCAAAACAGCCCGATGGAGGCCATCCAAAGAATTACACCCAGACCCTGACCCGGACCCGCCGCCGAGCCCACCGCATTCAGCGGCGCATATTGCGTCCAACCACCGAGCGTGGGCCCATCGCCGAGAACAAACGACGACATCAGCACCAGGAAAGCGGTAAACGTGACCCAGAACGACATCATGTTGAATCGGGGGAATGGCATGTCCTCGGCGCCCACCTGGATGGGCAGGAAGAAATTGCCGAAAGCAGCAAAGGGAGCGGTCGTCAGTACAAAAAAAACCATGATGGTGCCATGCATGGTCATCAATTGCAGGTAGAACTCCGGCGTCATCACGCCACCCGGAGCGCCAGTTTTCGAGAGCAATTGCAGGCCGGGAATCGGAGCGCTATTCCAAGCCAGGTGAATGCGCATGAACCACGAAAGCACCATTCCGGTAAGCGCGGCGACCAGCGCCAAGGCGTAATACTGTTTGCCAATCACCTTGTGGTCGAGACTGAAGACGTACTTCCGAATGAAACTTGTCGGAGCATGGTGCGCCGCATGTACTGCTACATCGTGCATTGTCCTCACCTCAAGAAATTGTTGCCATCCACTCGCGCCAGAACGCGCGCGGGACGAGCTACTGCATTGCTGCTTCTTTCTTCAACCAATCATCGAAGTCCTGCTGCGACATTACTTCCAGATACGCCTTCATGTTGTAATGTCCCAGTCCACAAAGCTGTGTACACACGATTTCGTACTTGCCGACCTTGGTCGCCGTGAAGTGCAGAGAAACATCCAGGCCAGGAACAAAATCCTGCTGCACCCGCAACTCCCGCACGTAGAAAGAATGCCCAAGATCTTTGGAATGCATGAGCAGGTGAATTTCCTTGTTGACCGGGATCGCCATCTCCGCGGTCACGATGTCGTCTTTGGCGTCCTGATCATGGTCAAGGTCGAGGCCGAAGTAATTCTGCGTGCTCTCATTAATGAGGTCGGGGTGCAGCGGGCCGAAGGTCCCGTCAGGGCCGGGATACCTGAAATAGAAAGCGAACTGACCGGCCTGTACCTGGATGGGCATGGCATTGGCTGAGGGCGCGTCCAGATACACATTGGCCCATGCCTTCACGCCGAAGATTCCGAGGGCCAGGACTTCTATACCTACGACCAAAAAGGCGGCAATCACCAACCCCTTGGCGCCGCCTGGAAATTTCGTAATCTTGGCGTCGGGGGCGCGGTTAGAGAACTTCCAGACGAAAATAGCCAGGATGAACTGGGCTGCGAGAAAGGAAATCCCGGCTTCGGCCATGGTCTCCGACATCTGTTCATCGATCAGAGCGCCATGGGTCGAGATGTCCTCGGGCGCATCCCAAGTGTGTCGCAGGATGGGAATCGCGGAAAGGATCGCGATTACAACAATTGTGACTGCAAAGAATTTAGCCATGATACTTCACCTTCCGCCGACCTCCAGATTCGTCTTTACCGTGTTCCGCAGCTCCGTTGACGCCCAGCGTTAGCTGCCGAACGACCTAAGCGCGCTAGCCTCGTCCCTTTCGATATCGAAGACGCTGGCCAGTCGAGTCAACTGCAGCAAGTCGTGGACTCTCTTGTTGAGGTTTGCGAGTTTCAGTTGGCCGCCTTTGTTCCGGATCGTGGTGTGAGTCTTAACCAGTTCGCCTATCCCTGAGCTATCGATGTACACCACCTCACCCAGATTCAGGACAATAAGGTTGTTTCCTTTCTCCGCCAGGTCGCGAACAATCTCACGCAACATCACGTTGCCTTCGCCCAGCGTGATCCTACCGCTGACGTCCAAGACGGTCACCCCGCCAACCTGACGCGTAACGGTTTGCATCTTGACGGGAGCTGCTCCCTGCATGCTAAGCGCAAGGCGATCAAGGACCGCGCAAGCGGTAGCCGCAATCTCTTTTGATTCGGTGCGAACCACGACGAGTGAGCGCCCCTCTTTAAGAACCTCGCGAAAGAAAGCCGCATCTTCCGAGCACTTCTCCGCGCTGGTGGGTTGTGGAGCCTCTGCGTCGTGGCCTATGGCTGATCCCGCCGACGCTCCGGCACCCGCACCAGCGAGTCCGAGCAGAGCAGCAGCGCCAAACCCGAGAGCAAATACGGCTCCTATGCCGGGTAGGAGCAGAGTAGCGGCCGTCACTCCGGCGGACATGCCGGCAGCCCCGCCGACAAACCCTCCTGTGAATGCTCCCAATTGCTTGCCTACCGTCTTGGCTTCGCTTTCGGAGCGCGTCAAGAAAACGAGGGAAGATTCTGGTACTCCCCGCTGCAACAATTCCTTGACGCCTTCCTGCGCGCTATCCCGCGAAGAAAAGACTCCGATTGCCGTCTCCATGTTTCCTCCTCTGGTCTTGGCTGACGATTCCGCTGCGCCTCCGTCTCTCGGTTGCTGCGGCAGAGGGTCGGAAACCAGCAAACTCCCAGGTCTCGAATTGTTTCTTTTACCGAGGATTGTTCACTTAGCTTTGAATGTGAAATCAGCCTTTGCCGATCCACCCGCCGCGACTGTAACCTTTTGAGTCTGAGTACCCAAGGTTTCCTGCCACGCTGTCACCGTGTAATTTCCGGGGGGCACATTCTGGATGGTGTAGTTACCGCTGTCGTCAGTGGTGGCGTAGGGACCCTTGACCACGGCGAACCAACCACTCATCCAGGGATGGATATTGCACTTCACGTGGATCATTTCCGGGGCTTTCCAACTTTTAGTGACGGGCTGAGACCCTGGCGGTTGCGACTGGTTCCACGGAATGTTGCCGGTCAAAGGATTCGGTTCCGGGTGAATATTGTGGGCAGTCTGATCGCTGGTTTCCACTTTAAACTCCTGGCCTACGTCCATCGCCAGTACATGCGGCGTATACATGCAATTCTTCTGGTCAAATATTGGGATTTGGGTGGGTTTCGCGCTGAGCTCGCTGGCGCTCAACCCTGCGGAGATATAGAGAACAACATTCTCCAGCCCGCCGCCGCTGCCAACCACGACGTTCTCGGAATGGGCCGGGTTGCTCGCGTGCGCTTTGTCGCAGAAGGGGTCTTTCGACATGTCGATGCCTCGCATGTGCGGGGCCGCACCGTCGAGCTTGACGGTGCCGGCAACTTTGCCGTCACCGGCCGCATTGGCCTCCTGGCTAACTACGAATGCTCCGAAGCCAACCAACACTAGAATGGCTAAACTCGCAGTCAACCAGCGGTTGAGCTGATGCTTCATGGCTTTTCTCCTAGGTTCGAGTTAGGTTCAACTAAGTTGGGAAGGGTTGCCCTCCCGATCACTGTGCTGGTGCATTCGGATCTACCGGCTTCAAGCCCAGTTGATGGGAAATCTCCCTCTCTTTGGCGTTGAAGGCGTTGTGGGGCTGCAGTGAGCGCAGATAGAACACCAAGTCCCACGCCTCCTCCGGTTTAATGTTGTCTACGAATGACGGCATGGGTGTGCCGTCCAAGCCGGTCATAAAGATCCTGTAGATATCGGTGTCGGTGTCTCCGCACTTCGGTCGGGAACCATCAGTGAAGTTGAAAGGCCCAATGGGCTGATTGAGATCGTCGGTAAGCGTAGAGGCCGAGGGCCCATTGGCCATACCTTGCACGCCGTGGCACTTGTAGCACTGCATCCTGGCGAACACTGCTTGCCCGGCCTTCACCCTATCGGGCGTGACTTCTGGCTCGGGCGGAATCTGGATGGGCGTTCCAGGTTTTTCATTCTGCCAACGTGGCGAGAAGTGTTTGATCCAAGCCACCAAATCGGCCCGCTCTTGATTGCTCAGCGGGTTCCACGACGGCATATTGGAGCGGTCCATCCCCCGGCCAATCGTATCGTAGAGATCCTGGTCGGTAGGCAAAGTTCCGGTCGGAGTGGATCGGCACTTGAAAATCGCCAACTGGAAATTGCGCGGCTGGGCGTACATCGGGGTAGTAAACCAGACCGCGTTCTCCCCGTTGCCATCCCCCAATTCGCCGTGACAGCCCACACAGTAGCGGCGATAGGGCAAGGCGGCGGCGTGGGCGTTGCCGGTCATGTTGCCTACGTGGCTCGACGCCGCCGGTGAATTCAACCAGTCTTTCTGCTGATACGTAGTAAGTTGCGCGTACGAGGCAGTAGACAGACAGAGAGCGACAACCACGCTCGTCAACGGCAAGCACTTGAGTAAGTTTGTTTGCATAGTCATCCCTCTCTTTAGAAGTCGAAGTCCATTCCGAACAGCAATTCGCTGGTGTTTGTGTTGGTGAGATTGCCCAGCGAGTTAGTAGGACCGGTGAGGTCCTGGTGGAAGAGATTGAACTCGCCGAAATAGGCGAAGCCCGCGCGGCTGGTCATAAACGGGTTGTAGCGGTAGCCGATCGAATAGTTGTTGATATTTCCCAGGGTTCCCGGGGTGCCCGGAGTGGCCTGTTGCGACATTCGTTCGGCTTCGAAGACCGCCTTGAAGATCAACTGCGGACTGTAGACGTAGCGAGCTTCGACGGTGTAGCCATTCCAGGTGGGCGCCTGCGATCCCGGCGCAAGAGTTGTGCCCGGCGTGTTGTTCAAAGGACAGCCAGGTCCATTGGCGGGACTCGAGCAGGTCGCGGTTGCGCCTCCGTTGCCATCTGAGGCTATTGCGTTGCCATAGCCTTGTCCGAACCAGGCGTTATCCCAGCCGTGCTGGGTCACGACGTTAACGTCGAAGTGCGGGCCGAGGTAGACCTGCGCGTAGAAGCCCTCCCGACTGAAACTCTTGTTGCCGATGCCCGAACCCGGGATCGGGACGGCTCCAGTTGAGCCGGTGCTCGTCCGGTAATACGTCGCCGCTTCTCCTACAAAAGCGTAGGCTCCGAAACGGCTCACACCCAGTTTGCCGAAATCAACGCCCTGATCAAAGGTGAAGAACCCGCTATAGGAGTTGGCTCCCATGCTCAGGTTCACGTTGCCGTCGCTCGAACTGAGCAGGGAGGCGGAAACGCGCGTCCTATCGTCAACCGAGTGTCCCAGGTACTCCATACCGAGTTGGTTATCACCCATCTGTCCGGCGATGTTGCCATCTCCTACCGGAATGAAGTGATAGGTCTGGTAAATGCCACCGTTGCCAGTGAGCCAAAGGGTGCGCTTTTCAGAAAGCAGGTTGTTAAGCTCAAATCGGCCGAAGCGGACGTTAAGCCATGGAGAGTTCGCGATGTTATCGATGCGGGCATTGACGCTTTCGAAGTGGAACGCGCCGGTTGGGTCGGACGATGGGAGCACATAAAACGAGATGTTCTTCTCCAGAGTTCCACCGGTGTGGAAGTCCAGTCCGCTAAGGTCAAAGCCAGTGGAGGTGATGCGTGCGGCCGTCGTACCGGTCGGAGCGGCAACTCCCGCAGTGTAGGTATCCACTTGGTTAAGGCTGCTCAGCCGGTGCCAGATCGGCGTGATACGGAAAGTCACCGGCCAGTAACCGGGATTCTGCCAGATGGGAGAATCCCGATCGTTCATCAACTGATAGCCGTTGTCTCGGAATTTCAGTCCGAAGTTGTTCAAGGCAGGCCACGACTCATGGCAGGCCGAGCACCGCAGCCCATACTTCCTGGCAAACGCAGGCAACGCGCTCGCCGACTGGCTGCCCAGAATCAGGAAGATTAACGCGAAAGCAGCGGCGAGGACGGAACTTACACACCGCGGCTTCTGACAGAGATGAGACTGCGTCCACATACGCATGCTGCACTCCTCAGACAAAGGTCACAAATTTTTTACAGAACCGGAATACGCCACATTGCGCAAACAAGAGCACGCAGGCGGCAGCGACTAAAGCAACAACAGCTAGTAGCTTCCGCGCCGTAACTCAAAAACAATTTGCGGTTAGGTGGTCCAACCACCCCACAGTGGCGAGATACTACTACTCTCAAAAACGAAGCGCAAGGGGGTTGTGAAATTTTTTTTACATTTTTTTTAAATGCAATCCCTATGTACGGTGCAGTACCAACTCGGCCGTTGCCTCAGTTGACAACGATCAGCCTAGCGTAAGAGACTCTTGCCACAGGAGCGCGGGAGCCCGTCTTGATGTGGGATCAGAGTTTTCGTGGTAAGGGGCTGAATCGTTGGGGTGCGTTTCATGGGACCAGGATTTATCTCGCGCTGATCGAAGTGTTGCTTCTGCTAACGGCGGCTGCAGTCCCCTCGCAGGGCCGCGACAAAAATGTTCTTGCGTATGGCGAAGGCCTGATCGTCAACATTCCGCTGCCAGAGCCCGAAGTAGCGCAGGTGGTAGAGGATGTTGCGCAAAACACGATCATCCGCGGCACCAAAGAATACGACAAAGACGAGTACGTTAAGGGAGCGGTCGAGGCCGCGTCCACGCGGGTCTTTCCGGAATGGACAGAGGGCGGCAAGGTTTTCTACAAAGTGAAGACGAATGCGCTCGATCCGCGAAATTTCAAAGATAGCGGCGATCTTGGAACGCTGGCCGTGCGCTACGTGGTGCAGGTGCAGGGCTTCGAAAATACCGTGCTCCGCATCGACGCGGTTTTTGTCGAGGATATACGGCACACCGTCCATCCCTCGAGCGGTTCGGTGGAAAGCAGTGAGTACGCGGACATCCACGAACGCCTGGAAGCGGTCGAGTTGATGAAGAAGGAAAACGCCGAAGCTATACGAGCCAAACAAGACCGCTTGGCGAAGGACAACTTCGGGCTGGGCAGTGACACGGTGGTGTTGAGTACTCCACCACCGGAGACGTATACGGAAAGTACACATGGCCAGAGCCCGCACGACCCTGCCGACTCCGCCGAACAGCCCGCTCAAACGCTCGAACAACACGTCGCCGAGTTGCGCCGTCAGGTGGAGCGGATCGTTAAGAAGCCTGGGGCTCCGCTCAAGTCGGCTCCGTTCCACACCGCGAGCACGCTGCAATCTCTCGACCCTGGCGTCGAAGTTTTGATTCAGATTGCAACCCCTTACTGGTACGGAGTCGAAACCCACGAAGGTCAGCACGGATGGATGCAACGCGACCAGTTGGAGCAGGTGCCGTGATCAGGTGGAATTTGCCAGCCGGTACTCGGGCGCTCAATTTACCATGCGCCCGTCAATTCATTCGCTTCGCGCTGTCTGCGTTTTTCCTCTTCCTGCTTCCGGTGGCTGCGGCGCCGAGCGCCCGGGCACAAACAAGTCCGCAAGCAATTTCGCAAGCTAGCATCTACGAGCGCACGTATCCTCAGTCGAAGAGCGCCGTGGAAAAAGCGCTGAAGGAATTGCAAGCCTCCATGCGAGGCCGGCTGCCCGTGCTGGAAGGATTCGCGGCGCCGGCCGATCATCCGCTAAGCCACTACCAGCGGGCTTATTACGAAGCTTCCGCGCAGGTGACTTCGACTCCATCCGGCGGAACCGTGGTGCGGGTGAACACCAAGCTGACGGCTTGGTACAAAGACTCCATCGCCTCCCGTTCGGGATACCAGCTGCTGACTTCGAATGGCCGGCTCGAATCCGATCTCCTGGACCAACTCTCCGATTTGCTGGGAAGCAGCGGTGGCGCGACAAATGCGCAAAACACCCCCGCAGGCGTTTCCGCTAACGCTTCATCGGCAGCGTCGGGCAAGCACTCGGCAGGCGCGCAAAAAACAGCTGCCGCCGAACCTGACATCTCGGCACCGATGCCGCAGTTGCCCAAAACCGGCCGTACCTTCTCGTCCTCGTCTTCGTCCTCGTCCTCATTGCAATCGGGCTTACCGAGTCAACAACCGCCGGATGGGAAGAATTCAAAAAACAAAGCTGCCGAGCAAACTGACGCCGCGTTGCAAGCCGTAGCCGCGAGTTTGGAGGAGGTGCTCAAGAATCAGGCGCATCCGAGAAATCTGGTCGCGGTCAAAAAAACCGGAACGCCGGTCGTCACCACTCCCAGTTTGAATGCCAAGCCTCTGTTTCTTGCGACCGAGCACGATGAGTTTGAGATGTTGGATTTCAACGCCGATTGGGTACACGTGCGAATCTCAGGCCTGTCCCGTGGATGGATTTGGCGAACCAGCCTGGAGATGCCCGAGGGTCTCTCGGACGTTCCGCTGGCCAGCGAGAAGGCCGCACCCGTTGCCGCCGATCTGTTTCAAATCACCCGCGAGGAAACTGGTACATTCCCGGGGGATTGGGAAGCACTGCGGGGGAAAAGTGTGAAAATCATCTCGGTGCAGAAAATCCGGGAGGACGAAAAGAACGCGGGAGCGCCCGCTAAGCTTGAATTCGCAAAATCTGTTCTCGACAAAAGCTACAGCGAACTGGCGTCAAATTCGAAAGAACTCGCCGGGGTCGTGTTGATTTTTGATTCCGTCGATGGCGGCATGATCGCCATAACCCTGTCCACGGTCGAGCAATGGAAGGCAGGCAAGTTGACCGATGCGGCCCTCTGGCATCGCTGTTATTTTGATCCACCTGAGACCTTCAGTGTTTCCAGCAGTGTTTCTCGATCTGCCGCCAACCCCTAGCTGTTGTCGCTGTTCGCAAGGTTGCGAAGGATGAAAGCAGAGCAAAATGTGGGGCGGTTTTAGGTTTTTGGCTTGACAATGAACCAAGGTCGCGATACCAATGCTGTCCTCTGACCTTCGTGGTTTCAATAGTTCGTGGGAAGGTTTGGTGGGGAACTAATTGGGGACTTCCGCTTGAGCGCGCGGAAGTATAAACGGAGGCGTGTGGGGTCCATGTTGCAGATATTTGTGTCTCGGTTGCGCGATTACGCCGAACTGACGAAGGCGCGCATTACGACTCTGATCATCCTGACGGCGTGGTGCGGTTACTTTTTTGGCGCGCACCGGTCGGGCGAGTCGTGGTGGTCGCTGGGCTTATTCCACGCGCTGTTGGGTGTGGCTCTGGTTTCGAGCGGCACGGCGGCTCTGAATGAAGTGCTGGAAGCGAATGTAGACGCGCGGATGCGACGGACGGCGTTACGTCCCTTGCCTTCGGGACGCATGACTACGGCCCACGCGGCCATCGTAGGATCGACGCTAACTCTCGGTGGTTCGGCTTATCTTGCGATCTATGCCAACTTACTAACTGGGTTATTAGTGTTCCTGACGGCCCTGGTGTATCTGGCGGCCTACACTCCTTTGAAGAAAGTTTCTCCGGCTTGCACATTTGTGGGCGCGTTTCCGGGAGCTATGCCGGTGGTGCTGGGCTGGACGGCGGCGCGCGGAAGGCTGGAAGCCGAGACGCTAATTCTCTTTGCCATTATGTTCGTGTGGCAATTCCCGCACTTCCTGTCGATCGCGTGGCTCTATCGCGAAGACTATGCCCAAGGCGACATCCGCATGTTACCAGTCGTGGACTCCGACGGTAAGTCCACAGTGTGGCGTATTCTCGCCTACTCAGGTGCGTTGATTCCAGTGAGCATTTTGCCGGTAGCCATGGGAATGGCGGGTCGTATATATCTGGTGGGCGCCATTCTGATGGGTTGTGCGCTGTTCCGCGTGTCCGTGGGAATGGCGTATCCGCAACTGCCGGCAACGGCGGCAGCATCGAAGCCTTCAGCTCGGCGTTTGCTGCGGGCAACGATTATCTATCTGCCGGCGTTGTTCGCGCTTATGATGGTTAACTCAGGCAGTTAGCCACGTAGTCGCCATTCTGCCGATTTCTGCCAAGTGCCCGTATTTTCTCTGGCAGTTTCCGTCGGCGTGGCGCAATCCTCTAAACTCACTGCGGGGACCTGAGCCGTTGACCCGTCGCAGGGTCGAAGACGCCGTTACGCAGGAACTGTTCAGTGGACCAGGGCGGCGCGTCTCCACCAAGATACTGATGGAACCACTCGAGGTGCGCCGTGTAGTACAGAGCCATCTCATACCAACTGGGCCAGTGGCCGGCGTCGGAATAGATGATCAGTTTCGAGGGTACTTTCATCTCTTGCAGTGACGTGAACATCTGCAGCGACTGGGTGTAGGGGACGCGATAATCGCGCTCGCCGGAGATAACCAGGCATGGCGTCTTGAAGTTTTTCACAAAATAGGAGGGCGAGAACTTCGCGTACTGATCGGAGTTCCACGGCTGACCTTTGTAGTCCCACTTGGGGAACCATAGTTCTTCGGTCGCGCCGTACATAGAGCGGAGATCGAAGATACCCATCATCGAGGCGATGGCCTTGAAGCGAGCGGTGTGGCCTTCGAACCAGTCCATCATGTAGCCGCCGTAGGACCAGCCCATGGCGCCCATGCGGTCGGGATCGACATAAGGAAGCTTGCTTAGTTCATCGGTGACCTTCATCAGGTCCTCAAAAGCCTTTCCCCCATGGTCACCGGAAATCTCAGCCGTGAAGTCCTGACCGTAGCCGGTGGACCCATGCGGATTGGGGAAAGCGACAACGTACCCGGCGCCGGGATAAACCTGCCAGTCACCGCGAAACGAATCCTGCCACTGAAACTGCGGCCCACCGTGCACGTTGAGGATGAGCGGATATTTTTTCATTGGATCGAAGTCGTGGGGCTTGACGATGAAGACTTCAATTTTCGCTCCATCGGCTCCCTTCACCCACGTGCGCTCGGCGGGACGGAGATCTACTTCATTGGCCACTTCGTCGTTGAAATGAGACAGGCGTTGCGGCGCCGAGGATTTGTGGTCAGCCAGGTCCACCGAAAAAATTTCAACTGGGTCGCTGACGGAACGCCGGGTGTAGAGAATACGGCTGTCGTCATGCGGGAGTTCGAAAGAGTCGATGGTCCGGTCCACCAACACTTGTTGAATGGAGCCGGGGTCGAGGGTCACGCGGAAGATGGGATTGTCGCCTTCGACGGGAGCGGTAAAGTAGAGGGATTTCGAGTCCGAGGCCCATTGGAAAGAGTCGACCCAATTGCGGAAGGACTCGGTGAGCACGCGCGATGCGCCGCTGGAGCGATCATAGATGGCCAAACGAAAGAGGTCCGATTCATAGCCGGGTTGCTTTTGCAGTTGATAGGCAATGTATTTTCCGTCCGGCGAGTATTTCGGATGACCGTCGAAGGCGGGATTCGCAGCGGTGATGTTGCGCGGCGCCTGACTACCAGCGAGCGAGACGATCCACACGTCGCTGTTTGTGGACGAAGCGAGATCGCGGTCATGATTCGAGTCGAAGGCGAGTTCTGCGCTATCTGGCGAGAAATCGTATTGCAAGGATCCGCCCAGTTGGAACGGAGGCGAATCGAAGTCTCCTGGCGTCAGGTCGCGCACCGCACCGCTGGAAGCGTTGGCCAGCAGGACGTGGGTACGCTTACCGTCTTTCCATTGCGTCCAGTGGCGGTAGAGCAGCGCATCGGCCAGATGAGCGTGGAGCGGGCCCTTGCTCCAGCGCTCGTTGAGCTTTTTGTTACAGGCATCGTCGGCGCCGCATTCCGGATAGACGTCGCTCGAAAACGCGATCCATCTTCCGTCCGGTGACCAAAGCGGGTCAGAGACGCCCGTGGAAATATTGGTAAGTTGCCGGGCTTCGCCGCCGCTGGTGGAGATGACGTAGAGATTGTCGGCGCCATCCCGGGCGCTAATGAAGACGATCCACTTGCCGTCGGGTGAGAAGGTGGGCGACGATTCACCTTTTTCGCCGGACGTAAACTGGCGCGCGTTCCGGCCGTCGGCGTCCATCAGCCATACGTGCCCGATGCGCTTTGCCTTCGCCAGGTCGCTCGTTTGCAGTGTGAATAGGACGGTTTTGCCGTCGGAAGATACATGCAAGTCTTCTATTCCGTGAATGCGGTAAAGATCTTCGATGGTGAAGGCGCGTTTGGCGGCTGCGCTGGCGATGACCGGCAGCAGAAAGCAGAACACTAGCGACAACAATCTCTTATGCATGAAGTCCCCGTCTTGAAATAAATTGTTCGAACGACTCCTAGATTCAAACACAGCCGACCACTTCGCGCCAGCGTTACGGGCCCACTCCATGACCGCGAGCACGCTAAAGCAAACGGATGTGGCCCCTCACGACACCTCGGCGATTCGAATAACCTGTCGCCGGCACAAAGTAGCCGTCACGGAACTGCGTGAACGTTGCCATCATTTCCGCTGACCGAGACCGCGTAAGGGTTTCGGTCGGCTTTTTCAAGTCACTGGAACTGCCCAATTCCGACTAGTCTGTTTCACACCGCTCACATCCGCCCGAACGATGGAAGAAATCGTCGATGAAAACAGAGGGAATTCAACGCCGCCCTGTGCCTTCCCCCTTGCCTTCCAAAGATGAGCACTCTTGCTCAGACGAATGGACCGTGGAGTGCTAACGTGCAGGTGTGCTTCCAGTTGAATCGCCGAGGAAGCCCTATAAGTCGTTTGCCGCCTTAACCGGACCGATCTATGGTGAAGGGAATTGCACCAATTCGGGTCGTTACTTTTCTTCTCTTGGCCACTTGCGCGGCCTTGTGCCAGAAGCCTGCTTCAGCGGACTTGCTTCAGGGACAGTCAGACGGCTCAAACTCACCCGAAATGCAGCGCCCGGAGATGCGTACGTGGAGCTCACTTCCGGATGCTCCGTCGTCGGTACAGCCTCCAACCCAAGCAGAAACATTTCGCAGGTTCGTCAATGAAGCAAGCTCGCCTTTGACACTTGGCGCGGTTAGCGTTCCCACGGGCGTAATGCGCCAAACAGAACTGGGACACTTCATTCCCGGGCCGCAGCCCAGCTTAACCGCTCGTTATCAAGTGGCGTTTACTCCAGAAAAACCGAACGCCTTTCTTGGCAAGTACCTGGATCCGCCGTCCCTCACACAGTACCCACGCTATTCGGCTTCGACCAGCAGCAGTTTTATGGGCCGGGCTTCCTACGCAGCTTCGCGCATTCTTGTCACGCGTGACGATTCCGGAAAGGAAAGGGTAAACACGCGGTATTTCCTCGGGTTGCTATCCTCGGTCGCTAGCGCTACTGCCCGCCGTCCATATTGGGCTCGATCCACTTCGGAGACATTCAACAATTTTGGTTCGACGATTGGCAGCGACGCGGGGATGAACGTCTTCCACGAGTTTGGGCTTGGCATCCGGCAAATGATGAAGGGCCACACACCGAAGTTCGTGCCGAGGATCGAAGAGCGCCTCAACCACAGCCCGATCCCGAAGGATGCCATCTCTGGCCCGGCAAGGTAGTTTTTTTTCGTGCTAGTGTGGCGCCAATCTTTTTCCAGTATCAACCGCGTGAGGCTACCGCTCTCGCCTAGCCGTGGCGCCGGGAAGATCGTCAACCGCAAGAGACTTGAATACTCCGCCTGTGAGTCTGCGTTCCGGGTGTTATCTGCACTGGAATAGACCTCAACAGCTTCCACATTTGCTGAATGTCATCGATGCTGTTTCTGTCGTAAGATGGTGCAAATACCGAGGAGGACTTTGTGCTGCAGCGCGCCTGCTTTCTCCTTTTTGCTTTCGCCGTTACAGCCGGCGCCCAAGCCCCGAAGCCGCAGTACCCGTCGACTCACTGGCCCATCGAGAACGGAAGCTTCCACATCCGTGATTTCCGCTTCGGCACCGGCGAGACGCTCCCCGACCTACACCTACACTATCTGACCCTCGGTAGGCTGCACCGCGATGCCGAGGGCCACGCTGACAATGTTGTACTGTTGCTGCACGGTACCGGGGGCAACGCCCACTCACTACTCAACCCCGTCTTCTCCGATGTTCTCTTCGGCCCGGGCCAGCCGCTCGACATCACCAGGTACTTCATCGTCCTCCCCGACGACATCGGCCACGGCGAGTCCAGCAAGCCGTCCGACGGGCTCCGCACGAAGTTCCCCCAGTACACCTACGATGACATGGTCCGTTCGCAGCACGAGATGCTGGTCGACGGATTGCATGTCGACCATCTCCGCCTCATCCTCGGCACCTCGATGGGCTGCATGCAGTCTTTCGTTTGGGGCGAGACATACTCGCAGTTTGCAGACGCCCTGGCCCCTTTCGCCTGCCTGCCTATCGAGATCGCCGGCCGCAACCGTATGTGGCGCTACATGAGCATGCAGTCGATCCGCGACGATCCAGCATGGGACAACGGCAACTACACCCATGAACCCGTCGAAGGACTCCGCGGAGCCGCCGACTTCATCATCATCGCTGGCTCTGCGCCACAGCAAATGCAGAAGGACTTTCCGACGCGCCAGCAGGCCGAGGATTACGTACACCGCACCGTCGACGCAATTATCGCGCGCACCGACGCCAACGACTTTCTCTATTACGTCAACGCCTCCCGCGAATATAACCCTGAGCCGAGGCTCAACACCATTACCGCTCCGGTCCTGTGGATCAACTCCACCGACGACTTCATCAACCCGCCGGAACTGGAGATTGCCCAAAAGCTGGTCACCCGGATGCCGCACGCCCGTTTCATCCTGATTCCGGCCTCGATGGAGACCCACGGCCACGGCACCCACACCGAGGCAGCCGTGTGGAAGAACTATCTCATCGAGTTGCTGCAGGACTCTGCGAAGAAGTAGCCCCCCTCCTTTTCAAGAAAGCAAACAAACGACACCTTTGGTAGATCAAACTAAGCGTTGGAATCAGGCGCTTACTCAAAACAACCAAACAACCCCGAGGTCAATGAGCGTAATCGGGAATTACACCAACAATGACCCCATAGAGCGGAAATCGCACACGTTGTTTAGGGCGTCACCTTGAACACCACGCCGCTATGAGGCTTTTCGTAACCGGAGAGTACGTAAGGGCGGAACTCTTGGCTGGCGATTTTCCACTAGTCTGCCCTTGGTGGCTATCAATGGGACAGCAAATCGCAAGCCTCGAAGGGCGCGCCGTCCTGGCGCTTCCCTGTCAAGCAAGCGTTGACGCTTCTTGGTGTGATTCCGCTTGCGGCTGGTTGGAAGAGCATAACCAGAGCTGGCTGGCCGCTATGCTGGACGTCTTCCACCTCCGTGCTTTCCGGCACGGCGTTGCCTGGGCCGAAGTGAAGGCTGGCGCGATCGACTTGCTCGGCGCCGAGAAAGGGCGCGTTCCATAAAATTACCTGCAGCTTTTGGCCGGTCGGACGGATGGAGATTCGCGCGAGCAGGTGTCCCCAGACCTGCACGTTGATTCGGGCCGAAGACGGCGACGTGAAGGCCTTCTCGAATTTTCCCGTACTCGAGAAGACGCGGAGTTGCCCGGCGGGGTCGGCGGGGGTTGCGAGGTTGTACCAGACGCGGCCGGAGTTGGGTTCGGCGAAGACGCCAAATTGAATACGCACTCCGCTGGGGACGGACCACCTGAGATCGTTGAAGTCAATTTGCCAGGTGGGCGATCCGTGGATTTGCGGGCCGCTGGCTATCTCAACGTCTCGATTGCCGGCGGTATTGGAGCCGGGCTGGAGGCTTGTGGATTTCAGAACTGGCAGATTGTGGCAATCGCAATCTGCGCCCTTCGGTTGGTTGGGTTGGGGTAGATCGGGCGCGATCCCACCGAGGAGGCTGATTTTCTTGACGAGATCGCCGAGAGCGCGGGGCCACGGTGCCTCGGGATCGGCGACGGCCCAGAGGCGAATGCGATCGATGATCCAGTCTTCTTTCGCGGCGCCGATTACGAAATCGTCTGCGATAAAAGCATCGGTCCGTTTGGCCATGCCGAAGGATTGGACAGACTCGGCGGTGGGGGCTCGATCAAGAATGAGCATGAGCTGTTGCGCGGAAATATCCGCGACGAAAGCAGCGCAGGCAAAGAGGAATGCGAGAAACTTCAGCATGGGATCAATGCCAGCTCACATTATAGAAGGGGGAGGGGTTCCGGCGGACCGGAACCCCTCTTGAGTGCCAAGTTGATGGGCAACTGCTGCGTACACGTTGGCGCCGTCGGCTGCTTTCAGCACACCGCTTACAATCTGCGAACAGCTCATTTCAGAATCTTGAACTGTCCCTGATACGCCGGGAACGAATCTCCATAGATGGTCACGGCGTAGGTGCCGGCACCTAACCCGGCGGCGAGATCATGTTCATACTCACCTGGCGCTATCTCCTTGAATGCCCTCGTTTTTTCATAAATCACCGTCTGGGTCGGATTGCCTTTCGCGTCTGCAATCATAACCACAGAAAGGCCCGCCTTGGCATGGTTGACCGGTTTTCCGGTGGCCACCGAAGTCAATCGAAATTCAATCGGAATCAGCACGCCGTACTCATAATTCCTCGGAAGCTTCGGTTTTAGAAGCTCGAACTCAGCCGCGCCTTGCGAACCGGTGGCGCCCAGATCGACGGCTATAAACTCCGAGAAACCTTGTGTTTTCCCCTTCACGGTGATATCAGAAAATCCGGTGAAGATGTTTTGCCACATATTCTGGCCGATCGGGGTGGTCAGATAACCGGGATTGGTGATCGCTTGCCCGCTGGTAAAACTCGTCTGCACTGCAATTGTCGCGTGAGGCTCACTCGGACAACTTATCGGGTTTCCATTGTTGTCCGAACACGTCACCTGATCATCTATGCAGTTGCCTGCCCCGCCGCCATAGACGATGCAACTGGCATTGGCAAACTTGGTGCCTGCCACACGCTGCTGGAACTGGGCCTGTGTAATCTCGACCGCCGTAATCGTCATGTTCACGTTGGAGAACTGTGTGCCCGGTGGATACTGCACCGTATAGGTGTTAGACCCGAAATTGAAATTGTTCTGCTGGGTCGGACTCAAGGGCTGGGTGATCTGGAGCGTCATTTGAGGAGCCGAGGCAATCGCGACACCGATCGGAGCATCGCCGACCTGCACTGTTCCCGTAATCGTATTGCTGGCCGTGGCAATCACGGAAACCGTGTTTGCATTCAGGTTGGTGACGTAAGCAGAAGAGCCGTCCATGGTGAGCGCCACCTGGACCGGGTTATTGAAACCCGACACCAGACCGATCACGGTGCCAGATTTAGTGTCGATCACCGAGACGTTATTCGATCCACTGTTCGCCACATAAACCGTGCTGTTGTCCGGAGTAAAGGCGGCACCGAAGGGGCTGGTTCCAACCGAAATGGTCGCCGTTACCTTATTGGTGGCGACCGAGATCACCGAGACGTTGTTGCTTCCCGCGTTCTCGACATATGCCGACGCGCTGTTCGGACTCACCGTCACCCAACGAGGCCCGGTACCGACGGGAATGGTCTGAACGACCGTATTGCTTGCCACCGCAATGACCGAAACCGTGTTGGATGCGGAGTTAGTGACGTAGGCGAACGTGCCGTTCGACGTGGGCGCCATCGCCACGCCCACCGGGCTGTTTTGTACCGGGACGGTGGCGACCACCGTTTGCGTAGCCGTGTTAATCACTGAAACAGTGTTGGAGGATCCGTTCACTACGTAGGCCTCAGTGCCGTCTGGAGTGAAAATCACACCAAAGGGCGATGATTGAACTGGAATGGTGGCCACTACGCTGCCGCTCGCAGCGTTAATCACAGACACACTGTTCCCCTGATTGTTGGTTACGTAGACCTGTGTTTGGTCGGGAGAGATAGCAGTTCCCCACGGCCCAGATCCCACAAGGATACTGTTTGCCACCTGCCCGGTAGGAATGTTAATCACCGAGACGGTATCGCTAGCGTTGTTGGCCGCGTAGGCAAACGGTCCAGTCTGGGTAATGGCGAGTGTCTGCGACGGGGAGATTGAAGCGGAGAAGTTGCTGTCGCCACTGTAAACCGCAGTGATCGAGTAGATCCCCACCGCCAGGCTGCTGGGGTTGTAATTAAACGTCCCGACTCCGCCGCTCAGCGTAGCTGTCCCCACCTGGGTTGAACCGTTGAAGTATGTGACAGTTCCGGTGGGCGTGCCGCCGCCCGAAACCGGGGTGACCGTTGCCGTCATCACTATCGGCCCGACCGAGCCCGCGGGGATGCTCGAAGGCACAAGAGTCAGGCTGGTAGTGGTAGGGCTGGTCCCAGCACTGGTGACCACAATGCTGCAACTGGCGGTGGCCGTGTTGCTCTTCGAATCTACGACCTGGGCAGTGAAGTTGTACGTCCCCTCCGTCGTCGGCGTGCCTGTGATCGCCCCTGTCGATGAGTTAAGCGAAAGCCCGGGAGGCAGCGCGCCGCTAATGATGGAGAACGTGTACGGAGCGACTCCGCCTGCCGCACTGAGCACCGAACTGTATCCAACTCCCATTTGCGCCGTTCCGGTTGGGCAGCTCAGCGAAAGCGCTGGCGACGAAACGACAATGCTGCAATTGGAAGTGACTGTGTTGCCTTTCGAGTCCACGACCTGCGCCGTGAAGTTGTACGTGCCCGCCGTCGTCGGCGTACCTGTGATCGCTCCTGTCGATGAGTTAAGCGAGAGTCCGGGAGGCAGTGCGCCGATAGCAATGGAGAACGTGTAGGGAGCGACTCCGCCGCTGGCTACCAGTGCCGAACTGTACGCAACGCCCACTTGCGCCGTCCCGGTTGGACAGCCCAGCGCGAGAGACGAGACCACGATGCTGCAACTGGCGCTGGCGGTGTTGCCCTTCGAGTCCACGACCTGGGCCGTGAAGTTATACGTCCCCGCCGTGGTCGGCGTGCCTGTGATCGCTCCGGTCGAGGTGTTGAGCGTCAAGCCCGGAGGCAGCGAACCGCTGGTGATCGAGAACGTGTAGGGAGCGACTCCGCCGCTGGCTACCAATGCCGAGCTGTACGCAGCGCCCAATTGCGCCGTTCCGGTCGGACAGCTCAGCGTAAGCGCCGACGACGAGACCACGATGCTGCAACTGGCAGTGGCTGTGTTGCCCTTCGAATCCACGACCTGGGCCGTGAAGTTATACGTGCCCGCCGTAGTCGGCGTGCCCGTGATCGCGCCGGTCGAGGCGTTGAGCGTCAAGCCCGGAGGCAGCGAACCGCTAATGATCGAGAACGTGTACGGAGCGACTCCGCCGCTGGCCGTTAGCGCCGAGCTGTACGCAACTCCTACTTGCCCCGTCCCGGTTGGACAGCTCAGCGTGAGCGTGGCCGGCGAGACCGCGATGCTGCAATTGGAAGTGGCTGTGTTGCCCTTCGAGTCCACGACTTGGGCCGTGAAGTTGTACGTTCCCGCCGTGGTCGGCGTACCTGTGATCGCGCCGGTCGACGTGTTGAGTGTCAAGCCCGGAGGCATCGAACCGCCAATGATCGAGAACGTGTAGGGAGCGACTCCGCCGCTGGCCGTTAGCGCCGAGCTGTACGCAACTCCTACTTGCCCCGTCCCGGCTGGACAGCTCAGCGTGAGCGTCGGCGACGAGACCACGATGCTGCAACTGGAAGTGGCGGTGTTACCCTGCGAATCCACGACCTGGGCCGTGAAGTTGTAGGTTCCCGCCGTGGTCGGCGTACCCGTGATCGCGCCGGTCGAGCTGTTGAGCGTCAAGCCCGGAGGCAGCGATCCGCTGATGATCGAGAATGTGTACGGAGCGACTCCGCCGCTCGCTACCAGTGCCGAGCTGTAAGCAACATTCACTTGCGCCGTGCCCGTTGGACAGCCCAGCGCGAGGGTAGTCGGCACGACCCCGAACGACTCCAGCCCGGGATTCGTATTCCCCTCCCATGGCATGTAGAAGAAGCTGCCACCGCTCCCGTCGCTCGAGGGCGAAACTAGGTAGACAATCCCACTCGTGAGACCGTTTGTGGTGGTGACCGTTCGCCCATCCGACGACACCGAATATGTGAACGAATTGGCCTTGCTCCTGGGGTTTTCGCCGCAATTGCTCTCACCAATGTCGGTCCCGTTGCCCGAGCTGACGTTCGGCAGATCCAATTCAGCGCACTCGTTCGACGACACCAGTTCCCAACTTCCGCCGTAGTAATTTCCCGAAATCGAGTTATTGTTGAAGTTGCTTCCCGATTGCGCCACCATCGAGCCGAACTGCACCTTACTTCCGCCGCTGTCGATGGCGAACCCGGCATTCTTGCCTGTCAGGTAGAAGATGGGAGAATGCCCCCCACCTCCGCTGATGGGCACGCGCCCATTGGAGCCCACGCTGTACGTTGTCCCCGAGCCACTACCACTGGAACTTACAGTGCCTCCATCGTTCTCGTCTAGCATGGCCGAGAGTGAGCCGGAACCGTTCCATGTGACGAAAGCCAATTGCGCGTCCGCACACGCTGGGTTACAGCTCGTGTCCAGCCCCTGACTGGCCAGCACGCTCACACCATTGAGATCCGAATCGGTGTAAGTCAGGCCCTGTTGCTGCACGATCTGCCCGCTGACCAATGTTTGCAGTCCCTCTCCTCCCTGCGAGATCGGATCAATCTGGACGATGAGCAGTTGCGACGAATTGACCACATAGAAAGCGAAGTCCCCCGTGCCGCCGTCACTGACGTTGAAGCTCACCGTACCGCGGCCGCTTGACGTCACGGTGAAGTTGTCGGAGCTGAACGTCCCATTGAAGTAGTTTCCACCATCATCAAAGTCCAACTCTCCGTTTGTCAGGTTCGCTGTCCCGTTGGCGGTGAATGCGCCGGCCACTCCGAATCGATTATTGTCCTCGTCCACGCCAACGAACCCAAGCGAGTACTGGCCCGTGAAGTCGCCGGTCGAGAAATCGTTCGTGTTCTGCTTCAGGAAGATGCCGGACGCATCGTACGGGGTAATGGTGTCATAAGGAATGATGCTTCCGTTGCCATTCGGCTGCAGGGCGAAGGCAAGCGTCGTGGTCTCGCCGTTGCTGTTGTTGATTGTCATCGTTCCCAGATTGTTCGCGGGAACGCAATACGTGCCGGTCAAAGTCCCTTGACTCGGCCCATCCACCGGATCGTTCTGGTCATATTGTCCGCTGGTGATGTTGCCGTTGCCATCGAAGACCAAACTGCCTGCGGTAGCGGTGAGAGCGGAACCGCTCCCGCTGAAGTTGGACCACCCTTGGAGCAAGAACGCGTAATTGCTGTTCAGGTTCCCATTGTTCGTGCAGGACTGAGTCGCACTGACCGTGATGCTGCAACTCGCGGTGGCTGTGTTGCCTTTCGAGTCCACTACCTGAGACGTGAAGTTGTACGTGCCCGCCGTGGTCGGCGTACCCGTAATCGCTCCGGTCGAGGTGTTGAGCGTCAAGCCCGGAGGCAGCGAACCGCTAACCGAGAACGTGTAAGGAGGAACTCCGCCGATGGCCGCTAGTGCCGAGCTGTAATACACACCCACTACCCCCGTGCTGGTTGGACAGCTCAGCGTGAGCGGGATCGGCGAGACCACGATGCCGCAATTGGTTGTGACCGTGTTGCTTTGCGAGTCCACGACCTGGGCGATGAAGTTATAGATCCCCGCCGTAGTCGGCGTACCTGTGATCGCGCCAGTCGAGCTGTTGAGCGTCAAGCCCGGAGGCAGCGAGCCACTGGCGATCGAGATCGTATAGGGAGCGACTCCGCCGCTGGCCGTTAGTGCCGAGTTGTATGCAACTCCAACTTGCGCCGTTAAGGTTGGACAGCTCAGCGAGAGCCCCTGTTGCGCCAGCGGCAGGCTGAAGATGGTGCCATCCAACCTAGTGCCGCCAAAGACCGTCATCCCGTATAAATTTCCATTGCCTTGTACCAGTCCGCCCTCAAGAAAACCGCCGTCAGTGAGGCCGAAGCCGTACAGGGTGGTCAGCTGGCCTGCTGGCGTGATTTCGAATACCGTTCCGTACCCGTTGGGGCCGGCAAAGTACGTTGTGCCGTAGAAGTTCCCTCCGGCTTGCACCAGCCCGGCCTCCGGCTGGATTCCATCCGTGCACCCGCTTTGGGAGCAGAAGCTGTAAAGCGTCGTCAGCGTGCCGCTGGGGGTGATTTTGAAAACCGTTCCCTCGCCGTTGGTCCCGCCGAAAGCCGTTGTCCCGTAGAAGTTCCCGTCGGTGCCTTGCACCAGTCCGGCTAAAGGTTCTAGGCCGTCCGTGCAGCCGCTTTGGGAGCAGAAGCTGTAAAGCGTGGTCAGCGTGCCGCTGGGGGTGATCTTGAAGACCGTGCCCCCAAAGCTGGCCCCGCCGTAGAACGTTGTCCCGTAGAAGTTCCCATCGGTGCCCTGGATCAGCCCCGCGTAAGGTGCCTCGCCGTCCGAGCAGCCACTTTGGGAGCAGAAGCTGTAAAGCGTCGTCAGCGTGCCGCCGGGGGTGATTTTGAAAACCGTGCCCTCGTCGTTGGCCCCGCCGAAAAGCGTTGTCCCGTAGAAGTTTCCATCGGTGCCCTGAACCAGCGCTGCGTAAGGTTCAAAGCCGTCCGTGCAGCCAGATAGCGAGCAGAAACTGTGCAGCGTTGTCAGCTGGCCTACTGTCGTGATTTCAAAGACCGTGCCCGCCGCGCCGTTCGCTCCGCCCTCTGACGTTGTGCCGTAGAAGTTCCCATTGGTGGCTTGCACCAGTCCGGCGTAGGGCTCAGCGCCATCCGTGCAGTTGGCTTGGGAGCAGAATGTATAAAGCGTCGAGAGCGTCCCACCAGGGGTGACTTTGAACACGTTGCCTTGGTCGAAAGTCCCGCCACCCTCGGTCGTTCCGTAGAGGTTCCCGTCTGTGCCTTGAACCAGAGAAGCAAAGGCTGGAAAAGCACCGTTGGCTCCGTCGAAATTCAGCAGCGTGCTCAGGCTCTGTCCCAAGGACTTCTTCTTATTATTCTTACCGGCTGCGGCCGTCATCACCCTCATGGGGCCAGCCACCGCACCAGCGAGTTCAGGGATCCTGACTTTGCTCCCGGGAGGTCCGGGAACCACTGCCACATCATCGCTAAGTCTCACGCCCGCGGCACCCGGGAGATCGGGCAGATGGCTGAAAAAGTCCGCTGCCCCCTTGCGGCGAAGTCCGAGGTCGTTCGCGCCCGTCAGACCGGGCCGGTGGGTATTGATGTTCGCTTCCGTCTTGCGAGAGCTGGTCTGCTTTCCCGGTAATTTGTCCAGCCCCACCGGCAGGCTGAAAATCGTGCCGTTATACTGAGTCCCTCCAAAGTAGGTCGTTCCGTATAAATTCCCGTTGTCCTCGGCTAGCCCCCCATAAGGGAAAGCGCCGTCGGTCAAGGCGAAGCTGTGCAACGTTGTCAGCTGGCCGGCTGGCGTGATTCCAAAGGCCGTTCCATAGCCGGTGGACCCTCCTTCCTGCGTCGTTCCGTAGAAGTTCCCGTCGCTGGCCTGAATTAACCCTGCATAGGGTGAAGCGCCGTCACTGTAAGCGAAGCCGTGCAGCGTGGTCAGCTGGCCGGCTAGCGTGATTTCAAAGACCGTGCCGTAATCGCCGTTGACCCCGCCATCCACGGTCGTTCCGTAGAGGTTCCCGTTGGTGGCTTGCACCAGTCCGGCGTAAGGCACAGCACCGTCCGCACAGCCCGATAGAGAGCAAAAATTGTACAGCGTGGTCAGCTGGCCCGCTGGCGTGATTTCGAAGATCGTGCCCGCGCCGTTAGTCCCGCCTTCGATGGTCGTTCCGTAGAGGTTCCCGTTGGTGGCTTGCACCAGCCCGGCCCAAGGCTCAATGCCGTCCGTACAGCCCGATTGGGAGCAAAAGCTGTACAACGTGGTCAGCTGGCCCGCTGGCGTGATTTCGAAAACCGCGCCCGCGTTGTTGGCCCCGCCTAACTGCGTCGTTCCATAGAAGTTTCCTCCAACTTGCACCAGCCCGGCGACGGGGCTGCCACCGTCCGTACAGCCCGGTTGGGAGCAAAAACTGTAAAGCGTGGTGAGCTGGCCCGCCGGCGTGAGTTCGAAAACCGTGCCCCTGCCGTAGAGCCCACCCCAGTAGGTTGTACCGTAGAAATTCCCTCCGACAACCAGCGGCCCCGAGAATGGCTCAGCCCCGTCCGTGCAGTTAACCTGAGAGCAAAACGTATATAGGGTCGTCACCGTCCCGGCGGGAGTGACTTGGAACACTGCGCCTTGGTCGTAGGTGCCTCCTGCCACAGTCATTCCGTAACCGTTTCCGCCGCTGATTACAATCGGATACCCATATAAGGGTTCAGCGCCATCGGCGCTGCCGTCGAAATCCGCTAAAGTGGTGAACTCATTTTTGGGTTTCTTGGCGTTCTCAGCTGCGAATAACGTGCTCGTAGCAATCACCAGCAGTAGGACAGTCGCTAGCCGCCTTATCATTGCACTACCTCCAGAACACCTATTCAGCGGGGCAATTACGTTCATCGATTTTGAGCAACTAATCGCGATTTCTTCCCAACCATCGTGACAGAAGCTGGGGAAGCGCCACACAATTCCTCTGGCCTGGCAACCATGCCTCTGTGCGGTCGAGCTGTTGCTAGCGAGCGGGGGAGACAGCGGTTCAGCGGTGCGAATTATGAGTTACGACAAATGGGATGTCAAGGACAAATGTCACATTTAGCGGCAACTTTAACATTCCCGTGCAAACGGCCAACTCTAAAGGGCAGCCGCCTTGCGGGCGATCAGATTGAATCCCTTCTCTTTGGCATCTTTTTGCAACCGCTCCAGGCGAGCGCGAGAGGCCGGGGATTTCCCTGATTTCAACTCTATTTCTTCCAGTGCCAGGCGGCATTCGAGTTGGTCGCCGACATAGCCGGACCTGGTAGCCTTGGCCAATGCTTCTTTGAGGATAGTTGTGGCGACGCCAATTTTTCCCGAAGCCGCCTCGGACCGCGCATGGGCGACCGCGAAGCCCAACTGCACGCTGAGGTTCTGGCTCCTGGCGGCCATCGGAGCCGTCTTCGTTACTTCCTGGAAAGCATCGTCGTTCTTTCCTCCGGCCAGAAGCGCGCCTGCCAATACGGCGGTGGCAGCGATTTGATCGTCGCCTTTGTGCGTCCGCTGAAACTCGTCGCGGGCTTCCCGAGCAGGTCTTTCCGCCGCGCCTGGATGACCTTCTTCGGTCGCCAGTTCCGCAATCGCCACCTGCGTGGTAGTGACCGTATATTTTTCCCCTAACTCGTTGCGGGAGGCCAAGGCTTCTTCGTAATCCTTGCGGGCTGCCGTGAAATCGGACGCCTTCACCTCCAGGCTCCCCAGGCCGACCAAGGCGTAGGCTGCGATGCTTTTATCAGTAGCGGTACGTGCGAGTGCAAGGGCATCGGCATAGTTCTTGCGCGCTCCCGTGAGATCACCCAAGTGTTGCAGCGCATCGCCGAGGCCGATCAGTTTGTCGGTGGAGGGGCTGGATTGTCCGCTGGCAAGATCGAGCGCAACGGCCTGCTCCAGCGTTTTCTTCGCACCAGCGGAATCGCCTTGCCCATCCATCACCGTACCAATGGCAGTGAGTAACAACGCGATGCAATTCTGGTCATTGATCTCACGGCAAACAGTAAGCGCCTGATCGTAAGTCTTCTTCGCTCCAGCGAGGTCTCCCTCGTCTTTGATAACGCCAGCGATGTTAACCAGCGTCATGGCATAGTTGGTCTTGTCGCCGACCTCACGGAAGGCAGGGAGAGCCTTTTCGTACATTTTCCGAGCTTGCTCTGCATCTCCCTGCTGAGTAAGAACCAGAGCGATGTTGTTAAGAGCAGAAGCTTCCGCCTTGCGATTTCCGACCTCGCGGGCAATAGCAAGTTCATTATTGAAATTGGTGAGCGCACTGGGATAGTCGCCGCGATCGGAAAACACCTGGCCGGTCACTTCAAGCATGCTGGCCACGCCATAGCGATCGCCAACCGATTGGTAAATGCGGCCCGCTTCCTCGACGGCAGCCATGGCGCCTTTGGTGTCTCCGAGGTTTTCGAGTGCGAATCCCTGGCGATAAAGAGCGGGGGCGAGAACCAGTTTTGCGTTCTCGGCTCTCGCTTTCTGCACCGCTTGAGCGGCAAAAGCCTCGCCTTGCTTGAAGTCTCCCAGCGACCGCCAAGCCACCGAGGCGGCCAGGTCGATGCGCGCATCGTTACCCGCGGGTGGCGGCAGGCGGCGGAGCGATTCCACCGTCGCCAAAGCTTCTTTACCTTTTCCTCCCCGCGTTTGCGCCCGCGCAAGCAGCAGCCCGTATTCGAGGTTGTCTGAGAAAAATCCAAAAAGCGTACGGTAGCTCTCGGCGGCGTTGTCCCACTCCTTCGAAGCTTCGCGGTATCGGGCTTCGATCAACAAACGGTCCTCGCGGGAAAGCGACGCAGAGAGTTCATAGGCACTCTTCGCCGAAAGACGCGCCTTCTCGTCGTATCCGAGAAGAGTCCAGGCCGCTGCCAGAGCAGAGTGAGCCAAAGCATGGTTTGGGTCTATCTCGACAGCTTTTTGAAGAAGGTCGCGAGCTGCGATGGCGTCGAAGACACGCAGCTTGGCTAGGCCTTCCGCGTAGAGTTTTGAAGCTTCTGGAGTAGAGGGGAAGGCGGCGCGGACGCCAGCCTGGTCTTGCGGGCTCACCTGCCCGGCACCGCACTTCTCTCGCAACTGAATTCCGGCACGGCTGACCAAATCAAATAGATTGCTTTGGTCCCCGGTCTGGTTGACCGCAAGCACAGTTTCACCTGCAGCCACATCCTGGAGATGAAGATCGACGCGCAGTTTGCCGTCCGGTAAGGCCACGTAGGACCCAAGCACGACCATGTCCGCCCCCAGCGTCTTCCCTATCTGGGACAAGGTCTGAGCCGTCAGAATGTCGGAGTCTGGCAGCGAGAGATTCATCTTCATCTGTGCAACTTCCTCGCCCGTAATGGTGCGCACCTTCTCGCCAGCCGCAAGTTCAGTGGTCAACATCTCGGGGAGAGCTGTGGAGAGCCATGCCGCCTCGGGACGCGACGTGGAATTCTTAAAGTTCAGAACTGCCACTGTGCGGCGCCGGTTCAGCGGCGTGGTTGCAATTTCTCGCGCTGGCTTCCCGTGAAAATACAAATATGAAAGCGCTCCTACTATCAGCAGTACGATCACGCCTGCCAGCACGGCTGTTAGTCTTGTCCTGGTTCCAGCCGGTGCACTCGAAGTTACGGGCGGTATCGGGGCAGAAGGTGCGGGTAAGGGAGCGGACGGCACCTGGGAAATCGGCATCGTCAGGCGATCGAGGTCGACGCGCAACTCTCGCGCCGATTGGTAGCGCCGTTCTGGATCCTTGTCCAGGCATTTGAGAATTGCCATCTCCAGCCCGGGCGAGATTTTTGGATTCAGGGTGCTGGGCACCTCGGGTGGCTTGTTCAGTATGGCGTCGATCAAAAGAGGAGCTTGCGTGAACGCAAACGGACGACGTCCCGTCGCTAGCTCATACAGAACCACGCCTGCTGACCAGAGATCGGAGCGCTGATCGGTCACCTCACCGCGCAGTTGCTCCGGGGCCATATAAGGGAGAGTGCCGACCACTTGGTTGGTTTCGGAAATGCTCGCCGTGACCCCTATGTCGGTCTCTTGGCGGACAAACTGCGCCAAGCCGAAATCGAGGATCTTGAGTCGATTGTCGTGGGTTAAGCGCATGTTCGCCGGCTTCAGATCGCGGTGAATGACTCCATGCTCATGCGCACTCGCCAGACCATCCGCCAGTTGAAATCCCAGACGCAGGATCTCTTTTTGCGCCAGGGGGCCTGATCCCAGCCGGGCATCGACGGCAACGCCGCCGACATATTCCATCACGAGAAAGTCCAATCCCTCCTGGCTGCCGAATTCGTAAACCGTTCCGATATTGGGATGATTCAACTTGGCGAGAGTCAGCGCCTCTTGGCGGAAGCGCTTTCGGGCTGCTTCGTCAGCAAGCATGCCGGCCGGAAGCACCTTGATGGCTACGTCCCGTTCGAGTTGCTGGTCGGAGGCCCGGAACACCATCCCCATTCCGCCGGCTCCGATTTGCTCCAGCACGCGGTAATGGCCCAGAACCTGCCCGACAATTGGAGTGTCCGGCGGCATTAGGCCCGAATCTTAACCCCTCAAGAAATTGTGGTCAATACAAGTAGTACTCCAACCTTCCTTGCCCCCGAATTGATGATTCTCGTGATGGGAAATGCCCAAAATCAATTCCCGATAGCCGGCTCTCGGTTCCGATGACTGCCAAACGGATCGACGAAACAGGTGCCCGATGGCTGAGCGGCTTTTCTTTCGCATCGCGCTGAACTGGGAGCGATAGTTGTTGTGGCGAATGAACTCTCGCTAAAATCACGACTGCGCTCTGTGGAACACAAAAAAGAACACCGTCACGGTTAAGCAACCAAACACATAGATGAACGACGCGAAGAGCACTATCGGAGCCTCCACGCCACGGACAACATTAAGGACGTTGGAGACGAAATTCCACACCAAAAGAACCGTCATCAATATCGTCCCGACCAAAGCCGGCAACGCCGCGTTTTATGGTGTGCAGGGCGCGGAAAGCTCGGGCCACAAGTTCTTTGTCGCCGCGATTCTCATTAAGTTCCAGGAGGGACGCCTCCAGCTCCACGAGGATCTCGCGAGCTTCCTCCTGGAAGGCTTGCTTGTATTTGTCGATCGTCTGCGTCAACTGTGCTCCATAAACCAACTTACTAATGACTAACTGACTAACTCATTTCCTAACTTCTCTGCTAACGTCAGCCGCCAACTCCGGATTCATGGGAACTGGAAACCTTTCGAAACCCGCGTCCCCGGCGGCAGAGGAGATCTCCTTCGGTACCCGCCCGGTCAGGGCCATTCCCATTCCTGATCTTCGGGCTTCGCGTTCGGCAGCCCAAAGCAACTGCATGGCGGTCACGTCGAGGTCGGTCGCCCTTTCTAGGTCCACGCGCAGCTCTCGTCCGGACGCCAGCCCCTGGAGCAAAAGCGTCTTTAGCTCCGTCGCTGAAGAAATGTCGATCTCACCCTCCAGATGGAGCAGGCAAAAGTTCTCGTTCTGGTCAAGAGTTACTGGCACGGCCGATTCCCCGCTTCGGAAGAAGTATGAAGGCGACCGCGGCCAGCGCCGGCCCATCGCCTAACCCGACCGCGGCCAGCGAGATTGAGGGAACCGACTTCGTCGGTGGAGATCATTCCGTACTCCAGGGTTGGTTAGAACTCCTGACCGCTGTTATCGTGGTGGGTTGATAGTAACTTCCCAGAGAATCCGTATAGCTGGCATCGGTCTTATTGCATGGAACTTCAATCTTCATCTGTCAGACAGGCCGCACGAAGGGATGCAGCGAAGGGTCGTAGAACAGCGGGAGTTCGGCCCAGCGATTACTGCTGCGATTGCGCACATTGGAAGTAACCCAGGCCAGCCTATTAGAAGCCTCTTATGAAGTGGCTGATTCCGTATTGCCAAACCCTCATACTGGGGAATCGAGAATTCGAAGCCGCAGCACGAGCTTAGTTAGATAACACGATTTCAGGTTACTGCCGTGAAAGGGCGCTGACAGACTGGATCACGTTGTAATTACAAGGCACCGGTCACACCATAATGCCCTGATCAACATGCCATTCAGCTTGTTCCGCACCTTGCCATGGTTGTCGGCGAGCCGTTTTTATTAGGGATTTGTGCTTGCGCCGCAACTGCTCCAAGAGCTTGCTGATGTCGTCACGAATCTTCGCTGGGTCCGCGGTGGCGAACTGTTTTTGCAACTCCGCGATGATCTCACCGAAGTGCTCTGGCCGTCGCAATGCTCCAGCACTTGCCGTCCGGTGCCCTGCAGCTTGATTGCGCACGAAGACCGTGGCCGTGAACCCGGCCGTGATGAACACGACTGGTTCCTTGCGAGCGCGAGATCCTCAACGCGGAGCGGTAGGAGGACCAACGTGCACCGCTCCACTAATCCGATGGACATTGACCAGGCTAACGAAGCCTTGCTAGCCGTAAGAGAGGATTCCATCGACGGAGCCGCCCCCATTGTCACATGAGATGGCCGCCTGAAAGAGTCACTTCTACATCAGGCAGTACGCGCCAACCAGCTGGGCTTCCTCTGGTTTATCGGGGTCCACTTTATAGACCTCAACGTTGCTGCAATCGTACATCCCGTAGTTCTTAGGGAGTTCGACCATCAGGTAATTGCCGCTCACCAAGGTTTTGCAGCTGCCCGCTCCTTGGTTGCATTGGAGTTCAAGAGACTCGCCACCCTTTTGGACGTGAACAATAACAACCCCCGTTACCACCTCCGAGTTTTTCACTTTGACCGGCGTTTTCTCCTGCGCCAACGCTCGCGCGCATACCAGGATAATGAAAACCGCTGTCAATGAAGTAAATAGCGAAACGGCCCTTTTCATAACTGCCTCCCGCATTACGAAGGCTCTTACAGCCCACTTATATTGTCCGACCTTGGGCTTTCTCTGTCTGTGATTTTTTGACCTTTGAGATGTGATCTCAGGCTGCATCAAAAGTCACCCTCGGTTGTGACAAATGGCACAGCCCCCGCCGCCCAGCGAGAAAATAATAAGAGGTAAACGATCTTCAGAGAGGTGTACCTGTGAAGAGAGTTTTGATCCTTGGTGCTGCCGGCAGAGACTTCCACAATTTCAACGTCTGGTTCAGAAATAATCCTGATTACCTCGTAGTAGCCTTCACCGCAACTCAAATTCCCGACATAGCCGGCCGCCGCTATCCGCCGGAACTCGCCGGACACTTCTATCCGGAAGGCATTCCCATCTTCGAAGAGAAGGATCTCGAAAAGCTGATCGCCGAATATAAAATTGATGCGGTGGTCTTTTCCTACAGCGATATTTCCCACCAGAACCTCATGCATCTAGGATCCCGCGCCGTGGCTGCCGACGCCGATTTCTGGCTCTTGGGAACCGAGCACACGCAGATCAAGTCTTCGGTTCTGGTAATTTCCGTATGCGCCGTGCGCACCGGATGCGGCAAGAGTCCAGTCTCGCGCCTGGTAGCGGCAGAATTGCGTCGCCAGGGCCGAAAGCCGGTGGTCATTCGACACCCCATGCCGTACGGAGATCTAGCCGCGCAGGCCGTCCAGCGTTTCGCCACTATGGAGGACCTCGACCTGCAGCAATGCACCATCGAAGAACGCGAAGAGTATGAACCGCACATTATTCATGGAACCGTGGTCTATGCCGGAGTCGACTACGAAAAAATTCTTCGCCAGGCGGAGAAAGAAGCCGACGTCATTTTGTGGGACGGCGGCAACAACGACACGTCCTTCTACGTTTCAGACCTCGAAATCGTAGTCGTAGACCCGCACCGTCCCGGGCACGAACTGTCGTATTTCCCCGGTGAAGTCAACCTGCGCCGCGCCGACGCCATCGTGATCAACAAGGTAGACACCGCCGAGCAGCGCGACGTGGAGACGGTTCGCCAACACATAAAGCTCCACAACCCCAAGGCAGCAGTTTTTGAGATGGCCTGCCGCGTCGCCGTTCCCGAGGCAAGTCTGGTCAAGGGACAGCGCGTGCTGGTGGTCGAGGACGGCCCCACCCTGACTCACGGAGAAATGCCCTACGGCGCCGGTGTAGTCGCGGCCAGGCACTATGGAGCGGCAGAATTAGTGGACCCGCGACCGTATGCCGTGGGCTCCATCCGCAACACCTACGAACGTTATCGCCACCTGACGAACCTTTTGCCCGCCATGGGTTACAGCGCCATGCAAAGGCACGAACTGGAGGAGACGATCCGCCGCACGCCCTGTGATCTAGTCCTGATCGCCACGCCCATTGATCTGGCGCGAGTGATCAAATTAGATAGCCCCAATCTACGAGTGACCTACGAAGTCGAAGAACTCACCAAGCCCGGTGTGGCCGAACTGCTCGCCAAGTTCGCGCACGAGCATGCCCACGAGCCAGCCCTGGCAAGAGTCTGAACAGGAGTTGAAAAATGAATGGCTATGGCAATGCCAACAAAGATTTTCTCTCCATCCAGGATTTCTCGCCCTCTGATATCCAGTACCTGCTCACTCTAGGCCGCCAGGTCAAGACTCACCCCAGTGTCTATAGCGGATCTCTCCGCCGCCAGACCTTGGCCATGATCTTCGAGAAGCCGTCTCTGCGTACCCGTGTAACTTTTGATGTAGGTATCCAGCAACTGGGAGGCTTTTCGCTTTACCTCTCACCCGCCGAGATCAATCTAGGCAAGCGCGAGTCGGTATATGACGTGGCCAAGAATCTGGAACGCATGGTACAGGGCATCATGATCCGCACCTTCTCCCACGAAGTAGTCGAGCAGATGGCCCGCTACGCCAGCATTCCCGTAATCAATGGCCTCACCGACTACAGTCATCCCTGCCAGGCCATGGCCGACTACCTGACCATCTGGGAGGCGAAGGGCAATCTCGAGGGTTTGAAAGTCGTATTCATAGGCGATGGCAATAATGTAGCGCGCTCCCTGCTCTTTGCCGGAGCCCAACTAGGCGTGCATGTTTGGATCGCTTCCCCTCCGGGATACGAACTAGACGCGGAGTCGATCCAGTGGGCCCGTAAACGTGGCGCCGAAACCGGTGGCACGTGCATCGTGACCAACGATCCCGACGAAGCCGCCGCAGGCGCTGACGTAATTTACACCGATATCTGGGCCAGCATGGGTAAGGAGGCGGAAGCCGAGAGCCGAAAGCATATCTTCCTTCCGTACCAGGTCGATGCGACACTATTTCGCCAAGCCAAACCAGATGCCATCTTTCTGCATTGCTTGCCCGCCCACCGCGGCGAAGAAGTCACCGACGATGTCATCGACTCGCCAAGGTCATTGGTATTTCAGCAAGCGGAAAATCGCCTGCATTCGCAAAAAGCGATCATGCTGGAATTGATGAAAGGTGAGTTCGTAAAATTGCCCGGCCTGGCCGAACTGCAGGAGTTGGTGCACATATAGGCATCAATTCATGAATTGTCATCCTGAGCGAAGCGAAGGACCCCTACCCGCCCGAAAATGTGTGCCGGGAGTAGGGGTCCCTCGCTTCGCTCGGGGTGACAAAGTTAATCGAGAGTTGAAGACGACGCATTGCCTCTTATGAAGACCATTCTCCTGGCCATCGGCGGAAACTCCCTGATTCGCGCGGGAGAAACGGGAACCATAGCCGAGCAACGTGCCAACGCCGAGCGCACCGCCGCCCGGGTCGTAGGCCTGATCCGTGCCGGCTACAAAATCGTCCTCACCCACGGCAACGGCCCGCAAGTCGGAGCCGCGCTTCTGCGCTCCGAACGCGGAGCCAGCCAGGTCCCGGGCCTCCCGCTGGATGTTTGCGGCGCCTCGACCCAGGGCGAGATCGGATATCTTCTCCAGCAGGCCCTGCAAACCGAGTTGCAGCAGGCCGATCTGCATGTGCCGGTGGCGGCGGTGCTAACCCAGTGCATGGTTCTGCCCGACGACCCCACGATGCAGCATCCCACCAAACCGATTGGTCCGTTCTATTCACGCGCCGACGCCGAGGAGCGTAAACGTCTTCTGGGATGGGAAATCGTCGAAGATGCGGCCCGAGGTTATCGCCGCGTGGTCCCGTCGCCCGACCCGATCGGCATAATTGAACTGGAAGTAATTCGGAATCTGGTCGGCAAAGGTGTGCTGGTCATCGCCTGCGGAGGCGGAGGAATTCCTGTCATCTGGAGAAACGGCAAACTGCAAGGTGTAGAAGCAGTCATCGACAAAGACCGCGCCTCCGCCTGGCTGGCCTCACGCCTGGATGCCGATCTCTTTGTGATTGCGACCGACACCGACTACGTCTATCTGAACTATAAGAAGCCGACGCAAACCCCGCTACAGCAAGTAGACGCGCACGAGTTGGAAGAGTACGCCCAATCCGGCCATTTTCCGCCCGGCAACATGGGCCCCAAGATCGAATCCGTCTTGCGTTTTCTGCGCCAGGGCGGCAAGGAAGCTATCATTACCTCATGCGAGAATCTGTGCCACGCAGTAGAAGGATGCGCCGGCACACACATATTCCCCGATCGCAACCGGGCGGAAGTTGAGAGCCAAGCTGATCGAGAAAAGAAGAAAGCTCAAGAACTCCCGGTAGGAGGCCGTTAAATGCCACAGCCGACGATCATTCCCCTCAAGCCCGCAAAGTCAGTTCAGCCCGCTTCTGAACCGGCGCGGATAGGTGGAATGCCATTGCAACACGTAATCGAATCGCAGCAGTTCACCGTCCCCCTGCTAATGGAATTATTCGGCCGCTCAAAAGGTATGGAGCACGTAGTAGCCCGAGGCGGCACGCTCGACTACCAGCACCGCATCATGACCACACTCTTCTATGCTCCCTCGACCCGCACCCGCCTCTCATTCGAAGCCGCCATGCATCGCCTGGGCGGAAGGGTCCTGTCCACCGAGCACGCGGGCGCGTTCTCATCTGAAATCGAAGGCGAGCAGGTAGAAGATTCCATCCGCATAATCAGCGGCTATTCCGATGTGATAGTCATCCGCCACCACGACGAAAACGGCGCCCGCCGAGCAGCAGAAGTCTCGCAAGCCCCAGTCATCAATGCCGGAGACGGCAACGGCGGCCAGCATCCCACCCAAGCCCTATTAGACCTGTACACTATTTACAGGCAGCGCCCGCTCGATGGGCTTAGTGTTGCCATAATCGGCGAACTGGACAAGGGCCGCACAGCGCGCTCGTTAGCCTATCTGCTGGCCAAGTTCGACCGGGTAAAGATGTTTTTCGTCAGCCCGCCGCAGCTCCAGATGAAGCCCGACATTCTGGCCTATCTAGACGAGCACGGCATCCGCTACGAACTGGAATCGGACATCGACCGTGTAATAGGCGAGGTGGATGTGGTCTACCAGACCCGAATAAGGCCCGAGCGAGTGCGGGACGCGGAAGGCGTCAAGCGTTACGCCATCGATTCCAAAGTAGTCGAGCGCATGAAGCCGGACGCGCTGATCCTCCATCCGCTGCCCCGCACGGTCGAGCTAGATAAATCAGTAGATGCTGATCCCAGGGCCATGTATTTCCGCCAGGCCATGAACGGCCTCTACGTGCGCATGGCGCTGCTGACCATGCTGTTGGACAAGGAGCCGGCGGCGAGGAGTGCGTGGTGATGGCCGAGGGTTGCTAGTAGGGTTAAGAAGCTTTTATGAACAACAAGAGTACGCTACGGATTAAATGCCTACTTGCCATGGTGCTGACGCCGTTGCTTCTGGTTGGACGGCAGGCGAACGGGCAAGCGGAAACGGATCCACACCGTCCTGCCTGCACCAACGCTCGCTGCCGAAAGGTCAGATCTTATGTGAAGGCTAACTACTGCGGTGCAGCGGAAGGGAACGGCCCTGACGATAGCTGCGCAATTCGCCGCCCGGAGAAGCTTGGGACAGGAATCAAAGTTACAGCAGGTTTTGATTGTAACTGGAATGAAGGGGTACGAAAGTGTCAGCAGCATGAACAGCCATCATCAGAAGTTTGCAACATCCTGGTGGGCGAGCTGCGACGGATAGGCTTGCCTGCCAAACCGAGTGGACAAATCTATTTTAATGTGTGGGAGTCCATTGCCTCCGGTTGGTCTCTCGCCGAGGCGTATTACGATCATTCTGCCGGAGACGATCTGACGCTTTGCCAGGTGATAATGATCATCGACCAAGGTTCACACGTGTCCGTGCTTCGAAGGGTGCCATTCCAGAAGACGGATGCGGACAAACCTACGGTGACAACTTGGTCCCCGATCGATTTGGCAGATGTAGACGGCGATGGGCACATCGATGTCATTTTGGAAGGCGACGCTTATGAGGACCACTGGCTTGAAGTCGTCAGCGTGCGCGACGGGTCCGTCCACACAATCTTTTCCGGTCTTGGCTACTACCTGTAAAGAAGGGATTTGACCTTATGACCACCGAACTAATAGATAAAACCACGCGCACCGATTACTTCGTAGAACTAGAAAACCAATACGGAGCCCACAACTATCATCCGCTAGACGTAGTAATCGAGCGCGCCGAAGGCGTCTGGGTGTATGACGTCGAGGGCAAGCGTTACCTGGATTGCCTGGCCGCCTATTCCGCGGTGAATCAAGGACACTGTCATCCCAAAATTCTGCAAACGCTGATCGAGCAAGCAAGAAAAGTCACCCTAACCTCGCGCGCCTTCCGCAACGAGCAACTTCCGCTGCTCTACAAAGAACTCCACGACCTGACCGGTTTCGACCAGGCGCTCCCCATAAACTCCGGAGCCGAAGCCGTAGAAACGGCAATCAAGACGGCGCGCAAGTGGGGTTACAAGATCAAAGGCATACCAGAAAACAAAGCCGAGATCATAGTTTGCGCCAACAACTTCCACGGCCGCACCGTAACCCTGGTCAGCTTCTCCAGCGACGAACAATATCGCGACGGTTTCGGCCCCTTTACTCCCGGCTTCAAAGTCATCCCCTTCGGCGATGCGCGAGCCCTCCGCGAAGCCGTCACTCCCAACACCTGCGCCTTCCTGGTCGAGCCCATTCAAGGCGAGGCCGGAGTCGTCATCCCTCCCGAAGGATTTCTAAGAGAAGCCGCCGAAATCTGCCGCCACAATCGCGTCCTCCTGATGACCGACGAAATTCAATCCGGCCTGGGACGCACCGGCCGACTCTTCGCCTACATGCACGAAGGCATCACGCCCGATGTGTTGATCATAGGCAAAGCCCTCGCCGGAGGCTTCTACCCCGTCTCGGCAATCCTGGCATCGCAAGAGATTCTAGGCGTCTACAAACCTGGCGACCACGGCAGCACCTTCGGAGGCAACCCCATGGGTTGTGCCATCGCCCGCACCGCCCTACGCGTCCTGATCGAAGAAAAAATGGTAGAGCGTTCCGCTGAACTAGGTGCCTATTTCCTGACGCTGCTGCAAACGCTCCGCAGTCCCGATCTAAAAGAAGTGCGAGGCAAAGGCTTGTGGATCGCCATCGAGCTAAACAGTCCCGCGCGTGCCTACTGTGAAGCGCTCAAAGAAGAAGGAATCCTGTGCAAGGAGACGCACGACAAAGTAATCAGAATCGCGCCCCCGCTCATCATCACCCGTCAGGAGATCGACTGGGCTTTCGAGCGAATCGCCAAAGTGATTCAGAAGCAGATTCACTGACCGGATCAAACGATTTGTATCAGGGTATGCCGCGAGAAACCTGGTTCCAGTCCAGCACTATGTTCGCGAAACTTCCCAGCGGCTAGGGCGGTCGTAAGCGCCCTTAGCCTCTTCTCCATCGAGCAGCGTGGGGACGGGAAATTTCCATTGACAACCGGAGCAGGCCCAGCCCCTTGCATCGCCCTCGACCCAGATCAACGAGCGCTCCATATCGGCAATGCCAACATATTACAGCAGTGAAGACCGCCATGAGATCGTTGTTCGCCAGACAGGCGAAAGTAAGTCTGTTAAGTCATGCAATTTTTGCCGTTACCTTGTCGGCTTCTTCTTCCAGAAGAGAATCCACCTTGGCCCGGATCTGGTCCCATTTGGCCCGTTGCCTGTCTTTCGCCGCGTCCGTCACTCGGTCCAGTTCCAACCCGTTCATCTCGCCACGTTCCAACATGAACTCCAAAATCGCGTCGGTTCGTACAGAATAATCTTCCACATGCGTCAATATCTCTCTGAATGCCCGGAGTGCCTGTTCGTTCTTTACCATGACATCACTCCTAGTCTAGCGGGGTGTGTGTCGCCCCGGCACGGCGAGTCGCCGGGGACGGCAAGCCCGCCCCTCCAAGAAAGTAAGACCCTACAACTTTAATTTAGGAGGGCTGACTTGCTTCGTCAATGACGCTGAATACCATGTTCAGTGACGAAACTCACAAACCCCCGCTTGCTCCATTCTGCGAATCTCGGTTCTGCCATGCGTAGGACAACGGCAAGGAATCTCCATATTTTCCATACTGCGCGGTGCGTCTATATCGAACCCTTGCAAGGCTGCCGATAGTTGATGAAACCAGATGGGATGAGAAGGCCGGTCTCCGACGGGATGCTGTACGCTCCCAAGTTATCGACGTGCTCGAAGAACAAGAGATAAAGGAGACCGGCAATGAAGAAGATTAGCACCGCAGAGGCGAAGCAGAGCAGGAATTTTTCCCAGGCGAAGCTGACGATCGGTTTGGACCTGGGCGATCGTTCGAGCTGGTATTGCGTGTTGGATGAGCGAGGGGAAGTCTTGCTAGAGCAGAAGCTGGGCACCTCTCCGAAAGCGATGAAGGAGGTGTTCGGCGGAATGCCGCGCAGCCGGATCGCGCTGGAAACGGGGATGCACTCGCCGTGGGTGAGCCGGGTGCTGAGCGAGTTGGGACATGAAGTGATCGTGGCCCACGCCCGCAACGTGCGTTTGATCGGGGAGAGTCGGAAGAAAGACGATCGGTTGGATGCGCAGACGCTGGCGCGGCTGGCCAGAATCGATCCGCAATTGCTGTCTCCGGTGAAGCATCGGAGTGCGAAGGCGCAAGCGGATCTGACGGTGATCCGGGCGCGAGCCGGACTGGCGCCAACAACCCGTGCAACGACGTGCGGGCCGCCCGTCATGGGGGAACGCAACAGTTCTTCAAGCAAGGGCTTCGAATGCGCTGATGATAATGTCTTCGGTGATCAGTTCTGGTGTTTGAAAATACGTAAAGAGCAAACCTGTCGTCATCGCATCCAGTATGCGGACAAACTTCTCGGCTGGCACGGGCAACTCTTTCGCTGGTACGACCTTCAGTAATTCCTTCGCCATGCGCCGATACATGACCGCATTCTGTTTCGTCATCTGGGACCGCATCGGTTCGTGCGTCATCACGTAAAGTTGAAATGCAGTCGCAGCTGCAGCCTGACTTCGACGAGCCTGTGCCTCTTTGACGACTGTCTCTCCTAGTATGCGCAATTGTTGTTTGAGGCTGCCGGGCTTCAATGGCGGGACAATTGGTTTCCATCGCGACGCAATCAATGCAAGGAAGAGCTCCTCCTTGTTCTTGAAATTGCCGTACACCGCGCCTCGTGTCATTCCAGCGCGCGCGGCGATCTCCTCGAGCGCCGCTCGGTCGTAACCTTTTTCGCCAATCACCGCCGCCGCTGCCGAGATGAGCTTCTCTCTGGTACGGGCGCGCTTGCCGCCCTTTGCTCGATCCACATTTCACCTCCCACCCACAATGTCGGGTGTCCATAAAATACATCAGTGTATTTTCTACAAGACTGTATTATTATGCGACTCATGAACCTGAATTTGCAATGGGATCTGGTTATCGCGGCGTTATCCGGTACTGCGCTTCTAACGGCCGGCTATATCTATGAGAGAGCCGCCGAATGGAGGGATAAGAGCGTCCACCCGGCGCCCGGACGGCTAGTCGCCGTTGGAGACCACAAACTTCACTTGCTTTACAAGGCGAGCGTCGGCCCGACCATTGTTATCGAACAGGGGGCAGGGGGGCCATCGCGGCTTTGGTGGCCAGTCCAGGATCGAATAGCCGAGTTTGCCAGCGTTTGTACCTATGATCGCGCCGGTTACGGCTGGAGCGAGCCGGGCGCAGTCGGAAACACAATTGCGCAACGCGCTGAAGAACTCCACACCCTGCTCACAAACGCGGGGATCCCAGGACCGTACGTTCTCGTGGCCCACTCCTATGGCGGTCTGATTGTCCGATGTTTTGCCCGCAAACACCCGGATCAGACAGCCGGAATGGTACTTGTCGACACGCCGGAAGAAGCCGGGTTGTTTCGACCCGAAGTCTTGAGTTTCTATTCCCGGCTCGGATCCATGAATGCGGTGGTTGAGATTGCGGCTCGTTTCGGGGTGTTGCGGGCGTTGAGTCATCTCTTTCCCCTGGACCATGTCGGCTTTTCATTTGTGCGGCCCGCAGAGTATTCGGCTGCAGGCGACGATTTAGCCTCCTTGCAACTCGTGGGGCCACCCGGAAATTTCGGGGGTGTAGGCAGTCTAGGAGATATGCCCCTGGCAGTGATTACGCACGGCCAGCCTTTTCCTGGCCCCTTTTCCATTCTCGAGAAGGGCTGGACCGAAGGTCAAACGCGGCTGGCAGCGCTATCCGCAAATAGTTTGCTCGTCCGGGCGAACAACAGCAACCACATGATCCAGATTGATGAGCCCGCACTCGTCGTGGACACGATTCGTCGCGTGCATGCAGCCGCCCGCGATAAGGTACAGCTTTGTAACGACGTGACTTCGCAGGGATCGCCTGCCGTTCGAACTTGAGGTTGCCACATTCTGAGAGTGTGGTCGCCATCTCGCATCGTGGCACTCGAAGTCTTGAAATTAGGTGCAGTTCGAAGGTAACTGCTGTTAACAGGCGTTAGCGCTCATTGACCCCGCTCCGTTAATTCATTTCTTCCACGTGGCCTTGACGGCCTTGTCGGTTCTGCTTTGTCGCACCCTGGCCCGTTCGTGCGAATAGTATTTAGCGACGACCGCAACCGTGTTGCCTAGTGTGGCCGCCACATCCTCATAGCTAGCGCCGTGCCGTATCATCTCAATGGCTAGTGTGTGGCGGAATCTGTGGCTAGTCGCGTCCGGCAGCCCCGCCGCATCAAGCAAGGTCCGCATGTACCGCTGGAAAAACTTCTCAGACACGGCCCGCTTTTGCTCATCGGACGCCGCGCCCTCGCCGTGGAAATTCCAGAACACATAGGGCAGATTGCCGTTGAGAACAGCCACAAGGTCTTTACCCACCTCAACCGGGATGGCGTTATCAATCGGCTGCAAGTGCGCTTTCTTTGAGGTCTTCTGTCTAGACTTGAGCTTGATTCGGAATTGGCCCTTGTCTTGGTGGATCTGTGACCGCTCCAGGCAGCAAGCATCAATCATGGCCAGCCCCGCGTGACGCATGACTTGCACAAGCGCACGCATCTTCGATTGGGTCTCCTCGGACCACCCGCACTTGGGGACGGCTTTCAGGATGCGCGTGTACTCCTCGGCGGTGAAGCCGGAGACTTGCTCAACCTTCCCTTTGACACTCTTCCACGCCTTGGCGGGGCTAGCAGACAGCACGCCCGCCGTCTCAAAGTATCGGAAGAAAGACTTCACTCGGGATTGATTGTTGCGTAGCGCGTGCGTGGTCTTAAAGTAGTTGGTCCACGGCCACGTGCTCACATGGGTGAGGTTGATGTCATCCAGGAAAAGTAGCCCCGCGCCCTCTGCGAAGGCTTGCACACGGTGAACGGACTTTTGCAGCTTGACCAGGGACGGTGGCTCAAGCCCGTCATTCTTTTTGGCTGCCATGAAGAGCCGGACTGCCTCATCAATCGGGGTCCGCTTCTCAGCCGGGTCCACTTGCGGCGTGCGCCCGGCTAGTTGGTCCTCAAGCCTTCGCTTCTGCTCTTCAGCCTCGGTCCATGACCGGGTGCCTGCCTTACGCCGTTGCTGCTTGCCTGCTTGGGTCCAACGGAAGTGCTTGCGGCAGTTGCAGCGTTTGCAAAACTCATCCCCGGCATACTTGCAGCCGGGGGAATGCCGGACAAAGATGGTGATTAGCGGCGTGTGTATGGGGAGAGCGTAGCACAGAATTAACACAAAACGAGGGCACGAAAGATAGGGTCTTTGCGTTACTCAGTGTTTATGCGGTGTTTGGAAGGTGTAAGTTTGGTTGCGGGGGGTGGATTTGGTCCCCAGTCGCTCACTGATTCCTCGGAAGTTGCTGATTCTACGATGGTCCGAAATGCCAAGAACGGCTACAAAGGCAACTTCTTCATTCAGTTCTCATTCAGTTTTCCGTCGTTGTGCAGATTTCAGGGTTCGGGCACGATCTGCGCTCCGGAGTCAAATAGCCCCCAAAAGCGATTTCAGAACACTGAAGACAATAAATGGAAAACGTGATTGGATCGTATGGAACGGTGAGACGATCTTTGCGTTGACAGAGCATCCTCTCGATTCTTACCCAAGAGACGTGCTGGGACTAGATCAGTAGATCCATAATTAAGGAGGATCGGCGGTGCTGATGGGTGATCGGTTAAAGCTCAGTTCGCATTCAACTGAAGTCCTTGGATTCGTATGCCAGGAGTCTTCTCTCGCCAGAGAGTTGACGAAGCGGAGCTAAGTCCTGAGTGAGTTCCACCGTGCCCAGATACTTGCCTTCGTCGTCACGAACAGCAAAATATCGGATGTGGACGAATTTGTTTTGAAAATTGATCCAGAACTCAGCGACGTTCTCACGACCTGAGCGAAAGTCGTCCAGGATCTGGTTGACCGTATCAGCGCTGCGCGGGGGGTGGCAGTGCTGAACTTTGCGTCCGATGATTGTTTTACTGCGCGCAAAGATACGATCTGGGCCTTCGCTGAAGAAGGCAACTCGATCTTCAGCATCGACGAAGGTCAGATCGAGCGGCAAAGTCGAGAGAACGGCGGTCAGTTGTTCAACGTTGACGTGGCCGGTCGGCATCATGATTGTCCCATCTTTGGGCACAGTGCCAGTGGCGGCCGCGGCGGCCACAGGGGGAAGGTAACCCTTTTGTGGCTCGACCAGGCACCAACCGTATTGCGGAGACGCGGACCATATCTCAGCCCATTCGTTTTGGGTGAGGGTCTGCTGCGACATTGGAAAGAGGATGTTTTCCTCTTTAAAGATCATTTCCTCGGCTGCCGACAATGCAGGCTGTGCCTCCTGCGCAAAGAACCGCCTTACATCGGCGACTGTCGAGCCACAATCGTGTGCCGCCTGATTCATCTCCTTTAGCAGGCTTCGCGCTTCGTCATCTTTCGACCACATGACCTTGGAAGGTCCAGTGATTCCGTGCCTCTCAAGGCAAGAAAACAGCGCATGCTCCTTACGCTGATAGTGCTTGTCGATATCCATGAGGTCGTTTGCCGACTGGCGTAGCCGAAAGACGATTTCCTTAGCATCGGCAATCGTGGCAATGTCAGCGATCTCGGCGAAGGTCCCCCGCATTGTCTCGATTGCCTTTTTGAGTGCGTCGTTTTCGCGGCGGAAGGTATCGAGGGGGTGTCCCGGCTCAACGGACGGTGGCGGAGCCAACTGAACGAGTACATCACGCGTGACTTGCGAGTGCAGATCGCACATCGAGCGTACTTCCTCGACCGGCATACCCTCGGCCATCAACTGTTGCTCCATGGCCATGATCTCGGCGGCATCTGTCTCGCCGACGATCTTGCGAAGCTGGTCTTTCACAAGCTCGGGAGCGGCACCCTCATGCAGATGATGGATTATCTCTTTTAGAACCGAAATTCGATGCGCGCGATTGTCAATCAATTCGCTCATGTCACTCTCCTCTTAATTGCAAGCCTACGCACGTGACAGGAACGAGGAGATGACTTTTGTCACGCCGGTTCGTGTATTTGAATATGTCGCCTGGGAGCAGCGATCGAAGGCCAACGTTAGGCCGAGGCGGCACGTTTTGGGGGCCTTCGGAGCCCGTCAAGCTGACTACGGGCAACTCGCAGCTCAGTGTTTCTGCAATTGTGCGATCGTGGCGGACTTCTCCTTTTCCTTTGCTCGTTTGATGGGAGACTCCGCGGGCCCAGTCTCAGACGTAATGTTCTCAATATTCGGCGGATTGTGGCTAGGCAGTGGACCGCCATGCAGGCTCAACTGCCCCAGACGGCAGAGATTGATCGCGTCTCCGAGAATCCGCGTCGCTTCCTGCGGAGCATGGAAGCCCATGGAGTTCTCGGACATTACGAAGTCAATCATGAATTGTCCTTTGCGCTGGTAATCGCGCGCCGAAGCCAATTGCGCGTCTGTAGCTCCTTTTGCCTTCTCGGCTTTGATGTCCCCGATCAGGTCCACAAGGGCATCAAGTGCGGTGTTACGCAGATTGAAGAATCGATCCTGAATATCCTCAACCCGCGCCTTCAACTCCTCTTCTGGAAAGTGATGACACGTCTGGCAGGAGCGATTGATCTTGAGCAGTGGACTGTTGATCTGGTGGTCGCTGATCTTGAGCCCACCCTGCCGCATGTAGGGCATATGGCAATCCGCGCAGGCCACGCCTGAGCGTGCGTGCACGCCCTGGTTCCACATCTCAAACTCGGGATGGCGGGGCTTGATGAGTTGAGCGCCGCTATCCGGATGTGTCCATTCATTGATTTTGTTCTCATCCTCAACTGCGATGATGTCTTCCACTTTCAGGCCCTTCGCCCACGGGAACGTCAACCGCTTATTCGGCGGCTGGAAATAATACGTCACGTGGCACTGACCGCACACATAGGAACGCATCTCCTGGCGGGTGGCCATTGTGTTGACATCGTAGTTCTGCACTCCTTGGGAAGCCTTCAGCGCGCGAATACCCTCCATGAAAGCCGGACGGGTGATTCGTAGTTGCATCGTTTTCGGGTCGTGACAATCGATACAAGCGACCGGGTGTTTCACGGTTTGGCGAATCTGCGGATAGGTCATGTGCGTGTCGCTGATAACGTTGAAGCCCTTCGTCAGGTCGCCATCGCCCAGCTTCAAGAAAGTGGTGACGAGCGACGCGTGGCAGTTGATGCACATCGCCGGCGGGGTAAACTTCTGGCGCTCAGTAAACGTCTGGTCTTCGAGCATGTAAGCGTGCCCGCGACGTTCACGGTAGTCGGCCGAAAATGAATAACCAGCCCATATGGTCTTCAGCCGTGGATCTTCCTGTAATTTCGAACGAGCCACCACCGATCTCGGATCCGCCTGCGTTGGAGAATGCGGCATCGCTTCGCTTCCGCCGTACTTGGTGCGCTGCATATCGACCGTCCGCATGTAGAGGTCGTACTGCAACGGGAAGTTCTTGGCCCAGGTTGCCGGATCGTCGATGGTGTCGTTGAGTTCGACTACGCGATAGAACGGGTTCTTCGCTTCCTGCTTGCGTTCAAAGATGTTAATCAACAGGGCGGTGACGGCGAGCGATGACACTGCGGCTAGAACAATGACGGCGGCAAAGAGACGCCGCGAACGACGCGGCTCCGGATCAGTTGGAAAGGTAGACATGATGGCTCCGTGTGTGAGGTGAATTCAGCTGGGCCGCATCCGATTCGGAATGGCCCACGGAATTATGGCACCGGGTGCATTGCAATCCTTCAGCTTTGCCATGGACGACGTTGCCGTCGATTTCCGCCGTAATGTTTTCGTGACAGCGACGACAGGCGTTCTCCGTCACCTTGTGATCGAACTTGGTGATCTCGATGGTGTCAGGATAGCGTCCGCTGGTGAAGTAGAACGAGTGCCAGAATCCGTTGTTAGCCTTCACTGCATATTTGCCGATAATGTTATGGGGTGTATGGCAGTCGTTGCACGTCGCTGCCGAGTGATGGCTAGACTTCAGCCATCCTTCATATTGTGCTTGCATCACATGACAGTTGGCGCACGCTTCGGGATTATTGGTCAGATAGGAATACCCTTTGGCGTAGAGGAAAGTGTAGATGCCCAGGCCGATCACGACTCCCAGAAGAACCGCTACCGCGATGAACACCATCGAGGATCGTCGCATCAGAAGTTATCCAATTGAAAGCGCTTCAGGCATACCTCAGATCTGAAGGCGCACAATTTCCCGAAGCTGGAATCTGCCATTAATGCTCACTCGGTATTGGGTGCTCCTGCTCATTAGCAATCGGTACGAGTTGCAGATAGACCTGCTTCGGCAGATTCGTGTTCCACTGGCCTGTGACCTTCGCGTAGCCAACCACGCCAAGAAACAAAATCGCGATTCCCGCGGCCATGCTCCATGCTGGAATTACGCGGCGCTTTCGCAAACTCACCGGCAGGCTCATGGTTAGGGTTTCTTTGGCGGGACAAACGGCTACGCACTCCAGACATCCGGTGCACTCGGCTGACCGGATCTGAAGGAGTTTGTCGACCGGCAATGCCGAGGGACAAGCCTTCGCGCACTTGGCGCAATCGATACACGTGCTTGGATTACGAGTGATCCGCATCGGACTGAGCAGGGAAACCAGTCCGAGGAACCCGCCGTACGGGCAAAGATAACGGCACCAAAAGTTCTGCACGAAGATCGAAGCAATCAGCAGCCCTAAAACGACCCACGCTGCCGTTCCGCCAATGTACCGGAAGAAGTTGAGCATGCGCACGTCGACGATGATGGCATAGGGGCTGTTGAGAAAGTCGGCGATGGAAGCTGCCGACATGCCGATTACGGCGTAGGCGAAGAAGCTCAACACAAGATACTTCAGGGAGCGCAACGGGATGTCAGCCCAGCGTGGCAACTGAAAGCTTCGACCGAAGATCGAGCGGCCAACTTTCCACAGATATTCCGAGACGGTGCCCACCGGACATATCCAGCTGCAAAATGCCTTGCGGAAGACGAATGAAATAACCAGGAACGAGGTGAAGAGGAAGAAACCAGCGGCATGCACACGTGGCACTTTCCCAGTAATTAGAAAGTACTTCAACTGCATGAGGCCTTCAATGGGTAGCCAGCCTTCAACGCCGGCGGGTCGGGAGACTTCGAATGCTCGGCCCCCGCTTTCTGCCCACCCCACCCAAAGATAGAACTGCACGCCGATCCATACGTTTAGAATCGCGAAGAGAATCTGCACGGTAACACGCAGCGGTTGCGAGTGGTCGCGATCATCTCGCCGGATCAGTTTCTTGCGCGCGGGCTTCTGTGTTTGGGATCTCTCTTGGTGCTCATCTGGCACGGGTCCATCCCCCAACCACTAGCATATGAGAATGGCAAACCGTGAACGATGACTTATGTCACAGCGACGCCAGATTTGCATAGACCTCGAAAGAGACGCAGGGCATGTTGGCCACCGTGCTCCGGTACCCGAATCTTACTATCCAAGTAGGACTCTAGTGCTACGTGAATGCGACTTTCGATGAGATGAACTTGATGAACCAGGCTTTGAGCAACGACGGTCCGGTCGCCGGGAGGTTAGGCTCCGCGCACGCCGGTTTCATGCACTCAAAGACTGTTACCGAGGAATTGTTCCTTGTGAAAAAGGGAGACTCTTCAGCCGAAGCTCTTCGGATCGAATAAAGTCGATAAGCTTGGCCTTGACCACAATGAAATTCCTGGACTCGCGTTTCAGGAGGCCCATGCGTGCGAACTTGCTAAGTTGTGTCGTCACCGTTTCCCGGCTCGTCCCAATCAAATTGGCGAAATCTTCATGGGTCAGGCGGACGTTGATTAACGTACCAGTAGGAATCTCCTGTCCGTATTTTTCGCTCAACTGAAGAAGTACTCTAGCCAGCCGGTGATAGGACCAGGTATGGCTGAATTCCGCCAGTCCCCTCTCGACTGTAGCCAATCGCTTCGAAAGCAGCCGAATGAAGTTCAGCGCGACAGCTGGGACCGCGGACAAAAGCTCCACAAAAGACTCGCGGGAAATAATGGTCACCAGAGAATCCTCAGTGGCAATGGCCGTGAAGGCTCTTTTTTCTTCGGAGAGGAGAAGTTCGCCGAAGAGCTCATCGGGTTTGAGGATGTGCAGAATGGTTTCCCTCCCCTGGTCCGAGAGGGAAATCAGCCTCACCATACCTTTCTTCAGGACGCAAAGGGAATCGGCAGACTCGCCTTCCCGGAATATCGGTGCCCCACGGGGGAACCACTTGTCCGTGCACAGGTTGGCGATCTTTCGCGCATCCCGCTGCGCGACCCCTTGAAACAGGTCCAGAGCGGTAACGAAGCTTGGCCACACGTTCTTCGGAATGACCAGTACTTGCACGGAGGATGCTAACACCGGACCGATGGCTAGTTCAACGCCCGGACATTCGAGTGAACCTAGATCCTTAGACCTCAGGATGTGACATCATCCAGCGAGCGGCACACTAGCTCTCGGTAATGTCTATCACCTTCACGATCAACATTAATAGGGCCGCTGCGCCAACGACAAATCCCATCGTCTTTATGTCTAGCGACAAAGATGGAATTGTCGCCACGAATGTCAACTCGCTCCCAATCACGGTTACAAAGAACACGCAGAAGATGATGGTTGTAACAAAGCTAAAACCTTTCTTCAGCTTCTGTAAGACTGGGCCGGGTGACTCTGGGACGGGAACGGTACTGCAGCGCGACTCTCTCTCGTGGTCTCCCATGGCAAAGGCCTATCTGTCATGACTTTACGTCAGGTCCAAATGCCAGTTCCGTGAGAGGTTTCACACTCGAGGAAATATATCGATGGGCGAAATTGTAATAAGCGCGGACCCGGGAACTCGGCTTCGAGGGTAACCTTCCTCGGCGA
>CAWAUN010000007.1:0-82840 GCA_963785265.1 uncultured Acidobacteriaceae bacterium | reverse complement strand
TCAAGGGCAATGTCGTCCACGAGGGGCGGATGAGTCTCCCCTCAGGAGTAGATGAACCATGCCCCAGCCAATCGTGATGAAAAAACCAGCCATGCCTCAGCTCGTCAACACGCGCAAGGCCGCTGAGATTCTCGGACGCTCAGCAGCAACATTGAAACGATGGCGCGCCGAGGGAGTCGGGCCGAATTGGATAGAACTGCAAGGTCGGGTTAGTTATGATGTGAATGTTCTTTTGGAATACATCCAGAAGAACACACGAGTTGCTTCCGTGCGGGCTGCAATGGAGGAAGCTCGTGAAGCTGTTTAAGAAAGCGAAGTCCAAGTTTTACTGGTATGACTTCACGGTGCGCGGACAGCGCTACCGTGGGTCAACCAACGAAACAAAAGCGGCCAGGGCGGCAAAGGTTGCTGGTCTGAAACTCGGCCATGTGGTCGAGAATACAGATCCGCTTCCCCAAAAAGCTCCTGTGTTGCTGGAGTTTTCCCGGCGCTTCCTGGAATGGCTGGACAAGGTCAGACTGGAAGACAAAACCAAAACCTACTACCGCGATGGCTGGCGACTCCTCAAGACGACACCCGTCGTGAACATGCGATTGGATCAGATCACTAGGGACGTTATCGAAACACTGAGGTTCTCGGGCGCGTCCTCAAATGCCAATTGCGCGCTGAGAACGTTAAGAAGAATGCTGCACAAGGCGGAGGAGTGGACACTGATTCGCCACGCTCCGAAACTCAAACTGATGAAGGAATACGGACGTTCACTCAGACTTGACGATGAAGCGGAAAAGAAATTGTTGGCGGGCGCTGCTGCCTGCAATTGGCGGAAACGCAGCCTTCAACTTTTCCGAGACATCATTATCTTGATGCGCGATACCGGCATGCGGAACGAAAGAGAGCTTTACCGGATGCGCATCGAGAACCTGGATTGGGAAACCCGCGTGATCTTCGTGCCGGACAGCAAGACCGAAGAAGGACGGAGACGCGTACCGATGAGCAATCGCGTCTTTGACGTTCTTAAACAGCGGTGCGGAGAAAAACGCGAAGGATGGGTTTTCCCATCGAAACGCGCCGAGTCTGCTCATCTCACCACAATGGCGAAGAGATTTCGCGAAGCCAGAGTCAAGGCTGGGCTTCCCGAAGATCTTGTCCTGTATTGTGGGCGACATGATTACGGCACCCGGATTCTGAAGAGAACCGGAAACCTGGCTGCCGTCATGAGAACGATGGGACACAAGGATGTGAAGACTGCGATGCAGTATCAGCATCCCGAGCTAGAGATCGTCCGCGCTGCGCTCGATCAAGACACAGCAGTAGAGAAATGGGCGTAGCCGGATTGAGTTACGGCACACTTTACGGCACACCCAAAACATCAACTCCGGTAAGTTGTTGAAAAGATGGTGAGCGCGGTAGGAATCGAACCTACAACCTACTGATTAAGAGTCAGTTGCTCTGCCAATTGAGCTACGCGCCCACTGCCACGGGCAAGGTGAGGACAAACTCAAATTATACCATCCATTGTTCGACGGTTCGACGATCCCTGCGCTGCGCTCGCCCTGTGATTTCAAGCGATGCTATGTTTCTTGACGCGGTCTTGATCTTCCGTCTTCCATACTGGTCTTCGACACTGCTGGCGAGCAGGAGGCGATTTGGCCGGGGAATACAGCGGTGGTGGCACGTCTGACCGCTCAGCGCTGGTCCTCATTACGCGGAGGCGGCTTCCTGGCTTCGCTCCGCTGTGGCAGGCTGGGAACCGGAAGTTGACTCGCGATACATTGATTCGCCGTAGGTGGATTCGCGAGTTGCCGGTTTGCGAAACGGCAGGACTTCGGCCTGCGCGGGCGCTCGGCGCTCGATTCTTCCGATCACCGGGCGGTCGGGTGCGCCCGCTGTCGACAAGGATACAAACCTGTTCTCACTCCACAAACGATCGATCAATCGTCGTTCCCACGGACGCAGCACTTGCTGGGGCAGCGAGAAAAAATTCCGGAATGTCCAAATCAGATATGCGCGTTGCACGAGGTTTGGCTGCACGTATCGAGGACCGATCGGCGTATCCAGTGCAACCACGCCAGCGGTGAGTTTTTCAATCCACATGTTTACCCTGCCGGAAAAAGGCGAGCAGCGCCGCCTCTGCTTCTAAAGCGCGCTATTATTGCACCACCGATGGGGCATTGGGAAGCTAATCTTTAATATTTTGTTCAATTTTTTGGGGACACCCGTCCTGGATCAATTTGAGAAAGGGTGTCCGAGGGTAGGCCAGACGCGTTCCGGTCAAATCAGCGGCACATGATTCAGCGTCAGATGATCTCGGGCAACCGCGCGATCCGGTCGAAGGTGGCCGCAATACCCATCCCCTTACTACCAGATTCCTCCACCCGCACGACCGAGGCTTCGCAGAGCGTCCAACCTCCAGGGCCCAACCCCAGCCCGGGAGGCAGCATGATGACCAGTTCGAGCTTCGAACCTGATTTGATCCCCGGCTCGGAATAAAGAAAAATTCCTGTGGAACTCAGATCGCGAGTCAGGCCCTGGCGCTCGCCGCCCTGGTGGCGCACCTTAACTGGGACACGGACTGGGACACGTTCCCGCGAGCGCCGGTCGGCAGACGTGGATTTCGGCGCGGGTGTGTTTTTCTCGGCCATTACTTATGGTGTGGAAGTGTACTCCAGTTTGCGGCGAAGCTGGGAACAGGGGCGTTTACAAATGAGCTCCTCTCGCGGTTTGGCGAGAGGAGCCGGAGAAAAACGCTCGGTTGCGAAGCTAGAAGGTGAATTTGACGGCTAGCTGGATGCCGCGCGGGCCTCCGCCGCCGAGGAAAGGGTTGCCGATGCCGACGTCGCCGGTGGCGGTGATGGGGTAGGGTCCGCCGCCGACTTCGCGGCCGTTGATGACCTGATAGCCTGCGACGCCCGCGTCTGCGAAGAACGCTGGCAGGAAGGGATTCGCAAAGTTGGGGTGATTGGGAAGGTTGAAGAAGTCGGCGCGGAATTGCATGTTGAACCGCTCCGTGATCACTGTGTCCTTGAAGATGGCGAAGTTGAATTCCTTAAACGACGGACCACGCAACGAGTTGCGGCCTTCGTTGCCGTAGTGACGGGTTCCTGGTACACAGTCCGCATCAGTACCAGTTGCGGTTGCAGTCGTAAGGCCGGGCAGAATTGTGCACGGAATGGCAAATGAGCTGAGCTGGAGATAGTTGGCCGGATTCTTGGCGTCGTATTGGATGGGCCCGACCACATCGGGACGGTCGAAACCTTCGCCGCCACCGCTATAGTCGCTCTCGTAATAGTAGTTAAGCTGGAAGGGCTGCCCATCTTGCAGAGTCAGCACGCTGTTGATGCCCCATCCATTCTTCAATTTTTGTCCACTGCCGCCCATTTTCGGAAGCTGATAGGCGAAGTTCCAGCTAAAACGGTGCGGAATGTTGAAATTCGACGGACCGTATTCGTGTTTCGGGTTGTTGCTGTCGTTGGGCTGGGCGGCGTTGGGCTCGAAGTCTTCGCCGTCGCTGGAGTTGTCCATGGAGCGCGACCAGACGTAGTTCGCGATGGAGGTAATGCCATGCCATCCGTTGATGCGCAGGCTCAACTGCAGTGCGTTGTAGTTGGACTGGCCAGAGGAATTCTCCTGGAGAAGGTAGGTCGAGCCGTAAGGATTGCCTGAGATGTAGTTGCGGGGAACACTGAAATCGTGAATCTCCGGAGGCCCATCACATGATGCCAGCGCGGGAATATTGTTTGGATTGCCCAGATCGCACGCGGTGACGGTCGCATTGCTAGGCTGGCTGAGGTCGAAGAAACGCCACAGGCGATGTCCCTGCGATCCGACGTAGCCCGCCTGGATCACGGCCTTGCTCGTGATCTGCTGCTGGATGTTGAGGTTGTAGTTCTCCATGTAGGGAGTCTTGATGTTGCGGTCGAAGCCGAAGGTGTCGCATTCGAGATTGCATGTGGTGGTGGGCACGAATAACGGAGTCAGAGTGCCTCCGGGGTTGATCGGTCCGCCAACCGCGACCGTCGAAAGAAGCGGGGCGGGGCCAATGTTGTTATATGCGGGGCCAGGAATGTCGTTGCCCACGTATGGAAAATGGCCCAGCACCATGTCTTGCGAGAAAGCATCGTAGAACATTCCGAAGCCGGCGCGGACCACGGTCTTGCCTTTTCCTAGGACATCCCAGGCAGCGCTGACGCGTGGGGCGAAGTCCTTTTTGTCCGGATTGTACAGGCTGCCGAGGCCGGGTTGGCCTACTTGGGTCAGGGTGAATGGATCACTTGGCGAGGAGGGAAGTGTGAAGTTGCTGAGGAGATTGTTCTTTTCTTGCACCACTCCGAAATAGTCCCAGCGGAGGCCATAATTCAAAGTGAGTTGAGATGTAAGACGAAAATTGTCCTGGGCATAGAAACCAAAGTTGTTCTCGTATGTGTGCCGGGTAGTGTCTCCGAAGTACTGAAAGCCACCATCGACACTGCCAGCAAGGAAATCGTCCAGGCTTGAGAATTCCAACTTTCCGCGGGAGAACCTGTCCAAAAACTGATTAATGCTGGTGCGGTGGAAATCGGCACCAAACTTCACGGCGTGCTTGTTAAGCTTCCAGGAAAAGTTGTCGAGGATCTGGTCGTTGCTATCGATACGATGGCGGGGGTCACCGCTGTTAGCGCCGATGCCGGCCACGCCGCTCACAGAGATATTCGGTAGACCATTGTCATTGATGCCGCCACTGCAAGTGGCGAGAGTGGTTGCGTCGCAAAGGCCGATTGAGCTAGGGTGGAAGTTCTGATCGTCGGGAAAGAACCCTTCGGCAAAACGGTTCCAGCCGACGCGGAATTCGTTGACCTTGGCCGAACCAATGGTGCGCGTGTACGAGATCGAGACCAGTTGCACGCGGGTGGGCGTGAACGTGTTAAAACCCGGCAACTGGCCGCCGCTGGCTGTGAGGGCCAGCGGGAACGACTGGATACTGTCTCCGAAGAAGTAACGGCCAGTGAGGGTGTTGTTGGCATTGATGCTGTGATCGATCTTGGCAATGAGGCTGGTCAGGTCGTTATAAGAAGGAGAGATGACGGAAGCGGTGCCGCCGATGCCGACCATACCGGGATTCGGGTTCACCAAGTTCGGAGCCGGCCAGGGGTTTCGGGCCAGCAGTTTCTGAATAACGCCCGACGGGTCAGTGGCATCGCTCGGTTGCAGCGCTCCGCCGGGACCAGTACCCGTGGGCACGGAAGCGATGGTCACCACTCCCACTGGCTCTCGCTGGCCTTCATAGTCGACGTAGAAGAATGTCCGGTCCTTGATGATCGGGCCGCCCAACGAAGCGCCGTACTGATTGTTGTGGAATGGAGCTTTGGACGTGCCTACGGGGTCGAAATAGTTGCGCGCATCGAGGGCGTCGTTGCGGAAATATTCTCCGGCAGTGCCGTGGATTTTATTGCTGCCGCTCTTTGTGACAATATTGACGACCGCGCCGGCGTTGCGTCCATACTCGGGCTCGAAGTTGGAAAGCACGTTGACTTCGGCCACGGCGTCGATCGGAAGAATCGTAGAAGGAGTACCGAACACGCCCGCCTGGTTGATAGCCGGATCATTGCGGTAGCCGTCGTTCATGTCGGTGCCGTCAAGCAAGTAGTTGTTGGATCGGCCGCGGGCGCCATTCATCGAAAACTCACCGAAGGAGCCGGGGGAGTCGGAAATCTGGTCGGGAGAACCGGCGACGCCGGGATTCAGGTAGATCAGCTTGGTGTAATCGCGGCCGTTGACGGGCATGTCTTCGACGGTCTGGGAGGTGATGACTCCGCCTAGGTCGTTCGTGGTGGTCTCGACCATGGGCAGATCTTCGGCGGAGACTTCGACTCGTGTGGAGACCTGTCCGGTCTTGAGGGCAGCATCCACACGCCGTTCGGTGGCCACGTCGACGGTCACTCCGGTCGCCACAAAAGTCTGGAACCCGGCCTGGCTTACGGTGACGGAATACTTCCCGATGGGCAATTCCGGCACGGAGTAGCTGCCATCCGTGCTGGTGGTCGTCGTGCGCTCGAGACCTGTGGCCTCGTTGTGTACTTTGACCGTCGCTCCGGCGATGAAGGCTCCGGAAGGATCAGTTACGGAGCCGAGAATTGTACCGCGAAAAGTTTGGCCCGTGAGCATGGCCGCCGACAGCAGAACAAATATCACCAATAAACAAGATTTCATTTTTTCGCTTCTCCTTAACCGCCGCGAGCACTGGACGAGCACTGGAAAAGACCAATGCTCGGTGAACAGCAAATACGGTTTCTTCAAGATCGCGGGATTATATACGACAGAAGAGAGAAGAGCAGTGTCGAAGCGCACAGAAAAAACTAATCGGAGGTATAAACGAGAGGAATCGAACCGGCGCAGAAGGGAAGCTAGAAGCTGAAGGCCACGCCGCCGCGGGCCGAGCGTGCCGATTGCACCAGATAAAGGGTGTGTCGGTCCTGTCCCATGACAGGCACGTAGCCCTGCGCGAGAAGATTGCGCACGTCCAGGATGAATTCCATGTGTCCCGCAAACATGCGAGCCGGAATCGGCTGGCGGATGCAGAGGTTAAAGTACGGGTCGGCTTGGCCGGCGGAAGTATTGAACAAGTCGACCGGCGTCAGCGTGCCGGAGGCGGCGTAGCGATAGGAGGCGATCCAGCGCGTCTTCGTCTGCGGCAGCGTGCCACTCAATTTTGCGGCCACGGCTTGCCGCCGCTCGGCGTGAATCCACTGCCGCGCGTCCTGCAGTTGAACGTCAGGACGCGAGAGGTCTAGAGTGCCTCCGTAGGCGTAATCTAAAGTCGCGGTCAGATCGGAGAGCAACTTCCGCTGCAGTACCACCCGCAGCCCGCGCGTCGAATAATCCGTCCCCTGATAACTGAACGTACCTGAGTAAATATCGGGCAGCACTTCACCGGATTCGGCGGAGACCTCCCCGGGCATCATTTCGCCGACCCCAGTCAGCACCGGATCGGCGATGCCGTCCTCGTAGAACGCGACCTGCATATTATTCTTGCCGATGCGGTGGGAGATCGACACTTCCTGGTGATGGGCTTTCTCGATCGCCGGCGAAAATCCGGTGATGCTCATACGCGGTGCGGTTTCGCTCAGGTCCGACGAAGTCGAATCCAAGCCATTGTCTCCGTCGCCTTTGCTCAAGTGCTCTTCCGGTGCGCTATGCGGGACTGAACTCGCGTATTGATATTCGACAACGGTGTCGGGGCTGAGGTGAAGGTCGGCCGACCCGAAGGGCTTGAAGGCGTTGACCCGCCCCATGAACTGGATCGTCTGCAATTCACTGCCGAAGTTCATCTCCAGCAAGTTGCCGAGGACGACCCGATCGGAACTTTTCACTGAAACCGCTTGCAGCGTGCCGGCGGGCATCATGTTCACGTCGGGCGAATTCAATCGCAGCGCCGTAATCGCTACCGTTGGCTCAAACATCCCGTTGAAGCTGTTGGTGTAGCTCGTTCGCACCACCGCCGCCGGATTGCCTTCGCCGTCAGTTTCATAACCGACATTTCCGTTAAGTCGCAGGGTGCCATTCGAGGGCAGCGAACGCTGCACGGCGAAGTCAGCCGTCATATCGGAGGGGCTGCCGAACCCCTCGGCAGGCGATCCGGCGAGAAGAGTTACGCTGCCTTTTACGTCGTGGTTACCGGCGGCCTCGACCACGGTTGTGCCATCTGGAAGCACGCGCAGGATGGGCCGATTCGCGATCGAGCGCAGCGTCCATTTCCAGTCATCGTCGTCCGCCGCACCACGGAGGGGAACCAGTTGAATGGCCTCGAAGAGTGTGGTCAGTGTGATATTGACGAGTTGCCTGGCGCCCGCACGGACGCCAATCTTCTCGCGCAGAGATGGCAAGAAAGACGGAGCGCTGACTTTTACGCTGTAGGTTCCGGGGAGCAGATTCCGGACGGAGTAGAAGCCATGATCGTCGGTGAAGACTTTCAGCGTCTGGGCGGCGGCTGAGCTGAGTACTTCGACTACCGCGCCCATTTGCGGCGCGCCGCTGGCGTCGCGAACGTAGCCGGAGATTGTGCCGGAAGTTGCGCCGCGCACAGGTCCCGCCCATGCCGGCAGAGCCATGCTGGTGACCATGATGGCGACGACCTCGAGGAACCTGAGCTTTCGGAACATTCGCCCACCACTTCCAGGGAACCAGGCAAACAGTTTACTCTTCTTACTCTTGGTTATTCGACGGCGAAAGTCGCCGTCGGGTCTACTGTTTGCTTAGAAAGCTTGTCGTTCACTTTGATCTCGATCTTGTACAAGCCGGGCGGCAGATTCGCGGCGGAAAGCGTCTTCTGCAGCGTGACTTGATCCCCCACATTGCCCATCGTGTCGGTCGACTCGACGGTATGAATGACCGCCTTGTTGTTGGCGTTCGTCACATTATATTCGAACGTGGCCGAGGGCTTGTGCGTTTTATCGTCCACGCTCAGATTGTAAACCTGCATCCAGAAATTCACCTTCTGATCGCGCTTGAACGAGATAGGCTTGCCGTCGGAGCCCGCCACGCGCGGGCGCACTTTCATGGCCCCGATCACAAAGCTGCCTGTGCCCACGTTCTTGGTCGCCACCGGTTCCATCACGTCGGCGATGATGAGGGTGGAACTGCTCAACTTGTCTTCGCTGAAGTCCGGAATCACGATGGCGTGACTCCAACTGCCGGTGCGATCTCCGTTCACGTCCTTAACCACGATGTCGAGACGGTAGCGATTCTGGCTGATACGGAGCGGGATCGCTTTCCAGTACACGGCGGAATTCTCAGCCGTCTTCGGCAGCAGTTCCACCGGCACATCGATCTGCACGGGCTCTTCAAAGGTTTGTACGATCTTGCCCGTGAGAGTGGTCACGCGCATGAAGATGTTGACGGTGCCGCGTTCTATTCCATCCTTGTTCTGGAAGGTCACGTCGCGGTTCTTGATCTGAATGGTGATCGGAACCAGCACCGTGTCGCCTGTCACCTTCACGAAGTCGGCGCGCACATCGAAGGGCATCAGATTAACGCTGATTTTGTGGCTGACGATTTCTTCCAGATCCTTGAACTTCACCGGAGGCGCGGACTGCAGTTTGGCAAACTGCTCCAAGCGGTCGAATTGCTTGGTCGCCTGCAGGGCGCTTTGCGGGCCGGGACCCAGTTGCTCGAGTCCGCCCCCGCTGAAGCGGTCCGCTTTGCTCGCCATGCCCATCGACTCATACATCGTCATGCCGGCATTCGGAGTGTACTTCAAGGCGTCTTTTTCCGAGCGGTCCATCGTCATGTGATAGTCGCCGCACATACAGCTATCGACAAACTCGGCAATCACCTCCTGCCCGATGCCTTCAATGTAGCGATAGCGCCAGGTTTCAAACGGGAAAGTCGAGGTCTCGCCGCCGCCTTCTTCCATGGGGCGCTCATAAGTCCCGCCAGAGGGGTGAGCGTCAATCTCATCCGGAGGCCCGAACACGATGTACATTCGACCGCGATCGGTCTTCCAGCCTGGAATGCCTGCGGCGTAGTGCTCGTTGGCGTACGCGATACGCCGATAATGCTCTTCTTTAAACTCGTTCTCTTCAGTGTCGGGAGTGGGGTCGCGGCGTTGCCAGAAGGCTTCGATGAACTGGTCGCGCTCTTCGTCGTTCGAGAGCTGCATGAAGGCGCTTCGTTCATCGTCTGTAATGATCCAGCGCACGTCCTCGTCCAGCCACTTCCGGTAGGTCTTGCTCAACTCGATTTTGAGGGCCTTGGCATTGGCTTTTTTCTGTTTTTCCGGGATCGGGCGGGTTAGCGGATCGGTCTGGCTTCCCTGGGCAGCCGCGCCTTGAGTATCGGAGCCCTTCGCGGCTTTATCTTGGTTTTGGGCTTGAGCTTGAGAAAAGGCGCCAACCCCCAACGCCATTGCGCCAGCCAGCACGCCAACCGAAAAACGATTTAGAAAGCCAACCGAGAACATAGAAGGGCTACCTCACGGGAGACGCTGGTACCTTAATTCTATGTTTATTGGATACAACAAGGCAAGGAGAAGTGGCCTGGGAGAATGAAACATTTAATGCGCCGGGGTGCCGCTTGTAAATCCCTTAGGAATCCTCACCTTGCGCCGAACCGGGATTGCCACTTGGGCTGATTGAGCTGGCGCTCAGCATGCCATTCGGCGCGGTATAATGCATGGTGCGCAGGTGTCCCTCCGTTAGCTGACTGGAGCCAACTCAGGGAAGGACCTGTTTCGCAGGAACTCGGGAACTTTCCCCCTCGTCTGAACGTAACTATTCATGCGCAACTACGGTGCGGGTTCGCCGTTTCGTCACCGCAGCTGGGGCATGCCACAAGCAAGGCTTAGGAAGATCCGGCTATGAAAACCTGGAAGAAAGTCTTGATCGGAGTGGGCGCAGCCCTGGTGCTTGCCATCATCGTCTCGGCGACGGTCTACCAGAGCAGGAAAAACCTGGTGACGGTGCAGACCGGGAAAGTGCAAAAGCAGAATCTCGCTTCGGTGGTCAGCGCGTCGGGTGAAATCAAGCCCAAGACCTATGCAAATATCGGAGCCAATGCCTTCGGCAGGATCATCAAGCTGCACGTCAAGGAAGGCGACCGAGTGCAAAAAGGCCAGTTGCTGGCGCAGCTTGAGAACGTGCAGTCGTTGGCCGATGTGAATGCCACTCGCGCCTCCGTGCAAGCGGCGGAGACTGATGCCGTCGCCGCCGAAGCCAATCTCAAGACGTCGCTTGCCGATCTCAACCGCGCCAAATCGGACCTCGACCACGCTCGGCTTGACTGGGATCGCGCTCAGGGTTTGTACAAGGCCGCCCTAATTGCCAAGCAGGATTACGACGTCAAGAAAGCCGCATGGGAATCCGCCGAAGCCGGACTTGCGCAAGCCGATGCGCGCGTAGCCCAAGCGAAGGCGCAGAAAGATTCGGCGGACCAACACATCTCGCAGAATCGTGCCAACCTGACTCGGGTTGCCGACGTGCTGCAAAAAACCACCTACGAAGCGCCCTTTGATGGCGTCATCACCAATCTTCCCGTGCGCGAAGGCGAGACGGTCGTCATGGGAATTCAGAACTCACCTGGCAGCACGCTGATGACGATCGCTGACATGTCCGTGATCACATCCGAAGTAAGAGTGGACGAGACTGATATCGTCAACGTGCATCTCGGCCAGCCCGCCGAAGTGACCATCGACGCCATCCCCCACAAGATTTTTCACGGCATTGTCAGCGAAATCGGGGACAACGCGATTGTGCGTTCCACCGGTGTCGCGACTTCTCAGTCGACCGGAACCAGCGAAGAAGCGAAAGACTTCAAGGTGGTGGTGACGCTCAGCGATCCGCCGTCGGATTTGCGCCCCGGCCTCTCTTCAACCGCGAAGATCACCACCGCGAATCGTAATAGCGTGCTCAGCATTCCGATTCAGGCGCTCACCGTGCGTACCCAGGCCGATCTCGAGCCCAAGGATGCGTCGAAAGACAAGAATAAAGTAGAAGCCGCCACCAGCGCTCCGACCGACGCATCGAAGCAGAAGGAAAAGGAAGAAGTGCAGGGCGTGTTCGTCATCCGCAATAAAAAAGCTGAATTTGTGCCGGTGGATACCGGCATCAGTGGCACCACCGATATTGAAGTCACCAAGGGCTTGCAAGACGGTGACGAAGTGATTACCGGCAGCTACAAGGTTTTGCGTACGTTGAAACCCGGAACCAGCGTCAAAATCGATAATTCGGCCCTGAAGAAAGAAGACGAAAGTTCGTAGAGACGGGGCTTGCCCCGTCTCACTTTGTGGCAGGAGACGCGGCCAGCCGCTTCTCTACGGCAAACCGTCTAACCTCTCGGAGGTTGGAACGTCCAAGATAGAACAGCTAGGAGCGTGCGTGCCCGAGCCCGATCCGCAGAAGGAGAGCAAGATGGCGACTGCCGAAGTATTACCAATTGATAAGCCCGCGAATTGGGGTGCGCCCAACTCCTACATGATCACGACCGAAGATCTGTGGAAGAGCTACGACATGGGCGCGGAACAGGTGCACGCGCTTCGCGGCATCAACCTGCGCATGCAGCGCAACGAATACGTCGCCATCATGGGACCGTCCGGTTCCGGCAAGTCGACGCTTATGAATCTCATCGGCTGTCTCGACTCGCCTTCGAAAGGCCAGTACTGGCTCAACGGACAACTGGTCAGCGAACTCGACGACGACGAATTGGCGCGCATCCGCAATAAGGAAATCGGCTTCGTTTTCCAGACGTTCAATCTTCTGGCGCGTGCCACTTCGCTGCACAACGTCGAACTGCCGCTGATCTACGCCGGAATCCCTTCCGAAGAGCGCATTGAGCGCGCCAAGGCCGCACTGGCTTCGGTGGGCATGGAATCCCGCATGAGCCACAAGCCCAACGAGCTCTCTGGCGGACAGCGCCAGCGCGTGGCCATCGCGCGAGCACTGGTCAATAAGCCGGCCATCATCCTTGCGGACGAACCTACCGGCAATCTTGACTCGCAAACCGGCAACGAGATCATGGCGTTGTTCGATCGTCTGCACTCGGAAGGCAATACGATCGTGCTGGTGACGCATGAGCACGACATCGCCGAGTACGCCCACCGCATCGTCTATATCAAAGACGGCGTGGTGGCTAAGGATGAAGTGAAAGAGTAAAGCAGTCGAGCCGCGGTACTTTCCCGCACTACTTTCCGGCGAGCAGCGACTCCGCTTCCTTGTTTGCTTCGGGGAGATTTGGGGAGAAACGCGCCACACGTTCGGAGATGGCATTGGCCTCGTCGGCGCTTCCTTGTTGGCGCAACGCGTGCGCTAGCAAGAGGAATCCCACGTCGGTCGGCTGCACTTTCATGGCATTGGAGTACTGCCGCACCGCCTCGGGCAGGTCGCCACTTTTTTCGGCGATCAGTCCCAGTCCGATCATGGCCATTGGCATAGGTCGATCGGGCGCCAGGCGCAGCGCCATTTCGAAACACTGCTTCGCTTTTATTGGATCTCCCATTAGGCGATATACAGATCCCAAGTTGCCATAAGCCGCGGCGCGAAGATTCACATCGCCCGCGTGGAGAGCCACGATCCGATATCGCTCGATGGCCGCCGCTAGATTGCCGTGGCTTTGCTCATACCCGCCCATGTTCAGGTTTGCGGGCAGATCGTCCGGCCAAATGGCCAGTGCGGCGCGGTAGTGCGCGAAGGCCTCTTCGTCCCTGCCTTGGCTGCTTAGAAATCCTGCCAGCGTGTCGTGTGCAAACCAGTTGTTCTCGGTCAGCGCCAGCGTGCGCAGCCAGAATGATTCCGTGTCGTGCCAGTAACGAACCTGATGGTAGGTCAGCGTCGCGAGCACCAGCAGACACGAGACTGCTGGAATGGCAAGCCATGCGCCCGAAATTTTTCGGGAGCTCGCCCAGTCGGCCACCAGCCATGTTGCCATGACAAGCAAACCTATGAACGGAATGTAGGCGTAGCGGTCCGCCATGGCCTGAGCGCCCACCTGCACCAACCCAATCATCGGCACCAGGCTGCCCAGAAACCAAAACCATCCGACAGCGAGATAGCGTTGCTGGCGCGCGCGCAGCACCCAAGCGCTGATCACCAGCAATAGAAGCATGGCCGCGACTACTTGCCACGCAGGATAGAGCTTGGTGGGATGCGGATACAGCGCTACCAACTTCGATGGCCAAACCGCTTTTCCCAGGTAGCGCACATAGGAGATCACTGCCGTCTCCAGCCGCAATGGCAGGCTGTATTGCGAAAAAGATTGAACCGCGCCTCCGGCTTTTTGAGCTTTCATCGTGACTAACGCGCTTGCGGCAGAAAGCAGCAGGAGCGGTACTTTTTCCAATATCAGCCATGCGCTCGACTGTCGAGGTGCCCCGTCGCCCTGCGCCGCGAGCCCGGCCGCAGCCGAAGCGCCAATCCGCCGCAGCGGCCAGTAATCCAAGAGCAGGAGCAGAAATGGAAAGGTGATGACTTGAGACTTGCTCATGAATCCTAGCGCCAGCAGAAAGAAGATTGCCGCGTAGCGGAGAAGCGCGGGTTTCCTCGTATACCAAACATAGGCATGAAGCGCGAGCAGGAAAAACATCATGCTCAACACGTTCTTGCGCTCAGACGCCCAGGCCACCGACTCAACGTTAATGGGATGAAGCGCAAACAGCGCCGCCACCATCAGACTGCGCCAGCGCGATCTCGTGGCCCTCTGCAGCAGGAGAAACAAAAGAACAGCGTTGACCGCGTGCAGCAAAACATTCTCGTAGTGAGGTCCGGCAGGATTGAGCCCGAAAAGTTGGCAGTCGAGTGCGTGCGAAAGCCAGGTCAGCGGATGCCAGTTTGCCTGATCATAACTCGTAAAAGCCCACTTTACGGTCGCCCAGGTAAGGCCCGCGCGCACATGAGGGTTCTGCGTGATATAGGCATAATCGTCGTGATTTAGAAACCCGTTACGGGTGACGGGACTGTAAGAGATGAGCACAAAGACAGTCAGCAGCAGACACAGCAGCACGGTGCGTTCCCGGGGCGATTGAAACAACCTCGATTGAAACGACCCGGAGGAAGCAGAATCACCCGATTGTTCCCGGCGCTTCGCCGCTGCGGCAGAGGAGGACGAATTCATGGATGCGACCATCGTAACCCAGCTATCAACGGTTCAAGACAAAGAACCGCGAAGCACGAGTTCCGTTGGTCATTGCTGATTGCTGATTGGTGATTATTGCAGCGTGCGGCTATTGATTTTTGTCCAGCTCCGGAGCAGAGGTCGATCTCGTCGTCCCCGCGACAAAGAAATTGTGGTCATAGAGATTACGGTACATGCGGCCGGCAATCTCCGCCGCCTTGGGACCGAAGGTGGGACGCCCGCCCTGCAAGAAGACGACGGTGACTATGCGTCCGATATCGGTGTTGGCGTAAGAGGCGAACCATCCGAAGCGGGTGCCGGCATGCGAACACGTGCCCGTCTTGCCTAAGATCGACTCCTCGTTAAAGTTCAAACGCACACTGCGGGCGGTGCCGTAGTTGACCGCTCCGGCCATGCCGTCGGAGAGTTCGGGAATCACAGGTTCGATATCGAGATGGCGTTTGACACGAGGCTGGAAGTTGGCCACTGCTTCCGGGCCCGTCGGATGTTGCAGGTAATAGAGCGTGCCGCCATTCGAGATTGCCGTCACCAGCGCTCCCAGTTGCAGCGGCGTCATCGAAATGCCTTCACCAAACGAGCACATCTTGCTCACGCCCCCAAGTTTGGCGGGGATCTCTGTTTCCGGATACGTGCCCAACTGCTCGTCCGGAATGTGATAGCCGGCGAGTTCTCCGAGTCCGAACTGGTGCGCGTAATACTGCACTTTTTCGAATCCGAGCTTGCGGCCGACCGCTTCGAAGTAGGCATTATTCGAATGCGCCAGCGCTTCGGTAAGATTCATGCGGCTGCGGCTTCCGAGTGCCACTTCAGTCTGCTCGTCGATTACACCTTCGCTCAGCGCAGCCAAAGCTACAGAAAGTTTGATGGTCGAGCAAGGCTGCGCTCCGCTCGAGAGCGCGAGCTTCTGGTTGACCATCGCCAGGATGCGTCCGCTGGTCGGTTCGATCGCGACCACCGTTCCGTTCATGTTGCCGAGGGCGTCAATGGCAGCTTGGCGGACCACGGGGTCTTCGCCGGCTGTCACATCGCCTTCGGTGATATCGGAAGCAAACGAACTGGTGTGGAAACGCTCGTAATAATGATGGCGGTGCGTAGTGACCGAATAAGCAGCGGAATGTTGCGCGCTGGAGTGTGTGGACGCGTACGCCGAACGCGGAGCGCGGCCCCGCGCCAGGGTTTTCATGCGCCTTTTCGCGTGCTGATTTTCCGTAATGCTGTGAGTTTTCTTATGCGGTGGGAGCGTGCTCGGACTGACGGTGGCCGCGATGCCACTCGACTCCAGAGATATTGCTAGTCCGAAACAAAATGCAAGACGAAGAAACCAGGCGCTAAACTTCACGTCACCATCCCCGGAGCTACTCGGCCAATCCAGTCCCTACCTGTGTCGGCCTGCTTAATTAGATGCAAGAGTCTCGCCAAATCCCCACACCGACGGCATCCCCATGCAACTGTCCGATATTAGGCGATTTGCGCACTTCGGCGCAATGCTAAAGTAAGAGAATCTCCGCAACAGAACCCGCTGGATAACTAACTGATTAAATTGCTCTTAATCTCATTTCGTGAGAAGGATGAGCACCTTGGTAACCCAATTGGCTTGTTACCTTAAGAGGTACTCGGTTCTGCAATACTTTGCACACCGCTTTGACAACGTGCCCAAGCTCAGTTGACTCCGATTTTCGCGATGACAATGCCAGCGGATTTTTCTGATATTTTCAGACGGCGTACTTTCTGTGCCTCGGGGGGCCTTCTTTTGCGAACGTCGCTCACAATATTCTTCCTAACCTTGACTGCAATCGTTCCACTCCTCGCCCACGCCGCCCAACAAACCCTCGAAGCCCGCCGCGCCGAACTCAATCGCCTGCTGGCCGAGGAGTGGGAGTACACGCTGCGCACGCAGCCCGAACTCGCCACTCAGGTTGGCGATGACCGTTACAACGATCGGCTGAACGATTTCTCGGACAAGGCCATCGCCGACGATCTTGAACACACGCGTCAGTCGCTGGCCCGCTTTGAGGCCATCGACGTCGCCGGATTTCCCGAGCAGGAAAAAGTTAACCGCGCGCTCATGCTGCGTAATCTGCACGAAGCGCTCGACGCCGCCCCCTTCAAAGACTGGGAGATGCCCGCAACGCAGTTTGGCGGCATTCATCTGCAATACGCATCACTGGCCTTCGATTCGCCATTCCGCAACGTGAAGGATTACGAAGATTACCTGGCGCGTCTGTACCAGATTCCGCGGGTGCTGGAGCAGGCGATGGCGCACATGCGCGCCGGACTGCGCGACCATCTCATGCCGCCGAAGTATCTGCTCGAAAAGGTTTCCACGCAGGCGCAGGGGATTGCCGACGAGGCGCTGGACAAAAGTCCATTCACGGAGCCACTGCGCAAGTTTCCCGATTCCATCTCCGAAGCGGACCGCAAGCAACTGCGCCCAAAGATCGAAAGTGCCGTGAAAAACGAAGTCGCGCCCGCCTACGCAAAATTCGCGAAGTTCGTGCGTGAGGACTATGCGCCGCACGGACGGGTCGATCCCGGCGTGTGGGCCTTGCCCGACGGAGAAGCGCGGTATCGCCTCGCGATACGTCACCAGACGACCACTGACTTCACCGCGGAACAAATTCACCAACTCGGAGTCAAGAGCGTGGGGGAAATCGAAACCCAGATGCTCGCCATTGCCAAGGCGCAGGGCTTCAGCGATCTGAAGTCATTCAACGAGCATATTAGGCACGATCCGAAACTGTACGCGAAGTCCGGCCAGCAATTGTTCGACCTGTACACGCATTATCGCGATCAGATGTACGTGAAGCTCCCGGAACTATTTGGACGGTTACCGAAAAATAAGCTGGACGTTGTCGCGATGGAATCGTTCCGCAGCGCGTCGAGCCCTCCGGCCGATTATTCGCTGGGCGCTGGAGATGGCTCGCGCCCTGGACGCATCAACGTTAACGAATATGCGCCCGAGAAGCGGTTGCTGCTCAACGTAGAAGCTATCGCTTATCACGAGGGCGTTCCCGGACATCACCTGCAGTTTTCGATTGCGCAGGAGTTGACCGGGCTGCCGCCATTTCGAAAGTACAACCTCGATCTCAATGCGTATACCGAAGGGTGGGCGTTCTACTCAGAGCGCTTGGGAAAAGAAGCGGGATTTTATCAGGATCCGTACAGCGAATACGGCCGCCTCCAGAACGAAATGTGGCGTGCCGTGCGCTGGGTTGTCGATACCGGCGTCCATTCCCAGCACTGGACGCGGCAGCAGATGATTGACTACTTTCACGAACACACGGCAATGGACGATGAGAACATCAACACGGAAGTCGATCGTTACATTGCGTGGCCGGGGCAGGCGCTCTCCTACAAGATGGGGCAGATGAAGATTCTCGAACTGCGGGCGCGGGCGCAGCGGGAACTCGGAGCAAGATTCGATATTCGCGCTTTCCATGACGCCGTGCTCGATCAAGGGCCGCTGCCGCTCGACATGCTGGAAACGAAGATCAACGATTGGATTGCAGGTCAAAAGATCACGGCCCAGAAGTAGAGGCGCCGCTTGCCTCGGTTCACTGCGCGGAAGGAGACGCGGCGAGCCGCGTCTCTACAGTAATATATCGCTGGACTTGCTCGTCCCCTACATCACTTCACTGCGTTTCCGCAGGAAGGCGGGAATGTCGAGATCTTCCACCTGGTAGCTGGGAGGAGCCGACCGCATCGCGTCCAGCGAAATTACCTCGGCATGCGCCGGCGCGCTTACCGACGCCGATTCCTGAAAAGCGGCCGGCGCTGAATCTGGTTCAAAGACAGGCTCCGGTTCAGCCAACGGTTCGGGCTCGTGGAAGTGATCGCTAGGCGAAACGTGGCGCGAAACCTCTCGCGAAACGTCTCTGGACAATATGACTGGATCAAAACTTTCAAAGTGGCGCGCGCGCCGCACACCGGCCTCTTTGAAACCGGTTGCGATCACCGTGATCTTGACCGAGTCCTTCATCTTCTCATCGAGAACGGCGCCAAAAATGATGTTGGCATCTTCGTGAGCCGCGCCCTGGATGATGGTGCAAGCCTGCTGCACTTCCGCCAACTTCAGCGAATTCGACCCCGTGATGTTGATGAGAATGCCGCGCGCTCCGTCGATCGCGCCCGCTTCCAGCAGCGGCGAGGCTATAGCGCGCTGCGCGGCTTCGACGGTGCGATGCTCGCCGGCAGCAGTGGCCGTGCCCATCACCGCATAACCCATGCCCGCCATGATGGCCTTTACGTCGGCGAAGTCGCGGTTGATGATGCCGGGGATAGTGATGATATCTGAAATGCCCTGTACTCCTTGACGAAGAATATCGTCGGCGATGCGGAAGGACTCGAAAAAACCCGCGTTCTCGGCAACGGCCAGTAATTTTTCGTTGGGGATGACGATGGTGGTGTCGACCGACTCCATGAGTTCGGAAATACCGCGCTCGGCCTGCTGCATGCGGCGTTTGCCTTCAAAGGCAAAAGGCTTGGTGACGACCGCGACGGTGAGCGCGCCCATTTCGCTGGCCAGCGAGGCGATGATCGGCGCAGCGCCAGTGCCAGTGCCTCCGCCTAGACCGGCGGTGACGAAGATCATGTCCGCGCCTTCGAGGACCTCAATGATCTTGTCCGAATCTTCGAGCGCGGCTTTGCGGCCGATTTCGGGATTGGCGCCGGCGCCGAGTCCGTTAGTCAGCTTGACTCCGAGTTGAATCTTGGTGGTGGCACGCGACATGCGCAGAGCCTGCAAGTCGGTGTTGGCCACAATGAATTCGATATGTTCCATGCCCGAGTCAATCATGCGATTGACCGCATTGTTGCCGCCGCCGCCGACACCGATGACCTTGATGCGTGCGTCGTTGCGCGCTTCTTCGTTGAAACAGATGCGGAGTCCGTTGTCTTCAGTCATAAATCACCTCGTAAGAATCATCTGTCAGCTCTCAGTTGTCAGTTCTCAGTAAATGCCAACCCCACGAACAAATTTTCTTGCCGTAAAATCACGCGCCCTTTCCAGCGAACAACGCCTTCATGCGCGAACCAAAGCTGGGCTCCTGCAAACCGCGGGCAAGGCGGGCGCGGTGCCCGTAATATGCCATACCCAATACTGTCGCGAACTCCGGTTCGGCCAGAAACGATGGCATCCTGGCCATCGGTGTTGGCCACGCTAGACGGGCGGCCTTCCGCAGCACCGACTCCGCCACGTCTAGAATTCCGGGAAGGCGCGAGGCTCCGCCGCTCAGCACAAATCCGGCGATGCAGTGCTCGAGAACGCCTGCGTGGCGCAGGTTTTCGCGCAATAGCTCAAAGAGTTCATAAGCGCGCGGCCCAAGAATTTCACCCGCCATCCGTTGCGGCATCATGCGCGACGGACGGTCTCCCACCGACGGAACTTCGACTTCATTGCCTTCAGGGATCAGCGTCGGCACCGCGTTGCCAAAGTTTTTCTTAAGCGTCTCCGCGTCCGCCAGTCCGGTGCACATGCCCACGGAAAGGTCGCTGGTAAAGTGGTCGCCGCCGATAGGAATGACGGCCGTGTGTGCGACTGCGCCTTGCTGAAACACGACCAGATCGCAGGAGCCGGCGCCGAGATCGACGAGGCAGACTCCGAGCTCGCGTTCATCCGACCGCAACACCGAGTCCGCAGTGGCCAGCGGCTCAAAAATTGTATCGTCCACGTGGACGCCCGCTTTATTCACCGCCGTCACCAGGTTTTGCGTAGCGCCAGAAGATGCCGTCACAATGTGCACGCGCACTTCGAGACGCGTGGCCATCATGCCCGTGGGATCCTGCACGCCTGGCTGATCGTCGAGAATGAACTCCTGCGGTAACAGGTGGAGAATTTCGCGATCGGCGGGTAAAGGCGCAGTGCGGGCCTTATCCACGGCCTGACGAATTTCCTCACGTCCAATTTCGCGCGCCCGGGTGCCAAAAGTGATGCCGCCGTGACTGTTCATCCCGCGAATGTGAGCGCCCGCAATCCCAATCAGAGCGTGCTCAATGGGAATGCCGGCCACGTCCTCCGCGTGCTCCACCGCTTTCTGAATACTGCTGACGGCCTTATCGAGTTCGGTAATCACGCCCTTGCGCAGACCTCGCGATTCGCTGATGCCGTGGCCGCGATAACGCAATCCGTTCTCGCTGAGCTCGGCCACCAGCACGGATGTCTTGGCGCTGCCTACGTCGATGGCGGTAATGAAATTGGGCTGGTGGCTCGGCATGATGATCGCTAGTTCTGCGGAGTCTCCTTAGGTAGAGGTATGGCAGCGCTTGGTTTCTTCTGTCCCGTAGTAACCGGGGGCGGCGCGGATGCAACCGGATGCGGCGGTGCCGCAGGCTTCGCCGCCGTGACAGGCGGGGTGTTTGTCGCCGGCTTGGGCGCGGCTTGATTGGGTGGAGCTTGCGTCACTGAAACTTTTTTAACGGACGCCGGTTTAGCCGCCGCCTGCTTCGTGCGGACTGGTTTCGCCCCGGCTGATTTCGCCGAAGGATGATGAACTGCGCTCTTCGTCGCAGGCTTTGAATTGGACTTCGCTTCCTTCTTTTTCTGAGCTGGAGGCGCGGGAGGCGTTACATATTTTTCGTAGTTCACGATCGCCGCGGTTTTCACTCCCGCCGCCATCGCCGCCTTGGCCGCTGCGCGCGTTAGGGCGGGCTGGCGAGCCATTCCTGCGAGGTCGGGATTCACAATGATCTGGCCGTCATAGCGGAGGTCCACAGATTCGAGTTTGTCGAACTGCTGCCGCCACTGCTGCACATGCGTCACATAGATTTTGTAGCGCTGCAGATAATTGCCCGAGCCGAGATGCACCAGCACTTCGCCGTTCGGATCGGCGGCCAAAACCTTCACGTCTTCTGGATCGCTGACATCCACTTCACTCAGTTCCTGGGAATAATGCGCGCCGCTCGAATCGAGTTCGCGCACCAGCGCGTTGTAGTTCTTCATCCGCGCCGCGCGCGTGGAGAGCGGTTCGCCGGCATTCATGCCCGCTATCACCGCAAAGGAATACCTGTGCTTGCCGCCGGGATTAAGCTCCATCAGCGTGCCGCCCGCGTCGATCAGCGAAATGTGCGAGCCGATGCGGGCAAACGCGACCGGCGTGCGTTCATGAATCTCGATACGCAGGCGATTCGGCACAAAGCGCATCACGCTGGCCGATTCCACCCACGGGATCTGCTCGATTTGCTGTTTGCGCAGCGCGAGCGGAACGAAAAAAATGTTGCGGCCAATATCTCCGCCCATTACTTCCATGATTTGGGCGTGCGGGACGTGCTCGGCGCCGGCGACTTCGATCTGATCGCTGGAATCGATGCGAAAACGCCACGAGTGCTTGCCGTAACGGTAGAGGCCGAGGCCGGCAGCTCCCACAATCGCCAAAGCGACGAGCGCGGCGGCGGACCACAGCAACCGATTGGCAGTTTTTTTGGGAAGGGATCCGCGGCGTACGGAGACGCGCTTTTGCCCGCGCAGAAAAGGAGATTCCTGCTCCGCTTCCAGATCGACGAGCCGTGCATCGTCGAAAGGCTCGCGCTCGGGAGCCTCGTACTGAGAAACGCCGGGAAGCGGGTACAGTTCTTCCTGCACCGCGGTGGAACTTGATTTCCGCGCCACTCGTTCGAGTCAGTTGTCGACAGAAAACCGCTGAGCAAAAATACTATAACTGGTTTTCACGATTTGAGACAGTGCCAAGTTGGTTCAATGTCGTTAGCACATGATATGTCCGGATGAGATAGCAAGTGAAGTGTCCGCTTGGCAGGCGGCGAGGGTAGGAGAGCATGGAAGGCATGTTTTCTTACACGCAGGCCGCGATGGAGCGGACGATGAAGGTACAGGAAGTGATTCTGCGGGCCATGGCGAAGAAGATCACGTGGTGGCAGGCGGCGGAGATCATCGGCATCAGCGACCGGCAGATGCGGCGCTGGCATGAACGCTATGAAGAGTTCGGGTTCCGGGGGTTGTTCGACCGGCGTCGGGGCAAGCCGTCGCCCAAGAAAGTGCCATTGGCGGTGGTGGAGAAAGTTCTGGGGCTGTATCGGGAAAAGTATTTCGATCTGAACGTGCGGCACTTTCACGAGAAGTTGCGGGAAGAGCACCAGGTAGAGATCAGCTACAGCTGGGTGAAAGGGTTGCTGCAAGGGGCGGGCATGGTGGCCAAGGGGCGCAAGCGTGGAGTGCATCGCCAACAGCGCCCGCGGCGTCCGCTGCCCGGGATGCTGCTGCACATCGACGGCAGTGAGCATCGCTGGTTTCAGGATGAGCGCTGGTACGACTTGCTGGTGATTATGGACGACGCCAACAGCGAGATTTATTACGCGCAGTTGGTGGAAGAGGAAGCGACGGTTCCGGTGCTGACCGGGCTGAAAGAAGTGGTCGAACACCAGGGCGTGTTTTGCGCTCTGTATAGCGATCGGGCCCGTCATTTCTGGCTGACGGCCAAGGCGGGAGAGGCGGTGGACCACGACCGTCTCACGCAGGTGGGGCGTGCGCTGCGCGAGTTGGGGGTGCGCATGATTCCGGCCTACTCGCCGCAAGCGCGCGGGCGCAGCGAACGCAGTTTCGGCACCTGGCAGGGCCGACTGCCGCAGGAACTGCGCTTGCGTGGGATCCGGACGGTGGAGGCGGCGAACGTCTTTCTGCGCGAGCATTACATCGGGGAGTTTAATCGCCGCTTCCCAGTAGCAGCCGCGCAACCGGGCACTGCCTTTGTGCCCTATCGGGGGAAAGACCTGGAGCGCATCTTTTCGCTGCAATTCGAGCGCATGGTGAACCGCGACAACACGGTCAGCTTTCAGAACCTGACTTTGCAGATCGAACCCGTGCGCTGGCGGGGAACGCTGGCAGGCTGCACGGTGATCGCGCACCAACACCTGGACGGGACCTTGAGCCTCAGCTATGGACCACACTGCCTGGGTCGCTATGACGAGCGCGGCGGTCCGATTCTCAATGGGAAACTGGCGTCCGGCAAGGCCGTGGAAAAGACGCGCCGTGGGAAAGTCCAAAAAACGACTTTCCCACCGCGCTTGGAAATCCCGCCAAGTGCGCGGGATTCCCACTTTTCCACCGCCTCGGCGGCTACGGGAGATTAACGAAACCGGACATTTCACTTGCTACAAAAAGCGGACATTTTAACTTGCTAACAACAGTGCCAAGTTGGTTCAATCGCTCGTGGAAGTACGCACGTGGGAGGAGGCCCTGGCTGTTTTGTGCGGGTGCGGATTTTAGAAGTTGTTCCCGACTTCAATGTCTGCAGAAGTGTCCGCGGATTTCGCGTCCGCCTTCACGGAGATCCGCGTGCCGGTTTCTGGACAGACCACCAGCATTCGTCGGTCGGCGGTGCGGATCAGTTTGAATTCCGAACGAGCGCGCGAGCGAATTTGCTCGATCTCGGCTCGCTGAATTTCGGCTTGGGCGTGCATGACATCGGCTTGGGCGCGCATGGCGTCCCGAACGCTTTTCCCAACGTTCACCCTAACGTTTTCCCTAACGTTTTCCCTAACTTTTTCCGTAACTCGGTCCTGAACTCTTTCGCGAAGAAGTTCAGCCTCGTCTTGGGCTTGTTCGCGGAGCAATTCGGTCTGAGCTTGGGCCATTTCCGTTTCTTCTTTGGAGGCGAGCAAATCACTCGCCGCGAATCGGCCGCGGTTGGTCAGGATCGCCGCGGCCTCCAGCGTCCGCTCGGCACGGGCTGCGACCCAGCAGAACGCGGAATCGGCGCGTTCTGCAACGCGGTGCAAGGGCAGCAAATTTCCGTGCCGGTATTCGCTGTTCAGGCCTAACGCCAATACTCCAAGAATGATCCAGTAAGCGGCTTTGTTCGTGTTCATGAGATCCCCAGCGTATGTCCGTTGGACGAGCGATGAGAAAAAAGGTCAACCGCAAAAGTTCGGCTTTGGCTACTGATTTCGATGCGATCCAGTTTCCAGCTTTTCCAAAATCATCGGACCCAGATGCGAGACGCTGCCTGCGCCCAGCGTCAGCACCATGTCGCCCGGTTGGGCGACGGCGGCAACCGAATCAACTGCATCGGAAAAGGAGGACGCGTATGTGGCGCTCGCCTTCCTCGCCCCGGCAATGCGGTCCACAAGAGCTTCCGCCGTGATGCCTGCGATCGGCTTTTCGCTTGCCGGATAGATATCGAGCACGCAAAGCGTGTCAGCCTCGGAAAAGGCGGTTGCGAACTCCTCCATCAAGTCGCGAGTGCGAGTGAAGCGATGCGGCTGGAAGATGACATGGACGCGGCGAAATCCGCACTGGCGAGCGGCGGCCAGTGTGGCGCGGATTTCCGTCGGATGGTGGCCGTAGTCGTCAATCACGGTGACGCCCGCAGCCTTGCCTTTGAGCTGAAACCGGCGATCCACGCCACGAAAGCCGTCGAGCGCGGAACGAATCTGCGCGGTCGGAACGTCGAGCGCGGTGCCCACGGCAATGGCCGCGGTCGCGTTCAGCACGTTGTGCGCTCCTGGAACGTGCAGCGCGAACTCTCCGAGGTCTTTAGTTTTGTACGTGACCTGAAAGCGGATCAGCGGACCGTGTTCTCCGGCACCCTGAATCCGCCCAGCCGTCGACGACTCCATGCGGATCAGAAAATCCGAACCCGGGCTTGTTCCATAAGTCGTCACGCGGCGATGAACGCGCGGCAACAGGCGCCGGAGCGCCGCGTCGTCGTTGCAGGCGACGACGATTCCGTAAAACGGCACGCGCTCCATGAATTCGAGGAACGTCCGGCGGACGTCGCGCATGTCGCGGTAGCAGTCCATGTGCTCGCGGTCGATGTTTGTGACCACTGAGAGAATTGGCGAGAGCTTCAGGAACGAGCGGTCGCTCTCGTCGGCCTCGGCAACCAGGTATTGCGACTTGCCCAGGCGCGCGTTTGATCCCATGGCGTCGACGCGTCCGCCGACTACGACCGTCGGATCGAGACCGCCCGCGGCCAGCACGGCCGCGACCATTGAAGTCGTGGTGGTCTTGCCATGCATACCCGCAATCGCGATGCCGTATTTCAGCCGCATCAGCTCGGCCAGCATCTCGGCGCGCTGAATCACTGGAACGTGCAACCGGCGAGCCTCGGCGACTTCGGGATTATCGACGGAGATTGCCGAGCTTGTGACCACCACGTCCGCTGCGGAGATGTTGACGGCTGCGTGTCCTTCGAAAACCGATGCACCCAAGGCGGCTAGCCGCTCGGTAACCGCTGAATGCTTCAGGTCGGAGCCGGAGATCTGGTAGCCGAGATTCAGCAGAACCTCGGCGATTCCGCTCATGCCGATGCCACCGATACCTACGAAATGAATGCGCTGAATCTTGGCGAACATGAAAACTGATGATAGACGATCTAACGGCGGAGATCGCAGAGAACGCAGAGTAAAACCTTAGCCAGATTTTTCTGAATTTCCCAGCGTGCTAGCGATCTCTACGGTTCATGATCTCATTTCGGATCGGCAAGCTCTCTAACCATTTCCGCGATTTCTTCGACGGCTTTCGGATGCGCCAGTGACTTTGCCGCCTCGGACATGCCCTGCAAGCGGCGTGGGTCGCCGATCACCGCTGCAATCGTGTCGACAAGATACGCTGCTTCCAGATTGCTTTCTTCTACTACCACCGCGGCGCCCGCGCGTTCCAGCGCTCGGGCGTTTACGTTCTGATGATCATCGGCTGCGGCAGGGAAGGGCACAAAAATCGCGGGCTTGCCCGCCGCTGTGATTTCGCCGACGGTGCTGGCGCCGGAACGGCAAACCAGCAGATCGGCGAGGCTGAAGGTCGCTGGCATGTCGTCGATAAACTTGTGGATTTCGCCTGAGATTCCCGACTGCTGGTAGGCGGCTAGCACACGGCCATAGTCGCGCTCGCCGGTTTGATGAATGATGTGGATGCCGGGAATTTTCGCGCGCAAACCGGGCAACGATTCGACCATCGCTTGATTGATGGCGCGGGCGCCTTGACTGCCTCCGAAGACCAGTAGAGTGGGCGGGGCTCCGGCTTTCGGGGGGATGTCGAAGAAAGCCGCGCGCACCGGAACACCCGTCACTTTGCAGTGAGGAAAATACCGGCAAGTTTCGTCAAAGTGCACGGCCGCGGCAGAAACCCAGCGCGCAATCATTCTATTGGCAAATCCCGGCACTACGTTCGGTTCAAAAGCCAGTGTCGGAAGACGGCGGCGAATCGCGGCCACCATCGCCGGACCGGAGGCGTACCCCCCGACTCCGATCACAACTTCGGGATCGAAAGCTGAGAGCATCCGCGAAGAGGCTGCGATGGCGCGCGGGAGGTCGAACATTGTCTTTAGGCGCGTCGTCAGGCTGACATTTTTCAACGCGCCTACTTTAATCAGCTCCAATGGGAAGCCCGCCTGCGGCACGAGGCGCGTCTCAATGCCGCGAGCGGTGCCGATGAAGAGGACTTCGGCTCCGAATTGCTTCTTTAGCTGTTGGGCGATGGCTAGCGCCGGGATAACGTGTCCGCCGGTGCCTCCGCCCGCGATGATTATGCGCATGAAAGTCTATTAACCGTTAGTCGTTGGTCGAATGATCCCCAAATCTCGACTCTTCCCAAGCCGCTATTTTCGCTGCGACTTTTCGGTTCAGCTCGGTGCGACGGCCTATCCATGCTGCCAAGCTATACCCAACGCCAGCATAGAACGGAGCCGTGAACCTCAGCTGGACCATCCCTCGCTTCGCATCGGAGGAACCCGCGATGGACCAAAATTCCTCCCAACTGTGATATTCGGGAACCACGAATCCTCCACCGAAATACTGATGGAACGCCGCCGGAAATTGATTTTGAAAAGCTGATGGAGAAGGGAAGGTCACGAAGTTGTAGGCCAGAATTTCGGCGGGCACGAGCCAGACAAATTGCGCCGCCTTGTGCCTGAATCTCGCGTTGATTAAACCGGCGAGAAAAGCCGGGCCAAAGTGAAATGCAAAAATGTGAGAAAAGAAAAATTCAAATCTTCCGGAGGGAGTAGGGTGCTGCAAGAGCGGCAACAATGTTCCGCGTGTCCACCCTGCCAGCCATGGCGCGCAGAATTCCACTATCACGTAAACCGCAGCCAAATGAAGGCCAAACCAAAGAACATTCCAGCCCACCCCCGTGCGGAGCACGGGTTTCTCCTGCGGCGAAACGGCTTCCTCGGCTGCGTCGTCCATGTTGGTGGTAGTTTACATTCAGCTATGTTTCTCAACCTGTCGCGCCAAGTGACTTAGCGATTCCTCGTACGGCGCCCGGGCGATGCCGCGTTCGGTGACGATCGCAGTAACGTATCTTGCGGGCGTGACGTCGAACGCGGGATTCTCGATCGCGACTCCGTCGGGCGTCATTTGCCTTCCGCCTATATGGGTTACTTCTCTTGCGTTGCGCTGCTCGATGGGAATCTTACTGCCGTCGGGCGTGGCCAGATCTACCGTTGAGATCGGCGCGGCTACGTAGAACGGGATGCCGTGCTCCTTGGCCAGGATGGCTACGGTGTAGGTGCCGACTTTGTTGGCCACGTCTCCGTTGGCGGCTATGCGGTCGGCGCCTACTACGATGGCTCCGATTTTGCCTTGCTGCATCATGACTCCCGCCATGTTGTCGGAGATAACGGTCGTCGGGATGCCGTCCTTCATCAGCTCCCATGCGGTGAGGCGCGCGCCTTGCAGAAAGGGACGCGTCTCGTCGGCGTACACGTGAATCTTTTTGCCGGCTTCTATGGCGGCTCGGATTACTCCTAGCGCGGTGCCGTAGCCGGCGGTGGCCAGGGCTCCGGCATTGCAGTGGGTTAGGACGCCTCCGGTCGACGGCATGAGCGTGGCGCCGTGGCGACCCATGGCTTGGTTCGCGGCTATGTCTTCGGCGTGCATGCGCTGGGACTCTTCGATCAGCGCTTGCTGGATTTCGGCGATGGGGCGCGGGCGGAGGGATTCAAATTTCTCCTTCATGCGGCGGATCGCCCAGAATAAATTCACGGCTGTGGGGCGCGTCTGGCCGATGATTTCGCAAATCTGGTCGAGCTCTTTCTTGAGGTCGGCGGCGTTCTCGGCTTTCGAGTTTTTCACGCCTAACGCTATGCCCATGGCTGCGGCTACGCCGATGGCGGGGGCTCCGCGAACTACCATGTTGCGGATTACGTCGGCTACCTGCTGGTGCGTGGTGCAGGTTACGTACACTTCGTCGGTCGGTAGCTTCGTCTGATCGATGAAGACTACGCCGCGGGGGGTCCATTCTAGAGTTTGAATCATAAGATCGGTCGTTGGTCGTTCGTCGTTGGTCGTTGGGCCTTGTCTTCTGTGATCCCGAAAAGTCGCGTCATGAACATGGGTTGTCATCTTGAGCGAAGCGAAAGACCTCTACTCGCAGCATACATTTTCTGACGAGTAGGGGTCCTTCGACTTCGCAGTCCGTCCGCTTCGCGAACGGATTGCTTCGCTCAGGATGACAATGTAATTTAAATTTCACATACTTCCGGGACAGACTAGATTAACGGATAATCGGGACCTGCGGCGCGGCGTCCTCCGGCAGAACGCCGCGAAGGCGCGGATCGTCCGCCACTTCGATTGCCCGCTTGTAGGGATGGAAACCGCATTTCATGTAGAAACTCAGCGCCGCTGGACCGTCCAAATTGCAGGTATGTAACCAGACCCGCTTCGTCGCGTGAGTCCAAGCGCGGTCGAGCAGTTGCGCCACGAACGCGCGCCCTAGGCCCTTGCCTATGCCTTCAGAAAACAGGGCGAAGCTGGTGATCTCCACGTTGGGGGGCTGCGAACGATCGAGTTCGGCAATTCCGATTCCGCTGCCGGCCGATTCAGCGACGAAAAATTCGATGTTCGGATTTTGCAATACCGCGGCAAGCTGCTTGTCCGTCATCTCCAGGCGGCTGAACCACAACCACTGGGCGCCTGCTCTCCGAAAGATGGCTCGATACCAATCGAGCTTGGGATTTTGCACTTGGCGCAATTGCACGTCTCTATGGACGGCGCTCGATGAAATCTCAGCCAGAACGGGCCGTTTGAGCATTTCCAGGTAGGTGACAACTGACGCGATTTTTCCCGGAGCGAGGTCGGTGTATCCGTCGGGAATCATAGAGTCAGTCGTTGGTCGTTAGTCGCTGGTCGTTCGCTAGTCGTCATTTGCTATTTGCTATGCGTGGCCGCTGCTACGTGCTCTTTTCGCACGTCATTCGCTGTGAAGATCGAAACAAACGGCGCGGGTGCGGCGGATTTTTCTACGTTGGGGCGGCCGTGCGCGTCCTCGCGCTCGACCAGGCACATTGCGCCTACGACTTTGAAGCCGAATTCTCGGGCGGCTTCGATGGCTTGCACGGTGGAGGAGCCGGTGGTGCACACGTCGTCCACGATTACTACGCGCGCGCCTTTTTCGCGGAAGCCTTCGATGCGCTGGCCGGTGCCGTGTTGCTTTTCGGCTTTGCGCACGAGGAAACCGTGGAGGGTTCCGCTGGTGACGGCTACGGCTACTACGATCGGGTCGGCGCCCATGGTGAGTCCGCCGATGGCGTCGGCGTGCCAGCCTTGGGCGCGCATTTCGTCCAGGAACACCTGGCCTACCAGTTGCGCGCCGCGTGCATCGAGCGTAGTGGTGCGGCAGTCGATGTAATAGTCGCCGGTGCCGCCGGAGGATAGTTTGAACTCTCCTAGGCGAAATGATTTGCGTGCCAACAGTTGTATGAGCTCTTGTCGTGCGGGGGACATGAAAGTTCAGGTCTCAGGTGTCAGGTCTTAGGTCTCAGGGTATAGTTTACAGCCGGTAACTGCCAACTCGATGTTCGAGTGGACAAGCGACGGGTCGCTGATACCTGACACTCTTTCACTGGTTCAATCTTTCTAAGTGCCGGAATCCGTCGGTGGCGGCGAACATGGCTACAGTGATGGTTCCGTTGTAGGCCATGTGGATGAGAACGCCGGCGGCTACGGAATTTGTTTTGGCTCGCACTGCTGTTAAAACTACGCCGACCAGGAAGATCACAAGCACCGGTCCCCAGGCGAAGCCCAGTTGCGCGCCGTGCAGCAGAGCGAAACCTAGAGCAGTCAGAAAGACGGCAACTGCCAGGCCGAGGCGGCGCGCTAGCACGGGATACAGAAAGCCGCGAAAGAAAAGTTCCTCCATCAGCGGCGCGAGGGTGACGCTTAGAATGCCCAACGCCCAGGCTTCGGCGGGCGTGCGGAAATAGGTGTCGATCGGCAATTCTTTCGGTATGGGCAGAAAGTGAGCCAGACCCTGCAAACTCACCGAAAGCACGAAGCCCGCCAACACGTAAGGGGCGATGTTCGACGGCCAGTTCCAGTGGATGGCCGCTAGAAAACTGGGCCGGCGGCGTTCGCGCGTCACTAGCACGTACATGTAGGCGAGGATAAGAAGGTAGGCTACGGATTGTCCGGCGACTAGGACCAGGGGAATGTGCGCTATGTCGCCGAGGTTCGAGTGCGGGTACAGCCAGGCGCGGGCGATGAACAACACGGCGAAGACGCCGACGAAGAGTGCCACGATGGTGAGAAATGTGAGGCGGAGAACATCCCAGCCATTCCATGCCGGATCGGGCGGCGCGGCTGGGATGAAATCGGGGGACTGGGCGACTGGGGCGTGATTGACGTCTGTTGAGTCGGTGTGGCCCGAGGAGTCTGCCGAGCTGCGCTCGGCTTGGACGGGCGAGGGCGCCCGTCCCCACGCGGGCGGAACGTCCGCGGGTTCCCGATCTGGCACTGGACTCTTGGGGAGGTTGTCGGGCGAATAGGTCACGCTAGTTCACCAGTTGGCGCAAGCACGCTTTTGGTTGAGCCGTTTTTTCCCGAACCATTTTTCGCCGAGTCATTTTTGGCCAACCCATTTTTTTCCGGCCCATGGAAATACGCGCTCAGGGCTTGTCCCGTGTAGGACCTTTTCACGCGCGCGACTTGCTCGGGCGTGCCTTGGGCCACTATGCGGCCGCCTTCTTCACCACCTTCAGGGCCGAGATCGAGGATCCAGTCGGCATTGCGGATTACGTCGAGGTTGTGCTCGATGATGATGACCGTGTTTCCGAGATCGGTGAGACGGTGCAGAACGTCGAGCAACTTGCGCACATCGTCAAAGTGCAATCCCGTTGTCGGCTCGTCGAGCAGATAAAGAGTTTTTCCGGTCTGGCGTTTGCTGAGTTCGCGGGCGAGCTTGATGCGCTGCGCTTCGCCTCCTGAAAGTGTGACGGCAGATTGACCGAGGTGAATGTATCCCAGACCGACGTCGACCAGCGTCTGCAGCTTTTGTTTGACCTGCGGGATATTTTCGAGAATCTGGAGCGCGTCGGATACGGGCATTTCCAGCAGATCAGCGATGGACGAGCCATTATAGTGAACCGACAAGGTCTCGTGGTTGTAGCGGCGTCCGCCGCAAACTTCGCATTGTACGTACACATCGGGCAGGAAATTCATTTCTATGCGGCGCTGGCCTTCGCCCTGACAAGCCTCGCAGCGGCCGCCGGCAACATTGAAGGAGAAACGTCCGGGTTTGTAGCCGCGCTCGCGCGATTCGGGCAGCATGGCATAGAGATCGCGAACCGCCGCGAAAATGCCCGTGTAGGTCGCCGGATTCGAGCGCGGAGTACGTCCTATGGGGGACTGGTCGATGCGAATCACCTTGTCGATCAGCTCCGCTCCGACGATGGATTTGTGCGCGCCGGGTTCTTCGCGGGAACGATAGAGCTGGCGCGCGAGCGCGCGATAGAGGATGTCATTGACCAGGGTTGACTTGCCAGAGCCGGAGACACCAGTCACCACCGTCATTATGCCGAGGGGAAAAACTACATCGAGATTTTTAAGGTTGTTCTCGCGCGCCCCCAGAACTGAGACGGCCTTGCCATTCGGGCTGCGCCGCTCCGGGAGCATCGCGATTTGCTGGCGTCCGGCGATGTAGGCGCCGGTTAGGGACGCGGACGAATTCATGATTTCGGCGGGCGTACCGCTCGCGACTAACTCGCCGCCGTGACGGCCAGCGCCGGGGCCGAGATCGATTACATAGTCGGCGCGCCGAATGGTTTCTTCATCGTGCTCGACGACGAGCACGGTGTTGCCCAGGTCGCGCAGGTTTTCGAGCGCGGCCAGCAGGCGTCCATTGTCGCGGTGGTGCAGGCCGATGGAAGGTTCATCGAGCACGTAAAGCACGCCGCGTAGTTTGGAACCGATTTGCGTGGCTAGGCGGATGCGCTGGCCTTCTCCACCAGAAAGCGTGGCGGCGGAACGGCCGAGCGACAGATAGCCGAGTCCGACGTTGTGCAGGAACTCCAGGCGTTCCGTGATTTCGTGCGCGATACGTCCGGCGATGGTTTGCTCTCTGCCGGTCAATTTGATTTTGCGCGCGGCATCGAGAGCGCGCGCAATCGGCAAGCTGGTGAAATCGGCGATGGACATGTCATTTACTTTTACCGCCAGGCTCTCCGGGCGCAAACGCATGCCGTGACACACCGAACATTCGGTCGCGGACATGAAATCAAGCAAGTATTCGCGATAGGTATCGGAGGTCGAGGCTTCGAGATTCTGCCGCAGGTGGCCAAGAATTCCTAGAAACCCAGTTTTGCCGCCGCGCTGCGGTTCGCCATTGAGCAGGAGGTTCTGAATCTTGTCGGGAAATTTTTCGAACGGCGTCGACAAGTCGAAGCCGTATGCCTGGATTACCAAATGCAGGCTGCGAATGAGGTTCTGTGACGCCGAACCGGGGCCCAGTCCGCCATCGAGCAGCGGCTTTGACCAATCGACAATGACCTTGGCTGGATCCAAATCGTAGCGGCTGCCGAGGCCGTGGCACTCGGGGCAGGCTCCGTAGGAACTGTTGAACGAGAACGAGCGCGGCTCCAGTTGCGGAACACTGATTCCGCAGTCGGGGCAGGCGAGACGCGAAGAATAGAGCGTTTCGTCTCCGTTGACCACGGCGACCAGCACGAGACCGCCGCCGAGTTTCATGGCCAGGCCAACCGAGAGTTCTAGACGGTGTTCGATTCCCGGCTTTACCAGCAGACGATCCACGACAACTTCAATGGTGTGGTTTTTGCGCTTGTCGAGGGCGAGATCGTCCTCAAGATTGACCAGTTCGCCATCTACGCGGGCACGGGAGAAACCATGCTGGACAAGCTTCTCCATTTCCTTTTTGAATTCGCCTTTGCGGCCGCGAACGATGGGCGCCATGATCATGACGCGGTCATCGGGCGTGAGCGCCATGACACGTTGCACGATCTGCTCGGCAGACTGGCGGGTGATGGGCTTGCCGCAATTTGGGCAATGGGGCACACCGATCGAAGAGTAGAGCAGGCGCAGGTAATCGTAAATTTCGGTGATGGTGCCAACCGTCGAGCGCGGACTGCGGCTGGTGGTTTTCTGCTCGATCGAAATCGATGGGCTGAGGCCGTCGATCGAGTCCACGTCGGGGCGCTCCATCTGGTCGAGAAACTGGCGAGCGTAGGCGGACAAGGTTTCCACGTAGCGCCGCTGGCCTTCGGCGTAAATCGTATCGAAGGCGAGCGAGGATTTGCCGGAGCCGCTCAGACCCGTAATGACCGTCAAGGTGTTACGAGGAATCTCGACGTCAATATTCTTCAGGTTGTGCTGGCGCGCGCCGCGCACCGAAATCCGGGTGATGGCCATTTACGCAATGCTTTATGGACTTCCGTAACGTGGACGGGTCCTGAGAAATGTTGGAGAGTGGAGATACGCAGTCCGATTCCCGTATCTTAGTTGCTAACAGCGGCGGGGGTCAAATGCGGATACAGTAAATCATTTGCAGCCGCGCGCTTCACAGAGTGGCTGCCAACAAGGGCCAGGCAACGTGAACGCACTTTTTATAGGTTTCTTGATCAGCAGCACTGCAATCTTAACGGTAGTTTTGGGCATTCTTGGCGCGTACGGCGCTATCAGCGCGGTATTGGCCGTGGTCAATCCCTCCAGGCCGTCCAAGATCCTCTCCGCATTGGTTCCTCATCAAAGCCAGGTCAGCGGCGACTAAGCATGTCCGCGGTCTTTCCGTTGAGTTCTACGGAATAGGTTTCCCCTGAATCTCGGAAGAAATGCCGCTACTGCTGCGGCGGTTGGGGCGGTTGCTGCGGAGTCATGGGGCTCCCAGGCTGTTGACCTCTACGCAACATATCCAGAATCTGTTCAGGAGTCTTCGGTCCGGCGTTGGGCTGGTTTGGGTCGGGTTGCTGCTGGGCGTTAGCATCGGGCTGCCCCGGTTGACCTGGCTGAGGCTGATCGTCAGCGCTGTCGTCATCCTTATCGTCATCATCATCTTTATCGTCGTCGGAGGCCGCGGCTTGTGCATTCCCCGGCTGTCCCTGCCGCTGCAACAATTGCCGGTTGAACGGTCTTGGGGGAAGGGGGCGGGGAGGGACCGGCGCCGAATCGTCCTGGTAAGCGCGTGCGGTCATGTTCGGAGCAGGGGCATTGTCTCCCGACGATGACGGCCTGGCGGTGAGTACCACGCTCGACACCGCAGCCGGGTCCGAGTTGGAACCGAGCATCACATAATTGAACGAACAGCCGTTCAGCAAGCCAGCCAGAACGTCCCGTGGCGCTCCCGGGCCGAGGGAGGTGACGACTCGCTCATTCGCCGCCGAGCTCTGGGGAATATCAATCGAAGCGCCGGTGAGCCTTTGCACCTCGTGCAAGATCTCGCTCAAAGTCGAGTTCTGAGCCCAGATAGTCAGTAGACCGTTTTGATAGCTCACTTTGGCTGGCGCCGGCGGGATCTGGTCCATGGGCACCTGACGCAATGGACCGCGCGGCAACGGCGGAAGCACGAGTGGCTTCTGGGCCTTGTGGGACCGGTGACGCTGAGTAGCAGCGGGTGCTGCGGCGGCCTGGCCCGTCCGAGCTAGAAGGGCTGGCGCGAGAAGGCCCGGAGCTGCCAACAAGAGCCCCAAAGCAATCGATCGGCGTGAACGCAGCATGAACTTCCCCATTCCCACGAGCGGCTAGGACTCGTCCCGCTCTCATTTTAACATTGCTTGTAGAACGCCGAAGCGCCTTAATTCTTGCGCGAGGATTACGAATGGTCTCCGACCGGCACAGGTGCAAGCATCGAGCGTCGCTCCTTGCAGGATTTGGGGTTTTCCCCGGGCGGGAGCGCGTAAAATGCCAGCGGAGGCTTTTCTCTTGAGACTTGCTTCAGAACCGAGGCCGCGGAACTCACGGCGTTGCCTGCGATGGCTGTGGCTGCTGCTGCTGGGCGGATTGTCGCATGCACAAGTCTGCCAAAGCGCCGCCGACATGGATTCCGCGGCGCGATCCGCGCTGGAAGCTGCGGCCAAGCGCTATTTCGAAATGTCAGTGCACGGCGATGTGGCCGGCTTGAAGCAGAACTCGATTCCGAGCGTAGCCGCCAGCTTTGCCGGTATCGAAGCCGCTGTCAAAGAGAACCAGGCCGCGTTCACGGGCGCACAAGCCATGGTCCGTCCGCCATTTCTATTGACGGCTGATGGCCCGGAACCGCTGCCACACGCTGAGTTTCTCTGCGGCGTATTTGGGAAGTCGGGCCAGACCAAGGATAGCGCGGTATTTGTGCTGAATAATCTGCCGCCCGGCAAGTACGGCGTTATTATTCTCGACGTGAACGGCGGCCAGCCTGCCATGACCTTGACCCTGGTTCTGCAGCAGGCAGGCAGCGATTGGAAACTGGCGGGTTTCTACGCCAGATCCGCGCAGGCGGCAGGACACGATGCCGCATGGTTCACACAGCGCGCCGGCGATTTCAAAGCTAAATCCGAGAATCACAACGCCTGGTTGTATTACCGCGAGGCGATCGCCTTGTCCGCGCCCGTCGATTTCATGAGCACGCTCGCCACCGACAAGCTCTACGACGAGACGCAGGCCGTCCAACCCTCCGATTTGCCCATGGGCGGAAACACTGTGGATCTAAGCGTCGGGGGCAAGGTATATCGCCTGACCGAAATCTTTCTGCTCGCGGTGGGGAACGATGTGGACGTGGAAGTAAGCTATCAGGCCGCGGATGTCTCGAATACCACGCGCACGTTTCAGGAAAATACGGTCGTGGGCAAGGCGCTGGTCGCGAAGTTCCCAGAATTTCGCGGAGCTTTTGCCGGGGTGGTAGCGCGAGCCGTCGAACCCTCCGGCCACGACTTCAGTTCGCTGCTGGCGATGAAGGACGTCAAGTAGTTGGCCCGCAGTTGCCTTCTCCATCGCGGGGGACTAGTATTTTTCAAGCCTGTTTCACTGCAACGAATCTCTCACTCAATCCCGATCCAAGGAGGATATATGGGCATCGCAGTTTCCCCTATCCAGATTGATTCCCGCGTGAGCGACTTCATCGCGAAGCCGCGCAAGATGCTGATCGACGGCAAGTGGGTAAATGCCGCGTCGGGTAAGACTTTCCCAACCTATAACCCGGCCACCGGCGAAGTTCTGGCGCAGGTCGCGGAAGGCGATCGCGCCGATATCGACCTGGCCGTAAAAGCCGCGCGAAAAGCGTTCGACAGCGGTCCCTGGTCGCGTTTGACGGCCTCCGAGCGCGGCAGGCTGGTGTGGAAACTGGCCGACCTGCTGGAACAACACATCGAAGAATTTGCGACTTTAGAAACATTGGATAACGGCAAGCCGCTTACCGTGGCGCGCGCCGCCGATGTTCCGCTGGCCGTCGATATGTTCCGCTACATGGCGGGATGGGCGACCAAGCTCGAAGGCACAACCATTCCCATCTCGGTGCCCTATACTCCGGGCGCAAACTATCACGCCTACACGCTGCGCGAACCGGTCGGTGTGGTGGGGCAGATTATCCCGTGGAATTTCCCGTTGCTGATGGCAGCGTGGAAACTGGCGCCCGCTCTGGCTTCAGGATGCACGGTGGTGCTGAAGCCGGCCGAGCAGACACCGCTCTCCGCGCTGCGTCTGGGCGAACTGATTATGGAAGCGGGATTTCCGGACGGCGTGGTTAATGTTGTGCCCGGATACGGCGAGACGGCGGGCGCGGCGCTGGCGGCGCACGATCTGGTCGATAAGATTGCGTTTACCGGATCGACGGAAGTGGGCAAGCTGATAGTTCATGCGGCTACCGGAAATCTGAAAAAAGTTTCGCTCGAACTCGGCGGCAAATCGCCGAACGTGGTTTTCAAAGACGCTGATATGGATCTGGCGATTGGCGGCGCGGCCAGCGCCATCTTCTTCAATCACGGCCAGTGCTGCTGCGCCGGGTCGCGCCTGTATGTCGAGCGGCCGGTCTTCGATCGCGTGGTCGAAGGCGTGGCGGCTAAGGCCAAGAAGATCCGCGTGGGATCGGGCTTGGAACCAGACACGGTTATGGGGCCGCTCGTTTCCGAGGAGCAGTTGCAGCGCGTGTGTAACTACCTGGAGATTGGATTGTCGGAAGGCGCGACCGCGATGACGGGCGGAAAGAAGCTCGGCGACAAGGGATATTTTGTCGAGCCCACCGTGCTGGTCAATACGAAAGAGAACATGCGGGTGGTGCAGGAAGAAATTTTCGGACCAGTGGTAGCGGCGATTCCGTTCGACGATCCGGAAGAGTTGCTGTCGCGGGCCAACGATTCGGTGTACGGCTTGGCAGCGGGAGTCTGGACCAACGACGTCTCCAAAGCGCACCGGACGGCAACCTTGCTGCGCGCCGGGACCGTCTGGATCAACTGCTACAACATCTTCGACGCGGCGCTGCCGTTTGGGGGCTACAAGCAGTCTGGTTGGGGACGCGAGATGGGCAAAGACGTTCTCAATCTCTATACACAGACCAAGGCGGTGTGCACGCGGCTGTAAACTGGCTTTGACCACAATCCCGTCCGGTAGCACGCAATCTCGCGGCCGGATGGGATTTTTTTTAAACTGGCGGCTGATGGCTGAGAGATGACAGCTGAATTTTGGAGGCGCGGGTGAGAATCGAACTCACGATAGAGGTTTTGCAGACCTCGGCCTTACCACTTGGCTACCGCGCCGATCATTCACAAACGATACGCTAAAACGACAGGCTAAAACAAAAAGCCCTCGCCAGCGCAGGGCTTCTAGAAACTGGAGCGGGAGACGGGATTTGAACCCGCGACTTCGACCTTGGCAAGGTCGCACTCTACCACTGAGTTACTCCCGCCCAACTTTATGAGTATAAATGAGGCCGTCCCGCGGGAGCAAACCTGGACTCTGAATCGGTAGTCGAGCTGGCGGATCGCCTATGGACGCGCACATCAGGCGTAATCTCGGTCGCAACGCGTGTTTGCTCAATGTGTCCTCAGTGTTTCAAAGACCAACCCTTTGCGGCCAACTGGAATCAAATGCACTGATTCGATCTGGCTCAAGGGTTGATTGTTGTCGGTTGCTGGACGTCGCTCCGCAATGCATCCGTCGGTGCGCGTCGGCGAGATCGAAGAATTTTCAGAATGAGAAATGAGGATAATTGAATGAATGGAATTAAGCTTTTTGCATTCGCCGCACTTTTGGGAATCTGCGGAATCTGCCTCGCAATGTCTGCTCCCTGCGCCGATGCACAGGTAGCTGTCGAGATCGGGGTTGCGCCTGTATGTCCTTACGGTTACTATGACGTTCCCCCGTATAACTGCGCCCCCTACGGCTATTACGGACCGGAATGGTTCTCAGGCGGCGTCTTCATTGGTGCTGGCCCATGGTTTCATGGCCCTGCCGATTTCCACGGCCACGTCAATAACCGCTTCCATCCTGATCACGGCTACCATGGCCCAATGCCAGCCCGTGGCGAGAAGCCCGAGCCGGGAAGGCGCCTTGACAAAATTTCCCACTTCAAGGGAAATGAAGTGCGCGACGGACGTGGCCACGCAGTTGGCGGCAAGCGCTAATCGAGCGGTGAACGAGTTCGGCATTGAATCATGCGCGAGCTGACGCTACTTTGCCGCAGGCGTCTGGCCGATGGCAGCCGTGATCTGGTTGCGGACATCCCAGAGATCCTTGTACAGCCAGCTCTCCATGCGTTGCTGCAGAACCTCCACCGGAGTTCCCATGGTGCCAACGACCCGCCCTCCGATGATGCGTTCGGCGAGCTTGAGATGGTGGAAGCGGAAGAGTTGCATGCGTTCGTCGAAGTCGAGCAGGCGCTCGGCAACATCGTGCAGACTGAAGAATTCTTCGTGGCGGCGATAGAGATCGCCGATGGTGACGCCGGCGCGGCCGAGTTGCTCGTGAAAAGCGTGGCCGAGCCGCGGGCCGATGTGGAGCAGCGAGAGGAATCCGGGAGAATCGAGCCCGCTGCCGTGGCCGAGTCCGGCGCGAATGATGTGATAGTCGCAGGGAGTAATCGTCTCCAGGATGTGCAGCAGGCCGATCGTCGGTTCGAGCAACTGGAGAGCGCGGCGGATCAGGCGCGTGCAGTTGCCGTAGTCGGCGTGCTCGATCGCGTCGAGGGCGCGGCCTAGTTCAAAAGCTGCCCCCTTTAACAGCAACTCCGAGCTCTGGTGTACGACCAGAAAGGTCATTTCGTCTTTGTGCAACAGTTCTTCCGGCGATTTTTGCAGGGCGAGGAGTTCGTCGGTGCGCAGATAGCGCTCGTAGTCGGTCGCTCCCTTGCCGGGAAGAATCGGTTTGGTGAATTCGTCGCGATGTGCCATTCGGAACCTGCTCAGGACCGCAAGTGTTCGGCCGGATGATGCGGCGACCACTGCGGGTCTTCCTCGGGCGCAACGATCTGGCCGTCGCGCATGTGGACGATGCGGTCGCCATACTCGGCGGCCTCTGGGTTGTGCGTAATCATGAGCACGGTTTGGCCTAAGTCCTTATTCGACTGGCGCAGCATGTCGAGGACCACGCTAGAGCTTTTGGAGTCCAGGTTGCCGGTAGGCTCGTCGGCGAGCACAATGGCGGGACGGTTGATCAGCGCCCGGGCCAGCGCGACTCTCTGCTGCTCGCCGCCGGAAAGTTCGTTAGGCCGATGCTCGAGACGTTGCGCGATGCCGAGCATACCGGTGATTTTGTTCAGGAACGCGGGATCGGGCTTCCCGCCCGCGATGTCCGCGGCAATCTCGATATTCGAGCGCGCGTTCAGCGTAGGCAGAAGATTAAATTTCTGGAACACGAAACCGATCTTGCTTTTGCGGAGCCGGGTGCGCTCGCTATCGGAAAGGGTGGCGAAATTTACGCCGTCGACGGTAACGCTTCCGGAGTCCGCGCGCGTCAGCCCGCCGAGCAGATAAAACAGCGTGGACTTGCCGCTCCCGGAAGGGCCCACGATGCTAACGAACTCTCCTTTTTGAACGCTGAAGGAAACACCTCGCAGGGCGGGCACATCCACTTTGCCAATCCGGTAGGTTTTGCGCAGTTCCCTGGCTTCGATGAAAACCGACATGCAGTGAAAACGATATCACAGGAGGAAGGGCGATTGAGTCATGGAGACAATGAATGGTTGACGTGTTGGGTCATTGGCGGGTGATCCAATGTCTCAATTGATTCAATGCCGCACTTCAGTTCTATAGTTCTATGCCACGGTCGCGTGCTGCAAGTGCACCGCATCGTTGCTATGTTCGGCATGACGCTTGGGGCCGCGCTTGCGTATTAACAACAGGCGAATTCGTTCGAGCAGGTCCGCGGGTTCGTACATCCCCTTGCACAGAAAAACATCGGCGAGGGTTTCGCGTTCGTAGATTTTGATCCGGCCGGAGATCAGCACTGCCGGAGTCTGCGGCGAAAGACTCTTGATTTCTTCGATCAGCCGCGAGCCATCCACGCCGGGCATGATCAAATCGGTCAGCACCAAGTCGACTCCGCCGCGGCGGAAGGCTTCGAGAGCCATAGCACTGCCGTTGCACGCGAGCACGCGGTATCCGCGCGTTTCCAGCAGAATTTTGCGAATGGAGAGCGCCTGTTCGTCATCGTCCACACAAAGAATCGTTTTCTTGGGCTTCATAGGCTTAACCGGGAGAGCGTCGTCGCAGATTTCTTTCTAAGTTTTATTTTTTGGAATCGTGAGCGAGGTGAATGCTAAACAGAATTGCGACGCCGGTAAAGTGCCGGGCTCGCCAATGGCACTCTTGTGTTTGACCAGATCGTGCCATCATGCCGAAAGCCGCGACTGGCACAGCGTCTCACTGCATTAAATCGGGATGGTGACTTCACCGCGGAGAACTTCTACACAATTTCCACCGACGCGCACATTGACCACCTGGTTATCCTGCTTGCTGGCGCGAACAAAAATGCGGCTGGGACGGTGCACTTCGAGGCCTTGCTCGATCAAAACCTGCTCCTCGCTCGCCGCCACGCCGTGTGCAACCATCCAGGCCGAGCAGCATCCGGCGGCGGAGCCGGTGGCGGGATCGTCTCCACCATAAAAAATCATGCGGGCGTGGAGGCGGGCTTGGGGATCGACAGTTTCGCGGCAAACGAAGTAAAAGAACTTTCCGCCGCTCGAGGCGAGATATTCGGCGGAGCGGCTGAAATCGAGGCGAAGATTTTGCAGCGTCTTCAGCGAACGCAGCGTGACGATGGTGAAGGGCACACCGGTAGAAACCGTTTGAATGGGCGCGGAGTTATCGAAGTCAGCGACGCTCAAACCCGTGAGGCGGGCGACGGCTTCCACGTCATGGATCGCGCCGAACTCGGGATTCCTCTGCGTCATTTCCCCGAAGACAGGCCGCGTTGCTTCCTCGGTGAAGTGCACGGGCACGGTACCGACATTCAAGGCGAGCCGGATTTCGGTTGCTGCGGGCGCACGCTGGCTGCGCAGAACGAAGGCCGTGCCCAGCGTGGGGTGTCCGGCGAAGGGCAGTTCTTCCTGCACCGTAAAAATGCGCACGCGAATGCCGCGATCTTTTTCCGCAGCAGCGTCGCCGGGCAAAATGAAAGTAGTTTCGGAGAGGTTCATTTCGCGGGCCAGTGCTTGCATGTGTTCCGTGTCGAGGCCGCGGCCGTCGAGGAAAACCGCGAGAGAGTTGCCAGTGAGAGCGCGATCAGTAAACACATCGACCTGCACCATGGAAAGCTTTCGGGACGAGGCAGCCATACCTGGAATTTTACCGAATCTGTATGGTGACTGGGCTATGCCCCGCCACCACACAACCTACTGATTGGGAGGAGTGGCCCGGTTGCGGTTGACGCGCAGTTGGGCCGCTCGGTATTCTATCTCTACTAAGTAAGTGGGGTTTAAACGCGCTGGCCCTCCAGCGATTCCAAGAACGCGAGGAACTAACATGTCTCTACGCATTAATTCGGAAGCTCCCAACTTCACCGCCGAAACCACGCAGGGGACCATCAACTTTCACGAATGGATCGGCAACGGATGGGCGATCCTGTTTTCCCATCCCAAGGATTTCACTCCGGTATGCACGACTGAACTGGGATACATGGCCGGTCTGCAGCCGGAATTCGCCAAGCGCAATACGAAAATTATTGGTCTGAGCGTGGATCCGGTGAGCAGCCATGGCAAGTAGGCTGCGGATATTGAAGAAACGCAGGGTCACAAGGTGACTTATCCGATGATCGGCGATCCGGAACTGAAGGTAGCAAAGCTCTATGACATGCTGCCCGCGGAGGCTGGCTCTACCAGCGAGGGCCGCACGGCTGCCGACAATGCAACGGTGCGCACGGTGTTTGTGATTGGTCCGGACAAGAAGATCAAGCTCATGCTGATCTACCCCATGAGCAGCGGGCGCAATTTCGATGAGGTGCTGCGCGTGCTCGATTCGATCCAACTCTCCGCCAAGCACAACGTGGCCACGCCCGTGAACTGGAAGCCGGGGCAGGATGTGATTATTCCCACATCAGTTACCGAAGATCAAGCCAAGCAGAAGTATCCCGGCGGCTGGAAGACGCTGAAGCCCTATCTGCGAGTGGTGGCGCAGCCGAAGTAGTTCGTGTTACGTTCCGAACGAACGTTGTCACGAACGAGCTTGTCACGAACGAAGCTCGTCACGAACTTGCTCGCGAAAGGTAAGCGCATGCGGTCCGGTGATCGTCCCGGTCTTCAAATTTATGCAAGACCATTGTTTTCAGATAGTTGCAGGGTGGCACAGAAATTGCCGTCATCTACAAATGGGCACAGATGGGAGATTGAAAGGGACGTGAAAGGGACACTCAAAGGGACAAAGGGACATCAAGAGCCAATCCTTCGGCACCGAGTGAAAAATCAGTTCATCTTCAGGGACAGTAAAGACGATTCCGCACCGTGGGCAAATGAACTCCCACTGGTCGGCATGGTCCCGGTCTGCTGGCGTCCAGGCAACCACTAATGCACCGCAGTCAGGCACCGGACAACTCGATCCTGCGGCAACATCATTATCGGGCTCATCCCAGTCGTCTGGCATGGTGTTCCTTCGATTCGCGATCATGCTGTAATCCGCCTTCACTGTCGGTGAGCAAGGTCACCATCTAGTGTGATGGACCTCCTCCTGCCCGCCAAGAAACAGGCACGGCACAACCCAATGATGATCGCGCCGTGCCGAAGGGGAGTGGAGGCGGTACCCGATGTGGCGAGTGCCGAACTCTTAGCCGGGTATTCTACACCGGAGATTATTTCAGGTAGACAAGGAAAGCGTAAACGCCGCCACCGAGAACCGAGAGCACCAGCAAGAATCCAAAGACGACAGACGCGGGTGGTCGGAATTGAGAATGGGTTGCGGTCTCTTTCATTGATTTCTCCTAGACGAAAAAGCCGCCCGGCTTGAAACGGAAGGAGACAGGCATCGGAGTAGCAAGGTGCAGGTGCTCGGATCGTGCGTTGCAAGGTGCGGCATAAGTTTGGCGAGACCAGGCGGCTGTGTCTTCGAGTGTTGAGGGAGCTTACCCTTCGCTAGTTACATTTCGATTAAGCCGATGTAAAAAGATTCCCGGTTCTTGAATGAGGGCGTTGGACAGTTCTCCCACGGGAGGGCCACCACGTCTGGCGACGGACTTGGTGTAGAAGAACCGCCCCAACGCCGGGTTTCATTGTATACAGCGGATTTTGAAGTCTGTCAGTACGCCAGCGTACCGTGTTCCGGTTGTTTATCGGTTAGAGTGTCGCCGGAGTCAACGATGACAAACCCAGCCCGTGCCATCAGAGATGAAGTCCACCAGTTAATGAAATTTCAAATCGAGACATTGAGACAAGCAGCACCCCTCACATCTTCTTAGCTTCACGAATATCATTGCCGCTCCGCGAAGATCGAAACGCTGTATCGAGAACTCGATCGGATTGGCACGAGCAATGTTGTGGAATAGTTGCGGAGGGCATCTTAAGTTTTTCTTGCCGGTCTTTCAGAAGTTCACTAGAACAGCCGAAGCATACTTTCAAGACAGATTTGACCGCCACGAATGGACGCTTGCAGGCTAGGAACCAGGACGCCAGAAAGTGGATGGCCAACTCCAATTTCCACATTTCCACAGGCTAGGAAATCTTTTTACCTCGGCTTAAACACACTGTAACAATACCCAGCTAAGGTTCTCGCACCTTGGAGGCGACCGCTTGATCCAAGTTCCAAGGTATGGGAGGGGGATGTAACATGAGGCGAGTGGCAGCTTTGGCGTTAGTGGCACTGGTGCTACCGGTTGCAGCTTGGGCGGACGGTATTAACTTCACAAACCAAGGTGGCACGGTTTCGTTTTCGGATATGGCGGGAACCGAAGGGCTGGGGACGATCGGCTCCACCACCATCAGTTCGCAGGGATCGCAACTGACTAGCTGGAACAATAATTCAGGGCACCTTGGCGGTGTCAATTACTCGACCGGCGCTCTAATGAGCGGCTCAGTCTCGGGTGGTGGAACCTTTGCGGCGGGCGGGATGTTTGACATCATCGGCACCGGCAAATGGGCAAGCGGCTTAACCGGTTTGAAATGCGGCAAAGGCTGCGATCTCTTCACCGGCAGCTTCGACAGCACGGCTATTTGGACTCTGGTCAGTCAAACTAAACAATCGGAGTCCTTTACTCTCACCGGTTCGGTCGAAGGGACGCTGTATACAGGTCGCACAGTGACTGGAACAACGACGCAGGACATTACCATTGACAATAAGGGACAACTCGACAAGGGTATCGGTCACATCCGAGCTGGCGGTGGGAGCTTCCCCACGCCGGAGCCTGGAACTCTGGGTCTGCTGGGAACGGGGCTTTTGGCTGTCGCGGGAATGTTCTATCGCAAGGTTTCTAGAAGATAATCTCGATTTTTTTGGTCGCCCAAACACTCAACTCATGTCCCCGTCGCAAGGCGGGGCTTTTTCTTGGATGTTCCTCCTCTGAGGTCAAGGGAATTTGGAGCGCTATTTCATAGTCTTGAAGTGGAAGGATCGGGTTCCGTATCTGGCCTCTTGCGCTGAATGCGGTCAAAAATTCTTCACCCCAAGCGGTAGATTTCGGTATGATCCCGTAGGTGCAGAAGAATATCTGCGGGACAAGTTCGCTCGTCACGAGTGCAAGATAGAGTCCAAGAAATGACCATAATCCAAACCCGTCAGGCTACATGATCCAAGGGGAGGGGCGAGTTGTTTCCAGGGAAGCCTGAAGATTCCCCCAATGAGGTCGAGTAAAGCTTCGACCCTCACACCCGCATTGAGAATCTGAATCATCTCTTCGACACTGATTCCGGCTTGCTCGCCTGCCAAGGCAAGTCTTTCGATGGCTTGAGCCAGTGTTCGTTGCATCTCCCACCCAAATTTGCGTGAGTTTATGACGATTCCGTTAAGTCGTCTGTGACCTCCGTCACGGGGTAGGACTAGAAAGCTAAAAAGTATAGTTAGCATCGAGCGTATCCCTCCTCAAAGGGAGCACCCGTAATGAGATGGCCGGTCGCCCATTGGCCTGCCGCGCCCTTTTCCTCGCGCAGAACGGGGTTCGTCTCCAGCAGCCATCCAGCTCAATGGGGAACGCAGTTTTATTTTGAGTGCCTATTATGCAGGCGGTCATGCAGGAGGTCGAACAAGACTTGACCGCACCAGAGCAGTACTGCAACACCAGCGAATACCTCCGCAAATCGGTGCATCGTCATCGGGGAGACCGTTGCTGGGCATGCCTTATCGGGGAGGTTTGGCTGTCGAGGCGAACGCAGCCATTATCTCGAAAGGCTTACCCAGCGCTGATTATGGTATTCCGACAGGCCGGATCATTCCAGATTTCAATGTGAAATTAGCGTGAAATTCTATCCACATATTCAGCCACTGCCGGGCATCCGATCTCCGTTGACACCCTCCCCTCGCGGGCGAATAATTATCGGTCCACAAGTTTCACTGACTCCCCCTGCGGACACCCACCTCTAAGGAGGCAATAATGCGTTCCTCCTCTTTGATACTCTCTGTACTACTACTGATTGCCGCTCTCCCAGCACAGGCACAAACGGAGACCGTGCTCTACAGCTTTTGTTCGCAGCCGAACTGTAGCGATGGTGCCTATCCCACTTCGAGCCTCACACCTGACGATAAGGGCAACTTCTATGGGACGACGTGGGAGGGCGGGCTGGGATGTGCTGGAGCTATATACGGCTGTGGGACCGTATTTGAGCTTTCGCCGAACGGCAGCGGAGGCTGGAACGAGACCGTGTTATACAGCTTCACCGGTGGTGAAGACGAGGTATCCCCTCTCGGTCCGGTGATATTCGACAGCGTGGGGAACCTTTACGGAACGGCATGGCCTAACGGCCAGGGGATAGGATTCGGCGTCGTGTTTGAACTTAGTCCTGTAGGGGGAGGCTGGACGGAGAGCGTCCTGTATCGCTTTACTGGCTTTAACGATGCCTATCCTGAAGACGGCCTGATTATGGATTCGGCGAGTAATCTCTACGGTACAACTCAGGGCACCGAAGGGTCTGGAGAAGTCTTCGAGTTAAGCCCGTCCCGGGACGGTTGGACCCAGCAAGTTATCTACAATGCCGGTTCTGGCTACAGCGGATTAACTATGGACGCAGCAGGAAATATATTCGGCACCGAATTCTTGAAGGCTTGGACAGTATTCGAACTGTCACCGGACGGCAACGGCGGTTGGACTCCGACTGTGATCTACACTTTTAACAACAAAGGAGGCTCGAACCCACAGGGTGCTCTGACGCTCGACAAGGCGGGAGACCTTTACGGTACGACAGAGAATGGCGGTAAATACGGTGCGCCCCTGGGATATGGAACTGTCTATAGGCTATATCCTGGAAAGAAGGGAAAATGGACGGAAAAAGTTCTCCACTATTTTAAGGGCGGCACACACGATGGTAAGTATCCTTTGGCTGGCATCGTATTCGATGCAGCAGGCAATATTTACGGCACAACTGTCAAGGGCGGAGTAAAAGCAGACCACAGAGGCGGAGTAAAAATAGACCAGAGGAGCTGGTAGGAGATAAGGGATTGTCGGGGAGGAGGGCGTCTGGAGCGGAGGCCTGCGCCGCCTGAAAGGCGGCGCGTTTAGGCCGGAGCGGAAGACGTCCTCCTCCCCGAGGCGTGTTCGCCGTTGCGGGGTAGCGGGCGAGAGTCGAGGCGGGCGGGGCGGATTAGGAGTTCGGCGGTGAGCCTCGCTTGCGTTTGCTCTGCTTCAGGCGGTAGCTCTCGCCGTTCATCTCCAAGATGTGGACGTGGTGAGTGAGCCGATCTAAGAGCGCGCCGGTCAGCCGTTCTGAGCCGAGAACTTCGGTCCACTCCTGAAACGGGAGATTGCTGGTCACCAGTGTCGAGCCGCGTTCGTAGCGTTGGCTGAAGACCTCGAACAGCAGTTCGGCGCCGGACTTGGATAGTGGCACGAAACCCAGCTCATCGACGATCAGCAGTTCGTAGCTGGCCATCTGCTTCTGATAGCGCAGCAGCCGTCTCTCGTCCTTCGCTTCCATCAACTCGTGCACCATGGCGGCGGTGGTGGTAAAGCGCACGCGATGGCCGCGTTGGCAGGCCGATAAACCCAGGGCTAGCGCGAGGTGAGTCTTTCCGGTGCCGGAGTTGCCCAGCAACAGCACGTTCTCGCGCCGCAGTACAAACTCGCAGCGCGCCAGCTCCAGCACCAGCGCCTTGTTCAACGATGGAATGGCCAGGAACTCGAAAGTGTCCAGGCTCTTGACCACCGGGAAACGCGCCTGGTAAATGCGGCGTTCGGTGGCCCGCCGCTCCCGATCCAGCAGTTCCAGTTCCGTCAGGCGCAGCAGATAACGCGGATAATCCACGCCCTCCGCCGCACATTGGCGGGCCACTTTGTCGTACTCACGCAGGAAAGTCGGCAGCCGCAATTGCTTCAGGTGATGTTCCAGCAACACCTGGGGCGTCTCGTTCCCTGAGGGCATGGCGAGATCGCTCATCGCGTCACCTCCCCACGGGATGTCTCCGAGGGGACCCTCTGCGCCGAAAGCAAAGCCATGTAGTCGGCGGCTTGCGTGGTTCGTACGTCGGCCAAGGGCAGATGCGGATAGTTCTCCAGGTCCAACCGCGGCGGACGCCGCTCGATGCGGCACAGCAGCAGATGCTTGACGGCGTCGAAGCTGAGCGTACCCAGTTGCAGCGCATCGCTGATAGCCGCTCCAACCTCCGGCAGGGAAAATGTCTCCAGCAGACGTAGCACCTGCACATACTCGCGCTTGCCCCGCTGGTGCAAGCGCGCTTCCAACAGCCGCCGCAAGCGAGCGAAGCAATCCGGCAACTCCCAGCCGAGCAGCGGTGCCGCCTGGTCCAGCGCCCGTGCCTTCTGCTCCAGCAAGGCGAGATAGTGCAGCGGATCGAAGACCATATCTTCGCGCTGGTAACTGCGCCGGTGGCGCGCAATCACCTTACTGCCGCAGACGATCGCCACCTCGTGCACGTAACCCTTCACCAGCACATCGCGATGCCCGTACTCGGTGGGCACCGAGTAATCGTTCGTGCGATAGCGCACCAGCGACAGCGAACTCACTCGGGCCACGCGCTTCTCGCAGGCTTCATACTCGCTGGCCGGCAGAGGAAGAAACGCCGCCCGGTCGCGCGCAAAGCGTTCTCCGATGGTTTCCTGCTCGCCACGAACTCGCTGCTCGCGGTGCTGGCGGCATTGCTCCAGTAAGTACGCGTTCAATGCCTCCCAACTTTCGCAACGCGGCACCGGCACCAGAAAGTTGCGCCGCGCATAGCCCACCAAGCCCTCCACGTTGCCTTTGTCGTTGCCCTTGGCCGGTCGTCCGAACTTCTCGGCAAACAGATAGTGGCTTTGTAACTCGGAAAACGCCCGCGTCTTCTGCCGGGTACCATCTCCCAGAATCCGCGCCACCGCCAGCTTCGTGTTGTCGTACAGAATCGTAGTGGGCACGCCGCCGAAATAGGCGAAGGCCTGAACGTGACCTTCCAGCAACGCTTCCGTCGTCTCCGCCGGAAACGCCCGGATGAAGCAGTCGTCGGAGTGCGGCAGGTCGATCGCGAAGTAGTGCGCCTTGCGCTCCTCGCCACCGACGATCACCAGTGCCTCGCCAAAATCGGCCTGCGCCGTGCCCGGAGCATGCGTCAGCGGAACGAACATCTCCCGGCGGCGCTGCGTCGCGACCCGCACGTAGTCCTTCACGATCGTGTAGCCGCCGGGGAATGCGTGCTCCGCCCGCAGCCGATCGAAGATCCGCTTCGCCGTATGCTGCTGCTTGGCAGGTTGGCTCTTGTCTTGTTCGAGAATGGCGTCGATCACGCCCACCCACGGCCCCAGCTTGGGCCGCTTCGCCGGTTCTTTCCGCCGGTAGCCCGGCGGAACCGAATACCCCAACATCTTGCGTACCGTTACGCGCGCTAGTCCGAACTCTCGCGCCACCGACCGTTGACTTCGGCCCTCCACCAGAACCGCTCGCCGCACACGCCCATAGATCTCCACGGAGTACATCCCTCCGGTGTTCCACGATCGCGGCCGTCGGCTCAACGGAACCGAACCACTTCCGTTACCCCCGCAGCCGGCCGTCCCTCGTGAAACAAGAATCCGGCGGTCTAGTTTTTCTCCGCCGCATCACCCCGCTAACGCGGCGTGATGTGGCCTAGTATTACTCCGGCGCTTATAGTATGCCCCGCCCTAGCTGGTGACGCACCGTGGGCTTTGCAAAAAGTTCCTCCACGGGATGCGGTTTAGGCACTGGCACTATTTCTGCTGTATGTGCCGATTGGTTGCGATGAGAATGCGAAGCCCGAATGGACAAGCTCACCGACGCCAGCATTCAGTACGGAGCGAATCATGCGAAGGATTGACACGGTGTGCGGGAAAGCGGAATAAACGGGTCCACCGGTCCACCGCACATCGAGATGTGACCCCGTTCACTGACAAGGTCTCGTCTTGGCCGTAATCTCTGCCCCGTATCGACTTCGGAAGGAACACAAGGTGTCGAATGGACTACTACGAGAGCGTTGTCATAGATTACCTGAGAGCGGATCGCGCCCTCTTTGTGAACACCGAATGCTGCATTCAAATCGACGCTGGCCATAACCCCGACAAAGGAACCCATTGGTACTGCGATGCCGTTGTTGCAGACTTTCGCACGCAGAGCGTTTTTCTTTGTGAAATCTCTTACAGCGCCACGTTGGCTGTCCTCCTCACCGAGTCACCTGTAGGACGAGCGTTGCGGTTGTATTAAATAGAAAAAGGCACCCGAAGGTGCCCCTCTTATTCTCGGTCTGCGTCCGTCACGTCTGACTAGTCAGCGAAAGTTGCGACGCCTGCGGATGCTCCCTTCGTTCGAGCATGTGTTTCTATCTTAGTGTCCAATCCCAACCGCTCTGCATAAAGCATAAGCATCTCCAAACTGAACTTTGACATCTTGCCTCTCAAGAGATCGCTGATCCTCGGTTGCGATGTCTGTAGGATGCTCTCCAGTTGGTGCCGTGAATGGCGAGATGCAGCTTTCACGATCTCGGTGTGCAGATCGGTCTTCATCTTCAGTGCTTTCGCTTCCTCCGGTGAGAATCCGAGGTCCTCAAACAATTTTTGTGTCATTACGCTCTCCTGTTCGGGTCAACCGACCCTGATGTGCTGTTCTTACTTTCTCTTCGCCTGCTTCTTCTGCGCTGCGAGTCGTAGCTTCAAAGCAGTCAGCCGTTGTCGTGCAGTGTTGATGTCTTTCTGGGCAATCTCATCAGTTTTCTTCTTGAAGCAATCAAGCACGTAAACCACACCGTCAAGCCTGATGAACGGCACTCGATACCAAGAGTCTTCGTCCTTGTCTCGCAAATAAAAAACCTTCGGGAGGACGTTAGTCAATGACCCGGAGTCCAAAGGCTCCTCTCCGTTCTGTACCCTTCGGAGATCGCCCCCAATATCCTCTCGGACATCCTTGGGGAAGCCCCTGATGACCTTGAGTGAATCCCCCTCGAAGACCACGTCTGGAGGTGATCCATTTGTCACAGCTAGAAGATAGCAGAGTTTGAGAGAAGTGTATATAAAAACTTATATTGTCCTGCTAATCCTGTATTATCAGTAGCTTGCATCCAATCTTTACTTCTTCGTGGCTGTTCGCTGTTCCAAAGCTTCTTCCAACAGAAGCCGGATTGCGTTGCCCCGAGTCCTGCGCTCTTCGTTCGCTAGGCGGTCAATCTGTGCAAGCATTTCATTAGGCAGGCGCACGGAAACGCCAGCTGTGCCCGTTTCCTGATTTTTTGCCTTCGTGGTCTTCATAGCCCCATTGTATTCATACAATCTCTTTGTGTGTCAAGTACTACTAAATGGTTACCTATGGGTACTGCTGTGACATGGTGATCGCTGTAATTACAGTGTACTCTGTATGCATGTCAACGTACACGCGGGCTCCGTTTTGGTTCAAAGCACAAGTAGCACACAGGCGTCTAATGTCAGACTGCATTGTACAGCGTAAAACATGGAGACACATTTTATGAGAGGTTTCTTGAAATGTTCGGGTGTGATCCAGCAATGTTGTCGCTGTTACGCTTTGCGCGATCTGTTGACCGATCCCGGAGAGTGTAAGTCGTGTAGGTCACTGCTCAACATCTCTTACTCGAAGACGCGACCGCTCTCGTTCTGTCAGCCGTCGTCGGACGAAGCACCAGTGTTGACTTTCAGTGTCGCGACAAATCGCTCGACCGGGAGGCTGGCATGCAACTGACACTTTCAGACCCCGGTAGGCTGTTGACCCGGACGGAGCGGTTACTGGCCGAATATCTCGATGATGAGCGGGCCGCGGTTGCGCTTGCGCCCCACGTTTATATTCCTGAGGTCGACGACCCGACGCCGTTCATTGAGGCCGCCGTGATCAACACGTTCGTCGCTGCTCTGACAGAGGTGCACGGGCAACATGCAGTGCTAGAGTGTCAGGGCCAACGACGCGACACACTGCGCTGACGACTGGCCATCACGCCTTCTCCCACTTGCCCGAGCGGAGGTATTCTGCCCATCGACCCCCGGGCCCGTCGTTCCACGGGATGCCGCGATATTCATATCCCCACACCAACGCCAAGTAACTCTGCTCTATCTCGTCGGAACCTGTTGCCTCAATCGCTTTTTTGAATGCTGCTAACTTCTCAACTTCACCGGCATCCTCAAGCAGTTTTGCAAAACGCTCAACATTGATATTCATTTTCTCCCCTTCCCCGCATTGCGGAATGCCTCAAAACATTCTGCGATGATTTCCTTGTTCCGCTCTGTCAGAGATGGCATCTCGACGGGCGCGGTGTCGTCATACCTCAGGGCATCAGCGACCTGTGCGTGATCCAGCCCAGCAAAACGGCCCTCTCTCGCGTCAGTCAGATAGTTGTTTCTAACCTCAGTCAAAGCCTGCCGTCGTGCGGCCGCTCTGACGTCTTGAGTTGTAAGACTGTCAGGCTTAGCGGGTGGATCGCCTATGCCGCATGCCTCACAGATGACTTGCTCGGTCGCGTCGTTCTGCCTGTCGACATTGAGGCCTTCGATCAGGCACAAACGAGATATTGCAAGCAGTCGGACACTTGCCGTCAACTTGATGTCTCCAGCCTGTTGGCGCAACTCTGCGACCAGCACACGAAGGCTAGTAGGAAACGGCTTAGCCTCAGGCGCAAGGTTGAGTCGGCTCAAAAAGTCTGTAGCACAGCGGCAAGCAGCACTACGGCTTTCTAAACTCCCCTTCAAACTTCTGCGGTATCCCGCCCGGGTACCAGATACGGGCACGCGATTATCGCGGAGCAGGCGACGTAGAAGAGCTAACAGAGCCTTCCGACCGCGGGTCATCGTCGGTCTCGCCCGCAGCGTCAGCTGTTTTCGTTCGTGTTCGACCTTCATGCAGTCCCTATTCACCCACGGCCCGCGCGTACAGTTCCGTGATTGTCCGATTATGCTGTGTCTTCGCTCGCACTAATACTGTGAATGTGGGAGCCTGCCATCTATGCAGGGGTTCTATCTCTGACCAATGCCCGAGGATGGCGGGACTGAGGGGGTTAGCATTCAACGGGCACCGTCCTTCCGGTTGGATTTTGGTTCCGCTACTTCTGAATCTTCCTGTGCAAACTTCAAAGCCTTCGCCACGTGGTCTGAGAAGGCACACCGGCTGCCGTTGCACCATGCATCATTGGGCAAATAGTCCGGGTATGTTTCGTGAACCTCATCTGTGAAGTCTTGGTCAACAGGCTGACCGCACTCGCACTTAGCCTTGCTCAAAACCTTGCTCATTTCACCTCCCTTACACCCGGGCATAGGCCTACCGTCCTTACCAGTCATAACTCTTACAGCCTGTTGGTCTATTACCTTATTACCTATGGTAGGTTCACCAAATGGGTTAGGCTTTTCTTTAGACTCAATAGGTTGCGAAGACGTTTCCGGGACTCCGACCGTAGCCTTACCCACTGGTGGGTTAGGTGTTGTCCTAACCCAGAATTGCATTTGTGGGTTAGGTTTCAGGACGGCGGGAACCATCCAAACGGCCCGCGATAGGATTCTTTAACAATGATGAGTGCATTTTTATTAACCAGACTATGCACAACCCTGTTGATTGTTGAGCGGGTGGACAGCACATCATCGGCAGTGATTTCATCAAATTGTTGAAATACGCCGTCGTTCAGAAGATGCGTCTTGATATATCCGATCAGGCCAATTTCTTGAAGCGTGAGGTCAGTGGGTTTTCGTTTTTGCGGTGGTCTAATTCTCATATCGTTCCTTTCTATCAGTCATTCTTATTTTTGATCTGCATTCAACGCTGCACAGACCTCTGCAAGCGCGGTTGCATTCAGACTCGCCAGAATTTCATTGACGCTTCTGGTCGTCTTGAACCCGGTCGTCCGGGTGTACTCCTTCAGCGCCCGAATCTTCGTGATGGCGTCTGTCGGTGTTAGTTCATTCGTTGTATGTGTCATGTCGTCTCAAAGTCTTGCCGTCGTTCGTCTTCCCGCTGCAACTTGCGCAGTTCTTCTGCCTGCTGTGCGGGCGTCATCGTTTCAAAGAATGCTTCGTCCATGACTCTCCTTCGCTAGGTCTTCACAGTCGAGGTTGCAAGGTCGTTGAGCCATTGCTCAACCGCTGCCTTGTCGAAGCGGATAGCCTTCTTATGCAATTTCAGGCACGGTAGAGGACATCGAGACCGTACCTGCGTCCTGTGGCGCGTCAATTCTCTGACTGCTGGCACTGTTATCTTCAGCATTGCTGCTACCTCCTGTGGCGTCATCAACTCCATACTTCCTTTCCAAAGGCACACCGACCAAAAAGAAAAACCCCCACAAATGCTTTCGCACTCATGGGGGTTGGCACGCCCGCGGGTTCTGACGACCGTGGCGATACTAAAATGTGGTTGATTCAGGTCGGATGCAGGGCATCCATTGTCAGAACTGAGTCAGCGTGCCAGCACAGAGTGCTATTGGTTTTGGGGTGTTACTGCCTTTAGGGGCTACTCCAACGGCACGCTTCACGTTGGTTTGCTGCCTTTGCGAAAAATTGCCTGACTCGGGTGAGTCGTACGGCACCGCTGTGCTGCCCTATGAGGACCGAAATCCCCACTAATACACGATATCAGCCCCGGGCCGTCTTGTCAACAAAATTCGCTTGACAGGGTGAACAAAGGGTGAATCTGTTTTACTGAATACAAAAAATCCCAAAAATATAAATGGCCGTTTTCCCCTGTGGCGACATTTTTCTACGAGTGTGCACGCTGGCATTTCGGGCAAATCCAGATTCCTCTGCCCCGCATGCGCATGCCAGCCGGGCCCCGCTCGCCAGCAGGGTCGAAGGGTGGGCGGATCTCCCGCACCCCGCCAGTCGGCCTGATCAGTGACCACCTTATTCAGGACCCTGATCGGCACTCTGGCGCTACCCTGATCCGGAACCGCGGGGTTAAGCCCGGCTGACCGGTTATTCCGGTCGCGGCGCTAGCCTGTCAGGATCCGGCCAGAATGTAGTCAGGAGGGTGCGGTCGTAGAGCGGCTGCCGACCGGTCAGCGATCGGGCGAGGATTGAAAGGGATCTGAAGGGGACGCATCGCCAATGTATCAATTGAATCAATGACTTAGTTAATGTCTCACAGTTACGGAGACCGGGCGGAATGACCATGCCAATTTACAACTAATCATTTAGTTGCTTGTCGTTACTCCTCGATGGCGGTTGAGCGTGGCTAGCCGCCTGACCGGTTGGCCGACGACAACCTCCGACAGCCGCTCAACAACCTACCGCCTGACCTGTCCGGTCGCCTGTCCGTCCGTCTTCTGTCTGTGTTGCCCGACTTGTGCCCGATTTTCCGTTTGATCCCTCTACCTCGTGGGACGGGCAGCGTGGGCCAGTCTCTGACTCTGATCTTCTACAGGGCCGACTTTCAGCGATCTCAACCCACGGCGCACATTCAATCGTGCCCGCGCTCGATCCCTTACATTGCACGCGATAGAATCTCTTCATGGAATTTCGATTAGTGTACGACGGGCCGCTGAAGGCTGCTGGTAGGGGCGGAAGTCAGGGGAGAACCAATGAAAAGCACGCGATCCGTAAGGTTATCCATAAGCAACTCGCACGTCTCTGGGAAGTAGTTCCGGATTTGAAGAGGCGAACAACAGACCATTTGGTATTGCTTCCGGGGGGTGCAACTTGGGATGCGAATCACAAGATCACTTCACGTACTATGGCGACTTCTGATTTGCGTCAGAGTCTATGTAAGACGTTGGGGGATTCCTTTGACAAGTGCGGATTTAAATTCGTCCCACTCGTAAACAATCGTCTGAAACTATCATGCGGTTTGGACATTCTTTTCTTGCGGCGGGACATGCCCGGGATTCCGTTGATCCACTCGGGCGGTGACATCGACAATCGTCTCAAGGTTCTCTTTGATGCTCTGCGAGTTCCTGCAAATTGTGACGAGGTCGCTGGCGCGGTCAGGGACACCGACGAAGACCCTTACTTCTTTTGTCTACTCGAAGATGACGCACTAATCACAGAAGTATCCGTCACAACCGATACGCTGCTTACTCCGTACGTCGCAGGGCAAGAGAACGATGTGCATTTAGTAATAAAGGTCAAAGTGAAGCCAACCGAATTCTCATTTGAAAACTTGGAATTCGTGTCCTAGTCACATCATTGTCCCTCACCGGCTGCCAATGCCTTCTCAACGGCATCCTCAACCAACTTCGTCCCGGCAAGCAATGCTTCAGGCACCGCCTTGAGATAATGGCGTGCGGTCACCGCTGAGCCGGGTTTATGCCTCAGCAATTGCTGACTCGCGAGGGCGTTCCCCGTTAACTGTAGGAGCATGGTTGCCGCGCCTCTTCTGCCACTGTACAAAGTTTTCCATTTCAGCTTGTGAGCGATGACGGCGGGGCGTATCTTCGTCCTGACCCAATCTCTCAAGTCAGCAGGATTGCCGTTCTTATTTTCGAACACCCATCCTTGAGCGGGGTTGCCGCACTGTTCTCGCCACATCTGCAACGGCATGGCGATGGGCACCATGAGCGGTAACGGTTGCTCGGCTTCATCGGTCTTCAATCCAGTCTCGTTGCCCTGTTTATCAATCGCACGTCGAACGTGAACGTGGGCGACTTCGATGTCCCAATCATCGTCTTTGCAAATCGCACAGTTCTCGCTTGCTCCATAGCAGAAGTCTTCCCACCGAAGGCCGCGAATCTCTGACGGGCGAAGACCCCAAAAGAACGACAGCGACATCACTAACTGACACTCGACATGGTCAGAGAGTGCGGCGAGAATCGAGAGCGATTCCTTCAATGAGTAATGCCCGGTCTTGGCTGGGCGTGCGGTCTTGCCTAGGACTCTAGCGCCCTTAATCGGATGAGCGCCTTCGTCGATGTACCCCAAGGCCAGTGCGTGAGAGAAAATACCGGACATCAAACTGCGAACGTGGTTGATTGTGTTCCGGCCCTGAGTTCTCGCTAGTCCATTCAGAAACTCTGTCGCTGTGACGGTCCGGTAATCCCTCAATAAAACGGGGCCGAAATGTTCTTGGAGATGCAGGGACCAAATCTGCCTATAACCCTCAAGGCTTGACGGGCGCAGATTTGGCTCACCGACCTTCGGATTGATTTCTCTTGCCCACGGGAGATAAACATCCCGCCAGAAATCGCAGACCTTCATATCCGGCTTATCCCCGTTGCCGTTGGATTTGGATTCGTGTTCGCGTGTCCCCTGCTCTGACGCGGCCTTCAGTTCTGCGAGCTTCTCTTCTGCGAGTGCCTTCACTGCGGGACACGTCACGCTGAAGTGAAGATCATCCTTGTCACAGAGTTTGACTGACGTGATTTTCTGCCCATCAATCGTGACACCGTGCGGACGAAGATGAAATGCGCCGTTCTTGTACTGGATAGAACCTTCGCCCCGCGTGCGTCTTCGCTTGTACTTTCGCTTCGATTCCGGTTGAATATCCTTGGTGCTTTGTTCGGCCATAGATGTGTCTCCCCAAGTGCAGAGTAGCATTGAAAGGGATTGAAAGGGACAGTACTTTCGTAACTCGTTGAGGAAGCGTATGGTTGCGGGTGTAACTCCCGGTCTTCAAAACCGGCGGGCGGCATCTTCGATGTTGCCGGTGTGTTCGACTCACACACGCTTCCGCCAGTTTTCAACAACTTGCAGACTACGAAATCACTCGGAAATCAGGTTGACCGCCGGGGCAAGTGCTATCCGAACGACCTTCGAGTGAGCTTGCTCCATCCCTGCGTCACCACGTCGCCGTAGCCGTTAAAGCCGTCCGGTCAGACTATTTGGCCGAGGCAAAAGAAATTCCCTCCTAGTGAATGCTCTTTCATCTCAACTCTATCAACTTATAGGAACCAATGAATTAGCTGTGTCGGCTGCTCGACTTAGCAGCCATCTCTCTTCGGTTTCGTCGGCCTCCCTGGACCCCAAAATGCAGCTCTGACTTACGCCCACCCCGGGGCGATGGGATCAGCATCAACGTTCTAAGGCCGCGTTTTTCGCGTCCAGCATCGTCCGCAACATTTCGGAACACACAGAGGCCCGCAATTGAAATCTTTACCGATCGCTATTGTCCTTCTCCTTGGGACCTCAATCAATGTGCAGGCACAAGCAGCTTTCGCTGGGCGCGGTGAACTCCCAAACTCTCCGTCCACAAGCTTCTGGACCAAAGCGAATACCACACTCCTCGCGCTGGATGCCGCTGCCAAGGGCGCTGACTTCTACTACACCATGCGAGGCATGGACCATCCCGGCTTGGCACTCGAAGCCGACCCTATCGCTCGTCCCTTCGTCTCCCATGGCAACGGGTTGGCGGTTGGATATTTCGGCGGTTTACTGGTCATTGATGCCGCTGTGTCATACGAATTACACAAGCATCACCATGACCGGCTGTCGAAGGCCGTCTTGATCTTCGGGATTGTGAACAATGGGTATGGTGCGCAATATGATGGCCGCCAATACTAAAAACAATCGGTCCTGAGCGCACCCCAACTACTGTTAATCGAGGCTGTAAAAGGATTCGACGGTGGTGTAGACTCTCCGCTGCTACCTGATACAAAAACTCGATCTCGTGCCGGCCACAACGCAGTTTTCGAGCTCACGATGGGAGACCCGAGGTGGATCTGATGGGAAAGAAACGATTGAGCGCAGGATTGATCATGGCAGGATTGATCCTGGCAGCGCTGCTGGCTACTCCAGGGGCAGGCTGGTCGCAGACTGCGCAGGAGAATCGGGCGCTGATCGTAAGCGGCCAGCCGGGACAAGCGCCAGTTATCCAGAAAAACGGCAGGTCCTACGTGGACGTCGAAGCACTGGCACGACTGACGAATGGTTCCCTCGCCTTCAAGGGAAACCAAATTACGTTAACCCTGCCTGCTCCCGCTGCCAGCGCGCCAACCGCGGCTCCCGCGGCAGGCCCGGCGGCAAACTCTGCATTCTCGAAAGATTTCTTGAAGGCAGGCATCGAAACCATGACCGTGATCAGGGAATGGCGCAGTGCGATTATCAGCAACATTCAGAATGGCTACCCCGTGACGGATGACTTCGTGGCCGTTTACCGGGACCAAGCGGTCAAGAACCTCAGATTCGGATTTGTAGCTGTGTCAACCGATGCTGATCGAAGTGCTTATCAACTGCTCAGCAATGAAGTGGATAACATGCAAAAGTTCAGCAATAAAATTCTGGCAGCGTACCAAAACATGCAAAACATCAATCCGAACACGTTAAAGGACGACCCTCTGCTGCAACAGATCCTGAGTTGTGCACGGTCTCTCGTGTCCATGGCGGCCAGTGGGCAGTTTCAGGATGACGGAACCTGTCATTGAACTGATGCTTGCGTTGGGCAAAGGGAAACCCGATCCGCCGACTATCGCCGCGCTGGAGATCTGCGAATCGGTGCGCCTGACGAGCGACCGGCCGCTGGCCGCCGGGTTTCGGTGATCGCTGCATCTAGTCGAGCCGCGAGATCAGTGAAAGTGGGTGTGGGGCCGTTCCAGCGCAACTCGTCCACATCGTCGAAGAGCGGAATGTCGGTTCGGAGCGTAGCAAGCTTGCGAAAAAGCAGTGCGCGGTCCCGCTCGCGGGTGAGCGTGGCCGCGAGGGCGCTCGCGTTGGCGACATTCACTCGCCACTCGCGCCAGTCCGTGGGAATGGATTCGAGATGGGCAAACTTGGCAAGGACGCTAGCCGAGGACTTCGCACCCCAGCTCTTCAGGCCTGGATAACCGTCCGCCGCATCACCCACCAGCGCCAGATAGTCAGGGATCGATGCCGGAGATACACCGTACTTCTGGATCACACCTTCTTCGTCTATGGTTGCGCGAGTCCGGCGGTTCAGCTGCACGACCCGAGTACCCCTCACACATTGCGCGAGATCCTTGTCTGGTGTGCAAATGACCACTCGTTCGACACGCGCAGCCCGAGCGGCCGCCGCCGCGCCGGAAGCGAGCGCGTCATCCGCTTCAAATTCCACCATTGGCCACACGACAATGCCCGCCGCCGACAGCACCTCTTCGAGCAGCGGGAATTGTGCCAACAGGTCGGGCTCGACGCCTTCGGCGGTCTTGTAACCCGGCCACAGCCCGTTGCGAAACGATTCGATGACATGATCGGTCGCAACGGCGATGTGCGTGGCGCCGCCTTTGACCATACCTAGCACCGACGCGAGGACGCCACGGGTCGCAGCGACCTCTCGGCCATCCGAATCCCGGACGGACGGCAGCGCGTAGTAGTGCCGGAACAACTCGTATGTGCCGTCGACCAGATAGATGTCCAAGGCGCAGCTCCCCACACCACCCTATAGGAGCGGCTCGGGTTCAATCAACTGACAGATTGATGCCCACGACTGTCAAATAGGCTGGCCCGTTGCCTGTCGTGGGTGCGTTGTCCTAGGCTAGCTGGATGGAGAAGAGCTGTATGCCTCAGGCATGAACACTCGGCAGTCGATACGAAAGTATGGGCGATACCATCGTCCAATTGCGCGGCCCGTTTTGTTCTGGCTGAATGGGTCCAAGCATGCGGCGACAACGGGGCATCCGATCATTTCCAGATTCGAGCCGGGGTGAGGCTTGGGTTCTACGATTACGAGAAGCGGGGGATGATCAAGGGTGTGGAGTTGCTTCCGCCACATTCGCATCCGGAGGATCAACCATCACCTGGACCGGCAGGGAGAGTTCCAGCCAATTGGGAATCGCTGCTGCACTAGCTGGCGTCGAACGATTTTTCATGAATGGGAGCGGGACTCGGGACATCATATTTGTAATGAGCACCGTATCGAAAGGAGCTATCAATGAACGGCGTACAAAAGGAGCCATCAATGAACGCGGTACAAATCGGACAGAAGAGCTATGAGATGCCCCCGCGAGAGGGGATCAGCATCGCGCAATTTCTCACCGTCAGCGACATCGAGCGATCGGCTCGCTACTATGAGAAGGTCTTCGGCGCTCGCATTCTGACCCTGGGTGACGGCAACGCGCCTGCGTACCTTCTGCTTGCGAATATATGGATGATTCTGAACGTTGGGGGCGGGCCGACTCCGGATAAGCCGACGGTAACGCTCAGCGTCCCCGACCCGAATCACATCAACAGCTTTATGAATTTCCGCGTTGCGGATATTCAAGCGTGCTACAAATTATGGAAACGTCGAGGAGCCGAATTCATCACCGAACCGATACCCAAGTACGGCGAGATTCGCTGCTACATCCGCGATCCTGACGGTTACATTATCGAGGTCGGACAGAGCACCGATCTCGTGTACGGTTAACACGGTTAGCGCTAGGCCCGGAAGGGATTCGGATTGAAACGGTTGCGGATGTTCTCTTGAGGCCTTCCGGGCTTCAGTGTCGAGCCAATACTTTGGTCTCGATCGATACGTTCGTGCAATTGATTCGTTGTCGCACTTCTGCCAATTTTGCTGAACGGTCACTCGCTCTGACATCGAAAGGAGTACCAAATGGACGGCACAACTGGACTCAAAGAGACCACGCGCGTGACCGCGCCTGTCGCGTCGAACACGCTCAGTGTGAACGTTTTTACGGCCCCGGGAAAGACTATGGTCGGCGAGCGGCCAAAGCCCTTCGGCGAAGCGCTCGGTTTTGACCCGATCACGTCGACTTTAATCTTCGGCGAGTACGACGCAGTGCTGGTGGACGCGATGGGGACGGTGGCTGAGGCCGAGGCTCTCGCGAATTGGGTGGCTCTGCACAACCGCAACCTCGAGACCATCTATATAACGCACGCCCATTTCGACCACTTCTACGGTCTAAGCGTTCTGCTCGACCGTTTCCCGGGCGCCCGGGCGATCGCAACGCCGAAGACAGTGAAAGCCATGCAGATGTCTTTCACTCCCACGGTGGAGCGGTTAGCCCGCCGGATGTTTCCCGGGCAGGTGGCCACTAAACTGGTTTCACCAGAGCCCTATGAGCACGACACGTTCACTCTCGAAGGCCACGAATTGCGCATCATCGAGCAGGGCCGGACCGATAGTCTCGATTCGACGTCTCTATACGTTCCATCGATCGGCCTGATCGTCGCTGGCGACGTTGTGTACAACCAATGCCGCATGTACGTCGGCGACACCACCCCCGAGAGCCGAAAGAATTGGATCGCGGACCTGGACCGGTTAGCAGCGCTGAACCCGACGATGGTTGTCGCCGGTCACAAGAAGCCTGGCGCGCCCGACTCTCCCTCGACGATCTAGGACACCAAGCGTTACCTCGAGGACTTCGATCGGGTGCAGAAAACCGCGACGTCCGACCAGGACCTGTTCGATCAGATGACGGTGCTGTACCCGGATTGGGTAGCCAATCAGTCGTGGTTGATGTTCGGATTTCCCGGGGCATAACTCACATCAACCGCGGTGGCCCGTCCTTGCGCACTTGGAGGAAGAGCTAGCTCATATTCAGGAGAACAGAATTCGATTTCAAAGAGGAGAACAAAATGACAACAAAAGGAAAAGTCTTAGTGCTAGTCTCGAGCGGTCACGGTTTGCCCTTGAAAGATGGCAAGGTATATGCCGGCGCTGGCTACTATCTCAACGAGCTGACGGTTCCGGTTCGCGCCCTGATGAAGGAGGGCTACGAAATCACTTTCGCCAACCCCAAAGGCAACACGCCGCAAATGGATGTCAATTCAGCGATAGCCCAGTTCTTCGGTGGGGACGAGGCTAAGCTTCAGGACTATCTAAAATTCCGCGACACCCTGACTGGGCTCAAAAATCCAACTCGTATCTCGGATGTCATCGCATCGGGCCTGGATCAATATGACGCTGTTTTCGTCCCCGGCGGCCATGGCCCGATGATGGATCTTCTCGATGATCCCGACGCTGGCACCGTGATGAGACACTTTCATAAAACATCCAAGCCTACGGCAGTGCTCTGCCATGGCCCGATTTCACTTCTCTCGGCTCTTCCGAATTCGACGGAGGTGGTCGCCGCACTGAGTGCGGGCGATGCCGCTGGAGCGCACGCAAAGGCGCAGGGTTGGATCTATTCTGGATATAAGATGACTATCTTTTCGACAGCGGAAGAGCAGCAGCGGGAACCGCTCGAGATTGGTGGTAAGGTTCTCTTCTACCCGGACTTCGCCTTGCGTACGGCGGGCGGTGACGTAAGTGTGCTCGCTCCATGGACGAGCTATGTCCTTCAGGATCGCGAGTTGATCTCAGGTCAGAACCCGTTCTCTGATGAAGCGCTTCTGAAACTTCTTCTACCAGCACTCGATGGGAAGAAGAAGTCGGTTTCAGCGGCATAGCTTCCTATGGTGACGACGCGGAATTCGCAGACACCGTCCTCAAGTGTTTGCGGAGTAGTGGGCAAGCTCGTCCTGAAACCGGGCGGATGAGATGAACGAGGTGAGCCCCGCCGGTATAGAAACTTGCGTTACAGGCAAGCCCTATGGGAGGAGACACCATGAAGAAGATCACTGCACCGATTTCCCAATAATTACGACCGCGAACATGGCCGTTACGCCGCCGTGATCGCTGCGGGTGCGAGGCGGAGCCTCGTGGCCATTTTCACGAGGTCGGCAAGAGAGCCGGCCATCATCTTTTGCATCACCTTGCCTCGGTGTGCCTTCACCGTGATTTCGCTGATACCGAGCTCCCCACCGACCTGTTTATTGAGCAGGCCTGAAACCACCAGCGCCATCACCTGTCGTTCGCGCTGGGAAAGGGAGGCGTAACGGTTCCGGAGCACCCGCATCTCCGCCGCCAGGCTAAGAGCAACTCGGCTACGTTCAAGGGCTGCCCGGATGGCGGTCAACAGCACGTCATTATTGAACGGCTTGGTCAAGAACTCGACAGCCCCCGCCTTCATGGCTTGGACGGTCATGGGCACATCGCCGTGGCCCGTGATGAAGATGATCGGCATGTCCGTCCGTTCCGCGGCGATGCGTTTTTGCAACTCGAGGCCGTTGAGGCCAGGAAGAGAAACATCCAGTACCAGGCAGTTCGGCACGATAACTCGTGGACAGGTAAGGAATTCTTGCGCAGAAGCGAAAGTCTCCGGCTGCCAGCTTTCGCAACGGATCAACAATTCCAGCGATTCGCGCACGGAGACGTCATCGTCGACGACGAAGACGATTGGTGTGACTTGTGACATTTGAGGTCACCCCATTTCATGGCCAAGCGTGTGCCCTGAACTCAGACTTCACTGTGCACAGTTGACTGATGACGCCCCACCGTGAGGGGATTCTAGAACGACAACCCAGTGAAAATCAACAAGATGAGGATCGTATCGCGTTTCGCAACACTTGCGGACGAGGTTCTGTTCTCGTCATGGCCCCTCAGCCCACGTGAGTCGCGCGAACCGTCTCTACCCCTACCAAAGTATCGACGATACTATCGTCCAATTGTTCATCTCCCAAGCTTCTGTTCTCATGACTCGCGTCGACCGATTCAATTGGGATGCGCACGTCCAAGAGCACAAGGGGAATGAAACATGAAAATATTGACGGTCCTCACAGAAAAAGCATCGATAAGCAAGCATTTTTGAAAAGAGGGCATCGTATGAAAGGATTTGCTTACCTGTTGCTTGCGGTTGTAGCGCTAACTGGCGTCGTCGTCTACATGGCTCACGCCTCTGGACGCTCCGATGGAGAGGCTGATCCGGTTTTCGGAATCACAATTCCTCCCGGATACCGCGACTGGAAGCTGATCTCCGTGGCCCACGAAGAAGGCAACCTCAACGATCTTCGCGCCCTTCTCGGCAACGATGTAGCGATCAAGGCATACCGCGAGGGGAAGCTGCCGTTCCCGGACGGCACAATCATCGCACGCCTGGCCTGGAGTTATGTCCCGTCCGAGGAAAACAACAAAGTTTTTGGCCGTTCCCAATCTTTCGTGGCCGGACCCGCCACGAACGTTCAGTTTATGGTCAAAGACTCGAAAAAATATGCCGCGACCGGTGGCTGGGGTTTTGCTCAATTCAAAGACGGCAAACCTGCGGACGCGGCGCTGCTCAAAACCTGCTTTCCCTGCCACGTGCCTGTCAAAGCTCGCGACTTTGTCTTCACCCAATACGCACCGTAATTAGGGGAAGGTCCCATGGACAAGAAAGAATCGTTTTGCAATTCGACTTGCGAAGACCAGATCAACATGGCGGAGCGCGAGTTATCGACGTTCATTCGTGCGGTGACGGAATTGTTCGGTCCAGAGCAGGCCAGGCTTTCGACAGAGGACTGGCTCGACGAGTCACAACTAATGGATAGCCCGCACAGAGCCACGAGTAAAGAGTGGCGAGCAGTCACAATAGCAGCCTCGGCTCGATTGGCGAATCGGGAGACTCTAGTCCGGGATCATCGAGCGCTTGCGAAATCGACTGATGCGAAGGTTTCGGCAATACTATCGTCCAATTGTTTAGCATCCGCGATTCTGGTGTGATGCCTGATTGCAGACGATGACCGCGCCTGTCAACGCCCAAACCGCCGAAGGAGACCACGCCGACGAAGAGGCGTCGACATCGGCTTTAAGGCAAGTACTATTTCATTTAGCGAAGCATATTGAATGGAGGAACCATTATGAGACGCTTCACATTCTTCTTGGTTGCATTTACAACAGCGGCAGGCCTTGTCGCGCTCATTGGCCCCGTATCCGGCCACGCGGATGGGGAATCGGCCCCCTACGTCACCGACATCCCTCACGGGTATCGCGACTGGCAGTGGATCTCCTCGGCCCATGAAGCAGGCAACCTGAACAGTTTAGGCGCGGTCTTGGGCAACGATGTAGCGATCAAGGCCTTCCGCGCAGGGAAGCTTCCGTTCCCGGACGGCACGATCATTGCTGCTTTGCATTACCGCAACGTCCCGTCCGAGGAGAACAACAAAGTCTTTGGCCAGGCTCAATCTTTCGTTCCCGGCGCCCCCACGAACATTCAATTTATGGTAAAGGACTCAGCCAAGTACGCCGCAACGGGCGGCTGGGGGTTCGGTCATTTCGCGGGCGGCAAACCTGGTGATGCGACGTTCATGAAAAGCTGCTTCCCTTGCCACGAGAAGGCCAAAGGGAGCGACCTTGTCTTTACTCGTTATGCACCCTGATGCTGAAAACTAGAGCAGAAACAAATGAGACCCTCACGTGAGAGCGCCGCAAAAGGCCCTATCTCAGAACTGGTGGCGGGCGTAAACATGAACGGAGCGAAGCAAATGCACATTTTCACATCTTACCGTTTGGATTCATCCATGCGTCTCTCCTGCATGAAGCTGATGGTTTCTATTGTGCTCGCATCATTCAATTGTTCGCCCAAGTCCAGGAGCCCCAAGTCCAGATGCGACGAGAGGAACAAACCATGAAGAATTTGATTTGTTATCGCACCGTACAGATCGATGGGCTGTCAATTTTCTATCGGGAGTCTGGTCCGAAAGACGCCCCGACGATTCTCCTGCTGCACGGTTTGCCGTCTTCTTCGCGAATGTTCGAGCCTCTCTTCACCCGTCTTTCCGATCGCTATCACCTTGTCGCGCCCGATTACCCGGGCTTCGGTCACAGCGACTGGCCGGACCCGAAAAAATTCGCGTACACCTTCGATCACATTGCGGAAATCATGAATCACTTCACCGAAGCGCTCGGTCTCTCCCACTTCACCGTCTACATGCAGGATTACGGTGGCCCCGTCGGCTTTCGCATGATCTTGGCTCACCCGGACCGAGTCGAAGCTCTCATCGTTCAGGACGCGGTAGCACACAACAGCGGTCTCGGCGAGAACTGGAAAACGCGGCGCGCCTTTTGGGCCGATCGCGCTGCCAACGAAAGCGCGCTGCGCACAAATCTCCTTTCGCTTGCAACCACGAAGTCCCGCCACGCGGGGAACGACCCCAACGTGGAACGCCATAACCCCGATCTCTGGACCGACGAATTTTATTTTCTAAATCAGCCCCGCCAGGCTGATATTCAAAGCGACCTATTCTACGACTACCGCACCAACGTCGATTCCTACCCGAAATGGCAAGCATGGATGCGCGAGAAGCAGCCGCGCCTGTTGGTGATCTGGGGTAAGTATGAGTCTTCGTTCGACCCCTCCGAGCCAGAGTCCTATCGCCGCGATGTCCCCGACACCGAAGTCCACATTGTCGATGGCGGCCACTTCGCCTTGGACACCGCCGCAGACGAAATCGCCGTACTGGTCCAAGGATTCGTCGGTTCTTCACGCCAGGGCTCTGCGGCGCGGCGAGCAGGGTGAATTTTTGAGAGGGACAGTGCCCGGCGGTGTATTGGATTCGAACCTTTAAACCGAAAGGTTACTTATGTCTGGCAAGAAAACCGCCATCATAACCGGAGCATCGGGGGGTATCGGCGCGGGGTTGGTCGAAGGGTTTCTGGGAGAGGGTTATAACGTCGTCGCGACTTCTCGTGAAGCCAATCGAAAGCTGACCGGGTCAAGCAGCCTGATTCTCCTCGATGGCGATATCGGCGAGCGACAAACGGCTGCCCATGCTGTCGAAGCAGCAATCAGCAACTTCGGAACCATCGATGTTTTGGTGAATAACGCTGGAATCTTCCTAACCAAGCCTTTCATTGACTTCACTACCGAAGACTTCGAGGCCCTTGTCTCCACTAATCTGGTCGGATTCTTCTACATCACTCAGCGCACCGTAAAGGAGATGTTGAAACAAAAATCGGGATGCGTTGTGAGCATCACCGCGGCGCTTGCCGATCGGCCAATCGCGGGCGTAAATGGTTCGATTTCGATGATTACCAAGGGTGGGTTGAATTCAGCAACCCAGAATCTCGCCATCGAGTATGCCAAAGATGGCATTCGCTTCAATGCCGTAGCCCCCGGCGAAGTGGATACACCGATGCACCGGAATGATCCGAACGCCTCGACGTTGCAGCCGGCTATGAAAAAGGCGACTGTAAAGGATATTGTCGATGCCGTGCTTTACCTGGCACGGGCGGGTCATGTTAGCGGAGAGATACTCCACGTGGATGGTGCTGCTCCGGCTCGTCGTTGGTAAAGAATAAAGAGAGTCTAACCACACGCTGCACTTCGACGAGGTACGAATGCCCCGATCCTGCAATTTCGAACGCGCTAACACCGATCGTGGATCGGCGTCCGTTGGGGAATGCGGCATCGCTTCGCTCTGCAGTGCTTCAGGAATGCTGTCGTCGGATGAAAGGCTAGATTCGTAGAGTTTTGGGTCAGGCCGGGGACGTCCGGAACATGTTCTGGCTCATGCTCCCTGCCCGGTGCTGGTAACGAGATAGATCGTTCGACGCGACCGTTGACTTCGGGCGCTTTCTTTGTTGTACTAAAGAGGTTATCGACGGTGAAGGAGTTCACCGAAACCGCTGTCCCATTCTTTTAAGCCGGGTGCAGCTGATGACTCCTGACAAGCGGATGAATCCTTGTCGCGGAGTCATGTCCCGGCAACGACTCCGCGAAAATTAAATAGAGGTACGTTGATGGAGAACGTGTGGGTCCTCGCCTCCGCGACCCCGAGATTGCGGCAAGGGCGGGCGCGATTGCTTTGGCCGTTGCGGATCGAGGAAATAAGGAGCTTGCGGTTAAGCGGATGATCAAGGTCTTGCCTGCATCAGATTGGCTACTGCAAGGGGAGATTCAAGGATGGCTGGAAAAGCATCTGGACATTGCCTTGCCTTCGATCAATGAAGAGATCGAGCGGCGGGAGGCCGCGCCCGCATCGATTCAGATGAAAGATGATGTTCTACGATTGCTGCTTGCCGTGAGGCGAAAAGGGCAACGCGAGCCCGACCGCGAACGGAACCCATGATGCCGGATTTCATTTTCGATCGTGAGGAGGAACGCCAACGAATTGACCAGTTTTTGGCGAAGAGGCGCCCGTTTCTCATCTACGGACCGGCGGGGGTTGGCAAAACACTTCTGCTCCATAATGTTCTGCCCCGGTTTCGGTCTGTTCTCTATTGCGAAGACTCAGCGACGACCAACGTGATGTTTCGCAGTCTGGCCCGTAGCCTGCTGCGATTGCAGAGTCCGCGTGCCACCAAAGCCTTTCGCGACGAGGACGCGATAACGACAAAGTCCGCAGTTTCGTTGAAAGGGATTGTGATGGACGCACTGAGAGAGGGGGAGTACTCGATTGTGCTTGACCACCTCAAGCGACCCTCGTACTCGTTTGCCTCGGCCGTTCGGGAAGTCATCGCGTGGGGCTCGACTCCGGTGAGCGCGGTGGCGAGCTCCAGCCATATGGAAGACACCGGTTTTCTCCAGCCGATTTACGGCGACCGTACGCAGAAGTGTGAAATCCGCAATTTCGACGACTCAAAGGCTGAGCAATTTGCCCGTGAGCGGATCAAGCACTCTGGCCTGTCAGGCACAAACATCAGCGAATTCGTCGATAAAGTTCTGGAATTCAGCGGGGGAAATCCAGGAGCGATTATTGCATTGATCGATATGGCGTCTTGTCCAAAGTACCGCTCTGAAGAACACATCAAGATTTCGCCGCTATACATCGACTTTCGCATGAACGGGGGGGGTGCCAGGTGACGAACGGATCCAATTCGCTCAATTCGAATCACGAGCGGCGCTTGAGCGTGACCTGTCGCTACATTGACAAGCTGCTCGCGGATATGGAAAGCGCCCTCCATGTCTCGACGTCTAAGGTAGCTTTTCCGCAATATGCTCCAGATCTGAGTCCAGCCCAGCGTCGTGTGATCGAAGACTACATTGGCCGCATTAGAGCCCAGTTGGTGCGGGTGCTCGATGGTCAGGGTATTGAGCGGGCGCCCGCAGATATCCCTGTTTCACGTTCGTTGCATGCTGATCTTACTTTCGTGGATATCGCCACCGAGGAACTAAAGCCCGAATACATGCGCGGGTACGGGGAAGTCCCTCCCGCGGCTGCGGTTGAACTGAGTGGCATTGCTGGAGAACTCCAGGGTCTGGTAAGACAGCTCGATCAATATCTAATGCGTGGATCCAGGGAAAACCTGCAGGAACGCCTGGAAAGGCTTGAACAAACTGGAGACGAGATCCCGGTTCTGAAGAAACTGGAGTCGGTCATCAGCGAGCACGGACTGGTCGAATTCCGGTCCACGTTGTCGATGATCCTGGACCGTCTCGAAGACAACAGTTTCGAAATCGCCATTTTCGGACGCGTTAGTTCGGGCAAGTCATCTCTGTTGAATGCGATGCTCGGGGTCAATGTGCTTCCGGTGGGAGTCACTCCGATCACGGCGGTTCCAACACGCTTGCTATACGGCGAGACTCCGGCGGTCCATGTTTGGTTTGCCAATCGGACGCCCGAACAATTTGACATTGCGCACTTGCCGGAGTTTGTGGCCGAGCAGCTCAATCGCGGGAACGAGAAGCATGTAACCAGAATCGTAGTTCAGCTCCCGTCGCCTCGCCTTCGCGAGGGGATCGCATTCGTCGATACTCCTGGATTGGGATCTTTGGCAACTCGTGGAGCCGCCGAAACACTCGCTTATTTGCCGCGCTGTGATCTCGGCGTCGTTCTCATCGATGCCGGATCGACTTTAACCCCCGACGATCTTCAAACCATTCAGATTCTCTATGATGCGGCGATTCCGGCCATGGTCTTGTCGAGCAAGGCGGACCTCTTGACGCTCGAAGATCGCTCGCGGGTTATCGGATATGTGAAGGATCATATTAAAGAAGAGTTGAACCTGGACTTGGCGGTGCGCGCCGTGAGCGTGATGGCCGGAAGCAAAGACCTCGTGGCTCAGTGGTTCGAAGAAGACATCTCTCCCTTGTACAGTCAGCGTCAGGAACTGAAGCTGCGCTCCATCCGGCGCAAACTGGGAGCGCTCCGCCAATCGGTAGAGATGGCCTTGCGCACTCGCTTGCGCCGCAAGGACAAGGACCAGATCTCGCCGAAGAAGGTTGAACAACTCCGTGTGGTCGAAGCGGAATTGCGCCAGGCCAGTGGGCGCCTTGAGGAGATGAAGAAGATAGCGCGAGGCGTGGCGAACGACCTGGAGTATTCCAGTACGCGGACATTGCGCTTTGCTGCGGCTACTCTGGTCGAGGCATGGTCCAAGCAAAGCGCCGGGGACGAGGCAGTTGAAGGTGTCGTGCGCAACGCCGTGACATGGACGGTTCAGGAACAAACCGAATCTCTTCGACGGCGCCTGGATGCAATGGCGCACAAACTCCATGAAACGCTCCGAGCCACCGCCAAGGTGCTTGAGGTCGAAGACGTGCCTGGGGAACAGGAGTTCGCCGGCGTGGTGCGAGAAATGCCAGCCTTTGATCTTAGCCAGTTTGACCCAGGCGCGCTCAATATCCACTTAAAGCGGCCTTTCCTGTTCGGCCTGCTCGGAGGAAACATTTCGAGATCGATCGTGACCAAGCGCCTCGCGGATATCGTCGGGGGGCAACTCACAAAATCCTTATCCGCCTACCGCGAATTGCTGTATGACTGGTCGGAGAGAACGTTGGGTCAGATTCAACGCAAATTTGACGCGTATGCCAACAGCTATCGCGCACAGGTAGAGAGGTTGGTCGGCGATCATGTGTCGCCGGCTGAACAAGAAAGCACCATTCGTCGTGACCTGGAAGGATTGGAAGGCGTCCGATCTGAGCCGACTGCGGCTTCCTGAGCGGGCGGTGAGTCTGGTGATAGCGCGTTGTGAAAAGGAAAGGAACGAGACGACTTGCTGAAATACGTGCTTGTGGGTGTGGGAGGTTGTCTAGGTTCGATTTTGCGTTTCTGGCTGGGCAGCTATATCGGCGGCAGAATGGGGACCCGGTTTCCCTACGGGACGCTCGTCATCAACATCACTGGATCGTTCCTGATCGGGCTGGTCTTTGCTTTGTTGACGGCAAGGACTCAATGGAGCCCGAACTGGCGATACTTGATCCCGATTGGTTTCATCGGAGGGTACACGACCTTCTCCAGCTTCGAATATGAGACCTTGCGCACGATCCAGGATGGGCAGATCGGCCTGGGCTTTCTTTATGTGGCATTGAGCGTGATCGTTGGGTTTGTTGCAGTTTGGGGTGGCGTTATGGCAGGGAGGGCGATTCCATGAAAGCGGAAGCTTCAGCACCGGGGGCTAACGTAAACCAGGCACTCACTAAGGGCGCATGTCCAATTTGCGCGATCCTGAAAGACTTTCAGTGGACACTGGCGGAAACAGCTCGCCCTCAATCAGACCTGCGCGTGTGTAATTTCCACGGGTGGGCGCTCGCTCGATCCCGAGCGAAGATTTCGCGCTCCACGCCCGGGGAAAGTGTCACGAATGTTTTCTTGGAGATGTTGAAGCCGCCTCTGGCGGGGAAAGTGAACAGCTCGGAATGTACCTTGTGTCATCGTGCCCTGGAAGAGGAAGTCACTCGCTTGCGTGAGCTAGCGCAGAAGCTGCAAGGGACTATGTTCGCGCAGTGGATGAAGAGTCAGGGCACTCTTTGTCTGGAGCACAGCCGGAAACTGAAGGAATTTGTTCCATTGCGTTTGCGACCGCTGGTTGACGAAATCGTTGAGCGAAATCGAGCAGAATTGGAGCAGGAGCTTGAAACTTTCCTGGAACAGCTAAAACACGGAATTCATGAGGGCGGAGGACTTTTGGGTCGTGCCGCTGAGTTTTTGGTAGGTCAAAGAGGACTTTAACGTCGAGAGGACAATATGCTCACAGCAGGACCGGGCAAGAAAGTCGGCATCTACGTAGCTGAGGACCAGCACTACCACGGGAGTGCTGCCTATGCAGCTATTCTGGATTTTCTCTTTTTCCATGGCGTATCGGGCGCGACCGTGACGCGTGGAATTGCTGGATTTGGTGCAGATCATCACATGCAAACGACCAGTCTCGTCGACCTGGCGGTGCATCTGCCTGTCAAGATCGAGTTCATCGAAACTGCGCAGAAAGTCGAAGAGTTACTACCCAAACTGCAAGCCATGGTAGGTGACGGCCTGATTGAGATGCACGACACGACAATCGTCAAGCCCGCCGAGAAGAAGCAAAAACGAAGTGCGCCTGAATGTCTTCCGTTGAAGCGGGAAGGCAAGGCGAAAATGATGCGCATCTACATTGGGGAAAACGATAAATGGAATGGCAAGCCTCTTCATGAAGCCATCGTCAACGGCCTGCGAGCGCACGACATTGCTGGCGTGACGGTTTATCGCGGAATTCTCGGCTACGGCGCGAACCGGCGCATCCACAAGGATGCCAAGCTGAGCCTCTCGCACGACCGGCCCATCCTTCTGTCAATCGTTGACACGGAAGAGAAACTGCAGGCGTTCATGCCGATTCTCGACCAGATGGTACAGCAAGGTTTGGTCGTGCTTTCAAACGTGGACGTAATTAAGTACACGCACAACTACGAGAAGGCCGATCGGCGGCAGGAGATGCAAATATGAAACTGGAAGGCAAAGCCAAGATGCTGCGCATCCATTTCGGAGAAGATGACAAGTGGCAGAACAAGCCGCTCTATGAAGCGATTGTCATGAAGTGCCGGGAACTCGACATCGCTGGTGCAACCGTATTTCGCGGTATCGAAGGCTATGGTGCGAGCACGCTTATCCACAAACGACACCTGCTTCGCTCCTCAGACCGACCAATCATGGTCTCCGTGGTTGACACAGAGGAAAAGATTAGGAGACTCATCCCCGCGCTGGACGAGATGGTGGACGAAGGACTGATTGCGATGTCAGAGGTGGAAGTCATCCGCTATGTGCACCAGGAGGGTGTGCGCTCTCCTGCTCCGTAGCCAAGTAGAGAACAGAACAAGAGCGTGAAATAGATGAGCTATGTCAACAGACTCGAAAGAAAACTCGGTGCTTGAGAAGCCTGCTTCTCCGCGGTTGGTATCCGTCGCGCCCGAGGATCGGCAAGCCTCCCATCAGAATTCCCATGGAGAGTCAGCACTCATGCGGCTCGCGGAGTTAGCTGACCAGTTTGACGCCGAGCAGGTCGCTGCCGATGCGCGGTCCGTGGCAGAACGGGTATCGGAGGGACGCTTCTACGTTGCTTGTATCGGTCAGTTCAAGCGTGGCAAATCCTCTGTCCTGAATGGTCTGGTGGGTGACAGCGTACTGCCGACTGGAGTTGTGCCGGTTACCACCGTGCCGACAATCGTTCGCTACGGAAGCCACGCGGCTGCTCGCGTGCGCTTTGAAGGCGCTGGCGGCTGGACAGATATTCCGGTCAAGACCGTCGATGAGTATGTTTCCGAAGAGAAGAACCCGGAGAACGCGAAGCATGTAGCGGCATTGGAAATCTTTGTGCCTAGCCCACTGCTTGCGACCGGCATGTGTTTCGTCGACACACCAGGGTTAGGATCGGTGTTCACCGGAAATACGGCAGCGACACAGGCTTTCATTCCTCATATTGATGCGGCGCTGGTCGTGATCGGGGCGGATCCTCCGCTAGCGGGGGAAGAACTTGTACTGGTTGAGGCAGTCGCGCAGCACGTTCAGGATCTCATCATCACGGTAAACAAGGCGGATCGCACAACGGACGCAGAACGAACTGAAGCGGTGGCCTTCGCGCGCCGCCAGCTCGAAAAGCGACTGCGGCAACATTCTGTTGGACCTTTGTTTGAGGTCAGCGCGGCGGAACAGCTTGAGCATCGCGGAACGGGTCGGGACTGGGAGAAGCTGGTCGCCTCGCTGAACCATTTGATCGAAGGATCGGGCCGTCGTTTGATCCAGGCGGCCTGCGAACGTGGACTAGAGCGGATCAGCGAGCAGCTTCTTGTGATCATCTCGGAAGAGCGCGAGGCCCTTCAACGGCCGATCGAAGAGTCGGAAACCCGGATCGCCACAATGAAACAGACCATTGGCGATGCAGAACGTTCGATGAGGGAGCTCGGGTATCTGTTCATGGCGGAACAACAGCACCTCTCGGACATGTTCGTCGACCGGCACAAAGCGTTCCTCGCACGCGTAATGCCGCAGGCGCACAAGGAGTTCGACATTTCACTGCAATCGATATCTGGCTGGCTAGGCCCATCGTATCGCCGGCGCACCTTCCGTGAGGCACAGGAAGTCGCACGACGCCATGTCTTGCCATGGTTGAAACCCGAGCACGAAGAAGGAGAAAGAGAATATCGGTGTATTGCGTTGCGCTTCGTGGAGATGGCAAACGAGTTTCTGAAGAAACTCGCGAACGCCGGCATTCCCGAACTGGCGCGAATGCCGCATGCTCTCGATCCGGAAAGCGGATTTCGCGTTCGCTCGGAATTCACTTTCTTGGAGTTCATTGACGTCGCACAGCCCGCCTCACCAGTGCGCTGGCTGGCCGACCTGGTTCTTGGCCTAGTTGGCGCCCGATGGGTAATCAAGAATGAAGCGAGAAGTTTTCTCAGTAGGCTGCTTGAATTCAACAGCACCCGTGTGCAGAGCGATGTTCTCAACCGGGTTCAGGACAGTCGAGCGAAGCTAGAAACCGAGATTCGCAAGCTACTTCATGAGGTGAGTAGGATTGCAGAACAGGCCTTGGTCCGCGCCCGAAAATTAAAGGAAGATGGCGAGCCTGCGGTCCAGGCGGAATTGAATCGATTGGATGGGTTAGAACAGGAAGTGACCGCGCTCCGCGACTCCATACAGCTTAATGCAGCGCCGGTGTGATTCCCATTCCGATTCAACTGCTGACCATTGGTCCGGCAGCAATCGTCTGATCCTCAACTCCAAATACCTTGTTGTACAAGTCTTGGCCGTAACTTGTCTGGAGGGGCTCACCTTCTGCCAGCTTGAAAGTTCGCGTTCCATCCGCTTCTCGTTCGGCACGCAGGAAAACACCTTTGTCCTTGTTGTTGAAGAAGCCCCGCGCAAATTCGTACAAGTGAGTTATGTAGAAGACTTTCATTCCCTTTTCCAGTAGAGCGCGAACGATCTGTGTGGCAATTTCTGAACCTTCTCGCTCGTTCGTCGCTGCGAAGGATTCATTGAAGAGCAACATCGAATTCGGGACAATGTGCTCGGCGATTTCGCTCATTCTGGCGAGTTCCTCATCGAATTTCCCGCTCTTCATGGTCCTATCCTCTTCCCGCTTGCAGTGGGTAAACAAGGCAGAGCAGATTTCAGCCTTGACGGATCTTGCTCCCGTTCGGAAGCGATGAACTGCGCCGGAACGGATCACTTCCGCTAGTTCGAATTTGATTTGCTCGTATGTTTTCAAGTCCATGATTTCAGACTCCGTTCTGCTCCGGCCGTTACACGAGACTACCGCTCGGGGTTGCGAGGCCGACCACATCAAAATATCAACAGGGAATCCGCGACAGACATGGCCCTGCAACAGGTTTCCCTGTCAGGAGTCATCATCTGTCCCGATCAAGAATTGGAACAGCGGTTTGCGGTGAACTCCTTCACCGTGCATCTTTATTCCACAATTATAAAGCGATGGAGTCTATCAAGGACCCGTTCCGCCGATAATGATGACGGAACCTTGCTTTTCTGCCAGTCTGTACTGATCTGAATTCGGTCTGCTACAATTCAGCACAGAGCATGGACAGATGCTCGACGTTGCGATAGCCTGCGGACGGTTTTTGGCGTTTTCATACTGTCCATTTACTGTCCATTTCGGACCGAAAACTGGTTATATTCGGTGGAACGGATTGAAGCAGGCGAAACGGTTGACAGCAAGAATAGACAGTAAACATGCGGGTTTGGCCCTAACCGTATGAAAAGCGAGTGGGGACGTAGTTCAGTTGGTTAGAACGCTGCCTTCTCCTCGGTTTTGTTTGTTTTCATCGCTTTAACCCGCTTCCTGTCGTTCTTCCTGTCGGTCGAATCTCCGCCAACGCCGTCAACTCCTTCCACTCCGTCCATCCTGTTTCCGCGTTTGCCCGAATTCGCGATCCGGTCTACCTTCCATTCCCTCGAGAGGGAGATGGAATATGCCAGGAAAGGCAAAGCGTTACACGCATCGGGTCAAGATCCTCAAGTACGTCAAAGCGGGAGACGCATGGCGCTTCGCGAACGTCGTCGAGCGCAACGGCAGGATCGTGCGCAACCACGTCCTGATTGTGGGCCACGACGAACACCACTGCGAGGGCAGCTATTACCTCGAGTGGTATGAGCACGGCAAGCGTCACCGCAAGGCCGTCCGTGACTTCGCGACCGTGGCCGAAGCGGCCCGGCTCAAGGCCATCGAAGTAGAGGCTCTCAAGGCCGGGGTGATGTCGCGCCCGGCACAACCGACCACAATCAAGACAAACAGCGTTACGTTGGCAGCAGCAGTTGACCAGTACCTCGCGATGGTCCAGGCCCAGCGCAGCCACCGGACCTACATCAGCTACCGCTACACCTTGAAGGAACTGCTCGTCCCGTCCTATGAAAAGAACTCCGTGGACCAGGTGGCGCGTGAGGACATCCTGGCCTTTATGACACGGTGCTACGAACTTGGACTGGGCCACCGCACCGTTTACGACAAACTGGTCGTCGTGCTGCAGCTTTTCAAACGGCACGGGAAAAGCGGCCTGATCGCATCGAGCGACTGGCCGAAATATGTTGAAACCATCCGGCCGATCTATGAGCCCGAAGAAATTCAATCGATGTTCAAGCACGCCACCGGCGATGAGTCCATCTTTCTGAAATTCATGCTGGGATCCGGATTTCGCGATCAGGAGGCGCAACATGTTTGCTGGCGCGATCTCGACTTCCGCCACAGTCAGGTCCGGGTGACCGCCAAGGCTCTGTGGGACTTTCGGCCGAAGAATTGGGAGGAGAGAGTCGTGCCGCTGCCCTCAGCTCTCATCGACCAGTTGCAGCGATTGAGAGAGACCCGGAAGGCCCTGCCAGCGCAGTTGCTGTTTCCCAACAAACGCGGGAATCCCAACAGCGAGAATGACACGATCGTAAAGCGGGTCGCCGACCGGGCGAAATTGAATTGTGGACAATGCGTTACGAAGCACGGCAACAAGTGCGCTGAAGGGCCGTACTGCCAGCACTTCTTCCTGCACAAGTTCCGCCACACATTTGCCACCGAGCACCTGCGCCACGGTGTGGACATCCGCACCCTTCAGACGTGGATGGGCCATCGCGACATCAAATCGACCATGGTTTATCTGAAGGGGGTGCAATCTAAAGACGCTTTGGCAAAAGTGAACGCAGGAGCCCTGGCGGGGTATGTTGCCTGATCGGGTGCAATTGAATCTGACTCTTAGGCTATGCTGGTTTTCTATCATGAAGCGAAAACATCCTGAGCTGCCGGATCGGTATGACGCGTTCTTGCAGGAACTGAAGGAGCGAATCCGCAGCGCGCAGGTCCGCGCCGCTTTGTCCGTCAACCGGGAACTCGTATTGCTCTATTGGGGCATCGGCAGAGACATTCTCACTCGCCAGCAATCGGAAGGGTGGGGAGCAAAGGTCGTCGACAGACTGGCTGATGACCTGCTCCAAGCTTTTCCGGGGATGACTGGGTTTGGCGCGCGAAACCTCAAATATATGCGGGCTTTCGCTGAAGCCTACCCCGACCAGCAATTTGTGCAACAGGTCGTTGCACAATTGCCCTGGGGACACAATGTGCGGATTCTTGAAATGGTGAAGGCGCCGGCGAAACGGGAGTGGTATATCCGGCAGGCTGTCGAGAGCGGCTGGACGCGGAACGTCCTTGTCCACCAAATTGAGGGTGACCTTCACCGCAGGCAGGGCCGGGCAGTCACGAACTTTCAGCGAACGCTCCCGGCTCCCCAGTCAGAACTGGCCCAGGAACTCCTCAAAGACCCCTACAACTTCGATTTCCTAACGCTCGGAGCAGAGATGCTGGAGCGTGATTTGGAACGAGGTCTGATCGACCATCTGCGCGACTTAATTTTGGAACTCGGCAAGGGATTTGCATTCGTCGGAAACCAGTACCATCTGGAAATCGGCGGGCAAGACTATCTTCTCGATCTGCTCTTTTATCATCTGCGCCTTCGATGCTATGTCGTGATCGATCTCAAGATTGAAGAGTTCAGGCCCGAATTCGCCGGCAAAATGAATTTCTATCTGTCGGCTGTGGATGACCTCTTGCGCCATGTCGATGACACTCCCAGCATCGGCCTGATTCTCTGCAAGGAAAAGAACAGAATTGTGGTTGAGTATGCACTCCGGGACACGGGCAAGCCGATGGGAGTGGCACATTACCGATTGACCGAATCGCTTCCAAAACGCTTGCAGTCCGAATTGCCCACGAGCCACGATCTTGCAGGCGAGTTGCCCCGGTTCAATCTGGTGACCATGCGGATTCGGCTGGAGCGGGCGTTGCAGACTATCGCCGAGAAACGGGGCTTGTCGACGAAATTGGTCGGCATTGCGGCCTTGACGCGAGCACTCACGAGGGCGAATGCATTATCGACAGAAGTGGTCGCAGATTTGCGATCCGTATCGGCTGTCCTGAATTCAGCAGTCCACGGTCAGAATATCAAAGCCGAGGAAACGCAATCGGCGTTAGAACTTGGGAACTCTCTGTTGTCTCGCTTGGAAGGCCGTGACTGACCAGAAGAAGATCGCACCGAAGGGGACCTGACTGAACACGTTCGACGACAGGAGCTATCAGCTTGCAAAGATGGTCAAACAGCAAGCCTGCTTAGGCTAGAGGGGGTAACCGTCTGCGGCATCCTCCGCGTGAGCCATTCCGCAACCTGCTTCGGGTCAAATCGCACCGCCGCGCCTATGCGAAAGGAAGGAATGACGCTGGCGGCTGCCATTTTGTAAATGTGTTGCCGGGTTACGCCTAGCAATTTGGCCAACTCTCCAGCCTTTAAGGCGTGCTCCTTGGATTCCAGGGTTTGCAGTATCTTTGCCATTCCAGCGACGCTGTCGCTTGCCAGACTGAACCGATAAGCCGAGTTCGCCATAGTCAACTCCTAACCGCTGCGGAGACTCGGTTCTACACCGAGTGTCGATTTCGGTCAAAACTCCACGAAAATCGACGCGATTTGACCGAAATTTCATTTGGGCTTAGCTTCTTCATGCTCAGGACCGGAATTGGCATGGTCCTAGGCGGAGGAGGAGCGAGTGTTTTCGTCTCTTCAAGAACTCGAAGGAGGCCTTCGCGCAAGCGGCTACATTGCGGATTCGGTAGCCACGACGACGGTGTACCTGGCGGCGAGACTGCAGAAGCCGTTGCTGCTGGAAGGCCCCGCCGGCAGCGGAAAGACTCAGTTGGCATATGCAGTTGCGGACGCAGCGGACACCACCGTCGAACGCCTGCAGTGCTATGAGGGAATCAACGAAGAGAAGGCCATCGGCAAGTTCGATGAACCCCTTCAAAGGCTTTGCGTTGAACTGAAAGCCAAGTCTGTCAGCGTGGATTGGGAATCCCTGCGGACGGAGTTGCACAGCCAGCAGTTCTTCGGTGCCGGGCCGCTTCTGCGCGCGTTGCAGTGTGAAAGGCCTTGTGTCCTGCTGATCGACGAACTGGACAAGGTGGACCACGCATTTGAGGCCTTGTTGCTGGAATTGCTGAGCGTGTGGCAGTTGAGCATTCCGAAGCTGGGCACCATCAAAGCCAAGAGCATTCCGTTCGTTGTGTTGACATCGAATGAAGAGAGGCGCATCGGCGATCCCCTGCGCCGGCGCAGCTTCTATCTTCGTGTTGAACACCCCACCGCGGAGCGAGAAGCAGAGATTGTTGCGCTGAGAACGCCGGATTCCAGCCGCGAATTCCACGCGGGAATGGCAGGGCTTGCCAAGGCGCTACGCGGATGGAGCATGGAGAAACCACCCTCTGTCTCAGAGATTCTCGATCTCGCACAGGCACTCAAAGTTCTGGGAACTGAACAAATTACGGCGGAAATGAGAGACATTCTCCTGCCCTTGCTGGCTAAAACCGAGGCCGATCGACGCAAGCTGCTCTTGCGGGATGGGTTTGCCAGTTTGATCTATGACGCGCAGCAGTACAGCGCCGAGGCTCTGCGAGGTAAAGCGGCATGAGGCTGGTACTCATTTTGGCCCAAGCGCTTTCTGCAATCTCGATCTGCTGGGCGCAATCCCCCAAACCACAGGCACGGCTCGAAGCCGAATACTACGTCGTAGCCTACGCCCAACATTATCGGGTGCCCGTCGCGCTGGTACGCGCCATTGTCGAACGCGAGTCGCACTGGCAAGCATGCGCGGTCTCTCCCAAAGGCGCTGCAGGACTAATGCAGTTAATGCCCCTGACCGCTCAGCGACTCGGGGTAAGAGATCGGTGCAGTGTCGATCAGAACGTTTCCGGGGCCGTGCGCTACCTCGCATGGCTGATGCAACAGTTTCACAATGATCTCAGGCTAGTGTCTGCCGCTTACTACGCTGGCGAAGACGTAATCGGCAGACGAGACCTCGCCTATCGAAATCCCGACGTAATTGCCTACGTGGCAGGAATCAGAACGACTTACCTTGGCGAAACCGGAATTAAACCAAGAACTACGAACACCAGTTCGAAAAGAGATGTGAGATGAACAAATGTTTGAGTTTGGTGCATCTGATAACGATCTGTTTCCTGCCTTTCCACATGGCCTCGGCGCAAACGGAGTTGCCGCAGGCGCGAATCGTGAACTTGAGTATTGACCCAGAACAAGTTGTGGTCTTGCACTTGCGGCCAGGATACGTCAGTTCGGTGCGGGTCCTGGAGGACGTGAGCTCGGTCGTACTGGGCGATCCGGGGGCTTTTAAGGCCGACCACTCCGAAGCTGAGCCCCAGTTGGTGTTTTTCAAAGCAACCAGCGTAAAACCTGCGCAAACCAACGCCCTGATTACCACCAGAGGAGGCCATGAGATCTCGCTGAGCCTGGTCAGCCAAGGCAAGTCAGACCGTAGTGAGCCCGTGGACTATGTCCTCAACTGTGAGCGCCCGCGTAGCTTTCTGATTGCGTCGACTCATCCCATATTTGTGGTTGGCGAAACAAGAAATGTTGCTACAGAAAATCAGCCGACCAGCACTGCCCCAGAGAAGCCTGGCAGCCAAGAGCAGGATTTGCTCAGGGCGGAACGGATTGAGAATCCACATTGGGAAGGCAAGCAACTGCAGGTTGCGGTGGGACAGGCGATAGAGAAAGAGCAACAGATGGCCGTGCCGTTCGCCGTTCTGAATTCTTCTGCACGGACTATTGAATTACTGCCGCCGCAAGTACAGCTTGCGGGGACATCGAAAGACAAGCATCGAAAGGCGATCAAGGCCGAGCCGGTTGCGATCAAAGACTACTGGATCACCTCGCGTAGACTCGCGCCCGGTGCCAGAGCCGACGGCATCGTTGTGTTC
>CAWAUN010000006.1:0-63531 GCA_963785265.1 uncultured Acidobacteriaceae bacterium | reverse complement strand
CCCGCTGCGCGGTGGAATGAGCAATGAGCAGGCTCATTGCCGTTTCCAGCCGGCGGTCATCGCTCAATTGCTCCACGTTAAAGAACAACCACGGATTGTCGAGTGAGATCGTTGTGGGCCGGTCGAACAGCTTTGAATACACTCCCTTTTCGCCGGTCCAGCTGCGCAGTTTGATCGCCGCCAGGTGGGCTTCGTCCATCACGCGCTGATTCTTTTCCTCGTCACGCCATTGGGACAGTTCGTCGCGAAGGTCGGAGAATGTTGGAATGGGAGTCGAGGGCCGGATTGCCGCCCTCTTATAAGTTCGAAGAATGGCCTCGGTGATGAGGTTCTCAAGCAGTTGCGTGTCTTCGGCTTCGCCCTCACCGAGCATATGGCGCGTCAGATTTTTCAGAAACGCGACCTGATCCTTGCTCGGTTCTCTTTCTCCTGCTGGCAAATCCCACGGGTTAATCGTTTGTTCGCTATCGAGCGACATGGTGATCATTCGCCCACCCATCAACTCAACCAGTGGACGATACGAATCGCCACGCTCGAGAATCGAAATCAGCGGGTTGCTCCTCGCGGCCATCAGAAGGAACTGCTGCACCATGACGGTCTTTCCGCCGCCTGTCTTGGCCATCACCAGCATGTTCGCGTCGCTCAAGCCGGGATCGAAGGGCGAGAAAGGAATGAGCTGACGGTAGGCAGTTTCAAGCAGGAACAGTGGCGACCGGGGTGTGCCGCGCCAAGGTGTCTCTACCGGCACCAGATCCGCCGCATTCGAGGTGAGCAAGTCCTGGTCTCGCTTGTCGGGCTCCGCCATGGCCGGAAGTGAACTGAAATACAAGCGCTTCTTCGCCAACGACTCAGCTACCGCTTTCGCGCCGTTCATGCGGGAAATCGCGTATAGAAGTTGTTGGCGCCGGTTGTCGATGATTCGCTCGGATTGCTCCAGCTCCGCAGTCGTGATTGCCGGGCGTGAGGTCCGCGTTCCGATGACCAGGCTCAGTTTGGCCGTCTTGACCGAACTCGAGATGATGTCCTGTTGCACCCTGACCAGTTGGGACTCCGCAACTTGCGCTTCCACGTTGGTCCGAAATCCGCCGTTCGAGTCCCGTTGCACAGCCTGCATCTTGCGCAATCGGCTTTTATAGCCCTTGAGCACTTTCGCCTGATCGGGAATGGTGATCTGCGCCGTGACAATGAGTGGGAAATCGAGACCGACCAACTCTCTCAGGATTCCGGGGAAAGTCGCGTCCGGGAGTTCTTTCAGACTTACAAAGGAATAGAGGATTCCACCAACATTCAAATAGGAGTCCGTCTCATCGGCGATGCTTGTGTCGACGATCTGCTCGCGGGCGCTCCTGTATTCCAGTTGCTCCTCACCCCGCCTGTATGACCGATGATCCGGAGACAAAGGATTGAGAGCTCGCTTTGCCTCACGAAATAAATCATCATCGGTCAGCCGGCGTGCGCCGAGTTCTGCTGCTTCGAGCGTCGTTTCGAGGCCACGCAACAGACTCTCGAATTCTGCCAGCAGTTGCTGATGCTCCTGATGACTGCGCTCAATGCATTTCCGGGCCGATACACTGAAAATATTGCCCGTCGGTTTGAGCGGTTTACCCGCAATACGGCGATGAACGACCGGATCCCAGATGAAGTACACATGTAGAAGAGGCCGCATGTAGTGGCCGTTCGCCTCTTTCATCCGCCATCGTTCGACGCGCAGATCATCGAGTGCAATTGCCTCTGCCCGTTCTGATTGTTGGGCTTCGCCATACTGCTCAAGCAGGTCTCCCAGATCCTCCACTACTTCATAGCGGAACTGCACTCTCATGCTCTGTTCCGGCAGAGAGCGCAGGAGCGCCTCCAGCATCAACTTGCCCCGGTCACGCCCCTCGTCGCTTGCGAAATACGATGCCAGACCCTTCAACTCGTAGCCCGCGACGAAGGCGCCATTGGTGCGGACCACAATGTTGTCCAGGTAGTCGCGGACCGGCAGTTGCTCGCACAATGCCGGATCGTGGAGTTTTCGCTCGTGTTGTTCAAGCGTTAGCGGCACTGCTATTCCTCCCTCAAATACGCAGACCGGATTTCGCGGTCGCGTGCTACGGCGCAGTAGGCGTGCGGTTTCATGTACCAGAAGGCAAGATCGCGAACGTAGCCTCGGGGCTTGCCATACTTGAACGCCATCAGCACCGGCACCATCAGAAGGGGCACACCGTACTGCAGCACGAGATTCGTAGGCATTCCAGCGATCTCACCTCCCACGAAATGACCAACCACGTTCATGATGGCTGCCGCGCCAAGGACGATGAACAAGTCCTCCAATTCCAGAAGCATGAATGTCACTCGCGTCTGTAAATTGCGATTCACGGGTGTCACCTGCAATGGCATCTCGTAGCTCCTCCCTAGCGCACTCCGGCCGTTCCGTGTTGAATCCAGAATTCTCCCAAGCGCAACAGCCCCGACAAACCAAAACAGCACATTGCGGCAACCAGGTTTCTTACCCATGCTTCGCCAATCGTCATCCGTTCCAGCAACCCTGCGAAGTGCACGACCGCAAGCACTACCTGGCCCGCCCCGTACAGTGGCAGGAGAACGTTTCCGACCCAGTTCACAAGTGTGAGGAGGGAGATCCAGTAGCGGTCTGGGTTGTTCCAAGCTGCCTGGTTGCTAAAAGACTCCATCGCGCGCAACAACCCAGAGCACATCAGAGAGGCCAGTGCTGCGTAACCAAGGTGTTGGTACGGCTGCGCCTTGCTAAAGCGGTAAATCGCGGCGGCGGCGAACAACCCGGCCATGGTCGGCATGATGACGTTGCCCAGCCAGTTCGTCAGGTTGAGCAAACCGTTTGAAAGATTCACAGGATCACCTCCAATCCTCATCAGCCGGCCATGGCCTGGACCAGCTTCCAAATGGCCGAAACGCTCAAGAACGCAAGACCCGATCCGACCAGCGGCATGAATGGTCGATGGCGCGCGTAATTAAAGATCGCTCCCACAATCGCCAATCCTGCTGCTTCCGGCAGGATCGTCCCAGCGAGAAAGTTCCAGGCTGCGGTCAGCATGTCCGTGGTTGCGAACTGTGACCCGCTGTTCCAACTCTGGAAAAGCTGGACTGTGCCGGACGCAGACAGCAGAAAAATGGCGGAGACGATGGACCCCAGCGGGCTGTACCCCTCAGCCGCATCGAGCGCCGCTTTTAGCACGCAAAAAGCGGCGAGCACGGGGGTCAACCGGGCTACCACGACGTTCGAAACAAAACCGCTGAAGCTCGTTTGCAAGCTCGCGACCCACGAACTGCTGATGCCTCCGCCTTGCGCAGGCATGGCGATACCCTGCGCCGCAAACCAGGAGAGCAACTGCGGAAGCGTCAAGAGAATTACCGACCACAGGGCCCATCTCTGGAACCTTCCGCCCGCCTGGAAGTTCACGCCGCCTTCCTGCCGCAATGCAATTCCAGCCAGCACCATCGTGCAGATGGCGGCCGGAACTGCCATGTCGAATAGCAGCGTCAACAGATCGACGATGATTTGAGGCAGCGTCATTGCCTGAATGCTCCGTGGTGAGCGTTCCTACTGCACGCCCGCCGTACCGTTCTGAATCCAGAACTCGATCAGGCGAGTGAGGCCGGAGATCACCAGCAGTCCGGCCGCTGTTACCGCCCATCGCGCGACACCGCGTCCTTGGGAATAGGAGATGACTGCCATGACCACCGCCAGCGCCGCTCCGACGGGAGAAATCACATTGCCGACCCAGTTCACGAGATTGAGAACCGTTCCTTCGGGTTGGGCCGCGGTTTGACCTTGAACTGCTTGCCCTGTGGCGGGCTGCGTCCCCAGGTTCTGGGCGTGAGACACCAACGGATACAACTGGAATGAACAAATCGCCAGGACATAGACGAGAGCGAGGCGAAGGTGGGTGTTTCTCCAATCTGGCAATCTCATATGCTCCTCTTCTGCGATCGCTGGAATCGCGCTTGAGTTCGATTTCCGCGCTGCAATCGAGAACATAGGGGTGTTTCAGATTTCGGGCAAATCAGGACGGCCGTTTGGAACTCTCGTCAGAACCGTGTCGCGAACCTTCAGTTGGCCGACTAGCGATTCGAATCTTCGAGAGGATTGTGATGCCCATTGATTTCAAAGGACGAGGTTCGCAGTAGGCGCGTGGGAGCAGAAGACTCGTGGGATGAACAAATGTTTGAGTTTGGTGCATCTCACAAGGCGGGCTACGTATCTCATCGAAAACAAGCATATGGTGGCTAGGGAGGGAGTTGAACCGCCGACGCCAGCCTTTTCAGTGCTACGTTAACCTGTAGTTGTAACAACTTAAGTGACTCCAGGTGGCCGCCGAAGTCCTTGAGAAGACGTGAGGGACATGCGAATCGTGGGTTGAAATCGTGGGTTCAAAAACAGGTGCAATGAGCCGCAAAACTTCGGGCAGATCGGACGGAGTTCACGAGCAGTTCCGAGTCGTCGCTAGCCTTGATCGGAAACGCCTCGGGGCAGACAGTTGGGGTGGAGCAGGGTCTCGAACCGAGGCGTTTTCGATAAGGAGACTAGGAGGAAGCCGCTGGCGTTTGCGGCGGACGCGGTGCGCTATGGGATTTGAACGACAGCATGGATCTGAACGGAGCTTGGGGAGAGCAGCGCAGCGCGGTGGGAACGCCGTCAGGATTGTCGGAATGGTGTGGAAGATGAGCCAGAGCGCACGCGGAGAGTGGCCGGAGAGACGGTGGCGATGCGGCGGGCACACGAGTGCGCTGGGGTGCGGGAGCACATCCCAGGGCCGCCGGTGGTGGACACGCTACGAAGAATCGAAGTAAGCGCATGAGGATAGTTCCGCAGCGGTAAATCTCTGAACCACGATCATGGCCGCGCCACAGCGTGGGCAATGCCAGACAGAAGAACTCTCCGCCGGAGGTTTGCGGGTTCCAGCCTCGACCAGCGTGGAGGAGGTACTCGACAGCAGCTGTCGCGATAGTGCCAGGCGAGAAGCGCGCCAGCGATTGGCGAGGAACCCGAAGTGACGGATGCGCACGAAGCCTCTGGGGAGCACGTGCAGAAAGAAGCGCCGTAAGAACTCGTTGGCGCCCAGCGTCATCTTGCCTTGCTTGCCACCGTGGGCATAGTCCTTCCAGCGAAAGGTGACGCGCTCTTGGTCGAAGGCCAACAAGCGATGATTGGAAATCGCCACGCGATGGGTGTAACGGCCGAGATAGCGCAACACCTGCAGGGGACCACCGAAGGCTTGCTTGGCATAGACGACCCAGTCGTGGCGGTGCAGGCGGCGGATGAGTTTGGCGAACTGCTGGGGATCAGCGAGAGCGGATGCCGGACCGGCGCAGCAAAGTTGGTTGCGACGGTGCAGCCGTTTCAGACCGGAGAGGAACTTGCCGCGAAAGACGCGGCTGAGGACCTTTACGGGTAAGAAGAAAGGATAGCGTGGGTGGATCCATTGACGGTGATCAGGGGAGAGTCCGCCCGCAGGAATAGCGCAGTGGATGTGGGGGTGCAGAAGCAGGTTCTGTCCCCAGGTGTGCAGGATGCTGATCACGCCGATCTCTGCGCCCAGGTGTTTGCGCTCGATGGCGATCTCCAGCAAGGTTTGCGCGCTGGCGGCGAACAACAAGTCGTAGAACAGACGCGGGTTCTCCAACGCCAGCACATTGAGTTCGTGGGGCACAGTGAACACGACATGGAAGTAACTGGTGGTCAGGAGTTCGCGTTCGCGGGCCGCCAGCCAGCGCTGGCGCGCTTGCGTCTGACACTTGGGGCAGTGCCGGTTTCTGCACGAGTTGTATGAGATGGCCTGATGACCGCAGTTCGGGCAGGCATCGCGATGACCGCCCAGAGCAGCGGTGCGACAGCGCAGAATGGCACGAAACGCTTTGAGTTGCTGAAAGTCAAAGCTGGATCGATAGCGATCCAGGAAGCGATCGCCCTGCGCGCGAAGGATGTCGGCCACCTCGAAGGTGGGCCGAGTCATTTTTCGTTTTTCCGTTTAACGCTGCGGCTGATGTTCTCGGTGCTGGATAGAGTGAGGCCATCCAGCGGATTGGTAACTGCCTGCAAGTGCCGCTGCGACAGATGTAGATACTGAGCGGTGGTTTCCAGGTCGCCGTGCCCGAGCAAGACCTGGATGGTGCGCAGGTCGGTGCCCGCCTCCAACAAGTGAGTCGCCCAACTGTGGCGCAGCGTGTGCGGGGTAACGCGTTTGCGGATGCCGGCTCGCCGCGCGGCATCGCTACACGCAATCCAGACGGTTTTGTCTGAAATGGGCTGATCGAGTCTGTGCTGACGGGTGCGCGTGGGGAACAGATAGAGTCGGGGCTTCCGCCAGCGCCAGTACTCGCGCAGGGTTTCCAACAGGGTTGGGCTCAGAGGCAAGTCACGATCCTTGCCGCCCTTGCCTTCCACCACGCGGATGATCATGCGCTGGCTATCGATGTCGCTGACTTTGAGACGGGCCAGTTCGCTGCGTCGCATGCCGGTGGCGTAGAGCGTCATCAGCAGCGTCCGTCGAAACAGGGTTCCGGCGGCATCGATCAATCGCGCAACTTCCTCCCGGCTGAGCACCGTCGGCAGCCGGCGCCGGTCCCGCGGGTAGGGCAAGAACTCGCGAAACTGATGGCGCTTGAGCGTCTTGACGAAAAAGAAGCGCAGCGCAGCGACCCGGTTGACCACCGTGCCGGGCGTCAGCTTGCACTCCGTCAGTAGATAGGCTTGATAGGTGCGCAGTTCGTTGGGGCCGAGCTTGTCGGGAGACTTGCCAAAATGCTTGGCAAAATCGCTGACCACCCGCAGGTAATTGCGCGTGGTGATGACAGAGTAGTTGCGACGCTGGAGTTCCTCCAGCATCATCTTGCGTAAACGGGTCACAGGAATCTCCTTTCCCTATGACCCACACTACGTCAGCAGTTCCTGAGCTCTCTCGGTCGATCCACGCGGTAGCGTCCGCCGCGCCAGCGGCTTAGTCCTGGTCTGCTAATCGGAAGTTCATCACAAACGGAAGTCAGCGACCGCGCGGTTCCGAGCGGTTTGCCGGCAAACCTTACCTTGAGATTACGTCCCGCTTGCCCGTCATCCGCTCAGGACAGGGGAGCAAGTGCCAAGTTTCCAATGGGATTTCGGTCGGCTCAGCGTTTCATCATTTGCCACTGGCCATCTGCGGTGTTTGTTCTCCGATCTTTCCAGAGTAAATGATGAATTTGAACGGGTCCGTATTCTGATTCTCTTCCATCAGTTTGAGGTACACGAGCCGTTTGGCGTTAGCCACGGAAGTGCTGTGCTCGAACCTGCTTCCGGACGATTCAAGCAGCGAGGCGGCCAGTTCGTACTTGCCGTCGGCGGCCAGGCGCTCCACGGTCTTAACGAGCTGCTTTTCCGATATACCGAGGTAGTCGACCAGGAGTTCCGCGCGGTCGGCCCGGCCGAGATGGTCGAGGCCTTGCAGGTCCGGTTGCCAATAACCGACGTTCTGGTCGTATAGGCGGTCAATGACGTGTTCGCGCAAAATAAGGTATGGCTGATATACGTCAGGCTGGCCACCGAGCAGACCCGGAGGAATCAAGTTTGCCTGGTGAATCGCGGCACGTTCATCGCCGCGGCGGACCGCGGTCAATACCTGTTCGTGCAGCCACACCAGGTCTGTTTTGAGCTGCGCCAGCATGGTGGCGGAAGCGAAGTTACGCGTGAGGGGCTCGTGGCCGTGCAGCAGGTGCTGGGGATGCTTGTCAACAACAACGTCAATCGCATCGAGTAGTCCCTGAAAATCGCCCTCCTCCGCAAAGGGTGCCCCCAGATACGGCATGATGAAATCTCCCACGAACATCACACTCTGATCCGGTAGATAGATGAGCATGGCGTCGTGAGTTTCTCCTCCATGCACAGGAATTAGCTCAATGCGCGTCCCACCAATCTTCAAGTCCGTGCGGCCGTCGATCATCACATCCGGCTTGAAGCTGCGCACGTCGTCGAGACTGAAGCGTTCACCGAAGAATTGCTCACCAAAATTCCCCGGCGCATCGAAGTCGCGAGCAAGTTCTTCTTGATAGTTGCTCCTGGCATAGAAGCGCAAGTGCGGATTCAGGGCGCGGAAATATTTGTGGCCTCCAACGTGGTCCCAGTGGGAGTGTGTAATGAAGATGGTTGTCAATTCCGGAAGGCTAGGCGCGTACGCTCGCAGTGCCTCGTACGCAACCTTGGCGGAATCCGCTCGGGTACCGGCGTCGATGCCTATCAACTGCCGTCCATCATCGGAAACCACAAAATAGTATTCCGTGAACTCGAAGCCCGAGAGCGCATATACGCGGCCTGGCACGATCTCGGCGATGCGCCGCGGCGCAAAGGCATGCCCCGAAGCGACATCTTCCGAAAAAGGAGTGATCAGCGTAATCGGCCTGTCAAAACTCTTGTAGCCGCTCCGACGCAGATAGTCCTGTGCCTTGGCCTGTTCCCCGTCAGCAAGAGCCAGCTTTCCGAGGTGGGAATAGACTTCCCGCAACCAACCCGCATGAGGGGCCTTGTCAGCGTTCTCCACGCACCAGGCTAACTCGTTCTTCGCCGCCACCCTCTGATGGAAGAAGCTCGGGAGCTCGGTTCGGACGATGCCGGCAATCCAGTTCACAACGAAGACTTGCCCTCCAGAAAGCTGCTTGGCTTGATCCAGGATCGCGATCGTGTCTTTCACGTAGCCGATTCGGTGCAGCAACGGGACGGAGGACGCGTGCTGGGCACGCAATAGTCCGATGGCGCTCAGATAGAGTGCCTTTTGAACATCGGTCAGGCGAGGGCCGAATTCCTTCAGTCGCGCCGAGAAGAACTCCGCGCCCTCATCCTGCAGGTTGGCATTCGAGTACTGCGCCATCAGCAAAAACAACAACTGTGGATCTTGCGGTGGCGCGACGGCGTTTACGGCTTTCAGGTATTCGAGATCCGGGCGACGTGCGCCGGACGAAGAGTGAACTCCGTCGCTTCCTGTGAAAAGCGCTCCCCGCAACGTGGCCAGGAGAACCGTAAATAACAGCACAGCCGACAAGTAAATTGGGACTTTCATAGATGGCTCCTTCTGCCCACCTATGTAGATGTATATACATCTAAATGGTTGCGAACAATTACGCCCGCATCCCGGCTTCCGTCATTTGAAATATGGTTTCTCTTATATACTTCCAGCCCGCATCGCCGAGTTCGTTGCGCAACCTCTGCTCCGCTCGCTCCCAGTAGGGTTGAGCCATCGCCATCTGTCGCCTGCCTGCACCCGTCAGTCTGAACAGGCGCTCCCGTCGGTCCTTCCCGCGCCTGGCGCGAACCCAGCCCTGTTTCCCCAATAGCCCCAACGTTCGCGTCAGAGTCGTACTGTCCATGGCAAAGCCAGCGCTCAGCCGCTTTTGATTAGCCTCTCCCACCGCAGCCAGTGCAGTGAGCAGACCGAATTGCGTGATCTCAAGACCTGCCCTTCGCAGTTCCTGGTCGTAAATCCGGGTTACGACCCGGCTGAGGCGACGAAGGTTCTGACACGCGCATGGCAACTCAAAAAGTGCATCTGCAGGTCGCTCTCCAAACGTTTGTGTCCTCATAGTATATGTATATACATCTGTTGTTTCTTGGCGTCAAACGAGATTTGCTTCGTCATTGAGCTTGAAACTTACCTTGGGGGGAACGCAAGAGGGCATGGGGCTCAAGCTTTTTCCGACACGACTTGGATCTCGGAAAACGGTGTTGCAGAAGAACGAAACTGAATTCTGGACAGTCGTCGGCAAACCTTTCCTTAACGGTAAGGGAAGGTTTGCCCGTAATCCGGGAACAACCCGAGAATGGCTGCCTATCGGTTTGACCTTATACCATCGCCGATTAAGGCTCACGCGCTGGCGTGAGCCTGGTCACTGCCCTGCAGAATGAACCTCCCTCATACTCAAGCGACTACACGAGGGACGAAATGAACTATCCCGTTTGGCATCTAGGATTCCCTGGCGGACTCATCATCGCGGCTGTAGCCGTGCTGCATGTCTTCATCTCCCACTTCGCGGTCGGCGGCGGTGCATACCTAGTTCTAACCGAGCGTCGCGCGTATTCAGACGACGATTCGGAGCTGCTGGGGTACGTGAGGCATCATTCCAGGTTCTTCGCGCTGTTGACGGTTGTCCTTGGCGCTGTCACCGGCGTGGGTATCTGGTTCACGATCGGATTGGTCAGTCCGGAAGCAACTTCTTCGCTCATTCACACCTTCGTTTGGGGATGGGCGATCGAATGGGTCTTCTTTTTCGTTGAGATCGCGGCCGCACTAATCTACGCCTACCATTGGGACACGCTGGACCGGCAAGCTCATCTCGTAATTGGCTGGATCTACTTCGGGGCTGCCTGGGCGAGCCTGGTGGTGATCAACGGGATAATCACCTACATGCTCACACCGGGACGCTGGCTCGAAACGAGGAGCTTCGGGGCCGGATTTTTCAACCCCACCTATTGGCCCTCGCTGTGCATTCGTACCGCAATGGCCGTGGGCCTGGCGGGAATCTTCGGGCTAGTGACCGCGATGTGGGAACCTTCTATTTTGCGGGAGCGGGTTGTGCGTTGGGCGGGCTGGTGGCTGGTGCTGGGAATTGCATCTCTGCTTCCTCTGAGTCGCTGGTATTTCCACGACCTTCCTTCCTACTCGCGAGCGTATTTCAGCGGGGCATACATAGGGGTCCGTCATTCACTGCGCGGAGCAGCCGTGTGCGCTGGAGTGGCCCTGATACTTACGCTGGTGTTCGCGCTTCTCCGGCCGAAGATGATGAACCCAGTGGTCGTGGCCGTGCTGCTGGTTGCCGGGATTGGCGTCATGGGCTCCGGCGAATATCTGCGCGAGTTCAGCCGTTATCCGTACGTCATCAACAGCTACATCTATGCGAACGACGTCAGGGTAGGGCAGATGGAGGGTATCACTGCGAACGGTGTGGCCAAGACTTCGCCGTGGGTCGAAGTCAATGCTGGCAACCCACATGCCTATGGCCGGCAACTTTTTGCCATGGAGTGCGGCTCTTGTCACTCCGTGGATGGTTATCGCGCGATGCACCGATTTGCCCGCGGATGGGATGCGAAATTTGCCAGTGAGATCCTGCTGCACTTGCCGGTGGTTCGCGAGACTATGCCACCGTTCGCCGGCGATGAGCATGATCGCGCATCGTTGGGCAGCTATCTGGCCTCGCTGGCGCCGGCCACACCGTCCGGCGCGACCGAAAAGGAACTTGGGCAGCAGGTGTTCGCGATCCATTGCGCCCTGTGTCACAGCGTAGGCGGTCAGCGGCGTCCGGTGGACCTCAAAGGAATCGACCCCGACGGAATCGCCGGGATGCTCGGAACGCTCGGGGACATCAACCCAGACATGCCGCCCTTTACCGGCACGGGCGCGGAAGGTCACGCCTTGGCCGTCTATCTGAGCAATCCCGGAAAGTAGTCAGCAGGAGGAATTCATCGTCATGAACTTGCCCATCCCTTATCCCGATCCCATGCCGCTGCCGGCGCCAGTCTGGCTGTTGCGCACGCTACTCCTGCTCACATTTTTTCTCCATGTGTTGTTCATGAACTGCCTGTTGGGAGGTACAGCGGTCGCCCTGGTCTGTACCATGCGGCGCAAGAGTTCGGCATTCTCCGCGCAACTAGCCGACGATCTCGGCCGGCTTCTGCCCTCTGTTTTTGCCTTCACTATTACGCTGGGCGTGGCGCCGTTGCTGTTCCTCCAGGTGATGTTTGGGCAATTCCTTTACGCCAGTTCGATCCTGATTGGGGGGCCGTGGCTGTCCGTTATTGGGATGGTTGTTCTCGCGTACTACGGCGTCTACTTCTTCTCGCTGAAAGGGCCTGAGCCAAACGGCAAGACAAAGGCAGTTCTGGCTCTGGTGGTGCTGCTGCTGGCATCCGTTGCCTTCGTCTACAGCAATAACTTCACGCTGATGCTGGCACCCGAGCGCTGGCTCGACCTCTATCACAGCCATGCCGGCGGCTGGAACCTGAACTGGTCAGAACCTTCTCTCCTGCCGCGGTACCTTCATTTTGTGTTAGGCGCGTTGGCGGTTTCCGGACTGGGGTTGGTGGTGATGGGCCTGCGCAAGCGGGAAGACGAGTATCGCCAGTGGCTCATCGAACAAGGATCCTTGCTGTTCACCGGCGCTACGCTGCTCAATTTTGGTGTGGGGTTCTGGTTCTTAGTGAAATTGTCTGGTCCGGCGCGACTGGCCTTTGTCGGCGGCAATGGATTCGCGACCGCGTTGTTAGGGGTTGGAATGCTTCTGCCATTGGCGGCGGTTGCGCATCTCATCATGGCGAAAACTAACAAGTCTCCGAAGCGGCAACTGGCGATCGGCGTAAGCTGCGGCTTGCTGACCGTGGCAGCTATGGTCGTCATGCGCGACGTGCTGCGAAACCTTGCGCTCGCGCCCTACTTCAGCCCTAATCAACTGCCGGTTGCGCCGCAGTGGAGCATCATTGTGCTTTTCGTGGTTTTATTCGTAGCCGGGCTGGCAACTTTGTATTACATGCTGCGCAAGGTTGCGATCGCAACCAGGATGCAGGTAGTCGCAGCCCAAAAGCTTCAGTAGATCCTACGTTGCTCACGGGAAGGTTGTCTCATGTTCCCGTCGCGTGATTGGGCGCACCTCAACGCGAGACGTGGCCACTCGACATTATTCCTCATCCGCAGAAGGAGCCGCGCTCGGCGCGTCGGTCGAGTCTCACGCGATGACTCCCGGATGGTCGCTAGCCTTGATCGGAAACGCCTCGGGGCAGACTGCAGGGGCGGAGCGGGATCTAGATCCGAGGCGTTTTCGATAAGGAGACTAGGAGGAAGCCGCTGGCGTTTGCGGCGGACGCGGTGCGCTATGGGATTTGAACGGCAGCCTGGATCTGAACAGAGCTTGGGGAGAGCGGCGAGGCGTGGTGAGAATGCCGTCCGGATGGTCGGAGTGGCGGCTGAGATGAGCGAGAGCGTATGCGGAAAGCCGCGTGATGGGCGATGGAGAAGAGGCGGACACACAAATGCGTCGGCGTGCCAAAGCACATCCTTGGGCCACCAGTGGCGGACCCGCTACGAAGAATCGAAGTAAGAGCATGAGAATAATTCCGCAGCCGTAAGTCTCTGCATCACGATCATCGTCGCGCCACAGCGCGGGCAATGCCAAAGGGACGAAGCCTCAGAGGAAGTTGCGCAGGCCACCGTTTCAGCAGCCGTAGGGGAGTTACCGGACAGCAGTTGTCGCGATAGTGCCAAGCGAGAAGCGCGCCAGCGATTGGCGAGGAATCCGAAGTGACGGATGCGCACGAAGCCTCTGGGGAGCACGTGCAGAAAGAAGCGTCGTAAGAACTCTGTGGTGCCAAGAGTCATCTTGCTTTGCTTGCCACCGTGGGCGTAATCCTTCCAGCGAAAGGTGACGCGCTCCTGGTCGAAGGCCAACAAGCGATGATTGGAGATGGCCACGCGATGAGTGTAGCGGCCGAGATAGCGCAACACCTGCATGGGACCACCGAAGGCTTGCTTGGCATAGACGACCCAGTCGTGACGGTGCAGGCGGCGAATGAGTTTGGCGAACTGCTGCGGATCGGCGAGAGCGGCGGCGGGACCGGCGCAGCAAAGTTGGTTGCGACCGTGTAGCCGATTCAGACCGGCGAGGAACTTGCCGCGAAAGACGCGGCTGAGGACCTTCACGGGTAAGAAGAAAGGATAGCGTGGGCGGATCCATTGACGGTGATCGGGTGAAAGTCCGCCCGCAGGAATAGCGCAGTGGATGTGGGGATGCAGAAGCAGGTTCTGTCCCCAGGTGTGCAGGATGCTGATCACGCCGATCTCTGCGCCCAGGTGTTTGCGGTCGATGGCGATCTCCAGCAAGGTTTGCGCGCTGGAGGCGAACAACAAGTCGTAGAACAAACGCGGGTTCTCCAACGCCAGCACATTGAGTTCGTGGGGCACAGTGAACACGACATGGAAGTAACTGGTGGTCAGGAGTTCGCGTTCGCGGGCCGCCAGCCAGCGCTGGCGCGCTTGCGTCTGACACTTGGGGCAGTGCCGGTTTCTGCACGAGTTGTATGAGATGGCCTGATGACCGCAGTTCGGGCAGGCATCGCGATGACCGCCCAGAGCAGCGGTGCGACAGCGCAGAATGGCACGAAAGGCTTTGAGTTGCTGAAAGTCAAAGCTCGATCGATAGCGATCCAGGAAGCGATCGCCCTGCGCACGAAGGATGTCGGCCACCTCGAAGGTGGGCCGAGTCATTTTTCGTTTTTCCGTTTAAAGCTGCGGCTGATGTTTTCGGTACTGGATAGAGTGAGGCCATCCAGCGGATTCGTAACTGCCTGCAAATGCCGCTGCGAAAGATGCAGGTACTGAGCGGTGGTTTCCAGATCGCCATGCCCGAGCAGAACCTGGATGGTGCGCAGGTCGGTGCCCGCCTCCAACAAGTGGGTCGCCCAACTGTGGCGTAGCGTATGCGGGGTGACGCGCTTGCGGATGCCGGCCCGACGCGCGGCATCGCTACATGCGATCCAGACCGTTTTGTCTGAAATGGGCTGATCGAGTCTGTGCTGATGGGTGCGCGTCGGGAACAGATAGAGCCTGGGCTTGCGCCAGCGCCAGTACTCACGCAGGGTTTCCAACAGAGTTGGGCTCAGAGGCAAGTCACGATCCTTGCCGCCCTTGCCTTCCACCACGCGGATGATCATGCGTTGGCTATCGATGTCGCTGACCTTGAGACGAGCCAGTTCGCTGCGTCGCATGCCGGTGGCGTAGAGCGTCATCAGCAGCGTCCGTCGAAACAGGGTTCCGGCGGCATCGATCAATCGCGCAACTTCCTCCCGGCTGAGCACCGTCGGCAGCCGATGACGGTCCTGAGGGTACGGCAAGAAATCGCGGAACTGATGGCGCTTGAGCGTCTTGACGAAAAAGAAGCGTAGCGCCGCTACTCGGTTGATCACCGTGCCGGGTGTCAGCTTGCGCTCTGTCAGCAGGTAAGCTTGATAGGTTCGAAGTTCGTTGGGACCGAGCTTGTCAGGGGACTTACCAAAATACTTGGCGAACTCGGTCACCACCCGCAAGTAATTGCGCGTGGTGATGGCGGAATAGTTGCGACGCTGGAGTTCCTCCAGCATCATTTTGCGTAAACGGGTCACAGGAATCTCCTTTCCCTATGACCCACACTATGTCAGCAGCTCCTGAACTCTCTCGGTCCACCTACGCGGTAGCGTCCGCCGCGCCAGCGGCTTAGTCCTTGTCGGCAACCCTTCCCTTACCGGATTATGGAAGGGTTGCCCGTCATTCGCCCAGAATAGCCGGCAAGCATCCATGGAACTGCCGTTTGCGCCAATCATCGGTGAACAGTGGCTAGCGTGGAAGGACTTGTTTCCTGCTTACCGGCAGCTACCGCAGCTTCGCGAACTCCGCCTTCGCTTGCTTCAGGACGGGGATGTCGGAGTCAGCGTCTTTCCAGAGCGTAAGAAAATCCTGATAGGCGGATTTTGCCTTCGCCGTATCTCCCGATAAAGCGAACGCCCGGGCTAATTGCAAGCGCGCCAGCGCGCCTACTGGATCACTGACCACGATCCCGCGGTGATCGAGAATTTTCTGGAATTCCGCAGCGGCTTCGGTGCCTTGGCGTGCGGCCAGATACGCCTCGCCCCGCGTATAGACCGGATAGAAGGTCCCAAAGAACCCAAAGAAGCTGCTGCGCGGCGCGCCTAGCTCGTAGGGTACCGCGATTCGGAGCAGTTCGATGGCCTTTGAAGGCTCGCCATGGTTCAGTGCGAGACGTGCCCGAAGCGCTGGCATGTAACTGAATCTGACTGATGTGTCCTCCTGGAAGCGCCTTTCCAGATCATTCGCTAGTGCTTGAGTCCGGACAGAATCCCCGGAGAGAACTAGTGCAAAGGCGGTACCATACTCCACCTCCCGACCCTTCGAGAGCTCAAGTGCCGCCATCGCACTCTGCCTTGCCGCATGCGCATTCCCGAACAAGGACTCTCGTAGTGCTGATCCAGTTTCGTACAGAGCCGCCGTTTCCCGCCGGGCCGACTGCTGAGCCAAGTCCGTCGCATGCCGTGACATCCCTCTTGCCTGTTGCAAGTGACCCGAGTATGCCAGAACAAAAGCCTCGTGGTCGGAGATCCAGTCTTCCGCTCCGGATGTTCGCTGACCCAAAGCCGCTTCTCGTTCCATTCCCGCCTTGTCACCTCTTAGAAACGCAAGGTCGTATCGCTCGACCAAAGAGTCAGGGATTTCAAGTTTGCGCTCGGAGGCCCGTTGAAGGGTGTTCTCGGCTTCGCTTAGCCGGTCAAGGTACGCATAGCTGAGGGCAAGAATGTTGTATCCGATGGCAAAGTCCGGATCAAGCTCGATCGCTTTCTTGGATTCTTCAACCGCCTTTTCATACTTGCCACTGACGGGATAAATAATCCCCGACAAGAACGCGTGAGGTATCATCGCCCGAGGATAAGCTTGTACCCACAATTCGCAGGTCTGTTGTGCTTTATCCAGGTTCCCCATGACTTGCATGTCATAGGAAGCAGAGATAAAGAATTTCTCATTGTCACTGGTGTGATCCCGCAGTTCATAGGCGTTGCTGGTGCTCTCCGCCGAAAGGACATACTCACCCATATCGCCGTACATGCGCCCGAGTGACGCATACGCCATGGCGAACTTGGGGTCGATCTCAATGGCGTGCTTGAAGAAAGGGATGGCGGCGGCCGAACCGGCCGAAGAGAGAGCCTTCCAGCCCGCGCTATAGGCCTTCAATGCTTCCAGTGAAGGCGTCGTCGCCTCTGCGAGCGGAGTGTCGTGCTCTTTGATCGTCGAGAGTGATTCACCGACCCGGGTCCTGAATTTGCTGGCAATTTGACCCAGGGCATTCAGTACGTCTTCTTTTCTTGCCGCTTGCACCTGCTCCTCATCGAGGACATCTCCGGTGCGGCAGTCCTTTGCACGCAGACCCAACACGTATTGGCTTCCGAGGCTTGCAATCGAGCCGTCCAGGACGATAGCGCTTGCGGTTCGCTCGCAGACTTCCCGAGCGACCTCTGGAGTAAGTCGTGCATCGCCTGGCAGGCTCATCAACCGAAGCATCTGATGAATGCGCTCCTCGGAGATGAGGCTCAGAAAAGGCGACTGCTCAAGCTGCACGGCCATGCCTTGCCGCAGCGTTCCGTCAAACACGGGGTCACCGGTCTTGTTATCGAAATCGGCCAGAACGATGGTGTCTTTCCCAGTAAGAGGATGCGCGCGATGGAAATGGAAGAATGCACCACCTGTGATCGCAATAATCGCGGCGCCTGCACCTATCGCGACCCTCCATCTTCTGGCAATCCGCGTCTTAGCTCTTGCGTCCGGTGAGGTACTGGCAACTGGGGGTTGGAATTCTTTCTCGCCTTTGACTCGTTTCAAGTCGGACCAAAGATCGGCGGCGCGCTGGTAGCGACCCTCGCGGTCTTTCTCCAGCAACTTTGCGCTGATCGAGTCCAGGGCGGCGGGTAATCCCGGATTTGCGCGACTGGGAGCAGCCGGTTTCCAGTTCAAGATGGCTTCCATGAGCAGCACGCGATTCTTGCCGACAAAGGGCCGCTGGCCTGTGGCCATTTCATAAAGCACCACGCCTAAGGAGAACAGATCGCTGCGAGCATCCACCTCTTCTCCTCGGACCTGTTCTGGAGACATGTAGGACGTAGTGCCGGGGATGATGCCTTCCAAGGTGAGCGACTCCTCCTCGGATTCGTGTTCTGGTACATCGCCGGGTACTACCTTGGCTAATCCAAAATCCAGAATCTTCACCCGGCCTGCACCTACGATGAATATATTTCCAGGTTTTATGTCCCTATGGATGATCCCCTTCGCGTGCGCGGCTTCCAACCCTTCAGATGTCTGAATGCCGATATCCAAGAGCTCGTCGCCGGAGATTGGCCCCTTCCGAATCCGGTCCTTCAAGCTCTCTCCTTCCAGCAACTCCATGACGATCACCGGCTGGCTATCGTGTTCTTCCACTTCATAGAGAGTGCAGATGCTCGGGTGGTTCAAGGAGGAGACTGCGCGGGCCTCGCGCTCGAACCGCTGTAGAGCTTTTTGGTCACGGGCCAGATTCTCGGGCAGAAATTTCAAGGCAACACGGCGTCCCAGGCGGATGTCTTCGGCTTCGTACACGACTCCCATCCCGCCGCTGCCGAGCTTCCCGATCAAGCGGTAGTGCGAAATGATCTGGCCGATCAATATCTTTTGGGAATCCGAGCGTTCGGCACGGACCACTGGGCCCAAAAATCTGTACCCCTTGCGCGGCACGGTTTCGATGTAGTGTGGATTGTCGGCGTCGTCGCTCAACGCCTCGCGGAGTTTGCGCACGGCAACCCGCAGACTGCCTTCGAACTCGACGAACGTGTTGTTCTCCCAGATGCGGCGCTGGATGTCCTCGTGGGGGACCAACTCTCCCGCCTTCTCCAGAAGCACCACCAATAGCCGGAACGGCTGGTCCTGCAGATTGACCCGAACCCCCTGTCTGAGGAGTTCACCGGAGGTGGTGTCTACTTCGAAAGGACCAAAACGATAGATGGTGATGGCACCACTCATAACACGCCTGCACTACACGCCTCGTTGGCGATGAGTCTATCACTGATGACTGGGAAAGCGGTTTACATGCACTCTCTATCTCTTAGGGTCTAAGGAGGTTAGCAGTTAACGAAGGCTTCATGGCCAGTTCCTTTGACTCCCGCTTCGACTTGGGTTTTTCTAGTTCGCGTTGGACGCAGGGTCGCGTTCAAGAAAATTTTCCAAGGAGATCACCGATGAAACCGATCACCATCATTACTCTTTTCTGTGCGCTGGTTCTGGATTCAACCTTCAGCAGCGCGCAGGAACCGTCAACTGCACAACAACAGAAGCCAACGCAGGTTCGCTATGCCGTCAAAGACCTCGGCACGCTCAAAGGCGGATCCTTTAGCCAAGCGACCTTCCTAAACAATGGCGGTCTGGTAACGGGCATCTCCACCGTAGCTGACGGCACGCAGCATGCCCTCCTCTGGTTTGAGGAGCTGAAGTTCGATATTGGCAAGCCTGGACTCGGCGGCCCCAACAGCGGAGCCTTTGGAGCCAACGTATGGGGCCAGGCCGTCGGTCAGGCGGAAATCTCCGCGAGCGATCCCAATAACGAGAACTTCTGCGCTTACGGAACTGGCCTCAGGTGTCTGCCTTTTCTCTGGGAGTTCGGCGTAATGACCGCGCTCCCGACGCTGGGAGGAAACAACGGCACCGTCGGGCCGCTCAACAATCGCGGCGAAGTCCCAGGGGCTGCAGAGAATAGCACGATGGACCCGGAGTGCCCATCCACCCCGGCCGTCAACGGCACCGGGCCTCAAGTTCTCGACTTTGAACCTGTGATCTGGGGACCGACCTTGGGCCAGATTCGGGAACTCCATCTGCTTCCCGGCGATTCCGTCGGAATGGCCTTCTGGATCAACGACTACGGCCAGGCCGTCGGCACAACGGGTTCGTGCGCGAACACATTAGTTCCACCGTTCGCAATTGGGCCGCACGCGGTGCTATGGGACAAGGACGGCTCGGTCCACGACGTCGGCAATCTTGGCGGGACAGCGAATCCGAGCTTGCTGGGAATCGGGAACGTTGCTTTCGCCATCAACGATCAAGTTCATATAACCGGAGTCTCGGTGTTGCCTGGCAATACCACGGTCCACGCGTTTTTGTGGACCAAAAAGAAGCTTATGCAGGACCTCGGCACGCTTCCCGGAGATCTAAACAGCGCTGGCCTCGGCATGAACGACCTTGGCGACATAGTCGGAGCCTCGATAGACGGAGACGTAGCGACTGGCTTGCCAAGAGCGATGCTATGGCATAACGGAGTGATGAGCGACCTTAACGCCCTGGCCGCGGACTCGCCGTTGTACCTGCTGACGGCATTTACGATCAATGATCGAGGAGAGATCGTAGGATTCGGGGTGAACAGCACTGGTGAGGTTCATGCTTTTCTGGCCACCCCGACAGGCGCGGACGCCAATATCGAGGGATTCTCGCCTGTCACCCAAGGGGTAACCAAGCCGAGGGCTCTCTCGGGAAGTGTCCGCCGGTTGCTTGGACGCCATCTGTAGATTGCCGTCTCCTTACGCCGTGACGAACAGCCACTCCAACTGAGACGAGGTGCAGTATGAATCCACTCAAACTTGTACCATTAGCGACAATGCTGATTGCGGTCTGTGTGTGCCAAGGACAATCAATTCAAGCTGGGCCAGCTTCCCCTCGGAAAACCGGCCCAGCGCCGCTCCTCCTGGAAAAGAGTGAAGGTGAACGGCGAATATGGCGCGATCCTCCCCCGGGAGGATTCACGCTGAAGGTCACCCCTGAGAATAACGGGTCCCAGCATCTGGTGTTGGGAACCGAAGATCTTCTGCCCGGTGACATCATCCCGAGACATAAACATCTTGGTCAGGACGAGATTATTCTGGTCCAGTCAGGAGTAGTTCATGTTCAGGTGGGCGATCAGGAACGCGATCTGCATGCGGGAGGAATGGCGTTCATTCCCGCGCATACCTGGGTGACTTTGAAGAGCAACGACAACCAGCCAGCGAGCATGGTGTTCATATTCTCGGCGCCTGGGTTCGAGAATCACCTGCGATGCGTATCGGTGCCGGCGAACCAAAAACCGACTCCCATGACCACAGAGGAACAGAAACAGTGCGATCATGAAGGGCACGTTATATACAAAGAGCTGGAAAAACAATCGAAGAAGTAAGGACTCAGGCGGATACTTCGGCGTGTTGGCTGGCGGCATTACTACTGTGACTTTGTGGGCGTTTGCCGCATCGCGACGCCCAAGGGCACCGGGGGAACGACTAGGCCGCACAGGCGCACTTCCGGCATTGCCGACCTAGGATTTCACTGTTTTCTGGGTGGATTGTCGGCAAACCTTACCTTATCGGTTAGGGAAGGGTTGCCCGTCACTCGACAATCTCTTTATCTCGGTGCGGAGTAAACCTCGTTGAGGTCCTTGTTCCGCCGCGCTGGCAGCAGCGCACCCACCAGCACCGCCGGAATAATCGTCAGGAGAAATGTCAGGTGATACCACGATGGAAATTTGCTCCAGTTGGCGATGTGCCAAGGCGCGAACATTGCAAGCACCACGCTGCCGACGATCAACGGCGCCCAGCGGCTCGACGGGGATGTCCAACGTGTTACGGCACCTGCTACAAGCGAGGTCACGATCGCCATCAAAAGGCGTGCCCACTTCATGCCCAGCGTGAACTGGAGCGTATGCTCGGCAGCGGTGTAATTCGGCAGGCTCAGGCGAAGCACACGGTTGATCACCGTGACGACGACAAGCCACGTGAGGAGTCCTGCGAGGCAGGCGAGAATGGAACGCTTCATGACACCTCCTTTAATACATGATAGTACAATTAGACTAATGAAAGCCGAACTATATATTTTGGGCGTTCTGCACCGCGGCGACTTTCACCCCTACGAGATCAAGCGGCGTCTGACCCAGGCCATGATCGAGTGCTTTACGGATGTAGACGTCGGCACGCTCTACTACGCCGTGCGCCAGCTTGCCGAATGCGGCCTGTTAACCGCGGTCGCCCACCAGCGCGTGGCTCGGGGCGGCATGCGTACGGTGTATCGCATCACTCCGCGCGGGCGCGCCCGCTTTCTTGAACTACTGCACGCGCAATTTGCCGCCGAAGGCGACCTTCGAGAGACTCTTTACGGCCCCATGCTCTTCTTGCATCTCGCCGACCTCAACCTGGTCGCCGAGGCGCTACGCACGCAAATCGACAGGCAGAATGCACGGCTGGCGGAGATCCGGAAATTGCGCCGGCAATGGGTAACGATGCTGCCCACCGGTAGCCGCCACCTGATGCAGCACATGGCGGAGCAGCGCCGCCTCGATCTAGGCTGGCTCCGCGCGGTACTTGCCGAAGTGGAGGCCGGACGCATTCGCGATACCCGCGACCCAGCTCGCCTCGCAGCCAAGACCTAATCGCGTTGGAAACAACCAGTTCTTGAGTGATCGGCAAACGTTACCTTACCGGGTTAAGTGAGAGTAGTCCGTCATCTGCCCAGAATCCAAAACCTTCGAGTTAGCTCTGAATTGTCCAACCTGTGCTTGCCTGCTCTTCCCATCTTTGGACGTTCACGCCCTTCACAAGCAGCCATAGCATCAGTGATGCTTCGGCGATGATACCGACAACCTCAATGTAGGTGAGCAGATACTTTGCGAGCGACGGTGACAGAAACGTCAGCCACCCCAATCCGGAAAGCGCCATCAGCACGCCCAGAACTCGAGGAAGAAAGGTCGACTTGAAAATGAGGTAGCCGATTAGGGAGTTAAATATTCCAAAAAATACCAGGTAGATGTAGGCGGCCTGAACGTTCAACTTGATAGACATCATCGCCATGGCCTGCAACTGGTCCACCTTAAATGCGCTGAGGTACGGACTGCCTTCCAGGATGACGAACGGGGCGACTCGAAAGAGGCTGCCGCAAGCCTGAATCGCGCATCCTACTAGGCTGAAGAACGCAGCCTTTGGTACGACTCGCCGGACGGACGCCCGGCTTGTCCATACGCACGGTGGCATAGCCGGACTCGTCAATAAGGCGGCGCAGAAAGAATGCCGAAACCGTCGTCTGGGGCGGGGTTGGGAGACTCCATAGTGTCGCAGCTCAGCCAGCCAATAAAGAAAATTGCGGGTACTTTGCCGCTGGCGTTGTTCGGTCGCGTAACAAAGGTGCGTAGTTTTTCACCGCGCCCATTGGTCACCCAGTCGTATTCAACGGTGGCGTGCTCGAAGTGCTCGCGGGGCTGCGTGGTCTGAGCTACGACCGATAAGGATAGAAAAACAACAGCCCCTAGACGCAACCCACGCGTATTAATCACGGCGTCCCTCCCGGTTGATCGGACGACGGTTCACGACAGCACCATCACCATCCTGGTAGCTGAAGTAGTCAAAAAGACATGCCGGAGCTCTGAAGTTTAGGGCAGGCGTACGCGCTGGAGTAGCCAAGAGCGAAGTGTCTCAAGGACTCCCGGAGCCATCCTGTTTCCGGAGGGCATTTCGCTCAATGAATGACCCGCGTTTGGGAAAACTTTGACCATGAAATCTCTATTTCCGGACTCGCCAAGTACCTTTCGCATATTGCTCGCCGCGTCAGAGGCATCAGTTGTTTGGTCCAGCTCGCCGTATACTCCAAGAATAGGACAGGTCACTCTTTTTAGCGCAGGCAATGGAGTGAACGAGAGTATGTGGTCCCAATCCCAACGCATTTGCTCAAGTGAAGTGAACTCGTCACTGGTCCAAGATAGCCATGGTTTCTTGTCTCTACGGGCCTCCTCACGCTTCTTGACAAACAGCTCGTAGTCCTCCCCGGTGCGCGATACTCTCATCCAAAGCGTGGTAAACTCTTGTGCCTCGTCGATCTCAGCCGCAGGGACACCGGTCCGTCTCAGCATGGTGCCCGTTTGATAGAGGATCGTCTGCCAGAGAGGACCCACGAAGCCCGAAGAATCGATAGCGAACGCCACGTCCTTGCTGCGCGCTGCGACCTGCGTGGCGAGCATCCCACCCTCGCTCGAACCCCAAACTCCAACCTCTCTGGGATTAATCTCTTTCCGCCGTCGGATAAAGTTGAAGGTCGCTAGTGCATCGTTCAACAGGTCATCAGGGTAATACGCAGCGGGCAATGGTGTCAGAGCGCCGGTCGAAGCATCCAATCGCGTACCCGTCGAAGCGCCCGTGCCCCGTTTGTCATAGATCAGAACAGCGAAGCCAAGCGAAGCGAAAAAATGAGGGTACGGGCCGAACGAGTAGCGTGTTAATGGACCTGAACCGTGCAGGAGGATGATGGCAGGGTGTGGGCCCTTTGTGCCTGGGATCATCAGTGTTCCCGAAAGTCGTACTTGGCCGTTGGCGACTACCACGTCCTGTTCCGTGAGAGGCACTCGCTCAGCAGAGCTCTCCGTACCGTCGGTCGGTTGAAGACGAATGCCTGTGACTGTACCCTTAGCGCCTTTGATAAATCGGACCTTTAGCTCTGCAGGCTCATGAACTTCGAATCCGGGTCCCATCACAAACTCGGTATCCGAGATTGGGAACAAGCGCCGGACGACGCCGGACTGGTAATCCGAAAACAATAAGGTCTTTTCGCCTGTATCCTCAGTGACATAGAGGTCAATTCCGAGCATGTGATCCTGGGCGATCCGATAGATGCCATAGTACCCATCGTAGACCTTTGCTTTTGCGCTAGGCTCGTCGGCTGCAGCCGCGCCAACCACGAGGAGCGAAGCAGCGCCGACGATGATTATGAGATCCCGAATCCGGGCACGTCGTTTTTGCGAATACTTGAAATAGGCTGCCATTAGGACCTACAGTTCTCTTTCGAATCGTTGGTGGGTTCTATAAAAGGGGATGTCAAGTAAAAAACACTTTACCCTTCGCAGGGAGGTTTTGTTTTTCTTGGCATCCAGCCCCTGCCGGCGGCTCCGACGCAGCTTCGAATCGCGTTGTTCGCGTCACCACGCATTTCAGGATCAACCTGGCGTTCGTTCGGTCTCGCTCTGAGCGCCGACAAGCAACTTGGTGGCAGCATGGCCAACCATGGTTCTATCTGAGGCTCGCGTCGGGGCGTGGCACTATGGCTTTGTTGGGTTGTCCGAGGGAGCATATGGTGGCCCATGAGACTTTTCCGCCTATCCCGCCCAGGATACTTACCCTCGAACCCGTGCGCGCAGCTCTGACACCTTCGAACGTCAGGGTGACCGCCTCCGGACTTCGCGATGGTGCGCCGCGCTTATGCTGCTTGTAGCTTCAGATGTTCGGCTGCGAACGTCTCTCCTTTCTTCCACAGAATCAGTGCAATCGCCGCCATCTTGCGGGCCAGCGTCAGGCGCGCCATGGCGGGCAGCATTCCGTTGGCGACGCGCATTTCGTAGAACGTGCGTAACGGACCGTCCATCGCGCTCGCCGTCGTGGCGGCGCTCTTGAACACATTTTTCAACTGGTGGCTATAGTTCCAGTTCAACCCGCGGATGTACACCGGCTTGCGCCGCCGCAGGATTTGCCCATCTTTCTCTACATAGTCGGCGCTGCTGCGTGTCTCCAGCCCCAGGCCGCAGTAGGTCCAGAACTGACGCTTGGTGCGAAAGCGATGCGGCGTCTGCACCCGCGCGATCAGCACCGCCGCCCGCAGCGGACCGAAGAACGGCATGGAGCGCAGTAACTTCGCGGCCGGATTTTTGTGGCACTCCGCCATCACCGCTTGTCTTGCTTCACGTCGCAAAACCTGCACCGCGTCCAACTCCTGGTACAGCCACTCGGCGCGTCGCTGCTGCCCGCTGTCGGTCAGTCTGGCCAGCCATTCCGCCCGATGCCGCTTTCCGAACGGCTTTTTGCCCGCGCACCCGATCGCTTGGCTGCGGTACAGGGCTTTGATCCGCCGCATCGCGCGGCCCGTGTCCTCGGTCAGCGCGGTGTAACTGGCCACTAGTTGTTGCAAGGTGCGCGTGCTCTGCTCCCCGTGATACACCGGCGACAGCATCCCTGCCCGCAGCAGTTCCGCCAGTTTGCGCGCATCGATCTGATCGCTCTTGTTGCCGGACTTCAGCAGCGCATTCTTGCGCGGATTACATACCACCACCCGCGCCACCTGCCCCACCACCACGTCATAAAGCCACGCCGAGTACGTTCCTTCTTCGAAGGTGACCTGCAGCACTCCGCGCAATCCTTTCAGCAGATCCAGCACCGCCGGCGCTTGGTCGCTATCACCGACTGCATCACCAGTTTCCCCTCGGCATTGAGCACCGCCACGCTGATCGTGCTCTGGTGGACATCCAAGCCAATGTACTTCACACTCTCCATGGGTGTTCCTTTCGTTCGGCGTAGTTACTGTTGCTCACAGCAACTGCAGCCTACTCTGAAAGGGGCACCCTTTTATATTGCGTGGCCCCACCCGTGCGGCGCAATTCTACAGCATGGGTCTAGAAACCTGGGTGCCCCTCGCCGGTTAGCCCGTCATCTGCCCAGAATCCAAAACCGTCGAGTTAGCTCTGAATTGTCTAACCTGTGCTTGCCTGCTCTTCCCATCTTTGGACGTTCACGCCCTTCACAAGCAGCCATAGCATCAGTGATGCTTCGGCGATGATACCGACAACCTCAATGTAGGTGAGCAGATACTTTGCGAGCGACGGTGACAGAAACGTCAGCCACCCCAATCCGGAAAGCGCCATCAGCACGCCCAGAACTCGAGGAAGAAAGGTCGACTTGAAAATGAGGTAGCCGATTAGGGAGTTAAATATTCCAAAAAATACCAGGTAGATGTAGGCGGCCTGAACGTTCAACTTGATAGACATCATCGCCATGGCCTGCAACTGGTCCACCTTAAATGCGCTGAGGTACGGACTGCCTTCCAGGATGACGAACGGGGCGACTCGAAAGAGGCCGCCGCAAGCCTGAATCGCGCATCCCACTAGGCTGAAGAACGCTGCGAGCAAGGCGACGGTCTTGTTCACAGGCTTAAATAAGCCATAGAAGAGAACCGTTACAGCGACGTATAGCGCAGTGCCGATGAGACCGACTCCGATACTCAATCGAAACAATCGCTCGTGCGCGAGAATGTTGGTTGCTGTTGCCGCAGGGTCGCCAGATACAATCATCCCGCGAACGAAGAATTCGCCTGATACAGCCGTGAGAAAGTAGAGCAAGTAAACCACGCCGGTAATTCTGGCCATGGGACGCGGTGACGCTTCTGCAATCCGTTCCATCATTGCACCTGTACTCCTGCTCAGGCTTCATTCTTCAACCACAGTTACATCCGCCAACAGCAACGTCCCCTCTTGGCTTTGTTGCATCCAGGGCCTAGCATAGCTATAACGCAATCTAATGAACATGATGCTACGCATCAAAAACATGACCCCAGGTTGCAGGAGGCACCGAGGCGATGCGTGAATACACAATTGGGGCAGGCTTTGCGCGCGGATTGATGGAGCTGGCTGTATCGAAAGGGGCCAGCTGCGCACTGTTGGCCGAACGGTCTGGCATCGATCCGGCCGATTTGCAGAACCAGGACAATCGTATCCGGTTCGCAAATTATATTGCGCTCATGAGAGCAGGCAAAGAGTTGTGCAACGATCCCGCGCTTGCCCTTCACTTCGGCGAGGCGTTCGATGTGGCCGAGATGTCCATCGTTGGCCTGCTTGGCGGTGCCTGCCATACCATGGCCGAGGGCATCGCGCTGATGAATCGTTATGCGGGTCTGGCCATCGAGCTCGATGGCGCGGCAACCACTGACCGCTATCAGCTCAAGCGCAGCGGCGGGCGGGTCTGGATGATTGATACCCGCCCGAACCCTAACCACTTTCCTGAGATCACCGAATCCTCCTTCGCTCGCATGGTCTGCGGAGCGCGCCGATACTTCAGGCAATCGCAGTTTGTGAAGGCGGTCCATGTCACGCACCCAGAGCCGGAATATCGCGCGGAGTACGATCGCATCTTTCAGGTGCCCGTGATTTTTGAGAGCAACAAGAATGCGCTGCTGATTGACGGTGCGTTCTTGACCTACAAAATGCCCCCCTCCTCGCGCTATGCTTCTGGCATCCTGAGCGCGCATGCGGAGGAGTTGCTCAAGAGCTTGGACAGTTCCAAATCTATCAGAGGCCGCGTCGAGAGCCTCTTGATACCGGTCTTGCACACCGGCGATGGAGGGATCGACATGATCGCCAGGAAGCTCCGGCTCAGCCGCCAGACTCTCTTTCGCAGGCTAAAGGCGGAGGGCGTGACCTTTGAGAAGGTGTTAGATGAATTGCGCCACAATATGGCAGTCCACTACTTGAGTGGAAAGAATGCCTCGGTGAACGAGACGGCCTATCTCGTGGGGTTCTCCGATCCGGCCGCGTTCTCGCGTGCATTCAAGCGTTGGACCGGATCAAGCCCGCGCATGATGCGCTTCAAAGATTGAAAATGACCAGAGCGGCGCGACACCGAGCGCTACCAACGGGGCACCAGGCGGCGAGATAACTTCTGAATCGTCGCTAGCCTTGATCGGAAACGCCTCGGGGGCAGACTGCGGGGGCGGAGCGGGATCTCGGTCCGAGGCGTTTTCGATAAGGAGACTAGGAGGAAGCCGCTGGCGTTTGCGGCGGACGCGGTGCGCTATGGGATTTCAACGGCAGCCTGGATCTGAACAGAGCTTGGGGAGAGCGATGAGGCCTGGTGGGAATGCCATCGGGATGGTCGGAGTGGCGACTGAGATGAGCAAAAGCGCACGCGGAAAGTTGCTTGAGAGGCAGTGGAGAAGTATCGGACACACGCGTGTGTCCGCGTGCCGGAGCACATCCTCGGGTCGATAGCGGTGGACGAGCTATGAAGAATCGAAGTAAGAGCATGTTGATAATTCCGCAGCCGTAAATCTCTGCATCACGATCATGGCCGCGCCGCAACGTGGGCAATGCCAGACAGAAGAACTCTCCGCCGAAGCTTGGGAGGTTCCAGCCTCGACCAGCGTGGAGGAGCTACTGGACAGCAGTTGTCGGGATAGTGCCAAGCGGGAACAGCGAAAGCGATTGGCGAGGAAACCAAAGTGACGGATCCGCACGAATCCTCTGGGGAGCACGTGCAGAAAGAAACGCCGTAAGAACTCGGTGGCCGCAAGGGTCATCTTGCCATGCTTGCCGCCGTGGGCGTAATCCTTCCAGCGAAAGGTGACGCGTTCTTGGTCGAAGGCCAATAAGCGATGATTGGAAATGGCCACGCGATGGGTGTAACGGCCGAGGTAGCGCAACACCTGCATGGGTCCGCCGAAGGCGGGCTTGGCATAGACAACCCAGTCGTGGCGGTGCAGACGGCGCATGAGTTTTGCGAACTGCTGCGGATCGGCCAGAGCGGCGGCGGGACCGTTGCAACATAGCTTGTTGCGACTGTGCAGACGTTTCAGGCCGGCGAGGAACTTGCCGCGAAAGACGCGGCTGAGGATCTTCACGGGTAAGAAGAAAGCATAGCGTGGGCGGACCCATTGACGGTGATCTGGTGAAAGTCCGCCCGCAGGAATGGCGCAGTGTATGTGGGGATGCAGAAGCAGGTTCTGTCCCCAAGTGTGCAGGATGCTGATCATGCCGATCTCGGCGCCCAAGTGTTTGCGATCGATGGCGATCTCCAGCAACGTTTGTGCGCTGGCAGCGAACAACAAGTCGTAGAACAAACGCGGGTTTTCCAAGGCCAGCACGTTGAGTTCGTGGGGCACGGTGAACACGACATGGAAGTAGCTGGTAGTCAGGAGTTCGCGTTCACGGGCCGCCAGCCAGCGTTCGCGTGCTTGTGTCTGGCACTTGGGGCAGTGCCGGTTTCTGCACGAATTGTACGAGATAGCCTGATGACCGCAGCTCGGGCAGGCATCGCGATGACCGCCCAGCGCAGCGGTACGGCAGCGCAGAATGGCACGAAACGCTTTGAGCTGCTGAAAGTCAAAGCCCGATCGATAGCGATCCAGGAAGCGATCACCCTGCGCGCGAAGGATGTCGGCCACCTCGAAGGTGGGCCGAGTCATTTTTCGCTTTTCCGTTTAAAACTGCGGCTGATGTTCTCGGTGCTGGATAGAGAGAGACTGTCCAGCGGATTCGTAACTGCCTGTAAGTGCCGCTGTGACAGATGCAAATACTGGGCAGTAGTTTCCAGATCGCCGTGCCCGAGCAGAACCTGGATGGTGCGCAGGTCGGTGCCCGCCTCCAACAAGTGGGTCGCCCAACTGTGGCGCAGCGTATGCGGGGTGACCCGTTTGCGGATGCCGGCCCGGTGCGCGGCTTCGCTACACGCGATCCAGACGGTCTTGTCGGAAATCGGCTGATCGAGCGTCCGGCCACGAGTGCGTGTGGGGAACATGTAGAGCTTCGGCTTCCGCCAGCGCCAATACTCTCGCAGCGTCTCCAATAGAGCCGGACTCAGAGGCAGGTCACGATCTTTGCCGCCCTTGCCTTCCACCACGCGGATGATCATCCGTTGGCTATCGACGTCGCCGACCTTGAGACGCGCGAGTTCGGCGCGTCGCATGCCGGTTCCGTAGAGTGTCATCAGCAACGTCCGTCGAAACAGGTTTCTGGCGCCATTGATCAGCTGCGAGACTTCCTCCTGGCTCAGCACCGTCGGCAGCCGACGCCGGTCCCGGGGGTACGGTAAGAACTCGCGAAACTGATACCGCTTGAGTGTCTTGACGAAAAAAAACCGCAGCGCCGCTACCCGGTTGACCACCGTGCCGGGCGTCAGTTTGCGCTCCGTCAGCAGATAGGCTTGATAGGTTCGAAGTTCGTTGGGGCCGAGCTTGTCGGGAGACTTGCCGAAATACTTGGCGAACTCGGTCACCACCCGCAAGTAATTGCGTGTGGTGATGGCAGAATAGTTGCGACGCTGGAGTTCCTCCAGCATCATCTTGCGTAAACGGGTCACAGGAATCTCCTTTCCCTATGACCCACACTATGTCAGTCGTTCCTGAACTTTCCTGGTTCACCACGCGGTAGCGTCCGCCGCGCCAGCGGCTTAGTCCTCGTCGGCAAACCGGAAGCTGTCCAGAAACGGGCTTGGAAGAGATTGGTAACGATCTCCGCGAAGAGGACTTCGGGCCAACGTCGTTGATCCGTCATAGGGCATTCGGTTTGCCCGTGACTCAGGCACGATCTCCGAGTGCCATGGCGACGGTACTCACCAAAAGTAGGTCGCCATTACCGTACCACTGTTCAAGGGGGCAACTAGTACCGACTTCATAGTTAGCTCTTCGGAATATCGGTGCGGTTCCACCATCCGCCGCCAAGAGCCTGAAACAGCGCGGCCGTGTCGGCATAACGATTTGATTGAGCCTGCACAAGGTTAATCAGCGCTTGCTGATAGGCTTGCTCCGCGCTGAGGAGGGCGAGGTAGTTGGCGTAGCCGGCAAGAAGCTGTTTTTTTGTCAGGTCGAGAGTGATGCTGGCAGCATCTTTCGCGGCGGCAGCAGCCTTCAAGGCATCGGCGTCCTGTTGGAGTGCATTCAGCGTATCGGCGACATTCTGGAACGCGGTCAAGACCGTGCTGCGATATTGTTCGTCGGCCTGGGTATAAGCGGCTCTGGCGGAGCGCTCCCGATGCATGAGGGTACCGCCATCAAAGACGGGCTGGGTGACGCCTGCGGCCACATCCCAAAAGCCATTGCCCCCCGAGAACAACCGGCCAAGAACCACTGCCATGCTGCCGGCATCTGCGGTCAGGGCAAAGCTGGGGAGGCGGTTGGCACGTGCAATTCCAATCTGGGCGCTGGCTGAATGCAGGTTCTCCTCGGCCTGGCGCACATCAGGACGCTGCTCCACGAGTTGCGAAGGAAGGCTCACCGGCAGTTCCTGCGGCAGTTGCAAACTCGACAGTTCAAACTTTTCGGTCAAATCCTGGTTGGGGAACCCGCCCGACAACACTGCCAGCTGGTCCCGTTGTTCAGCCAACTGCTTCAGCAGCGGAGGCAAGGTGGCAGCAACTTGCGCGAGCTGCGATTCTTGGGCCGCCACGTCGAGCTCGCTCGCATACCCCTTTGCATACTGGTCCCGCAAAATCTTCAACATGTTGGTATTGATGGCGATGAGTTCATGTGTCGCGTCAATCTGTCCCCGCAGTGACGCCTCCTGGATGGCTCCGGCAGCGACGTTTGCGCTCAGCGTGATATGCGTCGCGGCCAGGGCAAAACGCGCTTGTTGTTCTTGTGCTTGCAGCGACTCCACAGTGCGCCGGTTTAGACCGAAAACATCCGGCACAAACGAAACGCTGACCTGCGGCGTGTAGAGGCTGTAATTCAAGGCGCTGGTGTTGGTTGCAGGTGAAATGTCAGCCGATGTCTTTGCCCGGCTCGCCGAAAAACCGCCACTAACACTGGGATAGTAAGCACCCCGTTGGGCCAGCATATTCTCTCTTGCAACTATCAGTGCCGCTTGTGCCGCCTTGAGGTCGGGATTGGCTTTGAGCGATCGCTCAATCAAATCATTGAGCGGCTTCGAGTGAAATAATGTCCACCACTCTCCCGGAATATCGTGGCCTTCAACTAAGTGTTGCGCCTCTCCGCCGCCAACGTTGCTCGTGCTGCTGGTGGTCGAAATGGGAGCGGGTGTATAACCTCCGACATCGGGAGCAGCAGGCCTCTTAAATCTAGGCCCAACCGCGCACCCTGCCGTGAGCAGTAAGGCAGAGGTTGCGATGAAGCAGGCGAGGCGCGATTTGCGAGTGCGAATCATGCGAGTTAGTTCCTTAAGGCTTGCGGTGCATATGAGTTCCGTTGATCGCTCCGGTATTGCTGCTATGCAAGTTCGCCGATCCACCCGCCAATCCACCAACGACCGCCGGGTTGGGTCCGCGATGGCGGACGTTATTGAGCGATGGGTTGAGCGTTGCTGCTGTAGGCCGGACGGTGCCTGGCGGCCGAACAGGCATGGCTTTGCTGGCTGTTTCGTTCTGGATTAACCCGCCTTTAGCAGCAGCACCGGAATTGCCTGAACCAGGCTGATGGAGGTTCGCGGCATTTCCAGGTATGGAACGTCTCCGGCTAATCGGAAGCTGCTTACGACGATTTGCCGCGGTTAGGCTTGCACGGCTGCGCGGATGATTCTTGTCAGAAGCATGCCGGGGGTATCTTTGTTCCTTGGAGGAATTTCTTGCGAGGGGCGCGGTCGCGGAACTCTCATCCGATGTTTGATGGGATGAGGCCGCATAACTTGTTCCAGGCATCAACGCGGCCCAGCTCATCGTCACTACTAGGCTCAGAAAGGGAAGGCGGGTGAGCTTCATAGTAATTCCCCCGATGGTGGGTGTGAGTGATTGTCGCGGCCTAGAAACATCATTCTCAGCGCGGGAACGGCGAGAAGCAGCATCACGGGGCCGAGCAGCATGCCACCCACGATCACAGTGGCAAGCGGACGCTGCACTTGGCTGCCGATACCCGTGGAAATTGCCGCGGGAAGCAGACCAATGCAGGCTGAAAGCGACGTCATCAGTAGTGGGCGCATGCGGGTGGAAGCGGCGCGGTACATCGCGTCCACTGGCGCCAAACCGTGAGCTCTTTCCTGGTTGTAAAAAGTGATCATCAGGATGCCGTCCATGACGGACACGCCGAAGAGCGAGACGAAGCCGATGGCAGCGGAGATGCTGAAATTCTGACCTGTGAGATAGAGCGCGAGTATGCCGCCAACCACCGCGTCGGGGATGCCCGCGAGCGCCAGAAGGCAGTCGCGCAAGTTATTGAACAACGTGTAAAGCAACCCGATAATCAGCACGAGGCTGATCGGCACAATGATCTCCAGGCGCTTCTTGGCTTCCTGAAGGTCTCCGAACTCGCCGGCCCAGATCAGCCGGTATCCAGACGGGAGTTGCACGTTCTTCGCGATTTGCTGCTGCGCGTCCTCGACCGTGCCGCCAAGGTCGCGGCCACGGACGCTGAACTTGACCGGGATGAAGCGCTGCACGCTCTCGTGATAAATCCAAGCCGCTCCCGTATCCAATGTGATCGTGGACAGTTCGCTCAACGGTATGTAGGAATTGGCGCCGCTGCTGTTTTGATAGGCCACTTTGATGTTGCGAATTTTATCGATGCTCTCGCGGTATTCGGGCGTATATCGGACGACAAGGTCGAACTGCCGTTCGCCCTCCAAGACTTGTGTCGCTACCGCTCCGCCCATGGCCGCTTGAATGACCGTGTTCACATCGCCGGAATTGAGGCCATAGCGGGCGGCCTTGGCGCGGTCCACCTTGATGTTCAGGTTTGGCTGCCCCAGCACCGGGAAGATGCCAAGGTCGGCGATACCGCGAACCTGGTTCATTTGGTCGCGGACCTGCTCGGCCAGCCTCGTCAAAACTTCGAGATTGGGGCCGACGATCTTGACCGAGTTGACGCCTTTGACGCCCGATATCCCTTCCTCGATGTTGTCCTCGATGTATTGGGAGAAATTGAAGACGACTCCCGGCAACTCGTTGTTAAACTCTGTTTGCACCTGCTCGGTTAACTTCTCCTTGGTCACCCCTCTTGGCCACTCGTCAAAAGGCTTTAGCGGTGCGAATAATTCGACATTCGAGAATGGCGAAGCGTCGCTTCCGTCGTCTGGCCGGCCATGCTGAGACACCACCGTAAGAACTTCGGGGTGTCTCAGGAGAATCTCGCGCATTTTTCTCGATGCCGCCTCACCATCTTCAAGCGAGAGCGTGGTCGGCATGGAAGCGCGAATCCAAAAGTTGCCTTCTTCCAAGTGCGGAAGAAACTCGCTGCCGAGTCGCGGCGCTATCAGCAAGAAGGTTCCAATAGAAAGGGCGAGCTCAATTCCCACTACCAGAGCGCGGTGGGTCAGCGCAAAACGCAGCGCAGGATTGTAGATACGGTGCAAAAAGCGGACAACGATGGTTTCGGTTTCTTTCAGGCGCTCAGGGAGCAGCATGGAAGCGATCACGGGCGTGATGGTGAACGTTGCAATTAGCGCCCCAGCCAGCGCGTAACCATAAGTGCGCGCCATCGGCCCGAAGATCTGACCCTCGACTCCCTGCATGGTGAAAAGCGGCACGAAACCGGCCACGGTGATGAGGGCCGAGAATAGAACCGCCTTGTCCACCTGTAGCGCGCTAATTAGAATCAGCCGCAAGCGATCCGTCCATCCGTTGGCTGACGCCTCGTGTTCCAGGGTTGTCGTCGGGTCCGGCCCCCAGGCACCTCCCGACAGACGTTGCAGCAGACCCTGTCTTTCTTCCTGGTTTCGTTGAAAATTGCGAAAGACATTCTCGACTAGGATCACGGCTGAATCCACAATGATGCCGAAATCCACTGCCCCCACCGACAGCAGGTTTGCGCTTTCCCCGAGAATCACCAGGAGAATGGTGGCGAAGAACAGTGCGAACGGGATGTTCAATCCAACAATGACCGCGCTGCGGAGATTGCCGAGGAAAATCCATTGAATCAAGAAGACCAGCAGACATCCGAATATCAAGTTGTGCAGAACCGTGTGAGTGGTGATGGCGATCAGCGATGAGCGGTCATAATAAGGAACAACCTTGACTCCCGGCGGCAGACTCCCGTCGTGGTTCAATTTGTCAATCTCATCTTTGACCTTTGGAATCATGTCCGCGGTCTGCTCTGTGCGCCTCATCACCACGATCGATCCAACGACATCGCTCTGTTGGTCACGGCCTAAAATGCCGAGCCTTGGCCTGTAACCGATCGACACCTTCCCGATATCCTTCATCAACACTGGGACGCCATTGACTTGGGTCAGAGCCACATTCTCGATGTCGTCGACCTTGTAACCCTGGGCCAAATCATCACTGCCGCCGTCATCAATCAGACCGACACCCCGGATATTGATAGACTGCTGGCCCATGTGGATTTCGCGTCCACCCACGTTGATGTTCGCGTTGCCCAGCGCGTTCAAGAGTTGAGGTACGGTCACGCTGTAGGCTTCGAGCTTATGCGGGTCCACCTCGACCTGGAATTCCTTCGTGGGTCCGCCCCAGCTATTGATGGCTGCGATGCCGGGAATGGTCAACAGTCGGCGCGCCACGATCCAATCCTGAACTGTCCGCAGATTCGTGACTCCGAAATGCTTGGGACCGACGACCTGATAACGATAGATTTCGCCAGTCGAGCTGTTGGCTTGGATGTTCGGAACCTGGCCGCCTGGCAGGCTAACGTTCTGCTGCATCGCGACCGACGCCTGTGCATAGGCGAAGTTATAGTCCACCCCATATTTGAAGCTGACGCGCACAAAGGACAGGCCATAAAACGAAGTGGAGCGGATGACGTCGATGCCGGGCGTGGTGTAGAGTCCAATTTCAGTGGGGCGCGTGTAGTAACGTTCCATCTCCTCGGCAGAGAGGCCCGGCGCCTGCGCGGTAATTTCCAAGATGACGGGCGTTGGGTTCGGATACGCCTCAATGTTGAGCATCTTGAAAGCAATGAGCCCGGTGCCAGCGAACAGCAGCAAACCCACCACCACAATCGGGCGACGGCTCAGGCAAAACGCAATGAGAGACTTGAACATGGGGCTCGTCTTCTAATGAAATGAAAGTGGCATTAAATCTAGTCGGTTGGTGGCGCCTGCAGCATATTGCTAAGAAACACCGCGTCGTCCGTTACCACCAGTTCTCCGCGCTGCAAACCATCGAGAACTTGAACCCGATCGTCCTTTCGCAGGCCGACCTTGATGATTCTTTGTGCAAAACGGTGCCGATCGGTTGTCACCCAAGCCGTCATCGTGCCATCGGCTTCGCGGACCACGCCATTAGCGGGTATAGCGATGGCTTCCACCGGGTCGTGGACGCGAATGACGAAGTTAGCGAGCATTCCAGAACGTAGCTCATCGTTGGGGTCCGCGATCTCGGAACGGATCGTTACTCGATGAGTATTCGGATCAACCGTCGCATAGATCTTCGAGACCTTGCCTTTAAACACGCGGCCGGGATAGGCCATCACTTTGACTTGAACCGGCTGGCCCAAGTGAAAAAATGGGATCTCACTCTCGCTAACATTCGCCAGCATCCATTTGATCGAGACATTGGCGACCGTATAAGGCGCCGGCGGATTCCCCGGTTGCACCAAAAGCCCCGGTGGCCCGTTGAATGATGTGGTCTTGCCGGAAATGGGGCTGCGTACGACCAGAGCGGGATCGGTCTTGCGCGAGGTGATCATTTGATCGATTTCCGCATCCGTCTTGCCAAAGACGAGGACTGCATCGCGTGCGGCTCTGAGAGCGCCCTCAGCGGTTTGTTGATCCGAGATCGCCTGTTCCTTCTCGCGCTCGGCAATTCCACCAAGCCCCTGGACGCGCGCCAGTTCCTTGTTGGTCAGGTCGAAAGTCGCCGCCGCGCCAATCAGGTTTGACTCGGCCTGAATGAGGTCGGGGCTTTTGATGGTATAGAGAGGTTGATCCTTCCGAACACTGACGCCAAGTTCCACAAAACTCTTGATGATGGTCCCCTGATAAGCTGGGAAGACTTGAACCGACAGATCGTCGGCAAAATCAATGTTGCCGACCGCTTCCTTCTCAACGGGAAACAGGTAGCTTCCCACCGGCTCGATCTTGATCGAGTTCAGTTGACTGGGCGACATGTCCAAGGCCGCTTCGGACGGGGCGGCATTGGATTTTGCACCTGATTGCTGCGGTGTATTCGCGTTTGCAGCCTGACCACGGCTGCGACCGAGTTCCAAAAGCCCCGTTACGACAATGATCGCTGCGGCCGTCACAAACACGACGACAACTCTTCTGCTGATGTAAACCGGATATTTCATCATTTTCATTTAACCGTCAGCGCTCCCGGTGGACTCAAGGCCAGATCGGCCTTTTCGCGTTCCGCAATCCACGAGTAGCGCCGCGGTTCCGGGAACGCTTTTTGCGGTGACCTCTCTTCGATATACGTGCCATGAACTCAGCAAAGCCCGCGTAGACCAAAGCGATATACAAGAGCACTGCGAAGAGCGCGATCGCCACCAAGACGTACCGGTTCAGTTCTTCGTAGTTCACTGAGCGCTCCAATCAACATCCGGGCAAAGCGGCTGCCGCATTCACGATCCTGGCGTGGCAACGTCGAGACCCAGACAGTTCTCACCGCTTTTCTGACGAACTGCTGGTGGTTAGGCGGCAACTGCGGGACCGTTGGCTAATAACCCCGTCTTGAACCTGCGTGCCCTCTCAGGTTTCCAGGTACTTGTGCTGATTGCTACCTCAACCATTCTGCGGGTGCGAGGCGGGCATGGGAATCCTATCTCTTGGGCTAGAGCCTTTATCTTTTGGCTGGGTCAGCCTATCTTTTGGCTAGTCTTTGACAAGGCAGTTTCTTGACGGGCGAAGGAAGCGCACCATTAGAGTAGCCATGAAAGACCTACTGTCTATCTACGCACCGGCCAACCGCGCCAAGCTGATCGTCGTCGCCGGTCTCTTGATATCAGCGATCGCGGTCGTTGACTGGGCGACCAAGCCCTACATCTCCCTGGGATTTCTTTACCTGTTTCCCATCATGATTCTCGGAGGGTTCCTGTCAAGGACTCAGATTGTCGGGGTTGCACTGGTTTGTGCAGTTCTTCAGGAAGTGTTTAGCAATTTGCCAGAAAATGAAGCTGTGATCCGCTTGCTGTTTAGCTCAGCAGGATTTGTCGGCACGGGACTGTTTATTTCGGAACTGATCCGCAATCGCCGAATTACGCTGACGCACGTCGAAGAACTCGAAGGGCAGATCAAGTTACGCGAGGACGCCGAGGAGCAATTGCGTTCGCTCATAGAAAGTAGTCCAGCTGCAATCGTCACAATTGATTCAGGCGGCAACGTTCTATTGGCAAATGAAGCAGCTCAACAATTGCTCGCTCCTGAAGGAAAGCTCTTGCAAGGCCAGGAAATCAATTCTTATCTCCCAGCTTTGCAAACGGTTCTCAAAACCCAACAGCCGCGAGTATTTCGGACCACTCTACAGTGCACAGGGAAAAGGAGCGATGGAGAAGTCTTTCTGGCCGGTGTTTGGTTTTCGACCTACGGCACGATATCGGGCCCGCGGTTGGCGGCCATCATCGTCGATCTTTCCGAGGATCTGCGGAATCGCGAGGATCTCAGCCTAGACTATCTATTGAAGAACACGAGAATTCTGATGAGCGCCGTGGCCCATGAAATTCGAAACCTCTGCGGGGCAGTGCTTGTCGTGCATAAGAACCTCTCCCGAGTGAAGGAGCTTGAGTCGAACGAGGACTTCAAAGCCTTGGGAAACTTGATCCAGAGCCTGCAAAGAGTGTCGACACTGGAATTGGGTTCCACCACGGCTCAGAATGGGGAAGTGGTTGAGCTTACTTCAGTACTGGACGAATTCCGGATACTGATCGAAACCGCCTATCACGAATCAAAGATCGAAATGCAGTGGGATGTTCAGGAATCGCTGCCTTTGGTTTGGGCTGACCGGTACGGACTGACTCAGGTTTTCCTAAATCTGGCAAAGAATAGTCGCCGCGCCATGACGTCTACCGAGAAGAAGCAACTACGAATTGCTGCGCGAGAGGAGAAGGGGACGGTCACAATTCGATTCGAAGACACGGGAACGGGCATCGCTTCGCCAGAAAACCTCTTCCGGCCGTTTCAGCGTGGCGCGGAGTCCAGCGGTCTCGGACTCTACGTTTCTAGGGCGATTATGCGCAGCTTTGGAGGGGAACTTTCTTACGAGCCGAGATCGGAAGGCTGCTGCTTCGCTGTGGTCTTGCCCCTAGGTGTCGCCCAGGAGGAGGTGGCAAATGCCTGAAACTGCGGCAAGCACCGTCCACCTCTTGCTGGTAGACGATCACACTTTGTTTCGAGAGAGTGCAAGTCGGCTCCTCGCTGCGGAGCCCGGATTCGCGGTGGCTGCTCACTGCGGCACAATTGGGGAGGGTCTGCAGATTCTGCGGCGCAAGGCTATCGACGTAGTACTCCTTGATTTCGACCTTGGCGAGAGCGACGGCCGGCAGTTTCTCCGATTGGCGAAGGAACAGGGATTCCAGGGAAAGGTTCTCGTTGTGACAGCAGGTGTGGATGCAAGCGTGGCTGCGGAGCTGATCCGCTCAGGGATTTCTGGAGTTTTTCGAAAACACGACTCTGCCGCATTGCTGGCACAAGCAATTCGTGACGTGATGGCTGGCAAGGTCTGGCTGGACCAGGAGCAATTGCAAACCGCCCTCAGAACTGAGGTCGGAACCCCACCCGACAATCGAACACGGCCATTCACGGAACGAGAACAGCAGGTACTGTCCTGTGTTTTCGAGGGGCTTGCGAATAAAGAGATTGCGGCACGAATTGGAGTGTCCGAGAGCTCGGTCAAAGCTACACTTCAGCAGCTTTTCTCGAAGACCGGCGTCCGGACGCGCAGTCAATTGGTGCGTATCGTTTTGGAGCAACATCGGGATCAGCTCTAGCACGGCAAGCCGCGAGAGGGTCGGACATGGCACACAGGGAACTGCGACGCAGCGTTTTACCACTGGTCCTGCTCGCAACCATTGTCCTCGCGGCCAAATACGGACACAGTTCAGCGCCTCCGCCCAGTTCGTCAAGTGAAGGTCAGCAGATCGGAAAGATCCTCAGTGTACGAAAAGTTTTGGGAAACCGCTATTTTGTCAGCCGCTATCCCCAAATCCACTACTACTTCCTTTATTTTGCAGTGCGCACTTCCGACCAGACATACTGTAGCGAGTACGAGACTCCTGTGCTCGATGAGATTGATGATCTGTTCTCTGCGAAGGACAAAGATGTCGAGTTTGTGCTCAATGGGAAGAATCTCACGCTCAGAACACCACACGGCCGGAAGATCAAGGCTCACTTAGTGGAAAAAAAGCAGTGCTAACCACAAGGGGGCGTGTTCTTGCATCGGTAGGCAGTTCTGCGCGGGAAGTTTAGCTGGCACACTCACGCGATCCAAATCTGACCCCCAATTGGACGTCCGCCCGGATAGCGCACCCGAAGCGAACAAACTGTCGCTTCACAGGCCCTCAAGTACACGCCAATCACGTTGCCTCTCGATACGAAATCTGCAGCAGCGGTTGTCGCTCAAAACAGGCGGTGCGTTCACTCAAGCACCATTGCCCATTTCGGGCCGTAGCTGCCGCGGTCTCCAGTACATCTATCATCGCTCTTCCCATGTTCCTTCCGTTCCTATCTGAGCGAAGCTCAGTCGGTTGCTTGGGGGAGATCAATGGCGATCTCCTGGAAGCCGACTTCTGTCCTGGAATAGCACGGGAGCCCAGGATGTCGATTCTCCACCTTGTATTCGACTAAATTATTGAGGAGGGATGCGATCCCGGAATGAACACTGGAGAGTGCCATGAATCCGAAAAAGAAAACGCCCCATTCACGCGAGGCTAATGCCCCATCCGCGGCACTTCAGCGGATTGGAAAAACACTGATTGGGACATGGAAATTGACCGGCGGTGGGGAGGGGGAAATCCGATATGAGTGGGCTGAAGGTGGGTTCTTCTTGGTCCAGCACGTTGATCTGACCGTAGGCAGGAAAATCAAAGGCATTGAAATGATTGGACACCTGCATCGGGTTGGTGAAAATCCCAGTGAAGAGATCTGGACACGTTTTTACAGCTTCTACGATGGCCTGACGCTTGACTATGTATATGAACTCGATGGCAAAACGCTTTCGATTTGGTTCATGAAGAAGGGCTCTGATAACCGATACAAGGGAGAGTTCAGTGAGGACGGCAACTCATTCAAGGGTGCATGGGCATGGCCCGGCGGCGGCTATGAAGTAACTGGAATTCGGATCAAGTGAAGCAAGCGACCACCCTCTGGCTGCCTCGCGGCGGAGTCGTCTGCTAAACTCCACCCGAGCGGCCCCCGATGCTGCGAAGCGGCAACGACTCCGGGTGTGTGGTCGGCAACCTTCCCTTACTGGATTATGGAAGGTTAGACCGTGACTCGGGACAATCTCGATCCGAGTTAGCGTTTGCCCTTCGCGAGTTCCTCCAGAGTGCTGATGGTTTCACTTGGATCAGGACGTATAGTGTAATCCGGGCTCACGTTGGCGCTACGAATCACCCCCTGTTGGTCGACGACGTATCGTGCGGGCATCGGCAACCGGAAAGCGTTCTCTCCGTGGAACTCGTCCAACTTGTTTCCGAACTGCAAATAAACCGCCTTGAGGTAATCGGGAAGCACGAAAACGAGGCCAAATTGACTCGCTACTTGCAACCCACGGTCCGTCAGTACATCGAAACCCAGATTGAGGCGACGATGGATCGAGCGTCCGTACCTCTCCAATTGCGGCGAGATTGCTACCAGGCTCGCTCCCAGCCGCTGTATATCAGGTAAAGATGTTTGTAGAGCTTCCAGCTCCATGCTGCAGTAGGGTCACCAGTGACCACGGAAGAACGTGATTACCAGCGGGCCTTTTGCAAGGAGTTCATCGGAGGAGATCGGGTTTCCGTCCTGGTTGTTCAGGGTGAATGCCGACGCCCGATCGCCGGCCTTGAGAGCACCTTCGACCAATCCGGACTGGCGCAGCTCTTCCGTGGCCCGATGAAAGATTTCGATTACCGACTTGGGAGCGTTGTAAGGCGGGCCACCGGATTCGAACTGTGCTTTAAAGTCATCCAGCTTTTGTTGAAGAGTCATCGGATATCTTCCGTCGCGGTTGGTCTTGTAAGTTCAAAATCTGAGGTAATTTCGAAAGCAGGCCGCAGTGTCTTGTAAACGGGACACTTCTCTGCGTATACGCGGTGGACGCGTTCCACGGTTTCCCTGGCCTGCTCGGCCTCGTCAAGTAGGAAATGAACGTGAACCCGGCGAATTACCAGAACCCCCTGATCAGATTCGATTTCCCCTCTCACTTCGGCACGCAACCGGCCATTGCTGGCATCTATTTTGCGCGCATCCAGCGCGCCCCCGAAGGTTCCGATCATTCAACCACCCAGGGCGGCCACAACATAATCGAGCGTCGCTGCGTGCGATTCGGGCAGTTTTGCTGGATCCAGGCCATAATGCTCGGCAATGGCTCCATGAACGCTGAAGACTACTGGCTGCGACTCCCCTGGCAGGTGCGCTATTCGAAGCGGTCCCGACCGCCGTTCAATCTGAACGTTGGACACATACACTGGATTTGACATTTCAGCCACAATTTCCTTTGTGACTTCAAACACGGTGCCGATTTTACACCCACTCCGGATGTGACGGTTTGTCCAGAATGCCCAAGGCAGTAGATAAACTTGCCAACTCCTGAATAGTCGGTCATCCAGAAACGGGCTTGGAGGAGATCAATGGCGATCTCCGCGAACGCGACTTCTGGGGCGCGTCGGTGAGACTCTTTCCCGTTGCATAAGTTCCGGTTTGCCCGTAACTCAGGCGCAAACCGTTTCCTGATCGGATAAACTGAACTGCATCACTCATATGCTGGCCGATTCCCAGCCTATAGGACCGCGTGGTGGAGGTTCTACGAGTCCGGTATTACAGCGAGTTATTCGGACAGAAGCACTTTGACGACAGTCGCAGTACGGTGTGAAAGGGACGGGTGCCTGGCCATGAATCCGTGGATCGCGAAGGCGCTGGTGCTCACAGGTACAGTGGTGATGATCGCCATTCGTGCGCCGCACGGGCACCGGAGTCGAATTGTCAAGGTCGCCACAAGCTATAAAACTCCGCTAGAGACCGGCCTCTTGGTTCTCGCCTGGGTCGGATTCTTCGTCCCTCTGATCTGGGTCGCGTCGCCGGCGTTTTCGTTCGCTGAGTACGCGCTGGGCACTGGCCCGCTCGTCGCCGGTGTGATCTGCTTGGTGATCGGCCTCTGGCTCTTCTACCGGTCGCACGCTGACCTAGGTACAAATTGGTCGATCACCCTGGAGGTACGTGAGCAGCATCGACTCATCACGCAGGGCGTTTATCGCCGTATCCGCCATCCGATGTACTTGGCGCTAGCGCTGTATGCCATCGGCCAGGCGCTCGTCATCCCGAATTGGGTGGCAGGTCCGTCGAACTTGATCGCGTTCGCGATCCTCTGCGCGCTTCGCGTCCGCGCGGAGGAGAGGATGATGGTTGAGGAGTTTGGCGACGAATACGCGGCGTACTCGGCACGGACGAAGCGTCTCATTCCTGGCGTCTGGTAGACAATACTTACCGTTATGCTGCAGTCTCAACAACTTAACTGACTCCAGGTGGCGGCCTAAGCCCTTGAGAAGTCGTGAGAGACGTGCGAATCGTGGGTCGAAATCGTGGGTTCAAGAAAACAGCGCAGATAGCCCCGCAACCAGCGGTTTCACCGTTTCACCTCGTTATTGTCGAGCAAGCTCCTCATCTTACCATTGTCAGCTATTACCACATTTGTGGTATAGTTCTACCACATGCTTGACCTTCGCTCCAAGGCGCGCCAGCAACTGCTGGTTTATTACTTCACAAACCCGACAGCCCGTCACCACTTGCGCGGCTTGGCGGAGCGGCTGAACATCGATCCGTCAAACCTGTCGAAAGAGCTGGGACGCCTGGAGGGCGACGGTCTATTTTGGTCGGAAGTGAGTGGCCGTCAAAAGTATTTTCAACTCAACCGCAAGTATCCGCTTTTTGATGAAGTGCGCAAGATCGTTGCGAAGACTATTGGTGCGGCACCCGTGATCGCACAATCCCTCAAGAGAATTGAGGGAATAGACGAGGCTTATCTGTACGGCTCGTTTGCAAGCAACCAGCAGGACGCTGCCAGCGATATAGACGTGCTCGTGATTGGCTCCCCGCGTGAGGAAGTCTTGGCACAAGCCGTGCGAAGGCTTGAGCGGCAACTCGGGCGCGAAATCAACTACACCGTCCTAACGCCGAAGGAATTCGGCTCACGGCGTGCTCGAAAAGATGCCTTTCTGGAAAACGTCTGGCACAATAGGCGTATTCCGCTCGTGGGTTCAGATGAAGAAACTAAAGCCGCACACCGTTGACTGGGCGCAGATTGAGCGCTTTCTCACAAGCGCGGATAAGAAGCTGGCCTCCGCCCGCAAAATTCTCGCTTTTGATGAGGAAGCTTGTCTTCAGCAGGCCTACGAAGCAATGCTGAAAGGTTCCCTTGGGTTCATGTTCAGCCGTGGATTCCGTGCGAGAAGTCAGCCTGGGCACCACATCGCCATCATCGATTTTGTGCGGTCCCGCATCGACAAGAAACACGCCGGTCTGCTGGCTGCCTTTGATCGCCTGCGTCGGAAACGCAATATGGCGCTTTATGATGACACCGGGTTTGTTTCTCACCATGATGCCGAGCAGGCACTCGAATCCGCCGGCGACTACTTGAACGTGATCCGCGCTGATGTCGCAGACCGAAAGCGTTAAACCGGAACCGCCGCTGTCAAGGGTCACGAACGTTGGGGAGTGGGTTGTTTTGAATTCAGACTTTCACTTCGCCCTTTTCTTTTAGCGTGACGATAGCGTCCTCAGCGCGATCCCGCGTAATCTAGCCACTGGTGCCAATGGCAACAGCAAAGCTGAGCAGCTGCGCGACAAATAGGGGCCATCTATCCTTTGAATACGGTTGCCTCGTCCATAAAACAAATAGGTTGTTGAGCGGGTCTTTCGCATAGAGTAAGCGCTCGCCCCAGGGCATCGTTTTAATGGCTTTATCTATGCGCCGGAAGCTGAGAGTGAATGAACGCGTCGACCGTGCTATTGAACATCGCGTTCTGGTCGACAAAAGTCATATGTTTGCTTTTTGGCAAAACCGCCAATTGGGAGCCGGGAATATTGGAGTGCATTTCATCGGACATTTGCAAAGACCACTCGTCATGCTCACCGGCTATGATTAAAGTTGGTACGCGGACGGTACGCAGCTTTTCAGCGTATTCTACGGACTTCATGTTCCCGTCGATGACGAATTCGCCGTTGGAGCCAGACATCTCGCGATAAACATCCCAGGCAATGCCCAAGTTGCCTAAGGGATTGTAGTTCGGGTTGGGATGGTTCTCGTACATATAAGGATAGTATGCCCAACCCCATGCCAGTTCGGCATATTCAGCAGCATAACGGCCGTGTTCCCAAGGTTTGCCTTTATCGAACAGACCTTCTTTTTCAAGTTCTTCGATTCTCTGCAAGCGTTGGGGGTCAATCTTCGTCTTCAAGCGAGCCCAGACTTGGTTAAACTCCTTAGTACTGTCGAAAGTATCGGCCAAAATTAGATGAGAGAGATTCTTCTGGTACTTAAGCGCGTAGGCCTGCGCAATCACTCCCCCAAATGAATGTCCTAGCAAGTTGATGGAACCCAGGCCAAGCAGCTTGCGGAGCGCCTCCACGTCCTCCACCATGTTTTCAACCGTGTATCCCGAGGCGTCCTCAAGTTTCCCGGACCTCCCAGAACCGCGCTCATCCATGAAAATGATCCGATTGGTTCGCGCAAGCGGCAACAAGTAGGGAAGAAAATAATTATGTGTTCCGCCAGGGCCTCCATGCAGAACGATGAGCGGCTGTCCCTCTCCTAACTCTGTGTAGTACAGAAACAGGCCGTTGACGTCCCGAGAACTTCGGTCCACTCCTGAAACGGGAGATTGCTGGTCACCAGTGTCGAGCCGCGTTCGTAGCGTTGGCTGAAGACCTCGAACAGCAGTTCGGCGCCGGACTTGGATAGTGGCACGAAACCCAGCTCATCGACGATCAGCAGTTCGTAGCTGGCCATCTGCTTCTGATAGCGCAGCAGCCGTCTCTCGTCCTTCGCTTCCATCAACTCGTGCACCATGGCGGCGGTGGTGGTAAAGCGCACGCGATGGCCGCGTTGGCAGGCCGATAAACCCAGGGCTAGCGCGAGGTGAGTCTTTCCGGTGCCGGAGTTGCCCAGCAACAGCACGTTCTCGCGCCGCAGTACAAACTCGCAGCGCGCCAGCTCCAGCACCAGCGCCTTGTTCAACGATGGAATGGCCAGGAACTCGAAAGTGTCCAGGCTCTTGACCACCGGGAAACGCGCCTGGTAAATGCGGCGTTCGGTGGCCCGCCGCTCCCGATCCAGCAGTTCCAGTTCCGTCAGGCGCAGCAGATAACGCGGATAATCCACGCCCTCCGCCGCACATTGGCGGGCCACTTTGTCGTACTCACGCAGGAAAGTCGGCAGCCGCAATTGCTTCAGGTGATGTTCCAGCAACACCTGGGGCGTCTCGTTCCCTGAGGGCATGGCGAGATCGCTCATCGCGTCACCTCCCCACGGGATGTCTCCGAGGGGACCCTCTGCGCCGAAAGCAAAGCCATGTAGTCGGCGGCTTGCGTGGTTCGTACGTCGGCCAAGGGCAGATGCGGATAGTTCTCCAGGTCCAACCGCGGCGGACGCCGCTCGATGCGGCACAGCAGCAGATGCTTGACGGCGTCGAAGCTGAGCGTACCCAGTTGCAGCGCATCGCTGATAGCCGCTCCAACCTCCGGCAGGGAAAATGTCTCCAGCAGACGTAGCACCTGCACATACTCGCGCTTGCCCCGCTGGTGCAAGCGCGCTTCCAACAGCCGCCGCAAGCGAGCGAAGCAATCCGGCAACTCCCAGCCGAGCAGCGGTGCCGCCTGGTCCAGCGCCCGTGCCTTCTGCTCCAGCAAGGCGAGATAGTGCAGCGGATCGAAGACCATATCTTCGCGCTGGTAACTGCGCCGGTGGCGCGCAATCACCTTACTGCCGCAGACGATCGCCACCTCGTGCACGTAACCCTTCACCAGCACATCGCGATGCCCGTACTCGGTGGGCACCGAGTAATCGTTCGTGCGATAGCGCACCAGCGACAGCGAACTCACTCGGGCCACGCGCTTCTCGCAGGCTTCATACTCGCTGGCCGGCAGAGGAAGAAACGCCGCCCGGTCGCGCGCAAAGCGTTCTCCGATGGTTTCCTGCTCGCCACGAACTCGCTGCTCGCGGTGCTGGCGGCATTGCTCCAGTAAGTACGCGTTCAATGCCTCCCAACTTTCGCAACGCGGCACCGGCACCAGAAAGTTGCGCCGCGCATAGCCCACCAAGCCCTCCACGTTGCCTTTGTCGTTGCCCTTGGCCGGTCGTCCGAACTTCTCGGCAAACAGATAGTGGCTTTGTAACTCGGAAAACGCCCGCGTCTTCTGCCGGGTACCATCTCCCAGAATCCGCGCCACCGCCAGCTTCGTGTTGTCGTACAGAATCGTAGTGGGCACGCCGCCGAAATAGGCGAAGGCCTGAACGTGACCTTCCAGCAACGCTTCCGTCGTCTCCGCCGGAAACGCCCGGATGAAGCAGTCGTCGGAGTGCGGCAGGTCGATCGCGAAGTAGTGCGCCTTGCGCTCCTCGCCACCGACGATCACCAGTGCCTCGCCAAAATCGGCCTGCGCCGTGCCCGGAGCATGCGTCAGCGGAACGAACATCTCCCGGCGGCGTTTTCAACCGTGTATCCCGAGGCGTCCTCAAGTTTCCCGGACCTCCCAGAACCGCGCTCATCCATGAAAATGATCCGATTGGTTCGCGCAAGCGGCAACAAGTAGGGAAGAAAATAATTATGTGTTCCGCCAGGGCCTCCATGCAGAACGATGAGCGGCTGTCCCTCTCCTAACTCTGTGTAGTACAGAAACAGGCCGTTGACGTCGACAAACCCTTCCTTGATGGGATAGACATTGACCCGTGTCGGATTGTTTTGGTCCGACGGCGTGTCCGGCGATTCCAAAGCTCGCAAGGGTGCAACTGAGACAATCCAGGAAAGCAGCAAGAACCAGCGGAGCAGCGATGGAGTTTTCATGGCTGCATTTTCGCGTTACAGTGTCGCGCAGTCTACGCTTTAAAACCCAACCGCAGGCGCGCATTGAAGACTTCACTCGCAAGTAATTGATTCCCGATGATGAGTTCGGCTCCGAGTGACAGGTCGCTGGTGCTTCGACAATAAAGCAGAACCAAGAGAGCAGAAACGGAAGCCGATGGTACAGGCCCATCGATACGAGAAACATGCGGCAAGCTTCAGCGCATCTGGTTCTCAGGTGCGTTTCCGAAAGCGCTACAGGGATCCGGGCACAATCGCGATTTGACTAGGCGAATCGCTGACGCAGTACTTGGAGACGAGAGAAACACTCCTACCGTCTTGTACTAGCCGCTCAACGACTCAATGGTCGACACCGACCAAGACATTGGACGCTTTGACGATGGCCGAAACCGAATCCCCAGTTTCCAGACCTAGGGACTTGACACTCTCTTTCGTGATGATTGAGACCACCTCGGCACCGCTGGTAAGCTTTACGATCACTTCGCTATTTACCGCGCCATCCTGAATTTTTGCGACCTCTCCGTCAAGAACATTGCGAGCGCTTAGCTGGCCAGCTCGAAGGTCTTTCGCGATCATCACCGAACTGGCCTTGACGATCGCATACGCAGGTTTTCCCTCCTTCAGGCCGAGCGAATCCACACTATGAATGGTAAGGATGGCCACAACTTTCTCGCCACCTTTGAGGGTCAGGTCGATCTCTGCATTGACAGCCCCCTTGGTGACTTTTGTGATGGTCCCAGCAAGCACGTTACGCGCACTGATTTCCACAAAAGCCCTCCTTCGGATAGCAATTACTTCTAAAGGATCTGATGCTCTTCCATGGCGTCAATCAGAGCATCGATGAGCGACATCAAAATCTCAGGACGATGCCGAGCTTCTTCCACCAGGTGCTTCGAGCAAGTCGCTTGGCCCTGCCAGTCAGGGAGTTCGTCCGACTCGATCCCCGCATACAGTTGATAGCGGCCCGGGTTTGGACACTTGGCGATGTGACACGGGTGTGGGTACTCTTTCTGTTCTTTGTGGTTAATGGAGACAGAATTTATCATCGAGCGTACTCGCTCTTTTCGCAAGAGTATTTGGAGTAAACGTCTAAAAACGACCGTCTGAAGCTGATTCTACCGCTCCGCCCGCAAGTTCATGCATGGCTTTGTGGCGTCTTGAAGAAGTCCACCAAATCCGCAACCTGCAATGGCGATTTCCCCCTTACGCAGCGACGGCGGATTTCAGGCAACATTTCTGAGGCTTCTTTTCGGCTCACGAGAATCCCTTGCCGCGCCAGGGCATTCACGACCGCTTCGGAACCGGAATGTTTGCCGATGACAAAGTCCGGCTGGGGCCGTCCCACTTCGCCCGCGGGGAAAAGTTCATAAGCATTCCTGTCCTTGAGCAGCCCGCTGCAATGGATCCCGGATTCGTGAAGGAAGGCCGCTTGCCCGGTGATGGGCTTGTTGCTGTGGATGCTGCGGCCTGAGGCCTTCGCCACCACGGCGCACAGGCCGTCGAGAAGCTCCGTCCTCATTGGCAGATCCAGCCCGAGAGAGTGGCGCAGGGCCATGGCTACCTCTTCCAGTGCTGCATTGCCAGCGCGCTCTCCCAATCCGTTCACGGTGACGCTGGCGCAATCCGCTCCACCTTGGATAGCGCTGATCGTGTTCGCCGTCGCCATTCCAAGATCATTATGGCCATGAAACTCCAGGCAAGTGTCACCAGCAACTGCGCGAAGATGTCGGAACGCCTCATGGGTCTCGATCGGATTCCATCTGCCCACCGTGTCCGCTAAACGCACCCGGTTGACGCCACTATCGCAGGCCTGCGCGACAAACTCGTGCAGGTAGTTCAGCTCGGTGCGCGAGGCGTCCTGGGCACCGACGGATACGTGATCGAAGCAGGCACGCGCCTTAGCTGCGATGCGCGGCAACTCTTCCGTGATCCAATCGCGCGTCTTGCCGATAGTCCATAACTGCGTATGCGAGACAGGAAATGCGATATGTACGGAACGCAGTCCGCATTCCTGAGCGCTAGCGATGTCGTACGCCGTCGCTCGGCACCAGCCGGTGAGTTGGAGGGGCAGGCCCAGCGCCAGCAATGCACGAATGTCCTCGCGCTCGCTCTCTCCCATGGCTGGAATGCCGCATTCCAGTTCAGGAATACCAAACTCGCAAAGAGCGCGCGCAATGGCAAGTTTTTCGTCCCGCGAAAAGACAACGCCGGCGGCCTGTTCGCCGTCGCGTAGTGTAGTGTCAATGATCCACGGAACCTTGCTGCTGGTTTTCATCTTCCTCTCGATGTTTGAAGCTGCACGTTCCCAAACCCGCCCTAGGCGAGCGCGCCCTCTGCGACCCGGCCCTCTTGCAGTGCATCGAGAATTTCGTCAATTTTCTCTTCGTTGACTTCGCCGTACCACTGGCCTTCGGGATAGACGATCATGACCGGTCCGTGTTCGCACTGCTTCAGACACCCCGTGCTCGAAACCCTTGCGTCCAGATTGCGGTCGATGATTTCCGTTTCGAGATATTGCAGAAGCGAGACGGCCTCTTTGCGATGGCAAGCGCCTTTGGCTTCACCCGCCACGCGAAAGCTTGCGCAAACCAGAATGTGATGCTGTGGTTTTTCCATGATGAATCTCTCCCTCCGATTTTATGAACAGCTTTTATGAACAACCCGCACCCGATCCCTGGCACTCGGTCCCGCTCCCGCACGCACGAAACGGCTTGCGCATCGACGGCGGAATGTCGCCAGATTCATACAGAGTGGAAATGGCCTGCGAGATCAGCCCGGACGCTTCGATGACCATCAAACCTGCCTTTTCCAGCGCCCAGCGCGGTTTTCGGCCGATGCCACCGACGATCACAGCGCGGCAGTCGTGAATCGTTTGTGCCAGTTCACGCCAACGTCCCATGCCATCTCCAGGTTCCGGAGTGGCACGTGTCTCGACAAGGCGCGGATTGGGATCGCCGGGACCGAAGACCCAGAGTCGGGTTGCTTCTCCCAGATGCTGATTGACCAGGAAGCCCTCCATGCTCGCGACTGCCACGTAGGGGCGATCCTGCGAATCGAATGTCCCGTCGGCGCAGGCGCGCATGAGGGTGACCAGTTCGTCGCGCTGCGCTTCTCCTAGCAGTCCAACCGCATCGGCCCGGCAACGTGTGCAGTGCTCCATTTGTGGAAGGTATGCCTGCACCGTCTTCCTCAATCGCCGCATGGGTTCGGCGCCCAGTTGCTCGCGATCTTCAAACGGCGTGTCCTTCACCGGATAGAGCGGAATGCAATTCATGATGTCGGCGCCGAGCGCACGCATCTCGATGGCCACATCCTCGGTGTGCGTGTCGTTGATTCCGGGCACGACAATCGTGTTTATCTTCACAATGACGCCATTGTTCTTCAGTGCCGCGATCGCTTGTTTTTGGCGCTCCCACAACAGGCTCGCGGCGGCTTCCTTGCGATAGATTGCGCGCCCGTCGCGCACCCAGGCGTAGATCTGCGCTCCAATCTCCGGATCGACCGCGTTTACTGTGAAAGTGACGTGGCTTACTTGCAACTGCGTTAGCTCCGCGACATAGGGCTCGACGTTCAAACCGTTGGTGGCCACGCACAGCAGCATCTCCGGATACTTTTCGCGAACCAGGCGCAGAGTTTCCATCGTCTCTTCCGGATTGGCAAACGGGTCGCCTGGGCCAGCAATACCGACTACCTTGAGGTACGGCGTTTTTTCGAGGGCGCGATCGAGATAGGCCATCGCCTCCCTTGGCGAGAGCACACTGCTGGTTACGGCCGGACGGCTCTCGTTCGCGCAATCGAACTTACGGTCGCAATAGTTGCATTGGATGTTGCACCGGGGCGCGACTGGCAGGTGGATGCGGCCGGTGCGATGACGTACGTCCGAGTTGAAACATGGGTGTTGCGTTAAGTCCAGCGCCATCCCGACTTCCTCACATATAGCTGTAGCCAATTTCGGCCGTTTGCTGCTTGTATTCGAGCAACGCGTTGACGATGCGATCAAAAAGCTGTTGCGCTCCGCGATAACCGAGATGCAGAATGCGTTGTCCTCCGATACGGTCGTGAATGGGGAATCCCACGCGCACCAGCGGGATTCCAAGATCGCGCGCGATTCCGTAGCCTTTGCTGTTACCGATCAGCAAATCGGGCTTAAGCAGCTTCGCTTTCTCGGCGATGGACATGAAATCGGTGCCATCGCAGATTTCGGGCGGCTCGGGCAAATTCGGAGCAACTTCCGCGATGGCCTGTGTGAGCACGCCGCTCTTTCCCCCTGAAGCGCACAGAACTGGGATGATTCCGATTTCGGCCAGGAGCGCGGCGAGACCGACGACCAGATCCTCTTCGCCGTAGACGATGGCGCGCCTGCCAAAAACGTATTTGTGGCCATCGACGTAGGCGTCGACGAGCCGTCCTCGTTCCATTTCGTGCTTGCGGGGCATCGGCCGATCCGCGATCTCCTGCACCGCCGAGAAGAACCGGTCGGTTTCGTTGACGCCGATCGGCAGGCCCAGGCGATGTGCGCGAACGCCGAATGTGCTCTCCAGAAATGCCGCCGCCGTGTCGCGCTGACGGAGGGTTCGTCCGAACTCGATCGAGGAGCGCGCTCCGGCTGCCGAGCGAATCCCATGAATCGGGGTTCCGCCGGCTGGAATCTTTTCGTAGGCGTCGAGGGCGGGGCCGTCGAGCGTTTCCGAATAGTCCGGCAACACAATTGATGAAATTTCGAAGTCCTCGATAATCTCCTTGAGATAACGAACATCCGCCGCCGAAACCATTCCCGGGAAAACGTTGACATGATGCGCCGGCGCGGGTTCCGGTGTGGCTAGCGCTTCCACCACCGAGCGCACGGCCGCATGAAAACCATCTACGTGCGTACCGCTGTAGCTGGGCGTGGAAACGTGAACCAGTTGCGGCGCGAAGCCGCCGGTTTCCGCGTCCTGGCTCACGTGTAACACATATTCGCGAATCATCGAGGCAACGTCTTCGCCGATGGTTTCACAAAGGCAAGTAGTCGCAACGCCGATCATGATGGGCTTATACTGCGCGGTTACGTTCTGCAAACCGCGACGGAGATTGTCTCCACCACCGAAGATCGCGCTGGACTCGCTGAAGCCTGAGGCGGCAATATCCATGGGCTCTCGGAAATGGCTGATGATGTAGCGGCGCATGTACGTTGCGCAGCCCTGCGAGCCGTGCAGGAATGGCACCGCCCCTTCGATTCCACGAAACACCAGGCTCGCTCCCAGCGGCGCGCACATCTTGCATGCGTTCCGTGTGGATACATACGTGGGCGGCGCGCTCGGTTTCGGAATGATGTTCAGGCCCGCGTTCATATCCGCAGCTGCGCTCGCAACAGCATTTACGTCGGCGATCGTATTCGCGCTCATACTGCCACTCCCTTCCGCCTGCGTGCCGTGAATTGCCACACCGGGCTCATTACCGTGGAATGCACCTCGCGCGCAAAATTGACCATGCCCGCAAATCCCGCCAATGCTTCTTTGCGCTCGTGATTGTGGTCGCAGAACCCCACGCCGAGTTTGTAGGCGATGGGCCGCTCCTTCACGCCGCCGATGAACAGATCGACTTCCTTCTCCTGGAGAAATCCCGCGAGTTCCAGCGGATTCGAATCATCGACGATGATCGTGCCTTCATCGCACAATTCGCGCAGCTGCTCGTAATCTTCGCGGCTGCCGGTTTGCGAACCGACGAGTACGGTTTTCATGTCGAGTAGCCGCAAAGCGCGCACCAGGGAAAATGCTTTGAACGCCCCGCCGACATAGATGCCGGCCTTTTTGCCTTGTACGTCCCGCCGATACCGGTTGATCTGCGGCATGACCTTGTCAATTTCCTGGTGTACCAGTTCTTGAGTACGCCGCATGATTGCGGGGTCTTTGAAGAAGCGGGCAGTGTCGTAGAGCGCTTGCGCCATGTCTTCGATGCCGAAGTAGGAGACGCGCAAGAAAGGAGTTCCCCACCGCTCTTTCATGCTCTTCGCCAGATACGTCATGGAACCGGAACACTGCACCAGGTTCAGCGTGGCCCCATGCGCACGGCGAATATCGTCAATGCGTCCATCGCCGGTTATGCAGGCGACAACCTGGATGCCCATGCGTTCGAAGTATTCCCGGATCATCCATATCTCGCCGGCCAGGTTGAAGTCACCCAGAATATTGACGCTGTTGGGGGCGATGCCTTCCGTAGAAGCGGTTCCAATCAGCTGAAACAAGGCCTCGCAGGCGGCGCGATAACCGTCTTTCTTGGTCCCTTTGAACCCCTCGGAATGAACCGGGAGCACCGGAATGCCTTTCGCCTCGCTCGCCTGTTTGCAAATTGCGTTTACGTCATCGCCAATAATGCCGGCGATACAGGTGGCATAAACGAACGCGGCTTTAGGCTGATGCGCGTCGATCAACTCGCAGAGCGCGGCGAACAATTTCTTTTCGCCTCCGCGAATTACGTCCATTTCCTGCAGGTCGGTCGAAAAGCTCAGACGATGTAACTGCGGCCCGGAAGAACGGGCGCCACGGATATCCCAGGTGTACGAAGCGCATCCGATGGGCCCATGGACAACGTGCAGGGCGTCGGCAATGGGATAGAGCACGACCCGCGAGCCGCAGAAAACGCAGGCACGCTGGCTGACCGAGCCGGCCGCGCTCTGTTTTTCGCAGTCGATCTGAAAGGGCTGTTCACCCTTTCGATGCACCTGCCGCTCGCGCTCTTGTAGTATGTCCGTCATCCGGCTCTCCGGCCTCGTCTCTTGCATCCATCCGCGTCGCAAGTCCTACATCACTAGTTCGAATTTCTCTTCCAGCGCTTCGCGGTCCTGACGATCCATGAACGCATTCAGAATCTTCTCGAGCAAATACATCCCCCCTCGATAGCCGACAGTTGGGAAATAGGCGTGCCCGACGCGATCGAGAATCGGAAAACCATGCCGCACGAAGGGAATGTTTTCATCGCGCGCGATGTATTTCCCATAGGTATTGCCGATCAGCAGATCCACCGATTCCTGTTTGATCCATTGGTGCAGCAGGTGCATGTCCGCCCCTGGTCCTTTGCGAATCTTCACTTCGGGAACGGCGTCGCCCAACACCGCTCGCACGCGCTTTTCGAACCGCGTTGAGGGAGTGCCCGTAACGATGTACACCGGTTTCATATCCAAGCACACCAGAAAATCGCAGAGCGAGACCAGTTGGTCGGGATCGCCAAAAAGCGCCACCCGCTTGCCGTAGACGTACTGGTGCATGTCGGCGATCATGTCGAGCAGGCGTCCGCGTTCGTCCGTGATAACATCCGGTACCTTTACGCCGGCCATGACGCGCATCGTCTCAATAAAGCGATCCGTTGCCTGGAGGCCGATTGGCAACTCCAGCATCTCGTTGGCTACTTCGCACTTCTCTTCCAGCGCGCTGGCAGCGCGCGTCGAGGCGGAATGTCCGAGCCCGATGGTCCCAATGCTGTCGCCTGCGCTGCGAATCTGAGCCACGGTTGCTCCGCCTTTGGGATAGAGCTGGTGTTTGCCCGTCTGCGGCGCATCGAGAACGTCGGAAGTGTCCGGAAACATAACAACGGGGACGCCCATTCGGTGCGCCAGGCATTTCAGTTCGCGCATGTCGGGCGGCTCCACCCATCCGGGAAGAAGGTTGATCTGCTTCGTATCCTTTCCTGTACCTTCCGCGAAATTCGTTACCAGCGACTTCGCCATGTTCGCGAAACCGGTGATGTGCGAACCCACGTAGCTAGGCGTGTTCGCATGAATGGCATGCTTGCCTTCGGGAATTTTTCCGTCGGCCTTGGCTTTGCTGATGATTTGGGTGATGTCGTCGCCTATTGTCTCCGAGAGACAGGTGGTGTGGACCGCGACAATATCGGGGTTGTAGACGGTAAAGATCGTCTCGAAGGCTTGCAGCAGATTTGCCTGGCCGCCGAAAACCGACGCGCCTTCCGTGAATGAACTCGTGGCGGCCATCACCGGTTCCTTATAGTGACGGGTGAGGGTGCTGCGGTGATAGGAGCAGCAGCCCTGCGAACCGTGACTGTGCGGCAGGCAGCTATGGACGCCGAGGGCAGCGTACATGGCTCCAATCGGCTGGCAGGTCTTGGCGGGGTTGATGGTCAGGGCCGTGCGTTCGGCAACCTCAGCGGTCGTATGTCGTAAGAGCATAAGACTCCCTTCTCGAACGAAAGTTATTTTGGCATTATCGACTGCTAGTCGGCTGCCACCGGCGCAGGTTCCGGTTGCGGCTGCAAAGTCTGCCAGGGAGCTTTCAGCAATGACCAGACCTTCATGTTGACCATGCGATCGATTTCCCGATAGAAGTTGATTGCGCCTTCAAAGCCGGCATAGGGGCCGCCGTAGTCATAGCTGTGGAGCTGTTTGCATGGGATTCCCATCTTCTGCACCGCGTATTTCTCCTTGATGCCAGCGCAGAAGATCGAAGGCTTATAGAGCTCGATCAAACGCTCGGTCTCGTGGTGGCTGATGTCGTCGATCACGAGCGTGCCATCCTCCATCTCCGGCATCATGCCCACATAATCCTGAAATTCGAGTTCGGGGTCGGTAAGTTGCGCTTTGCGCTCCGGGCTCAGGCGCGGCACATAACGCGTTTCATCCGGCCGCACTTCAATTTCTTCTATGTTCTTGCTGTCCGCATCGACCTTGATCGTCGGCAACACTTTTCGGCCCTCGTAGTCGTCGCGATGTCCAAACTCGTAACCCGCGGCTACGATTTCCATCCCCATCTCGTTGAACAGCACCTGGTAGTGATGCGCGCGCGAGCCGCCGACGAAAAGCATCGCTGTTTTTCCCTGGCAGCGAGACTTCACATCCTGTAGCATGACGTCCACCTTCGGCATCTCCTCGGCGATCACGGTTTCCACCTTGGCCTTTAGCTCCGCATCGTCGAAGTACTCCGCAATCTTTCGCAGCGATTTCGCGGTCGCGGCGGCGCCGATAAAATTGACCTTGAGCCAGGGAATGCCAAATTTCTTTTCCATCATTTCGGCCACATAGTTGATGGAGCGGTGGCACATCACCAGGTTCAGATCGGCCGTGTGAGAATTCGCCATGCTGTCATAGTCCGAATTGCCGCTGAAGGTGGCGATCAGCTTGATGCCGCACCGGCGGAACAGATCTTCGATCACGAAGGAGTCGCCTCCGATGTTGTACTCGCCCAGCAGATTGAGCTTGAATTTGTCTTCGTGAACCAATTCGTTCAAGCCGACCACGTGCTTGAAGAGCTGGTTGTTTGCGATGTGATGTCCGGCCGACTGACTGACGCCGCGATAGCCTTCACAACTAAACCCGAAAACATTGATGCCGAGTTCTTCCTTCATCTGTCGAGCGACGGCGTGTACGTCGTCTCCGATCAGCCCGACCGGACACGTCGAAAAAATGGCAATCGCCTTCGGATGGAAGGCTTCGTAGGCTTCCTTGATCGCTGCCTTGAGTTTCTTCTCGCCGCCGAAGACGATCTCTTGTTCCGACATGTCCGTGGAGAGACAATAGTTGATGAAGTTAGGATCCGAATCGGTTGGGGGACGCGTTTGATTCCGCCGCGTCAACCAACTGTAGAACGAACAGCCAATCGGTCCATGGGTGATGCTGAGAATGTCGCGGCTGGGGCCGATCACGACGCCTTTGCAACCGGCATAGGCGCATCCGCGTTGCGTAATGATCCCGGGGCTGGTGCGAACGTTGGCTTTGATCTCAGGAACTGCGCCATCCGGGCCAAGCTCCGTAACTACGATCTGCTCGGCCCGTTTTTTCCCCAGCTTCTTCGGATAAATCGCTACCATTTCTTTTTTTACTTCGTGGGCATCGTGCGCCATGACTCTCTCCCTCTAAAACTCAGACTATATCGCTGGTCCCTTCCCGCGCGCCGTGTCCTAATCGCAAGCCACCGAATTTGCTGGCGTAGCCGTCGCCAGATCAATCTCCGCCGCTGGCACATCGGCGTCTTGTGCCAACTCTTCCGCTAATCCGAAATCCATGAGGAGTTTCTCAAGCGCCCCCATCTCCAGCGGCTTCGGGATGATGAACATCTTGTTCTCATCCATGGCCTTGGCGAGGTTTCGATACTCGTCCGCTTGCGGACACGTCGGCCTCCACTGGATGACCGTCTTGCGGTTGATTTCCGCGCGCTGAACATCGTTATTGCGCGGTACGAAGTGAATCATTTGGGTGCCAAGTTGGCGCGCCAGTTCTTCGATCATCTCCCGTTCGTTATCGACTTTGCGGCTGTTGCAGATGATGCCGCCCAGGCGCACGCCTCCGGCATTGGCGAACTTTACGATGCCCTTGCAAATATTGTTGGCGGCATACATCGCCATCATCTCGCCCGAACACACGATATAGATCTCCTGCGCCTTGCCTTCGCGGATCGGCATGGCAAACCCACCGCACACAACATCGCCGAGCACGTCATAAAAAACGTAGTCCAAGCCGATGGATTCCTTATAGGCGCCGAGTTGCTCTAGCAGGTTGATCGAGGTGATGATGCCACGGCCGGCGCAACCCACTCCCGGTTCCGGTCCGCCAGACTCGGTGCAATAGGTATTGCCGAATCCGACACGGCGGATATCTTCCAGGTCCACTTCTTCGCCCTCATCGCGCAACGTGTCGAGCACCGTCCGCTGCGCCAATCCGCCTAGCAACAGGCGGGTTGAATCCGCTTTGGGATCGCAGCCCACTACCATCACTTTCTTGCCCATCTCCGCCAAGGCTGCCACAGTGTTTTGTGTCGTTGTCGATTTGCCAATGCCGCCCTTACCGTAAATAGCTACCTTCCGCATAATCCTGCTCCTTATGAATTTGTGTCTCGGAACGAGTGGGTACGCCCGAAGCGCACTACCCCTCCGCGAGTGTCGTCGGATCAACCCTGTACGGGTCGTCCCGCGCCTCGTGTGGAAATAGGTTCGCGTGCTGTAGGTCAGCCGCGACTACGACAAAATTCTGTTTTTCTGTGAACGGCTGCTCGGATCAAGAAGCAGGTGACAGAAGCATTTTCAGTGCTTCCCTTGGAGGGCGCCTGTAACCCCATCGCTGTGACGGTCTTGGTCTCCGAATAGAACAACAGCGACAATCTTTACCAGACGCCGTCAGGATAAGGGGAACTTGTTTGGAAGTCCAACTCATTATTCCGATGTTGCTGACCATCAGAACAAATAGGTCAGACCCACATGCAGGACGTTGAGCAGCACTCCAACCAAGGCAGCTCGCCGTTCATGTAATGCCCAGGATAGAAAATTTTGATTGGACGCTCGCTGTCGTTCCCCCTAGGCTGTTTACTAAACTTAGCAAATTGGGTGGGACCAGTTAGGACGTGGGGGTGGGAGAAAATGGTAGCAGTGTATGGAGCGATCAACGGAGAACCGTGCAGATTCGTGGCAACTTACGATCCTGCACCGAACGAGCCGGGTTGTCAGCTCCGGACTGAGCATCGACGAGATGCTGCGGGAGCTGATCGCAATTACCATTGAAACGACCGCGAGTGACGCCTGTCTGGTTTATCTTCCGGACCACGCCACGCATGAAGTGGTATTGCGTGCATCGCAGTTGCCCCACGACACGGAAATTGGTCAGGTGCGACTCCGCATGGGCGAAGGAGTGACGGGCTGGGTCGCCGAGCATAAGTCGATCGTCGCCCTCTCCAGCAAGGCATTCTGCGACCCTCGTTTCAAGACGTTTTCCGCCTTGGTAGAAGACACCTACGAAGCATTGCTCTCGGTCCCTCTTGTTTCTGGTGGCGAGGTGATCGGAGTCCTCAATGTTCATCATCGCGACCCGCACGTGCACACACCCGACGAGATTTCGCTATTGAGTTTCGTGGGCGAACAGATGGGCGTCGCTTTGACGCACTCGCATTTGTCGGATGCGTGTGTGCGGCTTCAGGAAGAAGCCAGCCAGATTCGACAACAGCTCGAAGATCGCAAACTGCTGGAACGCGCAAAAGGTTTCTTGCAACAGAGGTTCGCAATGACGGAGCGTGAAGCGTATCGACGGATGCGCGATGAAAGCCGACGCCTGCGCCGTCCGATTCGTGAAATCACTCAAGCTGTCCTCCTGGTCGAGACCCTCACTCAGGAACGGCCAGGGCTTCTAACGCCTGAAGTCAAAGATCTCGATTGAGTCCTGCCGCGGCGATAGCGCGACGCTTCCAAAGAAGCAAGACCTCTTCCGTCTGGAGTCCAAAAATGAGTTTCGGCTCTTATCTTGGAAAAAGCTCATCTGCAAGACGAACGCGACCCTCAGGACGCACCCATTGATTCTCACAGCCACTTCTCCAAACAAGGTGCGTTGGTAAACGTTTACGAAGATTCGCTGGCGCGATGGCGCTCATCCTCGTGCAACCGTGTGTTGCTCTGACGCTTACACTCAAGCCGCGTCCAAGCCGTTCCGAGTTGTCTCTGCCCCACCACCCAGCTCTTGCCCGCACTGACGACCTGTCGGGTGATGCGGTCCAGCATTTCGAAAGCGACGCTGTATTGGCCCTTGAGGATTTTGAGCGGTTCGTTTTCGTGATCTCAGTTCTGGAGCACTATTCCGTTCACGAGTGCGCCCTCCTCCTTGGCTGCTCGCAGCAGACAGTTCGAGAAGGTCGAACGAGGGCTCTTTTCGGACTTGTGGACTCGAGTCTCATGGTCGTTTCACGCGAAGACAGTTTTGAAGATGTTCAGGAGACGAATCGATGACCCAGGTTGCTCGATGCCTGCTGACGCATGGCTCGGTCAGCTCAAGAGCAGAGGAGCAACTTGCGATCAGGGGACGTCTGGGTTTCGCCGGGCACTTCAATTCCAGAGTCTGCTTGATCTTGTTCGCCCCTTAGCACAAGCACGGGGTCGCTGCGGCAACTTGACTCGTGCGCGTTGAGGTGTGAACCGAGACAACGCAGGTCAGTTGCATCCGCACTAAACTCGCACTCCCTGCAAGAAAGGACGTAGCGTACCACAGCAGCCCGTCTCCAGTAGGTGACCTGCAACTCTTTGCCTAGGGCATAAAGGCCGAAGGTTGAAACGTGCTGAAGAAGGGGGGAGGGCAGATGAAATAATCGATATAAGCCCAGTTCTTCTCCAGCACGCTTCCACTTATCCTAGGTTGTCATCGATAACTGGTCTGTGATTGTGATCACGGGCCGGGGTGATAGCGAAACACCATGGGGGGCGGGGTCGTCGCGTCCGCAACTGCTTTTCCCCCCCCACGACAAAATTCGCGTCCAATGGGTCTGCGTGAAGCGGTGATGGAAGGTGCCCTGCTACGTTTGCGCCCCAAAATGATGACCGTATCCACGGTTGTGGCGGGCCTGTTACCCATCATGCGGTCAACGCGCACAGGGGGCGAAGTGATGAAGCCGCTCGCAACCCCCGTAGTCGGAGGCATGGTCAGCTCTCCGCTGCATGTGCTGATTGTGACTCCCGTGATCTTCACTTGGCTGCGAGAAAGAGAGTTGTCGCGAACGGAAATCGCACCCCAGCATAAGAAAGAGCTGCTCGACATTGTCGTAACGACTCCTGACAATGCCGGCTCGCGGCAAAATGGCGGGAGCGAGGGACTCGAACCCGCGGCCCCCTGCCTGACAAGCAGGCATTCTAACGACGAAGCGCCTAGTCCGAAAATTCGACTGCTTCCTGTTTCCGCCCATGCCCAGGGAACATCCTTCCATCGCGTGGGTCTGACCACATCTCACTTTTCTTGCTTTTCTCAACAGGATCGTGGGTTGGGATCGTGGGTACTGCATTTTTGCTCCGATACTGTAACTTATTTAGAATGAAATTCTTCAGGGACAAAGATGAACCGCCGACTCCCGCCCGGCCAGTGCTGCGTTCTGCAAAGAGTCCCGGCAACGCGGCTTAAAGCGGCCTAGACACTATTTCGCCGCTCCTTCTATCGCTGAAAACCAGTCTTCTACTGCGGTGATTGGTTGCTCGTGGGCGATTGGCTCAGCTCCTGTTGGAGTTGCAATAGTTGGCGCAATTGATCAACATTGGTTGCATTGGATGTTGGAACGCTCCGCGCACCTGGTTGCAGGGAACCCTGATTGGACTTGGGTGTCTGCTCGAGGACCACGTAGATCGGAGTATCCGCCGAAATCGTCACCACGATATGCTGGCTGATCGCTAATCGGGAAACCTCCTCATCTCCAGCCTCGCCGACATTGTTGCTGACGCGCTCCCGCATTAGGTCTGACTCGCTCAGCGGCTGGTTCAGACTGCCTTGTCCCACCAACATAGCGCCAGCTTGGCCGATTCCTGACAGCGATCTAACCAGGACGTTCTTTCCGGTGTTCTTACCTTCAACTCTTCCTTTGAGCGGTCGCAAGTCCAAACCCGTGGCGGCGGCCTCGATGGGAACGACCGCACCGTCCGGCATCAGCAGAGAATCGAACTGGACGTCAACGTAACCTGAACGATCTCCGTTCCGGATGTGGCCAACCGCTTTTGCGCCCGCAGGGACGATAATTTCTCCGTCCCGCTCATAGTTGTACTCGATCACCGCCAGGACCGGAGTTCGCACTGCCGTGCTGGCCGCTGATTCCAGGCGTGCACGCAATCGCGTACCCGTGGCCAGGCCCAATCCCAGTTCTGGGACTGGAACATTGAGTTCGCGGGCCTGAGCACTGCCTGAGTTGGCAGAGACGTTTCGCACGTAGATTAGCGAAGACTTCTCCATGGCCTCGCGCTCTGCTTTGCCCAAGTCTGGAGTCTCGGCACCGGTGCCGGTGTTCGAGCCTGGCTGATAGGGCGGCGCTTGCCATGGCTGCTGGTCTCCGAAAGGCGGTATCGACCCTAGAGTTCCCGCTCCGGTCGCCATCGTCCTTCCCGCTGCCGGCTTGGTTGCGGTTCGTTGTAGATCTCGTTCGTTCAGGAAGCCTTCGTGAGCTTCTTTTGTGACTGGCCGGCCAGAATCGGTGATGGGAAATAGGCTCTTATCGTTGCTCGCAGTGCCGCTCTCCAAGGCGAAGTCTTCAGAAGCAGTGGCGCCACGACTCTTCACTTTCTGTGGCGCGCCCCGATGGGGCATAGACGTAGCAACGAAGATCAGCAGCGCGATGACGATCGCTCCCGCCCCGATGATTACAAAGCGGTTCTGTTGGATCTGCTGCCTGGCTCTCTGTTTAGCTCTAGTTGCGGGCCCAGGCAATGGGACGGTTGCGTCCGGAGGGAGTGGCAGATCGTTATTGCGAGCTTCATTTTCCTCTAGCTCCTGAATGACTGCAGCGTTGGCGTTGGCGTTGTGTCCGTTTGGATGAATCACTTTGCACCTCCCGAAACCGGAGCAACAAACGCAATCGGCGCCAGGACAGGACGGTCGACCTCTTCCGCTTGGGCAACCGCCAGCAAGAGCCGTTCCCGGGATTCTTTGAAAGTCGGA
>CAWAUN010000005.1:0-337784 GCA_963785265.1 uncultured Acidobacteriaceae bacterium | reverse complement strand
CGTGGGTGTTGAAAAACTCAGTGCTTGGACCGATCGTTTGTGGGGTGGGGGAGTGTTAGTGAGTTTTTCTTTTCTTTTTTCTAGGTGGTGAGAACCTGTGGTGCTGTCGGTGGGCTTAGGAAGCGGACCAGTCGCTTGATGTTCTGGGCCGCCGCGGCCAGGAAGAACTGCTCGCGCACGAACTTCAGGCGTCGCAGGCGTAGACGGCGCAGTCCGATCTGATTCTTTAGTTCCGCGAACAGGGCTTCTACTTTCTTCCTTTGCCGCTGTGCCTTGGCAAACTCAGGCGTGTTCGCTAACTCCCGTGCGCGTTGCCGCGCGGGTTCGTGCTGATGGATGACTAGGCATCGGAAAGCCGCACTCGTGCATTGCGATCGGAGCGTGCACGGGCTACACCGTTTGCGCGTCCCAATGTAAGCCCAGGCGTGATTGCGATGACTTTGACCGCCGTAGTTCAGGGGCTGACCGGCAGGGCAGAGATAGCGATCGTGTTCCGGTTCGTAAGTGAAACGCTCGGGACCGAAGAATGGACTCCTCTTTCTGTGGATACTGTCGCGGGTCCGCATATAGGGAGTGATGTTACGATCCGCCAGCCACTGCAAGAACTCCCCATTCCCATACGTCGTGTCGGCTGCCACCGATTCGGGCGCTCGTCCTTGCCACGCGGCGAAACGGGTCAGCATAGCTTGCGCGGCCACCGTCTCCTGACTCATGCGCGCCGCCGTGGCCTGCACTCCGACAATCACACAGCTGTCGTTATCCACCAGATAGTTGTCGTAGTAGCCGAGACGCGCCGGTGTGCCGCCTTTGGTCGCGTAGGTGGAATCGGGATCGGTGGTCGATACCTGATCCTGCTCGTGCACCGGCTCTTCCACCGGGTTCTGCACTTCCACTTCCCGCAGATACTGGCGCACGGTGTGGTGCACCTGGGCTGCCTCCGCCAACTGCTCTCGCGGTATGCGACTCTCCTTGGTCGCGTTCGCCTCCACGAAGCTGCCATCCACCGACAGGTCTTCGCCCTTTACCAATCCCACTTCCACACACTGCCGCACGATCTGTTCAAACAACTGCTCGAACAGCTTCGATTCCTGAAAGCGGCCGTGCCGATTCTTGGAAAATGTCGAGTGATGCGGGATCTCCTGATCGAACCCCAAGCCGGTAAACCAGCGCCACGCCAGATGCATGCGCAGTTCCTCGACCAACTTGCGTTCGCTGGTGATGCCATACAAATAGCCGATCAACAGGATGCGCAGCAGAAGCTCGGGATCGATGGACGGGCGGCCGGTATCGCTGTAACTCTCTTGCAGCCTTTCCCGCACGAAGGCAAAGCTGATGTGCGTATCGATGAGCCGCAGCAGGTGAGTCTCTGGAACCTGATCTTCCAGGCGGAAGTAATAAAACAAGGCTTCGGAACGATCGTGTTGCCCCATCATGATCAGCAGGCCTCCGAGGATTGAAATCCAACGCAGCATGAGAAGGACCTTCTCCTTCTAACATGCTTTTGCTAAATCTCACCTAACTAATCGCAGTGACTTTTTCAACACCCACGCCTGTTTTCGACAACTAGTGCAGCTTGTGTGCCGCCCTTTGTGCGCCACCGTAAATCTGGGCCGCGCAGTCTGCTAAATTGTCGTCCCAACACGAACCGCTGCTCTTTCCAATCCCAACGTCATCGCTGGATGAAAACTCAACTTTGTAGCGCACGTAAGTTCGAGTGCCCTTTTGTGTCCACGCGATGTGGGTGGGAATTGTCACGATCAACGATCCCCGTTGTTTCCCGCTGCTGAGAACGAAGTCGGAGGATGACTTGAATTTGTTCTCGATCTCATCTCTGAGGCGTTGCGTAAGGCCGTCGTCGCCGCCAGTCCAGACCTCTACGGGTGTCGGTTTCGCGGGCGCAGCATACAGGGCACAGTTTCCGATGAGTGCTACTCCGAAGAGAGTCAACAAGGTGTTCTTCATTGTGAAGGAATTATGCACCCAGCCGTCACCTGTTGATAAATCCCAATTACGCAGAACCCCTCAATGAGCGCTATCGCCTGTGGCTGTTGAAAAACTCACTTTTCGATTCAATTAGCCAAAATTTGGGGATATAAAATGTCTAGGCGACCCGAGAAAATCGATTGTAGCGCTTCCTGATTCGATTTTATTTTTGCCCATTTTGAGAGAAGGAGTTTTTCAACAGCCACAGGCGATAGCGCTCATTGACCTTGCGACCGGGGTTTTTGAGTGTAAACGGGATTTTGCAATAGTCAGCGTATCTGTCCGTAAACGACTATTAGAGAACGTCTCACGATCTGTTTCTAGCAATTGATTTCACGATCTGGAATCCGACGTGCGCGTTCATGTGGCAACCAAGATGATTGCAAGCCGCACTGAAACGGCTCGACGGCTTTACGCACCACCGTCTTCGGTTGGTTCGCGATTGCGAATCCTGCCCTCGATCTTGCGGGACTGGTCTGCGCCCGTAGCTTGCCCCTTCCAACGAGGGCCAACTCACCTTTCAGCCCAGAAGCAGCCCTAAGGCTTGCTGGACATAGAAGCCGAGAGGGTGTCGGGCGGGGGCGCGAGAGGCGCGTCCTGGCGATGACCCACTTTGGTGAGCTTGTGTAAAACGAATTCCTGTAGAACGCCAGCCAGGGAACTTTCGCCCATTCGGATCAGGCTGTTCTCAAGGATCTCCAGACCTTGGTTTTGCGAGGGGTAATAGGTGGACACGAGCGCCGCGCCGGAGACAACTCCCGCGACGTTCGAGTAATTGACTTGCCAGCGTCCGTTATCGCCCTTACACATGACCGAGTTACTGATCGCGTAAAGCAGGCGCTTCTTCTTACTCCCCGTCCCGCGAAAAAAATAACGAGGATCCTGCTTCAGGAGGGATGGGAAAACGGCGCCGGAGAGAAACGTGGACGCAACCACATCCCCGTAGACCGCGCCGAAACGCTTGGCATAACCTTGCGCACCCTGCCCGAACCCTGAGTATTCATTCCCCGCCTGCTGCAGCCCGGCTAGAAAAGCAGCTCCGCCAATCGTAACCACGTCCGTCGATGATTTCCACGCCAGCTGATACTTCAATTTCGTAGTCAGAGGGGCCGCGTCTGGGCGGTAGCTCACATAGAAATTGGGAATGAAACCGAGCGCACGCTGGTGTTCTTCCAGCTTAATCTCTTCGGTTGCGACTTCCACTGGGTCTACGGTCACCTTTACTTCTGTCACGACCGTGGCCACTGAGAGAACGATCGGTGGCGCAAGAAAGGTCTGCCCTGGCGCGAGATCGCCTGAGTACACTTCGTTTCCGAACCCCGTCGAACTTACGGAAAGTTGGAAGTGGCCCGCAGGAACGTTGGAGAAGGAGAACTGCCCATTGTCACCGGTAAGGACCTGTCGATAATCGGATTCATCCTGCGGAGTGAGCCGGATCACCTTGCCCACGCTCACTGCTCCCGACTGGTCGAGGACTGTGCCGATGACGCTTCCCGGTTTGGCCGCCACGGGACCACGCTCGATAGGCCCCCCAGTCTGCGCACTCGCCATCGCACAGCAAATGAGCATGACTAGGGCAAAGCCAAGACCCAAAAATGAGTTCTCCTTCGAGAACCTTCGGGTCCCTACCAGGATTGCTTCACGACCGCTCAAAACAAATACTCCTCCCGCTCCAATGAGCACGCGGGTGGATCCTTCCGGAACCAGGAGGTAAACGTCTCTACGGTCTGGTTTAGATGCACGACTGGCAGGACAGGTTTCGAGGAGAAAAATCCGGGTCCTCGACAGATGGGACTTCTGCAACCGGGTCTTGGCCTGGATATGGAGATGAAGGAGTCCCACGCTGTCGACTGCCGGGGAATCCCACCCTAACGTCGAAAAACACGACGTTAGGATGGGGCACCCGGATGTTGGTTAGGCTGCGGATTCTTTGGATTTTCGCGGCCGCGTGGATGAGGTTGCGTGGATGCCGGATGTTCCGGCTGAGGTTCCGGTCAGCGCTGCCTCTAATGGGACGCCATCGGGACTGCCCAGGCCGGTGCATGGATCCCATCCTGGACCGGCGCTGAAGGCGCCGTTGTTGCCTTCGGTAATGTCGTGGAATCCGGAGGCTTCCACGGCTTGCGCGTAGATTAACGGGTTCAGGAAACCGATCGGCTTCCCCATCTGTTGATTCATGCGCGCCACCAGAGCCGCCCATAACGGCGCAACCGCACTGGTGCCGCCTTCCACTACGCTGTCGCCATCGACGAGGATGTTGTAGCCGGTGTTGGGATCGGCATCGCCGGAGACGTCGGGGACACCTCGTCCGCCACCTTGAACGGTGGGCTTGGGAACGTTGAAATCTTCTTGCCAGGTTGGAAGCGGGAAGACGTTGCTTACTCCGCCACCGGTTGCTCCTCCATTCGGCAGGTCGTCCCAGACGGTTTCGCTGACGATCTGTTCGTTCGACGATTGCAGACTGGTGCCACCGCAGCCGAGCACGAATGGGGCAGACGCGGGGAAATCAACGTGGTTGCTTCCGTCATTGACTCCGTCGGAAGAGCCGTTGTCTCCGGCGGCGACGCAGACGGTTACACCCATGGCCGCGGCCGCTTGAAAAGCCTCGTCGAAGTTGGTCATGGCTTGGGTGGTCCAGGTGGACTCGGCCGATCCCCAGCTTATCGAAATGACTGAGGGCTGGTTGGTGGTGTCGTGGACGGCAGTTGTGATGGCGTCCAGAAAACCCTGGTCGGTGTTGGGCGCGAAATAGACGGCAATCTTCGCGGCGGGAGCGATAGCGCCCGCTACTTCAATGTCGAGCATCACTTCGCCGTCGGCGCTGTCGGGAGTGCTGGGACTATTCTTGCCGCCGTCGACCGAAACGGAGATGACTTGCGGCAGGTTGATATTGAGCGATTTGAAATAGTTGCCCAGGTCGTCGAGTTGAAAGCCTCCGCCTAGCTCGATCAGGCCGATGCACTGGCCGGTGCCGTCGCCTGGGGGGTAGTCGTAGATTTCGGCTACCTGATTGGGATCGTAGGAGACTCCGGAGGCTGCGGTTTGGTGCTTATGCTTCTCGGGCTGCGGCAAGCGCCGGAAATGCGGCTCGGCCTGGGGACGATTGTCCAGGCCAAACACTCCCGTGATGATGTCGGCGTATTCGGTGGGCACGCTGATGTTGCCAACTCGGCCGCGGAAATTTCCCTTGGGGTGGCTGTACTCTTTGAGTTCCACGTTGAAAGCTTTTTGGAGATTGGCGACGGTACCTGAAAGCATTACGGTGCGGCGCGCGAGTTCGGTGCCGGTTTCGTGAACTTTCAGACCGAATTCCTGGGCAAACTTTTTGATTTGCTCCAGATCGGCGGGATCGGCGCCGTGGGCTTTTTCGAACTCGGCGCGTGACATCTGCTTGAAACCCGGCTTGGCCAAGGCGCTCTTGAATTCTTCGCGCTTGGCCTCCGATTTCGAGCGAATGCGTACGGAGACTTCAATGGTTTGGTCCGGATGCGAATTGTGGATCAGGCGGGCACCACGGACGGATTGACGTTCACTGCCTGGAATTGCTCTAAATTTTCTGGTGGAATTCACGGCTGCTCCTTCGTTTCGGGGGAACAAAACGGCCGGGAACTAGTCGCGACAGGAAGTCGCACAGGTAGGGAAGTCCGGAATCGTCCCGCCGTTTAGATGGGACCCGAAACGAGTAGAGCATATATCAGGAAAATGAAAATTATCAATACAAATGGAGCGGCGGGTCGTGGGGCGGAGGCGCGAATTTTCCCGATTTGGGTCGATGACGCGCCTCGAGGGGTTTGCTGAAACGCTAGTTGCCGCGCAGGGTCCGTGACCTCAGCGGCTAAAGCCGCCATTGAAAACAGGCAAGATAATCGCAGCGGTGAACCGCTGCGCCACCCAAAGGCAAAAACCCCGAAACGCTATGCTACCCAAAAGAAGCGCTGAAGCAGTGCAACCCGCAAAAGCAGATCCAAAATCGAGGTTAGGAGTCGTTTGGCAGCGCGTTGGGACGAAGGAGGAAGTAAACGATGGTGAGGGCGATGAGAAAAGTCAGGCCCACGATCAGGTTGACGCGGGAGTCCCACCAGGTTTTGGCGGTCGAGGCCAGGACTACTGCTAAGCCGACGATGGATCCCCATTTGCCTAGAGGCGAGCGGGCGGGAATTTCGGCGGTCTCGGCGGGGGTGAGACGGCGGCGGAAAGAGATGTGGGCGGCGAGAGATACGATCCAGGCGAGCATCATGCCGAATAAGGCGCCGCGGAGGATGTACTCAAAAGCCTTGGCCGGAGCCCAGCGCTCGAGCACTAAGGCGACGACAATTCCGTACGAAGAAACGAGGACGGCCAGGGTCGGAGAACCTTTGGGGTTGAGGCGTCCGAGCGCGGCGGGAGCCCATCCGGTGCGCGCTAGCGAGAAGATCATGCGGGATGAGATGTAGAGGGCGGCGTTGGCTCCAGAAAGAGCGGCGGTCAGGACTACGAAATTCATGAAGTGAGCGGCGCCGGGGAGGCTGACGGAGCGGAAAACGGTGACGAAGGGGCTTTCGGCGGCACCGGCGCGGTTCCAGGGCATGACGCCGACCAGGATGGTGATGGCTCCGAGATAAAGGAAGGTGAGGGTAAGAAAAGTCATGCGCGCGGCGCGGGCGACGGCTGTGGGGGAGGTGGATTCTCCGGAGGTTACGGCTACGTATTCGACGCCGCCGAAGGTGTAGAGGGCGAAGGTGATGGCGAGGAGCGGGGCGGCGGGTCCGAGGGGGAAGAATCCGCCGTGGGCGGTGTATTGGGTAGAGACTCGTCCGCTGAGGAGCAGGGCGGCACCGATGGCGATGAAGATGACGATGACGACGGCCTTAATCATGGCAAACCAGAATTCGAAGCGTCCGAAGCTGTGAACCCCGAGAAAATTGACGGATAGAAGAAAGGCGGAAAAGACAAAGACCCAGACGATGGCGGGGACGCGCGGAAGCCAGAGCTGCATGTAGGTGGCGGAGGCGACCATCTCGGCTCCGATGGAGACGGCGATGGCGAGCCAGTAGCCGGCGCGGGAGATGAAACCGGCCCAACGGTTGAGGTAGAGATCTCCGTAGACGCCGAAGGAGCCGGCGGCGGGATGGGCGCTCGCTAGTTCGCTCAGGGCGAGTGCGACGGTCCAACTGATGAAGGCGGCGAGGACGAAGCTGAGGATGACGGCGGGGCCGGCTAGCTCGATGGCGGCAGCGGTGCCCAGGAGAAGTCCGGTGCCGATGGAACCGCCGACGGCGACCATGGTCATTTGTCCGGCGGTAAGCTGGTGGCGGAGGCCGAGCTCGGGATTGCCTGGGGGCGGGTTCGCGGGGAGAGCAGGCATTTCGTGCTTGGAACTTGGCGCTCGTACTCTATACCAGAAGCTAGGTGTGTGGCGCGAGATACGGTTTAGAAGCAAGTCGAACCTTGCTCGGCTGGACGGGTCCTGAGCGAAGCCGAAGGAGGGCGGCCGTCCCTACGTAAACCTCATGACTTTCGTAATCGCGGGGCGGGCTCTGCGCGTTGCTGGTGCCGGGGGTGAAACCTAGAATCGAGGTATAGCTCTCTGTCTTGCAAGACCTGCCCCATGCCGGAAAATCCTAATCGTGCCGAGATCGCCCGCCGCATCGAAAAGGCGGAAAAGCTGTTGCAGAAGGGGAAGACGGCGGACGCGCTGGCGGAATACCTGCAAATCCTGGAAAGCGACCAGCAAAACGACAATGTGCGGCAGATGGCGGCGGACCTGTGTCTCTCTTTGAACAAGGGGGCGCAGGCGGTAAAGCTGATGGGCGAGTTGTTTGAGCGGCAGGTGGCGGCGGCGGATGCGACGCGAGCAAGCCTGACCTATAAGAAACTGGCGCGGTACGCTAACCCGACCTGGGAACAAAAGGTTCGATTTGGGCAACTGCTGGAGCACTCCAACAAGAAACTGGCGATAGGGACGTATGAAAATGCGTTGGAGGATTTGCGCAAGCAGAGCAAGCAGGAAGAGGCGTTGCTGGTGTTGCGGCGGATTGTTGCCCTGGATCCGTCGCAGGGCAATCATTTGCGGGCAGCGGAATTGGCGGCGCAATTGGGCGAGCACGTGATGGCGTCGCAGTCATTTTTGCAACTGGCGGAGCTGGTGGAAACGGCAGGCGGAGAGGCCAGCCAATGGTTCGAGCGGGCGTACACGGAGAATCCAGCGGATTCGACGGTGGCGATGGCTTACGGCAAGAACCTGCTTTCGAAGGGCGAGGCGGGAGCGGCGATTTTCATTTTCGAGCCCTTGGCACAAGCAGAGGATGCACCGCACGAGCTCCGCGATTTGTATGCTCAGGCGCTGCTGGCCACGGGCCGGTGCGTGGATAGCGAACCTCTGCTGTGGCAGATGTTCGAACAGAATCCGGCACGGATGCACCAGGTGGTGAGCTTGATCGGAAAGATGATCGACTCCGAACTGGATGCGGAGGCGGTGGCGCTGGCGCGGAAGCTGGAAGCGTTCCAGCGGAGGCGCGGAGAGCGGCGGTCGTTCATCACGACGATGCAGGAACTGCTGGCATCGCATCGTCCGTCGGCGGAAATGCTGGAATTTCTGGCGGAGCTGTTCAATGCGTCGAACCGCGAAACCGACTACGCGCAGGCGCTGCTGAAACTGTTCGATCTTTATTGTTCGAAGCACGATTACCAGAAGGCGGGCGAGTGTCTGGACCGTGCAGCGGAAGTAGACCCATACGAGCCGGGGCATCAGAAACGGCTGGCCGCTTTGCAGGGCAAGATCGACGATCAGCGCTTTAAGGTAATTGCGTCGCGCTTCGCGGCTACGGAAAAGAAAGAAGAGCAGGAAGTCAAAGTCAAAGAACCGACCTTGGGAGCGGCGGCGTTGCAGGATCTCATGTTGCAAGCTGAGATTCTGGTGCAGTATGGGATGCGTTCGAAGGCAATCGAGCGGTTGCAGCGCATTCAGGAACTGTTTCCGCGGGAGGAAGAACGCAATCAGGAGTTGCAGAAGTTATACATCGCGGCCGGCATTGAACCGCAGTATGCGAAGTCGGCAGCTGCGGCGACCGCTCCGGCGGTGGCAGCGGCGAGCGCTTCGACGACAACGAGTTCGACCACAACGAGCGGCGATCAGGCGGGGGCGGCGGCGAACGAGGCGGCAGACGTCAGCAGCCTGGCGAGAGTGGCGGAGATTACGCGCAAGCTTTACCACCAGGGGAACGCGGAAGGAGTTTTGAAAACGACGGCGAACGAAATCGGCTCGAACTGGCGGACGGCGCGCTGCGTGGTGGCTCTACGCAAACCGGGGTTGCCGCCTTCGAGCGTGCAGGAATATCACATGGAGGGGCTGATTCCGGCGAGTTCGGCGGCGCTGATCAGCCTGGTGGAAACTCTGCAGGATCTGGCGGTGGCACGAGGCACGGTGACGATTGGGGATGCGAAAAACGTTCCGGAGTTGATTGACATGCGGCCGGCAGTCGAGGAGTTGCAGATTGAATCGGTGCTGGCACTGCCGCTGACCGAGGGCAACGACCAGATCGGAGTGCTGATCCTGACGCAGAACACGGGCCGGGTGTGGCAGGCGTCCGAGGTGCTGGTGATCCGGACTTTGAGCGACCAAGTGCTGATTGCGCTCAACAACGCCGGACTACGGCGGCTAGTGAAGAATCTTTCGGTGACGGATGAGAAATCGGGCCTGCTGAAACGGGCTTCGTATCTCGATCTTCTGCAGGCGGAAACCCGGCGCGGGTTGCAGCAGGGGACGGCCGTGACTGTTTTGCTGATGGAGTTTGGACGGCGGAGCGCACTGTACAAGGAATATGGCGAGGCGGCGGTGACGGCGGTGATGGAGCAGATCGGGCAACTGTTTTCGGCGAACATCCGGACGAACGATTTGGCGTTCCGCTACGAAGCGACTGCGGTGGCGCTGGTGCTCGGCGACACGGGTGAAAAAGAAGCGGTGCTGGCGGTGGAGAAATTGCGGCGGCTGCTGGCGGATGTGCGCTTTCCGGGGAAAGACAAAAGTGTGGAGTTCAGCGCGGGGCTGGCGCAGGCGGTGATGCGGCAGCATTTCGATCCGGTGGACATTGTGACCGAAGTTGCCAACCGCGCCGATCACGCGCTAGAGCTGGCAGTGGCGCAGGGTGCGGGGAAGATCGTTAGCCAGGCGCCGCAGTTTGCGGCCTCGGCGGCCGTGGCGTAGGAAAATTTGTAATTTGCGATTTGTAATTTGTAATTGAAGATCAAACCCACACCGAAAGCTAAGCGATTCGCAAAATCGCAAATTACAAATCACAAATTACAAATCCGCCCTTCCTGTTAAACTCACAAGTTGGCCTCGGGCCAGCGCATTCTTCCATAAAAGTTGGGACTCATGTTAAAGCCCGGAGACATTGCTATTGTCAGTGGCGTGCGCACCCCCTTTGGACGCTATTGCGGGAAGATCAAGGATTATACGGCGCAGGAACTGGGCGCGGTAGCCGCGAAAGCTGCGATTGAGCGGGCGGGAATCGATCCCAAGGAATTCGATCATGCGGTGTTTGGCAACGCGCAGCAGACTTCGGGAGATGCGCTCTACGGTGCGCGTCACGTCGCGCTGCGAGCGGGATTGCCGATTGAGACTCCGGCGCTGACGGTGAATCGGCTGTGCGGGTCCGGGATGCAGGCGATGGTCAGCGCGGCACAGATGATTCAGACAGACGAAGCGAAAATCGTGCTGGCGGGCGGCATGGAATCGATGTCGCAGGCTCCGTTTTCGATTCGCGGACGCGATGGATTTACGCTGGCTCCGGGTGGAAAGCTGGAAGATTCACTGATGGTAGCGCTGCTCGATACTTATTGCGGTCTCTACATGGCGAATACGGCCGAGCTGTATGGCGAGCAGCAAGGCATCACGCGGCAGGCGCAGGACGAATTCGCGCTGCGCTCGCAACAGACGGCCGACGCGGCATATAAGGCTGGACGGTTGCAGGAAGAGCTTACGCCCGTGCCGCTGCGGAATTCCAAGGGCGAGGCCACGGGAGAGATGCTGACGGAGGACGATCACCGGCGTCCCCAGACCACGTTGGAGGGCCTAGCCAAGCTGCGGGCGGCATTTGGGAAAAACGGGACGGTGACTGCGGGGAATGCTAGCGGCATCGTCGATGGCGCGGCGGCGGTGGTCGTGATGTCGCTCGAGCAGGCGCAGAAGAGGAATCTTAGTCCGCTGGGACGGATTGTGAATTGGGGAATTGCGGGCGTCGAGCCGAAGATTATGGGGAGCGGTCCGGTTCCGGCTACGAAGATTGCGCTGCAGCGCGCCGGGCTGACTTTGGATTACATCGACTTGATCGAAGTGAATGAGGCGTTCGCGGCGCAGTATCTGGCGGTGGAAAAAGAGTTAGGACTCGATCGCGAAAAGGCGAATGTTAATGGCGGAGCGATTGCGCTGGGACATCCGCTGGGAGCGACTGGGACGCGGTTGGTGATTACTCTGCTGTATGAGTTGCGGCGGCGGAAGAAGAAGTACGGGCTGGCTACGGCGTGCATTGGCGGGGGACAGGGGATCGCTATGGTGGTGGAGAGCTTTCAGTAGCGCGTTTTCACTACGGAGGCACAGAGGGACGGACCAGTTCTTAAGTCTTGTCATCCTGAGCAAAGCGTAAGGACCTGTGCATTTGGTTGGCGCCGGCAAAATGCATAGGTTCTTCGCTTCGCTCAGAATGACAGAGCATTTTTCAGTTTGTCAGAGCGAAGGAAGCAATTATGGAAATCAAGAAAGTTGGTGTACTCGGCTGCGGTTTGATGGGTTCCGGCATTGCGCAGGTCTGCGCTACGGCTGGCTTTGACGTTACCGTGCTTGAAGTCGAGCAGAAGTATCTTGACAAGGGGTTTGCCGGGATTGAGAAGTCGCTCGGTAAGTTTGCCGAGCGCGGTCCTGAGAAGGGTGGAATCACTCCGCAACAGAAGGACGAGATTCGGGCTCGGCTGAAGGGGACTACTAACAAGGCGGACTTGGCCGATTGCGACATTGTCATTGAGGCCATCATTGAGAATGTTGACGAGAAGAAGAAGATGTATGCGTCGCTCGATGGCATCGTGAAAAAGGATGCGATCTTTGCCTCGAATACTTCTTCTATCTCGGTGACCGAGCTTTTGACGGCGGTGAAGAGGCCGGAAAGATTTATTGGGCTGCATTTTTTTAATCCTGTGCCTTTGATGAAGCTGGTCGAAGTTGTGAAGACGATTGCTACTTCTCCTGAGGTTTATGAGGCGGCCTATTTGTTTACGCAGCGGCTGGGGAAGGTTCCGGTGCGGACTTCGGATAAGACTGGATTCATCGTGAACCGGCTGCTGGTGCCGTATCTGCTCGATGCGATCCGGGCTTATGAAGAGGGCGTGGGATCGATCGAGGATATCGACAATGCTATGAAGCTGGGATGCGGGTATCCGATGGGTCCGTTTACTTTGCTGGATTTTGTCGGGCTCGATACGACTTACTACATTACGCATGTGATGTTTGACGAGTTTAAGGAGCGGCGGTTTGCTTCGCCTCCGCTGCTGAAGCGGATGGTGATGGCAGGGTGGTATGGGCGGAAGTCGGGGCGCGGGTTTTATGATTACTCGGACCCGGCAAAGCCAGTGGCGGGAAATTTCTGAATCCACCACGGAGGCGCGGAGACACGGAGAAAAGCCAAACTCATTTTCTTACTTTGTGTCGCCGCATTACTTCTTCGATGGGGATCGTTTTGGTGCGCCCCGAGCGAATGTCCGCCAGACGCTTCTCGGCGAGATAGATGTCTTCGAGGTCTTCCAGGTGTTGGAGGATGGCTTCGCGGGCGTAGTAGGTCTTGGTGCGTCCGGTGCGCTTGGCGAGGCGGGCGAGGCGTTTTTCGATGGTTGCGGGTAGGCGGATGGCTAGCATGGGTTCCCTCTTGCTATACAATTATAGCAGAACGGTTTTTTGAAAGCTGTATTTTGAATTTAATGTTTTGACCGGGACAAAGAGTTTGCGATGTTTGGAAAATGCCGTTTGTGTCTCGAACCGGGTGATCTACAGCAGAGCCATCTTCTTCCGAAAGCTCTATACCGGTTGGTTGGAAGCGGCACAAGCCCGTCTCACCCCGATACGGTAATGCTCACTGCGGCTCGCAGTAAGAAATCATCGGAACAGGCGTGGCGGCATCTCCTATGCCGAGGCTGCGAACAATGTTTGAACAATGCGGGTGAGAGGTGGGCGCTCCGTAGTTGTTATCGGGGCATAGGTAGATTTCCTTTCCGGGATGAGTTACGGAAGAGACAGCCACTTGACAACAATCCAGAGCTGCTGGCGTATCCGGTGCAATTGGAGGAGGCCACGCAGTTCGTGCATTTTTGCCTTGGCGTGGTTTGGCGTGCATCGCTTTGTGATTGGTATTACCGGGGTCACGTGTTTCCGCAAATCGAACTAGGCCCATATCAAGACCCAATCCGAAAGTACCTCGCGGGTGAAGGGAATTTGCCAGACAAGCTGGGTGTCACGGTTGTGCTGTCAGGGTTGGGGAAGCCCCTGCTTGGCATGAGCCTGCCAGTCAGCTATCGAGCAGACTCTGGTCGCCATTACCGTTTTCACATTCCTGGCGTGATGTTCGAGGCCGCGATCGGTGGCCCGGCACGAAACGTAGCCATGGCCGCTGTCTTTATCGGGTCATTCGGCGACAGATCGGCCCAGGACAGCATGATGCATCTGATCGGACGGAAGGTGCCGCAAGGGTTCAGATTCCCGCTTATTGAGGGTACGGAGAAAGCGCCAGGGCGCTAGATAGCCTTACAATTACGGTCGAGCCCATCAACTCAAATTATGACCTACGAAAACATACTCCTCGAAAAGAAAAACGCCATTGCCTACGTTACCGTCAACCGTCCCAAGGTGCTTAACGCGCTCAACATGGCCACCATGAGCGAACTGGGGACGGCATTTCATGACATCAAGCATGACGGCTCGATTCGCGTGGCTATTTTGACTGGTGCGGGCGAGAAGGCTTTTGTGGCGGGCGCGGATATTGGCGAATTGACTAAGCAGGACTCGGTCTCCGGCAAGGAGTATGCGCATCGGGGACAGGCGGTGCTGGACCTGATCGAAAATCTGGGCAAGCCGGTGATTGCCTGCATTAATGGATTTGCTTTAGGCGGTGGATGCGAACTGGCTATGGCTTGCACTATGCGTCTGGCTAGCGAGAACGCCAAGCTCGGGCAACCGGAGGTGAAGCTGGGGATCATTCCGGGATATGGCGGGACGCAGCGGCTTCCGCGGCTGGTCGGCAAGGGGCTCGCTATGCGGATGGTGCTGGGCGGAGAGGTGATCACGGCGGCGGAGGCTTATCGCATCGGACTGGTGAATGAAGTGACTGCGGCGGCGGAGCTGATTCCTCGGGCGGAGGCGATCGCGGCGAAGATCATCGCGAATGCTCCGCTGGCGGTGCAGTACGCTATGGAGGCGGTTAATAAGGGGATGGAGATGACTCTGGCTGAGGGGCTGTTTCTCGAGGCTTCTTTGTTTGGCGTGTGCTGCTCGACTGAAGATAAGAAGGAAGGGACGGCGGCGTTTTTGGAGAAGCGTCCGGCGGTGTTTAGGGGGAAATGAACAAGCTAACCGCCGAGACGCCGCGTACGGAGAGAAAAACGACAGAAAAAATCAAAATCGAACGACCGCCCGAAGCGGCGGTTCCTGCTATCGAAGGCGGACTTAGCGCCGCTGGAAAACGGTTTGCCATTGTCGTCTCGCGCTTCAACTCCTTCATTACGGAGCGGCTTTTTCTTAGTGCTTACGATGGATTGCTGCGCTCTGGCGCTGCGAAGAAAAACATCGTGCTGGTGCGCGTTCCAGGCGCGTTTGAGATTCCTTTAGCGGCTCGGACGCTGGCGGAAACTGGGAAGTACGACGCGGTCATCTGCATTGGCTGTCTGCTGCGCGGCGATACGGCGCACTACGACGTAATCGTCAACGAAGTCACGCGGGGGATTGGGCAGTCGGCGCAGGAGACTGGGGTCCCTCATGCGTTTGGTGTGCTCACTTGCGAGACTTTGGAGCAGGCGATTGATCGCGCCGGGTTGAAGATGGGGAACAAGGGATTGGAGGCGGCTTTGGCGGCGGTGGAGATGGCGAATCTAAGATCAGGTCTCAGGTCTCAGGTGTCAGGTGTCAGGAAAGGCAAGGCAACGGCAGGTTCTCGAAAGCGCAAACCTCGCTCGTGATATCCAATCCTTCCGCAAGGCAACTGTCCTGTAAACTGCTGTAAGGCTCATGCAGGTCTTGGTTTTCCTGAGACCTGACACCTGAGACCTGAGACCTGAACTTGGGCACTCGACGCAAATCCCGCGAACTGGTTCTGCAGATGCTTTTTCAGGCGGATATGGGAAAGCAGACGCCGGAGCTTGTCCGGAAAACGTTTTGGGCGGAGCGGAGCAATGTCGAGGACGAAGTGCGTGGGTTTGCCGACGATTTGTTTCGCGTGGCCAGCGACCGAATGACGGAGATCGATGGGCTGATCGGCAAGCACACGCAGCACTGGCGCATGGACCGGATGGCAACCGTGGACCGGAATGTGCTGCGGGGAGCGGTGGCGGAGTTTCTGGGGTATCCGGCTACTCCTCATGCAATTGTGATTAATGAGGCGCTTGAAATTGCGCGGAAGTTTTCTACTCCGGAGTCGGTGCAGTTTATTAATGGCGTGCTGGATAGTGTGGGGAAAGATGTCGGAGCTTAGGAAGAAGTCAAAAGTCAGAAAGAAAGTCAAAAGTTAGAAGTTAGATTGCAGAAGTGAAACCTTTTCGAGAATATGGTTTGGGCTTCTACTTTTGCAATCTGACTTCTAACTTCTGCAATGGGCTTACGCTCCCATTCCGGAACCGAGAAGGCTGTAGAGCAAGATCGCCAGCACGATCAGGGTGAAGACCACATACAGGCGATCGCGTTCGATGGCGAATCCCACGATGGAGAAGGCTACGCGGGCGATGGGAGTGGCAATCAGGAGGAGTAATCCCAGTTGGATTAAGCCTCGGCCTCGGCCGCGCACGACGCTTTGGATCACTCCGCGGATGGTGCGGTAATCGGACGGCTCTCCACGAAAGAAGCGGTAATTGGCGGGCTCGTGGGCATGACGGGAAAGGTAGACACAGGCTCCCGCGAGAACGACGGCCGCCGAGAGCAGGACTCCGGTGCGGAGCAGGTTGCCGAGAATGATTTCGATGCGGTGATCGTCCCACGGTTGCGGCTGGGGTTGCGGGGCTTGGGCGGCGGGCATCAGATTTTTCCCCAGAGTCCTTTGTAGAGCATTTGCAGGCCTAGAACCAGAATCACCAGGCTGAAAACCAGGCGGAGCGATTTGGTTTCGGCTTTGACCAGAATGCGGCTGCCCAGTAACGAGCCGGCTAGAACTCCTAACATGACGGGCATGGCTAGGCCGGGATCGACGTATCCGCGGCTGAGGTAGACACCGGCGCTGGCGGCGGCGGTGACTCCGATCATGAAATTGCTGGTGGTGGTGGAAACCTTGAAGGGGATGCGCATGGCCTGATCCATGGCTAGGACTTTGACGGCGCCCGAGCCGATGCCTAGCAATCCAGAGAGGGCGCCGGCTCCGAACATCAGGCTGAAGCCGGTGGGGACGTGCTGGACGTTGTAACTACGCTGGCCTTCGAGGTCGGGGAAAGTGCCATTCAGCCGAAGACTTGTGGCTAGCGGATCTGGGGGCAGGTTACGCTGGTCTAACGGGCGCGGCCTGCGGGATAGAAAGGCCGAGTAGAGCAGGACGGCTCCGAAGATGATCGCGAGGGCGCTGGTGGGGATGCGGGTGGCGAGGAAGGCTCCGAGCAACGCGCCCGCAGTAGTGGCGATTTCCAGAAACATGCCGATCCGAATGTTGGAGAAACCTTCTTTCACATAGGCGGCGGCAGCGCCCGAGGACGTGGCGATGACGGAGACGAGCGAGGCTCCGATGGCGTAGCGGATATCGACGTGAAACAGGATGGTGAGCAAGGGGACCAGGACTACACCACCACCGAGGCCGGTCAGCGATCCAAGGAGTCCCGCTACGAAGGAGACGATCGCAACGATGGCGGTGAATTCCAGGACGGTCATTGATATGTGATATGTATTCTTGAAATATATTCTAGGAATACATTCTAAGCTAACATCTGGTGGCTTCACTTTTTCTGCGGAGAACCGGGTGCGGCATCGCTGGCGAGGAGCAGTCGAGGAGAGAAGTGGGGGAGGATCGGACGGGTAGGGTGGTTTGTGGGAATTAGCTTTCGCACAACGCAGGGCTTTCGGTCATCGCACCGCAGCAGTCGGCCGACTAGAGTGTCGGCCTCACGCTATTGGTTGACGCCATTGGTTAGCGCTACTGATTGGCGTTATTGGTTAACCCAGACGATATGGGATTTCTTCAGCAGGGCGGCGTGCTGCCTTCTCAATTCGCGGGCGACGTCGCCGAGAGACGCAGCCTCTGGCTGTGGGAAATCGGAAGGGCGTCTTTCTCCCTGGGCCGAGTTGTAAGTGTTCGCGGAGAGGATGCTTAGTTCCGTACCCATCGGCGCGTAACCTGCGTGGGCCGGGTTACTCTGAAAATCGTAGATTTGCGGTTGATTGCTGCGACTGCCTCCGCTAATGGAATACTGGGCGAATGCAGCAGTCGCAGAAAGTACGCAAAGCAGAAACAGGATCTTTTTCATGGCAGAGCCTCCCATTTGGAGAAAGCGAGTGAACATCCGCGAAACCGGCAGCGGATGTAAGCTGCTCCACCCAGAGTAGGAGCAAGGGCGGTGCCAAACTCTGGCCGTGTTAAAAGGCAGATTGCAAGGGCTTAGCGGGCGGTTAGGACAATTTTTTGCACAATTGTGGAGAGGGCTTGGAACAGGCCGCTGGATAAGGTTTTCGACCGACGCGGCGGGTTGGCCACGGCGTACGGAGACGGTTTTTGGTCAATAACGATAAAGGGGATGGTCATGATACGAGAAGGGGCACGAATTTCTTCGATCCTGCGAGGGACGATCTTGCTGGCGACTTTGATGGCGCTGGTGGGCTTGGCGGAGGGAGTTGACTACAAGACGGTCAAAATCTGGAAACTGGGCAGCGATGGCGGATGGGATTACCTGACGGCGGATAGCGCTGGGCATCGCTTGTTTATTGCGCGGGCCACGCGGGTGATGGTTGTTGACACCAAGTCGGGCAAGCAGGTGGGCGAGATTCCGGAGACTACTGGGGTGCACGGGATCGCGCTGGATCCGGAGCTGGGGCGCGGATTCACCAGCAATGGCCGCGAGGATACGGTTAGCGTTTTCGATCTCAAGTCGCTGGCGGTGGAAAAAAAGATCAAGGTTGGGAGCGGGCCTGACGCTATCCTGTACGACCCATTTTCAAAGCGCGTGTTCACTTTTAACGCAAAAAGTCATGACACGACGGCGGTGGATGCATCGAAGGGCGAGGTGGTGGGCACGCTTGCACTGGGCGGAAAGCCGGAATTTGCCGCTACCGACGAAAAGGGCACGGTGTTCGTGAATATTGAAGACACGTCGGAGTTGGTGGCGTTCGATCCGCAAAAGCTGACGGTGAAGGCGCGGTGGAAGCTGGCGGATTGCGAAGAACCGACAGGGTTGTCGATGGACCGGAAAAATCGGCGTCTGTTTGCGGGCTGCTCGGGGAGTAAGAAAATGGCGATCGTGGATGCGGACAGCGGGAAGATGGTGGCGAGTCCTGCTATTGGAGATGGTTGCGATGCGACCGCATTCGACGCTGGTCTTGGTTTAGCATTTGCGTCGGCGGGAGACGGCACGATCACGGTGATTAAGGAAGACGGTAAAGACAAGTTCAGCGTGGCGCAGACGGTGACGACTCAGAAATCGGCGCGCACCATGGCGCTCGATGGCGAGACGCACGAGCTGTTCACCGTAGCCGCGAATGTGACGGGTACTCGGGAGAACCGAAAAATTGAGCCGGATTCGTTTGTGGTGCTGGTGGTGGAGAGCGGACGGTAGACGGTGGCTTCCGGAGGACGCAATGAGCAAGCTGATTCTGTGGAATGTGCTCTCTCTTGATGGGTACTTTGAGGGCACAAAAAGTTGGGACGTGGAGTGGTTCCACTCGTTCTTCGACAAAGACCAGGAAGAGTTCTCAATCGAGCAGTTGCGCCAAGCCGGAGCCTTGCTCTTCGGCCGCGTCACCTACGAAGGCATGGCCGCATATTGGCAGACGGCAACCGGCGTAGTCGCCGATTACATGAACCGGCTGCCTAAGGTCGTCTTTTCCCGCACACTGGAACGCGCGGGATGGAACAACACTCGGCTCATTCACGACAACGTGGCCGAAGAGGTGGCGAAGCTTAAGCGCGAGATAGATGGCGATCTTTACGTCTTTGGCAGCGGGCAGTTGTGCGCCACGCTGCTGGAGGCGGGCCTGTTCGATGAGGTGCGTCTGGGAGTAGTGCCCATCATCCTCGGGCGCGGCGGCACTTTGTTTGGACGCAATCTCTCGCGCGTTCGACTCAAACTGCTCGAAGCACGCCCGCTCAGTAATGGCACTGTCATCTTGCGCTATGCGCCGACCCTCAAGAAATCTCGAGGCGACGCGACTTTGGTAACCGGCGGTAGTGGCTGAATTTGCGTCACAGTTGCCTCTCGGTTTCCGTGGGTGTGGCAATCCGATTGCCTGTTACACGCTATTCCGAAGCAACATAGCAGGTATCGCTTGTGCAGGCGAACCCAGTAACTCTGTTGCCGATGATGCCAACGTATGAGCCGTTGACTTGCTGCACATGAACTCCACTGCCAGCTTTGACAGACGTGGGACGATAGACCGAAACCCCGAGTACGAATCCCAGCAATACAGCCGCGCAAGTCCTGAGAATGTTCATTGGTTCCTCCGAGAAGATTGACAGGCATGATACAACGAAAATAGAAAAGCCCGGATGCCAGTCCGGGCCTTCTACTTACAACTCAAATTGTTTGGCGAATCCTGCTAGGGCGTTCGCGTCGTGGAGGAATTATGCCACGACGCAGATCAGAAATCCAGTTTTCGACTACCACGGAAAGCGCTCCATCCCTTTTAGTGTTTTGTCGTTCACTGCAAATTCATGTCCGGCACTGCATCGAAGTGTGGAGATTTTACCGAATACGGCGTTCTTTACTTCAGCTTCGGGAGCGCCTGCTTCATAGGTGGTGTATATATCGCGGAGCCTTCCGCAGTTTTCGTGGTCACATTCAAATTCAAGCTGCCATAGGTCAGGCAAAGGCAGACTTTGGTCCGGCAACTCTAATTGAACAAAGCGGGCATCGGGTTCCAAATCATCGAACAATCGCCCGCAGTTTATACACAGAAATGTTGCGGGCCACGCACCCGTGGGTCGATATGACAGATGTTCGTATATTCCTAATGGGCTTTGACGCGGGAGAGCAATGGTCCTGCGAGGATTGCAGCAACCTAGATTCAATTCAAAAAAAGAGACAAAACGAGGCGTCATGGTTCTCCTCCGCTGAGCGCCAAGTACGGACAGCGCTTCAAGAGATCAATGCAGCAAGGGGCCATATCTCAGTTGCAATTCCAGCGGCCATCGCGGGGGTCACGCGCAAGGACGAATGCACCCGCACGAAATTATAGTGTGCGAAGTGCAAAGCGCAAGCCGCCTTCAGGTTCTCAAGTTTCTTCGAGAAAGCGTTCGTCAAGCGCGTGAATCGCCGCATTTGCATTCGCATGGTCAGGTTCTGCCGTTCGACAAAGCTAGTCGAGATGTGATCCTCGTCAGGCCGTCCGTCAATGACCTTGGATATGACCTCCGAGATGCGTGGTGGGGAGTACCTCGCTTCGGACGTGGCCTCGAATTGCCCGTAATCGCCAAACAGTTTCACAAGCTGCGCGAAGTCCGCTTGCCCCGCAAATACGCCTTGGATCGAACGATAAAAATGCCATCCGTCTGTGGTGACCTGGAAGCGATCTTCGCTGAGACACTTTTTCAAACCCCATAGGAATTGGATCGTAGCCTCACGTGTGCGCTTGCTGACCTGATAGTAGGGAATCAGCTTGGTTTCTTCGTCCAGCGCAACGAATACCCATTGATCGCCAAACTCAGGCGAGTCGCCAGAGCGGACGCGACGGTTTTTCTTTTGCACGTAAGTCCATATTTCGTCGCATTGCAGATGGCGGCAATGGATTCCCTGCATTTGTGATTCGAGAATGGCCGCGCATCGGTCGCCAGTTCGCAGGAGCAGGGAGTTGATCGTATTGCGGTCAACGTCCGTCATGCGGTTGATACTGCGGATGGAGTTACCTTCGACAAGGTCTGAGATTACGGCCAGCTTCTTTTCAGCGGAGAGTATGTACATTTCGGCTCCTCAATTTCCCTTGACGGGAAGGTGAGGCAAGCCGATAATCCAGTTTGAGAGGCTACGATTACGGCTTGCCGTGATTGTGGTTTCAGGGCCGCTTAGGTGTTTCAGCACCTAGCGGCTCTCGTTATTTGCGGCTGTCATTGGTGGCGGCGGCATCGTTCTCCCTTCCTACTCATCAGCTTTAACGTCAATGAATTTCTCTCTGCCCTTGCGCGTGACTAGGAACGTTTCAGGGTTTCGCTTAATCACGCCTTCAATAGACTGGCGCTTTGCGTACTTAACTCCCATCCATTGCAAGAACGCCACGATTTCCGCGACCTTTGACGGTCCCGCAGCCCGTAGGTACTCCAAGGTGAAAGAACGCAGCGACACAGCCTCGCTTCGGCTGTATTTGCTAGGCTCTCGTAAGTCCCCGTAAAAATCTGCAAACTGAGGGATGTTGAGCAACCGTTTTTTTGTAGGTTCGTCGCCTACCATCCTGATCGTGCGAATGGCGCGGATTTTGGCCGTATCGCACTCTGCGTCAAGAGACTCGATTTCTTTGGTGACCTCTTCAAGCTGTTTGAGTCTTAAGCTGGTCGAAACCACGGTATCAATATCGTTCTTGAGATTCCGCTTGAGTCTCTTGACGACCTCGGCGTGCTCGACCATGAAATCAGCGTACTCCACAGAGGCAAACATGTCAATGAGAATGTTTGCCTCTACTAAGTTTATTTGTGTTGTGTTCATCGCCGTTGCTCCTTTGTTGTTTGGGATTTACTGCTGTGGAAAACTATTTCGGCTCAAATTCAGCCACTACCTAACCGGCCTCTTAACGAGCCTGTAACAGTTCACCATTTACAATGTTAGTAAATCGATGAATTGTGGGGTGTCAGTCGTGGAGAATATAACTGGGACTCGGGAACGGCAAAAGCTGATGTTGGAATTGCTGGAGCGAAAAATACGGATGCGCGCGCGCCAGCTTTACGATGAGCGCGGGCAGACGGAAGGTCAAGACGTCGAAGACTGGGTGAAAGCCGAGTCTGAAGTTCTGAAATCGAGTATTCTCGCGCCGCTGTGGAACGCCCGCTAAGAGCCGGAATTAAAACCAAGTTCCTCCCTGTAAACTCAAACCATGGGCGACACTGCGCCAGAACGTAATTCCAGCCGGACTGCCCTGGGCGTGGCCGCACTGCGCGCGGCACACCAACTGCTGGATGGCGAACCCAAGATTCTTGACGATCGAATAGCCGCCCGGCTGCTGAATCCGGATGCGCTACAGCAGATGCAATCGAATTCTGCGCGGGCTCTCGAACCGTTGACCCAGGGATTAAGGTCCCATGTGATTTTGCGGAGCCGCTATGCGGAAGAACGCATGGCCCAGGCCGCGGAACGGGGCGTGCGGCAGTGCGTTATCCTTGGCGCGGGTTTCGATACGTTTGCTTATCGCCAACCCGAGTGGTCGCGCGCCTTGCGTATTTACGAGGTCGATCATCGAGCCACGCAAGAAGAAAAGCGACAGAGGCTACAATCCGCCGGCATTGCGATTCCCTCGAATCTCGAATTCGTGGTGTTGTTAGCAAGTTAAAATGTCCGCTTTTTGTAGCAAGTGAAATGTCCGGTTTCGTTAATCTCCCGTAGCCGCCGAGGCGGTGGAAAAGTGGGAATCCCGCGCACTTGGCGGGATTTCCAAGCGCGGTGGGAAAGTCGTTTTTTGGACTTTCCCACGGCGCGTCTTTTCCACGGCCTTGCCGGACGCCAGTTTCCCATTGAGAATCGGACCGCCGCGCTCGTCATAGCGACCCAGGCAGTGTGGTCCATAGCTGAGGCTCAAGGTCCCGTCCAGGTGTTGGTGCGCGATCACCGTGCAGCCTGCCAGCGTTCCCCGCCAGCGCACGGGTTCGATCTGCAAAGTCAGGTTCTGAAAGCTGACCGTGTTGTCGCGGTTCACCATGCGCTCGAATTGCAGCGAAAAGATGCGCTCCAGGTCTTTCCCCCGATAGGGCACAAAGGCAGTGCCCGGTTGCGCGGCTGCTACTGGGAAGCGGCGATTAAACTCCCCGATGTAATGCTCGCGCAGAAAGACGTTCGCCGCCTCCACCGTCCGGATCCCACGCAAGCGCAGTTCCTGCGGCAGTCGGCCCTGCCAGGTGCCGAAACTGCGTTCGCTGCGCCCGCGCGCTTGCGGCGAGTAGGCCGGAATCATGCGCACCCCCAACTCGCGCAGCGCACGCCCCACCTGCGTGAGACGGTCGTGGTCCACCGCCTCTCCCGCCTTGGCCGTCAGCCAGAAATGACGGGCCCGATCGCTATACAGAGCGCAAAACACGCCCTGGTGTTCGACCACTTCTTTCAGCCCGGTCAGCACCGGAACCGTCGCTTCCTCTTCCACCAACTGCGCGTAATAAATCTCGCTGTTGGCGTCGTCCATAATCACCAGCAAGTCGTACCAGCGCTCATCCTGAAACCAGCGATGCTCACTGCCGTCGATGTGCAGCAGCATCCCGGGCAGCGGACGCCGCGGGCGCTGTTGGCGATGCACTCCACGCTTGCGCCCCTTGGCCACCATGCCCGCCCCTTGCAGCAACCCTTTCACCCAGCTGTAGCTGATCTCTACCTGGTGCTCTTCCCGCAACTTCTCGTGAAAGTGCCGCACGTTCAGATCGAAATACTTTTCCCGATACAGCCCCAGAACTTTCTCCACCACCGCCAATGGCACTTTCTTGGGCGACGGCTTGCCCCGACGCCGGTCGAACAACCCCCGGAACCCGAACTCTTCATAGCGTTCATGCCAGCGCCGCATCTGCCGGTCGCTGATGCCGATGATCTCCGCCGCCTGCCACCACGTGATCTTCTTCGCCATGGCCCGCAGAATCACTTCCTGTACCTTCATCGTCCGCTCCATCGCGGCCTGCGTGTAAGAAAACATGCCTTCCATGCTCTCCTACCCTCGCCGCCTGCCAAGCGGACACTTCACTTGCTATCTCATCCGGACATATCATGTGCTAACGACAATCTCGAATTCGTGGCCATTGATTTCGAATCGGTATCGTTGCGTGAAGGGTTGCAAAGCAGCAGTCTCAACTTCTCTGCGCCTGCTTTCTTTTCATGCCTTGGGGTGTTGGTTTACCTGACTCGGGAAGCGGCTGAGGCGGTCTTCCAACTGGTCGCAGGCTTTCCGGCTGGCAGCGAGATTGTATTCACTTTTTCTACGCCCGAACCTTCACTAGTTGACGAGGACGCAGCCCATCGCGCGGCCCTGGCTGGCCTAGTGAACTCCCTCGGGGAACCCTGGCAGACGTACTTCGATCCCGAGACACTCATGGCCGATTTGCGCACGCTCGGGTTTTCCGATATCTCGTTTTTGAGTTCGGACGAGGCCGACCGAAGGTATTTTCAAAGTCGCAGCGACGGACTGCGGGCTCCACGCCGACGGGGTATCGGCACCGCTATCGTAGGTAATACCAACGCTTGTAACAATCCTGATTGACTCTCCCAGCTTGGTTTTGCCAGACGAATCGGTAGTGGTGCCATTTAACTTTCACAGGCAGTATTGTTGGCCGTTGGATTGCTGGCGAGCGCCTTTGCGACGAGTGCTCTGTCGATGCGCTCTGTTGGTGAGCATGTATTTGCAAGCAATCCGCACAGCTCTTGGAGACTCCAAACGTGGTCAGTAATACCAGCTTCCATCGCGGGGGTTACGCGCAACGAAGAATGTATGCGGCAGAAGTTGTAGTGAAAGAAATAGAGCGCAACCTGATGTGCGTGGTTCTCAAACTTCTTGCTGAATCCATTCGTCAGCCGAGTGTAGCGCCGCATCCCCATCCGCATCGAAAGATTGCTGCGCTCCACGAAGGATGTGCTGATGTGCTTAGGATCAGGCGTGCCGCTGAATACGCCAGTGCGACACCCAATGCATGTCGCAGGGCTGTAGCGCGTCTCCGGGCTGTCGCCCGACGATCCATACAGTTTAACCAGCATCGCGTAGTCAATATCGGCACCAAAGGCATTTTCCACGGCATCGGCATAAACGCGGTGCCCATCCGTGGTCAACTGAATCCGGGTACTGATTCGGGACGAGACATCTTGCATGAAAGCGTGTGCCGTAGCTGCTCCTCGATCTCCGAGCGCATAGGACACGATCAGTTTGGTATCCGCGTCAATTGCGGTCCAAGTCCACACATCGCCCGCGCCTTGCTGCATCTGCTCAAGTGTGACGTTCTTTTGCTTAGCGTAGATGAACGCCCAAACCTCGTCACACTGGACGCGACGCACGCGAAGGTTGCGGATATGGGCCTGATGATAAGCAGCGCAGACACATCCCAAATCGTGCAAGAGTCTCAGCACGGTATGTTTGCCGACGCCAAGCATCCGGCAGGTCGCATTGATGGAGTTTCCCTCGACCAGTGCACTCACGATTTGACTTCGCTTGCTTATCGAAAGCTGATTCATGACCATTCAAATATACGTTACCGCTCACGTATTAGTCAAGAACAAAATGTACTTGACTTCGTAACCGCTCACGTATACGATAATGGCATGGCAAAGAAGCGAAAAAACCCATATGCTGTTGCGCTAGGTCGCAAGGGCGGCAAGAAGGGCGGTCCTGCGAGGGCTGCAAATATGACACCAGAGGAGCGCAGCGAAAGTGCAAGGAATGCAGTCTTGGCACGCTGGGCAAAAACCAAGAACGATGGGAGAATATGACCATGCCCGAAACTAGAAGGAAAGTAACGGTACAGGGGATGGGAGTGCTCGAAGGAGTTGATGTAGGCATCAAGGAAACGACCGAACGATGGACCGATGTCCAGCTTGAAGATGGAACAACGCTTCGCGTAAAGCCGAACGTCATGGTCGTGACTCGTATTGACGGTAAGTACGACCCGGAAGGGAATCCAATATACGCCCTGACCGGCCAACAGATCATGACCGTCACCAATGTTCCACCACACCTGCGAAAACCGGCAATACCGGTGGCAGGAGTAAAGGCCAATTAGTATGACTATCACCCAACCGTCAGAAGTGATCAAACTTACTAGCGCAGCGACAATGGCTCTCGCAGTGGTGCTGGCGGTCAGTGGACCTGCGCCACAGGAAGCGCAGACATATCCCAGTAGTGTGGAAGAGACATGTGCTATCGAGTGTGTTGTCGAGACCGATATCAGCAGAGATGTAGATACGGTAGTTGATAAGGCCGCTCGCTTTCAGCAGCTTGCGCAGCAGTGGCGCGACGAGCGTGCTGCAACATCTTTGGTTTCGCAGATGGCATCGTCATTTGCTTATTCTCAGATTATGGGAATGGGTCCAGACGCGGTTCCGCTGATACTTGCTAAACTGAAATCAGAAGGCAGCACGCCGGATCATTGGTTTTGGGCATTGGCTTCAATTACCCATGACAATCCAGTTCCTAAAGAGAGTCGCGGCAAATTGCAGGAAATGGCTAAGGCGTGGCTTGCCTGGGGCGAAACAAAAGGGTATGTCTAAGTGGTCCGCATGGCCCGCTGAATTTACCTACAGCCAAAAGGCTAGATTTGTTGGTGACTTCCCTAACCTGCGACCACAGGACTGCGAGAACGGCGTTAGCGCCGCATCTGACTCATATAACTGCATCGCATGGGCCGCTTTAGACGATACTCAATGGTGGGAGCCTGATCAATCATTGCAGTACTACTGGCCTGATAACCTGCCGCGAGGAGACTACTCGCGAGATGCTTACATCGCCGCATTTCGCGCTCATGGCTTTGAGGTTTGCATCGACGGTGCCAGTGAAAGCGGTTTTGTGAAGATTGTTATTTTTACTTTGCGCAATGAACCGACTCATGCAGCAAGGTTGTTGGAGAATAGTTGGACGAGCAAATTAGGCCCTTTTGAGGACATCCAACACATTAACCCTCATTGTTTGCGAGGGCCACTTTACGGCGGTCCCGATGTCTATATGAAGCGCCCGGTCTGAATTACTTGTTTTCCGTAGCCTCTTTCATGATCCGCAACGCATTCTGGCTTGAATCCAAGTTGCAATTGTGCGCTTGAAAGTCCGCCCTGATCCGAAGCAGCAAATCGTCGGTTCTGGCTTCGGAAGTTGGCTTAGCCATAAAAACACGATGGCAGACGCTACATCGAGCGGAAACCGATGATCCAGTTTCCATTTTGGAAAATATCAACTCCCGCGAATGACTTCTCATCTTTCAAGTTTCACACAGGCTGGTTCGGACTGCCACCCCTGTGGATTTCAAACGGCACCACCACCGACGAATCTGTTAGCTTTCTGCGTCATGCTTTCAGCATCAATGGGCGGCGAAACTTTCCTGCAAGTTTGGCGGAGGATCATGCGCACTGGAAAACCATGGCTGGGCTTGTTTTCTTTTCTGCTGTTTGCCTGGTCGATGCAAGCCCAACCACCGACGGCGGCCGATGAGGCGACGCGGCGGCTGGCGGTGGACATCTTTAAACAGCTGATCGAAATCGATACGACAGACTCGGTGGGGAACGTGACAACGGCGGCGGAAGCCATGGCGCGGCGCTTTCGCGATGCGGGATTTCCGGAGAGTGACATACATGTGCTGGGCCCCGACTCCAATGAGAGGAAGAAGAACGTCGTGGTGCGGCTGCACGGATCGGGCAAGCATAGACCGGTGTTGCTGATCGGGCATCTCGATGTGGTCGAAGCGCGGCGCGAGGACTGGACTACCGATCCGTTTCAATTCGTTGAGAAGGACGGATATTACTACGGGCGCGGCACCAGCGACATGAAAGATGGCGATGCGATCATGTCGGCGACGCTGATCCGGATGAAGAAAGAAGGATACGTGCCGAGCCGCGACATCATTCTTGCGATGACCGCGGATGAAGAGGGCGGTACTTCGAATGGCGTGGAGTGGCTGATCAAGAATCATCGCGAGTTGATTGATGCCGAGTTTGTGCTCAATCACGATGGCGGCGGGGTGCTGGCCGAACGGGGCAAGCCGGTGATGATGGAAGTCAACGCCACCGAAAAACTGTATGGCGATTTTGTGTTGACGGCGACGAATCCGGGCGGGCATAGCTCGCTGCCGCGGCCGGAGAATGCGATTTATGAACTGGCGGACGCGCTCACGCGGATTCAGCACTACCAGTTTCCGTTTGAGCTGAACCCGATTACTCGCGCGTATTACGAGCGGCAGGTAAAGATGTCGACTGGGCAGCGCGCAGCGGACCTGAAGGCGATGCTGAAGGCTCCTCCTGACACGGCAGCGGTGGCGCGGCTGTCGAAGGATCCTCTGGATAACTCGATCATGCACACTACGTGCGTGGCAACGCGGTTGAGCGGAGGTCATGCTAACAACGCCCTGCCACAGATGGCGCAGGCGAATGTCAACTGCCGCATCGAGCCCGGACATTCGCTGGAGGAAATCCGGCTGACGCTGGAGAAGGTGGTGGACGACCGGAAAATCAAAGTGCAGTTCCGCGAGAATAATAATGTGCTGATGGATCACGGGTCGGATCGGCACAGCTATGTACCTCCGGCTCCGCGGAAGGAAGTGTTCGATGCGCTGGACAAGGTCGTCGAGAAAATGTGGCCGGGGATTCCCGTGCTTCCGACAATGAGCACGGGGGCTTCGGATGGCGTGTACACGAATGCGGCGGGGATGCCGACCTACTGCTTATCGGGCGAACAGTACGACCGCAACGACATCCGGGCGCATGGCAAGGATGAGCGTATGGGAGTGGAGTCGTTTGCCCGCGGCGTGGATTTTTATTATGCGTTTCTGAAGGACGTCACGGCGGAGTAGGACGGCGTGCTGGTGTCAAAGGCAGAGGCTTCTCAGGGACGAGGCAAAGAAGATTGGTGAAAAGCTCAGCCGTGCGCCGCAGTCATCCCTCAGCGGCTAAAGCCGTCGATGAAATAGCCGGTTATCGCAGCGCTGAAAGCGCTGCGCCACCCAAAAACAAAACCGATTCGGCGAGCTTTTCAGCAATGTGTGAAAGCCCGTCCGCTTATCCACAGCAGGTTCTAACGGGGCCAGAGCCAGCCGAAAGTGCCGGCGGTCAACAGGCCGTATATGAGGCCGTCGATGACTTCTTTAATGGTCATGCTCCACGGCTGGCCCTTCCAGATGCTGTTGGCAAGGGGTCCGAGGCCGAACGACATGAACGCCGCCGTGCCTGCCACGCGAAACACGATGAGATAGTGAGCGCCGGTTCCGACCGTATGGAAGGTGAGATAGGCAGTGAAGAAGGCGATGATGAGGCAATAGGCAAACCACGACCCAAGGTATTTCCCCATGGCGGGAGGACCACTGGGCAGCACGGTCATGAAGCCGACCGGTCCTTGCTTGAACTTCTCCATGATGGCCGGCGACTTCATTTCCTGGTGCGTCGTATGAGGAAAATGGTAGTAGCCGGGCTTGACTCCGGCAGTGCGCAAGGCGGCGAGAGCCTGGTCTTCGTTGGCGAGTTGGAAGCAGTCGCTCTGGTGATATTTCAGAACCATATGCAGGATGGAGCTGGCCACAAACACAATGACCGCCGAGAGCACGATGGGGAGCCACAGGGCCGCGAGAAAATTCATGAGCACCTCATTCGCGCGCAAGAACGTCGCGAAGTTCGCTGGGGAGATTAACCTTGCGGGGAGGCGGAGGTCAAGGCGAAAAAACGGCGGAGTCGCATCCATGCGTGTTCATGAATTTTGCTGGGAGTTGTAGGGTACCGTTGGTTTCTGTCATGCCTCGAAAACAAATCCTGCGTCTCCTCGAAGGAGGAGATCGACGAATGATCGGCCGCTCGGAGGAAGTAGCGGCCATGGTGTCTAAAGATCCCAGACTTTTTTCGGAGCTGATGGCAGGTTTGTGGTCGACAGATCCGCTGATACGAATGCGGGCGGCGGACGCGGCCGAGAAGGTTACGCGGAACAGGCCCGAGCTACTCCAGCCGTACAAGGGAGAATTGCTCGGGCTGATGGTGGAGACCCAACAGCAGGAATTGCGGTGGCATCTCGCCGCGATGGTTCCTAGACTAGAGCTCAACAGCAAGCAACGGAATCTTGCGACTTCTTTGCTGATTGGATATCTGGAAGATCGCAGCTCCATTGTCAAGACGTTTGCACTGCAAGGGCTGGCGGAGTTGGCGCAGGACGACCCGAGTCTTCGACCTGGAGTGATTGAGATTCTGCGCGGGGCTACTCGGAGCGGTACGGCGGCGATGAAAGCTCGCAGCCGCAAGTTGCTGCTTCGGCTGGACGGTTGACTTTGGAGGTCCGTAGTACCCGCCTTCGACTGGTAAGTCGAGGGGCCGCTCGGCGGCTCCCGCGTGGATATTGACATTCGCCAAGCATTCGCCTATGCTGCGCGCATGGCAATTACTCGACGGCAACGTGAGCTGTATGACTTCATTTCGCGCTTCGTGGCGGAGCACGGGTACTCTCCTTCGTATGAAGAAATCAGGGTGGGTATGGGGCTGAATTCCCTGGCCACGGTGCACAAGCACGTCACCAATCTCGAGAAGAAGAGCCTGCTGACGCGGGATTACAACCGCAGCCGCTCCATCGATCTGGTGCCGCCCAAGGGAAAGCTGAAGCAGTCGATGGCAGTGAATACGGGGGTGGTGCTGCCGCTGGTGGGACGGATTGCGGCGGGGCGTCCGATTGAAGCGGTGGAGCACAACGAGACTATCTCGCTGGCGGATTTTGTGCGCTCGAAAGAAGTGTTCGTGCTCGAAGTGCGCGGCGAATCGATGCAGGACGAAGCCATTCTTGACGGCGACTACGTGCTGGTCGAGAAAACGAAAACGGCGCACAACGGGGATATTGTCGTGGCGCTGATCGATTCGTCGGACGCTACGCTGAAGCGCTTTTTTCGCGAGGGCGAGAATATCCGGCTGCAGCCTTCGAACGCTACGATGAAGCCGATCATTGTTCCTGCCGCGACGGTTGAGATTCAGGGACGCGTGATTGGCGTACTGCGGAAATATTGACGACACAGAGGAAGACGGGCGAGAACGCCCGTCTCTCCATTCAAGCTTCTAGACGAGGTGACGGTCGAGGGCTTTCTGAATGTCGTCTTTGGAGCGGTAGCCTACCAACTGCTCTACTACCTGTCCATTTTTGAAGACTAGCAGGGTCGGAATGCCGGTCACTTTGTAGCGCATGGGGGTGGCGCCGTTGCGGTCTACATCCATTTTGCCGACCTTAATTTTGCCCTGATATTCGCCGGCCAGCTCCTCAACGATGGGAGCTATTGCTCGGCAGGGACCACACCATGCGGCCCAGAAATCAAGCAGTACGGGTTTATCGGACTTCAATACATCGGAATCAAAGTTAGCGTCCGTAACTTCGACGGTGGTGTTGCTTGCCATTCATCCTCCAGAGGTCTCAGTAACTTCCAGCTCGCCCGTGCGAAACGCTTGGTCTCGTCCGGGCGAACCTACTATCCTAGCACTGTTGATTGGATGCATTGCGGTCGTGGAAGACGCAGCCGTTGCCCGGCCTGCAGAGTGAGGGGCGGAGCACCGTAGAATGAGGGCCTTAGACCGATGACGGATCTCGACAATCTCCGGGTAGTGCTGGTGGCAGCGCGGAATCCGCTGAATATTGGCGCGGCGGCGCGGGCCATGAGCAATTTTGGGGTGGGGCGATTGCGGGTGGTGAATCCGTACGAACTGGCTTTTCGGGAAGCGCGGTCGGCAGTGGGCGCGTCGGATTTGCTGGCGCAGGCCGAGGAGTACGGAAACGTGGGCGAGGCAGTTGCGGATTGCAAACTGGTGGTGGGCACGACGGCCGCGGGACGGCGGCGCGAGTTGCAGCATCGGCTGCTTCGGCTGGAGGACGGCGCCCGGCTGATCAAACGCCAGTTGAAGGCGGGACCGGTGGCTCTGCTGTTCGGGTCCGAAAGAGTGGGACTGTCGAATCAGGAGATGAGCCACTGCCATTGGGTTACACGAATCCCCACACGAGAGGAACATGGATCGATGAACCTGGGGCAGGCGGTTGCGGTCTGCTTGTACGAACTGGTGCGCGGACAGAAGAAGACGGCGGCAAGGATCTTGGCTGGAAAGAAAGAAAAGGCTCGTCCTACTTCGGCAGACGTGGAGCGGCTGACGCAGGCATTGCTGGAGGTTCTGCGCGCTAGCGGGTACGTGAAGCCGCGGACGGTGGCGGCGGAAGAAAGATCGCGGCGGCTGCTAAGGCGCATGGAGTTGAGCGCTAATGACGCGGAAGTATGGCTGGGAATGCTGCGCCAGATCGCGTGGAAACTGGGCGTGGTGAATAAGGACTAACGCGACGGCTGCATCGAATTTACGATGACTTTGCCGATCACGAGCAGCGTCATCAGGGTAATCACACCCAGCGATATGACGCAGTAGATGCACCAGGCGCCCAGCACCATGGATTCTACATCCGCCAAGTGGACTGCAAACGCGAAAGCCCCCGTTGTCAGCGGCAGCATCCACGGGTAGGCTCTTCCTAAGGCCAGCGCGCCGAGCAGCAGATATCCGACGATACCGATCACGGCTACCGGAATTCCGAAAAGCATGGCGAACGGACTGTGATTCACAACTCCGCAGTCCCAGCGCGCATTAATACTGCAGGGGGAAGCTTCGGTGCGGTAATGCTCGCGCAAGGCGAGCGAGGACACGACGATACCGGCTACGGCGAGGATAATCAGGACCCATCTCATGTAAGACTCCCACGCACCTAATATTTGTCATCCCGAGCGGAGCGAGGGATCTGCATCTCGCGGCGAACTGCAGATCCCTCGCTCCGCTCGGGATGACAATTTCATATAGATATTATCCACGATTGCCGTCAATCGTTGCCCATGCATCAATCTTAGTAACGCTGCTCTCCGGCTGGGATGGCTACGGTCAGTCGATTCTGCGGCGGAGGCAAGGGGCATGTCGCATAGGCGGTGAAGGCGCATGGGGGGTTGAACAGGCGATTGAAATCGATACGGAGTTCGCCGGGCTGGTTTAGGCCATGGTCGGGAAATTCAGTGTAGAGAAAGCGTCCTGCGCCGTCGGTCGTGGTTTTGCCGGTGGCGTCCCGGAGAATAAAAAACAAGTCGGTCGATTTCGGATCTTCGAGCACAGGCTCGAGGCGGACAACTTGTCCGTCGAGAGTGAATTCGGCTACGCCGGGCGTGGACATGTGGGTGGTGGTGCCGAGAACGGTTGGGATGTCGAGCGTCTTGGGTGGGTTGTAGGGGATCCAGCGTGCCTGGATACGGTAGGCCGCATTCGGCGCGTACCACTTCAGGCCGTGGAAGCCGGTGCGTGTGGGAGCTTCCAGATCCTTGACGCGCAGGCCGAATTGGTCGTCGCGATGGATGGCGATGATGGTGAGCGTGCCGATCGTGAGTTTCGTGGGCTTGTCGGCATCGTCGGAGACGAGAAGTTGTTCTTTCGCGGGTTGGCTATCCACCATGAGGTCCTTTGGGAACCCTCCGGCCGGCGGTAGCAAACGCAACGCGCCTTTTTCGAGGTGCACGGTAGCGATGTGAGCTGGCCACTTTCCGGCGATCTGAACGCGACAGTCTTCCGCGGAGCCGAAACTGTTGTCGCCTTCTTTTAGCCATCCGAGGGCAATCAGGGAAAGCCAGCCCTCAGGAGCCTGGAGGCCGGCGGCCCGCTTGGCGCGCCAGGCGAGCAGGTCGCGCTGCCATGCCGCTTGATCGTTGGAGCTTTGATCGTTTGAACCCTTGCTGTCTGCGGCCGCGGCGAGCGACTGCGGCAGCATCGCTAGCAGAACCAATGCCGCGGCCAGCAGAGATACGCTCTTCAATTTGTAAATCTGCATTAGCAGATCATACCGCGGCGGCCGCTTGGCAGCAGCCGTTCTCAGCGCAAGACCTGGGCATTGCCTCTGGTTTATCCCTCCTATAAATTTTGGGTTCGTAACGGAAAGACCCATGCGTGGCAGAAGAAATACCGATTGGACTTGAGCTGCTGCGGTCGATAAGGTGAGCTTTTAGGGTTTGGGAGTCTTTGTGTGCCCGGCGCACACCGATGAGGATGAAGAAAGCGAGCAAACAATGGCGGAAGACGCAGTAAAGATGAAAAAGACCCTGGGCCTGACCGGCTTGACGATGAATGCCATGGCGCTGATCGCACCGGGAGCGTTTCTGTGGCTAACGTTTGCCGGACAGGCAGCGGCGGGCTCGACGGCGCCCTCCATGTGGATGGGCATCGTGTTTGCCACCTTGTTGTGTCTTGCCACCGCCGTCTGTTACGCGGAAATGGCGAAGCTGTATCCCGGTACTGGCAGCTCGTATTACTTTGCTGAGCAATCATTTCTTAATCATGACAAGGCTTGGCCGTATGCGCGGCTGGCCAAATTCGTCGTCGGCTGGGGTTCGCATCTTTATTACTGGATCTACCCCGGCGTGATGGTAGGGGTCATTGGAGTGATCTCCGGCTATTTGGTGGGAACGATTTGGCCGAACTTTATGAGCGCATCCAATCCCGGGCCGATGTTCATGATGGCGGTGGCCATTGCGTTCTCGTTTGGCGTGTCCTATATCGCGCACCGGGGCATCACCGGATCGACGGCCGTAAATATTGCCATCAACGTCATCCAGATCAGCGCTCTGATCGTGTTCGCCGTGATGGCACTCGGCTACCGCGCGAATCATCCGCCGGGCAGCGTGGCCTTTCAGTTTGACCCGCAAACCAGCACGGCGTACAGCTACGAGTTTGCGACCACCACGCAGACCGTGAATGGGCAGGCTACAGATGTCGTCACGCGCGACGCGAACGGAGTGCCGCTGCCGAAACTGGATGCGGCGGGCAAGCCCGTTCCCTATCGCATAAGCTATCCAGAAAAGGATTCGGGCGGCGCTTTTGCTTCTCATCCCACTGCGCGTTCGGTCGTCAGTATGCACAATTTTGGCTGGATGTTTGTGCAGGCGACAATTGCCATTCTTATTCTTGTGGGATTTGAATCGGTTACCGCGATGGGAGGCGAGGCCAGGAATGCGAAACGCGATGTCCCGATCGCAGTCATTATTTCGCTGCTGGTACAAGGGTGCTTTTGTTACATGTTCGAGTATTTTGCGGCCAATTACTTTCTCAATAGCGGCTATCCGATGAGCCTTGCCGGAGCTTCGGCGGCGCCCATCGGCGACATGATGACGATGGTCGGCGATGCCGTGTTCGGCGCCGGCAACGGTCGAACCTTCATGCTGGTCGAGGCGGCTACGGTATTTCTGGCGCTGATCGGCACGACGCTCTCTTGCATCAATACCGGCGCGAGAGTGACGTACGCCATGGGGAAAGACCAGGAAGTGCCGGGGCACTTCGGCATGTTGCACGGCAAGAACCTCACGCCGCATCGTGCTATTTGGACGCTGGCCACTATTTCGGCCGTGATTGGATGTATCACGGTGCTGATGTTTTTTGGCGACGGCGCGGCTCCGGCAGATTCGGCTATTCAGGCATTGCCGCACGGTTTCTGGTCGAGTTTCGGATACACCACGCATGACAAGATGGCGGCGCTGCCGAATACTTTTCTGACTACGACACTGGCTTCGAACTTCGGGACTTTTTTGCTGTACATGCTGAGTTGCTTGACTTGCATCGTCTGCTATCACAAGCACCCGCAGTTCAAGGTGGTGCGGCATCTGGTGGTTCCGCTGTTCGGACTGGTTGCTAACCTCGCGTGCATGGCTTTCTATTTGATCGGGCCATTCATGGGATACGGCACGAAAATGGAACCGTTGATCGCCTTGGGTCTTGCGCTTGTCTGGGGCATTTATGGCGGAATTTACTTCTTCCGCATGAGTAAGACCTCCGGCCGCACGACCATGGTGCAAGAGCGGTTGACGACCACGATGATTTAGTGGCGCGGCCGCGTGATAGGCGAGACGCCGGTCGCTCCACCATCTCATTTGGGGTCTTTCGGTAAGATATTCTCATCCCGAAAGCGCGTAGCGTCGAAGAACAGACAGCCGCTGTTTGCCGCACATGCTGGACATTGAATTTTCTGAACTCTCCGATACGGGCCTCGTGCGTTCGCGCAATGAGGATTATGTTGGGCATGTGGTTCCGGAGTCTCCTTCGCAGACACGTTCGCACGGATGGGTGTTCGCTCTGGCCGACGGGGTGGGGGGACAGCGCCAGGGCGAAGTTGCATCGCGCGCCGCCGTGCAGGAAGTGCTTGCCGGATTCCGGCGCGCGAAGGACGGAACCTCGCACAAGGATCTGGTCACGCAACTTGTGCAAGCTGCCAACGCGCGTGTCTGCGAATCGGAAGCTCTCTCCGGCCGCTTAGGTCCAGGGATGGCTTCGACCATCGTGGTGTGCGCGCTGCGCTTCGACCGCGCCACGATAGCGCACGTTGGCGATTCCCGTTGCTATCTGATTCGGAGCGGCGATGCCAAGCCCGTCACGCGCGATCATACTGTAGCCGCCGACCAGGTGCGGCTCGGGCTCGTTTCCGCTGAAGAAGCAGCCGAGTCGTCGCAGCGCCACATTCTTAGCCGCTCACTGGGCATGAATCTCTTTGTGAATATCGATGTCGAAGAGATTCAACTTCTGGCTGGCGATGTACTGCTGCTTTGCTCCGACGGACTGCACGGCGCGGTTGCTGCCGCCGAGATCGCCGAGATCACGCGCCGCTACCGTGATCTTGCCGCTGCGGCCGAGGAACTTCTCAAGCGCGCGAACGAAGAGGATGGCAGCGACAACATCACTTTGCAACTCATTCGTGTCCGCAGCGTGGAGCGCGTGGGGATGTACCGCGGGCGTCCTTATAAGCTGCGCTAGAGGCTGTGGTGAACGTCGGGGAACTCGCACGAGCGACACTTTTTGATTTGTCATCCCGAGCGAAGCGAGGGATCTGCATCTTGCAGCGAACTGCAGATCCCTCGCTTCGCTCGGGATGACAAATCTAGAGTTAAGGGATGACAAATCAAAGATAATCGGCGGCGACAGAAAATTAGGACGAACCTGGGATCGCAAGCTGTCCTTACGGCTTTCTTACGAAAGTTCTGCCATGATGGCGGCGGATAGGCTAGATTTGGGTTGCACGTTTGCAGACTACTTTTGACGCAGATTCATTTACGATGACTGCCCTCCACGCCGGCGATCAGCTGGATCACTATCGGATCGAAGCGCTGGTTGCGCGCAGCGGCATGGCGTCTATCTTTCGCGCCACCGATCTGAATAACGGGCGGGCGGTGGCCATCAAGATTCCCCATCCTGAAGTTGAGTGCGAGCCGGCTCTGTTCGATCGTTTCCGCCGCGAGGAAGAAATCGGCAAGCTGATGGACCACCCCGGCGTGATGAAAGTCTACTCCGATGACGACCGCAGCCGGGTCTACATGGTGATGGAGTGGGTCGATGGCCAGTTGCTGCGAAAAATTCTCAGCGAACAACCGAAACTGCCGACGGAACGCGCCATTGGCATCACGCTGCGCATTCTCGATGCGCTCGATTACATTCACACGCGCGGAGTCGTGCATCGCGACTTGAAGCCCGAAAACGTGATGGTTAACGAGCACGACAACATCAAGCTTATCGATTTCGGCATCGCCGGCAACGTCGGCTCGCGCCGCCTCACCTTTGCCAAGTTCACTCCGACCATGGGGACGCCGGACTACATTTCTCCGGAGCAGGTCAAAGGGCAGCGCGGAGACCAGCGCAGCGATCTGTATGCGCTGGGCGTGATGTTCTATGAGATGTTGACGGGCAAAGTGCCGTTCTCTGGGACGAATCCGTTCCTCATCATGAACGATCGGCTGATGAATAATCCGGTTCCGCCGCGCGAAGTCGATCCCACGATTACGCCGCAATTGCAGGAAATCATCTATCGCGCTTTGGAACGCGATCCTAAGAATCGCTATGCCAGTGCCCGCGACTTTGCGGGCGATCTCGAGCACCCTGAGATGGTCGGAGTTGCCGACCGACCGGAATTCCGTAACTGGAAAGATCGCCGAACACCCTGGGTTAAGAAGGCTGTCTTGTATGCGCTGCTTGCCCTGATTCCTATTGTGATCTTCGGACTGTTGCTATACGTCGCGCGGCATAGCTAGGCAAAGTCAAAATCTTTACCACAGGGGACACAGAGGAGTTCTCACTCAGTTTCAGCGCTGGAGGAATTCGTCTCCGTGAATGTCAAACTCCGGATACGCTCCCGCGCCCAACTCGAAAAGATCCATTCCCTGCAGTTCGCCTTCGCGCGATACACGCTGGCGGTAGATGCGATCCAGCAACCAGTTCAATCCGTAGGTTAGCGGCAGCACGAAACCTATTAGGGTTGCGACGCCCACCGACTGCGCCAGCCACTGGCCGCTTGGACCCGGATTCGTCAATAGCGCCGTCGCCAGCACTCCCCAGAGACCGCCAACCGCATGCACGGAAACGGCTCCGCCTGGGTCATCAATCGCGAACCGGAATTCCAGGGAGTCGGCGACCCAAACCACAAGGATGCCCGCCACGCCGCCGACAATCATGGCCGCTGCCGGCTTCAAGAAGGCGGCGGCCGCGCTGCTTGCCACCAGGCCGGCAATCCATCCGTTGGCGGTGAGCGACGCGTCCGGACGCGCGAACCGGATTCGGGTTACCATTGCTGCCGCTAATCCAGACGACGCGGCGCACAGCGTAGTGTTGACCGCGATCAGCACCGCACGCCCCGGTTCCGCGCTTAAAAACAACATTGCCCCGGCGGAGTTCAGCGCCATCCATCCGATCCACGCCAAGACACATCCCAGAAGAACCAACACCGCGTTGTGGCCGGGAAGAGCGGCCGGCATTCCATCGGCTGAAAACTTTCCGCGACGCGGGCCGAGAATCCACGTGATCGAGAGCGCCGTAACCCCACCCACAACCTGAATCGTACTGGAGCCTCCGCCATCGACGAAGCCCCGGCCCAGGCCGCAATTGACGCCGAGTTGCGCGAGCCATCCCCCGCCCCAAACCCAGTGCGCGAACAGCGGGTAGGTGCACCCTGCCAGCAGAGTCGTCGAAGCGCAGATTGCGCCCAACCGCCAGCGATCCGCTCCCGAACTCAGCGGAATGATTCCCGCCAATGCGACACTGAACATTTGCAGCAATACCACAAGCGCCGCCGGAGACAGATCAAGGCGGACACCACGCAGAAAGAATGGCTCGGCGGCGACCCATCCCCATGACTTCCCCGCTATCAGAACGGCATGATCCGGACGGCCGGCTACGCCTTGCCAGGCGAAGCCGACGATGACGTACACCAACGCAGCCACTGCCGTCACGCAGAGCGCCGAGAGCATAGCGTGGGCCGCACTGCGCGCCCTCCCCAGCCCAGAGTTGATGAGCGTCAAGCCCACGCCGGCAAACGGAACCAGAAAGACAAGAAGCAAGCAGAAGACGGCAGAGACTTCGGAGAGAGGAGGCAACACTGGAGGCGTCACTCTCCTTCCGCCGGCAAGACCAAGTGAGAGCGGACCGCGAACGCGAGGCCGAAGAATTCTGTTGCCAGGCCAGCGAATACGAATCCGGCGCGTGCACCAGCCGCGGGCAGCAGTGCGACGGCGGCGACCACTATCACCCACCCTGCGACCAGCAACAAGAATCCCGCGAGTTTCATGCTTTCTTACTTCCTTCTCAACTCTTCTCTCAATGACAGCTCGGCTTGGTGTGGCAGATGCGCCTAACCGAGAGGCTAATGTCACGGCAGCGCAGCGTCCAATCGAATTTTTCTATTGCGCCTAGAAGCGGAAAAGACGCGACGAGCGAGTGGCTCTTACCGCGCTAGCGCTTTGTCTTCTTTGTCTTCTTCTTGCAGAGGTCTTCTAACAAGTACTTAAGGGAAGCGCATTCCTGGATTACCGCTTCCAGCTTCGGAATCGTTTTGCGCAATTCGCTTTCTTCGACCACGCCGTCAGCGAGGGTTTCCGCAACGCTCTCCAGAGCTTCTCCAACTTCGCGGATCAGGTGCGAGACTGCAACCAGTTCCCTCTCCAGAGTCATGTCGGGGTCCGGCAGTTTGAAGGCCACGCGGCCGGCCTGGCTCTCGAGATAATCCAAGGCTTCGTAATTCTTGAGGAGCACGCACATTTTGGGCAGAAAATGCGCGGGCAGTTGACGTTCGCCTCGCAGCCAGTACATGAGCGAGCGATAGTTCGTTCCCAATTGTTGGGCGAGCAAGCGAATATCGTATTCGGCTTTGGTTTCTATCACCCGGCTCAGGATCGCAGGGAGATCGTTCTCGGGCACAATGATTCCTTTCCGGCTACGCGTTCGTTACTCGTTCAAAGAGAGGTTCATTTTGAACGGTGAGAGCGCTCATTCTAGCTGAATTGATCAGGTTCGGGATGTGCGATTAAATTGGTGGGTGACTGAGTGAAGAAGCTTCGGGTCGGCGGGTTCGGAACCGAATGCGACTGCAGCGACTGGCAGCACTCGGAACTATATGAAAACATTTGACAAAGGAAACCGTGGCAATTAGCTTTCTGGGTCACCACGTTTGCCTTTATTTTCGCTTGGCTGGGTTGCTTCAGCGGGAGGCCCAATGACCAAAAAATGGTACAACTACATCGTTTCTGTCGACGACGCGACGGGCACCGACGCCAACTCCTCGAACGCAACGGCGAATCCGAGGAGCGGGATACCCGGCGCCAAGAATGCGGCTCAGAGCGTGGCTGAAATCGCATCCAGTATCGCCGCAGAGCCGAAGTTTACTACTCCGATCTCCGATCCTACTTCGTTCGAGGAGATTTACAAAGCGGCGGAGATTCCTCCCGCGCCCCAGGGCTATTCGATCATCAAGGTCTCGCAGATGCTGGAGAGCGAACACATTCGCAATTTGCCTTCGGACGTGAAGAAATCTTCGGTGCTGGTGGCTCTCGACGCCGCGGGCGTGGACATTAAGGAGGTCATCCAGGATGCGATTCGGCGCGACCGCGCGCTCGATACCTACGAGCGCGTGCAGCAACGCGCGGCCGACGAATTGGAAGCTCGCAAGAATAAGGAGAATAGCGAGATTCAGGCGCAGATTGACAAGTATGTGACCGAACAGCGAGCAAAGATCCAGAGCAACAACGACGAAGTTTCGCGGGAGAAAGAACGCTTTACCGGCTGGCGGCTCAAGAAACAGCAGGCAGAAAAAAAGATCGCCGAGGCAGTCGGGTATTTTGTCAGCGAAAACCCCATTACGACGGGCGGTGGGAATGCGCCGCCCACATCGAAAACAGCGTAGCGTTCCTGAACAGGAGGATTTATGTGGCAACGGTTGACGCGAGTGATACGGTCGTTCGTCGGATTCTTCATCTCGGCGGCGGAGGATCCGGAGATAATTCTTCAGCAGAATATCCGCGACATGAATGACCAGGTGCCGCGCATGAACGAGAGTATCGCCATGGTCAAGGCGAACGTTACGCTGCTCGAAAGAGAAGAAGCAAAATACAAAGATGACGTGGCCAGTTTGACTGCTCGAGTGAAAACCGCAATTCAGGCTGGTCGCGACGACATTGCCGGCACCTACGCAGCGCAACTGGAGCAGACCAAGGGCGCGTTGGCCAGAAATCAGGGACAGCTCACCACCGCTCGTGCCGCCTTCGACAAAGCCATGGCCGTGAAGCAAGCTTTCATGCGCGAGAAGGAGCGCAAGACGCAGGAAGCGTTGGGCGCCATCGCCGACTATCGCCGCTCGCAGTGGCAGAAGAAGGTCGCAGACGCCATGGAGCAATTTGAAGTCGCCGGGATCAGCCAGACGCACGACGAGATGGTGCGCAAGATTGAGGAGACGACCGCCGTCAACGAAGCGCGCATGGATATGGCCATGAGCAATGTGGATCAGCAGCGGATCAAGATTGATGACGACGCGGAGAAACTCCAGGCGGCGGAACTGGTAAAGCAATTCAAGATTGAAATGGGCCTGGCAGCTCCGCAGGCGGCCGCTTCAGCGAGCGCGGAAAAAACCATTGCCGCAAAGGAACCCCAACGGAGCTAGTAGGCTCGACATGATGGAGGGACGGGCGTCTCGCCCGTCCAGCCGGGCGGGGACGCCCGACACTCCACTCTCTAAATAGTTGCGAATTAGCGGGGGGAGGAAAAAATTATGGCGGTGAAAATCGAACGCGGTGGATGGGTTCTTATTTTCCTGATTGGCGTGGCCCTGGTTGGTTACAGCCTGAATCGATACGGAATCGTAGATCTCAGCAAATGGACCGTCGGCGACAAAAAAAGCGTCTCCAACCCCGGCGAAACGTTGGATGCCAGCAAACCTCTGCCGCTCCCAGCATCTTCGTCGAGCAGCGATCCCGAGGTTCGTGTACGCGTTAACGTTTGGGTAGGATGCGTTGGCGGCCTGGTAGCCAACGGCGGGCTCGACACGCAGCCGGATTCGATCTACGGCAAGAAGGGACTCAAGGTTTCGTTCAAGATCATCGACGATTGGACCGAGGGCTCTGCCGCTCTGGCCACTGGCAACGTCGACGTGATGCTGACCACCGCCGACGTCTATGCCAAGGATTATGCGCAGTTCAAAGAGAAGGGATTCGGGTCGCATGCCTTCCTCATGGTCGACTGGTCACGCGGCGCGGATGGTGTGATTGGCAAGCAAGGGATCAACAGCATTGAAGACTTGGCTGGCAAGAAAGTTGCTTTTGCCCCTTACACGCCATCGCACTTTCTGCTGTGGAATGGACTCAAGACTTCGGGGCTGAGCACCGCGCAGCGCAACGAAATTTTCAACCAGGCTATTCACACCAAGGACGGCATTGAGCCGGCTACGCTTTTTGCGCAGGAGAAAGTTGACGCGGCCGTGGCTTGGGATCCCGACATGAGCGACGCGGTTGCCAAGCGTCCCGGATCGAAGAAGATTTACGATACGAGAATCGCCAACCGCCTGATCGCCGACATTCTGGTGGTGAGCGACGATTTTTCCGCCAAGCATCCACAAACTGTGCTGAAGTTTGCCCAAGGCTGGCTCGAAGGCGTCGAGTTCATCAAGACACAACCTGAGCGTGCCTATAACCTGATCGGGACAGTCAAGGATTTCAATATTCCGTCCGACTTGGCGAAGACCATGCTCGGCGCCGTGAAGCTTGCGGATTACGCCGATAACCGTTCGTTCATGGGTACGCCTGGATCCAATTCCGATTATTCCAACATCCTCGGCATGGCTCAGGATATGTATCGGGAACTGATCGTCATTAAACACACTTTCAATCCAGAAGAGAGTCTCGATCGCCGCTACGTCGAGAAATTGGCCGACAGCTTCTCCATGGCATCGAGTGAAGCGCCAATCGAATACAAAGAGCCGCCCAAGGGAGCGACTCCGATTGCTACGCAACACCGGTCCATCTATTTCGATCCCAATTCTTCAGCGATGAGCCTCGATTCGCGCGCCATCGTCGATGAATTGGCAGGCACGATGCGTGCGTACGAGAACACCGTCGTGGATATCGATGGCAACACCGATTCGACTGGCTCACGTGCTTACAACATTCAGCTTTCACATGCGCGTGCGGATGAGGTCAAGAATTATCTGATGCAAAAGTATGGCTTCCCCGCAGTACGGATGCGGACGGCCGGCAACGGTCCCGACAAACCGATCGACAGCAATGCGACTCCGGAAGGACGCGAGAAGAATCGGCGCACCGACATTAAGGTCTACGCCAACCCTTCGAGCTAGTGCGATGACCGCGGAATGAGTTGCACGGTGGAGGGACGGGCGTCTCGCCCGTCCGCCGGCGGGGACGGCGCTCCACCGGCACCACCGGATCGGAACCACAATGAGCGATTTGTTTACCATTCGAAAAGAGGTTTCTCCGCGCATCCGGTGGGTGTTTGCGCTCATCAGTTGGAGCATTGTCGTCCTGATCTGGATCGCCCTGACGTATTGGAGCAAGTTGCATTTCTCGCTGCCCAAGCCGGTCGGGGTCATCCAGGCGTTCGGCAAGCTGTGGACCGAGTACGACCTTCTCGGAAATGTTTTCATGAGCTGGTGGAGGATTGCCCAGGCGTTTTTCTGGTGCGCTGTATTTGCCATCCCGCTCGGCATTCTGATGTCCAGCTACCGCGGGCTCTTCGAGCTGATTAATCCCGTAGCCGCGCCCATGCGCGCCATGCCGCTGACCGCATTTCTTCCCGCGTTCATTGCTCTTTTCGGCATCGACGAAACCATGAAGGTCGCTTTCCTGTGGTTTGGAATGTTCTTCTACCTGCTGGCGGTGGTGGTCGAAGAAGCCAACAAAGTGGATAACGCGCTGCTGGAAACGGCCTACACTCTCGGCGCCAATCAGGGGCAAGTTTTGTGGCTGGTGTTTCGCGCGTCGTTCCCGGCGATTTTTTCGTCGTTTCGCATCCTTTACGACATTGGGTGGACGTACGTGATTCTGGCCGAGATGGTGAACTCGCGCAAAGGAGTCGGCTACATGGTCGAAGCGGCGCGCAAGGTGCTCGATTTCGAGCGCGTGTATGCGGGCATCATCGCCATCGGCATCGCCGCGTTCCTGTTCCGGTTTTTGCTGACGTTCTTGGAGAAGCGACTCTTCCCGTGGCGTCAGACGGGCTCCACGTTTGCCGGAGGCGGAGCGGCGGTTGCCACTGCCACAGCGCACTTGAAGGCGGCCAAGCACCGAGCCTAAGAATTCGCCTAAGAATTAAATATATGGAGCCGAAGAAATCGAAAATCACGGTGCACGACGTCAGCCGGTCGTTTCCCTGCGCGGACGGTTCGAAAGTTGACGCGCTTGAAAACATCAACTTCGAGATCGAGGACGAGTATTCCCGCGAAGGCCGCGATATTGGCGAGTTCCGCGTTCTGCTCGGCCCCTCGGGATGCGGCAAGTCGACTCTGCTGCGCTTGATTGCCGGCTTGGATCAAGCCGATACCGGCGAGATCCTGGTAAATGAAAAGCCGGTGAGCGGTCCCAGCAAAGACCGCGGCATGGTATTTCAAAAATACACTTCGTTTCCCTGGCTCACGGTCGCTGGTAACATAGCTTACGGTTTGAAAATTAACGGCGTCCCGGAAGAAAAGCGCAAGGAGACGGTGGCGCAACTGGTGCAAGATATTGGATTGAGCGGCTTCGAGAACGCCTATCCGGATACGCTTTCGGGAGGCATGCAGCAGCGGGTGGCGATTGCACGCACGCTGGCGCTTCGCCCAACGGTTATCCTGATGGACGAACCTTTTGGCGCGCTCGACGCGCAAACTCGCAGCGAGATGCAGCAACTGCTGCTGAAAGTGTGGAACGAAACCGCCAGCACCATCTTGTTTGTCACGCACGATGTGGACGAAGCGATTTACCTGGCGGACAGGATTTTTATTATGAGTGCGCATCCGGGGACGATTGTGGAGGATGTTCAGGTGCCCTTCGAGCGCCCGCGCGACTTGGCTTTGAAAGAGCGCAATGAGTTTCACGAACTGGCGAACTATGTTCTCGGCCGCTTGCGCAAAGCTCCCGGGAGCGGACAGGTGCGGGTGAGTGTCTAAATGGCGCCCGCCGATTTACCAGGCATGCCAGACAACGATCAGTCGCGCCTTCAGAATTTGCCCCGCCCTCAAACTCCGCAAGAAGACATCGACTACGTAAGAGAAGCCTTTCATTCGCAATATAACTGGATTGCCATGGGCGCGGCAGGGGCATTTGCTCTGCTCAGCGGAACTTTTCTGCCGATCATTCTCGGAGCAGGGTTGGAGATGATCTACCTCGCAGTGGTTCCGCAGAGCTCCCGTTTTCGACGGCTGATACGATCGCTGAAATTCGCCGAGGAACAGCGAAAGCACCAGGAAAATCTGAACGAGATGCTGCGGAATTTACCTCCTGAAATGCAGAGCCGCTATGTGCACGCAGCCCAGGTATGCGGTTCGATTCGCGGCAATTTTGAGCAGTTGTCCAGTGCATCGCAGATTTTTCTGCAGCAGATTGATACGAGTCTCCAGGGATTGCTGACCGGCTATGCCCGCTTGCTGCTATCGGCGGCGCAGCAACAACAGTACGTGAAGACCACCGAGCAGGATGGCATCAAGCACGAAATTGCGTCGCTACAGAAGGCGCTGACCACGGACCCGCCGAAAGTGAAGGAGATTAATCAGAAGCGCATCGAGATTCTCACCAAGCGGCTGGAGAAGTTCGATAAGATTTGCGAGAACCGCAAAGTCGTCGATGCGCAATGTTCGGCGGTAGAAGATGTGCTGATGCTGGTGCGCGATCAATCGGTCACCATGCGCGATCCGCAAGAAGTCACCGAGCGGTTGGACAATCTAGTCCACGATGTCGAACAGACGGAACAGACGGTGCAGCAGGTGGAAGCGATCTTCAGCGACATGTCGCCGGATTTGGATGGATTGATGTCGCTGGACGGTTCGTCGTCTTCATCTTCGGGACCGAACCGGGTGCGGATGCCCAACTAGCGTCGGACAGAGTTTCAAATTTAGATTTCAACTGTAATGATGCCCTCAAATACAGCAACGACTTCAACAACACCGGGAAAATATCTAGACGCGCTTCCTGCATGGGCGCGCGAACTCTCCGAAAAGTACTACTCGCGTTCCTTTGCAATGTTTGTGCTCTACGGAAACGTGCGCGATCTGGTGCCGCTGCGCACTCAGGAAAGCACGAGTTTCGTTCCGCTTGACGAGTTTCTTTCCGGAGCGCTCTTTGGCCAGCGCGACGTGGTTTTGCATTATGACCGCGGCGGTCTGAACTTTGGCTCGGCGGATAGTCAGGCCGATTTCCGGCGCGCGCTCGAAGGCTATGACAGCTTTCACGGCACGACTTATTCGCAAGGCGGACTGCCACGCAATCCCGACGCGGTCTTGAATTTGCTCGACAACTATTTGCGGCTGCGCATCGCGGACGGCAAGAAAATCGGCCTCGTGATTGATTTTGCCGAGACCATCGCGCCCGCGGGCGATGTTTCGAGCATGTCGGCGGACGATCGTAACGCGTTAGTCATTCTTAAACGCTGGGCGCGCAATACGGCATTTCTGAATGCCGATGTCACTATTTGTCTCATCTCCGAAAATCAGATTGAGCTAAATCCTAGCATCGTTCAGCATCCGGGCGTTTCTTCGATTGGGATCCCTTTGCCGGACTATGCCGACCGGCTGGAATTTATTCGGGCACAATTGAAAAATCAGGAACTGCCAGCGGGCTCCGAAGTCACCGATGAGTCGTTGGCCACGCTGGGCGCGGGTTTGAAGCGAGTGCAGTTACAGAGCCTTATCTCCCACGCTGTGCAGAACCGCCAGCCGCTCACGCTCAAGTTTCTATCGAACCGCAAGAAGGATTTGATTGAAGCGGAGTCTGGCGGTTTGCTGGAGTTTGTGCAGAGCCGCTTTGATCTCTCGTTTGTCGCGGGTAACGACCAGGCGAAACGCAAGTTGCAGGATGCGGCCAAGGCCATCCGTGCGGGCAACACCGATGTTCTGCCCATGGGCTACGTGATCTGCGGGCCGGTCGGTACGGGGAAAACCTTTATCACTACCTGCTTTGCGGGCGAGGTTGGGATTCCGGCAGTGACGCTGAAGAATTTTCGCAGCATGTGGCAAGGGGTTACGGAAGGCAATTTGGAGAGAGTCCTGACGCTGCTGAAAGCGATGAGCCCGATCGCCGTGATTGTCGATGAGGCCGACGCTCAGCTTGGAGACCGCTCCAGTTCCGGCGACAGCGGTGTGGGCAATCGCGTGTTTGCGCAGATCGCGCAGTTCATGGGCAACACCGAGTACAGAGGCAAGGTGATCTGGTTTCTGCTTACATGCCGTCCCGATCTGCTGCCCGTCGACTTGAAGCGTCAGGGCCGCGCGGAAGAACACATTGCCCTGTTTTATCCCGACACGGAGGAAGAACGGCTTGCTCTTCTACGCGCCATGCAACGGAAGATCGGCATGAAGCCTTTCCCTCAGGATGTGGAAACGTTCTTCCTGTCGCTGGCCGGCAGTCTGTCTGGAGCCGATATCGAGGCCGTCCTGGTGCGCAGCCACATGAGGAGCAGCCTGCTCAACAAGACCGTTGTCGATACCGACGACTTGAAGGCAGCGCTTGAAGATTTTATTCCACCGTACTATCCGACCGAAATCGATTTGCAGAATCTGGTGGCCGTATTGGAATGCACGAGCAAGAGCCTGCTGCCGAAGAAATACCGAGATATGGACCGCAGCGAGTTGATCCGTCAGACGAATCAACTGCAGGCACTCTCACGACAGAACGCAGACTAGTGTGGTTCGTGTTGGCCGGGCGGGGACGCCCGGCGCTCCATAACCAAAACGGCAGCGTGCCCTCAAATCACAATTCCATCCATGCGGAAGGCGCGGCGGGTTGGAGTAAAACTCGGAATCGCCTGCGGTTTTAACAGCGGAGCACTCTTCGTCCAAAAGGTGTGGAAGTCTCCCTTTTGTCCCGTGCGATAGAAATGCAGCAGGTAAGCCTGGTCACAAGCGGTGTAGTCGCAGAACCACTGGTCGATGTCGTTCCCCGATATGCCGATCTCGTGGAGCATGGCGAGACCGTAGCACGCGGCTTCTCCCTCGTAGGCGATGACGGCGGGAATCAAGTCCTCATTAACAGGAGGTTGATAGCGCCGGCCAATCTCAAATAACTTGGGGTCCACATTCCACTGCACGGTGTGACCAAACAGATGCGCCAACAGGAACAAGCGCTGCTCGTCGGTGACGGCATAATCGATGTCGATTTCCGCTCCGTCTAGGTCGCCGGTGAGTGGGTCGGGAATATCCCGCGTCACCACACGGATTCCGTAAAAGGTCTCCAGATGATGCTGAACGCGGGCGGAGTATTCGCCGAACGGAATCTCCATGGGTCTATTGTATGTGCTCTATTGTATGCGGCGGATGGTGGAATTTCTGAGAACCGCGCTATGTGGACCGTGAAGATTCCATCTGTGCTTCGGTTGCCCACCAGATGCAGGGTTCGGCGGGATGTTCGCGGCAGCGGTATTCGACCCCCAGGCGGTCGAGTTCACGCAAGACTTCCGCGATGGCCTGCTCTACAGAAGCCTTCACGGATTTGCTCAAATCGCAGACCGGCTCGAATGATTCGCCTTCGATTCCTACCAGAAGCACATCGGCAGGCGCGACTCCGAACAACTCGGCGCTGAGCAGCGCGTCGACTAGCGCCGGCGAGTGCGGATCCATGCGCACGGCGGGGGAATGGCGCATGATATCGGCTTTGCGGTAGAGCAGCACCGTTCCTGGATCGGCGTCGGTGTTAACGGAATCGATCAGGATGACGGCATCATTCGCGCTGAAATGATCGATCAGGTCAAGGGCCGGGGTGCCCAGATCGGCAACTTCGACGCCAGCGGCGAACTCGTAGTGAGCTTCGAGGAGGCGCGCGACGTAGGGGCCTACGCCGTCGTCGCCCAGCAGGACGTTTCCGATGCCGCCGATCAGTACTTTTTTCACAGCACCTTCACTTTGGCAATCTGGCGACCCGATGGATCGAAGGTATGGCAGGCGCAGGCCATGCAGGGATCGAAAGAGTGAATGGTGCGCAAAACCTCCAACGGTTCCTCGGGCCGGGCGAGCGGCGTGTGCAGCAGCGAGGCCTCGTATGGACCGTGAGCGCCGCTGCGATCGCGCGGGCTGGCATTCCAGGTGGAAGGCACCACCGCCTGATAGTTCTTGATCTTGGAATCTTTGATCACAATCCAATGCGATAAAGTACCGCGCGGAGCTTCATGGGTTCCGACGCCTTCCAGTTCGTGGCCATCAAAAACCGGCGGATTGTGAACCGCGTATTCGCCCTTAGCGATGTTGTCGATCAGCAATTGCAAATGCTTTTGCGCCAGTTCGGCCAGCATCGCGGCGCGAATCGCGCGCGCTCCGTGACGGCCCAGCGTGGACTCCAACATGCCCGGAGTCACTTGTATGTGGCCGACGGACCCGATGGTTTCGATCGCCAGGCCCGCATACTTGCGGGTCAGCGGATGGCCTTGCGCATAACCGACCAGCACCTGCGCCAGTGGGCCGACCTGCATGGGTTGACCATTGAAGCGCGGCGCCTTCACCCAGGAGTACTTTTGATCGCCATCCCAGCCGGTAAAGGCGGGCTGCGTCTCTCCGACCCAGGGGTGAAGTGGCTTTTCTCCACGATAGTAGGCGTGGGTTACATCTTCGCTGACGCCGTCTCGAAAATCCTTGTCGGATGCGGTCTTGAACGGATGTACACCGGCGATGTTCCCGTTCAGAATATAACCGCCGGGAAGATCGTAGGATGAGCCCGCGCTGTCCAAGGGCAGATCGGGGACCGCCATGTAGTTATTGACCCCTTTGCCAATCTTGAACCACTCGGGGTACAGGGCGGCAACGGCGCAGACATCGATGAAGTAGACCTGGTTAACGAACCGCACGACCTCGGCCAGGAGCACGCGGATCTGCTCCAGTTTGTCCATGTCGAGGGCGCTGGTACTGTCGAGGTCGATGGCGTTCGATACGCCGCCGACGGTCAGGTTCTGAATGTGCGGCGTCTTGCCTCCGAGGATTCCGACTACCTGCAAAGCCTTGCGCTGATATTCCAACGCCTGCACATAATGCGTGAAGGCGAGCAGGTTGACTTCGGGCGAGAGGCGCATCGCCGGATGGCCCCAGTATCCGTTCATGAAAATGCCGAGCTGGCCGCTGGCCGCGACCGCTTTTACGCGGTCTTGGGCCGCCTTGAACTCGGTCTTGGAGTTGCGCGTCCAGGGCGAGAGACTCTCCGCCAACTTGGCCGTGGCCACGGGATCGGCCTTGGGAATCTCGAGAATATCAACCCAGTCGAGCGCGGAGAGTTGATAGAAGTGGACGATGTGGTCGTGCAACGCGTGGGCAATCAGAATGAGATTGCGAATGTACTGCGCGTTGAGCGGTATTTCGAGCTTCAGGGCGTCTTCCACCGAGCGCACGCTGGCCATGGCATGCACGGTAGTGCACACGCCGCAGAAACGTTGGGTGAAGAGCCAGGCGTCGCGTGGATCGCGGCCGCGAAGAATGTTCTCGATACCGCGCCACATGGTGCAAGATGCCCATGCGTCGCTGACCGCATTGTTGTTCACTTCGACATCAATGCGAAGGTGGCCTTCAATTCTTGTGATCGGGTCAATCGTGATTCGGTTTGCCATAATACCTGCTGTCAGTCAGAGTCGGTTGGTAACTTGTCGCCAAAAAATCCAAAATTGAAATACTTGGTCCATCGGATGTACGGTTTGCGCAGCTTGAAGTATTGCGCCATGTCGCGCCATTCCTGGTTCGGAGCGGGAAGAATGGCGAAGAGCTTGACGGCGAGGAGAAACCCTGCGATGCCCATGGCCACGAAACCAAGCGCTACCAGAAGTTCGATGGTGGACGGAAAATACAGCGCCTTGGGGCCGGGAATATAAGCCAGGGTGGTGGGGCTGAAACGATAGAGCATGCCGCCGGCCGAACTGAGGGTGAAACCCAGGTACATGGTTCGCAACCTGTGGTCCCTAAGCGAACGGCAAAGCATCCAGCCACCGTACGTAATCAGGAACGTCTCGATCCAGAACACGGCTGCGCAGCGATTGAGTTGGAAGGCGGTATAGAGCACTCCGCGGAAGAGGATGTCAAGCAGGCGCACTAGCAGCCAGCCGGCAATCAGCCACGCGGTGATGCGGGAGGCTTCTTCCAGAACCTCCATGTCCACGGCGCGCTTCCATACCAGGCAACACACCATGGTGCCTCCGGCGACGCACCCGAACGACATGAACGCGGCCGCGCCGAGATAGAGCAAGGGCAGAAGGGGCGTCTGCCACAAGGGGTGCACTCGGTTGCCTGCCAAAAGCATTAAGGCTCCCAACGACGATTGATGCATGCCGGGCAACAGGTACGCCAATGCAATGATCCAAGGGAAAAACTTGTGCAGGCCTTTTTCGACGCGCTCGACTCCAGGCTGCAGGCGATCGTCAAAGTGCCACAGCCGCTCCAGCACAGGTGGGATATTTTCCAGTGCCAGGGGAACCATGGCGTATACCGACATGCAGATGGCAACTTCCGCCATCGGCGAGTGCAGGTTCCAATTCCACGGAAATAGGACCCAATAAAAGTTCCAGGGGCGTCCCACATCAACGCCCAGCAAGAACAGACCGCAGGCATAAGCCAGGAAGCTGGTGAGCAGGGCCATGCGCATCAGGGGCTGTAGACGCTTGCGGCGGAATACCCACGCGGCGATTCCCACCGAAAATGCGCCCGAACCCCACGCCGTCAGCACCACGACGTTGAAGGTCTTCCAGATGCCCCAGCCAAAGAGGTCGTTCATGCCGCTCACCGGGCCCAGACCGACCAGTTCGCGGTAAGCGGTCAACAACAGCGCCAGCAGGGCCATCGCCACCAGGGCCAAAAAGAACGGATTGAATATGGTGACCCCATACACGGGGACGGCCCGTTCCCAGCGACCTACTCTGATTGGTGCGGGGTTTAGAGTTGTGCTGCTCATGTGATGCGACCTCAGAGTTGCGACCTCAACGTTGCTCGCGCTCATAGTTGCGCCCTCAAGCCGCTTTCTTTTTCGCGCTTATGCGCTTCCTGCTCATGGCCGGCGAGACTCTTGCGAATCACCTGGACCAAACCGACGTAGAGCAGGGCCGGCAAGGCAAAGTATTGATAAATGCGTTTCTGCCAGCGCAGAGTTCTGGCGGGCACCGACTCCGCTCCCAGTTCCGGGAGGCCGAGTTTCTCGAAGGGAACGCGCGACAGATACAGAGCTTGGGTCCCGCCATTATCGGTTTCGCCGTAAACGCGATCCTGATAGTAGCGGCCCGGATTGTTCTTAATGCGCCGCTTGGCTTCGAGCAGCAATACCGCTCGCGGCCCAAAAATGACGGCACCCACGGGACAAACGCTGGTGCATCCTGGCTTCAACCCTTTTACCAGCCGATGGCTGCACAACTCGCACTTAGTCACGACCGGATCGAGCCCCTTCCACTGAAAACGCGGCACGGAATAGGGGCAAGTGATGGTGCAATAGCGACAGCCGATGCACTTGTCTCCATCCCAGAGGACAGCCCCACTCTGCCGATCTTTATGCAGGGCCTGAAAGGGACAGCCCGCAGCGCACGCAGGATCGAAACATTGCATGCACTGGCGCTTCACGAAAGACGAAAGGGAATTGTCTTCGGGCTTGTAGAGCTTGATGATGTTGCGGGTGACGTCATTGAGGTCGGTGGGCGCCTGGTGCAGTCCATCGCCACGGGTATCGGCGGGCGTGTTGTTCGCCTCGTTACAGGCTGCCTCGCAAGCTTTGCAACCGATGCAGAGGCTGGCGTCATAGAGGAGCCCTACCGCGGCATTCGGAACGGGGATGTTCTCTGCGTGCAGCGTTTCGGTGCCGACGGTGGTCATGGCCACGGCCGCCGGCACTCCGGCCTTGGCGATGTTCGTGATCAGTTCTCGCCGAGTGATGGCCACGTCAGTCCTCTTTCTTATCGAGATTCTTCTCGGCTGCTTTGACTCTTTCCAATTCAGCGCGATCGGCGTCGATTCGTTCCATGCCGATCTCCTGACTGCTGGCGAAACGCTGCGAGTGGACCCAGGTGACGCCGCCGAGCGCCCCTGCAACCGCGCCCACCAACGCCGCCGCGCCAACTGTTGCTCCGCCGATGGCGCTGTAAATTGGCGGATAAGTATCGGGTGGAGTCGCCAGATGAATGGGGACGGTTTCGAAAGTTCCCATTCTCCACAACACGCCTTTCTCGGTGCAGCCCTGGCAGGGAGTTCCGATGCCAATGGGCCAGCAATTGGGAATTTCGTTGAATTGGCGCGTGGAACACGCGGCGTGTGTGACGGGTCCCTTGCAGCCCATTTTGTACAGGCACCAGCCCTTGCGATGGCCTTCGTCGCCGAAGGCAGCAGCAAAGCGGCCCGCATCAAAATGTGCGCGGCGCGGGCAATTCTCGTGGATGACGCGCTCGTAAGCGAACTTGGGGCGGTTGATCTCGTCCAGTTGCGGCAGTTTGCCCATGGTGACGTATTCCAGAACCACGCCCACCAGGTTGTAAGGATTGGGAGGGCAACCGGGAAGGTTGATGACCGGCTTGCCGGTGATGACGGAATCGACACCGACCGCACCCGTGGGATTGGGGTCGGCCGACGGCAAACCGCCCCACGAGGCGCAAGAACCGATGGCGATGACTGCTGCGGCCTTGGCGGCAACTTCCCGCAGCACCTGAACGGCCGGCTTGCTATTCATCTGCATGTAGACGCCGTCGTCCTTGATGGGAATCGCGCCTTCGACCACCAGGATATATTTGCCAGCATTTGTTTCCATGGCGGAGTGCAACGCAGCTTCGGCTTGCGCGCCCGAGGCGGCCATCAACGTTTCGTGGTAATCGAGGGAGATGACGTCGAGGATGAGGTGAGCAACATCGGGAGCCGAAGTCCGCAGCAGAGTCTCGGTGCATCCCGTACAGTCCTGGAAGTGCAGCCAGATGACCGAGGGCCGCTTCGTCTTACCGATAGCTGCCGCAATCTCGAAGACCGACTTCTTGTTGGTCAGCGCCAATCCCGCCGGTGCGGTTACCATCAGCATGCTGCATAGCTGAATAAAGCTTCTTCGGGAGACTCCGCTAGCCTCCAGGTGCTCTTCGATCGTCGGATGCTTGGACATTTCGCGCCTTCCTCAGCACAGGCATTTCCCAGAGTTCGTGGGCCGGAAAAACTCTCACGAACCTGAGTTGTGTTTTATCCGTTTGGGCCGCAGGGGTGCGAAAAGAGATGCGAACGAGGCCGGAATTTGCGCGCTGCCAACTGGCAAGACTTAAGAGTTGATAAGAGAATAACGAATTAAGATGCTTGCGTGGCGCACCACCAGGGCTCTCTCCTCTCCCACCTGTGTCCCGGTTGTTCCAGCGTTCCTTCCGGCCGGCAACAACCCGGGGATGTAACAATCTATTTATCGCAAGCGTCCTTATTCAAGGTCCATGACCTGCGTCACGCACCATTGTGACGGCCCTACATAAAAGCGCCACATTAGGGGTTTCACGGGAGACTTCACATTGCTGGGGTTGACCCGAGGACTCGGTTCACAGGCTTCAATTTTGGCAGCTGCCAGCGGGGTGCCGCAAACAGCAGAAATCAAAGGAATTTACGTGGAGTGTCTGTTAATGTCGTCATGGAAAACTCCTATGCCATCTTTCGAGATTGAAAGTCTGAATTCTTTGAAAGAGTCGGAAGGCCGCGAATTTCCCGCGACCGACTGGTTCGTCATTACCCAGGATCGCATTCAGAAATTTGCCGACTCCACCGAAGACCGCCAGTGGATTCACGTCGACCCGGAGAGAGCCCAACGCGAATCGCCCTTTGGCGGCGCCGTCGCCCACGGCTTCCTGACTCTTTCGCTGCTCCCCCACTTTCTGAAACAAGCGATCCATATCCGCTCGGGCATCGCCATGACCGTCAACTACGGACTGAATAAGGTTCGTTTCCCCTCGGCCGTTCGCGCCGGTTCGAAGGTTCGCGCTCGAGTCACTCTGGCTTCGGCAAAAGAGTCTCCCGAATTTGTGGATGCCACGTTCCTCATCCATATCGAGACCGAGTCCTCAAGCAAGCCCTGTTGCGTTGCCGAGTGGCTGATTCGGTATTACCCGGGTTGAGCGCTGGCCGCGACCTGTTCCTTGTCGAAGTCGGCAAACGTCTTCCCGGTTTCCGCCAGACGCTTCAGCAGAGGAGCAGGCGCCCAGAGTTCTCCGTGCTGCTGGTGGAATTCGCAAATACGCTGATACACCTTCGGCAATCCCACCGTGTCGGCATGCCACATCGGACCGCCGCGATAGGCGGGAAATCCATAGCCGTTGAGATAGATGATGTCGATGTCGACGGCCCGCAGCGCGTACCCTTCTTCGAGAATCCGCGCTCCCTCATTCACCAGCGCGTAGACGCAACGATCGACGATCTCTTCCGCGGAAATCTGTCGCTGCGGGATTCCTGCCTCCGCGCTCCACTTCCGCACAAGAGCGGCCACCTCGGGATCCGCGCTCGCCCGACGGTTCTCGTCGTACTGGTACCATCCCTTCATCGTTTTCTGCCCATACCGACCCATCTCACAAAGACGGTCCTCGGCGAAGGGCTGGCGGATTCCGGGCTTTTCCAGATGGCGGTACTCCTTGCGAATGCGCCATCCCACATCTAGCCCTGCGAGATCGCCCGTGGCCAACGGACCCATGGCGTTGCCAAATTCGACGAGGGCCTGATCTACCATTGCAACGTCTGCGCCTTCCTCGACCAAAAACTGCGCTTCCCGCCGATACGGTCCGAACATGCGGTTGCCAACGAAACCGCGGCAGTTCCCTGCCAGCACTCCGATCTTGCCCAGCTTTTTGGATAGTTGCATGCAGGTGGCAATCACTTCCTTGCTCGACTTTTTTCCGCGCACAATTTCGAGCAGCCGCATGACATTGGCAGGGCTGAAGAAGTGAGTTCCGATCACCGCCTCCGGCCGCGACGTGGCAGCGGCAATTTCATCGATATTCAGGGTTGAGGTGTTGCTCGCCAGAATCGCGCCTGGCCGGCAGGCGCGGTCGAGATCGGCAAATACAGTCTTCTTCAGCGCCATGCCTTCGAAGACCGCTTCCACCACCATGTCCAGGCCTGAAAATGCATCGTAGGAAAGCACCGGCGTGATCAGTTGCAAGCGTTCATCCACGAACGCCTGAGTAAAACGCCCGCGCTGCACCGAACTGGCGTAGTTCTTGCGGATTTTTCCCATACCCAAATCGAGCGCTGCCTCGTCCACATCTTTCAGCAACACTGGAATGCCCGCGTTGGCAAACACCATCGCGATCCCTCCGCCCATCGTTCCGGAGCCGACGACTGCCACACGGTTCACAGGCAGCACTGGGGTATCTTTCGGCACGTCCGGAATCTTCGCCACCTCGCGCTCGCCAAAGAAAACATGGATGAGCGCCTTCGACTGATCGGAGAAAAGGCATTCGGTGAACAGATTCGCCTCGGCCTGGCAACCTTCCTCGAAGGGCAGTTTGGTTGCCGCTTCCACGGCATCGATCGCCGACAGAGGAGCTTTCAGACCGCGCTGCTTCTTGCCTGTCGCGTCGCGCGCGGCCGCGATGATCACAGCGTTCTCGGCGGATGCTCCCAACTTTTCCGCGCGCTCCCGCGTTTTCGGCGCGGGCTTGCCAGCGACTTCGCGCGCGAAAGCCAACGCTCCGGCGAGCAGGTCATCCTCGATCAGCCGGTCAATTAGTCCCAGAGCGGCAGCCTCAAGCGCGGAAACCGGCTTACCTTCACTGCACATCTCCACTGCCTTGGCAATGCCCACCAATCGCGGCAGACGTTGCGTTCCGCCAGCTCCGGGAATAATACCCAGTTTCACTTCCGGTTGACCGACCTGCGCGGTTGACGACGCCACGCGGTAATGGCCGGCCATGGCTAGTTCCAGTCCGCCGCCGAACGCCTGGCCATGAATCGCCATTACTATCGGCTTGCTGCTGTCCTCAATGCGCAGAAGCAAAGGAAGCAGGCTTCTGCGCGGACCGCCCGAAGTCATCTTGCCGAATTCCTTGATGTCCGCGCCGGCGACGAAAGTGCGGCCTCCGCCGATTACGACCGCCGCTTTGACGGCTGGATCACTATTTATTTCATCGATCGCTGCCGAGATCCCTTCCGATACTCCCGGACTCAGGGCGTTGACTGGTGGGTTGTCGATGGTGATAACCGCGACATCGTTCTCTTTGCTGATTCGTATCAGGTTGCTCATGGTGCGCTTGTCCCCGGAAAAGATTACAACACTTCACTCCTTTTGAACTCATTCAGCGCGGCTTTGACCCCCTCCTCGACGGTCTTTCGGAATCAAAGACGTAGCAGGAAGCCAAAGTTCGAGTCACCCGTTCCAAGCTATTTTCGCGACATTTGGCGAGGGCTCAGGGAGGGGTAGAATGACCTTCGCAGCGATCACCCCCAGCACTCCGCCGATCAACGTTTCCCAGGCACGCGCGGCCAAGACGGATGTTGAAGTTTCTCCGCTTATCGCCAACGTTACCATTAGCGTGAACGCATAGGCTGCGCAGGCGATGTCGTAGCGGTTCGGCAAGGCCACAGCGTAAATGATCATGGCAACAGCAGCGAGTATCCAAGCCAGCGGCGGTGCGTGCTGTGCGATTGGCAGGCAAGCGATGCCGAGCGGAACGCCGATCAACGTCCCCACGATGCGCCGGTGAACGCGATCTGCAGTCCCTGAGGTTGACGCAGCAATCACATAGGTACTGGCTGTGATGGCCCATGCGCACTCTTGAAGATGGATCACGCTGCCCATGAGAACGATCACAAGTGCGGCAACCGCCGATTGCACCCCCATCCGCAGTTCTCCTGATCCCTGCCCGCTCGCAGAAAAAGGTTCCGGTGCCGATGAAGGCGTTGGGCGTTCCGCCGGTCCGCTGAGCAAGCGAGGAACGATCGAGGCCACCGCAGCTATTAATCCAGCCAGCGCTACCATCGCCAGATCGGCCCGGGTGATCCTGGTTCCATATGCGAGGAGCTGGCCGATATAGATCTGCGAGCCAATGCCCGCGCCGAGCAATCCGAATCGCTTGAGATATCCCACGAGGAACGCGCCGGTTATGAGAATCCACTCGGGCCCCAGCCAACCAGTGCCGATCGAAATCGGGGACAAGTTCATAAAGACCATTGCGCCGGCTACCGCGGCAGCATTCAAGATGACAAGGTCGCGAGTCGACAGCCAACGAGTTGCTTGACCTTCAGAGACACTGGCCCAGAGGCCGAAACCGGCGGCGAGATAGCTGAGCGCCGAGCCACCCGATATCTGATGTGAACTGACGACCAACGCCCCCAGCATCGCCGCAATACCGTAAGCGGTTATGAGCCGCAGGCCCTTCACGCGACGATGGACACCTGGATCGATTCTTTCAACCCAACAACAGATTCTTTCGAACATCTGGAGGACCTTTAGTTAGTGGTTTGCGGCGTTTCCGGTGGCGCTTCGGGTTTTGGTTGCAGGGCCGGCTTGCGATTCTGAGGTCGGCTCATCGGGCAAGACGTTATCCAAAAGGCCTAGTGGGCAGAGAACTGGCGCTTGTCGATTTTGAGTGCGTGAATCTTGGAATCCAGCGTCGACGGCGGCATGCCCAGCTTTGCGGCGGCGCCAGATGAGCCGGACACCCGACCTTTGCATTCCGCCAGCGCCGACTCGATGCGTTCCTTTTCTTGCAAAACCATCTCTTGTGAAAGCGGCCGAGCCGGGCAGGCCGCGGTCGATAACCAGCTTTCATCCACCGAGAAGTTCTCGGAGTCGCACAGGATCGCGGAGCGTTCGATGACATTCTGCAGCTCGCGGATATTGCCGGGCCAGGAATAGGACTGCAACCGATCCAGACTTTTCTTGTCGATGCTCTTTACATCCTTGCCTGCTTTGCTGCAGTAACGGTGAATGAAGTACTTGACGAGAACCTGAATGTCTTCTTTCCTCTCTCGCAGCGCAGGCATTTCCAGCGGAAACACGTTGATGCGGTAGTACAAGTCGCTGCGGAAGGTGCCGGCTTCGATGGCAGCGGGCAAGTCACGATGCGTGGCGGCGATAATACGGACATTGGTGCGAATGGTCTGGTTGCTGCCGACGCGCTGAAATTCCCTCTCCTGCAAAACGCGCAAGAGGGCAACCTGTGTCTCGGCCGGAAGTTCGCCAATTTCATCGAGGAAGAGAGTGCCGCCCTCGGCCAGTTCAAAGCGGCCAATGCGACGCTGCAGCGCTCCAGTGAAAGCGCCTTTTTCATGTCCAAACAATTCCGATGCAATCAGGTCTCGTGGGATGGCGGCGCAGTTTACGCTCACAAAAGGACGATCCGCACGATCGGAGCGCTTGTGAATCGCGCGGGCGATCAATTCTTTGCCGGTGCCGGTTTCGCCCGTGATCAGAACTGTGGAGTCGGTGCGCGCGACTTTGGTGACGCGCGCCAGTACCGCCCGGAGACGCGACGAGGAGCCGACGATTTCTTCGAACATCGACATCGTGTCGATCTCTTCCCGCAGAGCAAGATTCTCGCGCTGAGCCTCTTCTTTAGATCGCTTATGCTCATCGATATCGATCCGGGCGCCGCACCAGCGGACAACTCGGCCTTGTTCGTCGCATAAGGGAAAAAGTTGGTGCAGGAACCAGCGGTACTGGCCATTCTTGCTCCGAACCCGCGCTTCGGCTTCGACGGGTATTCCGTGCGCTATGGCATCCCGGTATGCTCCCAGAAGCGCTTCGACATCCTCAGGGTGAATAATTGCGCCGAGCCGCTCGGTTGGTGTGATCGCGTCAATCCGCCCGAGATATTCCCGCGCCGCGCGATTAACAAACGACAGGGTTGCATCCGGCTCGAGGATGAACATGTGTTGCGGTACAGCGTCCATGACCTGCTCAAGGTGGCGAGCGCTGGTAGCGACAACCGAATCCGCCGCCATCAGATTCTCGAAAACCTGGACATTCAGGGTCGGTGCCGGGGCATGGTCAAAGTGGGTCATGGCAAACGACTGGAGTTCTCCGCCGGGAATCGAAGCTGTCTCAATGTCCGAAACCAAGTAATTCATTGCAATTCTCCGCAAGCCTCAAATCTTCGCGCTTGATGGAGGTACTATGCACGCTGTCGAGCGTAGAACGCATCTGGCGATAAGCAGTTTTTTCGATACCGCCGCAGGCTACTCGTCCAATACTACTTTTCGGGTATTCAGGGCCATATCGTAAGGGTGTAGCGCCGCTGGAACAGAAAAAGAAGGTTTATGACCTGACTGCGCGCGGGATGATGATCTTGCGGCGGCCGAAGAAGTAGGCATCCAGGGAGATTGCCCCGGGCCCCAGCAGCAGAATCGCGATCGCCAGCGCAATCGTGTTGACATTCGGCGAGCCCAGGACGGGAACCCACGCCGGATGCCACAGCCAGACTGCTATGCCGGCCACTGCTGGAACGCCAGCCACGAGCGGGGTCAGGAAACCAAGTACGAGAGAAGTTCCGGTCACAAGAGCAAGCACGCCAAGCGCTAACCCCTCCAAGTGCAGCGGAGAGGCCTGCACACAGGCGAGACCCTCTATAAGGAGCCTTACCCCGATGGCGCTTCGCAACAATAGCAACCCTATGGCGGGCAAGCCAGCCGGGAATTTCGTGTATTGCCGCTTCAAGCTCTCTTTCCCCTCAACCGCGAATGAAAGCACTGGGACAAGACTACCGGTTGACGGGCGGACGCGAATCTGCCGAATTTTGAATTTTTGGATACTACTAAAGAGGTACTTCCTTGTACCTCGAAAGGCAGAGCCTAAGGTGTGCTTGGCTTACAGGTGGATAATGCCGCGGCGGACGGCGATGGTGATCGCTTGGGTGCGATCGCTGGCGCCCAGCTTCTCCATAATATGTTGGACGTGAACCTTGACCGTGCCTTCGGAGATGAAAAGCCGGTCGGCGATGTCGCGGTTGCGATTGCCCTCCGCAACTTGCTGTAAAATCTCGACCTCACGCGCGGTGAGCGCTTCATCGCTCATATGGTTTGCCAGGCGCGTGGCGATCTCCGCGGGAATTGCCTTTTTGCCCGCATGCACTTTCCGGATCGCTTCGATTACGTCATTCGGGGGCATGCTCTTGAGCATGTAGCCTCTCGCTCCACCGCCCAGCGCCCGCTGCATTTCAACATCGCCTTCGGACGAGGTAACCATGATAATTCGAGCTTCCGGGAACTCGCTGCGGATCGTGAGCATGGCATCGATTCCGCTCATATCGGGGAGCCGCACATCCATGAGAACGACATCCGGTTGACACTCTCGAAAGCGCTGGATTGCCTCATGGCCCGTCGCGCCCTGGTCCACCACCTGCATGTCGGCCTGATCGTTGATCAAGGCAGCTAGCCCCTCGCGCACCAGGGGATGGTCATCGACGCTGAGAACACGTATCTTCGTGTGGTCGTTCACTTGTGTTGTTCCTCACTGGGTTCCTTGACGTTCTTCCTGAGGCTCCGTGGATACAACCTGGTCAGCCAGTTCCATGATTGCCCTGTGGAGGCATCTTGAAATGCCACAGCGCCAACCACCGAGAGCTCGACCTCGGTTCCGGCGTTGGTGCGGCTCAGCAACTCCAGTTTTGCCCCGATCTTTTCTGCTCGCTCCCGCATGCCGGGAAGGCCCCAATGCCCCTCGCGACCAGTTCTCAACACATCAGTATCAATGCCACAACCATTGTCGCGCACCAGGATGCATAATTGACGCGGGGCATAGTCGATTTCCACTTCTATCTTAGTGGCGCGGGCGTGACGGAAGGCGTTAATGATTGCCTCGCGCGCAATGAGATAGGCCTCATCGCGGATCAACGGGCGCAAGAGTCGCGGCTGGCCCTCTGTAGCCACCTGAAAATCAATGCCCGACGGCAGAGAAAACTCTTTGGGCAAGCGGGACAGGGCGTGTTCCAGGCTGTCGGATGTAGCCTCGGAAGAGCGCAGAGAGCGAAGAGCATTGCGGCCTTCCTGGCTCACCTGCCTTAGCAGCTCCGAGCCACGTTTTACCGCGGTCTTCGCCGGCGAATCTTCCGGCAAACGAGCGTCTGCCAAATTAAAGTGGAGCGCAGCGCTGTAAATTCCCTGCAGCAGCGTGTCATGCAGGTCCCGTGCGATTCTTTCGCGCTCCTCGAGCCGCTCCTCGAAACGCGTTTGCATCCGCGCAGCCAAGCGGCGCAGGCGAAGCACGTAAATCAGCCCGAGGATACCCGCGGCAGCGAAGACACATAAGATTCGAAACCACGCCGTCTGGTAGAACGCCGGAAGCACTTCGAAACCGACCTCGGCGCCCGTCTCGTTCCACACCCCGTCATTGTTGCTGGCGATCACATGAAACCGATAATTGCCCGGTGGCAGATCGGTGTAAAAGGCCTGGCGGCGATTCTGCGGATCCTGCCAGTCCGCATCGTGTCCCTCGAGCTGGTAGCGGAAGCGCACTTTTTCGGGAACCATGAGGCTGAGCGCCGTGTAGTCGATCTCGACGTCGCGCGTGCGCGCGGGAAGCTGCAGGCGAGCTCGCGGAAGATACTTCTTTCGGTCTGCGATGATTTGCTCTACCTGAACCGGCGGCGTAACGCCGTTCCCATTCACATGTTCAGGATCAACCATCTGCAAAATATTTTCGTTCGCAAACCATAGCTTGCCGTCCGGCGACTTGGAAACTTCTGGCCGAAAGTTGGTCAGCCCCGGCTGTGCTCCGTCAAACACGTCCAAAGTTCTCACGCTCAACTTGACATCAGGCTGCTGCCACCACCGATTCAGCTCGGATGCCTCGATCGCCACAAGTCCGCACTGCGTATCCAGCCAAAGAGCCCCACGGTTGTCCCTTACGAGCGCGAACACAATATCGCAAGGCAGCCCATTGGACGAATTCAGGATTTCCTCTTTGCCTTCCTTCCAGCGTAACAGGCCGTCTTGTGTCGCTCCCCACACTGAACCGTCGGGCTCAACCAGCAGGTTGCGGATTAAACTCTTTACCGGACGGCTTGTGGGCATGATGTCGAGCTGTCCTCGCCGGTAGCGGGCCAAGTCTCCGTTCGATAATCCCAACCAGATGCCATCCTTGGGGTCTGCGGCCAACGAAAGAACCCGGGGAATTCGCGGTGGCGCGATCTCCTCGCGGAGCCCGAGGTCCTGAATGCGAAACAGAGCCGGCTGCGTTGTGGCCGCCCAGATGTTGTGATCGAGATCCTCCGTGATCGCGGTGACGACTCCAATCGGATTGCCGTCGAGTTTGTTCACTGCGCGAAATTGGCCATGTTCGTAAACGCGCAAGCCATTATCGATTCCAACCCATAAGCGTCCGTCGTGATCCTCGAGTAGCGAGGTAATCAGTCTTCCCGGCAACCCATCCCTCGGGCCGATCGCGGAGAGTTTTCCTTGCCGCAGAACGTCCAGGGCCCGACTGTTTCCAATCCATACCGTGCCATCCCGAGCGGCGAACACCGAATCGACATCTTCCGATGTCAAGCCTTCGCGAATGGAAAAACTGACCACTCGGGTTTCGTGAAAACGATCAATCCCTCTGGAACTCGCGACCCAGATATCACCTTCCCTGTCCTCGTAGAACCCCTGCACCGCATCACTCGACAAGCCATCCGCGCTGCTGAAGTGATCCGCGTTGCCCTCGTGAAGCCGGTATATCCCATGATTACCCGTGCCAATCCAAAGCCCACCATCGCGATCTCTCAGCATGGCCGAGACCTCGAGCTGTGTCCCGTCCATTTCAGGCAGGACGTAATCCTTCCATTTGCCTTCTGATAGCTGCTGCAGGCCTAACCCTTTCCCCGAACGCTTCATGCCCACCAGCACAGAACCACCGTCACCGGCAGCGATGGCTCCAACTCCGGCAAGCCCCTTGGCATGCATCAGGGCTTTGTCGATGTACATCTTGGATTCGCCCGGCTTCCACCGGCACAGTCCCAGCGAGCTGCCTATCCACAGGTTTCCGAGCGCATCCCTGAAAAGTGGCTGGGCATAGGGGAAAGAGATTCCATCCTGCGCACCGCGGCAGTGTAGGACACCTCCTGTTACCTCGCAGAGCGGGCCCGCGTCATCGCGTACCTGGCTGCGCGTTACCCACACCGTGCCTCCAGGGTCTTGCAGAATTGTCTCGATGAACGCGGGAGATCCGGAAACATTGAGGAGTTCGACATGATTCCAGTTCGCCAGTCCGCTTGAGGTTCCAATCCACAAACTTCCATCGCTTGCGCCGAGCAGTGAGTGGATGCGCGTGCTGGGCAGTCGTTTGTCCCCCGGCGCCGTCCAGGGAACAAATCGCACGCCATCGAAGCGCACTAATCCGCCCTCGGTTCCGATCCACAAGTATCCATCTGTAGTCTGGGTGATCGCTTGGGGTGTGCCGCTGAAAAATCCGTCCTGAATCCGCCAGGCCCTATGGGCGTATTGGGAGATCTGCAGGTTTGGATCGAGAGCGGCAGCCGAAAGTGCAAATAGAACAAAAGAAATCCAGAGGACGAGCGTTCGAACGAAGAGCCGCCTCACTGCCGTCGAGCTAACGTTGAGCCTGAGACCATGCAATCTAGAGCACGACGACTCGAAGATCGCTTTCTCGGCACTAAAACTAATACTCACACCTATCCTCAATCAGGATCGATTGGCTGTGTCATGAGCGTCCTTGATTATAAGCGCTTCCGAAACATTAACACCGGGATAGCCTTTGCCGTGCTGAACGGTCTTGCCACGGTCATCGTTTACCGAGCTTGTCCAACCTTGGCAGACCAACGTCACGAGATCTCGGGAATTTCCTGACAATCGGGACGTTTCAACCCTCGTGACCGCACTTCTTTTCAAGGAGTTACGGTTTGGCGCGAAAGTTGCAAATCCCAAGACCAAGATCGAGATCCGTCGCTCTGAAATTCGATAAGGACACGATGAACCGAGGAACGGGCAGGTGATTGGATAACCCCGGAGCGAGAGAGAATCAACTTTTGAAAGGTTACTCATAGGAACGATGCGATGAAAAATACAATGTATCTTGCTCTCATAATTCTTGCGGCACTTCCGGCTTCTGCTCAAAGCGCAGCGAACCAGAATCGCTCTGCAAACGCTGAAACAGCTGGGGCTCTGGCCCAAGACTATGCTGCCCGTGTCGATGGATTGCTTCGAGACGCGCACGCTAGTCTGTACAGCATTTCCGAACGGATGGAGGCTGGACTCCTAACTGCGAACCAAGCACGGGAAATGAAGCTCGCAGCCACGCGAGACGTGATCTCTCGCCTCGATTCAATCACAGCCGTCTACGATGTGCGGCTTGACGCGATAGACAAGGATGGTGGTGACCCCGGATCGGTCGCGGGGAATCCTTCCGCCCCGCGCAACACTCATGAAACGGTCAGTGTGGAGGCACTCAAAGGGAAAGCCACCTCTGTTGCGCAGGGTGGAGACGGGGTTAGCCAATGACTGTCATCGAACATGTGCTCTCACGGCTGAACGCGCTTGGGCTAACCGATGTGTTTGGCGTTCCTGGCGATTTTGCTTTTCCGGTGAACGACGCGATTTGCCTGCATCCTAAGATGCGTTGGATCGGTTGCTGCAACGAACTCAATGCTGCCTACGCTGCGGATGGTTACGCACGGATAAAAGGAGTTGGCGCCGTCTGTACTACTTATGGAGTGGGGGAACTCAGCGCGCTTGCGGGGATTGCCGGATCGTACGCGGAGCATCTGCCAATCTTCCATTTGGTTGGCGCGCCCAACATGTCGGTGCAAGCGGCGCGGGCGTTGATGCACCACACCCTTGGGAACGGTGAGTATGACCTGTTTCATCGCATGTCCCAGCCGGTCGTTTGTGCGAGCGCCATCATTACGCCGCAGAATGTTGCCTACGAAACGGAGCGGCTGATTGCAGAAGCACTGTATCACCGCCGGCCGGTTTATATGGCGTTCCCGGCCGACCTCGCTAATACACCGGTCATGGGTTCGGCCCAGCCGATCCCTTGCCCCCAAAGCGACCCGGCCTCTTTGTCGGCTGCCGCCGACGCGATAGTTTGTGCGCTTGAGAAATCCAGGTCCGCGTGCATCTTGCCCGGAATTTTGGTTACCCGGGCAGGCTTGCAATCGCGATTGCTATCTCTCGTAAACGTGTCGGGCTTGCCTTTCGCCACGATGTTCATGGACAAATCTGTGCTCGACGAACAGCATCCGGCCTACATCGGGATGTATGACGGCAAACTGATGAATCATGGTGTGGGTGCGTTTGTGGAAGGATGCGATTGCGTGCTCGCGATCGGTACTTTGCTCACTGACCTCAACAGTGGAGCTTTCACCGCAAAGCTCGACCCGGAAACGACGATCAGCATTGTGCATCATCGGGTGCGTATCGGTTCAAAGGTTTATTCGAACGTTGAAATGGGAGACATTCTCTCGGTTCTGACTCAACGAGTGTCAAAGCGCAGCGACTGGGGATCGAACATCGCTCCGAATTCACTCGGCGCACCTCAGGGTACCGGAGTAGATTCAATCACGGCAGATGCGCTGTATCCGCGGTGGGCGAACTTCCTTCAGCCGGATGACATTGTTGTGGCAGAGACCGGAACTTGCTCCATGGGGCTCGGATTCGCCCGAATGCCCGCCGGAGCTACATTTCACAATCAAACGCTTTGGGGGTCGATCGGTTGGGCTACCCCAGCCGCTTTTGGAGCGGCCGTGGCGGCCCCGGACCGACGCGCAGTGCTGGTGACGGGCGATGGAGCCCATCAGTTCACCGCACAGGAGATCGCGCAGTTCGGGAGCAGAGGTCTTCGGCCGATCATTTTCGTGCTCAACAACTCGGGGTATCTCATCGAACGACTTCTCTGCAAAGACCCCGCGATCGCCTACAACGACATCGCACCATGGCGTTACGCCGAGCTACCGAATGCCCTGGGATGTGAGGGCTGGTTCACAGCTCGGGTTGACACGTGCGAAAAATTGGACGAGGCTCTTGCCAAAGCGGCTGTTGGCGGGAGCGGCGTTTACATCGAAGTCGTCACCGATCCCCATGCCGCATCGCCGCTCGCTCTCAAACTTCACGAGAGCATGCAGTCGCTCTACAAATCCTGATCCTTTCGCCCCCGCGGAGGGTGGGAAGCTTGAATCCTCGCTGCCAGGTGTGTCTCATCGTCATCAAGAGTCAAGCAGTATTGTCCCTCTAGATGAGACCAATCTTCTCCCGGAGAGTGTTTGCCAGAACTAGCACTGGCGACCAAGTTTCGTACTGCCAACTCGCGAACTCTCGTGAATTTCCGAGGCCGGTAATGAGATTCAAACCGCTAAGTTTCCCTTTTTCAGTGAGGTAGTTTTGGCAGGCGATTTGCGATTAGGGAAGCGTGCAACGGATGTTCCGAGGAGTTCATATGATGCCCCACAATTCAAAGAAGAAGATGTTGACGATGGGAGCGGTCAGCCACTCGCTTCTGCTCCTTACTAATGCGGTTCTTTTGACTGTCGCGTGTTGCGCGCAGACGGCTGCGAGCCCAGGGTGGCCTCTCCTCGAGGAGGGCCTGCAACAGAAAAGTTCTGTACAGAGGCTAGCTGCGGTCCGCGTCTTGGGCCTCATCCCGGACGACCCCCATGCCACTGAGCTCGCCGAGAGAGCCTTGAAGGATACCAATAGCCGAGTCCGGGCCGCGGCTGCGACGGCGCTGGGACAAATGCACGCGTCTGGAGCAGATGCAAGCTTAAAGCAAGCCCTCAACGACAAAAACTTGTCAGTTGTGATGGCCGCCGCCCATGCCTTGCGCTTGCTGAATGACCCGGCGTGCTACGAGGTCTATTACGCGGTTTTCACCGGGGAGCGGAAGAACGATTCCGGCATGATGGCCCAGGAGATGAAGGCGCTCCATGACCCGAAGGAGGTGGCGAAGATGGGATTCAGCGAAGGGATCGGCTATGTCCCGTTCGCCGGCATCGGATGGGAAGCTCTTCAGACGATCATGAAAGACAGAAAGAGTGGCGCGGCCGCGAAGGCCGCCTTAATTTCCGCTCTTGCCACAGATCCGGACGCCCGCACGCGCCCAGTTCTGCTGACGGCCAGCCAGAACCAAAACTGGGTGCTGCGGGTGGCCGCGTTGGACGCCATCGCCAAGCGCGGGGACTCCAGCCTCCTGCCGAGAATTGAGCCCAGGCTCTCCGACCACAAACGTGAAGTGAGATACACGGCGGCAGCCACCGTCATTCATTTGAGCGACCTCGCGAGGGCACAGGCGGAAGACCCGAAGATTGCCCAAACAGCGATCTCTGCAAAAGTGGGAGAACCGCAGGCAACGAGCGCTGTCATGCAAACCGCGAAGTGAGCACGATTCTATGTTGAGCCTGATTCGCCAACTTATCCGACCCTGTCGCGGGACGTTCTTCATCGTTGTTTTGATGGCCATGATGTTGGCGACCGCGATGAGCCTGGGGGCCCCGTGGGCACTGTCGATCATTCTCGACAACATTTGCCGGCGGACACCAGCAAGCTCACTTGGCGAGGTCACCTAGCGGTTCTCTCGCCGCCATTCTCATCAGCATCTTCAAGCCTGGCAGATCTCTCCGCGTCCCAGTTCCCTCGTCACGCGTGCTCGCTCTGAACACGGTCGCGACCCGTTCCCGACGTTTCTCCAAGCAAGGGACGCGCATCCTTAACGACGGCTTCCCTGGTCGCGCTGGGAACGAGCCAGTCCCGAAATCTCGAAAATTCGCGAACGAATCGAGGCGAAGAAAGTCGGCAAGTCATTGGTTTTGCGAAAGAACGGATTGGCCACGGCGATGCATTACCAGTTGACGCAGGGCTGGTCGACGAGGCCCATACATCGAAAGAAAAAGGATTACTAAAATGAAATTACACAAGATCGCTCTCGCAGTATTCCTCGGAGCGGCTTCCGTGGCCGCCTCCGCCGCCGATAACTCTACTTCGCAAAGTCCGGATGCCTCGGGTAGCTTGTCCTCTGCTAACACCACAACCAAGGATCGCAATGATTCCGATGTATTTCGAATTGTAACGCCGTATCTTGGCGAGGGAGTCCGTGACACGACGACGGTGCAGGCCGTCCTCGTCGTCGGCGATGGCATTCTTCCCGAATCGTTGCGGGTTAAGCTAAACGGGAAAAATGTCACCTCGCACTTTCAGCAGGGAGCATGCGAGAAAAATGCTTGCAAATGGACTGCCGAACTCACGAAAGCCAACCGCCTGCTGACCGGCCAGAATCAGCTCATCGCACTTGCCCGTAGCTCGCGCCGCAATATTGAACTGGCGCGCGTGACGTTCAGTTATTTCCCAGGTGTGACCTCGGGTGCCACTTATTACACGCCCGCCGCCGTCGGGATCTCCCTCAACGCAGGTGGTGCTCAGCCGTGGGTTTCTCTGACCACGGGCACTCCCGCCAATCTGCAAGACAACCTTAATGGGGACGGCGTTCAATTCCCGTACCGCGACGCTACGTTTCCCGCGGCCACCGACACACCATGCACCTCACGCTATCAGGTCGTGGTGCTGAATCGCCAGACTCCGACCCAGGAAGATGGCTATATGTGTCCTGCAGACGCAGCTACACTCAAGAATGATCTCGCTGGCTTGACGAAAGGGACCGAGATCGTGCTGGTCGGCACCACGGAGTATCAGAGCGCCGACGCCAGTCTGGATACGACGGCCATTGGAGGAACCAACTATTCCAGCTATCCCGCGAGCTGGCAGCCGCAGGGGTATGCGGCGATTGGCGTTCCGGGAGCCGCAGCGGGCAGTGCCTACGAAAGCTACTACCTTGCGTCCGACGTGGGCAAGTCTTACCAACAAAACCCGTTCGCACAGGGTCTCCTGTCATTGGATAGTAATTCCAACTACAACTTCCATGCCGGCAACAATCTTCAGTTCGAGGCCTATCCGAATAATCCAAATCTCAGCATGTCTACGTTTACTGTGAATTATTACGGCGCCTCGACCTTGCAAATGTTGCCACCGGTCGGCTCTACGAACGGCATTTGGCTTCTGGTGCTCGATCGGGTGACGTTGCAGCCGATCGATTACTCCGACCAGGGTCCTTGTAGCGGCGCCAGCTTCTTTTGCGGGCAGTTTTTCCCCACGGGCAGCAGCGACTCTACCGTTGCTTCACAAGCAATGACTAGTCTGAACGAAGCGCTTAGCCACCAACGTCCCGTCAACTAGTCGTATTAATGACGGTAGGGCAGCCGTTCCAGAGTGCATCGATCGCAAGTGGCATGGTCGTCCCAATGAACTGGTATGGCGGAGCTGGCTATCGCATGGAAGCGCTAACGAGTTCCACCTCGACCTATACTCTTGTGTCTCCCGGACGCCATGACTGGACGGGCACCTGGCCGCCACGGCCCAAGTCACCCTTTGCTACCGGCGTAGTCAATTCGTCGTCGGTGTTCAGTCTGGGCCAAGGGAATGAGAACCGGCAGACAGGTATTGTGCGAGGCGTTATGGCTCGCGACAATAATAGCCTCTATTTTCCCACGGTCGTATCGCAGGAAGACGGGAAAGCAAACGGAAGCGGTGCAACGAGCCTTAGCATCGACTATGACTTCTACTCGATCAGCACTCAAATGTCGATCGACTGGCCGTTGACCGACACTCCTGGACACATCGCCGCCTATCACTATGTAAGCCAGAAATTCCTGGCCAACCATAACAACGAGACTGGGCCGAATGCTTACGATGTGCGCTACTTTTATCCGGGAAGTCCAGACCTGGGAGCATACAACACGAACTTTCTGTGCGCCCAATTCCCGAACATTGCAAACTGCGTGTATCCCAGCGGTGATAACCCCGGTTTCACCGAGCAGGATCTGGCGGACGCCAATGCCGAGCTCTACCTCGAGTTGACGGCCCTCAACACGAGCAACTCCTATCTGGGCAACACCACAGACAAGAATGGACTCTACGGCCTGATGCTTGAGGGCAGTACTCCCGGCACTTCGGTGTCCGATCTGGTCATTGATGCGACTTACGAGGTGCTCGACGGACAGGTGGGCGCAGTACCCAGCACCAACGTGGGAGCCAACTCCTTCGATTGGATGAACCTGATGGCCGGAATGACATCGATCGGCGCTGCCGCCCTGGGCCCGCTTGATGCGCCTCTGGCAGCGGCTGCGGTCGGCGTCACGAGCGGGGCCCTTTGGACGGGATCTGCCATGGACCCATGGTGGCAGGGTGGCGAGTACACTCCCCCGAGCTACGAGAATACGTTCGATACAACCCTCGGGAACCTGGAGCAGAGCGCGGCTATATACGCGGGCAACATGGCAACTGGGTATGGCACTGCGCCCAACAATATCTACAGCGATTGGGGAAGGCTGCAGGCCACGGGAGCCAAAACATCCAACACGGCCACCGGATGGTACTTCTCGAATCAATTGTCGGCTGAGGGCATAGCTGCGCCAATGGCAGCTGGCGTCCGGCGGTCGATGTATCTCCAGCTGGTGCCGCAGTTTTTCTCGGCAGACGCATACATCCAGCAGCCGGTGTCAGACCTCGACCAAATCGGTATGTTTGAATCGACTGCCTTTGGCGAAACCAGAAAGATCTTTAGCAATAGTTGCTACAACTCCTACCGGACGGGCACGATCTCAAACCCGTTTGCGTTCAGCACCTTTGGTTCGCCCGCCGGCCCGACCGAGTACGATTTCTTCGTACTGGGTGGCGCGATCAACAATCAGAACACGCCAAACGTAAATGAGATTATGCCATCGGACCTTTTGCTGAATACTTTGTTCGCAGCGCCCACCGGAACTGAGACGCCAGGCACGGGTCCCCTGCACATTCCGCAGGAACTCGTATACGGCACCGCCGTCTTGCTTGAAAGGAGCGGGCCAAGTCTGGGCAGCTACGATGGCGTAACTCAATGCTACAAGCCGGGTTGCTCAGACCAGACGTTAGACCCGACGAAGAGCAGTTGCATCAACCCGTAGCCTGAAAACCGGATTCGGTGCTTAACTTCGGCGCTGTGCCATGGCCCTCCGGCGAACCTGCCGGAGGGCTATTTCTTGTGACAACGGCTCTTCTTCGGGACTTATTGCCGGGTACTGACCTGTAGTCTCGCCTCTTGGCTGCGATCCCTCGGGTTGATCCCGATCCTTTTCGCGAAGAGCCGTGCATCGGATTCGGTCTTGAAAATTACGTCATGTAAGGCATTTCGTTTCAGGACGCTTTAGTCGTGGCAACGCGGTTGCAAGTCATGAAGGTCGAGACATTGTGAAAAGGGAAGAAAGGAAGCACTCATGTGGAAAGTAAGACGAACGGAAGAAGATGACGATGGAGTTGTCCTGAGCCTCAGCGGTCGCCTGCAACGTGAAAACCTGAACGAGTTGCGGCGAGTGTTCGCATCGGAGGCTGCCGGTCACAGCCTGATCCTCGATCTCAAAGACTTGCGATTGGTGGACGACGCCGTCGTCGCTTTCCTCGCGAATTGCGAAGCAAGCGGCGCTAGTTTGCGGAATTGTCCGGCCTATATTCGCGAGTGGATCAGCGCCGAGCAGACAGCCACAGAATGCTTGCCGGAGTAAGTACCCACGCCTCCGTCCTTCTCCCGACCTCTCCTCTCTAGATTTCGTGAATCCCCGAGCCTTCGTGAGCTGACCATCCTCCGAAATCAAATCAGATCAGCAAGTTAGCTTTGGCTCATGGGTTGCACTCTCCTTATCGAGCGACAACGAAGTGATACAGGTCGCCGAACTAATTCAGGAGGATGTCATGAAAAAGAGAATGAATGCGGCGCTGAGCCTGGCTATGGTTGCTTTGCTGTCGCTGACCCTTAACCAGGCAGGTTTTGCAGATCAGCCGCCGGACAACGTGCAGGGCAACTGGACGATTTACTCCACCAGCATTCGGGACGGCGAGACGGTCGTGAAACACGTCCAGATCGCGCAATACGGCAATCACCTCACGGGCTATTTTGAGGGCCCCGACCAATCGGGTCCGATTCAGGGTGAGGTCAACGGACATAACATCAGATTTGATACGGTGACTCGCACTGTTCTGCATTTTCATGGACAGGTCTTTGGCGACACCATGTCGGGCGAGTACGGGATTCGCGGCAAGCACGCGCCGTGGCAAGCTACACGTCCCGCCACGGTTCCACCGCCAGCGGCGCCAAGTAACGGAGCGGTCTACCAGACTCAGCCGATCTTAGCGCCGCCGGTGACGACGGCCGTCTATCAATCTCCAGCGCCAGCGCCGCAGTATGCCGCGCAGCAGGAGACGAACTACGACACGCAAAGCAGCTCAACTGGTTATGCCCAGCAGAGCAGCTCCGAGCCGCCGGCGCAAGGCAGCTCCGCGCCCGCCCCGGCCCCTCTTTCCGCCGATCAGCTCGACTCCATGGTTGCCCCCATCGCGCTCTACCCCGATGCACTGGTGGCGCAGGTGCTCGCAGCCGCGACGAACCCAGATCAGCTTACCTACGCGGACGACTGGCTGGCGCAGAACAGGAACCTGACTGGCTCGGCGCTCGCGCAGGCCGTCGATCAGCAATCCTGGGACCCGAGCATCAAGGCTTTGACACAGTTTCCTTCCGTGATGGACAACCTTGCGCATAATCTTTCGTGGACATCGAGCCTCGGGCAGGCATTCGCGAATCAGCAGGCCGATGTGATGGCGGCAGTGCAGACGATGCGCGCCAAGGCGCAAGCGGCCGGGGCGCTGCAATCCAACTCGCAGATCACCGTCACTCAACCAGCCTCGAACACGATCGTGATTCAACCGGCGAACCCGCAGGTTGTCTACGTTCCGCAGTACAACCCGGCTGTAGTATTCGGCGCGTCCGTGGTGGTGCCGTACTATGTCGCTCCGCCGCTGCCCGTCGCTTCCTTCGGTCTCTACTTTGGGACGGGTATCACCATCGGAGCCTCGTTCGGCGGCGGGGGATGGGTTGGTGGTGGATTCGGTTGGGGCTGGCATGCCTGGGGCCTGAACTGGGGCTGCTGTGGCGGGGGCGGTTCAACGACGATCATCTACAACCACAACACCTATATCAACAACCACGTTTGGAACAACAGGAATTACAACGGCTATCACCCGTGGGGAGGTGGAGCGGCCGGATCACAAAATCATGCCTGGTATGGCAACAACGGCACCTTTCACCCCGATGGCAACTATAAGCCGGGCGAAGACACGCACTACGGTCCCAACGGCGCCTACCATCCGAACGGGTACTTCGGCCCTGACGGCGGCTGGCACCCTGACAAGAACGCGGGTCAGCAACAGCCCAACGGCGGCAACAACGGAAATCACGGCCTGATCGGTGGCAACGGCGGCGTGGAGCACGCGAATGCCGCTCCCAACGGCGGCGCGGTCGGATCCCAAAATCATGCCTGGTATGGCAACAACGGCAGCTTTCACCCCGATGGCAACTACAAGCCGGGCGAAGACACGCACTATGGCCCCAACGGCGGCTATCACCCGAACGGGTATTTCGGCCCTGACGGCGGCTGGCACCAGGACAAGAACGCCGGTCAGCAACAGCCCAACGGCGGCAACAACGGAAATCACGGCCTGATCGGCGGCAATGGCGGAGAACAGCACGCGACCAGCAATGGCGGCGGCCAAATGCTCGGTCAGAACCGCGACAACAACAACCATTTTGCCGGCGCCGAGCAGAACCGCTCCCGCTTCAGCGGAGACGGCGCCGCCAATCGCATGGAAAGCAATCGCGGGCGCGGAAGTATGGCGGGACGGCGCCCCGAGCAGCATATGGCAAGGCAGCATGCACCCGCTCAGCACCGCTCTGGCGGAGGCGGAGGCCGCCGTCGGTAATGGGTCAGCAAGATACGGTCATTCAACAACAGAAAACGAACCTTAAGACTTTCAAAAGGAGATTGAAAATGAAATCGAATATGAACAAGACTGCGAAGAAGTGGAAGCAGGTTGGGATCGGATTGCTGGCCCTCGCTCTCGTTGGCGCTCTGATTCTAAAACTGAAAACCGAAATGACCGCGAAGGCCGGGGACGTCCAGGTTACGTTTCAGACCCCGGCCGAGGCCGCAGCCGTACTGGCCGCGGCAGCAAGCAGCAGCGATGAAACCGCGCTTGAAAAAATTCTGGGAGTTAACACAAAAGCCGTCCTCAGTACGGGAGACAGGGACGCAGACAAGGCTGCAATGGACGTCTTTGTCACTAAATACGCAAGGATGAATCGCTGGGTAGATATGACTGACGGAAGTCGTGTCCTCTACATCGGAGCGGACAACTTTGCTTTCCCGGTGCCGCTCGCGAAGAATTCGTCCGGTCAGTGGTACTTCGATGGAATCGCCGGCGCGGAAGAGGTTCGTACCCGTAACATCGGGCGAAATGAATTGCTGACGATCGACGCTTGCGCCGCCCTGGCAGCCGCACAACAGATGTATTTTACCAATGGCGTTGAATCGGGCGAATACGCGCAGCACATCGTCAGCACTTCAGGCAAACAGGACGGACTGTATTGGCGCGATTCAAAGAATCAAGCTTTGAGCCCGCTCGCGAGCCTGAACGAATTCCCCGAGTCTTCGCTCGCTTCGATCCCCTCGGGCCAACCGCTGGTCATCGACGGGTATACCATGCGCATCCTGACTGCTCAGGGCGACGGAGCTCCCGGGGGCGCGATGAGCTACATCGTGAATGGAAAGATGACCGGCGGCTTCGCCGTCCTCGCAACGCCTGTTAAGTACGCAGAGACTGGCATAATGACTTTCATGACTGGTAGCGACGGCGCGGTCTACGAGCGGGATCTAGGTCCCGATACGGCCAAGATCGCTGCGTCCATTCAACAATTCAACCCGACCGACGATTGGTCGGAGGTGGAGTAGATGAAGAACCCCGACGTTCAAAACAGGAGAAGGAGATTAACGATGAACTGCAAATGGCTACGCTCGGGGTTTTTATCGCAGTACCGCATAGAAATCATCATGTGGGTTCTCGTCGTCGAGATACTTGCCTCGCCGCTCGCAGACACTCATCCTCACGCCGGTGCTTTGCTGGGACTCGCGGTGTTGTGCATCGTAGTTTCCGCCATCCGCCATGTAGCGGACCGAGCCATCGTCAGCCGTATCGTGCTTCCCTTGGCGGGGATCTGGATGGTCACGCGAATCGGAGAGGCTTTCGGAAACCGCGGCGAACTGTACGCGAATCTCTCTCCCTTTGTGGGCTTGATGTTCTCGTGTTCGATCCTGTGGGCTATCTTCGATCATTTTCATTCTCGGTCGCAGAATCCGCGGAGTGCGATTGCCGAAGCGTTTATCGGCTACCTTGTGATAGCCACAGCTTACTCACAGGTCTATTGGATTCTGAATCGCTTCGTCGACCATGCCTTCAACCAGGCGATTCCGTTCATGCAGAATGGAACGCTGCTGTATTTCAGTATGGTTACCCTGACGAGCGTAGGCTACGGAGGAATTGTGTCAATCGATCCTTACGTGCGAATGATTGCAGCGCTCGAAAGCATGTCGGGAATTTTCTTCGTGGCGGTGGTGGTGGCACGTCTTGTCTCGAGCTATGGTTCAAGGCCGCCGCAGGAAGATCGTGCTCTCGCTGGTGAGGTCAGATAGTTCCACATGGGGTTTTCCGCGTGAGCATATCTGCCAAGCCTTCAGGCAATCGAGGAAATCCAGCTTCGGCCGGCATCCAGCAGTCGGAAAGACCAGGCTGCAGCTCTTGTCGGATTTCGCCTTCCACGCCTTCAGGCTGTTCACGAGCTTTGTAGGAATGGGAATCTCGCGTTCTTTGTACGCCTTCGGTGTCCAGCCTTTGTCGGGTTTATGGCTGACACGAACCGAGATAACTAAAGTAATGGCGGAGAGGGAGGGATTCGAACCCCCGATACCCTTTCGGGTATGCCGGTTTTCAAGACCGGAGCCATCAACCACTCGGCCACCTCTCCGCTGCTACAGTTTTACTACAGTCTCCAGAGTTAGAGAAAAGGTCCGAGAAAGCGTTCGGGGAAGGGTTCGAGAAAAAGTTCGAGGGCCTAGGGGATGGGTCCGCACGGGCTATTTCGTTCCGTTGGGATAGACGAGTATCTTGCTGGCTTCTCCGGTTTTCAGGCGGTCCATGGCCTTGGAAAAATCCTTCATCGAGATGCGATCGGTGATCACCGGATGCAGATCGAGGCGTCCGCTTTTTAACAAGGCGGTCATCTGGTACCAGGTCTGGTACATGCGGCGTCCGTTGATGCCTTGAACGGTGATGCCTTTAAAAATGATGTCTTCGGAGAAGTTGAGCGGGATGGGTTTTGAGGTGAGGCCGAGGAGCGAAATGCGTCCTCCACGCCGCACGATGTCGAACGCAATTCGGATGGAGTCGGGAACGCCGGCCATTTCGAGAACCACGTCGACGCCGAAGCCTCCCGTTTTTTCGGCGACGACGGCGCGCACATCGTCTTTGGAGGGATCGAGCACATAGTCGGCGTGCATCTTCTCGGCGAGTTTGCGGCGGTGTTCGTTGACTTCGATGGCGAAGATAGTAGTCGCGCCTACGGCTCTGGCGACCGCAATCGAAAACAGTCCGATGGGGCCGCAGCCGGTGATGGCTACGCTTTTCGCGGCGATTTCTCCCGCCAACACGGTATGCACAGCGTTGCCCAGCGGATCGAGGATGGAAGCGTACTCCTGCGGAATAGCCGGATCGAGCTTCCAGATATTCGATTCGGGGATGACTACGTATTCGGCGAATGCTCCATTGGTATCGACACCGATAATTTTCACGTTCTGGCAGATGTGGGCTTCGCCGGTGCGGCACTGCAGGCACTTGCCGCAGGCCACGTGCATTTCCGCGGATACGAAATCGCCTTCTTTGACGCTGGTGACTTCGTCGCCGAACGCGACTACCTCGCCGCAGAATTCGTGTCCGGGGATGAGCGGGGGATGAATGCGTCCCTGAGCCCAGCGGTCCCATTCATAGATGTGGAGATCGGTGCCGCAAATAGAAGCAACTTTAACTTTGCAAAGAACGTCGGTGCGGCCATAGCTGGGAATTTTGACTTCGCGGATTTCGGCGCCGGGCGCTGCATCCGTCTTGACCACCGCGAGCATGGTGGTGGAAGTGCTGGGCATGGAAGCCCCCTTATCAGTACGGAATTAGAAGAGCAAACCAGCCATTCTACACCTCGATTGGAGGGCTTGCCGACCGCGCGGGCGGTCAGCTCGCGGCTGATTTCGGTCATTCAACGCCGTAGCAGGTAGACGAGTCCTACGACAACGACAGCGGCTCCCAGCAACCAACCCCGCACCGTGCCTAACTTGTTCACCCAATCGCTTCTCATCTCAATGGCCCTCACACAGTATAAACTCAGCATCGAGGAAGGTAACTCAAATTCCACTCTCATCGACGATTGACTCCAAATTCAGCCGGTGGCGCAGCGCTTCGCTGTGTGCGTGAGAACTAGTTTTCGGACAATCCGCTGGAACGAAACCGATTTTCAGCAATCTGATAAGCCGCGCAGCTCCGTACCCAGGGGTTGCAGAGTACACAATGAAGGGTTGCTAGGGCACCTGGTGACGGTCTGTTGGCTCCATTCTGGAAACCGTGGGACAGGGTTTTTCCGGAACCGGACGTACACTCCCTTTCGGTAACCCCGGTAATCGTCGGTAACCATCGGGATGAGAGTACCCGGCCTTACAATTACCTTACTCCGCGATCCTATTTGCACGAACTGCGGGGTTTCGTCCGGGAATCTCCCGGCGAGGTTCGGAGCCGTTCAGCGCCGGCGAATATCGCTGGCGTGGTGCGGGAAAAAGGCTGGAGTCCGCTCCTTATATGGCGTTTGGTTTTGGTTTCAACAAACAGAAGGTTCTCAGCGCCGCGGAAAAGTTTGTGCAGCAGGGCAAGCTGCAGAACGCCATTGCTGAGTATGAAAAGGTCCTGAAGAACGATGAAAAGGATCTGACGGTCAACAACACCATCGGCGATCTCTACGCCCGTCTCGGCGACAGCGAAAAAGCCATCGAGTGCTTCAAGAAGGTGGGCGATGCCTATGCCGCCCAGGGTTTCACGGTCAAGGGCATCGCCATGTACAAGAAGATCACCAAGCTCCAGCCGAGCGTGGATTCCTCGCTGAAGCTGGCGGAACTCTACACCCAGCAGGGCCTGTTCAACGACGCTCGCGCCCAGTACCTGCAGGTAGCGGAAGACTTCATGAAGGCCGGCGACCTGGACCAGGCGGTCCGCCTTTTCCAGAAGGTCCTCGAAATGGACCCGGAAAATGTTCCCATGCGGGTCAAACTCGCAGAAGTTTATGTGCGCCTGGGAAAAAAGAAGGAAGCGTGGGAGATTTTCAGCGCGGCTGCGGAATCGCTGCGCGCCCGTGGTTCGCTCGCCGCCGCCGAAGATCTGCTGAAGCGGATGTTGGTGCTCGAGCCCGGCAGTAGCTACGTTCTGCTGCTGCGCGGCAAAGCCGCCCTCGAGGCCGACGATCCCAAGAGCGCCATCGAATACCTGGAGAAGGCCTCCGACCTCGATTCTCATCCCGACGGTTTACGCGACCTGCTGCGCGCCTACCTAAAGGCTGGGAACCTGATCAAGAGCGCTCCCATTGCCGAGAAGTTGCTCACCGTGCACAACGATCCCCAGGCGCTGTTTCTGCTGGCGGAGGGTTGCGCCCGCCTTGGTCAATATCGCGAGGCGCTCGACGTCTACACCCGGCATGCCGATCGCCTGCTGGCGACGGACTCGACCAAGCTGCTGGGCAGCCTGCACACCATGATCACCCATGTGCGCGACGATTCCGCCGCACTGGACTCGCTGTTGCTGCTGCTGAACAAGGGCGGCGAGAGCACGCACGTCAACGAAGTAACCGAGCTTCTGGCGCACGCCTCCGTGAAAGACGGCAACTTGGCTCGCGCTCGCGACCTGTACCAGATGCTGGCGACCACCGAGCCCCAGAACCAGCTCCACATGCAGAACTATCAGCAGGTGGTGTCGCGCATGGAGGGAGCAGCACCCGCCCTCGGAATTACCGCCGAGGAAGGGTCGGTCATCGTGGAGGAGTTGGAAGCGATCGCCCCTGTCATCGATCAGGCGTATCCCGATGACGTCGCCATCGCCGTGCGCTCCGCGGTTACCGACGCGGATCTGTTCCTTTCGTATAACTTGCCCGACAAGGCGGTTGTCCCGCTGCTGGGCGTCTTGGCCCAAGCACCGCGCGACGCGCGCCTGAACCAGCGTCTCGCGGCCCTTCACACCCGCTTCCATCGCTTTACCGAAGCTGCTGTCTGTTGCCGCACGCTGGAGAGTGTGTACCACGACGCCGGTTACCCCGATGAAGCCGTGCGTTATGGGGATCTGGCCGCGCGCTATGAACAGAGCGCGGGGGCCGGTCCGGTGTCGGTGGGATCGGCGACGGCTGCCTCGAAGGCCGCTTCGCGCGCACTCGCTCCACCGCTTGCTGCGCGGTCCGCTGCTGCGGCTCCGGCCTGGCCCACGGCTGCAGCTTCGGCTCGCGAAACTGCGCACGCCGCGCATCCGGAATTCGCCGTCCACGATTCGCCCGGTCATGATGGATCCACTCACGACCTGATGAATCATGATCTGACCGGGCACGGTTTAGCCGCTCAAGCCTCGTCCGACGCGCCCGATCCTTCCTCCGAAGCCAACCCCGACCTTGCCTCCGAGTGGGAGCAGTCGCTTTCAGTCGATGGAGAAGCTCCGGCCGAGGAAGCGGATGCCATCGAAGCCGATCAGTCGGGCAGTCCCGAGATTGCCGAGACCGTCGAGGAAATTCGCTTCTATCTCGAGCACTTCATGACGGACCAGGCCCACGCCGGTTTCGAAAAGCTCGAGTCGCTGACCAGCGATCGCCGCATTCTTGATCCGTTGCGGGCTGCCATTGGGGCTGCCGGCCAGCCACAGGCCGAGCCGGAACCGGAAATCACCGAGATCAATGCTGACGGGATCCATGCTGATGAGATCAATGCTGATGAGATCAGTGCCGCCGAAATCAGTGCCGGAGAGCCCGCGGCTTTCGAAGTTGAAATGGCGGCCCAGCCCGCGTCCGAGTTCGCCACGTCGCCCGATCTAGTGGCCTATCATCAGGAGGCTCACGGCGAAATCCACCATGAGGCTCCAGTGGAGTCTGTCCCTGAACTGGAACCGGCGCATGCCGCATCCGCTCCCGCCAGCGAGTTGAACGCGTTTGTTGCTGATCTCGAAGCTTCGCTCGGCGATTCTTTCCCGCAAGCGCCGCCTCTTGGCAAATCAGTATTGCCAGGCTGGCCGGTGGCGACGGCGTCAGCAGCAGGCAAAACGGCCGAACCGGAAACTGAGCCGGTGGCCCAGCTTGAACAGTCAAGTCCTGAAGTTGAGATTCCGCCCGCGCCGGTCGTGTCCATAGGGATGCCAGCGCCAACCATCGCGGCATCGGCGGGGGGCACTGCCACGGCTGCCGCGCCCGCCAGGAACGCTCGTACTCCGATAAGCGCCCCGATAACCGCTCCGATAGGCGCTCCGGCGAACCCTTCTGCCATGAGCTACAGTCCTGCTACCGTGCGTCCGTTGGGCGCTGGAGCTCAGGCCATGCATCCCTCCGGCAGCATCGATCTTTCGGAGATGTTTGGCGAGTTGAAGCAGGAACTCGAAGAAGAAGTTATCGCCGGCGATGACGACCCGGAAACACATTACAACCTGGGCGTGGCTTTCCGCGAAATGGGACTGCTCGACGAAGCCATCGCCGAATTGCAGAAGGTCTGTGCCTCCATTGATCGCGGCCATGCCTTTGCCCAGCCGGTTCAGACCTACACCTGGCTGGCCCAGTGCTTCCTCGATAAAGGAGTTCCGGAAGCCGCCATCCGCTGGTATGAGAAGGCGTTGAGCATCCCCGGACTCGATGACGAAGCGCGCCTGGCCATCAACTACGAACTCGGGTCGGCCTGCGAAAGTGCCCAGGACAAGGCGGCGGCCCTCCGCCATTTCACCAGCGTATACGGCACGAATATCGACTATCGCGATGTGGCCGAACGCATTCAGGCTTTAAAGTCATAGCACCTCACGTAGGGGCGCGTGCCCTCACCTGCCCGGCCGAGCCCGCATTTGGCTTGACGGGGTGGGCGAAGCTCGGCAGTTGCTCTGGATTCCCTGTAGAATGCACCAAGTGGGTTCGGAATTTGCGCTGGGGATGACCCCGGTCCCGCGCTCACTCCACGGCCTTACATACAACGACGCGGGCATGACGTCCGAGCAATGATTCCCGAACGATGATTTCCGAGCGATGATTTCCGACCCCAAGCTGCCTTTTGCCGCCGAACCCACCAGTGTCGGGGAGCTCAAACCTCCGGCGGAAGCATCCGTCCCGGGCGTTGCAGTCCCAGTTCCAGTTTCGGTTGCGAGGTCCTCGCCTTCGGTTGCGCATCTGTGGATTCGGCGCATCGGAGTGCTTTTGTTCGTCTTTTTGTGCGCGACCCTGGGGGTGATGCTCATAATTCTGCCCTGGCGTCCGGAGTGGTCGGACAACCCGCTTCTCCTCCCGTATCCCACACTGCGCGCGGTGGTAGCCAGCGGCTTCGCGCGCGGGGTCGCGACCGGCTTGGGAGTGCTTAACGTGTGGATCGGATTCTGGGAGGCGATTCAGTATCAGGAAGAGGAATGAAACAGGTCGTTAGTCATTGGTCGTTGGCCGTTAGCGAACAACGGCATTTGGGGGCAACTCATGGATTCAGAGAACTAAGGCTAACGATCAGCGACTAGCGACCAACGACTGATTTACTTATGACTGATCCAAAAATCAAACCCGCTCCCCTCGCCTACAAGAATGAACCTTTTCTCAACAGTCCTGATGGCAGAATTCTGCGGCTGCTGAGCGAGTACAGCGAGCCGCTCTCACGCTTCCGCCGCGAGCAGATTCAGGACACGGTTGTCTTCTTCGGCTCTGCCCGCATCCACAGCCGCGACCGCGCCAGCAACCAACTGACCGAGGTCCGCAGCAACGGCGCTCAATTTTCCGCCGCGCAGCAAGCGAAGGATATGAAGCGCGCCGAGGCCGCGGTTGACATGGCTCGCTACTACGAAGACGCGCGCCGGCTGGCCCGGCTGCTGACGGAATGGTCGACCCATATTCCCGCCAAACGTCACCGCTTCGTCGTTACCACCGGGGGTGGCCCGGGCATCATGGAAGCGGCGAACCTCGGAGCCCACGAAGCGGGAGGGAAGACCATCGGCCTCAACATCAACTTGCCCTTCGAGCAGAATCCGAACCCGTACATCACGCCTTCGCTCAACTTCGAGTTCCATTACTTTTTCATGCGTAAGTTCTGGTTCGCGTACCTGGCCAAGGCGCTGGTGATTTTTCCCGGCGGCTTTGGCACGCTCGACGAACTTTTTGAAATCCTCACCCTCGCCCAGACAGAGAAGCTGGCCAAGAAAATTGTTGTCGTCATTTATGGCAGCGAGTACTGGAAGAAGATTCTCAATTTCGAAGCGATGGTCGATGCCGGCACCATCGCGCCCGGCGATCTCGACCTCTTCAAGATGTCGGACTCGCCAGAGGAGAGTTTCGAGTTCCTGAAAGAAGGACTAACCACATACCATCTCGCCCCGCAACAGGCCAAGCGCACTGGAGAATCTGCCGTCCCAGAGATTGCCAAGACGCGGCCATAGAGTGTGTGGCGTGGGCGCTCCTCGTCCCGCTGCGAGTTGAACCCCCAATGCTCGGATTCCGTATACACTCTTGGAACGGGCATTCCCAGCCGCAGGAATTGCATTTCGGCCGCGATGCTGTGAAACGGAAAGGCTGAATCAATCTCCGAAGCACGAGGAGGCGCATTGAATATCGACGCAACGCCGAATCCCGGTCCGACGCTGATCCCGAACGAACCTGGCACGCCCTTCGCGCCCGCGCAACCGCTCGTTCTTCACAAGATCTTCCTCGGCCAAGACGGCCTCCGGGCCGGCTGGAGCCTGCTCGTCTTCATCGCGATGATGGCCGCCGTTCTTTACGCGACAAGCGTCGTCCTGCACAAAGTCCACCCCGTTGATCCAAACGCCGCCAAGCCCGTGGAGATATCGGCCAAAACCGGAATAGTCTTTGAGTCCATCCCCTTCGTCGCGCTCCTCCTCGTCACCTGGGTCATGTCGAAGATTGAGCGCCGTCCCAACTCCGTCTATGGCCTTGGCGGCAGCCATAAAGTGGCGCACTTTTTCGCCGGGCTCGCCTGGGGCGTTGTCTGTCTTTCCCTTCTCGTTTTAACCCTGTGGAAGACGGGACTGCTAGTCATCGACCGCCGCCTGCTTTTTGGCAACGATGTTGTTCGCTACGGAGCAATCTGGCTGCTCGGTTTTCTCCTGGTCGGACTGCTTGAGGAGTACCTCACCCGTGGCTACGTTCAATACACGTTGACGCGCGGCCTAGCTGGCCTCTACCGATGGGCCTTTAAAACGCGCCACGGAGAGGTCCTCGGGTTCTGGACGTCTGCCGTGGTCATATCTTTCCTCTTCGGTCTCGGCCACGGCAAGAATCCCGGCGAATCTCCGATCGGAATGCTCTCCGCCGGACTGGCCGGCATTGTCTTCTGCCTCAGTCTCTGGCGTACCGGCTTTCTCTGGTGGGCGATTGGCTTTCACACCGCGTGGGACTGGTCGCAATCGTTCCTCTACGGTGTGGCCGACAGCGGAATCATCGTGCAGCACCACCTCCTCGCCACTCACCCCGTCGGTAAGCCCGTTCTCAGCGGCGGCGTCACCGGCCCGGAAGGCAGCATTTTTATCCTCGCCATCTTCGGCCTTATAGTCCTGATCATTCTCCTCACGCTGCCTCGCGCGCGGCCGAGTGAAGGTGTCGTTCGATCCGCCTGACTAGTTCTTTCGGTGAGCGTCCGTAGTACGCTGAGAAGTGATGGCGGACCGCTGCCTTCTCTACTACATCACCGACCGCAGCCAGTTTCGCGGCGACGACGAGACCCGCCGCCGCGCCCTGCTCGCGAAAGTTGCCGAAGCCGCGCGTGCGGGGGTCGACTACATCCAGCTTCGCGAAAAAGATCTGAGCGCGAAAGAGCTGGAAATGCTGGCGAGGAGCGCCCTGACTGCTCTGCGCAACGAGACTCGACTCGGAACTGAGAACCGAGAACTGAGAACTCGCCTCTTAATCAACTCCCGCACCGATATCGCGCTGGTTGTGGGAGCCGACGGAGTCCATCTGCGGGCAGACGATCTGTCGCCTCGGGAAGTGCGCGCGGTTGTGGAGTTCTCTGCCTGCCTGCCGGCCACCGGCCACTTTCTCGTTGCTGCCTCTTGCCACACTGCTGCCGACGTCTTGCGCGCCGAGTCGGAAAAAGCGGACTTCGTTGTCTTCGCTCCGGTATTCGGGAAAAGAGGGCCTGTCGAAACGCCACCTGCCGGGCTTGCCGCCTTGCGGGAAGCCTGCCGGGCGAAGATCCCAGTCCTCGCTCTCGGTGGTGTCAACTTGGAAAACGCCGCATCGTGTCTGCAAGCGGGAGCGGCGGGCGTTGCAGGTATCCGTTTGTTTCAGGAGAATGTAATCGAAGACGTAGTCCGCGCGCTGCGAGCACTCTGATATTGACGCGCAAACATTATGGATCCGGCGGACGCAATGAAAACGACGCAACTGCTCTCCCCGCCGCGAAGGGAAGAAGATGTTCCCACTCTCGTCCGCATCCCCGCCGGCTGGTTCCTCATGGGCTGCGACTCGGGACAAGACAACGAAAAGCCCGTGCATCGCGTATGGGTTGACGAATTTCTGCTTGCAGCGCGCCAGGTCACGAATGCCGAATACGAGGGCCACCTGCGCGACACCAAAACTCCTCCACCGCCCTTCTGGGGCGACCCTGCGTTCAATCATCCCGAGCAGCCCGTGGTGGGAGTATCGTGGCACGACGCGCTCCGCTACTGTGAGTGGCTAAGCGAAACCGTCGGCAAATCGGGCCGCGGTAGAAAGTTCCGACTGCCGACTGAGGCCGAGTGGGAACGTGCGGCGCGCGGCGCGCGGGACGGCGCTCTCTATCCGTGGGGCGATGAGTCTCCGCAGTCGTTGGCGGGATACGCCGAGCGTTGCGCCGGTTATTGGAAAACAGGCCCCGAACCCGTCGCCCGCGCCGAAGCGAACGCATACGGTCTCTACAACATGTGCGACAATGTGCACGAATGGTGCAGCGACTGGTACGCGCCGGAGTATTATGCGGTGTCGCCCGAGCGCAATCCACGCGGCCCTGAAACCGGCGCGCGGCGCGCATCTCGGGGAGGATCATGGCGTCACCACGTCAAGATGTCGCGCTGTGCGGCTCGGTCCAGCATTCCACCAGAATTCAAGTACGCGGACTACGGATTTCGCGTTGCGTGCGACGTAGAAAGGCAAGTCGGAAGTTAGAAGTCAAATTGCAGAAGTAAGATCTCCAGGTTGGGGCGTTCCTTTTCTCCGGGCGGTTTTACTTCTACAATCTGACTTCTAACTTCTGCGATTAGGACTTCCATGCCCGACCTCGCTACCCACTATCTCGAAGAAATGAAGCGCCAGTTTCGCGGCCACAAGCGCATGGGTGAAGCCGCCATGGCTCAGCTTGAAGACAAGGATTTTTTTGTGGCGCTCGATCCGGAATCGAATTCCGTCGCGACCCTGGTCAAGCACATCGCCGGCAACGCCCGCTCGCGCTTCACCGACTTCCTCACCAGCGATGGCGAGAAGCCCGACCGTTTTCGCGATCAGGAATTTGAAGTCTCGGAGAAAACCACGCGCGAAGAAGTTCTGCGCTGGTGGGACCAAGCGTGGGAGCATGTTTTTTCCGCGCTCGACTCGCTCACGCCCGAAGACGTGCAACGCACGGTGACTATACGCTCAGAACCGCACACGGTGATGCAGGCGCTCAACCGCGCTCTCGCCCACTACGCGCAACACATTGGACAAATCGTCTTCCTCGCCAAGCACCTGCGCTCCGAGCAATGGCGAACGCTCAGCATTCCGCGGGGTAAATCGGAAGACTACAAAACCGCGAGCCCGAAAACGCATTCTCGCGGGATGCACAAGACCTAAAACCATCTAGCCGGCTGCGGAAAAGCTAATTCCCAGGCAGAAAGCGTCACCTCAGCAGCTAAACAGTTTGCTGAAAAACTCGATTTGCGCTGCTCGGCCCCTAAAGGGGCATCTGATTTCAAACGACTTGCGGTATCGCTAAAGCGATACCCTGATACGAAACTTAGTTTTTCAGCAAACTGTTAAAGGAAAAACCGTGAAATCATCGAAAAAAACCGTGACCGCGGCCAACAAAACAGACCCAGTCGGCCTGTACGACCGGCTCATCCCACCATTCCCGGCATCGAGCGCAAGGGCGATGCCAATCCTTATACTTCTCTGAATGGCAACATGTTTACGCTGTTGCAAGGCTCCCGATCGCTGGCCATTCGGCTACCCGAGGACAAGCGCGCGGAATTTCTGAAGAAACACAAGACCACCTTGTTTGAGGCGTATGGCGCGGTCATGAAGGAATACATCGCCGTCCCGGATGCCTTACTGAAGAATACGAAAGAACTGCAGAAGTATCTCGAATGCAGTTACGAATACGCGAAGACGTTGAAGCCCAAACCGACCAAGAAACCGAAGAAAGAGAAAGAATGATCGGCCAGTCTTGAGGGCAGCGGGCTGCTATGGGTGAGTTTTTGCCGTTGCCATTTTGCCATCTTGCGCCAGTGTATCGGACCAGCGCTGCCGCACTCCCTCCAGAAACTTCGTCTTATCGGCCTTCATTTGTAAGACTAGCGGCTCATTGCCCGTGTCTTCGTGCGCGGCGGCCCAGAGAACCATTTCGGTAAGCACTGGGGCCAGGTCGACTCCCTTCGCGGTGAGAGAATAAATCAACTTTCGACCGTCAGCCGGATCGGTTTGCGTGGCGATGATTCCACAAGCCACCAGCTTATGCAGGCGATCGGCCAGAATGTTCGTGGCAATCCCTTCGTAGCACTCCATGAATTGCTTGTAGCTGCGGAAACCGCGCAGCATCATGTCGCGAATGATCAACAGCGACCAGCGATCGCCCAGCATCTCCACCGAAGCGTTCAAGGGACACTTCGACCGGCGCTTGGGATGGCGCTTCCCCGGCATATTTTTATCATAATATTTTTCACTTGCATTTAGCAAGTAATATGTTGAATAATTCCCGGCTGTGGGTAGGTCGGAAGTTCAACATATTCGATCCATAAAAACATGCACGAGCTTTAACGGAGTAAAAGTTAATGACCACTCCAACGACTTCTCCAATCGCTCCCGTTTCCAAGACGAGTCTCTGGGCGGGGCGCGTTCTGAGCGGACTGGCAATCGCTTTGTTCGTCGTCACCGGCTTATTCTCGTTGCTGAAGCCGGCGGTTGCCGCCCAGGGATTTGCTCACTACGGCTACCCCAACGGCGCTCTGCTCCCGGTCGCCCTGGTGGAGATCGCGTGCGCCATGGTCTATGCCATTCCACGAACATCGGTTCTAGGTGCGATTCTTTTGACCGGCTATCTCGGTGGTGCAACCGCCACGCACGTGCGAGCCAGTGAGCCCTATTTCTTGCCGATTGTTGTCGGAATCTTGGTCTGGCTGGGGCTTTTCCTGCGTGATGGACAGTTGCGAGCGCACATCCCATGGCGAGGGCCGAAAGCAAGTTCGTAAATCTCATAAGATCGGGGTTTCTAACCACAACTATCGGTACATCCGAGGAGAAACGATATGCAAAAAATCACGCCATTCCTGTGGTACGACGGAAGAGCCGAAGAGGCGGCAAATTTTTACACCTCCATTTTTAAGAATTCGAAAGTTTTGAACGTGGCCCGCTACGGTGATGCAGGGCCGGGGCCCAAGGGAAGCGCGATGACTGTGACCTTCGAACTCGAAGGACAACGGTTCATCGCGCTGAACGGTGGCCCGCATTACACCTTTTCTCCGGCCATATCGTTTTTGGTCGACTGCGAAACCCAGACCGAAGTCGATGAGTTGTGGGAAAAGCTTTCCGCCGGCGGATCAGAGGTGCAGTGCGGATGGCTGAAAGACAAGTTTGGCGTGTCGTGGCAGATCATTCCGCGAGCTTTGATGGAACTGATGGGGGACAAAGATCCGGCGAAATCGCAAAGGGTTTTCAAAGCCATGCTGCAAATGACCAAGATTGACGTTGAAGGTTTGAAGCGAGCGTATCGAGGCGAGTGAAAACCAGGGCGAATGAAAACCAAGGGGAATGAAATCGAAGGAGGGGCGCGGCATGAGCCAAGTACGAGTTCTGGTAGGTACACGCAAAGGCGCTTTCATTCTGGAGGCAGACGGCAAGCGCGAAAAATGGAATGTCAGCGGCCCTTACTTTGCGGGGTGGGAGATTTATCACCTCAAGGGATCGCCCACCGATCCCAATCGTATCTACGCTTCGCAGTCCAGCGGATGGTATGGACAGATGATTCAACGCTCCGACGACGGCGGCAAAACCTGGTACCAGCCCGGAACGCCGCCCGGAGAGCCGGCTGCTTCTGGTCCTCCGAAGGCCGCGAGCAACAAGTTTGTCTATGACGCATCTGCCGAAACCGGCAAGCCGCTCACCACGCATCAGTGGTACGACGGCACCCAGCATCCGTGGGAATTCAAACGCGTGTGGCATCTGGAACCGTCGCTCACCGATCCCGACGTGGTCTACGCCGGAGTCGAGGACGCGGCCTTGTTCCATTCAACCGATGGCGGCGAGAACTGGCACGAACTCGCCGGACTCCGCGGCCATGGCACCGGACCTATGTGGCAGCCGGGCGCGGGCGGAATGTGTCTGCACACCATTATTTTCGATCCAAGCGACCCCAACCGGATCTATATCGCGATCTCGGCGGCGGGCGCGTTCCGCACCGACGACGGCGGTAAGACTTGGAAGCCGATCAACCGCGGACTCTATTCGCAATACATCCCTGACCCGAGGGCCGAGGTCGGGCACTGCGTTCACCATGTTGCGATGAACCCGTCGCGTCCGGGAGTGCTCTTCATGCAGAAGCACTGGGACGTCATGCGCAGCGATGACGCCGGCGATTCGTGGCGTGAAGTCAGCGGAGACCTGCCGACCGACTTCGGGTTTGTGATCGATGTACACGCTCACGAACCAGAGACGGTCTACGTGGTGCCGATCAAGAGCGACTCGGAGCACTTTGTTCCCGATGGCAAGCTGCGCGTGTTCCGCAGCCGCAGCGGCGGCAACGAGTGGGAGCCGCTGACCAAGGGTCTGCCGCAAACGAACTGCTATGTCAACGTCCTGCGCGACGCCATGGCTGTCGATGCGCTCGACAAGTGCGGCGTGTATTTCGGCACCAGCGGCGGGCAAGTCTATGCTTCGGCCGATGCCGGAGATAGCTGGACGCCGATTGTGCGCGATCTGCCTCCGGTGCTTTCGGTCGAGGTGCAGACGCTGGGATGATTCTTTGCTACGCCGCAACTATGATCCGGGTGATAATCCCGCACCATCTCCAAACGCTGGCGCAAGTTCGCGGCGAGTTGGAACTTGACGTCGAATCTCCGGCTACGCAGCGCTCCGTTCTTGACGCGCTTGAGGCGCGCTATCCGATGCTGCGCGGGACCATCCGCGATCAGGTTACGCACGAGCGGAGAGCGTTCTTGCGCTTCTTTGCCTGCGAGCAGGATTTGTCGCACGAACCGGCAGACGCTCCGTTGCCGGAGGCGGTTGCGTCGGGCAAAGAGCCTTTCATCGTTATCGGGGCCATTGCAGGCGGCTAGCCCGACTATCGCTAACTTAAGCCGCCAGGTAAGAAGTCAACCAGGAGAATCCCATGTTTCAGGAGAAATCAATGAAGCGAGAAATCGTAAGGAAAATCACGTTGCCAGTGTTCGTACTGGCGGTCGTGTTGAGCGCCCCGCGGCCGGCGCAAGCACAGGACGCTAAAACACCCTATCCGAGCATGGCGCCCGTTGCGCAATACTTGATGCCGAGTCGAGACTCCGAGATAGCCCTGGCACGGAGCGCCGCCCCGGAATCCATCTCACGCGACGCCAAGGTTCTGGTTCTCGGACAACATGGTTACGAAACCGCGATCCAAGGTAAGAACGGTTTCGTGTGCCTGGTTGAACGTTCGTGGACCGCCCCAATCGACGATCCTAACTTTTGGAATCCCAAGCTGCGTGGTCCAATCTGCCTCAACCCGTCGGCCGCGCGATCTTATCTTCCACTCACTATCAAAAAGACCGAGTTGATACTAGCTGGACAATCCAAGGCGCAGATGTTCGAGGGCATAAAGGCCGGCCTCGACAAAAAGGAATTGCCGACGCCAGAATATGGCGCAATGGGTTACATGTTGTCCAAGGAACAGTACTTGGGCGATCAGGGGAGGCACTGGCATCCTCACCTGATGTTTTTCCTCCCGCCAACCGACGCTGCGACGTGGGGCGCAAATCTGCCCGATTCCCCGATTCTGGCGGCAGGTGACGACCCGCAGGATCGACTAACCATATTCTTCGTTCCGGTCGCCAAGTGGTCGGACGGTACCGCTGATTCGGCTGATCCCATGGCTGGGCACTAACGTTCGATCTCACTGCACGCCATAAGTTAAGCTTGACATCCTGAGCGAAGCGAAGGACCCATGTACCTTGTTTGCAGCATATACGCAACAAGGACGGGCCGTGGCCCGTCCATGTCTGCTCTGAGCTTTTACTTTACCGAGCTTTCACTTTACCGCTCTACCGCTTCTCAATCGGCGTGAATTCCCGCGTCTCATGTCCGATCCAGATCTGACGTGGGCGCGCGATCTTCTGCTCGGGGTCGGTCAGCATTTCCTGCCATTGCGACAGCCAGCCAATGGTGCGCGGAATCGCAAACAGCACGGTGAACATCTCCGGTCGGAAGCCCATCGCCTGGTACATGATGCCGGAATAGAAGTCCACGTTCGGATAGAGCTTGCGCGTCACGAAATATTCGTCTTCCAGCGCGATCCGCTCCAACTCCAGAGCAATCTCCAGCTTGGCATTGCGTCCGGTGACTTCGAACAACTGATCGGCAGCCCACTTGATGATTTTCGCCCGCGGATCGTAATTCTTGTAAACCCGGTGCCCGAAGCCCATCAGCTTGCCCTTGCCTTCCTTGATCTTCTTGATGTAGGCGGGGATATTGGCCTTGGTACCGATCTCGTCCAGCATTTTCAGCACTTCTTCGTTCGCCCCGCCGTGCAGGGGTCCGGAAAGCGCGGCGGCGGCGGCGGCGGTGGTCAGGTAGGGGTCGGCCTGGGAGCTGCCCACGGCGCGCATGGCGTTGGTGCTGCAGTTCTGCTCGTGGTCGGCGTGCAGAATAAAGAGGATATCGAGGGCGCGCGCAATCACCGGATTGGCGACATATTTCGGCTCGACCATCTTCCACAGCATATTCATGAAGTTTTCAGGATAAGTGAGGTCGTTGTCGGGATAAACGTAGGGGAATCCAACACTGTGGCGATAGGACATGGCAGCGATCGACGGCATCTTGCCGATCAGGCGCTTGATCTGCAGCAGCCGGATAGCGGGGTCGTGAATGTTCTTCGCTTCCGGATACACCGACGCTAGCGCCGCCACCGTGCTCACCAGCATCGCCATGGGATGCGCCTGGGAGCCGAAGCCTTCCATGAATTTCTTGGTGGTTTCATGGAGCATAGTGTGGTGGGTGATCTCATTCACCCAGTTCTTCAATTCCGCGGCCTTGGGCAATTCGCCGTTCAGCAGCAGGTAAGCAACTTCGAGATAAGTGCAGTGTTGCGCGAGAACGTCAATAGGATATCCGCGATAGCGCAGAATTCCCTTGTCGCCGTCAATGAAGGTGATCGCGCTGCGGCACGATGCGGTATTCATAAAGGCGGGGTCGTAAGTCATCAAGCCGAAGTCCTCCGCCCCGGTCTTGATCTTCCGCAGATCCATCGCACGGATGGTTCCGTTTTCCACCGGAACCGTGTAGCTCTGCCCGGTGCGGTTATCGGTGATTGTTAAAGTGTCTTGCGGCATTGAAGCCCTCCTCAAAGTTTCGGTGACAGGCAATGTATCTACTGGCATTTTTCAACCCTCCTTCACGATAGCGAAATAAAGATAGAGTTTCGGGACGAAACTCGAGCGCGCTAAATCGTATCGGCCCCAGAGCACCCTGCGCTGTAACCTGCGTCACAAAGGCGTGTGTTTCTTTTACGCTGCTGCCGATAAGGGAAATGTTACCAGCAACCGGGGGTGAGTGCGCGCTCGGTAGCGATTTCCAAGTATTGGCAAAGGCGAGGTTTAGCGCCGCCGTCGCGTTGGCGTCGGACGGGAGGCGCGGAATGACCGGGACGAGCGGAATGAACAGAATGACCGGATCATCCTTGCTTCATTCGTTGGCTGCGCGTCGATGCGGTTTCACGACGAGGCAACGGGCGAAGATCGCAGAAACCTGCCGAATCTCTTCTTCATTCAATCGGATCGCGCTGCCCAGTTTCTTCAAGGCCGCGTTCAGCGCGGCGGGCTGCGGGCCCGTCAGTTCCACGAGCTGCTGCCACTGCTTCGCGACGGGAATGCGCTCGTCACTGTCAGCGTCTTCGCAAAACTGATCGGCCGCTTCGGGAGGCGTTCCGTACTCGTCGGCGACATCTTCATGAAAGTATCCGCGCAGGAAAGTATGCAGCGCGGGAAAGTTTTCGGTGGTAATTTCCGGTTTCGTGGTCATGAGCGGCACTCCGGATAGGAAGTCAAAACATAGTAATCGTTGGGCCCGGCGTATTTCAGCACAACCAGCGCGTGCGAGCAAGGATGAGACTGGTCCTCGCCACGATTGATGGTGCGTCCAATCGGAGCCGGGCTGTCGTAGTCGAGCACCAGGTTGGGATGTCCGCCAGAACGGCCGAGCCAGCGCTCGATGCGGTCATTCGATTCCGCAATGGCAGCGCCAACGGCATGTTCAGCGGCAGGGCGGTCGGTGTAAGTCGATGCACCGGTAATGCGGGGTTCGCGGCGCAGACGCTCGAGCAGTTGATCGTCGGTCTGCCCTACGTGCTTGCGTAGGATGTGTCCGCCGGCAGCCTCGTCCTGGTTTAAGTCGCGCACAGGATGAAGATCGCTGTTCGCGTGGGCCTCAACCCTTGCCGACATCGAACCGGACGGCGCCGAACTCGCGCCGCTCGTGGCCGCCGGCGTCTCACATCCAATCAGACTGCACAGACCGAGCGTGAGAACCACGCGAAATATCGCGCGGACTATAACGCTGCGAACTCCAAACAATCGAGGCATTCCACTCCAGATTCCGGCCTCGAGCGCCGGTACCCCATGTAAAGTTCTGGGAATTGTGCTACTAAACAGGGTGTGCGGGCAAGTGTTCTCGACTCACTGGACGATTTCGAGCGCTGGCGTAAGGAGAAGGATGACGACTGCGCCTACGTGTTTCCGCGCGGCTACCGTCACGAACGCTGGAGCTACAGTCGCGTGGCCGGAGTGGCATATCAGTTTGCCCGTGAGCTCGAAGCGCGACAAATTGGCAAGGGCGATGCAGTGCTTTTGTGGAGTGCGAACTGCGCCGAGTGGGTCGCGGCGTTTCTGGGATGCGCCCTCTGCGGCGTGATTGCCGTTCCCGTGGATGATGCGGCCAGCCCCGATTTTGCCCGCCGCATCAGCGCGCAGGTGCGAACCAGACTGGTCGTATGTCCCCGGGAACGGGCTGCGGCCTTTGAGACTATCGACACCATCGACCCCGTAGATCTGGCTGCGGCGGTCGCCGCGCATCCTTACGAGCGCTTTCGTCCCGTTTCGATTCAGCCTTCTGATCCGCTTGAGATCGTTTTCACTTCTGGCACCACGGCCGAGCCCAAGGGAGTCGTGCTTACCCACGCCAACGTCGTCAGCAATCTGGCTCCGATTGAAACTGAGATCGGCAAATACCTGAAGTACGAGCGGCTGGTGCATCCGATTCGCTTTCTTAATTTGCTGCCGCTCAGCCATGTCTTTGGGCAGTTTCTGGGAATTTTTCTTCCGCCGCTGCTCGGCGGAACGGTGGTGTTCGAAAATACCTTCAACCCGACTGAGGTCATGGCCACGATTCGGCGCGAACGCGTCTCGGTGCTGGTGGCTGTGCCGCGCATGATTGAATCGCTGAAGCAGAAGATCGAGCGCGATCTAGCGAGAGATGCTGGCTCGTGTGGTGGCGGGGTTTTACGCCGCCCGGACGGGGCGGAGCCCCGTCACCACACGAGCTTTGCCGCTCGTTACGCTGCTGCTGAAAAGCAGCACTTCCTGCGGCGCTGGTGGACTTTCCGCGACGTGCGGCGCCAATTTGGATGGAAATTCTGGGCCATGATCAGCGGCGGCGCGGCCCTCGACCGCGAGACCGAAGAATTCTTCCATCGCCTCGGATATGCCGTGATTCAGGGATATGGGCTGACCGAAACCACTTCGCTGATCAGCTTGAACCATCCTTTTCATACCAGCCGCGGGTCGATTGGCAAGGTTCTGCCGGGGCGCGAACTCAAGTTGGCGGAGGACGGAGAAATTCTGGTGCGCGGCAGCGGCGTCGCCAGCGGCTATTGGAACGGGTGGGAGCTGCAACCAGTCACGAGCGAAAACGATGCAGGTTGGTACCGCACCGGCGACCTGGGCGCGCTCGATGAGCAGGGCAATCTTTTTTTTAAGGGACGCAAAAAAGAAGTGATCGTCACCCCCGCGGGCATGAACATTTATCCCGAGGATTTGGAAATGGCCTTACGCGCGCAGAAAGAAGTTCGAGATTGCGTGGTCGTCGGCCTCGAACGCGGGGGGAATGCCGAGCCCTGCGCCGTGCTGATTCTGCGTGACCGAATTTCCGGCGATGCGGCTGTTGGCGGCGAAGGCATTGATAGCGATGCGAAAACCATAGTCGATCGCGCCAACAAAACTTTGGCTGAATATCAGCGCATGCACCGTTGGTTTGTTTGGCCTGAAGAAGATTTCCCGCGCAGCGCCACGCAGAAACCGCGGCGCAATGTGATTCGCGATGCGGTTGAAGCCGCATTTGCCGGACAAAATGCAACGACTGCGGAAAAGAGTGTCCGCTCCACACGTACGCTCGCGGAATTGCTGGCGCGCATCACCGGCCGCCCCATGGAGAGCATGACGAACCTTAACCCCGAGGCCAACCTGGAAAGCGGGCTTGGCCTCAGTTCGCTCGATCGCGTCGAACTGTTGAGCGCACTTGAAGACCGCTATCAGATCGACCTGAGCGAAACCCGGTTCGCGAATGTTGCCACGGTTGGGGACCTAGAAAAGCTCCTGCAAGGTGGCAGATCAGTCGTTGGTCGACAGTCGTTGGTCGTTGGCAGGCCCTCCGAGCGACCAACGACTAACGACCAACGACCGTCTGCGCGCTTCCACTATCCACGCTGGACGCTGCGCTGGCCGACGACCTGGCTGCGGCTGGCGGCCCACTATCTACTGGCGCGACCGGCCGTTTTTCTTCTGGGATGGCCACGCATCACCGGACTTGATAACCTGCGCGGCATGCACGGTCCACTGCTGGTCGTCTCCAACCACATCTCCGATATCGATGTCGGTTTCATTCAAGCGGCGCTTCCCGCGCGCTTCCGCCACAAACTTGCGACCGCAACCGGCGGTGAGGCGCTGGAGGCGCTGCGCTCACCCACTGTAGACCGCGGGTGGTTCCACCGCATCTTCGTGCAAAACTATGACCGGGTGCGGTGGACACTTGGCGTCGCCTTGCTGAACTTGTTTCCGCTGCCGCGGCAATCTGGCTTTCGCAAGAGCTTTGCCTACGCCGGCGAAGCGGTGGACCGCGGCTACAGCGTCCTTGTGTTTCCGGAGGGAAGGCACACGGAAGACGGCAAACTGCGTCCCTTCCGCAAAGGAATCGGCTTGCTGGCCAGCAATCTGCGCATCCCGGTCCTTCCCATTCGAATCGACGGTTTGTTTGAAATCAAGCAGGCGGGAAAAAAGTTTGCCGCCCCGGGAAAAATTCAGGTGCGCATCGGCAAGCCCATCCTCTTCGCACCGGAAACCGATCCCGAGGAAATCGCCCGGACACTGCAAAGGGCGGTCGCAGAGCTCTGAGCCGCGAGGAGATCACCCGCAGTTGTCCATATCCCAAGCGCTGCATTATCCTCACAAAGAGCATAAACGGGGCGAGATTTTCCTCTCGCGGGAAATCTCCTTAGCAATCTCAATGTCCACCAGCAGCCTTTCCGGAGTCGCATGACCTTAACCGGCTTTGTGACCAAAAGCGCGTTTCGCAACAAGCGGCGCAGCACGCTGACCGTGTTGAGCATCGCGTTCTCGCTGCTGCTGCTGACTCTGATGATGACCATCTGGCGAGGTTTCTACATTGACAAGGGCAGCGCACAGGTGGCGCAGCGGCTGATTACCCGCCATCGCGTTTCGTTGACCGAGAGCATGCCGGTGTATTACCGGGAGAAAATCCGCACCATTCCCGGCGTCGTCGCGGTCGCGCCCACCAACTGGTTTGGAGGCTTGTACATCGACGACAAGCCCGAGAACTTCTTCGCGCAGTTTGGCACCGATCCCGCGGAGATTTTCAAAGTCGCGACGGACTTCAAAATTCCCGACGACCAACTAGCCGCCTGGCAGCGAGATCAAGCGGGTTGCGTGGTCGACAGTGAGCTGGCAAAAAAATATGGCTGGAAGATTGGCGATCGCGTCGTTCTCAAAGGAACCATCTTCCCGGTGGATCTCGAACTCACCATTCGCGGGATTTTCACCGCGACCCAACCCAGCATCACGCTTTACTACAACCAGAAGTACGTCGAGGAAGCAGTTGCTTTCGCCAAGGGACGTGCCGGCACTTTCAACATCCTGGCCGATTCTCCCGACGACGTTCCCAAGATTGCAGCCACTGTCGATAACATGTTCCGCAATTCGCCCGAGCCCACGAAGACCGAAAGCGAGAAGGCGTTTCAGCTCACCTTTATTAATAGCCTCGGCAACGTGAAGGCGTTCATCTTGAGTATCTGTTTTGCGGTATTGTTCGCAACGCTTCTGGTTTCCGCGAATACCATGGCCATGTCGATTCGCGAACGCACGCGCGAGGTCGCGGTGCTGAAGACGCTCGGCTTTACCCGGCAAACGATTCTCCGGCTGTATGTGAGCGAAGCTGTCACCGTAGCTTTGACGGGCGGCGTTCTGGGCTGCCTGCTGGCGGTCGCACTGGTGACGGCTATGACGAAGGCACCAGGAATGGGATTCTTTTTTCTGGGAATGCATGTGACTTTCACCACCTTTCTGCTGGCTCTTGTGGTCGCGGGCATGGTGGGATTGCTGAGCGCCATCATCCCCGCTTATCACGCGGCCAAGGTGGATATTGTGGAGGGCCTGCGCTATCTCGGGTAGAAGTGGCCCAGTAGCAGGGACAAAGCATGGCGATTCCAATCAGCTATAACATCCGCAATCTGAAACTGCGCAAGGGCCTAACCATCATGACCGCCCTGGGCATCGCGCTTACCGTGACCACCGCCGTGTTTTTGATGGCGCTGCTGGCCGGCCTCCAGCGGGCTTTCACGACCAGTGGCGATCCCATCAATGTGCTGGTCATGCGCAAGGGATCGACGGCCGAGTTGTCGGGAGGTTTCGACGCCAATCTTTTCCCGACATTGAAAACGCTGCCCGGAATTGCCAAGGACGCGCAAGGCGATCCCATTGCTTCGGGCGAATGGGTGGTGGTAGTGGTGCTGCCGCGCAAGGATGGCACTGGCGAAGTCAATGTGTCGGTTCGCGGCCTGATGCCCGCCGGGCTCACGCTCCGTCCCGGCGCAAAGTTGGTTGAGGGGCGTTGGTTTACTCCGGGACAGCGCGAGGTGGTTGTCGGGAATTCCATTCATAATCGTTTTTCAGGCGCCAACGTCGGCGACACTCTTGATTTCGCCAAGGGACAGTGGAAAGTCGTGGGCGTTTTCGATTCCGGCGGCACCGCATACGATTCGGAAATCTGGGGAGACGTCAACCAGATCGCCGCCGACTTCGACCGCCAGGGAGGCTATGCTTCGGCTTACCTGCGAGCCACCGACGCGGTCGCAGCGGACGCGCTCAAACACCGTGTCAGCGACGATCAACGCTTGAAACTCGAGGGCACGCTTGAAACCGAGTACTACGAAAAGCAAACCAGTTCGGGAGGCCCGATCAAGTTTATTGGCACGTTTGTGGCTGTCATCATGGCCATCGGTTCCAGTTTCGCCGCCATGAATACGATGTATGCCGCCGTAGCTTATCGCTCGAAAGAGATCGCAACCCTCCGCATCATCGGATTCTCGCGCCCCAGCATTCTGACTTCGTTTGTGCTCGAGGCGTTGCTGCTTTCGCTGCTGGGAGCGGCCGTGGGAATTATTTTGATCTTGCCGTTCAACGGCATGAGCACGGGAATCGGCAACCAACTCACCTTCAGCGAAACCGTCTTCAGCCTGCACTTGACATGGGAAGTCGCGCTGGCAGCAGTTGGGTTCGCGTTGATCATGGGATTGCTGGGAGGCTTCGCGCCCGCCTGGCATGCGGCGCGACAGGATATTCTGACCTCGCTGCGGGCTTAGCGTCGGCGGATCCGTATCAGCGCAATTGCTGTTTCGTATCAGGGCAATTGCCGTTTCGTATCAGGGCATCGCTTTAGCGATGCCGCAGGAACGCCAAAGCAAATGCCCCTTCAGGGGCTGGCCTCGCATAGTATTAGTACAATTGTTTAGGCAATTTTGAATCACTCAAGCTTGAAGCACACTCACTAATGCCTACTGAAACCGGACCTGCGGATACCAAACACGACGACCTGAGCAGTCTGCGCATCGATCACTCGCTGCGTGACGGAGGCGGTCAACCGCCCACATGGTCGCGTCGCTTCATTCTAAGCGGAATCGCCGTGGTCATCCTGCTGGGAATTGCCGCGCTGGCTTACCGCGCCCTTGCTTTGGATACGCCGGAAGTCGAAGTCGTGCGAGCTACCGCGGAAGGCAGCGATGTGGCGGGCAGCACCGTGCTTTCCGCCAGTGGATACATCGTCGCGCATCACAAAATCAGCGTGAATTCGAAGGTCACGGGCCGCGTGGCGTGGATCGGAGTGGAAAAAGGCGACAAGGTAAAGGAAGGCCAAGTTCTTGTGCGGCTCGAAGACGAGGAATTCCGCGCCCAGTACGAACAGGCCCGAGGAGCGGTGGCAAGCGCCAAGGCACGACTGCTCGAAAATGAGCATGGTTCGCGGCCGGAGGAGATTGAGCAGGCGGATCACAATCTGTCAGAGGCGCGGGCGACTGCCGTCAATGACAAGATTAATCTCGACCGCACGCGCGATTTGTTTGCGCAGGGAGTGGCCTCCAAGCAGAGTCTGGATGACGCTACCGCCAAATACGAGTCTTCGCAGCAAAGAATGAGTTCGTTAGAGCGGGCTTTCAAGCTGATGCAACTCGGCCCGCGCTCGGAAGAAATTGAGCGCGCCAAGGGCGACCTGCTGCAAGCCGAGGGTCAGATGGCTTACGCCAAGTCGCAACTCGATGCCACCGTGATTCGCGCTCCCGTGAGCGGCACAATTCTGGAACGCACCGCGGAAAAAGGTGAACTGGTCACCGCGCAGTTTGCCAGCGGCGCGGAGGGCGGCCCACGCGGATCGGTCGTGGCGCTGGCGGATCTGAATGATATCCAAGTTGAGCTCGATATCGCGCAGGACGACTTTGCCAAGCTGTCTCCCAAACAGGAAGGCATCGTTACGCTGGATGCCTTCAAAGACCGCTCCTACAAAGGCGAGATCGCCGAAATGTCTCCCGAAGCGAACCGGCAGAAAGCCACGGTTCAAGTCAAGGTGCAGATTCTGCAACCGGATTCTTATCTGCGTCCGGAAATGAATGCGACCGTGCAGTTCAAGGCGAAGGCCAGCGACGACAAAAACGCCGGTACGAAACAGACGTACGTTTTTGTCCCAACTACCGCGTTGCGCGACAAAGACGGAACAAAGTTTGTGCTGCTCGCTTTTAACGGCAAGACTCTCCGCCGCAATGTCCACGTTCAGGGCCAGCGCCCGGGAGGCTATCTGGTGGACTCGCTAGTCGGCGGGGAAAGCGTAATCACGACCGGGCCCGCGGATTTGCACGACGGGCAAAAGATTCGTATCAAGGGGCAATCATGAGTGCAACCACGCAGACACCGACGCAACCGGCCTTGGGCAGCAAAGTTGTTCAGGCTCGCGGCGTGAGCAAGATTTTCAAACGCGACGCTTTTCAGGTGACCGCGCTCGATAATGTCTCCATCGACATCGCCGCGGGTGAGTTTCTGGCGCTGATGGGGCCTTCTGGATCAGGTAAGACGACTTTGCTGAACATGATTGCAGCCATCGACCGCCCCACTTCCGGTGAGTTGCTGGTGATGAACGACAACGTTTTTCGGCTGAACGATGGCCAGTCCGCCCACTGGCGCAACACGCACGTGGGATATGTTTTCCAGACTTTTAATCTGATCCCAGTACTGACGGCGTTTGAGAATGTTGAACTCCCGCTTCTGCTAACCAAGATGACAACCCCGCAGCGCCGCGATCACGTGATGACCGCGCTCAAACTTGTGGGCCTTGAGGATCGTGTCCATCATCTTCCCAAGCAGCTATCGGGTGGACAGGAACAGCGCGTGGCCATTGCGCGCGCCATCGTCAGCGATCCCTCGCTGATTCTCGCCGACGAACCTACCGGCGACCTCGACAGTACTTCCGCCACCGACATTCTCGAAATTCTGAAGCGGCTGAATGAAAGTTTTCACAAGACGATCGTGATGGTGACGCATGATCCGCACGCCGCCGGGTATGCGCACGTAACCCGGCATCTGGAAAAGGGACGGCTGCTGCCGGCATAGGGTGCTTACCCCAGGGGCTTATTTGGGGCGGTAGGTGAAGATGGGTGCCCCATCCTAACGTCGCGCCTTTTGCGACGTTAGGATGGGATTACACGACAGCGTCGAGCTATGCTATTGCATTTGATTTTGTTCACGCCGTCTTACGCGCGGGCATTGCCTCCGCAGTCTCCTCGGAGTCGCTGACCCACTCCCACACGCGGCGCCCGCGCTCGTTGTTCAAGCTGCGGGCCTCTCCGTAATCCACCAGACGATTCAAAACCGTCGTGACCGAGGCCAGCGGATCCTTGTGCCGCGCCAGAATTGCCGGAGCATGGCGTTCCAGTTCGGCGCAGACTTCACGCGCTCCCAGCGGACGCCTCACTTCCATCAGCACCCGGCGGCACGCCTTGGTGAAGCCGGGCTGACGGCCAGTGGGCTTGCGGTCAATCAGTTCCAGCAAGTCATCACCGAGCACCTGGTCGCCGAAAAGATTTGCCAATCCGGCAATCGTCTGCTTCACCGTGCCAATGCGCTTCATGATCTCGGCGCGCTGCCGCATGAGTTGGAGGAGTTCCTCATGCGCCGCCTTCACCACCTGCTGCGCCGGAATACTGTTGCCCTCGGCACCGATCGCGTGCAAATTATCCCCGCCATTTTTCCCAACTTCCACAAACGCCTCCTTCAGACAAATGATGACGAAAAGCCCTTAACTCTCGTTCTTAGTACGAAAATAGACCCCGCGAAGTTCCCACTGAGGGTTGGACTCGTTTGCTGAAGAAAGGTTATCGGAGAAACAGTTAGAGTTTGTGCGGCCCGGACACTCCGGTCCGCGAGCCATTGCTGATATTTCGACTCAGTGTTCCCGGAAGGTCTTTGGGCCGGACGCGGGCGGGGCGCCCGCGCCAGACTGAACCTTCAGCCCATTACCGTCGTGTGCTCGATGCGGATCTTGTAGATCACGCGCACTTCTCCCGGCTTGGCATACGGATACTTGTCGACGCCAAGATACTTTTTCGCCATCTTGTCGATGTGTTCATCGGCGCCGTCTTCGGTAATCTCCACCACCGTGCCGCGGATTTCCAGATAGCGATAGGGATTGTCGGGATCGATGACCGCCAGCGCCACCCGCGGATCGCGGCGCACGTTGCGATCTTTCTGGCGTCCGCGCGCCGAGTTGAAAATTACGTGTTCGCCGTCCAAGTCGCACCACACCGGAGTCACCTGCGGTCGTCCGTCGGGCATGAGGGTGCCAAGGCTGGCGAAAGCTCGCTTCTGGAAAAGATCGGCGTATTTTTCGGGAATCACATGGGACATTGCTGCTTCTCCTCGGTTCAGCTGCCGCTTGATTCTTGACGAAAAAAATCGAATTACGATAGATATTAACCGCAAATTTATTGACGGCAAAATTATAGACGCCCAAAGCATTCTTTGGGTTCGGCGGTTCTGATGCAGACGAGTAGAGACGCGTCTTGCTGAGTCTCTCTTCACTAGGCAGCAAATCTCAGCTGCGAGTCTGCAAATCTACCGCGATTCGCGGCAACACTGCCTGCAGCAGCGCGATGAGCTGTCCCATGACTAGCCTTCCCACTTCCAGCACTTCTTCGTGGACGAGCGCCCGATCGAGAATTCCGGCGGCCATATTGGTCACGCATGAAATCGCCAGGACGTTCATCCCCATATGCCGTGCCGCTATTGCTTCCGGAACCGTAGACATACCCACCAGATCGGCGCCAATCGTGCGCAGGTACCGAATCTCCGCTGGAGTTTCGTAACTCGGCCCGGCCAGCGCCGCATACACTCCCTCGCGCGGAGGAATCGACAGCTTGTTCATTTCCTCGAGCGCGATCTCGCGATAACGCTTGGTGTAGGTATAAGTCATGTCGGGAAAGCGCGGTCCAAAGCGATCGTCATTTGCGCCCGTCAGCGGGTTCTGCCCTTGCAGATTGATGTGATCGCGAAGAATGACGAGCGCACCTTGCCCGTATTCAACGTTAATGCCACCGGCAGCATTGGTAAGAATCAAATCGCGTATACCGGCGCGCCCCAGCACTCGTGCCGGAAACGCAACTTCTGCCGCCGAATATCCTTCATAGAGATGCACTCTGCCCTGCATCACGGCTATGGGAATATCGCCGACAGCGCCAGCCAGCTTTCCGATCACGAGTTGTCCGGCATGACCGACCGCCGTCGAGCGCGGAAACGTGGGAATGTGCGCATACGGAATGCGAACGGCATCGGCAAGATCGTCGGCAAACGATCCCAGGCCAGAGCCCAGGACGAGTCCGATCTGCGGACGGAGCTTGGTCTGCGAAAGTAGAAATGCGGCGGCGGATTCGGCCCGCGTAAACAAGTCTGCATTCATAGGAAATCATGTAGGGGCGGCCGCATTCGTCCGCCCGCCAAGCGAATTGAGGCAGCGCCCTAGAACTTCTTTTCAAACTCAGCGAACGCCCGCTCCAACTGCCACTGCACGCGAGCGCGCTCACTAGCCCCAATCCACTTCTCACATTTTCCCGACAGGCGATCGCCGGACGCCTCATCCTCCGCGCACGCAGCGGCCCGCCGCAACCCGCGGCTATCGCTCCCCCCATCTTTCCAAAGACTAGCGCCGGGAATAAAGCTGTGTTCCAGGCTCGCGCGCGCCATGCGCTTCAATTCGCCATAGGCCAAGCCATAAGTCTCGACCGCCCGCAGATATTCGTGCGTCATATCGCTGCGCGAAACGCCTTCATCGTCCGTCGCGAGCGCCACCGGCACTCCATATTTCATGTATACCGGCAGCGGATGCCGTTCTCCGCTCACCGCCAGAATCACATCATTCGAAGTCAGGCAAATTTCAACCAGTACATTCTTAGCAGCCATTTCGCGCAGCAGTCCGATCGGGTCGCTCTCGTTCATGATGTCAACTCCATGCCCAATTCGTTCCGCCCCAGCGCGCTCAATCGATTCGCGAATGTGGAAGCGCAACCCCTCCGGCGGAACCAGCCCCATCGTGAGTTCGCCGGCGTGCAACGATACGTGCGTCGCCGGATAAAGCTTGCGCAAGGCCTCGATCATCCGCATATGCAGATCAAAATCGTGCATGGGCACGTAATAATCTTCGGGCATCACCAGGTTGAATCCAACAAAGCGCGGATCGGCTTTCGTCAGCTCAAAGCCCAACAAAATCTGCGCAAACACCTGCTCGATCGGCCTGCCTCGCCCCACCTGGTATAGGTAACGAATTGTCACCCCGCATCCCGCAGCAGCCTGCACCGTCCCACAGTGCATCACCTCCCGCTCGCGGGTTTCGTCGGAGTCGACTTGCTTCCGCACCGCCGCCACAATCTCCGCCATTCCCGGCACGAGTTTCTCCCGGAGTCTGCGGAAATCGTCGTCGGACTTCAACTCCGATTCAGCATCCCATCCAACCTTCTTGGGAAGATACTTGACTTGCAACTCGTCGGGCAGTTCCCCGTCGGTCGTGTTCATCGTCTCGACATATTGCACGTGATCGGCTGCCGCACGCGAAGCCACTTCCGCCAGCGCATCGCCGGTATGATTGTCCAACGCCGCCCCAAACTTCTCGAACGTGGCAAAGAAATGGTCGTGTCCCGATTCCTCCGCCGGATGCCAATTGCGCATCGACCAGGCATCCACCAACTGGTCGTAGAGAACATGATCCTGATAAGCGCAGCGCACTGAGGGTTTGACCCTGTAGGGCTCACAAGAATCGCACGCGGCGTGAACCAGCTTTGACGTGCTGCGGTCGACGCACAGGGCGTTCTCTGACGCCCAGTCGATCATGCTCTCCGCATAAACCGCGCCGCTCAGGTGGACATGCAAATCGCCGCCCTTCGGCATCTGCTGCAAAAATGCGAGCAGCAATCCCGGCTGGTGGCCCACCGATTCCATATACTTCGCCGCGTTCTCCTCCGCCGTTTGCGCGCGAGAGGCCTGCGCCTGGGAGACCGGTGCCAGGCAAAAACAGAGCCCGATCAGAAACCACGCCGCCGCTGCCAAATACCGCTTCCGCATCACGAGCAAAGCCTCCCGCCACCGGTGCCGTTCACAAGTGGATTGTAGAAGAAGCGTTTGGAGGACGTAAGTGGCGGCGTGAGAACCGCGACGAGAGTGTAGGAAACACAGGATTCATGCAGGTGAACCGGCGATTTGCACAATCACAATCGGATGTGAGGAAGGATTGAAGTCGCGCATTCGGCGTCCCGAAACCCGGAAAAACCGCATGGATACTGGAGATCCCGCAGTCCGCTGCGGTCGATTGCACAATTTCCGAGTCACCCGCCTGTGCACGACCTGCACTCGATTGAGGAATAAGAAGTTACAGACGCATGTTTTTCATTGACGTAAAAAACAGAAGTGTTAAAACCATAATCGTTCTTTGACACGTTCTGAAGTTTTTCCGGTTGGTGCAGCGTCCGGGGCTCAAGCGAAGTCACTCAGACAACCGCGAGGTGGGTTTGGGAGGGCAAGCAAGGGTCTATAGCTAAGCGCTGGTCGAGGAGAACAGGAGCCTCTGTTAAAGGCAGGATAGAGTCCCGAGGCGTTGGACTGATTTATCCGGTTGGCGGTGAGCCCGGAGCCCGAGCAAAGATCGGCTTGTAATGAACCCGCAAGGGAGTTACAGGAAAAGGTCAGCAAGGGTCTAAACGCGAGCTACTGGCCGAGAGGAATGAGCCCAACATCACCTCGGGACTCTCTATTTGTGCGCAAGGTTTGTGGAGCGACGGGCGTCCCCACCGCCCAAGGTCGCGTGGGGGCGGACGTATTCGTCGGCCCCAGCCGAGCAAAGCTCGGCCAGCTCAAACGAAGTCAGCATCACCTCACCCGCAAGCGTCCGTTCTCTCCTGTGATACTCTGCCCCAGAACTTTTCTCTTTTTCAGATACGTCCGCCGAAATCGGAGGGACAAGCGAATGCCTTCGCTCAGGATCGTCGTTACCTTCATCGCATTCACGGCCGCCGCCTCCTGCCTGTCAGCACAGGACCGCTCTTACGGTCGTTCCGTCGTTATCACGAAGTATGGCATCGTCGGAACGAGCTACGTTCAGGCCTCGCAGGCCGGAGCACGGATTTTGGAGCAGGGTGGTTCCGCGATCGACGCCGGCATCGCCGCCAATGCTGTGCTAGGAGTAGCCGAACCCATGATGAACGGGATCGGCGGCGACCTCTTTGCCATCTATTGGGATTCCAAAACCGGCAAGCTCTATGCTTTGAACGCCAGTGGATGGGCTCCGAAGGCCCTGACCCTGGAACATCTCAAAAACGAGCACGTCACGGACATGCCTCAATCCGGCATCGATTCCGTAACCGTGCCCGGGGTTGTCGATGGTTGGACCAAGCTCCACGACCGGTTCGGCAAGCTGCCTTGGCGCGATCTCTTTCAGCCCGCCATCTTCTTTGCCGACCACGGGTATCCCGTTCCTGAGATGATTCACGACTACTGGCAGGGATCTCTGCCTGCTTTGATGAAGAATCCGGAGAGTCACCGTGTCTTTCTGCCCGGCGGCAAAGTCCCCGCCACCGGTCAGATTTTTCGCAATCCCGATATAGCCCACGCACTCATCCTCATCGCGAACGAGGGCGAATCAGCTTTCTACCAAGGAGCGATCGCGCAGGCTATCCTGAAAACTTCGGCGGCGGCTGGCGGCACGATGACTGCCGACGATCTTTCTCGGTATTCCGCGGAATGGGTCGAGCCCATCTCAACGCACTACCGCGATTGGACTGTTTATGAAATCCCCCCGAACGGCGACGGTATGGCTGCCCTCGAAATGCTCAATATCATGGAGCAATTCCCACCCGCTCCCGGCGGACCGCACAGCGTAGTTGAGTTGCACACCCGCATCGAAGCCATGAAGCTCGCTTATGCCGATGTCAAGGCCTACGACGGCGATCCCAAGTTCGGGAAGATTCCGGTGAAGCAATTGCTCTCCAAGGAGTACGCCGCCAAGCGCGCCGGCCTGATCGATCCCGGCAAAGCCAACTGCGCCGTAGCTCTCGGTGCTCTGTCAGCCAGTGACACAACCTATTTATCGGTGGTCGATCGTGACGGAAATATTCTCTCCTTCATCCAGAGCAATTATTCCGCTTTTGGCTCCGCCATCACCGTAGATGGCATGGGCTTCGTGCTTCAGAATCGCGGCGGGCTGTTTTCGCTCGACCCCGCATCTCCCGACGCCTTGGCTGGACATAAGCGCCCCTTTCATACCATCATTCCCGCCTTCATGGAGCGCGGGGACTTGCACATCGGTTTCGGCATTATGGGTGGGATGAATCAACCTCTCGCGCACGCCCAATTTGTGTCGAACGTTGTGGACTACAAGATGAATATCCAAGCCGCGATGGAAGAACCACGCTTCACCGTCAACACCAAACTCGGCTGCAATATCGTAATCGAATCCCGCGTCACGCCCGACTCAATCGAGCAGCTCACAAAAATGGGACATCTTCTGGATGTTCGTAAAGAGTATTCGACCACGATGGGACGAGGGCAGGCGGTACTGCACGATAGCGCGACCAACGTAAACTATGGCGCATCCGATCCCAGAGCCGACGGCGCCGCAGTACCTGAATCGCCACAGATTCCCGAGTCGGCCCATTGATGGGATTCGCTTCTACTGACGGCCGAGAGCGGACAGCTGACAACTACCTACAGCGGAATATTCCCATGCTTCTTACTCGGATTCTTATCTCGCTTAGTCTCCAGCATCTCCAGCGCCTGAATGAGCTTCTTGCGAGTCTCGCGCGGCTGAATCACAGCATCGACAAATCCGCGATCCGCCGCTACGTACGGATTGGCCAGAGTTTCGCGGAATTCTTCTATCTTTTTTTGGCGAACCGCTTCGCGATCTCCAGCGCTGTCCAACTCGCGCTTGTAGACGATATCAACCGCGCCTTCCGGCCCCATCACCGCGATTTCGGCACTCGGCCAAGCGTAATTCACATCGGTGCGAATGTGCTTTGAGGCCATGACGCAATAAGCTCCGCCGTAAGCCTTGCGAGTAATGACGGTCACTTTCGGCACGGTCGCTTCCGCAAAAGCAAACAGCAACTTTGCGCCATGGCGGATGATTCCGCCGTATTCCTGCTGCGTGCCAGGTAGAAATCCAGGCACATCTTCAAACGTCACTAAAGGAATATTGAAGCAGTCGCAGAAGCGCACGAAGCGCGCGCCTTTCACCGACGCGTTGATATCAAGCGTTCCGGCGAGCATCGCAGGTTGATTGGCCACGATTCCAACCGGCTTCCCGTTGAAGCGCGCAAATCCCACGACGATGTTCTTCGCATAATGCTCGTGAATCTCAAAAAAGTAGGAGTCGTCGACCACGGTGTGAATCACGTCTTTCATGTCATACGGCATGTTCGATTGATCGGGAATGATCGTGTCCAGCTTGGTATCCAGCCGATCGATCGGATCCGTGCAAGCCTTGCGAGGAGGGTCTTCCAGATTGTTAGAAGGAATGAAACTCAAAAGCTCGCGGACCATCGACAGACACTCTGCATCGTCGCGGCACATGAAATGAGCGACGCCTGAAGTCTCGTTGTGGGTGTGAGCTCCGCCAAGCTGGTCTTTCGTCACTTCTTCATGCGTGACGGTTTTGATCACATCAGGCCCAGTAATAAACATGTAAGAAGTCTGGTCGACCATCAGAATAAAATCGGTGATCGCCGGCGAGTAAACGGCGCCACCGGCGCACGGGCCCATGATGGCAGAAATCTGCGGCACGACGCCGCTATAAAGCGTGTTGCGCAAAAAGATTTCGGCGTATCCGGCCAGTGACATCACGCCTTCCTGAATGCGCGCTCCGCCCGAATCATTCAAGCCGATGACTGGCGCGCCCATCTTGGCCGCCAGATCCATGATCTTGACGATCTTCAAGGCGTTGGCCTCGGAGAGCGACCCGCCGAACACGGTGAAATCCTGCGCGAACACGTAAACCAGACGGCCTTCGACGCGTCCGTAGCCGGTGATAAAACCGTCGCCGTAGTATTTCTGCTGCTCCATGCCGAAGTTGTGGCAGCGATGCGTAACCAGCTTGTCGGTCTCTTCGAAGGTGCCCTCGTCGAGCAGAAATTCCACGCGCTCGCGAGCCGACATCTTGCCCTCTTTGTGCTGGCGCTCGCGCCGTTGCGCGCCGCCGCCTTCCAGCGCCATCTGGTCTCGCTTCTTCAGTTCGGCAATTTTCTCTTCGAGTTTCATAGGGAGACATTATAGGCGCGCACACAGCCATCTACAGCGTGACGGCTGCCACGAGTCTGTGTGATGCAGAATCGTTGCTCGTTGTTCGCTGAGACGCCGTGCCGTCCTACGCCCGCGAGGTCGCGGCGTCCAGCAGATTCAAGAACGCGATTTTCTTCTCGGGCGGCAGAAACGATGCCTCGAAGGAGTTCCGCGCCAACTCCCTCAGATGTTCGTCGCTGAAGCCGAACGTCTCCTGGACGAGTGCGTACTCCGCCGCCAGCGAGGTGCGAAACATGGCGGGATCGTCGCTGTTGACGGTCAGCATCAGTCCCGCGTCGAAGTAGCGGCGCATTGGATGTTGCGCGAGTTCGGCACAGCATCCCGTGCGCAGATTGCTGGTCACGCAGATTTCGATCGGAACCTGGCGTTCGGCCAACTCTTCAATCAATTCTGGATCTTGTCCCGCAGTCAGGCCGTGGCCGATGCGTTCCGCCTTCAGATTCAGCGCGCCCCATATCGACTCTGGCCCGGCGCTTTCACCGGCGTGCGCGGTCAGATGGAGGCCGTGTTCCGCGGCGCGCGCATAAACCTCGGCGAACCACTCCGGTGGGCCGGCACGCTCATCGCCGCCAATGCCGAACGCCACCACGTTGCGATCGCGAAATTGTATCGCGAGATCGAGCACGCTCTGCGCCTTTTCGGCGCCGAACTGCCTTATGGCATCGAAGATCCAAAGCAGCGATAGGCCGAAATCATTCTCGCCGCGCTGGCGGCCGCGTTCCATCCCTTCGAAGATCGCGGCGAAATCCTGCTTGCGCCACAGGCAGACGCCGACGGAAGCAATCACCTCGGCATGCAGAATGTTCTGCGCTTTCAGCCGCTCCATCAACCGGTAGGTAATCAGCTCGTAATCTTCCGGCGCGCGCAGGTGTCCAGTGACATCCTTGAAAGCTGCGAGAAAGCCCTTGAAGTCGGCGTAGTTGTAGAGTTGCTCCACTTCGGCTGGAGAGGCGCCATCCATCCCATGACGCTGACGCAGTTCGAGCAGCGTGGGCGGCTCGATCGATCCCTCGAGATGGAGATGCAGTTCGGCCTTCGGCAGCGAGAGGATAGAGCTGGAGGGCTCCGAAGGCATGTGGAGATTTTAAAGCAATCGGGTGATCTGACGATCGGGTCATCGGGTGATCTAAAGTGAGAATCAGAAACAGATGGCCCGATGGCCCGATCACCCGATCACCCGATGGCCCGATCCTTCTTGCAGAACTCGCTATGATGTCGGCTATAGAAGATGTAAATCACCAGCCCGAGCGCCAGCCAGATCACGAAGCGCAGCCAGGTAATCAGCGTCAGACCTAACATTAAGCCGGCGCACAGAACGACCGAGATCAGCGGGAACCACGGCACAAAAGGCACGCGGAACGCGCGCTTGCGATCGGGCTGATTGCGGCGCAACAGAATGACTCCCAGCGAGACCAGCACGAAGGCAAACAGCGTTCCGATGTTGGCCAGGTCGGCGGCGTCGCCAATGTCCACGAGCCCGGCGGGAATTCCCACCGCAAAACAGGCGATCCAAGTCGACCAGTACGGCGTCTTATATTTCGGATGCACGGCGGAAAATAATTTCGGCAAGAGGCCATCGCGCGACATGGCGTACCAGATCCGCGCCTGACCATACTGAAAGACGAGCAACGAGGAAATCATCCCCGTCAGGGCTCCGATCACGATCACTGACCGGAACAGCGGGTGCACTCCCAGATATTTCATCGCGTAGGCGACGGGCGCTTCGGCGGCTTCTCCCGAGACGAAGGTCGTGTACTTCATCATTCCGAGCAGCACCAAGGCGACGCCAACATACAACAGAGTGCAAACAATCAACGACATGATGATGCCGAATGGCAAGTCTTTTTGCGGATTGCGCGATTCTTCGGCGGCGGTTGAAACGGAATCGAACCCGATGTAGGTGAAGAAAACGATCGCGCCACCCGTCACAATTCCGGCAAAGCCAGAGGGCGCGAAAGGCGTCCAGTTGGCGGGCTTCACCAGCATTCCCCCCACCACGAGGAAAGTCAGAATCGCGCCGATTTTGATCGCAACCATGATGTTATTGGTCTCGGCTGATTCCTTTACGCCGCGCACCAGCAGCAGCGTGAGAATGAATACGATCAGGAAGCCGGGGAGATTGAAGTACGCGCCCGTCCATTGTCCCGAGGCCCAAACCGGACTCGCCCATTTGTCGGGTAGGTTGATGCCAAACGCCGCGAATTGCGCTTTGGTATAACCGGCGAAACCCACCGCCACGGCTACGTTGCTAACCACGTATTCTAGAATCAGGTCCCAGCCGATGACCCAGGCAAAAATTTCGCCGAGCGTCGCGTACGAGTAGGTGTAAGCGCTGCCGGCAATCGGAATCATCGAAGCGAGTTCGGCGTAGCACAATCCGGCAAAGCTGCACGCGACTGCTACCAGAAAAAACGAAATTGCAATCGATGGCCCAGCCGGCGGACGGCCGTGCATGAGCGCTCCGGCAGTGCTGCCGGTGCGCAGGAAGTTTACAATCAGGTCAAGCGCCTGCGCGTGCAAGATCGAAGGCGCTTGGAAATATTCTCCCGCCGCGGCGGTGCCCGTGAGCACGAAAATTCCCGATCCGATGATCGCGCCGATGCCGAGCGCCGTCAGCGACCACGGCCCCAGCGTCTTACTCAGCCGGTGCTCCGGGTTCTCCGACTCCGAGATCAGTTTGTCGATCGACTTACAACAGAAGGCTTGACTGTTGGAAGTACGAATAACGCCGACGGCGACGGCTGGCTCTGGGGGTGATTGCGGCAAGAGTTGGCTGTCTCCTCACAACTGAAGTCGGGCATGGGCGTGCGTCCATGCCCGCCGAGCTTTCAGCAGGCTAATGGCTTCGTCTTACCGTTTCGCCTGACCGCGCGCCAGCTTTTTCACCTTGCGCTTCTTTGATCCGCGGGCGTAGTCGCGGGGCTTCTTCGGCTTTTCCGCTTTGACTTTCTTGCGGGATGCTCGTTTGACTTTCTTGCGTTCCTCTTTGCTTAACTTCTTTGTATTTGCCATCAGTGCGTTTCAAATCCTCTCTGAAATTCGTGCTGTCGTGGCTCAAAACTTGGAGTTTACAGCTCAGAGTTTGCAACTCTAGGCCTTCTCCAACTGCGCGTACCGCTCCACCAACTTCTTCAAACCGAAGCGAGGAAATTGTACCGTAATCTTGGCGTCTTCCCCATCTCCTTCGCGCTGATACACCGTTCCTTCCCCATATTTTGGGTGCTTGACCTTCTGCCCGGGACGGAAGCCGCGTCTGCCCGTAGGCTCTTCCGCGCGCATTTTCGGAACATTGAATTTCTTGCCGCGGGAGGCGAAAAACTCGGCAATGTTATCGATCGAGTTATAGCTCTGCAGCGACGGTACCGCTTTCGGCTTGACCCGCGCCGGATTCCAGGCAGCGCTCTGGTCTTCGTCTTCGTAAGAGTAGTGCGGACTCTGCCCGTGTGGCGCGGGCGCCCCCGCCCGCGAAAAGCCAGCGGCGGAAGAAAAACCAGCAACCGTCGAAGCAGCAGGACTTCCCCGTCTCCGCGATCCGCCCAATTCTTCGACGAGCTGCGCAGGAACCTCTTCCAAAAATCGCGAGGGCACGCTCGCCTCGGGCAGGTCCGTGCCATAACGCCTCCGATAGACGGCGCGCGACAGAATCAACGTGTCCATGGCGCGCGTCATCCCGACATAGCAAAGCCGCCGTTCTTCTTCGATCGCATCAGGCTCGAGCATGGTGCGCGAATGCGGAAACAGACCTTCCTCCATTCCGGCCAGCACCACCAGCGGAAACTCCAGTCCCTTGGCCGCGTGCAGCGTCATCAGCGTGATTTGCGCGTGCTCGTCGTACTGGTCGGCATCGCTCACCAACGCGGCATGATCGAGAAACTCATCCAGCGTCTCCCCGCGATCGCGCGAATCCATCGCCGCATTCACCAGTTCGCGCAGGTTCTCGATGCGCGAGTAAGCTTCCGGCGTGTCTTCCTCTTCCAGTTGCTTGATGTATCCAGTGCGATCGATCAGAAATTTGAGTAACTCAGCCGTATTCGCGGCCGCCCCCGGAGCGCGAAAGCCCTCGACCGCCTCCGAGACCGCCCCGGCGTCCGCCTCGTCGATGGAGGGAGCGGCCTCCTCAGTCGTCGCGTCGGTCGTCGCTTGGGTCTCCGCCGAATCGTGAGCAGCAAAATCAAAACTGAAGTTGCCGGGATCGAAATCGGTGTCGCTCTCCTGATCTTGCGTAGGGACGGCCGCCACCGGCCGTCCAGCCGAGCGCAGCTCGGCAGCGCTCTCGTCGGACGCCAAACCAGCCGCCTCCCCCACACGCTCCACAAACGTTCCCGCCAGCATGGCGCGGCCATCCTCGATCAGTTCCCGGAAGCTGTTCAACGCCGCTAAAGCCCGCGCCGGCAACAACTGCCGGGTGATCGCCTCGCCCACCGCGCCCCACATCGACAATCCCGTCTCCAGCGCAAGCCGCTCGATCATCTCGATCGTCGTCTTGCCGATCCCGCGCACCGGAGTATTGATCACGCGCAGCAGCGAAACGGAATCATCGGGGTTCTGAATCACCTTCAAATACGAAATCAGATCCTTGATCTCAGCGCGTTCGTAAAACGAAAAACCGCCCACCACGTGATACTTCAACTGGTAGCGGCGCATCGCCTCTTCAAACAGCCGTGATTGCGAATTGGTGCGATAGAGCACGGCCGCGCGGGCCGTCTCGCCGCTTTCGCCCGCCTGCCGCACGTAGCGATTGATCGTATCGGCCGCAAACAGCGCCTCGTTCTCGCCATCCGGAGCCTCGTAGTAGCCGATCTTCGCCCCGCCCTGCCGCGACGTCCAAAGATTTTTTCCCTTGCGCCGGACGTTGTTCGCAACCACGACCGACGCCGCCTCCAGAATGTTCTGCGTCGAGCGATAGTTCTGCTCCAGGCGCACAATCTTCGCTTCCGGAAAGTCGCGCTCAAATTCCAGAATGTTGCGAATATCAGCTCCGCGCCAGGAATAGATCGACTGATCTTCATCGCCCACCGCGCAGACGTTGTGCCCATCGCCCGCCAGCAACCGCATCAATTCGTACTGCGGACGGTTCGTATCCTGATATTCATCCACCAACAAATACCGGAATCGACGGTTGTAGTATTCGCGCACCGCTGCCACCGACTTGAGCAGCCGCATGGCTTCGAGCAACAAATCGTCGAAGTCCATCGCGTTGGCCTTCAGCAGTTCCTTGCGATACTCCTCGAATATGTGTGCAATTTTCTCGGTCTTCGGATCCGCCGATTGCAGATAAATTTCCTGCGGATCGAGCATATGATTCTTCGCCCAGGAAATCCGCGAAAGGACGTTGCGCGGCGTAAGTTGCTTGTCGTCCAGCCCCAGCCGCCGCATGACGCCCTTCACCACCTGCTGCTGATCGCTCTCGTCATAGATGACGAAATTTTTCGTCAGGCCGATTCGTCTCGGCTGAATCGGTGAACGCTTGAGGCTCTCCCGCAACTCGTCTGCGCGTCTTCTATCTCTTTCCTGGCACTCAATTAGCTGTTGCAGCTGTGCGCTTGTTTCACTCCGATGTAGCGCCTCCCTAAGCGAACCGCACTTGCTTCTTATAGGGCCGGTTTTGTCTTCACAGTCCGAGTACTTCTTCGATAGGCGCCTGACATTCTGCGCATTTGCCTCCAAGCGGGACGCAGGAATGTGGAACACCTTCTCTATGCAGTCGCTTCCATACTGTTTAACCGAGCCATCGTCCGAACGAAATACAAAGGTCCATTTCCTGCTGTCTATCCGCTTGCCACACTTCTCACAATCGGGCCCCCGTGAACGGTAATGCTCGGGAACCTGCCTGCCTGTCACATCGAAACACTCTGTCTGGCCATCTTGATGGAACAAAACGCCCAGAACACGGCAGCCGTCAATTTCGAATTCACGTTCGACCTCTTCGATTTTTCTTCGGAGGGAAGCGGCCTCCCTGCTTATGCTCCCCAACTCTTTTTCCGACCGGGCTAGCTCCTCTCGGAGTTCGCTGACGTCGCGTGTGACCGGGCCAGGACTCTGATCTGCAATGAGTTCCCCGATTGTGTGCTGGCGTTCCGCGATTGCCTGCTCAAGTCGCAGAATCTCATCCTTGATGGAGTCCAGTGAGCCGGTTGTCTCCCCGCCGAAATTGACCCGCAAAGCCTCAATGTCTCGCCGCAGCACGCGCACGCAAAACGAGTGAAACGTAGAAATCACCGGCTTGGCAATGCTAAGCCCGCCGACCAGCTTTTCGACGCGCTCGGCCATTTCCGACGAGGCCTTGTTAGTGAAAGTTACCGCAAGAATCGATTCCGGCATCACGCCCATCTTCTCGATCAGATAGGCGATGCGAAACGTAATGACGCGAGTCTTCCCGCTCCCTGCCCCGGCTAGGATGAGCACCGGACCCTCGGTGGTCTCAACCGCTTCGCGTTGTTGCGGGTTTAGTTCGTCCAAGAACGACAAAAGAGAATGGCTCCCACGGTGCGAATGATTGGATTTTACAGGAAGGGTGTGGGCGCGACGATATTGTGTGCGGCGATCACAATTCAGCAAGTCATGCGAAAATATTTTTCGAGTTATCCATTTGTTTACAGTAGGTTAACACACTCTATTATACTCATGCTATAATGCATATTGACAAGAATGCTATGAATGTTTAGTCTGCATTGTACTGGGGAGGAAGCTAAATGAGCACCGTGAATGAGCAAGCGAAGAAAATTGGGGCCGATGACATCCGCGAGTACAGTGCAAAGGCGTTTGTCGTACCGGCACGGCAGGGGGGTCAAGGAAGGTTTTCTATTCGAGTCGGGGACGTAGTTCGTGAACTGAGACTGTATCGGAGCATACCTGCTGTTTGCAGCGCCCTTAAGACGAAAGAGTTCCGGAGAGCCAATGGCCTGAGGTTGGTCGATGAGACCGGGCCCAAGTCTGGTTTGAGCACGACAACGGTGTTTACTTACGAATTTGTCGATCCAGAACCTCCAGCTGAGCCCAGTGTTGATGCTTGGACTCGTTTGCGCGGGGCCCTGAAGGACGTTTTCGCCGAACTGGGAGGAGGCGAGGCCTATCTCCAAGCTGAGCGGAGCAAGTTTTACGCAGCTGAGGAGCGCAAATGAGTCGCGTGTATTGGGATAGCATGCTGTTCATTTATTGGCTTGAGGATCATCCGCAGTATGCAAAGCAAGTTGATGCGATTCATTCGCGGATGAAGCAGCGTCAGGATCGCCTCATCACCGGCGCCTTCACCTTTGGAGAGGTGCTCGCAGGAACCTACCGCAAAGGACGTGCAGAACTGGCAGATCAGTTTCGCGCTCTGTTGCGAAGTGTGGTTGCGGAAATCGTACCCTTCACCGTCGAAACGGCAGAACACTACGCGCGAATTCGCGGCGCGCTCGGCACCACGCCTGCGGACGCTATTCATCTGGCGAGTGCGGCTCAGGCTGGCACGGATCTCTTCTTGACGAACGACAAAAATCTTGTCGGGAAAATCGTACCGGGAATTCAGTTCATCGCGATGCTCGATACGCAAATACTCTAACGCGCGAATCGCACAAGTCGCCGGTTTTTCGTTCCTGTGGGGCGGGCAGTGTATAGCGCTCAGCGCGAAGAGACGGAGCAGAGAAAGAGGGCGATCAACATGATCGTCGCGAATGTCTCAAAACCAACCCATACAGCATACTGCCGCTTGTTGGGTGTTTTAGGCCAACGCCGCCAAGCCCTGACGAAGTGGAGCGGAATCACGATGACAGTGGATAGCAACCAGACGATAGCGATAACAACCAAGTACGCTCGGTTAGTTGTCATCGAGGCCACAATCAGCGCCAGGAACGAAACCGCCCACAATATCCCTTCGATATGCCGTTTCATTTTGTGAACCTCGCCCCGCACGTGGCAGCCGTGCCTTCATCTTGAACGACTGTATAATTGAAAATTGCGCTCATGAGAAAAAGCAGACCAGTAGCATCCGGCCCGGAACGGGCCGCCGATTCAAGGACTCGCCTCATCCGCTCCACCACTGTCCTCTGCGTGCGCCGCGACAATCATGTCGTCATGGCCGGGGACGGGCAGGTGACGCTCGGCGAATCCATCATCAAGCACGGGGCGAAGAAAATTCGCCGGCTTTATCAGGACAAGATCTTGGCCGGATTTGCCGGCTCGACCGCCGACGCTTTCACGCTCTTCAGCCGCTTCGAGGCCAAACTGGAGCAGTATCATGGCAACCTGGGGCGCGCTGCGGTTGAGTTGGCAAAAGACTGGCGCACCGATAAATTCCTGCGCCATCTCGAAGCCCTGCTCATTGTCACCGACAAGGAAACAACCTTCCTGCTGAGTGGCCAGGGAGACGTGATCGAGCCCGACACCGGCATTGCCGCGATCGGCTCCGGCGGCCCGTTTGCGCAGGCGGCAGCGCAGGCGCTCTCCGATCACACCCAGCTTTCGCCGCGAGAAATTGCTGAAGAAGCGATGAAGATTGCGGGCCGGATGTGCATCTATACCAATGACAAGGTTACGATTGAAGAATTGTGAGGCAAGGTCTCAGGTGTCAGGTATCAGGTCTCAGGAAAATCAAAGCCTGACACCTGGCACCTGAGACCTGGCACCTGATTTTTTATGGCTATCTACTTACCCGGAACCGCCGAAGAAGAACAAGTCACGCTCGACGAACTGACGCCGCGCGAAATCGTCACCGAACTCGACAAGTACGTTGTCGGCCAAAAAGACGCCAAGCGCGCTGTCGCCATCGCCCTGCGCAACCGCATGCGCCGGCAGAAGCTCGGCCCCGAAATGGCCGAAGAGGTCATCCCGAAGAACATCATCATGATCGGCCCCACCGGCGTCGGCAAAACCGAAATCGCCCGCCGCCTCGCCAAGTTGGCCAATTCACCGTTTCTCAAGGTGGAGGCTTCGAAGTTCACCGAAGTCGGCTACGTAGGCCGCGATGTCGAGTCTATGATTCGTGACCTGGTGGAGATCGCGATCGAGATGATCCGCGAAGAAAAACTGGAAGACGTCGCGGATAAAGCGGAACTCAACGCCGAGGAGCGCCTACTCGACATTCTTCTGCCACCGACTACGCCGCCCCGTCCAGCGGACTCCAATTCAGGCGGCGTGGTAATCGACGCCAGCACCAGCCTGAGCGAATCCTCCAGCCGCACGCGCGAGAAATTGCGCCAGCAACTGCGCGAAGGCAAACTCGACGACCGCACCGTCGAAATCGAAACTCGCGAGCGCAATTTTCCGTCGTTCGAGATTATCTCCAACCAGGGCGTCGAAGAGATGGACGTCAATCTCAAAGACATGTTGCCCAACATCTTCGGACAGCGCACCAAGAAACGGAAGATGAAAGTCAACGAGGCCTTCGAATACCTGATCCAGGAAGAAGAACAGCGTTTGATCGACATGGAACAAGTCACGCGCGTCGCCATCGATCGCGTGGAAAACTCCGGCATCATCTTTCTGGATGAAATCGACAAAATCGCCGGCCGCGAGGGCGGCCATGGGCCGGACGTTTCGCGCGAGGGCGTGCAGCGCGACATCCTGCCCATCGTCGAGGGCACCACCGTCAACACGCGCTACGGCATGGTCCGCACCGATCACATCCTCTTCATCGCGGCCGGCGCCTTCCACGTCTCCAAGCCGAGCGACCTGATTCCCGAGCTGCAAGGCCGCTTCCCGATTCGCGTGGAACTGCACTCGTTAACCATGGAAGACTTCGTGCGCATCCTGACCGAACCCAAGTCTTCACTGACCAGGCAATATATCGCGCTGTTAGAAACCGAAGGTGTGAAGCTGGAGTTCACACCCGACTCGCTCGAAGAAGTGGCGCGCTTCGCCTTCCGCGTGAATGAAGGCACGGAAAATATCGGCGCTCGCCGTCTGCACACCATCATGGAGCGCGTGCTCGACGAAATCAGTTTCGAGGCGCCCGAGAAAAAGGGACAGCAGTTCGTGGTCGACTCAGCCTACGTGCAGAAGATGCTCAGCGAGATCGTGAAAGACCAGGATCTGTCGCGCTACATACTGTAAAAAAAACTTACCGCAGAGGACCCTTCGACGTCGCTCAGGCACCCTCCGGGAAACACAGAGTAAGGCGGGCGATTTCCGATGTGCGCCCCTGTGCCTCCTGTGGTAGTCGTTTGTGTGGTGACGGGGCTCGGCCCCGTCCCGGCCGGGGCAAAGCCCTTCTCTGATACTCTTTCCTTTCCGCATGAAGCGACATCCAGGAAAGTTCATCGCGGCCGCCGCGCTCTGCCTGCTGCTGATCAATTGCGCCCAGGTAGGCCCGCCGCTCCCCCCCTCGCTAGAACTGCCCAAGCCGCCTACCGATCTTCGCGCCAGCCGCAAAGGCAATCTCGTCACTCTGAACTGGAGTGAGCCCACGCTTACCACCGATCATCAGAGCGCTCGTTATATCGGCCCGACCCTAGTGTGCCGCAGCGAGAAATCCGAAATCAGCGAATGCGGAAATCCCGCCGTCATGCTGCCCGCCCCGCCGGCCATCGCGAAAGCAGCGTCCAAACACCCTCCGCGCAGCTCAGGCTCCACGCGCCCGGAGCCGCTGAGCTACAACGACACCCTGCCCGCCGCACTGCTGCAGCAGAACCCGGCCGCTGACATCACATACGCCGTCGAGGTGCTGAACCGCAACGCTCGCGGTGGGGGATTATCGAATCGCGTGCACGTGCCCGCGATCGCGACGCTGCCTCCGCCAACCGATCTGTCCGCCGAACTCACCGGCGACGGCGTCGTGCTTTCATGGACAAGCTCCGGCAAATTCTCCAACTCCGCCATTGAGCTCCGCTATCGAATCTATCGTCGCCAGGAAAGTTCTGGCCAGGAAAGTTCTGGCGACGAAAGCTCGGGCAAAGATGTGATTGCCGGCGAGGTCCCGGTCCCGATTACAACAAGCGAACCCAGCGCCGTGCATTTCACCGATTCCGGACTCGAATGGGAGAAAACCTACCTCTACCGCGTCACCGCTGTCAGCATCGTCAAACGCGACGACAGCGAGGTGCAGGTTGAAGGAGACGACAGTCCGCCGGTGCGCGTCGTCGCCCATGATGTTTTTCCGCCCTCCGTGCCCGCCGGTTTGCAGGCGGTGTATTCGGGCGAGGGACAGAAGCCTTTTATCGATCTGATCTGGGCTCCGGTCACAAACGCCGATCTCGTCGGCTACAACGTCTATCGCTCGGAAGCAAGCGAAGCTACCGTCAAAGTGAATTCCGAGCTGGTGAAATCGCCTTCCTATCGCGATAACGCGGTCGCCTCCGGTCAAACCTATACCTATTCCGTTTCCGCCGTCGATGTACGTGGAAACGAGAGCCAGCGTTCAGAGGCGACGAGCGAGTCCGTGCCTTAAGGCAAAGTCCGCGGCGATCGCGGAAAAAATCGCCGACTGCAAGACCCATGCTTGATATTTTTCGCGATCTTTCCTTTTCTGTGTTTGAATAATCTCTGATGAAATACTGCCGATTCCTTCTCAACGGTTCCGCGCACTATGGCTTGGTCGAAACCGGCGCGGACAACCACAACGAAATTACTCGCCTGCTGTTGCAGCCTCCGCAGCATAGCGATGGCGATGTCGAGGGCCTTCCCAGCCGCCGCATGGACCGCATTCCTCTGGCCCAAGCCTCTCTGCTGCCGCCAGTCGAGCCAACGAAAATCGTCTGCGTCGGACGCAATTACCGCGCGCACGCTGCCGAACTCGGCAACGATATCCCCGTGGAACCGCTCTTGTTTTTCAAGCCTACCTCTTCTCTGCTTCCGCCCGGAGGAACGATTCTTCGGCCCAGAGTTTCCGAGCGCACCGATTATGAGGGCGAATTGGGAGTCGTGATCGGGCGGCGCTGCCACCAACTCCCGGATAGCGAAGACGTGCGTCCGTACATTCTTGGCTACACCTGCGTCAACGATTTCACCGCCCGCGATCTGCAGAAAAAAGAACCGCAGTGGGTGCGCGGCAAAGGCTTCGACACCTTTTGCCCAGTCGGCCCCCTGGTCGTCGACGGACTCGATCCGTGGGCGGGAGTTCAGGTCGAAACTCGCGTAAACGGCGAGGTGCGGCAGTCGGGCAACACGCGCGATTTCATTTTTCCGCTCGACGTAGTCATCCGTTACATTTCGCAGATCATGACCCTGGAACCCGGCGACTTGATCGCTACCGGAACTCCCGAGGGAATTGCGCCGGTAGTTGCCGGAGATGTCATCGAAGTTTCGATCGACGGTATCGGAGTGCTGCGCAATCCGATAGCTGATGGAATGTAGCTCTCATCTGTCAGATCAAAGGCAGAGCACTCTTGCCTGAATCCCGGGCCGTCAGGAGGCTGTTCGGAGGAGGGGTAAGCCGTTCATTGGCGCGCACTTAGAGAAAAGTGTTTCACGTGAAACGTTTTGTACATGTATTCTTGTATGTATATTGCTGTACGGAGGTTTGACGCATATTGTATGTATATCGATATACGTACGCATGTGCTATTGTCCGGTGACTAAACGAAGGACAGCTCGACCGCTCCGAAGGCAGCGGACGATTTCGCGGCTGCGGGCCTCGGCGGATGCGGGAGAGGGTGCGCTGGCTCGGGCTTCGGGGAGGGCCTGGTACCTGCGTCCGAACAAGAAGCGAATTACGCTGTATCTGGATGCTGACATTGTGGAGTGGTTCAAGAGCGCGGGGCCGGGGTATCAGACGAGGATCAATCGGGCGCTGTGGCAGTTGATGAAGGGGGAAATCGACGTTTCATTGTGAGTGCCTCGACACCGTTCGAGGCGTCCCTAACGCCTTTTGTTCGCTTCGCGCTGGCGACGCGATACGCGAACACTAGAGCGAACGACAGGCGAACAAAATATTGTTTGGCATACAACTCTGTACGTAAGTCATTGATCCCAAAAGGCCGCGCTAGGAGGGGATAACATGAGGAGGGGCAAACTGGTTTCACTCTACGATTATTTTTCGTTTCGCTGATTCCGAGCTGATCTTGGATTCGTGAAACTGAAGTACCGCCCGGAAAATCATGCTTTCCGATCCGCGCATCAAACCATCTATAATGATGTATCGGTTCGTCCATGTCCTTGGGGCCAACGATTATTTGGGGCTAAATCAAAAAGGCTGAAGATTAAATTATGTCGACGAAGTTGAAGGTCACTGTCATTGCCAGCTCGCTGGCCATTTTGCTGTTCACGATTGTGGGCGGTTTTGTCAACGTGCGCGCTTCTTCGAATGAAGGCGCGTATCGCCAGCTTTCCGTGTACAGCGAAGTGCTGTCGCGCATTCGGCTGGAATATGTTGAGGAGCCGAATATCGCCGGAGTCACCGACGGCGCGCTGCATGGTCTGCTGGAGTCGCTCGACGCCAACTCCAGCTATTTGTCGGCGGAGGAATACAAACACTATAAGGCGATGAAGAACGGCGGCAAAGCCGACATCGGCGCCGACATCTCGAAGCGCTCGGGATACGCGACCGTGGTCGCGGTGATTCCGGGAGGTCCGGCGGATAAGGCTGGGATCGAGAACTTCGACTACATCGAGTCGATCGAGGGCAAGAGCACGCACGAGATGTCACTGGCTGAGATTCGCTCCCTGCTTTCTGGCGAAGTGGGATCGACCGTCGACCTGGCAGTAGTGCGGCCGCGGCGCCCAGAACCGCAAAAGATTGTAGTCACGCGTGACATCGTTGCCATTCCACCGGTCAGCGAAAAAATGCTTGCCGACAACGTCGGCTACATCCAGGTGGACGCGTTCCCTCAAGGCAAGTCTCAAGAGATCGCTGCCAAGATTGCCGATTTGCAAAAACAGGGAGCGAAGAAACTGGTGCTTGATCTGCGCAACTCGGCCGGGGGCGTGGAAGCCGAGGGCGTTGCCACTGCTAATCTTTTCCTGGACCATGGCACCATTACTTATCTCCAGGGGCAGAAGTATCCGCGCGAGGCTTTTAACGCCGATCCCGCCAAGGACATCACCAAGCTTCCGGTGGTTGTGCTAGTGAATCGCAGCACGGCCGGACCCGCTGAGATTGTGGCCTCCGCCATCCTCGAGAATGCGCGCGGCGACGTGGCGGGAGACAAGACTTTCGGCGACGGCTCGGTGCAAAAACTCATCGAGATGCCCGACAGCTCCGCGCTGATTCTTTCGGTAGCGAAGTATTACTCGCCGAGCGGAAAAGCGATTCAGGATGTCTCGGTGACCCCGAATGTGCTGGTCGCTGACTCCACCGAAGACGACGGCGGCGGATTGCCGGATGAGGACGATCAGGTCGCTCCTCCAAAACCCGGCGACAAAGACTTGAAGCCGAAGAACCTTCCCGACGACCAACTGAACAAAGCGCTGGAAGTGCTGAAAAACAGGGGGACGAAAGGATAAAGGCGTTAGAGTTTCAAGGTTTCAGAGATTCAAAGTTACGAATCGCTCGCTTTGGCGGGCGATTTCTTTTTGGTTGCTGCGACTTGGGAACAAGAGCAAAGCCTGATGTCTCCCGTCACTAAGCCGGGACTCTGAACCTTGAATCCCGTCTTTCGGTTACCATTGAATCGTTGAAATGTTGAAACCTTGAAACTTGCCTTCGAACATCCTCCGACTGTGGAAATTGCGGGACGGAAGTTGGTCGGAGTAGTCGTGTTTGGATTGCTTGTCCTGCTCTCCGCCGCAGTGGGCGCGGCCGCGGGACTCTTGCTCGTCTACTCGACCGACCTGCCGCAAGTCGAAGAACTCGAACGGTACCGCCCCAGTTCGGTCACCGAACTCTACGATGGACGGGACAGAGTCATCGGCACGTTTGCGCTGCAGCGGCGCGTCATCGCCACGTATGACGACTATCCGGAAGTGCTCCGCAACGCGCTGATTTCGATCGAAGACAAGGATTTCTACCGGCACTCGGGCATCAACATCTGGCGCATCATCGGCGCGGCTTATCGCGACATCGAATCGGGCGGAAAAGTGCAGGGAGCATCGACGCTCACCATGCAACTTGCGCGCAATCTGTTTCTCTCTCCCGACCGCTCGTTCTATCGCAAAGTGCAGGAGGCACTGCTGGCCATCCAGATCGAACGCCGCTTCACCAAACCGCAAATCTTCACCCTCTACGCCAACCAGATATTTCTTGGCCACGGCGCTTACGGATATGAAGCCGCGTCGGAATACTATTTCAGCAAGCCGGCGAAGAAACTGACCCTGGAAGAAGCCGCACTGCTGGCCGGACTTCCCAAGGCGCCGCAATATTATTCGCCGATCAACCATCCCGACCGCGCACTCAAGCGGCGCAACCTCGTGCTCAATGCCATGCTCGAGGATGGCAAAATCACCGCGGCCCAGGCGGCGACGGCCAAGAGCAAGCCGATCGTGCTCGATTTGCAGAAAGACCAGAATTCGCTGGCTCCGCACTATGTGGAAGAAATCCGGCGCTACCTCGAAGCGAAGTATGGCAGCGACCAGGTGCTCGAAGGCGGTCTCCGTGTTTACACGTCGCTGGATATGGATATGCAAAAAGCCGCGCGCCAGGCGCTGCTTGACGGCCTCGCCGCTTATGAACGCCGCCATGGCTGGCACGGCAAGCTTCTCAACGTGATTGCGCAGGGAGAAAAGGTCGACAAATATGTGGATCCCGATCGGGATGAGGAACCCGAAGTAAACGGATACATGCATGCGCTCGTCACACAAGTCACGCCGGGCGCTGCGGAGATTCGATTCGGCCAACGCACGGCCACGCTCGCACCGTCCGACTTGGCTTGGCTGAAAACGAAGCTCAAGCTTCCCGACATTCTCCACGTGGGCGACATTGTCTACATCAAAGTGCTCTCGCTCGATACTGGCGGAAAAGGGCATGTCAGCCTGGAGCAGGATTCCGGGGCCGAAGGAGCGCTCGTCGCGATCGACAACGCGACGGGAGAAATCAAGGCCATGGTCGGGGGGCGCGACTTCAACCTCTCGAAGTTCAACCGCGCCACGCAGGCTTTGCGGCAGGTGGGGTCGTCGTTCAAGCCGTACGTTTATACCGCCGTGATCGACCAGGGCGGAAGCCCCGATGACACCATCGTGGACGCGCCGGTTACTTTTCAAACTGCCTCGGGCCCTTATTCGCCGCACAACTACGACGGTAAATTTGAAGGCACTATCACGCTGCGGCGCGCGCTGGCGCAATCCAGAAATATTCCCGCGCTCAAACTGGCCGACCGCATCGGCATCAAAACCGTGATTGATTACGCGCGGCGCTTTGGCATTACGGCCAACATTCCCGCCTATCTTCCGGTGGCGCTGGGCTCGGCCGAGATCACGCCGCTGGAGCAGACTTCCGCCTTCAGCGTGTTTCCGAATGATGGCGTGCGCGTGGCTCCGCGTTACATCACCAAGGTGACCGACTACGAAGGCCGCATTCTGGAAGAAGACTACTCCGACATTAAAGATGTCGTCAGTTCTCGTACCGCTCGCATCATGACCTCAATGCTGCGGGAGGTGGTGCTGCATGGCACGGCGGTTGCGGCGGCAAAAATGCCTTATCCGCTGGCTGGGAAAACGGGCACGACTAACGATTTTACCGACGCGTGGTTCGTGGGTTTTTCTCCGTCGCTCACTTGCGGCGTTTGGATCGGCTACGACGAAAAAAAATCACTGGGCGAAAAAGAGACTGGAGCTCGCGCCGCTTTGCCCATCTGGATACAGTTCATGAACGTCGCGCTGGCCGGGAAAGATCCCGGTGAATTCCAGCCCGCGCCAGGGAATTCAGCCGTCGCACGGAAGGTTGACGCTCCCGATGTTGCCCCCGGCGACGGCGAAATGCACTAAGTAGAATGTTCCGTAGAGACGCGACAAGCCGCGTCTCCCGCCGCGAAGGCAGACGGGGGAAGCCCCCGTCTCTACACTTTACCCGACGAGTTTCCGCATCAGTCTCCCCATGCGAACGACTCTATAAAGGGGAAACAGCGCTTCCGGCAAGCGCACCGCCGCAACATCGCCTGCGCTCGGCGTCCAGACCAGCCGGCACAAGTATCGCCAGCGGTCGCCGCGTCGCTCACGCAGTTTCAGAATCAAGCGGAAATATTCGGTGGATTCGAAATCATAGCCACTGCCGCGAGCGAGGCGCGCGGCAAATTCGGGACCAAGAACGGCCGCCTGAGGATCGGCAGCCACGATTTCCTCTGCGGATTTGGGAAGCTCCGCCTGAAGCACGTTCTTCACCAGCCAAAAACTCACGCTGAGCATGCGAGCGATTCCCAGCGCGTGCGCGCGGGAAAAGAGCATTGCGTAGTCAATGTCCTGGGGTTGCGATTGAGCTCGCATAGTCTCCGCAATGTCCGCGAGCCAGATCAGGCGCGTCCAAAGATGCTTGCCGGCGTGCAGGCAAATCGCCAACAGAGAATCTTCCGAAGACAGGCACGTTACGTCGCATCCACCGACGACAGTGCGGTCCGCGCGCGCAAACAGATCCTCCACAGGTAAATCGACTGCATAAAAACGCGGCAGCAACGCCCACTGCACTTCCACTAAGTTCGTTCCCGCCGCCCCGTCAAACGAGCGCTCATAGCCCGCGTGTAGCCAGAAGCGCTCGATGGCCGGAGCAAATCCCACAGAGGGGCGATACCCGATTTCAGCCAAGACCCACTTCGCGCGCTCGAAGTCGGCGGGGGAAATCAGGAGGTCGAGATCGGAAAAACTTCGCAGCGCCTGATCATGGTAAAGCGATTGCGCCAGAACGGGCCCTTTGTATGGAAGCGCCCGCAACTCGCGACGCTCAAAATGCTGCATAATGCGCGCCAGTTCGGCGGTGAACCACAGACTGCGCCGCAGATTCGCTTCGTAAGCAGAGCGCAGAGAGCGTTCGATTGCCGATGGCAACTCGCGGGCATTTTTAGCGCTAGCGGATTCAATCAGATTGTGGGCCACGAGCGGAAGCACACCATGGTGCTCCGCCAGTCGAAGGACTTCGCTCCAATCGAGCGCCTGATAATCGCAGTTCGCAATTCGCTCTCGGCGCGCTGCGGTTAGCTCCGCGCCCGCCAACGCGCACACGAACCCGAATTGGTCCCTTCCCGGGCTCGGCGCGCGCGGCTCCAGCGACGAATCCGGGAGTTCAGGCAACGTCATTGCCGCGGATCTCGGGGCCATGGCTTCATCGCTTCGACTTATTAAACTTTCCCCGGAACTGCATCGACCCAGAGTCAGTGCGGCGCGTCCTCGGGCCGCTCTCCATCATCTAACAACTGAAAGTAATAATTAAAACATGGCTCAGTTTAAAACTTTCGAGGCAAACGTGGTTCGCTCCGTGCCGCTCTCCGAGTTTACCAAGCACCTCGAACTCAAGGTGAACGGAGTAACTCATTTCAGCTTTGTGCCGGGACAATGGCTTTCGGTGAAGGCCACGACTCCTGACGGCGAGGAGATCACGCGCGCCTATTCGATCGCGTCTCCGCCGTCTGAAAACGGAGATGTCGCTTTCTGCCTGAACCGCGTGCATGATGGATTCATGTCGAACCATCTGTGCAGTCTCGAAGCTGGCGCTGAGATTACGTTTCAGGGGCCGTTTGGCAATTTCATTTTGCATCCGCCGGCGCGCGATACCGTGTTCATTGCGACCGGAACGGGAATTGCGCCGCTCCGATCCATGCTGCACTGGCTGCTGGCCGAAAGCGATCGTCATCAGGGACGCGAGTTCTGGCTGCTGTTCGGGGCTCGCCGGGAGCAGGATATTTATTATCGCGAGGAGTTTGAAAATCTGGCCGCCGCACATAGCAACTTCCATTTTCTGCCGACGTTGAGCCGGGCCGGCGGAGGGTGGACGGGGCTCCGCGGATATGTGCAGGAACATCTGCCGGAAATCGTCGGCAAACGTACCGACATGCACGCCTATATCTGCGGCCTCGCCAAGATGGTAAAGGCGAACCGCGAGTTGCTCAAGGGTCTGGGCTGGGATCGAACGTCGATTCGTTACGAAAGATACGATTGAGCTCGTAGAATTATTCCCGTCTGTTCCTGCGCTAACTCATCAGATGAAATACGCCTTCAGGCGCTGAGGGAAATCGTTATGTACGTCGCCGACAACAAGCGTTATGGCTCCATGCAATACCGCCGCTCCGGGCGCAGTGGCATCGAACTTCCGGCCGTGTCGCTTGGGCTGTGGCATAACTTCGGTGGTGTCGACAACTTTGAAAACTCTCGCGCCATGATGCGCCGTGCCTTCGATCTCGGCATCACACATTTCGATCTCGCTAATAATTACGGCCCTCCGTATGGATCGGCGGAAGAAACTTTCGGTCAGATCCTGAAGAAAGACTTCCTTCCCTACCGCGACGAACTCATCATCTCGACCAAAGCAGGCTGGGATATGTGGCCCGGGCCTTATGGGGATCGGGGCTCGCGTAAATATTTGCTGGCCAGCCTCGATCAGAGCCTGAAGCGCATGGGGCTCGCCTATGTCGATATCTTCTATCATCATCGGCCCGATCCCGAGACACCGATGGAAGAGTCGATGGGCGCGCTCGATACAGCCGTGCGCTCGGGACGCGCTCTATGCGGGCATTTCTTCCTACAACGCAAAACAGGCGACCGAGGCAATCAGGATTTTACGCGACCTGGGGACACCGTGCCTGATTCACCAGCCGAAATATTCGATGCTGGTGCGCGATCCCGAGCAGGGATTGTTCGACGTGCTGAAAAGAGAAGGCGTGGGAGCGATCGTCTTCAGTCCGCTGGCGCAGGGATTGTTGTCGGATCGCTATCTGAACGGGATCCCGAACGACTCGCGCGCCGCGCGCGACTTCTTTCTGAAGAAAAAAGATATCGGTCAGGACAAGCTTGTCAAAATTCGCGCGCTCAATGAAATCGCGCGGCAGCGAGGGCAGACGCTGGCCGAGATGGCGGTGGCGTGGGTGCTGCGCGATCCTTGCGTTACGAGCGCGCTGGTGGGCGCGAGCAAAGTGTCGCAGGTGGACGACAATGTCGCGGCGCTGAAGAACTTACAATTTTCGGCCGAGGAACTGCGCAGGATCGATGGCGTGCTCGGCGGGCAGCTCGCGGCGTGAACGTTCCGAGAGTTGGGAGTCCGCAAAAATTCCGAGTTCGCTGAACCCCAAGGAGGACAGGGTTGTGGAATCGCACCTTTCGAAAAGCGCGAAAGGTGGGGCACCCAGCATTGGTTTTACGGATGAAAACACCTACGAAGAATGTGGTCCGCTGCGGCTGGCCTAGCAACGATCTTTCCATCCTCTATCACGACCGCGAATGGGGCGTCCCGCAACATGACGACCGCGTGCTGTTCGAATTCCTGATTCTGGAGGGCGCGCAAGCGGGGTTGAGTTGGGACACGATTCTGCGGAAGCGGGAAAATTACCGCGCAGCGTTTGCCGGATTCGACGCGAAGAAAATCGCCCGCTACGACCGGCGTAAGATCGAGCGGCTGCTGCGTGATGAAGGGATTGTCCGCAACCGGCTGAAGATCGCTTCGGCAATACGGAACGCCCAGGCATTTTTGGCGGTGCAAAAGGAGTTCGAGTCGTTCGACCGTTATATTTGGCAGTTTGTCGGTGGCAAACCGCTGGTGAACGCCTGGCGGCTGGGTCAGAAAATTCCGGCGCGCACTGGCGAATCGGACGCGATGAGCAAGGATTTGAAGAAACGCGGCTTCAGTTTCGTCGGCTCGACCATCTGCTATGCGTTCATGCAGGCTACCGGGATGGTCAACGACCACGTGGTGGAGTGTTTCCGCTACCGGCAAAGATCACCTGACAGGCGGCAATAGGCCGCTAAAATCAGCCCAGCAGAACGGGTCCATTACCTCGATTCGGAGGTATTGCCCTAAAGGCACAGGACTTGCGAGCACAAGTCGTTGACAACGGCGAGGGGGCTGGGCTATCCTTAAATCTCTTTGGAAGTCCTGCGGCTGCCCGCCTGGAACACCTAGCGCGCGTTCTGCGTGGATGGATTACTGATTCAGGGCACTCAGCGGTCTTCATAGCGTTCTTTAATTTCTGGGAGATTTCCGATGTCAACCTATTTCCCTAAAGAGGGAGATATTGCGCGTAAGTGGTTTGTGGTGGATGCGAGCGGACTTGCGCTCGGCCGCGTGGCTTCGCGCGTAGCCCGCATTTTGATGGGCAAAGAGAGCCCCAAGTACACGCCATTTATCGACACTGGCGATCACGTGGTCATCATCAATGCCGATAAAGTCAAGATCACGGGCATGAAGGCCGATCAAAAGGTTTATCACCGCTACACGGGTTATCCCGGCGGATTGCGCTCGGAAGAGATGAAGAAGCGCATGGTCCGCAAACCGGAACTGGTGATCGAAGACGCTGTGTCGCGCATGCTTCCCAAGAACAAACTGGGCAAGCAGATGTTTACCAAGCTGAAGGTTTACCGCGGGGATAAGCATCCGCACGAAGCGCAGAAGCCGGAAACAAAGGTGTTTGCGTAGTTAAGGTCTCAGGTGCCAGGTTTCAGGTCTCAGGAAACCGGCGCCGAAGAATTCTGGAAAGGGTCGGAAGCACACGGCGTTTTGGCTAATTGCTGAATGCTAAGTGCTAAATGCTAACAATGGCTGAAACAGTTCAATACTACGGAACCGGACGGCGCAAGGCCGCAATTGCGCGCGTGTTTCTTCGTCCGGGCAGCGGCGAATTCAAGGTCAACGGCAAAGGGTTCGAAGAATATTTTGTGACGCCGTCGCAGCGCATCGCCGCGAAGTCGCCCCTGGTCTCGACCGATAGCGCGGCGACATTCAACGTGCTGGCCAACGTGTGCGGCGGCGGAGTGGCTGGTCAAGCGGATGCGGTGCGTCTCGGCATCACGCGCGCTCTCATGGAGTTCAACGCGGAGCTGCGCGGCAAGCTCAAGGCCGAAGGCATGGTAACCCGTGACCCGCGCGCCAAAGAGCGCAAGAAGTACGGACAGAAGGGCGCCAGAAAGCGCTTCCAGTTCTCGAAGAGATAGTCGATCGTCGTTAGTCGATGGTCGTTTGCGAACGACTAATGACTATTGACTAACGACCGGCGACAAACGACTGATGTTAGGTGTTCAATTCATTTCCCCACCTCCGGCTGAGATGGGGTGAACGGGAATGGCAATCCGGGGCCTGTTAGTGTCCGGATGCAGACCAACTGAGGAGGTTGATTGGCGAATATCACGATGAAGGAGTTGCTCGAAGCAGGCGTTCACTTCGGGCACCAGACCAAGCGGTGGAATCCGAAGATGAAAGAGTATATCTTCGGTGAGCGCAATGGTATCTACATTATCGACCTGCAGAAGACGCTGAAGATGTTCAAGGAAGCGTCGAAATTCGTGCAGGATCTGGCGGCCGAAGGCAGAATCATTCTCTTCGTTGGCACCAAACGCCAGGCACAAGACGCGATTGCCGAAGAGGCGCAGCGCTGCTCGATGTACTACGTCAACCAGCGCTGGCTGGGCGGCCTGCTGACCAACTGGGTCACGGTGCAGAAATCCGTAAAGCGGCTCAAAGAGCTCGACGAAATGGCCACGGATGGCCGGTACGATCTGCTTCCGAAAAAGGAAGTCATTAAGCTCGAACGCGAGCGCAAACACTTGCAGGCGAATCTCGCCGGTATCAAGAACATGACGCGGTTGCCGGACGCGATCTTCGTCATCGATTCGAATAAAGAGCAGATTGCGGTGCGCGAATCGCGCAAGCTTGGCATTCCCGTGGTCGCCGTGGTCGATACCAACTGCGACCCGAGCGAAGTAGATTACGTGATTCCGGGCAACGACGACGCGCTGCGGGCGATCCGGCTTTTCACCTCGAAGATTTCCGAGTCGATTGCCGAGGGCGTTCATGCTCGCGACGACAAGCAGATGGCGGACATTCAGGCAGTGGCCGCGCCCGAAGTGGCGGCTGAAGTCGAAGGCGCCGAAGCTCAGCTTCCTGGAGTTGCGGAGGAGGGTGAAGTTGCCGCTGCGGCAGTCGACGGCACCAGCCCCGAAGGTGAAGAGATCCGCATGGAAGACGTGCTGGGCAAGGGCACGCGCAAGCGTCCCACGGCCGCCACGGAAGATGTCGACGAACTGCAAGCGGAGACGCGCCGGTTCTAACGAATCGCAGGTTTCAAGGGTTCAAGGTTGCAAAGTTTCAAGGTTGCAACTTTGACTAGACCTCAGTGCGGCCCCCGGACTGACCCTCCTTGAAACTCTGAAACCTTGAAACTTTGCAACTGGTATTCCGAGGTATTCATGAGCACTACTATGGCAAATATTTCTGCTGCACAGGTAAAGGAGCTCCGCGAAAAAACCGGAGCCCCGATGATGGATTGCAAACAGGCCTTGACCGAAGCTAAAGGCGACTTGGAACAGGCGGTTGTCGTGCTGCGCAAGAAGGGAGTGTCGGTCGCGGCCAAGAAGGCGGCGCGTGTGACAAGCGAAGGTTCGGTCGGATACTACATTCACGCTGGCGGCAAGATTGGCGTGCTGGTCGAAGTCAATTGCGAAAGCGATTTCGTGGCCCGCACCGATGACTTCAAGGAACTGGTGCACGACATCGCCATGCACATCGCGGCGAGCGACCCGAAGTTTGTCCGCAAAGAAGATGTGACGCCGGAAGCCTTTGAGCGCGAGAAAGATATTTATCGCACCCAGGCAGCGGCCACCGGCAAACCCGCGCCCGTGGTCGAAAAGATCGTCGCCGGCAAGATGGAAAAGTTCTACGAAGAAGTTTGCTTGCTGGAGCAGCCCTTCATCAAAGACCAAACCATCAGCATCTCGCAACTGATCGCAGCCAAGGTGGGCAAACTCGGCGAGAACATCGCCGTCCGCCGCTTCGCCCGCTTCAAAGTTGGAGATGCGACCGCTACCGTCGCTTTCGTCAGCAGCAAGCCAGACGAGAACGGCGAGGCGGCAGCGCCGGCTGCCCATTAGCAGCCGAATATAATTGAGGGGCGCTGCGGCGCCCCTTTTGATTTATGCTTCCTTGTAGCCGATTGTCATCCTGAGCGACCGGAGCCCCCAGCCGGCCGCGTTTGCCGGATGGGGTGGGGGAGCGAAGGATCTGCTTTTTTCATGCCAACTCCCATATTCAAGCGCATTCTTTTAAAGATCTCCGGCGAAGCCCTGGCCGCCACGCAAGGCTTTGGCGTAGACACTCTGCGTATTCATGAAGTCGCGGCCGAACTTGCCGATGTGCACCAACTCGGAATCCAGATGGCGATCGTCGTAGGCGGCGGCAATTTCTTTCGCGGCGTTGCCGACCAGGCCAAGAATATGGATCGCGTTTCCGCCGATCACATGGGCATGCTGGCTACCGTCATCAACTCGCTGGCATTGCAGGACGCGCTCGAAAAGCAGGGCGTCTTCACCCGCGTGCAGACGGCCATCGAGATGAACCAGGTGGCCGAGCCATTCATCCGGCGCCGCGCGATCCGGCATCTGGAAAAAGGACGCGTCGTCATCTTCGCCGGCGGCACCGGCAATCCATATTTCTCGACCGACACAGCCGCTTCATTGCGCGCCATGGAAATCAAAGCCGACGCCATTCTCAAAGCCACGAAAGTGGACGGCATCTACGACGCCGACCCGATGAAAGTGAAGGATGCCAAGAAGTTTGAGACCCTTACTTACATGGACGTGCTGAAGCAGGGTCTCAAGGTGATGGATTCGACCGCGATCTCATTGTGCAAAGACAATAATCTGCCCATCATCGTTTTCAACCTGAATCAGCGGGGTAATATTCGGAGAGTCGTGCTGGGAGAGAAAATCGGGTCGCTGGTCAGTGCGTAGCGAAAAGTCAAAAATCAGAAGTCAAATTGCAGAGGTTTTGAGCATGTTTACTTCTTCAATTTGACTTTTGCCTTTTGACATCCTCTATAATCGAGCGTTTTAATTCTATTCGTTCTAGGAGCCCCAAACTATGGCTCATCCTGTCCTGAAGGAAGTTTTTGCCCAACTCAAGACGCGGATGGATAAAGCGGTGGAGGACTTCCGCCGCGAAATGGCCGCCACGCGCACCGGGCGCGCCAACGTTCACATGCTCGACACGGTTTCGGTCGACTACTACGGCACGCAAATGCCGCTCAACCAGGTCGCCCAGATCCACGCGCCCGAGCCGCAGATGATCACCGTCCAGCCGTTCGATACCTCGCAGCTCGGGGCGATCGAAAAGGCTATCCGAAGCGCCGATCTTGGCCTCAATCCAATGAACGATGGCAAACTGATTCGCGTGCCGGTGCCCGCGCTCACCGAAGAGCGCCGCAAGGATATGGTCAAGCACCTGCACCGCATTCTCGAGGAGCATCGCACCGCGGTGCGCAACGTCCGCCGCGACGGCAACGAAGCCATCAAGAAGACGCTGAAAGACAAGAAAATTGCCGAAGATGACGAGAAGCGCGCTCTCGACGAAATCCAGAAGCTCACCGACGATGAAATCAAAAAGATGGAAGAGATGAGCAAGGGCAAGGAAAAAGAAGTTCTGGAGTTCAAATAGTCGTGCGTGGTGACGGGGCGGAGCCTGCCCTGAGCGGAGTCGAAGGGCCCCCATCTAATAGAACTTCAGAAACAATTCGTGCGGGCGAATTCACTCTATAATCTGAGGCATGAAGCGCGTCGTCCATGCCGCCTGCCCGCACGACTGCCCTGACGCCTGCAGCGTGCTGATCACGATCGAAGACGGCCGGGCCACGAAGATTCAGGGCGACCGCGAGCACCCGGTTACGCGCGGGTTCCTGTGCGCGAAAGTCGCCAAGTATCTGGACCGCGTGTACTCGCCAGAGCGCGTGCTCTATCCCATGATACGAACGAAGGCGAAGGGGTCTGCTTCCCTGCGGGAAGGGCGGGTGGGGACGCCCGTCGCTCCACAAAGTGCGTTTGAGCGCATTTCCTGGGATGAGGCTCTCGACGAAATCACCCATCGCTTGCGCCGGACCATTGCCGATTACGGCTGCGAATCCGTTCTGCCCTACTCTTACGGAGGCACCCTCGGCGCGCTCAACGGCGCTTCCATGGATCGGCGTTTCTTCCATCGCCTGGGCGCGTCGCAACTCGAACGCAGCATCTGCTCCAGCGCAGGCGAAGAAGGTTTGAAGTCGGTGATTGGCGTCAAGCTCGGCACCGAGCCAGAGCAGTTTGCGCACTCGCGCTACATCATCGCCTGGGGCGCAAATATTCACGGCAACAACGTTCATCTCTGGCCCTTTATCGAAGAGGCTCGGCGAAAAGGCGCGAAGCTGGTAGTTATCGATCCCTACCGCACGCGTACTGCAAAGTGCGCCGACTGGTACCTGCCGATCAATCCCGGCACCGATGCCGCATTGGCGCTCGGTCTGATGCACGTGATCATCAACGAAAATCTCTTCGACGCCGACTATGTTTCCCGCTACACCGTGGGTTTCGAAAACCTGAGATCTCGCGTGCAGCAGTATCCGCCGGAGAAGGTTGCGAACTGGACCGGCATCTCCGCTCATGACATCATCCAACTCGCGCGCGAGTATGCCACCGTGCGTCCCTCCGTAATCCGCGTCAACTATGGCATCCAGCGCTCCGAGCGCGGCGGCATGGCGATGCGCGCGGTTACCATGCTGCCTTGTTTGCTCGGATCGTGGAAAGAAGTCGGTGGCGGACTCCAGATGTCGCTCAGCGGCTCATTCGGCTTGAATCGTGAAGCGCTCGAAATGCCGGAGTTGATGCGGAAGAGCCTGGGGCGCCCGGCGCGAATCGTCAACATGGTGCAACTGGGAAGCGTGTTGAACTCGACGACAATGATACCGCCGATCCGGGCGCTGTTCGTATACAACTCGAATCCAGCCGCAGTCTGCCCCAATCACAATGAAGTTATTCGCGGATTAATGCGCCCCGATCTTTTCACCGTGGTCCACGAGCAGTTCTTCACCGACACTACCGACTACGCCGACATCGTCCTGCCCGCAACCACGTTTTTCGAGCACAAAGACTTGCAGGCTGCTTACGGGCATTACCATCTCCAGGTATCCGATCAGGCAATGGAACCGCTGGGTGAATGCCGGTCGAATGTCGACATGTTCCGGGCGCTTGCTAAACGCATGGGGTTTGAAGACGAATGCTTCCGCGAAAGCGTGGATTCCATGATCGATCGCGCACTGGATTCGCCCAACCCGTGGCTCAAAGGAATTTCGCGCGAGAGGTTGGAACGCGAGCACAGCATCCGGCTGAATTTCACCACGAACCACGTGGGGACAGACGCCCCCGTCTGTCCCGCTGAGCGAAGCTCAGCAAAGCAAGCCGCGCCTTTTCTTCCCTTCGCGGAGGGCAAGTTCCCGACGCCCAGCGGCAAGGCCGAGTTCTTTAGTGAAATTCTCATGCTTCAGGGGCTCGATCCTGTCGTCGCCTTCACTCCGCCCGACGAATCGCGCCACGGCTCCGGATCGAGGGCCGCGGGCTTTCCTCTCGAACTTCTCGCTCGCAAGTCCGACAACCATCTCAACTCATCCTTCGCCAACCTGGCGTCTGTGCGTGATATGGAGCCATGGATCGGTGATATCGAGATGCATCCAGGCGATGCCGAGGCGCGCGGTATCCGCAATGGTGACCGCGTTCGCGCCTTCAACGCGCGCGGCGAAATTGTGCTTCGGGCCCGCGTCTATGGTTCTCTAAACAATGGTTCTCGAGACGATACTTCTCGAAGCGATGGTTCTCGAAAGAATGGTTCTGGTTCTGGAAGCAACGGTTCTGGCAACGGCTCCGTGTCTCCCGGAGTGGTGGCCGCGCGACTCGACTGGGCACGCTTCAGTCCCGGCGGCGGCAATATTAATGTGCTCACTTCAGAAAAACTTGCAGATATGGGCAACGCGGCGACGTTCTATTCCGTCTGTGTTGAAGTAGAACTTTTTCGGGCGTGACTTTTCGGAAGGAATTCCTAAAGTGGAGACAGCTCCTGGCTGCTTAGCTTCGGCTTTCAGCTGGAAGCTAACGGCTGGGAGCTAAAAGCGCTTCTCTCCACCTTGGACGGTTTTCACTCTCTACCGTATAATTACCGTTTTCCTAACTCTAGTTTTTCGAGGTAGTTGCAATTCATTGCCGTCATCAGGTAATCCCTGTGTTGTGTGCGCGACTGGGCCACGACACGGGCCCGCAGAGAGTGTCCACTTGGTCTCCATCTTCTTTCTCCCCAAGAGTTTGGAGGCGGAGTTGTGGATGGAATCGGCTTCTCGGCTGGCTTGTGTTCCTGCTCCTGGCCGCTCCCGTTTTTGGCCAGCAGGATCTCGTTGTCGGCATCGTCGTGCACGGCAATCGGCGTATTCCTGCCGACACCGTCCGCGCCCGCATTTTCACCAAGGCTGGTGACGTTTACGATCCAGCCGCCATCGAACGCGACTTCAACGCACTCTGGAATACAGGCTACTTTGAGGACATCCGCTTCGAGCGTGAACAGAGTCCCAAGGGTTGGATTCTGCACATTTACCTCAAAGAGCGGCCGACGATCCGCGAAATCAACTACACCGGCCTGAATGCCGTTTCCACCAGCGACGTCCTCGACCGCTTCAAGGAGCGCAAGGTCGGACTCTCGGTGGAGAACCAATACGATCCCACCAAGATCAAAAGAGCCGAAGTGGTGCTCAAGGAGCTGCTCGCCGAGCACGGACGTCAGTTCGCAACAATCCGCACTGAAATTCGCCCTATCCCTCCCGCGGCGGTCGGCGTCACCTTCGTCATCAAAGAGGGACCCAAGGTCAAGGTTGGACGCATTCGATTCCGGGGCAATAAACATATCAATGACCGCACTCTGCGTGCGGCTATGAAGAACCTCAAGCCTATCGGCATCCCGCATTCCATCTTTTTGGAAAATCTGTTCGCCAAGACCTACGACGCCACCAAACTCGAAGAGGATACCGAACGCGTCCGCGCCGAGTTCCAGAACCGCGGCTACTTCAAGGTGCTGGTCGACGAGCCCAAAACCGAGATTCATGACACCGGACACGAAGGTTTCCATATTCCGTGGATCCAGAGCGGGCAGGGAAAATCCGTCGATATCACTATGCCCATCGAAGAAGGCGAACGCTATCGCTTGGGAACCATAACCTTCCAGCACAACAAAGCGATTGCGAACGTGAAGGCGTTACGCGGCTTGTTCCCCATGAAGGACGGCGAAATCTTCAGCCGCGAGAAAGTCGCCAAGGGTCTGGAGAACCTGCGCAAAGCCTACGGTGAGGCCGGTTATATCAACTTCACTTCCGTGCCCGATACCAAATTCGACGACGAAAAGAAGATCGTGAATCTGATCATCGATGTCGACGAAGGCAAGCAGTTTTATGTTCGCCGTATCGAATTTCAGGGCAACACGACGACCCGCGACAAGGTCATCCGCCGCGAGATTGCGCTGGAAGAGGGCCAGATCTACAACTCGCGTTTGTGGGAACTGAGCCTGCTGCGCCTCAACCAGCTCGGCTATTTCGACCAGCTCAAACCTGACGATCCCAATACCACCGAACGCCACCTTGACGAAAAAGCCGGCACCGTCGATCTCACGCTGAAGGTGCACGAAAAGGGTAAGAACAGCATCGGATTGCAAGGCGGGGTCAGCGGTCTGGCCGGCGCATTTGTCGGCCTCAACTACAGCACCAACAACTTTCTGGGATTGGGCGAAACGCTTTCTGTGCAGGCCAGCCTCGGCACCTTGCAGCGCGACCTGGTCTTCGGATTCACCGAACCCTATTTGTTTGACCGGCCCATCCAGGCTGGCTTCAACGTCTATACCCGTAAGACCAGCTATGACCAGGCGCGGCAGTATGCAATTTTGAGCGGACAGAATCTGAACCTTCCCTCCGCCTATTTGCAGAACCTGCAGAACTATTCGCAGTCCAGTACCGGCTTTAGCCTGACCTTAAGCTATCCCCTGCACCGTTCGTTCAAGCGCTTTGGCGTGAGCTATTCTTTCGACCGCTCGTCTCTGGTCGCCCTCAGCAACTCTTCCAAGCTCTTGTTCGATAATCTCAACTTTCGCGGCATCAGCGGGCCCAACGCGCTCAGTGGCATCATCACCAGCAAGGTCACTCCCAGCTTCACCATGAGTACGCTGGATTCCTATTACACGCCCCACCACGGCAAGAGCATTTTTATCGGCACCGAGTTGGCCGGACTCGGAGGCACGGTTCACACCATCCGTCCCATCGTCTCGTACAAACAGTTTTTCCCCATGCAGAAGCGGCGCAACGCGATCGGTTACAACATACAGGGTTCGTTCATCACCGGCTATGACGGGATCGTTGCTCCCCCCTTTGAACGCTCCTACCTGGGCGGTGAAAACGACCTGCGCGGTTTTGACATCCGCAGCGTTTCTCCCATCGCTTACCTGCCCAGCGCCCAGACCGTTGCGCTCAGAAATCCCGATGGCAGCTTCGTTCCCGCCAACCCGCGCTTTCCGGTGCTAACCGGCGCCGGCGGAGCCTGCACCGCAAACTGCTGGAATATTCCCGTCCCCTACCAGCAACTCGTCACGCCCGGCGGCGACCTGAGTGTTCACGGCAACCTGGAATACCGCATCACCATCGCCGGACCGGTGGCCATCGCTCCCTTTGTCGACCTGGGCACCAACGCGATCGTGCGCACCTCGCAGTTGCAGATCAACCCTATCCAGTACCAATCTCTGCTGAGCACTCTGTTTGGCTGTCCGGTGCTGGGTCCGCAAACTGGGTATGCGTGTTCGGGCGGCGTGACCCTTTCGCCATCGGTTTTGCCGCAGAATCTTCGGCCAGCCCCTGGCACCAACTGGGTGCCGCGCATGTCCACCGGGCTCGAACTGCAGACGATGCTTCCGGTCGTCAATGCCCCGTTCCGCATTTATTACGCTTACAACCCGCTTCGCCTGGACGGCAGCGCCGCGCCTCCCGTGCCGATTACTGCCAGCATGTTCCCGACTGGCGCCGCTGGCTACTACACCTATAGGACTACGCTCTCGACCCTGGGATCGACCTACACTCTGCTAGAACCCAGAAAAACCTTCCGCTTCACCGTGGCTACAACCTTCTAGAAGCAGCTCTCAGCTCTCAGCTGTCAGCTCTCAGTAAAATCAAAAGCTTCATCGCCGCTTGACGGGAGCCGGGAAAATGGAGGCCTTCGCTTTTAGCAGTGGAATTTCTCCGCACCCTCTGCGTCTCGGCGGTTAAAGGTGTTTTACTGAGAGCTGAGAGCTGACAGCTGAGAGCTACTTGATCTGCACCAATCCGCCCGCAGCATCGGAAGCCGCTGCCGGCCATTGCGGAGCCCGCCACGCATCCAGCACCGACACCTGGTGGACGCACGACACCGTGCAATGTGGAGCGCAAGGCTTTTCGGTATGAAACTCGCGGCGCAAATCGGCGAGCGTATATTTCTCCAGAGGAATGCCCGGATACCCGCGCTGCTGCGAGCAGTAATGCACCAGCCCATCCTCGCAAATATAGAGGTAGCGGCCGCCGGCGCGGCAGCGCCACTGGTTCGGACGCCCCAAAGCGATGTTGTCCTGAAACGCATTCACCCGCGTGAAGCTGCGTTTCTCCAGGTTCTTCATCTCGTGATACACGCGCCGCTCTTCGTCGTTCAGAGGCTGCACCTGTCCCGAGCCGTCGTGAATAATCCCAATCGTCGAACTGAATCCCAACTCCAGCGCACGCTTGCCGATGGTGAGTGCGTCCTGCGGATGGCTCACTCCGCTGCCCACTACGGAATTAATATTCACGTGAAATTCCGCGTGTTCGGCCAGCAATTCCAGCTTGCGGTCAAGCACTTTCAAACTTTTCTTTGAAACTTCGTCGGGATTCACGTTATCAATCGAAATCTGCAGCCATTCCAGCCCCGCGCGATTCAGCCGCTGGATGCGTTCGGCGACCAACAGATATCCGTTCGTGATCAGCCCCGAGACGATTCGCCGTTTCCGCATGTGGTGAATGATGTCATCCAGTTGCGGATGCAGCATCGGTTCGCCGCCGCTGATGGTGATCACGGAAGTGCCCAGATCGCCCAGCAGATCCACGCGCCGCAACATCTCGTCGGTAGGCACTGGCTTGGAATAATCGTCGAACTCATTGCAGTAAGTGCAAGCCAGATTGCAGCGCCGGATCGGAATCAGATGCGCCAGCAAAGGATGGTCGGTCGACACGACAGCCTTCAGGATTTGCCACAATCCGTGAGCATCCCGCTCGATCGCCTTAAGCTTGCGGCGTATTGGCACTGACCTGCTTGTCATCTGATATGGACTATCTCTTATTTCACCACACTGCTCCGCAAAATGTGCAACCGGGCACAGCGTTCGGCGGAAAAACGGGGTCGAATGGCAATTCGCGCGACTCGCAGATCAACCAGCTGGCTCGTCAACTTTTTCGTGTCCCGCCGCGCCCAGCGCCTCGACCGCGGCCTCCAGGTGCTCAGGCTTGATTAGCACATAATCGGTATCAAAGGTCGAGATCGCGAAGATCGGAATTCCGCTTCGGCAAGCGGTTGCAGGAACGACGCCAGCACACCGGTCATCACAAACGCGAACGGCCCTTCCAACTTCAGCGCCAGCCAACCGCGCTCGGCGCGTACTCCATCTGGAATGCGATCCTCGGCAACAACGATCCGACTGGAGTAATAGCCAGAGCTTGGCCAACATTGGGCTCAGCGCGAGTGTGAGCTCCCTAACCCTGGACTTGGCCTAGTGGCGCGTCCCTAAAGCTGGTGGATCTGGCAGCCTGTCCAAACACAGGGCTAGCAGAGAGCGTAGGGTCCCTAGGTGTTGGTTTGACTGACAGCTGACAGATGGGATCTGACTTACTGCATGTCTCCGCCCATGGGCACGTAGCGGAATTTCTTGCCGTCGAAGACCAGGGCCGAGTTGTCTCCCGTGTCGCTTGCTTCTTCAATGAAAACCGCTTCGACCGTCCGCTTGCGCAGTTTCAACTTGCGAATGGAGATCGCGCGATAAGGTAAGTTCACAATCACGAACTTCGCTTTCGGAGTCTCTGCGCGCCAGCCGTCCTTGCCGGAGCCGTAGATGATCAGCACCACCAAGTTGCGCTGCGAGGGATCGACTGCGCTGAACGTGGTCGTCAGCTTGGGATCTCCATAACCAAAGAAATCGTCGTAGGGATCCATCACCGTGTAGTTGTGCTCGGCTTGGTCGAGCATCGGACTCTTGCAGCGCGCCGCAATGATGAGATCTTCCACGCCATCGCCATCCAGATCGCCGACCGCAGTCCCGCCGCCAGACAGCAGCGTGAACTGGTTGCCAAACTGCTTTTGCACAAAGTCGTTGTCGATGAGGCGGGGCGCAGGCGCCTGGCCGAAGGCTGGAAGCAAAAGCGCGACAACGAACGCCAGGAGGGAAGATACTTTTCTCATGGGCTTACTTTAGCCGCTGGCACTGATTACGGGCAGGTAACGAAAGTCACTAGGAGAAGGTTTCAGAGTTTCAAGGTTTCAGGGTTTTAGAGTTTTAGAGTTTTGCGTCTCTCTTGAAGGCGCACCCCTTGGGGGACAAATTACAAATTGCCGCTGAAGTGTTCCCATCCTCTGGCTTGGAGCGGCTGGAGCTTACCATCGGCGTCGATCTGGCGCATGCCAGGGGGGCGCACCGTTCGCCCGATTCTTGTCACTCGAACGCCCGCTATTTGGGCGGGGACGGCCTCGGCGGAAGTGAAGAGCAGTTCGTAGTCGTCTCCGCCGTGCAACGCTAAATCGAGCGCGACTGGTCTTTTCGCCGGGCCAAGCAGCGCTCGCGGAATCGCCTCCACCTCGATCTCGGCGCCGACGTGGCTTTCCTGGCAGATGTGTTCGAGGTCGGTGGAAAGACCGTCGCTTATGTCGATCATAGCGGAAGCCAGTCTGCGGCGGCGCAGGCTCTGGCCGACAGCTACTCTTGGTTGGGGAGGATGAGAGCTCCCATGTGAGCGACCGGAAAACTTCGCTCCCATCGGCTTCGACTCGGCCAGGCTCGCCAGCGCTGCCGCGGAGGCACCCAATTGTCCAGTCATGTAAATCTGCTGGCCCGGTTTCGCCCCTGAGCGCAGCACTGCCTTTCCTTTCGGGACCGAGCCCACGACCACGATATCTGCCTGGATGCCGCCCTCCGACTGCGCGGTATCGCCACCGGCCAAGGGAACCTTATACTCTTTCGCCAGGTCGAGCAGTCCGTTCAGGAAGCGATCTACCCACTTCTGCGGGACGTCTTCGGCAACAGCCAACGACAGGAAGGCCGCCCGTGGTTCGCCGCCCATGGCTGCGATATCGCTTAGCCCGCGCGTCAGGCAGCGCCTCCCGACAAACTCGGGAGGGTGCCAATCGCGGCGAAAGTGTACGTTTTCGATGGTGAAGTCGGTGGTCACCAGCAACTCGTGTCGCGGCGGAATGCACAGCACGGCGCAGTCATCGCCTATGCCGGTGACTACCGACGACCCGTCGCGGGCAAGACGTCGGATTTGCTGAATCAGCTTCTTCTCGGCAAGAGGCATACCGATCAATATACCGCTGCTTTGGGGGTCCGCTGCACGGTTTGGCGGGGAGTGGCGAGCGGCTGAGGCCTGGTTACGGAGGTAATTTGTCCGGAAGGGCACGCCAATTACGCTGCCTTGGTAATCGTCCAAAGGGTCATAGTGAGGTTGACAGGCGTAAACAGGTTTGCTACCGTTGACTCGTCGTTCACACATACTTTGCCGAACCAAGTGCTGCAACATGAGTCAGTTGCAGTAAAAATTGGCATTCGGCTTGCCTGGTTCCTGGGATGATATGGAGGGCCAGCCTGCTCCTGATGCGGCTGGTGGAATCAGGATTCCGAGCTCGAGCTGACGGTTCCGCTCCAGCAGGATTCCGAAGAAAAAATCTGTTCGGCGAAAGACAGGCTATTGCGTAAACGTTTTTATGTATTTTTCGTAGCTCGCGACGAAGCTGGGCAGCTTCGGAAGATCTCCATTCCCGTGCAATATGTTTACGTGCTGCTGGCCGGGTTGGCCATTGCTGCGCTCTGCCTGACCGGGATCGCCAGCTCCTATACGCGGATGCTGCAGAAGGTGGCACACTATAACCAGCTGCGCACCGAACAGGAACAGCTCAAGGACCGCTATTCGCGGCTGGAACAGGTCGCTAAAGAACGGGACATCCAGGTCGCATCGCTCGGTTCGCTGGCTAGCGAGGTTTCGGCGCTTTACGGACTTAAGTCCGATCCGGCGATGGTCACGGCCTCAACCGAGCAGATTCAGGAAGCGCAGGTTCACTCTTCGCTCGACCAGCTTTACGCTTTGAAGCACACCGCGCTGACTGGCGCGGCCAGCGTTGGCATCTCACTTGGACTTACCAGAAACTCGACCACGGCGGACTGGGTGCGCGCCAACTCGGCTCCGAACTTGTGGCCGGTGGAAGGCCGGATTACGGCCTCGTTTGGCGAGCGCATCGATCCGTTTAATGGAGAAGGCGCTTTCCACTCTGGCGTCGATATTTCTGCCGGCGTGGGAGTGCCGGTGATTGCACCTGCGGACGGCGTGATTACTTTCGCGGATTTTCTGGGCGGCTATGGACGCGCCATCATGGTCGACCACGGACACGGAATCTCGACCCGCTACGGCCACCTTTCGAGCTTTGCCGTCACTGCCGGACAATACATTCACCGCGGCGACACGCTCGGCTATGTCGGCCAGAGCGGACGCTCCACGGGACCGCATCTCCACTACGAAGTCCGCATCAACGACGTTCCCGTCAATCCCTATAAGTATCTGCGGCTGACTGTAGCGCAGGTTGGCGGATTCCTGCCGGGCGAGTAGGTTCCAGGTCTTACCACACCACAGAAGATCCCGACACGAAATTGTCGTCCTGAGCGACCGGGGTGGGGGAGCGAAGGACCTGCTGTTTGCTGCGTAAGTTTATTTCCCTTACCCTCTGGCCTTCTTCACTTCCTCGATCAGCGGCGGCACGATGTCGAATAAATTTCCGACTACGGCCACATCCGCAATCTCAAAAATTGGCGCTTCGGAGTCTTTGTTGATGGCTACGATGCTGCGCGAGCCTTTCATGCCGACGATATGCTGGATTGCGCCCGAGATTCCTAGCGCCAGATAGAGCTTTGGAGCTACCGTCTGGCCGGAGGATCCGACCTGACGATCCATGGGCAACCATCCGTTGTCGCAGATCGGACGGGACGCCGCTAGCTCGCCGCCTAGCGCATCCGCTAATTGCCTGGCCAGGTCGATATTCTTCTGCTCCTTGATGCCGCGGCCCACGGAGACGATGATCTCCGCCTGCGTCAAATCGACGGCTTGCTTGACTTCCTTGAAAACTTCCTGCGGCTTGTTTCGCACCACGCCATCGGGGACATCGACATTGACGGTCTCCACCGGCGCCGGCGCTGCTCCCACTTCGACTTTATCGGCGCGGTAGGAGCCGTTTTGAAACGTGACGAAGCACGGTCCCGCGCCCGTGAAGCTTACGTCGACCACAAACTTTCCCTGAAACATCTGGCGCGTGAAAAGCAGTTTGCCGGCTTCGTACTTGGCTCCGATTACGTCGCTGATGGCGGTCGATTGCAGCGCCGTCGCCAGCTTGGGCACAAAATCACGCACCTGATAGGTATGCGGCATCAAAACCAGTTTCGCCGGATGCTTTGCCAGGAATTGCTGCAAGGCATAGGCGAACGCGTCGGGAGTGTAGGGCTCGAGTTTTGGCGACTCGACGTCATACACCTTGGCGAGTTTCTTCCCCGCTATCTCGCCCGCGATCGCAGCGACGCCGGAACCCACGACCGCAGCTTCCAGCGTCCATCCGGTTTGAGCGGCGATTGCCTGACCGGCGGTAATCGTCTCCCAGGAGACGCGGTTTAGTTTTCCTTCGCGCTGTTCAACGACTACCAGGATAGTGTCCATAAGATCGGTTCTCAGTCTTCAGTTGTCAGTTGTCAGTAACAGCCCAGGTTTTTCAACTGAGAACTGAAAACTGACAACTGGTTTTTTCAAATTACTCGCAGTTCGTTTTTCAATTTTTCTACCAGTTTCTTGGCAACTTCGGCCGGCGGGCCTTCCAGAAATTCCGTGTTTTTTGACTTTTGCGGCGCGTACAGCTTTTCGATCTTTTGCAAATTCGCGCCCATGGCCGACTGCACCTCGGCCAACGTTACTTTCCGCAGAGGCTTGTTCTTGGCCTGCTTGATGCCAATCAGCGTGGCATAGCGCAGCTTGTTGATTCCCGACTGGATGGTCAGCACGGCGGGCAACGGCATATCGACAAACTGAAAGAAGCCAGCCTCCAGTTCGCGCTTCACGCGAATGCCGGCGTCATTCTTTTCGATTTGCATGATGATGGTGGCGTGCGGCCATCCCAGAATCTGGGCGAGAATCACGCCGGTTTGGGCGTATCCGTAATCATCCGATTGCAAGCCGGTAAAGATCAGGTCGAACTTCTCATCCTTGATGGCGGCCGCGATGGCGCGCGCGGTGTTGTAAGCATCGAGGCCGACAAAGGCATCGTCCTCAAGATGAATGGCGCGGTCGGCTCCTTTGGCCAGCGCCTCCCGCAGGACCTGCAACGCCCGCGCCGGACCGGCCGTTACCACCACCACCTCGCCGGTGTGCTTTTCCTTTTGCCGCAGCGCCTCTTCGAGGGCGAAAGCGTCGGGCTCGTTTACTTCGTAGGAAACATCCTCGCGGATCCACGTTCCCGCTTCATTCAGCTTCAGCGGAGCGTCTTTCTGCGGCACTTGCTTGATGCAAACCAGAATCTTCACGGATCGACTCCCTCAGAGCGTCAACTGATCGACAGGGGAAACTCAGTAGTATAAACGAGTCTGTCGAAACGCGGACGGCCACTTGCGGCACTCCGCCGCAGCCTAGCTGTGCGGTGACGGGGCTGCGCCCCGTTTGGCGGGGCAAAGCCCCGCCACCACACGGCCACCACGCGAACCTCGACCCTACGCACTGCCGTAATCTTGACCGCATTCTTTGCGCTTGCGATGCTGATGCTCGTGAAGAATAAATCTACAAAGACGCGCAGGAGTCCTCGTCCACCACGCATCCGCGTGCCCAATAGCGAGCGCGCGCTGTTTACCGTCGACGAGGTGCGGTTTGTAGGGGTGCTGCAGCGTCTCTCTCTCACGGGAGGGTCGGCGGTCCTCTCCAAAGGCCCGATTCCCCATGGGACCATGGGCGATATCGCTTTATGCACGGTCAACGGCAAAGTCACGGCGCAGATCGAATTTCTTCAAACCGGCGCCGATGGCATTCCACTGGCGCAAGCCTTCCGTTTTCTGTCGATGGAGGACACGAGCGCCAAGCGCTTCGCGGCCGCTGCGGCACAAATGGAAAAGGAAGGCTTTAGCGACGCTCCGTCGCAGCGACCTTCCCCTCTTTCGGCACCCGCATCGCAAGCGCTGGGTCTGCTCTTGCACAGCGTCCGCCGCCTTGCCGCCACGATCGTCGCCAACCGCTAGAAAGCAGCGGTCGGTGTCACTGTGGCGGTGGCTGGCCGGTTTGCGCTATCCCCGGATTCGCAGGCTGAGCATCTGCCGGCTTGGCAACATTCTCAGCGGGACGGTATGCACTACTTTCGACCTTGTCTTCGGCATTCGACGGTTGCATAGAAACCACCTGGTAGGCTAGTTCCTTCTTATCTCCGTCGGCGATTCTCAGGAATAGTCGATCTTTCTTAATTTTGAATTCAGCTTCGTGGCCGATGGGAAGAACCACCGGGTGTTTCAAATCCAAAGGACGAATGTGGTAATCCATGGCATCGGTGCGGAGCAAGTATTGCGGACATAGCTGCTCATGCGAGTTCACGTGCTCCACGCCGAGGGATGCCACCATGCTCCCCAGGCCCGTGACTCCTCTTTCTTTGGAGCCACAAGGAACGGATTGCATGCTTTCCAACATGCCTATCTGCCCTTTCTTTTTGTCCCTGCCTGCCGCAATGGTGGCAACAGCCAGAAGCAGTGAGAGCACGGCGATAAGCGATTTTTTGATCTTCATAGCACCTCCCTGATCGACGCGAAAGTGTCGACGCGCAGCGCGGAAAGACGCTGGTAGTAGCAGAGGCCGGTCGTTCGATGTATACCGGTCTCCACTTTTATTGCGTCTCAGTTTTGTTTTGTGTGTTATCTCATTCGCAATTTCCCTAGTGATTCGGGGCGGTAGCCTTCGGTCTCGGAGTCGGCCCAACCGGCTTCGCACCAAACTCGCCTTGCACCACGTTCGAGCTCATCACCGCTTGCGGATCTGCCGCGAGCTGTTGGTACATAGCGGGATGCGCCTTGAGATAGTCATCCAGTTCAGGATGATTGGCCAAATATTCTTTGTTGCTCGCCAACGTCGGATCGGCCGAGAGCTCTGTCGCCATATTGGGGTGACCGCCCAGGAAATGGCCAAAGCTTGTCAGTTCTCCACGGTTACGTTCGTCGCGGTCGCGCATTCGGGCGTAATCACGATCACCGGTTTGGTCATAGCGGTCCTCATCCCGCATGAAGGCGTCCGGATGCTCGCGAAAAACCTGGGCGAGCCGCTGGTGGGAGTTCAGATACTCCTGCAGTTCAGGGTGACGTGCGACCCACTCGCGGTTGTCGATCAGTGAAGGATCTCTGCGCAGCTGTTCCGCGATCTCCGGATGTTTGTCGAGGAAGTGATCCATGTCGACAATTTCTCGACGCGTAATATCGTCGGGCGGATTCCAGCGAGGCGTCGGGCCGACGGGGTGGGCGACCGGCGGATTCGGTTCGCTGGGCGGCGTCGTAGTTGGCGGAGTCGGCGTAGTTGGTTGAGTCGGCGTACTCGGCGGCGTGGCAGTCGGCGGAGCCGGCTGCATCGGTTGCGTGGACTGTCCACTTGCCACGGTGCCTGCCGCGAACAGCATTGCCAGAGCCAGGAATGGCGCCAAACCAGCGCGGGCGTATAGTTTCATCTTGATTGCCATATCCACAAAACCTCCTAATGAGCATGTGGCTCATTCGCAGGATGTTGCAACCGACCTGCCAAATGCTTGCCAGGGGCTGCATTTCGGCAGGGCTCAACGGGTTACAAGAAACAGTACGGGGATATAGAAACTGCTACGGGTAAATACTGCTGTTCTGGAGGAAAATTCGCAGTACAGGATGGACCTTAGAAGCTTCCGTGTACGAAAACTTAACAATCAACGCGCAGCGTTTCACGCGCGACGACCAACGCGCTACGACGATTACCGGCCGCCGGCGGGCAGGCCATCCTGCAGAAACGCTACGCTCTGCACGCCCGTAATCTCAAAACGTTTTCGGCAGCGCATGTTCTTACACATCATCATGTCATCGCGGCGGAGCATGTAGGACTGCGCCTTGGCGAACTTGGCGCGGTCACGATCGTCCGCGCGCGGGGGTAAACTCTTCTTCTTGATCCGCACCAGCCACTGGATCTCGTATTCCGCCGACTGCTGGCAGTGCGGACAGCTTAGATTCGCCGGCTTTTTATCCGATCGTTCGTCGAAAAATTCGCGCTCATCCATAAAGTATTAACCCTCGATTTATCCGCCAATCTCAGATTATTGCACCTTTGCGGGTTGAATGTGCGAAGATGCGGATGGCATCGCTATGCCGCGCAAACGCAAGAAGAAAATCTTTTCTGCCGCCAAGGTAGTTCGCGAAATGGCCCGCGAACGAGTGGGAAGTCCTAAACCGTCCCGCCTCGTCCCAGCGAAGAAAACGAAGCCGGAGCGGCATAAACCCACTCTGGGCAAGTTGCTAACGGATGAATAGTGGCGGAGCCGTTTGCGCTCATTACGGCTCAAAATTCGCGACCACACCGACCCCGCCGACAGGAACCGTGACGGCGCACGAGGATTGCGTATTCGGGGTGCAGGGGCCCGTCCAATCCACGAAAGAGAACCCGGAATTGGCAGTGGCTGTAAGCGCGACCGTCGACCCCACCGGGACCACGGCAAAACACGTAACCGACGGGCAGTTGATTCCGTAGGTCAGGCTGGTTACCGTTCCACCCGCGCTTGGGGAGATCTCCACGCTTAAGGTGGCTTCGGTACCGCCGCCCGGGCAAGTCGCAATGGCGGGATTATCCACGGTTACGGTCGCATAAGCGATCACGATGTTCCCCGAACCGCCGGTGCCCTCAGGAACACTTGCTGAGATATTTCCTCCCCCGCAAGGCGGCGGCGTGCCTTCCGGCGAGCCCGCTGGCGGAGGCGCGGGAGTGAACAAGCCGGGAGTCGACATCGTAACCACACCATCATCAATCGTCCACGTCGCTTCACTGGTCACGTCCCTCGTCTCCGGGGGATGGATATAGGTGCCGGTCGCGGTGTACTGCTCCGTTCCTGTGGGATACGGCTCTAGAAAAGTAAATGTCCCCGGCACAATCTGAAGGCTCACCAGCTTCTGCGAGTGCCCGCAACTTGGCAGGCTCAGCGATGCTCCCAATGCCACCAGCGCGGCCAAGGCAAGCCCAACATAATTCCGCTTCATACTCACTGCTCCTCATTCCTGGGGGCAAGATTCGTCCTGCCCGCTCTGTCAGACTAGGGAAATATGAAATCTAGTGGAAGGACGCCCAAAAAGCAAGAAACGGCGGCGAATTTGGTGAGTCCCTGTGCCGCGTTCGGCGCGCAAGTTCAACTCTGGCTTGTCTGTGGGCGCGTGACGACAACCCACACCGTCCCGCGCCCCTCGCAGTAGCGGCAGCGGTCCTGGCCCAATGACTTTCCGGTCCCGCGGCATTCCAGGCAGTTGGCAACGACGTTCAATTCCTGCTCTGAAGGCTCCGGGAGTTTGGCGGGATCCTTGAGTATTTCGGCATGATGGGTGCCGCGCAGCCAGTAGACCAGCTTGCTTTCGAGGTTCTCGCGCTCGGTGGTGGAGAGTTGGGTGCAGCGCTGCGTCCACCAATCGTGAATGCACGAGTAGCAAACCAGGCCGTCTCCTGCATCGAACAGGGCACCGGGATCGGAGCGGCGCAGGAATTTTTTGCAGCAACAACAGGAGTTGACGCCTAGCAATCCGAGGGCGTCTTTCAGGCGATCGAGTTCGAACGTGTGGCGAGCCAGGGCCTCTTCAATGTGAGGGTCGGATTGGTCGGGCATGGGTGACTCCTGCCAGCAAGAACATAGCTGGAAAGGATACACAATTACGCTCCCGCTGGCAGTGATTCCGTGGCGCCGCTCATCCAGTACCGAGTCAGGCCTGATCAAAAGGTCAACTGGGTACTGAGAACCGGCTAATCCACGTGCTCGCCTACTTCGAAGCCTTCTTCGGCCACGGGCAGCACATCGCGTTCGCCAGCAATCCAGACATATAACGTAGGCAGCAGGAAAATGCTCATGACGAGCGCTGCGATGAGGCCTCCTACAATCACAATGGCGAACGGGCGCTGAGAGTCGGAACCGATGGCGTGCGAGAGGGCGGCGGGTAGAAGGCCCAGCGTGGCCACGAGCATGGTCATCATGATGGGACGCAGCCGCAACACGGCGCCCTCAACCGCGGCGTCTTCGATGGGGTAGCGCTTGGCTCGAAGCTGGTTAATGTATTCGAGCATGATGACTCCGGTTTGCACGGACACGCCGAACAGGGCCAGGAAACCTACGCCCGAGGAAACACTGAAATTAGTGCCGGTAAACAGAAGGGCGAGCACACCGCCAATGGGCGCGATGGCAATGTTGACGAGAATCAGCAAGGCCCATTTAAAGGATTTGAACATGGTGTAAAGGATGATGAAGATGATGAGGATGGTGATGGGAAGGACGATGAGCAGGCGCGCGTTGGCTCTCTTCTGGCTCGCGTATTCTCCCTCCCAACCGAGGGTGTATCCGGGGGGCAGCTTGACCTGTTCGTTTACTTTCTTGATCGCCTCTTCCACCGTGCTGCCGAGGTCACGACCACGAACACTGTACTTGATGGCCACATAGCGGCGGTTGCCCTCGCGATAGACTTCGGAGGCGCCATCCGTCACCTTGATCTTACAGAGCTGCGCGAGCGATACCCGCTCCCCCGAGGGCGATAGCAGGCGAATATTTTCGATCACTTCCTGGGTATCGCGGTACTTGGGAAGATAGCGCAGCGTCAGGTCGTATCGGGCCTCGCCTTTGAGAACCTGGGTGAGCGCATTGCCGCCGACCGCGGTCTGAATCGCATCCTGGACATCCGCGACGTTGATCTGGTAACGCGCCGCCGCATCGCGGTCCACCGTCACATTCAGATTAGGCTGGCCGAGCACACGAAAAACTCCAAGATCTTCAATGCCATTGATTTGGCGCATGATATTCACGATCTCATCGCTCTTGGCCTCGAGAACTTTCAAATCGTCGCCGTAGACTTTGGTGGCCAGCGCGCCTTTCACTCCACTGACAGCCTCTTCCATGTTGTCTTCGATGGGCTGAGAAAAACCCCAGACGGTCCCAGGAATCTTGTCAAGTTCGCGCTGCATGGCGGCGATCAATTCGTCTTTGTCTTCGTGGAAAACGGGCCGCCATTCTTCTTTGGGCTTGAGGTCAACGAAAAACTCGGTATTAAAAAATCCCGTGGTGTCGGTTCCATCATCCGGGCGTCCGACTTGGCTGGTGCATTGTGGGACTTCGGGAAACGAGCAAAGAACGATTCGGGCCTGGTTTGCGACGCGGATGCCCTCGTCGGGGCCGGTGCTGGGCGCGAGCGTACCTCGGACCCAGAGTGCACCTTCATCAAGATGGGGCAGAAATTCGGAGCCGATGACGCCGCTGAAGGCGAGATAGTTCCCCAGGGCCGCCAGGAGCACACAGACACCGACCGTGACCCCACGATGACGAATGGCCCATCGGACGGCGACGCGATAACGCTCAATCAGGAAATGCATGATGGGATTGCGCCATTCCTGCGCGCCCTTGGCGAAGGCGAAACTGGCGAGCACGGGCGCAATCACGATCGAGAAGAGCAACGCTCCGAGCAGTGCGAAGGCAACGGTCCAGGCCATGGGATGAAACAGGCGGCCTTCGACGCGCTGCAGCGTGAAGATCGGCAGGTAGGCCGTAATGATGATGGCGATGGCATAGAAAACTGGACGCTGCACTTCGTGCGAGGCCTCGCCGATTTTTTCGGCGGGTGTCTTCGTATCGCCGTTCTTGCGGCCTAGATGGCGCACGATGTTTTCAACCATCACTACCGCGCCATCCACCACCATGCCAAAATCAAGCGCACCAAGAGACAGGAGGTTGGCGGGAATGCTCCTCAAGTCCAAGCAAATGGAAGCAAACAACAGCGAGAACGGGATGGTCGCAGCAACGATCAGCGCGCCACGAATATTGCCCAGAAACAAGAACAGGACGATCGATACCAGGATCATTCCTTCGGTGAGATTGTGGAGCACCGTGTGGCTGGTGAAATGAACCAGCGTGCTGCGATCGATGAAGGGAACAACCTTTACACCGGGAGGCAGAATGCGATTGTTCAGTTCCTCGACTTTGTCATGGATGCCTTGCAGGGCCGTCTCTGCCGTGGCGCCTTTTCGCAAGAGCACGATGCCCGACACGACATCGTCGTTATCGATGATCGTTCCATCCTCGCGATGAATGGCCTTGGCAAACTGACCAAGGCGAATCTTGGGACCTTGCGAAACGACCGCTATGTCCTTGACGCGGATGGGGGTGCCGTTCTTGGTCACGATAACAGTGCGTTCGATATCCTGAGTACGGTCGATCAATCCGACAGAATTGACATTGATCTGCTGCAGGCCCTCCTGGACGAAGCTTCCCCCGGCGTTGGCGTTGTTGTTGGTGAGTTGCTGCTCAACTTGAGCCAGGCTCAGGCCATAGGCAACGAGTTTATTGGGGTCGACTCGAACCTGATATTCGCGGGTGGGGCCGCCGAAACTGGAAACGTCCACAATGTTCGGCACGGACTTGAAACTCTTTTCGACGACCCAGTCTTCGATGGATTTCAGCTCCATGGGGTCGTAGGCCGGATTTGTGCTGTGCAGGGTGAAGAAATAGATCTGGCCGACCGGGCTCCAGTCCGTTCCCATTTGCGGCACGACGTTCGGAGGCAGAGTCACTTCGCTGAGCCTCTCCAGAACCCGCTCACGGTTCCAGTCGTTGTCCGAGTCTTCATCGAAAATCAGCTTGATGTCGGAGAGTCCAAAGAGCGAGAACGAACGCAGATGCACGACGTGGGGAATGCCGTTCATCACGATTTCGAGTGGAATCGTGACTTGCTGTTCGATTTGCTCGGCCGAAATTCCCGGCCATTGCGTAATGATCTCAACGTAATTGTCGGCCACGTCGGGATAAGCTTCGATGGGAAGGTCGCGGAAGGCAACGATGCCGGCGAAGAAAAGTATCAGCGCCAGGGCTAACACCAGCAGGCGGTTGTTGAGAGCAAAATCAACGACTCGACGAATCATCTATTGCTCCACCGTGTTCTGCAGCACCAACGCGTTCGAAACCACTTGATCTCCGGGCTTGAGGCCGGAAACAACTTCTTGCTGGTTGCCGGGAAGCATGTTTCCGGTGACGACTTCGAGACGTTTGAAATGTCCCGCGCTGGCTGGAATCGGCGTGTAAACCCACTCGCGATCATGCAGGTGCAGAATGGCGGTAGCAGGAACCACGGCTCGCGTTTCGGGCTGTTTGCCGTAAAAAGTGGCAGTGACGAACATGCCCACGCGCATCATGCCGGGGTTGGGAACTTCAAGGCGAACTTTTGCGGTGCGAAGGCTGGGATCGAGAACCGGCAGAATGTTATCGATCCGGCCTTTGAACACGCGGTTGGGATAGGCGTTGAGATGGATATCGGCGAATTCGCCGACGCGCACCGCGTCGAGATCATTTTCGTAAACGTCACAGATGATCCAGACATACGAAAGGTCAGAAATGGTGAAGGGATTCGGGCCCCCGAGGCCCTGCACACCAGCGGCGTTGGTGACTTCCTGATCGGTAATTACACCCGATATGGGAGCGGTAACATCGACGATGCCCGAGGGGTGGTCTTTGTCGATACCGAGCAGTCGTAACTGTTCGGTGGCCGCGTCCAGATCGGCTTTGGCATCCTGTTCCGTGGCCTCCGCCTGTTCGAGGGCGCTCTTGGCGACGGCGCCCTTGTCGTAAAGAGTCTGTGCGCGTTCGAGCTGGATGCGCGCCAGGCGCTCGTCGTTCTCGGCCTTGCGATAGGTTTGATAGGCTCCGGAGACATCGTTGCTCCGCACGCGCAGCAGCAACTGACCTTTCTTCACCGTGTCGCCGAGCCGCGCCTTGATTTCCACGACGCGTCCCGAAGCCAGCGAGATCACAGGCACGGCGCGGGAAATATCGGGTTGCACCACGCCGGTGACGTTCAGCGCAGGCGCGTCCTTGTGCTCAGCCGCCGTCACCAGAGGAAACTGCTCCGGGTGATCGACTTTGAAATTATTGGCATCGAGATCGGACTCGACCTTTGCGGCAGGCGGAGCTTCGGCCTTGGGGTTGGCCTTGGTCTCACCGCAACCTTGCAGCAACAAGCTCGACGGCGAGCAAAGAGCCGCCAGCAGCATCAGGCCGGCGAATCTGGGTTTGATTTTCACTGGATAACCTCCCGGCCGACGGCCATATTCAGTTGGGCTGCGGCGGTTAAGTACGCACCCACCAGGTTCACGTAGCTGAGTTGCACGGTGCGGTAGTCGCTTTGCGCGTTCAGGTAATCGAGCAGGGACGCGCCGCCATGCTGATAGGCGAAGAAGATCGTGTCGCGGACGCGCACTGCCTGTTGCAGATATTTCGCTTTGTAGGGCTGCAGCAGAATTACATTACTGTTCAGCGTGGCGTAGCCGGAATCTACATCACTCAACACTTGCGCTTCCGCGGCATCGCGCAATTTTTCGTTGCGGGTGATATCGATCTGCGTGTGCAGCTTCTGTCCCTGGTTGCGGTCGAAAATGCGGAGAGGGATGCTGACACTTACGCCCACCGTATTTATGGCAAACGGGTTGTTGGTGGACGAGTTGTGCGTATACCACGCGCCGAAAGTCGGGTCTGTGGAACCATTCGCCACTGCCAGCTTGTGATCAGTCTGTGCCTTATCGACAGCTTCCACCGCTGCCTTAAGATCGGGACGAGCATCCATGGCAATCTTCCGGAAGTCGTCGCGCGAGGCTAGTTGATCGCTGAAATCGAAGAGTCCACTCACGTCGAATTGTTCAATCGGCGTGCGGTCGTTCAGCAGCGTGAGCAATTGAATTTTCGCGGTGCGCAAATTTACGTCGGCGGTTTGCAAATCGGATTCATATTGCACGCGCTGCAGCTCCAACCGGTCGAGGTCAATTTGCGCGATATCACCCGCTTCAAAACGATTTCTGCTGATCTCAAGTACGTTGTCGTAGTAGGCCAGGTTGTCTTTAGCCAGTTGCAGCACCGCCTTCGCCTGTAGCGTTGAAACAAATGCACTGCGTAAGTTGAAGAGCAGAGTTCCCTCGAGATCGGAATGGCTTGATTCGGCAATCAGAGTGGCCTTCTTGGCGCTCTCCAGGCGTAACTCACGCTTGTGCCGCCGCTCGTAGAGATAGCTGAGGCCGGGCGACTCAAAAGTGCCGGCGAAAGGTTTCCAGACGCCGTGATCCGGGGCAATTTGGGTGCCGTCCACGGTCAGATTGAACTCCGGATTGGGGCGCAGAAATGCGGTGATCTCATCCGCTTTTGATTCGTCAACGCTCAGCTTGTCCGCGAGCAGCGTCGGGTTTTGCTGCTCGAAGCGGTCTTTCACGTTCTCCCAGGTCCAGTTTTGGGGCGGCTGCTGGGCGGATGAATCCGCGGCAACTCCCAGGGCCAGCACCAAGAATACCCAGTAATATCGCTGGACTTTTCTACGCATCCAGTAACTCCGCTAGAGCCTGTCGAATCTTCCGAAGGCTTGGTTGATTTTGTCCTTGCTGCCTCTGTGGAGCCCGCCATGCCATGCAGGCAGACTTCTCTGAGTATGTAGTTTCCCTCGTAAGAATTTCATAAAGGACGAGGGAACCTCGCTGCCAATTCTTGTATGCGACGGATCAGCGATTCAGCGGGCTACGCGAGGCAGAAACACGGGGGAGCGCGGCTGGCACGGAGAATCGACGGCGCCACCGGCAGCGAAAGCCGAACGAAGAAGAGTTTTTGCCAGGGCTCGCGCGCGAGGCCAAGCGAAGCCGAAGCTGCGGCAACGGCGGGCAGGCTGTGCCAGCGGCTATGCGAGACGGAAGCCTTCTCCCCGGTTGCGTGGCTGACGCTGCGTTTGCTGGGAGAGGATTCTTCCATTTCGGCGCGCATGGCGTGCAGATCGTCGGAGGCTGAGATTACCGGAAACAGCAGAACAATGACACAGCCGAGAACGCAGAGAAAGACGAGCGGATGCGTCGCGGGCTTCTTTGCTCGACCCTCCGGGCTGGTCGAACAAAACCGTTGCCGCCACAACAAATAGGCAGGCAACAGCAGCGACAGCCAGCAGAGATTGAGAAAAAGTTCCATGCGAAATACAGATTTTATCTTAGGAAACACCGCCACAATAACTTGGTGCACCCATCTCAACATAATCAAGATAGCACAGGAGCAGCAAGTGACTTGCGTACCTTGAGGCACAAAAATCGCTATGGACCCTGCACAATCTGCAAAGCGTCAGGGCTTTGGAGTCCCTGGCGAAGGATGGTTCCCCGGGCGGGGATTTCAGCAATGGCGTCGGCGTGAATTTCGTAGCCGCCATGGGGGAGCGTGGTGCCAAAGAGAATCCTACGGTTGGCGATGCCGGCTTTCAGCGGGAAATGTTCGTAGCCGAGGACCGTCGCGCGTCCATTCTCGGCGACGGCCACGATAATTACCGTTAGATCGAATGTATCCTTGGAGCCGTTGGAAATCTCCACGGACCCGTCAATGCGGTCGTCGCGAACCTTGGGAGGATCAAGCCATTCCAGCAGCAGGGGCGCAGTGACTTCGGCTTGAAACTCTTTGTTGATGGTGTTCGCGGGATGAGCCGAGTCTTCGACTTTCAGGACGAAGGAGAACGTCCCTGGTTTCGCGGGTCGCCCAGCCAGCAGGCCTTCCCGAGTCAACGAGATTCCTTCGGGAAGATTGCCACTGTCCACGGCCCAGGTATAGGGAGGAACGCCGCCACTGGCATGCAGCAGAACGTGAAATTCCACTCCTGCGTCGAGTGCGGGCAGAGGCTGGTCCGGTACGGCGAGCGGCGGAGGTTGCGCGGTAAGCACGCTGCCAAAGCAAATCAGAAAAGCAATCGGCCGCAGGATTGAAGTGAAATTCATTTCGCTTCGTTTGATTTTACTCGGGACACGGCGTAAAAGAACTGCAATATGTCTCATCGTGTACCGCGTCCTCTAATTAGCCTCGTAATCGCGTGGTCGCTCGTCTGTTTGATTGCCGGCACATTGACTTCAGATGCGCTGGCTCAGGCTTCCGCTTCATCACCTTCAGCTTCATCTAGCCAGAAAACAAATAACGCTAACGCCGAAGAGGCCGCGATCTTCGAACGAATTCTCAATCGTGTCCGCTTTGAAAACGACGGAACCGAACTGAGTGAGACCGAGGCTGTGGTTCGAATTCAGAGCCAGGCAGGCGTGGAAGAATTTGGCCAACTGGTTTTCGGATACTCATCGGCAACTGAGAAGCTGGAAGTGGAATATGTCCGCGTCCGCAAGCCGGATGGTCAGGTGGTGGTGACGCCCGAATCGACAGCGCAGGATTTCGCTCCCGATGTGCTGAAGGAAGCTCCGATGTACAGCGACTACCGGCAGCGTCACATTTCCGTGGCGGCGCTGCGGCCCGGAGACACGCTGGAATACCGCACGGTGACACGGTCAATCACGGCGCTGGCCACGGGAAATTTCTGGTACGAAGCTACTTTTCCCAAGGGAGTAGTGGTCAACGAAGATCGATTAGAGATCAATGTTCCGAAGGCGCGCGAAGTGAAACTCAAGTCGCCCACGCGAACGCCGGAGATTCAGGACGATGGAGACCGGCGGATTTACATCTGGGTGCTGACCGATATCCGCCCGGACCGCAACAAAGATAAAGACGAGGCAGACGAGGACACCGGTCCCGATGTGCAGTTGACTACTTTCACCGACTGGAAGCAGGTCGCGCAATGGTACGCCAAGCTGCAGGGCGAGCGCATGACGGTGGATGCGAGCGTGCAGAAAAAAGCTGACGAACTAATCAAGGGCGCGGATACGCCCACCGAAAAGGCGCGACGGCTCTACGATTTCGTGGCGCGCGATGTGCGTTACGTCAGTATTTCGCTTGGCATCGGACGTTATCAGCCGCACTCTGCCGCGGACGTTTTGCAGAATGGCTATGGCGATTGCAAAGACAAGCACACGCTGTTTTCGGCGATGCTGCGGGCGGAGGGGATTCAGAGTTATCCCGTGCTGATCGGCAGTGCGCGCAAGTTGGATGTGGACGTTCCTTCGCCGGCGCAGTTCGATCACGTGATTACGGCGGCGCGCCTGGGGGCGGGAACAGAACTGACCTGGCTCGATACGACGCCGGAAGTGACTCCCTTTGGATTGATTTTGTACCAACTACGAAACAAGCAAGCGGTGCTCGCGTCGGAAGACAGCGAGGGAGGATTGCAGCGGACGCCGGCCGATTCACCGATCAAGACTTTCATGCACTTCACGCTTGACGGAAAGTTCAGCGAGTTCGGCGCGCTCGATGCCACGCTCGAAGTCACGGCCCAGGGAGACCGTGATTGGCCGCTCCGCGCCACCTTTCGGCGTTACCCGCAGGCGCAGTGGAAGGATTTTGTGAAAGCGCTTTCGGCGAGTTGGGGATTGCCGGGCGACGTCGATGACGTCCAACTCGATTCGATCGAAGACACGAGCAAGCCTTTTCATCTGAAGTATCGCCTGCACCAGGACCGGTATTTCATCGTGCCATCGGCGAGCGTGGATTTTCGCCCGATCCCGCCGCTGGGTATGCCCGCGATTCGGACGTCGGAAAAGAGCACAGAACCCTTGAACATCGGTCCCGCCGGAGAAACGGATTACCGGGTGCGCCTGCAGTTTCCCTCCAACTACACGGTGCGCACGCCCACGGCGGCGAAAATGGCGCGGGATTACGGCGACTATTCCTCGTCGTATTCGGTGAGCAAGGGAATTCTGGAAGGCGAGCGCAAACTGGTCGTGAAGGTGAATGAACTGGCGGCGCCGCGACGCGCCGATTACGAATCGTTTCGCACTGCTGCGCAAGGCGTTGAAGATCAGTTATTGTCGTGCACGATCACGACGCCGTCGGGGCGAGGAGCGGAGGCGGCTGCGAAGATGGAAGGTACTCCGGCGGAGCTGCAAAAGGCCGGGGCTAAGGCGCTGCAGAGCAAGGATTATCGCACGGCAATCGATCTGCTGAAGCGCGCGCTCGATGCGGATGGCCCGCAAACCAGCCTGAAGGACGGCTGGTACGACCTCGGGCTGGCCTACGCCGGAGCCAACCAGCATCCTTCGGCAATCGCTTCGTTTCGCAAGCAGCTTGAATTCGAACCGAATCACAAGCACGCGAATGGCGACCTGGCGATGGAACTTCAACAGACAGGAAAGAATGACGAAGCGGTCGCGGCGTATCGCAAACAGCTGGAAATTTCTCCGTACGACAAGACTACGCTCAAGAATTTAGGCTTGTTGCTGGCGCAGATGGGAAAGGACGCCGACGCGCGCACGGAACTGGAGGCAGCGGCCGCAATTCCTCCGGATGATGCGGAAACGAAAATGGCATTGGCGCAGGTGTACGGGCGATTGGGAGAAAAGGCGAAAGCGCAAGAGCTGTTGAAGGGACTGACGGGCGACTCGGGCGCGGATTCGGGCCAGGATATTTTTGCGTCGGCTTTAAGGAACGACATTGATCCGACGCAGACCGAGAACGAAGCGCAGCAGGTTCTTTACGACATTGGAGGACAATTCGACTCGGGCGAGTTCGATCGGTTGGGGCCATCGGCGTTTTCGTCGATGCGACTGGTGGCGCTCTCATGGGCGCGAATTGGGTGGGCGAAGTTTGAGCGCGGCGAAAATCTAGCGGCCATGCAGTTTCTAACCTCGGCGTGGCTTTTGAGCCAGTCGGGAACGGTCGCGAACCGGCTAGGGCAAGTGCTCGAAAAGCAAGGGCAGCCGGAAAAGGCGAGCCATATGTATGCGGTGGCCGTGGCCGCGGGCGGCAGCGATGTGCCGGATGCGCAGGCGCGACTGGCGAAGCTTGATCCTCGGGCGGCGGAGAAGGAGATTGCGCAGGCGCCATTGGAATTGGTGCGGGATCGCACGGTGAAGCTCGCGGCAATCACGAGCAAGCCAGTGTCAGCGCGGTTTAACCTTGTCTTCGATAGCTCCCCACGTCCCGAGCGCGCCGAATTTCTCGACGGCGACGAAAGCCTGCGGGGCGCTGGCGAACAACTTCGGGAGAAGGACTTTCCCGTGAGGTTTCCGGATGTGTCGTCAGTGAAGATTGTTCGACGAGGGCTGTTGAGTTGCGCTGGCTCGGGGTGCAGCATCGAACTGCTGCCGATTGAGAAAGAGTCATCAGGAACGCCGCCGCCTTCGAAGAAGTGACCCGGCGTCCGCTCGACGCATCCGCTTGAACTCCGATAATCTAGTGAGTCTTGTTAGGAGGTCGTGTTGTGTCCATGCGGGAGGCCGTCGCACGGCTGTGGCCCGAAATTCAGTGGATCGGCGATTCCAAGCTGCGCGAGCAGGTGACTGAAACCTGGGTCAAGGCGCTCGAACGGAGTCCGCTGAAGCCGGACGACCTGAATCAGATACCTTTCACTCTGCTCGTTCCGAATTGTCCGATCACTTTCATGGAACACAAGCGTTGCGTCGTCCACATTGCGCGCGACAGCGCGAAGGCGATGACCGACTTCATGGGCCGAGCGCTGGCGATCGACGCGGACGTGGTGATTGCAGGCGCGATTCTGGCGGATGTCGGTAAGTTGCTCGAGTATGAAATCGGCCCGGACGGAAAGAGCCGGCAAAGTGAGCGCGGAGAAGCATTGCGGCATCCGTTTACCGGAGTCGCGCTGGCAATGGAGTGCGGCGTGCCAGACGCGGTGTGCCACATCATCGCCGCGCACGCGGCCGAAGGCGATCTTGTGAAACGTACGACTGAAGCGTTCATTGTGCATCACGCCGATTTCATGGCGTTTCTGCCGTTTAAGAATCCGAAAAACGTGAAGCTAAAGTGAAGTCTTAGAATTTTACGGAGGCTGACGGCTGCTCCCCGAGGTGACGTAATTGTCGACACCACAAACTACCAGCAAAGAAACGATCACGGCGACCATGTCGCGCTGGGCGGCGGGACTGCAATATGCGCAACTCTCGCAGGACGCGGTGTACCAGGTGAAGCGCTTTCTGCTCGATTCGGTGGGCTGCGCGCTCGGCGGATATCAGCAGCATGATGTGGTCCTCGCTCTCGAAGTATTGAGGGAAATCGCGGGGCGCGGATCAGCGACCGTGATCGGCACGGGCCAGAAGATGGACGCGGTTTCGGCGTCCTTGGCGAATGCTCTGATGATTCGCTGCATGGATTATAACGATATTTATTGGAAACAGGATCCTTCGCATCCCTCCGATATTTTTCCGGCCGCAATGGCGTGTTGTGAACGCGCCCAAAGCGATGGCAAAGAGTTGATCGTTGGATTTGTGCTGGGTCACGAGTTCGAGATGCGACTGTGCGAGGCGGCGTTTCCTGGCATCCGCGAGCGCGGCTGGCATCACGCGACTTTGACCGCTTTTGTGTCGCCGATCGTGGCGGGGCGCGCGTTGCATTTGAGTTGGGAACAGATTCAGCACGCCATCGGAATTTCTGCCTCGCGGCATTGCACGTTGGGCGCGGTAACGGCCGGCAAGCTGACGATGATGAAGAATACCGTCGACCCCATGGCAACACAGAGCGGCGTTTTCGCGGCGCTGCTGGCCGAGCGCGGCTATACTGGCCCTGAGCACGTGATCGATGGCAAAGAAGGATTGGTGCACTGCTTCGGTCCGGCATGGAAACAGAATCTGCTGACGGATGGATTAGGCGAATCGTGGCGCATCACGCACTGCGGCATGAAATTTTTCCCGACTGAGGCTTTGACGCACGCTCCAATTTCGGCGGTGCTCGACCTGGTCAAGAGCAACGATCTGCATCCGGATCAGGTAGAGAAGATTCAGATTCGTTCGCTGGCACGCGCGGCTGACATTCTTTCTGACCCGAGCAAGTACGATCCGCATACCAAGGAAACGGCGGATCATTCGCTGCCCTATGTGATTGCAGCGGCGCTGGTGGACCGGCAAGTGACGCCGGCGCAATTCGAGATGAAGAAGATCATGGATCCGACGATTCGCGCACAATTGAAAAAAGTGGAAGTTGTGGCTGATCCTGAGATTGAGAAGGTCTTCCCGGCGTTGCAGAGGGTGATTGTGAACATCATTACCACCGATGGGCGTACGTTCTCTGAGCAGCTCGACTTTCCGAAGGGCGATCCGCGCAATCCGTTGAGCGATGCGGAGATTGAAGAGAAATTTCGGGCGCTGGCCGACGGCGTGCTCTCAGCCAAGGCACAGGACAAGCTGATTGACGCAATCTGGAATCTGGAGAAATGCGCGTCAGTAACAAAATTGATGGCGTTGATGAAGGCGGATGTGAAGGAAGCAAAATTGGCCAGGAAGCCCAGCAAGCAAAGTCGCTAGCAAGAACCCTGTAGGGACAGCCGCTCTCGGCCGTCCAGTCGGACGAATTCCGGCTTCTGATTGGCAGGAACAACTCATGGCGGATCTGAAATCGACGATTGCATCGAGCTTGGCGGCGCGTTACGAGAAACTCGCCGCCGTGGTTCACGAACTGGCGGCGCCGCTGAGCGACGACCAGTTTTGGGCCAAGCCCTTCGCGTTCGGCAACAGCTTTGGCCACCTCACGCTGCATCTCACGGGTAATTTGAATTACTACATTGGCGCGCAGATTGCGGGAACGGGCTATGTGCGCGATCGTCCGCTGGAGTTTTCCGAGGCTACGCGACTGTCGAAGGCAGAGGTGTTGAAGAAATTTGATCAGGCCATTGCGATGGTCGTTGGCACGATCAACCATCAGTCGGCGGAAGACTGGTCAAAGGAATACATGGCGGTGGGTGCAGACGCACGAGACCGCTTTGGGATAGTGCTGACATGCGCAACCCATCTGCATCACCACATTGGGCAGATGATGTATCTCGGGTTCGAGTTGAGGCGAAAAGGCTGAGCGATCGGAGTTGTCATGGGTCAGACTATCGTTGAGAAAATCGCGCAGGAGCACATGACCGAAGGGCCGTCGCGGGCACTCAGGACGGGGGATTTTCTGTCGATTCGCCCGCACCGCTGCATGACGCACGACAACACCTCCGCGGTGATGAGCAAGTTCAAGGGCATCGGCGCTAAGAAAGTGAAAGATGCGCAGCAACTTACGTTTGCGCTCGATCATGACATCCAGAATCGAGATGAAGCGAACCTGAAGAAATACCGCGCGATTGAGGCGTTCGCGAAAGAGCAGGGCGTGGATTTCTATCCTGCGGGTTCGGGCATCGGACACCAGATCATGGTCGAGCGCGGATACGTGGTTCCCGGATCGTTTGTGGTGGCCTCCGATTCGCATTCCAACATGTATGGCGCGCTGGGCGCGATTGGCACTCCGATTGTGCGCACGGACGCGGCGGCGGTTTGGGCTACGGGCGAGTTTTGGTGGCAGATTCCGCGGTCGATTCAGGTCGTGCTCGAAGGCAAGTTGCCGGAGGGCGTGACGGGCAAGGACGTCATCATCACTTTGTGCGGGCTGTATAACCACGACGAATGCCTGAATGCCGCGGTCGAGTTCTCGGGGCCGGGAGTGGCATCGCTTTCGATGGACGCGCGGCTTTCGATTTCGAATATGACCACCGAGTGGGGACCGCTGGCGGGCTGGTTTCCGGTCGACGCAGTCACGATCCAGTATCTGCGCGGGGTTCACGAGCGGCTCAAAACGATGGGCGTGAAGCGGTTTTCGGAAGACGACATTGCGAGTTGGGAGGAAACCCCTCCTGCGCCGGACGCGGACGCAGCTTATGCGGCGCGGATTACGCTCGATCTCGGGCAAGTGACGCCGCACGTTTCTGGACCTGATACCGTGCAGACGATGCAGTCACTGGCGGAAATCGAACAGAACAAAGTTGCGATCCAGAAGGCGTATTTGATTTCGTGTGTGAATTCGCGGCTGGAAGATCTGGCGGCAGCGGCCAAGGTTCTTAAAGGTCGGAAAGTTTCTCCGAGTGTGAAGTTCTATTTGAGCGCGGCGAGCAAGTGGGTGCAGGAGGAAGCGGAGAGACGCGGCATCTGGCAGACTTTAACCGATGCGGGAGCGCAGCCACTGCCCTCGGGTTGCGGACCGTGCATTGGGCTGGGTGTGGGATTGCTGGAGGCAGGCGAGGTTGGAATCTCGGCGACGAATCGAAACTTCAAGGGCCGCATGGGATCGCGCGACGCGCAGTGTTACCTGGCGAGTCCCGAAGTGGTGGCGGCGTCGGCCGTGGCCGGCTACATCCGCGGGCCGCATGAGTTTGCGAATCGGGCGCCACAGCGCACCTATACCGAATTGGCAGGAGCGTCGGGCGGAGCCGAAAAAGTTGAAATCCTGCCCGGATTTCCGCAGCGCGTGCGGGGGCGCCTTGTGTTCATGCCACAGGACAACATGAACACCGATGCGATTTACGGCAAAGACTATACCTATCGCGATGACATGACTCCGGAGATGATGGCGAAAGTCGTGATGGAGAATTACGATCCGCAGTTCGCCGCGCGCACGAATGCGGGCGACGTGATCGTCAGCCAGTTTAACTTCGGCACCGGGTCGAGCCGCGAACAGGCGGTCACTTGCCTGAAGGCGAAGGGCATTCCGCTGGTGATTGCTGCCAGTTTTTCGCAGACTTATCTGCGCAATGCTTTCAACAACGGCTTTCTGTGCATTGAGGTGCCGGAATTCGTGGCGCGTTTGCGCGCGCAGTTTGCCGGACAGATCGCGGCCAAGGAGAAGACGATTATCCCCGGAGACTCGGTTGATATCGATTTCACTTTGAGTACGATCTCGTGGCACAGGGACAAGTTTGCGTTCCCGGCGCTGGGCAGCGTCCCGCAGTCACTGGTTATTGCAGGCGGCGTCGAGAACTTAGTGGCGAAGCGACTGGGCGTGCCGTGATGGTTGAACCGTAGATCGCAGAGCGCGCGGAGGAATTGATTGGCTAGATTCACTTTGATCCTCGATATCCGCGGGAAGATATCTATTTGCCAGGAGAAGGCGGCGTCTCCCCAAGCCGCGCTGAGGAAAATGGAGCGCCGCACTGTTACAAAGAGCAAGCTTCTTCGTGCATTAGCTGACAAGAAGGTCGCTCCGATTCAAGGGCTGACAAGCTGTTGGTATTCTTCCGCTCCGGATCGAGGAATCTTCGCGCTGATCATCATCGTGAGAACAGATGAATAACAGTTTTCTCTGCGTCTCGGCGGTTGATTTTGTTTCTTAGGAGCAATCATGGCGAAATATACCGTCATCACCATGCCGGGAGACGGCATCGGGAACCAGGTTTTACCGGAGTCATTACGGGTTTTGAAGGCGATCGGCTTTGACGCTGAGTACATTCATGCCGATATCGGATGGGACTGCTGGTGCGCGCAGGGCAATGCATTGCCCGACCGGACGATCGAGTTACTAACCAAGCATAAGTTGGGTTTGTTCGGCGCGATTACCTCCAAACCGAACAAGGCGGCGCAGGCTGAGCTTAAGCCCGAACTGCAGGGGAAGGGTTACGTTTACTACTCGCCGATCGTGACCATGCGGCAGAAATTCAATCTTGATATCTGCTTGCGTCCGTGCGTCGGGTTCATCGGCAATCCGCTGAATTACATTCGAAAGAAAGCCGACGGCGGGCATGGTTTCGACGGGCCTGGTTTCGACGAGCCGAAGATCGATACCACCGTGTTTCGGCAGGGCACAGAGGGCATGTACGCGGGTGTCGAGTGGACAAACCCTCCTGAGATCGTGCGCGCGGCGTTGAACAGCCATCCGCGGTTCAAGGCTTTTGCCAACGTGCCGGGGCCGGAGATTGCCGTCAGTTGCCGCATTATCACTCGCCACGCGGCGCAGCGCATCGTCACGGCGGCGTTTGAATATGCGAAGAAACGCGGCTTCAAGGGCGTGACCATCTGCGAGAAGCCGAATGTGGTGCGCGAGACTTCGGGCATGATGGAAGAAGTGGCTAAACAGGTAGCGAAGAATTATCCGGGGATTGCACTTTGGTCGACGAACATTGACGCGCAACTGATGTGGCTGAACAAGAATCCGGAGGAGTACAACGTGATTGTGGCGTCGAATCTGTTCGGCGACATTCTTTCCGATGCGTTCGCGGGGCTGGTGGGCGGGCTGGGATTCGCGGCGTCGGGCAACATTGGGGATGACGTGGCCGTATTCGAACCTACTCACGGCTCGGCGCCGAAGTATGCCGAGTTGAATCCGCCCATCGTGAATCCGATTGCCATGATTCTTTCGGCGGCGATGATGCTGGATCATCTGGGCGAAGACGGAAAGGCAAATCGCATCCGCGCGGCGATTGCAGAGGTGGTGCGTGACGGCAAAGTGCGCACATACGATATGATGCGCTTTACTGGCGGTCCGAAAGCGATCAGTCAGGGCGCGGCTTCTACGGTGCAGATGACGGACGCAATTTTGGAAAAGCTGAAATAACCACGAAGAACGCGGAGCTCCACTAAGGTTCTCCTTCGTGGACCTTCATGCCCTTTGTGGTTCAGAGGTTTTTATGCCTATCGCTGTTGATGCTACGTCCCCGCGTTCTGCCGAGGCGGGCCATTGGGGCGCAGAGGTTCGGTCGGATGTGCACGTTGCGTTTGAAGCGCGTGACAGCGGCGGGGTTGAGATCTCCTTGGAGTCGCGGGTCGCGGCTTATTACGGCTCGGCGATCCTCGAGCAGACGCGGGAGGTTCTCAGCGAACTTGGAGTAAAGCACGCGCGGGTCGCGATTCATGATGAAGGCGCGTTGCCGTTTGTGATCGCGGCTCGAATCGAGGCGGCGGCCGAACGCGCCGGAATCGCACTCGGCAAACACTCGCTGCCGGAACAGCATCCGCTGCCAGCGCCGTCGCCCAAGGATCGGCTGCGTCGATCGCGTCTGTATCTGCCGGGTTCTGAACCGAAGTACTACATCAACGCCTCTCTGCACGGGCCGGATGCGGTGATTCTCGATCTGGAAGATTCCGTGCATCGCTCGGAAAAAGATGCGGCCCGCATCCTGGTACGAAATACCTTGCGGGCCGTTGATTTCGGATCGTGCGAGCGCATGGTGCGCATTAACCAGTTGCCGCTCGGGCTTGAAGATCTGGCGGAAGTGGTGGGAGAGAGTCCAGATCTGATTTTGATTCCCAAAGTCGAGCAATCAGAGCAGGTGCGGGAAGTGGATCGCATGATTGGCGAGATCAAGGCGCGTCACGAAATTATTCGTCCGATCTGGATTATGCCGATCCTCGAATCAGCGCTGGGAATCGAAAACGCATTTGCCGTGGCAACGGCTAGCGAAAATGTGGCAGCGCTAACGCTTGGGCTTGAGGATTACACCGCCGATCTGGGCGTGGTGAAGACCACCGAAGGTCATGAGTCGCAGTATGCGCGGTCGCGGGTGTTAAATGCGGCGCGAGCGGCGGGAGTGCAGGCGATTGATTCGGTCTTCAGCGATGTCGCCGACATGGACGGCCTGCGACGATGGGGAGAAGCCTCGCGGGCAGCGGGATTTGAGGGCATGGGATGTCTGCATCCCGGACAGATTCGGGTGATTCACGAAGCGTTTCAACCTACCGCCATCGAGATCGAAAAAGCGCAGAACGTGGTTGCCGCTTTTGAAGAAGCGCAAAGCAAGGGATTAGCGGTGGTTAGTTTGGGTTCGAAGATGATCGATCCGCCAGTAGTGCAGCGAGCGTTGAAACTGATGGAGCGGGCGAAGGCGATGGGAGCGATTTGGTGAAGGTGAGTGCAAACGAACGCGTGGAACTGGCGCATAACGCTGCCGGGCGTGCCGTGCCCACGATGGTGAACGGCAAGCCACAGATTCCGTTTTTGGGTGCGGGAAAATATCAGCCGCGCGGACGCAAGGCTGCGCCGGTCATCTGCTCCAATAAAGATTATCCGGATAGCGGCGATAAGCGCGTGCCCGACTTGGAAACGGCGCTGCGCAAGTGCGGGTTGCGCGATGGGATGGTGATTTCAAACCATCATCATCTGCGCGACGGCGATAAAGTCGCGCTGATGGCGCTGAAAGCAGCGGCCAGAATCGGCGTCAAAGATCTGATGTGGTTCCCAAGCGCGTCATTTCCTTCTCAGCAGGGTGCGATCGCGCTCATGGAAAAAGGTGCGATCCATCACATCGAAGGCTCGATGAACGGGCCGCTGGGCGACTACTGCACGCAGGGAAAGATGCGCGGCATGGGCGTGCTGCGCTCGCATGGCGGACGCTACCAGGCGATTCAGGATGGAGAAGTGCACATTGATATCGCGGTGATTGCGGCGCCGACGGCCGATTTTTTCGGGAACGCCGATGGCTCGCATGGCAAGTCAGCATGCGGCTCGCTCGGTTTCGCGCTGGCGGATTCCACCTACGCTGATCGCGTCATCATAGTCACCGATAATCTTGTGCCGTTCCCTTGCGTGCCTTGGCAGATTCAGGGTAACAATGTCGACTTTGTGGTCGAGGTGGAATCGATTGGCGATCCAGCAAAGATTGTTTCCGGCACGACGCAGATTACGCGTTCGCCCGACCGGCTGCGGATTGCGGAGATGGTGGCGCAATTTCTGCGGGCTACGGGAATCATGAAAAATGAATTTTCGTTCCAGGCAGGAGCCGGCGGAATCGCGCTGGCCTTCGTCGAGTATCTGAAACAGATGATGAAGCAGGATGGCGTCAAGGCGCGCTTCGTTCGCGGCGGATCGACGAAGTATCTGGTCGAGTTGCTGCAGGACGGGCTGACCGACTACATCCTCGATGGACAAACGTTTGATCTCGATGGCGTGAGGTCGATCGCGAACGATCCGCGTCACGTGGCCACCTCGCCGTTCACTTCATACAACTATCACGGCAAGGGAAACTTCGCTTCGCTGGTCGATGCCGTCGTTTTGGGCGCTACCGAAGTCGATGTGAACTTTAACGCGAATGTGGTGACGCACTCCGATGGTCGGCTGCTGCACGGCATAGGCGGATGGCAGAACTGTCTGTTTGCCGGATGCACCATTCTCGCGCTGCCGTCGTTTCGCGATCGCATTCCCGTGATCGTGGACGAAGTTACTACCATGACCGGACCCGGCGAGATGATTGACGTAGTCGTGACCGAGCGCGGCATTGCAATCAATCCGCGGCGCACTGACCTGCTCGATGCAGCGCGGGAATCGAAGCTGCCCATTCGTCCGATTCAGGATATCAAGGCGGATGTCGAGAAAATTTGCGGCAAGCCGGCTCGTCCGAAGTTGGGCAATCGCCCGTGCGCGGTGGTGAAGTGGGTGGACGGAACCGTGCTGGATACGGTTTGGCAGGTTAGCTGACGGCGATGCGACAGTTTTTCCGTATGCTGCTTTTGGCTCTCGTGCTCATGACGGTGGCGCTGATTTCTGCGCTCTCTGCCATGCAGATGGCGATTCACGGGCGCGAAGTGGCGATTCCGAAACTGGTGGGCATGAGCCCGCTTGAAGCCGAGCGCGCTGGCTCCGCTTTGGGCTTGCAGGTGGTGGTCGAGCGGCAGTTCTATAGTCCCGAAATTCCCGAAGGAAAAATCATGACCCAGGTGCCGCCGCCGGGAACGAAGGTGCGGCGCGGCTGGTCGGTTCGCGTGGCGCAAAGTCTGGGGCCGCAGCGGGTGGCGATTCCAGACGTGACGGGAGGGAGCGAACGGGTCGCGGAGTTGAACATTCTGCGCCGCGGCCTCAGCCTCGGATCGATCGCGCACGTGAATTTGCCCGACGTACCGGTAGACCAAGTGATCTCGCAAAGCCCGCCGGCGAATGCCAGCGGCGTGGCTGCACCTAAGATCAGTATGCTGATTAGCGACGGACCCGCGCCGGCGATTTATGTAATGCCGAATCTCACCGGGCAACCCCTGGGCAGCGCGATGCTCACACTGCAGGATGCAGGCGTCAAGGTCGGCAAGGTCAGCGCGCTTCCGCCGGTAGCGGCAATGCCCGGTGAGCCACAAGCCGCGCCGGTGGCCCCATCTCCGGTCTCCGAACCCAGTGCGGCCAGCATGATAGTGACCCAGACGCCTGCGCCGGGACAGAAAATCATGGCGGGCAGCGCCGTGAATTTTGAAGTGCGCTAGTACCGTGACCGCATGGTGACCACGGCGTGGAAAAACGCGCCGAGGGCGAGACGCCCTCGGGACAGCCGGCAGGATGCCGGCGCTACTCTCAGCGGTGAAGCTCTCAGTCCGATCAGAGAATCGAACGGACAACGCCGCCATCGGCTCTGAGTGCGGCACCGTTGGTGGCCGCGGAAAGCGGACTGCAGAGGAACACTACCAGCGGCGCAACTTCATCCGGTTGGGCAAAGCGCTTCAGCAACGAACTGGGGCGAATGCTGCGAAAGAACTCTGCCTCAAATTCGGACTTCGTTTGCTTCGATGCCGCCGCCAAACGATCGACAAATTTGTTCGCACCCTCGGACGCTGTCGGTCCGGGCAGCACCGCATTCACCGTCACGCCGGTACCGGCGGTCGTCTCCGCCAAGCCGCGGGAAATCGCGAGCTGCGCAGTTTTTGTCATACCGTAATGAATCATCTCGGCTGGAATCTGCACTGCCGATTCACTGGAAATGAAGACAATACGCCCCCAGTTTCGCCGCTTCATGCCGGGAAGGTATTGGCGGCTCAAGCGAACCCCACTCATGACATTGACTTCAAAAAACCGAAACCACTCCTCGTCGGGAATTTCTTCAAACGGCTTGGGATCAAAAATAGCCAAATTATTGACGAGAATATCGACGTCGGGAAGTCGTTGGACCGCGGCACGGACTCCGTCGACGTTGCCCAGATCAGCGGCTAGACCTTGGACCTTGGCACCTGGATGAGATGTTCGAATCGCACTGATCGATTGCTCGACCCGCTCTTCCGTTCGCCCGTTCACAATGACTTCTGTACCTTCCCGAGCCAGAGCTTCCGCAATCGCAAATCCGATTCCTGCGGTTGATCCCGTAACAAACGCGCGCTTCCCATCCAGTTCTAAGTTCATGGCGGTTTAGATGACACAGATTTCGTCGCGGGCGCACGCAGGCACAAAAAAAGGCCACCGCTGGGCGGTGGCCTTAAACTTTTCGACGCAGAAGCTAGTTGCTGTCGCCGCCAGCCCGCTTCCACGAGATCAAGTCGCCAATAGTAGTGCTGTTGGACGACGACGAGGAAGACGCCGGATGGTGTTTGTAAGACTCGACTTCCTGACGCGAGGCTTCTTCGCCTACCGCCCGGATGCTGAGGCCAACTTTTTTCTCCTCCTGATTCATCTTGATGATCTTGAATTCAAACTCGCTGCCGGCTTCGAGATGAACCGGTTGTCCGTTGGCGTCGATGGCTTCCGAATTGTGACACAGGCCTTCGATGCCTTCGGCAATCTCGACGAAGGCTCCGAAATTCGCCACACGTAGAACCTTGCCATGCACGATGTCGCCGACCCGGTGCTTGGCGAAGAACGAATCCCAAATATCGGGCTGCATCTGTTTCACGCCGAGTGAGAGGCGGCGCTTGTCGGGTTCAATGGCCAGGATCACGGCCTTCACCTTGTCGCCCTTCTTCAATACTTCGGAGGGATGCTTAACGCGCGTGGTCCAGCTCAGGTTGCTGACGTGCACCAAGCCGTCGATTCCGTCTTCGATCTCGATGAACGCGCCGAACTCGGTCAAGTTGCGCACTCGGCCTTCGACTGTCGCTCCCACCGGATATTTGTCGTGCAGGGTGTCCCACGGATTCGACGCCAGTTGCCGCATGCCCAGCGAAATGCGGCGTTCCGTTGGATTCACGCTCAGGACTACGCAGTCGACTTCGTCATTCACATTGACCAGCTTCGAGGGATGCTTCATCCGCTTCGACCAGGTCATTTCGCTCACGTGGACCAGGCCTTCAATCCCCTGCTCCAGCTCAATGAACGCGCCGTAATCGGTGACACTGATGACTCGTCCGTGGACGTGCGCGCCCACGGGATAGCGGTGTTCGGCATCGAGCCACGGATCGGGCGTCAACTGCTTGAAGCCCAGCGATACGCGCTGCTTGTCTTTGTCGTATTTCAGCACCTTCACCTGAATCTGGTCGCCTACGTTCACCAGGTCGCGCGGGTGGGTCAGGCGTCCCCACGACATATCGGTGATGTGCAACAGGCCGTCGATTCCACCCATGTCTACAAACGCGCCGTATTCGGTGAGGTTCTTGACGATGCCGGTCAGGACGCTGCCTTCTTGCAGGTGCTCGAGGGTCTTGCCCCGCTTTTCGTTCTGCTCTTCTTCCAGAAGCTGCTTGCGCGAGACCACGATGTTGCCGCGCTTCTTGTTGAGCTTGATGATGGCGACTTCCATCGTCTGGCCCTTCATGCCATCGAGATTGCGGATGGGACGCAGGTCTACTTGCGAGCCGGGCAGGAAGGCGCGCGCGCCCTGAATGTCGACGGTGAGGCCGCCCTTGATGCGTTCGACGACAACGCCCTTGATCGGTTTCTTCTCGTTGTAGGCGCGCTCAATCTCATCCCAGGAACGCAGCCGTTGCGCTTTCAGGTGCGAGAGGTTGACATAGCCCTCTTCGGTTTCACCCTTCTCGCGCATCACGTCGATCTCGTCGCCGGGCTGGAACTTGGGCTTGCCTTCGTGATCGAGGATTTCCGCGATTGGAGCCATGCCTTCGGACTTCGCTCCGATATCGACAACGACGTGGGTCGCAGTCAGTTTCACTACGCGGCCCTTGATAACGTGATCCTGGCCGACGGCTTCTTCGGTCTCGGTCTCGAAGTGCTCGAGGGCGGCGGCAAAATCGTCGCTGCCAGCCGCGGCAAATTCGGGGGCGGAAATTTCCGAAGTGTCGTCCTTCGAGGGGTTAGTTCCCGAAGCGTCACTGCCAGCCCCGGCAAATTCGGGGGCAGAAATTTCGGAGGTGTCGTTTTGAGAAGCGGCGGAAGCCAATGCTTCCGTGGGTGAAGGGTGTGCGGGCTCGGGAGCGTCGATCACGGCCGAGGCGCCGGTGTGATTATCATTTGCAGATGTCATGGTTGTAGTCGTGGACTCGGGATTGTGGACGGTGTTGTCATCGAACACGTTCATAGCCTTTGTGTCGCGCGCGTTCATGCGCAACTCATGCGGGACGTGGTGTAGCGGACTGCTGGCGTGGTCATTAGGTTACGTTGAGGCCGACCTGGCGGACGACCCTGGGACAATTCCAGCTGGTTCGAAACCGCGTCCAAATCAAGGACTCTTCGACTATAGCAACCGCTTTGGAACAGTGTCAAACCGGATTCCGCTGGTAAACCGAAAATTTACAGACACGTCACACTTCAGGAGCTACGGGCGTGGTTTTGCGCTCGTAGCTCGCAGCTTTTTTCTGCTACTCTCGCCCCATGGATCTTCTCTGGACTCCGTGGCGTTACGCCTATGTCACCGGCGCCGAGCAGAAGCCGGGCTGCATTTTCTGCAACGCTCCCAAAGAAGGCGACCAGGAGGCTCGCATCGTATACCGCGGCGAGCACTGCTACATAATTCTTAATACGTATCCATACACGAACGGGCATGTCATGGTCGTGCCTTACGCGCACCTGGACGAACTCCAGAAACTTCCCACCCATGCCGCCCGCGAAATGATGGCGCTGACCCAGCGGATGGAGACTGTCTTGCGTTCACTCTATCGGCCCGACGGCATTAATCTTGGCATGAATATCGGCAAGGCCGCGGGAGCGGGCGTTGCCGGGCACATCCACATGCACATTCTGCCGCGCTGGGTCGCCGACGCCAATTTCGTCAGCGTGATCGGCGAGACGCGGGTGTTGCCCGAGGCGCTGGAGGTGACCTGGGAGCGGATACGGAAAGCATTTGTAATTGGTAATTTGTAATTGGTAATTCAAAAAGCCAGGCAGTTCCGATTTATACGCCTAGCTTCTAGTGTAGAATTTGGGAGTCGAACCCCACGCTGTCATGCTTGGCAGCGGTTCTGATCGGGACGTAGCGCAGCCTGGTAGCGCACTTGCTTGGGGTGCAAGGGGTCGCGAGTTCAAATCTCGCCGTCCCGACCATTTTCGAATCTCTTGCAATCATCACGAGGTGACAAGTGGTGACGGGGCTTCGCCCCGTCCGGGCGGGGCAGACCCGCCACGACACTAATTACTGTGTCCGCAACGCCTGCATGGGCTCGATCGAAGCGGCGCGGCGAGCCGGGATGAATCCGGCGACGGCAGCACAAAGCCCGAGCACTAAGGTCGCGCCCACAAACGCAACCGGATCGTAGCCGCCGACGCCAAAGAGTAGACCCGCCATCAGATGCCCGGCCAAGAGCGCGGCGGGAATGCCCAGGCCGAGACCGATAAGAATCTGCCAGAGTGCGCCGCGCAGCACCAGGGCCAACACGCTCGATCGTGTCGCCCCCAGCGCCATGCGGACGCCGATCTCGCTGGTGCGGCGGGCCACGAAGTACGACATCACACCGTAAAGTCCCACCGATGCCAGGATGAGCGCGAGGATGCCGAAGAGGCTGGTAAGCCGGGCAATCAGACGCTCTTCGTTTAGATTTCCGGCCACCTGCGCATCGAACGATCGAAGATCGACTACGGTGAGATTGGGATCGATCTCGGCTAGGGTGCGGCGAATAAGCGCGTCGGCGTTCTGCGATGAGCCGTTGAAGTTGAGAAGCATGGCGTGCATGAACAGCGATTGCGTTTCGCCCGCAATCATCTGCGGTTCCTGGAAGCCGGCGAAGCGCTGGGAGAGCGGCCGCAGGTAAACGGGCCGCACTGGATCGTGCGGGCCATTCATCTTGAAATCGGCAAAAACACCAACGATCTCAAAACTGTCCGAGTACTGCGGGAAGCCGATACCAAAGCGCTGACCCACCGGATCCTGGTTGGGGAAGAAGCGCTTGACGAAACTCTGGTTGACGAGGGCGACTTGGCGGGAAGTTGCTGTGTCCTGATCGGTGAAAGCACGACCGCGCAGCACGGGCACTCCGATGGCATCAAGGAAATGGGTGCTCACGCGATCCCAGGTCGAACCGCATTTGTCACCGGGCCGCGGAGCGGGATGCCCTTGCGGGATAACGCATTCGCCCCAGTTGTTGCCCTCCAGCGGGCTATAGAGCCCCATGCCCACACTGGCCACGCCCGGCAGAGCCGAGAAACGATTTTCGATCTCGCGGTAGAGCGCGGGCAATCGTTCGACTGTGTAACCGGCGCCTTCCGGATCGAGGTGCAGCACGTAGCGGTTGGCGGTAGCCACGCCAAAATTCTGATGCTCCAGGTTAGCGAGCGACTTCGTCATCAGGACGGCTGCCGCCAGCAAGACCAGCGACAATGCTGCCTGCAGAATAACCAGCGCCTGCTGCGGCAGCGAAGAGCGGTCGCGCGTGGAGCGGTTCACGCCACGCAGCGCCTCGGCCGGCTGCGCGTGTGACGACAACCATGCGGGAGCCATCCCAAAAAGCACGCCGGTAACAAGCGAGACGAGAAACGCGAAGCCGAGTACGGGCAGCGAAGGGCTGGCATTGAGGGGCATGTCCCTGGCATCGGGAAAGGCGAGGGCCAGAATCGTATGTGAGCCGGCATAGGCAATGGCCAATCCAGCCAGCCCGCCGATGCAACTCAACAGGATGCTCTCGGTAAGAATCTGGCGGATGAGCCGCCGCCGCCCAGCGCCCAAGGCTGTGCGCACAGCCATATCCGCGCGGCGGGTGGTGGCGCGCGCCAGCAACAGGTTGGCAATGTTGGCGCAGGCAATGAGCAGCACGAAGCTGGAGAGGATCATAGTCATCCTCAAGCCCTCGCCAACTTGCTGTTGCAGAATCTGGATGCCACCGCCGCCGGGCACGACGATCACATGCTGCTTGGGAATTTCGGTCGCGCCACCGTTGTCGGTGTATGCCGGACGCGTGGCCAGCCACTGCCGCAGCGCCACGGAAAGCTTGGCCTGCAACGGGCCTATGCTAGTTCCTGGACGCACCCGGCCCAATGCATAGAGCCAGTTGGAATCTGCGTGAGACAGGATGGAGTTTGGTCCGTGGACGTATGGCTCAGTTGAAAGAGGCATCCAAAAGGCGGGCGGTATGTCGGAAACTCGATCGCCAAAAAAACCGGGCGGGGCGATGCCAACGACGGTGAAGGGCCGAGCCTGAATGAAAATCGTGGATCCCACCAGCCCGGGATCGGCGGCAAACTCGGTTTGCCAGGCCGCGTAGCTGATCACGGTTGCGGGAGCGGCCGAAGGAGTATCGTCGCTTTCGTTCATCGGGCGTCCTGCATAAGCGCCGAGTCCCAGCGTGACGAAATAGTTGCCGGAGACGAATTCGCCCTGCAACTGCTTGGCCATGTCCGTTCCACGGCGAACGCTGAAACTAGGCTGCCCGGCCTGCACCGCGGCCAGTTGCTCGAATTCGGGAGCGGCGTTCTTCAGGTGCTGGTAAAGGTCGTAGGAGAAAATGTCGAAATCGCCGTTGTCGTTCACGAAGCCGCCATCGACACAGCAATCGCCGATGTCGCCGATGCGGTAGAGCCGTGCGGAATCGGCCACCGGCAGCGAGCGCAATAGGATGCCATGCACCAGGGTGAAGATGGCCGTGTTGGCGCCGATGCCCAAGGCGAGCGTAAGCACCGCCGTGATGGTGAATCCCGGCGCCTTCCGCAATTGGCGCGCGGCATAACGCAAGTCCTGCAGCAAAGTCTCCATTCACGCCTCCCCACACGTTTACGTGATCTCACCGAGGCACGTTCCGCACCACAACGGTCGCGTATGCAGGTGGTTTATTTACAGTGGAATACGCTCCCGAGGCGATCTTCTCGAATACCATCCCTGTCCGAAATCGGGAGGCGCTGTCCGAAAGCGAACAGCATGATGGAAGATAGGTAGCGCCGGGACAGCGGCGCTACCCTCGTAGTGACTTTCCTCTGTGACCCTTGCACTTGCATTTTTTTGCCATTTGGAGCACCTTTTCACGGGGAAAGGAAAGGCCCTGAAATCATGATCCATGTCCTCATCCACCATGAAGTCGCCGATTATTTAGCTTGGAAAGCGGTGTTCGACTCCAGCCTCGACTGGCGGCGCAAACACGGCGAGCGCAGTTGCCGGATTTACCGCAGCGCTGGAAATGTCAACAGCCTTACTCTTTTGTTCGAATGGGAGAATTTGGAAACGGCCCGCGCCTTTATAGCGTCCGACGAACTGAAAACCAAAATGGCAGGCGCTGGCGTCAAGGGCGCGCCGCAGGTCGAGTTCCTGACCGAGGTGCACAGCGTCCGGCGCAGCGCGGCCGACTGAGGCTACCGGAGCACGCGGGTTATCCGCCGACTGGGTGGCAGGCTCTTGCTTAATACGGAACCGATTTCCAGCGGTTCGCATCCAATTGGGGGTTGAACCCGCAAAACGGGACCGGAAGCGGATACCTCCGTTTTTGGCATTTCCACCTCTTCCGGCTTGTTCCCAAAATCTAAGTCTCAGGAGAATCTCATGCCCAAGAAGCCCAGCTCCAGCAATTCACACAAAGCCTCAGCGCAACCTCGATTTCATCAGAAAGCTCGCGAACTCCAGGCCTTTGGCACGGTGACCAGCATGTTGCCGTTGCAATTGGAAGAACCCGTCCGTCTGGAAATGACCGAGCAACTCAACCAGATGTTAGCCGACACCATCACTCTTCGGGATCTGTACAAGAAGTCTCATTGGCAAGTATCGGGAGCCACCTTCTATCAACTTCATCTTCTGTTCGACAAGCACTATGGAGAACAGAACGAGCTCGTCGACACGATTGCGGAACGGATTCAGCTGCTTGGCGGAATCAGTATCGCAATGGCAGCCGACGTCGCCGAATCGACCCGAATTCCGCGCCCGCCCAAGGGACGTGAAGAGGTTCCGGTGCAGCTGTCGCGGTTGCTGGATGCGCACGAGATCATCATCACCCATTGCCGTGAACTGGCGGAACGCTCCACCAAGATCGGCGATGCCGGAACGAACGATCTGGTGGTGAGCGATGTGCTCCGTACCAACGAACTGCAAGTGTGGTTTCTCAGCGAGCACCTGGTGGAGGCGCCGCTGGTCGAAGCCGAACCGCTCGAGGAATCGGCATAATCACCGCTTGTGTGGGGGCTCTGCTAGCTGGGTCGAATGCAGAGCCCCATAAGCGCCAACTTGAACTGCGGAATATCCGATCTGTCACCTGAACTCATAAGGACCTGTGTTTTCTCGACGCTTGGCAAGAAGCAGGTCCTTCGTTTCGCTCAGGATGACAAATCTCGGAACTTTGGTGTTTAGTGGCCGACCCAAGCGAGGCCGTCGGGCCCTTGCCCGGCTTCGATCCGGCCCACAACTTCGAGCGAATGCAAATCGATTACGGCGACGTACCCCTCAGGCGAGCAGGCAACGTAGACACGCGACCCGTCGGGTTGCATAAGAATTCCCTCGCCGCCGTCTCCCACTTTGATACGCTTCACCACTTTTCGGGTGACTCTGTCGATAACGGCGACATCGGTCTTGCTAGTGCTTGAAATAAACGCCAGCTTGCCATCTGGAGTAAACTTCAGCCGATTCGCTCCCTTGACGTTGGCGGCCAGAGTGTCGATGACTTTCTTGCTCCCCACATCAATAATAGAGACCGTGCCGTCATCGGCGTTGGCAACCCAGATTTCCTTGCCATCGGGAGATACGTCAAATCCCTCCGACCCGCGACCGACAGGAACCACGGTTTCGTTCCAGTCTCCACTCGAAGGCCCGGTCGCACCACTGCCGATCTTTTCAAGGATGCTGACGCTGGCGGAACTGGCGTTGGTGGTGACAATCTGGTCGGGGTCGGGGGAAACGTAGATCATGTGAGTTCGATTTTGCCCGATACCCATGATCCAATCGACCCTCTTCGTTGCGGGATCGTAGCTGCCGATCGCCTTGGCAACCTCAGCGGTAAACCATACTCTGCCGCCTGCGAACGCCAGCCCATGCGGGCCACGCAGAGCGCCGAGATCGATGGCCGGTAAAACCTTTTTCGCAGCCAGGTCAACCACGGTGAGCGTGTTGTATAGGCCGCCGCCGTAGTTAGAGATGTATGCAGTCGTTCCGTCGGACGAGGCAATCACTTCGTGCGGATCGGGGCCGACGGGCAATTTGGCGATTACTTTCAGGCTGGCAGGGTTGACGATAAGAAGTGTGTTGTCCTCTTTGGCAAGGATTAGCAGAGCACTGTCTGGAGCAGTTTGTGCCTCGAGAACGTGTGCTGCCAACAAGAAGGCGCCGAGAATGAATAGCAAGGTTTTGATTTTCATGACAGACCTCTCTATATCGTCATTCAGGGATTCGCTCGGGAATATTCCCCGCGGAACGCAAGGTTCCAAGTAGCGCCGTTGTCGGTGGATTTTTCCCAAGTCTGCTCGACCTTGTTCGGATTCAGCCGGGTAACTTTCACTCGGTTCAATACGCTCTCCCCGTTGGCTCCGCGGCTTGTGCCTTCAAATTCGGCTGTGCCGGATAAGACCTTGCCCGAGGTAAAAACATGAACCCGACCCTCGTTGTCGGCGAATAATCCATACCAGCTCTTGTCGTCGGCACTGTAGCCAAAGACATTCTGTCCGGTATGGCCCCTTCCGCCATCCCAATTCTCGACTACCAGGCACTTGTCCAGCGATAACGTGACCGCGCTGCGAGCATTCCCCGAAGAGCCGTCGGCGCCGATCTTCCAATCGCCGAGCCAATAATCAAGTTGCCGATTTTCCGCGTTCGTAGCGCAGGAACCGGGGTTCATGGCAGCAAATCCGTTTGGCGCAAACGCGAGGCCGAAGAGAACGGCGAGAGAGAGGGATTTCGAAGCGCTATGCTTGAGAATCAGTACCAATTTGTTCATACAACTCCTCCACAGATCGAATTCATCACAGCCGGGTTTGGTTTACGATTCGTGTTTTTACCGGCGACACAGTTGGTCGTCGAGCACGGAATCGGAACGCTTGCGAGTTCTTCAACACCTCCAACACTTCGAAGCCCGCACTCTCCAATCGCGCGCCGAAAGTCTCGGGACTTACAGGAACAAGAGTGTCGCCGATATGAATGATCCTCAGAAACCAGTTCTGACGACTGTCGCTGCCGACGAAAAAACCGCCGGGCCGCAGCACGCGAAGCACTTCCACGAGGACCTTGTTTTGCAGTTCGCGAGAAGGAACGTGATGCAACATGGTGAATGAAACTGCCGCCGAGAACTCCGAGTCTCCAAAGGGCATCTCCGTTGCATCCCCTGCGATGACCTGGACGTTGCTTCCTTTCAGGCGCGCGCTGAGTGAACCCGCCAATGTCGGATCAATCTCCAGCGCGGTGAGGCGAGGCACTGAGGTTCGCAGAAGGTCCGTCGTTAAGCCTGGGCCGGGGCCAATTTCCAAGACATTCGCTCCCAGGTCGGTATCGCCGATCGCCCAAGGGAGTCTCTGTGCGACGGTGCTGCGCCAGTGGTCAGAACGGCATAACCATTGATGTAAGCGGTTCATGTTCCCCACGAACTAGTGAAAATTGATAGTAGCTTACCCATTGCCAGTTGTGCGCGCTTTCGATAAGGTGTCAATGGATGTCGCGAAAGCGTCAAAGTGGGATATTCGATCGATCGGGCGATTCCAAGTCGGCGATCCGAACGCTCACCCACGATTATCCGGCCGGCCACACCATTCCTTTGCACTTCCATGATCGAGATCAACTTGTCTACGCGTCGCGCGGGGTGATGACGGTCCGTAGTCGCGCTGGCACTTGGGTTGTTCCTCCACATCGTGCCGTGTGGATTCCGGCCGAGATTCCACACACGATCACGATGTCAGGTTTGGTGGCGATGCGGACGCTATATCTGAAACCAAGGCTGGCACAAGGGCTGCCACGAGATTGTTGTGTGATCAATGTCTCAACTTTGCTCAAGGAGCTCATTCTTCACGCCTGTACTGTCCATGCGTTGAAGAAAACAGTGCCATGGCAAGCGCACCTGGTCGCCGTGATCCTTCATCAGCTGGAAGCGGCGCCGACGATCCCATTGCAACTACCACATTTGTCGGATGCGAGGCTGGTTCGGATCGCAGAAATGCTCATGGGGGATCCTCGCGACTGTCGAACGCTCGCTGAGCTTTGCCGGGTGACAGGAGCGGGGAAGCGGTCTGTCGAAAGGCTGTTTCAACAAGAAATCGGAATGACCTTTGGGAAATGGCGGCAGCAAGTTCGCCTTATGCAGGGGATGCGGCTTTTGGCGGAGGGCGCAAAAGTCACGCATGCAGCTCTGGAGTCTGGCTACAGTACGCCGAGCGCTTTCATTTCCATGTTCAGGAAGGCCTTGGGAATCACGCCGAGTTTATATTTCAGGTAGGCGCGGAACTTAATGGGGCGAACCACATCGGTGTGGCTGGTCACCACTTGCCGGCTAGCGGCGGGCGGAAAGAATGTGCAGGATCTGCTGCAGTTCGTTTCGTAAATGCGCCACGCTTACGCCTGGAGTCATCGGAAACGGCAGCGCGGTTTGCGTGCGATCGGACTTGGTTTCTTCGCGCAGCTGTAGACGTGCGCCCGCGATGGTGAAGCCGTCTTCATAGAGCAGCTTCTTGATCTTCACTACCGATTCCACATCGCGTTTGCGGTACATGCGCTGGCCGGTGCTGCTTTTTACCGGCTTGAGTTGGGGAAATTCGGTTTCCCAGAAACGCAGCACGTATGCAGGCAGACGGCACAGGGCAGCCACTTCCCCAATGCGGAAATAGAGCTTGTCCGGAATAATAATTTCGGGGTTGCGGGCTGCTTTCTTCGGAACTTTCTTGCGGAGGCTCATGAGCCGCTTGCCAACTCCTGTATAGCGTTTCTAGCATGAGCCGCGCCGCGGGACAACCCCCAAAAGTACGGATGGGGCAACCGTCGTTGGTCGATCGTCGTCAGTCGTTCGCAGGTTATTACCGATTGCAGGTTTCGGCCGACACCGAAGCTCTAGATTGCTAACGACCAACGACCCGCGACCAACGACCAGCGACGCCCCCAACGGAAAAGCCTCTCAAGAGGTGCTTCTCCTGAGAGGCTTGGGGAATTTGTTAACGAGCATCGGTCCGCTTAGTGTTTCTTTTTCTTGGCGGCTTTCTTCTTGGTTGCCATGAAGTGTTTCCTCCGTTTGAACGATTTGTTCTCCCAAGGTTCTCGACAGGGCACCTTGATGCCCGGGCTACTCAACTTCTAGTATGAGCAGCTGTCCTACCACAAGATATTGCCATGCGTATGTGATTTGTCAATGAAAATATCACTTCAGGAAGCGATTTGGTGAAGGACGTGCCTCGGTGAGTCGGACGCACTCATGCGGAACTTTCTCCTGAGCGTCGGAGTCGCCCCGGCGGTTAACCGATGAAGACGCTCCGGCTGTGCGATAATTTCAGAAGAAAATCTATGTCAGAGCACACAGTCTTCTGCGCAAAATTAAAAAAAGAATTGCCCGGGCTGCCGGAGCCTCCATTCGACAGCGAGTTGGGAAAAAAGATTTACGAACAGGTCTCACAACAGGCGTGGGGCCAGTGGATGGAACACTGCAAGATGTTGCTGAACGAATATCGCCTGAACCCGGCGCGCAAGCAGGATCAGGAAGTGATCGTGCAGCAGATGGAGCAGTTCTTCTTCGGGGAGGGCGCGGCGCGCCCGGCCGAGTACGTTCCACCGACACACTAACCGGGTGAAATAGGCGGCGGGACACGGCCATTCGGGCTCTCTGCCCTATTTTCTGGCAGGTTACCTTTGGGTTACATCGCATCCCCTGGCCGTTGCTAATTCATCACCTCGTAACACTTTTCGATCACAATAGAAGCTGTGGCGCCGACCGTTTACGACACGCTGATCCTCTCAGATCTGCATCTCGGCGCGGACATGAGCCGCGCGCGCGAGGCGTTGCGCGTTCTGCGCGAAACGCAATATCGGCGGCTGATTCTGCTGGGCGATATTTTTGCCGACCTCAATTTCGGACGCCTGAAAAAAGAACATTGGAAGTTTCTCGGCTTCATTCGCAAGCTCTCCAATCCCAAACGCAACGTCGAAGTGGTCTGGGTCGAAGGCAATCATGACCACGGACTCGCTCCCATCATGTCGCATCTGGTGGGCGTGCGCGTGTACCAGGAATATCAATGGGAATATCAGGGGCTGCGCCACATCGCGGTGCACGGCCACCAGTTCGACGGCTTCGTGGTGAGCAATGTGCGCGTCAGCTATTACATTGGCACGCTGCTCTATTTGCAATTGCAGAAATGGGATTCGAAAAACAAAACGCTGACCCGCTTCCTTGACCGGCTCAATACGCGCTGGCTGCGCTTGTCGCCCAAAGTCGCCGAGGGCGCTCTGGCTCATGCTCGCCATCATCATGCCGCGCGCATTTTTTGCGGCCATACGCACGCGGCTCTGCACCAACCCGATCACGAACACGGCATCGATTATTACAACTGCGGAGCTTGGATTGATGCGCACTCGACCTATATCACCGTTGGCGAGCATGGAGTCGACATCCATGCGTATGTGGAGCAAGCCGACGATCAACATTCTGCCGAAGCGAATCGGACTGATGCCGATGACCAATTCGGCGATGAGGCGGGACTGCTCGAGGATGGCGAATACGAGGGTGTGGCTACCTGACAGCGATTCCAGCATACGCGTAGTATTTTTGAAACTTGAAAAAAATTCGTTTGCCACGAACGAGGCAGCGTAAAACTTGCGCAAACTGACCATCGTTTTCCACCACGCCGGCGGAGGACATCAAAGTGCCGCGGATGCACTCAAAGCCACTCTCAATTCCCAAGAGAATCCCTGGGATGTCACCCTTCTCGACATTCAGGAACTGCTCGATCCTCTCGACCTGATTCGCCGCTCTACGGGCCTGCGCATTCAGGACACCTATAATCTGATTCTGCGCAAAGGCTGGACCCGCTTTTCGCGCCAGTTGCTGATCGTGTTACAGACGACCATCCGCGTCTACCACTCCCCGATTGTGAAACTGCTGCGAGGTTATTGGGCGGAGCATCCTTCGGATCTGGTGCTGTCCGTGATTCCGCACTTCAATCGCGAGATCGCTGAGAGCCTTCGCCCTGAGAGCACAGGAATGGCGCGGCCTCCCTTTGTCACTCTGATTACGGATTTGGCCGATTACCCGCCACGCTTCTGGATTGAGCGCGAGTCGGAATACATCATCGCCGGCACGGAACGCGCGCGGCAGCAGGCTTTGACTATCGGCCTTCCCGACGACCATATTTTCCGGACATCGGGAATGATTCTGAAACCACGCTTCTACGAGAAGATCAGCGTCGACCGCGTGGCCGAGAGAAAAAAACTGGGCCTGGAACCCGACTGCCCGACGGGCATCGTGTTGTTCGGAGGGTATGGATCGCAGGTAATGCTCGAGATCACCCAAAGGCTCAACCAGGCGGACACTGGCGTGCAGTTAATTCTGATTTGCGGGCACAATCAGAAGCTGGCCGTCGAGCTCAAGAACTTAAAGACCAGAAAGCCGGTCGCGATAGTTGCCTTTGCTCAGAATGTGGAATACTACATGGCCTTGTCTGACTTCTTTATCGGGAAACCAGGACCCGGATCGATCAGCGAAGCGCTGCAGTTCCACTTGCCGGTCATCGTGGAGTGCAATTCCAAAACGCTGCCGCAAGAGCGCTATAACGCGGAATGGGTGACGGAAAGAGGCTACGGGATTGTGGTGCCGACGTTCAAACAAATTGCGCCCGCCGTGCAACGCTTGCTCGACACCGCTACGTTTGAGGAATTCCGCCGGAAGACCGGCGAGTATTCGAATCGAGCGCTGTGTGAAGTGCCCGCGATCATGGAACAATGCGCGGAGCGCTCGACGGCTCGAGCCCAACCCGCAGCTTGTTAGTGTCTAATAAGTCGGGCGTCCGTAGAAACGCGGCTTGCCGCGTCTGGCGGCGCGGCGAGTTTAGTGGAACATTGCGGCAAAGAATCCGCCGATTTTTCTGAAGAACCCGCGCGTCGGAGGACGTTTCGCCGATGCCGTGTCCGTGCCGGCCGGTTTCGGCATTGGCTGTGGCTGCGGAGCAAGCGGAGCAGCTAAGGCCGGGGTTTCCCGTAGGCGCGATTCCAGCGGCAACGCACGCACATCCTCGACCGGAGCCGGAGCAGGGCCAGTCGCGTGGAATACCAACGGCGCTTCTACCTGCACGTGAATTTCGTTCGGGTCCACTGGGCCGTCAGCGGGAGCAGCCGCAGCCGGGATCCCAGTCGGAGGCGCGCTTTCCGCGTGAGACGGCTTCGTCACCGGCGCTGGGTTGGCGTCCGGGTTCAGCCCTGCTTGATTCTGCGTGGGCAGATCGTGGGCGGGCAGATCGTTGATCGCTCGCAGCGGAGCGTCGTGCGGCGCTGCACATCCGCACTCTGGCGGCACCGCCCTATCCACGTGATCGAGCTGACCCGAGCGAAACACCAACTGGTCGGTGGCCTTGACTTGATAGGTGCGATCGCCGAGCAACTCCGAAACAATCGCGGGCGCCGTGTTGCCGGGCAAAGCGCGCACGCAGGTATTGCCCTGATTGTCGGCACTGATGGCGTAATGAAATTCGCCCGGGCCGACGAGGAGAATACGGAAGTCCGGCGTCATTACGGAATCCGACGAAGCGTCGAGAACGAAGTGCGCTTCGAGCGCGCCCGTGTTCATGGCGAGCATCAGGTTATGCCGGTTCTGTGAGGGAGTCACCGACACTGTCGTTCCGGGGCAAACATGTACTTCGCCGCCGCTCGACAGATTGAGCACGGCCGTGTCGGGACCGGCCGTAATCGTGGAACCCGAGCCGTCGTCCTTTCCAGCCAGCGACAGCGGGCCCGCCGCACGCACGGCGGCGACCACCGGCTTAGGTCCGGGCGTCAGACTCGGAACTGCTAGCGGCTCAAATGGAGAACTCGAATTTCTTGCCTGGCCGGGATTTTTTTCCAGATGCACCACCAGCCGGTTTCCCGCGGCATCCCAGGTGTAGGCGCGCGGCGCCAGCAGATCGACGACTATGCGCGCTACCGGCGGATTTTCTTGAAACTGGTCGGCACGCAGTGTGCTGATCTGATCGGCTTGCACGCTGATGCGCTTTGTCTGCTTGTCCAGCCGCGCGTTCGGCAGATCGATCACCAGTCGCTCGGGGTCGCTGATCGCCTGGATGGACGGGACGAGCGGCTTAGTGGAGAGAATTTCAACTGCCTGGCCATCTTTCTCCTGCACAATTCTAAAGCTCTTGATAATAGCAATCTTGCTTGCCGAAGTCTTGCTTAGCGAAGTCTTGCTCGCGGCTGGCGCGGAGGCGGTCTTTGCTCCCTGTCCGGCCCCTGGCGCGCCAGATGGAGCAGGAGATGTCTGGGAATTTAACGGTGCTGTAAAGGCGAAAATTCCGCAGGCGAGCGCAGCGCAGAGATGCGCCTGCAGGGTGCAACCAGACCGCGGTTGCCGGAACCGAAGATGCAGTGGGAACTCCTTCACGAAAAGCGCTCGACTGTTACTGCAAACATACCACTCGGAGGTTGACGGAAGAAAGATGCGTACAACGGAATGGAGCAGCGGGCGAGATTATGGTTCGGCCAGGAACTCGTATTCATCAATGACGGCAGCCACGGCCAATTTGTTCGCAGGAGTGCCGCCTTCAACTCGGACTACGCGGCCCTTGCAGCGTACGCGAATGCTTTCTGTAAGCGTAATCTCGGGCGGCAGGGTCAGGGTGAAATTAATCGGCGAGCCGGCCTGGATGGCGGAATCGACATAGAAGCAAATGCCGCGGGCGCTCACGTCACGGGTCTGCGCCGCGTGCTCCTCCTCATTTTCGCCGTAGCGGACGCTGACCGGAAGACGAAGCGCAAACCGCCGCACGGTCCGCTTATCATTATCCTGGACTCGGTCCTGGTCGGGTTGCGTTTCCGCCATTGAATGCCCTCAAAGCAAGGTTGCAAGTTTCAAGGTTCCAAAGTTTCAAAGAGCGCGTCGGAATTGCCTGTAAGCATGGCAATTCGCGACCCGACTGTCAAGGAGCAAGCTTGCAAAGTTCGAGGTTGCAAAGTTTCAAGGACTATCGACGTTTCCGATCAACTCGCCTTTGCTTCCTCATTGAAACCTTGAACTCTGAAACTTTGGAACCTGGCCTTTGGTCCGCCCCTGCAGCGTCTACAATGGTTTTGTGGTCTTCGTCCTCGATAACTACGATTCGTTTACTTACAACCTCGTCCAGTATCTTGGCGAACTGGGCGCCAGTGTTGAGGTTCGCCGCAACAACGAGGTGACCGTCGGCGAGATCGAGGCGATGCACCCGGAGCGCATTCTAGTTTCTCCCGGCCCTTGCACGCCGCACGAGGCTGGCATCAGCATCGAACTGATTCGCCATTTCGCGGGCAAGGTGCCATTGCTGGGCGTCTGCCTTGGTCACCAGGCGATTGGCGCGGCCTTCGGGGGACAGGTCGTGCGCGCGAAGAACCTGATGCACGGCAAGACCAGCCCGGTGGAGCACGATGGCAAGACTATCTTCCGCAGCCTCGCATCGCCGATGACCGCTACCCGCTATCACTCGCTCATTGTCGCCGAAGCCGGCCTACCGCCCGATCTGGAAGTCAGCGCCTGGACGCGCGATCGCGATGGCACCAGGGTCATCATGGGGTTGCGGCACCGGAAGTTCCCCGTCGAGGGCGTGCAGTTTCATCCCGAGAGCGTGCTGACGGACGAAGGGAAAAAGCTAGTGGCGAATTTCTTGCGGGGTTGATACTGCTGATCGCATAACCTGCTGAGAAGATTCAGCCTTTGGTGCTATGTCACAAAGGCGTGTGATCCCAAGCACGACAAGGCGACTCGCCTTTCCTCTAGTATTTCCCAAAGGAAGGAAGCCAATATCATGAGTCTGAGTCAACTGGCCCGGTCCATCCGGGAGTCGGCGACTCTCAAGCTGAATGAAACGGCGGCTCTGCTGCGCGACAAGGGCGAGCCCATCATTCACCTGGGAGGCGGTGAACCCAAGAGCAAGGCACCCATGGATGCCGTGATCAACTGCGCGGCACTGCTGAATACCGGTGAAATCCGGTACACAGCGCCCGACGGCATTCCCGCACTGAAGAAAGCCATCGTGCGCTATACCGAAGAGCACTATAAGAAGCTCGTGTCGGCAGACAACGTGATCGCCTCGGGCGGCGCCAAGCAGGCGCTGATGGTGCTGCTGCACGCCATCCTCGACCCCAAGGAAGAGGTGATTTTTCCCGCTCCCTACTGGGTGAGCTATCCGGAGATGGTAAAGCTCGCGGGCGGAGTTCCCGTGCCGGTCACAGCCGAGGATGGAACATTCTTCCCGACTGTCAAAGAAATGGCGGACGCGTGCGGCTCTTACACCAAGGCCATCATTCTGAACAGCCCCAACAATCCTTCCGGGGCTGTGTACTCGAAAGATTTCGTGCAGGAGATGGTGGAGTTTTGCGAGAAGAAGAGCCTTTATCTAATTCTCGACGACATCTACAACCGCTTGGTGTTCGACGGCAAAACCGTGCCGATCGGCTACGACTTCATGAAGTCATCGTTCGAGCAATCGAAGATAGTGGTGATCAACGGCGTATCGAAGATGTATGCCATGACCGGGTTCCGCATCGGTTGGGCGATCGCCAATGAGCCGCTGATCGAGGCCATGGCGACCATCCAGTCGCAGCAGACCTCCGGGCCTTCGTCCCCAGGGCAATGGGCGGCGGTAGGCGCGCTCAACGGCGTGCAATCTTCGATCGACAACCTCCGGATGACGCTTGAGAACAACCGCAACGTGATGTTGGAACGTCTGCACGCTTTCGACGGCATAAAAGTTCACAAGCCGGAAGGAACGTTTTACTGCTTCCCGGATTTCAGCGCCTACATGGAAGATTCGCAGAAGCTCTCCAACTTCCTGCTGGAAAAAGTCCGGGTGGTCACGGTGCCGGGTAAGGAATTCGGCTTCGAAGGGCATCTGCGGCTGAGCTACTGCGGCACCATCCGCGATATCACCGAGGGTCTGGATCGCATTAAGTGGGCGCTCGATCCGAATTCCTCCAACGAACTCTACCTCGGCGACCGCAAACTGGTGAGGGATTGGCAATGAACATCTACCTCGACGTGCAATCTCCCGCAGTCAAAGAGGCAGGAAAACTGGCCAGTGCTTATGGCCTTGCCAATCATGGACTGGTGAATCTGCGGCGCGCCTACTGGAATCTGCCGACTCCGGCGCTTTATGAGGAGAGTATTTTCCGCTCCGAAGGTAGTCTTTCGCACCTCGGGCCGCTGGTGGTGGACACCGGCAAGCACACAGCGCGCGCGGCGGCCGACAAATTCGTGGTCCGCGAACAGTCGACCGAGGACAAGATCTGGTGGGGCCAGTACAACCGGCCCGTAACCAGCGAAAATTTCAGCGCCCTGCTGTCACGCCTGCAGGGCTATTTGCAGGGACGCGATGTTTTTGTGCAGGACTGCTACGCGGGCGCCGACCCGGAGTACAGCCTGCCCGTTCGCATCATCACGCAAACGGCTTGGCACAGCTTGTTTGCGCGCACTATGTTGCTCAAGGTACGGGGTGAAGATGCGCTGCGACGTCACGTGCCCGAATTCACCGTGATCGCAGCGCCCTCGTTTAAGGCCTCGCCCATGGTCGACGGCACGCGTTCGGAAACATTCATTATCGTCAATTTCCGCGAACGGCTGGCCATCATCGGCGGCACCAGCTATGCCGGGGAAATCAAGAAGACTATCTTTACCGTGTTGAATTACCTGTTGCCGCTGCAGGGAGTGCTCTCCATGCACTGCTCGGCCAACGTGGGCATCGACGGCGATGCCGCAATTTTCTTTGGGCTTTCGGGCACCGGCAAAACCACACTTTCCGCCGACCCCAAGCGCCTCCTGATTGGCGACGACGAGCACGGCTGGAGCGATAACGGAGTGTTTAACTTCGAAGATGGCTGCTATGCCAAGGTGATCCGCCTTTCTCCTGACGCCGAGCCGCAGATTTACGCCTGCACGCGGCAGTTCGGAACCGTGCTTGAAAACGTTGTCTTCGACCCGGTCTCCCGTCATCTGGATTTGAACGATTACACCCTGACGGAGAACACGCGCGCCGCGTATCCGCTCTCCTACATCGCAAATCATCTGCCCGAGAAGCGTGCCGGGCACCCGCGCAACGTTATTTTTCTTACTTGCGATGCCTCGGGCGTAATGCCGCCAATCTCCAAACTCAACCCGGATCAGGCCATCTACCATTTCATTTCCGGCTACACCAGCAAGATTGCCGGCACCGAGATCGGACTGGGCGTAGAACCCGAGATGACTTTCAGCACGTGTTTCGGCGGTCCGTTCATGGTGCATCATCCGCTGGCCTATGCGGAGTTGCTGAAGAAAAAGATAACAAAACATGGCTCCAACGTGTGGCTGGTTAACACGGGCTGGACGGGCGGACCGTTCGGCGTGGGCAAACGCATCAGCATCCATCACACCCGCGCCCTGCTCAACGCCGCGCTCAACGGGTCGTTGCTCAAGGTGGAGTTCCGGACAGATCCGGTGTTTGGCTTCGAGGTGCCCGTCGAATGCGAGGGAGTGCCGTCGAGGATCCTCGATCCCGCCAACACCTGGCCAAGCCGGGACGAGTATTTTCACAAGTATGATGCGCTAGCGGCCCGCTTCATCGAGAACTTCAAGCTGATGATGGCCGAGTGCCCGGAAAACATCCTGGAAGCCGGGCCCAAGCGTCTCGCAACCGTCTCGGTCCGCTGAAAGCGCTTCGCTGACAGCGGTTCGCTGACAGCCGTTCGGTGGGGGCTCAGCCGCCTCCACCGCGCGCATTCATTGCGCTCGGTCACAAAATCCACCCACACCCGACTAGGAGTTCCGCGTCACCACTCCCACACCCGCGTTTCTGAAGACACGCAATCCCGCCTTGGCGCGACACTAACTTACTTGTTTTCAATCGACTAGCTCTGGCTCACCGCTTGCTTTTTCTTCTGGCGTACGAGTAGAGACGAGGCCTGCCTCGTCTCACTTCACCGCGGTCAAGCACACGGAGGCAAGTTATGGAAACGGTGCTGCAAGGCTTGGTCATCATCGGCGGTTTGACGTTCTCGCTGGCCGCCTCGCTGCTGATTGAAGAACTCATCTTCGGACAAATCGTGCGCGTCGCGTTTGCGCGCCGGCCGGAAAATCCGACAGCTGCGCAACGGAATTGAAAGGGGCACAGCCATGACGTTGGTAAAGCTTTTGCTGCTGAGCGCGGGAATCGCAATGTTCGTAATCGCTGCTGGAATTCTCACCTGCGACGCTTACCTGCTGATCGCCGATCAACGCAGACGCTGGAATTTCGATCCCGAGACCGGCATGCCCAACGGCGTCCCAGTGGCGCGCTGGCGCACACCGGTTGCGCTCGTGATGCTGGCTTGGGCTCCGTTGCTGGTCTTGGCAGGCGTCGTCTGACTGCGCGGTTCGCCGAGAACTGAGAACTGGGAACTGAGAACTTTTGTGATCAGGCCGGAGACAAGCCCGCGCTATAATCAGCGCAATCCACCAATGCATGCGCGAGAGTTCACTCGAAAGCCCGGCGGTCTGCGGCTAGCTTGGCTGACTTCGTTTCTGCTGGCGACGGTTTTTCTTTCCTCTTCGTTGTGCGCTTCGTCCCTGGGAGACAGCGCCCGCCAACTAGCGCACAAGATCGCCGCAGCCTCCGGGCCCGGCGGCTTCGCGCTCGAGGTCTCCAACCGCTCGTCGCTCGACGAAAAATCCGTGCGCGAAGTCCGCGGCGCGCTCGAAGCCGAGTTACGGGTCGCGGGCGTGCACGCCGTCAAGTCCGAGCAGGCGCAAGGAACCGTCGATGTCATTCTCTCCGAGAGCCTGCGTGAATATGTTTGGACGGCCGAGATTGTGACCGGCTCCGCAGATAACGCCGGCAAGAAGGTTGTGCTGGTCTCGCTGCCGAAATTGCCTGCGGGAACTCCAGCCGCCATGTCGCCGATCCTCCTAAAGACAACTCTTCTCCTGGCGCAAGAACACCCGATGCTAGACGCCGCTCAGGTCGATATGGGCGGAGGATCTCGCCTGCTCGTCCTCGAACCCAACGCGGTTTCGATCTATCACCACCCAGCGGCCAACGCTGGGAACTCTGTTGGAAGTTCTATCGGGAATCCTATCGGAAGATGGGAGCTAGAAGTTTCCTTGCCCATCGCGCACGTCCGCACTTTTCCCCGCGATTTGCGCGGACGCCTGCTGCTGCGCCGCGATCACCTGTTCGATGTTTATCTGCCGGGCGCTTTCTGCAGATCGAGCGCGGTAGCGCCGCTTACTCTAGCGTGCAACGACACGGGCGACCCCTGGCCGCTGACGCCTGAAGACGGCAGCATACGCGCCTTCTACGCGGCCGCGCGCAATTTCTTCACGGGAGTGCTTTCTCCCGGCATTGGAAAAATCTCCAACGTTCCTTCCTTCTACTCGGCGGCCGCGCTTCCGCGGCCGAACTACACGCTTTTTGCATTAGCCGGCGTAGATGGCTCTCTGCATCTGGTGGATGGGATCACGGACCAGGCAGTCCTTGGCGCAAAATCAAAGTGGGGAAGCGATCTGGCGGCGGTTCACTCCAGTTGCGGCAGCGGCATGCAATTGCTGGTCTCCGCTGGCGGAGATTCAGAGGCCGACGGCCTGCGGGCGTTCGAGATTCCCGACCGCGAGCCCGTAGCGGCCAGTTCAGAGGTGGAGTTCGAAGGACAAATCGTTGCCGTCTGGCCGGAAAGCAACGGCAATAGCGCAGTGGCAGTCGTAAAACGAAAAGACACGGGATGGTATGAGGCGTATCGTGTATCGATTTCTTGCGGCAATTAGCAGGGCTCGCGTAGGGACGGGCGCCCTCGCCCGCCCAATCTCACGTAGGGGCAGGTCCGAGGTCCCCATCACGCGCGGTTTTCGCGTGATGGGGTGGAGGTGTCCCCACCTGCCCAGCCGAGCAAAGCTCGGCAACTGTCCGTGCCCACGGCAACCTTCGATCCGCTACGCTCGGCTGATCGCAGCCGTGATCACGTCGATGATCGCATTAGCCAGCCCCGCAACCGCGGCCACCCGTCCGCACTACGGCGGAACGCTGCGCGTGATGCTGCAATGGACGCCAAACGCGCTTGAACTTCCTTCGAACGCCGCCAACGCCACTTCCTCCGACTACTGGGACGCTGCCCGCGTACTCTCTCTGATCGGGGACACGCTCGTAAAACTCGATGCACTCGACCGTCCGCAGCCCGCGCTGGCCGTGGCTTGGCAGAGTGACTCCAGCGCTCGGCACTGGCAATTCACGGTACGCCGCGGCGTGAAATTCCACGACGGTAGCGCGGCGACGCCCGGGGCCATCGCGCAGATTCTTGGAGCACTCCACTCCGGCTGGACCGTTCGTGCATCGACCGATTCGCTGACGATCGAGAGCGAAACAGCAATGCCTTCGTTGCTTGCCGAACTCGCGCTCCCTCGTTATCTTTTGCTCAAGCGAAATGCGGACGGCGTTCCCATCGGTACCGGCGCGTTTCTCGTTGCCGAGTGGCAGCCGGGAAAATTCCTCAAGCTCGCGGCGAATGAGGAAAGCTGGGCGGGACGTCCTTTTGTGAATGCGGTAGAGATCGAGTTCGGCAAGTCACAGCGCGACCAAGCCATCGCGCTCGAACTCGACAAGACGGACGTGATCGAAGCAATGCCGCAGGCCGCACCCGGCCTACAGCAGCACGGCACATCGCCTTCGTCATCATCGTTGTCGTTGCCCGTGGAATTACTGGCGCTGGTTTTTCCCGCGAACTCCAAGGCGCAAGACCCGCGCGTCCGAGAAGCGCTGGCGCTCGCTATTGATCGCAAGCCGATTCAGTCCGTGTTGTTGAAAGGCGCCGGAGAGGCCGCCGCCAGCATTCTCCCCAACTGGATGACGGGCTACAGCGCGGTCTTTTCCGCGCCGGCAAACCCGCAACGCGCCCGAGCTCTGCTCGCGGATGCGCAGCCACACGCGCTCCGCACGAGCTACGGTCTAAGTTACGATCCGCGCGACCCGCAGGCCCAACTGGTCGCCGAACGCATTGCGCTGAACGCTCGCGAAGTTGGCATCACCCTGCAAGTTACGTTGGCCGGACCTGAAGACATCCGCCTGGTCCGCGTCGTGTTGCCGAGTCCCGATCCCGCCACCTCGCTCACGGAAGCCGCGCGGCAACTGGGATTGCCGCAGCCGGCGTTCTCGATGCCTCGCGACAATTTGGACTTGAACTTCGGCTTGGAAGATCTGTATCGAGCCGAACGTGAGTTGCTTGATGGCTACGGCGTAATCCCGCTTTTTCATCTGCCGGTCGCGAGCGCGGTCGGTGCAAGCGTGCGTGGCTGGGAACCGGATCGGCTCGGGGAGTGGAATGGCACGGGATCTACGCTGGCGGACATATGGTTGGCGGATGCGCGGGCTGATTCCCCTGCCCAGGCGGGGCCGCGATGAGCTTTCGCAAGAAACTTCTGCTCTTGTTTGCAGCTACGGTTTTGTTGTGCGTCACGGTCATTTCAGTTTCGGTCTATAGCACGATACGGCGCTCGTTCGAGCAGGCGGATCAGGAGCGCGCCAATGCGGTTGCCGCCCAGTTTCGATCGGAGTTCGAGCAGCGCGGACTCGAGGTCGCGCGCAAAGTCGAGTCGGTTGCTGCCAGCGAGACTGTGCAACACATCGCGCTGTTGTTAGCAAGTTAAAATGTCCGCTTTTTGTAGCAAGTGAAATGTCCGGTTTCGTTAATCTCCCGTAGCCGCCGAGGCGGTGGAAAAGTGGGAATCCCGCGCACTTGGCGGGATTTCCAAGCGCGGTGGGAAAGTCGTTTTTTGGACTTTCCCACGGCGCGTCTTTTCCACGGCCTTGCCGGACGCCAGTTTCCCATTGAGAATCGGACCGCCGCGCTCGTCATAGCGACCCAGGCAGTGTGGTCCATAGCTGAGGCTCAAGGTCCCGTCCAGGTGTTGGTGCGCGATCACCGTGCAGCCTGCCAGCGTTCCCCGCCAGCGCACGGGTTCGATCTGCAAAGTCAGGTTCTGAAAGCTGACCGTGTTGTCGCGGTTCACCATGCGCTCGAATTGCAGCGAAAAGATGCGCTCCAGGTCTTTCCCCCGATAGGGCACAAAGGCAGTGCCCGGTTGCGCGGCTGCTACTGGGAAGCGGCGATTAAACTCCCCGATGTAATGCTCGCGCAGAAAGACGTTCGCCGCCTCCACCGTCCGGATCCCACGCAAGCGCAGTTCCTGCGGCAGTCGGCCCTGCCAGGTGCCGAAACTGCGTTCGCTGCGCCCGCGCGCTTGCGGCGAGTAGGCCGGAATCATGCGCACCCCCAACTCGCGCAGCGCACGCCCCACCTGCGTGAGACGGTCGTGGTCCACCGCCTCTCCCGCCTTGGCCGTCAGCCAGAAATGACGGGCCCGATCGCTATACAGAGCGCAAAACACGCCCTGGTGTTCGACCACTTCTTTCAGCCCGGTCAGCACCGGAACCGTCGCTTCCTCTTCCACCAACTGCGCGTAATAAATCTCGCTGTTGGCGTCGTCCATAATCACCAGCAAGTCGTACCAGCGCTCATCCTGAAACCAGCGATGCTCACTGCCGTCGATGTGCAGCAGCATCCCGGGCAGCGGACGCCGCGGGCGCTGTTGGCGATGCACTCCACGCTTGCGCCCCTTGGCCACCATGCCCGCCCCTTGCAGCAACCCTTTCACCCAGCTGTAGCTGATCTCTACCTGGTGCTCTTCCCGCAACTTCTCGTGAAAGTGCCGCACGTTCAGATCGAAATACTTTTCCCGATACAGCCCCAGAACTTTCTCCACCACCGCCAATGGCACTTTCTTGGGCGACGGCTTGCCCCGACGCCGGTCGAACAACCCCCGGAACCCGAACTCTTCATAGCGTTCATGCCAGCGCCGCATCTGCCGGTCGCTGATGCCGATGATCTCCGCCGCCTGCCACCACGTGATCTTCTTCGCCATGGCCCGCAGAATCACTTCCTGTACCTTCATCGTCCGCTCCATCGCGGCCTGCGTGTAAGAAAACATGCCTTCCATGCTCTCCTACCCTCGCCGCCTGCCAAGCGGACACTTCACTTGCTATCTCATCCGGACATATCATGTGCTAACGACAGTGCAACACATCGCGCTCGACATCAACCGCGGCTTTGCCGACCCTGGCGATTACGTGAGCCTGGCGCGCACGCTTGCGGGTCAGCAGCAACTCGATTTTCTGGAACTGGTCGACAATCGCGGCAGCATTTTGTCTTCGGCGCAGTGGCAGGCGAAATTCGGCTATCCCGAAGTCGCGATTTCCGCAGCGGTTTCTGGAGCAGCTATGCCTTCGACCGCCGCGTTTCTGAAGCGCGAAGAACTGCCAAATGGCGCTACCCTCGGCCTGTTTGCCGTTCGCGTGGCTCGCGTCGGAGAGCAGCCTTTGTACGTGATTGGGGGCGAGCGGCTCGACCAGGGCTTTCTCTCGACGCTCGACATCCCCACCCGCACCCGCGTGCTGCTATATCAAAACCTGGACGTCAAATGGAATCCCCAGTCTCTGCTCGACTTGAACGGGCCGGCGGCGGGTGTCGACAAAATCGCGCCCCTGGTCGCAAAAGTGCGCAACACGCTCCAGGAATCTCAAGCCGTGATCCATTGGACTTCCGATCCGGCGGACGCTGAAGTTTTTCACGCCATTCCGCTGACGGGACCCGTCTTTGCTCCGGCGAACCAGGCTGCGCCTAACCAAAGGTCGACAGATCAGGGTTCGACAGATCAGGGTGCGACAGATCAGCGTGCGACAGATCCGAATGCGATGAATGCGAGCGGTGCGAATCGGCAACTGATGGGCGTTCTGCTGGTCGGCAGCTCGCGGCGTCCCCTGATCGAATTGGAGCGGCAGATCGTCTCCACCGCCATGCTGGTGGGCGGCGCTGGAATTCTGGTGGCGGTGCTAGCCAGTCTCTGGTTTGCAGCCCGCGTCACGCGCCCGGTCGTGTCGCTGGCCGAGGCCGCAAGACGGGTTGCCGCGGGCGATCTGGGCGCCAAGGTCGAGGTGGAATCGAGCGATGAGTTGGGCGAGTTAGCGGCCGCGTTCAATCGCATGACGGAAGATCTCGTGCAGCAAAAAGACGGGACGCTGCAGGCCGAACGCGTGGCCGCGTGGCGCGAACTGGCGCGCCGTTTGGCGCACGAATTGAAGAATCCGCTTTTCCCCTTGCAGGTCACGGTCGAGAATCTGTTGCGCGCAAAACAGAAATCGCCCGAGATGTTCGAAGAAGTTTTCCAAGAAAGCACAGCGACCTTGCTGGCGGAAATCGACAATCTGAAAACCATTATTGGCCGTTTCAGCGAATTCTCGAAAATGCCGCAACCGCAGCGGAAGCCGACGCAAATCAACGAGGTAGTGGCCTCAGTGCTGAGGGTTTTTCATGCGCAACTACAGCAGAAGAATCAGATCAAAGTCCGCACCGAACTGGTCGATCCGCTGCCTGAAATTTCCGCCGATCCAGATCTGCTGCATCGTGCGCTGCAAAATTTGGTGCTCAACGCCATCGACGCCATGCCGCACGGCGGAGAACTGACAATTCGCACCGCCGCCCTCGGCGATCGCGTTGAACTTTCGGTCTCTGATACCGGCTCTGGGCTGACCTCGGAGGAATGCGAGCGCTTGTTCACTCCTTATTACACGACCAAACAGCATGGCACGGGACTTGGCCTCGCGATTGCACAGTCGGTGGTAAGCGATCACGGCGGCAAAATTTCTGTCGCGAGCACAAAAGAAAAAGGAACGACGTTTCGCATTGAACTCCCTTGCGATTTCTCGGCGCACTCGGCGTCTCTGCGGTAGATTTGGATTTGCATTTCAGTTGAGGTCAATCACCGTGCCGCAAAAAGCGCACCTGCTGATCGTGGATGACGAAGCCAACACGCTGGCGTCGCTGTCGCGGGCATTTCGTCTGGAAGGCCATGAGGCCGCCGTCTGCGACAACGCAAACAAGGCCTTGGAACTGGCGAAGTCGCAATCTTTCGACTTGATCGTCTCCGATGTCGTGATGCCTGGCAAAGATGGGCTGACCCTTCTCGAAGAACTAAGGGCGCAGGGCGTTCCAACCCCCGTCGTCATGATGTCGGGCCAGGCGCACATCGAGATGGCCGTGCGCGCCACGCGGCTTGGGGCGCTCGATTTTTTGGAAAAACCGATCTCCACCGAAAAATTGCTGCTCACGGTGGAGAACGCGTTGAAGCTCGGCCGTCTAGAGCGCGAAAACCGCGACCTGGAGCGCCGTCTCGGCAAACACGAGATCGTCTGGAAAGGCGAGACCATGCGCCGCCTGATGGCGCAAGTGGAGCGCGTGGCCGCAAGCGAAACTCGAGTCTGCATTCTCGGCGAGACCGGCACGGGAAAAGAACTGGTGGCGCGAACGCTGCATGAGCGCAGTCCACGGGCTGGCGGTCCTTTCGTCACCCTGAATTGCGCAGCGGTTCCGGCGGAGTTGATCGAATCCGAATTGTTCGGCCACGAAAAAGGTTCTTTTACCGGCGCGGCCGGACGCCATCTAGGCAAGTTCGAACAAGCCCAGCACGGCACCATTTTTCTCGACGAAATCGGGGACATGCCGCTTACGATGCAGGCGAAGCTGCTGCGCGTGCTCGAAGAAGGAGAGGTGGAGCGCATCGGCGGCGAGCGCGCCATTACAGTGGATGTGCGCGTCGTCGTTGCCACGCATCGCGACCTCGAAGCGCAAGTTCGCGACGGCAAATTCCGGCAGGATTTATTTCACCGCGTTTTCGTTTTCCCCTTGCGCCTGCCTCCCCTGCGCGAACGGCGTGAAGATATTCCGGCGCTCATCGAGCACTTTGCCGCGCAGGTGAGCGCGGTTAACGGATGGAAGCCGATGCGTTTCACCGCCGGCGCAATGGCTGCGTTGCAGGAGCATCCGTGGCCAGGCAATGTTCGCGAACTCAGAAACGCAGTTGAGCGCCTGATGCTGCTGGCAACCTCCAACGAAGTGACGGCCGAAACTGTGGCACTGGCGCTGCCAGCCTCCGGCGCGACGCCGGATTCTGTATCGGCCGGTAGCGGCCCGCTAGCCGACCGCGTCCGCGCCTTCGAGAAGCAGACCATCCTAGCCGAGCTGAAACGCAATCACCACCAGATCTCGAATACGGCGCGAGCGTTGGGGCTCGAACGATCGCATCTTTATAAGAAAGCCGAACAAGTCGGGATTGATTTGAAGGCGGTAAAGAATGAGGTCGACCACTGACACCCTGCATCGTCATCCTCAGCGAGTGCAGTCATCCTGACCCTGAGCGGAGCCGAAGGGGAAGGACCTACGCATTTTGCGTGCAGCGCCAAAACTCCGTTTGCAATTTCCCTCCCCGACAGACGACAATCGCATCGTGCCCAGTACAAGCTTTTATCAGGACCCTCAAACTGTCAGCCCCTTTCGTCCGGGCGCGCTCGTGATTGCGACCTTGGCCAATCCGCGCGAGAAATTCTGGGGCGCGATTCTCCAGCTTTCCGCCGAAGGCGTCAGCCTGCGCGGCGTCGATGTGGCGGGCTTCGACGATCTTGCTTCGCACGTCAAGAGTGGCGAGCCTTTCACATCCGGCGTCGTCTTTTTTCCCATGCACCGCGTGGAGCGCATGGAACTCGATCTTCCCGAAGGCGACTTGCTTTCACTTGCCCAGCGCTTCGCACAAAAAACCGGACAGGACCCCGCTCCGCTGCTGGTAAGTGAGTTTCTCTCGACTTCTGGAAGAGAGGCCGGAAGAATATCGGGAGGAGAAAAATAGCGGTGAACTACCGCCAGCTTCTGACCGCGCCCAACCAGCTCACCCTGCTGCGCATGATTTTCCTGCCGTTTATCGTCATCAATCTGGTCAAGCACGATTTCAAATGGGCGCTGGCGCTGTTTGTTCTTGCCGGCATGAGCGATGGCCTCGACGGCCTGCTGGCGCGCAGGCTGCATCAGCAAACGATTCTCGGCCAGTATCTCGACCCCATCGCCGACAAGCTGCTGATGAGCACGATGTTTCTGGTGCTCTCGATCGAACAGCGCGACCTGGTTCCGTGGACCTACACCATCGTGGTCTTCAGCCGCGATATCTCCATCATGCTAATCAGCGGCGTGCTCTTCATGATTGCCGGCCTCCGCGATTTTCGTCCCAGCATCTTCGGCAAAGCCAACACCTTCGCGCAAGTGGCCGCGATCTTCTTCGTGCTCTTACAGCTCGTCGCGCCCGTCCGCTGGATCTGGATTGCGCGCATCACCTTCTTGCGCGCCACATTTATTTTCACCATAGTCTCGGCTGTGCACTACGCGTTTCTGGTGCAGCACCGTCTGCACGCGCACGCTCCAGCCGCCGCTCTCAAACCTTAGCCTCGAGCCCGGCATCGCGGTCGATTTGACCCTTTTTCCGGCGTACCCCTAGAATAATAAGTTCGTACTCCGCTCGCGAACTCATCATCATCCATGGGACTTCACATCTATAACACTCTTTCTGGGAAGATCGAAGAATTCCATCCGCTCGACGGCAACCGCGTCCGCATGTATGCCTGTGGACCAACCGTCTATGACTACGGCCACATCGGCAATTTCCGCACATTCATCGCCGTCGATCTTCTTTATCGCTTTTTGCGCCAGAATGGATACGACGTCCGCTACGTCATGAACATCACCGACGTCGACGACAGGATCATCCACAACTCCGCGCGCGACGGCGTCACCGTGCAGCAGTATACCGCCAAGTTCACGCAGGCTTTTCTGGAGGATTCGGCGACATTGAATATTGAGCACCCCATCCTGGTGCGCGCGACCGAACACATCCCAGAGATGGCCGACTTCATTGCCGAACTCGAGAAGAAGGGTTTCGCGTACCGCACCGACGACGGCTCTTATTATTTCCGCATTGCCAAATTTCCGGAATACGGCAAGCTTTCAAAAAAAGACTTTGCCGGCATGACCGACGGCGCGCGCGTCGACGTGGACAATTACGACAAGGACAGCGCCCGCGACTTCGCGCTGTGGAAAGCTCCAAAGCCCGGCGAAGCCAAGTGGGAGACGGCGATCGGACCGGGTCGTCCGGGCTGGCACATCGAGTGTTCCGTGATGTCGATGGAGGAACTGGGCCCAAGTTTCGATTTGCACGCCGGCGGCGAGGATCTGATTTTCCCGCACCACGAAAACGAAATCGCGCAGTCGGAATCGATGACCGGGCAGCAGTTTGCCCGCTACTGGTTTCATGCGCGTTTTCTGCTGGTCGAAGGTCAGAAGATGTCGAAGAGTCTCGGGAATTTTTATACTGTCCGGGACCTGATTCTGCGGGGCCACAAGCCGTCCTCGATCCGCTGGCTGCTGACGCAGGTGCCCTATCGCAATCAGCTGAACTTTACATTCGAAGGCTTGAAGTCGGCGGCGAGCTCGGTAGAGAAGTTACGCAATTTCCGTTTCCGCCTGACGAGCACACAGTTTCCCCCAGGCGCGACGCCGGCAATCGCGCAACTGGCGGACGAAACCATCGCACGCGTGAAAAGCGCTCTCGACGACGATTTGAATACCGCTGAAGCGCAAGCCGCCATGTTCGATATGCTGCGTAAAGCCAACACCGCACTCGATGCCGCCGAAGCCGGCCAGAACAACGTCCGGCAAGACGACATAAAGCCTCTGCTCTGCGCGCTCGACAAATTCGACGAGATATTTGGCGTACTCAAAGATGACGACCAGCCCAAGATGAAAGCCATCCTGGACTGGGCCAAAGCGCAAGGTCGAGAAAAGGAAATCAGCCCCGAATTGCTGGAGATTGCGGGCTCCGCGCAACTCACCGACGAACAAGTCAATCAGAAAGTGGCCAAAATGGAAGCGGCAAGAAAAGCGCGCAACTTCAAAACCTCTGACGCACTGCGTGCCGAGCTGACCGCTGAGGGTATCATCGTGGAAAATACTAAAGACGGCGTGCGTTGGAGAAGAAAGTAGAAGCAATTTGTAATTGCTGATTTGTAATTTGCAATTTAGGCCGGAGGACTTGCAGGTTTTAGATTACAGGTTACAAATTGGAAATTTAAAATGCTCTACCTAGACGACTACCTTCGCGAAGCCGAACAGGCCCACGGCCATCTCTGCGCCGGGCAAGTCCTCGGCGTGCGCCTGGCCATGTTGGGCCTGGAGAAACTCGGCATCGATGACCCACGCGGAAAAGATCGCAAACGTCTGGTCACCTTCGTCGAGATCGACCGCTGCGCCACAGACGCCATTGCCGTAGTCACCGGATGCCGCCTCGGCAAGCGCGCTCTGAAATTTCGCGACTGGGGAAAGATGGCCGCGACCTTCGTAGATCTGGGCCTCAAAGATCTGGGAATAAAAGACGTAAGCGCCGGCAAAGCGATCCGCATCGCCGCGAAAGAATCCTCAAAGGCGCTGGCGCGCACAATGCACCCCGAAATCGAAAGCAAGAATCAGCAGCAGATGCTGGCTTATCGCGAAATGGCGGAAGACGACTTATTCACGACGCAGTGGGTGAAGGTCGAACTCCCCGCCGAAGAATTCCCCGGATACAAAGGCGAGCGCATAGTCTGCGCCGAGTGCGGTGAAGGCATCAATTTCCGCCGCGAGGTTGTGCGCAACGGCCAGATCTTATGCCGCAGCTGTGCGGGCGAACGATATTACGAAATTCTCTAGAGACAGATCGCTTCGCTCGCGGACAGACGAGGGCGTCTGTCCCTACGTGATTCTTGCCTGCTCATAAGCGTGCGCCACCCTCAGCAGCGTAGCCTCGTCAAAGTGCCGAGCAAACAACTGCAGCCCAATAGGCAGCTTCTCACGATTCTCGCCGCAAGGAATTGAAATCCCCGGAATCCCCGCCAAATTAGCGGTTACCGTGTAGATATCGGCGAGATACATGGCCAGCGGATCATTCACCTTCTCACCCAAGCGGAACGCCAGCGTCGGGCAAGTAGGCGCGGCAATCACATCCACTTTCTTGAACGCCTCATCGAAATCGCGAGTAAGCAGCGTGCGAACTTTCTGCGCTTTCAGATAATAAGCGTCATAGTAACCGGCGCTCAGCGCATAAGTGCCGAGCATGATGCGGCGCTTAACTTCCATGCCGAATCCGCCGTCGCGGCTTAGCCGGTACATTTCAGAAAGAGTGTTCGACTTGGCCCTGAAGCCGTAGCGCACCCCGTCAAAGCGCGCCAAATTCGCCGACGCTTCCGCTGTCGCCACAATGTAATACGTAGGAATGGCATACTCGGTGTGCGGCAAACTCACCGGCACAACTTCGCATCCCAACTCCGCCAGCTTCTGAATCGCGCCCTCCACCGCCGCGCGCACCTCAGGATCGAGCCCGGACCCGAAGTATTCTTTAGCCATTCCAACTTTCAAATCTTTCACAGGCTTCTCGAGTTCGGCCACATAATCGGGCACCGGCACTTCCGCGGAAGTTGAATCCATGGGATCACGGCCTGCAATGGTGCGCAGCACCAACGCAACTTCCTTTACCGTTTTTGCAAATGGGCCAATGTGATCAAGCGAAGACGCGAACGCAATCAAGCCGTAGCGCGACACGCGTCCGTACGTGGGCTTCAACCCGACCACTCCGCAAAACGACGCAGGCTGGCGGATCGATCCGCCGGTATCGGAGCCGAGCGTCGCGATCGCCATCTCCGCGGCCACCGCGGCTGCCGATCCGCCCGACGATCCTCCCGGCACACGGCTCTTGTCGCGGGGATTGTGCACGGGGCGGTACGCAGAGTTTTCATTGGACGAGCCCATGGCAAATTCATCGCAGTTGAGCTTCCCCAGAATCACCGCGCCCGCCGCTTCCAGGCGCGCTACGGCCGTGCAGTCATACGGAGGAATAAAATTCTCGAGAATCTTCGAACCGGCGGTCGTGCGCACGCCACTTGTGACCATGACGTCTTTGATTGCAATCGGAACTCCGGCGAGCGGCGGCAAAGGCTTGCCCTGCGCGGCCAGCGCGTCGATGCGTCCGGCCTGCGCCAGCGCGCGTTCTTCGCAAAGCGTCAGAAACGCGCCAATCTCGGGATCTTCTTTTCTGATCCGCGTATAGCAATCCCGAGCAAGCGCGGTCGCAGTCGTCTGCTGCTCTGCGATCTTGCTCCGAATGTCGTCAATCGTCATGGGGTCAATCAGCGCTGCCGGCATCTGGCTCTCGACCACTATCTCTCAATCACCTTGGGCACTTCGAAAAACGTCCCGTCCGTGTCTGGAGCATTCTTCACGGCGACATCGTGCGGCAACGATTTGCGCAGACCGTCCTTCACATCGTCGCGGATAGCGTACGCGAAGCGCTCGCTTCCCTGCCGCGACTCGTCCACGCCATACCGATCGGAAACCTGGGCCATGGGCGCTACTTTATCGGTATCGAGTTCGTCGAGCCGCGCGACATATTCAAGAATGGAGTTCAAATCGCGCAGCATGTGCGCGCGCTCCTCCTCGGTCAACTCGAGGTTGGCAAGCTCGGCCACGTAGGCGACGTCTTTGTCGGTGACTTTCATGATTTCAGGCTCATGATTTCAGGCTCGCGATTTCAAGCTCACGATTTCACCACAAATTCAATGCGCTTGACGGAAGTCGCAGAGTACTTGTTGATCAGGGCTAAGTAGCGCGGCGCCAGGTTGGCGAGTTCCCGCCGCCATCCCGCATCGGCGACTTCCACCCGCAGAATCCCGTCGGAAAAACTCAGTGGACGTGTCCGGTCAGCGACCGCACTGCCGCACGCGATTGGCCAGGCCAATAGCGCGCTTTCGCTCTCCGGCACACGATGAAGAGCTCTCGCGATCATGGGTTCAAGGCCTTCGGAAATACGATTCAAGGTGGACTCCAGAATCGCGAACGCGATCGGAAGACCAGATTCGCGAATGCGATCGGAAGAACAGGCGACCGGAAGAATGATTGTAGCATCGGAAAACGCCGCGCCTCAGTGACGCGCTTACGATCCGGCAGACGCCGCGGCGGCTGCGGCTTTCGCTCGCTTCTTCGCAAGCTTGCGCAGGTGGGTCGCCGAATACAGACTTCTGCGGCAGCGCGTCGCCCCGCATAAACATGGCGCGTCATCCTCGCCATCGTAGAGATTGTAGTCGTAAGTCAATTCTTCTCCGGCCTCAATATCGCGCAACGCGATAATCCACATCTTGCCCGCGATCTGATCGGTCTCGCAATTCGGCTGGCAGGAATGATTGACGAAGGCGGCCACGCCAAAGCCGTCGATGATGCGTTTGCCGCCGTCCAGGCCGAACAGGTACGTGTTCTCGAAATCGTCGTAAAGATCGTCGGCCTGTTCGTAGGTGAGGTACTCGCCCACGTACTCCACGATCAGCGTGCCTTTGCGAATCGGACGCGTCGTGTAGCAACCATAAGAGTGAATGCGCGACTGGCGAATGATGAGCGTCATAGAGCGTCCTATATCTTTAGCACACGAGGCACCAGATCATGCAAGTGCCCAAGTGTTTCCCCACTCGGCTCTCAGCTCTTAGTTTGAGGATTTACAACCGAAGCAGACTTCACGAGATTCTCCCTGAGAGCTGACAGCTGAGAGCTCGTCCGCAACCTGCTAATATTTCACGGGAGACTTTCAGACCATGGCCCATCAGCATCCAGCGCGCTTTTTGAAGATTGTCGACGACGCCAAAACCCGCGTCCGCGAAACCAACGTTGACGCCGTTAAAACCCGCCTCGATCACGGCGAGAAATTTGTCCTCGTCGACGTCCGCGAAGACCGCGAATTCGACGCCGACCACCTCCCCGGCGCCGTCCATCTGGGCAAAGGCGTGATCGAGCGCGACATCGAGGCCAAGTACCCCGATCTGCAAACCGAGCTCGTACTCTATTGCGGCGGCGGCTTCCGTTCAGCGCTGGCCGCCGATAACCTGCAGAAAATGGGATACACCAACGTTGTCTCCATGGATGGCGGAATCCGCGACTGGCGCCAAAGGGGCTATCCGCTGGAGAAGTAGAGTTGACGGAGTTCTATCCCCGCAAGTTCGCACGCAAGTTCACGTTGTCATCCTGACCCTGAGCTTGCCGAAGGAGAAGGACCTGGTTCTTTCGGGGGCGCACAAAACGGCGCTTTGCTGGCAAGCGCAGCGCACCTCTAAGCGTTCCCTGGTTTGCATACTGCTCACTTCTCTGAAAAAATAAGCGCAGGTACTGTGGGGTTCCCGCAATGTCTCAAATTGGAAGCTTTGCGCTCATGCTGGCGCTCGGCCTGAGTGCGTATTCTTTCCTCGCCGGATTTGTCGCGCTATTCGGGAAAGATGCCGCTTCGGCTCGCCTCGGCGAGACTGCGCGCCGCGCTGGAATCGCCACTTTCGCCGCCGTGTTGCTGGCAGGCATCGTACTCGTCCTCGCAGCCTTCAACGACGATTTCTCCATCGCCTACATCTTCCATCACAGCAATCGCGACTTGCCCGCCGCTTACAAGTTTGCCGTGCTGTGGTCGGGGCAGGAAGGCTCGCTGCTGTTCTGGTCGCTGCTCCTGGCCGGATATGGATTCGTGCTGCGTTTGCGTTACAAAACCGATCAGCGGCTGTTTGCGTATGCTTCGGTGATCATCGCCTCGGTGCAGGTTTTCTTTCTGCTGATTCTGAATTTTGCCGCGCATCCGTTCGCCATCGAACAAGGCGCGCTTCCCGCCGATGGCAGCGGATTGAATCCTCTTCTGCAGTATCCCGAGATGGTCATACATCCGCCCATGTTGTATCTGGGGTACGTCGGCTTCACCGTCCCGTTCGCGTTTGCGCTGGGCGCGCTCATCATGAAATATCCCGGCGAAAAATGGATTCAAATCACGCGCCGCTGGACCATGGTGACGTGGTGCTTCCTGACCATCGGCGTTTTTCTAGGTGCACACTGGGCTTACGCCGTGCTGGGATGGGGCGGCTATTGGGGATGGGACCCGGTAGAAAATGCCTCACTGATGCCGTGGCTTACCGGCACCGCCTTTCTGCATTCCGTAATGATGCAGGAAAAACGCGGCATGTTGAAAGTGTGGAACATGGCGCTGATCTTCGCGACCTTTCTGCTCTCGATGCTCGGGACTTTCCTTACGCGTTCGGGCGTAATCAGTTCGGTACACGCCTTTGCGCAATCTTCGATCGGCACCTGGTTCCTGGTCTTCATCGCGTTAACGCTGGCGGTCTGCACGTTTGCCCTCATAGCAAACCGCTCGCATCTGAAGAGCGAGCACAAGCTGGAGTCGCTGGTTTCCCGCGAATCCAGTTTCCTGTTTAACAATCTTCTTCTGCTCGTGGTTTGCTTCACCATTCTGTGGGGCACATTTTTCCCGATTCTCTCCGAATTCGTGCAGGGACACAAAGTCACGGTCGGTCCGCCGTTTTTCAATCGCGTGGCAATTCCGGTAGCCTTGCTGCTCCTCTTGCTCACCGCGGTGGGTCCACTGCTGGCATGGCGCAAAACATCGGTCGAAAGCCTGAAGCGCAATTTTCTCTTCCCCGCGATTGGCTCGGTCGCCGTCGGCGGCATGATGATTCTCTTCGGCGTGCGCCCCTGGGAAGACCCCTCCTATTTCTACGCGACCATGGCCGCGATTCTTTCGGCCTTGGTGATCTTCACGGTCATCTCAGAGTTCGTTCGCGGAGGCCGCGTCATCGCCGGCAAGAGCCAGATGAATTTGTTCTCGGCCATGATCCACCTCTACCACCGCAACACGCGCCGCTACGGCGGATACATCGTTCACTTCGGCGTTGCGCTGGTGATCATCGGAATCCTGGGAACTCCATTCAACAGAGAAGTTGAAAAAGAAATGGGCTTTGGCGACAAGATCAACATCGGCCCCTACACTCTGGTCTGCCAGTCCTACACGCAAGACGACAATCCCAACTACGCCAACGAGTGGGCGATCATCAACGTGTTCCGCGGCGGCAAGCAAATCACGACCATGTATCCCGAGCGCCGCTTCTACAAAGCCAGCGGACAGCCGCAGACACTCCCGCGCATTTATCCCAGCTTCCGCGAAGATTTATTTCTGGTGACCGACGTCTATCTGGTCTACGAAGGCAAGAACGAGACCACGGGGAAACCAATCATCAAAGCGCACTTGAATCCGCTGGTCCCCTGGATCTGGATCGGCCTGATCATCATGGTCTTCGGCACAATCGTAGCGCTCGTGCCCAATGCCGCAGCTGTACGCGTACCCGCGACCACTCCCGTCCGCGAGCCGGCGCAGGTAGGAGCGGGTGACTAAGATGAAAACTTCTAATACCACTTGTCATCCTGAGCGAAGCGAAGGACCTGCTGCTCGCCGCAAAATGCAGAGTTCCACGCGTCGTTGGCTGCAAGCCGCCACTCTCGCGCTGGCTGTGCTCGCATTCATGGGCACGGGAGACGACAGCGCCCGCTTCAAAGATCTAGGCCATCGCATGATGTGCACCTGCGGATGCGGCCAGGTCCTCCTCGAATGCAACCACGTAGGCTGCCAGTCGTCCGACAAGATGCGTGATCAACTGCAAGCCGCGATCGACAAAGGCGGCGGCAATAGTGACGACCTCATCCTGCAAGGCTTCGTGCAGGAATACGGACCCACGGTAATCGCCGCGCCCACCGCGACCGGCTTCAATCGCGTGGCCTGGATCATGCCCTTCCTAGTCTTAGCGCTAGGCATAGCCCTGGCAGTTCACATAGTCCGTTCCTGGAAGAACCGTCCCGAACCAGCCCTAGCCGATGGCATCACCATCCCGCAAGGCCGCGAGCTAGACGAGTTCCGCCGCAAAGCCCGCAGGGAGACCGATCTATGACAATCAAGTGTGGCAGTCGCAGCAAGTGTGGCGGGGACACTCTTGTCCGCGAAAAGCCGCGATCTACGATGGAGTTGAAGGAAGCGAGCTTTGAAAGGGCCCGGCTTCAGCCGGGCCGTGACCGTGCCCGAAAATCAGGGGCTTTAGCCCCAGAGGGAGCGTGCTCCCAATGACCCTTTTCGTCTGCATCGTCTTCACTCTAGCCGCGCTCTACTACGTCTTCTTCTTTCCCGGAGAAGTCTACGCCGGAGAAGAAAAAACGCGTCTAGGCTATCTCCGTGAGCGCAAGGAAGCGGTCTACGAAAACCTGCGCGACCTGAATTTCGAATACAAAGCCGGCAAAGTCCCGGACGCGGACTATCAATCGATGCGCAACTCGCTCGAAGAGGAAGCAGCCGCGATCATGGCCGAGATCGCGCGGCTGCAGCAGGTGGCTTCATTCCCAGCTTAATAATTATGTCTATACAATTGCACGTCTGATCAAGATGGATGCCTTCGAAAAAGAAAATCCCGGCCTTTAAGAGCCACCGTGCCGCGGCAGCCTTCGTTGACTGCGCCGACCTCTCGCAATACGATCTCTCCGGGTCGCGGTTGGTCCGTTTTGAGATCAAGCGCAAAGACAAGTCCATCAATCTGCGTTTGTCCGAGGAGCTTTTCGACGCGGTTCGTAAACGTGCCGCACGCGCCGGTCTGCCCTATCAACGGTTCATTCGTCTAGCCCTTGAGCACGCTATCAGCGCGCAGAAGTAGAATGCGCAACTCGCTCGAAGAAGAAGCAGCCGCGATCACGGCAGAAGTCGCCCGGCTGGAGCAGGCCGCCGCGCGGGTGGCGCAACATAAACGGCTAGCACGCATTCTTGGTTTGCGCCGACGCACGATAAACCTGCACTATGATCGCAGCTCAAGCCAGCCCTTTTGTTTCGATTCGAACAGGAGTTCTTTTGACTAAATTCGCGAAGTCCACATTACTAGCCGCAATCCTCGCGCTAGCCCTAGCAGCCGCCGCCCAGACCCTGACCGGCACGGTCACCAACGGCACCACCAACAAGCCCGCCGCCGGCGACGAAGTCATCCTAATCAACCTGGCCAACGGCATGGACATCGGCGGCACCACCAAGGCCGACCGCGCCGGAAAATTCAGCTTCAAAATCACCGTCCCCGGCCCGCACCTAATCCGCGCCGTCCATCAGGGAGTTAACTATCATCAAATGGCTCCTCCCGGCGTCAACACAGCCGACGTGAGTGTCTATGACGTAGTCACCAAGGTCTCCGAACTAAGCGTCACCGCCGACGTCCTGCGCTTTCAGGCCGACAGCGGATCCATGCAGGGCATTCGCCTGTTCGTGGTAAGCAACACGTCGTCTCCCGCCAAAACGCAGATGAACGACCACAACTTCGAGTTCTATCTCCCCCCCGGCGCGAAGATTGAACAGATACAGGCCCAATCTCCGAATGGAGAGCCGATCCCCGCAGAAGCAACGCCGCAGTCCGAGAAGAACCGCTACGCAATCGCCTTCCCGCTGCGTCCGGGAGAAACGCAGTTTCAGGTGGAGTTCACTCTGCCCTACTCGGGCGAGATCAAGATCGATCCCAAGCCGCTCTATCCCGCCGCGCACCTGGTCATCGTTCTCCCGAAGACCATGCAGTTCGCGGCGGCGAATCCGTCCAGTTTCCAGTCGATGCAGGATCCCCGCCAGGGCAACAGCAACGTTGAAGTAGCGCAGCAGATCAAGCCCGGCCAGCCTCTAGCCTTCACGCTGAAGGGCAATGGAGTCATTACCGAGTCTCCCGGAGATACCGCATCAGGCGCGGCCCAGCAGGAGCGGGCGCAACCCCAGGGACGCGACAATCGTTCCAGCGAAAACCGGCCGGGTGGAGGACTGGGCGCGCCCATCGATGCCCCCGATGCTCTTCAGCAATATCGCTGGCCCATTCTCGGTGGATTTGCCTTACTGCTAGCGATTGGCGGATGGATAGTGACAAAACGTCAGACCTCGCCCTCGACCCCCGCAGGAACGGCCTCCGCGAGCCCAGTAGTGCCAGGCAGTCCCGGCATAACGTCCCGTCCGGCCCCGACCTCCGCGGTGCCCAGCATTCCGGCGGCAAAATCGTCGATGCTGCTCGAAGCTCTGAAAGAAGAGCTCTTCCAACTCGAAGTAGAACGCAAGCAAGGCAAGATCACCCCTGCCGATTACGAAAAGGCAAGAGCCGCCCTCGACCAGACGCTAGAACGAGCGCTGAAGCGGCAGGGCTAGAAGCGTCAGGGCTTTGATTCTTAAAGACCGCACCAGAGGGGGTCTTCGGCCAACCTGGCACTTGAGCCGAGCCAGAAACCACAGCATCAAATAACATGTCTCAAGACTTACTAAGCAAACTCATATGAGCAACGTATTCAAAACCACTCTTCTGCTGACCGTCATGACGCTGCTGCTCATGCTCGCTGGCCGCGCCTTCGGAGGCCAGAACGGCATGCTGATGGCGCTCGCTTTCGCCGCTGTCATGAATTTCGTTTCCTACTTCTTCTCCGACAAGATCGCGCTCGCCACTTACCGCGCGCAACCCGTCAGCCGCGAAGACCTGCCGCGCGTCTACAACATCGTCGAGAAGCTGGCGCAAAAGGTCAACTTGCCGATGCCCAAGATCTACGTCATCCCCACCGATTCGCCCAACGCCTTCGCCACTGGACGCAATCCAAACCACGCGTCAGTAGCCGTAACTCAGGGCATTCTAGGCCTGCTTAACGACGAGGAACTAGAAGGTGTGCTGGCGCATGAGCTAGGACACGTACGCAATCGCGACATCCTGATCAGTTCAATCGCGGCCACTTTAGCAGGCGCGATCACGTGGCTGGCCTCGATCGCGAAATGGGGCATGATTTTTGGCGGAATGCGAGGCGAACGCGATGATCGCGGCGGAGGCAGCGCCATCGCATCGATCGCCATGATCTTCCTCGCGCCATTCGCAGCGATGCTCATTCAGTTAGCCGTCTCGCGCTCCCGCGAATACGGAGCCGACGACACAGGAGCCCATTGGACTGGCAATCCCTATGCTCTAGCCAGCGCGTTGGCCAAGATCGACGCCTATTCGAAACAGCGCCCGCTGATAGCGAGTCCGTCGACTGCGCATCTTTTCATCATCGCACCGTTCTTAGGTGGAATGAGCTTCGGCAACCTCTTCTCGACCCATCCGCCAACCGCGAAAAGAATCGAACGCTTAACCGGAAGGCCCGCCGAATTTGGGCAGCAGTAAGTTCTCAGTTCCCGATGACATCGGTAACCGCCCGCAGCGCTCGACACATAGTAAAATTCAGACAATGTCGACCCAGGCAACGAGTGTCGCCGCAAGCCGCGCGGCCCAACTTGAACAATCGCTCCGCCGCGTCATCCGCGGCAAAGACGATGTCATCCGCCTCGCCCTGGTTTCCATCTTCGCCAAGGGCCACTTGCTGATCGAAGGCGTCCCTGGAGTCGGCAAGACCACGCTGGGCCAAGCGCTCGCTCGCGCCATTGACTGCACTTTTCAGCGCATCCAGTTCACCAGCGACATGCTGCCCTCGGATGTGTTGGGCATCTCGATCTACTCCGCCATCGAGCAGAAATTTGAATTCAAACGCGGACCCGTCTTCGCCAACGTCCTCTTAGCCGACGAAATCAACCGCACCACTCCGAAGACGCAATCGGCCCTGCTGGAAGCTATGAACGAGGGGCAAGTCACCGTCGACGCGCATTCCTATGCGCTGCCGCAACCCTTCTTGGTTTTGGCCACGCAGAATCCCATCGAGCATCACGGCACGTATCCTTTGCCCGAGTCGCAACTCGATCGTTTCCTGATGCGGGTTCGCATGGGATATCCCGAAGGCAACGCCGAGCGCGAGATTCTGCGCGCCGAAGCCGGAGTCGCGCAGCTTGAAAACATGCGCCCCGCGCTCAATGCCGCTGATGTGGTAGAAATCCAGCAAGCCGTAGCCCAGGTTCACGTGGATGAATCGCTGATCACCTACCTGCTGAACATTGTGAGCAAGACGCGCGAGTCGGAGTATCTTTCGCTCGGAGTATCTCCCCGAGGCTCGCAAATGCTCTATCGCGCAGCCCAGGCCATGGCCTTCCTAGAAGGTCGCGACTACTGCACGCCCGAAGATTTTAAACCTCTGGTTGTTTCCGTCTTCGCCCACCGAGTAGTAGTAAGTTCGCTCTACACCTCTACCCTGAAAAAATCCGAGCAAGCCGAACAGGTGCTGCGCGAGATCGTAGAGAGCGTGCCGGTCCCGGTGTAGTTAGTTCTCAGTTCCCGGTTCTCAGTTCTCAGTTAGACTCCAACCATGATCGCGGAAGTTATTCCGGCTGCCTACGACGCCGAAGGCAGGAAGGTCTTTCGTCCGTTCGACCGCCACAAAGGGCTGCGGCCGACATTTCCGCTCGGTCGCTACGTGAGCCATCCTCTCACCGTTCACTGCCATTCAGTCGAGGAGATCCGCAAATTTCTAGTGGGCTGCACTCCCGTCTCCGATAAGGAACTCTTCGACAAAGAAGAATATTGGCACCGCCAGATGATTTCGAAAAAAGAAAGAAGGGCGATTGCGAAGATTTCTCATTCTGGACCTGGCGACAGTTCATGGACTTGGGCTACGACGCTCGTGTCGTCTTCGGCCGACATGGGAGGTATGGGACCGGACATGCGTGGGTTCAATTTATTCAGGATGGGAAGTGCTTCGTAGTTGAGCCGCAACGCTGCCGTCTCGGAGACACCTTTCCCAGATTGAGCACCTTGAGGTATCAACCGCGATTCTCGGTGGCATGGGACGGAGAGAATCTTACCTACTACCAACACCGCGAGCACTCCCCAGAACCGCCCGTTTCTGAACTGGCGCTCCTGCTTCCCGAATACATCTTTTTCTGGGGACGATTTTGGCTCGGTGCTCCAGTCAGGATTCCGAGGGCGCTTTGGTTTCTACTCAAGCGCTTTCTAAAGGGGTTTCGTTCGACAGGGAAAACGCGCCCTTCTTGAGCCCTGTCGTTACTCGCCCGAGGCCACCGGCGGCGATGGCTGCAAACTAGAAAGCCGCGAGATCGTAGCCACCATCATCCCAGACAGAAACTGCATCGTCGCAACATCATTGTTGTCGAACGCGTGGGGCGTCGACGACAGCACCTCGAAAACTCCGAGCGTCCGCCGAAAGTGCCGCAGCGGAGCGACCAAGATCGACCGCACGCCCATGCGCCGGCAAGTGGCCCAATCCACTCGTGGATTCGACTCGGCGTCGTTGCACAGCAGCACTTCGCCCGTGCGCACGCATTCGGCCGAGAGTCCGGCATCGGTTTGCAGACGCACTCCAATATCGGGAGCGGTGCGTCCGGTGCGTGCGCGGCACACAATTTCGTTGCCGCGGCGCAGCGCAATGGCAGCCCCGGTGGCGCCGGTCAGGGTCTGCGCTTTTTCCGCGATGATGCTGATGCCGGGCTCGAGATCGATCTCTCCGGCATTGATGAGCGGATGCGGCGCGGGGAGCGGTCCGTGATGGCGAGGCCGCATGCGATGACGCGTGGAGAAACTAGCCGCTACGGGAAGCTCAATGTGATCGCCAATGCGGTATTCGTCCTGCTCTTCGCCGATCTCGGCCGCCTGCGGAACGGTGTAGAGCAGTGACCGCACCAACCGGTCCAGTTCCGCATCCGCGATGAGATGCGCTGTCTGCTGGCCGCGCAGCGAACCGCCAAGCACGCGCGAGAGGTTGAGCACCGCCGCGCTGCCGCAGGCCAGACATCGCGGCGTATTGTTTTGGCTGAGCAATTCACACTGCACGCAAAACACTGCCGACTGCAAGGAAATGAAATTAACGTCGGCCGCCTTTAACGAACCCTGCATGTGGATGATTCCCTCCGGAGTATGAGGAAGGATGAGCGTAAACAGTTGCGCGCATAGGAGTAAGTGACCGCGTTGGTTCGCCTGTGGATAACCGGGTCAAATCAGGTTTCAAGGTTTCAAGGTTTCAAAGTTTCAGAGGTTCAAGGTTAGATCGCAGTCCGTTTTGTCTTTGTCCTTGAAACCGTGAAACTTTGAAACCTTGAAACCTGTGCTTCTCCTATAATTCAGCTCATGTCATTTCTTCGCTTTCTCATGCTCCTGTCGCTGGTGGTCTGGATCGGCGGCATTATCTTTCTCGCATTCGTCGAAGCCCCGATCGCTTTTTCGCCCGGACTTCTGCCCACTCGCCATGTGGCGGGATCGATCGTTGGCCATTCGCTCGATTTGCTGCACTACATGGGCATCGTTTCCGGAATTGTTTTTCTGATCGCGTCCATGCTCCACAGCCGTTTGGCCACGGGGAATGCCCGTCCGCTGGCGGGACGGCATCTTTTGATCGTGCTGATGCTATTACTGACCGTGATCTCACAATTTGCCATTTCCCCAAAAATGCACGCCCTGCGCGCCGAAGTTGGAATAATCGATAACGTGCCCCTGGACAATCCGCTGCGCCGCGAATTCGATCGTCTGCACGTGTGGTCGGAAAAGTTCGAGCAGGCGGTGCTTCTGCTGGGCCTGGTGGCAGTGTTTGCAACCGCGGACACCTTCCGCTAATGGTTAGTGGAGCGCCGGGCGTCCCCGCCCGGCGGGACGGGCGAGAGCCCGTCGCTCCACCGACTATTCGCTCGCAATGATTTATTCTTTTGCTTGCACTGAGAACTGAGAGCTGAGAGCTGCCCCCCATGAAATCTGGCATCATCGGTCTGCCGCAGGTCGGCAAGACATCTTTATTTCGCATTCTGACCAAGGCAAATATTTCCGAGCGCGCGCTTGCGAATCCGCGCGAGGCCCACATCGGAGTCGCCAAGGTGCCCGACGAACGCCTCGACAAACTGGCCGCGCTCTACAACCCGAAGAAGCTGACGCACGCCTCGGTTGAATACGTCGACGTAGGAGCCATTGGCCAGGACGCGCTGAAGGAAACTGCCTACATCGGCCATCTGCGGCAGGTGGATGCGCTCATTCACGTTCTCCGCGCATTTGAAAGCGACGAGATTCCGCACGTCGGCCCGATCGATCCCCTGCGTGACATCAGGAATGTCGAATTCGATCTCATGGTGAGCGATCTGGGCCAAATCGAAAAGCGGCTGGAGCGCCTCGAAAAAGACTTGAAGAAGATGAAGACGCCAGAGCTGGAAAAAGAAAACGAGTTGCTGATCAAAGCCAAAGCTCAGATCGAAGCCGAGAAGCCGTTGCGCGAAATGGAGATATCGCCCGAAGACAAAAAGCGAATAAGAGGCTTCATGTTTCTGAGCGAGAAGCCGATGCTCTACGTACTCAACATCGGCGAGAGCACCGAACTCGGCAAGGATCTCGAAGCGGCGGTGGGAAAATATAAGCTCACCGAAGTGGCCGCGCGCCCGAACGCCGGAGCGAGCGCCATCTGCGGCAAAGTCGAAGCGGAACTAGCCGAGATGAGCGACGAAGATGCGGCCGAATTTCTAGGCAGCTACGGACTGACCGAAAGCGGCCTCTCACGCCTGATCCGCAAGAGCTATCACCTGCTGGGGCTGATTTCGTTCTTCACAGCCGGCGAAGATGAATGCCGAGCCTGGACGATCCCGCTGAATACGCGCGCCCAGAACGGCGCCGGCGCCATTCACTCCGATCTGGAAAAGCACTTCATCCGCGCCGAGACGATTCGCTGGGACCAACTGCTGGAAGCGGGATCGGAAGCAAACGCCCGAGCCAAGGGCACCCTGCGCCTCGAGGGCAAGGATTACATTGTGCAGGACGGAGATGTAATGCATATCAGGCACAGCGGATAAAGAGTGCCTACTCAGCACCATCTGTTCTGAGTAATGGGAACCGCGCAGGGAGCCTCAATAGCGGCCCTGGTGCGCCCAAAGCTTCACTATTTCCTCGACGGAGAATGGCACGTCCGGATTCTCGGTGAATTTTGACTCGAGGCTGAATGCGTGCGTTTCCAGGGGCACGCTGACGTGGGAGCGTGTTCGGAGGAAACCTCGCACGAAAAGCTCGGTGTAGCGCTCGAACTGTAAGACCGAGAACTGTACCGCATGTACCAGCGCGTGAAACAAGCGCCGGTTTGTGATTTCACTGGGGAAGACAATGACATCCTCGAAAGTCAAAGAAGCCATGTGTGTGAGGTCGGGCAGGTTCGTAAGGCCCAGAGCGTTCGCCTCAGCATAGAAGGGCGGACTGGGAATCCACTGATTTCGCAGTTCGACCATGAGAACTCCCGCCAGTAGATTGGGGGAAAAGAAAGGCTTCATCGTACCGCACCGGCCCGCGTCGAGCGGCAACCCTTGGGGACTATATTCCTTTCGTTTGTCTCGAAGGTACTTACGCACAAGATCAATTGCGACAGCTACTTTTTCTTCCGGAAATGCGGAAGCTCGCGGCGAGGCGATGGAAGCCGGGTCGGAGACTTGTTGGGCAATCGAGCAGTAGTAGTCCTTTAACGCGGTGGCTGACGCCACAGCCTTGCGCAATACGTCGCGCTCGGCATAGGAGGCAATATCTTCTGCCGAAAACCGCATCCGAAGCCGGTCCTTCGCGCACTCCGCGCTCAATAGCTCCAGCTGGGCGTTCCGCAGCTCTGCGTTCATTTGCATGATGGCGACGCGGTCGTCGCTCTTACTCCATGACAACATCTCAATGCACTCCTCAATCTGAACTCCTCTGGGGGAGGGTGGGGAAGGCCCGACTTCGAAACTCGTTTATAATTTAACATTGTTAGTTTTACGCTGTCAAATATAATCTACGCCAGAAAGATGCATGGGATCCAGTATTGTGATATATGGCATTTGCAATCAGTGTTATACATTGATCGACTCGGATCTAATTTTGGCGCTTATTGCTTCCGACATTGGGCTGTACGGTGTATAAATATGTTGAGTCTCGGAGCAAAACCGTATGCCCCCGATTCCCGATAAACAGTTGGAAGAGCGCATCTTGACGGCCGCCCGCAATTTGTGGCGGGAGCACGGTGAGAAGGGCCTCACGTTGCGCGAGGTGGCGCGGGTAGCCGACACCACCACGCCTACGGTCTACAAGCGATTTCGAAACAAAGAAGCAATCCGGCTGGCGTTGGGTTTGCGCTTCCAGGCCGAACTGCACGCTGAGCTATTCCGGTCCACATGCATAGAGGAGGTGTACCGGCGACATTTGGCCTTTGCCGAGGCAAACCCGCACGAGTACGAGTTGCTCCGCTTGTCGTGGCCAGAGTTGATCGGACCCGGTCGCCCACGCCCCGGCCGTGTTTGGGTGTTGGCGCAACTGGCCGCACGTTTTGGCGGCCAGCCCGAACATTACGACCTGATCGTCGACACATTGTTCCTGCTCTGCCATGGGACCTCCACCATGCTTACAGCGGGAGGGGACGCGGCTACCCGGAAAGAGTTGCGCGAAGCCTGCATCAAGATCTGCGACCGACTGATCGAGCACGTTGAAATCTTTCATTCCTCCGAGTAACGCCGCTCGACTTGTTGGTTGACCCTCAATCGTCTCCTAGTGGACGTGAAAAAATCGATCCAGCAAAAACATGCAAGCGGCTCCGACAAAAACCAATAGTGCCATCTTCACGCCGGGCTCTTTATTCACTTCCGGAATCAAATCCGAAGCAGCCACATAAATTGTAACGCCCGCCGAGAGCGGCAATCCGAAGGCGACTTCGTGGCGGAAGATTGCCATCGTCATCACTCCAGCCACGGTCGCCACGCCCAGCATCACGGATGCTCCCCAGGCGAAGGCGCGGCTTCGGCCACTGGCCAGCATCACCGACGAAATGGTGAATCCCTCCGGAATCTTATGCAGAAAGACTGCCATGAAAATGATCCAGCCGAGCGCGGGAGACACAAGAAATCCGGAGGCGATCGCAATGCCATCGAAAAACGTGTGGATCAGCAACCCGATCAGCACCGAGTATCCCTTGTGAGCGTGTACGAACTCATCGGCATGAGTTTCTTCTCCGAAGTGGAAATGCGGCGTGACGGTGTGCTCGAAGAAATGCACAAGCAAGTATCCGCCAAGGATGAGAAAGCCGGCGTAGGGCCCGCGCAGATGGATGCTCTCGGGAACCATTTCGACCAGCGCCGTGGCCAGCATAAAACCAGCGCCCAGCGCGACGAAGTAGCGAAGATAGGAGCGCTCCCAATTCCTTTGGACAATGATGGCGCCGCCGAACACGTTCGCGCCCGCCGCCGTCAACCCCAGCAGCATACTGATCAGAATGGGAGACATGAGGAAAAAGGATAGCAGGTTGTTGGATCGGCGCAGGCGCTTATCAACCCCAGATCACTTCGAAGTAGTCGACCTGGTCGTTCCTTCAGCGATTGTTTCGTCTTGGCACGCGGACGACTCCTTGGTCACGATCTCGTAACCTTCAGGCGGCTGGAATGTCGCCGGATCCGGCTCGCTTTGGCTGAGACTTGTCAACTCGCGGTTCGTCTTGCCTGAGCGGGGATCGTCTCTTAGGTCGCGCACCAATAGTCCATTCAAGCCAACGGTAAGGGCCGTCCATATCTCCGAGGTGCTGACCAAGGGCGCATCGTTGCCCGCCGCACCTGCGGGAATCGTCGTGGTGTACCGGCGTCCACGCGCTTCAACGCCTTGGATCGACTCTGTTCCTAAATTCTCCGATGTAATTTTCGACTTCGGGCCACTGACCACCGAAACATCGTCGTGCATCATTCTCGAGCAAGTATGTTCCGCCTCCGGGGTGGACATCTTAAATACGTGCGCGATCTTACCCGGAGAGTGCCAGGCAGTCTGGGTTCGGGCCACAGGATCATAGACGATGACATGGGTTTGCGGCGCCCGGACTCCCGACATAGTGGTCGTCGCGGTCATCCGCCGGCCCTGCGAGTCCAGCGCTCTTACTTCGGTGTTCTCTCGGGTAATGGTGGTTCCGTCGGCTAGCGTTTGCACATGCGTGATCTTATACTCCGCCGTGTACGGCGCTTTTGCGGCCCGCACATTCGTTTCGGCCGTTGCGGACGTGTGGCTCCGCGCAAGCTGGCTCGTGACCTGGCCGGAAACTGACAAGGCCAAGCCCGCGACCGCAACTAACGTCATAGCTCTCCGCTTCATAGCTCTCTGGATAGTAAGTTCTCGCATTTCACCAACTCCCGGCTAAGTTCAGCGCACGAACAGTCTGACATCGGGCCAGCCACAAAGCAACTGCTGGCGCTTGGACACTTTGTCAAGACCGCAAAACTTCCATAGCGAGGAAATTTTCCTCCGTGCGCTCCTGCTAAAATCCGCGCATGCGGCACTGGCTGCAAGTCGTCGGATGGCTGGCCTGCGTCGCCTATTCGACCATCCCCGCGTTCTGGCTGATGATTCATCCCTTTGCCGGCAGGTGGCGTGCGCGGCAGCGGTCTCCATATCTCTTACTGTTACCCGCGTGGATGACAATGTGGGTCGTGGTGGCGCTGGTTACCGGGCGCTGGCGGAGCGTCTTGCTCTATCGAACGGACTGGGCCTGGGCAGCCGCGGCTCCGTTGTTTATTTGCGGGCTCTACCTCTATTCGCAATCCGGAAAGAATTTCAGCGCGAAGCAACTGGGCGGCGTGCCGGAAATTCACGGCAGAAATCGCGAGCAGCGGCTGGTGACGGATGGAATCCGTTCCCGGGTGCGGCATCCCGTGTACCTGGCGCATCTCTGCGAGATGCTGGCGTGGAGCGTAGGAACCGGTCTCGCCGTATGCTGGGGGCTAACGGCGTTCGCCGTGGTCACGGGAGCGGTGATGATTGGGATGGAGGATGGAGAGTTGGAAAAGCGGTTTGGCGATTCTTACCGCGACTATCGCAGGTCCGTGCCGGCGGTTCTACCGAGAGTGTTCGCGCATCGCCAGCTATAATCCGCTGTAACTGAAAGCTGATGACTGACAGCTGACAGCCGTTTCTCATGCGCTTCGAATTTTTCGTCGCAACCCGCTACCTCCGCGCCAAACGCCGCCAGGCGTTCATCGGCGTCATCACGGGGATTTCCATCCTGGGAGTAGCTGCAGGCGTGGCTTCGCTGATCGTCGCTTTAGCCATCAACAACGGCTTTCGGCAGGACTTGCAGGCGCGGCTGCTGGGTTCGACGGCGCACATCAGTTTGCTGCGAGTGGAGAGCGACGGGATTCACGATTGGCGTCCGCTGCTGGAGAAGTTATCGACGCAGCCGCATGTCGTGGCGGCGGCGCCGGCGATTTACGAGCAGGTGCTGATTTCGCGCGGGCCTCGGGCGCGCGGCGCGGTGCTCAAGGGGATGTTGCCGCAGTACGAGCGCAAAGTCAGCGATCTGCTGAACTCTGTGACGCTCGGATCAGCTGCGGCGCTGGAGGAGTCATCCACCGTGGTCTCGCCTGCAACGGCGGACACAGCTGCAAAAGCAAATTCAAAAGCAACGGCAGCGAGCGAGGGCGCCCGCTCCACACAGGCAGAATCTCCCGACGACCTTGCTGGAGTGCAGCGGCGGGTAGCGGCGATGCCTCCGATAATTCTCGGCAAAGACATGGCGGACGAACTCGGTGCGACCGTCGGCTCGGTCGTGCTGGTCACATCTCCTCAGGGAGAGCTCACGCCATTTGGCATGGTTCCGAAGTACATTCGCTTTCATGTCACGGGAATCTTCAACTCTGGGTTCTACGATTACGACTCCTCCTGGGCGTTTATCCGGCTGGCCGACGCGCAGGAGTTGTTTGGTTTGGGCGATGTAATCTCGGTCATCCAATTCAAGATCGACGATATCTATCAGGCGGGCAACGTCGCTCAAGCGCTCGAACAAGCTGCCGATCTTTATTCGGCAGGGCAAGCCTCAGGAAGCCACGGCTTCATGGCCACCAGTTGGATGGAACAAAACAAGCCTCTATTCCGCGCGCTGCGCCTGGAGCGCGTCGTAACCTTTATCACCATCGGGCTGATCGTGTTCGTGGCCGCGCTCAACATCTTGATCTCGCTCATCATGATGGTCATGGAAAAAACTAAAGACATTGCCGTCCTCATGTCGCTAGGAACGAAGAAGGCGCAGATCCGCCGGGTGTTCATCGCGCAGGGCGTTTTGATCGGCGTGATCGGCACGGCGATCGGCCTGGTGATTGGCTACGCGATTTCATGGGCGGGCGGACACTACCATTTCATTTCCCTGTCCCCCGAAGTCTATTCGATTGACTACGTGCCCTTCGCTCCACGGCTGATGGATGGCGTGATCGTGGCCGTGGTCTCGATTGGAATTTCTTTTGTAGCCACGATTTACCCGTCGTGGTCAGCGGCGCGCATTCTGCCGGCGGAGGCGTTGCGCTACGAATAGCGGCTCTGTGTGGTGACCGGGCGGGTTCTGCCCTGAGCAGAGCCGAACGGCCCCGTCGCAGCAATGTTCACACGCCGCCCCCATCAGTGACCACGGTCACATTGCACTTGTTTTCCGGAGGTATACAGTTTTTTGCATAGCTTGTTTTCGCCGGCGCGTTCGCGAGAACAGGTTTTCCTCCTCGCGCTTAGCGAGATTATGGTCTGTACGATCTTGGTCTGCACGATCATGCTCTAATGGATCATGATCTAATGGATCAGGTCTAATGGATGAAAGACCGCCTTCTCCGGTAGCTGCGGGAAGCGGCGCTGATCCTTAGGAGGGCAAGTTTGCATCCAATAACTCAAGATCCTCTGCTGAGGGTCGAAGGGTTAAGTAAGAGGTTTCGCTCAGGCGAGGCCGAGCTGGTGCTCTTTGAGAATCTGTCTTTTGAGGTCGCGAAGGGAACGATGCTGGCCATCGTGGGGCAATCGGGTGCGGGAAAGAGTACCTTGTTGCACATCATGGCGGCGCTTGATCGTCCGTCGGCGGGTGCCGTATACTGCGCCAACTCCCACGTGAATGCGCTTTCCGAGGATGCCGCCGCCGAGTTTCGTAACCGCAAAATCGGCTATGTGTGGCAGTTTCATTACCTGCTGCCGGAGTTCACTGCCCTGGAGAACGTCGCCATGCCTCTGCTGACGCGCGGGCAAGCGCTGTCTGCGGCCAAAGATGAGGCTTCGCGGTGGTTGCGCGAGGTGGGGCTGGAGTCGCGTGGACATCATCGTTCCGGCGAGCTTTCTGGCGGCGAACAGCAACGGCTGGCGCTGGCGCGGGCGCTCATCACGCAGCCGCAGGTCTTGCTGGCCGATGAGCCTACCGGCGATCTCGATGGCCGCACCGGAGAGTTGGTTTTTGAACTGGTCGCGCGCTTGCACCGCGAGCATCAATTGACCTCTCTGATCGCCACGCATAATCTGGCCTTTGCACGACGGTGCCATAGGGTTTTGCGGCTCGATCAGGGCAAAATAGAGGAATTGTCGCCCGAGTCGCTTCCGGCGTGACGAAAGGCAGAGCACGAAAGGTTGAACAAAAGTTGCAGGGAACGAAAGTTGGTTGAAGGAACGAAAGTTGAAAGAAAACAGTACCCGAAGGTAAGACCGCTCCGGTTACTACAAGGCGAATATCGCTTGGGAGATTAGGCGATATGAATGCATAATGAAGTAGGGTCATGGGTTTGGCGGACGGCTTCGCCTCCGCAGAAACTCGGGGGAACGAGTATATGTTCGAACGCTATACGGAGAAAGCCAGGCGCGTCATCTTTTTTGCGCGGTATGAGGCCAGCCAGTTTGGATCCCCTTATATCGAGACCGAGCACCTTTTGCTCGGATTGCTGCGCGAAGACAAGGCTTTGACCAATCGTTTTCTGCGCTCGCATGCGTCGGTGGAATCGATCCGGAAGCAGATCGAAGGGCATACTACGATCCGGGAAAAGGTTTCCACGTCGGTCGATCTTCCCCTGAGCAATGAATGCAAGCGCGTGCTGGCCTACGCCTCGGAAGAAGCGGAGCGCCTTTCGCACAAACATATTGGAACCGAGCACCTGCTGCTGGGCCTGCTGCGCGAAGAAAAATGTTTTGCAGCCGAGATTTTGCACGAACGCGGATTGCGGCTTTCAACCATCCGCGAAGAGTTGGCGCGCACCAGCCAGGAGAAAGCGGCGCCGCAACGCGGACAGCGCGAATCATCTCTGTTGAGCGAGTTCTCGCGTGACCTGACGCAGTCGGCCATGGATAGCCAGCTCGATCCGCTGGTAGGCCGCGATACGGAAGTCGAGCGCGTGGTGCAGATTCTGTGCCGCCGCACGAAAAATAATCCTGTCCTCATCGGCGAGCCCGGCGTAGGCAAGACCGCGATCGTAGAAGGTCTCGCCCAGCGCATCGCCGACGGCGAAGTTCCTTCGTTCCTCGCCGACAAGCGCATTCTGGCCCTCGATCTTTCCCTGATCGTAGCCGGCACGAAATATCGCGGACAGTTCGAAGAGCGCCTCAAGACCATCATGAAAGAGCTGATGGAGTCGCAGAATTCCATCATCTTCATCGACGAACTCCACACGCTCGTCGGCGCAGGCTCGGCGGAAGGCTCGCTAGACGCCGCCAATATCCTGAAGCCGGCGCTATCGCGTGGCGAAATCCAGTGCATCGGCGCCACCACTCCCGCGGAATATCGCAAGTCAATCGAAAAAGACCGTTCCCTAGAGCGCCGCTTCCAGGCTGTGAAAGTTCCGCCGCCCAACGAAGTCGACGCCGTAAAGATTCTTTTTGGCATCAAAGAGCGCTACGAAAAATTCCACGCCGTCACCTACACCGACGACGCTATCAATTTTTCAGTGTCGCATTCCAACCGCTATATTCCCGACCGTTTTCTGCCGGATAAAGCTATCGACCTGATCGACGAAGCGGGCGCCCGCGTAAAACTGCGCCAGACTACGCTGCCCGAAGAGTTGACCGAAGTCCAAAAGCGCATCAAGTTCATCGTCCACAGAATGGAGAACGCCATCGCGAACCACGAGTTCGAGAAGGCGCGCTTCTACTCCGACGAAGAACGCAAGGAGCGCGAGAACCTGCGCGCCCTTCGCGAAAAATACCACCTCGATGAATCCTCCACCGGCGTAGTCGGTCGCGAGGACATCGAGGACGTGGTCAGCCGCTGGACCGGCGTTCCCATCACTTCGATCAAAGAAGAAGAAACGCAAAAACTGTTGCGCATTGAAGAAGAGTTGCACAAGCGCATCATCTCGCAAGACAAAGCCATCAGCGCGCTGGCTCGCGCCATCCGTCGCAGCCGCGCCGGCTTGAAAAGCCCGAACCGCCCGATAGGCTCGTTCCTGTTCCTGGGACCGACCGGCGTAGGCAAAACAGAAGTCGCGCGCACCCTGGCCCAGTTCATGTTCGGCAGCGAGAAAGCGCTGGTCCGCTTCGATATGTCGGAGTTCATGGAAAAGCACTCCGTGTCGAAGCTGATCGGCTCGCCTCCGGGATACGTCGGCTACGAAGAGGGCGGCCAACTGACAGAACGCGTCAAGCGCGCGCCATATTCTGTCGTTCTGCTAGACGAAATCGAAAAGGCGCACCCGGATGTCTTCAACATCCTGTTGCAGGTTTTTGAAGACGGCCAACTCACGGACGGCTTAGGCAACACGGTCGACTTCAAAAACACCATCATCATCATGACCTCGAACATCGGGGCAAGGCACCTCATGAAGCGCGAGGGTCTCGGCTTCCAGTCGTCCAAAGACGAGATGGTTTCCGAAAAGGTCGAAGACCTGGTGAAGAGCGAGGTCAAGCGCACCTTCAATCCCGAGTTCCTGAACCGCGTGGATGAAATCATCCTCTTCCTGGCGCTCAGCGAAGCCGACCTGATCCAGATTCTCGAACTGATGGTCAGCCAACTGAACCAGAATCTGGCCCAGCGTTCGATCACAGTAACGGTGGCCGACGAAGCCAAGAAGTGGATCCTGAACCAGACGCTAACCGACCGCAGCTACGGAGCGCGTCCGTTGCGTAGAGCATTGCAGAAGTACATAGAAGATCCGCTCTCGGAAGCGCTGATCCAAGGCACGATCACCACCAGGCCGGCCTTCATCGAGGTCTTCCTGGAAGACAACAAGCTCTACTACCGTCCAGTAGACGCAGAGAAAGCCGAAGGCGTGCTGCTGTACGAAAGTTAGTCTTGCGTAGGGACGGACGCATTCGTCCGTCCCCGCGAAGCGAAGCAAGCGAGGTTTTAAGCCGTCAGCAAAAGCTGGCGGCTTTTGTTTCGGCCTGTGCGGGGCCTCTATAATGAGGACATGCTCCCTCCCGAAGTGGTGCTCGATCGGTGGATAAAGACTTACCTTTGCAAAAGGCTTGATTTCGACGGCTACATCGGCAAGCTTGACCTTGAACGCGTAGACCCTCCATCGCTTCGCGCACTCTTGCACCTGGTGCAGGAGGCGATGAACAGCGCCCTCCGAGCGGAGAGCGTAAACGCATCAGGGGGAGTCGAACATCCGCCTTTTCACTTTGATTACATTGAAGTAAAGCGTGACGCCAAAAATGCCCACAATGCCCTCGCTCTCCAGCACAATGGATTTGCGTTTATCGTGGTGACTCTCCCCCTAGTCGAGCTCCTGTGGGATATCTCGCAACGCCTCAGCATGTTTCAGGCCGTTCAGCAATTGCTCGGCCTCGATCCGGAGGCGGTGAAACCGAGTGCCCTCCAAGCGGCGCTATTCCAATTGCAGCTCAGCTTCCTCGTCTCACACGAATACACGCACCACGTGCATCTACATTGCAGACAGGGTGAAAACGCGGTATCTGGAGTGTGGACCGAATTCTTAAAGGACGAGATTTCCGGCAGCCTAGAATTACAGGCTCAGGAGCTCGATGCGGACGGATATGCAATCTACTTGGCATTAGACCATTTTCTCCGCGGAGGCGGGCGCGGACCCTTGCTGACTCAGCTAGGACGTGGAGATTCATCGGCCAGAGATGGCGACGAATTCCTACTCATTTGTTTTTTCTTGGGAGTCATGGCGTTCTTTTGCGCGCGTTGGCATAAAAGCATTGACGTGGACTCCGTCGGCAAACTCACACATCCTCCCGCACCCGTGAGGATTGAGCACGCAATCCGAGTCGGCCAAATGTGGTGTGGGCACAGGGAGTCCGTCCCTGCGTTGTGGTTTGAGGATGGACGACTTCGAGCACTGTTCCAAGCTGCTACTCTGGCCATCGGCGAGAACACACGTCAGGACTGGGACGCCGATATTTTGTTCTTACGGGGTGAAGAGGGCACTAACTATAACCAACAGCTCCTCGAACGGTTCGAGGCACTCCGCAAAAAAACGCGCCAAACCACTGAAAAAGCCGCGGCTGGCACGATGTAGCCTATGTTCACGGGGCCTTCCTCGGTCGCCCGCCCTTCAATCCATTCGCCCGCGCCGCCGCCTTCTTAGCCTTGCTGCGAGACTTTCCTCCAGCTTCGCCCATGCGCGCCGCCATCCATTTCCGTGATCCCAAGAATCCTTCCAAAAGGGCGGGCACATAAAGATCCGCATCAAGCCTCGGAAAATGAATGCCGAAACCCGACGGGCTTAGCTCAATTTCCGAGAGGTCCGCGGCCTTCGCGTGCTCCAATCCCTGCGCATCCTCCGGACGGAAACTCACGGCGACCTTGGAGCTAAGGTCAACTACAACTCGTCCGCTCGCCCGGTCGTAATACGCGGAGACGGCGCGGGGAAACTTCTCCTTCATTTTCCGCGCCCGTTCCATCGCCGCTTCGAAATTGTCCCGCCGCACAGCGTGGCCCTTAACCATGAATCTCCTCCCATGCCCTACAAAGCGTTGCTACGTGACCGTCGAGTTCTTCCAGAATGGGTCCGATCTCGCGCCGCGAGAATGTGAAGTTCACTCGAAGCTCGACCGGTCCCGCCGGACAGTTGAGATTAAATAGCGCCTCACATCCCCGACCCATCACATGCACATGTGCCGGCTGGTGATCGTTCGGATATACAACTACTCGGAGCCCGCCGAATCTAAGAACGGTCGGCACATTAAGATTCTAGCATGATTCCTAAACGCTTGGGTTTACATTTAGAGAGATCCCTCCACCTGTAGCTAAAAAGCCACACTTTGATCCCAATCGTCCGATTGACCGGACGTGTTAACTTGTGTATAAGTTTGTAAATCGGGGCTGGCTCAACGCAAGTAGCTTGGGAATTAGGTACCAAAAATTCCGGGGCGTGAGACCGAGGTGCGTCATGAAGTCCAGCTCGTATTCAGCGCTAGCAGTGTCCCTTCTTGCAGTAATCCTTCTAGGCCTGACCGTTTTAACCCTAACAACGAGTGCCAGTGCGCGTGAGACTGTTCTGCCCGCTGGAACCCTTCTGCAATGCACCATGAATGAACCGAACTTCTCTTCCGCCACCGTTGCCATCGGAGATCCCGTGCTCTGCCATTTGCATTCGGTAACGGAATTCGGCCACCAGACATTTCCCCGCGGAGCCTACCTTGTGGGCCATCTGGAATCGGCGCAGGATCCCGGCCATTTCTGGGGTAAAGGCAACATGAGGCTGGTATTCGATCGCATCGGCCTGCCGGATGGCGACCTGCCGCTCGATGCCAAGGTGATCGCGACCCGCGGCTACAAAGTAGATAAAACTGGCGGTATCGACGGCAAAGGCCATGCCAAGCGCGACATTGTCGAATGGATGATTCCGCCGCTCTGGCCGTGGAAGATTATCATGTTGCCGGCGCGCGGTCCGCGTCCCACCCTCAAGGGCGAGAGTACGCTGGAACTGCGCTTGATGGATGATGTGCAGATTCCGCAAGTCTCCGCCACCAACGGACCTGATTGGCACTTCTTCGGTCAACCGAGGATGGAAAACGACTCGTATTATCAGGGCTCTTATCAGGGCGCCAGCGCGTCTGGGGACAACACGATTCCCCAGTTAGCAGTGCGCAATGCAAACGTAAGAGTCGTGTCGAGCGAGCAACCAACGACTGCAATGACTGAGGACGCTCCGCACTTCGTCTACGCCAGCTATGTGACCAAGGGCGCGGCGGGCAGCGGCGGATCTCCGGGAGTGCCGGTGTTTGTGCTGAAGTCAGGCATGGTTCTGGAGGTGGGCAATTACACCTACGAGAACGGCCGCATCAGCTATGAACTCGCCAGTGGCGGAAACGGCGTGATCAGCACCGATGAAGTCGACTGGAACACAACCACCCGCATCAACACCCAACGCGGCGTAAGGACGATGCTGCGCGGTGGACACCCAGGAGCCGGAACAGAGGGTTTCTAAACAGCCGTCAGCTTCAGCACTCAGCCGTCAGCGAAAAGCTGGCGGCTGATGCCTTTGCTCGCGTAGGGACGGGCGCTCTCGCTCGTCCAAGCCGAGCACAGATCGGCAGTCTTTTCCGCCGTCAGCGAATTTTCCTGCGACCAGCGGCCGCAAAGCGTCATCCATTGGAGCGGTGGGAACCGCCACGCTTCGAAAGAGATCCCATGTCCAAGATCAACATCGCCGAGAAGTTCGCTAAAATTCACGACTACTACAAGCCCCGCATCGCCGCCGAACTCAACGGACAGTACGTGAAGTTCGTCAAGTTCGACAGCCCGTTCGTCTTCCACCATCACGATCACGAAGACGAAATGTTCCTGGTCGTCAAAGGCCGCTTCCGCATGGAATTCCGCGACCGGCACGAATGGATCGAAACCGGCGAGTTTATCGTAGTGCCGGACGGGGTCGAACACCGTCCCGTGGCCGAGGAGGAATGTTGGGTTCTGCTCTTTGAGCCAGCCACTACGCTGAACACGGGTAACGTCGAGAACGAACGCACTGTGCACGAACTCGAGCGCGTTTAACACGAAGCGCTTCATCTTCATCAGAACTCTGAGCACTCATGGAAATCATTGTCTACTCCGCGCCTTGGTGTCCACATTGCCGGGACGCTAAACGCTTCCTCGACCAGCATCAACTGCCCTACACCGACATCAACATCGACGTCACTCCGGAAGCTGCCGATGAAGTCATAAAACGGACTGGCAAGCGCGCCATCCCGCAGTTTGTGATTGATGGAGAATGGGTTCAACCGTACTCGCCAGAAGAAGGGTTCCTCTATGACGAGATGGCCAAGCGGCTAGGGGTTGAACCGTAATTCGTGTCGAGACGGGGCTTGCCCCGTCTGCGGCAGGTACGAGAAGGAGACGCGGCAAGCCGCGTCTCTACAGCGAAGATCGCACCCCGGTCCCTCAGTTACTTTCGGTCCGCTCCTGCCCGACTTCTGTACCCTACACGCCTGGGCTCGAATGCGTCAGGATAGTGGCTGCTGCCCGGATTCATCTCCCTCCGCCGGGCCGAACTCTCATGTTCAACTCCAACCAAGGCGAAGACGATCTCGTCGAAACCTGGCAACGGTTTGTCCAGGCCCTCCTTGGCGTGCTGGCGCTGGTGGGCGCGGGAGTGCTGGCGCATTACTACGCTCCCCCGGACAACACCGGCCTGGAGCAGCAGGTGCACCAGCTCTCGCGTCAGGTGGCTGACCTGGAACGACAACAGTCGTTCTCGTCTACCGCCGTGGACGATGCTCGGGAGTCGGTCGCTTACATCTATGGGATTTATCACGTATCCGGCCGAGCGCGGAGCTTTCGCGCGCGGGTAGCTGGGACAGGGTTTGTAGTTGCGCCGGGACTCCTCGCCACCAATCGCCACGTGGCCGAGCCCTGGTACGGCGACCGCGAAGTGGCAGCGGCACTGCGGCAGGGTGGATCGCCGGTTCTCGAAAAACTGGTGGCGTATTTCCCGGGATCGCCACTTCCGGTAACTCTGGCGACGGTGGTCGTGGCCACGCACGGCGATCTGGCTGTGCTGCGCCTGGAAAACACCGCCTTCACCAATCAACTTCGCCCCTTGACTCTGTCGGAGACGCCGCCGCATGTGGGTGATTCGGTGAGCGTGCTGGCATATCCGATGGGAGTGACGGGGATGGTGGCGAAGTCGCCCGCGGTTGTGTACGACCGGCTTTCGTCGCATCCGGACGACGCCGACACGGCTGGCGAACTGGCGGCGTTGTCGCTGATCCGGCCTTCGGCTACCTTTGGCCACGTAGGCGATGTGACTGGAGACAAGCTTATCTACGATGCGCCCACGGCACGTGGCGGCAGCGGAGGTCCAGTGCTGAATCGGCGCGGCGAAGTCGTGGGCATCAACTCCGCATACATCGACGGCTTCTCCGCAGGAACGCTCGGAATCACGGTCGCTCAGCTGCGTCCGCTGGTGGAAACGGCTGAGAAAGTTCCCAGTTCTCAGTTATCAGTTCTCAGTCAAAACGAATCGGCTCACCACTGAGAAGCGGGAACTGGGAACTGAGACTGCAATTCCTTGCACAAACGAGCCTAATGCGTGCGTTTCCATGGCCTTCTTACGCAGACAAACGCCTTAAATTCAGGTACATTGTAACTTCCTGCCTTGAATAATAGATTGGCTCCAGGGCTGCTCGCAGACTGGGGATAGATCCCGGTTGAAAGCTCTGTTGGGCAAGGGTTCCAGGCAACGGATTGCTGGCGGGGCAGACTCCAAGAAAAACTGAATTTAGAGATTCAAAGCGAGTTCATCATGCTAAAAATTTCCCTGCTGGCGGTGGTTTTGCTGAGTCTGTTAGTGGTTGGCGGGTGCGCTAAGGGTGGCAACGGCATTGTTCCCACGGTCACACTTAGCATCACTACTCCCATGAACGCCAACCCCAGCGCGATCTACCCGACTCAGACGGTGACGATTACGGCGGCAACGACTGACCCGGCCAATGCCGCCGTTACCTGGAACCTGACCGGGCCAGGATCCATCTTATCGACAACTCCGCCTACCTCGACCGCCGCGGCGACTGCGAATTACCAGGCCCCGTCCACGGTGCCGGCGGCAGGTTCGCAGCCGGTGATCACGGCGACAATGAATGGTTCGAGCCCTGTCGAATCGGGCACTATGGACATCACTGTGGTTGACATCACCACTGAAGTAGCGCCATCGACGCTTAACGTCGGCAACGGTCTGACCCAGCAATTCACGGCGGTAGCTATTCCGGACGATGCACCCCAGACTTTAACGTGGAGCTGCTTGGCAAATGGGAGTCAGTGCGTGGATTTTGCTCCCGATCCGAATGTGCCCGGGGCTTACCTGTATACGGCGAGCGACAACTGCACTGGGAACTGTGTTCAGATATCAGCAGCATCCCCGCTCGATCCGAACGGCTGCACGCCCAATCCCACTTACTGCACGGCCGCCACAATCTCGCCGGTCAGCGCCCGCGTAAACGGCACGTACGCCTTCCAGTTTTCGGGGTATGACAACAGCGGTAGCCCCATCGCGGTGGCAGGAACGTTCACCGCGTCTTCGAGCGGGTCGATCACCTCTGGCGAAGAGGAGGTGCTGACCAAGGGCGGCCCAGCGTCGGCAAGCCCAATCTCGATCACGGGCGGTTCCTATTCGCCCTCGGGCAATCCGTACAACTCGAATAATGCGGGGACGCTGACGCTGACGTCGTCGGGAAGCTATCCGAATCAATTCCAGGTCGTTCTGGATGGCAACGGCGACCTCGAGATGATCGAGATCGACAGCAATGGCACGGGCTCGGGCATCGCGAAGATTTCGAACTCCAAGAAGTTCACGGGCGCCCAGACCTACGCGTTCGGCTTCACTGGAGTGGACGCGAATGGCAAGCGGGTTGGATATGCAGGAGTTTTGCCGCTGAATGGCTCTGGCGCAATAGCCAACGGCCAGGTAGACGTGAACGACAACGGTACGGCGGGCAGTTACAGCAGCGTTGCGGGCAGTTACTCCGAGGACGGATGCAATTGCGGGCTGTGGCATGTAACGGGCCTGACGCTGGCTTCGGGCACGACGCTTGATTTCGATTTCTTTGTCGCTAATGGAACGTCCAGTAAGTCGAACCCGCTCACTCTCTATGCCATTTCTACCGACACCGTCGGAGCGTCGCACCCGGCGGCGGTTTCCGGAACCATGGTGCTACAGGATTCCACACAGACCTATAACAACGCTGCTTTTGCCACCACATCGGTTGTCGCTGTGACGGGAGTGAGTGGGTCGAGCACCAACGTCGCGCTAACGCTGGGTTCGACCGATGGCGACGGAGATTTCTTCGGCGTCTTCGATCAAAATAACGCCGGAATGGTTCTGTCCGCTGTTCAATTTCCCGGGACTAACCAGGCTCAGTCTGTCTACAATTACACGGCAACTGGCAGTAACCCGGCTAATAATGGACGTTATGTCTTCCAGATGCTGGGCAATCCGAGCGCAAGCACGGCGGTCGCGCCGATTCCGTTCGTGCTTTATGCCAGCGGAGCCGGCAGCGGATTTCTGCTCGATCAATCCAGTTCGTCGGTGATGACCGGAACGATGAGTGTCCAAGGAGACACGGGGCTCGGCTTGGCCGGTTCGGAACTGCCGGGCACGTATGCCGCAGCGACCACGGTCAGCGCCAGTTCGGCCCTGAGTCCGATTGCGGCCAATCTGTTCGCGATCTGGGCACAACCTAGCACTGGTAAAGGTTCGTGCACTTCAGAGTGCCTGACCGGAACTCAGTACCCAGGGTCGCAAACGATGACCGGTACCTACATGTTATCGACCGCGGGCACGGGTTCGATTGCGCTGACGGCCCCATCGACCGAAACTTATGTGATCTACGCAGTGGACACCATCGGATGCAAGGCCAACGGCAACAAGAATTCAAATCCGGCTTGCGCTGTGCAGAGTTTTTACGTGATGGGCTCTTGTACCATCGTGAAGCCTGCAACTTCCTGTAGCACGGGACCAGCAAGTTCCATCTTTTACGCACAGGAGTAATCGTGCCAGTGGAGAGCCGGGCGTCCTCGCCCGGCTGGGCGGGCGAGACACCCGTCCCTCCAAAACCGTTATTTTCCGCGGATCACGGTTTTTGCCGTGGCAAGATTGTCGAAGCGATCGTAGACGCGAACCACCACGACATGATCATTCGCGGTGTTGTTTTCCATCAGCGGGGGCGGGGCTTCGGACTGGGGCACGGCCGCCCGAAAATCGTAATCTTCCGTTTTGGAATCCGATAACTGGCCCACCGGTTCGACAAACTGCCAGTCGCCGGCATCGAGCGAGTATTCCGCGCGCTTGATCGGCGAGAACGAATCGCTGGCGCGGAAGCGGACGTGGATTCCCTTTCCCTCGACAATCGCACTCAGATTCTCGATCACCGGAGAAGTGCTATCGACTTCGAAACGCGCGCTAACCCGTCCGGCGTAGAGCGCTTCTCCCGGCGAATGCGAAGGCGCATCGGAGGCGATGACCTTCACGGTGTAGCCGCCATCGGGCAGAAGACTGGCGTCGAAGGAATAGTAGCGGTCAGAGATATTATCTTTCAGCAGGAGCCAGCGCGATTCGCCGTCGCCGCGGTAGTAGATGGCGTAGACGAGTTGGTCGTCGTTATCGTCATGGGCTGACCAGCGGATGCCGATCGAGTCGCGGTCGCGCACGGCCGGAGGCGGTGAATCGAAACGGAGCTGACCCTGTCCCTGGCCTGCAGGCTCGCCGCCGGTTACATGTGGAGTGGGTTGATAGCGAAATCCGGGCTGCACGATGATCTCGTCAATTTCGGGAGCGACATTCTTAGGAAGATAGTTCAGCAGGACATCGTCAAGGCGAGGCGCGGGATTGCCGGTGTGGAGCACGGCTTTCCACTGCACGAAGCGCGCCGGCGGAATCTTCAGCTCGGCGCCGGCGGCGAGGGCTTGGGCGAAATTCACGCGCGTCCACGGACTCCAGTTGCGATCGGGATTGTCGACGTTGCCGCTGCGCGCATAAAGCTCGACGTTGGAACTGGAATTGGAACTCAAATTTCCGGCGGCTCGGACGCTGGCGCGTCCCCACAAAGAAAAGATATGCGCGTCGAAGACGTCGCTTTCATAAGTGCCCTCCGACTCGGGACCCGGACCGAGAAGAAAAATCTTTCCCAAGTTGCTGCTGGAGGCATAGAGCCCTCCACCAGGGGCAGCGGCAAAGGCTGTGATCTGCGTGGCGCTCGCCTTGATCAGATCGGTAAAATCGTCGACACCGTTGATGGCGAAGATGTGACCACGATTGCCGGTACCGGCCACTAGGCGACCGTGCTGATCAAAAGCCAGGGCGTAGACAAGATCTTCGCGCGAAGCCCACAAACGGGATGGGGCGCCATCGGGCGCAATGCGATAAATCTCGGAGCCGCCGGTGGCGCCGAGTCCGGGAGCGGGAAACGGGGTGGCGGGTGCCGTCGGTGTCGCGGTGATGGTGATATTGCCACCGGGCGCGGGAGCGTTCTGCGCGGGAGAGAGGGTAATGCCCATTTGCGGCATTGCGCTCTCAGGACGCTTCTCTCCGGCAGCGGCGGCGTAGATGTTGCCGGCGCCGTCGATGGCGAGCGCGGTAATTTCCTTCTTGGCCGCGCTGTAGAGAACGAACGCTTCGCCATTGGGCGCGATGCGGTAGATCAGCCCGCTGCCATCGGAACCGGCAATGAGGTTTCCCTTCGGATCGAGCGCGAGCGCGCGGATGTGGACTTCATCGCTCTTGAAGAAGAGCGAGTGCTGGCCGTTGGCGCTGACTTTGTAGATTTCTCCGTGATCGCCGGTGGCGACATAAAGCGCGCCAGCGCTGTCGAGAACCATGTCCCAGATGTACTTCGAGCCGGGATCGAAATAGGGTGTGGCGCTCCAGGAAGCTTTCGCTGGGGCCTTGGCGGCTTTCGTTTCTTCAAGGCGATAGACCTTGCCATCGGGCGCTGTGGCCGCGTAGACGATCCCTTTTTTATCGACGACCAAAGCCTGCACCTGCAACTCTTGCGGCTCGAAGATGGTCGTAGTCTGGCCGTCCGGCGTAATGCGATAGACGCGGGCCGGGGAGCCGGCCGCGGCGTAGATATTGCCCGCGGAATCGGATGCAATCGCCCAGATGTAGGTCGAGGGCGTGGTGGCGAGCGCCTTGAACGCGGGAGCGAGTTCAAGTCCACCCTCGCTGCGCAGGGCGATACCCTTGGCAGTGCCTTTGATCAGTTCCTCGAACTTCGATTGTTCCCAGGTGCGAGTGCCCTCGGCGACGGTGAATGCGGAAAGCGCGCAGGTGAAAAGAATAAGTGCCAATACTTGAGCAAGCGTTTTACGAGCCGATGTCATCCTCAACAGTCATCCCTCAATACAGCTACCTTAATTTAACCAGCTATTTGTTTTCCGTGCTGCCGCTGTAGGTTTTCAGCGCCAGTTCCAAGTCTTGCACGCGATGGCTGTCTTTCACCTTGTCGAGAGAATCGCGCGATACGGTGAGGCTTCCATCCAATATTCGTTTCAAATTGTCCAGATTGCGCTGCCAGCGCGCAATTACGGACAGCGGTACGCTTCCCATGCCGGCGGGAACAAAGCGGCGGATGGCGATCTGCGCCGTAATTCCTCGTGCTGCGATTTGACGCTGCAACTGTGGAATGTGACCGGCTCCATAAACGATGACGATGCGGCCCGCGCCCGAAGCGGCATCGAGACAATTTTCTACGATTCGACGATTGCGTTCGTGCCAGCCTCCCATGGCTATGTCGGCGACAGTGTTCTCGCCGACCACTTGCTCAAACTGATAATCGGCGAGCGCTATCCCCTTGGTATGCAGAAAATCAAAAAGCGATGGCTCGGTCTGCGACTGCATCTGTTTGGCGGTGTCTTGGGTCAGCGTCTCTAGCTTGTCTTTGATCTCTTTGGGTTCCATCTCCTCGGCTCGGCTCTGCCATGCTTTGGCTATGCGCCAGTCGGTCGCGGCGAAGCGAGCATGCAGCGTGGGAGCAACCTCGGCCAGGAACGCGGCCTCGGGAGGAAAATAACCTTCCGTCGGGCCTTGGTAAGCCTCGGGCGTGATCTCGCCGCATATCAAATCGGGATGCAACGCCTCAACTTCAGTTTGCAGATCGGCAAGAGAGTAGTGACTTTCAGGTTTGAAATGCAGATCGTGCGCCGTCCCCAGCAGAATCACTTCGGGTTTGGATGCAGCTGTGGTCGGCTGAGTCTGGGCGGTTGGCGCAGTCTGCGCGAAAAAATAAGAGCAAAGCAACGGCAGCCAAAAGACTGCCGCCAGTTTTTTCATATCAAAAGTATATGTCAGCCGGAACTTGCTTACTTGATGCTGATCGTCAGCATCTGCGCGCCAGAGACAACATAGTCGAGCGATTCGGTGGAAGCTTCGCTGACCGACGATTCGCCGAGCACGACCATATCCTGCGTGCCGCGCATGTTGTCCATGACATTCATGACGCTAAGCGGGAGCGTCGGCATCACTTTGTCCGCGACCATGGCTTCCGGATCGGAATCGATGAGCGAAACATACACGCGATCGTTGGCGCGCTCCTTGTTGAGCAACGCGATCGTCGGGGCCAGGCCCAGACCACGGTTCATCATCGGCGTGCCGCGATGCATGCGGTCAAGTGTGTCTCCGTCGCTGACCAGTATGCGCAACGTGCCTTTGGAAGTGGAAGTCGGAATCCGTATGGGAATCTGGCGCACCAGGCGCTCGCCGCGATAGGGACGGATCACGGTCTCGACCATAATCTGGTCGCCGGGACGAGCTTCGGTCATATCCGTGCGCGCAGCTTCGAGGCGAGCCGACCGGCGCTCGCGGACCAAATCGAAATCGAGCTTTACGCCCTCAACGTCGGGAACGTCGTAGGGATTGCTGTAGATGCGCGCAAAGCGATCGCCGATGGTGGCGGCAGCCATCGCTGCTGCGGGCTGCCCGTTATCTTGCGGCGCAAACATGTTACGCAGCGTGACATCGGGATAGCCCTTCACGCTGAGCACGCCGTTCATACGGTAGGTCATGTCTTCTCCGTATTCGTTCGTGCCGTGCAGCGCGTTGAAGACCGTGGCCATCATAGCCACTGGGCTAAGGCGCGCATTGTTGAGAATTTCGTAATGGAATTCCTTGGTTGTGGTTCCATGTTCTCCGACACTATGCATGGCCACGGTCACGGGAATCATTTTCGACTCGCGTCCGGGCACGCCCATGATGCCGTTCTGGCGATCCTGCACGAACGCGCCTACCGTCTCGGTGGTGTTGACGATCTTGAACGCGTTCATCGGCGAGGCCAGCGTGGCCAGCACCGTGGCTTTCGTCATCGGCAGGTCCACTTCGCCAAACTGCAGCAGCGGATGTCCGCAGGCGAGCAGACGTTGCGGATCGACGTAGGTCACGGTACAGGTGGCGGCAATATCCATGTCGCCGCGCACCAGCACGGCGCTGACGGCGGATCCGGCTTCGATCGGCTCCGGCTGCTTGCCAGCGCTCGCCGAGCCAATGCCCATCACTGGGACAATCCCCACGGCCGCGAATTGCGACGCGTAGCGCTCTAGAGTCTCGCTCGAAAAACCGTTGAACACGAGCGGCGTTTCGATGGGCTGGAGGTAGTTCTGAGAAAAGTTCTGCGCAGGAAGCGCCGGGCCTTCGCCTGGGCTCGCGGTTTGCGTGCTTCCAGTTTGGTTGGGAGGATTCGCGTTCGTTACACTGGCTGGCATCGGCGCGGAACCTCGCACCGCACCTCGTGCGGCACTATGATCGAGCGCGTCGATCTCTAGCATCTCCTCGATCGGGGTCACTCCCGCGATCGGTTCCTTCGAGAACTCGCCGATGCGGAAGGCCAGCGCGCCCGCCAGCTTGCCGTCAAAATAGACCGGGCTTCCGCTCATGCCCGCAACCACACCGGTATATTCGGGCTTGGCGCCGAGCAGACGGACAAGAATAATGTCGCCCTTCGGACCGTTCACGTTGCGCATCACGCCCAGAACTTCCACGTCCATCTTTTCCGGTTTCACGCCCTGGAACACGGTGAGGGCCGTGCCTATCATGCCTTCGTGAATCTGATCGAGCGGCATGATGGCAATCGCCGGTTTGGATGGAGCACTAACTTCTTGTGCGAGAACCCAGACAGAAGGTGAGAGACACAAAACCACGGCGAGTGCGCGCGCAACTTTACCCATGTACGACCCCAGAGGTCACGAAGTGACCTTGCTTCTTAAAGACTCTGCGTGCTATCAAGGTTCTGCCAGGAGAGGCGGCGTTTCTTCGGCCGGCAAAATAACCCAGCCGCAGAGTTCTTGCATCTATACTAGCACAGGAGTTTTCGAGGATATCCCCATGTTTTGCAGTGAATTTTGCGGGCAAAAGCGTGTTCCGTCGACTTGCCATAAGCGTGTGATCCTGTTGGCGTTGGTTCTCTGCTGGATGCTCGCCGCAGCTTTCCCGCCCTTATCTCGGGCTCAGGGCACACCTCAGCAACCCCCGGCAAACCCGAATCAGCAGGAGACTCCGCCCGACGCCGGCGGCCCGCAAAACGATGTTGGACCGTATGTGATCCCGAAAAAGAAGGACGAGCCACCGCCTCCGGCTCCCGAAAAACCGAAAAAGATCGAGAACATGCCCGATTACTCGATCAAGGTGGACGTGCCGATTGTGAACCTCGATGTGCTCGTGACCACCAAGGACGGCCAGACCGTCCCCAACCTTGCGAAAGAAAACTTCAAGGTTCTCGAGGATGGCCAGCCCCAGCAAATCGCAACCTTCAATCAGACCCAGGCTCCGATCACCGCAGTCCTTCTGATCGAATTTGCGTCCGGGAGACCCTTTACAGGAGGTTATCAGGCATATAACTACATGGTGGACGCGCTCAACGCTTCTTACGCCTTCGCCAGCACCCTGAAAAAGGATGACTGGGTTGCGGTTGAGTCCTACGACCTGAAGCCCCAGATTCTGGTTGACTTCACACAGGACAAGCGAGCCATCATGGGCGCGCTTAACGGACTTCGCGTTCCGGGGTTCAGCGAACGTAATCTCTTTGACGCGCTGTTCGACACGCTCGACCGGATCGATCGCATCGAGGGAAAGAAATACGTCATCCTGGTTTCCTCCGGGGCTGACACCTTCAGCAAGATCACCCTCGACCAGACTCTGAAGAAGGTTAAGGCCACAAAAGATGTAACCATCTACCCAATCAGCATCGGGTGGACATATCGAACCATGGCGGATACCGGCATGGGAAGCGGGATGCGGGAACTTGGATGGGCGCAAAACGACAATCAAATGAGTACCTTCGCCCGCCTTACCGGCGGCCGCGCCTACTTCCCGCGCTTTCAAGGTGAACTGCCGGAAGATTTTCAGCAAATCGCAGCCGACATCCGCAACCAATACACCATCAGTTATCACCCCACTAACGCCAAATTCGATGGCACTTACCGCAAGCTGAAAGTCGAACTGCAGGCGCCCGGCGGTGGTCCGCTGAAGGTTCACGATCAGAAGGGCAAGGACGTGAAGTACATCGTGTATGCGCGAGAAGGCTACACGGCGAAACACACGGTCGAATAGGGAAATACATTAGCGACAAGGCAGACGAAGGTACCCCTGGAGAGTTCGGCCAGTTCTCAAAGCGTAGCCAGCCTCCGTTGGATCACCAGAAAATACAGTGCGAGCACAATGAGCAGGAACCCGTTGGTGCTGAGCACCACCGGCGCGGTAAAGACGGGAACCAGCCATCCTGACAACAAATTCCCCATCGGCATGCCGCCGCGGAATGCGAAATTGTAGACGCTCATTACGCGCCCGCGCATTTCATTGGTGGTAATCAGTTGCACGAGCGAATTCACCGTGGCAAAAACCGCCATCATCGATGCGCCCACCAGTACCAGCACACTTTCGCTCAGCGGCAGCGATTTCGACAACGCAAAGCCGGCGATTCCCGCGCCCAGACATACGAGCGCGCCCAGAGCGACAAGACCCTTTCTTTTAATATTTCCCGCGCTCGCAATGGCGAGCGACCCGCAAATCGAACCGATGCCCATGAGAGCGAGCAGATTGCCGTAGGTTTCCGGCCCGCGATGGAAGATGTCTTTTACGAAGACGGGAAAATAGGTGCGCAGGGGCATGGCCAGGAAGGTCATGCAGAAAGCCAGCAAGATCAGCGCCTCCATTGAACTTTGCCGGCGCGCGAATTGAATGCCTTGCTTCAAGCTGGTGAACATCGACTCCGCGGTCTTCAACGGCAAAAAACGGGTTTGGATAATCATCAGCGACACGATGGGCGCCAGGAACGATAGCGCGTTCAGACCGAAGCACCATTTTTCGCCGAACCTGGCCAACGCCTGCCCGGCCAGCGCCGGCCCGACCGTAACCGCCAAGTTGAACTGGATCGAATTCAAGGCGATGGCGTTGGGCATGTCTTCCCGCTCAACCAAAGTGGGAATCAGCGCCAGGTAAGCCGGGCCTCCGAAAGCCTGGGCGAATCCGGAAACGAACGAGAGGCACAGAATGTGCCAGACATGTACGTGGCCCGTCGCCACTAGAATGGTGAGCAACCCGGCGCTCACCATCTGCACATACTGGGACCCGAGCAGAATTTTGCGGCGCTCCACGCGATCGGCGATCACTCCTCCGATCAGCGAGAACAGAAAGATAGGAAGGCCCCCGAGAAATTGATCGAGTCCCAGCAGAAACTTGGAATGGCTGAGCCGGTAAATCAGCCAACTCTGCGCCACGATTTGCATCCAGGTACCGATGCTGGAAGTGCAGGCGCCCACCCACATCAGCCGGAAGTCGCGATATTGAAATGCTTTAAAGATCCGGCGAATCACTCAAGCGTCTCCAAGGGCTCGGCAGAAGCCTAACATGCGGTCCAAGCATTAGACGTGACAGAAACGTTTCCGCATCATCAGGCCGCTTGCCGTCAACCTGCACCAAACCTGGAAAGCATCAGAGATTTCTTTGCGGTCGCGGCTCTCGCCTAACTAGATGATGTTGAATGGCTTGAGCGCGCTCGACGACAGACGCGAACGGCGACGTGCTTTTAAATCATTCGGGATTTACAATCCCCAGTTCCCCTCTAGGAGACAGCGCCGTGATCCCACGCTACACCCGGCCCGAGATGGCCCGCATTTGGAGCGACGAGAACCGCTTCCGCACCTGGCTCGCAGTCGAAGTCGCCGCGACTGAAACGCTGGCCGCCGCCGGCATCGTTCCGAAAGATGCCGCCAAGGCGATCCACGCGCGGGCCGATTTCAGTGTCGACCGCATTTTCCAGATTGAAGCCGAGGTCAAACACGATGTTATCGCCTTCACCACCGCGGTGGCCGAGATCGTCGGTCCGCACGCACGATGGTTCCACTATGGCCTGACCTCGAATGATGTCGTCGATACCGCGCAGGCGTTGCTCATCCAGCAAGCCTCGTCGCAGATTGCGGGCGATCTGGAGCGCCTCGCCGAGGTGCTCGAGCGCCGGGCCTGGGAGTTCAAAGACACGCCCATGATCGGGCGCACCCACGGTATCCACGCGGAACCCATCACCTTCGGATTCAAAATCGCCAACTGGTATTCGGAAACGCAGCGCAACATCGCGCGTTTTCAGGCCGCCGCCGAGGATTTGCGCGTGGGCAAGTTCTCAGGCGCAGTGGGCACGTTCGCCCATCTAACGCCAGAACTCGAAGAGCAAATGTGCGCGCGCCTGGGATTGAAGGCTGCCGCAGTGTCATCGCAGGTGATTCAACGCGATCGCCATGCCCAGTATCTGGCAACGCTGGCCACCATCGCGTCGACGCTCGACAAGATCGCCACCGAAGTTCGACACCTGCAGCGCACCGAAGTTCGCGAAGCCGAAGAATATTTCAGCGAAAAGCAGAAGGGCTCATCGGCCATGCCGCACAAGCGCAATCCCGTTACCTGCGAACAGATCAGCGGATTGTCGCGCGTGGTGCGGTCGAACGCGCAGGCCGGATTCGAGAACGTGGCGCTTTGGCACGAGCGCGATATTTCGCATTCTTCGGCGGAGCGCATCATCATTCCCGACTCGACAACGCTCGCCGATTACCTATTGAACAAAACCTCAACCCTGATCGAGACCATGTTCGTCTATCCCAAGCGCATGATGGCGAATCTCGAAAGCACGCGCGGCCTCGTTTTCAGCGGACAATTGTTGCTCGACCTGGTCGAAAGCGGCGTTTCCCGCGAGGACGCGTATCGCCTGGTCCAGAGTCACGCCATGCGCGCGTGGAAAGAAGACTTGGACTTCCACGACCTGATCCTGAACGATCCCGAAATTAGCGGACGGGTACCGCGGGCGAAAATAGAACGCGCCTTTGACCTACAGCGCCAGCTAAGGAACATCGATAAGATTTTCGCGCGCGTATTTCCAAACAAAGCCGCGGGCAAGAAGAATGCCGCACCGCTAAAGAAAAAAGCGGCGAAGCGGACAAGATAACGCCAAGAGTTTACTCGGCGCTCTCGGCGTCTCGGCGGTGAAAAGTCCTACGCCCGCACCAGGTCCAGCAACTCGATCAACTGCCTTAGTTTTCCTTGCGCCACATGACGCAGCATTTCGCGGCTTTGCCTTTCGATGGGTCCGTCCATTTCGCGCAGCAGCTTCATTCCGGCGGCAGTGATCCTCCCATAGATGACGCGGCGATCGTGGCGGGCGCGCGTGCGCCCGACGAGGCCCCGATCCTCCAGACGATTGAGCAGACGCGTGATGTCCGGATCGTGCGTGATCATGCGCTCGCCGATCTCGCGGCAGGGCAAGCCCTCGGCCCCGGCCCCGCGCAAAATGCGCAGCGCGTTGTACTGCGTTCCGCTGAGTCCAAAATCTTTGAGCCAGGCCTCGACCTGCGACTGCAGCGCATCGGCCGTGCGCAATAGCGAGAGATAGGCTTCCTGTTCCCGGCTGGTGAATGGAATTTTCTGCTTGAGTTCCGCTTGCAGACCTTTGGCTGGCAAATCACGGGGCATATCATCCGACATTAGTCGTCATGACAACTATCTGTCAAACCCCTCTAAACATTGGGCGAAACTCATCGCTTGTAATAGTTTGTAAAACCACCCACCGGGCGCATCCCGCAAGCGCCGCGGCGCATCTATTTAACCAAGCGGTTAATACGTGGGGAAACGGAATTCCAGTGGGGAATTCCGGTAGGGATGGGTGACCATGAAGAACTTAATCATAGTTAAGAAACAAGTAAAGAAGCATGCACTGGCGTTGACTCTGGCGTTCGTCGTCCTGCTGAGCATGACAGCGATGGCAGCAACCGCCCAGTACGATCAGCAGATACAGCAGACCGTCAGCCACAAGATTCATGACGCGAAACAACTGCAGGGCGCGAGCGCCAGCGTCGAGGATGGCATCGTGACCCTGACCGGCACGGTCGACCTCTATCAGGACAAACTTGACGCCGCCAAGAAAGCGAAGAAGACATCGAATGTCACTGGCCTTCGTAATGACATCGTGGTCGCCGGTAAAACGGTGCCCGACGACGAACTCCAAAAGCAATTGGCCAAGAAGGTGGCCTTTGACCGCGTCGGATACTACGACAACGCGTTCAACTACATTGCGCTCAACGTAAAAGATGGCGTCATAACGCTTACCGGCGACGTGTTGTTCGACGTGCCGGAGGACTCCGCGCTCAACATCGTAGCGCGCACGCCGGGTGTCAAAGACGTGGTGAATGAGGTTACCGTGCTACCCGTTTCCGGGGTTGACGATTCGATCCGGAGGCGAACTGCGCTCGCGATTTATCGCGATTCCGTACTGGGCCGCTATGCGATTGACCCGGTCAAACCGATCCGCATTGTCGTGGACAACGGACGTGTGACGCTGTACGGAACCGTCGAGAGCGCCATGGATAAGAATATTGCCGGATTGCGCGCAAGTGGTGTACCGGGCGCGTTCAGCGTCGAGAACAAGTTGGTAGTGGACTAACCGGCGTGACGATCGAATCAACGATTAGAGAGTGCACGATGCACCGAGTGAATACCAAGTGGTGACTTCTCTCCTGGGGCGTGGCGCAAGCTGCGCCCTTTTTTCTGTCCGAGCACTTGAGGATCGGGATTCTCACCGGCTCGCAGTTCCGGGTTTCCACCTGTTCAGGAATGCCAGAAAATCCTCTGGGTTGCGCGCTCGCGCGTTTTCGAATTCGCCGTTCTTCTGGCTGTAAACCAACTTCCCATCGGCATCGAGCACGGCCAGCCCGGGAATCCCGCGCTTCATCGGAACCTCGTACTTCGTCATCAGGTCCTGGTTCTTTTCTCCCTTTCCGATGTCGACGTGCACAACCTCATAGTTGGCGGCGATTATCGACGCCAGGTCCGAACTATGAAAAGCCTTATCGAGCACATGGCAGTCATAGCACCAGTTAGCTCCAAACACGACAATGACGCGCTTGTGTTCCGCTGCCGCCTTCTCCAGAGCCTCTTTGATTTCGGCGCGTGCGTCGGCGGTTTCGTTGTAGATTTCTTTTTCTTGTTTAACCGGTTGGCCAAAGCAGACGGCGCTGGCTGCGGCCATCGCGGTTGCGAGAGTTAGCGTCAACATCCGCCGATAGAGCTTCATGTTATGGTCCCTGCACCGGGAATGTGAGATTGAAGTATACCAATGGAAACGACTCTCCCAACCTGCGGCCAAAAACCACGCGGCGTTTTTCAGTTCGCCTTGCGCGAGTGCACCAGTTTCAGGCTGTCGCTCTGCAGAATGCGCTGGATCTGATGTTTGGCGTGAACGGTCCAGGGGCCGGCCGTGTCGAGTTTCACGTAGGCACGCCAGTGTTGCAAGGCCTTGCGCGGCGCGCGCATCTTTTCATAGGCCAGCGCGATGTTGTAGTGCGCGTCCGCATAAGTCGGCGCGAGTTGGATCGCCGTCTTGTACGTATTGATGGCTTCCTCGACGCGCCCCGTCTCGTCGAGAACGTTGCCCAGATCGAAATAAGCCAGCGCGTAGCGCGGATCGATCTCGATCGCCGAACGGTAGTGCCTTTCAGCCAGCGTATATTCCTGACGGTTGTAGTAAAGCGTGCCAAGGTTGATGTGGGCGGCAGCGTGCATGGGGTCCATATCAAGAACCTTCAAATAAGTTGTGATCGCCTCGCTCTGCGTGGAGGGATTTTCTTCCTGCACGATCCCGCGCGCAAACAGGTCGGCAACGTCGGTAACCACCAGTTCCGGTCCATTGCGCGGAGGACTGGTCACGACTTTATTTTCTGCGGACGAGAAATCGAACATGAACTGTCCGGCGATGGGCTCAAGCAGACGCCCCTGGTGGCGGAAAGCAACGCGGCGTCCATTTCGGTAGGCGCCAGCTTCGAGCAGTGGATTTTCCATGCCCGCAACCTGCTTTTGCATGGCTTCGAGCGATTGCCGAATCACGGCTGGGCGAACGCGCTGTGCGCACAGGTCGCGCACTTTTTTGATTTGCACCAGATCGAAAAAAGAATAGTCTTCGCTCACCGTGACCAGTCCCGCCTTCTCCCAGGTGTGAAGCTGGCGAGGAACGAGCCGAAGAATCCGCAGTAAATCTGCGCGGCTGTAGCGATACACGCTGTTCTACTCTGCCCCTGATTATCCGGAAATTCTTTGCGGAAATGCAAGTGGCAACCAGTGGAAGCTGTGGAGAATCGGGTCGAAATGGCACAAAAGTGGTAGCCGCTGCCCCCACGGCCGGCTACGTCGCGGCCAATCGCATCAACCTTCAGCGAAAGATCCGTAACTTTTCCTCCGCTGCCGACTCTATGGAAGAGGCAACTGGGCTCAACTGACCAGGGCGCTTGAAGGAGTTCGTTATGAGAATGTGCAATTTTTCCTCGCGTGTATTTGCGGTGCTCTTGGTGATCACTCTCGCGGGCGTAGTCGCGTGCAACGCCGGCGAACATGCGAGTGCCGCAGTTCCGAACCCTGCCGCAGACGCCACGCTGGCAACGACCAAGTCTGAGCAAACAGCCGTGGTTTCCGGTGGCTGCTTCTGGGGAATTCAGGCCGTCTTCCAGCATGTCAAGGGAGTGATCAGTGCCACGTCGGGATATTCAGGCGGCGCGGCCAACACGGCGGAGTACGAACTGGTAAGCAACGGCGACACCGGGCACGCTGAATCAGTAAAGATCGTCTACGATCCTTCGCAGATCACCTATGGGCAACTGCTGCGAGTGTTCTTTTCCGTCGCGCACGATCCTACCGAACTGAACCGCCAGGGGCCGGATACCGGTAGCCAATATCGGTCTGCCATTTTCTACGGCAACGATGAGCAGAAGAAAATCGCCGACGCATATATCGCGCAACTGGAAAAAGCCAAAGTGTTTGCACATCCGATCGTCACCCAAGTCGTTGCCTTGAAGGCTTTTTATACCGCTGAGGCCTACCACCAGGATTACGCCGCGCGTCATCCCGACAATCCGTATATCGTCTATAACGACGCGCCCAAAGTCGCTCACCTGCGGCAAGAGTTTCCAGAGCTCTACACGGGCAAATAACGCTGCCCTCGCCTCGTCCGGCGACCGATCAAACAAATGCCAGCGTAGTGCTACGTCTACCGCATGTTAGCGAGTTCGGTACCGTGGACAACTCTGTGGGGCCGAATCCGTTTGCCGATTCCACTGCCCTCCGCGATTCTCAGATCATAGTCATTCTGAAGGTTCAGCCAGAACTGCGCGGGCAGGTTGAAGTACTTCCCCAAGCGAATAGCCGTGTCGGCACTGATGGCCCGGTCGCCACGGACGACCTCATAAATGCCCGGAAAGTCGAGCGCCTTCGCCAGTGCGTACGCACTCACACCCATGGGCTCCATGAACTCAGTTTTGAGAATTTCTCCCGGGTGAACCGCAAATACCTTCCTCGATTTGGTCATGCCGCGCTCCGCCCCTTAAGTGTATCCGCAAATGCGGTAGGATTTGATCAGTCCTCACACATGCCTCCCTTCTGTGACGTCGCCCTCGCCGTGCCCCTCGACATGGTGTTCACCTACGCCGTTCCTTTGGGCATGGAGCCTGTGGTTGGCGGGCGAGTGCTGGTGCCGTTTCGGCAGCAACGCATGTCAGGCATCGTGGTTGAGTTGCACGACCGTCCGCAGCCGGTCAACGCTTCTCACGTAAAGATCAAGAAGGTGATCGAAGCGCTCGATCTGACGCCGGTTCTCGATGAACATTTGCTGAAACTTGGGAAGTGGATTGCCGATTACTATCTGGCGCCTCTGGGAGAAGTGTTTCGCACCATGCTGCCGCTCTCTGCCGAGTTCAAACGCTCGATCGCGTATCGCATCACCGACGAAGGACGAATGGCGCTGCATCTGGCAGGGATGTCGGGGTCTCCAGCGCGGTCGAAGCGGACGCCGGAACAACAGTTGGTCGAGTTTCGGGTGCTCGATTTTCTGGGCGAACGGGAGAGTGTGCGTGAACCGAGTTTGCGCGGGGCAACCCGCATAAGCAAGGCGCTGTTGAGCGGTATGGTTCGAAAGAAGTGGATTGCGCGCGAGGATGTATCGGCGGTGCGCGACGCGGCGCGACTGGTGAAGGTAGCGGTGCTGCGGGGAGTAGGGACGGGGCTTGCCCCGTCTCTGCCGGCGGAGAATACGCCTCCGCAAGACGGGTCGAAGACCCGTCCCCACACCAGCACCGCGAAGAAGCTCAACGAAAACCAGCGCACGCTCGTCGAAACACTCGTTGCGGCAGGTGGCAGGGTTCCCGTCGAAACATTGCGCGGCTTGGATGTCCCGCGCACCACGCTCGGCACGCTGGTGCGCCGCGGGTTGATCGAACTGGTCGATGAACCGCAGGACTTTACCACTTCGAAACTCAAGCCGCGGCAGTCTCCGTTTGAGTTCGAGTTCAGCACGGCGCAAAAAGAAGCCCTCGCGAAGATTGACGAGGCCGTCGCCTCCGGCAAGTTCGCTGGTCTGTTACTGCACGGCATCACAGGCTCGGGAAAAACGGCGGTCTATCTCGCCTGCATGCGCAAGGTGCTGGAACAGGGCCGGTCGTCGATCCTGCTGGTTCCTGAAATCGGTCTGACTCCGGCGGTCGCGGCGGATCTGCACCAGGTGTTCGGCGACGAAGTTGCCATTTTGCATTCGGGTCTGTCGGACGCGGAGCGAGCCGAGCAGTGGCATCGCATTCGACGCGGAGAAGCGCGGGTGGTTGCAGGAACTCGCTCGGCAGTGTTCGCGCCGGTGAGCGACCTGGCGCTCGTCATCGTCGACGAAGAGCAGGACTCGTCTTACAAGCAGGAGGAAACGCCGCGCTATCACGCGCGCGATGTCGCGGTGATGCGTGCGAAGATGGCGGGGACGGTTGTCGTTCTCGGCTCGGCCACGCCTTCGCTTGAGTCGTATTACAACGCCAAGAGAAATAAATACGCGCTCGTGGAATTGCCCGAACGCGTGGAAATGCGGCCGCTGCCGGAAGTCGAGATTGTTGACATGCGGCAGGAATTTCAAGAGACGGGACAGGAGCAAGTCATCTCGCGCAAACTGGCCGAAGAAATCCGAGAGCGGCTGGAGAAAAAAGAGCAGGTCATGGTGCTGCTTAACCGCCGCGGATATTCTCCGGTCGTCCTGTGCCGTGCCTGCGGGAAGACACTGCAGTGCAAGAACTGTGCCGTCTCCATGACCCACCACAAGCGCGAACGCAAGATGGAATGCCACTATTGCGGGCACGTCGAACACATCCCAGACAAGTGCGCGCATTGCGGAAGCGAGTACGTGTACTTTGTCGGGACGGGATCGGAGAAACTCGAAGAATTACTGCACGGCATGTTTCCTCAAGCAAGAATCGGACGGCTCGATCGGGATACAGTGCGCGGGCGCGAAGATTTCGAACGTGCGTTGAACGCCCTCAATGAAGGCGCGCTCGACATGCTGGTCGGCACGCAGATGATCGCGAAGGGGCACGACATCCACGGCGTGACACTGGTCGGCGTTATCGGCGCGGACATGGCGTTGGGGCTGCCCGATTTCCGCGCGGCGGAAAGAACTTTTCAGCTCCTCACCCAAGTAGCCGGACGTGCGGGACGCGGCCAGTCTCCGGGTAAGGTTGTGCTGCAGACTTATTTTCAGGATCACTACGCCGTGCAGTTTGCGGCGCATCACGATTTTGCCGGCTTCTACGAAAAGGAACTGCAATTTCGCGCCTGGATGCACTATCCGCCGTATAGCGCGATTGCCAATGTGCTCATCCGCAGCGAGAAATTGGACGAAGCACTAACGTGGTCGGGCGAGCTAGGCCGCTGGTTTGAGAAAACGCGACACGAGGGCATTCGCGTACTCGGGCCCGCGGCCGCGGCCATCACGCGCCTGAAGCGCGATTACCGCTATCACTTCATTCTGAAGTCTCCCAGCCGCGAAAAGATGAATGCGCTGTTGCGGGCGATGCTGGCGGAAACCGCCGCGCGGAAAATTCCCCGTACACAGGTGATTGTCGATATAGATGCGGTGTGGCTGATGTAAGGGCGGTCGTTGGTCGCTCGTCGGTAGTCGTTCGCGGAGCGCTGAAGATGGAGGCGCTCTCTATCCCTGGAAAAGCGGTTGGCGACAGTTATTTTCGATGTAGCAGGTGGCGCACCTCGTCGCGGACGAAGTGCGCTGCTTGAGCACCCTCGCTGCGAATCCCCGGCCACGCCTCTCGCCAAACGTCCCGTCCGGAGCCATTCTTCAGGGGCGCTGGAGTGAACGTAAGCACCAGCATGAGCAGGGCGCAGACTGCGAGGATGCGGCGGCGGCCGGAGACATCAGGATAATGGGGAACGCGCGGATGTTGAACGGTCAAGGCCAGCAGCACGGCCCAGATGAACCAACCCATCCAAAGGTACTTTCCCAGCGGCACGAGTACGAAGACCGTGGCCAGCGAGATCCCACGATGCCAACGAGGCGAGATCGAAGAGATGATGTGGCCGCCGTCGAGTTGACCCGCTGGCAACAGGTTCAGCGCCGTGGCAAACATCCCGACCCATGCAGCGTCGGCGATCGGATGGAGCGAAAGCGTGGAAAGCGGCGCAGAAATGTGTAGCACGCGTGCAGCTAGATCGAAGGCCAGGGGAAATCCCAGTTGAAGTGCTGGGGTTGGCGCGCCAGCGATTGGACGGGAGAGCGAAAGCCCGTACGCCAACGCTAAACAAGCGGGGATAAATCCTGCAATCGGCCCGGCGATTCCGATGTCGAAGAGCGCGGCGCGCGAGGGGATCGGACTCTTGATGCGGATGAAAGCACCGAGCGTCCCGAACAGGCTGAGATAGGGACAAGGGATGAACAATGGCGGTGTGGCGTACACGCGGTAATAGCGGGCGTAGAGGTAATGTCCCATCTCATGTGAAAAGAGGATACCCATCAGCGTGAGTGAGAAGGGAAGGCCCATCAAAAGGTTCGCGGGATATCGCGCAATCCAGCCGATGGGGAACAGAGAGAGCGTGTCCTCGTTCAGAGAAAAAACCGGGAGTTGGCGCAGGAAGTTCACCTGCAACCGGGCCCCCACGATCATCGTGCTGAACAACGTCAGGAGGAAGAAAAGTCCGTAAAGCCACCAGCGCTCCCGCATTTTGGGCACGACCCAGACACGCGGCTGGGGCTGCTGCCCCCATTCGAGGGCTATCGGCGCAGAGGACGTAGTTTCGGGCATACAGTATCGGGCCTATTTAGATATTACCTGCAAAGGCCCAGTTTACCCGAGGGCGGTGAGGGGTCAGATTGCAGAGGCGCGGGTAGTTCGCTGATTTTACCGCTGTCCTCTGCGGAAGCGCGACAGCGGCTAGTCAATCGATTGCAGTTCCTTGCCCGGCTTGAAGCGGACGGCTTTGCCCGGTGGAATGGAAACTTCGGCGCCGGTGCGCGGGTTCCGTCCAATGCCGGTCTTGCGCGGACGCACGTTGAACACGCCGAAGCCGCGCAGTTCAATGCGGTCGCCAGTCGAGAGCGCCTTCTTCATGCTCTCGAAGACGGTTTCGACGGCGAGCTCCGCCTTGGTCTTGGTGATCCCGGTGCGGTTCACCACTTCGTTGATGATGTCGAGCTTAATCACGGGTATCTCCCGGCTCTCGAGGATTAGTGTTCCTCAAGTTATTGATGCTAAGGGAGATAAGCGAGATTGTCAACCGGGCCTATTGTCTCGTAAGATGACTGCACCAGCCGAGAGAAATTTCGTAATTTTGTAATCTGATAATTTTGTAATTTGAAAACGGTCGCGGCCGGAATTCCCTCTCGCGCGATCCGCTTTTAAATTGCCAAATTACAAAATTACCCAATTACCAAATCAAAAAGGGGTTCCATGATCAAGAGTGACCGCTGGATCCGGCGCATGGCGCAGGAACACGACATGATTAATCCGTACTCGGAAAAGCAGGTGAGCGCGGGAGTGATTTCCTACGGCGTTTCGAGCTACGGATACGACTTGCGCGTGGCCGACGAGTTCAAGATTTTTACCAACGTCAACAGCACCATCGTTGATCCCAAGCATTTCGACGAGCGCTCGTTCGTGACGGTGAACGCCGATGTCGCCATCGTGCCGCCGAATTCGTTTGCGCTGGCGCGGTCGGTCGAGTACTTCAAGATTCCTCGCGATGTGCTGACCATCTGCGTCGGCAAGTCGACTTACGCGCGCTGCGGCATCATCGTGAACGTCACGCCCTTCGAGCCGGAGTGGGAAGGCTTCGTCACGCTTGAGATTTCGAACACCACTCCGCTTCCGGCGAAGATCTATGCCAACGAAGGCCTTTGCCAGATACTTTTCTTTCAGTCGGACGAAGTCTGCGAGACCAGCTACAAGGATCGCAAGGGGAAATATCAGGCGCAGAAGGGGATCGTGCTGCCGAAATTGTAGCGGCGTTGGGCGCGGACACCCCGGCTTTCATTAGCGAGGATTAGTTGAAACGAAACCACATCCCTGGTGTTCTCGATGTATACGAGGTATCCGACCCCAAGGAGATCGAAGCGGTCAACAACGATCCTCGTATCGACCGTCAATTCGACTCACGAACTTGCCCGCTAAACTGGCTTCTTGTAAAACGCGCCTTGAGTGTTCTGTCGTACGCGGGAAATCGGTTTCCGACGATGAAGCATCGAGACTCCATGGAGCGCAAGGCGGCCCAGGAGGCGTTATGGAATCGCCTGAATCTTAAAGTGCCGGAGGTGAAACTGGGTCCCGAAGAGCTTGAACCACTGGCGCAGTGGGTTCGGGGGCATGGCGCTGAAGAATCTTTGGGTTTGCACGCGCAGCAGGTTTTGGGCCGCCTGTTTTCTGAGACGTTCGTCGCGACCGCCGAGAGTTGGGACGCGGCGACTACTCTGGTAAAAGCTCCCCGTTCGTCCAATGTTCCCAAGCTGATCTGGTGGCGGATAAGTGGCAAGGTTAGTCGAGCCAAGCGGCAACTTGCAAGCATGGTGAAGGACGATCTATCTGCGGTAAACGCAATTGGTATCGCGGTACACAATCTTGTGAAGAGCTTGCGCCGGATGAGGGCACTATATTCGGACTCGAACCTTCGACGAACGTTATCTCCAGCGGACGCGGCAAATCAATGCCTCGTCGCTCCGGCAAGCGTCTTTCGGCAAGCAACCGTCGCTGGCGAGTTGTATGGCAACCCGTTTTCAAACGACTCTTTATTTGTTCTCAATATTGGAGACGCTGCCAAGCTTGAGGGTGCTGGGGCCCTAGTTTTCATGAGAGACAGTTGGAGCGCTTGTCCCGCCGAGCGCTGGGTTCCAGCGATGCTCGAAGGTGTTTGGTTGCGTGCCATTGCGCGAGATTGAGAGTTTAAAAACTTCCGGGCTTTGGCCCGCCCGCCGAGTGCTCCGCAAACCATTCCAGAACTCTGCGTTCGAATTCCTGCGGCGCAGCCGCGTGCGCTCCGACGTGAACGGCCCCAGGCACTTTCCACACCACAATCGACGGATTTTTCGCCCTGATCAAGTCCGAGTTATACGGCGGTATATAGGTATCCCCGAGCCCATGAATCAGCAGTATCGGAGGTTTCACGCCAACGACCGCCTGCTCCGGGGAAGCTGCTTCCAAATCAATTCCGTATAACAAACGAACAAAGAGAAATCCGACATCCACCGTCGGGCGAAAGAGCGTTCTACCCAGCCAGGGCCCGGCACGAAACAGACGGCCCAACCGCGTGTGTTCCTCCTCGCGAAATGTGGCATTCGCAGATTCCCCCACCACCGCGCAGAACCTTGACTCCAGCGGCAGCGACTGCAGCAATTCCGCCGCTCCGGTGGATTCGCCCAGTCCATACACGCACCGCGCCGGCTCGTTGGTCTCGATCCAATCCACCCAGCGGTGAATGTCGTCCGCTTCTTTGACTCCGTAAGTCGTCAACCCTCCGCTGTCGCCGTGATGGCGCTCGTCGGGCATCAGGACGCTGTAACGATTCTCGACCAGCCACTTGCCGTAATCGTACATTTCCACCCGATTGCCGCTGATGCTGTGCAGCAGAATCACGGCATCGCCGTTCGCCTCATGCGGGCGCATATACCAGGCACGAAGCACCACGCCATCTGGGGTTGTGATTTGCACGTCGTGAAACTCCACCGATTTCGCCAGCGCCGCCGCACGGACGTTACGTTCCTCATAGGGTCGAATCGGCGCGCTGGAGGCATGCAACGCGATCCAACCCAACGCGATGCCGCCAACCACCGTACCTGCAACGTAGAAGGACGCCAGGAAATAGAGAAGACGCCAGATAACAGGACGACGACGAGGGGGTTGTTCCACGGGAGTGGCCTGTGGATCAAGGGAGAGATTGATAGAGCGCTCCGGAATTCAGTTTCGAAACTGAAAATTGACAGCCTGACAGCTGTCCTTCTACTTCCGCCCGTTCTCGCCTTCCTTGAACATGTACTTGATGGCGGGCTTGTAGATCATCAGGTTGGCGGCGCCGGTGCGGTTCAGCTTGATGCAGTGCTTGTCGTACCACTCGATGTAGCCGTGAACTTCCTCGCCATCGCGCAACACGACGACCATGGGCGTCTTCGACTGCATCTGTTTCTGATAGTAGTAATTCTCGGCGTTGGTCTTCTCGCTGGGCGCGACTTTCCTGGCCGGAGCGCCAGCGGGACGGTCTCTGTCCCTATCTCTGTCTCTATCCCTGTCCCGTCGTTCGGCCGGCGCATGATTGTGTCCATGGTTATTGGGCGCGTGCTCGGGACGGTTGAGGGTCGGGCGGATCAGCTTGCGATTCGCAAAGCTTTCCTGATCGGCGGATTGTTCGGCTGGTATGGAATCGAGCGTATCTTTCAAATCGCACCACCTGCGCGCACGGCGGGCAGAATAAGCCACAACACTCGAGCCTGTAATTGTGGTCCAGAGGTGTGAACTGAAGGTTACGGTATCACAGCGCGCCGGGGATGACAATAATTTGTGCAGTGTCTTTCGTGCAACCGGTCTAGCCGGCCAAATCCCGCTTCTGCGGAGAAGGCTTCCCCGTCAACTATGTGCGTTGCGGGACCTTAGAGCAAACGGCGTCTCTGCTAAGATACCCGCTCCAGCGCGGTAGCAAACGCATCGAGCGAGAGGGACCGCAACAGATTGCGACGCAGTCCCCGCTGGACCTCGCCCAGACCCTCCGCGGCCCGCTGCACCCAGGCAAAATCGGCGGTTTCCGACATTTTCTTCAGCTCGCCCAGAATATCCGTATTGCGAACCAGTTGCCCCGCGCCCGATTGCAGCAACATCATGTCCTCCAGCAGCGAGTACAGAGTGCGCAGAAGGCTCTCAATCTTCTCGCGTCCCTCAGCCCCGGCACGGTAACTCTCGGTCACTTTGAATAACTCAGTGTGGTCGCCCACGCCGAGCGCGGATTTCAGCATAACCAGCGCATGGCCACGAGCGGCTACGTAACTTTCAAGGTTGAAAGACAAAGCGCGTCCAATCGCGCCCTCGCTGAGCCGGGCGACCAGCGCCCGCTGCCGGGCATTCCAATCGGGACGAAGCCGGCCAAGCCGATTTTCAATCTCCGTGAAGGGCAACGCGCCCAGATTGAAGGCCATGGAACGGGAGCGAATCGTGGGCAGGAATTCTCCGGCGTTTTCGGTCAGCAAAAAAATGCTGGCAAACTCGGGCGGCTCTTCCAGAACCTTGAGCAGTGAGTTGGCCGCCTCTTTCATGAACGCCGAACTGGTGAAGATGTAAACGCGCTCGCGAGCTTCCGCCGGCCGATAGTAGATGGTCTCAATCACGTGCCGCACCTGGTCCACTTTGATCATCATTTGCGGCGGATCGGGCGGAATGATGAGCACGTCAGGGTGAGTCTGAACGAAGAGGCGAGTCTCTTTTCTATCCGCATCGCGCAGATTTTCACGGGCTTCGACGGCTTCGGCGAAGCGGGCATCAAGATCTTGGGATTGCGCGATGCGAGCGCAGTTCGAGCAGCGTCCGCAGAAATCGGGCAAACCGTCGGTCGAAGCCTGCTCCAGGCAGTTCATCGCGCGAGCGAGCATAAGCGCCAGCGTGTACTTGCCTGATCCCTGCGCCCCAGAGAGGATCACAGCGTGCGGAAAACGCTCGCGAGCCAGCATCTCGCGCAGCCGATGAATCGTTTCCGGGTTGCCGGCAAAATCAGAAAAGGGCATGGGAATTTACCAAATTTACAAAATCTCTCAGATTTTCAATCTCTTCCGCACCAGTTCCATGATATCCGCATGTGTTTCGCCAGGCGTGCCGCGAGCATTCACCACATGCACGCGCCCCGGCTCACGGGCCGCAATCGCTAAATACGCGTGCCGGACGCGCCCGAAAAAGGCCCGGTTTTCCTGCTCAAAACGGTTCTCATCTTTTTCCGAGCCTTTTTCTGAGCGCCCGCCTTTGTGCTTTTGATTGCGCCGCCGCGCGCGCTCGATACTGAAACCCAGGTCATTATCGAGCAGAATCGTGAGATCGGGTTGCAGGTTGCCGCAGAGGATTTTGTGCAACTCAAGCACCGCCTTCGAGCCCAGCTTGCGGCCTCCGCCCTGGTAAGCCTCGGTCGAATCGGTGAAGCGATCGCACAGCACGGTGCGCCCTTCGGCAAGCGCGGGCAAAATGACCTCCTGAATGTGCTGTGCGCGGGAGGCGAACATGAGCGCCATTTCCGTAAACGGAGAGAGTCCCGACGTGGCGGAGTGCAGCAAGACTTCGCGAATCCTTTCGCCCGCAGACGTTCCGCCCGGTTCGCGGGTCACGGTAACAGAGAGACCGTGCGCACGCAGCGATCGCGCCAGTTTCTCGGCTTGCGTGCTCTTGCCGCTGCCATCGAGACCTTCAAAGGTTATGAATTTTCCGCGAGCGGCCACGTCCGAGATGATAGCAGGACATCAGATTGATACATTCGGCGCCGAAGCGAGACGCGGCAAGCCGCGTCTCTACTGAAAGCAATTGCTAGCTCGCCGCGAGCGCTTCGTCGTCACCCGTAACAATTTCGGCAGCCGATTCGTCGAGCATGAAACCGAGAACTTCCTGCGGAATCGGCGCGCTCCACACCGGCGAAAACGACTGCCGATGCAGCGGCGACGGCCCATGCTCGCGCAGCGCAGCGAGATGATGCGGCGTGCAGTATCCCTTGTTCGAAGCCAGCCCGTAAATGGGAAACACCGGGTCCCAGGCAGAGATCATTCGATCCCGTTCAACCTTCGCAATGATCGATGCGGCGGCAATGGAAGCCGAAAGCGCGTCGCCGTGAATGATCGCCTGTTGCGGAAGTTCGCAATCGAGTTTCACCGCATCCACCAGAAGATAACTCGCCGCCGGCGCCAGTTGCTGCACCGCGTGCAGCATGGCAAGTCGCGAAGCCTGGTAAATGTTGATTTGATCGATACGGCCCGAATCGACAGCGGCCACGGCCCACGCGATCGAATGCCGGCGAACCTGGAGCGCGAGTTGTTCGCGCCGCTCGGCCGGAATCAATTTCGAATCGCGCAGCCCGCGAATGCGGTACGCAGGATCAAGAATCACAGCCGCAGCCACTACCGGCCCGAACAGCGATCCGCGGCCCACTTCATCGACTCCGGCAACGAGCGTCGCACCCGCGGTCCAAGCTAGTTTTTCAAATTTGAGAGTACACCGCAGTTTCTTCAGCAAGCGCAACTTGGCGGCCGAGGCAGAAAGTGTGCCGGCGCTGGAAGTCTTCGATGTGGGTGCGGAACTGGAGCGACGCTTAGACACGGAATCTGCTAAGCATCTTCGCCGAAGAATTGGTGGGAAGCAAGCGCAGAAGTTCGGCGAGCGTGTGGGAAACGGGGCTTCGCCCCGCTTGGACGGGGTCCTTCGGCTGCGCTCAGGACAGGCGCCGCCCCGTCCCCACACCAGTTTACTGTTGTTCGACTTCCTTCAGTCGAGCCGCTTTGCCCTTCAGCCCGCGCAGGTAATAAAGCTTGGCGCGACGAACCTTGGCTGACCGAATCACGTCGATCTTGTCGATGACCTTGGAGTCGATAGGGAAAATGCGCTCCACGCCCTGGCCAAAACTGATCTTGCGCACCGTAAAGCTCGGTTGCGCGCCGCGCGTCCGCGAAATCACGACGCCCTCAAATGCCTGCAGGCGCTCTTTTTCGCCTTCGCGGATCTTCACCAGCACCTTGATGGTATCGCCGGGCCCAAACTTCGGAATATCAGTACGCCGCGATTTCGCCAGCAATTTTTCGATAATTGGATTGCGCATAAAGTTTTCCTTCCTAATTCTTTTCTGTAGAGACCGGGCTAGCCCCGTCTCGCGATATGTCCCGGTCCCGCCTGATCTGGTCCGCCTTGATTTGGGCCAGCAATTCCCTGTCTTCCGCAGTCAGCGCAATCCGCTCCAGCAAATCCGGACGGTTGCGCAGCGTCTTTGCCAAAGCCGTTCTGCGCCGCCAGCTGCGAATCTGCTCGTGGTTGCCGTTCACCAAAACTTCCGGCACTTCCATCCCGCGATACTCCGCCGGCCGCGTGTAATGAGGATAGTCAAGCAATCCGCCGGAAACGCAAGTCGAACTCGGCCCATCGCCAGCCAACTCCGTTGGTCCGCTAAACGACTCGGTGAACGATTCCTGCCGCGTCGAATTCTGGTTGCCAACCGCGCCCGGAATCAGCCGCGTGACCGTATCCACAATCACCGCCGCGCCCAGTTCGCCACCGCTGAGCACATAGTCGCCAATCGAAACTTCGCGATCCGCCAGGTGCTCGCTGATGCGTTCGTCGACACCTTCGTAGCGTCCGCAAATCAGTACGATCCGCCCGTTCTCGGTCTGACTCAGCGCCGAAAGTTCCGAAGCCAAAGTCTGGTCGAGTCTGCGACCTTGCGCGGAAAGCAAAATCACCGACTGTTTCGCGCCCGCGCTCAAACGCATTTCACGCGAAGCCACATCGCCCAGCGACTCCAAACATTCAAAGATCGGTTCCGGCTTCAGGACCATGCCCTCGCCGCCGCCAAACGGGCGGTCATCCACGGTGCGGTGCTTGTCTTTCGTAAACGCCCGCAGATCGTGGATCGCAATTTCGACCAGGCCCGTTTCCCGCGCCCGGCGCACGATTCCGTAATCCAAAGGTCCGCGAAAGAAGTCGGGAAAGATCGTGAGAATGTCGATCTTCATAGAACCAGTGGCCGGTGGTCAGTGGCCGGTGGTCAGTGAGCACGGGTTCGCCGCTTTTTCTGGCCACCGACCACTGACCACTGACCACTGCTAGCGTTCACTTCCAGCAAGCCCTCCGGCAACTTCATCCGAACTTGTTTCCGCTCCAGATCAAGCTTCTCGAGAAACGCGTCCGCGAAAGGAATCTCGTAGGGCAGTTTACTCCGCTGCTCTTTATCTTTGTCCCAAACCACCAGCAGCGGCGCTTCTCCCGCGCCAAACTGCACATCTTCAATCTCGCCAATCTCACGCGGGCCATCGAACACCGTGCAACCGATCAGGTCGCTCAGATACGTCCAGCCCGGCTCCAACTGCGCGCGTTCTTTTCGTGGAACCTGAAGCTCGGCGCCCACCAGCGGCTCGGCATCGTTGATCGTCTCGACGCCTAGTAGCTTTAGCACCAGAAAGTTCTTATGCGGCCAGAGATCTTCTACCGTAACCTCGCGGCGCTGCCCATCTTTTGCCAGCGCCCACAGCCGTAACCCTTGCCGGAAGCGTCCCGGAACATCGGTGTGCAACTCAACCGCGACTTCCCCGCGGCGTCCCTGCGTCTTGATGACCACCGCCAGGGTAATCCATTCGCCGCTAGCGTCCGGTGCCGCCATTTGCTGATCTTCTTGCTACTCGATAATCTCCAAAGCGTAGCGCTTATCCAGCTTCGAACCCGCCGCCGTCAGCACATTGCGCAACGCCCGCGCCACGCGGCCGGAGCGCCCAATCACCTTGCCCAGATCAGGCTCCGCCACTTCAAGCTCGATGACGGTTTCGTCTCCGTCTTCGTATTCATCCACAAAAACGTCGCCCTTGGCCTCGACGATCGCCTTGGCGATGTACTCAATCATGGCGCGCGGACTGGCGCTCGGCTCGATCACAGACTTTTCTCCTGTCGTGCTAGTGGAGTGCCGGGCGTCCTCGCCCGACCACCAAAACTGCTTGAACGGGCAAGATGCCCGTCTCTCCACAGTAGGACTTATCCTGAGGTCAGGCGGCTAGGCGACCGTAGCGGCCGCCGCCGGTACAGGGAGAGCAAGCAATTTCTTGACCCGGTCCGAACATTGGGCGCCCTTCGAAACCCAGTACTCAATGCGCTCCCGTTTCAGATCGAAAGTGGCCGGATTCGTGCGCGGATTGTACGTTCCCACCACTTCCACCGGACGGCCATTGCGAGCGTGTTCCTTCTCGATCACCACCACTCGATAATAAGGTTGTTTGCGCGCACCAAAGCGCGCCAGTCGGATCATTAACACAGGACTTCACTATCCTTTGTCCGGAAGAATCCGGCAGAGTAAACCAACAGAGTAAACCAACGACGTAAAGACAAACCATTATTATGCCGGAGCTTAGCGCTTTTCGCAATGCCGATTGCTGGTGGAGCGCCGGGCGGCCACGCCCGGCCAGACCAAACCGTCACTGCAACCCGCCCTCGTTTGTGGTAAAAAATACTGTAATGCCAACGCAAGCCTCTGGCAGTCCCAATCCGCAAAAATCCGGCGCACCATGCTGAGGGCAACATTCATAGCGCTCTCGGAAAGCCGTTGGCTGCGCGCCGTAGCCGAACGCTCCCGCCTTGGCCAGCGTGTTTCGACCCGCTTCGTAGCCGGCAAGGAAGTGGCCGACGCCATTCGCGCCGCTGCTGCCATGAATCAGATCGGCGCCAGCGTCTCCATCGACAATCTCGGCGAGAACGTCACCAACGCCGAAGAAGCCCGCGCCAGCGCCCAGCTCTATCATCAACTGCTCGACGAAATCGCGGCCGACAAGCTGAACGCAAACGTCAGCCTGAAGCTGACCCACATGGGCCTCGACGTCGACGAAAAGATGGCCCATGAAAACGTGCGCGGCCTGGTAGCCAAGGCAGCCAGCATGTCACCAAAGAATTTTGTTCGCGTCGATATGGAAGGCTCGCCTTACACCCAGCGCACGCTAAACTTCGTTCATGAACTCCACCGCGTCACCGGCAACGAGGATAGCGTCGGAACCGTGATCCAGTCCTACATGCGAAGCGCCGAGAGCGACATCGAAAAGTTACTCTCCGAGCGGATCCGCATCCGCCTCTGCAAGGGCGCCTACAAAGAACCCGAAGACATCGCCTTCCAGAAAAAATCCGAGGTCGACGCCAGCTACGTGAAGCTGATGAAAGTCCTGATGAAGAGCGGCGTCTATCACGGCTTGGCGACGCATGACGAGACCATAATTAACCAAGCGAAGGCCTTCGCCACGCGCGAGAATATTCCGCGCAACGCGTTCGAATTTCAGATGCTGCACGGCATTCGCCGCGACCTGCAGCAGAGCCTGGTAAAAGATGGCTGGGGTATGCGCGTCTACATCCCCTTCGGCACCGAGTGGTATCCCTACTTCATGCGCCGCCTGGCCGAGCGCCCGGCTAACGTATTCTTCATCGCCAAAAACATGCTGCGGCCGTAGGGTTACCGGATCGCGCGAGCACGGATGGTAGTTTCCTTCACCCCTCCCAAACAAACGCGTCAAACACCCGCGTCGATTCGAATCCGATGCGCTTATAAAGCGCAATCGCGCGATCATTAGCCTCGGTCACGGTCAGCGAGATGAACCGCATTCCGCGCCCACGCAAATTCCTGGTCGAAGCCGCCATCATGGCTTCGCCAAGTCCCGCTGAGCGGTACTCAGGGAGCACGCACACCTGCGTAATATGCCCCACATCAGGCCGCACCAGCGAACACAAGATGAGTCCGACAAGCGTGCGCCGCTGGAAAGCGGAAAACGAGGCCTGCGCATCAAACGTCCCGCATCCCGGAAACCGCACGATGTTGTTCAAAAAGCGCAGCGAGCCGGTAAGCGTGCGGTATTGGTCGTTAATTTCGGAGTCGACGTGGCCGCGGTAAGCGGCCGTAATCAGCGCAGCCGCCGACTGGTATTCCTGCTCCGACCATGGGCGAATTTCAAACTGCGCCGGCAATGGCGGCGCGGTTTGGGGATGTTTACCAATCTCGAAATTCATGAACACGCGTGGATGCCGGCTGAAACCCGTTTGCAGGAAGGGACGCGCGACTTCCCCCGTTTGATGCGCCAGCAACTGCGCCTCCACGCGATGGATGCCGGGCGACTGTTGCAGAGTTTCAATCACGTGGGTAAGCAGCCGCTCTTCCACCTCGTGACGATCGAGACTACGCGTGCCCTCCCGCTCCGAGTCGCGAACAAAAAGGTCGCCGATCACGCCCTTGCTCTGCTCGTAGACAAAAAAGGAGTACCCGAAAAGGCTGCCGCGATCAATGGCGGCGTAGCCCGGGAGAATCTTGGCATCCATGTAGCGCAGGATCATCTCGGCGGAAGTGGAGTAGTCCCATGAAAGCTCCCGTCCCCACATGACGATCTCATCCTCCAGCAGCGGCCGTAGGTCAGCGGAAGAGAAATGTCGGAGATCGAGAATTTCCATAGAAGAAGGTGTCAGGTCTCAGGTTCCAGGTCTCAGGAAAAGCACTCGCCGATAGATTCCGTTACCCGTGCCAGGTCTAGCGCCTGAGACCTGACACCTGAGACCTTTTTTCACTTTCCCACCCAGTACAAATCCAGCTTCTGCGCCGGGATGTTGGTTAAGTATGATACGCGGCGTCCAGGAATGAGTTGGGCAACTTCCACTTGTGTACCTTGTGCAGCAACCAGTACATGAGCGACCACCGGGATATCTCCCTTGTCATAGGATTGCGCCGGACGATCCAGATAAAACTCCAGTCCATATTGCGTCACGCGATTGACGTGATAGAGCGCGATGGGAACCGTTTCGTGCGAAAAGGCCAGAATATCGCGGGCAATAGGACGCGCGGATTGTGTAGCATCGATTGCGGGCGATGCGAACCGAATCATGGCCGCCACGCTAATCACGACGGCAAACAAGGTAACGCGGCTCAACAGGCGCAGTCCGGCGCGAGAGAGCAATGCCACGCTGATGCCAAGTGCAACCAAAGCAGCAATGGCGGCAGCAACCCATGTTCCGGGCCCCCACGGCAAATGGTGATTGATGGCGATGGAGCCCGCGGAAAAAGCGCCAAACACCAGCAATCCGCAGAGCACACCGTGAGCGACCGCAAACAGCGGTGAGAGCTTTCGTAGGTCCCGCGACCTCCGCGAGACCTCAGCGTTCTCTGCGTTAAAGAATTGAGCGCCGTTGCGGGTAGCGAGATACTCGGCCACCAGCAGAGCTCCCGCAGGAACGGAAGGCAAGATGTAGCCCGGCAACTTAGACTGCGAGGCACTGAAAAACAAGATAGGCACGAGCATCCAGATAAGAAGAAACAGCGCCCAGGAATCTTCTGCACTGGAAAAAGCTTCCCTACCTTCAGACCAGATCAGCCGAACGCGTTCGCCAACGGCGAGGATGAACAGAATCGTCCACGGCATCATAGCCAGCAAAAACACAGGCAGGAAGAACCAGAAGGGCTGCGGGTGGTGATAGACGCCCGAGGAGAAGCGCGCCAGATTATGTTCCAGAATGAAGACCCGAAGAAATTCCGGATTGCGCAGTTGCACAGCGATATACCAAGGCAACATCACAGCCAGGTAGAGGACGACGCCGGGGATCCAAAGCGTGCGCGAGATGGCAAGCCAGTCACGCCGGACAGCAACAAACAGAAAAATGATGGCAGCGGCAAGCGCCGGCGCGACCGGGCCCTTGGCTAAAGTTCCAAGCGCCAGAGAAATATAAAACGCGACGAGATAGCTACTCCGGCGGCTTTCGTACCACGCGTACCAGCCGAGTAATGCGACGGCAAAGCATGCGGCCAACGGCATGTCAGTCGCAGCCGCGCGCGCAAATCCGACTACTCCGGCGCAACTGGCCGTAATGAGCGCGCCGTCAAGTTCGCTGCCCGGGCGGAAGCGCCGCAGAAAAAAGTAGACCGCCGCAACCAGCATGGCGGCATCAAAGGCGCCCGGCAGACGTGCCGTCTGGTCGTTAACTCCGGCCAAACGAAAAGCCACCATCGCCTGCCAGTAATACAGCGCCGGCTTTTCGAGCCAAGGCTTTCCACCAAGCGTGGGAGTAACCCAATCGGAGCGATTAAGCATTTCGCGGGCAATTTGCGCATACCGGGGTTCGTCCGCGCCCACCAGGCCAAAAGCGCCGAGCCCATAGAAGAAAAGGAATCCGCAAAACGCCACGAGCAGCAACAGATCAGTGCGATTTTGTGGATTCGTCCGCGAATTCGTTCCGTGATTCATGGGTCGTGAGCTGCTCACGCGAACCGCATCGTACGTTGCGGCTTAGCGAACGACTATCGGCCATCGACTAACGACCGACTAACGACTAGTCGACGAGTCCGCGTTCAAAACTACAGGTTCCCGGAGCAGCCGATCGACGACTCGCGACACGGCGACGGCCAACGGGCCGTCGAGCGAACACCCGCTGGCGCATCTGTGGCCTCCACCACCGAATTGCTCGGCCACGCTGGAGACGTTCACTTCTCCCTTGCTGCGCAAGCTGACGCGATAGCGGCGATCGGGAAGTTCGCGAAAGAAGATGGCAACCTGCGCGTCACCCATCGAAAGAGCGTAGTTCACCAGTCCCTCGCAATCCTCTTCGCGGGCGCCGAAGCGCTGCATCTGTTCCTGTGTCACCCAAATCCACGAGAGCGGGCCTTCCCGATGCAGGTTCGAAAGCGCCGCGCCCAGCAGACGCATCTTGGCCGTCGAATGTCCGAAATAGATAGGACGCGCGCAATGCGCGGGGTCGGCCCCGGCGAGCACCAACTCGCGCGCCACTGTGAAAGTGTGTTCGTTGGTGCCTTCAAACATGAACGACCCCGTGTCGGTCATGAGTGCCGTGTAAAGGCAAGTGGCAATATCGCGATCAATGGGAACGCAGGCCAGGCGCGCCAGCCGGTAGATCAGTTCCGCCGTAGCCATCACCGTGGAATCGATCCAATTGACCTGGGCAAAATCACGCCCGCTGACATGATGGTCGATGTTGATGAGGAAACATTGATCCAGCCCCTGCAGCAGCGTGCGCTGCATGCTGTCGCACTCCAGCAACACCACCGCATCGTTGACCGGAACCGTATCAACCTTCAGGACGCGATCGGCGAAAGGCAGGTGCTGGTAAATGCGCGGAACGCCATCGTGCATGACCACTTCGGCGTCCTTGCCCATGATGCGCAGAATCTGGCCACATGCCAGCGCAGAGCCGATCCCGTCTCCATCAGGCCGGGCGTGCGAGGTCACCACCAACCGCTGCCGCGCCCGGATTTCGCGTAACACCCGCTCCAACATGAGGTGCTCTTTTGGCCCTTGGCTCTTGCCTATAGAGTTCTCAGTTCTCAGTGAGAAGCGGGCAGCATTTACTGAGAACCGAGAACTGAGAACTATCTTTCGGGTTCGGCCCGCTTGCGAGCGCGTTTCTTCTCGCGCGCCAACAACTCATCCACCCGGCTCTCCAATTGGTCCGCCCGGTCGATCTGAAAATAAAGTTCCGGAGGCCGTCGCAGCCGCAGCCGTTCTGCCAGCTCATGACGAACATAATTCCGGGCAGCGGCCAGCCCTTCGAGCGTGCGCTCAGCCTCGGCTTCGTCCCCGGTCACGCTCACCATGATCCGAGCCGAGCGCGCGTCGTCCGCCATCACCACCGAGCTGACCCTAGCCAGCCCGATGCGAGGATCGCCCAACTCGCCTTCGAGGATGGTTTCGATTTCTTCGCGAATGGCTTCGCTCAGCCGCCCGCGATGATATTTCTGCCCACGATGCTCCAAGCCGCACCCCAATGGAGGAAAACCAGTAAGAATATCAGAAAAGGTTACTGACCCGCCGTGATTTGCCGTTGTAAAATCCACACTTCTGGGGGCGTCCCAACAATCGAGAGAAGTCTCGGCCCGAGTCCCCGATGAAAGGACTTGTCTAACGTATGAGCAAGACGCGTATGAGCAAGACGAACCCGCGCGATGCCGGCACATCTGCCGCCCTCAAAGGTATCGGTGATGCCCTCGTAGGTACGTGGAAATTGAGCGGTGGTGCCGAGGGCATAATTCGCTACGAGTGGATGGAAGGTGGACGGTTCCTCTTCCAACACGTCGACCTGAAGGTTTTCGGTCGGCAGATCAAGGGAATCGAGGTGATTGGGAAGCTGCATCGCGTGGGCGAGCAACCGTCCGAAGACGTGTGGACGCGTTTTTATAGCTTGCTGGACGGGCTGACACTCGATTACGTGTACGAACTGCGTGGTAAAGAGCTAACAATCTGGTTCATGAAAAAGAATTCTGACAATCGCTTCGTCGGTACTTTTAGCGACGATGGGCGGTCGTACACCGGAGCGTGGGCTTGGCCAGGTGGCGGCTATGAGGTCACGGGCAAGCGTATTGATGGTCCTTCCTGACCTTGTTACTGGCGGCGATTTCGCTCCACACTCACAAAAACTCAACAAATGAGTCGGAAACCTCCGCCCCCGCATTGTTGGCAATACGAGCCGCAGCCCGCTCCACATTCTTCATCAGCCCATCAAGATAATCCCGCGAGTGCGACACGCTGACCACTCCGATAGTCGCCTGATTCCAAAGCATGCTAGGGTCAAGCTCGGCGACCCCAACATTAAATGAAGCCCGCAAACGGTCCTTCAGGCTGCGCGTAACCTGCCGCTTGTCTTTCAGCGAATGGGCCGCTTCGATGCGGAGTTCGAGGGTAAGAAAAGCGATCATAAGCAACTTATAGCCTTTTCCTGGCAGATTGTGTTACACTGTTCTTGCTAAGTTTGACTCACAAGCAGTTGCAGGATGGTACCGCCAACCAGCGTCACCCCCTCTCCAGCGGCGAATCACCTTCAGCATATTTCAATCAAGAAACAAGAATAGGAACATCAATGGCAGAACAAGGAACAGTGAAGTGGTTTAACGACGCCAAGGGCTACGGCTTCATCAGCCGTCAAAATGGCGAAGACGTTTTCGTGCATTTCTCCGCGATTCAAGCTGGCGGCTTCAAGAGCCTGCAAGAAGGCCAAACCGTGCAGTTCGACGTGACCAAGGGCCCCAAGGGCTGGCAAGCGGAGAACGTTACCGCCGTCTAGGTAACGCCACCGGATCGTCTCAAAAAACGATCTCTAAGTAACAACAAGTGCCCGAGATTCGCAAGAATCGCGGGCATTTTTGTTTGTGTGGAGCGGGCGCCCTCGCCCGCTGCCTTTGACGCTGATTTTGATCCCGCCAGGTCTTTGGGGAACAAGAACTTGCAGCAAGAGTCTTTATTCTTCTTTCTCTTAGCGCCGTTTTGCTGACGGTTCGGACTCCGGGGATGGGCGCTTTTGCTTTCTCCCGGCGTCGGACCCAAATTTCGTCCGGATCAAAAAGTCAAGCTTGACAAGAGCGAGGCCACGAGAGGGGGCTTTTTCCTTTCCTGCTTAGGTGGTTAGACAAAGATCAAAATCAAAGGCAAAGTCTACGTCAAAGGCAGCGGGCGAGGGCGCCCGCTCTACACTTGGCTGATTTTACTGAGAACTGAGAGCTGACAGCTGAGAGCTAGATCGGAGTCGATCCCTTAAACAGCCAGATCAAATCGATGATCAGGATAATCACCACCATCAGCTCCAGCACAAACGCGCGGCTCTGGTGGAATTGGTCGACCATGAAGCGGTAGAGTTCTTCGGCGGTGTGGACTTTCTGGTTGACCAGGTCTTTGTAATCGCTCACACCGATCTTCGACGCCGCAACTTTGTAAAGACGCGCGGAGAACATGTCGCTCAGGAACTTGATGGCGTTGTCGGCGCGCTCGGTCAGTTCGTCCACGTCGAGCAGGACGGTATGCAAACGGCTGGCGCGTTTTGCGGTGCGCCAGCGCGCCCAGATGCCAGAGCCGTGGTCCATGAAGTCGTAGACGCTGGCGAGTTCGCGGGTCAGCAGTTCGTCGTAGTGGCGGAATTCGAGCAGCTGCGAGTTGGCGTATTCCAGCAGTTGAATCACGGTCTCCGCGCCCGCCGTAGAGTCGTACAGGAACGCGCCGTTCCAGCTGATCACGGCCAGGTCATTCGGATAGTAGGAAATCTTCGACTGCATGATCTCCTGCTGCTCGCCGTCGGAGAGCGGCATGTTTTCGCCGCGCACGATCTGGGCAATGCGTCCACCTTGGGCTGAGAGCAGTTCGGCCGCGGAAGGACTGCCGGCAATGTCGCGCACGTGGAAGACAAAATAGTCTTCATGCAGCCAGCTATCGTAAAGCTTCACCAGCGCGGGCCGAGCGCGCTCGATTTTCTGTTTGACGATCTTCTGGGCGAAGCTGGTGAAATCGGTATCCCAAACCCAGCGGCTGGCGAGGCGGACGAGCGTGTCCCAATCGCCGGAAAAAGGCAGCTCGAAGACGACGCTGAGCACACCGTAATCGTAATACTTGATCTGGACATCCAACCGTTCGCCGCTCTCAAGAATCAGCGGCTCGACCGGCTCAACAACTGGCGGACGCTGAAAGCGGACGTATCCAGGAGCGGGATGCTTAAAGCTAGCCTCCTGCCGCCGAGCGCCGAAGATGTCGCGCAGGGAGTCGAGGTTGATCTCTTCGCACACGTCGAACTGGATCAGCACCAGCACCGACCCTTGCAAGGTTTTGTTCTGGGCAATAGCCGCGAATTGGGCTGGAGCTGAGACGGTTGGGTTTGCGGTTTCCATGAGAGCCTACTGTCTTTGTCTATTGTTACAGAAAAGCGGGGCGGATGGGCAGTCGGAGTGTAAGTCTATTCATCAATCGATTGCCAAATCGTATTGGGAAGAATCTGTGTCAGTGGTGGCGCAAGCGGCGTTGTCGAGCTTCGCTCGACAGGACGGGCGAGGGCGTCCGTCCCCACGTGGTTCGGGGCGGTTAGCGCTTTCTGGCTAGCGCTAAAAGCAATGCTGCTCCTGTCGCTATTCCAGCTACGGCTAGTCCGGTGCGCTTCATGGATTTGTTGATCGCGGCTTGATGCGGACGCACCCAGGCGTCTTCTGGATAGTGCAGCGGCACTGGATCGAACATCGGAAAGCCTTCGGGGGTCTCGGTGGCTTCGCGCAGGGCCATCTGCAGCACTTCGGCTAGATGCAGGGCGTGGCGGTCGGTTTCCTGGGCGATCTGCTCGCGGCAACTGAAACCGTCGGCTACGATTAGCCAGTCGGTGGGGGCTTGGCGGACGGCGGGTAGAAGTTCTAGTTCTCCTATGGCTTTCGAAATTTCATACTTCTCTTTTTCAAAGCCGAAGGCTCCGGCCATGCCGCAGCATCCGGGGGCGGGAGCGGTGAAGTTGATGCCCATGCGCTGTAGAACGGCTTCTTCTGCGGTCATCTTCATGATGGCCTTGTGATGACAATGGCCGTGGATCAGCGCCCGGCGCGCTAATTTCGGAAGCGGAAAAGCATCGTTATTTGCGCGCTGTTCGAGAAATTCACTGAACAAGAAGACTTGCTTCGACAGTGCTTGCGCGCGTTCGTCTTTGGGGAAAAGGTTGCTGAGTTCATCGCGAAAGACGGTAGCGCAACTTGGTTCGAGGACGACTATGGGCGTGGCCGCTTCGATTTCGGGGAGTAGCTCGTCCATGATCTGGAGGAGCAGAGCCTTGGCGCGATCGAGCATGCCAACGTCGTAGAGCGGGCGTCCGCAACAGAGGTGAGCTTGGGGTACGCTTACGTCGAAGCCTGCGGCTTCGAGCACTTCGGCCGCGGCTTTGGCGGTCGACGGTTGGAAGTGGTTGTTGAACGTGTCGGCCCAGAGAAGAACGGAGTTGTCTTTTCGGAGCTGCGCTCCTTCTCCCTGGGACGGACGAATGCGTCCGTCCCTACGTGAGGATTGCTTCTCCCACCAATCTTTGAATGTTTGCGGGGCAAAGGCTGGAATGCGGCGCTGGGTGGGGATTCCGGCGGCTAGCTTCGCCAGGTCGCGCAGGCCGGGCAGTTGCGTCGTCAGGTTCACCAGGCCCGGCACATGCGAGGCGGCCCTTAGCCACAGGTCAATTTTCGAAAGCGCCATAGCCTTGAGCGGGCGCCGATTGGTTTCGTAGTAATGCGACAGAAACTCCGCTTTGTAGGTGGCGACATCGACGCCTACGGGGCAATCGCTTTTGCAGCCTTTGCAGGCCAGGCAGAGGTCGAGCGATTCTTTTACGGCTTCGCTTTGCCAGCCGTCTTTGATGACGTCGCCTTTTGTCATCTCCCAGAGCAAGTGGGCGCGTCCGCGGGTGGAGTGTTCCTCCTCGCGCGTCACGCGGTAGCTCGGACACATGACTCCGCCGGAATCGTGGCGGCATTTGCCGACTCCTACACACCGCATGGTGGCCGCCGCCAGACTGCCGTGGTCGTCGGGAAATTTGAAATGCGTCTCCGGCCGCCAGGGATCGTAGCCTGCGCCGAGGCGAAGATTTTCGTCGAGCCGATAAGGATTGATTAGCTTGCCGGGGTTCATCTTCCAATCGGGATCCCAGAGCGTCTTGAACTCGCGGAACGCCTGCATCAATTCGGGGCCAAACATTTTGGGAAGAAGTTCGCCGCGGGATTGGCCGTCTCCGTGCTCTCCCGAGATGGAGCCGCCGTAGCGGACCACGAGGTCGGCGGCCTCTTCCATGAAGAGGCGGAACTTGCGGATGCCTTCGGTCGATTCGAGATCGTAGTCCATGCGGGTGTGGACGCAGGCGTGGCCGAAGTGTCCATAGAACGAACCGTCGTAGTGATGGTCTTGCATCAGCCGGCGCAAGTCGCGGAGATAGGCGCCGAGTTTATCGGGACCGACGGCGGAATCCTCGAACCCTTCCCAGCGCAGGGGCTCGCCGGGAACGTGCGCGGTTACGCCCAGGCTCGATTCGCGGACATCCCATATCCGGCGCATCAAGCGGGCGTTGGTGAAGAGCTGCATGTTGGGCGGAGCGGCGGAGCGGTCGAGAACTTCCATCAGGTGGCGAGCCTGGGCTTCGGCCTCGTCAGCGGTGTCGGCGCCGAATTCAACCATCAGCCAGCCACAGCCTTCGGGCAGCAGCGCGATGGCATCGAGGTTCACGCCTTTGTGGCGGCTGGCATTGACCATGATGTCGTCAAAACCCTCTAGACCGATGGGGCGATGCTCCATGATCTCGGGGACGTGATCAGCGCAGATGTAGACATCGGGCCATCCGATGACGAGCAGCACGCGCGCTGGAGGACTTTCGACGAGGCGGCAGGTCGCTTCGAGAATCGTGACGCAAGTACCCTCGGAGCCGACGAGAGAGCGCGCCACGTGGAAGCCGCTTTCGGGGAGCAGGTGATTGAGGTTGTATCCAGAGACGCGGCGCGGAATATTAGGGAACTGGCGGCGGACTTGCTCGCCATAGCGATCGGCGAGGGACTTGAGGCCGGTGTAGATTTCGGCGCGGCGTCCGCCTTCGCGAATGAAAAGATCAAAATCTTCGGCGCTGGTGGCGCCAACGTGCAGGCGCTGGCCGTCGTAGGTGAGGACTTCGAGCGCCTCGATGTTGTCGTCCGTTTTGCCGGCCATGATCGAGTGCACGCCGCAAGAGTTGTTGCCAATCATGCCACCGAGCGTGCAGCGGTCGTGGGTCGCGGGATCGGGAGCGAAGGTGAGGTGATGCTTCTCGGCGACGGCACGAAGATTATCGAGCACGACGCCGGGCTCGACGCGCGCAATCCTCCTCTCGGGATCGATTTCTAGGATGCTCGCCATGTACTTCGAGAAATCGAGGATCACGGCGGCGTTGCAACATTGTCCGGCGAGCGACGTGCCTCCTCCGCGTGCCAGCAACGGAGCGTGGTGGTCGCGGCACAGCGCAACCGTGGCTAGAACGTCTTCTTTGTCCCGAGGGATTACTACGCCGATTGGCACCTGGCGGTAGTTGGAGCCGTCGGTGGCGTAGAGGGCGCGGCTGCCGGTGTCGAAGCGGACCTCTCCGCGGAGGTGGCGGCGGAGGGAGGCCTCAAGCGCGGGGGCATCGAGTTGCATGGAACGCGGCGGGGGTGGAGCGACGGTTTGCGACATAAGGCACAGACCATCTTCGCGGATGCGGGCGCTGTTCGCAAGCGGATTGCGGAGTCTATGGCGTATCTTCCACTGTGATCTCAGCGCTGCCGTGGTGAAAAAATCTTTACCACAGCGGACACAGAGGTTCACAGGGGAAATCCAAAACCCCAAAAAATAAACTTAACGCCGCAGCGCCCCCGCCTGTACGACAGTCTGCGTTCTTGCTAGAATGTCACTCCGTGCGCCGAGGAGCATGATTCCGATGGCCTTCGTAATCGCCGAGCCTTGTATCGGCACCAAAGACACCGCCTGTGTTGACGCCTGTCCGGTGGATTGCATTCACCCCAAGAAGGACTCCGACCAGTACGCAACCGAAGAGCTGTTGTATATCGATCCCGTGGAATGCATCGACTGCGGCGCCTGCGTGCCGGTGTGCCCGGTCTCGGCTATCTTTGCGCTCGACGACCTGCCGGAAAAATGGAAGGAGTACACTGAGCGGAACGCGAAGTACTTCGGGCGGTAAAAAGCAGCTTTCGGTTGATATCGAGTTGTGAAAGACACGATCGCCGGTGCCTCATGAAAATCACTGACACAATTGACTTGCTGTTGAAGGACAAAGGCGGTAATCGGGTCCTGTCGGTAACGCCCAATCAGTCCGTGTACGAGGCGGTTGAGAAGATGGCCGCGGAGAGCATCGGCGCATTGCTGGTGATATCCGAGGGCAGGTTGGTCGGCATCCTGTCGGAGCGCGACTACGCCCGCAAAGTTATCCTCAAGGGACACTCCTCGAAGGAGACGCTGGTGCGGGAGATCATGACCAGTCCGGTGGTCTTCGTGACTCGTCAAAACACGGTGGACGAATGCATGGCCATTATGACCACCCACCGTTTTCGTCATCTTCCCGTCGTCGAGAACGGCGTGGCTGTCGCTGTGGTGTCGCTTGGCGACCTCGTCAAGTGGATCGTCTCCGATCAGGCCCACACCATCCGCGAGTTGGAAGGGTACATTACGGGGCGATATCCGGGCTGAGAAATGCCGGAATGAATCGATGAACCGACTCGCCCATGGACTGCAACACGATCTGGCCCAAGGCTTGGATGAATTTCGGAGAATCGTTAAGGCCGGCGCTCATTTCAAATTGCGTGACACCCAGCCGGCGCACTTCTTCCCGGGCCTGGTGATCAATTTCACCTAGCGTCTCTACGTGATCGGAGACGAACGCCACCGGCACGACGCAAACCTCGCGGACGTGTTCCGCGGCCAGATCGTGCAGCGTGCGGTTCAGGGAAGGCTGCAGCCACTTGCTTGCCCCCACCTTGCTCTGATAGCAAAGCCGGTGCCGGTTGCTCCATCCGCCGCGGTGCAACAGGAGCTGCACCGTATCTTCAATCTGCTGCTGGTAAGGATCGCCCTTCTCAATCACCGAAACGGGCACGCTATGGGCGCTGAAGACAATCTCCACACGCTCCGGCACTGGGAACCGCGCCAGCGCTTCGTCGACTTTTTCAATCACGGCGTCGAGATAGGCCTCGTGCCGGTAGAAATTCTCCACGCAGTATACGGGCATGTCGTCGTGAAAATGCCTGCGCCACTCATTCAAGCTCGAGCCGGTCGTGGTCGACGAATACTGTGGATACAGCGGCAGTAACACCACTTCGTCGCACTGCGCCGCTTGCAGTTGCTGAATCGCCTCGCTCGTGAACGGGTGCCAGTAGCGCATGGCCACAAAGCAGCGGGCATCGATTCCCAGGCTCGAGAGCTCCGACTCGAGGGCATGAGCCTGACGTTCGGTGAAGCGGCGAATGGGCGATCCTCCTCCAATCGTCGCGTAGTGATGCTGCACCTTGCGGGCCCGCGTCGTCGAAATCAATTTGGCCAGGGGCCTGCGCCCGATGCGGGCAAAGGGGAAGTCAATAATATCGGGATCGCAGAACAGGTTATAAAGAAAAGGTTCGATCTCTTCCAGCGTTTCTGGTCCACCCAGCTGAAACAGAACTACACCCAAACGCCGCGATGTGCGCGTCATCCCGCAGAATCCCCGGAAGGCGCGAATGTGGTCGCATCCGCGGCGAGAGTCAACGGTGGGGAAGCGGATGTTCTCCACCGGAACAGCAGGATCGTGAGCCCTGAAAAGAGCAGCACCGGGGGAATCAGCAAAATGATGATTCCTCCCTGCAAAGCATGAATGACGCCCTTGCCGCCGCCGGCGACAGTCGTGTAACACATGGCACAACTTTGGCCATAGAGATTATGTGCCGCGGCCAATACCACCAGACATGCGCCGATAAGCGGAACAAATGCGCGTCGGATAGGCGATGTTTTAAGCTTTCCAGGCATTATTGATCACTCTTACTGAACCAGCGATCGCATATGCGCGAGTCGCGAACTGTCCGCGAAAATAACCGTCATCATAATCAGTACAAAGACCAGTGCCGGAATCAGCGTCACAAAGAGGCTTGTCTGCTCATACCGCAGGTGCATGAAGTAGGCAATAATCAATGCCGCTTTGATAACAGACAAGAACATCAAGACGGTGAGCATGGTCTGCAAGGGCAATTCCTGATAGGCGAGAATCACTTCGAGAACCGTCAACCCGAGCAAACCAAACCACACGGAGAAGATGATTTTGTTTCCAGCAGTTTCCGCGTGCTCCATGTATTGATCCTTTCCTATCCTAGGCGGTTTTCGCCGACAGCAAGTAAACGAGCGGAAAGATGAACATCCATACCAAATCGACGAAGTGCCAGTAAAGGCCGCTCACCTCGACCTGCGCGGCTGAGAACTTTCTGCGCCCAAAACCGACGGCGATGATCAGCAAGTACACGACACCAATGGTGACGTGAAGCATGTGAAGTCCAGTCATGGTAAAGAATGCGGCCCCGAACATAGGCGTGCCCCAGGGGTTGTGAAAAGGACGGACGCCCTCCCCGATCAGGCCCAGCCACTCGCGAATATGCAGAATGTCAAAAATCACCCCGCCCAGTGCGGTCGCCACCAGCCATCCTACGGCGGCGCTCACTTTGCCCAGGCTCGAGGCTCTGACGGCGAGAACCATCGCCACGCTGCTGGAGAGCAACACGAAAGTCATAACGGTCGCATTGGCGATACTCGGCGTCTCGAACGGTCGTGGCCAAGCCGCGGATGCGAGCCGCAAATACCCATAGGCAAAAATTACGGCCGAGAAAGTGATGGCATCGGAAACGATAAATAACCACATTCCCAGTTTTATCGAGGGTACGGCGTACGGCAGCGACCCGCCTCCCCAACTCGGGATATCGTGGGCATCATGAACCGCTGCTGAAACTGGACCGTCCAAAGAAGACATGTTCGCGCTCGCTCCGTCGTGAATTTACAGATCACGGTACCGCCACAGTCTCAACTAACTGCTTGCCCGCTAACCAGCGGGATCAGTCTGCATCACGTAGTCCTTCCCGTTGTGTACATCGCCGTATTCATAAGCATCGTGATAAACCACGGGATGTTTGCCTCCGAAATTATCAAACGGTGGCGGCGATGGCACGGTCCACTCCAGAGTCGTTGATTCCCAAGGGTTGTCAGGCGCCTTCGTCCCTTTGTACATGCTCCAGAAAAGATTGAAAAGGAAGATGAACTGGGACGCACCCGTAATCAGTGCGGCGATGGTCATGAATTTGTGCACTGGCATGAGGGGTTGCATAGCCTCGTTGAGGAAACTCGAGTAGCGGCGAGGCATGCCTTCAAGGCCAATGAAGTGCATCGGCATGAAGATGCAGTAGACGCCGACAAACGTGATCCAGAAATGGATTTTGCCCAACCGTTCATTCATCATGCGGCCAAACATCTTCGGGAACCAGAAGTAAGTACCGGCGAACATGCCGAAGATCGCCGCCACTCCCATCACCATGTGGAAATGTCCGACTACGAAGTAGGTTCCGTGGAGAAAGATGTCAAGCGAGGGCTGCGCCAGGAACATGCCACCCAAACCACCGGTTACAAAGACCGAGACGAAACCCAGGGCAAACATCATGCAAGTGGTGAAGCGCAGTCGACCGCCAAAAACTGTACCCAACCAAAGCAAAGAGACGATGGTAGCGGGGATGGTGATAATCAATGTCGGGATCGAGAACAGGAAGCCGGAATAGGGGCTCATCCCGCTGAGGAACATGTGATGTCCCCAGACGGTGAAGCTCAGGAACCCAATCGCCAAGAGGCAAATCACAATTACTTTGTAGCCGAGAACGGGTTTGCGGGAGAAAACCGAGAGCACATGCGAGATCACTCCGAAACCGGGGACGATCGCGATGTAGACCTCGGGATGCCCGAAGAACCAGAACAGGTGTTGCCACAGCAATGGTGAGCCACCAGCGTGGTTCTGGAGCTGGCCGTTGACCAACAAACCAGAAGGCAGGAAGAAACTGGTGCCGGCATTACGGTCAAGGATCAGCAGAACGCACGCCGCAAATAGAACGGCGAAGCTCAACAAGCTGAGGATGGCAGTAATGAGCCAGGCCCAGCAGGTCACGGGCATACGCATGAGCGTCATGCCCTTGCATCGCAAGTCCACCGTAGTGGTAATGAAATTCAACGCGCCGAGCAAAGAGCCTACACAAAAAAGCGCTATGGAGACAGCCCAGAGATTCTGCCCCATTCCTTGCCCCGGCCCGGCAATGCTACCCACGGCGCTGAGCGGAGGATATGCGGTCCAGCCCGAAATCGGAGGACCGTCGGGGACGAACAGGGTGGCAATCAACGCGCACAGGGCTAAGAACGTCACCCAGAACGAAAGCATGTTCAAGGTGGGGAACGCCATATCTTCGGCGCCAATCTGAATGGGCAGCGCATAGTTGCCGAATCCCGCCTGGGGCGCCGTGGTCAGCACAAAGAAGACCATCAGGGTGCCATGGATCGTTAGCAGCGACAGATAATACTCCGGTGAAATTACTCCCCCGGGGGCTCCAGCGGGCGAAAAGGCACCCAATCCCCAAATATGAACGTTGGGCCAGACCAAGTGAATCCGCACCAGCCACGAAAGGACCATCCCCACGAACACCGAAACGATCGCGAGGAAATAGTACTGCTTGCCAATCACCTTGTGGTCGAGGCTGAAGATGTACTTGCGGATGAAACCGGTTGGCGCCGTGTGGTGGTGTACCTGCGCTTCCATGGGCATGTTGGCCATCGTGAGTTACCTTCCCTGCGCCAGCGCGCCTTGGCGGCTGCTGTCGCCAGAAAACATTACTGCAAGCTGGCTTGCTCGACTATCCATTTCTGATAGTCCTCCGCCGACATCACATCGAGGAAAGCCCGCATCGTGTTGTGGCCGAGACCACAGAGCTGGTTGCAGGCGATTTCGTACTTGCCTATTTTGGTTGGCGTGAAGTGCAGAGGAATCTCCATCCCGGGAACGATGTCTTGTTGAATGCGCATTTGTGGAACATAGAACCCGTGACCCATGTCTTTGGAGTTCAGCAACAGTTGGACAGGCTGGTTCACCGGAACGCCTAAATCCACGGTCACGATATCGTCCTTGGATTCAGGGTCGGATGAACTAATGCCGAAAAAATTCCCTTTGGTTTCGTCAATCTTAAGGGTGTGGATGGGACCGAACTTGCCATCGGGTCCGGGATAGCGAAAGTAGAAGGCAAACTGCCCGGCGAGCACTTGAACCTGGAGAGAACCGGCCGCCGGCGGAGTGAAGTACATGGCGGCCCAAACCTTCTGCCCCACAAACTCCAGCAAGATAATCTCCGACCCGACGTAAACCAGGGCGAGCACGATCAACCACTTCGCGCCGCCCGGAAAGATGCGGATCGGGCGAGTTTCGCCCTTCCGCTCTCCGTATTTCCAGGCAAAGGCAGCCAGACACAACTGGGCGAGGATGAATCCAATGGCGGCGCCGACGAAGGTCTCCACGAATTGATGGTCCATTGCGTCCCCATGCGCCGAGGCAACTTCCGGAAACCACCAATGGCGTGAAACAAGGATTGCGACAGAGACAGTGGTGATGATCGTCAGCACGACGGCGAACGCTTTGCCCATGGTTACCATCCCCCGCGGAACCGGCTTAGCTGCTACCGAACAAACCACATCAGAGCAAAAATGTAGACCCACAACAGAAACATGAAATGCCAATACCAGGCGGTCACATCCACCACGATGCGCCGCGCTGCAACCGGTTTATGGAGCAAGGAACCGGTTGCGGCGTAGAGTAACACCAGCACGCCGCCCAAGAGGTGGATGGCGTGAGTAGCGGTGAGCAAATACACAAACGAACTGCTGGCGCTGGTCGCCAGGTAAAAGCCGCGTTCGGCCAGCACGCGCCAGGCGATCCACTGGCCGGTCAGAAAGCCGGCACCAAGCACGATCGTAATTCCGAGCCAGGGAAGGCCGTTTCGCGGGTCGACAGCGACGTCAGGAATGGAGCTGGCTGGATCTAATGCAGCCTGACCAGTGATCTGCCGTCGGGCCATTTCCGCTGCAATACTGCTGAGCAAGAGCAGTCCGGTGTTTACCAGGAGCAGCGCAATCGGCAGGTTGACTGGAGTCCAATCACGAACATAGGTATTGGTTTTCTGGTCCAGAGTTGGCAGGCCCTGACGCACGATATAGGCGCTGGTGAAGGCAACAAACAGCATTACGATGGGAGCAATGGCCACGACCAGTCCAAGTCGGGCGCGCCGCAGACGCGACACATAGTCGGGAGACCCATCTCCGCGCCCACCGCCACCACCATAAACGGGGGAACGAGAGCTACCTCCATCCTTACCCGTTTGGGGCACGCGCACCGTTACCGGAGGACTCAGAGTTGCCATGGCCTAAACCGGAATTTCCTTGTTCTCGTTCTCCACTTCGCCCTATAAGGTGAAATCGGCGGTCTCTGGCTGGCCAGCAGCAGCCGTCACTTCTTCCGTTTGTTTACCGGAGGCTTCCCCACGCCCTCACAGTTTTGACTTCCCCGACCGACCGATAACATACACCGACCTCCGCCAGTATGCAATGCTCTATCCAAGTTTTTGAGTACAGAACTCTTTTCGTCACGACAAATAAGCGCACACCAAAAAAAATAATGCACTGGCCTTGTCCGCTTGGATGTCGAATATTGTGAAAAAATCTCATCGCGATGAAACAGATCATGCAATCGATGGATTGAAGTTGACAACATCGGCTATACTCTTCCCGTCGCAAGTGGGGCGACCCCCAAGTCTTAAAGTCTGTGCCTGAGTTTGGGGTCCAACACCAGGGGGCAAGTGCAGATGGCTGACGACTCAACCAAGAGCGTCGGGAATGGCGTTCTTGGGCATCTTCCGCCTTTGCCGAGAAAGCAGCTCAGCAACTCGCTCATAGCGATGGAGCAGGCCTGCCGAAAACGCGAAGGTCTTCCGCTACTCACTGATGCAGATATTGAAGCGTTGAAAGCTGGCCTGCCCATGCCGTGGGAGAGCGGCGGCGCGGCCATAACGCCAGCCGCAACGGATTCCTCACCAACTCCGGCGCCACCTGCTCCCGCCGCCGCACCTGCTCCTCCCGCGGCACCGGCATCCTCAGCTTCGGCCGCGGCCACGAGCGCACCCAGTGGTGAGATCAGCGAGGAAGTCGCAAAACAAGTTGCGGCCGGGAAGAAGTGGAGTAAATCCGCGATCGCAGCGGAACAGGCACATCGCGGTCGCAAAGGTATACCGGCACTGAACGATGCCGAAATCACTGCCCTGCTCGGCGAACCGCTCACTCCTGCGGCGGCCGCTCCGATAGCTCCTGCGGCGGCGGCCACTCCCGCGGCGACAACGGCAGCCTCTGTTCCTCGACCCGCGGCAGCAACCGTAACTGCTTCCGCGGCTGCTTCTGTAGCACGCAGCGGCGAAGCGACCAAATATGTCGGCACACCGGCAGTGGGGACTTCCAAAGCGGCGGCTACCGGAGGAGTAGCCTCTGTCGGTCCGGAAGACAATGCGGTCAATCAGCAACGCCGGCGATTGGTGTGGAGTACCGTAGCTGCTTTCCTCACCGCCTGGTTCATTGCCTTCTTCCGCTTCTTCCTGCCGCGAACTCTATTCGAGCCCGCGACCAGCTTCAAAATCGGCTATCCCGAGGATTACGGCCTGGGAGTGGACACGAAGTTTCAACAAAAGTACCGCATCTGGGTGGACCGCACACCCGATCGCTTGTTCGTGATTTACGCGAAATGCACGCATCTGGGCTGTACGCCCGACTGGAAATCCAGCGAGAACAAATTTAAGTGTCCGTGCCACGGCAGTGGCTACGACAGCGAAGGGGTCAACTTTGAGGGTCCGGCACCGCGTCCCATGGATCGGGCCCACCTCCAAATATCTCCGGACGGCCAGATCCTGGTCGATGTGTCGCATCTCTACCAATGGCCGAAAGGGCAGCCAAGCCAGTTCAACGACGACGGATCTTACTTGCCCGTGTAGTTGGAGCGCTGTGAGTCCTGATCAGAGGGAATGATGCCTGAAGAGAATGGGAACGGAAAGAACGGCAAAGAAGTTGGCCTAATCGAACGATTGAAGTCAGGCCTGCAAGAAGACGTTAAATCCTTAAGGACGGACCTGCCCGCGAAAGCCAAGGAACAGGTCGAGGGGCTCAAGAAACCAACCAAGACCGAGGTCTACACCTCGATCTTCCGCCACAAACACGATGACACGCCGCGCAACCGGGCTCTGGGCGTGCTCTCCAACGTCTTCCTGCATCTCCATCCAGCGAAGATCAATCGCGACGCCGTGCGTTACAGCTACACCTGGGGCATGGGTGGAATCACGTTTTATCTATTCATCGTGCTCACTCTGACCGGCGTGTTGCTGATGTTTTACTACCACCCGACCAAACTTCAGGCGTTTCGCGACGTGCTCTATCTGGAGCACGATGTGCCCTTCGGCAAGATCCTGCGCAACATGCACCGCTGGGCTGCCCACCTCATGGTGATTACGGTGTGGTTGCACATGTTTCGCGTGTTCCTGACTGGCTCTTATAAACAGCCGCGTCAGTTCAATTGGAACATCGGCGTGTTGCTGCTGGTGCTCACGTTACTGCTTTCTTTCACCGGTTACCTGCTGCCGGACGATCAACTGGGGTTCTGGGCAGTCACAGTCGGCACCAACATGGCTCGCGCCACGCCGCTGCTGGGAAACGAAGGGCCGTTCGGCAAGATGCTGGGGATGACGCCGTACAACGACGTGCGCTTTGGCCTGCTGGGTGGCTCCATCGTGGATGCGAATGCTTTGCTGCGTTCCTACATCTGGCACTGCATCGGAATTCCGATCGTGGCTTCCGTACTGATGATTGTTCACTTCTGGCGCGTGCGGAAGGATGGCGGCATCTCCGGCCCGGCGTCGGTCGTGCTCTCGTCGGAAGATAAAGTGCAGCGTGGCGCAAGGCACGCCTGAAGGCGTGGTCTGGAGCACTTTGGTCTGGAGTACTTATGGATTGGCGACAACTTTGGGAAATCTGTTCCGCGCCCGACAACGTACCCATCGTGGCTCTGATTCCGCTGCTGGCGTTTTATTGTTATCTGGCATGGAAGCAGGCGAAAGCCAATGACGACCTGATTGGGGAACTGGAAACCAATCCCGCGATGGCGAAGACTCGTTATCGCAAGGCTTGGCCGTTCCAGCCAGGATGGCAGAAAGAAGTGCATGTGTGGCCGTTCCTGCTGCGCATTGAGTTCCTGGCTGCCATCATCGTCACCATCGTGTTGATGATCTGGTCGGTTACTTTGAACGCCCCGCTGGAAGAACCGTCGAATCCCAACCTGACCATGAATCCGGCGAAGGCACCCTGGTACTTCCTCGGGTTGCAGGAGATGCTGGTGTACTTTGACCCCTGGATTGCCGGCGTAGTGATGCCGACGCTGGTCATCGTCGGGCTGATGGTGATTCCCTACATCGACACCAATCCGCTGGGTAACGGCTATTACACGTGGAGACAGCGCAAGTTTGCCATCGGTTCGTTTCTCTTTGGCTTCATCATTCTCTGGGTTTCGATGATCCTCATCGGCACGTTTATCCGCGGTCCGGGTTGGCAGTGGTTCTGGCCGGGACAAACCTGGGACCACAGCCGGCTGATTTATGAGGTGAACCGCGATCTGCCCGATCTTTTCGGGATTACCTCCAACTTAGCCAAAGCCATTTTCGGCGCGATCGTGGTCGGAGGTTATTACGCCGTCGGCGGGTTCATCATCCATGCGCTTTTCCGGCGTTACAACCCGAAGGATTATCAGCGCATGAGCCTGTTGCAGTACTCCATCATGGTGTTCTTCCTGCTCACCATGGTGGCCCTGCCGCTGAAGATGGGGTTACGGCTCATGTTCAACATCAAGTACGTGTGGATTACGCCTTGGTTCAACGTGTAAGTCGTCGTTAGTCGACTAATTGGAGGGTGGGTGCCCGAACAACCAAACGGCAGGCAGGACCCGATTGTCACCAAGTCGTTCGCGCTGTATTACGTTGTGTCCATGGTCATTCTTATGGCCACGCTCTTCTGGGCGCTGTGGGACGAAGACTACGGCCAACGTCCATGGAAAGAATTTCAGCAAGAGTGGAAGCAGCGCTACAGCGCCTTCCTGAAGACGGCTGAGTCAAAGTCCGAGGAGTCCGAAAAGAACGTCGAGCAAGGTGCCGAGTACCAACAAATCGAACAGGCTTACGAGCAGACTTATCAAGCTGCCAAATCCCGCCGGGATGAGCTCCAGAAACAGATTCTTGATTTGAACGCAAAGATTCTGGCGGTGCAGCACGTCTTCGTCGACAAACGCGCTTATGTGAATGCTGTTACCTACCAGATCGAAACTGAGACGAGTGAGTCGGGCAAGGAAAGCAAGCGGAAAAAACTCGAAGACTATAAAAAGGAAACCTGGTCTGTCGAATATCCTGACAGTCACCAGGAGAAATACGATTTCGCCCAACTGGTAGAAAAATACAACCAGCTGAGAGACGAACGCACCAAAGTAAGCGCGGAACTGGGCGAAGTGCTGAAGCCGGTGACCGAAGCCAGCACCAAGGTGTCCGCGTACATTAACCGGCAGATGGTTGAGCTCACACCGACACAAATCGACGGTCTGAAGAGGAAGACCGCGGAGTGGAGCCCAAAGATCGTGCAGATTAACGTGGCGGAGGCCAACATCGTGGACCGCTGCGAATCCTGCCACATGGGAATCCGCGAGCCGCTCGTGCTGACGGCGGCTGCCATGGCTGCTCCGGGCAAGAAGCCCGACGAGTATGCGCGCGCTTTCATCAGCCATCCTGAACCCGGTTTACTGAAGACGCACGACCCGGACAAGTTCGGCTGCTCTCCCTGCCACCAGGGCAATGGCCGGGCCACCACCGGGGTAGAGAAGGCTCATGGAAATTATGAGCATTGGTTGTGGCCGCTGTTCCCCAACGAAAACGCGGAGGCTGGCTGTCAGACCTGCCACGCCGCGGACATGGTGTTGATGAGCAACGACGTGGGCGCGACGATCAGCGCGGGCAAGGATTTGTTTCGCCAGCGCGGCTGCATCGGTTGCCATCGCTATGAAGGGTACGACAAAGAACCGGAAGAGCTGAACTCGGTGAACCAGGAGATCAAGCAACTGGAGCAAGAGAAGATCCAGAACATCAAGCAGGCAGCCTACTTGATGAAGCAAGCTGATGCGGCAGAAACGAACGAAGAAGCTGTAAAGCTGAACGATGAAGCCGAGGCACTGAAGGTTGCCAACAGCAAGGCTGACGGCCGCATCGCCCAACTCGACCGGCAGACGAAAAGCCTGTTGCAGGACGTCAAAAAGGTCGGACCCAATCTGAAGGACGTCCGGCTCAAGCTTAACAAGAACTGGATTCCTGTCTGGCTGAAGAAACCGACCGATTTCCGGCCCACTACTCGGATGCCGAACTTCCGCCTCAATGACGACCAGATCAAGGCCATCTCTGCCTATCTGTGGCAGTCGGCGCTGACTGACCCGCAGCCCAAGCACAAACTGGGCGACGCCGCGCACGGCAAGGAGCTCTTCGAGACGCGCGGCTGTCTGGCCTGCCATTCGATCGGTGAAGGCGACCAGATGCAGGGCGGAACGTTTGCGGCCAATCTCACCCGGGTCGGGGAAAAAGCCAACTATGACTATCTCGTGCGCTGGGTGCATAACGCGCGCGAGCGCACCCGTCCCTATTGTCCCTACGAAAAGAAAGACATTGGCCCCGAAGATTATGCGAAGAAGGGGCTACCCTTTGTCTTCGACCTGCAACACAGCAAATGCCCGAACGATGGCCACGAACTGCAGGTGCAAAATATGACAGTGATGCCGAGCCTGCGGCTCAGCATCGAGGACGCGCAAGACATCGCAACATTTTTGATTGCGCAGAAGAAGCAGGAGCCCAGCGCTTACGCCGATGCCTCCTTCATGGACGACCCCAGCCTGAAGGATCAAGGCAAAAAGTGGATTCGTCACTTCGGCTGCATGGGTTGCCATGAGATTGCCGGCTTGGAGGATGAAGGCCGCGTCGGAACCGAGTTGACTTTCGAGGGCAGCAAGCCGCTTGAGCGTCTCGACTTCGCCCTCTTCACCGAGCGCGCGCAGCGTGGCGGCAAGAATGCAGAACCGATTACCAACCCGGAAGACCTGGCACGATTGCCGGACGGTCCCGCGCAAGGTCCCTGGTATGAACACAAGGGCTTCTTCGAGCATAAATTGGCAGAGCCCAATGTCTTCGATCAAGGCAAGATCAAGAGCGAAGAAGAAAAGCTGAGGATGCCCAACCTGCACTTGACCAAGGAACAAGTGCGAGACATTACAACCTTCCTGATGGGCAGCCAGGAGAGTGCTCTGCCCGCTGATTATCAGTACCGGCCGGAAGACTATCGCCGCGACATTCAGGAAGGCTGGTGGGTCGTCAGGAAGTACAACTGCATGGGCTGCCATCAGTTCACCCCCGGCCAGCAGACTGTGTTGATGGGGATGAAACGCTACCAGGATGCTCAGGAAATGCTGCCTCCCAAGCTCCTGACCGAAGGGGCCAGAGTCGAGCCCCAGTGGCTCCTACGCTTCCTCAACAACCCGGCGCTGAGCGACACGGACACGAATCGCAACGGCATACGGAGCTACCTGCAAGTGCACATGCCCACTTTCTCCTTTTCCGAGAATGAACTGGGCAAGTTGGTACGCTTCTTCCAGGCGCTTTCGCGGCAGCCATTTCCGTACATACCGGAGCAGCTTCCTACGCTGACGGCGAAGGAAACCGACATGGCGCGCAGCTTGTTCAGCAGTACGGCAGCCCCCTGCCTGAAGTGTCATGCCACCGGCGATCCGCAGCACGATAAGGAGGCTGTCGCTCCCAATCTCCTCCTGGTGCGCGGGCGACTGAAGCCGGATTGGGTGGAACGCTGGATCATCGATCCGCAAGCGATTAGCCCGGGCACGTCCATGCCGTCGGACCTTTTCCGGCGCGAGAATAATCGTTGGGTCTTCGCCGGTCCGACTCCGCCATCGTTCCAAGGCTACGATAAGGACCACACCAAGCTGCTGGTGGATTACATGTTCCAGCTCACGCCCGAGGAACTAAGGCGGGCGGGCGCGGCTACGGGCCGCCCGCAGGCCTCGACGCAGCCGTCGCACAGTGTCAAGCAGGGCGCCAGTTCAGCGGAACCGCACCGAGCGACTGGCACCGGCGGCTCGCGGTAAAGGTGGCTTGGATATGATAATGGGTTGAGTGGGCCTGCGTTCTTCGGACCAGGGCGCAGTGCAATAACAATGCGTGACAAACTCTGGTTGTTTATCGTTGTCGGAAAAGCAGCCCTAATGACTACCTTGGGTTACTTTGTGCCAGTTCTTGGATTTCTGGGGGCTAAGATTGTGTTGGGGTCGCGGATTGTGTTGACCAACGGCGAGAAGGAGATTTTAGCGGCCCCAGTGGCGTTCCTCCCAGCCGGGATTGCAGCGTGGTGGATGTTTCGAAAACTTCAAGCATACTGCACAAGACGTGAGGCGCGAGTTGTGGCAATTGCATTTGCGGTGCTCGCTCCAGTGTCGTTCGGCATGGCGTTCCTGTTTTCCGAGATGTCAGGGGGCTATGCTGAACTGCTTCTGGGATCTCCTTTCGCTCTGGTGGGTGCATTCGCGGGAGTCGTGGTGATGGCCACCATCCTAAACTTCTTGCTATGCCTGTTCACGTTGCGGTTCACACGTCACATCGTTAGATTAGAGTCAACGCACTAGGACTGCCGAACTTCTAAATGTCTGTTCACGGAATTTACAAAGCACGCAGCCGCCGCGGCTATAATAGGTCGCCCGGTCGAGGCCAACAATGAATACCAAAACCCGAGGAGGAAGTACTGGAATGCGCACTCAGCGAATGCTGCTAGTTCTCTTGACGCTATTCGTCTGTTCGTCACTCATGTTCGCCGGAACGGTTAGCGGCAAGGTGACCTACACCGGCACGCCCGAAAGACAAAAGCCCATCGATATGGGCAAAGAACCGTATTGCGCGAAGCAGCATGCCAAACCCGTAACTTTTGAATCGGTCGTGACTGGGCCAAACAATGCGTTGGAAAACGTGGTGGTGTACGTTTCGGCTGGGGCCAACGATGAAGGTCAGGTTCCAGCGCAGGCGGTCACCTTCGAGCAAAAAGGCTGCCAGTATATCCCGCACGTTCTGGTCATGCACACCAACCAGGAACTCAAGATCACCAACGATGACCAGGCTACGCACAACATTCATCCGCAGCCCAAAAATAACCGCGAGTCAAATAGTTCGCAGGCGCCCGGTGCGGCGCCGATTACCGAAAAATATGCCCGAGAGGAATTTATCCCGGTGAAGTGTAACGTCCATCCCTGGATGCACGGCTACTTCGCGGTGCTGAAGACGTCGCACTACGACGTAAGCAAAGGTGCCGGGGACTTCAAGCTGCCCAACCTGCCTCCCGGCAAGTACACCATCACGGCCTGGCATGAGGAGTATGGCACGCAGACTGCCGACGTCACCATCACCGGCAACGAAACCAAAAGTGTCAACTTCACTTTCAAGGCGCAGTGACGCGAGCAGGAGAGCATGGCAGCCATGCACGGAACGACACAGCCCAGCCCGACGGATCGCTTCTCGTCCAAACTTAGGGATTACTACACCCCGACGAAGCCGGAAGTGAACCTGCTGATTCTGATGACCACGTCGGCGGGTTATTATCTCGGCTCTCGTGGACCTTTCAGGATCGTCGGCCTCATCAACACACTCGTGGGCACGCTCCTGGTCGCGAGCGGCACCGCAACCCTCAATCAGTGGATGGAGCGGGTATGGGACGGTAAGATGCGGCGCACTGCCAACCGCCCGCTGCCTTCGGGCAGGCTCAATGCTCGCGAGGCCTTCCTGTTTGGGATTCTGCTGAGCATCGCCGGAGGGCTGTATCTTGCGGTTGCCGTGAACCGGCTGGCAGCTTTCGTTGCTGTCTCCACGCTGCTTTCTTATTTGCTTATCTATACTCCGCTGAAGCGGAAGACGCCGCTGTGCACGCTGCTCGGCGCGTTTCCGGGTGCCATGCCCGCGCTGATCGGCTGGGCGGGTGCCTCGGCAAAAATCGAACCGCACGCCTGGTTTCTCTTCGCCATTCTCTTTCTCTGGCAGTTCCCGCATTTCCTGGCGATTGCCTTAATGTACCGTGACGACTACACCCAGGCAGGCTATAAGATGCTGCCCCGGTTTGATCTCGATTCCCGCTTCACCCGGGCCGAGATGATTGCCTTTACTGTCATCCTGATAGTTACCACCATGCTGCCGCTGGTCGATCGTGGAGGCCCGATTTATCTGAGTGGCATGTTCCTGGCAGGCGTCTTCTTGCTCTATCACGTAACCAAGTTGGCGAGATCAAATTCGATAGTCTTGGCCAGCCGCGTCTTGCATGCTTCCGTTCTCTATCTGCCGATAGTTCTGGGGATGATTGTCGCGCGGAAGGCGTGAAGCTCTCGCTTGGAGCAACCGATAGGGCCTCCGGTCGTTCCGGGTTCCGGGTTCCGAAGGCAAGAGTAAAAAAAACGATCTAAGGCTGGTCAGCTTTCCTTCGGCGGTACAGTCAGGCCAAACACCGAAATCTGCCCTTGCCCAGCCACATTCACCACGGATTCCTCGGGGTGCGGCAAATACAAAGTTTTGCAATGCTCGCAGCGGTAGACCTCGGCATCCGCTCCCCAGGCCTTTTCGGCATCCCCGCAATCTTGCTCGATCAAATCGACGCTATAAAACCAGCGCTTTAGATGGCCACCGCAAAACTTGCCCTTCTCGTTTTTCTCGTTGCAGGCGCGCTGCCCGGCCTTCTTGATCTTGACCTTGTGATGGGGAAGCTGCGGAGGAGGAGTCTCCATGCCGGCAGTGGTGGTTTTGCCAGTCGCCAAAGGACTTGCTGCGGGCTTTGCTTTTGAGCGCCCCCGAAGATCCAGAAAGGCATTCAGAACTAGAATGCCGGAAAGCGGCAGAAGAATCAGGCTCATGAAGAGGCCGTCGACAGTACTGACACCTCCATGCAGAACGATCCATGCGACTCCTAGCAGTGGGACGATCGCCAGTACAACGGAAAGCACCAGCATCATAGGCTTGCCTCTTGCTTTGCTGCCGCCGCGCGCTCCCGCTCCAGGCGGCGGATGGTCGCGCGCAGCCAATTTCCTAACGCCTCCTCCAACTTTAGCTGATGGTCGCGCAGCATGTCGACGGTTTCCCCCTCTGGATTCAGGGGAATATGGTGACACGGCACGCCTTCGCCTTGCGCGTTCTTGGGAACGAAGTCGGTAAGGAAGCATTCGTTGCACGGATGCGGCATCGTCGGCTCGGAGAAATTGAGGCAGGTGAGAGAATCCTGGAAGCTGCTCGTGGGCGTCTTGGGAGTACGCACCGAACGTCCATAGCCTCCCTGCTCTAGAAATGCGAGTTCGAACTTCAGAGCTTCAAGAATGTCGCGCTTATCATCGGACATGATGTGCCTCCGCCCGGCAATCTCCCACCAGCAATGGTGACCCAACCCCGTGCGTACATTTTCGACACCCAATATACCAAAAACGACCAAGCCTTTGACCGCAAAGAACGCAGAGACTCCGCGGGGTCTTTGGTGCTGTTCTAAATCAGTTTTTCCACCACGGAGTCACGGAGACACGGAGAAAACCAAATGCTTGGTAAAACCTTCGCAGCTGGGCGCGGCCTGTGCGATACTCTGGCCTATCTGACCACGTTTGGAGTCTTGAGGAAATCGTGATGATGGCCGACAACTACGCGCCAGCACGAGCGAAGCGCGGCCCTTACAAGAAAAGGGTCTAAGGGAGTTGCGTCGTGAAAAAGTGGGTAGTGCGTATCTTGCGCCCGATAGCGGTGGTGCCCATAACACTCATACTCTTTCGCTGGTTGATGCAGCCAGCCGGGGAACTCTGTGCCATCGCCATTCGTCGTCGCTGGCCAGATGCGTGGTTTTCTAGCTCCATTGTCTGGAACGCCGATTTTCTCGCGCTCGCGTTCTCGATTGTAATAGCGGTTGTCATCATCCAGTACGCATCGAACCGTTACTTAAATTCAAACTGAGCACTACCGCTTTGGCTTAGATGAAAATCCCAAACATATACGGTATACTCGCGACCATGTCTGCTGAAGCGGCCGACCCGAAACCCGCTGGCTTGGTGCCCGACGAGCTCAAGTTCGAGCCCAAATCGAAGGGCCTTTTGACTCCACGAAAGAAGAAACCGAAGGAGTTGGCGGTCATTACCGAGTGCTGCACGGGCTGTGCTGGCTCGCCCGCCTGCGTGGAATATTGCCCGGTGGAAGACTGCATGTTCTGGGTTCCCGACGAAGACTGCACTCCGTTTGGCCGGATCCAGATCGACCCGATCCTTTGTATCGGGTGCAAGAAGTGTCTCAGCAAGGGTCCAGATGGATGTTTCCTCGACGGCTGTCCGTGGGACGCGATCGTGATGGTAGACACGGTCGAAGTGGAAAAAGAAGTCGGCGTGATGCCGATTTGAGAGCGCTATAAGCTCTTAGCTTTTGGCTCTTAGCGAGCACGACTTTCACTGAACACCAGCTACTTACCGCTTATCGCTGACCAACTCCTTATTTCATCCTCTGACGTATCGCTGTCTCTGTTTCCAACGCTTGTTGCCGCACGTGATCGGGGATGTCGGGCAACTCTCGTTCATAGGGAAGAATCGCGGCAATGTCCTCTGGCTGGCCGATGAAGTAGAGTGCGCGCAACGCTTCCCAGACCTGCTCGGTGGACGGGTCGATGGTCGCGATCAGGTCTCCCTGCTTGACTTGCTGCCCAACCTGAGCCGAGAGTGTGCGCAGACGACCGGTGATTGGAGAACGAATTTCAGTCGTCTGCTTCGCGTCGACGTTTCCGCTAACCTGATTCCCGCTAACTTGAAGCTTAGCTACGACTCCACCCTGGTGGATGCTGGTGCCGATAGTGCTGGTGTCCGTTAGCTGTCCCGCATCAAGCGCAAACACCTTCGCCGGCTGCAGAAGTTCAACGATCTGGGGCCGTCCGGTTGCGTCTCCGAAGCGGACCAGCGAAAGCGCGGCGTTGCCCCGTACCGTGAGAGAAGGATCGGCGAGCATTCTCAGCAGAGCTTCATGCAAGCCCGCGCCGGATGTGTCCTGCCCCATCACCCAGGCATCGGTGTTGCGCACCTCTTCCACAGGATTTGAGGCCAGGCGGATAGCATCGGGATACCAGCGTGTGACGCTCGCGTCGTGGCGGCTCATGCGCTCGCCGATCTGCACCAACGCGTGCTGAATGTGCCGCGGATGCTTCTCGTCTTGCAGATACTCGGCCAGTTGTTGGTCGGAAAGCTGGCGGCCGAACCAGGTGTTCCACCAGAACAGGACCGGCATGAGCACAATCAGCCACGCGGTCAGGAAGAAAAGGAGGCGGTTGCCCGTGGACATGCGAGGGCGGGGCTTGGCTGGAGGACTCGGAGGCTCGCTTGCATCAGACGAAGATTGCGGCCCTGCGTCAGGAAGAACAGGCATGCGATCACGGAAATATAACAGAAAGGGGGCTTCGGGTCTTTGGTCGGGAGAGGTCGGTGGGTCCGCGTTACTCCACCACATCTGCATCGAGCACGCGGTTCTGCTCCAGATAGTGGGAGACGGCGTATTGCGCCAGAAGCGGCGTCTGGAGACGGATCTCAGCGCCGATCCATTCCCCTTTGCGGTGGGGCTCGTTAAACGGATGATTGCAACGCCCGCCACTGCCGAACTGGGGACCGAAATCGGCGCTCTGGATCTGGTCAAACTGCTTCAGTTCGCGCCAGGCTTCATCTCCCACCGTGCCAGAAACGTCAATCTTCAATCTGACGATAGCCATAAACGGATCTGCCGCGTACTAGCGCCAGGATCTAGTTAGATAGTCGGCCAACGATAGCGAGATCAGAATCGCAAGAAAGAAGAAGCCGGAAACGACTACGGCGCCAGTCAGCTTTTCGCTCGCGCCTTTGACGTGCATGAAGAACAGGACGACGAGCGTGGCTTTAATGGTCGCAATAAGTAGCGCAATAACAGGATTGAAGGGGCCGAGGTTCACGAAGGCGGCACCAACCGTGGTTGCCGTCAGGATGAGCAGACAGATGCCAATGGCCAGGTAAAATCCTTGCGAGTGGGTAGTATGTTCGTGTTCGACTACCAGGTCGGGATCTACGTTATGTTCGCGCTCTACCATAAAAAAGTTCTCAGTTCTCAGCTGTCGGTTCTCAGTTAAAGCCCACCGTCACGAGTGCCGGCTTATCAAATACAACAATGGGAACAGATAAATCCAGATGATATCGACCAGGTGCCAGTACAAGCCGGCGTTTTCTATGGGCGTAAAGTAGCCGGGCGTGTAATGTCCCCTCCATGCGAGGACAGCCAGCACACTAAAAAGTCCGCAGCCAATGATCATGTGCAGGGCATGCATGCCGGTCATCGCGAAATAGAGGGAGAAAAAAAGCTCCGCCTCCTTCGGGTTGACTGGGATTTGCTTGCCATTGTCATCGAACGTATCCGTGAAGTTGAATGTTGGACCGGGTACGTGGTGCTTCTCGAATTTCTCGGCGTACTCGAAACCCTTGACCACGAGGAAGGTCATACCGAGCAACACGGTAATGACGAGATAGCCAACCAGCACCTTGCGCTTGCCCGCCTCTGCCGCCTTTACCGCCAATACAACCGTAACCGAACTGACGATCAGGACGGCGGTATTAAATGCTCCCATCTTGATACTGAGCTGCTGGCTACCCGCCGCGAAGGCGTTGAAGTGGGCGAGGCGGTAGACGAGGTAAGCGCAGAACATGCCGCCGAAGAACATGATCTCCGTGACCAGGAAAAGCCACATGCCCAGCGAGGCTGCGTTCTTCTGCTGCTGAGCGTCGGCGAAGTGGTGGAGCAGCGCCGGATTGTGGGCTTCGTGTTCCACAGTCGTGGCTTGACTATCGTGCAACGGGAACCCTCCGCTCCCAGGGTGGGATCTCATCGTAGTTATAGGCTTCCCAGGTCACCACCGGCGTCTCGTCAAAATTAAATGTGGGCGGCGGCGACGTGGTTTTCCACTCCAGGCCGGCGGCGGCCCAGGGATTCGGGTCGGCGATCGCCCCGTAGCGCAGCGACCAGACGAAGTAGATCATGGGCAGCAGATAGCCGACGGCGAGTATGCTGGCGCCGGCGGTCGAAAGCACGTTTAGCGCCTGGAACTCCGGCGGATACTGCCAGTAACGGCGCGGCATTCCGACGTAGCCGAGAATGAACTGGGGGAAAAATGTGAGGTTGAAGCCGACAAAAACGAGCAGCGCCGACAGCTTGGCCCAGGCTTCCGGATACATGCGGCCGGTCATCTTCGGCCACCAGAAATGCAGGCCTCCGAGATATCCCATGAGCACGCCGCCGACCATAACGTAGTGGAAGTGGGCGACAACAAAGTAAGTGTCAGTAACGTGAACGTCGATGCCGAGAGTGGCGAGGAAGAGGCCAGTCAAGCCGCCAATCGTGAAAAGTCCGATGAAGCCAAAGGCGTAAAGCATGGGCGTGGCGTAAGAAATTGAACCTTTGTAGAGAGTAGCGGTCCAATTGAACACTTTGACTGCCGAGGGTACGCCGATGAAAAAAGTCAGGAAAGAAAAGATCATGGCGGCATAGAGCGAAATGCCGGCGACGAACATGTGGTGGGCCCAGACCAGGAATCCTAAGACGGCAATGGCGATGCTGGAGAGAGCGATGAACTTGTATCCGAAGATGCGCTTGCGCGAGAAACAGGTTATGAGTTCGTTAACCACGCCCATCGAAGGCAGGATCATGATGTAGACGGCGGGATGCGAGTAGAACCAGAACAGGTGCTGAAACAGGAGCGGGTCTCCGCCCAGTCTGGGGTCAAAGATGCCAAGGTGGAAGAGGCGCTCGACGGCCACGAGCACGATGGTGATGGCGATGACAGGCGTGCCCAGGATCATTATGATGCTAGTCGCATAGTTCGCCCATACGAACAAGGGCAGACGGCTCCAGGTGAGGCCGGGGGCGCGCATGCGGTGAATGGTGACGATGAAATTCAGTCCGGTGAAAATCGACGAGAACCCGGCAATAAAGGCGGCGAGTCCGGCCTCGACAATCTTGGTGTTAGTGTACTCCGTGCTGAATGGGCTGTAGAAAGTCCAGCCCGTGTCGACGCCGCCAGTCAACATGACGTGTGAAATTAGAAGACCGCCGATGATGTAGAGATACCAGCTCAGCAGATTGATGCGTGGAAAGGCGAGATCCTTGGCGCCGATCATGAGGGGTATCAGGAAATTACCCAGCACGGCCGGCACCACCGGGATGAGAAAGAAGAAAACCATGATCAAACCGTGCATGGTGAACACTTTGTTGTAAGTGTCGGCCTGCATCAGGTCGCCCTGTGGGGTCAGTAACTCGAGCCGAATGAGCATGGCGAAGAAGCCGCCGAGAAAGAAGAACACCGTCACCGAAATCAGGTAGAGGATCGCGATCCGCTTGTGGTCGGTGGTTAAGAACCAGGACTTGAGCGTGTGCCCGTTGTTGAGATAGTTCAATTTCGGAGCCTGATTCGCCGGGATTGCAGTGATTGCCGCTTCACTCGCCATGACTATTGCACCTGCATTTTCTGGGGTTGTTCGCCGGAAGGGCCGGGCTGGCTTTCGAGCCCTGCGGTTCCCGGGGATGGCTGGCTTAGCGATTTTATGTACGCCACCAGCGCATTTAACTGCTCGTCGCTGACGATGCCTTGAAACACGGGCATCACCGGTTTAAATCCGCTCACGATCTTGGCGGTGGGATTAACAATCGACTCCCGGACATAGTTCTCATCGGCAATCACCGTGCGTCCGTCTTCGAGCAGAACCGGCTTGTTGTAGATTCCGGCCAGGTTGGGGCCGCGTCCCTGCACGTCGGAACGATGGCAGGTGGCGCATCCTAGCGCGGCGAATAATTCCCTGCCGGTATCCTGCAAGGGCGCGGTCGCGGCGCTTGCCAGCCACTGCGCGTAATCCTGCGGCTCCATGACGACGATGTCTCCACCCATTCCCGAGTGCATGGTCCCGCAGTATTCAGCGCAGAACAGATGGTAGTGCCCAGGCCGGGTGGCTTTAAACCAGAGCGTAGTGTAGCGGCCGGGCAACACGTCCTGCTTGAGACGGAATGCGGGGATGAAGAAGCTGTGAATCACGTCCTGTGAGGTCATGATCAGCTTGATGTTCTGGCCGGTGGGCACGTGCAACTCGTTAATCTCGCGCTGCCCCTCCATGTGCTCGATCTTCCACATCCATTGCTTGGCCACGACGTACACTTCGGTCGCGTCGGCGGGAGGCGTGCGCTCCCGGAAAAAAATGACTGCACCCCAGATGAAGAAGGTCAGCATCACAAAAAGCGGGATGGCCGACCAAGTGATTTCCAGAATGAGGGAGCCCTCGATCTGCTGGGCTTCGCGGTTGCGTGAGCGACGATACCTGATCGCCAGCCCGATGACGGCGAGAAAAATGAGCGCGGTCATGACGCCAGCGACCAGCAGCAGATAGATGTAGAGCGCATCCACCTGGTTTGCCATAGTCGAGGCCCGATCGGGCCACAAGGGTAAGAAGTTCGACATAATTATGTAACTCGTCTCAAGTCGCCATGACCCGCGCGTCCATCGGAACGACGATCAGCGCGGAACATGAAAATCATAAATGTTCCCAGAATGAGCACCGTCCCAAGCGCTGCCAGCTTCAAAATGTTGCTGATGACGGCTCCGTATTTTCCCGTCCTCGGATCATAGTGGTAACAGTAGAGCAGCACCAGGTCGCCGATGTTGCCAATCTTGTTTTGCGAAGCCTGCACCAGCCCCAGGCGCAGATCTTTAGGAGAAAACTCGACGCCATAGAAGTATCCCGAGATGTGGCGGTCGGGCGTCAGCATAACGATAGCCGCGACGTGGGCATACTGCCCGGTTTTCGGATCGAACTGATATTGGAAGCCGACCGATTGGGTAAGCGCGTTAATCTGATCCGCTTTGCCGGTAAGAAAGTGCCAACCTTTATCGGCATTCTGGCGGCCGTAGCGCTTGATGATGTCCCGCTTTTTTGCGGCGGCCATTTCCGTGGTTTCGCGCGGGTCGAAGCTCACCGTGACGACGTCAAAATCCTCGCCGAGATTGAAAGTCAGTACCTTCATCGAACCGACCAGGCCTTCCAGAAGTTCGCTGCACAGCATAGGACACTGGTAGTAACCCAGGTTCAGAATGACGGGGCGTCCGTGTCCGAAGTAGTCGGCGAGTTTGACCGGGTTACCAAGTTCATCGGTGAAGTCGAGATTGGCGGGAACTTGGGCGTCGAGATGTTGCTCGATGCCTACAAACTGCAACCCGGGCGGACGCTGGTTCGCGGGCGGACTCATGATGCCTCCGCCCATGATCGGTCCACGCGGCACCTGCGCCAACAGCGGAGCAGCCGAGAGCATCAGCACGAAAATTGCTGCGATAAGCGAATTGGCGAAACTGCTTTTACTGCGCACTTCTTTTTCCTTCCCTTTTACCCGCCGCTGCATCCGCGCTGCTCTGCGGATACACGGGCAATCCCTGCTGGACGATCAAATCCATGGCTCGCTGGATCGGAATGTGCGCCACACCCGCATCTTTGTCGACCCAGCCGTAGCTGTTGAGTTGGTCCTCCTGATTGATCAGGAAGTCCTTGAACTGGCCACGCTCGTTGGTTTCAAGCATCGGAGCGCCATTGTCTTTGAACGCCTTGTCCATGTCGGCCTGTGTGACCACACGCGACATCGCTCCCTTGGTAGTCACCAGCGGACTGGCGGTCGACATCTGCGATCGCTCGTAGTTATCGAGGAACGAGTACATGCCGACGATAATGAAATAAATGACAATGCCAATCACCGCGAGTCCAATCATGAAGGCGAAGACGCCGCGCGTGCCCAGGTCTTCGCGTTCGAACTCGGTTTCGTGGCTGTGATTCATCATTTCGTCACTCATATATTCATTACCCGGTTCATTACTCGCGTTTCGTTATCCGTGCGACGGCTCCAGAAGTCTCAGCGTTTGCGGCGCGTTGACTGGCAGCAACGGGCGCGCTCTCAAGTTGTGAAAGAAGTAGGCCATCCAAAGACCGCCCATGCCGGAGAGGATCGCAAAAAGTACCCAGCTAACGTGAAAAGTTGGATGGAACGCCGGCTCAATATGCCAGAAGATATCGACAATTCGCATGACGATGAGCCAGGAAGCAATCCAAACCAGAGTGCGCGCCTTGCGCTTCAGTTGGCGTGACAGTAAAAGCGCGAACGGCACGGCGAAGTGAAACACCACCAGGAAAAGGCCGACCGTTTCCCATCCGCCATTCATGCGGCGCACGTACCATGGGATTTCTTCGGGCAGGTTTCCGGCCCAGATGATGAGCCACTGTGAAAAATTGAAATAAGCCCAGACCATGACGAAAGCGAGCATAAGCTTGCCGTGGTCGTGAACTTCCGTATCGGTCAAGTAATCAGACATCGGCTTGCGTTTGCCGAGGATGTTCTCGATTACCACGCAGAAGCAGAAAGCGGAGAGCGCCTCACCCGCGACGAACAGCAGGCCGTAGATAGTTGAGATCCAGCGCGCCTGCAACGACATTACCCAGTCGATCACGGCGAAGGAAATCGTGAGCGAGTAGATGACGAGCCCAATCGAACTCATGGCGCGGAACCGCAGCGTGCTTTGGCCCGCAATCGAATCCTGCTCGGTCGACCAGCGATTCAGGAAGTACGCCATTCCGAACCAGATGACGAAATACAAAATGTAGCGGATCAGAATGCCATTGAAGTTGAGGTAGCTGTGCGCAATATCCGCGAGCTTAGCGTCGGAAGCCAACTGATCGGGCTGGGCCCACTTATAGACCTTCGGCAAATTCAACAGAATCGGGAGGAAGAGGACAAACATCATGGGCAGCGTCATCATGCCCGATTCGAGGATGCGGCGAATCACAGTGCCCCACGCTCCTCCGACCAAGTGATAGAGCATGAGGATAGCCATGCATCCGAGCGATAGGCCGAGCCAGAACATGAAGGCTGTGAGGTAGGCGGAGTAAAAACTGTCAGGAGCAAGAAAAACGCCAGCGACGGATGCAACGGCGCCGATCAGTCCGATAACAAGCGACCGCTGCTGTATGGTTTGGGCCACCAGGGGAGGCATCAGGTCTGACTTGTTTACGATGGCCGTGGTCATTTCGGCTCCCCTTCTGCGCTGGCAGGCGTCGCAGGCGCTTCCTGGGGCAGCGTGGCTCCGTTGCCGATATCGCGGAACTGGGGCGGCGGCGATGGAACTTTTTGGCCTGCTGGAATGTCGCTCGCCGGCGCATTCTGGCTCAGTTGCAGCGCGCGGATATAAGCCGCAATGCACCACCGATCGCGCGGAGCAACTTGCGTGCCGTATTCGGGCATGACGCCGTAGCCGTTGGTCATAACGTCGAAGAAATATCCAATGGGCGCCTGGCGCAAGCGCTCGATGTGGTAGGAGGGAGGTCGGCGGAATCCGCGGGTGGGAATGAAGCCGTTGCCATCGCCCACGCGTCCGTGACAGGGCGTGCAGTTGATGTTGAACCGCTCACGGCCGCGGGCAAGAACTTCGGCGGTCGCTGGAAATGGCAGATAATTCCCCGGCGCATTGCCGATTTTTCCCGTGTAGAAATAACTATCCTCATAGAGATCGCCGCGTGCGACCGTGCCCTCGACCGGCAACCGGGCCGAGCGATCGTCCGCGAAAAAGTCGCTTTTCGCCATGGGGCGGTAATAGGGCTGTACATGCATGTCGATGCGGCATCCGGCGGTTGCGGCGACTAGCGCCAGCAGCGCGGGCAATACCCTGCGGAGATTGCGAACGGCACGCATAACTAGCTCGGCACCTCCGCGATCATCCGTGGCGCAAGGCCGTCGAGAAACGAGCGGGTCGCGGCCGGGTCATACTTCGGGTCGCTCGAGAACACGACCAGGAAGAATTTATTCTCCGAGCATTTCGCGAACTCGGGCACATTGAACACCGGGTGGTACGGCATCGGGAGGCTATTCAGAGCCAGCATGCCAATGGCAGCGGAAAGTCCGCCGAAAAGAATTGTCAGTTCGAAGGTCACGATGATGAACGACGCCCAGGAGTGAAACGGGCGTCCGCCGACATTGACCGGATAAGTGATCACAGCCACCCAATACTGCAGCGCGTAGGCCGAGATCCCGCCGATGAGGGCTCCGATGAGAACAACCAAGGCTACGCTATTCTTGTGAAAGCCTATGGCTTCGGCAAGTCCTTCGATGGGGAACGGACTATAGGCGTCGATCTCGTGGTAACCGGCTTCGTGCGTCTTGTGAGCGGCATCCATCAGTGCCTGGGCGGAATCGAACTCGGCCATCAATCCATAGATCGAAGAATCGGAGATCGAAGCGTCGCGGGTTGAAGTTGAGTTGGTCATAATTACTACTTTGTTACTGCTTCACCTCCGCCGCTTCTTGCACGTGCGACTCCGGCAGCAGCGTGCGCATTTCAAAGATGGAGATCATGGGCAGGATGCGCACGAACAGCCACATACCGGTCAGGAACAATCCGACGGTGCCGGCGAAAGTCATCCAGTCCCACTTGGTTGGGTAGTACTGGCCCCACGAAGAATTCAGGAAGTCGCGGCTCAAACTAACCACGATGATGATAAAGCGTTCCAGCCACATGCCGACGAGCACGACGAACGAGATGAGCCAGAGCCAGCCGGTCGAGACGCGGAACTTCTTGATCCACAGAAGCTGCGGGATGAAAATGTTGCAACTGAGCAGCGCAGCATACGCCAGCCGATACGGGCCGTGCAGCCGATTCCAGAGCAGGAAGGAATCGAACTGGTTGCCGCTATACCAGCCCATGAAAGCTTCCATTCCATAACCGTAGGCGACGATGAGGCCCGTGGCCAGCATGACCTTGGCCGAGGTCTCAAGATGCCGCATCGTAATGAAGTCTTCTAACTTGTAAATCGCGCGGATCGGAATCGCCAGACAAAGCACCATGGCGAATCCGGAATAGATGGCGCCCGCGACAAAGTAGGGCGGGAAGATCGTGGTGTGCCAGCCCGGAACGATGCCGACGGCAAAATCGAAGCTCACGACCGTGTGCACGGATAGAACCAAGGGCGTCGCGAGTCCCGCGAGAAGTAAGTAGGCCGTCTCATAACGATGCCAGTGCTTCGCGGAACCGCGCCATCCCATGGCTAGCAATCCGTAAATGCGCTGCACCCACTTAGTCTCAGCCTTATCGCGCATGGTGGCGAAATCGGGAATCAATCCCACAAACCAGAACACCAGCGAAATCGTGAAGTAAGTCGAAACTGCAAACACGTCCCACACCAGCGGACTGCGGAAGTTGGGCCAGTAACGCATAGTGTTGGGATAGGGGAACATCCAGTAAAAAAGCCACGGGCGCCCCATGTGGGCGAGGGGGAATAACCCGGCGCAAGCCACAGCAAACAGCGTCATGGCTTCGGCGAAGCGGTTGATCGAGTTACGCCACGTCTGACGCAAGAGCGCAAGAATTGCAGAAATAAGCGTGCCCGCGTGGCCAATGCCGATCCACCACACGAAGTTGACAATGGCGAATCCCCAACCGATAGGGATGTTGATGCCCCAAATTCCAACGCCCTTAACGAACAGATACCCGAGGGCCAACATCAGCATGTTCAACATCCCGAAGACAATCAGGAAGCCGACAATCCATCCCAGGGACACGGGGCGGGTCAGCACAATGCTGCTTATCTTCTCGGTAATGGTGGAGAAGGTATGACCCGGCGCGATTACCGGCACTCGCCTGTCTGCCACGGGTATTTGCGTGTTGGTAGCCATTTGCCTTACTTGCGCTCCACTTATGCCTTAGACTCTTCTGACTTATTCTCTAACTTCCTTCTAACTTTCTTCTAGCTTCCTTCTAACTCGGGGTTCGGATTGCGGACTTCCGCGAGATAGGTTGTGCGGGGCCGCGTATTCAATTCTCCCAGCAGGGAGTAGTTCCTTGTCTGCGCTTTCCACTTATTGACCAGGCTGTTCGGATCATTGAGGTTGCCAAAGACAATCGCATTCGCCGGACACGACTGCTGGCAGGCCGTCTGTAATTCATCGCCGATGCGGATGTCTTTGCCCTCGCGCACCGAAGCAGTTTCCGTATCGATGCGCTTCTCGCTGATGCGCTGCACGCAGTAAGTACATTTTTCCATGACGCCACGGCTACGGACGGTCACGTCGGGATTGCGCATGAGCTTGAACTGCGGCGTCTCCCAGTCCTGGAACAGAAAGAAATTAAACCGCCGCACCTTATAGGGACAGTTATTGGAACAATACCGTGTGCCCACGCAGCGGTTGTACACCATGTCGTTCAGGCCTTCGGTGCTGTGAATGGTTGCTTGCACGGGACAGACGAGTTCGCAGGGCGCATTCTCGCACTGCATGCAGGGCACGGGCTGGAAGAAGCCTTTCGGATTTTCACGTGGGCCATTGTAATAGGCGTCCACACGAAGCCAGTGCATGTGACGGCCTCGGAGAGTCTGCTCCTTGCCGACTACGGCGATGTTGTTTTCCGACTGGCAGGCGACGATGCAGTTATTGCATCCTACGCACTTATTCAGGTCGATCGCCATGCCCCAGGAATACATTTCCTTGGAATAATCGACAGGAGGCTTATAGAGCGTCAACTCCGCCGGCGGTTCACCCTCTTTCGCGAAATTCGGCTCTTTCTTGTACTCCTCGAGGCTGCGCTCCTGCACCAGCGGACGCTCGCTGCCGTCCGGCGTTTCCATCGACTGATAGCCCTGCGTGCTGGCAAGCTCGTAAGTTTCGCCAGTGGGAGTGAGTTTCGCGCCGTCCGCAAACCACGGAGCCTGCCGGGTGCGCAGCGGATAAACATCGAAGCCGGTCCCCGTGCCAATGCGGCCAGCGCGCGTGCGTCCGTAACCGAGAAAGACTGTGATGGAGTTGTCGGGATGTCCAGCTTGAATCCAGACTGCGCCTTTGACTTTTTTTCCGTTGAATTCGAGGTCGGCAACGTCTTTGAAATTCAGCTTCAGGCGCTCGGCCATCGCGGGGCCGATCATGATCGGGTTATCCCAAGTCAGCTTGGTTAGCGGCTTGGGAAGTTCCTGCAACCAGCCGTTGTTCGAGAAGCGGCCGTCGTAGATTGACGGGTCGCGGCGGAAGTTGAGCTCGTAGCCCGCGCTTGATGCGGATTGAGATGCTGGAAAACTGGTGGTCTTGAGCGTGACGGTCTTCGGCGCGTAGGTCGTCCCCGCAACCCAACCGTCGTGCAGCGACTTGCGCCAGAAGGCGTCAAAGTCCGAGCCGGCGTGCTGCTTTTGCCAGTATTGCTGGACGAGATCGTGACCAGCGCTCGATTGGCTGGCAAGAGTCGCAATGATTTCGTGCGCGCTTTTGCCGCCGTAGAGCGGTTCGATAAGCGGCTGAATAATGCTGACGGTTCCGTCGTAAGCGCGCGCATCGCTCCAGGACTCGAGATAGTGCGCTTCGGGAACATGCCACTGGCAGAGTTCGGCGGTCTCATTGCGATGCGTACCGAGAAATACTTTCAGGCCAACCGCCGTCGATTTCAAAGCCGAAGCAAATTCGAGTTCCGTGGGCGCATCGTAGGCAGGATTGCCGCCGAGGATCACCAGCAGGTCGACTTTTCCGCCACGAATATCTTCGACAAGCGTGTGCACCGATTCGTTGCGATTGACGGGATTTGCGTCGACCGGGTCGGTATAGAAAACCGTCTGGCCGACATTTCCCAGCGCAGCGTTCATCGCGTGCGCTAGGGCATGAACCGCTGGCGGTTGATGGTCGCCGACAATAACCACACCTGCTCCCCGGTGGTTCACAAGGTCGGCGTACGCCGCAACGGCAAAATCGCTCGCGCTATGCACCGGGCCGTTCTGTCCTTGGCGTCGCTCGCCCATCAACTTGGCAACTTCGAAAACTTCCGAAGCACGAACAGGCCAGCGATGGTCCGCTTTCATCCCCGTGGAACTCGGCGTGCTCTCGACCACATACAGCCGGTTCATGTTTGCATCGGGATTGCGCCGTGCCGCGAAATCGTGTGTGTAGCGCGCCGAGCCGGGAAATCCCGCGTAGAGAAAGTCAGCGTCGAGCGAAACTATGACGTCGGCCTTCGACAAGTCGTAGCGCGTTTCGACTGGCTCGCCGAACGCCAGTTTCGCCCCATCATAAACATTGTCGCGATTGATCGGCTCGTACACGTGCCACTTCGCCTGCGGATTCACCGCGAGGTAATCGCGAATCTGCACCGCCAGCGTGGGTGACGTTACGGTCTGCGTCAGGATGCGGACGCCGCCGCCCGCCATGCTCTTCTCCGCGCTCATGGGGCCGCGAAGGGCTTCCATGAACGCGTTCCAGGAGCGCACGTCGCCCAGGTAGGTGATGTTCTGCGCCCGGTCAGGATCGTAGAGATCGAGAAGCGAAGCCTGCGCGTAAACATCGGTGCCGCCGAGGCTGGCCGGGTGCTGCGGATTGCCTTCAACTTTCGTAGGACGGAAAAGATGGCTCTCCACGACAACTGGTGAGGCGTAGCCGCCGAGCGTAAATGCTGTCGCGTAGAACATCGGACGGCCGGGCACGACGTTTTCCGGCTGCCTGACATAGGGCACGATCTCGGTGATCGGCATTTTCGTGCAGCCGGTCAAACCGGCGAGCGCCAGCGACGCGCCCATGGTCTTCAAAAACCCGCGGCGCGAGAAACTGTCGAGCCACTCGGACGCGCCCTTGGGGAACTCGCGGTGCAGCATCTCCTGAAACTCTTCGCTGCCGGCCAGCTCTTCGAGGCTGCGCCAGTATTCGGGACCAGTCGCCTCCTCGGTCGCCTTTTCGAACTGCGCCTTCACCGTCGACAGGTCAAGCTGCTTGCGCTTGCTGGGGCAGACGTCGGGTCCGGCGGACTTCGTTTTGTGTTCGTCCATGCTCATCGTCAAAATCAGCTCTCAGCTCTCAGCTGTCAGCTCTCAGAATTGAAATCCGCCCTACCGATGGCAGGTATTGCAGCTGGTAATGTCGCTGACTGACCGCACTTTGTATTGCTCCTTCAATGCATTCCCTAGCGCTTCCTGATCGGAGTATGTCGCCCCGTTCACCGTGACGGGCTCACTCGTCGAAGGCCCCTCATAGCGCATATTGAAAACCTGCTCGCGCGGGCGCAGATATTTTTCCGGGGCGCGGTGGCACTCGAGGCAAAATTCCATTTGCAGCGATGCGTACTGGTACGTCAGCGGCATCTGATCAATTGGACCGTGGCAGGTGTTGCAGCCCACTCCCTTATTCACGTGGATGCTGTGATTGAAATATACGAAGTCGGGCAACTGGTTGACGCGCGTCCATTCCAGCGAGCGCCCACTCCGAAAACTTTCACGGACAGGCTCCAGGTAGGCCGCGTTGGTCCAGATCTGCGCGTGGCAGTTCATGCAAGTCTTGGTCGGCGGAATGCCGGCAAAGCTCGATTGCTCGACCGAAGTGTGACAGTAGCGGCAGTCGATGCCCAACCCGGTCACATGATGCTTGTGGCTAAACGGGACGGGCTGCGATTTCCGAACTCCCGCATAGGTGATGTACGGAGACCGCTCAATCTGCACCATGACCCAAAATAGCCCGGCCACGGCAACCACAGTGAGGACCATGGAGGCCCGGGCGATGGCATTGCTGCGGCGCGAAAAAATCTGCATTGAGTGAAGACTTTAATATTGCGGAATTGGCCCAGGCCTCTTCCGGTTGAGCGCATCGGTATGATTTACGTCACATGCTACAGTGACGCAGGATACTGAAACACGTGAGTATAACAGTTGCCCGGCTAATTGATACAGGCCGCGGCGGTTTTTTCTTGTGCCAGATTGAACGTTGAGAAAATCAACAGCCGCTTTAAAACGCCCGAAATCGTCTCTTGAAAACCTTTGCCAAGATCCTCAGCGCAGATTCATGACTAACAGTTTTGGCTCCGTCATCTCCTGGATCGCGTCGCGCAATCCCTCGCGGCCCAGTCCGGAATCTTTGATGCCGCCGTAGGGCATATGGTCAATACGAAATGTGGGAACATCGCCCGCGATCAAACCTCCGACTTCGAGTTCGTCGTAAGCTTGAAAAATGAGTTTGGCGTCGCGCGTGAAGAGTCCGGCCTGCAGGCCATAAGCAGAACTGTTGACCTGCTTGAGCGCGGAGGCGAAGTCGTTATAAGGCTCGACCGTCACGACCGGGGCGAAAATCTCCTGGCAATTCACTTTCATGCTGGGCTTGGTGCCAGTAAGCACAGTGGGCTCGAAGAGTGAGCCTTTGCGATTGCCGCCGCAGAGCAGGCGGGCTCCGCCGCGAACCGCTTCCTGCACCCAGTCAGCGGCGCGAATCACGTCACCCTCGCGAATGAGCGGGCCGAGGTCGCTTGACTCGTCGAGCGGATCTCCAACTTTCAACTTGCGGACTCCTGCGAGAAACAACTCGGTGAACTTTCCGTAGACGGAGTGTTCGACCAGAATGCGTTGTACGGAATTGCAGGACTGGCCGGCGTAGGCGAAGCCTCCGGTAACGCAGCGCTCGGCAGCGTACGCGAGATCGGTATCGCTATGGACGATGACGCCCGAATTACCACCGAGTTCAAGAACAACCTTCTTTTTTCCCGCGTTGTTCTTAATGGCCCAGCCGACGGTGGCACTGCCTGTGAAGCTGATGAGTTTGATGCGCTCATCGGTCACCAACAAACCGGAATCTTCAATCGAGAGCAACAGTGCGTTGAATCCGCCATCCGGCCATCCCGCTTGCTGGATCACCTCCGCCAGCAGCATGGCAGTGAGAGGCGTTTCAGGCGCTGGCTTGAGCACCATGGAACAGCCGGCGGCCATGGCCGGGGCAACTTTGTGCGCAACCAGGTTCAAGGGGAAATTGAACGGCGTAATTCCGGCGATGGGGCCGAGCGGAAAACGCTTGACGATGCCCCAACGCCCGGCAGTTGACTGTTGCCAGTCCAGCGGCAAATATTCGCCGTAGGCACGAACTGTCTCTTCAGCGGCGATATTGAAGGTGAAAACGGCGCGGTCAACTTCCATGCGAGCGCTCTTGATCGGCTTGCCCGCTTCGAGCGCGATGGTATGCGCAAACTCTTCTTTGCGATCGTGAATGCTAACCGCAATCTGGCGGAGAACCCGCTGGCGTTCGAAAGCGGGCAATCGGCGAGTGGTTCCGAAAGCCTTAACAGCGGCGGCAATCGCGGCTTCCGCGTGTTCGCGGCGTCCCTGGTGGACGTGCGCGATGAGGGCGCCATCGTAAGGCGCTCGGACGTCGACTACGTCACCTTCTTCCAGCCACTTCCCGTCCAGAAAGAAACCGTGGGCCGCAACCGGAGTCACCGTCATCTCGGCCATGCTTTACCTCTTTCGAAAGTATTCACGACTTAACCCTGGACAATACGAGTCTTACCCAGCGCGTCCCCACTTTCCGACGATTATAAGCTTTGCGAGTGTCGAGTAATCCACAGCGGCGCGAGCAGAGCATCCAGAGATTTGGATGTCATTTGCCGCTTTGGGGTTTGAAGCGGTCGTCGACTTCCACCTGATATCCCGCGACCAGGCGATTGGTTTCGTTAGCCATGCCCACCACCGACATCAACTCTTTGAACTGTGCATCGGTCATGCCTTTGGCTTGTGCCGAAGCAGTATGCGAAGCGATGCAATAGTCGCACTGGTTCGAAACCGATATGGCAACGTAGATCATTTCCTTGGTGAGCGGATCGAGCGCTCCCGGAGCCATGATCTGTTTGATGTCTAGCCAAGTCCGCTTGAGCAGGACCGGATCGTGGGCGATCGCCTTCCAGAAATTGTTGATCCAGTCGGTCTTGCGCGTGGCCATGATGTCGTCGTAAATGGCGCGGACTTCAGGGCTGGCGTCGGCGTATTCGATGAGGCCAAAGATAGACATAGAGTTTCTCCAATCGGATTATCTAGCCCTATTTAGACCTTAGGGTCGTTGGTGGCTACGGACTTTTCTTTACTACCAAGGGCACTAAGGTACACGAAGGAGACCATGCTACAGCACCGCCGTTTCGTGAATCATCCGCCCTTCTGCGAAGCGAGAGAAGTTCAGCAGAGACGCGCCGATCAAGTCGGTCTTCCCAGTGAGGATGAGATCGCTCAGGATTCTACCAGTCGCGGGCGAGTGCATCACGCCGTGTCCGCTGAAGCCGTTGGCGAAGAAAAACCCGGGGACTTCCGACGATTCGCCGAGTATCGGGTGATGGTCTGGCGTCATTTCATAGAGCCCGGCCCAGGCGCGCTTGGGGTTGACCTCAACGTTTTCGAAGACGGGCACGCGATCTGCGGCGCGGGTCAGAATCTTCTCGATAAAACTCGGATCGAAATCCGTTTTGTAGCCGGGTGTCTCTTCCGGATCATTCCACGCCAGCAGAAAGCCGCGGCTCTCGGGACGGAAGTGGAAGCCGTTAGACATGTCGACGATCATGGGCGCGGTGTGCGGAAATCGGTCAAACGGTTCCGTCGGAACCAGCATGCGGCGCAAGGGTTCGACGGGAAGATCGATGCCAACCATCTTCGCGATCGAAGACGCCCAGGCCCCGGCGCAGTTCACCACTGTGCGCGCGGAAACCGTGCCGCGTGTCGTCGCGACCTCGAAGCCGCCGTTCTTACGAGCAATTCCAGTCGCGCTAGTGTTCTTCCACAACGTGGCGCCGTGGTCGCTCGCCCAGGTCATGAATCCGACCATGGCGCTGTTCGGATCGACGAATCCGTCGGTGGAGCAAAAGCTGCCGCCAACGATGTCATCGCTGCGCAAAAGCGGAAACTGGCTGCGAATTTCGTCGCCGGCTACGAGGCGCACATTCTTCAATCCCATGGCAACTTGTTTTTCATAGTTGGCGCGCAGGTACGCCATGTGCTTTTCGTTGGTAGCGCAAAAAAGATATCCCTGAGGGCGGTAATCGCAAGGGTATCCGAGCCGTTCTTCGAAACTGGCATAGAACGGGATCGAGTATAGCGACATCTGGATATTGACCGGCGTGGAAAACTGCGCCCGCACGCCGCCCATACTCTTACCCGTGGATCCCTTGCCCTGAGCGGTCTCGCGCTCAATGACGAGAACATTCCTGCAACCGGCCGCGACAAGGTGGTAGGCAATGCTGGAGGCAACGATTCCTCCGCCGATAAGAACGACGTCTGCGGTGTACATGTTCGCGGCAATTGTAAATGGTTGTGCGGGGAAGAGGCGGAGCTTGCTCTGAGCGGAGCCGAAGGGCCGCGTCCCGGCGGGGCCAAGCCCCGCCACCACACGGTTCATCTCAAAATTCAGCTCTGATTCTTGCAACTACTCTAGGAAAATATCGCCGCAATCGCGACCCTGGCCAGCACCACGACTCCGAACCACCCGAACACTATGGCGAATGCCGTCCCACCTTTGACCTTGCTGATGCAAGTGATTCCGATGGCGGTCAGGACGAGGGTCCAGAGGCTGAATACATCTAACGGTGTAAGCAGGGCACGCAGCACCGCGGAGCCATTCGCATCGATGAAATATCCGGGATTGGTCGCCACGGGATTCTGAATGTTGAATCCATCGACGCTGACTCCCGCCAGAAGCGACAGCATTCCCAGCAACGCTTTCAACACGGAAGGCAAGCTGGCGTAGATGTACAGGGCAAACATAGATTTGAACTTCACCTCGGCGCCCGCGCCAAAGTTGAGAGTGGCCAGCAGAATGGCAGCGGCGATGGCGTAGATAATGAGCGCGAAGATGGGAGTTGCGTAGGAGAGAATCTCGGTCAAGGTGATCTGCTGCTGGATCACTTTTTGGCGTTGGTCGGCCGGCAATTGTTCTACTCGTTCGGCCTGCTTGGGTTGCGACTGGATCAGATTGTCCACCACCTTGCGAAAACCAACCTTCTGATCGACGACGTAGATAAACAGCAGGGAAACGATAGCAATGATCAGGAACGGGGCCCACCAACTGGTGTTCCTGCGGAGGTCGGTGAAGATCCTGCTCGGCGCAAAAAAAGTGTAGGCGAGGCGTTGTCCTTCCGACAGTGGTGCTGGTTCCGGCGAAGGCTGCGTTGAAGCGGTTGGGTTAGTCGCCATGTGGTATTCCTTATTCCTCTGACAGGTCGAGATTGTAGTTTCCTTTGGGCGGAAGAACAACCGGAAGCGAGAATTGCAGGAGTGAGAAGTCAGATTGCAGAAGTAAAACCCGACATCTTCTGAAATTCAGATTTTACTTTTGCAATCTGACTTCTGGCTTCTGCAATTGTCACGATGCCGCCATCTCCGGCGTTGCCGCCAGCAGTTTGCGGGTGTAAGCGTGCTGCGGTTGGGCAGTGATCTGCTCCGTGCTTCCGATCTCGACGATCTTGCCACCATACATCACGGCGATGCGGGTCGAGAGATAACGCACCACGGGCATGGAGTGCGAGATGAACAAGTAGGTGAGGTTGAAATCGCGCTGCAGTTGCTGCAGAAGATTCACGATCTGCGCGCCGACGCTGACGTCGAGCGCGGAAACCGGTTCATCGGCCACGATGACTTTCGGGCGCAGGGCGAGCGCGCGGGCAATCCCGATCCGCTGCCGCTGGCCTCCGGAGAATTCGTGCGGATAACGAGGCATGGCGGATTCATCCATGCCCACCGAGCGCAAGAGTTCCGCGACGCGTTGACGGCGAGCGTCGCGGCTGAGGTTCTTGTGGATCACCTTTTGGTGCAGAAGAAGCGGCTCGGCGATCACGTCCTCTACCCGATAGCGCGGGTCGAGCGAACCGAACGGATCCTGGAAAATAATCTGCATATCGCGCCGCAGACGGCGCAACTCCGAACCGTTCGCCGTTACCAGATCAACGCCATCAAAAACGATGGCACCCGAAGTCGGCTCGATGAGGCGGAGAATGAGCCGTCCCAGCGTGCTTTTGCCGGATCCTGATTCACCCACCAAGCCCAGCGTTTCGCCTTGGTGGATGTCGAGGGAGACGTCGTCGACGGCGTGGACTTTGCCCTCCCGCCGGCTGCCAAACGGAGATTCCGCCAGATCGAAAATCTTGATCAGGTTGCGAACTTCCAATAGAGGCACGAATCACCTTACCTGACAAACTGTCTTACCTACATTCCATATTCCAGAATGAGATGCTGCTCGCGCTTCTTCATCCCGCAATCATCGGCACCGCCACCAATGCGGCAACCATGCCGATGGTACGCGCCCGGCTGAAGTGCTCGTGCAGAAAGATGCGAGCAAGCACCACCGTGACGGCGGGATAGAGCGAACTGAGCACGACCGCAGCATCGAGCCGTCCGGTTTGAGCAGCGCGGATGAAAACGACGCTGCCTGTGATGTCTAGAATTCCGGCAACCACCGCGATTGTCAGCACCGGCATAGGGATCGCACGGATCTGTCTCGTGAACGCGACGATGCTCGCCGTCACCAGGAAAGAGGCTAACCGTGAGCAGGCGGCCACCCACAACGCCGAGGAGTTGCCCGCGCGATGGGCACAAAGGTACCAACCAGCAAAGCCGATTCCCGCCAATACGGCCACGCCCAATCCTTCGGGACGCCCGGCACTACCTTCGGTACGCGAGATGAGCCAGACGCCGATGCCCGCTAGAATAAACCCACTGACCTGCCGAATGCCCGGAAAGCCCGACGCAAACGCCGTCACGATGGTCGGAATCCCAGCGCTGAGAACCGCTGCCACCGGCGCGATCAATCCCATATTTCCGCAGGCCAGGGCGCGATAGAAAAAAACCAGCGAGACGCCCGCGAAGATTCCCGCAACCAGCGACCAGAGCAGACTGACAGTGCCCAAAAATGGTGCGTGGGTCACCAGCGCCAGTGCACCGACCACAACCAAGCCGCTACCGTGCACGATGGCCGTGAACGGAAAGGCATTCATCCGGCGCGCGCCCACTCCGCCGAGAAAATCGCTGGCGCCCCAGACCCCAACCGCAGTCAAGCTATAAGCAGCGGGGATGTATTGGGCTGCGACGGACATCGACATTGGAATTCGAGATTAGCACGCAGCCCGCCCGAACCATGCAGGGACATCGAGCCATCGTTTCAAAAGATTCTGTAGAGACGGGGCTTGCCCCGTCTCATGCAGAGGAAACGCGGCGGCCCCGTTTTGAGAGGAAATGCTAAACCGCAACCGCTTCCGGCTGCGTCTTCCCTGCCAGCAACTGCCGTAGCACGTACTGGAGGATCCCTCCGTTGGCGTAGTAGAGAGCTTCCTGCGGCGTGTCGATGCGGACGACTGCTTGAAATTCGCGCGCCTGAAATTCCGACGTCTTGCCGCCCTTCACGCGCACCGTAATCTTGCGGCCGGAAGAATATTTCTCGACCAACTCGCTGATTCCAGCGATCTCGAACACTTCTTCGCCCGTCAGCTTCAGCGTCTCGGCATTTTCTCCCGGCAGAAACTGCAGGGGGAGAATGCCCATGCCGACCAGGTTCGAGCGGTGAATGCGTTCATAGCTTTCCGCGATCACAGCGCGAACGCCGAGCAAGCGCGGTCCCTTGGCCGCCCAATCGCGTGACGATCCGGAACCGTACTCCTTGCCGGCGAGAATCACGAGCGGCACTTTTTCGGTATGGTATTTTTCTGACGCGTCAAAGATCGACATCTCGGCGCCATCGGGCAGGTGGCGAGTGAATCCACCTTCGGTGTTCACCATTTTGTTTCGCAGGCGGACGTTGGCGAACGTGCCGCGCACCATGACTTCGTGATTGCCGCGACGCGAACCGTAAGAGTTGAAATCCGCCGGCTGCACGCCGTGGGCAATCAGGTACTTGCCAGCGGGTCCGTCTTTCTTGATCGACCCAGCGGGTGAAATGTGGTCGGTGGTAACGCTGTCGCCCAGCACGGCCAGCACGCGCGCGCCTTTGATGTCTTCGACGGCGGACGGCTTGAGCGTCATATCGTCGAAGTACGGCGCCTGGCGAATGTAGGTGGAATCTTTCTCCCAGGAGTACGTCTCGCCCTTTGGAACCGGCAGCCCGCGCCAGCGTTCGTCTCCCGAGTACACTTCGCCATAGCTCTTGCGGAACATCTCCGATGTAATCGCGCTCGACATCGATTGCTCGACTTCCGACTGCGAGGGCCAGATGTCGGCGAGATAAACCGGGTTGCCGTCCTTGCCCTTGCCGATCGCGTCTTTGCGCAGATCAACGTCGATGCGGCCAGCCAGTGCGAACGCCACCACCAGCGGCGGCGACATCAGATAGTTAGCGCGAACTTCGGAGTTGATGCGTCCCTCAAAGTTGCGATTGCCGGAGAGCACCGAGGCCACCACCAGATTTTTCTCGTCAATCTCTTTCGAGACCTCAACCGGCAACGGGCCGGAGTTTCCGATGCACGTCGTGCAACCGTAGCCGACGATGTGGAATTTCAGTTTCTCCAGATACGGCATCAGGCCGGCTTTTTGGAGATAGTCGAGCACGACTTTCGATCCGGGAGCGAGCGACGTCTTGACCGTCGCAGGGACTGTAAGGCCGCGCTCCACCGCCTTTTTTGCCAGCAGTCCGGCGGCGATCAGAACCGACGGATTCGACGTGTTCGTGCAACTGGTGATGGCCGCAATCACGACGCTGCCATGGCGCAATGAATTCCCATTCGTCGAAACGTGTTCGTGGACGTTGGGATCCTCGACCCCAACTGCAGTTGGATTTCCGCCCTCCTGCTCCCAGCGATTGACTTGCTTGCCGGCGAGGTCGGCCGGAGCCGCCGCGGTGGCTTTCGCTTTCGGCTTGAGCAGCGAAGGCAACGCCTGCGCAAACGACTCACGAGCCTGCGACAATACGACTCGATCCTGCGGGCGTTTGGGCCCGGCGAGACTCGATTCGACGGTGGCCAAGTCAAGACTCAACAACTCGGAGTATTCGGCTTCCGGCGTTTTGGCATCGTGATACAGCCCTTGCTCGCGGGCGTAGGCTTCGACCAATGCAATCTGTTCATCGCCGCGGCCGGTGAGTTTCAAATATTTCAGGCTTTCTTTGTCGATGGGGAAGATGCCGCAGGTGGCGCCATATTCGGGAGCCATGTTCGCGATGGTCGCGCGATCGGCGAGCGGCAGATCTTGCAGCCCGGGTCCGAAGTACTCGACAAACTTGCCGACCACGCCGTGCTTGCGCAGCATCTCGGTGATGGTGAGGACGAGATCGGTAGCCGTTGCGCCTTCGCGCAGGCGTCCGGTGAGCTTCACGCCGACGACGAGCGGGATCAGCATGGAGACGGGCTGTCCGAGCATGGCCGCCTCGGCCTCGATGCCGCCGACGCCCCAGCCCAGCACGCCAAGTCCGTTAATCATTGTGGTGTGCGAGTCGGTGCCGACGAGCGTGTCGGGATAAGCGGTGCGCTTCCCACCTCCTTCGTGCACAAACACCACGCGCGCCAGATACTCAAGGTTCACTTGATGGACGATGCCGGTGTCCGGCGGCACGATGGCAAGATTGCGGAAGCCCGTCTGACCCCAGCGCAGAAATGCGTAGCGCTCTTTATTGCGCTGGAACTCAAGCAGCGCGTTCACGTCGATGGCGCTGGTCGATCCGAATTCATCGACCTGCACCGAATGGTCGATGACCAGTTCAGCCGGCTGCAACGGATTGATGAGCTTGGCATCGCCGCCCAGGCGCTTCATGGCATCGCGCATGGCGGCCAGATCGACTACCGCGGGAACGCCGGTGAAATCCTGCAGCAGAACCCGGCTGGGAGTGAAGGCAATTTCTTTCTCCGGCTTCGAATTCTTGTTCCACGCCGCTAGCGCGCGAATTTCGTCCTTGGTCACGTTGCGTCCGTCTTCGGTGCGGAGGAGGTTCTCCAGCAGAATTCGCAGCGAGAACGGCAAGTGCTGGGTGGAGATGCCTTGCTTATCGAGAGCGTCGAGCCGGTAGATTTCGTATTCTTTCTTGCCGACTTTAATGGTTGCGCGAGCGCCAAAACTGTTCGATGACATGAGGGCCTTCCTTTATAAGGTCCGGCACGGGACCGGGGGGAATAGTACAAACTCGGGAACTATATAGTGTAATTGGTTTTGGGCCCAATTGGGGCCGGGAAGCGACCGTTTTCTATCGCCTCTAACGCGCGCCCGTCCAAATCTGATAGACCACCACGCCCACCATAAAGACCAGGTAAATCCGCAGCGCCCAGAAAAGAATCATCTCGGTCCGCGTTAGCTCCCGACGCGGGCAGTGATGATGCTCCTTGGCGAAAATAATCTGGTCGGGCTCCAGCGCCGTCATCACCGATGTGAGCTCTTCGCGGGTCACATTCTCGGCAGGTTCGGAATCAAAATTCTTTTCCATTTATCTTCCTCCCAGTAGGGCCAGCGCATTGGGCGCAATCACGCTGACACCAAACAAAAGGCCTGCGCCGATTAGTACGATCACGACTCCCAACGCCAGCACATTCGCCCACAGCGGGCTCACCAACTTGCCCATGATTTCCCGATCGTTCACCAGCATGTACAGAAAGAGCAGCGCCGGAGGCATGGCCAGCACGGCAATCACGTTCACCAGCAGCACGATGTACACCAGCGGAATTCCCGGGATCAACACCAGGCCGGCCGCGGCGGCCGCTTCGACCAGCAGAACGAGATAGAACGATCTACCTTGCCGGAAGGGAAGATTCAAGCTGTGCGGACGCCGCGCGACTTCTCCGAAGGCATAGGCGGAGGAAGTCGAAATGGTAATGGCCGCTACCATCCCCGCCTCGAATATGCCCAGCGCAAAAAGTGCCGCGCCCCAATGTCCAATGAAAGGTTGCAGTGCCTGGGCAAATTCGGCAGCTTCGAAGTTCGCTGTCGACATGTGGTGCATAAACAGCGGAGCCGTCGCTAGCATAGTCGCCAGCGCGGCGACCGTGGCTAAGGCCGCACCTAGCACCGTGTCGACGCGGCCCATGCGGATGTCATGGGTCGTGAGACCCTTGTCGGCAATCGCGCTCTGTTGAAAAAACAGCATCCAGGGAGTGACGGTCGCTCCGATATCGGCGAGCAGGACTAGAACCGTCTCCTGCGTGATGCCACCCGGCAGCGGTCTCCAGGTTGCCAAGGCGCGGCCCACCGCTTCCCAATGCGGATGAGCTAGCAGCGCCACGGGCACAAACACCAGGTTGAACATGGCAGCGCCGAGAATGATCCGCTCCCACGTCCAATAGCGGTGCGTCATGAGCGCGATCGAGAGCACCAGCAGTGCGCCGAGAACTGCGACCCACGGCCGCACACCGAAAAATCCAAGCCCGGCACGGATGGCAATAAACTCCGTGACCAGCGTCAGGAAGTTGCCCACCATCAGGTCGATCATCGAGAACCATCCCCAAAACGGTCCGAAACGATCGAAGATCAACTCCGCATGTCCGCGGTGTGTGGCCGCGCCCAAACGCACCGTCATTTCCTGTACGACGCAGGCCATGAGGAATGTGAGCACGACGAATGGCAAGAAGAAACCGATGCCGAACCGCGCTCCGGTCGCGGCATACGACAACATGCTGGGACCGTCGTTTTCTCCCAGCATCACGAGGATGCCGGGACCGATGAGCAACCAGAACAAGCGCAAGCGTGGCCGAAATCCGCGCCGCGCCCGCGTCGCCGAAACCTGTTCGCGGTCGTGCGCGCGATCAATGTCTTCATGGGTAATGACAACGTCACGGACAGACGCTACGGGGCCGTTGACGAGGTTGGATCGCGGTACGATTGCCACTTGCTGCTCCGGCGCTGTTTTCGGTTCTTTCATTCAGTCGGACGATAAAGGAGGCGAGAGAGTGACTCCGCTCGCAAATTAGCGTAAGTATACATCAGGACATAAACTACGGTTAATTACTTTTGTGCTTGAGGCATAGAGAATTTTCGAATACAGGGCAGCTATCTTTAGCAGGACGAACGGGCCTTCAGTTTTTGGATAGAGCTTTCCCGTTCACCGATTTAACCCAGACCTTTTCCGCGGCGGAAACGCCGAGGGATACCCGGCCAGCGCCGGTCGTCAGGGTCAGCGTCTGGTCGTAATTACGATGGACGACGTGAACCTTCGCTCCGGGGCGGATGCCGCGCTGTTCGAGAAACTCCAGCAACCGCCGGTCGCGTTCGTAGATCCCGCTCACCTGAACTTCCTGGCCCGGGTCGGCTTGGGCTAACAACAACAACCCGCGACGGCGACGACTGGCGGGGCTCTCCAGTTCCGTCAGGTTTCCGTGCGGACACGCAACTCCGCGCCCGAGTTTGGCAAGCAGCCGGGCCTCGAAATCCGGCGAGACCGCGTGTTCCAACCGCTCCGCCTCGTCGTGGACCTTGTACCATTCCATTCCGAAAATTTCGGCGAGCATGCGTTCGATCAAGTGGTGACGAATTGTCAGTTTACGGGCAATCTTTTTCCCGGCGGCCGTCAGGCGAACCCGCCCGTCGGCAGTCACCCGCACCAGTCCGTCCTTTTTTAGTCGACGCACGGCCATGGTTACGGCCGGGGGCGAAACTTTGAGCCAGTGCGCAAGCGTCGCCGAAATGACGGATTCCCCTTCGCTCTCGGCCTCGAGAATCGCCTTCAGGTAGTCCTCTTTGGAAACGGTAATCACGTGGAAAGATTATACGGCGGGATTAAACATAGTTAACGGAAGATTGCAGAAGTCAAAAGTCTATTTGCAGAAGTTCACCCCTCGCAATGGCGTAGCGACCGAAAAACGGTAGGAATGCCGTTTGGGCTTTCACTTCTGCAATCTGACTTCTAACTTTTGCACTTTTTTCCCGTTTGACATCATCTGCGTCCGCACCTAACCTTAAATGTTTCGACCATGAAAGTTCTCGTCATAGGCAGCGGCGGCCGCGAGCACGCTCTGGTGTGGAAGCTGCGGCAGTCGCCGCGGGTCACGAAAATCTACTGCGCGCCGGGCAACGGTGGAATCGCCGACGAGGCAGAGTGTGTTGCGGTCGATGTAAAACGCCTCGACTCCATGGTTGCGCTCGCTAACCAGATTCAGCCCGATCTCACCATCGTGGGTCCGGAGTTGCCGCTCATGCTCGGCGTGGTTGACGAATTCACGCAACGAGGATGGCGCACGTTCGGTCCCACCCAAGTAGCCGCACAGCTCGAAGGCAGCAAGAGCTTTGCCAAGGAATTTTTGCAACGGCACCGCATTCCCTCGGCGCATTACGCGATCTGCGATTCGCCGGACCAACTGCCCGATGCGCTCGCGCACTTCCATACCCCCATCGTCGTGAAGGCTGACGGACTGGCCGCCGGCAAGGGTGTAGTGATCGCAAAGACGAAGGACGAGGCGTCAACCGTCGCCCTCGAAATGCTCAGCGGCCGCATGCTGGGCGAGGCGGGATCGCGTGTGGTGCTGGAAGAATTTCTGCAGGGCGACGAGCTCTCATTCTTGGTTGTGAGCGACGGCGAGCGGGTGGCGCCGCTTGTCGCCGCACAAGATCACAAGCGCGTGGGCGACGGTGACAACGGACCGAATACCGGCGGCATGGGCGCCTACACTACGCGCACCATCGTCGATGACAAGATGCGCGACTGGCTCGTCGCCCACATCGCACGGCCCGTCGTCGCGGGCATGAAGGCCGAAGGCGCGGAGTATAAAGGCGTTCTCTATTGCGGCCTGATGATGACCGCTCGCGGTCCCATGGTGCTGGAATTCAACTGCCGCTTCGGAGATCCGGAAACGCAGCCTATTCTCATGCGACTGGAAAGCGATCTGGTCGAGGCGATGGAAGCATCGATCGACGGCCGCACCAGCGACGGCGACTTCAAATGGTCGGACGATGCGGCGGTGTGCGTGGTGATGGCCTCGGGCGGCTACCCCGGCGCCTACGAGGCAGGCAAGAAAATCACCGGCCTGGAGGATGCCGCAAAGCTGGAGGGCGTCAGAGTCTTCCACGCCGGCACGTCGAAACGCGATGATGCTTTCTATACTTCCGGTGGCCGCGTGCTCGGCGTGACCGCGCGCGCTGCAGAATTACAAGCCGCAGTGCAGCTCGCCTATGAGGCCTGCACAAAGATCAGCTTTGAGGGAGCGCACTATCGCAAAGACATCGCAGCTCGAGCGCTGAAGAGGGCCTAGCCGCTGCGCAAAAGCTCATAAGCTGCACAACTACGCCAGCTTGGAATGCGAGTAAGCCAGCTTCGTATCAGGATATCGCTTTTAGCGATACCGCAAATCTTGCAAACGAGAAGCCCCTGTTGGGCTGGGGATGGACATGGCAAAACCACTAGTTTCAATCGTAATGGGCAGTGATTCCGACTTGGAGATCATGCGTGAGGCTGGAAAAGCTCTCGACGAATTCGGCATTGCCTATGAGATGGATGTCACCTCGGCGCACCGTTCGCCCGATCGCACTGCCGACTACGCTCGCAAGGCCGCGCAACGCGGGATTCGCGTTATCATTGCGGGCGCGGGCGGGGCGGCGCATCTCGCGGGCGTAATCGCGGCGCACACAACCTTGCCGGTCATCGGCGTGCCGATTCCGTCGACTACGCTGCAAGGCATGGATTCTCTGCTCGCGACCGTCCAAATGCCGGCAGGTATTCCGGTAGCGACGGTCGCAATTGGCAAGCCGGGGGCAACCAATGCCGGGATTCTCGCCGCGCAAATTATTGGCGTGGCCGACTCCTCCATCGCGAAGAAACTTGAAGCTCACAAAGAGAAACTGGCGCGCGGCGTGGAAGAAAAGTCGAAGAAACTAAAAGCGTCGATGGAAGGCTAATCCGCCTCGCGTAGGGGCGGACGCATTCGTCCGCCCAGCCGAGCGCAGCTCAGTGAATGCTCACAGTTTCAATTGCTTCAGATATTCTCGGAACTCGCCGCCGAGGTCTTCGCGCTTCAGCGCGAACTCAACCGTCGCTTTGAGAAATCCGAGTTTGTCGCCCGTATCGTGGCGGCGGCCTTCATAGACATACGCGTAGAGTTTTTCGCGCTGCAGCAATCCGCGCAAACCGTCCGTAAGTTGCAGTTCGCCGCCCGCTCCTGGCTCGATACCGGAAAGCGTCTCAAAAATGGTCGGCGTCAAAATGTAGCGCCCGATCACAGCCAGATTCGAAGGGGCATCCGCGAGCTTCGGCTTTTCCACTAAATCAAGAACTTCGTAGAGTTTGCCGCCGGAGCCCGCGACTTCTTTCGCTTTCAGCACGCCATAAGAAGCAATCGCCGGCCCGTCGACGATCTGGGTCGCGATCACGGAGCACTGTTTCTCGTTGAATACGTCCATCAACTGCTTGAGCACCGGCACTTTTGCATCGATGACGTCATCGGCGAGCAGCGTGGCAAAGGGTTCGTCGCCAATCAATTCGCGCGCGGTGAGCACGGCGTGACCCAGGCCGAGCGCTTCTTTTTGGCGTACGTAGGCCACGTAGATCATGTCCGAAATCTGGCGCACAATTTTGAGCAAATCGTGCTTGCCTTTTTCTTCGAGCATTTTTTCCAGCTCGTAGCTGACGTCAAAATGATCTTCGATGGCGCTCTTACCGCGTCCCGTGATGATGATGATCTGGTCGCATCCGGCCGCCACGGCCTCTTCCACGCCATATTGAATGATGGGCTTATCGACCAGCGGCAACATCTCTTTGGGTTGAGCCTTGGTGGCGGGGAGGAAGCGTGTGCCTAATCCAGCGGCGGGGAAAATCGCTTTGCGTACCTTCCGGATCTTGCGGCGGTCGCCATTCGTTCGTCGCTCTTCTGTCGGGTTCATCGCAGAATCAATTGTAACTGCTGGCATTTATGTCCGAACGGCTTCTTCCCGCGCTTCCAACTCTTCCAGCAGATCGCGCAGTGTTTGCAGAATTCCTTCGGCGCTGTCGATTTTGATCGAGAACTTCAGCGTCCCGTCCGGAGTAAATTGCGTACCGCGCTGCGATGCCACAAAGCGCGCCAGCTTCCCCGGATCAATCGCAGCCGTCTGACTGAACTTGATGTTCACAAATTCGCGCTTGCGTTCAATGGCATTGGCGCCCACCCGCATCGCCTGCAGTTTGAGCGCCGCGTACGCCAGCAGGTTGCGCACCGCGCTGGGAGTTTCTCCGTAGCGGTCGATCAGCTCCGCGCGCACGTCGTGCAGCTGCGACTCGGTTTCGACGCCTGCAACGCGCTTGTACATCCGCAACCGCTGGTTCTCTTCTTTTATATAGTCGGACGGGATGCGAATGTTGAGACCGAGGTTGAGCTGGATTTCCGTGACCTCAACGCCCGCATCGCCCTTCATTTCCCGTACGGCGCGTTCCAGCATCTGCGTATAAAGCTCGAAGCCCACTGCCTCGATGTGTCCGCTCTGCTCTCCGCCGAGCAGATTTCCTGCGCCACGTAGTTCGAGATCGAGCGCAGCGATCTTAAATCCAGCGCCCAAGTCGGAGAATTCCTTAAGAGCGGCCAAGCGCCGCCGCGCAATCGGCGTCAACTCGATTTCAGCTGGCAAGAGCAAGTAGGCGTATGCGCGCCGGTTCGAGCGGCCCACGCGTCCGCGGAGCTGATACAGCTCCGACAAGCCCAGCCGATCGGCGCGATTGATCAGGATCGTATTGCAGAGCGGGATGTCGAGCCCATTCTCGATAATCGTGGTCGAAACCAGAATGTCGGCTTCGTGATGCATGAATTTCAGCATCACTTTTTCCAGCTCACCCTCGCCCATCTGACCGTGGCCCACAGCAATGCGGGCGTTCGGAGCCATGGTTTGAAGCTTGGCTGCAATCTCCCAGATCGTATCGATGCGGTTATGCACGAAATAAACCTGGCCGCCGCGGTCAAGTTCCTGTTCGATGGCTGATTGGATCAGCTTCTCGTCCCAATTCGCAACCACCGTCTGAATCGCCATGCGATCTTTGGGCGGAGTTTCGATCACGCTCATGTCGCGCAGTCCCACCAGCGACATATGCAGCGTGCGCGGAATCGGCGTCGCGGACATAGTGAGCACGTCGACTTGCGTGCGCATCTGCTTGATGCGCTCTTTGTGACGGACGCCGAAACGCTGTTCCTCGTCCACCACCAGCAAACCCAAGTCGGCGAACTTCACATCCTTCGAAAGCAGGCGGTGAGTGCCGATCAGGATGTCGACTTTGCCGGCTTCCACTCTCTGCAGAATTTCCTTGATCTGTTTGGGTGTTCGGAAGCGGCTGATCATTTCGACCGTCAGCGGAAACGGCGCAAATCGCTGCTTGAAAGTTTCGTAGTGCTGGAACGCGAGAACGGTGGTGGGCGCGAGCACGGCGACTTGCTTGTTGTCACTCAGGGCCTTGAACGCCGCGCGCATCGCCACTTCCGTCTTGCCGTAACCGACATCGCCGCAGAGTAGGCGATCCATGGGCAGTTGCGATTCCATGTCGCGCTTTACGTCGGCAATTGCTTGCGCCTGGTCTTCGGTCTCGTTATACTCGAAAGCGTCTTCGAACTCTTTCATCCACTCTGTGTCGGCTGGGAAAACATGACCCTGCGCGGACTGCCGCTGCGCATAGAGCTTCAGCAATTCGTCGGTCATGTCTTTCATCGCCTTGCGCACGCGGGCCTTGGTCTTGCTCCAGGCCTGCGTGCCGAGATGATTCAGGACCGGCTTCGCGCCCTCCGCCGAGCGATACTTCTGGACCAGATCGAGGCGAGTCAGGGGAACATAAAGCCGGGCAGCTTCGGCATACTCGAGCAGCATGAACTCCGCCGCGCCGTCGCCCTGGTTGATTTCCTTCAACCCCTGGTATTGCCCGATTCCGTGCTCGACGTGGACCACGTAATCTCCAACCTGCAAATCGCGGAAGTCGGAAAGAAACGCCGAGACTTTCGACTTCTGCCGCTGCGGTCGCGCCGCGACTAGGTCCGATTCATCGAACAAATCGCGCGCCCCGAAAATCGCGAGATGCGCTTCGGGCAACACGAAGCCGTCGGGCAAGTAAGCCTTCAACAGCGTGGTGGTGAAAACGTCGCCGGCAAAATAAGAAGTTTCGTCGGCATAACTTTCTCCGCTGCGGGTGCGGCTTCCCAGACGATACGAAGCGTTGTACTCGGTGAACATGTCGGCGAGGCGCTCGACTTCTCCAGTGTTGGGGACGGCGAGAACTACCTGCATGCCGCCGGTAACCAACTTCTGCACCTCGTCAATCATCGCTGGAACCGCGCCGTGAAAGCGCGTAGCGGGCTGCGACAGGAAAGCCGCTTCCGGTCTTTCTTTGGCTTCGTTATCTTCGCGCGCCAGAGCCAGATATTCGAAATCGGCGCCGGGCAGCGCCGCCGCTGTCTCCCGCCACTTGTCCGGCGTTAAATAAAGATCGGCGGGAGGAACCAAGTTCCCTACACCGCTGCGCTCGTGCGATTCTTCAATGCGGGCCCAGACTTTATCGAGTTCCATTGTCAGCGCCTGAGGCTCATCGAGAATCACGCGCGCTTCCGGAAGCAGTCCGAAGATGCTGCGGTCGGCGCCCGCCACCGGCGCGTAGAACTCCCAACCCGGAAAAACTCCCGCGCCCGAGTCGCGCATCGCTTGCTCCACCACATCCGGAGACCCCGCAATGCGTTTTCCTGAAAGCCGCGCGTTGATGGATCCGAGCAGTTCCTCGGTGACCGGTGTTTCCGTCAACGGCAAAAGCAACGCTTCATCCACCGGATTTGAAGACCGCTGACTCGCCGGATCGAACTTGCGCATCGACTCGATCTCGTCTCCAAAAAACTCGACGCGCACCGGGCGATCCGCTTCCGGCGAATACACATCGAGAATGCCGCCGCGCGCCGCGTACTGCCCTGGCATTTCGACAACGTCCGTTGCGCTGTAGCCGACCGTGTTCAGGTGCTCGAGCAGTTTCTCCAGATCGAAGACCTCGCCACGACGCAGGACCCGCGCCAGGTCGGCATAGTAGTCGGGGGAACGAAGGAGAATGGTGGTTGCGCTCACGGGGGAAACTACGATCGCAGCGCGGCCCGTCGCGATCTTCCACAGCGCCGTGGCGCGTTCTTCCTGAATCTCCGGATGCGGCGACAAATTCTGGAAGGGAAGTACATCGCGCGCCGGCAAACTGACAACCGATTCGGGGTCCGCCGCGCCGGTCAACTCGCAGAACGCGCGCAGCACCGGTAACAACTCTTCGGCAGCGCGGTTGTCGGAGACCACCAGCACAAACGGACGCTCGATCGCGCGCCGCAATAAAACTACAACCAGAGCCTTGGCCGCCGCGGACAGTCCGGATACACTCATCCGCCCCGCGCTCTCCCGCAGATGGGAGGCGGCACGCGTGAAGGCAGGTAATTGCTCCACCTCCGCAAAAATTTCGCGGACAAACGGCAAAAGCATTGCTCTTTGATTCTACCAAGCCAGATGGAACGCGGTCCGTGCCGCCCCGACTGGCCCCGAAACCAAGGGCGAACGACCAACGATGAACGACTGCCTTATTCTCCGCCTACTTCCGCAGTAGCGGCCGCGTCAGGCACGTCGGCCCACCCGCGCCGTTGATACAGATCTCCGATCCCGGAAACGTGCGGACATCGAAGCCGGCGTCTCGCATGCGCTGATTGGTCTCTGCGTTTTCTTCCATCGCAATCACACGCGACTTGCCCAAAGCCAGCACGTTGCACGCGAGCGTCTCGCGCTCGTTGTATTCAATCTCAATCAGACGAAAACCGCGCGCCTTCAGCAACTCGACCGTCTCGACCGCCAGCCAAGGCAGATCGACCAGAATCGTCCGCGCATCTAGCACGCTCAGCAGCGACATCAGGTGCAGACACGCGGAAGGTCCCGCTCCATAAGGCAGTGGCGCCGACAGGACCTCAACATCCTTGGCCGACAGCAAAGCTCGCATCTGTTCGATCCCAGCATGGTTCGTCCGGTAACCGTTGCCTACGAGCAGCGTCCGCGAATCGAGCCACACGATGTCGCCGGATTCCGCAGTCCCGGGGAGCTTTATCTCGCCGAGCAGGGGAATGCCCGAGTGCACGCAAAACCTGGCGTGCGCCTGCGCCTCTGCCACACGATTCTTTTTTCCCGGATTCAACACGACCAGACCATAATCCGTGGGCAGCGACGCGTCGTGCGCATAGACGGCATCGGGGGTGAGGGATTCCGCTGCGGGAAGAGTCAGCACTTCGGCTCCGCTCTCGCGCAGTAACCGGCACAGAATCGCGTGCTGCGTCCGCGCGGCCGCAAAATTCGGCGCACGCTGAAACCCAAGCTCTCGCCACGCTGCGGCTTTCTGTGAACTATCCCAGCCAGCATTTTCCGGCGAACACACCATCACCAGCAGCAGTTCGCCGGTCATGGAATGACCGTTGAAAGAGCGATTGCTTTTAGAAGGACCGTTGAAAATTTCAACATCCATAAATTAAAGAGATGAGTGTTCCGCGTCAGCCAGCTCGCTTCGAGAATCTTTCGCTCCCAGAATCTAAAGAAAGGCGGTCGCGAACGCAATGGGTACGAGTCGACGCGGGCCAAAGAATTGGCCCTGGAGCTGGCTTCAAACCACGAATCCACCTTGTTGCTTGCCTTAACACCCTCGCCTGATGTACATATCAGCGGTATCTTTTTCCATCAACATGCTGGTAATTCGGTTAGCTGGCCACAAACCGTGCCGTTTAGTTCTTCCTTCCGCAACCTCGATGTTGCGGAAGTTCCCAGGAGCCCTATGAAAACAGCGACGATGCGTCTCGTCTGCCTCGCAGTCGTGTTCTTACTCGCCCGTCAATCTGCCTTTGCCCAGGGCGCCGCTACCGGCGACCTCCACATTGTCGTGAAAGATCCGAAGGGCAGCGTGGTGATCGGCGCCACCGTGACGGTTCGAGATGCCGCCAAGGGATTGGAACGCACCGCCACCGGCGACGGCCAAGGCGGCTACAGTGCGCGGCAGTTGCCTCCTGGCGTGTATTCCGTCGCGGTCGAGACACCGGGCTTTGCCAAAGCTGAGGCCAACGGCGTGGCCATCACCGTTGGCGGAATCGTTGAGTTGCCGGTCGCGCTCACCATTGCGGGCGGCAAGGAAGTCGTCGAAGTCAGCACGCAAGCCGAGCTCGTTGAAACTTCGCGCAGTTCCACCACCGACACGATCGGCGAGCGCCGCATCGATAATCTGCCGATCAACGGCCGCAATTACATTCAGTTCACGCTCACCGATTCGCAAGTCGCGCGCGACGACGCTCCCAACACTGGCGCCGCGCCCACCTCCGGCCTCAACATGAGCGGCCAGCGCGCCCGTTCCAACCTGGTCAACGTCGATGGCGCCGACGCTACCGACAACTCCACCAATGGCGTGCGTTCCACGGTTTCGCAGGAAGACGTACAGGAATTCCAAATCATCAGCAACAGCTACGCCGCCGAATATGGCCGCGCCGCCGGCGGCGTGGTCAACATTATCACCCGCTCCGGATCGAACGACTTCCACGGCGACGCCTACGGATATCTGCGCAATCGCGATTTTCAGGCCGTCAATCCGTTCGCTGTGTGCCTCAATCCGCCGTGTCCCAACCCGCCCTATACCCGGGTGCAGGCTGGCACAGCGTTCGGCGGACCGATTAAGAAAGATAAGACGTACTATTTCTTTTCCTACGAAGTGACGCGGCGGCATGAGACGGGGTTTTCCAGCATCGGGCAAAATAACTTCGGGCTTGTTCCCTTTAATACGGCGACGGATATCGGCTCGGTCGGACTGGGTGGGCCCGGGAATTTTCCTTTGCCCTTCGGCACCATCCAGGTATCCGCAGCACAACAACAATATCTGAATGATATAACCCCGGGAGAACTAGGCCTGTACGGTGCCCAATTGCCTGGGTATGTTGCGTTGCTGGGTGCCTCCTCCGGCCAAGCCATACAGGGAGCATGGCCAATGGCGCTGGTACAAGGCCTAACCGGCGGTGCCCTCAGTGGCTGGGCCGGCTTCCCGACGACTTGTGCTCCCCCTGGGCCGTGTGCGCCCGTTCCCACTTCTTACCAGACACTGGGTCAGCAGGTAGGCAACTTCCCGGTCTTCGAAGGCACCAGTGTCTACGCGTTTCGCATCGACCACAACGTAAGCAACAACAACCGCCTTTCGCTGTGGGTCCATGCCAGCCCGAGCACGATCACCGGCATCGAAGTCAATGGCCAGGATCAGCCCTTCGGTCAGAACTCTTACTCGCGCACTTCGCAACAAACTTTTCGCGACGTCGCGGGCGCGGTGCAGGACACCTGGACCCTCGGCGGCAACAAAGTGAATGATTTCCTTTTCCAGTACGCCCGCCGAGGTTTGGCTTATTTCTATAATACCCAGACTCCCGGCGGCTCCGACCCAGCCATCAACATTACCGGCTTTGCTTATTTTGGCCGCGAGCCCTACTCCTATATTCAGCGCGTAGAGAATCGCTACCAGTTTAAAGACAGTTTTTCCTGGACCGTCGGGCGGCACGATACCAAGTTCGGCGGCGATTTCAACTACATTCCGATCACCGCTACCTTCACGGTGAATTACGGTGGCGTCTACGACTTTGGCAGCTTCGCTGCCGGTGATCTAGGCCTTCCCTTAGTATTTCCCGCCCTTTCCCCGGTGCAGGCATATGGAGCCGGCCTCCCCGGAGACCTCGTTCAAGGCATCGGCAATCCAAAGGACTCGTTTTCCAACAAGCCCCTGGGCGTTTTCTGGCAGGATTCCTGGCGGGTGCGCCACAATCTCACCTTGAACTATGGTGTGCGCTACGATGTGGAGTTCCCGCCGAAACTCACGCCCCTCCAGGGATTGGCCATTCCCGCCTATAGCACTTTGGGACTGCAAAAAGGCATTCAGACTGACACCAACAACATTCAGCCTCGTATCGGCATCGCCTGGGACCCCAAGGGCGACGGCAAAACAGTAATCCGCGGTTCGTTTGGCATGTTCTATGACCACCCGTTGCTTGGCCTCTATTTCCTGGGCGATGCTTCGGACGGCTCGACCAGCGGACAACTGGCCTTCGTCGGGACCGGCCTCTGCGCTGGCGCCGGGAATGCTGCCAATCTGAACGCGATCCCCATTTTTCAGGGACTTTTGCCCGCTGCGGGTGGGAACGTCGGCTCACCCTGCTCCCCTACCAGCAACCCCGCGGTGCTGAGCGAATTGAACTATAACCCGAACCAGCAACGGTTTTCCTGCCCGGCCGCCAACCCAAGTTGCGGCCTCGCCTCACCAGCGAACTCAATATTCCTCACCCAGAACTACCTCAACCCGTCGACGCTCTTTCCTCTTGCCTTCCAGCCCTTTGGATATCCGCAGGCCAAGAACTTCGTCTACGCGTACTCGCAACAAGCAAACCTGACCCTTGAGCACGACCTCGGCGGTGGCTACGCCCTCAGTCTGGCCTATAACTTCAACGGCGGACGGCATATCAATCGTCCCATTAACGCCAACGCCATTCGCGGCGATCTGATGACCGCCAATTACGTCGCGGCCCTCGCCGCGGGCCAAACTCCCAGCAGCCCATTCACTGTAGGAACGGGGGCGGTCCCTTGCGGAGTTGGACCGGGCGGGCCGTGGGTCAGCGCACCACTCATGAACTTCTTCCGACCGGGTGGCCTGAATCCTTCTATCGCGGCCGCTTTCCAGGCGGGCGGCGCGGGCGCCTGCGTGTTGGAGGCGCAAGAGATTCTGGCTAGTTTGCCCGGGTTCAATAACGCTTGCAATCCAACGCTGGCAAACAGCTTCTCCTACACGGGCTGCGTCCCCTTCAGCGACATGGATGCCAACTACTCCAACGGCAGTTCGGTCTATCACGGGCTGACCGCCAATCTCCGCAAGCGCTTCACCCAGCATTACGAGTTCCTGGCGTCCTACACCTGGTCCCACGCCATTGACGATTCCACCGACCTGCAGGCCACACTTACCCCGCAGGACAGCTACATCCCGGGCGCCGATCGTTCTTCCTCCACGTTCGACCAACGCCATCGGTTCGTTTTTAGTGGCGTCTATCAGTCGGGCAAACTTAGCGGCGGCGGCTTCGTGAGCAAGGTGTTCAGCGATTGGACTTTCGCCCCGCAGATCGAAGTCGGAGCTGGACGGCCATTCAACCTTCTGACCGGCAATCAGGATAATCTCCAGTTTTCTCCTCTCACCGTGCGCCCCAACACCTTCGTGAACCCCGCCTGCACTGCGCTCGGAAATATACCGGTCCAGTCGAAGTACTCTCCCACAGGAGTTCTGCAGGAGCCGTGCATCGCCAACTGGAACGGTAAGATCGGCCTTTCCGGACTTGCGTCGCTCGACGGCAACCTCGGCCGCAACGCGGGCATTACGCCGTGGACGATCTTCAATGATGTGCGCTTCGCGAAACGCATCGCGTTCAGCGAGCGCTACAACATGGATTTCATCGCTGACATGTTCAACATCGCCAATCGCTACAATGTGGCTGCCGTCAACCCGCTATTCAGTGCTGCAGGTCAGGCGACCGCAGCCTACGACCCGCGCCAGTTCCAGTTCGCGTTGAAACTGAACTGGTAAACTTGGAGTTGTGCGGGGTTGCTCGGAGGCCAGCGGGTTGCTGAAAAATGAGATGTTGTTTGCGAAGCGCGAACTGCGTGTTCCGCGTCCAGTTCTGGGGCTTCTTGCCCTGATTGGGTTAGCGCTTTTCTCCACTAACGCCTTGGCCGAAAGCGGAGCCGAGATCTACAAAGCGAGATGTTCGGCCTGCCACGCCGCCAGCGGAGCAGGCGACACCATGCTAGGCAAGAACATGAAGCTGCGCGCGCTAGGTTCGCCGGACGTGCAAAAAGAGTCCGATCAGGAACTCGCGGCCATCATCAGCAGAGGCAAGAACAGAATGCCAGCTTATGAGCGCAAACTGTCGAGAGATCAGATTGCTTCCGTGGTGAAGTATATTCGCTCGCTGAAACCATAGAGTCGATTCTTCCGGCTAATAACCACAGTAGAAAAAGAAAAGCCGCAGCGGACTGCGGCTTCCTCAATTTTATTTTCGACTCGTCTTTATTTTCGCATCGTCCGCCGGATTATTCGTGCTTGTCTTTTGCAATGCTTCTGCTGATCCGATTCTGCTGACGATTGATGCCTCGCTGCTCGGCCTTGGTCAGATGGCCGCCGTTCTTCGCCATATCTGCCTTTTCACGGTTCTGCACGCTGGTCTCGCGATTCTCAAGATTCGCGGTTTGTTTCGAATTCAATTTGCCGCTGGCGACGCCATTGGCGATGCGCTGCTGCTGGTTTGCTTCGCGCTGATTTACTTCATTGACGCGCGGATGGCCAGGATCGACAACGCCAGGACCTGCGCCCGAAGTGGTTGAGGTTTGAGCAGAAGCGGAACCCGCGAGCATAAGTCCCCCGACTGCCAGGAGTAACAGCGACTTGGTGAATGTGTTGTTCATGTAGATAGAAACCCTCCGATGACAGCTTAGTTGCAAGGAGTCTCGGAGGACGAGGTTACCTAGGAGATAGCCCGCAAGTTACGAAGCCAGTAACTCATTCCTTATTGGGCTCTATCTAGCTTTGGGGTTAACTCCCCTCCCCTGTCGGTCTTTTGGAATCAAAGATTTAGGAGAAATTTCCGCCAGATCTTTGAGTTTAAAGGACTTGCGGGTAAAGTCTTTATAAACCATAGACTTACGAGATCCTTGCGGTCCGGTGCTCGCGGGGCGACGGATCGAGGCCATTCGAAGCCCAGCATCCGATTTGGATTCGGCTAGAACGGGAGCATTGGCTTGTCTGGGCCTTCGATTTCCTCTTTGGCTTCGAGGAATTCTTCGCTCCAAGCTTTGCCTGCGCACTCGGGGCACTCGTCAATCGTGTTCCCAACCGCGAAACAGTGATAGCAGGTTCCCTGGGAGCTGGCGCCGGGGAATTTCTTGCATCTTTTGCAGGCCTTGAAGAACTCGCGTTCGAGCGCTCGGTGCTCGTCCCACAGTTCGTGTTCACAGACGATGCACATGCTCTCCTCCTGACTACCCAGCTCTTGCCTCTGGGGCATTTCCGGGCCGTGTGGTTCACACCATCCGGTTGAAAACGACCGTATCACTCTGCGCTTTCCGATAATCATAGCAACCTGCGGAACTCTCCTGCAGTGAGCTGGAACACAGTTCGATTGTGATGAAACGCGAATAGAGTTTCTTTGATTCATGAAAGGAAAAGGCCAATCTGATTTCTAGATGTGGGCGATCCGCCCCGTTGTTATTAGGGCCGTGCGAGAAGTTATTGGGAGCAGATGTGGGCCAGGCGTCTGTTCCCATAAATATGGTAATATGGTGCTATGAAGACCACTCTCGAAATCCCCGATTTCCTGTTCCGCCGCGCCAAATCCGTCGCGGCCGAACGGGGCATTCCCCTTCGACAGTTGGTCACCGAAGCGGTGCAGGAGAAACTGAAAACGACCTCGCGGGAAAGGCCGTGGATGAAGCATCTCGGGAAGCTCAAACACCTGCATAAAGAGAGGAAGCAAATCGAGAAGCGGGTGGAAGAAGCCTTCGAGCGGATCGACCGGGAAATCTGGGACTGAGTCTGGACAAGAATGATTCTCGATACCAACGCGCTTTCCGCCGCGGCCGACGATGATCCTAGTGTGATTGCTCAGCTCGGTCGCGCCGACGAGATGGCGGTTCCGGTCATTGTGCTAGGCGAGTATCGCCACGGAATCGCACAGTCGCGAAATCGCGCCGCCTACGAAAACTGGCTAACGGGATTACTCCAGGACTGCACCGTGCTCGACATCACGGAGCCGACCACCCATTGTTACGCAGAAATCGTTCTGGAATTAAAGCGCAAAGGCAAGCCGATCCCCACCAACGATATTTGGATCGCCGCGCTCTGCCGGCAGCATTCGTTTCCGCTGCTGAGCCGCGATCGGCATTTTGACTTGGTGGCGGGGACAAAGCGGGTCGGGTGGTGAGCAAGTCTTTCCGGGCCTCTTAGACTGCAACGAAGCGGTTATCCGCAGCGCATCGGCCCACTTCTCGAAAAGCGCGAGAAGTGGGGCACCCCCAGTAGTTATGGTGCGGGCGACGAGCCCCTCGGGGCAGATGTGGGCCACCCGCCCGAGATCCCGAGTGTTTTGCGCGAGGGATCTCTCAAAAAACGACCGAAAACAATGTTCAGCGATCACAGACAAGCACACCCGCTGAGGATAATGTTGCCAAGATCGTTCCGACATTTTTTGCCGCCGGCCAGAGGTGACCCTTATCATGAGTGCGCATTTCACCGCCCTCGACACTAGTGAAGGATTAGTTCACGTCCTCACCAAGACCCGTTGGCTGGGAGTATTTCCTATGCCGCATACAAGTATCATGCCACACGGTCCAGCTGATCTGAAACGTTTGGGCACTTTCATCAGGTGGTCGAGCAAGGACACCACGACGCTCGCAACGCTGCATGAGGCAATCGTTCGTCTAGTCCAACAGAATGGGGCTTCTGGTTTGGTCGAGATTGGAAATATGGTGAAGGCAACCGAACGTGTTGCGAGCGTGGCCGGAGGAGACTGGCACGACATTATCAAACAAGCGTCCCAGGATGGCGTGCCCTTTCCCATCACAGACGAAGTCCTCATGCACGTCAAGAGCTTCGCATGATTTCGTGAAGAAGAAGAGGAAAAAGAATAGGAGAAAGGAGGACGATGCCGCGCGTAGTAAGTGATTGGATCGGTAAAGCCCGCAAGCGCTGGCCGCGCACCTTCAAAGCGAAGGAGATCTTTGGGGATGGCCGATATGCCGTTCTGACTTGCGCTTTCCTGCACCCCTGTCAAGGGCGGAGTAAAAGCAGACCACAGAGGCGGAGTAAAAATAGACCAGAGGAGCTGGTAGGAGATAAGGGATTGTCGGGGAGGAGGGCGTCTGGAGCGGAGGCCTGCGCCGCCTGAAAGGCGGCGCGTTTAGGCCGGAGCGGAAGACGTCCTCCTCCCCGAGGCGTGTTCGCCGTTGCGGGGTAGCGGGCGAGAGTCGAGGCGGGCGGGGCGGATTAGGAGTTCGGCGGTGAGCCTCGCTTGCGTTTGCTCTGCTTCAGGCGGTAGCTCTCGCCGTTCATCTCCAAGATGTGGACGTGGTGAGTGAGCCGATCTAAGAGCGCGCCGGTCAGCCGTTCTGAGCCGAGAACTTCGGTCCACTCCTGAAACGGGAGATTGCTGGTCACCAGTGTCGAGCCGCGTTCGTAGCGTTGGCTGAAGACCTCGAACAGCAGTTCGGCGCCGGACTTGGATAGTGGCACGAAACCCAGCTCATCGACGATCAGCAGTTCGTAGCTGGCCATCTGCTTCTGATAGCGCAGCAGCCGTCTCTCGTCCTTCGCTTCCATCAACTCGTGCACCATGGCGGCGGTGGTGGTAAAGCGCACGCGATGGCCGCGTTGGCAGGCCGATAAACCCAGGGCTAGCGCGAGGTGAGTCTTTCCGGTGCCGGAGTTGCCCAGCAACAGCACGTTCTCGCGCCGCAGTACAAACTCGCAGCGCGCCAGCTCCAGCACCAGCGCCTTGTTCAACGATGGAATGGCCAGGAACTCGAAAGTGTCCAGGCTCTTGACCACCGGGAAACGCGCCTGGTAAATGCGGCGTTCGGTGGCCCGCCGCTCCCGATCCAGCAGTTCCAGTTCCGTCAGGCGCAGCAGATAACGCGGATAATCCACGCCCTCCGCCGCACATTGGCGGGCCACTTTGTCGTACTCACGCAGGAAAGTCGGCAGCCGCAATTGCTTCAGGTGATGTTCCAGCAACACCTGGGGCGTCTCGTTCCCTGAGGGCATGGCGAGATCGCTCATCGCGTCACCTCCCCACGGGATGTCTCCGAGGGGACCCTCTGCGCCGAAAGCAAAGCCATGTAGTCGGCGGCTTGCGTGGTTCGTACGTCGGCCAAGGGCAGATGCGGATAGTTCTCCAGGTCCAACCGCGGCGGACGCCGCTCGATGCGGCACAGCAGCAGATGCTTGACGGCGTCGAAGCTGAGCGTACCCAGTTGCAGCGCATCGCTGATAGCCGCTCCAACCTCCGGCAGGGAAAATGTCTCCAGCAGACGTAGCACCTGCACATACTCGCGCTTGCCCCGCTGGTGCAAGCGCGCTTCCAACAGCCGCCGCAAGCGAGCGAAGCAATCCGGCAACTCCCAGCCGAGCAGCGGTGCCGCCTGGTCCAGCGCCCGTGCCTTCTGCTCCAGCAAGGCGAGATAGTGCAGCGGATCGAAGACCATATCTTCGCGCTGGTAACTGCGCCGGTGGCGCGCAATCACCTTACTGCCGCAGACGATCGCCACCTCGTGCACGTAACCCTTCACCAGCACATCGCGATGCCCGTACTCGGTGGGCACCGAGTAATCGTTCGTGCGATAGCGCACCAGCGACAGCGAACTCACTCGGGCCACGCGCTTCTCGCAGGCTTCATACTCGCTGGCCGGCAGAGGAAGAAACGCCGCCCGGTCGCGCGCAAAGCGTTCTCCGATGGTTTCCTGCTCGCCACGAACTCGCTGCTCGCGGTGCTGGCGGCATTGCTCCAGTAAGTACGCGTTCAATGCCTCCCAACTTTCGCAACGCGGCACCGGCACCAGAAAGTTGCGCCGCGCATAGCCCACCAAGCCCTCCACGTTGCCTTTGTCGTTGCCCTTGGCCGGTCGTCCGAACTTCTCGGCAAACAGATAGTGGCTTTGTAACTCGGAAAACGCCCGCGTCTTCTGCCGGGTACCATCTCCCAGAATCCGCGCCACCGCCAGCTTCGTGTTGTCGTACAGAATCGTAGTGGGCACGCCGCCGAAATAGGCGAAGGCCTGAACGTGACCTTCCAGCAACGCTTCCGTCGTCTCCGCCGGAAACGCCCGGATGAAGCAGTCGTCGGAGTGCGGCAGGTCGATCGCGAAGTAGTGCGCCTTGCGCTCCTCGCCACCGACGATCACCAGTGCCTCGCCAAAATCGGCCTGCGCCGTGCCCGGAGCATGCGTCAGCGGAACGAACATCTCCCGGCGGCGCTGCGTCGCGACCCGCACGTAGTCCTTCACGATCGTGTAGCCGCCGGGGAATGCGTGCTCCGCCCGCAGCCGATCGAAGATCCGCTTCGCCGTATGCTGCTGCTTGGCAGGTTGGCTCTTGTCTTGTTCGAGAATGGCGTCGATCACGCCCACCCACGGCCCCAGCTTGGGCCGCTTCGCCGGTTCTTTCCGCCGGTAGCCCGGCGGAACCGAATACCCCAACATCTTGCGTACCGTTACGCGCGCTAGTCCGAACTCTCGCGCCACCGACCGTTGACTTCGGCCCTCCACCAGAACCGCTCGCCGCACACGCCCATAGATCTCCACGGAGTACATCCCTCCGGTGTTCCACGATCGCGGCCGTCGGCTCAACGGAACCGAACCACTTCCGTTACCCCCGCAGCCGGCCGTCCCTCGTGAAACAAGAATCCGGCGGTCTAGTTTTTCTCCGCCGCATCACCCCGCTAACGCGGCGTGATGTGGCCTAGTATTACTCCGGCGCTTATACACCCCAGCGCCGGGCAGATGATGTATAGCGAAGTCTATCTCTTTGAAACAGAGCAAGAGGCCGGAAAGTTCAAGGCGACTTTGGATAGCTCACAAAGCGGCCAGCACTGCCACGCTCAGACCAAGGGTGTATGCTCGTGCAATCATGAGTTGATTGACCTCCTCACTATGAAACAGATTCAGAGATGACGATGTTCCGATTTTCAGACACAAAAAAAAGGAAAAGGCCACGCTGCGTTAGCAACGTGGCCTTTATTTATGCCGGCAACTACCTACTCTCCCACACACTTTCGCGTGCAGTACCATCGGCCCAGCGGGGCTTAACTTGAGGCGCTTTGCGGGCGTGAGCGAAGCGGGAGCCCGCAGCCGAAATCCCGAGCGTTTTGTGCGAGGGATCTTGTCGACTCAGTCATCTGCGCTTGAGAACCTGTTCCAGTGTGGCTCGCACCTCAGACAATGCCTGAGAAACTTGGTCGGCCTGATATGTGAAGTCCCCGCCGTGCGCAGCGTCATTCCGCATTCTTGCTACTGATTCTAGGCGCTTCGCCTCGAATTCATTGAGCACTTGGATGTCTGGCGCCTTCAGTTTGGTAATGATCGGGCTTAGCGTGTCCTTTGGGCCGACCTCCAAGCCGAGAGCTCTGGCGCGAGTCTTGAGGCTTTCTTCAAGCGCCGCACCCAGCGCCGCGCCGATATTCAGGTCTCTGGACTGGCTAGGCGTTACCCATCGCTCGAATTCCTTGACAAATCGATTGCTGGATATCGACAATTTGTCGAGAAGGTTTAGACAACTTGTGACCCATTGAGTCAGACGGATGGGATTTTGAATAATTTTTTTCCCGGCTGTGGTGAACTCTTCCCATTGGCGCTCGCCCTCTCCGATGAGATCGTCGAGGCGTTGCTGGATTAGCGGGTTTCCTGTCGGCACGATAATCGTACCTTTCTTGTCGGCCGATGAGACGATGAGACGACCTAACGAGCAAGTATAGCAACAACGGAAAAGGCCAATCTGATTTCTCAGACTGGCCTTTATTTAATGCCGGCAACTACCTACTCTCCCACACACTTTCGCGTGCAGTACCATCGGCCCAGCGGGGCTTAACTTCCGTGTTCGGGATGGGAACGGGTGGAACCCCCGCGGTAAGATCACCGACAAGTCGGAGCAGCGGTCGTTAGTCGATGGTCGATTGTCGTTGGCCAAAGACCTCGCTGCAAACTTGATGGTCCCAGCCAAACTGCAGATCCCTCGCTTCGCTCGGGATGACAATCCTGAGGAACGGTATCTGAGGGCTGAGGGCTGAGAGCTGATTCTCAAAGAGCTGGAGGACGAAGCCTCACAACTGAATAGATTGGGTACTGCCTTAAATCACCTGGCATATCATTTCGTCGGCGCGCAGTCGTCAGTAGCTTGCTTCTCAGTCATCCAGGTTCTGACGACTTCCTAACAGCATTGCTAATTCCAGCTCAGGTTCGAACTTCAGTTTCGAAACTCAAACCCCAGGAACTGGC
>CAWAUN010000004.1:0-391752 GCA_963785265.1 uncultured Acidobacteriaceae bacterium | reverse complement strand
CTGGTTTCGTAAACCATCAGCAAACAGCGAAGGACGAGGCAGGAATCTACCCTGTTCATTGTTCATTGCAACTTCGCGTACTCTGCCTTGGCCTGCTTCAAGACAGGGATGTCGGGGTCGGCGTCTTTCCAGAGGGTGAGGAAATCCTGATAGGCAGCATGAGCCTTGCTCGTTTCTCCTGACAAAACATAAGCCCTGCCGAGCCCCAGGTGCGCCAGTGCACCGATCGGCTCGTTCTGCACAAGCCCCGGATGATCGATAACCTTACGAAATTCGCCGGCTGCGGCAACGCCCTGTTTCGCTTCCAGATACGCTAGTCCCCGGACGTAAACCGGGTAGAGAACGAAGTCCGCTTCTTGCGTCGTTTGTCCTAGTTCATGGGGCGTCGAAACCGAGAGGACAGCGATGGCCTTGGCCGGATCCCTACTTTGCAGGGCAATCGATGCCCGGATTACGGGCAACGAATTGTAATGAATCACGCTGTCTTCCGGGAAGCGCTTCTCAAGATCGTCGGCAATGCGAGTTGCGCCAGCGGTATCGCCCGCCAGCGCGAACAGACGGCGCAAAGTTGTGAGAACGCTGGTCACAATGACCCTCCAGGCAACTGTTCCTGATGAACCCAATGGGGGCTGAGCGGGATAGGTCCCGAGAATAGAAAAGCCATGCCGGGAATCGGCATGGCCAAAACTGCATCGACTCGATTTGCTACTTCTTCCTCTGGAACTCAGCCTTAGTAAGGGCCGTAGTACCCAAGGTCGGAACATCTCCGTTTTTTCCTGGGATCACGCAGCTCAGGAAACCCTGATTGTTTCCTACATAGACGCCGCTGAAAGCGGCGATGGCGACGAAGCTTAGGGGGCCTTTTATATGGCCATTCTTGTAGGTGTTGCACTCTAGCCTGGTAAATATCGTAAACTGTGCGTACGGGTCGTCCTCTGCCACAGCGTAAATGCTGTCGCCGTAAATAACGCCGTCGCCTTTGATGGTGTAGCCGTAGTCAGTTGTGGTGGGTGGAAGCTTTGCGCCAAAGCCCGAGATGGTTGCGTTTGTGGAGTATCCGCACACGCTAAGGTTGTCAACGCCGACATAATTGTTGCCGCCCGCCGATGACAGTTGCTCATAGTTGCAAAATTTGTCGCCGCCAATACTCAGGAAGCCAAAGGTTTGGGCCGACGCAAAGCTGCAGGCCGCAACGGAGAGAGTGATTACCAACAGGCTTTTCAGTTTCATGGGACCTTCCCGGACGTCATGGAGCTCCGAAATCGCGTTGCGCTGCCCATACGTCCTGCCTAGTGGCCGTAGTAAACTCCAGAGACTCTAACGGAGACAAGCTATTTTTACGTCACATCTATATCACCTTGTAAACTATCTAAAATAGAGGCGTTATTGTCCGCCCGCTCTCTGCTCGTGTCAATGTGCAATCTCCCCAAGCTTTGACCAGCCGAGGGGTATTGAGCGCTGTCGCCCTGTTGTCAATAGTCATGGCTGGCGGACATGCCAACTTCGATTCGAGCATTCGAGCTAGCAGGTGACGGACGCTATTTAAGGGCTTCTTGTCCTCTTGACAAAGAAAACCGCTGTCGCGCCCTGTTCCACTCCTCGGTAGAGAAGAGGCGCGGCCCCACCTCGATGAGGCGTGGCGTCATATTAAAGACCGCCACCCGGTTCCAAGGCCTGCCGTCCCGCATCCGAAGGCCCTTTTCATTTAGGTCACTGACGATGCTTGAGTAGGGGAAGTCCTGGACCAGCAACTCCATCATCAGCATGAGCGTCTTATTCTCGACGGGATCGACCTCCAAGCGCTGGCAATCGTCCGAGATGCGCAATCCGTAGGGGATGTCCTCACTAAAGGTGCCTTCAGTGGGAGCTTCGGACTCAGGCAACTCGCGCCGCCATTCGATCGATACCAATTGCCATCCCGCCGCCGTGCGCCGGCTGATGACCTCGGGATTAAACAGCCCGGAAATCACATCGCGAATCCGCTCAAAATGCGCCATGATAAGCCTCCCGTGAGTCGTTCTACTGGGGATAAGCAACCGCAATTGATTTGCCAGGCAACTGGCCTGCTGCGACCTTCCCAAGTAGCACCTGCCGTTGAGAGAGTCGCAGGTCGGCGTTTGGGCTCAGACCGTTTACTGTCCATTTGTGTAGAGCACTGTTCGCTTCTGGACGCCCTGTACCGCACTTCGCATGAAAAAGGCCCAGGTCTTCGGGACCCGAGCCTCCTCACTTGGTCCTACACGCCGGCTTGCTGATCGCGACCCTGACCGGCCAATTCTCAAAGAACAGCTTTCCCCCTCCGACTTGAGAATGCAGCCCACCCAACGTCAATTCGGGCTGGGCGGACCTCCAAGTCTGGAGCTGGTTTTTATCTTTCCTATATATCAAGAACGGCCGCTGACCCTCACCTTCGACAAAGAACTCCGGTATGCTTGGCGGGAATGCAACCTGCGCCCGTGGGTCTGATGATCGAATTCCGTGATGTCTCATACCGCGTCGCGGGCACACAAGTACTTTCCGGATTTAATCTGCAAGTACGAAGCGGAGAGACTTTGGTGCTGCTGGGGCGCAGCGGTTCAGGCAAGACTACGTTGCTTAAGCTGGTGAATCGTCTGCTTTCTCCTGCTTCTGGCAAAATCCTTGTCAAAGGAGTGCCCAACAGCGAACTTGACATCATTCGCTTGCGCCGCAGCATCGGTTATGTCATCCAGGATGTTGGCCTGTTCCCACATTTCACAGTGGAGAGAAACATCGGTCTGGTTCCACGGATCGAAGGGTGGCCCCAAGATCGTATCCGCCTGCGGGTACAAGAGTTGCTGCAGATGGTAGGGATGGACCCAGAGACGGCGTCGCGTTATCCGCATCAGCTATCGGGCGGGCAGCGCCAGCGAGTGGGCGTGGCTCGGGCATTGGCGGCAGATCCCGAAATGCTTCTCATGGACGAGCCATTCGGCGCGCTCGACCCTCTCACACGGGACGATCTGCAAGGCCAATTCCTTTCATTGCAACGGCAATTAGCCAAGACAGTAGTTTTTGTCACCCACGACTTGCGCGAGGCAGTGCGCCTCGGATCGCGGATTGCGTTGCTGGACGCGGGACGGTTGGTCACGGTCCTTCCGCCAACGGAATTCTTGCAGTCCACCGATCCATTGGTGTCCGCCTACGTGCGAGCCTTCGGCGATGCGGTGGTTTTGAATACAAATCGAGGCACGACATGAACGTCGTTCAATTCATCCTGCAAAACCATGCTCAGGTGCTGGAGCTTACGCTGGAGCATCTCCGGTTGGTTGGCTTCGCCACCCTGTTCGCGATCTTGATCGGCATACCGCTAGGCATCCTGATCGCTCATCGGCCACGCCTCAGCAAGCCAGTGTTAGCGAGTGCCAACATCATTCAAACCATCCCCAGTCTTGCGCTCTTCGGATTCTTGCTGCCCGTTCCTTGGCTGGGCGCCCGCTCCGATAGGCTGGCGATTCTGGCGCTCACTCTCTATGCATTCCTGCCCATAATCAGAAATACCTATACCGGAATCCGCGGCGTTGACCCCGCCGTCATAGAAGCGGGGCAAGGCATGGGACTCACCAAGGTTCAGCTTTTATTTCAAGTGGAACTGCCGCTGGCCGTGAGCGTGATCGTTTCGGGCGTGCGTGTGGCCATCGTCATTTCGGTCGGGCTGGCCACAATTGCCGCAGCCATCGGCGCGGGAGGTCTGGGAGAGTTCATCTTTCGCGGCTTAGCCATGGTCGACAACACTGTCATTCTAGCCGGAGCCATTCCAGCTGCACTCCTGGCGCTGATGGCCGATTTTGGCTTGGGACGGCTGGAGAGGCATCTGCAGCCGCGATGACGATGCTTCGATTCAGTCTGTGGATACTGACTCTCGCTGCAATCGCCCTGCTGCTGCCGTCTTGTTCGTCGTCTCGCAACGATCGCATTGTAGTCGGCTCCAAGAATTTCACCGAATCGTTGCTGTTGGGCGAATTAATTGCCCAACAGATCGAAGCTCACACCAATTTGAAAGTTGAACGTCGTTTCTATCTGGCCGGAACCTACATCTGTCATCAGGCGATTCTCGCCGGACGCATCGACATATATCCCGAATACACAGGCACTGCGCTGACTGCCATTCTGAAGGAAACGTCTAGTGGCGATCGGGAGGCGGTTTTTGAGCGGGGAAGAAATGAATATGAACAGCGACTCGGGTTGACCCTCGGTCCACCCTTCGGTTTCAACGATACGTTTGCCATGGAGATCCGCGGCGAAGACGCTCGACGGCTCGGCATCACGACTCTGTCACAGGCTGCCCCCATTGCTCGGCAATGGCGTGCTGGGTTTGGGTACGAGTTCATGGAGCGCCCCGATGGATATCGGGGCTTGGCAGCTGCCTACGGCCTGCACTTCGCAGAGCAGCCACGCGTTATGGATTTAGGCCTGCTCGCGCGTGCGCTTAAGGATCACCAGATCGACTTGGCCGCGGGCAACACCACCGATGGATTGATTCCGGTTTTGGGTTTGTTTGTGCTTAAAGATGACCGGCATTATTTCCCTCCCTATGAGGCAGTATCGGTAATTCGCAAGCAGACTTTGCAGCAGCATCCGGAGCTTGCCCAAGTCCTCGCCCAGTTAATGGGCAAGATTTCTGACGAGGAGATGCAGCGTCTCAACTACGCCGTTGATGGTCAGCACCGCGACCCAAAAGAAGTTGTGCACGAATTCCTAAGAAGCAAAGGACTCTTACAGTGACTTACCCGGTCGGAGCCTAGGCCAGAGCCAGAGCCGACGCTCTCCTCCGTTTAGCGATGAACCGGCTCATCCCGGATTGCAATCTCCGCCCTCAATTGAAGGTCGCCCGACCCAAGGCTCAATAGGCTCGACTTGCGCCACGCGCGCAAGTTCACCGTGCTCATCACCATGCAAAAGACGTTGGCGGGAATGAAGCCCAGCTGACCTGTCCTTAACCCGATAACACACACAATCACACTGTTGACCGCAGCCAGCGCCCAGCCTTCCCAGCATCGCCGCCCGACTAGAATTGTGGACGCAATGGTTAACACGCAAGATAAGTAATCAAGTCGCAACACAATAGAATTCCTCTGAAACCATTGTGTGCGAAAGACGCGCATCTGAAATGTGATTATGCCCTCCGCTACATGACGGAGGTCACTTGACCGAGATCTGTTCCTCCGGATTCTTCAAAGTGTGCAATTTTGAACCGTCAAATGCATGAGAACCTTTTAATCTGCCAACTGTTTTCCGAACGATTTTTTGCGCCTCCTCCCAAAACAGGAAGTGGCGTTACGGAATTTTGGTCGTATGTCGCGGTTTCGCCTTGCGCCCGCGTGTCTAATTGTCAGAGGATTTAGAAACAAAACCATGAGCTGCAAAAATTCGTCGAAGGAGGCGTGCTAATGCCAGTAAATTTCAGGGCCTCTCGAGTTCTTCTTTTCTCCGTCTTATTTCTTTTCGTCGACGTGTTTGCTCCCGGCCAGGCTGACCAGAAAGATTCCGGCAAGAGCAAGAGCAAGGATACGAGTGCGCAATCCGCCAGCGCCCCCGTGGCCAGTGCGCCTTCTGCCGACACCTCCAAGTATGTGGGAGCCGAGACCTGTAAGACCTGTCACGAGGAGACTTACAACGCGTGGGAGAAAACGCCGCACTGGAAGACCATGCTTAATAAGGAGGGTGGCCCCTCGCACCAGGGTTGCGAAGGCTGCCATGGTCCCGGGGCGGAGCACGTGGCCGGCGGCGGCGACGTCACCAAGATATTCAATCCCGCGAAGCACTCGGCCAAAGAAGTTGACGCCAAGTGCCTGACCTGTCACGCGGGTGCGCATCCGAACTTTGACCGGTCGCCCCACGCCAAGGCGAACGTCGGCTGTATCAGCTGCCACAGCGTTCATCAGAGCAAGGAAGAAGAAGCACTGCTGAAGGTTTCGCAGCCTGCGCTCTGCTTCCAGTGCCACGCCGACACTAAACCGGCGTTCAATATGCCATTCCACCACAAGGTGAACGAAGGCTTGGTCACGTGCAGCGATTGCCACGACGTGCACGGCACCTTCCTGGCCAACAACCTGAAGTCCACGGCCGACCAGAACATGATCTGCACCAAGTGCCACACCGAGACGCGCGGGCCGTTCGTCTATGAACATGTCGCGGTCAAGGCTGAGGGATGTCTGGGATGCCACACTCCGCACGGTTCCCAGAACGCCCGCCTCCTGAACATGCCGGCCATCAACCCGCTCTGCAACCAGTGCCACAGCGGCGTAGCTGCCAACACGATTCACGGAATGGGCGCGGGGTCGTCGGAAACCATAACTTGTACGAACTGCCATACCTATATTCATGGTTCGAACATGAATGCGGCGTTCCTCAGGTAGGAGTCATGGATTAGAACGCGCCTGGAGAACTGCGGAGGCGCGGGCGCGTTTCGATTCGGCATAGGGATTCAAGATCTCGACGAGCAACTTTTTTAAGTGAGGCTTTCAAAATATGATGAACCAAGGGTGGATTTCCCGGCTGCTGAGTGAAAAGCATTCTCTGGCGGCGGCCCGATGCATTGTCGGGGGCATGGCCGCTGCCATTTTGGGTTTGACAGCGGGCACTGCCGTCGCGCAGCTTCCAATATTTGTGTCGAACCAGGCGGCTCCCAACGGCTACACGCTTCATGAGTCTATCGATCTGGGCGGTCATGTGGCCAATATCGACGGCAGCGGTGCCATGTACGACACTCTGGTCAACGAGCAGTCCGGTCCGCGCATACTGGGCGAGACCTATGAGCTGCGCGCGCTGCCAGGGACGAAGCACACCCTCGTCGATCACTTGAAAGCCTTTACCAGCGGGATCGGCGGCGATCCGAACAACATTGCCAAGCTGGACGTTTCCAAGGGCAAGCTCTACGAGTTCTCCGGCTTGTTCCGCCGTGACCGCCAGTACTTCGACTACAACCTGCTGGGCAATCCGAACCTTCCGCCCGGCCAGTCGATTCCAATCGGTCCCCCGGCGAACCCGACGGGTTCCTACGCGTGGCCGCAGGTGGCGGAGTCGCCGTTTCTGAACAACTCCGTGCGCCGCATGACGGACACCAACCTAACACTGCTTCCGCTGTCGAAGGTGACCTTTCGCGTCGGCTACTCGCAGAACGTCTTCCAGGGTCCGAGCCTGTCGCCCAGCGGCTATCAGGCTGCCGGCTCCTACGACCTGCTGCTCCAGGAGAATCAGCGCAACAGCACGGATGACTGGACGGGATCGGTCGAGTGGAAGCCCGTATCGCGGACCCGGTTGACCTATGAAGAGCAGATCACTCACTACAAGGGCAACTCCTCTTTCAGCATGGCGCCTCAGTATTTCAACCTGCAGGAAGCGAACGGATTAAGGGTCGCAGTGCTCCAGAACTACGACAATCCGATCAACAAGCCGGTCGCTATCACCTGCAACGCCGGCGTTGGACCCGCCCCAATTTCCCTGAACCCGAGTCCGAACGGTTTCCCCATCGTCGATCCGGCGTGTAATGTGATTACCAGCTATTCGCGTTCCCAGCCCACCCGCGAAATCTTCCCGACCGAAATCTTCCGGTTCCAAAGCTCCAGCATCAAGAACGTTACGATGAACGGCAACGTTCGCTACACTTACGCGAACACCAGCCTGCCGAACTACTACGAGGACTTCCAGGGTCTGGCGGGAACGACCCGCGAACTCACGTATGCCGGAAACGCCAGCGCCAAGCGAGAAGCGATCGCCACCGACTACGGCATCACTTGGCAGGTGCTGAGAAAGTTCAGCATCTCCGATCAGGTCGACTACTCGAATGTGCACCAGCCGGGAGTTGCCAACATTACGAGTCTAACCACCGTGACTGCTGCAACCCCGAGCATCAATAGCACGATGTTAACCACCACGGTGTACAACACTCCGATCAACCCGGCCACGGGCAAGCCAACTTCTACGTTTGAAGGCAGTCCAACCGTGGCTACGCCGCTGTTTGATTTCTTCGGCCAGAAGTTCGTCACGAACAACCTCACGGTGGCGTACGACCTTACGGATCGCACCATGTTCACTCTCACCTGGCACCACCAGGAGCACGACATCGGCGAAGGTGCCGCGAACACCACGGGATACCAGTCCGGCATCTCCAACTTCACCATCCACGAGAACGGCGGTACCTTCGGCGTCGCTATGCAGCCGGCGAACAACTGGCGCATCAACGGTTCGGTCGAGGTTCTGTACGCCGACAATGTCCTCACCCCGGTCGCACCCCGCGAGCTTCAGCATTACAGAATTCACACTACTTACCGGCCGAAGAGCTGGGCGACGTTCTCCGGCGCGTACAATGACGTCGAGCGCCACAACAATACGAACAATACCGGCACGCCGTCCGTCGATGGCCCGCTCCAGCACGTCGATCATAGCCGCATCGTGAGTTTGAACACCGACTTGATGCCGAACCAGCACTACGGGTTCGACATCAGCTATGCCTACAGCGACGTGTACACGGCGACCAACATCTGCTTCCTGGGCACGGCCTCAAGCTCCTCCATCCCGGGCGCCGGGACGCCCACCGGCGTGGCTTGCCCGTCTCCGCTTCCCCGCGGGGGAACGGGGCCTTATACTTTTGGTCCGGCTAAGGACTTCATGAAAGCTCCAACGCAGTACGCGTCCGTGGCCCTGGCTCTTTCGCCGGTCGAGAAGTTCCACGCCAACATCGGCTACCGGATAAGCTCGGCCAACGGCAGCCGCTTTTTTAACGATCCGCGCGATGTGAACGGATCGCTGGTCTCTAACTACCAGACGCCTTTTGTGAATCTCTCCTATGCCATGCGAAAGGATCTGATCTGGAAGGGCGAGTATGATTACTTCGGCTACGGCGAGGGTGGTCCTTCGGGAGCGCAGTATTGCAATCCCTCCAGCACGCTTCCGACGCCGACTATGCCAGCTCCGGTCGTGCCCTGCAGCACTCTGCCAAATACTGCGATGAGCGGTCCAGCCTACGGGTTCACCGCTCCGCGGAACTTCCATGCAAACAACCTAACCGCTGGAGTGCATTACGAGTTCTAAAAACATCGTTAGCCTTCAGCCTTTCGTGTGGAGTGCGCAGTTGCTGGCTTCCACAAGAACAAGCTGAAGGCTAACAGCCTTTTTCGGTGCAGGCCAAAACCCCACACAGTAGTGTCCTTCAAGGTGCGTTGCATTTGCAGTTTGATTTTGTTCTTGATTTTGCTTTTGCCTTTGGGTGGCGCAGCGGTTCACCGCTGCAATAAACGCCTCATTTTCAGTGGCGGCTTTAGCCGCTGAGGGAACGACGGCGGCGCGCAAGCGAGTTTTTCAGCAAACTGTTTAGCCGCTGCGGGACGGCAATTTTCAAACTGCACCACTATCGACCGTTTGCTTTGAACGCGGGTTGAATACACGGCGGCGAGAATTACTGCCTTTACTGCGCGGCGGCGGCGGCTCGCTTGGCAATCAACAGAAAGCCTCTGCGCCCAGCTTCATCGGCAAGCTCATGCAATTGAGCGTGTCCTTGTTCCGCATCTCCAGATTGGATATTGATCTCGCCCAGTTCGAGTCGCGCTTCGAGTTGACAGCGTACGCAACCCATGGTGACGGAGCTCCGGAGCGCTGAATGGACCGTCCGGCTGGCGTCGTTAAGGCGATGTTCCGCGCCTCGAACGTAAGCAGTGGCCAGCGCCACATCGAAACGGATGGTCGGATTGGAACTCTTCGCCGAAAGAAGGCCGCTTTGCGCAAGCAATCTTGCAGCTTCCGAAGTTTTACCCAGTTGAATCATCTCCCGTGCGGCTACGAGTTCCGCTTCAATTTCATCATCGGGCATTTTACTCAGACGAAGCTCATCGATGGCGGCTCGCAGCGCGTCCATATCTGCCGGTCCTGCTTGTTCTGACGCGACTTCCGCAAGCGCAACTTGATCCAAGGCTGTCTCAGCTTTTGCGCCAATCTCACGGTCGACCGAAAGCGCTTCAGCGAGGGCCTGCTTCGCATTTACGAAATCTGCTTCCCCAAGTAATGCCTTCCCCAAGAACCGCTCCGCGCCCGCGTAGTCCGCCTTGGAGCCCGTCTCTTTAAAGAGGGCAGCGGCCTCCCGGTACATGCTCACCGAAGTTGTCATGTCTCCCTGAGCTTCTTCAGTTGCGCCGAGGGTTTCGATGACTTCTCCCAGAAGAGATTTCTTCCCCGTGCTGCGCAGGTGTTGCACGAGCGGCTCCAGAATATCTCTCGCTTCGCGAAACCTGCCCTGCCGTTGGAGCGAGTCGGCAAGGTTGCCGGTTTCAATATCCACCTTATCCAGCCGATTCATCTTATTGGAGATAACCATGGCATCGCGAAGAAGACGCTCCTCCTTCCGCAGATCCCCTTCGAGCCTATAGATCTCGCTAAGATTGTTGAGGTCCGCTACCAGACTCGCCTGATCGCCTTTTTCCCGGAACGCGGGCAGCACTTGCTCGAAACTGCGTCTGGCCGTGGCGAGATCGCCTTGTTGCTCCGAGACAATCCCGATGTCCATCTTCGCCAGAGCTGCCCCCACGACATCTCCTGATTCAGCGTACATTTGCTGGGCTACTGTATAGGCATCCTTCGCGTTACTGAAATTTCCCAAATCAACCGAAGCATATCCCACAACCAATTTCGCCCGCGCCAGCAACTGGTGGGCCCCAGCCAACTCCGCTTTTCTGGCAGCACTCTCGCCTAAGGCTTGTTCCCGTTTATAATCTCCAAGGTCGCCGGCGATTCTGGCTTCCATAAGATCAATTCTCGGATCGTCGCGTTCGGGAGCGGGCAACTTTCTCAAAGCAGCCATTGTCGCTAACGCTTCAGCGCCCTTGCCCATTACATCTTGCGCGAAGGCGAGATCTAAACCGTAGATCAGATTGTCGGGATAGGAGCGCTGCAGCCGGGAATAGATGTCGGCTGCCTGCGTCCAGTCTCCATTCATCTGGTAATACTTTGCCTCGGTTTGCAGGCGCGCTTGTTGGGGCAGATTCTGCGACAGATCCATGGCTTTGCGCGCCGCAACTACTGCCTCAGCGTCGTACCCGAGAGCAGACCGTGCACTGGCTAAGGCCGTATAGGCCGGGGAGTATTCCGGCTGCAAACGAATGACTCTTTCAAACAAATCGCTGGCCGCTATATCGTCATAGAGCCGCAATTTGGCGAGTCCGTCGGAGTAGAGCCTGGCCGCCTCTGGATTCGAAGGCAGGGCAAGCTTCACCTCTGCCGCCTCGGTCGAGGTCAGCGCTCCAACCCCCAGTTTTGCCCGCAGTTGTTCGCCAGCGTGAGACGCCAGATCGAACAGGTCCGACTGCGAGCCGGCGACGGCAAAGCTCGCAACCGTATCCCCGGTCACTGCGTCCTGCACGCGGGCATCGAGGCGAACCCGCCCCCTGCCTGCTTCGCCAATGGCAAGGTAGGAGCCGACAACAACATAATCGCAACCAAGATCCTGATGAATCTTAGTCAGCGTATGGACAGCATAGCTATCTTCACTGGCAAGACTTAGTTCATGTTTCGCGCGAGTAACATCCTCAGCCGCCACCGTTCGGAGTTGGTCGCCCGCTGTCAGTTCCGTTGCGAGCATCTCGGTAAATGCGGTCGACAACCATACGTCCCGCGCATTTCCGGAAACGTTAGTGAAACCCATCACGGCAACCGACCGGCGTGTGAGGCTGGAGGGAATGACCAGCGACGGTTGCGCTTGCGCCTTTGGCACATGCTGATCTCGGCGCCTATGACGATACCCAGCATAGGCGACAAACAGAACGAAGAACAGAACGAGGAGCGGAACCAGGACGAAGACTGGCGCAGCCCAGTATGGCCAACTGCGATCCTCTACCGGCGCCACGGTCGAAAACTCGTCGGAGGTCGTGTCGCTCTGCGGGAGTTCAGCGGATTCCGGCATTGCGGCGCCTTGCTGCACTTCATCGGAGACCGGAATCACCGATTCAACGTTAGCTATAAAGCGATAGCCTACCCGAGGCAGGGTTTCAATGTAGCGGGGGTCGCGCGAGGTATCCTGCAGCACGCTCCGCAATTTTTGTACTGCGGAATTCAAGCTTCCTTCAAAATTGACGAATACGTCGCTCGGCCACAGCTCCTGCCTCAGACTTTCGCGCGTGACGATCTCGCCCGGCCTTTTAAGCAGCGTGGCAAGAATTTGAAACGACTGGCGCGGAACCTTAAGTCTCAGGCCTCCCTTGCGCAATTCGCTTTTCTGCAGGTCGACTTCATAGAGCCCGAAATGTAGCAGCGCACGTTGATCCGACGCCAAATCGCGAACTGCCGGTGCACCGTCATTCACCGGCATGTCCTCAGGGCCCTTGGATTCAACGGATGACATTCTGTCCTTATTAAGGAGACGTCTTTGGCAACCGCATTTGTACAAAATCTACATGTTTCGGAAGGCTATGACAAACCCAATGTCAAAGCCGCGGCCGGCGGAGAAACGGTGCCTATCAAGAGTCTCGGACAAAGAACTAAATTGTTCCTTTTCAATCACTTGATGAATGAGGTGCATTTCGCCTGTTCTTCCCCGCTGAGCACCCGGAAAGCCCCTTCCGCGAGTGACTGCAGTTCGTCCTCGCCGGGATAGACTTTAATGGGCGCAATCCAACTGAGATACTCGCTCAGGCGCGTCACGATTCTTTTGGAGTGTGCCATTCCCCCCGTGAGCAGCACGGCATCCATTTTTCCGTGCAAAACCGTGGCCATGGCTCCAGCTTCTTTCGCGATCTGATAAACCATGGCCTCACAAACTGCAGCCGCCTTCTCGTCGCCGGCGTCGATGCGGCGTTCCACCTCGATCCAATCTTTTGTACCGAGGTACGACGAGACGCCGCCGGCCCCAAACACCAATCGGTCAAGCTCCTTCAGCGTATAGGCCCCGCTGTAACAGAGCTCGATCAACCGTTGTACCGGAAGCGACCCAGAGCGGTCGATGCCGAAGGGTCCGTCTTCGCCCGTATTGTTGTCGATCATCTGCCCGTCCTGGTGCGCCGAAACCGAAGTCCCGCTGCCCATGTGGATCACGATCAATCGCATCTCTTTGTACTCGCGATGTTGTTCCCGCGCAAAGCGTCTGGCCACAGCCTTGGTGTTCAGCGCATGACACAGGCACGACCGCTGCATCAGGGCCGACCCGGACATTCGCGCGCAGTCCTGCCATTCGTCCACGCTGACCGGGTCGACAACGTAGGCGTTCAGCCCAGCCTCTTTCGCAAACAAATGTGCCAGCAAAGCACCGAGGTTCGACGCGTGTTCTCCGCGCCGCGCCAGCCGAAGCTGTTCGAGCATCACGTCATCCACCAGGTAGGTCCCGCTGGCAACCGGCGGCAGCAATCCACCTCGCCCGACAATCGCATCAAACTTGCTCGCGCCAGCGCCATATCCCGCTGTTTGCAATTCGTTCTTGATCTGCCCGGCGCGATAGTCCAACTGATCGAGCACCGGACGCCCGCGGAACTGCTCCAGATCTTCATCCGCATGATGGACGGTGCACACGAGCTCGGGCCCATCTTTTGTGTAAACGCCAAACTTCGTGGATGTTGAACCAGGATTGATCACCAGAACACGGCCACTACCGTGCGGCATAGATCACCCCGAGTGCGATGGCATTGACTTTGTCGTCCGCGCTCTCAACCCGTGACGGAATCAGAATCGGCACCTTCGCTCCCACCACTACGTGCGCACACTGCGATCCGCCGAGATACTTCACCGCCTTCCCCAGCAAATTTCCGGCCTCAATGTTGGGCACGAGCATGCAGTCCGCATATCCCGCGGCCGCATGCTTGATTCCCTTCGCTTCTGCAGCCGATCTTAAGAGCGCGCAATCAAGTGCCACCGGGCCTAATACCTCCACATTTCCGAACTCGCCCGCGACACACATCGCGACCAGCGCCTCGGCATCGACAGTCGATGGCAAGGAGTTCGAAACCACCTCGGTTGCGCTCATGATGGCCATCTTCGGACGCTCCAGCCCAAGGCTGCGCATGACTTCGATCGCGTTCTCGAGAATTTGCTTTTTCTTTTCAAGATCCGGCAAAACATTCAAGCCACCGTCGGTAATGCCAACCAGTCGGCGCCGCCCCGACAAAGTGTCTTCGTAAAGCAGCACGTCGCTCAGCAGACGCCCGGTGCGCAGGCCCGTTTCCTTGTGCAGAACGGCGCTCAACAATTCATCGGTGCGAAGATGCCCTTTAAGCAAGACATCCACGTTGCCACCGCGCGCCATCTCAACTGCGGTCCCAGCAGAGTCTTCGGCGCCAACAAACTTCGCCTCGGAGAACAATGCATTCAGCTTCAGTTGTTCTGCTTTGTCCCGTATATTGCGCTCATTGCCGATCAGCACAGGACGCGCAATGCCAAGCCGCAAAGCCTCTTCCGTGGCCGTGAACGCAACCTCGTCATCGGCGACCACCACCGCCACGAGCTTCGGTCCCAGCGATTGCGCGCGCTGACGGAGTTCGAGAAAGCTGGCAATTAGCTTCAATTCCGGTTGCGACTCCGACGAAATTCCCGACCCAGCCGTTGCATAGTTCATTTCGCCCATACTCCTCGCCGCGACCTACGCGGCCCTGGTTTTCTCTATCCAAGTTTCCGGCTGGCAAATGAAGTTGACCGGGGCGCCGGCGCGTCCTGTCCGGTTGCCACGAGAGCCGTAAACAGGATATGCTCTCGCGTCCCGGGGGCCCATGCAATGATCGTGCGCACATTCCGTTGTTCAGGGTTTTTCAGCTTGCTTCTTCTCGTCGTTTCCCTTCTTGAAAGCGCGCCGTCATTGGCGCAAACCGTTGATCCCAATCTTTATTCTGGTATGCAGTGGAGGATGATTGGCCCCTACCGCGGCGGCAAGGTGAATGCCGTTGCCGGTGTTCCGGGAGATGCAGCAGTTTACTACTTTGGCTCCAACGGCGGCGGGGTGTGGAAGACAACCGATGGAGGCACCGTCTGGAAACCTATCTTCGACAGCCAGCCCGTAGCTTCAATCGGCGCACTGGCGCTAGCGCCCTCGAACCCGAACATTATTTATGTAGGCAGCGGAGAAAATAATGTCTACGGCGACATCACCTACGGCAACGGCGTCTATAAGTCCACCGACGCCGGCGAAACCTGGAAGCATCTTGGGCTAGAAGACACACGTCACATCGCGCGCATTCTGGTAGATCCCCACAATCCTGACGTGGTTTTGCTGGCAGCGATGGGACACAGCTATGGGCCGAGTACCGAACGCGGAGTCTTCCGTTCGACCGATGGTGGCCGCACCTGGAAGAAGGTTCTCTATAAAGATGATGTCACGGGCGCCGTCGATCTCTGCTTCGCTCCCGGCGAGCCGCGGATCGTCTACGCGGCGCTCTGGCATGCCATCCGCAAGCCCGGACAAATCGAAACTTCGTTCGGCCCAGGCAGTGGCATCTACAAGTCGACCGACGAAGGCGTCACCTGGAAGCCAATCGCTGGCACCGGTCTGCCACCCAAGGATTGGGGACGCATCGGAGTAGCAGTCGCCCCGGGCACGCATGGCGAGCGGGTTTTTGCGCTAATCGAGGCAAAGGATAAAGACAACGGACTATATCGCTCCGACGACGGAGGAGCGAACTGGCAACGCGCCACCGCGGATGATCGCATTCTCGGCTTCTGGTACATGAGCGAGATCTTCGTTGATCCGGAGAATGCGGATGTGATCTACGTTCCCCGGCAGTCGCTCTATCGATCCACCGACGGCGGGAAGACGTTTACTGTCCTCAAGGGCGCGCCCGGCGGCGATGATTACCACACGGTATGGATCGATCCCGCGAACTCGCGCCGCATCATGCTGGGAGTCGACCAGGGCGCGACCATCAGCCTCAACGGCGGAGAATCCTGGAGCACCTGGTACAACCAGCCAACCGGCCAGTTCTATCGCGTGGCCACCGACCACAGGTTTCCCTATTGGGTCTATGGATCGCAGCAAGACAGCGGCACTGCGGCCACTTCAAGTCGCGGCAATGACGGACAAATCACGGAGCGCGATTGGTTTCCCGTAGGGCCGGGCGAGAGCGGCTACACCATTCCCGACCCGCTCGATTCCGACGTCGTATACAACGCTGGCCCGGTAGGCAGCGTAGTGAGAATGTCAAAAAAGACCGGGCAGGTACGTGACATTTCTCCGGGGCCAATCCCCTTCGGCACAAAATACCGTTTCAATTGGAATATTCCCATGGCCTTCTCGCCCCAGGATCCGCACGTTTTGTATCTGGGAACGCAATTTGTGCTGAAGACCGTCGATGGGGGCACAAACTGGGAGACGATCAGCCCCGATCTGACGCGAACTCCGGAGGACGAGAAAGACCCGAAGAAGCCCCGCGGCTCACTGATGACGATTGCGCCATCGCCAGTAACAGAGGGAGTGATCTGGGCCGGTAGCGACGACGGCGCAGTCCAGTTAACGCGCGATGGCGGCGCGACCTGGCAGAATGTCACGCCGCCAGCGGTCTCGGAGTGGAGCGCCGTGCCGCTTATCGAACCTTCACATTTCGACGCGGGGACTGCCTATGTAGCCGTCAATCGGAATTCGCTCGACGACCTGAGTCCACACATTTTTCAGACTCATGATTTCGGCAGCACCTGGCAAGAAACCATAGGCGGGATCGGCCCCACCGATTTTGTGCGGGCGGTACGCGAAGATCCGGTGCGCAAGACTCTGCTCTATGCAGCGACCGAGCAGGGTGTGTACGTTTCTTTCGACGGCGGAGCGCACTGGCAGTCTCTGCGGCTGAATATGCCGATGGTGGCCGTGCATGATCTTGCCATCGAGCAGGACGATCTGATCGCAGCCACCTACGGGCGCTCATTCTGGATTCTCGACGACCTTTCGCCGCTCCGCCAGATTGACCCGCAATCGCGAACCGCAAAAGCCGCCCTATTTGCGCCGCGGCCAGCTATACGAATACGCCGCGATGAAAATCAGGACACACCACTGCCCCCAGAAATTCCAGCGGGAAAGAATCCTCCCGATGGCGCGATTCTTGATTACTTTCTGCCCGCAGCAACGACTTCCGATGTTCAGCTGGAAATTTACGATGCGGAAGGAAAACTGATTCGCGCATTTTCCAGCGCACCCTTGCCGACTGCGCATGAGCAGCCGCTGCAGATCGCCGAGTATTGGATTGCGCATCCTCAACCGCTTGCGAAAGCGCCGGGCATGCATCGTTTTGTTTGGGATCTACGCTACGCCGACCCGCAAGCGGTGCACGTGCAGACTCCGTACAACTATCCCATGGGCGCAATCGTTGGCGAGACGCCGCTGCCGCCGCAAGGCCCGCTGGTCTTGCCAGGAACCTACGAAGTCCGAATGACCGTTGATGGTCAGACTTTCCGCCAGCCGCTAGAAGTGAAGATGGACCCGCGAGTGCATTACGCGCGATACGAATTGGAGAGTTCACTCACCCTGCAATTGAAGATTTCGGCGACGCTGGGGCGTAACTTTGCCGCTTATCAACAAGTGAAGGATTTGCATTCGCGGCTGGCAGAGTTTGCCAAGCGACCGGCCGATCCCACAGCAACCGCAGCCGCGCAACTCGATTCCAAAGCGGAAGCGCTCGAAGGCAAGTCCGTCTACATTCTCGACACGCCCAAGGGAGGCAGCTTCATCACGGTAAACGACAGCCTGGTCCCGCTGATCGGCCTGGTCGATGGCGCTGATTTTGCGCCTTCCGCCGAATCTTTTGCGGCCTTGCAGAGGGTCTGCGCGGCGATGAACGGCACGCTGGAGGAATGGCAAAAGCTCAAAAACAATGATCTCGTGGCGTTCCGCAAGCTCGCTGACGCTCAAAAGGCCGGAGCAATCCCCGACTATCCAGCAATCGCGGTCGACGCAAACTGCGGCAAGTAGCTCGACGTCACACGACCGCCGGGTGCCCCATCCTTGCGCGTTTTGTGCGCAAGGGTGGGATTCCATGGCAGCGTCCACTAAGGTTTTTGCTTTTGCTTTTGCATTTGCTTTTGCTTTTGCCTTTGGGTGGCGCAGCGGTTCACCGCTGCGATAACCAGCTTGTCTTCAGTACCGGCTTTAGCCGCTGAGGTGGCACTGCGGCGGGAAAAGCACTTCTCCCGCAAGCGACTAGAGATAACTCAACCACCAATCGCTCCGCGTGGCTTTCACTTTTGCAAACCACCGGCAGAGTGGATAAAGAAGTACGACGGTCAGTATCCACACTCCATACACTACCCATAAGCTGTAACCAAAGTTCGCCGGAAAGAGCTGCTCGGGTCCACCCATCGACGGGACCAGATTGAATATGAATGTCGACGCCGCCCTGCCGTAGCAGAACCACGCAGCCAGCACCACCAAGGCGTGTATCAGGTAAAAATGCAGAATGAAGTAAAACATTGGCACGCGTCCGAAAACTATCAACGGATTATTGGCCTGGAACGTCCGGCGATCAAAGTACGCCAGCAGGAGGAGTGACGGGCCCAACGTCATCAGAATGAAGTCGAGCGATCCCGGATATTTTGTGCAATTGAGAAATGAGAGCACAGTGAATAGTGCTGACTTCTGGTGAGCCCATGGGGCGGGATCTCCATAGCGGTTCACCGCGCGGACCACGACAAAGGCTATAGTCAAAGCCAAGCCAGCCCACAGCATGATTCGCTGCCGCTGCGCCGGCTCCAGCAGAAACACCTGGCCAAAGCAGAAGCCTGCGGTCATGACGCCGATCCAGGGCAACAGGGGATAGGGCGCCAGCACGGACTTGCCCGCAACCATGAAAGGGCCGGGCTGATGCAGCAGGTGCCAAACCCAGGCCGCAGAGCCGAACTGCGTCGCACTGATCCCATCAAGGCAATTGTGAAATACGATTACGAGAACGCTCAGCACGACCAACCAGCGTGCGGACAAGTGAACCAACGCAGCCATAGCGATCATGCACATGCCGAAAATCCAAAGAATGATAAGAAGAATTCTGTATTGGAAAGAAAAATTGAAGTAATAGGCAAACTGCATCACCGTCAGTTCCAGCGCCATGAACCAGAGGCCGCGTGTCCACAGAAAGCGCGACAACTGGGCTTTCGTGCGGTTGCGCTGGCCGAAGAGAAACACTCCAATGCCTGCGGCAAACACGAAAACCGGCAAACAGAAATGCGTAATCCAGCGCGTGAAGAAGAGGATGGGCCAGGTTCTCGTAAGATCCGTGGGGGAGAATGATATTGCCGCGGCGTGAAAGAAGTCCCGGACGTGGTCGAGCGCCATGATGATCATCACCGTGCCGCGAAGCGCGTCGATCGACGACAGGCGGGAACCGGGCTTTGTCCGCGATTCCATGGGAGTGGCTTATTGTCGCGCATTTCGCCGGTAGATGTCAGGTCAATCGCTCAGGGATCGGCCCGTTCCCGGCAGTCGAGAATCACCCCGCCACCACATCGAACGGCCGCATCATCTCGTTGTCGTGCTCCAGGGTGAGGGATTTCCGCGTACCGGTAACGAACTCACGGCGACCGGCCACTAGTCGGGAGTCCAGCCAAGAAATTCGTCGTGTCCCTTGAAAATCTCGGCCAGCAGGTCTCGGACGGGTTGCTCGGGGCTTGCCGCCGTTGGCTGAGAGGCCTGCGTAGTTTTCTCGACGACAGGGGGCTCCACTTGCGGAGCGATGCTTGGGGCTGCCATAAAAATGATGTCTCCTTTTCATTAATGACTATCCGGCCTTCGTCACAGGTCTCTCGTCCTTCACCTTGGCGGCCGTGAGGCCTTGCGCTAATACTGTTCGCAGTTTCAATGCATCGGGCACTGGAGCTTCGTTCGCAATTCTGCCGCGGATCAATGGCCTCAGGACAAATAAGGAGAAGATCGCAGCGATGCCGCACAGAACGGCCGAAATGTAGAAGGGCACAGCGAACGACCCGCCGAAGTAGGCCGCCAGCGTGGCTGCTCCGAACCCGGCAAAAACCGAAGCCAACCCCTTGGCCGTATACACCATGCCATAGTTGGCGGAAGCGTTCTTGGGACCGAAAACATCCCCCGTCGTCGCGGAGAACAACGAATAGATTTCACCCCAGAACAGGAAAACGAACGAGAACAGAACCACAAATCCTATCGGACTTCCCGCCACTCTGGTCACCAGGAACACGAGGACTGCTTCGACGCCAAACGTTATAAACATCGTGTATTCCCGCCCCAACCAGTCCGATACCGTACCCCAGACGATTCTGGACAGAGCGTTACAGGCCGACGTTAAGGTTGCAGCGAGCGGAACAATCGCAAAACCCCAGACCTTCGCGTCGCTCACGTGGAGGGATTTGGCAATCTGGGAAAGGTTCCCGGTGGCAATCAATCCGCCCGCGCAGGCAAAGAAAAACAAAGCGTAGAGCAGGTAAAACTCGGGTCGTCCCAGAGTTTGGATCCAGGTGAAGTTCACCTTCGACTGCACGACAGCTTTGTGCAAGTGCTTGGCGCGCTGGTCCCAGCCGGCAGGCACCCAGCCGGACGGCGGATGGCGGAGTATCATGGCGGCCGCGAGGGCAATGATGCCCTGGCCAAGTCCCCAATAAGCCATCGCCCGCGCCCATCCCAGATTGTGAATTGAACTGGCAATGGGCATGATGGCGAGCGCGGCGCCGCCTCCGAATCCCGCGGCTGTCAGCCCAACCGCCAACCCGCGCTTGTCCGGAAACCATTTCACGGCATTGGCAACGCAGGATATATAAATGATTCCCGAACCGGTTCCGGCAATCACCCCGTAATAGACATACAAGGCAAGCGGCGATGCGGCAACGGTCCCACCCAGTATCCATCCCAGCGCAATACAGATGGCGCCGAATGTCATCAGCTTCCGGATACCGAATTTATCGACAAAATACCCGGCCACAGGCATGGGCCAGGTCTCAAACAGAATAAAAGCCGAAAACACAGCTGCTATTTTTGCGTAGGGCACTCCGGTGAAGGTCTGTTTCATGCCCGGAGTAAAGAGGGTGAAGGCATACTGATAGTTGGAGATGACGATCATCGCGATGATGCCGCACACCAACTGGATCCAGCGGTTTCCAGCAACGCTGCCGTATTCTTTCCGCGCGCTGTCTTGCAGTCCTCTACCTGCTAAGGAGGTCACATTCGTGGCCATAGGGTCCTCCTACTTGGTTGTGAGAATCGGTCGTCTTGGCTCGTTTGCACCTCTGCCGGAAGCGTCCGGTAAACGAAAAACCCGCCCCTTTTACGGGGCGGGCGGATTATTATTCAGCCTCGAGATCTTTCTGGAGCGGGATAATTCCCGGCACCAGCCACTTCTCCCACATTTCATCGATCTTGCTCTGGAAGTATTCGATATCTTCCTCGATAAAGTGTGCGAACCTACCCTGCTTCAGCAAGTAATCTCGAACCGGGAGTCGTTTGAATCTCCCGTTCGCAATGTCCTTGGTCTTGCCGTACAGTTTCAGCTTGCCGTTCTCGACCTCGTACAGCGGGAAAATGCCCGTATTCACGGCCAGTTCGCCCAACTGGAACGAAAGCACGGGATCGAAATCCCAGCCCTTCGGGCAGGGGTTGAGGCAGTGAATAAACGTCGGGCCGCCGACCGACAGCGCCTTGCGGACGCTGTTCATCGCTTGCAGTGGATACGACGTCGAGATCGTCGATACATACTTCACCGTGGGATGGCCGACCGCGATCAACGGCGCCATGTTCTTTTTCCAGCGATGATTCATGATGCGTTTCACTTTTCCCGGCGTACTGAACGATGTATTTACGCCATACGGCGATGTCCCGGAAATCTGGATATCGGTATTGGCATAGGACTCGTTGTCGTACATCAGGATCAGCAGGTTGTAATCGGGATGGCACATGGTGGCCGAAATGCCATTCAAGCCCATATCGGCGCCGCCGCCATCGCCGCAGAAAGCGATCACGTTGATGGGTTCATCCTTCATGCCGCCCTTCCGCATCTGGACGCGGAACGCCGCCGCCGCTCCCAGCGCGGCCGCGCCCGAGCTGCCCAGTTGCGTGTGCATCCACGGCACGCCCCAGGGGGTTGAATAGTAAGAGGTGTTCGCCACGTACATGCAGCCGGTGCTGCCCATAACAATGGTTCGCGGACCTGCAGCCTTCGCCATCAGTTTCATGATTTGCGCAGACTCGCAGCCCTGGCAGGTGCGGTGGCCGGACGTGTAGTACTCCTCGTGTGGAACCTTCTTGACTCCCTTGAAGGCTTCCAGGTTTTGCGTAGGTTTCTCATCTACAAATGTGCTAGTGCTCATAATTTGTCCTTTCCGGCTCTAGGAGTAAGTATGTCTGTGTTACTCCCGCAGTCCAATCCATTGCGTCAGGGGTTGCGCCTTACCTTTCGCGGCTTGGAAAATGATGTCAGTCGCTTTCTCCACGTCGGGCACTGTCACTTCGCGGCCACCCAGTCCGCCAATAAATCCAATCACCGGCGGTCGGGTGCTGCTGCTGGAGTACATGGCCGAACGTACTTCCGTAGCCACCACGCCACTCAAGTCCGGCGAACCGAACGAGAAGTCGCGATCGATGACGCCGACAGCCTTGAACCGCTCCAGGCACTTCGCAATTTCCGGACCTGCAAACGGCCGGAACCAGCGCAGCCGTACGAAGCCGACTTTCTTGCCCTCTTCCCGCAGCTTGCGAACTGCGACCCTGACCGGCGTCGACAGTGTTCCCATGCCCAGCAGTACGACATCCGCATCTTCGGTCATATATTCTTCGAAGAAGGGATTGCCATACTTGCGTCCGAACGTTTTCTCGAACTCGGCATAGACTTCGCGAATCACGTCGGGGGCGATCTCGGTGACCGCATAGTTCTGCCGTCGAATCTCCGTCACCCAATCTTCGTTGGCCTGTGGGGCCACCGAGATCACGTTGTCGGGATGGAGCAGCAGATTGCCGCGGTCGTAACGAGGCAGGAACTTATTAACCAGTTCCGCCGCCGGGATCTTCACCAATGCCTGCGAGTGAGTGAGAAACGCGCCATCGCAACTGATGGCCAGTGGCACAAAGATGCGGCGGTCTTCCGCCACTCGATATGCAATCAGCGCCGTATCCAGTGCTTCCTGCGCGCTATCGACCCAGGTCAACATCCAGCCCAGGTCGCGGACTGCCAGCGCGTCGTTGTGTTCCACGCCAAAAGCGCCGGGATCGTCCAGCGCCCGGTTGCCCACCATGCACACCATCGGAACCCGCAGCGCCGGACTAACCGTCAGCGCTTCCATGGCATACATCCAGCCCACGCCGCTCGAACCGCAGAACACGCGCGCACCGCATACCGACGCATGTTTCACGATTTCAAATTGTGAATGCTCGCCTTCCGCCACGATATATTCGCAATCCATTTCGCCATCCGCGACCAACTGGCTGATGTACTGCATCACCGTGTCGTACGGCCGGATTGGGTAAGCCGTGACTACGTCGACGTTCGCCAGTTTGCAGGCAATCGCAATGGCTTCGGCGCCCGTAATCAGGGCTTCCTGTTCTTGAATTTTCTTTTTTTCCTCAACCGGTAATGTGAGTGTCGCCATCTTAATCTCCTTGTCTTCCTGTCCTGGGCTTGCCGCTGCCCCTCTAGCCTTTGTTAGCCACTTCCAGGGCTTCCTTGACTTGCTCTTGATACTGACCGCGATAACGGAATCCATTCGTCCGCTGCTCGATCGGCTCCGCCTTCTGGATGGTGGTCTCCAGCCATTTCAAATAAGCGTCTTTGTCTTTCCGGTAGGCTTCCCATTGGCTGTGGTTATCGTGGAACTCGGATTCGTTCACCATGGAGATGCAGTTCTTCACCGGGCAAACTTCTTCGCAAATGCCGCAACCGCAGCACGATTCGAGATTGGCGTCGTAAGTTCCTTCCGGAGTAACGTCGAAAGACGCATCGGGACAGTTGAGTCCGCACAGCGTGCACTTGGTGCAGGTGGAGAAGTTCACCACCGGCCGTTCTGTGCGCGTCGAGTATTTCTTGAACAGCTCGTTGCGGCTGGGCCGGAACCCTCCCACTTCTTTGGTGACCGGATCCGCATACGGGCCGCCCTGCTCCTGACCCTTCACCGAAACGCCGCCCCGCATTTCCTCCCAACCCGGCAACTCGAACTTGTATAACTCTTCGGGATTGCCCTGGCCGGCTTTGACATCGACGGTGGTGAAGCGCTCAAAAGCGTTGCGAGCAGACGTGACTTTCAGCGGGTTCTTCAGCTTTTCGTTGATGAATTGTTCCACCGACTTCAGGCTGAACAATTGCGGCAGCGCCTTGGCAATGACGCCCAGGATGCGTACGTCCGTATGGTCATCCTTATAGACCCACATGCCGGAAAAGCTGGTCACGCCTTTTACGATTCCCAGCTTGTAAGGCTGTTCCCGGCGGTGAATGTTCTGCAACAAGGCGGGTGCGTCTTCCCGCGAAATTACCGCGAGTATGTGCCCCGGTTTGAGCGCGCGATGCACCGGCTGCAAGCCGTACCACGCCCAGGATTCGGTGCCTTTACAGAGTGTGTCATCGAGTACTACCGTGAGGTCGACTTGCTTCGGTTCGTATTGCGCCATTCCGGCTTCGAGCGTCTGCTCGTCGTTGGCGACGATGGCAAAACTCTTGGCTGGAATCCCATTACGTTCCGGAGCATCTCCATAACGACCAAACGAAATACCCAGTTTGCCTTCGTTGTGCGCAGCCAGAACAATGCCGCGCGTTATGTTCTTGGCCAGGGTCTTCTGAAAGACCCCTCGGTAAATCACTTCCACCGCGAATAACTGGCCCATTGTGAAAACCTCCATTCTTTTACAGCTTCTTCAGAACATCTTTAGAGCTTCTTCAGAACAATGTTTTCGACTTCCTGTATGTGCTGGCGCATAGCAGCCTCCGCGGCTGCGGCGTCGGCACGTTTCAGAGCTAAAAGAATTCGCTGGTGACCGGCGAGCGAGTTTTCTTGTCGTCCTTCGCCTTGCAGCGACCGTTCCCGCGTTTCGCGCAACAAATCCATCAACACGTCTACTATTTTCAAGACCACGCTGTTGTCGGACGCCAGAGCAATGCTGTAATGGAATTCGGCGTCTTCTTCAATTCCTGGATCGCCTTCGCGCACCTTCGCCGCCTGGCGTTTGAGAATGTTCTCCATGTCGGCAAGTTCATCGGGTGAGGCGTGCAGAGCGGCCCGCCGGGCCAAGGGTGGCTCGATAATTTTGCGGACATCGAGCAGTTCCGCAATCATCTTCCGCTTCGCGATGAGCGCGTTCGCCAGAGGATTGGAGGGGTTTGCTCCCGGATCGCATACCACCGTCCCGATACCCTGGCGCGGTTCGAGCAGGCCCATCAGTTCCAGGCTGCGAATCGCATCTCTTACGGAGCCTCGGCTGACTCCAAGCATTTGCACCAGTTGCCGCTCGGGTGGGAGCCGGTCGCCCGGCTTCAGGTCCTGGGTAATACGCCGCTCCAATTGCCGGGCAACTTCCTGGTACACCTTATTTCTTGGAATCGCCTCGAACCCGTCACGCGGTGATGATTGGGTATCGATCATCGGAAATCGGCAGTGGTCTGATGACTGACCATTGCCTCCCACCGTCATTTCGCTCCTCCACCCAAATTCGCGCAAGGACATCGATCACCCATCACAGCAACATTGGTCACAATTCAAAGTGACATGATCGGTTTTGTTCTTGCCTTTGGGTGGCGCAGCGGATGACCTGCCAGTGTTGCAAACACGTAAGTTATAGCAAATATAACCGTTTCAAAAGTAACAGAAGGTAACAAAGTTAAGCAAGACCTTACCGAAACCTTACCGGCAATGATGCCTGCCAGCCTTCGGGCAGTTCAGCCTGTCACCCCTCACCCGATGCCGAAGCCAGCGCAAAAACCTCAACCCCGCAACCACCCTCCGGGAGCACGAAAAACTCACCCCTCACCGTGCCGGAACTGCCACACCACACGGTCCGAGATCGGCGGCAGGATCGGCACCGGAAAGCTCCCCTAATCGCACCCGGATCACAGGGCGGATCGGCGGCTCTTCAGCTCTTCACCCCCGGACTCAGGAACCGGATCGGCACCCGCAGACGGCAAGGCCGCGCCACACCCCGGCGCGGCCAGAACCAAACCAGCGGCTAAAAGAAAAACTTCCAGAACAACCCCGGCAACCGGAGCGGCTACCCTGACCCTCACCCGCTCCGAGATCGCTCGCCCTGGCCGCCTGGAAACGCGAACGGCAGGTACTCTGCTCAGTGGTCGGATCGCGGGGCTTCGGTGACAGTCAGCCACTCATGCGTCGGTTCCAGGACTCGGAAAAATTCTGGATCGTGCAGATGGTAGAGAACGTGGCGAAACTCTTCCCGGATATCCAAGAGCAAGTCTTCCAGTTCCTCGCCCTGAACTGCCGGGTCCGCCAGCTTCGGAAGCTGCTCATCTAAGAACTTGCGGAGCGATTCTTCCAGGTCAGAGATCGCATGGGCCAGCGTTTCCGGTTCCTCGTTCCCGTAGCGTGCGATTTGTGGGCACGCAGCGAACCGTTGCACCAGTCCCTTGAAAGCATCCTTCGTCTGTAAAAGTCCACTCATGCGCTATTCACCCATTGCCGATGCGAACCAGAACAGGAGAGTTCCCAGGGAACAGACAGGGGCAAGCCAGCGCACCGGTCCAGGTCGCCAGATTCCAGCGATGCCGAACACGATACCGGCAAGCGAAAGCACTCCTCCCCACGCGTAGATTCTCAGCAGTCGCGGATCGTAATACGGGAAACCACCAATCACATGCGCGTACACCACCGACGCGACCGCCAGCAGACCCGATGCCGTGGCAAGTGCGAAGCCGATCAGGGACAAGATCGCGGGCAGAGTTCGCGGTCGCGTCCGACTGAACCAACGCACCCAGCCCCAGATCATCAGAGCAGGCAGGCCGACATAAACTCCGACTGCGAACAGGAACATCACAATGGATTCGACAGCGCCGTGTCGCATGGCTAACGCTACTGCTTCGGCTTCGTGCTCGCCAGTGTGGGCGCGATTCCCTCGGCGTGTCCCGCTTCGTGGATCAACGACATGGCCGTTGCGCTACCGTACCCCTTCCGTAGCAAGTAGAGCCGCTGAAAGTCAGGAGTTTGAACCTCGAACTTGTTCTTGCTCTGCCAGTCGAGCCAAGCCTGGAACTGGTCTTGGTGGCTCTTAGTCCACTCGCTGAACTCATCGGCACGCGCGCCTTTGAACAGCCAGTAGTTGTATGCCTCGAAGTGACCCGCTGACAAGATGGTTTCCTGCCTGCGCACCAGTTCCGTCGAAGGCAGTTTCTTCTGATTCCAAAGCGAGAGTTGGTTCTTTCGAATCTCGGTCAGCTTTTGGATGGACAAGGGCGGAAAGTCACCCTTCACACCTACCGCGCCCATGAGGTACGCCTGCTCGAACAGCGATTCGAAAGGAACCTGCTTCTGCGATGACTGAGCGTTTTCGGTGAGATTGGCGGACAGCCCATTGCCCTGCCTGGATAGCGATCCTTCGTACCACTGATACATCAAAGAACCGACCCGGCTGACCCGCTCAGGATCGGGCGAGAGATTGCAGTAGACTTCGCCATAAATCACCGCCCACACTTTCTCGGTTGTGTTTCCGAAAGATGTGGCCAACAGCTCGTATGATTCGGGCCGAGCAAAGTCCTTCAACGCATTCTCTTCCATTTGCTTGAACTGCGCTGGCTGCACCCGCGTTGATGATCGCTTCTGAATCGCCTTGTAGTAGTCCGCATCTTGGGCGAGCGATGCGCTGCAGAGTGTCAGAACGGTGACGATGCTGATGATGCTCAAGACTGTCCTAGCCATTGCGTTTAACCGGCCCTCGTTCCTGGCAGTGCAACCCGCGTTGCGCTCCTTGCCCTGTGCTCAATGAGTACCCACAGCGTCATTCCCACGAGCAAGACTGCAGCCCAAGGAACGAGATGGTCCCAAAGATAGATTCGGAAGCTGGGCCATCCCATCTCGCTCGCCAGCGGAACTCGATTCCACCTCCAAAGGCTTTGATAAAGACCCCGGATGTCGGATGATCGAGCACTCTTCCAGTACAACGCTGAGGTCACCACTTCCAGTACCACTCCGAGCACTGCCGCGAACAGCCATCGCGTCAGCGGGCGAGCATGGTGCAAGAAGGCGTACCAAACCACGATCCAGAGAGTTAGAACAGAGGCCAAAACCGGAAGCCAGTAATGCAACCGACCCACCTCGAAAGCCCAGTAGCCTGAGTACCACACCCTGACGGTGTCAGTCGGAGCTCTGCCCCAGACCCACCAAGATGCTGTGACTTCCGCACCGCAAAGAAACAACGCAAAAGCAATGAACCTTGCTGCCATATATGCCTACTTCCACCAGAACGCGGGTGCGCCCACGGTGGTCCGGTCAGAGTAGACAGACGGTTTTTCCCACGTTTCCCCGTGGCCCATTGACCGATACTGAGGTCCATTTACCCAGCCGTTCACACCTTGTGTAGCCTCGCGGATTCCCCAGCCGTAATCTTGGGATGTTGCGCTATTGGGGCGCATCGCTGGATTCGTGTTTGAGATAACTCCCCCGCTCTTGTCGTCTACTCCGAGCAAGTGCGTGAACTCGTGTTTAGCGTAGTTGTCGGCATGATTGATGTCCATCATGCCCGTATCAGGAGCACCCGTAAGCGCGCCCCAAAGGCTCTTTGGATTGACGAATGCGCCAGCACCTGCCTGCGGGGGACCATTGGTCATGCCGATTACGTTCTGTGCCCCGCTACTCATGGCTGCGTCCTGACTTCCCGCGACCGAAACGTTGACCTGAGTGGCGACGTTGTATGTAACCCCATCCTGATTGAACGATCCGGTCCAGGCGTTTTGAATTGAATTTTGGATCGTGCCCGCTGCAGCATTAAGTTGGTCCTGAGTTAGGTTGCTTCCGGGAGCAGCATATATAGCAATGCTCGCTGTGATGTTCACGTTGCAAGTCTTGTTACCCTGATTGTCAGTCGAGCAGCTCGTGGAAACGGTTGCGTTCTCTCCGTTTGGGTCCACGTAGCGCAACGGGTTGTTCCGAGCATAGGCGTACTCGTTCCAACTCTGCGGATCGCCGACGTGAGAATCCTTGAAGAACGCGTCCGGCGTCATGAACCTGCCCATGCTGCTCGCGTCATAGCGAGCGCCGAAGTTGTCGAGGCCGGATTCGGCATCGCGTTCTTTGCCGGTGAACTTGTAGTTTTGCGCAACCTGAGTCGAGCAGTAGTCGTTCTCCTCCCCGCCGTAGGGATAGTAGTCCACGTCCTGTTCACAACTTCCCGACGCATTCGCCACTACCCCGTGGGAACCCAAGTGGTCGGAGAAGTAGTAATGGACGGCTCCCCCGCTGTCAAGACGTGCCACCCGTTGTCCGTGAAAAAAGATGTATGTATTTTGGAGATTTCCCGCCAAATCAGTCTCGCTCAGGGTATCACTGGAATTGCCTCTCCAGTAGAGGGTGCCCGTGGCTCCGCTGGCGCAGGTTCCCGGCGTTGCGCCTTCCGTACACTTCTCCACCCGCTCGCCGTCGCCATCGTAGAGGTACGAATATCCGCTAGTGGCGATCAATCGGTTCTCCGCGTCGTAAACATACGAGGTTGAGCCGCCGTTGGTGATCATGTTTCCTGCCGCGTCGTAGGCGAAGCCGGAAAGCTGATTGTTCGTGCCCGCCGACGTATTCAACGGTTCGTAATTCTGCTGACCAGCAATTTCGGTCCGGTTCGTCAGGTTGCTCCACGGGTCAATAGTAAAGGTCTCTCCCCACTGCGTACCGCTGGACTGGCCACTTGCGATGCGATTTAGAACATCGTAGGTGAAGATCTGGCTCCGGGTATTGTTCCCATTGTTTACGATCTGATAAACGTTGCCGTTGGAGAACCTTGTCGCTGACCAGCAAACATCAAAAAAGACAATCTTGATTCGCTTCGTTTTGTTTGGCACAGCAGCTTCCCCCTGTGACGTTTTCCGATGTGCCCAGCGCGGGCATCAATTCGTTTACTGATTTCGTTGCTTCGCGGCGTTCTCTGCGGCGGTTTGCAGTTCTTTAACTGCTCGCTCAAGGTCGATGATGCGCTGAGCCAGTGGGCCTAGCGCTGTAACGCCTGTTTGATATGCGATTGCTCGCGCTTCATTTGAAAGTGTCATTGTTTTTCCTCTGCGATGCCTTCAGCGATCAACTGGTCGGCGTGCTCGCGAGTAACAGCGAGCACAGCGCCAGCGTCGAATTTATGGTCTTTGTGGTCGGAATATGATTTAAGTAGCCGTATCAAAACGGTGCTCGAAATGTGATTACTTGCGCAGGTCATTGTCGTTTCACTCCTTGCCGCGCTGCGATTGTTTGCGCGGTCTTCTGCTGCAACCGCGCGATGTACTGCTGGTCTTTCTTCGTCGCTTCTAAAAGCGCATTGACCTGTGCGGCCAGAGTGTCAACACGACCAACTAGCACATGTAGCTCTGCCCGCAGACCTTTGATGTCGTTTTCAAGTTGCGCTTGATGCACGCGCTTTTGGAAGCCTGCATGTGCCGTTCCAATTCCACCAAGATTATTGACAATCATTTTGTTCTCGTTCGGCTTTTTCGCGGCGTTCGCGCAACCACGAAATGTATTCCTGCCCTTTGACGTTCGCTGCCAGTAACTCATCAATCTGCGCTTTTAGCGCGTCAACTTCCTCAAGCAACGCAACGCTGGCGCCACGAATGCAGTCGCCGTCAAGCGCGTCGGTAAGGTCAACAATCTTGCTGTTGCTGCCGACGATAAATATGCGTCGGCAGTCCCGCGGGATCCAAAAGTCTCCGGGAGTGCCGGACGGCGGTATCAAGTTCTTCGTCAGCGAAATGTGAATCATTTAGCTCACCGCCTTCGCAGTCATACCGGTCTTATAGTTCTTGGGATGCTCCGACTGGAACTTAAACAACTCGGCAAATTGCTCGCGCATCGCCATAGCGTCGTCATCAACGTCGAAGTCGTCATCATCGACATTAAAGAAGGCGGCGATCTTATCGAAGATATCGGAGTGCTGATGGCGGCGCGAGCGCAGCAACTCAAACATGTTCTCGCGGCTATCTAGTTGCGTTATCGCCGTCGTCGGGTCTTGTGGCGGCAACGAATCAATGAATGCTGAATCTTGCTCGACCGGTGCACGCGCGTCTAACTCATTCGCAGATGCGCACTCAGGCCATTGCTGCTGGCACAAAGGACAGATTCCTTCCTCGCATACCGGCCTGATGATTTCTCCTTGCGGCCCGACAAGTTTCGACGCGAAATTCGAAACGGCTTGCTCGCGGTCGGTCCCGGCAGCGACAGCAGCGTCAGTCCGCATAGCGCGGAGTTCTTCATTTGAATAGAGCGGTTCGTTTTGCGGACCAAGCATCGGCATTAGTTCATCTCCTGTTTGCGATTGCTCGCAAGTCTGCACGCGGCCACGGCCGTCGATGCTTTGCGCAAATCTTTCGCAGCGGCATCATGCGCTTCGGCGGCGTCAAGATGTTTCACGTAATCCTCGCTGCTCTGACATCGACGCGCCAGGCATCGGTGCTCTTCAGCGGCACGCTCGTGATCGTCCTTGCTCGCAGATACCGACGAAGCAGGACAATCAAAGCCGGGACCGTCTTCGGCAAGAGTGATGCCGCGCTTCACGACTTCGCGGCGAAGACTTTCTGTCCCTTCGGGACTGAAGTCATTCCATAAAGCGTTGTCAGCAGCACGGCGCTTCTCTGCGATCTGAGCGACCAGAGCATCTCGCTGGATCTCAACAGCCTGACGTGCTGCTCGATATTTAGGGAGCATCGGGTCGTAGCCGTTAGCCGCGATAAACTGCTGCTCTAGGCTCTGCTTGGTCGGAGGAAGCGTACGGATGTGCCTCGTGGTGCTGGCCGCTAGAGCAGCACGCTTCTCACAGCCTTCGATGAATTGTCGCGACGGTGCGGGAATCGGTCGCTTCGCAACGACGGCGCTACGTATTTCGAGAATACGTTCCTTCGCCCACGCAGGCGCAGTCTCAGCGCTGTACCACCCGCGCGATCTGTTCTCTGCCAGTAACTCAATTGTGTTGTTCATAAAATCCCCCACTTGCTCAACTTACTGACGACAGAGCGCGGCTGTTTTTCCGACGCTCCATCGTCCCTACTTACACAGAAAAGTTACGGGTCTTCAGCCCAGATATCTGAACGGCGCTGACTTAATTTTTTCTTCGTAGATAGCCTGTTCGTTGCGAGCCTTTGCGACGGCCCCGGCAGATCCACCGTCTAGCTTCGCCGCTTCGAAAGCATCGAGAGCGCGTTTAAATTGCGCGATGACTTCCTTCGGGACATTCAGAGCCTTCGCCTGCGCCACAGTCATAATGCGGTCGGTCTCACTGCCGTGCTTTCGCAAAATGCAGGGCTTGTTCGAAATTGGTGCGGTCGCGATGCTGAACTTGACGCCGACGACAACTTCGACAGCGGTGTCGCCAGGTCCAGCTTGCGTACGAAACTTTGACTCTTCGTTGAGGCGTTCAACTGCGTTGCGATAGGGCGCATACTCTGCCTGCGAGTAGCCAACAGCGACGATGGCAAATTCCCGGGCGACGTGTGCGGTCGTGCCGTTTAGTGTCGGGTCTGATGGGTGATTGGTCCAGCGGATACGCATGATGTTTTCTCCGTCGTTCTGAGTTGTCGTTCTGTTCGTCATTCTTACTGCACGCGTCAGAGTGCTGCGTTCGAAACGCGGTCAGATCTTTTGCACGCGCTCGCGGATGGCTCGCGTTTTTCGGCGTTGCGATTCGCGGCCTGATTGTCAGCGAACATGGCGAGCGAGATTGCGCGTCGAATAAACTCGCTGGCGGGAACGCCGGTCATGCGGCGATTTTCCGTGAGCTGGACGAACATTTCTTGAGTCAGTCGTAGGACAATCGAGCGATCATGCTTTGGGTTCGGCATATATGTGTGTATCTCCCTACTCTCACAGGGGTGTGACGGCCACCGGGAACGCGGTAAAGTGAGATCAAACTCGGGCGCAGTCGCGGCGAAGTGAGGCGAAAGTCGGAAAAATGAAATTCATTTCGCGGAAATGCGCGTGCGAACGCGCCACGTTCGGCAGCAAGCTGGGATTTCATTTTGGCCCCCCATACCCATGTCTGGTGTTATCAACCACATACAAGACAGCCGTCTTCGGCTCGCGTCCGAAGGTCGGCGACGATGAGAACAAAGCACTTACCAGACTAAGTGATTGATACGACAGACGAGCGGCCAAGCGAAATGTATATCTTTACGTGTTTGTCGGTACTGTTTTGTGCGTATTCTGAACGATTCCAGCACGATAAACGCGGAAAGTGACGAAACGGCCATTCAGCCAAAACGCTGTCGGACTGTCGCCTAAGTCGTTCGCTGTGATGCAGGGAGCGGCAGGGACAGGCGGGCAGGATCGGGAGCTACGCAACACACTGTGCGCTAAGGCTTAGGTATGTACCCTTCGGTCGGCTGGCGGAAGTGAGGCGGAAGAGAGGTAGCGTCTTGTGACTCTATGATGATCTCGGCTAACTTCATCTTTTCCTTCAGCGTGGCCACGAGATCATCTCGGTGTTCGTGAGAGACGAGTAAGGTGATCTTTAGATTCTCCGATAGCTTAATCACAACTCCCTCATCGTCAGATTTTATATTCTCGACTTCGTAGCGTTTTCTGTTTATGCGGAGATTCTAGCACTCACTCCATCGCCCCCGGTTTACTCTATCGCCCGTTTCGGAAAATGAAGGTCACTCTCAGCAGTAGCGCACTCAAAAAAAACGGGCGTATAATCACCGCGTTTCCGCCAGGGGGATGGATCATGGGTTTATTTGGTCCCGTTCCAATATCTTGCTCCGATCTCGGCAAGCAACTGATCGAGCGTGTTAGGGCAGAGAATCTGACAGAAGAAAGTAATATTCGTGGAATCGACACCGCTTGGTCAAACGCATGGAAAGGAGCCCTCAGGGAAATCGGCCAAGGGCTGGGATTTAATGTGATTCACAGTACGAAAGGGCCCCCCAAAAAAAGTGAGCTTCTTCTTGACCTTATATGGTACTCCGACGCTGGCGGGATCGAATTGGGGGCAGAGTGTCAGTGGAATCACATACTAGGCGACGATATGAAGGACATCAAGAAAGTCGTGTATGTAAAAGCCCCGCTCAAAGTGCTGATTTGGTGGGACGAAAGCAAGTCCGGTCAGACCGGTAACCGCATTCGTCGTGAAATCGAGACCTACTTGAAGAAGTACGGCAGGCACGTCCGTGGCGAAGAATACCTTTGTGTGGAGTTTGGAATAGGACACCGTGATCGTTGTGATTGGTATGTTGTTCCGAATGATGGAACGGTTTCCTCTGTGTCGCTCTTGCCGATTCAACTGAGTTAATCGGCTGGCACCGTTTCAGGATGACGTTCTAATTACCGCGAATCCTCTCAGGGTGCGATATAGGGAGGTGGAGCAGTTCGAAGGCTGTTCGAGACATCAGGCAACTACCAGCAAGTCCCGCGCGTCCGGGTGAGCGGCGTTAAGTCTTAGGGAGGAACGTCAGGTTGATCCCCAGCAACTCCAAGATTCTTTCCTGAACCCGACGCTCTAACGCGGCGTCGAATGCTTCGCGAAAGGCTTCGTCGAACTCCTGCTTGGTTATTTTGTGGACGATCCGGTTTATCGGGTATTTCGACGGCGGCGCGACTTCGGGGCAGGCGGGACGTACGGCACCAGCGGCGGCAGTCCGTCTTCGGCTCGGCGCTGATTTATCTCTTCCAGAGACTCGCACCTGACAGGTGATCGCTTCATGCGCTCTACCTGCTGTTCGTCGTGATGTTCGAGACTTTCCTGCATACCGCTTCACTTTCTGAACTCCCTACCTACTCAGTAAAAAGTTACGGCCCTTGTTTTTGCTCTTGATCTTCCCATGGCTGCGGGGTTGGTTTTGCTCTTGTTCCTAAGCAGAGCGCGAGACGGCAGTCTCGCATTAGGCCGGTCGCTTTTGACTTTGCCTTGGTTGAAAGGTTTTCACAAACGGGCAGGCTGGGCGCGCCGTTAGGCGCGGGTCTGCCTCTCCGTCTGCTTCTTTTCTTTCATCTCATTCTTCAATCTACATCTACATCATGCCGACCGTTTTCCGAGTTACTCCGGAGTGAGTTCGGAGCAACTCCGGAGTGAGTTCGGAGTTATTCCGGAGTACTCAAAGCGCGACCTTTAGGTCGCCGATGACTAGCCCAGTCGTCTTTCAATTCGGCAAACCCCGGAATAGTGAGCCGACGCCAGGTATGTTCGCCGCTAGATGCCGTGGTGCCATCGTTTTGTGTTGTTACGGCTTTGCCGGTTTGAGTTGTGATTTCCAGAAAGCCTGCACTAACGCATACCTGCAAAAATCGGTTGAGTTGCTCTAGCGGGACTTCGTGAACATCACGGCAGTACTCTTCTGCCTCTTCCTGTGAAAGATTTGGCGTCAATATCTCTTGTGCGAGCCATCTTTCTGTGTATGGCGGCTGTAGGAGAATGCTCCCACTGAAGTCGTCGTTAACTCCGAATCGCTGAGCGAATAGTTCATAGAGACGATACACGCCCGCAACCCCGTAGTCGCCTAGATGCTCCGAAACGAAAAGCATTCCAGGTGACCGCCTTAAATCTGACATGTGCTTAAACCATTTCATGCGGTATTCAATCCGGTGTACGGCGGCTTCGGGGTGCTCCTGCTGACGCACGGCCATCATCTGCGCGAAGAACTCCATCGGGCAACCATCAGGTATCTCAGACCATCCATATTTTTCGTTAGCATCGGTGAGCGCGCGGTAGTACTTAGCTGCGGTAGGTTTGTCGTTGGTCACGGGTGTTCTCCTGTGTGATTAATTTTTCGTTGATGCTTCGACGAATCATGTTGGGCTGGCCTTCGCGCACTTCGATTTCGATAGTTCCCCATGCGCGGGCACGCTCTAGATCGTCCAATATAGTTTCGATTTTCGTAAGCAAAGCGCTCTTCGTCATTTCTCCATCTTCCTTCCATCTCCGCCAGACGGCGAGTTACGGTAGTTATGCGGACTGAGTCTTCATCCGGTCAACGTAGGCGTCAAGGTCTGCCTTATCGAAAAGCCAACGATTCCCAAGTTTGAGGACTGGGAGAGAGTCGGACCAGCCCAGATTCCGAATGAACCAAACGGTAGTGCCTAGATACGCGGCGGCGTCGCGCACGTTGAGTAATCGCGGCGCGAGTCCTGAGTTGTTAGTCACGGATCACCTTTGAGGAACTGTTAGCTCCTACAAGGTCAGGGAAAAGTTACGGGGGCACCGGAATTTCGCGTCGGCTTTTATAGCGGTATCTCCGCGTTTTGCCGATACGTTCGCCGCGTTACTTCCTTACATTCGCTACCTGTCATACCTGTTTTTTCTAAGTCGATGATTCGGCGGCAAAAATAAATTTTTGGGCCTATTTCGCCTTTCACCGTCAGGACGTAAGATTTAAGGTGAAAGGTGGACCGATGAAGCGATCCAAAGGCGAGGGAAGTCTGCTGAAAATCTATGGGAAGAAAAACCCGGTGACGGGCGAGAAGAAACCTGTCAGCGAAAACTGGTTCGCTCAATATTATGGCGCTGACGGACGCCAGCACCGCGTCTCCACGGAGACGCCTGTCAAACAGAAGGCGCTTGCGTTCCTGCGGAAACTGATGGCGGATCGTGACCGGGGACTATCGCCGATCACCGACGCGCGGAAGATCACCTATGGCGATCTTCGGGCTGGGCTGCTGGCATCATACGTTGAGCGGGGAAATCGGTCGTTAGCTGTGCGCGCCAATGGGGAAGAGACAATTGCCGGATTGCCCCAACTAGATGCGTTCTTCAAGTTTGATCCCAAGAACCCCGGTCCCTCCGTCATCCACATCACCGTCGATACCGGGCGCGAGTTCGTCAAGGCGCGGCAGTCTGAGAACCCGCCCGCTGGAGCGGCGGTCATAAACCGATCACTCGCCTGCCTGCGGCGGATGCTGCGAATCGCCCATGAGGATGGCAAGATTCAAAGCGTCCCTGTCATCCGACTGCTTAAAGAACCACCAGCACGCACAGGCTTCCTTGAACTAAAGAAATTCGACGAACTCGTGGCGCTCCTTCCGACGCATCTCCGCCCGTTGATTCAGTTTCTATATTGGTGTGGTGTCCGTCTAGGTGAAGCGCTCCAAATCGAGTGGCCGCAAGTTGATCTTGAGCGGCGTATCATCCGGCTACACGAAACGAAGAACGATGAACCGCGCGTCGTTCCCTTGCCATCGGTGCTGGTCATGTTGCTCTCGGAAATCGAGCCGAAAAGAGGGCGCGTTTTCGATGGAACGAACTTGCGAAAGGAATGGATCACGGCTTGCGCCGCCTGCGGACTAGGCCATAAAATCGAAGTTAAGGATAAACCCTACGATCCCAGGTATGAGGGGCTGATCGTCCATGATCTACGAAGGTCAGCCGTTCGGAACTTGGTGAACGCCGGGGTTCCCGAAACAGTCGCGATGAAAATCAGCGGGCACAAGACGAGATCGGTGTTTGATCGGTACGCGATTGCATCGGAAAGCGATCTGACAAAAGCAATGCGGCGCGTCGAACTGGTCGGTGTCTCTGGTGAAAGTTTAGTGAAAGTCAAAGCGAGTAGTCGCACTCGCACACGACTAAATTATTGATTATAAAATGATGGCGCTATCGTCTAGGGGTTAGGACGGAAGATTCTCAATCTTCAAACCCGGGTTCGATTCCCGGTAGCGCTACCACACCTCTATTTTCTGCACGATGCAAGCTGTGTGTCCAATTTGTGTCCAAAAACCAAATTCCTGAGTATTAGTTGAGTGACTCCCCCCGCAGTCTAGACCCCTCCCATAAAGAAGGAGAACGCGTGGCCAACCGCCGTTGCTGGCTCACAAAAGTCGTCAAGGTCAACGGGAAATGGACGACCCGCCCGGTGGTCTTCACCCCCATCGGCAACCTACTCACCGACCGGGTTCTGGTTGAGGACCGGGAGGTGCCCATGAAAGGTATCTTCGTTCTGGAGTGGTGGGAGAATGGTCAGCGCCTGCGCCGTCGCATCGGGAAGGACGTCGTGAAGGCGCAGACCGCGCTTACCAAGCAGAACATGAAGATGCTGGCCAAGGCCAGCGGGGTTCCCGTCGTGGAAGAGGAGCCGGACACCAAGAAGCACCACTTCGAGATCGCTACGAAGGTCTACGTCTCTCATCTCCACAGCAAGCAGCGGGAGGATAAGACGATCAGGGCTATCGAGCAGAATCTCCAGTTTCTGCAAGAGGCCACTGGCCGGGTTTACGTGGAGGACATCCAGCAGTCGGACGTCACGGAAGATTTCATTCAAGCCCTGCGGGGCAAAGGTTACGCACGCCAGACCGTGTTCGATCGTTACGCTCGCATTGTTTCCTTCCTGAAGTTCTGCTCGAAAAGGTTCGGCACCAAGCGGGTGGTCGAGTTGAATGACGGCCCGGCCCGGCCGCGACCGAAGAATGACGTGGACTTCAGCAAGAAGGACCCCTACACCGAGCAGGAGCTCAACACTCTGTTCAGCAATTCCAGCCGCGAGGAAAAGCTCCTCTGGAAGTTCTGCCTGGATACTGGAGCGCGGGAGAGGGAAGTAATCTATGCCACGTGGAAGGACTTGGATCTTGAACACAGGCTTTTCCACATTCGGTCACACGAGAAGATGGGATTCCGCACCAAAGACCGCAGCTCGCGCACCGTTCCCTTCACTCAAGAGCTTGCCGACGCTCTACGAGAGCGGAGAGCGCACAGCAAAGGCCTCCTCGTGTTCAGCAAAGACGGCAAGCCTGCTCGCCATATGATCCGCATCCTGAAAAAGCGCGCGCTTGATGCTGCTCTCAACTGCGGAATGTGCGTCAACTCGAAAGGCGAATCGTGCAAGGACAAGCCTGTATGCGAGAACTGGTACGTGCACCGCTTCCGCCATACGTTCGCGAACTACCATCTCCGAAACGGGTGGACGTTCCGACTGTGTCGAAGTGGCTGGGGCACAGCGATCTTGCGACGACGAACATCTACGCTCAAGCGATCAAAAGCAAGAGTCTGGATACCAAGCTGAAGGTGGACTCGACGTTCGCGAAGGTAAAAACGGGGCTGTAGGCAACACACGGACAAAACTATTCCCCTTTCCTGACAACCACTCTGCGGGGTGCTAAACCGTGAGCAATCTCAACGCTCCGTTCGGCAACAGCTCGGGACATCGAGGGGCACACACGTGCGGGCCGCTACTTTGGGGAAGTAGGGTTACTCACTACAGCAAGCTCGATAGGCAAACGGAGAAATACCTAGGGAATTGTTCTAGCGTTTCACGCACTGCGTCCGCGCTGTTCCGCAGTTGCCCACGAACGGTTCTTCCTGCGGCAGACGCTATTACCGGTCGTAACGCTTGAGCAACGACTCGGTCCGCGAAACCCATTTCATAGATGGCGATTTCGTCGATGTCCGAAATTCCGTACTTTACTTGCTTCTGCAGAGTTCCTAGACTGAGAAGGCAGTCCGCTGCGCCGTCCATGCTTAACCCGCCCACGTGCTCCGCAACGGCTGCGATCACGAGTGTGCTCTGGTACCCGATGACGTTGTCACAGAGTTCAACGATATCTTCCATCTTCGATTTTCTTGTCTTCTTTCCGAATCTAATAGCTCCACCTTCCGACACCCAAGTCGCAAAGATCTCAGCGTAGGTTTCTCCTGCCACCCAAGATTGGACAACACGGAAAATAGCTGTATCGGGCACGTAGCGGTTAAAGCTATCCGAGAGCACCTCTGTGATAAGCGGCCACAAAAGTTGCAGCAGAGCATCGGTCGATTCCGCGTCAACTAACTGCTGAGCATTCTCCGTCGTCCAGAGCATGATCCTTTCGGAATTGACCAGACCTAGAAGCGTCTTTCCAAAAGTTGCCTGAATAACAGGGTCCGGTTGACCATTTTCAATGTACTCGGCAAGCATGGTAAAAAGCCTGACGAGATCCTGTTTCTTTTTTTGCTCCGCCAAGTGATAGGCCAAGGTCTTCTGCGCAAGTTCTTCCGTAGCAGCAAGGAACGCGGCGAACGGTTCCGAACCACGGTTTGCCATGAGGTAGCTTTCGAGAGCTTCGAGGAGCTTCCGGCGTTTCTTTAATTGACTATGGAGCCCCTCCTCAGAAAAGCCTTGAGCCTCGAACTTCTTACCCGCGCGACTAAGTCTCCGGTAGGCTCGTTCAGGCTCGTTGACGGCCTGTTTCAGAAATTCGACTATGTCGAGGTCAAGGTATATCCTGCCGCTGTTGTTCTCGAATGGCGCGAGCAATCCAAGAAGAGAACTTTCCGTGCTTCCAGTCGTCGAGGGATCAAGCAACGTAGTGGCGTTTTTCCATCTCCAACTCTCGCTTTGCACTAGCCGAAGGTCGTAGAGCTTAGGGTCAGAAAAAATGACTGTTCCTTCAGTGTGCATACCCGCGCGACCAGCCCGTCCAAGCAAGTTGTGAAAGTCGCGCGCCTTGATCCGTTCTGCACCTTGCATCGTCCCGGACACAATCAGGTACCGAATGGGTAGATTTACACCTTGTGCGAGTGTCGAGGTGCACACGACAAATCTGACAAGGCCTTCCTTCATCGCGTACTCGACAGACAGTCGTATGCCGTGAGGTGTGTTCCCGTGATGCGAAAAAATTCCAAGTCGTGCCGCAAGCGTGGCAGGCTCATCATCGCCGAAGTGCGCCTCGTAAAGATCTCCCAGAACCTTGAGTTCCTTTGAATCACATACGGTAGCCGGTGATTGCATGTCCAACCCCCGGTCAAAGACATCCGCGGCAATTTCCGCCATCCCCGATGCTGTTGCTTTCTTTCCGCAAAACACCGCGACGCTTCCGTTGCTGACAACCTTCAGGCCAAGATATAACGCCACCGACTTCGGGTCGGGCTCCGGGAAGACCCGGTCTTTTTCCCGTTTGCTCTTCTTCTTGAGGGGCTTTCGCTCAATAATCCTCGGAACAAAGTAGTCAAAATGATCGGGGTTCCCCGGCTCGACGAATTGAAGCTGGCCCAACGATGTGGTCCAGCTTGCGAACGCGGTTGCTCGGTCGGTCATAGAGAGGTTTTGCGCATCCACCACTTCGACTTCAGGTCCGATCAACCACTGACCGATGGCAGCAGCATTCCCAATGACAGCAGACACCAGAATGACCTGCTTGTCTTTCGGGATTAAGGTCTTTAGAGATGTCAGTAGAAGTTCATACGTAATGCCTCGTTCCCCCGTATCGAACTGATGGCCCTCATCGTAGATAACAACACCGATTGCGGCTGCCAACTCGGGACTGTGGCGAAGCACATAAAGTAGCTTCTCTGGTGTAACGACGATCACTTGGTGCGTTGCTGTTACAGTGACTTTCTGGTCTCCCGACTTCCCGCCAAGAATCTCCGCTAGAAGGTAAGCGTCTGACCAACACACCTGTTCGACGGGTGGGGTCTGTGTTGAAGTTGTCGGATGACCGCAAAAACAGAGTTGTCAGCACCCAAGCGACGTACCCGTGCGGAAGTTCAGCAGTTGGTGGCCGAGTTTGTGAGCAGCGGTATGCGACGGAGCGAGTTTTGCCAGAGTCGGGGTTTGAGCTTCAGCACACTGGATCGCCATCTGAAAACGCGGCGTTGGAAAAGAAGGCATAGACCAGTTTCTTCGGCTGGCCGGTTGGTGCCAGTGGAGCTGGCCGCCAAGAAATCGCCGACGCAGTACGAACCGGGTTGCGGGCTGGCCGTGGTGCTGCCGGGTGGGCGCCGCGTCGAGGTATATCCTGATTTTGATACGAGTACGTTCGAACGCGTGGTGGGCATCCTGGAGCGGGCGTAAGCCGTGTTTGGATTGGGCCCAGCCACACGGATCTATCTGGCCGCGGGAGTCACCGACATGCGCAAGGGGTTCGAGGGGCTGTACGGTCTTGTCCGAGACCGATTGTCGTGTGAGCCTCTGAGCGGGCACCTGTTCTTGTTCTGCAACGCCCAGCGCAACCGGATGAAGGTGCTCGTCTGGGACGGAAGCGGCCTCTGGGTCTGTGCCAAGAGGTTGGAAAAAGGGCATTTCACTTGGCCGCAATCCGGTGATGCGCAGGGCAAGGTGGTACTGAGTCACGAAGAGCTCTCTCTATTGTTGGGTGGGATTGATCTGACCAAAACCAAGCACAAGCGGTGGTACCGGAAGGCTTCCCCGGAGGGACACGCTGCCGCATAAGTTGCGTGGTTATTTGATCCTTTCGATCCACTCTGGTAAATCATTAACTCATTGTGAGCTTAGCTTCCATTCCCTCAGCACCGGCCGATCTGGAACTCATCGCACAACTGAAGAGCAAGCTACAGTACGCGGAGCTGCGGATTCGGGTGCTGGAAGAGCGACTACGGCTGATGCGGATCGAGAAGTATGGAGCAGGCGGCGAAAAACTTTGGCAGGCTCAAATGCAATTGTTCGAGCTTGAGCCTGTCGTCAGTGAAATGATCGAGCAGGCGGAGAGTAAACCCGAGCCAGTGCATCGCTCGACCAAGAAATCCGTCAAGCATCCGGGCCGCCAGGAGTTGCCGGCTAATCTTCCTCGTGTCGAGCGAATCCTGCCTTGCACACCGGATCAGCGCGTGTGCACGCGGTGCGGCAGAGAAACAGTGGTGATCGGCTACGAGGAGAGTTCCCAGTTGGATGTGGAGTCAGCGAAGTATTTCGTGCTGGTCACGAAACGAGAGAAGCGGGCTTGCCGGTCGTGTGAGGATCTCGGCGTCGTCTCAGCGCCCCTGCCGCCACGGATCATCGAGAAATGTCTGGCGAGTGACCGGATCGTCATCGAGACGGTCGTCAGCAAGTATTGCAATCACCCGCCCCTGCATCGACAGAGCATGATTCTGGAAAGGGACCTCGGCTTGGAAGTCAGCCGAGCAACGCTGGAAGGCTGGGTCCTCAAAGTCGGCGAGTTGCTGATCCCGATGGTCGCGGCAATGAGGCGAGAGTTGATTAGCGGAAGTTACATTCAAGCGGATGAAACCCCGGTCGATGTGCAGACACGCGAGGGCCGAGGAAGGAATCACCAAGCGTATCTTTGGCAATACAGTCGCCCCGGAGGAAGCGTGGTGTTCGATTTCCGCTTGGGTCGCGGACGCGATGGGCCGAAGCGGTTCCTGGGAAAGTTCGAAGGCATTCTCCAAACCGACGGCTATTCAGCGTATGACCAGATCGGTGGGCCGAGAATGGTACATGCCGCTTGTTGGTCTCATGCAAGAAGACAGTTTTTCGAGGCAGTGCAGCTAAATCCCCGGGATCCGGTTGCAACTCCGATTGTGGCGCGGATGGACGAACTGTTTGCCGTTGATGCCGAAGCTCGCCACAAAGCGCTGACTACTGCGGCGCGCCATATACGGCGACACGAAATAGCCAAGCCTCTTCTCGACGATATCCGCGGCAAGATCGAGGCAGCGCAGTCGTTTGCATTGCCCTCCAGTGCACTCAGCAAGGCCTGCCAGTACGCGCTCACCCTATGGAGGAAACTTACAAGATTCCTGGAATATCCGGAACTTGAGTTGAGCAATAACTTGGCGGAGAACTCAATGCGTCCAGTAGCTCTTGGTCGAAAGAATTGGTTGCACATCGGCAGCCCGCAAGCGGGACCGAAGGTTGCGGCCATTCTCTCGGTCGTGGAAAGCTGCCGTAGGTTAAAACTCCCAGTGCGCGACTATCTGGCCGCGGTACTTCCCGGGCTCGCTGATCTCCCGATCCGGCGCGTGCCGGAACTTACTCCCAACGCCTGGTCCTCCGCTTGCTGATGTACGAAGTGAAGTTCCGTGGGCACTACTGCAACTTTGCGTACTGCGCCTTGGCGTCCTTCAAGATGGGGATGTCGGGGTCGGCGTCTTTCCAGAGGGTGAGAAAATCCCTGTAAGCGGAGACCGCACGCACGCGGGCAGCACCGGCATCTGCTCCCTGCGAGGTTCTCGACTCCAACGCGTTAGCGCGCGCCATGCCCAGATGCGCCAACGCTCCCGTCCAGCAGTTCCACACGATGCCGCTGTGGTCGAGAATTTTCTGAAACTCGGCGGCAGCAGTGCTGCCCTGTCCCGCTGCCAAGTATGCCTGACCACGCACGTACGTCGGATAGAGGCAGGAAAGATTGTTGACGAACGGAATGGTCCCCAACTCGACGGGCAAAGCAGCTTGCAGCGCACCCAGGGCGTCAGCCGGGTTCTTTCTATCCAGCGCCAACTGTGCCTGAACCGCGGGCAGCCAAAGCGACTGCATCTGGGTGTCCAGCGGGAAGCGTTTTCCCAAGTCTTGGGCCAGGGATTCGGCTCGTCCGGTATCGCCCGCCATGGCAAACGCAAGTGCGACTTCGGCCTCCGCTCCCGGACTCGCGGGGGCAAGCTTTATGGCTTCTGCCGCCGCCTGCCGCGCTTCGGCAGGATTGCCGTAAGCGGCTGCCCGCTGGGCAGCAATCGCCAGATAGATCGCCCCAACCTCTTTATTGTCCGTTTGTACAGCCAAGTCTACCGCCCGCTTGATGAATTCCTGCGCTTTAGCAACATGGCCCCGGTACGCCTCGGTGTCGGATGCCAGCGCCAATCCAAAGTTCTCTTCAGGCTTGCCCGCAAACCACTGTTGCTGTTCCACCATCCCCGCCGAGTCCGACCGAAGAAAGGCAAGAGCGTACCGAGCATTCCGTATCGGAAAATTATCCACTTTTCTCGCCTCCGCCTCGTGGATGATCTGCCGCGCCTCGTCGAACCGCTGCAAAGCAAGGGCGTAGTTGGCGAGATTCTGATAGAAACCATGATAGTCCGGTCTAAGACGCTGGGCTCGCGTGGTGACCTCGGCGGCTTTCTCATACTGCCCCTGCTCGGCATAAACATTGCCTAACGAGCTCCATGCACCGTCCCGGGGGTAGTCCTCCATGTCCTCTTGATATATCTGGGCCGCTTTGTCCAGTTCTCCGGTCACCTCCATATAGTATGTGGAAGCGATCCCTAGTTTTTCTGGCTCGCTCGTATGTTCCCGCAACTGGAACGCCTTCGTGTAGTACTCGCCGGCCCTGCCTGGCTTGCCGAGATTGGTATATTCGCTTGCCACTGCCAAATATCCCTTGGCAAAATTCGGATCAAGCTCGATAGAACGTTGAAAGTAAGGCAGGGCGGCGGCGGCAGATTGCCGATCATGGGCCGCGCCCAGGGTATAAGCTTTCAGAGCTTCGAGCGAAGGCGTGGTGGCTTGGTACAGCGGAACATCGAACTTCTGCACCGTAGCCAGCGATTCGCCCAGTTCGCTGCGCAGCTTGGATGCCGCGTTGCCCAGCACATCCAGCACTTTCTCCTTGGATGCCGCCGTCACTAGTTCCTCGGCCAGAGTGTCTCCACTCTGGCAATTCACCGCCTTCAACCCCACCACATATTCGCTGCCCAAGCTGCCAATTGATCCGGCGATATAAGCTTTGCTGCTCGCACGCTGGCAAAGCTCGCGGGTCACTTCGGGCGTGAGCTTGGTGCCGGCGGGACGCGTCATCAGTTGCAATGTCTTCGCAACTTGGCTGTCCGGGAGCACATTCAAAAAAGGGGATTGCCGCAAGGAAATGTTGAGCGCCGTCTTCAGCGTGTCATCGAATATTGCATCTCCGGTGCTGTTGGCAAAGTCGGCGAAAACGATGGTGTCTTTCTCGGTCAGTCGCTTGCTTTGACGCGAACGATAATAGAGCCCGCCCGCCATGAGCACAGCAACCAGCAGGATGGGAACCGCAATCTTCCAGAGCTTCGGAACGCGAGCCGCACGAGCTTCTGGCAACGCCGCCGTGCCCGAGCTTGCGTTCTCTTCCGTGATGACCCTGGTGCGGATCGTCTGCTGCTGAAAAAGCACGCCGCTGGGACCGCGTCGGGCGGCGGTTGCTGCATCCGGAGCGATGGCCAGGGTCGTAGGGGCAACGACTTGCACCGGCGCGACAAACTGATACCCCCGCCCCGGCAGGGTGACGATATAGCTGTTGTCGCCCGGCTTCTCCTCCAGTGCCCGCCGCAGCACGGAGATGCTTTGCGCCAGACTGTGCTCGTCTACAAAGGCATCTGGCCACGCATTCTTTAACAGTTCGTCCCGGGTGAGAACCCTGCCTGGGTTCTGCACCAGGTAGAGCAGCACATCGAAAGCCCGGAAGTTGAGCGTGACGATCGCTTTTTCCCGCCGCAGGGTCCGTGCCCCAGCATCAATCTGAAATTCCCCGAATTGAAATATCTCCGCGGCTTTCATTGACATCGAGCCCATTGACAGCTTTTGAGAACCTTTGACAACGAATGACTGGCCTTTTTTTTGCAACTGGGGCAACATTCGCGGCCTGTACGACGGGGTCGCATGAACCGAATTTACCAGTGGCTATCCGGGCGGGCAAGCTTCTTCCGCTCTGACGCGTCCGGTCGCGGCACCAGCCGCACCGTTCGCACTGAGGTGACCGTCGAGCGGCAAGGCACGACGCTGCTGATGGGCGGCGCGGGCATGCGCTTTGATCTCTGCCCGTTCTGCGGACAGAAACTGGCCCCAGAGCAGGCGGGACCGGCAAGACTTCGTCTCCAAACAGGGTCGATTTCGCAGGAAGACCTTCCGTTGGATGGTACTTCCCGTGACTAACCGGGCCAGGCCTAGGCAGCCCAACAAGGGCAGCTTAACAAGCAAGAAAAACTTACTACTTAAGGAGAACAAACCATGGATTCAGAAAACAAGAATATCGCTCGGGGAAAGAGTTTCGATGTTTCCCATTTCTCGTGGAAAACAACCTCGGCGGCGCTGGCTCTTGTCTGCGTGTTGCTGCTGGTCGTCCGCATCGCCCATGCACAATCGGAGACCGTTCTCTACAGCTTCCTGGGAGCGCCCGACGGTGCAAATCCCATCGCAGGCGTGATCCTTGATGCGAAGGGCAACCTCTACGGTACAACCGACAACGGCGGCACCTCTGGCCTCGGCACCGTATTCAAACTGGCTCCCGACGGAGATGAAACTGTCCTTTACAGCTTCGCTGGTCACGCAGAAGGTGCAAATCCCTACGCAGGCTTGGTGCGCGGCAAGAAGGGCTATCTCTATGGCGCGACTCTCTACACCGGAGACAACGAGACCTACGGCACATTGTTCAAGGTCAGCCCGAAAGGCGTGCATACGGTGCTCTATGCGTTCACGGGCGGGGCAGATGGCGCGGATCCCTACGGCGAAAACCTGATTCTCGACAAGGCAGGCAACCTCTATGGCACGGGCTACTCCGGCGGCACCTTTGAAGAGGGGGTGGTGTTTGAGTTCAGTGCCTCAGGCACAGAGTCGGTGCTCTATAGCTTCACGGGCGGCACAGATGGAGCTCGGCCGTATGCAGGCGTAGTCGAGGACAAGCTGGGAAATTTCTACGGCACAACTTTGCAGGGCGGCGCTTTTGGGCTCGGCACGGTTTACAAGGTTACCCCGTCGGGCACGGAAACAGTGCTCCATAGCTTCGCCGGTGGGTCGGATGGAGCCACTCCATACGGGGGAGTGATTCTCGATAGCAAGGGCAATTTGTACGGCACCACTGCCGGTGGCGGATCATCCAGCGCTGGGATCGTGTTTAAGCTTTCCCCATCGGGCACCGAGACCTTGCTCCACACCTTTGCGGGCGGCGCGGACGGCGCCAATCCGACTGTCGCCTTGGTTCGCGATAAAGCGGGCAACCTATATGGCACGACGTCCGGCGGCGGTAGCAGCAACGACGGCACTGTGTTTGAGTTCTCGCCCTCAGGCACGCACACCATACTCTACACCTTCACTGGCGGTGCGGACGGGGCGGAACCTGGCTCAGATTTGATCCTCGACAAGCAGGGCAACCTTTACGGCACAACCATTGGCGGTGGCACGCTCGGCCTCGGCGTTGTTTACAAAGTGACTCCATAGCTTGAGTTGAGGCACAGCCTCGCGGCGGATAGATTCGCACGCAATCGATCCGCCAGCCGCTTGGTTCACGCTCTTGATTTTGTTCGTGGGAACGCACAACAGGAAAGCTAGCGAAAACACCCTTGGAGAGAATTATGAAAAACCTGAAAACGCAGTTGCGCCTGGCTTCACTTCTGTCTCTGATCCTGTTGGCGTGGACGGCGGCCTACGGTCAGATCACTCCCCTCGGCGACGCCCACTCGAAAACGCCGGCGGGGACACCACCTTTGCTCTCTCGCGGTGGCGTGCAACCGCATCTCCCGAACACCACGCCGGCCGCTGCGGTCCACGATTCGTCATCTTCATTCACCTACACTTTCGGACTGGTTGACTTTCCGCTCTCAACTAACGGCGGGGCTTTTGGGATCAATGACCACGGGGAAATTGTCGGTGGTTACAATGACGTGAACCTGATCGATTATCCCGCCGACTACGCCTTCGCATTAAAGAAGAACGCTTTCTCGTCTATCGCCTTTCCCGGCGCAGTTCAGACCGCCGCATACGGGATCAACAAAAAAGGTGAGATTGTGGGCATGTTCGTGGACTCCAGCGGAGGCTCTCACGGCTTCACGCTGGTGGACAAAACTTATACCCAGTTGGACTGCCCTGGCGTCACCGGAGATACGGTCGCATTGACCATCAACAACCCCGGAGAAATTGTTGGCGTTTGTCGGAGTAGCGGCTTTCTGCTGAGTGGCGGTGTGTACACAAGCATCAACGTGCCGGGTGCGTCGATTACCTGGGCAGAGGGCATCAACACAGCAGGGGTCATCGTAGGCTATTACAGCGATCCAGCGACAATCTCGACGGATTCATGTACAGCAGTGGCACCTTCACAACCATTGATTATCCGGGTTATCCCAACACCTACTTGGCAGGCATCAACGACAGCGGGTTGATTGTCGGCGCGTACGGATCTAACACGATCATCGGCTCAACGACTTACCCATGGACGAATGGCTTTTTGTATTCCGCAGGCACGTTCAGCAGCTTCGATGTGCCGTTCGGAGCTGTGGCGGCGACTGAGCCGTACACACTGAACAACAACGGTGACATTGTCGGCGGCTATGTAGACACTGCGGGAATGACCTACGGGTTTTACGCAAAGGCCACTGAATAAAGCGGTCGTCCTGACGAAAAGAAGAGAAACGAAAAACACACTTGGAGAGAATTATGACGAACCTGAAAACGCAGTTGCGCCTGACTTCACTTCTGTCTCTGATCCTGTTGGCGTGCACGGCGGCCTATGGCCAGATCACGCCCCTCGGCGACACCTACACCAACAGCGCCGATCCCACCACCAACTACGGCGCCCAGAAGACCCTCGATGTCGATGCCGCCAAGGAGATCACTTACATTCAATTCAATCTCTCCTCGATCCCCACCGGCGCCAGCGTCAGCCAGGCCACGCTCAAACTCTATGTCAACACCGTGGCCACCGCTGGAGCCTTCGAGGTGTATGCCGTCAACGGCACGTGGTCGGAGAGCACCCTCACCTACAGTCTCGCCCCAGCCCTCGGCAGCGTGATCGACTCCAACGTGCCGATCACCACGGCGGACAAGAACCAATACATCCTTATCCCCATGACCGCGACGGTGCAGGGGTGGGTAAACACGCCATCGACGAACTACGGCATCGCGCTGGTGGCGGTGGGTTCGTTCAATGCCACATTCGACAGCAAAGAGACGACGACGACGAGCCACCCGGCGGAGTTGGACGTGGTGTTCGCAGGCGACGGCACGATCACGGGAGTGACGACGGCGAGCGGCAGCGGCCTGACCGGCGGCGGGACGAGCGGCACGTTAAACCTGTCAATGACGAACGCCTGCGCGGCGAATCAGGTGCTGCAGTGGAATGGCAGCGCGTGGATATGCGCTGCGGTGGGTACGGGCACGATCACGGGCGTGACGGCGGGAACGGATCTGAGCGGCGGCGGGACGAGCGGCAATGTGACGCTGAACCTGAACACGGCAGCGCTCAACGCCGTGTATGCGCAGTTGGGCGCAGCCAACACGTTCACGACGACCCAGACGATCAATGGAACGGTCACAGCTACGGCAGCCGGCAACGGCGTCGCCGGCATCGCCACGGGTACGACCGGAGACACGATCGGTGTGCTCGGCACCTCGGCCGGCTCAACCGGTTCTGGCGTATACGGAATCGCCACCAACACAGCGGGGACTGGGGCTGGCGTGTACGGCCAATCGTCGTCGCCCACGGGCTATGGCCTATCCGGCACAAACAACGCTACCACGGGGAACCCGGTGGGTGTGTTCGGCCTGACGTCGTCGCCTCTCGGGGCTGGCGTATTCGGCGAAAACGGCGCCACCACGGGGGCGGCGCCGGGCGTCATCGGCGAGTCGTCGTCGAATGCTGGCTTTGGCGTGGCGGGATCGGATCCCAACTCTGTCGGTGTTTATGGGGCAGGGATTAACGGCGTGCTCGGCGAGACGCCGTCGACATCCGGCTCGGGCGTCGAGGGAGTTGCGTCCGCTACAACGGGGACTACATTCGGCGTGTCCGGTACTGCGTCGTCCCCTAACGGCTATGGCGTGTTCGGCGCGAATACCTCCAGTGCGATCTCGTTGAACGGGCTCGCGCTGGGTGTGTATGGCACGACGACGGCAACTTCTGGCGCTGGTGTGGAGGGATCTGCGACCGCTACAACCGGGACTACGGTGGGTGTGTTCGGCACGACATCGTCCACCAGCGGCATTGGCGTGCTAGGTAACGAGGAGGCTACCACCGGAAGCACGACCGGTGTGTGGGGCATGGCATCGTCCACCACCGGCGTGGGCGTGTTCGGATCCGGGGCGACCGGCGTCTTTGGGTCGGGTTCGGCCTCCTACGGGGGTAAGTTCGTCTCAGAGGGCGCCGCTGCTCTCTACGCCGAAAACAACACTACTACTGCCGGAGCCGAACTTTTCTATGCGTGGATGCCGAATTTCCCGACTGATGCAGCCGCAATCATTGGAGACCCGGGATGCGATGAGGACTCGGGCAATATGGCTCTCCAGCTCGGACAGACCAGCATGTCGAGCTGTACCAATTACACGCTGGTCGGGAACATCAGTGGCGCCACGTACCTCAACGCTAATTCCGGTCAAAGTCTGAATCTCCGCGTTGGCAACGGAGAGGTAGTTCAGGTTGCAGCGGGCGCGGTCATCATCACCGGCACTCTGAGCGCGACCGGAACCAAGAATTTTCTCATTGACGATCCCCTCGACCCGGCGAACAAGTATCTTACCCATGCCGCCATCGAGTCCTCCGAGGTCCTGAATCTTTACACCGGAAACGCCATTCTCGACGACTCGGGCGCAGCCGTGGTGCAGCTACCAGATTGGTTCGAGGCCATTAACAAGGACTTCCGCTACCAGCTCACTGCGGTTGGTGCGCCGGGGCGGGACCTTTACGTCAAGGAGAAGGTTAACCACAACCACTTCGTGATCGCCGGAGGCCAGCCCCGCAGCGAGGTCTCATGGCAAGTGACGGGTGTGCGAAATGACGCCTGGGAAAAAGCGCATCCCATGGTGGTTGAGGCCGACAAGGGCGCCGATCGTGGCCGCTACCTGACTCCCGAACTTTACGGGGCGCCGGAAACCGCACGCATTGGCAACGGATTCCCACCGGCAAGCGAGCAGGTCGCGCAGCATCGCTCGGCCCTGCCGCTCCGGCGCAACGCATCGGCGTTGCAGCAGCGGGCGCCGCTCAGCCTTCCCACTCCACCCATGCCGGCTCTGCCGAAAGTGGCTCCGTTGCCGCACGCAGCGCTGTTTCCCCACGCGGCCGCCCAAGTCAGCAAACCGGAGGTCAACCAGAAGTAGTCGCCGCGCAACTTGCGCTGGAGTGCGGGCCAAGGCTGGGAACCCTGGCCCGCCTCTCAAATGGAGAAAAGTTTTCGAGATCAAAAGAGAAATTCCAATTCAGGAGAACAGTATGAAATTCGCAAGCCGTACGCTGATGCTGGTAGTCGTGTTTGTGTTAGGCGTAGTTACAGCGCGGTCGATGCAAGCACAGACTTACACCGTACTTTACAACTTCGCAGGGCCGCCGGACGGGCAATTTCCCTATACCGGTCTGGTCAGCGATGCGCTGGGCAATCTCTATGGCACGACCTCAGAGGGCGGGTCTTTCAACTACGGCACGGTGTTCAAGCTGGCCGGGACCACGGAAACTTTGCTCTATAGCTTTACTGGCAAGACGGACGGGGCAAGCCCGCTTGCGCCCGTGGTGATAGATGCGGCAGGCAACCTCTATGGCACGACCGAAGCCGGAGGTTCCTCCGGTTTGGGAACGGTGTTCAAGGTCGAAGCGGGCGGCACGGAGACTGTGCTGCACAGCTTCGCTGGGGGAACGACAGACGGATGTAATCCTGGCGGAGCGTTGATCGAGGACGCGGCGGGCAATCTCTATGGCACCACGAATAAGTGCGGTGCTTCCAACGTAGGAACGGTGTTCAAGGTCGAACCGAGCGGCACGGAGACTGTGCTGCACAGCTTCACAGGAGACACGTCAGATGGGTCATATCCGTACCTGACTAGCTTGCTCATCGACAAGAAAGACAACCTCTATGGCGTCGCCCAGAACGGCGGCACTGCCCGCGTGGGAGTAGTGTACGAACTGAGTAAGAGCGGGACATTAACCGTGCTGCATAGCTTTCTCGCAGGCACAAAGGACGGGTGCTATCCCTACGGAACTCCGACGATGTACAAGGGTGTCCTTTACGGTACTACCCAGGGATGCGGGTCCTCGGGCAAGGGAACCGTTTGGAAGGTAACCAAGAAAGGCAAGGAGAAGTTGCTGCACAGCTTCTTGGGAGGACCGACGGACGGGGCAGGCCCCTACGCAGGCGTGATTCTGGACGCGACGGGGAACCTTTATGGCGACACACTAGCCGGCGGCTCTGTAGGCCTCGGAACGGTGTATGAACTGAGCAAGACGGGAGTGCTAACCCTGCTGCAAAGCTTCGATGGGTACACCGGGAGTTCTCCGTACGGAGGGTTGATCCGAGACGCGGCGGGCAATCTTTACAGCACCGCGTTCTCGGGCGGCAGCAGCGGCTACGCCGGAGTGGTGTGGGAGGTAACACCGTGATCGAGGGCAAGAACAGTGGCAGTTCGCGGCCTAACGCGCGCTAGTCGCGGTTGGCGCTGTCTTGGCGGCGCCATAGATCGGCTCGTCGTTGAAGACGAAGATCCGAATGCTGAAAAATAAATTCAGGAGCGTTTTATGACAAGGCAAACTTTGAAGAATTTCGCACTGGCGCTGAGTCTGTTGGGACTCGCGCTGATCCCGTCCACTAGCTCGGCACAGGTTGGGCTCGCGTCCAAGGTTTCGGGTAAGCGCCGCCCATCCGGTGCGGCGCAAACGGCCAGCCATCAGACCAAAACGCCGGGGGCGTCCTACACCTACACTCTGCTTAGCTTCCCCGGCACCTTTTACACGTATGCCAATGGCATCAACCCGAGTGCCACCACCGCCAAGACTGAGATCGTTGGAGCGTACAATCTCGCCGATGGAGAAGGCGGAACGGGATTTCTCGCACATGTGTCGGGAACGAAAATCGTCGCCGAGAGCTACGAGGCGGATAATTATCCTCACGAACCGCCGCAGCAAGCCGCAAATGGCGTCAACGATGCCGGCCAGATCGTCGGCGTATACGTAGACAGCTCGGGCGTTGATCACGGTTATGAGCGGAGCGGCGGAAAGTTCTCCACCATCAACGTGCCGTTTGCTGGCGCCACAGCGACGCTAGCGGACGGGATCAACAATTCGGGCGAAATTGTCGGCGGGTGGTGGGATAGCAGCGGATCACACGCTTTCACGCTGATCGGAGGTGCCTATGCCTCATTCGACTATCCCGGCGCGACATTTACCACTGCCCTCGATGTCAACAACGCAGGGGAGATAGTCGGCTATTACCAAGACACAAGCGGCGTTGGGCACGGTTTCTTGCTCAGCGGGGGCACCTACACCTCGATCGATGCTCCAGGCGCGGTTTGGACCAACAGCACCGGAATCAACGACGCCGGCGACATCGTCGGGTTGTACTGCACAACCAGCCAATGCCTCTCGACCAATGAGGGCGAGCAAGGATTTCTGTTGAGCGGGGGCGTCTTCGCAACAGTCGCGATCCCAGGCGAATATGGCACGTATTTGATCGATATCAATAACAACGGCGTGCTGCTCGGGGCGTACGAGGATGCTGCTGGGCTTTATGTCTCGTTCCTGGCGACGCCGTAGATAATATTCCGTAGGCCGTACGGAGGAACAGCCTTCGGGCGCGTTTCTGATAGCGGGTCGAGGTTCGAGCACATCTTCGAGCGGGCCTCCTGCACAAAGGAGATGGTGGTTGTGACGAACGAAACTGAAGTGTGCTAGAGATTTGGAGCAACGGAAAGCACAGAAACGCCGCCTGAGAGCGGCTTCTTTGTAACAGCACCCCAACTGGCGTACGCGAAGCGGCAGTGATTTTTCCGGGGTGCTTTTTCTTGGCCGTCAAGGGGGTGAGGGTTTTATCAGGCGCCCCCTAGCTCATTCCCCGTCTCAGCACAGATTCCGATTGTGGAACAGGTGTGTTGCTCAAACGCTTACGCATGGCGCGGCGCCGCCAGGCGTAGACAAGGTTCAAAATGTGTGTTCGAACTGTCATGCTTTCCAAGCTCAGATGTACGAAAAAAGTACGCACAAAAAGGCCTTTGACGCAGCTTCTCTTCCAGGATGTGTCGTGTGTCATAGCAATCATGCCATCGGCCATCCTACCGACGCGTATCTTGGCACCGGTCCTGGCGCCGTGTGCATGCGGTGCCATACTCCGGGTGACAAATGTGATCAGGCAAGGGCCGGACTACTGAGTAGCTTGACTCAATTGGACGAGGCCATCAAAGGCGCAGACCAGATCCTTCGTGTCGCCGAGTCTTCCGGCATGGAGGTGAGCGAGGCTCGGCTGGGACAGGATCAGGCACGGGATTCGCTGACCAAGGCCCGGGTCACGATCCATAGTTTCCGGACGGACTTGGTGGATCAGGATGTTCAAGCCGGCCTGAAAATCGCCGCCACGAATCTGCAAGCCGGCAAACAAGCCATGGTCGAGCGCAACTATCGCCGGGTGGGGCTGGGAATATCCCTCCTCGCAATCGGGATGGTGTCGCTCGGGCTTCGGTTGTACATCAAGAAGATCGAGAGGTAGACCTTTGAGATGGGAGGGAGTTGTGTGTGCGTCAAGGTGTCCATGTACTGCTGCCGCAGGGCGTCGCGACGCGGGTCTTTGTTATTCACAGCTAAACTTGAGTAAGCACCGCTGGCGATGAATAGTCTGAGAATGCTCAGGATAGCGACGACCCCAAACAAAGTGTTTCCGGTCAGCCCTACTTTTGTGCATACACCATTTCGGCAGCATGATAAGGAGGATCGGAGATCAGTCGTATATAAGAAATCAGCGCTTCGATCTCTGTCTTGCTGAAAGTATAGCCGTACGGGGGCATCAATGCGGACTTGTTGAGTGCTGGTCCACCGTGACTGATGATGGCGATCAGGTCGGCGTCACTCATTTTATTTAGGGTATCGCCCTCGGTGAACGGGTGCGGTTTGGTCTCCAGATTGTCGTAATTGGAAACACGCTCCGGCGTGGATTCCGGGTCGTGGCAGCGCGCGCAATATTTGTTGTCGAGCTGGTAGCCCGCCTGCTGTTGATATCCCAAGGCAATTTCGTCGGTCTTCAGTTCGATTAATTTCCGAGCTTTGGTGAAGGTGTGCGCGGTGAGTTGATATCGGCCAGCCATGCTGCCCAAAGCGACGTTCGTGCTGAGCTGTCCGCTGGAGTCGGTTAGGCCGCTCGGGGGGTCAAAGCTGACGCCTGCAGGCCCGTTGAACTCGACGAGCGCCCCAGTGACGGGCGTCCCTTGTTCATCGTTGACCTGCACGACTAGAGGTTGAGCAAGGAGCGTGCCGGTCGCACCGATCTGTTTGCCCCCACTCGACTCTGCCAGTGCGGCGCCGAACCCGGTGGGCTTCAGGGTGGAGGTCGGTCCGGGCTTGCTGGTGCACGCTGCGGTTAGGAGAATCAAGGCGACCGCTGCGACCTCCACGGCTAAAGCCGCATTCTGGAAGAAGCGGTTACCGCAGCGCTCAAGCGCTGCGCGACCCAAAATCAGATGCAACATCGAGCTTTCCCGGAGCCTGCCGATCATTATTTCTTCGCCTCCTGCTTGCTGGAGCCCTTTTGCGTCATCAGGAATGCGGTCAGAGCGCGGGCATCTTCGTCGTTCATGTTGCGGTTCGGTTCGATGGCGCCGGGGCGCATGGCCTGCGGGTTCTTCAGCCAGTAGTAAATCCACGCAGCATTCAGGCGCGAACCGACTTGCGTAAGGGTTGGTCCGATGTAGCCTTTGTCGACTTTGGTATCGACGATGTGGCAAGACTGGCAGGCGTACTTGGAATAGAAAAGCTGTTTCCCCTGCTCTATTTGAGCCGGAGGGTATCCGCTGGACGGCATCGAGTCGCGATCGAATGCCGGAGTCTGATAGACGGTCATGATGTAGTCGGTGAGCTCGGCCGCGTCAGCATCGGAAAGGTTGAACCTCGGCATGCGCCGGATCAGCGCCGGGCGCAGGGTGCCCGGGTTCTTCAAGAATGCCAGCAGCCATGGCCGCTGCACCGCGCTACCTTCCCAAGTCAGGTCGGGAGCCATGTCTCCGCCGCGACCGTTGATGGCGTGACAGCTGAAGCAGGCGAGGTCCGCCATGAGCTGCCCGGCTTTGCCCGCGGGTTGGTAATCCGAAGCCGCCTTCGCCGGCACGGTCAAGGCCAGCGGCAAGTCGTGCGCCCGGTCGGTGAGCGCGAGCAGTGCGGTGGTCAAAGCATCAATCTGCGCGGGCGCGAGGGTGAACTGCGGCATCTTCAACGCCGCTCCAAACGAGCGCGGTTGCCGAATCTTGGCCGCGATGTAATCCGGTATAGCGTGCGTCATCCCGGGCAGGAAAATGATCTGCGTGAGTGGCTTGCTGCCGATGCGGGTCAATTCTGGAGCGAAGTTATCGGGTTTCTTGATGCCGTTGATCTCGTGGCAAGAGGCGCAGCCGTACTCGGTAACCAGAAACTTGCCGTGCGCAATCTGTTCCGGCGTGGCGGCGTCGAGATGCACATTCGCCAAGAGATCGGAATCCGTCTTGTTTCCGAGGTAAGCGGTTAGCAGGGAAACTTGCTGATCGGTGAAACGGTAGTGCGGCATGGCCGTTCCCGCATCGTAAATACGCGGGTTGCGCAGCCATGCTTGCAGCCATTCCGGCTTCACTTTATTGCCGACCCGGGTCAGTTCCGGACCGACATCACCGCCCACGACATTGCCGGCGGCGTTCTGCACGGCATGGCAGGAGGCGCAGAATGACTCTCCATACAAACTGGCGCCGGCTGTTGGATCGGGCGCTTTCTCATTCTTGCTGATCGCCACCGTGTCTCCAGCGATTGGCGTGCTGTTGGCGGTCAGGAAGGCCGAAATATCGCGCACGTCGGGATCGCTCAACTTGAAATTCGGCATCGTCGCGGTCACAGCGTAGGCCTGAGGGTCTTTCAACCATGCGTAAATCCATTCGCGGGTGGTTTTGTCGGCGATGTGCTCAAGCGAAGGCGGATCATCGGTCGGCTTGATCGTGCTGCCGCCGGGTAGTTTGATGGTGTGACAATGCACGCAGCCATATCGACCCAGCAAATTGCGTCCCAGATTCAGTTGCGGCGTGCCGGGTAGGGGAGCGCGATGACATTGCCCGCAGGAAGATTGAACATATCGTGGCGGCAGAATGGGCTGCTCCCAAGCCAGCGTGCTGCGATGGGCCTCCTCGACGGTGGTCGCAGGGCCTTGCCCACGGTGGCACATCACGCAGCCGAACTGGTCAAGCGTGTGCGGGATTACAGGGTGCAGGCGGAACGGCTGGGTACCGACATCGGCGAGGCTGGTTTCCCTCAGTGCGACGTGGCAGGTGGTGCAACGATCTACAACTCCTAGTTGCGGAAGCCATATCTGCTGGATTCCGTCGTGCTCGCGGAAGTGGCGAAGTAGTGTGACTGCGTCGCCACGGGTCTGAATCAACGCCAGGTACTGGTTCCGGTAGTGGCGCCATTCACTGAAGTGATTCTTGGCCGGTGCAATGGCCAGCGAAATCAATAACAGCAGGCTGACCGAGCCAAAGGCGCGAACGGGATCGCCAAACAATCTCTGCCACAACGCTTGCCACAGGGAGAGCAGCCTGTTCTTCAATTCGCTCCCCCCCAGGGCAACACCCAAGACCAGCCCGGGCCGCGAAAGAAGGTGCCAACCGCCGTAAGCACGGTGAGTTCGAACAGAAACCAGGTCATGATCCAGAAGGAAAGAGGTTTGGCGGCCAAGTAACGCCGGAAAGCGGAAGGCGACTGCGGAGAACTTTGCGCCGCGAGCACCATGAACCCGGCGACGATCAGGGTCGGCACCAGCGCCACGTAAACATCGAACAACAACAAGAACAAACAAAGGGCCGCCGCCACCACATAAAAAATGAGCAGGCGCCGTTTGCGATCCTTCAGGAATAAACCTTCGGCTTCGACGTTGATGTTGAAATATGGAATGACAATCAGCGCGATCACTACCAGCGTTGGAACCAACACTCCCGCGACCACGGGAGGAAAGTAGTGCAGCATTTCCTGTAATCCGAGGAAGTACCAGGGTGCCTTGGCGGGGTTCGGCGTATGCGAGGGATCGGCAATACCCTCAAGCGGTGCGTTGAAGCGAAGCGCCACAGCAACTAACGCAATCGTAAGCACCTCAATTGCAACGATAGCGCGGAAGAGGACTTGCGGGTAGGTCTGGACCTGATCTTCGTCGGTGACCTTAACCTGCGCCGAGGTTCGCCGGGTGACGAAGACTACGCGCGTCGGCGACTTGCGGGCGTTGGAGTCCATGCCGGCGATGAAATCCTTCGGATCGCTCATTTTATTGGACCCCCTTCGCCGCGGCGGGCACCGCTTTCGGCGCGAGCGTCTTGGGCTCACTCGGGTGAGCGTAGAGGCCGCCGTCTTTACGAATGCGCCAGAAATGGACGGCCACAAAAAGTATCGCAACCAGGGGCAGAATCATGCAGTGCAGCACGTAGAAACGCAGCAGAGCATTGGCGTTCACCAGATTGCCGCCGAGCAGGAGGAAGTGAATCTTATTGCCCATCACAGGCACTGCGGAAGCGATATTCGAACCCACCGTGATTGCCCAAAAAGCTAACTGATCCCAAGGCAGTAAGTAGCCCGTGTAACTGAGGAGCAGCGTAATCAGCAGCAAGATAACTCCGATTACCCAATTGAACTCGCGCGGCCCACGATAGGCGCCGCGGTAGAACACCTTGAACATGTGCGCGAACACAAGGAAAACCATGGCGTGCGCCGACCAGCGGTGCAGGTTGCGCAGAAACAGGCCGGAAGAAACTACAAACTGCAGATCCTTGGTGTCGGCATAGGCTTGCGGCACCGAAGAATGGTAATAAAACATCAGGGGAATGCCCGTGGCTACCAGGATGAGAAACGTTCCGAAAGTCAGCGTGCCCAGATACCAGGTCGTGCTGAAGCTCAGCATTCGGGTCCGCACCTTGGTGGAGAATAGGTGCAGAAATACGTTCTGCTGTATGGCGAGGGCTCGATGCAGAGTACTGGATCCGGTCCCGCTGCGGAAAACCGAACGCCACACCCGCGTGCCGCGCAGCTCGTCGAAGTAGTTCTTGATTGTTTTCGCCATGCTCACACCCTCACAAACTGCATCGGTCGAATCGTGATGGAGCGGTCGACCATCAGATCACCCTCATCGCTGATCCAGGTCTGGAGCCAGGGCAGCGGCCTGGGCGCGGGGCCTTCAATTTTCTCTCCGGGGACTTTATTGACCTCCAAAACGTAAAATTTGCTGCCATGGCAAGGGCAAGCGATGATGCCTAACTCAGGTTTCCATGCGGTCAGGCAGCCGAGGTGGGTACAGACCGCACTAAGCGCAAAAAAGCCTTCCTGGGCATGGATGAGATAGATTCCTGAGTTCACGTCCTCGGTCACTGAATTCAGCGCATAATTTTCCGGCTTGCCGGCGTTGACAATGGGAGACGGTTCGAACAAAACGTTGGGTGAGAGAAACTGGTACGCAAACGCCACCGTGCCGGCGGCGGCGATGCTGAGCGATCCCAATCCCAGCTTGACAAAAAAGGCGCGGCGGTCGACATCGTTGCCTGGCTCGTTGCTTGGGTCAGGGGCCGTGATTTTTTTCTCATCGGACATTATTTACCTCGACATATTTACCTCGACCCGTCACCTCGTGGCTCCAGCCGTGACAGGCGTCCTGGGCCTGAGTGGTCCATCAATCGATTCCACCGAAATCAATCCGGTCGGCTCCGCGGAAACGAGGTTGTAGGACTCCATTGTGATGGTGCCGACGGGACAGCGCGAGGCGCAAAGGCCGCAGCGAATGCAGCGCGTCTCATCTTTTAGCATGGCGGAACCGGTGACGATGCCGAGTTCATCGGCCGCCACTTCGTCGAGTTCCATGCCAAATAATTCCTGGTGCTCAGAGATCTGCCGCACAGTTTCGGGCTCGAACTTGATGCGGTCGAGGGATACGAGCTGCAGGCAGTTTTCCGGACACACATCCACGCAACCGGCGCACAGGATGCACATACTGCCGTCTTCCGGCGTGCCCTCGAAGACCGTATTCATCCAGCAATGCAGACAACGCTGGGCTTCTTCCATCGCCGACTGAGCATCGTAGCCGACCTCGACTTCGGTCACTCCGGTGCGGCGCTCCAGCGGCAGCATGGGTATAGGCGGGCGAGTCAGGTCCAACAACTCCAGCGGCATGCTGTGGCGCTTGAAGACCTCGACTTCGACGATAGGCTCTGGATGTTTGTGGCCGCGCAGAAATTCATCAATGCCTACTGCGGCGCGCTTGCCATCGGCCACGCTATCGATGATCAGTCGCGGGCCGAACACGCAATCGCCGCCGCCGAAGATTCCGTTCGCCGAGGTCATCAATGTTTGGGGATTCACCGCGATTAGCCCACGGGGTGACAGCCCCACGCCGTCTTCGGGTTTGAGAAAATCCAGATTCGGCGCCTGGCCGACGGCCATAATAATGGTGTCGCACTCCAGCTCCGTTTCACTGCCCTCGTAGAACGCTGGATTGAAGCGCTTGTTCTGATCGAAGACCCATTTTGTTTTCAGCGTCTCCAGTGCGACCACTTTTCCAGCTTTACCGATCATGCGCTTAGGGCCCAGGCCGGGATGCATGATGATGCCTTCGGTTTCAGCTTCTTCAATCTCCTCCAGCGCCGCCGGCATGTCTTCGCGCTTTTCCAGGCAGACGAGGTGCACTTCCTGCGCCCCCAGGCGCAGGGCCGAGAGCGACACGTCCACCATCTCTTTTGTGGCCACGGCGCTCACACTTTCCAGCGAAGGCTCCAGATCTTCCACTCCGGCGACATGCTGCCGGACGACTTCGCGCGCCGCCGAACGCGCTACGTCCATCGCCACGTTGCCGCCGCCGATCACGATCACTTTTTTACCGATGGTGAACTTGTAGCCGAGGTTCACGTTGAGCAGGAAATCGATGCCCTTGTAAACTCCATCCAGGTCAACCCCAGGAATCGTAAGATCGCGGCTGCGATGCGCACCTACGGCGATCAGCACCGCGTCGAAGCCCTGGCGGCGCAGATCAGATACCGTGAAGTCGCGTCCAGCTGCCTGATTGAGCTTGAGAGTGATGTCGCCGGTCGCAAGGATTTCCCGCACTTGCGCTTCCACTACGTCACGCGGCAACCGGTATTCGGGAATGCCGAGGTAAAGCATTCCGCCGGCCACAGGAGCGGCTTCAAAAATCGTGACCGTGTAGCCCATGAGAGCGAGATCATGCGCCGCGGATAGTCCCACGGGCCCGCCGCCGACCACAGCTACTTTAAAGGGCAGTCGGCTCTGGGCCCGGCCGGCGTAGACATCGACCGGGCGCTTGGATTCTGGGCCGTGGCGTTCGGTCAGAAAGCGCTTGAGCGCCCGGATTGCTATCGGGCGATCGATATCTCCGCGACGACACGCTGTTTCACAGGGGTGCGCACAAACCCGGCCGCAGATGCTCGCCAGCGGGTTGGGATCACGAGCAAACTTGTAGGCTTCCTCAAATCGCCCCTCTGCAATAAGCGCGACATAGCGGCCCGCGTTGGTGTGGGCGGGACAAGCCATCATGCAGGGAAAGTTGGTATTCAACCAATCCCGGTCCACTCGTTTGTCTTTGAACCGTTTCAGCAAAACGGCACTCCGCAGTGCTTTCGTGGAATGGGAAGCATTGTACTCGATGAAGGCGAAGAGCGGACGGGCGCCCGCTCCTTACTTCTTTTCCCTACTTGCTCAGCGTGAAGTCCGCTTTGGTGTCGCCCGCTACCGCGACCGGCTTCGACTGGCTTTTGGAGCCTTCATGCCACGCGGTCACGGTGTAGCTCCCGTCAGGGATGTTCTCGATTTTGTATTCACCCGACTTGTCCGTCTTAGCAAAGTACGGCGTAGGCGACACGACGACATAGCCGGACATCTCGGGATGCACGTTGCAAAGCAGGGGAACTGCGCCGGGATTGTCGAACTTGAACGGACGCTTTTCACCCTTCGGCCAAGTGCCCAGATTGTGGGTGAGTTTCTTGTTGCCCCCGACCGAAGGCCAAAAAACATTGTGGGCGACGTTGTCGCTGTTCAGGAATTGGACTGTTGTACCTACCTGTACCGCCACGATATGGGGCTCAAACATCAACCCCTTCTGGTCGATCACGGGCTCCTGCGTTGGAGCGGGGAATGTTTTGCCTGCGGGCGCTTCCACATAAACCACCGACTGATCTTTCACGCCGGAGACTTTGCCGCTGATCGTGCCTGCGCTGGCGGCCAAGCTCATCACTATTACTACGGCCATCACTATCATCAAACTACGTGTCATTTTTTCTCCTCGTTGTTTTCTGATTCCGACTCAACTCCTGGTGGAAGAGCCGTGCATCGCGCTGCGATGCACGACCCGTCTACTACCGCCAACATGAATCTCCTGTATCTTACTGCGTTTTCCCCTTTTGTATTTGTAGTTGGTAAATGCAAACGTGCGCGTCAGAATATGAATTTCGCATCCAGATAAATCGTATTGTTGGCACTCGCGTTGCGACCGTTGGGAGTAACGTCGTAGCTGGTAGAACCCCCGTTGAAGCGTGTATACCCGGTATATTGGGCGGCGAGCTGCAGATTCTGCCACGGCCAGTACGAGATATTTGCGAGATATCCAGCGCTTCTCGGGTTGTTGTTGGCACTGCCGTTCACCGCACCGGCTGGATACAGCAGGACGTCGGGCGTGCCATCGACATCGAACCAACCGAATGTGCCCGTATAGCGATTGCCGAAATGGAATTCGGCGTTGACCATAGTCGTGTTTAGATGGTGCCCGCCTGGCGATGCCGCATCCATAGCGACGCTGGCTGCCAAATTGGAATTTTCGCGGATAAACGTGCCTCGCAACGATAGGATGTCCTTCCGGAATAATGTCTGATCTAACTGACTGTCGAAGGCAAAATCGGTGTAATCGTCATAGATGTCGGTTGCGGCGCCCGCGGGGATCGCGTTGGGGCTATTCCGCAGGTGCATTCCATAGCTGCCGATCATGAATTGCGTTGTCCCGGTCGATTCCTGCCAAGCGACCCGCCAGTAAGGCGCAACCCCGACGATGTTGTAGGAATAACCAATTCCCGGATTCGGCTGCGGACCGCCCACGTGTTCTGAGCGGTAGAGCTCCATGTTCAGATACAGATGGTTGTTCCACATCGCAAAGCCACCGAGACCTGCAACGTCCTGTGCCAAAGGACCATTAATAATGGCAGCAGCGGCGGGAGTGGGCGCAACATCGCTGGCGATCCAGGGGTAACCCCATGCCGGCGTAGTGTTCCAAAGGTCCTCTACGGTCGGATTGTTGTTGAAGTCCAAGCCATAAACCAGCTCCTTGCCGCTCATTTTCGTCTTATTCGCATAGCGGATATCCGTATTATCCATGCTGAAGTGGTCGGCTTGGGTGTCGTAAGTCACTTGAAGAAAACTGCCGACCTTGCTTGTCCACGCCCCAGCAAGGAAGAGCGAGATATCTTGAGGAAATTCAAAATTGCCATTCTGGGTCGCCGGCACCGGCGACTTGGTTGCAGTAAAGGAGGTCTCCAGCATGACGGAAAGGGGCAGCGAAGCGAGGAGATCAAGGGCTGCGTGGGTTTTGCTTCCCTCTGATTTTACGGTTTTAGTCTCATCTGCTCGATCCACATAACCGAACAGCTTGAACCTTCGTCCGGCAGGGTTGAGTTCCGGAGGCGCGTAGTGGCAGCCACTGCACGCCAAGCCCGTTTGCCGCGCATAGCTTGGAACCGCCCATGCGCTGGGCGGATTCAATGGGGCAAAAACGAGCAAAACCATGATAGGAACTGCCACAAGCAAAGAGGTCCCCACTTTTTTTATCCGGAATTTTGTTGTCTCCGAAAATAGCGCTGATTGTTGCCTTATATCCATTGATTGACTCCCTTGGCAGCCCGAAGGCTTAGGTCGTTGGCCTCACTTTTTTACTAAGACCTACTCTTTCGCTAGTTAGGCAAATAGTGGCTTTCGTGGTTCCTCTGTTCCTCGCTTGCAAGGCCTGTTGCAGCATCGCAAGCGTGTCTGATCACAATCACATTTTCGAAATTCGCGAACGTAACCCACGAACCCTCGCGACCGATTGACCCGGCATCGGCTGCACGGCTGCGAAACGAATTCCCAGCCGCCAAATGTGCTGACTTTCGGGCGTAAGGTGCTCCCTAATCCGAGGTGAGCCCAATAGCTTATGAATTCGCTCAGCGGGGCATGCGTTGTACTTGTGGAATAGTTGAAGCAGTGAGACAGTCACGGCAGGCTCGCATTCACAAAGAATGCGACGAAGTTGTGTCACGTCGCCGGATTCAGGATTCCAAACCGCGCCATGCGCAAGCAGTTCCTGTATACACTCTAGAGCGCCGGACGCGTCGTACTTCGAAGCCAGCTGTTTCCCACCGTAAGGGTTAAAATGTCCGATGCTCAAACGCCATAAGCACGTATCCAGTGCCGAAGAGCCGCCATTTTCCCGGTTATTTGGCTTTGCTCCGACCTCCAACAAATAGTGGAGAACGTCCTTTCGGCCGGAAATAGCCGCAGAGTGAAGGAGATCTTCGAGGTTGTCGCGTCCCCCCTGAGGCTTGAGTTTCTTCAAGACCTCGATGTTTCCTGCGTAAGCTGCCTGTTGCAAGCCTGACGTGTAACATTCGGGATCATAGGTGTACTGATCTTCAAGGCTTGGTCCCATGGAGCGGGCGTCTGCTTTTGCCCAAAGCATAAGGCTGATCCATTTCAGATCACCCTTTGAGCAGAAGTGTCGGAGGGCGATGTTCGCTTGCTCTTGGAGCGCATCCGCCTGTTCAGGATGCATCCGCTTACAATCCAGAAACGCGCGTAAGGCAGTCCGCACTTTGGCTCCAAACGCAACTGCAAACGAATTGTCTTTAATGGGATCAGCTCCATGATCTAAGAAGAAGCGCATCAGGTTCGGTTCCCACGTCAACAGAACATCGGCAAACGGAACGGCAGCAATCTGCGCTCCGTTTTCGACGAGCAGTTCAACGAAATCGAGCCTACGGAGGGACACCGCGTCTTCGAGGGCGGCATTCTTAGAGGCTTGGACAGTCTCGTGCCGGGCGATCAGTTCGAGTAGGCTGTGGAACTCGGTCTCAACTGCAACTTGAAGGAGGGTTTTGTGCTTCGTGACTGGCAGATCCAGCGGTTTGCCTGCAGCGATCCACTTCTCTATCTCGTATAGTCTCCCGGCGCGGCAGAGTCTGAGAAGCTCTTTACCGTCCTCGGATATCACCGTCTGGTTTGCGCGGCCCATACCGGTTTCGCCAACGGAATCGACTGACAATTCTATCGCGCCAAGTTCCGATAATCACAGTGGTAGCGCGTCTGGAGGTACGGGTCTCGCAGATTTCGCTATGGTGACCTGACAGACTTGGTAAAGACCGTTCTTTGTTGTCCAACTTGTCCAAAAACCAAAATGAGAATGTTTGTCCTACCTGAAATGCCTATCTCGCCTTCGTGGCGGGACCCTCGGGCGTACCTCTCCCTAAGGCGACAGACTACGACTCTCTCTGTAAAATCTAGCTTGGCGCTGAGGTATTCCCGGTAGCGCTACCATAAAGTCTGAAGTGCAGAGAAATCCGCCGGGATTGCTCTGGAAATTGCAGGAAATGGCGCAATTCCGCAACCTTTGCTATCAAACGGGGCCGGAGAAAGTGACCTGCTCAACGACACACGCAGGCTTTGCAGCCTTTTTCTCTGGAGGGCATCCGAGCAGTCCGGCTTCATAGACTCCGTCCGGTGAATGGAATGCGATCATAAACCGATGATGTGGCGAAAGTGCCCTTGACTTTTGGCTGGCTTCGGAAACCGGCTCGTCCCTTCCTACCAGCTCGGTCCCCACTGCCGATCCACTGGAACTTTCCTACAAGAGGACTTCTGGCCTCTTGCTCCACTCAGCTCACCAAGGGCCCGCGCCTCCGAAAAAGCACTAGCGTCACTCGGGCACAATCGCCGAGATTCCTCAGTCTGCCCCTTTGTCCTTGCTTTGTTTGTGTTAACTGTGGTTAACTGTACAGAATAATCGCTGGTTAACAGATACAACCAGAGAAAACATTGTCGCTTGAGGAGATGAGTATGGTGTTCATGGCGCGCGCGTCACACTTTGCTTTTCTCATCTTGACAGTGACGTGTCTTCTCCCGACGCAAGCGCTGTCACAAGGCGAAACCACGAGCGCCATTGTTGGCCAAGTCCGAGATCCAACCAACGCCGTCGTATCGGGCGCCACGGTGACGATCACTGACCCTGAGACCGGACTGAGGCGCAGCGCCAAGACCGATGAGGCGGGCCGGTTCAACTTCCCGCAGTTAAAGCCGGGCACCTATTCGGTCAGAGCGGAAGCACAAGGCTTCGAAGCGCGGCAGAATGACAATGTCGTGGCAGGTCTGGGCCAGAAGCAAACCGTGGATTTCACGCTCAATGTGGCCCGGTCGAACGAGGCGGTGGAAGTAAGCAGCGAGGCCCCACTCATCAATCCGGAAAGTGCAAACACATCCGCGACCCTGAATGCGGCGGCACTGGAGGACTTGCCGAATCCGGGCGGGGACCTGACTTACCCTCTGCAATTTGCGCCTGGGGCCCTCATCAATACGGCGGGGAGCAGTAACGATTTTGTCGGCGGCAGCAACGGATATGGCAATGTGGAATTTAACGGACTCCCCGCCCTCTCCAACGGCTACATCTTGGACGGTCTGGAAACGAACGACCCGCTCACCAATCTCAACAGCGGTCTTTCCACCAACCTCGTCCTCGGATTAAATTCGATTTCGGAAGTGACGGTCAACACACTTTCCTATTCCGTGGACCAGGGACGGTATGGAGCGGCGCAGGTCAACTACGTCACCAAGTCTGGGACGAACCAGTTTCACGGAAATCTGTATGAACTGTGGAACGGTTCGCGACTGAATGCTGCGGACTACTTCACCAATGCGGTGCCAGGGCGTTACAAGCCCAGAGCGACGGTCAATCATTTTGGGGGCAGTGTGGGTGGACCGATTGCGCACGACAAGCTGTTTTTCTTTTTCGATAGCGAGTGGGTGCGGATCGCGCTGCCGATTGTCACGCCGACCATCGTTCCCACTGCCGCATTCCAACAATATGTCTTGCACCAGCTTCCTCTGGGCTACATCGACCCGGACAACCCGAAAAATGATTTGCCTGCGGCGCCGCAGGAAGTACCGTTCTATCAAAAAATGTTCTCGCTCTACACAAATACCAACGGTGCTCCCTACGCGATTGACGGTTGCCCGCTCGCGGTTTGCGCCAACCAGCAGAGTGTTTCGCACACCAGTGACGACCACGAGCAGGTACAGACGGCCCGCGTCGACTACAACATCAACCAGAAAGATACAACCTGGTTTCGTTTTCAGTCGGACAATGGGCTGCAAGCCGCGTGGACTGATCCCATCAACCCGGTGTTCAATGCGCTTTCGCCACAGCCGCTCTATTCGTTCGCGGCAGGATACACGCATGTCTTCTCTCAGAGCCTGGTGAACTACTTCAATCCCGCGTTTTCCTGGTACGAAAGCCTGTTCGGACCCAGCAACCTTCAGAAAACACTTTTGGCGTTCCCGATCGTTTTGCAGGGCAGCGGCGCGAACCCATTCACCCCCATGGGTGGGCTGGACAACACCTGGATTCAAGGCAGACGCGCATCCCGCTTCTTTGTCAACGACAACCTCGCCTGGAGCCATGGCGCTCACGAACTGCGATTTGGAACCAATACCCGCATTTTTCGCCTCAACGATTATGACTTCGGAGAAGGCATGGTTCCCACCGTGATCTACGCAAACTTGAAGCAATATATCTATGGAGCGGCGAGCACCGTGTCGGAGACATTTCCATCGCATGCCAATGAGCCCTTCAACTTTCTCAATCTCGATCTCTATGCGCAAGACACTTGGAAAGTAACTCGGACGCTAACCTGGACGTTCGGTCTGCGCGACACCTTGAACGCGAATCCGCTGAATCCGCATGATCAAGTCGCCCGTCTCAGCGGCTCTTTCAATTCCATCTCGCACGATGTGAATCAACCTCTGAACGCCGCCATTCAAACTCATCTCGGCAATCTGTTTTCGTCCACGCCGCTGGCCATTCTGCAACCGAGAATGGCGATTGCGTGGCAGTTGGAGCCGAAATCCGTCCTCCGCGCCGGCTTCGGGATTTTCAGCGACCTCTTGCCGGGCAGTGTCGCCGACCTCGTCGGGGCCAATCCTCCCTACGATAAGACCTTCCAGGGAGGGCTCCTGGGCACCGTCGGCAAAGCCGGATCCGCAGGCTGCGACCCGCAATTCGGCTGTACCGCCATCGCTCCCGGAGTGGCAAACAGCGCAGTGGATGCAATCGTTGCGGCGAATCAGACCTTTACTGCGGGATTTCCCCAAGGTCAGCTTTCGTGCGCATCTCCACAGGCAAATCCCACAAGTTGCCTTGCGCCGGTGGCGATCACTGCTATTCCCGATGGCAAACTGCACGCGCCGTATTTCATGGAGTGGAGTTTGGGAATCGAACATCAATTCGGAGCGACAGCCAGCCTGAAGGCGCAATACGTAGGCACGCGCGCTGTGAACCAGCCCTACTCAACCCAAGTCAACGGCTACCAAACCGTGTGCCAGGGATGTTTTGCCCCGTTCCCCTACAAGCAGTCAACCGATCCGCGATTCGGCGCAGTAACGCAGTTCTCCACCGGTGCGAACAGCCACTACAACGGTCTTCAACTGACCGCAATGAAGCGCCTGAGCCATGGTTTGCAAGGACAGGTCAACTACACCTGGAGCCGTTGCATGGACGCGGTCTCGAATGGAGGATTCCTTCCGTTTTCCGCGGGAGGGATTCTCTCGCCTTTGCCGGGAGATCTGGCCCGTGATTATGGTCCCTGCGACTATGACATCCGGCAAAATCTCAACGCGCAGTATGTGTATGAGTTGCCGGTAAGAGTGCACAATCACGCGCTGGGCTACGCGCTCAACGGCTGGCAGATCTCTGGAACGGCGTTTTGGCACACCGGAGTTCCGTTCTCGGTTTTAAGCACGCCCTATTCCGCGAACGGAAACGGCATTGTGCAGGGCAGCGGGCCACAGTTCGCCAGCGTTGTTCCCGGTGTTCCACTGTATGACCATCATCTCATTCCGGGTGTAACGCAGGCGGGCACGCTGCAGTGGCTGAATCCGGACGCATTTATTTCGGCGGTTGATCCTAGCACAGGGCAGTGTTATGGCGGCGACAGCCCGCAGAATTGCCAATTCGGAAACCTCGGCCGTAATGCCTTGCGAGGTCCTGATTTTCTCTGGAGCGACTTCTACCTGACAAAATGGTTTCCCTTGAGCGAGCACGTGAAGCTGCGGTTTGAGGGGCAGTTCTTTAACGTCTTCAACCATCCGAATTTTGCGCTTCCAAACATGGTTCAGGCCGGCATTCCAGGAAATCCTTCCGCGCAGAGTGGCTTTGGAGCGCTCACGTCCGCAACGTCTCCGCCTACCGGCTTGCTAGGCGTCGGGCTGGGTGGCGATAGCAGTCCACGCATGATCGCCTTCCAGGCGCGGGTGGAGTTCTGAGCGTACACGTTCACGCCAGTGGCGGGGCGGGCTCAGGTGATGGGACCGGGCGTTTGAGGCTTCAACAAAAACCCCCTCTCCTCGGTCATCGGGCTGTTGGGGAAGCGGCTGATGAAGGCTTTAGGCTGCGTTGCCACTCGCGAAGTGTAGGCACTGTTCTGGAACGGGTGCTTGCACGACTTGCGAGGGAACTGGACGTAGGCGTGGGTTTGTCAAAGGCATAATCCCGGAGATTCCCGCTTGACAGACCGCTCGGTCGGTTGTAACATTTGATCCCAAGTTTGCTCTTTATTGAGCAAGCTGGAATTTCATGCAGAGTGGCTGAGGGACGAGCCCTAGGACGCCACGGCAACCGGGTCGAGATCATCTATCTCAATCGCAGGTGCCAACTCTCGCCCGGTAACGGGGACCATGAGATTCGGGGTTAAGCGATGTTTTCGCACCCGAGCCTCTTTTCCCATTCGGAAAAGGGGTTTTGTCGTAACTGGGGTATTTTTACCCGGCTCGTCCCGCAGTCACAGAAAGAAGTTACACCATGGAGACGAGCACCTACCAGCTCCGCTGCCGCGAGTGCGGCAAGACCTGGGGCAACAAACCAACCAGCATTTGCCCAGACTGTTTCTCGCCGCTCGAGATTACCTACGATTACGATTCGCTTCGGTCGCGCCTTTCGCGTGAACTGTTCGCCTCGCGAGCGCCGAACATGTGGCGCTATCGCGAGTTGCTGCCTCTGCCGGATGGATTTCAACCGTCGCTGCCCGTGGGCTACACGCCGCTGGTGAGCGCTCCGCGGCTGGGCGAGCGGATTGGATCGCGGCGGCTCTTCATCAAGAATGATGCGGTTTGCCTGCCGACTTTGAGCTTCAAAGACCGCGTGGTTGCGGTTGCTCTCGCCAATGCTCGCGCCTTTGGTTTTGATACCGTTGCTTGCTCTTCCACCGGCAACCTGGCGAATGCGGTGGCGGCGCAGGCGGCTCGCGAAGGCTTAAAAGCGTGGATCTTTATTCCTTCGGACCTGGAGGCGGCCAAGATTCTCGGCACGCAGGTGTTTGGCGCGGAACTGGTCCGCATCAATGGCAGCTACGACCACGTCAATCGGCTGTGCTCGCAGATTGCCGACGAACATCGCTGGGGATTCGTGAACGTCAATCTGCGTCCGTATTACGCTGAAGGCTCGAAGACGGTGGGCTATGAAATCGCCGAGCAATTGGGCTGGCGGCTGCCCGATAACATCGTGGTGCCGATGGCAGGCGGCTCGCTGATCACCAAAATCAAGAAGGCGTTTGATGAGCTCATTCTTCTGAAGCTGGTCGATCCGAAGGCGGTCAGATTTTTTGGCGCGCAAGCGTCTGGGTGCTCGCCGATTTCGACCGCGATCAAACAGTACAGCAGCGAGATCGAACCGCAGCGTCCGAAGACGATTGCACGGTCGCTCGCGATTGGCAATCCCGCGGACGGACATTACGCCTTGAAGGCCATCACCAAGAGTGGGGGATGGGCGGAAGATATCACGGATACGGAAGTGGTCGAGTCGATCCAACTGCTGGCCGAAAGCGAAGGCATCTTCACCGAGACCGCAGGCGGCGTGACGGTGGGAACCGCGCGCAAGCTGATTCATCAGGACCGGATTCTTCCCGATGAAACCACCGTAATCTGCGTTACCGGGAACGGGCTCAAGACCACCGACGTGCTGGCGGACGCGTACGAGGCCGAAACGCCGATTGCTCCGAAGCTGGCGGAGTTCGAGGCTTATCTGGCTTCGAAATTGGCCAGTTTGCCGGAGACACTTCGGGAGACGGCGACGTCGGCTGTGGCGGTTGGGTGATGGTCGTTGGACGTCGGTCGTTGGTCGCTAGTCGTTTCGCGGGTTGCAAAAGGTTCGCGGCAGTTCGGTTTTGGTCGGGTTCGCTAAAGACTAACGACCAACGACTGACGACTGAGAACTTTTTCATACTTTTTGCTGTGGAGGTCTATATGAGTATCACGATTGAAATTCCAACCGCTTTACGGCGGCTTACGGCTGGGACTGCGCGTGTGGTTTGCTCGGTGGCCAATCTCGGTGAGCTATTCTCGGAACTCGACTCTCAGTTCCCCGACTTGAAGCCCCATTTGCGGGATGAAGCGGGTGAGACGCGTCGGTTCCTTAACATTTACGTGAATGAGGAAGATATTCGCTTCCTAGGGGGCGCTTCTTATTCGTTCCAGGATGGCGATGAGGTGCTGCTGGTACCTTCCATCGCAGGTGGTTCGCGGTAGGGCGATGCCGAGTTGTTAGTCGGTAGTCGTTCGCGGTGTGCGGATGCTCGCAGCGGTTTCGTCGACGCTGGCGGTTGCAAACGACTGACGACTAACGACTAACGACCGACGACTAGCGACGAGAGGGTCGTGTCCGGTGCTTCCTCCGATGTACACTCTCTGCCATGCTGAGCGTTGCAAACGTCGGAATCTGGCAAGGTGTAGTCCATGACCCAACTGCATGGGTTTTCACGTTCGTGCTCGTCGTTATCTTTCCTACTCTCGATTACCTGATCTACTTTCGGCTGAATTCAAAGCTGGGGCTTTACGCCTGGAATATTCTCGCTGAGTGGTCGCTGGTGGCTTGGTGCATTTGGATAATCCGGCGGAATGGCTTGACGCTTAGCGATCTTGGAGAGGGGCTGGGAAGTCTTTTACGGGTATTGGTGGTCGTCGGAGTCTTAGTGGTGATGGTTGCGGCTGTCGGCACACTCAGCAAGCGCCAGGCAAAGAAAGCCAGCCCCGAACAATTACGCAAAGCGACCGCGGGAATCAGCCGACTCCTTCCATTGACCTCTACTGAACGGGCCGTGTGGGTTCCGCTATCTTTCACGGCTGGCGTGTGCGAGGAGTTTCTTTATCGCGGATGGCTGCTCCAGTTGATAGACGCCGTTTTTGGATCGTTGTGGATCGGGCTGATACTTTCGTCGATTGTCTTTGGCTTCGCGCATTCCTACCAGGGGCGCAAAGGGGTCATCGGGACGGGCGTCCTGGGAATCATATTCGGCGGTGTATTCGTTCTGTCTCGCAGCCTGCTTCCTGGACAGCTACTACACAGTTTCATGGATCTGAAGAACGGTTACGCTTTCGGCAAAATTGCCAGCCGGGCGGAAACCATGCCTGACATCTAGTTTCCAATAGCCGGAATTCCCAGCCCGCGCAAGCTCGCAGAGCGCTTGCAGTATCTTCGAGTTAGCTCCCTACAATATCTTCATACAATATTTGCTGCGCTCATTCGTCTACACCAGTAGATGGACCAGGCGCTGAGAAAACAGTGGGCGATGGTTGAGCAGGATCAGCGGATCTCGGAAGCGATTGATCGAGAACGGCCGCGTTTGCGCAACTTCATTCGCAAGCGGGTGGGCGACCAAAGCGACGCCGAAGACGTCCTGCAAGACGTCTTCTACGAACTCGTGGAAGCCTACCGCTTGATGAAGCCGGTGGAGCAGGTGACGGCCTGGTTGTTTCGCGTGGCCCGCAATCGGATCACGGACCTTTTTCGCAGTAAACAGCGAGAAGCCCTGAGAAGCGAGCCGGCGGCGACGGTGAACGGAGAGATGCTGCAGTTGGAAGAGTTACTCCCCTCGCCTGCTGCCGGGCCGGACGCTGCTTACGCGAGAACTTTGCTGCTCGAAGAACTGGACGCCGCTCTCGACGAGTTGCCGGAGGAGCAGCGCGAAGTATTTATCGCCCACGAAGTGATGGGCTATAGCTTCAAAGACCTGGCAGCGCAAACTGGCGTGAGCATGAACACTTTGCTGTCGCGCAAGCACTATGCAGTTCTTTATTTGCGCGAGCGCCTGCAGGCCATCCACGACGAGTTTACGAAGAGATGAGGAGCAAGGAAATGATAAGGAACGGGGTTGCGAAAGTGGTTAAGTTCGCGGTGTTTGCCGTGCTATTTGTCGCGCTATTTGGTTATGTGGTCATGCGCCTGTGGAATTGGCTGATGCCGGCTCTATTTGGCTGGCATGTAATTGGCTTCTGGCAGGCGACCGGCATTTTGGTGCTTAGCAAAATTCTCTTTGGTGGATTCCGTGGCCGTTCGGGGGGCCACAAGCACTGGCGCGGCCGCATGATGGAGCGCTGGGAACAGATGACTCCCGAAGAGCGCGAGAAGTTCCGTGAATCCATGCGCGGGCGCTGCGGTTCGTTCGGACGGCCCGCCGCGGCGCCGAAGGCCTGAGGGCATGAACTTCCGCTGTTGGCCTTCCGCGTCTCACGGCCGTGCGCTCTGTCTGTTACAATCTAACTAACTGGTTAATTATATGAAAGGGACGACGGTACAGAGGGGCCGGGTCGTTCGCCACCATGCGGCCGGGCCACGCCTGGGAACTCGGGGACGGCCAGAGGAGAGCCGGGCTTCGATCTTGCGGGCGGCGGTAGCGGAATTTGCCGAGAATGGGATCGCGGGGGCTCGGACGGATGCGATTGCGCGCGCGGCGCGCGTCAATAAGGCGCTTCTCTATTACTACTTCAAGGACAAGGACGCACTATACGAGGCTGTGCTCGACCATGTGTTCAGCGGATTGCGGGCGCGGGTGATGCCTGTGCTCGATAGCCAACTGCCGCCTCGGCAGAAGATGCTGGAATATCTGGGGACGTATTTCGATTACATCGCGGCCAACCCGCGGTTTCCGCGGGTGGTGCAGGGAGAGTGGGTGCGATCGGGCGCGGGCGCGGTGCGAATGCAGCGGATTGCCAAGGAATATTTTCGTCCGATTTTTGAAAAACTGGTCGGAGTCTTGCAAGAGGGGATCCGCGCGGGGGAGTTTCGGCCAGTGAATCCCATGGATTTTGTGCCATCAGTGGCGGCGGTGATCGTGTTCTATTTCACCGCGGCGCCGCTGATGAAGACGCTGATGAAGGTGGATCCGCTCTCGGAGAAGCGGATTCGAGAGCGGCGGGCGTTTGTGCTGGATTTTATTTCGACAGCGCTGTTTGTCTGAATCGGCGACGAGACGCCGAAGGTGGGGGAAGGGAGGTCAGCTCTCGGTTATCAGTTATCAGTCATCAGTTGTCAGTAAGAGCTTAGGAATTACTGACAACTGATGACTGACAACTGACAGCTAAGCGGAGAGACTATCGATGAACGCTCGCAATAAATTTTTGATCATGCTGGGAGTCATCTTGGCGATTGCCTCGGTGTATTACCTTCTTTCCACGCCGCGCGGGAACGATCTGGTGCTAGTGGGGACGGTGGATGCGAACCAGATCGTGGTGAGTCCGCAGATTCAGGGGAGGATTTTGAAGCTGCTGGTGGAAGAAGGAACGCAGGTAAAGCAGGGGGATTTGATAGCTTTGCTCGACCCTTCGGAGTTGGAGGCGGAGGAGCGCGCGGCGGCGGCTACGATTGCGAGTATGCGGTCGCAGGTGGGCGCTAACGAGTACACGTTCAAGTCGACGAAGGGATCGACGTCGAGCGATGTATCGAATGCCCAGGCTAAATTGCAGTCGGCGCGGGCGCAACTGGCGCAGGCGGAAGCCATGTTGACGCGAACCGAGAGCGACAGCCGGCGAACCATCGGATTAGCCGAGGCGGGAGTGGCTTCAGATCAGGACCGAGTGCAGGCGGAGATGAATTTGAAGGGGCAAGAGGCGAACGTGCGGTCGTTGAAGGAGCAGGTGACGGCGGCGCAGGCGGATTTCGATTCGGCGGTGGCGCGCACGAATCAGGCAACGGCGGCGCAGAGTACGGTGGAATCGACTCGGGCGCAGATGGACAACGCCATGGCACAGATGAAAGAAGCCGAAGTGCGGCTCGGCTACACGAAGATTTATGCGCCGGTTACTGGGACAGTGCTGGTGCGGGCGGCGCGCGAAGGCGAAGTGGTGAATGCGGGGCAGGCGATTGTTACGGTGGTGGATTTCAGCGATACCTGGGTGTTCGCGGCGATTCCGGAGACTGACACCGATCATATTGGATTGGGCGACACGCTGCGCGTGCGGTTGCCGGGAGGAACGGTGATTCCGGGGAAGGTTTTTTATAAGGCGGCGGAAGCGGATTTTGCTACGCAGCGCGATGTTGGGCGGCGCAAGCGGGATGTCCGGACTATTGCTTTGAAGGTGCGACTGGAGAATCCCAAGGGAGCTTACGTTCCGGGGATGACGGCGGAAGTGCTGGTGTCGCCCGACCAATTGAAGGGAACCGCACCACAGAGCGCAGAGGCCGCGGGAAAGCAGTAGAACATCGCCGAGCTTCGCTCGGCAGGACCCTTCGGCTTTGCTCAGGGCAGGCTCACGAGGGCGTCCGTTTCCACGTGAGCGGATTGGGGATCGAAGTGAACGATAGCACGAACGGTATGAGCGTTGCGGCGTCGGAACTTAGCTTGCGCGGCGCGGTTGCAGCGGATGCTCCTAACGCGATTGAAGTGGAACATATCGTCAAACGATATGGCGAATTTCTGGCGGTGGATGACGTTTCGTTTGCGGTTAAGGAAGCGGAGATTTTCGGGTTGCTCGGCCCGAATGGGGCGGGGAAGTCTACGTTGATCCGGATGATGACTACGCTGATTCCGATATCGAGCGGATCGGCTCGGGTTGCGGGGCATGATGTGGCTCGCGATCCCGCGGCGGTGCGGCAGGCGATTGGGGTGATTCCGCAGGCACTGACCAGCGATCTGGATTTAACCGTGGAAGAGAATCTGAATATTTACGCCAAGCTGTATGACGTTCCGACGAAGCGGCGCAAGGAGTCCATCGATGAGTTACTGGAGACGGTCGACCTGACGAAGTGGCGCGACGCGCAGACGAAAACTTTATCGGGCGGCATGCGGCGGCGGCTGGAGATTGCGCGTGGGCTGGTGCATAGTCCGAAGATTTTTTTTCTGGACGAGCCAACTACTGGACTCGATCCCGTTTCACGCGTCGCGGTTTGGGAGATGCTGACGAACATCAAGGCGAAGCGCAAGCTGACCATCCTGATTACCACCCACTACATGGACGAAGCGGACCGGCTCTGCAACCGGATTGCGATTGTGGATCACGGCAAACTGGTGGCGCTGGATACTCCCGAGGCTTTGAAGGCAAGTGTGCCAGGAACGAACGTGATTGAGGTGCAGTTCGAGCGGCCTCCGGAGGATTGGGAAGAACGGTTGAGCGCATTGCCGGGAGTGACCTCGGTGCAGAACGAGAGCTCGGGGATGTTTCGAGTGCTGACGTCGAATGGATCGGGCACTACGACCGATCTGGTCGAGATGGCGGTGGTCGCGAAAGTGATGCTGAAGACGCTTACGGTGCAGAACACTACTTTGGACGATGTGTTTGTCCACTACACGGGTCGGCAATTGCGCGATGAACTGGTGAAAGCTTATGGGTACCAGATGCCTGTGGCGGGGTTGCGGCCATGAACCGGATGATGGCGATTATCGAACGCGAGATGCGGAAGTTTTTCCGCTCGCCTACGCTCATGATGGTATCGATGGTGATGCCGCTGGTGCAGTTGATCGTGCTGGGCAATGCCTTTGGCGGAAAGATCCGCGACGCGAAAATGGGCATCGTGGACGAGGATCATGGGACGCAGGCGGTCCGGATTCACGAAGCGTTTGACGCGGTGCGCGCGAATATGCGGACGTTTATTGCGATCCCCTATGACAACGAAGTGCAGGCGCGGGAGGCCGTGCGCGATGGAAAGATTCAGGGCGCGGTTATTATTCCGCCGCAGTATTCGAAGATGGTGTACGAAAAGAATCATCCGCGGATCGCGCTGATTGTCGATAACAGCGACAACTTCATGAGTTCTACTCTCGAAGATGAAATGACCAGCTTGACCGACGCCTTGAACCAGCCCGACGTCTCGCCGCGCTTGTTGCAGCAGACGGCGCTGGAAGTGGTGGAACTCTATCCGTATATCGAGTACATGAAGTTTTTGCTGCCGGGCTCGATTTCTTTGGCGATGTTCGTGTCGGTGATGATCGGCGGTGGAATGCTTTACATCGACGATAAGGCGCGCGGAGTGCATGAGGGATATCTGGTGACTCCGATTACCAAGACGGAGCTGGTGCTGGGCTTGAATGGAGCGGGCGCGATCAAGGCGGTGATGACCGGGATCGTGATCACGGTGATCGGATCGCTGCTAGCGGGAGTGAGTACGATCTTCCATGTGGGGTCGATACTGGGGCTGTTGATTATGATCGTGCTGACCTCGCTGGCGTTTAATTCGATGATGTTCCTGCTGATGGCGCGGGTGGAAGACCCGTTGGTGCCGCGGGCGATGTTTGGAATTCTGAATACGCTGCTGTTTTTTCCCAGCGGAGCGATTTATCCCGTCGAAGCGTTTCCGGCGTGGCTGCGGGCGATTGCCAAGGTGGATCCGTTTACTTACGCCGTGCATGGATTTAAATCGCTGCTGTTGAAAGAAACGGGCCTCGGGGCGATTGTTCCGGACATGGTTTATCTCTCGATATTTGCGGCGGTGACGCTGGCGGCGGCAGTGCCGCTGTTTAAGCGGACGCTGTAGGGACGGCGGTCGTTGGTCGCTGGTCGTTCGTCCGTTGCTCGTTCGTCGTTCGTCGTTTTCTCCTCGCTTTTGTCGCCGGGTGCTCCTCCTGACTTCGCGCTTTTCAAATCTCCCGGATCACAATTCTAGCGAGCGCTTGTGTTCCTCCCGTAGTTGCTTCATTCCCCACAGCAACGGATCCGGACCACCGTGCAACATCTCCTCTACGGCGCCCTTGCGAATCGTCCCTATCTGTTCCAGGCCGTCTCGCATTGCAACTTTTTCCATTGGGCTCATGGCGGCATGGCACTCCGCCACCGACGGCGGACGACCCAGCGAACTCCACTCCACTTTGTTCCCGTTCTCCGTTGCCTCAAGATCATGTCCCGGGCCGTTGGCCGACCAGGGCGTCATGCCGAGCGGCGTTTCCGCCACCTTCTCCGGTTCCACTACTACCTGGGTCGGCTTCGCTTTTTCCGCCTGCATCGTCTTCAGGTTACTGGAGGCAATCTGCAGCGCGTAGAGCAGCAGGCTCGCGTCTTTGCGCTCGATTCTCCGCGAGAGCAGCAGTTGCACCACTAGCCGGATCACAGTTTGAATCGAATGCGCGTCCTCGAACACCGGCAGCTCAATATGGGTATCGGAATATCGTTCTCCGTCAATGTAAAGTTCCACCGGCTGGGGCTGGTTCTTCTCGTGGTAGTAACACAGTTCCTTGTCTTTGACGGCCGGAGACCCGCACTGCGTGCCATTGGTTTTGACGTGCCGGCAACGCCGGATTTCAATTGGATAAATCGCCATAACTCCCACCCCTCATCACAAAATAAGTAGCAAAATGAAAACGCGGCCGGGTGCCCCACATCTCGCGCTTTTCGAGACGTGGGAGATCCGCCGCGCTGCTTGTCTTTATCTCTATATCTATTATTTCAAATTAGGAGGGGTAAACGGACACGTTTCAGAAAAATATATCTGCCATGGATTGAATAAGTTAGAGACAAAACAGCCCTTCAAGCCTCTTGACAACATTTTCCCCGGCGGCCTCCAAATGCTATCAGGGAACAGATTGTAAGCATAGCTTTCCATAAAAAGCAACTAATTTAGTTGCGCTTATAGCATCTGTCGGAATAGAATATTGCCAATCCCAGGCGTTTGTGGACAAGTCCGAGTTCACAATTGGAGGCAACACGACCATGATGCAAAACAGCGAAGCGTCCCCAGTTGATATTTCCCCGCGGGAACAAAGGGAAATTATTGACATCTATTTAAAGCTTCGCGAGGCGGAAGCGAAGCTCATTGGCCCAGACGGAAAGACTGAGATTCTGCCCAACAATGTCTACTCTTTTCTGCTGCGCCTACTAGCCGACCTCAGGGCCGGTAATTCCGTGACCATCTTGCAGAGCCGGCATGAACTCACGACGGTTGAAGCAAGCAAGATTCTAGGCGTCTCCAGACAGTTCCTGATTAAGCTGCTCGAGAAAGGAGAAATCCCTTTCCACTCGGTAGGAACCCATCGTCGTATGTTTGTGCGAGACGTACTGGCATACAAGTCAAAGCGCGATACTGCGCGGCGACAGACTTTGGACAACCTAGCCAGGCGCGAGTTTGCAAAAGGCGATTACGACAAAATCCCAGATGATTTTCACGCAGGAGAATGAATATTCGGCGGTGTTAGATGCGTGCGTTCTGGTGCCAGCCGCGCTCAATGATTTTTTACTGCGGCTGGCCGAAGAACCAGCCATCTATCGCCCTTTATGGAGTGAACGGATATTGACGGAAATGACGGCGGCCCTAAGAACGAAACTTCACCGCACTGCCGCGGAAGTGGCTTATAGAAAAGATCAGATGTGTGCAGCGTTTCCAGAAGCCATGGTCACTGTTCCGGATGAACTTTTAAAGGCGGCTGAATGTGTGCCCGATGAAAACGACCGGCATGTTCTTGCTGCGGCGATTATGGCGCGCGCCAACACGATTGTCACCCAGAACACAAAGCATTTCCCCAACGATTGTCTCGGCAAATTCGGCGTGCAGTGTCAAAGCGCCGACGATTTTCTCATTCACCAATACCATCTCAGCCCTCAGCTTCTCCTGGACAAGTTAGACGATCAAGCAGCCGGCATTGCCCAGAATCGCGCCTACGTAATCGCCAGTCTGAAGCGCTCAGCCAAAGAGTTTGCCAAGCTCGTCGAGGCGCACGTTCTATAGCCTGAGTAGATAACCGCGTCGGATCCCTCAACCAGATTGTCATCCTGAGCGGAGCATGGACTTCACGAAGTGAAGTCGATGCGGAGTCGAAGGACCCCTACATCCATTCACTCAGCCGGGTGCCCCACTCATCGCGCCCTTTGCGATGAGTGGGATCCCACGGGAGATTCCGCGCCGCGAACCGCCGAAGATCTGGCAGAAACGTTTCTACGATTTCAACGTGTGGACGGAACGGAAACACATCGAGAAGCTCCGTTACATACACCGCAACCCAGTGCAGCGGGGATTGGTGGAAAAACCCGAGCAGTGGAAGTGGAGCAGTTTCCGCGCCTATCTCTTCGGAGAAACCGGACCGGTGCGCACAAACTTTCAAGAGTGGCCGCTCGAAATCAAGCGTCATCCGCCTCAGAGTTTCGGCGGGGTCGAAAGCCCCCTCATCCGCAAAAAACGCGGATGAGTGGGGCACCCCGCAAGCTCGTAGAGGCGCACGTCCTGTAGCCGGGTAGCCCCCTCTTGTAAAACCTCGGCCGTTCGTCAAAGCGCGGGTTGCAGCGGAAACTATATTCAGCGAAGTAGCGTCGCCCCAAATCGCGGGTGTACGATGGGCCTAGTAACTGCTACGGAGGCCCGCCAATCTCCCATGAGCATCATCCAAGTCAATCACATTCAGTCAAGCTGCCGGTCAAGACTCACCACCCTGATTGATCTATCAGATGTAAACACTACTGATCCTGACGAAAGAGATAATCAGTTTCTCACACGGGCCCTAGCCGCCTTCGCCATAGCAGCGGCAGCCAAGGTGGACGATAGCCAAGCTGCAAAGTCTGTGGTCGACGAGTTTCACGACGATGGCATTGATGCATTCTTTTTTGATCGGACAGAACACGTTGCCTATCTTGTCCAGTCTAAGTGGGTAAAGAACGGATCTAGCAGCATGGACCTTGGTTCTGTGCTCAAGTTCATCCAGGGCGTAAACCATCTACTCGAAGGGAAGGTAGCGCAACTTGGCCCAAAGATGCAGGCAAAGAATCAAGATATTCAAGATGTTTTAGCAGACTCGCAGGCCACCTTTGTGTTGATTATTGCCTACACAGGAAAACCCGCTCTCGCCGTCGAAGTTAAGGCACCTCTAGATCAGTTACTTCAGGATTTAAATGATGACGGTGACTTCGTTACAGGTATTCAAGCAAAAAGAGCTGCATGACATTGTCGAACAACGAGCGCTAGGTGCGTCGGTCGATCTAACGGTATTGCTTCACGAATGGGGCAAAGTGCAAGAACCCTACAAGGCATATTACGGTCAAGTAGATGTCACTGACATTGTGTCTTGGGGCGTGTTCGGAGACCATCTTTATCACAAAAATATTCGGGGATTTAAGGGGAGCACCGAAGTAAACGATGCTATCGTCGCGACCGTCAAGGACTTTCCCGATAATTTTTTATACTTTAACAATGGGATTACTCTTCTCTGTTCCGAACTAGACAAACAGCCTCTGGGAGGAAAGTCCAGGACTAGCGGCGTATTCGATTGCAAGGGCGCAAGCGTTGTAAATGGGGCACAGACAGTGGGCAGCATTATCTCTGCGCTTTCAGTACCTCCCGCCGCCTCAACGGCCCGCGTAATGGTCCGATTGATCTCATTAGAAGGATGTCCCCCTGAATTTGGTTTTGTCGTCACACGTGCAACAAACACACAAAATAGAATCGAGAAGCGCGATTTTGCAGCCCTGGACAAAGAACAGTCGAGATTGAAAAGCGAACTCCTTTTGTCTCTGGGAAAGGAATATGTGTTTCGCACTGGTGACGTACCTCCAGCCCCAGACAAGGGATGCACCCTTGATGAAGCTACCGTTGCGCTGGCCTGCGCTAACCCAGATTTTACGTACTGTATGACCGCAAAGCGGGAAGTAAGTAAGCTATACGAGGATATCGAGAAGGCGCCTTACACGGCAATCTTTAATCCCGGTCTAAGCGCGATCAAGTTGTGGCGCGCAGTCGAAGTGCTTCGCGCAGTCGATGGTTTTCTGAAGGGTGCTATAACTACGAAGGAAGGTAAAGAACGATTGGTCGCAATACACGGAAATAGGGTCCTATTACACCTTGTGTTTCAAAAATTAGGCAACGATATATTCGACTCCGATAATGCAGACACTGAAATAGCAAAAATACCGGGGATTGCGGATATAGCACTTACCGATCTCTGGGCGCAATATCTGCTGCATTATGACTCTTCGTATCCCGCCCAACTGTTTAAGAACATAAAGAAATGCAAATTGCTCGTCACGGAGATCACGTTATAACGACGCCACTATCACGAGGACAAATGAAACATTCCGCCGCGAATCAGAACTCTACAAACCTTGCGGAATGTCACAGTCCTCCGCCTTGTCCCGACGGTAAATTCTCTAACTCGCACATTCTAAAATACCTTACGTCTAAGTCCTTTAGAATCAAAGACCACTCCAAAATTTCCTCCTAAATCTTTGATTCCAAAAGACCGCTGTAGGGGGAGTCAAACGTCCGTTCCCTGCGGCAGAGTTTCCGGCAAAGTCGTCCCGTGCAGATCGCGAAACGGACGAGTCGCAGGGTTCGGACGAGTGACCTCGGTTTGCAGGCGAAACACTAGGTTGGTTGTAATGGGTCGCATCCGAGTGCGGAGAATGCGGGCTTGCGCGCGTATATCCGGACCAACATCGAGGCGAAGCCAAGGAGGCAAAGGCGCGGGCCAGCGGATGGTCGGGATCGCGCGCCGGGTCTCGCGGGGTTGGAAAAATGGTGGACATGGAAAATTACATTGCAACGGCGATGCCAGCCCGGCATAAATTGCCTTAGAACATGCTTATGTCGAGTACATTTGCAGACGATCTATTGCGCGGTGGCAGTGGTTACTAGGTCGAAGTGCGTCGCCCCGTGTCGGTCAGCATGAGATGCTCGGGACCAATGACCGCCTGGTCCGCGGAGAGGATCAGGGCGCGCTCGATCACGCTCTGCAGTTCGCGAATGTTGCCCGCCCAGGGATGGGTCTTCAGCCGTTGAAGAGCTGGAAACGAGAGCTGCGGCGCGGGTAGGGGCGCGGCATATTTTTCGAGAAAGTGCGCGGACAGTTGCACGAGATCTTCAAGCCGATCGCGTAACGCTGGGATCTCAATGGGGAAACCGCAGAGACGGTAGTATAGATCTTCGCGAAACTTGCCCTCGCGGACGAGGGACAGGAGGTGGGCGTTGGTAGCGGAGATGACGCGGGCATCGACGCGCACGACTTCCGCGCTGCCCAGGCGCTGCAGTTCTTTCTGCTCCAGAAAACGCAGCAACTTGGGCTGCAGGCTCAAGGGCATTTCGCCGATTTCGTCGAGGAAAAGCGTGCCTCCCTGCGCCGCCTGGATTCGTCCCGCATAGGTTTGGGTGGCTCCGGTAAAGGCGCCGCGAGCGTATCCGAAAAGTTCAGCTTCGAGCAGAGTCTCGGGAATGGCGGCACAATTGACCACCGCGAACGTGCGCGCGGCGCGCGGGCTCAGTTGATGGATGGCACGGGCCAGGACTTCTTTGCCGCAGCCGGTGGGGCCGCTGATCAATACGGTGGTGTTGCGCGGGGCCAGCAGGCGCGCCAGACGATATACCGGCTGCATCGCGCACGAATTGCCGAGCATTCCGGGCAGGGGAGCCGCGATGCTAGTCGGAACCGCAAGTGGGAGTTCGCCTTCGGCGTTGTCGCTATTCGGAGGCGGTGGTGTTGCTTCTGCCTCGTGGCCTACGGCAGGTGCGGGTTGTGAGCGAAGTCCAGCGCATGAGTCGGCTGCGCTGTGGTCCGAGGCGGGATCGGCGTTGTCGTTGGCATTGAGCTCTGGATCGAGCAGCACGACTTCAATCCCGGGAAAACGCTGGCGGACGGTATCGCTCAGTTCCTCGGCGTCGAGATCGGGCAAGCGGCGATCGAGAAAGAGCACCTGCCAGAAGCCGCTCTCCAGATGGGCCAGCGCTTCGGCGCCGCCGCGGGCCTGTTCAAAGAGGCGAACGGGAGAGCGCAGACCTTCGAGAATGCGTTGCCGGACGCGGGTACTCGGGCTGGCTACTAGAATGTGATCGGGGTAGTTGGGTGGGATTGGAAAAGTCGTCATAGCAGTGATTTGAAGCGGCGGCGGTTAGAAACCGATTAGATGGAGATTAGAAGATTCTGTCGAAAGCAAACCTTCGTTTGGCGAGAGCGGCAAGTTTTGCTTTACAAGCGAGTGAGGTTGTAGGTGGGGTGCATTTTCTGCCGGGCGATCATTACTGGTGAGATGCTTTAGGGGGACCACAACTGACCTCGATTACTTTTCCACGAATACTAATTCGCCGTTTTCTATTTTGATGTCTTTGACGTTGTTGGGGAGCTTGAGCTGATCGCGTTGCTCGGTGAGTTTCTTCTGCAACGCCTCGTTGACCAAGGCTACCGGGACCGGGAGATCTCCTATTTTTACCTCGGTAGCATCGAAGGTGGCGTAACCGTCTTTCGCGCCGAGATGTCCGGCAAGCGTGAGGTAGACGTCCTTGCCAGCGATCTGCGTGAGAAATTGGCCGCGAACGATGTCTCCCTCCATGGAGACTTGATAATCCTTGATGCTGGGAACCGCGCCGGGAAACTCCGTGGGTGGGCTTGCGGTACCGGAGGAAGAGCCGGATGTCGAACCGGTGGCAGCGTTCGCCGGCGCTGCGGAGGGCAACAGGCCGGCAGCTTCCGTGAGTGCTCCGGACAATTCCGCGGAAGTCATGCGGACTTCGCCTGGCTCTTGTCCCGGCGTTTTGGGCTGCGCCAGTTGGTTCACCTTCTCCTGAAACGACTGCGCATTGGCGGCAGCCGCAGCGGGCGCGGCGGCAGGCGCAACTGGCGCGGGGCGCTTTAACACGAGGATGAGCGTCAGGATTGAGATACCCAGGGTTGTAAAACTTATGATGCGTTGCAGTTTCACGAAGTACCTCCGCCGTTGCTGTCTTCAGCGTCGTTCTTCGTTCTATGTTATGCGCAAAGGGAGGCTAGTTTGGAATGACCTTAGTGCTGGGGCGGAGGATAGTCTGGGCGTGGTTTGGCGAGGCAATCCGCTCGCTTTGCCAGCTTGATCATTCCACGATGGCCAGCACATCGCCGGGGTTCACGGCTGCGCCGGGGGTTGCCGATATTTTGTTGACTACTCCCTTTTTTGGCGATTTGATCTCGTTTTGCATTTTCATCGCTTCGACTACGACGATTCCTTGCCCGGCCTCGACCTCGGAATTTTCCGTTACTAACACGCGGACCACCCTACCGGGCATGGGAGCAACAATCTTTTTCGGGCCTTTTTCGTCTCCGGCGGTTTTTTGACGCGAACGCAGGGATCGGGGATCGTGCAACTCCACCGCGAAGCGGGTACTGCCTACCCACACGTGGAGGTCCGTGGCCGTTTGTTCGCGCTTGATCTCGTAGGACTGGCCATCGACCAAGAGCGACAAAACGTCACGGCGCGGGATGACGGCGTCGATGGGAACGGGTTGTCCGTCTAAGCGGCATTCCCATCCGGCGGCGGCCTTTTCCAACTCCAGCCGATGTGGCTTGCCGCCTACGATGATTTCGTAAACCATTGAGAACCTGTTGTGAAATTCAAATTTTGAAATCCAGCGCCTGAAGGCGCTTACCTCTAACGCTGTTGCGGCATGCCTGAAGGCCTGCCCTGATACGAATCTGCCTCACGCCGCGAGCCGCCGAAAACTCAGCGCAGTGCTTCCGAGCGTCCTTGCTCTTTCCATTTCGATGGAAGAGTCGCCGGACTGGGGGCGTCGCCATTTTTTGGGGCGGATGAGGCCGGGTCGAGCACGGCAAACATTCCGGCGGCAATGGCGGCAATCTTCTCCAGGCCTTTGATCTCGGGCTTTGGTACAAACGACGCTACCGCCGGATTGGCTTTCGCGAGCAAGCGATCGAGATATCCGGTATCGAGTTTTCCCGCTTGGAAATCGGCGTCTTCCAGGATGCGTTGGAAAAGAGAAATGTTGGTCTTGATGCCGGCCACGAAGTATTCATAGAGCGCGCGTTCTAGCCGCATGATGGCGTGTGGCCGGTCGGTTCCGTAACCGATCAGCTTGGCGAGCAGCGGATCGTAGTCCATGGGGACATTCCAGCCTTCGTACATGCCGCTGTCGCGGCGAACTCCCGGTCCGGAGGGCTGGAGCAGCACTGTGATTTTGCCTGGGCTGGGAAAATAATTGTTGTCCGGATCTTCGGCGTAGATGCGGCACTCGATGGCGTGTCCGCGAATGGAGATGTCGGACTGGGTAAAAGGCAGCTTTTCGCCGGCGGCGATTCGTATCTGCAGGTGCACGAGATCGAGTCCCGTCGTCAACTCAGTGACCGGATGTTCGACCTGCAGGCGCGTGTTCATTTCTAGAAAGTAAAAATTCTTTTGCTGATCGACCAAGAATTCGATGGTTCCGGCGTTGGTATAGTCGGCTGCCTGCGCGGCCTTGACGGCCACTTCGCCCATGCGGCGGCGCATTTCGGGATCGACGATCGGTGAGGGCGCTTCCTCGAGGACCTTCTGGTGTCGGCGTTGGATGGAACACTCGCGTTCGCCAAGCCAGACCGTATTGCCGTGCTCGTCGGCCAGCAACTGCATCTCGATGTGGCGGGGGTTGACGATGGCTTTTTCGATATAGACTTCGCTGTCTCCGAAAGAGCGCTGCGCTTCGCTTTGCGCGGATTCGAGTGCCGAGCGAAGCTCCTGCCGCGAGTGCACCAGGCGCATGCCCTTGCCACCACCGCCGGCCGCGGCTTTCAGCATGATGGGATAGCCAATGCGTTCGGCGACTTCCTCGCCTTCCTCAGGAGAAGCGAGGCCGCGCGACGTTCCTGGAACGAAGGGGACACCGGCTTTTTCCATCTGCCGCCGGGCGCTGGTTTTGGATCCCATCAGATTCATGGAATGCGGAGTGGGGCCGATAAATTTCACACCTGCATCGGCACACGCTTGCGCGAACTTCGCGTTTTCGGAAAGAAAACCGTAGCCCGGATGAATCGCCTCCGCTCCCGAGCGTTTGGCGACGTCGAGAATTTTGTCCATCCGCAAATAAGACTCGGCTGCGGGAGCGGGACCGATGGGGTAAGCTTCGTCGGATTTGCGGACATGGAGCGCGGCGCGGTCTACGTCGGAATAGACGGCCACGGTGGAGATCCCCATTTCGCGGCAGGCGCGCATGACGCGCACCGCGATCTCTCCTCGGTTGGCGATGAGAATCTTCTTGAACATGCTGGGATTCACGCGTCTTGATGCGCAAACGCGCCGCACTGATTTTACCTGCGCACGGACAGATGTGGGTGATGCAAATCACTCGCTTTCGTGATTTTAGGTGGGGAGGTCGCTGGAGGCGGGGGCCGAGCTGTGCTCGGTTTGGACGGCCGAGGGCGGCCGTCCCTACGCGGGCTGGGACGGGGCCTAGCCCCGTCCCCACACAAGCAAAACACTTACTTGTTTTGATCCATCACAATGCCGCCTGCACCGGGCTGCTTTTCAGCTTTGGCCTTTTTCGTGGCCATGGTCTTGTCGACCCAATCGTCGGCGGTCTTCAAATCAGCGGTGCGGGCTGCCGGATCATCGCACTGGATGTCAGCGCGTTCCCGGTACATCAGGTTCAAATATGCCATGGCATCGTCGTAGTCCGGACGAAGTTGAAGCGCCTTGTTCAGGTTGTCGATACCTTCCTGAACGTTGGCGGTATTTTTCTCGTTCATCGTGGCGCAGACTTTCTTATCTTTGGCGGGCAGGGAATCATCCGGCTTCATGCCGAGCTTGGCGCGCTCTTCCTGACGGGGCACATAGGTTTGCGTCCAGTCGATGACAGCGACTGAGTAATACGGCTCGGGATCGTTGGGATCAGCGGCGGAAGCCTTCTTGTAATATTCCTTGGCCAGATCGAACTTCTTCATCTGCAGGTAGAGGTAGGCGATGCCCTTGATACTGTTAATGTTCTTAGGCTCTTTCTCCAGCACTTGCTTGTACTGGTCGATCGCCTGTTCGGCATAACGGTTGTTGTCGGGAGTATCGGCGCCCGGAATGTACTGCTGGGCAAAAGCTGTGGCCAGATACAAGCGGGCGTTGATCAAGGTTGGGTCGAGAGCAACGGCCTGCTGGAAGTGGTCGATTGCCGATTCGAACTTGGAGTTTTTGTACGCCTGCACACCCTTGTTGAGATGGTCGCGCGCCTTCAGCTTGTTGCAACCGGTGGCGCCAAGCAGCGCCAGCGCGGCGGCGAATAGCACCAAAAGTCTTCGAGTAGTTTTCATTGCTTTATGAATCTCCCTTGCCGCGGAGTTGTAGGAAAAAACCTGAGGTGGAGCGCCGGGCGTCCCCGCCCGGCTGGTGAACCGCTGGAGAGAGACGGGCGAGACGCCCGTCGCTCCACCCGTAGAACCAATTTCCTAGCCGCCCGCTTCGATTTTGGCGGTGATCAAGCCGACCTTGTCGACGCCGGCCGAATGCGCAATATCAATGACGGTGGCAACGTCCGAGAAAGGCACGTTGTCGTCGCCCTTGACGAACATAACTTTTTCGGCGCGCGTCTTAAAAATGTCTTCCAACCGCCCTTGCAGAGTTTCCCATGTAGCTTCGTCCTGATTGATCTTGAGTCCCGGCGGGTTGCCGGCCCCGTGGTCAATCAACTGCACCACGATGGTGCGATCGGGCGTCGGCGGCGGTTGTTTCTGATCTTTCGGCGGCGGCTGCGGCACCAACGCCTCCAAACCTTTCGGCGTCAGCGGCGTGATCACCATGAAAATGATGAGCAGCACCAGCAACACGTCAATCAGCGGCGTAACGTTCATGTTCGCGCTCTGGCCCCCTTTGGGGCCGACTGCCATACCCATAATCGATCTCCTGTATTGCTACGGCTGCGTTGCTAACCGAGTGCTATTGCCCACCTGTGGGCGCCGATGGAGTAGTCGTGGCGCCTGGCGGCGGGGCCATAGCTCCAGACTTCTTTTGATCGGTCAAAAGGCCGAGTTGATCCACTCCGGCGGCGCGAACATCGTCGACGACTTCGACTACCCAGCCGAACTTCGCGCGCATGTCGGCTTTCAGAAAGACGCGTTTGTCAGTTCGGTTCGTCAACTTATCTTTGATCTTTTGCGTTAGATCGGCGGGATTGACGACATCATTGCCGAAGAAAACCTTGTCGTCGCGGGTGACGGCAACCAGCAGCGCGTCTTCCTTGTCGGCGTCGTGCATATCCTCGGGATTGTTGACCTTCGCCATATCCACCGGGACGCCGTGCTGCAACATGGGCGTGACCACCATAAAGATGATCAGCAGCACCAGCATCACGTCTACCATCGGCGTGACGTTGATGTCGGAGCTGACGTTTGCCCCTTCGTTTCGTTTTGCTAATGCCATGGAATTCTGTCTCCTGCGTGCGCTCGCTCTATTACTGCCCCCAAACTTGAGCGGTGGAGAGCCGGGCGTCCTCGCCCGGCCTCCATCAGCAACTCATGGGTAGCAGCCAGCCAGTAGATCGGAGGCCGAAGGTCCAAGTCCTGAGACCTGACACCTAAGACCTGCGACCTGGCTTTCTTACGACCGGCGCATGCTCCGGCGCTTGAGGAAGTAATCGATCAGTTCGCTGGACGAGTTATCCATCTCGACGTCGAACGCTTCCACGCGGCCGGTTAAGTAGTTGAACATCATGACGGCCGGAATCGCCACGAACAAGCCGACGGCGGTGGTCACGAGCGCTTCGGAAATACCGCCGGCGACTGCAGCCAAGCCGGTAGCTTTTTCCTTGGCGATGCCGTTGAAGGCGTTCAGAATGCCGACCACCGTTCCGAACAGTCCCACGAAGGGAGCCGTCGAACCGATCGTCGCCAGACCGCCCAAGCCACGCTTCAATTCGGCGTGGACGATAGCTTCGGTGCGCTCGAGAGCGCGCTTGGAAGCTTCAATCGTCTCGCCAGGAATCTCGCCCGGACTATCCTGATGGGCCTTGAATTCCATCAGACCTGCGGTGACGACTTTGGCCAGGTGACTCTTCTTGTTGCGCTCGGCGACTTTGATCGCTTCGTCAATCTTGCCCTCACGCAACGCTCCGGCAACGGCGGGAGCGAAGGAGCGGGACTGATTGCGGGCGGCGTTGAAAGCCATCCAGCGGTCAATCATCACGCCGATCGACCATCCCGACATGATGAAGAGAATAATGACCACGACTTTCGCTAGAATGCCCATTTGCTTCCAGAGCGAAATCGGGTCCCAACCAACCGAGCTCTCGTCAAAGAGCCAGGCGGCGAAAAGATGGAAATTGCAGAGTGCGACTGCTGCCAAGTTCACTACCATGAGTTGCTTTCCTCCTCAAGAACTGTTTCGAACTCGCCCAACGCTTGCTAACTTTCCGTTCGTATGGTGACGGGGCTACGCCCCCGTTCAGGCGGGGCAAAGCCCCGCCACCACACAAGTACGCGCCCGCTGAACTGAACCGTTTGATGCAAGAAAACCAAAGCGCGCGGAATTGCCCTCGGGGTCAACACAACCCGGTCTCCCGTCTTCGGGAAAAGGTGGGACGGGGAAGGCATTTTACCGCCGCAAACTTAGCTGAGCCGGCCCAAACTGAAACCGGCGCGAATCAGCCCGGAGAGTCTAGCCTCCAGACAGACTGAAATTGACAATGACCTGGGTCTCCACTGCCACCGGCTCACCATTGAGCAAATAGGGCTTATAGCGCCACTGTTTCACGGCTTCAATCGCCGCCGGCGCCAGCATCGGGTGCCCGCTAATCAACTGCAGATTCTGAATCGTCCCATCCTTGCTGATTTCCGCCTGCAAAACGACCTGACCCTGAATGCGAGCCTGTTTTGCCAGTTGCGGATATGTGGGCGCAATCTTCCTGATTAACAGACCGGTCGAGACGCCGGACGAAACGCGAACCCGCTGCGGAGTCGCAACTTTGGGTACGGCGACGTGAGTCGAACTAATGATGCCGCCGATCACACCGCCTGCCGAACCTCCGGGAATGCCACCGGGCACACCACCCGGGACGCCGCCAGCACCGAGATCCGGGGGCGCTTCCTCCTCTTTGATCATCTGAACTTTTTCTGGAATCTTGGTGGGGGTGCGTAACTGGCCATTGACCACCTCGCTCACCATCTTGACGACCTTAACGGGAGCGGCTGCCGGCGGAGGTGGTGGTGGCGGCGGGGGTGGCGGCGCTACCAGGAACGTCATAGTCATCGACTTCGGCAGCGCGTCGGTATAGATCAATGGGATCAGAATCAGGATCCCGATGAGCGCGAACTGCCCAAAGAAAGACAGAATCGTCGTGCTCAACCGCCGCTTGGCCTTAAACCTGTTTCCGGATTCAATAAGGCTGTCTTCAAACATACGCTTCTCCTACACACAGCAGACCTTTACGAAAGCTTAGACACCGGCCACCTCGTCTTTGCTCCCGCAGCTTCGCAGATCCCTTGCGAATTCCTGCCTCTCCGGGCAGGTCAATGATTCTACGCCACCAAACCCAATTTAGACCTTAACTTTTTCCTTTGGCTGCGTCGGTCCGCTACCGGGCCGCGCCGGCATGGCAATCGGCTTTTTGCCCCGCTCGCCCCGCCATTCCTGGTAGGCGACCAGAATCGGGGCGGCAATCGCGATTGACGAATAGGTCCCGATCAGGATGCCGATTACCAATGCGAGGCTGAAATTATGCAGTACCTCGCCGCCAAAAAGGAACAGAGCAAGCACGGTAAGGAAAGTCAGGCCTGCTGTCAAGATAGTTCGGCTTAAAGTTTGATTAATACTCTTGTTGACGATATCGGCCAGCCGGTCCCGCCGCAGCAGTTTGATGTTCTCCCGAATGCGGTCAAATACGACGATGGTGTCATTATTTGAGTATCCGATCAGGGTCAGGATGGCGGCAATTACCGTCAGCGAGATTTCCTTGTCCAGCAGCGAGAAGACGCCAACTGTAATCAGCGTGTCATGGAAAACCGTCAAAACGGCGGCAACACCGTAAATCCATTCGAAGCGGAATCCGAGGTAAATCAGCATCCCTCCGAGCGAATAAAGAGTCGCCAATACCGCTTGCTTTCGGAGTTGCTGCCCCACTTGCGGACCGACGATTTCGACGTTCCGAATGCCAAAGTCGGAGACAAAGAAGTTCTCCTGGAGCGAGGCGACCACAGAAGGATCGACAACACTCTTCAGCTCGGCGTTTTTCAGGTCGTCAATCGAAGCGAGCACTCCGCCCTTTGTTTTATCGCGATAGTCGACAATGGCCTGAGCGATGGCGGTGTAGCGCGGATTGGCATCCGAACCCGATCCCAGGTGGAGCGGGTCCTTCTCCAGAAGATAGTTCAGGATGGCGAGCGAACTGGAGTTGTTGAGATCCTGTTTATCCGGTGTGGCGTGGCTTTCGAGCGCCTGTTTTATCTGGTCCTTGCCCTTGCTTAAATCCTGTTCGCTGGTTTCCTGAATATCGAGCGCGATCAGGACCTCGTTATTGGAAGCTTGTCCATAACGCTGCACCCTGGCGTTCTTCAATCCGGCGTGGTCAATTTCGTCGTGGATGGCGGCTGGGTCGGGAGTATGCGAGTACTTCACATAGACGAGTGTGCCGCCGCGGAAGTCGACGCCCAACGGAACCGGCGATCCCGTAGTCGCCCAACGGTGGCCCATGGAAATAATGCCAGCCACGCTGAAGATCAGCGAGAAAGTGAGGAAGTACCACTTCTTCCCGAGAAAATCGATGTTTGTATTTCTAAAAAATTCCATAAAAAGCCAGGTTTCAAGGTTTCAGAGTTTCAAGGTTTCAAGGTCAAAACAATCCGCCCCCGAATCCTTGAAACTTTGAAACCTCGAAACTTTGAAACCTCCTAAATACTCAATGCCTCTCCGCGCTGCTTCCTGGTCAGTACCCAATCAAAAATCACACGCGATACAAACACCGCTGTAAACAGGTTGGCCAGCAAACCAAAGACGAGCGTAGTGGCAAAACCCTTGACCGGCCCGGTTCCGAAGATGAACAGAATGGCGGCGGAAACAATTGTCGTGACGTGGGTATCGACGATCGTGATCCAGGCGTGGCTGAAACCCTGTTCCACGGCCGAGGGCGGCGTCTTGCCGTTCCTCAGTTCTTCGCGGATGCGCTCAAAAATCAGCACATTGGAATCCACGCCCATGCCGACCGTCAGGATGACGCCGGCAATTCCCGGCAGCGTCAGCACCGCTCCAAAATAGCCCATGAACCCGAGCAGAATCACCAGATTCAAAATCAGCGCGACATCCGCATTCACGCCTGCCCAGCGGTAGTAAATCAGCATGAAGATGAGCACAGCAAGCATGCCGTAGATGGCCGCCTGCACGCCGGACCGGATCGAATCGGCGCCCAGGGACGGGCCCACCGTCCGCTCTTCGAGATACTTAATTCCAGCCGGCAGAGCGCCGGAGCGCAGCGTCATCGAAAGGTCCTGCGTTTCTTGCTGGGTGAACCGCCCGTTGATGATACCGGTGTCATGAATCGCTTCTTTGATGGTCGCGACTTCCTGGACCTTGTTGTCGAGCACGACCGCCAAAAAGTCGCCGACGTGGGCAGAGGTGAAGGAATAGAACTTGCGCCCGCCCTCGCTGGTCAGGATAAAACGAACCGCTGGTTGGCCATTTTCGTCGGTCGAAGGTTCCGCGGTGCGGAGGTCGCGGCCGGTCACGGCCGAAGCCCGCGAGATCAGATACCACTGCTCGCCGCCCTCGGTGTTGCGCGAGCCAATGCTCTTACCCGGCATTAGCACAGCATCCGGAGGCAGCACGCCACCGTGTTCCTGCAACGCCTGATCCTGGCTGGAATATGGCCCACCGAGCGACTGCTTGATTTCGAGCATCGCGGTGGACTGCATGATTTCCTTGACCCGAGCCGGATCGTCCACGCCCGGCAGTTGGACAAGAATCTGGTACTGCCCTAGACCGTGCTCCTGGATCACCGGCTCACTCACGCCCAACTGGTCGATTCGGTTGCGGATGGTCTCAATTGCCTGGGTCACCGCGCGGTTCTTTAAATCGGCAAGGCTTTGCGCCTTCATCGCCACCGTCCAGGAGTTCTCCGCGCCCGAAGTCGCGTCATAGTCTGGCAGACGGTCGGAAATAATGCTCTTGAAATCACTGGTCTGATCGGGAGGAATGCCCTTCACCACGATCATATCGGGATGGTTCACCGCATCGGGTTTGAGGATGTCAGCGTAGTTGATCTTGTGCGTGCGCATGTCCTCTTTAAGGCGCGCCAGCGCATTGTCGGAATCGACGTTAACCGCATCATTGACCTGCACCTGCAGAATGAGGTGAGTTCCGCCGCGCAGATCGAGGCCTAAATGAATGCGGTCGGTGATCGAGGCCAGCAGCCCCTTGCCCGACCAGTCCTTCGGAACTCCGAAGATGCCGAACAGGAAGACGAGCAGGATCCCGACAATAGCGACCAACTTCCAACCAAGGTTCTTATTCATGAAAAAACAGTCGATAGCCGTTGGTCGTTTGTTGTTGGCTAAAACGGCAAGGCCGGAATCGTGACCGCTCCGCGAGCGACTAACGACAATCGACCAACGACCAAAGAACTATTTTCCTTCCTCAGCCGTCGTCACCGATACCACCGAGGCGCGGCTAATTTCGAGCTTCAAATTATCGGGCGGTACGCGCAAGACCAGAGCATCGTCCTTGAGACTGAGGATGGTTCCGCGCAGACCGCCGCTGGTTACCACCCGATCACCGTTTTTCAATTCGCTGAGCATGGCCTGCCACTTTTTCTGCTTCCGCTGCTGCGGCATGATCAGCAGAAAGTAAAAGATCGCGAAGATGAAAAGCAGTGGGGCCAGGCCAAGCAGACCGGAGCCCCCCGGGAGTTGCAACCAGAACGCCAATCCGCCCTTTGCGGCGAACGACATGCCCGACAAAACGATTTCCAGAGCCAAGTCGATCCTCTGTAACCAAATATCCGAAAGAACCGCAGCCGCCTACGAACACCCTTTTCGGGCCCGGCAGAACGGAATTCGGCAAAAGTTTGCTGCTTTCGCTGCTTAACCGCGGGAATTGTTTTCTTCTATGGCCGGAGACCTACGCCGTCGAAACTCGAACCGGCGACGCCGAACCCCGGTTTCGCTCGGAAACGGAGAACGGCACAGAAAGAAACGGACCTTATCCCCAAGTTAAATAGAATGCCGGACGGCCAGCGAGGTGTCAAGGCGAGCGCGCCGAAATTTGACAGAGGGAGAGCCGAGCTGCGCTCGGTGGCGCAGATGAGGGCACCTTCACCCCATCACGCGAAAACCGCGCGTGATGGGGACACCGGACCCGCCCCCTACGTGAGCGGGCTGGGGTGTTCGCCGTGCGATACTTGTCTGCGCTATGAATCTCACTCTCAATTCTAAAGTTGCTCTCATTACTGGCGGATCGCGCGGCATCGGCGCAGCTACCGTGCGCATGTTTGTGGCTGCGGGCGCGAAAGTAATTTTCAATTATCAGGCAGCAAAAGCGCAGGCCGACGATCTGGTGAGGGAATGCGGCGCAGAGAATTGTCGCGCTGTGCAGAGCGATTTATCGACCACGACGGCAGCACAGCATCTGGTGGCGTCGGCGATCTCAGCCTTCGGACGTCTCGACATTCTGGTTGCCAATCACGGCATCTGGCCGCACGAAGATGTGCCCGTCGATCGCATGGAAGATGCTCAATGGCATCGTACGATCGCCGTAAACCTCGACAGCGTGTTTGCGCTGGTCAAACACTCAGTCGCGCAGATGAAGAAACAGGGCGGCGGCCATATCGTGCTGGTTAGTTCCACCGCCGGACAGCGCGGCGAATCTTTCCACTGCGACTACGCGGCTTCGAAAGGCGCGGTAATCAGCATGGTGAAAGGGCTTTCGACCGAGCTCGCCCCCGACCATATTTATGTCAATTGCGTCGCGCCGGGATGGGTAGCGACGGATATGTCGGCCGCAGCGCTGAACGATCCGCCAACCCGCGATAAGGTTTTTCGGACCATACCACTGGGGCGCGTCGGAACTCCGGACGAGATTGCCGGCCCGATTCTGTTCCTATGCACGCCCCATGCCGGATTTATCACTGGCGAAATTTTCAACGTGAATGGCGGAGCCGTGCTGGTGGGGTAACGAGGAGAACATGAAGTTCGTCGCGCTCAATTTCGTGGTATTCGTCATTCTGGCGCACGCTGTCGTGTGGGCACAACCCGGCAATGGCTCATCAGATACGCTGGCGTTCGAGAATGGCAGCATCAAGGACAACCTCTATACGAACGAGTGCTTCGGTTTTTCGCTCTCCCTGCCCGCCGGTTGGCAGTTAAACGCCAAAGTCATCGGCGGCGAGGGCAAGGCCAAACATGCCGTTGGGCAACTGATCCTGTTGCTGCTCGAGCAGGACAAAGAAAACTCTCCGGGAAATAGAATCATTGTCACTGCTCGCGACGCCAGTGGCTCCACTCTGGAGGATTTTGTCTCCAAGTCCGTCCACTCGGCAATTGATACCGATCGGGAACACCGGCAAATAGTGAAAGATACTTATCCCGTTGACTATGGCGGGAAGACTTTTTCTCGCGCCGACTACAAGCAGACGATGAGCAGCGGTGGGACATTGTACGACGCCGTCGTGTACACGAAATTCCGCGGCTACTACATCGGGGAAACCGTCATGTCTGGGTCGCCCGAGGAACTGGACCAGTCCGCAAATTCGCTCGCGCATATCTCTTTCCGCGAAGATGAGCCAAATCCGAAGTGCGTGATGAGCGGTGATAACAGCGCCAGTACCGGCAATACCGGAGGAGTGATCAACTCGAAACCAGGTACGGCGCCGCCCGACTTGAGCCTAGTGGAGCGCGTGCGCGTCTCGTCTGGGGTCACGACGGGCTTGCTGATCAAGAAGGTTGCGCCGCGATATCCGGATGATGCGAAACAGGCGGGTGTCCAAGGGCGAGTTGTTCTGCAAGCTTTGATCGATAAGAACGGGGACATTCAGAGCCTCACCTTGGTCTCTGGCCATCCCATGCTTGCTCCAGCCGCGATTGAAGCGGTCAAGAAATGGAAATACAAGCCGTACCTGCTCGAAGGTAAGCCCGTCTCAGTCGAAACCCAGATTATCGTGAATTTCTCGCTGCGATTCGGTAGGTAAGCGTCCCCGTGCAGGAATCGCGCGCGGACAGCTAAAATCGTACTGGGTGCTTCTAATTCAATAGAATCATGAATCGTCTTCTCCTGGTTTTGCTGATGTGCGCGCTGGCCGCCGCCCAGACCACGCCCACGCCTGCTTCGCCTGCGCACGCTGCCGCTCCTCCAAATGCGGCCATCAATCTTAACGACTCGGACAATGCGCGTAAGGCGCGGGCGGTTCTCGATCAGAGCGTCCAGGCGCTCGGAGGAGAACCGTACCTCACCTACGAAAATCGCTCTGAGGAAGGCCGCTACTATCCCCTCTATCACGGACGCACCGAGAGCACTGGCATTGCCTACCGTTATTATGTCGAGTATCCGGATAAAGACCGTTTCGAAGTTCTCAGTTCGAAATCTCTTCATCTCATACCCGGACAAATTGACATCGGCGGTATGAAGTCCAACAAGACCGATTTGGTTCTGATTCACAACGGCGACAAAGGCTACGAGATCACTTACAAGGGAACCGCCGCGCAGGATAAGCTCGAGCTCGGAAACTACCTTCGCCGCCGCGAGCATTCGCTGGAATGGATATTCCGCAAGTGGGTCCGCGATCCGAACGTGGCCCTGTTCTACGATGGACAAGCGGTGGTGAATGGCAAGGAGACCGAAGGCGTTACGCTCCTCAACAACCGGGACGATTCGGTGAACGTCTACCTCGACCTGAATTCCCACTATCCGGTCAAGATCAGTTATTCCTGGCGCGATCCGCAAGACAAGCAAAAAGACGTGGAAGAGGAAATTTACGACGGTTACAAACTGGTGCAGGGAATCTGGACGCCGCACTCGGTTACCCGCTATTTCAATGGAGAAACCTCGCAGCAGCGCTTCATTAACAGCGCCAGCTATAACCTGAAGCTGGCGGATTCAATGTTCGAAGCCGAAGTGACGTACGACCCCAGCGTGCCTATCAAGAAGCGTTGACCAAGCCGAAATCTACATAAGGGACCGGAAAAGCGGCCAAGTCCCTGCGATATAACCCCAAAACATCTACAACTGGCTGAACAAGTTAGCGCCCGAACCCTCCCCTAAACCACGGAATGTGGCTTTTTTGCCACATACAAAAATCTGCCCATCGCTGTAAGCTCATGGTTCGCAAAACACTTAAGCTTCCTCCCCTTGACACACGAGCGAACAATTCGCGCTGCTGTAACCTGTAAAGGGTTAGGTCTCCACAGCGGCGCACCAGTCAACCTGCGCATTTTGCCCGCGCCTGCGGGAACCGGAATCGTCTTCCATCGCACCGACCTCGACGGTTTTGCCATCGAAGCCAGCGGACGCAACGTGGCCCGTGTCAGTTACGCCACCAGCCTGATGAAGAAAGGCGTGCTCATCTCCACCACCGAGCACCTGCTCTCCGCCTTTACCGGCGTCGGCATCGACAACGCCATCGTCGAACTGGACAATCTCGAACTGCCTATCCTCGATGGCAGCGCGCGGCCCTTCGTCCAAATGATTCAGAAGGCGGGCATTCGCCAGCAGCGCAAGGCGCGCACCTATCTCCGCATCGTGCGCGACATCGAACTGCGCGACGGCGACAAGTTCATTGCCGTCTATCCGGCGGACATTTACTCCGTGTCGTATTCCATCAACTTCCCTCACCCGCTGATTGGCAAGCAGAGCTTCTGCGTGCGGCTGACCAATGGCAGTTATCTCAAAGAGATTGCGCCGGCCCGCACCTTCGGATTCCTGCATGAAGCCGATGCCATGCGGCAGCAGGGACTGATCCGCGGTGCATCCACCGAGAATGCCATCGTGATGAACCGCGACGAAGTGCTGAACCCGCCCTTGCGCTTTCCCGACGAGTTCGTGCGCCACAAGGTTCTCGACCTGATCGGGGATCTGGCGCTGATCGGAAAACAGATATTAGGTTCTGTCGTAGCCGACCGCGCCGGCCACGCCATGCATACCGCGCTCGTGTCGCGGATCCTGCGCGACCGGTCGTATTGGGAAGAAACGGCGTTGGAAGATGAACCCGCAGTCCCAGCGTTAGCCTCGGCAGCCAGTCTGAGCGTGTGAGCGGTAGTTTCCCCCCTGTGGTAAGGAATTTAAGCGGCTGCGAGCCTAGCAGGCTGCGGAAAAACTAGTTCCCAAGCAGAAAGCGTTACCTCGGCGGGTAAAGCCGCATTCAAATCAATGCACTTACCGCAGCGCTGAAGCGGCTGCGCCACCCAAAAACAAGCGCAAGATCGACTTTTTCCGCAAGCTGGTAGGGATTCGGACTGGGGATTCGGAGTAAAGAGCGAAGGGGATTGGGAGTTTGCTCGGAGCTAGCGGCCCAAACTCCCAGCCGATGGATCAGCCCGCTAGCTGAGACGAGTTCCACCCGGAAGTCGATCCGCGTTCAGCCTGCAGCCGGCGCAGTTCGGCTTCCGCCTCGGCGCGCACGCGGTCGACGAAAGCGTTCGTGCTTTGCTGGTATTCAGCGCCGAGCGCCGACAAGCGCACCTGCAGGTACGGCTGGTCTTCTTCCAGGCGGCGCAGCAGCCGCTCGGTTCGCGCGATTTTTTCTTCCAGCGTGATCATGCTTAAGGTTGGACGCGGTAAGCCGCGTATCTACACTGCCACAGCAGTGGCTGGGCGCAAGTTGCAAATTGGATTCGGGGTGCGAAGGAGTTGGCTAGGGAAGCGCAGCGTAGCCTTGCAGCCGCGCCGGCATTTCTTCCTGCAAGCGCTCGGTCAGCCATTTTTCCAGCTGAAACTGGGAGCTTTGCGGAACCTCAACGAAGCGGATCCCGGCGTGGCCGGTTCCGTCGGCCCAGGCGACTTCGCCTTTCAGGTCGAGCGAAACGCTACCACCGGGGAGCGTGAAGCGAAATTGCGCCTGCGCATCCTTGGCCAGCTTGCCGAGGACGCGGATGGCCATTCCTCCCTCGCTCAGATTGGTCGCCGTGGCTGTCATTTCCTGGTTTTGTGGAAGGCTGATGCGCAACGGCATGTCCAAGGGATGACGGAAATACCGGCGCCGTTCCCGCACCATAAAATTGAGGGCCGCATTGAAACAACGCGAGGCGTGCAGCGGAGTCAGCGGCTTCTGGAGCACAAAGTTGGCACCCGACTGAAAGGCCTGCTGGGTGGTCGTCCTGCCATTCACCACCGCAAACGCTACCGACTTCGCATTGCTCTGCGTCTGGCGCAGCGACTGCAGCAGATTAAAGCCGTTCTGCATGTCATCGCAGTCGATGATGACCGCATCGAACTTGCGCTTCGCTAATAGGTCGCTACTGGGCTGTGACTCCGCGCAAACCTGGACATTGACCGAGATCTTCTCCAGTGTGGGACGCAGCACGCCAAGCAAAGAGGCGTCCCGACTGATGAGAAGAGAGTCCAAGTTCATGGCATTTTCATACTAATGGGCGACGGTAAGCTAAGGAAAGTGACCTAGGTACTGGGTGCGGTTACTGACCGAAGCGCGCTGCCGAAGTTTTTGCTGGCTTATCAAGTCGTTCCCCGCGAAACTAGCTGCCGTGGGGAAAATCGCTTATCTGTCTATGGGATCTAACCTGGGAGACCGCGCCGCCAACCTGCGGGAAGCCCTGGCGCATCTGGAAGCAGCGGGCAATTTGCTCGCGGTTTCCGCGTTCTACGAAACTCAGCCGGTAGAGGTCCCCGACCAACCGTGGTTTCTGAACTGCGTAGCGGCCGTCGAAACCGGGAAAACGCCGCGAGAGCTGCTCCAGTTCGCGTTGCAGATCGAAGCGGCGATGGGACGCCTCCGCATGCGCGACAAGGGCCCGCGCAAGATTGATATCGACATTTTGCTGTTCGGCGATCTCGCCGTGGATGAGTCAGGCCTGAAGATTCCGCATCCCGCCATGCACCGTCGTCGCTTTGTTCTGGAACCGCTGGTCGAGATCGCTCCGGAGGCGCGCCATCCCGTACTCGGGAAAACCGCGCGAGAACTGCTGGCAGAGTTGAAAGCCGGGCAGAAGGTTCGGCGGCTCTGAGCATCGAGAGGCCTAATTCTTCAATCTCACCTCTGACTTTTGACGTCGCTTTGCGTCCTACGGAATCACGATTCGGCTCCCCGCCTCGTCGGGTCCGGCGATCGCGGTGTGCTTCTCCGGAAACTGCGCAAACAGGAAATCTACAAACGCCCGCGACTTCGGCCTGCCCGAAGTGCGACTCAAACCCAGACGCGACAGAAAGACGAGCGCCTTCAGCACATCGGAATCGCGCAGGCGAGAGTATCCAAGCTGTTTCTCTTCGGCTTGGCGAAACTCCCGCACCATGGTCTCGATTTCACGAGCGATACTCTGGTGCGCCAGGTTGGCCGTCGGCGGTTGGTAAATGAGGCTCGAGTTCACCAACGTTTGGTAGCTCTTGGCTAGCGCACTCAAAGCCGCGATCAGGTCGCGGTCCATGAGCGGGCGGCCGTCTAGTGAATGTTCGGCGCGGGCGCTCTTTGCCAGGGCGATGCTGACACCAAGGATCAACTCTTCGCGCTCGTAGAGAAACTGCTCGGCAATCTCCACATCGGGAAGGTCCAGGTCGCGAAGCCATGCCTCGGCGTCGCGTGCGCCCGGCGCTTCATCTTCACCTTGCGCACTCCCGTGATGCTTCGTTGCATGATCCCGCGCCTGTTGTCGTGCCTGTAAAAGATAAGGGCAGTCGCTTGGGCAATCGAGCGTCACCTCTCGTTGCTCCCCGCAGCACTGCGGACAGATCTTTCCATGCACCGCGGGGCAGAAGCGCTTCTCTTTACGTTCCTGGCAAATCGAGCAGCTCAATGACATTTCCTCGGACAATTCCTCGAATTTGATTATTTCACGGAAAACTCCACCAAAGTCTCTGCCAGAGGGTGGTGGAGTTTGAAAATTTGCCGCCCCTCAGTGGCTAAAGCCGACACCGAATACGACAGTAATCGCAGCGGTAAACCGCTGCGCCCCCCAAAAGCAAATGCAAATGCAGAATCAAGTGCAAAGGCAACATCAAGTGCAAATGCAAAATCGAGTGCAAAGGCAAAAAACAAAATCAAGTGCAAATGCAAAAACCTTGGCGGACGCTACCGTGGAATCCCACCCTTGCGCAAAAACGCGCAAGGATGGGGCACCCATCGTCCAACAAAGCAAATCGGCCAAAGAAATCGCTCGTTTCTGCACTACTCCCGGTGCAAATCGGAAAACTTGATCGTTGCCATAACCGATTTCTATTTGTGTACGTGCGCCAGAAGCGTTAGCCTATTCAGTTCCCTGGCCATTCAATTCGATTCCTGGGCGGCGCCCCAAAACTTAAGGAGAAGCATGTCAACTGAACTGCGGAATTTTCTAGCGATCCCCTACGACGAACTCGAAGAAATGAATCTTAAGGCGAAGAAGCAGCGCCTGGACCGCGTGGCTCCTCACAAAATTCAGGAGGAGCGGCTGAAGTATCTGACGGACGAGGCGCGCATCAAGGCCGTGACGGTGATGTTCAGCGACCTTGAGGGTCGTCTGCACATGCTCGACTATGACAAGAAATTTTTGCTGAAGAGCTACGACAACCTGACGTTTGACGGTTCGTCGATTCGCGGCTTCACCGCGCAGCGCGAAAGCGATCTTCGACTAGGCATTGACTGGGGCGCCTTTTACTGGGGACCGGCCGACGTCTTCGGGCCGGGCAAAGTGCTTGTCTTTGGCGAAGTCATCGACAAAAGCGGCGAGCCCTACAATGCCGACATCCGCAGCATGTTGAAGCTGTTCGCCACCGGATTGCACAAAAAACACGGCTATACCCTGAACGCCGCCAATGAGATTGAAGGTTTCCTGTTTCAGGGCCCCGAAGCCGAACGCGTCTATCACGAGACGGGCAAGTTCGACTACGTGAACACCGGCGGCTATTACCACTCGTTGCCGGGCGACCCGCTGCGCAACTTCATTGATACGACCGCGGAAGTGCAGCGCTCGATGGGATTCCAGAACGAAAAGGATCACCCCGAGGTCGCGCCCTCGCAGTTCGAAATCAACTACAGCTACGCCGAAGCGGTGGCTGCCGCCGACCACATCCAGCTCTACAAGCTGATCTGCCGCCAGGTAGCGCGCAATATGGGCTTAACTGCTTCGTTCCTGCCGAAGCCGGTGGTGGGCGTCAACGGCAGCGGCATGCACACCAATATCTCGGTCAGCAAAGACAGCAAAAACCTGTTCTGGGATCCCAAGGGCGAAGAGAAGCTCAGCAAATTCGGGTATGAGTTCCTCGACCGGGTGCTCAGTGCCGGTAACGATCTTTGCCTGGTGTTTAATTCCAGCGTGAACGCCTATCGCCGCCTTGATCCGCACTTCGAAGCGCCGAATCAGCTCAAAGCTTCGGCGGTCGACCGCGGCGCCATGATCCGCATCCCCATCGGCAACGAGCGCAGCATGCGGATCGAGGTGCGAGCCGTTGCTCCCGATGCCAACCCCTACCTCGTGATGTATTCCATTTTCAAAACTGGGTTGGAAGGTGAAACTGCAAAGATAAAGAACCTCCGCCAGGCCGAGCGCTACCTGCCCGACAACATCTACACGGCAATCGACGACTTCCGCAAAGCGGATTGGACCACCAAGCTTCTGGGAGAAGACGTGAAAGGCCGCTACGCGGATCTGAAACAAGCATCGGCTGACCGCTGTCCGCGGCTGCTGGGCACGATCGTCAAGCCTGCCGAGGTGCAGTTCCATCACGAGGTTTACAACCAGTTCTTGTGGAATCTGTTCTAGGAAGAACTCTGCTCGTGGGGGACGGGCTTTGTCTCGTCCCCCGCGGGCGCGGTTGGCTGCTCAAACTGTACATCCCACCCATTAGTAATCTTTAGTAGTCCTTCGGGCACTGTTAGCCACACTTATAACTTGCAATAATTGTCTTCTCGCATGGAACTGACACTCTTTGAAGAACGCTGGCTGCCTAAGTCAGTCCTCTGCCTGCGCCATTACAGCCTGAATAAATTTCTGCGCGATCTGGTTGCCGGAATCACGGTTGGTCTGGTGGCCCTGCCGCTGGCCATGGCTTTTGCGATTGCCTCGGGACTTACGCCGCAAGCCGGAATTTACTGTGCCATCGTTACTGGCTTTCTGATCTCCGCGCTGGGTGGATCGACTACGCAGATCGGCGGGCCCACCGGTGCCTTTGTAGTTGTAATCGCCGGCATCGTTGCCGTGCATGGCATCGATGGCCTCTTCATGTGCACCGTGATGGCCGGCCTCATTCTTGTCATCATGGGACTCACTGGCATGGGGTCGGCGGTGAAGTTCATTCCGCGTCCCATTGTCATTGGATTTACCAACGGCATTGCCATCCTCATCGCCAGTACTCAGATAAAAGATTTCTTTGGCCTCAAGCTGGAAAAAGTTCCCGGCGTCTTCTGGCTGCGCATGGAAGCGCTGGCGTTTAATTTCCATAGCATTTCGTTCGAAGCTACGGCGCTGGCGGTTGGCACCGTTGTCATCATTCTGATATGCCGCGCCTTTTCCAATCGCATCCCCGGCGCGATTGTTGCTCTGGTGGCGGGCACCGCGGCCGTGTGGGTTTTCAAACTGCCGGTGGAAACCATCGGCTCGCGCTTCCATGGAATCCCGAGCGGCTTGCCGCATCTCCACATTCCAGCGTTTCGCACCGACTTGATTCACGGACTGCTCGGTCCGGCTCTGACGGTCGCCATGCTGGGCGCGATCGAATCGCTGATGTCGGCCGTGGTTTCCGATCGCATGAGCAATTCCAGCAACGTCAATGACCGCCACAATCCCAATGTTGAACTGGTGGCGCAGGGCATTGCGAATATAGCCTCGCCCATGTTTGGAGGACTCCCGGCCACCGGCGCCATTGCCCGCACCGCGACCAATATTCGCGCTGGCGCAAAAACACCGGTCGCCGGAATGATTCACGCTCTGACCCTGCTCGCAATTTTGCTCTTTGCGTCGAAGCTGGTGAGTTTCGTTCCCATGGCAGTGCTGGCAGGAATCTTGATGGTCGTGAGCTACAACATGGGAGAGTGGCGCGAGATTCCCGCTCTGCTCAAGCTGACGAAAACCGACATCAGCGTCTGGCTGGTTACGTTCGCGCTGACCGTCTTTGCCGATCTTACTGTAGCCGTGCAGGCCGGAATGATTCTCGCGGCGCTGCTCTTCATCAGCCGCGTGGCCGCGACCACCACTGTTTCGCAGGTAACCGACGACTACGTCGAAGATGGACGCGTGCACATTCTGCAAGACAAAGACATTCCCTATTACGCGACTATCTTTCGCATCCACGGCCCGTTTTTGTTCGGCGCGACCGACAAGATCGACCTAGTGACGGAAAACATTCACCAGCTTCCACCGGTAGTGATTCTGCGCCTGCGCAACATGACCGCCCTCGATGCCACCGGACTCTTTGCACTGGAAGAAGTAGCGCGGACGTTGAAGAAGAGTGGACGCGCCCTGATTCTCTGTGGTGCAAGAGAGCAGCCCTTAAAACTGATTCAGCAAACGGAGTTTGAGGAGTTGGTGGGTCCCGAGAATATTTGCGACAACGTGCAGGACGCTCTGGGTCGGGCAGAAGAAGCCTTCGAAAGACTGCAACCGGTGGGGAAAGCTACGACGAAGTAGGCCAACACTTTTAAAGCTCCTTAAGTTAAACTTAGTGCATCCCCGCTGCCTTCGCGAGCAGGTTCGCATTCAGGTAGCGGCTCATCGCCAAATCAACAATCGCCTCGATTGTCTCGGTGTAGGAGAGCCCCGACGCTCTCGCCGCCATGGCAAATTCCTGCCGGCTAGCCAGCCACGGATTGGGATTCGCCTCGATCACGTAAACATCGCCGTTAGGAGCAAGCCGCATATCGATGCGTCCATAGTCGCGCAGCTTCAGGGCGCGATAGGCGGCCAGCGCCGTATTTTCCAAACGCTTCACCGTCTCTTCGTCCAGATTTTCCGCAATCGCCGATTTCGTCAGCTTGTAGGCTTCGGTGTTTTTCTCGAACTTAACATCGTAGCTGGCAATCTTGGGAGTGCCTTCGGGCAAGCGTGACAGATCGAGTTCGACGAGCGGTAAAACCTGCGCCCGTTCGTAGCTGCCCAGAATCCCCGCATAAATTTCGCGCCCTTCGATGTATTCCTCAATCAGCGCCGGAGAGTCGAATTCATCCTGAATGTATTCGACCCGCTCCATCATCTCCTTGATATTTTTCACGACCGCGCCCGCATCGATGCCGATCGATCCATCCTCCCAGGACGGTTTGACGATGAGCGGGAAAGAAATGTCGTGCGCATGTTCAATGCGCCCACGATAGGCGGTAGCAAAGAACGGAGTCTTGATGCCATGAAACGCGAAGATCTTTTTCGCAATCGCCTTGTCCTGCGCAAGAATAATCGCGTGCGGACCCGCGCCGGTGTAGCGCAATCCCAAGAGGTCGACATAAGCGACCACATTCATTTCCTTGGTATCGTCGCCATCGAAAGACTCGGTGAGATTGAAAAGCAGATCGGCATCGCAGCGCGAGAGCGAATGCAGCGACTGCGGGCGCCCGTCGAGTTCGAAGTAGGATGGCTCGTGCCCCAGCTTCTGTAGAGCTTCAAAAATTTCCTCGCGATCGGTTTTGGCCTTTCTTACGTTCTTCACTTTCTTGCGAGGCTTGCGCACCGCTGCCGCCGTCTCTTCCGTAGCTGCCGCCGGATCTTCATTCCACAAGTCGTAGAGCAGCGCGATCTTAAGTTTTGATCCGATCATTCTCTCTCCTAGCTCTCTCCTCGGAAATCATTTGCGATTGCCGCAAGGTCTCAGGTCTCAGGTGCCAGGTTTCAGGAAAATCTTCAACCAAAAATCGGCCTGCCCGGCTTTCCTGACACCTGAGACCTGACACCCGACACCTGTTCTACGGCTGTATAAACTTTCCTTTCGTCACATAAGTCATCACCAGCGCCGTGACATAGGCCGTGACTTCCGCCAGATGCTCCGCGCTGCGCGTTTTGTCGGCGCGCAGCTCAAGTTCCCCGGCGCGTTTCTCAATCGTGTCCATCAAGGTCTTGATCAGAGGACGCTGCGCCCCCGTCCACTGCGCTACTTTGTCAATCACTGCCTTGCGATGCTGATGGAGAAATTCATGCGCCGCGAGCGCTGCCTTGCGCCGCTTCGACACCGGGAAAATATCGCGCAAATCCGTATCCGGCGTAAGTTCTGTAACCGCAACTTCCTCGCGCGCCGCCTTCTGCAAGTGATAGAAATCCGCTACCGTAGTCTCCATCTCATCGACCGTAAGATCGCTCTGTCCGCGCCGCCGCGGAGGATCACTCTTCCCCAACTTCCGGGCCAGCCGGTTGAGGTATTGCAATTTAGCCAGAGCGCCCCAGCCGCGATAGCGCTTGCGCCAGTTCGAGCGAGGCGTCAGCCAGACCGCGAACGTCTCGGCAAAATCTTCATCCGGATGCTTCTGCGCATACCACCCCGGCAGATGCCGCACATATTCGCGTGAAAACGGAGCTGGCCGGTAATTGTCACGATAGGGGCGCCGAAAGGGCCCAAAGGTCTTTTTCCAGTCAGGAGTATTGTGCAGCTTGTACGCGTAGGTGAACGCGTGTCCCGCTTCATGGCGGAGGTACATCATGATTTCTCTCGCGTCTTCGAGGTCATGCGTTTCTTTCTCCAACTGCGCCAGCGCCGGATGCGCCAAATAAAACGGGATCCCGATAATCGGCTCGCCCGAAGGGCATCCCCACTCGTCGGTCAAGTAACAAGCCGGACGAAACTTCGTCAGCCCCTTGGCATCCAGCTCGCGATAAAGCTGTTCAACAAAGCGTTCCACCGGAGACCCCGCCAGCTTAAGCGCCAGCTCGCGAATCGGCCGGTCGAGAAGTTCCTGGTACGCGGGCGGTTCAGTTTTTGCGATGTCGACGTTATGCACGTTGTCATGCACGATGCTATGCATTAGCGCTCGCTCACAAATAGTCTGCAACCGCGCCAGCACACATGGGGAGGGACAGTATCACTACCGTTAACAGTAACGGAATGCGAGGTTATTTAGAAGTGACTGCGGTAATGCGGCCTGCTAACGGACCGCGTTTCACAATCTCCATTCGGCCTGTCTACCACAAAATATCCGAGCGGTTTAAGCACACAGGCCAGCACTTTCCCGGTGCATTCTATGTATGATGGAGAACCAAAGGGTTCCCAATGCTTGTCACGAAGCTTGTCCTGCAAAACTGGCGTAACTTCCGCGCGGTCAATATTGAACTGGCCCAGCGCGTCTTCGTTGCCGGACCGAACGCCTCAGGTAAATCGAACCTTCTGGATGTCTTCGCGTTTCTGCGGGACATCGCGAAGAAAGGCGGTGGCCTTCAAAATGCTGTGAATGAGCGCGGTGGCATCTCGAAGCTACGCTGCCTAGCCGCGAGGAGATACCCGGACGTTGAAATTGAGGTCCAGGCATCCGATAACGGAACTCTCTGGTCATACGCCATCGGCATAAGGCAAGAGGCGCGCGGGTACCGTCAACCTTTGTTGTCTTATGAAAAAGTGATGAAAGGGGACCAGACGATTCTGACGCGTCCGGACGCCGAGGACAAGCGCGACCCCTTGAGGTTGACGCAAACGCACCTCGAACAAATCAATGCCAATGCCGAGTTTAGGGACGTTGTGCGCTTCTTTGAATCGACCAGTTATCTGCACCTAGTCCCACAATTGCTTCGCCATCCAGAAGCGTTTTCTGGGCCGGGCGTTCCCGGCGACCCTTTTGGCAAGAGCTTTCTTGAGAAAGTGGCCAGAACTCCGGCGTCGACGAGAAAAGCGCGGCTTACGAGAATTGAAGCCGCCCTACGCATTGCCGTGCCACAATTGAAGGAATTGAAGGATGTAAAGGATGAGACCGGGATTCCTCACCTGGAGGCGATCTACGAACACTGGCGGCCTCAGGGAGCGAAACAGCGCGAAGACCAATTCTCCGATGGAACCCTTCGGCTGCTTGGGTTACTGTGGTCTCTGCTGGACGGGGATTCCTTGTTGCTATTGGAGGAGCCAGAGCTTTCCCTGAATGCTGGCATCGTCCGAAAGTTGCCGGGGCTCATGTATCGGATTCAGCGGCAAAAGAGACGGCAAACCATCATCAGCACACACAGCCCCGATCTTTTATCGGATCGCGGAATTGGCGGCGAGGAGGTCCTTCTTCTTACACCAAGCGCGGATGGTACGAAGGTGGAACTCGCGTCGTCGATCCAAGAGGTGAAAGATCTCCTGGAGGGCGGGCTCACGATTGCCGATGCAGCTCTTCCGAGAACAGTCCCACCCTCCGTGGCGCAACTGGATCTCTTTGAATGACATCCCCGATCCCACTAAACCTTGCCGTCGAGGACGCCCTGACAGAGTCGTTGTTCGCAAAAATCCTCAGGGCCATACCCACTGCCTTTGCGACTCGTACGATCTACAATCGCGGCGGCTACGGATATCTCAGGCAAACGATAAACGGTTTCAACAACGCGGCAAAGGGCATACCTTTCCTGATCGGAACAGACCTTGACATCTACGAGTGTCCACCAGCGCTCATCGCGGACTGGCTGCAGCGACCCAAACACCACAACCTGCTAGTCCGGGTTGCCGTGCCGGAAGCTGAAGCCTGGGTCCTCGCTGACAAAGAGAACTTCGCAAGTTTCCTAGGGATCCGTTCCGCTCTGATTCCCGATGACGTTGAGGCTCTTCCCGACCCTAAGCGGGAGTTGATCCAGTTAGCTCGGAGAGCAAGGCGAAGAGAGCTCCGGGAGGATATTTGCCCACCTGCTGACAGTACTAGAAAGGTCGGCCCCAACTACAATTCGCGTCTGTCGGCATTTGTTCACCAGCACTGGGACCCAAACACCGCAAAAGAACACGCCACGAGTCTGGCCCGCACCATCGACCGTCTGATCGCGTTTCGGCCTCAATGGCCAAAATTAGAAAACGACTGATTATTGAATCAGCGTCCCATTCCCATTCGGCTCTTCCGGAGGAATCACCACTGCCGCCGCTACGCGGTCTCCAGGCTCAACATTGAGCAGACGCACTCCCTGCGCCGAGCGGCCCGACTCGCGGATGAACTTTGATTCGATGCGGATGATCTTGCCGTATTGGCTGATCAGCATTACTTCGGATTTCTCCGTTACCTGCGAGATGCTGACGACTTTGCCGTTGCGGGCCGTGGTCTTGACGTTGATCACGCCTTTGCCGCCGCGGTTGGTGAGGCGATACTCGTCGGCGGGAGTGCGCTTGCCGTAGCCGTTCTCGGTGACTGAAAGAATGAGCGAGCCCTTTTCCGGCACCAGGTCGGCTACTTCGGGAGCAACTTCTCCTTCTTTCGCCACCGCCTGAACCTCGGGTTTTAGCGTGGTCGCCATGCCGACGATGTAATCTTTCTCGGCGAGATTCATGCCGCGCACGCCAGTGGCGTTGCGTCCCATGGGGCGGACATCGTTTTCGTCGAAGCGAATCGCTTGGCCGTCGTGCGAGGCTAGGAAAACGATCTGGTTGGCATCGGTGAGCGAGGCCGCTACCAGTTCGTCTCCCTCTTCGATATTGATGGCGATAATGCCGCGCTGCATTACGTGGCAGAAATCTTTCACCGCGCTTTTTTTCACGGTGCCGTTGTGGGTGGCGAAGAAGACGTAGCGATTTTCTTCTTCCAGATCGCGGACGGCGAGCATGGTGCGCACCGTTTCTCCCGGCTGCAGGCCGACTAGATTGCCGACGTGCTTGCCCTTACCGGCAGCGGCGATGTCGGGAATCTCATATACCTTGAGCCAGTAGACGCGTCCCGTGTTGGTGAAGATCAGAATGTAGGCGTGGGTCGAGGCGATGAAGAGGTGCTCGACGAAATCCTCGTCGCGCGTCTTCATGCCGGTGCGTCCGGTGCCGCCGCGACGCTGCATGCGGTAGGTCGAAATCGGAGTGCGCTTCATGTAGCCGGAATGGCTGACCGTAACCGCAACCTGCTCGTCGGCGATCAGGTCCTCCAGCATGATTTCCGCGGCTTCGTCTTCGATTACCGTCCGGCGCGCATCGCCGTAGAGCTTTTTGACATCTTCCAGTTCCTTGATGATTACTTTGCGCAGCTTGGCCTCGGACGCAAGAATCGATTCGTACTCGGCAATGGCTTCGCGCACCGACTTCAACTCGTTCGCAATTTCGTCGATCGAGAGCTTGGTCAGGCGGTGCAGTTGCAGTTCGAGGATGGCGTCAGCCTGCTTCGAAGTGAATGGCTTCTCAGCATCAGGCTTCGGAGCGCGGCCTGTGGTGTTGATGTCGATTTTCTTGCCGCCGAAATATGCGACCAAATTCTCTCTCGCGTCGGCGCGGTTGGCGCTGCCTCGAATAATCACGATCACATTATCGAGGTGATCGAGCGCGGTGAGGTAGCCTTCCAAGATGTGCTCGCGATCGCGCGCTTTGTTGAGCAAAAACGAAGTTCGCCGTCGCACCACATCGACGCGATGGTCGATGAAGTGTTTGATCGCCTGGATCAGGCCCATTTCCTTGGGCTGTCCGTTGACCACGGCCAGCAGAATCATGCTGAAGCCTTCTTGCATGGACGTGTGCTTGAAGAGTTGATTGAGCACGATCTGCGGTTCGGCTCCGCGCTTCAGTTCGATCACGATGCGCATGCCGTCGCGATCGCTCTCGTCGCGGATGTCGGAGATGTCTTCGATCGTCTTCTCATTAACCAGATCGGCCATGCGCTCGATCAGCCTAGCCTTATTTACCTGATAAGGAATCTCGGTGACGATGATCGCCTGCTTGTCTTTGGTGACGTTCTCGATGGCGGCGCGTGCGCGCATCATGAAACGGCCGCGGCCGGTGCGGTACGCCTCGAAGATTCCAGCCCGGCCGTGAATGATGGCCGCGGTCGGGAAGTCCGGTCCTTGGACGAATTTCAGAATTTCCGGCAACTGCGCGGCGGGATTATTCACCAGCGTGATGGTGGCATCGACGATCTCGGCTAGATTGTGCGGCGGAATTTTCGTCGCCATGCCGACGGCGATTCCGTCGGAGCCGTTGACCAGCAAGTTGGGATAACGCGCCGGTAAAACCGCGGGCTGCGTTTCCGTGCCATCGTAGTTCGGATAGAAATCTACCGCTTCTTTGTCGAGGTCTTCGAGCAGCGCGGTCGATACTCGCGTCAAACGCGCTTCGGTGTAACGGTCGGCCGCCGGAGGATCGCCATCGACTGAGCCAAAATTTCCCTGGCCATCGACCAGCGGAGCGCGCATGGCAAACGGCTGCGCCAGCCGCACCAAGGCGTCGTACACGGCAAGGTTTCCATGCGGATGGTACTTGCCCATCACTTCGCCGACGATACGAGCGCACTTGCGGGTCGCGCCGCCGGGGCGAAGGCCCATCTGCTGCATGGTGTAAAGAATGCGGCGATGCACCGGCTTCAATCCGTCGCGAACGTCGGGCAGCGCGCGGCCGATAATCACCGACAAGGAATAGTCGAGATACGACCGCTTCATCTCCTCTTCAATGTTGACGGGCTGCAGGTTGAGGGCGCCCGGACCGGTGGGACCGTCGCCGCCCGGCGGAGGAGTTAAAGGAAGTTCAGGATTTTGGGGATCGTCAGCCATGAAATTAGCTCTCAGCTCTCAGTTGTCAGCTCTCAGTAAAAGCGAGCCGTTTCCAGCCCTAACGTCGGGGCAGACGCCCTCGTCTACCGAGCGGGGCGACGCCACGGCTGCTCTCTCCTGAAATGCCGCTAAGCTCTTGCATTTACAGGTGCTTATCTGGGTGGCTTTACTTGAGAATTATACCACGTTTAGGCTCGAGCAGGGGGTGTCGGCCATTGGCTTTTCAGGCTCTGCTTTTAGGCTCTGCGCAGCGTCAGCAAGGTGATCTCTGGAGGCACTCCAATGCGTACGGGAAAGCCAAATGTGCCGAGGCCGCGATTCACGTAGAGCGCGGCCTTCTGCGATCCGTTGGTCCGGGGCACGGCGGCGCCGTGCCCGTTCGTTGGAATTGACATTGGCAGACGATAAAGCCCTGCGACGAAGGGCGAAATCAGCCGCGCCGGGCTGACGCTGTGATCCACGATTTCAACTTTTACCTGTCCGCCATGCGTGTGCCCGGCTAGGCTCAACTCAATTCCTAACTCCGCTGCGCGGTGAAATGAATTCGGATTGTGTGACAACAGAACATTCGGCATGTCACGGCGGATCAGGGGTTCGATCTCCTGCAGCATCGGGCCGGTGCGCTCGCCGCTCGTCATGTGGTCACGCTGGTAATCGACGCCCAGCAAATTGAAGCGGCCGCCGTTGTGCTCGATGACTTCGCTTCGGGCGCGCAGCAACCGCATTCCCTTTTCGCGGAACAGGCGTTCCGCTTCATCTTCCACACCCGCATAAATTTCGTGATTGCCATTGCATCCCCAAACGCCCAGCGGTGCGCGCAACCGGCTCAACTCGGTAATGCAGGTATCCAGCGGATCGCCTTCGCCGCTGACGAAATCTCCCGTAACAAAAGAGATGTCGGGGTCGAGCGAGTTCGCCATGTCGACGGCGCGAGCAATTTCATGCGGAGGCATGTAGTCGCCAATATGGATGTCGCTCAACTGCGCTATGCGCAGGCCGTCCAGTTCCGGAGGGAGATTGGCCACCGGCACATCGACGCGCTCGATCTCGTAGCGCAAGCGGCCCGCGGCAAATCCGTAAGTCGCGGCCAGGAACGGAAAGCCTCCAGCGAGCACGGCGGCGTACTGAAAGAAGGTTCGACGCGCGGGACTGAAATCACCGGCTGCCGCTCCGGGACGCAGGCGGGCGGCGGCGTTCGTGATCCACTCGATCGCTCCTACTGATTCAATCGCCAGGAATCCAAAGAAGGAAGCCACCAACCACAAGCGAGCAAACGTGGTGAACGATTTGCCGAAGTTGAAACTGCCCAGGCTGAGGCGCGAGATTCCATGGCCTAGCAGCGGGTCGAGCAGCGTGGCCAGCAGAGCAGCGGCCAGCGCGATCAGCCCGGCATGAAGGGCGAAACGCCAGTTGCCGTTGGAGAGCGAGCCAATCCACGACCATGTCCGCAGAAACCAGAAGCGCTGGACGGCGTACATGGCTAAGAGAAACAACGCGAAGAAAAGAACTCGGGTAAGAATCAGGGCAAGGCTCCGTTAATGTTAATAAGGTCTTTGGGTTAGATGCTCTGTGGGTCAACGAAGGCTCGGCGGAGAATTCTCGACGATTTGGCCTTTTCCTTATCCGATGGCGCTATTGCGCCGATCGCTTGCAATGCAAGATGATCCAAGCCACGGGTAGAGCCAGTAAGCGGACGGGAAGAGTCAGGAGCGCCGTCAAACAGCTTTGTGGAATCGGAAATAAACCGCTTCGCACTGGCCTCGATTCTTGCATTTAGAATCCCTTTTCATAATTGTAAGACAGCCTTGCGGCGCCGTCATCGTGCCGCTGTCGGCTTCGAAATGGATAGACCAGTTCTCAATCTCGGCGCTCAGATCCTACCCGTCCTTCTGATGATTTTGGCTGGCTGGGGGTTCGATGACGCGCCGCATTTCTTTTCCAATCCGGCACGAGCCGCCATGGTTGGCGTTACGCTGGTCGCGGCGCTGGTCGCTGTAATTTGGAAGGTGGATTCTCACCCGCTCCGGCGTGGCACAACGCCAGTGCGCAACCAGGGTGCGCAACTGGGAGCTCTACTGCTTTTGTCGTTTGCGTTGCTGTGGTTTTTGCCTTTTGCGGACCGCAGAGGGATTCTGAGGCTGCAACACGACCAGTGGCGCTACCTTGGCCTGTTGCTCTTCACCCTTGGAGTTGCCGTTCGCCTACTCGCGCTTAAGGCGTTGGGTACACATTTCAGCGCTTACGTAACCCTGCAACCGAACCATCGGCTGGTGCAGCACGGAGTTTATGCTCGCATCCGCCATCCGCTTTACCTGAGCCTGTTGCTTGCCCCAACCGGGATCGCGCTGATATTTGCCAGCTCTCTTGCGTTGCCGATCTTCATTTTGTCGGCGGTGTTTGTTTTTGATCGCATCCGAAAAGAAGAGCGGCTGCTCGACGGACACTTCGGCGGGGAGTTTGAAGACTATCGACGGCGCACTCGCAGACTGATTCCCCTCCTGTTCTAAAGTCGCAAAGCATACGTTTGTTCGGGCGCAGCATGACACGTGGAGGAGCCTCTTAGCGCCGACCGCTGACGGCTCACGCAGTACGGTGATCCTGCTCACTGCGCGGCGGTCGCGCGGCGGCTAAACTAGCGGTGAGATCGCTACCATCCCTCTGGTAGCGCCTTCCGCCTGGTACGAATCCTTCGTGCCGGGAAAGGAGGCATGACATGCTGTTGCTCTTCGCTTGTTTCCTCTTTCTGGTTGGGATTTGCCTGATTCTGCTGCTGCCCGCAGTTTGGGCGGAACAGACTTATCGCATCTATCGCGACGGCCGGACGGTGAATTGTCCGGAGACGCATGCGCCGGTGTCGGTGCGGTTTAATGCGTTGCGGGCTGCGTGGAGCAGCTTGAGCGGGCCTCCGAAACTGCAGCTGGCCGATTGCACGCGCTGGCCGGAACGCGCCGATTGCGGGCAGGAGTGCGTTCCCGATGCGGTCGCGGCCAAGCCTGCGGCTGTGGTGGACCACGCTTCATGGCGGACCCGAAGGGTCGTGCATCTGCCCGTGCTGCTAGCCGGAGCGGCCGCGTGGGTGCTCGGCATGGCCTGGCACTCGCAATACTTGTTTCGTCCACGATGGGCGATGGCGCTCGGGTTGAGCGGCCCAGATGCACTCGGGTTGGCGCGGATGATGGCGCCGCATCTGTTGAGCGTGGGTGCGTGCATTCTCTTCGCCTACGGCGTCGCGGGACTGCTGCGCTGGCTGGGTTCGCGCACGCTGGCGCACGGCATCGAAGTTTCGACCGCGCTTTGGCTGGCAACCTTCGCCGCACTGATCGCCGGGACGTGGTCGCGGCTGTCGCCCGAGTTGCTCTGGATCGAAGGAGTCTACACCTTCCTGGCAGCGCTGCTGATCGGCGCCATCGTTGGCGGAGTGCCGCGCTGGATCATCATGGGAGATCCGGAAGAACGCGCCAGTCACAGCCGAGGATGACCGTCTGAGGATGACCGTCTAGGGCGTGGTCAAGGGCTCTTGCGAGCGCAGTGCAGTAACCCGTTCCCTGGCATTTTGTAGCGCTCGCTTTACGTGGCGGGGCGCGGTGCCGCCGGGAACATCGTGTAGCGTGAGCACCTCGGTGAGTCCGAGGCAGGAGTGGAAGCCCGCGTCAAAGCTCGGGTGAATCGCTTGCAGGTCTGCGAGAGAAAGTCTTTGTAGATCGCATCCGCGCTCTACGGCCAGGGCAACGGCCTTGCCGACTGCCTCATGAGCCAGGCGCGAGGGCACTCCGCGCCCGACTAGACATGCGGCTGCGGCCCACGCGTTCATAAAGCCCGAACTTGCCGCCTGATTCATCTTGGCTTCGTTGAATTCAACCGTGTTCATGAATCCCGTCACCAGCGGCAACATGGCGACTACCGTATCGGACGCGTTGAACAACGGCTCCTGCGTTTCCTGCAAGTCTTTGTTGTAGGCGAGGGGCAATCCTTTCAGCAAAGTTTGCAGCGTGGTGGCGCATCCCATGACGCGGGCGGCTTTGCCGCGTACCAGTTCCAGCAAGTCGGGATTCTTCTTCTGCGGCATGGCGCTGCTGCCGGTGGAATAAGGCTCAGGCAATTCGACGAATCCGTAGGCGGAGGTCGAGAACAGGATCATCTCTTCGGCCCAGCGGCTGAGGTGGAGAGCGAGCATCGAGAGCGCGTCGACGAACTCGATGGCGAAGTCACGGTCGCTGGTGGCATCGATGCTGTTGGCCGTCGGGCCATCGAAACCGAGTTCTGCTGCCATCGCTTGACGATTGATGGTGAGCGTGGCTCCTGCAACGGCTCCCGATCCCAGCGGACAAAGATTCGCACGCTTGCGGCAGTCGGCTAGGCGCGACGCATCGCGCAGAAACATTTCTACATACGCCAACAGCCAATGCGCTACCAGAACGGGTTCCGCTGGTTGCAGGTGCGTGTATGCGGGCATGGCCGCATTGCCCGCGGCATCGGCTCGAGCCAGCAACGCCTCGACCCAATCGGCGATCAGAGTTTGCAGGGAATCGATGCTCTTACGCACGAAGAGGCGCAGGTCAGTGGCAATCTGTTCGTTGCGGCTGCGGCCCGTATGCAGCTTGTAGCCGGTGGCGCCGATCAGGGCGGCGAGTTGCTTTTCTACGAAGTGGTGAACGTCTTCGGCTTCGGGATCGTTCAGAAATTCCGGGGATTCGGCGCGGTCGGCGATCTCTTCCAAGCCCTTTATGATTTCAGAAAGCTCTTCGGAAGAAAGGACTCCCGCGTGTTCGAGAGCGTTGGCGTGGGCGCGGCTGGCGGCTAGTTCGAAGGGCAGCAGCCGTTGATCGTAGGGAAACGAGCGCTGCCATTTTTCAAATTCGGGGTCGAGCGGCTGCCGGAAGCGGCCGGACCACATCTTCATTGTTCGACCTCAGGGGCGCACATCGGCGACCGTGGCGGAGCGAAAAGCAGGTCCTTCGCTACGCTCAGGATGACAATTTTATTTGTAGATGACAATCCAATTTCTAAATGACAATTTTTATTTTTGAGACGACAATTTATGCAACGCGGCTAAGTTACGCAATGCACCTTAACAACCTCACATCATTGCACGATCTCTATTGTGCGACCTCTACTTTTGCCTTCACCTGCGTTTGGGCGCGGCAACGCGAGGGCAGGCCCAGGATGCGGATGAATCCTTCCGCGTCTTTCTGATCATAGCTTGCTCCCATGGTGAAGGACGAGAGGTCGGTGCGGTAGAGCGAGTACTCCGATTTGCGGCTGACGATGCTGATGTTGCCTTTGTAGAGCGACAGCGTGACCGTGCCGGTCACATTCTGTTGCGTAGTTTCTACGAAGGCGTCGAGAGCCTCGCGCAGCGGCGTGAACCACAGGCCAAAATAAACCTGTTCGGCATACTTGAGCGCTACGTGCTGCTTAAAGTGCAACAGGTCGCGATCGAGGCACAGGGCTTCCAGTTCGCCGTGGGCGGTCAGCAACAGCGTGCCTCCGGGAGTTTCATAGCAGCCTCGCGACTTGATGCCTACGAAACGGTTTTCGACGAGATCGATGCGGCCTACGGCGTTGCGTCCGCCGATTTCGTTCAGCAGTTCGACTAGCGAAACGGGATCGAGAGCTTGGCCGTCTACCGAGACGGGCACGCCTTTTTCAAATCCGATTTCAACCTGCTCTTCCTGGTTGGGAGCCTCTTGCGGCGACTTCGTCATTTGCCAGGTATCGGCAAACGGGGCGTTGGCAGCGTCTTCTAGCTCTCCGCCTTCATGGCTCAGGTGCCAGAGATTGCGATCGCGGCTGTGAATCTTTGCTCGGCTGGCGGCTACGGGTATGCCGCGCTTCTCGGCGTAGTCGAGACAATCTTCGCGCGATTTCAGATCCCACTCACGCCACGGAGCCACGACTTTCAACTCGGGAGCGAGCGCCTGATAGGCCATCTCGAAGCGAACCTGGTCGTTGCCTTTGCCGGTGCATCCGTGGCTGACGGCGGAGGCTCCTTCTCGCAACGCGACTTCGACCTGATGTTTTGCGATCACGGGACGAGCTAGCGAAGTGCCGAGCAGATACTTATTTTCGTAGACCGCTCCCGCCTTCAGCGCGGGCCAGACGTAGCCGGTCAGGAACTCTTCGCGCAGATCTTCGACAACTACCTTGCTGGCTCCGGTTTTGTAGGCCTTGTTGACTACGGCCTCGACGTCGTCTCCCTGGCCGACGTCGGCGACCATGGCGATCACTTCGTAGGCGTAGTTCTCCTTGAGCCACGGAATGATGATGGAAGTGTCGAGACCGCCGGAGTAGGCGAGAACAATTTTTTCTTTTTTCAGCACGTCTGGTTTAGGCATGTGCGCTCCTCCCTTGGAGACCAGTTTGGAAGCGGCCCACTGCGCCGCCTAATAGCCATACGAGTATAGCTTTCTGAATGTGGAGACGGTTTTCCGCCTGATCGAAAACGACGGAGTTGACCGAGTCGATGACCTGGTCGGTGACTTCCTGGCCACGATGCGCGGGCAGGCAGTGCATAAAGAGCGCAGTGGGCTTGGCTAACTGCATGAGCGCGGCATTCACCTGGAAGGGAGTGAAGATGGCGGTGCGCTCTTCGGCTTCCTGTTCGTGACCCATGCTGGCCCAGGCGTCGGTGTAGACGGCATCGGCTCCGGCAACGGCTTTGCGCGGGTCGGTCAGGATGCGGAGCGAAGCCTTGGTTTCTGCTGCGATCGCCTTGGCCATAGTCACGATTACGGGATTGAGGGCGTAGCGTTCCGGCGTCGCAATGGAAACTTTCGCGCCTACCGAAGCGCCCGCCAGCAGCAGCGAGTGCGCCATGTTGTTGCCATCGCCCACGTAAGCGAAATGAATTTTCTTGAGATCGCCGAAATGTTCCTGCAGGGTGAAGAAGTCGGCCAGCGCCTGGCAGGGATGCTCGAGTTCGCTGAGGGCGTTGATGACTGGAACGCTCGCGTAGGTGGCCATCTCTTCGACTACAGAATGGCTAAAAGTACGCAAGACAATCAGATCGATCCAGCGTTCGAGATTGTGCGCGATGTCGTAGAGGGATTCGCGAGCGTTGAGGCGGCTGGCGGTTTGGTCGACGAAGAAAGTGCTGCCGCCCAAGCTGTCCATGCCGGCTTCGAAAGTGATACGCGTGCGCAGGGAGGGCTTCTCGAAGAACATGACCATCTGCTTGCCGGCGAGAGCACTGCGGAAGTCCGCTGGACGCTGCTTGAGCACGGCAGTGAGATTGAAAAGCGAGAGCACTTCGGCGGGAGACAGGTCGTGGATGGAAACCAGATCGCGCGGGGCGATGGACTCGGGCAGCAGGTTGGGCGGAATTAGCTTTGACAGGTTCGTTGTTCTCGCTGACAGGTTCGTCGGTGCCATGGTGTCAGTTCTCATTGTTTCGTCAACACTCCATTTCAGGTGTCAGGTGCTAGGTGTCAGGTCTCAGGAAAACCAAGACCGGACACCTGTTTTCTACGACAGCTCGCGAATACGTCGCGCGAGCGCATGCGCTTTCTTGGGATCGGTGGCAATCACCAGCACGGTATCGTCGCCGGCGATGGTGCCGACAACCTCAGGCCAGTGCGAGGCGTCTAGGGCGGCGGCCACGGGCTGGGCGCTGCCTACGGTGGTCTTCACCACCAGCAGGTTCTGGGCCTCGCGGATTTCGACCACGAACTGGTGCACCAGATGCATCACCGAGGGCAAAACGCTTTCCGCGCCCGCGCTTTCGTCGGCCCGGCGATAACCGTCGCGGCCTTTGACCAGCTTCAGCTCGTGGATGTCGCGCGAGAGCGTCGCCTGGCCCACGTCGAAACCCTTGCGTTCCAGACGGTGCTGGAGCGAGTCCTGGCTTTCGACAGGGCCTTGGTCGAGCAGGTCGAGAATCGCTTTGTGGCGCGCTGTTTTCGACATGAATAAAAATGCACTCTAATGCATAAGTATCCATTGCGCGGGACAGGGCTGTCAAGCGGGAAATGAGAGAGCGGTTACCACAGGGAGCCCTTCGACTGCGCTCAGGGCGGGCTCTGGGGAACAGGGCAAAGGCTGATTCCCTCTGCGTCCCCTGTGTTTAAGAACTTGGGCTAAAGAATTTACTGGCCGATCGGGGCGGGCGGAATCTGGAAGTCTACGCCACGGTCGTCGTTGGCTTTTTGCGTGGCTTTTAGATCGAGGTCGGCGAGCAGGATCTTGCGGGTGCGGCCCTCGGCGAAGTCAAACAACGTATCGCCGACGATGGCGTAGTTGAGCACATCGGATTGGTGGCCGTCCTTGAAAACGAGGACTGTTGAAGGCTGCGCGGATACTGGCTCTTCGGCTTGGACGTCAGCCTGCGAATCGCGACCCGTCGGCTGCTGGATAGCAGGAGGCATCATGGGAGGCTGGCTGGCATCGGCGTCAAGAGATTCGTCGTCGGGTTGCGGGGCGTAGGGAATGTAGGCCGGTTCCATGACGCCGACCACTAGAGAGCCGTCATCGCGGTGGCGGCGGTGGTGTCGTCCGGAGGTCCGCGGTGGATTCGGGTTTGCCGGCGAGAGGAAGTTGGCACAGCAGTTTCCCCAAACGGGCCAGTTGTTTCCGAAACCAATCGAGGTGACCGACGGCGGGACGCCATTAATGGCGCGGCCGCCGAAACCCATAGATGTAACCGACGGAGGCACGCCGTTGAGCTGAGCCTGAACCGGCAACCCAGCGACGAGGAAAAATGCCACTACCAAAGAAAGCAGGAAATGGGATCGCATACTGACCAGCATGGGAACTCTCCCTCGGATAGGGTACACCAACTTTGGGCCTAACTGCTTAGAACTGCGGGCTAGGGCGAAGGTTGCGCGAAAAATGTTTCTCGCTCAGCCCGGAGTGCTGCCGGGGGCGAAGATTGCTTTCTTCTTCTTTCTTCTATGCCGCACTCAGTGGTGCTCGGGCAGCGATGCGGCGCAGCTCCAGCATGCGGTGGCGGACGTAGCCGTCCTCCGTCAAATGGGCGGAAGCATTGGCTTTGCGGCTCGCGGCTACCATCTGGTCGAGCGGCCGGCGTTGGGGAAATTGCGGGTCGAGCTCCCGGCAGAATTCACAAGGCCGACTGGAGCGTGTGTCGAAGCGACTGACGACGGCTGGGTCGATGTGGTCCACGAAGAACGGCTCCTGGAAGGGGCGAAAAACGTATTCGCCCAGATTGTGAGGCAGAGTCACAGTCTTCTGACTCGGATAGTTTCATCAGTTCGTCGACGCCTTTGTACAACAAGAGCAGGGATTGTACAAGCCCCCTGTGGAAAACTCGGCTGGGAACTGCGAGCTGTGACTCGGGCTGTGATTTCTGGCATGATAGGGCCACGCTTTCGTTCGTTTTAGATTTCGTTTTCAATTCCAATTCTTCGATTTCGACGATCATCTTCGAAGATCATCGGTTTTGGAGATCATTCTGGAGATCGTGTGAAGCGCGCCGGTGCCCAACCGAGTACTGTGTTTTTTTTCGACGTGGATAATACTCTGCTCGACAATGATCGCGTGGCGGACGATCTCAAGCGGTACCTCACGAATCGAGTGGGCGAGTCGTGCGCCGGGCGCTATTGGGAAATCTTCGAGCAGTTGCGCTCGGAACTTGGGTACGCTGACTATCTGGGCGCGTTGCAGCGTTATCGGAGCGAACGGCCGCGGGATCCGAAGCTGCTGACCGTGTCGCACTTCCTGATCGATTATCCTTTTGCCAACCGACTGTTTCCGCAGTCGCTGGATGCGGTCGAGTACGCGCAGCGGTTGGGGCGGGCCGTGATCCTTAGCGACGGGGACGCGGTTTTTCAACCGCGCAAGGTGGATCGGTCGGGGCTGTTCGAGATTTTCGAGGGGCAGGTTTTGATCTACATCCATAAGGAACAGGAACTCGACGACGCGGAGGCAAAGTATCCGGCGACGCACTACGTAATGGTGGACGACAAGGTGCGTATTCTGGCGGCGCTCAAGAAGTATTGGGGTGCGCGCGTGACCACGGTGTTTCCTCGGCAGGGTCACTACGCGCTGGATGCGAAGTCGGTGGCGGAATATTCCAAGCCTGATATCACGATTGAACGGATTGGGGAGTTACAGCGATATTCGCTGGAGCAGATTCTGGCCGCGGCTGGAAAGTGAACGCCTATTCGGGCGCTTTTTCCTGCTCTTCCGCCTTTTCCTCTTCTTGTTCTTCTTCTTTTTCCTGAGTCGCGCCGGTGCGCACCAGGCCTTCCAATTCGCGGTTCAGACTGACGTGGTCGGCCTCGGGCAAATCCAAAAAACGAAAAGGTTGAAGGCATCCTTGGGTCGCCCACATGGGAAACATCATTTGCGCGCGGCAGCGGATGCTGGTGGTGCCGAGGTGGAACAGCACTGTCACGCGGATGCTTTCGTCGAGCGGATTATCGACCGAGAGTAGTCCGCCGTTGACGGAGAGTTGACTCATGCGGCCACGGATCTGACGGCCGTTTTCGAGCAAAACCAGGGCTAGGATGGAGCCGCCGAGCTTGACGCGCGAGCCCCGTTGTCGTTTATGCGCAGTGGATGTGGCGGGCATTCTTAATCAATTTTACATCAGGCGGGGGTAACAGGGCAGATTACGAAAGTTCGCGCCTTGGCCTTTGGTTTCGCCTGCTTAACAATGCTGCGTTGTTAATGCCACGTCTTTGGCGTTCCCCCCACAGGGGAAACGCTGGACCCAAGCGGCCATTGGCCGGCGGGACGCCGGCGCTACCTCGGTGCGGTTGCTTCACTCCTTCGATTCGTGGCGGAGGCCTTCGTCGTACATTGCGCCGTAATCCAAATACTGCGCTACGGGGTCGTCCCAATAATGAATCTCGACTTTCTTTACTTCTCCTTTCTTGGCAAAGCTGGCGGTCAGGTGCGCGTTTATTCCGGCGAAATAAGGGGGTAGGTTTAGCTTCTTATAACGCTCCAACACCTGGTCGCGGAGCGCGGGATCGAAGTGAACTGCATATTTGTCGACCAGCGCCTTGATGGCTTCGTAATCGCCTTCGGCTTTGATGCGCATTAGCTCGGCTAACAACATGCCTACGCCCTGACGCATTTTTTGATAGTCGACGACACGAACGTAGGTCTTGCCATCGCGCGTGAATTGCTCGATCGAACCGGGAACTCGGTCGGCGATGTAGTGCGCGATCAGCTGGCGGTCGCGCTCGTGGTCTTCTTCAATCGTGTCGCCGTGCGGAATGCGGCGCAGTTGCGACAAGGCGACCAAGGCCGCGTTGTCGTACATCGCCTTCGCCACTTCGTCCTGGTTGGAGATGAGGCCGAGCTCTTTCAGCTTGGGATCCCACACGTTCCAGAGCGCCATCAAGTCGGCGCGTCCTTCTTCGAGCGTGGAAAAATATTCTTTCAGGAATGGTTGAGCGCCGCCACTGACGCGATCGCTCAGCTTGCCGGAACCGTGGCCGATGACTTCGTGCAGGGCGACGAGAAGATCGCTTGCTTCCGTGCCATACTTCTTGGCACGTTCGATCTCTGCGCCATTGGAGGCGAACTCAGCTTCGGCCGCCTCGCCGCTTGCTTCCTCCAGAGCGCGCTTGCTGCCCATGAATAGAAAATTCTTGGAGCCGTATTTTTCGTGGATTTCGTTTTCGTTCGGAAGATTGTCGCCAATTGTGGTCACGCCGAAATCGCCAGTTTCGATCAAGGTTTCTACGGCTTTCACTACCGGGAGCTTGAACTGCTGACGCTTGTATTTTGCGTCCCAGGGAGCTTTTTCTTCAAAATAGCCGGCATTTTCAGCTAGTTTTTTCATGGTGGTGGTGACGGGCTTGTCGGTGATGGTGACTAAACTCTGCGAGCTTCCTTTGGCGCCGCGGGCGTCGCGATAGACCTCGATGAATCCATTGTCGAAGTCAACGGTGGCGTCGTTCTGCACCCAAGCGGTACCGAAGGCTAGCCATTCCGCGTAATCGCCGGTCTGGTAGTAGCGGATGAGATGGTCAATGGCTGCGGCTTGCTCGGGCTCGGCATAGGCTCGCGCTTTCTGGAAGCAGTCGTTGGCTCGCTTTAGAAACGTGGCGTAGACGCCGGGAGGGACTTTGCCGTCGGGCGTTCCGGCGCGGTAGACGAGTTCGGTGAGCTTGCCGTCGGCGCCTTTGACCACGCGCGAGTTCAGAGGATATTTTTCCTGAAAGCCCTTTAGGTCTTCGAGGCTCAAGCCGGGATAAAAGGTGTTGGAGCTGGCCTGGATCGTGTCTTTTCCGCCCACCGGACTCTTGGCTACGGTCATGGGCTCGAAGGTGGCGTCGAACAATGAAACTCGCAGGTCGTCGATTTCGTGCTTGAGATCGAGGGCAGTTTTTAGCGGCGGCAGATCGGCGTAGGGGGTTTGAAAGCCTCCGTTATGTTGCGCGGACATGGCGGCGCGACGGAGTTCTTCGAAAGTGCATCCGGGCAGGAATTTTTGCGAGGTCAGCTCGTTGTGGTTACCGCGATTCGCCCAGAAGAGCTTGGCGAACTCGCTGACTCTGAGGCGGGCTACGGGATCGATTCCGTCGGAGTGCGCCATGATTTCTTCGAGCAGACGCTTTTGGCGTAGACCGTAGGCGGAGAGCTGATCGTAGAAGATGGGGTCGATGGCGATGGACGCCTGGGTTAGCCAGTAGGCTAGTGCCTGCTGGCGGGGCGTCAGCGACTGGAAACTGGGGGCGCGGAGTTGAACGAAGGCGGTGTCGGCGACGCGCTCGACTATGACTTTGTCGGCTTTGTCTTTGGCTGTGTCCTGGCACAGTGCGGGAGTGACTACGGCGAGGATGACTAGCAGGAAACGCGAAAACACTAGTGTGGAATTAAGCGGCTGCAAATTCAAAGATAGCCTCCGTGCGATTCGGTCGTTGGCGAACCAAACTCCGCAGGCTACCACAAACCGGGCGGAGTGGGGGGATGCACGCACCCACGCATTCGCAAAAACGCGAATGTATGGGGCACCCTCGCACAGGCGGAGCCGCGTCCCCGCGCATGTTAGAATCTTTATTGTGACGCTTGGGGCCGATGCTTCCTGATATCGAAAAATTGCTGGAGCTGCAGGGGGCGGATAAGGAAATCCGCAGACTGCGGGACGAAGTCGCGGCGCTGCCGAAACGCGTGGCGGTGATCGAACAAAAGCTGGCGGGGACCAAAGCCCACCTGGAAAAAGTTCGAACTGCCGCCAAGAGCGATGAAGCCAACCGCAAGAAGTTCGAAGCCAATATCAAAGACCTGCAAGGCAAGATTTCGAAGTATCGCGACCAATCTCTCGACGTAAAAACCAACGACCAATATAAAGCTCTGCTGCGCGAGATCCAGTTTGCCGAGCAGGAGATTCGGCTGAACGAGGACCGCATCCTGGAGGTGATGGTCAACGTCGACGCGCGGGAAAAGGATGTAAAGGCGGCGGAGGCCGAGCTCAAGGCCGAGAGCGCGGAAATCGAAAAAGAAAAAGAAGACGCGCGAAAAGTTACCGCCGAAGATCAGCAGAAGCTCACGGAGTGGAATGCCAAGCGGGATGCGCTGCGGCAGGGGATTTCCGAGGATACGCTACGGCAGTATGAGCGGGTGGCGAAGTTCCGCGGCAGTGGGCTGGCGGAAGTGCGCGAACAGAAATGCATGGGCTGCCAGGTGATGCTGCGGCCGCAGACCTACAACGAAGTGCGCAACGGCGAGAAGGTGATGGTCTGCGAATCGTGTTCGCGAGTGATTTATTACGATCCCGCGAAGGAAGTGAAGCCGGAGCAGGAAGTGGTGACGGTGACGGGGCGAAAACGCGCGCGACCTAAGGCGGATGCGCCGCAGGCGTGGTTTTATCGTCCCGATTATGCGGAAGAAGGCGAAGTGCTGCTGGTGTTTACTAACAATGGCGGCAGTTCGACTCGGCGCATCTACGAAATGCACACCGGACGCCAGTTCGGCGATGTGCTGATGCGCGAAGGAAATTACCGGCAGGCGTTTCCCGAGGATTTGACGGAGTCGGCCCTGCGGCTTAACGGCCATTGGGACGAGAAAGAGATGGATGAGTGGGGATCGGAAATTCCGTCGAATGTTCTTGATCTGCTGCAGAAAGATCTGCTCGCTATTCGGCGCGAGCATAAGGCTACGCACAAGCATTCCGCCTCTCCGGCGGAACAAACGGCAGCCAGCTAGTTGCACTGAGTTGTAATCCTACCTTTGTTTCGATAACCGTATCGACAGCCAAAAATCAGGCGAATCGTGAGGCATGGATCGCAGCGCGTGGACGGTACCTCGGTAACCGGAAGTGCCGTTCCATTCATGTCATGCTATTGACACCGCTTAAACACGAGCTGAGATGCGATGAGACCCATGATTTCCACGGAGGAGAAGGCTGATTCGCGCCTGGCGGGGTCTGCCATTTTCCACGTCCCGCAAAAACGCAGGCTGATTTTGTGTTTGCTGCTGGTTCTGGCTACGCTGGCGCTTTATAACTCCGTTACTCGCGCTCCGTTTCTCAATTACGACGACCAGGTTTACGTCACTGACAATCTGCAGGTTCGCGCCGGGCTTACGTGGAAGACAATCGGCTGGGCGTTTCGCAGTTCAGAACAGTCGAATTGGCACCCCATCACTTGGCTCTCCCATGCTTTCGATTGCCAGGTCTTCGGATTGAACCCGGAGGGCCCGCATACCGTCAATGTGCTTCTCCATGCGACCAATGTGGTGCTTTTGTTTCTGATTTTGGAGAGCGCTACGGGGTTCGCCTGGCGCAGCTTGATTGTGGCAGCGTTGTTTGCTCTGCATCCGATTAATGTGGAGTCGGTGGCGTGGGTCTCGGAACGCAAGAACGTCTTGAGCATGCTGTTTTTTCTTGTCGCCCTGGCTGCTTACGGTTGGTATGTGCGACGGCCCGGCGTTGGACGATATCTGGCAGTTACGTTTGCCTATGCTTTGGGACTGATGACGAAGCCGCAGGTGATTACGCTTCCGTTTGCACTGTTGCTGCTGGATTACTGGCCGTTGTGTCGCCTCGGGCGACGTGTCGCAGCACCGGACGGAATTGGAGAGGAGTCGGAGACAGTGGCCGCGACCGACAACGGTCCTTCTTTCTGGCAGTTGGTGTGGGAGAAAGCGCCTTGGTTTGCGATGTCGGCTGCGAGCGCGGCGATCACGATGAAGGTGCAAACGAATGCCGCCGAAGTGAACCTTCCGCTGTGGATTCATCTGGGAAATGCCGCGATTGCTTACGTCAAATATGTCGGGAAGGCGTTCTGGCCGGTCGATCTGGCGCCGCTTTATTTCCATCCACAACTTTCGATTAGTCTTCCGGCGGCGGCGCTGTCTGCGATTGCGATCATCGCCGTTAGCGGTGTTGCGGTGATTTATCGGGAGCGGCGTCCTTACTTTGTGGGGTGGTTTTGGTTTTTGGGAACGCTGGTGCCGATGATCGGAGTGGTGCAGGTTGGCATTCAGGCGATGGCCGATCGCTACGCCTATATTCCTCTGCTCGGAATCTTCGTCATCGTCACTTGGGGCGCGGCGGATCTGATCAAGCGTTGGAGGGTTCCGATGGCGGTTCCGGTTGCGGTCGCTGCCGCACTTCTTCTAGCGATGGGGATGGCGCTGCATCGACAGGCCGGTTTCTGGAGCGACAACGTCACGCTTTGGACCCACACTCTGGAAGTTACCGGGCCTAACTACATGGTTGAAGACAACCTCGCCAGCGCGTTGCTGGTGGAGGGCAGGGACGCGGAAGGGTTACCGCACCTGCTGCGGGCGCGCGCCTTGCGGCCCGACGATCCGGGCGCCACGCTTAATCTCGCAAACTATCAGCGGCTGCATGGCAATTATCAGGAGGCGCTCGAAGGCTACGCTCGAGTGCTGCAGCTTAGCAAGAGTCCCTCCAGTGTGGAGACAGCGCTGGTCGATAGCGGATATGCGCACCTGGCGCTGAAACAATATGACAACGCCAGACAGGATTTTGAAGCCGCTCGGGACGAAGCTGCGCAAAACCAGGAGACGGTGGATCCGGTGGTCTATCGGGCGCTGGGTTTGTTGGCGCAAAAGGCCGGCGATATCGGGCAGGCGGCGCAGAATTACGAACGGTCGGTCGAGATCGATCCGACGCCAGTGGGTTATCTGCTGCTGGCGCAGGCGCTCGAGATCAGCGGACAAACGAACGCAGCTTTAGCGGCGCAGGCTGAGGCGGGCCGCAGGTCTCGAGATATCAGCCGTGACATTGCCATTGTGAAGCAGTTATTGAGCATCTAGCGCGGCGGATTAAGAGTTTGGTGAAAAACGCGATTCGCGCTGCTTGGCCCCTAAAGGGGCACCTCAATTTGAAGGACTTACGGCATCGCTAAAGCGATGCCCTGATACGAAACAGAAGCCATGGATTTGACCGACCCACAACCCGGCCAGCTTCCCGTGGACACTTCCACACAGGCGACGGCGTTGCGGATTGTTCAGGTTCCGCAAAAACGCAGACTGATTCTCTGCCTGCTGCTTGCTCTGGCGACGATTGCGCTCTATAACCCGGTCAGCCGCGCTCCGTTTCTCAATTACGACGACCCGGTTTACGTTACCGAGAATCCTCAGGTTCGCGCCGGACTCACGTGGAATACCGTGGCTTGGGCTTTTCGGACTCCTAAATCTTTGGTGTGGGAGCCGATGACATGGCTCTCCTATGCCTTCGATAGCCAGATGTTTGGCTTGGGTCCGGCGGGCTACCATAGCGTCAACATGCTGCTGCACGCGGGCAACGCGGTGCTCCTGTTTTTGATTCTGGAGAGTGTTACGGGGCTGGCTTGGCGCAGTCTGTTCGTCGCTGCCCTTTTTGCTTTGCATCCGATCAATGTGGAATCGGTGGCCTGGATTGCGGAGCGTAAGAATGTGCTCAGCATGTTTTTCTTTCTCGTCGCGCTGGCCGCGTATGGCTGGTACGCGCGCCGGCCCGGCATTGGACGATACCTGGCGGTCACGCTGGCCTATATTTTGGCGCTGATGAGCAAGGTGCAGGTGATTACGTTCCCGTTTGCGCTGCTGCTGCTGGACTACTGGCCGTTGCATCGCTTTGGCCAACCAATGACAGGCGCGAGCGCGGATAAAGGAGTTGCATCCGCCCCCAGCCGGGCTTTTCCTGGCAGATCCTTTACGAGTCTGATTGCCGAGAAACTGCCTTGGTTCGGGCTGTCGGTGGCTAGTGCGGCCATTACCTTACACACCGGATCTGGGTTCAGCACCATAGTGTCGACGGATGCACCCCAATTTAAATTTCCGCTCTGGGTACGGTTGGCGAATGCGGCGATTTCGTATGTCAGATATCTGGGGAAAGCGTTCTGGCCGGTGAATCTGGCGCTGGTCTATCCGCATCCAGGTTTTGCGATCAGCATTCCCGCCGCCGTTTTTTCAGCTTTCGCACTGCTGGCCATCAGCGCTCTGGTGGTTATCTTTCGGGAGCGCCGTTTTCTGGTTGTGGGGTGGTGCTGGTTTTTGGGGATCATGGTGCCGACATTGGGAATCGTCCAGTTTGGCCCACATGCGCTGGCCGATCGCTATGCTTATATTCCTCTGCTGGGAATTTTCGTAATCGTGTGCTGGGGCGTGGCGGACCTGACAAAACGCTGGCAGGTTCCGGCCGCAGTGCCGGCAGCGGGCGCTGCTGCCATCTTGCTTGTGCTCGGCTTCGCGCTGCACCGGCAGGTGAGTTTTTGGGGCGACAACGTCAGCCTCTGGAGCCACACTTTGGAGGTGACAGGGGCAAACTCCACCGCCGAGGAGAATCTTGCCACTTCGTTGCTTGCCCAAGGCAGAACTCAGGAAGCTTTGCCCCACCTGCAGCGGGCGCACTTTCTGCAGCCGGGCGATCCCATGGCTACTCTCAATCTGGCAACTTACCAGCACATGCTTGGCAACTATGGGGCCGCGCTCGATGGCTATGCGGGCGTCGTGCACTCCATGGCGGCTCCATCGTTGCAGGCGACGGCGCGAGCGAACAGCGGATATGCGCATCTCTCGCTGAAGCAATATGACAGCGCGAAACAGGATTTTGAAGCAGCCCTGCACGAGCAACCAGCCAATGCGGCAGCTTATCGGGGGCTGGGTTTGGTGGCGCAACGAAGTGGGAACATCGCGCAGGCGGCCCAGGATTACGAACGAGCTGTCGAACTGCGACCTACTCCGGTCGATTATTTGCTCTTGGGCCACGCTCTTGAGATCGCCGGCCAGCCAGAAGCGGCCCGCGCCGCACAGTCGCAGGCTGTACGTATGGCACGCGATCTCAATGACGATATCGCCACCGTGCGGCAGTTGTTGGCAAACTAGAGCGCCTCTCGCTATGCTCCGATCGCTGTCTTCCCCTAGTCGGTGCCGTACGGGTTTTTATACCGGAGAACCTTCGACAAGTCTTTGCCGCGGATGATTCCCGCCGAGTGATAAGTCAGTCCCCAGGAATCGATGGTGGACATATCCGGGAAGATGCAGGCCTCGAGTACGGTGTCGACGGGATCCGATTTCTTGACCCAGCCACCGCCGCTGGCGTTGATGCCGCCAAACAAATCGCTGCCGCCAAGCAGGGAGCAGTAGCACGATGCCGGGTTCCCGTTGCAACTACCGATCGGCACCTCGGCGTAATAGGCCAGTGCGGCCAGAGTGGGTTGCTCGGTGTAGAGCGTGGAAAGTTCCACGTAAATTCGCGATCCGTCTTTCTTCGACGTGAACTTGCAAAACTGCCGATCGCCCGAGAGACGAAGCCAGTCCTGCTCGTCAGCGTTGGTGTTGAAGTAGGGTTCGCGAACATCGACTTCGCCGCCCTTCTTGACGCAATAATCGCCAGCCTTGGCCAGATCGATACCTTTCGAGTCGGCACTCGTGGCATTTCCAGCTTGAACGGGTTGGGCGGGGGGAACGAGGACTGCGATTGCCAGCGCGATACAAAACAACATGATGGCTGCGGCGATGGGACGCTTCACGAAGGGCCTCCTGGGCGATCAACTTGCCGCGAAAGGGTAACACAAAAAATCGAAACACAGGGGACACAGGGGTCCACAGGGAAGACCCAAAGGGAATGCTGCAGATGACGGTCTACGGTACATCTGCGATTTGCGGTAAGATTGCGGCTATGAGGTGAGTGAATGGCCGCCAAAGACACCGACAACCGACTTTCTTCCGCATCCCGCCGTTCGTTTCTTAGCTTGTCTGCCGCCGCCTCGGCCGCGGTTGCGTTGCGCATTGTGACGGAGCCGATGCTGGCTCATGCCCGGGCCCGCGCGGGCGAGTTTCCGAAAGATGCGATCCGCATTGACGCCAACGAAAACCCGCTCGGGCCGAGCACTTCGGCGCGTGAGGCGGTCGCCGCCATGATTCCGCAGGGCGGACGCTATTCCTTCTGGCTGACCGGCGATCTGGAGAAGATGCTGGCGGAAACGGAAGGAATGAAGGCGGAACAGATTCGCGTCTATCCCGGATCGAGTGAACCTCTGCATCATACTGTGGCGGCTTTCACCTCGGCGCAACGCAGCTATGTCACCGCCGATCCGGGTTACGAGGCCGGAATGTTCGCAGCTAATGCCATCGGCGCCAAGGTGGTGAAGGTTCCACTTACGAAAACTTACGCGCATGATGTGCGCGCGATGCTGGCTGCGGCTCCTGACGCGGGTGTGTTCTATATTTGTACGCCCAACAATCCGACGGGCACTTTGACCAGTCACTCCGATATCGAATACCTGCTTGAGAACAAGCCTAAGGATTCCGTGGTGCTGGTGGATGAAGCTTATATTCATTTCGCCGATGCGGTTTCGGCGATGGACCTAGTGAAGGCGGGCAAGGACCTGATCCTGCTGCGCACTTTCTCAAAAATTTACGGAATGGCGGGCCTGCGCTGCGGAGCCGTGTTCGCACGGCCCGACCTGCTGGAGAAAATCGAAAATTATAGTGGCGGGAATCCCATGCCGGTCACGGCGGAGGTTGCTGCCATGGCCAGCTTGAAAGATGCGCAACTGGTGCCCGAGCGCAAGCGCATCAACGCCGCGATTCGCGGGCAGGTGTTTGCCTGGCTGGATCGCAATGGATATTCCTACATTCCCTCGGAATCGAACTGCTTTATGCTCGATACGAAAAAGCCGGCGAAGGCGGCGATCGATGCCATGGCCAAACAAAATGTGTTTATTGGACGCATCTGGCCGGTGTGGCCAACCTATGTGCGCGTCACGATTGGAACGGGGCCGGAGATGGAGCAGTTCCAGGTTGCATGGCAGAAGGTGATGACGGGCGCGGTGACGGCTAGCGTGGGCGGGGTTTCTAGCTGGGGAGAATTGGGGCATAGACGGAATCTGGACGGGCTCGTGATTCGCGCTTGAGGGCTGGTTTTGCAACAGGGCTTCCGTCCCGTCCTGGCGGGGCAGAGCCCCGCCACCACACGTTTCCTGCCGCTACGCTATAACATCAATCCATGCCGAAAAAACTTGTTGCCTCCGCCAAGCGCGCGGAGCCTTCTGTAAAACTCTCTGCCCGGGGAGTTGCCCGGCTGCAGGCCCGGCATCCCTGGGTCTACCGCTCGGACATCATTGAAGAAAAAGATGTCCCGCCGGGCGCGGTCGTTCGCGTGCTGGATCAGCGCGGGAAATTCCTTGGGACCGCGCTCTACAGTTCTTCTTCGCAGATCGCCATTCGGATGATTTCTCATGGATCTGTAGCCGACCTGCCGGCCCTGGTTGCGGAGCGTATTCGCGCCGCTGTCGCTTACCGCGAAAATCTCGTGACGAACACAGATGCCTACCGCATCGTGTTCAGCGAAGCCGATTTTCTGCCGGGGCTCATCGTTGACCGGTACAACGATGTGATCTGTTTGCAAATTCTGACTCAGGCCATGGATGGCGCGGCTGTTCGCGAAGCTATCGTTCAAACTTTGCGCGAAGTACCGCACCCGGCGGGAATTGTCGAGCGCGTCGATGCCCGCATTCGCGAACTAGAGCAATTGCCTTCGCGGCAATCGGGGTTGCTTTGGGGAGAAAAGAGTTCGACTGAATACAGCATGAATGGAATCCGCTTTCACTACGACGGGCTGGAAGGGCAGAAGACGGGCGCGTTTCTCGATCAGCGGGAAAACTACGCCGCGGCTGCCCAGTACTCGCACGGCGAGGCGCTTGACGCTTTTTGCTACCAGGGAGGGTTTGCACTGCATCTGGCGGCGAAGTGTTCGAGCGTTACCGGGGTCGACAGCTCGCGGTCGGCGCTTGAAATGGCGGAGAAGAATGCGGCCTTAAACGCGGCTTCGAATCCACAACCGAACGGCCGCGAACTGGAGTGGATCGAGGGCAACGCTTTTGATGTCTTGCGCGAATACTCGGCCGCCAATCGGCGCTATGACACCATTGTTCTCGACCCGTCGGCGTTTGCCAAAACCAAGCGCGACCTCGATAAGGCGCTGCGCGGCTACAAGGAGCTCAACCTGCGGGCGATGAAGATGCTGCGGCCCGGGGGGATTCTGGTTACCTGCTCCTGCTCGTTTCACGTTAGCGCCGCCGACTTCCTCAAAGTGGTCGCCGACGCCGCGCAGGACGCTCACAAGTCGCTGCGCATTTTGGAGAACCGAGGGGCGGCTAAGGACCATCCAATCCTGTTGAATGTACCGGAAACGAGCTATCTTAAGTGCCTGATATTAAGCGTAAGCAATTGAAAATAAATGATAATATAATACTTGACAATAACACACTAAGATTTTATTATTGTTGCATACTTAATCACAACTCGGGAGCCTCTGAGAGGCTCTCCAAATGAATTTTGGTAGGAGGATTTAGTTATGACTTTGCTTAGCCGTTGGGATCCGTTCCGCGAGTACGTTACCCTGCAAGACCGCATGAACCGTCTGTTCCGTGACCCGCGTGGGCCGGAAGGACAGGATGAATCGCTCACCACGACCGCCTTTGCGCCGCCCGTCGATGTCTATGAAGACGAGCACAACGTCACTTTGAAGATCGAAGTGCCTGGAATCGACGAGAAGGACATTGACGTCCGCATCGAGAACAACACTTTGACCGTGCATGGCGAGCGCAAGTTCGAGAAGGAAGAGAAAGAAGAGAACTACCGGCGCGTGGAGCGGCAGTATGGAAGCTTCACCCGTACCTTCACTTTGCCGAACACGGTCGACCATGACAACGTGCAGGCCGACTATGACAAGGGCGTGCTGAAGATCAAGCTGGCGAAGAAGGCGGAAGCCAAGCCGAAGCAGATCAAAGTGAATGTCGGCAGTGAGAAGACGCTCGAAGGCAAAGAGCCGAAGGGCGTCGGCAAAGCCGCGTAAGAAGAACTCGATCGCTGTAAACTTGACGGGAGGCGGCAAGACCGGCGCCTCCCGCTTCATTTGTAATTGGAAATTTGTAATTGGTAATTTGAAAGCCGAAAGTGCAAGTCTTTGGAAATCGCAAATTACAAGTCAGCAATTACAAATTATTCACATTAGAAACAGGAGTAGAACCCCATGGCAATTCGTTGGGATAAATTCACCGTCAAGGCGCAGGAAGCCGTCCAGCGCGCGAACGAGCTTGCTTCCGAGCACGGCAATCCGGAGTTGGCACCGCTTCATCTGCTGGCTGCGTTAGTCGAAGACAAAGAGGGCATCGTTGCGCCGGTACTGGAAAAAATCGGCATTGGGCCGCAGGCCGTGCTCAGCGACCTCTACAAAGAAATTGAGAAGCTGCCCAAAGTCTCTGGCAGCGGTGGGGCGCAGCAGCCGGGCATGTCATCGCAGATCAACCAGGTGCTGGAAAGGTCGTTCAAGGAAGCCGACACCTTCAAGGACGAATATGTTTCGACCGAGCACATGCTTTTGGCCTTGACTAGCTTGAAGCGTGATCCGGCGCAGGAACTGCTGTCGCGGCACGGCGCTACGCATGATGCCATTTTGAAAGCGCTTACCGCGGTGCGTGGATCGCAGCGCATCACGGACCAGAATCCGGAAGCGAAATACCAGGCGCTGGAGCGTTATGCCCGCGACCTGAACGAGCAGGCTCGGCGCGGGAAACTTGATCCCGTGATTGGGCGCGATGAAGAAATTCGCCGCGTGGTGCAGGTGCTTTCGCGGCGCACGAAGAATAATCCAGTGCTGATCGGTGAGCCGGGCGTGGGCAAAACGGCCATTGTCGAAGGGCTGGCGCAGCGCATCATCTCGGGCGACGTGCCGGAGGCCTTGAAGAACAAGCGCGTCATATCGCTCGACCTGGGAGCGATGCTGGCGGGGGCGAAGTATCGCGGCGAATTCGAAGACCGCTTGAAAGCCGTCTTGAAAGAAATCGAAGACTCGCAGGGACAGATCATCCTCTTTATCGATGAGTTGCACACGCTGGTGGGCGCGGGCGCTGCCGAGGGCGCCATCGACGCCTCGAACATGCTGAAGCCGGCGCTTGCCCGCGGAGAATTGCGCGCGATCGGCGCCACTACGCTCAACGAATATCGCAAGTACATTGAGAAAGATGCCGCGCTCGAACGGCGCTTTCAGATCGTGTTTGTGGGCGAGCCGAATGTCGAGGACACGATCGCCATCCTTCGTGGGCTGAAAGAGAAATACGAGGTGCATCACGGCGTGCGCATTAAAGATTCGGCCATCGTGGCCGCGGCGACGCTTTCGCACCGGTACATTTCCGACCGCTTTCTGCCAGATAAGGCCATCGACCTGATCGATGAAGCTGCGTCTTCACTGCGCATTCAGATCGATTCCATGCCTACGGAGATCGATCAGCTCGAACGGCGCGCCACGCAACTGGAAATCGAAAAGCAGGCGCTGAAAAAAGAAGACGATACCAATTCCAGAGAGCGCCTGTCTCACGTGGAGAAGGAACTGGCCGGCATTCGCGAGCAATCCAATGCGCTCAAGGCGAAGTGGAAACAGGAAAAAGATGTCATCGCGAAGGCCCGCGCTTTGAAGGAAAAGCTCGAGCAGCTCAAAGTTGAAGAAGCGGCCGAGGAGCGCAAAGGCAATCTTGAGCGCGTGGCGCAGATTCGCTACGGGCTCATTCGCAACACGGAAGAGGAGCTGAAGAAAGTTACCTCGCAAATCGACGGCAAGGCCGGACATCGCATGTTGAAAGAAGAAGTCGACGAGGAAGACGTCGCCCGCATCGTTTCCAAGTGGACCGGGATCCCGGTTTCGAAGATGCTCGAGGGCGAGGTCAAGAAGCTCATCAACATGGAAGATCGGCTGCGGCTGCGCGTCATCGGACAGGATGAAGCGCTCGAACGCGTGGCAAATGCCATTCGCCGATCGCGTGCCGGGCTGAGCGATCCCAAACGGCCGATTGGGTCTTTTATTTTTCTCGGGCCGACCGGTGTTGGCAAGACCGAACTGGCGCGTGCGCTGGCCGAATTTCTTTTTGACGACGAGCGCGCCATGATCCGCATTGACATGTCCGAATACATGGAGAAACATGCCGTGTCGCGACTGATTGGGGCGCCTCCGGGATACGTTGGTTACGAAGAGGGCGGCCAGCTTACAGAGCAAGTGCGGCGGCATCCTTATGCGGTCGTGCTTTTCGACGAAATTGAGAAGGCGCATCCAGACGTGTTCAACATTTTGCTGCAGATCATGGACGACGGACGCCTCACCGACGGCAAGGGCCGCAAGGTCGACTTCAAAAACACGGTTATCATCATGACCTCGAACCTGGGCTCTGCTTACCTGCAGTCGGAAAGCGTTCGCTCCGCCGCCGGTTTCGAGGAGGCTTCGAAGCAGGTGATGGGCGCGCTGCATGGGCATTTCAAGCCTGAGTTTCTGAATCGCGTGGACGACGTTATCATCTTCCATCCACTCGGCAAGGAACAGCTGATAAAGATTGTTGATCTGCGGCTGGAAGATTTGCGTCGACTGCTCGCTGACCGCAAGATCTCCTTGGAGCTAACCGACTCTGCTAAAGAACTGCTCTTCACCGAAGGCTACGATCCGAATTTTGGAGCGCGTCCGCTGAAGCGGGCGATTCAGAAGTTGGTGCAGGATCCTCTGGCGCTGAAGATTCTGGACGGCGAAGTGCTGCATGGGGACCACGTTGTCGTGGACGCTGACAAGAAGGCGGGCAAGATGACGTTTAAGGTCAGCGAGCGCGTCGGGGAGAAGGAGACGGCGCGCGCGAAGAAGTGAAGCTTGCGTGGTCATGCAGCGGAGAGCCTGCCGAGCTTCGCTCGGCTGGACGGGCGAGACGCCCGTCCCCACACAACCTTTCCTGACGCAAGAATCTCTCTTGGGTACGATCTTTCTTTATGAGTTACTCTGCTCTGGGGAAGACTGCATTGGCTGAAGAGACTAAGCTGCATGATTTTCTGGCGGAACTGCTGCGGGTTGGCGGCAGCGACTTGCTTCTGGTTCACGGCGCTGCGGCTGCGATTCGCAAGAATGGCGAGGTTGAGAAGATCGGCGACTCGCCGCTGGATGGTTCGGAAATCGAATCTCTGGTGCAGCCGATTCTCACTCCGGTTGCGGCGGCGCAGTATCGGGCCGTGCAGATTGCCGATTCTTCTTATCGAATTGCGGGGCTGGGACGATTCCGCATTAACCTGCATCGCGAACGCGGGCGGGCCGCGGCTACGATTCGCGCGCTTCCGATGAAAGTGCCCTTGCTAGGCGAACTGGGACTTCCGGTTGAGATCGGGAGTTTGGCTGCGCTCCGTCGCGGGCTGGTGCTGATTGGAGGCGCGGCTGGCGCGGGGAAATCCACCACGCTGGCGGCGCTGGTCAACGAGATCAACCAGCACGATGCGCGTCACATCGTGACCATTGAAGATCCGGTCGAATACGAACACGCGCATCTGCGCAGCGTCATCGAGCAAGTCGAGGTTGGAACCGATGCGCCCGATTTTCCCACGGCGCTTCGGGCGGCGCTGCGGCAGGCGCCCGATGTGCTTGTGGTTGGCGAGATGCGCGATCCGGAGAGCATGGCGATTGCGGTTTCGGCGGCTGAGACCGGACATCTGGTGCTCTCCACTCTGCACACTACCGATGTGGCGTCTGCGATCTCGCGCATCTCCGATTCGTTTCCGGTGGAACGGCAGAGCACGATTCGGCAAGAGTTAGCGATGGCGATTTCGGCGGTATTGACGCAGACGTTATTACCGAGCCGCAAGGGTGGACGCGTTCCAGCGGTTGAGCTGCTGATGATTGGATATGGAGCGCGGCAGCACATCCGCCACAACGCGCTGCAACACCTGAATCAGGAAATCACGATGACCAAGGGGAAGGGATCGATCGCCATGGAGGAGTCGCTGGCGCGGCTGGTGAGAAACGGGCACCTGGAGCGGGAGGACGCTGTGGAATTTGCGGTGCATCCGGATGAGTTGAAGAGCCGGCTGCGCGGAGTGGCGTAATTCTCCTGGAGGTGGCAAAAGCAAAAGCGAGTCCCTCCTCAGCGAGTCCCTCCTCGGCTTGTTATGCGGAGCGGCGAAATGCCTCGGCTACTTCTCCACGGGAGAGGCGCCACGCTACTATCACTCGCACGATGATTCCCAGGCCTCCGAACGCCAGCGCTTTCGGCTGCACCATCACGGTGGCGGCGGAAACTGACGGGACAAGCATTACGATTCCTGTGATGGCGATCAGTATCGCGGCGTGGCGCACGATGTTGTTGAGTTCCACTAGACCCCACGCGACGCCGGCTCCTACGACTGCCACGAGCAGGAACATGTACGGGCCAGCCAATTCCAGGCCGAACAACAGCGGCGCGCCTGCCGCCATCGAGATCGCGCCGGGACTTACCAGCATCAACGCGCCTACGATGCCTAGATAGATCGCGCAAAGAGCGAACAGGGCGGCGATGGCTCGCACTCCGTTTGGGGGCGGGTTGTCGGTGGTGCTGGGTTCAGGCAAACAGCAGGTCCTTCGCTACGCTCAGGATGACAAATTTATTGTGGGGATCGCAATTTCACCCCACAGCGACTCGTAGAATACTTGGTTGTGGGCGCGCCTTCACAAACAAAACTGATTGTCCTCAATCTTAAGGCGGGGATGCCTACGGTGGAGCAGGCTAAACGGCGACTGCTGGAGTCGTTGTATGCGCCTCGGGGAGGGTGCGGGCCGGTGGTGAAGATTATTCATGGCTACGGATCTTCGGGGAAGGGCGGTGCGATTCGCAGCGCGATCCGGGAACAGATGGCCGAATGGCAGCGGGCCGGCAAAGTGCTCAAGGTGGTGGCCGGCGAAAACTGGAGCATCTTCGACGCGGATTCGCAAGACTTGCGCAAGCGGTATGGTTTTCTGGCTAAGGATGAAGATCTTGATCGCGGGAATGCGGGGATGACGCTGGTCGAGTTTCCTGCGGATACTTCGCGCATATTTCGATCGTAAGCGAGTTGGCAAATCTTGCCGGAGAATTAGAGACCGAGAATTAACGACAACGATCGGCGCTAACGTGCGCGTTTTTTCGCGGCCTTCTTGGGCGCCTTCGCGCGACGCGCACCCGGCACCTTGCCGATGCGAGGGTCGCCGGCTAGAACAAGGTCGCAGGCACGCAACGCAGCTTCCTCGAACTCCTTCGCATCCGACGGAAGAACCTGCCAGCCGGTCACTTTCTTTCCCAGCACTTTGATCGATCGCATGCTGGGGAAGTCTCGCCGCAGGCTCTGGTGGTGCTCCTCGGTGGTGGCTAGCCACACTCCGTTATCTGTCTCGCCAGGTTTGTCTTTGTTTCTTAGGATGAGGACGATCTTGTCTTCGACATAGATCGCCAGGCAGCCGAACATGGGGCGCGTCCTTGGCGACAGCGGGGCCAACGCCTCTAACACGAATTCATGCGGCACGGGCTTGCGCTGTTTGACGGCGAGAGCAGTGTCCGCTAGCGACAGTGCTCTGCTTCGGGACTTCGTGATGCGAGATTTCGACATCGGCTTATCGGTGGCTACCACCCTTTTTACCACAGAGGAACATAGGGAAAAGCCCACACAGAACACAGGGGCAGGCGACTACTAAGAACGCGGTAGATCGGCTTAGGAATTACGAGTATCTTTCATTCCACGTTACAATCCCCTCTTGTCACTCCGCCTGCAAATTGAAGCAACTCGCGGCTCGGCCCGCGCGGGCAAGCTCATCACTCCTCATGGAGAGGTTGAGACGCCTGTGTTTATGCCGGTCGGAACGCTCGGCTCGGTCAAGGGCGTTTCGCAGGATGTACTGGAAGAGCTGGGTGTGCAGATTCTTCTGGCCAATACTTACCATCTTTATTTGCGGCCTGGGGTCGAGACGGTTCGGCAGATGGGCGGACTGCACCGGTTCATGTCTTGGGATCGGGCGATACTCACCGACTCGGGCGGCTTTCAGGTTTTCAGCCTCAACGATCTGCGCAAGGTCACCGACGAGGGCGTGGCGTTTCGCTCGCACCTGGATGGATCGGCACATTTTCTTAGTCCTGAAAAAGCTATGGAGGTGCAGATCGGGTTGGGGGCCGACATTGTCATGGCCTTCGACGAGTGCACCGAGTATCCGGCGGATGCGGCGCGCGCTCGGGCGTCGATGGAACTCACTCTGCGCTGGGCTTTGCGCTGTAAGAATTATTTTGAGGAGCACAAACGGGAGGCGCCTTGGGCTTCCACAGAGTCTGCGGAGCTTCCCCCACCCCGTCAAGCCAACCGCGGGCTTGACGGGGGCCCGGTTCGCTCCGCCGGGCAGACGAGGGCGTCTGCCCCTACGTGGGCGGATCAGACGCAGGCTCTTTTCGGGATTGTGCAGGGGGGGATGGACCCGGAATTACGCCGCGAATCTGCCGCTCGGACCATCGATATCGGCTTTCCCGGTTATGCCATCGGTGGGCTTAGCGTTGGCGAACCGCGCGAGCTTACTCGCGACATTGTCGAATCTACCCTGGAGCATCTTCCTTCCAATCAGCCGCGCTATTTGATGGGGGTGGGCACTCCCGATGAGATCTCCCTTTATGCCCAGTTGGGCGTTGACATGATGGATTGCGTGTTGCCTACTCGCGCCGCGCGGCATGGATTGCTGTTTACTTCCGAAGGCAAGGTGTCGATCAAGCAGGCGCGCTATGCGCAGGACGAAAGCGCGCTCGACCCTGCTTGCGAATGCCGCGTCTGCCAGCGTTATTCTCGGGCCTATTTGCGCCATCTTTATGCTTCGAACGAGCTGCTGGCCCAGGTTTTGAATACGGTGCACAATTTGCATTATTACCTGGAGACGATGCGGACGGTGCGCGCCTGGATACGGGCGGGGCATGCATCGGTGACTTGAAAACGGGTCGAAAAAGAAAGGCGGCCTGAGTGGCCGCCCGTGACTGATATTCGAATTAGGCAGTGGGAGACGGGGCAAGCCCCGTCTCTACACGAACTGATTACGCGGTCGCTGGGCGCTCGCCGCTTTTCGCGGGAGCTCGTTCCGGCTTGAGCACTTGCTGCACGCCGTCCTCGGTCTTCGCTGGCAGCGGCTTGATCGGCGGCAGATCCTGCCCTTCGACCAGCATCTTGATCTCGGAAGCGTCCAGAACTTCGCGTTCGATCAGCGCTTTTGCGATCCGGACCAGCGTGTCGCGATTCTCCGAGAGGATTCCCTTCGCCGTCGCGTAGCCTGTGCTCACCATCTTCCTGACTTCTTCGTCAATCTGGATGGCGGTGGCTTCGCTGTAGTCGCGGTGTTGCGCGATTTCGCGTCCCAGGAAAATCTGCTCTTCTTTCTTACCGAAGGTCAGCGGACCGAGGTCGCTCATGCCCCACTCGCAGACCATTTTGCGCGCCAGTTCGGTGGCCCGCTCAATGTCGTTGCCGGCGCCGGTCGACATCTGATTGAGGAAAAGCTCTTCCGCAATACGGCCGCCCATGAGAATGGCTATCTGCGTGTCTAAATAGTTCTTGTAGTAGTTGTGGCGATCGTCGGTCGGCAACTGCATGGTCAGGCCGAGCGCCATGCCGCGCGGAATGATCGTGACTTTGTGGACTGGATCCGAATGCGGCAGCATCGCCGCTACCAGCGCGTGTCCGGCTTCGTGATAGGCGGTGTTCTTCTTCTCTTCATCGGAGAGCAGAAGCGACTTGCGTTCCACGCCCATCAGCACTTTGTCTTTGGCTACTTCGAAGTCGTACATCAACACAGCCTTGCGATTTTGCCTCGCCGCCGCCAATGCCGCCTCGTTCACCATGTTGGCCAGATCGGCGCCGGAAAATCCCGGAGTGCCGCGGGCTAGCACGGAGAGATCCACATCGTCGGCTAGTGGAATCTTGCGGGTGTGCACGCGGAGAATTTCTTCGCGTCCGCGGACGTCGGGGCGATTCACCACTACGCGGCGGTCGAAGCGGCCGGGGCGCAGCAGCGCTGGATCGAGGACGTCGGGACGGTTGGTCGCCGCCATCAGGATCACGCCTTCGTTCGATTCGAAGCCATCCATCTCTACCAGCAGTTGATTCAAGGTTTGCTCACGCTCGTCGTGTCCGCCGCCCAGGCCCGCGCCTCGATGGCGTCCTACGGCGTCGATCTCGTCGATGAAGATGATGCAAGGGGCATTCTTCTTGCCCTGCTCGAACAAGTCGCGCACTCGGCTTGCGCCTACGCCTACGAACATTTCCACGAAATCGGAGCCAGAGATAGAGAAGAAGGGAACATTCGCTTCGCCGGCGACCGCGCGGGCGAGCAGGGTTTTGCCGGTTCCCGGAGGGCCGACGAGGAGCACGCCTTTGGGGATACGTCCGCCTAGTTTCTGAAATTTTTGCGCTTCGCGCAGGAATTCGATGATTTCGCGCAGTTCTTCTTTGGCTTCATCCACGCCAGCCACGTCTTTGAACGTGATTTTTTTCTGTTGCATTGAGAGCAGCCGCGCGCGGCTCTTGCCGAACGACAGTGCCTTGTTTCCGCCCGTCTGCATCTGCCGGATCATGAAGAACCAGAGCGCGCCGAGCAGTACCAGCGGCGCCAGATTCAAAAGCCAACTGGGCCAGGTGCCGTTGCTGATGTCCTTGAAGCTGAACGGGACATTCTTGTCCGTGAGCTTCTTGTACATTTCGGGATAGCTTCCCGGAGGCACCGTGGTATGAAAGGGCGAGTCATTCTTAAACTTGCCACGCGCTTCCTGGCCGACAAACAACACGTCGTGAATGTTGCCCTGATCGATATCGGACAGGAATTCAGAAAAGCCAATTTCTTTTTCCTTCTGGGCATTGCTGCCGGTCTTTACTACCTGCCAGAGCAGGAAGGCGGAAACCACGATGACCGCCCAGAACAGTACTGTCTTGATCGTTGAATTCACTCAAAACTCCTCGAAGAGCGGCTCCATCCCTATCCAAGAAAGACACCGCCTCACGATCATATTAGATGCCGGAAGCGGAAATTCGACTGGGAAAAGCGTGCCGAACTTATTTTAGACCTTTTGCGAGGAAAACGGGGAACCAGAAGGAGGTAACAGAAGTCACGACTAACTTCTCCTAACGAACACGACACGGGTTGTGTGGAAGCGGGGCTTTGCCCCGCTTAGGCGGGGCAGAGCCCCGTCACTACACTTGCTTTACGTCGTCGCGGCCAGATATGGCAAGTTTCGTCCTGTTTGTTCGGGACTCCCCAGGCCATAGCCGCATAGGAACGCGTCATCCACCAGAAATCCGAAGTAGTCGGGCTGCAGCGGCACGCGGCGCGCCGACTGGCGATCGAGCAGCGTAGCGAGCTTTACCGAGGCCGCGCCCCGTCCGCGCAAGTCGCTCATCAGAAATTCGCTGGTCACTCCCGAGTGCACCAGGCCTTCCACGAGCAGCACATGCTTGCCGGCAATCGCCAACTCGTGGCTGAAAAATATCTCCAGCATGGGGGATTCGCCCTGCTGGCTTTGCTTGTAGGTCGGCTTGATGAAGGTGCAGATCGTAGGCACATCGATGGCCCGCACCAGGTCGGCCATGAAGAGGAAACTGTTCTCGAGAATTCCGAGCGCAATCACGGTCTGGCCGCGATAGTCGTCGGAAATTTGGCGTCCGAGCTCGCGGACCCTTTTCTGAATCTGGTCGGCCGAGATCACCTGGCGCAACTGGACTTTCGGCGAAGCATTCATAGCGGAAGTGGCGCCTCCGAAGGCAGCTCTCAGCTCTCAGTTGTCAGCTCTCAGTTAAATCTTACATTGCTGACGGTTGACTGATTGCTGAGGGCAATGTTACATCATGCCCGCAATTTCCCGAATCCAAATCGCTTGGCCAGCGCCCGGTGGCGCATGAAAAGCTGCGGGGACGGCAAACCCGCGCATCCAGACCAGACCGCAGCCTTCCGCGACCGCAACCGGCCAGAGCTTTTTCTCGGCTCCGGTTACGTGGCGGCTGCTCAATAACTCTTTCACCTTCTTCTCCGTTGCGGTATGCGCCGGCCAGTAACGATCGCCCGGGCGCCAGTTGCGAATTAGAACTTCGCTTGGCATGCGCCTCGGATCGAGCAACTGCTCGCGCTCTTTTTCTGGAACTTCAATCGGGTCTACGACGCAGGCTTCGACGGACGCGCCCAATTCTGGAACACTGATGCAGCCCGGCACCGCCAATGTGTACTGATAATCCGTGCTCTGTTTGCGGATGTTCAAGTCTTCGGATTCCAGACGAAGGTCGTGCCGTCCTAGCCGCAGAGTCCAACCCGATGGCATCTCCGTTTTTCTGCCTGGTGGTTCGGCTGCCAGTTCCAGGGCGTGCTCGATCAGGCGGAATGAGATGGTTAAATGGGACGCATTCGCTTCCAGCCAGGCGCGTACGAGCCTTCGTTGCGCCGCCAAGGGGAGGGCCAACAGCGGGTCCACTGGCAGAGGCGCGGCGGGCAACTCTCTAGATGCCGAGAGCGGTGGGTCCGCGATCTCCGGATGGTGACGATCCCAATGCTCTTCTTCAGCCCGCGCGATTTCTGCTAGCTCGGCCAAGTGATCGATTGCGGCCTGGCCAAATTCTTCGATGATCATCGGCAGCAGGCGATGGCGCACGCGATTGCGCAGGAAGGCAATGTCGCGATTCGACGAGTCCTCACGCCAGGGTTGGCCTTGTTCGCGCAGAAATTCCTGCAGCTCAGCGCGACGAAAGCCTAGCAGCGGCCGCACGACCTCGCCGAATGCTTGTCCGTGCTCTTCGTCTTTAAAGACAATTCGCGGATGGATGCCGGTAAGCCCGCGCATGCCGGTGCCGCGAAACATGCGCAGCAGGACGGTCTCTGCCTGATCGTCGAGGGTGTGCGCGGTGGCAATTTTCGTCACCCGACCGTCGCGCGCGAGCTCGCGAAAGAAACCGTAACGCAGTTCCCGCGCGCCGGCTTCGACGCCGGAGCTTTTGCCTGCATTCCGGATTGCGTCAACCGGCGCCTCCCGAACATGCAGGTCGAGGCCACGCTGCCGCGCCAGCTTGGCGACAAAGCCCTCGTCATCGTCCGACTCTTCTCCGCGCAGCTTGTGGTTGACGTGCGCGACCGAGAGCACAATTCCCAGTTCGGCCCGCAACTCGAGCAGCAGGCACAGCAAAGCGACGGAATCCGCTCCGCCGGAAACCGCTGCTGCCACGCGGTCTCCGGGACGCATCGACTGCTGCTTTCGAATTGTCTGTAATAACCGCTTTGCGAGGTCGTGCACGGAGAAATGGTACAGCAATCACCACCCAGTACCCAGATTTGACCGGTGTCAGTTTGCCGGGCACTGGCAACCAGGCGCTGGGCACTGATATAGTGTTCGGCAAATGTGGGGAGCTTCACGCTGGACTGCTAGATTTCTGATGCTGGTGATGCTCGTCCCGGCTTTCGGGCCGATGGCGATGCCGTGTGCTGCCCTGCCGGCGGCTATGCACTGCATGCGCCAACCGGTATCGGCGCCTGCGATGCAGTGCCATCATGGGATGGCGCAGGCGTCGCCCTCGCAGTCCGACCCATTCGCCGCCTCGATTCAGGCAGTCAATACTTGCTGCCAGAATCATTGCTGTTGCGGCGCGACCACCTCGGAGTGGGCGCAACCCGCTTCTGATCTGCTTTCTTTTTTCCGTCTCCTGGTTGAACCCGCGCGGCCGATACGGAACGCGTTGCTTCGCTCGACCGACGTCTCCGGATACGATTCCGCGCGCGCGCCTCCTCGCAGCTAGTCCCTACGCACTAACATCGCGAACTCCGTTGGCTCTGTTTCGTATTTGGGATGGCACGCCGTGTTGCCTGTCCCAGCCAATGGTTTCGCTATCTCGCGCCGCGTTCCACGCGCACTCGCAACGCTGCCGGTGCCTGTCAGGGTACTGAATATATCGAGGAAAAAATGAAGCGCATCCGACTCATCCTGATCTCTGCCGTTCTGCTGGGTTCCTCCATCGCCTATGCGACGATCTTCGGCTCGGTTCGCGGCGTGGTTCATGATCCTCAGCACCGTCCCATTCAAGGCGCACACATCACGCTGAAGGCGCAAAACTCGGACTGGTCGCAGTCCCAGGATTCCCGCGACAGCGGAGGATTTGATTTCAGTTCAGTGCCGCTCGGAAATTACACGGTCACCGTCTCCTCGAAAGGCTTCCGCGAGATGCAACAAGCTGTGATTGTTCAATCCGACACCAGGCCGGTACTGCATTTCGAGCTGACGATCGCAGGCGGAAAAGAAACTGTTCTCGTGTCGGAAACTCCCGTGGAGGCAACGACCGAGAGTGTCACGCCGACGACGACGCTGAACCGCATCGACATCCAGCAAACTCCCGGAGCCGACCGCACCAACGGCATGGAGATGATCACCGATTACACACCGGCGGCGTACGTGACGCACGATATGCTGCACATGCGCGGAGGCCACCAGGTGGAATGGCTGATTGATGGCGTTCCGATCCCGAACACAAACATCGCCAACAATCTGGGACCGCAGATCGATCCCAAGGACATCGACTATCTCGAAGTGCAGCGCGGCAGCTACGACGCCGACTATGGCGACCGCACCTACGGAATTTTCAATGTCGTGCCCCGCACCGGCTTCGAGCGTTATCGGGAATGCGAACTCGTCATCACCGCCGGAAATTTCTATCAAACCAACGACCAGATCAGTTGCGGAGGTCACACCCAACGTTTTGCGTACTACGCCAGCTTGAACGGCAATCGAAGTCAATACGGACTACAGACTCCGATCTCGCAGGTGGTCAACGACGCGGCGAACGGCGTTGGAGGATTCGCGTCGTTCATCTTCAATCCCGATCCCAAGAACCAGTTTCGGCTAGTCACGCAGTTGCGGCGAGATTATTACCAGATTCCCATTGACCCGAATCCGAACTCGAGCGGGAATTATATCTTGCTTCAGTCCGGTGAGGCGCCGAGCAACGGACAGCACGATGCCGAACGCGAGCCTGACGGCTATGTGACACTCTCCTGGGTTCACACGTTCAATCCCAATACGCTGATTACTTTTTCTCCGTTCTACCACTACAACGGCGCCGACTACGCGGGCGGCGTGAATGACCCTGCTGAAGTTACCAATGTGACGCAAACCGCCCAATACCTCGGCTCACAAACTGCGCTCAGCACCACCTTCTGGAAGAACGATCTGCAGGCTGGCGTGTATGGTTTCTATCAGCACCAGTACAACTATTTTTCTAACATCGGTCACACGTTCGAGGGGGTTACTTTTCCGACTATCTTGCCGTCGTCCATTGGAGTGAACGGAGGCGTTGCCGCCGAATTCATCAACGACAAATTCAAAGTTACCTCGTGGCTGACTTTGATGGCCGGACTTCGTGCAACGCAGTTCAACCGGGGTGCTGCTCAGGAGAGCCCAGCCCTCCAGGAGAACACGGAGGACCCCCGTTTTGGCGTTGCGATTCGCATTCCGCGGCTAAACTGGGTTTTCCGTGGGTTCTACGGTTACTACTACCAGGCTCCGCCGCTCTCGACCGCCACGGATCAGTTACAAATTCTCGCCCATGGCCAGAATTTTGGTTTCGCTCCTCTGCACGGCGAGCGGGATCGAGAATGGCAATACGGGGTAATGATTCCTTACCGTGGATGGACGCTCGACGCCGATACTTATCAAACCCATGCTAACAATTGGCTCGATCATAACAACATTGGAGAATCGAACATCTTCTGGCCCATCACCTGGGATTACGCGTTGATTCAAGGTTGGGAACTGACACTGCGGTCGCCGAAACTCTGGCATCAAGGGCAATTTCATCTTGCCTATGCCAATCAAATCGCACAGGCATCCTCGCCCATCACTGGAGGACTGATCTGCCCTCCCGGAAACTTAAATTGCCCGCTCAACATTCCGCCGGGGCTGGCGCCCGTAGATCACGATCAGCGAAACACGTTGAATTTTGGCTACAACACTAGTTTGCCGTGGCACAGCTACGCCTCGACGAACATCTACTACGGATCGGGATTCACGAACGGGGAATACGGGACGCCATTTGAGCAACTTCCTGGTCAATATTCCACGCCCTACCTGCCCCAACACACCACGTTCGATCTGGCTCTCGGAAAAGAATTCGCCGAGAAATACACTGTCTCGGTGACTGGGCTGAATGTGGCGAACCGGCGCGTGCAACTCGACAACAGTCTGACGTTTGGCGGATTTCACTGGAACGATCCCCGGCAGATTTACGGAGAGTTTCGTTTCCGGTTCAACTATTGAGTGCCGGGGCCGCGGAACGGCGGAGAAAGGTGACACCTTTGTGAAATGCCGAGTCGTAATTCCATTGGTTGTGCTCTTGCTCAGCATAACCGTGGGGTGCAATCGCACGAAGAAGTATCCGATGCAGGGCCAAGTGGTCGCGAAGAATGCCTCCACCAGCCAGATCACGGTGAACCATGGCGACATTCCCGGATTCATGGCAGCCATGACCATGCCTTACCGCGTCAAGGATCCGGCGGTGGTTCAGGAACTTCAACCCGGCGACAAGATCGCCGCGGAGGTGGTGATTGGCAAAGATGCGAGCGACTATTGGCTGGAAGATGTGCGCATCACCGACGAATCCGGGCGCGGCCAAGCCAAGCCGGCGGCCGCGCCGCAGATGCTCATGCCTGGAGAACGAGTTCCTGACTTCACGCTTGTGAACCAGGACGGGCGCCAAATTCACCTTTCGGATTTCGCCGGGAAAGCGCTGCTGGTCACTTTCATCTACACGCGCTGCCCCATGCCCGATTTCTGTCCGCGGCTGAGCAGCCAATTTGCGCACATCCACAATGAACTCAAGAAGAACGCGCAGGACTACGGTAAGACCCATCTGCTGACCATCAGCTTTGATCCGAAATACGACACTCCCGCGGTTCTGCGCAAGTACGGCCTGGCATACCTGGATGGTGACGCGAGCGGCTTTTCGCACTGGGACTTCGCTTCCACGAATCCGACCGATTTAAGCGTCCTGGCGAAAGCGTTCGGCCTTGAATATGAGCAGCAAGATAATCAGATCTCGCACACCATGAGTATCGTGTTGATTGCACCGGATGGGAAAGTGGCTCAGTTCTGGTCCACGGAATGGACCGCGACGGAGCTGATGCAGAGCCTGCAGCACGCCACCCATGGTACGGGGCAAGGGAGCGGAAAGTGATGATCCGGGCGCCATTGCTGCTGGCCGGTTTCCTGGCTGCGTTCCTGTTGGTGGGTTGCGATAAAAAGCAGCAGCCTGGTGGACAAACTGGAGGACAGCTGAGCGGCGCCGAACTTGAAGGGGCATGGCTTTACCAAAGCAACTGCGCTGAATGTCACGAGGCTGCGCATCCCGACTTGCTCAAGCAACCCCCAAATCTGCATGGGATGTTTCGTCGCGGATCGCTGCCGAGCGGCGCTCCGGCAACGGACGCGCAGATCCGCATGACGATCATAGAGGGCCGGGGTACGATGCCTGCCTTCGATCAGCGCTTACGGGACGAGGATGTCGAGAACCTCATCCGTTACCTTCGAAAGATGAACTGAAGCTAAATCTGAGGACCGGTGCTCATCTATGGGAAGACACCGGTTTGACGCTGTTCCGGTAGGCTCCGTATAATCCAAGGCGTCCACACCCTGATCACCACGCTTGCGGTTGGGCGTGAAGAGAGCCGTGCGTGGGATGCGCCTTGCGCGCTGGCTGCGCTGGTTTCAAGTCTCAGGTCTGATGACTGGTAGGCTCGGGTTGCGATTGGTTTCGCGCGCCCAGCGAATTGAAGGCTTCCGGCGTTTCCGAAAAATCTGAAGGAGTTCAAAGGATCCAATGATCAAGTTTGCTTACGTCACCTTCGCCTTAGTATTTGGCTTTTCTGTGTTTGCTCTGGCCCAAGCCGCTCCGGCGGCCGGCACTCCCGCTGCCGCCCCACCCCACGCTCCCTCCTCAGCTCAAGCTGCGGCTAAGTTTACTGGCACCAAGATCGGCACCCTCGCCGTGGAACAGGCGATCGCCGCTTCCAATGAAGGACAGCGCGATCTGGAAGCGCTGAGCAAGAAGTTCGAACCCAAGCAGAACGAGCTAAAGGGTATGAACGACGAAATCGACACCCTCAAGAAGCAGCTCAATACCCAGCAGGACAAGTTGAATGATGAATCGCGCGAGAAGCTGGTGAAGCAGATCGAGGCCAAGCAAAAGAGTTTTGACCGCGCGGCGGAGGATGCGAAGGAAGACTTCCAGAACCAGGCTGGCGAGATCGAAAACCGGATTCTGCAAAAGATGGTGCCCATCATTCAGAAATACGTTGCCGACAACGGTTATGGCCTTCTGCTCGATACCGACCAGGCCATGAGTTGGCCGCGGGGCGCTGTGATTTTGGCGGGGCCCTCGATGGACATCACCCAGCAGATCGTGGATGCTTACAACACCCAATCGGGTGTGGCAGCGCCGCCCGCTGGCGCGGCTCCGAAGCCCTCGAAGCCGGCGGGCACGAAACCGCCCGCGAGCACTCCGCCGAAGCACTAGCGGACACCGCTTGAGTAGTTTTAGTTCCAAGCCTTTTTTGCAGGGCGTTTAATTTAAGACCGCGCGCCGGCGCGGTCTTTTTTTATTTATTTGGACCTTTTTATTAGTAACTTACTCTTGGTTGCTTTCCTCTCCTCTCCCAGGATCAAATCGCGAGGCGCAGGTGTCTGTACAGTCAACGGGCCCGTTCCGGAGGCATAGTTTATGTTCAGCACACTCGAAAGCACTTGGGAGAAGTCTGCGCAACGCGGTCGGGCTACGCTTGCATCCTTCACCGTTCAGGCTTTTAGCCTGGGCCTGCTAATCGTGGTCTCCATGCTGTGGGTGGAGAGGCCGCCACAGGTGCGCTGGCTGCAGATCTCGGCGCCCGCGTCGTTTGTCGCGGTCACCAGCGGTCCGACGCATGGACGCCACACGGCTTCGGGCAACAGCAACCCGACTGCGCACCAGATCATCGCGCCGTTGTCCGTATCGCGGGAAACACCGAGCAACAGCGATGCGGGATCGGGCCCGACTGTGGCTGAAGCTCCAACTATTGGCGATGGAGTTTACGGCGGACCAGGCGTCACGATTGCCCACGGGCTTGGCGAGGGGCTTCCCGTAGTGATTCCAGCGCGTCCAGTGCCCGTCAAGCCGCTGGTTGTCTCGCATTGGGCGGAAGGCAATCTGATCTATCGCGTACAGCCGATTTATCCGACTCTGGCGCGGCAGGCGCGGGTTCAGGGCACGGTGGAGTTGCGGGCGATTATCAGCAAGGCGGGAACGATCGAGAATCTCGTCCTGGTGCACGGACACCCGATGCTCTCCGCAGCCGCGATTGAGGCAGTGCGGCAGTGGCGCTATCGGCCGTATCTGCTGAACGATGAGCCGATCGAAGTGGAGACGGAGATCACGGTGAACTTTCTGCTCTCCGGAAACTAGACGACATGGATTGGGGCGAATGGGGCGGTGCGAATGGAGCCGCGCGAAGGTAAGACAGGCATTACGACCGTGCCGGTTGAAGCTAGTTGATCAGCATTCGGCTGTAGCGCGGTCGCTATAATCTTTCTTGTGAATGCTCCTCGCCTTGAACGCATCGTCCTGCCCGATCAGCGCTCGCTAGCTCTCGACGGGCGGACCTGGGCCGAAGTTTCACTCAGCACGCTGCGGGAGAACTTCCGCACGGTGCAAGAGCACGTTGGCCCGAACGTAGCCATCTGCGCCGTCGTCAAAGCCGACGGCTACGGACATGGCGCCACCGAATGCGCCCTCGCGCTGGAAGCCGAAGGCGCGCCTTGGCTGGGCGTGACCGATGCCGCCGAAGGCCGCGCTCTGCGGAGTGCCGGCATCTGGACGCGCATCCTGCTGATGACCGGAATTTGGAAGGGAGAAGAGGACGGCATTGTCTCCCATAACTTGACACCGACAGTTTGGGAGACTTGGCACATCGAGCGCCTGGAAAAAGCGGCGCGCAAACAACAGATCAATTTGCCGGTACACCTGAAAGTCGACACCGGCATGAACCGCCTGGGTGCTCCGAAGGAAGCGCTCGACGAATTATGCGTGAGGCTTGCGGCATGTTCGCATCTGCATCTTGAAGGAGTGAGTACGCATTTCGCATCGGCCGAGGTGCTTGATGCCGAAGACGCGCGGCGTCAGATGAAGCGCTTTGAGGACGCGCTGGCGGTGCTTGCCGCGCACAATTTGCATCCTCCGCTGGTGCACATGGGGAACTCGGCTGCGGTGAGCGCCCGACCGGAGACTTGGAAGACCATGGTGCGCCCTGGCATTTTGCTCTACGGCTATTCGCTTTCGGCAACTCGCGGCGGTGAGGTGGTCACTGAGCCTTCGCTCTCGCTCACGCCGGTGCTTACCTGGAAGACGCGCGTACTCACGGTGAAGGACGTGCCTGCGGGAGAAGCGGTCGGCTACATGGGGACGTACGTGACCCGCGAGCGCAGCCGCATCGCCGTGCTGCCGGTCGGTTATGCCGACGGTTATCCGCGACTGCTGTCGAATCGCGCCCGCGTGATCGTCCGCGGCGAATACGCGCCGGTTGTGGGGCGGGTTTCGATGGACCTCACCATGGTCGATGTTGGCCATATTCCTGGCGTTACGGTGGGAGACGAGGTCATCCTCATCGGTTCCAGCAACGGCAAGAACGTGGATGCAGTCGAACTGGCGCGGCTGTGCGAAAGCGTGCCTTACGAGATTCTTTGCGGGATTTCGCAGAGGGTGCCGAGAGTCTACAGCAGCTCTTAAGTTCTGGGCTTTTAGCTATTAGCTCTTGGCCTTTGGCTAACGGATGAATGCTATGCGCCGACTGCTGAGGGCTGAAATCCTGCCATTGAACTGACCTTGTTCGCCAACCGCGCTCGATTGTTGTATTTCTAGAGGAGATGCCTTCGCGCTACGCACAATGGATGTATGACTGGGAAACCCAGCTCACGTCGGTAGACAATAACCGCGTGGTGCGTCCGCTCGACTGGGGATTGGATTGGACTCACAGCTGGCCCGGGCGCAACGGCGGGTTTTCTGGACACAACGCGGAACCGGGCTCGCGCGAACTGCTGGAGTATTTCTCGCGCTTCAATGACCGCATCATCAAGACTAGCGACGATTTTTATTCGTACCAGAAGCCGGCGGACTTTCGGTTGGAGCGGCGCGAGGTTCAAGTCTTCAGCACTCGCGAAGTTCCCGACCCACGGCTGGAAGAAAAAGTTCGCGGCACTTATGTCGAGTTTTTGCGCTTCACTTCGCCGGTGGTAACGCCCTATCCCGAAAATAATCTGGTGAACGCGCGCTGGTTTCCGGCTCGCGGACGCCGGGCCGTCGTCTTGCTTCCGCACTGGAATTCGGATGCAATTTCCTACTCCAGCCTTTGCCAGGTGCTGAACTGGATGGGGATTGCGGTGTTACGGCTGTCCATGCCGTATCACGACATTCGGCGTCCGGCGGAGATTGATCGCGCCGACTATGCCGTCTCCGCCAACATCGGACGCACGCTTGATTCGGTACGCCAGGGAGTGATCGATGTGCGTTGCTGTCTTGACTGGCTGGAAGCGCACGGTTACAACCGGCTTGGCATCGTCGGGACTAGCCTCGGATCATGCTATGCCTTTATCGCTACCGCGCACGATCCGCGCATTAAAGTGGCTGCGTTCAATCACGCATCGACTTATTTTGCCGATGTGGTTTGGCATGGGCAGTCCACGCGGCACATTCGCGAGGGGCTCGAAACAGGGATCGACTTGGAGAATCTGCGGCAGGTTTGGCGCGCCGTCAGTCCGATGGTGTACTTCGACAAATTCTCGCGCTGGCCGCGCCGCTCGCTCGTTATTTACGCGAAGTACGACATGACGTTTCTGCCGGAATTCTCGGAGCAGGTGGTCGAGGAATTCGAGAAGCACAAACTGGATCACAAAGTCGTCGTGCTGCCCTGCGGGCATTACACCATGGGGGAGACTCCATACAAATACATGGATGGCTGGCAGCTGGTTAGCTTTCTGCGGACGGCGTTCGACTGAGAAAGGCTTAACGCAGTTTCCGCGGTTCGCGAGCTTGAGACGAGTTTTCTGCCCGTTCCGTGGGATGCTATACCCTTCGCTGGTTGCCGTGGGGTGGGCCTCAACACAAGTTAGTAATATGCTTGTTTTCAATGACATGGATAAATCAATATTTATATTGATTTAAGAGGTTCTAGGCCTCAGAATATAAATTATTGAACGGGGAGTTAATATCCATGCCACCCACCACAACCAAGAAGTTCACTCCTGAGATCGACGCCCAGCTCTACGATGAATTCGTTGCGGTTGCGGAGCGGAACGGGCAAACGAAGCGGCATGTGCTGGAAGAGGCGCTCCGGTTCTATCTGCACAGAGTGGTTCCATCGCAGCACTTGGTTCGGCCTGAGGTGATGGATGCTTTTGAGCAGTCGGTGGCTCGCAATCGTGACTTGTTGCAGCGTCTTGCTAAGTAGCAAGCCCAATGGCGGACTACCTGACGGTCGCGGAAGTTTACCGGATGCAGCACCGATTGATCGAGCTATTTGGCGGGATGCAGGGCGTCCGCGACAAGGGCGGGGTGGAGGCGGCCGTTTTTCGTCCTCAAATTGGCTATTACAACTCCCGCGAAGAGGAAGCGGCGGCACTGATGGAGTCGCTCGCGAACAATCACGGTTTCGTGGATGGCAATAAGCGCATCGCTTTTGCCGCCGCCGATGTCTTCCTGCGGCGCAATGGCTTCTACATCGAGGTTGAGGGGCTGGACGGATACGCTTTCATCGTCGGTTCGATGGACCGGCACGAATTCCGCTTTGCCAAGATCCTTGACTGGATCCGACAACACATCAAGCCACTCGTTTGATTCGTCCTCTCTAACTTCGTCAACGTATCGGTATCGGTGCAACGGAGTGCGTCAGCATTCCGCCGCTGTCGTCCAGCACTGAGACCTCGGCTTGAACGCGGGAGTTGCCTTTTCGGGGGTCGGAACGGTAAATGTGATCAATGTGCGGTACGAGGTGCAGCCAGCGCCAGCATGTCCGCAGTCTGTTGCTCGGAGCCGGCTGAGTTGCGGCCTACAGGCATACATCCAGCTTACAATCGAAATATAGCACAGGCTTTTTAGGCGAGTCTGTGACGCGAAAACAACGCCGCGCTACACTTGCCTCGGCATCCGGGTAAAATAGGCTTCGGTACCTAACTATGAAAAATTCTGCGATGTCCCGTCCGCTCTATGAAGTTGATCCCGAGATTTCGAACGCTATCGACAACGAAGTTCGCCGCCAGCATGAAGGGCTGGAACTGATTGCTTCGGAAAACTTTGTCAGCGAGGCTGTGCTTGAGGCTGCCGGGTCTGTCTTCACCAACAAGTATGCGGAGGGGTATCCCGGCAAGCGGTATTACGGCGGATGCGAGTTTACCGACGTGGTCGAAGAACTGGCGCGCGAACGGGTGAAGAAACTTTTTGGCGCGGAACATGCCAACGTGCAGCCGCATTCGGGATCGCAGGCCAATCAAGCCGCTTACGCGGCGGTGTTGAAGCCCGGCGACACAATTCTTGGATTGAATCTGGCGCATGGCGGACACCTCACGCATGGACATCCGCTGAATTTTTCGGGCAAGACTTACAAGATCGTTCCCTACGGCGTGACCAAAGAAACCGAGACCATTGATTACGACGAACTGGAAAGGATCGCTACGGCGGAGCGTCCGAAGCTGATTATTGGCGGGGGCAGCGCTTATCCGCGGATCATCGATTTTGCGCGTATGCGTCAGATTGCGGACAAAGTTGGCGCGATCTACTTGGTCGATATGGCGCACTTTGCCGGACTCGTGGCGGGTGGAGCGCATCCATCGCCGGTGCCGCACGCGCAGATCGTGACTTCGACTACGCATAAGACGCTGCGCGGGCCGCGCTCGGGAATGATTCTGAGCAAGTCGGAATTTGCTAAGGAAATCGATAAAGTTGTTTTCCCTGGAATGCAGGGAGGACCGCTAGTGCACATTATTGCGGCCAAGGCGGTGTGCTTCCTTGAGGCATCGCAACCGAGTTTCCGCGAGTACGCTCGGCAGGTTGTGGCTAACGCCAAGGTGCTGGCCGAGACGCTGGCGGCGGATGGCTATCGCATTGTCTCCGGCGGCACGGACACCCACCTGATGCTGGTGGACGTGTTCGCTAAGGGCATGCTGGGAAGCGAGGCCGAGAAGGCTCTGGGCGAGGCTGGCATTACGGTCAACAAAAATGCGATTCCGTTTGATACCAATCCTCCGATGAAGCCCAGCGGCATTCGCATTGGCTCGCCGGCCGTGACCACGCGCGGGATGAAAGAATCGGAGATGCGGCAGATTGCGCACTGGATTGCCGAGACGCTCGATCATCGGACGGATGCGGCGGTGCTGGCGAAAATCCGCAAGCAGGTGCTGGGGATGGCCGAGGAGTTTCCGCTGTATGCTGAGCGACGGGCTCGGGCGCAGGCGGAAGTAAGGGTATAACCCTCCACAATTTGTCATCCCGAACAATTTGTCATCCCTCACTTCGTTCGGGATGACAAAGTCTGGGGGATGACAAAGTCTGCTGGGATGATGTGATGACAAAGTCCAGAAACATCAGCGAATTTCCTGTTTCCCTCTGTGTCCCCTGTGGTTAAATTCAGGCTGTGAAAGTAGCCATCGATATCCGTCGCATGACGGAATTCGGGGTGGGCACCTACATCCGGAATGTCGTGCGCACGCTGGCGCGTCTCGACCGTGAGAGCAAATACTTTCTCATTGGATCGCCGGACAAGGTGGCGGAATGCGGCGCGCTGTCGCCAAACTTCCACGCCGTATCGCTGGCTGGCGGCGATGACACGCTGAAGGGGAATCTGGATTTTCGGGCGATCGTGCGGCGCCTCGAGTGCGACCTGGTTCACGTTCCTCACCTGTTTTGGATTCCGCGGGGCCTCGGTTGTCCTTACATTCTGACCGTGCACGACTTGCTGGAGCACATGTATGGATCGCGCGATCTTTCGACCGTGCGGCGGAGCTTGCACTTTTATTTGACGCGGCGCGTGTTACGCAGGGCGGCGCGCGTGATTGCCGTGTCCCAATTCACGAGGAATGAAATCGAGAAGCTGCTCACGCTTCCCGACGCTCGCATCGAGGTGGTCTACAACGCGATTGACGAACGTTTTCTCCACGGCCATGCCAGCGACGCGGATCGCGAGCTGATCGCTCAGCGCTACCTGGTGAATTATCCCTTCATTCTGTATGCGGGCGCGATCCGGCCGCACAAGAACGTGGTGCGCATCATCGAGGCATTTTCGGCGCTGAAGAGCGAATTGCAGAAAGAGCAGCTTTTCCCCGATCTGAAACTCATCATTATCGGAGACGATCTTTCCAGTCATCCGCGACTGCGACGCACGGTGGTGCGCGGCGGGGTGCAGAATGACGTGCGTTTTCTCGGATTTGTGCCCATCGAAGTGTTGCGCATTTTTTATGACGTCGCCAAGGTTTTTGCGTTTCCATCGCTTTATGAGGGCTTTGGCTTGCCGCCGCTCGAAGCCATGGCGCACGGAACTCCGGTGGTCACTTCGAACACTTCGAGCTTGCCGGAAGTCGTGGGGAACGCGGCTTTGCTGGTGAATCCGGAAAACGTGTTTGAAATTCGGCGCGGCTTGCAGCGCGCGCTGCTGGATTCGGTGCTGCGCGAGCAGATGAAACAACGCGGCTATGAGCAAGCGCAACGATTTTCCTGGATTGCCTCGGTGGCGAGAATTCTTGAGATCTATCGGGAAGTGGCGGGCGACCGGGTTCGTAGCGGAGTGGCTGCGGACTGAATGGGCACTTAATCGGAAGTTCTGTGCAGGCGTCCGTCTTTCAAGTCGAACACATGGCCGCGCCAGTGAATGCGGTTGCCCATAAAACCCGCGGCCCACACGCAGGGTGCGAGCAGGTCGCGCAGTGGAAGCAAGAGAAGATTGCGGAACTTGAAATCTCGGAGTACGAACTTCGCTGTGGCGAACCCCACCGCCAATCGCGCGACTAAGGTCAATGCGAGCAGAAGCCACGCCCAACGCGCTCCTTGGGCCGCCAGAAGCGTCAGCAATGCCCAGGGTAGGCCGAAGGTGAAGAGCAATCCGGAGTATCCCCAGCGGCGGGCGTCGCGAATGGTCCGCGACCAGCGTAGTTGATGGCGGAAGAACTCTGGCATGGTGTACGCAGGCAGAAATGTGGTGACAGTCGCGGCGCTGAGTTCGATTCGCTTTCCGGTGGCGGCGATGCGGCGGCCGAGTTCGTAGTCGTCGGCGAGATAGTCGAGCAAGACTTCGAAGCCGCCGATGGCTTCGAGGTCACGGTGGCGAAACGCCAGCGTTGAGCCCAGTCCGAAGTGCAATCCTTTTTCCAGATACCTTGCGCTCAGAACGCCGGGCACAAAGTCAGTGCTGATGCCCAAGGCTTCGAGGCGCGAACCTAGCGTTGGACGATCGGTCGGAGCGGCGACGCTGCGGTAGAGGCAGGTGACCAGTCCCACGGAATCGTCTGCGAGCGGAGGGATCACCTTCCGCAAATAGTCGGCTGGGACGCGGATGTCGCTGTCGTTCACCAGGAGAATATCGTGGCGCGCCGCGGGCAGCATCTGCGCCAGATTGCTGACTTTAATATTCGTTCCCAGAACGCGGTTGCACACGATCAGTTCGATCTTGCGGTTGGGATAGCTGGCCTGAAGTTTACGCACAACCTCGATGGCGGGATCGCCGGGATCGCTGACGCCGAAGATCAATTGGAAGTCGGGATAGTCTTGTTCGCAGTGACTGCAGAAGCTCTCCCAGATTTCGGGATCGACGCCTTTCAGGGGTTTGAGAATGGAAACAGGAGGGAGTTGAGTTGCGGGCGGCGATTGTTTGCGCCTGTCGCTGAGGAAACTCGCCAGCCCTAACGCGGAGAGGAAATAGAAAAACAGACTGCCGAGAGTTCCGATCACAGCCACAGCTTCGAGCAAGAATCTCGCCGTCAATGGTGGCATCAGTAGATGTTACTCGTAGCGCAGCGACTCGATGGGGTCGAGGTTGGCGGCTTTCCATGCGGGATAGATGCCGAAAATCAGTCCTACCGCGGCCGAGGCGGCGAAGGCGAACACCGACCAGTACAGCGACATGGTGGCCGGAAGCGATGGAAAGGCGATGGGGACGATCGCGGTGATGAGCGCGCCGAGCAGCAGGCCGATCACTCCGCCGACGGCAGTGAGCATGACGGCTTCGAGGGTGAACTGCAACAGGATGTCGCGCTTGCGGGCGCCCATGGCTTTGCGCACTCCGATTTCGCGGGTGCGCTCGGTGACCGAAACCAGCATGATGTTCATCACGCCAACGCCGCCCACGATCAAGCCAACACTCGAAACCGCAAACATGAAGATAAAAATCATACTCGTGATCTGATTCCACACGTCGGAAATGGAGTCCTGCGTGAAGATGGCGAAGTTATCGGGCTTATCGGGCGAGACTTTGCGGCGGCGGCGCAGCAACTCGCGCATTTCGTCCATTGCCTTGGGCATGTCGTCGTGCGAGGTCGCCTTGACGCTGATCCAGTACTGCTTCAGTTCGGGATGCAGTTTGTGGAACGTGCTCAGCGGGAAAAAGACGATGTTGTCGTCGGGATTCTTTCCGCCGCCGAACACACTTTTGCGGAGTTTCGCGACACCGATCACGGTGAACAACTGGCCTTCGATGTCCAACTCTTTGTCCAGTGGTGGTTCGCTGGGGAAAAGTTCTTCGGCGGTATCGTGGCCGAGAATGATGACGGAGTTGCGGCGCTCCTCATCGATATCGCTGAACCAGCGTCCCGAGTCGATGGCCAGGTCGTAAACATCTTTGTAGGAACTGGTGTCGCCTTCGAGCATGGTTTGCTTGGCTTTGCGGTCTTTGTACTTGACGGCGTAGGTGCCGGTGCCGAGTTCCTGCCGGAAATAGCGGACGCCGACGCCGACCGCTTTCACGTGCGGCAGATCCCGCATCGCGATGGCGTCGTCATAGGTAAGTTCCTTGCGGGTGCGCATCTCTTCGGTCGGACGTCCGAAGGTGAAGGGCTCCAGGTGGAAAGCGAAAATGATATTGGAGCCCAGGCTGGTGATGACCTGGCTTACATTGTCGTTCAGGCCGCGGACGATCGATGATATTCCGATGACTACGGCCACACCAATGACGATGCCCAGCACGGTCAGCGACGAGCGCAACTTATTGCTGCGGATCGTATCGACCGCCATGTTCAGGCCTTCGCCGAATTCGCCTTTGATGCGCATCCTCAACCAGAACCTTTAACGCAGAGGGCGCTGAGTTAACGCTGAGCGCGCTGAGAAAACTTGCATCTTTACGTTTCGAATCTCAGCGCTGTTATGGGATCTAGCTTCGCGGCTCGGCGAGCGGGATAGACTCCGAAAAAAATGCCAACGCTTGCCGCTACCAGCACTCCCGCCGCCACGGCCCACAGTTTGATGGCTGAGGGCATGCCTATGGCTAGCGTGACGCCTTTGGCTATGGCAATGCCGAACAACACGCCGATCGCTCCGCCGAGCAAGGCCAGCGTGACGGACTCAATCAGAAACTGCAGCATGATATCGTCGCGGCGCGCGCCCATGGCCTTGCGGACGCCGATCTCGCGCGTCCGTTCCGTTACTGAAACCAGCATGATGTTCATGATCACGATGCCGCCTACCACCAGCGAGATGGCGGCGATTCCGATCATGGCGTAAAAGAAGGTGCCGCTGAAATTCGACCAGATGCTCAGCAGGCTGTCATTGGTCTCGATGTCGAAATTATCTTCGTCGCCGGGACGGACGTGGCGGCGGGCACGCAGAACGGCGCGTGTCTCGTCCATCGCCTCGTCGAATCCGGCGCCGCCGGCCGCGGCTTTGCCGGAGATGCGAATGCTTTCATGGGAGCCGTTCTGTTTTTGAAACGTGGTGATCGGCATTAGGGCGTAGTTATCCAGACTCTGGCCTAGCGTCTTGCCTTTTCTCTTGCCCACGCCGATTACACGATAGACCCAACCGTCGACGCGCACCTCTTTGTTAATGGGATCCGAGCCGGGCATCAGGGTATCTACTACGTCAGGTCCGATCACTACCACGGCGGAGTTATTCCTCATGTCGATATCGTTGATCATGCGTCCGGCAGTCAGGTCGATATCTAGAATCGGGACCATGGAGGGGGTCATGCCGCGAACCGTGGTGTCGGTGATGGACTGCTCGCCGTACTTGACGTGTCCGCTCTCGTTACGCAGCGCGGCTCCAACCCATTCGCAATGCTTGCAGGCTTCGAGGACGGCTTCGTAGTCCTCCATGGTGAGGTCTTTGCGCTTCTCGCCCTCGAGAAATTTGTCGATATTGGTGACGGCGGGGGAATTCTTGAAGACCAGGAAAACGTCTGCGCCGAGATTGAAGATCTTTGTCGCCACATAGCCATTGATGCCGTTGACGAACGTGACCACGGCGATTACGGCGGCTACTCCAATCACCACGCCGAGCAAGGTAAGGGCTGACCGCAGTTTGTTCGCCCACAACGACAGGAGCGCGATCTTGATTCCTTCGGTGATGTGCATGGATCGGGCAGCGCATGGAGCAAAGGCCCCGGCTTTCAGTAAATGAGTTTAGCAGGGCGGGCTGCGGCGGCAGCTTTTTCCGGCAGCGGACTGGCCGGGCGGGGACGCCCGGCGCTTTACACTCGGCTGGCAGCGAGACGCATAGAGAGTTTCACGGATACGTATGCCACCAGCAGCGCCAGCACACTCCAGCCCGCGGCATTCCCCAAGTTCCGCTGCAATCCCTGCAATCCGAGGATGGGCGCTAACATTGATGGCAAGGACATGGAAAACTGCGCAGTCGCTGACGATCTGATCACCTGCGCGATGGCGACTACTAGCGTCACGAAAACCACTACCAGCACGAATCCCCCAGCCACCAGGACCGGCAGGGCGCGCTTCCAGGGAAAGGGAATCGGCGGCGGCGCTGCGGCTTCGCGTCGCACCGCATCCATGACGGAGGCGGTAAAGCCCGACGACGGGAGGATTTCCTCTTTGCCTTTGCGGGAAAGAACGCGATTCATTTGGTCATCCTCGGGTGCAGTCGAGCGCGTCATAAAGCCTCCTTCAGGCGTGGCACAGCCAACAGTTGCGGTAGTTTGCTGCGCAAAATTTCCCGTCCGCGAAATAGTCTCGCCTTGACCGTGCCTTCGGGCAGGCCGAGACTCCGCGCGGCAGTGGTCACGTCCATATCATGAAAGTAAAAGAGAACCAGGGCCTCGCGATATTTTGCCGGCAGCGCCCCAACCGCACGGCGCACCGCTAAATCGCGATCATCGTCGTTTTCTTTGAGGGCTCGGCCGGAAACGCGCGCGTCCGCAGGTTCGGGAATGTCATCGAGGGGCACGGTGCGCGCCGGGATGCGACGCAGTTCCGAACGATAGAGGTTGGTGGCCAGCGCAAACAGCCAGGTAGAGAAGACGGCATCCTTGCGCCACTGGGCGAGGGCGCGGTAGGCGCGAAGAAAGGCCTCCTGGGCCATCTCCTCGGCGCGGCCACGATCGTGGCAAAAACGATAGGCCAAATTTACCAGTGGCCCTTGCCAGCGGCGGACAATCCCTTCAAAGGCGGAAATGTCGCCCCCCAGGACTCTCTCGACATCGGTCTGATCGTCGCTCGCGCTCACGCTGTACTCTGCCCCAATGGTATGACATGACGCCGTCGCCGACGGTTGCATTATTTCAAGAACGCTCCGGAACTAAAAACAATGCAACCGGAACCGAGGAGGACCTGTCGTACCCGATGTAAGCGGAAAACGGCTTGAGGAGGATCGGATGGATATGGATATCGGAGAGAATGTCGTAGGCATTTCGGTTTTTCTAGTGCCCATCGTCGGGAGCATCGCGCTGTTCTCGTTTCTGGCAGTGGCGTCGTGGTCGGAGGCGCGGCGCAAAGAGAGAGAAGCGTATTACCGGAGTGAAACGCTGAAAAAAATCGCGGAGAGTTCCGGCGAGGGTGCCAAGAGCGCGCTGGAATTGATGCGGGAGCAGGAGAAGAACTTCGCAAAACGCCGTAACGAAGGCCTGAAAATCGGCGGTTTGGTGACGGCCGCTATCGGTATCGGTGTCATGGTATTTCTGCATGGCATTGAGCACGAGGAGCCGGTCTATCTCGCCGGAGTGATCCCGTTGCTGATCGGAGTGGCCCTGCTGATCTATCCACTCATGCTCGCACCCAAAGTGCAGGAGTAGGAAAACTGACTTCCGGCCGGTACTGTCAGCCGGCGCGATTGGCTGCAACTTTGGCTGCACTATAATGAATTGGTTGGCAGCCGGACCGGACGGTCGCTGTTGTGAGACAGAGGAAAGTCCGAACTCCGCAGAGCAGTGTGCCGGATAACGTCCGGGAGTGCCGGTTCAAGCCGGTTCGACGGAAAGTGCCACAGAAAACATACCGCCCGGGCTGTGAGGCCCAGGTAAGGGTGAAAAGGTGCGGTAAGAGCGCACCGCCGCCGCAGTAATGAGGCGGGCAGGGCAAACCCCACACGGAGCAAGACCAAATAGGGAGGGATTTCAGCTTCGGCTGGATGCGTGCCGGCTCGGCGCGCCACAACCTCCGGGTAGGTCGCTTGAGCCGCGCAGTAATGCGCGGCCCAGAGGAATGACCGTCCCGCAGCAGTGATGTTGCGGACAGAATTCGGCTTACAGGTCCGGCTGCCACAAGCTATTATTTTCAATCACTTACAGAGCTCCGAGTCCCGTTGTGACGCCGGTGTGACGCAGTCAAGCCGTATCGGACGGAAGGTCGGTCTTCGATTGCCTGAGAATCGCCTTGCGCATGAGACCGGAAAAAGGGCCGACCGCACTCCACTACAAGCGAAACGTCTAGAACGCGGCACCGGAACACTCGAATCCGAGCCTCAGTGGAAAGAACGACGCTACCTTCGCATAGCTTAAACCCCTGCGGAAAACCCGCGAACTTGCACCCCGCCGTTAGATACACCCACTGCGAAAAAAAATGACAATCCCCTGAAAAGGCGCGGTGTGTGGACTGCTTTCTCGCTTCGTCCGCGGACACACGGGGACGTCCGCAAGGTGTGAGATTATTCTTTGATCGAGTCCTGGCAGTAGAAGGTGATGATGGCTTTACGTGAACGAATCTAATCCCAAACTTTTGGATCTGCAATCTGCTCTCGCTGAGGTGCAGCGCCTACGGGAAGAAAACGTTCGGCTGCGGCGTATTTTGCAGGACCACCGCATACAGCTTCCGGTCGTGCAGTCCCCGAACGGTATTCCCGTCACAACGAGCGCCCTACCAAGTCCGCACACCCTTGTCTTGAAAGCTGAACAACGCATTGCACTCTTCCGGAGTCTTTTCCACGGGCGCGACGACGTTTATGCAGTTCGCTGGGAGAACGCCGACGGGCGATCTGGGTACATGCCTAAGGCAGATCGTGACTGGAAGGCCTATCTTCGCGCAAGAGACGAGGACCGCAAGAAGGTCGACCGCCAGACTCGGAAGTTCAGACCGCTAACCGACGAGGTAGTGCGTGGACACCTCGTCGGAGATCACACCATCGGTATTTATCCACTTCTGCAGGACGAGACATGCTGGTTCCTCGCCGTCGATTTCGATAAGAAAACATGGCAAAAGGATGCGATTGCGTTTTTGGCCGTATGTCGCGAACTGAGCGTGCCAGCGGCACTAGAGCGTTCACGGTCAGGCAACGGTGGCCACGTGTGGATCTTCTTCGACCGATCAATCCCCGCAACCACCGCGCGAAAACTGGGCTGTGTAATCCTGACTCGGGCCATGGAGTCCCGTCACCAACTTGGATTGGATTCATACGACCGCTTTTTTCCCAACCAAGACACTATGCCAAAAGGCGGATTTGGCAATCTGATCGCTCTGCCGCTGCAGAGGCTTCCGCGCGCAGATGGAAACAGCGTCTTCGTAGATGCGGAGTTTCGCCCATATGGTGACCAATGGGCGTTTCTGGCAAGCGTGAAACGGGTGCCCACTTCTGCTGCTGAGGCTGTCGTTCTGGAAGCTCAACGAAGTGGGGACCTTATCGGAGTGAGAATCAGCTCTACGGAAGATGAGGGACAAGACCCTTGGACATTGCCGCCATCCCGAAAGCGAGCAGAGCGTCCAATACCAGGCCCCCTTCCGGTGCAGGTCCGAATTGTTCGCGCCAATCTTTTGTATATCGAAAAGAAGGATCTTCCTTCCGCGATGCTCAACCGGTTACTTCGCCTTGGGGCATTCCAGAACCCCGAATTTTACAAAGCGCAGGCAATGAGGCTTCCTACTTTCAACAAGCCACGAGTTATCGCCTGTGGCGAGGAACTCGCTAACCACATTGCCCTACCACGCGGCTGTCTGGTGGAGGTCATCGAGTTGTTGAAAACGCACCGCATCAAGCCAGAAGTCAGTGACGAACGGTTTGTTGGTCGTCCGATCGAGGTAGGGTTCTACGGCCGACTGCGTCCGTTACAGCAGGATGCCGTTGATGCGTTCGTGCAGCACGATGAAGGAATTCTTTGTGCTCCCACGGCTTTTGGCAAGACGGCTGTGGCAGCATGGCTGATCGCGGCAAGAAAGGTAAACACTTTGGTGTTGGTACATCGTCAACAATTGTTAGACCAGTGGCATGCGAGGTTGGCAATGTTCCTCAACCTTCCCGCCAAGTCAATAGGACAAAATCGGAGGAGGGACGACAAAACGCAGTGGTTGTGTCGATATTGCCATTCTTCAAAGTAGCCACGACAAGGAAGGGGTGAAAGACTTTGTGGCAGAGTATGGTCAGGTGATTGTTGACGAGTGCCACCATCTATCGGCGTTTACCTTTGAGCAGGTGATGAAGCAGGTGAAAGCGAAGTACATCGTCGGACTGACAGCAACTCCCGAGCGAAAAGATGGCCACCATCCCATCATCTATATGCAGTGCGGCCCGATTCGATTCAAGCTCAGCGCCCGCTCAATGACGGCAGCTACGCCGTTCGAGCATGAAGTAGTTCCACGGTTGACGGACTTTTCCTTGCCGCCTGAGCAAACCGATATGACGATTCAGGAAGTGTACGCCGCAATCGTAGATGATCGCGTCCGCAATGAATTGATCCTTACGGATCTCGTCCAGGCAACCACAGATGGGCGCTCACCGTTGCTGCTTACCGGCAGAACTGAGCACTTGAAATACTTCGAAACGGAGCTGGCTGGCAAGATGAACAACGTGTTTACGCTGAAGGGTGGCATGGGCCAGAAACAACGACGATCAATAGCAGAGGCAATTGCGGCTGTGCCCGAGTGCGAGCCGAGAGTTATTCTGGCGACCGGCAGCTACATAGGCGAAGGGTTCGACGACGCCCGCTTGGATACGCTCTTTCTGGCGATGCCCATTTCGTGGAGGGGAACGCTGCAGCAATACGTAGGGCGTCTCCACCGACTTCATGATGCCAAGCGTGTTGTGCGAGTCTACGATTACGTGGATTCCAACGTCCTTATGCTGGCGCGAATGTACGCGCGTCGCCTGAAAGGGTACGACCTCATCGGCTACACGATCCGGGACGCCAGCAACGAAACGTCGTTCTTTGAGCAGGTTGAAAATCGATCTCCTAAATAGCCTTTGATCAACGGAGAAACATGACGAAACAGAACAGTCGCCGGGCGGTTCTGCATCTGCGGAAGCTGAAAGGCGAGTCTGGGATGAATCTCACTTCACTCAGCAAGGCAAGGCTTAAGGAACTGATCGAACAAGCGATCGTGGATGCTTACGGCGAAGAAGAACAAGTAGGCGGTTTTTCACCATGATTGAGGAACACCTAGCATTGCCGTTCGCTGTGAAGGTCCTCGGCGTCGATGCTGAGGTAGAGAAAGTCGACATGACGCTAGATGGCCAAATTGTTGTCATTTGCCGTCGAGGCAAAACGCGGCAGAAGATCCCAATCCTGGACCTGCCTTTGCCGACGCCGCCACCAGCAGGCGTGGAATGGATTGTCGCTTATCGCCACTGGCGCCGAGGGACCTGGTGAGCGAATATCAGTACTACGATTTCCGCGCAATTGACCGTCCGCTGACGAAAAAAGAGATGGCAGCACTCCGTTCCATCTCGACGCGGGCCGCAATCACAACCACGAGCTTCACGAACCACTACGAATGGGGAGACCTGAAAGCCAATCCGAGCAAGCTGCTGGAGAAATACTTTGACACTTTTGTCTATGTCGCGAACTGGGGGACGCATGAGTTCTATATTCGCCTCCCGCAGGAATCGGTCGACTACAAGTTGCTCAAGGCCATGGTCCCAGGCGAGACCGTGCGGGTGCGAAAAACCGCGAGATTCGTGATCGTTGAATTTGGAAGTGAGTCCGAGTGGGACGGCGAGGACGACGGTACCGGATGGATGGCCTCCCTGATGCCTCTGCGCTCAGACCTGCTTCGGGGCGACCTCCGATGCCTGTATCTTGGCTGGCTTCGCAGCGCGCAGGATGGAGGACTTGATGAAGATGAATTGGAGCCGCCCGTGCCTACAGGGTTGCAAGAATTGTCCGGTTCCCTCGATGCTCTGATCGAATTCCTCGAAATCAACGAAGATCTCGTCGAGGTTGCAGCACAGGCTTCAAAACCACTCGCTGCTGGACCGAGCCGCAAAGAGCTGTCCGCATGGATTCGAGGCCTGCCGGAAAAGGACAAGAACGAGTTGCTCATTACTGCGGTCATGGAGCAGAGCGAGCGCTGGCGAAGCAATTTCATGCGGCGTTTTCAGCGTCAAAACTCTCAACACTGTTCGCAGACGGCTGCAGCGGCCCGGCGCAGTGTAGGCGATATCCTGGCCGTGGCCCACGCGCGAGCGAAGGAAAGAATCCAGCGCCTGAACGAACAGCGCGCGGCAGAAGAGGCAAGACGAAAGGCCCAGGACGAGGCAAACCGAGCTCGCTATCTCGATCAACTAGGGCGACGCGAACCGGAAATCTGGGAGCAGGTCGCCGTACATATCCTGAAGCGGCAGCCCAATGACTACGCCAGGGCAGTTGGCTTGCTGACCGACTTGCATGATCTCGCAGTCCGCCGGGGCAAGAGGGCCAAATTTCAGATGGAACTCGAGAAGATCCGGCAGACACACGCCGCCAAGGAGAGCTTCTTGCGTCGACTTGTCAAGGCAAATTTGTAGGTAGGCTGATCGCGACTACCCGCAAACAATCGTCTCGGACCGCCCATTGTGACGCCGGTGTGACGCAAAACCTACCAGCATTGACAAAGTTGACATCATTGACACTTCACGCCGACTGATTTCAAATAAGTTGTCTGTTTGCAATGCAGTCCGGCGAATTCGGCTTACAGGTCCGGCTGCCAAGTTTACTAGCAACGAGGACGGTGTGACTACAACCGGGCTTGGTTGCAAACTTGGTTGCGGCCTAGTGTTTTTTCTGTTTCCGAGAGGCTCCTTGCCTTCCGCGCGAGTTTTCTGTCTCAGCGATTTCCTTGATTCCCAGGAGTTCGCCGGACCAGAGCTCTTGAAACGGGCCGACCCAGCGCTCATAAATCTGCCGGATCGGTACGACGTTCAGCGAGTTCACGCGTTGCCTTCCAGCCTCGCGCGTCTGGACGAGTTCGGCTTGGCGCAGCACCTCGAGATGCTTCATCACGCCGAAGCGGGTCAAATGAGGAAACCGCTCCACGAGTTCGGTGGTGGTGCGGGGACGATCTCGCAATACATCCAGAATCGCCCGTCGCGTCGGATCGGAAAGCGCCTTCCACACGCCGTCCAGTCCATCGTCCTTACCAGCCGTTTTGTCTGCAGCGATTTGTCGCACGCGGTTACTCGCAGTCTTTTTTTGTTCCGGCCAGCATGTGAGCCCATCCGGTGCCTACATTCTTCCGGTGCTCGGGATCGATCATGCCGATGGCGCGATGCCGCAGAGTGACGCGGCAGCCTCCGGTGGCCGGTTCGATCTTGACCTCAACATGATTGTTGGCCGGATACGACATGAACATCGGGCCGCTCAATTCCAGCAGCGTTGGAGGCTTGATGACCTGCACGAACCCCCAAAGGTGTCCAACTCCCTCACCTCGATCCCGGTACCAGCGCCCTCCCGGTTTCGGCTCCAACAGCAATTGCAGGGATTGGCCGTCGGGACGGGTGTTGCCTTTTCCCAGACGGTGGAGGACGGCGGCGAAAGCCTTCTCCGGCGTGGTTTTGATGTCTATGTGTTGCTCAACGTCGAGCGTCAAATCTTCTAGTTTCATTTTGGTTTCTCCTTGAGGTTGATGATGCGGCCTCTTTATGTGACCGTATAATAACGTGAGTATATAGTCACGTCAAGCAAAATCTTTCAGAAAATTTCCCGGGGGCCTGCCGGGTGTCCAAGGGCGCATTCAAGGTTCATTCCGAGTCGGGTACGATGTGCATTACAATGACGGTGCCGTTACTGCCGTGATGGAGAACACGCCGGCCCATCCTAACCCAGGCCTCTGTGGCAACTGCCAGCACGCCCGCCGGATCGAGTCCGATCGCGGGTCGATTTTTATCCAGTGTGAGCTCTCGTTTGAGGATGCGAGGTTTGCGAAGTATCCTCGACTGCCGGTGTTGAGTTGCAGTGGCTATCGGCCTGCGTAGGCGCGATGGCTTTGCCAGCACGGGCGATCGACCCTATAATTTACTGGACACTCAGGAGAACTTCATGTCCGCACCCAGCCGTCGTCCGGAAATTCGCCGCCGCCGCACCCGCGCAGAGAAAGTGGCCAAGCTGCGCAAGCGTCTCGCCGCCGCCTCTGCCTCCGCTGACAAAGAGCGCATTACCGCCAAACTGCATCGCATCGCGTTTGTTTCGCCAGGCAATCCGCTGATCAAGAGCGAGTAGGAAGGAAGACGCTGTAGCAGGTGCCGAGCTGCGCTCGGCTTGGACCTTTCGACTGCGCTCAGGGCAGGCTCGCGAGGGCGCCCGTCCCTACGCAACCTCGTCCCCACACCAGCGTTTTAGAATTCCACGGTCACGAATCTTGCCGGAGTCTTGCCCACGTTCGTCATGGTGTGGGTGTAGCCTGCTGGCAACCACTTGACGTCGCCGGACTTGAATTTTCCGGGCATCGGGCCCATGCCTTCTACGTCGCTGCGTACCTCGAGGTCGGTAACCGCAACCAACAGATGCGGCGCGTCGTAATGGTGGCTGGGCGTGACCGCGCCCGGTTCGAGGTTGAACCCGGACACGCGGACACCATCTTTCACAAAAAGAATTTTTCGGTGGCCACCGGGGAAGATCTCCTCGCCGGTTTCTCCCGGCCAATGGGATGGCGTCTGCCGCAATTTGTCATCCTGCATCAACTCAATCGTCACATTGCGAAAAGGCTCGTCGGAGAGATTCCTGGCGATGTGGGCAAAGTTTCCCGGTGCAAATCGGGTATCGCCATCCGCGAGTCTGACGTCCGCGGGTGGCTTGCCCTCGACTTCGTTGGAGAGGTGCGAGTCGCCGATGGTGACGAAGATGTAGTCGTGGCGATGGCGGTGCATGAGCGTGGCAGTATGGGGCGCGACCTCGACTTCGAATACACGTACATATTCGTTGTCGACGACCAGGTGGTGCGAGGGTTCAGCGGTGATCTCGACCTCGGGCGTCGTCTGGGCGAGCAGGGATGGAATCAGCAGGCAGAGGAACAGTACACGCTTCATGGGCGGGAATTGTAGCACCGGAAGAGTTGTCTAGCGCGAGATGGCGCGGCAGAATTCGAGCTGCGCTCGAATGGACAGCCGAGGGCGGCTGTCCCCGCGCAATTCTAAGTGGCATGCACAATTCTTCCGCCGACCACGGTTGCAACTACTTTTCCTGTTAGCTGCCATCCATCGAAGGGCGTGTTTCTGGATTTCGAGAGGGACCTGGCGGCGTCGAAGGTCCACTTCTTCTTCGGATCGAAAATAGTAACGTCGGCAATTGAGCCGCGAACCAGCGAACCGCGGCCGCGTAAATCGAAACAACGCGCTGGACCGGCGGTGAAGAGTTCCACTACGCGGACGAGCGGGATGCGCTTTTCGCGATGCAGCCGGGTGATTGCGAGCGCGAGTGCGGTTTCGAGGCCAGTGATGCCGAAGGCGGCGCGCTCGAATTCCATCTCTTTCTCGTGAGCGGCGTGCGGAGCGTGATCGGTGGCGATGGCGTCGACCGTGCCGTCGGCGAGCGCGGCCACAATGGCTTCGCGGTCGGAGACCGAGCGCAGCGGAGGATTCATTTTGTAATTGCTGTCGTAGTCACGCATGTCTTCATCGGTCAGCGTGAAATGGTGGGGCGTGACTTCGAACGTGATGCGCGCTTTGGCGCGCTTGCCGCGGCGCACGCTTTTCAGCGCGTCGGCAGTGGAAAGATGCGCGACGTGCAGGCGGGCATTGGGAATGTGCGTGGCGAGCTGCACGTCCCGCTCGACGATCGACGCTTCGGCAGCCGCGGTCATGCCGCGAAGTCCTAGACGGAACGAACGCGCGCCCGCGTGCATAGAGCAATTTTCGGTCATGCGCGTGTCTTCGGCGTGTTGCACGACCGGGAAATTCAGTTCTCCGCCCAAGACAAGAGCCTCGCGCATGATGCTGTCGTCGAGGATGGGCTTGCCATCGTCGGTGACGGCGATGGCTCCAGCGGTTTGCAGCGCACGAAAGTCGGTGAGCGTGGCGCCCTTGCTTGATCGGGTCGCAGCCGCGATGGCAAAAACATTGACGACCGCGCCGCGTTCTGGCTGACGCAGCCACTCGATCCACTCGACCGAATCGACCACGGGAATCGTATTCGGCATGGTGCAGACAGAAGTGAATCCGCCCGCTGCTGCGGCGGCCGTGCCTGTCGCAAGGGTCTCTTTGTGCGCCTGGCCGGGCTCGCGCAGGTGCACGTGCAGATCGATGAAGCCGGGCGCTACGATGAGTCCGCGGGCATCGAATTTCTCATCCGCCGCGCCTTTGATTTTGTTGGGAGGCGCAACTTCGGCAACGCGGCCGTCTTTCAACAGCACGTCCATAGGAGCATCGATGCGCGCCGCCGGGTCGATGAGGTGGCCGCCTTTAATCAGCAGACTGGTTTTCCGCACACTTGTCCGATTCTTTTCGGGGGTGGTCATCGCATCTTCCCCATGGCCCGCGCCAGAATCGCCATGCGCGTGGGCACGCCGTTGCGTACTTCCTCCAGGATGCGTGCCTGAGCGCCGTCGGCTACTTCGCTGGTCAATTCCAGGCCGCGAATAATCGGGCCGGGATGCATCACCATGGCATCTTTTTTCGCCATCTTCAAGCGGGCCGGGTTCATCTGGTATCTTGCGATATATTCGGCGAGATCGATCTTCAGCCCGGCAAGGCGCTCGGTTTGCACGCGCAGCAGCATGATTACATCGGTTCCGCGCAAGGCGTCTTCAATGTGGCGGGTTACGCGCACGCCGGATGCGAGGGTCGCCGCAATCTCGGGCACCAGTTCCGGCGGACCGCAGAGAATAATCTTTACGCCGAATTTGCTCAACAAATGACACGCCGACCGGGCTACGCGGCTGTGAAAGATGTCGCCGACAATTGCGACTTGCAAACCCTTGAAAGTTTTCTTGTTGCGCAGAATTGTGTAGGCGTCGAGCAGCGCCTGCGAAGGATGCTCGTGCAAACCGTCTCCAGCGTTGATTACGGGCACGTCGAGGTGCTGTGCCATCAGGTAGGGAGCGCCTGCGTTGGGATGGCGAATGACGATGATGTCGGCACCCACGGCGCGCACCGTGTATCCCGTGTCGAGGAGCGATTCGCCTTTTTCAATGCTCGAACCGATGGATTGGATGAGAACGGTGTGAGCGCCCATTACTTTGGCTGCGGTCTCAAACGAGCTCCGGGTGCGGGTGGAGGCCTCGTAGAAAAGAAGAAACACGCGCTTGCCCTTAAGCAGGGGGCGCGGCTTGTCCGGATTCATGCGCCGGGCAAACTTCAACAGTTTCAGGATCTCGGCTGCTTCCAGGTGCTCGATGCCGAGCAGGGAACCGCGCGCTGGATTCATAGTTGATTTGTAATTGCCAATTTGTAATTTGTGATTTAAGAACACTCGACGCCGATCTCGTTTTCAATTAAAAATTACAAATTGCCAATTACAAATTGACCTGCTGTTTTTCCATCAGCAAAACCTTCTCCGCGTCATCGACCTCGCGAAGTTTAACCTCGACAATCTGATTTTCTGTGGTCTGCACGTTTCGGCCGATAAATGCGGCTTCAATCGGCAACTCGCGATGGCCGCGATCGATCAGCACACACAGCTGCAAGCGCTTGGGACGGCCCGAGCGAAACAGCGCGTCCATGGCGGCGCGGGTGGTGCGGCCGGTGTAGAGCACGTCGTCAACCAGCACCACCGATTTGCCGGTGATGGGAATTTCCAACTCCGTTTTCTGCACTACCGGCTTGGAGTCGAGCGTGGAAAGATCGTCGCGATAGAGGGTAATGTCGAGCGTACCGAGCGCCACCGGTTTTTTTTCGATGCGTTGAATGATTTTCGCGAGCCGCTCGGCCAGCGGAACGCCACGGCGGCGAATGCCTACCAGCGCCAGATCTTCGACGCCATTATTCTTTTCGAGAATCTCATGCGCCAGCCGGATCAAGGTGCGCTCTACCTCGGACGCCGACATGAGCTGAGCTTTCTCGCGAATCTCTACGGATTGCTTCGGCGGGCGTAAGTTCATAAACGCTGCATCATACGCGTGCGGACGAGGTCAGAGCAAGGTCGAGGCTGAAACCCGCGTCGATTGCGGTCCTGATTACAGCCTGGGGTTGCTCGGCCGCAGAAACAGCGAGGTCAGCGCTCCGCCAACGGAGGCCAGTACCAGGGCAATCATCATCCCAAAAAGGAAGGTGATCGCCAGCCCCGAGGGAGTGAACAGGCTATGGATGCCGGTTTGAATGTCAGGGTCGGCAACGTTAGTGCCGAACTTTTGCGCAACTTTGAGGATGGCATCGATGTATTCCTGCTGGGCATGGAAAACAAAAACCCGAATCGTGATCAACAGTGCGTTGATGGCGAAAGCGGCAACTCCCGCCGCTCCTCCGAGTCGCGCCCCGAGAGCGGGCGGAAGGACGGTTCTGCTTTCACGGCGGTAAAAATAGACAGCCAGGGCTCCGGTCAAAACGATGCCGAGGAATGGAATTATCCCAATGAAAACGCCGAGCACGCCGGCCTTGATCGCGGCACGAACGGCGATTCCCCGGTCCATGGTTCCGGGCATGGTTCCGGGCATGGTTCCGGCGTTCGTGCCCAGGCCGCCGAATTGCCCGGCTGGAGGGATCTCCGCAGAAACCTCGTCGGTCGCGGGATTCAGGACCGTGGCCGCTCCGGCATCCGGAACCGCAATCTGCACATGAATCTGGGGAGCGCGGCATTGCGGACAAAACGGACGGCCGTCCTCGACCGTCGTCCCACATTGTTGGCAAGGGTGCTCCACATCTCTGAAACTAGCGCACAACGAACCTTAAGAGCAAGGTGGAGATCGGGTGATCTGGCGATCGGGTCATCGGGTGATCGGAAGTGCGGTGGGACAAAGATCACCCGATGATCCGATCACCAGATACCTTCAGATCGTGTCGTCCTTGCCGGTGTGCACGCGCACATACACGAGGGCAAAGTGGGATCCATGGCCGCTGGGTTTGACTGAGACGATGTGTTGGTTCTCATCAGTTCCAACCTTTAACTCCACCGAGTCGCCCCCGCCATTGTCACTGTCACAGGAAACGGGCTTGGAGCTTTCCTCTTTATCTTTGCCCTTGTAGTTTGCGTGGCCTCCGTTCCAGTCGCCGTGGCACTGGATGGGCTTGCCATATTTCTGCAGCTCTTTGGTGTAGTAGGCGATGAGTTTGTCGGGAGCGTCGTCGGAAACGAATTCCGCCGCCACTACTTTCAACGAGAATCCCGCTATCGAGAGATTTACGTTGGCGCTCTTTTCATTGTCGCTGTTGTCTTTCGGCGCGGGGCGGGCGCCGGGATAGACTGTCAGGCCGGAATCGCGAATATCCGCTTGTTCGCTGACGTGCAAATCGCCGAGGGGAGACTTGATGTCGACATTCTTGTCGCCGTCTTTGCCTTTGTCGTTGGTGCTGATGCTGCAAGCGGGAAGCACGCAAAGAGCGGCAATGCACGCGCCGAGGGAAAGCTTGGCGATAACATTGCGGCTGAATCTCATACGCGTGGACGTCCTATGGTTGAACGTCTTAAGGCTGAGCGTCTTATTGTTGCGCGTCCTATTGTTGTGCGTCTTATTGTTGAACATGGGAGGAACCTCCTGAGCTGGGTTGGGCTGAGTTTGCCCGGGCGGCCCGTTCGATCCCGTCGCCGCGGGATGCGATGCCCGGAATCGTAACCGGCAAATGGCCGCTGATCGGGATCTCGCCGAAGCTCGCCTGCACGGCAGCGGTTTCCGACACGGTTGCGTTGGAGAACGCGCACACATAATTCTCGATCGCCGGAAAATCCTCGACCAGGTAAGGATTGCCCATGGCAAGTACAACGGTGCGACTGGCGGCGCGGTCGAGGATCGCGGTGAGCAAAGACGCTGTAGCGTTATCCATGGCCACCGAATTCTTCAAGCCTCCACCAGCGGCGCGCACAGATTTACCTGCAGTCGGAATCACGTAGACCGCGGCGATCACCTGTTGCGCCGCTTCCACGGCTTCGATCGCCGACGGCTTCATGCCGGCAGCCGAGCGCGCATCGGCATAGATTACGCGGGCGTCAGGCACACGGGCTAGAATCTGGTGTTCGAGCATACGTCCGGAGTCGGTGCGCAGATCGTCGGAGAAAATCACCACCACAAGACGATTGGCCGCCTCTGTCAAGGATTGATACGGAAGCGCGGCCTCCTGAGTTCCAACAGAAGTTGACTGCAACGGAATGACTTTGCCGTTATCGCGGACAAGGGTGATAGCTTCGTCGGCAATGCGCTGGCCCTCCGCCAGATTTTCCGGTTTTGCGACCTCGCTGGAGAGTCGGCTGAGGTCCACGAGGCGCGCCTTGTTTAGACCTAGAGACGCCTTTAGTTCCAGAATCTTACGCACCGATTGATCGAGGCGCTCACGGCTAATTTCGCCGCTGCGCACGGCTTGCAGCATCGACCGATAACTGGCATCGAGGTTGACGGGAATGATGAGAACGTCATTGCCGGCGAGGAATGACTCGACCGCGGTCCGGCCAATATCTTTCGCGTACAGGCGCGTCAAGCCGGCCATGTCGAGGGCATCGGTGACAACGATGCCTTTGAATCCCATCTCTTCTCTGAGCAGTCCGTCGACCATCGCCTTGGAAGTTGTGGCTACACGATGGGGCTGGGAATCGAGAGCAGGAACGGTGACGTGCGCCACCATCACGGCATCCACGCCGGCCTCGATGGCGCGCTTGAACGGTGGCAACTCAACCGCATCGAGCCGCGCGCGGTCACCCGTAACTTGAGCGAGGCCAAGATGAGAATCGGTTGCGGTGTCGCCGTGTCCAGGAAAATGCTTGGCCGTGACCACCATGCCGCCTTCGTGAGCGCCCCGAATGTAGGCCGCTACGAAATCACCTACCTGCTGCGGATCTCCGCCGAAAGAGCGGGTGTTGATGATCGGGTTCGCAGGATTGGAATTCACATCGGCATCTGGGAAGAAATTCCATTGCACTCCGATGGCCCGGGCCTCGAGCGCCGTGATGCGTCCAAAGACTGCGGCATTTTCGGGTTTGCCGGTAGCTCCAAAAGCCATAGCGTGCGGGAAAACAGTGGTGCCATTCAGACGCATGGATACGCCGCGCTCAAAGTCTGCGGCGACAATCAGGGGCAGCTTGGAGGTCCGTTGCAAGCGGTTGAGCAACTCGGCGGCGACGTAAGGCTGGCTCTTGAGCAGGACCGGGCCTTCCACGGGGACAGTCAGCACCAGCGATCCGATGTGATACTTGCCGACGCTTTCGCGCAGCTGAATCCATTTCGGGTCGGCATCATTCAGGAATTGCGCCAGCACTTTGATTCCGAAGAGTTGTCCAACTTTCTCTTCGGGTGACATCCTGCGCAACGTTTTGTCGGCCCACCTCTGGCCAGCTTTGTCGAGATGGACGGGCCGGGGCTGCTGAAAACGGTCTTTGCTTTTGTCTTTAGCAAAACAGAGCGCTGCCGCGAGCAGGACCGCGATCAGCAGAAGATGTCGGAGCATGCCATTGACAATAACAAAAGTCAGGCGGCAACGTCCTTCCAGCGTCGGCCGTGAATTCCGTTCGCGAGTGTAACTTTTCGGCAGCTCGTGGATACCTATTACGAGAAACGTTATTTTTCAGCATGAATTCGAGCGTATTTCCTCTCCGCCCTGAATCCAGCTGTTTCGTACCACAGGAGGACTTATGGCAACAATTGCTGCGCCAAGAATCGAATCTTCGAGCGCGACACCCGTCGCGCCGTGGTGGCATACCGCGCTGCTCGTAGCATTATTTCTGGGGCTGGCGTTGAGCGGAGCGCTTTTTCAGCGCCACGCTCGCTCCGAGCCCGGAGGCTTGCAGCAGAACCCGCACCTCGTGCCGCTTTACCTTTCGCTCATCGCGATGGAGTGGGGACTCGTTTATTACGTATGGAAGGGGCTGCGCAGAACGGGAACAAAACTCAGCGAACTAATTGGAGGAAAATGGGGAAGCGCCAAAGACGTGCTGGTGGACGTCGGTCTCGCCTTCGGTTTATGGACCGCTTGGAAGCTCGTCGAAATGGGCTGGGATCGCTGGCTGGGCACCGGTCACGCTGCTTCCATCCAAACTTTGCTGCCACAACGTGCGCTGGAAATTCTTCTGTGGATCGGCGTATCGATGAGCGCGGGAATCTGCGAAGAGCTGGTTTTTCGTGGATACTTCCACAGACAATTCCACGCCTATAGCCACAGTCTTTGGGCGGCTTGGTTGCTGCAGGCTTTGCTCTTCGGGATTTCCCACGGCTATCAGGGAGTCGACGCCTGCGTGAGGATCGCAGCTTATGGCGCGCTGTTTGGTCTGTTGGCGATCTGGCGCGGGAGTCTGCGGCCGGGCATGATTGCGCATGCCGGGACCGACATTCTCAGCGGCATCTTTGGAATTTAGTTGCGGATTCCAGCTGCGCTTTGGCAAAAGGGCGCACTGGTATAACTTGCTCGATGGATTGTTCTCTCGATGGACAGCACTTGTGAAACGGCGAAATGACCGACATCAGCTCACTCTACAAGCAGTATGCGCCGGACGTGTACCGCTTTGCGCTGTATTTGTCGGGCGAGCGCGGCGATGCCGAAGACATCACATCCGAAGCATTTGTGCGCGCATGGACTTCGCCCGAACCGATCAGAATGGAAACTGCGAAAGGCTACTTGTTCGCGATTGCGCGCAACTTGTTTTTGCAAGGACTACGAAAGAAATCGCGGCACGAGGCGCTCGACGAAAATTTGCGCGCACCAGGGGCTAGCCCCTACAAGCAAGCTGAAGGGAAACAAGAGTTCCAATTCCTGCTCACGCAACTGCAGGAACTGCCGGAAGAAAGCCGCGCTGCGCTGCTGATGCGCGCGGTGGACGGAATGGCTTACGAAGAAATTGCGCGAGCGCTGGGAATTTCGCTCGCGGCGGTAAAAGTGAAGATTCACCGGGCACGTCTCGCGCTGGCGGGAATCCGAAATGCCTGAGAAATGAGGTGCCAGAAATGAATGTTACACGCGAAGTGATTCTGGATCTGTTGCCGGTGTATCTTGCGGGCGAAGCGAGTCCCGCCACACGGGCGTTGGTGGAAGAGTACCTCAAACAAGACCCAGAACTGGCACAGCGCATTCGCCTGCAATGGGCGGACAGTCTGGCCACGGCTGTGCCTTCCGCGCTTCCGCCAGATCTGGAGTTGCGATCGCTTCGCCGCACGCGCAACCTGCTGGGATGGCAAAAGTGGTTGTTCGGCTTGGGAATCACCTTCACTGCTTTGTCATTCAGCAGCGAGGTTTCTTTTCGTGACGGCGGCGGCATCAAGGAGTTTCACTTCCTTTTCCGTGACTATCCGGCTTTGTTCGGAACCCTTGCCGTGTCGGCGGTTGTCTGCTGGGTCGGCTACTACATTATCCGGCGACGCCTGCGCACGACGTGAATCTCGCGGCTGGCTGCGCTTCAAATTTCCCGTTCGACGAGTGCAACGGCTTCTGCCTGAATTGCCGCCTCATCCCCAAATCCGGCTAGCCAATGCACGTCAGGCTCGCGCCGGAACCACGTGATTTGGCGCTTGGCGTAGTTGCGATGCGCCTGCTGCGCTGCCGCCAGCGCCGACTTCCGATCCAGTTCGCCGCGCAAGAACTGCATCGCCTGCTTGTATCCGAGCGACGCGAGCGGACGCGCCTGGGCACCATATTTAGCAAGCAGTTTTTCTGTTTCGGCGATGAGTCCTTCGTCAAACATTTTCGCGGCCCGCTCGTTAATGCGCGCGTAGAGGGCTTCGCGCTCTGGATTGAGTCCGAGACGCAGAATGCGAAAACCCCGGAGCGGTTCGCGCCCCTGCTGCCAAAGTTCGGTCATATTCTGGTGCGAGGTGCGGCGAGAGATCGAGCGCGAAGCCTGGCGCGAGATCAGGCAGACCTCGATCGCCCGGATCACCTTTGGGACGTCGTTGGCGTGAATGCGGTCTGCGGCCGCATCGTCGAGCCGGCGGAGAATGCGATGCAGGTGCTCGGGGCCGCTCTTCCCGGCGCGCGCGCGCAATTTGCTGCGCAGGTCTTCAGAGCGCTGCGGACCAGGAAAAAGTCCTTCGAGCAAGGCGCGCAGATAAAGTCCGGTGCCTCCGCTGACGATCGGCAAACGCCTTTGTTGCTCGTTTTCGCTTCGATCGGCTGCGTGCCAAAGTATCTCGCGCTCGGAAATCTCGCGCAGAATCTGCCGCGCCTGGCGCGCGTACTCTCCGGCGCTAACGTCGGCTAGTGGATCGACGCAATCGAGCAGGTGATGCGGAATCTCTGCGCGTTCCGCCGCGCTGGGCTTGGCCGTGCCGATCTCAAATTCGCGGTACATCGCCACCGAGTCGCAGTTGACGATTTCTCCATGAAAGCGCCGGGCAATCGCCACTGCCAAGGCGGTCTTTCCGCTCGCCGTGGGACCAAGCACCACGACGACTAGGGGCTCGCGATCCAACTTAGGTAACCTCGGCAACGTCAGCGCGCGCTCCACGGAATGTACCGCCAGTAGCGGATGACAATGAGAATCAGCAGCAGAACCGCCATGAGAAGCAAGCCGGTCGCTTCGGCGGCGTAGGTCGCATGGTGATGCCGATGCTTGTTGTCTGGATGAGGATCCTCGGCTGCGGGCTTCGGCGGGATGGGGGAGTTCACGCGGCTATTGTAGCTTTTTTCGGTCGTTAGTCGATGGTCGATGGTCGTTGGCAAACGTCGGGGCCAGACCTTTGTGGCGAACGACTAACGACTAACGACCAACGACTTTCTCGCGGTACACTACGGGCGCGTCGTCATGCCGATGTCTCCCTCTAACCAAGACGCCAGACTGCTGCGCTTTGGCGTCTTTGAAGTTGATCTGGCTGCCGGAGAGCTGCGCAAGAACGGCGGTCGTGTTCGGCTCCAGGAACAGCCTTTTCAAGTCCTCAGCGCGCTGTTGCAAAATGCCGGCCAGGTCGTGACGCGGGAGCAACTGCGGGCGGAAATCTGGCCGGCCGACACCTTCGTCGACTTCGATCACAGCCTGAATACCGCGATAAATAAGATTCGCGATTCGCTGGGCGACTCCGCATCGAGCCCACGCTTCGTCGAAACGCTGGCCCGGCGCGGATACCGATTCATTGCTCCGGTGGATCGCGTTAGCGTTACGACAGCAGGGCCAGCGACAGCACCAGAGAAGGGTTCCGACGAGCGGGCGGCGCCCGCGCCACACGAGCTTACGCTGCATCCTGAGCTGCATGTGCCTTTGCCCCGGCGCGGATTGGTGCGCGCGCTTTTTGCGCTGATCCAGGTGATGTATCTCATCTTCTATGTCAGCGGACTTGCCCACCTGCGCGATGCGGATCGAGTCGCCAACAGCTTTGTGCCGGGCTGGAGAGCTCTTGTTATTGTAGGCGCGGTATTGGTGACAGGAGCGGTGGGGATTCCGCTGCGGTTTTATTTGCTGTCGGCGATTGCCTTCGATTTTCGCAAGCTGGCTGGGACATTCGGCCGGCTTTTCCCTTTCATTCTGGCGCTCGATGAACTCTGGGCCATCGCGCCGTTCCTGCTGTTGCCACAGATTGGCGTCGGCTTGGCGTTCGCTGCGACTGCTGCGTTGCTCTACGTGCCTTTTTCGGAGAGAACTCTGGTGCGGATGGCCTACTCGTCTTCCTTTTCCATGCCCGTCACACTCGGGCACGAGTCATGACGCCATGGTCACGAGACTAGGCCAGCAGCTTCGCCGCTTCCTTGGCGTAGTAGGTCAGGATCATACTCGCCCCGGCGCGGCGGATTGAGATGAGCGATTCCATCATCACGCGCTCGCGGTCGATCCAGTTATTGCGTGCGGCGGCTTCGATCATCGCGTACTCGCCCGATACTTGATAAGCCGCGAGCGGCAGGTCGAAACGGTCACGCGAGGCGGCAATCACGTCGAGGTACGGCATGGCTGGCTTCACCATGATCATGTCCGCGCCTTCTTCGATGTCCAGTTCGATCTCGCGCATTGCCTCGCGTACGTTTGCCGGGTCCATCTGGTAGGAACGTCGATCTCCGAACTGCGGCGCGGAATCGGCCGCCTCGCGGAACGGTCCATAAAAGCCGGAGGAGAACTTCGCCGCATACGAAAGAATCGGCGTATTTTCGAAGGCCGCCTCATCGAGCGCTTTGCGAATTGCCGCGACGCGGCCGTCCATCATGTCCGAGGGCGCGATGACATCGACGCCTGACCGGGCCAGCGAAACCGAGGTGCGCGCCAGCAACTCCAGGCTTGCATCGTTTACGATCTCGTACTCCGCCGTGGCCGGTGGCGCTGCCGCGGCCGCGCCCAGCGACTGCGGTTCGGCTTTCACAATTCCGCAGTGCCCATGCGACATGTACTCGCACAGGCAAACGTCGCCCATCACCACCACGTCTCGCACCTCGCTCTTGATGGCGCGCGCGGCCTTCTGCACAATGCCGTCCTCGGCCCAGGCGCCAGTGGCTACTTCATCTTTTTTCTCCGGCAGCCCGAATAAAATAACCGACAGCACTCCGAGCGCGCGCGTCGCCCGGACTTCCTTCACCGCTTCGTCGACCGAAAGGTTGAAGACGCCCGGCATAGCGCGCACTTCCTTCCGAATTCCGGTTCCGGGGCAGACAAATAGCGGATAGACGAACGATTCGGGCGTCAGCCGGGTTTCGCGGACCAGGGAACGCAGAGTTTCAGTGCGCCGCAGACGGCGCATACGGTTAGCGGGGAATGCCATAACAGGCCAATTCTAGCAGTTGCGGCGGCAACCGCGACGGGTTCGATCACCGCCCTCCGTGACCGCTATCACGCGCCTGGGAGGCTCGCGTTTGAACTGGAGGTTACTTCGGTAATCTCTGGTAACCAGCCCAGTGATCTAAACATCTCTTGGCGAACGTCATATGATGCAAGTTGGTGTCTAGAAACCACATCTCGGCGCTGCTCTCGGGAACTGGTCTGCTGCTGGCGTTTGCTTTGGCCCCGGCAGTGTTTCCGAGTGCCTTTTTTCGCGCCGCCATGGGAAACCTGGTCCCGCTCCTGATCATTCTGGCTGCTTTCGCGGTTTCCGCCAGAAACGCCTTCGACAGCCGCGGCCACACACGCTTCTTCTGGGGACTGATGGCGACCGGCATGGCGATGTGGAGCTTCAATCAGGCCTGCTGGACGTGGTTTGAAGTGATCACTCGCCAGCCTCTCCCCGACGCCTTTTTTGGCGACATCGTGCTCTTTCTGCACATTGTGCCCATCATGGCGGCGGTGGCTATACGTCCCCATCAAGCCGATGAGCGCGATGGGATGCTGCCCAGCGCTTTGGATGTCTGCATCCTGCTGGTGTGGTGGGTCGTGGTCTACGCTTACTTTGTTTTCCCCGAGGCATACTTCGTCTCCAATCTTCCTGTGTACAACTTGCGCTGGGATGTTCTGTACCTGGTCGAAGGTGTAATGCTGATCGCCATTTCCGCTTCTGCATTCTTTACCAGTTCGGGTCCATGGCGCACGCTTTACGGCAACATTTGTTGCGCCAGCATTCTCTATACAGTTGCCTCGGAACTCATGAATTCCGCCTTTACGCGCGGCGTCTACCACAGCGGCGGAATCTATGACTTGCCCTTCCTCGCTGCGGTGCTGGGCTTCCTATGGATCTGCGTCTCCGGCCGACGCTGCCTGGGTGAAATCCAGACCATGCCAGAGAGCCCTCCTATCCGGCGAGCTGTGGCTCCTCAACTTGCGAAACTCGCCATGCTCTCTCTTCCGGTCATGGCATATTGTGCCCTGTTCCTGAGCCACGAACAGCTCTATCTCCGCCAGATTCGCTTTACGGTGGCCATGGGTGGCGTGGGAATCCTGGCGTTTGTGGTTTTCCTCAAACAATACCTGATGGACCAGCGGCTTCTGCGCCTGCTCAAGCATTCGCGCAAGAGCTTTGACAATCTCCAGCGACTACAGGGAAGAGTGATCCAACAAGCCAAGCTGGCTTCGCTTGGAGAACTGGTCGCGCTCGCAGCCGGGGAACTGGAGTATCCGCTGTCGGCCATCCTGAGCAGTTCGGAAGGGATGGCCGCCAGCAGCAACCTGAGCCGTGAGCAACTCGCCAACGCGCAGAAGATCGGACAGCAAGCCCGGCGCACTCGCGAACTGGTCAACGATCTGCTCAGCTTCGCGCAGCAGACTCCGGGGGAAAAGAGTCCTCTCGAACTGAAGCCTTTATTGCAACGCGCGCTGCAAATGGAAGGGTTCAAGCTGGAGAACAAGAAGATCACTCTGACCGTGGAAAGCAGCGACAAAACCCCGCTGCCGCGCGTTTTGGGCAACGCCAATCAGCTCTTGCAGGCCTTTCTTCAGATCGTTGAAAACGCCGTAGACGCGTTACAGGAGGTGGGCGGCGGGCGTCTTCAGGTCGCACTGTGGCGCGAAGGCAATGAGGTGGTCGTCCAGTTTGCCGACTCCGGCCCCGGTCTGCGCGATCCCGAGCGTGTTTTCGATCCTTTCTACACCACCAAGCCGGTCGGCAAAGGCACTGGTCTTGGACTCAGCGCCACCTACGGAGTTATCCAGGACCACAAGGGACAAATCAGCTGCTTCAACCGCCCCGAAGGCGGAGCTGCATTCGAAATCCGGCTTCCGGTGTTCAAAGTGACCACGCCGCTTGCCGAAGCGGCGCGGGCATAGATCGTGTGGAGACGGGGCTCTGCCCCGTCCCGCCGAGCGCAGTTCGGCCTCTTCCGCTCCCTATCCTCCACTCGCCACAATCGCATCGGCTACTCGCGCCGCCTCCACCGCAAAGCGCACATCGTGGGTCCGGATGATGTGTGCCCCCTTCAAGATCAAAAGCGCTTCCGCCGCCAGCGTTCCGTAAAGCCGATCGGCAACCGCCGCGTCTTTACCGTCGCGCGCCAGCATTCTCCCAACAAATGATTTTCGTGACACTCCCGCCAGCAGCGGAAATCCCATTTGCTGCAGCTCGGTGAAATGCGCGAGCAGCGGATAATTCTCCTCGAAACGTTTTCCGAATCCAAATCCGGGATCGAGCACCAGATGATCGCGCTTGACGCCCGCCAGGGTCGCCGTTTCCGCCCACTGTCGCAGATCCCGTTTCACGGCCAGCACCGGATCACCGATCGGCGGTAACGATGCCCACTCCGCCGGACGGCCGCGTGTGTGCATTAACACCGCTCCCACCTTGAGTTCGGCCAACGTTTTCGCCATCTTCGGATCCCATCGGAGGGTGCTCACATCGTTGACCACCTCGGCCCCTAGATCCACGGCCGCCCGCGCCACGCTGGCCTTGTAGGTATCGACGCTGATTACTGCCGCCGGGCGCCGCCGCTTCAGATCGCGGATCACCGGCAGCACCCGCCTACGCTCCTCTTCTTCGGAAACTGGTTCCACCGCTCCCGGCCGCGTCGATTCCCCGCCCACGTCGATAATGGCCGCGCCTTCGTCGAGTAACTGCTCGCCGTGGAGCACGGCCTTTCCAGCGTCGATAAAAAGTCCGCCGTCGGAAAACGAGTCGGGAGTTACATTCACGACGCCCATGATTAACGTGTGCCGCCCTAACTCCAGGACGCGAGAGCCTATGTTCCACTGAAAGATCGCCCGCATATGGTTGCCATTCTAGAACGAGTCCATTTTTTGCGGGTGTTACAATCCACGTAATGTTTCGCCGGCGGACAGTTGCGCGTTTGCTTCCGATGATTTGGCTGCTGGTTGCGTCGCTGCTGGCTGCGCCCGTCAAACCGCTGCCGGAGCGCATGGCCGCCGTGCTGAGCGCGCCCGATCTTGCCCGCGGCTTCTGGGGAATCGAAGTAGTAGCGCTTCCGCCCGGAACATCGTCCGAAACGACCGATAAAACGCTGGGCAAAACGCTGTACTCGCAAAATGCCGACAAGCTTTTTACGCCCGCATCAAACACCAAGCTCTTTACCACGGCGGCTGCGCTGGCGCTGATCGGGCCCGACTACAAGTTCCGCACTACCGTCGAAACCACCGGCACGCTCGACCGCTACGGCCGGCTGAATGGTGATCTCGTCCTGGTTGGCCACGGCGATCCCAATCTTTCGGGACGCGAACTTCCCTACGACCTCAAAACGCAGCGCAATGACGATCCCATTCAAGCCCTTGAGTCTCTGGCCGACGCGCTCGTGCAAAAGGGCGTGAAGTTCATCGATGGCGATATCGTGGCTGACGATTCCTACTTCGCCTTCGAGCGCTACGGCGAAGGCTGGAGCCAGGACGACTTGGTCTGGGGCGACGGCGCTCCGGTTTCCGCTCTTACCATCAACGACAACGTGGTATTTGTGAGCATCCTGCCCGCTGATCGCGCCGGAGAAACAGCGTTTGTCAGCGTCAAGCCCTTTGCCGGTTACTATCGCCTCGACAATCGCGTTATCACCACGCCCGCCGGCACTGGGCGCAAGCTCTCGATCAACCGCGAGCCCGGCTCGATGGTCATCACGCTCTGGGGCAATATGCCGCTAGATGACGCTGGTGCCAACGAAGCGCTGGCCATCGATGACCCCGCCGAGTTTGCCGCCGGGCTTTTCCGTCAGTTACTCGAGAAGCGCGGCATAGTTATCTATGGGAAGCAGCGCACTCGCCACACCGAACTCGCCAGCCTTTCCACATTCAGCGTGACGGCCCTCGCGCCGTCGCAATGGAGGCAGCGACGGCCGCCTCAACGACGCCCAGCCGCGCCCGCTGAAGACTAATCAGCCCATTACGCTTGCCAGTTATGAATCGAAGCCGCTGCTGCAGGATATTCGCGTCATCAACAAAGTCAGCCAGAACCTGCATGCCGAAATTCTGCTGCGCCTGCTGGGCCGCGAACATGGCAACGCCGGAACCATTGAAGCCGGCCTCGAAGTTCTCCACGGATTTCTGACGCAGGCGGGAATCTCGAGCGACGAGTATGTTTTCTACGACGGCTCCGGACTCTCGCGCCAGAACCTGGTAACTCCGCATGCCATTGTCGAGTTACTGAGTTACTGCGCGAGGCAGCCATGGGGCGCCGACTATAAGGCAACTTTTCCGCTCGCGGGTGTCGATGGATCGCTCACCGAACGTCTGACATCTCCCCGGCTACATGGCCGTATTATGGCCAAGACGGGATCCCTGGGCGGAGTGAAGGCGCTCTCGGGCTATGCGACAACTGATGCCGGGCAAGTAGTCGCCTTTTCGATTCTGTCCAATAACTTTAACCTGCCGGCAAAGCGAGTGACCGACGCGATCGATGAGTTAGTCCAGGCGATCGTGGATGACGCACCAGCGGGACCGTAGTGTCGCGTTCCTGAACTTCGCGTAATAACCTTGGGTTGTCGTCCTGAGCGAAGCGAAGGACCTCTGCAGCTGCCGTGGTGCGGAGCCCTGCGTCCTCGCCAGGCCGGACGGGCAAGATTCCCGTCCCCACACGAGCCTTACTGAATTATTCCCATCTTCTTTCCCACCCGCTGCAGCACTTCGAGCGCCTGCTGCAACTCATCTTTCGTGTGCGTCGCGGTCATGATGGTGCGCACCCGCGCTTTGCCTTCGGGGACGGTGGGAAATGCGATACCGGTTCCCAGCACTCCTTCTTTGAACAACTCGCGCGAGAAATCCATTGTCAGGCGTCCGTCGCCAATGATGATGGGCGTAATCGGCGTTTCGCTTGCGGGAGTGGTCTGGCCGCCGATGTTGAAACCGAGCAGGCCCAGTTCTTTTTTCCAGAAGAGGGTGTTCGCCCAGAGTCGCTCCATCCACTGCGGCTCGGTTTCTAGAACGTCGAAAGCGGCAATGCAGGTCGCTGCAACCGACGGTGGATGCGAAGTTGAAAACAAAAACGGCCGCGCGCGATGATAAAGAAAATCGATCAAATCGCGCGTCCCGCAAACATAGCCGCCAAGGGCGCCAATCGCCTTCGACAGCGTGCCGACCTGAATATCGACGCGCCCATGCACGGAAAAATGATCGATCGTGCCGCGTCCCTGGCGGCCGAGCACACCGGAAGCATGCGCGTCGTCGACCATCATGATCGCGCCATATTTCTCGGCGGCATCGCACAAGCCGGGGAGCGGTCCGATGTCGCCATCCATCGAGAACACGCCATCGGAAATCAGCAGCTTCTTTCCCGGTTCATTTTTCACGCTGGCAAGCTGTTCTTCGGCGTGGGCTACGTCTTTATGGCGGAAGACGAGAATCTTCGCCCGCGAAAGACGGCAGCCGTCGATGATCGACGCGTGGTTGAGCTCGTCGGAAATGATGTAGTCGTCTTTGCCCAGAAACGACGAGACCGTTCCCGCGTTGGCTGTGAATCCGGACTGGAAAACGACGCAGGCCTCGACGTTCTTGAAGCGAGCAATTTTTTCTTCGAGCTCCATGTGAATTTTCATGGTACCGGCGATAGTGCGCACGGCTCCCGATCCCACGCCATACTTGCGCGTGGCTTCGAGCGCCGCCTCGCGCAATTTGGGATGGGTCGTGAAGCCGAGGTAATTGTTCGAAGCAAGATTGATGACCTGCTTGCCGTCGAAGGTACAGACGGGCGCCTGTTCGTCGTCGAGCACGCGCAACTTAAAGTGTGTGCCTTTGGCCTTGAGTTCGTCGAGTTGATCGGTCAGGAATGAGAGCGGATTGGTGCGGGTTGCAGTCGGCATGGAATCCTCGGTTCGCAATTAATTGATCTGTGGGGGCGCGGCTTGCCGCGTCTCCGATTGCAAGTAAACTCGCCGTGTCGTTTAGCTCGCTCAGACGGGGCAAGCCCCGTCTCTACGGGTGAACAACCTAATAGTTTAACTCTGCTATCTCGCCTTGGGCTGTCCGAGCGCGGCAATCGTTCCTTTGGTCGCGCGCAAATAGTCGGCGGGCGCGATCAGAATCTGCAATCCACGTACCCCGGCTGAGATGGAAACGACGTCGTACAGTTCGATGGTTTCATCCACAAACACGGGGAAGTCGCGCTTGGCCGCGAGTGCGGTCACTCCGCCGCGAATATAGCCGGTGAGCGCTTGCAGTTCTTTCACCGGGACGAGCTGAATTTTTCTTTCTCCCGCGGCCGCTGCCAGCGCCTTCAGGTTGAGTTCCTGATCTCCGGGAATGACTGCCATCGAAACTCCAGTGCGGTCGCTTTTTCCTTCAACCCGAGCGACCAGTGTTTTGAAAACTTGCTCCGGTGGCAATCCGATTTTGGCCGCGACGGTTTCGGCGGCCAGGTCGTTGGGATCGGGCTCGTACTCCCGGAGTTCGTAGCGAATTCCCATCTGGTCGAGCAGGCGTGCTGCATTAGTTTTCTGAGCCGGTTTCACGTTGTATAGTGTCCAATCATCCTCAGTTTGTCATTTTGAAGGAGGCTTATCGTGCGTCTTCTGCTCCATTGGATTCTAAGCGCTCTGGCCGTGTGGGTCGTAGCCCGCATCGTGCCGGGCATCAGCGTAAGCGGCCCCACGGCGGCGCTGATCGCCGCCGCAGTCATCGGCCTGGTCAACGCAACTCTGGGTTTGGTGCTGAAAATCCTCACTTTTCCGCTGACGCTCCTCACCCTCGGTCTGTTCTGGTTTGTAATCAACGCGCTCATGCTGGAGGTAGCAGCGGCGTTCGTGCGTGGATTCCAGGTGCGGAATTTTGAAGCGGCTTTTCTTGGCGCCATCGTACTGAGCGTGGCGAGTTCGCTCTTGCAATGGATCGTCATGCCGAGACGAGAGCGCTAGGAAGATCTCGCGGTTCGCGGCCTAAGACAAGTTCGCGATCACGAGGGACGCTCGCGCAGCGCTGCAAAAACCCTCTGTGCTTGCTGCTCGGTGGCCTCGAGCGATCCGGAATTGTCGATGACGAAATCGGCCGCTTTGATTTTTTCTTCGTCGGGAATTTGCGCGGCCATGCGGCGCGTTACTTCGGCACGGGCCGCGTCTTCCGAGATTCCCAACCGGCGCGCAAAACGCTGAATGCGCTGTTCGGGATGACAGGTTACGACAATCAGGCGATCGAAACGGTCAGCCGCCCCCGCTTCGAGGATGAGAGCAGCCTCGACGATGGCGATGGCGTTTGGATCGCGGCGTCCGATGTCCTCCATCCATTCGTTTTCCTCAGCGATCACGGCGGGATGGACAATCTCGTTGAGTTCCTTGACGCGCGGAGGCGTGCCGCCGCGAGTGTCAGAAGAAGTGCCAGACGAAGCGCCAAATGCCGCTTCGGCCAGGCGCGGACGATTGACGCTTCCATCGGGATTCAGGATTTCACGGCCAAAACGGCGGACGACTTCCTCATAGACCGGGCGGCCGGGTTCCATCAGCCAGTGCGCGACGGCATCGGCCTGGATCAGGTGGGCTCCGAGTTTGACAAACATCTCACCTACGGCGGACTTGCCGCTGGCGATGCCGCCGGTGAGGCCGATTCTTAGCAAGGGATGCTCACGTTTCGGATACCGTAGAGACGCGGTTTGCCGCGTCTCTTTCAACCCCTCAACTGACGATGGCGCATGCGGAGACGGGCAAGCCCCGTCTCTACACCGCAGTCAAAACGCCTCGTCGCAGCATGGCCGCTTTCACCGTATTGGCCATCAGCATAGCGATGGTTAGCGGGCCCACGCCTCCGGGAACGGGTGTAATGGCTCCAGCGACTTCAGCCACCTCGGGGTGCACGTCGCCTACCAGGGCTGAGCCTTTCGCCAGGAACGTTTCCTCGCGCTTTTTGTTGCCGGCCTTATTCCAGCCAAAGAAAAAGTCGAATTCCTTTGGGTCGGTGATCCGGTTGATGCCGACGTCGATCACGGTGGCTCCGGGCTTCACGTAGTCGCGGGTGACCATGCCGGCGCGTCCAATCGCGGCCACCAGAATGTCGGCGCGGCGGCAGACTCCGGGCAGATCTCGCGTCTTCGAGTGGCAGACAGTGACCGTGGCATTCTGATTCAGCAGCAGCATGGCGACCGGCTTGCCGACAATGTCGCTGCGTCCGACGACCACGGCTTCCTGCCCGGCGACCGGAATCTGGCTGCGCCGCAGAATTTCTATAATGCCTGCCGGCGTGCACGGCACCAGTCCCGGACGCTGCGTGGACAGGTAACCTACATTCATGGGATGGAATCCGTCCACATCTTTGGCGGGATCGACCGCCAGCAGAACTTTCTTGGCATCGACGTGCGCGGGCAGCGGCAACTGCACCAGGATGCCGTCGATTTCGTCGCGCCGGTTCAAATCGGCGATCAGTGCGAGCAGTTCCTCGGTGGTCGCGCTCTCGGCGGGCGTATGTTGTTCACTGTAGAGGCCGACTTCCTCGGAGCTTTTCACTTTGCCGCGAACGTAAACCTCGGATGCGGGGTTGTGTCCCACGAGCACCACGGCGAGACCGGGACGCAGTCCCGACGACGCAAGCATTTTCACCTGGGCGGCGACTTCTGCGCGGATTTCGCTGGCTATTTTGGTCCCGTCGAGAATCCTGGCTGCCATCGTACCTCGCTTGGTGATGCGGTGATTTGAAACCCGATTCTATCGCATCGGACCCCCTGGTGCTCCGGTGACAACTGACGATAACGAATGATAACGAAGTTGTTTTTGAAGCTTCCGAACAGGGTTGTGCACATTATGGCGCGCAACATTACAATGTTGTCTCTATGATTTCGCAGGATCTGCTCGACGTGCTGGTTTGCCCCGTTTGCCGGAAGCCGGTGGTTCTGAATGCGGACGGCAAAAGCCTGAAATGCGGCGAATGCCGGCGTGTGTACCCAGTTCAGGACGACATCCCAATTATGCTGGTCGACGCTGCCAAGATTGAAAATTGACGATTGGCGATCGGCTGACGGCTGACCCGGAGCCCACCGCGCCGACCGGGGATCCAACCGGCGGTCCAGCAAGTTTGGTTTTTTCCCGCAGCGAAACGACATTTAGTGTCAATCTGGCAACGTCTGCCGGTGTTTTGTCTTCTCCTGGCCGCCGTGTGAATTCCCACAACCTTTTGCAAATTCTTGGGTTCTAAGAACTTGAGGCACCACAGAGCCGTACCTGAGGTGTACCAAAGTTACGGCATTACGATTGCTTGTAACGAATCCAGTTGCCGATGAATCTAAATGAGCGACAGGGAGGCCGAAGGTGAGAATGGCCATGAAAGAGCAATTTACGGTGACCGAGCTGTGCGCCCTGCGGAACGATCTGATCCAGGGCGGCATGGTAGATTCCCGCGAAGCGGCCGAACTGTTGCAGGTTTTCCTGGCCGGGCGGGGCTATGGGGTCTCGCAGACGGCTGCGATCGATGCCGCCGGGCGCGTCGAAATGGCGGGCTGCTCTCTGCCGGTTCTCCAGCGTGAACTGGAAGGTCTCGCACTGGTAATGTGATTGCGCGGGCAACAAAAACGACCGACTAATACATAGAGATAGGGAAGACGAGGTTAACGGGAAACTGATCTAGCTCAACTCAGCGATTGACGGTTTCTCAACACGAAGTGCCGGGCGAAAACGCCCGGCCTTTTGTATTTGGGTGCTAAGCGGGATTGCGCGCTGCCAAATTTCCTGTGGAGACGCGACCTGCGGCGTCTGGTAGGACGGACGCCCTGGGGTGCGCCAAATCTAGCGGTGCTGGAACTCGGGCGAGCCGATCACCAGCGCGGTCATGGTGTTGAGCGTGCGCTTGGGATCGTCGAGCGTGTGCGCCGCCACTTGAGGGTCGTCGAGCTGGCGGCGAATCGCCTTTTGCGTGGTTGCCGAAACCTCGCCATTCAGCAAGGCGTTTTCCAGCAGAAGCAGGGCGGTTTCCTGTCCGCGTCCAGAATCGGAATCGGCAGGATTCGGGCGGGGAAAGCCGCGGCTGGTGAGCGTGCCGAGCGCCAGCAGGCGTCCCGCGTCGAAGTTCGTTCCCCCGACCTGTCCGTTGCTGAGCGCCAGCGCGTAGTTCATGCGATCGATCAGCGCCTCGGAATTCATCCAGGTAGATTCGGTCATGGAATAGCCGGTCGGCGGCACCATCTGGTAGAGCGGCATACCCATTTTGTTCAGAATGCTAAGCACAGGTCCCGGATTGTTGAGGTCGGTACCCGTGGCTCGCAGCGACGAGACGACAAATTCAAAAGGCGTTTTGACCTTAACGCGATAAGCCTTCGGCGACCAGAATTCGGGCGACTTGAACAAGGTGCGGAGAACTTCGCGAATATCGCCATCGGTCGAAAGAAATTTCTGCGCCAGACGATCGACCAACGCCGGTGGAGGATTGTCGGCAACGAAGCGAATAGCCAGTTTTCGTGCGATGAACTTGGCCGTATTCGGATGATGCGCCAGCATGTCGAGAACTTGCATGCCCTCGTTCATCCCATTCTCAGGAATGGTCTGCCCGAGCACGACTTTGTCTCCCGGATCGTGCTTCTTCGGGTCGAATTGAAACGCCGCGCCCTGTTCGAGTGGCTGGATGGTCCAGCCCGTGAGCACGCGCGCCAGTTCGGTGACGTCGTGCTGGGTGTAGCCGCCATTGACGCTGAGTGTGTGCAACTCCATCAACTCGCGGCCGTAGTTTTCATTGAGTCCGGGAATCGCTTTGCCTTTCGCGGCTAGGGCCGCCGGCGATTTCGGCCCCACGCTGAGCCAGTTATCGAGATAAAACAGCATAGCCGGACTCTGCGCGGTTGCTACCAGCAGGTCTTTGAACTTGCCCAGGGCATGGGCCCGGATCACGTCGCGTTCATAGGCCGTCACCAGGTACTGGTCCGCGTCTTTATTGAGGTAAACGTTAAAGTGGTTGAACCAGAAATCGGTCATCACCTCGAGCAACTGGCGCTCGCTGCAAAGAGCGCGCAGCAGTTTCGCCTCCTGCAGTTCGGTTTTCACAACCCCGGTCGGCCCGGTCATGGCCAGAAAGGCTTCGCGCTGGTCGGACGGAAGCTCGGCGAGCAGACGATCGCGTTGCGCTCCGCGAATGGTGGTGGCGAACAGGCGGCGCTCGTCGGGCTGTAGCGTTAGAATCGCCTCCATCCGCTTTTCTTTCGGCAGCGCGAGGATGCCATCGGCCTGCGCGGCAACGGTTTCTTGATTCTGCTTATCGATTTTTGCCTTGGTTTCGGGGTCGATAATTTTGCCGTCGCGCGCTGCTTGCTCCCGCTTCTGCCGTTCGACAAGAATACTGATTTGCACCTCGTATATCGAGCGTTTCAGCGGATCGGTGGGTAAAGCAATCTTTCCCTCGGCTGCTTGCTTGACCATATTGTTATTCGGAAAAATCTGTACCAGGTCGCGGGTTGACATGCGCAAGGTGCGGAACGCACCTAGCTTCCCGTCCAGCACGCTATCGCTGATTTCCTCGGGATGAAGCTGCTGCTCGATCCAGTCGTTAACGTCGGTGTTCATGACCTTCTGCAAATCCCCCGGACGGGGGCCAAAAGTCAGCCGGTTTAAAGCATGAAGGGCGCGCTGCTCCTCGGTTAACTTGGCAGCGGGCAGTGTTCGCTTGGGCGTGGTCGCGTGAGGCGAATCAGCTGCAGATTTGTGAGTAGCTGCCGATGATGTAGGTTGCTGAGCGAGCGCTGGTGGGGCAGCGAAAATTGGGAGAAGGCAGCAAACGAGCGCGGCATTGATCAGTGCAGCCTTCATAACGCGAACCTCATAGTGCGAACCTCGCGGTGCCAACCTCGCGCGCGAACCTCATAGCAGTTCTAACACGGCTCGGGCGCAAAGGTCGCCGTCGGGTGGCCGGAAATCCTCACGCAGGAATGTCTCAGTCCTCAGCAATCGATACCCTTAAGCCACCGTTTTTCGGTACTTTCGTAACTCTCGGAGGGGCCGCTGATAGGGGTATTCTTACTTTGATTTCTCCCCCTGTTCTCAGCCAAATTAACATCAGGCGAAGTGCGGCTTGTCACCGCGAGGCGAATTGCAATGGCGACGATGTTTGGCCGGTTCGAAATCCAGAGTGAGCTCTCGAAATCCGAGACCGCCTCGATTTATAAGGCGCTGGACGTGGAATCCAACCAGGTTGTAGCGCTCAAGACCCAGAGTCTGGAGCCGCTTGGCGACCATGCGGACGCGTTTGTGGAAACGCTGATTGCCGAGGGCGAGAGCACGCGCGATCTCGTCGGCCAGAACATTGTCCTGCTTTATGGAGCGGGCGAGATTGAGGGCCAGTTCTGCGCAGCGATGGAGTACATCCAGGGCAACAGCATCGCTACCATGCTGGCGCGCAAAGAAGGCTTTTCCATCTGGGATCTGCTCGACATCACGCGTCAGGTTTGCGCCGGATTGGAGCAGGCGGCCGCGAAGGGTGTGACCCATTGTTCGCTCGAGCCCGCCAAGATCCTGGTGCAGTGGGATGGGCTGGTCAAAATCCTCGGCTACGGCATCTCCAACATGAGTTTGATCGAGGCGGAATCGGGGAAAGGGTTGGGCCGGCTCATGCCCTATTGTTCTCCCGAACAAATTCGCGGAGAAGCCATCGACCTGCGTTCGAACCTGTTTACCGTGGGCGCGATTCTCTACGAGATGGTGGTTGGAAAGCGAACATTTGATGACGCCGATCCGGTTACGCTGGTGGGGCGAATTGAGAATGAGATGCCGGCGAGCCCGTCTGCAGTGAATCCCAAGATTCAACCGGCAGTGAGCGCTCTGATTATGAAAGCGCTGGCGAAAGATCCGGCGGAGCGCTATCAGAGCGCACGCGAACTGGTGCAGGACCTGGAGAAGTGCAAAGAAAACAGCAGCGGCAAGAAAGCCACCACGGAAGTGAAGAAGAATGGGGCGACGAATACTGCCGTGAGTAGCGCCGATCGCGCGGCGGCGGCCAGCAAGTTTGTCACGCCGGCGTCAAGCGCGGCCAGGCCGGAGCCTCCCGCGCCATCGGTTACGCCGAGACCCGTTGCGCCGAGACCGGTTGCGGCAAGGCCGGCCGCTCCTGTTCCGGTTGCTCCTGTAGTTTCTCCCAAGCCCGTTGCTCCGCGAGTCGCGGAACCCGCTGCCGAGACCAAAGCCGCTGCTGCTGCCGCCGGTGCCTCGACGACGATCGGAGGGAGCGACCCCGGTTTTGCTGAGGCGAATTTTAGTGCGAGATCGGCGGCGAGCGTTACTCCCAGCTTCGACACTCCGAGCTTCGAGGTGAATTCTTCCTCGGACTTAGTCTCGACTTCCGATTCGGAGTCTGACCTGAACGCCGCCGCGGAAGAGGCTGCGCGCTTTATCAGCGACTTTGAGCTGCATGTTTCTGAATCTCAGGCTGCGGCCAGCCCGGTTTTGTCGGCGGCGGCGGTGGAGCAGGAGCCCAAGCGGCCTGGAACGCGAGTCGCCGGGGATCCCATGATGTCTGGGTCGGCATCGGCATCGGCATCGGCGAAGACCAGTTTTTCCGATCTGGAGGAGATGCCTCCGCTCAAGGAACCGGTTTTCGCGCCTTCCGCTCCCGAACCGCCTGAACCGCTGCCACACCAAACCCAAGTGCAGATCTACCCCAAGCTGGAGGAGAAACCGAAAATCCAGCCCCGCGAGGTCGCGGAGATGGCAATGCAGCAGATTGCCACCGTTCCTCCGCGGCTGATGCTCTTCTCGATTTTGGGCGCAGTGGCCGTGATCCTGATCGTAGCGCTCGCGGTCTTTTTTCATGTGCGCTCCGAAGATGACGACTCGACTGCCGCTCCGCAGCCGACCAAGGCCGCCCACGCCCCCTCGACGTCCGCTTCGACGCAGACCGCTGCTCAGACACAAGCGCCACCGGTAATCGCAAAACCAGCTCCGCCGGTGGCACCGATCGTGGACTCGCAACCGAATCTGAAGGTGCGCCAGCTTGAAAAGCGCAACGCAAGGAACCGGCGTGCTCTCGCTCCGGCTCCTGCACCCGTCGTTGTTACCGGCCAGGCGCTGATCGACTCCAGTCCGCAGGGAGCGCAGTTTCAGGTTGATGGAAAAAGCGATCCCTCGTGGGTTACGCCTTATAACTTTGCCGACCTCAGTCCCGGCAAGCACATCATATCCGTGAGCAAGTCCGGCTACACCGCGGACATACGGTCGCTCGAGGTCATTGCCGGCAGCAAGTCGTCGCTGATGATCCATTTGGCGCCGGCTAATGCGCTGATGGTGGTGAACAGCAGGCCACCCGCGGCCAACATCATCATCGATGGCAAGCCGACCGGAAAAGTCACACCGGCGCAGTTCGCCGTCGAAAAGGGCACCCACACCGTTCTCTTGCGCAAGCAGGGTTACCTGGATGAGACGGTCACTGCCGATCTCGGTCCCGCGCAGAATTTCCAGTATGCGCCGGTGCTCAGGGCGCTCGGCAATGCGGGTGACATGCGGACCGTAGGCAAGTTCGACCACCTCTTCGGACGCGGCGAGAACGCGGCCGGCATGGGTACCATCGTCATTCACACCCAGCCGAGGGGCGCACAGGTCGCCATCAACCAGCAACTTGTAGAGAAGTTGTCGCCCGTCAGCGTCATGGTCGGACCGGGGAACTACATAGTGGACATCACGCTGACCGGTTTCAAGCCAATCCACAAAGTTATCAGCGTCGAAAAAGGCGGCAAGACGCCAATCGACGAAGTTCTCGAGCGGCAGTGAGCGATGCGACTGGTGTCCCGTGAACCGGCATCGCTCCGACACACCTGCGACCTTCCTCGCAACCGACTCAACCTCAAGACGCTGCATAACCGACCAATCGCAACTCCAACGGAATATTTCCCCGCCTGCTCGCTGGAGTGATAGTTTTTCCAACCAGTCTGCTTCCGGTTATGTGCCTCTCAGAGAAGTGATCTAAATCACAGTCCGTTCGTGCGGATAGGTCCAGAATAGGCGCAGGATTGAGGCAGTCAGATGATGTTGCCGCCGCCTAGGCCCGGCAAGGTGAGTTCCGAACTGCTGCAGGCTCTTCACGGGATCAAGTCGGTTCGGCGATTCGCGACAGGCGCCACTTTATTTCAGGAGGGTGCCATCGCAACAGGTGTCTATCTGGTGGAAAGCGGCGAGGTTCGTATCCTGCTGCCCGACGGGCAGAATCAGAAGCAAGTCCTGGAGGTCGTCGGTCCTGGAACCATACTCGGGCTGAGTGAAAGCATGAGCGGGGAAAGGCATCGGATTACAGCTGAAGCGGATTGCCAAACCACGGCCGCATTCGTTCCGCGCGACTTGTTCGTAGAGTTTCTACGGGAACACGGCGATTTCTGTATGCAGGTGGTGCGCCTGTTAAGCGAAGATTTACACGCACTCTACTACAAATTCCGCAGCATCACCGCCCATCCCGGGCGTCCGCGGCATCGCCCACTCGGAGAGCAGTTGAATTAAGCTATCAGCTCTCAGGTGCCAGGTCTCAGGAAAATACAAACACACTGAGACCTAAGACCTGACACCTGACACCTGACACCTGCTTTTCTAGTTTGCTTTGAAGTTGACCGTGATCTGGGTCTGGATTTCGACGGGCGCGCCATCGAGATAGTAAGGTTTGTATCGCCACTGGCGTACGGCTTCGAGCGCCGCTTGAGCAAGAACCGCAGGTCCGGTGAGTACCTTTGGATTCGTAACGTAGCCCTCTTTGTTAATCGTGACTTCGATCTCGACCGCGCCTTGAGTATGGAACCGAAGCGCCGCGGGCGGATACTGGGGCGTCACCCGCTTAATCAGCAGTCCCTGCGATACACCCTGGGAAATTTTTAGCGCTACCGGCGCGGGCTGGGGAATATCCGCCGATGCCGCGGACATCAGGCCGCTCAGGTTCTTGTCGTTTGCGGATGCAACCACGACCGGGGGAGGCGCGGACACCTCGTCCTGAGCCTGTTTTTTGGCAGGCGCCGCGTTCAACTTCACAACCATGGGCGCCACATCGGTCTTCTTGGCTTCCAGTTCGGAGTTAGGGGCGGCCGTTGCACTGCCTGCAGCCAGGTTCACTGCGACGTGAGTCACCAGAGATTTGGTGGCGCCGGTAGACGGATTGCCAGCCGCTGTCGCCGTTTTAAAAGAAGTTGAGGGTTGAGTGGTGATGCTGGCGGAGTCGGGCGTGGGTTTCGCAGGGGCCTCCACCGGAGAAGACATGGGCCGAATTGCGGGCTCCTGAGGCGCGCTGGCGGGTCGCGAAGTTGGAGCGGACTTAACCAGGTAGCCATAACCCAGATATCCGATCGCGGCTATCGCCAGCACTGCCGCCGCTGCTATTAAAGTCTTGTTGCTGGTGCGCGCGCCGGCCGAATCTTGTTCGCCCAAAGCCGCGAAGGTCGGCGCATCGCTGCCGCCTGAACTGAAAGTTGGAGCCGGAATGGAAGCGTCGTCGTGCGCCGGGCCTTGCGAAGGCTCGGCGGGCTCCGCTTCAACAATCCGGTTGTTGATCGCTGGCGGAACAGGCAGTTCTTTGGCTGGAGCCGGGGCGGCGGCTGATCTAAGAACCGGGCTGAGCGCGGAACTCGCATTCGGGGCCGGCGCGGATGTGGCAGCGCGGGTTGCCGGGTAAGCCGACTTGCGTCTTTCTGGTGCCGGGGTCGATGAGATCGTAATCTGAGGTTGCGCTGCGGGGGCTGGCGCCATCGCCGGCGCGTCTTCCACTTTCGCCGACGTGGTCGCTGTTGGAATTTTTCCTGAAACGGCCGCTGGCATCGTCTCCGCACTGATCGCCGGGAGTGGCGCTTCCAATTCGTTCCCTGCAGGAGGGCTCAACGGTGTAGCCGTCGCTGCCGCGCCCGGATTGGCAGGTTGAAATGAACTCTCAGCAGCAGCTGCCGCTGGAGCTGTGTTTGCGGGAATTGCCGGAGGTGCAGTGCCCGCACTGGCAGCCGCTGCGTCCGCACTTTTGCGCAGAAGTCCTCGCGCTACCCGAAGTGTTCCCTTGGCCTGCTCGACATTGATTGGTTTGGTGAGCACCAAATTGGCGCCCATGCGGTAGGCCTTGGCCACGCCCATTTGTCCTTCGCACAAAGCGATCGCTAAACATCCCTGATTGAAGCTGGAATTTCTTGCGCTCTTGAAGAGCAAGGAAGCGTTCTGTTCGTTCTCGCTGTCTACGACCAGGGCGTCGTAACGCTGCGCCATCAACTTCTTGACCGCGGTAAAGGGCTCGTGCACCGCTTCCACGGTGAAGTCCAGTTCACCGAATACCTGACTGACGACGCTTATCAGTTTTTCATCAGGACAGAAAAGTAAAGCTTGGTAACCCATAATGAGGTCATCCTAGGTAATAGTGGTGTTACCGGCAAGTTACGTGGGTAATTGTCCGGCTGATTGCAATGGGGCGACTTAGAGGGCGGCATTACCTCAGCGGCTGAAGCCGCACTGAAAGTAAGGCGCTATCGCAGCGGTAAACCGCTGCGCCGCCCAAAATCAGGCGCGAGACCGACTTTCGCTGCCTGTTAGAGCGTCCGCAACATGGGCTGCACCATCAAACTCGCCGCGCACGCGGTTACTAACACGTCTGCGCTCAAGCGCTGTATAGTGACGCCCTGCATGGCCACCGCCAGAGCCAGAGTGAGCCAGGTGAACGCTTCGAGGTAATAGTAGTAATGCTGCCAGTGGCTGCTCGTAATTGCCCACTGCGCGATGTGTGCGACATAGAGGGCAGATAAGAGTGGTTTCCGGATGGCGTGCCCGCAATGAAGTTGCGGGCCGCTCCCACGTAGAAGACTTCATCTAATTGAAACAACGGATTCGCGCCGATGCCGATCGAGAGAATGGCAAGGCTCACCAGAAAAACCATCGCGTAGCGCTGCGGGAGCTTCAGTAAACACCTTGCCCGTAAGGTTGGTAAAGCACGGCTCGGAGCACTGCGAGGAGCGCCAGTGCGATCACGGCTTTTGAAAATCAACGATCACGGTTTTTGAAAGTCGACGATCACGACGGTCTGAAAGATCTGAGTTTTTCCGTCGCGTACGTACGGCCGATAGCGCCACTGCTTCACCGCTTGCATGGCTGCGGTTGCCAGCGTGGCGTTCCCCTCGATCAATCGCAGACCCTCAACTTTGCCGGTCTCGTCTATGACTGCTTTAAGGAGAACCGTGCCATCGGCGTGTGCGTCGGCAGGATATTTCGGCGGAACGCTGTGAAGCAGCCGGTTCTCCGCACCCTTGGAAGAGAGAATAACCGCAGTGTTTTCCCCGGGCAGTGGAGCGCCGGAGGAAGTTGCCGCGGCGTCGTTCTTCTTGTCACCGAGTTTCTTGTCACCGAGCGCGATATCGCTGGGCTTGGCGGTTACAGGCTTGCTGGAGATGGTTGTGGTTGCGATCGCGGAACCTGGCTTGGCTACTGCCGGGTTAGCAATCGTGTTTGCTGCCAGAGGCTTTCCGGGAACGGCTGCTGCGTTGGAAGTTGTCGCTGAGCCGTTAGTTGGAGCAGCAGCCGAATTGATTGCGGAATCTGCAGGCGTTGCCGGTGCTTGATTCGGATCTTTGCGCGATGGCGGAGCAGGCGCCGGCGTTGGCGCGGGAGCTACTCGCGCCGCAGGTTTTGCCGGACTTGGCGCGGGAGTTGTTGCTATCCCGACGAGCCCCAGTACCCGGTCAATCTCCGGTTGAACGATCGGTTGAACGACGGCTCGAAAGGCGGGCTGATATGTCCACGCGGCATAGAAGCCGCCGCCAGCGACGGCCAGCATCAATAATGCGATCAGCGGTCCCCTCGTTTTTCGCGAGCCTTGCGGATAGGACAAAGAACGCTGTGCATTGGATTTCGATGGTACTGGCTCGGACGCTGCTTTCTCCAAACCCGTACTTGGCTTTTGCGCTTCGGGCTTCGCTGCTTTTGCCGCTTGCGATTCTTCCAGTTCCACTCTCTCCAGTTCCGCCAACACCGGATCGTCGGAAGGCACAAGCGGGAGCATGGATTTCGATTTCGTTTCCGCCGGTGCTACTGGAATCGGCTGTGGAGTCGTAGTTGGGGCATCGATTTCGTCCACCGCAGAATGCATCTTCGTCGTGACCGCGGGCGCGGCGAGTGTCGCGGTTGAAGCGGCGTCTGCAACTGCTGTAGGAGCAGCGCTCGCGAGCGAACTCGAAACGAAGCTCGGAGCGGGTTCGGCAAAGCTAGTCAGTTGCGAAGAAACGGCCGCTGCGGCTGCTGCCTGCGTGTGTTCCTCGGGCAGGGCCGGGCTGCTTATTGCGGTCCCAGTCATGGCTGCGGTCGCCGGTTGCGCGGTGGAGCTCTCATTTGCCGGAACGGCCTTTCGCACACGGCTGACTGCGGTGCGGATCGTTCCCCGCGCCTGGTCTTTCGCGACCGGCTTGGTCAGAATCAGTTCCGCTCCCAGCCGAAAAGCAGTGGGCAGGCCGGCGCGGCCGTCGACAATGGCGATGGGAACGGGGTTGTTGCCATTTTTTCCGCGGCGGCAAACATCAAAGATCAGCTTGGCTGCCGGCAGATTTTCGCAATCGACCAACACCAGGTCGAAGCTTTGCGAATTCAGTTTTTGGGCAGCGGACACTCCATCCAGGGGGCGCTCGCAAGTCACTGACATTTCTTCCAAAACGTCAGTTATCGCAGTAACTGCCTGATCATCCGGCGACAACAGCAGAGCATGAGACATGGCTCTTTCATGCTAGGAACCACCGTCGAAAGCCGCAAGTTACGGGAGTAAGCTGGGCGGGCTCTAGCAGTTTGCTGAAAAACTCGCTTTTCGTATCAGGGCATCGCTTTAGCGATGCCATAAGTCCTTAAAATTGAGATGCCCCTTTAGCAGGCTGCGGAAAAATGGACTCCGCGACTTAGATTCTCTCCAGTCTCAGTGATTTTGTGATTCGGGAAGGGTTCTGGCTGCATCCGCTGGTGTCCCGCGGATTCATTTTCGGGCCTGCGAGCACACTGCGACCTCGGCTTACGTTGCTTGCATCGCCAGATTCCTCATACGGACTAAGTTGTAGGCCGCGGCCGCGAAGGTGAAGACCCATCCCACCTTGAAGATTCCACGATGCCGAACCTTCCGCAATAGCGCGATCGTCTTCAGCCATCCGAAACACTCTTCAATGCGCTTCCTTTTCCTCTGACTGATGGCATATCCGACGTGCTGCGTGGTGCGAGCATCAATCGCACTCCCACCGGGTCGCTCCAGGTTCTGTGCCACATGCGGCGTGACCTTTAAGTTTCTACACTCGGCCACGAAATCCGCCGTGTCATATGCCTTGTCGCCTCCCACCGTTACCTGTCTCGTGCCCGGAATCTGTTCCAGCATCACCAGCGCGGCATCGCGTTCGGCGGTCCCGTTGGCCTCGAACACCTCGGTGTTCACGATCAGCCCGTGGCGGTTCTCCACTAGCAGATTCCCGTTGTAACTCAGCTTGGCTTCTTTGCCCTTACCCTTGCGTGCCATCTTCGCATCCGGGTCCGTCTTCGATTCGTGTGTCTGGTTCGACCGCTTCTCCCCGTGGAAATCTACCGTCGCATTGCCAGGATCGTCCGGCGGAACCGCGTTCTTCGCATCCTTGCGCTGAAAACTTTTCAAACTCGCCCACGCTTCCAGCAGCGTCCCGTCCACGGTGAAGTGCTCGTCCGAGAGCAGACTCCGCTCCCGTGCCTGCTGCAGTACGGCTTGGAAGAAGGCTTCGGCAATCTCCCCATCCAGCAGGCGCTCGCGGTTCTTGGTGAAAACGGTCACATCCCAGATGGTGTCGTCCATGTTCAAGCCCACGAACCAACGGAACAGCAGGTTATAGTCGAGCTGTTCCATCAACAGCCGTTCGCTGCGCACCGAGTACAGCGCTTGCAGCAGGAGCGCTCGCAACAACTTCTCCGGCGCGATCGACGGTCGCCCCGTCTTGGCGTACAGCTTGTGGAACCGTGGTTGCAGTTCCCTTAATGCCTCATCGGTCATGACACGAAGAGGGCGCAAGGGGTGATCGTGCGGAACTCGCTGCTCGGGGCTGATGTAGCTGAACACGTCCAACTGTTGCTCGTCTTTTCCGCGCATGCCTTCTTCTTATCAGGTTGTGCTGTGGAAACAAGAGAGTTTCGTGGTACTGCGTCCGCTTCAAATCGAGTTTTTCCGCAACCTGTTAGGGGCCGAGTAGCGCAGCCGAGTTTTTCAGCAAACTGCTAGAGTTCTATGGCAGCCGCTGGTTGTCTCCAGTCGCCGATTCCGGAGGAGGATAGACAATCGAACCACGGAAGCTGGATTTGTCGGCGGGGGCAAAATCAGGAAACGGCAACTGGTGCTGGTCCCGCCATTGCTGGACTTGCTGTTCGGCTGCGGCTGTTTTCTCCGAGTCGAGGCCGGAATCCCGCGACATATACAGCCTCTGGGATGGGAAGGCAAAGCCGCTGCCCGACTTTTCAACGATATCCATGATGCGCAGCAAAAGGTCTTCGCGGACGGCCGCGAATTCGTCGGCGTCCCGAGTCAGCACGTAACTAGAGATCTCAAGCCGCAAGGCGCTGGGGTCGAAACCGGCAAAGCGAATGCTGGCGCTGTTGCTTTCGATTTTCGGATGGCTGAATAACATGCGGCGAATTTCGGCCAGCAGATAGCGCAATTGATCGCCCGTGGTTTCATATCGGATGGCGAGCACTGGGTTGAAGAGAATTTTGTCGCGCCGGGTGAAATTCTCGATGTTCATGGTCGCGAGCGTGCCATTCGGGATGGAAAGCTCGGTGCGGGCATCGGTTCGCACGCGGGTGGAGCGCAGGCTGATATCTTCCACGGTTCCAGTGCGATCGGCAAAACGGCAGTAGTCGCCGACGCGGATGACTTCGTCGGCGAGAACGGAAACTCCGCCGAAAAGATTCTCCAGCGTTTTTTGTGCCGCGAAGGCGATCGCAATGCCGCCAATGCCGAGGCCGGCGAGCACGGTGGTCAGGTTGAAACCGACGATCGCGAGCACGGACAGAACGGCGGTGACTACCACGACCGCTGTAAGTAACCGCTCGGCCAACACCATCAGCGTTCCCGTGCCGATGCGGCCGCCGCTGATGGCATGCATACGCAAGCGCTGCATGGTTAGGCTGGCGAGCCGGAGCAGAAACCAGAAGAAGCCTATGGCGATAAAAACGTCGACGGTCCGGTAGTAATAAAGACGAGGCAGCAGCGGCAGACCGAGGTAGCCGGCGATTACACGGTCCGCCAGCGCGCTGAATGTAACCAGCAGAGGCTTGGAAACGCGGCCGTAAGAATGCAGGTTCGGGCGTTTTCTGAACTTGAGCCAAAGCCGGCGGGGAATCGCCAGCAGCACCACAATCACCCAGCCGATGGCGAACGCTACTGGAATCGCGATGAGAAGCGCCAGCCATTGCCACCGCGGCATCCCCAGAAAATCGCGCACCAGGCTCTGCGGGAGTTTATTTTCGACCAGGTGAGACTCGACATCGTCGTAGAGGTCGGGGATCTTGCCGAGCGTCTCGGCAGAAAAAAGCCAGATTTTGCCGGCGTTCGGATCCGTGATCCGAATCAGGATAACGGGAACGTCCGTATCGCCGTAGGAGAAATCTCCGATCGTTTGCTGATCCGACGTGCCGTAATCCGGATTGCCCTCGGGACGCGTGCTGATGTTCCGCACGCTGCCCACGAAGGCATTGTCCATGAGTACTTTCAACTTGCCCACCACGTCGGGACCCTGCGACTGGCGCCGGGCGGCGCTCATTTGCAGGTAATCGGCGGCGGCCCTTTCATTTCCGTCCTGCGCGGCCTTCAGGAATCCAAGCACGGTTCCCGAAGGCGTGTCTCGTCCCAATGGGTCGGCGGATGCTGCAGCCGGCGCCGGAGTTCCCGGCTTGAGCAGGCTGGTCACCTGGGCGACCAACGATTGAGCGAGCAACGATTGAGCCGCCACTCCGCGAACCGAAAGGCAAACGACGAGAATTAACAGCGCCAACTTTTTCATTTATGTTTTAGCAAGTGGAGAGCCGGGCGTCCCCGCCCGGCCACGATACCTTGGACGGCGAGCCGCCCGTCCCACACTACCTCTTGGGCCGATAGATATCGGTGGCCTGTCCGTAGAAAACTTCCGACGCTTCCATCATCGTCTCCGAGAGCGTCGGATGCGGATGGATGGTCATGCCCACATCGGCTGCCAGCGCGCACATTTCGATGGCCAGCACGCCTTCGGCAATCAGTTCGCCCGCCCCCGCGCCCACGATGCCGACGCCGAGCACGCGCTCCGTTTTCGGATCGATCAGCAGTTTAGTGAGGCCTTCGGGACGATCGAGAGTGACGGCGCGACCCGACGCAGCCCACGGGAATTTGGCGACGGCGATCTCGCGTCCTTGTTCTTTGGCTTGCGTCTCGGTCAGTCCGGCCCAGGCGATTTCGGGATCGGTGAACACGACTGCGGGAATCGCGTTCGGTTCGAAAGCAACTTTGTGGCCGGCGATGGCTTCGACGGCGGTGCGGCCTTCGTGCATGGCTTTGTGGGCCAGCATGGGTTCGCCGGCTACATCGCCAATGGCGTAGATCGTGGGGTCGGCGGTCTGGCGCTGGCCGTTGATTTCGATGAATCCTTTCTGATTGACCTTTACTTTCGTCTGGTCGAGGCCGGGGATTTCGGAATTCGGGCGGCGGCCTACCGACATCAGCACACGATCGAATACCTGCTCTTTTTCTTTCACGTTGGGACCATCGAGAGTGACGCGGATTCCCGTCTTCTCATCTTTGAGCGACTTAACCGTGGTATTCAGCAAGATTGCGGAGAAGAGTTTTTCCAGACGCTTGTGCAGAGGCAGCACCAGGTCGCGGTCGGCGCCGGGCAACAGGCCCGGCATCATTTCGACGCAGGTCACCTTGGTGCCGAGCGTGGCGTAGACGGAGCCGAGTTCTAGTCCGATATAGCCGCCGCCGATGACGAGCAGAGTTTTTGGAATGTCGGGCAGATCGAGAGCGCCAGATGAATCCATGAGGCGCGGGCTATCGAGTTTCAGGCTCGGCACGACAGTTGGACGCGATCCGGTGGCAATGATGATGCGGTCGAAGGTCAAGTTCTCTTCGTTATTATTGCCCGCAGCGGCCTTCGTTACTTTCAGGGTCGTGCCGTTCACAAATGCGGCTTTGCCCTGGATGAATTGGACGGAGCGCTGTTTGGAAAGTTGGCCGAGGCCGCCAGTTAGTTTCTTAACTACGCCTTCTTTGAAGCTGCGCAGCTTGTTGAGGTCGATCTTCGGTTCGCCGAATTCGATGCCCCAATTCTTGGCCTGCTCGGCTTCTTCGAGAAGCTTGGCAATGTGCAGCAAAGCTTTTGACGGAATGCAGCCACGATAGAGGCAAACGCCGCCGGGATTTACTTCCGGATCGATGAGCGTCACTTTCATGCCCAGGTCAGCGGCCAGGAATGCGGCGGCGTATCCGCCGGGACCGCCGCCGATTACTGCCACACGGAGATTTGATGAGTTCGTCATGAAATTTCTATGCCCTCAATTTGATTACTATCGTAAACCGTGCCGGTGACCAATTGCGTTTATCTTTAAGTCGTATATCCGCGATGTCGCGAGGGTCCAATGAAGAAAGTTGCGACTTCAATAGTCCTTGCTTGTGCAAGCCTTATCGTGGTCGGCCTAGAATATTTAGCTGACCGGACGCATATATTTCCGGGGCGATTGCCATACTCCATCGCGGTCTGGGTGGGAGTAGTCTTGCCCGCTGTTTTCCCGCTAATCCTTTTTGCAACAATCGGTTTCGCTATAAGGGATCTCTTTTGCCCGGATACACGTTGGCAAGCCATGATTGCGCTAGCTTTATCTATCTCCGTCGGTGTTCTCTACTATCCCTGGTGACGCCTACCGATCTCCGCATCTCGGCCGTGAACAGCTGTCATCCCTGTACCGATAGCAAGAACGGCTGCTCAAACGCCTCCGCGATCCACCGCAGAAACCGCGCGGCGTCGGCTCCGTCGATCAACCGGTGATCGTACGAGAGCGACAGCGGAAGAATCAAGCGCGGCTCGAATTTGTTATTGACCCACTCCGGCTCCATGCGCGAACGCGACAGGCCGAGAATCGCGACCTCGGGATGATTCACGATCGGAGAAAATCCCGTGCCGCCGATGCCGCCCAAATTGGTGATGGTGAACGTCCCGCCTTCCATCTCTTCAGGAGTGAGCTTGCGTTCACGAGCTTTCTTCGAGAGCTGCGTCATCTCCGCCGCCAGCTCAACGATATTTTTCTTGTCCACATCGCGAATCACCGGCACCAGCAGACCGCGGTCCGTATCAACCGCAACCCCGATGTTGATGTACTGCTTGTAAATGATTTCTTCTTTCGCCATGTCGATCGAGGCGTTGAATTGTGGAAACACCTTCAGGGCCGACGCGCAGACTTTCAACGCAATCGCCGTCACCGTCATCTTGCCGCCCGCTTCTTCCGCCCGCGGCGCGAAGCGGGCGCGCAACTGTTCGAGTTCGGTGATGTCGGCGCGATCCTGCTGGGTGACATGCGGAATCGTGTTCCATGCCTGGCGCAAATGTTCGGCGGTTTTGCGCCGCACTCCGCGCATGGAAACGCGTTCGGTCTTGCCCCACTTCGCGAAGTCGGGCAACTCAGGTTCAACGAAGCTGCCACGCGGAGTTTGCGCCGCCGCTGCCGCTGCCAGCAGAGCATTTTTGGCGCTCAGCTTGACGTCGTCTTCACTGATGCGTCCGCCCGGGCCGCTGCCGGCAACACTGCGAATATTTACGCCGATTTCGCGGGCCAACCGCCGTACATGCGGCGCTGCGGGAATGGGCTCACGGTCCGTGCCCGCCACTTTGCCCAGCTGCACCGGCATGGTGAACGCTGGCGCCGGAGCCTGCGGTTGATCGGGCGGCAGCGCCTGCTCCTCCGTTTTGCCCTCGGCGCGCATGGCCAGCTGAAACGCGAGCCGCGCCGCCTGTTGTCCGGAAATATGTTCCACGGGCTCGTGTTTGCGCACGGATTCCGCCGGTGCGACCACACCGCCCTCCAAAGTAAAAATCACCTGGCCAACCGTAACCTTCTGGCCCTCTTTGACCTTGACCTCGCGCACTACACCGCTGATCGTAGACGGAACTTCGATGACGGCCTTGTCGGTCTCAAGTTCCATCACCGGCTGGCCTTCCGAAACGTTCGCTCCCGGCGCGATCATCAACCGCACAAGATCGCCGGAATCGATGTTTTCTCCCAGCTCGGGCAGCTTGAATTCCCTGGCCGCAACAACGGGCTGGGCTCGTCGGTCTGGCTGGGGCGCAGTCGCTGGAGTCGGCTGCGCCGGGACTGAAGCGACTGCGCTGGCGGAAGTGTGACTTGCCGCCGCCGCACGCGCTGGAACTGCACTGCGTTGCGCCGCCGGCTTTTCAGTTCTAGTTGCTGACTCTGCTTTGGTTCCGGTTCCGTTTTCAACCGTGAAGATGACCTGCCCCACCCGCAGCTTGTCGCCTTCTTTTACGCGGATTTCGCCGATGGTGCCTGTCACCGACGAAGGCACTTCGACCACTGCTTTGTCGGTCTCGAGTTCCATCACCGTCTCGCCCTCGGCGATGCTGGCGCCGGGCTTGATCAGCAGGCGAACCAAATCTCCGCTATCGATGTTCTCGCCCAGTTCGGGCAGTTTAAACTCCGTTGCCATTCCTTACTTTTCCCTCTCGCCGGTTTGCCCTAGCTGGTGGCCGGGTTGCGCTTTTCCGGATCGATGCCAAGATCGCGAATTGCTTTTTCTAAAATTCTCGCGCTGACTCCTTCGACACTGTCTTTCTTCGCGCCAGCCTTGTCGCCTGACTTTTCGCCCGCCAACGCATGGAGCGTGGCGAGCACGATGTGCTTGGCGTCTACTTCGAAGAAATCTCGTAGCGATGCACGATTCTCGCTGCGCCCGAAGCCGTCCGTGCCGAGCGACACCAGCTTGCCCGGCACCCACTGCGCGATGCTGTCCGGCAGAACCTTCATGTAATCGGATGCCGCAATAAATGGCCCGGATGCGCCCTTCAGCGCCTGCGTAACATACGGCACCTTTGCTTTCTTTGTAGGATGCAGCATATTCCAGCGCGCGCAGTCGGTTGCTTCTCGATAAAGCTCCTTATAACTGGTTACGCTCCACACGTCGGCGGCAACGCCGTATTCTTTTTCGAGAATCGCCTGCGCCTTGAGCACCTCGAACATGATCGTGCCACTGCCCAGCAATTGCGCGCGCAGTTTTGTGTTTTTCTTTTCGGAACCTTTGTAGCGATACAAGCCCTTGAGGATGCCCTCGCGAATGCCGGGCTGGCTGGGCATCTCGGGCATGGGCAGCGGCTCATTTGTAACCGTCAAATAATAGAAGATGGATTCGCCATCGACGTACATGCGCTTGATGCCATCCTGAATGATGATGGCGATCTCGTAGGCGAATGCCGGATCATAAGCCCGCAGGTTGGGCACCGATAGAGCCAGCACGTGACTATGTCCGTCCTGATGCTGAAGGCCTTCGCCCGCCAGCGTCGTGCGCCCGGCGGTGCCTCCGATGAGGAAGCCACGGCAGCGCATGTCGCCCGCGGCCCAGATCAAGTCGCCAATGCGCTGCAGCCCGAACATGGAGTAATAAATAAAGAAGGGAATCGTGTTGATGCCGTGATTGGCGTAGGCGGTGCCGGCGGCGATAAACGAGCACATCGATCCCGCCTCGGTGATGCCTTCCTCTAGAATCTGTCCGTTTTTCGCCTCCTTATAATAGAGGAGCGTATCCATGTCGACCGGTTCATAAAGTTGGCCGACGTTCGAGTAGATACCAACCTGGCGGAAGAGCGCTTCCATGCCGAAGGTGCGGGCTTCATCGGGAACCACAGGCACGATGAGGCTCCCGACTTCCGGGTCGCGCAGCAGCTTCGAAAGCATGCGCACAAAAACCATGGTGGTCGAAGCGTCGCGACCCTCAGTGCCTTTGTAGAACTCTTCGAAGATCGCTTCCGAAACCGGCTTCAGCGGAGTGGCGCGCACCTTGCGCACCGGCATGTATCCGCCCAGTTGCTTGCGGCGTTCCTGCATGTACTTGATTTCTGCACTGTCATCGGCGGGACGATAGAAGGGCGCATCGTGCAGTTCGCCGTCCGGAATCGGGATGCCGAAGCGCGAGCGGAAGATTTGCAGCTCATCGTCGTTCAGCTTTTTTTGCTGGTGCGTGATGTTTTTGCCTTCGCCCGCTTCGCCGAGTCCGTAGCCCTTGATCGTCTTAGCAAGAATGATCGTCGGAGACCCCGTGTGGTCAACCGCTGCCTTATACGCGGCGTGCACTTTGATCGGGTCGTGACCGCCGAGGCGCATGCGCGCGAGTTGCTCATCCGAAAGATGCTCGACCATCTTCAATAGCCGTGGATCGGTGCCAAAGAAGTTTTGTCGAAAATAAGCCCCGCTCTCGACGAAATATTTCTGATACTGTCCATCGGTGATCTCGCCCATGCGCCGCACGAGCAGCCCATCGCGATCGGCCTGAATAATCGGATCCCAATCGGTGCCCCAGATCAGCTTGATGACATTCCATCCCGCGCCGCGGAAAATCGCTTCCAGTTCTTGAATGATCTTGCCGTTTCCACGTACCGGCCCGTCGAGACGCTGCAAATTGCAGTTGACGACGAAAATCAAATTGTCCAGCCGTTCGCGCGAAGCCAGCGTGATCGAGCCGAGCGCTTCCGGTTCGTCCATTTCGCCATCGCCCATGAACGCCCAGACTTTGCCGCCAGTCGAAGTTTTCAGCCCGCGATTTTCGAGATACTTGATGAACCGTGCGTGATAGATCGCCTGAATCGGGCCCAGTCCCATCGACACGGTAGGAAATTCCCAAAACTCGGGCATCAGCCAGGGATGCGGATACGACGACAGTCCGCCGCCTGGTTTCAACTCACGTCGGAAGTTCTCCAACTTTTCTTTTGGGATGCGGCCTTCAAGGTAGGCGCGAGCGTAAATCCCAGGCGCCGCGTGTCCCTGAAAATAGACAACGTCGCGGTCGCCAGATTCAGTCGATGCCTGAAAAAAATGATTGAACGCGACTTCGTAGAGCGTGGCCGCCGACGCAAACGTGGAAATGTGTCCGCCGATGCCTTCTTGAATCTTGTTGGCGCGGACGACCATAGCCATGGCGTTCCACCGCACCAGGCTCTTGATGCGGCGCTCCATCTCCTGGCTGCCGGGAAACGGCGGCTGTTGCCGCGAAGGAATCGTATTCTGGTAAGGAGTAGTAGCCGAAAACGGCAGGTTGATCCCCGCCTCGCGCCGCGCATGAAGCGCCAATTGCTGCAAAAGCCGCCCAGCCCGCTCCGGCCCGCCGTGCGAGAGCACATAATCGAGCGAGTCCAGCCACTCCCGCGTTTCCAGGACTTCGATTCCGTTCGTCTTCGTCTGCCCACCAATCTGCGCACCAGTCTGCCCACCAATCTGCGTACCCGTTTGCGTCGGTTGCGTCCCCATCGGTTGCGTCTCGGTCTGCTGCGCCTCAGCCACGTTGAACCACCCCACGGAAGGATTGCGAACTTCCATCATAAAGAATTGAGAGGAATTTTGCTGGAGGGCGTGTAGCGCGGGTGCGTCGCGACACTGACAACGTAATGACGTATCCGAGCATCCGAAAGCCACGGCCGGGCCGGGATAGGTTGCGAATAGCCCGTCATCCGCCCACGATCCAAAAGCTAATCTCGGACCGTTGTTCGGAGATTCATCTCACGTTAGGAGTTGCCGGTAACCCTGACCCACCCGTCCGACGGTCACTCGGAGCGTAACGCTTGCATAACATCGACGCGCGCCGCGCGCGCCGCGGGCAGTACCGACGCGATAATCGCGACCGCCATCAGCACGAACGCAGAAACAAACACAGGTAATGCCCCCGGCATCTTGATGTCCAGGAAATATCTTCCCGCCAAACGCGCCAGCACAAACCCGAATGCCGCGCCTGCAATAACGCCCGCCGCCGCAATCACGGTGCCCTCTGCAATCACGCCCTTGAGGAGTCGCTGCGGCTCCGATCCGAGGGCCAGCCGGATACCGAATTCCCGCGTCCGCGCGCTCACCGAAAACGCCAGCACGCCCGCGACGCCCACCACGGCAATCGCCAACGCGACCGCCGCGAATACGCCAAACACCAGCGAGTTCAAACGGTCTGGCGTGAGCACCTCTGCACGAATGTCTTCGAGAGTGGCGGCGTGCTCAACCGGCTGTTCGGCGGACATGTCGCGAATAATGCGCGTGACCGACGGGACCAGCGCATAGGGATTTGCCCCCGTGTGAATGAAGAGACGACCGGCAAACATTGGACCGTCGTCAAAAGGGCTGTAAACGGTGACTGTGGGCTCAGGCACGACGTGTCCGTCGTCAATATCGGCGGTGACACCGATGATGCGGTGAGGCGCGACAATGCGCGCCTTTTCGGCATCGGTCCCAGGCACGAATTGCAGCACGGGATCCGTCCAATAGACATGCCGATTGACCGCATCCTGGTTGGGGAACATGCGCTGTGCGAGAGTCTCGCTGACGATAACGACGGGCTCCTCATTATTATTCTGGTTATCGAGCGCATTGAAATCGCGGCCGGCAATGATAGGAACGCCAAGCGCCGCAAAGAATCCGGGAGAGATGGCACGCCAGTGCGCCCGCGGATCCTCTACGCCGGCGGCATGCACGTGTCCGTCGGCGGAGAATTGCAGACCAATACCGGTGGGGCCGCCGGCATCGCGCCAGGGAACCACGTCGCCGAACGCAGTCTTGCTCACTCCCGGCAGCGCATCAATCCGACGCATCGCTTCCTTGTAGAAATCGACGACCTGCTGCGGTGTCTTCCCGTGGGACATAGGAGGAACGTCGATAGCGAGGACGTGCTGTATATCCAAACCCGTCTGCGCTTTTTGTAGCGCGATCAACGTGGTGATCAACGTACTTGCGCCGGCCAGCAACACGAACGACGCGGCGATTTGTATTACCGCGAAGATCCGCTGGCGGCGGTTCGTGCTGCCGGTGATCCGCACGCTTCCGCTTGATAGGCTCAGTCCACCCGGCGTGCCGGAAGAGGTGCCGGAAGAGGGCAGGCGCGGGACGAAGGCGAGAATCACAGCGGCGACCACGGCCAGCGCCGCTCCCACCCAAAGCAAGCTCGAATCGACTCTGAAATCAAGCGCACGGACGGAGAAACGCGAGGCGTAGCGAGCCAGGACAGCTACCATCGGCTGCGCGCTGATTACACCGAGCGCCGCGCCAGCGCCGCAGAGCAGTAGACTTTCGGCCAACAGCATGCGGCGCAACGCGCCTTTGCTTGCACCCAGCGCCACGCGGACCGCCAGTTCCCCTTCGCGGCGAACCGTCCGCGCCAGAATCAGATTGGCAACATTGGAACACGCGATGATAAAGACCAGCCCTGACGCTGCCAGAAGCACCAGCAGCACAGTCCGGGCGCCCGACGTGATCTCGTCACGAAGCAGCTTCACCCCGATCTGAAAGTTCGCTTCCTTCGAATAAGCTTCGGGATGGTCCTTCTTCATCGCGTCGTAGGCCGAGCGCAACTCAGCGCCAGCCTGCTCGACAGTGGCCCCGGGAGCGAGACGGCCGAAAAGCTCCGTCATGCGATGGACGCGGCCGGTGACCATGGTCGCCGAAAGATGATGCGGGCTGGTGACGATGTTAGAAATAATTTCGGTATCTTGCGGATATGGGACGCAAGGTTCGAGGACGCCAATGACTGTCGCAGTGCGATCACCGATGCTACCGAGGCGAACCGTTTTGCCGATGACCGCAGGATCTTTATGAAGAGCGGTCGTCCAGAAACGGTAGGTAAGAACGACCACGCCGGCGGCGTTAGGACCGTCGTCTTGAGGCCCAATGAGGCGACCGAGTACGGGACGAAGGCCCATCACCTCGAAATAGTTGCCGCTGACAACCCCACCTTGAATAGAACGAGGCTCACCCAGGCCGAGCATAGTGAAGTCCATCTCGGAGAAGTCGCCAAACGCGCTCAGGGTTTTCACGCTAGCGCGCAGATCCTGTATCTCGGGCACGGAAAACGTAGTGTTTTCGTCGCCGATGCCGGGAGCGCTTTGCCGGATATAGATCAGCCGGTCCTCGTCGCGATTGACCAGAGGCTTGAGCAGCACTCCGCGCACCAGCGTGAAAATGGCAGCGTTCGCGCCGATGCCGAGCGCCAGTGTGAGAACCACGGCGATCGCCAGCCCTGGAGTCCGAATCAACGAGTAAGCTGCAACTCTCAGATCGCGAACGAATGACATGTTCTTATCCCTCGCTGCCGGTGTATCAGCATCACATTTGCCAATACTAAGCGCCACATTCTACACGGCTTAATGTGGGATAAGTTAGTCGGCACTGTCCGTTTCAGGACACCGCTATGACGAATTCGGACACTAAAACAGAGTCCTGGCACTCGGACACGATCAACAAGAATGTACCTACATTCCCACCGCAACAAAATGTTCCAAGTGGGAAAATCGGGAATCACCTATCGTATGCGCCCCTCCCTGACCGCTAAAGTATTTATTTCTCAAAGACCTAGCGGGAAACGACCCCAAAAATAAACCAAAAATTCGAGCTAACTAATTCATTTATAAATACTTTACAGGTAAGTCCTTATTCCTCAAAGACCTGGCGTCGAGGCCCCCTCTAAGTCTTTGATTCCACAAGACCGGAGGGGAGGGGTAAGGTACGAGGTCTTAGCGGAGAGCCGCAGACTGAGAGCTGACAGCTGTCCAAATCAGCATTCGATTCCGCCGACGAAAGTTCGCTGCACTTCGCCCTGCGAGTTGAGCACGACAAAATCCGCATCCGCTCCCGCAGCGAGAACGCCCTTATTCGCCAAGCGCGCCACTCGCGCCGGATTCCGGCTAGCCGCCGCGATAGCTTGCCGCAATTCCCATTCCGCAAAGCGCGCGAGATTTTGTACCGCACGATCCATGGTCAAAACGCTTCCCGCCAGTGAGCCGTTTCGAGTGCACTTGCCCTCGCGGACATCGACTTCGAAATCGCCAAGGCGATAGCGTCCGTCGGGCATTCCTGTCGCGGAAGTGGCATCAGTGATGAGCACGGTCTGCTCCGCGCCTTTGGCTTGAGCCACGAGCTTGACGATTGCCGGATCGAGATGAATGCCATCGGCAATGAGGTCCGCGCTCACGCGACGATCGGTGAGCACCGCGCCGAGAATGCCGGGATTGCGATGATCTTCAGTATTAGTGTTATGACCCAGCGGACGCATGGCATTAAATGTATGCGTAGCGTGCCGCGCACCCGCCGCGATGCCGCGTTCGGCCGCCGCAAAATCCGCGTCCGAGTGTCCCAGGCTGACGCAAACACCGCGCTGCGCGGCTTCCGCAATGACTTCGCGTGCGCCCTCCAATTCGGGAGCAATCGTCATCATGCGAATCCGTCCGCGCGCCGCTTGCCAGAATTGCTCGAACAAAGGCAGCGTCGGAGCCAGCAAATATTCCGGCGGATGTACCCCTCGCCGCGCATGGCTGAGAAATGGTCCCTCCAGATGGATTCCAAGAGGAAGCGCTCGAGGCTTACTTTGCGCATTCGCTGGTTCGCGATCGCGTTCGCGCTTCTCAATCGCATCCGCCAGCCGATCCAGCGCCCGCAAAGTTGACTCCAACGGAGCGGTAACCGTGGTTGGGAAATAGCTGGTGACTCCATGCCGCATGAGCAACTGTTCGATAGTCGGCAACGCCTCGACGCGATCATCCATAACGTCATAACCGCCGCTGCCGTGAATGTGAAGATCAACATAACCGGGCGAGATAACACTATCGCCGAAATCGGATAGAGAAACTTCGGCGGGAAGCTGCCGCAGGTTCCGAGCGGAGATTTCGAGGATGCGTCCCTGCTCGACGAGCATCAGAGGATGCTTAACGGCGTCCGTCGGAGTCAGGAGGGTTCCAGCAGTAAAAGCCAGCATAGAAACATCTTAATAGTGAAGAGAAGCGACGATGGCCAGATTGTAGCAGCCTCAGCGTGCCCAGCCCGGCAAGTTAAGAGGAGGCGGCTCCACAACGGCGCAGGAATCAGTGCAGCCTCCGCGCACGATGCGGCTTGACGAGCAATGACACAACGGCCGAATGCTATACTGTGTAAGTTCGAGTCGCCCAGTGTTGCGGTGGCGGCCGTCGTCCATTCGTCAGTCGGGGAGTGGCTCAGCCTGGTAGAGCACCTGGTTCGGGACCAGGGGGTCGGAGGTTCAAATCCTCTCTCCCCGACCAATTGTTTCCAACTACTTACAGCGGCGGCGAGAACTCCAAAACCGGCGCACCTGGTTTTGCACCAGGGGCGCTAGCGACGCCGACACCCATAAACATTGAAGTTCTTCCCCAACGAATGGTGCGGGTCCATCCACAATAGGATGAGTCGAGAGGGGTCGCAATAAGTCATCAGGAAAACCTGCTGGCTCCGAAAAAAATGCGCACGCTCCTTGTTTAACGCAGGTATGAGCAATCTTGCACAGAATTACGAGCGCTGGCGTGTCATTGTGCGGTTAGTAAAAATGCGGACGAGGGAATGTCAAAATCAGTTCGGCCATGGCCTCATCCCGAAAACAACCACAGATGGACATCAAGAAAGAAAGCGAGCCATTGATGGAACGCACTTTCCGCCAACTAAAGTACAGTTTTCGTAGACAGCTCGCGAGGATCACTGCCTCGGTCTCGAAGCTGTTTGCGTCGGCTGCGCGACCGGCTCGCGATTTCGCATCACAAAGGATGTGCCCGTTTTGCGGGCTAATCACGCCGCGGGCACGGGCATCTTGTCTGGAGTGCGGGAAAGCGCTTGCTCCTGCGACAAGATAGAGGAGTTGTCGAGCCGCGCATCTGCGGAAATGCTCAAAATGAGCAAAGGAAATCAACATGCTTTGGACCATTTTTGTTGTGCTACTGATTCTGTGGCTTCTCGGTTTTAGCCTTCACGTGGCAGGCGGCCTGATTCACTTGCTGCTGGTGGTTGCGCTCGTGATACTGGTCATCAACCTTATGAGCGGCTGGCGAGTTGCCTAGGCTGCCGCCCTTTTTGCAGCCGCTGCGTTACGGCCATCCCGAGCGGCTGGCGCTGGTGTGGATGACGCGACGACAAAGAGCCCGTTGACGCGTTAGCGTGGTCTCCTCCCGGGGACTTGGTTACGTCGGCGTTCCCACTTGCATTCGCGTGGTGCCTGCCTACAATCGGTTGGGTTGCCGTGGGGCCGGCAGACATGTGGCCTGCCGTTCTCTTATTTCGTCGCTTTCAGCGATTACGGCCCCGGCGCAATAGCAAAAAGGAGGCACATGGCCACCACGACCACACCCGCGCAACTTCATCGCTCTGTCCCGGAGTTTCTGAGCCAACCCAGGAAGCTGCTGGTCGGCGGTGCATGGGTCGAAGCCAGATCGGGTAAGACTTTCGAAACCTATAACCCGGCCACCGGTGAAGTCCTGGCGCGGGTGGCTGAGGGCGACCGCGCTGATATTGACCAAGCTGTCGCAGCGGCGCGCAAGGCTTTCGAGACCGGGCCATGGCCTGACATGTCGCCGGCCGAACGCGGCCGTTTGCTGTGGAAGCTCTCCGATCTGATCGAGCAGCACCACGAGGAACTCGCTGAGCTTGAGACCCTGGACAACGGCAAACCGCTCCTGTTCTCGCGCATCGTCGACGTCCCGACTGCACGGGATGTATTCCGTTACATGGCTGGTTGGGCAACCAAAGTCGAGGGCAGCACGATTCCGATTTCAACGCCTGGAGCCAAATACTTTGCTTATACATTGCGCGAGCCAGTCGGGGTCGTTGGGCAAATCATCCCATGGAATTTCCCGCTCATCATGGCCTCGTGGAAACTCGCTCCTGCGCTGGCCGTGGGGTGCACGTGTGTTTTGAAGCCCGCCGAGCAAACTCCGCTCACCGCTCTGCGACTGGGAGAGTTGATTCAGGAAGCGGGCTTCCCGGACGGAGTCGTTAACATCGTGCCGGGTTTCGGCGAAACGGCCGGCGCCGCGCTGGCTTCGCACCCCGGTGTGGACAAGATCGCCTTCACGGGTTCAACCGAGGTTGGCAAGCTGATCGCCAAGGCAGCTACTGAGAATCTGAAAAAAGTTTCGCTCGAACTCGGGGGGAAATCGCCCAACGTCGTTTTTGCAGACGCCGACTTGAAGGCGGCGATTCCTGGGAGCGCTGGCGCCATATTTTTTAATCAGGGACAGATCTGCACCGCCGGCTCTCGCCTATTCGTGCACAAAAGCATTTTCGACAAAGTTGTAGAGGGAGTTGCCGAGGAATCAAAGAAGTTTAAAGTTGGTCCCGGCATTGACCCGTCCACCAACCTTGGGCCGCTGGTTTCGAAGGAGCAGCTCAGTCGGGTTTGTGGCTATCTTGATTCCGGCGCGGCGGAGGGCGCCAAGGCCATCGTGGGCGGCCATCGGATTGGGAGCACTGGATACTTCGTCGAGCCGACCGTGCTGGTCGACGTGAAACCGAGCATGAAGGTCGTTCGTGAAGAGATCTTTGGTCCGGTGGTCACTGCGATCCCGTTTAGTGACCCGGATGAGGTCGTCGGTTTCGCCAATGACACGATCTATGGACTGGCGTCCGCGGTCTGGACCCGCGACATCGGCAAGGCGCATCGCATGGCGGCCAAGCTTCGTGCCGGCACGGTGTGGCTCAACTGCTACAACGTCTTTGATCCAGCTTTGCCTTTCGGGGGCTATAAGCAGTCGGGATGGGGCCGCGAAATGGGCCACGCAGCACTGGAGATGTATACCGAAATCAAGTCGGTCTGCGCGCAGCTTTAAAATGTTCTCAAACCAGCCAGGGCGAAATTTGACTGGGGCCATCGCGATTGGTGTGCCGATTTCATAGCACCGGGTGACGCGGGGGAGGAGATCGTGCCTCGACAAGAGAACATCGAAGCCCTGCAACGGGCCGCACAGCTTTTCAGGACGAGGGACCTGGAAGGCCATTTGAAGCTGTACAGCAACTCCGTGATCCATCACGGTTTTTCCAGCCGCATCCGGCCTGGAGTGGCAGGGCTAAGGGACCACTACAACGCTCTGCTCAAAGGATTTCCCGACATGCGCATCGAAATCGACGACATCATCGCGGAAGGCGAAAAGGTGGTCCATCGCTTCATGTTCTTCGGAACCCACAAAGGAGAGTTCCTCGGTATCGCTCCTACGGCAAAACAAGTGCGCGCGGCGGGGGTGCACATTCATCTTTTCCAGGGTGGCCACGCCATTGAGGTGTGGCAGATCCTGGATACGTATGCGTTTCTGTCGGAGATCGGAGCCGTGCCGCGGTTGCGAGATTCGAAATAGAGCAACCCATCTCACTGCAGATGCCCGCTACCAGGGCGTCGTTGCCGCATCGTATGTGCGGGGCGCACGTTTTTTCTATGCGGTCGCAGCTCAGTTTTGCGAGGAATCGGGATGACACAGGCGGTCGAGTTGCTGGCGTCGTATTGGACAATCTCCGCCGGCCTTCCCCACACCGACCGGGAGTATAGCCCGTTCGATTTCAAAGATCGTGTGCAATCGGCTGCCAAAGCGGGGTTCAAGGGCTTTGGCATCTGGCATGCCGACCTCGAACATGTTCTCGAAAAGTATAGGCTAAAAGAAATGAGGCAGATCCTCGGTGACAGCGGTCTCCGCTACGTCGAGTTGGAATTCCTGACGGACTGGTTCCTGGACGGTGAACGAAAGAAGCTGTCGGACATTAGAAAAGAAAAACTGTTCGAGGCTGCCGAAGTGTTGGGCGCGCGTCATATCAAGGTTGGCGATTTCTTTCAGGAGCAGTGTTCTCTGCCGCACCTCATCGATGCGTTTGCCATTCTCTGCGAAGAGGCCGCCCAGCACGCCACAAGAATCGGTTTCGAGCTTATGCCCTTTGCCATGATCCGCACGCTGGAGGAAGCGTTGGCGATGGTCAAAGGCGCGGGAGCATCTAACGGCGGAATCGTGCTCGATCTGTGGCATGTGGTGAAGCTCGGCATTCCGTATGAACAAGTATTCCGCATCCCTTCGGAATACGTGGTCGGCGTGGAGTTGAATGACGGTACACTGCATTCCCCGTGGAGTTTGCACGAGGATACGATTCATCACCGACGCTTTTGCGGCGAGGGGGAGTTTGACGTGCGGGGCTTCGTCCAAGGCATGCAAAACGCGGGCTATACCGGGCCTTGGGGGATTGAAGTTCTGTCCGCGGAACTGAGGACGCGACCGCTCGACGAATTGACGGCACGCGCGTTTCAGACGACGATGGCACAGTTTTCATAGAAGCTCGGAGACTTTTTGTGGGTTGTAATTTGCGCCGCGAACTTTGCGGAACGTGACGCCAGAATCGCATGAACCAGGATCCCGCTCCTTCGAACCCGAAGCCGTGGCCGTGGCCGGACTCGCTCGACGCGCTGGTAGCCGCGCCCGACCACCATCAACTCCTGCTCGAAGACCAGCGCGTCCGAGTTCTGCATACCCGAATTGCGGCCGGAGATGTAGTTCCGCTGCACACTCATCGCTGGGGTGGGGTTGCGTACGTACAAAGCTTCAGCCATTTCATCCGGCGGGATGAGAAAGGCGAGATTCTGTTCGATAGCCGTCTTGCAGGGGAGCCTCCGAATATCCCCTGCGCCCAGTGGATGCAGCCACTGCCGCCGCACACGGTCGAGAACCTGGGACCGCAGGAAATCAGCATCCTTATTATTGAACTCAAAGGTCCTGGATGAGATCGAAGAGCGCATCGCGGCTGTGATGCTCGTAAGCGAAACACAGGAAAAGGCTTGCGAAATGGAACGGACGTTCGATAGAATCTCTCGCGGTTTCCTCGGTGGAGACTCGTGAAAGCGAGCGAGTACTTGCACACTGGGAGTGGTGGTGGGGGTAAAACTCACTATGTTCATAAACCGTATTCGAATCCGAGTTGAGTTCGGAGACTGCGATCCTGCTGAAATCGTCTTCTACGCCAACTATTTTCGCTGGTTCGATCAGTGCACATCCGCGTTGTTTCGTGCCGCGGGACTGCCTCTGGGCGAACTGTTCAAATCTCATGGCATCGTCGGCATTCCGCTGGTGGAAGCGCGAGCACGGTTTATCACTCCGTCTACTTATGGCGACGAATTGGTGGCGGAGTCTTGCGTGACGGAATGGAGAAAGAGCAGTTTTGTGATCAGCCACAGATTTCTGCGCGATGGCGCGTTGGCTTTGGAGGGGTGGGAGACGCACGTGTGGGCGGCCGCCCATCCAACGGAGGCTCACCGGATGAAAGGCGTGCCTCTGCCTCAGGAGGTCATTCGGAAACTTTCAAGCGCGAAGAAGCGCCGTGGACGGAAGAGCTGAAATCCGGAGACACGCCTGGTGAGCGAAGGAGATTCATGCGCAAAGCCAATGTTGGAGTTGCTGCTGTCGTTCTCGGCGTTTTGGTTTTTCAAGGATACAAGTTCTCAACTGCGCGAGAAACAAAGTCTCAGACAACCGCGTTAGTCAGCGTGACCGACGCGCAGATTGTGCAGGCTGAGAGTCAACCGGGGAATTGGCTCACCTACGGGCGTACCTACAGCGAGCAGCGCTTCAGTCCTTTGAAGCAAATCAATGATCACAATGCCGCCCGGCTAGGTTTGGCGTGGTACTTCGATCTCGATACCCACCGCGGGCAGGAAGCCACGCCCATCGTCGTCGATGGCGTAATGTACTTTTCCACCGCATGGAGCAAGGTGTTTGCGCTGAACGCCGCGACTGGCGCTCGCCTGTGGTCTTACGATCCGAAGGTGCCGCGTCAGTGGGGCGCGAATGCTTGCTGCGACGTTGTGAATCGCGGCGTCGCCATTTGGCACGGGAAGATCTATATAGGCACTCTCGACGGCCGACTCATCGCGCTTGATGCCGCAACGGGCCAGCCGGTTTGGGAACAGCTCACCATCGACCCCAAGTGGCGTTACACGATCACGGGCGCGCCGCGCATCGTGAAGGGCAAAGTAATCATCGGCAACGGAGGTGCCGAGGTTGGCGTGCGCGGCTACGTTTCGGCTTACGACGCGCAGACCGGCAAGCTGGCATGGCGCTTTTACACCGTACCCGGCGATCCCTCAAAACCGTTCGAACAGCCGATACTAGCGCAGGCCGCCAAAACCTGGACTGGCGAATGGTGGAAGATTGGCGGCGGCGGCACGGTTTGGGACGCCATCGTTTACGATCCGGAACTTGATCTGCTCTACATCGGCGTTGGCAACGGCGGACCGTGGAACGAAAAGTATCGCAGCCCAAAGGGCGGGGAGAATCTTTTCACCTGCTCGGTCGTTGCGCTCAGGCCCGACACCGGAGAATACGTTTGGCACTACCAGGAAAATGCCGCCGATGACTGGGATTACGATTCATCGGAGCAGATGATTCTGGCTGACATCCCCATCGAAGGCAAGCAACGGAAAGTGCTGCTCCACGCTCCGAAGAACGGTCTTTTCTATGTCATCGACCGTGAAACCGGCGCGCTGATTTCCGCCAAGCCCTTCACGTTCATCAACTGGGCTAGTGGCGTCGACATGAAAACCGGCCGCCCGATTGAAAACGCGGCAGCGCGTTATCCGCACGTGGATTCGCCACCCATCGTTCCCGGTCCGCTGGGTGCGCACAGTTGGCAGCCGATGTCTTACAGCCCGCTCACCGGCCTCACCTACATTCCGGTCAATGAAGTCGGATTCAATTTCAAGTCGGAGGAAAATTTCGAATTCAAGAACTCAGCGTTGAATTTCGGCATCGACATGGTAGCTGCAGAAATGCCGCAGGATCCCAAGATCAAGCAATCCATTCTCGATAGCGTCAAAGGGAAGTTGGTTGCTTGGGATGCGGTGCAGCAGAAACAGGCGTGGGCAGTGGAGCGTCCGGGACCGTGGAATGGCGGAACACTTGCCACGGCGGGGAATCTGGTTTTCGAAGGCACAGCGGCTGGCCGCTTCGAAGCGTATCGCGCCGATACGGGCGAGAAGGTTTGGTCGTTCGACGCGCAAACCGGAGTGATGGCCGGCCCCGTGACCTACACCGTAAATGGAGAGCAGTACGTCGCAGTGCTCGCCGGCTGGGGCGGAGTTTTCCCGCTGGTAGCGGGCGAGGTCGCGTTCAAGTCAGGACGAGTGCGCAACGTGAGCCGCATGCTGGCGTTCAAGCTGGATGGAAAGGCAAGTCTTCCGCCGCTGCCGCCGCCTGAAGAACCGGTATTGAATCCTCCTGCATCGACAGCAACCGCGGCGCAGATTCACCACGGAGAAGCGGTGTACCAGCGCTTCTGTTCCGGCTGCCACGGCGATGTCGCTGTCAGCGGAGGATTGCTACCCGATCTTCGCTACTCCAGCACGCTCGCAAACGAGCGCTGGTTCAAGATTGTGCGCGACGGCGCGTATCAATCGCTGGGCATGGTAGCGTTTGGCAAAGAAGTATCGCAACAGGATGCAGCCGATATTCGCGCGTACGTTGTCTTCCGTGCCCATGAGAGCATGAGCGAAGCGAAGGTCAAGCCCAAGCCCCTAAAGGGGCAATTGAAGTGAAAATGACTTGCGGCATCGCCAAAAGCGATGCCCTGATACAAAACAAGAGCTCGTGCTGAACCGGGAGGCGCCCGTCTCTTACGGACTCCGTAGGCTGCGGGACGCCCGCTTCTCCCTTTCTCTAAAGTCCGACGTCAAACGGATCGCCAGCCGTCGTGAAAAAGTTGATGCTCACCGTCGCTAACTCCGAGGGTGGAAACTTCGCCTGAAATCGCGGATCGGCTTTTAGTCCCGCTTCTTTCGCGGCATCCAGAAAGACCGGTAACTCCACGAGATATTGATCGGAAAATCCGTGCGTCCCGTCATACGCAACCGCTGGCGTCTTCGACAAATTTGCCGCCGCGACTTCCGGAGGCAGCGTGTGCAGTTCCAGCGCCAGCAATCCGAACCGTCCCACATAGGGCGCCCATCGCCGCAAGTGGCGGGTCAGATTCTCTTCCAGTTCATCGCATGCGATTTCTTCCCCGAGGTGCGCGAACGCTCCGGTGGATTTCCCGCCGCGCGTCCCTCCCGCATAGTTCGCCGGCGGAATGTACGGCCGGTTATGGTCGAGGAACGAACGGACATGGAGCAGATCGTGTACGTCAAGGTTCAGTTCCTCCAGGTCGCTCGCCAGTTGCGCCGGCCGATTGATGTCGCCCGGGATCACGTGATACACGGGGATGCCTGCTTTGCGCAGCGTTTGCTTGGCAACCCGGCGCGCCACCTTGTTGAAATCGGCGCCGACAAGAATCAGAGGATGCTTGTCGAGTGCCTTGCCGCGCTCGGTTTTGTTCTTCACCGCGAAGTACAGATGCTCAAGGAAGGTTCCATCGCCGCAGCCCATGTCGCAGATGCCCCGAGGCTGCGGATTCAGCGGACGGTTGAAAATCTCGACGATGATCTCGTCCACTTTCTTGAAATAGGTGCGATGCGCGCCGCCGCTGCCCCACACGTTCATGCCGCGGTTGACGAGCAGTTCCACTCCACTTTCATCCATGCGCGGGATGCGGGAATTGCCGAACAAAAGAGTGCTCACATTGTCGAAGAGCGGAAGATACGAAACGGTGACGCCATAAGAAGTCGCAATCTGCGCCGCGTAACGGCCGCACGCCGTCAGGCTCACCGAACTCTTATCACGCGCAGTCGATTCCAGTGAAACCCATCCCTGCGCCGCCAGCAGGTCGAAGATGCAGGCAAGGGTCGCGCGATTCGCGGCAATATCGCTAAGCTCCACCGGGTGCTGTTCCAGTTGAGTGAAAATCCCAGCTCGCGCCAATGCAACCATAGCCGGGCCGATGAGCATGCCATCGAGGTGCTCGCGAATTTGATTTCGTACGCGATTGACCACGACATCGGTGTCTGGTTGCAGCCCCCAGCGCTCTTTCGAGCGGCGAACCAACTCCTGCAGAGATGGGAGCACTGGGCGGTCGGATGAACCGAACAGAAAATCTTCCAGAAAAACCGCCTTCGCGACAAAAGAGAGCACTTCACCGTACAGCAGCGGGGCCGTGCTCACGGCGATTCTTCCCTCGGCAGTCAGGGCATAGCTCACGCGTCCCCGTTCGACTTGCTGCCGCAGCCAGCCGCACGATGCCAGCAGGCGCAACGCAACTCGCAAGTAGCCGCGATTGGCGCGTGTTTCTTGTGCGATGCGATCAAAATCCACCCACTCGCTGGCGGAGCCGAACAGTTCGAATACGCGGCGGTCCCACAAGGCTTTCACCGTGGGCGCCAGTACAATTCCCGCGAGGTGACCAAACACCAGAGCGCGAAGTTGTGCCTTTTCGTTGTCGCCGATGAAAGAGGTTGTGATCGCCGTTGGCATCTCTTACCTTTTTGAAACGCGACTAGGCTCTGCCCTCAAACAGATTCCTTCCTTCGACCAGGGCGCGCATCTTGCGATCCGCCACACTGCGTTGCAGCATCCAAAATCCGCAGTCGGGATGGACGTAGCGCAAACGCTCCGCACCCAACGTCTTTACCACTTGCTCGATGCGGGAAGCCACCAGGTCCGGTGTTTCCACTTCGTTGTCTTTGATATCGATCAAGCCGATGCCGAGTGCGATTTTCGTATCCAGATCGGTGAAGACTTCGAGTTCGTCATAACCGCGCCGCGCAAATTCAAGCACAAGATGATCGGCATGCAGCGAATTGAGGAAGGGAATCAGGTCACGCCAGAAGCCGCGCAGCACCGGCTGTCCACCGTAGTTACCGAAGCAGATGTGCACCGCGCGTTCGTTGAGAATGCCGTCCAGAACGTGGTTGATCGCTTCCGCGGCCCACGACGAATCCTGCGGATACCCCGCGATGCAGGCTTCATCAAGCTGTACGGCATCGGCTTCAATGGATTCCAACTGGCGGCGCAGCACCACGGCCAGATCCATGGCTAACTCGGGAATGTCTTTGTAGTAGCAGTTGGTGACCATGCGCGAAAGCATGTGCGGGCCGGTACAAGTGAACTTCAGCGGCATTTTCGTGAGCGGCGCTACAAACTCGTAGTCGCGGGGCAGGTTCAGCGTTCCCTCGCGGATTTTGCCGGCCACCATGCCTGCGGTCAGCAAGCGAGCCGGCGAGGCGCGATCGGAGCGAAAGCGATCGAAATCCGAAAGCGCAAAATGGCTGCGGATCCCCTCCATTTGCGAAACGAAATAATCCACCATCCCGTTAGTTTCCGGATGGCTTGGGTTGAAGCGCATCAGTTCGCCGTCGGTCAACAGGTCGAGGCCAGCAAGCTCCTGGGTCTTCAGCACCGCCATCACCGCATCTCGAAGAACAAGGCGCGAGGTATTACCGACCAGCCACGAGGGCACCGGATAACTTCCCACGACAGTAGCTTTTATATTCGGATTCATATCCACTCCCGTCTCGCGGTGCGCTGCCGTTTGGAGCGTCATCATACTCCGGAGCAACGCCCGTTTGTAAAAGGCACTTTCACGTAACCACAAATGGGCACGGAAAAGTAACCAACTATCTCGCAACATACCACTCGCACGAATAATAATTTTCACTTGTGGTTTGCCTCGGACTTGGATTACAGTGATGCCCGCTTCGTTAGCCCTCGTTGACCACGTCGAGGTGAGGCCGTCCGGACCAAGTTGTTTCGACGATGTGCCGTTCGTGGAGGTAGTCGTGTACCGCAGCGATGTAGTCGGAAGTTTGTTGCGTCCCGCGTATCTCAAGGAAGCTCGCGACCAGTTCGCAGCGGGCAAACTCTCCGACGCCGCGTTCAAGAAAATCGAAGACCGCGCCATCGATGAATGCATCGACCTGCAGATTCTCGCTGGCATGGAAGTGATTACCGACGGCGAAGTGCGCCGCTACGCTTTCTATGGGCACTTGATTGACGCCGTCGAGGGATTTGACAAATACGGCGGCTGGGCTATTCCGTTTCACGACGAAAAGGGCGAGCAACTGGTTTTGGCTCGACCGGTAGTCGTTTCCAAACTGCGTCGCAAGCGGCCTCTCTGCGCGGAAGAATTCACCTACGTGCGCGCGCGCACCAAGCATCCGGCCAAAACGACGATGATCAGCGCGCAGCAAGCCGCTGCTTACTACGACAGCAAGAAGTCCGCCGGAGCCTATGCCACGGTTGACGCGTACCTCGCCGACTTGGTCGACATACTGCGCGACGAAGTGAGCGAGTTGATTCGCCTGGGCTGTACTTACATCCAGATCGACTCGCCGCAATACACCGCACTGCTCGATCCGGAATTGCGGGAGGGATATCGGCAGCGTGGCAACGATCCTGACCGGCTGCTGGATTTGTCCATTGAAATGGACAATGCGGTGATCGGCGATCATCCCGGCATCACCTTTGGCTTGCATCTTTGCCGCGGCAACAACCAGAGCAAGTTCTACGCCGCTGGCGACTACGGCCCGATCACCAAAGTGTTTCGTAATACAAAGTTTCACAGATTCCTGCTCGAGTACGATGACGAGCGCTCTGGAGGTTTCGAGCCGCTGCGCCAGGTGCCGGTAGACCGTACCGTTGTCCTCGGTCTGGTGAGTTCCAAGAAGCCAGCCTTGGAAAGTAAGGACGAACTCAAGAAGCGGATTGAGGCCGCTTCTGCATTTGTTGCGTTAGAGCGGCTGGCCCTGAGTCCGCAGTGCGGCTTTGCCTCCACCGTGGAAGGCAACGCCGTGACGGTCGCAGATCAGGAAGCCAAGCTACGCCTGGTGGCCGAGACGGCGCAGGAAGTGTGGGGTAAATCCGTGCCACTGGCACACAGTGCCTGAGGATTTCGTTGGCATTACGGCCTGCCCAAGGAATGATCAGCTTCCGGGCGGCGGCTTTAGGTTTTGAACGGTGGGGTTGGGTAAGAATTCAGTTTATGACATAGCTTAAGCGCAACTCCCAGGGAGCAAGCATGTGTTTGGTTATCAAATCGAACGTACGTTCGCTCGAATGACAGGAGGTCTATGAAATCACGTAGGTTATCTGTCTGCTTGTGTGGCGTTTTCCTAGTCTTGAGTTTGGTTCAATACGCCGAATCCCAGGCTACGATCAGCTATGCGCTGTTGAATGGAACCGTAACCGACGAGGCGGGGCGAACCATTGCCAAAGCCACGATCACAGTCCGCTCCCTGGATACCAACCAGACCTCCACCGCAGTTTCGAGCGATACCGGGTTCTATGCGTTGCCCGGCATGCCGCCGGGCCGCTACGAGATCGCTGTGAGCTCCGCCGGCTTTGGAAAATATACGCGCACTGGCCTGGAATTGACGGTCGGTCAAACCGCCACTCTCAACGTGACGCTCAAAGTGGCGGCGGTCAAAGAAGAGGTCGTCGTTAGCACCGAGGCCCCAGTGGTGGAGACGACCCGCTCCGAAGTAAGCCAGGTCATCGACACCAAGCAGATCACGGACCTGCCCATCAGCGGTCGCCTTTTCACCGACTTCGCTCTGCTTGCACCGAGCGTCGCCACCAGCCGAACCAGTCTGGGGACGACCTTCACGGAATTCGAGGTCACGCAAATCTCCTTCGGCGGGATGCGCTCGTTCAGCAACGAGATCACCGTCGACGGCGCCGATTTCGTCAACACGATTACCGGCGTGCAGCGCGCCACTCCGCCGCAGGATTCCGTGCAGGAATTCCGCGTGGTGAACAACAGTTTTGGAGCGGAATACGGCCGGGCGCTCGGCGGCATTGTCAACATCGTGACCCGGTCTGGCACGAACCAAATTCACGGTTCGGTCTACGACTACCTGCAGAACAGCGCCACCGATGCGCGCTCACTGTTGCAGCCAGCGCCGTTGCCCGACGAATTGCGAGAGAATCAGTTCGGTGGCACCCTCGGTGGGCCGATCGTCAAGGACAAGACATTCTTCTTCATGAACTATGAAGGGCACCGTCGCGGTGCGTCTCCCACTTATGCTCCGGACCTATACAACAACATTGCCGAAATCGATCAGGCGAAGGCCTACCTCGGGCTTTCGCCCGAGGGCTGCGATCTTAAGCCCGCGGATTGCACGGGCTCCCCGTTTTCCTATCTGCAAGGGGTTTTGAAGACAGTCGACAATGATTATGGGTTTGCCAAGATCGATCATCAGATCAACAACAATAATCGCTTTGCCCTCCGCTATGTTGTGGAGGATGCGCGCGATCTCGGGGAACTGATCGGCAACACGGAAGATGGCGGCGGCATCGGCACACCGAGCGGAGCGCGCAATCTCTTTATTCGTGACCAATCGCTGGTGGGGACTTTGAACACAGTGCTGAGGCCGAATCTCGTCAATACAGTCCTGGGACAGTACTCAAGACGTCATTACAACTTTCCCGGAGCCACCGGCGAGCCGGACCTCAGCGTCGTCAACGATCTGGAACTTGGACATAACTTTGGCACCTATGACGCCATCTACGAGAGCCGGGCACAATATCTCCGACTCCATGTCCTGGGTAAAAGGCAGCCACGTGGTCAAGTTTGGATTCGACGGCAATTACGTTTGGAGCTACAACAACTATCCCGGCTTCACGCCGGAGCGCGCTCTCTTTCCGAATCTCGATTGCATGTACCAGTTTGCCGACACCGTGGAAGGTGCGCTGACTGGCACCTATGGAACGGTTTCTCAGCCGTCGAACCCCTGTCCTCTTGAGTCTCCGGCAGACGGGGTGTCATTCCTCTATTGGGGCGTTGCGGTTCCGCGAACCGGCTTCCAGAACGGCTACCAGCCTTTGCCGCCGACCGGCGGCGGATTCGGCAGCGGCTGGCCGAATGCATTTCCGACCAACGAGTATTCCAATTACGCTTACACGTTGAATCACGCCTACTGGGGATTCTTTGGACAGGATCAGTGGCGGGTTACTCCCAAGCTGACCTTCAACTACGGCTTGCGCTGGGACTTCGAAACCGGCCTGGGAAACACGATTAACGCCGACTATCGTGGGTTCCAGCCGCGCATCGGATTTGCTTACTCACCCGACTCAAAGACGGTAATTCGCGCTGGGTTCGGCACATTTTTCGATCGCAACAACCTGACTTTTTTCTTCACCACGGGAAACCAAAAGGCGCTTTCCGGCTATTTCTGTAATCCGCCAAGCGCAGACCCAAGTTGTGCCGCAGCCGGGTTGTCCGGGGTGAACGTGCCCATGATCCAGAAACAGGCGGCCAACGGCGGATGGCAATTATCGGCGGACCCTGGGTATCCGGGCACGCCAGCCATTCCCTGTCCGCCCGGGCTTAACTGTACCGATCTGCCTGGCAATACAATAAGTGTCGCAGCCTTGCAGGCGCTCAGCATCCTGGGCGCCGGTGCCACCGCTTACCCGACGGTGACTCTTACAGGGACGTGTACCCTCACCGCCGAAGGGCCGGCGGGAGCCTGTGGAGTAGGTGCTGGAGGCATACAGCGCAACGCTCGCCTTCCCTATGCGGAGCAGGCTAGCTTGCAGATTGATCACGAGTTCGGCAAGGGACTCACGGTCGAAGCCGGGTACCTCTTTGTGGGTGCGCACAAGCTCGTCCGAGGAAACAACATCAATGTCCCCTGTCCTTCTGGTACCAGCAAGGCGAACAATCCTTACACCGCACAAGGATTGCTCGACCCCAGCGGCAGTCTCACACCTTGTCAGGGAACGCCGACGCTCGGACCATTCGGGTTGGGACCGTTCTTTGCCTACCTGAACAATCCCGCTAACCCGCTGCTTCCGTACAATCCCAGCGGGCTGGAGTTTGGCGTCCCGAGCGCCGTCCTTCCGGCGCCCACTCTCAGCGGCGGCCTTCTCGATTACAACAACGACGTTGCCAACGCCGTTTATCATGGCCTGACCCTCACCGCGATCGAGCGCGTCAAGTATTTCCGGATGACCGCCAACTACACCTATTCCCACACCATCGACAACGGGAATTTCACGACCTTTATCAACTTGCCACCTAACCAGTTCGACTACGCTTCGGAGCGGGCCAACTCCAACCAGGATCTGCGTCATCGCCTGGTTACGAACTTCACCGCGAGCGCGCCCGAGCATAGTTTTTTGCGCAACTTCGAACTCAGCAGCATTATCACTCTGCAGTCGGGCCGCCCCTTTACTTTGTTCGTCGGGGAAAATACCTTTGGCGACGTGGCGGGCCTGAGCACGGATCGTGTCGGCGGCGCGCCTGTCACCGGCAACTGCACCACCGTCTCGAACTGCGCGACCACCGTCGGCCGCAACACCTACTTCGGCCCTCCCCTGTATACCTGGGATCTGCGCCTGTCGCGGAATTTCAAAGTAGGCGAGGGCAAGTTGCTCGACTTCGCCGTCGACGCTTTCAACCTGCTCAACCACCCGAACATAGACGAAGTGAGCTCGGTGTATGGCTCGCCGGCCTTTTGCGGGGCCGCTCCAGCCATACCCAGGCACTACAACGACGCGACCACTCTTGCTATCCAGCGGGGCGCTGCGTCGGTATCTTGCGCGACGCAGCAGGTGACCGGAAATCCTGGAGCCTGGCTCGCCGACGGGCTATTGCCGGTCGGGATTCCTAATTTTCCCAATGCGACTTTCGGCAAACCCAGAACGATGTTCAACCCGCGGCAGTTGCAGTTCTCGATGAAGTTCTCGTTTTAGTGGACGCTACGCGCTGGCCGTTCGATCCTGAGCGGCTGGCGTGGCTGAAGCTTTTATATCGGGCGAGGTTGCGAGGATGCCGTTTTCTACAGAATCCGCGCAGACCAGCAGACCACAGGAGGAACTTATGCGCACGCGATATTTCGCTTGTTTGCTGACGCTGGTTTTCGCCAGTGTAATGGCTGCCACACAGGAAGCAAAAACTGAAGTGAAGCATGGTACGGCGCCGGTGACCTCGCCCGTATCCGGCAAGGATATGTTCCTGAGTTACTGCGCCTCCTGCCACGGCAAGGATGCGAAAGGCGATGGCCCGGCCGCAGCTTCACTCAAGGTCGGGCCCGCCGATCTGACGGGCTTGGCCAAGCGCAACGGCGGGAAGTATCCGTCGGACAAGGTGACCACCATCTTGCGCGGACAAGCCAATCTCGTGCCTCACGGCGATCAGGAAATGCCAGTCTGGGGCCCGGTGTTTTGGAAAATGAGTGGCGGCCACGAGGAGATCGTGCAACAACGCATCGCAAACCTGAATAAGTACCTGGAATCGCTGCAAGTGAAGTAAGCCGTAATAGATATGCTCGCGTAGGGGCAGACGCCCTCGTCTGCCCAGCGGAAGCTCCGCAGTTTGCGATGGCCAGGTACTCACTCCCACTTCCAATCCCGGAACCGCCGCCTCAATTCTGCTTTCAGTAGTTTCCCCGTGGATGTATGCGGCAACTCCTCTACAAACACAAAGGCATCGGGCAACTGCCACTTCGCGAACTTCGGTGACAAAAACTCGCGCAGCGCTTCCGAAGACAACTGCGCGCCGTCCTGCGCTACCACCACAGCCACCGGCCGCTCCTGCCACTTCGGATGGGCAACGGCGATCACCGCCGCTTCGCGGATTTGCGGATGCGCGAGCAGAGCGTTTTCGAGGTCGACCGAACTGATCCACTCGCCACCGGATTTGATCAAGTCTTTGGTCCGATCCACGATTCTCAGAGAGCCTTCGGCATTCACCGTTCCGACATCGCTGGTGCGGAACCATCCATCTTCAGTCCACTTGTCGTTTTCCGCCGGCAGGTTGTAGTAGCTGGCGGCTACCCACGGACCGCGGAGTTGCACTTCTCCCATGGTTTTTTCGTCCCATGGAACCTCTTCAAATGGACCTGCACCTTGCTCGCTGACGACTCTTCTCTCCACGAATGGAACCGGGATTCCCGCCTGCGCCTTGATTTCGCATTTCGATTCCTCTGGCCAATTCTGCATGTGCGCTTTGAGTTGGCTGGTGGTCGCTTGCGGACTGCTCTCGGTCAGCCCCCAGCCTTGTACCATGCTCCATCCGTGTCGCTGTAGTCTTTGAATGAGGGCGAGTGAAGGCGCCGCGCCGCCAATGAGCACTCGCATGCGCGGCAGCTTCCATCTGCCTGGGTTGTGGTCCAAACACTCGAGAACACTGTGCCATACCGTGGGCACGCCCGCGGCTACGGTGACTCCTTCCTTTTCGCAAAGCTCCAACAGGCTCTCTGCCTTGAGGTGCGGACCGGGCAGAACCTGTTTCGATCCCACCAGCGTTGCGGCGTACGACAGTCCCCAGCCGTTGACATGAAACATGGAAACGATCGGCAACACGGTGTCGGCGTTACAGATGCCGAAGTTGTCCACGGTAGTGAGCAGGAACGAATGCAACATCACCGACCGGTGCGTATAGACCACGCCCTTTGGCGCTCCCGTTGTCCCCGAGGTGTAGCACATGCAAGCGGCCTCGTTTTCGTCGAGATCGGGATAACGAAAACTTCCGGAAGCGGTGCTAAGGAAATTTTCATAATCTTCGAAATGGCCCGCCAGCCCTGGTTCCGCGGTGCCGCCCGTCCAGCCGACCACGATGACTCGCTCAAATTGGACAGTGTCGCGAATCTTTTCATACAGGGGGAGCAGGATGTCGTCGACGATCAGGAACCGGTCCTGCGCGTGGTTGGCGATGTATGCGATCTCCGTCGGCGCCAGCCTCAGGTTCAGCGTGTGCAGCACACCGCCCGAGATCGGGATGCCGAAGTAAGCTTCCAGATGCGCGTGATGGTTCCACATCAGGGTTGCGACGCGATCGCCGCGCTGCAAGCCAGCTTTCTGCAGCGCTTCGGCCAAGGCGCGCGCTCGCCGGTAGAGGTCGGCGTAGGTGTAGCGGTGGAGCGCATGATCGGGCCGCCGCGAGACGATCTCAGCATTCGGAAAAAACTTGCCCGCCCGCTCCAGGCTGTGCGAGAGCGTCAGCGGATAATGCATCATGGTTCCTTGCATGTAAATCCTTCTAAATCGTTTTCAGGACGTCAAACCTGGCGGTTTGGGAGAACCGCACGGTTCTTGCCACCTAATAAGGATGGTGCGTAAGATGGATCGCTATAACGAACGTTCATTCGAATCAACATGAGCCAGACATCCCCCGCTCCCGACTCCTCCGCTGCCACTTCCGACAGCCGCTACGACCGCCAACTGGCGAAAATCCTAGAACATGCCACGGCGATTTTCTACGAAAAAGGTTACGAAGGCGCTTCCATCCGCGACCTCTCCCGAGCGAGCGGGATGTCCCTGGCCGGCCTTTACTACTACTTCGAGTCCAAGGAAAAACTGCTCTACGTCATCCAGAGACATCTCTTTCTCTCGGTCATGGACCTGGTCCGCGAACGCCTGAGAGACGAGACCGATCCCGAGCAGCGGGTTCGGGTTTTTATACTCGTGCATCTCGAATACTTTCTCGCGAATCCGAAATCGATGAAAGTGCTCTCGCACGAAGATGACGTGCTCAAAGAGAAACTCGGCGCAGATATCGCCAGCCTGAAGCGGCAGTACTACCACTGTTGCGCGGATCTGGTCGATGCGCTGAAAGCCGCCAAGGGTTTGCAGTTCAACTCCCGTGTGGCGGTGCTGTCGCTATTCGGAATGATGAACTGGATCTACACCTGGTACAACCCGCACGTCGATGGCGATGCGAAAGCCTTGGCCACCGAAATCGGAGACGTATTCCTGCGCGGGATTTACGCGACCCCGTCCCCACACACCCCTTCTAATTAACCGCCGAAGTATTCTCCACCAGCAGGGCGATGCCCTGTCCTCCTCCGATGCAGGCCGAAGCAACCCCATAGCGCACGTTAGAACGCTTCAACTCTCGTGCCAATGTAATGGACAGCCGCACCCCCGTGGCTCCGAGCGGATGACCGATGGCGATTGCGCCTCCATTGACATTGAGCTTCTTGCGGTCAATGCCAAGCTCGCGCTGGCAGGCCAGAACTTGCGCGCCGAACGCCTCATTGATTTCAAAACGATCGATTTGCGCCAGGCTCAAGCCCGCCAAGTCCAGCAGGGCTTGAATGGCTGGCACCGGCGCGATGCCCATGATCTCAGGGCGGACGCCAACCACGGCCCCGGCCACCACTCGCGCCAACGGCTCTTTGTCGTGCCGCTTCAAATACTCGCTCGAAGCCACGAGCGCGGCCGCTGCACCATCTACGATACCGGAGCTGTTTCCTCCAGTCTGCACTCCACCGAATGCCGGTTTGAGCTTCGACAAGACTTCCAACGGCGAGGGCCGAATGTGGGTATCCTCACTCAACTTCTCGATGCCGCGCGGCAGCCTGATTCCCCGCGGCGCATAGCCGGAAAGTTCGAAGACCTCATTCGCCAACGGCACGATCTCTCCGCTGAGGAAACAGCTCTTCTGTGCGGCAAGCGCGCGCGCGAAGCTCTCGGCGGCGAATTCGTCTACATCGCCGCGTGTGATTCCATACTGTTTCGCCAACTTCTCGGCGGTTCCGCCCATGGTTTCATTCGGACAAGGATCGAGCAGCGCCTCCCACAGAAAATCCTTGAACTCCACTTCACCCATGCGGAATCCGCCACGATGCGTATAGGCAACAATCGGGTTGCGCGACATGGACTCGGTTCCGACGACCAGCGCCAAGTCGGCTTTCGCCAGCTTGATATTGTCGGCGGCCTGAAGAATGGCCTCAACGCCAGTGCCGCAGACGCGTTGCACCAGATGTGCGGGCACTTCGATGGGAACACCAGAGTAGAGTCCGATGTGCCGCGGCAAAACATAAGCGTCGAACGAGGCTTGCGCCATGTTCCCGGCCACCACGATGTCGACGTCGGCCGGCGGCACACTACTCCGCCGAAAGACCTCGCGCGCCGCTTTGATCCCCAGATCGGTGGGAGACACCAATCCAAGAGCCGTGTTGTATTCCACGAACGGAGTGCGCACGCCATCGACCAGAAAAACGTCGTCGTAGCGCGAAAGCAGAGCTCGATTGCGAGAACTCATAGCGCTGCTTTAATGTCCCGAATCTCTTCGCTTGCCGCCAGAAGTCGCGGCACTCGTGAATCCAGAGGCGTGCTGGGCACGGGCATCTCCACTGTACTGCCAGGCGTTTCGCGCTTTTGCGGGTGTGCTGTAGTCACGCCATATCGGGCGCGATGCCGGGTTCCCCATGCCGACATCAGCTTCAGAATCGGCTTCAGGCTTTCGCCGTGGCGGGTGAGCGAATACTCCACTCGCGGCGGCACCTCGGCATACACCTTGCGATGGACTATCCCATCGCGTTCCAGTTCGCGCAGGTGTTGCGTCAGCATCTTCTTGGTCAGTCCGGGGATGAGCCTTTGCAGTTCGCAGAACCGCCGGGTTCGGCCCTCGAGATGAAACAGGAGCGACGGTTTCCATTTCCCGCCAATGATTGAAGCTGTCAGTTTTACAGAGCAGTTGGTATGGTCCATGGCATAGTCCCCAACAGGTATTTAGGTTACCGAAACGTGCCTACTACCAAAAAAGTTACTTTTGCCTAGAATTACCCCTCGGTCCCGAAAGGATACCCGATTCGGCGTCGACTTGGAAGCAGGTATCGAGCGTGGGGACGATTTCAAGAAGAGGCACAGCGAGGCCCCAGGATGAGCGACAAGAAGCCTGTAATCGTTTATGGCGCCAATGGTTTTTCGGGCCGCTTGATAGTGGAATTTCTTCGTGAATACAACGTGCCATTCATTGCCGCCGGGCGCAGCCGCGCACGGCTTGAAGAAGTGATGAAGCATGTGCCCGGCATCGAAACCGCCAACTATGAAATCGTCGAGACTCAAGGCTCGGTCGAAGAACTTACCCAGCTTTTTGCCGGCGCGAAGGTGATCTGCAATACGACAGGGCCTTTTATCTACAACGGCCCGCGAGTGATCGAAGCTGCGCTGAATGCGGGCTGCCACTATCTGGATATCGGCGGAGAGCAGGCTTGGGTCCGCACCGTGGCGGAAAAATGGGGCAGCAAATTTGCCGAGCGCGGTTTGCTCGCTGCTCCCGCTACCGCGTTCATGTCGGCAGTGAGCGACTCCGCTATTCGAATGTGCCTGGAGAGTCATCGCGGCATTGACACACTGGAAGTCCTCACGATGTTCAAAGGCAATCCGACTTTCGGCTCGACCCAGACGATCTTCGCCGTGATTCAAACCGACGCTTATTTTCTCGAACAGAACGCGTACAAGCCTTGGCCGCGTGCCACTCGCTATGACGTCGTCGTGCCCGGCAGCATCCAAACTCAACTCGCATTGGCCTGGGGAGGTTTTCCGCATCCTGTCTGGTACAAGGATCATCCGCAAGTGGCGAATGTGCGCTCGTTTGGCGGACTCCTCGACCGGCAGATCATGGAAGGCGTGGCCGCGACGGAGAAATTGTTCGAAGAGCAGATTCGTCCCCTGCCTCCTGCTGAACAGGAACGCCGGCTCGGCGAGATGGCTAATGCGGTGACTGGCGGCACGCCGCCGCGCGAAAACCCGCGCGAGCATCGCACGATTGATGTGATCGTCGGCCGTGGCAGCACAGATTCGGTGCAGTGTGCGGTATTCGGCACGTGCTGCTATCGCCAGACCGCGCTCATTCAGGCGTTCGCGGCTCACAACCTGGTACATGGCACGCCGCGCGCGGTGGGCTTCGCCTCAGCGGCGCAAGCCTTCGGTCATCGCGAAATCCTCGGTGTTTTGGAAACACACGGCCTTTCCAAAGCAAAGCTGTCGTCATAGTTGGGATTAAAGGGCAACGATGCGAGCGATTGACTATTTCGACAAAAGCGCGGATCTCCACGCCGGCCGGATTGCAATCCTCGATGGAGATGCCAGCTTTTCCTACGCTGAAACGCGCGCCTTCAGCGAGCGGATCGCCAGTGCGATGCGGGCAAGCGGTGTCGAACAGGAACAGCGCGCGGCTATCTACTCTCACAACCACCCAGCCGTTCTGTTCTGCATGTTGGGCATCCTGCGCGCAGGCGCGGCATGGGTCCCGATCAACTTTCGCAACGCCGCTGACGCCAACGTGGAATTTCTAAACTACTCCGAGACGGCTTGGCTTTTCTATCACAGCCGCTTTCGCGAGCAGGTCGAAGAGATCCGCAGACGCGTCTCCTCCCTGCAACATCTGATTTGCATCGACGGCGCGGACGGCGCGCGTCCGTCACTCGCAACCTTCATGGAACTGGGAAACTCACGAGCGAATAAGGATATCGATAAGGAGAGCGATCTCGACTGGGCCGATGCCCACGGCAACCTCGATCAGATCATGGGTCTCGTTCCGACCGGCGGGACGACCGGCCCCGCGCGCGGTGTCCGCGTCACCAACCTGGCCTGGGGCACGATGACCGACATGGCTATTCACTACTGGAGTGGCGGCGCCGACAACCCGGTCTGCCTCTGCACAGCTCCGCTTTCTCATGCCGCTGGCGTCGTCGCCTTCACCATGTTCGCTTTGGGCGGAACAAACGTCGTCTTGCCCGGATTTGAGGCCGGGCAAGTGTTGCGGGCGATTGAGCAGTATCAAGTGACGCACCTCTTTCTTCCTCCAACGGCGTTCTACGCGCTGCTCGCCCATCCGGACGTGAGTAAGTTCAATTACTCCAGTTTGCGCGTTTTTCTCCTAGCCGGCTCTCCTGTCTCGCCCGACAAACTCAAGCAAGGTGTGGAGATCTTCGGTCCATGCCTGTGCCAGTCGTACGGCCAAACCGAAGCGCCTATGCTTCTGACCTTTCTCGATGCCCGCACCGTTGCCGCAGCCGCTGCCGGCCATCATCCGGAACGCCTGCGCAGTTGCGGAAGGCCGACTGCCTCGGTTCGTGTTGCCATCATGGACGATGCTGGCCACATACTTCCGCCCTACGAGCCCGGAGAAATCGTAGCCCGCGGCACTCTTGTAACCGCCGGCTATCACAACCTCCCGCAAGCCACCGCTGAGATCCGCAGCCACCGCTGGCATCACACCGGCGATGTTGGATACATCGACGAACATGGATATGTTTACATTGTGGACCGAAAGAAAGACATGATCATCAGTGGCGGCTTCAATGTCTACTGCACCGAAGTTGAAGCCGGCGTCATGGCGCTGCCGCAGGTGCAGGAATGCGCGGTCATTGGAGTGCCCGACGATAAATGGGGAGAGGCAGTCAAGGCCGTAGTCGTTGTGAAGCAGGGCCAATCGCTGACAGAGAGCGAGGTCATCGCCCATTGCAAGGTCAAGCTGGGTAGTATGAAGTCCCCCAAGTCGGTGGAGTTCGTCGCGGAGATTCCGAAGACTCCGGCAGGGAAGTTCGATCGCAAGGCGATGCGCAAACAGTTTTGGGCAAACGTGGACCGCGAAGTGCATTAACGCAATCGGTCGACTCGGAAATAGCGTCGGCGGAGGCGCCTTTATTCTCACAACCTTGAAAGTCCCAAAGACCGGCGGCATTCCCACGACCAAAGCCAGCGTATTGCGCTGGCTCAAGCACGAAGGAGATCTCGTGCAAGTGGGCGAGGCCGTCGTGGAACTGGAAACGGAAAAGGTGAGCTACGAACTGGAATCTCCGATCGCCGGCGTCCTGCTCAAAATCGTTGCCCGTGAAAGCGTGCAGGTCGCAGTGGGCGGGCCGTTATGTCATATAGGACAGCCGGGCGACTCAGTCCCGTAAAGAATGCCACGAGCAAGTGCGAGAAAGGAGTGATGCCATGTCAGACCGGTACGATCGCGGAAAAGAAAGGTTGATCTGGATCTACATCCAGATGACGCGGATTCGCGAATTCGAGGAACACGTCAAGCGCACCTTCCTCGAACATCCCGGAGCCATGCGCGGCCACACCCATCTTGCCGACGGCGCGGAAGCTTCGATTGTGGGGGCGCTCGCCACGCGCAACCCCGCTGACTGGGTGATGCCAAGCTATCGCTGCCACGCTCAGCCGATTGTGCTCGGTACCTCTCCCAAAAAAATGATGGCCGAGCTTTATGGCCGGAAAGACGGGCTGTGCAAGGGTTTTGGCGGCTCCATGCATCTTGCCGATCCCGAACACTATTTTCCGGGTACGTCCGCCATCGTCGGCCAGAGCATTGCCCATGCCGCGGGCGCCGCTTTGACTGCCCAGGTCAAGAACACGGGACAGATCGTCTACTGCTTCTTCGGCGATGGAGCCAGCAAACAAGGAGCGTTCTTTGAAACCCTGAACCTCGCCGCAGTCTGGAAACTGCCGATCGTGTTCATTCTCGAAAACAACGAATATCAGGCCTACACGCACGTCAGCCTCGAAGACGCTAATGCCCAAGCCGGCGATCCGCTGTCCAAGAAAGCGGCCGCGTTCAGCATCCCCGGCGTAACCGTTGATGGCACGGATCCTCTGCTGGTTTATGACGAGGTGATTGAAGCTGCCGAACGTGCCCGTGCCGGACTCGGCCCCAGCCTCATCGAATCGAAGTTCTACCGGCTCAGTGCGCACGGCAACGCCATCACCGTGCCTCCCGTGCCGACACAGTTTCCCGAACACGAGGCCATCGGAGTGTACGGTAATAAAGCGGAATTCCGCGCGGCCAAAGAGAGAGACCCCATTCCGCGTTTTCGTGCGTGGCTGCTGAACGAAAGCATCCTCACGGAGAATGAACTCCAGCGGCATGATGATAACGCACGCGAAGAAATGGACGCGGCTGTTCAGTTTGCGCTTGCCAGTCCCCATCCCGCGCCCGAAGAAGCCACCAACCACGTTTATGCCTAAGCAGTGGCGGTGGAGCGCGGTTCTTAGTGGAAGCGCGGTTCGTATCAGGGCACGCCTTCAGGCGTGCCACAAGGGCCGTCTGATGGATGCGCCTTTAGGCGCCGCAATTTGATGGCAGGCCAGAGGAGGTGCGAATGCCCAAGGAAATGATGTATGGCGAGGCGATGGCCACGGCCATCGTCGAGGAAATGCAGCGCGATGCGGACGTTGTTTTCTACGGTCAGAACATGGCTATGACCGAGCGCGACTCCATGCTCAAGATGTTCGGCAAAAGCCGCGTTCGCCTTACGCCCATATCCGAAACCGCTGAGATCGGCGTAGCCGTGGGCGCCGCCATCACGGGACTTCGTCCCATCGTCGAGCTCTGGATGAGCGAGTTCATGCTGGTGGCTATGGACCAGGTCCTCAACGAGACTCCCCGCCTGCGCTACATGTCGGGCGGCCAGGTGAAAGTTCCGCTGGTACTGAAGGCCGGGTACGGGTTCGCCGCCGGCTGGGGTGGGCAGCACTCCAATTGCATCTACCATACGATGATGGGAATTCCGGGGCTGAAGGTGGCGCTTCCCTCCACGCCCGCCGATGCCAAGGGACTCATGGCAGCGGCCATTCGCGATGACAACCCTGTCGTGTATCTGCACCACTACATGCTGACGCTCGATACCGGCGATGTGCCTGAAGGTGAGCACATCGTGCCCTTCGGGGTCGCCGACATCAAACGCACCGGCAACGACGTTACGATTGTTGCTACCGGTTGGATGGTCAAGAAATCATTGGCCGCGGCCGAGCAGCTTGCACGCGAAGGCATCAGCGCTGAAGTCATCGATCCGCGAACTCTGGCGCCGCTCGATGTAGACACGATGATCAAGTCCGTGAAGAAAACGGGCAGGCTGGTGTTGGTCGATCAGGCTCCGCGTCATTCGTCGGCCGCTGCGGTAATTGCCGCCGAGATAGCGGGAAAAGGCTTCGAGCATTTGCGCGCACCGATAGTCATGGTGACCGCTCTCGACGCGCCTGTACCTTACAGCGAGCCGCTCGAAAGCTACCTGCTCCCGAATGAAGACAAGATTGCCCAAGCGGTCCGGTCGGTGGTGACCCAGGCACGCCCTAAGCGCGTCGCCGAGAATTTAGAGATTTTTCATTCCATCCGAAGGCCGACGTAATTTTCCGCGAGCGTCTGAGCTGCCGCCCGTGAACTGGTCACATAGTCCAGTTCGGCAAGTTGGCGGCGGCGATCGAAAGGATTCTCGTCCGGAAAGCGATGGAGCATGGAAGTCATCCACCACGAAAACCGCTGCACCTTCCAGACGCGCCGCAAACAAACCTCAGAATAGCTATCGAGCAGTTCCCGACTTCCGGTGGCATAAAAATGTTTGAGCGCGCGCGAGAGTATTTGAACATCGGCGACTGCGAGGTTCAATCCCTTGGCTCCGGTTGGCGGAACGATGTGGGCTGAATCCCCAGCTAAGAAAAGGTTGCCGTATTGCATTGGCTCGACCACGAAGCTGCGCATGCCGGTCACGCCCTTTTGCAGAATTTGTCCTTCGATTAACTTCCATCCGGGCGAAGCCAAACGAATCTGAAGCTCCTGCCAAATTTTGTCGTCACTCCACAGATCGATGTTTTCATCTGGTTTGCATTGCAGGTACAAGCGGCTGATGTGAGGCGTCCGCATGCTGAGCAAGGCAAAGCCACGATCGTGGTAGGTATAAATCAGTTCGCCAGAGGACGGAGGCGCGTCGGCCAGGATGCCAAGCCATCCGAAGGGATAGTCCCGCTCATAAACCGTGAGCACACCCGGCGGAATGCTGGGCCTGCAAATGCCGTGAAAGCCGTCGCATCCAGCAATGAAGTCGCAGGTCAATTCGCAGGCATTTCCATCTTTCTGGTATTCAATCTTTGGCTTGGGGCCATCGAGGTCGTGCACGCTGACATTCGCAACCTCAAAAAAGATCTGGCCGCCCGCCGCGATGCGGGCGTTGGTCAAATCTTTCACGACCTCATGCTGCGCGTAAATCGTGATTCCTTTTCCGCCCGTGAGGTCCTTAAAATCGATACGGTGCCCGCGGCCTCCGAAACGCAGCTCGATTCCGTGGTGGATCAAGCCTTCGTTTTTCATCCGTTCGCCAACACCCATTTCTGTAAGCAGATCGACTGTCCCTTGTTCCAGCACGCCGGCACGAACGCGTTCCTCCACATATTGACGGCTGCGATTCTCAATTATGACGGAATCAATCCCCTGCAAATGCAGAAGCTGCGAAAGCACGAGACCGGCCGGTCCCGAGCCCACAATCCCGACTTGAGTTCGCTCCGCAATCGGCATGAAACTGCCCTAGAAAGGATAGTGCCGCGGAGTTGTCTGGATCGTAATCCAGCGCAGTTCGGTGAATTCATTCACCGCAGCTTTTCCTCCAAAACGCCCGTAGCCACTGGCTTTTACGCCGCCGAAAGGCATCTGCGCCTCGTCATGCACGGTCGGTCCGTTAACGTGGCACATTCCGGAGTCGATGCGCTTGGCGACTTCCACGGCGCGAGCGATGTCGCGGCCGAACACGGCAGACGAAAGTCCATACTCGGTGTCGTTGGCGAGCGCGATCGCTTCTTCGACCGTTTTGAAGCGAGTGATCGAAACCGATGGTCCAAACGACTCTTCGCGGAAAATCTGCATTTCGGGAGTGACGTGATCGACGATCACAGCCGGCATGATCGTGCCTTGCGGGTCTCCACTGAGAAGAACTTTTGCACCGCGAGACACCGCGTCTTTTACGAGCGCTCGCACCCGATCCACCGTGGGCATGCCGACGACAGCGCCGAGAACGACCTCACCTTTCCGCGGATCGCCGCAAGGCAGAGCCTTTACTTTGGCAACGAATTTCTGGGCAAAGGCGTCCGCCACTCTTTCATCGACGATGATGCGTTCCGTGGACATACAGATCTGCCCTTGGTTCATGAAAGCACCGAACGCCGCTGCATCCACAGCCGCGTCGAGATCGGCGTCGTCGAGAATGATGAGCGGAGCTTTGCCGCCCAGTTCGAGCAGAATCGGCTTCAGATGTTTCGCCGCAGTGACCGCCAGAATCTTACCCACACGTGTTGAACCAGTGAAGTTTATTCGCCGCACGGCGCGGTGCGCGATAAGCGTCTCGACAATCGTCGCAGCGCTGGCGGCATCGTGAGTGAGGACGTTGACCACCCCGTGCCCCAGCCCAGCTTCGCGAAGGACCGTACCAATCAGGCGATGCGTCGCCGGACAGACCTCCGACGCTTTTAGAACAACCGTATTTCCGCAAGCCAGAGGCACGGCGATTGCCCGCACGCCAAGAATTACCGGCGCGTTCCAGGGCGCAATCCCAAGCACAACACCTACTGGTTGCCGGATGGAGAATGCGAGGCTGCCAGGAATCTCAGAGGGAATCACCTCGCCGGAGACTTGCGTGGTCATTGATGCCGCTTCGCGAAGCATCTGCGCCGCGAGATAAACGTTGAATCCGGCCCACCCGGCGGTGGAGCCGATCTCGTCCATCATCACGGAAATAAAATCGGGGGTACGGGCTTCGAGCAAATCGGCAGCGTGTAAGAGCCGCTTGCGCCGCTCGTGCGGACCAAGCGCGGACCAGGCAGGGAAGGCCTCGGCAGCGGCTTCCGCAGCGGCGATCGCATCGTCTACGCCGGCGGCAGCGGCGCGCGTGGCCACTTCGCCCGAGATCGGATTCTGCCGCACAAAAGTTGCCGCACTTGCTGCGGCGGCGTCGCGATCGCCAATAAGAAGCTGGACTTCAGTCGTAGTCATGGCTGTCTCCTCTTCTTGGAGCTTGTCTTCTTTTTGCCGTCCATCTCGCCGTCCAATTCTCGGAACACGTCGGCTGCAATGTGGAACGCGGAGTTCGCCGCCGGCACGCCGCAATAGACGGCAGATTGCAGCAGAACCTCTTTGATCTGGTCGCGGGTGACGCCATTGTTGAACGCGGCCTTCACGTGCAGGCGAAATTCGTCGCCACGATTCAATGCGACCATCATCGCCAGTGTCAGCAGGCTGCGAGTATGGCGGGGAAGTCCCGGGCGCGTCCATATCTCGCCCCAGGCATTGCGGGTAATGAAGTCCTGGAGATCGCGGTTAAAGTCGGTGACCCTCCCAACCGCGCGATCCACGTATTCATCGCCGAGAACGGCGCGGCGGACTTTCATGCCCTGCTCGTAACGCTTCTTATCATCCATTGGTCCCATCCTAAGTCGTCCAAAGTCGATCGCCTCATTGCGAAAGGAACGAACTCACCGCCTCAGTGAACGCGTCGGCCTGCTCGACATTCGAGAGGTGAGCAGCTGCGAGCTCAACTTTTGCAGCTCCGCGAATTCGGTCGGTGAGGAACTGAGCATCGGAAGTGGGCGTGACCGGATCGTTCCTGCCGTAGATCACGAGCGTCGGGGCCTTGATCCGCGCAACCGCGTCGCACTGATCGATATCGCGGATGGCGGCGCAACAGGCGGCATAGCCCTCCGGTGGCGAGTTTTCGAGCATTCGCTGCGCCTGGGCGACCTGTTCGGGCTTCGCTACACGAAACTCTGGCGTAAACCAGCGCTCAATGACAGCGGCCGCCACAGACTTCATTCCATCCTTGCGTGCGGTCGCGATGCGCGCGTTCCATATCTCTTTCGTGCCGATGCGAGCCGCAGTGTTCGAGAGCACCAGGCGATCCACGCGATTGGGCGCGTGAATCCCCAGCCACATGCCGATTATGCCGCCCATCGAGAGCCCGCAGAAATGTACACGTTCGAGACGAAGTGAGTCCAGCAATCCGAGGACGTCGCGACCCAGTTGCTCGATCGTGTAGTCGCCCGGTATTACAGATGACTGCCCGTGTCCGCGAGTGTCGTAACGAAGGACGCGGAAGCGCCGTTGCAATTTCACCATCTGCGGATCCCACATGGAAAGGTTGGTACCTAGAGAGTTGGAGAACAGCAGCACGGGCGCTTTGTCACCCGTCAGCGCGTAATGCGTCCGCAGTTCCTCAACCTCGACAAACGGCATTGCTAGTCCCTTCTGACGTGGAAGTCCATCGATGACAATCAATGTTTGCGGCTGGCATCGATAACGCGATCCACGAACTCCTCGGCGGCGCCCAGGTAGTTCTCCGGAGCAAACAAACGATCCAGTTCCGCGGAAGTCAGACGCTCGGTTACGGTTGGGTTCTGAGCCAGCACCTCGCGGAGATGCTTTCCCAACTCGCGCGCCTGGCGGCTCGCCCCTTCCACCAATCTATGCGCGTCGGACTTGCCGATGTGCGTTCCCATGGCCATGGTTACACCTTCGGCATAAATCAGACCTTGCGTCGCGTCGAGATTATGTCTCATGCGCGCCGCATCAATTTCGAGATGCGGAACAATCGTCGCCATTTGACGAAGCGCTCCGGCAGTCTGCCGAAAAATTTCCGGCAGCGTCTCCCATTCCGCGTGCCAATCGCCCAGGCCGCGCTCATCTTCCTGAACCATCGCGCTCAGCATCGTACCGACGAGGCCAGGGACCCGCGTTGCCGCCGACAACACTATCGCGGCGCTGACGGGGTTGCGCTTATGCGGCATCGTCGAGGAGCCGCCACGCCCCTCGCCCGCCGGCTCGAAGACCTCCGCAATCTCGGTTTGCATGTGAAGAGAAATGTCCCGCGCGATCTTTCCCAGCGTACCGACGAGCAGCCCCAAAGTTGTCGCCACTTCAGCGATCCGGTCGCGTTGCGTATGCCAGGGCATCGCGGGAATCCCGAGATGAAGCTCTTGAGCCAATGCGCTGGCCACCTCTCGGCCTTTTTCTCTCAACGCGGCCAGAGTTCCCACCGCTCCGCCGAACTGAAGATTGAATGCGCGCCGCCGAACTTCCACCAGGCGCTCGTGATGACGAGTGACTGCATCCAGCCAGCCCGCAACCTTCACCCCGAACGTCGTAGGCAAGGCGTGCTGCATCAGAGTGCGCCCGGCCATCAGCGTAGAGCGGTGCTTTTGAGCGAGGCCGGCCAGCTCCACAGAAAGCGAATCGAGATCCGATTGCAGAACATCGAGCCCCTGCCGAATCTGCAGTACGAGACCTGTGTCATTCGCGTCCTGGCTGGTTGCGCCCCAATGCACGAAGCGCGCAGCCTCAGGATCGTCTTTTGCAACCAGCGCTGTGAGCTGCTTGACTAACGGAATCGCAGGATTCAGCGAAAGGGCAGTCGCTGTGGCGAGCGATTTCGCGTCGATGAGTTCCACCTTGCATTTCGCAGCAATCGCTTGAGCAGCGGCAGGTGGGATGACGCCGCACTGAGCTTCCGCTCGCGCAAGCGCGGCTTCGAAATCCAGCATGCGCTGGAGACGCGCGGCGTCCGAGAAGACTTCGCCCATTGCCGCTGAGCCGAACAGTGGATCTAGCAAGGCCATCGAGGTGGGTTACAATCCCAGGTCGAAGAATACCGTTTCCTCCGCTCCCTGCAAAACAACATTCCATTCCAGCGTACCGGGAGCGCCAGCCGTCTTTTTCGCGATCAAAGTCGAACGCCGCGCCGGTTCCACCAGATTGAGGATCGGGTCACTCCCATTCCGCGGTTCGTCCGGGAAGTACATCCTGGTGACCAGCCGCCGCAGCACTCCGCGCATAAACACCGAGATGACCAGATGCGGTGCTTGTTCCCTCCCGTTCGGCCCAGGCACCGGCCCCGGCTTGATTGTGGCTAGGCGAAACATTCCGTCTGTGGTCACCGGTACACGACCGTATCCCTTGAAACCGGGCTCCAGAGGCTTGTTTTGGGTATCTTCCGGGTGGTCGTATTTTCCATGCGAATTCGCCTGCCAGATTTCTAGAATCGCATCTGGCACCGGAACTCCGTCGCCGTCGAAAACTCGCCCTTGAATGGTAACGCGCTCCCCGGAAACGCCTTCGCCAACCAGGTTGTCGCGGTACTGCCACTCGAAGCCAATCTTGAAAAACGGTCCAACCGTCTGCGACGTGGTCGCCTGCAAACTCATTTATTCCTCCATCGGCGTCGCTTCGCGCCCCCGCAAAACGATATCGAACCGGTAGCCCAGCGCGTGTTCCGGCATAGTAGTTTCCCAGTCGAACCGGGAGATCAGCCGGTTCCGAGCTTTTTCATCCGCAGTGCAGTTGAAAATCGGATCAAACGGAATCAGCGGATCGCCGGGAAAGTACATCTGCGTGACCAGGCGCGTCGCAAACGCTGGACCGAAAAGAGAAAAGTGAATGTGCGCCGGCCGCCAGGCATTGTAGTGATTACGCCACGGATATTCTCCCGGACGAACGGTAACGAAGCGATAGCGCCCCTCGGCATCGGTGATGGCACGTCCGCACCCGGTGAAGTTCGGATCCAGTGGCGCCTTATGTTGATCGACTTCGTGCAGGTACCGGCCGGCCGCATTCGCCTGCCAGATTTCCACCAGCGTATTTGCCAGCGGACGACTGTTTTCGTCGAGCACGCGCCCGCTCACAATGATGCGTTCGCCGAGCGGCTCGTGATGGTGCCCAAGCGTCAAATCGCTAGCTTGGGGCGCGACAAGTTCCGCTCCGAATGATGGACCCGTGACTTCGGAAAGAGTATAAGGAATCGGCACCTGCGCTTTCGTGGGGGCACGCTTGATCGATGACACATACAGCGGATGCAGATGACTCGGCTGGGTTCCGGGATACGGCGCGCGATACGCTGCAACGCGTTTCATGGTGCTTTGTCCTTGTCGCCATTCTTGAACCCACAGACTGTATGCAAGGGAGGGAGTCCGTGTCAACTCACATCCGCTAGTGGCGGGCTCGCTTCGATTCGCTTACCCTAGCAGCCGGTGAAACCTCGAACTCTTTGCTTGCACACTTCGCTGCTTCGCCGGACGAAGTGGCCGCAACCACAATGCTTCGGAACTCAATGGAGGAATCGGTGATCAGCTACTGCTTCAGGCAAATCAAGGTGGCGCGTGCGTTTAGGTTGATTGGAATTCTGGTGCTCGTCGTCGGCACTGTCACGACATTCTGGGCGCAGTCGTCTGGCGAGAAGCACGCTTTGCAAATCATGGTGAATCCAGCCGACGGTACATACGCCGTCGCAATGCCAGGATCGAAGTCTTATGCTTTGCGAGCGGGAGTCGGGGTTGAGGTGGATGGTCGCTGGTTGCATGCGTCCAATTATCCGCGGCATGCGGTCGAGCACTCGCAAGCTCAGGGATATCTGGGCGACGCGACCGACTGGCAAGTCACGTACTCCGGATTGAGCGGCCAGCCCGACCTGATTTATCATCTGCGCGCTTATTCGAGCGAGCCTTTCGGCGACATCCAGGTAACGGTTCGAAACACCACCGGGAAGGCCATTCACGTTGAGAGCATTCGTTCCATCGACGCAACCGAGGGATCGATTATCGACCTCGGCGGACCGCTCCTCGACAATCGAGTTCTTTCCGACAGCTTCAGTGAGGACCGGCCCGCAATTTCCATCCGCAATTTTGCCGATGCGGAAAAACAGATGCATCGCGCCGTCGGCAGTCAGCTTATCTACAATCGCCAGAGCCATGAGAGCTTGTTTCTTGGCGCGCTTACCTCGGATCGCTTTCTCACTATTCTGAGGCTTCACCTGGCTGGCTCATCGGCCAATGTCCCTCGGCCTGCGGCCTACGAAGTCGATTCAACCGGCACGACCGAAATGGCGAAGGAAAACTCTCTGGAACATTCCCCCGCCGAGGATCAGGTTCAATTGAGCCTGCCGGTCGCTCCCGGTGCGGAGCTATCGTCGGAGCGCCTGCTCTTCAGTCTGGGCACCGATTATCATCGGCAACTCGAAACCTATGGTTCGTTGATTCGACAGATCCATCACGCCAGAACCTCTGCGCCTCCGCTGATGGGCTGGTGGAGCTGGACGGCATATTATTTCGGATTAAACGACGCAGCCGCTCTGACCAATGCCCAGTGGGAAGCAGAGCATCTGAAATCGTTCGGCTATAACATCTTCCACATCGATGAAGGCTACGATTATGCCCGGGGAGAATACATGACTCCGAACGCGACTTTGTTCCCGCAAGGCTTAGCCGCGCTCGAGTACAAAGTCCGCGGCTTGGGCCTCGTTCCTGCGATCTGGACCGCTCCCTTTGAAGTATCGGAACGCTCCTGGGTGTACGAGAATCACAAGGATTGGCTCGTAAAAAATGCAAAAGGCCAGCCCATCCACGCCGGCACAGTGGAGGACAATAAAGATCCGCTCTTCGTGCTGGACACCACGAATCCAAGCGCTCAGGAGTATCTGCGAAAGACCTATTCCACTCTGGTAAATGAATGGGGCGTGCACTACATCAAAATGGATTTCATGGACGACAGCGGCATCGAAGGCTACTACTACAAAGCAAATACAACTGCCCTCGAAGCCGAGAGGATCGGGCTGAAGATCATCCGCGACACGGTTGGCGACGACGTCTATCTGGACAAAGATGGAAGCGTCATGCTCAACCCGGTCGGTTATGTCGATTACGGCCGGATATCGCAGGATACGGGGCACACATTCATCGCGAGTAAAGATGCGGCTCCAGGAATTGCTGCGCGCTATTACATGAATCGTAATTTTTTTGTGGCCGACCCGGACGCGTTTACGGTATCCACGCAAACCATTGCCGATCAGCCACCGCACGACAGCGACAAGCCAATGACCTTGGATGACGCCCGAGTGTCCATCGCGCTAGCCGCCGTTTCCGGAGGGATGTTCGAAATTGGAGACAACCTCCCATCGTTGTCGAAGGCTCCGGAGCGCCTCGCGCTGATTCAGAACCAGGACTTGATTCAGATGATTCGCCTGGGAAAAGCGTCGGTTCCTCTCGACCTGATGAATTTCGCACCCGAAGATGAGCAGCCGAGCATTTTCTTCCTTAAAGAAGACGACCGGCAAAGCATCCTGACTGTCTTCAACTGGACGGACAGGGAGAAGGAGCGCTCCATCGATCTCACCCGCGGTGATCTGACAAACGCAGGATTGCCTGCGGCGGGCCAGTACATAGTCACGGATGTTCTGGAGAATCGGGATATCTCTGTTTCATCCGCCGGTGCCGTGGTCTTTAATCAGCCGCCTCATTCCGTGCGCGTATTGAAAATAGTCGATGCCCACATGCCTGCAACTGCTCCCGCCGTAACGACGGACCACCCCGCCGCCGGCAACGCGGGAGCCACGCTGACATTTGCTGCCCACAGCGGGAACGGTAATGTGGTGCTGTCCTATCACTGGGATTTCGGCGACGGCGTCACGCTGGAGGGCGGTGAAGTGCATCATGCCTATACCGAGCCCGGAGAATACGAAGTGCATTTAACTGCCACAGGTCTAAGCGGGCTTAGTTCCGAAGACCACTTCCAGGTACGCATCTCTGGCCATATGCCCACGACCTTTGATCCTCAGAACATTAGGCGCTATCAACCTGCTAAGTGAAAGAGCGCGTGATCTGGGGGTATAATTCGTGCCGTTTTCGAGCCGAGTGACGCGTCGACCGGCGTGCCCCTCGCTTTCAAGGAGGACCTCATGCAACGCAAGGTCTCAACCAAGCGAAGTGCAAGCGTTGCACCGGCTGTGCTCGTGGTGCTGATCCTGATGCTTGCGCCGCTACTCGCCGCACAAGTCGGCGCGACCTATTACGTGTCGAAAAAGGGCAGCGACACTAATCCCGGCACGATGCACTCGCCCTGGCTAACCATCCAACACGCGGCGAATTCGGTCTCAGCAGGCGCGGCCGTTTATGTGTTCGAAGGAGTGTACAACGAGTCTGTGAACTTTCCAGCCTCTGGAACAGCTTCAGCGCCGATCACATTCCAGAGCTATCCTGGCGACACTGCGGTGATCGATGGGACTGGCCTGAAAGCAAAAGGCACCCAGGGTCTCATCAACATTGTAGGAAGGCGGAGCTACATCACCATCAGCGGATTTGAAATCCGCAACTACACTACCGATAGCGCCGCCAACGTTCCCACCGGAGTCTGGATCACAGGGTCGGGCAAGGGAATCCAGATTCTGAACAATCAAGTGCACAACATCACGACCAAGAAGGAAAAGAATGGCAACGCCTTCGGCATCTCCGTTTACGGCACGTCGAAGGCTCCCATAACGCAACTAGTCATCAGCGGCAACGAAGTCTACGATTTGAGAACCGGGGAGAGCGAATCCGTGAACGTTGATGGAAACGTGACCTATTTCCAGATCACCAATAACCTCGTTCACGACAACGACAACATCGGCATCGATGCGATTGGATACGAGGGCGTCGGTCCTGTCGGTTACGACGAGGCGATGTATGGAGAAATCAGCGGAAACACGATCTACAACATCAGCGGCATCACGAATCCCGGTGAGGGCTATGAATACGACGCCGACGCGCTCTACTGTGATGGCTGCGCCTATGTGACGTTCGAGCGCAACCTGATCATGCAAGCCGACTACGGCATCGAAACCACCGCCGAAAATCAAATCTGCCAACCCAATGGCACCGAGTGGTCTGGCCCCAACAACACCGGAACTGCCGCGGAAGGCACGTCCCCGTGTTACGGCCGCAATGCCACGGTGCGCAACAACATCTTCTACAATTCAAATGCTTGCGGTAACTCCATCGGCGGATATGCGGCCGCGACCAAAAAGGGCGGCCACAGCAATGGAGGAGGCAGCAGCTACCACGACGTCTTCGTCAATAACACCCTTTACAACAACGCGACTCAGCCGGGCAACGAATCGGAAGGCGGCTCAACCGGAGAATTCCAGATTCAGTACCAGGTAGGTAACGCTCAAGGCGACATCTACGAAAACAACGTTGTCTACGCCGGCGGTTACAATACCTGGATCTTTAGCTACGTCCCCTTTTCAAAGATGTATCCTGCCCCGCCAGCCACGCTCAATTGGAACCTGTACAACTCCGCCGCGGGTTACGTGGAAGGAACGTCAATCTGGTGGGGTGACGAGAGCAGCTACATGAGCTTCTCCAACTGGCAGACGAGCAGCGGGGAAGACGCAAACTCCCTCAACACCGATCCACTTTTCGTGAATCTGGGAGCCACGCCGCCCAACTTTGACACCATGCCTACTTCGCCAACGGTCGGTGCCGGCAGCACCAGCCTCCCGTGCAGTGTTGGCTGGTGCGATCCCAATGGCAGTTCCCCCAACTCCATTTATGGCAGCACCGACTTCATCGGCAATCCGCGCACAAACGGAGCGAACATTGACATCGGCGCCTATGAAAACACCGGAGTCGTCATTGCAAACTCAATAACAGCGAATCTGACCTCGGGTACGTACACTCTCGATCCCGGTCAGTCAACCACGCTAACGGTTACGGTGTCGGCCAACCCCGGTGGCGGCGGTGTGCCCAGCGGTACGGTGGACTTCATGCTCGGATCAACCATGCTGAAGAAGCGACCGCTGTTGCCATCCAGCGCTACGGAGTCTACGGCAAGTCTGCCGCTCAAGGCGTCACAGCTCGCGCCCGGCGCCAACACGTTAACGGCAGTGTACTCTGGAAATTCGATCGCGCCGTGTTGTCCGATATCAGGGCCACCGGTTACCGTCTATGGAAGCTCAACCTCGCCTCCAATCGTCGTGACGCTGCAATAGTGGTGGATCGAAGTCTAGCGGTGGCTTTGCAAAAAACGCTCCCGATACTCCGAATCGCGAAACGCCTCCGTGCCTCCAGCGCGCGTAGTCGAAAGCGCTGCCGTGACATTGCCCGCGTCCAGGCAACCTTGCAGATCGCCTCCTTGCAAAAACTGATGCAGGAACCCAGCATCGAAGCTGTCCCCGGCGCCCACGGGGTCCACGATTTCGACCGTCATAGCCGGACTGACAAAACGCTCGGCGCCACGCTGTGCCATCGCGCCTTGTGCGCCGAGTTTCACCACAACCATAGGCACCATGGAAGCCAGCTTGGAAACTGCATCATCGATGCTCTCGGTTCCGGCAATTTTCTTCGCCTCCCTAGCGTTCGGCAAGAAAATGTCGACGTAGCGCAAAACTTCTTCGATGTCATTCTTCCATTCATCTTCCGGGTCATCGTTGGGATCGAGGGAAATAGTCAATCCGCGCTGTTTCAGCTGCCGAAAAAGATCTGCAACATGGGATCGCAAGCCGCGCTGCAAGTAAAACGACGACAAATGAAAGTGCCGGGAGCCGGAGATGTAATTGAAATTGATGTGTTCCGGTTTCAAAGCAAAGATGGTTCCAGGATACGTCAGAATATTGCGCCAGCTTCCGTGCTGCAGGATCACCGTGAGACCGGTTTGACTGCCGGAGTGCCGGATCACTTCCTCAACGCGCACTCCGCTGGCGGAGAGGCGCTTCAGCGCGATGTCTCCGAAGGAATCGCCGCCGATGTAGGAAACAAAGCCCACACGGCTGCCGAGCGCTGCCAGATTATGCGCCACGATGGCAGAAGAGCTGCCGAGCGTCAGCATCATATTCTCGGCGAGCAATTCGCGTTCGGGGGCCAGCGCTTCGGGAAGCCCGTAGAGGATCAAATCAAGATTGAGTTCTCCAGCAATGGTGACATCGAATTGTGGCAATGATTTCCTCCTGGCCGCGGCATCTGGTGTGCGACGAGTCTGAGATGAGTGAGTTCTTACTTGTCTCGCTTTTGTGGCGGCCGTTTGCGCGTGTCCGGTAACAGGCGCCGCTCGCCCGCATCAACCTGAGTGATCTCGATCCCGGTCTTGCGCAATTGATCGATATCATTCTTAGGAGCAAGACGGTCGGTGATAACCCGGTGAACCGCCGCCGGCGGCGCGATCAGAGAGAGACTCCGGCGGCCGAATTTACTCGAATCGCAAACCGCCACCACGATTCGAGCCACATCGATCATGGCGCGATTCACTTTCGCTTCCAAGAGATTCGGCGTACTCAAACCATAGCGAACGTCAAAGCCGTCGACTCCCAGAAAAAGAATGTCGGCATTCAATCGGCGCAAGGTTTCCTCTGCGATCGGCCCCACCAATGAAAAAGAATTTTTCCGCAGAGTTCCCCCCGTCAGAATTACTTCCAGCGACGAGCCAGCCAGCTCCGCCGCGATATTCACTGCGTTGGTGATGATGGTCAGATTCTGATGATCGCGCAGCGCTCTCGCAATGGCGGTTGTGGTGGTTCCAGAGTCAAGAATTACCACCTGCCCTTCTTCCACCATCTTGGCCGCCGCGGTCGCAATCTGCATCTTCTCCCGGCGATGCAGCTTTTCCTTTTCCCGCAGCGTGGGATCTTCCAGCGCTCCCTCGCGCGCGGGCAGCGCGCCGCCATGCGTCCGGTGAATCCTTCCGGTGGAGTGAAGTATCTCCAGATCCTTGCGGATCGTTACCTGCGACGTGCGAAAGCGCTTTGCCAGTTCCGCGACCAGCACGCGGCCGTCCGTATGCAAGGCTTCCAGGATTGCCCTTCTGCGTTCTTCAATCAGCATGAGGTTTGTTCGCGAGGATGAAGGATGAAGGTGTGAGCCGCCAACAACTCGCCAGCATTCCTTTTTATCGTTACGAGTTTGGTTTGTCCATGGAAAAGGCGGACGTTTTTAAAACCTGTCCGAAAAACCGGAAAAGCAGGTTGAGCGACTAATCCGCACCAAAAAGGCGCTTACGCCCCCGTGATTTTTGTACTTGACTTCAACGCCAATCGCAAGTAAATGTTTATAGTCGTAATAAAACGAAAGCCTCTTCGAAAACCATTTGGAGGAGCCTGTGCGTGAATGCTCTATCTAAAATTCTTGATTTCTCGACGGAAGATAAAGTCGAACGCGGTCTCTTATATACTCCGGCGGAAATTGCACAGCAACCGGCCACCTGGGAATCAACCTTTTCGTTGTTTAAGAAACACCGCACCGGCCTTGCAGCTTTTCTTGTGAAGGCGGGATTTGGCGATTCCGCGGGGCCGAATCCAACTGTTTTTCTCATCGGCGCGGGCACTTCCGACTATGTTGGCAGATGTCTCGTGAACGTCCTTCGTCGGCTCTGGAAGTGTGAAGTCCTTGCCATTCCCAGCACCAGTCTCCTTACCCACATGGAAGAGTGGCTGATCCCCGGTCAGCGCTACCTCTGGATTTCCTTCTCCCGGTCCGGCGATAGCCCGGAGGGCGTGTCGGTCCTGGAAAAAGCTCTCATCCGTCATCCGGACATCCATCACATTATCGTGTCGTGTAACGCGGAAGGACGCATGATTCGTTGCGCCTCTGCCAAGAAACAAGCGTTCGTCGTGGCCCTGGACGACGCTGTCAACGACCGGGGTCTGGCCATGACCAGTTCATTCTCGAACATGGTCGTATTCGGTCAGTGCATGGCTCATGTTCACAAAGTCGCACCATACGAGGCTACGCTCCGTCGGCTTGTCGAAGCGGGAAAGACGTTCCTCCCTCTCGCAGCAGACGCCGCGGCGGCGCTGGCCGCAGAGCCCGCCGCAGCGTCTTACGAGCGAGTCTGTTTCCTCGGATCGGGGGCGCTCGAGGGCGTGGCCGTCGAATCGGCGCTGAAGGTACTCGAACTGACCGCGGGCAGAATTCTGACCATGTCGCAATCGGCCATGGGACTGCGGCACGGTCCTATGGCAGCTCTCGATAAAACCACGCTGCTGGTTGCTTTTCTTTCCAGCGATGAAAACGTTGCCCGCTATGAAAGAGATCTATTGCAGGAAATCATGCAGAAGCAGCTCGTGAAAACGAGGATTGCCGTAGGCGGGCATTCCGAACTGCCGTTGGATGGTCTCGCCGACCGCTATCTCGCGCCCGACATTCGCACGCCGGTGCCCGATGATTGCCGTCCACCGGTGGACGTCATGTTCGGCCAGTTGCTGGGACTGTTTTTCTCCATGCGCTGTAACTTGATGCCGGACCGGCCCAGCGTCGACGGTGTCATAAGCCGGGTTGTTCAGAATGTGAAGACGTACGCCTGATGGCTCTGAGGGAGAAGATACGATGAACAAACAATTTCGCAACTTATTGCCAGCGCGTTGCTGCACTCGCTTTTCTCTCGCACTCATTTTGTTTTTCGGATCGACCATGTCAATGTGGGCCCAGTACACGACTGCGCGGCTCAGTGGAATCATCACTGATCCAACCGGCGCAGTCGTAGCCGAAGCGACCATTACGGTTCAAGACCAAGGAACGGGCTATACCCAAACCACCAAGAGCGAATCTGCCGGGCAGTATCTCTTTCCCAGCCTCCCCGTAGGCACCTATCAAATCACCGTCTCCATGGCTGGATATACGCAGTATGTGCAGAAGGGAGTCGGCCTTTCAGTGGGTCAGGCGGCCACGCTAGATGTTCGACTGCAAGTGGGCAGGGTTGACCAGCAGGTCGTTGTGACGGCAGATGCATCGATGGTTACCACGGACTCCGCCACGGTCGGGCAACTGATCGACCAAAAGGAAATCACCGAATTGCCACTGAACACCCGCTACGTTCAGCAGTTAGTTTTTCTTGTGCCGGGAGCGGTCGACGTCACGTCCAGCTATTGCGCTGCCAACTGCGAGGGCGGCGTTTTTCCGAGCGAGCAGTATGCCAAGGTCAATGGCGGTGGTGCGAACGGAGTCAATTACCTGTTAGATGGAGTCGACGCCAACGACACCTACATCAATGCCAACGTACCTTTCCCCAATCCCGACGCGCTCGAGGAATTCAATCTGATCACAGGCAACATGAGCGCCATCTACGGAAATGCGATCGGAGGCGTGGTCAACGTCATCACAAAATCGGGCACGGACAAGATTCACGGAGATCTATTTGAATTTCTGCAGAACAACGCCCTTGATGCCAGCAATTACTTTGCTCAGGGTCTTGTTAATCCGCTGAAGCAGAATCAATTTGGGGTGAGCATCGGCGGCCCAATTCTCAAGAACCGCTTGTTTTACTTCGGGAGCTACCAGGGAACGCGCTACCGCACCACGCAACACGGCGAGACTGCAACCGTTCCAAATGCGACTGAGCGCACTGGAGATTTCGGCGCTCTCTGCACCGGTTTTGGCGGCTCCTTCAACAGCATCGGGCAATGTGAGAACGGGAACGGAACCACGCAGTTGATGTATCCGGCGGGAGGGTTCATCCCCTACAATCAGATTACGGTAAGCCCTGTCGCCGCTTACATTCTGAACCATATTCCAGTTTCGCTTCCGGGATCCAACGATCTTCTCAACTTTGACGGTGGCCCCGATAGTCAGAACACCGACGAATATTTAGCCAAGGTGGACTACAACTTCCGCAAGCATCACGTGAGCGTCCATTATTTCCAGATGAACTACACGGACCCGATTTTCGTTCCGCCTCCCTCGAACCTTCTGCAACTCCGAGCCGATGCCGAACAGCTGGTTCTGAAAAACGTCAGCGTAGTCGATATCTATACTGTTTCTCCAACCTTCTTACTGAGCAGTTTCTTCGGCTATAACAGCGTGAACGGCACCACCCTCTCCTCGGCGCCTTTCAGCATGGCCGATGCCGGCGTGAAGATAGCAGTGCCGCCAAATCTCGGCGGCGGTAACAACGCTGTCCTACAGATGACTGTAGGTGGGGGCAGCGACTTTTCTCTGCTGGGCACGCCCTACGGCGTCTGGGATCGGGGCGATCAATCGCTGCGCGAAATTGCAACCTGGATCAAGGGAAAGCATGAGGTGCAGTTTGGCGGCGAAATCGTGCGCATTCGCCTGCCCATGGGAAATCAGTACCAGGAAAGCGGAGTTTTCGACTTTGAAAATCTGACCGGCAGTCCTCTGGCCGATTTCGAACTTGGCGCTGTGTCCGCGTTTACGCAAGGCGGAGGACTCTACCTGAATTTCACCGGATACAGAGAAAGCCTCTTCGTGCAGGACAACTGGAAAGCCACTCCCAAGCTGCGCTTAAGCGCTGGACTCCGCTGGGATCCTTTCTTCCCCTACACCGATAGCCTGGGGCGAGTCGCCTGCTTTGTCCCCGGAGCACAGTCCGTCCGTTTTCCCAATGCCCCGGTCGGTATGCTGTTCGGCGGAAGTCATCACGATCCCGGATGTCCCGCCTCTTCCATTTACAACAATCCGAAAAACTTCGGACCGCGGTTGGGCTTTGCCTACTCAAAAGATGGCAAAACAAGTTTTCGCGGCGGAGCCGGTTATTACTACGAGGCTCCGAACTCGGTCGCCTTCGAGGACGTGGTGGGCATTCCGCCGTTCGCTCCTATTATTAACATCGCCCCCAGTGCGACAAACCCCTTCGTAACCTTCGCCGATCCGTATGGGAGTTCGCAAACCGGAAATCCGTTTCCGGGGCAGTTTGGTCCTCTCAATCCAGGCCCAAACGCTACCTTCCCCACGTCGGGCATTTCTTTCAGTCAGATCTTTGACCGCCACTTCCGCTTGCCCATGGTGCTGTCGTGGAACCTGACCCTGGAACACGCATTTAAACAGGACTGGATGTTGCGCATTGCCTATGTGGGCAATAACGGACACCATCTCAACGGTACGGGCGATCAGGAAAACGGCTTGCTTGAATTGAACCCCAACGTCAGAGTACCGGGTACGAATATGTCTCAGCCCGTTTATCCCACCTATGGAAGCATCGCTTCCATCAATTCCGGAGTGGACAGCAACTACAACGCTGCCCAGATCACTTTCGAAAAGCGCATGACTCACGGCTTTTCTTTTCTAAGCAACTTTACCTGGGCCAAGGAACTCGACGATTTCGGTCCTATCGGGGGATCACAATATTTAACCAATACCTGCCCCTGCGGCCGCCACTTCGATTACGGTCCGTCGGATGACGATGTCAACAAGACTTTCAAAATGAACGGCGAGTATCTGGTTCCGCATGTCGGTGTCCCCAAGGCATTCGACAAAATTGTGAATGGCTGGGAACTGTCCGGAATCGCTCTTTGGCAGAGCGGCTTTCCGTTCTCCATCTTCAGCGGCACGGATAATTCCCAGAGCGGCATACTTGGGGATCGCGCCGACCTTGCCGTATCCAGTATTCAGCAAGCCATCCTGCCCAGCCGCTCCCATGCTGCCGAGGTGGCGGAATGGTTTAACACGAACGCCTTTAAGCAGAATGCTCCCTTCACCTTCGGAAATACCGGAAAGAATATTCTTCGCGGACCAAGGTATTTCAGCACCGATTTAGCGCTGGCTAAAAATGCCAAGCTCAGCGAGCGCTTCGCGTTGGAATTCAGAACGGAATTCTTTAACGCCTTCAATAACGTCAATTTTGGCAGGCCAGACGGCAACCTTGCCGATATCGGCTACACCTACGGGGAGATTACCGGATTGGCGGGCTCGTCCGCCTCGAATCCCTACGGAACGGCCCTGCCCCGCATCATTCAATTCGGATTGAAGTTGGCCTTCTGAGTTCCATGTCTGCCTGCTTGCAGGAACTTGCTGCGGCCCGCGCCCGCCAACAACACCGCGGAATCTACTCGGTGTGTTCGGCGCATCCCTGGGTTCTTGAAGCCGTCATGCGGCGCGCGTCGATTGGCAATGGGCCGCTTCTGATCGAAGCCACCTGCAATCAAGTGAATCAATTCGGCGGCTACACTGGAATGACGCCCGCGGATTTTCGCGACCGGCTGCACGAGATCGCCGTGCGAGTCGGCTTTCCGCGCGAGCGCATCCTCCTCGGTGGCGACCATCTCGGTCCTCACCCCTGGCAGGAACTCGCTGCCGGGCAAGCCATGAGCCATGCCGCGGAGATGGTCCGGCTCTACGTCCGCGAAGGCTTTCACAAAATTCATCTCGACACCAGCATGCCCTGCGCCGGTGATCCGATTCCTCTTCCAGAGGAAACGATTGCAAAGCGTGCGGCCCTCCTATGCAGTGCAGCGGAATCGCGCTCCCAGAAAAACCAGCCAGTCTACGTGATCGGGACAGAAGTACCCACGCCCGGCGGCGCCGCGGAACACGCAGCCGTCGCCGTCACCAGCCGCGAGGCCGCCGAGCAGGCAATCCGGTTGCATCGTCAGGCCTTCGCGAACGCCAGCCTAGACGCGGCATGGGACAGAGTCGCAGCGCTCGTAGTCCAACCCGGTGTCGAGTTCAGCAACGAGAGCGTGACCGACTATGACCCTTCGCAGGCAGAACCTCTATGCCAGGTTTTGCGCGACCACCCCAACCTCGTCTTCGAAGCCCACTCCACCGATTACCAGAGACCGCAAGCGTTGGCAGAGTTGGTCCGCGACGGCTTCGCGATTCTAAAAGTCGGGCCCGCGCTCACCTATGCGATGCGCCAGGCGCTCTTTGCTCTAGCAGCCATCGAGGAGCAATGCATGCCGCCCGGACAGCAATCAAATCTGCCCAAAATAATCGAGCGTGCGATGCTTCAACAACCGGCTCACTGGCAGAAACATTATCGAGGCAACCCACAAGAGCAGCACCGTCTTCGTATTCACAGCTACAGCGATCGCATCCGCTATTACTGGACCGAGCCAGCGGCGCAACGGGTGGTAGAGATCCTGATTGCAAACCTCGAATCCCAACGCATCCCAGAAACCATGCTGAGCGACTTCCTGCCTTCCCAGTACAAAAAGGTGCGCGAGGGCACGCTAAAAAATGCGCCTCTGCCCCTCATCTTCGATAAGATCGCCGAAGCGCTCGATCCCTACATAGCGGCGTGCGGCGGCGCCGCGAGTTGACCCGCATCAAGTGGTTCTGCGGCGATGAAAGGAGTTTCCGATGACAATGCTGATGACGATCAAAGCTTCGGCGCGAACTATCGCTCAAATCCTATTAAGTCTATCGATCGCCTTGTCGTCCACGGCTCAAACGTCACCGTCCGGGTCTGCTCCAGCAAAACCAGCCGATGATGAAAGGGCTCTCCGCGCCTTCGCTGCTATCCATCCCATCGATGTCCACGTGCATGTCTTCAAAACCGATCGCGCATTTCAGAAGATGCTCGAACACCTGCACGTGAAACTGCTGAACATCCTCGTCATGGATGACACGCTCTCTTATCGCAAGCAACTACAGCCGCAAATCGACGACGCACAGGCGCTCGTGCGGTCAAGCCGTGGCCACATCGCCCTGTGTACTACCTTCGATCCCTACAACTTTGAGAGTCCTTCATTCACCGCCGATGCCACAAAGCAAATCGACCGCGATTTCGCGCAGGGAGCCATCGCCGTCAAAATCTGGAAGAACATCGGAATGGAAATCAAGAACAGCAGCGGCCAGTACATAATGGCCGACGATCCGAAGTTCGAGCCGATCTACCAAGACATCGCCAGCCATGGCAAAACGCTGATGACGCACCAGGCCGAACCCGACGTCGCCTGGGGGCCTCCGGATCCATCCGATCCCTCATGGTCCTACTACCAGGAAAATCCGCAATGGTACGTTGCCAACCAGCCCGGATTCCCATCCAAGCAAAGGATTCTCGAAGCGCGTGATCACGTGCTTGCTGACAATCCCCAACTGCGCATGGTCGGAGTCCATCTCGGCAGCATGGAGCGCGATCTCGACAACATTGCCAGCCACTTCGACAAGTATCCGAATTTTGCCATCGACACAGCCGCGAGAATGGAATACCTCATGCTGATGCCATCGGAAAAAGTGCGCGCATTTCTAGTCAAGTATCAGGACCGCGTCCTCTATGGCACCGATCTCGATTTGCCACCGGACGCCAAGTTCCCAGACGCGTTGAAAGACTGGAAGTCCACCTACGCCCGTGACTGGAAATTTCTGGCCACTGCTGAGACATTCACCGTCGAAGGCAAGCAGGTGCACGGATTGAACCTGCCTCGGCCAGTCCTCGAGAAAATATTTCGACGCAATGCCATCCGCTGGATTCCAGGATTATGATGTGATGATTGTGATGTGATCGCGGGCCGCTCGGCTGAGCGGGGATTGTTGCGCGTCCCACGGCGGGGGTGCTCAATCAGTGAATTTCAGAGGTCTGGGAAGCCTTCGCTCCCTCGTTCGCGCTCTTATCTTCAGCCAGCGGCGCCGCTGTCGTGATCTTATAATCCCGATACTCAATGGATAGGGTCGCTCGTCCTCCCAGCCGAATCAGGCTTTCTGTGTGATTCTCGGCCGGCAGCCAGAACTCATTCACCTTGACGTATTGGTGCTTGATTTCTGTTTTTTTGATCCAGAAAGACGGATTCTTCCCCGGCTCTCCTTCGATCCGCACCACAGCGAAGTCCTTGGCATCCACCCACACTTTCCCGTGATAGAGAAATTTGTTCTTCGTCTTGGGCGTCAGATCGAAGACATATCTGCCTCCCTCGGGAGAGTCTTCGTATCCCGCCAGAGAAAAATCGTAGTTTTCCGTGCTCAGCGCTGTGCGACGCCGGTTCTCTTCATTCGCTGCTTCTTGCTCGCTTTCCAGAAGTCTCTTGAAAATGTGGTCGATGATGAACTTCGAGCCCCGCTCCGATACTATGCTGAACTGTTTCACGTTCGGAGCGTGGTAGGTCACGTTGACGGTCATCTCGGCATCGCGATCGCTCGGCAGTCCGCGATACTGCAAGCGATAGACGCGCGTTCCTACAAAACCATCGAGGGCCGCGGTCCGTTGCGCGTTTCTTTCTTCGAGATTCTTTACTATCTGTTCCGGCGGAAGGGAAGCCCTCGCGAGCGGAGCGGCCGATCGCTCGGACATCTGCGCCGGTGCGATCGTGTCCAAACATAAGAGGCAACAAAATAACCCGAGCACTATCCCCGTCCGACTTTGAAAGCGCACCGCCATGGCCTTTATCGGGTGCTAACCGACACTTAGAAATCTTAACATCTAGCCCAGGTTGCCCACTGCTAGCCCCGTCCGTGGTCGCACGCGATTTCGCGGCGGGCTGTACGATCCTTATCATTTCTTCCTCAACTGGCGAAGATTCGGAAACATGGCGGTGGAGGCCTTTCCTATTCCATGCTGTCCATCTACCTGGCAGGTCTCATGATCTGGCTCGTTTACGGAATCATGCTGAAAGCCATGGCCGTGGTAGTTCGCGAATGCCGCTTCCCCGCTGGCGCGACCGGATGATAAACTAAAGCCTCCCCCGTCGCCACTTCCTTATTCGTATGGGTTCTGCACAGGTGCCTCCCACTCTGGTGCGCTTCGGTGTGTTCGAGGCCGACCTCCGTGCGGGCGAGCTCAGGCGGAACGGAATAAAGGTCCGTCTTCAGGACCTGCCCTTCCGCGCGCTGACGCTTTTGCTGTCCCGTCCCGGGGAAGTCATCACGCGCGACGAGTTTCGTCAGGCACTCTGGGCTTCCGACGTCTTTGTGGATTTTGAACAAGGTATCAGCAGCGCCGTAATGCGGCTGCGCGACGCCCTCAATGACTCGGCCGATAATCCCATCTTCATTGAGACGATCGAGCGCCGCGGCTATCGCTGGATCGGACCCATCCTCAGCCAAACCCTCGAACCTGTAGTTCAGGATCGAGCGCCGGCGGTTCAGGATCGAGTGCCGGTAATTCAGGATCCAGCGCCGGCCGCGGAACCGGAGAACCGGGATTTCACCGCCCGCTACGAAATCGGATTTGCGCCTGCCCGGGAGCGCGGGTCCCAAGCACCTTTGTGGGCGGCGGTGGCAATCCTTGCCGTATTGGGCTTGGCTGGGATTTTTCTCTGGCGGTGGCGGCGACCCCCTCCGATTTCATCGATTGCAGTTCTGCCGTTCGATAATCTCAGTGCTCCGTCTTTCGATGACGCTTTCAGTGACGGATTGACGGACGAAATCGCAGCTTCCGTTTCCCATCTGGACGGAGTGCGAGTCGCCGGACGCCGCTCAGCGTATGTTTTCAAAGGCAAGCACGACGACCTTCGCGAGATTGGGTCGCGGTTGAATGTGGAGGCGGTGGTGGAAGGCAGTGTGCAACGTGCCGCCGATCGCACCCACGTCACCGTCGAACTGAATCGAACTCGCGACGGGTTCACAATTTGGAGCCAGACTTTCGACGGGACAACGAGCGACTGGATGCAGATTGAATCGCAGATCGCTGGCTCGATTGCGCGGGCACTGGCACGCAAACTCTCGCCTCGGAACGCCCCCTCCCGCGACCCGGAAGCGCACGCTTTGTACCTGGAAGCGCGCTATCTCTGGAACCAGCGGAACTTTCCATCCGAATTGAAGAGCGTGGACCTATTACAGCAGGCGATTGCCCGCGATCCCAACTATGCGCTGGCATGGTCTGGCCTGGCAGATTCTTTGATCGCCATCGGCGACGTCGAAGAAGTGGACCCAGCGGCCTATTTGCCGCGCGCACGCGATGCCGCGCTCAAAGCCCTGCAACTCGATCCATCACTTGCCGAACCGCACGCTGCGCTGGGGATGGTGGCCTGCCATTACGACTACGACTGGCCGACGGCCGAGCGGGAATACAAGAAAGCGTTCGAGTTGAACCCCAATTACGCCAGCGCACATCAGTATTACGCTCTGGGCCTGATTGCGCACGGCCGCTTCGCCGAAGCCGAAGCACAACTTGATACCGCCAGGCGCCTCGATCCTCTCGCGCTGATTGTGGATGTTGACCTGGCTGTGCTGCGCCGGTACCAACGCGACTATGACGCCGTCATTGCCATTGCAAAGAACATCCTGCAACGCGACCCCAACTACCATCTTGCTTACAACATGTTGACCGCCGGCTATTTTTTTGAACACCGGTGGGACGAATGGAAGGCCGCGGACGCGATCGAGCACCAGGACGATTTCCTGAACGCAATAGTAAACGGGCATCCCGACGAAATCGACAGCGCTTTCCGCAAGCTGCTCGACCAAGCCAAGGCTGGCACTCGCCGGCCCTATTTTGTCGCATCCTGCGCGACGATGAAGGGAGACCGGGCTCGGGCGCTCGAGTGGCTGGAAAAATCCTATCAGCATCACGACTACTGGCTGCTGTTCATCAACGTGGATCAGGTGTTTGACCCAATCCGCTCCGATCCGCGCTTCCAGGCGCTCGTTCACCGTCTCGGTGTCGGCTAACCAGGATTTCGCCCGCCTTGGCGGCACTCCACATTTAAGGGAAGGACGTGTCAGTTATTGGGTTAGAATATCCCCCTATCGCTGTCGCAGTGTCGGCGGCAAGCACGAGCTGCAAACCCGCCAGGGGCGGGGTTTTTGGGGCACCATCGGAGACCGAACATGAAGCGCTCAAATCCTTTGTCAGCATGCTGTCGCCAACACCCCGCGGTCGCGGGTTGCACAATGGTTTTCTTTTTTTTGCTCTTCGTTTTCTCCGCCGAAACCGCATTTGCCCAGACCGGCTATACCGGAATTTTTGGTGGCGGACCGTTTTATAAGAACGCGGCAGCCAACATCCAGGAAATCCAAAACTCCGGCTTCAGCGAGGCTATTGTCTGGAGCGTCGAAGTAAGCAGCACCGGCGATTTAAATCTTAACGGCGAGTTCCCCTTAACCTCGAACGGCGTCTATATCGGCGCCGAAACCCATCCTGATTTCGCCGGCAACATGACGCTCCTGAAACAAGGCAACGTCAAACGAGTCACCTTGAGCATTGGCTCCTCGAACTACGGGGACTGGGAAAATATCACGGCTCTGGTCGAAGCGCAGGGTACCGGCCCTGGCAGCATCCTCTATGAGGATTTTCAAGCCCTGAAAACTGCTATCCCAGCTCTGGACGCTGTCGATTTTGACGATGAAAACAGTTTCAACCTGCCCACCACCGTCCAGTTTGGCGTCATGCTGGGCAACCTCGGTTATCACGTATTGCCGGATGCCTATGACAACAGCACTTATTGGATGAACGTGGTTTCGGAAATTAACGCTCAACTTCCCGGCACAGCCGACGGCGTTCACCTGCAGGCGTACGCCGGCGGCCAGGGCAACAACCCTTGCTCCTCGGAATGGAATTTCGGCAGTGTTCCGGTTTTTCCCGGTTTGTGGGATCACGTTGATACCTATAAACAGGTCCAGAGCATCATGAGCGACTGGCATAGCCAGTGTGACATTTCCGGCGGCTTCTTGTGGCTCTATGACGACATTGTTGGCACCGGAGCCGCCGCGAAATACGCGCAGGCCTTCAACGTTGGCGTGGGCTATAGCGGCTTTGCGCTTTCGGCGCCGACCACGGTCTACTTGAACCAAAACGCAACCGCCAAAGCTGCGGTCAAAATCGAGGACCTCGGCGGCTTCAGTGGCACGGTGAATTTGACTCTCTCGTCCTTGCCGAATGGCGTTACAGCTTCCATCGAAGGGTCGGGGAACAGCCAGAAAGTAGTCTTCAAAGCGACCCCCGAGGCCGCCACTGGATTCTCCTCCGTAACCGTAACCGGCACCTCCGGGGCGATCTCGCAGGACTTCACTCTCACGCTGGCCGTGAGCGCCGCGACGAAAGGGAAAGGGTCAGGCCAGGAGGTTACTCTGTCCTCGGCCTTCAACGTTTACGGCATCTACACCAACGGAAGCACCTATTCGACCGGAGGGCTAGACGGCGCCGGGGACTCGTATTCGGAGACCCTTCTGAAGAAGTTGCGAATTCTCGACCTCGTAGAATTTAAATTCGGCCCGGCCAACGCACCGGACGCCGTCGGCTGCAACGGGCAATCAATAACGTTGCCGCAGGGCCAATTCTCCGGACTGATGCTGTTAGCGACTGGCGTGGAGGGAGCTCAATCCGCGCAGACCATCACGGTCAACTATACTGACGGTTCGAGCGCGCAATTCACGCAGAGCTTCAGCGACTGGTCCATCCCGCAAAATTTCCCGGGTGAGACTGAGGGGGCTGCAATGTCCTACCGGAATTTGGCAAACGGTACCAAGCAACTGGGCACCTTCAATCTATATGCGTACCAGTTTGCGCTGGACTCCACCAAGACTGTGCAGAGTATCACTCTGCCCACGAATCCTGATGTCGTTGTCCTGGCGGCCACTCTCGTAGGCGGATAACTGGGTTTCGTATCAGGGTATCGCTTTAGCGATACCGCAAGTCGTTTGAAACCAGACGCCCCTTTAGGGGCTGTATACCGAAAGCCGAAATTTCCAGCAAACCTGTGAAGCACAGTGGAACTCCGCATCGTCCCGAGTCTCATCGTGCCTTGATCACATCCGCAAAAAGTACCCTCCCCGAACCTCATCCCATACATTTTTTGTTGACAGAGTGAAAGACCTGGAGCAGTATTGATTCGTTTTAATAAAGGTATTTCACTTGTTTTTGCGTCGGCAGCGATGAAATGTCGCGCGGCGACTTCGGCTTAGGAGGCTATTTATGAACAGCAGAAATGCAATCGTCAGGGCAGCGCGGAGCCTTCTTTCTGTCTGTCTCCTTGCCCTCTGCGCCAGTTCCATGGCCCTTGCCCAGGCCGGCCGAGGCAGCATCAGCGGCCTCGTTTCCGATCCCTCGGGAGCGATCGTCAAGGGCGCCACCGTCACCGCACTCGACCATGCCACCGGAGTCTCCCTGAAGACCGTGACCAGCGCGGGAGGTTTATACACGTTTATATCGCTGACTCCCGGCAACTACGTAGTCACTGCCAGTCAGAAGGGTTTTGCAAGCGTCGCGCAAGATAACGTGCTGGTAACGGTCGATCACGTCAGCACCGTGAATATCGCTTTGCAAGTCGGCACCTTTACCGAGACAGTTACGGTGTCGACAGCGCCCGAACTGGTCGATACGAGCAACTCCACCGTAGGCCAGTTAATTGATTCCGCCACCATCGATCGCGTCCCGTTGGTCGACCGCAACGTCTACGATCTGATCCAATTGAGTGCAGGCGTGATTCCGGTCAATGGTTCGCCCAATTCCAGCGACTCGATGGCGAGCATTCAAAACATATCGATCGGGCGCCCGGGAGTCGACGTTTCCGCCGACACGATCAACGGCGCCATCGTGGGCTCCGTTTACTACATGCTCGATGGCAGCCCGATCGGGATTGCCGAGAATAATTCCGCCGCCATCATTCCGGCAATGAATATCCCGGAGGATGGTGTCGAAGAGGTTCGCGTGGAAACGCAGAATACGCCAGCCTCTTACCAAAGCGGTGCGGCCGGTGTCATCAGCCTGGTGAGTAAGTCCGGCACCAATAAAATTCATGGCGACGTTTTCGCGATATTTCGGCCCAATGTTCTCGCGTCGAACGACTATTTCAACAAACAAAGCGAGCTCTCGAGCGGCCTCGCCAACACCCCTCCTGGTTTCCACCGTTATCAGGAGGGCGCAGCCATCGGCGGCCCAATTAAGCGCGATAAACTCTTCTTCTTCGCGGATTACGAGGACACTCAGCAGGTGGAGTTCGAGGGTATAGACACGTTCAGCGTTCCCACCGCCGCCGAAAGGACCGGCGACTTCTCGGCCATGGGCTTTCAGATCTACGATCCCACCCAGCCCGACGTCGCTTGCCCCGCCGGTATGTGTCGGCAGGCGTTTCCGGGGAACAAGATCACCAACCCGAATCCCCTCGGCTTGCTATATCTGTCGAAAATGCCGCTTTGCAACTTCCCCAACCCCTCCACCTGCAATTCAGCGACGTCTGACCAAGCCGATAATTTCGGCTTGCCCGGCCTCGATCCGCTCAACGCGCACCGGTTCGATGTGCGCGTCGACTGGGCTAAAAGTCAACGGCAGCGCCTCTTCACCCGCTTTTCCTATGACAAGCTGATCTTCTCCACGGCTAACGTTTTCCCCAGCGGCTGGGATTTGAACCATGCGCAGAACACAACCAACGCGCGCAACGTTATCTTGGCCGACGACCTGACCCTCAATCCAACCACCGTTTTGAATTTGCGTTATTCCTTTACGCGGCATCATGAGAATCAGGGAAATCCCGCCTACAGCAACACGGACCTTACCAATCTCGGTACAGTTAACGGCGCCCAGGTTGGTTTTCCCGCCTCCCTGGCCGCGCAGGAGGTCTTCAAACAGCTTCCCTTCATGATCTTCAACGACTACAACCCGATGGGCGACGACGGAGTGGGCGGCACCGCTAACTACAACCTCTTTGTCTATGCCAGCGAGAACAGCGACGCCAATGCCGCTATCAATAAGGTTTGGGGTAAGCATCTGATAGCGACTGGTTTTGAATTCATGAAGCGATATCTCAACGTCGGCCAGCCGCCGGCGCCCGCGGGAGCGTACGGTTTCGACCTCAGCGCAACCGATCAACAAACCACGCCCACGTCCGCGTCGGGCCTTCCGGTAGGCGGCAGCGATTTTGCATCGATCCTCGTGGGCATGGGTATGTCGCCGGGGTCCGAAACCAATCTCGGCTACCCGGGGAATTTCACCAAGGACGTCTTCTTAGCCGAGTCGAACCCGTACTACGGGGCCTTTTTCGAGGACACGTATCACGCCTCGAAGATTCTAACGATCACCGCCGGTCTGCGCTGGGACATCTTCGCAGGCCGCGATGAGCGCCACAACCGTCAGGAATATTTCAATCCCACTATCAGCAACACCTTGAACGGGGTCGCGTATACCGGTGCGGAAGTCTACGTCAACGGTAGCAATCGCTCGCCATTCATTACGAATCTGCACAATTTTGGGCCTCGCCTGGCTGTCGCATGGCAGCCGATCACCCACCTCGTGGTGCGGGGCGGCGCGGGCTTCTACTACGGGCCCAGTACGCACAACGTCTCTAACGCCATTAACACCGATGGCTTCTCGTCTGGGAGCCCATGGAACGGCACCTGCTTTAACGCCGACGGCAATTCGGTGTTCGGACTGAATAGCGCACCATGCCCGACGCCCACCCCCGGCGACTACACCGGCCCTTATTCAATAAGTAACCCCTACCCAACCGCGCCCGGTACACCCGGAGGGATTATCCCGGTTCTGACCACTCCGCCGACGGGCCTGGCCAACAACCTTGGCATTACCTTGAGCACCGTGCTCCACTCCCAGCGCACCCCCACCATCTACAACTACAATTTTGCCCTGGAGTATGAACTGCCGCATCAGATCGTGGTGACTGCTGGCTACGTCGGCAGCCGGGGCCTTTTCCTACCCTTCAACAACGTCGATCTGAACCAGCTTAGTCTGCCCACCATCGCACGCTACGGGAACTCACTGTGCGTCGTCCCTGCGCCGAGCTGCATGGTGCCCAACACTGGGCCGGTGAGCCTGAACCAAAACTTCAGCGGACAAGCCACCGTTCCTCAATGGGCGACCCTTCAGCCGTTCCCGCAATTCGGTGACGGGAGCTACGGCACTGGTAACGGCATCATCACGTACGGCTACCCTGCAGGCGATTCGGAATACAGCTCCTTGCAGGCCAAGGTGCAGAAAAGGCTGACCGGCCACTTCACCACACTTTCCACTTTTACTTGGGGAAAGATCATGACCGACGACGGGTATCCGCCTCTCGGCTTCGTGGGTTTTCACAACCCGGGCGGACCTCAGGACTGGAGGAATCTGCAGTACGAGCATTCCATCAGTCCGCAGGACGTCAAGTTTCAGTTCACTGGACAGGTTTCTTACGACTTGCCGGTCGGCAAGGGACAACGAGTGAATCTGCATGGCGTCTCGAACGCGTTTCTGGGCGGCTGGACTACCAATGCCATCGTCTATCTCAGCACCGGTGTTCCCATTCCGTCACCGTCGTCGGGGGCGGGTCCCGGCTACTTCAATCAGCGAGCCGATCTGATCTGCGATCCGTCGAAGGGCTTTCAGCGGACGTCTGCGAACTGGGTCAACAACAACTGCTTCGCAATACCCGGCACGGAGAACGGGGGCAACGCGAATTTCTTCATTCCCGGTAACGCCCCGGCCTATCTCGCCAACGTTCGCACCAGGGGAGCGCGGGACCTGGATCTCTCCCTTTTCAAGACCTTCCCTATAGGAGAAAGCAAGAACCTTCGCTTCGACGTTTCCGCGTACAACGTAACGAACTGGGCGCAATACGGAATGCCACCCCAGCAGGACCTGACGTCGAGCGGAAACCAGCCATACAGCGCCATCACGATGAACGTCAACACCGCGCGCCAGTTCCAGTTCGGCGCAAGGTTTACCTTCTAATCGTGGCTTTTCGTTGCGCCTATTTGGGCCAGTAGGTGACGATGGGTGCCCCATCCTAACGTCGCGCCTTTTGCGACGTTAGGGTGGGATTCCACGAAAGCGTCCAGCTAGGCTCTTGCGTTTGCTTTTGCTCTTGCATTTGCATTTGGGTGGCGCAGCGGTTTACCGCTGCGATAAGTGCATTATTCTTAGTGCCGGCTTTAAGCCGCTGAGGCGACACGCGGCCGTTGGATGCTTTTCGGCAGGGGCGTACCAATCCACAAGCCAAGCCTTATCAGCGACTTACAACTATAACTACAATAATATACGTACAAAAACATCTGCAAAGTGTTTCACGTGAAACATATCTCCATTACCCCGGACTCCGGGTAGAATCCCGCACCGCCAGCTCCGGAGCCAGCTTGCGGTGTACCGCCGGCAGGTCGCGTTTCTCCAGCGAGGCGTTAATTCCCTCCAAAGCAACGCTAGCCGCCAGCGCCCCCATCGCCTCCATGGGCTGCCGCACCGAAGTCAGAGGAGGAGTGCAGAGACTCGACGCCATAACGTCGTCAAACCCAATCACCGAGCACTGCTCCGGCACCCGCAGTCCGGCCTTGGTCAAGGCCCGGACCGCCCCAAATGCCGTCATATCGTCGAACGCCATCAGCGCGGTAAAAGGACGCTTCGCCTTGAGCATCTCTTCGGTCAGCTTGTAGCCCGCCTCAAAACTCGACATCAGGTCGCGCGACTCGGGAAGATCCACAATGAGCCGGGGGTCCAATTCCAGGTCACGGGCTTTCGCAAACGAGCGCACTCCCTTCCAGCGGGCAGCGCTGTCGTTCAAAGTCTTGGGCCCTCGAATGAACGCAATCTTGCGATGCCCAAGCGAGTGCAAATGTTCCACGGCGGTGTAAGCCCCCAGTTCGTTATCGACGATCACGGAGCTGATCGCGTCATTCTTCAACTCCCGAGCAATCATCACAGTAGGGATGTTGTTCTTTTCCAGATCGCCGAGCACATCGATATTCACAAACAGCCAGTTGGCCAGGATGATGAGCGCTTCCACCCGGCGGTCCAGCAGCATCTCAAGGTAGCGCTCAAACCGCGCCCGCTCGTTATGAACATCGGTCAGGATGGGCAGATACGATGCCTGGTAGAGCGAGTTCTCGATGCCGCGCAGCACCAGCGTGCAGAAAGGGTCGGTCATGTCGAACACCATCACACCGATGGTGTGGCTGCGGCGGCTGCGCAGGGATCGGGCAAACAGGTTCGGGCGGTAGCCCAGCTTCTTCGCGGCGCTTTCAATCCGCTTCTTGGTAGTAGTGGGGATATAACGGGCCAGCGGAGCGTTGTTCAGCACAATGGAGACCGTAGTGGAAGAGAACCCACTCTCCTTCGCCACATCGCGAATTGTCACCATGCTTGCAACCTTAATGTGGAGTGTCCAGCGCGCGGGCTGACGAGAGCTCTTTCTTCAGCCGCAAGCTCGGGTGCCCAAGCGCGTTCCTATCATACTCGCCCGCCTTTCGCCCGCGATTGTTTCTTGGCGAAGGTCAGGGACGCCTCAGCGTTCCCCTCCGATTACGATCGGACGGCTCGCCGCCACATTCCATCCATCAACCGCAAGCACCAGTCCACCATTGCTTTTGTCAGACTCGAAGCGGGCGCTAAGCTCGCGTTTCTCCCCGGGCATCAGCGAGACATAGTTGTCCTCCCAGAATATGGGCACAACATCCTCGCCACTGCTGCCCTCGGCCACCCGCAGATGAACCATGAAGGCGATGCTGGAGCTCGGGTTTTCGACGAAAGCATGAACCATCGATTCCTTCCCCTCCCGCGACAGCGAACTGCGGACCACGAGTGTTACCGGCGGCAACGTGTTTAACCCACTCAGGTCGGCGTATGCGCTTTGTGGGGTGTAGACCTCCTCAAACTTCCTTGCCCAATCCAGCTTATCGGGCTTGGTCGAGAGCCAGTAAAAATTGTCGCTCACCAGCTTGCCGGAGGCATCATGCAGCTCGAGTTTCAGAAAGTAAGTCGCAGAGATGCCATTCACCTTCGTCAGCTTCAATGCTCGGACACTGCTGTCCGCCGGGATATCGAGCGTCACATCCTGCCGCGATTTTGTCTCTGCGTTGATGTCGTAGATCGTTGCTCGAACGCTCGCCCCAGCAAATGCGTGGTCGTAGCCATTCACCACTGCCACGGAATCATCATCGTAGGAATACTGAACGTGCAGCGGCTCGCAGGCTTTCTTCGATCCGAAATACGCGCCTCCCGGAACCAGATAGTAATCGTACAAGTTCCAGATGATCGAAGGCCACGCATTGTTGAGCATCCACTGGATCACCCCCGTGGACTCGTATTTATTGCGCCCATAAGCCTCAAACATTGCCCGCTGAGCTTCGTAGTTCATGGCTTCGGACTTGCGCAGAAAGTCTTCCAGGTTGGCGGCCTTGCCGTAACGCTGTTCCATGCCGTTCACAAACTTGTCGATGGTGGTAAAGCGTTCAAGGCCGGCGTGGTAATTCCAGTAATCGTCAATCGGCCACAGGTGATCGGCCGGTATAAATCGCTTCAAGCTCTCGAGCGTTGGGATCACCGGACCCGGACTAGTTTCGGTGTTGTATCCGAATGCACCTCCAGCTTTCTTGTCGGTCAGCCAGTAATTTGGCGGCTCGTAGTCGTACGGCCCGGACATCTTTACTCCAGAATCCCCGGTCACCTTCGTGCGCTGTGAGTTCGCGGAGGAGATCGTCGGATTAGGCCACCGCGCGTCCTTCAAAACCTGCAGGTACAGAGCTTCGATTTTGGCCGGCGGCGCATTGTCGCTGCCATAAAGCCAGACGAACACGCTCGGGTGGTTTCGAAGACGCACGGCCTGATCGGAAAGCGAAGCGGCAGCGATCTTGGTGGTTTCCGGAGTCCACTTCTTCCACTGCTCCCAGAAGTCGCAGCACGTCCATCCCGGCATGATCAGGACGCCCTGGCGATCGGCGAGGTCGAAGAATTCATCCCGCTCCATGCGCCCTTCGAGGCGGATCGCGTTCAGGTTCATGCCCCGCACATAATCCATCGCCGCTGCGGCCCGCTCGGGCGACCAGCGCAGCAGCATATCCGGAGCCCAAGCCGCTCCCCGTATAAGCAAGTTGCGGCCATTGATCTTGAACAAGCGGTATCCCTTTTCCGTGAGCTGCGAAGTCACTTCACGGATGCCAAACTGCACGCTCGCCGAATCGGAGACTTGTCCGTCCGTCTCGACCCGCAACTGCGCCGTGTACATTTCGGGTTTGCCCATCTGATACGGCCACCATAGCCGGGGATGAGCGATCCGGAGTTGCGGATATTGAGCGGGCGTGAAGATAACCGACTTCGATTCCGAAGGCGCCAGTTCCACGTTCTGGCTTACCTGAATCCCGTCAATCTCGGCGCGAACGATATTAGTGATCGGATGGGCAGCAGCATTGTGCAGATCCGCGGTGACCGTAAGAGTTGCTGCCGTATAGCCGGCTTCAAGTTTGGATTCGACAAAGGGATGGCGCAAGCGAACGGCGCCACTCGTCATCAGGTAGACGTCTTTCCACAACCCCATGTCCTTGTCTGGAGGAGTTGGGTTCCAATCCACCCAGGTCATCGCTAAATCGGTCTTATCGGGCGCAAAAACTTCTACCGCCAGGGCGTTGGGTTTCGCGGCTACGAGATGCTTGCTGACTTCCAACTCGAACACCCGCATCATGCCGGCAATGTCTCGAGCGTCGCCAATCTTCTCTCCGTTCAGCCAGACGTTCGCGCGGTAATTGATTCCGTCAAAATGCAGCCAGGCCGCCGGCTGATTTGCCAGCGCTGGGAGGCTGAACTCAGTCCGGTACCACCACGAGCAGCGGAATGGACTGTCTGCCGGCATGGGCTGATTCGCAAAGAAAGACTTGGAGGAGTAGTCCATCCCAGGGAATGATTTCAGATTCATTCCGAAATACGGGTCAGGATAGGTACCGTCTGCGACCAGCGCCGCAACGGCGGTTGTAGGCACGCGGGCTTTGTGCCAACTATCCGCGCGAAAACCAACGGTAGAAAGCTCACGCCCGTCCGCTTTTACGTCGCATGAAGACTGAATCTGCCAATTTTCCGTAAGCGGTATCTTCGTAGACTGGTCGCCAGCCAGAGCACTGGTCGACGTGCAGTAAACGCTGAGGAACACGGCGACTGAAGCCAGAAAATGAGATCGCAGCTTGAGAAAGAAAGAGTGCGAAAGGTTAAACAGCGGAACGCACCTCTGAATATTCGGCAAGACCTTACCCCCTAAAAACTCGACTCCAGCGCTCGCGAGCGAGGCGACAATTACGCTTCTGAGACTTACTCCATCGTGGTGATCTTTGGAATGCGAGCAAACCGTCCAGCTTCGATGCCGGCTTCCGCCGCCAGTGCCAGCGTCATCATCTGTACGGGAAGGATTTCAACAATGGCGCGCACAGAAAGCGGCGTTGGGGGCAATCTCCACCCTCCCCCACTGGCGTCTTCGGCAATCCAGCCGGTCTTTCCGTCCGCCCGGCGAATGTCATCCAGCAGCCTGGCCTGCATTGGTCTCGTAGTTTCGGCTCCCGCAAAAACCACGGCGAAGGTTTCACCGTTGACCATCTCCAGCGGGCCGTGGCGGAAAGCTGCGCCGCTCATGCCTTCCGCGTGCTGACGCACCGATTCTTTGATGATCAGCGCGCCCTCCGCCGCCGCGGCCAAAGACGCCCCGCGTCCGAGCAAAAACAAGTCGCGGGCTTGCCCAATCTCTGCCATCATCTCGAAAACGTGGTTCTTCCACTCGCGCAGGTACGATGCAACTGCGGGTATGCTTTGCGCCAGTTCATCCCGCGTCTGGCTCGCATCGCACCGGCACAGAAATCCGCCGAGCAGGTGCAGCGCCATCAAAGACGTCACATACGTCTTGCAGGAAACGGAAAACTCATTCCCGGCCAGAGTAAGAATCGGAGCATTGGCTCCGAGCGCCAGCGCACTATCGGCGGCATTGGTCACGCCTACGATGGCGGCCCGGCCACGGTTTTCTTCGAGCAGCCGGATTACCTCTGCGCTTTCTCCAGACTGCGAGATCGCAATGATCAACGTCTCCGGCTCGAACCAGCGCTCGAGGGAGTGGACCAGTTCTGAAGTCTCAATCGCGACCGCGGTGTAACCATACTCATTCAGCCGCAAGAACAGGGGGTGTAGAGCATGAAAAGAAGCTCCCATGCCCGTCAGGACGATGCGCTTGGTTTTTCCTTCTCGCAAACGCTGGGCCATGACACTCAGTTCCTTCGGAACAACCAGTTGCTCCAGCGTTGCCGTCAATGCGCGTGGCTGATCCAGAATGTCCCGAAGATACTGGCCTTCGATGATCGGATGTGTATTCGTGTCCAAGCTAGTCTCCAAAACGATCGTGCCAAACCTGCGCTGCGCCGATCAACCCGGCATCCGCTCCCAAAGACGCCAGTTTAATCTCTACGCGGTCGACCGGAACCAGCTTGCAATTCTGCCGGATTACTTCCCGCATGCGATCCAGAAACAAGTGTGCGCTCTTCATCACACTTCCGCCCAGCACGATGGCTTCGGGAGCAAACAAGGTAATAAGATTGGCCAGTCCGAGCCCCAGATAGTAAGCCTCGCGTTCCACCGCATGTTGCGCCCATTCCTCAGAGTCTTGCGCTCGCGCGCAGATTTCGCGGGCATTGAGATTAACGTTCCCGTCGGCTGCGGGAGTATCTTTCCTGAGCAGCACCGTCATCGCCGGCCCGGCCGCCAGACTTTCCCAGCATCCGCGCGCGCCGCACGTACAAGGCGGTCCAGCGGGATCGATGATATGGTGCCCAATCTCAGGATGGCAGCCGTCAACGCCGCGGTACACTTTGCCATCCAGAATTACGCTCACACCAATACCTGTTCCCACGGTCACGTAGAGCAAGCGCGCCTTTGACCGTCCAGCTCCCCAGCGCAGTTCGCCCAGCGCGGCTGCATCCGCGTCGTTTTCCAATGCTGCCGTGACCGCAAATTCCCGCGACAAAATCTCTACCGGATTGCGGCCCTTCCACCCGGGCAAATTATTCACGTTACCCAAGGTGCCGGTTACATTGTCGAGGGGTCCGGCGCAACCGATCCCAATCCCGCGCAGTTTTACCCCGGCTTGCTCGGCACACTGACGGAGCAGGGCTGTCACCTGCCGCATGGCATCATCGAAGCCACGCTCTACCTTCGTGGCGCACTCGTCCCTCGCCAGAACCCGGCCTGCTTGGTCGACTACTCCCACCGCGATCTTGGTGCCGCCAATGTCAACCCCGCCGATCACGTCGCGTCCCACCCCTCCCGTTGTTGCCAGCCAGTTGCCGTCAGAATTCTTTGGGGTTAAAATGTTTTATTAAAACGTATGAATACTGATACATTTCAGCTTTCAAGTCAAGCGGAAATGGTTGTCCCCTGTACGTGCAAGTGCGCCGGTCTGCGGCGGAAAAGCTGCATACCGCAGCGTTCAATGGCTAGATACTTTAAAAGCAGAACCCCACCTGCTACTCTCGCCCTTCGCCTAATGCAAATCACGAAAATGCAAATCACAAAATGGATCTCGCTCGCCTGCCTTACCTGTTTGCCGCTTGTTTCTCACGGCCAGGTCAACGACGCCGGTCGGTCGCTCAAAATTCTGCCGGCACCGAAGGAGGTTCGCCTGTCCGAAGGCAAGTTCGTGATCAAGCCCTCGACCACCATCCTCATCGCCAATGCCAATACCGAAGACCGGACCGCTGCGGAGACATTGCAAAAAGAAATCCATGACCGCACCGGTGTGAAGCTATCGATCGAAGTGGCGACCGCTGCGCCAAAAACGACGGGGCACATCTCGCTTGGCCGCCTTACCGACCGCGGCTTGCGATCCTATCTCGAATCGCAGGGAGTTAAAACCGGAGACGAAGCCGGCGACCATGATCTTGCCAAACCTGATTTTGAAGAACAGGGCTACGTAATCCGTGTGACCGAGTCCGGCATAATAGTCGCCGCAAACACCGCGCAGGGTCTCTTCTATGGAGTGCAAACGCTGCGCCAGTTGGCGCGCCCGGAAGTCCCCGGCGAGAAAGCGCTGGCGATCCCCGCTCTGGTCATCCGCGACTGGCCGAGCATGGAATGGCGTGGCGTCAGCGACGACATCAGCCGCGGACCCATCCCCACGCTCGATTATTTGAAGACGCAGATTCGCACGCTGGCCGAGTACAAAATCAACCTTGTCGGTTTCAACATGGAGCACGTCTTCGACTTCCAGACCCAGCCGCTCGTTCCGCCCGGGCAAGCGGCATTAACTGCCGCTGAAATTAAGGAACTCGTAGCATACGCGGGCAAGTACTACATCACCCTTCTGCCCGAGCAGCAGGCCTTCGGACATCTGCATCAGTTTCTGAAGTTCGAAATCTATTCCGACATCGCCGAAACGCCTCACGGGCACGTGCTCACTCCCACCGATCCCAAAACTTACGATTTCATTCGTCAGATTTACGGCGAGATAGTTCCATTATTTCCCGGCCCGTTTTTTCACATCGGAGCCGACGAAACTATCGAGCTTGGCATCGGCCAGACGAAAGCTCTCGCCGACCAGGAGGGAATCGGCCGCGTTTATCTCGAACATCTGCAGAAAGTCTTCGAGATCATGCGGCCTTATCACAAGCAACTTATGTTCTGGGGAGACATCGCGATCAAATATCCCGAACTGCTAAGCACAATTCCGAAAGACATGATCGCCGTCCCCTGGGAGTACAACCCCAAGCCCAGCTATGAAGACATCATTACTCCATATACGAATGCCGGGCTCCGCGTTGTCGTCGCGCCCGGGGCAGGGAACTGGTGCGTGATCTGGCCTGACTTTGAAAGCGCTTTCATGAACATCCGAAACTTTGTGCGCGACGGCCAGAAGCATCAGGCGATTGGCGCGCTGAACTCCACTTGGAACGACGACGGTGAATCCCTTCTCGACATGACATGGCCCGCGCTGATCTTTGGAGCAGCTGCCAGTTGGCAGGCCGGCGAGTCCAGCATCGATGATTTCAAGAATAGTTATGACTGGGCTTTCTACCGCAATGATGACGACAGAACCTTTGCTGAGGTGATGGATAATCTCGATCGCGGTCACTCGCTTCTCGCCGGAGTGAAACTTGGCAACGCGAGCCACGAGTTCTTCTGGTCTGATCCCTTCAGCGAGGTCGGCGCCGGCCTAGCCGCCCAAGCGCTGCCGGTTAGCCACGATCTGCGCATCGGCGCAGAGCGCGCCGCGGAATCGCTTCTGCGCAATCGAGCGAAGGCGCACCTCCACGCTGAAACTCTCGACGACATGCTTCTTGCCGCCTGGCATCTCGACACGCTGGGCTTGAAAATCCAGTTCACATCCGAAATCAGCCATTTCTACTGGGACGCTTATCAGAATCAGACGGACAAGATTCGCGTGCAAACCGACCTGGACGAGATGATCGATATCAACGGAAGATTAGAGAGCCTGCGCGATTCGATCACTGAAATCCGCAAGATGTACGTGGAAGGCTGGGCGCGCGAAAACAATCCGTACTGGCTGGACAATGTTCTGGTTCGCTACAACAATCTGGCGCAAGAGGTGCAGGCGAAGATTGTGGCGGTACAGCAAGCCGAGCGTCAATATGACATTACCAAGAGCCTGCCTGCGCCTGAGCAGTTGGGATTTTTCTTGAAATAGGAGCGCCGCGCCGAGGGCGAGACGCCCTCGGGACAGCCGGCAAGATGCCGGCGCTACTTTTTCGGTAGCCTGCTAAGCGTCTTCCGCGGGCACATCAAAGTTGACCAGGTCTCCGCTGAAGCCGCGCGTCTTCACGGCGCCATAGGCGATTCCGCAGAACATCCAGATGGACCCCACGATCAGCGCCAGATTCGAAAGGTGTATCCAGATAAAAAGGCAAATGAGGAAACCCAGAATCGGCGGCACCAATTGGCCCATCGTCCGGTCGTTGCCCCGGATATAGTAGTGGGTCAGCGCTGCCAGATTGACTCCCATGAATGCGATCAACGCACCGAAGTTGAGCAGCTCCGCGCCATTGTCATAGGTGATGAGGAAGGCTCCAATCAGTGCAATCACGCCCACGAAAATCACGTTGTTGGCGGGTATGCGAGTTTTAGGATGAATCGCTCCAAAGAACTTTTTCGGAATAGCGCCGCTGCGTCCCATGCCGTACAGCAGGCGCGCCGCGCCCAATTGCGAGCCCATCCCGGAACCGATGGTGGCGATCAGCAGCGTGACACTGATGACCTTGGTCATGAGAACGCCGCCCGCGATGCCAGCCACGTGGCTGAATACGTTCTCATCTCCAAATTGCTGAAAAATACCGAAGTCGCGGCCAAAGCGCTGCAAGCTCAACAATTGAGCGCCATAGACCTCGGCCGCAGCTAAAAATCCTGTAATTACGCACACTAGTACCGTCGCCAGAAAGATGTTGCGCTTGGGATTTTCAACTTCTTCTGACAATGTGGAAATGCCGTCGAAGCCGATGTAAGTGAGCACGGCAACCGATGTGCCATGAAACACGCGGTTCACGGTGAAGGTCTGGGGGTTATAGAACGGGCGAAGAAAATAGGCTTCCGGAAATTGCGGCAGATGAAATATGTATCGCACGGTGTACCAGAAGAACGCCAGGATGACGGCGCCCATAATGGCGCAGAGGGTCTTGTTGATGCGCGCCGAGGTCTGTACGCCACGCAGATTGAGCGCGGTAAACAATCCAGCAAAGAACAGCGGCCAAATCAGACCCGGATAAGGGATCTGGTACCGGGTCCCACTCAATAGGTCGGCCATCGCCTTGGCTGACCAGATGGTGCAGATCAACGGATTGAGAATGTAATCCATGGTCATGCTCCATCCCGTGACATAGCCGAGCGAGGGGTGCAGTTCGCGGCCCACATACGTATAAGCCGACCCGGCGCTGGGGTACACGCGCGCCATGCGGCCGTAGCTCATGGCCGTGAAAACCATCGCAACCATCGCGATCAAAATGGAAGTGACCACATGGCCTTGGCCGGCGTTGCTGAAGACGCCGTATGCCGGCATGGGCGCAGTGGGTTGAATCACGATGATGCCGTAGAGAATGAGGTCCCAAAGAGTGAGCGAGCGCCGCAGGCGAGGGGCGTCAGCAGGCGGGTTGGACACAAAGCCTCATTCGCGTTCTCAAATCAAAACCCCATTATCCTGCGGAGATAACGGGGGCTTGGGGGAAGGCCACTTGCGGGTCGCGGAGTATTGCTACCCCGCCGCAGTTCCGCAAAATCAAACCGAATTCTATATGGAAGAGAGATTCTGTCAACAAAAAACGCCCGCATTAAAACGATTCTTGCGAAGCCTTGGAGTTGTCTCAAAAGGCTGGCTGCTTCGCCAATCTCCACGACCACATCAGGAACGATGTCGCAGTGAGATCGATCCCCGGCTCGGTGGTGCTGTAGGACTGCATGTTGTCCCGATACACAGCCCGCTGCGAGGCATCAAAAGCGCCAGCGTTTCCATTGAATTGCTTGAAAGGATCTGCACCGTTTGCCGGGCATAGGATCATGCCCTCGAGCACGCCCGACGTAGCATAGCCGGCTGGACCCTCGGTCGCCGCGCCCCAAAGCACCGGCGTGCCTCCGGAAGTCCCATCCAGCGCGCCCGCCAGATTCGCCACCTGGTGCTGGATGCAATTCGGAAAGGTGCTACCGTCGCCCACAATGAACGACGAACCCCAGGAGTTCGCGCCTAAAATGTTGGCTAGCCATCTCTGCGCATAGGTGTCGTACTTCTTGTTCTGAGTCAGGTAATACGCTTCATTCGCCATCACCGACAGACCAGCGCCATGCGAAGTCGTATCGCCATAGCTCCACTGATAGCCGAAGCCCCAGGGATCGTTGCCGGCTTGCGTGATCGCGTCGCCAACTTGCCGCAGCAATTGTTTGCGAATGCTCTCTTGCAAAACTGCAAGGCCGCTCGGATTCCCCGCCATTTCGAGCGCCCGGTACAACTCGAAATGCGCGAGGCCGCTTACGTCGTACAGGTTTAGCGTGTCTGTATAGCCGGGATCGTAGATGTTCGTGATGTAACCCTTGGCAAATTGCGCCGCCTGGCAAAGATAGTCCATGGGATCGGTGTGCGGCAGATCGGGAGGAATGTCTCGAGCTTCCGCCGCCGATTGCAGCGCAAAATAAAGCTCGGTTGCGCCCAGCTCCATGTCATCTTCCCAAACATTTTCGGGATAACCGTCAAATGGAGTAATGGTCAGCAGGCAATTCGCGCACGTGCCCGAACCAACCGTCGGCGCAGGGTCGGGATACGAGGTATTCGCGAGCGCAAAAATGTCCTCCGCATTCTTGAGGCACTGATGCGCGAGAGCGGTGTCACCGCTGCGGTTGAGCTGGTAACACAGCGCAAAGTCCCCGGCCAAGCGCCCCGCCAGATTGGGACTGATTGGCGATCCTGCCGGGCCTGCCACAAACACCGCTCGATGGCAGATGAAGAATGTTGTGTACGGATCGCAAGGTCGAGGGTCTCCGGGTTGCTCGAAATTGTCGGCCGCCTGAGGCAGAGTCCAGATGTCGTACTCGGTGATCAGGCAGTAAGGTGTCTGGTACGTGCCCCCGCAATTACCCGTGGCTGACGCAGGATCGCCTTCGCCGTAATAATCCCAGTCTTGACTATTGTCGACCTGGTAGTAGAGGGTTTGCGTTTTGTCGTCCCACATCTTCATCAGCCACTTGATCCCAAACTTTGCCTCGCCGGTGAAGTCGGAGGACGCAGGCGCTCCCGGACCGCTGCTGCCCGCATAAGATAAAGATCCTGGCGGTGCGGGAGGGTTCACTGGAGCCTGCGCGCCCATTTGGTTAGGAAAGTCGCGCACTCCGATTTGTATCAGCGCTTCGGCATAGCTGACTGTTTCTACATATTTCATGTAGTCGCCGGCGTCCCACCAACCGCCGTCGGCGTCAATGTTCGGGAGTTGCGCCGATTCCAGCGGCGGCGTCGGCGGCACGTTATCGATAAAGTCGTTGCTGTCGAGCGGAGGCGTCTCGTCAACACGCGCATTTTTGTCCTTCAGGTGTCCGGGTGCTGTGCGCAGCGCATTAGGGATAAAGTTCTCGCCATCGCGTTCGGTTTCGTAGAAAAACAAAGTGTTCAAGAGTAAGCCAGAATAAAGCCTCTCTGCGCTATCCACCGCAAAGCGTGGCGAAACCGGCGCCACCGTTCCCGATACAGTTATTGTGTAGAGATCGCCTCCTGAAACATTGAAGTCCAGCGCGTACACGTCATAAGCCACTGTCTTGCTATGGCTCCACGTGCCCAGCAGAGCGCCGGCGTGTCCCGAAAACGCAGTCACGCCCTTGGAGTTGACCACCTTGAATTGGACTCCGCTCACCGGCGATGTTGACATCAGATAAGCATGAAAAGGCGTCTTGCTGGCTTCGTAGCCAACCTGATTGACGCGCACGTAGGCAGACTGCGCCGCAGCCGGGCGAGTGCACACCAGCAGCGCAAGTAAGATGCCAGCGGCTGGAACGAGTCGAAAGCGGGTCGAGAGGCGGGAGCTGGCAAGCAGCATAATCTCTCCTTATCTCTCCTTGCGTGAAAGAGATTACCATATTAAATCAATTTAATAGCGGCAAAATGCGGTTGCGAGCTTGCTAAACCCGCTCCGCATCAGGCGCAACCCGGTTTGGCTGCAAATTTTTGCGGTCTGAGCCTGTCACTCCAGGACCCCGACTGCCGAAGAATATGACTCTGAGGAAAGCAGCACGCCGCAAAAATCGCGGGCTCAATCCAGGCTGAAGAAAAATGGCTCCACGATTTGCAATTTCAAGTTATCATTTCAGAAAATTCGCACTGTCCCGCTGGCGAGAGTCCGGGATCAGTGACCGACCACTTGGAGTAAGTATGGCGACGAAGTTTTTGCGGAAACACGACGGGAGCGAAGACTCCCTGCGCTTTCAACCGATGGAACGCTTGAAAGTTTATTTCTTCGGGGTAACTGTGTTGTTTGCCGCACTCGGAATGGGAGAAGCGGTCTACCGCGTTTTATTTTCCGAGTTTGACGGCGCAAGGGATCGTCTCCCGATCGAGACTTTTTTCGGTTTGGTTTTTGCCTGGCTCGCCATCCGCTTTGTCGGCGATGTTTACCGCAATCGCAAGCAGAGGCGCGCTCGGCTTAACTTCATTTGGGCGCGCAATCATCAAATCCGCGGAGCGGTGGAAGGCATCACTCCCTTGGCCCACCCGGTAAAAAACCAGCAGTCGATCCGGCTCATCCGCGAAGAGGTGGACAGGATTGAATGGGCGTTGAAAGAGATCTTGCCGCAATAACTTTCTCGCGCCGTTGCTATTTCGGACGGGGTTAGAAGCGCCCGAGCTGTGCCTTGGCCTCTTCACTGCCATCGGGGAGAATGAACGCATCCACGCGCAACCCGTCCGGAAGCTGCGCACTGGGATCGAGTTCAACTAGCGTCTCGAGGATCTTGGTATCCACTCGCTCCGCTGGTTCATCGGTGCGGACGTTCTTCGGGCCCAGTTGCTGGCCCACCCGCACCACCCGTCCCCAGAATTTCTGCTTCCCAAAGGCGTCGGCAGTTACGTAGGCCTTTTGCCCGATCCGCACTTTGCCCACATCGGATTCGTCAACATCCATGCGGACGCGCAGCGTTTTCCGGTCTCCGACGGTCAGGATGGGATCGGGAACGGTCGACGAATTCGAGACACTCTCGCCGCTGCGATGATGCTTGCGCAGCACACTGCCATCGATCGGCGAGCGGATGAAAGTCTTTTCGTAGCGCGCTTGCGCTTCTTCCACTTGCGATTTCGCTATCTGCAGGTCAGCTTCGGCGAGTGAGCGGTCCTCTTCGCGCGCATGATCGTCAACCAGAGAGTGTTGCTCGACCGCGGATTTATAACGCGCCGCGGCGACATCCGCCTCGCGCGCATAACGTTCCAACTCCTCGCGTGAAACCACGCCGGCGGCGAAGAGTTGCTGGCGCCGGCGCCATTCCGATTGCGCGTTCTCCATCACCGCTCGCGCCTCGTTCACCGAAGACCACGCCTCGTCGCGTTCCTGATGCCGGGCGCCGTTGATCACCTTGCGCAGGGCCGCTTCCTTAGCCACCACACTCGCTCTTGCCGATTCGACTTCGGCGCGGTAGTCGGCATTCTCAAGCTCGGCGAGCACCTGGCCGCGACGAATCGCGTCTCCTTCTTCGACGAGAACAGATTTCAGCCGTCCGCTCAGCTCCGAACCGATTTTGATGTCCTCCGAGTACGGTTCCACCCGTCCGGGACCGGCAATCAGACTTGGCTCCTGAGTGGCCAACGCTTCCGGTGCGACCGCGGCATTTTCGTGAGCACGTCGGGTTGCGAACAATAATGATATCGTCAACAGGAACGCAGCCACGGCGATGAGCACAGCCATTCTGTTCTTTATCTTTGTTTTTACGAAGCTCCCACGAAAAATGTTTTCCGTCATTACCGCGACTCCCTAAATTTAGTTGCGACTTCGTTTCCGTACCGCCCTGTCTAAGCCGGGTTCGCCGCTGGTTGCAGGAAATTGTGCGGCAGTATTCCGGCGGGAACCGGCTCTGGTACCGCTGACTCCGCGCCGGCAATGACTCCGTCCTCGATCTTCACCACACGATCGGCAAAACTGAGCACCCGCGAATCGTGCGTCACGATCACCACCGCGCGGTTTCGCTTGTGCGCCAGTTCGCTCATCATTTCCATCACGTTCTTGCCGGTGTGCGAGTCGAGCGCCGCGGTTGGTTCATCGGCCAAGATAATTTCTGGATCTCCGGCGAGTGCACGCGCAATGGCAACCCGCTGCTTCTGTCCTCCGCTTAGATCCGCGGGAAAGCTGCCGCGCTTGTCGCCGAGGCCCACCTGATCCAGTAATGCTGTGGCCCGTTTTTTTGCCGGCCTCGCCGCTACTCCTTTTAGGTCGAGCATCAGCTCCACGTTCTCGCTGGCGGTTAACGTGGGGAAAAGATTGAAGCCCTGGAACACAAACCCAATGTGCTCCAGGCGGATGGCGGGCAACTGTTTTTCCCGCATCTGAGTTATTTCCTTTCCCGCAATCTGCACGCTTCCCGAACTCGCCGTCAAAATGCACCCCATTATCGACAGAAGCGTCGTCTTGCCGCTTCCCGACGGCCCCATCAACATAAGCAACTCTCCCGCGTGGACATCGAGGTTGACTCCCCGCAAAGCCAAGGTTCCGGTGCTGCCCTCGGCATACGTTTTGGTGAGCTCGCGAACTGCGATTGCCGGTTGCATCTGGTTGTTTACCTCACCCTTCCTCTTGCTCGGATTGCTCAGAAACTCCGGTTACGCTTTGAATACTATGGCCGGATCGATGTGCGTCACTTTGTTGATCGAAACCAGCGCTGCTCCTACACACATTGCCAGCGTCAGAAAAAACATTCCCACCGCCATCGGCATGGGCATCAGGATGGCTGCGCCACCAGCCTGACTGCCGCGCACCACGAACACGCTGACAATCATCCCCAGCACATAGCCGATTACCGCGCTGATGGCGGCCTGCTTCATGATGACTTTGTAGACGTAGCTGTTGGGCGCGCCCATCGCCTTCAACGTTCCAAACTCGCGCACATGATCCATGGTGGTGGCGTAGATCGTCTGCGCGACGACCACGAATCCCACTACCAGTCCCAGCACCGCCGCAATCAGCACGGCGACGCCCGCGCCCGTCGTGAACATCCAGTAGAAACGCGTCATGTGGCTGAACTCAGCCGACGTAAAGACTTCGACATTATTGACGCGATCAAGAAGCTCCCGCCGCACCTGCTCGACATTCGCGCCTGGGGCCAATTTCGCCAAAATGAAATAGGTCTGATCCTCACCCAATTTCGTATAGTTCTGCGCGTTCTTGAAGGTCGTGAACACATACGGAGAAGTCGTGAACGACCGGATTCCACGCGTAAATCCCACCACGCGCGCCCGATGGCCTGCAATTTCAAACACCTCGCCGATCCCTGTCACGCCCAGCTTTTTCTTGTACAGTTCGTCCAGAATGATCGCGTCCGGAGATTTCAAATCCTCCACTCTTCCCTCGACGAGGTTCCACGGCCGCTCCATCGCGTCGTTAACATTAAACCCGACAATCTGCACCGATTCTTCGCCGCCATCGTGGCGCTTCCACTGCGCCCAGTGGGCGATAACCTTCTGCGCATCGGCAACGCCAGGCACCGCTCGAACTTGATTCAGCTTGCGCTCGCTGAAAGCGACTCCTTGCTCCACGTACGGCACGTTCTTCGACGTGATCCACAAGTCGGCGCCCGAGTGGTCGATTAGCCCTGACGTGGTCACCGTGAACCCGACAAACAATCCCAGCTCGACCACAATCAGCACAACCGCAAAAACAATTCCGGTGAGCGTAACGCTGAGTCGCACCTTGTCGTGAAACAGATTTCGTTGCGCCAGAGGAGGCATGGCTATTTCACCTCGCGCAGCAGCCCGCGCATCGTCACGTCAAGCATCGTCTCGGCGCGCTCCTCGACCGGACGCCAATCTACCCACGGGTCCTCACTCTTGGCGATGTTCAGCGAGATCACGCCATGCACCGCCGCCCACAGCGTCTGCGAAACCAGTTCCACATCCGTCAGTTCCTCCCGCAGACGTCCAGCACTGATCGCTTGTTGCACCGCCCACTTGAGAAACGCGTACGCATCAAGTTCCGGATTTCCAATCTCTTCGCACGCTTCCTCGTCCGGCTCAATCGGAGGATGCGGTGTCATGAACATGAACCGGTAGTGGTTGGGATAGTGGATTCCAAACTCGACGTAAGTCCGCCCGATCTGCTTGAGCCGCTCCATTGGGTCGGATGACATTGCCGAACTCTGAAAAACCTCGGCCAGACGGGCATAGTCCTGGTGACAGAGTTCGTGGAAGAGCTGCTGCTTATCGGCAAAGTGAACGTAGATGGCGGTGGGCGAGTATTCGATTTTCTCCGCCACCCGGCGCATGGAGACACCTTCGTAGCCCTCGGTCACAAACAGCTCACGGGCTGCATCGAGGATCTTGTCGCGCGTCTCCGACTTCTCGCGCTCTCGTCTTTCCTTGACACCCATAACGATAGTCTCTAAGTTAACAGTGGTAACTTAACGTCGTTAACTTAGCGCACATGGTTCACGCGTGTCAAGAAGAAAAACCTCATGCTTAACATCACGCTTGTTTTCAATCAGTTTGCTTCTGGTGGATGGGGCTCGGGCGGGATTTCCTTTTTGTGCTTCATGGAAAAAAGGAATTGCATGCCCACATAGCCGAACAGTTGTGGTTGAGTGCTCGAAGGTCGGGCGAAGCTGCGCCCCGCCATAAACAGTAGGATGAAGTGTTCTCCCAGTTTGTAGCGGCCTCCGCCGTCGTAGGTGTTCCAGCGGTTGGTGCCATCGGTGTTGGCGCTGTTATAAAATTCGGCGGCTACTTCCATTCGCTTATTGATTTCACGGAGGACGACCAAGCCAGTGAACCACCCCGCGCCCTTTCCGCCGGAGAATATGTAGCCTGCTTCGGGATTGAGTTGAATCGGCCCAACCTCCTTGGAGACTTCGACTGGAAGATAGAACCTGGTGTTGTAGCTGACGAGTCCGCGCTGCAACGAAGCATCGGGATTGTTAAACTCGAGCTGAGGAAAGATCGAGACCGAGAGTTTTTTTTCATCGCTGTCATAGAAGCGCCACTTCACGCCCGGCAGCGATTTGCCCAGGCCGCTGCGAGTCGGCCCGCCGTCGGTACCTACTACCAGGTAAGGCACCTCGTACGTGAGCTGAATTCGGGAGCCGACGCCATAATTCAAGTCCAGAAGCGGTGCATTGAAGATGCGCGCGGCGGGATGGCGCTCGGAGTAAGTCATGATGTTGATCTCCCAATTGGCATCGCCGGGAGTGCCGGGGTCGTTGGTGATGAAGGGTGGTCCGCCCTGCGCCACTGCTGGCAATGAGAATGAGAGGGCAGCCATCATCGCTAACAACAGAAGCACTGAAAGGATGCGCTGCGGGAACTTTACTTGCAACGAGGGAAGAATGGCTGCAATCGGCGCGTCCTTCCTAACTGCGGAACTGGCAGGCGCCACACGCACTAATCGCCAGCCCTGGCTTCGCCGAAATATTGCTCCGGATTCCCGATGGCTTCGGCCAGGTCCTGCAGAAACGCCGCTGCCCTAGCGCCATCCACTACGCGGTGATCGCTCGAAAGCGTCAAGGTCATCATGGGACGAACGCCCGGAAGCCCCTCCACCGCAACGACTCGGTCCCCGATCCTTCCGACCGCCAAAATCGCGGCTTGCGGCGGAATGATGATCGCAGTAAAGGCATCGACTCCGAACATGCCGAGATTACTGATGGTGAAAGTGCCGCCCGCAAGATCGGCAGGCCGCAGTTTGCCACTCCGCGCTCGCTCCGCCAGATCTCGCCGCTGCACCGCAATCTCGCCGAAGTCGACTTTGTCGGCGTTGCGAATTACCGGTGCGACCACTCCATCATCCACTGCCATCGCGATTCCAATATTGATCTCGGCATTGTTGCGAGCGGCCGTCCCGCTCCAGCTCGCGTTCATCCGTGGGTGCTTCTGGAGCACGCGCGCCCCCAGCGCCACCAGCAGATCGGTGTGCGTGAGTTTCACATTACGGGATCTTTCAATTTGGGCCCCGAGCTGTTGCCGGGCCTTGTTGAGTGCGCCGGCGTCCACTTCGCAAACGACGAAAAAATGAGGAACGGTTGTCCAGCTCTTTGTAGTGCGTTCCGCCATCAGGCGTGAGATCGCGCTGCCGCTGTCAATCTCAACCGACGATGCAGCAGGCTTCGATTCCGCAGCAGCGAGCACATCCAAAGCGAGAATTTCTCCGCCTGCGCCTGATCCGCGCACATGGGCAAGATTGACGCCGCGTTCGCTGGCAAGCCGTCGCGCCTTGGGAGAAATCTTGACGGACTGAGTTGACACCTGCGCTACGGTCACAGCTGGAGTTCCCGATACAGACGGAGCAGCGGCGGCGGTGGTCTTTCTCCCTGATGTGGCCGCGACCTCTTCCGCCGGAGGAATTTCTCCTGGACTGACGATCCAGGCAATAGTCCGGCCCACCGGCACTTCGGTTCCAGCCTGAATCTTGACGCCTGCAAGAACGCCATCGCCCGGCGATTCGATTTCCATCACTGCTTTATCAGTTTCAATCTCCAGCAGCGGCTCGCCTTTCGCGACCGGGTCACCCTCTTTTTTAAGCCATGAAATCAGCTTGCCAGTTTCCTGAGCCATTTCAAGCGCGGGCATAACGACACTGATCGCCATCGTCAGAGAACCATTCAGAAATTTTCGTAGAGACGGGGCTTGCTTCGTCTCAGACTGCCGGCACCCTTTATGCGCGGTGATGGACCTCGTGAGCTGTGGTTGGCCTTAAACGCGGCCAGCCACGTCTCTACCAGAATATTTCTCAGTCTCCGACGACGACCCGTTCCTGCCGTGCGCTTGCTTCGATCATCTCGCGCACCCGTGTACTCGGCTGCGATTCGGTTTCCCGGATTGCTGGAAGCGGACCATCCACCGTGAAATAATGTCGTCCCGCAACCAGCAACTCCTCGGCAGGGAAGCGCGTGATCACTTCGTGTCCGGTTTCGGTAACCACGATTTCTTCTTCGATGCGCGCTGCGCTCCAACCATCTGTCGACGGCCAGAAAGTTTCCAGCGCGAACACCATGCCCGGCTTGATTTCGCAGGGATGATCGAGCGACACAAGGCGACTGATCACAGGTTTCTCCCAGATGGCCAAGCCGATCCCGTGACCGTACTGCAGAGCAAAGCACGCTTCCTCGTTCGGGAAACCGAATTCCTGTGCTTTCGGCCACACCGCCGCGATCTCGGCCGTGGTACGCCCCGGACGCACCAGTTCAATCGCGGCATCGAGATATTCGCGGCACCGCTTATACGCGTCGTTCATCGCGTGCGACGCATATCCAATCGTGAAACAGCGGTAGTAGCAAGTGCGGTATCCCATGTAGGAGTGGAGAATGTCGTAATACACCGGATCTCCCGGACGCAGCACGCGATCCGAAAAAACATGCGGATGCGGATTGCACCGTTCTCCTGAGATTGCATTCACTGCTTCGACATATTCGGAGCCGAGATCGTAGAGCACCTTGCTGACCAGGCCCACCGCCTGGTTCTCGCTCATTCCTGGCTTCATGGCGCGATAAAGTTCGTCGTACGCGGCGTCAACCATCATGGCGGACGTGTTCAGCAACGTGATCTCGTCGCGCGTCTTGATCAGGCGCGCTTCCGACATCAGCGCCTGGCCATCGACTACTTTGATGCCTTCTTTCTGCAACGCGAACAGGACCGGCAATTCGATAATGTCGATGCCTACTGGCTCTTTATGCAGGCCGCGCATTTCGAGTTCGATGCGAATCTTCTTGGCCACATCTTCGGCGCGTCCCATCTCGGGAGTCATGGCGCCGCGCAGCATAGAGATTCCGGCGCGCGACCGCTCTCCGAGCCACGGACAATGCAGTTGGTGGTGTTTGGCGGCCGATCCGAAATCCCACAAGATGGGCTCGTCATTTTGCGGAAGCAGCGTGAACCGATTCGCCTTATCCTGCGCCCAGGTGCCGATGTGGGTCGCGGTCAGGTAGCGGACATTGTTCATGTCGAAGCAGAGGAGCGAGCCCATCTCTGACTTCTGTAGAAGATCCTTGGCGCGCGCCAAGCGCTCGCGGCGCAGGCGGTCAAAGTCGACGCGGTTCTCCCAATCGACAGCCATTGTTCCGTATGTGGGTAGAGCCATGAGTTGCCTCCTGCTTCTCCGTTTGCGCTTAGCTAAATACCTTCTCGGTGCGGTGCGCTAAGGCATCGTGTCCCGAGAGTTGAGCATTTGCCTCAAATCCAACAATCTGCCCGTCCTTGATCCATACGACCGAGCCATTACCGGTGGCGATGTTTGGAAACACGCGGATCTCGGTTCTCCGCGTTTGCAATGCGAGCCATCGATGGAGAACCTCGCTAACCGGCGAACTTATCGAGCTGAGATCGAAAATCCACCACGAGACCGATCGATCGGATGATCTGGCGGCGAAGTTGGTTGCGGCTGCTTGGAAGACCTCTCGTCCGCGGCGAGCGTAATCGGACCAATCTACGAACAGAAATAGCGCAGCATACCCCGCGGACAACATTTCAGCCAAGTCCTGTTCGCTTTCAAGTTGCTTCATAAGGTTGCTTCATAACGTGTTTCATAACCTTGCTTCATAACGTCGTTTCATAACTATGACGGCTTGCACATCGACTTCGCAGCCTCAAACACAGTTTGTTCGGTCGGCACGGTTACATCTTCCAAAGGCGGCGAGAACGGAATCGGAACATGCATCGCGCCCATGCGTTTGACTGGAGCATCCAGATCGTAGAATGCGCCCGTGGCGATCACCGACGCAAGTTCAGCGGTGACGCCATAGCGTTCGTACCCTTCGTCAAGAATAATCGCGCGCGAAGTTTTCTTTGCCGATTCGATCAGAGTCTTCTCATCGAGCGGCCACATGGTGCGCGGATCGACCACTTCGGCGCTGATGCCAATTTCTTCGAGCATCGTTGCCGCGCCCAGCGCCACCTGTACCATGCTGCTGGTGGCAACCAGAGTGATGTCCTCGCCGACCCGTTTCACATCCGCGACACCTAACGGAACCGTGTAGTCGCCTTCGGGCACCGAGCCCTTAAGCTTGTACATCATCTTGTCTTCGAAGAAGACGACGGGATTCTCGTCGCGAATCGCCGCTTTTAACAATCCCTTGGCGTCGTAAGGCGTCGAGGGCAAAACCACCTTCAACCCCGGAACGTGGCAGAACCATGCATGCAGCGACTGCGAATGCTGCGCCGCCGAGCGGCGGGTCGCTCCCATCGTCGTGCGCATCACCATCGGCACTTTCCACTTTCCGCCCGACATGTAATGGACCTTGGCGGCCTGGTTGACCATCTGGTCCATGGTCAAGGTGATGAAGTCGCCAAACATGATATCGACTACCGGACGCAGCCCCGTCATGGCCGCACCCACCGCCAGCCCGGTGAAGCCCGCTTCGGAAATCGGCGTATCGACCACGCGCTCCTTGCCGAATTCTTCCAGAAGGCCGGAAAGAACTTTAAAAGGAGTTCCCGCCTCGGCAACGTCCTCGCCCAGAATGAAGACCGTCGCATCGCGGCGCATCTCCTCCGCCAGTGCCTCGCGAATGGCTTGTGCAAATGTCAGTTCGCGACCGTTGTGTGCATGAGGAAGGGCCTCAGGCATAGACGTCCTCTGCCACTTCATCGGCGTTCGGATACGGTGCCGCCACGGCGAAATCGACGGCCTTCTTCATCTCAGCTTCAAGTTCGGCATGTACCTGAGCGAGTGTCGATACATCTGCCAGATTCCGCTCCACCAGCCATCCTCCGAGATTCGTGATCGGGTCTCGCTCCGTCTTCCATTTTTCTTCTTCCAGCTTGGAGCGGTAATACTCGCGGTTGATGTCTCCGACATGATGCCCGTGGTAGCGATAGGTATTGCAGAGCAGGAACGCGGGACCGTCACCGCGACGCGCACGCTCGACGAACCGCTGGGCGATGCCATAAACAGCACGCACGTCCTGTCCGTCTACGCTTGCCGCTTCCAATCCGAACGCAGTCGCCCGCGTCAGGATGTCTCCCGCCGTAGTTTCTGAATAGTGCGTGTACTCCGTGTAGAGATTGTTCTCGCAAACATAAATCACCGGAAGCTTGAATAGCTGGGCAAGGTTCATCTCTTCATACAGCACGCCCTGGCCGAGTGCGCCTTCTCCGAAAAAGCACACTGACACCCGGGCGTTACCGAGAAACTTAGCCGAAAACGCGGCTCCAGTAGCAATTCCGGCGCTGCCGCAGACGATCGCGTTCGCTCCCAGGTTGCCAGTGGCCGGGTCTGCAATGTGCATCGAGCCACCTTTGCCCTTGCAGTACCCGGCCTCTTTCCCCAGCAGTTCGGCGAACATTCGATCGGGGGAGGCGCCCTTCGCCAAACAATGTCCATGGCCGCGATGCGTGCTGGTGATGTAGTCGGTGCGTTCGAGCGCTTCACACACGCCCACCGCGACCGCCTCCTCACCGATGTAAAGATGCGCCAGGCCCGGCATTAACGCCCGCGTGTAAAGTTCGTTGACCTGTGCTTCAAATTGGCGGATGGCGACCATCTGCCGATACATCCGCAACCACAAATCCACCTGTTCTGACACGACCTTCGGCTGTAAGGCAGTCGTCATTTTTCAACTCCCGACATGCGCGCCAGAACGTCGAACACGACGGCAAAATCCAGCTTCTCCCACCCCATGCCGCGTGCCGCAGTCAGAAACTCATTGCTGATTGCTGTCGTAGGAAGAGGCACATTCAACTTACGGCCCATCTCCATCGCCAGCAACATGTCCTTCTGCATCATGTTGACGTCGAACCACGCCTCTTCCGGTTGCTGCAATACGAAAGGGCCGCGATACTGAATCATGGGCGACGCGATCGCGCTGTGCACCATCACATCAACCGCGACTTCGCGCGCAATCCCACTTTTCTCCGCCAGCAGCACTCCTTCGGAAAAAGCCAGCATCTGCACCGCCAGTTGCAGGTTCAACGCGATTTTCATCGACAGCGCCACGCCGTTGTCGCCGACGTGAGTCACCTTCGGCCCGATATCCAGCAGCAGCGGTTTCAAGCGCTCGAAAGTCTCTTTGCGCCCTCCCACCATCACTGACAACTTGCCTTGCTGTAGCGTAATCACGCTTCCCGAAACTGGAGCGTCCACCATGTCCGCGCCCTTCTCGCGGACCTTCGCCGCCAGCGCCCGGCTCACGTCCGGACTCACCGTGCTCATGTCGATGTGAAATTTGCCAGCGCCGATCCCGGCAAGCAGTCCGTCTGCACCGTCCGTCACTGCTCCGAGCGCGACTGCGTTCGTCACCATGGTGAACGTCACATCCGAAGCGGCCGCCACGGCCTTCGGAGAATCCGCGAACTTCATGCCCTTGTCGATCAACCACTGCGCCTTCGAGCGCGTGCGATTGTAGCCAGTCACGGTGTGCCCTTTTTCGAGCAGGCGCGCGACCATGTTGCCGCCCATCACACCCAGACCGATGAATCCCAGTTTGGCCATACAACAATTTCCCTTTCGCGTTTGCAGTCTGCGAACTACTTTTTCCCCAGCGAAGACGAATCCGCCAGCACCTGTTTCAGATGGGCGCGCATTGCGTCCCGGGCCGCCTCCGGATCGCGCTGCTCGATGGCCGCCAAAATTCGCTTGTGATGGAACTGCCCGCGCTCCGGCCCGCCGTCGACATTGAAAATGCGGCTGCGCTGCTCCCGCAAAAGACCGACTATCGAATCCAGCAGCGACAAAATCAGCGGGTTTCCCGCCGCCTCGGCTAGCGCTAGATGGAAATCGAGGTCCGCTTCCACATAGGCGTCGGGGTCGCGCAGGTTGCGATCCATTACGGCCACTGCTTCCCGCATCGTGGTCACCAGTTGTTCCTCAATTCGCCGCGCGGCCAAACCCGCAATCTCCGGCTCCAGAATCAGTCGCAACTCGGCCAGATTCACCAAGCCTTCCTGCGGATTGATGCGGATCATCAGATCCAGCGATTGCCGCATCGATTGGGATGTCCCGTTCGTCACGAATGTGCCGCGTCCGGAATAGGCTTCTACCAGGCCCTTCTCCCGCAGAGTCTTCACCGCTTCACGCACTGCGGTGCGGCTCACCCCAAAGCGCTGGGCCAGATCGCGCTCGGCCGGCAACTGGTCGCCGGGCTTGAGTTGACCTTTGAGAATGGAGTCTTCGACTTGCTGCACAATCTGTTCGTACAGCCGTGATGTTTTCACGGCCCGGTACACCGGCTTTTCGGCCGGAGGATCGACCAGATCACTTGTCATAACGCCTCTCAGTCCGGCGACTCGATTATTCATAAAGGTATAATGGTCCAACCAATATACCATGATGGTCGCCTTACCGCCCTACTGCATCCACACCGTCTTGATGTTCACAAACTCCCGGATACCCTGCATGGCGAGCTCGCGTCCGTGGCCGGAGTACTTCACCCCACCGAAGGGCAGCCGCGGATCGGAAGCCACCATCTTGTTCAGAAAAACCATGCCCGCATCGAGTTCGTTGATAAATCTCTCAGTTTCCACCGGATCGTTGGTCCAGGCGCTTGCGCCCAGCCCGAAGCGGCTGTCGTTCGCGATTTGAATGGCCTGATCCACATCCTTCGCGCGGAACAAAGACGCGACCGGGCCAAAGAATTCTTCTTTATAGGCAGGAGAATCTTTCGGTATGTCGGTCAGCACTGTGGGCGCATAAAAGTTGCCGGGACGGTCGAGGGGATGGCCGCCCGTTAGCACCCGCGCACCCGCGGCCACGGTTTTTTTCACGTCGGCGTCGAGAGAAGTCACCGCGTCCGCGCTGGCCAGGGGACCTAGTTGCGTGCTCTCTGCAAACGGATCGCCCACGCGCAGGTCCTGCATGCGTTGGACAAATTTGCGCTCGAACTCAGCGGCAATTTTTTCCGACACGATAAAGCGCTTGGCCGCAATGCATGACTGTCCGTTATTCTGAACGCGGGCGTCGACCGCGGTCGCAACCGCCGCGTCCAGATCGGCGCTCGGCATCACAATAAAGGGATCGCTGCCGCCCAACTCCAGCACAACTTTCTTGATGCGTTTGGCAGCAGACACGCCGACTTGAATCCCCGCCTGCTCACTGCCCGTCAACGTCGCGGCCACCACGCGGGAATCGTTCAGGATTCCGTCGACTGGACCCGAGCCGATCAGCAGCGTCTGGAACACGCCTTCGGCAAAACCGGCGCGGCGCAAGATGTCCTCAATCTTCAACGCGCACTGGGGAACATTTGAAGCATGCTTCAGCAAGCCGACATTGCCCGCCATCAGCGCTGGCGCGGCGAAACGAAACACCTGCCAGAAGGGAAAATTCCACGGCATGATAGCGAGAATCGGGCCGATCGGCAAGTAGCGGATGAAACTGCGCTTCGCCCCGGTTTCGACCATCTCGTCGCCCAGAAATTTCTCGGCATGTTCCGCATAGTATCGGCATCCGGTCGCGCACTTCAGCGCCTCGCCCACGGCAGCTTTCAGAGGCTTGCCCATTTCGAGCGTCATCAGATGCGCGCATTCGTCTTTTTCTTTTTCCAGAATCTCAGCCGCACGCATCATCTTGCCCGCGCGTTCGGCGAACGACGTTCGCCGATGATCTCGGAATGCCGCCGCCGCCAGTTGCAACTTCTGTTCAATTTGTGCTCCGGTAAGAGGCTCGAAAGTCTTCAAGACTTCGCCCGTCGCCGGATTGATGGTCGCGATTGCCATAGTATGAGTTCCTCTTAAATCAATAATAAGGCGGGCCGTCTTCTAAGTCTTGCACCCAGGGCCAGCGGTGGCGTCGGCCAGCTGTCTTGTGGTCGGACCACAATACTACTTGACGGGTAGCCCGCGTCAAGGTATATCTTCCAACGCACTTGCTTGCACATAAATTGATTTTGCTCGTAGCAACTGCCCAGCCAGGAAAAGTGTCAACCAACTACTTGGAGGCTGCAATGCGTTCTCCGTTGAACGGCATTCGGGTCTTAGCGATCATCTGCGTCGTCCTTGCCATCTCTCTCCCCGCGTTTTCCCAAACCACCACAGGACGAATCCTCGGCACCGTGAGTGATCAATCCGGCGCCGCCGTAGCGGGAGCCACAGTGCTCATCATCGATGTTCAGCGTGGCACGACGCGAACCGTTGCGACCGATGCCTCCGGAGACTACGCCGCGCCCGAGTTGCAGCCCGGCGTTTACAAAGTCCGCGCCGAGGCAAAAGGTTTCAAAGCCGTCGAGCGCGTGAACATTGTCGTGGAAGTTGCCCAGGATTTACGCGTCGACATCTCCCTGCCCACGGGGCAGGTTTCTGAGACGGTTGTAGTTACCGACGAGGTTCCGCTGGTTAACACCACCTCTGCCACTTTGGGCGGTACTTTGAGCAACGCGGAGATCAACGATCTGCCGTTGAACGGGCGCAACTATGAAAACCTGCTGCAGTTGCGTCCCGGGGTTATTCGGTATCCCGGTGGAGGATTTTCCACGACCAGTACTAACGGGTTGCGCGCCGAAGACAACGCCTATTTCGTTGAAGGGCTCTTCAACAGCGAGCCCTATTCCGGACAAGCGATTATCAACGGCGCCGGCATCGCTGGCGATTCGGCAACTATTCTTCCCATCGACGCGATTCAGGAGTTTAACGTCGAAGAACTCCCTCCCGCCGAATTCGGGTGGAAGCCGGGGGCGGTGGTGAACGTCGGCCTCAAGTCCGGCACCAATAGCATCCACGGTACCGCGTTTGCTTTTGGCCGCGATGGCGATATCTTTGACGCACGAAACTACTTCAACACCATCCCCAGCCCAAAACTGCAAAGAACGCTCGAACAATATGGCGGCAGCGTCGGCGGGCCGATAGTCAAAGACAAGCTCTTTTTTTTTGGCGCGTATGAAGGGCAGATCTATGACGTAGGCAACTCTTATGGCGGCGTCACCAGCCCGTCCATGGTGCCGATGACGTTGACCTCGCCAACCCAGGCCTGCGCCTTTGGCTCGGCCGGCGACTGCGCGGACAGTATTCCGAACGTGATAACCGACCTCACGTCGCCGGCAGCTGTTGCAGCGGGAGTCACGATCAGCAATGCCAGCCAGATGGTCTCGGGCTGCACGGTTTCAGGCGGTACGGTCACCTGCAACGGAACCGGTTTTCCCACTAACAATAATCCCAACATCAACATTCCGAATGGATTCCTCAACGACGTTACCGTCTACAATGCGATTGGCAAAGTGGATTACGCCCTGAGCCAGAACCATCGCATCAGTGGTATGTACTTCTTCGGCAACAACACCGGGACCGTCGAAGATTTTCCGGAATTGCAATCGAAGTGGCGCTCCGACATTCACACCCGCGCCCAAGTGGTTGGTGGAAGTTGGGCTTGGACTCCCAGTCCCCGTTGGGTGAACGAACTCCGCGCGGGCTATAACCGCCTTTACCAGCCGACCCTGCCCGGCGATCTCGACACCCCCGGTTCCAGCTACGGGATAGACACGGGCCTCTCTGGGCCATTCACGGGTGGCCTGCCGCGCATCGGCTTCGGCGGCTATTTCACGACTCTGGGCGGGTTCAAGTGGCCCAAGTTCCAAGGACCCGACTCCATTATCCAAATCATCGATCACGTTTCCCGCACCGCAGGCAAACACTCCCTCAAGTTCGGCGGCGAGTTGCACCGTGTTGACGTGACCAACGCCGCCTACGGCAATGCCCGCGGTAGTATCTTGTTCCTGGGTGGCGTCTTGAGTGGGGCTTCGACCCCACTCGAAGACTTCTTTGCCGGCTTGCCTTTCAAGTCGAGCTTGGAAGTGGGAAATCCAACTCTGCAACTTCATAACTGGGCCTACGGAGCTTTTATCCAGGATGATTGGCGGGCTACCAGAAATCTGACTCTGAACTTTGGGCTCCGCTACGAGTTCAGCAGCGTGCTTCAGGAAGCTCACAACCTGCTTGGGAACTTCGATCCGAACTCGACCTACGGATTAGTGCAAGTGCAAACCGGCGCTGGTCAGATCCCAAGCCTTTACAATCCAGATCACACGAACTTCGCACCGCGTTTTGGATTTGCCTGGGATACAAACGGCAAAGGGACCACGGTGTTCCGCGGTGGCGGAGGCCTGGTTTACGAAAGCGTGAACTGGCAGTCGTTCATCGCCTTCAACAACGCCTTTGGCCCGGGCAGTGTTCCTACCGCGGGCATCGTACCCGGCGGCACCATCAAAACCGGCAATGTCACCACCAAGAATTTCTTGAACAATCCCCCGTTTAACGTGACTTGGGACAACACACCGGTTTACAACACCACCATCGATTGCAACGCCAGTCCCTGCCCCATCATGAGCGTCGACCGCAATCTGACAACTCCTTACGTGGCGAACTGGACCCTGAGCATGCAGCACGCGTTTACTCAGAACCTTACCTTGGAGATGGCCTACGTTGGCAACCACGGTTCAAATTTAACCGGCATTCGCGACATCAACCAGCCGCCGGTAGGATCGGGATGGGTGGGCGCCCCGCTTGCCGCTTGTTTGGCTAGCGCCAGTACTGGCTACAACAACTGCGCCGTAGACACCGCCGCTGAGGTGGCGGCGGAGCCCTATGCGACGAAGTTCCCCTATCTCGCAAACATTTTCCAGATGGGCAACATCTACCGGTCAAACTACAACGGTCTGCAAGTGACCCTCAACTCCAGAAACTTCCATGGCTTGAGCATGGTCGCTGGCTACACCTGGTCGCACGCTCTTGATGATGTGAGCGCCAACTGGGATTTCGGTTACGGATCGGGACTGCCACAGAACGCTCATAATCCGGGAACTGAATACGCGAACAGCGACTTTGATGTTCGTCAGCGCTTTATGCTCTCGCTCACCTACGCGATTCCCGGCCGGAAGGGCTACGCCCAGATACTGGAAGGTTGGGAACTCAACTCGATCGTTACACTGCAAAGCCCGCAATTCTGGGGTGTGATGGACGAGGGAACCGACGCTGCCGGCGTCGGTGCGCTGCCCGTCAGTCCCCCGGCTAACAGCCCAATCCGCTGGGATTTCTTTGGCAACCCCAATGATTTCAAGTCGGGGCCAAACCCAATTCCGCAGTACACCGTAAACTCCCCCGGCGGCTTGCCCGCAGCCTGTACGGCGAAGGCTTTAGCGGTGGATGGCGGAACTCCCGGCGCTGCCACAGCCGCCGTTAACCTGTTCGGCTGTTACGCGCAAGGAGGTTCGGTCATGATTCCGCCGGCACTGGGAACCTTCGGCACCATGGGACGCAACATTTTCCCCGATTCCGGTTTCCGAAACTTCGATTTCTCGGTGGCCAAGAACTGGCACTTTGGCGAGCGCTACCGGGCCCAGTTCCGGGCCGAGTTCTTCAACATCTTCAACCATCCCAACTTTGCCAATCCGTACGGCGGACAGAACGGTTTCGGACTCAATGATCCTTCCGCGGGAAGTTTCGGATGCGGTTGCGCCACTCCCGACGTAGCCGCCGCGAACCCGGCCGTCGGTTCCGGAGGCCCGCGCTCGGTTCAACTCGCGCTGAAAGTTCTCTTCTGAGCGTTCGACTTTCATAATTCGGGGCTGGACTTCTCTCCGGCCCCGTCTTGTTTCGACTCGGTTTCAACCAGGTTTCAACCAGAAAGGAATTACCTCGTGGCAACCCCGTTAGAAAGTTCCCGCAGAAGCGCCGCTCGACTGATCTCATTGGCAGTGGCATCAGCAACGCTTGTGGCCATGATCCTACTGACCGTTCCTGCTTTCTCTGAGCAGCGCGCCGAGCGCACCATCGACGAAATTAGGACGGAAGCGATCCACCGCGCCGAGGTAGGACAATACCCTCTAATCGGCCTCGACCCCGCCGATGTTAAAGAAGCTTTCAATTCCATCCACAGCAGCGACAAAGACGAGTGGGCCGCAGCCTTCATGGCAGTCGCCGATCGCTATATGAATGAAGCCAAGTCATTGGAGAAAACCGATCCCACGAAAGCGAATGCCGACTACATCCGCGCCTGGCGTCTGTATTCCTTTGGACGCTGGCCCATCCCCGCCTCTCCAGGCAAGCAGCGATCTTACGAAAAAGCGCTCGAAGCTTTTCGGGCTCACGCAAAATTCTGGGATCCTCCCATGGAGATCGTCAAAATTCCCTTTGAAGGAAAGGAGATTATCGGCTATTTGCGCTTGCCGAAGAATGCAACGGGCCCCGTGCCGCTAGTGTTGGCTGTGAACGGACTCGACAGCCGCAAGGAAGACTTGGCCGAGAGTTTCAGCGCGATTCTGCCGTTCGGTGTCGGCTATCTCGCCGTGGATGGGCCGGGCACCGGACAGAATCCGATTAAGGTTAGTGAAAACGCGGATCGCATGCTCTCTCGCGTGCTCGACTATATTGCCACCCGGCCTGAGATCGACAAAAACCGCGTTGCCATGCACGGCGTGAGCTGGGGCGCGTATTGGGCCACGAAGATGGCCATTGTTGAGCACGCCCGCTTGCGCGGAGCGAGCGCCCAGTCTCCGCCTATCGACGAATTCTTTCAAAAAGACTTTCTGATGAATTCCCTGATCGGCAACCGCGAATATCTTTTCGATCAGGTCCCGGCGCTGATGGCGATTTTCGACAACGTGCACACCATCGACGAAATGGCGGAAGTCTTGCCGAAGATGTCGCTCGTCAAACAGGGATTGCTAGGCAAGCCGATGTCTCCCATGCTCATTCTCGCCGGAGTGAAGGACACGCAAGTGCCGATCGACGACATCTGGCTGCTACTCAGCAAAGGCGACGTGCCGAAGACGGGATGGATCAATCCGCAGGGCGGTCATCTCGGCCGGCAAGTCGGAGTCTGGCCCGATCCCCGCATCTTCAAAGAAGTGATCATTCCCTGGCTGGTGCGCACCCTCGAACCCGAACCCGCGAAGCAGAGCCACTGACGTTCCTGTTCCCTTTCCAATGGAGTGATCGGGTGACGAGGCAACAATTAGCCAGACCGCCTTCACAGCCCGTCAACAACCCATCATAATAATTAATAATGATGATGTAATTATTATGATGATGAGTAATCTGAAAGTCTCCTTCGAACACGATGGCCAGGTAGCCCGCCTCACCTTGGCGGCGCCCAAAGCCAACCTGGTTGACCAGGCAATGATGAAAGCCCTGGCCGCGGCCTTCGACGACCTGAAGAATCGGCCGCAGCTCAAGGTGATGATTCTCGATGCCGAAGGCCCGCATTTCAGTTTTGGCGCCAGCGTGCAGGAGCACCTGCCTGAGCATGTCCGAACGATGTTGCCACAGTTCAGCCAATTACTCGCGCAAATGCTGGAACTGCCCGCGGTCACGATCGCGGCCGTCCACGGGCAGTGCCTCGGCGGAGGATTTGAACTGACCCTGGCTTGCGATTTCATCGTCGCGGAAGAGGGCGCAACGTTCGCGTGCCCCGAAATCAAACTGGCAGTTTTCCCGCCGGCAGCGGCCGTGCTATTGCCGGTCCGCATTGGTTTAAGTCGTGCAGCCGAACTCGTGTTGACGGGAACTGCCTGGGACGCCGCCCACGCCATGGAAGCAGGATTGACCGTACGAACCGCGTCCCAGGGAAAGCTGGAGGCGACGGTCGCAGACCGGATCAGCGACCACTTTCTGCCTCGTTCGCCGGTCGCATTGCGCTACGCTGTGCGCGCTGCCCGCCTCCCGCTGCAGCGAGCTTTGCAGGAAGACTTGCCGCAAACTCAGCGCATCTACCTTGACGAACTCATGGCCGAATCCGACCCTGAAGAAGGTCTCCGTGCCTTCATCGAAAAGCGCGAGCCGCGTTGGCACAAAGCCCACCAGAAGGGCTCATAGTCGGATTCGCCATCCCCTCGATATACTAAGGCGCAGGCAAGGAGGATCTATGTCAGAAGCGAGTGATGGCTCCGCACGTTGTCCCCGCTGCGGCCATCTGGGCGCTGCGGCCGCCAAGTTCTGCGCCGAGTGCGGACGTTTTCTCCGCGACGCCGCCATTGACCAGCGCCTTCTCTTAACCCTGGCGCACGAACGCGACGGCCGCGGACGCGAAGCCAGGCAGGAACTCCAGCGCTTGCTAGATGCCGAGCCCGACAACGTCCTCGGCAACCATCAGCTCGGCGTGCTTTTTTTTCATGAAGGTCTCCTGGACCTCGCCATCGAACACTATCGCCGCGCGATCGCGGGCTCGGCGTCTTTTGTGTTGGCCCATTACGACCTCGGTGTCGCCTACTACCACCGCGGAAACATGCCCGAAGCGGCCGCTGCCTTCAGCCGCTGCCTCGAGATTAATCCCAACTACAACGCCGCCCATTACCGGCTGGCGCTCGCGCTCTTTCACCAGGGACAGCTCGTCCAAGCCCGCGAGCACTTCGAGCTTTCCGCGACCCTTACACCCGAATACGTAATGGCTCACTATCATCTGGGCGTGATCCACGAGCGCGAAGGCGCGACCGAAATCGCTCGCCGGGAATTCGAACGGAGCCTGGAAGAGGGAGTGCACGAACTCAGCAGTTTGTTCCATCTCGCGGTGATAAGTCGCGCGCATGGCGATGACGCCGGGGCGGAAGAGCTTCTCCGGCGCGCTGGCGAGTTCGGCAAGTTGCGGCCGGCGGCATCTGAAGTCCGCAGGTAGATATTCGCAGGTAGACATTCGCAGGTAGACAAGAGAACGTTCCATGGGAATTTCGGCAGCAAACGGGCTTATCTTCGACTGGGCAGGCGCCGGCCCCCGGACGACTTCCTGGCCAGCGCACGTCATGCTCGACGATGAGACGTTGCGCGATGGTCTGCAAAGTCCCTCGGTTACCGATCCGCCTGCAGCGGCGAAACTCGAGATTCTCCATCTCATGGAGAATCTTGGAATTGAAACTGCCGATATCGGTCTTCCCGGAGCCGGCCCGCGCCAGCGCGAAGCTGTTCTTGCGATCTGCCGTGAAATCTCCAATCACCGCATGCGCATTCGCCCGAACTGCGCCGCCCGCACCATGATGGTCGACATTCGTCCCATTGCCGAGGTCTCGCAACTGACCGGCGTCCCCATTGCCGCTGCCATATTTATCGGCAGCAGTCCCATCCGCCAGTACGCCGAAGAATGGACCCTCGATCAAATCCTCCGTCACACCAGGGAAGCGCTCCGCTTTGCCGTAAAGGAAGGCCTCGAAGTGATGTACGTGACCGAGGACACTGTACGATCTTCGCCCGAACACCTGCGTCTCTTGTTTACCGAAGCCATCGAAGCCGGCGCCAAGCGCCTGTGTCTCTGCGACACGTGTGGTGCGGCGACTCCGGAGGCAGTCTGGAACCTGGTGTCGTGGGTGAAGAATTTCCTTTCAGAAAGCGGAGCGGGCGCGATTGGCATCGATTGGCACGGTCACCGCGATCGTGGCCTCGATTTAGCGAACACGCTGGCCGCCATCGCGGCCGGGGCATCCCGCGTGCACGGCACTGCACTCGGCATCGGTGAGCGCGTGGGCAACACGCCCATGGAACTGTTGTTGGTGAATCTCAACCTGCTCGGCATGAGGCACGACGACCTCAGTTCTCTGCAGAAGTATGTCGATTCCGTTTCCGCCGCGACCGATGTTTCCGTGCAGGCGAATACTCCCGTGGTCGGACGCGATGCCTTCCGCACTGCTACCGGCGTCCACGCCGCGGCCATCATCAAAGCGCAAAAGAAGGGAGATCGCTGGCTGACCGATTTCGTCTATTCCGGAGTCCCGGCGAGCCTGATTGGACGAAGCCAGGAAATTGAGATTGGCCCCATGTCGGGCGGTTCCAACGTCATCTTCTATCTATCGCAACGGGGAATCGCAGCCAGCCGTGAACTCACTCAGGCCGTGCTGCTGGCTGCCAAAGAATCCGACCGCATTCTGCGGGAACCGGAAATCCTGGCCATAGTGCGCCGCTTTGAAAACGTGCCCTCATAGGATATTTTCTGGATTCTGTCTCTTCATTACCCCAACCGCGCGTAGAGCTGAAACGGCGCCCAGTAAAAGGCGTTATGAAATTCCTTGCCTCGAAGCAATGACAGTTTCGCCGTGCGTAGAGCCGCATCCGCGCTCGCTCCTTTGTTAAGCTCATCGTAGAACGTATCCATGAGTTGCGCCGTGGAAGCGTCCGACACGTCCCACAAAGCCGCCACCACGTTATGGGCGCCTGCTCTGAGAAAAGCCCACGACAGCCCGACCAGTCCCTCGCCCGAGTACGAGCGCTCGCCCGCGCTGTAGCACGCCGAAATCGTCACCAGGTTGGCGCGGAGCGAATGGCGAATGATATCGCGAGCGTAGAGCTTGAAAGAGTTGTCGCCGGCGCCGTCCTTAGACAGCACAATCGCGGAGTCGAGCGGACTCAACCGGCTGGCGGTTCCGTGCGCCACAAAGTGAATATAGGAAAACTTCTCGGGACTGCCAGCCAGATACGCTGACGGCGTCGCCTGTTCCCGGGTAAGTATTTTCTTGGCAGCCGAAAAATGGCTGGCAACGCTTTGCATCTGCGCCGCTGCCTTCGGCAGTTCGCGATATGCATCGTTCGGGGCCACGCTGTCGCCAACCAAAAGCAGGCTGCGATCGCGTTTTTCTTTCTCCGCGGGCGCTGCCGCAAGCACCCGCAACGAGCTGGCATCCGCAATCGTCACGTCTTCGATCCAATAGTGCACCTTTGTGTCCGGCGCATCCGCTTCGGAAACCAGTAAAGTTTCGAAATTCAGATTGTTCAGCCAGCTGTCGGGAATAACAACAACTTTAGCGTCCTTCTTCACGAACTCTCGTGCCGGCCCAATCAGCGTCTGATAAAGCGCTTGCCCACCCTTGTCGGACGATGCGAGAACGTCCTGCACCTTTAGCGTCTCACTATAGCGTTGCACCGCGTCGTCGATTTCCTTGCCCGGAGGCAGCGTAAACAAGCTGCTCTTCTGCGGCGTGATTGCCCACAAGTACGACTGCTTCTCTCCCAACCAATAAAAAAGCAGCGTGCCTCCGGCGCGCCGCGCGATCTGCCGGGCGTCGAGTGTGGGAGGGCCAACCGGCCCTGTCTTCGCCAGCAATCCCAATCCCTCCGCCAGGGTGCGTGCGCGGCTGTAGTCGGCCCAGCGCAGCGCGTCGTCCGTCTTTCCATGTGTCACCAGAAAATGCACGTAGTCGTCATAGATCCGCGCGGCGTTGGTGAGAAAAGAAATCTGCGACTCTTCATGCCGCACATCGGCGCGGGCTCCTTCGAAAGTCGCAAGCGCCAGGCGATATTCCTTGTCGGCCGCGTCGGTGTGCTGTTCGTCTTCGTAGAGCCGCGCCAAGGCGTGCTCCGCCTCCCACTTCAAAAACACGGGACAGCTCTTGTCGTCCTCGACTTGCAGGAACGTAGTCTCGGCTTCGTCAGTTTTCCCGCCCCGAGCCGCGATCTGCCCCTCGACCAGCATGGGATAGAGTTCGTCGAGACGGTTCCCGTCTTGTCGTGCCATCTCCAGAGCCTGATGAGCATATTGGCTGGCGTTCGCCAAATCGCCGGTCTGCAAGGAGAGCCGCGCCAGCGCCCGGAGAGCGTTGTATATGTTCTCCTTGCTGTTGACGTGTTGCTCGATCTCTAGCGACTGTCGGAGAGATCGTTGGGCCAGTTGCACGTTGCCAACACCCATGTAAACGTAGCCGGCATCCATCAGCCATGCTCCCTGGTCATCAAAGTCGCCCAGTTCGCGTGCGAGTTTTTCCGCGTCGAGGAACCGCCCGAGCGCTTGTTCCGTGTCGCCAAGCTTGTAATATGCCCAACCTGCATTTCCCTCAGTGACAAGTTCGAGGACGCGGGCGCCGATTACCTTTGCGATCCGGTATCCAGCTTCCGACCTGTCGATTGCCTCATCGAAGCGCCCTACTGCGAGCGACTCATTCCCCAGGTTGAGAAGGGAATCAGATTCGAGGAATGGGTCACGGTGCGAGCGTGCAAAGGCAAGGCTGAGTTCATATAGCTTCTCGGCAGACTCCGGTTGGTGCCGCTCGTGAGCCAAAACACCCCTTGCTTGCAGAACGTATCCGCACGCCGGTGATGCAGAAGTGCCGCATAACCGCGTTGCTTCATCCAGCGACCGGTCCGCTCCAGACAAGTTGTGCATTTTTGCGTTGGCCACGCCAGCTATCGTCAGTATGGGAATGAGCAAGTCGGGATCAGATGGTAATGGCTCTGAGTTCAGAAGCTTCAGCGCATTTTCGTATAGCCCTTGATGGAGCACCGCCCTCGCTTCGACCGTTCGGAACTTCCAGACCCATTCCGGACTCGAACGGAAGCGTTGGCATTCGCGATGAGCTTCATCTTGAGCCTGCTTCAGATCGCCATGCAGAAGAGCCTTGTAAGCGAGATCATAAACCGCCTGCGGATCGCCATTGCGGCTGCATCCGAACAAACAAACGAGAAGCAGAAAGAATATGCCGATAAAAACAAAGACTGCGACAAGCCGGGACCGAACCATGCGCCCAGAACACCCAGCCCCATCCCTTTGACCAATGAGCATTCGACCTCGCCTCTTTGTTCGGCTACGGAAGAATCTCAATGTAGTCTGTGTCGCAACCCGACAGCTACAGAAAAATGGCGAAGGGTCCACGTGCAATGAACCGGTGGAGCCCGGACGTCCCCGCCCGGCCAGTTCACCGCGGCCCGTGCCCAAGCAAGTGAAGTTGATATTAATGAGACGAGACCACCGCCGTGGGACCGGGAGCGGTGGTCAATCTAGAGTTGTCCTGAGCCAGCTATCAATGCCCTGGGCCAGTCTGTCCATTGGACGTAGCGCCCCCGGTCTCGGTGTTCCCAGTCGTCGAACACCCCAAGCGCATCTTCATCATTTCCAGCGTGAAGTAATTACTGCCGCTAGGCTCCGTCGTCGGGGGATCGCCCTTCCGATGCCGAAAGTCGAGGTGCTCGTGTTTAATGCCGATTTCGACCTCGGCCAACGCCACCGTTCCGAAGTTCGGGATGAAGATGTGATTGCCAAACGTTCGGACTCCCGGAAGCGGAATCGGCTTGATCTTCTTGACCAGGGAGAATCGCAGCTTCGGATGGCCGTTCCCGTCGACCGGCACAACCCGGACAGCATCCTCTTTGGCATGCTTCTTGAGTTCATCGATGTAGGCGATCTTCTTGCCGTACCCTTCCTCCATGCTTTCGGGAAAGTCGTCGGATTCGACCACGCCATCGAGTTGCCGGTGAACATTATTCAGAAACTCGACGTCCTGAAAATAGTGGCGGTCGTTCTCCGGCTTGGCACCACAGATGGCCAAGTCGAGTTCGACCTCGACCGGGTATCCGCCAACCCGCAGGTTTTCGAAGCGCGTGCCGATGAAACTAACCCGGGGGACATTGCCGTTCGTCATCGGATGCTCGGTCGAAAGCTGTGCCACCACCCGATCGACGGTGACGGTATCGACGACGTTGTATCCTTCGAGCGCGGAGGTTGCGAGCGTCACCCAGCCGGCGTGGTCGTTGCCGAAGATATCCGTCTTTGTTTTGACGTGCGTGCCGGCCACGCGTGTATGTCCGCGCTTGAAAGAAATCAGGCCTTCGATGTTGGTCTCGCCTACCGACTGCGTGATCAGGCTTTCGCGGCGGGTATTCTCCAGAACAACCTCACCATATTCCTGGATAGGCTGCTGGATCGGGTGCTCGAGTTTGCCCTTCAGCAGGTAAGCTTGCGCGTGGTACACGTGGTACGGCTCCGGCATCATAGGTACCTTCGGACTTGCGGACATATGGTTAGTTCCTCTCTTTGGGCTTACTTTTGAATTTGTAATTCAAACGATGTGCTGCCCACGTCCTTGCTTTCCCCTGAGGCTGTTATTCCCCGCACTACCAGTTTGTATCTCCCCGCTTCCCGATTCGCTCCCGGCACCTGCAGCGGCCACTGCTCTTGCTCGGATGACACCGGAATCGCAAACGTAAACGACCATTCCAGCTTACCCGCCGGATTATACAGATCCGCCGTGTACTTGGAATACAAGCCATCCCGAGGGATCCTCACCATAAGCAGAAACGCCTGCCCCGGTTGCGGTGTAATCGTCGGCCCTTCGGCTGCATAAGTGTCAAGGTTCACCTGCGCATACGGCAGAATCCGCGGACTGTTCAGTTGGCGCGCCATCTGCGGAACCGTAACCAGATTCTGATATCCAACCACCGTCAGCAACATGGCCATCACCGGAATCACAAACGCAGGACGCAGCCACGCGAGCCAGGCCGGTCGCGCCGCAAACGGAGGAGGTGCCGGCACGGGACGAAACTGGGGATCCTGGATCGCGCCATCCTTGATCTTCTCGACCAGCAAAGCGGCCGCTTGAACGTCCGCCGCGCATGCCGTGCAGTTGAAATAATGCTCCTCAAATTCGTCCCGCTGCGCCGGGTCAAGTTCGTTCAGCAGATATCTCTCCGTCATATTTTGGGCAGTTACCACCTTGTGATCCATACTTAGAATGCCTCTCATATAATCCAATAGTGCGCCGACGCGATCCGGCGTTGCACGCTTATGCCGAGATAAGCTTCAATGAAGGATCCCCCTCCTCATATAGATCCCTGAACTTCCGTTTTGCCCGATGCAATAGAAGACGGAGATTGTCGCGCGTTATGTCCAACTCGCGGCACACGTCATCTTTGTCCCGCTCTTCAAAAAATATGGCGCGCAGCACGCGCCGGTCGCGTTCCGGAAGTTGCTCGATTACCTTCTGAACTTTTTGTGCCGCCTGCTGGTCGTCGATCATCTTCGACAGATCAAAAGGTGCGGCAGGAAGTTCCGGCGCATCGTCGCCGTCGAGCGAAACCGCAGGATCGTCGTGCCGCCAGGACTCTTTCAACACGTTGTTGCACATCGAGTTGACATAGGAACCCAAGCTCTTCGGTTGCCGGATTTTTCCCTCGCGCAACGCCGCATAAAATCGCACAAAGGTTTCCTGCTGCACGTCTTTAATGGCTTCCGGAGACTTCAACCGGGACTGCAACTTTACCTTCATCAATGCCGTGAAGTACTTATGAAAGTGGTTCTGGGTAAGAAGGTCGCCCTCTCGCAGCTGACCAAGATACTCGTCGTCAAAGGAATGGAATTGCAAGAGTCTGCCCCGGGAACCTGAAAGTGGCACACAGTGTAGCATTTCGGGTGACGATGCGAGGGCTTTCTCCGGGACGATGACAAATGTTGTGCTGCGGCAGCTAAGGCGGCGTCCGGGCGTCGAACTGGGGCGGGTGGCAGGCACAGGGAAGTCGAAAAACTCCTATTCAGTTGGCAGAATGATGGGCGGTTCCACCGGGGAAGACCTGAAAAAGCACCGGAGCCGCTTCCCCGTCGGCTCCGGCGCCTAATTGGATCTCAGCCCGAGGTTACGAGGCTAAAATCCTGAACTGTGGTGCAATCGCCTAACTGAGCGACATTTCCCACTATTGGTATAGTGTCGAAACCGGCCAGATCGTTTCACCGTATTGTCTGAGTTTCAGCGAACCACATCATCCGTCCGTAGCTAAATACCGTTGAACACATTTGCAGCATAAACTTATCCCTTGGTCGCGCCTTCCCGGAACTTTCGTTAAGAGCTGTGCGTTTCTAGGGCTATCGAGTGGAGGAATGATTGCAACTGGTCATCGACAAAGTCAGTAAACGCTACAGGGGCGGGAACTGGGCGTTGAAGGGATTCACTCTCGAACTCAACCCCGGTGTGCTGGGGTTGCTGGGACCGAACGGCGCCGGTAAAACGACGCTGATGAGCATTCTGGCCACGATCACCCGTGCGACCGAGGGTAGAGTCACGTGGAACGGAAGCGACGTGGCGTCGAATCCGGATGAGTTGCGGGCGGTGCTCGGCTTTTTGCCACAGGATTTCGGTGTTTACCCCAATCTGAATGCCGTGGAATTTCTGGAATACCTGGCGGCGGTAAAAGGATTGGATGCGGCAACCTCACGCCGCCGCATCGACGAACTGCTGAACCTGGTGAACCTGGCCGATGTGCGCAAGCGCCCTCTGGGCGGATATTCCGGAGGCATGAAGCAACGCGTGGGAATCGCCCAGGCGTTGCTCAACGATCCGCAGGTGCTGATTGTCGATGAACCCACCGCCGGGCTTGATCCCGAAGAGCGAGTGCGCTTCCGCAATCTGCTTTCCGATCTTTCGGGCGAGCGCATCGTTATTCTCTCGACTCACATTGTCTCCGACGTCGAAGCCACTGCCACCGACATCGCGCTCATCGCGCAGGGTACGCTCGTGGCCCATGCCTCGCCGGAGGAGTTGCTGCGCCGCGTGGAAGGCAAAGTCTGGGAGTGGGTGTTGCCCAGCGCCGAAGTGAATACTGCGAAACAAAGATATCTGATCAGCAACACGTCGCGCCGCAGCGATGGCGTGCATGCCCGTGTACTGGCGGATGCGTCCCCCGCCGGAGCAGAGCGAGTCACGCCGAACCTGGAGGACGCTTACCTCTTCTGTCTTGCTCATCATCGCGCTGGGGCTTCGGCTTGGGCTACGGTATGACCGGTCGCATCATGAAGCAAGCGCGCATCCTTTATCACATGGTGCGCGCCGACTTCCTTGAGCGCGTGCGGCGTTACAGCTTTCTGCTGACTCTCGCCTTCGCCGCCTATCTGGCCTGGGGCTCGGCTTCCGGGCTGATCGTTCTGCGTTTGGGAGAATACCGCGGCGTGTTCAACTCGGCCTGGGTGGGGAGCATGATGACCCTCGTCGGCACCTTGTTTATTTCGCTCGTGGGCTTCTACATCGTGAAGAACGCAATTCTGCGCGACGAGCAGACGCGCGTCGGCAGAATTTTAGCTAGTACTCCGATGAGCCGGGTCTTCTACACGCTGGCAAAAACCCTGAGCAACTTCGCGGTCCTGGCGCTAATGATCGCGGTGCTGGCAGCAACCGCACCCTTCATCCAGTTCTTCCGCGCCGAAGATACGCATTATCAACTGGGCACGCTGCTGGCGCCCTTCCTTTGGGTTGGGATTCCCGCCATGGCCATTACCGCGGCCGTTGCCGTCTTATTTGAAACCTTGCCCGTGCTGCGTGGTGGCGTCGGCAATGTGATTTACTTTTTCGTATGGGTAGCTGGCTTCGCTCTGGGTCACGAAAAAGGCATCGACGATTTTGCCGGCTTCGTGGTGATCGCGCGCAGCATGCAGGCGGCGCTGACGAAGGTGTATCCGGCCTATAAAGAGAGTTTCTCCCTTAGCATCGGCGATACTACCCTCGCCACCAAACGTTTTCTGTGGACCGGAGTGGTTTGGACACCTGCGATAGTTTTGCATCGCATGTTGTGGATACTGGTTGCCCTGGCTATAGCGGTGATCGCATCCTTATTCTTTCATCGTTTTGATCCGTCCCGCGCATGGTCCCTGAGAAGACCCAGAAAATTCGCCTCCGGTGCGGGTGCGAATGGAGATGCACCGGCCACTGGGCCCACTCCGCAGCCCTCTGAAGACCGGCTTTCAGCCCGATATCTCACCCCCATTCAGCTGGGAAGAGAAAGCCGATTCTGGCAACTGGTGATATCTGAACTGCGCCTGATGCTGAAAGGGCAGCGCTGGTGGTGGTATGCGGTCGCGCTCGGCCTGCTGATTGCCAGCGCCGCTTCTCCAACGAACGCAGCGCGGCAGGGAGTGCTGACCGCGGCGTGGCTCTGGCCGGCGCTGGTGTGGTCGCAGATGGGCGCGCGCGAGTCGCGCTACTCCACCCAGTCGCTCATCTTTTGTTCCGCGCGGACGTTGCAACGCCAGTTGCCTGCGGTCTGGGTCGCAGGGTTTATCGTGGCCCTGCTAACCGGCGGTGGTTATGCGCTGCGGTTGCTGGCAAACGCCGATTGGCCCTTATTGGTGGCGTGGTTCGCGGGCGCGCTGTTTATTCCCAGTTTCGCGCTGGCGCTTGGAGTTTGGAGCGGAACCTCAAAACCCTTCGAGGCGATCTACACCGTGTGGTGGTATTTGGGGCCATTAAATCACGCTCCAGGATTCGACTTCATAGGGAGCGCTTCTGCCACGAGCTGGCCGGTCTCGTACATCGTGTTGAGCGCCGTACTGGTGTCGGCAGCGTATTTCGGACGCCGAGTGCGAATGGCATACGCTTAGTCGACGAGCCCAACTTGCGCGGACGGCTTAGAGCCTGTAAGTTGCCCGTAAGTTACGCGTGACTTGAGTAATAAGGATGTTGTTGTCCTGCTCTGCTTCCAATCTCCGCCAACCCTATAATTCCGCTATGACAAGGCCATCCAAAGCCGCGCAGATATTCCCTATTGTTTTTGGCCTGATTTTTATGGCCTTTGGGCTCGCTTTCACAAGTGGCTTTCTCTTCGGCGATCCCAGCCGCGTCCGTGGGAATCGCTGGATGGGAGTGCTAATGGGCGGGTTCTTCGCTCTAATTGGCGTCGGGATCATTTTTGCCGGAATCTATGGCAGTCGTAAATTAAAAGAACAAGCGGCAGCCGAGGTGACCAATCCCCGGTCCCCTTGGCTGTGGCGGAAGGACTGGGCGGCCAGCCGAGCGGAAAGCAAGAACCGCAACCGCGCCTTCGGCCTGTGGGCGGCGGCGATTTTTGCGAATGCGATTGTGCTCACACTCGCATTCACGAGCTTGCCCCAACTCTGGCGCACCTCCGACCCCAAAATCTTCCTCGTGCTTGCCTTCTGTGCGGTTGGCGCAATTTTGGCGGGCGCGGCAATCCGGGCCAGCATTCGGCGGGAGCGTTTTGGCCAAACTTATTTCGAGTTTGCCTCGCTGCCCTTTTCTCCCGGCCGCACGCTGAAGGGCACGATTCATTTGCGCTTCAACACCGATGCCAGACATGGCATCGACCTGAGTCTTTCCTGCGTCCGACAAGTCATCACGGGCTCGGGTAAAAATCGTTCCACTTTCGAGAGCGTTCTCTGGCAAGCGGACACGAATGTGCCGCGAGAACTGCTCATGCCCGGACCGATGGGCGACGCCGCGATTCCGGTGGAATTCAGCATCCCGAGCGACGCCTACGAGTCGAATCACGACGACCCGAACGATCAAGTGCTCTGGCTTTTGCACGCGCAGGCCGACGTTCCCGGCGTGAGTTATTCGGACGATTTCGAGGTCCCGGTCTTCCGCCTGACGCCATCACCATCGTTGGCCTCAGCAACGGAGACGACGCCCGTTTTTCTGAGCGACGCCCAGAGCCCAGCTGCGCCGCCTGCCTTCCAATCCGATCCCACCGACGTGCCCGCTCCCCCGAACCCGAAAGTCGTGTTCTCGGTCGGGATGGACGGCAGCGCCGAATTCTATTTCCGACCCTTTCGCAATCCGTCCCAGGTCTTGACCTTAATCGGCTTCACTGCCGTGTGGACGGGCATCGTCTATTCCCTCGCACATTCTAAAGCGCCGCTGTTTTTTACCGTGGTCTTCGGATTGGCTGAGCTCCTGCTGATCTACGGTCTTATTTACTTCACGCTGGTCTCATTCCGCATCCGGGCGGGCAACGGAAAGATTGTTTTCCGTCGGGCTTTGTTCGGCATCGGAACAGCTCGTGAATATCCCTTCTCCGAGATAACTCAGATCTTGCCGGTCACCAGTGCCCAACAACCCGGCACAAAAGCTTCCTACTCTCTTCGCTTACTGACCAGGGATGGGAGGAAGGTGAAGCTCGTCGACATGATCGACAACCGTCAGGAGGCGCGCTGGGTCGCCGCCCAACTGGAGAAGTTCGCCGGCCTCAAGCTCGACACTCACGTAGCGGTCGACACCGGTTTCGTGAAATACGGTCCGCCGCCGCAACGCGGACAAGCGCCATCGAGATCTGTGTCACGCTTTAGTCGCAACGGTCCGGCCGCAATCGCCGTGGGCATTGCGTTCTTCCTCGCCTGGACGGGTTTCGTTGGATACCGTTTCCTCTCGCGAGATTACGGGAAGCCCACTCGAATATCCAAGGTCTCCGCGCCAGCTAGATCCCCCCTGCGACAAGCGACTGACTCGCCGCTCACGGATGTCGATATGCAAAATCTGCAAACGCTCCCCGAACAGGCACAGGCAGAAGAATTGCTGGACCGCGCAATACGGCACGATACGCGCGCTCTCGACGTGTTCGAGCAAAATATTGGTGTCTGGCACGATCTCACGCGCACGGCGCATATGAACGAACTGGAGAGGCGTTCTCAATTCTCGACCGACCTGCGGGTTCGTCAAGCCAATGCGGATCTCAACCTGGCAATCAACGGAGTTGCGAAAACTGAAGCCTCGGCAGACGCGCTCATCGCGCAGGCGCAAGCCGACGCCGCGCATCGCGCCTATTACGTGTTTTCCATGGGAATGCTCGCCGGTCGCGGCGTGGGCTACGATCGCATTTATCCCGTCCTGGTGGACTACGCCAAAAATGACGCCAACCCCCAGGTGCGCCAATGGGCGGTCGAAGGCATGCGCTATCTCGGCAGCGATGAAGCTCTCGACCAGCTCTTTGATTCCTTCACCCACGACCCAGTTGACGCGGTGCGCAATCGCGCGGGTTGCAACGTGTCTGACTGCGGCAACTTCATGCGCAAACAGCGTATGCGAATGGTGCCCAAACTCATCGAGCTGGCCGCCGATTCCCAAACCACCCCGCAAATGCGCAACTGGGCCTTCATGGCCTTGACCGAGATTACCGACCAAACCCTGCCCGCCGATGCATCTGCCTGGCAGGATTGGTATACCCAACACGGGGCCGACAAGTTAGCCGAGTTCGAGCACGCGGAGTGGTGGAGAGTCCGCGGCGATCAGTGACACCCTATAATGGGCAGACCTAAGTCGCGTCGCCCATGAAAAAGAAGCCTTCGCGGAATGCTAACCGTCGTGCGGGAAAGCCGGATCGAGTTCCACCTCACCGCCCGCCGCCGAAGGAAGACAGCCGACAGCCCCATTTTTCTCGCGAGCTTTCCATCCTTTATGAAGACGATGCCGTGGTCGTCCTCGATAAGCCGGCTGGACTCCTGTCCGTGCCGATTAAGGGTTCCGATACTCCGTCAGCATTATCTCTGCTTGCCGCGAAGCTCAAGCTAAAAAAACAGCGAGCACTGATTGTGCATCGCATCGATCGCTTTGCCTCTGGGGCGCTGCTGTTTGCGAAGACGAGTCGCGATCGCAATCCGCTGGTTAAACAGTTTCTCGACCATGCGCCCGCCCGGCAGTACCTGGCAGTGCTGCGCGGCCGTGTCGCGGTTGAGGCCGGTACGCTCGTGCATTATTTTCGGCGGCAAGGGTTTTATCAACAGTTGCGCACGGCGAGAGATCCGCAGGCGGCTCGTGCCGAGCTTCGATATTCCGTCGAACGCCTCTTTACAGATGCTTCGCTGGTAAGAGTCGAGCTGCTGACAGGATTGCAAAATCAGATCCGCGCGCAATTCTCGGCCATCGGCCACCCGGTGATTGGCGATAGAAAATACCACCCCGCGGAAGGCTCGGAGCCGCTTATTGATCGCGTTGCTCTTCATGCCGCCCGTCTGCAGTTCGTTCATCCGCGCTCGGGAGAGAGCGTCTCCATCGACTGCAAACCTCCTGCTGATTTTCAACATTTGGTTCGAGAATTGTCGCGATCGAGCCGCGCGCGCCCGTGAGCCTGAACTCATTTGCTGGTTGGGATGTCGTCCCCTAACTGGTTTCTTCTTCGGAATCGGACGAAAGAAAATCAAGTATTGCCTTTTGCGCCGCTTCGGTCTGGTCGGTGAGAAACAAGTGACTGGCGTGATCGAGGAGGACAAGTTTCGCGCCTGGAATCCGCTTTGCGATCAACTCCCCATTCGCGGGAGGCACCAGCGCATCCGACTTCCCGTGAATGACGAGCGTCGGCGCCGTGATCTGCGCGATTCGACTGTAGCTCTCCCAGGGGAGGATCGCCTGCACTTGTGCGATGTAGCCTTCCGGGGTGGGGAGCCAGGGCTGACGCACGGCGATATCCTGCTCAATCTTCTCTCGCGGTGTAGCCGCATCGTAGATGTAGGGAAGGATCGCATCGCGTGCCTGCTCCGGCGTCATGCCGCGAGCGAACAGTGCCTCGATCACCTTGCCCTGCGCAGGCACCGCCAGCGGTCCACCGGCTGCGGTGCATCCCAAAACCAGCAAACGCGTCCTCGCGGGATATTGCAGCGCGAACTCCTGGGCAATCATGCCGCCCATCGAAACGCCGAAAACGTGGGCGCGCGCAATGCCCGCGGCATCGAGAACTGCGGCCGCGTCCGATGCCATGGTGGCAATCGAGTAGGGGCCGGGAGGAACGTCGCTCCGTCCCACGCCTCGATTGTCGAACGTGATAGTCCGAAAATGTTGCGCCAACGCCGGTCGTATGCGATTCCACATGATCGACGTATAGCCAAGGCCCATGATCAGCAGGACTGGCGCGCCCTGGCCCCGTTCGTCCCAATAGATTTTTGTCCCTTGATTTTCGACGAATGACATTGAGTCCTTCCGTTGTGCCGTAATGTGCGCAGGAGCACTCAGCCCGCGCGTTCAAACAGCCCCGCCGCACCCTGTCCGCCGCCAACGCACATGGTTACAACTCCGTAGCGAGCTTTGTCCGTGCGCCGCGCCATCTCGTTCGCCAGGGTTCCTACCAGCCGCGACCCCGTCATGCCGAAAGGATGCCCGATCGAGATCGAGCCACCATTCACATTCAATTTCTCAGGATCGATTCCGAGACGGTCGCGGCAATAGACCACCTGCACCGCAAACGCTTCATTGAGTTCCCAAAGGTCAATGTCGCTCATTTTAATGCCGGCGCGCTGCAACAACCTGGGCACTGCGAAAACAGGTCCGACGCCCATTTCGTCGGGATCGCAACCTGCCACCTGAAAACCTCGGAAAATTAATTTGTAGGGAATGCCGAGTTGATCCGCGCGCTGCCGCGACATCACAAGCGTGGCGGAAGCTCCGTCGGAGAGCTGCGAAGAGTTTCCCGCCGTGACCGTGCCCTGGCCGCTGAACGAGTCAAAGTGCGGCTTCAGCGCAAGCAGGCCTTCGAGCGTGGTGTCGGGGCGATTGCACTCGTCTTTATCCGCGCATACTTCTTCCTTGGCAATCACTTCGTTCGTCTTCTTGTCGAGAGTGGCGCGCACCACGCGCATCGGGGCAATTTCTCCCTCAAAAAAACCCTCTTGCTGAGCGCGAGCCGTGCGCTGCTGGCTGAGGAGCGCATACTCGTCCTGCACTTGCCGGCTGATCTTGTAGCGCTTGGCCACAACCTCGGCAGTCTCGCCCATCACCATGTACACGCCCGGCATTTGCTCGAGGAGCCGCGGATTGGGATCGTGATTGCGGGGAATCATACTGATGCTTTCCACGCCCCCACCGATCATCACATCGCTTCCACCGTTCACGATCTGATATGCGGCCAGAGCGATCGCCTGCAATCCGGAAGAGCAAAAACGATTGAGAGTAAGTCCGCCGACCGAAGTAGGCAAACCGGCTAGCAGCGCGGCAACCCGTGCGATGTTGTGTCCCTGCGCGCCGTGAGGCTGCCCGCAGCCGAGGATGACGTCTTCGACTTCGCGCGGATCGAGTTGCGGCGTCTTGCGCAGCACATCCCGGATGCAATGCGCCGCCAGATCGTCGGGGCGCGTCAGATTGAACGATCCGCGAAATGACTTAGCCAGGGCCGTGCGCGAACTGGCGACAACGACAGCTTCTCTCATGTTCGTAACATTCCGTGCAATGTGAGAGTAAATATAACAACAAAGCGACTAAGCAGTGCACTACCGAATTAGTGCGGGGCGGCGCTGGCACTCTCCTGCCGAATCAACAAGGCAAGCCGCGGAAACAGGAAGCGCCCGCCGGCATCATCAATCACATTTACCTGGCAGATGTAAAAACCGGGTTTGAGCGACGTCAGCGGCACATCTAACTGGAACACGGCTGCCTTCCGCTCGCGAGCGTTCAATTCCGTCAACTCCACCAGCGAGCTTTCGTAGGCTTTGGCTTTGCCTTGGAAGAAAGCGACGTTGGACAACAGCCGGATGCTGGGCTTGGACTCTTGCGCCCTTCCAGAAGCCGTGCCCGGAGCAGCCTCGGCCGCTGTCGGCCGCGCAGGATCGTACACCTCGTAATAAAGGAGGAGGTGCTGCGTGGCCGAGAAGACATGCGTGATGTTCGGAATAATCTCGGAACCGTCGTGCACCAGCGGATTCGGGTCCGCACTCTTCTTTGCCTTTACCGGTTGCGTCTGGTTGGCCAACACAACGGAGCTCATCTTCAGCGGCAATGCCTTCAATTCCGGCACTTCGATGTCGGTCTCGAACGATCCCATGCGGCCCGTCCGGTTTTCGCGCACGACAAATTTCAGGTGATACTTGCCGCTCAACAGGCTCATCCCGGTGTCATACTGCACATTCTTTTTCTGCACCTCTGTCGACGTGCTCACCGCGAGTTTCACGGTGTCGCGAATTCGATTCAAGGGGTGGCGTGCATTATCGAGCACCATTCCAATCACATCGAGCGTTGCCTGGTCGCGGTCGCTGCTGCGCACGAATGGAATCTGCGACCCCGGCACCACCAGCGAAATGGGAACGAAAAACTTGTTGCCCTCCAATCGAAAGTAGGCGACGCCCAAATACAAGGGGAAATCCGTGGCCGGCATCTCCGATGCAAGTTCCTCTTCGAGCTGCCGCTCTTTGTCATCCTTTGTGGAATGCTGATAATCGGCGGGCGCGTAGTAGCCGCGGCGGTAGTCGATCTTCGCGCCGGGAATACTGCTCTTCACGACAATGCGGCGGTAACGCCCGTCACGCGCGGGGTTTGAGCTGTGATAGCCGAGCACGTAATAGGTTGACGTGTCCTCTTGCACTCCCTTGAAAATCTTGCCGAAATCGTTGGAGTCGAGAAAGGCGCGGCCGCCGGTATCGCTGGCGAGCGTCACCAGCGTTTCCTGCGTAGTGAAATTCGAATTCAAGGCATTGAGTGTCGACTGCCCCGAATACGCTGAAACACCGCGCAGGCTGGCGTTCTGAGCCTCGCCGCCCGCGACCAGAGCCTGCAGTCCGCGCATGTCCATCGTGTAAATCGCCAGGTTCGAACGCACCGCCGCGTTCACGGCTGCGCGCAATTCCGATTGATTCTCGATGCCGGTGCGGTCCATGCCGCTGGAAAAATAAATCAGCGACTTCTTCTGCTGCACATGCGAGAGCTTTTCTGCCACCGAACGTAGTGCCTCCAGACGCCGGTCGGTACTAAAGATGTTGTATTCCGTATCGTCGGCGGTAAACGGCTGGCCAGTGTCGGGCGTGCCCTCGGTCGTTCCTGTTGTGCCTTCTTCGAAACCCTGTCCGGCGCCCGTGCTGAATGCGTCCAACTGTTTTTTCAGCAGCGCATGATCCGCGGTAAAGTCCTGATTCACCTCTAGTGAACTGTCCAGGGAAACAATCGAGACCAAGTCGGCAGGGGCCATTTGCGTATCGACATAATGTTCGGCGGAAGTGACTGCGTGGTCGATTTCGTCCGGTTCCATGGCGGAGAGATCGAAGAACAAAACAATCAGGCGGCGATCTTTAAACTGATCCGTTGCGTCTTTCGCGGAAGAAGCCGGGCTTGTTGGCCCGGATGCCGCATCTGGCAGGGGTTTTGCCTGCGCGACGTCGGTCGTCGGCATGGCATCAACGTTCTCCACATCAAAGGAAACAATTTTCTGTGGTTTGTTGTCTTCGAGAATCGTGAAGTTTTCCGGTTTCAATCCCTTCACAAACTTCCCGCTCTTGTCCCGCACCGTGACATTCACCAGCACCAGATCCGATTCTGCGTGAAACACGTATCCCGTTTGCTCTTGCGACGGTAGCGGAGGGCTCAAGAGCATGAGCAGCAGAAGAAGCGCGATGGTTCTCGCGGCGAATCGGATTGGAGTCAGCCTCATAGCAATTCTCTTCAAAAACGAAAGCGCGACGTAATCGTGAATTGGCGCATGGCCCCAGCCGCCGTAACCCGGCCAAAGGTGGGCGAGTTAAAGTTCGTATCAATCGAGGAATAATTCACCAGGTTGAAAATATTCGTTGCCTGCGCCCGGAACTCCAGTACCCGGGCCTCCTTCAGCGGAAAGATTTTCGTAAATGCCATGTCAAATACTTTCGTGCCCGGCCCGATAATGCTGTTGCGGCGCGCATCGCCATAGGTGCCCGTGGCCGGTTTCGAGTATGCAGCGGTATTAAACCACTCCGTGATCGAAGGATGCGCGAGGCTCACGGATTGCCCAGGAACCAAATTGGGCCGCAGCGTACCGTTGGTTCCCCCACTCACGTCACTGATGTCGTTTAGCAGACGCGGGGTAAACGGCAACCCCGACGCGATGGTCCAATCGCCGCTCCATTGCCAGTCGCCAAACACCGCGCGCAACGGCGTGTTCGCTGTAAGCCAGCGTTTATCGTGGCCAAACGGCAGCTCTAGCAAATAATCCGCAGTGAACTTATGAGTCTGGTTGAAGCTGGAAAGCCCGCGCTCTCCACGCAGGTTAAAGGGATTCTGCGCAACATTCGCCGCGCCTGCGTTCGTCGAGGCACTGCCTCCAGCCGCGCCCGTACCGCCCGCGCCCAGTCCCGGAGAACTCGCCGCCGACGTGGCGCCGGCGCCGATGGACGATGCATCATCGAGCGACTTGGAAAACGTATAGGTACCGCCGATTGCGAATCCTGCCGACAGGCGCTTGCGCAGCCGCACTGATCCTGCATTTGCCTCCTGGTCGGCTACCGAGTTCTCGTAGGTGAAGGCATCAACGTTCGATATCCGAATGCCGGTTGCGGTTCGGTTCGGTGCTTCCAGAATGTCGAGATTCGTTCCCTTGGTTCCGGTGTAGTCAAGGTTCAGCAGCAGAGTGGGGCGGATTTGCTGTTGAATATCGAGGTTGCGAATCTGTACGTACCCCAGCCGGTAATTCGGGTTCACCGCATAGTTGTTGGTGATGGTCCCGGCCGCCGGTTGGGGAAATCCGTCTTGCAGCGTCAGGTTGGGTTGAGCCGGATAAGCCGCCTGAACATTGGTCGCCGTCGTCGCGAACGGCGGCTGCAAGGCAAGTTGTTGCGCGATGCCCTGATACGCGCCCGTGTTGTAGTTGATGCCGTATCCACCGCGCACCACCGTATCGGGAAGCGGCTTCCAGGCAAAGCCGATTCGCGGCGCAAAGTCTTTGCGGTCCGGACGGACGAGGGTGGCCGGCAGGCCGCTGTAACCGGGCTCAATCGGTGTTACTGGATTCGTGCCGAGCGGCAGCGCCGGATTCAGCACTCCGGGAGAGAGAGCGAGGTTCACAAGGTGATTGTTGATTTCCGTGAGCGGCGAAACATACTCGTAGCGCACTCCGAGATTGAGTGTTAGGTTGGCGCGCATCTTCCACTCATCTTGCGCATACAAATCCCAATAGTTGCCGCGGAGGTAGACGGTTTGTCCAAACTGCTCGGAGGTTTGCTGTGCGTATCCGAGCAGAAAGTCGGCGAAGTCATAACCCGTGCCGGCGACGGGCTGGCCGCCGCTTATCTGCGACGTGTTCTGGCCGGTAAAGACGAACGAACCGCGCGGGTTGCTGTCGGTTTCCGGATTCACCTGCACCCGCCGGAAATCTCCGCCCCAGCGCCACGTGTGCTTGCCGTGATTCCAGATCACATTGTCGGTGAAGGTGTAAGTTTGGCTGCGGTTGAGCGACGGCGTCGTGTCCTGAAGGCTGGCGAAGTTTGTGAATGAGAGATTCGGCAGTCCCCAGTCGAACGGATTTGTTGAAACGCCGGTGATGCCGAGCGTCCCCGCAATGTTGTTTTTAAAAGCGTACAAATTCTGCGTGCGGGTCCGATTGCGGTTAAAGTCGGCGCGAACAATGTTGGTCAGCTTTCCGATGCTGCGCGTGTACGACACGGGAATATCAAAGCTGCGCACGGTGGTGCTGCCGCCCACACTGGGGAACGGATTCGTCAGCGTGGCGCTCGATTGGTGGTAGTGGAAGCCGACCTGCAAGCTGTTGCGCGGAGCATTGCGGCCCCCGCCTCGCCGTCCGCCCGCGGGCGCTGCACCAAAGCTATGGTTCAAACGTATATTCAGATCGTCGCTGTTGCTGGTGGCGGAAGTCACGTAATGGAAGTTTTGATAATTGCCGGGCAGGTTCGGCATTGGAATGTAATTTAATAATCCGAGCGCGGCCGAGTTAATTTGTGGAATCTGGTTGCCGGCGAAAGGAGCGTTGGTCAAAGGATTATAGATTTGTACCTGTTGTCCCTTTGTGGGTCCCGAAGTGTAGTCGACTCCGGAAAAGTTCCCCTCACGCTCCAGCAACGTAGGCACTGTCGAAAACTGATCGAACGGATTATCTCCGTACTTGCCATTGAAGTTGATGAAGTAAAAAGTCTTGCTTCCGCCGTGATAGATGTGAGGAATATTCAGCGGTCCGCCCACCGAGCCGCCGAAACTGTTCTGGAAATATGCGGGCTTTTCTTCCGGCTGGCCGGTGAGCGCAAACGGTGAGGCGTTCAGCGCAGAGTCGCCGACGCCGTAATATAAAGATCCATGCGGGCGGTTGATATCGAAGCCTCGCCGTCCAAATCCTCCTCCGCCACCGAATCCACCACCGCGACCACCAAATCCCCCGCCTCCACCAAGTCCGCCCCCACCGCCGAATCCCGCTCCCTGTTGGCGGGCGTCGTTGAAACGCTGCTGCATTTCGTCGGCGCTCATCGCATTGAATGGATTCGAAGTATTGCCTGCGACGGCAACCGATTCGGTCGCGCTGTCCGGTGCAATCCCAGGCACCGGCATGCCCGAAGGCACCACATCGCGCATCGAGTTGCCCCCGGAACCACCGGAGGAATCCTGTCCCGCCTCAGTCTGAAATACGGAAAGATTCTGGAAGCCGCGCCCACCGGCATTCGCGCGCCGCTGCTGCGGCTCCTTATTATTACCATCATTACTATTCTTGCCCGCACCGGCCTCGCGCGCGCGCGACAGCAAGACGAGTTCAAAATTCACCTGCACGTCCGGATGGGAGGCGTCCAACACGACTTCCTGCGCGCTCACGGCAAACGCCGCCATCTGCACCTGCACCGTATAGTGCCCATCAACAGGAACCCGCAGCGAGTAACTGCCATCCACGTCCGTCGAGGAATAGACTTGCTCCTTTGTGGCCGCGTTCGTCGCTGAAATTCCAGCGCCGGGAATCGGCATATTTCCGGACTTCACGACGCCGTGAATGACGCGCACACCACCTGCTGGCGCGCCAGCTTGCCCGCGCAATAAATGCGAGTGCACCACGATAATCTGCAATAAGAGAAGGTAGTGGCAGACGAACTTCGGGCGCAGCCTGCCCGTCGTCTTAGAAATCAGAATTAAAAAGCGAAGACTGGAACCCCTCATAGCTTCGTGCAGAAACTTGGCGCTGTCTGACTGGCATCATACCGCCCTGAGGCAGCCTGCACTGTAGAGTTTTGTGACCTTTTCTATCAGGCTTGTAATTACAAGGCACATTCGGGGGAAAGCCTGTGGATTGCGTCTTGGTCTAGCAGTTTGTCGCGGTAAGAAGAAAAGGACCGGCAGCTTGGAACCGCCGGTCCGCAATTTGCAATATCTTAATGTTGTTGCCGTCACAAGATGGCTGCGCTGCTATGTCAGTACAACCATCTTCATTCTGCTGTCTCAATTCTGCTGTCTCAGTCGGCCACAGCCACTGGTTTTGGGGCATCCGGCAGAGGCATCGAGAGATCCAGTTCCTGCGCATCGATCACCGCGATCGCGGCTATGTTGACGATCTCCTCCACCTCCGCGCCTCGCGCCAGCAGATGCACCGGCTTGCTCATCCCCATCAGAATGGGGCCGACCATTTCGGCGCCACCGATCTTGGCCAGCAGCTTGTAGGCGATGTTGGCGGAATTGAGATCGGGGCAGATCAGCACGTTGGCACCACCCTGGAGCACGCTGAAGGGATACACTTCCTCCAGCATCTGGGGAGACAGGGCAACGTCGGCCATCACCTCGCCATCGACTATCAGGGTCGGGTCTGCCTTGTGCAGCAGCTCTACGGCTTTACGAACTTTCTCGCAAAGCGGATGTTTAGTGCTCCCGAAACTGGAGAACGAAAGCATCGCGACGCGCGGCACAACGTCGAAGCGCCGCGCGGTCTCGGCTGCGCACAGGGCAATTTCCGCCAGTTCTTCCGCCGTGGGTTCGATGTTCACCGTGGTGTCCGCCAGGAAGTAAATGTCTCCCTTGCGTGTGATCATGGCGTAGCAACCTGCCACCGTGTGCAGTCCTTCGCGCATACGGATGATCTGCAGCGCGGGGCGGATGGCATCGGGGTAGTTCTGGGCGACGCCAGAGACCAGCGCATCGGCATCCCCCTTGTGCACCATCATGGAAGCAAAAATATTGCGGTCATTGATCAACGTGCGGGCTTCGCTGGGCGTTACACCCCGGCGCTGCCGCAGACGAAAGAGTTCTTCAATGTAGGCTTCGCGCAACGGAGAATCTTCCGGATCCACGACGCGCGCATCCTTCAAATCCAACCCCAGGTCGAGTGATTTTGCCTGGATCACTGCGGCTTTGCCCAGCAGAATGGGGACGGCGATTTTCTCCTCCATCAGGCTGTGACAAGCGCGCAGGATCTTCTCATTTTCCCCTTCCGGAAAGACCACGGATTTAGGTTTGGCCTGAGCTTTGCGAATCATGATGCGCGAGATCTCGTGGGCCTTCCCCAGACGACGCTCGAGTTGCTCGCGGTACTCTTTGAGGTCGATCGGTTCCTGCGCTACGCCGGTGCGCATGGCAGCTTCCGCGACGGCCGATGCCTCCCAGATCAGCACGCGGGAGTCGAAGGGCTTGGGAATCAGGTAATCGGGACCGAACTTCATCCGCTCCACTCCATAGGCACGGCAGACCGAATCGGGTACGTCCTCCTTGGCCAGTGCCGCCAAAGCGCGCGTCGCGGCCAGTTTCATTTCATCGTTGATGGCGGTCGCGTGTACATCGAGAGCCCCACGGAAGATGAAGGGGAAGCCCAGAACGTTATTCACCATGTTGGGATAATCCGAGCGACCGGTGCACATGATGACGTCGGAGCGACAGGCCTTCGCGTCTTCGTAGGTAATTTCTGGATCAGGGTTCGCCATGGCGATGACAATCGGACGAGGCGCCATCGAGCGCACCATGTCCTGCGTGACCACGCCACCGACGGAGAGTCCGAGGAACATATCGGCGCCTACCATAGCCTCTGCCAGCGTACGCAGCTTGGTGTCTTGCGCGAAGCGTTCCTTGTAAGGATTCATGCCTTTCGTGCGGCCCTTGTATACCACTCCGGTGGTGTCGCACAGAATAATGTTCTCCCGCTTCATGCCCAGCCTAATGTAATGCTCGGCTGTGGCTATGGCCGAGGCGCCAGCGCCGTTGACGACGAGGGTCAGTTTGCTGATGTCCTTGCCCACGATTTCCAGAGCGTTCAATAACGCAGCTCCCGAAATAATTGCGGTGCCGTGCTGGTCGTCGTGGAAGACCGGAATCTTCATCGTCTTCTTCAGGGTCTCTTCGATGTAGAAGCACTCCGGAGCCTTGATGTCTTCGAGGTTGATTCCGCCGAAGGTGGGCTCTAGAAGTTGGCATACCTTAATGACGTCGTCGGGATCGTGACTACCGACCTCGATATCAAAGACATCGACATCAGCAAAGCGTTTGAAGAGGACGGCCTTGCCCTCCATTACTGGCTTGCCGGCTAGAGGACCGATGTCGCCAAGTCCGAGAACGGCAGTTCCGTTGGTGACCACGGCTACCAGATTGCCGCGGCCCGTGTACTTGAAGGCGTCGTTCGGATTCTTCTCAATCGCCAGACATGGCACAGCCACGCCCGGTGTGTAGGCCAGGCTCAGATCGCGTTGCGTCCGGCACGGTTTGGTGGGGGTGACCTCAATTTTTCCCGGGCGCGCCCCAGAATGGTAGTCAAGCGCTTGCTGTTTGGTAAATGACATGGGTTTCTCCTGGACGATCCATTTGGTCGGAGGCGCATCCGCGCAGCTCGTAAAAGGGCATTGCAGCGGGCAAGGGCGACCACCAGTAGTCTGCACTTGTGGGCAATCGCAGGCTGTGACGGTAGTCACAGCCTACGGGCTGTTTTCACCCAGGGTCTATGAGCCAGGGTCTATGAGATTGAGATCAGGTAAGTCGAAGTGTCAGCGGCGGCAATACCAATGACAGCCCCTCGACCGCAACCGTCCAGAGGTCGTCTCGGTTGGTGGGATGGCCGGCCGTGAGCGTTCCGGAGCTGACGATTTCTCCAGCGCGCAACGGCTCGTTCGGGAATCGCCGCACAATGGCGCGGCTGAGCTCCGCCAGACACAGGGCCGGGCTCCGCAAGGAGTTCCTGCCGGACCCTTCTTCCACAAACTCTCCGTTCTTCGACACCCGCACCTTGAATCGCGGTAGCTCTTCCACTAAGGCTGCGATGTGGTCGGCCCGCTCGTTGACTCGTAACTCGTTGGATCGCAACTCGACGCGCTCTCCGATCACGAGTGCGGCATGAAGTCCAAACGATGCGACGAAATCGCTGGGTTGAAACTGCCATTGCGGAAAGGGACAATCGATGATTTCGAATCCCATCGCCATCCACTCCGCGGAGGCGAGCGCAGCGGCGGCGTCGGGAGCCTGATCACCATTGGTAACGATCGGCTGTTTCAAACCGAAGACGATCTCGGGTTCGATTTTCAGCGAACGGGGATGTGGGAGCGCCAGCGTGCTGGAGTTGCCTTCAGCGTAGTGTACGGTGTCTTCGTACATATGGGCCCAGACCAGGGTCTCAAGTTTGAGCACACGCCACATGGCTTTATTGGCATAGCCAACCTTGCGGCCAACGCTTCTGTGTCCCTCAGCTTCGCGGAAATGCTTGAGCGTGGCTTCAACCTCATAAGCGGTGTTGAGATCGAAACCGGGACGCGCTGAGGGAGGGGCGAGCATCGCCCCCGTCTTAGACGCGGACATCAGCTCCCGCGCGACAGCTTCGACGTCAAGGTGCGACATAAGATGGTCAAGGTCCTCAGATTGCGTCGGTACAGTTGCGCAGCCGAGGCGTGCGTATGCCGCCATGCGCACCGTCAGGGATTCCAGACGTTGAGCATCTTAACACTCTTGGTTGCACCAGACCCGGCCCGTCCCTGATAAGATTTTCGCTGCATTTCATCTGGGAGGAATTATGCGAAATTATTTTGTCTGTGCTTGTATTGCAGGGCTGGCATCTCTTGCCTTGGCGCAAGGCCCGGCCCTGCCTTCGAAGCCTGCCGACAGCGGGCAAGCCAGCGGCGTCTCTGCCGACTCGGGGCTGAAGGATATGTTCGAAGCTAAGATCAAAACTGAATGGGAAGCGCTGAAGAACAAAGACAAGAAGAGTTATGCCGAACTGCTGGCCGACGATTATCAGGGCGTCGCCGTAGATGGCCAGGGCGAACGGAATAAGATTCAGTCGGTCAACGAATTGGCAGGGGAAAATGTCTTCAACTATACGCTGTGGGGGTATAAGCTGGTTTCGCTCTCGCCGGATGCCGCCCTGGTGATCTATGAAAGCACCATGCAGTTCCCGCCCCGGGCGCAAATCCGACTCTCTCGCGTGTACATCAGCGAGATCTGGGTGAAGCGCGCCGGGCAATGGAAGGAACTGCACTATCAGGAAACACGGGTCAAGTAGCATTACTCCGCACCGCGGATTTATTGCAACCGTTGCCCTAGCCTAGGAATCTCAAGTGCTGTGACAGTCTGATAAAGAGGAGGGATTTCCATGAGCAAACTGTTATTTGCTTTCCTGCTCGCAAGCAGCTTTCTCCTGGCGCAAGACAGCAATACCAAGAGCCAGCAGAACTCGAAAGTTCCCAACGGACAGGAAACGATTCGAGGCTGTGTGAGCCGATTCAGTGGGGATTTCATACTGATGAAGCAAGACCCGGCCATAAGTTACGAACTGCAAGCTACAAACAAAATTAAGCTCCGCAAGTACCTGGGGCAGCGAGTGGAAGTGATCGGGACGGAGTCACCGTCGATGAGCACCAGTTCCGACGCTATGACAAAGGTGGGCGCTCCGTCGTCGGTGACGTTAACCATCACCTCGATCAAGACCCTCGACAAGGAATGCTCGGAGCGTTCCGCCAATCGGTAGTTGTTTGGGAGCAGGTTCGCGTCGCTTCCGGCACTGGCTCATCAGTCGCAATCGGGCGGCATGGCCATGATCTCGGATTCGGAGTCACAGGGCTTCTTGGTCTTGGCGGGCTCCAGCATCTTGTGGTTGTAGCGGAGAATCCATAAGCCCTCATTGTTGGTGAGGTAGATTAAGCCATGGCCGCCGTCCGGAAGAAGACTGGTGACTTTGTTGAACGTGTCCAGCGTCTTCGGATTGCGCGGGTCACTCAAATCGAGCACGCGAACGGTTTGAGTGGGATGGTTGGTTTGCGTTAAAGTTGTCGGCGTTTTTTCCGGGGCTTCGGCGATAGCCACATCGGGGCTGACTATGTCCAGGTTGCCGGCAGTTGGTTGATTCGGCTCCACCGCTCGTTTCAAAAGGTTCGGCCTCTCGGGCTTGGACACGTCCACTACCATGAACCCTTGCTTCCCGGCCCGCTGAACGTAGAGGTATTGCTTCCCGTTTTCCTTCTGGAGCAACATTTGGCTTCCGGTCGCCTGCGGCAAAGCCAAGTGGGCGATGACAGTCGCGGGGACATCGGTGGGTTTTGCTGCCGGCTGGTCGCCGGCGTTTGCCAGCGCGACGAGAATCGAGCAAATCAGAATACAACTTTGCGGCGCCACTCTACGGAACTTCTTCATAGACCACTTCACCAACGATCACTTTGTCAGCGCCGCACTTCAAACACGGTAAGGCGCGTCTACCGCGAATATATCACGTCGCCACTTCCGAACGTTCACTTCGCCACTCACGCCGCCCTACCTTCGTATAATCCTTTTCCTGCGTCTCTCTTCTCTTTAGTCTTAGGCTCACTGCCGAGCGTAGACGCCGACGCAGCCGTTGCTGCTCTGCGTCTGGCATTGTCCACCAGCCTGGAGGGGAACAAACGCATGATTGTTGATGGGATCGACAGCGACACTGTGCGAATTCGAGCCGGTCGCAGCGTTTTGCAGCCAGATGTTCTGTCCCGCATCGATGACGCCCAGGACCGGGCCATTGGGCATATCTCTGGCTGCCAGGTAGTAGTTGTTGTCGCCGGGGTTGTACCAGATCTCGTCCACGCCGCCAACATTGTTGATTTGGGCGCAGTTCACATTAGTAGACGGGTTCCCCGTGCACATGACAGTATTGCCCGCCGTGAGGTTGATTATGTACTCGTTGGGAGGAAATGCTTCGCCATCATGATCCGCGCATCCTACCAGGAAGTTGTTGCCGGGACCTTGCACGATGCTGGTGGGCATGCAATTGTTGATGATGTAGCTGTTGACGACCACCGGACCGCAAGAAACTCCTCCGCAACTGGTGTCTGTTAGCTGGGGATCGATTTCATCGATGGTTCCAACATTGGTGATGGCAATGGCATTTTCATTCGCCTGCAACAGGTGACCGGTGGCGGGGTTCCAAACCACTCCTCCCAACCCAGCGGGCGCTATGGCGCCAGCGCAATTGCTGCTAGGGGCAGTCTGGTTACAGAACGCTCCCGTCGTCTGGTCGAGGATAGGGGCGTGGTGGCAGGGAATGGTATACGTACCTCCACCCGGGAGATTACCGATTCCGGGGACCGCAAAGGCATCCACCGTCGATCCGGAAACACCGCTGAAGATCTCGGGATTGGACGGATCGGGGCACGGGAATGTGTTCCCAACGGTGTCAACCGGAACGGTTGGGGTAAGGCCAAGTCCTCCTGAAGCCGCGCCCCCGGCGCCGTCATAATAGACTTGGCCCAGAATGCAACGGGGCGGGTTAAACGAAGCGCCCGCCTGCGGTATCACCCAGGTTTGTGAGAGTGCCTGAGACGGATAGGTCGGAAAATCCGTCGGATCGCCGGCGATCTGCGCGGCTGACGCGTAATTGCCGTAAGACATATTCGGAACGAGGGGCAGGCAATGCAGGTCCCCCAACCCCTCCGGGTCGGAGGGCGACGTCCTCGGTGGCGTTGCGCCTACGATGTACTGCATGTCGATAAACGTAACGAACGGCAAACCCGGATCGCCGTCGATGATGGCTAGAACATGGTGTACGTTGTCGTAAGACATCTCATCGGCCCGGTCATCGCCGCAATCGGCGGCGGCGCCGGCCCCGCCGTTCCATGAGGCAACGCAGGGAGCGATGCCCAGGGGACCGTCATAGTCAGCCGAGACGCCGGTGGGTATGGCGGCCAATACGTTGGGTGGAACCGGTGGATTCTGGGTTAGATCCATCGACGTCAAATCAAAAACCACAACCGACGCGCTGCCGTTTCCGACGAACAAGACTTTGCCGTCAGCGCTCACTTCTAGCCCGTCCGGACCAGACATTGGATTGACGCCATTAGCGCGTGAAGCGCAGCACTGTGCACCGGGGAACCCTCCGAAATGATGGTTGGCGCCAAAACCCTGATCGAGATGGAACGTGGGCCCTCCCTCCCAAGATAGGTCCGTTCTACATCCGAACCGGGTGAAATTGCCAAATGAGGAAATAATGGGGGGAATTACGTCGTTACCCGTTGCCGGATCCGTCACGCAGGGACTCGCTTGGTTTCCGGCGCCTGTGACCGCGTTGGAGCCTTGGATGGCATTGACCGCGAGGTCGTTGTTCGTGTCGAAAACATCGACGGACAAACCGATGCGATCCGAGACGTAGTCCAAATTATCGCCGCCGGCGGGATTTTTCGCCACCCAGCTGATGTCAAAAGAGTTGAAGGGGCCGCCGGGTTCACCGGTGGGATTGTGTTCCGGCACGGTAATCACGTCGATGACGCCGTAACCGCCGTTCTGGGTGGTGCCACACACGGGACAGTTTGCAACGCCCCCGCAGCCACTCAGGATCACAAACAGTGCGATGGCAAAAAGAGTAAATAAAATCCTCGGTCTCATCGAAATTCCCCTCCTACGTTTTTCCTTCAGGGCCAGTCTCCGACCAGCCCCGGCCGTACCGAACTAGCTGCCCAGTCTATCCGCGACAACAAACCGAGCGGGTAGACCTTAGAACCTGAACTGTAGGCGCTGCAAAGCCACAAAGTAGTTCTGCGGCACCGCGCCAATTAGACTCGGATCCTTCAACTGATCAATGGCCAGATTGAATTGGTATTTGACCCAATAATTGGGGTACCAGTTGAGCCCAATGGTGTACTCCCTGGTGTGGTAATCAAAGGTCGGCACATAGCCCTGGGTGTAAGTGTCCGGGGAGGTCGCACCCGGTTCGTTGGCTTGGATGCCAGTGATTCGGAAAGCGAGCTCCCAGGCTCCGAATCCACGTCCCTTGCCACCTGGAGTCTCAGGGCCGAACGCCGGCCGATTAACACGGGGAGTGCCATTCTCCGGCCGTTTCTCGCCGGTCAGCAAGTAGGTTGTGCTGACGTCGTAAGCCTTGGCTATGATCGACGGAAGACTCAGGAAACCCAGCCATCCCACCTGCTCGGAGCCGACATTGTTACGCGACATATTAAGTTGGCCGTATTCGCCGCGCAGAGAGAAACGACTCTTGATGTAAGTGAACTCACCGTTGTAGCGCTGGATGGGTCCGTTAATGGCAAACTGCGGGAAGAAGTTGTAAGCGCCATCGGGGAGAGCGCCACTGAAACTCTGATCGTGGTTAAAGCCCGCCGAGCGGGCCCGGTCGATGGCTCCGCCAACGGCAAATTCCCTGAACCACTTGTTCTTCGTTTTGCGCCACGGGTAGAAGCGCAGGCGCCCAATGAATTCCGGTTGATTCGTGGTGTTGGCAATCGCAAATCCTTTGCCGTTAAACGCCCCGACCCAGTACTGCATAACGCCGCCATCGATGTCGCCGTGAAAAGCAATTCCAGGGCTCCGGTAGGCGGAGGCTGCCGACGGGTACAACATTGATTGGAAGCCACGTTCCACAAAGTCAAGGTTGGTGGAGCCGATTCCGCCTTCTTGAGCGAAAGGCGTCTTGAACTGGCCGGCTTGAAATTGAAACTCAGGACGGACTCTTACGTTGAGGTACACGTCGCGCACGACGGAACCGCCGGTCGCGGCTACGTCCGTAAGCAGCGCAAAATCAAAGTGCGAGCCGTAGTTGCCTTGAAACCCGAAGCGAGCGCGCCGCAAAAGAAACGTGTCGGCGGGCGCGCCATCGCCTTTGTAAGCCCGGTAATCGGTATTTACATAACCATACGGGCTGATGCTGAACTGCCCGTCGGCGCTTCGAATGAAAAAGTGTTCGCCATTCCATCCGGCAGTCAGCGGAGCGTCGGCTTTCTTGGGCGCGGCGGCTTGAGCCTGATCCAACAGCGCCGACTCGACGACAGGGTCGGGCTGCAGGAGAACGGCATTCATCAGATGGGCCCCAGCGCCGTCGGGAGCGTTAATCGCCAGTGCGTTGGCATCCACCGAGGCGGTGTCAGCCACTGGCCGAACCTGGGCCGAGCTCTGGGCCGAAGTTTCGGGCGTCTTCCCCGCAACCAGCTTCTCGACCAGAGCCTTCAACTCTTCAATTGTCTGGCGCTGCGCCGCGACTTCGCCGCGCAACTGGCTGACTTCTTCTTTCGTGGCGGCCCCTGAGCCGGATCCGTCAGTCTTGCTCGCGGGTGCCGTGCCTTGAGCGTTGGCGAGCGAACCGGGCGTCATGAAAACCAACAGAAGCGCGAAAAACGTTATTAGCGAGCGCATGTTCTTCTCCGGCGATGATTTGCGAAACCAGATCCATCCCTAGAGCATGCGCACACGTCCGCCGCGCGTGTGCTCTGCTCATTCGGGCCACGAAGCTGAAAGATTGCTCGAAATACTTATGAGTGCTATCCGGTCTGAAAAGCGGACCACTTTGTAACTCCGGCGGTTTATCACATCGAAATATCCGATGTCAAGTAAAAGTTTATTGGATACGCCAGCAGGAAAGTTTTCGCAACCGTTCCAGCCAGCGAAGCATCGTCAGAAAAACGCTAGCAGAGTGAGCGGCATCGGGGGAGTGCATAAAGAGATGCGTAAAGTAAAAATCGCGAAAGCACGAAATGAAAATTCCTGATGGTCTTAAGTACGAAATTATGAAGAAGAAATTGACTGGAAAAGCTAAACAAGAACCCTGATAGACTTAGTGCCCGTCTTTGCGGTGCTGCCCCGGGCGAGTTGATTCTCTAGTTTCCGTTCTTCTCGTTATCGTATGGGATTACACTTCGGTCAGGTCATCTTCTTGCTCTTCGCCGGCGGTATCGCGGGCGCGCTGAACGCGTTGGCTGGCGGGGGCAGTTTTATTTCCTTTCCGGCGCTGTTGTTCCTAAGAATTCCGGCCGTGGAAGCGAATGCGACCAATACCGTCGCGCTCTGGCCCGGCTTGGCGGCCAGTACGCTCGCTTACCTGAGACGGTTGAATGCACCACTCCGCTTATTGCTCCCTTTGCTCGCGACCAGCGTTGCCGGGGGCTGGGTGGGAGCCTTGCTGTTGCTAAAAACTCCGCAGCATACTTTTCTGCGCCTCGTTCCCTGGCTGCTGCTCGGCGGCACTTTGCTGTTTGCCTTCGGCAATTCGATCCGCGCACTGGTCGGCAAGACGGCGGTAGTTGACGATCTGCGGGACATCTCAGGACAGGCGATCGTGCTAGGTTCGATCGCGGAGTTGCTGGTTGCAATCTACGGCGGATACTTTGGCGCTGGCATCGGGTTCATGACGCTCGCTATGCTCGCGATGATGGGGATGCGCGACATGCATGCCATGGGCGCGATCCGAACGCTGCTCGCGGTTGCCATTAACGCGGCTGCTGTGGTCACTTTTATCGTCGCTCGTGCTGTTCTGTGGCCGGAATGTGGCGTGATGGTCGCGGGCTCCCTCGCCGGCGGCTGGTTCGGGGCGCATTACGCGCAGAAGGCGCATCCCGGGAAAGTGCGGGCCGTGGTGATTGGCGTGGGCGTGGCGATGACCGCGTATTTCTTTGTCACCGTGCGCTAGCAACCGGCCGAACACTTTTAGAAACCTGCATTTTGCAGGTGTCCGGCCACGCCGCCGTAGCACTATAATCTGGGGTTCACAGGGTGAACTGGAATGACTCTGAAGTCGGTTGGAACGCTTCTGGACGTTTTGCATTTCGCAGACAGCCACACGGCCGTCGTTGTTCCCGAGCTTGGAATCCGTGTCACCTACGATTCACTGCGCGAGCAGGTCCTGGCCATGGCGAATGCCTTGGCCTCGGCCGGTATTCGCCGCGGCGATTCGGTGGCGATTGCGTTACCCAACGGATTGCCGGCGATCGTGAGTTTTCTCGCCGCCTCCATCGCCGGAACCGCTGCCCCTTTGAACCCGGCCTATCCCTACGAGGAGTTTCTTTTTTTCCTCGGGGACACCAATGCCCGTGTTCTGCTTTGCCCTCCGGTGGGAGCGGAATTCGCGCGCAGCGCTGCCGCCGACCGCAAGATCCCGGTAATCTCGGTGGGAATGAGCGACCATGGCGACGTTCATCTCTTGGATGCTGCCACTGGAGCTACCGCAGCCGAGCCCACGCCGGACGACATCGCCCTCGTCCTGCACACCAGCGGAAGCACCGGACGGCCGAAGCGGGTTCCGCTGCGCCATTTCAACCTCGCGGTCTCGTCGGCGAATATCGCCAACACCTACGCCCTTTCGGAAGAAGATGTTTCGCTCTGCATCATGCCGCTGTTCCATATTCATGGCTTGATTGGCTCGACCATGGCCACTTTCCTTTCCGGCGGAACCGTGGTGGTTCCCGGCAAGTTCAACGCGCTTTCTTTCTGGCGGACGGTGCGCGAACATCGCGTGACCTGGTATTCCGGTGTGCCCACCATGCATCAGCTTTTGCTCACCCGCGCTCACGAGAAGCCAATCGAGGCGGCTACACTGCGCTTCATCCGTTCCTGCAGCGCGCCCCTGTCAGCCGAGCTCATTCACAAGATTGAGCAGCTCTTTGGTGTACCCTTCGTGGAAGCCTACGGAATGACCGAGGCTTCTCACCAGATGACCTCAAATCCTTTGCCGCCGCGCTATCGCAAGGCCGGTTCCGTGGGAGTCGGCACCGGGTTGCGCATCAGCATCCTGGACCGCGAGGGCAATCACCTCAGCACCAATCAGCGGGGCGAGGTCGCCATTCAGGGCGCCAACGTATTTCGCGGATACGAAAACAATCCCGAGGCCAATGCTCGTGCTTTTGTCGATGGTTGGTTTCGTACCGGCGATGAAGGATTTCTGGACGAAGACTGTTATTTGCATTTGACCGGGCGAATGAAAGACATCATCATCCGTGGCGGTGAAAACGTCGCGCCGCACGAGGTCGACGAAATTTTGCTCCGGCATCCCGCCGTCTCGGCGGCGGTTACGTTTGGCTGCCTGCATCCCGTTCTGGGGGAAGAGGTGGCCGCAGCCGTGGTCCTGCACGAACCCGCGAGTGCTACCGAATCCGAACTCATCAAGCATTGCCGCGAGTTTCTGGCCGCATACAAATGTCCAACCAAGATTTATCTGGTGGAGAGTATTCCGACCACAGCCACCGGAAAAATTCGCCGCCGCGCCGTAGCCGCTGCGCTCACCGATGACCAGCGTGCTTGATCGACGAACCGATGATTGGGATGGATAACCGACGATGAAATTCCTGATCGCAGGCGCGGGCGCCATCGGTGCCTACATCGGCGCCCGCATGGCGCAGGCCGGGTTCGATGTCACCCTCTTCGCGCGCGGGCCGCATCTGCGCGCTATGCAGGAGCACGGCGTGCGGGTGAAAAGCCCCGAGGGAGATTTTGTGGCGCACCCCAAGGTCGCCGGTTCTCTGGAAGAAGTGGGACCGGTGGACGTCGTCTTTCTAGGGGTGAAGGCGCACGGCTTGCCCCAACTGGCGCCGCAATTGAAGCCGGTGCTCGGTCCAGATACCACCGTGGTCAGCACCCAGAATGGAATCCCGTGGTGGTACTTCCAGGGTTTCGGCGGTGAATGGGACGGATTGCGCCTGGAGCGGGTCGATCCCGGCGGCGTGATTTCCTCGGCCATCGAAGCGCGCCGGGTGGTCGGGTCGATCGTTTACTTTTCCACCGAGATTCCGGCGCCGGGAGTGATTCAACACATCGAGGGCAACCGCATTTCTCTTGGCGAACCAGACGGTTCGCGTTCCGACCGCTGCCGCCGAATTGCCGAGGCGCTCATCGCCTCCGGTTTGCGCTGTCCGATCACCGCTCGCCTCCGGCACGAGATTTGGGTGAAGGTGCTGGGCAACGCTTCCTTGAATCCGGTTAGTGCCCTGACGCGCGCCACGCTGGTTCAAATGGTGCGCGATCCCGGAGTTTGTTCAGTAATCCGAAACATCATGCAGGAAGTGGAAGCCGTCTCCCACAAGTTGGGCATGGAGTTACCCGTTTCCATCGATCAGCGCATTGCCGGCGCGGAAAAAGTTGGCGAGCACAAAACCTCGATGCTCCAGGACCTGGAAGCGGGCCGGCCGATGGAACTGGAAGCGCTGGTGGGCGCGGTCGTGGAACTGGGCGAGCGCGTCGGACTACCGATGACCTGCACCCGCACCGTATACAACTGCACCCGACTGCTCACGCAATGCGCAACTCGACAACCAACAACTTGAACACCACTCCGCGAGACGCTCTACTCCGAAATCGCCAAAAACTAAATTCCCTGTAAGTGGGGGACGTACGTCATTTCGTAATTACCGACGTAATTACTGACGTAACGTTCCTCTGTGTTAGAGATTACTTATTAAGCGACGATCGCCTTACGCGACCATCGCCGAAGGCGGTGCGATTCGGCTCCCCCGCTGCCGTTGTCTACGACCTCGGCTAGTTCAAGGAAAACCATGGCAAAGAAAATCCTTGTAGTTGACGACTCCAAAACGGCCTTGCTGATGGAGCGCGAGATTCTGGAAAAGCGTTCCAGCTACCAGTGTGTGACCGCGGCCGACGGACAGGAAGCCGTCGAGAAAGCGCAACAGGAGCGCCCAGACTTGGTTTTGATGGATGTGGTGATGCCGCGAATGAATGGATTTGAGGCTTGCAAAATGATGCGTCAGCATCCCAGCACGCGCGAGATCCCCATTGTCCTGGTGACCACTCGTGGCGAAGAAGCTTACATGGAGGCCGGCTTCCAGAGTGGATGCAATGACTACATTACCAAGCCCGTTGACGGCGCCGAACTTGTGGCCCTGGTGCAGAGCTACTTGGGGGAATAGAGCGCATGGATGCGCGCTCGGAGCAATCGCGACCCTCTGAAGTATGAACGATGAACTATGAACGATGACAAGAGCAAGGCGTTCGGGCCAAAGCCCTCTGGAGCACACGCGATGAACGATGTACGGCTGCGAGCGGCACGGAAGAGGTTGGCCGAGAGCCGGGATCAGGAAGATGCCGTCGAGGGCTTGCGCGAGATCGCCGCGAACTTCCTCGGCTCGGAGGAAATCGGCCTGTTCAGAATCGATCGCAGCACCGAAACTTTTCAGCTTCTTTGGTCCTTCGGGATCGATGTCGAGAAGTGTGACCTGTTGCAGGCCCTGGGCGATTCTGGTCTGCGCCGAGTGATGAGCGGCGAGTGTCAGGTCGAACTCGTGGCTGGCGAGCGCTCCGACGCCATGGCTATGGCTCAGGCGTTTGTACCGATTCGCTTCGCAAACCAGACGATTGCCGTCCTTGCGATCTTTCGTTTACTGCCCCAGAAACTCGGCTTCGACGGGTCTGACAAGGAACTACTCAAACTTCTTTCCGAGGAAGCAGCGAAACCGCTGTTTGGCGCCAGCGCCCAGTCAAGGCCGGTCATCAAGGCGCAAGGGATGGGAAAATGAGCGACGATACGCACAAATTTAATCCGGCCGTCTTTAATCCGGCAGTCCTGCCCGCGGAGTATATGAAGCGGTTCGAGCGCGCGGACTCCAGCGAATCCCGGCACTTCCTCTATCCGGGACAGGTATTCGTAACCCGCGATCCCATCACAATTTCCACCATACTCGGATCTTGCGCAGCGGTCTGCCTCTGGGACCGGTACAAGAAGGCGGGAGGGATGAACCACTACCTTTTGCCTGAGGGAGCGAATGAAGGGCCGAACCGGCTCCGCTACGGCAATGTTTCCAATCCCGAACTTCTGCAGCGAGTTCTGGCGTTAGGCTGCGAAGTCCGGCACTTACAGGCCAAGATTTTTGGTGGGTCCTGTGCTTTCAGCGCCGACCCAACCCTGTCGGTGGGATCAAGGAATGTGGAACTCGCCGAGAGTTTTCTTCAGTCCGCGGGCATTCCCATCGTGGAAAGAGATATCTCGGGGAAGCGTGGGCGCAGGTTGGTCTTTCAGATCGTTGACGGCGCGACGACCATTAGGAATTTCGATCAAGTATAGGAGGAGCAGTGGATTTGGCGGACTTCAACCGTGAAGCGGTGTTCGCGTCGTTCCTCGCCGAGTCGGAAGAGGGTCTGGGCTTGATGGAGCAGGCGTTGGTGCAGATGGAAGCGAGCCCTTCCGATCCCGAACTTCTGCACAGTATTTTCCGGGTCGCGCACACGCTCAAGGGAAACGCAACCTCATTGGGACTCAGTGAACTCGCGGGTTTTGCCCACGTCGTAGAGGATTTGCTGGATGTATTCCGAGAGCAACAGGCGCTGCCCAGCGCGGACCTGATTTCACTGTTGCTGAAGGTGGTGGACGAATTTCGGAGCATGGTCGCGAACGCGAACGCTGCGTCCCGTGAACTTACTCCAGCCCAACAAGATCTCAAGCAGCAAATCGCCGCGGAGGTGGAGAAGTCGAAAAAAGTCATTGCCCCCACCCATGCATCCGCGGCATCCGGTTCGACCGGGAAGGCCGACGCACTCCCGGGAGCCAGTCACCGCACACTGCGCGCGGATGTTGACAAGCTGGACCACATGCTGGCCCTGACCGGGGAAATTGTGATTGCGCAAGGCCGGCTGCGCCGCATGATCGAGAACCTCGGCACCGAACAGGGACGCGCAATCCTCGAGATGCATCGCGAGGCCGAGCGCCTCTACATGGATTTGCAGAGCGAAGTGATGGGTATTCGCCTGGTGCCAGTCGGCCCGACGTTCCGCCAGTTTGTGCGTTCGGTAAGAGATCTTGCCCGCAGTCACGGGAAAATGGCCCGCCTCGAAGTAGTAGGAGGAGACGTCGAGATGGATACGACGGTGCTCGAACAATTGCGAGACCCCCTGCTACACCTGGTGCGGAACGCGGTCGCTCACGGTATCGAGAAACCGGCTATGCGCGAAAGTCGCGGCAAAAATACTTGCGGACTGATCCGGATAACCGCTGCCCATAGCGGCGGTAACATCATCGTGACGCTGCAGGATGATGGAGAGGGTTTCATCCGCGCACAAATTCTCGACAAAGCGAAACGCCTGGGACTCTTATCTGGTAAGGACGAGATTGCTGATGAGGACATTTACAACCTGGTGTTCCGTGCGGGATTCTCAACCGCTGAATCGGTCACCGATCTCTCGGGTCGCGGCGTCGGCCTGGATGTCGTTCGACGCAACATTGACCTCTTGCACGGGTCTGTCGAGATATCGAGTGTAGCGGGCAAAGGCAGCACCATTACCATTCGCCTGCCCTTGACGCTCGCCATCATCGAAGGATTCTCGGTCAGGGTCGGTAGTGAGACGTTTGTCGTCCCACTCGAACATGTTACCGAGTGTACGGAGTTGCCAACAGAACAGCGCAACTCAGACCCCAGCGGGATACTCAGTCTGCGCGGAACGGCTCTGCCCTACGTCCGTTTGCGTCGCGCATTCGGTTTGTCAGGTGACGCCGCCAAAAAAGAGAACATCGTGGTCGTCAAGGTGAATGATTTCCAGGCCGGAATCGCAGTCGATGAATTACTGGGTGGCATGCAGACGGTAGTGAAGCCGCTAGGCAGGGCGTTTCGGGGAGTTCCCGGAATCGCCGGTTCTACGGTGCTTGGGGACGGCCGGGTCGGTTTGATCATCGACGTTCCCAGCCTTTTGCGCGGAGTGATGCAGTCGACGTTGCAGGCACAAGCTTGACGTTGCAGGCTTAACGAAGAGAGAAGCCATTATAGGGAGAGGTGAAGGACCATGAAGACTTGGCAAGATCTGAAAATAGGCACGCGACTGGGGGTGGTCTTCGGAGCCATTCTGCTGTGCCTGATTGCGGTGGGAGGATTCGGACTCAATTGGCTCAGCGGTCTGAATTCCAACATGTCGTCCGCGCTGCAAAGGCGCTACAACACGGTAGAGGCGACGCACCAGACGATTGAGAACTCAATCACCAACGCCCGCATCACCATTCAACTATTCGAGACCGGTAACCTCGAGGAAGAGAAGAAGCTCAACCAGGAAAACGAGGCGATCAGCCACGAAATCAGCACGCAAGTCGCGGAAATCGAAAAGAATCTCAGCTCTTCACAAGAGCGGGAACAGTTTGAGATCGTCACGCAAGATCGCCAAGCCTATATTTCGGCACGGGAACAAGCCAAGAAACTGTTGGCCGACAAGAAACGTGACTTGGCGCTGGCAGCGTTGAGCGAAAACGTCATTCCCGCCCTCGACAAGTACCGCGCTGCGTGGCAGAAGTTCATTGACATTCAGACCGCTGCCATGGGGCAAAGCATGAAAGAGAGCCAGGATGCTTACGCCTGGGGACGCAGGGTGGCGTTGTTGCTGCTGATCCTCACCTTGACGCTATCCACAGTCGCGGCCTTCAGCGTTACGAAGAGCATCACGGTTCCCATCAAACATGCAGTCGAGCATGCCGAGCGCATTGCCGCCGGTGACTTGACCAGAGAGATCCTCGTCACCAACTCTTCGGAGACCGGCCAATTGCAGCAGGCCATGCAGGAAATGAGCGCCAAACTATCGGGCATCATCCGCGATGTTCGCGAAGGGTCGGCAGCGGTTGCGTCGGCTGCGCAACAGGTTTCCGCGTCTTCGCAGAGTCTCTCCCAAGGAACCAGTGAACAAGCTGCTTCGGTGGAGGAGATGAGCGCAAGCCTGGAGCAGATGAATGCGTCCATAACCCAAAATGCCGACAACAGCCGGCAAGTGGAGCAGGCAGCGTCAAAAGGAGCGGCCGCGGCGGAAGAAAGCGGCGATGCCGTGAAAGAGACAGTCGAAGCTATGAAGCAAATTGCCGCCAAGACTTCGGTGATCGAGGAGATTGCCTACCAGACCAATCTGCTTGCACTGAACGCCGCCATCGAGGCGGCGCGCGCCGGAGACCAGGGCCGGGGCTTTGCCGTGGTTGCGGTCGAAGTCCGAAAGTTGGCTGAGCGCAGCCAGTTGGCCGCTCAGGAAATCGGCGGACTCGCGGGGAAGAGCGTCAGCGTCGCCGAACGCTCCGGGCACTTGCTGTCCGACCTTGTGCCATCGATCAAGAAGACGGCGGAACTGGTGCAGGACGTTGCCGCCGCATCGACCGAGCAGTCCGGCGGAGTGACGCAGATCAACAGGGCCATGTCGCAGGTGGACACCGTTACGCAACGCAACGCCTCGTCCGCGGAAGAACTCTCAAGTACGGCGGAAGAATTGGCAGCGCAATCCGAGCAACTGCAGCAGATGATGACTTTCTTCCGCGTTGCGGGAGAACAACCCGCTTATCGCGGCGGCAATGGCAAGCAGCGCGCCGTTTCCCCTCAGGGACCATCTTCTCAGGGACGATCGTTGAGCAACCAATACGCGCCACTCACTCACGTTCAGCCGGTTCACGGCAAGCTGGCGGAGGAAGCGAACTTCTCTCCGTTCTAGGTTGGACGCGCGGCGCATTCGACGATGCAAACGAAGAAATGCGAGGAACGAGACGAAAATGAGTTCACACTTGGAAGCGTCGAAAGCATTGGATGAGCGGGAGAACCAACCGCGAAATGCGGTGCAGTACCTCACCTTCATGACTGCGGGCGAGGAATATGCCATCAGCATCGTAAAGGTGAGTGAGATTGTTGAGTACGAGGCGGTCACCGCCGTGCCCAACACGCCGGCCTGGATCCGCGGGGTGACCAACCTGCGCGGCCGGGTGGTCCCAGTGGTCGATCTCGCAGTCAAGTTCGGCATGACCGCCAGCGGCATCTCCAAGTTTTCCTGCATTATCATCACCGAAGTGATGTTCCAGGGCGAGCAACTAACCATGGGCGTTCTGGCCGATTCGGTCAGTCAGGTCATGGAGCTCTCCGCTGACGAAATTGAAGCGACACCGCCTTTCGGCACGCGCGTTAAGAACGAATACCTGCTCGGCATGGGAGCGCTGGGCAAGAAGTTCTGCCTGATTCTTGACATCGACAAAGTACTTTCCGCCGACGAAGTGCTCGCCGTAACCGAGTCAGTTGCCGGCGATCGGCCAGCGGACGACACGACCAACGATACAGCGGCCAAGCAAGCCCACTTCGAGGCTGGAGCCTAGCGGTGCAGGCGGGAACGGCTCCAGGAAAGGATCCAGGCAACTCCCGGCGAATTGACGCCGACCCTTGCCTCGAGCAATCTCCCCAACTCACAGTCCGTCCCGCGCTGTTTCAAAAATTTCAGAAACTAATCTACGCAGAAACCGGCATCTGGCTGGGCAGTTCAAAGACCGCCCTATTGTGTGGACGCCTCTTCCGGCGGCTCCGCGCGCTGCAGATTGACTCCCTCGAACATTACTACGAATGCGTCGCGGGAGATGACCAGCACGAAGAACGCGCCCGGATGATTGACGCTATCACCACCAACGAAACCCGTTTCTTTCGCGAGCCGCGCCAGTTCGAATTCATGGTACAGAGAGTGTTGCCCCGCTGGCGCGCGGAAGCGGAACGCCAATTCCGTCCCCGGCGAATCCGCATCTGGAGCGCCGGATGTTCCTCCGGAGAAGAGCCTTACACCGTGGCCATGTTGCTCGCCAGGCATCTTCCACCCGAACAAGGTTGGGATGCGCGCCTTCTCGCCACCGACATCTCAAACCGCGTTCTCGAAAAGGCGCGCAAGGGAATTTATCCCATTGCGAGGGCACAGGAGATACCCCCGGATTTTCTGCACAGTTTTATGTTGCGGGGAGTCGCGGAGCGGCAAGGCGAGATGAAGGTAAAAGTCGAGATCCAGCAAATGGTCGAATTTCGAAGGTTAAACCTCGACCAGGAGCCCGAACTTACTGAAGGCCCGTTCGACGCCATCTTTTGCCGCAATGTCCTGATCTATTTTGACGCCGCTTCGAAGCGCCGCGCGGTCATGAACCTTTCCCGTCATCTCATGGCCAACGGTCTTCTGTTTGTGGGCCATGCGGAGAACTTGTGCAGCATGTCCTCCGAGTTTCGGAGCCTGGAGCCGACCATCTACACCAAGACGGGAGACGAAGACAACGTGAGCACCGTGCAGAAGCAATCGTCGCCACGACTATAAGGTTTTGCAGGAGAGCAAGAGAACGTGCCTCACATGAATGGAGATGGTCTGCAAGTCCTGGTCGTGGATGACTCGGCAATGGTCCGCCAGGTTATGCAGTCGATCCTGGGTACCGACCGCAGGATCAACGTCCAGGCCGCGGCGGACCCCCTGATTGCATGGGTAAAAATGCAAAAGCAGCCTCCTGACGTCGTCATCACTGACCTCGAGATGCCGCGGATGGACGGCCTCACCTTCATCCGAAAAATCATGTTGGAGATGCCTACGCCCGTCGTGGTCTGCTCCGGACTGGCCGCTCGCGGCACCGAACTCGCACTGCGCGCCCTAGAAGAGGGCGCGGTCGAAGTGATTACCAAGCCCAAGGTGGGCGTGCGCGAATTCCTGCACGAGTCGGCCGTCACTCTCCTGGATGCGGTCTGGAGCGCCTCTCAAGCGCAGCTAAAGCCCCGCCTGATGCCGGCCGTGCCTCGTCTGACCGCCGATGCCGTGCTGCCCCGCAAAGGCAACTCCCGCGTTGCCCTGGCTATGAACGGAGTCATTGCCGTTGGCGCCTCGACTGGAGGAACAGAGGCCCTGCGTGTTTTTCTGGCAGCTCTGCCGACCGACTGTCCGCCCGTCGCGATCGTGCAACATATGCCCGAAATCTTCACCCGCGCCTTTGCCGAACGCCTGAACCGGGAATGTGGAATAGAAGTCGCAGAGGCCCGCGATGCCGACCGGTTGCAAACAGGCCGGGCACTGATCGCTCCGGGGAATCGGCACATGCTGGTCAACCGTAGTGGTGAAGAACTGGTCGTCCAGATCCTCGATGGGCCGCTGGTTTCGCGTCATCGTCCGAGTGTCGATGTGCTTTTTCGCTCCGTGGCCATCTCGGTTGGGCCGAAGGCAGTCGGCGTGATCATGACGGGCATGGGCGACGATGGCGCTCAGGGCCTCGGTGAGATGAAGGAAACTGGAGCAGCCACCATCGCGCAGGACGAAGCGAGCTGCATTGTGTTTGGAATGCCCAAAGAGGCCATTGCCCGCGGCGTCGTGGACGTCGTTATGCCTTTAGAGCAGATCGCTGGCGCAGTTCTGAACCTGCAGACTAAGTACGCGGGATGAAGCCCTTCTGGCCCGACGAATGCTTACTGGTGCCAGCCAGCGTGTTCTTCGCGGCCTTCGAAAATCGTGCTAAGCAGACGTTGGATGCGCTCTTTTAGTGTCACGGGCTGAGCCGTGGACGTTTCCGCAGTCTCGGTTTTCACATCCGCTTGTGGTTCACGCGCGGGAGCAGTGCCGGTGCCAGTTGCCATAACCATCGCCTCTTTCTAGAATCTGTACTTTCCAGGAAGTCTGTACATGCGACAAACACCGATCGTCTGCCGCTAGGGAGGTGGGGAAAATCTCCAACTTGAGCTCTCATTCTAGGATGGTTCCAGACCTTGGCAGGAGATCACCAACGGCGTAGTCCCTAAGATTCTGTTTGTTCCTCTCGTCCAGCCGATAAGACGAGGGGTTACGAAAGTTAAGCGCAGAGTTTGGAGTCGAGACGAACCGCTGGTGGTCGCATCCGTAGACGGGACGGCGGCGCTACACACCGCGCGCGGGAAATCAGGACACTACCGCTCCCGAACAATATTTGCTGGGGACTTGACAACGGGAGTATACTTCGTTCGTCTCTGGTCCACTTATCGGACCACTTACTATGCCGGCTCCCGTCAAATCCGATTTCGAAGTGATCCGCAGGAACAAGGTCTATGAGGAAGTCGCCAAGCAGATCGAACGCTTAATTCTAAACAAGCTGCAGCCGGGTGACAAGCTGCCTTCAGAACGCGAACTGGCGGAGACGCTACAAGTCAGCCGCAGTTCTATTCGCGACGCGATTCGAGGTCTGGAACTGATGGGCCTGGTGGAACCACGTCAAGGTGCCGGAACCATTGTTCGCGAAGTCTCCGCGGAATCATTAGTCAATCCTTTCGCGAATGTCCTGAAGCACCGGAAGGAATTGGTGGGCGAGCTTTTGGATTTTCGCAAAATGCTCGAGCCGCCTTTGGCTGCGCGCGCAGCCGCGCATGCTTCTCCCGACGAAATCGAGGAGATGGAAGAGATTCTGCACCGCCAGGAAGTCACGCTATCTCGTGGCGAAGCCAGCATCGACGAGGACGCGGAATTCCACTACAGCATTGCTCTGGCTTCCGGTAATAGTGTGGTGCTGAAGGTGCTTGACATCGTCATGGACCTGTTGCGTGAAACACGGGAACGCTCTCTACAATTGAAGGGGCGTCCGCATAAATCGCTCGCCGGTCACCGCCGCATCCTGGCTGCCATCAAGCGCCACGATGCCGAGGCGGCAAAGTCGGCGATGCGGCGGCACATTGAAGATGTCGAAGAGATTGTGCTTGATGAAGGATGAAGATTGACCAAGGGAGGTTTCTCCCTTGCCGTCGCGATTCGCAGTTCCGTGGGGAAGCGGTCGCGTTACATTGAATGTGGGGCTTATCTCCGCCAAGGGAAAACGTGGGCCCCTCGAGCGGATTAGTTGGGGACAATCGGATTGACTGAGTTGGTAAATGACATGACCCGTGTGGGCGCCGCGTCTCACGAGGCGGATCGCGCGCAGGCGCAAAAAGTTGGCACTCTGCGCGTTGCCGAAGCGCGGGTCGAGGATATCGGCCACGCTGTAGCGCGCCTCGCGCCCGTCGACCTGCTCCGCCTGGGTGCGCGGGCAGGCGATGTGCTGAAGATCAGCGGCTCCACGGTCGGCGTCGCACGCGCCGAGATTTCGGACGATGCCTACGAAGGCATGATTCAGATTGACGGCACCTGCCGCAGCAATTGCGGCGCGGGATTGCAGGAGCAGGTAGTGGTGACGCCAGTCGAACACGCGCAGGCAGTCGCCGTGCGTTTCTCGCCGTTGTGGATAGGAGCTGCGCCGGCGACCATCGCTCCCGATCGCATGCTCGAGGATCTGGAAGGTGTTCCGGTCATCGCCGGCTGCGTGGTCCGTGTGCCGACATTTGCCAAGGCCGTTAACTTCCAGGTGGTGCGCACCATCCCGTCCGGCCCGGTCGTGATCGGAAGACGCACCGACATCCGCGTGGTGGAAAGCGAGCACACGGTGGCGCGCGCTCCGTCGGTATCGTACGAAGATATCGGTGGCCTGGAGCGCGAAGTGGCAAGGGTGCGCGAAATTGTCGAACTGCCGCTCAAACACTCCCGCATTTTCGAGCGCCTGGGAATTCTTGCGCCCAAGGGCGTGCTGTTGTATGGCCCGCCCGGAACCGGTAAAACTCTGCTGGCCCGCGCCGTCGCTGCCGAGAGCCGCGTTCACTTCATTCATCTCAACGGCCCTGAGATCATGCGCAAGTTCTACGGCGAGAGCGAGGCCAAATTGCGCGAAGTTTTTGAGGAAGCCGCGCGCCACGCGCCCGCGATCCTCTTCATCGACGAGATCGATGCCGTGGCTCCCAAACGCACCGAAGTGGCCGGAGAAGTTGAAAAGCGCGTCGTAGCGCAGCTTCTCAGCTTGATGGATGGCTTTGTCGCGCGCGGCCAGGTCATCGTCATTGGTGCTACCAACATTCCCGAGGTTCTTGATCCGGCGCTGCGGCGTCCCGGCCGCTTCGATCGCGAAATCGAAATTGGCGTTCCAAATACACAAGCGCGTCTGCAAATCCTCAGGATTCATACGCGCGCCATGCCGCTCGCGCCGGACGTCGACCTGCTGGAGATCGCCGAACATTCCCACGGCTTCGTTGGCGCCGATCTCGAGGCGCTCGGACAGGAAGTCGGCATGATTGCCCTGCGCCGTTTTCTCTCCGACTCCCCGCTTGAGACCGATGGCGCCGCATCCGCCGACTTGGCCACGCTGCAGGTAACGCGCGACGACTTTCTCGCCGGGCTGAAGGAAGTTGAGCCCAGTGCGACGCGCGAATTCTTTATTGAGAAAAGCTCATCCTCGTTTGCCTCTCTCGGTGGTCTTCATGAGGTGAAGCGTTTGCTTGATGCGGTCTTCGAGCATACGCACATGCGCGACGATATCTACGAGCAGGTTGGGCTTGCCCCGCCCCAAGGCATTCTGTTGACCGGACCGTCGGGTACGGGCAAGACTGCGATGGCGCGAGCGCTCTCGGGTGAGAAGCAGATCCCGCTCATCGCCATCGATGGTCCGCAGCTGTACTCGAAGTGGTTGGGCGAATCGGAGCGCGCGCTGCGCGAAGTTTTCAAGAAGGCGAGACGGGCCGCGCCCTGCATTCTGTTTTTCGACACGATTGATGCGCTCGCGCCCAAGTTCGCCTCCGATCAGTTGGGCACCGACGTTTATCCCAGAATTCTCAGCCAACTCCTGCGCGAGATCGACAACTTGCGCGACGTCAAGGGAGTGATTCTCCTCGGCGCCACCAATCGAGCCGAGCGCATCGATCCGGCGCTGTTGCGAAGCGGACGTTTCGATTACATACTCCGTTTCGCCAAACCCGACGCGGCCGAGCGCGCGGCCATTATGCGGCTCTGCTGCCAGCGCGTGCCTCTGGCGTCCGATTTCGATTTCGAAGAGTTCGCCGATCGCATGGAAGGTTCGACCGGCGCTGACATTGAAAGCCTGTGCAAGAAAGCGACGCTCCTGGCGATTGCGGAATTCCAGGAGGGCACTCGCGTTCCACCGTTCGCGGTTTTGCGCAACGATTTCCTGGCGGTTCTCGATTCCGATCGTGGCAGTCCAAGGCAAGTGGCAGTGATTAGTAAGTGGAAAAAGACGAAAGCAATCAGCAATGGCGCTGGGGATGAAGGTCGTTAGTAGATGGCCGTTAGTCGCTCGCTAGACCAACGACCAACGACCATCGACCAACTAAAGACGAGGACCAGATCATGAGTTATACCGAACTAACCGTTTGGACGCGCGGCATCATTATGGATAAAGAAGGCCGCGACATCGTTAACTCTATTTCCGCCTCTGCCCGCATCGAGGGCAAATACGCGCAGGCCATGGAGAACTATGTCGATAACCCCGATCGCACCAACGCTCCAACCCGCAAGTACTGTCGCGTGAGCGACGAGGTCATCGAGAACGAGCTCACTTACGAAAACGATCAACCCAACATTGTCGTACTGGTCGAAGGGACGATGGCCAAGGGCTGGGATTACATGCGCGGCATGCCTCCCGGTGGAACGCTGGTGATCAACACGCACTATTCCCCGGATTACATGATTCGTTTCGTGCCCGGCGCGGAGCGGTTGGCGCAACTCGTCTGTGTCGATGCCGCTCACTTGGCCGATCACAAATGGCTCTATTACCGTCTTGGCGAACTCGGGCTCGACCGTCTTTCGACCGAAGGCGCCGCCGAGCGCAGCAAGCTGGTCGCGCCTGATATCGCTGCTCCGCTTATCGCTGCCGTGGTCAAGACAACGGGCATCGTCAAGATGGCGACGATTGAACCCATGATCGCGAACAAGCGGGCTTTCGATATGGCACTCGACCAGTTGCACATTATGAAACTGAACCCAGTGGCTGCATAGCTAAGGACGGTCGTTGGTCGTTGGTCGATAGTCGTTCGCGATGCTGGTTTGCTAACGACGAACGACGAAGACCTCGGCTACATAGGAAAGGCTCAGAGGAAAGAACACATGTCGACTAAAGGCGCACACATTCCCGATTGGCTCAAGGTTCCCTTCGCCGGCATCACGCCCGCGCCCTCGCAGGAAAAGGGACAAGACCTGTTTCCCACCGGCAACTGGCGTTCGATCCGGCCGGTGTATCGCGATAAGTTGCCGCCTTGTAACAACGCTTGCGGGACCAACGAAAAGATCCAGGGTTACCTCGACCTGGTGAAGCGCGGCAAATATCTGGACGCCTACGCGTTGATTAAGGAAGACATGCCTTTCCCGTCGGTCACCGGCCGCGTGTGCTATCACCCGTGTGAACAGGCTTGTAACCGTGGCAAGTACGATGAAGCCATCTCGATTCGTGCGGTCGAGCGCTTTCTCGGCGATCTCGGACAGGCGCTGCCACACGATGTGGTCAAGGCTGGGAAGCCCAATGGCAAGAAGGTTGCCGTCGTCGGCTCGGGTCCCGCCGGTCACAGCGCCGCCTACCAACTGGCGCGCCTCGGCTACAAAGTTACGATCCTGGAAAAATCGCCGAAAGCCGGCGGACTTAATCGCGGTGGCATTCCCGACTGGGTGCTCCCTCAGGATGTGCTTGATCGCGAGATCGAGCGACTGGTCGAGCTTGGCATAACGATCAAGACCAACGTCGAAGTTGGCAAGGACGTTACCTGGGACGATTTGAAGAAGGACTACGACGCCGTGGTCCTGGCTGTCGGCCTCACCGAGCCGAATAGTGTGCGGGCCCAAGGCGAAGATAAGAACGGCGTGCATTATGGCCTTCCTTTCCTTCGCGATATTGGTATGGGCACATCCAAAGTCAAGCTGGGCGCACGGGTTGCAGTCATTGGCGGCGGTAACACCGCCATCGACTGCGCTCGCGAAGCGCTGCGGCAAGGCGCCGTGGAAGTGACCATGATCACGGTGGAGCACACTCCCGAGGAGATGCCTGCCTCGCCGGAAGATCTCCACGACATGCTCGAAGAAGGCGTGGAGTTGGTGCATGGTCGAGCCATGACCGCCGTGATCGGCCATGGCAAAGTCGAGACCCTGGAGCTGCATCCGGCGCGTTTTTCGGGCGCCATCAATGCCTCGCCCATCACCGTGGATCGCGAGGTTCCGGCCGAACGCTTTCATGTCGACAATGTCATCATTGCCGTCGGACAGCGGGCGGCGCTCAAGTGGCTGCCGGACGAGTTCAAGACCGATCGCGGCACCATTAAGATCGATCGCTTCGGGCGTCTCGGCGACACGAACTTCTTTGCGGCGGGCGACGTTGTGCAACTGGGCTCGGGTCAACCGCTCATGGTGGTGAACGCGGTTGGTGACGGCAAGCGTGTTGCCTTCAATCTCGACAAAGTGATGCGCGGCGAGTTGTTGCAGCCGCGGACGATTCCCGTCGACGTCATCTTCGATTTGAACCGCATGAACATGACTTACTTCCCGCACTTCCCGCGCGTGCATCAGGCGATGCTGGCGCCTGCCAGCCGCCGCAAGACGCAAGAGGAAGTGATTCAGGCGTACTCGGAAGAACAGGCGGTCGAGGAGGCTGGGCGCTGTTTTAGTTGCGGCACCTGCAATGCTTGCGACAACTGTTATCTGGTTTGTCCCGAGCCTTGCATTGCGCGGCCGGCGCGGTCCAACGGCTTGTATAAAATTCTGATTGACTACTGCAAAGGTTGCCGCGTCTGTATCGAGGAGTGTCCTACGGGCTGTCTTGAGGGCGTGCCCGAACTTGACTTCGATTCCGGTGTGGTGCGAATGGATACGGCGTTCGCCATCTCGCCGGGGTTGCACGGGCGGCAGGCGGAAGAACTTAAGAATCTGGCGGAACGGCCAGCGAAAAGCATCTAGAAGCGGAGCAAACATGGCAACGGCTACGGCAACAAAGAAGAAGGTTCGGATCAATGGCTGCGTCGCTTCCGCGCAGGCGGCCAAGTATGCGGATGTGGATGTGATTGCGGCTTATCCGATCCGTCCTTACACGGCGACTATGATGGCGCTTGGGCAAATGGTGGCCAACGGGGAACTCGATGCCGAGTACATTGTCGCCGACAGCGAGCACTCGCAGTTGAGCATCGCGCATGGCGCTGCATCGGCTGGCGCGCGCGTGTTCACAGGCAGTTCGGGAGTCGGCGTGCAGTTTGCCTACGAACTTTATTCTCCGATCTCGGGTAGCCGCATGCCGGTGCAGATGATGATTGCCGATCGCACGCTTGATCCTCCCGGTGATTTTGGTTCCGAGCATACCGACGCGCTCTCCACCCGCGATATGGGATGGCTCATGGGCTGGGCTTGCGATGCTCAGGAAGCTTTCGACAATCACCTGATGGGCTATCGTATCGGCGAGGATCGGCGCGTGCTTTTGCCGCAGATGGTGTGTCAGGATGGCTTCTTCGTCTCACACATCACTAGCGACGTCGAGTTGCCGGACTCTGGCCAGGTGAAGGAGTTTCTGCCGCCTTACAAACATCCTTATCCGCTTGATCCGCGGCATCCGGTATCGCACGGGCCGCAGATCATGCCGGAGCAGGGGCCGCCGCTGCAGTTGGAGCGGGCGCGCGCCATGGAAGAATCGATGGCGGTCATTGAAGAAGTTCACGATGAGTTCGCTAAAATCTTTGGGCGGCGCTATGACCCGTGGGTTGAAGAGTTCATGACCGATGGCGCTGACGTTGTATTTTTCATGCAGGGCGGGCACGCGGTAACGGCCCGTTTCGCGATTCAGCACATGCGCGATAAGGGCCTGAAGGTCGGCCTGGTGCGGCTGCGGACGATCCGGCCCTACCCGACCGATCGCGTAAAGGATGTTCTCAGCAAGTTCAAAGTGGTCGGCGTGATTGAAACCAACATGGGACTCGGCAGTCCGAGCAGCGGAGGCGTTCTTTATGCCGACGCTTGCGCGGCTCTTTATGAGAGCGACAAGCGTCCGCTGGTCGTATCGTTCATGGCGGGCATGGGCGGCGAGGCCATTGTGCTGAAAGAATTTTATTGGATGACGGAGAAGATGATGGAAGCGCAGAAACGCGGGAAAATCGAAAAGCGCACGCACTGGGTCGGATTCGAAGAATAAAGAGTTAGTGGTGGCCGGCGAGACGCCGGCGCTACAGGAGGAATTGATATGGCAACTATAGAAGTGCAACGGCAACTGCTGCCTATTCTCGATAGCCCTAATCAGGGGGCGCGTTTCTATAACCCTGAGTTACCGTCTTCCGAGCCGTTCGTACCGGGGCACCGCACCTGTGCCGGGTGCGGGCCTTCCATCCAATATCGGATGACCAGCAAGGCGGCGGGCGACAATACCATTCTGGTTGGACCTACGGGTTGTATGTACGTTGCTAACAGTTCATATTTGTGCACGCCCTACAATGTGCCCTGGGCGCATACGCAGATCGGCAGCGCGGGCAGCTTCACTGCGGGCGTCGCCGCTGCTTATGAAGCCATGATCCGCAAGGGGAAGTGGAAGGGCGCTTTCCCGAATATCATCTGCGAGGCGGGGGATGGCAGCGCGTCCGATATTGGGCTCGCTTCGATTTCGGGCGCGCTTTATCGCAATCATGATTGCCTGATTATCTGCTATGACAACGAACAGTACGCGAACACCGGCATTCAGGCATCGTCGCGCACACCTTATGGCGGCATGACTACGTTCTCGCCTCCGGGACCGCTGGTGCCTGAAGCTAAGAAGCTTTATCCCAAGGATCTTGCGCGGATGATGGCGGCTGGACATCCTCACTGCTATGTGGCGACGGCTAGCGTGGGATATCCCATCGACTTGATGAACAAGGTGCGCAAGGGGCTCAACCACAAGGGCGCGGCATATCTCATGATCTACACTCCGTGCCAGAAGGGTTTCGTGTATGAGACGCCACGCTCGATCGACCTCGGGCGCTTAGTCGTTGAGTGCGGGCTCTATCCCATCTGGGAGTGGAACCCGGAGAAGCGCGAGTTTGATTACAGCTTCCGTCCTGCGAGCATGCGTCCCGTGTCTGAGTACTTGAAATTGCAAGGACGCTTCGGACATCTGCACGCCGAGCACATCGCTAATTTGCAGAAGTTCGCCAACCAACAATGGCGGATGATGGGCATCGAGTTGCCTGAACCTTTGCTCATGGCGGCGGATGCTAAGAACCTGATCAACATGGCGGCGGCAGAAGAAGCCGCGACTGTGGCGGAGACTGTATGAACACTAAAGCGGAAGCAACCGCTCCTCCTGCGGCTCCTGAAGCGCAGGAAAGTTACATTGTCAGCGAGGGCAAAAAGCGCGGATCGACTCGCGATGTGCGGCCGGAAGCGGCGTTCAACCGCTACTTCACCGTCTTGCGCGTGCACGGCGGTGACGTGGTTCTCACCGACAACTGGCACACCAATGAGGTGCTGGCCCACACGCGCAATAATTTCGAAGGCTACACCTTCGCCATGCGTACTTTGGAGGCCTGGGGGGCGATGATCGAAAACGACCACCGCGCCTATTACACGGCTGGCGGGCGAATCTGGATCATGGATCTGGAGCCCTGCGAAGGCAAGAAGCCGCGCTTGCCGGGCACCGGGGCGGGCAAGAAGTAGTTTGCGCCGCATCCTGCTCATCGACGACACGCCGGAGATTGCCGAGCTGCTGACGTTTGCCTTGCGCGACCACGGCTACGAGGTATTTGCGGACGGGTATAACACTGGCGTTAACGAGCTCATCAAGGAGCAACATGCCGATGCGCTCGTGCTTGACTGCACCTCTTACGACATGAGCGAGGCGCTGTTCGATGCCGTGCGGCACCATCCCGATCACGGAGAGCTTCCTGTCGTCATCATCAGCGATACTCCGGAGATTGCGGATGCTAGCTTGCGGTCGCGGAAGGCGCGCAGAGTGTTGCTCGTTCCTAAACCGTTCACTGGGGCGCAGGTCGCGAAAGCGCTCGGCGATCTGCTGGAGGCATGATCTGCGCCGCATGGGCTAGGGTGGCGCCCTCAGCGGCTAAAGCCACGTTGGGAGCGGGCTGGTTATCGCAGCGGTAAACCGCTGCGCCACCCAAAAACAAATATTTGTTGGCGGCGAGCCGCTGCGCCACCCGAAAGGAAGTTCGTCGTCTCGAGCGGGACGGAAGACCTGTGCATTGCAGCGGTCAGGTACATAGGTCCTTCGCTTCGCCCAGGATGACAGCGCAGATTTAGGTAAACCGCTGCGCCACCCGAAAGGAAGTTCGTCGTCTTGAGCGGGGCGGAAGACCTGTGCATTGCAGCGGTCAGGTACATAGGTCCTTCGCTTCGCCCCGGATGACAGCGCAGATTTAGATAAACCGCTGCGCCACCCAAAAGCAAATGCAACATCGAATTCTTTTCGCGATCTGTGGAATGATGCCTTGATATGCCTTTGTGGAGCATGGACGAGTGGCAATACCTTGAGCACGAGGTCATCAGCGACCCCAAGGGCAGGCAGTGGACGGTGGCGCTGATGGACGTGCTTGGTCAGGAAGGCGATCCTGACATGCCGAACAAGTTGGTCGAACTGCAATATTCATCGGGACGCTATTTCACTCTTATTTACTCGGCCACGGGAGCGCTGCAACGCGAACGGGGCTATGGCTCGCTGCCCGAAGCGGAAGACGCTTACCGGGAACTGCTCGTGGGCGTCATCGATGGCAGCGTCGATCCGGCGCAGCCGGTGTTTCGGCAGGACTTGGAAGACTGAGCTGTCCACTTATGCGGACAGACAAGCTTAACCTATGCGGTTGTGGGACGCGACACTAGCGGCCGGGATCCAGATCTCGCATCACTACATGGAGCACCTGCCCAGTAACTCGCGCTTCGCGCTCGGAAACCTCCGCGTTTGAGATATTCGTGGCTTCGGCATCGGCGTGGTCCCGATAGGTGCGCGCGACGGCGGGCAGGCGGGCAGCCCCGCCGCGAATCAGTCCCGCCTTTTCGGCGACCACGAGGCGGGTATGGAACGACCAATCGGCTATCTTTGTTTTGCCCAGCTTGTTTTCGGCCAAGTCGTTTTCGGGCAAATCGTTTTCGGGTAAATCGCCGGCGAGGGCGCCCGAGGCAGCGAGCGCACTCAGTCCCTTGTGTTCGAGGGCATCGGTCACGATGGCTTCCAGGATTCCAGAGGACGTGCGTAGCGCTACGTCATAGTCCGCTTGCTCTAGGGCGCGCCTACTGTCATGGTAGGCCTGCTCGAGGACGGGGCGGAGTTCGGTGTTGTGCACGAAATCGAAGCGGTGAGGCGGTGGCTCCGACGCAGCAGACGAGGATTCGGTAACGCCGGAGCCTTTGCCGCCCTCCAGCCTGGAGACCGACGAAACCGCTTGCTCGAGGACTCCTAGGAGTCGTTGGACGATCTCGGCGGGGGCCGCTCCTGTGACGGCGTCACCCGCCGCCGAGCGCATCAGAAATGCTTCACTGAACGAGCGCGCCAGCCAATGGGCCTTGCTGCCTCCCGACAATTGATTGATGGTTACACCACAGTCTTCCTGCCAGACGCGAGTCGCCGCAATCACCGATGGGTCGGAGGAATCGGCCGCCAATTTGTCGCGAACGGCTTGCCCGCGGCGGATCTGGCCGTCGAGGTGGGATAGGTAGGTGTCGATTTGCGCTTGCTGGCTCAGGCTTTCTTCCATTCGGTGAGTTTCTCCTGCTGCTGGCGGCGCTGCTCGGCCCCTAAAGGGGCATCTCAATTTAGGGGACTTATGGCATCGCTAAAGCGATGCCCTGATACGAAACGCGAGTTTTTCCGCAGGTTATAAAGCCGCACCCCATCAAAGCAAAATCAAAACCTGAGTTTTTCAGCAAGCTGTAACGCCGCAATAATCTACGTCACGGCGAAGGCGCGCCCTTTCAAGACTGATGCAAACTGCACCACTACCGGCCTGAAGAAACGCTTGACGGCCCTGCGCGAGGGGTGTTAAAGTCCTTTCCGCAAGTGGTTCGATCAGTGGACCAGTATACCTCAGGTTCGCGGTGCGGCCACCAGCTTCTAGAATCACGGCCCAGTGGGTGGGCTGGCACGATCTTGCGGAACCAAGTTGTTCTGGTAATGTGCGGTTCACGTCCAACCGCGCGGTCTAGGAGAGATAGTTATGGCTGCTTCCCCAGCCTCGCTGATTCACCCCTCACGTATTCCTAATCGATGGATCCAGTTAACCGCAGGCATCGTGGCGATGATGGCCATCGCCAACCTACAGTACGCCTGGACACTCTTTACCAAGCCGATCCAAGCTCATCTGCATGTGTCTTTGGTCGCGGTGCAGTGGACTTTCACTTTGTTCGTCGCGCTCGAAACCTGGCTGGTGCCGTTTGAAGGATACCTGGTCGATATCATTGGACCCCGATTTATGCTGGGGCTGGGCTCGATCATGGTGGGACTGGGTTGGATCGGGTCGGGCTATGCGGAGAGTATCAACGGGCTCTATTTCTGGTACGGAGTGGGCGGTATCGGGGCCGGTATCGTTTATGGGGGCGCCATTGGGAACGCGCTGAAATGGTTTCCGGACCATCGCGGCCTGTGCGTCGGTTTCACGGCCGGAGCTTTCGGCGTCGGTACTGCGACCACCATCTCTCCCATTGCCAACATGCTCAAGGTCTCGGGCTACCAGCACACGTTCATCGTCTGGGGAATTATCCAGGGAGTGGTGGTGCTGGCTTGCGCTCTGTTTTTGGCTAAGCCGCCGGCGGGATGGACGCCGCCAAACTGGAAAGAGAAAGAAGCAAAGATCAATGCCAAAGTGAACACTTCGGCGATTGACATGACGCCGATGCAGATGCTGCGCCAGCCGTCTTTTTATGTCATCTATCTGATGATGACCATGCTGGCTTTCGGCGGTTTGGTGGTTACGGCGCAACTCCGTCCCATGGCTGCCTCGTACCACGTGGATAACATCGTCGTGGCCTTCGGCATGACCGCGTTGGTGCTGGCTATTACGGTCGACCGCATCTTGAATGGGTTCACGCGTCCCTTCTGGGGATGGGTATCGGACAACATTGGGCGGGAGAATTCGATTTTCATCGCCTTTGTTCTGGAGGCGATTGCGGTGTATGCTCTGCTCCAATTGATCAATCGTCCGGTTTGGTTCGTGGTGTTATCGGGTTTGTGTTTCTTTGCTTGGGGCAACATTTTCTCGTTGTTCCCTTCGCTCACCGGCGACCTCTACGGAAAAAAGTGGGCCACCACCAATTATGGAGTCGTGTACACGGCCAAGGGTGTGGCCGCGGCCTTTGCCGGTCCCGGCGCCGCCTGGTTGTTTGCCAAGACCGGCTCCTGGACGAAGGTCTTCTGGGCGATGATTGTGTGCGATTTGCTGGCGGCGTTTATGGCGTTGCTGTGGCTGAAGCCGATGGCGGCTCGGGCCGTCCGAGATTCGCAGAATGCAGCGGCTTCGGCGTCGAAGGTAGGGATGCCGATCAAAGCGCGCGGTGTGGCGTAGCGGAACCAGGCTTCAGCAAAATCAAATACAAGAGCTTAGCGGGACGCTTCCGTGGAATCCCACCCTTGCGCAAAAAACGCGCGAGGACGGGGCACCCGGCTTGTTTTTCAGCAATCTTTTCGCGGCTATCCGGCCGCTGCGGGCCGGGGAATGAATCATGCGGTGGCGCCAGCGGCCATACCCTTGGCGGCTGCTTTCGCGCACTCTGCGGTTCGTGTCCCGGATGCTTCTACTTCCGTGCTGATTTTGAACTGGCCCACCAGGCTACGCAGTTGCGTAGACATCTCCACCAGTTGTTGCGACGCCTTCTGCGTATCGCTGGCTCCCAGGGTCGTACCCTGAGCTCCCTCGGCCACGCCCGCAATGTTGCGGGTGATCTCGCTGCTGCCTTGCGCCGCTTCGGTGACGTTGCGTGACATCTCGGTGGTGGTGGCGTTCTGTTGCTCGACGGCGGCGGCAATGGTGTTGGATATTCCGTTGACCTGGTGGATGACTTGGCTGATCGACGCGATGGCTTCCGTCGCGGCCTTGGTGTCGGTTTGAATGGCTTCGATTTTTCCGCGGATGTCTTCGGTTGCTTTCGCGGTTGCCTTGGCTAGTTCCTTCACTTCGTTGGCCACTACGGCGAAGCCCTTACCGGCTTCACCGGCCCGGGCTGCTTCAATGGTTGCATTCAGGGCGAGCAAGTTGGTCTGCTGGGCAATCGATGTGATCAGTTCAATGACCTCTCCGATCTCGGTGGAGGAACCGCCCAGCTTGGACACGATGGTGGTGGCGGTGTCTACGACTTTGACGGCCGACGTCGCGATGCTCGCGGCTGCCGTCGCGCTCTTGGCGATCTCCTTGATGCTGGCGTCCATTTCTTCTGCGCCGGTGGCAACCGTCTGCAGGTTCTGGCTGACGGTCTGGGCCGCCTTCGAAACCACTTCGGCTTGGGTCGAGGTCTCCTCGGAGTTGGCGGTGATCTGCTGGCTGGTCGCATCCAGCTTGTCGCTGGCGTCGGCTACGCATGCCGCATTTTCTGTGATGGCGAAGATCATGCGTTTCAGGCTGCCGCTCATCTCATTGATCGCGGCGGTGAGGTCGCCAAGTTCGTCGGAGCTGCGGACCTTCAAGTCGTGACGGGTCAAGTCGCCGGCGGCGATGGCTTCGGCCTGATTCAGAATGGCTCGGACGGCGGCGGTGATGGTGCGGCTCAGGAAAATGGCAACGGAAGTTCCGATGCCGAGGGCCAAGAAAACCGTCACGGCCATGGCCCAGTTGAGAGCGCGGTTGGCCGCATGCAACTCTTCCTTGTTTTTGGCCAACAGCGTGACCAGCGAATCCGCCAAACCGTCGAGGGATTTCTTGACCGCGATATTGGCGGGTGTGACCAGGTCGGCATTTTCGTTGCCCGCACGGATGACGGCGTCGCGCTCACCGCTTACGGCGTGATTGATGGCCGCGTCTTCGGTTGAGCGCAGCCAAGGAATGTGCTGCTTGATATCCTGCAATCGGTCACGATCCTCCGGGGGCCATTTCGGGGCCAATGTGTCCAATTGGGCGACATCTTTTTCAATGGATTTCCAGGCTGTTTCATACGCCTTCTTCGCTTCCTGCCACCGGGCGTGGTCGGTTCCCGCGAGAATGGCTTGGCGACCTTTAACCTGGGTATAGTTCAGATCGCGCTGCAACATTCTCGAGACTTCGATCGCCGGGAAACGCATTTCAATGGCGGCGTCCTCGCTTGCCCGGATGTTGGCCGAGCGTACGTAGTTCATCGCCGCGCTGAAGACCATCAAGGCGAGGATGGTGCCGAAGCCCAGTCCGAGCTTTTTCCCTAGGGTTAACTTCATTCTTTCTTTCTCCTATAAGGTCGCGCGGCGCCAACACATCCGATGGTGCGTTACGCTACCAGCCAAATGGCCTGGGGGTTCCGCGAGTTGCACGGAATGTGTTATCGAGATGTTTATCGGCGAAATTTCAGGGAAGGGTTAGAGGAATGGCCCGGCACGACCTTCGGTGCACACGAGTGGTCAATACCGAATGGCCGCAGCGTAAGAGGCCAAAGCGTTCACCGCAAAGGGCACAAAGGTACACGAAGGAAAAGCAGAGGCCTAGGTCGGCAGACCTACGGTTTCGCTGCTTGCAAACGCTGTTCGAGAGCCTTTACCTCTACGTTCAATCCTTCGGGAAGATGGCTGCCGAAAGTCGCGAAATGCTCCTTGATCAAAGGCACTTCCGCCAGCCAGCCCTTGATATCGACGTTTAACAGTTCGTCCACATCGGCGGCCTTGATGTTGAGGCCCTTGGTGTCGAGATCGGAGACATCGGGAACTCGTCCGATGGGAGTTTCTTTGGCATGTACCTTACCGTCGCAGCGCTCAAAGATCCATTTCAACACGCGGCTGTTTTCGCCATAACCGGGCCATAGGAACTTGCCGCTCTGGTCTTCATTCTGGCGAAACCAGTTGACGTAGTAAATCTTGGGCAGCTTCGATGCGGGGGCTCGCGTTCCCATCTTCAGCCAGTGCGCGAAGTAGTCGCCCATGTGATAGCCGCAGAACGCCAGCATGGCCATGGGATCACGGCGAAGCTGTCCGACCTTGCCGGTGATTGCGGCTGTTGTTTCGCTGCTGACGGTTGCACCCAGGAACGTGCCATGCTGCCAGTTGAAGGCTTCGGTGACCAAGGGAACAATTCCGGCGCGCCTGCCGCCGAACAGGATGGCATCGATCGGCACTCCTTGGGGGTCCTCCCATTCGGGAGCGATTACCGGGCACTGACTCAAGGCAGCGGTGAACCGGGCGTTGGGGTGCGCGGCTTTCCATCCCGATTCTGGAGTCCACGGGCGGCGCAGCCAGTCGATTAAGTGGGACGGCTTCTGGTCGGTCATTCCCTCCCACCACACGTCGCCGTCCAGGGTCATGGCGCAATTGGTGAAAATGGAGTTTCTGTTTATGCTGAGCATAGCGTTGGCGTTCGTCTTCATGCTCGTGCCGGGCGCCACACCAAAGAAGCCGTATTCTGGATTGATGGCGTAGAGGCGGCCATCGGCGCCGAATTTCATCCAGGCGATGTCATCGCCAATCGACTCCACCTTCCAACCGGGAATCGTCGGGATCAGCATGGAGAGGTTGGTCTTGCCGCAAGCCGAGGGAAAAGCGCCGGTCATATATTTCACCTGACCCGACGGGCTGATCACCTTGAGAATCAGCATGTGCTCGGCCATCCAACCTTCGTCGCGGGCCTGTACCGACGCGATGCGCAGCGCGTGGCACTTTTTCGCGAGCAGCGCATTGCCTCCGTATCCCGAACCGTATGACCAAACCTCGCGGGTTTCCGGAAAATGGCAGATGTATTTGTTCTCCGCGTTGCAGCGCCACGTGCGGTCCGGCTGATTGGGGGCTAGAGGAAATCCTACAGAGTGCAGTCCACGCACAAAATCGCCGTCGCCATCCTTGCCTAGACTCTCCAGAACGCGGCTGCCCACTCTGGACATGATGTGCATGCTGGCGACAACGTAGGCGGAGTCGGTGATCTCCACTCCAATGCGTGAAATTGGCGAACCGATCGGGCCCAGGTTGTAGGGAACGACATACATGGTGCGGCCGACCATCGATCCGGTGAACAATGCGGCGAGCTTCTTTTTCATCTGCGCCGGATCTTCCCAGTTGTTAGTGGGGCCAGCTTCTTCTTTAGTGCGGGAGCAGATAAAGGTCTGGTCCTCGACGCGGGCCACATCGGCTGGGTCGGAGCGAACAAGGACACTGTTGGGGCGCTTGGCGGGGTCCAGAGGGATGGCGGTTCCGGTGAGAATCAGCAACCGCACCATGTCGCGATATTCCTCGGGCGAACCATCGCACCAGTGCACGCGATCGGGCTTGCACATCTGGGCTGCTTCTTGAACCCAGCGCTCCAGTTTCGGATGCCGATGATTTGGGGCTGTGGTGTCAACTTCGATGGTGGTGCTGGCCATAGTAAATTCTCTCCGTAGAACAAACCGCGGATCGCTTGTTGGTCGTGATGAATGCGTGCAGGGAAGTGTCGCCCGTGAGCTAACCGTAGGCTGCGACTACCGCCGCAGCAAAGCCAGGCTGGTATGTCCCTCGCCGGTTTGGGCTGGCTTGCGCAGGGCCCGCTCCGGCAAACACAATTTCTCATTTTCTCCTACTTTTGAGGATTATTCCAGCGAATGGTTATGGAGGTGGTGGATCAGTTTGATCATATGGGCCCACTACCATTTGAAAATTGCCGCCCCTCAGCGGCTACAGCCGGCACTGAAAATGAGGCGTTTATCGCAGCGGTAAACCGCTGCAACTCCGACGCGGTAACCTTCCAAGTGCGGTACTCACGTTATCTTTCAATCACTTAGACCACATGTCACTCTGCTGTTGTAAGCGAGTGCGTAAGGTTTCGGCAAGGTTAAGGAAAACGGGGGGATCATGGAATCCGCAGCCGCAGTCACCGCAGTCGAAGCGCCACGAGTCGTCATCCGCCGCAAGCGCCGCGAAGTGCCGAAGGTCCGAGTCTACAGCCGACACACGAGCCTGTGCAAACTGACGGCAGACACGAAGACCGCATGTAATTGTCCCAAGTCGCTCGTGTTCTGGCGCGACGGCAAACTTCACCGCGTCAGCGCTGAAACTGTAGACCGTCACGCAGCCGAACAGAAGGCCCGCGAACTGGAGAACAATTTCGCAGCCGCTGCGAAAGGCGAGCCGACCACATCGCCTATTAAGAGCGAGTCGTTTCTCATTGGTGATTTGGTGGACGCATTCGTCGCGAAAAAGAACGGCGACGACGTGAAGCAGGCGACGGTTCGTCAGTGGAAATACGAGCTAACGAACTTCGCGCAGTTCCTACAGCGTCGCGGTCTCATCAACATCGGCGAAGTTCGACCTGATGACGTTCAGGCGTGGCGAGACGGTTTGGAAGGAGCACCCGCAGGCCGTCGTAAGCGCGTGCTCTTCATCGTCGCATTTTTCCAGTACTGCGTTGACTTCAACAAGCTGGCGAAGTCGCCAGCCATCAAGAGTCAGTTAAGGGTGAAGCGCTCAGCCGTTCAGGAACCGAAGGCACTCGACAACGCTCAGTTTGCGAAATTGCTCGCGACGCTGCCCAAGCTGAACGGCAAGACGACCGACGCCGACAGAGCCAAGCTGAAGAGTCTCGCCATCCTGATGCGGATGACAGGTCTGGCGCTGAAAGATGCCGTCTGTTGCGAGCGCGACATCTTCGAGCAAATGCCTAACGGACGGTTCAGAATGTATCTGCGCCGCGCCAAGACTGGAAAGCCGGTCAACAACTACCTGAGCGCTGAGACGATGGCCGCAGTGCTGGCAGGTGCGAACGCCAGCGGAAAATATCTTTTCATCGACTCGCTGTCGGAAAAAGAGAACGAAGTGAAGAATCAGGTGGAGTGGTTCGGTGGTCGTTTCGCCAAGCTAGCGACACTGGCCGACATCAAAGACGAGAACGGCGAGACGGTCAAAGGCGGATCGCATAGCTTCGGGCGCCACTCTTTCGTGCTGATGTGCCTAAACGCTGATATGCCCACCCATGACATCGGGACCCTCATCGGCGATACGGCGCACGTGGTGGAGCAGCACTACTCTACGTGGATAGCGAGTCGCGCCGCGAGACTAGAACAGCGCATGATGAAAGTTATCGACGCGAATCCCTGCACCTGGTGAGAAGCCGCGCTGGACAAGGCTTTTCACTTGCACAACTTCGCGACCTGTGTTATCTTTGGTTCACAACCTACATAGACGCCCACTGCGGTCGCCCGTCTCAAAATAGGCTTCGCCCCATTCGACGTATGTAAACGCTCGCTGGCTCAGGGTTAAAACGGAGCCGCTTGTCTAACCTCGAATTTTTTACAATCCCCGAAATCCGGGAGCAGTTCCTACCGCTCTGTCGTCAGACTTTGCAACGAATGTTTCTCGGCCAACCAGGCGTCATCATTATCGGACGCCGTAAGGATGCTGACCGTCGCAAGATCGGCGAGGGCGAGAGTTGGCGCAAGCACCGAAAGTTGCTCGTGCCGCGCCGCGTCATTGAGCGCGTCGTTCGCGAAATGACAGTTGTACAGTGACCGCCGTAACTAGCTGTCGCCGTCGAATCAGCGAAGACTAAACATGGCATTGCTGAAGAAAATCGAAACTATATATTGGACGAGTTCACAGGAGGAGAACACTCGTGAAAACCGTTTCAGCCGTCAGTGACACCCTCACATTCTCAGACGCCATCAGCGTGATTGATGGGAAAGGCAGCAAAGGCGGCTGGTACAATGGTCGCTGTCCCGCCCACAACGATTCCACTCCTAGTCTCGGCATCAAAGAATACTCTGACGGCGGCTTTGCTGTTAAGTGCCAGGCTGGGTGCGAGCGCAAGCGGATAATCGCCGCCCTGGAGCAGAAGACTGGGAAAAAATACCCCAATAAAAAGAAGGCTGAGAAGGAAAAGCGCCCGCTCGCCGAACGCGGCATCACGCTGGATCAGTACGCAGAGATGAAGAAACTGCCGCGTAGATATTTGGTCTACTTCGGAACCTATGACGATAGCTTCGACGGCAAACCTGCGATTTACCACGCCTACTTGGACGAAAAAATGGGCGACGCTGGTCTCAAATACAGACTCTCAACGGACAGCCATGACACCTTCTGGAAGGATCATAAGCCCGCGCCCTACGGGGTTGCACACTTGCAAAGTCTCATAGATTACGGTGAAAGACCTGAGTATGTTGTCATCTGTGAAGGCGAATCCGACGTGCAAACGCTGTTCTATGCTGGTTTCCCTGCAATCGGAATCTCAGGAAAGAATGGCTGGAAACCTGAGTTTGCAAAGTTACCGCAACTTGCCGCAGTGAAAGAAGTCTACATTGTTCAGGAGCCAGATGCTGAGGCGTTTGTCGAAGCAGTCGCGGCGAGTTTCCCTGACAAAGTAGTTGTGGTCATGCCGTTCCAAGAGCAGATCAAAGATCCAAGCGAGCTTTGGTTGCGCAACCCCGACACGGAAGCGTTTGCTAAAGTCTTCATAGAAATGTTGGAGAATGCACCGCTCCTGCACGACGGGTTCCCTCTGACGGACACAGGCAATGCAGAGCGATTAGTCAAAAAACACGGCGGCGACTTCCGCTGGCTGACGGATGAGGAAATCTTTGCAATCTGGAATGGTTCCATCTGGGGAAAGAACAAAACAGGTAACGCTTTGTTGCCGCGCACGAAAGAGGTAGTGCGTGCAATCCCCGATCCCGAATGGCAGGCAACCTCCGAAGGCGCGGGGAAACGACACGCCATGATTGCAATGACTAAAGGAGAACTTCCAGCACTGGCGGAAAGTGATCTGTTTGACAAACAGCCGATGCTGTTGAACGTCAAAAATGGGACGCTGGACTTAGGGACAGGCGACATACGCGAGTTTCGTAAAACGGATTTTCTGACAAAGCAGGCAGAGGTAGTCTATGACCCATTCGCAACCTGCCCGAAGTTCGACGCCTTCATGGACTATATTTTCGAGAACGACCGGGACACCGTTCATTACATCCTCAAAGCACTCGGCTACACCCTGACAGGCAATGTCGGGGAGTCCGTGTTCCACATGTGCTTTGGCTACGGCAAAAATGGCAAAACGACGCTGCTGGAGGTTCTCGCACAGATGCTAGGGCGGAGCCTTGCACGCCCCGCCAAGTTCTCAACCTTTGTCACTAGCAAAATGTATGACCAGAAGTATGAGATAGCGACGTTCAAAGGACTGCGGATGGTGACAGCGGTAGAGCCGCGCAAAGCTGGGCATCTCGACGAGGAGGTTCTCAAGCAAATCACGGGCGGTGACACAATCATGGCTCGTGACATCTATGAAAAGAACGTTGTCTTCCAACCGGAGTTCAAACTGTGGCTGGCGATGAACAACAAGCCTCGCATCGTTGGGACTGACGAAGGCATCTGGCGGCGCGTCCGGCTCGTGCCGTTCGACGTGACGATACCCGAATCAATGAAGGTGAAAGAGTTCCACAAGGTGCTGTTCGCGGAGGAAGGGCCGGGAATCCTAAACCGTCTCATCCAAGGCTGTCTCGACTGGCAAGAGGAAGGCTTGGAACCTTCTGGGAAGGTCGCCAAAGCAACATCAGAGTTCAGGTCGGAGCAAAACGTGATTCAAGGTTGCTTTGATGAACGTATGCTCACGGGGAAGCACAGCTACCACGCCAAAGCAGGCGCTCTATACGACGAATATCGGAGATGGGCGGAAGAGAAGGGCGAGTTCGTCATGCGGCAAAACGAGTTCGCTGAAGAACTCCAACGGCGAGGGTTCGTAAAACGGCGCGCCCATGAAGGCTATGAATGGTGGGGAATCACTCTAAAATCGACTCCAGCCGAGTCGGAACCTAGTCTTAACTTCGAAAAAGGAGCTGGTGCGTAAGTCTGCGTAAGTCTGCGTAAGGCTAATCGCATCTAGAGGGCTTGGCGCTACCGCCGATATGAAAATTTAGGAGCAAGAGCTTTTTAAAGAGGTTTGTTGGAAAAGTCTGTACTGCATGGCTTTTGACTTACGCAGACTTACGCAGTGTTGCGCACTCGCACTGTGGGACGGGTGAGCAGCCGAGACCTTGCGACCTGTTCTGGTGAAGCACGACTCCCGCAGAGTAACGACGCTGATAGACGGCCATCACAGGTTCGAAGCGCACTTGCGGGCGGGCCGCGAACACATCGACTGCTTCGTCTCATATCCGTTTTCTGAATGGGCGACAGGGTGGAGCAGAGCACAGCGAACGGCAGAGCAGAGCCTCTCAGGCAAAGCAGCGCAGGAAAACCGGGTCAATGCATTATGAGAGAGCGGCCTCGTGGATATCTAGTCGAGGACTGTTGGGCGGCAGAAGGAAGCTAGAAAAAGCTACTAAAGAATGGCACTGTACCTTGAGGGAAAGACTCCGTGGACGCGAATGATCTTTCCCCCAAGGAGGCAACTTCATGAGTCGCGAGATCAAGTATATCGGCATGGACGTGCACAAGGAAGCGATCGTGATCGCTGTGCTGAACGGCAGTGGCAAGCTGGTGATGGAGTCGATCGTAGAAACCAAAGCCAGCAGCATTCTGCAGTTCATCCACGGTCTGCGGGGCGAGTTGCATGTCACCTGGGAAGAAGGGACTTGGGCGGCTTGGCTCTACGATCTGCTGCAACCCCAGGTGACGCGAGTGCTGGTGTGCGATCCGCGACGCAATGCCTTATTAAAGGAAGGCAACAAGAGCGACAAGATAGATGCGCGCAAGCTGGCCGACTTGTTACGCACGGGGATGTTGCGGCCGGTCTATCACGGGGAACACGGACTGCGGACGCTGCGCGAACTGGGGCGCAGTTATCAGACCATCAGCCAAGATCTAAATCGAGTGATGAATCGGATCAAAGCTCTGTATCGCGGCTGGAGCATCCCTTGTGCAGGTACCCAGGTGTATGCTCCGCGTTATCGCGAGGAATGGTTAGGCAAGATCGAGCACGCGGGGGTGCGCCGGCGGGCCGAGCTACTTTATCAACAGTTGGATGGATTGCAGGGGTTGCGACGAACCTTGCGTCCTGAGTTATTGGCGGAGAGCCGGAAACATAAAGCCGCGAAACTACTACGTCAGATTCCCTGCATCGGTCCGATTCGAGCCGCCCGCTTAATCGCGTTGATGCAGACGCCGCACCGCTTCCGCAGCAAGCGACAACTGTGGACCTATAGTGGGCTGGGCATTGAGACGCGCGACAGTGCGCAGTACCGCTGGGTGGACGGACAACTGCAACGTACGAAAAAACCGCAACAGATTCGTGGACTCAATCGGAATCACAACCACGAAATGAAAGAGATCTTCAAAGGAGCCGCCACCCGAGCCAGCTGTGGTGTGGGTCCGTTGCGTGAGTTCTACGTGGCGTTGCTGGACAAAGGGATGAAGCCGGAGATGGCGCGTCTGACCTTAGCACGAAAGATCGCGGCCATTGCTTTGACACTCTGGAAGAAGGAGGAACGTTTCGACGCCGAACAACTGAAGCCGCAAGCAGCTTGAGCGTTACACAGAACGCAGGTGGTCTCCCAGGTTTCACGCCTCGGTGGTGACCCATCGGTTCTGGCGATGCTCGGGTTCGAGGGAGAGTATCCATGCACTCATTAGGCGCACGGGTGCTGCCATCAGCACCCAGTCTCCGGGTCAATCCTATGCCCCCTCGGATAACCCAAAAAAGCCATAGGCCTCGAGCCTCACATAGGATGATGGTTGGCACTTAAGCCAACGGTTGGCTTGCACAGCTTCGCAACGAATGGCGTCGGGACCGCGGCATGAAACCACTCAAGGGAGATCAGCAACTGCGATCCGTATCCCTGTTGTACTCTGTGTGCGCTCCAGGCGTTAGAACCCAAAATCTTCTCCACGAACGAGAAGGGGCCTGGATGCAAGCAACGATCGAGGTCTCACGGAGAGGAGTGGAGAAGTGTTTTCGCTTGACATCCTCTCTCATAGGATGAGTGTAATCGAGATTTATCGACAGTTACTACTTCGTTAGTTCCTCAAGGCAAAGAGCCAAGCCCAAAAAAAAACCGCCCATGCAGAGCTTGAGCGGGGCAACCTTTAGATTTCCGGTCAAAACTAAGCCCGATTCAGCCGCTTACGGCTGATAAATCTGCACATTGTTGATGACGGGGCCTCCAAAAGAGCTCCAGCCGCCGATGCAGTACAGTTGCTTCTTATACACTGCCGAAGCGGGGAATAGGACGGATTGCGGGACGGCAGCGAGCGTCGTCGTCCATTTGTCCTTCGAAAGCTGGAAATCATCGGCGAAAGTTGGCGCCAAGTCGCCGCCCATGTCATAGAACTTGGCACCAATGGATCCGAAGCACGATGCGTACCGGGCCGCGGGGTCGGCCGCCAGCGTCGTCCACGCATTTGTCGCGGCGTCGTAGCCTTCGTTGTCGCCGGTGGCCCCGCCATTGATCGCTCCGTCAGCGACCACAATCGTCGTTCCGAGCAGGCCGGCTGCAGACTGCGACTTGACCACCAGCAGCGGCGCCTCTTCGGTCCAGGTATTAGTCGCGGGATTGTAGCTCTCGACTGCCGCGGTGAAAGTTGGGTTGTCGTTGATACTGCCGCCGACAACATAAACGATGTTCTTCTCGACCACAGCCGCGGTACTCCACCTCGCGGTCGGCATGGCGGCTTTCGCAGCCCAGGTTTTGGTCTTGGGGTTGTATGCCCAAACGGCATTCGACGGAGTCTCCAGGTCGCTGGTGCCGCCAAAGACGTATAAGACGTTTTTCACCACTGCAGCGCTCGCCGCTGCGATCCCCGCTGGATAGGACACGCCAGTGCTCCAGGCGTTGGTGGCCGGGTTGTAAATTTGGGTGTCGGCAATGATCGTGTTATCGGCGTTCTCTCCGCCGAGCACGTAGATCTCGTCCTTGAGCACTGCTGCGGTCGCAAATGTGACGGGCGTCGGCATCGCCGCGCCGCTCGTCCACGTGTTGTGCGTGACCTCGGAACTCTGGGCTCCGGCAACCGCGACCATCCCAATCACTAACAGCGATACCAACACGAGCCAAGACGTAGCCTTCATACTTTTCTCCTTTGCGAAATCCTGATTGCCTGAGATGTGCCGAAGCCGTCGTCGGCACTCCAGAGCGCGCCCACCGCCCTGAACGTGGCGCCCACTATGCCCTAGATATGGATCTTAGTCAATGCTCCGGTTGTTCTCTGCTCGTGACACGATAAGAGATTTATTTGCAGTCAAATACGCAGGGTTGTGTCCTGGAATGAGGCGCACGGGCAGCCTTGAAAGCAGGCGAAGCGACACGATTGGCGAAATAGGCGATAGCGTTCATTGACCCTGTCGATGAGTGTAACCGCGATTTATCGCCAACTCATTCAGGTCACTTCTTAGGGGAACGACGGGCGCGGAGATTTCCCAGCACCACGAACAGAGCGAGACCACCCAGAATCACTATTACGGCCAAATAATTACCTTCAAACCACGCTGACATCGCTACGACGACGCCAACGGTGATGAGCATTAGGATTATCCCTATCCATTGCACAATCGAAAGAGGCCGTTCACCCGACCAAAACTTGCGGTCGCTTTCGACTCCACTATGACGGAGTAGCTCGTGCCCATCGCTCAAGCGGTCTTGTCTAGGGTATTTCACGGCTTCGAGAATATAACAAAAATGATCGTTTAGGATGGTTTACGTTACCAGGCGTGGCTGTTGAAAAACTCACTCGTCATCCCAATTAGCCAAAATTTGGGGGATAGAAAATGTCTAGGCGAGCCGAGAAAATCGATCCTAGGGCTTCCTATCGCGATTTTATTTTAGTCGATTTTGAGGGAAGGAGTTTTTCAACAGCCACAGGCGATTACACTCAGAACCCCGGTCAGTGAGTGTAATCGGGATGTAACATCAACCATGCCCCCTTATGTTGCAACTCTTGCAAACTGACAGCGCAACCACGAGATTTTAACCTTGCCGTCACGGTCGAGAAGTAGGACAATTCTCACGAACGCAGCATCGCCTCTCCGAAGAGCACTTCCCGCCCGTTGAGACGCAACACCCCCTGAGGCGAAACTCCCAAAGGAGGTTCGTGCTTATGAATGCTAACCGTGGCGCTCTGACACTGGCTGTGATTGCTTTGCTGGTACTGATTGCCGCTCGTCCAGCGCAGGCCCAAACCGAGACTGTGCTCTATAGCTTCACCGGCGGCAGCGATGGCGGCAGTCCCGCGTACCGCCTCACCTCCGACGGTGCTGGCAACTTCTATGGGACGACTTTTGAAGGGGGAGAGGAATACGGGCTGGGATACGGGACCGTATTTGAGCTCTCGCCGAACGGTGGCGAAGGCTGGAAGGAAACCGTGCTCTACAGCTTCAAGGGCGGGGTGGACGGGTCCAATCCATCGTCTTACGTGATCTTCGACAGCGCGGGAAATCTCTACGGAACCACCGGCTCTGGCGGCGAGAAGGGAAACGGGGTTGTGTTCGAACTGAGTCCCGAGGGAAAAGAGTGGAAGGAAACAGTTTTGTACCGCTTTACTGGGACGGATGGCGCAAATCCTGCCAACGGTCTGATCTTTGACCCGGCGGGCAATCTTTACGGCACGACACAGAACGGCCCCGGCGGAAATCCCATCGTCTTCGAACTGAGCCCGTCCGGTGGCGCCTGGACCGAGCAAGTGATCTACGCCATCGTTAACCCGCTCTTAGTCGGGTTGCCGAACGGGTTGACCATGGATGCCGCCGGAAACATCTTCGGCACCACAAATTTCACCGTATTCGAGCTGTCCCCGAACGGCAGCGGTGGCTGGAATCCGACCCTCCTCCACACCTTCACTGGTGGTACGAAGGATGGCGCCTATGCGTTGGGAACTCTCGTGCTCGACCAGGCCGGAAACCTTTACGGCACGACGGAAAATGGCGGCGCCTTCGGTGAGCAATTTGGCGGATATGGAACGGTCTACAAGCTGAGTCCTGAAAAGAAGGGATCGAAAGTGAAGATTCTCCACTCCTTTAAGGGCGACCCGAAGGACGGGGTCGCGCCGGTCGCTGGGATCGTGTTCGATGCATCGGGCAACCTTTACGGTACGACGTACGAGGGTGGGAAGTCGGGTCTTGGAACGGTTTTCGAACTGGTGGCCCCAGTTGGCAAGGGCAGCTACCAAGAGAAGGTGCTCTGGAGTTTCAATGGCCCGGACGGATCGGAGCCGTTCACCAGCGTAGTTCTGGACAGCGAAGGCAGCCTCTACGGCACCACCCTCGTAGGCGGATCGACTGATCAGGGAGGATCGAGCGGAAACGGTGTTGTCTTCGAAGTGACTCCGTAGGACACTCGTCAACTTGGTTCCAACCCCTACCCCGCCTTGTCTTGGGCGGGGTTTCCTTTTGCCCGTTACAACTCAACGCCTGGGCGGAGGAACGCGATCATCTTCCGCAGTGCTAGAGATGGTTGTTTCGATAGCTGCTGATACCAGGCGATTTCACTCATTGACCCTAACCTGCTCCCGATGCCGACGCGCAGCCTAGCACCCGGCAACGCAGCAGCGCTGCTCCAAACGTCACCCTGGGCACGATCACAGCGCAGTTATCGCAGCATATTGCACTGCTTTCAGCCTTGTTCTGCTCTGTCGCGTTTCAGCATGTCCTTTGCTGTCAGCGCTGGCTGCTGAGAACATCTGTCAGAACCACTCCTTTAGAAACAACCGGATAGGCGGTCCCTTTTTGATTTTGAAAATGCCCTGACTAGCGGGCGCATCGAAATACGCATTTTTATTGATCGTTTTTCGAAAACAGCCGGGGGTTAAGGCTCAATTCAGGCCGACATCAGGCCGACTTCCGCCTGCCTTTGGCCATCGTTCGACTCGTATAAGCGCCGGAGTAATACTAGGCCACATCACGCCGCGTTAGCGGGGTGATGCGGCGGAGAAAAACTAGACCGCCGGATTCTTGTTTCACGAGGGACGGCCGGCTGCGGGGGTAACGGAAGTGGTTCGGTTCCGTTGAGCCGACGGCCGCGATCGTGGAACACCGGAGGGATGTACTCCGTGGAGATCTATGGGCGTGTGCGGCGAGCGGTTCTGGTGGAGGGCCGAAGTCAACGGTCGGTGGCGCGAGAGTTCGGACTAGCGCGCGTAACGGTACGCAAGATGTTGGGGTATTCGGTTCCGCCGGGCTACCGGCGGAAAGAACCGGCGAAGCGGCCCAAGCTGGGGCCGTGGGTGGGCGTGATCGACGCCATTCTCGAACAAGACAAGAGCCAACCTGCCAAGCAGCAGCATACGGCGAAGCGGATCTTCGATCGGCTGCGGGCGGAGCACGCATTCCCCGGCGGCTACACGATCGTGAAGGACTACGTGCGGGTCGCGACGCAGCGCCGCCGGGAGATGTTCGTTCCGCTGACGCATGCTCCGGGCACGGCGCAGGCCGATTTTGGCGAGGCACTGGTGATCGTCGGTGGCGAGGAGCGCAAGGCGCACTACTTCGCGATCGACCTGCCGCACTCCGACGACTGCTTCATCCGGGCGTTTCCGGCGGAGACGACGGAAGCGTTGCTGGAAGGTCACGTTCAGGCCTTCGCCTATTTCGGCGGCGTGCCCACTACGATTCTGTACGACAACACGAAGCTGGCGGTGGCGCGGATTCTGGGAGATGGTACCCGGCAGAAGACGCGGGCGTTTTCCGAGTTACAAAGCCACTATCTGTTTGCCGAGAAGTTCGGACGACCGGCCAAGGGCAACGACAAAGGCAACGTGGAGGGCTTGGTGGGCTATGCGCGGCGCAACTTTCTGGTGCCGGTGCCGCGTTGCGAAAGTTGGGAGGCATTGAACGCGTACTTACTGGAGCAATGCCGCCAGCACCGCGAGCAGCGAGTTCGTGGCGAGCAGGAAACCATCGGAGAACGCTTTGCGCGCGACCGGGCGGCGTTTCTTCCTCTGCCGGCCAGCGAGTATGAAGCCTGCGAGAAGCGCGTGGCCCGAGTGAGTTCGCTGTCGCTGGTGCGCTATCGCACGAACGATTACTCGGTGCCCACCGAGTACGGGCATCGCGATGTGCTGGTGAAGGGTTACGTGCACGAGGTGGCGATCGTCTGCGGCAGTAAGGTGATTGCGCGCCACCGGCGCAGTTACCAGCGCGAAGATATGGTCTTCGATCCGCTGCACTATCTCGCCTTGCTGGAGCAGAAGGCACGGGCGCTGGACCAGGCGGCACCGCTGCTCGGCTGGGAGTTGCCGGATTGCTTCGCTCGCTTGCGGCGGCTGTTGGAAGCGCGCTTGCACCAGCGGGGCAAGCGCGAGTATGTGCAGGTGCTACGTCTGCTGGAGACATTTTCCCTGCCGGAGGTTGGAGCGGCTATCAGCGATGCGCTGCAACTGGGTACGCTCAGCTTCGACGCCGTCAAGCATCTGCTGCTGTGCCGCATCGAGCGGCGTCCGCCGCGGTTGGACCTGGAGAACTATCCGCATCTGCCCTTGGCCGACGTACGAACCACGCAAGCCGCCGACTACATGGCTTTGCTTTCGGCGCAGAGGGTCCCCTCGGAGACATCCCGTGGGGAGGTGACGCGATGAGCGATCTCGCCATGCCCTCAGGGAACGAGACGCCCCAGGTGTTGCTGGAACATCACCTGAAGCAATTGCGGCTGCCGACTTTCCTGCGTGAGTACGACAAAGTGGCCCGCCAATGTGCGGCGGAGGGCGTGGATTATCCGCGTTATCTGCTGCGCCTGACGGAACTGGAACTGCTGGATCGGGAGCGGCGGGCCACCGAACGCCGCATTTACCAGGCGCGTTTCCCGGTGGTCAAGAGCCTGGACACTTTCGAGTTCCTGGCCATTCCATCGTTGAACAAGGCGCTGGTGCTGGAGCTGGCGCGCTGCGAGTTTGTACTGCGGCGCGAGAACGTGCTGTTGCTGGGCAACTCCGGCACCGGAAAGACTCACCTCGCGCTAGCCCTGGGTTTATCGGCCTGCCAACGCGGCCATCGCGTGCGCTTTACCACCACCGCCGCCATGGTGCACGAGTTGATGGAAGCGAAGGACGAGAGACGGCTGCTGCGCTATCAGAAGCAGATGGCCAGCTACGAACTGCTGATCGTCGATGAGCTGGGTTTCGTGCCACTATCCAAGTCCGGCGCCGAACTGCTGTTCGAGGTCTTCAGCCAACGCTACGAACGCGGCTCGACACTGGTGACCAGCAATCTCCCGTTTCAGGAGTGGACCGAAGTTCTCGGCTCAGAACGGCTGACCGGCGCGCTCTTAGATCGGCTCACTCACCACGTCCACATCTTGGAGATGAACGGCGAGAGCTACCGCCTGAAGCAGAGCAAACGCAAGCGAGGCTCACCGCCGAACTCCTAATCCGCCCCGCCCGCCTCGACTCTCGCCCGCTACCCCGCAACGGCGAACACGCCTCGGGGAGGAGGACGTCTTCCGCTCCGGCCTAAACGCGCCGCCTTTCAGGCGGCGCAGGCCTCCGCTCCAGACGCCCTCCTCCCCGACAATCCCTTATCTCCTACCAGCTCCTCTGGTCTATTTTTACTCCGCCTCTGTGGTCTGCTTTTACTCCGCCCTTGACAGACTCGACTGCGCCCGACATTGACCTGAGTTTAGTTGCGTTCCAGAAGCACAAAGCGACAACCGGAAAGCACGATACACGAAGCCGTCACACCTCCCTGTCAGTAGGGAGGCAGTTATGCCAAAAATGACAGCCGCAGAAGCTGGGCGACGTGGTGGCCGGTCGCGCAGCGAGAAGAAACTCGAAGCCGCCCGCAAAAACGGATTTCAGCCCGGCAAGGTTGAGACGGAAAACGAACGCAAGCAGACGGCTGTTTTGGCGCCGAGAGCAGAGGCAAAATAAATGCCTACGCCAAAAAAGTCCGATTTCCTGCATTCGCTGCAAGGCACAAAATCGCAAGTCAAGACCGACGCGCCCGACTTTCCTGCTGGCCGTCCGAAAATGCCGCTGGACTTGTCGCCTGTCGCCGAAGCGGAATGGCGTCGCATCGTGCCGAAACTCGGAAAGCGAAAAACGCTGACCAAGGCGGACGCATCTTCGATTGAAATTTACGTGCGCGAGTTCGCTCGCTACAAAAAGGTGGCCGCGATTGCCGAAGAGGAACCGCTCGAACGCGTCTCCTGGCTGGATGCAAACGGTATCGAGCATTTCAAGACAGTTGAAAGCGCTGCGAGTAAAGTCGCCGCGAAACTCGCGTGCAGCCTGCGAAACTTCTTGAAGGAACTGAGCGCTACCCCGGCGTCACGAGACAAGACGAAGCCGCCGATAGAAAAACCGGAACCGCTCGATGAGTTTCCGACTCGCGACGAAGTGGCGCCAGTAGGCGACGAGACGCCTGACATCGACGTGAACTCTATCGACCTTTCTAACTTTGATACGGAGATACAACAATGAAGACGCACACACGAGCACATCCGTGGTATGGAAGGCAAATCTGGAGAAATCCTGTAACCGGAATCCGCGCCGCTAAACTTCGACGGGACCCTCTTGGTGAGGTTCTTGGTTGCAACCGTCCAGCAACTACCGTTGACCATCGGACAGCCTTCATGCAAGGCAAGGACGATGCCGAGCGCTGGTTTTTATTTTGTGGCGGTCTCGACTTTGCGAATCTTCGTTCGTGCTGTCAGGAACATCACGACGCGAAGCCTTTGTCTGCTGAGAAGCCCGGAGCGCGTGAGCATAATCCGCTGGCCGTCACCGGAGAGTCAGGCCGTCAGTTCACGAGCGCTGTGTCAGTAGAGCAGATTAACCGCGCGTGTGTGTTCGATGTCGATGAACTGTTGCGCGGGATCCCGGAGTAAAAACCCCCGTCACAGCCCTCTGTAATTGTGGGAGCAGCAAGAACGCTCGAAAGAAGACTCAGTTAGACAGGAGAACATCATGCGTATCAAGTGGCTTTCCAATCCAATCGACCCGACTAAGAACGGAGCTTACGAGCATGTCGCCCGCGAGTTTGCCATCGTTGCTATTGGCTACAAACAGGCCGAAGTCGCACCCTACAAAAATGCCGTCGAGCGTCTCAATGACGAGTCGAAGTTTCGCACTCAACCGGGACCTGGCGACACTGCTGTCGATTTTGTCGGCGGCGAAAAGTTCAGCATCGCGAACGCGCCGATTTCGAATAAGCCCTGTATTTTGCGAAAGCACGGCAGTGAGACTGACCGCATTATGACTGTGGCGCAGGCGAAGGCTTGCAAAGTCCCGCCGGAAGTCATCGCGCAGTTTAAGCGCTCTCTCGATGCTTTCGAAGCTGCGAAGCTAGACGGTGGCTCTGCCGGTGCTGCTGCAAAGGCTCGTGCAGAACAGGCAGAGTACAACGAGCGCATTAAGTCAGCGCCGTTCAGATATCTGGGCTGAGACTCACAACGTTTCCATGATACATAGAGGGCAATCAATATGAGTACACAAGAATTGTTGCAAGAGAATCGCAAAAGATGCTGGTTGGGCGTGCCGGAAAGTGCGCCGCGATGGGTGCGCGAGCAAATCGTAGCATTCCGTACTGCCGCTCTGAACGGCGTCGAGTTTCGCATGAGTCCCCGCATGATTCGGGAAGCCGAGCAACGCTCCGCTATAGCGGCCCGCGCTATGAGGCACACCCGCACAGTTCTCCGGAGCAAGCAGAGCCTAGAGCAGCAGTTCATCGCGGCTAACGGCTGCGACCCGATGCTCCTTCAATATCGAGCAGCACGTCAGGCTGTTGAGATCCAGCGTGATTCTGTGGTCGCTCAGATCGCAGAGAAGCGCCGCGCTGCTGACAACGCATGGAATGACTTCAGTCTCGAAGGAACCGAGCGACTCAGGCGCGAAGTTGCTAAGCGCGGCATCACGCTCGCCGAAGACGGTCCCGGTTTTGATTGTCCTGCCTCATCGGTCTCAGCGAGCAAAGACGATCACGAAAAAGCCGCTGAAGGGCACCGATGCTTGGCGCGTCGATGTCAGAGCAGCGAGGATTACGTGAAACATCTTGACGCCGCCGAAGCGCATGATGCCGCTGCGAAAGATTTGCGCAAAGCATCGACGGCCGTGGCCGCGTGCAGACTTGCGAGCAATCGCATACAGGAGATGAACTAATGTCGATGCTAGGTCCGCAAAACGAACCGCTCTATTCAAATGAAGAACTCCGTGCTATGCGGCCTGACTCTGTTGTCGCTGCCGGGACCGACCGCGAGCAAGCCGTTTCGAATTTCGCGTCGAAACTTGTCGGGCCGCAAGGAGAAATCATCAGGCCGGTATGCGAGGAAGGAATCTGTCCTTTGTGCCAGCAGCAATGGCCTGAGTGCGCATCTGCGAATGAGTTAGACGCGCGTGCACCGGTCGAGCAAGATTCAGCATTCATTGATTCGTTGCCGCCACAAGACCCGACGACGGCGATAACGCAACTAGATAGCCGCGAGAACATGTTTGAGTTGCTGCGCTCGCGCCGCCATCAGCACTCCGATATCTTCGATAAGATCGCCGCCTTCTTTAATGTCGATGATGACGACTTCGACGTTGATGACGACGCTATGGCGATGCGCGAGCAATTTGCCGAGTTGTTTAAGTTCCAGTCGGAGCATCCCAAGAACTATAAGACCGGTATGACTGCGAAGGCGGTGAGCTAAATGATTCACATTTCGCTGACGAAGAACTTGATACCGCCGTCCGGCACTCCCGGAGACTTTTGGATCCCGCGGGACTGCCGACGCATATTTATCGTCGGCAGCAACAGCAAGATTGTTGACCTTACCGACGCGCTTGACGGCGACTGCATTCGTGGCGCCAGCGTTGCGTTGCTTGAGGAAGTTGACGCGCTAAAAGCGCAGATTGATGAGTTACTGGCAGCGAACGTCAAAGGGCAGGAATACATTTCGTGGTTGCGCGAACGCCGCGAAAAAGCCGAACGAGAACAAAATGATTGTCAATAATCTTGGTGGAATTGGAACGGCACATGCAGGCTTCCAAAAGCGCGTGCATCAAGCGCAACTTGAAAACGACATCAAAGGTCTGCGGGCAGAGCTACATGTGCTGGTTGGTCGTGTTGACACGCTGGCCGCACAGGTCAATGCGCTTTTAGAAGCGACGAAGAAAGACCAGCAGTACATCGCGCGGTTGCAGCAGAAGACCGCGCAAACAATCGCAGCGCGGCAAGGAGTGAAACGACAATGACCTGCGCAAGTAATCACATTTCGAGCACCGTTTTCATACGGCTACTTAAATCATATTCCGACCACAAAGACCACAAATTCGACGCTGGCGCTGTGCTCGCTGTTACTCGCGAGCACGCCGACCAGTTGATCGCTGAAGGCATCGCGGAGGAAAAACAATGACACTTTCAAATGAAGCACGAGCAATCGCATATCAAACAGGCGTTACAGCACTCGGCCCACTGGCTCAGCGCATCATCGACCTGGAGCGAGCAGTTAAAGAACTGCAAACCGCCGCAGACACCGCCGCGAAGCAGCGGAATCAGTAACACGAGCGTGCCCGCGCTGGGCAACAACAAAGTACAGGCAGCGCACCCACTTCATGGGGCGAAACCTGTGCGAATACTCTCGCAATGCCCTGCTTCAGCCGCAGGCGACTGGCAGGGTGCGAGACCAACTTTTCGCTTGAAAGTCGGAAAACGTCGCAATAGGAAGCCCTGAGACGAAGAGTTGAAGGGTTGGTGATGGTAGAGCACGTCGGAAAACGTTACAGGGGAAAGCTGCTGTGCCAAACAAAACCAAGCGAATCAAGATTGTCTTTTTTGATGTCTGCTGGTCGGCGACAAGGTTCTCCACACAAAGAACGGAATCACACTAATGCGTGACGTAACTCACTTTGGGCAGGCGCTGCTTCCCACGAATGTGCCAACAGCTAGCACCAGGACGCTTCAGGTGTGGATGTTTTTTGTCGCAGTGAAAGGCTTCACACCCATACCGCACCTGCTGGCTGTATATTTCCGATGCCTCTTCCGTATCTTCCGTTCTTTTTATCTTGACACTGATCTGTAACCTTCTTAGCCTGCCATTGTGATCCTTGCAGAAAGATTTTGATCTCAAGCTGTCATTTTGAGACATTCTTGCCGGGATTCTTCCCTGCACGACGCAAAGTTTCGCGCACGTGATGCCCGTTCTCGGGCGTGGACGATTATGTTCGTTCTGGAGGAAGAATCATGGCTCGGTTCGTGGCTGGCTCGTCGCTTTTTGCAATACTGGCCCTCTTCGCTTTTATCCCCTCTCAAATCGCAGCGCAGACCGATCCTGCGGCGGGTATTTTGCCCTTCTCGACGCATGTTAACGGCCCAGTTGATTCGGTAGATTTGGCAACCAGCAACATCCTTATCAAAATCCCGGTGAGGAGCAAGGCTGGAGCGATCCCTTTCGCGTACGCTGTCGTAAGCAACAATCACGTCTACACCTGGACAGTCAACTTCCCCCCACCCACGGGGCCTGAAACCTTCATAGAGGTCTCGGGGGTCGGTGAGGGTGGCCCACAGGGTTTCTCGGGCCAACTTTCAATGGGCGCATACTTGCGACCTTCAGAATGGGAAACAATGCAATGCGGCACCAACGGCCCACCAAACGACGAAGTATTTAATTGGAATGTCGTAGACAGTACGGGAGCCTCTCACCCTACCAATGCTCAAACCGACCAACTGGGCTGTTATCCCGTGCCGCAAGGAGCAGTGACCACGGATGGTTCGGGATATACCGTGAACTTCACCTCCTCCGAAGCTGGAAACATCTATGACAAGGCAGGCAATCTGGTTGGGAACGCGTCAGGAAACTCAATATCCGATCCAGATGGAAACGAAATTACATGGTCGTCAGCTGGAAATTACAACGACACCTTAATCCCGAGTGGGACGCCGTACGCCTTGAGTGTAACCCTCCCGAATGCCCCGAGTCCGGCCACGTATCAGTACACAGACGCCAATGGCAATCCTCAGACCGTTCAGGTTAACTACGGCACGTACCAAGTTATGACTGCCTTTGGTTGTGGCAGCATACAGGATATAGGTGGTGTGCCCGCCTATCTTCCGTCCAGTATCAGCGTGCCGGAAAGTGGAACGTACGCGATAACCTATGAGCCAACTCCAGGTCATAGCGGAGACGTGACGGGCAGAATCGCCCAGATCACGCTTCCATCGGGGGGATACGTTGCCTACACGTATGGAGGAAGTAACAACGGCTTCAACTGTAGTATTACGGGATCGGTCCCAACGCTCACTCGCACAGTTAGCGACAACAACGGCAATGTCAACACTTGGACCTACGTCAATTCCGGGTCTAACCCTACGGTCAAGGTAACCGATCCCGCCAGCAATCAAACCGTTTACACGTTCGTGGGTAACCCATCTCAGAAGATTCCATTCATGCAGGCCTCGGCAAGCTATTATCAAGGTACCGCGACGGGCACTCCTCTTAAGGCCGTGAACTCGTGCTACAACGGAGCCGCATACCCCTGTACGACCGGACCCAGCACCACTTTGATCACCCAAAAGGACGATTACACCTCGCTCAACGGGACTGCAATAAACTGGGTCGAGACCAAGTTTGACCAATATGGCAATGTAATCGAGGTCAAGAGCTACAACGCCTCTGGTGTGTGGCCAAGCGCTTCAACGACTTTGATCTCCGATAAGCTCATTTACTATGGGCAGTCGTGGAGCGGCTCTGCTTGCACCGCTTACCCGTCCGGCTACATTCGCGACACTCCGTGCTACACCGAGATTCTGAATACCTCCGGGACGGTCGTGGCGCAGACGAAGATCACGTACAGCAACACCGGCCACCCGACTTCCACGTCCAAATGGGTGAGCGGCTCAAATTGGTTGGCCACAACCGCCGCTTACAACTCAAATGGCACCGTGCAATGGACGAAGGACACAGCCGGAAATCAGACCAGCTATGCCTACAACGGTACTGACGGCTGTAATGGAGTAATGCCGACAAGTATCACGCATCCGCTGATTGGCACCGAAAACAAGACTTGGAATTGCAACGGCGGCTTGCTTCTGACCGACGAAGACGTGAATTCGCAGACCACAACTTACACCTACAGCGATCCCTTTTGGCGTGAAACTCAGGTCTCGTACCCGGATGGCGGCTCCACTACGACCACCTACAATACCGGAGCCTCGCTGCCGTGGAGCATTTCAACCAGCACCGCTATAACGGGCAGTAGCAATCTCACCAAGACAACCATCTACGACGGGGTTGGCAGGGATCTTCAAGTGCAGCTAACTTCCGACCCTTCGGGAACCGATTTTGTCGATACGACCTTTGACTCGCTGGGTCGAAAAGCTACAGAGAGCAATCCGCACCGCTCCTCTTCGTCCACTACGGATGGCATCACGACCTACGGATACGACGCTCTCAGTCGAGTCACATCGGTGCTCCAACCCGACGGATCGCAGAGCACGACGGCCTACAGCGTCACCTGCACCACAGTCACCGATGAGGCAGGCAACTCCCGCAAATCATGTACAGACGGACTTGGCCGGTTAACCGGCGTCTGGGAAGACCCAGGGAATTCGCCGCATCTGAACTACGAAACGGACTATGCCTACGATGCCTTGAACAATCTGCTTTCGGTGACGCAGAAAGGCGGAGCCTCTTCCGGCAGTTGGCGTAACCGCTCATTTGTGTACGACGGACTTTCGCGGTTGACCAGCGCGGCTAATCCAGAATCGGGAACGCTAGTTTATTCGTATGCGACCTCCGGCGGAGGGTTGTGCGCAGGCGACCCCAGCGCTGTGTGTACCAAGACGGCTCCCTCGCCGAACCAGCCCGCGACCGGTACTGCGACCGTCACCACCACCTACACCTACGATGCCATGAACCGTCTGACGGGCGAGAGCTATGCGGACGGCTATTCAGGTAACAGCGCCACTCCCAGCTCAAGTTATGGCTACGATGGGACGGCGCTCACTGGCTGTACAACCACGCCCCCGACCCTGACGGACAGCTACCCATTAGGGCGTCGGACATCTATGTGCGATGGATCAGGCGGAACTTCATGGGCGCATGACCAAATGGGAAGAACCTTGCAGGAATCGCGAGACCTTGCAGGAGTCACAAAATCCGTCAACTACACTTACAACCTCGATGGATCGCTGGCTACACTGACCACTCCCCCGTTGAAGAAGGTTTCCTACACCTACAACGCGGCTGCCCGCGCCACGAAACTGGTGGACTCCAGCGACAGCATCAATTTTGTGACTGGCGCAACCTATGCTCCACCCGGCGAACTGACGGGGATGACGGTGGGTTCGGCGTCTGGCTTTGCTGGAATTACAACGACCAACGCCTACAGCACCCGTCTACAGCCAATTCTGCTTTCCGCCGGAGTCACCGGAGAGAGCCCGGTATTCAGTGAGTGTTTCGACTTTCACCTGGGTGTGTCCGTTAACACGTCGCCATGCTCGTTCTCTGCTAGCACAGCGGGCGATAACGGCAACGTCTACCAGATCGTGAACAACCGGGACAACACGCGGAATCAGAACTTCACCTATGACGTTCTAAATCGCATCGCGACTGGGCAGTCGAGTGGCACGCAGTGGGGGGAGACCTATACCATTGACCCCTGGAGTAACCTGACGAACCGCGCCGAAGTTGCGGGCAAGACCTATTACGAGCCGTTGAGCCAGTCGGCGGGCACGAACAATCAGCTTGCCAGCTTCGCCTACGACGCGGCGGGAAGCATGATTACCAACGGCGGCTCGACTTCGTATATTTACGACGCGGAGAACCGGCTGATTTGGACCTCCGGCTACCGATACGTGTATGACGGCGATGGTGACCGTGCCGAGAAATGCGTGGCCGCGACCTCAACCACTCCCTGCCCGACCAGCGGAACGAACGGCACGCTGTACTGGCGGGGAAGGGGCAGCGACACACTGGATGAGACCGATCTGTCGGGCAACGTCGTGGAAGAGTATATCTATTTCAACGGCCAGAGGGTCGCACGCCGCGAGGTGTCCTCGGGAGGAACAACCATTGCCGTGCATTATTATTTCTCCGATCACTTGGGATCACACGGGGCGGTAGAGAATGCGACGGCAAGTGCCTGCGAACAGGACGTGGACTACTATCCCTACGGTGGGGAGCAGAACGACTACTGCTCGACCCAGGTTGCGCAGCACTACAAGTTCACGGGCAAAGAAAGAGACACGGAGAGCGGGCTGGACAATTTCGGGGCGAGATACGAGGCATCGAGCCTGGGCCGCTTCATGACGCCGGACTGGGCAGCGAAACCAGCGACGGTACCGTATGCCAAGTTCGGCGATCCGCAAACGCTGAATTTGTACGCCTATACTGAGAATGGACCTGTTAACAGGGTTGACGCTGACGGGCATCTTTTCGGCAATCCCGTTGTGGTCGCAATCAACCCGACGGGAACGACGGGAACGACGATCGCGAGCACGCAGACAACGACAACGACGCCTGCGGCGCAAAATAACAGTACCCAGCAACCAGCACTCGTTCCCCTTTCAAAGGACGTAAACTACACGGTCGCAAACAATGGGCCGAACGCCCCGGAAGTACATGCCGTTTTCTCTCCTGAGACGGCAGACCATCTGAACGCCGCATTCAAGGAACTCAACAAAGACGGCATTACGCCCCAGATCAACAGCGCCTTCCGAACCGACAGCGATCAGGCGTACATGCAATCAGGCGGCTCAGGAACGAATCCCGCTGCTAAGGTCTCCTGGCATCAGGCGGGGGCCGCCGTAGACATCAACGGGACTCGCTCTCCCCAATTCAAAACAATCATTTCAGTGATGAAGAAGAACGGCTTTAGCTGGGGCGGAGATTACAAATCGAAGAAAGATCCACCACATTTCGATGGCCGACAATTCATGGGGAATCTGAACCAAGCTGTTCGCAAAGCCCAGAGTTACTGGGATTCGACGCAATAGGAGCAAACATGAAAGCCGACAGAACACGAACGACTCAGACTCGACGATTGCGATGCCTTCCTTGGGTGTTGATGGTTGGTTTCCTGTGTGGCGTTTCTCTTGCTCAGGGGTCCCAACCAGCACAGCACGACGGAAAGAGCGAGAGAGCTTCTCATGACTCGGGATCTCGGAACTTCTTCTTTGGGACATCACACGATGCCAAGCTCGGAACGCTGGCATGGCTCTTCTGTCTCGATAGGGAGCACCAGACCGGGCAGATTTTCGTCGCTCCCCGCATGCTTGGATTCTCGGCGTTTACTCTCGGAGGAGACGGGACTCTGGCGTTCGAATCGCTCGATTTCTTCGGTAAGAAGTACCGTTTCAATGGGACCCTGAAGTCTGAAGAGATCAACGGCGATATGCAGCTCATCGATGCGAAGTCTGGCAATCCTAAGGACAAGTGGCAATTAACAGCTACCCAACTCCCTCCCCAGGATCCGCGTGCTGGCCAGACGGCCCCTGCGCGCTACTCCAACGTTGACTACTCGGCTGAGGGAGGAGACTTCACTGGTGTCGATGTAAGGTTTTTCTCGACCCGTAAGGGTACGACGGGTATGGTCGTTTTCTACGAGAGCTACTGGGGAGAATCTACATTTACCCCTTTGGCATTTTCGCAAGTCGAGACGAGCGAAGGGGCGATCAAGTTTGAAGTAGAAATGCCGAATGGTGTGGCGCACTATCAGGTTCAGACTACAGCTACGGGAGGGCTATTCAACAGAGAGGATGCGGGTCACGAGAAGGGAGAGAAGGGCGTAGCGCTTAAGAGGAGTCGGTCCGTGTTAGCGGCAGCTCTGGGTAAGAAGAACTAGGCGCAGAATAAGAGCCCGGTCAACATGTCGGTGGAAGTCTCAGAAAAGCCTGGAATCCATCAAAATGTCGATATCGGTGACGGAAAATCCCACACTGTTGTTGGGGCGCAACTTAAGATCACTCTGACGGACAGCAAAGGCAATCCACTCTCAGGGTCGGTGAAGGAGAGCAACAAAGAGGGTGGCACTCAGAATCCTAACGCGATACCGCTCAGCCCACAGGGTACTTTTAAGGACTGGGTTGGACCATCCACCAGCAAGTCCTCGTTAAGCCAAGTGCAGCAAGCCGTGGATAGCGGAATTGACCACTGGACATCCACGCAAACCTTAACAATAAAAACGGGCGGCTCGACGTATCAGGCAGACTGGACGCGCACGGTCAATAATGTCGACGCCAGGGGCAAGGTGGGCGACCTTACAGTCACATGGACCACGCCAGTCATAACGCAACCCTCACAATGACCGGACGGACGAACGGAGGGAGAAGTGTGCACAGGTTCACCCAGGAGGTTAACGGAATGGCTAAGGGATTAGTTTTGTTTCTGACGATTGGAATCGTGGCTGTTGCTTTCGGTCAAACGTCTGCTGATCTGAGCGCGAAATACCGGCAGATCACTGCTTACGAACTGCGCCCCGATGTGGTGATGACGCCCAAGTATGCAACCGATGGCCAGGTATGCGAGATAGCGATAGAAAGGCGGCAGAAGACAGAGACGGGCATCGTGTTCGCTGCCCCTTTCTCGGAAGATGAAGTGAGGCACTTTATAGACGAACTTGCCCCAGAGGTGGAGCGCGGACGAAATCTAACAAAAATCCTAAATGGCAGGGTCGATGGTGGTTTCATCACAACCGAATACACTTACGAGAACGTGCTTGTCCGGGTGTACGGAATCACTCGGCCAGCTCCCGCAGGGGACAGGGTGATAAACATTACGTGGCCGAAGAGAGCGTGCAGCGAAGGGCAGAACTCAGCGACCAACGAAATCGTGGCCCCGAAGACCGGGGTGAGCAACAAGCCGAAACCATAAATCTACGATCTGAAGGAGGTACAACCACGACGGGGCGCTCCGTGAGTTGGCGCAAAATAAAGGCGATGAGGGCAGCGCTAAAGCTCGTGCTACAGAGGCGGGGGAATCTGCGTTAAATTTGACTTTAGCAAAGGTCAAGCTCGGTGCTGCAGTTGAAATGGCCACGACATCGGAGACAGGGGTTGGGGCCGTCGCGACGGCTTATACGGCAATTTCCGCAGCAGGAAACTTTGTGGCGGGCACAGTGCAGGCCATTGGGGCTGCAACCGGACAAACCAAGATAACTGAAACGGCAGCGGAAGTTGTGGCGACAGCGACTAGCGCCCTAGGTATGGGTACCCTGATTGCGACTGGGGGCAATTTGGAAAAAGCATCCACAGCCGCGGCGATCGAGGGAATCGTTACTTCGAGCCCGAAAGATTTAGCAACAGGCGGAACCGTAGCACGGGCTGCCAAGGCGATCGACCTCATGCAGAACATTCATCAGGTCGAGCAGAAAATAAAGAGCTGGTTTTGAGGGGTCATGCCTATGGAGAGAGGTCAACAAATTCGACGCGCCGTGTATGGGATGGTAGTCATAGATGTGGCAGTTGTTTTGGTCGTGGTCGTATTGAGTCGGTTGGTCGCCGTGACGTTGTTATCGGCGGTCTGTGTTCCGGCTCTTCTGATCTTCAATTTTCTGTTCGTCCGTTACAAGCTTAGGGTGGTCGGTCAGGCTCCAGCTGAAGGGCGTGCCGCAAGTCATTCCCGAACGTTCTCTGTTTACGCGTGCTCGGCCATCTTTTTTGTAGGAACGATTTACGGTCTCCTGATGATTTCGCAAGGGCAACTCCCTCGGACGATTCTTCCGCTGCTTTTAGTTCCGCTGTCGCTTGCGGTTTATTGCCTGAGAACGGGACTCAGGTCTGGAGCGCGAAAGCCCAGGGGCAATTAAAGGTGTTGCGGCAGCGGTGCCGTAGTTGGCGCAAAATAAGAAGAGCTGGTGGGCGTCTCTAACTGGTGCTCTTGCTGTCGGAGTAGCTCGCATAAGCCCTGCGGCAGCGCGCAAGATGTGGGAGGCCGCCAACCCGGGCCTAAAGGTTCCGTTCGATGCGGCCCGTGGGCGGTTCCAGGATATGGCCCATATTAAAGCGCTGGCGGACGGCGGAACCAACGCTGCAGCGAATCTCAAACCGCAGGAGCACGGCGAGCACATGGCAGAACATGTGGCCAATGGTGATTTCGTGCGTTGGGCTTCGCGGGCAAAGGACGCGGTAGTCAACGGAGCCGAAGCTGCTGGCAGAGAGATTGAGTCGGACGCCCGCCAGAGCGCCAATGAAATAGTCCATGACGTTAGAGAGGCGGCCACTGAGATCGTCCAGAATCCGGGCGAGGCCGTCAGGGATGCCGCCACGGCGGTTGTAGAGGCGGAAGAGTCAGGGGAGATGCCCCCTCCGTAGTTACCGGCATTCTCAGCAGCGCTGGAGTGGGATTCATACCGGCACGAAGGATTTTGAATGGATAAGAGCGAAAACAGAATACCCGTTAAGGGCGTGGTTCCCGTCGACCAAATGGTCGGCGGAGACGATGAGGACACAAAGCTGCTGCGGGTGATGGCGTCCGGTGCCGAGAACTACATTCGTTCTTTTCCCTGGTGCAAGAACATTCGGGAAGTCTACTTCGGTGATGGCTATGGCGGGGTTGTGGCAGTGTTCCTCTTTCACATTGAGCCTACGCGAGCCGATGTGGACGAGTGGTTATGGGTTATCTCCTGCGATGTGTCCCCGGCATACTTGGTGACGGATTCGTGCAAGACACCGTCGCAGGCATTGGAGGGGTATATCGAGGAAGTGTCCAAGTGGATACAGTTGGCAAAGCAAGGGCGCTCCTCCAAGGATGTGATTCCCGTGCTCATGCCAGCGACACCAGAAAACGCTGCTGATGTGGAGAGAAGGCTTAAGGTTCTGCAAGAAGCGATCGTGCCCGCCTTTCGGGAAGCCGAAGCGGTGCGAGCCTAGTTATACGTCCATCGGCACTCGCAGGGAAGAGTACGTGGGGCTACCCGATGCCCCTGCCTGCGACCGGAAGTGAGCTGCTAAAGGCAAGGTCAAAAGCGCGCCGCCTTTGGCGTCGGGAGTAGGGT
>CAWAUN010000003.1:0-957277 GCA_963785265.1 uncultured Acidobacteriaceae bacterium | reverse complement strand
AGGGCGTGCGATCCGGGAGCGGGTGAGGTCAGGGTAGGTACTCTGTTCCCGCAGGCGATCTGAGCGTTTTTCTTTTAGCCGTGGGTTTGGGTGTTGGCCGCGCCGGGGTGTGGCGCGGCCTTGCCGTCTGCGGCAGCCGATCCCTGCCCTGATTCCGGGGGTGAGTGAGGCTGCCGATCTTCGCTCTGACCGGGGCCGTGATCCGGGTCCGATTAGCGGCGCTTTCCGCTCCCGATTCCGGGGTCGATTCCTGACCGGGCAGTGTGGCGATTCCGGCACGGTAAGGGGTGGCTTTTTCGTGTTCCCGGAGGTGCGGTTGCGGGGTTGAGGTTTTTTGCCGTGCTGCGCACGGGGTGGAGGAGTGTCGCGGTAGGGATACGGATCGCTCCGTACCCCCCGCACAGATCCGGACGGGCGGGTTTCCCGCATCCGGCTCTTGCCTCAGGTAGTGACGCGCAGACGGCGCGAAGGATAAGGATGACAGATATGCGCCGGAGGCAGCCAGCGGCGGATAAGTCGTTGCATTCGCTCCCACAGAACACGACCGTGCTGGCTTCGCCGACAAAGAGTGCGATGCCAGAGGTTCGTTACCGTGAAACGAAAGTGAGCCAGAGCATATCGATTCCCCGGAACTCCGAAGTATCGGAAATGCCAGCCCACAACCGACTTCAACCATTGGCCGACTTCTGGAACAGGGTCATGCATGCGTCGCCGCAACTCGATCTTCACTTGCTGCAGCTTGGATTGCATGCGCGTGCGAACCGTTTGCCGAAGCACCAGAAACCGTCCGTTCTTCGTCTTCCCGCAAATATGCTTGAAGCCGAGAAAATCAAACGTCTCCGGCTTGCCCAGTCCGGCGCGCTTTCGGTTCGCCGCCGCATGGCGTCCGAACTCGATAAGCCGCGTCTTCTCCGGGTGCAGTTCCAGTTGGAACTTTTCCATTCGTTCTTTCAGTTCCGCCCAGAACTTTTCGGCCTCGTCTTTGAACTCGAATCCAACCACGATGTCGTCGGCGTAGCGCACCACGATCACATCGCCGTGCGCACACTTTCTTCGCCATGCTTGAACCCAAAGATCGAAAACGTAATGAAGGTAGATATTCGCCAGCAAAGGCGATGCACTTCCGCCCTGCGGCGAACCCGCCTCCACAAACGTTCGCGTTCCCTTTTCCAGCACGCCTGCGTTCAACCATTTCTGGATGAGTCGCACGACGCGCCGGTCCGCTATCCGATGCTGGACGAACCGGACCAGCCACTCGTGCGACAGCCGATCAAAGAAGCTGCGCACGTCCAGGTCCAGCACCCAGTTCACTCGTCTCTCGCGGAGTCCGCAGAACAGAGCGTCCAGCGCTTTGTGCTGGTTTCGCTTCGGTCTGAACCCGTAAGAGAAGCCGAGAAAGTCGGTTTCGTAAATCGCGTTGAGCACTTCCACCGTCGCTCGTTGCACGAGTTTGTCTTCGAGCGCCGGGACGCCGAGCGGTCGCTGCCGCCCATCCGCCTTCGGAATGTAGACTCTACGCACCGGCTTCGCCCGGTACGCTCCGCGCTTCAGCCTATGGGAGAGGTCCTGGAGATTTTGCTCAAGGTCCTCGCCGTAGTGCTGCCACGTCTCTCCATCAACACCGGCCGCAGCGTGCCTCTTCAACTGAGAATAGGCGAACCGCAGAGTGTCGATGCGGTAGATGTGATGCAGCAGAGCGGTGAACTTTGCTTCCTTGTTCAATGTTGCCGTTTGTCGTACCTGTTCCAACTCACTCGGCGCGCTGATCCGGCTCTGAGTCCGGGGCGCGTTTTGTTGGCTCAGGTTCCCCTTGGCCAGACCCCTTCCCTCCATCTCCTCCGCCGCCGGTGGACTGGTTTTGTTCGGAGACTTCTTCGGTACTATGGGCCTGTCCGACTTCCCGTGTTCGTGCATCATCGGCTCCTATCCTTAGACTTCCCGATGCGTCCCGCGAACACTGGTCGCCCGCGGGTGAACCCGGGATCTCTCAACTTCCGTGCAGGATGTTTCGCTACGTGCCAGGGGTCACAGACCGCGCAGGACTCCCGCCGAGCTTGCCATGCCGCTCAACAGGATGTTGCCTTCCGCGTTGTGTCAGGGCGTCGGCGTCCTGAAGTTAGGGGTATTTCGCGGCTCGATTGCCTGGCCCATAGTTGCTCCTGTCTACGCTTCGTATCTGGCCTTACGGCCATGCCCGCAAGACTCGGAGCCGGTGTGGCTGGCTAGGCCTTCACCGTACGACTCTTTCATTCGCTACATCCTGCCGGTTCCGTGCTCGCCAAAAAGCGGCTCGCACGGGGTTGACGCTACGACACGTCACCCCTGAAAGGGTGCTGCGCGGTAACCTGCGGTTACCGCGCGCGAACCTGTTGAAAGCAGAACAGCTAGAGGAAAATCCCGCTCTCGCGGTTGCTGTACAGCAACCGGAGGTTAACGCAGGCGAACTTGTTGATTCTTAAGCGCGGCTGCTAGTCTCGGCTGAGATGGCGAGAAAGGAAGCCGGGACATGGTGAAGCCGCCGCTGCGCACAAAATCCATCGGTTTCAAAGTCAGCGAGGAAGAGTACGCGCAGCTGGAAACGGCGGCGCAGGCCGACGGTCGGACGCTCGGCGAATGGTGCCGCGAGGCGATCTTGCGGGGAGGGTCGGCCAGCAATGCAGCGGCCCACGATCCGGCCCTGGCCGAGATCATCGGAGTGCGCTTGCTGCTGGTGAACGTGTTGGGGCCTGTGGCGGCGGGTGAGAAAGTGACGCCGGAGAAGTTCAACCAAATGCTGGATCAAATCAGCGAAGCCAAGCACCAGCTCGCCGCCAAGTTGCAGCAGCCGGCGAGCGAGAAACCGCAGCGAGAAAAACCCAGCGGCGGCAAGAGGTGATCTCCCATTTTTTCCGCTGGGAGTGTACGGAGCGCGGGAGCCGAGTCAAGGGTCTGCGCTGCGCTCCGATGAACGCGCAAAAACCGCGCGCCCTTGACCCAGCTCCCTCTCCGCTCCTGTGTTGCTTCCAGCTAGGTAAAAATGGGAATGAAAAATGGGAGCCGGGGCGCAGCGGAAAGGCGGGATGAGCTAAGACACCATCCCTTGCGCCTTCGGCGCAACGAAAAGCGCACAGCCGGAAAGCACGCGGCGTCCGGTGAGCATCCGGGCTTTGTCCGGTGTCTGTTCGGCCTCGCGTCCGGCATCGGTTCGAAGGTTGTTCTAGCGCGAAGCGGTTGCTCCCCGCAAAAATGTGTCGATGGTTTTTAGCAGTGTGTTCTGCTGATGGGCAGGCAGTTTCTCGATCTTCTCCAGACGGCGCAGCACACGCAAGCTGGGCCTCCGACGAAGGACATGCTTTCGTGAGTTGGGTTGAAGCAGTTCGTCAGTGGTGACTTCCAGGGCGGATGCAAACCGCACAACCATGTCGGGGTTCATGCGCAGCCTATCGCGCTCGTAATCGGAGATGAGGGACTGAATAATCCCGACCCGTTCCGCGAGTTCCACCTGAGTCCAACCACGCTCTTTCCTGAGACGTGCCAGCCGTTCGCCGATGGTTTCTGACTCAGCGTCGTGAGGCTGTTTGGGCGTGCTCTTGCGGGGCATGATGCCGTCAGTGTAAGGGCAGGTTTCCATAGGTCGAAAAACTCTCCTGTTGACTGATAACGTAAATTACGTTATTTTGCAACTCGGTCGTACTCCCGAAAAAATATTGCGTTTGCCTCTTGACAAGGTTTTCGGGAAGACCCGGAAAACGAGCGAAAGGAGCCGAGAGCCGATGCCCTATGTTCCCCCGGAGATGAAGGAGCGGATCAAGCGGGAAGTTTCGATTCAGAGGTTAGCGGAGGCGCGCGGCATCAAGCTGCGGCGCAGCGGAAAAGAACTGATCGGCCTCTGTCCCTTCCATCGGGACACCAACCCGAGCCTCAATATCGATCCGGTCGAAAACGTCTGGCACTGCAAGGGCGCCTGCGGCGAAGGCGGCGACGTGATCCTGTGGGTGATGCGCGCCGAAGGCGTCAGCTTCAGCCATGCGCTGGAGTTGCTGAAACGCGACTATCTTCCTTCCGCCGCCACGAGCGCAGGCCCGCCGCCGAAACAAAGCACGGTGCCGAAACTGCCGCCGCTGATCGAGCACACGGCAGACGACAAGAAGCTGCTGGAAATCGTGGTGAGCTACTATCACGAAACCCTGAAGCAATCGCCAGAGGCGCAGCAGTATCTCATCCAGCGCGGCCTGCAATCGGCGGAGATGGTGGAGCAGTTCCGGCTGGGCTTTGCCAACCGCACGCTGGGCTATCGCCTGCCGGCATCGAACCGCGTCGCCGGCGAGGAGCAGCGCGGACGGCTGCAAAAGCTCGGCGTCTACCGCGAGAGCGGGCACGAGCACTTCAACGGTTCGGTGGTGATTCCGATCTTTGATGGAAGCGGCCAGGTGGTGCAAATGTACGGACGCAAGATCACTCCCAATCTGCGTGCTGGAACACCCGATCACCTGTACCTGCCAGGACCGCATCGCGGGGTGTGGAACGAAGTGGCGCTGACCGTGTCGAAAGACATTGTCCTCTGCGAAGCGCTGATCGATGCTCTGACCTTCTGGTGCGCGGGCTATCGCAACGTGACCACGATTTACGGGGTGAACGGATTTACCGAAGAGATCAAGTCAGCGTTTCAGAAGCACGGCACGAAGAGAATTTACATCGCTTACGACCGCGACGAGGCAGGCGACCAGGCCGCCGAGAAACACGCCGCGCAGTTGATGGAGATGGGCATCGAGTGTTTGCGGGTGCAGTTTCCGAAGAACATGGACGCCAATGAATACGCGCTCAAGGTGCAGCCCGCGCCGAAAGCGCTGGGCGTGATGCTGAATCGCGCAGCGTGGCTGGGCAAAGGCGAACGGCCCACTGTGGCCGTAATCGAGCCGGTGAAAATCGAGCCGCAGCTCGCGGCCACAAAACCAGAACCACGGGCGGAGATCACGAGCGAAGGGGAACCAGCAGCGCCGATTCCCGCAGAAGAAACCAACCCCGCAGCTAAAAAAGAAAATGCACTCGCACTGCCAACTCTTCCGCCAACCACGGCGGAGCCGGAGAAAGTTTTTTCTTTAGCCGTAGAGCCGGAAGCTGGGAGCGACGAAGAACCCGCGCCGAATCCGCCGACGCCAGCCGCGCCCGAGGAGTGGCCGGTGCTGGACGCGCCGGTCGAGATCCACGGCGAGGAGATCGTCATCCATCAGGGCGACCGCCGCTATCGCGTGCGCGGACTCGGGAAGAACATGAGCTATGAGTTGCTGAAAGTGAATCTTCTGGTGTCGAGGAAGAACGCGCACGGCGAGAACACGTTCCACGTGGACACGTTCGATGTGTACGCGGCGCGGCAACGCACGGTGTTCCTCAAGCAGGCCAGCGAGGAACTGGGCGTGAAGGAAGATGTGATCCGCCGCGATCTCGGCCACGTGCTCTTGCAACTGGAGGCCCTGCAGGACCAGCAAATCAGGCGGGCGCTCGAACCGGAGGAAAACGAAAACTCCATGCCCGAGGAAGAACGCGCGGCGGCCATGAAGCTGTTGCGCGATCCGCGCCTGCTCGACCGCATCCTGGAGGACTTCGCGCAGTGCGGCGTGGTGGGCGAAGAGACCAACAAGAAAGTCGCGTACCTGGGCGCGATCTCGCGGCTGCTGGAGAAGCCGTTGGCCATCGTGGTGCAGTCGTCCTCCGCCGCGGGCAAGACGTCGCTGATGGACGCGGTGCTGGACTTCCTGCCGGAAGAACAGCGGGAGAGCTACTCGGCGATGACCGGGCAATCGCTGTTTTATATGGGCGAGAAAAACCTGAAGCACAAAATCCTGTCCATCGCAGAACAGCAAGGAGCCGAACGCGCCTTGTATCCGCTGAAGCTGTTGCAGTCCGAAGGCCGGTTAAAGATCGCCTCGACCGGCAAAGACCCGGTGAGCGGCAAGCACGTAACGCACGACTACACGGTCGAAGGCCCGGTGATGATCTTCCTCACCACGACGGCGCATGAGGTGGACGAGGAACTGCTGAATCGCTGCATCGTGCTCACGGTGAACGAGGAGCAGCAACAGACCAAGGCGATTCATCGCAAGCAACGCGAGGCGCAGACCGTCGAAGGGATGTGGGCGCAGGACGATCGCAGCGTGATCGTCAAGCTGCATCGCAACGCGCAACGCCTGTTGCGGCCGCTGCGCGTGGTCAATGAGCAGGTCCAGCATCAGACCTTCCCCGATTCCATGATCCGCACGCGGCGCGATCACCAGAAGTTCCTGACGCTGGTGCAGGCGATTGCGCTGCTCTACCAGCACCAGCGGGAAATCAAGACCAGCACGCGCAAGGGCAAAACGCTGGAATACATCGAGGCCACGGCGGACGATGTGAAGCTGGCCTTGCAGCTCGTCACGGAAGTGCTGACGCCGTCGCTGGAGGAGTTGCAGGCGCAGACGCGGCGCTTGCTGTTGCTGATCGACACGATGGTGACCGGGGAATGTGCGCGGCTGGAAATCGAACGGCTCGATTACCGTTTCACGCGGGCCACGGTGCGGCAGTACACACGCTGGGGCGACACGCAGTTGCGGGTCCATCTCAGGCGGCTGGAAGAACTGGAATACCTGATCGTGCGTCACGGCGCTCCGGGGCAGACGTTCGTCTATCAACTGAACTTCGAGATCGACGCCGAGGGCAGGCCGGTGCTGGCCGGGTTGAGCCAGTTCTCGAACTACGACACAAACTGCGCGGGGGTAAATGGCGACTGTGCGGGGGGTGCGCGGCCCGGTAGCGGGGGGATAGCGGAGGGTGCGCGGGGTGAGGAATCGCCAGCAATGACACGGGGAAACGGTGATTTTAGCCCGAATCGCGAAAACCGCAGCATAAGGGGCCAGAGAGAAAATCTCGCCGTAGATCAACCCATCGTAGCGAAACCGAACGGCAAAGCGAACGGCCACTCTGCCGCGAAACGCGCTGGGGGAATGCCGTGATGGCGCGGGCCACGAAGAAGCGCAAAGCCGATGTCGCGCCCACGACGCCACTCGCCGCACGCTTGGCCGAGTACATGACCGCCTTGCGCGTGCGCGACTTCTCCGAGAACACCATCCGCAACCGCTACTCGCACTCGCGTTTCTTTCTGGAATGGTGCGCTGAGCGCGGACTGACCGAGCCGACCGAGATCACGCGCCCGGTGCTCGAACGCTATCAGCGGCACCTGTTTCACTACCGCAAGCGCGACGGCGAGCCGATGAGCTTCCGCAGCCAGCACGTGCGCCTGGTAGCGCTGCGCTGTTGGTTCCGCTGGCTGACGCGGCAGAATCTCATCCTGCACAACCCGGCTTCGGAACTGGAACTGCCGCGCCTCGGTCGCCGTCTGCCCAAACACGTGCTCACCATCTCAGAAGCAGAGCAGGTGTTGCAACAACCCGATATCCACGGCCCTCTTGGACTGCGAGACCGCGCGATCTTGGAAGTGCTGTACTCGTGCGGCATCCGGCGCTCGGAAGTGATCCACCTGAAACTCTACGACCTGGACCCGGAACGCGGCACGCTGGTGATCCGCCAGGGCAAGGGTAAGAAAGACCGCTTCGTGCCCATCGGCGAGCGCGCGATCGCGTGGATGCAGAAATACATCCGCGAGGCGCGCCCGCAGTTCGTGGCGGAACCGGACCACGGCACGCTGTTTCTGTCGGCTACAGGAGAAGAAATCAGCCCCGACCATCTCACGCTCACGGTGCATGACTATGTGTTCAACGCGAAGATCGGCAAGACCGGAGCCTGTCATCTCTTCCGTCACACGATGGCGACGTTGATGCTCGAAGGCGGAGCCGATATCCGTTTCATCCAGCAGATGCTCGGACACGCGGAACTCTCGACCACGGAGATTTACACGCACGTCTCCATCCGCATGTTGAAGCAGGTCCACACGGCCACGCATCCCGGCGCGGCGTTCGATCACGAACACCCGCAGCCAACCACAGCGGCAGATGCCGAGGCCCAGGAGGAGCTGTTCGCCGCGCTCGACGCCGAAGCCGAAGCCGAGCTTGATCGAAACGCTGCCGACTCCGAGGAGAAAGGCTGACCCATATACAAATCTCGTATATCCTGCCGTACGCGAAAATTTACGCGGAGAGCTGAACAATCCTCTTGACAGGTTTTTCGAGGACGCCTCGAAAACCGCGCTGTTAGCTGCGTTCCCTCACTCGCTGACCCCAGGAAGAACCCGAACAAAAAGAGTAGCTGCAAGCGGTCTCGCGCTGACTTAGAATCAATGCCGGTGCTCAGTGTGAGTGCTCGGGCCGTGGCTGTTGGTTGTGGCTCGTTGCTCTTTGAAAACAAAAATCGTGTCTGGGCCGAGGCACAGCTAAAGGAAAAAACTCGCGTCAGGGGTTCGAGAGAAAAAATCCAGGCGTGCATTAGGGCCGAGAGCGGGTTAAGCCGAGAACTGCGTTGGGGATAGCGGGAGCGTTGCTCTGGAATCGCAGTGGATGCAGTAGTAGGCGCAAAATCAGCAGAGTGGTTCATGTGGTTTTTTTTGCAAGCTATTCCACACGGACCACACACCCGCAAAAGAGGTAATCCTGAAAGACAAGACTCAGAACAAGGGTTCCTATTCACTCTTCTACTATCAACTTGAGAACAAAGAGGGCCAGAAGTTAACAGGAAATGGGTACGGCGTGGAGGAACATATCTCGCCTTCATCTGGAACTACAACATCCGAGGGCAGGTTTGTACCTGCTGACAACGGTGTATCGCAGGATACGGTGGGACTAGCCGGACACGATGCCAACGGACAACTGCGAAGCGTCACTCCCCCAACAAGTCCGGATGCAGACTTCATCGTCCGGCAGACGTTCACCGTCAGGTATAAGGGAGATGATTATGACCTGCCGACGACATTCCAGCACGAAACGCAGATAAAGAATGGCGTTGTGACAAATTCTGTGACGGGCATAGGGCCGTGAAGATAAGAAGGATAACTATGGAATTTAAGACAACAGTCGCCCTAATTCTTGCGGTCGTATCGGGATTACCGGTCCCGACGCCAGCTAGAGCCCAAGAGAAGTCGGGCCAACATTTTGCTGGCGGACGGAGCGAAGACGCTTTCTTGCGCTATCTTCGACCGACGCTACGCGCCACGGGGTACGCTGGCCGAGTGTACTTTAGCGGAACCTGCGAGACGGAAGGATTAGAGTTCGTCGCTTTTCCCGAAGTCGATGTGCACCCGCCACAGAGCACTACAGCCGTTGAAGCAGTGCGCGATATGTTCCGAGGCAATGAGGATATCCAAGTAGTTGAGGAGCCTCACAAGATAATCTCAGTTACGGTGGGAAAACCTCTGACTGCCATACTGGACACAAGGATTTCCTCGTTCAGAATAGTGCCGATCGCTCAGTACAATCCGACGCTGGCGATTGGCGCAGTCGAGAACTCAGAAGAGGTGAAGGCAGCATTGGCCAAGCTAGGACTCCGCGCGCCTGTGCTGCTTTCAGAACAGCTCTTGGCGAAACCCTCATCTGGGTTGCCGCACCTTCCCGCCGTGATGAAGAACATTACATTTGGCCAAGTGCTCGACTCAATCGCAGTAACATTCCATGGGATGGTTGTTTATGGGACTTGCGTCCAGTCGGATGGGAAAGGCCTGCTGGAAATTGATTTTGTGGGGCTTGAAGGTCCCGACAAACCGCAGTCTTAAATTTACGATTTCCGGAGGTACAGCTACGACGGGGCGGTCCGTGAATTGGCGCAAAATAAGGGTTTTTGGGGAGCCTTAAAGAGCGCGTTTTCACAGACAACGACGAAGGTCATGATTGGCATAGGGCTAGGTGGAAAAGTGAAAGTGGGACCAGGTGAGGTCAAGCTAGAGGCGGCTGTCAAAGGCAATGTGTCGTTTTCGGCTGGAAAGCTATCGTTCTCGAAATCTGTCGATGTGACTGCGACAGCAGGAAAATGGCATAAGGAATTCGGTCTGGGCGTGTCCGCTGAACAGGTGCTTGGCTCAGTGAACACGGACACCGGGGCAAGAGGTGGTGTAGAACCAGCTACCGGGGAGACGACGGTTCTTGGGTCTACCAGGACTTTTGGCATTGATGCCTCGCGAGAGGGCGGAGAGATCGGCGGCGAAGAGGGCGAAGGTGCACTTGGGGGTGGTTCCATATCCATCACGAGAGAGGGCCTAGGTGCTCTCGGGGAAGCATGGAACGATCTAAAGGACATGATAACTGTCCCAGCTGCCCCTTCCGCTCCTGTGCCCGGCCCGCCCAACTAGAATCTCAGGGTAGGAAAGTTCGAGGCTCTTCGCCGAATTGACGATGGAGGAAGGTAACCATGTATCCAGGGTCATTTATCTGGAGAAAGATTGGCGACACGTGGCTTGTTAGTAAGTCTGCTTCGGCGGCTTTTGCCCTGTCAGCTATCGTCATCCTTGGGATGACGGTCGCGATTGTCACGACCGAACCACAAAGCGTCGGCTCGGTAGTGCAGTTTTTCCTAGGCATCGGGGGAATACTGGCGGCTGTCAGCGTGTTCTTCCTATGGGGTGGCATGTGGCGTTACTGGGGAAACTGTGATTCGTCTTCACTCGCTGCACGACGGGTCTGGTTCTTTGCTCTTGTTTTCGGGCTCTGGTACGGAGCAGTTCTCTATTACCTGCTCGTTTACTTGCCGAACACTCTGCGTCTGGATGCGATACACACAAGGAGTTCCCAACAATGAAAACCATCGGACGGGTGCTGCTGGTCTGTTGGGCTTTGCTTGCGTTGGGAGTTGCGCTGATTTTTGCAGTGCCCAAGCTCGCCTCCCAAGTCCTCCATCCGATTGCTTCCTATTTTCAGCTCATACCGATGATCCTGCTGGTAGCGACAGCGTTCTACGGAATCCTTCGTGCCTACCGGACCGGTGTCGCGAGGAAGTGATTCAGGTGAAACGGCGCCAGTTGCTAGGTGAATCCGACCGCCGAGCAGAGTACGTGCCGCTGGCGTTTCTAGGCGGGGCAGGGCGAGCGATCCGGAGCGGGTGAGGTCAGGGCAGGTGCTCCGGTTGCGCTGGGGTGTTCTGGGAGTTTTTCTTTTAGCCGTGGGTTTGGTTCTGGCCGCGCCGGGGTGTGGCGCGGCCTTGCCGTCTGCGGGTGCCGATCCGTTCCTGATTCTGGGGTGTTCCTGCCCGCCGATCCGGGCCGTGATCCGGGTCCGATTAGCGGCGCTTTCCGGTCCTGATCTGCTGCCGATCCTGACCGGGGAGTGTGGCGATTCGGGCGCGGTGAGGGGGTGGCTTTTTCGTGCTCCCGGAGTGCCGTGGCGGGGTTGGAGGTTTTTTGCCGTGCTGCGCACGGGGTGTAAGGGTTGTCGCGGTAGGGATACGGATCGCTCCGTACCCCCCGCACAGATCCGGACGGGCGGGTTTCCCGCATCCGGCTCTTGCCTCAGGTAGTGACGCGCAGACGGCGCGAAGGATAAGGATGACAGATATGCGCCGGAGGCAGCCAGCGGCGGATAAGTCGTTGCATTCGCTCCCACAGAACACGACCGTGCTGGCTTCGCCGACAAAGAGTGCGATGCCAGAGGTTCGTTACCGTGAAACGAAAGTGAGCCAGAGCATATCGATTCCCCGGAACTCCGAAGTATCGGAAATGCCCGCCCACAACCGACTTCAACCATTGGCCGACTTCTGGAACAGGGTCATGCATGCGTCGCCGCAACTCGATCTTCACTTGCTGCAGCTTGGATTGCATGCGCGTGCGAACCGTTTGCCGAAGCACCAGAAACCGTCCGTTCTTCGTCTTCCCGCAAATATGCTTGAAGCCGAGAAAATCAAACGTCTCCGGCTTGCCCAGTCCGGCGCGCTTTCGGTTCGCCGCCGCATGGCGTCCGAACTCGATAAGCCGCGTCTTCTCCGGGTGCAGTTCCAGTTGGAACTTTTCCATTCGTTCTTTCAGTTCCGCCCAGAACTTTTCGGCCTCGTCTTTGAACTCGAATCCAACCACGATGTCGTCGGCGTAGCGCACCACGATCACATCGCCGTGCGCACACTTTCTTCGCCATGCTTGAACCCAAAGATCGAAAACGTAATGAAGGTAGATATTCGCCAGCAAAGGCGATGCACTTCCGCCCTGCGGCGAACCCGCCTCCACAAACGTTCGCGTTCCCTTTTCCAGCACGCCTGCGTTCAACCATTTCTGGATGAGTCGCACGACGCGCCGGTCCGCTATCCGATGCTGGACGAACCGGACCAGCCACTCGTGCGACAGCCGATCAAAGAAGCTGCGCACGTCCAGGTCCAGCACCCAGTTCACTCGTCTCTCGCGGAGTCCGCAGAACAGAGCGTCCAGCGCTTTGTGCTGGTTTCGCTTCGGTCTGAACCCGTAAGAGAAGCCGAGAAAGTCGGTTTCGTAAATCGCGTTGAGCACTTCCACCGTCGCTCGTTGCACGAGTTTGTCTTCGAGCGCCGGGACGCCGAGCGGTCGCTGCCGCCCATCCGCCTTCGGAATGTAGACTCTACGCACCGGCTTCGCCCGGTACGCTCCGCGCTTCAGCCTATGGGAGAGGTCCTGGAGATTTTGCTCAAGGTCCTCGCCGTAGTGCTGCCACGTCTCTCCATCAACACCGGCCGCAGCGTGCCTCTTCAACTGAGAATAGGCGAACCGCAGAGTGTCGATGCGGTAGATGTGATGCAGCAGAGCGGTGAACTTTGCTTCCTTGTTCAATGTTGCCGTTTGTCGTACCTGTTCCAACTCACTCGGCGCGCTGATCCGGCTCTGAGTCCGGGGCGCGTTTTGTTGGCTCAGGTTCCCCTTGGCCAGACCCCTTCCCTCCATCTCCTCCGCCGCCGGTGGACTGGTTTTGTTCGGAGACTTCTTCGGTACTATGGGCCTGTCCGACTTCCCGTGTTCGTGCATCATCGGCTCCTATCCTTAGACTTCCCGATGCGTCCCGCGAACACTGGTCGCCCGCGGGTGAACCCGGGATCTCTCAACTTCCGTGCAGGATGTTTCGCTACGTGCCAGGGGTCACAGACCGCGCAGGACTCCCGCCGAGCTTGCCATGCCGCTCAACAGGATGTTGCCTTCCGCGTTGTGTCAGGGCGTCGGCGTCCTGAAGTTAGGGGTATTTCGCGGCTCGATTGCCTGGCCCATAGTTGCTCCTGTCTACGCTTCGTATCTGGCCTTACGGCCATGCCCGCAAGACTCGGAGCCGGTGTGGCTGGCTAGGCCTTCACCGTACGACTCTTTCATTCGCTACATCCTGCCGGTTCCGTGCTCGCCAAAAAGCGGCTCGCACGGGGTTGACGCTACGACACGTCACCCCCGAATGGGTGCTGCGCGGTAACTTTCGGTTAACGCGCGCGAACTTGAAGAAAGCAAAGCGGCTAGAGGAAAAATCCCGCCAGCAGGTTGCTGTAGAGCAACCTGAAGTTAACGCAGGCGAACTTGTTGATTCTTAAGCGCGGCTGCTAGTCTCGGCTGTGATGGCGAGAGAGGAAGCCGGGACATGGTGAAGCCGCCGCTGCGCACGAAATCTATCGGTTTCAAAGTCAGCGAGGAAGAGTATGCGCAACTGGAAACGGCGGCGCAGGCGAGCGGGCGGACGCTCGGGGAATGGTGCCGCGAGGCGATCCTGCGGGGAGGGTCGGCCAGCGATGCAGAGAGGCACGATCCGGCGCTGGCCGAGATCGTAGGAGTCCGCTTGCTGCTGGTCAACGTGTTGCGGCCCCTGGCGGCAGGCGAGAAGCTGGCCGCGGAAGCGTTCGACAAAATGCTGGACCAAATCAGCGAAGTGAAGCACGAACTCGCCGCCAAGTTGCAGCAGCAGGCGGCCAGGAAGAAACCGCAGCCAGAAAAACCCAGCGGCGACGGGAATCGCTGATCTCCCATTTTTTCGCTGGAGAGTGTACGGAGCGCGGGAGCCGCGTCAAGGGTCTGCGCTGCGCTCCGATGAACGCGCCAAAAGACGCGCGCTTGACACGGCTCCCTCTCCGCTCTGTTTGCTTCCAGCTATCGAAAAAATGAGAGAGAAAAATGGGAACCGGGGCGCAGCGCGAAGGCAGGATGAGCTAAGACACCATCCCTTGCGCCTTCGGCGCAACGAAAAGCGCACTGCTGAAAAGCACGCGGCGTCCGGTGAGCATCCGGGCTTTGTTCGGTGTCTGTCCGGTCGTTGTCCGGTCCGGCGTCCGGCGATGAACGGCGGGGCGATCTGATCCAAGGCACGGTGCCAAGCCTTCGCTGAATCTCTTTCCTTCTTCCCGTTGAGAGCCATAACTGCGGCGAGTGTAAGGGGCAGGGCAAAATCTCTGTTGACTTCCATAGTTGATAACTATAATTTTAGGCACAGTAGGTCAAGCGAAAAAAGCTCTTGACAGGTTTTTGCGAGGAACCCGGAAAACGGGTGAAAGGAGCCAGAGCCGATGACGATTTCGAGCCGCTGTTCTAAAAGGACAGGACGGAAGACTTCAGCGCACTTGTCCTGATCGGGAAAAACTTTCACCGAAACTTTCACCGTTTAGTCTAAAGAAACCGCATTTGGCCTAACGCAATCAAACGTGTTTTCAGCAAGATACGCTGAAGTAGCGGCACAGTTTGCGATTGAGAATCTTCCGTCCTAACCCCTAGACGATAGCGCCACTCGGGTGGATGCGACGAAAATCCGATTATAACAAAAGCGCGTTCTCACCAAACCGGGTGCCCGGGGGCTGGCGGTGTTCGAGCCAGGGCAGTGCGTGGTATCTCTCGCGCGCTAAAAAGCTCTCGCAAAGCATTGTAAATCTTGAAGTTGCAGTTCCGGCTCAGGATATGAGTCGAATCGTCTTGACAACGGCGGGCCGGAGAGCAATACTTATGGCGAATAAAAAGCGAATACGCAAATCCGCCCAAGTGGCCGCTGCGCTCGCGTTCCCTGAAAATTGTGAGAAAGTATGTCTGCCTCTCCGTTGTTTTCAGCGGCGGCCACGGGCCGCCCTTTTATTTTTTCTCCGCCGCCTTCTCCGCGCTCGACTGCGAAGAGAGCTGTGGTGAAATCTGCAAAGAACACTGCGGAGATTTTGGCTCAGGTGGGCGCCATCTCCAAACTGGCTGCGGTGGTTCCGGCTTCGCGCCTCGATGCGCGCGTGAGGCCGGAAATGGTTTCGAGCGGCATTCCACAACTGGACCTGCTGACCGGCGGCTTCGCTCGCGGGTGTCTCACGGAAATCTGTGGTGCGGCCTCCTCGGGAAGAACCAGCGTGTTGCTTTTGGCGCTCGCCTGCGCCACCCAGCGCGGAGAAGTTTGCGCCTTGGTGGATGCGAGCGATGCCTTCGATCCAGCGTCCGCGGCGGCGGCTGGCATGGAGATGAGCCGGTTGTTGTGGGTGCGATGCGGGGAAAAGTTTCCTCCGCGTAAAAATAAAAAATATAAAGATCGTGCGCTTGCGCGCCCGGCAGGCTGCTGGGAATCGCAACTCGGGCAAATGTTGAAAGTTACTGACCTGCTGCTGCAGAGCAACGGTTTCGGAATGATCGCTCTCGATCTTGGAGATGTTCCGGCGTCGAGCGCGCGGCGAATTCCCTTGGCCTCGTGGTTTCGCTTCCGCCGCGCCGTTGAGCACACGCCGACAACCTTGCTGGTTTTAGAGCAGCAGCCAATTGCCGGGAGTTGCTCGTCGATGCTGTTGAAGGTGTCAGCGGTCAGCCCGAGGAAAAAGCTCTCAGCTCTCGGTTCTAAGCTCTCAGGAAATTCGGAATTGCCGCATTCGGAACTGCTAGATCAATTCGAGATCACCGCTGAGTTGTTGCGTTCGCGGTTGGAAAAAAGGTTGGAGAAGAAGCCGGTGCAATCGACCGCAAGTTTCAACAGTCGAGCCGCGTGGGCGGGATAGTCTTGAGTTCTCAGGTCACAGTCTTGGCCTGATTCGAGCCTAAGAACGAACGATTTTCCTGAGACCTGATACCTGCGACCTGACACCTGTTTTTATGTTTGCCTGTATCTTCATCCCCGATTTTCCCGTGCAAGCGATCGCTCGCTTCGAGCCAGAGTTGCGTACGTGCCCGGTCGCAGTGCTCACCGGACGGCCTCCGCTGGAGAAGGTGATGGCGCTTAACGAAAGAGCGCGGCAATCGGGCGTGGAGTTAGGCGCGACCAAGTCGCAACTGGAAGCATGGGAGCGCCTGATGCTGCGTATGCGCTCCGAGTCGCAGGAGACATCAGCGCACGCTGCGCTGCTCGATTGCGCGCAATCTTTTTCTCCGGAGGTGGAAGACACCGCACCCGGCATCGTGCTGCTGAACCTTGCCGGGCTCGAGCCATTGCTTGGTCCGATGCCGAAAATTGCCCGCGATTTGGCGCAGCGGGTTTCTGAGATGGGACTGGAAGCGCACCTCGCCGTGGCCGCAAATCCGGATGCTGCTTTGCTCGCTGCCCGCGGTTTTTCCGGCGTGACCTTGATTCCCAAAGGACGCGAAGCCGGGTGGTTGGGAGATTTGCCGGTGGATGTTTTGCTGGAAAGTTTTTCTTCCGATGCGGAGGAAGCCACTCGCTGGGCGGAAACGCTGGATCGTTGGGGCATCCGCAAGCTGCGGGCGCTGGCGGCGCTTCCCGAAGTTCCGCTCAGCGAGCGCATGGGGCAGGCGGGAATCCGTCTGCAAATGCTGGCGCGGGGCGCGGCATTGCGCAACTTGCGGGTTCTGGAACCGCAGATGGTTTTTGCCGAGAGCGTGGATCTGGAATATCCCATCGTGCTGCTCGAGCCGCTGGCGTTTTTGCTGAATCGTATGCTGGAACAAATATGCGCGCGCTTGCGAGGACGCGCGCTTGCGGTGCAGGAGTTGCAGCTGAATCTGGAACTCGCCGCGGCGCAGACGAATGACTGCGCATCTTCCACGCCCGCACTCCCGCAAACATTTTCTCGCACTTTCTTCCGCACTTTTTCTCGTACTCTGCGTCTGCCGGCGCCCATGCTGGAAGCGAAAGTGCTTCTGAAATTGTTGCAGCTCGATTTGCAGGCGCATCCGCCGGGAGCGCCCATCGTGAAGATTCAGTTGTCGGCGGAACCAGCGCGCCCGCGAGCCTTGCAGAGTGGATTGTTTCAGCCGCTTTTTCCCGAGCCTGACAAATTGGAGCTGACACTGGCGCGCATCGCGGGCATTGTCGGCGAGGGAAGAGTGGGGTCGGTGGAGTTATTGGATATGCATCGCGAAGGCGCGTTTGCGGTGCGGCACTTCGCGCCCGAAGAGTCCGCACCCGCAGAGTTCAGAGTTAAGCATGGAGCCGCGCAATCTGGAAATCGAAAGAAGGATATGTTTCTGCCGAAAAATGGCAGTGCATGTGTCGAGCCAAATACAAAAGTTAAAGTAATAGAAAAAATGAGCGCGGTGATTGCGCTGCGCTTGTTTCGTCCGCCGCTCGGTGCATTGGTTACTGTGCGCGAAGCGAAACCAGTGCGGTTGCGATGTCTTGAACGCGAGGACCTTTCCGGTGAAATCGTCTGGACTGCCGGTCCCTGGCGTTCTTCCGGCGACTGGTCGGAACAGGAAGGCTGGTCACGTGAGGAGTGGGACATCGCCGTGCCCGCCGAATCTGGACTCGTGTTGCATCGCCTGGTGCAGGACAAGCTAAGTGGAAACTGGTTTGTGGAAGGAACGTATGACTAGGACACGTAGTTGCATGAGCAACACACCTTTTATGAATTGTCATCCCGAGCGAAGCGAGGGATCTACAGTTCGCCGTAAGATGCAGATCCCTCGCGCCGCTCGGGATGACAAAGTCTTTCGAGCTGCTAAAGCAAGTGATGTACGTTGAACTCCATTCCCGCTCCGCCTTCAGCTTTCTCGAAGGAGCTTCGATTCCCGAGGAACTGATCGCCGTGTGCGCGAACTTGGGAATGCCGGCGATGGCATTGCTCGATCGCGATGGAGTGTACGGCTCGCCGCGCTTTCATCTTGCCGCGAAAAAAGCCAAGATCAAGGCGCATATTGGGGCGGAAGTGACGTGTGCCGCATTTTCACCAAATGGCTGCGAGCTACGAGCTGCGAGCTGCGGGCAACCAGTTTGCTCGAGGCTCGCAGCTCGTAGCTCGCAGCTCCAAGGCAAGTTCCGTCTTCCGCTGCTGGTAGCTTCGCGAGCTGGCTATCAAAATCTCTGCCGCCTGATTACGAAAATGAAATTGCGCGTTGGGCGCAAAGAGGGAGCGTGTGCCTCGGAGCCGGATTTTATTGAATATGCCGATGGCTTGATCTGCCTCACCGGTGGCGACGAAGGGCCGCTAGCTGCGGCGCTCGCGCAAGGTGGAGCGCAAGCGGCATTCGAAGCAGTCAAAAAGCTAACGGAAATATTTGGCCGGGCGAATGTTTACGTCGAATTACAACGGCATTTTCATCGCGACGAAGAGCATCGCAACCGGGTTGCGATCGAGATTGCGGAAGCTCTGCAACTTCCGCTGCTGGCCACCAATGGCGCGAACTATGCCACGCCTCGGGAGCGCGAGTTGGCGGATGCATTTACCGCGCTACAGCATCATCGCACGCTGGCTACTGCGGGACGCCTGCTGGCCCGCAATGCCGAGCGTTATCTCAAGTCTCCAGCGGCCATGCGAGCGCTCTTCGCGGATCTTCCGCTGGCCATCGCCAACACTCTTGAACTTTCTTCGCGGCTTGAGTTCACGCTCAACGATTTGGGCTATGAGTTTCCGCGTTATCCCGTGCCGGAGGGTGAAAGCATGATGTCATTTTTGCGCGAGCGCACGCGGCAGGGAATGCAGAGCCGGTATGGCCGGGCGGATGCGGAGTTGAAGAAACGCGCCCGCCGGCAGATCGAGCGCGAGTTGAACTTGATCGAACATTTGAAGCTTGCCGGGTATTTTCTGATCGTCTGGGACCTGGTGCGCTTCTGCCGCGAACAGAACATTCTGGCACAGGGCCGCGGATCGGCTGCCAATAGCGTCGTTTGCTACTCGCTTGGCATCACGGCGGTGGATCCGATCGGCATGGAATTGTTGTTTGAACGATTTCTTTCCGAGGAGCGTGGCGAGTGGCCCGACATCGATCTCGATTTGCCGAGCGGTGATGAGCGCGAGCGCGTAATCCGACACGTCTACCAGTGTTATGGACAGCGTGGAGCGGCCATGACCGCCAACGTGATCACCTATCGCAATCGCATGGCGGCACGCGAAATGGGCAAGGCGATGGGATTTGACGCGGACACGCTGCAACGAATTTCTGCGGCGGTAGCGACCTGGGAATTCAAAGACGAGAATGATGCGCTCGACCGTCGTCTGTGCGATGCCGGGCTCGATCTCAAGCATCCGCGAATTCGTAAATACTTCGAGTTGTGTCTGGCGGCGCAGGATCTGCCGCGGCATTTAGGGCAGCACTCGGGCGGCATGGTCATCTGCGAAGGCCGTCTCGACTCTGTCGTCCCGCTGGAGCCCGCATCCATGCCGAACCGCGTGGTGGTGCAGTGGGATAAAGAAGACTGCGCCGACATGAGGATCATCAAAGTCGATCTACTGGGTCTCGGTATGATGGCGGCGCTGAAAGATTCTCTCGAACTGATTCGCGATCACTACAAAGAAGAGGTGGATCTGGCACATCTTCCGCCCGACGATCCCGTCGTCTATTCGACACTTCAAAAAGCGGATACGGTGGGAATGTTTCAGGTGGAGAGCCGGGCGCAAATGGCGTGTCTGCCGCGCCTGAAGCCGCAAAACTTTTACGACATTGTCGTGCAGGTGGCGATCATTCGGCCGGGCCCGATCGTAGGAAACATGGTCAATCCATTTCTCAAGCGGCGGCAAGGTCGAGAGGAAGTTACGTATCCGCATCCGTCGCTCGAAACCGTGCTCGGCCGCACATTGGGCGTACCGCTGTTTCAGGAGCAGTTGCTGCGCATGGCCATGATCACCGCCAACTTCACGGGCGGCGAAGCGGAGGAGTTGCGCCGCGCCATGGGCTTCAAACGTTCCGAGGTGAGAATGAAAGTGATCGAAGAAAAGCTGCGCGCCGGCATGACCCGCAACGGAATTCTCGGCGAAACGCAGGAGCAGATCATCCAGTCGATCACTTCGTTCGCGCTGTATGGATTTCCGGAATCTCATGCCGCGAGTTTTGCCTTGATTGCGTATGCCAGCGCTTATTTAAAATGCCATTACCTGGCGGCGTTCACGGCGGCGCTGCTGAATAATCAGCCGATGGGTTTTTATCATCCTTCGACAATTGTGAAAGATGCGCAGCGGCACGGATTGAAAGTCCTGCCCATGGATGTGACGCGGTCGGATTGGAAGTGCACGTTGGAGCCGTCAGCTATCAGCCATCAGCCGTCAGTTCGTCTTGGGTTGAAGTACGCGCGTGGGCTGCGCGAACCGGCGGGGCAGGCTTTGGTTCGGGAGCGCAGCTTGGCGCCGTTTGCTTCGGTGCAGGATCTGGCTCGTCGCGTGCCCGAATTGCGCAAGGACGAGTTGACTACGCTGGCGGAAATTGGCGCGCTGAATGCAGTGGTCGGTGGTCAGTGGTCAGTGGCCAGCACAAACCAAAGCGAGAAGTTTGGTGTGCTGTCCACTGCCCACCGTCCACCGTCCACTGCTTCTTTTCATCGGCGCGATGCGCTTTGGCAGGTGGAGCGGGCGGTGCGCTGGTCGGGGCCTTTGCTCGATGAATTGCCGGAGATGGATGAGGGGTCTCCGCTGGCGGCCATGACGGACGAAGAGCGGTTGGTGGCGGATTTTCACGCTACCGGGCTGACGGTCGGTCCTCACCCCATGCAGTATCGGCGGGAAGAGATGAAGCGAATGGGAATTTATTGCGCTTCCGATCTGGCGCAGATTCCGGATGGACGGCGAATACGAGTCGGGGGATGCGTGATTGCACGCCAGCGCCCGGGAACAGCCAAGGGAATGATGTTCATGAGCCTGGAAGATGAAACGGGGATCGCCAATGCGATTTTCGCTCCCGATCTGCTGCAGAAGAATCGGGTGCTGCTGATTTCCGAACGCTTTCTGATGGTCGAGGGAATTCTGCAGAATCAGGACAACGTGATTCATATACGGGCGGAGAAAGTTTTGCCTCTGCGCGTTACGCGGGCGGAGACGGTGTCGCACGATTTTCATTGACGTTGCGGAGACGGGCGTTTCCTCACAATCTGAGCTCAGGCGGTTGAGAGCTTTCTGGCGTTGTGACGCAAGGAACGGCCTTCCGCTAGACCGTAGAGTTCTTCCGCCAGATTCTTGGCGTGATCTCCAATGCGCTCGAGCGCCTGGGCAGCGAGCAGGATGTCAAAATTCTTCTGGCCAGTCAGACTGTTTTCCTCAGCCAGATGCCGGTGAAACAAGGAATGGCACAGGCGGTCTACTTCCGGATCGGATTTCAGGACACTCTGCGCGTACGACACCTCACGCTTGAGGAAGCCTTGATGAACCTGCTCCAGCATTTCGCGAAGCAGGGAAGCCATCTCCATGAGCTGACGCGAATCTGCCGCCGGCAATTTTTCGCGGCGCGACTGCAGTTGCATGACCGCGCTGTAGGCGAGGTCTCCGATGCGTTCGAGGTCAGTGATGAACTTCAAACAGGCCAGCAACTCGCGCGCTTTCGCTTCGCTGACGCGGGTGATGGCTTCGGGAAGTTGCTCGTCGATCTTGCGCTCGATCTGGTCGAGTTCTTTTTCGCAATCCTTGATGGCAAGAAATGCCAGGCGCGAACCGTCGGCGAGAAAGTCCCTGACATTGAAGACTGCATCGCGGGCGATCAGACAGCCGCGGACGATTTCGGCCGACAGTTCATCTTCGACGAATTCGTCATGACTAGCGCGGATGCTGTTGTGCACCTGGGCGGGGTGCGGACGAGGTTCTGCCGATCGAGATCGCTTCGAAGTTGAACGCCGCTTCACGCGCACAGTGAGTTGTTTTCGAGCCATGAGAAATTCATGCAGGGAACTGCTACCTGCAACGAAGCTAGCATAAAACGGGAATGTGAAAGGAGTGTAAATGAGGGCAGGTGGGTAGTGTCTTAAATAAGGCACTATGGGGCAGGTGGGTAGTGGCTGAAATGTGCGTTGATGAAAAACAGCGAGCGGTTGCGCTACGCATCGAGCGCCCGCTTTCTGACACGAACGACGCCACGGATCGTAACGATACGGGTAGACCGCCGACTGCGGCAAATTAACCCTCCTTTAACACTAGCGCAACATTGCTGCAACAGAGTCTCTCTATGGTGGACAGGGGACTGACCAAGCACATCTCTTTCTGAGCGCAGCGTTCGAGAGCATGAGGCTCTCCTTCTGGCGATGGATCTTTTGCAAACCGCACACAAATCGCGTCACCCCGATCTCATCTACGTCGTGGAAGACGATCCCGACGTGTCGCAACTGATCGAGCACAACCTGCGAACCGCTGGCTATGAGGTCTCCACTTTCTTTTCCGGAGCGCCTGTGGTTCCCATGGCCGCCCGGGTGCAACCGGCGCTGTTTCTTCTCGATATAATGTTGCCCGGAATCAGCGGGTTCGATCTCTGCCGCCAGATTCGCCAGCACGAACAACTGTCCAAAACGCCAATCATTTTTCTTTCCGCCAGAACGCAGGAACCCGACCGGCTGCAAGCCTTCGACGTCGGCGGAGACGGATACATCACCAAACCATTTAGTCCCCGCGAATTGCTTGCGCGGATTCGCAACGTCCTTCGTGTTCTTCCCGAAGCCCCCAGTGCCGAGACGATTCAGGTGGGAGATCTGGAGATTGATATTGCGTCGATGAGTGTTCGCGTCGGGGGCAGAAGCGTAATGACTACGGTGCGCGAGTTCCGGCTGCTGGAATACCTGGCGCGGCATCGGGGTCGCGTTTTTACCCGCGATCAATTGCTTGACGCCGTCTGGAAAGAGGGGTCGTTTGTAACTCCGCGGTCGATTGACGTGTTTGTGCGGCGTCTGCGGGAGAAAATCGAATCCGATCCACGGCATCCGCGCTATCTCAAGACGCTGCGAGGAATCGGCTATCGCTTCGAAGCCGGTCGCTGAGCGGGGAGCGCTAACCTCAGCAGCTAAAGCCGTGCCCTCCTCAAAACCGATTTACGAAACCAATCTAACGGGTGGTTGATCCGCCCGGCGCTCGCACCGTGATGATCTCGGCAATCGTCAGGAACAGAGCGTAGCTGGCAAAGAGAAAGGCCCCGTATTTCCCCGCACTATCCGGATGCATCCGCGGCATCAGACTCGTGAAGTGCGAAAGCAGCACAGCTTCTCCGAACATACCCGGCAGCGCAATCAGGAGCGCGGCTGACGACCACTCTGCCGCCGGCACATGGCGCCACCTCAGCAGGAGAATGCAGATCACCGCCGACAGGATGGGCGTGAGCACGAAGTTGATCCAATACCGTTGACTGGTGCTTTCAAAGACGTGAGGGCCGCGCAGTTCATACCAGATCGTTCCGATAATCCAGAAGGCCGCACCGAACAGCGCGAAAAGCAATTTATCAGGCATTCTCATGGTGGTGCTCCTAAGTGGTGAGGTTCTGTACCACGTGGTACATTCATATTTGTACCATATGGTACAGTTCAAAGCAAGATGGCCCGCAAAAAAAAGCAGCACCTCGACCGGGAACAATTGTTGCAAGGCTGCCTGGCGGCTTTCATCCGCGCCGGGACGCTCGATCTCAGCTTGGATAACCTGGCGAAGGCCGTCGGAAGCAGCAAACGGATGCTGATCCACTACTTCGGCGGGCGTGATGCCATCGAAGAGGCGGCGATGGCACTGTTGGAAGAACGGCTGCGGGCCAGGTTCCGCGCGAGCGCTTTTCCGGCGGGCGCGTCACTGCAATCGGTGGTTGCGGCTTTGTGGGAGCAGACGACCAGCGCGGCGTCCCAAGGGGTTGTGCGGTTGGCGATGGACCTTACGCGCCGAAGCTGGAGCGGGTCAGAGCGGGCGCGGAGGTTTTTCGAGGAACAACAACGCCTGTGGGCCGATATGTTGCGGGAATTCCTGCCGGACGCGGGGGCCGTCGAGGTCCTGTTGCAACTCTATCAGGGCGCTATGCTCGTTTATCTGGTCACGGGAGACCGCGAACGCGGGCGGCGCGCGCTCAATCGGATGGTCTCAGCGGAAAGCGAGTTGCAGCGGAAGCATCGCAGCGCTCGGTGAGTGGGAACTTTCGCCGCGCCCTGTCCGTACTTTTTACAGCAACAGACTTCAGCAGCCCGGGAGCGGCGCAGGATGAAAATATTTGCTATTGCATTTGCGTCGTTCTTTGCAGTCGCGGCCTTTGCTCAGCCCGCCTCAGACCAGGCGCCGAGCCGAACCTGGATCACTGACGTCACCATCATCTCGCCCGAGAATCTCGATCACATCGGGAAGGGCAGTGTGTTGATAGAAAACGGCCGCATCGTCAGGGTCGAGCGAAAGCAAGGGGCGAAGAAACCGGCCGGCGCAACCGAGGTTTCCGGAAAAGGACAGTTTCTTATTCCGGGGCTCATCGACTCGCATGTGCATCTTGCCGTTGTTCCTGGCATGGACTTGTTTCAGGATCAAAGCAAGCCGATGGTCAGGGAATATTTCAAACAACTCCCACGATCCCACCTTTATTACGGGTACACGACGGTCGTGGATCTGGCGGTGATCGATCACCAGATATTGGAGGATTTCAGACAGGCGCCTCTGCATCCGGATTTATATGACTGTGGCGAATCTTTGCCTCTTGCAAACGGGTACCCGATGTCGTTCGCGCCACCGGCACAACGCTTCAAAGTCTTTCCAAATTTTCTCTACGATCCTAAGCAGGCTTCCAGTATTCCGTCCGAATATAAGGCGGAAGACCACACCGCGGCCGTGGATGTGACTAGAGTGAAAAGTTCCGGCGGAATCTGCGTCAAGACTTACTTTGAACGCGGCTATGGGCGAGATCGAAACTTACCCGTGATGGGGCCTGACATGTTGGCAGACATTCGCAAGGCAGCGACGCAGGCCGGCTTGGTGCTCATGATTCATGCCAACTCGTTTGAAGCGCAGAAATTTGGTGTCGAGGGCAACGTTGACGTTCTCGCGCATGGAATGTGGAACTGGGGCGATTTCGACCAGCGGACTGAACTTCCCGCCGAGATCAAGCAAGTCCTCGATCGAATCGTGGAGAAGAAAATTGGCTATCAACCCACCATCCAGGTCATGCAGGGGCTGCGCGCGTATTTTGATCCCGAATATTTGAAGATCGAGGCCATCCCCAAGGTCATCCCAAAGGAGTTGCTGGAGTGGTTCAATTCTCCCCAGGGTAAGTGGTTCAAAAAAGGATTGGATCATGACGATACGCCGGACGGAGCCATGCTCGAAGGGATCGAACGGGGCCCTCTCCGGCACGTGCGCCAGGTGGTCGCTTACCTCGCCAGCAAAGATGCCAACTTTGTGTTTGGCACGGACACGCCGTCGAGTCCGACTTACGGAAATCTGCCTGGCCTGAACGGATATCTGGAGATGCAGCAACTGCACAAGGCCGGGTTGTCTCTCGTGCAGATTTTCAAAGCCGCCACGATCAGTAACGCACGGGAATTCAAAGTCGATGCACAACTCGGAACTATCGAGCCGGGAAAAATTGCCAATCTAGTTCTGCTGAAGAAATCGCCGCTGGAAAGTTTGGACGCATACGACAGTATTGCCACGGTCTGGGTTCATGGAAAGGCAGTCGCGCGGGAGAGTTTGGCAGCCAATTCGAGCAGATGATTGGTATTCCGGAAGAAGGTTCCTGCGGAGTGCCAGCGACGCACCGCTGCTCTCTTGCGCGAAGGCGATGATCGCTAGACCGCTAGGCCGCCGAAATTTGTTGGTCGGGGCGCGCGGATTTGAACCGCGGACCCCCTGCGCCCAAGGCAGGTGCGCTACCAGGCTGCGCTACGCCCCGACATAATCAGCAGTTCGATTCTAAAGCACGCTCTGACTTTATTACCACTCCAACGGGTGGCTTCTAGCATCGACAGCTGTACAAACCGCACCGCAGTTTCGAGTGTGTCACGCGGTAGAGTGGGATCTGGTCAAGCGGGAGACGTCAGAGAACTACGTTCTCAATGGGCCGACGCGGGCTAGCATGGGCCACTAAGGTCGCATAGCCCATATAGAAAACGAACGTCGGCTGCCATGAAGCGTCACCGAGAAGTTCAGCCAGCAAGTTGGCTGAGTATGGAGACTTGGCGAGAGCCTTATCATGGTCGATCATTTCTACGGACTCGTTGCAGGGCCGTCCGGCCACGCCGCGAGCGGTTGCCAGCAAATGCGCCCTTTGCCGAATCCTTCCGGCGCGCAAACAATCTTCGCGGTCGTAACGGTCGTGCACGGCGATGACGCCCATCAGCGGAGCGGTCAGCATCAGCTTCGAATACCCATCCTTTTCGCCGCGCGACACGAGCCGGCGCAGCATCCACAAAGGCATCGTCTTGGCAATGGCGGTCGCGATGGGAGGTTGGCCGAAGGCATCGATCGTGAGGCCATCGCGAAATTTTTGCACATCGCTCCATTTCGTCCGAATCCATGGATGGCTGCCACGATTGACCGCCGGGTCGGCATAGATTTCATCATTCGCTGCCGCGGTGATTTCGACGAGCTTTCTTCGGTCGGCCTCTTTCGTCAGGAGAAAAAGTTTAACCTCGGGCTCGTCGCCGGGCAAGCGGCTTAGAGTGTCGACGAAATCGACGGGCAGCGGTTTTTCAGGGATGTACTTGCCGCGATTGGTGTGGCGATGCGGGATCGCGTCGTAGAGCTCGCTGGGCTCGGGTTTGCCCGCGGCTAGCTCTACGCGCGCCAGGAGTTCAGGTTGGGGATCGGTGGGAATCGGGCCCAGCTTCGCGGGAAGCATCGTCACCGTTGCCTGGTATCCATTCGCAGCCGCTGCCAGCACCAGGTTCTCGAGAGCGCAGCCCATTCCGATGTGTTCTTCCCGCAGGAAGGGATCGAGGGCGCCCACATTTCTCTTCGTGTCGATGTACAACTCAATCGACGAATTCGTCACCTTGAACAGCCATGGCTGCGTATTGTGCGGACTCGCCGCTAAAATCGCGGCCCGCACCGGTGCCAGCGTTCCGCCGCTCGAATCTCTGCGCCAGTCCTTCCATGGTTCGTAAGCCGGTCCTTCGCCGACGCTGAACACGCCCTGATCATAGGCGCGCCAGACTCCACCGCCGATGACGGCGACGGTGATTGCTCCGGCGCCTTTCAGGAATGATCTGCGTTGCATGGACCTGTCTCCCTACGGCTCTGTGCGCAGTCCCATGATAGGCCGCCGTATGCGCTGCATCAAAGCGACACGCCACTGCCGGGAACTCCAATCGCAGTCCGCGTGTCGTGGCACCCGGACGGGAGGATTGCGAACCAAACTCCCGCCGCCTGTGCTCGACTATAATCCTTGAACAATTTGGAGCCGAAAAGGAGATCCGATTGACCGCTGATACTCAGGAGCATCGTCCCCTTGATCCTAGTCAACCACTCCCGGCTCATGACTCGACTTCTCACCGGCGCAAAAGAATGTGGGTCGTCATATTGATTCTGCTTTCGCTGGTCGTGTTGCTGGCCGTCGGGCTGCTATGGCACCACGACGAGGCAGCGAAAAAAGCGAAGCCCGCGCCTCCGAAGATCACGATTACAACTGCAACGGCTAAGCAGGGTGACATCGGCGTTTACCTTGACTCGATCGGGACGGTGACTCCCGTCTATACCAATTCGATTACCAGCGAGGTGAATGGCCTGGTCGTGGCCGTGCACTTTAAGGAAGGGCAGTTGGTAAGTAAAGGCGATCCGCTGATTGATATCGATCCGCGGCCCTACCGCGCGAATCTTCTGCAGGCGCAAGGTGCGCTTGAGCGCGACCAGAACGTGCTCGCACAGGCCGAGATGGACCTGCAGCGCTACCGCGATGCATGGGCGCAAAACGCGATTGCCAAGCAGCAATTGGACGACCAGGAAAAACTCGTATTGCAGGACGAAGGCACCGTAAAAAACGACGAAGGCACGGTGCAATATAACCAGGTTCAGGTCGATTTCTGCCACATCACTGCGCCGATCTCCGGCCGCGTCGGATTACGGCTGGTCGATCCGGGGAACGTGGTGCAGTCGGCGGGAACCGTGACCCTGGCGGTGATCACACAGTTGACGCCGATCACCGTTATTTTCACAATTCCAGAAGACAATCTGGGCGCGGTTGTGGCGCAACTGCATAAGAAACCTAAGCTCACGATCGATGCCTACGATCGTGCGGCGCAGAAGAAAATCGGAAGCGGAACCCTGCTGACGATCGACAACCAGATTGACACTACGACCGGGACCGTCAAAGGTCGAGCCCTCTTTGAGAACAAGAATGATGCGCTTTTCCCCAACCAGTTTGTGAATACTCGGCTGCTGGTGACTACATTGCAGGGAGTGACTTTGATTCCCGCGTCCGCGATTCAGCAAAACGGACAGGCATCGTTCGTGTACGTCATTCAAAACGATAAAGCTGAGATGCGCGCCGTGAAGCCGGGAGTTACCGACGGCGGTATGGCGCAGGTGGACGGCATCAATCCCGGAGATGTGGTCGCTAACAGCAGCTTCGACAAGTTGCAGAACAACACGCTGGTCGCCGTTTCAAATCCGAGCGCGAGTCCGAGTTCGAATTCGAGTTCGGCCAAGCCCGCCCCAGCCAGCAACGGGAGCAGCGCTCCGTGAGTCCCTCTCGCCCGTTTATTTTGCGACCGGTCGCCACTTCTTTGCTGATGGCGGCAATTCTGCTGGTCGGGATTGTCGGGTATTTCCAACTGCCGGTCTCGGCCTTGCCAGAAGTTGATTATCCGACGATTCAGGTGCTCACGTTTTATCCCGGAGCCAGCCCAACCGTGATGGCGACCACGGTGACGGCGCCACTGGAGCGGCAATTCGGCGAACTCCAGGGGTTGAGCCAGATGACTTCCACCAGTTCTGGCGGAACCTCCGTCATCGTGCTGCAGTTCACCCTCTCTTTGAATATCGATATAGCAGAAGAAGAAGTGCAGTCGGCAATCAACGCTGCCCAGAGTCTGTTGCCATCAATTCTGCCGGCGCCTCCCGTCTACAGTAAGACGAATCCCGCCGATGCTCCCGTGCTCACGCTGGCGATCACGTCAAATTCCATACCGCTTTCTCAGGTTGAAGATCTGGTCGACACGCGCCTTGCGCCCAAGATTTCGCAGCTCAACGGAGTCGGCCTGGTCACGATCAGCGGCGGCCAAAAGCCTGCCGTGCGCATTCAAGCCAATCCCACGGCACTGTCCTCGTACGGCATCAACCTGGAAGATCTTCGGACAGCGCTGACCAGCGCCAGTGTGAACGCCGCCAAAGGCAATTTCGATGGGCCGCGCCAGGATTACCAGATCGATGCCAACGATCAACTGGTCACCAGCGTCGACTATCGGAATGTTGTGGTTGCCTACCGTAACGGCGCGCCGGTCATGCTGACCGATGTGGCGCGGATTGTGAACGGCGTCGAGAACAATAAACAAGCGGCGTGGATGAACCAGACCCCGGCAGTCATCCTGAACGTGCAACGCCAGCCGGGAGCGAACACGATCGCGGTGGTCAAGAGCATCAAGCAACTGCTGCCGCAGCTTCAGGCCAACCTGCCCGTTGGCATACAGGTAACCACGCTTACCGATCTTACGACCTCTATTGAAGCATCGGTTGCCGACGTTGAGTTCGAATTGATGTTGACGGTCGGACTTGTTGTGCTCGTCATTTTCCTTTTCTTGCGCAGTCTTTACGCGACCATTATTCCGAGTGTGGCGGTGCCGCTGTCACTGATCGGCACTTTCGCGGCGATGTACATCCTCGGCTACAGCCTGGATAACTTATCGCTGATGGCGCTAACCATTTCCACCGGCTTCGTGGTGGATGATGCCATCGTGATGATCGAAAACATCTCGCGCTATATCGAAGAAGGCGAGAAGCCGATGGAAGCAGCGCTCAAGGGAGCGGAACAAATTGGGTTCACAATTCTCTCGCTGACCGTATCGCTCATCGCCGTGCTGATTCCGCTTTTGTTTATGGGCGACGTGGTAGGACGCCTGTTCCGCGAGTTTGCCGTCACCCTGGCTGTCACCATCATTGTTTCGGCAGTCGTCTCGCTCACGCTGACCCCGATGATGAGCGCGCGAATTTTGCGGCATAACCCAAAGGAGAAGCAGGGGCGCGTCTATCAATTCACCGAGCGTGCGTTCGAGGGGATGATCGCCTTCTATGGCCGCACGCTGAAGGTTGTCCTTCGTCACCAGACGATCACTCTACTCGTCGCTTTGACCACCCTGGTACTCACGGTTGTTCTTTACATCATCATTCCCAAAGGATTTTTCCCGGTGCAGGATACGGGCGTCATTCAGGGGATATCGCAGGCGCCGCCGACGATTGGCTACAAGGCGATGGCCGAAAAGCAGCAGGAGCTTACCAAGGCGGTTCTGGATGACCCGGCGGTGGAAAGTGTTTCATCATTTATTGGCGCCGACGGAACCAATACGACCACCAACAGCGGCCGCATGTCGATCAACTTAAAGCCGCTCGACCAGCGCAAGATCAGCGCCTCAAACCTCATTCGCAGGCTCACCTCGCGCGTGAACCAGGTGCAGGGGATCACGCTGTTTATGGAGCCGGTCCAGAACATCACCGTGGATGACCGGGTGAGCCGTACGCAATATCAGTACACGCTAGAAGATCCCAACGCCGATGAGCTGAACGATTGGACCAATCGATTCGTCGAGCGGTTGAAGCAGTTGCCCGAACTTGAAGACGTGGCCACCGATCAACAGTTGGGCGGATCCGCGGTTTCACTGGTGATCGACCGCGTTACCGCGTCGCGGCTGGGGATTGCGCCGACGACCATCGATAACACTCTGTATGACGCTTTTGGTCAGCGCCAGATCAGCACCATGTATACGCAGGTGAATCAATACCACGTAGTGCTGGAAACAGATCCGCAATTTCAGAAGGATCCGAACAATCTCAATCGGCTCTATATCCAGGCGAACGCGTCGGCGGGTGCCACTGGCGCAGGCGCCGCTTCGTCGTTCGCATCCTCGGGATCATCCTCGGCAGGATCGAACGCGCTGACCGGTTCGGCGTTATACACTCCGGCGGCGAATACCTTGACTCCGCCCGCGAATGCGCTTTCGCCGATTCCCTCGTCGACCCCGAGCACGGGAGCAAACTCAGCCGGCGCCACCAGTTCAACTACGAGCAGTGCGGTGCCGTTGAGCGCTTTCTCGCATTTCGAAAAAACTACCGAGGCGCTCTCCATCAGCCATCAGGGGCAATTTCCGGCCATCACGGTATCGTTTAATTTGGGGCCGAATGCCGCGCTGGGCGAGGCTATAACGGCAGTCGACAAAGTAGAGAAAGACATGCACATGCCTGCAAGCCTGCAGGCCGGTTTCCAGGGAACAGCGGCGTCGTTCACCAACTCGCTGGCCAATGAGCCATTGCTGATTTTGGCTGCGCTGGTCACCGTCTACATCGTGCTTGGAGTCTTGTACGAGAGCTTCATTCATCCAATCACGATTTTGTCGACGCTCCCGTCCGCGGGTGTGGGCGCTTTTCTGGCGCTGCTGATCTTTCGTCAGGATTTAAGCGTGGTGGCGATCATTGGCATTGTGCTGCTGATCGGCATCGTGAAGAAGAATGGCATTATGATGGTCGACTTCGCGCTGGAAGGTGAGCGGAAGCATGGGAAGAACGCTACCGACGCAATCTACGACGCCTGTCTGCTCCGCTTCCGTCCCATCATGATGACCACCATGGCCGCGCTGCTGGCGGGCCTTCCGCTGGCGCTGGGAACGGGTTTCGGTTCCGAATTACGCCGGCCGCTAGGTATCTCGATGGTGGGCGGATTGCTTCTGAGCCAGGTGCTCACGCTTTACACGACGCCTGTCATCTATGTCTTCTTCGACAATCTGGCGCACCGGTTTGCGAAAAAGTCGAATCGTACCGAGGCCGAAGGCGGAGAACTGGCAGGCCCGGCATGAACATTTCCGCGCCCTTCATCTACCGCCCCGTGGCCACGACGCTGCTTACAGTGGCGGTTGCTATTGCCGGAGCGATTGCGTTTGAGGTGCTCCCCGTGGCGCCTTTGCCGGAGGTCGACTTCCCGACGATTTCAGTCGGCGCGGGTTTGCCAGGAGCCAGCGCCGACATTATGGCGTCGTCCGTTGCTACTCCCCTCGAGCGGCAGCTCGGCCATATTGCGGGCGTGACGGAGATGACCTCCGCGAGTTCGCTGGGCAGCACGTCAATCACGATTCAGTTCGACCTCAGCCGCGACATCGACGGCGCAGCGCGAGACGTGGAAGCTGCCATCAATGCGGCGCGAACCTATCTGCCCTCTAATCTCCCAGGCAATCCGACTTATCGCAAAGTCAATCCGGCCGATGCGCCGATCATGATTCTCGGCCTCACCTCTGACAAGTTTGGTCCCGACAAAATGTACGACGAAGCCTCTACCGTCGTGCAACAGAAATTGTCGCAAATCAACGGCGTGGGGCAGGTGGTGGTTGGCGGAGGCGCGTTGCCGTCGGTGCGTGTAGATGCCAATCCCACACAGTTGGCCAACTACGGTCTTGAGCTTAGCGATCTGCAATCGGTGCTGAGCTTGCAAAACGCCGACCTAGCCAAGGGACAAATTTCCGATGGCGTGGTGACCTCCGACATTCTGGCCAACGATCAGATTTCGCATGCCGCCGACTACAAGCCGCTCGTGGTCGGCTATCACAACGGCGCGGCCATTCATTTATCGGATGTCGCCGAGGTTACGGACTCGGTCGCCAACATTCGGGCTGCCGGATATCTCAACGGCAAGCGCTCGGTTACGGTCATCATCTTCCGCCAGCCGGGCGCTAACATCATCGACACGGTCGACCTCATTCGTGCGCAACTTCCATTTATCCAGGCATCCATTCCGCTCGGCATCGATACCACTATCGTTCTGGACCGGACCACTACGATTCGCGCCTCGGTCAGTGACGTGGAGAGGACACTGATCATTTCCATCGCGCTCGTGATCGCCGTGGTGTTTATTTTTCTGCGCAACGGGCGCGCTACGCTGATTCCCGCGGTCGCGGTACCGGTTTCACTTGTGGGCACGTTCGCCGTGATGTATCTGTTCGGATACACGCTGGACAACCTCTCGCTGATGGCGATGACCATTGCCACCGGATTTGTGGTGGACGACGCCATCGTGGTGATGGAAAATGTCGCCCGCCATCTGGAAGGCGGCATGGAGCCATTTGCCGCTGCGCTGAAGGGTGCGGAGGAAATCGGCTTCACCGTCTTCACCATTAGCATTTCGCTGATTGCCGTTTTTATTCCGCTGCTCATGATGGGCGGTATCGTAGGCCGCCTTTTCCGCGAGTTTGCGGTTACGCTTTCGACCGCTGTTTTCGTGTCGATGCTCATCTCGCTGACCACGACTCCGATGATGTGCGCCTACTTGTTGAAAACCGAGCGCAAGGAAAAACATGGCCGCCTCTACATGGCCAGCGAAAAATTCTTTGACGGCATGCTCTCCTGGTATCGCACCAGCCTGCGATGGGTGCTCGAACACCCTGCGCCGACGCTGATAGTTCTGTTCATCACCATCGGGCTCAACGTCGTGCTGATCATCAAAATACCCAAGGGTTTTTTCCCGGTAGAGGACACAGGAGCGATTACCGGCAGCGTGCGCGGGCCCCAGGATTCCTCGTTCCCCTCGATGAACGATTCCATTCAGCGGATCGGCGCAGTGATCAAGACCGACCCGGCGGTTGCCAATGTGATTGCGTTTACCGGCGGCGGCGGCGCCACCAATACCGGCTCCCTCTACATTGCCCTGAAGCCATTGGCGCAACGCAATGCCAGCGCCTCGCAGATCATTGACCGGTTGCGTCCGAAATTGAATCGCCTGCCGGTGGCGTCCGCGTTTCTGCAAGCCGCGCAAGATCTGCGCATCGGCGGCCGGTCGAGTAATGCGATGTATCAGTACACGCTGCAAGCCGACAACGTGCAGGATCTTGGCACCTGGGGGCCGCGCATTTTGAGTCAGATGCAGCGCCTGCCGGGTCTGCAGGACGTGAGTTCAGACCAGCAAAATGGCGGATTGGACGAGCTGCTGACCTACGACCGCACCACCGCGGCCAAGCTCGGCCTTACCGTGCAATCGCTAGACTCGGCGTTATACGGCGCATTCGGCCAATCGGAAGTGTCCATCATTTACACGCAACTGAATCAGTATTACGTCGTGCTCGAAGTTGCTCCGCAGTATTGGCAAAACCCGGAGGGATTGAAAGACATTTATCTTCATACGGCCAGCAGCAGTAACGGCAGCAACAGCATCCCGTTGCTCGCGATGGCCTCGGCGCACGCCAACAACACACCACTGGCCGTCAACCACACGGGACTGTTTCCCTCGGTGACCGTGTCCTTCAATCTCGCGGAGAATAAGTCTTTAAGCGATGCCACGCTAGCCATTGACCAGATGCAAAAGCGTCTCGGAGCGCCCTCCACGCTGCAAGGCTTTTTTGCGGGTACCCTCGAGGCCTACCAGCAGTCTCTCGGCACCGAGCCGATTTTGATTGTGACCGCGTTGCTGGCGGTGTACATCGTTCTCGGCATCTTGTATGAAAGCCTGGTTCATCCTCTGACCATCATCTCCACGCTGCCATCGGCGAGCGTGGGCGCGATGCTGGCTTTGTTGCTCTTTAAGCAAGATCTGAACATCATCTCCATTATTGGGATTGTGCTGCTGATCGGCATCGTCAAAAAGAACGCCATCATGATGATCGATTTCGCGCTGGAGGCGGAGCGCAAAGAAAACAAAAAACCGCTCGACTCGATTTTTGAGGCGTGTATGTTGCGCTTCCGTCCCATTCTGATGACGACAATGGCTGCGCTACTGGGCGCGCTGCCATTGGCGCTCGGGACCGGCACGGGATTTGAACTGCGTCGGCCTCTGGGCATCACGATTGTGGGTGGGCTGATTTTGAGTCAGTTGCTCACGCTCTATACCACGCCCGTCGTCTATTTGGCGTTCGACCGGCTGCGCTTGCGCGTGCTGGGACAGCAGCACGACACCCCCCAGTATGGCGCCGGCCCCGTCCCCAGCGGTACGGATTGAGATTATTGTGTGGTGGTGCAGTTTGAAGCGGGCTTTGAAAGAGCACGTCTTCAGCGGTGCCGCAAGCATCCCATCTCCATTGCGGCTTTACAGACTGCTGAAAAACTCGATTTTGTTTTTGGGTGGCGCAGCGGTTTACCGGTTTTGGTTTTGCCTTTGGGTGGCGCAGCGGTTTACCGCTGCGATAAATGCCTTATTTTCCAATGCCGGCTTTAGCCTCTGAGGGGCGGCAATTTTCAAACTGCACCACTAGCAGGTGATTGTCCGGGTGACCTTCGTGACACCGTCTAAAGGTGGAATGCCCTTGCTAGGCACGGTCGGACTATAATTTGCTTCGGAAGACATGCCCAGTTCACGCTACGCATTGGTGACCTACGTTCGAAATCCAGTTGGCGAATTTGTCGCCAAGCTGCGGCAGGAACTCCACCCCACAATCGCTCACATGCCGGCCCATCTCACCGTCCTTCCTCCGCGGGAACTGGTGGGAACGGAAGCGGCCGCGCTTGAATTTCTGGAAGAAGCTTGCAGCCACGTGATCCCTTTTAGCGTGGAACTGGGAGACGTGGAAACATTTCTCCCGACGACTCCGACGGTGTTTATCCAGGTAAAGCGCGCAGCTTATCGGCTACGCGAGCTGCACGATCAACTCTGCGGCAAAGGGCTGCGCTGCGATGAGAGTTGGCCTTATATTCCGCATCTGACAATCTTGAAAGCAGAAACCGACGCGCAGGCGAGTGCGGCCTTAACCCTGGCACGCGAGCGCTGGGCGGAGTTTGCGGGCAAGCGCGAGGTTCCGGTGGAAGAGTTAATGTTCGTCCGCGAGAATGGAAGTGACTGGCAGGATCTGGCACCGGTACCATTGGGACGCGGCCAGTTGTCTTCGAAGTTGTAATCCAGGAAAAACCGAGCGCTACCCACCCCGAATACAGGCTTTATACGCGGTTCGCGGCCCTCCTGCAATATCCCCTGAAAACCCGCAACCCGCGGGCGGTTTCGCGGACCGAACGTACATGTACTTTCCGCCCGTTGCCAAGTCCATTGGCCGGATTACCATAGATTTAACGGGCTGCATCCCGAGCGCCGGATCCCAGGCTGCGGGCTTGATCGAAGCTTCGATCAGAAGTTCGATCGGAAGAGTGTAACTATGCAAATTGGGGTTTATGGCTCCGGCTACCTTGCCACCGTTATTTCCGCCTGTCTCGCCGATTTTGGCACACCTGTTTGCTGCTGTCATGCCGACGGCACGAGCATCATGGAAATCGCCAAAGGCAATATTCCTTTTTTCGAAAAGAATCTTCAGGAAGTGATTCGGCGCAACGTGCGCTCAGGACGCCTCGTGTATTCGGCGGACCCGGAAGACCTGGCGCGCAAGGCACAGGTAATTTTTCTGGCGGAAGATTCCGCGCAGGGACTGGAAGATATCGTACTCCGCCTGGCGAACGCCGCGGGCCGATTCCAGGTACTGTCGATCGTGACCCCGGACCGCGTGGGTTCGACCACAAAGATTGACAGAACCCTGAAACACAAAGGGCTGAAGAGCCTGCTGGTGTGCCAGCCGATGTTTTTCACCAACGGCTGCGCGGTCGAGGATTTCAACTGGCCCGATCGCATTATTCTCGGAACGCCTTCGAGCGAGGCCGTTTCCACGCTGAAGCAGATTTTTCATCCGCTGGTCATGCGCGGAGTTCCCGTGCTGGTCACGAACTACGAAACCGCGGAGTTGGCGCGGGAAGCGACGACGGCTTTTGTGGCGACCAAAATTTCATTCATTAACGAAATCGCCAGCCTGTGCGAACACGTGAACGCTGATGCCGTCAGTTTGTCCCTTGCCCTGGGGCTGGACAAGAAAATTGCGCCGCGCTGCCTGCAACCGGGCGCCGGCATGGGTGGAATTTTCGCCGAGAGCGATATGGAATCGATCACCGGGCTGGCGCGCGACAATCGGGTTGAGCTGAAGGTGCTGAATGCCGCGCGCGAAGTGAACCTGCAACTGGCGGACCGGCTCATGCAAAAAGTAGCCGGCGCGCTCGAGACAGTGTGCAACAAGGACGTCGGCATTCTCGGGCTTGCGTTTAAGCCGAACACGAACTCGGTGGCGGGATCGGCTTCTCTGCAACTCGCGCAAAACCTGCTTTCCGGGGGAGCGCGTGTGCGGGCTTATGATCCGGCGGCGATGCCCGATGCGCGGCTCCAACTGAATGGCATGGTGAAGTACTGCGAGTCCGCCTACGGAGTTTGCGAGGGAGCGGATGCCGTGGTGGTGGCGACGGGCTGGCCTGAATTCCGGACGCTCGATTTCACCAAGATCCGCCACCTGGTGAAACGGCCGATCATCATCGACACCAAGAACCTGCTCGACTCATCGCGTCTGCGCGCCATGGGATTCCAATACATGGGCATAGGGCGAGTGTAGGCGAACCGCGGCAAGCCATCGTTCCGTATCAGATCAGGTTTTCGTATCCGGGCATCGCTTTAGCGATGCCAATAATCTCGAAATGGACCGCCCCTTCAGGCGCAGTACGCCCGTACTTCCGCCGCAATTGCTATAATCGTTGTCTGTACAACCACTCTGCGGTGGGAGTAGCTCAACTTGGTAGAGCATCGGACTGTGGCTCCGACGGTTGCGGGTTCAATTCCCGTCTCCCACCCCAATCTTCCCAGTAGTGTTCAAGGACCGCCGCTGCGCAAGCGAGCCTCCAAGAACAGTTCGACAGGCACAAATGCGAGGCCGGAGATTCTAGTCAAGCCGTTGCGCATGGAGCCGCTAATGCCTTCCTCCGGCAGGAGCCCGCGAGGATGAAGAGGAAGACGACCGCAAAGAAGATGACGATGAGGATGAGGACGAAAGTGACGGGTACTCTGGGTTAGCGTGCAGTGACTCGGCGTGTTCGGGCGAACGCCCGTTTTCAAAATTGCCCCGTGAAGATAAGATTTTGGTTCGCGACAATCAATGGCCTCTGTGGATTCACTCTGGAAGGCATTGACGTGGCTTGGGTTTAGTGAGGGCTCTAGCTATGGCTTCTCTTTCGGATTCTCTGGTTCGGAACTTGTTGGAAAGCCGTTACATCGCGTCGCTCGCAACGAAGAACCCAGACGGCTCGACCCACATGGTTGCGGTGTGGTACTGGTTTGATGGTGAGTATATTTATATAGCCACGTCCACGCGCACCCGCAAGGCTCGAAATCTGCGGTCCACGCCCAAAATCTCGTTAATGATCGACTCCCGCGACCCCGCAGCATCATGCGGTATAAACATCGTGGGCACTGCACAAATCTTGACGGGTGAAGTGTCACGGAAATGGAATGGGCGGGTTCATGCCAAATATCTGAGCGACGCCGCACTCGCGGACCCCCGAGTTGGTCCGGTGTTCGCATCGTGGGATGATGTGACAATCCAGATCACACCGACCTCGGTGATCGCTTGGGATATGCGCGAAGCGGATAGGCAAGTCTTTGGCAGCGCGTTCGAGAGCAACCCCACATACCTGTTGCCTCTGGAACGTTGAACGGACTGGAGAGACGCAGACGCACCATCGTGGTTCCGTGATGAAACACGATTTCGTCCGTCACTGTGATCTTTTGGGGGCTGATGGCGACCATTGCGTTTTCTAAGCTGGTCGATAAACTTCAGCAGCACTATGGTGCTCCTGCGCCGCCGCCCTCGGCTGACCCACTGGAGCTAATCATTTGGGAGAACATCGCGTATCTGGCGAGTGACAAGCGCCGTGCCGAAGCGTTCGCCATCCTCAAGCGAACCATCGGTACACGCCCGGACCAGATTCTTGCAGCTCAGCACTCCGCCTTGGCAGCTATCGGCAAGGCAGGCATACTCCCGGACGTAAGCGCGGAAAAGCTTCTCACCATTGCGAAAATCGCCTATGAAGAATTCGACAGCGACCTCCGGGTGGCTCTCAAGAAGCCGCTCTCGCAAGCAAAAAAAGCTTTGAAGAGATTCCCCAGCATCGGTGATCCCGGTGCGGAGAAAATACTCCTGCTCACCCGCTCTTACCCGATGATGGCGCTGGACTCGAATGGCTTGCGAGTGCTGTGCCGAGTGGGGTTTGCCGAAGAGCAGAAGAATTATTCAGCGACCTACCGCTTAGTTCAGGATGCTATATGTGGGCAACTGCCCCGAGATTACGATTCTCTGATTCGGGCACACCAGTTGCTCCGGCAACACGGTCAAGAACTGTGCAAGCGGTCGAAGCCGCACTGCGCCGAGTGTCCCCTGAGAAATGCCTGCGACTACAATCGCACTAGCTGAAGGAGAATTTTCATGAGCATCAATTCCGATACCGGCAGGGTTCACACTCTGTTCTACGGATTCGGCTTTGGGCACGGTTATCCGTATCGACCCTTTATGCACAACTTCAGCGCCAACTACCACAATTGGAGTCCAGGCTCCCACTACCTTGAAGGCCGCAACTTCACGAACGGCACCTATCGCGGCCCGAGGCAATCGGCCACGGCGGATACCACTCCGGCCCAATACTGGCCAGTGGATTCCATGGCTTGGGAGGAGGCCGAGGCAGGGGGGGCTTCCACGGTAGTGTAGGCGGGTTCCACGGTGGCGGAGGCGGCTTCGGCGGCGGTGGCCATGGTGGTGGCTTCAGAGGGACAGACCACCACCTTACCGCGACGATATCGGCGGCAAACGGGTTGGTGGTTCTGGTATGGCGGGTCGAATCCGACCACCCGGCGCTCTATGAGGCAATCTTCACGTGTGCGACGCCGAAAGAAAGCAACTCAATGCGGTCCCCAAGCGTCGAAACACATTGGTAACTTGCGCAATCTGTCTTTCCTGTGCTAAATGTCTGTAATCTTATGGCGGTTGCTCCGCACGTTGATCTGAGATGGCTATGCTAGAACATTCTCGCGCACGAGCACGCTCCGCGTCTCGGTGCCGGATCGCCGTAATTGTTCTAGCCATTTGTTCCCTGACGGCGAGCCTTGCCACTCGCTACACTACTCTCGGCGCGAATCTGCCAAAGGCAGTGATGGCGAAATCGCAGTCACCGGATGTCCAGAGACAACGCCTTCTTAGCAACGCGTTCCAGTGGACGGCGCCACCTTCGAGTTTCACCTTATTTCAACCGCCCCGGCCTTCGCTCTTAATCATTTCGGTGATCGTCCCATCTACGAATGTCAGCTCTGAAAGCTGGTTTTATACCCGGCCCCCTCCTTCCTGCTGACGCTCCATCTTTTGAAATTAATCGCTGGTTTTGAACTCCAAGCTCGTATATCGTGCCCGGTAGTCCGCCGAATGTCAGCCCGGGGAAGCACGTCCTGTACCCGAGAGTTCCGGGAACTGGTGAGTTTCGTTTCGCATAGTCCGCGTGATTCCGAAGCCAAGCGAGCTTCGTCCGCGAAAGGAAAAGTGCATGGCTATTCAGCCTCTGCTGACCGAAGAAGATCTCGATGCTCTTCGCCAGCTTGACACTTGTATCGTCTCGAATGCGATCGAGACCTTTCATTCCCGGCTTCTGAACACCGGGTTTACCAATGGCAGCATTCGCTGCATATTCACCGATGCGGACGCTCCCACCATGGTCGGGTACGCGGCCACGGCTCGCCTTAGCTGCGGGGAACCGCCGATTGTGGGCGGCAGCTTCCATGACCGGTCCGACTTCTGGAACAGCATCCTCGACATTCCCGAACCTCGCGTCCTCGTGTTACAAGACATGGACACACGGCCCGGGCAGGGGGCCTTCGTGGGTGACATGCACGCCGCCATCCTCAAAGCTCTGGGGTGTATCGGCTACTTGACCAATGGCGCCGTACGGGACGTGCCTGAAGTGCGCGCCATGGGGCTTCAATTGTTTGCCGGAAGCTTGGCCGTCTCTCACGCGTATGCCCACATCTTCGATCTGGGGGCCACCGTCACGGTGGGAGGCATGGAAGTCCGTCCCGGCAATCTACTGCACGGCGACCGCCACGGAGTGCTGACGGTTCCCGTGGAATTTGCAACCAAGATCCCAGAAGTCGCCGTTCGCCTGAAAGAAGTGGAAAAGAAGGTGATCGACTTTTGCCGGTCGAGCGGGTTCTCAGTACCCAAGTTGCGCGAGCTCATGAAATCGACACGTTTATGACAACCCCCTGGCATGCGCTTGGAAGACATTGCCGGTTCGGAATGCCATAGAAAGCTGGCACGGAGAAATTGATGAATAAAAGCAAAAACCGATCTGACGGAGGATCGCTACGAAACAGACTTTCCAGATCGATGTCCCTGGCCGCGCTAGTGTTTGCGGTGGTCGAATTCGTCGCCTGCTCGGGGAATGACCGTGCTCCGGCCGGGCCAACCGTTACGGTGGGCACCACCAAAGTTGTGCGCAAGTCTTTAGGTCGGCAGCTCACCTTGTCTTCCGAGTTGGTGCCTTTCCAGGAGATTGATGTTTATGCGAAGGAATCCGGTTTCGTCAGCAAGCTCTACGTCGACTACGGCACGCGCGTGAAGACTGGCCAGGTGATGGCCATCCTCGAGATTCCCGAACTCGAGGACCAACTGCAGCAAGATCAAGCGGAAATCAAAAACGCGAACAATCAAGTCAGCCGTGCCCAGCACGAGTTGGCGCGGGATCAGGCACAGTACAACGCGCTGCACCTGCAATATACGCGCCTGAATGGGGTCTTTCAGAGCCAACCCGGAATTGTCGCCCAGCAGGAAGTGGATGACGCGCAGGGCAAGGATCTGGCGTCATCCGCTCAGGTAGATGCTGGCCAAGCGGCTTTCGAGGCGTCTCAGAGCCAACTCTCCGCGGCCAAGGCAAAACTCGCTCACGATCAGAGCCTGTTCGATTATTCGCGGATCACCGCTCCCTTTACCGGAGTGGTGACGGAACGCTACGCCAATCTCGGCACCCTGGTGCAGGCCGGCACGGGTTCGAGCACCCAGGCGATGCCGATCGTCCGGCTCTCGCAGGACGATCTTTTCCGGCTCGTGATTCCGGTTCCGGAATCCTACGTCCGCTACATCCACATCGGCGATCAGGTCGACGTTCGCGTACCTTCTCTGAACCGGACTTTCCCTGGCAAGGTGGCACGCTTCTCGGTCGATGTGCGCGAAGACACGCGTACCATGCACACGGAAGTCGACGTCTCGAATCCGGAGCGAGTGCTGCTGCCGGGTCTCTACGCCGAGGCCGAGCTTTCACTCGATCGAAAAGAGGATGTTCCGACGGTACCGGTGCAGGCGCTGAATCACGCAGGCAACAAAACCACCGTCTTTGTGGTCAACCAGAATGGTGAACTGGAAGACCGCACCGTGCAGCTCGGCTTGGAGACAGCGAGCGACGCCGAAATCGCCTCCGGACTGAACGAAGGAGAAGTGGTCGTGGTGAGCGACCGCAGCGGCCTGAAAGCCGGCGAAAAGGTGCATCCGCAGGCAGTGGCCGTGATGCAGTACCACGAACAAAACGCGCAGTGAATGGTGGCGTGTATGCCTGGCTGGTTTGCCGGGCTGGGATGCCTGACTAGGCTGCGGTGGCAACAGGACAAATTCTATGCCGGGATTTTCAATTCGTAATCCGTACTTCATCATCGTCATCTGTCTGACGCTTCTGGTCATCGGCGTCACCAGCCTGACGCGGATGCCAATCGATTTATTTCCTCCGATTAACCTTCCCGAAGTCGTCGTGGCCACGTTTTACACAGGCATGCCACCGGAGGATATTGAGACCGATATCACCGATCCTCTGGAACGCTTCTTTACGCTGGCTTCCGGCGTGGACCACATGGAATCGCGATCGATGTTGGGCGTCAGCATCATTCGCGTGTACTTTCAGCCAGGAACCAGCGCCGATGCCGACGTAAGCGAGCTCTCAAATCTGGCTCTCGCCGACCTCAAGCGTCTACCCCCGGGAACTTTGCCCCCCGTCGTTTTGAAGTTCGATGCCTCCAGCTTGCCAGTGGCGCTGGTAACTGTAAAAGGCGAGGGGCTCACGGAAACTCAGCTGCACGATTTCGCTCAGTTCCAAATTCGTAACCAGATCGCGACCGTCGCAGGCGCAGAAATTCCCGGCGTGTTCGGCGGAATCTATCGCCAAATCATGGTCTACGTCGATCCCTACAAACTAGAATCCCGGCAGTTGAGTGTGATGGACGTGGTGGGTGCGGTGAACGATTCCAATCTGATTCTGCCCGCCGGCGACGTCAAAATGGGTCCCTACGATTATTTCGTCTACTCCAACAGCCTGGTGGACAATATGGACCAACTGGGCAAGGTTCCCCTCAAGGTCAAAGGAAATTCCTGGGTCACGGTCAATGATGTAGGCAAAGCGGTAGACGGCCACCAAATTCAATACAACATCGTGCGCATTGACGGCCAAAAGTCCGCTTACATTCCCGTCATGAAGCAAGGCGGCGATACCAACACGATCGCAGTGGTCGATGGCGTCCGTCAGCTGATCAAACATCTCTACGACATTCCGCAGCAAATGAAGACCAGCATCGTCTTTGACCAGTCGGTCTACGTGAAGGAAGCGATCAACACCGTATTGCACGAGGGTTTTCTGGGGCTGATTCTGACCAGCTTGATGATCCTCATCTTTCTGGGTAGCTTCCGCGCCACATCCGCGGTGCTCCTTTCCATTCCTATCTCCGCGCTGGCCGCGTTTGTGGTGCTGGCCATGATGGGTGGCACGATCAACACGATGATTCTCGGCGGGATGGCGCTGGCTTTCTCCCGTGTCATCGACAATTCCGTCATCTCGCTCGAAAACATTTACCGCCATCTTGAAATGGGAGCCGCCCCCATGATCGCGGCCGAGGTCGGCGGATCGGAAGTGAACCTGGCTATTCTGGCCGCAACCCTGGTGGATGTGGTCGACTTTTTCCCTGTGGTTTTTCTTTATGGCGTGGCCAAATTTCTTTTTTCCGCGCTGGCGCTCGCTTTTTGTCTCTCGTTGTTGGCTTCGTTTGTCGTGGCGATGACGGTGATTCCCTTGTTTTGTTCGCGTTTTCTGAAGGCTGTGCCTCACACTCATGAGCCGGCTAAGGAAAATGAGTATGAGATCGAACCCACTACCGGCGCAGGTCATTCATGGATGGAGCGCTTCAATACGCGCTTCAACCGAATGTTTAATAAGGTCCTCGATTTTTACGAACACTGGGTCCGACAGTGCCTGCAACGTCCTGGGCTCACGGTCCTGGTGCTGAGCGGCGTATTCGTGGCCAGCTTGGCGATTTCTCCCCTGCTCGGGTTGGCGTTTTTCCCCAAGACTGATGCCGGCCAGTTCACCATCAACCTCAAAGTACCAACCGGCACCCGCATTGAGGTGACCGATCAATATGTCTCGAAGGTGGAGGACCTTATACGGCAGCAGGTAGAACCAAAGGATTTCAAGCGGATTGTCTCCAACCTTGGCGTAGTTCCGGACTTTTCTTCACTCTATACCACCAACTCCGGACCCTATACCGCCACCGTCCAAGTCGCGCTCAACGAACCGCACCGGCTGAGCAGTTTTGAGTACATGGATCGCGTGCAGAAAGCAATGGCCCGCCAGTTTCCCGATATTCGCACCTTCTTTTCCAGCGGTTCAATGGTCGACGCCATTCTGAATCAGGGAGCGCCGGCTCCCATTGACGTGCAGGTCAGCAGCCCCGATCTCGACCAGATCTATGGCATCTCGCAGAATCTGGCCAAACGCTTTCGCGATTTGCCGGGGGTTGGCCAGATTTACATTCCGCAAGACATGAACTACCCGGCTTTGCGGCTGGATGTGGATCGCGTACACGCGGGCGAGTTAGGTCTCACGCAAAAGGATGTAGTGGATAACGTGATTACGGCGCTCAATTCCAACTACATGATCGCGCCCAACTATTGGGTCGATCGCCAGAGCGGAAACGACTATTACCTGACGGTGCAGTTCTTTGAGCATGGCAACGGCGCCATTCAGAACATGCTCGATCTTGGTCAGATTCCCTTGCGAGACCCGTCCAGCGGAGCGGCCATGAGCTGCGGCCCCGCCGGCCCGCGGCCCCCGCGGCCCGGAACCAGCAACACTTCGTGGGCCTGTGCTGGAGCCGGCAAGGCCACCGTCCTCAACAACGTTGTGGATGTGAAACAGATCTTGACCCCAACGGAGGTCGACCACTATCAGATTCAGCGAGCCATCGATATCTTCATTACACCCAAGACCGAAGACCTGGGACGCGTCACCAGCGCCGTGCGCGACATTCTGGCCAAAGAAAAGATTCCCAGCAACGTCCGCGTGAATCTGCGCGGCATGGTGCAAGGTATGGAAGCTTCGTTCAAGAGTTTTGCGCTCGGATTTCTGATTTCGTTTCTCTTGCTCTTCCTGATTTTGACCGCGCAGTTCAAGTCGTTCATCGATCCTTTCCTGATCATGCTCGCGATTCCCATGGGATTTATCGGCGTCCTGATTATCCTTCCCCTCACCGGCAGCACGTTGAACGTAATGTCGCTGATGGGAGTGCTGATGCTGGTCGGCATCGCCGATTCGAACAGCATTCTCATCGTTGACTTTGCTCACAATCTGGAGAAGCAGGGGTTGTCGCCGTCGGATGCAGTCATCACCGCCTGCCGCGTCCGTCTCCGGCCCATCCTGATGACTTCGCTGGCGACGATTATTGGCATGATTCCCATGGCCATGAAGCTCGGCGAAGGTGCGGAGCAGTACGCTCCCATGGCCAAGGCGATTATCGGTGGCCTCACTTCGTCCGTCCTGCTGACGATTTTTATCGTGCCTGCGGCCTATGTGCTGGTCTACGGCAAGCGCGGCGCGAACGCTGCGGAGAATCCAACGCCGGAGCTGGCGCAATGAGGCACAAACATCCCGCTTCCTGGAGTCGCTTAGAGGCGCAAGCCGCACATCAGTGAACGCACATCATGAGGTCAAGAGGTAACCTGATGACAAGGGCCAATGCTTTCGTATTCTGCACGCTGCTGTTATTTCTATGTGCGGTTCTTACTTCGCCCGCCATGGCGCAAGGCGCTTCTAAATCGCAGGCAGCCGAAAACTTACCTTCCGCCCCGCAGCCGCAAATCGCGCAAACCCCAAGTCCTGCCGTTGGGTCACCGGTGACTCAAGTGGCGTTGGCCGCCGGCTTCCCGCATGGAACCGGGTCTCAGACCGGTTCCTCCCCTGCCTCTCAAACGCAGCCCGCGGGTCAAGTGCCGGGCCCACCCATGCGTTTAACCTGCATACAAGCCGAACAGCTGGCCATCAAGAACAATCCTCGCATTAGCGTGGGTCGGCTGCTGGCGCTGGCACAACATCAGGTCTATCGCGAGGCCAGGGCGGCGGAACTCCCCAACTTGAATGGCGCCATCACGGCGGTCAACGCCAATGAAGGCAGCCGCATCGGAGCCGGAGCCCTCAATGCCCCGCGCTTGCTGGAACACGCCGGCGGCGGGGTAACCCTTAGCCAGCTCATCACCGACTTTGGCCGCACCCTCAACCTAGTGTCCTCTACTAAGCTCCTGGAAAAAGCCCAGGACGCTAATGCGCTGGCTACCACCGAAGATATAGTCCTGGCCACGGACCAGGCTTTTTACAACGCGCTGCAGGCGCAAGCCCTGCTCAAAGTCGCGCAACAGACCGTGGACACTCGCGGGTCGGTCGAGCATCAAATCGACGAACTTACCCAGAACAAGCTGAAATCAACGCTGGATCTGGCCTTTGCCCAGGTGACTCTGTCGCAGGCCAAGCTGCTGCTTCTAGATGCGCGGAACAATGTCGATTCGACCATCGCCGCGCTCACCGCAGTCCTCGGCTTCGACAAACAGGTCGCCTACGAGTTGAACGATGACGATGCACAACCACCGCCGCCACCGCCGGATGCGGACGTGCTCATCAATACCGCCTTGCAGCAGCGTCCCGATCTGGAGGCCCTCACTTTTGATCAACAGGCAGCGGAGAAATTCCGTCGCGCCCAACGCGACCAGCTCTTCCCGACCATCAGCGCCCTCGGCATCGTGGGGGCAACGCCGGTACGTCCTGACTGCTTCGGCGACTGCTCCAACTATTTCATTTCCAGTTGGTACGGCGCTCTCGGCGTGAACATGAGCATCCCAATCTTTAATGGCTTTCTCTTCACGTCGCAAGCCTCGGAAGCAAAGTACCGGGCAAAGGCAGCAATCGAAAACACACGGGATCTGCGCGACCGCGTAGTCCGCGATGTACGCACGGCATGGCTATCCACCAATACGGCATTTGAGCGCGTCGGCGTGGAGGCCGAACTCTCCAAGGAAGCCGACCTGGGATTAAGCCTCGCCCAGGAGCGCTACAAACTTGGTTTGGGCTCCATTGTTGAACTCAGTCAGGCGCAGTTGCAGCAAACCGATGCCGTCATCGGTTATGTCAACGCTCAATATCAGTATCGGCTCTCGCTCTCAACTCTGAACTTTGAGATTGGAGTGAAACCATGAAACCCCTCCGGGATTTGACGGAGGGTGCGCTGGCGCGCAATTGCACACGGAAGAGGAAACAATCATCCTTTACGACGCGCCACGGAGTGCTACTCCTCCTTGTACTCGGTACCTTTTTTGCAGTTGTGTTTTTCCTGGTCTATTACGTCCAGGCAAAGTTAGGGTGGTCGCTGCAGTAGCAACGTCCGCCTGCTTTCTTGCCGTTGCCTGTCGAAGGAGGAGAGTATCTACTCAAGTTTCCGCCCTCCAGCTTGCTGAGTACGTCTTCGTCAGAAGAATATGGATGGGCCAAGGACCACTACTTGTACTATTCCGAAAAGGGTACGCGTCGCCATGCGAACGTGTCCACAACCAACACGTACTACATCAAGAGCGCAGCGGATGACACCCCCGCAGCGATGGCGAAGCTAGAGCTTGTGATAAGCAACGAGCCCCCAAACGAAGCAGAACAGCACGGTAGTTTCGTAAGTGGCAACAGAAGCGGCAGGCGCCAACCCTGCTGCAATCCAGTCTGTTTACTGTCGTTTGAATCTGGTGGCGGCGGTAGGACTCGAACCTACGACCTACGGATTATGAGACCGTCGCTCTAACCACCTGAGCTACACCGCCAATCCGGAAATACGCGGAAGAAAACTGAGGGACAGCCCGGAAATGGGCACAGAATCCCGCAGACGCGGGTGGACGCGTCCTTTGATTCATTCTAAAGACGCATAGAATCCAGTGTCAAACGCGTGCCGTGTGAAACGAAGACACTGTTAAACCGCATGGCCTCCGTGCGAAACTGGGCACATGAAAGTCGTAGCTGTGATTCCGGCACGCTTGACGTCGACGCGGCTACCACGCAAGATGCTGCGCGAGATCGCGGGCGTCCCGTTGCTCGCATGGGTGTATCAGGGAGTGCGGCGATGTTCGTCGGTCGAGCAAGTCATTGTCGCCACGGATTCGGACGAAATCATGCGCTTCTGCGTGCAACAGGGCTTTCTCGCGCGCATGACCTCGTCAGCGCATCGCTCGGGAACCGAGCGCGTCCATGAAATCTCGACCGCGATCCGGGCTGATGTTTATTTGAATGTTCAGGGCGATGAGCCGCTCATACGGCCCGAGCACATCGAAAGCTTGATCGCGGTGATGCAGGGAGCAGGAGTCGAGGTGGGGACACTGAAGACTGCAGCTGCGGAGATTGATATCAACAATCCTAGCGCCGTGAAGGTGGTGACGGACGCAACCGGACGGGCGCTGTATTTTTCGCGCGCCACCATCCCGCACGACCGCGACGGCGGGCATCCGCCGTACTACAAACATCTAGGGTTTTATGGCTATCGCAAAGACGCGCTCGACAAGTTCGTGCGCTGGCCAGAGTCGATGCTCGAGCGCAGCGAACGACTGGAACAGTTGCGCTTCCTGGAAAACGGCGTCCAGGTTTACGTGGCGGAAACGCCATTCGACACGGTCGGGGTCGATACGGAAGAAGATGTGCGTAGAGTGGAAGAGATCCTGAGATTGCAGAAGTCAGAAGTCAAATTGCAGAAGTAAATCCTTAACGCGGAGCTGCTGACAGCGGAGTTGATGAGAAAGGTTTTCACTTCTTCAATTTGACGTCTGACTTCTGCAATCTCAGTGCGACTTCGCCCATGCGTCGGCGGCGGCCACTCGTTTGGTGATTGCAGGATGCGAGTAGAGAAGCCACTCGACCCAGCGCGAGGGCGTTCTTTCGGCAAGATTCTGCTCGGCCAACTTATTCATCGATGAAATGAACGGTTCAACGCTGACCACGGATTCGAAGCAATAGCGGTCGGCCTGGCGCTCGTTAAAGCGCGAGTAGGCGTTGAGCGCGGGCATCAGCAGGAACGAGAGTACGGTTGCGACCAGAATCAGCAGAGGCAGATTCGCGAAATCAGACATAGTCTCAAAGAGGTGGCGGCGCTCCACGGAGTAGCGCAGAACTTCGTTGGCCAGCCAGAAGCCGAAAAGGGTGATTCCGGCCTGCACAAGAATGCTTTTCAAAATGTGGCTGTGCACGTGGTGTCCCAGTTCATGCGCGAGCACAGCTTCGATTTCGTCGTCGGAATAATTGTCCAGGAGGGTGTCAGCCAAAATTATGCGCCGGGTCGCGCCGAGTCCAGTGAGCGCGGCGTTCGCCTTCTTACTTTTTGCAGAAAGATGCCACTTATAGACGCCACGCACGCGCGTGCCGGCGCGCTCGCTCAGGACAATCAGACGGCGCTTGAGTTCCTCATTTTCCAGCGGCTCAAATTTGTAAAAAATCGGAAACAGCACCACCGGAGCAAGTTGCGCGAGCAGCACAACAAGTCCGAGGAAAACAGCCCATGCCACCACCCACCAGTGCTCCGGGGTCTGGCGCATTAGCATGTAAAGCAGTTCGACCACGATCAGGGCCATAATCAGACCGATCAGAAAACTCTTGCATTCGTCCCAGAACCAGGAGCGAAATCTCTGATTGGAAAGATTGTAGCGATGCTCGAGCCGGAAACCGTAATAGTCGAGCGGAGTTCCCAGCGCCTTGCTAATCAGCATCAGCATCAGCACATAGAAAAAAACTGCAAAAAAATAATTCTGCGCAGCGGCGCGCTCCGCTAGATCGCGCAGCCAACCGGTCCAGCCAGTGGACAAGAGCACGACCAGCAGGGCGAAGCCAAGCGCAAAATCGCCAATGCCCAGCCACCGCTTGATGCGGTTGTAGCGCCGCGATTCCGGAGAATCGGCGAGAACCGGTGTGATTTCCTTGGTGACCATCATGCTGCGAGTGTTGTTACCATCCTATCGCGTTCGACGGGTTGGCGGCACTCGAAAGTGCCGAAAAACGGCGATCAGCCTTCAGTTCTTAGTGTCTGGGTTTCTGCGAAGTGAACTCGTCCGCAGTTAGCCCTGTCTCACGAATCGTTCGCCTGCCTCCAGAATTTCTTCGACCAACTCAGTGGTGGCGGCTTCTACATAGCAGCGCAGCATGTTTTCGGTACCGGAGGCGCGAAATAATACCCAAGCGTCGGCACCGTGACCGGGTTTGGGAGCATCGAGGTAGAACTTCACTCCATCACGATCCTCTTTCTTCAGAACGGAATAAGCGCCGAGTTTTGTCGTATGCGGATCGGCAGCGCGGCGGATGGCGCCATTCTTCATCTCGTCGGAAATGTGCAAGTCGCGCCGTCCATAGTAGTGCGCGCCGAATTCACGCTGCAGATCGGCGACCAACTCGCCAAGCGGCTTCTTTTCCTCAGCCATCACGTTCGCGAGCAGAAGTGAGTTGAGAATGCCGTCGCGCTCGGGAAGAAAGCGCCCGTATCCGATGCCGCCGGATTCTTCTCCGCCGATCAGAATTTCATGCTCCATCATCAGATCGGCAATGTACTTGAAGCCGATATTGCACTCGTACAGCTTGCGTCCGTACTTGGCGGCGATGCGATCCATCATGCCAGTAGTGTTGAAGGCTCGCACCACATCTCCGGGCCACTTTTTGCGCACCAGCAACCAGTGCAGCAGAACGCTCATGCATTTGTGGGAATCGACGAAGCTCCCATCCTCGGCGACGGCGCCAATGCGATCGGCGTCGCCATCGGTTGCCAGGCCGGCATGGCATTTTTCTTTCACTACGGTTTCCTGCAGAAGCGCAATGTGCGGCAAAATCGGTTCGGGATTAATGCCCGGGAATAGCGGGTTCACTTCTTGACGAATCGCTATGTAGCGGATGCCGTGCGCGTCAAATATTTTCGGCAGAACTCCGCGGCCAGAGCCGTACATGGAGTCGATGGCAAAAGTGAAATTCGCGCGCCGGATGAGCTCCAGATCGGCAAACTGGGAAATCGCTTCAACATAAGATGGTTTAAGATCGACTTCTTCGATTTTCCCGGGCGGACGACCGCTGGGCACCGCGCCGGAACTTAGTTCGCCTTCAATCGCTTTCATGATCGCGGGCGTCGCCGATCCTCCAAATTTCGCTTTGAACTTCACGCCATTCCAGTTCCAAGGATTGTGGCTCGAGGTAACCATGACGCCGCCAGTTGCTCCGAGCTTTTTGACGTTGTAGGACACGGTAGGCGTAGGCACGTAGTCGTTGGCAAGCAGCACCGGAATGCCAGCAGCGCTGATGACTTCAGCAACGGCGCGAGCGGCGCGGTCCGACAGAAAGCGCGTATCGTATCCAACAACAACGCCAACGCCGAGGGCGGAGGCTTCATGTTTGAGGACATAGCCAGCGATGGCTCCCGCCACGCGACGCACGTTGTCGAAAGTGAAGTCGTCGGCGATGAGGCCGCGCCAGCCGTCAGTACCGAATTTGATTTGGGTCATGGTTCGTCGGTCGTTAGTCGTTAGTCGTTGGTCGCTAGTCGTTCGCGGTACTCAGTTCGCTTCTGCGGCCGATGAGCAACCGCGAGTTAGATGCCCGCCAACGACCATCGACGAACGACCATCGACCGTTTCTCACACTAGCTTCGTCAGCTTCTTCTCATCCAGATGCTTCACCACTTTGCCGACATCCTGTGACTGATCGAGGGTGGTAACCAGCAACGCATCTTCGGTCTCGACAATCACCAGATTGCTGACGCCAACCAGCGCAACAAATTTCCCAGGGGCGTGAACGTAGTTATTCTGGGCATTAAAGGCGAAACTTCCAGCTGTGGACACCGGACTTCCTGCGCTCGTTTTCGCCTTCGCGGTGTGGTGCTCATGCAGCGCAGTCCAGGAGCCGAGATCGTTCCATCCAAAGTCGGCGGGCAGGCAGAAGATGCGCGACTCAGCTTCTCCCTTGGCCGAGCGGGGCTCAAGCACGGCATAGTCGATGCTGATGTTCTCGCATTTCGGATAGAGTTTGCGGAAAGTTACTGCAAATTTGCGCGTGCCGTAAACGGCGGCAATTTTCTCGAGGATTACCGCAGTATTGGGCAGGTGTTCGCGCAGCGCGTTGGCGAGCGTGTCGGCGCGCCAGAAAAAAATGCCGCTGTTCCAGAAGTAATTGCCTGCATCAACAAACTGCTTGGCTCGGGCGAGATCAGGTTTCTCGGTGAAACGGCGCACGCGCAGGTCCGAAGCACCATCCTGATCGGGCGCGCCCGCCTCGATGTAGCCATAGCCGGTTTCGGGACGCGTCGGGCGGATACCGAGCGCTACTATGTTTTCTCCCGCGGCAGCGATTTCGATGGCCCGACTGAGAGTGGCGCGGTATTGAGCAGGCTCGGCGATGACGTGGTCGGAGGGGAACAAGCCGAGCACCGCATCTGGATCCTGACGAAGCAGCAGAAATGCCGCCAGACCGATCGCGGGAGCAGTGTTGCGCCCGACGGGCTCGGCGACGATCTGCTTGGAAGGAAGTTTCGGAAGCTGACGCAGAATAGCGGGGCGCAGGTCGTCATTGGTAATGATCCAGAAACGGCCAGGCGCGGTCAGGGGGGCAAGGCGCGCGACGGTCTGCTGGATCATGGTTTGCTTGCCATCAAGCGCGAGCAGTTGCTTGGCGCGGCGCTTGCGGCTCAGCGGCCAGAAGCGCGTGCCCCGGCCGCCGGCTAGGATTACAGGATAAAAATGCGAGTTCGATCTCACGTCGTTGCAAGCCTAACATTTACTCAGTGCGCGGCGAAAGGCTTCACTACATGGCACTTTTCGCTCATTGCCCCACCGCAGAGTTTGTGATAATTTCGCCTACCTGTGGCAGGCCTGCTTTCAAAACTCGGGTTCGGCTCATCGGCGGAGGTTCCGCACATCGTTCAGGGGGAAATGCCCCTGCTCCAGGGCGCTGACCTGGCAGTCGCCTATTTTTCCTCGCGCTCCGGGGGCGACCTCTACGATTGTCTGCGGGTTGGTCCGCAGCGCTTTCTTTTCGGAATGCTCGACATCGCCGGCAAACGGGACACCCTGGGCCCGGTTCTGCTGGCCGCGCAGACTTGTTTCCGCTCCTCCGCCGAACAGCTCTTCGCGGCTGCCGAACTGAACGAGTCGGATGCCATGATCGAACTGTCGCGCCGTCTGAATCTCGAAATCATGCGCGCAGCCGGAGGTGTACGCAGTTGCCCGGCTTTCGCCGGCTGCTACAACGAAGAATTGGGCACAGTTTGCTACGTCAATGCGGGCCACACCCCCGCGTTGCTCCGCGATCAGGCGAGCATCGTCGAACTGCCCGCGACGGGACTCCCGCTCGGTCTGTTCTCGCTGGCCCCGACGGACGCCCGCATCGTGGGCCTAGGACCAAACGCTTCGCTCGCCGTAGTCTCGCGCGGAGTGGTAGAGGCCGAGTCGAAACACACGGAATTTGGTCTGGAGGGAGTCAAGAGCGTGATGCAAACCGGAGCTGCTTCTGCCAAAGCGCTTTCCCAAAGCATTCTGCAACACGTGCAGGACTTCATGCACATGGCTCCAAAACACAACGACGTGACCGCCCTGACGCTCACGCGAGACAATTAGATGCGCAGCCTTTGACCACTCCCCGCTCCCTTGGCCTTCGTGCGGCTGGCGGCGTAAAATAGAACAAATTTCCCTTCGGGGATACTCCAGGATTCAAGAGAGCCCTAATGAACCGGACTAGACTTCCAGTGCTCTTGGCATTGGCGTACGCGCTGTTACTTCCAGCTTTTTCGCCAGCCGATACCGTGGTCGAAGAAATCATCGCCCGCGTGAATAACGAGATCGTCACGCGTTCCGAATATGTCCGCAGCCGCGATCAGCTCAAGCAGGAAGTTCAGCAGCAGGACGCTGCCAACGCCGACCACTTATTTGCCGAAAGGCAAAAAGACGTTCTGCGCGATCTGATTGACCAGCAACTTCTGCTGCAAAAAGCCAAAGACCTCGGCATCACCGGCGACACGGAACTCATTAAGCGCCTCGATGAAATGCGCAAGCAGATGAACCTGGAGACCATGGAAGACCTGGAGAAGGCAGCGGAAGCGCAGGGCGCTTCCTATGAGGACTTCAAGCAGAACCTGCGCAACCAGATCGTCACCCAGCGCGTGATTGGCCAGGAAGTTGGCCAGAAGCTGGCCATAACCAAAGAGGAAGAGAAGAAGTTCTATGAAGAGCATCGCCCGGAGATGGAGCGGCCCGAGCAGGTTCGCCTCAGTGAAATTCTGATCGCACCCAAACTGCCTGCGAAACCGGCGGGCGCGGATGGAAAACCCGAACCGCCCTCGCAGGCCGAGACGGACGCGGCGCTCGAAGCCGCCAAGGCCAAAGCCGAGGATCTGCTCGACCAGATTCACAAGGGCGCAAAGTTTGAAGATTTGGCGAAAAAATACTCCGACGGACCCTCGGCAAAAGATGGCGGCGACCTCAGTTATTTCAAGCGCGGTACCATGCCGAAAGAGCTGGACGACAAGGTCTTCGCGCTGAAGACTGGTGAAGTCTCCGACGTGATTCGCACCAAGCAGGGCTACGTGATCCTGCTCGCTGCCGAGCATCAGATGGCGGGCATTCCCCCCCTGAAAGAAGCTGAACCGCGGATTCAGGATGCGCTCTACATGCAGAAGCTCCAGCCGGCGCTGCGCGCCTATTTGACTACCCTGCGCGAAGAGGCCTACATCGATGTCAAACAGGGTTACATCGACTCGGGCGCGAGCGCAAAACAAACCAAGCCCATCGAAACCAGTGAAAAAGAAGCCAAAACGAAGAAATTGAAAAAGAAGAAGAAGCTCGGGGTGTTTTAGGCTAATCTCTGTGAGCTCGGTTTTGTAGGCTTTTTTCGGGCTGCTCGTTTAGCAGGTGGCAGAGTAGCTGAGTTTCGTAGCAGGGCATGCCGTCGGCATGCCGCAAGCGTCGCACCGAGAGTGCGTCTTCAGGCGCTGGACGCGGCAAGCCGATTTCGCGGAGGCTCATGAAAGAGTTCTTTATCTCCGAATGTTCCCAGCAGGAAAACAAGGTCATCACCTCCAGTTTCGTGGTGGCTTCGAAGCAGGTGAAGGCCAAAAAGAATGGCGATCCCTACCTGGCGCTGGTTCTCGCCGATCGCAGCGGCCAGATCGAAGCCAAGATGTGGGATAACGTCGACGAGTTCATTCTCGCCTTCGAGCAGGACGACTTTCTCAAGGTCAAGGGGCTGGTCAACAAATACAAGAATCGTTTTCAGCTCACGATTCACAAGCTGCGCCGCATGGAAGAAGCGGAAATCGACTTCACCGATTACCTGCCCAAGACCACTAAGGACATCGGCGAACTCTGGCGAACGCTGACCGAATTTGTGGCCACGTTTCAGAATCCCCACCTGAAGTCGCTGGTCGAACTGTTCATGGCAGACGCGGAAATTGCCGAGCGCTATCGCAATGCGCCTGCAGCCAAGACCCTTCACCACGCCTATATCGGAGGGCTGCTCGATCACGTCGTGTCCCTGTTCCGTTCCTGCGACCTGCTCTGCGGCAACTATCCTCAAGTCAACCGCGACCTCCTATTGACGGGAGCGTTTCTGCATGATATTGGCAAGATTCAGGAGCTGAATTACAATCGCGCGTTTTCCTATACCACGCGCGGCCAGTTGCTCGGGCACATGATCATCGAACTGGAGATGCTGCAGTCGAAGCTCGCAAAACTGCCTGACTTTCCTGCAGAGCTGAAAACTCTGCTCGAACATCTCATCATCAGCCACCATGGCCAGTACGATTTCGGGTCGCCGAAGCTTCCCATGTTTCCTGAGGCCCTCATGCTGCACTATCTGGACGACTTGGATTCCAAGATGGAAGCCATGCGCGCCCATTTCCAGCGCGAGGCCGACCTCGAAGGTCCATGGACCAGCTATAACGCATCGCTGGGACGCCCGCTGCTCGATTCCAGGAAATTCTTGCAAGGGGAGAAAGCCCCAGCCGAGAAAACGTCTGCGGAGGATCCCGGTGCGCAATCAGCTACTCCCACAACACCGGAGCCCCCAGCATCCGCGTCGCCAGTGCTTGATCTATTCACCGAACAGAAAGCGTAGTCGCAAGGTCAGCTATCAGACCCAAAAAAACTTGGTCGCCCGGGGTTTGAGTCCGGGCGGCCGGTTCGTTCTAGACGGTCGACGAAGTGGTTCGCCTTCGCCTGACTTATGGCTTACTGCTTACGACAGGAAGAACTCTTTTGCGATCGGAGCCCATTCCTGCTTCGGAATCTGCGCGGATACGTCGTTGATTGCTTCGCCACCATCTTGCGCCAGCGCTCCGGCGAAGGCCATCTCTGCGGGAATCCGGCGCTGCAAGCGGCTCGCCGACTCTTCGGTCCACCACCGTGCCAGCGCTCCACCCAGCAGGTTCTTGAAGCTTGTCTTGGCGTCCGGCGCGTTCACAGTCACCAACCAGCCGTTCCCGTAAGGATCGCTCAGCGCCAGCTTAGGATCTTTCGCCACCGCTTCGTTAATGTCTGACACCGTACCTTCGATCGGCGAAACCATGTCTACCGCGGCGTCGTCGTGATACACCGTGCACAGCTTCTGCCCTTGGCGAATCCACTGGCCGCGTTGCGGCAGCGCGATGTTCTCCACCGTGCCCGTCAACTTCGACGCGAAATCATCCATGCCGACCCGCACCAGGTTGGTGCTCTCGCTCAACGCCCAAGTGTGACCCGGGTGATAGCGCAGATTTTCGGGGACCGCGAAACCGGCCACCAACGCCGGCTGAAGACGCGGCGCAATCGTGTCAGACTTGGCTGGAGCAACTTGCAACACCGGCACTGTGGCGCGGCGGCTGCGGAAATAGTCGATGAGTAAGAAGGTCGTGAAAGTGAAGAGAACCAATAGGACTGTCATAAGTCACCTCGTTCGAATTTTTGAGGCCCGTCTAGCGAGCCACTTACGCTTTTACTTAAGGCAATCGCCATGCCAAGACGAGGTAGTTTGCGAGAAAGGTTTCTGCAGGCTGTGATCTCGTGTGAAATGAGCCGGATAGACGGGAAACAATTTTGTGGTGAGGATGCATGCGATGAAATCATCAACAGCGCGGTGCTGACAATCGCAACAAGCGAAAGCCCCTGTTTTCAATGTTTCGACGTGCGAAGCAAGAATAACCGCGTAGAATCAGCGTGTTGCTCATCGCAAACGCACTGATGAACCTTGCAACAGCCAAATTGAAAAATACAACAGCGAAGAACTCGCCATATGCCGATGAATTTCTCAGGTTTCACCACCATCAGCTTTGATTGCTATGGAACGCTGATCGACTGGGAGTCGGGAATTCTTCCCACACTGCGGGCAATGCTCGCGAACCACGGTCAGAGTCTCTCCGACGCCGACATTCTGGAACTCTATGGGGAGTTCGAGGCGGAGGCTGAAAGCGTCCCCTACCAAAGTTATCAGGATGTGCTGCAATCCGTGGTAAGGGCATTCGCCGACCGGTTCCATTTCGATGCCAGTGGCGCCGAGATTCGCTCCCTGCATGAGTCCGTTCCCGCGTGGCCGCCCTTTCCGGATACAGTGCCTGCGCTTCGCGAGCTGAAGAAACGCTACCGGCTAGTCGTAATCTCAAACATTGACGACGCTCTATTTGCGGAGACGCGGAAACGTCTGGACGTGGAATTTGATGGTGTGATCACAGCGGAACAGGCCAGGAGCTACAAACCTTCCCTCAACAATTTTCACATGGCCCTACAGACTCTCGCGCTCGCTCCGGACCGGCTGCTGCACGCCGCGCAGAGTATCTATCACGACGTGATACCAGCGCGGTCGCTGGGGATCGCGACGGTATGGGTGAACCGGAAATCGGCCCGTCCCGGGGTCGGCGCGGTTCGAGCCGCCGCCGGACACGCGGACATGGAGGTCCCCGACCTGGCGAGCCTTGCCGCGGCCGCTATGCAGCGGGGACGAGATTGACGCTCTTAAACATCTGCATCTGCATCTACATCGGAACCGGCATGGCAAGGATCTTCTTTTGGATGGCGACCGTAACCAACTGTGCCTTGTTGTGGATGTCGAGTTTGCGCATCAGGTTGAACTTGTGCGCCTCCACCGTTTTGACGCTGATTCCCAGAACGCCCGCTGCTTTCCGTACGGTGTGACCTTCGGCGAGCAACTTCATCACTTCGCGCTCGCGCACGGTCAGGGCGCTTCTACGCAGCGGCACGTGCGCCGGCTGGTCAGGCCGAGTCGTGTCGCCTGGCAATTTTGTCTGAATCTGCGGACTCAGTGAGCGGCCGCCGCGATGCACTTCGCGCAGGGCGCGCAACAGAAGCAGTGCGGGAGTATTTTTCAGGAGGTACCCGCTGGCGCCTGAGCGTAGCGCCTGCTGCACATACTCCTGATCTTCATGCATGGTCAGATAGACGATGCGCGTGCCCGCGCAGTGCTCTTCGATCAGGCGCCCCGCTTCGAACGACGACATGCCCGGCATGCTGATATCGAGCAGCACCAAGTCAGGCTGGTGCTGCAGGACGAGCTTGAGCGCTTCGGCGGCATCGCCCGCTTCTCCCACCACGGCAAAGTCGGGAGCGTCTTCGAGCAAGCGGCGCACGCCATAGCGCAGCATCTCGTGATCGTCGGCGATCACGCAACGAATCGGCTCGGCAGCTTCCGGATGAAATGGTCCAGCCTTCGTGGTCAACATGGGAGAAATCCTCGCACACTCCAATCGAAGTGGTGCGACGAGATGAAATCCTGGGTGCTCGGATACTACCGTACAAGGGTTCCCTATATTGTACCCGCACCCGCACCCAACTTGGCAGAAATCCGAGGGTGGAAATCGGCCCGGAAATATGATGAGCGCTGAACTCCTCGTTCTTCATTTACAATGCGTTGTTCCACATGCTGCGCTACTTCACCTCCGGAGAATCGCATGGCGAGGCGCTGGTTGCGTTTCTTTCCGGGCTGCCCGCCGGGTTGACGGTGGACCAGGAGTTTGTTGACCGCGAGCTGTGGCGCCGGCAGCAGGGTTTCGGGCGCGGCGGGCGCATGAAGATCGAAACCGACCGGGCGCATTTTCTCTCGGGCGTGCATCATGGCAAGACAATCGGCTCGCCAATCGCCGTGATGCTGGAGAATCGCGACTGGCAGAATTGGAAGGAATCGCTGCCGGTCGAGGTGGGTGATCCGGAGAAGCACAAGCGTGTGGCGTCACCGCGCCCGGGCCACGCCGACCTTGCCGGAGCTCTGAAGTACGATTTCACCGAAGCACGCTATGTTCTGGAGCGGGCCTCAGCGCGGGAATCGGCGGCGCGGGTGGCGATTGGCGCGCTCGCCAAGTTGCTGCTGCGAGAGTTGGGGGTGGAAGTTCTGAGTCATGTGATTGCCGTAGGCGCGGTTTCCATTGCGGATCGGGAAATCGCCTGGGAGCAAATCGAGCCCCTGTCGCGCAAGAGCGAGGTGCTGCTTTCGTGCGCTGATGCCGACGCCGAGCTGCACATGAAAGAAGAGGTCGACAAAGTTCTACGGACGGGCGATTCGGTCGGAGGAGTATTCGAGGTGGTCGCCCACAATGTTCCGCCCGGTCTCGGCAGCTACGTGCAATGGGATGAGCGTCTCGATGCGCTGCTGGCTGCGGCGGTCATGTCGTTGCAGGCGGTGAAGGCGGTGGAAATTGGAAGCGGGATTCAGGCAGCACACTCGCCGGGGTCGGCCGTGCATGACGAAATCGGCTACCAGAGCGACTCGGGATTTGCGGGCTTTACACGCACGCGCAACAATGCCGGAGGTCTGGAGGGCGGGGTTTCCAACGGACAGGAGATTCGGGTTCGCGGTTATCTAAAACCGATCTCTACGTTGCGGCGTCCCTTGCAGTCGGTGGATTTTGCGACGCGCGAGCCGATGAAAGCGGCATATGAACGCTCGGATGTATGCGTGGTACCCGCCGCCGGAGTTGCCGCCGAAGCGATGGTTGCGCTCACCCTGGCGCGCTGTGCGCTCGAGAAATTCGGCGGCGATTCAATGAAAGAAACGAAACGAAATTTCCAAGGCTATCTGGAACAACTGAGGAACTACTAGTCTGAAAACAATAGTCGGCAGAATGACGACTTAAAATAATGATTTATCCAATTGTAAAATTCGGCGACCCGGTGCTGGAAAAACTCGCAGCTGAAGTGACGAACTTCGACGACGGCCTCAAAAAGCTGGTGGAGGACATGTTTGAGTCGATGTACGCGGCGCGCGGCGTCGGGCTAGCGGCACCGCAGATCGGCATTGCGCAACGAATCGCCGTCGTGGACGTGACCTTCAAAGAAGACCCCGGCGCTAAGCTTGTCCTGATCAACCCGGTAATCGTCCACAAAGAGGGACGGCAGCGAAGCAGCGAAGGCTGCTTGAGCATTCCCGAATTTCGCGAAGACGTCACCCGCGCCAAAATCGTGACCGTGCGCGCGCAAGATCTTAATGGCAAATTTTTCGAGCACACCGGGGAAGAACTGCTGGCGCGTGCCTTCCTGCATGAAACCGACCACTTGAACGGCAAGCTCTACATCTCGCACATCAGCGCGCTGAAGCGCGACCTCATCAAACGCAAGATCAAAAAGATGGTGAAGGCGGGTGAGTGGTAGAAAGGCAGGTCGCAGGTGTCAGGTGTCAGGTCTCAGGAAAAACATGTGCTGCCGAACGAAGACCTGAGACCCGACACCTGAGACCTGACACCTATGCATTTGGTTTTCTGCGGCACGCCCCGTTTCGCGGTCCCAACCTTGGAGAAGCTGGTCGAGGCGGGTCATTCTGTGTCGCTGGTGGTGACTCAGCCCGACCGGCCTCGCGGACGCGGGATGGAAGTCGCGGTTTCTCCGGTGAAGGACGCGGCAATGCGCTTGGGAATTGCCGTCGTGCAACCTGCCACCATCAAGAACAACACGGAGTTTCGCGGCCAACTGACGGCGATTCACCCGGACGCGATTATCGTCGTCGGCTATGGCCGCATCATTCCCCAATGGATGATCGATCTTCCTCGGCTCGGAAATTTGAACCTGCATGCCTCGCTGTTGCCCAAGTACCGCGGTGCGGCACCGATTCAGTGGGCGATCGCTCGCGGTGAATCTGTGACCGGAGTTACAACCATGCGTATTGACGCGGGGCTCGACACCGGCGACATACTGATGCAGCACGAAATTCCGATTGCGCGGGAGGACACTGCCGAGACGTTGGGACCAAAGCTGGCGTCCATCGGGGCGAATCTGATGGTCGAGACCCTGCGTGAGCTCGAAAATGGACAAGTTCACGCTACTCCGCAGGATCATCCGCAAGCCACACTCGCGCGGATTTTGCAGAAGGAAGACGGCCGCATGGACTTCGCCCGCACTGCAGACGAACTCTTTAATCGCCTTCGTGGTTTTCAGCCGTGGCCCGGGGCGTTCACGCACTTCAAAGGTAAAACGCTGCAAATCCACCGCGCTCAGCCCGCTGATGGGGTTAGCGTGCCTCCCGGGCAAATCGCCGTTCAGGAAACACATTTCTTTGTCGGTTGCGGCAAGGACAAGAACCGAGATAAGGACGACACCGCCTTGGAGCTCATCGAGGTTCAACTCGAGGGCAAGCGCCGCATGACCGCTCAAGAATTCATCAACGGCTACCGGCCCAAATCGGGCGACCATTTGGGACAATAGTAGTAATGGCCGTTTCTTTTTCTCCTGCTCCTGCGCGATCTGCAGCTTTCGAAATTTTGTTGCGGGTGGTGCGCGAAGAATCTTACGCCGCCGAACTGCTTCACTCTCCCGCCCTCGCAAAGCTATCCCCGCGCGATCACGGACTTGCCACCGAATTGGTGATGGGAGTTCTCCGCTGGCAGTCGCTGCTCGATCAGCGATTGGCGGCCGCATCGTCGCAGAAGATCGATCGGCTCGATGACGAGGTTTTGGCCGCATTGCGCCTGGGCGCGTATCAGGTGCTGTTTCTTTCGCGAGTTCCGGCACGCGCGGCGATTTTTGAAAGTGTGGAACTCGTCAAGGCTGCGCGCAAGCGTTCGGCGGCTTCGTTTGTGAATGCGGTTCTCCGGGAAATTGGCGCAACCAGCAGGGAAGATTTCCTCGCAAAAATCGACGCATCGTCCGACGCGGTCACGCTGGCTCGGAACGCCGCTCATCCCCCGTGGCTGGTAGCGCGTTGGGTGGAGCGCCATGGACTTGAAGCGACGCGCAAGATCTGCGCGCACGATCAGGCCGTGCCCGGCACGGCCATTCACATTCACGGCGATCAATCTGCTGGGGGTCAAGCGCACGGCAATCAAATTGACGAGGAACTCGCCTCAGCCGGCGTGCACCTCTCGCCGGGCCGGTTGCTATCGGCAGCACGGCGTGTTCTCTCGGGCGACGTGACCGCAACGCGCGCCTATCACGAAAGTCGCGTCTCGATTCAGGATGAAGCTTCGCAACTGGTGGCGCTGCTGTTGGGCCACGGAGAAACGATTCTGGATTGTTGCGCTGCGCCCGGCAGCAAGACTGCCTTGCTGGCCAAGCGTAATCCGCGGGCCAGGGTGTTTGCGACCGAGTTGCACCCGCATCGCGCGCAGTTGCTGCAAAGCCTTCATCGTCTGCCGAACCTTCACATAGTGGCAGCCGACGCGCGTCGTTTGCCCTTCTCGTCGACATTCGATCGCATCCTTGCCGATGTTCCTTGTTCCGGCACTGGCACTCTTTCCCGCAATCCGGAAATCAAGTGGCGGATCAGAGAGGAAGACCTGCACGATCTGCAGGCGCGGCAGGTTGCGATCCTGAAGTCTGCGCTCGGCCGGCTTGCAACGGGCGGGCGGCTGGTCTATTCCACGTGCTCGCTGGAGCGTGAGGAAAACGAGGCGGTTGTGGAAACGGCCCTGGAGGGCGCAGCGGAATTCAAAGTCGCCGATTTCAGGGTAGAACTGGAAAAGCTGCGGCAGTCGGGCGAGCTTTCTGAAACAGTTGGGAAGGATATCGCATCGCTTCTCGCTGGCCCTTATGTGACAACGATTCCCGGCGTGCATCCTTGCGACGGCTTCTTCGCCGCGCTGATCGAAAGGAGCCGACGATAGCGTGTACGCTCGATTCCTAGCGAGACCGGGGGAAGCGCAGGGCTTACTTGGCGTCGGCCTTGACCTTGATTCTCAAAGTGATGTAAACCTGCGTACGGTCGTCAAACTGGCTGACCGTTTTTGTGCCGCTCTTGCGGTTGTTGTACTGCGCATACACTTCGTAATCGATGCTGGGCTGAAGCGCCGGGAAGCGGTAAGTGCCGTCCGGACCCACGATATAGGTCTTCACGGAGTGGGTATGCGTGTTGGTGAGATATACGACCGCGTCCGGCAAAGGATTCTCGCCGGCGTCCAACACCTTGCCCGTGAGCAGACGCGTCTTGTCTTCCTTGGAGGAGCCGCCAAACTGCGGCGCCGGGGCCGCATATACCAAGGTCTCGAGGGCCGTCGAGAAGATGACCAGCAGAAAAGCCGCGATAATCGCCCGTTTCATGAGCATCCCATTGCCGCCGGTTCCCGAGCCCATGGCGTCACTCCCCAGTCTAGCTGCTCCCAGTCTCGTCACTCCCAGTCTAAATGAAGACCGATATCAGAGCGCTCGTCATCGTCGATATGCACCGTCACTTCGGAACCCGGTTTCAATTTTTTGCCGTTGGGCAGCTTGTAGCCCTTGACGTCCGCCCACACGATGTAATCGGCCTTGCCGGCGGGCACTCGTTGCGCGAACTCGCCGGTGTGATTCGAATAAAGCTCCCAGCGGGCTTTTTTCTCATCGGCCCGCTGAATCTTTACCTTGACTCCGTAGAGCGGTTGCCCACTGGGATCCCAAACCGTTCCGAAGATTAGCGCGTAGGGCGCCGGCTTCTCGCGCTCGCTACCCCGTGCGCTTCCAGGCGCCAGCAGCGACACCAGGAACACCGCCGCCGAAGCCATGGCGACGAAGCGCCGGAACAAACAAACGTGGGCAGGGTTCTTCAGGACTCCTCGTCCTCATCTTCTTCGTCGTCGGCGTCCTCTTCATCTTCATCCTCGTCGATCTCGTCTTCGCCGACTATTTTCAATTCGACCGGATTCACCGTAACCACCTCGAAGTCCGTGCCGCACTCCGGGCAGGAGACGACCGCGCCTTCATCGACCTCATCTTCGTCGATGTCGAGGTCCGTCTCGCATTCAGGACAGTACACCATGATTTCCTCCACGTTCGGAATACCCCTGTTATATTTAGTTTCTTCGCGGGGAAAAGGTCAAGTGCCTTGCCCATAAAAATTTGAAATGGTTGGGGACGGCGGACGGCTGGCGGTATGTCCAAAAGGTCAACGGCGGTACGCGTGCAAGCCGGAGCGTTTCGAAGGATAATGAATAAGCACTAGGTTTCAAAGTTTCAGGGTTTCAAGGTTTCAGGGTTTCAAAGTTTCAGGGTTGCAAGGTTTCAAAGTTGAGGCTTGGTGGCGCGCGGCGTCTCTTGAAACGTTGAAACCTTGAAACTGAACCTAAATGAGTCGCGGACAAACCATCTCGTTCAGCTTCCCTCCGTTTGCAGGATGGGTCAGGCGCATCATTCTAACGTGCACAGGGATCTACCTGTTTCAGGTGATCGTGCCTTTGTTCAGTCAGAACGCTGTCGGCCTGATGCGAGAGTGGCTGGCGCTGATCCCGGTGGACGTGATGCATGGCGAAGTGTGGCAAGTGTTCACCTACTCCTTGCTGCACGCCAATTTCAGTCACGTGTTTTTCAACATGCTCACGCTCTGGTTTATTGGCGCGTACCTGGAGCGCGACTGGGGTCCGCGGCGATTCATCGAGTGCTACACGTTCTGCGTCGTGGGCGCCGCTTTGGTGACCGTTGCCGTCTCCTACACGCATTTTCTGGGGATGAATCCAGGCACGGAAACGATGGGCGCATCGGGCGGTATTTTCGGACTGCTGATGGCCTTTGGGATTCTCTACGCCGATCAGGAGATGTTCCTGTTCCCGCTGCCGTTCCGGATCAAAGCCAAATATCTGGTCGGCATCTGGGTCGTGGTGGCGATCATTGCGGTCTTTGAGCCCTCGCAAGGAGGAGTTGCGGTTTTTGCCCATCTCGGCGGATTGTTCTTCGGCTTCCTGTGGGTGAAGTTCATGCCTTCCCGCGGAGTGAGCTATGCGGCATCCGAGAGTTATTTTGGGGTAAGGAACTCGTACTATCGCTGGAAGCGAAGGCGCGCGGCGAAAAAGTTCGAAGTCTATATGAGAGATCACGACCGCAAAGTCACCTTCGACGAGCACGGAAACTACGTCCCCCCAGAAGACAACGACAAAACCAATGGCGGATCGAAATCGGGTTGGGTGAACTAGGGCGATTCACCGCCGAGACGCCAAGACAAATCTCTCTTTCCTTCTTTCCTTGTCTTGTGGTCATCCGAGCATCTCATCAAATCTTGTAAAGATGCGAGCCGGAAGTTCCACCGCCCGCGTCTTCCCCTTGAACCCCAAGTCGTGGCCCGCATTTTCCACTTTCATTAACTCGGTTTTGGCGGGAACTAGCTGTAGGGCTTTGGTCATTTCGTCCACGCTCCCGAACGGATCGCGTGTCCCGTGCACGAACAGGCTGGGCGTTCGCAGGTTGGGAAGGTGCTGAATGCGGAGTTGCTCCGGCTTGCGCGGAGGATGTAGAGGATAGGAAAGCAGAAGCAGCCCCGACACAAGCTCGGGTTCGGAGGCGCAAAGCATCGTCGCCTGGCGACCTCCGTAGGAGTGCCCGCCGAGGAAGATACGACCTGCGACGCTCTTACGCAAGACTGCAACTGCGTTGCGGAGACCGGCGCGATCGCGTTCCGCACCGCCCGGAAATGGCGGGCCGGTTCGGCGCTCCTGGCGAAAGGGCAGATCGCAGCGCAGGACAACATAGCCGTGTCCGGCGAAAGTTTCGCTTAGTGCCACGAGTAGGGGTGCCGTCGAGTTCGAGCCCGAGCCGTGCGTTAGGACCAGCGCGTCGCCGTTGGGCGTATGTGGACTATGCAGCCAGCCTCTTAACGCGGGATCCAGCGAGTCAACGGAGACCGAGGTTATAGATTCCATCGCAGACCATATTCTGTTGCCGCCAATTATGGTGCCGTCAGCGGTCTTCGTTGTCCACCGGCGCAGGCGCAACCTTCGTCAGCCCGCGGGGAAACAGCATGGCATTGAATTCGGCGCCTATCAACACTACGAGCGAGATCAGGTACATCCAGACCAGCAGTGCTATGCCCACGCCGAGCGAGCCGTAGATCACGCTGTAGTCGGCATAGTGCTGCAAATACAACCCTAACAGCGCGGTTGAAATCAGCCACATGGCAGTCGCCAGCACAGCGCCCGGCAAAACGCTGTGCCAGGGTTGCGTGCGGGGGACCGCATTGTGATAGATAAGCTGAATCACGGCAATGCTGGTCAGGATCGCAATGAGCCAGCGGATCGCGCCCCACAACAACAGGATTAAGGGCCCGAACTCATGGCCGATGTGAAAGAGGATCCGCGTTTCAATACGGCTGCCGAACGCAACCAGAATGGTGGAGAAAGTCAGCGGTATGCCCGCCATCAAAACCAGCGAAATCGCAATGGCGCGCTCCTGGACGATTCCCCAGGTCTTGGGCAGTTGATAGGCACGGCGAAAACCATCCATCCACGAAATGATGACGCCGGAAGCGCTCCACACCGTCAACAACGAAGTGGTGATGAGCAGGCCAACCGGCCGGTCCGTACTGCCTCTGAGATACGCAAGCACCGTGGAACTGCCCGCGGGCAAGATGGTACCCAGGGCGTAGGAGATCTCGCGCAGGTAGACCTGGCCGCGACTAAGAGTGGCGAGAACGGCGCCGAGCACCAGCAAGGCCGGGAAAAAAGTGAAAATCGACGAATAGGCCGAGGCTTTGGCGGTGCCGAAAGCGTCGTGCTCGAAAGCACGCCAGATCGACAGGCGAAACAAGCGCCAGAAGCGCCCCAGCGCCGGAGCCACGACCAGTCCGCCAGGAATCGGCTCGGGCTGGGAGTTCGGATTCTGAGGCTCGGTCAGGCGTTGTGGCTCTATTGCTAAAGACATTGGCAAGAGACCGTCGTCCTATTAAGCGTCATTTTATAGCGAATCCGGAGTTGCGGCGACGGCTACGTTGCCGAGTTTCCTCCACCTTGTCAAGCCAACCCCGGGCTTGCCAGGGACCTCGGTTCGGCTGGGGCAGGTGAGGCACCCGCCCCTACGCGAGCAAAAACGAAGGGGCGACTCGCGTCGCCCCTGTCTGAGATTCGTTCCGTTTTACTCTGCGGCAAGTTCTTCGGTCTCGCCTTCGTGGCGCATGAGTTCCAGCGCGCGCTCGGCATCTTCGTACGCTTGCGAGACTTCCTCCTGCACCTTGCTGGCGGCCTCTTCCATTTCCGGAGAGAGGCGCACGTTGCGGTAATACTCCATGCCCGTGCCGGCGGGAATCAAGCGACCCACAATGACGTTTTCCTTCAGGCCGCGCAGATGATCGACCGCTCCCTGAATGGAAGCTTCGGTCAGCACGCGCGTAGTCTCCTGGAAGGAGGCAGCGGAGATAAACGAATCGGTCGAGAGCGACGCCTTGGTGATTCCGAGCAGCAACGGGCGCCCAGTGGCCGGTTTGCCGCCGTTCGCAATTGCCCGCTCGTTCTCCTCGTGGAAGCGGAACTTATCCACTTGCTGCTCGAGGAGGAACTGGGTGTCGCCCACGTCCTCGACCTTCACCCAGCGCATCATCTGGCGCACGATCACTTCGATGTGCTTATCCGAAATGTTCACGCCCTGCAAGCGGTAGACTTCCTGGATTTCGTTCACCAGGTAAGACTGCAGCTCTTTCTCGCCGAGCACGGCCAGAATGTCGTGCGGGTTGAGCGGCCCGTCCATGAGCGGTTCGCCTGCTTTCACGCGCTCGCCTTCCTGCACGTTGATGTGAACGCCGCGCGGAACGGAATATTCTTTCTCCGTGCCGTTATCGGCGGCCACATAGAGTTTGCGCTGTCCCTTGGCCACTTCGCCGAAGCGCACCACGCCATCGATTTCGCTGATGACCGCGGTTTCGCGCGGCTTGCGAGCCTCGAACAATTCGACCACACGCGGCAGACCGCCCGTGATGTCCTTGGTCTTCGTCGTCTCGCGCGGGATCTTGGCCAGCACATCGCCGGGGAACACCGTGTCTCCGTCCTGCACCATGAGGTGAGCACGCGAAGGCATCAGGTAACGCTTGCTTGCCTTGCCCTTGATGACGATTGCCGGCTGGCGCTTCTCGTCGGGCGAATCCGCCACCACGTGACGCGAGAGGCCGGTGACTTCGTCGACTTCTTCGTGCAGGGTGATGCCCTCCTGAAGGTCCTTGAACTGCGCCGTGCCGCCGATTTCGGTGAGGATTGCGAAGGTGTAAGGATCCCACTCGACTAGAGCCTCGCCAAGCGCGACCGGGCCGCCTTCGGCGACTTTCACCTTGGCGCCGTACACGACCGCATAGCGCTCGCGTTCGCGCCCCTTCTCGTCGACGACTGCGATCGAGCCCTGACGATTCATCACCACCAGGTCTCCAGTCTTGGACTTGACGGTCTGCAAGTTGACGAAGCGCACTATGCCGTTGCTCTTGGCATCGAGGCGCGACTGTTCCGAAACTCGCGATGCCGTACCTCCGATGTGGAAGGTACGCATGGTGAGCTGCGTTCCCGGTTCGCCGATGGACTGCGCCGCAATCACGCCGGTAGCCTCGCCGAGTTCGACGAGGCGGCCGGAAGCGAGATTGCGTCCGTAGCACATGACACAAACACCGCGCTTCGACTCGCAGGTGAGCACCGAGCGGATCTTCACCCGCTCGATACCGGCAGCCTGAATCGCGCCCGCCAGATCTTCGGTGATCTCGTGATTGATGTCGACCACGACCTGGCCTTCGTAGTCCTTGATTTTTTCGAGCGACACGCGGCCTACGATACGATCGCGCAGCGGTTCGATGATTTCGCCGGCCTCGACAATGCCGGAGACGAAAATTCCGTCCACGGTGCCGCAGTCGTATTCGCTGATGATCACATCCTGCGCGACGTCAACCAGACGCCGCGTCAGATAACCCGAGTCGGCGGTCTTGAGAGCCGTATCGGCTAAACCTTTACGAGCGCCGTGCGTCGAGATGAAGTATTCGAGAACGGTTAGACCTTCACGGAAGTTGGCCGTGATCGGCGTCTCGATAATTTCACCCGTCGGCTTCGCCATCAGTCCGCGCATTCCTGACAGCTGACGAATCTGCTGTTTCGATCCGCGAGCGCCGGAATCGGCCATGACGTAAATCGGGTTGAGTTCGCCTTCTTTGTCGCGACGCTGCATCTGGCCAAACATTTCATCGGCAACTTTTTCGGTGATAGCCGACCAGATTTCGATGACCTTGTTATAGCGTTCGCCGTTGGTGATGGCGCCGTCCAGGTACTGCTGCTGGACCGCGATCACCGACTTGTCGGCGTCTTTCACCAGGGTCTTCTTATTGTCGGGAATGACCATGTCGTCGATGCCAATCGAGAGGCCCGCTCGCGTGGCATATTTAAAGCCGAGCGACTTGATCTCATCGAGCATCTTGACCGTGACTTCCAAACCGAAGCGCAGATAGCAATAATTCACCAGTTGTCCAATACCCTTCTTTTTGAGCAGGCCGTTGATGTACGGCATGCTCACATTGACGCCGGGCACTGCCTTGGGCAGATGGTCGTTGAGAATTGCGCGCCCGACCGTCGTATTCAGGTATTCGCGCTGAATGTGCACGGGCTCGGTATGGTTCACGTCCTGATCGTCGTAAGCCTGCGTCAGGTCGATGACCTCGCCCGTGTAGCGCAGGCGAATCGGGCTAAGAGTTTCCACCTCGCCCATTTCGAGTGCGATCACGACTTCGTCAATATTGGCAAAAGAGCGGCCTTCACCCTTGGCCCCTGGTTTCGCTTTTGTCAGATAGTAGAGACCGAGCACCATGTCCTGCGTGGGCACGGTGATCGGCTGGCCTGATGCCGGCGACAGAATGTTGTGCGAAGACAGCATGAGGACGCTGGCTTCCACCTGCGCCTCGGGCGAAAGCGGAATATGCACTGCCATCTGGTCGCCGTCGAAGTCGGCGTTGAACGCCGTGCAGACGAGCGGGTGGATCTTGATCGCCTTGCCTTCCACCAACACGGGCTCAAACGCCTGAATGCCCAAGCGGTGAAGCGTAGGCGCGCGATTGAGCATGACAGGATGGTCTTTGATGACCTCTTCCAGAATGTCCCAGACAATCGGTTCCTGCTGCTCCACCATTTCTTTTGCTTGCTTGATGGTGGTGCAGTTTCCCGTCTGCTCGAGACGGTGGTAGATGAACGGCTTGAACAATTCGAGCGCCATCTTCTTCGGCAATCCGCACTGGTGCAGCTTGAGTTCCGGACCGACCACGATTACGGAGCGTCCAGAGTAGTCCACGCGCTTGCCGAGCAGGTTCTGGCGGAATCGTCCCTGCTTGCCCTTCAGTGTGTCGGAGAGCGACTTGAGCGGGCGGTTGTTGGCGCCACGCAAAACTCGTCCGCGGCGTCCGTTGTCGAATAGCGCATCGACCGCTTCCTGCAGCATGCGCTTTTCGTTGCGCACGATGACTTCGGGAGCGTGCAGGTCCATCAGCTTCTTCAACCGGTTGTTGCGGTTGATGACGCGACGGTAAAGATCGTTCAGATCGGAAGTGGCAAAGCGTCCGCCATCCAGTGGAACCAGTGGACGCAGCTCGGGTGGAATCACCGGCAGTACATCGAGAATCATCCACTGCGGCTTGTTGCCGCTCTTACGGAAGGCCTCGACCACTTTCAGCCGCTTGGCATACTTCAGGCGCTTCTGCAGCGAGGTTTCATGCTTCATCTTCTCGCGAAGTTCGGCAGCCAGCGAATCGACTTCAATGCGCTTGAGAAGTTCCTTGATCGCTTCCGCGCCCATCATGGCCTTAAAGCCGGTGGGGCGATACTGCTGGTCGAGTTCGCGGTACTTTGCTTCGTCCTTGATGACTTCGCGTTCTTTCACCGCGGAGTCGCCGGGGTCGACGACAACGTAGGCCTCGAAGTAGAGAATTGCCTCAAGATCGCGCAGGGAAATATCGAGCAGATGCCCGATGCGGCTCGGCAGCCCCTTGAAGAACCACACGTGCGAACAGGGCGAGGCGAGTTCGATGTGGCCGAGGCGCTCGCGGCGAACTTTGGACAGAGTGACTTCGACGCCGCACTTGTCGCAGATCACGCCGCGATGCTTCATGCGCTTGTACTTGCCGCAGAGACATTCCCAGTCAGTGACCGGGCCGAAAATGCGCGCACAGAACAAGCCATCGCGCTCCGGCTTGAAGGTGCGGTAGTTGATGGTTTCCGGTTTGGTCACTTCCCCATGCGACCAGCTCCGGATCTTTTCCGGTGACGCCAGGCTGATGCGGATAGCATCGAAATCCGCCACCGGATTTGCCATATCGAACGGGCTCGAACGAAACATGTTCCTCCGCTTTCCTGTGGATCTTACGCGCCCACCAGCGGCCCCCGACTGCAGTTCTCAGTTCCCGGTTCTCAGTAGAAACCGGTTTGAGATCGCTGCCTAACCGCGAGATTGAGAGCGATTCTCGCGTCGGCTAATTGCACAAAGTTTTTTCAGCATCTCCCGGCTCCGAGTTCTGCTCGCTCTCGACCACTGAGACCTGAGAACTGAGAACCGGGAACTGCTCTTAATCTGCTGCTACCGCCACCGGCTTCTTCTCCGTGGCCTTGATCAACTCGACATCCAGGCAAAGCGCCTGCAACTCGCGAATCAGCACGTTGAACGACTCCGGCACGCCCGGCTCCATCGCGGCCTCGCCCTTGACGATGGCCTCGTAGATTTTGGTGCGTCCGTACACGTCGTCCGACTTCGCGGTCAGCAACTCTTGCAAGATGAACGCCGCGCCGTAGGCTTCCAGAGCCCAGACTTCCATTTCTCCGAAGCGCTGGCCTCCAAACTGCGCCTTGCCACCCAGTGGTTGCTGCGTGATTAGCGAATACGGCCCGATGGAACGCGCGTGAATCTTGTCGTCTACCAGGTGCGACAGCTTCAGCATGTAGATGTAGCCCACTGTGACCGGTAATTCGAACTTCTCGCCCGTCATGCCGTCGCGCAGATAAGTCTTGCCCGAACTAGGCAGGCCTGCGCTCTCCAGCAACGCCTTGATTTCCGTCTCCCGGGCGCCGTCGAATACGGCCGATCCCATGAATACGCCCTTTTTCAGCGTCGGAGCCAAGGCTTCGAGTTCATCCTCACTCATGTCGGCAATCGTATCCGCCAGCACGGTGTCCTTGAATAATGCCTTGAGATCGCGGCGGATCGCGTCAGCGCGAGTGTTCCGCTTCAGCAACTCCGCGATCTTTATACCCAGTTCGTGGCCTGCCCATCCCAGGTGGGTTTCAAGGATCTGTCCCACGTTCATACGGCTAGGCACTCCTAGTGGGTTCAGCACGATCTCGACCGGCGTTCCATCTTCGAGGTACGGCATATCCTCTTCCGGCAGAATGCGCGCGATCACGCCTTTGTTGCCGTGGCGTCCGGCCATCTTGTCGCCAACGCTCAGCTTGCGCTTCATGGCGATGTAAACCTTCACCAGCTTGATCACGCCCGGAGGCAACTCGTCGCCCTTGGTCAGCTTCTCTTTCTTCTCATTGACGATTTTCTTGAGCACGTCGATCTGGCGCGAGGTCATCTCCTCGATCTCGTCGATCTGCTCATTCACCCGAGGATCCTTGTCGGCATACTTGATGCGCTTCAGATTGCGGGTGGAGATGCGCTCGATCGCGTCGCGATCAAGAACCGTGTCCTTGGTCAGCAACCGCTTGTTGGTGCGCTCGTCGTGCAGATCGGCTTGCACTTCCTTGCCGCCCAACAAGCCTTCCAGGCGCTTCAGGCGCTCATCAGTCAGAATTCTGATTTCGTCGGAAAGGTTCTTTTCGAGCTTCGCAATTTGATTGGCTTCGATCGCCTTGGCGCGTTCGTCCTTTTCTTGCCCTTTGCGCGAGAAGATCTTGACATCGACTACGATGCCTTCGATCCCCGGCGGGCAGTAGAGTGAAGCATCGCGCACGTCACCAGCTTTCTCACCGAAAATGGCGCGCAGCAGTTTCTCTTCCGGAGTAAGCTGCGTTTCACCCTTCGGTGTAACTTTACCGACGATGATGTCACCCTGCTTGATGCCGGCGCCGATGCGAATGACACCCGCTTCGTCCAGATTGCGCAGCGTGGATTCGCTCACGTTCGGAATATCGCGCGTCACTTCCTCGGGACCAAGCTTGGTGTCGCGGGCTTCGAGTTCGAACTCTTCGATGTGAACCGAGGTGTAGTAATCCTCCTTCACCATCTTTTCGGACACGAGGATCGCGTCTTCGAAGTTGTACCCGCGCCACGGCATGAACGCGACCAGCACGTTGCGTCCGAGAGCCAACTCGCCAAAGTCGGTGCATGGACCGTCAGCAATCACTTGCCCCTTCACCACCCGTTGGCCTTTCTTCACGATCGGCTTCTGATTGATGCAGGTGTTCTGGTTCGACCGCTTGAACTTGGTGAGCTGGTAAATGTCGCTGCCCACCTCGCGCGAAAGTTGCATCGGATGATGCTCGCCCTCGACCCGGACAATGATGCGTTCGGAATCGACCGAATCGATGATTCCATTGCGTCGAGCCAGTACGACCGCGCCCGAATCGCGCGCAGTAACGCCTTCCATTCCAGTTCCCACAATCGGAGCCTGAGCACGCAGCAAAGGCACCGACTGACGCTGCATGTTCGCGCCCATCAGCGCGCGGTTCGCGTCGTCGTGTTCGAGGAACGGTACGAGCGAGGCAGCGACCGAAACTAGCTGCTTCGGGCTGACGTCGACGTAATCGACTTCGTCGCGATTCACCAGTACGAAGTTTCCAGCCTTACGGGCGTTGACCAGTTCGCCGGCGATGCGGCCCTTATCGTCCAATTCAATGTTCGCCTGCGCGATGGTGTGCCGGTCTTCTTCCCACGCGGAGAGATAAAAGGAGAACGGCTCGACCTCGACCGGCTTCTTGCGCCGTTCTTTTAAGTCAGCATTGATCTTCTCCATCTCACTCTTTTCCACGTAGTCGCCGACTTTGAACGTGCTATCACCGGCGTTGACCACGATGACGTAGTCCACCACGCGAGCATTTTTAACCTTACGATAAGGCGACTCGATGAACCCGTAATCGTTGATGCGCGCAAAGCAGCTCAGCGATGAGATCAGTCCGATGTTCGGACCTTCCGGCGTTTCAATCGGGCAGATGCGTCCGTAGTGCGTCGGGTGGACGTCGCGCACTTCGAAGCCCGCGCGTTCACGAGACAACCCGCCCGGCCCCAAGGCCGACAGACGCCGCTTATGCGTGATTTCCGACAGCGGATTCGTCTGATCCATAAACTGCGACAGTTGCGAGGATCCAAAAAACTCGCGGATCGCGGCCATGACCGGCTTCGCGTTCACCAGGTCGTGCGGCATCGCCGTCGACATCTCCTGGTACACGGACATTTTTTCTTTGATCGCGCGCTCCATGCGGACCAGACCGATGCGAAACTGATTTTCCAGCAACTCGCCAACCGCGCGCACGCGTCGATTGCCCAAGTGATCGATGTCATCGACCGCGCCAATGTTCTTGCGCAGCTTGAGCAGGTACTTGATGGTCGCGTAAAAGTCATTAGGATCAAGCGTCCGCTGCTCCAGGCTGGTCGCTTCCTGGTTCTCAAACAACTTGATGTTGAACTTCAGTCGGCCTACCCGCGAGAAGTCGTACTTGCGCGGATCGAAGAACATGCCCTGGAACAACGCCGTCGCCGTATCCAGCGTCGGCGGATCGCCCGGGCGCAGCTTGCGGTAGATCTCGATCAGCGCTTCCGACGGACTGACCACTGAATCGCGGCGCAGCGTCTGGCTGATCACCGTGCCCACATCGTCGCGCTCCGGGAAGAACAGGCTCATCTCGATCACGCCCGATTCCAGAATCTTTGAAACCTTGTCGGCCGTAATTTCCGAATTCGCTTCGAGCAGCACTTCCCCGGTCGTGGTGTCGACGATGTCACTCGCCGCCCACGCGCCTTCAAGATCGCTGACGTCGACTTCGATTTCGCTGATCTTCGCCTTCTGAATTTCTTTGAGCGTCGCGGGCGTGATCTTGCGGCCGGAGTGCGCTACCTCATCGCCCGACTTCGACTTGATGCTGTGCGCCAGTTTCATGCCCAGCAGGTTCGTGGGCTTGTCGCTCGCCGGATCCAGCGTCCAGAACAGCTTTTTGTCGCGGACTACCAGGCGGTCCGTCGTATAGAAAGTTTTCAGAATGTCTTCGCCAGAACGCAGGCCAAGCGCGCGCAGGAAAATCGTCCCCAGAAATTTGCGCTTGCGGTCGATGCGTACGTACAGGACGTTCTTCTGGTCGTATTCAAACTCCAGCCACGATCCGCGGTAGGGAATGATCTTTCCCAGGAAGTAAGTGCGGTTCGCCGCCGTCTCGAAAAACACGCCTGGCGAGCGGTGCAACTGGCTGACGATGACGCGCTCAGTGCCGTTAATAATGAAGGTGCCGTTTTGCGTCATCAGCGGAACGTCGCCAAAGAAAACTTCCTGCTCCTTGATGTCGCGGATTGACCGGTTGCCGGCTTCGTCCTTATCCCAGATGGTGAGCCGCATCGTGACCTTAAGCGGCGCCGAGTAGGTCATGCCACGCTCTTCGCATTCCGCCACGTCATACTTCAACTGGAGCCCAACCGGATCGCCACACTTGTTGCAGAAGTCGGGAGTGTTCGCGTTATAGGTGCCGCACTTGTGGCACAGAACGTCGCCGGGATGAAATGGGTCGGTGATCACCGTCGATCCACAGTTCTTACAAGTGGTGCGCAGGTGATGGAGCCCTTTCAGGTGGCCGCACTTGCATTCCCAGTTGCCGATCGCGAAATCGACAAACTCCAACTGCGATACATTGCGGAAGTCGGTAATCGGAAACACCGACTGAAACACGGCCTGCAGCCCGCCGTCTTCGCGCTCGCTGGGCAGTTTGTCCATCTGCAGGAAGCGATCGTAGGAACGCTTCTGAACCTCGATCAGGTTCGGAATCTGGATGGTCGCTGGAATCTTGGAAAAATCGAAACGCTTGCGGTGTATATTGTGCTTTGTCATTCTCAGGAACTCCTGCTTTCAGGCAGCCTGGGGCTGCGGTACAGCGCGGAATGAGGGCGCAAAAAGCGGCGCCACAATTTTGTTAACGAGACTGCTGCTGCCAACGGGCGGAGTGCGCGGAAAAAAGCGAGCGGCTCCCGCAAGGACAAACTCGTCCGCGGGCGCCGTCTACGACGCCTACTCTTGAGTAACTTGTAAAATTCCGCGCCAGTTCAAAAGGCCTGTTCCGTCCCGCCGCCCGCGGGACCGGCTTGCCAAAACTTCGTTCCAGCGACCCTGTTCCGCTCCGCTTCCTGGGTATATTTGGAGGATTCGGGTCGCCGTCGCCTCGCAGTGAAGCCAGGGTAAGCGGGTTATTTATTAGATATTAACACCACTCCCCAGGATTCAGCTACTGTTCGGTCAAATAATTGCAAGTGGCGCTTGGCGGGCGTTCGAGCCCGCCGCCACCATCCTGAGCGAAGCGAAGGATCTCTTCGCGCCGACTATTTCACTTCGACCACTGCGCCCGCTTCCGTGAACTTCTTCTTGATAGTCTCGGCTTCGTCCTTCGAGACCCCTTCCTTAATGCTCTTCGGAGCGCCGTCGACCAGGTCCTTCGCCTCTTTCAATCCGAGGCTGGTGACCTCACGTACTGCCTTGATTACATTGATCTTATTCGCTCCAACTTCCTTCAGAACGACGGTGAACTCGGTCTTTTCTTCCGCCGGAGCAGCTCCGCCCGCCGCCGCTCCGCCGCCGGCAACCATCACCGGAGCCGCTGCCGCCGCTGAAACGCCCAGACGCGATTCCAGTTTCTTCACCAGCTCTGCCGCTTCCAGCAACGACAGGCCAACAATCGACTCTTCCAACTGCTGTAGATCCGCCATGTGAACCTCTCCGCCTTGTTTAAGATTTGCGATTTCGCTGTCGCTCGGCCAGGTTTCCAGTGCGACCAGGTCGTCCATTCCAGCGCCAGACAACGCCCGAATCTCAGACCGCGCAACCCCGAGCCTCACGATAGCTAAATCTTTTTTCGAGCAGCAGTGCTGCTCCGAAAATTTTGTAATCGGATAATTTGGTAATTTGAAAACCCAACAGCCTACGGGTTCCAAATTACAAAATTTCAAAATTACCCAATTACCAAATGGGAAGCTTAAGCCTCCTTGAACTTTTTCTGCTCCACGCCCTGACCAATTACCACCGCAAGATTCCGTCCGACCGTATTCATCGCCGTAACCAGACGCTGCGACGGTGCGTTCAACAGGAACAGCAGCTTCGAATACAACTCTTCCTTCGATGGCATCGTGGCCAGGGATTCGATCTCCTTGACCGAAATCACTTTGCCTTCGACCACCCCGGCCTTGAAACTGAATTCCGGATTATCCTTAACGTACTTTGCCAGCGCCTTCGCCAGCGCCACCGGATCGCCTTCGGTGTAAGCGATCGAAGTCACACCCTGAAGATTCTTCAGCGCCTCTTCGACCTTCGTGCCCTTGCCGGCGCGCTCCGCCAAAGTATTCTTCACCACGCGATACTTCGCTCCCGTCGGACGCAACGCCTTGCGCAATTCGAAGTCCTGCGTCACCGTCAGCTTGGAGTAGGTGGCCACGATCATGCTCGACGCGTTCTTCAGTTCGCCGCCAAGCTTCTCCACCTGTGCAACTTTCTTAGCTCGAGTAACCGCCATGTAAAGTCCCTTTCAGAATTCGTGTGGTGACGGGGCTCTGCCCCGTCCGAAATCACGTAGCGACGGCCGCCCTCGGCCGTCCCGCCGGGCGACGCCCGGCAACATCCGTAGAACTAGGCCTTAGCCGCAACCTCGATCGGAGTCGTATCCAGCGAGATCCCCGGCCCCATGCTCGAACTCAGGTAGCAAGCCTTAATGTATTTGCCCTTGGCAACCGAAGGCTTCGCCTTGATCACACTCGAAATCAGCGTGGTTGCGTTGTCGATCAGCTTGTCCGGCGTGAAAGAAATCTTTCCCACCGGCACATGCACCAGCGCCGTTTTATCGGTGCGGAACTCGACCTTACCGGCCTTCACTTCCTGCACGGCCTTGGCTACGTCCATGGTGACCGTGCCCGTTTTCGGATTGGGCATCAGACCCTTCGGTCCGAGAACCTTGCCCAGACGGCCGACCGATTTCATCATGTCGGGCGTGGCAATCAGCGCGTCGAAGTCGGTCCAGTTTTCTTTTGTGATCTTCTCGACCATGTCTTCGCCGCCGACAAAATCCGCGCCTGCCGCCTCAGCCTCGCGAACCTTTTCACCGCTCGCAATCACCAGAACCTTCTTCGATTTGCCCAGTCCGTGAGGAAGCACGACCGTGCCTCGCACCATCTGGTCGGCATGCTTCGGATCGACGCCCAACCGCAACGTTACTTCGACGGTCTCGTCGAACTTTGCGTACTTCACCTTCTGCAGAAGCGGAACCGCTTCCTGCAGCGTGTAAGGCCGCGGTTCAACCGCCTTCCGCGACTTCTCGATATTCTTTCCCGACTTCTTCATCTTTATCCTTTCACCTCAGTCTCCCACCGCTCATCTCTCTTCCGAAGAGCCGTGGTGTTTTCGACAATAACCCACGTCGTTGGTCGATCTTACCCAACCACTTCAATGCCCATCGACCGCGCCGTGCCGCGTACGCTCTTGATGGCGGCGTCGACCGACGCAGCATTCAGATCCGGCATCTTCTGCTTGGCGATATCCTCGACCTGCTTCAACGTCACCTTGCCAACCTTGTCTTTGTTCGGCGCGCCCGATCCCTTGGCAATGCCGGCAGCGCGCTTCAGCAATACCGACGCCGGCGGAGTCTTGGTAATGAACGTAAACGTGCGGTCGCTGTAAACCGTGATCACGACCGGAACAATCAACCCCTCGAGTTCTTTCTGCGAGGTACGAGCATTGAACTGCTTGCAAAACTCCATGATGTTGACTTGCGCCTGCCCCAGCGCCGGACCCACCGGAGGCGCTGGCGTAGCCTTCCCCGCCGCAATCTGCAACTTCACCGAACCTGTAGCTTTCTTAGCCATGATGCCTTTCCCAACCTACCTTCTTGTGTGGTGACGGGGCTTCGCCCCGTCCCGCCCCGAGTCTAGGATTTTCGGCTCAGCGCTTTGTAACCTTTTTCGTGTCGCTCGCGGAGACGCGGCAAGCCGCGTCTCTACATAAAATCTCTACGCGACTTTCTCCACCTGCCCGAATTCTAATTCCACCGGAGTCGACCGCCCGAAGATCGTGACCATTACCTTCAAAGTCTCGCGATCTTCGTTCACGTCGTCGACCACTCCCGTAAATGTTGCGAACGGGCCCTCGCCAATGCGCACCGTCTCGCCCTTTTCGAACTTGACTTTGAGCTTCGGTTTCTCCCGGCTGTCGGCCACCTTATAAACGATGTGATTGACTTCCTCTTCCGACAGCGGAGTCGGCTGCTGTCCCGTGCCGACAAAGCCGGTCACCCGCGGCGTCGACTTCACCACGTGCCAGACGTGGTCGTCCATGTCCATTTCAACCAGCACGTAGCCGGGATAGAACATGCGCTCCGAAGTATACTTCTTGCCGCCGCGCACTTCGGTGACCGACTCAGTCGGAATCAGCACCTTGCCGATCTTGTCCTGCAACCCGAACGCCTGCACCCGCGATTCCAGCGACTCCCGCACCTTGCGCTCAAATCCCGAATAGGCGTGGATGATGTACCACTTCATCCTCGGATTGCGGGCAGGTTCGCCGCCTGCAACCGCGTCTGCGGGCGCAAGAGACGGCGACTGCTGGCCTTCTTGGCCAGTGCTCACCGCGGCGCTTTCGTTCTTTTCCTTATTTGTATCCGTATCCGGCATTGAATCGCTTCTTTCGCTCCCCGCCTAACGGCGTGAGAGATAATGCAGCATTCGTTCCAGGCTGTTGCTGATCGCCAGATCCACCACCCAGAAGAATAACGCAAACAGAAACACGGTGATGATGACCACCGTCGTCGTTCCCTGGACCTCCTTTAGCGAAGGAGAGGTGACCTTCTTCATCTCCGTGCGCACGTCGCTGTAAAAAGACTTGATGCGTTCCGGCCAGGACCGCAGACTGGTTACCACCGCGTTTTGTTCTACTGCTGTCGCCATACCTTCCCGCTTTCCTCGACTGTTTCCTCTCGGGCCTCGACTGTTGCCCTCGGCTTTACCCTTAAGTCTGGCAGGGGCGGAGGGATTCGAACCCCCAAGTTCGGTTTTGGAGACCGACAGTTTAACCGTTGAGCTTACGCCCCTAAAAACAGTTCTCAGTTGTCAGTTCTCAGTTAAAACCGAACTCCTGAGCGCTGACTACCGACCCTGACTACTTAACTTCCTTATGCGCGGTGTGCTTGCGGCACCGACTACAGAACTTCTTTAGTTCGAGACGGTCGGGTGTCGTTTTGCGGTTCTTGGTTGTCGAATAGTTCCGCTCTTTGCAATCACCACACTGCAACGTAATAATCTCTCGGGGCATAAAACCCAGCTCCTAGCTGCTAGCTCTTAGCTTCTAGCTCAAAACCAAACGGCTCTCGATGCTCTTACTTCTGCAATCTGACCTCTTACTTCTGACTTCCCTTACTTGATAATTTCCGCGATCGTGCCCGCGCCTACCGTGTGGCCGCCTTCACGAATCGCGAACCGTAATCCCTTTTCCATCGCCACCGGCGTGATCAACTCAATCACCAGGCCCACGTTGTCGCCCGGCATCACCATCTCCGTACCCGCCGGCAACTCCGCAATTCCTGTCACGTCCGTCGTCCGCAAATAAAACTGCGGTCGATACCCTTTGAAAAATGGCGTGTGCCGACCGCCTTCTTCTTTGGTCAGGATGTAGACTTCCGCCTTGAATTTCGTGTGTGGAGTAATCGACCCCGGCTTCGCCAGCACCATCCCGCGCTCCACATCTTCTTTCGCAATGCCGCGCAGCAACAGGCCGGCATTGTCGCCCGCCATGCCTTCGTCAAGTTGCTTCTTAAACATCTCGACGCCCGTCACTACCGTCTTGCGCGTCTCGCGGAAACCGACTATCTCCGCTTCTTCGCCAACTTTCACCTTGCCGCGCTCGATGCGGCCCGTCACTACCGTGCCTCTGCCCTGAATCGAAAAAATATCTTCGATCGGCATCAGGAACGGCTTGTCCAGTTCGCGCGCCGGCTGCGGTACGCTCTTGTCAACCGCTTCCATCAGCGCGTCGATCTGCTTCTCCCACTTTTCTTCTCCGTTTAAAGCCCCTAAAGCAGATAGCCGGATCACCGGCACATCGTCGCCCGGAAACTGATAGCTCTTCAGCAACTCGCGCACTTCGAGCTCGACTAAGTCGAGCAGTTCGGGATCATCGACCGCATCGCACTTGTTCAGCGCCACAACAATGTACGGCACGCCGACCTGCCGCGCCAGCAGCACATGCTCGCGCGTCTGCGGCATCGGACCGTCCGTTGCCGCCACCACCAGAATCGCGCCGTCCATCTGCGCCGCGCCCGTGATCATGTTCTTGATGTAGTCGGCGTGGCCGGGGCAATCGACGTGCGCGTAGTGCCGGTTCGCCGTTTCATACTCGACGTGCGCCGTGGCAATGGTGATGCCGCGCGCCTTTTCTTCCGGAGCGTTGTCGATCGAATCAAACGACCGGAACACAATCTTCGGGTTGTGCTTCTGCAAAACCTTGGTGATGGCCGCCGTCAACGTCGTCTTGCCGTGGTCGATGTGACCAATCGTCCCTACGTTGCAGTGCGGCTTTGTCCGTTCAAATTTTTCCTTCGCCATTTCTTGTCCTCTGTAGCGCCGGGGTCTCGCCGGCCGGTTCGCAAATCAATCGTCGTCCTGAGATCCACTCAGTAGTACTGATACAGCTTGTGAAACTTCGCTCGCAGCGCCGGATCGACCTCTTCGATCTTCGAGAGATAAAACTCCCGCACCTGGGCCTGATCCGAAACTGGCAGCGACCCATGCAAAGACCGCGTCGTTCCAACCTTGTCGCCGGTCGCCCTGTCGACTGCATCCGCGGCAAACACCGCATCCAAATCGCGGACTCGAATCCCGCGGCCATCGAGCGTCTTTAAGAACTTGGCGACCCGATCTGCCGCAAACGCCTTCTCAATCGCGGCTTTCAGGTCGCCGAACTCACGCTCTTTCTCGACCTTGATCGCAGCTTGCTCGAACATTCCGCTCCGCTCAACCACCGAATTCCAACCCAACGCTCAAACTCTGGAGCGGGAGACGGGGATCGAACCCGCGACCAACAGCTTGGAAGGCTGTGACTCTACCACTGAGTTACTCCCGCTCAAACCAGTTCTCAGCTGTCAGTTCTCAGTTCTCAGTAAAACCGCCGCTGCAATCTGTATGGAGCCGATGATCAGGATTGAACTGATGACCTCTCCCTTACCAAGGGAGTGCTCTACCAACTGAGCTACATCGGCCCGCCTAAATCTGCTTTGTCATCCTGAGCGCAGCGAAGGACCTGCTTTTCGTCCGCATCGCCCCAGACTTCTAACTCTTTCAATCCGTCGGCCTGGCGCTTTCCCGTTCTTCTTCGATCCGCGCTCGCCAATAATGAAGCGCCGTTTTAAAAGCAAACAGTCCCAGCACGATCAACGTCGCCGCTCGCAGTCTCAAATTACCGTTGAAGACTCGAATCGGATCGTCCGACAGCGTGGTCCAAGCTAAAATTCCCAGCCCGGCATAAGCAATCAGCGCCAGCACGAACTTCTTTTTGATCGTCACACAAAGCCAAGTTTCAAGGTTTCCGAGTTTCAGGGTTTCAAAGTGCGATCTCAGCCTCTGGAATTCATTGAAACCTTGAAACTCGGAAACCTTGAAACCTTTTTTCTGGTGCACAGGGGAGGATTCGAACCTCCGTACCTCCTGAGAGGGACAGATTTACAGTCTGTTGGCTTTAACCACTCACCCACCTGTGCAAATCCGAAAACCTCGCCGGAGAAGAGCACCCGCACACAGCCTCATCGACATCGCTCCGCAATTCTCAGCTCGGGAAACCAGCTGCGAGAACTCCCGCCTGAACTACACTCGCCGGAAATACTTCGATGGATTGTCTTCGCTAGACTTCCTTAAAAGCCTGCCTTAGAGCTGCGCTGCCTGGCGCGCGTCGCCGCGTCAACCTCTACTGTTTCCGGAAAATTATTTCTGGAGCTGGCGAAGGGAATTGAACCCCCGACCCTCTGATTACAAATCAGATGCTCTACCGACTGAGCTACGCCAGCAGGTGGAAGCAAGTCCCTACGGACACAATACTTCCCTGATCCCTTCCTGAACTCCGGGACAATTATTTAAGTTATCACAAGGGCATTTCACGTGCAACCGGACCTCCCGACTCACGCAGGGGCAGGTGCCCTCACCTGCCCCGCCGAGCGAAGCCCAGCAGTTCCGCGCTCAGCCCTCAACCAAACCGTCACCGCAGTCGAGTGCTATCATTATCAAGCTCTGGCTCGAAATTCGATGCGCATTCGACGCCGTCTCACCCTCCCCCTGATCGTGTTGCTGATTGTTGCAGCCATAGCTCTCATGGTGGTCCTGCGCAAGCACGCTCCGCCGGAAGCAGCCCGCCTGCTCCCTGGTGCCGACGGCTTCTTCTACATCAACCTGAAGTGGATTCGTACCTTCAATGCCAGTCAACTCCCACCCGTTTCACGCGAGCCCGAATATCAGAAGTTTGTTGAGGAAACGGGTTTTCAGTTCGAGCGCGATCTGGATCAAGCCGCCTTCGCCATCCACTATCCGCAGACTTGGGGAAACGGAAGCGCCGGATCGGCGACTGAGCCGCGATTCTCCGAGGTATTCGTCGGCAAGATCGACTCCGGCCGCCTGACGGCTTACCTCAAGAAGCTTTCCTCTTCCATCGACAACTACCGTGGCTTCGACATCTATAACATCCTCTTCGAAGGCCGCACGGTTCGGGTCGTCATGCTCTCCTACGACAGCGTCGCGATCTCCAATCATCCCGACCCAGCTGTGATTCGCGGAATCCTCGACCGCTCGCGCAAACTGGCCTCGCCGTTTGCCGGCCCCTGGTTGCTCCGCAAGTTCTACCGTGAGGTCCCTCTGGCGAGTTTATCTTTTGCGATTCTGCGGGTCCGCCCCGAGATCAGTTCCTTCGGCTCTCTCGGCAGTTGGAGCTTCCTGTTCCCGCATCCCGCCGTCGCCGTAATTTCCGCACGCTATCTTCGCGCCATCCACTTGCGGGCGGAAGCGTTTACCGACAGTGCCGCTGACGCGCAGGCCGCCGCTGAAAAAGCCTCTGCCTTTCTCAGCCTCTTTCACACTGCCGAAGGCAGCATCGGCTCCCATGGTACGGATCCGGACGTGAAAGCGTTCTTCGATAGCCTCAAAGTCGAACAGGCCGGAGATCGCGCCATCTTCTCCGCAACCGTGCCCCCCGGGTTCATCCGCAAGGCGTTAGCAGAAGCGCCAACCGAGACCGGAGCGCCAGCTGCAACCGAAGCTCTACCAAAGACGCCATCGGTTCCCAGTCTTCCGCAAAAGCCAAAACAGCGATAGGCGGCGCGATAACAACTGTCCGGCGAACGCGTCGAATGTATAGGGGTTGAACTGCTGGAGCACTTTCGCCTTCCGCAGCATCTGATGAATAGAGGTCAAGGTTGTATCAGGGCATCGCTTTAGATGCCGCAGCTAACCCAGATTGGACTCCCCTTCAGGGGATGGAATCTACCCGGGTCGCTACAATAGAAAGCTATGCAGAGTTTGCCCCTACCTTTCGCCGTTTTCGTCGCAGGACTGATCTCGTTCCTGTCACCTTGCGTGCTCCCACTCGTGCCCGGATACGTTTCGCTCATCTCCGGCGCAGGTGTCGAGCAACTGAAACTCCCGGAAGGGCAACTCTTCCGCAAGGTGATGCTGAATTCGGCCGCGTTCATCATCGGCTTCAGCATCGTCTTCATCACGTTAGGCGCGATCTCAACCGAAGTCGGCCAGGTTCTCGCACAATACAAAACGTTGCTGGCCCGAATTGCCGGAGTAGTTATCATTCTCTTCGGCCTGCACCTGACTGGCATCCTGCAGATCAAGGCTCTGCTCGCCGATACGCGGCTGCATAGCCTCAAAGGCAGCTCTTCCGCCTGGGGAGCATTCGTAATCGGGTTCGCCTTCGCCTTCGGATGGACGCCATGCGTCGGCCCCATCCTCGCAGTAGTGCTCGGATTCGCCGCCGCGCAGGACACCGTCTGGAAAGGCATTTTTCTTCTGGCCATCTACTCGGCCGGACTGGCCGTTCCATTCCTACTGACTTCGCTAGGCATCGAGCGCTTTCTGAAGTTTTACAACCGCTTCAAATTCCACATGCACGCCGTGGAAGTAGCGAGCGGAGGCTTGCTGATCGCATTAGGCATCCTGCTGGTGATGGGCAAATTCACGCTCATCTCCGGTTATTTCTCGTTCTTGAACCGCTTCGCGCTCTAGGACGCAGCGACGATTGACGATTAAAGATTGAGCGATTCGTATCAGGGCACCGCTTTTGACGGTGCCGGAAGTTCTTAGAATAAAATGCCCTTTGAGGGGCAGCACTCCGCATTCATGGAGCCGAGGTTAGAATTGAAAAGAAATCCCCTGATTCTGTTCTTCATCGCCGCCTTAGTCGCGGCCATGTTATTCGCTGGTATTCACCTGACTCGCAGCCGCCGCGCGAACGCGCCAGCCAACGGACAACTCATTGGCAATTTGGCCCCCGACTTCGAACTGCCGGCTCTCGACGGCAAGAACCTCAAGCTTTCCGACCTTCGCGGCAAAGCCGTCCTCCTCAATTTCTGGGCGACCTATTGCGGCCCCTGCAAGGTCGAAATGCCCTGGTTTGTCGAACTGCAAAAAGAATACGGCCCCCAGGGATTCCAGATTATCGGCGTAGCGATGGATGACGCCAGCACCGCAGACATTGCCAAGTTCGCCAAGGAAATGGGAGTCAACTATCCCATCCTGATCGGCAAGGACTCCGTTGCGGACAGCTATGGCGGCGTCAGCGTGCTGCCAACCACGTTTTTTCTGGATCGCGACGGCAAGCTGATCGCCCGTGAATTTGGCTTGCAGAGCCGCAGCGTTTTCGTCGACCACATCAAGAAGGCCATGAGCCAAGGCCAGGCAGTACAGGCTCAGAAGTAACTACGAGCTGCACCCGAAGCTGGGGTACTCTTAGAGCCAATGAAAATTCTCCTCGCGAGCGCGCTTCTGCTGCTCTCCACTTGGGCGTGGGCGCAGGACAACATGGGCCCGCAAGGCCCGGCCGTGAAGATGGCCCCCGCTCCGGTCGTAACCGCTGTGCAGGGCAAAGCGGCAACAGTCTCTCTCTTATTCCGGGTGGCCAATGGATACCACATCAATTCCAATCAGCCGAAGGCTGAGTTCCTGATTCCGACCGTGCTCAAGGTTGACGCCACCACCGACATCGTCATCGGCAAAACCACCTATCCCGAGGGCCAGGACATGAGTTTTGCCTTCGCTCCCGATGAGAAGCTCAATGTCTACACCGGAGACTTCAAAGTGGATGTGCTAGTGCGTCCACTGCACTCCGTGCAACCCGGCAAATATGTCGTCCGCGGAACTCTGAAATACCAAGCCTGCGACAACTCGGCCTGCTATCCTCCCAAACAACTGCCGGTGAGCTTCGACGTAAAGATCGCCAAAGCTCCGCCCGCTCCCAGCAAGAATCCGGCGCAAAGTCCGCACGCGCACCAGTAAGACTCACTAGGGACGGACGCCCTCCTTCGGCTTCCCTCAGGACCCGCCCAGCGGAGCGAGGCTCCGCAGTGCGTGGGTCATCACTCCCTTCGATGAATCTCGACGTTCGCCAGCGGATCGCCGACAACGGCAACACATCAGCTTGGCCCCCGCCGGAATTGGTCAGGCAAGAGGCGCAACTCGGCGCGGAATGCGAACAATGAATCCGAGAGGTTCGACGGCAGGATGACCGGCGTCGCCGAACACCAGCGACGCTCCAGCGGCTTCGAGTACTCGACTGGCGATGGCCAGCCTCACCCTACGCAACGTTGATGTCGATGTTTTCTCGGTCGCATGGCGCCGAGTCAGCGGGTTCGTCAAACGCTGTTCCCGATCGCATCCGTCCATCTCACCAAATTGGCTCTCGCGAAATTTGCTTGCGCCCGCAGCCCGCAGCACCGTGCCCGCTGGACCCTCTCCCAACAGCAGCATCACCTTACCGCCCGCCGGTTGCGCTTCAATCAACGCTCCAATCAGATACTGCAACGCCAGCCGTAACCGCGCCTCCTGCACCGGCAGCTTAGCCGTACATGTGCCCGCCAGGTGCAACTGGATATCGCGCACCGCCGCGATTGATGACAGTTCTCCAATCACACTCCGCAAGACCGGCGCCAGCGCGACCCGGCAGGTTTCCAGCCCCGGCTGCTCGGCGTCGAGATACTCCCGCATCAACTGAATCATTCCGATAACTTTTTCTGTCTGCTGCAAGGCCACCGAAACACTCTGCTGCTCTTCGACTTCCTCTGGAGAAAGTTCGAGCGAGAGTTCGAGCGAACAGCGCAAACTAGTGAGCGGCTGGCTTAACGAGTGCAGCAATTCGCAGAGAACATCCGGGCCTTGCGCCAGCTTCGACAAAGACTGTGAACTCGTACTCATGCCGAAGTCCCTTCCGGACTCATCTGATACCCCACTCCCCGCACCGTGTGAATCAAGGATGGTGTGAAACCATCGTCCACTTTGCGGCGCAAATAGTTGATGTAAACATCCACCACGTTCGTAGTGGAATCAAAAGTCAGGTTCCAAACATGTTCGATAATCATCGCCCGCGTCAGCCGCCGTCCGGCATTGCGCATCAGGTATTCGAGCAGTGCGAACTCTTTGGTGGTCAATTCAATCTGCCGCCCAGCGCGCTCCACTTTGCGTTCCACCCGGTCCAGGCAAAGATCACGCACCGTGAGCACCGATTCGGACGGCAAATGGCTGCGCCGCAATAGCGCCCGCGCCCGCGCCGACAGTTCAAGATACGAAAAAGGTTTTACCAGATAGTCGTCTGCGCCCGAATCCAGGCACTGCACACGGTCTTCGACCCGGCTGCGCGCGGTAAGAATCATTACCGGCAGGTTCGCTTTCCGCTGCCGCAAATTTTTCAGAACCGTCAGCCCGTCCATCCCCGGCAGGTTCAGGTCAAGCACCACCAGATCGTAATCGAGTTCCATTGCCATGGAGCGGCCATGGTTCCCATCGTTAGCCACATCCACCGCGTGATGCTCTGCTTCCAGCCCCTTTCGGATAAAGCTGGCCAGCGCCGCATCGTCTTCCACAATAAGAATTCTCATGAACCTTTTCTAAGCCGTTGAACTCTGAACCGATTCTTATTCTCGACTCAATAGCCCCACCACACAAGATAACCAGCCCGTACAAATGGACGTGGCTACGCCTCAGTAGTCAATTGGAAAGAAGTTGATTGGAAAGAATCTGATTTGAGAAGACTCTGTATGAGGTTTACACCCCCAGCGCCGACCGGATCGCCCCGACGATCGCGTCCGCCAGCCGATCCATCTGCTCCTTCGACTCCGCCTCGATCATCACCCGCGCCAGCGCTTCGGTGCCGGAGTAACGCACCACCACTCGCCCATTGCCGCCCAGTTCTCGCTCAGCCGCGGCAATCGCCGATTGCACCGCCGGAATCTGCGCAAAAGGAGTCTTCACCCGCACCCGCACATTCCGGATCGTCTGCGGAAACACCTTCAGATCGCCCACCAGATCGGCCAGTGTCTTGCCCGTTCGCACCATGACCTCCATCACGCGCAACGCGGTCAGCAGTCCGTCTCCCGTGGTCGCATCCCCATCGCGAAACAGTATGTGACCCGACTGTTCGCCGCCCAGCGTTGCTCCCACGCGTTGCATCTCTTCGAGCACATACTTATCGCCGACGTTGGCACGCAACATGCGAATGCCAGATCGCTTGAGCGCTAACTCCAATCCCATGTTCGACATCGTCGTCGACACCACGGTGTCCTTCGCGAGTACGCCTCGAGACTGCATGTCGCGCGCCACCAGCAACAGCACCGCATCGCCATTGACCACTCGTCCGTCGGCGTCGCAAAAGAGTGCGCGGTCGGCGTCGCCGTCGAAAGTGATGCCCATGTCGAAGCGTCCTTGATTATCCAGAGCATTCTCGTAGACATAGCGCGCCACCATCTCCGGATGCAGCGCGCCGCAATTCTCGTTGATGTTTTGTCCGTCCGGGGAGCAGTGCAGAAAGGTCGCATTGATCTTGAGTGACCCGAACAATTCCGGAGCCTCCGCCGTCGCCGCACCGTTGGCGCAATCGACCACCACACGTAATCGACTCAAGTCCAATTCCGGCGAAACACTGCCAGCAAGCCACCGGACGTAAGCCTGGCGTAAACTTTCCTCTCCCGGAAGGCTTGAAGCCTCAGGCCCGGAATCCGCCGACGCCACGGCTTCCGTCTGCAGCAGCGCGAAAATCTCTTTTTCAATCGCCAGTTCGCGCCCGTCCGGCAGTTTGTAGCCGTCGCCGGAGAAAATCTTGATGCCGTTATCGGTCCAGGGATTGTGTGAAGCCGAAATCACCACCCCAGCATCGAACCCTTGCGACCGCGCCAGGAACGCCACGCCAGGCGTGGTAATCACGCCTGCGCTTCGCGTTTCCACGCCCACCGATGCCAGCCCTCGCAGAAACCGGTCGGCAATCCAGCCACTGGAGACGCGTGTGTCCTGTCCAATCACCACCCGCGCTTTGGCATTCCCGCGCATCAGATCGTGCCCCAGCGCCCGCCCGATCCAATAAACGCTGTCATCTGTCAACGGAAATTCGCCCGCCACGCCACGAATCCCGTCGGTGCCGAAAAGTTGTCTGGATTGCATCATGAATCGGTCGTTGGTCGTTGGGCTGCACGACATCGTCCATTAAGAATTCGCGAACGACTATCGACTATCGACCAACGACTGTCCTACTTTTTCTGATCTCCCAAACCTTCCATGATAACCGTCACGCGGATCGGAGTGGAGTGTACAACCTGGATCAGTGGGTCTGGTACATAAGCTTGCGTCACAAAAGAAGCTCGCGTCATGGCTCCGCTAACGTCCACTGGATCTGTGGTGGCCGCGTCCACCGCTTCGACCCGGCGTTGCGGCCCCATGATCATGACTTGCGAAGGATCGGCGATCACCTGCGCCACCCGCATGCCGCTCGCGAAATTCCCGGTTACACGAGGTCGCACCTCGACCATGCGACTCGCTCGCTTATCGAAGGATAGGTGAAACTGTCCCGGAATGATCTGCACCACTTCGAGATCCTGCGGCACATGCACGTGCCGGGCCGTCAAATCGAAAGTCTGTTCCCCCGTCCGAACGTTGGCCAAGTCGATATCCGCTCGCACATCGCCAGTCTGCAGACGATGAATCCCGCGCTCCGGTCCCCGCACCCGCACCTGCGCTTCGGTGTAGTTGGCGGAATCGATCTCCAGCGTGTCGGGAAGATTGTGGAACTCAATCGGAATATTCATTTCGACTTCGGCAATGGGATCGTGCGCCACCGCCAACCACAGACCGATCGCGAGCAACAGCGAAACCAGCTTAAGCCCGATGTTGTGAACAAAGATGCGCTGGAAGAAACTGCGTGGAGAAACGCGGCGCTCGTCAAAGCTCGCCATCAATCATCCCTTCCGGAATCCTGCCTGCGGGTGAGATGTGAACTGGGTGGCTCCTCTTCGATGAAGTTTTCCTCTACCCCACTCGGCAGACTGGGCGCCGGAGCATAACGGTGCAACAGATTGCCCAGCCGCTCCCGCAGTCGCTCCACTGTCAACTCACGCTCAATGTTCCCCGCTACCGCCACGCTGATCGTTCCCGTTTCTTCCGAAATGACTACGGCGACCGCGTCGGTTTCTTCCGTAATCCCGATCGCCGCCCGATGCCGCGTTCCCAGTTGAATCGAGAGCACCGGGTTCATCGAGAGCGGCAGGAAGCAAGCAGCTGCCGCAACCCGGTCCCGCTGTACGATCACGGCGCCGTCGTGCAGCGGCGCGCTCGGACGAAATATTGTCGCCAACAGGTCGTACGACAGCCTGGCATCGAGCGCCACTCCGCTCTCGATGTAGGTGCGCAGTCCAATCTCGCGCTCGATCACGATCAGCGCGCCCGTCTGATTTTGCGAAAAGAGATTGGCCGCCAAAACAATATCGTCGTACACGTCGGCCACCGAACTCGAAGACCGCATCAGCGAAATACGGCTGCCGAGATTGGCCAGCGCGTGCCGTATCTCCGACTGAAAAACAACGATCAGCGCAAACACCACATACGGTAACAGCGTGCTGAGCAGCCAGTTCAGCGTGCGCAATTCGCCCAGATGCGCGAAATAGAAAGCCAAACCCAACGTCGCCACTCCCACCAGCATCGGCGCCGCCCGCGTGCCCCGCACCAGCATCAGAAGCTGGTAGATCAGGAACGCGACCAGCAAGATGTCGATGATCGAAATGACGGAGATGTGCGACCAGATCGTCGACAGCGTCACGACAGCCTCACGCTAAAAGTTGAATTGCCCTCATTCTAATGCAGCGCGACGATTGAAGTTGGTTGAATCAGGTCGTCGAATGCAGTTCGTTGAATAAGGTTCGCCCGATCCCTGCTTGCCGTATTATGGCTCGCCGCGCTCAGTCGCCGTCACGCGGGCGCGAACCCGTCCCCGAGCCAGGCGCGCCGACAACTCTTCCCCAACCTCGAGTCGCGTCGCATCTTTCACCAGTTGCCCTTTCGCGTCGAACACCAACGCATATCCCCGATTCAGAATCGCCACCGGCGAAAGCGCCTCTAGGCTAGCGGTCACCCGATCCAGCGTCCCGCGGATCTCCAGCAATCTCCTGTGCGCGGCTGCGCTCAGGTTCGCAACCTGAGCCTCCAGTCCTTGCCGCACCGCAGCCAGGCGCCGTCGCGCGTCATAGTGCCGGACCGCCGCCGAAGCATTCTCCACGCGCCGATGGCAGCGCTCCAACAATTGGTGTTCCGCTCTCTCCAGCCGGAAGCCCTGTTCATCCAGCCTCTGCTGCCTCCGGTGGATGCCGTCCATCATGCGCGCAAAAGCTCCCTGCTGCGCGCGCTGGTTCAATTCCTGACGCGCCATCAACAGGCGATAGCGCACGGCGCGCTCCAGTCGACGGTACAAATCCTCCGCCTGCGCTTCGATCTCCTGTCGCGACCGGATCACCAGTTCCGCCGCCGCGGATGGCGTAGGCGCCCGCAGATCGGCGACAAAATCGACGATCGTGAAATCGGTCTCATGCCCAATCGCCGAAATCACGGGAATCTTCGACTCCGCAACCGCGCGAGCCAGCCCTTCATGATTGAAACAAGCCAAGTCCTCAGCCGAGCCTCCGCCGCGAGCAATGATGATGACTTCGACCGCTCCCTTGCGGCGCAGTTCCTGATGAAAGTGTCGAAGTCCCGCCATCACCTCGCCCGGCGCAGAATCTCCCTGCACTTGCGCCGGATAGATCAGCACATTCGCGGAATGATGCCGCCGAGCGAGAATATTCAGAATATCTCGCAGCGCGGCTCCCTGCGGAGACGTGATGATGCCAATTCGTTGCGGCAATGGCGGAATCGCCTTCTTTCGCGAAGCCTCGAACAATCCTTCCGCCTGCAATCGCGCCTTCAGTTGTTCAAACGCCAACTGCAAGGCGCCCGCGCCCTTCGGCTCCATGAATTCCGCGGAAATCTGCAGTTCCCCGCGATCTTCATACACGGTGATGCGACCGCGCACCGTGACATGCAATCCATTCTCCGGCCGAAACCGCAGCAGCTTAGCCGAAGACCGGAACATCACTACCCGAATCTGCGCCGCTTCTTCCTTCAGAGTGAAGTACAAATGCCCAGAATCCGGAATGCGCAGATTAGAAATTTCCCCTTCCACCCAGCAATCCGAATACTGCCGCTCGACCAGCGATCGCACGGCAGAAACCAAAGCTCGCACTGTCCAGATATGTCGCTCCGGCGCGCGAAACTGGAATCCGAGTTGGTCGGACATTTCCATGAAAGTCAGGCCGTGAGGATTACACGGTGAAGATCAGTTTACCTTGTGTTGGGAGAGATGCTTCACGAGGCGCATTGTGCGAGACCCCCTGAGTACCGGTCTTTTAAAGTCAAAGATTTAGCGGTTGAGCAAGAGCCAGGTCTTTGAATAATAAGGACTTACTGTAAGACATTTATAAATCAAAGACTTAGCTCGATATCACTCACTCTACCGCTTGAAACGGCTTAGGAGAAACAGGATCGCCGACAGCACCACACTCAGCACAATCGAAGTCGCTAGAGGAAAATAGAACGTTGTGTTCTTCCCACGATAGATGATGTCTCCCGGCAACCGCCCGAGCGGCGGGCCCGTCCGCCCGAGCAGCATGACAATGCCCCCAATCACCACCAGGGCAATGCCAAGCACCACCAGAATTCGTCCCATCTCAGCCATGTTTCGAGTTTAACGCCGAAAGAGTTGATGCAGACAACCATTCGGCCCCGTCGCCATTACGCGAACTTTGCCGCCAAGGCAATCGCCTGCTAACCTATCGCACCGGGAGTCTCTCACTCCCAACGATCGCCATGCCAAAAAAATCCGCCGCGCCTTTCGTTCTCGCTGAGGCTCTGCTTTCCGCCTTTGACACCAACGACCGCATCAACCATTACCTCCTTGAGAATCTGCCCGCCGACGCGTGGCGCGCCGAGCCTCCTAGGAAAAAAGGCCGCGACGTGGCCGGCGTGGTTGCCCATATGCACAACGTTCGCGTCATGTGGTTGAAGGCGACAAAGGGAAAAATCCCCGAGCAACTCGACCGCTTCACCGTCACGCCTGCCCAGGCGAAGAATGCTCTCGACGCAAGCCGCTCTGCGCTCCGCGAAGTTCTCCAATCGGCCCTCGAAACCGACGGCCGCATCAAAGGATTTCGCCCCGACGTAGCCGGATTCTTCGCTTATTTGGTCGCGCACGACGCTCACCACCGCGGACAGATCGCCATGCTGGCCCGTCAGGCTGGACACCCGATCCCACAAAAAGCGACGTTTGGGATGTGGGAGTGGGGTGTGCGTTAAACTGAAAGCGAAACCGAAACCGGAACTCGACGCAGACTCGAAACAGAAACCAGCCGACGCATGAACAAAGCCACGATCCTGTTCAATCCCAACTCTGGCCGCCGCGGAAAAAAGCGCGACGCGGAACTGAACCACGCCATTGGCATCATTCAGTCTGCCGGCGTGCACACCGAACTCACCGTTTGCCGTTCCAGCCAGGAAGCGACTGACAACGCCCGCTGCGCTGTAGCCGCCGGCAGTGACACCGTCTTTGCCTGCGGCGGAGATGGCACGATTCACGATGTCATTCAGGCGTTAGCGGGAACGCCCGTCGCGCTCGCCATTCTCCCCTTCGGCACCGCCAACGCTCTCGCCCACGATCTCGGAATCCCGGCCCGGCCGAGCGCCGCCGCCAGGATCGCGGTCGCCGGCAGGGTTCGACGCATTGCTCTCGGCCGAGTTGAGTATGAGAGTTTCTCTGGGCAATCTGGCGCGCGCTACTTTACCGTCGCCGCCGGAGTCGGAGTGGATGCCCACCTATTTTACAAACTAACCGCCGAACTCAAGCAGCAGTCGGGCATGGCCGGCTATTACCTGAAGGCGTGGCAGTTGTGGGCCACTCATCGTATGAGGAAGTTTGAGGTCGAGTATGCCAACGGAAACGGCCAGCGCCAACGAGCCGTTCTGACTGAACTCATGGCCGTAAGAATCCGCTTTTTCGGCAACGTTCTGCGCGAACTGGTTCCCGGAGCGTCTCTTGACCGCGACGATCTGCGCACCGTGATGTGCCGCACCGCCAGCCGCAACGCCTACATCCAGTATGTGGCCGGTGCGCTGTTAGGCCGCCAATGGGATATCAACGGCATCGATCTGGTCAGTTGTTCGGAGGTTGTCTGTCGCTTGCCGGAAAAGAGCGATGGTCATGATCCCGGCCACGCCGACAATCGAGTCTACGTCGAGGCCGACGGCGAACTCATAGGCCGCTTGCCCGCGCGCATGACGATGCAGGCCGATGCCTTATCGCTGGTAGTACCGGCATGAATGCATTGCTTGCCTGGGGACGGGCGAGACGTCCGTCGCTCCATCCATACCCGGCTTGGAATAATTTCAAGCAGGAGAGCCCGTGGAACCCGTAACGCACTTCCTATTCGGCGCCGCCATAGGCCGAGCCGGCCTCAACCGCAAAACGGCCCTCGCCACCGCGACGTTGACGCTGGCTGCCGAGGCTCCCGATCTCGATGTCCTCAGCCGTTTCGGAGGCTCCGCCTTCGGCTTGAACCACCATCGCGGCTTCACTCATTCGTTCCTCGGAGTGCCGCTGGTGGCGGCCGCAGTCGTAGTCTTCATCTATCTAGTCTGGCGCTTGCGAGGCCGCAAGACGCGCAATCCAAATCTGCCTCCACGGTGGGGAGTGCTCTTCGCCTATGCCTGCCTCGCCGGTATCAGTCACATTCTGCTCGACTACACAACTGCTTACGGAGTGCGCCCCTTCTGGCCATTTTCTGAGCGATGGATTTCCTGGGATATCGTTTTCATCGTCGAACCGGTCCTGCTGATCGTTCTAACGCTAGGCTTGATCACTCCCGCATTGTTTTCGCTTATCAATGAAGAGATTGGCGCCCGTAGCAAAGGCAAGCCGGCGGGAAGGCTGGCCGCTACGATCGCTCTCCTGGCGGTCGTAGCTTATTGGGGACTGCGCGACTACGAGCATCGCCGCGCCATAGCCGCGCTCCAGGCGCGCAGCTACCAGGGTGTCGACGCTATCCGGGTTTCCGCGTATCCGTACTGGGTCAATCCCTTCCGCTGGTATGGAGTCGTCGAGACCACAAACTTCTTTGCCACCATGGATGTCGATTCGCTGAATTTCAATTCGATGTCTCCCGAAGTCGATCCCGAAGGCCAGATGCGGGTTCAATACAAGCCCGAAGAAACGCCCGTCACTCTAGCCGCCAAGAAAACGTACCTGGGCCGCGTGTATCTAAGTTGGGCGCAGTATCCCGTGACTGAAACCGAAGAGCTGGCGAACCCTACCTCCGAGAATGCTCGCGCCGCCTACGTAGTCCACTTCCGCGATCTCCGCTACGATTATCCCGGTCACGACGCCCGCGGCACTCTTGGGGCAGAAGTGATCTTGACCCGCGATCTGCAGATAGTCGACGAACGTTTCGGAATGAGGAGCAGGGACACGAAGTAACTTGCCGGGGGCCGGGTGTTCACGGCTGGACGGGCGAGACGCCCGTCGCTCCATTGTTGTCTTGCCCTTGACCGGCGGCATCGGCTCGCGCAACAATCCTAATTGACGTCAACGAGGTGAATCATGCTGGCTTACCTATTTGTTATTTTTGCGGTCCTGGCGAGGATGCCGTTCATGCCGCATCCCTGGAATCTCACTCCAGTCGCGGCGGCGCTGCTCTATTTTGGCGCGCGCGGCTCCAGAAACCAGCTCTGGGTGCCGTTGGTGCTGCTCGCGGCCTCGGACGTCATCCTCGACAAATTCGTGTACGCCTACCCATTCAGCTGGGACCACTTCGTAACCTGGGCGTGGTATGCGGCGATCTTGTGGCTGGGGACAGCTCTGCGCGGAATCGATCTTCGCGAAACCGCGGCGTGGCTCCGGGTTGGCGGAGCTGCGCTCGCCAGTTCCGTCTCGTTCTTCATCGTCAGTAATTTTGCTGTCTGGGCCGCGTGGAACATGTATCCAAAAACAATGTCGGGTCTGATGACCTGCTACGCTGCCGGCGTGCCGTTTTTCCGCCATGCCTTGGCCGGGGACATGCTCTTCACTGCACTCGCATTCGGATTGCCAGCATTAGCCGGGGCGTTAGCCCGATCCGCCCATAAGCCTCAAGGCACGGCAGCCGCCTAGGTTGGATCGTGTAGGGACGGTCGCCCTCGGCCGTCTTCGTCTAAGGCGAGCGCGGCTCGGCTCCGCTTAGTGCGCCGCCACATCGGCCAGCCCACCAGCAACCCCCCTACGCCCGCCAGAATCCACAGGAAGTGGTGTGCAAAAAGGTTCACCGTCATCGCGACAATCTGCGGACCAAACCACAGCGTCAGCAGCGCCTCAATCAGAAACCGCACAAACCGGCCCACAAAAATCGCCAGCAGAAAGTGCCCGAAGTTCATCTCAAACGCCGACGCCGCCAGCACAAAGATCTTGAAAGGCGCCGGCGGCGGCAACATTGCCGGAAACATCAGCGCCCAGAATTCATGATGATCGAAAGATTCGTGAATCTTCTCGAAGCGCTCCGGTGAAAGCCGCTTGCGCAGCAGCACCTCGCCCCCCGTATACCCGATGACGTAGAGAACGATGCTGCCCAGCGCCGACCCGGCCGAAGCCAGCACTACATACAACAGAAATCGCGAGCGGTCGTTGTAAACGTAGCCCACGAAAATCGCATCGAGCGGCATGCCCAGAAATGCCCCATCCACCGCCGCAAACGCCAGCATCCCCCACGGCCCGAGAGGCGCGAGCACGTGCTTGATCCACTCCCCGTACGCGTGGACAAAATGTTTGAGCTTATTCAAGTGAGTGAGATTAGTTTACGCGAGAAGCGGAGAGCGGTCGTTGGTCGATAGTCGATAGTCGTTGGTCGTTCGTCGTTAAGCCAAGGCCCGGTTCGCTTCCACTGTTCGCAAGAAATGGTTCGCTATCGACCATCGACCATCGACTATCGACCTTCATGCGCCGTCTTTCCCGCAATCAACTCCAGCGCGTGCGGCAACAAATCGATCACTGCCTCCAGCGATTCCACCGCGCCCGTCGGACTTCCTGGCAGATTCAGAATCAAGCTATTTCCGCGGACCCCGCACATCCCTCGGCTCAACGCGGCGAAGCGCGTCTTCTTCGCCCCCTGCAATCGCATCTGCTCCGCGATCCCGTCCACCATTCGATCGCAAACTGCCACCGTAGCTTCCGGCGTCACGTCGCGCGGAGCAATCCCCGTCCCGCCCGTAGTCACCACCAGCCGAGCCGACCGGCACAGCTCAATCAATTTTTCTTGAATCGCGGCGCGCTCGTCGGCCACCAGGCCACGCGCCACCACCTGAAAATCATGTTGCCCGAGAAGTTCCGCCACCGCCGGACCGGAGAGATCCACTTTTTCGCCGCGCGCACACGAATCGCTAACCGTCAATACTGCCGCCGTCCTGCTCTCCAACGAAACCTCAGGTGTCGAGCAGGACATCTTCACCCTCAGCCGCGGCGTCGCGCTGCGCTTCGTCCAATTGCCGCAATCCTTCCATCAGCAAGCCCTGCGTATTCAGCGTCGTCGTTTCCTGCGATGACTTGCCGTTGAAATCAATCTGGAAGTTCCCATCCGTCCAGCGCAGCACTTTGAAAACTGCTTCGTCCCCCGTAATCGCACCATAAGCAGCGTGTTTCGCCTGCCCCTGGCTGAAATAAATCTCGCATCTTTCGTTATTATTGCCGTCGGTCATGGTGAGCGAACAACTCTTCCTTCCCATCTCCAGCGATTGCACCAGGTCGATCACGTTCATCTGCGACAAACTGCCGCGCAACACGCCGTCGGTCGATGCTGCCTTGCTCATCTTTTCGAGCGCGATCCGGTCCACCACGCGCTTGATTTTGTGGGTTGCATCTTTCAGAAAAAATGGTTTTTCCAGATAGTCTTCAATCGGATCCTGCATCGACAATCGTTCGCTGATATCGGCTTTACTGGCCATCAGGATCACCGCAATCCCTGCCGTCGCCGGCCTGCTTTTCAGTTTTTCCAGCAACTGCCGCCCATCCATGCCCGGCATGCGATAGTCGCTGATCAGCACATCCGGCAGATCGTCGACCGCCTTCAACAGCGCATCGGCGGCGTCGGTCGCGACCGTCACTTCGCCCAGCGCCGAGAGCGCGTGCTGTAGCATGCCCAGCACCATCGGGTTGTCGTCCACCAGCAGGATTTTGACGTTGCTCGCCATATTTACTTGCGCCAGTTACTTGCGCTTCCCGCTCCTCCGATACTCGCCGCTCTTGCCGCCCGACTTGCGCTCCAGCATCACGTCCCGAATTTCAATTCCCTTATCGAGCGCCTTGCACATGTCGTAGACAGTGAGCGCCGCCACGCCGGCCGCGACCAGCGCTTCCATCTCCACGCCTGTCTCGCCGGTGGTCTTCACTTTTGTGGCAACAGAAACGCCATTCTCGCACACGCGTAGAGTCACAGCAATGTGCGACAGCGGCACCGGATGGCACATCGGAATCAACTCCGCCGTTCGCTTTGCCGCCATGATTCCCGCCGTGCGCGCCACTTCCAGCGGGTCGCCTTTCGGATTCTTCGGCAGCGCCCGCAGGACTTCGGGACTCATGAGAACGAAGGCGGAAGCCTCCGCCTCGCGCGCCGTTCGCGCCTTGGCCGACACGTCCACCATCTGAGCCTGGCCCCGCGCATCGTAGTGAGAAAGCTGGGAAGGTTTCTTCGCCATCATCAACAGGTTATCGTATCCGCCGAGCTTAGCGCGGGCAGATTCTGAAGTGGCAGCCGAGTTGCGTTCGGCTAGCCGGCCGTCCCTACGCTAGAAATCTCCCTGCGGCCTGCTACCGCATCAACAACGCCACCCACTCCCCTGCCTCGATGCGCTCGCGGTCCGGAGGAATCACTACATAACAATTCGCCCGAGCCAGCGCAGCAATATCTCCCGAGCCTTGCCAGCGCGCCAGTTCCACTTCGGCATTTTCAAACTCTCCCGAAAGCACAGCCGGAAGAAATCTCGTCAAGCCAGTCTTGGTCCGGATTTCCGATTTCAGCCGCGCTCGAAGAAAGATCAGCCGCCGCGCCGTCATCCCCGACAAAGCCTCAATCATAGGCCGGGCAAACAGCTCGAAAGTCACCATGGTAGACGCCGGATTCCCCGGCAGCCCGAAGTAATATTTCTTGTGTGGCTCGGGCGCCCCCGCCCGTGTGCCGGCACCGTCCTTGCTTCCGGAGCGGGCGACGGCGCCCGCTCCGCACGAGCCAAACACCACCGGCCTCCCCGGTTGAATCTCCGCTCCCGTAAAATAAAACTCCGCCTTCAATTCCCCAAGCACCTGCTCCACCAGATCGTACTTCCCCATGGAGACGCCGCCCGTCAGCAACAAAAGATCGCATTGCAATCCCTCCTCGATCAGAACGCGAAGCCGCGCCCGCTCATCCGGAGCGATCTCAAGACGCACCGCCTCCCCTCCCGCATCGCAAACCTGCGCCGCCAGCGAATACGAATTCGAATTCCGAATCTGGGCCGGCCCCGGCGTCGCATCAATCTCCACCACTTCGTCGCCGGTCGAAAGCACGGCCACGCGCGGCTTCCGGAAAACCTGCACGCGGCTCTTGCCCACCGACGCCGCAATGGCGATCGCCGCGTGATCCAAGCGCCGTCCGCGATCAAGCAGCAGTTGTCCCGCGCGTGCTTCCATCCCTCGAGGAACAAAATTCTCGCCGACGCCAACGCCGCGCTGAACGTCAACAAATTTTCCGCCGAGGGCGCCCCATCCCGACGTCGCATTTTGTACGGGGTCAGGGTGAAACTCTTGTGCCGCCAACGCCGTGTGTTCCACCATCACCACCGCGTCCGCCCCCGCCGGCAGCGGAGCCCCGGTCATGATCCCCACCGCCTGCCCGTGTCCAACCGAGCACGCTGAAGGCTCCGGCCAGTTCCCAGCCTTCACCTCGCCGACTATTTCCAGCCGCGCCGGAACCTGCGCCAAGTCTGCCGCCCGCACCGCATATCCATCGCGAGTTGCCCGATCGAAAGGAGGAAAATCGCGATCCGCCACGATTCCCTCCGCCAGCACCCGCCCCAACCCCGCCAGCAGTTCCACCGTCTCCGCTTCTCCTGGAGACACGCCCGCCGCATGCTGCTCAACCAGCCGCCGAGCCTGTTCGAAGCTGACAATTCCCGCCGTGGAAGCAGTGGAGGACATGCACGGATAATACCCCCCCGCTTCTTAGCGAGCCACCACTGCGCAATCACCACTCCCCAACCCTGTGATCATGAGCGCAGCGGATTAGGCGACCGCGCCCCACCCAACCCTGTCATCCTGAGCGGAGCATTGAGTTCACGAAGTGAAGTCAATGCAGAGTCGAAGGACCCCTACACTCTTTCCACAACCACGATCGCCGCAAGGCATTCTCACGACACCTCCACATACGGATCCGATGCATTCTGGCGTTTTCGAAACGAGAACAAAGGCGATAAGATCCTTTCGAGACGGGATGCATCCGCTACCATTTGACGAAATCATCACAAAAGTGATGTGAGGGTAATCACCGACAAACTCAGCCGATATGCGAGAAACTACCTCAAGGTGCGCCCAGGCGCACCACGCGGATGGCGTGTGCAGGGCATCGCAATCTTCCGTAAAATGGGGTTATTTGACATGAATATTTGCAAGGAGTCCGCGACCGGCGCAAATCTAAGCCTATGATTCTAAAGGGTAACAATTCCGGTTCGTGACATAACTCCTTTACTTTGAATGCTTTGGAGTTAAGTATCGATTTATCTGCACGTTAGCGAGAAACAGGAGGGAGGGGGGGTACCCCCAAATTTTGGGCGCAAAGCTCCCCTACCGCGCCAGTTCCTGGCCCAGCACCGTGGCATTGCTGGCGAAGCAAAGGCCGGTTTCGAGATCCACCAGTCCAGAGCGGACCAGTTTCGCAATCTCCCCATCGAAGTGCTGCATGCCTTCGTTGCCGCTGGCCTTGATCGCATCCAGCAGCGTGCGGCCCGGCCGCTCGCCTTGCTCGACGCAATCGCGAGTACGCGAGTTGGATTTCAAAATCTCCACTACCGGCACGCGGTCGCCGCCGTCGGTGCGCGGAATCAGCCTCTGCGCGATGATGTAGCGAAAAGTTTTGGCCAGCCGTTCCCGCACCGATTGCTGCTCCGTCATTGGGAACGTACCAACAATGCGCTCCACCGTCTTCGAGGCATCGACGGTGTGCATGCTGGAAAGCACAAGATGCCCGTTTTCGGAGGCTTCGAGAAGAATCTCCAGCGTTTCCCGGTCGCGGATTTCGCCCACCATAATCACGTGCGGCGCCTGGCGCAGAGCCGCTTGCAGCGCCATGGTAAAAGTCGGCGTGTCGCTGTGCAGCTCGCGCTGGTGCACGGTTGATTTTTTGTGCCTGTGCAAGAACTCGATGGGATCTTCGACCGTCAGAACGTGATAGCAATGCTGGCTGTTGATGCGGTCGATCAAAGCAGCCAGTGTAGAAGACTTGCCCGATCCGGTTCCGCCAGTCACCAGAATAATTCCGTTGCGGACTTGCGCGGCCTCTTCTAATTGCGCTGGAAGATGCAGCGACTGGAAAGTCGGAATGACCGTCGGAATGACGCGCATCACGACCGCGCAACTTCCGCGCTGAATAAAAACGTTGACGCGGAATCGCGCCATTCCCGGCAATCCGTAGGAGACGTCGCACGAGCCCTGCTCGCGCAGCGTGTTGATCGCCTGTTTATTGTTGCCGATCAGATCGGCCGCGATTCGTCGCGTGTCATCCGCCGAAAGGCTTTTGCTGCCCGGAATTTCTACGGCGGTAAGTTGACCGTGAATTTCGACCTGCGGTGGACGCCCGGGGGAAAACATCAGGTCGCTGACTTTTTCCGAGGTGCGCAACATTCCGGCCAGCAGAACCGGAGTCGGGATCGAGTCCGTTCCGCTGATGCCCTCAAAGGCAATCGCAATCGGGGAATTCCCCGTAGCCGCCATTCCACGCGCTCCCAACAATAATGATCAGTATTGACGCCACAGGGGAGAATCTTCAGGACGAGGAGTCTATGCCATGAATGTAGCGCGAATGCGAGGAAGAGCGAAGGACAAGTAGGTCATAGACCTAGGTAACTACAGACGAAGGCAGTACCCAGTACCCAGAAAAACCAAGGGCGTTGACAACTGGGTACTGAGTACTGAAATGTCCTTAATTACTTCGCTTTTTTCTTGTTTCCGAAGCCCGTTTCCACAGGCGCTCCGATGCTAGCCAGAAGATCTTTGGCGTTCTGCGCGTAGCGACCAGTAGGAGCAAGCTCGAGATACTTCTGGAAGGCCGCAGCCGTACCTTCAGGCGCGATTGTCTTGCCATCCTTTCCGACCGTCATCTTGGCGAGCAAGTTCAAGCCTTTTTGGTAGTAGGCTTCGGCTTTGGTGGGATCGGCAGCAATGACCTTGTCCCATACCGCGATCGCTTCGTCCGCCTTGCCCGCGTTGGTTAGGACTGCGCCGGTATTGAACAGGTACGATCCGGCGTGCGCCGGATCCAGACTTGCAGCCTTGTTATAGTTGGTCACAGCATCGTCGATCTTGCCCGACTTCGAATAAGCTTCGGCAAGATTGTTATAGTAGGCAGCCAACTTCTGGTTGTTGTCGGCCTCTTTCTGCGCGGTTTCGGATGCGGTGCGCAGGTCGATGGCCTTCTGGTAATCGGCTGCGGCCATCTCGAAGCGCTTTTGCTTTTCGTTGGGATCAGTTTGCTTGGGCGCCGACATGCGATAGGCATCGGCCAGTTTGAACCAGATCAGATCTCGGGTGCTGTCGATCTGGTTGGCTTCAGTCAAGGTGGTGATCGCGGTTTCGTAATCTCCCGCATTGGAAGCCGCGTTAGCGGCGTTCAGCTTTTCGTTCAGCGTGCCCACCGTCTTCTTTTCCGCTGCGGCTTTTGAGTTGGCCTCGTTCACCTTCGCGGCTTGTTCGGCGGTCATTCCCTGTCCGGCTGCGGCTGAGTGCTCCTTCTTCAAGTCGAAGTCCTGCGTCGTTTCGTCCACGCTCACCGGAATGCCCTTGAAGTAGAAGAGTTGCTTACCGTCCTTGTACAGCGTGACGTTGTAGCGGCCAGGATTGATGCCGAGCGAGAAATATTCGCCCTTGTTGTTGGTTTTCAGGGTGTACTTGTGGCCGGTGTCGGTCGAAAGCCACTCCACCTCGGCTCCGGCGATTGGCTTGCCGTCGTCGTCTTTGCAAACTCCCTTCACACTGCCCGTGATTTGCGCGAACGCGAGTGGAGCGATCAGCCCCAGGGCAAGAACAAGCAGCAGGGGAAGGATGAAATATTTCCTCATGATTGTGCCTCCCGGCATTGCATCTGAATTTTTAAGACCTTTTATGACAGCGCCAATTAGCTCAGTCGAGCGGCGGGTTCCTCGTAGGGAATGGGATCTTCCGCGCTCACTTCGCGAAAGGCGCGCAAGCGGAGTACACAACTGTCGCAGACCCCGCAAGCACGATCCTCGCGCTGATAGCATGACCACGTTAAATCGAATGGGGCACCCAGTTCAAGGCCAAGCGTCACAATCTCGGCCTTGCGCATCGCGATCAGCGGTGTCACCACCCGGATCGTTCCTTCCCGCGTGCCCGTTTTTACAACTTCATTGAACGCTCGATAATACTCCGGACGGCAATCGGGGTAACCGGAACTGTCAGGCTCAACCGCTCCAATGTAGATTTCTTCGGCTCCGAGCACCTCAGCCCAACTGACGGCGACGGCGAGAAAATGCGCGTTACGGAACGGGACATAGGTGACTGGAATGTTCGGAACGCCGGCGCCGATGGCCTGCGTTTCGGGAACGGCAATGCTGGAATCGGTGAGGGCCGATCCGCCGATGGCGCGCAACGCTTCATTGCGCACCAGCAATCGGTCGCGAATTTGGAGCCGGTCGCAGATACTTTCGAAGGCACGTCTTTCGCGCTGTTCAGTGCGCTGTCCGTAGCTGACGTGGACGGCGGCGGCTTGGTGGTCGCGTGTCGCCAACGCCGCACACACGCAGGAATCCATGCCACCGCTCAGCAGAACCACGGCTCGGCTCCGTTTGCCGTTTAGTTTCGATGCCATCAAATGTCTGCTCAGAATCGGGATCTCTTCTTTCTAATCTTATGCCAGCTAATTTTATGCCAGCTGACGGAATTGTCACCGTCGTGTGGACGCGGTGGGCAATCCTCCCTCGTAGTACGGTTCCGAACCGGCCTCGAGTGTTTTTCCATTTTCGCTGAAGATGGGGTTGCGGGCGATACCGGCGCGCTGAAATGCGAACTGCAGAGTAGTTGCGAGAACTCCGAGGCCATATTGCACGCTGCGGCGGAAATTAATGGAGGATGCTTCCTCGAAATACTTGGTGGGGCAGGAAACTTCGCCAATGCGAAAGCCGAAATAGACGCATTGGGCGAGCATTTGGTTGTCGAATACGAAATCGTCGCTGTTCTCACGCAAAGGCAAGCGAGTGAGTACATCGCGGCTGAAAGCGCGATAACCGGTGTGATACTCCGACAACTTGACGCGCAGGAACAGGTTCTCAAAAGCAGTGAGCAGGCGGTTGGCGACGTATTTATAAAGCGGCATGCCTCCGCGCAACGCGGTGCCGCCGATGATGCGGGAACCGAGAACCACATCATAGACGCCATACGCAACCATGCTCGCCATCGCGGTCACCAGCAGGGGCGTGTACTGGTAATCGGGATGCACCATGATGACTACGTCGGCGCCAGCGGCTAATGCTTCGCGATAGCAGGTTTGCTGATTGCGTCCATAGCCGTAGTTGCGGTTATGAGCGAAGGTCTGCAAGCCGAGTTGTTTCGCGATCTCGAGGGTACGATCGGAACTGTGGTCGTCGACAAGAATGCGAATATCGACCAGGTCGGGCAATTCCCGAACCGTCGCTTCCAGCGTCTTTTCCGCATTGTAAGCGGGGAATACGACGGCAATGCGTTTGTCGTTAACCATGCAGTGTTTTTCCTTGCTCGGCTGATTGAATGATAACCGGAAAGGTCGACGTTTGCGCGTGGGATGGGAATGATCCTCGTCCGTCAAGCCAATCTCAGCTTGGCAGATGGTTGCGGCTTTGCAGCTCTGGATTGTTTATTAAGCGCGGAGTGAAAAAAGCGCGGCAGTGGTCATTTTGCTAAAACTTCCTCCACCAAGGGCACGAAGGTACACGAAGGAAAAGCAGTAGAATTGAAGACCTTCGTGGCGCTTTGTGTCCTTCGTGGTTAAGGGTTTTTGAGGCGCATCGTCAAAGTAAGCCACTACCAAAAGCGCCGGGACAAGGACTTCGAGGTGGCTGCGTTGATAGACTATCGAACAGCCCCCTGCTGCCTCGGGACGAAGCTGGAGATATGTCTCCTCGTACTCTATTTGAGAAGATTTGGGATGCCCACGTGGTCGCCGCTCCGGAAGGGCAATCGGCGCTGCTCTATATCGATTTGCACCTGGTGCATGAAGTGACGTCGCCGCAGGCCTTCGACGGTCTGCGCGTCTCGGGAAGAAAGGTGCGCCAGCCTCTGCGCACGGTGGCCACGGTCGACCACAACATCCCGACGACTCCGCGGGGTTTGCCGATTACCGACCCAATTGCGGCCAAGCAGATTGAAGCGCTGCAGACAAATTGCCGCGAGTTTGGCGTTCCATTGTTTGATATGGACTCGGCCGAGCAGGGAATTGTGCACGTCATCGGCCCGGAACTGGGTATCACGCTTCCGGGGATGACGATTGTCTGCGGCGACAGTCACACCTCGACCCACGGCGCGTTCGGATCGCTGGCGTTTGGCATTGGAACGTCAGAAGTGGAACACGTGCTGGCCACACAATGCCTGCCGCAGAAAAAACCAAAGACGATGCAGATCCACGTGAGCGGAAAGCTGGCGGAAGGCGTGACATCTAAGGATCTGGCACTCGGAATTATCGGACGGATCGGAACCGACGGTGCCACTGGATATGTGATCGAGTATGCGGGCGATACGGTGCGTGGGTTGTCGATGGAAGCGCGCATGACGCTGTGCAATATGAGCATCGAGGCGGGCGCACGAGCGGGGCTGATTGCGCCCGATGAGACAACATTCGCATACGCCAGCGGCCGGCGCTTTGCCCCCAAAGGAAAAGACTGGGAAGCAGCAGTTACGTATTGGCGAACGCTGGCCACTGATTCCGGAGCCAAATTCGATCGGATAGTTGAGGTTGACGCGTCATCCCTGCCGCCGTTCGTGACCTGGGGAACAAATCCTGGGATGGTGGTGGCCGTGAACGCGCGCGTTCCCGAGTTGAAGAGTTTCGCGCAAGAAGCGGACCGGCGCGCGGCTGAACAGGCGCTCGCCTATATGGGGCTCGATCCCGGAACTCCGATCGAAAACATCGCTGTGGATCGAGTGTTCATCGGATCGTGCACCAACTCACGCATTGAAGATCTGCGGGAGGCGGCGCGCGTAGCGAAAGGGCAGCGCGTAAATCCAAGAGTTCGCGCCATGGTGGTGCCGGGGTCGCAGTCCATCAAGCGCGCAGCCGAACAGGAAGGATTGCACCGCATTTTTCTGGATGCAGGATTCGAATGGCGCGAGTCGGGTTGCTCGATGTGCCTGGGCATGAATCCCGACATCCTGCAGCCGGGAGAGCGCTGCGCATCAACCAGCAACCGCAATTTCGAGGGACGGCAGGGGCGCGGTGGACGTACGCACCTGGTGAGCCCCATGATGGCGGCAGCAGCCGCGATTGCCGGTCATTTTACCGATATTAGGAATTGGCGATTTAACTGAACCGAGAAGAAAATTATGCAACCGTTTCGCAAGCACACCGGCGTCGTTGTCCCGCTCGACAAAGTGAATGTCGACACCGACCAGATTATCCCCAAGCAGTTTTTGAAGCGCATCGAGCGCACGGGATTTGGCGAATTCCTCTTCTACGACTGGCGGTTTGCGGGTGACGGAGACGCGCGCAAAATAACCGAGGATTTTGTGCTCGACCAGCCGCGCTACGCGAAGGCCTCGATCCTTGTCGCAGGAAAAAACTTCGGCTGCGGGTCCTCACGCGAACATGCCGTTTGGGCGCTGGCCGATTTTGGCTTCCACGTGGTGATCGCATCGTCGTTCGCCGATATTTTCGCCAATAACAGCCTGAAGAATGGACTGCTGACGGTGCGGCTCAACGATGAGCAGGTGGCGGGAATCATGCGCTGTGCGAAGGAGATCGAAAATTACCAAATGACTATCGACCTCGAAAATTTGCGACTCGACGACGGACGAGGATTTGCCGCGACATTTGCGATGGATGAATTCTCGCGTCATTGTCTGCTGCATGGGCTGGATGATATCGGACTTACGCTCGAACACGAGGCGCGGATTGCGGCACATGAAGCAGAACATCCCGTGCGTGCGGAAATGAAGGCCATTCTGGCGGTTTGACTGCGAACGGATATGAGAGCGTAACGGTGGGCGACTAATCCTTCTGACGCAAACTCCTTCCACGTTGTACACTTTTCACTTTGACCACTAGCGCGATGTCGGGTCATACCTCATGCTGAGAATTGGAGCGCATTCGTGAAAAAACTTTTCTTCGTCTTCACTCTCAACCTCTTGGTTTTGCTTTCCGTCGGACGCGCCCAGAATGCTGCGCCACCGGCGGCCAAGCAACTTACGATTGAACAGATTTTCGCGGAGGGTGGAGTTACGGGCCGCGCCCCGGAGACGATCAAGTGGAGTCCGGACGGCACCAAGGTATCTTTCGTGCAGCGCGACGACGCTGGCGAACATGGCGAACTCTGGTATGCGGACGCGACGACGGGCGAAAAGAAAATCCTGGTCAGCGAAGCCAAACTGTCGCAACTCGCTCCTCCAACGAGCAAAATTCATGACGAGCGCGAGAAAGAGCGCGTGATGCGGTATCACGTTGCCGCTTATACCTGGTCGCCCGATTCCAAACACCTGCTCTTCGATTCGCAGGGACAATTGTGGTATTACAGCCTCGACACGGGAACGGCGGTGCAGCTCACCTCGTCTCCCGACCCGAGCGAAGACCCAAAGTTTTCGCCGGACGGCACGCGGCTCGTGTATGTACGCAAGCACAACCTCTATGTGCATCCGGTTTCAGAGGAGACGGGCGAGCGTCCGCTTACGCGCGAGGAGAAAGAGAAGAAAAAGGATAAAGACAAAGACAAGGATAACAATGGTGACACCGAGAAAGAGGACAACATCCTGAACGGCGAAGTCGACTGGGTTTACGCCGAAGAACTGGCCGTGCGCAGCAACTTCTTCTGGTCGCCAGAAGGCCGCGAAATTCTTTTTCTGCAAATGGATGAGACCCGCGTGCCGACTTATCCCATTACTGACTGGCTACCCACGCATCCCCACGTTGACGAGGAAAAATATCCCAAGGCGGGCGATCCGAATCCCAGCGTGCGCCTGGGAGTAGTGGGCAGCAACGGCGGCAAAATGCGCTGGATCAAACTCACCGACGACGATGACACATATTTGCCGCGCTTCGGCTGGATTCGCGAAGGCTGGGCCTGGGCTGAAATCTTGAATCGCAAGCAGGATGTGCTGGACCTTTATTTCATCGACACGAAGTCGGGCAAGTCGCGCAAAGTGCTGACGGAATCGGCGCCCAATACATGGGTCAACGTCAACGACGATTTTCGCATTCTGAAAACTGGCGACCGCTTTCTGTGGACCAGTTGGCGCGACGGCCACACTCATATTTATCTCTACAGTTTCAATGCTCCTGACCCGCTGGCGGCCGATGCCAAACTCGAACGGCAGCTCGAAAGTGGAGACTACGAAGTAATCGCGATCAACGGAGTAGATGAAGCCTCAGGCACGGTTTTCTTCACCGCCAATAAAGATGATCCGCGACAGGACACGCTTTTTTCCGTGAAGCTGGACGGCTCGGGGATGGAAGCTATTTCCTCGGAAGAAGGCAGCTATACCGCTAGTTTTGCCGACGACGGCAGGCATCTTGTAGAAACGCATTCCGCGGCACTCACGCCGCCGCGGATTTCATTGTGCGCGCCGGGTGGCGCCTGCTGGAAAATCTGGGAGGGTCGCAGCGTGGCGGATTACGGCTTGATCGCGCCGCAGCCTCTGGAATTCAAGGCCGAGGATGGCACGGTGTTGTACGGCTATCTGATTCTGCCGCGCAATGTGGACCCGAGCCGGAAGATTCCGCTCATCGTCTACATCTATGGTGGTCCGGCGGGGCAAACTGTGCAGGATGCGTGGGGCGGATCTACCACGCTGTTTCACCAGATTCTGGCACGGGAAGGATTCGCGATTTTCTCGGTCGATAATCGTGGAACTCCGAACCGCGGCAAGAAATTCTCGGCCGCACTTCTCCTGCAGTTTGGAGGAGTCGAACTGAAAGACCAACTCACGGCGCTCGACCAGTTGTATGCGCGGTTCCCGCAGCTCGACCACGGTCGCACGGCGATTTGGGGTTGGTCGAACGGTGGTTCCATGACGCTCTACGCACTCACACACTCCGACCGCTTCAAGGCGGGAATCTCGGTGGCGCCCGTCACCAGTTGCCGCAACTACGATTCGATTTACACCGAGCGCTACATGAGTCTGCCGAAAGATAACCCCAGCGGCTATGACGATTCGATTGTCAGCGCCGCGGGAAATTTGCGCGGATCGCTGTTGCTTGTGCACGGGACCAGCGACGACAATGTGCATTTCCAGAATACGATCCAGATGACCGACGCGCTCATCAAGGCACAGAAGCAGTTCCGCCTGATGGTGTATCCGGGCAAAACGCACGGCATTGGCGGGACGGGCACGCGCACACAACTGTTCCACCTGATGGACGATTTCTGGAACAAGGAGTTGAAATAGCGTTCAGCTCTCAGCCGTCAGCTTTCAGTTTTCGGCGGTCGGCGAATCTATGATTTGACTGACAGCTGAGAACTGACGGCTGAAAGCTGGTGTTATGCATCGTACAACCATCGGCGATTTCGAACTCACCGTCGTCTCCGACGGAACCTACTTCCTCGACGGCGGCGCCTTCTTCGGGGTCGTGCCAAAAACCATGTGGTCGAAGAAGGCCGCGCCCGACGAACAGAACCGGCTCGATGCAGGACTGAATTCACTGCTGGTTCGCACCGGCAAAAAAAATATCCTGATCGAAACCGGCATCGGCAACAAATTGCCTGACAAACTGGTGCAGATCTACACACAGCCAGCCAAGTTGCTCGACAATCTGCACGCCGCTGGAGTCGCGCCCGAAGACATCGATATCGTCATCAACACGCATCTGCATTTTGATCACTGCGGCTGGAATACGGTGCGGCGTGGCGATCAGGTGGTGGCGACGTTTCCGAACGCCAAGTATTTCGTGCAGCAGCAAGAGTGGGAGCATGGCCGCCTGCAACTGGAGCGCGACGCGGTCAGCTACATGAGCCCGAACTACGATCCGCTAATCGAGACGGGCCAGATGGTGCTACTGAACGGCGATCAGGAGATCACGCCCGGCATCTCGGTAAGAGTTTTTCCCGGGCACACGGCGAATATGCAGGCGGTGATCGTCGAGAGTGGCGGGGGCAAGGAAAAGAAGAAGGCGTGCTACATTTCCGATCTGATTCCGACCTCAGCTCATCTCGACTTGACCTGGGTGATGGCGTTCGATCTGTTCCCACTCGAAACCATTGAAAGCCGCAAGAAGTACTACGCGTGGGCGATCCCGGAGAGATGGTTGACCGTGTTTACGCACGACGACCAGACGCCGTGGGGATATGTGGAACGCGGAGAACGGGGGAGGTTAGGTCTGGCAAAACTCACGTAGGGACGGACGTACTCGCCGCGGTCCTCGCTTCAAAGAAAGTTTCCACCCGCCCCAAAATTTCCGCCCCGCTCCTCGCCTCGTAGATCGCCTTGCGGAGCGCCGCGCCTCCCGGCACGCCGTGCGTGAACCACGATGCGAACTGCTTCATCTTGCCTTCCGCTCCGGGCATTTCTTCTTCCAGCAGCATCTGAAAATAGGTGCGGATCATCTGGTAGCGGTCGGCTTCGGTAGGTTCGTCGTAGGGCTTGTTGCTGGCGACGTTTTCTGCGGAGCTTCGCTCCGCTGGGCAGACGAGGGCGTCCGCCCCTACGCGAGCGGTGGTGCGGCTCACATATTGCTCGATCTGGCGGAAGATCCACGGATTTGCCGGGGCCATCCGGCCGATCATGACCGCGTCGCAGCCGGTTTGGGCAACGATGGCGCAGGCGTCTTCCGGCGAGCGGATGTCGCCGTTGCCGATCACGGGAATCTTGACAGCCTGCTTCACAGAGGCGATCCATTCCCAGCGCGCGTTTCCGCTGTAGCCTTGTTCGCGCGTGCGGGCGTGCAGCGCAACCGCGCCTAGGCCGCAAGCTTCGGCCATGCGTGCCAGTTCTACGCAGACGATTTCATCATCGTTCCATCCGGCGCGGAATTTCACGGTGAAGGGAATTTTGACGGCGGCGCGCACGGCTTCGAAAATCTGGCCGATCAGCGGCAGATCGCGCAGCAGGCCGGAGCCGCCGTTGCACTTCACAACTTTTTTTGCCGGGCAGCCGAGGTTCAGATCGACTAGATCGAAGCCGAGGTCTTCCACCAGGCGCGCCGCCTCGGCCAACACGTTCGGACTGCTGCCGAAAAGCTGGGCTGAGACCGGGTGCTCATCTTCGTAAAAGTGCAGGTAGCGTCCGCGGACGCGCTGGTCGCGCAGGACTCCGTCGGCCGAAGTGAACTCGGTCATGATAAGGCCGCATCCGCCGAGGCTCTTGATGAAGCGGCGGAAAACGGTGTCGGTGACACCGGCCATTGGAGCAAGCACCGTGGCGGGAGCGATCTCCACATTCCCAATCTTCAGACTCGCAGGAAACAACTTTGCCGAGGGCTGGCTCGCCCGACTTGGCACGGCATTCACGTTGTCCCAGATCTTCTGCACGCTTTATTTTACGTCCTTTCGAGCACCAGCATGATATGCGGCAGGCGATCCTCAGCCGCTGGAAGAGAGGGGGGGAGTTTGTGTCTGCTCGGTTCCGTTTCCTAGACGCGAGGCCTGTCCATCTTTAGCAGGCGGGCAAAGACACGGACTATCATGCCATCGAAGCGAGTGCCGCTCAGCTTTTCCAGTTCCGCCATCGCTTGCTCATCGGTTTTGGCGAGGGCAAAAGATCGGTCGCTGGTCATGTTCGCATAGGCGTCCGCGACGGCGAGGATGCGGCCATACAGTGGTATCACCTCACCCTTCAATCCTAAGGGATAGCCACTGCCGTCGACGGCTTCATGATGGGATTCGATGGCCTGCGCAACGCGCTCGATTTCAGGAATTGCGCGTAAGACATCCGCGCCGACCTGGGGATGGGTCCTGACCACCGCGTACTCATCCTCGGTCAGCGCTCCCGCCTTGTTCAGGATTCGCTCTGGGATGAACAGTTTGCCCACGTCATGCACGCGGCCGGCGAGCGTGATGTCTTCCACTTCTTGTGCGGACAGGTTGAGTCCGCGAGCGATGATCCCGGCATAGTGGCCACATTGTTCGCCATGTCCCGGAGTGTACCGTTCTCGCAGTTCCGCTGCGCGCGACAGCGCTTCGATGGCCTCTTTCATCGCTTGTTGATCTGTCTCATCGTCGCGCCCGCACAGCTTGCGCAGCGTGGTGACCAGTTCTTCGAGGTGCTCGGGCCCGTTATGCTCGCGTTGCAGAAATCCCTCGACATAACCGGAGAGAAGTTGGCGTTGCACGGCGGGACCTTCGCCGAACGCATTCGAGGTAGAAACCTGGTTGCCACCGGCGTGCTTGGACACATACATGCCTTCATCCGCCACGCGAATCACGTCTTCCATGGAAAATCCATGCACGGGGAAACTGGCGACGCCGAAACTGCCGGTGACTTGATGCTCTTCCAACATGGGATCGGTAGCCAGCCACAACCGGAGTCTCTCCGCCAGCACTTGAGCCTGCTCGATGCCGGTCTCGGGCATGAGAATGATGAATTCATCTCCGCCGTAGCGGGCAACCACGTTTGACTGACGGCACTTCTGTTCGAGCAGCCGGCCCACGCGGGCCAGCACCAGATCCCCCTCGAGGTGGCCGAGGGAATCGTTGACCTCTTTGAATTTATCCAAGTCGATCAGTACCACCGAGAAGGGCCGGCCCGAACGGGACGCGCGCTTCCACTCCGAACTCAGCGCCTCCCAGAAAAAACGCCTCGTCTTGATGCCGGTGAGCCCATCGGTGATCGATTGCTGCTGCAGCCTTTGAAACACGAAGGAGTTGTGTAGCGCCGTCGCCAGAAGATCGGCCAGGGTATTCAGGATCAGAACATCCTGAGGCGCAAACGCATTCTCATCGCGGCTCTCCACGTTGAGCACACCCAGCAGCGTCTCGCCGTAGCTGATCGGCAGACAGAGCACTGCGCGCGACTCCGGCAACACCCCGGCGAGTTGGCCTGGACCGGCATTTTGCACCAGAGCGCTGACTCCAGTACGCGCCACTTTCCCGAGAACGCCGCTGCCCACGGCGATACGGCGTCCCAGGCTCTTGGAGGTCGTTCCCGCCTCAGCTTTGATCTCAATATCCTTGGTGGCATAGTCCATGATGCCGATGCCGATGTGATCGTAGCGGAAGTTCTTCTGAATCTCGCGCACGATGTTGGCCATCATCTGCTCAGCGTCTTCGCTCGAGATCGCCATCTTCGAAATGCTGTTCAGAAACGCGAGATGCCGGGCGCGGCGCTGCTCCTCGGTAAACAGCCGCGCATTTTCGATGGCCACCCCGAGTTGGCCGGCAGCGGTTTGCATAACCTCAAGATCCCTCGCCTGGAATTGCGATTCCCGCTCCGTGCTCAAAGCCGCCATGACGCCAGCAGGTCTGCCGCCGAGGAGAATAGGCACTGCGCAAAACGACCGCGCCGGCCGCGGTGGCGCGAAATCCACTCCCAGCTTTGACCGCATTTGCTCCAGATCGGATTCGATCAGCAGTGGCTCTCCCGTCCTGAGAATGTACTCGGTAAATCCGTTGCCGCCCTTGCGCGAGCGCTTGGGAAGAATCGTGCCACCTTCGATCTCTAGCTCGAAACGGATCTCATCTTCTTCCTGAAACGCAATGTAGAAATTGCTGGTGTCGAAAATCTGACCCAGTTCCACCTGCACCGTGCGCAGCACTTCGTCCTGGTTGAGATGAGAACTGATGGCCTGCCCGATCTCGGTGAGCAGTTCGTATTCCTTGGTGCGGCGCTGCGCTTCGTGCATGACTACATAGTTTTCCAGCGTCAGCGCGATCTGTAGAGCCAGGCCGATCAGCAGCCGTAAATTCGAAGAGCCGAACATCCGCCGTTCTGCGTGCGGAAACAAAAGCACTCCGAAGTTGTGCTCCCGCGTCTGCAGGCTCACTGCCATCAGGTCAGTGATTTCCTCCGCCAGCAGGGTCTGCTTGCAGGCCTCGAATCTCCCTCCCGAAAGCGCCGGCAAAGGCTCTTCCAGTTCCCGGAGATTTCGGAAGGTAACTACTCCTCCTCGTCTGTAGGCCAGTTCGGCGATGTAGTCCCCGGCCTGCGTCTTTTGCAGTTTCTCCAGAAACTCCGCGGAAAAGCCCTTTTGTACCGAAGGCACGGTGCCGCGCCACTGCTGGGAAACAAAAAAGACGGCGCGCCGCGATGGCAGCGGCGCAACTAACCTCTCCACAAAAGTTTGCAAGCTGGGAACCAGGTCGCTTGCGGACAGCAATCGGCGGGGGTCGTTGCCCAGGGTCGAGAAGGCCAAGGCATTTTCCTGCACGGCATTGCGCTCGTTCTCAAACAGCACCATCACCATGGCGAGGGCCAGCAACATCTGTGGAATCGGCGCCAGAAACCCTCCCAGTTGGCCAACAACGTCGACGAATGGTTGACTAAGTTGCCCAGCGCCCATGAGCGCCGCCCACAGGGCCAGCGCAAACGCGAGCGTCCGGAAGGCTACGGAATTCCTCCGAAAAGCATATCGGTAATAATGAAACGAGCAATAAAACAGAGTGGCGGCTAGCGCGATTTCCATCCGCAAGTAAATTGGCGGCGGAGTTGCGGTTTCACTGAATACGCCACCAACCATGTGAGCGCGCAAGCTGATCAAGGCCAGCAGCACTCCAGCCACCGTCAAAGCCACGTCATACCACTTCAGTTGAAACGGTTCCTTCATCAGGCGAGTGGAGACAAAAATGCTAATCGCCATGGCCACCAGCAGCAGCGAACTCCGCAAAGACAATAACGGAGAGGGGCCGTAAGAATACTCGATCGCCTTCAACGCGTAGTGCAGCGTGTAGGCTGCCCATGCCAGTTGCCATGCCCGAAAATAGCTGTGACGGTTTTGCTCGTAGAGGTAGGTAAAGACGAAAAGCACCAGCAGGGCTACGGCCCCGGGAATCAGCACCAAGCCTGTGGCAACGCTATTCATCGATTGACAATCCGGTTGACAATCCCTGGACTACTCCATCGCAACTGCGTCCCGGATGAAACTGTGGTTGGCTAATCCTGTCATACCAGACCGACTGAAACAACAGGCGACTTCCGGCAGGTTCCGCCCTGGGCACGGCGTTTCGAAAAAGTATCTTCTTTTGAGATGCTGTGGCGCTAGAGACATCTTCAACCCAGTCGTTACCTCAGTAACCTCCCAGTAACCAGTCTGCTTATGGTGCAGGAACGTGGCCTTCGCTCTTTCCCGGGTGAGACCGAGCCACTATACCCGCAGCGGAAGAAATTTCGTCAGTGCGCGCCTAGAGCCAAAACTGCAATCCCGCTATACTCAAAAGTTATGCTTCGCGTTCGTTTTGCGCCGTCTCCCACCGGGTTTCTTCACGTCGGCAGTGCCCGCACTTTCATTTTCAATTGGCTCTATGCCCGTCACAACCGCGGAACCATCGTCCTCCGCCTCGACGATACCGACGTCGAGCGCAATACAGACGCCTCCGTCAACTCGATCTTCGACGGTCTGCGCTGGCTCGACCTCGGATGGGATGAGGAATACAAACAATCCGAACGCCTGGCCCTGCATCGCCAGATCGCCGACGCCATCTTTCAGAAGGGTCTAGCTTACCGCGACTTTACTCCCGCCCATAGCGGCGACAGTGAAAAATCCGGCGCCAATCAAACCTGGCTCTTTAATCCCGGGATGCGCGAACTCTCCCGCGCCGAGAGCGACCGCCGAGCCGCTGCCGGGGAGCCTTTCGCGCTCCGCTTCCGAGTTCCCCGAAGCTCCGACGCACAAGTTCGCTTCACCGACGCGGTCTATGGCATGCAAATCAAATCCGCGGACGACATCGAAGACTTCGCGCTTCTCCGCTCCGACGGCATGCCCACCTACCACCTCGCCTCTTGCGCCGATGACATCGATTTGCGTATCAGCCACATCATCCGCGGCCAGGATCATCTCTCGAACACTTACAAGCACGTGCTTATTTTCGAAGGCGCGGGCGCGAAGCCGCCGCAGTTTGCGCATCTTCCACTGCTGGTTGCTCCCGACGGATCGAAGCTCTCCAAGCGCCGGCACGGTCCGGTCGTTAGCGTCACCACTTATCGCGATGCCGGATTCCTTCCCGAAGCCTTCATCAACTTTCTATGCCTGCTCGGCTGGTCGCCGAAAGACAATCGCGAAAACATGACTCGCCAGGAACTCATCACTGCCTTCTCTCTTGAGGGCATCAATCGCGCCAACGCGGTTATTAATTTCAAGGAGCCGGCAGCAACCCCTGACGAAGCCTTCGACCCCAAGGCCGTCTGGCTGAATGCGGAACACATCCGCGGGCTTTCGATCGATGAGCTGAGCGCGCGCCTGATTCCCGTGGTTCATGGCGCCGGATTTCCAATCGCGCCGGGAAAAATGCACGCCATTACGCCGCTGATACGCGAGCGCATCAAGCTTCTGCGCGATGTCCTTACCGCCGCTGATTTTTTGTTGGTGGACAAGCTCCCGCCCTACGACCTCGCCGAACTCATCCCTCAGAAGGGTGACGCGACCGTGGCACTCAAGGTATTAACCCGAGCACGAGAAGTCCTGGCGCGAACCGAATTCGCCCACGATCCTTTGGATCAGGCTCTCCGCGCCGCTGCGCAAGAAATGGGCGTAAAAGCAGGGCAGATGTTTCAACCTATTCGAGTAGCCGTCTGTGGACGCAAAAATGCCCCGCCTTTGTTCGAGACGCTACAGGTTCTGGGACAAGAAACTACTTTGGCAAGAATTGATCAGGCGATCGAGAACTTACAGGCGCGACCACCGTCCTAGTGAGCGTTCGGAAACTGCTCTGTCGCCCTCCGCCGGGCGTCTGCCGCTTCACTCTTCATTCCCTTTTCGTTATAGACGTCGGCCAGCAGATTTTCGTTGTCGGCATCATCCCCCGCTTGCCGCTGCTTTAGCAATGACGTGATGGCATCGTCATAGCGGTTGAGGCGTGCCTGCATGACACCTATGTTGTAATTCACGCTCTGATAACCGGAATCGAGCGCCGCCACGCGTTTGTATTCGTCGAGCGCATCGAGATTCCGATGCTGATCCGCAAATGCGTCGGCGAGTCCGGCATGTCCATCGGCGCTGTTGGGATTGAGTTTGAGCAATCGGGCAAAAGTATCCTGTGCTTTTGCGGGTTGCTTCAGCTCGGGATAAATCAGGCCCAGCCGGTAATACGCATCTTCGTTCCGCGGACTCAGGGCAATTACGCGCTGCATTTCCACCGCCGCATTTTCGAAATCATGCTTGGCAATGTAGGCACGCGCCAAAGCCGCGTGGGCGGGAGCAAAATTGGGCTGCAGGCGCACGGACTTTTGCAACTCAGCAATCCCTTCGTCCGTCTTGCCCTGCTCGAGAAAGTTGACGCCGTTTTGTCCATGCAGCATATAGGCATGGGAGCGCTGCAACCACATCACGCCACCCGCCACGACCAGCGCTCCAACCAGCAGCACCGCAATCCGCCGCAAAAAGTCGTCCTGCGCGGGTGCGACCTTTGCGATCAGCGCACCGAGCAGCAAGCCCATAAGCAGCCCGCCGATGTGCGCCGCGTTATCGACGTGCGAAATCACCGCCCCAAAGAAAAGGTTGTACCCGACAAATGCCACTACGCTCCGCAACATGCCGCTCATCGCGGCTTTCGGCAGCGAGAACTCCCCCAGATAAAACGATGCGATCAAAGCCCCTGCAATCCCAAAAATCGCGCCGGAAGCGCCCACGCTCAAGATCACGGGATTCCAAATAATGCTCCCCAGGCTCGCGCCCAACCCGCAGATCAAATACACGGCGGCAAATGTCCAGTGTCCGTAGACCGATTCCGCAAGCCGGCCAAGGCTCCACAGACACCACATGTTGAACCCGATGTGCAGCAACCCGCCGTGAACGAAAACGCAAGTCAGCAGCCGCCACCACTGGCCACTGACAGTGAGCGGGCCGAAATTGGCTCCCCAATGTACAAGGTCCTGCCCCGACGGATTGTCGAGCATGGAAACGCCCGCTAGGCACATGGCGGCAAACACCGCCACATTGATGCCGAAAATGGCCTGGGTCACTGCTATCGAACCGGACTGTTGCCGCATCCACGGCGCCGGTTCGACGCGCTGAACGGGAATATCCTCGCCCCGTTTCGCGGCTTCATTCATCACGCACCACTGGCAAAGCTTCTTGCCAAAGCTAAGGCCTGGAAGTTGACGACCGCATTGAACGCAATTTGCCATGGGAGATTGAATGGGTAGCGGAGAGCCAAGCGCCCGTGCCTAGCCGCGAAACTGCTCGACGGGCACGTCCACGGGGGAAGCGCCCAGCCGCCGCGAATCCACGTTACCCATATAGAATACAAGGAGCATGAGCTCTACGAACTTATCTTCATCTAAATCTAAATCCGACAAATCCGCCACGAGCTCGCCTGCCGAGGCTCGTCCCTCGAATTTCATCCGCGACGCCGTTATTGAGGATCTGAAAACCAAAAAGTATGGCGACGCCCTCATCCAGACCCGATTCCCTCCCGAGCCCAACGGCTACCTGCACATCGGTCATGCCAAGTCCATCTGCCTCAACTTTGGATTAGCTGACGAGTTCGGCGGCAAGACCAATCTGCGTTTCGACGACACCAACCCCGAAAAAGAAGAGCAGGAGTACGTCGACTCGATTCTGAAAGACGTCCGCTGGCTGGGTTTTGAGTGGGACGGCCTCTACTACGCTTCCGATTACTTCGATCAACTCTACGAATGGGCCATCAAGCTAATCAAAGAGGGCAAAGCCTACATTGACGATCTAAGCGCGGAAGAAATTCGCAAGTATCGGGGCACGCTCACCGAGCCTGGCAAAGAAAGTCCGCATCGCAACCGCGCAATCGAAGAAAACCTCGACCTTTTCGACCGGATGCGCAAGGGCGAGTTTCCTGACGGATCGCGCGTGCTGCGCGCCAAAATCGACATGGCGTCTCCGAACCTCAATCTGCGCGATCCCATCATGTACCGCATCCTGCACGCCGAGCATAACCGCACCGGCGGCAAGTGGTGCCTCTATCCCATGTACGACTACGCGCACGGGCAGTCGGATTCCATCGAGCACGTCACTCATTCGATCTGCACGCTGGAGTTCGAAGATCATCGCCCGCTCTACAACTGGTTCATCCAGCACCTGGGAATTTTCCCGTCCCAGCAAATGGAGTTCGATCGCCTCAGCCTGACCTACACGCTGCTCAGCAAGCGCAAGCTTCTGACTTTAGTGCAGGAAAAGCACGTCACCGCTTGGGACGATCCGCGCATGCCCACGCTTTCCGGCATTCGCCGCCGCGGTTACACGCCCGAGGCGATTCGCAATTTCTGCACGTCCATCGGAGTCTCGAAAACGAATGGCACGCTCGACTTTGCCATGCTCGAACACTTCGTCCGTGAAGATCTGAACAAACGCGCACCACGCGCAATGGCGGTCCTGCGGCCTTTGAAGATCGTGATCGACAACTATCCCGAAGGTCAGACGGAAGAAGTCGATGCGGTCAATAATCCCGAAGACGAAGGCGCCGGGAAACGCAAAGTGCCATTCTCCAAAGTGCTTTACATCGAACAGGATGATTTCCGCGAAGATCCTCCCAAGCAGTATTACCGCCTGTCGCCCGGTCGCGAGGTTCGGCTGCGTTACGGCTACTTCATCACCGCCAAGAGCGTGGTAAAGAACGACAAGGGAGAAGTAATCGAGGTGCGCTGTACGTACGATCCAGCCACGCGCGGCGGCAACGCTCCCGATGGACGCAAGGTGAAATCGACCATCCACTGGGTCTCCGCCGCGCACGCCGTCGACGCCGAAGTGCGTAACTACGACAAGCTCTTCGTGAAGGAGGACCCGAATCAGGTTGAAGAAGGCCAGGAATTCACAGCGAACTTGAATCCGAATTCGCAGGAAGTAATTGCCAACGCCAAGCTGGAACCATCGCTGGCGAATGCGCCGGTCGAGGCCCGCTATCAGTTCGAGCGTCTGGGATATTTCTGTGTGGACTCGGATTCAAAGCCCGGGCATCAAGTCTTTAATCGCACCGTCGCATTGAAAGATACCTGGGCCAAGGTCGAGAAAAAAATCGACGCGAAGTCCAGGAATTAGAATCGGGAACTAGAATCGGTGGAGAGACGGACGCCTCGCCCATCCAGTCTGGCCCTCCACCAGCAACGACTTAAGACGCGGCCTGCCGCTCCTCGCTCAAAGAACGCGGCACGCCTCCTCAAATTCCAGACGAGGGCTGCGCGGGAAAAGCTTGCTGTGATCGCCATAGCCCAGATTGCAAAGAAAATTCACCTTCCATTTGCCATCCGGAAAGAATTCAGCATTCACCTTCGCCGGATCAAAGCCCGACATTGGGCCACAATCAAGTCCCACGGCTCGAGCCGCGAGAATGAAATAAGCCCCTTGCAGTGAACCGTTGCGGAACGCGGATTCTTCGATCAAAGCCGGTTTCCCCACGAAATAGGAACGCATGTCAGCATGGGGAAATAATTTGGGAAGCTTCTCGTGGAACTCCGTATCCCAGGCAATAATCGCGGTGACTGGTGCTGCCTTGGTTTTTTCGACATTGAGCGGAGCCAATGCCGGCAGAAGCCGTGCCTTGGCCGCTTCGCTCTCGAGGAATAGGAAACGCGCAGGAGAGGAATTCGCGCTGGTGGGTCCCCAGCGCGCAAGATCATAGGCTTCGCGTAGCGCGGCGAGTGGCACGCGTTTCGGCAACCACGCATTATGCGTGCGGGCTTGCCGAAATAACTGGTCTAATGCTTCGCTGGAGACCTTGGTCGGGTGCGCGGCGGCATCTTGCGTCTGGGTCATCGTTCCTGCCTTAGGTGGTTTTCTAAAAGCTTTTAGATGGCAGGCAGCACGACAAGGATTCGAGACCGATGGCAAGGGGGCAAAAAGGTATTTACGTCACGCGGAACCACCGCGCACTGCATAATTCAGGATCTACTTCCATGGTCCGCCCGTATGCACCATCCACAGGTCGGTATCGGGCGATGCGATCACCTCAAACGACATCCAGAAGTATCCGCGCTGCCCCCAATCATCGCCCCAACTATTCTGGATAAGCGCCAGCCGTTTCGCGAAGTCGTAGCCGAGACAGAGTACTTCGTGGCCGCCCTGTTGCTGTTCTCCAACCTTCGGAACAGGCATGACACCGCTTTCCGCCACCTGATCCGACATGAATGAGTCGTAGACCGTGAAGCCGACCAGAACTGGCCAAGGCGTTGCATCGGCCAGGCAACACATAAAATCCGGCAGACTTCCGATGCGGTGATAACCACCTGTCTTATACTTCAGCGCGTTCGCGATCTGCGCCGGCGTGGGCTTTGTGATCTGGCCCGCGATATAGAGATACAGCGCCGTCTCGCAGCAACCGAGCGCAGTCAGCACTTGGCAGGCGGTACGCGGCATCGCGCCCTCATCCTTCGGGAAATCATTGCTGGCGAGTAATTCCTCGGCATACAGGCATTGCGGACTAAGAATCGGCGAGTTCTTGTCATACTTCCGCGCGATCCACTCGCGCGCTGATGAAAAGGCGTGTCCAGTGCAACTGCCTTCTTCGCCCTGATCCTTGACCGGTCCTCCCCACTCTCGCAGATCCACATGGAGCACCGTCGGGCGCGCCGACGCCGCGCGGTACATCCGGTCCCGGACATCGTGAACATCGCGCAGCGCGCCAAATTTACGTTCCATCAATTACCGTCCTTTCGATTCAAAACGCCTGAGGCGTCCTCGGTTTATGCACAGTCGGTCACTGTAAGTAAGTTGTCGATTTATTTCAGAACGCCTAACGAGACATATCGGGCTACTTTCGAGTGCTGGTGAATGACCAACTTCGGAGTAGCGGCGTCCACGGCAGCATTCCCGGTCCTAGCCGTAAGAATGACGTTGTAACTCGCCACGAAGTTTTTCAGTTTGACGAGACGCTTCCCGTCGACGCTCTTGGGCGAAGCGGTTGACGGCTGGCAAGCAGGAATCACGGCTGTAATAGCCCCTATCGTTCCAGACACAAGATCGGCAAGCAGCGCGATCTTTGTCTGCGTGTTCGAATCTCTCACCTGCGCCAGCTGCAATACAAGAGCCTGATCAACTTGATAGGTGGCGACGGCATTCTGCAAAGTGGTACACGCATTCGACCCGCCATCTTTGGCAAAGTCAGCAGCCAGCGTCTTTATGGCCGCCGCATCGCCATTGATTTTCGCTGCGAGTGTCGAGTTCATCGGCTCGCTGTTCGCGATCGAGACAATCTGTAAAATATTGATTAGCGCCGGCGCCGCGGCGGCCAGTATGGAGTCAAGTGTCGACACCCAAGCGGTCGAACAAGCAGTGGATAACAAGGCAAAAGACAGCACCACGATAAGAACTTTCTTCATAAACATATTTCTCCTATATGCTTGTCCACAGTGACTTACTTCCTTGGGCTGACGGTCTCGGATGGCGAAGGCAGCCAGTGCGCCACGATAACAGCCAACGGCGCAAAGATCGCTGCGAAGGCAGCGTGATTCATCCAGAAGGCCGCAATCGCCGGCGTGGCGGCGTTTGCAACTGAGGTGAGCAGTAACACAACTGTAGGTAAATACACAGCGTACTTCTTCACAATGGTATCTCCTGATGGCGGTAGGCCCCGGAATGTTGATTTGCGGTTTCGGCGGGCCTGTTATGGTGGCTTAGTGGACTAGCTTCTAGTGAAACACTTCTCTTCTGGAAATCTCAGAACGCGATGATTCCCAATTCATATTGCGAACCAGACGAACGCTTCGTCAGGGCCTCCCTGCGGAATGCGGATCCCTCTTCTGCCAGGCCAACATGTACCCATCCATACTCGAGAATAAGTTGGTCGTATTCGATGTCGGATTTCAAAATGGCCAGCGCGACTTCCAGGGGGGCACCGAAGCCGGGACAGACAAAGTCGCACGCCAGGCCGCGGCAATGGGCGCTCGTTCCCACTCCGCCGACCGCTCGGTTTACTTCTACTGAACGGTAACCACTGTGCACGACAATGGGCTTGCCGCCGACGATCACTCTAATCTTTTCCATGACCGCCGCCACAAGTCTCAGGTTGGCCAGAACCGTTGGAGTTGGCGTGTTGTCGAGACCAAGGCGTGCGGCCATTTCAGAGTAAGTCAGCTCTTCGAGCGTAAAGTGTAAAGTAAGATTCAATGTGGACATTCTCCGGAGGAGGTTGAGGCTAGTTATCGGGGTAAGGCCCGTGTGTCCCGCAGTTAGCGCCGCTAGGACAAACATATTCTGTTTGCGTGAATGCCGTGACCATGCTCGGCACGTTTACTCCCTCCGCTGTATACGACGAGCCGTTCAAAGGCACAAGATCGCTGAGTGCAAAATTACTGGACCAAGGGGCTCCCATAAGTGGACAATTCAGGGGGTTCGATCCATCAAAGGTACAGGCGCCACCTGGAAAGATCAGCCCGTTACCTCCGGTCACGGTATACCCCGTCCATCCCATGCAACTGGAAACCGGACCTGCCGAACAATCTGCATTCGGAGACGAATCCGCAGGCGTGCCTCCACTCGGCCAGACTTCATTCCAGCAATTGCTCCCTGAGCAGAGCACCGCCGGGGGATTGCTGGATTGATTGACGATCAGGTTGTCATATTCGTTCAGGCTCCCCGTATCCCAGCACTGGCTCAATGCGACGTTCCCATCACCCGTGACGTGGTTACAACTGATCCCTAAGTTACTGACGCCCGCGGGCGCCGCGAAAACATTGTGTGTCAGGTAATTGTTGTAGTGCTGCCGATAAGTGCCCCCGGAAACAATGGTCTCGCCCGTTGCGCTCAGCACCGTATCGTTGGCGAAGATGCTCCCGTAGGGATGGCCCGAGTCATTTTCGAGTTCACAGATGGTATTGCCAGAGGAGTCGACCGAACCGGCGTTCGGAAAGGAGATGACAAGCGATGTCGGAGAAGCGGAACTCGTTGCCTGAACGATGCTCGTGGCTCCAACTTCGTAGCTCGTGTCTTCTGAGTTCGTCGAGGTATTCCAACAATAAGGAGTGTAAACCGCGTCCCCCGGACTCATGTCCAGCATCTTGAAAGCTAGCGTCGGTATGACGATCGCGACGCCCGCCGTATTGCAGGCAGAAGCACTGGAACACAGGCTCCCAGCCGGGGCGGAAGAGTCGGAGTAAGTCAGCGAATCTCCAAACGTGCCGTCCGACCTAACGCACGGCTGCGGCTGGGAGTTGTCCAGTGACGAGCAGAGTGTATTAACGCCATTGTTGTAAACGCCAGTGACCGCAAATGTTCCTGCATAGGCGCTCGGGGCATACACTGTGACATTCTGTCCCACATACGGATCTTGCCGCGAACCGCCGAACTTCACCGTAATCACGCCGCCCGAGTTATTCACACTGGAAACGCCGATCGCGTTGTCCATCAGGCCACAGCCGCTCCCGCAGACCGGCACTGGGGGATTCCCCGCTCCGCCCGTGCCGCCGTTGGTAAGCAGAATCGGTGAGCAGGAAGCCGTCGTTACGCCGCTCGCGTTGCGCGTCATCGCGCACGAAAAGTCGTTAGCGCCGAATCCCCCCCAGTCAATCAGTTCGCCGCCAGGACTATTCCACTGATTCGTGTCACCCACGTTCGACCACACGTTATTCGAGATCGTAAGATAATCCTCTGGCTGCGATAATCCTCCACCGTCGCCCGGTCCAAGCGATCGCGTTCCCAGTTCCATCCCTTGCGGAGAGTCGCTGATCCAGTTGTCCGTAAGCGTGACGTTGGCGATAACCGTCATCGGCTGGCCAGTCGATTGGTCGTAGATTCCACCGTCGGTCCCGCCTGAAGTCGATCGAGGATTGCTTACAATGACGAAACCCGATTGCGCGTCGGCCCACGAGCAGCAGATCATGTTTCCATCCACCAGAACCCGGTTGCCAAGTTTCAGTTCCAAACTGTTCTTGATCGCCCATAACATCGGGCAGGTATTGTTCGAGGCCGGAGTTTCCATCGGCCCGCATCCAAACGGAGGCGCCGGACTATTGCCCGCACCTCCAGTCAGGAACCTATAGCCCAGGTCGCGGCCAAGGAAGTTCCCTCTGATTTCCACGTCATTAGCGGGACCGCCTTTGGTATCCACTGCGGCGCCCCCGCTGAATAGCGTATTCGACCCACCTTCCATCCAGTTATGGGCGATCTTATCCGGCCCGTTCGAGAACCCAAACGAAAAGGCGTGCGATTCCGAAGCCCACCAGTGAATCTTCTCGATATAGTTCCACTGGAACCAGCTTTCCGTCGCGCCGAACCCAACTCCCTCATCAACGTCATCCCCACATCCGTTGGCATACTTGGTCGCGGGATTCAGCAGAGAAAAGGCGATGGATACTGTCGCCCCCGACTTCTCCGACGAGTTAGTCTCATTCGCGGCAGTGAAAATCGCCTCAAACTGCGTCGATGACAGGCCGGTCGACAGAACGGCCATGGTTTGACCGTTAAGGTACGACTCCGCGGTGCCCGACAGGTAAACCAGATTGCCGGCGCTAAAGTTGTTGACAGCCGTGACTGTCAGCACGTCGCTCGTGATGGAAGTCGCCGCAATCGTTGCCGGCGAAGGAAGTGTCGGCGGTGCCGGAGAAACGGTTAGCGCACTGTCGGTCGCAGCCGGATCGTGATTCGTGATCGTGTACCCCACGCCGTTGATCAGCAGTTGATTGGACTGCCCGGCCACGGCCTGCGGATAACCGGATGAATGCGTGCCATCGGAAAACGTCATGCCGAAGTGGTCGCCCGCAGCTTGTGTCACCGTCGCGCCCGTTGCCGTCACACCGCCCGTCAGCAGCCATCCGCCATCGCCGTAGGGAATCGTTGGATATGTCGAAGTCTCAATACATGTTCCGGTGGGTTGACCCGAATCACCAGGATCCCATCCGTGGAGGTAACTGTACTCAATACCCAGATACTGCGGTCCACTGTCAAACTTAATCAACTGCGCCGCGTTGACCCCCTTCCCACTCTGATACGCTCCCGGTGCGACGGTAACTTCCATGTCCCGCAGTAGGATGTGGTTCGCCGGATTCGGCAAGCCTCCCGACGTGCAGGATGGGTTCCCGTAAGCTGTGTTGTTGCCCCCGCAGGCGTAGATCGCCCGATAGCCGCTAATCGGGGCACTGTCCATGCGCAGCGTCCACAAAGAAGCGATGTCGTTCGTGCAGCCGGGATTGCGCGTGCCGCCGTAACCAGGTAGCCCGTGGGAGCACAAAATCTGGTTGGCCGTCGGAGGAGAGGAAGACTCCACAACCGCACACTTCGTCGCCCCTGCCTTGGCGGGAAGCGTGATAAGGGAGTTGTTGGAGTCGTATGTGGACGCGTGCAGTAACGCACCCGTCGGCACAATGATGTGCCACCACTGGTCTGGAGCACTCGCCCAATCTTGAAGAGCCCCCAATAACCCGGCTGGAGTTTCGGCATAGTGACCCGTTCCCGAGCCACCATCGACGTAAACCGTGTTGTCGTATGAACTCGTAGAGCAGATATCTCCCGAGTCCACCCAGTTGATCGGTAGCGCGGCCCCGACGGCACCGCCGCTACTGATCAAGTTCCACTGACCTGCCCCGGAATACGATCCGGGACCCGAATAGATTGCTTGCCCGAAGGCTGGCAGGCAAAAAATTACAAATGCTAATAACTTCTTCATCGCTGTCTGCTCCGTGAACCCGCAGTGATTCCGGCCCTACCCTCGGGTAAGGCTGCTCGAGGGCGCAGTCACTCCCTGCCAGAAAGCTGAAACCGTGCCACTCGCGACTGGTCGAGTACTGCTGCTCTCACCTTCGCTATAATGTTTATTTGCTCTAACCCCGCCGTTTGCGCAGGGCTTCATGGAAAGGGAACTATGCCGACTGACGTAGTCATGCCCCAGATGGGCGAATCAATCTTCGAAGGAACCATCACCAAGTGGCTGAAAAAAGCCGGCGAAAAGGTCCAACGCGACGAACCCTTGTTCGAGATCTCCACCGATAAGGTCGACGCCGAAATCCCCGCGCCCGCCAGCGGAATCCTTCAAGAAATTAAGGTTTCCGAAGGCAATACCGTTCAGGTCAACACCGTCGTCGGTGTCATTGGCGACGGCGATAGCGCTTCCGCCCCCGCCCCCGCCAAGGCCGCTGCTCCTGCTCCCGCTGCCGCGCCTCCCAAAAAAGAAGCTAAGGAAGCCCCTGCTCCCCAGCCCGCCGCCATCGCTCCACAAAAAGAAAAAGAGGACGACGAGGAAGAAGCTGCCGACATCCGCTCGTCCCCGCTGGTCCGCAAGCTTGCCCGCGAGCACAACGTTGATCTCGCAAAGGTAAATGGCACTGGTACCGGCGGCCGCGTCACCAAGCAAGACATTCTCGATTTCGTCGAGCATCGGACGGCAACTCCCGTTGCCGCACCCGCACCGCGCCCGGCCCCAACCCCTGCGCCTGCCATAATTCCAGGCGACCTCGTGCCCATGTCTCAAATGCGTAAGATCATTGCCCAGCGCATGATCGAATCGCGCCGCACCAGCGCTCACGTCCACTGCATGTTCGAGGTGGATCTGACCCGCATCGTCAATTTGCGCAACAAACTGAAGAATGGCTTCGAGCAGCGCTATGGTGCGCGCCTCACCTTCATGCCTTTCTTCGTGCGCGCCGCCATAATCGCTCTGCAGCAATTTCCAATCGTCAATAGCTCGATGGAAGGCGATAGCCTCCGTTACCACAAGCACGTCAACGCCGGCATCGCCGTTGCGCTCGATTGGGGACTCATCGTCCCCGTGCTCAAAAGCGCCGACGAACTCAACTTCCTCGGACTGCAGCGTGGCATCACCGATCTTGGCGAGCGCGCCCGTACAAAAAAGCTCCTGCCCTCCGATGTCGAGGGGGCAACCTTCACCATCACCAACCCCGGCCAATTTGGAGCCGTCTTCGGTTTGCCCATCATTAACCAGCCGAACGCAGCGATCATGGGCGTCGGGGGCATCACCAAGCAGCCCATGGTGATCACCGACAAAGACGGAACAGATTCCATCGCCATCCGTTCCGTAGTTCACCTCACACTCGGCTACGACCATCGCATCATCGACGGCGCCGTCGCCGACCAATTCATGGCCGTAGTAAAGAAAACGCTAGAAAACTGGAGCGAAGAAGTAGGCTAGGGTCGCTATTGCTGTCGTCCATGTTGCTTGTTGAGAGCCGGGTGTTCCCCGCCCGGCTCCCGCCCGCCGCACGCCACCAGATCGGAAAGCTCTGCGGGAAACCGCGCGATTCGTATCAGGGTATCGCTTTAGCGATACCGCAACTTCTCCGAAATGAGACGCCCCTTTAGGGGCCGGCACGTCACACCAGCGGCGTTTCCCCAACCAGTGCCGGCCCGTCTTCCGACCGTTCGATGAAATACCGAGCCACATCATCGCGCAATCCAGGTTTGTTTCCTGTCCACCGCCACAGTCCCTGGTAATCGCGCGCGATGTCGGTCGCCGGATTAAAATCCCACTTCTGCAGCAGCGCCCACCGCGCGCCATAAGCGCGCAGCGCTTTGCTGCCGTGGAAAGCATGCGTGGCAAAGTTGTCGATGCACCCCATCGGAGAGCGCCCTTCGACCCGGTTGAGTTTGGCGGCCCGCGCTTGCCAATTCAGCACTGATTCCACATAGGGCTGCGTGCACCGCTTCATCTCGGCGGCCACATTAGTCGCTTGCACTAGCCCAAAGGCCATGTGCCAATCTGCACTGCCTAGGACGCAGGTGTCCAACATCCCGCCCACAGTTTCGAAAGCATCGCGTCGCCACGACCACGCACCTCCGGTCGCTCCCGGCGCATGACCATAAGGAAAAACTTTGGACGGCGGAAGCTTGGCGTAATAAGTATCGCTCCCTGCGTATCCCGCGCGCCGGGAACGAGAACTCAGAAATTCATTCTGGTGCACATAGTTCCACGCAAAGCTAGCGCTCATCCGGTAAGGACGGTCACCGCGATCACTAGTCGCGGTTTCGCCCGTGACGTCGGTATAGCTGCTGAACAACTGAACAAAGCTGTGGTGCTGGAGCATGTGAATTGCCTCGAGCGCCCAGTCATGCCGCGTGAAATGGAAGTCGCCGTCGACATATCCGCCATATCGCCAGTCTGCCGGAAAACGGCGCACCCCCTCATTGATGGCGCATTCCTTGATCCAAAGACTCGAGTCCGTTCGCAGTTGCAAATCGAGCGGGTTATCTCGGCTCGTGACTTCGTGCGGTCGATCTCCGAACGCTACCTCGACCACATGCAGCACAACATTCGGGCTAGTCTCCATATGAAACCGAAAATCATGGAAAGCTTCCCGTCTGCGCTGCCAGCGATACGGGTTCGAATACACCGAAACAATGTGCAACTTCTGCGCTTCGGAGTATTCCACAAACTCGCGATGCACGTTGGGATGCCTGAACGCCACAGCGTCTTCCTCTCGATCCTGTCCCGCTGGACATGTCTCTTGATCGGGCCATCTGACCATCGGGCTATGTGAGTCCCATTGATTTTCGATGACGCGATAACTCGATTTCTGCAATTCCTCATTTCACAAAGTGCAGCGCGATCTGCACGAGCACCACCACAAATCCGATCATCGAAGCATAGGCTGCGGCTTTTCCGGATTGTTCCCCGCGCTCAATTTCCAGGCTCTTCACCCGCTCCGACAAGGTAGAGTGCTCGCGGTCAAACATTTCGCGCCGAAGATATTCCGTACGCTCCTGGTTGATTTGCGCGCGGAAATTGTTCATCTCCTTCAGGCGGTACTCCAGGACCGCGTCCGCCTTTTGCATCTTGGCGTCTCCCGCTTCTTGTCGCAGATCGTTCATTCGAATATGCGCTTCTAGCGCGGCATCGCGGCGTCGGAACTCAGCCTCCGTCATCTTCCGTTCGGCTTCGAAGGTTCGATCAATGAATTGAACCAAGAACAGTGGAACAACTGGAGCTGGGCGCGTATCGTTCCCGCTCATCTACCGGACCTTTTTTCAGTTTCATCGATTGGATGTTTCATAGGGGATAATCAACATGCATCGCTGCCGAATACCGTGAATACTTTGGCGGCGTGCTGTCGTCATAGCTCCTCAAAAAGTAATCCTGCGCGCGCGCGTATCGCGAGAGCGTAAAGGTACTACTCGTAAAACGCCCTATCAGATTGCCGCTGTAACCTTCCCCCCATCCTTGATCCGTATACCGTACTTCGATCCCGCCGCCCGCCGGAGGACTCCATCCCGCGTCAATCGTCACCGTCGTCGAACCCACATTTGTAACCTCCGCATCGGTCAAATCGGCAAGATAGTAATTCCCCACCTCGGTCACATCGATCGGCGTCAGCACTTGTGTCTGCTTCATTAGCGCCGCAACAAAAGCAAAACCCAGAGAGGGATCTCCCGCATCTACAAATCGCAGCGTATAGCGGCTGTTCTCGCCCGCAATGTCTGCGATCTCGACATCCACTTCGCGAACGATCGCTGTGAACACGGCCATCCGCGACGGCACATTCACCGCCAGTCCGTCTCCCGGAAAAATATCCGCCGCCCCGCCCGGCAGGAATTGGCTCCACGCCTGGTATTCCCCACTCCACCCCTGCCCGGCATCATCTAGCAAGGCCAGTGCCGCAATTTCGCAATCCGCCGAAGTTCGCGGAACTGGCAACCCAATCTCCCGCACGCTCCCGCGCACTCCGTCGTCGGCCCCACGCTGATGCGCTTGAATGCTAGCCGAATTTATAACTCGCGCCACAGCGTGCCCCTGACCGCGATAACTCACCTGGATCAGTTCATTCGCTGCCGGTGTGTACTCCGGATAGAATTCCAGCGCAGGCGAGGTAGTAACCTGACATTCGGCGCCATCCAGCAACGATCCCGTCAGCACAGTCACCGGGCTACCTTCATACGGTGTTTCGCGGACCAGGGCATCGACCGGCAGCCATATATACGTGAACGCAAGCGAGCAACGAATGTTACCCGCATTCACGAGCGCATAAGTGCAGAACCCCGGTGCGTTCGCGACGATGTCGTCATACAACACCGTAGCCGGTGCGATCTGTGAAGCCGGGTTCGCAGGATTAATGTCCTGCACTTCCAAAACCACGCGTACATCGCAAGCGATCGCGCCGCCTCCGCGCGGCGACCCGGACGGATACAGCGAAGAGTGAAACACCTGCTGCATCCGATACGTCTCTGTCGGATACAGCGTGGTCGTGAACACATAATGGTGTCCGGCCTGAGTAGCAAGCGGCGTCCCCGTGACCAAGCCTCCGACCAGTGCCTGAATATTGCAGTAGTCGCCCAAGGGCGTTATGCGAAATCCTGCCAGGCAGCCTGCAATTGTCACCCCTCCAGCATAGAGTCCGCCAATTACTCCATCCGATGCCGCATTGAACACGACATCCCCATGTTCCAGCATCGTCGCCCCACCTAACTCCACCTGTTCAATGAAGCTCAGCAGCGTCTGCCCATCCGTTCCAGTTCCTCCCGCAATCTGTAGCTGCCCGTTGCTAACCGTAATAACGCCCAGCGGATCGGTCACGATCCAATGTGTCGGATCCAGTTCCGTATAAGTCTCGTCCAGAATTACCCGGTTATACAGCGCCACCTCACTGCTGCGCGTAAACGGCTTCTGGGACATGTAAAAGTAAGTCGTGTACCCGTCGCCGCAAAAATAATCCTTTACATGAGCACTCGGCTCCAGTGGCCCCAGAACCGTTAAGTCATTGACCAATCGGTTCACGCTCTGGAGTTGCAGATCGGCCGGAGAAAACGTGGCCATATCCTCCGCCAGCGCATAAGTGTTAGCTGCGAGCGGCGCGAAAAACAGATTGCCGTTGTCGTCCCGATAAGAGAATCGCGCCGAGAGCGCGATCTCCGTCGCCGATGCAGTCCATTTCTTCGCTGGGTTAACGCTGTAATACGGGATCGGATCCCCCGCCTCGACGCCGCTTACATCAAACCAGCCCGGCAGCGCCTCCGCTGTCAACTGATCGAACGCGCTGCCAGCGCTCCGATCCACGAACGGTGGATGCGGCGGAGGTGCCTTTTGATCCATCAGCATCACATCGCTGAGCGCGTCGATCTCGTACCGATAAACTGCGCCGCCATCTGCCCATCCCAGGTGCTGATAAGTCGGAGTCTCGGCAATATAGCCAGTGAACAAATCGCTGGCGTTATCTAAGGTCAGCATCACGCGACCGCCGATAACCGGAACCGCCAACCCTCCCAATCCGGCCACCAGCCCAAAGTGAAATTCAGCCGGACTATTGATCTTGCGTACGAGGGCGGGATTTTTGCTCGAGTCCAAGAAAGCTGTGTAGTCCAAAGCTCCAAGCCCGTCGAGACTATCAATAGTTAGCTTCATAACTTGTCAATAAACTCCGCGACCTCGGTGCTTTTCTCTGTGTTCTGCGTTAAGCTTTTGCTTCGTTTTTATTTCTGAGTGAGAGGCTTTTAGTAAACTGGCGCCCCACTGCCCGGAAAGTAACTCCGGTAACACAGCACGACCGCCCCATCGTTAATATCGACACTGGGCAAAGCCGTAAACGAAGCCTGCAACGCCAATTCCCCAATCGGCTTCTGAATCAGGACCAGGCTCTCCCGGGCCCACTCCGCCTTCGCCGTGCAAGGGCTCAACAGGGGATAGTAGAAACACACTCGTCCGCCTGATTCATCCTCCGCCACGAATAATCCAGACCACTGTTGCAGAAACGCGCCGCCTTCGCGGTCGACAAAAGCGATGACCTGTTGCACCGACGCCCCTGCCGCCGGCACTCCTCCAGGCAATGGCTGCGTCAGCAGCAACGACGTAGCCGTCACCAGTGCGACGCGCCCCACGTTGAACGTAACCCGTCGCACATAGTTGACATCCTGCCGAACGTTTTCTGGATTCTGTACGTATGCACCAGAGATGCCGGTGCCCACATAACCCACCTGCTGCGCATAATCCACATCGCACGCGACCAGGTCGCCAACCTGGAATTCCGCGATGGCGCCCGCTCCCAACACAAGCTCGGTAGCCGTCGAGCCAGCCAGCAACGGAACCGCTGCAATCGGAATCCCCCCCGACCCTGCCGGCGATGCGCTCGCATCCGTCGCTAGCACATTCATGTGCTCCGCGCCGCCCGCCAGCGCCATCTGCAGCTTCCCCCAATCGCGGAATTCGAAATCGATCCGCGTCCCCAAAGCGTGCCGCGCTTGTGCCGAAACGGCACCCGCGCTCCCGCCGGTCAAAGGCTCGATCTGCGACGTGGAGGTGCGCTGAAAGTTTTCGATCCATCCCAGATCCATCCATGGGGCCGGCGGAGCATCAAGCTGAAACCCGCTGTTTTGCGATGGATCAAAAACCGCCGTCGGCCCTGTCGCCCGGTCCACCGGTGCGAAATAAGCGCGCGTCTGTCGTGCGATAGGTCGTAACCCGGCCCGCGTCACGCCATTACCTCGGGCAGAAAAAAGTAAATCCTCAGCTGCGCATACCGATCCACACGAGCTACGCCCGCGCTCCACTGCTGCTTCTGGATCGGCACGTCCCCCGGGGCATTCCCCATCTCCGGCACTGTCCAGAAAATCCCCGATCCTAAGTCTACGATTGGAGTCTGGCTGTAATCGATCATCTCCGTGTGCGGCGGATCGCAAATTCCAAGTAACTCGTCATCCATCTCCGCCAGCCCGCGCCCTCGATCCACTCCTGTGCCGCCGCTGCCTTCGCTCGCGTACCAGATATGGCAGTCCACTCCCAGCATCGGCCGCGTACTCTCCGCAATCAGGATGTCGCCAAAATCCAGATAGAACGCTCCTAGCTGTGCCTCCCCAAATCGCGGCTCCATATTTTCGCGGACTACGATCGCCGGCACCGTAACTCCATCGATCACCATCGTCCGCGCCGGATTCAGCGCTACCAGGCGCGACCGCAGCGCCATATAGAAACTGTCTTTCGCTGCCTGCATACGTCTCCAATGAGTAGGTAGTAAGTCGGCTGTGGAGTTAACTGATAACTGAGAGCTGATAGCTGACGAACCGCTAAGCCATTGCCGCTACGCGGTATAAGTACGCAACACCGCCAAGCCGCTCAACAATGAACCCCTGAATGTGGAACATTTCTCCGCGGTAAACCAGTCCCAGCGCCGTTTCGAATAACACCTCCGCCGATGCCACGTTCCGCTGACTTACCTGCTCCGCCATCGCCGTATGTCCCGCCAGCATCTCGATGCGGCGACGCGGCCCATTAGTTTCCGTGGTTAGCTCCCGCACAATAACGGGAGCAATCAACGCCTGTTCCACTCCCGGATCCACCAACCCCAGTCCTGCCACCGCATCGCCCGGCATTCCCGACGCCGCAAACAGCAAGGTCACTTCCGTACCCCCCAATGTCTGTAACATCGCATCCGCTGCTCGCGCAGCCGCTGCTCCAGAAATCCCAGTCATGTCATCCCACTCTCTGCGCCACAAACGGCGCCAGCAACTCGCGTACCATGTCATCCACCAGCGAGTCGGCAAAGTACCAGAACTGCATTCCGTCCGGAGCAACATTCTTCTTCACATTCAGCGCCGGAGTAGCCTGCGCATTCTTCACCAACTGCGCGCACGCCACTTTGACCTTGTTGGGAAACGGATCAAACCCTGCCGTATAAACAATCTCTACCTCAGTGAACGCCCACCCCATCACATTCACCGGCATCGTGACTTCTCCCGTTTCCGCAAACGCATCCAAGTCCGACACGTCCAGGTTCACCCACGTTCCCGGAATTCCAAAAGCAAGAGCGATGTCCCACAAGTCGGCTTCGTAATCCAATTCCCCCCGCCGCGGCGTCGCATACCGCCCCCGCGCCGAAACCAGCGGCGTCGTTGCCGGAGCGACCGCACATAGCGGCAGATAAGTAAGCTGCACCGGTCTTTGTCCATTCTCCGTTCGCTGTCGCTCCGTATACTGATTGATTCCTAGAGTGATCCTTCGGCAATGCGCATCGATAATCGCCGATGCCGCCGTCACCCACGCCGCCCCAGTCGTTGCGTCCAGCCCATACGTTTCATATTCCGATGGTTGCAAATAGTTCATGAGGGGTTCTCAATTCTCGAGAGTCGAGAACCGGGCGCCCCACTCATCCGCGTTGTGTGCGAATGAGTGGGACCCTCCCAGCCTTCGACTACCGGTCTACCAGCACTTCGTAGTGCGCATAGTTCGCGCCCTTTACCACCACGCCGCCAAACTTCACCACCACGCTTTGTGTCATCAACGTGTTCGGCAGTCCCAGCTTGAAGATCCGCGGATTCGGCTCCGTCAGCCAGTGGTACTCGATCAGGTCCTCGGTCACGATGTAAGCTGGCAGCACCGCAGTGCCGCTTCCCGGTACGCCCGTATAAGGCAACGCCCACTCCGGAATCAGCGGCAACTCGCCAGCCTGCGTGCTCAAGGTTTTCACCGTCAATCCGCCCGTGATCACCGCCGTCGAAAGAACAACGTTGAACTCCGCTTTCATCTCGCGGTCAATTAGATCGAGCAGCACCGGATTCGCATAAATCGCCGTTGGACGAACATCGAACGACGAACTTGAGACCATCTCCGCGATGGTGCTCTTCAGCCCGTCCACGATGCTGGCGCCGACTGCGATGGTGACCGTGTTTCCACCCGCCTCGATCTGTCCAATCGCACCGAAATACTGCGGCGTAGTTGGATTGCTCAGCGAGGTGTCGTTGCCGTTCCACAGCGCCACATCGTGCGTGCGCAACAGTCCGTCAACGGAATCGGCCAGGTCCTTCGCTTGCAGATATGCAAACTGGCTCTGCTGTGTCCCCACCTCCATGTCAAACAGGTTGTAGTTAATCTGAGAGACCAGCGCCTTCAGCGGAACCGTGCGCTCCACTCGCGTCGGCACTTGCAGTGTCGGCTGAATGTTCCGCGGATCGACGAATGCCTGCGTCGCACTCGGCGATGGAATTGCCGTTTCCTCAAAAAACCGCGACGGCTGTCCCGTCGCTGGCACCTGCTTCATTCGTTGTCCAAACACACCGCGCCGCCGCACAATGTCCGTGATCTCGGTTTGGTACCGATTGATTTCGATCGCGCCCGGCCCCAGAAAGTCCGCTGCTGCGTGCAAATCCAGAAAATTCGCTTTCATGTCTTCTCCTCAATTGAGTTGGTACCGCGTGATCTTTCTGTTCGTCCGCCGTCATCCCAAGCGCCCGATCATCTATCTCTTCCGCGGCTTTAGGAAAGCGTGCCCAGGATGTTGTCGACGAGGGTCAATGCCGGATCTGCCGGGTCAAGATTGGCAGCGATGAGTTGCAACGCGCGCTTCAGATCGGTGCCCGCCACGGAAGCCGTATTGGCCATGCCGACAAGGTCGATGTCGTCGGTGGCGAGCGCCTTGGTCTCGCTTGCTGCCGTGACAGTGGATCCGGCCAACGTATGCAGATCGGTGATAACGTGTGTGCTATTTGCCAAAGTAATATCTCCTCTCGGGGAAGTTGACTTATTGACTGAATAAAAAAAGACGCGATCTAATTCGCGTCTCGAACAACTGACGCCTGATGCCTAACGACTAGCGACCAACAACCAGCCACCAGCAAACAACGACAGCCCTCGACTTACTCGATCATCCCCGCCCGTGCCAGTTCTGCCTTCACTGCGATCCGCTGTTCCACGCTGAGTGCTGCCAGCGTCTTGTTCAACATCCCTGGGTCCAGTCGCTCGCCTTCAATCTCGTTCTTTCCGATCAGCGCCGAAACCACGGGTGAAAGCGTCTTCCGCGCCATCCGCGATGCCTGCGCCTTCAGATCCGCATTCGACTTTTCCAGTTCTAAGACCCGTTCCTTCAAGCCGATTCCAGTCTCTGTCGACCGCTGTCGCTCGCTTGTTTGTGTAATGCTTTCCTCGACCGCCGCCACGATCCGGTCCACCTTCGCGTTCAGCATCTCCTGCTGCGCGTCCAGTTTTCCCAATACGCGGTCGAGCGTCTCCGAAGCGGCCGCCAGTCGCGCCGCGGCCGCCATCATTTGCTGCACCATTTCATCATTCATTTAGTTTTTTCCCCCTAGTTTGTTTCGCGAATTTGTTACTGTGACGACATCGTGCGGAAGAACGCTCGCGTAGGGACGGGTGCCCTCGCCCGTCCGAACCGAGCGCAGCTCGGCAGTTTCCGCTGCTTATAGTAACTTTGGCTCTGCTCACCCCAGTTCAATCCAAGTCGCGCGATACGCCGCTTTGTCTCGCCGCAGCACCGCCGCTCCCGTAAACGTCACGCGATTCAGCACCCACACACTCGCCGTGATGTCTTCCACCAGCGCATCCGTAATCTCGTACGACATACCCAGACCCGCGCGTGAAGCACGAACACTGTTGTCCCCCGTCCCCCCCGATCCCGGCCTACCGATCTCTGCCACGATCTCAGGAAAATCCCGTGCATATAAGAATCCACCAACCTCTATGACACGCCCCACGATTTCAGCGCGCGTGATCACCCCAATCTTCCGCCGTGCGTCGTGACGATCCAAAGCCGGAGAGTAATCGAGCCCCATTCCCATCAGCGATGGCATCGCCGCCTCCGCCGCCCGTCGGGTCAACAGCACGCGATGACCACGCGCACCCGAGGGTGCCTTATCCGACGCGGCATCGACCGTCGTCAATACTCCCCGAAAGCTCGCCCGGTTCGGATGCCCATGCACCGCCGGCATCTCAATCGCCATCGACTCCACTGACAATCCCATCTTTGATCTCCCTCGCTGAGAGGTCCCGGTTGTTACGTTTCGAGTGTTAGGTCACAGGTCTTAGGACGTCACCGCCGCTCCGCTTTTTTCCTGAGACCTGACACCTGCGACCTGACGCCTGTTTCAAATAATCTCAGCCAGCCCGCGAGCCCGCCGTACTTCGTTCACCGTGACCACCCCGTTGCGCAACAAAATCTCGTCGATCTGCGCCTGCTGCATCTCGTCCTGCACATCGAGATCGGTGAATACAAATTCCAAGTCCGTCCACCCCAGCCTCTTGGCGATCGCGTCCCGAGTCAGATGCTCCGACACCAGCCGCGCCGTAGGAACAATCGCCGACCGGAACGCCTGCTCACTCATTTCTCCTGCCGTCGATTGGTTCACATCCTGTTCCAGTCCCAGAAACTGCGCCGGCAAATCGAACGCATCCGCGATGATGCGCAGCAAGAATTCCTGCCAGGCCAGTCGCAGGTCTGCATCCGTCCCCGCCGCGAAGCGCAGCACTTCGGGCTTGTTTTCCGCCGCAATGATCGGTACGCGCCCCGTCCCTTCAATCTCATCCTGCCACCACCGGATCAGCCGCTCGTGATGCGTGGGAGTCAAACCCTGCACCCACAGCGCATACTGCACCACCGAATTCGAAGCCAACCGCCCCGCATACCGGTAAGCGCTCAGGAATGCATTAATCGTCTCGAACGCAACCTCCAACCGCCCCAGCCCAAATGGAGTGTGTGTCCGCGGATTCAGCCGTATGTAACTAAGTTCGTTATCGTTCAGAACGATCTGCCCGTCCGCCCCATACAATCCCGTCACCTGCGCATACCGAGGCGAGTCAGGGCGCCCATTCCAATCCGTCATGATGCGAATCGTTGCCCCATCCACCGGCCACATCAGCAGTGGATGCTTGTCCGTGGAATCGGCGGTCCAGTCCTTGGTTAGGTCAAGTTCGATCGCACCAAATCCCCCGACAATGACGTCCTCCAAAACCTGCTCCACCAGCGAACGGAACGAATCATCTGGATTTGGCGCCTCGAAATTTTCGGTCAGTATCTGGATCCGCTGCGGACCATCTGGAATTTGCTCCAGCGCCCGCCCCTGCCGCGGCTGGATTCGCCATCGCATCCCCACGATTCGATCCTTGATTGCGTTGATAGCCCGCCGCGCCACCGGAGTCTCCGCAAACCGACGAAGATTGGCCGGCGTTGGCTTAGGCACCAGATTGTGTGTTGCCGGTGCCCCCGCCCGCGAAAAACCCGGCGACGAAAACGGGGCCAGGTTCGACCCCGCTCCCGCCGTCTGCCGTCCATCGCGTCCAGCAAGCAAATTCGCAGAAAGCCATTCCCGCAGCGACACTTCTCCCACCCGGCGCATAACGCCGCGCACCCGCTCTCCAATGTTCATGATCTCCTCGTCTTATGTGGCGCGGACACTCCTGTCCGCGAACGGCGCGCATCTATACAATAATCGCTCTACCCGATTCCAAGATCACATAGGGAGGGACAGCGGGCGTGTGAGACACCACCACCGCAGGCACTCTCCCCGACTTTCCCCAAATAAAAAACCCCGCATATGCGGGGCTTTTGAAAGTGACTTGTTCTCAGATCGGGCCTGATTCTAGGTGGAGGTCATGAAGATCGGCGGCTCCTCATCCACTTCCACCACCATCCGTCGGATCTGCTCGATCTCATCAATCTCTTCCAAGCTCGCGTCTGAGGCGCTTTCCAGATTCGCCTTGGCAAGCTCATCGAAGATGAGATAAAAGCGCGTCTGCTGATCTTCGTCCTTCTGTGTTGCCTTCTCCCGTGTTTGCGTCATCTGGCCACCTTCCTTCTTGTCTGAAGCTCGAGTTGCCTGCGCATTGCCACTAGATTATGACTCATCCCGCACTGGCTGCAAACCAGAATGTCATTCAACGGGAACCTCTCTGCGCCAGACTGTAATGCTCGTTGACCCTCAAAATCCGCCTGAAGCATGTAATTCTTCTTGCATTTAGAGCACCTAAAAGGCAGCAGTGCGCCCATTGGTGCCGATCCTCCCGGTACGCCCGGTTTACCCGGTACCACCGGTAACCGCTGCGCGAATCCTGGAATTCCTATCGGCAACTGCGGCAAAAATCTTTGAATTTGGGAGGACGGTGTCTCGTACAGCTTATAAACGCCCGTACTGTCGAAAGTCATTTGCAAGAGAACGTGGTAGCGGCGGATGGCGTCCGCAAATTTCGCGTCCCTGCTGTAGTCGGTAATCTCCAATCCGATGCCTTCGAGGTCCGGTATTTTGACTGACCTGCCATGGCTTAACCATTTGCTATGATCGCAGAGCTTGTCGGCAATCTCTCCTGCCTGCGCCTTCTTCTGTTCCGGCGTCACCACCGTCCCAGGACCGTGAGTCCTATGGGTGCTCCAATTCTTGAACTTGTATTCCTTCAGCCAGTTCGTCACCAGAACCTTCGCGAAAGACAGCGCGTTATCCGCATTTTGAATCTCGCCGGGTGATATCCGCTGAAGAATGGGAATGTAAGCCCGGTTCAGGGTGTTTGTTTACGCCGCCTCTTCCTTGATTTTTTCCAGACCTTTCAAGAACGCCTCTGCGGAGAAAACCTTGCCCTCCCACTGTATTTGCGCGTCTATTGGCCCCAGCGACGACGAGGGCTCCATTAGGATTTCATCACCTGCCATTACCATAATCGTCCCCGCGCTCTTAGCCATCCCCGGGACGATGAATGCAACGCTTTCAAACTTGAGATGTAACAGGCGGACAATATCCTCCACCGTTTCACCGCTGCCGCCCCCAGTTTCAAGCAGCACATCAATGGAGCTGCCTTTTAAATTTGAAATTTGGTCTGTAATCGGCAGAAGATCAGAATTGTCAATCGCAACCGCAGCACCCTGCCGCGCCTTGGCGGAATCGGACGCATAAACCAAAACCTCCCGCTCGCGTAATTCAGCGATGCGGCGCAACTGGTTCTTGCGCTCGGCAAGGAGGTCCAAGGCTGGGCCCTGGTCAAGATACTCGCTGTAGATTCCCATTAAGGTAATGTTACTCCTCTTCCCTCACAAAGCCCGCACGTTGGCGCAACAGCTACTCAAGCCCGCAACTCCAGCCGCACCTCACCCGCAATCTCACCCATCTCCGCGACTGCCCTCACTCGAACCGAGTTCTGTTCCAGCATCCCAATCGCGAACCGCGTCTTCTCGTCCTGCAAAACCATCACTTGGTCGACCACCGCCGTCAAGGAAGCTTGCAATTGCTCCCGCCTCATCCCTTCATCCACTCGAGAGTACCGATAAGCCAGCGCCAGCGCCTGGTCCACATTCGCCGCCACCGAAACCGCATGGAACATCTTCACTGCGCTCCCCACCCGATATCCAAAATCGATCCGGAACGGATCTCCCGGCCCCGTATACTTCACCACATCCAAATCTCGTTGCATCAACTCCAGCACGCCCGCATCTGTGAACGCGTCGCGCATACTGTTCACAATAGCAACCCGTCCGGTGCGCTGCTGCGCCCGCTCGCCTCTTCCCAGCGGAACCAGGTACATGGAAGTCAGCACGTCCATCTCTTTCCCTGGATCCCCCGTCAGCACCGCCTTAGTAGGTGCCACATCGAGCATCGTCCCGAATCGCTCACTCATCAGCTGCATCAGTTCTTCCCGCCGTCGCAAACTTCCCAACTTACCGCGGATCTCCCTCTCCACCATCTCGAACCACTCCAACTCCACATCCGGAGCCATGCACTGCAGCGTCCGCCAATCGCGTGTAAACCGCACCTCGGCAAACCCACCATCGCTTTCCAGTAACAACAGACCGACCGTCACGAAGTCATCCCGTAAAGCATGCGGCAAAAATCGCAACAGATAAAGTTCGAGTTGTCGCATCTCCGCCATCAGTCCTCAGCCCGATCGTCCCTCTGAACCTCGGAGCCCGCCCTGAGCGAGGCCGAGGGCTCCCTGTTGTTCAAACTCTTCTCTGCGATCTCAGCGTACTCTGCGGTTACCTAGACGCCCGCTAAGCCTCGCTCTCCCACTCCGGAAACGGCCGGCGCGGCGACCCCCGAAACGCCAGAATCAGTTCCCGCACCATCGTCTTCCGCGCGATCAGCCGCTCGACCAACGCCTCCAATTCATCCCAAGACCCGCCATACCACGCCGGAGGTATCTCTCCCGCCACTCTCCAGATCGCGTCTTCATCCAGTTTTTCAATCCGCGAGAGCCAAGGCTCGAACGACTCCCATCCCCTGACCCGCGCATAAACTTCATTCCGCGGATACACCCCCCGCAAAGGAAAATCCGGAAACGTCCACTCCCCAGCATTGAAGCAATATCCCTGATCGATGAACGCCGCCGAGTATTTCTTTTCCCGCATCTTCCGCCAGAACGCCGCCTGCCGTCCATCGGCATTGCAAGTCCACTTATCCAGCGCCAGTATCCCCGCAAACGTACTAAGGTTTCGCACCCGGTCCAGCATCTCCGGAGGCAAGTAATCCAACACCTGCCCTTCCACTGGGCTCACCACATACCGCGATCCAAACTGCAACCCCGCTTCCACTTGAATAGCATGGTTCCCAAGCACAATCGTCAGTTCCGCTGTGTGTTCCACCAGCCAGGGCTTAACCTCCACCACCTCCGCCGCCGGCACTGGCAGTCCCACGCGCTCCGCCAGTCGCGTAGCCAGGAACTCATTAGCCAGTACCCGCTCATGCTGAGGATTATTCCGGAACTTGACGACGTAATAATGTCCATCGTCGCAGCGCATCAAGTGCCCCTGCGCCCCGCCCCGCATCCGCTTAACATGTTGGACCGCTGTAGTAGGCATATTGCGCCGGCCTTCCTTCGTGTGCCTTAGTGCCCTTGGTGGTGAAAGCTCTTGACTCTGGCAATGAGCGCCAGAGTCGGCGCCAGAAACCGCAACCATCAAGATACAAGCGCCAAAAAGTCCTGCCTGTGACAACCGCACACAGAGAATGTTCACTTTCCGGCCAGTCCCACCGCCGCACCCTTCCATTTCCGCCCCACTTCCTCCTTCCGCACCGCCCACGCAATCGCCATAGCCATCACGCAATCGTCGTGAGCGCCCCCAGACGCTCCCGTTCCCCCGTCCCTATCCCGTATAAACGTCCGGAATTCCTGCAACAGACGCCCACTCCGGAACAGCCCCGGCTCATCAATCAACGCATCCCCCAGATTCTCGATCATCTTCGGACGACTCACCGCCGTGGTCGCCCACCCACCCCTCGCTTGCGCAAAAACCTGCGGGTAGCCAAAGTTCTCCAGATGCGCCAGCACCCCATTCCCGTGATTATTGCCCTCCACTGCCAGCAGCGCCGTGTTGTATTCCTTCCCCAGTTTCACCAGTTTCTGCGCAAACTCCCGCAAAGGCCAATGTCCGTGCAGCTCCGCACACTGTGTTCCCAGGTCCCGATCGATCACTTCCGCGCACGAATAATCCCCCTCCGTCCCGCCTCCCGCCGGATCGGCTCCAATCACATACTCCCGCCCCGGATGCGTAGGCAGCCAAATCAGCAGTCGATCGTTATCCCGCGTCTCGAACGGTTCGCCCGAAATCTCGAAAGCTCGATCCAGCGACCCTAAGTCAAACACGCATTCCCCCGATACCAGGAAACACGACACCGCGTCCTCGGCATATTCCTGTACTGCCCGTCCTCGCAATGACGCCCATTGTTTCCGCCGCCATGCGATCTGTTCATCCTTCAGTCCGTGAAGGTTCTTCAGCTGTATCTCTTCTTCCGTCAGCGGCGCACAATTCCCGCAATCCTCAAGAACGTACGCCTCGTCATACCACCACGGAAAGAAGTGTCGCCTGTACCCCGTATCCTCCGCCCGCTGCCACTCCTCGTAGAAAAGTCCGCCCGCTCCATTCGGAGTCGACTCCAGCACAATGTCTCCATCCGGCACCACCGCCGCCCGCAACGAGGCCAGCGCCTCATCTCCTTCTCGCCCCCAGCGCGATACCTCCGAGCAATGCAGATTCTGGATCGTCCGCCCTCGCCCCGCATTCTCCACCGCCGAAGCCAGGCAGTATTCGCTGTCCAAAATCGGAAACACCAAATGCCGCGCGCTGCGGTACGAAGTTCGCAGGCAGCCCTTCCGTGCCTCCTCCGGCAAATTCTCCCAGAACCGCCGCACGATACGAAAAATGTCCTCCGCCGATTCCCTGTCCTGCGTTACCTGCATGCTCAAAGTGCCCGGCTGCGTGATCGTCTGCACAAAGAATCGAGCCGCAATGTACGTTGTGACTCCCACCTGTCGAGCCTTCAGCACCACATTTTTCTTAACCTTATCCCGCGAGCACACCTGCGAATATTCCCGTTGCGCCCGGTTCAATTGCAGCGAGGTCTGGCCTTGCCTCTTCGTCCGGATATTCAGAAACTCCTCAATGAAGCCATCCCGATTGTTTGGTTCTCGTAACTTCCCCGGCTCTATTACTTCCCCAGGCGCTCGGTGAGACTTCCAAGGTCCATCGAGGTGCTTCCCTAACTCCACCAAATAATCTTTCGTCCAATCAAAATTCACCACCACCAGCCCATAAGAGCCCCGACCCATGTAGCGGCGGATTCATTCCGCCCCGCATATTCCTACGCATCGCATCGATCCAGCAGCTTTTCCCTGGGCGCCTCGTACCCTGCCCGTTTTTGCCGAAGCCCAGAGCGAAGCCGAGGGGGAACTCGAAGGGTCCCTTGTGGTAAAGCTCTCGATGTGTTCTGCACAGAATCTGGAGCCTTCCTAATGCGTCGCGCTGAAATTCTCCGGCACATACACATAAGCCCCAATCTCCCACCCCAATCCATACAAGTTCTGATTGATCCCCAGCAGGTCGTATTGATACTCCGCTCCCAGATTCAACCCTGCATCCCGCACTGGAGAATTCATCGTAGGCCGAAAATCCACCCCCGCTCCGTTGCCCCCGCAAACGTAAAAGCTGCCCGTGACATAGCCCGGCGGCACCGCATCGTTTGGCGCGCATGAAAGTAGTAAATTCACCATCTGCGTATTCGATTCCAGAGTCGCGCCCGCCTGCACCAACGCGTCCATGAAATTCTCGGCCTGATCCGGCCGCAACTCGTTCACATGCCAGAAGTATCCGATCGGCCTTCCCCAAAGCGCGTTCTTGAACACATCTTGACTAACTAGATTTCGCATCTGCTGATAACTCAGGTTTTGGTAGTAAGGCACCACTCCCTGGCTCAAAATGTTGAACGCGTCGTATCCCTTAGCCAAAGTTGCATCCGCCCCGCCCAATGCCCAAGTGGACGTGAGCGACCCAGTCCCACGCACTCCTTTAAATCCAAGCCCGCTGGCGATATTTTCCGTCAACGCATCCCCGTACGAACCGGGCATCACGTACACCAAGTTGTTAAAGTTCAGCCCTGACAGGTTCTGGTTAAACCAGGTCAACGCCCACGTCATCTCGTCAGTCTCAAGGTGCGTTTCGTCGAACAGCACGCATCCCGGAGTCGAAGGAACCGCCGTACAACTGGAAGAAACCGGCAAGCTGCTCGGCAACGTCATCGGTCCCCCCACGCCGGCACTGGAAAACGTGTCCGCCAGCGAAAAAGCATGCACCCGCGCCTTCGAAAATTGATTGTTATACGCGGTAGCATCCACCGCATAGCAATTCGGCTGCGCCTGTAGCGTCGCAACGATATTAGCGAGCGTGTCGATTTGTCCCGTCCCAGCCGTTCCCCCAGGCGGTACCGGAGTCAGGTCCCATGAGTGATAACAAGTCGGGTCGTACGGCGACGTGGTCAGCGTAAGATTCCCGCCCCCGCTGCTATGCGTGATGCTCAGCGTGTAGCTCCCCGGTCCAACGTACGCCAAGAGAAAAGCATCACACGGAATCGGCCCCGCAGCGTCGTCGCACGCTGTAGTCGAAGGCGGATTCCAATATTGATGCGAAACAGAGTGCGTGTTGATATCCCATCCCGCATTGATCCATCCCTGCACCTCGGGGATAATCGACTGCGAATAAGTCCCGTTAGTAACTACCGCAATCGAGAGCGGTATTTGCTTCGCCGTCATCATCGGCAGCAACCCGCTCACATAGCTGTCGCTGTACATAACCAGCCCGGGATCGTCAAAGGTCACCGTCGTATACGCCGGCCAACGCTGCCACGTATGGACCCACGGCGGCGTTTCAGCCGGAATATTGTGCGTTCCCGCAGTCGGGCCCGGCGTTCCCGCAACATCCACAGCCAATGCCGTTGCCAGATAGTTACCATATAAATGGCAGTAGTCGTAATTCACCGCGCCCTGCACGGCATCCATAATCCCGTATGTCCGATTCCCGTAGGCGCGGCAGTTTTTGAGTTCAAAGTAGCACCCGCCCGTGCTGCATCCCCTGAAGCTGTACCCCATGTAATTCATGTTGGCGTCGGTGTCGTAGAGATGGATGTCCACCGGCGTGCCGCTTGGTTGCACGTAAAAACCCAACGGCACCGTGCCGTTCTCTACCTCACTGTTAGAGGCGATATTTGCCAGCCAAAGATGGTCGCTTGGCCCCTGCACCTGCACTCCATATGCATCGAACCAATCAATCTGCAGATGCTGAATCTCCAGCCACGAGACAGAATTCAAATTCAAAACCGTCTCCCCGCTCAGCACAATCGGCGCAACCTGGAAGGAATACGCCGCATTCATTGCCGGATTGCCCTCGGCGCTGTACACATACAAAATGTAATTAGTCGAGTCGTACCAGAAGTCCCGGTCCTGGCCGAGCGCCGCCTCGCTCCCTTGCGCCGTCCCCCATACCGTCCCAAACCGCACGTACTGTAACTGGGTGGGCGCCTGAGTAAGACAATAGAAACCGCGAATCCCGCACTGCACCACCGTTGTCAGCCCGGGTGTGGCCGAATAAAGCGTAGCCGCCCACACATTTGTGTTAGGAACCTGGGTCCACCACTGCGCCCCCACCGGCAAATAGCCCGTCAAATGCGGAGGCTGGCCAGTCCCATAACTGTCGGTCTTAATGAGCGCGCCCCCCGTTGCCGGGTTCGTCCCGCTCGAGGGCGGTGTCAAAGTCTCGTTCCAGGTGCAGTCCCGCAACAAGTTGATCGTGTCACCCGGCTGAAAGCTGGAGATACCCACCTCCAGCAAAGTGCGCCAAGCCAGTTGTGGACTCGTCCCCGGATTCCCATTCGACCCATAGTTACAATCGACGTAGTAATTCGAGGCACACGCCAGCGGCGCTCCCAGGCACAGAAGCAACAACAATTTTGTCATCATGATTTGTTATAAGTTGGTGATTTGTGCTAGTTCTGCATCTGATAAGTCACGGTAGCAACCATTCCGCCGGCGTTCGTGCTGCAACCCGATGCGGCAGTCGTAACCTTGATTCGGAGCGTATGTCCCGAAGTAACATTCGTGCTCCCCGTGACCTGGGAGTAGAAATTGTTGCCCGAAGTAAGTGGAATCGAATAACTGCCAACCTCAGCTCCCGCTGTTCCATCCCAAACCTGAACCACCGGATAAGTTGTGCATCCCACCGGAGCAGTGTTCGCGGCAAAGTCGAAGCCCGTAATAGTCAGCCCGGCAGGAAGCGTCCAGCTGCAGTTTTGCGATGCCGAGGTCGATCCAGCCACCGGACAAGTCCAATTGAAATACGTCTCGCTTTTTACATAGGCCGTGGTCGCCAGTTTCGTTGAGTTGTCCCCCACGCTTTGCGTAGTTGCCAAAGTCCCATTCGGAAGCGTAGGAGTCCCACTCAAACCACCCGCCGTCCCCGTAGTGTTCGCCGCGTTATTAGGAATCTCCGACGCCAGCAACAACCCGCCGCTAAGTTGCGGAATGTCACTACCCGTGCTACCCACCGCATACGATGTCCCCCACCCGCTCCCCGTCGAATTCGCAATCCCCGCTCCCGGCCACACCATCCCGCCCGACGTCGGCATGCACGATGCCCCGCTCGTCAACTGGCAATGAAACGTATTATCCGATCCCACGCCCAGCGAAAAGTTCATCCCGCTCGGAACCGTGACCGAGGTTCCCGTCCATTCCACGCCCGACCACTGCGTCGGCCCCGAGCCCGTCTGGTTGATATTTCCCGCCACGTTAAGATTTCCGCTCAGCGTAACCGTGCTCGAAAATGTCTTAGCCCCGGTAATAGTCTCCGTCCCCGCCAAGTGAACGACGGTCGAGTCCACCGCAGCCCCCGTAACCTGCGCCACAGAGTAATCGCCAGTAGCCGCCGTCACCGCGCCAGTCCGTCCGAATACCGAACTGACCGCCCCGCCTCCGCCGCCCCCGCTCGGAGGTCCAAGGCTCACGCGCACATTGCCGCCTTCAATTCGCCCGATCACCTGCACGCCGGTCGGGCGAATCGTCGATCCCGTATCGTGACACTTTCCCGCCTGCGTTGTACTGGCAATCACGTAATCTCCCGCGACCGGGCTGCCCGCATCGAAATTGCATACCGCTAACCCCGCCCACGTGATCACCGCTTTGTTAGACGTACCCGCCCCCGCGCTGACGATGCCAACCACGCCATCCGTGCTCGACGTGGCCGCGGTCTGCACACCGCTCGCGCCGCTGTTATAAACCGCCAGAGAATTCAGTGTCGTGCCGTTCGTCCCGTCATTCGAAAATTCGAAATCCTGCCGGCCAGTGCTGTACATATTGAATGACGTCTTGGCGAAGACGCTCCGCATCGCCTGCCCGCTGTCGGTCCCGATGTCGTAACTATTGTCCGTGCTCGGCTTCAGTGCGCCCGTCGCCGCGAACCCCCACTTCAAACTGGACCCGATATACATCCCCAACCCCAGCGCGTTGCCGCTGTTCGCATCCTCGCTCCGCAGCACCTGGTAACCGCTCGCCGAGTCGTACCCCAGCGACATCCGCGTCCACGTTGTGCTATTCACGAAGTTCGAGTACACCCGCAAATTCTGAGGGTTTCCACCATTGAGTTCTTCCAGGTTGTCCAGAGGATCCCCACCCGGGTCCGAGTTAAACAAGTTCGTATATCCCAGCTGGATCACATGATCGTTGTCGATAGCTCGCGGTGTATGTGTCCCCGAATCAAACCAGAAAACACCCCAGTTAGCGATCCCCGCCGGTTGCGTCGTTTCTGGCAGCTGAATGATATCCGGGGTCGTGCAATTCGCATTTCCATTAGCCGCAATGCCCGTGGCAAACGACCCGCTGCACTGCGTCGGAGCCGCCGCCAACGCCAGAGCCGTTCCTGCCTGTCCACTGATATTCGAACTCGTAAGTGCAACCTGCTGCGGTGTTCCACCGATGTTAACGACAGGCAGTCCCGCAGCCGTATCCAGTCCAATGCCGCCCACCGCTGGAACGTACCCACTCCCCGCCGGCAATAACAGGTTCCCACTAACCGCCACATTACTGGTAAACGTCTTGGCCCCAGTGATCGTCTCAGCATTCGCCAGGTGAACGACCGTCGCGTCCGCGGCAGCTCCTGTAACTTGCGCGACCGAGTAATCGCCCGTGGTCGCGACCACCGCGCCCGTTCGCCCGAACACCGAACTAACACTCCCGCCGCCACCGCCCGACCCGCAGGCGCTTCCGGTTGAAGTAACTAACCCGGACACGACGTTAAGGCAACCATTCGATAGCCCAGGGAGCGTAACGCTCTGGTCGAACTGTGCTGGAACGTTGAACTCCTTCAGCGACCCCGTCAGTCGCTCCAGCCAGTTCGGGTGGATGCCGTCACCGGTCTGCGCAATGTAATTCGTAATCGACAGCGGCGCCCCAAATGCCAATTGCCCCGAGCTTGCGTAGACGTTTCCCGGCGTGTCCGTTCCGATCCACGTATCGTTCGCACTCGCCGGCGGACGGAATCCCCACGTCGATTGCGTCAGCGACGGCTGCGAGTCCAGCAGCGTGATAATGTGGTGCGCGGAAATAAGAGCCCCCGGCGTGCCAGTGAAATTCAATCGTCCTTTGGTCAAAGTCATCCCATTGCCGACATTTGCCCCATCGCTTAGCAGCGTCGCTGTCTGATTCGGTACGGCGTTATTGGAAACTGTCATACTCGCCAGACATGTCGTGTAACCGCCCGGTGACGTCACACCGTCGTTCGCGCATAGACTGGCAATCTGTAATGGGTTTCCGAACAGCCCCACAGCTACTGCACTCGCCTCGTCTCTATCTACGACCACTGGAGTACTGACCGAAACGATCGCACCCGGCCAGAAGTTGAGGGGCCCGTTGTAATGACCCGGTTTAACCGTATACGCGGATGTTGACGACGATCCGCTATCTGTGTAAGTGCAGACAAACCCACTAGAGCAGGCCGCAGCCTGTGTCAGTCCCTTTGCCACATATCCGCATATCCCACCCGCTCCACCGGGGCAACCGCCGTTATACGGAAACACGGAACCCACCGTGCCTGGAGTTGCTATGCGGATTACGTCATAACTGATCGCATCTGCCCCATTTGCTACCCTCGGCCAACGAACTGGAATCGAATCTGTACCAGTAGATAGCCAACTCATAATCTGCATCGGAGAGGTTTGCACATTAGTCGTCGTGTCATTAGCCACGATGAAGTATGTGTACGGAATTGACCCGGTTCCACCCGACGCAAACGCTCCTGTGGTGCCGCCATTCCCGGTAAGCTCAAAGCTCCCACTCGATGCTCCGGCAATCAGGCCCGCGATCCCAAGACCTGGAAAGGGCGACTTAACTGGAGATTGCGGGTTGAGCGCATTGCTGTCCTCGGAATAGATATTCTTGAGATAAGCTCCCTGATAGTTTCCCGTGTAATTCGCCGCGTATACCTCCCACGGTCCGGTCGCTTGCAATATTGTGTTTTCGATGTAAAGCCCGTTGGAGTTATAGTCGGTCACTCCATTCGAATAATTTGCCGTGATCGTGGAGTCCCTCAGCGTGATCACCGGAGCGATCGGCAGACTCTGGTTCCCTGCCGAGAATACAAACGATCCCGTCCAGTTCCCATTAGCGTTCAGCGACACGCCCTGATTGTTGAAGTGATCGATGGTTGCATTCTCGTCATCCCACATATCGAAAAAATTGTTAAAGCTCCCATTTTCCGAGGCTTTATCGTAGGAGATATCCATTAGATGCGTGTCCATCGCATTGTCTAACACCGCGACATACGCCAGCGCTACGATTCCAGGACTTGTCTGCGCCGGAATATTCGCTCCAGTGCGTGCGTACTGAAACGTAGTCGGGTTCGGTACGGCGGTGATCGTGGCATCACCCCAGTAGCTGCTGTTGTCCGTAAATAGGATCGTCACCATATCCCCGACGCGAAAGCCATGCGCGCTGGCCGTCGTGATGGTCACGACCTGCGATGTCAACTGCGTTTGCGTGATCGCCACTCCGGCAAAGGACGCGTTGCTTGAAACATTCACTGGCGTGCGAAAGCTCAGCCCGGCAACAGTGTTGTCAGTGTAGTTGTTCGCGCGCACCAGATCGCCAATCTGCAGGCAGGCGCCACGCCCAAGGCAATTCAGCGATGTTCCATAGCCGCTCAGAATAGATTGGTTGCTATGCAGGTAAATCGTCCCATAGACGTTGTAGATGTTAATCGAGCTGTTGGGCCCGTTGGCTGGAATGGTGACATTGCACTGACTATTGTTGTATTGCGCCCCACTAACTCCGCAACCCGCATTCAGCGTCTCTTGGATACCGGAGGAGGCGGATCCAATGGCGGATCCAGCCGCATAAGAATAGAACGGAGTGAACGTAATCGTTCCTGACCCCGCTCCCGACATGCATCCCCCCGCGGCAGATATCACGCGGACCGCTTCGCTATTTCCTCCTCCAGAGAGAAGAACTTGATACCCGGCTCCACTCGTCGTATCGATGCCCGTCGGGCACGGGGTCAGCGTGACGGTTGCCTGTGTTCCACCGGTTAGCGGACTGGACATGGTCTGCGTCCAATTCAACGCCGTCGTCGCATAAGTGATCCCCGCCGGTGCGCCACCACCACAAGATCCCCAGGTCGAGTTCCCGTTCAAACAGGTTGCGGAACTGGCCACCCCCGCTCCCAGTTCGCCGGGAGGTACCGTCCCATTCACCAATCCCGCTTTCACCGCCAGTCCGTTGTCCACATAGTTTCGGTCTGCTGCCTGGCTGGGGGAGGTCGGATCTCCGGGCAAGCTCAGCGGACCAGTCATGGTGCCGCCAGCCAGCGGGACATACGCTCCCGCGCCGACGTTTTCTACTGCCGCATCCACATAACCCTTGTTCGCGGCGTCCGTCGATTGTACCGGCGCCGGTAGCGACGGCGGCGCGACAAACTGCTTCGTGCCTGTAATGGTCTCGGATCCCGCCAGGTGTACCACGGTGGCATCGATCGCGAGCGGCGCAACCGCAGCATTTACGTACTGCTGCGTAGCCGCCAGATTCCCGAGCCCTGTGCCCGGTGTCGTCAGCACCTCGGCAATCGTCACCGGCGATGTCGTCGGAACCGACCAATATTCAGTGCGGACTGTTCCGTCATCCAGCTGGAAAACCGCAACGTAGTATGTTCCCGCCGGAGTCGCCCCCACGTTCGGAACCAATTGTGCCGTGAACGCCCCGAGGGGCCCGATCGTCACCGCCAGATTGCCCGCCGACACCGCGTCTCCCGCCGCGGAGAGGAACGACGGCCACGAGATCAACACCGTACCCGACGCCGCCGTTCCATCCGCCCGGTATACGGTATCGCTGATGGTTGTAAGGACTGGTCCCTGGGCTTGCAACCTGGTCGACAACGCCAACGCCGACAGCAAAACCAGCACCAGAAAAGTCACCATCTCCGTTGCCATCCGGAAGCACTCGTTGTTCACCGCAAACCCTCTGCGCATGTCTTTATTCTCTCCTAGTAACCGCGCCCAACCCGAACTTTGTGCGTGAGAACTCATTTTGGCCCATTTCTGTGAAATGAAATGCCCGATAATCCAGCCCCGGAGGGGCGAACTAACTTAGCCCAGCCCTTCAGCGCTGGGAAAGTGGCGGAGAGAATTCAAGTCCCGGACGGACGACCGAGTTCTCACCCACACTCTGAACTTGTCCCAATAAGAAAGCCGCTCAGTTTGAGCGGCACCCCGAAAGGTTTCCCCGTCTTCCTCTGTGTTTCTCCGCGTCTGTGTTTCTCCGCGTCCTCTGCGTTAAGGTTTTTGACTTTCGCAGCAACCGCACGAAAACACGATTGTCACTCTGAAGCCCGTGGCTCACTCTCCACTCTCGACGCCAAAAATCGCCGCACGCTCTCCACATAGACGTCCGCGAAATCCACCACCGGCCTGCATCCTTCGATCAGCACCATCGCCGCTTCCATGTCCCAATCCATTGCACACAGCACCGCCAGCGTCATCATCGGAGCCCGGTGCACCCCCGCCGCGCAATGTATGTAAAGCCGCGCCGACGCTTCGTCCAGCGCTTCCAGCGCAAAATCAACCCCTCGTTGCAGCAATTCCGGCGGTTTTGACAAAAAATCGTCGTCGGTCGGATTCCACAGCACCCGGATGCCGTGCGGAGCCGCCAGCGGACCGTCGTCGAACTCGATCTGCATGTCGAGCACGTGGGTCACACCTGCCTGCGCCAGTTCCTCCATGTTCCGCGCGTTCCAGATCCCACCGCCCAGCGCAATTCGTTCCGTGACCCAGGATATGTCCATGCTGCGTTCCGTCTACCCCCCCGGCGCAATCCTCAGTAGCTCTCTAGAACTGTTCTGATTCTACGTTACCCACCAAAATAGAAAAGGGCGCGATTTGCGTCGCGCCCTTTGGAGTTCTAAATTTTCTTTGACTCTTATATTTAGGATATCAAATCACAGGGGGAGAACGGACAATTTTTCGATGTTTATTTTGGCATTAAATACCTTGACTAACCATGGTTAGCGTGATACCTTAAAGCCATGGCAACCCCAAAGACACTCCAAGAGGCAATTCAATACTACAGCGACGAACAGGTCTGCATTGATGCTGTCGCGAAAATGCGATGGCCCAATGGCCCTGAGTGTCCAGCTTGCGGCCACAAAGAGCACTACTACCTCAAGACCCAGAAGCGGTGGAAGTGTAAAGAGTGCTACAAGCAATTCACCGTCAAACTGGGAACGGTGTTCGAGGAAAGCCCGCTCTCGCTAACCAAATGGCTCCCCGCGCTGTGGATGCTGATTAGCTGCAAGAATGGGGTTTCGTCTTACGAGATTCACCGCTCTTTGGGAGTTTCGCAAAAGGCCGCATGGTTCATGCTGCAACGCTTGAGGCTTGCGTTACAGGACGGCAGCATCGTGAAGCTAGGCGGTGGTAACGCTCCGGTCGAAGTCGATGAGACTTTCGTTGGTGGAAAAGCGCGGAATATGCACAAATCGCGCCGCATTCGCATGAAGGTACGCGAGAACAACTGGGCAAAAACCGTAGTCATGGGAATGCTGGAACGCGGCGGGAAAGTGAAAACCGCCGTCATCCCTGAGCGCAATAAAAAGACGGTCGATAAGATCGTGCGCGAGAACGTTGCAACAGGAGCAGAGGTTCACACCGATGAGTTTCCGGGCTACAAAGACTTGTCGAGCGAGTTTACCCATAAGGTAATCAATCACCTTGAGCATTACGTGGACGGGAAAATTCACACTCAGGGGATCGAAAATTTCTGGTCGCTGCTTAAGCGCGGATTGAGCGGAACGTATGTAGCAGTTGAACCATTCCATTTATTCCGCTATGTGGACGAACAGGCGTTCCGCTACAATCACCGTCAGGACGAGCGCGGAAACAAAATGGACGACTCGCAGCGTTTCGAGATAGCTTTATCGCAGATCGCGGGAAAGCGGTTAACCTTTGCTGAGGTGACTGGCAAGGTGGGGCAATATCCGCCCTTCTAATCCTTTACGCGGGAAGCGGGGCCGGAAGCCCGCTTCCCGGTCTGTCTCGCGAGCTTCGCCGCTGAGAGTCTAACTTTTATTTCGGAGTGTGAAACAGACAAAACCTTTTTCAAGGCACGTTCAAAATTAGCGTACTCACCCTCATCGTTCTTGGCGGAAGGTTTAGGGCGAGTTGCCATAGACAAAGCTTTTACCGCTAACGCTCCTTGGAATGGAGTGTGGCGCAGTGGTCTGCAAAAGTCAAGACATGCCGACGTTGCAAATTCCGAATGACGCCAGCATTCACACCATTAGAAACTTCCTTTCTAAAAACTCACCTTTTTCGCCGTCTGAGTCTCCAGCCAAATTAGTCTTTCATCCGAAGTGGGCGTACATGGACCCGCTAGCCTTAGTCATGACCGCCGCATGGGGAGGATGGTGCCGACGGAAAGGCTGGCCAATACAAGTTGAAAATTGCGGACAACAGGTTAACTACGCTGCGCGGATGAAGCTTTTCGAGCACCTCGGTGTCGATCTCACCGCCGACCTTGTCAAGGGCGGAGTAAAAGCAGACCACAGAGGCGGAGTAAAAATAGACCAGAGGAGCTGGTAGGAGATAAGGGATTGTCGGGGAGGAGGGCGTCTGGAGCGGAGGCCTGCGCCGCCTGAAAGGCGGCGCGTTTAGGCCGGAGCGGAAGACGTCCTCCTCCCCGAGGCGTGTTCGCCGTTGCGGGGTAGCGGGCGAGAGTCGAGGCGGGCGGGGCGGATTAGGAGTTCGGCGGTGAGCCTCGCTTGCGTTTGCTCTGCTTCAGGCGGTAGCTCTCGCCGTTCATCTCCAAGATGTGGACGTGGTGAGTGAGCCGATCTAAGAGCGCGCCGGTCAGCCGTTCTGAGCCGAGAACTTCGGTCCACTCCTGAAACGGGAGATTGCTGGTCACCAGTGTCGAGCCGCGTTCGTAGCGTTGGCTGAAGACCTCGAACAGCAGTTCGGCGCCGGACTTGGATAGTGGCACGAAACCCAGCTCATCGACGATCAGCAGTTCGTAGCTGGCCATCTGCTTCTGATAGCGCAGCAGCCGTCTCTCGTCCTTCGCTTCCATCAACTCGTGCACCATGGCGGCGGTGGTGGTAAAGCGCACGCGATGGCCGCGTTGGCAGGCCGATAAACCCAGGGCTAGCGCGAGGTGAGTCTTTCCGGTGCCGGAGTTGCCCAGCAACAGCACGTTCTCGCGCCGCAGTACAAACTCGCAGCGCGCCAGCTCCAGCACCAGCGCCTTGTTCAACGATGGAATGGCCAGGAACTCGAAAGTGTCCAGGCTCTTGACCACCGGGAAACGCGCCTGGTAAATGCGGCGTTCGGTGGCCCGCCGCTCCCGATCCAGCAGTTCCAGTTCCGTCAGGCGCAGCAGATAACGCGGATAATCCACGCCCTCCGCCGCACATTGGCGGGCCACTTTGTCGTACTCACGCAGGAAAGTCGGCAGCCGCAATTGCTTCAGGTGATGTTCCAGCAACACCTGGGGCGTCTCGTTCCCTGAGGGCATGGCGAGATCGCTCATCGCGTCACCTCCCCACGGGATGTCTCCGAGGGGACCCTCTGCGCCGAAAGCAAAGCCATGTAGTCGGCGGCTTGCGTGGTTCGTACGTCGGCCAAGGGCAGATGCGGATAGTTCTCCAGGTCCAACCGCGGCGGACGCCGCTCGATGCGGCACAGCAGCAGATGCTTGACGGCGTCGAAGCTGAGCGTACCCAGTTGCAGCGCATCGCTGATAGCCGCTCCAACCTCCGGCAGGGAAAATGTCTCCAGCAGACGTAGCACCTGCACATACTCGCGCTTGCCCCGCTGGTGCAAGCGCGCTTCCAACAGCCGCCGCAAGCGAGCGAAGCAATCCGGCAACTCCCAGCCGAGCAGCGGTGCCGCCTGGTCCAGCGCCCGTGCCTTCTGCTCCAGCAAGGCGAGATAGTGCAGCGGATCGAAGACCATATCTTCGCGCTGGTAACTGCGCCGGTGGCGCGCAATCACCTTACTGCCGCAGACGATCGCCACCTCGTGCACGTAACCCTTCACCAGCACATCGCGATGCCCGTACTCGGTGGGCACCGAGTAATCGTTCGTGCGATAGCGCACCAGCGACAGCGAACTCACTCGGGCCACGCGCTTCTCGCAGGCTTCATACTCGCTGGCCGGCAGAGGAAGAAACGCCGCCCGGTCGCGCGCAAAGCGTTCTCCGATGGTTTCCTGCTCGCCACGAACTCGCTGCTCGCGGTGCTGGCGGCATTGCTCCAGTAAGTACGCGTTCAATGCCTCCCAACTTTCGCAACGCGGCACCGGCACCAGAAAGTTGCGCCGCGCATAGCCCACCAAGCCCTCCACGTTGCCTTTGTCGTTGCCCTTGGCCGGTCGTCCGAACTTCTCGGCAAACAGATAGTGGCTTTGTAACTCGGAAAACGCCCGCGTCTTCTGCCGGGTACCATCTCCCAGAATCCGCGCCACCGCCAGCTTCGTGTTGTCGTACAGAATCGTAGTGGGCACGCCGCCGAAATAGGCGAAGGCCTGAACGTGACCTTCCAGCAACGCTTCCGTCGTCTCCGCCGGAAACGCCCGGATGAAGCAGTCGTCGGAGTGCGGCAGGTCGATCGCGAAGTAGTGCGCCTTGCGCTCCTCGCCACCGACGATCACCAGTGCCTCGCCAAAATCGGCCTGCGCCGTGCCCGGAGCATGCGTCAGCGGAACGAACATCTCCCGGCGGCGCTGCGTCGCGACCCGCACGTAGTCCTTCACGATCGTGTAGCCGCCGGGGAATGCGTGCTCCGCCCGCAGCCGATCGAAGATCCGCTTCGCCGTATGCTGCTGCTTGGCAGGTTGGCTCTTGTCTTGTTCGAGAATGGCGTCGATCACGCCCACCCACGGCCCCAGCTTGGGCCGCTTCGCCGGTTCTTTCCGCCGGTAGCCCGGCGGAACCGAATACCCCAACATCTTGCGTACCGTTACGCGCGCTAGTCCGAACTCTCGCGCCACCGACCGTTGACTTCGGCCCTCCACCAGAACCGCTCGCCGCACACGCCCATAGATCTCCACGGAGTACATCCCTCCGGTGTTCCACGATCGCGGCCGTCGGCTCAACGGAACCGAACCACTTCCGTTACCCCCGCAGCCGGCCGTCCCTCGTGAAACAAGAATCCGGCGGTCTAGTTTTTCTCCGCCGCATCACCCCGCTAACGCGGCGTGATGTGGCCTAGTATTACTCCGGCGCTTATAGAAGGCGGCGCACGCTTCGGGGCGTACAACCGAGCAGTCGCGCAACCTCCTGCGCATCGTATTCCTCGAGCACATTCATAGCCAACAGCTTTTTGTCGATTGCGCTCAACTTCTCGATCGCCTTCTCCATATCGGTCACAAAGATCACGACGTCCTCGAAGTTCCTCATCGTGTACGACGTGACCCGTGTCCGGAAGAACTCCCGACCCAGCAGCGACGGCAGTCTCCCCACCTCGACCGAGACTCGAGCATACCGCCGCAATAGCGCTATTGTGCGCGTGCGGTATGGCCACATTTCCATCTCCGTTTCGCCAAACAAGACCGATGGTGGCAGTTCCGCCTGCCCCATCAGATTGCCTGCATGCGTGTCGACGATCTGTACGCTTGTCATGCCCGCACCTCCATCGCAGCCACGCCCTGCAAATACTCAATGTGCGCAGAGCTGTGGATCTGTTCTCTCCGGCCACCCGCTTCTCCCACTCGCTCTTTGCGCCGGCGCCCTTGGCGGAGAGGCGCCCCTCCAGAGTTTGGCAGTTCTGCCAAACGGACACGGCAACCGGCGCAATACACGCCGTCTGCTCCCTGCGGACGCAGCCACAATCCGCCGCACCGCTCGCAATACTTCAGTTCGACTTGGATTCCCGGGCCTTCCATCCTGCCTATGAAGTTCATGATTGCCTCTCCGTATGAAATGTGAGCTCAACCCAATGAAAAAGCCCTGGTGCCGACTTCTCGGCCCAGGGCTCGTTTCTCTTACGATGACCTGTAATGCTATTTAGTTAGAATGAAACAGCTATTGCAATCTGGCGGTTACACCGGACCCAGATTGCCGGAAGTAGCCTTCCTCATAGCCGGACTTGAGCACCTGTCCGTTCTGTACCAGGACGCTCAGCCGGCCACTGAAGTGAATGACTTGCAATAACCGCTGCATAGCTGCCGAGAGCACTTCCGCTGACCGCACTTTCCTGCGAAACTCTCCGAAGCTTTTTTCTTCGTTCTCGTGCGATTGTGTTTCTATCATGGCTGACAACCTTTCTTGCGTTATAAGTACGTTATAAAACATAAGATCATCCGATGATACAATTCTTACGTTAGTAAGTCAATAAATATGTTACGTGTTTTATGTTATTGCAACTAACTATCTCCGCGGTCGAGAAAGGCATCGTACATGTACCAGCTAAACTCGGACTGCCGTAACCAAGAACCTCTTAAACACGTCACATAGGATACTTACGTCGAGGGCGCACGGTCCCTATGCGTGACAATGCAAACCTAATATATTATTAAAAGGGGATACTAAGTGGATGTACAAAAGTAGGTATCATTGCGGTTAGTGTTCTAGCCGCGCTCAAACGAGTGTTTTTCTTCTAACTGCACAAGTGCCGCAGCCATCTCGGTTTCGTAGCGCTCTTTTTGTTCGATCAGCGCCGGGAGCGCAGTCGCGTAGCGCCGCGCCATGGTGAAGAGTCCCTGCTTCGCAAGTCCGGCGGCAGTCTCAGCAATGTGATCAGCAGTGGTATCAAGATAGAGGGCCTCAATCGGGTCGCCCAGCCAAACTTCTCCGCCCTCCAGTCGCGTCTGCCAGTAAACCTTGCGCTCGATCATGCGCGAAATTTCTTCGTCGGTAGCCTTGCCGAAAGTCCACTTGTTGAGTTTGAAGTTGTAGTGGCGGCTGGATAAAGGCAACGGCACCAGTTTGCCCGATTTAACAAACTCCGTCTGCTTCTGGTCAACCTCCTTGCGCAGAGCATTGATGACAGGAGCTTCCGTATCTTTCGGTTCGAGGGATGGCAGCACTTCCCGCAGGGTAGCGGAAAGATTCACGGCCACCAGCGCGCGCAGGCCATCGGAGTTCTCCAGCGTGATCGCAGTATGCAAGACTTCAAAGTCCGCACCCGACGTAGCGTGGTGAAAAGGCCATTCAAGCCTGAAGCTGAGCGGCAGTCCGGTGCGGGTTACATAGATGGTTTTCGGTGTCCGAGTCTGGGTCGGCGTGCTCATAATTGATCTTTGCCAATATTCTAAGCAGTTATTTTAACCCCCGTGATCCCTTGACAACACTACGGTGGGGATATCAGGGCCAATTGCCATAAATTCCAGATCGCGGACGCGCCTAACAATCCGCACAGGCCCGCCATCACGAGCAGGCCTTGCGGTGTCTCCAACAGATCAGCGAACACTCCGCCAACGAAAACGAAGAGAAACACGAGCATGGTCAGATGGAACCCCTGTCCCGGAAGATTAGGAGCAGCCAACGCCATAACGAGCAACAGTGCCCCGATCAGGAGCGGCGCGGCATTTCCGAAGTAGCGTGTACGCTTCCATCCAAGGAATGCGATCAGCGCAACCGGCAAGGCAATCATCAGCGGCGGGCTGCTGGCGAAAATCGTCTGCGCAAGGTTTCGGTAGGACACCCGCATCCCAAACGCGGCGGGTTCAAAGTTAATCCAGTTCGCGTGTAGCATTCCTTGCCAAAATAACTCGGGCTCGAAGAAGTACGCGGCAAACAGCAACGTCAGGGCGACTGCGATCGCTGCAGTCCAAACCGCGAGAACCGCGCGCGGACGCACTGGCGCTACCCAGAACAGAACCGGCAAAATCACCAACGCAAGCACTCCCAGCGAAAACTGGTTGCCCGTTGCCAGCGCCAGCGATAATCCGAGAAGTAAAATACGCCGCCAGTTCCAGAGCACAACTTCGCGAGGAGCATACAGTGTGTGCGCCACGGCAATCGCAGTGAAGATGGTTCCGAACGCCCCCCACACCGCGCCCATTTCTCCCATGTTCTGGGCGCCGGCGACGTTCACAATCATGGCCGGCGAAAAGCAGTAGAGTGCAAGCGCGATGTATCCGCCGGCATTGCCGGAAAGTCGGCGTGCAACGTACCAGAGCGAAGCTCCCAGCATGACGCCAAAGAACAGGTATGGCATCGCGGCCAGCACTGGCTGGATTGATTCCGGCAACCACGCACCGGGACGCACCAGAAGCGGCGCCGCTGCGATAAGGTAGTAGAGGGGCGAGCGGTCCTGATCGTAACCGTCGCGCACGCGAAGATGTCCGGAGCGGCCCGCGGAAGGCAATCCGGTTGCGGCCTCGGAACGCAACGACTCGGGAGTCCCTGCGGTGACGCCTTTCTTCCATTGCTCAAAGCCTTGGTACATGCGCAGAGACTGGTCGGAGTCCGGCAGCGCAGCCTGTAACGTTTGCACGCGCACCAGCCAGACGCATTGCAGCAGATAGACCAGAAGCAGCGCAGCCGCGATCCACTGCGGCGCGCGGAAAGCATCGGACTGGAAAAATCGAGGCAACGATTCGCGCAAGAAGACAGACCGAGTGTTTTACCATGTCCGGGGCAATAATGGATAACAAACCGGCGCAGGGCGGCTTGAAATGGCAAAGCGGACAAAAATGTCCGCCCCACCCAACCTAGATGTCCAGATTCTTCACGTCGAGCGCGTTGTCTTCGATGAATTTTCTGCGGGCTTCGACGTCCTCGCCCATGAGCGTGGTGAAGATCGTTTCGCACTCGGCGATGTCTTCGAGCCTCACTTGCAGGAGTGTGCGGCGCTCGGGGTCCATGGTGGTTTCCCAGAGTTGCTCGGCGGTCATTTCTCCGAGGCCCTTATAACGCTGGACGGTGTACTCCTTGCGGCCTTCGTTCAGGACGTAATCAAAAAGTTCGCGGGCAGTATTTTTTTCGACAATCTCCGGCTCTTTCGCTCTTCCCCGGAGTGCGGGCGCCTTGCCGGATTTTTTCTCGGCCTTCTCGTCTTCTGTTTCCGCGGCGTTCAGGTTTTCTTCTTCTGCCTCTTCGCCGTCTTGTTCCTCGTTCTTGTCTTCCGCCTTGGCTGCCGCCTTTGCCGGTCTTGGCACGCTCTCAACCACGAATGGCGGTTCGAGATACTGCTCGATCTGCTTGAACTTGGTGATCAACTGGCGGCATTCCGGAGTCGAGGCCAGTTCCCAGTTGATGATGTGCTCCGCGCCCTGCGCGTTGACGAAGATCAGTGCCCACAGATTGTGTTCTTCGTCGAAGCGCGTTTCCACGCTCTTCAGCTTCAAATCTTTTTGCAGTCGCTTGAGTTCTCTTTCCAGCTTCTCGATCTTTTTCGGCGGAGTATTTTTGTCGCCTTCGAAGTCCGCGCGCTTCGCCAGATCGAGCTTGGGCAACAGCGCGGTGATCTTTTCTTCGCGGATGCGTTTGTTCAGCTTATCCTGAAACCCAAGGTATTCGTTCAGCACGGTGATGAACTTGGTCAGAGCTGCGCCTTCCAGTTTGGCGGCACCTTCTCCGTAGCGGATGATCAGGCCTTCGGAAGCCCGCTTAACCATAACCTTGACGAATTCGTGCTCGTTTTTTATGTACTGGTGGCTCTTGCCCTTCTTGATTCCAAAGAGCGGCGGCTGCGCGATGTAAACGTTGCTGCGCTTGATCAGTTCCTGCATGTGGCGAAAGAAAAACGTCAGCAGCAGCGTGCGGATGTGCGAGCCGTCCACGTCGGCGTCGGTCATCAGAATGATTTTTCCGTAGCGAACTTTGGTAGGATCGAAATCTTCTTTCGAGATGCCGGTGCCAAGCGCGGTGATCATCGCACGAATTTCTTCGTGCGCCAGCATCTTGTCGTAACGCGCTTTTTCCACGTTCAGAATTTTTCCCTTGAGCGGAAGGATGGCCTGAAAGCGGCGGTCACGGCCTTGTTTGGCGGTGCCACCTGCGGATTCTCCCTCAACCAGAAAAAGCTCGCAGCGGTTGGGATCGCGTTCGGAGCAATCAGCTAGTTTCCCAGGAAGGCCTCCGCCGTCTAGCGCACCTTTGCGTCGAGTCAGGTCTCTGGCTTTGCGGGCGGCTTCTCTGGCGCGGGCGGCGTCGATCGCTTTGTTGATGATCTTACGGGCGACGGCGGTGTTCTGCTCGAAGAATGCTCCCAGCTTTTCGTTGACTACGGCTTGCACTATGCCCGCTATGTCGGAATTCAGCTTGCCCTTGGTCTGGCCTTCGAACTGCGGCTGCGGCAGCTTCACGCTGATCACTGCAACCAGGCCCTCGCGGACGTCGTCTCCCGTGAGATTTTCTTTTACATCCTTAAACAGACCCATTTGCTGTCCCGCGTAATTAATCGTGCGGGTCAGCGAAGTGCGGAAGCCGGAGAGATGCGTGCCTCCGTCGACGGTGTTGATGTTGTTGGCAAAACTGAAGACGGATTCGGAATAAGCATCGTTGTACTGGAGGCCGATTTCGATGTGAACGTCATCCTTGTCGGCTTCCATATAGATGGGCTTGTCGTGGAGCGTTTGCTTCCCGCGATTGAGGTGCTTGATAAATTCGGCGATGCCGCCGTTGTACTTGAACTCGGTGTGCTTGGCCTCCCCCGATTTTGAGTCGGTGTGGCGCTCGTCGGTGAGCGTGATGACCAGGCCCTTGTTGAGAAACGCCAACTCGCGCAGACGCTGCGAGAGCGTATCAAAGTTGTAATCGACTGTGGTAGTGAAAATGGATTTGTCGGGAACGAAGTGAACCTTGGTGCCGGTCTTTATTTTGGCAGCACCGGTTTTTCTTAGTTTGCTGGTGGGCTCACCTTTGGAGTAGGTCTGCTCCCAGGTGAACCCGTCTCGCCAGATCTCGAGATCCAGCTCTTCACTGAGCGCATTGACGCAACTCACGCCGACGCCGTGCAGACCTCCGGAAACTTTGTAGGAGTTGCTGTCGAACTTGCCGCCAGCGTGGAGTGTGGTCATCACCACCTGGGCGGCCGGAATTTTTTCGCCGTCAATGTCCATGTCGTCGACGGGAATGCCGCGGCCGTTGTCGACGACGGTGATCGAGTTATCGAGATGGATAGTGACGTCAATCTTGTCGGCGTGTCCGGCGAGCGCCTCATCAACGGAGTTATCGACTACTTCGTACACCAAGTGATGCAGACCGAGTTCGCCGGTCGAGCCGATGTACATGGCGGGACGCTTGCGCACCGCTTCCATGCCACCCAGCACCTTAATGGAGTCGGCGGTGTAATCTCCGTTGTTGGGCTTGCCGTTCTTATTCTTCGCATCGACGCTCTTAGCGTCGGCGAGTTCGGCTTGCAATTCTTTCGTGGCCATTCTGCTCCGTGGAGAAAGCCGGATCGGCCTGTCTGGGGGGACGATTCCGGGACTGCTCGGGTGAGGTCAACCTATTGAATTTTCTGCTATTTAGCTGTCACCAGAGCTGTTTGTATTTTAACACAGAAAGCTCTCATTTCGGGGTCGGAATCGAGACGATAAACTGCGCTTTTTGTTGCCCTTAGGGACGTAGTTTTGAGCGCAGGACAGCACTCACGAGGGAACGGATTCTAGTGTGTGGATGACCTTGGTGGGGCTGGTTTTGTGGCCCCGAAGTGGAGGCCGTCCATCAGGTCGTCGATTTCATCTTCACTGCCGGCGATGAAAGTGAACGAGACGATCTGACCTTTCGCAAGTAGGACGAGAGTGCACTGGCGCATGGTGAGTTGGGCGCTGGTCGTCTTAACTTCGAGCGATTTGATGAAATCGGCGCGCAGCAGTTGCCGCGACTCAACTTCCAGCGCATACGGTTCACCATCCGGCTTGAAGCCCTTGGAGGTCGCGAGTTCCGTGAGCGGGCCGAGGTAGTCTTCAGCTTTTTTGAGACCAGGATACGACGCTACGCTTTCGGACGCGAACACGACCGCGGAGTTGATGGTGTCTCCGGTGGCCTCTGGGGGACGCTCGAAAACTGCAAGCAGAACTTCTGTTTTGCCGGGCTCGCTTCCCTCATGCATATCTTTGGTGCGATCCACCCAGCCGTAAGGAATCGGATAGCGGAATCCGAAAGTCGTATTGCGGTAGAGCTGAGCATCTTCGTTATTTGCGGACTTGGCTGTTGGTGCAGTTGTTTGCGCAGGCGCACTTTTGCTTTGAGCTTGCGCTGCGAAAGTTACGCCGAAGCAAACCAGCGCAACCGTGGCTACGAAGAGTCCCCGCTCAGAGCGGAAATGCATACATACCTATGCTACCAGCGCCGAACCGCTACTCCATGAACATGCAATCTCCATAGGAATAGAAGCGGTAGCCTGCCTCGACCGCGTGCCGGTAAGCAGCCATCACTAATTCCTTCCCGCCCAGCGCGCACGCCAGCATCAGCAGAGTAGATTGCGGCAGATGAAAGTTGGTCAGCAGCGCGTCTACAATGCGAAAGCGATAGCCCGGATAGATAAACAAGTCTGCCTCGCCTCGTCCGGCTTCCACGCGATTCTCGCCGGTTCGCTGCGCCGCGTGCTCCAACGTGCGGACGGTGGTTGTGCCCACCGCCACCACGCGCTGACCTTCAACTTTTGCCCGGTTGATCGCTTGCGCTGCTTCCGCTGGAATCTCGTACTGCTCCCGATGCAGTTTGTGATCTTCCACTTTTTCGGTTCGTACTGGCTGGAAGGTGCCCAATCCTATGTGTAGGCTGATCTCGGCAATTTTGATCCCGCGTGCGCGAATCTGCTCGAGAATCTCTGCCGTGAAGTGCAGGCCGGCCGTCGGCGCCGCGACCGATCTTGCCCCGGACCCAGGCGTCTGGGCGTACACCGTCTGGTAGCGCTCCCGGTCGGCCGCTCGGTCGGTGCGGTCGATGTAGGGCGGAAGGGGCACGTGTCCGAGGCGCTCGACCCGGGCAAAAAAATCGGCGACTGGGGCGAAGCGGATGCGCCGCTCTCCAAAACTGCCGCGCTCCACCACCTCGGCCTCCAGTTCTGCTGGGTTAGTTCCGGCGGGAGTGTCAAAGTAAAGCTTCTCTCCGATCCCGATCTTCCGCCCCGGCCGCACCAGGCATTCCCACTCGCTCGGATCGTCACCCACCTGGCGTGTCAGCAAAACTTCGACCCGCCCGCGGAGAAAATCCCGGGCCGCCGGATTGTGCGGACTCAAGGGTTGGGCCCGTTGTCCGCTCCGGTGGCCGTAGAGCCGGGCCGGAAACACCCGCGTATTGTTTACGACCAGTAGATCTTCAGACCGCAGCAGGTCGGGGAATTCGCGAAACCTCCGGTCTTGCCAGTTTTGCCCCTGCCCACTTTGACCCTGCCAGCTCCCAGGCAAGCGATTGTCGTTGAGCCTTGTGAGGTGAAGCAGGCGCGATCCTGCGCGGTCCGCTAACGGTTCCTGTGCAATACTTTCGGGCGGCAGATCATACTGGAATTCCGAGACAAGCATCGAGGAGATTATAGGTCGAGGGCGGATTAGAGACCCCTAACATGTCGGCCCGCACCCTTCGCGCGTCATATTTACACATTTTGACCTGCTAGTTCTTGTAAGGTCTCGGAGGCGTGCTGTACCATGACCGCAAGGTTCTAATGCCCAGCGACCGCAAAAATCGTCTCGAAATTGTTCAATACGGTCGCATGCTGCACGAAAACGGCTTTGTCGCCGCCACCGACGGGAACCTTTCCGTCCGTCTTGATGACCTACATCTGCTGGTGACTCCCACCTGTCTCAGCAAGGGCAGAATGCGCGCTTCCGACATGGTGGTAGTAGACATGGAAGGAAAACGCCTTGCCGGCAAGCGCCGAGTTTCAACCGAGCTCGGCATGCACCTGCTGATTTATCGCCTGCGCCCCGACGTGCACGGCATCGTGCACGCGCATCCCCCGACTGCCACCGGCTTTGCCGCTTCCGGATACGATCTGAACCGGCCTTTGGTATGCGAGGTTGTCGTCGGTCTGGGTTCAATTCCGCTGGCGCGCTACGGAACCCCAGGCACTCCCGAGCTGACCGATGCACTCGCGCCCCTGATTCCCCACCATGACGCCATTCTGATGGCAAATCATGGGGTGGTGACGTTCGGGTCTTCGCTCGAAAGTGCCTACATGAAAATGGAAACAGTGGAACACTTCGCGAAGATCGCGCTGGTTACGCACCTGCTCGGCAATGAGCAACCGCTGGGTGAAAAGGAAGTGGAGAAACTCCACGAAGTACGCCACCGCTACAACGGCGGCGGAACGGCCGTTCCGCCCCGCCGACCGGTTGCGGCCAGCGGCGACCAATCGAACCTGCAATCCGATCTTCAGTCCGACGACGGGCCGAAGGAAACGGCCGCCAGCCGCCAGTAGACTTACTCCCCTCCAATACGGAACCTGAACCCCGCGCGAAAGTTTGCCGTCATCGCGGGATACCCCACAACTTCGTTGTAGTGGGCGTTGAGCGCATTGCCCAGGTTCGCGTACGCCGTGACTCGCGAATTGATCGCATACCACGCACCCAGATCGACGCGGGCGTAGCCTGCCGCATGGTCGACGAGGTTGTCGACAAAATCGGAATCCGGGCGCCGGCCCACGAAGCTTCCTCCCACATTTGCACCCCAGTGCGTTCCCAGGTAGCTGAAGAGCGTTGTGGCCGAATGTTTGGGGCGGCGGAGCAAGGGATCTCCCGGAGCAAACGGAGAAGAGCACGGATTCGTCGGCGTACACAGGGGATTTTCTAATATCTCAGTCGAGGTGTAGGTGTAGGCCGTGGTCAGCGACAATCTGCTCCGGATTCTTCCTTGCAACTCAACTTCGGCGCCCTGAGCGAAAGATTGCTGCACATTGAAATATTCACCCAGCGTGCCCGGAGGGTTGCCCATGTACGTCACGGTATTGGTCCCATACTCAATCTGATCGTGGAAGAGATTGTTGAAGTAGGTTGCGTTTAGGGCCCAATGGCCCCGCAGTAAACTCTGCTGGAAGCCGGCTTCGAATGCCCGCGTGCGCACCGGCAACAGGCCAGGGTTCGGGACGAAGCCCGAACCAAGATTGGCGAAGGTCTCCTGGAAATCGGGCTCCATGAAAGCCGTGGCATAGGAAAAACGCAGGCGGGTTCCAGAGAAAAAGTCACCGCCCCGCAGCGCCAACAGGGTGAGCGCGACCCTCGGTACCCCTGTGTTGCCGTACGTGCTGCTATGAACGAAGCGGCCGCCCGCGATAACGGAGAGCCTGCCCAGCGTAAGCTGCTGTTGCAGATACGCGTCCTGGTCCAGTCGGTGGCCATTGGTTTCCGAGAAATAGGTAGGGTAATTAACCAGTGCGTTTTCGTTTTCGATGCGATATCCAAAGGTCGAGTGCGCCCAGGTGCGCTCGGAGTAGTCACCCTGATATTCGAATGCCATGTGGTTGACGTGCTCGTCGTAGAGCGAGACAAAGTTGTAGGTATTTCCCTCCGGGCTGTTATCGTTATAGCGATAGAAGTAATCGGATGCAGTGAGCCGATGTTGCCAGCCCGAGGGAGCGGCGACGGTGAGTTCGACGCTTCCGAGCAGAGTGTTGGCGTGGGCATCCCCAACTGGTAGTGGAGGGACGAGCGCATCGCCATTGAAATCCCATGCCCCAGGAAGCCCGACATAACTATTGGAGTGACGCACGCGGATGCGCAAAGACGCCGCATCGCTCAGGGCCGTGCCGACATTCGCGCCCTGCAGCGAATCCGAGTAGGCATTGTTTACGCCCTGCCCGTTGGTGTTGATCTGGTCGCCGAAAAAATTGTAGTCGAAGCGCCGGTAGGTGCCCGTCAGAGATGCGTAACCGTTGGCTGTGCCAAAGTTCCCTCCGTCGGCGCCAAAGCGCAGCTCTGGAACCGGGGTGCTTCCGGTCCGCGTCCACACCTGCACCACACTGGTCATGGCATCCGAGCCGTATAAAGTGCTCTGCGCGCCCCGCACGAATTCCAGGCGATCGGCTTGCGCCAGGGGCAGGGTGCCAAAATCAAACGTCTCGCTGGGTTCGCTGATGTAGACCCCGTCAACGATCACTTTGTTGTAAGTCGACTCGCCGCCGCGAACAAAGAGCGAGGAAAGTCCGCCGCGTTGCCCATAGGTATTCACGACCGCACCCGGCAAGAAACGCATGGCGTCGTCTGCGGCAAGCGGCTGCATCGCCTCCAACTGCTGGCTGCTCAGCGTGTCAACCTCGGCGCCCGCGGCCTGGCTCGCAACCGGAGTGCGGGTCGCGGTCACCACCAGGGTTTCCGCCGCCGATGCCACGCGAAGCTTGACAGTGACGACTTCGCCGGTGGCAGAAACGTCCACCTTCTCTGCCGCGAATCCCGGAGCCAGCACTTGCACCCGATAAGCTTCGGAACCCGATGCCGTCTCCCGAAAAATCGCCGTCCCCACACTCGATGTGTTCAGCACCGCTGCGGGAGCAGCCTTTCCCACCTTCAGCAATCGCACCTGCGCACCCGCCACGACGGCGTCTTGCGGATCGACAACTTTGACCTTGATTTCAGCGGAAACAATGGAAGTCAGGATGGACACCAGACCGATGCCCACCAGAAAAAAAGTACGAGCGAACCAGCGAGAAAAACGCATACACGTCTCCTTTATCACGCGAAAGGGTTGTGTGGATGGTTCACGCCGGTCTCCTGGCTTCGCGAGTCAGAATGTGAGTGATCGCTCTTAATGAACTTCAGTCCAATGAGCTTTCACCCGGCATTCGGCTACTACAATCGGCCTTCCCAGAGTTGTCGTTGTCACATCCCCAGTGACCGATTGCGTTGTCCTCGCTTACAGTTGCGCGGCAGCGCGGGAATTGCACCCGCTTCCCATAGCGCCAGCGTATCGCCGGCCTACGATCATGCGCGAACCTAATATTGAGAAAGAACAAAAACAGCAGCCCAGCCAATCTACCGGCCGCGCCGATACAAAGTCAACCGCTAGTCGAGCGACGCGGTGTAAGCACTTCCAATGGCTAGTTTCTATAAACGGGAAAGTCGGTCGATCCCACCTGCCCGACGTGCTCCTCTGCGAACCGCGTGACACGATCGAGCGCCGCCTGCAGCTGCCGATGAAACTCCGCCATCTGCGCGCCCGATTCCGCATCGGCTGGAACCCTGATCTTCGCGCTAAAGCGCACCAGTGCTTTCGAAAATGGTCTCGGAATCGTCATCGCATCCCATGTATTCAGCACCCAGGCATCGCTCAGCGCCACGTAAAAAGCCGCCATGGGAAATGCGCTGGCACGCGACAACAACACCGGTCCCGGCTTGGCGACGTATTTCGGTCCGCGTGGACCGTCAATCGTAAACGCCACCAGATTGCCCTGTTCCAACTGAGTCTTCAATCCCAGCAGCGCCGCAGCGCCGCCCCGACTGCTCGACCCGCGCACCGCGACGAAGCCAAGTTTTTCAATGGTCCGAGCGATATATTCCCCGTCGAAGCTGCGGCTCACCATCACTGCGATCCCCGTCTTTCTCCATAGCCACGCACTGGCGAACACCGCCTGATGCCAGAAAGAATAGATGACTGGTTTTTCATAAATCGCGTCCGGCGGCGAAGGCGGCTCTTCCCACGATATGGAATAGCGGAGAGTCGGGCCGATCAGCAAAATCGCCAGATAACTCGCTGAGCTGATGAACCACAAGAGAATTCTTTGTCCTAGCGAGAAGCGGGGAGTTTCGAGAACGGAAGACTGTTCGGACTCAGCCGCGTCGGAATAAGAACTCACGCCGATATTGTAGCCGGGAAAAGAAAGGTTTAACTGAGAGTTGACAGCTGAGAGCTGTCTTTCTACCCTTCGAGGTAGGCCACGATCCACTCTTTCAGCCGTTGCCGCCGGTCGTCGCTCGCGTCAAAACGAATTCCAAAGGTTTTGTTGCTTTTCTTCCAGGTGACCTGGCCTCGCACCCAAACTCGGGGCAGCGTCAACAGAGAGAACGACACCTCTACCTGACTTCCCTGCTCGGGCGCGTGATTGCCTCTCAGAGACATCCCTCCCGAACTGATCTCCTGGCTAGTGGCAGTCATACGGCCGCCGTCGGCCAGCACAATGCCAACTTCCGTCATGACCGGGATGCGCACGTAGCGCCGGAATTCATGCAGCACCAACATTCGCGTCGAGCGCACCAGCTTCATCGCAGCCGACCGCTCCAGGGGTTCGTGAAATACCGCATTGATGCACAACTTCGAATAACGTATGGCATCCTGCGCCGTACCGCCCAGCCCGTAGATGATCATGCGGCTGTTAGACGCCGATCCCCGCGCCAGTTCGATAATGCTGCCCGCTGAGTCTCCCAGGCTCAAAACGCAAGCCTCGAATTTTTCGTGTTGCAGTCGATCGACGTTTTCGCGCGCGATCGCAACCGTTTCGATTCCAAATTGACGGAAACATTCTGTGATCAGCTGGGAAGACGCCTCGGTCAAGTCAAATAGCGCAACCCGAGCAGCAGTTTTTCGATGGACCGGAATGGGGGCGAGAACGGCATCACTAGGAGTAGGCATGAGTCTCTGGGGATAAAGTCCTCTAAAACCCCATTCTGACGTGTCTTTTCACGGCTGCATAGGTTTCGAAAGGGCCTACCCCCTGTCCTAAAGGGCCATTACGGAAGGCGTACTAGGACCCGCGATCCCTACTCCCTTCGATTGCGTCAGGCTAAGATGGGTTCCCCCGCTGGAACCAGTGCCCCCTGTGGTTAGGGTTTTTGGGGTTTTTTTAGCACGCCCCAACATCTCGGCTGTGACATCACTCAAACTGTCCGCGGAATCTCTCCAACTGATCCTTCACTTCGCCCAGCTCACGCCGCACCTCCGCCACTTCCTCTTCCAGCCGGGCGATGCGCTCCGCGTCCGCCAGATTGCGGTCGACCGCCGTCGCTGCGTGCACTGGCATTTCGGCTTCCACTACGTCTCCCGCAAGCAAATGCGCATAACGCGATTCTTTCGTTCCCGGTTGTCGCGGCAGCACCTTCGCCAGCGGCGGATCGCGCTGCATCAATTTCTGCAATGCCGACTGCACATCTTCCAGCGCCTCGAAGCGATGCAACCGCTCCGTGCGTCCGCGCAGTTCGCCCGGCGTCTGCGGACCGCGCAGCAGCAGCACGCACAACACGGCTATCTCCGGACGCGTGAAATTAAACACCTCCTGCAAGCGCTGCTCGTACTTGGTGACGCGGCTGTCCGCGCCACGCGCCGGACCAGCCATGCGCTGCTCCTGTAAGCCTCCCAACGCATCGCGCACCGCCTCGTCGTCCAGTTGCATCACCGGATCGCGATTCGACTTCTGGTTGCAGGCGTTCACCAGCGCGTTCAGCGACAAGGGATAGTACTCCGGCGTGGTGATGTCCTTTTCGATCAGCGCCCCCAGCACCCGGACTTCGGTTTCACTTAGCTTGATATCCATGGCTTTTTTCAACCGCCTTCGATTGTATAGAAACAGCCAAAATCAAAGGCCGCCGACAAAAGTGTTCGTCCCACACTCGACCGGCGAGGCACGGTATACTCAATGGTTTGTCGCATCCAACCGTAAACAACTATGAGTGAACTGACGACAGTGACGGCAACAGTAACGAGAGTTTCTATCGACGAACTGGTGCGGGCGCTTCGCGCTTTACCTCCCTCCGCTTTTGATAACACCGAGGAGGTCAAGTCCTTGCTCGCGAAAACGCCGGTTGAAGAAGCCAGCCTCGCGCCTTATTTGACATGGAACCGGCAACACTACACGCGCAATCTGATTGATAAAACCGAACTCTACGAACTGATGGCCATCTGCTGGGAAATCGGACAGGGAAGTTCGGTGCACAATCATCGCGGCCAGAATTGCTGGATGGCGGCGCCAGTGGGGAGACTGCTCGTTGAAAATTTTCATGTCGAATTTGAGGACGTCGGGACGGGCAAGTGCCGCTTGCTGGCATCTAACACCCTGGAGTTGACGGCAGCCAATCCGTGCGCGGTCGATCCGCAAGAGCCAGTGCACCGGGTAGTGAACCCGCGGCAGGCGAATCGGCGTGCCGTGACCCTGCACGTATATTCGCGGCCCTTTGATTCCTGCGTGGTCTATTCGCCAGAGCAGGGAACATGCGGAGATATCGAGCTCCACTACAATACAGTATTCGGAAAACCAGTTGCCAGCAGCCAATAATCAGCCGCCAGCGCTGAGACAGAATGAGGATGCACTTAGCCTGCGCCTGACCGGCTTAACAGATTGCTGAGAAACTAAGTTCGTATCAGGGTATCGCTTTACAGCTTGCAGAAAAGTCGATCTTGCGCTTGTTTTTGGGTGGCGCGGCGCTTCAGCGCTGCGGTAAGTGCATTGATTTGAATGCGGCTTTAGCCGCCGAGGCAACGCTTTCTGCTTGGGAACTAGTTTTTCCGCAAGCTGTTTAGCGATACCGCATATCGTTTGAAATCAGATGCCCCTTTAGGGGCCGGACGTTGGAATGCGATTTTTTCGGCAAACTGTTAAGCCAGAAAGGCTCGCTTTATGATCCGGCGACTGGCAAGTGGTTACTGGCAATTGTTTTCCAAGGAGGAATCGTGAGGAAATACCTGGGAGTTTTGGCCGGAGTGGTGGCGCTCGCTGTGGCCTCGTGGGCGCAGGCTCCAACTCCAGCTCCCACTACAGATCAGACTCCGGCGCAAGCGCCGGCCCAGGAGCCAACTCCGATTCCAACTCCACCTCCAGCCCCCAAACCATTGCCCGCGCCCGAGTATCCTCGGATTGAATTCTTTGGCGGCGGTTCCTACGCCGAGGCCGGTCTGTACAACGCCGGACACTGGGCCGGGCTGCCAGGTTGGGATGCTTCCCTCGCCGGCAATGTGGCCAGTTGGCTGGGGTTCGTCGCGGAGGGCGGCGAATTCTTCGGAACGTCAAAGATCCCGAGCAGCTCGCCGGCGCCATTTCCGGGCAACCAGACCTACGAGCCGGGGGGCGCGCCCACATTCAACGTGTCGACCCGCGAGTACAATTTTCTCTTTGGTGCGCAATTCGCCCGCCGCAAGTACGGAATGTGGACCCCGTTTGGCGAACTCCTCTACGGACATCAGGGCGTACGCGGTGTGGCCACTCCCGTCATACCGGGTCCTCTCGTCGCGGAAGTGGGCACGGGGCGGGCGCTGGTCGCGGGGTTTGGCGGTGACCGCAAAATAAATCAGCGTTTCGCAATTCGGTTCAAGGCCGACTATTTTCAGACTGGCACCAATTTTCCGTCTGTCGGCAAACAGAAGCAGGACAACTTCAGGATCTCCGTTGGCGTTGTGATCCGCAACGTGCACAAAAAGAAGCGCACGCTCGAGGACGAAACTCAGATAGAACCGTAGACCTCGAACTCTAGACCGCCGGGCAGGCTGCACGCTCGGCCGTCGCTGCGACTGACGATTCCATCCGCGAATTTGCGCCGCAGTTTAGGGGCGACGCAGCAAGTCGCTCAGCGGCTCCGCTTTGGCCCGGAGTTCCTCGGCGAAATCGGCCCCCTTTTCCACCGCTTCCTCGAATCGGTCTTTGGCCTCGTCCGTCCAATCGGAGACAGTTTCCAAGGCATCATCATAAGAACGCCGCAGGTCTTTCCGCAGCTGCCGCCCAGCCTTCGGAGCGAGCAATAAGCCGAGCGCAGCGCCGACGCCAAGCCCGATCAGCAAAAACGTCACCGCAGTGCCGGCCGTACCGTCAGAACTCTCATATTTCCCAATATGCATATGAACCTCCACTTCATCTCCATTCTAGACCCGATTTTGGAATTGGTAATTTGTGATTTGTAATCGCCAGATTTTTCAATTACAAATTACAAATCCCTATAGCCCCTGTTCCCAGAATCCGCTCGGCCTGTGTAAAATGAAGTGTTGATTCCAAGTGCGGCGGAAGCCTTGCTGACCTGCCCCGCTGACCAGAATTCCTAGCAGAGTGAAGGAGATGTAAACCAGCAATGTCGATTCCAGCAACCCAACTCCGTCCCGGCATGATCATCAAGCACAACAATGACTTGCACTCCGTGTTCGCCGTCGAACATCGTACCCCGGGCAACCTGCGCGCCTTCATCCAGGCGAAGTTGCGTAACCTGCGTACCGGCGCTATGTTCGAGCACCGTTTTCGCTCGCCCGACCCTATCGAAAAGGTCAACGTGGATGAGGTCAACATGGAGTTTTTGTACGCCGATGGCGACAGCTACTACTTCATGGACACGGAAAACTACGAGCAGACCCACCTGACCCGGGACGTACTCGGCGATGCGGTGGACTACCTGACATCGAACCTCCAGATCAAAGTGGAATTTTTCGATGGCAAGGCGGTGGGCATTGAGTTGCCGCAGACCGTGATCTTGACCGTGACCGAAGTCGAGCCCGGCCTGAAGAGCGCAACCGCATCGAGTGTGACCAAGCCGGCGAAGACCGAGACCGGCCTCGTCGTGCAGGTACCACCGTTTATCAACGAAGGTGAAAAAATCAAAGTCGACACGGCAGAAGGCACGTACCTGTCGAGAGCGTAGGGAAAAGTCAGAAGTAAGAAGTAAGAAGTCAGATTGCAGAAGTGAACACTTGGCACTGGAAGGGCCGCCGGAATCTGAGGGATCTTACGATTTCGCTTCTGCAATTTGACTTTTGACTTCTGCAATCGATCTCATGGTTTCCAGCGCGCAATCTTCAATTCACGCCCGGCGCTTTCTAGTTCGCGGCCGTGTCCAGGGCGTCGGCTTCCGCTGGTTTGTCGAGCGCGAGGCGCACATCCTGCAAATTGCGGGATGGGTGCGCAACAATCACGATGGTAGCGTCGAAGTGCTGGCTATGGGAACGCGTGAGCAGTTGGCCGGACTGCGATCGCGTCTGCAGGAAGGCCCGCGCGCGGCGCGAATCGATAACGTCGAGGAATCCGAGACCGAACCAGTTGCCGGGCTCACGTCATTTCAAGTTCGAGGAGCTTAAGCTTAAGATGCAAACTAAAATACCAACCCCGATTCCCACCGAGATGGTGGATTGCGACGGACTGAAAAAGTTGATCCGCGAGGTGCCCGACTTCCCCAAAAAAGGCATCCTGTTCTACGACATCACCACCCTCCTCAAGGACAAGCTCGGTTTCGCGCGGCTCATCGACGCGCTCTCCGCAAACTATATCGGCAAAGAGATTGACCTGGTGCTCGGCATGGAAGCGCGCGGATTTATTTTTGGACCGGCGCTCGCCTACCGGCTCAATGCGGGATTTGTTCCGGTCCGCAAGCCGGGAAAGCTCCCCGCCGAAACCGTGAAAGTCAGTTACGACCTGGAATATGGGAGCAACGCGCTGGAGATTCACAAAGATGCCGTAGCAAAAGGCCAACGCGTCTTAATTGTCGACGACCTGCTGGCCACCGGCGGAACGGCAGTGGCCACGGCGGAGCTGGCTAAGACCCTGGGCGCAGAGATTGCAGGCTTGGCGTTTGTCGTCGAACTCGATTTCCTGAATGGTCGCGAGAAGCTAGCGAACTATGACGTGTTCTCGCTGCTGCATTATGATCGGTAGTGATTGTACGGCAGTTGGTAATTGGAACGCGGCACCGCTCGATTTTGGCCTTGCTTTTGGGTGGCGCAGCGCCGGGTCCCCAGCACGCGCGGTTTTGGCGTGCTGGGGTGGAGCGGTTTACCGCTGCGATGAACGCCTTATTCAATGCCGGCTTTAGCCGCTGAGGGACGGCAATCTTCAAACGCACCGCTACCCAAATTCTTGGCTCCTTGACTACCCGTTTTCCTATCCCTGGCTTATTTCAGTAAATGTCCCGCAGCCAGGAACAACCCTTTCCAAATCGCCAGGCTAACCGCCAGCGACGCGGCGTAGGAAAAGATTGCAATCCAGTTCCAATGAACAGACCTTTCACTTTCACGAGTCCACATGGGGGAGGGCTCCTTGTTTCGTCTGATGGTTAAGCAATTATCAGACCATTCATTATCCCGCAAGTAATTGGAAATGTTCTCGAAAATTGGAGCCTGGTTGCTGAAAGTGAGCGAAATCGCCACCCACTGAGTGATTTTTGCCGCTCTCCCCCGAAAACTGACGCCGAAATCTTGACCATAGCAGTCAGCCTAGGTCAAACCGGCTACCGCAGCTCGCATTTACAAGCCGCCGGCGGTAGTACAATCCGGCATGGATGGAGATGGACAACGGACAACGATGGATAGTCTGACCCAGCCGAACGCCAATCCCACCGCGGAGCAGCAAGAGTCCAGCCTCCGCCCCATCTTGGTTGGGATCGTCATCGTTGGCATCGTGGTTGGCGTCCTCGCGCTGATCTTCCGCGCCGAGCAAAAAAAGCCTACCCCACCTCCAGCCTATGCCGCGTACCTGAAATTCTCCGACCTGAAAACCAGCGCGGCCCAGAATTTTGCGGGCATAACGGTCAACTATCTCGATGGCACCATCACCAATAGCGGCGATAAGACCGTCGTCCACGCCATGGTACAAATCACGTTCAAAGACGAACTAGGACAGATGGCGCAACGCGAGGACCTTCCAATCCACATAATGCGAACCGGCGGACCCTACGACGAAGCCGTAGACCTCAGCCTGTCGCCGCTCGCGCCCGGCCAGAGCAAACCCTTCCGCCTGACCTTTGAGAACATCTCCGCCCAGTGGAACCACGCCTATCCCGATCTGCAGGTCACGCAGGTCACGGTGAAGTAAGAAGGCAAAAGTCAGATTGCAGAAGTACAACCCGTTGCGCGGGCGGGACAGGTAAATGCAGAGGCCTCCACTTCTTCAATTTGACTTCTTACTTCTGCCTTTCTTTCCCTCCGCTACAATGACTTCGTGCCCGATGTAAAACCATTCCGTCTCACGGAGTCCGTTAAAGCCGCGGGTTGAGCGTCCAAGCTGAGTCCGGCGGCGCTGGACACAGTGCTTGGGAAATTAGCCCGGCAACAGGACCCGAATGTGCTAGTCGGCTTCGATCACGCCGACGACGCCGGAGTGTATCTGCTCACGCCCGACACAGCGCTCGTGCAGACGGTGGACTTCTTCACGCCCATCGTCGATGATCCCTACACCTTCGGCCAAATCGCCGCGACCAACGCCCTAAGCGATGTCTACGCCATGGGTGGAAAGCCGCTCACCGCGCTTGCCCTCGTTTGCTTTCCCGATAAAGGCGATCTCAACATTCTGGAGCGCATTCTTGCCGGCGGCTTATCGAAGATGATGGAGGCCGGGTGCACCGTCGTCGGCGGCCACAGCATCCGCGACGAGGAAATGAAATTCGGATATTCGGTGACCGGAGTAATTCATCCGAAGCGCGTGCTCGCCAATCAAGGCGCGCAACCTGGCGATAGGTTGCTGTTCACGAAGGCGCTAGGCACGGGGGTCATTTCGACAGCAATCAAAAAAGGCGTAGCGAAGCAGGAGTGGATCGAAGCAGCCGTAAAGTCGATGACCACGCTAAACAAAACTGCCGCCGAGGTAATCACAACAGAAGGAGTCACAAAAGCAGGAACCACCACCGCGCACGTAGGGGCGGACGCCCTCGTCCGCCCAGCCGAGCAAAGCTCGGCAGCGACCGTCGCAGCGAGGGAGAACAAGTGGTCCGTCCATGCCCTGACCGACGTCACCGGCTTCGGCCTGATCGGCCACGCTCGCGAAATGGCTCTGGCATCCGACGTCAGCCTTGTCCTCCGATCTGCGAGCATTTCGGTGCTCGAAGGCGCACTCGATTGCATCCACGCGGGCTACATTCCCGGCGGACTCAAGGCAAATCGCGACTTTGCCGAATGCCTGGTCAGCTACGATCCGTCGGTGCCCGACGACATCCGCACGCTTTTGTACGACCCACAAACCGCCGGCGGCCTGCTGATTTCGGTTTCCGGCGAAGATGCCAATGCGCTCACGGACGCGCTGCAGGCTGCCAGTATTCCCGCCGTTGAAATCGGGGAAGTATTACCGCAAACGAAGCCCCTAATCCGCGTCATTCCCTGATAGAGCGCCGGTCCAGAACTGGTCTCATGAACGGTTTTGGGTAGGGCACGGCTTCAGCCGTGCCGTTCAGGACCTATAACAACGCGGGCTTTAGCCCCTGAGGGTCCGACCATTTGCCCGCGAAATGTTTATTAGCTTTTGCTGACCAGTTCCCAGATGTGGGCCAGGTGGTGGTCATCGTGCTCCGCCACAAAGTACAAATGGTCTACCAGTCGCATCGGCGTTTTCAGCCGTGGATGGAGCAGCGTGCGTGCGAAGTTTACGGGATCGATCTTCTCGATTCGGTTCACCATTCGCAAGCGTGCACTGCGGAATTCGGTGAGTATTTCGCTAATCGGGCGCCGATTGTGCTGCGCCTGGTCCGTCTTCCGATTGCTCAGATCAGCCACGGTGAGCTGGGATGCTTCGGCAAGATAGTCGTCAACCCGTGCCATCCACAGATCCTCAAGATCCAGCATGTGCCCCGCATGTTCCTGCGCCGACCATTTTTCGCCGGGTTTCGTGACCATGACCGCGCGAGCAGCGCCGCGGACAATTTCTTCCACCCGCGCCGGTGTGCCTCGCAACCGCACGCACAGATTAGGGTGCTGTTCTGCCGGAAACGTGAAGTCAAACGTTCGTTCAAACCAAATCGGAGGTCGGCTCATAATCTCAGAGATGCCTGGCCTTTTAGAGGATGCCAAAGCGAGTGAAATGGACGCAATTCGTACAAGATCTTGGATGAGAAGCAAGTTGGTGTGGCAGCCGGCCCCCACATGGCGCTCAACCGCCGAGTAGCTTGTTCACGTCGGCGAAGGGTACAGCTCCCTCCATCGCGGCATACGTTCCGCAGGTTTTCAGCTCCTCCGCCAACCGGCGCAGCAGGCCGAGCGTTGCACGCATGGGACCCGATCCTACGCTCACGCGCGCCACGCCTAGCTTTCCAAGTTCCGGAATTGAAGGCGTTCCCACTCCCCCGAGAATGTTGAGTGGACACTCGACCGCCTTAGCTAACCGTCCGATGGTCTCGGCATCTTTGAGTCCCGGGGCGAAGACGCAATCGGCGCCCGCATCGCGAAATGCCAGCAAACGCCGCAAAGCCTCCGAATAATCGGCGTCGGGATTTCCTCCCGGTAGCAAGTACACGTCCGTGCGAGCGTTAATCACAATTTGCGCCCGCATATCCACAGCGGCCTGGCGCGCCGCTTTGATCTTTTCAATTGCTAACTCAAAGCCGATCAAGGGTCGCGCCGGATCGTTGCTCCCATCCTCCAGATTCATGCCGACAGCTCCCGCTTCAATCAGATCTCGGGTGGTCCTGGCGGCATCCTCAGGAGTAGAGCCATATCCCGATTCGACGTCCGCAGTTACAGGTATTCGCACAGCGCGAACGATGCGGCCGATGCGAGCCATCATTTCCTCGCGCGGAATGCGCTGCCCGTCCGGATAACCAAGCGAAAATGCGATACCTGCTGAGGTGGTTGCGATCGCTGGGAATCCGGCTTCTTCGAAGATACGTGCGCTCGCCACATCCCATGTGTTCGGCAAAACCAGCACCGCCGGTCCGCGATGCAACTGTCTAAACTGGATCGCTTTGTTGGTCTGGGATTCCATAACGTCTCGCATTCCTGCTTCTAACTCGTTTCCGGCGGGTTGCTTGCCTCAACTGCCGCGAGCTTTCTCCTGCATACGCTTGACGAAACCAGGCACGTGCACGACGGCTCGCCCCACCGTCCCACGCCCGATTTCCTGAGTTCCGTCATGGGCACTCACGCGCATGGTGTAAAAGCGCCCGTCAAATGATTCCAGTTCCGCCTCGGCGTGAATTCGCGCTCCAATCCCGCTGGCCGCCCGGTGTTCGATGTTGATCGAGACGCCCACCGTGATTTCTCCCTCGTCGCAAAACGGTTGCAGGGCGTTGAAGCCGGCCGTTTCCATCAGCCGAATCATATCTGGAGTCGAATATACCGGTGGCAGCTCGGGATGATGAGCCGCAAGCGTGTGCTTCAGTTCGACGGTTTCATCCGCCTCACCGCGTACGCCGATGGGGATGGCCCGGGCCATGATTGTCCAACCATGATTGTCCAACGGGAGTGTAGAAGCAATAGGGGCTAACTGGGGGAGACAAACTCTTCCTGCCGCAACTGGAGACGGGGCAAGTCCCCGTCTCTACGATTTTTCTGACTTTAGGCCGCAGCCCGTTTCATCCGCCGCGCTTCGAAGCCATCCAGCACGGCCCACAAAGCTTTAGCCGCGGTTTCGGCGGCAGTCAAGGCCTTTTCGGCAGTTTCCGGATTGGCCTTGACTCGCTTCTCCAGTTGATTCCGCCACATTTGCGCGTGGTAAACGTCAGCCGTAGCGTGCAAAGTGAAATAACCGCGGGTCTTCGCGTCCGCGCCGTAGAGCTCGCGCAGCCCGCGATCTTTCTCCTGCGCCACCCGCGGCACTTGCGATTCGTAGGCATAGAAAGCAGCCAGTGCCTCCTCCGGAGTACCCTCGCCCGCGACGTGCTGGAACAAAGAAATGAGCTTGCGAACGGCCGCAACCGGTCGCCGTTTCGCCATACGGCTGCCACCGACGCCTTCGACAAAGTCGAGCCACAGTTCAGAATGGGAACGCTCCGGTTCGCCGAAGGAATCCTCACCGCCCTTCTCATCAGTCATGTTGGCAAGTACGGCGCGGCGCAGCTCGCCTTCTTCCAGCCGGACGCCCAACTGAGCCAGATAGCCGGGAAACGCCTCAACGTGAGGATAGTAATCTTCGGCATAGGCGCGCAGATCGTCGTTGGTCAGTTCGCCCGCCGACCACGCTTTATAAAATGGATGACAGAGCAAGTCGTAGTTATGAATGCGTTCTTCGAGCAAAGACAAAAATGCCTTGGTTTCCATGATTTTTCCCATCTGGTTTACCCCGATAACTCTTCACTATACCGGCCCAGCCACCGGATCGCAAGGAGTGCGTGTTTACTTGACGGCAATCTGCACGTGTAGATACGAGTATCGGGCGAATTTCTCCTACTATCCTGGAATCAGTGATTTGCACTGAGGTCGCAACGCGGCTTCTGCCGAATCGGCACAACGCAATGTGCGCTCCGTCACATCGTCCTCGCGCTCCAACATAAGACAATGGCAACGACGGAGGGCAAAACATGCGTGGTGACAAGAAGGTCATCGAACAGTTGAACACGAATCTAAGCTCGGAGTTGACGGCGATTGTGCAGTACATGACGCAATCGGAGATGTGCCAGAACTGGGGTTACAAGCACTTGGCGGAGCGCACCAAGGCGCGGGCCATCGAGGAGATGAAGCACGCCGAAGCGCTGATTGAGCGCATTATCTTCCTAGACAGCATCCCCCGAATAGATGTGGGATTGAAGCCTCAACTTGGCAGCAAGGTGCAGGAGCAAATGGAGATCAACCTCAAAGACGAGCATGACGCGGTGCGCCAATACAACCATGCCGTGCAAGTGTGCACCGATGTCAAGGACGACGGCTCCAGGGCATTATTCGAGCGCCTGATCAAAGATGAAGAGCGCCACGTCGACTACCTGGAGGCTCAGATCCACTCCATCAAGGAAATGGGCATTGCCAACTATTTGTCGCAGCAGTTAGGCGGAGAATAAGCCTGCATCGCCCGCTCGAATTAATTTCTTGAAACACGTCTAAGCAAAATTCACCTCTCGCCGGCCTAGAAACCGCAGTGCGGCTCCGGTTCTGGCTGTCTTGCAGCCCGCTTCTCGAAAAAGCGTGCAGCGGGACAGCCTCCTTTCGTTGTTACAATAACCTCAGCAGCATTCCCTCCGTGATTGTGGGTCTTCGAAACGAGCACATGCAGACGTTTGACGAACATTTCGACGTAGTAGTGGTCGGCGCCGGTCATGCCGGCTGCGAAGCCGCCATGGCATCGGCGCGCATGGGCCTGAAGACCGCCCTCTTCACATTGAACGTCGATCTGATTGCGCAGATGTCCTGTAATCCGGCCATTGGCGGAATAGCCAAGGGGCACCTGGTGCGCGAAGTGGATGCCATGGGCGGCATCATGGGCGAAATCACGGATGCGGTAGGAATTCAATTTCGCCTGCTCAACACGTCGCGCGGGCCGGCCGTATGGTCGCCGCGCGCCCAGTGCGACAAACAGGCCTATCGCCTGAAGATGCGCGAAGTGCTGGAGTCGCAATCGAACCTGAAGATCAAGCAAGCGGAAGTGGCGGATGTGGTGGTCGAGGGGCAGCTCTCAGCTCTCAGCTCTCGGCTCTCAGGTACCCCCGAGATTGCTGAGAGCCGAGAGCTGAGAGCTGAGAGCTGTATCCGCGGCATCCTGCTTCGCGATGGCCGCCGAGTTTCCGCGAACGCGGTCATCATCACAACCGGCACTTTCCTGAACGGACTCATTCACTGCGGCGAGCAGCAGTATCCGGCCGGGCGTTCAGGAGAGCCTGCGGCGGTTCTGCTGGGCGAGGCGCTCAAGAAGCTCGGGCTGCGTGGATGCCGGCTCAAGACCGGCACGCCCCCGCGGCTAGACGGTCGCACCATTGACTGGACGCGCTTCGAGCGCCAGCCGGGCGATGTGGACCCGACGCCATTCAGTTTTCGCACCCGTCGCGTCGCCCATCATGACTCCCAGGTACCGTGTTACATCGCTTTTACCACCGAAGAAACGCATCGCATCATTCGCGAGAACGTGCATCGCTCGCCCATGTACAGCGGACAGATTCAGTCGACAGGCCCGCGGTATTGTCCCTCCATCGAAGACAAGATCGTCAAGTTCCCCGACAAGCTGACGCACCAGCTGTTCCTGGAACCCGAAGGCCTGAACACGCACGAGATCTACGTCAACGGCATGAGCACTTCCCTCCCGATCGATGTGCAGTTGGCCATTCTCAAGTCGATTCCGGGTCTCGACAACGCCGAGATGATGCGGCCCGGTTATGCCATTGAATACGACTCCATCGACCCCACGGAACTGAAGCGCACGCTGGAAACGAAGCAGATTGCGGGTCTGTTTCTAGCCGGCCAGATCAATGGCACGTCAGGATACGAAGAAGCCGCGTGCCAGGGAATTATGGCAGGAATCAATGCGGCCTTGCAGGTAAAGAACGAAGCGCCGCTCGTGCTAGACCGCACAGAAGGTTACACGGCGATTCTTATCGACGATTTGATTTCGAAAGGCACCAACGAGCCCTACCGGATGTTTACATCAAGGGCGGAGTTCCGCTTGCACCTGCGTATCGACAACGCCGACCGCCGTCTCACGCCGCATGGACGCCGCGTGGGACTGATCCCAGATGAAGCGTGGTCCGAGTTCGAGGCGAAGCAGCGCCGGCTCGACGAAGTGAAGCAAGTGCTGGAGAGAACCAAGCTGACCGCAGCGGCATTGTCCACGTGGGGACGGACGCATCCGTCCGTCCCAGCCAAGCAAAGCGAGCCCGGAGATACCGGACCCAACGCCGAAGATTTCTCCTCCGCGGTTGGACAGCCTCTAGCGCAATTGTTGAAGCGCCCGGAAATCACCATCGAGCAATTGGCGCCGATCCTGCGCGATCTGACACCAAAGTTTTTTGAAAGAAGTTCCTCGGCGCACTCCGCGTCCTCGGCCGTGAAGCTTTCCTCTGAAATCCGCAACGAGCTCAAGTCCGTCGAAACAGAAATTAAGTATGCCGGATACCTCGATCAGCAGCAGCGCGCCATCGACCGCCTTAAGAAGGCCGAGCAGCGCCGCATTCCCGACTGGTTCGATTACCGCGCGGTGAGCGGCTTGTCGCGCGAAATGCAGGAGAAGCTAGGAAAGGTCATCCCGCAGACCCTGGGCCAAGCCTCGCGCATTCCCGGCGTAACCCCGGCGGCGGTTTCGCTGATCAACGTCTATATCGAAATCCAGGCCCGCCGGCGCGAACATGCCGCGTTGTAGCCCGCTGTAACCTCAACGCGATCTCGAAAAGCCTAAATCTGAGGCGAACTACTCACGATTTGTCGTAGGCGCCCAAAGCCTTTCCACGCGATCCGCCCGGCCGTACCCAACAGCACCAAGCCAAACCATATTGACACCGCTTTTTGGCGAAGGACGGCATCGGCTATAAAAAACCCAGCGACGCCTACCACGCATCCTAAGATTCCCGTCACGTTGTAAATCGGCGCCTTGAACAACGGTGCCAATGGGAAAAAATGAATGCCGACAATCACCGCGATCGCACAAGGGCTATAGTCGGGTTGGTGAATTCCATTCAACACCGCGACGGCCACAAGAATCGCAAGCGTCTCCAAACCAAAAACCAGGCCGAAGCGCCTACCTATCGCGCGACCCGCCGCAACGTGCTCCGCAGTCGGGGGGACCGTGCCGCGCGGCAGTCGAACCGCTCGGATGCCCATGATTGCGACCGACACTCCCACAGCGATGCCGGCGAGCAGCAGCGAAAGCCGCAACCCCACCGACGAAGGCGCGACCGACACTCCGATCGCCAGCCACCCGATGCCAAAACCGAACATGATACTGGCACCGGTGGTCATTCCGATTAATACATTTCGGTTCATGTTCCAATCCACCGCGCTGACTCAGCGCGCAACCGACTTTTGCAGGGCGGACCTCAACTCGTCGTATGAAAGCGCTCCCGGATGATACATCGCCACCTGTCCGGCGCGATTCAGAACGACCAGAGTCGGCGTGGTGCTCGCTCCGTAAGCGTTGAAGTTTTGTTTGCTCAACGGAACCGGCATATCGGTCAAGCTGGCATAATATCGGCTGCGGACAGCTTCGATGTAAGCCCGTTCCTGTTCGGGCGAGGCATAGACTCCTTGCGCCGCGTAGCCGTAGAGTTGAGTCGGGCCGATAACGACCAGGCCCTCGGGAGCGAACTCCTGCCGCAAGCGGGCTATCACGGGGACTTCGGCTTTGCAGTCCACACACCAATGCGCCCAGAAAAACAAAAGAACTGGCGACCCTTTCAGCGACGCCAAAGTCGGCGGCTTCGGTCCCAGATACTGCGTTACTTGTAACGCCGGCGCCGTTTGTCCGACCAGGGCGAGCAGGTTGAGATTTTTCTGAAGACGGGCTCGAATCGATGTATTCCCATAGCGCGCCAGTGCCGCACGCAGCAAGCTGATCGCCTTAGCCTGTTGCCCGTTTGCCGCCATTTCCTGCGCAAGAACTTCGTAGGCAGCGCCGAGAGCGATCGGCAGATGCGGTTCGGCGTCAAGTTTGCGTTTAGCGGTGGTTAGTTTCTGCTCTGAGAGAGTGCGCGTCTCAGTGGCATAGGCAGATGCTTGGTCCCATTGCCCGGCCGCAACCGCTGCGCGCGCCATCCATGACAAGGCTTCGAGATATTCGGGTGTAACACCGTGCGCAGCCTTATAGCTCCGAAGTTCTGATTCCGCCACGGAGAACGAATTCTGCGCCAAGTGAGCGCGAACGTCCCCGACCAGGTCTGTCTCAGCAGTTATCGGAGCAACCACTATCGCAGCAACTAAAAGACAGATCCCCGCAAACACGAGGCCCCATTTCCCTATTCGCAAACGCATGATTTGATAATGAATCAGGCTTCGTGAAGTTGCAAACCGCAGCTCAGGCTGCAATAGCGTATCGGCTATCGGAATGGGCCAGGATGCTCATCATTTCGTGGAAGGACACAATTTCGAAGTTCAGAATGGAGCGGTTCTGGACCAACCCTTCCAAAACCGGTTTGGAGGGGCGATACAGCTTAAGGCAAATGTCGTGCTCGCGTGCCCCGCGCTCGAGAAAAGCGAGCATGCCCAAGCCGCCGCCGCTCATTGCTTCGACTTCGGAAAGATCCAACGTAATGATGCGGGAATCGGCCTGTGCCAGCACCGTATCGCGAAGCTTGAAAACCGTATCGCTGCGCGTGATCCTGCCCTTGCACTCAATCACTGCCAGGTCACTTATGTTCTCGACGTGTATGGACATCATAAAGACCCCTCCGCTCGCACTGAAAAGCACGAACCCTGCCAAAGGCGATAAGCCTTATTTTTCAATTCGATGCGAAAACGTAAGAGACCGTTAACCGGGAACTTTTGGGAGGGAGTGGGAGCAACGGATTCCTACGGAAAACCCTGTATAGGGAGGACCGCCGTAGGACGGGTTACCGGTGTAATAACAAAATCTTCTAGCCATTTACTCCTGAATATGTACAATTTAGGTGCGTTTGATGTTTGCGGTTTGTCAGCAGTAACCTGCTCTACAGTGTGACCTGCCTTACAGCGTGACCTGCCGGAGCGTGACCTGCCAGTACTATCCTGCGAGCTCCAGCGCTACTTCAACACAAAAGGAACACGGCAACATCATGGAAACAGGAACAGTAAAGTGGTTTAACGATGCCAAGGGCTATGGTTTTATCAGCCGCCAGAATGGCGAGGACGTTTTCGTTCACTTCTCCGCCATCCAGGCAAACGGTTTTCGCAGCCTGCAGGAAGGTCAACAAGTTCAGTTCGACGTAGTGAAGGGCCCCAAGGGCTGGCAGGCGGAGAACGTCAAAGGCGTCTAGACCACAACCAAAATTCGGAAAAGAAGGCGGCCAGCACAGGCCGCTTTTTTCTTGGAAGTCGGAATGAGTTGACTTCCTACTCTCCGCCCACGGTAAGCCCGTCAATTCGAATCGTGGGCGAGGCTACGCTGCCCCGGAATTCCAGGTCGCTCGCGATCTCGGAGATATTGCAGAACATCTCTTTGAGATTGCCGGCCACCGTGATCTCCTCAACCGGATACGCCAGTTCACCGTTGACGATCCACATGCCGGAGGCGCCGCGGGAGTAGTCACCAGTGACCAGATTGGCGCCGTGCCCCAGAAATTCAGTTACATAAAGGCCGTCTTTGATGTCCGCAATAATCTGGTTCGGCGTTTTCGTTCCAGGTTCAAGGAAGTAATTTCCCGGTCCAATGCCGGGCGTCCCAGCCAGCCCGCGAGAGGCGTTGGCAGTGGTTTCCAGGCCCAACTTCTTCGCGGTGTAGGTATTGAGCAGATACGATTTCAGGATGCCGTTCCCAATCACGACCGTGCGCCGCGCGGGAATGCCTTCGCCATCGAAAGGCGCGGTGCCGAAGCCGCCGGGCATAGTTCCATCGTCGATAACACTGACGTTCGCTCCCGCAATTTTCTCGCCGAGCTTGCCTGCCAGGAACGAGGCTCCGCGATAGACCGAATCGCCGTTCACGCCCTCGAAAATGTGTTCGAGCATGGATCTGGCGACCATGGGATCGAGCACGACCGGAACGTGCGCGGTCTTGACTTTCCGTGCGCCCAGACGGCGCAGGGTGCGGCGCGCCGCTTCTTTGCCAACCTCCTCGGCAGAGTCGAGTTTCGCCAGACTGCGCGCCACCGAATACCAGTAATCGCGCTGCATACCGCCGTTCTCGTCCTGTGCGATGGGCACGGCCGCAACCGAGCAGTACGACCGCCGGTATTCGCCAAGAAAACCGTGAGAATTCGCCAGCACCTTTCTGCCAGTGGCGGCGTCGAACGATCCCCCCTCCGAGTTCTTGATGCGGGGATCGGCATCAAGCGCAGCCTTTTCTGCGCGTCGCGCGTAGTCAATGCGCTCGGGTCCGGGAAGCGAGTAAACGTCTTCGTAATAAAGCTGGAGGTCACCGGAAAGCGATCCGAGTTTGCCAGCTTCGGGAATTCCGGCGTACGGGTCCTCGGAACAGATCTTCGCCAGTTCGAGCGCCGACTTGAGCATGCGCTCGATACCGGCGGCGGAAAAGTCGCTCGAGTGGGTGCTGGCGGCGCGCTGTCCAAAAAAAACGCGCACGCCAATAGCGCGCGAGCCAGATTCTTTCAGTGTTTCGACCTGGCCCAGCCGAACCACGGTAGAAAATTCGTCTCCTTCGCGAACGACGCATTCGGCTGCCGTCGCACCGCCCTTCATCGCACGCTGGACGACATCGCTGGCTAGCGAGTTAAGTTCGGTTTCGGATTGATTCGTGCTGGTATCTATTATTGTCGTCATCATTAGCTCAACTCTGAATCTACCACGGAGACCTAAGGACGGCGGAGCCGCCAAAGTCATTTGACCATTGTTTTTGCCCTCAGGATGCGCGGTTTTTCGAGACGCCTTGAAAGTAATGTAAATATGCATTATAATCAGCGCTATAATTTAGCGGTAAGCACGAGGTGCACCCATGTCGACATTGACCGTCACCGTCAGAGGGCAAGTCACCTTCCGCAAGAAAGTGATGGAGCATTTGGGCGTAAGACCCGGCGGGAAAATTGAGCTCGACCTGCTGCCCGATGGCCGGTGCCTGCTCCGGGCAGCGCGGCCGACTGGAAAGATTGAAGACTTCTTTGGCGTGCTTGCGGGCAAAACCAAAAAGGTAGCAACGATTGAGGAGATGAACGAAGCGGGGGCGCTCGGCTGGGCCGGGAAGGTCCAGGTTGGCAAGAAATGAGAATCGCGGTCGATACGAATGTGCTGGTGCGCGCGGCGGTGCAAGACGACGCCGCGCAGGCCGGCTCGGCGACCAAACTGATGCGCCGCGCCGAAGTGGTCGCGATTGCAGTTTCAAGTCTGTGCGAATTTGTTTGGGTCCTACGCAGCGTTTATCGCTTTCGTTCAGACGAAATCGCAAAGGCGATCCGAACCGTACTTGCGGCGCAGAATGTTGAAGCCGACCGGCTTGCAGTTGAGGCTGGATTGGCGATGCTCGAAGCGGGCGGCGACTTCGCCGACGGCGTGATCGCCTACGAAGGCCAATGGCTCGGCGCGGATACGTTTGTATCGTTCGATGCGAAAGCGGTGAGGATGCTCATGGCGCAAGGGGTGGCAGCGCGGTTGCTATAGCTAAACGCGCCACTCCAGCGTTCGTCCGACCTTGAGAGTTGCAAGAATCTTCGGAAGTTCAGCACACCGCGATGTAATCATCTCGCTGCACAAAGGAAGGTCTTCTCTAATTCCCGAAGCTACAAAGTATTCGGGGCTGTCGACGAGACACTGAACTGCATGATCGAGGTCCACAATGACTCGATCCAGATTTAGTACCTCTCTCAGGAAACTGATGTTGTTTTCTAGCCAACGACTGTCATACAGGTGTCCCGCGAATTCCCAAAGACACGGCGGTCCTCCTCCGCCCTCTGGGGTCCATGGGGCAAAAACCGGATTTTCACTCGCCGGATACGCGAGACATGAGATGTACTGCACCGCTGCTATCGCCTTGCCCTTCGTACTCAGCGACCACCAAGGATTCCAGAGCCTATTCAGATCTGCGAAAAGGACACCGTGAGTCGTGAATGCCCGAATCCATCGATAAGGTCGAGCAACTGTGCCGCTGTAACCGAGCCCTCGTTGCTCATCAATCTCCTCAAGAATCGATTCCCGCATAAATTCCGCAACCGCATAGCCCTGCTTCGGATTTAAGTGCGAGCCAAGAACCTGCGTTTTCGCCAAGACCGGATAGAAATGCTCGACGAACCCACCGTAGCCATTGTCTATGCCACGTAGATCATCCCGCCACGCTTCTAGGCAGAACGGGATTACATGGGAAACCAAATCACCTTGGATCTCGTGGCCATAAAGCAAATCCTGCGTATACTCCCACAGATCACGCGATTGGGCGCGGTCGCCAGGGCGCAATTTCATAAGACGGCGCAGATGCCCCGGATTGCTATCAAACGCCTCTTGTGTGATCTTTTCGGGAGGTTTGGAGGAGCCGAATGCTGCTCGCAGTTTCAGCACGGCTTCGGTTGCGGGAGCCATGGCTATAACCCTACTGCATAAACCCGCCTGTCTCTTTCCTCGCAGTACCGCCGACGGTCATCCGATCAATCTTAATAGTCGGGATTCCGACTCCGACCGGAACCGCCTGCCCGTCCTTACCGCAGGTGCCGACGCCTTCGTCGAGCTTTAAATCGTTGCCGACCATCGACACGCGCGTCAGCACATCGGGTCCGTTGCCGATCAGGGTAGCGCCTTTGATCGGAGCGGTGATCTGTCCGTCTTCGATGAGATACGCTTCCGACGCGGAGAAAACAAACTTGCCGTTGGTTATGTCGACCTGCCCGCCGCCGAAGTTCACTGCGTACACGCCATTTTTCACCGAACGAATAATGTCTCCGGGATCGTCTTGTCCAGCCAGCATGTAAGTATTGGTCATGCGCGGCATCGGAATATGCTCGTAGCTTTCGCGGCGTCCGTTGCCCGTATCGGCCAGGCCCATCAACTTAGAAGAGAGCTTGTCGCTGAGATATCCCTTCAGAATTCCATTTTCGATCAGCACGGTTTCCTGAGTAGGCTGGCCTTCGTCATCAACATTTAACGACCCGCGACGCCACGGCATCGTACCGTTATCGACCACCGTGCATTTCTCGCTGGCCACTCGTTTGCCGATGAGCCCGGCGAATGCCGACGTCTTCTTGCGATTGAAGTCGGCCTCCAACCCATGGCCCACCGCTTCGTGCAGCAGAACGCCGGGCCATCCCGGACCGAGCACCACTTCCATGTCTCCAGCCGGCGCCTCACGGGCGTCGAGTTGCAGAATCGCCTGGCGCGCGGCTTCCTTCGCGAAGAACTCAGGCGTCTTATCACCAAAAAAGAAGTCGAGCGCAACCCGCCCGCCGCCGCCCGAAGTGCCGCGTCCCGACGACTCGCGTCCCGAACTTGCGTCCGTCTTCGCGATGCAGGAAACATTCATGCGCGCCAGCGGCTGCGAATCTTCCGCAAAAGTGCCGTCGGAGCCAACCACCAGAATGGTTCTAAGTTCGTCCGCGTAGTTGGCGCGCACTTCCTTGATTCGTGGATCATATCCGCGCGCAGTGCGATCGGCGCGCATCAGCAGTTCGACCTTGGCGGTAATGTCAGCGTCGACCGATGGCAGCGCCACGGGATACAAACTGCGAGCCGGCTTCTGCTGGAATCCGGCGACTGTCGATTTGGCCGGAGCGCTCGCAATCAGCGCCGCCGTACGTGCCGCATGGAGAATACGCTGCGGAGAAAGATCGTCCGTGTAGGCATAGCCGGTGCGCTCTCCTGAAACGACCCGCACTCCACAGCCCGCCGAAATTCCCTGTGAAGCGGACTTCACCAGCGACTCATCCACCATCAGCGAGGTCGACGTAAGGTATTCGAAATAAAGGTCAGCGTAGTCGCCGCCAGCGGAGAGCGCGGCCGCCAGATAGGTCTCTAAGTCCCGATTCGTCAGTCCGTAGTGTTCGAAGAAGAAATGTTCCTGATTGGCAATCACCGTATTTGGATGCTCTTGTCTCGCAAACGATTCGCAGCGCTTACTGCATTATCCCATGAGCGGAGGCACGTCACTGTGACGAGTCAGATTACCAAGGTGAAGCCGATTCGCACCGAGTAAAACCAAACATTCTCGCGGCCCATCGATCACTGACGCCGGTTCTGGCAGCGTGAATAATTCCGCTTGTAGCTCCGATCGTAGATGACTATGACCCCAGATTCCCTCAGCCAGACGCTCTCCGACTTTCTCAACGGCGCACGCGCCGCCGTGGTTGTCGAAGACGGCGCCATCGTGTTCGATCTGGCGGAGTCGAAGTATTCGATCTCCGGCGAGTACAACAAATGCCTGCTCCACCTGTGGTCGCACGAGCGCAATCTCGTGCGCAGAGTGCTGGACGCAGAGGTAAAGGCCGCCACGCTCCGCCTGCAGGTTCAGCGCATGGGTCAGAATCGCCCGACTCGCCTCGACTTCTGCCGCGACCGCGATCAGCGCTCATTGGCCGCACGACGGGCGGCACGCGCCGCCTACGAACCTCGCTTGCGCCGGGCGCTCGAAAAGCATCTCCCCGAATGGACCGTGGTCCGCCTCACCACCAGTATCGATCTCGAACACTCCTTCGGTCCCGCCTGCTTGCGCGGCTGGCTGCGGCAAGGGCAGCGCGCCCTAGCCGTGGTTGGAGTGAACGATGAAGAAACACAAACAACCATCGATGGCGCACTGACCAGCGGAATTCTTTGGCTCGAAGCGTGCCGCCTGGCACAGCGCGAGCGCCGCGTGGTCGAAGGGCTGGCGCTGATTGTGCCAAAAGGCACGGCTGCTTTGACCCGCCAGCGTATGGCTCACCTGCATCCCACGGCAGCGAAATGGTATTTGTACGAGTTCGACGAGCGCGAGGATGCGCTCGTCCCGGTCGATCTCAGCGATTGCGGCAACCTGGCAACCCGGCTGGTGCATTCCTTTGATGAAGTGCTGACGCGCGACCGCTTTGCGGAATCGATCACGCGCATTAGCAGCATCCTGCCGCAAGCGGAAGTCGTAGTGCTCTCGCCCGCGCTCATTTCATTCCGGAGGCATGGCCTGGAATTCGCCCAGGCACGGATTGCGCATGATCCGAGAAATTTCCAAAGCAGGGAGGAAATCGTGTTTGGCCTGGGGCCGGAAGAGCGCGTTCTCAACAGCGCAAACGAAAGCCAGTTCACCGATCTGGTGCGGCTGGCGGCAGCGGTTCGGCACAAGGACGGTCCCAAGAACCACGCACTGTGGCGCATGCATCCGGAGCGCTGGTTGGAATCGCTGGTCGTCCGCGACATCGCTGCGCTTGACGGCCGGCTGCGATCGGAGTTCGTGTACGCCCAAGTACCGGCATTCGCCGCCGCCGACCGAGCCATGATTGACATTCTGGCCGAAACGCGCGAGGCCCGCCTGGCCGTCATCGAACTCAAAGCCGATGAGGATCTCCATCTTCCCCTGCAAGGAGTGGATTACTGGTCGCGCGTTGCCTGGCACCAGAGCCGCGGAGAGTTTGCACAATTCGGTTATTTTCCCGGACGCGAGCTCTCGCCGCAGAAGCCTCTCCTCATACTGGTCGCGCCCGCTCTGCGCCTGCATCCCACCACCGACACAATCCTCCGATATCTGTCACCCGAAATCGACTGGGAGGTCCTGGGAATCGACGAGCACTGGCGAGAGCGCATTCGAGTTGTGTTCCGGAAGCGGCCAGAGCGCGCACCGGTTCGTGCCGCTTAGATGCCAATGCTCTTCCGCAGCATCACTAGTTGTCCAAGGTGATACGCATTGTGGTCGGCCACCAGCAGCGCCTCGCGCAAGACTGTTTGTCCATCGCCCCAGGGGATCCGCTCGTAAAGATCTATTTTCCGGTCAGAGACGAGCCGCGCCATCGCCTGCAGATCTTTCCTGAAAGCGGCCATACTCGCGGTCCAAACCTTCTCATTCGGAGGTGCTTCCAACGCCGGCCAGTATCCTTCGGGCCATTTGGGAGAAACATGCTTCGAGTTGCGGCTGAACTCCAGGATGTCCCACTGCGCGAGGCGCATGTGCTCCAGCAACATCCAGGCAGTGTGAGGAAAGTTCGCAACTTTGACTCCGGCGAGTTGCACGGGCCAATCACCCACGGCATCGTCGAAACTGGCGTGCGCTCCGCCGCCTTTCAGCAGGTAAACCAGATGCTCCCGCAGGTGTTGATCGCTCGACGCCGGTCGCGACCCAGCTTTTTTACTAGCTGCAGATTTGGTTGACGTTTTCTTGTTTCTTGCTTTCGTGTTTCTCTTTGCCATAGTGATCCAATTGTATGAACTCTGCTGTCGACAAGAAAAGTCCAAACCTCTTTAGAACTTGCGGAAAAACTCAAAACCCTCCACGAAAAGGGAAGGGCACGAGCTTACTCGTGCCGCTAAGCCGCAGAAAATACGTCGGCGCTTTAGGGCCTGAAGTGTGCTTCCTGCACCCTCGATCAGTTTTTCCGCAGCCTCTTTGGTCGTTCGTCAGCGGGCTTTGGCGAACGATTGATGGCGAACGACTAATGACCATCGACGAACGACGGATCCAGCGCCTCTCCTTTATAAACGCGTCCGATTCCCCGCACCAGGCGGCGCATCGGCAGTTCCGCCCTCGCATCGGCAAAGAAAATTTCACCCGCGCGGGTTCCGCGATAACACCAGCGCTTCAGGATCGCGAGGTGCTCCATGCGCTCCATCGCGCTGCCTGGCTTGGCCGCGGGAAACGCCGTCAGGGCCGCTTCGATTCGGGCTTCCATCGATTGCGATTTCGTGTGCTCCGATCCTGAGATGGGGAACTCCAGCGGTCCCGCGATTGCGCCCGCGTCAACGCGGAATAATGCGACGCTCTCCGGTTGCCTGGATTTCTGCACGGACCTTTGCACGATCACAGCGTGCCACTGGTCAATCCGGCGGACGAATTCGGGCAACTGCTGCAAAACCGGAGTGAGTTTATCGAGCCGCGCATGAATAGCCGCGGCCGTCTCAAATTCCATTTTCGCCGAGGCGCTATCGCGTTCCGCCGATATCTGGCGCTTCAGCGATTCCCCCCGCGAATCCAAAAAGTCCTCCACTCGCACAACTTCGGCGCGATACTCCTCATCAGTGCAACCGCGAAAGCAGGGCGCCAGACACATCTTCATCTCGGAATAAACGCAGCCGGGAAATTTCGGATCGGGATGGAGGTCTTCCACGCATCGTCGCATCTTGAAAAAATCGAGCGCGTCGTTCATGAACTTTTCCGCCGCCACCCGCGGACCAAACGGCCCGTAGTAAATGTTCTTTCGAGAAATCCGTCCCAACCGCGTCGTGATCGAAGCGCGGGGATATTCGTTTTCCAGATGGAGCTTGACCAAAGGAGCAAAGCGCAGCCGCAGGCGATTCGAGTAGGTTTTGGGAAAAGCAGTGCGCAGGACTTGATAAAGCACGAATCCCGACTCGAAGTCCGACCCGGTCGGCGTGTACTCGATCCAGCGGACGCGATGGCGCAGATTGAGGCGTTTGGTACGCTCTTCCGGTGTAGAAAGCAGTCGCTGCAGTCGCCGCCGCAGATTAGCAGTCTTGCTGATATAAGGCTCGGAATTCGCATCCTCGCCGCGCAGAACAAACACAGCGGGAGCGGCCGCCACCACGGAGAAGACCTCGGCGTCAGCTTCCGGCCGGAACTCGATGCGTTCGCTTAGCACGCTTGTGATTGTAGTGCGACTGATCGCGCAGATGCAGGCCCGCTAAAACGCTTTGTCATCCCGAGCGCCGTTCCGAGCGAATGCGAGGACAAGTCGAGGGACCTTGTGTTAGCCCTTCGCCTTGTGTTGGTCCTTCGTCTTCCTTCGCTTCGAGTGCAGCATCACGCGGTTCGAGATGCTCTGCCGGCGTATTGTCGAACCAGTCCGCAGCCAAATTCTTCCATCCCGGATTGAATCGCGCGATCAGCCATAGCTTCTTTTCTCGTCGCCAGCGCTTCAATTGCTTTTCACGCGCGATCGCTTTGTGGACGTCGTCATAGCGCTCCCAATGCACGAGGCGAACGGCGTTGTATTGATCGGTAAAGCCCTCGTGCCGATGTGCTTTGTGGTCAAAAACTCGCTGACGAAGATTGTTGGTCATGCCAATGTAGAGAGCCCTGCGGGAACTGCTTTGAAGAATGTAAACGTAGAAGCGATATTCGCGAACCATGCTTGCGACATTGCTCGCATGGGCTGGCGAATGCAGTGCCGGTAATCACAGTTAAATTGTGACGATGGAGAAGAGACAAGGTCCCTCGACTTGCCCTCGCATTTGCTCGGGATGACAGGATGGGGAGAACTCGGGCTATTCGAACCGCGCGTTCTTAAGTCGCTCCCGGTAGTCCGCACCCTCCATTCTTATGATGCGGCACATCTCGTGAAGGCGGGAACGCATCGTCTCGGTAATGCGATCGCCCAGAGTGTACTTAGTCCATTCCGGCTGGTCGGGCTCACTATTGAGCTCGTTGTAATTCTGTGGGTTCGAAGCCGGCCTCTTTTTCCTTTTATCCGCAAGCGCTCCCGGAGGATCATTCGGAAAATTAGTCGTGATGATGGTTGTGCGGCGGTCGTTGTACCGCGTGTTCAATATCAGGCGCACGGTGTCCCACCGCCACTCAGTGGGCCTCACCGAGCCCAGGTCGTCGAGCACTAACACTTCCGTTTCAAACACCGGCCGGAGTAACCCTAGCTCAGTGGCTTGTACTGTGGGGTTGTACGAGTCCTGGATCTGCTTTAGTAGATCCGCGTAATCATAAAAAACACATTCGATTCCCTTCACCTGCATCAGTGCCTTCGCGATGCCGACCGCTAAGTGTGTCTTTCCCGTGCCAGCATTGCCGACCAGTAAAAGGCCCTTCTTGTCTACCGGATACTCATTCACGAACTGGTTCGCCGCCAACCATGCATGCTCAAGATTCGAGAACTCTCCCTCATGTTCGAAGGTCCACAGATCGCGACTCTCGTACCTCTTCGGAATCCGCGCCGCCGCGATCATGGCGCCGCTGCGCGCACGCAGCTGGCAATCGCAGCGTGTGACGCCGCCGTCAGGCGTTCCGGGAACCGTCTTCCATCCCGAGCCCGCGCACAGCGGGCAAATCTCGGCTGCTGTTTTCATGATTGTGTACTTTGTCCTGTACCTAGACTGTGCACCTGAACCCCTCCGCGCCGCAACTCGAAACCGTTTCCTCTCTGTGCACATCCTGTGGAGAGGAGCGGTCGGTTGTGGAGAACAGTGCCGAACCGAGGAAAACTGCACGTCGCGAAATTAAGCCGCGAAACCAAGCGAAGAGCGCTTAATACCATTAACTCCTTCCCTGATCACTGCCCACGAAAATTCGCTTGAGGTGTCAAAACCGGCAACTGGCACGTGTTTCCCATTGACAATCCCTTCGTATGGGCGAGAATGGCCATCGCCGGTGCTTGCGCGTTGCGCTCTCCCTCCCCGGCCGATGCGCGGGAACCGAAACGACTAGTGTCAGGAGAGAGCATGAATAAAGCTGATCTGGTTGACCGGATCGCCGGAGCCTGTAACATTTCCAAGGCCCAGGCGACCACCGCGATCGACACCACCGTGGACAGTGTTACTGCTGCCCTTCGCAAAGGGGACAGAGTAGCTTTGATTGGATTCGGCACGTTTTCCGTCTCGCAGCGCAAGGCCCGCAATGGCCGAAACCCGCAGACGGGTGCCACCATCAAAATTGCTGCTCGTAGAGTCGCCAAATTCACTCCCGGGAACGAACTCAAGAAAGTAGTCAATAAAGGTAAGTAAGGGGCCCCAGAATTCTTGGATACGAGCGAAACGGCAGAGGGTCGGTCCTGCCGTTTTGTTGTCTCAGGCGTCAGGTGTCAGGTCTCAGGGAAACCAAGCGGGCATCGAGGGATTTTCCTGAGACCTGACACCTGAGACCTGACACCCGCCTTGCTGAATCCTTCCTAACTCCTGTAGAATCTAACTTCTGAATCGAGGTTTCGGAACTGACATGAAAGCAGCTATTCATCCGCACTACAGTGAAATCCGCGTCCATTGCGCCTGCGGCAACGCATTCGTCACCCGGTCCACCCATAAGGGCGACATCAGCGTGGAAATCTGCGCTGCCTGCCATCCCTTCTTTACCGGCAAGCAGAAGCTTATGGACACAGCCGGCCGCGTGGAGCGCTTCCGCCGCAAGTACGCCAAAAGCGATGCCGGAAAAGCGGAAGCCGCTAAAAAGGCGCAGTAGGTCTTTTGCGCGAACGCGGATTCATGAAAGCCTCTCCGTGCGGGAGGCTTTACTTTTTACGTCCCGCGGCAACGAGCTGGCCGGGCGGGGACGCCCGGCTTTCCACATCTTTTCCATCGGTCTCACCTGCGTTGGGGAAAAGACTCGCGCTGGCGGGTGACCGCGCCAAGCCTTACAATACTGGAATCACATGTCTCCACATCCAGACGACCTGACGGGCATGAAAGACGACATGACGGCCTTCATCGAAGGCCTGGGCATGCGCCGCTTCTCTGGCTATGTCGAGTGCGAAGAGGTTCCGAGCGTGCTATGGGACTCGGAGCAGAATCCGGACGGCTGGAAGGATTTCGTGGAGCTGGCCAAATCCACGGGCGCGGTCTTCCTGACTATGCACACCTGGGCGCTCAGCCGGGAAGAGTTAGATCGTTTGTCGCAACTCCTGGACGACAGCGACTTCAGAAGCGACGAGGATTTGGAAGAAGGCCGCTGGCTCAAGGCCTACATTGGCAAAACTGGTTTCGTGCAGCTAGGATGGGCCTACCAGGGATGCGTCTTCGTCTTCGAAGCGGGCACCGAGTGGTACGAGCATTATCAGCGCCTGCGAGAACTGGCGGATGATGGCGGCGGATTCATGATCGATGAGCCGGATCAGGACGAAGAACGATAAACCAATTGCAGGGGTCAGACAGATTGCAGAGGTTAGACCCTGGACGCGGACACGGTGAGCTTCTAACCTCTGCAATCTAACTTCTAATCTCTGACCTCGGCTCACGCCGATTCAATCATTTTGATTTCGTTCGCGATCTCAGCGGTTAGGTCTTTGGCATCGCCGGGGAAGCGCTTTTGCGCTCGCTCGGGAAACTCCGAGAGCATCTCAACATAGTTGCGCGACGAGCGCCATCGAATAACCGAGAAACCAAGCGCATCCGCTAACGCGCAACTAGGGGGCAGTAATGAAGCCGTGCCCGGCAAGCGCGCATCCGCAGTGTGATGGCATCCTGTGATTTCGAAGAACGCTTCCGGTAGCTTCCAGGCAGTCACCAGTTCTCGCCCTGCCTGGCAGTGATCAATTCCGCACAGCTCCCGTTCACACTGAAGAATGTCCCCAGGCTGATCTGCTCCGCGCTCGATGACGTTTGCGTACTGCTCGGACATGACCGAGGCTAGAGCGACCCTGCCGATGTCATGCAGAATACCTGCGGTGTAGGCGAACTCCTTGTCCAATGAGCTCCAGTTGGCGCTGCGCTCGGCGATGAGCGCGCAAGCCACGCTGTGGCGCCAGCACAACCTCATGGCCGGAGTAAACGAATCTGCGAGATACGCCTTCAGGCCAACCGTGATGACTACTCTCCTCAGGCGTTGAAATCCCAGCAGCATCGATGCCTGGATCACGCTGGTAATATTCTTGGAAAAAGCCACCAGGGGAGAATTAGCGATCCTGAGAACCGCGGTCGAGAATGCGGGGTCGGAGCGGATCAGATCACAGAGTTCCAGCAGGGATGTGTCCGTGCCCGACATTAGTTTCAACGCCTTCAGCGCGATCGCCGGAAAGGGCGGGATGCTCCCCGGATCCCAGCGCAGTTCGATAGGTTCGGCCCCTTGGGTCGTGGTCGTTCCCAGTGCCATTGCAATTTCCTCGCTTTGTTGCCATCGGCAATTCCCGGCGTATTCGTGAGTCACGGTGGTGCGCCCCCCGAAGTAGGCTACCCAAGTGCGATCCCCCATGTGGCGCGTATCTCTGCAGCAATGTGCCGGGGCTGCTAAGCTGATTCCTTCCTGATTTCTTCCTAATAGCTCCGCATGCGATGGATCTCCAATCCGCTGAATTCTCCCAAAGCCATGTTGCTCCGCGTGGCCCTGCAGGATTCCAAACTGAAAATCTCTCCTTCTGCTGTGCCCGTGCTCGCCGATCTGCTGGTTCAGCGCGGAATCGAAGAACCGGACGCCGCTGCCCATTTTCTTTCGCCGGAACTGAGCGATCTCCACGACCCACTTCAAATGAACGGAATGAAATCCGCCCTCGATCGGCTGGAGGCGGCGCTGGAGCGCAAAGAGAAGATACTTATTTACGGCGACTATGATGTCGACGGCACCACCGCGATCGTCATTCTCAAGACGGCCATTGAGCTCTGCGGAGGAACGGCCGGCTTTCATGTGCCGCACCGCATCCGTGAAGGCTATGGCATGCGCGACGAGGTGATCGAGCGCGCCGCGGCTGACGGCGTGCGGCTGATCATCAGCGTGGATACCGGCATCCGCGCCTTCGCCGCCGCCGAAACCGCGCACCGCACCGGAGTGGATTTAGTAGTCACCGATCATCACCTGCCGGGGGTGGCAGGTGTTCCGCAGGCTCTAGTGGTCGTGAATCCAAATCAAGTGGGTTGTAATTATCCCTGCAAGTACTTGTGCGGTGCGGGCGTGGCGTTCAAGTTGGCGCAGGGATTGATGCAGCGGCGGCTGGACTTGAAAGATCAGTCGCGCCTGCTGATGTCGTTCATGAAAGTGGTCGCCATTGCGACCATCGCCGATGCAGTTCCGTTGTTGGGCGAGAACCGCGTGTTCGCGAAACTGGGATTGCAAGGGCTGCGTCGGCCGGTGAACGTTGGGCTCAAGGCGCTGCTTGAGGTTGCGAAGCTCGGCGACGGGCGGGCGCTGACGGCTACCGAAGTGGCTTTCCGCGTCGCGCCCCGCCTGAACGCCGCCGGGCGCATGGACGTAGCCCGCGACGTGGTGGATCTCTTTAACGAAAAAGACATGGAGCGTGCCCGGACGATTGCCGGCCGGCTTGACCAACTGAACGCCGGGCGTCAGGAAGAAGAGCGGCGCATCATGGATAGCATTGAGCGCCGCCTGGAAGACGAGCCGGCGCTGCGCGAAGCCTATTGCGTGGTGTTGGATGGAGAGAGCTGGCATCGCGGCGTGATCGGCATCACCGCATCTCGGGTCGTGGAGCGCCACGGGCGCCCAGCGCTCGTCATCTCGCGTGAGGGCGACGAAGCCAACGGCTCAGGACGTTCCATCGCGGCGTTCCATCTGCTTCACGCGATCGAATCGTGCCCCGAACTCTTTTCCCGCTACGGTGGACACGCGCACGCGGTTGGTTTCGCCCTACCCAGCGCCAACGTAGCGAGACTGCGCGATCATCTGGATCGCTACGCCCGTGCCCGCCTTACTCTGGCCGATTTCGAACCCCAGCTTGAGTGCGATCGAGAATTGCCCCTCAGCGAAATCACGCCCGAACTCTATCAAGCGTTGCTCTTGCTCGAACCTTTTGGGATGGAAAATCGTGAGCCCGTTTTCACGGCGCGTGCAGTGCGGCTAATGGCCCCGCCGCAAGCGGTGAAAGACAAGCACGTGCGGCTGCGAATTGCGCCGGCCATTCGCGAAGCAGCAGCGCAGGACTTCACTCCCCGCTGTCATCCCGACGCGGCCGCGATTCCGAAACGACACGGTGTGGTGGTGGCAGAGAGTCGTTACGCCACCACACAATCCTCCTCCCCATCATCGTCTTCGTGGCGTGACAACATTGCGTTTAAAGCCATGGGATGGGGCCTCAAAGAATCCTGCGACCGTTTGCAGTTGCTGGCCGGAGATCGCCTGGACATCGCCTACTCACTCGGCATGAACGACCATCCCGAATTCGGCGGATTGGAGTTGACTCTGCGCGACGTGGTACGTAGCGGCTGAGTGCGCCGCCTGCTGCCTACAGGCCGTCGAAAAACTTATGCATGCGTTCCAGGCCCCGGTCAAGTTCGGCCACTGAAGTCGCGTAGGAAATACGAATGTGATCCTTGGTGCCGAAGCCTTCTCCGGGAACGGTGGCTACGTGCTTCTCGCGCAGAAGATTGCTGGCAATGTCGGAGGCGGAATTCATCCCGCTGCGTCCGAAGAATGCCGAAATGTTGGGATAAGCATAGAACGCGCCTTCGGGCAGCGCGCATTTCACTCCGGGGATCGAGCGCAGTCCCTTGACTACGTGATCGCGAAGCTTGATGTACTCCAGACGCATGTCTTCCACGCATTGCTGCTGGCCGCGAAGAGCCGTGACCGCGGCTTTCTGCACGATCGAAGTCGGGTTCGACGTGGATTGGCTCTGCAGTTTCTGCACGGCGGCCAGAATGGGCGCGGGGCCGAGCGTGAATCCCAGACGCCAGCCGGTCATGGCGTAGGTCTTGGATAGCGAGCCCACGACGATGAAGTGATCGCGATACTCGCGCAACGATCCTACCGAAAAGCGCTTGCCCGTGTAGTTCAAATAAACGTAGCACTCATCGGAAAGCACCCAGATGCCGTGCTGGTGGGCGAGTTGGACGACCGCAGTCATGTCTTCCGGGCTCATCACGGCTCCGGAAGGATTCGATGGAGAATTCAGGATGATGAGCCTGGTCTTCGGCGTCATCAGTTTTTCGACCATGGCGGCGGTGACGCGAAAGCCCTGCGATTCGTCGCTATGGAGGAGTACGGGATTGCCTCCGGCGTAGCGCACCATGTCTTTGAACGAGACCCAGTAGGGGACGGGAAGAATCACCTCGTCGCCGTGATCGACGAGCACGGAGATGACGTTGAACAGTGCATGTTTGCCGCCGACCGAAGCGGCGGCTTCTTCACGCCGGTAATCGGAGTCGAAGTCCACGGCATGACGGTGGATGATGGCGTCTTTCAGTTCGGTGGTGCCACCAACGGCGGTGTACTTGGAAAAATTGGAGTGAATCGCGCCGATGGCCGCATCCTTGATGTGCTGTGGTGTGGCGAAGTGAGGTTCGCCGGCGCCAAAATCGACGACATCAATCCCCTGCTGGCGCAGCTTATCGGCCTCGGCCACCACCGCCATGGTCGCGGAAGGTTCGATGCGGTTGATGCGTTCCGTCAGGCGGACGGACTTGGTAATAGGGGTCACCACTGCGCTCATGTTAACGCCTCGAATTAATTATGCTCAGGCTTTCTTCTTTCTGGATCTGCTCTTGCCCTCGGAAGGCAACTTTTCCGCGAGTTGCTCGCCGTTTGTGAATTTGTGGGCGACATCCATTTTCTCACGAACTTTCTGCGCGACAAGTTCCGGCACCAGGCAGTCGATGGGTCCGCCGAGTTGCGCCACTTCACGCACCAGACGCGAACTCAGGTACGAATATTTCGCGGCGGGCATCATGAACACGGTTTCCAGAGCGGGCTGGAGTTTGCGGTTCATCAGCGCCATCTGGAGTTCGTATTCATAGTCGCTGATAGCGCGAATGCCGCGCAGGATGGCCTGGGCCTCAACTCGCAAGGCGTAGTCGACCGTGAGGCCCTCGAAAGTGTCGACCGAGACATTGTCAAAGCCGGCGGTCACTATCATTGCCTCCAGCATCTTGCGACGGTCGGCCACGCTGAACAGCGGGTCTTTTTCGGGATTGCGAAGAATGGCGACGACCAGTTCGTCGAAGATCTTGCTGCCGCGTTCGATGAGGTCAAGATGCCCGTTGGTGGGAGGATCGAATGATCCGGGATAGATGGCTTTAATGCGCTTCATCGGGGCCTCGGTTGACGACAAGGTCAACGAAAGGAGGATTGTATGCGGGGGGAAGCGGGGATGGCAATCGGAGGGCTTGCCCACTACCGCGGAGGCGTGTGAGGGTACGAGATCGTGGCGCGGGCGCCTCGCCTGCTGGCTCGGCGGGGGCGGACGAATGCGTCCGCCCCTACGTGAGCATTGCTACCTTCTGGCTGCCGGCACTTTCGCCGCTTCCGCCGCCGTGGGCATGGTTGTGACGCGACCCTGCGTCCCCGTGGCCTGTGCCGGAACAACTGCCGGAGTTGGCGTCGCAGTAGACGGCGTCAGTCCTAGCGCTTTGCGCACCTCGGCATCGAGCTTGGCCATGGTGTCTTTGTTTTCTTTCAGGAAGGCGCGGGCGTTTTCTCGTCCCTGCCCGATGCGCTCGCCTTTGTAGCTGAACCACGAGCCGGACTTCTCCAGGATATTGCTGTTCACGGCGATATCGAGCAGATCGCCTTCGCGCGAGATGCCTTCGCCATAGAGAATGTCGAACTCGGCTTCGCGGAAGGGTGCGGCCACCTTGTTCTTCACGACTTTGACGCGGGTACGCGAGCCGGTGACCACGTCTCCTTCTTTGATAGCGGCAATGCGGCGAATATCGATGCGCACCGACGAATAGAACTTGAGCGCGCGTCCGCCGGTCGTGGTTTCCGGGTTGCCGAACATCACGCCAATCTTTTCGCGGATCTGGTTGATGAAGATCAGGCAAGTGCGCGACTTGGCCACTGTACCTGTCAGCTTGCGCAGCGCCTGCGACATGAGACGCGCTTGCAGGCCCATGTGGCTGTCCCCCATTTCGCCGTCGAGTTCGGCTTTAGGGACGAGCGCCGCCACCGAATCCACCACCAGCACGTCGATCGAGTTCGAACGCACCAGCGCCTCGGTAATTTCGAGCGCCTGCTCGCCATAGTCGGGCTGCGACACCAGCAGGTTGTCGACATCCACGCCCAGCTTTTTGGCATAGCCAGGGTCGAGCGCGTGTTCGGCATCGACGAACGCCGCCATGCCGCCCGCTTTTTGCGCCTCCGCAATCACTTGCAGGGCAATCGTCGTTTTGCCCGAGGATTCCGGGCCGAAGATCTCCACCACGCGGCCGCGCGGCACTCCACCTACGCCCAGCGCAGCGTCGAACGAAATCGCGCCCGTGGAGATTACCGCGATCGGGACGATCGCTTCTTTCGATCCCAGCCGCATGATGGAACCTTTGCCAAACTGCTTTTCAATTTGTGCAAAGGCGAGTTCGATTGCCTTGCTGCGCTCGCTGTTGCGCTCGTTGTTTCGGTCTTCTGCTCGGTTGCGCTCTTCGGCCATGATGGCTGCTCCTCTTATTTTGTGAATCTGGAATCTGAGCCTACACTCGCGGGCTGGAGCGAGAAGTGTTGGCGGTCACATCCGTTTTGGTCAGTTTAGCACGAAGCGAATAAAAGGCGAATTACAAGGCGTTGCCCATCATGGTTCCGGAGCGCTCCGTTTTGGCGGCAGGCTGCGTCGGCAAATTTCTCTACCAGGACACCGAGGAACAAAGGGACAGCCCAAAGAATTGTTTTCCCCTGTGTTCCTCTGTGTCCCCTGTGGTAAAGGGTTTTTCTTGCTAGACTCGCCATATGAGCGAGGACACTCGAAGCGGCAACGGCTTCGAACGAGGCACAACCCAGGGCGGCCCATCGCTGTATCTGGTCGCCACGCCCATAGGCAACCTAGAAGACATCACCCTACGCGCCCTGCGCGTGCTCAAAGAAGTGGACCTGATCGCTTGCGAAGACACGCGCCAGACCCTGAAGCTGCTCAGCCATTACAGCATTCAGACGCGGCTGGTCAGCTATCACGAGCACAACGAGATGACCAAGGCCGCAGAGTTGGTTGTCGACCTCGAAGGCGGCGCCAAGATCGCGCTCGTTACCGACGCCGGCATGCCCGGCATCTCCGACCCTGGATTCCGCCTGATCGCCCTCGCCATCCGGCATCATGTTCCGGTGGTGCCCATTCCCGGAGCGTCGGCATTTCTGGCGGCACTGGTCGCCAGCGGCCTGCCCACCGACTCGTTCCGCTTCAGCGGCTTCCTCCCCGCCAAGTCCGGACAGCGCCGCAAATTGCTCGACAGCATAAAAGATTCTCCGCGCACGCAGGTGTTCTACGAAGCCCCGCATCGGCTGCTGGAGACGCTGGCGGATGTGGTTGAAGTTCTGGGGGACGAACGCCACGTGGTCGTAGCGCGCGAAGTAACGAAGATTCACGAAGAATTCCTGCGTGGCCGCGCCGGAGAAATTCTCAAAGAACTCAAGGCCCGCGGAGAGGTCAAAGGCGAAATAACGCTGCTCATTGCTAAAGCCGAAGAGGGGGCCGCTCCGTCTACCTCCGAGACCCCCAGCCTCGCGCAGCGGGTGCGCGAAATCATGGCTGAGGAGAAGGCAGACGAAAAAGCCGCGCTGAAAAAAGTGGCCAAGGAGCGCGGGATGGGAAAAAGCGAAGCGTATCGGGAGTGGCAGCAAAACAAGTAGCAGCAGGCCTTCGATTTCGCCACGAACCACGTAGGCCCCCGACGCGGGGTGTCGCTATCCTGACTTTCCTACTTCCCCGCCAACTCTTTCCTCACCGCCTCGCTGACTACCTTGCCATCCACTCGCATCCCGGCGGCAGCGAAGCGGGCCATGGCGGCCTTCATGACCGTCCCCATATCCTTCATAGCGGGCGGAGGCGTTATCTCGGCGATCGCCGCTCGAACTCCAGCGACGATTTCTTCTTCGGCCGCAGCCTTGGGCAGATAGCCCTCGATCAGCTTGATTTCGGCCGTCTCCTTGTCGGCCATCTCCTGGCGTCCGCCCTTGGTGAACTGCTCGACCGAGTCTTTCCGTTGCTTGATCAGCGTAGAGAGCACTTGCTGCGATTCCTTGTCGTCGAGCGGCGCCATCTTTTCGATCTCGCGATTCTTGAGCGCAGTCTTAACCATGCGCAGGCAGGAGAGGCGCTGCTCTTCGCGAGCCTTCATGGCCGCGACAATGTCTTTCTGGATCTGGTCGATGAGGGGCATGAGGGGATTATAGAACGAGGGCAGATTGCAGAAGTTAGAAGTCAAATTGCAGAAGTGACCCCTCTCATACGCCGCCGGCATCGAAGGCTTTTGATCTTACTTCTTCAATTTGACTTCTGACTTCTGCAATCGCTTTCCGAATCCCCGCCCATCGCATATTCTGGTTATTCCCATGATCAAGAAAAACCGCCTCTTCACTCCCGGACCCACGCCCCTGCTGCCGCAAGCGCAGTTAGCGATGGCTTCCTACGGAGCCCACCATCGCACGGCCGAGTTCCGCGCTTTGTTCACCCGCGTTCTAGCCGATGTGAAGGAGTTCATCGGCACAAAGAACGACGTCCTCGTGCTGACCTCATCAGGCACCGGATTCATGGAAGCCTCGGTCTCGAACCTGACTTCTCCCGGCGACCGCGTGTTGGTATTGACCGCCGGCAAGTTCGGCGAGCGCTGGGTCTCACTGGCGAAGGCCTTTGGTTGCGAAGTCGAAACCGTGACCGCTCCCTATGGCGAAACATTTTCACTGGACGAACTGCGTCGCAAACTGACGCCCGAGATCCGTTGCGTCTATGTGCAGGCGACGGAAAGTTCTACGGGTGTGCGCCATGACGTGGAGGCAATCGCAAAACTGGTGCGTGCTTTACCGGACACGCTGTTGGTCGTCGATGCCATCACGGGCCTGGGCACAACCCGGCTCGATGTGGACAACTGGGGAATCGACATCATCCTTGGCGGCTCGCAGAAGGCGCTGATGATTCCGCCCGGATTAGCGTATGGGGCCATCAGCGAGCGCGCCTGGCAGCGCATGGAGCGGACGACCTCGCCGCGCTATTACTTCGATCTGCGGAAGGAACGGAAATCGGCGGCCAAGGCGGAAACCGCCTCCACGCCCGCAACCGCGCTGTTTTCCGGACTAGCCGCGGCGCTCGATTACGTGCGCCAGATGGGAGACGGAAATCTAGCGGCCGGCCGCGACGCGCTGATCGCGAACGCGGAACTGTGCGCGGCGATGACGCGCGCCGGCGTCGAAGCACTAGGACTGAAACTATTCGCGCAGAGGTCTCCAGCGGCTGCGCTGACCGCCGTTGCTGCTCCCGCGGGCACCGACTCCACGGCCATCTGCAAACGCTTCCGCGAGCAGTTTGGCGCAATCGTGGCCAACGGAAATGCGGAGATGAAGGGACAGCTTTTTCGCATCGCTCACATTGGCTACTACGATTATCTGGATACGATCGGAGTGCTCGGCGCCCTTGAGCATGTAATCGCCGAGGCCACGGGAAAGGCGGTAGAGTTCGGATGCGCGGTGCGGGCGGCCCAGGAAATCTACGCGAGGTCAGGTCAGAAGTAAGAGGTCAGATTGCAGAAGTTAGAGCTAAAGGGCGCACATGGCGTTGACGAACTTGGGATTTTAACTTCTGCAATCTGACTTCTTACTTCTGACTTTCCTAAGAGTCCAGCGCTTCCCGCCGCAGCTTCCGGCTCTCGGCGAGCAGTGCCATGGAGTGCATCAGGTTCTGTAGAGTAACGATTCCGACCAGATGCTGTTCGTCAACGATGGGAATAATGCTGAGATTGCGGGCGGAGAGTTTGCGAAACGCGGAAGCCAGCGACTCCTGCTTAGCGGCCACGTCGAAGATGCGGTTCATCACGGCTTGCACGTAGCCATTGCCTTCGGCGCGCAGGGCTTCGAGAATTTTCTGCCGCGAGACAACACCCACCATGTCGCTGCCGCGCACCACCGGAAAATCGTCCTGCAGCGTGTGCACGGCTTTTTCGAGCGCGTCTTCCAGCGTGTCGGCGGGCGAGAGCGTGGCAAAATCGGTGAGCATGACTTCTTCCAGCCGCACGCTTTGCAGCACCGATTGAAACACCGCCGAGCGTTCTTCGAGTTGTGCACCGAAGAAGAGGAACAATCCGATCATGACCAGCCACCAGTTGCCGAGGAGGATTCCGACCATCATGAACAGAATCGAAAAGACGTGGCCGATGCGGACGGCGCGTTGCGTGGCGTGAACCATATCTCCGCTACGCATGAACAGAGCGCGCAGCACGCGCCCGCCATCCATGGGGTAAGCCGGCAACAGGTTGAACAATCCGAGGTAAAGGTTCGCCCAGACAATGCTGCGCAAGAGCGCGCTCGAGTGCAAAAGCGGTTTGGCGGTCAGCGAAATGCCCGGTATGGCCGCGAGCAGAATAAGTGCAGATAATCCCGCAATCAGAAGATTCACCAGCGGCCCCGCGACCGCAATGCGAATGTCACGCTTCCAAGCGTTGATCGGATCTGGAATGGCGTGCGCTTCGTCGAGGATGGTGATTCCGCCAATGGGGAGCAAGATGATTCCCTTTGCCTCAATGCCAGAGCGGCGGGCTACCAGAGCGTGTCCCAATTCGTGCAGCACGACACTGCCGAATATGATGCCGACTAGCGCGAGTCCGCGCAGCGCGGCGCTGGCGTCCTGCGGAGCGCCTTCGGTGCTCCACACGAAGACGAGCAGAAACAGAAACGTCAGGTGAACGCGGATTTCGATTCCGAAAAGACGTCCGAGCGGGATGGACCAACTGCGCATTCAACAGGCCTGCAAGTATTCTATCTGCTTAGACTCCGATTGACCCGGCGGAGATGCGAAAAGGGGAATCGGAAGGGCTGGACCGGAAGTTGCACGGATGTGGCTGTAGAGACGCGGCTTGCCGCGTCTCCCGCCGACAGTACAAGCAGAGACGATGCAAATGGAGACGGGCAAGCCCCGTCACTACAGAAGATTATGCGAGTGATAGCTGGCCAGTATCGCCGCCGGACGTTGCGATCGTTGCCCGGCCTCGAAATCCGTCCAACGTCGGACCGCCTGCGCGAGACGCTGTTCAATGTGCTTTGTTCCGGCAATCCGGAGGCGCTGGCCGAGACGACATGGCTCGACCTCTATGCCGGCACCGGCGCAGTCGGCATTGAGGCGCTGAGCCGGGGCGCGCGGATCGTGCGCTTTGTCGAATCGTCCAAAGCAGCGGCGGATTTGATCGCCACGAATTTGAAGTCGTTGGGGATTGTGGGCGGATTCCAGATCATCAAGACCGATGCTGGAAAAGCCTTGCGACAGTTGGAGGCATCCGGGAATGTTGCCGATTTTGTGTTTCTCGATCCGCCCTACTCGATGCAGGACGAGTACGCAAAGATGCTGGCGGCGCTGCCGCAATCAAAATTGCTGCGCGAGCAAAGCATAGTGATCGCCGAGCACGAGAAGAGATTCGATCCAGGAGAAGCATTTGGCGAACTGCGCCGCTATCGCAAGCTGGTACAGGGAGACGCAGCGCTGAGCTTTTATCAGCGGGTGGTTTAGGCTTCTCATCCTTCCCGAATTTTGTCATCCCGAACGGAGTGAGGGATCTGCATCTCCTGTGCAGAGCCTGGGAACTCCACTCTTACACGTCTCCGCAAACGCAGCGGCTCGTTATAATCGGAAATGCATGCCTAACTTTCTACCGGTTGAAGAACAACTGGCATATATCAAGAAGGGCGCGGCGGAGATCGTCAAGGAATCCGAACTGCGCTCGAAACTCGAACGCTCGCTCGCTTCGGGCAAGCCGTTACGCGTGAAGGCCGGCTTCGACCCGACTGCGCCCGATCTGCACCTGGGACACACCGTCCTGCTGCGCAAGCTGAAACATTTTCAGGATCTCGGACACACGGTCATCTTCCTCATCGGAGATTTCACCGGCATGATCGGTGATCCGACGGGCCGCTCGGTGACGCGCCCTCCGCTGACGCGAGAGCAGATTGCGGAGAACGCCGAGACTTACAAGTCGCAGGTCTTCAGAATTCTCAGCCCAGAGAAAACCGTAGTCGACTTCAACAGCCGCTGGTTCTCGAAATTTTCAGCCGAGGATTTCATTCGCTTAATGGCAAAGTACACGGTGTCGCAGATGCTGGAGCGTGAAGACTTTCACAAGCGTTTCCACGAAGAAAAGCCGATTGCCATGCACGAACTGTTGTATCCGCTGGCGCAGGGATACGATTCGGTCGCGCTCGAAGCCGACGTGGAACTTGGGGGCACCGATCAGAAATTCAACCTACTGGTGGGCCGCGAGTTGCAGCGCGCGTATGGGCAGGAATCGCAGGTGGTGCTGACCACGCCGATTCTCGAAGGGCTCGACGGCGTCAATAAGATGTCGAAGTCGCTGGGAAATGCGATTGGAATTCACGAGTCGCCGCTGGAGATGTACGGCAAAGTGATGTCGATTTCGGACGACATGATGTGGAGGTACTGGGAACTGCTCACAGACATGTCAAACGCGGAGATCCAGACCCACCGCGATCAAGTCAGCAATGGCGAATACCACCCTATGGCTTTGAAGCAACATTTGGCGCGCACCATAGTTCACGACTTCCACGGCGAGGAAGCATCGCGTCATGCAGAGCAAGATTGGTCAAGCCAGGTGCAGCGCAAAGAGGCGCCTGACTCGATTGTAGTTGTCGAAGTGCGTTATGCGGAAATTTCAGCAGGCGCTTTGAATGGTATGGTTAGGTTGGACAAACTCCTCTTCATAGCTGGCCTCGCCTCATCGGCCACCGACGGTAAACGGAAAAGGGAGCAAAATGCAGTACGTATAAATGGCGAACTAAATACACAGGCAATCATCGTACTGCGCGTTCCAGTTGTGCTGGACATCCGCGTCGGAAGCAAAATGAAGCGGGTCCATGTTCTCCCCTGACAATTCTTAGATGCTTGCTAGCGCCGGCCCCTTCTTGTGCCACTCCGTCGCCTGCTCGTAGGCATATGCTGCTTGCAGCACTACGTCCTCCCGCCAGGGAGCCGCTGCTAGTTGCAGACCAATCGGCAGGCCATCTTTTGTGAATCCGCACGGCACGGAGATCGTTGGAATTCCCCACACGTTAAAAGGCCGCGTGTTGCGCAGCATCATCAACTCCTGCGGACGCAGACTGTCCGGGTGCTCGCGGAGATCGGCAATCGCTGGCGGTGGGATTGGAACTGTCGGCGTCAGCAGCACGTCCACTTCCTTGAATATTTTTCGGATGGCGTGACGGCTTGCCTGGAGGTCGCGGCTGGCGCGCGAAGCCTGGGATGCGGAGATTTTTGCTCCAGATTGAACGCGCGCCAACGTTGCGGGTTGGTAGAGCTCCGATGAACTGGCCAGGAATTGCTCGTGATAGGTATACGATTCGGCGCTCGAGAGCGTGCGGTCGGTGGAGACTTCAGGTTTGACCTCGCGAATTTCAGCGTGGAGTTCGCGAAAAACCTCGATCGCTTTTTCAATCGCGGAGGCGACTTCGGAATCGACATCGTCGAAGAAAAATTCTCTGACGACGCCGATGCGCAGCCCTGATGCACGCTGCGCGATAGCGCCCACGCAATCCGGAATCGGCGTATCGATGCTGGCGGGATCGGCTGCGTCGTAGCCAGCCAGCACTTGCAGCATTAATACCGCGTCGTAGACCGAGTTGGCGATCGGTCCGACGTGATCGTAGGACCACGACAAGGGAATCACTCCGCGCGCGCTGACACGTCCGTAGGTTGGCTTGAGGCCGACGACTCCGCAGTAAGCCGCGGGCAGGCGGACGGACCCGGCGGTATCCGTGCCGACGGCGGCGAAGCCCAGGCCAGCAGCGACGCTCGCAGCCGAACCTCCAGAGGAGCCGGCAGTAATACGCGTCCTGTCCCAGGGATTGTGAGTCTCGCCGAAGAAACTGATCATCGAACTGCCGCCGTAGGCGAACTCGTGCAGATTCTGCTTGCCGAGAATGATGGATCCGGCAGCGCGCAGGCGGCGCACGACTTCGGCGTCTTCGGTGGGGATTCTGTCTTTGAAAACCCTGCTGGCCGCAGTGGTGCGGATGCCGGCGGTATCGAAAATGTCTTTGAGCCCGATGGGAATGCCGTGGAGCGGGCCGAGATAATTACCGGTTCGAATTTCCTGTTCAGCGCGGCGCGCCTCGTCGAGCGCAGAGTCCGCGAGAACGGTGATGAAGGCGTTGAGTTGCGGGTTGAGGCTTTCGATGCGCGCCAGGCAATCGCGGGTGAGTTCTACAGGAGAGATGGAGCGGTCGCGAATTTGCCGGCTTAGTTGCTGAATTGTAGGGCGCACAGGATCCTTGGCAGATCAAGAGATTTTACAGGCTGCTGGAAGAATGCATTGCTTCCTAGAGCGTGGTAGCTCAGACTTCTTTACCCGGCGGCCGGCGATGCGCCTTGCTTGCAGAGTACAACCAGGCTGTCGAGCGCATCCTTGATCAAAAAAGTGACCGCCTCATGAAGTTCGGCTTCAGATAACTCGGACGACTTGCCGATGAGATTCATAGTCATGCGCACTCGTGTGCCGCCTTTAAGATCGGGACCAAAGGAAACGTGTTGTTCGGCGGTCACGCCCAAAGCGTGGTTGAGCAGGCTAATCGCTCGCGGGGCGCTAATCGAGGTCACCACGGCGGAAATGGTGGTGGGGACAGGCCGAACGACAACGTAACGCACTCGGCTGCCGACTTGCCACGGCTTGCCCTCAACCCACAGGACTGCGTCGTAAATTCCGCGATGGAGCAGGCGTTCGAAATTCTGAAAGGCCAGGAACGCCGCATCGACCGGAACCGGGACCGTAACCGAGTATTCGACGCGCGACAGCATCGAACCCCCCACGTGGCCGCGATTATGCACCGATCCTCAGCGGAAGGCAAGGCTGGGCGGTCGACTGACGACCACTCGACGGCTGGACATTCGCCCGCTCCAACTCGAGCAATTTACGCTTGAGGTCGAGACCCCCGCCGTAACCGCACAGCGAGCCACTCGATGCGATCACGCGGTGGCAAGGAACGACGATTGCGACTGGATTCCGGTTATTCGACATGCCGACGGCGCGGTAGGCGTGCGGATGGCCAATGGCTTGAGCGATGTCGCGGTAGCTGCGGGTTTCGCCGTAAGGAATTTCGAGCAGCGCGCGCCAGCAGGCGAGTTGGAAATCGGTTCCTCGAAGATCAAGCGGGAAGGAAAACTCGCGGCGCTTACCCGCGAAGTATTCGTCGAGTTCGCGGACATAGGGCGTGAGGACTGCTTTGGATTCTTGCAGCTCGATCGCACTCGGATTCAGCTTCTGCACGCGAGCTTGGAATTCAAGCCGCACCAAACCCTTTGTGGAGGCGGCAAAAAAGAGTGGGCCCGCCGGCGAAGGCGCGCGGAAGAAGAACAGCTTTTCCATAACGCGTTGCAGAATAGCACGATCTCGGGTGTGGAAGAGTTATCCCCGTCTCCGCACAAACAAAAAAGGCCTCCCGCTTTCGCGAGAGGCTTTTCAGGGGAGGATACTCCTACTTCTGTTGTGGTTGTTCCTGCGTCGTGCCGGCCGAAGCGAGCTGCTCCAGGTTATTCTTCAGGAGGCTGACTTCAACGCGGCCACCGGTGATGCGCTTGGGCTTTGCTTCACCCGTCGTGACTGGGGCATTGCCCATGCCGACCAGATAAATCCGGTAGATGGGAATGTCGTGGTTCAGCGCCAGGTAGCGGACGACCGACTCAGCCATCTTCTGCGAAGTCGCGATGGCCACCTGTCCGTGGCCGGATGCGAAACCCTGCACTTCGACTACGTAGCCGCGCTGATCCTTCAGCGGGGTGGCCATTTCATCGAGAGCGTTCTTGGCCTTCTCGCTCAGCACGGTCTGTCCCGGCCTGAAAAGGATTTCGGTCTGCGTCGTCGGCTGATATTGATCGATGTTGGTGACCACCTGCTCGACCGTGTTCAGGCGCGTGTTTGCCTGTTGCGCAGTCTGCTGAGCGGCCTGCGCTTTGTTGTCGGCATCGATGGCATGCTGATCGGCCTCATTCGCCTTGGCAGAAGCCAGTTGGATTCCTTGTTGCGCGCGCGCATCGGTATCTTTGATCGCCTTGCTGTTCGCGGCCGTCAGCTCATCGAGTTCGTTGATGCGGTCGCGGATGGGCTGCGTCTGGCGCGCGACGTATTTCTTGCGCGCAAATGGGTTCAGGTGTCCCCAGAAGCCCTCGCGAGTTTCCGGCTGCAAGGGTTCTTTGCCAGTAGCGGTCTGAGCCGCAGGTTGAGACGATGAAGATTGAGACGAGGATGACTGACTCGCAGCAGGTTGGGTCTGGGTGGTGGAATTATCCTGCGCAAAAACTGGCACCACCAGAACCATGGCTAGCAGCAGCGCGAAGAGGGTACGGTTATTCATTTTTAACTTCCTCCAAGTGGGGAATAGGGAGCCATTCCCACAGCGCCTTCCGGCGCGATTTCTTATTGCGTCATTTAACAAACTGCGTATCTTTCGTATCTTCGGAGACAATAACCGACGCAATGGTTGCCTCGAAAAATTGCCCCCAAAAGCGCGCCTTCAAAGGCCGCCCGGTCGTGCGGGGCTGCCTTTCTATAAACAGTTTGCGTGCCAAATGCCCGGGAACGCCACGAGAAATACAAGTGCTTTGTTTTCAGAGATATTGTATCCCACCCGCCGTCAGCGGCCCGCCGTTTGCCGGTAATTTTGGCGGAACTGATATAAAAACTGCGTGTAGGGCCCGTCGTCTTCATTGGTCATCGCAAGCAGGAAATCCTTGAAAAACAGGAACAAAACTACCGGCGGGATCATCCACATACAATATGCGACGAGTTAATATGCGGCAAAGGCAAAAACAAAGATGGTTTGCCCTGCTTCCTTTGCTATTGCCTTTTCTGTTTTATACCGATTTTGCTCATGCCGAGAAAATTCGCTTCGATCTTACGCAACTGAAAGCGCCACCGGGATTCCACATTTCCGTTTTCGCCCAAGAAGTGGACGGCGCACGAATGCTGATCTTCACCCCGGGCGGCGTGCTGCTGGCGAGCGAATCGAGTGGGGGCAAGGTGGTCGCGCTACCCGATCCAAAACACGCGGGCAAGGCGGCACGAACTGTAACGCTTCTTGCCGGCCTGAACGAGCCGCACGGCCTCGCGTTTTATGAAGGCAAGTTGTATGTCGCCGAGAACGACAAGGTTCGCCGCTACGATTGGGACGAGGCAACCCTGCGGGCGTCGAATCCGGTCAAGCTCGCCGACCTGCCCACGGGCGGAGGCCACTCAACCCGCAGCATCTTGTTTCATGGCGGCAAGATGTATATTTCCGCCGGATCGAGTTGCAACGCCTGCATCGAAAAAGATCCGCGGCGCGCGACCGTCATGGAATTCAATCCCGATGGCAGCGGCCAGAAAATCTTTGCGAAGGGCCTGCGCAATGCGGTTGGGCTGGCGGCGAATCCCAAGACCGACACCGTGTGGGTCACAGTGAACGGGCGCGACTGGCTGGGCGACGATTTGCCGCCGGAGACGATTTACGATCTCGGCAAAGATGGCGGCGATGCGGGCTGGCCCTATTGCTATGGCGATCGCGTGCCCGATTCCAACTTCACCAAGCCGGGAGACAATCGCTGCCAGACTGTGCTCGAACCCAAAGTGCAAATGCAGGCGCACTCGGCTCCGCTAGGATTGGCGTTTTATGAAGGGTCGCAATTTCCCGCCGAATACCACAACAATATCTTCGTTGCGTTTCACGGATCGTGGAATCGCAGCGAACCAACCGGCTACAAAGTTGTCCGCGTGAAACTAGACGACAGAGGGCAGCCCATAGGCGGCGCGGAAGATTTCATTACCGGGTGGCTGCCGGGCGAGAAGCAAAAAGGCCGCTGGATGGGGCGTCCGGTGGGGATTGTGTTCGGCAGCGACGGGACCATGTATTTGAGCGACGATTCTGAGGGCGCGATTTACCGGATTACATATGCGAAGTAATTTACGTTCTTGAAAGAATTGTCCTCCCGAGCGCAGCGAGGGACCCCTACTCTCGGCACACATTTTCGGGAGGGCAGCGGTCCCTCGCTGCGCTCGGGATGACAAAATTAAGTTATGCGCGGCTACTCTCCACAATATTTCTCATACTGCTGATAGATAAACGGGTCGGTCATTCCCGCGATGTAGTCGCAGATAACGCGCGGCAGCGGCTCCTGCGAGGCTTTTTCGCGGTAGCTGCGTGGCAGATCGTCGGGTTCCTCCATCCAGTGGGCGAAGAGCTCTCCGGTGATGCGCTCGGCGTCTTCTTTCTCGGACGCCAGCGACGGACTGTAGTAAAGGTTGTCGTAGAGAAAGTCTTTCAGCCGGCGGCGCTCTTCTTCTACGGGCGGGCTGAAGGCTGCGATGCGCCCGCTGTGCCTGCGGACATCTTCCAGCGAATGCACTCCTGCCGCGCTTATGCGCTGCGCGGTGTTGGTAATCAGGTCTCCGACGAATCCGTCAAAGATGCTTTTCAGCGCTTCGTTAAATACCAGTTTCTCGGCGACGTTCGGGTACCGGCTTTTGGCCTCGTGATAATGGCGCGCGAACAGATCCACATTGTCGGCAATCTGCTCGGACGTCAGCAACCGGGCTTCGTAGCCGTCGTCTAAATCCGCGGTGCTGTAAGCAATCTCGTCGGTCAGGTCGATGAGCTGCGCTTCGAGCGGCGGCCGCTGATCGAGCAGATATTCGGCAAGTTCAGGATGCTCCTTCGCGTCGTAATCATGCGAGTGCTTGATGATGCCCTCACGCACTTCGAACGTAAGGTTCAGCCCGCGAAACGCGGCGTAGCGAAGTTCGAAATCCTCAACAATACGCAGGGCGTGCAGGTTGTGATCGAACGACAGGCCGTGTTGGCGCATGGCGGCATCGAGCGCTTTTTCTCCGGAGTGGCCGAACGGAGGATGCCCGAGATCGTGCACCAGCGCCAGCGCCTCCGCTAAATCGGTGTTCAGCCCAAGTTGCGCGGCAATGGTGCGCGAGATCTGCGCAACCTCGATGGTGTGCGTGAGCCGGTTTCGAAAATGGTCGGAGTAACGGCGCGTGAAAACCTGCGTCTTCGCCTCCAGGCGGCGAAAGGCGCGGGCATGGACGACACGGTCGCGGTCACGCTGAAAGTCGTTGCGATAGGGATGCGACGGCTCGGAATGGCGCCGTCCGCGGGAGTCTTCGACGCGCACCGCATAGTCGGCGAGCATGAACAAAGTTTAGCAGCGTTTGGGTTCGCATCAGGGCATCGCTTCAGCGATGCCGTAACTGCGAAGCTGGACGCCCCTTCAGGGGCCGGGTTCCGCTTACTGCTTCGCGCCCTCTTCTTTGGCCAGCTTCATCTTCGCCGAATCGAGCTTCGTCTGCACTCGAGCCTGGTCAACCGGATCGACATCAGCGGAGGTCATCCGGTTCCACTCCGTCAGCGCGCGCTCCCAGTTGGTAGCGGCCAGTTTCAGGCGTCCGGTTTTCTGGTAAAGATCGCCGAGATGATCGTGGACGGTGGGATCAGTATTGATTTTCTGCGAGGCTTTCAGCAGGTTGTCTTCCGCCAATTCATATTTTCCCAGGCGGAAATACGCCCAGCCGAGCGAATCCAAATAGGCTCCGTTGGCGGGATCGAGATTCACGGCGCGCTTGACGTAGTCGAGCGCCTCCTCGAGCTTCATGTTCTGGTCGGCGAGCATGTAGCCCAGATAATTCAGCGTAGCGGCATTCTCGGGATCGCTGGACAACACCTTCTGAAACTGCGCTTCTGCTTCGGAGTAGTGCTTCTCTCGTTCAAAAGCCGCGCCCCGCAGAAACCAGATGTCCCGCTTGTCTTCCAGCTTGGTGGCAAGCTGCTCGGCCTTGTCCAGGGCCTGCTGGGCATCGCTGAAGCGGCGCAGCCGCGTGTTCATCTCGGCCAGCCGGATGTAAATCTCGCGGTCTTCAGAGTTAGAGCTAGAGTTAGAACTCGAACTGGCGTCGCCCTTTAACAGCGAGTGAACCTCTTTGAGCGCTTTGTCGGCGTCTCCCATATCCGCTTCTTGCGCGGCCAGCACCATCTTCAATTGCGGGCTAGGCAGCTTCTGCACCGCCTCTTTGGAGGTATCGAGCGCCTTCTGCCATTCCTTGGCTTCGCGCCAGGTATCGATAATCTGCTGATAGCCGCGCTCAATGTTGTCATCCCCGCCCAGGGCGATGATCTGGCGGAAGGCTTCGTTGGCGGCCTGATTGTTGCCCTGATCGCGGTAGATCGTGCCTAGCCTCTCCAGAAATACCGCCCGATTGCTCTTCTCGCCGCTCGAATATTTGCTGTCGGGCTTTTCCGATTTCGTCAGCAGGTCGCGCATGATCGGAATCGCTTCATCGTAACGGCCCTGCGCCTGGTAAATGGCGGCGATGTTATAGGGAACCTCAAGCGAGTCCTGCACCATCGACTCGGCTTTTTTCAGATTCTCCAGCGCGAGATCAAACTTGCCTTGCTTGCGGTAAATTTCCGCGATGCGAACATAGGTCTGCGCATCTTCCGGATTCGCGTCGGCAATCACTTTGTACTGTTCGAGAGCGGCATCGGTCTGGCCATCGTTCAGCAGGTTCTGCGCCAGCCCGCGAATTGCGTCCAGGTTGTCGCGGTCGAGTTCAATGGCGTGCCGGTAGGCTCCGACCGCGTCCTTGTACTGTTTTTGCTGCTCGTAGGTGTAACCGAGAGCCGAATAAAGTTTGGCCGAACGTTCGGTGTTCGGCACCGAACTGAGCACCTGAGTGGCGCGAGCCGTGTCGCCCAATTCGTTGTAAAGATAGGCGAGCGTGGTCACCGCCTCTTCGGAATCCGGTTGCAGCTTCACCGCAATCTTGAATTCGCTCTCCGCCTTTTGCAGATCGTTATTCAAGCGGTACAAGCGCCCCAGAAGCAGGTGGTCATCCATGCTATCGGGTTGCAGGCGCACGATCTGCTCATACTGCTCGATCGCGAGTTTCAGAATGCTTTCAGAGCCATTGCCCGATTGCATATCGCCCAGCGAGCGCAGATAAATTCGTCCCAGCAGGCGGCGGGCTTCAAGATTGTTGGGATTGCGTTTGATGATGTCCTGCGCCTCGACCACGGCGTCGCGAATGCGCCCGGTCTTGGCATAGAGCTCCGCGAGCCCGGAGGTCAGGTACGCGGAAGTCGGGTCGGCGTCAATGGCGGCGCGATATTCCTCGATCGCTTTATTCGCCAGTTCGCTGCGGCCGTAAGTCGCCACTTGCTCCTCGTACATGTGCGCGAGGGCGAAGTGGTAGTAAGCGGCGGCGCGGTCAGGCGTCTTAATGGCAGACTGAGAGCCTGCGGCAGCTGTAGATTCCGCGGCGCGAGCCGGCTGATTTTGCGCCAGTAAGCCTTGCGCGAGCAAAAAGGACCCCACAACTACCACAGAGACAATCCCACACAATTTTTTCATGCACAATCCTGCAACCCGAAAATACAAGCCCACACTCCCGTTGGATGCTAATCCGCGGTAATTCGGATTTCCTTATTCTACCCTCGCCAGGCCTTTCCGCGCCGAGAAAGCATAAGACCGGATTCCAGCCGGAGGTACAGCGGCTTTGGGGGAGATTGTCAACAAAAGTAAAGAGTAACGTGTGGTGACGGGGCTCTGCCCCGTCCAAGCGGAGCAGAGCCCCGCTTCCACACATGCTAATGCCGGAAATGCCGCACCCCGGTAAAGATCATGGCCAACCCAAGCCGATCGGCAGCTTCGATGACCTCCGCGTCGCGTACCGATCCTCCCGGCTGAATGATGGCAGTAGCGCCCGCTTTGGCAATCTCTTCCACGCCATCCGGAAACGGAAAAAACGCATCGGAAGCGGCCACCGTACCCTTCAGCGGCAATTGCGCCTTCATGGCGCCGAGCTTGCAGGAATCCACGCGGCTCATCTGCCCGGCGCCGACGCCCACCGTTTGCCCATCGCGGGCGTAGAGAATGGCATTCGACTTCACATGCTTGCAGACTATCCACGCAAACAGCAGAGCGCGTTTTTCTTCCGGCGTCGGCGGACGCTTGGTCACAACTTTCAAGTCGGCTTCGGCCAACTTGTGCAGATCGGCATCCTGAACGAGCATGCCTCCAGAAATATTCTTCAGAACCCAGTTTTGCTGTCCGGCGGGAACTTCGACCAGACGCAGATTCTTCTTCGAGGCAAACGCCGCCTTCGCGCCATCGTCGAATGCGGGTGCGGCGATGACTTCAAGGAACAGCTTGGCCATCTCGCTGGCGGCCGCCGCGTCCACCACGCGGTTCACTCCGATCACCCCGCCAAACGCCGAAACCGGATCGCATTCGAGCGCCCGCACGTAAGCCTCGGCAAGCGTTTTGCCGGTAGCGGTTCCGCATGGATTGGTATGTTTGATGATGGCGCAGACCGGCTCGTCAAACTCCTGCGCCAGATCCCACGCGGCTTGCAGATCGACAATATTGTTATAGGAAAGTTCTTTGCCCTGCACCTGGCGTGCGTGCGCCACGCCCGCGCCTGAGCCGTCGGCATACATCGCAGCCTTCTGGTGCGGATTCTCTCCATAGCGCAGGTCTGCCACTTTTTGAAACGCCAGCCGCAGATTTCGTGGAAAGCCTTGAGCCGGTCTTAACTCGAAGTCGCCCCCAACCCGCTCGAGCGTCGAGGCGATGGCGGAATCGTAAGCCGCAGTCGTGGCAAATGCTTTCTGCGCCAGCCGCCACTTCGTTTCCTTCGACAGAGTATTGCCCGAGCTAGCCATCTCCTCGGCGATTGCTCCGTAATCGGCAGGCGAAGTCACAACCGCGACATCCTGAAAATTCTTAGCTGCCGAACGGATCATCGACGGGCCGCCGATATCGATGTTCTCAATCAACTCTTCGAAGTGCACACCCGGCTTGGCCGCGGTCTTTTCGAAGGCGTACAGGTTGACGACCACCATGTCGATGGCCGGAATGCCATGCTCGGCAACCGCTGCCCGATGTCCGCTGTCGTCGCGGCGATGCAGAATGCCTCCATGAACCTTGGGATGCAGCGTCTTGACGCGCCCATCTAGCATTTCAGGGAATCCGGTGAGCTCAGAAATATCTTTCACGGCGATGCCGGAATCGCGCAGCAGCTTGGCCGTGCCTCCGGTAGAAACCAGTTCGACGCCAAAAGCGGCGAGCTTGCGGGCAAAATCCACCAGTCCGGATTTATCGGTAACACTAAGAATAGCGCGCTGAATCTTAGGCATGAGACCTCGGGAGCGAATCAGAAAATTGGAGAAGAAAGATTCTAGCAGCTTGAGTAGGAGTTCTCAGTTCCCGGTTCTCAGTGCCGGAACCGCACCTCAAGCCCTCCACGAAAAACGACAAATGCTGGCAACCAAACAGGGCTGCGATCAAAGGTAGTTGAGAACTGAGAACTGCTTCTAGCCTTTTGCCTTCGCCTTGAGCTTCACGTGCCCGCCCTGCATCTCGACCGAGTACTCCACTGTATCGCAGCCGTGCTGCTGGCGCAGTTCGCTGGTCTTTTTCTTTACGAAGGAGGCGAAGGAATCGAGGTTGCCGATGACCTTCTCTCCCGTCTTTTGCTTGGCCTCGGTGAGCGCGTTATAGAGGGATTCGACTTGTTTCCGTTCGCTGGATGCGCCGGAGCATTCGACCGTGAAGGGCTGGTCAATTCCAGGAGTCGTCGCCTCGTCGCCGGCGGATTGCGCCTGCCGAGCAAGGCCATACACCGGGTGACGTTGCGGTCCGCGATCTTCGCTGGCGCGCACGCCCTGCACCGAGAGTATCGCTTCATAGGGTTGGCGATAGCCCTCTTCGCGAATCCGCATTTTCTTGCGCCAAAGATCGCTTTGAATGGCATAGCGCTGTGCCATTTCGTTGTACCGGAAGCGATGCGAAAAACTTAACCGCGCGCTATCGCTGAACTTACGAATTAACGAAAGAACCTTCCATTCAATGTCGGTGGGAGGCCGTTTGCTCGAACCATTGAAAAAAATCTCATACTCGATCTTCAGCCGGCGCAGTTGATGATCAAGCAGATTCAGCTCTTCTTCTGTGGTCACGAGGATTCCCCAGCCCCTACTGTAGCGTTGAAGGCGTGGCTTGGCGAGGTTCCCGGAGGTCATCCGGAGATAGTACGAAAGTACCTAAAGGCAGTTCTCAGTTCTCGGTAACCCCCAGACTGCGGCTGCCTGGCCAAAAAAGACGAATTTGATCGGATATGCCAAAGTAGAACGGTTTAACTGAGAACTGAGAACTGACAGCTGAGAACTGCCTTACTTCGTGTTTGCCGCCATCTTCTTCACCATCGCCAGCACCAGCTTCCGGTCGCTGTCGTTCAGGTTCGCCGAATAGCGGCGCATCTGGCTGAGGAAGCGCACTTCATCGTCGGAGAGCTGCGGCAACCCCTTGTGGCTATTTCCGTGGCTGTTGCCTTCGGCAAAGAATTGCGACAGGGCCAAATCCATGGCCCCGGCAATCTTCGCCAGCGTATCCAGCGACGGGATGGTGTGGCCGTTCTCAACGCGCGACAGGTAGCAACGCAACAGGCCTGTGCGTTTTTCGATGTCGCCCTGAGACATGCTGCGCTGCAGCCGGAAACTGCGAATGGTCTCGCCGATATTCATAAGTACGCGATGAACTCACAATCCAAAAAAAAGATGGCTGCATAGTAACCAGAATGGTACCGTCTGGCAAGTGGAAATTCCTTGTCTCTCGCGGGCCAGTGTTTTCAGGATCGTTTTCCGCAAGCGTACGAAAACATTTTGGCAAGGGAGGTTTGGAAAGCCTCTTCTTAGCGAAGCCGGATGTTGCCATCAAAGACTATAAAATGCTGCCTTTAGCCTTGGAGCGCTGGATCTCCACTCATCTTACTTTTTCAAAGTCGCAGCCAGAAAATCCACGGTACGCCGCCAAGCGTCAGCGGCGTCCTCCGGCCGGTATCCCTGCTTATTGTTCGGATTTTCAAACGCGTGTCCCGCGTCGGGATAAATCTTCACCTCAATCTTCTTGCCCAATTGTTCCATGGCTTGTTGAAACTTCTTCACATCGTCGGGAGTAATGCCGCGATCCTGCCCGCCAAACAGCCCCAAGATTGGCGCGTTGATTTTTTTCAGTTCCGACGGTTCCGTCGCCAGATGCCCATAATTGATGACCGTTGCCGCCAAATGCGGCTCGGCCAGCGCCGCGTCGAGCGAGTAGCCTCCGCCCATGCACCAGCCGATTGATCCGATTCGGTCCTTCTTCACATTCGCTTGCGACGCCAGAAAGTCGTACGCGGCGCGCAAATCGCGGGTCGCCCGGTCTTCGGGCAATCCCCGCATGAGTTCGTGCGCCAGGTCGGGATTATCGGCGACTTTGCCCCGATACAAGTCGACCGCCAGCGCAACGTATCCCTGATCGGCCAGCTTGGCGGCCTGTTCCTTGACCCAGTCATTCAATCCCCACCACTCGTGAATCACAATGAGCGCTGGAAACGGCCCTTTGCCAGCGGGTGTGTAGAGAATTCCATTGACCGTCTCGTCTCCGGACTTGTAGGAGACGGGCTTGCCATCAGCGGCAAAAGCCGACGCGGACAATACGAAAGACAGAATCAGCAAGAGCAGAAGACTCGTCACGCGACCATTTTGCATACGACCACTTTGCATACGACAACCTCCAAGATTCGTATCAGGGTATCGCTTTAGCGATACCGCAGTTTTGGCAGAAATACGAGAAGTAGTGCGCATAGGTCTCACGCCTGAGAGGAAGACATTGTAAAGCAATCGGGTGATCGGGTGATCGGGTGATGGAAAATCAAAGGCGTCTGATCTTAGATGACCCGATCACCCGATGACCAGATGACCCGATCAAACTAGGGTGTCGGCTCAAATAGCGGCCACAGCCCGTCGGCAGTCACGCGGTAGATGGCGTAGACGCTGCCGCCGTCAAAGGTACGCCGGAAGAGCAATTCGCCTCGGCCATCGCCGTCGGCGTCGACCGCGTCAATCAGTTCCATGCGCGGAGTGACGTCGAGATGCCGCGAATCGGTCTGTGAGAAAAATAGTTTGCGTAACTCGCCTTCAAGGTTGGTACGCGCGATCAGCGTGATCTCCTTGGGTTCTTCGACCGGTGCGGTCGCGTCGGCAGGAGCAGCGGCTGGGTGAGTTTTCGCTGACAGCACCAGCACTGGTTCATTCGAGCTGGAGAGATCAAAGATGTGCAAGCTCACATCATCGAAGGCTGGCTCAGGGGCCTTGTGGGCGGCTTTGCGCGCGGATTTGCTCGCAGACGACTTCCTGCCCGTGCCCTCTTTTGTCGCTGCGCTCATCTGAGGAACAAGCTGCTTCGCAGCCAGATCGAGCATCTTGCTGCGATAGCCGGCTTCTTCCTCCGGCTTCATATCGAACGTGTAGGGACGCGGATCGGGCCCGCCGGCATCGGAAATTGCAGGAATGGTAATGATCTTAGGCGCAGCTGTGGCGGAATCCTTGCCCGACGTCGCCGTGCCTGCGGCCGGCGCTACGTCTTCGTCGAACGCTGTGTAAACATCGCGGCGCTCAGTCGATTCCGGTTTTCCGCGCCGCAAACGCGGACGATTCGGATCTGCGATCGGCTCATCTGACCCGGAAACAGGCGCAGATGTCTTCGCCGGCTCCGGGGCAGCCGGAGGCTTCGCAGCGTCCGACGAGTTCGTCGGTGTCGGCGCACTCGCGCCAGGCGTAGTTGCCGGCGTAGTGGTAGTCGTCGGCGATGCCGCAGGAGTCGCGGGTTTCTGCTCATCTTTCTTGTCGGAACTGCTCGCCGAGTCGCTGCTTCCAGCGCGGCGGTGTAACACGGGCGGACCGTTATCGTCTTCGACGACCACCGGCGGCGAGTACTTCTTGCGTTTCTTCGGGTCAATAGCTCCCGCCGGAAGCCACGTGCCTTCGGCGATCCAGTTGTGATTCAGTTCTCCCGGTTGCGTAATCGTGAAAACGCCCTGTGACACACCGCTGCGAAAACCTTCATAGACAATGCCGAAGTCGAGAGCCATGGGGACAGGGTCAGCTTTGTAAGCACCCGCGTCGTAGAATTTTCCATCCATCATGATGGCGATCGGAACGAAACGGGCTTTTTTGCCCGTGGGAGAAAGCTGCACCAATCCCAGCGCGCGTGGTCCCTTGTCAACTTGTTTGCGTCCGTACTGCGGAATCGAGACCTGGGCCCGGAGCAAAGCACTGGCGGACAACATCGCGACCGCGCAGATGACGGCGATCCTCCCGTTACGATATAACTTGCGGTGTGACCAAGACCGGTGAGGAGAAACTCCCATGGAAGTTAATGATAAATCCCCAGACTTCATTACGACGGACGAGAACGGCAAAGAGGTTGCCTTAAAGGATTTTCGCGGCAAGACGGTGGTCCTCTATTTCTACCCCAAGGCCGATACGCCCGGCTGCACCAAGGAAGCCTGCGGCTTTCGCGACAGCTACGCCGCCATCAAACAAACAGGCGTGGTGCTGCTCGGAATTTCGAAAGACACCGCGGCCTCGCAGAAGAAATTTCAGGAGAAATTTAGTCTGCCCTTCCCGTTGCTGGCCGATCCCGAAAAAAAAATCGCAACCCTGTTCGGCGTGGTCAAAGAAAAAAACATGTACGGCAAAAAAGTAAAAGGTATAGCGCGCACGACCTTCGTAATAGGCCCCGACGGCAAGATCAAGCACATCTTCAACAACGTAAAAGCCGAAGGCCATGCGGACGAAGTACTGGCGTATTTGAAAAGTCAGAAGTGAGAAGTCAGATTGCAGAAGTGAATCCTTAACTTCTGTAATTTGACTTTTGACTTCTGCAATCGGGTCATCGAATGTTCGCGTCCTCAACGACTCTAAGACCCGTCTTCTACAATCGCGATCCCCGCCAAGTCGCGAGGGCGCTGCTAGGGAAATTGCTCATCCGCAAAATGCCGAGCGGAATTCTTGCCGGCCGCATAGTCGAAACCGAAGCCTATCTCGGCCAAGGCGACGCGGCTGCACACTCGGCCGCTGGCAAAACCGCGAGGAACGCCGTGCTCTTCGGCCCTCCCGGACGCGCCTACGTGTACTTCATCTACGGCAATCACTACTGCTTGAATGTCTCGTGCCTGCCCGACGGAATTCCCGGCGGCGTCCTCTTTCGCGCCCTCGAGCCAGTGACGGGGATTGCGCAAATGGCGAAGGCGCGTGACATCGAGGTAGAGGATGAAAACGCCCTCACAAAGATCTCTTTTCTCAAGAAGATTTCATCCGGACCGGGACGCCTGTCCGAAGCCATGGGAGTCACCCGCACGCGCGACAATGGAAAAAATCTGGCAAGCCCGCGCTCTGACCTTCGTATTGTCGACGACGGCTATCGCGTGCGCCGCGTAATCGTCACGTCGCGTATCGGGATTGTGAAGTCCGCCGAGCAACCGTTGCGCTATTTCATTGCCGGAAGTCCCTTTGTCTCTGGACAGAGTGGCTAACGTCTTGCAGCCGCTACTACGCCCTAGTGACCTGCACTCGCGCCGCCTCGGACTGCTGCTTCACTTGGGCTCAGGGTTCAGAACGAGATTATCGATCAGGCGCGTGGTCCCGACATACGCCGCGACGGCGACCAGCGTCTTTTGCGAGATGCGTTCGACCGGATCGAGCGTATCCGGATCCACAATCTCGAAATAATCCAAACGGACTTGTGGTTCGCACGCGATGACTTCTTTCGCAGCCGCGATGAGTTCCGCCGCGCTTCTTTCCCCATCGCAGAAACGCCGTCGCGCTTCCTGTAAAGACCGTTGCAACACGAGCGCGCGGCCGCGTTCTTCCTGACTCAGGTAAGCATTGCGCGAACTCATGGCCAGTCCGTCGGGTTCGCGCACAATCGGGCATGCGACAATTTCCACCGGAAAATTCAGGTCGCGCACCATGCGCCGGATCACCGCCAACTGCGCGGCATCTTTTTGCCCGAAGTACGCGGCGTCGGGCTCGACTATATGAAACAGTTTCGCAACGATCGTGGTTACGCCGCGAAAATGGCCGGGGCGAGAGCGTCCGTCAAGCTTCTCGCTCAGCCCCTCGACTTGCACCCAGGTAACCGCGTCGTTGGAACGCGGATAAATCTCCTCGACCGGTGGCGCAAACAGGATCTCGATCCCTTCCCCTTCCAGCAACGCGCAGTCGCGATCGAACGGACGCGGATATCTCGACAAATCTTCGGTGGGTCCGAATTGCGTGGGGTTAACAAAAATGGAAACCGCAACCGCATCGCACTGCGCTTTAGCAGCGCGGACAAGCGACAGGTGCCCTTCATGCAAAGCGCCCATCGTCGGAACCAGGCCGAGGCGTTTGTGGCCGGCGCGGGCAGCCAGACAAGCAGCGCGAGCGTCTGGGATAGTCGGGCAGATCTTCATGGGTCGTCAAAATGTTCTTGGCGTCAATGCCCAACCGGCTACAGAAAAGCCAAGGTTCGTATCAGGGCATCGCTTTAGCGATGCCAGCATGCATCCAGGTTTGACCGCCCCTTTAGGGGCCGAGAATCCCGCCTCGGCTCCGCAGCTCCCGGTGGCTTATCTACGGCGCCTCGCGGTATTGCACGTCCAATTCTTTAAGCGTTCCGAGCAGCAGCGCGCGATTCTTGCGCAATTCCGCCTTCGCTTGATCCGATGGGTTAGCCAGCGCCGCTTGCCCAATCAGCACCACCCGGCCATACGGCCACGCGTTCGACGGAAGCGCGGCCAGCTCAGCCGGTATCTCCTCGACCTTCAAAATGTGGACCTCGCGATTGGAAAGGTCGACGAAGCCAATCCCATCCTCGCGAACCACGAAGTACGGATTCTTCCAGCCACTCATCTTGGTGAGCGCCGGATATTTTGCAGGATCCGGCATCGGAATGGACTCGAGTCCAGTCGGTTGCGGGGTTTCCGCGGCCGGCGCCTGCGGGGGCTTCGAGCAGGCGACCAGAGCCCCCAGCAGAAGAACGGCTGCTACGATTTGCACTAACCTGGTTTGCACTGCATTAATTCGCGCTACATTACGCACGTCGACTCGCACCTGCCTTCGCACAGGATTCTTCTCCGCCCGCCATTATCGCTGTATGGCGTGCTTGCGGTGGAGTACCGTTTCGAGTGCGGCCTGGGTTTCCTTCGGCAGGTGGTAGCTCTCGCCGTCGTTCGGGAACTGGTGCGAAACCACGTCGGCCTTGAAGGCCAGCACCGATTGCGTGATCAGCGCGGCGGCGTCTCCATAGCGGCGCACGAATTTTGCCGCGTGTCCGAACGTCAGGTTCACCAGATCGTGAAATACCAGCACCTGCCCGTCGCAATCCGGGCCCGCGCCGATGCCGATGGTTGGCGTTTCGACCTCGGCGGTGATCATGGCTCCCACTTCGCGCGGAATGCCCTCCAGGTAAATGCAGCACACTCCCGCGCGGTCGAGCGCAACCGCATCGCGCATAAGCTGCTCGATGGCGTTCAAAGTCTTGCCCTGAACTTTGTAGCCGCCCATCATGTTGATCGACTGCGGCGTGAGCCCGATGTGCCCGGCGACAGGAATCTCTGCGTCGATCACGCGCCGGATTACGTCCACTCGCTTCTCGCCGCCTTCCATCTTGACCGCCTCCGCGCCACCTTCTTTCACGAAGCGCGCAGCGTTGTGAATCGCCTCGTTGGGGTCAACCTGATAAGACCCGTAAGGCATGTCGGCAATGAGCAGGGCGTCCTTGACGCCGCGGCGCACGGCTTTGACGTGGTGCAGCATCTCGTCGACTGTGACCGACAACGTGTTCTCGTAGCCCAGCATGGTCATGGCTAGCGAGTCGCCGACCAAAGCAATGTCGATGCCCGCCTCGTCGACGAGACGCGCGGTGGCATAGTCGTAAGCCGTGAGGCAGGTAATAGGGCTGTGGTGAAGTTTCTTTTCGCGGATGGTAGCAGTGGTAATTTTTCGACGAGGTTCGCCGATCGGTGTGAGACTCACAGTGTCCTCCAGTGCCCCTCCGCAAACTGGGCGGATAGAGCCTGTTGCGCGTCGTCTTGCAGTGATTCGATGACGCTGAGGGGATTATAGCCGCAAAAGGGGGAGCCGGTCGATAGGCGTCGGCCGAGTTACATTAAAACGAAATTGTTGACGCAGGACCGTGAGAGCCGTAAAGTTGTACGTGAGGTACGCTATAGTGGCCTACGAAACATTCGAGCGTAGATCCGTCAGGGTTGATGAACTTACGATTACAATCGCTCCCAGCGGACGTATAGCCCTGAATGCTGCTTCGTCAAGAGCCTTGCTAAAAGCCGGGGCCAAGGCCGTGAGGATCCTGTGGGACAAAGAAAGGCACGGGATCGCCCTACAGTCGACACGGAAAGGCGATACGAACGCCTACTCAATTGCGTTCGGAGGCGGGTCCCGATCCTCTACGGTCACGGCCAAGGCATTCCTCCATTACATTGGCTGGTCTTCTCCCCGGCGCCAGGTAGTTCCCGCGAAGTGGAATGAGCAACAGAAGATGCTGGAGGCTCAACTGCCCGCTAACTTCGTTGGGTGGGGCGAGAGGAAAGGCACGACCAAGAAGGAAGACACGGGATTGTAACGCTTGGCAGCAAAGCGCAACCGCGATTTGGAGCGCCGCATCGACGGGTTCTACGCCGTCTGCGAAAAGATTCTCCTGCGCACTCTGATCTTCGGTTGCTTCGTTCTTGAACTCGGCAGATTTGCCAGGTGGTTATGGCGGTGAGGGGACGAGTGATTCATTTCCGCCGGGCTCTTGCGCGTAGTGCCGCGACTAGTCCCTTCTTGCGGATCTCGGCCATCGGGATTTCGATCTTTTCACCGTTCACCCCGGCGAGAAGGTCCTGCTCGAGAGTCCGTAACCGCCGCTCTTTGTCTTGGCGGATCAGTTCGCGGATGTACTCGCTGGGCGTACTCCAGTCACCGGAGTTGACTTGGCCCTCGATGTAGTCCTTGAGAGCTTCGGGAAGGGAAATGTTCAGGGAACTCATTGCCATGTCTTCATAATATGACAATTTATGAAGGCAGAGAAAATATTATGCCAACCCGACTCGTTCGCCTCAGTGAGGCAGCCTCGGTCGATATCGTGGAGCAAGCCGACTGGTACGAAGAAAAATCAGACCGGAAGTTAGCCGAGCGCTGGAGCAAAGCGGTGACGTCCGCCGTGCGGCGAATCTTGAGAAATCCATGGCTGGGCGCACCTTGCCGATTCAGCCCCGCTGAACTGCGCGATGTTCGCCGTGCGCGGGTTTCGGGTCTCCCCAAACACCTGGTCTTCTACAGAGTCGAAGGCAACGACGTGCTGATCCTGCGGGTTCTCCATGGGGCGCGAGACTTGGAAAGCCTATTCTAACGATTGCCCTACGCGTTGGCCACATCCTGTCCGCCGAGCGGCAGGAAATATTGCGTGCCCTTGATCGGCGCCGAGACTTTTTTTAGTAACTCCTGCAGGTCTTCGTTGCGGTCGACGAAGTCGATTTCCGAAGTGTTCACGATCAGCAGATCAGACTGCGTGTAGTGAAAGAAAAAGTGTTCGTAGGCCTTCACCACTTCCATCAGGTAATCCTCGCTGATGGCCTTCTCGCCGGGAGCATTCTTTTTCTTCAGCCGCTTCTTCAGCACTTCGGGCGTAGCTTGCAAATAAATCACGAGGTCGGGCGTGGGCAGCTGCTCGCGAAAATAATTGAAGTAGCGATTGTAGGTATCGAGTTCCTGATCGTTGAGGTTAAGGCAAGCGAAGAGCTTGTCTTTTTCAAAAATGTAATCGGAAACCACTGTCTTATTTGACCGCGGGCCGAGATCAAGCGCGCGCAGCTGCTCGAAGCGGCGAATCAGAAATGCGAACTGGGTCTGAAAAGCAGCCCCGGTCTCACCCTCATAAAATGCCTTCAGAAATGGATTGTCCGCCGGTTCGATGACGCGCTGAGCGGCCAGGCGCTCTCCGAGAACCCGCGCCAGCGTGCTCTTTCCAACGCGTATGGGACCTTCAACCGCAATGTAACGGGGAAGCTCGAAAAGCTTGGCCATGGGCTGTAGTGGGAACTGTTCAGGAGAATATATGGCTTTACGTCGCGATGCAATTGTGAAGAAGAAGTCAAAAGTTAGAAGTCAAATTGAAGAAGTTGTTCTCAGTTTTCCGGTTTTACTTCTGCAATCTGACTTTTGACTTTTGACTTCCTTATACAATCTCCTCATGTTTCCCGCCTTCATCGGACTCACTGCCGCAGCTGCGGCCTCGGCAGCCGGCTATCAAACGATGTCGCCTACGGGACAGTGGTACGGACGAACGTTTGCCGGAGGAGAACGCGGGAGCAAAAAAATCTACCTGACTTACGACGATGGCCCGAACGATCCGCACACGCTGAAGTTGCTCGAGGTGCTGGCGAAGCACAGTGTGCAAGCGACATTTTTCATGATCGGAAGCTACGTGCGTGAGCGCCCCGACATTGCGCGCGCCGTAGCGCAAGCGGGACATGTCATCGGCAATCACACCTTCACCCATCCGTTGCTCATCTTCAAATCGGACGCGCAGACGCGTGCGCAGTTGGTGGATTGTCATCAGGCTTTACAGGACGCAATCGGCGAGCACTCGAATCTATTTCGTCCGCCGTTCGGAGGAAGACGTCCAGCGACGCTCAGAATCGCGCGTGAACTCGGGCTGCAGACAATGATGTGGAATGTGACCGGCTATGACTGGAATGCTCCGCCCGCCGCGGTAATCGAGCAGAAAGTTGTGCGGCAGATGCGCGGCGGAGATGTAATCCTGCTACATGATGGCGGACATCGCGCCATGGGCGCGGACCGCGCCCAGACAGTGATCGCGACCGAGAATCTGATCCGCCGATTCCGCGATCAGGGATATGAGTTTGTGACCGTCCCCGAGACGACGGGGGTAGAGGTAAGACAGACGATTGGAAACCACACAGAGGTTGACGGCTAACAACCAGCCACATCCGTGCCGTTTCTCTATAGTGCTGGCTATAGCGCTGGCAAAAATTGTGCGTTAGCGTACCGACGGATAAGTTATTTATCGATACCATGACGCTCCAGTGCCCGGTCCAATCTTTAAGTGCGCCATTTGCGGCAGGCCCGTCTTGCTCAAAGAAGCGAAGACGAACGAGCACGGCCAGTCTGTACACGAAGAATGCTTCGCTGCAAAACTTCTGGAAAGTCAGCGCCCCCGGAAGACGAGTGGAACGAAATCGGAATAGGTTTTGTGGACTGCTTCCGAATGCGCCGCTTACCACCCGTCCATCTTCTGAATTACGCCGCTGGCGTACATTTGCGGCCATTTCCGTCTTTTTGACTGCAAACGAACAAAATGCAAAAACCTAGGTGCCGACAAGAGAAAAGGAGTAGTCTGGAGGTGTCTCTTCTAGCATCCTTCCGCCGCGCCCATTGGGCGACGGTTCCTTGCGAAAACAGACAGCGCTTTGCGCTGGCAAGGAGCCGTTATGGCGAAAAAGAACTCTAACTCTCTTCAGCCCTCCAAGGCAGCATTGGAGACGCGCCGAGTTGATGGCGATGGAAACGTAGTCAGCAACAAAATTCTGCTGAGTCTTTCCCCCGAGGAATTCAATCAAGTACTTTCGAAGCTGGAACTGGTCCGGCTCAAGCTTCACCAGATCATTTATGAAGCCGGCGAGACCATCAAGTCCGGATACTTTGTCAACGACGGAGTGATTTCGGTCCTGGCGGTGCAGCCGGACGGAAAGAGCGTCGAGATCGGCCTGATTGGCCGCGAAGGCTTCACAGGTTTGCCACTTCTGGTGGGCTACAGCAGCAGTCCTACCCGGCTCATAACTCAGGGAGACGGCACCGCCTATCGCTGCGAGGCAGAGACGCTCCAGCAGCTTGTCCGGCAATTTCCACGGCTGGAACAGCAGTTGCATCGCTTTGGTCAGCGGCTCGCGATGCAGACCGCGCAAATCGCCGCCTGCAATCGACTCCATGAGGTGGGCGAGCGCCTGGCGCGTTGGATCTTGATGACCCATGACCGCCTTGCGTCGGACAGCCTTCCCCTCACGCAGGAATTTCTGGGGCAGATGCTGGGATCGCGCCGGGCGAGCGTAACCGTGGCTGCCGGTATCTTGCAGAAAGCGGGATTGATCTCTTACACGCGAGGAAGCGTCAAGATATTGAACCGGCAGAAGCTTGAGGACGCAGCGTGCGCTTGCTACGGTATTGTGCGGCGGCAGTTAAATGATTGGGAAATGGAATCGAATTGAGACCTGTGACGGCCATTCGTAATCGATGACCCCACAGCGAATTCCAAATCGCCAACCCTCGGCGCCCGCATCCTTGACACCCTCGCCAGCGCTCCCTAGAATTCCCTTAGGCGCGGCGGAATCTTAATCTAAGCCACTGCATCTAAAGAATTTACATGGGCTGTTCGGCCCCAAGACTCGGGTAGATATGCCAGCAGGACCAGCCGGCGGAAGAGAACGCGAAATCCTGACCGCCATTGTCGAGACATTTATTGCCAGCGGCGAGCCGGTGGGCTCGCGCACCCTCGCTCGCGCGAGCCGCGAAGGTTTGAGCGCAGCTACCATTCGCAACGTAATGGCGGACCTCGCCGACGCCGGATTTCTCGAGCAGCCCCACGCTTCGGCGGGGCGTGTTCCCACGGCGGAGGCTTATCGCTATTATGTCGAGCAACTGAGTGGCGAAGCGCATCTCTCGCACGAGAACCAGAGCATCATCCAAGACACTCTGACCGGCGTCAGCGATGTGCAGGAATTCATGGAGCGTACTTCGCATGTGCTCTCCCTGATCTCGCACGGTGTGGGCATCACTGTGGCCACCAGCGGACCGCGCAACGCTCTCGAGCACGTTTACTTTTCGCGTCTCGCCGACCAGAAGGTGCTGGCGGTCGTGGTCACGCGCTCGGGAGTAGTGCGCGACCGCGTGCTGCGGCTTGATATTCAGCAGTCCGATCTCGATTTGGCCGCGCGCTACATCAATGACAATTTCCGCGGCTGGACCATGGCCGACATGCGCTCCGAGCTGGCTCGGCGGCTCGAACAAGAGCGCAGTGAGTACGACCGGCTGATGAAGTCCATCGAGCAGCTCTATCAGCAGGGCGCGCTGGCTTCGGCCGACGACACCCAGGCTGTCTACGTGGAAGGCGCTGCGAATCTGGTTACCGGCCAGGAAGACACTCAGCGTCTGCAGGAAATGCTGCGCACCCTTGAGGAAAAAGAAAAGGTAGTGAAGCTGCTCAGCGCTTATCTCGACACGCGGCAGGAGGCGGTGCGCGTGGTCATCGGGCTCGACGAGGCGCTGCCGGCTTCGAATTTGCAGAATTTCGTCCTGATTGGCGCGCCTGCCCGCGTCGGCGGCGAGGTCATGGGGTCGCTGGCTGTGATTGGACCGACCCGGCTGGATTATCAGCACACGATGTCGGCGGTGTCATATATCGCGCGCTTGTTCGACAAACTTTTGAATGAATCGGAGTAATCGAGAGGTATGGGTAAAGGAAACGGAAAAACCGACGCGCACCTTGATCTAAGAGGCGACGATCTGAGACGCGAGGATCTCGAGCACGAGCTTCCGGCCGGGGATGACGACGAGGCTGCGTCGAGCGCGGCCGCGGCCAAAATAGAGGCGGGCGCAGCCTCCGAAACGGAAAAGCTCAAAGCTGAGCGCGATGCGCTGCTTGATCGCCTCGCGCGTCTGCAAGCGGAATTCGATAACGCCCGCAAGCGCGGAGTGCGCGAGCAACAGGAGTTCCGCGAATTTGCCGCGGCCGACGTGATCAAGACCTTACTGCCTCCGCTGGACAGCTTCGAACGCGCCCTAAAAGCCAGCGGCCACTCCGGTGAATTCCGCAACGGTATTGAGCTCATCTACCGCCAATTTCAGGATGCGCTGCAGAAGATCGGGGTGCAGCCCGTTCCTGCGACCGGACAGCCTTTCGATCCCCGGATTCACGAAGCCGTCGAAATGGTGGAGACCAGCGAGGTCCCCGATCATTACGTCCTCGACGAACTGCAACGTGGTTACAAGTACAAGGACCGGCTGCTGCGTCCCGCGATGGTGCGGGTCGCTCGCAATAGCGGCGGGTAACCGGGTCGTTAGTCGACCGAAGAGTAACACCAAACGACCGAATATAACGTGGGGGGAGTTTCTGGCCGCAAACACAAAACGCGATTTTTACGAAGTGCTCGGTGTGACCCGTACTGCTACTGACGTGGAAATCAAGAGCGCGTACCGCAAGCTAGCGATGACGTACCATCCCGACCGCAATCCGAACAATCCTGACGCGGAAGATAAGTTCAAGGAGATTACCGAAGCCTACGCCATTCTCGCCGACAGCGAGAAGCGCTCTTTGTACGACCGCTTCGGGCACGCCGGTGTAGGCGGCAGCAGCGCAGGTCCAGCCGGATTCGATCCCGCCATCTTCCAGGATTTTGGCGACATCTTTGGCGACATCTTCGGATTCGGCGACATGTTCGGTCAGGGTGGACGCCGTCGCAGCCGCGCCCAGCGTGGAGCCGATCTTCGCGAAGATTTGCATCTTGAATTTGATGAAGCAGTGTTTGGCACCGAGAAGCAAGTGAATGTCCGCCGCCATGAGACGTGTGACAGTTGCCGGGGAAACGGCGCGGCGCCCGGCAAAGCTCCGGTCGCTTGCCGGGCGTGCAATGGCCGCGGGCAGGTGCGGTATCAGCAAGGCTTTTTCAGCATCGCCAGAACCTGCCCGACTTGCCAGGGCGCGGGCAGCGTAATCACCGATCCGTGCGCGAAGTGCAAAGGCGAAGGCCGCGTGCTGCGCGAGCGCACGGTAGAAGCCAAAGTGCCCGCGGGAGTGGAAGACGGAACGCGGATTCGCTTCAGCGGCCTGGGCGAAGCAGGCGCGTTCGGCGGGCCTGGCGGCGATTTGTATATCGTGCTGCATGTCAAAGAGCACGCCTTTTTTGAGCGCGAGGGCAATGACTTGCACTGCGTGGTTCCGATTTCGTTTTCGCAAGCGGCGCTCGGCACAGAGATTCTGGTTACGACTCTGGAGGGAGAACATAAGCTGAAAATTCCCGAAGGGACGCAGTCAGGAACCTCATTTCGCATCCGCAACAAAGGCGTGCCCGTGCTCAATAGCCATGGCAAAGGCGATCTTTACGTCGAGGTGCGAATCCAAACTCCTGGCAAATTGAATAAGCGCCAGCGCGAACTGCTGGCCGAACTGGGAGAGTTGGCTCCCGTGGAAAATAAGCCGCAGAGCCGCTCGCTGTTGGGACGTGTGAAAGACATGTTTGTGTAGAGAAGGTCTCAGGCGTCAGGTCTCAGGTTCTGGTTCTTTGCCCCCGCTGCTCACATGAGTTTGCTTTTCCTGACACCTGAGACCTGACACCTGCCTCATGACACGGCGCCGCTGGATTGCCGACGAAGTAAAGGGAGACACGGCCGCGCTGGTGGGCGACCACGCGGCTCATCTCGCTCGCGTCCTGCGCGCTGAAGTTGGCCAGGAGTTCGACATTGCAGCCGGCGAAGAAGTTCGCCGCGGAACTATCACGTTCGTCTCGTACGATCGCGTGGAGTTCGCACTCGACGCGAAACGGTACCGCAGACGAGGGTCCAACCACTCTGCCGCTCCTAAAATCACTTTAGTCCTAGCCATCTTCAAATTCGATCGCATGGAGTGGGCGATCGAGAAGTGCACGGAGATCGGAGTCGCGAGCATAATCCCCGTCATCGCCCGGCGGAGCGATGCTCATCTGGTCGCGGCTGCGGCGAAGCGCCACGAGCGTTGGCAGCGTATCGCTCGTCAGGCGGCCGAGCAATCGCGCAGGGAGACGCCGCCCGAGATTGCGGCTCCCCTCAAACTGAAATCCCTGGCTGAAGACATCATTTCGGCAGAAGTGGACCGCATTGTGCTCGCCGAATCCGAACAGGACGCGAGTCTTAGAGACGTATTGCAGCCGCTGTCAACCGAAGTAGCGCTCGCAGTGGGTCCCGAAGGCGGATGGACCGCCGACGAACTCGAGTGGTTTCACGAAACGGGATGGAAGGCGGCCTCGCTAGGCGACACGATCCTGCGCGCCGAAACGGCAGCGATTGTCGCCACCGCCCTGGCGATGGAAGCGCTGCGCTGATTCCTCACAGCCTTCCACAACCAACCTCTGATATTCTCCGGCTAGTGAGTTCTCCAGTGGCTTCGACCGTCTTACCTGCGACGAAGATCATTCCCGATGAGCGCCAGCAACAGGCCATCGAACACATTCATGGCCCGATGCTGGTGATTGCGGGGGCCGGCACCGGCAAGACAACCGTCCTCACGCAGCGCGTAGCCAACCTGATTCGCGAAGGGCACGCCCGGCCCGACGAAGTTGTTGCGCTCACCTACACCGACAATTCAGCGGCGGAAATGATGGCCCGGGTTCGCGGAGAACTGAAGGGGACTGCCATCGATGGCTTGCAGGCTTGCACCTTTCACGCCTGGTGCAATGGGCTGCTCCACCGTCGCGGCGCGGGTTTTGGCGTGCTCGACGAAAAGGACCTCTGGGTATTCCTCCGCCGCCGTATTCGCGATCTTCGTCTGAAACACTTTGTGCGTGCGGCGAACGTCGGCCAGTTTCTCGACAGCCTGCTCGATTTCATGCGTCGTTGCCAGGATGAATTGATTGGCCCCTCGGAATACTCGCGCTACGTCGAGCGCCTTGAACGCGGCGAGATTCCGTTGCCCAGGGTTGCGAGTTCAAAGAAGCAGAAAGATCTGGAGAAGGCGGAGATTCTAGAGCGTTGCCAGGAAATCGCTCGCGTTTTCGCCACCGTCGAAGACATGCTCCACGCGAAAAACCTGGGCACCTTCGGCCACATGATTACCAAGGCCTATCACTTGCTGAAGGACGATCCCGTGTTGCTAGAAGAAGAACGTCGCCGCACTCGCTTTCTTCTGGTCGATGAATTTCAGGACGCGAACTTTGCCCAGGTGGAAATTCTCTCCCTACTGGCGGGACCAAACGCAAACGTCTTCGCCGTGGGCGATCCGGATCAGGCTATCTACCAGTTCCGCGGCGCGTCGAGCGAAGCGTTCACGCTGTTCGCCGCGAAGTTTCCTGCGGCGCAAGTGGTGGTGCTCGGGAAGAATCGACGGTCTTTGCCACCGATCCTTAAATGCGCTTTTGGCATCGTGAATGAGAATCCCGCAGTGTTTGGAAAAACGCTCGGGAAAAAGGTTTCGGCGGCAGGGCCAGCAATTTCATATCAGCGAACGCCATTGGAATCTTTGCGCGACGAAGAAGCGGCACAACGAGGAGAGACGTCGAACGCGCCGTTTGTAGAAATCGTTACCTGGAGGGACAAGGAGGCAGAGGCTGCGGATCTGGCGCGGCGCATCCAGAAAAAAAGAAAAGCAGAGCGCCGCGGATGGAGAGATTTTGCCGTGCTCTACCGGCAGCACGGCCATCGCGACGAACTGGTCAAGGAGTTCGCTGAGCGCGGCATTCCGTTTTCCATTGAAGGCCTAGATGTTTTGGATACTCCCGAGGTTAGGGATGCGGTGGCTTGCCTGACCGCAGCCGTGTCGCCAAACGATGCTGGCAGTCTGTTTCGTGTGGCGGCACTGCCGCAATTTGAAATCGACCCAAAGGAATTAAGGGCTGCGATGCGGGCAATGCGGCGAGAACTCGATCTCACCGCGGTGTTAGGACGATTGCAGGGCGGAGCGGCGGTGCTCGCAAAAGTGGAGCAGGCGCATCGCGAAACGGAGAAGGATGGAGTTCGCGCCGATGAGGCTGTAAAAGCGGTGCTCCGGCACTTTGAATTACGGGAGACGCCGTTGCTGGCGGCCTTCGTGAAATTTGCGGAAGACTGGCGTGAGAAAGCAATAGTCGAGACCTGGACCCCTGCCGAATTTCTCGAATACCTCGATTATTTTGTCGAAGCCAAAGGCTCGATTGCGCTGCCGCGCAGCACAACGGACGCAGTACAGCTATTGACCGCCCACGCGGCCAAGGGACTTGAGTTCCAGCACGTGGCTATTGTTCGCGGGTCGTCAATCTCGTTTCCCTGTCCTTATCGCGAGCCGCTAGTAGCATTTCCCGCCGAACTGCGCCGCTCGGACGCTGTTCAGGCCGACGACAAAACGCTGCACGAAGAAGAAGAGCGACGGTTGTTTTACGTGGCGATGACGCGGGCCAAGGACACGCTGGCCATTTATGCGAATGCGGGCAAGAGCAAGAACGATCCCAAGCCGACAAAGTTTCTGCGTGAGTTCATGGTTCATCCCGGTTACAGGAAATTCTGGTCGACGCATTCCGCGGCGGCGGTGCAGGATTTGTTATTCGCCGAGGAAGAACAGCGCGTCGCGCTGGAGCACTCGAAGGTGGCAGCTTGGCTGCTGATGGATCCGTCGGCCGATTTTTCTACCGGCCTGAGCGCGTCGACGATCGAGATTTACGAACAGTGTCCGCTCCGTTTCAAACTTGAAAAAGAGTGGAACTTGCCGCGCGAGGTATCCGCATCGTTGCACTACGGAGCGGCCATGCACGGCGTGCTGAGGACTTTTTACGACGCGCAGCGCTTCCAACGCGAAATCAGCGACGAGGATTTGTTGGAACAGTTCCGGGCGGAACTGGCGTCGCGCGGCATTGCGGATCGTTACCAGTACGATCTCTATCTCCGTCAGGGGCGCGAGCAGTTGCGGAGTTTTTTCGAGGCCGCTCGCAGCTCGCATCCGCCCGAGGTACTCGAAACGGAGCACAAGTTTGAGTTGGAGGTGGGTTCGGCGAAGTTGTCCGGGCGTGTCGATCGCATGGATCGCACCGGTCCGGACACCGTGGCCATCGTCGATTACAAGACGGGTAAGCCGAAATCGCAAGAGGATGCCGACGAGAGTCTGCAACTCTCTTTGTACGCGATCGCGGCGCAGGAGAGGCTGGGGAAGCGTGCCGATCGCTTGATATTCCATAACCTGGAAGATAATACGGCCATTTGCACCACGCGGACGGATGGTGAATTGGAAGTGGCGAAGCTGCGGGTGCAAAAAGTAGCGGAGCAGATCGCCCGGAAGGAGTTTCCCCCCAATCCCAAGTACCACTGTGCGTTTTGTCCTTACCGCAATCTCTGCCCGGCGACGGAGAAGGTCGTTGCTCCCCAGAAAAAGTCAAACGCCCGCTTCAACTAAAGCTCGGCAAGATTAAAAGCTGCCTAAAAAACTTTGGGGACGCTCATCGCGCCCCCTTTGTCGTTGCCTGTTGCAGGTTCTTAGTGCTTCTTGCTGCTTTTCTTCTTTGCTTTCTTTTTGGTTGCCATGGATCTATTCTCCCTTTCCATTGTTCATGGAATTTCGCAACGGTAATCTGTTGCAACTGTTTGAATGTATAGAGTCAACGCAGAACGAAGTCAAGAGAAAAATGATCGTAACGCATACATGCAACGCTGTACCAAAGTCACTTCATGCATCGCGCGCATGAAAAAGTTTTCGTCGTTGGTCGTTTGGATTCCTCGTTGGTCGATAGTCGATGGTCGCTAGCCAACCCTCCGAACGACCATCGGCTATCGACCAACGACTTTCTTTCGCTCTCCAACATCTATAATCAGAGACGAATTCAGCAGCGTCGATTACTTGAGGGAGCGCAACCATGGCCAGTTCTACTGATGTTGTAATCATCGCGGGATGCCGCACCCCGATCGGAAAATTTCAAGGAGGTCTGAGCGATCTGACGGCGCCGCAACTAGGCGCGATCGCCGTGCGCGAAGCCGTGAAGCGGGCGAATCTCCAGCCGCAGCAGGTGGACGAGTGCATCATGGGCAATGTCGTCTCGGCCGGACTCGGTCAAAATCCGGCGCGGCAGGCAGCGTTATTTGGCGGACTCGCGCCCGAAGTAGGCGCCATGACCATCAACAAGGTGTGCGGCTCGGGCTTGAAAGCAGTCGCACTCGCAGCACAGGCGATTGAAACCGGTAACAGTTCAATCGTAGTCGCTGGCGGCATGGAGTCCATGACCAACGCGCCGTATCTTCTGCCGAATGCGCGCAAGGGATATCGTCTGGGCAACGGACAACTCGTCGACGCCATGGTCCACGACGGACTGTGGGACATATACAACGACTATCACATGGGACTGACCGGAGAGAACGTAGCCGAAAAATACGGCATCACCCGCGAAGAGCAGGACGAGTTCGCCGTCAACTCGCATCGCAAAGCCATAGCCGCTCAGAAGGAATGCCGTTTCAAAGCGCAGATTGTCCCCGTCGAAATTCCCGCCAAGAAGAAAGGCCAGCCGCCCGTAATCTTCGACAAAGACGAAGGTCCACGCGAGGACACGACCATCGAAGTGCTGCGCTCGCTTAAGCCGGCCTTCAAGAAGGAAGGCACGGTTACGGCGGGCAACGCTCCCGGGGTCAACGACGGAGCGGCCGCGCTGGTGGTAACCAGCGCCGCGCGCGCCAAGGAACTGGGCGCAACTGCGATGGTGCGTATCGTGGCGCAGGCGACCAGCGGAGTTGAGCCGAAGTGGGTGATGATGGCTCCCGTCGGCGCCGTGCAGAAAATCTGGGAGAAGACGGGCTGGAAGAAAGACGATGTCGACCTCTATGAACTGAACGAAGCCTTCTCGGTGCAGGCGCTCGGAGTCATTCGCGAATTGGGGCTCGATATGAGCCGCGTCAATGTGAATGGCGGGGCGGTGGCTCTGGGGCATCCCATCGGAGCCAGCGGAGCGCGCGTCCTCGTGACCCTGATCTACGAGATGATGCGCCGCGACGTGCACCGCGGAATTGCAGCATTGTGCCTGGGTGGAGGGAATGCGGTAGCTATGGCGGTGGAGCGGTAGGGCGGTCTATTTCGTTGTTATTGTAACGGGGATACCGCGACAGCTAGCGATTGAGGCGACGTCAGCGATGGCTCGAAGGTGTTTGTTGTGTCGGAAACTGTTAGGAGGTACAGGGAGCACGTGGCGATAATTCCCTTTTCAGATGAGACCCTTGCGGACTTTCAGAAGGAAATCCTCGGCATCAGATCGCGCCTTCTCCATCATCCTCGAATTATTGCGGTGTTCGAACTCCATTTCATGAAGCACAAGCTCCACAGCAACCTTCGGTGTGTATCCTCGCTTTATGAGCACCCGAGCACGCTCGGCGAAAGTGGCGCCCGTGTCCAGTCTTGTTTGCTGTTCCGCCGCAAGAGAACTGGTTCCAGCCCAGCACTTATGTTCGCGAAACTTCCCCGCGGCTAGGCGATCGTAAGCACCTTTAGCCTCTTCTCCGCTAAGCAGGGTGGGGACGGGAAATCTCCATTGACAATCTGAGCAGGCCCAGCCCTTTGCTTCGCCTTCGACCCAGATCAACGAGCGCACCATATCAGCAACGCCAGCATATTACAGCAGCGAAGACCAGCGTGAGATAGTTGACGTAACTCACCGATTTCTACCACACGACTGACTCGTCGATTATCACTCCCTAACTTGCCGCCGCCTCCGCCGCCACCGGCAACGTAATCGTGAACACCGCGCCGCCATCCGGAGCCGTCGTTACTTCGATGTTGCCTCCGTGCTCGCGAAGCACCGTCTTGCAGATGCTCAGTCCAAGGCCGGTGCCGCGTCCGGGGCGCTTGGTGGTGAAGAAGGGATCGAAAATGTGCTCCAGATTTTCGGGTGCGATCCCCGGACCATCATCCTGAAACACGATCCATACCGAATCAGGCTTGCGTCCCATGCGAATACGAATCGTGCCTTTCTCGCGGTTTTCACGGATTGCCTGCTCCGCATTCAGCAGCAGATTCAGGAACACCTGCATCAGCTGATTGGGATCGGCCACGATTGCAGGGATCGCCGGTTCTTGCAGAAAGTCGACCGTGATGTTGCTCTTGCGCAATGGATAGGACTGCATCTGAACCACTCGCTGCACCAGTTCATTCAGATTGACCTGGCTGCGTCCCGGAACCGGCGGCCGGGCGAAGTATTGCAGGTTCTGCACGATTTCGGCAGCGCGCCGCGCCTCCTTGTGCAAAATGGAAAGTTGTTTCCGCGCGGATTCGCTGGCATCGCCTTCCTGCAGCAGTTCGGCCATGCCCAGAATGCTGGTCAGCGGGTTATTAAGTTCGTGGGCAAAGCCGCCGATCATTTGTCCCATGGCCGCAAGACGTTCGCTCTGAATAATCTGCTGCTCCAGCTTCTTCTCCGTGGTCACATCGCGGACGGAGATGATCACTCCTGCCGGTTTGCCTTCGGCGTCGAGCAGCGGACTCGCCACGCCGAGCATCGTGCGCCAACTGCCGTCGCGGTGTCGGGAGCCGTATTCGCACGAGGTCAGGGCACTCTGACCAGTGGCAACGGTCCGGTAAAGTCCGGCCAGTTCCGGCGAAGTGTTCCTGGCGTCGTCGATGCTCTTGCCCATGAGATGCTCCGGCCCGTACCCGAGCAACTCGCCGATGCGCGCACTCACGAACGTGTACTGTCCTTTCAGATCGAGAACCAGAATCAGATCCGGAAAGCTTTCCAGCAGATGCCGCCGGAATTCTTCCTGCCGCCGCAGCTTATGCTCGAGAGCGCGCTTCTCGGTGACGTCAACCAGCGTGCCCTGGTAACGCACCACTCGTCCTTCTTCCATCACGCCGCTCGATGTATCCACGCAAACCGCGACTCCGCCGTCTTTTCTTCGCAGTCGAACCTCGCGCGTGCGCGTGCGGCCGCTCTCGCTTCCCCCGCGTCCCAGCACCGGATCGCCGCCAGCTTCAACGCTCAGCTGCTCCGGCGTCAGGGCCAGCAAGTCTTCCTTGCTCGCGTATCCCAAAATCGATACGAGCGCGGGGTTCACCTCGAGCAGCTTGCCATCCGGAGTGCTGATGTACACGCCTTCCTGCAGAGACTCGAACAACTGCGTGAAGCGCTGTTCCTTCTCCCGATGGCCGGTTATATCGCGGGCCAGCACGCTCGCGCCGGTTACGTCATCGCCCTTGACGATGGCATTTACCACGCAGTCGTAGTAATGCCGCCGCGAGTCGTTCTTGAGATGGATCTCCACCACGCCGGACCAGCTCCGCTTCTCCAGGAAGCGGGACAGGCTGGCGGATCCCTCCGCATGCAACGGCGCGCCCAGGAATTCATCCAGCTTGTGACCGACCAGTTGAGCATAAGGAGCGCCGAGAATTTCCGAGGTTCGCCGGTTTACGGTTCTCAACGTTCCATCGAGTGAGATGGCGAGCGCGACATCATCCAAAGAATCGATCAGCTCCTTGAAGTTGCGCTGCGAACGCATGATCAGTTGTCCCAGCTGATCCAGTTGCTCCTCGGAGGGCGTGACGCCACCGCGATCCTGAAAGCCCCTCAGAATCTGCTTGAGCTCAGAAACTTCCTGCTTCCGCCCGAAAGCATAGGTGGCAAATAAGATGGAAAGCCCGAAGAGTCCCACGGGGATCGCCCACAGCCGGTAAGGAAGATCTTTCAGTTGTTCCCACGCCAGGTATGCCACCGCCGCCGCAAACAATACGAGCAGCAGCAGAGCCCATCGCCAAAGCTGGCTCTCCTCGCGTTCCAGCCGACTTGGCGGCGGATCGGGTTGGCGGGAAGCTGGATCATGGTCGCGCATCAGGGGACTCCTCTGGCGCGAAAAACCGTCTTCAACAACGGGTCTATCGTTTCCACCAGATTGCTCTTAGCGTAGCACCGAAAGCGGCGGTTCACGTCAGAACGTTCGATCACGTTCCATCACGGTTAAGGGGTGATGCCCATCACATCGGTTTCGCTTCTGCCGCGCGTATGATGCCGTAAAGGATCTCCCGTCCTAGTTATCTCCTTCGTGTGCCCATTGGAATCCCTATGCTCTATAAAACCCTGAGTGCCGCTGTCTACGGCATTGACGCCAACATCATTGAAGTGGAAGTAGATGTCTCCGGCGTCAAAATGACGGAAGATCACTTTCACACGGTCGGCCTGCCTGATGCGGCCGTCCGCGAAAGCCGCGACCGGGTTCGCTCGGCGTTGAAAAATTGCGGCTACGATATTCCACCCATCCAGATCACCATCAACCTGGCTCCGGCCGACATCCGTAAAGAAGGTTCCGGCTTCGACCTGCCCATGGCGCTCGGCATCCTCGGCGCGTATGGCGGTCTGAACAAAAAGGAAGTCCCCGACGCGTTATTCGTGGGCGAGCTTTCCCTCGACGGAAGACTGCGCGGCGTGCGTGGCGCTTTGCCGATTGCGATCGAGGCTCGTCGAACCAAAGTGAAACGGTTGATTGTGCCCGAAGTCAACGCCCGCGAAGCCGCCATGGTCGAGGGCGTTGAGGTTTATCCCGTCAAATCGCTGCTTGACGTCATTCATTACATCAATTCCGGCAACGGCATTTCCCGCATGCAAATCGATACCGGGCAACTGCTCAGCCAGGCGCAACAATTCCATGTGGATTTCAAAGACGTTCGTGGCCAGCAAACCGCCAAGCGGGCCCTCGAAATCGCCTGCGCCGGCGGCCACAACATTCTGATGATCGGCCCTCCGGGATCGGGAAAAACGATGCTCGCGAAACGCATGCCGACCATCCTGCCGCCCTTTACTTTCGAAGAAGCGCTCGAGACCACCAAGATTCACAGCGTGGCGGGTGTGCTCGATGCGCACGCCGGACTCGTCGGCCTGCGACCTTTTCGTGCGCCGCACCACACCATCTCCGACGCCGGCTTAATCGGCGGGGGCGCGATCCCGCGGCCGGGCGAGGTTTCGCTCGCTCACAATGGCGTGCTGTTCCTCGACGAATTCCCTGAATTCCCGCGCAACGTTCTCGATGTTATGCGCCAACCCCTCGAAGACGGTACCGTCTGCATCGCCCGCGCCGCCATGTCGCTGACCTTCCCGGCGCGTTTCATGCTTGCCGCTGCTATGAATCCCTGCCCCTGCGGATTTCACAACGACCGCACCCGCGAATGCCATTGCACTCCGCCCATGATCCAGCGCTACATTTCGAAGATCTCAGGGCCGTTGCTCGACCGCATCGACATTCACATCGACGTTCCTGCGGTGAACTACAAGGAATTGCGCAGCACGAAGGAGGCGGAAACCTCAGCCAGCATTCTCCAGCGGGTAATTCGCGCCCGTGATGTGCAATTGCAACGCTTCTCCTCTGCGCGCGAAAAAGTCTACTGCAACGCGCAGATGCCGACGCAGTTGATTCGCAAATTCTGCGAGCTCTCGCCCGATTGCGAGCGCCTGCTGGAACGCGCCATGGCGCAGCAGGGACTCAGCGCCCGTGCTCACGACCGCATTCTGAAAGTCGCGCGCACAATTGCCGACCTCGACAGTATCCCGCAACTCGAACCCAAGCACATCGCCGAGGCGATTCAGTACAGAACGCTCGATCGCACGTACTGGGCGTGAGGAGAGCGATTGAATGCATGGAGAGAGAAAGTTCGGGCAGGAGGAAAATGACTCCGTGCCGCCAATGGTTCTGCATCACCTGTCCGCATCCGTATGCGGAGTCGGCGACCATCTCAAAAAGCGGAGGCATCTTCCAGTAGTGACTCAGTTTGAATTCTTCTGAGTATGGTGTGTCTTGAAGAATGAACCCCAGAACCAATGTGTTCTCGGGCTGGCCAGCAGGCACACTCGCACGGTTATACCAATCACGATGGCAGCCGCGGCTGGAGCGGGAACGACAAGCGAGTTGACGGAATACAAAGACAGCAGGTGAGGCATATACGACAACCTCCTGTCGAGTTATACCTAAATGTGACTCGACACAACTTCCTCTTGCAGCCGGGCAGGAAACGGTCTGATTTTTGGCAGCCTGTTTTTCCGGGCCTTCCAAAGATCGTAATTGAGCTGCATCTTCAGCCAAAACTCAGGAGACGTGTACGGCATTGCCTTGGCCAGCCGCACGCTCATCGTCGCTGAAATACCGGCGCGGCCGTTGAGTATCCGGGAGAGATTTGGCCGCGTCACGCCAAGACGCTCGGCCGCCTCCTTCACCGTCATGTCGCCCAGGTAATCCTTCAAAACTTCGCCGGGATGGGATGGATGGAAAATCATACTTAGCTCCTAGTGGTAATCCTTGTAGTCGACGAGAACCGCGTCTTCACCGTCGAACCGAAACGTGAGCCGCCAGTTTCCGCTCACCTTCACCGCCCAGTGCCCCTGCATCTCGCCTTTGAGCGGGTGCAGAGCATAGCCCGGCGCGTTCATGTTGGCCGGGCAGGTAGCCGCATCCAAGGCGGACAGGAGCCTTCGGAGACGGTTTGCATGTTCTGGCTGAATACCAGCCTTCGAGCCTGTTTCGGCAAAGAGCTTGATGCCTTTGTGCCGATAGCTCTTCAGCATGTGTAAAGTGTACCAATACGCAATACTGACATCAAGGGGGGAATTGGCGCGGTCTATGCCAGCAGCCGGCGTAAGTACTAGGGCTGACGTGGGCGCTAGGATCGGCGGTCGTTGCGCAATGGACCGTTTGTGAAAAGGGGTGGGCTCCGCGATTCGGATGCTGCCGCGTAATGTCAGCAATGAACCGGGGCGCCACCGGACCATTTGCGCGCATTCTATAATTCTGCTCGGAGGCTTCATGGGCGGATGGGGGACGGGCAGCTTTGAGAACGATGAGGCGCAGAATTTCCTGGGTCGGCTCAGTTCCGTGGAGGTTGGCGATCTGAAACAGATGCTGGCCAACGCCGCCGATCGGGACTATACGGATGCGCCCGAGAGCAGTGTCGTAATCGCCGTTGCCGAGGTCGTTGCCACGGCGAGGGGCAACCCTCCGCAGGCGGTGCCGAGCCAGATTGCAGAATGGGTCAGCAAGATCGAGGGCGCTCCGAGCTCCGACATGTCGGAATTGGCTCGGCTCGCAGTTTATAAGGTGCGAACCAACTCCGAGCTCAAAGACCTATGGCTTGAGGCGGAGGGATTGAACGAGTGGAGCGCAGTGCTTCGCGATCTGGAGGAACGACTCAGCGAAGGCATCGAGTCGTCTGGCGATCCGGTCATCGGGTGATTGAAGTGTTGGGCTGGGATAGATGACCCGATGGCCCGATCACCCGATGCCTTACTCAGTCGGCGGCGGCACCGGTGGTCGGGCTGGTGCTGGCGGCGAGATTCTTCTCCGCCTGCCGCAGCCGCAGAGCGCGGTTCGAAGGCAACCCGGCATCGCGAATCTTGTAAAGCAATGCCCGATAGCTGATGCCCAGCGTGCGGGCCGCTTGTTTCCGGTTCCAGTGGTGCTGTTGCAGAACCTTCAGGATGACCTTGCGCTCCAGTTCGCGCACGCATTGCCGCGTAAGCTTTTTGAGAGAAATCGGCCCGTCCAGCGAGATCTCGGAATTGAAAAAGTCCGGCTCGCGCGCCACCAGGTCGTTGGTGATAACTTCTTCATGCCCCAGGATCACGTAGCGCTTGATCAGGTTTTCCAGTTCGCGAATGTTTCCCGGCCAGTGATATTTCTGCAGCACCGCCAGCACTTCATTCGACAAAGGCCGAGCCCGGCAGTTGAACTTGCGGTTGTAGTACTCCAGGAAGTAGCCGCACAGATCTTCAATATCGCCACGGCGTTCGCGCAGCGCCGGCATCCTTATATTCACCACGTTAATGCGGTAGTAAAGATCCTGGCGGAACGTGCCCGCCTCAATCTCTGTTTCCAGTTGCCGATTGGTGGCGCATACCACCCGCACCTCGACCTTTTTGTCTTCCTGAGCGCCGATACGGCAGAACTGCCCATCCTGCAGAAGTTGCAAGAGCTTCGATTGCAGCGATGGGTCGAGCTCAGAAATCTCATCGAGAAACAACGTGCCGCGGTGCGCCATCTCAACCCGTCCTGGCTTCGAGCCAACCGCGCCCGTAAACGCTCCTTTTTCGTAGCCGAACAATTCGCTTTCCAGCAAGGTTCCGGGAATCGCCGGGCAGTTTACCTTCACATACGGCCCGACCCTCCACGGCGACAGGCTATGGATAAGTCTGGCAATAATGTCTTTTCCCGTTCCACTTTCACCCGTGATCAGCACCGGAACATTCGCGGCGGCAACTTTGCCCAGCCGCGAACGAACCGACTGCATTACCTCAGAGTGCCCAAAAATGATGTTGTCAGGGGGAACCTCACCGAGCGACTGCGCCAGCGGTGATACCGAAAGAGTGGTCATAAGAGTTAATGCCCCGTTGCGGAGAGTGTTCATCCGCATGCACTAAAAGTGCATCTCAAGCGCCAAACTAGGGAAGGACGCTCAACGTTCCAGACGTTTGCGGTTAAACCGCTCAGCTGTTAACGGCTTAGAGCGATGATATGCCCAAAGCAACAACCTTCGGCATGGCACCAAAGTGCCATTATGAGACGGGTATGGGGAGGGAAAAACTTTTCACACTACAGACGCCGATTTCCTCAAATGCCTGCGGGCAGCCCGGCCGGCATCGGTGCCAAGCGGCCGGGCGAACTTCAATCCTAGAAGATGGTGGTCATCGAGGTGCGTGACCCAGACCGCCTTTGCCTGCATGATCCGCGAGGTCGTCTTTATGCCTTGGATAGGTCCGAGGGGAGCGCTGGGAATCTCCAATGAAACCACGGACGATTTAGGCAAAGACCGGCGAACCACAACTAAAGCTCCCCCCGCGGAGATATTAACCGCGGTTGCAAACTCCAGGGAATCCTTGCCGGCTCCGTCCCGAGCACGGATGAAAACCGGAATGGCGAGTTGTAGCCTCGTCGACCTGCGTTCATCCTTCTTTGATATGCTGCGAGACACGTATCACACCCACCCTTAAGCCGGTATTAACACCCAAAGAACCGCATCTCATGGGCCAAACTCGGGAGGAAACCCGGCTTGCCCGGAACCATTCCAAACCTAGCCTCCAACACGGAGATTAGGCAAGTTGCCTTGCGGTCCAACAGTCTTACCATGACTTCTGGTCATTTCAAGAGTGCAATGTTTTTCGCATCGGGTAAGGACGGTTTACAATTGACAGCCTATTGCGGCTGACATATCATCGGCCTTAATCCCCAGTTCTGGACTGGTAGTAAGTGGTTCTCTCCCCTTAATTTCGATACTTGGGATTCCCATGTCTTCGATATCCGATAAAAGCCCAGCCGTTGCTCCCACGGGTACCAGTCCGAAAGATCGCTTGCCGGCAACCGCCGCAGCTCCAGCCAGCGCGCCCAACTCCGGCGAAGATATGACCCGCGAGCTCGAGCAATTGCGCGATCGTTTCCGCAAGACGACAAACGCGCTGGCCTCGGCCGCCCACGACCTTAAGACGCCGCTCGCGATTCTTAATGGCTACATTGAACTGTTGCAGAGTCAGAAACTCGGACCGCTCAACGATCGCCAGAAAGAAGTGATGGGCGACATGTTTTCCAGCGGACAGCGCTTGCAGCAATTCATCCACGACTTCCTCACCTTCAGCGTGCTCGAAACCGGCGAACTGCGCATGCAGTACATCGAAGGTGACATGAATGCCTGCCTTTCGGAAGTTTGCCGGCTCTGGTCGGCGCGGTTTCAGGCGCGCGGTCTCGCGCTCTATTTTCTCGCCAATGACAAACTGCCATCTTTCGCGTTCGATGGGCCGAAGATCCAGCGCGTGGTTTCCAATCTTCTGGAAAACGCCGCCAAGTACACGCCGCAAGGCGGCACCGTCTGGCTGCACGCCGAGCCTCATATGTGGGAGCGTCGCGGTGTCAGCGCACCCGCAATTCCGGGAGAACGCCGCCGTCAATCGAGCAACGTGCCGAACGCGGTCAAAGTCAGCGTGGCCGATACCGGCCCGGGAATCCGGCCCGAGTTTCACTTGGAAATTTTCGACGACTTCTTCCGCCTGCCCGGCAGCGAATCGGCCGAAGGCATGGGTCTCGGACTGGCCATTGCGCGCCGCCTTCTGCAGGGAATGGGTGGCAAGATCTGGGTGGAAAGCGAGCCCGGCGCCGGTTGCAAGTTTTCTCTTCTCGTTCCCATGAAACCAATTTTGAGTAGTTCGCCGCGAGGAACCAAATGAGCGAAGCCGCCAACATCTTGCTGGTGGATGACGAACCGGGAATGCTGCGCTATATCCGCACGCTGCTGGAAGTGGACGACCACAAAGTGCAAACCGCCAGCACCGGCGAAGAAGCGGTCGAGCGCGTTCAGAAAGGCTTGCAGCCTGACCTCGTGTTGCTCGACCTGCTCATGCCCGGCATCGACGGATTACAGACCCTTGAGCAACTCCGCCATCTCAAGCCTGGACTGAAGGTCGTCATGCTCTCCTGCGTGAATGACACGCGCAAAGTCGTGCAGGCCATGCGTCTCGGCGCCATCGATTATCTAACTAAGCCCTTCCAGAAAGCCGAGCTCGACGCCGTCATCGGACAGTGCGTGGGCACCGCCAAAGCCGAGAGCTATTCTGGCGAAATCGAAGAACTATGCGACGATGTGTTCTTCGTCGCCGCCAGCCCCGCGATGAAGAAAATCCGCTCCCAGGCCGCGCTCGTCGCCAACGTCGACATTCCCGTTCTCCTGCTCGGCGAAAGCGGCACGGGTAAAGAAGTGCTTGCCCGTCTAATCCACAAACTTTCTCCGCGTGCGCATCGCACCTTCCTCAAAGTGAACTGCGCGGCGGTGCCCGCGGACCTGCTCGAAAGCGAATTGTTCGGCTACGAAGCGGGAGCGTTCACCGGCGCCAACCACCCGAAACCCGGCAAGTTCGAACTATGCAACAAAGGCACGATCTTGCTCGACGAAATCGGTGAAATGCCGGCGCTGCTGCAAGCCAAGCTCCTGCACGTCTTGCAAGACCAGACTTTTTCCCGCCTTGGCAGCCGCAACGTGATCAAAGTCGATGTTCGCATTCTCGCTGCCACCAACATCAACATTCCCGAAGCCCTCGCCAACAAGCGACTGCGCGAAGACCTTTACTACCGCCTGAACGCTTTCACCATGACTCTGCCGCCGCTGCGCGAGCGCAAGGAAGAAATCCCGATCCTGCTGAAGCATTTCATGTCGCGCATGTCAGAGTCCTATGCGCGTTCCCCGCTGCCGCTTTCGCAGCCCCTGATGGAGGCGTGTCTGAAGCATTCCTGGCCGGGCAACCTGCGCGAATTGAACAACTTCATCAAGCGCTACTTGGTTCTGGGAGACGAGACGTTGGCCGCATCCGAATTGCAGCCCAAGCCCGACGGTGGTGCAGGAATGCACACCGAACTTCCCGGCAGAGCCGTAGTCGCGACCGCCGAATCCGGCGGCGGCGGCCTGAAGTCGCTATCGCGCACCGCCAAAGATGAAGCGGAAGCCGAAGCCATAGCCCGCGCCCTGGAAGAAACGAACTGGAATCGCAAGCAAGCAGCAGCGCTACTGAAGATCAGCTACAAAGCCTTGCTCTATAAAATCCGCCAATACGGAATCGCGCAAAGCCGCAGCACGCACCGCCTATCCGCCGGCGCATGATTTTAACTGAGAGCTGACGACTGAGAGCTGAGAGCTGGTTTTGGTGCGGATAAGAGGACTCGAACCTCCACGACCTTGCGATCACTAGGACCTGAACCTAGCGCGTCTGCCAGTTCCGCCATATCCGCATACACGAAGAAAAAATCGGCAGGCCCTTGATTAAGGGGACTACACTAATATCTACTTGGCTGACGCCCGCTGTCAAACCAAAGCCCAGCCCTCAGACCACCGAAAGACGATGGATAGTCCCTCCGAAAAAATCCCTGCCGCCCTGGCGAAGGAACTCCGCGCGCTCGCGCACGATCTCAGCAATTCGCTGGAAACGATCGTGCAAGCCACCTACCTGATCTCACAGGCCGGGCCGCCCGAAAGCACACGACGCTGGCTGGAACTGATCGACCAGGCCTCGCAGGAAGCGGTAAAAATCAACCAGGAACTGCGGCAGCTCCTGCGCTCGAAAAGCTAGCAAATCCCTTCACGCCTATTGTCATCCCGACCTGCTAATGGTTTGTCATCCCAGCTTCGCATCCATCGTAATCTTGGCGTTCAGCACCTTCGATACTGGGCAGCCCGCCTTGGCATTCTGCGCGGCTGTGGTGAAGGCTTCCGCGCTTGCGCCCGGCACTTTCGCAACCACGTCCAGGTGCACGGCCGTGATGGTCCATCCCGCCTCCAGTTTCTCCATGGTGAGCGTCGCTGACGTGCTGATGCTCTCCGGCGTCAGATTCGCGCCTCCAAGTTGCGCCGACAGCGCCATCGAAAAGCACGCCGCATGTGCCGCCGCAATCAGTTCCTCCGGATTCGTGCCAGGTGTGCCTTCAAATCGCGTGGCAAACGAATACGGTGTATTCGACAACACACCGCTGGTGGATGAAACCGATCCTTTTCCGTCCTTAAGACCGCCCTTCCAAACTGCACTCGCTTTGCGTTGCATTGCAATCTCCTGAGGTGAAAATTAAAACGAAGTCCAACTTTATTGTAGTTCCGTCTGTAGAGACGGGCTCGCCCCGTCTCCACTCGCATCGTCGGGTCCGCTGCGAGAGACGCGGCGAGCCGACGTCTCTACGGGAAAGCTGATGCCTCTAGTAAAAGTCCGAACAACTCAAATAGAAGCCGCATTTTTTGCAAACTACCTTGCAGCGGTGTCCGCTCAACTCGGTAGAGCAATTAGGACAGATCGAGGATGCATCTTTTTTCAGATTCGCCTGACCAGAAGGGGCGGCCAAATGATTTGCGCTGTCACTTTTCGTCGGCGCAGGCGTGGCGGACGAATCTCCGCTCGGGTTTCGCATTGATGTTGAACCCATGTCGGGTGTTGTAGCACATTCCCAGGCACGAAAAAACTAGAATTGCCGGCCTCAGCAAAATTGAAACGCCAGATCCCCCTACTGAATCTGAATCACGCTTTCGGAACCGGCGGCTCTGATCTCCTTTACGCGCGTCTCCACATTGCGGGCGAATGCGAACAACGACTTCGCATGGGAAGAGTTCTCTCCCTGGAGTACGGCGGGCGTGCCCCCGTCACCTGATTTACGGATTTCCGGATCGAGCTCGACGTTGCCGAGGAAGGCGATGTCGAACTGTTTCGCCGTCTTCTCCGCTCCGCCGCGCGAGAAGATATCGACCTCGTGCTGGCAGTGCGGGCAAACAAAGTAGCTCATATTTTCGACCATGCCGACGATGTCCACCTTCATCTGGCGAAACATCTCTATGGCCTTGCGCGCATCCTGCAGCGAGACATCGGAGGGTGTAGAGACCACGATGGCGCCGGTCAGTGGAACTGTCTGAATCAGCGAGAGTGCAACGTCGCCCGTTCCCGGAGGAAGGTCGATCACGAGATAATCAAGCAGTCCCCACTGCACCGATCCCAGAAACTGCTTGATGATCGAATGCAGCATGGGACCGCGCCAAATCAGCGGCTTGTCTCCAGGGTTGAGGAAGCCGACCGAGATCACCTTGAGCCCGTGCGTTATGATCGGCGCAATTTGCCCTTCGCTTATCACTTTGGGTTGCTCATTGGTACCGAGCATGAGCGGGACGTTGGGGCCATAGACGTCGCCGTCGAGCAAGCCGACTTTATTGCCCATCTTGGAGAGGGCCAGGGCCAGATTGACCGCGAGCGTGGTCTTGCCAACTCCGCCCTTGCCAGAACCGACGGCGATGATGGCATTGACGCCAGGCAAAGGTTGGGGGGTGGGCTGTTGCTGGCCAGGATGATGGGAATGAGCGCTCATCAATTGATTATACGGGAAGGAAAAACAGTTCTCAGTTCTCAGTTCCCGGTTCTCAGATATCAGCGTGCACCGCTGGGGCAAAGTACTGAGAACTGAGAACTGGGAACTTCCTTCAGTAGTGGCCTTCTCCCAGCTGCACCTTGCCGCGAAACATACGGTAGAGGAAAGCAAAATAGGCTAGCGCCAGCACCGCGGCGAACGTCCACCAAACCAGGCCTACGCGTAGTCCGTGGCTGCCGGCGGCGGTGTTGTAGATGGTCAGATCGTATTGGTGGTCCCGCGCGGGCAGTACCACTGGATAGAGCGCGAACGCTGCTCCCACCAACATGAAGGCGATATACAAGCTGGAGGCGATGAACGCTAATTTCTCTTTGCCCTTGGGATTCGCCCACAGCATTACCGCCAAGGCAGAAAAAACGACGATCGGCACCAGTAGGCCTATCCGGTGCTTTCCGTAGTTGGCCATGACATCCGGACGGATAAAGTAGGTTGCAACCAGGGTACTGACGGTCAGAAAAAACTGCAGGGGCCAGCAAATCAAGGCGAAACCGCGGGCGCGGCGTCCGAGATCGGCATCGGTTTTGAGGGCGATGTAGTAAGAACCGTGCGCGCTCAGGGTCACCAGCCCCGTCACTCCGATGAGCACGGTGTACCAATCAAGGATGCCGACCTCCGAGCCAAGTTTGAAGTCGGTCCAGAGCGGCTCGAAGAAATAGCCGGTGGCGTCCAGCGGAACTCCACGCACCACATTACCCAGCGCTGCTCCAAAAAACACGGCCAGCAGAATGCTGGAGACGCTGAAGACCACGTCGAAGAAGCTTTGCCACACATGGCTTTCGACGTGAGCCCGGAATTCAATGCCGACGGCGCGCAGCATCAGCAGCCACAACACCATCATCAACGGAAGGTAGAACCCGCTGAAGCTCGATGCATAGAGTTGAGGGAATGCGAAGTAGAGCGTGCCGCCGGCTGCCAGCAACCAAACTTCGTTGCCATCCCAGACCGGGCCGATGGCGCGTAGCACGCGCCGCCGCTCCTCGTCAGTCTTCGCCGCCATCAGATAAATCGCACCCGCGCCCAGGTCGAATCCATCGAGCACGACATAGGCCGTGATCATCACTGCGACAATCCAAAACCAAAGGCTCGCCATGTTTACCGCGCCTCCGTCGGCTGCTGGAGATTGGACACCGTTTCGTGCTCGTCTACCGGGCCGCGCTCAATTTCCCGCCAAAGCAGGAATAGCCCCAGGATGCCAAGCACCATGTACATACCCATGAATCCCAAGAGAGTAAACATGCTGTTACCGGCTGAAACCACGGTGGAGAAGCCATTTTCCGTGCGCATCAGCCCATACACCAACCAGGGCTGGCGCCCAAGTTCAGCCGTCATCCAGCCGGCGGTATTGGCGATATACGGGAAAGGCGCTGCGAGCATGAGTATCCAGAGCATCCAGCGCGCGTGAAATAGCCGGCCGCGCCACAGCAGCAACAGAGCGCCCACCATGATCCCGACGAAAACCGTCCCCAGGCCCACCATGATGTGGTAGCTGTAATACAGCAATGGAATGTTGCTCGGCCAATCTTGTTTGGGGAACGCATTCAGTCCGCGGACGTGAGCTTCCCAACGCCTGTAAGTCAGCATGCTCAACATTTTCGGAACTTGCAGCGGGTTATCGATCTTGCCCTGCTGATCGTTGGGCTGACCTAAGATGACTAAGGGCGCACCGGCCTGGCCCTGAAACAATCCCTCCATGGCGGCCAGAGTCACGGGCTGGAGCTCGGTAACCATCTTGCCCTGGCGGTCGCCGGTGGGAAAAATCTGCAGAATGCTGAACACACAACCCACAATCACGCCCGTCTTGACGAAGATGCGCGCGTGCGCGGTCCACTTATCCGAGAGAAGATAGAACGCGCCCACGGAAGTCATGATGAATGCGCCCGTGATGGCCGCTCCGCTCATGTTGTGCGCGTATTGCCATCCGGCCCACGGATTGAGCACGAAATCCCAGAAGCTCGCGAGTTGCAGGCTTCCGTCTGCCGCCGTGAAATAGCCGACGGGATGCTGCATGAAGGCGTCGGTGGCGATGATGAAATAGCCCGACAACCACGAGCCCACAAAGACGGCGACGGCTGAAAGCCAGTGGGCTTTCGGGCTCAGGCGCTTCTCTCCGTAAAGGAAGAGTCCGAGGAACGCCGATTCGAGAAAGAAGGCGAACATCCCTTCCATCGCCAAAGTCTGTCCGATCACACCGCCCGCGAATTTCGAAAAGTGCGACCAGTTAGTGCCGAACTGGAATTCCATCGGAATCCCGGTCACCACACCCAGCACGAAATTGATGCCGAAAATCTTTGCCCAGAAGCGCGCCGCCTGCTGGTAAACGGGATCGTTGCGCCGCAAAGCAATCGTCTTTAGCACCACGATTAGTAGCGCCAGCCCCATGGTGAGCTGTGGGAATAGATAGTGAAAGGTGGCGGTGAAGGCGAAGTGCAGACGGTGAATTAAGAGAGCGCTTTCCATAAGTGAGGTCTCCCGTCCCGGTTGCCAGGTCGCGTAGAACCGTCTAGCTTAACAGGGCGCGGCCCTTGGTTAGTAACTAGAAAATATCCGTAACCTAACTCTCGGCCTTTTTCTTGCGTGCCGATTCCGCGCGGCGCGCCTCGCGGCGGCGGGCAGCGCCGTCATAGCGGCGTTTTTCATCTTCGGTTTCAGGGACGACCGGCGGCACCACGATTTTGTTTCCCGCGGTGTCGATGGCGACAAAGGTGAGATAGGCGGAGCTAACGTGCCGGCTCTCTTCGGAGCGATAATTTTCCACCCAAACCTTCACGCCCACTTCCATCGACGTGCGGAAGACGCGATTGACAGACGAGCGCAGAATCACAAAATCTCCGACGCGAACGGGCACGAGAAAATCCAGATGATCGATGGATGCGGTCACCACGTAGGCGCGCGAGTGGCGATGGGCGGCCATGGCGCCAGCCAGATCGATCCAGTGCATGAGGCGTCCGCCGAGCAAAGCGTTCAACGGATTGGCATCGTTGGGCAGAACGATCTCGGTCATTTCCGAGATCGATTCGCGCACCGGACGGGGACGTATTAATTTCGCTTTGTCGTCGTCGATCATAGCGTGTCGATCATAGCGTGTCAGTGCACAATTGCTCATCAACGGTTAGATGAGCGGAGCACCTTGCCGGGCACGATAGGTTTGAAGATAACTGGCCGCTAGTCGAACTATTCTCTGGTCCGTGTGCGCGTTCAGCCAAGCCTCTCTGGCCGTGTCGAAGGTCAGTTTCCCATGTTCGATGGGAGCGTGGGCGGATTCGCAGACAAAAGAAATCGTGACCTGCTCGGGGCTCTCGCGGGCCACCGAAAAACGAACCGCATCCCAGTCGCGGTTCGGCGGAAGATGCGGACACGCGGTTGCGTAACCAAGATTACAGAACTCCCGGATATGATTGTCGGAGGCCGGCAGTTCCTGCCCTGAGGCGCCGCAGTTTCCAGTCCATCCCGCGCCGAGTGGCAAGCGCGAAGGATGCGGCCAGGAGCCGTCGTTTAAAATCTCCAGCGGCACAAAAAAGGGGCACGCCAAGTTGGCTCCTCGGGAGAACAGCTATTGTAACGCTTGGCGTGATATGAATGGGAGGCAGCTCTCAGCTGTCAGCTATCAGCTTTCAGCCAAGGCCCTTCGCTTTTGGCTTTCACTGAGAGCTGATAGCTGACAGCTGAGAGCTTCTTTATGGACCGCATTGCCATGTTGAGCGAAATTCTTACCGCGAATCCTGAGGATTCGTTTGCCCGCTATGGACTGGCTATGGAGTACTCCAAGGCCGGACAGATTGACCAGGCGGTTGAGGAATTCAAGACGCTGATCAAGAAAAATCCGGATTACACACCGGCATACTTCATGGCCGCGCAGACGCTTGCCAACGCCAGCCGCGTCGATGAGGCCAAGCGCATGCTGGTGGACGGCGTGTCGAGCGCGCGCCGCACCGGCAACACGCACGCGCAGTCCGAGATGACGGCCATGCTGGAAGAGTTGAGCGCGTAATTTGCTCACGTAGGGGCGGATTTATTCGTCCGCCCCCAGCGGAGCAAAGCTCCGCAGAATTGGCGCGCCCTGCGCGCCAGCCCGGACGAATGCGTCCGGGTCTACGTGAGCCTTGCGGAGTGCTACACTCTTTTGTTCCGCGGAGGCATGTCATGCGCCGTTTTGCTTTTCTTTTCGTTGTTCTCTTTGCGCTCCCCGCATTTTCTCAAGCCAAGCATCCCTTTACTTTCGAAGACATGATGAAGCTGAAGCGCGTCGGCGAGCCGGTGCCTTCTCCAGATGGCAAGTGGGTGCTGTTCGCCGCGGTCGATGTGGATCTGGCCGCGAATAAGAAGACGTCGCACATCTGGATCGTGCCGCTGGCGGGAGGGCCGGAGCGCGTGCTGATTGCCGATCAGGACGGCGACCGTCCGCGCTGGGCTCCAGATGGGAAGCGGTTCGCCTTTCTTTCGAATAAGGAGGGCGGGTCGCAGGTTTGGATTGCGGAGTTCGACGGCGCTGCGGGCGCGGTCACCGCTATTCATAAGCTGACTTCGATCGCGACCGAAGCCGGTGGCGAACTTTGGTCGCCTGATGGCAAGCACATTCTGTTTACCTCCGACGTCTATCCCGAATGCGACGGTACGCCAGATCGAGAACTCGACTGCAATGCAAGAAAGGCGCAAGACGCTGAAGCCTCGAAAGTAAAGGCGCTGGTTTTTGATCGATTACTCTATCGACACTGGAACGCATACAAAGCGGGCAAGCGAAGCCATATCTTCGTGGTCGGTGTGATGTTTGCCACAGTGCTGCGTCAACCACCAGAACCCGAACCTGAAATTCTCAGTGGGACACCCCGCGATCTCACCCCCGGCGATTACGACGCGCCTCCATTCTCGCTTGGCGGGCAGGACGACTACGCCTTCTCGCCCGACGGACAGGAGATTTGCTACACCTCGAACCACGACAAGGTCGAAGCCACGTCCACCAACAACGACCTCTGGATCGTTTCGGTAAATGGAGGAGCGGCCAAGAACATCACCGCCGACAATCCCGCCAGCGACTCGACTCCGCTCTATTCTCCCGATGGCAAGTACATCGCCTACCGCGCCCAGCAGCGTCCGGGATATGAGAGCGACCGCTTTCGGCTGATGCTGTATGACCGGAAGACGGGCGAGAAGAAGGACCTCGCCGAAAAGCTCAGCACCTGGGTTGGGACCTTCACTTGGTCCCCCGACTCCTCCAGCGTCTACTTCAGCTCAGAAACAATCGGCATATCCTTGCTATCCGTAGCCGGCGTCGACGGTTCTAGCGTAGGAGTCCTCCTGGGACATGAGGATGGCTCCGGATACAGCGATGACATGGCTTTCACGAGAGATGGTAAGACCCTACTTTTTACTAGGATGACCATTCAGCATCCCACGGAACTGGAAATGGTGGCCATTCCTCCAGGTACGTCGCAACGGTTGACTCACATAAACGATGCCGTCCTTTCTCAGATTGCTATGTCCCCACTCGGATCCTTTTGGTTCATCGGTGCCAACGGCGATCGGGTCCAAGGCTTCATCGTCAAGCCTCCGAACTTCGTTCCTTCCAAGAAATATCCCGTGAAGTTCCTCATTCACGGCGGCCCCGAAGGCGCTTGGGGAGACGACTGGTCCTATCGCTGGAATCCCGAACTCTTTGCCGCCAACGGATACGTCGTCATCATGATCAACTTCCACGGCTCGACTGGATACGGGCAGAAGTTCATTGATGCGATCAACGGCGACTGGGGTGGCGCTCCGTTTGAAGATTTAATGAAGGGGCTCGACTACGCGGAGAAGACGTATCCGTTCATCGACAAAGACCGGGAGTGCGCGCTGGGCGCGAGCTACGGCGGATACATGGCCAACTGGGTGCTCGGCCACACCGACCGCTTCAAGTGCATCGTCTCGCACGACGGCATGTTCAATTCTGTTTCCGCCTGGGGCACAACCGAAGAACTCTGGTTTAACCAGTGGGAGTTCAAGGGCACTCCGTACACGAACCGCGAGATGTATGAGAAGTGGTCTCCGAGCAACGCGGGGAAGAATTTCAAGACGCCTACGCTCGTCGTCCACGGACAGCTCGACTACCGCCTCGACGTAAGTGAAGGCTTCCAGCTTTTTACTACGCTGCAAACCATGGGCGTGCCTTCCAAGATGCTTTACTTTCCCGACGAGGGCCACTGGGTGCTGAAGCCGCAGAATTCTCAGCTTTGGTGGAAGACGGTTACCGATTGGGTCGATCAGTGGACTGCGACTAAGAAGTAGGCAGCCACCTGTCGGTCAACAGTTCCGTTCTCCGTCGGGAGATCCCACATACCTCAGGGAGGTCCCACTCATCGCAAAGAATCAAGAGTGCGATGAGTGGGTACCCCGCCCCCTCGGCTCCGGTCGCGATTGACCGGGAAATCACAGAATGAGGCTATCGCCCGCCAGGATTCGGCAACTTCGTTTGTCCTCGGGAAGCCAGATGCTCGACGACGAGCCCGGTTGGATCCCCACGGGAGTGGGGACCTCCGCGGGCGCAGCGGGGGCGGCGTCTTTGTCAGGTTTGTCAGGTTGCGTAGGTTTCTCCTGAGCTTGGACTGTGGCTTCGACCGGCTTAGGTTTTTCACAGGGCGGCACAGCTGAATTCTCGTTTCCTGCTGGCCGCGGTGGCGCCAAGGCTCCCGGGTTGCTAGACGCGTCATCCGCGGATGATTCTGCGCATGTGCTAGGGTGCGAGTCGACCGCAGGATCGTTGCTTGGTGTGCCCTGCGGCACGGCGAACAGCTCAATCGGCAACGCTTGGGGCGTTGAGGAGCGCTGGCCGAGGTCAAAGTGAGGTTCGCTCTCAACCGGCACCACTTTCGCGGGGATGTCCGGCTGCACGGGAACGATGGCTGCCAGGCTCTCCATCTGCAATTGCGCCGTCGACTGGCCCGCACTCACCGTGATGAACACAGCGCACGGGCCCACGTTTTCGGCCGAGGGAACGATCAAGGCGGTGCCGTCCTGAGCGCTCACCACCTGCGATTGCGACGATCCAAGAAGGACGGGCGGCCCGTCTCCGGTAACCCGCGCCAGCGTGGTGGCGAAAGTAACGCTCACTCCCATCACTGGATTAGCGGCGCTCGACCCGTCGGTCACTCGCATCTCCAGAGGTTGAAATGCCTGTCCCGTGAGAACGACCTGGGGAGATCCGCTTACAGTTTGCAGCGTCCAGAACGAAGCGGGCGTTGCGTATAAGACGAAGGGCTGAGTGCACGGCGAATTGCTGGGAGCGACGCAGGCACTTATTTGGACGTTGCTGCTTAGATTCGTGAGATTTGCGGTGATGGTGGCGAACCCCGTGCCGTTGGTAGTTGCGCTGGTGGCAGAAAGCGAGGCGGCACCTTGGGTGACGGCAAAATTGATGGTTACATTCGGCAGCGGGACGCCCAAGTCCAGAGCTTCGACAGTTAGAGGGACGGCTAGAGTCGCGCCTTGCCCAATCCAGTGCGTCGGCGTCACCGCGGCCACGTCTAGCGTGGTTGATGTCCCCACCAGCGTTGCCTGTTGCTGCTGCGGCGGCGAGTAGGATGCTGGCGCGAGAGCAATCGTGATCGTGCTCTGTCCTGTCGCCGTGGGTGTCACCAGACTGGAAGATTCTCCCGCTTCATCGCTTAGGACTGAGCAGGAAGAAGCTCCGTTGCACGCGGAAAATTGCACGCCGTTGGTCGTGCTCCAGGCGATGGTTGCGCCGCTCACAGGCGTGACGCCATCGGCGGCGACTGCGCGCACTCGGAGCGGGTTGGCGGCTCGCGATCCAACCGGAGTTGCGGGCTCCGAACCTTGCAACAGAAGCAGGAGATCCGTGGCCGACGCGCCATAGGTTAGTGCGCCAATCATCTGCGAGAAAGCTCCGGTCACCGGGTTCGTAACCTGGATGGTTGCAGTCCCATCCTGCGGCCCAGCAGGCAATGACACCTGAATCTGGCTTGCTGATGCGGAAAGCGTGCTGCCGTTGTTGCTGCCAACAGTCACCTGCAGGCCCGAACTGAACCCGATGCCGTTGAGCGTGGTCACGCCGCCGGCAAGACTCAAGCGGGGAGGAGTGAGCGAATCCGCATAAAGGAGGTTGGCCTGATAAAAGTAGTCGGGACGGCCGTCGCCGCGGAAGTCGGCAACGCCCAGACGAAACGCCTCCGATACGCCGAATTGCACGTCAAGTCGCGTCGTTGCGAAGGTGGTCGAATTGAATGCCGAGGGAGTCGCGGCCGGGGCGGGGTCGCCGCTCTGGTCGCTCAGCTCCCAAATCCCAATGACGGGCAACAACTTGGTTTCGGTCGGCTGGCCGGCTTCGTCGAGCGCAGTCACCGCAACCGACGCGGTGCGGTTAGCCTGCGCCGTGAACTCGAAAAAATCTGCGCTGCCATAGCCGGAGATCCACGAACCCCATGCTCCTCCTTGCGGAAGCGCTGCCGGATTCGCATACGTCGATCCGCTGCCGGGATGGGGTTGCGCGATTTCAGCCTGCAACATCAGAACGTCCTGCTCCGCATTTGATCCATTCGACACCGTGACGACGATCGGCGCGAACGAACCCGAGGGCGTCACCTGATTGGGAGCGTAGGACTCGACGCCCATCGACCAGCTCGGGTCCAACGCTTCCACGCTTAGCTGGTACTGGGCGGTGGTTTGCCCAGTCGGAATCATCAATTCCCCCAGATCGAAAAAGCCTTCAAGGGAAGGATCATCGGAGCCCCACTGGCTGTAGGGAAGGCCATTGGGGGCTATGTATCCATCGATAATGTTTCCCGCGTTGCCGCAAAACAGGAATCCAGAAACCGACGTCGCCACGTACTGCCCTGAGGGCTGACCAGCAACCATCATCCGCGCCACCACGTTGACGCCCTGCATCGCCTGCGCCGCGCTTCCGGATGCAGCGGTGAAATACACGCTGCCGTAGATTCTGCCCGACGGTTGCGGGTTAACGTTGGTGGGATAAAGCCGCGCCATGGCGTCGATGTCATCCATCTTCGGAACAGTGGCATTGGGATAACAGACGCTGATAGGCACGCAGGTGTCCGGATCTTCAAAGTGCATCACCGGAAAGCCGGCAAAATCGGCCTGGGTGGGAGGCGGGTCGCCCGTTATCACATTCAGATTGGCCTGGGACCACCCCAAACCGGCCGTGCGCGCCAGAACACGAATCAAACGGTATTGAACATCGGGCAACTGCGCACTGGTGGCGGCGCAGATTCCATTTATCACCACCAGCGAGTGCACGATATTGCCGGCCGCGGAAAAGTTGTCAGGCCCGCCATAAACGGCGTTGGTGAAGCAATCGGCCAGGTTTCCAGCGCCTTCGCCCAGGATGGCATCGGTGACCGTTCCGTCGTAGTCGTAAACGATTCCAACCGGAGTGCCGGACCGGGAGAGGTCCTGGGAATGGAATCAGATTAGCGCGTTGTGGCTAACGCGGCTGTGCGCGCGGTCACTGTGGATTTGTGATGAATCGGCGGGAGCTAACGGGGTGGAAACCAGACGATTTGTGAGGCGTTATTCTCCAAACTGAGACACTACTGCAAGGTTCATGAATTGACCATGGTCGTTGACCATAGTATTATAAAGAAGAGAATGGATATGGAAGAGATTGCCATTTCTAAGTTTAAAGCTACGTGCTTATCGGTTCTGGAGACGGTTCGCAAAACTGGAAAGACCGTTCTGGTGACCCGATTCGGAAAGCCGGTCGCCGAGGTTGTCCCGCCTCGTAAGCGGACGAAGCGCAGGTTGGGTTCCCGGACGGGAACCGGCCAAATCGTCGGCGACATCGTTTCTCCTACCAGCGCAGAAGACGATTGGGACGCGCTGCGCGAATGAAACTCCTGCTCGATACTCATATCTGGTTGTGGAGCGCGCTCGATCCCGCGCGGCTTTCCCGCCGTGTTGCCGCCGCACTCGAAAATCCCACCAACGAGTTGTGGCTCTCTCCGATCTCGTTGTGGGAGGTTCTGACGCTTTGTCAGAAGCAGAGGCTGATTCTGGATCCAAATCCCCAAGCGTGGATCGCAGATACGTTGGACACAACTCCGATGCGGGAGGCGCAAATCACCTACCAGGTCGCCCAAGAAACCGGCCGCGTGCAGCTGCCCCATCGCGATCCCGCGGATCGTTTCCTGGTGGCCACGGCGCGCGTGTTTGCCCTGACCCTGGTTACAGCGGATGAGGCCCTGCTCAAGGCACGGCAAGTGCCGGTTTTGGCGAACCGCTGAAGCAGTTGGGCGCGCACTTGCTTTCTGAGGAGTGGAAGATCGCGAGTGAATCGTCTTAGCCTTCGAAATCCGAGGCCAGCATCAACGCGGAAGGCTAGTTCCGACGACGGTTTGCCCGCTTGTTTGCCTTCCGTTGCGCTTTCGCAGCTCTCTTGTTTGCCTTCTTCATCATCTTCGTCTGCTTCTTCATCGCTTTTCGAGATTGGCGAGCGTTTTGCTCGGGAGTCATGCGTTGCGCCTGAGCTGGCATCGAGGCCGCGAAGCTCAAGACGAGCAGAAGCAGGAAAGCAGCGATTCGTTTCATAAAGTCTCCGAACGGACGATCTTGCAGATATCTTACGCCCAGCCCCGCCATGTGGGACACTCGTGGCATTACTTCTGTAATCCGATCTGCCAGCCGGGAAACTACTCCGGCTTCTTCCCGCCCGAAAAAGGGCTTGGCCTAGTGAATCGTCTTCGTCTTCCGCGACATGTAATCCATCAGCAGATACTGGCCGAGTGTATAGGGCGTCGTGAAATAGGCTTTGCCGCGGCACATCTGCGTCACTTTTTGGACGAACTGCACCAGACCGTAATCCGACGCCAGCATGAAGGTGTTGATCAGCACACCGGCGCGTTTGCACTTGGAAACTTCTTCGAGCGTCTGGCTGACGACCAGCGGATCCAGGCCAAAGGCGTTCTTGTAAATGCGCCCGTCTTCGAGCGTTAGCGCGCTCGGTTTGCCGTCGGTGATCATGACGATCTGCTTCATGTCCTTGCGCTGCCGCTGCAGGATGCGCTGCGCCATGCGCAGGCCTTCGCGCGTGTTCGTATAGTACGGGCCAACTTTCACCCGCGCCAACTGCGAAAGCGGAACTTCTTCGGCCGAATCGTGAAAGAGCACCAACGACAGCGAGTCTCCCGGATATTGCGTGCGAATCAGTTGCGAAAGCGCCATCGCCACTTTTTTGGCGGGAGTGAAGCGGTCTTCGCCATAGAGAATCATCGAGTGCGAGCAGTCGAGCATTACCACCGTGGCACACGATGACTGGTACTCGCACTGATGCACCTGCAAATCGCGGTATTCAAGGTTGAGCGGAAGCCCGAGGCCTTCGCGCTGAATTGCGCTCGAAAGCGTTGCCGTAATGTCGAGGTTCAACGTGTCGCCGAATTCATATGGCTTCGAGGCGCCGCTCGATTCAATACCGGTTGCCATGTCGCGCGTATCATGGCGCCCAAAACTCGATTTGCCGAGCGACCCGAGCAGATCGCGCAGGGCTTTGAATCCCAGGAAGTCGAGGCTCTTGTCGGTGATTTCAAACTTCGCCTGCTGCTGGGCTTCGCCAATTTGTCCGCCAACGCTCGACTGCTTGGACGGATCATGCGGTTGGGATTCCCAGGGACGATCGATGGAAATGTAATCTTCCTGCTGCATGCGCTCGATCAGCTTCTCAATCAGTTCCTCGAGTTCGCCCTCCATCTGCATCTGCTGCAGCCGGTCGCGCATCTCTTCATCAAACATCTCGCCGTCGAGTAGAGCTTGTTCGAGGGCGCGCCGCAATTCGTCGAGCGTCTGCTCGCCTTCCGGCATCTCGTACCAGAAATTGTCGTTGAACCCGCTTTGCAGAAAATAGTCGGAGAGCGCGCTGAGCAGATCCTCCATGCTCATCTCGCTGGCGGGGTCGGGAACGTATTTCGTGTAGCGGATTCTCTTCATAAAATCGCCGCGAGTTTCGAGCTTTGGTCTTAGTGAATCATCGCCCGGAGCTTCTCCAGAGTTTCCGAAGGCTCAGGGCGAACCGTGTAGTCGGCGTTCACATCGGCTGACCGTATGATACCTTCCTTGTCGAGAATGTAACGCGCGGGCATCGGCAAGCGGTACTCCGGTTCGTCGTTAAACCGGTCCAGAGTACTGCCAAACGATTTGTACAGCTCGCACAGGTAGTCCGGCAGTGTAAACACAAGCCGGAACTGCTCTGCCGTCCTCAGGTGAAGATCCGTGAGTATGTCGAATGTCAGGTTCAATTTCTTGTGCAGCGCGCGTGTGTACCGTTCGAGCTCAGGGGTCAGCACCACGATCTGTGCTCCCAATGCTCTGACATCGGCATGAATCTGCTGTAGAGCTTCCAGCTCCATATTGCAGTAAGGTCACCAGTGACCTCGAAAGAAGCTGACGACCAGCGGTCCACCGTGAAGGAAGTCGCTCGAGACAACCTCCACGTGATCTTGATTGAATAAGGCGAAGCTCGGAGCGCGGTCTCCAACCTTCAGCGCGCGACCTTCAATGCCTGACGCCTTGAGCTCCGCCGTGGCGCGATGCATGGCTTCGATTGCCTCATGCGGTGCGTTGTACGGCGGAGCGCCGGACTCAAATGCCTTCTTGAATTCGTCGAGTCGTTGTTGAAGAGTTGCCATTTCTTGACCTCAAAAGCGCTGCGAGCCGCGAGCCGCGAAAAGACAGGTCTCAGGCCTTAGGCGTCGGGTCTCGGGAAAATCTCAAGACGCCAAGTCACGACACGCTGAAGCGACATTGCCTTGCCTTTCCTGACACCTGAGACCTGACACCTTAATTAAAAGTTCTCTTTCTCCCGAAGCCTGGCTCTTCGCGCTCGAACACGGGCTTCTCGGCGATCTTTGGCGGCTTCTCGCCCGCGCTGAATACCCTCTCCTCGTTGCGGCCAATTTTCTTGTGCGCGTGCAGGCCTTCCAGCACGAACTCCGCCGCTGACACCTGTATCTCGGCGGCGTCTTTCGGACCGACATTCAGTTTGGTCAGTTTTTCCATCAGGCCCTGAATCTGGCCAAGGCCCTGCAGAACTTCTTGCGCTCCGGCGCTGTCGCTGAGCTGAATCTCACCGCCCAGATCGAACCACTGCACCACCTGATTCATGCTCACGCCGTGCAGATAGGTGTCGAACGATTTGGCTACCGCGGTGCGGATCAGCTCGCGGCTTACGTAGTCAGCGCCCTTCATTTCTCCTTCATATTCGAGTTCGAGCTTGCCCGTGATGGCGGGCAGCGCCGCGTAAATGTCACTGATGCGGGGTACGATCAATTTTTCGTTGTGCGTGAGGGCGCGGCGCTCGGCATTCGATACCACGTTTTCGATCGCTGAGATAGGCAGGCGCTGGCTTACGCCCGAGCGCTTGTCGATTTTCTTGTCGTCGCGGGCGGCGAAGGCGATGCGCTCGATGACTTCATTGACATATTTCGGAATGCGCAACTGCGAGCCGTTGCGGTTAGTCTCGCGGTCATTGATTCGATCAAGCCAAGCTTCCTGCGCGGTGATGGCGATGCCTTCTTCGACCGTAGCCGGATAGTGGGTGCGAATTTCCGATCCAATGCGATCCTTCAGCGGAGTAATGATTTTGCCGCGCGCCGTATAGTCCTCGGGGTTGGCGCTGAAGACGATCGCCACATCGAGCGGCAGGCGAATCGGATATCCCTTAATCTGCACATCGCCTTCCTGCATGATGTTGAATAGTCCGACTTGAATCTTGCCGGCCAGATCGGGCAACTCGTTGATGGCAAAAATTCCGCGGTTCGCGCGAGGGAGCAACCCATAGTGCACGGTGAATTCGCTCGACAGTTCGTGACCGCCGCGCGCGGCCTTGATGGGATCGATGTCGCCGATGAGGTCGGCGATCGTGACATCCGGCGTGGCCAGCTTTTCCACGTAGCGGTGGTCGGGGGTGAGCCAGGCAATCGGCGTCGCGTCTCCTTGCTTGGCTATCAGTTCGCGGCAGTGACGACAAATCGGAGCATAAGGATTGTCGTGGATCTCGCAGCCCTCCACGTACGGCATCTCAGGATCGAGCAGCGCGGTAAGCGCGCGGAGGATACGGCTTTTCGCCTGTCCGCGCAGGCCCAGGAGAATGAAATTATGCCGCGAGAGGATGGCGTTTACGATCTGCGGGACCACCGTATCGTCATAGCCAACGATGCCCGGAAATATCGGACTGCCCTCGCGCAGCCGCGCCATCAGGTTCTCGCGCAGCTCATCTTTTACTCGCCGCGACCGGAGACGCTGTTCGGTGAAAGGACTTCGGCGCAATTCGCCGAGAGTCCGGCAAAAACTCATGGTGGGAACCCCCAAAAGAAAGCCTTGTTCGGATTATAGCGTGAAAGAAGCTCTCAGCTTTCAGCTCTCAGTCGTGGGTTTTCGGTAGTGTCTTGGTTTCCGTGGACGCTGGCTTGAATCGGTCTCCGCCGAAACCCTGCTACTATCTCCTTTTGCACCAGAAGGGATCGACCATGCGTTGGTATCACTATGTGGCGTACTTCTTCGGAGGCGCATTCCTCGCGAACGCCCTACCCCATCTCGGAAATGGGATCTCGGGACATGCGTTCCAAAGCCCCTTCGCGTCGCCACCCGGAGTGGGCTTGTCTTCCTCGACAGTCAATGCCCTGTGGGGCCTTTTCAACCTTGCCGTCGGCTACTTACTCGTTTGCCGTGTCGGCAATTTCGATCTCCGCAAGACCCCGCACGTGCTCGTCCTCGGGGCGGGCATCCTCGTCATGTCGCTGAATTGTGCCCACTGGTTCGGGCGGCTTCACGGAGGGCTGTGAACCTGACTTTTGCCAACCAGAGAACTGACCGCTATTCTTAATTCCAGCGCGCCTTTGACGCCCGCCTCAGACCCGGCAAGACCGCCTCAAGGTAGCCGACGACCGCCTCCAGCCTTTTCGCTTCGGACAGCGTTGAGAGCAAGCTTTGCTTGAAGTCCAGATCCAGCGGAAGCGAACCCGCGAGCAAGAAAGAAAGATTGGCGGCGTGTTCGTCGGGACCGGAGGCCTCTGCGCCGGCTAGTCTTGTGATCTCGGCGTGCAAGCGCACGGCTTGGGCCACCATCTCGGACGGCGGTTTGCCGGGCTTGTCGTCCTCGTCTTCATCTTCCACGACCGCGATCTCGGCCTGCAAAAACGAGCGGTCCTCGTTGACCTCGACGACTTCAAAGCGCTCAACTCCACGCGTCAGGATGTCCAAGCGGCCGTCATCGTATTTTTTGATGACCGACATGATCTCGGCTGTGCAGCCGATGTCGGCGACTCCGTCGGAAGACGCTCGCACCACGCCGAACGGTTTTTTCTGTTCCAGGCATTCCGCGATCATCTCTTTATAGCGCGGTTCGAAGATGTGAAGCGGCAACGGAACCCCTGGCAGCAGCACCAGTTCCAGCGGGAAGATGGGCAACAGCGAACTCAAGGCATCTCCTGTGCAGACGATTTTACGCTATGAAAGAAGCTCTCAGCTCTCAGCCATCAGCTCTCAGTAAAAACCTAACGGATGTTGGGTTTACTGAGAGCTGAGAGCTGACAGCTGAGCGCTTGCCGTTTGACTTGCCGCGCTCCACGCGATACAAGAGTCGCCATGACAATGGACGGTAAAGAAATAGACGGGAAAGTCGTGGTCGTGACCGGGGCTTCCATGGGAATCGGGGAAGCGATCGCCAAGGTTTTTGCCGACGCGGGCGCCAGCGTGGCGTTGCTTTCGCGTGACTCCAGCCGCGCCGAGGCCGCTCGCCAGCGCGTTGGCCACACCGACCGCACGATCGCTTTGGCTTGCGATGTTCGTAATCGCGAGGATATCGATCGTGCGCTGGCCTCTACGCTCAGCCGCTTTCATCGCGTGGACGTGTGGGTGAATAACGCGGGCGTGGGGATTCGCGACGCGGTCGCTGATATGCAGGCCTCTGTATGCCGCGATTTGTTTGAAACTAATTTCTTCGGCATGATCGCTTGCATGCAGGCGGTGGTGCCGGCCATGCGCGCAACGGGCGGCGGGGCCATCATCAATATCTCGAGCGTTGCTGGACACATTCCGGTGCCCTTTATGACTTTGTACTGTGCCAGCAAGTTCGCCATGAACGCTCTTGGAAAAGGCGCCCGAATGGAACTGCGACGCGACAAAATCAACGTTCTAACCGTCTGTCCGGGATATGTGAGCACTGAATTCGGAGCACACATGGTTGCCAATCGACAGGGTAACGTCAATGTCCGTCCGCAATCGGTGCGGGGCGTCACCGCTGAGCGCGTGGCGCGAGCGGCTTATCGCGGGTATCGCAGAGGAAAACGCGAGGTCGTAGTGCCTTGGACCATGATTCCGGCCATCAAGCTGTACCAGCTATTGCCGGGATTGGCGGAGTGGGGCATAGGCAAGGCCATGAAGAATTCGCGGACCGGCAAAGACTAAAGACAAAGACGCGAAAAGTAAAGAAAAGTAAATTCGGCAAACCTTCCGGTGCATGCCGCATCGAATGATACAGGCAGAACTGCAGTCTCCTACCCCCTGCGAAAAGCCGTATGCACGGCGGCTTTGGGGGTTGGAGGCTGCTGTTAACTCTTTCGGGTCTCGTTTCGTTAGAATAGGGTTTATGAGATTCCGCTCCCGAGCTGCGTTCTTGGCGTTCCCTCTGTTTTCTTTGGCCGCACTGTTTGCTGTCCTGCTTCTTGCCGCGCCCCAGGTGGCACGCGCGCAAGAAGGTCCCCTGGACAAGTCCCAGCCCAAGGGAACCACGGTCGAAGAAATCATCAAGCGCTTCGCCGCCAAGGAAAAGGAGTTCAAGGAGGCGCGCGATCAGTACACCTACCGACAGGATGTCAAGGTCATGACTCTCGACGGCGACACGATCGATGGCACCTACCAGGAAGTGTTCGACGTGACTTTCGACGATAAGGGACACAAGACGAAGAACGTAGTCTTTGCCCCGCAACCGTCGTTGACGCGCATCAGCATGACCGAGGAAGATTTTGACGACATCGAGAACCGGCTTCCGTTCGTGCTGACCTCGGATGACGTCGCGGAGTACGACATCCTATACGTCGGCCAGCAAAAACAGGATGAGCTGAACACGTATGTTTTCGACATTGCCCCTAAGCAGATCGTCGGCAAGAAGCGCTATTTCCAGGGACGAATCTGGGTGGACGACCGCGATTTCCAGATCGTGGAGACTTATGGCAAGACCGTGCCCGACATTAAGAAAAAGAAAGGCCAGGAGAATCTGTTTCCGAAGTTCACTACGTGGCGCGAACAGATTGACGGACAGTACTGGTTTCCCACCTACACGCGCGCCGAGGACACACTGCAGTTCGCGATGGGCGGCGTAAGAATCCGCGAAATCATCAAATACACGAACTACCGGCGCTTCGGATCAAAATCGAGGATTACCTACGAAGGCCAAGACGTGCAGAAAGCGGATCCGAATCAGAAGCCGGCGCCAGATCAGAAGCCAGCGGAGCCGCCGAAACCGCAGTAGAAGCTGTCAACTCTCAGCCATCAGCTCTCAGCCATCAGCAAAGGCTCATACCCACATTCTGTTGGCGCCGAATCCGGGTGATTTTACTGATAGCTGAGAGCTGACAGCCGGGCTAGTAGAACAAATACTTCCGCCACTTGTCGTCACTGTGTCCCATTAACCGCATGATGTGGCGGCTAGTGTGGAGATTGAACGATCGCGGTTCGCGAGCAGGCCTCATGTTGGCTTCGTGCGGAAGTTGGTTGCCTTTGCGGCGGTTGCAGGAATGACAGCAGGCGACGAGGTTCTCCCAGGTGGAGAGGCCTCCACGGGAACGCGGGATCACGTGGTCGAGCGTAAGTTCTCCCGACGGAAGCGCCGTGCTGCAATACTGGCAGGTGTTGCGGTCGCGCAGCAGAATGTTTTTGCGCGACAGCGCGCGCGACTGATGCGGGATGCGGTGATACTCCAGCAGACGGATGACCGAGGGCACGCGCATGGCAACGCGGGCAGCGTGCAGAAAGTGTCCGTTTTCTTCTTCCGTCATGGCGACACCCTTCATCACGAGCACGATGGCGCGGCGGGCGGCGCAGACATTGATGGGCTCATAGGAGGCGTTCAGCACCAGCACGGGCTGATGCAAAGCGTGCCCATCGCCATCGGAATGCATGCCCGAGGCAAGCATTGCGAGCGGAAGATGCGACCGCATGCTGTTGGCGAAATTGTGTAGTCGCAGCGACATAGATTACCCGTGAGCCGCCATGCCCACGCGATCTTCTCCTTCCTCCGAAAGATCTTCGGGCAGATTCCCGGATAACGAGATGACATCGGAAATCTTCAAAGTCCGCGCCACCGTCGCCACCCACACGCGCGCTGCTCCGGCACGCAGCAGTACGCGGGCACATTCCGAGGCCGTTGTCCCCGTAGTCAACACGTCGTCGATGAGTAAGATGTCGCGGTTCACGATTCGCGCCGTATCGCTGACCGCAAAAGCGCCGCGCAAGTTCTCACGCCGTTGATGACGCGTCAGGCCAATCTGGCTACCCGTCTCGCGGCGGCGTAGCAGGACTCCTTCACACAGATCGAATCTTTTCGGACGCGACAGTTGCTGCAGCGCCGCCCGCGCGATCATCTGCGCCTGATTGAAACCGCGCTGCGCTCGCTTACGCGCGTGAAGCGGAACCGGGACCACCGCGATTGAGCCAACTGGCATCGCCCGCTCCAGGTTGGCAATCGTTTCCGCCAGCATGCGCCCCAGAACTGCCGCAACGGGGCGTACCTGCTGGAACTTGAGCAGGTGAATCAAGTCGCGCAACCCACCGTCATAGCTGCCATAGGCCACCGCCCGCTCAAATGGAGGATCGGTGCGCTGGCAAAGCTGGCAGCGCGTTTCCCCGCAATAAATCTCTGAGGGATTCGAATCTTCGCGAAGAACGTAGGCCGGCAAGTGCAGCGTCTCGCCGCAAACGGAACAGTACGATCCCTGCAACGGTCGCAGCGCCAGCAAACAGGAATCACAAACGGGAAGACGGGAAACTTTGATCAGCGGGGAACCACAGATACGGCAATCGGCGGGAAAGAAAATGAAGAATAAAGTCGCAGCCGCGCTCTCGGCAAAGCCAACGAAGCCACCGTTCGCCAAGCTATGGTTTGCCAAGCTATGGTTCGTGAATCCATGGCCCGTCAATCCATGCTTGGCTACAACGTGGTCCGCCGCTTGGCCCTGGGCAGCCCGTATTCGAAACCCAGTACTGCTACTGCTGAAGACGGCCTCCCGCACCCGGCAATCCGCAATCCGCGATCCGCAATCCGATGACGCTCGGCCGGGCTATTCCGCTTTCAGTATAAGCTGCGGCCTACGCGCTACGCAATGCGGCTATCAGACGTTGAACCAGCCGGGGGTTGACTCCCTGGCTGCCTGCGCTCCGGAGGAATGCGTTCGAACGCTGGAATCGTGCGCAACACATACCGCCGGTGAAAGCAGCGTTCACAGCGGACGGGTTGCAGTAACAAAATCGGAAGCACATTTCTTTCAAAGAATCCACGTGGCCGGGAGCGAATTGCTTCTTGCGGACCGCAGTTGCGGCAGCGGAACTCCTCGAAAAACCGGCTCCAAGAGGACAGGGCAGGCTCGGGCATGGAGTACCTCCCACGGGTCGGGCTGTTCTGGCCCTTGTTATGACGCAAGTTTGCAGGTAAAAGTCTCGGCAGAATTTGCGCGCGAGCAAGGAACCGGTTTGCTCGCGGTCCGCACTGCCACGCCTCCGCACTTGTAAATCATATTCACGGCATGGTAAGGTGCGCCGTCGCTGTTAATATGAACGGGCAATTAAATTTCTGCCAAGTCCGAAGGTTGCGAGGTCCCCATGAGCACGCCGGTTGTAGCCAATACTGAAGCTCCCCGCAAGCATCGCCCCTACGTACCGGAAACCATGGAAATGAAGGAGTTTACCTTCCGGGCCGTATTGATTGGTTTGTTCTTGACCGCCCTGCTGGGCTCGGCCAATGCGTATCTCGGGCTGAAAGCGGGGATGACAATTGCCGCGACCTATCCGGCTGCGGTCATTTCGATGGCGCTGCTGCGGCTGATGAAGGGCTCGCTGCTGGAAGAAAACATCGCGCGAACCGTGGGTTCGATTGGCGAGTCAGTCGCGGCGGGCGCGATATTCACCATCCCTGCCTTTGTCATGGCCGGCCTGTGGCCGACTTTGACGCCAAGTGTCAGCACGCCCGAGTACTGGAAGTCAGTCGCCCTGATGATGATTGGGGGTACGCTAGGCATTCTCTTCGTGACCCTTCTGCGCCGCGTGATGGTCGAGGATCCCGACCTGCCTTTCCCCGAATCCGTGGCCGCTTCCGAGATTCACAAGGCCGGACAACAGGGAGCCAAGGCCGCAAAGATTCTGTTTGCCAACATGGGCTTCGGCGCTTTCATGTATCTGTTGGGAGCGGTCAACGTTTTCAACCCCAACAACACTTTCCCAGTAAAGATCAGCGACCTAGGCAAGAAGTTGTTGCTCCGCACCAGCACGAATCCCAACGTAGCCACAACAATCACCGGCGGCGCGACATTAATGACCGCGCCCGACATCAGTCCCGCTTATCTTGGCGTGGGATACATCATCGGTCCCCGACTCGCCGCCCTGAACTTCGCCGGAGGCTTGTTGGCATGGGGCCTCCTGGTCCCACTTCTAACCTTCACCATCGGTCCCTACATTCAGGCCCAGATGCCACCGGGACAAGCCATCGCCTGGCACCTGCTGGCGCAAGCCATCTACTTTTCGATCGTACGGCCAATCGCTGTAGGAGGAATGCTGGTAGGCGCATCGTACACGCTTTTCAAGATGCGTAAGCAATTGGCGCTAGGTATGGGCCGTGCCGTTTCCGACCTGAAAAAGTCGGCCGCCGTGCACGCCGCCGCCAATCGCACCGAGCGCGATCTTCCGGCCAAGGCGGTATTCGCGGGCATCGGCGTCGTCTTCGTGGCCATGATTCTCCTTTATTACTATTTCATCAACGCCGCTGGCACGCTCTCCAGTTCGCGCGTGATATCTGGCTGCCTGGTGGCGGCCGGCGTAATGATTATCGTCGGATTCTTCTTTGCAGCAGTTTCTGGAAATCTGGTTGGCATGATCGGATCGTCGAATAATCCAGTCTCAGGACTCACGCTGTGTACGCTGGTGATCGCGGCGCTGCTTATGGTCGCGCTAGGCGTTTCTGGAATCGGCGGAGTAGCGGCGGTACTAGGAGTTGCGGCCGTAGTGTGCGTTTCCTCGGCGGTGGCAGGCGAGATGTTGCAAGATTTGAAAGTCGGACACATCCTGGGTGGAACCCCCTCCAAGATGCAGATTGGAGATCTTTTCGGCATCGTAGTGGCATCGCTCGTTCTGTTCTTTCCAATCGCGATTCTAGCCAAGGCATATACGTTCGGCAGCCCCGCGCTCCCAGCGCCTCAGGCGGGATTGATGGCCATGCTCTCCAAGGGAATCGTAGGCGGCGACATGGCGTGGCCGCTGGTGATCGTCGGCATTCTGCTGGGACTGGCAATGATCATGATCGAGGTGAAGAGCGTGATGCTCTTCGCCGTAGGCATGTATCTGCCGCTAGGCACAACTTTTGCCATTTTCGTAGGCGGAGTAATTCGCTGGCTCACCGACAAATTGCGGGATCGCCGCGGCTTGAACGATGCGCAGAAGGCGCGGGTGGAAAACGCGGGTGTTCTAACTGCCTCGGGCTTGATCGCGGGCGAGGCGCTATGCGGCTTAGCCATTGCGGGCCTGGTCGGCTCGGGACACGACGTAACACTTTTCAAATGGACCCCGACATTTCTTCTAGCGCTAGGTGCGCTAGCCGTGCTGGCGATAGTCATGATCCGTGTTCCGCTGGCGAATGCCGGACGCCCCGAAGATCCAGCGCCGCCAACAGCGATAATGTAAATGTAAGGTCGTGTGATGCTCGTGTGGTGACGGGGCTCCGCCCCCGTCCAAGCCGAGCACAACTCGGCCTTGCACGAATCACGTAGGGGCAGGTGCCTCACCTGCCCAGCCGAGCGAAGCTCGGCTCCGCCGCGACGCAAGAAGCTACTCAAGAATGTCGATCGCGAGAAATATTACCGAGATGCAAGATCGTGTCGTAGCCGCAGCGCAGCGCGTCGGCCGCAGTCCATCCGAAATTACGTTGATGGCCGTGAGCAAGACTTCTCCCGCCGAACGCATCAGCGAGGCGTACGCGGCCGGCCTGCGCGTCTTCGGCGAGAATCGTCTGCAGGAGTTTGTCGACAAGGCGGATGCTCTACGCGACTTGCCTGATGCCGAATGGCACATGATCGGTCATCTGCAAACCAATAAAGCCGCAAAGGCGGCGGGGTTGTTCGACGCGGTGGATTCCCTAGACTCGGTGCGTCTGGCAGACAAATTGAATGCAGCGGCGGAGAACGCAGGCAAGACATTATCCGTTCTGATCGAAATCAATGTAGGTGGTGAGCAGGCAAAAAGCGGACTGGCTCCCAACTCTGACGAACTGGAGCAGATTCTGCGGAGCGCGCCGCAATGGCGGAACCTTGAAATTCGCGGTCTCATGACGGTCCCTCCGTACACGGAAGACCCAGAGGGCTCTCGGGCCTACTTTCGTCAACTCCGTGGGATTCGCGACCGCCTAGCCCAGCGAAAGCTCCCGCAAATCGGCACTGCCGTTCTTTCCATGGGCATGTCGCACGATTTCGAAGTTGCGATTGAAGAGGGAGCAACGTGCGTGCGCGTGGGCACTGCCATCTTCGGGGAGCGGGCCAAACCTTAAACGCAGAGAACGCGGAGATAACGCAAGGTCGCAGAGAAGAATCGCAGGGTTTCTCGTGTGGACCTCTGCGTTCTCTGCGTTAAAGCTTTTCTATGGCAGCAATACAAAATTCGCCTAACGGAGCAATGTTCGCGGTCAAAGTCCACCCGCGCGCAAAAAAGAATGCCATCACCGGCAAGGTCGGCGACGCGCTCAAAGTTGCGCTTAACGCGCCTCCCGTCGACGGCAAGGCCAATGCCGCCTGCATCGAATTTTTCGCAAAGCTTTTGAAGGTATCGCGTTCCTCCGTTACTATTGCAGCCGGCCTTACCAGCCGGAATAAAGTGATTCGAGTTGTCGGCCTGACCGCTGCAGAAGTACGGGAACGGCTTGGCATCTAGCGGCGGAGCGCGGGCGAGGGCGCCCGCTCCACACGATCCTCCAGGAGCAGCGATTGACCTTTTCCGAACGCTTGCAGGAAATCCGTACCGGCTTCGAACGGCCCTTCTGGGTCGCGAACATTACCGAAATCTTTGAGCGCCTTTCTTACTATGGGGCGTTCGCTTCCCTTGCCCTGTACCTGCAGGAGAAGCTGAATTTCTCGACCGAGCAAACCGGGACGCTCACCGGCTTATTCGGCGGCATGGTCTGGTTTCTAGCCATCTTTGGAGGAGCAGCCGCCGACAGGCTGGGTTTTCGCCGCGCACTTTCGATGGCCTACCTCATCCTCGCGGCCGCATATTTCCTCATCGGATCGATTGCCGCGCCCTGGCTGGCTCCGGTGCGCAACGCGGTGCCTTTGGGATTGTTTGTCGGATGCATCCTGATTTTGCCTGCGCTTGGCATTTCGATGGTGAAACCTAGCGTGGTCGGGACCACGGCAAGGGCTTCCAAAGAGAACGTCCGCTCCATCGGTTACTCGATTTACTACACGATGGTGAACATCGGCGGCGCGCTGGGCCCCTTGTTCGCTGGATGGGCTCATCGCCACCTCGGTGTCGAGAATGTTTACCGCGTGGCTGCGGTCAGCGTCTTCGCGATGTTCTTCGTGGTCATCATTTTTTTTCGCGAACCGCGCAAAGCTGGAGATGCCCCTCCCCCGTCAATCGCCACCGTCGCGCGGAACTTCTGCATCGTAGTCGGCAACTATCGCCTGGTTTTGCCGGTATTGCTGTTCGCTTTGTTACTACGCGTGGGTTTGTTCGTCTATCCCGGGCACAGCGTACCTTGGTGGATCTGGTGCGGTCTTCTGATTCTCGTTCTCGCCGGAATTAGCCGCTTCATGTGGTTCCTTGTACTCTTCACCGGCTACTGGGTGGTGTTCTGGCAGCAGTACATCAGTTTGCCCGGATACATTCACGGCTATATCAATTCTCAGGCCGACGTTGAGATCATCCTGGTAACCGATGGCCTGACCGTGATCTGCCTTACCCTGGCAGTAAATTATTTGACGCGCAGGATTCCGGCATTTCAGGCTGTGATTTTGGGCACGGTGATCACTTCGCTGTCGTGGGTAATTCTCGCGCTGCGGCCTACGCTCTGGGGCGCGGTGCTTTCTCTGTTTGTGCTGGCGCTCGGCGAAATCATTCAGTCTCCGCGGTATTACGAATACATTTCGCGCCTCGCGCCTCCTGGGCAGCAGGGCACTTACATGGGGTTCGCATTCTTGCCGATTGGAATTGGATCGCTGATCGGCGGCTGGTTTGGCGGCACGCTAGTTCACCATTTCGGAGAGGTCACGCATCAACCGGCGCGGATCTGGTGGAGCGTGACGGGAGTCGGCCTCGCCACGGCGGCGGTGCTCTGGATTTATGACAGAATCGTGAAGTCTGCCGGCCCGCAGTCACAGTGAACGGTGACACTAGGTCACAGCATTCGCATCTCACTTCCTATTATCATGAGCAACTCCAAGCGCACGCGCAGTAAAAAACGCTCGTTGTCGTTGTCCTTTTCACTTGAGGAGATCGTGTCTAACAGCAAGGCCACGCCCAGCTACATTGCGGACCACATTCGACGCGTGCTGAAGGATGGCGGGTCGACACCGCACTCGGAAGACGTCCAACACTTTTTCAAGGAAGTCATCACGTCGCGCGGCTGGTACACGGCCGAATTAAGAAAATTTGCAGTGCGCTTCCGCCGCAGCATCGAGCGCGAGCGGGGACTGGATTTCGCGGTGCAGGTCGCAGACGATCTTTTCTCCGGCCAGGTTCTCGAAGAAAAAGTGATGGCTGTTCTCCTGCTTGAGAATCAAACGAAGCATTTTGGCGATGGCGATGGCAATAGCGACGATGATGGCGAATTCCAGCTTTTTGCCTCCTGGCTCGACCGCGTCACCAGTTGGGCCGATCACGACGCCTTGGTGCATGATCTGCTGGGGCCGATGATGGCCGCCAATCCCACCCGCTGCCGCGAAGTCTTCATGTGGGCAAAATCGCCGAATCGATGGCGGCGGCGCGCGGCGTGTGTGGCACTAATCCGGGGAGCGCGCCAGCAGCAATTCTTTGAACAAATCGTGCAGCTTTCGAATCAACTGCTGCAGAACGAAGAAGAAGACGACATGGTACTGAAGGGTTTGGGTTGGCTATTGCGCGAGACGGCAAAAGCCGATCCCAAGCGTACTGTGCCGTACTTGATGAAAATCCGGAAGAACGCCCCGCGCCTTGTGCTGCGGACTGCCTGTGAGACGTTGAGTCCTTCAACCCGAAGGCCAGTCCTCACATAGACGCTCCAATCGAGCGATCTTTTTTCGCGAGCTCTCGACGGCTCACAGCGTGCTGAAAAACTAAGTTTCATATCAGGGTATCGCTTTAGCGCCGTCCGTCAGTGGCCTTCTTCTTCCAGAAATTTCTCTACTTCGAGTGCGGCCATGCAGCCGGAACCAGCCGCGGTGATCGCTTGCCGATAGCGGCGATCCTGCACGTCGCCGCACGCGAACACGCCCGGCACTTTCGTGAAGACGTTCTTCTGCGTGACCAGGTACCCATCGGCATCGGTGTCGAGCTGGCCTTGGAAGATTTTGGCGTTCGGAATGTGGCCGATGCCAAGAAACATTGCGCTGGCTGGAAACTCCCAGCTTTCGCCGCTCTTTAGATTGCGCAGGCGCAGGCCGGTGACTTCTTTCTTGCCGATATCGAGAACGTCGTCGACTACGGTGTCGGTAAGAAATGCGATCTTGGGATTCGCGCGGGCGCGATCAAGCATGATCTTCGACGCGCGAAACTGCTCGCGACGATGAATCAGTGTGACTTTACTCGCGAAGCGCGTCAGAAATGTCGCTTCCTCCATTGCCGAGTCTCCGCCGCCGATTACCGCGATTTCCTTGCCCGAAAAAAAGAAGCCATCGCAGGTGGCGCAGGAAGAAACACCGTGGCCAATCAGCGCGTGCTCGTTCGGCAGTCCGAGCCAGCGCGCCGACGCCCCACTGGCGATGATCAGGGTTCGGGTCTGAATCGTTTCTTTGCCGATCGTCAACTCGATCGGATGTTTGCTCAGATCGGCTTTGACCAGGTGGCCGATGCGATATTCGGCGCCGAAACGCTCGGCCTGCTTACGCATGTTCTCGATCAGTTCCGGGCCCTGGATGCCCTCGGGAAAGCCGGGGAAATTTTCCACCAGCGTGGTCATCGATAGTTGTCCGCCCGGTTCATGGCCTTCGATCACGAGCGGCTTGAGGTTGGCGCGGGCGCTGTACAGGGCGGCGGTGTGACCGGCGCATCCCGAGCCCATGATCACAACATTGCGTATATCCATAAAGGTAGAAGCGCGTCACTAGAACACTAGATAGATTCGGAAAAACAAATTTCGCTTCAGTCGGGTTTCGTCAGCCTGCTATGGGTTCTTCTTGCCGACGGCGCCAGCTTTGGCCGAATTCGCGGCTGAGCTTTTTACTCCCAGCCTGGCCAGTTCCCCGGGCACCATTTTTCGCGCGCCCAGAGCATCGCGATAACGCTCCATGATCGACGAAGCAGCGCGGAAGATCGGTTCGTACGCGCTCTGATCCGTCGTTGGATTTCCGTCTTCTCCCCCACATCGCGCCAGCACCACCGACGCCTTGCCGAAGCGCTCAAGTTTGACTCGCGAAACCGGTGTACTGGTAGATAACATCGCGCTCGCCGAAGCGACTGCGGAAGCATTGTCCTCGACCGAAACCTCCATCAAGTCGTTGGGCTTGGGGTCGCGCACGCGCAGGACGAGCGTCTCCACCATATCCTTCGAATCCACGCTGAAGGAGTATTGCACGTTACTGAACAGGGCGGCGCTGGGAAACTCGCGCCGAATCCTGACCCAATCGGCAGTCGCAGCCGCACCGAGAGGTAACGAACCCATGCCGGGGATGGGAGTGTTCTGATCGAGGGTGGAACGCCCGCGCGCAACCTCGTAGTCAGCGCCGAATACCGGTTTGCCAGGTATCTTCGCCAGCGCCGAAGATAGCTCTTTCTGTTCGTCGCCCGACGGCGCGCATACGTTGAGAAGGTTGACTTTAACCTGCGGCTGCTGCGGTTTGACTGTGGGTTGCTGAGCGGAAGCGAGCGCGGCGATGGCCAGCGCCGCTGCCGTGATCAGAATCTTCTGAGGGAACACGGCGAAATTGTATCAGGGGATTGCAGAAGTCAGAGGTCAGATTTCAGAGACGAAACCCTTATGAGTGGAAGCAGTACGACGGGTGTTACCCTCTGCAATCTGACCTCTGACTTCTGCAATCTAGTCGGCAGCCCCGGATTCGGCCTCGATGGCGCCATGCCGGCGCAGCAACTGCGGCAGGTTCTGCGAAAATGCCGACCGTGGCAACACCATGTCGCAGCCTACGTCATGCGCTTTCTGCTTCAGGTCTCCCTGCACGTGGGAGAGGAACCCAATGATCGACGTCCCCTTCTTCAACTTGCTCTTCAGTTTCGGGATCAGCGTCAAAGGCTTGGCATTGGCATTATTCAAGTCGAAGATAATCAGCGAAGGCTTTTCTTCCCCGTTGTTCTTCATCCGCTCGGTGAGTTCTTTCTCGTTCTTGACGAACTCCACCTTCACGTTCATCTTTTGCCCCGTGGCCTGAATCTTGCTCAGGAAGAACAGGTCTTCGACAAAAGCGAAAACGCGCGAAGCGGCATCGTCTCGTGGAGCGGGCAGAGGCTCAGGGTCGAGCACCGGATAAGACGCGGAAAAACCGGGCCGGCGCGGTCCTCTACCCTGGTTGCCGTTGCCGTCGCCCATGTTGGCGCGGTAGCTGTGGTCCATGGGAGCGGTAAAAATGCCTTGGTGCTCCCCGCGCTCGCGGCCCATCGCGCCGCCCGCGCCTCGTCTTGGCGGACGCCGTCCACGGCGCCGTTTGTGTTTCCCTCCGCCTGCGGAGGAGTGTCCGGGTCCTGCATTCATACTTTTTTCTCTTGTTAATCTTTAGAAGTTAAATCCCCAGAAGTTAATCCAGGCCCGAATCGCCAGACCCGATTGACTTGTCTTGCTTGCCGCCGACACGCGAAACCTCGCTCGCATCGCATTAACTCACTGCGTGTGGCGCGCTGTATAAATCGGTTACCGGCAGACCAAACCCCACATCGGCTGGATGCTACTCGAGAACGATATTCAAAGTATCGATGTCCAAACTGTCAGGCTCAAACTATCAGATTCAACTGGGCGCCTGGAGTCTCACTTGGCGCAAACGGGCCAGCCTGGAAGCATGGCCATTGGGAACAGCTTAGATGTTACTCGCGAAACCGCCGACTGCGCAAGGGGGGACGCCTAAGTTTTCCACAGCTGCACATTACCAAAGTGGGCTAGGGGCCGCTGCTCAGGGGCGTCCCTGCTATCGGCGGCACGAACCTCTCTCAAAACGCTCCCTTCTCCGCACCCTCGCATCCTCGATTTTCCAGACAACTACAATGCCGGGGTTAGCCTGAAGTTTCGCCACGCCTGCGCCGATGTAAGAAGAGTGCAACCCGCTCCCACCAGACAAAAAAACGCATCGAACGCTCTCGCGCTGCCGGGACAACGGTTCGTTGCCCGCCAACCAATTTTTGATCGTGCGCAAAGGGTATTCGGATACGAACTCCTTTTTCGAAACGGTGTCGAAAATTACTTCAATGCCGATCCGGAACTCGCCGCCCGCTCTACCCTCGATACCTCTCTGCTTCTTGGTATGAGCATGCTGTGCGACAACCGGCTCGCCTTCGTGAACTGCACCCGTGAAGTCCTGTTGAAGGACCTGATTACGTTACTCCCGCCGAACCAGACCGTGGCCGAGATTCTGGAGACGGTCGAACCCGGGGACCGGGTGATCGCCGCCTGCAAGCGGCTGAAGTCGTTTGGCTACCGCATCGCGCTCGACGACTTTGCTGCCAACGATCCGCGCATACCGCTTTGCGAGTTTGCCGACATCATAAAAGTCGATATCCGCGCAACAGCGCCGGCAGAACGGGCTGGCATGATGCGCCGCTTTGGGTCTGCGAAGTGCAAGATGCTGGCGGAAAAAGTCGAAACACCCCTCGAATTTCAGCAGACCCGAGACATGGGATTTGCTTATTTTCAGGGTTATTTTTTTTGCCGGCCCGAACTCGTCATGGGCCGCGAAGTTCCTGCCAGCCGATTGCACTACATGCGCCTCCTCGAAATGGTCTCCCGCAGAGAACTCGACATGCGTGAGCTGGAAAAGATGCTCAAGCAGGAAGCCTCGATTTCTTACCGCCTGCTTCGCTATCTGAATTCCCCGGTCTTTGGATTTGCCCTGGAAATCAAGTCGATTCGGCACGCCATCGCCGTTCTCGGAGAGCGAGAACTGCGGCGTTGGATTCGGCTCGTGGTCACGGTGGGCGCAGCCGAGCAAGCGTGCAGCGAACTGGTGCTCATGGGGTTGGCACGTGCCCGTTTTTGCGAACTGCTCTCCGATCGAATTGGATCCAATTCCGATTTGTTCCTGATGGGGCTGCTTTCCATCATGGACGCCATTCTTGAGGTCAGTATGGACGTGCTCCTCAAACAACTGCCAGTGGAGCAAGAAACCAAGGCGGCGCTACTCGGCCAGATAAGCAGCCTCCGGCCCCTGTACCAACTCATGCTGGCCCAGGAGTCGGGCGAATGGGAGCAATCGAGCGAGCTTGCGAAACAATTGCACTTGAAAGATGAAGAAGTCGCCTCCACATGGTTTCAGGCGCTGCAGTGGGCCCAAGAAGCAACCAGCGGCGTCTGAGAAAAGCAAGGTCAGAGGTCAGATTGCAGAGGTAAGGACCAAATACCTTTTACTTCTGCAATCTGACCTCTAACTTCTGCAATTTCTCTACGGCGCTTCGATCAACTCCATCTTGCCGTCGCGCGTGCGGTGAAGCACCATCAGGATCCCCTGAGGGTCGCGGAATACAAAAACATCTTTGTCGCGAAAGTGCGCCTCTTTGATCGCTTCTTCCAGCGTCATCGGACGAAGCGCCACTGAGTCCTTGGCGTGCACCAGATGCACTTCCGTGGTCCGTGCCACCGACGGAAATTTATGGACGAGAACGGAAACGGTAGCACTCTCCGCCAATCCGAGCGCCGCTTCCAGGTTGTCTTCCAACGACTGGCCGTCAAACTTCTTGACCGCCTTGCGCTTCTTACTCAGCCACTTGGTTTTATATTTGAGCGCCTGCTTCTGGAGATGGTCGAGCGCTTCATTCACGGCCGACATCATATCGGTGGTTTGGGCCAGACCCACAATCGGACCGTTCGGCGGGTTGATGGTGATTTCAGCTTTGTGACGGCGTTTTTCGACGGCCAGAATCACCTTGGTCTCGAAGCGGTCGCCCAGAATCTTGCGGATCTTATTGAGGCCGGTTTCAACTTCCTTGCGGACGATAGGAGTAATTTCATATTTTCTCGCGGTAAATTCCACGTTCATTGCACTCTCCAGTGAGATGGGAGTCGAAATGCAAAAAGTCAGAAGTCAGAAGTCAAATTGCAGAAGTAAAGGCCCACTTTGCCACGATCGCTCTTACTTCTGCAATTTGACTTCTGACTTCTGACTTCACTTCTTAACTCTTCTTTGATGCGTGCTCGGAATTTTCATATCTTCCCGGTATTTCGCCACGGTACGGCGAGTCACCTGGATGCCTTGCGACTGCAGGATGCGGGTGATTTGTTCGTCGGTCAGCGGCCGGCTGGGGTCTTCTTCCTCGATCAACTTCTTGACGCGGCGTTTCAAAATCAAGAGCGAAGTGCCGCCGCCCTCGGGTCCCTGCACGCTCTCCGAGAAGAAATAGCGCAATTCGAATACGCCCTGCGGTGTGTGGACGTACTTGTTGGCGACCGCGCGGCTCACCGTCGAAGGATGCACGCCGATCTCCTCCGCCACTTCCTTGATCATCATCGGCTTCAGCTGATCGATTCCGCGCTCCAGAAAATCCTGCTGCCGCGCCACGATCGAGTAGCAGACCTTGGCGATCGTCTGCTTGCGTTGTTCGATGTTCTTGATGAGCTGAATGGCAGACTTGTAGCGATCCTTGACATAGTTGCGCGTGTCGCGGTCATTGCCGTCGCGGGTCAGCAGTCGTTTGTACGCAGGATTCAAGCGCAACTGCGGCATGTCCTCGTCATTCATGATGACCAGCCACTCGTCGCCGTGCTTCACAAAAGCAACATCCGGCTCGATCAGCCGCGCCGGAACTTTGTTGTACCGCAAGCCCGGCCGGGGGTCGAGCGTCCGCACATAATCGAGCGCCGTTTGCACCGCTTCCACGGGACGTCCGATGGCGCGCGCAATTTCCTTGAACTGCTTCAGCGTCACCGCTTTCAAATGCTGATCGACGACCGCCATCGCATCGTGCACCACTTGCTCGGGCAGGGCATTGCCGTTGCGGTGCAGTTGCAACTGCTCCAGATGGTAGCGCAACTGGTAGAGCAGGCATTCCCGCAGATCGCGGCAGGCGATGCCTGACGGATCGAACTGGCGCACAACTTCCAGTGCTTCGTGCAGATCGGCGACCGTAAAATTCACATCTGAAATCCGGGCTGGCGCCGCCGCTGCTCCCGTGCTGGTTCCGTGGCTGGCCGCAGTCAGCGGAATCTCAGTTGCCTGAACCTCGGTTGCCTGAACCTCGGTTGCCTGAACCTGGGTTGCCTGAGCCTCGGTCGAGTGAACCTGGGTCGCGTGAACCTCGGCTGCTACTTCGGGATGAACATCCGGCATCGCATAATCTGCCTCATCCGCCGCAGCCAAAGAGTCGGCTCCGTCGTTCTCCGTCATCAATGACGCATGACCGGAGTCGTTGAGAGCCAAGTCCGCTTCGGAAACAGAGAGATGAAGGTCAGATCCATCCAGATCAGAGCTAGAGCCTTCTGGCGGAGTCACTGCGACGGCGAGCCCTAGCGCTTCGGCTTCGCCAACGATCTTGGCCGCCACCTCGACATCTGCCTCGGGTGCGGCTACCGGAGCGATTCCCAGCAGTTCTTCGTCACTGGCAATCAAGTATCCTTCTTCGTTCAAGTTTCCGATGACTTGCTGGGCGGCCTGATGCACCGCCAGCCGCACAGAAATCGCGCCCAGTTGCCATAGCAGGTGGTCGCTTAGATTCCCCGGCTTCGATAGGAAATTCTCGAACGAAGGCTTTTCGATCTCTTCCATTTCCCCCGAGCTGCGATAGCCGGGGTCAAGATAGTCCTGGAAGAATGACCCAAAATCGATCTCCTCGAACGGATCCTTCTTCTCATCCGCGATCGTCGGCGGGCCTTCTTCCGGAGTGGTTGCCTTGGCGGCTAACCGGTCCCGTTCTTCCTCTTGCCGCCCAACATCATCGAGCAATGGGACGGCGTCTTCCAGTTCCTCCAGCACAGGGTTCTCGACCATCTCGGCATTGATCATGTCCCTGAGTTCGAGCTTATTGAGCGCGAGCACCGACACCATTTGCACGAGACCCGGCGTCAGAATCTGCCGCTGGGATAACTTGACGTTCAGTTTGTGCTGCAGCAGCACCATTTTCTCCCTACTGATTTATGGTTCCCCACCCACCCTGCAAAACAACGTAAGGTGCATCGGGTTGTGGAAATTTTAGCTTCTCATGCACGGCGGTAGTCGTGGTGTCACGAAAGGTCAATGTGCCCACGCCTTAGTAACTTGAAGTAGTGGTCGGTGGTCAGTGATTAGTGATCAGTTGACCCGAATTTGCTGGCAACCGACCGCTGGCCACTGACCACTACTTCTTCACACCAATGAGAAGCTTTCCCCCAAATAAACCCGCCGCACCTCCGGATCACTACCCAATTCCTCTGGCGTACCGGAACGGAAAATTCGCCCCTCATTAATGATGTAAGCCCGGTCCGTTACCGACAACGTCTCACGGACGTTGTGATCCGTGATCAGAATGCCAATGCCACTCGCCCGCAGATCTGAGATGATCTTCTGTAGATCCAAAACTGCAATCGGGTCGATACCTGAAAACGGCTCGTCGAGCAAAATAAACGTGGGACTGATGCATAGCGAGCGCGCGATTTCTACCCGCCGCCGTTCGCCGCCCGATAGCGCATACCCGCGATTCTGCCGAATATGCTCCAGTCCTAGCTGGTCAATCAACTTCTCCGCCTTTTCCCGGCGCTCATGCCAGGAAATAGGCTGCACCTCAAGCACGGCCAGGATGTTCTCCTCGACCGTCAGTTTGCGAAAAACCGAAGCTTCTTGTGGAAGGTAACTGATCCCGTACTGGCGCGCCCGTAAGTACATGGGAACGCTAGTGATATCTTCATCGTCGTACAACACTCTGCCAGTGTCGGGGGGGACGAGACCTACGATTGCGTAGAAAGAAGTGGTCTTTCCGGCACCGTTTGGTCCGAGAAGGCCCACCACTTCGCCTTGCAGAACCTGAAGACTAACTCCACTTACTACCTGCCGGCGACGATAGGTTTTGCCAATTTCATCGGTGGCCAGCGTATGCATTTATCGTGCCACTTGCGTCCACGTAACCGCCGGGGACGTTTCCCTTCCATCCACGAGCACCCTATCATCGTGTCTGTAGAAAGTCAACGAATCGCCCGTGGTTTTCCCGTGTTCGGCATCAAAAATGCTAGGCGGCCCGCTCAATGGTCCGCCCGTCAGGACGTACCTGTCGTCCGCCGAGGTGTACACCAATCGGTCGCCACTCGCATGACGCGTCGGCTGCGTAATCACCACCCTGTCTTCGGCGATAATTCGGTCCACTTGGCCGGGACTTGCCAGGTTGGACGTTCCTGTTTTCGACTGGCTCCGTGGCAGCAGAAATACCGTCATCTGCCGTGCCGTGATGGTCGCATCCTCCTCTTTGGCAGTCACTCCGCCATCCAGGAAAACTTTCCGGTCAAGATCGGTGTAGTGCAAACGCGCGGATGTGATGTGAACCGGGGTCACCTTCCCCGTCTTATCCACCTGCACCAGTACGGTCGAAACCGGTTGACCCAGGGATTTTGTGGGAGCAGTGCTCTTCTCCGTGCCCACACCGGTATCCCCCTGAGCAATCAGAGACCGGTGGTCGCGATCGAATTGCAGCGTGGGAGCTTCCACTATATTTGCGTCCTGCCACAAGCGGGCATCGCCCGTATATACCGCAATCGCCGAAGAACGATTTGCCGTCATGCTGCGGCTGGTTACGTGGATCGGATCGGAAGAAGCAAGCATGGCGCCATCCGGTTGCGCCTGTAGATCCGAGTACGTGCTCTTGACGTTGCCCTCCGCGAGGGCGTCACCGGTGGCCCGGTTAATGCGAACCGTCTGGGCCGTCGTCGTCATGCCGCCATCCACCACCCGGGGCGATCCGTTCAGCACCACCATTTGATCGGCCGTCGTGTACTCAGCGCGCTGCGCCCAAGCCTTTTCCGTGCCGTCGAGGTAGTCGAAAGCACCGGTTTGTGTGATCGACCGCACGCCGCCTTCTGGAAAAAAGGTGACATCCAGCATCCGGCTGGTCGACACGCGATCCATCTGTCCCGACGCGCCCGCCTTAACGACCCCAGCCTTGCCCGGGTCAATCTTACCTCGGTCAATCTTGCTCGCTTGTATCAAGCTGCTGACAATTTTCGCGTCTGGTTCTCCATGCAGCGTGGCGAGGCGATTCTGCTCCGTGAATTTCGCCGTGAACTTGGCTGCGGTAACCACCGTCTTCTGGTTTGCGTCCGGCTGCGTAATGATGATCTGCGGCGGCCCGCTAGTTTCAGCACGCTCCAGCAGACGTCCGTCTTTCACGATAAAGTCCATTACCGGGGCGGTCATTTCGACATCCTGCGTACTTTTTTTCGCCGGCATCGACGAAGATGAGGATGAGATTGTGGAGGGTAACGCGGTGGAGGGGAATGCAGAAGATGACCCTGGCGGCGCCACCGCAACCAGAGTCCCGCTCCGGCTGTTCTTCTGCGTCAACCGCACGCCGTCTTCGGCATGAACCGTCTCCAACAGTTGCTGCCCGGCCGCGCTTCCAGCAAAGTGGAGCGTTGCCTGCCCGGCGGTAGCGTTGGCCGGTTGTCCCCCCAGAGAATCAAGCTGCACGTTACCCGTGAGAATGGCCGTGGTGAGTAGATTCCGCGAGCCAGTCAAAAACAATTCGGCATGATCGGAACGTTCGCGCGTTTCCGAGTTGGATGACGCCCCGCCATGAATCTCGCTCCGCACATCGCCCTCGGCAACAATGTGGTCCACCGTGTCGTCTTCCCGCAGAAAGAACGTCGCGACGTCCGACCATGCCTCCTGCTGCTCCCGCGTCATGTGTACGGTGGTGAGAACGACCTGATGCGGCTGTTTCGTAATCACGCCATGATCCGCATTCAGATGGACTGGTTGCGGCCGATTGACGGTCATCACAACTGCCGACAGCAGGTTCATGTTGCCCGTGTTGGCCACGTAGTGAACACCCACCGCGGACCCAGATGCCTGCGGCGTCTGAAATTCAACCTTGCCCGTGGCGGAAGCATCCCCAGTATTCTTGTTAAAAACGAGCCCGTCGGTTTCCAGATGAAGAGGTGTTCTAGTTTTCTCGGGAGGCGACTGGTCCGAATGCCGAATGCCCTCGGGATTCGCTTCCAGGTCAATCAGCACTCTGCCCTTCGCGGTCACGTTGCCCGACACGGGATCGTACTCGAAGTCATCCCCCATGACACGGTCGAAGCGGCTGCCGTCCTTGCCGTAAATGACGATCTTGACGTTGTGCAGATCCGCCAGTCCACCTGCCTTGAATTGCACTGCCTTGGAAGCGCTGATCGTAAACTGAGTGCGCCCCTCGGTGGATTTGGAGATGGAGAAGCCCTCGGCGGTCTGCTGAATGTCCAAGCCAAGTTTCGCCGGAAGCGTGCGCACGGCCTTGCGCAAACTCCATTGCGCGTAGAAGTACATCCCCGCGACCGTAGCAATCATCAGAATCGCGACGAAAGCGAACCAGTGCCGCAGGCGTGAAACGGAGGAGGCCATCAGAGGTTAGTGTAACCCGGGGAATGCAGTCGAAGCGGGTCAGCAGCCGTTTCCGTAGAGACGGGGCTTGCCCCGTCTCAAGCAGCGCCGATGGTGCCGAGAGACGGCAAGCCGCTTCTCTAGGAGATGAGACGCCGACTACGTGCGCCGCACCAGCGTCCCGGCCAGCAGATCGTGCAGTCCCTGTTTGCGCTCCGTGAATCCGACCATGATGTAGCCGATGAACAGAATCATTGCGGAGATCCACTTCGCAAAGTGTCTTCCCGTCGCGCGTTCGAACGAAATTCGGTTGCCGTTGAGATCGGTAACTTTCATCCCAAAGATCATCTTGCCGAGCGTCGCCTGGTATGACGAGCTTTCCATGAAGGCCTCGTACAACCAGGAACCAAAAAGCGTTGCGATAAACGTAACCCCACCGCCCAAAATAGCAAGGCCAAGAGGATGAATCCCGCTCATCATTCCCGCCAGCCCGAGGCCACCGAAAACCAAGTGAATCGGAGACACCACCACGCGCACAAGAATGGCGTCGATAATGGCCGCAACCACCCGAATCCAGAATCCTCCGTATCCAACCCCGGTCATTGGCGGATGTGCAGCGGGCGAGGTGGTATACGGGATTGCCGGACTCGACGCTGGCACCGCGGTTGGGGCGATGCCGCCAGTTGGGCTCGTGGGCGTTCCACAGCGGTTACAGAACTGAGCGCCCGCGGCATTCTGCGCACCGCACTTATTGCAGAAGAGAGTTCCGTCCATGTCCCGGCACTATAAAGAGGGATTGGTCTCTTGTCAAAAGCAGATGGAAGACGTGTGTCAGTTATTTTTGCGAATTTCGACGGAAGGAGTTCTCCAGCAGCCACGCCTGATTACAACTTTTACCGGAAGACTGTTCCTCAGCGTGAAGCGACGCGAACGCCGGCTCACAGCCGAGACGCCTCAGCGCGCTTCCCTTCAGCCAGCCGCAGCGGCGCTGTGGAAGCCAGTTCTACCCGGTTCCGTCCTTTGTGCTTGGCGCGATACAGAGCCTGGTCGGCAGCCTGGATCACCTGCTCAGGCTGGCGATAGCGCGTGGAAGGTTCGGCAACGCCGATGCTGACCGTTACCGATAGATGATCCGCTAAACGGTCGGCCGATGGGTAAGATTTCGCAGCGCCAGTTTTTTTTCTTGCAGACTTACGACGATCCGACTCACTCGCCCGAAGATCTTTCCTAGGTTCTTTTCGAAGTTCGCCACTAGTCTCGGCATTGCGCGCGGCGCGTCGATCCGACCCGCGCACCTGAAACGCGGACTTTTCAATCGTCCGCCGCAACGCATCCAGATGGTCGAAGGCTTCCTTGGCGGAAGTGTTGCGGAAGACGATGGCGAACTCTTCTCCTCCGCAGCGGAAAGCCTGTCCATCGCCGCCAACCTGCGACAGCCGCTTGGCCACCATGCACAGCACCTGATCGCCGACGTCGTGTCCGTAGGTATCGTTGAACTTTTTGAAGTGGTCGATATCGACAATGCCGATGGCATATTGTTGGTCGAGCGCAAGCAGCGACTCGTTGAAGGCGCGCCGTCCGCGAATGCCGGTAAGTTCGTCGTGGTAAGCAAGCACGTAGGAAGTCTCGATCAGCGAGGCAGCAAGTATCAAAGCAGCGGTGGCGACGTAAGCATCCGAGACCTTGCCGACTGGAGCAAATTGCAGCCACATGAAAACCGCTCCAAGACACCAAACAAAGCCCGGCTCAATCGGCTTGCGCGTTTGAAAAAAGCGGCGAACGAACAGGGCGATGGCAATCACGAAGCTCAGTAGAATCCAAAACGGAATTGCGGCCGCGCCCGGCTGATGCGGATTGGCGGGACTATTTTCCGGCCGGCAAAGCACGGCGAAGACAACCGATTCGAGGAAGAGCAATCCAAAGCGGGGCGCGATTCCGGCAATGACAAGGCCGCGCTCGCGCATCGCAGCGAACGCAATAAAGTTGAGCGGGATCAGCAGAGCGGCAAGCGCCACGGCCATGCATCCGGGGCCGGTGAGGGCGTATCCAGTTTGTCCCGCGGAAAAGAAATTGACGGCGCGATGCGTCAGCAGCAGCACCAGCAGGGAAAACAGAACCCGGCTGGAATTGAAGCGCCAGGCAAGAAGCAACCCGGCAACAAACACGCCGACATAATAAAAGGCGAGTGAAGGCGCGACCTGCGCCAACAGAGAACTATTACTATTGACGAGGGTCGCCGCCAGCGCCAGTAACAAACCGCCAGGAACGAGCCACGCCTTCCAGGTTCTCGCGTTCACAATTTCAGAATACGGCAGCCGCAAGCCGGCAGACGATTATGTTTCAGGCTCGGGCGACACGACGGCGGATGGACCCCTCACTCCTCGTCGGGCTCTTTTTTTTCCTCGATCGCCATGTCTTTCAGTTCGCTGGATTCGAAAACGTCGCCGCATTCCTGGCATTCCACGTATTCCGATTCCTCGTCGCGCGAGACGATCTGTACCCGAGGATGCTTGCACTGTTCAGGGCTAGCTTTCTTCTGAGGAGACGGCGAAGACTGACTAAACGTCATAGGTGTGTCGGTTCAGCAATTGCGAGGAACGGGTGTTTCCCCAAATTTCCGATATTTTGCGGCGGTTGGCTGAGGATGTCAAGTACCAGTAGTGTCCTAACTTGGTTGTGCCTCAGTTCGGACTACCTTTCACTCTTTAAGCCATTGTCATCTTGAGCGGTCTGTCAATTCTTTACCTTTCACTCTTTAAGGCATTGTCATCTTGAGCGGAACAAAATCATCGGGCGAAGCCGATGATTTTGTGGAGTCGAAAGACCCCAACTCAGTCATTTCCGCCAATGCTGCTTCAGGGAGTTCTCCCTGTGGCATAGATGTGTGTCCTCCAAGCAACGGCCCCGACAGCATCGGTTTCACAGCCGAGTAGCGGGTTCAGCCAGGGACACGTCGGGTACGCGGGCTTTCAGAAACTCGACCGCCCACTGCGGCCGCACCCCAAACTTGCCCAAGTTGGCGGGAATCACAACCGCATCGCCCTTGGCGAATGTCACCGGATCGCGCCCTTGCGCCTCGACGACTCCACAGCCCTCGAGCGCGACCAGAATCTGCACAGAAGTTTTCCCGGCATCGCCTCCGATTTCATAAGAAGAAGTCGAGAACTCGTGCGGCTCTTTCAGTTCGAACAGGTCCACGGTGAAGTAAGGTGCGGCAATCATCGACGACTGGCGGCTTTTACCACCATGTATGCCAACCGGTGCAGGGCGAATCACTTTGCCGGAGGCAGTGCGCTCCTTGACCGAAGCCAAGCCGCGCTCCAGATGCAGCGGCCGCGGCCGTCCGTAGTCGTAGAGACGATACGTGGTATCGGACTGCTGCTGCGTCTCCACGATGACGGAGCCGGGCCCGAGCGTATGCACGGTTCCACCCGTTACATAAATCATTTCGCCCTGGTAGACGTTGATCCAGTTAAGCAGCTCTTCGGCGCGCTTCTCATGGATGGATTGCTCGAACTGAGCGACCGTGACGCCGGTCTTCAAGCCGAGTGCGACCTGCGCTCCTGGTTTAGCGTGAGCCACATACCAGCATTCGGTTTTGCCCCAGGGCTCGCCGAAGCGCTGCGCGTCGTCGTCGTCGGGGTGCACCTGCACAGAAAGTTTCTCCTCGGGAAACAGAAACTTCAGCAGCAGCGGAAAACACTGCGGATCGCGCGCCGCCGTGCCCACCAGCTCAACTCCGAACTCTTTGCTCAAGTCCGCCAGCGAACGTTTGGCCAGCGGCCCGTTCGCGGCCAAACAGTTGTCGCCAGTGAGCCAGGCTTCTCCAATCCGTTCGTTGAATTTGTGGTTAGGATAGATCGCAGAAAGATCAAGCGTCCCCCACGGACGCGGGTCAAACGCGGGCGACATCAGGAGTGGATAGAGTTGTGTCATGCAGTCGACCGCATGTAGAAGCTTAAATCAAATCCAGGGTTGCGAGGAATTGCCTGCGAGGAATTGCGCCTCCTCGGGAGGCCTTCCTACTTCGTCTCTTTCTTCGGCGCGTCGGAGGGCGCAATCTGGACCTGAATGGCGTGAAGATTGTCGGACTTTGTGGTGTCCACGGAAATCACGGGAAGACCTCCATTGGCATCGCGCGCCTGAATGGTGCGCGTGGCCTGCGCTCCGGAGGCACCCGGACGCACCGTGTCAATGGTGACAGTAACAACCTGCAGACCGGAGCCGGGATCGCCGGGGTTCGCCTGTTCCACTTGCTGCTGGGTGACTTGCTGGCCGGCCGCGCTAGTTTGCTGGGCGGTGATATCGCGTTCCACCAGGTGCAGGCGTCCGTCCGGAACTGCGCCTGGGATATCAATCGAATAGGTTTGTACCATGTCGCGCTTTTCTCCTGGCGCGCTTTCCGTGGCGTTGGTTATGGTATGAGAAACTTCGCCGATCTTGCCTTCCGAGTCAGGCAGGAAGACTCGCTCGTCGGTGGTGCGGTGGTCCCCTTCTTGCGCAATCGTGGTTCGCCGGATTTCGCCAACTTGCCAGTTGCCGGCGCCATCGGGCAGCAGAGTTGTTTTTTGGGATTCCACCGCGCCATTCGCCCCTTGCTCGCGGCGCTCTTCGACCTTCACGGCGGCAGCGAGACCGCCGTTCAGATCGGGGAGTTGCACCGTGGTTTTGATCTCCTCGACATTTGGACTGGTCTTGGTTGTCTGCTCTGTCTGCCGGCGAATCACCTGTAGATTGCCGTTGACGTCGGGATCGGAGGTTGAGCGTACGACAGTCGAGTCAGTTCCGGCCGTATGTTTTTCTTCTCGGACCACCTCGACCAATTGCTTCGCCCCATCGGCATCGCGGGTAAAGGTGCGCGTGGTGGTGCGCACCGTGTCAGCGTCTACTTGCACCGTTTCCTTTTCGATGTCCTGATAAGGTGCGAAACCTCCGTCGTCGCCGCGGCGCTCGACGGATTGCTTGTCGAGGGTGCGATTGCCGCTCTGCGAGTGACTTTCGACGGTGCGAGTCGGATCGGCGTCGCCGCTGCGCGATTCGGTGGTGGACGTCCAGTTTGTGTTCGCCGCGTCGGTTTGGGAATTGGGAGCCTGCGCCCATAACGCGACGCCGGAACAAATATACGCCGCAATCGCGAGCAGCAAGACTCTTGTGGGCGGCACGTTCATGGCTCTTTCTCTGCGAACCTTCAAAACCTGGCGCGAGACTACGTTAAAGATGCCACATGAGCGCTGAGGAAACCATCCCTAGTTTACGGTATTTCCACCCGGCCCTTATACGCCAGAGGAGATGGACAATTTTGACTGCAACTGCCCTGCAGCAGAATTACTCTAAAGGTTATGGTGTTCGTGATCGACCACCTGGAAATAAACCCGACGCGTGAGTGGCTGCTTCCATGCGGTGGTGCGGATCAGCCCCTCATGAACCGATAGATGGAGCATTCAATTTCAATGAGGACGATTGGCAAAAGGACGACCGGCAAACTGATCGTAGCGGGAGTGTTCGTCTTCGCGTTGCTGCAGGTGGTACGACCGAGCATTCCCGTCAAGCCGCCGACCGCCGAACTGCAGGCATCACCTAGTGTCAAGCACGTCCTGGAAAAAGATTGCTATAGCTGCCACTCGGACCAACGCCGGCTCGCGTGGTTCGACCAGATCGTACCCGCATACTGGCTGGTGCGGCACGACATCCTGACCGCGCGCGAGCACCTCAACTTCTCGACCCTGGGCTCCAAGCCCCCCGCCGCACAGAAGGGGATGCTCTACGAAGGTGTGGCGATGATCCAGCTGGGCGCGATGCCGCTGCCGAGGTTCACGCAAGTTCATCCGGACGCGAAAGTAACTCCAGAAGAACTGGCGACCCTGAAGGATTATCTCGCTCCGTGGACGGCGATCCCAAGTCAGGCCGCCACAGTGCCGGCCAACGGAGATGCCATGACTGCCGCGCCTGTCTCCCTCGCAGCGGTGCAGCCGGAGCCTGATGCATTTCCATTCGATCCGGCCTTCGAGACCTGGAAGCCTATCAGCTTCACGGATCGCGGCGACAACTACACTTTCCGATTCATTCTCGGCAACGACATTGCGGCCAAGGCGGCACAATCGGGCAATATTTCGCCGTGGCCCGATGGAGCGCGCTTGGCCAAGATTGCCTGGCAGCAGGAACTCGGCGCGGATGGCCTGGTGCATACCGGCAAGTTCGTTCAGGTGGAGCTGATGTCAAAGGATTCCCGGCGCTACCAAGACACCGATGGCTGGGGATGGGGCCGCTGGCGCGGCCTCGATCTGAAGCCCTACGGAGAGGATGCTCATTTTGTAAGCGAGTGCACCGGCTGCCACCTGCCGGTGCGCGGTAACGATTCCGTCTATACGCTGCCGATTACACCGGCCAAGGTTGCCGGTAACGAGATCGTGAACAACAATGCCGCAAACCTCCCGGCGAGCTTGCCCTATCAAACCCTCGGCTGGAGCGCGATCACGATGTATGTGGATCCTCGGAACAAATCGATGGCGACCCTCTATGGCAATGACGCGGCGATGGGTGCGGTGCGAGCGCGTAGGGATGCTTCCGCCAGCGGATCGGGAAGCCCGGCGTATCCCGAAGGTGCGGTGCTGGCTCTGGTCACATGGGCACAACGCGACGACCCGCACTGGTTCGGGGCGCGCATTCCTGACGCGCCACTATCGGTGGAATTCGTGCAAGTTGGTAGTGCCGGAGAGGCCGGTAGCTATCGCCGCTTTGCGGGAACAGGGCTTACTGAGGATCAGCTACCGGCCGGTGTGGCCGCGCAGAGGACGGGCTTCGTGCTGGGTCTCGCGCCGGCGATCCTGCCGTAGCGATACTCTGCTTGTTGCGACCGTAAACCTGATCACGCATGCACGGCCGCGAACGCCTGTTTGGCTGCCGCGATGGTTTGCCGCACGTCTGCGTCGGTGTGGGCTGCTCCCATGAAGGCTGCTTCGTACTGCGACGGCGGCAGGTAGATGCCGTTCTCGAGCATCGCTCGGAAGAAACGGGCGAAGGCTTCTGTGTCAGATTTAGCGGCGGACGTCCAGTCCGTGACTGGACCCTTAGCGAAGAACCAGGTAAACATCGAGCCGACACGGTTGTGGCACATGGTTACGCCCGCGTCCTGGGCGGCGGCGGCCACTTCGGCTACGACTGCGGCGGATTGCTTGTCTAGTTTGGCGTAGATGTCTTTGTGCTCGCGCAAATGGCTTAGTGTTGCATAACCTGCGGCCATTGCCAGCGGATTGCCGGAGAGCGTTCCGGCTTGATAGACGGGACCGAGCGGGGCGATCAGATCCATGATTTCGCTGGGGCCTCCGTAGGCGCCTACCGGCAAGCCTCCGCCGATGATTTTGCCCATGGTGGTTAGATCGGGCTGAATGCCGTAGAGTTCCTGCGCTCCGCCGTAGGCGAGGCGAAAGCCGGTCATGACCTCGTCAAAAATCAGCAGAGCTCTATCCCGCGTGGTGATGGCGCGCAGAGCTTCGAGGTAACCGCGCGCTGGAGGCACGCATCCCATGTTGCCGACTACGGGCTCCACGATTACGCAGGCGATCTGGTGCTTAAATTTCTCGAAGGCTTGCTCGATGGCGCTCGGGTCGTTGTAGGGCAGCGCCAAGGTGAACTGGGTGAATTCTTCGGGAACTCCGGCGGACCCTGGAATGCCGAGCGTGGCGACGCCCGATCCAGCTTTTACCAAAAGCGCGTCGGCGTGTCCGTGATAGCAGCCCTCAAACTTAACAATGTATTTTCGTTTTGTATAAGCGCGCGCCAGGCGAATCGCCGACATGGTGGCTTCGGTTCCCGAATTGACAAAGCGAACTTTTTGCATGTGCGGGAAGGCGTCAATCACTAGCTCGGCGAGATCGGCTTCGGTAGGAGTGGAGGCTCCAAAGCTGGTGCCGTTGCGCGCGGCAGCGATCACCGCTTCGATGACCTTGGGCGCCGCATGGCCCAGGATTAGCGGACCCCACGACCCGATGTAGTCGACATATTCGTTGCCGTCGGCATCCCAGATGTGCGCGCCCCGGCCGCGGACTATGTAGAGCGGATCGCATCCCACGCTGCGGAAGGCGCGGACCGGGGAGTTTACGCCTCCGGGAATTAACTGCTCGGCGCGCTTTTGCAGCTTGCGGGATTCGTCGGTTTTGCGGGTCATCGGGTCCTCATTTCCTCTTTCTTTCTATCTTATCGAATTCATCGGAGTTTCACGAAACTGCAATACTGGCGCAATCTCTGATCGTTATCGTGGCGGCAGTTGCCCTTCTAACCGGGAGGGTTTATTGGGACGGCCTTGGGGGGCTCCGGGCTGTCCTTTTTATTTTTCTCCTTTATTTTTCCTCGAATGCGGCTTGCGTGCGGCGCGCCAATGTGACTCCCGGCTCTCAGTGAAGGAGCAATCGGCTTTTCGCGGGCGTGGGCGCCCGCGCCACACTTTCTAGTCTGAATGAATTCTAAAAAGATGTTCCCGGCTGTCCGCATTAGTAACGGACAGCCGGGTACTTGCGGAAGTTCAGCTTCTGAGGTTATTCGGAGCCGGTCTTGCTGGCTTCGTCCGCGTCGGGTTGCGGTCTGGTGGCAGGCTTCAACGCGGGATACGGCTTGCCGCCCATCATTCCTTCCCAGAGAATGCGGTTGAATTTCTCGGTCGGGATGCGGTCTTCCTGGCTGAAGTCCATCCCTTGGGTTTTCGCTTCCCACCAGGCTGCGTCATGCGTGGTTTGTGGGATCGGACCCTTCTGAACGGACTTGTTCAGGATGGGGAGTTGAGTGCTGTAGAGGAACTGGGACGGAACCGCGGAATAAGTCCACGACGCCTGGCTTGTGTTGAAAGCGGCGGTCATGGGCGGCACACCGGCATCATGCACGCTCAGTTGCGATACGCCCAGGATTTCTTCGATCGTCCGGAGCATGCTCACCGTGGAGTAGGGGTTAGAGACAACCGCGTTCTGTGCCACATAGGGGCCAACGATGAAGGCAAGACTGCGGTCGCCGCTGACGTGGTCGGCGCCATCCTGCGGATCATCCTCGATCACGAAGATGAGCGTGTTGTTGGCGTAGGGGCTGTGGGCGATCTTATCCACCGTCAGTCCTACCGCGTAATCGTCATCGGCCATCTGAAGTTCGGGCGTGTTGACGCCAAAACTGGCTGTGCTGAAGTCGCCAAAGTGGTCATGATCGTAGCGCAGCAAAACCAGATTGGGGAATTTGTTGCTCTTAACCTGCTTGTCGAATTCCCGCTCCCACTCCTTGTAGCGGAAGAAGTCGGGGTAGCTCTGATCGAAGGGCCAGAAGCAGAGATCGCTGAGTTTGAGCAGTTCCTTCTTCGCCGGCCACTCCACCTGTGTCTTAGGCTTCGTGGCGCAAGGATAGGCAAGAGTGGGACTGATTAAGCCCAGGTCTTCGCGTACATCCAAAGCGCCCAGATCGGTGTAAAAGCCGTAGTTGCGAACCGTGAGATTAGCGGCGAGAGCGGCATCCCAGATATAGCCCGCGCCTTCTTCGCCCGTGGGACCGTCGGCTTCAACTTCGTTGGCGTTCCCGGGCAGCAGATTCGGATCGGGCGGATAAATCGGTTGCTCTTTCATACGAGCTGGAACGCCGGTGATCGCAACATTAATGTTGCGGGCCGTGCCTTCGCTGTCGTAATTGCAGCCACCTTTGCCGTAGTTAACCGTGACGCACTTCTCGTTGATATCGTGAGCGCGCGCCGCGGTCGACCATTGCCAGCCGTCCATGCTCACCATCGAGCTGTCGTCGAAGTTGTCGAAGGTCACAAAGTTGGTGGCAAGAGCGTGGAAATTCGGCGTTACTACGGCCGGGAATTGGGTATAGTCCGGATCGGCGTTGGCTCCATTGGTCAGGTCGCCGAGGATCTGGTCGAAAGTGCGATTCTCCTTGACGATGTAGATGATGTGTTGAATGTGACTGTGCAGGAATGTCATGGTCGCAATGTCAGTCGGGCTTAGCTGGAAGTTGAATCCGTTGTTCTGCGCGACCTGCGCAGTCAACTGCGAGAGCTGAAGCGAGGTGGGCACGGGCAGGATCAGGAAACCTGAGTACTCGTTCTGCCACGCATACTGGTTACCGGCGCCGTCTTGTGAAAAAACAGTTTGACAGGCCGAGCCGTAGCCGCCGCCGGGATCGTTATTGATGTAGCGGCAGTTCACCGGATTCGGAGTTTCTACGCTCTTGCTGTTCACGACGTAAAGAGTGGAGCCGTCCGGACTGACGCTGACCGAATTCGGGTACCAGCCCGTGGGGATTAGCCCTTGAACTACGGGCGTCTTTCCGGTCAGGCTGACGACCGACACCGAGTTGGTGCCTCCGGTCGTGACGTAGGCAGTGGTCTCATCCGGGGAAAGCGTGACGCTGTTCGGATTGCTGCCCTTGGGGACAATGTTGCCGTTGCCGAGAATACCTGCTGGCGCGCTTACGTTGACCTGGCCCACCACCTTATTCTTCGCGGTGTTAATGATGATCAATTCGTCGGAGTTGGCAGCCACCACAAACAGCTCGGTTTGGGCGGCATTGAGAATCATCTTCTCCGGATTGCCGGCCACCGGAATCCGGTTGGCGAGGGTCAAAACACCATTAGTCAGATTCAGCACGTCGATTTCTCGATCGCGAACGCTCGAGACATAGACAGTACCGCTAGCGCTGTTGCCCGCGACGGCGATTCCGTAGGGGAACTCTCCGCCGGGGACGCCCGTTTGCGCGGGATTGATGATACCGGGACGGAGATCGTACTCCTGCTGGACTACACCTTGCACCAGATTGACGGAGGTGACGGAGTCGGTTTCGTGGTTCGCCACGAAGAGCGTATTGCCATCGGGGGTGATGCCGAGGATGGCAGCGGTCGGACCGACTTCGGTTTCCTCGCACATCACATCGCAGTAATGACCGAGGTTGATCGGTGTGCCCAATTCCGCCCACTGGCCGCCTTGCACCGTGAAGGTGTGGATATTGTCGTTACCTCCGCCGCCTACGTAGAATGCCGACTCATCCGGCGCCCATACGATCCCGTCGAAGGTTTCGTCGAAGTCGGACAGGAATACTACTTGCACTTCCACCGGCGTACTGGGCGTGGAGATGTCATAAACGAAGACAAACTCGCCTGAATCCGTCCCCGTATAGTTGCCGCTGGAGTCTTCCATCAGGTTGTAGCCGCTGGTCAGGATCAGCAAAGTATTGCCGTCCGGACTGATGGCCGTGGTCTCGGCGCCATCCGGCGTGTAGGTGGGAAAGTCGGGTAGGGAAGTCGTCAAAGGTACAAACACCGATCCCGGAGCCGCAGTCGGTGTAATGGTTGCACCCGTCGGTAGAATTTGAGCGCACGCGAAACTGGTCAGAGCCAAAATGGCCGCGAAGCCCGCGCCGCGAAGGAAGCTCGTTATCTTCATAGGGTGATCCTCCTGGATCGAATGAGTTGAAAGCTCCAAGACCAAGACGGTCGACTACTAGCGTGAATAAGAGGGAGTCCCCACCGAAAAATAAACGTGGAATGTTACGGGTGGATTATGGGAATGTGAAAAGTTCCCCACAGGTTGCGCGGCGCGGCTCAATTCAGCTGTTTCGCTGAATTCCCGCGTCCTGCTCCTGCACCGTTCGGACCGCCCACGCCATGCGTGGCGTATTGTGGGCGATTCCGAAGCGGCCCTGGGCGTCAAGCAGAATGATTCCGCCGTGGCCGTTAAGGCGCTGCTTCAGATAGTTCATCGCTTCCTGCGCGATCCACTCTGGCAGGCTGCCGGATTGGACGCGATCGGCCGCCCACTTCGCCAGCACCAGTTTCATGATCGGTTCGCCCCATCCGGTGGTGGAGGCGGCGGCGCTGAGATTGTCGGCATAACAGCCGCACCCGATCAGCGAAGAATCGCCGAGGCGGCCAGGATCTTTGTTGAGGGTGCCTCCAGTTGAGGTTGAGGCTGCAATGTTACCGTCGCGGTCGAGCGCCACGGCTCCGACCGTGTCGTGCGAAATTTGAGGCGCGAACAGATCGTTCCCGTGATTGGAGCTCTGCGCCTGATACTCGCGCAAGCGTTCGATTTCCCTGGGAATGACGAGATCTTCGTTGCGGCAAAGGGCGATGCCGTGCTCGGCGGCAAAACGTTCCGCGCCTTCGGCGACGTAATAAACGTGCGTGCTATCGCTGAGAATCTTGCGGGCGGCGCGAACCGGATTCCGCAGGCGCTCGACGCAACCTACGCCGCCGCCGCGCAGAGTCGCGCCATCCATGATGAAGGCGTCGAGTTGGACTTTGCCATCGCGGTTCAGGAAACTGCCGCGGCCGGCGTCGAAGGTTTCGTCGTCTTCAAGAACGACCACCGCTTCTTCAACCGCGTCCAGAGCCGAGCCGCCGCGTTCGAGCACGCGCCATCCGGCAGCCGCGGCGTTGCGCACGCCGTTGAGGTGAGCTTCGACCATGTCGTCGGGAATGGCCCAGGCGCCGCCGTGAACGACCAGAACTGGATTGGTTGGCACCCTTGTCGGCACTATCAGTCCTTGCGGGAAGTTGCGGGGAATAGTCTAGCACTTGAACTTTGATACGATCAGGATGCGTTTGCGAAGTCCTGGCGATATCGAGAGTCAAGGAGGTTGTTTGGACTCGGGGATGACCGTAGACAACAGTCCAATCCGGTTCCGCGCAGAGCAAATTACGGCCCGTTTTCTCTCGCCCGAGGGAGCCGAGGTGACCAAATCCCTCGAGGTCCGGTTTGATCCGCTGCTGGGAACCTCGTCTCGCATTGCCGAGGGCGTCATCCTGTCAAAAGCAGATAAGGCCGCGCTGACTCCTCTGCAAACTCCCAACCCAAACTGCCCGTTCTGCCCCGATCGAATCCGCCGAGTCACTCCCCAAGTGCTGCGGCCAATTCACTCCGGCGGACGCCTGCAACGCGGAGACTCTTTGCTCTTTCCCAACCTTGTCCCTTATTCGCAATATGCTGCGGTCGCGGTTTTCACCGAGCGGCACTGGCTGGCGTTGAACGAGTTTACGCCTCAACTGCTCTTGGACAACCTCGCCGTTGCCGTGGACTACGTGCGCAAAGTGCATGCCTTCGATCCGAAAGCCGAGAACTGCGCCTACAACATCAATTACCTGTATCCCTCGGGCGGCTCGCTGCCGCATCCGCACGCTCAGGTATATCTCGATCCTCATCCCACAACCCTTATGCGCTTGCAGCATAACGCCAGTTACGCGTATTGGACCGCCCACGGCCGGGCGTATTGGGAAGACCTGGCGGAAACCGAAGAAGCCCGAGGACTGCGCTTCGTGGGCCGCATTGGCCGGACGCGGTGGATGACAGCATTTGCTCCTATCGGCTTCAATGAGGTTCGGGCCGTAGTTTCGGACTGTGAGACTTTGCTCGATCTCACGGATGACGATCTGCAATCGCTTTCCGCCGGCATCTCACGCGTTCTGCACTGGTACGAAGCCGCCGGCTACAACAGCTTTAACCTGGCGCTCTATTCAGGACCGCTAAACGGCTCGCGTGATTGGCGAGTCCATCTCTCGATGATCACGCGCACGGCGATGCTGCCTTACTACCGGAGCGACGCCATGCACATGGAGCGGTTACACTGGGAAGCGGCCGTCGATCGCGCACCGGAGCGGACCGCCGACGATCTGCGCGCCCATTTCGCCGCCGCTGGGGTCTAGTCGGGTGTCCGCGACGACGGCGTTACCAAGCTGCGAGGCCGGTTGGCGATTGCCAGAAGCACTCCCGCTATCCAGAGGCTGTACATCCCGAGACGAAAAACGGTGCTGCTGTCGAGCCCTCTTGCGGGATCGATGAAGAAAGCTGCGATCAAGAAGAACGGTGAAGCCATAATCAAGACAGACGCCACACGCTGAGCGCGGTGGAAGGGTTGACTGTTGGATAACGCAATATTGGCAACACCCGCCGCCAGAATGAAGAGATGGCGCGAACGGAAGATCAGCCGGGGAACAGCGTCTAAATGCGGAACCGCGGCCAGGTGCCGCATGTATTGGCCTGTCAGGGGGAAGGCGATCAGCGCCACCAATCCGATAGTCCAATGTACGCGCGCCCAAATCACTGATTGCGTATCTCTCTTGTGGTCTTTTTCAAAGACCACGGGATCCAGCCTTTAAACCACGTCCCAATCGTGCGCCATCCGCCGCCTTCAGGCTTCTGCAACTGTGCTTTGTAGCACCTCCCTTTCCGATAGTGCTCCAGAACCCGATATTCTCCAGACAAAAAGCCTGTAACCGCATCTAAATACCGGTCTACCCGATCTTGCTTGGTGCACGGAAACCATTCCAGCCAAAAATGGCCCACCGAAAAATGCAACTCGTCTATGTTCTGCAGGCAGAGCCACACTTCATGGGACAGTCCTGGTTGAACCGGAAGGGTGATGCTAATGTCTACGGGTTCGCCGTGGTTCTCGACCATCTTCAACGTGGGAAACTCTTTGGCGATCTCTCCAAATACAGTGCGCGCGATGTCTCTCTCGCTCATGGCGCTGGGACTTGCGTCCAACTCTCTCATCTCAGTCACGCAGCCTTGGCGCGAGCGTCCATTTCGGTGGTCCGCTGCCAGGTGTAGAGGACGCGGTGAACCACGGTGATGGTCGACAACACGGCGATGACCCAGAGCACCGGCGCCATCTCGTTAAACAGAGCGCCGATGATCAGCAGTACCAGGCGCTCGGGGCGCTCCATGAACCCGACTTTGCAGGTACCGATGAGCGACTCGGCGCGGGCGCGGGCGTAGCTCACCATGATGGCGCTGATCATGGCCAGCGCGGCCAGCACGACGTAGAAGAAGCGGTTGCCGCGGCCGTAAAAGACCAGCAATCCCAGGAAAAGCGACGCGTCGCTGTAGCGGTCTACGATGGAATCGAAAAAGCCTCCGAAGCGGGTGACCTGGTTCGAGAGGCGGGCGACCCGGCCGTCTACCAGGTCGAAGAATCCCGAGCCGATGATGACCAGTCCGGCATAGAAAAACATGCGCCGCTGGTTGTCGCCGTTGGCATAGCCAAACAAAAACGCGGCGTAAGTGTTGACCACTAGTCCCATCAGGGTCAGGAAGTTGGGATTGATGCGGGAGAGAGCGAGCAGGCGCACGATGGCATCTAGCAGAACGCCACAGGCGCGACCAACTCCGCTGGTCCAACTCATAAAGCCCAACTCATAGAACCCAACTCATAACTTTGCCGCTCATTCCGTTTCCCGCTCCGGTTCCGGCTGCGCGTCCAGTTCCGCTTCCATTTTGGCTTCGGCGAGATCGTGCATGGTGGAGAGCTTCAGGATCTCCATCTCTCGGCTGCCGCCCGGCGTGACTACCGTGGCGGTGTCGCCTACTTTTTTGTTGAGTAGGGCGCGGCCGATCGGCGATGTCGTTGAGATTCTGCCCGCAGCCACATCGGACTGTTCGCTCGCCACCAACTCGTACCGCATTTCTTCGTTCTTCGTGCTATCGAAAACGGTCACGGTCGAGCCCAAGCCGACTTTATCCTTGGGGATATTGTTCATGTTCACCAGCGACAAGTCGGCGAGGCGTTTGCCCAGTTGGCGGACGCGTGCCTTCAGGTATTCCTGGCGCTGTTTGGCCATGTGATACTCGGCATTCTCGCTGAGGTCGCCCATGGCAACGGCCTTTTTGATCTCTCTGGGGATATCGAAGGCCAACTCGTGTTCGAGAATGTTGAGTTCGTCGCGAAGCTTCTTTTTGATGTCTTCCGTCATTGCTCTGGAGATTATAACCCTCTCGGGCACTGGAAACTGGCAGCTAGGTTCCAATTTCGCGGCCAGGCTCCTGTCGAGGCGAGTCAGATCCAACTCGCTTAACCGAAATGACTTAGGGTGTATGTGGCCGTGTGTGCCGCGGGGCAGCGCTTCTCGATTGCCTTCGGAGCGGCGGTCGGCGTAGACTGATCGTAGATCTCTTCCCCGGGGTGAGGGGCCCTCCATGAGCGGAAGTAGTGATTTCCACATCGGCGATAAGGTCGTATACCCCAACCACGGCGTCGGAATTATTGAACAAATCAGCAGCCGGACCATCGGCGCCACAGTTGAAAAATTCTACATGCTGAAAATTGCCGCCAGCAATGCCAAGGTGACGGTCCCGTTCGCCAACGTCAACAGCGTCGGAATGCGTCCGGTAGTTCGGAATGGCGAGGTTGAGAAGATCGTGGATTACCTCTCGACCGGCGAATGCATCAACGCGGCCGACTGGAAAGACCGGTTCAAAGAAAATTCCGATCGCATGCGGACTGGCTCGCTGAAGGACGTGGCGGCGGTGCTCAAGAGCCTGCTGATTCTCGGCCAGGCCAAGTCGCTTTCCTTCCGTGAAAAAAAGATGCTGGAGCGCGCCCGCTATCTACTGGTCAGCGAAATTGCCATCTCCCGGAACTGTGAAGAGAGCCTGATTGAACAGGCGCTCACCAAGGCGCTGACGAAGTGTAATCTGCGCTTCCCCGAAATTTCCGAGCTAGCCTCGTAGCCGCGCTCAGCGGTGAAACTCCGATCCTCACCACCGCCTGAAGGCTCACCTGCTTTGCCGTAGAGACGCGGCTTGCCGCGTCTCCCGCCGCGTCCAAGGGAGTCGGGGCAAGCCCCGTCTCTACAGCGAGAGTAATTCAGCGGGCTTTTTGCGCCTCCATCCACGATTGCAGAATCAGGATGGCGGCCATGCGATCGACGGCTTGCCCCCGTTTTTTGATCGAGAGATCGGTTTCGCGCAACAGGCGGTTGGCTTCGGTTGAGGTCCAGCGCTCGTCCCACAGATGGACAGTCACGCCGAAGTGAGCGTGCAGATCTTCGGCAAAGCGGCGCATCTTTTCCGACTGCGTTCCTTCCGCCCCGCTTAAGCGCAGCGGCAGGCCGACCACAATCTCCCGGACCTGATATTTCGCCAGCACTTGCCCGAGGGCTTCCAGATCGCGGCGCTTGTTTTGGCGCTGGATTGTTTCGAGGCCCTGCGCGGTGATGCCAAGGGGATCCGTGACGGCTACGCCGATTCTTTTCGAACCCACATCGAGGGCCATGACTCGGCTGGAGCCGTGAGTTTCGGGCGCTGGCATCGGTTCATTGTAGATGGCTAAAGCGAGCTTCGCTCGCCCCCCCAGACGAGGGCGTCTGGGGCTACGTGATTTCCTTTGGTGCAATTCCCGCGGCAATGAGGCAAAATTGTTGGCTAATTAGGATGAGCAATTACGGCATGGAGAATATAGAGAATAAGGAAACGCAAAGCGGGCATCACTGGTCGCTGACGCTGCTGGGCTTGGGCCTGATGGTGATGTTCGCCTATTACGGCGAATCGGTTCTGGTAGTCCTGTTTTTTGCCATTCTGCTCAGCTTTATGCTCTCTCCCGTAGTGCGGGCGCTGGAGTATTTGCGCCTGCCGCGAGCCATGGCGGCGCTGATCAGCGTGGTGGCGCTGCTGGCCGTGCTTTACGGCGTCACCGTAGCCTCCTACAACCAAGCCCTGGTTTTCGCCGACAACGTTCCCAAGTATTCGCAGAAGATCCGCTCCATTCTGCAGCCTTACCAGCAACAGGCCGAGCGGCTCAAGAAGACGGGCGAAGTGGTCGAGCCGGAGGACACCAATGTGGTGCCGGTGCGGCAGGTGCAGAGTTGGTCCGAGACGCTGAGCCATGGAGCCGGCACGGTGACCGACACTGTGCTGGCAGCATCGTTCGTTCCGTTTCTGGCGTATTTTCTGCTGACTTGGCACAGCCACGCGCGTTCGGCCACGGTGATGCTGTTTCCTTTGGAGCACCGGAACGCGGCCTTCGTGACCCTGGGGCTGATCGGGAAAATGCTGCAGAGCTTTATTGTGGGAAATCTGGTGATTGGATTGCTGATTTCGGGCTTGAGCGTCGGGATTTTCGCGTTGCTGCACGTTCCGTTTTTCTATTTCGTGGGCTTTCTCAGCGGCTTTCTTAGTCTGGTTCCGTACCTCGGAATCGTGCTCGCGATGGTGCCGCCGATCGCGATCGGCATTGGACAACTCGAGCCCGGTGATCTTGTGATTGTGGCGCTGTGCGCGGTCGGGCTGCATCTTTTCGCGCTGAATGTTCTCTATCCGAAGCTGCTGGGAAGCCGCCTTAGAATCAATCCGCTGGCAGTTACGATTGGGCTGCTGTTCTGGGGCGCGCTGTGGGGCGCGCTTGGACTGGTGCTTGCCATTCCGATTACGGGCGCTATGAAGATTGTGCTTGACCACGTCGAGGGGATGAAACCCTACGCGGATTGGCTGGGCGAGTAGGGCTGATGAGAGCGAATCAGAATGGGAGTCTAGGCTAAGGAGGATGGCACCGATGCGCCGAAGATATTCTCTGGTAGCAAGCATCGTGCTGATCCTCGTCGGCCTCATGTTGACGACGACAGCCAGCGCCTGGGCTTCCGATACATTCACCGTGTTGTATGATTTCAACCCTCCCACCGGCTATTTCCCCGTTGGAGATCTGATCTTCGACTCGGCGGGCAACCTTTACGGCACAACGGCTTGGGGAGGTCTGATCAGCCAGAATTGCGAATTCGATTGTGGGGTTGTGTTTGAGCTTTCCCCCTCTGGCGGCGGTTGGACAGACACGGTCCTCTATTATTTCACCGGAGGAGCGGACGGCGGCGAACCCCACGGACGCCTGACCCTCGACTCAGAGGGGAATCTCTACGGGACGACATATCTCGGAGGAACCTTGAGCGGACCGTGCTCCTCCACCGGCTGCGGCACCGTGTTCGAGCTTTCGCCTTCAGGCGGCGGTTGGACTTTCACATTGCTTCACAGCTTTACCTTGGCGGACGGCGCAGCGCCGTGGACTGGGTTGACGCCGGATAACGCGGGAAACCTGTATGGCACGACGACTGGTGGTGGCAGCGGAGGAGGCGGTACCGTTTTTGAGTTGTCTCCCTCTGGACGAGGTTGGACATTTTCAACTCTGCACTCTTTCACAAACTGGAACGAGGGGCTCTTTCCGTTCAGCGACTTAGTTATTGATGGCGCAGGCAATCTTTACGGTGCGCTACAACAGGGAGGCAGTTCGAAACCGAGTCGCCTGGGCGGCAACGGCTGCGGCACGGTGTTCGGGCTCTCGCCTTCGGGTGGTAGTTGGCAGTTTAGCTTGCTGCATACTTTCCAGGGAATCAAAGAGGGAGCGAAAGCGGGGGATGGGATCTATCCATGGGGTGCCTTGGCCATAGACAGCGCGGGAAACATCTACGGTACGTCATTCGAGGGCGGTACGGCGGCGTGCGACTGCGGTACGGTCTTCAAGGTATCGCAGTCGGGGGGGAAATGGAAAGGGCAGATTCTACACCGATTCAGCGTGGGTGGGAGCCCGTTGGGGGGCGTAACCATGGACAAAGCCGGCAATCTTTACGGTACCGCGCGCGATGCCAACACAGAGGTTTTCAAGCTGACACCTCACCCGAGGGGGCGTGGTTGGAAATTTACCTCGCTCTTTAGCGCCCAAACCTCCGAAGACGGCGGAGGGCCTTATGCCGGAGTGACCATTGACGCGTCGGGAAATCTTTACGGTACGACAACGTTCGGAGGGGCTAACGATTCGGGCACTCTGTTCGAGTTATCGCCACCGTAGCTGAGATTGTCCGAACTCCCAAGACCCAAGCCGCATCTTGTGCAGTCGTTTCTTCCGGCCCTGTACTCTGGCCACTTTATCCAACCTGAAAGGCGCTCTACACTGGAACCTTGCGCACGCTGCTCATCCTGTTTCTGATTGCCGCTCTCGCCCTAGCCGGATGGCTGGCGTGGCAGCTCCGCGCCCCGGTCACGCCTCCGGCAAATACGTATTTATTGCTGCGTCCCGGGTACTCAACTCGACGCATCGCCGCCGAGCTGAAAAAGGCAGGAGTGATCCGCAACGAACGTGTCTTCTGGCTTTGGCATCTGCTGAAGCCGAAACCAACCCTCAAGGCGGGAGAATATCTTTTCGATCGCGAGGCCACGCTTCCCCAGGTTTACGACCGCATAGCCCACGGCGATATCTACTTTCACGTGGTCACTATTCCCGAGGGCTATACGATCTTCGACATCGCCAAGGCCATCGAGGATGCCGGCCTCGGCTCGGCCGAGAATTTTCTCCACATAGCCGAAACCCAAACGCAGCTCATTGCGGATCTGGCGCCGGAGGCCAAGTCGCTCGAAGGCTATCTGTTCCCCAACACCTACCAGTTCACCCGCACCCAGAGCCAGCAAGATATGGCGGCGGCGATGGTGCATCAGTTCCGAACCGTGGCGCAGGAGATCGGCTTGAACGTCGACATCCCCGGAGTTGACATACCTAAAGTTGTGACCATGGCATCAATCGTCGAAAAAGAGACCGCCGCCCCCGAGGAACGCCCGCTAGTCGCCGGCGTCTACTACAACCGCCTGGCGCAGAAAATGGCGCTCGATGCCGATCCCAGCGTGATCTACGCCGAGCTGCTGGCGGGCACCTATCAGGGAAGCCTCCATCACGCCGACATGGCGGTGAGTTCGCCCTATAACACCTATCGTTTCCCGGGATTGCCTCCAGGGCCGATAGGCAATCCGGGCAGAAGCGCTCTCGAAGCGGCCTTACATCCCGATGCCTCGAAGTTTCTCTATTTCGTTAGCGATGGCAACGGACACCACCGCTTTGCCCGCAGCCTTGAGGAGCACAATCGAAACGTGACCGCCTATCGCCGCTCGCTAAGCCACTCCCTCGGCCCGCGTTAAGCACTGAAACTTCCGCTGCTTTATACTAATCAGATATCAATGCGATCAAGGACTTCTCAGGTATCGGCATAGGAATGCGTCGCCCTCATTTGCGCCTATTGTCGCTTTTGTTGTTGTGGGCGGCCACATTTTCGCTGACCGGGTGTTTGTTCCGGACCCGGATTCAGAACCGGCAGTTCTCCAACCGCCCGCTGAAAACCGCGACGCAACAGGATTTAGTTGACTACGTCAATGCCCAGGCCGCCAAGGTTCAATCCTTGCAGGCAACCGTGGACATAGATTCGTCGGCGGGAGACCCGAAAAGCGGGCGGATCACCGACTACAAGGAAATTCGCGGCTACGTGTTGGCCCGCAAGCCGTCCACGATGCGCTTTAAGGGCCTGATGCCGGTGGTACGCAACACGGCCTTCGACATGGTGAGCGACGGCCAGGAATTCAAGCTCTGGATACCCCCGACAAACAAGTTCGTCGTGGGCGCTAATAATGCCCCGCCGCAGCCCGACAAGCGGTTGGAGAATATGCGGCCGCAATATATTTACGATGCCCTGCTGTTGCCCGAAATAGGCCCGGACGAGATTCCGACACTCGACAAAGGCTACGAAATTGTTCTGGACTCCAGAAAGCACCAGGTAGAACAGCCAAATTACATATTGCTGGTCATCCGCAAGGGCACTCAGGGGTGGTATTTATCGCGCAAAATCGAATTCAGCCGGGTTGACCTGTTGCCCTACCGGCAAAAAATTTATGACCAGCAGGGAAACGTCGCGACTGACGCACATTACCAGGATTACAAGGACTACGGGGGAACGACATTCCCCAGTACGATCCAGATCGAACGGCCACGGGAAAATTACGACATCACCCTGAACATGCTGAAACTGGAATTCAACAAAACGCTGACCGACGACCAGTTCGCGCTGGAGCAGCCAACCGGCGCGGTGGTGGTGCATCTCGGACAGTCCGATTCCAGCACGGCAAAAGCGCCGAATAGCCAGTAGAGGAAAGGCGTCGTTGGTCGTTAGTGGCGCAGTTTGAAGCGGCTTTGAAAGGGCTGGGCTTCAGCCGTGCCGTAAGCATCGCATTTTCACTGCGGTCTTAAAGAGTGCTGAAAAAAGAGTGCTGAAAAGCTCGATTTTGGTCCTGCTTTAGGGTGGCGCAGCGGTTTACCGCTGCGATAAACGCCTCGTTTTCAGTGTCGGCTTTAGCCGCTGAGGGGCGGCAATTTCAACCCGCACGAATACCTGTTAGTCGTTGGTCGCTAGCAATCGTGAAAACAAAGAACGAATCGCGAACGACCATCGACCAACGACCAACGACCGGTTTTTAGCCATGATGAATCGCATGATCGTCGGGAATCTCGTGCACCGGCCGGTGCGCTCGCTGATCACCATTGTGGCCGTGGCGCTGGAAGTCACCCTCATCCTGCTGATCGTGGGCCTGTGCCTGGGGATGCTGCAAGACAGCCGCACCCGAACCGCCGGCATTGGAGCCGACGTGCTGGTGATGCCGCCGGGGTCTTCCTTCATCAGCGGTCTGACAGGCGCGCCCATGCCCATCAAGATCGGAGATGTGCTCGCCAAACTGCCTCATGTGAAGATATGCGCCCCCGTGGTCACGCAAATCACGTCGGCGGGATCGCTCGAGATCATCGCCGGGATCGATCTGCCGAGCTATGAGGCCATGTCGACGGGCTTTCATTATCTAGAGGGCGGTCCTTTTCAGGGGCCATACGACGTGCTGGTGGACGACCTTTTTGCCCAGTCCAAGCACGCCAAAGTGGGCGACACGATTGATATTCTCAACAACCAGTTTCGCATCAGCGGTATCGTGGAACGGGGTAAGGGCGCTCGAAAGTTCATTCCGCTGGCGACCATGCAGGACTTGGCCGGCGCTAAAGACAAAGCCACGATCATCTATCTCAAGCTCGACGACCCCGCCAACGCGGATGCCGTGGTCGACGAGATCAAGCATGTGCCGGGGATGGAGCGTTACTTCGTCAACACCATGGCTTCCTACCTGGCCATGATGACCACCAGCAATTATCCCGGACTCTCCACGTTTATCAAAGTCGTGGTCGGCATCTCGGTGGTCATCGGATTCATCGTGATTTTCCAGGCTATGTACACCGCCGTGATGGAGCGGACGCGCGAAATTGGCATTCTGAAGTCGATGGGAGCGTCGAAGCTTTATATCGTAAATGTGGTGCTGCGGGAGACGGTGCTGTTGGCCCTTGGCGGCATTGTGCTGGGGATCGTGGTCAGTCTGGCCGCCCGAGCGGGCCTGGCCCATCGATTCCCGTTGTTACAGGTGGTGGTGGACGGCGGTTGGATTGTCCGCGCCACCCTGATTGCCATCGCCGGTGCGATAGGCGGCGCGCTGTATCCGGCGTACAAGGCCGCGCAAAAAGATCCTATCGACGCCCTGGCCTACGAATAAGGGGCCGCTCGGGCATCATTCCGGCCGTTGTTCGCGAATTTCGCCTTTGTTTCTCCCCGCCTGTGCGGGATTTTTTTGTCCCGCAATTTTCCCTATGATTTTCCTCGCAAATCGGGAGAGAATGCACGATACTGCCGGTGAAAGCGTGCCGTGCTATAATCCGCGCCGTTAACGAGAAGCATCGCAGTTTTGCAGCAAGTAGTCCTAATTCAATTTCAGGAGGAGATATGCGCTTCGATTATCCCACTCTCTACGGTCGGGACGATGAGACGGATGAGTACAGTGACAGCAGTACCTATGGAGAATCGCTGGAGGAAGATCTGGAAGAAGAAGAAGAAGAGGAAGAAGAACCAGTTCTTGTAGTCGAGGAAGACGACGAGGTCTTGGCCCCGGTGCGGGAACCGGCGCCGGTTGTTCCATCGGGCGGCGGTGAGAGCGGGCCGCCAAAGAAAAAGGCGCCGGCCAAGAAAAAAGCAGCCAAGAAGCCAGCCAAGAAAGCCGCAAAAAAACCGCCCGCCAAGAAGAAGGCGAAGCCAGCGAAGAAGAAAGCGACAAAGAAAGCAGCCAAGAAGCCGGCCAAGAAAGCAAAGAAAGCGGCCAAGAAAAAAGTTTCGCGCAAGAAACGCTAGCAGTTCAACACCACAGTCCCGCGCTAAATAACGGCGGAACAGAGTGCTGAAAAACTCAGGTGGTTTAGCTTTTTTGGCCGATGGGTGCCCCATCCTCGCGCGTTTTTAGCGCAAGGATGGGATTCCACGAAAGCGTCCAGCTAGGTTCTTGCCTTTGGTTTTGCTTTGGTTTTGGGTGGCGCAGCGGTTTACCGCTGCGATAAACGCCTTATTTTCAATGCCGGCTTTAGCCGCCGAGGGAGCGACTGCGCCGCGCAATCTCCATCTATTTTTCACCCGTCACAATCGCCTCCGCTTCGATTTCCACCAGCATCTCCGGCGAAACCAGCGCCGTGATCGCCATCATCGAGCTCGCAGGACGGATGTCACGGAAAAATTCTCCATGCGCCTTTCCAACTTTTCCCCAATCCGCAATATTGGTGAGGAATACGCGCGTGCGCACTACATCCTTCATGGAAGCGCCGGCCCGCTCCAGCGCGTGGGCAATGTTTTTGAGCGTCTGAACCGCTTGCGCGTAGGCATCGCCGGCCACGATTTTGCCGTCAGCTCCGGTCGCGGTTGTGCCTGCAACGTGGACTTGCGCGCCTACGCGAACCGCACGAGAGTAACCTACAACCGGCTCCCAAGGTGTCCCGCTTGCAATATTAGTTCGTTCCAATCTTCCTCCTTACCCGAGGCCTTACCGGCACTATCTTGTAAATAGCTTCGGTAAACCCTGTAGATAGGATCCAGTAAATCACGGAAACAGATTCGGTAAATCATGTTTTTCAATGCGCGATGCGGAATTAGCAGTCACCTCCGTCGGCTGCCAGCAAATACGCGCAAACCCCGCGCCCAGCGCAGGCTTCTAACTAAAGCAGTGGCTCGAACGGGTACTTGTATTCGATCGAGTTTCACGATATTTAATGCGCACAAGGTTCTGTTCCGATGGAACCAATTAGGGGGCAGTTAGGAAGGAAGTGGGGCCGTTATGGAGATTCCGGAGACGCATCCGCTGCAGCAATTGTTTCTAGAACTGGTCGGCCGTCATTATGCCGAGGAGATTGGAATTCGCGATCCGCAAATCGTGGGCTATGTCGCGCATTTGCTGTCGGAGTTTTGCAATACGGAGCAGTTACTGAAAATCCGCAATGCTGCAGGCAAGCCGTTGAACGATGTGGGCGAGATGCTGATCGAATCGGATCCCGTTTACGGTCCGGCGCCGTCTTTCGATCGTGAGCGCCAGGTCCGCAAGCACATTGGCGACTATACGTTGTTCTATGCCGGCATGTTTCCGGAGAGCATCAATCACTATCGCCTGCGCCGCCAGAGGCTCGAAGGATTCGTCGATTGGGTGAAGGCTGGAAAAGAAAGTTATTACGTTGTCTCCAAGTTCGATTACTTCGAATACGCCAAGGTGGCGCCCCTGTTCGCGCAACTCTCGCAGAAATTTGAGCAGTGTGTGTACGGACTGAATCTGGTGAAAACCGAGCTCGAGGTAATGCAGCACCCGATTGCGCGAAGAACGAACGAGCTGCTGATGTAGGAAAAGTAAGAAGTCAGAAGTCAAATTGAAGAAGTAAAACCTTTTGCTGTTCGGATGGATGCGACAAAGATAGCGACGAGTTCTCTAGCCTCTTGAACAATCTCTCGCAGCTTTGCCTCAGGAAACACTTCAGCATCCCGCATCAGTTCCAGCCAGAAAACCGTTTCGTCGGCCTCCTCCAGCACAATACCGAGTTTCGCGACGAATTCCGCGCGCGAGCGGGCGCGGCAGGCGGCGCGGTAGTTAGCCCCTATCGAAGTGCCCGAGCGGAGGAGTTGTTTACTCAATATTCGAGCGTCATCGGTCCTAGGCAGCGACCGGAAGAGTTTAACGATGCGTAGTGCGAATTTTCTTGTCCTGCCCTGTAGTTCCTGAAACTGCTTCACACCCGATATCTAGCGCCCACGCGCTCAATTAGCAGTGACGCCTCTCACACTCAGATTGTTCGGTTTCTACTTCTGCAATTTGACTTCTGACTTTTGACTTTTCACCATCCGCCTGCCCACGATCTCGAATTTCCCTTCCAGCACAATCTTGATCGCTTCGGAGTATGCGATGTGTTCCTGCTCGAGAATGCGCGCCGCCAGCGTGTGCTCATCGTCGGAATCGAGCACGGAAACGGTCTTCTGCACGATGATGGCGCCATGATCGAGTTCCTCATCCACAAAATGCACCGTGCAGCCTGACACTTTGACGCCATAGGCGAATGCCTGTTGCTGTGCTTCCAGTCCCGGGAAGCTCGGCAGCAACGACGGATGAATGTTGAGAATCTTTCCGGGAAACTGCCGCACAAACCAGGGCGAAAGGAGACGCATGTAACCGGCGAGACAGACGAGATCGACTTTGTGAGCGAGCAGTGCAGTCACGACTTCGCGGTCGTGCTCCTCGCGCGCCTTCCCTTTCGATGCGATGACGAGCGCGTTAAGGCCGCGCTGGCGGGCGGTTTCAAGGCCGGGAGCGTCGGCGCGGTTCGAGATCACGACCGCGATGCGGGCATCGGGAATTCTACCAGCCGAAATGCTATCGGCGATGGCTACAAAATTGGAGCCGCGTCCGGAAAGGAGAATGCCGAGGTTCTTCATGTGACATCATTATTCACCACGGAGACGCCGGGGAACACGGAGAAAATCGGAAGATATTAGTCTTGTCATCCCGAGCGAAGCGAGGGATCTGAAGTTCGCCGCAAAATGCAGATCCCTCGCCTCGCTCGGGATGACAATTCATTAAGAGTTTGTTGAGCACCAGAGGGATGGGCCTAGCTGAACACAACCTTGCGGTCGCCCTTGACGATGCGGCCTACGCTATAGAATTTTTCTCCAGCGCGCTCCAGCAGGGTCTGCGCCTTTTTGAACTTCTTGGCGGGAACCACGATCAGCATCCCAAGCCCCATGTTAAAGGTGCGAAGCATTTCTTCCTCCGCGACATTACCCAGTTTCTGGAGATGCTCAAAGATGGGCAGAACCGGCCACGTGCCGAGTTCAATCACGGCCGATGTGCCTTTGGGCAGCACGCGGGGCAGGTTTTCTGTAATGCCACCACCGGTAATATGCGCCAGCGCCGCGACGCACTCGCCTGCCATCAACTTTCGGATCACCGACCAGTAGCTGCGATGTGTGCGCATAAGCTCGTTGCCAACTTTATTCTTGATCTCGCTGACAAAAGTTTCAGGCGAATAGCCCGCCATTTCAAAGAGCAGCTTGCGAGCCAGCGAGTATCCGTTGGTGTGCAGGCCGTTCGAGGGCAAGCCGAGAACGCAGTCGCCCACTTGCACGTCTTTGCCGCTGATGATGCGCTCGCGTTCCACCACTCCAACAATAAATCCGGCAAGATCGTACTCGCCCTCGGGATAAAACCCAGGCATTTCCGCCGTTTCGCCCCCGATCAGCGCGCAGCCGTTATGCTTGCAGGCTTCGGCAAGGCCACCCACAATTTTTTCCGCAACTTCCGGGTCGAGGCTTCCCGTAGCCAGGTAATCCATAAAAAACATCGGCGCCGCGCCCTGCACCGCGATATCGTTGACGCAGTGATTCACCAAGTCGGCGCCAATCGTGTGATGCACGTTCATTTCGAAGGCAATTTTTAGTTTCGTGCCCACGCCATCCACGCTCGAGACCAGCACCGGATCCAGATATTTTTTGTCGACCGAGAACAGCCCGCCGAATCCGCCAATCTCGCTCAGCACTCCCTTGGTAAAGGTTTTGTGGGCCAGATACTTGATGCGTTGCTTGGTCTTGTTGCCGCGGTCAATGCTGACACCGGCGTCGGCGTAGGTAATGGAGTCGCCTGGAGCATTGGAATTCTGAGCCACTGTTTAGTCCGTATTACTAAGGTGGAAAGATATGCGCCACCGACTGGAGGAAGCGTTTCTGACGCAACAAATTCTAGCACGACTGCGGTTGTTCCTCGGCTTCTCGGGCGCGATCGACACAGCGCACTAACGAAACGATATAATCGCTCGTCCAATTCTCTTTGTCTCTTTGTGGAGACTAGGTGGAGACCGGCATGAGAACTCTGGCAGTGGCTTTCCTTGCGGTGTTGATGATTTCTTTCACGGCAGCGCAGCAAAATGAAAACCAGGAAGCAACCACCGAGAGCGCGAAGCCGGGCGCGTCCAAGCCGAGTACTTCCAAACAAGATAAGAAACAAACCGCGCCGACCAATGCCGCCACTCCCGAGAAACCCGCGGAGCCGCCCAAAGCCGATGCCAATAATGCCGAGGCTACGGATAAGGAAGAACATTTCGATGTGACGGAAGTCCCGCCCGTAATCACGCATCACCAGATCGCCGTGAACGGCAAGACGCTCAGTTACACAGCGACCGCTGGGAGGCTTCCCATCAAGCGCGGCGACGGCAAGATTGAAGCGGAGATGTTCTTCGTCGCCTACACGCTCGACGGACAGGATGCCGGAAAGCGTCCGCTGACGTTCGCCTTCAACGGCGGCCCGGGCTCCGCGTCGGTGTGGCTGCACATGGGCGCGCTTGGACCGAAGCGCGTGGTGCTGCAGCCGAATGGCTTCATGCCGGCAGCGCCGTATCGCCTGGAAGATAATCCCGACACGCTGCTCGATCGCAGTGACATTGTCATGGTAGACGCCATGTCCACTGGCTACTCGCGGGCCGCGACCGCCGAACTTACCAAGAATTTTCTCGGCGTGAAAGGCGATGTGCAGGCCTTTGGAGAATTCATCCGCCTCTATCTCTCCCGCTACGATCGCTGGAGTTCGCCGCTGTTCTTGCTCGGGGAAAGCTACGGCACAACGCGTGCCGCCGGACTCGCCGGATATCTCGCCGATCATGGCATCGCTTTCAACGGCGTGACCCTGCTGTCGATGGCGGTAGATTTCCAGACGCTGGAGTGGAACAAATCGAACGACCTGCCTTACCTGCTGCTGGTGCCCACCTTCAACATGATCGCCGGGTACCATCACAAACTGGCCGTCGATCTCACGCAGGATATAGCGAAGACGCGCGAGGAAGTCGTCCGCTGGTCGACCAATGATTACGCGCTGGCTCTTGGCAAAGGCGACGCCATGACGCCCGAAGAGCACCGCAAGATTGTTGAGCAACTGTCGCGCTACATCGGGCTGCGTCCGGAAGTCATCGAAGCGCACAACCTGCGCATCGACGTTCCCACCTTTAGCCGCGAACTGCTGCTCGATCAGAAACTGATCAGCGGCCGGCTCGATGGCCGTTTCAGCAGTCCAAATCCCGACGAAGATCGTGACTATGACCCGACCACCGCCGCCATTCTGCCGCCGTATACCTCGGCGTTCAACAACTACCTGCGCACTGAGTTGAACTACAAATCCGACATGCCCTACAGGGTTTTTGCTTACGACGAAGTCGGCTTCTCAAAATGGGAGTGGGGAAATGCGGTGGAGGGTTTTCCCAGCACGGCGGGCGGGTTGCGCTCGGCCATGATCAAAAATCCATACATGAAGATTCTGGTGATGGAAGGCTACTATGACTTGGCCACTCCGTTTGCCGCGGCCAATTGGACTATGGATCACCTCGACCTCGGTTCGCAATTCCGCGAGAATATTTCGTACGGCACCTACAACGCGGGCCACATGGTGTACATCGATCGCGCCGAGCACGACAAGATGAAAAAAGATCTTGTGGACTTCATGGAGAAATGCCTGCCCAAATAGCTCAAGACTCGCGTAAGGACGGCCGCCCTCGGCCGTCCACTACTTCACCCTTGAACGCTAATCGAAAGCCCATGCGCGCCGCCGTCATTTTCGGGTTGGGTACTTCGCCGGACGACTTGAAGCCCTTTCAAGACGGCTCTCCAACCAAGTGGAGCCAGGGCTTGCCCGCATCCTCCGCCGGGCAGGACAGCGCAGCCGACGCCATCCTGATTTTTGGCGGGGACGGCACGATTCATCGTCATCTGCCTGCGCTGGTGCGGCTTCAACTTCCGCTGCTCGTCGTGCCCGCAGGCAGTGGGAACGATTTTGCTCGCGCGTTGAAGCTGCGCTCGATAAAGGATTCCCTGCGCGCCTGGCGTGATTTTGTATCGGGAAAAATTCAGGCGCGGCCCATTGATCTCGGAGTCATCGTTCCATCTGCCGCGCCCGAACGTAAGCATTATTTCTGCTGCGTGGCCGGGTGCGGCCTGGACTCCGAGGCCACTCGCCGCGCCAATCAGATGCCGCGCTGGCTGCGTGGTCACGGCGGCTACGCCCTGGCAATCTTGCCGCTGCTTCTGAAACTTCCGGCCTTCTCGATGCGTCTGACCCGGGTCAATGGCGACGATCGCGATGAAACGGAAAAACTCACCCTGCTTGCCGCCTTCGCCAATACGCAGTTCTATGGCGACGGTATGCGCATTGCCCCGGAAGCGGACTTCGCCGACGGCAAGCTCGACATCTGCCAGATCAGCGCCATGAATCCCTTCAAACTGTTTTGCATGTTCCCAAGCGTGTATTCCGGGCATCACCTGCTCTCGCCCAAAGTCGAGTACTCGAAGGCGGAGCGAGTGGCTGTGGAGACGGAGACCCCGCTTGAGATTTATGCGGACGGGGAGTTCGTTTGTGAGACGCCCGCTGAGATTTCAGTGGCCGCGGGAGCTCTGCGCGTGATTTATTCCCCGCGTTAGATCGGGACCGTGTGGTGACGGGGCTTCGCCCCGTCCAAGCGGGGCAGAGCGCCGCCACCACATGAGCCGTCTCTAGTGAACTCTGCCATACCGCGCATCGAGCGCTAGATTCAGTTCGAGCACATTTACGCGCGCCTCGCCGAGAAATCCCCATTGCCGGTTTTCGGTGTGCTCAGCAACCAGGCGCGCGATTTCAGTTTCCGGAACTTTGCGTTCCGCAGCCACGCGTCGAATCTGGAATTCTGCCGCCGCCGGCGTGATATGAGGATCGAGTCCCGAAGCCGATGTCGTCACCAGATCAACCGGGACGGGCGTGCCGGGATTCTCGGCTTGCAGCTTGGCGACGTCTCCATTGACGCGAGTAATCAACTGTACGTTGGTCGGGCCGAGGTTCGAACCGCCGGAGGCAGTGGCGTCGTAACCCGCGGCGCCCGCCGTGGATGGCCGCGGATGAAAGTAGCCTGGACCCGAAAATGGCTGGCCGATTAGCCGTGAACCCATCACGACTTCGTCCTTCCCGCGGATGAGAGAGCCGCTGGCCCGTTTGGGAAAGATCAGTTGCGCGAGCCCGGTCACCAGCAGGGGATAAAGAATTCCCAACAGGACCGTGGTCGCAATCGTCATCAATACGGCTGTGATCAGATTCTTTTTCATGGCATTTTTGATTTCTAATTTCTAATTTGTAAATTTCAAACCCTGCACATATTGGCTCGATGGTTCCATACCCGCGTTTTTAGTCCTTCAATCGCAAATTGCAAATCACAAATCGCAAATTCCTATACCAGCTTGATGCCGGTGATGATCATGTCAATCAGCTTGATCCCGATGAACGGTACCACCAAGCCGCCAAATCCGTAGACCAGCAGATTCTGCCGCAGCAGAGATTCGGCGCTCATCGCCTTGTACGCGACCCCTCGCAGCGCCAGCGGAATCAGGGCAACGATGATGAGCGCGTTAAAAATCACGGCGGAAAGAATGGCCGACTGCGGCGTCTGCAGGTGCATGACGTTCAGCGCGTTGAGCACGGGAAACGTTCCGGCAAACATCGCCGGAATGATCGCGAAATATTTTGCCACGTCGTTCGCGATCGAAAATGTGGTCAGCGCTCCGCGCGTCATCAGCAACTGCTTGCCGATGGCAACGACCTCGATCAGCTTGGTGGGATTGGAATCCAGGTCCACCATGTTTCCGGCTTCTTTCGCGGCCTGTGTACCGGTGTTCATGGCCACGCCTACATCGGCTTGCGCCAGCGCCGGCGCGTCGTTGGTCCCGTCGCCGGTCATGGCCACCAGTTTGCCGTCGCCCTGCTCGCGGCGAATCAGATCCATCTTATCTTTCGGAGTTGCCTCCGCCAGAAAATCGTCCACGCCCGCTTCGCGCGCAATCGCCGCCGCCGTCAGCGGATTGTCACCAGTGATCATCACGGTCTTGATGCCCATGGCGCGCAGTTGATTGAATCGCTCGCGCATTCCGCCCTTCACAATGTCTTTCAGGTAAATCACACCCAGCGCCCGCTGATTCTCCGCGACCACCAGTGGAGTTCCTCCCGAGCGCGCGATCTGCTCCACGCTCGCCTGAATCTCGCGCGGCAGCGAGGTGCCGAACTGATGCAGGTATTTGGTGATGGCGTCGACCGCGCCTTTGCGAATCTCGCGGCCGTCCAGGTTCACGCCCGACATGCGGGTTTGCGCGGTAAAGGGGACGAATACGGCTTCGTGCGAAGCCAGTTCGCGGCCGCGCAGAGCGTATTTTTCTTTCGCCAGCACAACGATTGACCGGCCTTCAGGTGTTTCGTCGGCGAGCGAAGAGAGCTGCGCGGCATCGGCCATCTCCGCCGCTGTAATGCCGGGCGCCGGGATAAATTCCGCTGCCTGGCGATTGCCGAGCGTAATCGTACCAGTCTTATCCAGCAGCAGCGTGTTCACGTCTCCGGCCGCTTCCACGGCGCGCCCCGACATCGCGAGCACGTTGTGCTGCACCAGCCGATCCATGCCCGCAATGCCGATTGCGGAGAGCAATCCACCGATGGTGGTTGGAATCAGGCAGACGAGGAGAGAGACAAGAACAAATACCGTCTGCGGCGATCCCGAGTAAATGGCGAAAGGCTGCAGCGTAACCACAGCCAGCAGAAAGATGATGGTCAGTCCCGCCAGCAGAATGTTGAGCGCGATCTCATTTGGAGTCTTCTGCCGCTCGGCCCCTTCGACCAGGGCAATCATTCTGTCTAGGAAGGTTTCGCCGGGATTCGAAGTGATGCGAACTTTGATTACATCGGAAAGCACGCGCGTGCCGCCGGTGACTGCCGAGCGGTCGCCTCCAGCTTCGCGGATTACGGGCGCGGATTCGCCGGTGATCGCAGACTCGTCGACCGAGGCAACGCCCTCGATGACCTCGCCATCGCCCGGGACGAGTTCGCCGGCGACTACGACCACGACGTCTCCTGAACGCAGCTTCGCGCTCGGCACGGTCTCCGTGCAACCGCTCGGCAGCAAGCGCTTGGCCTCGGTTTCAGAGCGGGCTTTGCGCAGCGTGTCGGCTTGCGCCTTGCCGCGCCCTTCGGCCATCGCTTCCGCGAAATTCGCAAACAGCACCGTAAACCAGAGCCACAGCGTGATCTGCAAGTTGAAGGCGAAGCTCTGCGTCTTTTGAAGTAAGAGCAACGTGGTCACCACGCTGCCCACTTCGACCACGAACATGACCGGATTCTTCATCATGGTCCGCGGATCGAGTTTGACCACGGCATCGACCAGCGCTCGCCGAATGATCTTTGCGTCCCACAAACTCTTGCTTTTCTTTTCTGCCATCTTCTGCCTCAGAAATCCCTGTCTCTGATAGTTCCTCAGAAAGTTCCGCTTAGAAAGTTTTCCCTGCCATCATCAGCAGGTGTTCCAGTACGGGTCCCAAACTAAGAGCCGGGAAGAAAGTAAGCGCGCCCACGATCACAATCACCGATACCAGCAGAACGGTAAACAAGGGCGTAGTCACCGGGAACGTGCCGGCGGACGCGGGCACGGTTTTCTTCTTTGCCAGGTTGCCTGCGATCGCCAGCATGGGGATGATCATGAAGAATCGGCCCACCATCATGGTCATTGCGCCGGCAGTGTTGTACCAGAGCGTGTTGCCGTTCAATCCGCCTAACGCGGAACCGTTGTTTCCCGCCATGGACGTAAACGCGTAGAGGATTTGCGTCAGCCCGTGTGGACCCGCATTGCTGATGCTCGACGTGCCAAATCCTTCGACCGAAGAAATGCCCGTGAGTACCAGAATGATCAGCGGAAAAACCAGCGTGACCAGCATCGCCATCTTCACGTCGTAGGCTTCAATCTTCTTGCCCAGATACTCCGGCGTTCTCCCGACCATGAGTCCGGCGATGAAGACCGACAGCACAACATAGATCAGAATGCCGTACAGGCCAGCGCCTACTCCGCCGAAAACAGTTTCACTCAGCATGATGTTGACCAGCGGCACCATTCCGCCGAGCGGAGTAAAGGAATCATGTTGGCTATTGATGGCGCCACAACTCGCGTCGGTAGTAACGGTGGCAAACAACGCCGAGTTCGCGATGCCGAAGCGTACCTCCTTGCCTTCCATGTTGCCGCCCGGCTGCGTGGCGGTGACGTGCTGGTCAACTCCGTGCAGCAGAGGATTGCCCCTCGCCTCGGCCCAGTAAGCCGTCGTAACCCCGCACAGAAACAAAGCCGCCATCGCCGCCCAGACTGCCCAGCCGTGGCGCGGCGATCCCGTCATTCGGCCCAGCGTATAAGTAAGTCCTGCCGGGATCGCGAAGATCGACAGCATCTGCAAAAAATTGCTGAGCGGCGTGGGATTCTCAAAAGGATGAGCGCTGTTGGCGCCGAAAAATCCACCGCCATTCGTACCCAGCATCTTGATCGCTTCTTGCGAAGCCACCGGACCTTGTGCGATGGTCTGGTCCGTCACCGTGTCCATCACCGGCTTGCCATCGGCGCTGACCACGGGCTTGCCGTCCGTTCCCATCTTCTGAACCTGTTGCGGCTCGAGCAGTTTCGCCGTGTCATACGGCCGGAAGTTTTGCACGACTCCCTGCGAAACCAGCAGCAGCGCATAAATGATGCAGGCGGGCAGCAGCACCCACAGCGTGGAACGGGTCATGTCGACCCAGAAGTTGCCGATCGTCTCTTTTTCCTTGCGCGCGATTCCGCGAACGAAGGCAATCGCCAGCGCGATTCCCACCGCGGCCGACGCGAAGTTGTGGTAGGCCAGGCCAGCCATCTGCGTGAGATAGCTCATGGTGGACTCGCCCGAATAGTTCTGCCAATTCGTGTTGGTAGTAAAGGATGCGGCGGTATTAAAAGCCAGCGCCTGCGCAACCGCCCCGAACTTCTGCGGATTCAACGGCAGCCACTGCTGCACTCTCTCGATCAGATACAGCAGCAGCATGGAGGCGCCGCTGAACAGCAGCATGGTGAAGGCGTATTCCGTCCAGCGCATCTCGTGCTCTTCATCCACACCGGTGACGCGATAGAGCACGCGCTCGATCGGCCGGAACACGGGATCGAGAAAAGTCCGCTCGCGGCTAAAGACTTTCGCCATGAACACACCGAGCGGTTTGGTGATCGCCAGAATCAGAGCCAGAAATACGAAGATCTGGATCCAGCCATTGGTTGTCATTTCAGAATTTCTCCGGTCTCAGCAAGGCATAGAGCAGGTAGACCATCAACCCGGCGCTTACCAGCAGCATGATGATCGATTCAGCATTCATAATGGATTTGCCTCAGGCGAGTTCTCTTCAGTGAATTCGATCGCAGAATTGCACATAAGCAAGCGATAGCAGGAAGAACGCTATCGCGACCACAACAAAGATCAGGTCTTGCACACAACCCTCCTAAAAGTGCGGACTGCCTCCGACCCTGTGCGGACAGGGCGCAGCCTCGCTTCACACAAGCATTTATGCCAAGTCAAAATTAGACAGGTTCCCCCATAAAAGTGAGGTAAGCAGTTCATAAAGAAGTCATAAAGATTAAGGAGGGCTAACCCCCGGTAGTGGCAGTTTGAAGCGGCTTTGAAAGGGCACGGCTTCAGCCGTGCTGTTAAGCATCGCATTTTCATTTGCGGCTTTACAGACTGCTGAAAAACTCCGGTGGTTTTGCTTTTTTGGCCGATGGGTGCCCCATCCTTGCGCGTTTTTGCGCAAGCGTGGGATTCCACGGTAGCGTCCACCAAGGTTTGCTTGCATTTGCACTTGATTTTGATTTTTCTTTTGCTTTTGGGTGGCGCAGCGGCTTACCGCTGCGATAACCGTCGCATTTTCATTGCGGCTTTAGCCGCTGAGGGACGGCAATTTTCAAACTGCACCACTGCCTAATCTCCGGGCTCGAAGCGATACCCCACCCAGGGATCAGTCACGATGTAGCGCGGGGAATTGGGCGAGGGTTCAAGTTTCTTACGGAGTTGCGCCACGAACACGCGCAGGTATTCAACCTGTTCCGTGCTTTCACCGCCCCAGACCGCGCCCAACAAGGCGCGATGGGTTACGACTTTGCCGGCGTGGCGGGCGAGATAGACGAGCAAGTCAAATTCTTTCGGAGTGAGATGGACTGCCCGCTCCTTTACAAAAACGCTGCGCGCTCCGGGATCGATCTTGAAGTCGCCGGCTTCAATGGGAGCCAGATCCGATTCTTCTTTCCGCGTCCGGCGAAGATTGGCGCGCACCCGCGCCAGCAGTTCCTCGATGCCGAAGGGCTTGGTCACGTAGTCATCCGCGCCGGCGTCGAGAGCCTTGACCTTGGTCCGCTCCTCACCGCGCACCGAGAGCACGATGATAGGAATTTGCGTCTTCGTCCGCAACTGCCGGCACAACTCCAGACCGTCCATGTTAGGCATGGCCAGGTCGGTGATGACCAGATCCGGCGACCAGTCTTTCATGATTTCGAGCGCGGTTTCGCCGTCGTTGGCAACGCGAATGTCATATCCGTGGCTGGAGAGAGAAGTTCGCAGCACCCGCGTGATCTGCGACTCGTCGTCCACCACGAGAATGTGTTTATACTCTGGCATTCCGAGGCTTGGCATTACGAATCATGCCGGTTCCTGCGTCACAATGTGCACGTCCACCGCCGGGGCGTCGCGCAAGAACTGGTGAATCGCCGACAGATAGAAATATCGCTTCCAGCCCCGGGTTGCGGAACGGCCGAATACCACCTGCGTGATGTGTTTCTCGTTGACAAATTCCGCGACCGCCTCCGCCACGGTTTTGCCTTTCAACCGCACAATCGATGCTCCAACATTTTCCGCGAAGCGGAGGTTCGCAGCCAGGGTCCGCTGATTCTCCGCGCTGCCGTCCTGCCCGAGGTCGATATAGACGACAAAAAGCTCGGCATTCATAGCCTGCGCCATGCGCGCCCCGCGCGCTATCAGATACTGCGCTGCCGGGTTCGAACTGATGCAAACGGCGATGCGTTCGCGGATCGAAACCGCTGCCCGATCTTCTTCTTCCGCACCGCGGTGCTGTTCCAGACTCAGGTCGACCTGCTGTGCCACCTGGCGCAAGGCCAGTTCGCGCAGAGCGATCAGGTTGGTCTCGCGGAAAAAATTTTCCAGCGCGCGCCCTACTCGTTCCTGCGGATAAACATCGCCGCGCCGCATCCGGTTCTGCAGCGCCTCCGGAGTCAGATCGATCATGACCACTTCGTTGACTCGCTGCAGCACCCAGTCGGGAACTGTTTCCCGCACCACAATCCCGGTGACTCCCTGCACCGTCGGAGTCACGCTCTCCAGATGCTGGATGTTCATAGTGGAGAGAACATCGATGCCTGCATCCAGCAGTTCGAGCACGTCTTCATAGCGCTTGCGATGCTTGCTGCCCTCGATATTGGTGTGCGCCAGTTCATCGACCAGCGCCACACAAGGTTTGCGGGCGAGAATGGCGTCCACGTCCATCTCTTCAAAGAGCGCGCCCTTGTACTCGATTTGTTTGCGCGGCACGATTTCCAGCTGCGTGACCAACTCACTCACCGCTTTCCGGCCGTGGGTTTCGATCACTCCGATCACTACGTCTTCGCCGCGAGTATGCCGGCGGATGGCTTCGGTCAGCATGGTGTGGGTTTTGCCCACACCGGGAGCATAGCCAAGAAAGAGCTTGAACCGGCCACCTTTCTTCGACGGCGAACATTCCTCCAGCCACTGTTCAGGAGTCTTGGGCATTCCGAACATTGTCGTTGAGACCTGCGACTTTGTCGATGCGGCAAAGGAGCCGGTTTCAAAGTTCCAAGGTTTCAGAGTTTCAAAATCGAAGACCACTGCCAGCATTTTTCCAGTGCCTTTGTCATTGCAACCTTGAAACGTTGAAACCTTGAAACCTGACTTTGTCATACAATCGCCTCGTGACCGCTGCGGCCAGACGCGGAGCTGGATACCTGATGGCGGCGCTGTCTGTCGCCAGCATTACTCTTGTCGGCTACCGCTGGCTCCATTTCAATGCGACCACCGTCGCGCTTGTCTTCCTGCTTGGTGTCCTCGCAGTTTCGGCTACCTGGGGCTGGCGGGAAGCTGTCTTTATGTCGGTGGCGGCCACGGTCGCTCTGGATTACTTTTTCATGCCGCCGTTCGGAACGTTGACCATTACCGATCCGCAAAACTGGATCGCGCTCCTCGCCTTCCTGGTCAGCGCGGTCGCGGTCAGCCAACTGGCGGAGCGTGCCCGGCGCGGGGCGCGCTCTGCCATCGAGCGGCGCCAGGAATTGGAACGCCTTTACGGCTTCAGCCAGTTGCTGCTGTCGAGCGATAACCCCGCCGAATTGTTGAACCTGATTCCACGCTACATTGTCGAGTCATTTGGCATCCGGTCAGCGGCAATTTCGTTGACGAGCCGGACTGACATCTATCGCTCTGGCCCCACCATCGACGGATTGGAAACGCACGATCTGCAATTGATCTGCTTGCGCGGCGAGCCGCGAATCGACGCTGCCCATCAAACGGCCCTGATACCGTTGCACATGGGTGCGCGCGTCGTAGGCTGCATGGGCGTTTCCGGTTCCGTGCTTTCGCGGCAAACCCTTGAGGCCATTGGCAGCCTGGTGGCAATTGCCGTCGAGCGCGCGGGCGCGGTCGAGAAACTCAGCCGCGCCGAGGCCGCCCGCGAAAGCGAGCAATTGCGCTCCGTCTTGCTCGATTCCGTCACGCATGAATTCCGCTCGCCGCTGACCGCCATCAAAGCGTCAGTGACCTCGCTTCTCGGCAGCTCGAATCATTCGCCGGAGGAGAGGAAGGAACTGCTGACCATCATCAACGAGGAGAGCGACCGCCTGAACCGGCTGATCGGAGAAGCCGCAGAAATGGCGCAGTTGGATGCCAACAAAGTAGAATTTCGCTTCGCATCCGCGCCCATCGCCGGCGCGGTTTCTGAAGCACTCGAAGAGATAAAGCAACTTCTTGCCCAGCATCCCGTCGACGTCAGAATCCCGGCTGATTTGCCCAATGCGCGCATGGACTCCGCTCACATCAGGGAAGTCCTTGTGCACTTGCTCGAGAACGCCGCGAAATACTCACCCGCCGGCGCTCCGATCCGCATCACAGCGGAGGTCAAGGACCAGGTGCTTACCGTCAGCATTGCCGATCGCGGCCCGGGCATCGACGATTTTGAGCAATCGCTAGTCTTCGAAAAATTCTATCGCGGACGGAACCAGCGCGTGCAAGTCCACGGCACCGGCATGGGGTTAGCGATCTGCAAGGCCATCGTAGAAGCCCACGGCGGCCACCTCGGCGTCACCAGCCAGTTAGGCCACGGGTCGGTTTTTTACTTTAATTTGCCGGTGGGATGATCGCCCAAGCACGATCGCGCAACCTCACCGGCTGTCGATCTTTACTTTTCACTCTCTAAGCCCTTGTCATCTTGAGCGGAACAAAATCATCGGCGAAGCCGGTGATTTTGTGCAGTCGAAAGACCCCAACACTGTCATTTCCGCCCATGCCGCCTCAGGGAGTTCTCTCTGTGGCGTGGATGTGTGGACTCCGGCAACGGCCCCGACGGCACCGTAAGAACGCCTTGCCTGGTTCATCGTAGTTTATGCGGGTATGGGGTCCTTCGACTACGCGAGACCTTCACTTCGTGAAGGTCTCACTACAGGATGACACTGGGTTGGGATTATCCGAACACTACCAAATTAGGACACTCACCGTTTTCCCGGCGCCGAATGAAACGGATCATCCTCTGGATTGCCGGGCGCGTCCTCCGGACTCGCAATGTCCAAATTGACGACCACCGGGTCTTGCCCGCTGCGTACGATCACCGCCTCTACCGCTTCGTCCCTGCGCGCATTCAGCTCCTGATGAGGAACGTAGACAAAATCTCCCGGACCCGCTTCATCGACGAATTCCAAACGATTTCCCCACCGAAAGCGCGCGCGGCCCCGCACGACGTAAATCACGGTTTCCAGTTCCCCATGATGATGGGGACCGGTCTTGGCATTAGGCTGCACCACGACCGTTCCCGCCCAAAGTTTCTGGGCGCCGACTCTGGCATGCGAGATTGCCTCGGCGCGGGTCATGCCAGGCGTCTGGGGCGTGTTGCGGTCCAACTCGCCGCTGCGAATAATTCGCAAGCCGTGGTTCTTCCAGTCGGGTTCCGCGTCTCTGCGAGGCTCGGAGGGGCGTGGATCGTTCATAGTCTTCCTGTGTCGTGTTGCCGTTTGGAAGTCGACGGCTCTTTGGTGGGCCCGCCTGGATTCGAACCAGGAACCAACAGATTATGAGTCTGCTGCTCTAACCGTTGAGCTACGGGCCCTGAGTTTTCGCGTCCGCTCCCAGACGGGCGGTCGATGACAGGAGTTTTTCCGCGTCGCGGAAGCGTTGCCCGGATACGAAACCAACCCGATACTTCCGTGGCCAGTCTAGTGTACGCCGGGCGACGCGGGTGGTGCCGGCGGCGCTGCAGGAGCAGTTCCCGCTGCCGCGCTGCTGTTGACCAGATCCTTCAATTCCTTGCTGGGCTTGAAGAACGGTATCTTCTTTGCCGGAACTTCCACGCGGTCGCCGGTTTTCGGATTCCGGCCCACGCGCGGCTTGCGTTGGCGCGTGCGGAAGCTGCCAAACCCACGGATCTCGATTTTGTCGCCGACTCGTAGCGAGCGCACCACGCTGTCAAAGATCGTATCCACAATCACTTCGCTGTCTTTGCGGGTAAGTTCCACCAGCCGGGAAACTTCTTCGATCAGGTCAGCCTTAGTCATAAGCCTCTATGCTCCCTTTGGGGCTGGTTCCCTTTGCAGGGTTCCCTATGCCCGGGGCTCTTGCGCCCCGACGCTGCACGGCGTCTGCCTATAACCTTCTCAAATTTAAGGGGTTCTGCGCAAGTGCAGTTCTTAGTTCCCGGTTCTAAACGCAAAGAAATTAAAGAGACCACCGTTTTTGCCGTTACTGAGAGCTGACAGCTGAGAGCTGAGAGCCTTTTTTCACTTCCAAAGATAGAAAAAGCCGGGTTGTTGCTCCAACAGCTTCTCGCGCGTAGGCAAGTAATCAGAAACGTCGCCAAACAACAGATCCAGCCCCGAGCGTTTCTCCTTAGGCGGATAAACCAGCGTCGGTTCACCCGAGATATTCACTGCCCGAGCCGTATCCTTGACCGCGCCTTCAAAGTCCGTAATCTGATCGACCAGTTTCAGCTCCGCTGCCTGTTCTCCGGTCCAGACCTTTCCGTTGGCGATGGCGCGAATATCAGCTTCCGTCGCATGTCTGCCGTCGGCGACGGCCTGGATAAACTGCGTATGCATGTTGTCGATCAAGCCCTGCATGTACTCGCGTTCCGCAGGAGTCATTTCACGCGTCGGACTGCCCGTGTCCTTGAACTCGCCCGCCTTCATGGTGATTGGGTTGAGCTTAGCCCAGCGCAGAAGGCCGCCGTAGTTCACCCACTCGGCAATCACGCCGATCGATCCCACAATGCTGCCTTTATCGGCATAGATTTTATTGGTGGCCGACGAAACGTAATACGCGCCGCTCGCGCCCACGGTCTCAATCGACGCCACAATGCGCTTTTTCTTCTCGTCGCGAATGCGCTTCACTTCGCGGTAAATCTCCTCCGACGCAGCCACGCCACCGCCGGGCGAATTCACGTGAATGATGATCGCTTTGATGGAATCATCATCGGCAAATTTTTTGAGCTGGGGAACGATCTGCTTGGGAGAGAAAATCACGCCATTGAGCTCAACCACGCCAATCTTGGGACCGAAGCCGGAAAACGCTTCTTCATCCTGATTGCCAAAACTGAGGTACACCAGCGTAAACACTCCGACGACGAACAGCAAAAACAGCCCGCCGCCCACCAAAACCCATATCCAAATCCGCGAACGTCCTTCCGCCATAATCAGACGAGTGTAACACCGGGCGAGTCCGACCATCACGGCGCCACAGTCATTTCACCCAAACGACGCGAAGCACGTAGTAGTGCCCCAGTTTGGACAATCCCAAGCCATTTGCCTTTCATTCTTCTTACCCTTCACTCTTTGAGTCATTGTCATCTTGAGCGGAACAAAATCATCGAGCAAAGCCGATGATTTTGTGCAGTCGAAAGACCCCAACTCAGTGATTTCCGCCAATGCTGCATCAGGGAGTTCTCCCCGTGGCATGGACGTGTGTGCTCGGCGACGGCCTCGTCAGCATCGTGAGAACGCATTGCCTGGTCCATCGATTCTCTCTGCGCCCTCCGCGCCCTCAGCGCTAAATCCCGCTTTTCGCTAGAATTCAAGCTGGCAACTTTTCGAAGGATTACCCACGATGAGATTTTTGCGTACTCTTATTTTCGCCATCATTCTGGCGTCGGCTTTCTTCTACTTCACCACCTACCGCAACGGAAGTCTTCATCCCGCCAACTGGATCAGCCATCCCCAGCACGCTGAAATCACCGAAGCTGCCGGCGGCGAATCGTTTGACGCCGAGGAACAGAACAACATCGCCGTCTACCGCAAGAACATCGGGTCCGTAGTCAACATCACCTCTCGCGTCATGACCTTCGACTTTTTCTATGGCTTAGTGCCGCAAGAAGGCCAAGGCTCCGGTTTCGTCATCGACAAAGAAGGACACATCCTCACCAACTATCACGTCATCGCCGAAGCCCGCCAAGTCGAAGTAACCCTCCACGATCGCAAGAAATACAAAGCCACCATAGTAGGCACCGACAAGTCGCATGACCTAGCCATCGTTCAGATCAAAGCCCCCAACCTGCAGCCGATGGTTCTAGGCGATTCGGCCAATCTGCAAGTTGGACAGAAAGTCTATGCCATCGGCAATCCCTTCGGCCTGGCCGGAACGCTGACGCGCGGCATCGTCAGTTCAATCCGTCAGGTGCAGGAGCCCGACGGCCTGGTCATCGACGAAGCCATCCAGACCGACGCCGCCATCAATCCCGGCAACTCCGGAGGCCCGTTGCTAAACTGGCACGGCGAAGTCATCGGCATCAACACGATGATCGCCTCCAGCGTAGGCCAAAGCGCCGGCATCGGCTTCGCCATCCCGATCAATACCGCAAAAGCCGTGGTCAACGATCTGGTCACCCTCGGACGCGTACGCCGTCCCGCGCTCGGCGTTCGAACCATTCCCATCGATTCCGAAATTGCCGACGAACTTGGTTTAGCCGCCGATTTCGGCCTCCTCATCGTGCAAGCCGTTCCCGGAGGCTCGGCCGACCGCGCCGGATTGCGTGGCGGCACCGAGCGCGCTTACCTCGGCAACACTCCCATCATGATTGGTGGAGATTTAATCGTAGCCATCGACGGAGAAAAAATCGAAAACCAGCAAATTCTAGCGCAGATCATGAACAAGCATCGTGCCGGCGACACGGTGAAAGTAACCATCTTCCGAGGCAAGAAACAGCTGGAAGTGCCGGTAGTGCTAGGCGAAGCCCGAGACCAAGTGTAGCTCGTGTGGCGCGGGCACTCTTGCCCGCGTGCCCTTGGTGTTGCTTCTAATGGAGTGCCGAGCGTCCTAACCCGGAGACATCAAATGCGCGCCCTTAAGGCCTGATTTCAATGGGAGTGCCAACCCGCACCAGCTTCCAGATTTCGTCCATCTCTTCATCCGTGACTGCGACGCATCCATCCGTCCAGTCATGTAGGACGTGGGCCTTCCCGACCCACCCGTACTCTTTCGGCAGCCCGTGCAGCATGATGTCGCCTCCGGGGCTGACGCCCAGTTTCTTGGCGGCTGTGATGTCTTTCGCGTTGGGATACGAAATGTGAAAAGCCTTGTAAAAGTGGCTGTTAGCATTTCGCGAATCGAGCACGTAAACTCCTTCAGGAGTTCTATGGTCGCCCAATCGGGTCTTCGCCCCAATGGGTTCACCACCCAAAGCAATCTTGTAGGACCGTAGCTCCTTCCCTTGCGACAAAAGCACCAGCTTCCGTTCTCGCTTGTAGACGACTAAGCGATCTGCGCCGGCACTGGCATTCTGCGCAAACACAGTGGTCCAGGAGGCGAACAGTAAGAAGCACGCAACAATAAGTCGCATAAGAAAGTAATTCTATCCGCGAAAAGCCAATCCATCGGGTATCCTAATCCAGGCCTATGACCGCCGTCCTCTAACCCGCCCTAGCTCCCTCGGCGACACCGCGCCCGAAGTGTGGGTGTTCGCCAAGCATCCTCTACACCTACGCACAAGCCACGAAAGGATCACCACATGCAATTCGTAGATCGGGCTCTCGCCCGCCGTTTTGAATCCGCCGAAGAAATGCCGCAAGTGCTCTACGCCTACGCCGACCAAAAGATGCGTCCGCAAATCGGCTCCACCGTCGAGCCCATTGCCGGGGGCCACATGATCTTCGCCGGCCTAGGCTCGCCCATCGGACGCGCCGTCGGCATGGGCTTCGACCGTCCTGTCACCGAGTCCGACTTCGAGCAACTGGAAAATTTCTACTTCTCGCGCAAGGCGCCCTCACAGCTCGACTACTGTCCCCTCACCGACATCAGCCTGCTCGAAATTGTCCGCAAACGCGGCTACGGAATCATAGAACTCAACAACGTTCTAGCCCGCAAACTCGATCCCACCGAAACGTTTGCACCCGCTCCCGCCGGCTTCACCATCCGCCCGGGCAAAGGTGAAGAGGCGCTGGCATTTAGCACGATCGTCCGCCAAAGCTTCTTTCCGGATGGAGGCGAGCCCGCAGGCTTCGACGAAATGATGGCTCCCTTGTTCGCTTTTCCCGGAGCAATCACCTTCGTTGCCGAAGCAAATGAAGCCGACGCCGATTCTGCCGACAATGGCAAACTCGTGGCCACCGGCGCCGGCCTCATCGTCCCCGAGCACAAAATCGTAGCGCTCTTCGGAGCCGGCACCCTCAAGCCCTATCGAGCTCGCGGCCTGCAAACCGCCATCCTGCAAAGAAGGCTGGAAGTCGCGGCCCAAGCCGGCTGCGAGTACGCCGTCATTGTCACCCAAGGAGGCACCACCTCGATGCGCAACGCCGAGCGCTTAGGCTTCACGCTGGCATATAGCAAAGCGACGCTGATCAAAGATCCCCCGCCGCTCGTGTCTTTGTAAGCCTGTGTGGCGCGGACCTGCCCTGAGCGAGAGTCGAAGGGGCCCTCGCCCGCGTGCCTTTGATCTTGCCCCATGGTGGAGCGACGGGCGTCCCTTCGACAAGCTCAGGGCAGGCTCTCGCCCGTCGTGTCCGCAAGACACCGGGCAAGCGTCCCGCGTTATCATTTTCCCGATGCCCAACGTCGACTGGATTCGCAAACTCTGTCTCTCCTTCGCCGACGTGACCGAGGACATGCCGTGGGGTGACGACTTGTGCTTCAAAGTCCGAGGCAAAATCTTTACCGGCATGGTCCTTTCGGACGGACGTTTCCCGCGCATCACGCTGAAATGCGCGCCCGAAAAGTTCCACGAACTGCTGGAGACCGAAGGCGTTTCCCCCGCACCCTACGTCGGACGCTACAAGTGGGTGACGCTAGCCAACTCCAACGTGCTGCCCTCCGACGAACTAGAAGCTCTCATTCGCCAGTCGTATGAATTAGTCGCAGCAAAAGCGCCCAAGAAGAAAGCCGCGCGCAAGAAAGCGCCGCAGAAACGCCCGGCAAAGTGAGCGGTTCCCTGTGTGCCTCCCCGTGCCCCCTGTCGTTAAGCCTTAGCCTTTCTCGGCGCTCTCCGCGTCTCGGCGGTGAACGCGTTTGACGCGCCTCGACCCGCTAGGCTAGCCTCGTACTTCGCCCAATCCATGCGCATTCAACATAGTTTTCTGCTGGTCTGCGGCTGCGGCGTTCTAACCGCCGCCGTCGTCTCAGCCGCGACGACAAGGCCCACGCGCGCCCCCCACGTCATGGTCGCCAGCGTCCACGAACGAGCCTCGCAAGCCGGAGTCGAAATGCTCCGCGCCGGAGGCAACGCCGTCGATGCCGCCGTAGCCACCGGCTTCGCGCTAGCCGTCGTCTACCCCGAAGCGGGAAATCTAGGCGGAGGCGGCTTCCTTCTTCTGCGCAACGCCAACGGCAAAGTTCACTTCATCGACTTCCGAGAAAAAGCCCCGGCCGCGGCCACCGAAAACATGTATCTAGACGCTCAGGGCAACGTCCTCCCAGAGTCCAACAAGGAATCCAGCATAGTCGGATACAGATCCATAGGCGTCCCCGGCACCGTAGCGGGCCTTATCTACGCGGAAAAACAATACGGCAAGCTGTCGATAGAAAAAGTAATGGCTCCCGCCGTCAAACTAGCCCGCGACGGATTTCGCCTGGCTCCCGAAGACACGCAAGAGCTAAAAGGCGATCAATACCTAGCCGAGTTTCCCGAATCCAAACGCATTTTTCAGCGCAACGGAAACTACTATCAGCCCGGCGATCTCTTCAAGCAGCCCGAACTAGCCCACACGCTAGAACGCCTGGCGAAAGATCCCGACACCTTCTACCATGGCGCCATGGCCCGCGAGCTGGCCGCGGCCATCCAAAGCGGCGGAGGCCTGGTTACTGCAAAAGATCTAGCCGCCTACGAAGTCAAAGAACGCGAGCCGATTCGCGGCTCCTATCGCGGCTACGACGTCATCAGCGCCCCGCCGCCATCTTCCGGAGGAGTCGCGCTCCTCGAGATCCTCAACATCCTCGAAGGCTTTGACCTAGCGAAACTAGGCAATCGCTCAGCCGAGACGATTCGCCTTGAAGCCGAAGCCTTCCGACGCGCCTTCTACGATCGCGCCGATTTTATGGGCGATCCCGACTTCGGCAAAATTCCCGTAGCCCAGCTCATCGACAAAAAATACGCCGAGGCGTGGCGCGATTCCATCGACCTCGACCACGCCAGCGTGAGCAAGGACTTGAAACGCCCGTCATTCGGCGAACTGGAACGCGTAGCCCAGTCGAGCCCAGCTGCGATAAGCGAACCGCAAAACACAACTCATTATTCCGTAGTCGATGCCGAAGGCAACGCTGTTTCCGTGACCACCACGCTCAACGACGCCTTCGGCTCCCGCGTTACTGCGCAGGGCCTGGGCTTTTTGCTCAACGACGAAATGGACGACTTCGCCGCCAAACAAGGCGTTCCCAACACCTATGGACTAATTCAGGGCCCGGCCAACGCCATCGCTCCCGGCAAGCGTCCTCTTTCTGCCATGACGCCGACGATTGTTCTGAAAGACGGCAAGCTATTTCTGGTTCTAGGCTCGCCCGGCGGCCCCAGAATCATCACCATTGTTGCCAACATTCTGATCGGCGTCGTCGATTTCTCCCTCAACATTCAGGAAGCGGTCAACGCGCCCCGGTTTCATCATCAGTGGCTCCCCGATGAGATTGTCGTCGAAGACGGCCTCTCTCCCGCTACAATGAATGTTCTCAGTTCCAAGGGACACAAGGTCAGAGTCGATCCTTCCCCGGGAGACTGGGGAGACGGCGAGTGCATCATGATTGATCCCAAAACCGGCGAGCGACTCGGCGCCAGCGACAAACGAAATAACGGGAAGGCGGTAGGTTACTGATGCTGAGGGCGGTATCGACATACGTTTATGTAAAGGAACGGCTCCATCCGGGCTTGCTCGACGAGCTGGTCAAGGCGGGAGCGCAGTCGATTGAAATCTTCGCCGCCCGCCAGCACTTCGACTATGCCAATCGCAAGCAGCATGTCAAGGAAATTGCCGAGTGGTTCAAATCCACGGGCATTCCGCTGAATTCCGTGCATGCGCCTTTGTATTCCGATTACGAGTGGGGACGCACCGGTTCACCGCCCGTCAACATCGCCTCTACGGACCGCGCCGGCCGAGTCGACGCCATGGACGAGATTAAACGCGCGCTGGAAATTGCCGAGCACATCCCCTTCCGCTTTCTGATCCAGCACATCGGCAATCCGAACGACGCCTTCGATGAAAAGAAATTCGAAGCCGCCATGACTTCCGTCGAGCACCTGCGCGCCTTTGCCAAACCGCTCGGCGTTAGAGTGTTGGTAGAAAATATTCCCAACGAACTTTCCACGCCCGACCGCCTGGTCGAGTTCATCAAGACCATGCATTTCGACGATATCGGAGTCTGTTTCGACTGCGGCCACGCCCACATGATGAATGGCATTTCCGAAGGTTTCGCGATCCTGAAGAACCACATCTGCTCGACTCACGTGCACGACAACAATAAAGACAAAGACTCGCACCTCTGGCCGGGCAAGGGATCGATCGACTGGAAACAAACCATGGAATTGCTGCGTACCGCGCCGCAAAAGCCGCCGCTGCTCCTGGAAATCGACGGCTCCGAGGACAAGACCCCCAGCGGAGAAGTGATCACAACCTTCAAAAAGCTGGAAGATTCGTAAGAGCAAGTCAAAGGTCAGAAGTCAGATTGCAGAAGTCAATCCCTGGCACCTAACCGCGTCGTCTTTACTTCTGCAATTTGACTTCTAACTTCTGACTTCCCCAAGTTGCGCGGTGCAAGCACCCATAATTTTATGTCCACACCCATCGGCACGATTGCAGAAATCGGCAAGCACGAAGGCCAGTCCGTCATCATCCGCGGATGGCTCTACAACCTGCGCGAAAGCGGCAAGCTCCTTTTCCCCCAATTTCGCGACGGCTCCGGCGTCATCCAGGGAGTAGTCCCGAAAAACGCCGTTCCTCCCGAAGTTTTCGATGCCATCAAAGGCCTAACCCAGGAATCGAGCGTCATAGTAGAAGGCAAAGTTCGCGCCGATAAACGCGCCCCCGGAGGCTACGAACTAGATGTCTCGAACGTCCAGATCGTACAGCGTGTCCCAGAAGCCGATCCCTATCCCATCACTCCGAAAGAACACGGTGTCGAGTACCTGATGGAGCATCGCCACCTGTGGGTACGCTCGCAGCGCCAGGCGTCCATCCTGCGTGTGCGAGCCGAAATCATCCGCGCCGCCCGCGATTTCTTCGACAGCAACGGATTCACCCTAACCGATCCCCCCATCCTGACCCCCGCCGCGTGCGAAGGCACGTCGACGCTATTCCCAGTCGACTACTTCGAAGAGCAGGCTTACCTAACGCAATCCGGACAGCTCTACATAGAAGCCACAGCCATGGCGCTAGGCAAGGTCTACTCCTTCGGTCCGACTTTCCGCGCGGAAAAATCGAAGACGCGCCGCCATCTAACCGAATTCTGGATGGTCGAACCCGAAGTAGCCTACGGCACACTGGACGACGTGATGGAACTAGCCGAAGGCCTCCTGACTTTTCTCGTAAAGCGATGTCTAGAACGCCACCGCCCTGACCTAACGACCATAGGCCGCGATCTAACGAAGCTCGAACAAATCGATAAGCCCTTCCCGCGCATCACCTACGACGAAGCCGTCACCAAGTTGCAGGAAGGCCACGCCCAAGGCAAGCTAGAAAATAAATTCGAGTGGGGCGGAGACCTCGGCTCCCCCGACGAAACCTATCTCTCCTCGCTCTACGACCGCCCCGTGATGGTCCATCGTTATCCCGCCAGCGTGAAAGCCTTCTACATGGAACCCGATCCCCAGCGTCCCGAACTAGCTCTCTGCGTAGACGTCCTGGCGCCCGAAGGCTACGGCGAAATCATCGGCGGATCGCAGCGCATGGCCTCGCATGACCTGTTGCTGCAGCGCATTCATGAGCACAATCTGCCCGAAGAAGCCTTCAAGTGGTATCTTGATCTCCGCAAATACGGCAGCGTTCCCCACTCCGGTTTCGGCATGGGCATCGAACGAGCCGTAGCGTGGATCTGCGGATTGGAGCACGTACGCGAAACCATTCCGTTCCCGCGCATGCTGCATCGGCTATATCCGTAGTTCAGCTGTCAGTTCTCAGTCGTCAGTTCTCAGTAAAATCTGCGAACTTGGGTTTACTGAGAACTGACAACTGAGAACTGAGAACTGGCCTTATGCCCCAACGAAGCACAACCTACAGCAGCATCACTCCGCGCCAGATTCGTGTGATCGGAGTTCCTCTCGACCTCGGCCAATCCCGCCGCGGCGTGGACATGGGTCCTTCGGCCGTCCGCGTCGCCGGACTCGAAGCCCGCCTGGAAGCGATCGGCCACATAGTCGAAGACGCCGGCAACATTGCCGTAGCCATCCCCGAGCAGAAAAAAGAAGGTGCAGCTCACGCCAAGTATCTCAAGGAAATCACCGCGACCTGCACCAAGAGCGCCGAGTTGGTGTTAAAGACGCTAGAAGCCGGCAAGGTTCCTCTCATTCTCGGCGGCGATCATTCTGTAGCCGCTGGCACAGTCTCAGGAGTCGCCGAGTTTTACCGCCGCAAGAACCAGAAAATCGGCCTCCTCTGGATCGATGCTCACACCGACATGAATACTCCTGATTCATCTCCGAGTGGCAACGTGCACGGCATGCCGCTAGCGGCGCTCATGGGCCTTCCTCCCCATGAACTGGGCAACATCTACGACTTCTCGCCCAAGGTGCAGCCCGAAAATTGTGTGCTGGTAGGCATTCGCGACGTAGACAACTTCGAAAAAGAGAACATTCGCAAGTCCGGAGTCGAGGTCTTCACCATGCGCGATATCGACGAACGTGGCATGCGCAACGTGATGGAAGAAGCGCTGCGCATGGCCGGACACGGCACCGTCGGCTATCACGTTTCGCTAGACATGGATTGGATCGATCCCGAAGACGCCCCCGGAGTAGGCACTCCAGTGTGGGGCGGAGCGACCTATCGCGAGGCGCATCTAGCCATGGAAATCATCTCCGACCACGGACGCATGCTGAGCTTTGAAATCGTCGAAGTGAATCCCGTGATCGACGAGCACAACCAGACCGCCGATTTAGCCGTAGAGCTGGCGCTCTCGGCGTTCGGCAAAAAGATTCTCTAGCAAGCTGCGCAAAAAGTCGAACTTGCACTTGTTGTCGATTTTGCTACTTGCTTTCTCTCTTGCTAGTTTTCGCTCTTGCACTTGTTTTGGGTGGCGCAGCGCTTCAGCTCCGCGACGACTGCATTGTCGTGGGTGGCGCAGCGCTTCAGCGCCGCGATAACTGCATTGTTTTGACTGCGGCTTTAGCCGCTGAGGTAACGCTTACTGCCTGAACTAAGTTTCGTATCAGGGTATCGCTTTGGCGATACCGCCAGTCGTTTGAAGCCAGATGCCCCTTTAGGGGTCGGACAATATAAGCCATCCCATGGCCAAACCGACAAATCCGGAAAGCATCGAAGACCTAGTGGAGTGGGCCTACAGCACTCTGCCGCAGAAGATCAGGGACCTGCCCGACTTCCCCGGCATTCAAGTGGCGGAAGAGCCGCCCGCGGACGTATTGAAAAAAATGAACTGGCGCCCTGGCACCGAATTGCTGGGATGTTACAGCGGTATCTATAGAACTCAACAGTCAGTCAACCAAATGAAGATAGCCCCCGACTTGATATTTGTTTTTCGTGGCCCGATTCTGCGCTGTTCAAAAGGAGACCTGCGATCCGAAGTGAAACGAGTAGTTTGGCACGAAGTTGCCCACTGGCTAGGCCACGATGAATCGCAAGTAGAGGATTTGGGTTTATGAGCCGGGTGCCCCATTCTTGCGCGTTTTGTGCGCAAGAGTGGGATACCACAACCGCCGCAATCTTGCGCCTTTTCCCCGTATCATCTTGAGTGTCCCGCTGTCATCCTGAGCGAAGCGGAAACGAATCGCGAAGCGAGTCGTTCCGCGGAGTCGAAGGACCCCTGGCCGCCGCTATGCGTGAGTTTGACAATATCCTCGTTGGCGAGGGAAAGTCGTCGAATCGCGTCGCCTCAAATGGCAGACGACAATTTCACGAAACTCATCTTCACGAAACGTCCAGCGCAATCCGCGCTCACTGCACGTCCGACACTTTGCCGTTTATAAACGTGACCTTGATGTCTTTATAGACATAGATCTGCTTGGCGCCAAGGTTGACGATCTTATCGGGCTGTCCGATCGCGGCGGTCACCTGATCGGGAGTTTGTCCCTTTTCAATTTGCTGAGGAGGAGCTTGTTGTTGCGCTTGTCCTCCGCCTCCTCCTCCGCCGCCGCCCCCCTGCTGATTGCCGCCTTGCTGATCATTGCCATTACTATCCCCATTGCCACCCTGGTTGTTGCCTTGATCGTTGGAATTACCGCTGTCATCGATAGCAAGCAATCCGGCGATCGCATCTTCTACCTGCGTGGGACTAGTGGTGGCCAGCGTTCCTTTGGCGAACTGGAAAACGACGTCGGCTTTGTAGAACGTTTTCGGGTCGGTGTTGTTACAGGAATCGCAGGCGACAATACTGATCACCACCTGATCCTTCGGCAAATTGACCGCGAGCTTGGAGGGATACACCTTATTGTTGACCTGGAAAAACTGGGTCGTCGGCGCTTGTTGCCCGATTTTGCCCATGAGGTGACCAAAGACCTTCTGCCCCAGAGGATTCGGGGAGTGCACCGCTCCGTTCTCATACTTGGTGGAGAAAATGCTCTGGTCGGAATATGGCACGCCGAGAATGCCGCCTTTCTTGACGACCAGAACCGTGCCTTGCTCCACGACGGCCGCTCCGCTCGAGTCTTCCCCCATCTTTACCAGCGTATATTGCGCCTTGAGTTGGTCTTCCAGAGAAACCGTGGCTTGCGCGAACGCCATGGGGGACGCGATACCGACAAGCATTAAAGCGACGCCGCTTAAAGCGACGACGATCAAAGCGGAAACCGGAATGGCCTTTTCGATTTTCTGCCGCATTGCAACCTTCCTCCTGTGAAGCTGCTGTGCTCCTAAATCGCGAGCGCGAGAGAGCGGGGTGTGATTTTTCTGCCGCGGGAAGAACGCTGGAAGCGCCGCGTATCTCCGCGACGCTCCCAGCTCTAACCGATCAACTTGCTCGTTGCGTTACTGCTGCTTGGCATCGGCCTCGGCGGCATCCGCCTCTTTGGCCTGGTCTTGCAAGTCGGCTTGGACGGTTTTGTCCGGCTGAGGCGCCGGAACTTCCCCGTCATGGGTTTTGGTATCGGGAGCGGCCGGCAATCCGTTCTTACCTTGTTTGTCGGAGAGTTCCTTCAACCCTGCATCCATCTGAATCCGGAGTTGATTGTGCATCTCCTGCACGTCGTCGGCGGCGATGGCGACGGTCGCGCCCACCGCACATTCATCCTTCTTGCTGGATTTCACGGTCGCGTTCACCATTTTGTCCGCGTCCGGTGTGTCGGTGTCGCGGTGGATGACGTCACCAGGAGTCAGCGAGCACTCGGTGCCATCCGACGTGGTCAGATCTTCGTTGGTGGAAACGACGAAGATGCGGATTTTCGGATCGAGTGCCGGAGGCACCTGGTCCCCGCCGCCGGAGGAATTCTGACCAGCCGCGTCCTTCTCCGCGCCGATTTCATACTTCATTTCGTCGGAAAGCGCCTGCTTCACGTCAGGACTGAGTTGGGCGTTGCCCGAAGGCGCTCCGCCGCCCAGCATGTACGCTCCATACACAGTTTCGAGGTTGGCCGCAATCAGCGGATCGGTCGTCCACAAAGAAGCGACCTCTTCTCCCGACTGCGGTTGCGGGGTTAAGAATCCCTGGTCGCCGCCGTCGCCGGCAGCTTGTTGCGCCGCATAAGCAGCTTGCAGGTTAGCGGCAATCAAATAATCCGTCAGCCAGAACGCGGCGCCCGCATACACCGGATAAGGCGCGAACCATCCGCCATAGAAGCCAAACCACGGCGATCCGCCCCAGCCCCATCCATAGGCAACCGGCGCGGCCCACGGATTGTAAGCCCAGCCGTAGTATCCGGCGCCCCAGTAGTACGGGGGAGCGTAGCCGTAGTACGGATACCCGCCGTAATTGTAGCCGCGATATCCATAGGCGTAGTAGTGTCCGCCGCGGTAGTAAGTGCGCTGATAATAGGAGTGGCCGCCGCGGTTAAAGTAAGCGCGTTGGCTGTATCCGCCGTATCTTCCGTGACTCACAATGGTGCGTCCATTGTGCGTGCTCCTGATGCTCCGGCCACCGTGCATGCCGCGATTGATCGTCATCCCACTCTTGGTGTGGATGGACCGAACCTGGCCATTGGCGCGCGATTGAACCGAAGCTCCGCTCCTGGTGGTACGGGTCGTCGCGCCTCTCGGCGCATGGTTGCCCGCGTTTCCGGCGCGATTCCCGCCTTGGGCTCCCCCACGATTTCCACCCTGGGCTCCTCCACGATTTCCACCCTGGGCTCCTCCACGGTTTCCACCCTGGGCTCCTCCACGGTTTCCACCCTGGGCTCCCCCACGATTACCCGCCTGGTTTCCGCCAGTGCGATTGCCACCGGTTTGGCCGCCGCGGTTTCCGGCGCCCTGACCAGCCCTGTTGCCAGCGTTTCCGCCGGCTCCCCGATTAGCGCCACTTGCGCCGCCAGGTCCACGGTTAGCACCGGAGGCGCCGCCGGGTCCACGATTCATTCCCGAGGCGCCGCCGCGTTGGCCGGCGTTTCCGCCCGCATGTTGCGCCGGGGCGGAATGTTGCGCCGGAGCAGAATGGGCTGCCGGAGCGGAATGGGAAGCGGGCGCGCTGCCATGTTTTTGCGCCGAAGCGACTGCGGTGACGGTGAGAATAACCAGCAATACGGACCATTTACGCAGAATCTCTTTTTGTAGGTTCCTCGAATTCATAGCCACTCCTGTGAGATGTAGAGCTCTTTACGTGCATTCCACCAGCGGGAAAACATCAACCGGGCGGGCGAATTTCGGTATTTTCATCCCGCACTCCGACATAGGTTTTTTCGACAATAACTTCTGCGTCCGAGCGCCATAGGGGAAGGACTGGGCACCGGCCTTGGGAAGTCCCGACAATTTCACACCCGTTTCACGATGGTGTCAAGCCAGCTCTTCTTCACGTCGTGGATCAATTTGATTTTGCTTTGAAAGGGCAAGGCTTCAGCCGTGTCGTAAGCATCGCATTTTCATTCCGGCTTTACAGTTTGCTGAAAAACTCGACTTTGGTTTTGTTTTTGGGTGGCGCAGCGCCGGGGTTCCCCAGCACGCCCGGTTTTGGCGTGATGGGGTGGAGCGGTTTATCGCTGCGATAAATGCCTTATTTTCAATGCCGGCTTTAGCTGCTGAGGGACGATTGCCGCAGCGCGAGCGAGTTTTTCAGCAAACTGTTAAGCCGCTGAAGGCGCAGACTTCAGCAACCTTCTGGTCACCTCCAAGGGTAACGACAGTAATTGGGGAGTGTTCCGTCGTTCGCCGATGAAGCTAATGAACTCAAATGCTAACCCCCACGCACACTCGCCGGGCACTCCTGGCTTCCTTCGCTCTGACTTACATCTTTTCTGCCGCTGCGATGGCTATGGCTGACGAGAGAGGCGATCCTTCCAGCCTCCCGACGTTTCGCAGCTCCGTCTCTGAAGTCCGAATCACGTTTTTCGCCACCGACGAGAACAACCGTCCACTGGAAGCGGTGACCAAGTCCGACTTTGCGGTCGTTGACAACGAATTGGTGGTGCGCAATTTCCGCAGCTTCACGCACTCCAACGAGAGCTCGCTCGAAGTCGTCGTACTGGTTGATCTGAGCGAGTCGGTCGCGCCGCGGGTTCGAACCGAAATCAGCGATGTGCTGCAACTGTTGGCGCGGGAGCGAGCGATTCCCGATAACAACATCTCCGTGGTGTCCTTTGGAGGAGCGTCAGAGTCAGACGCGCGTAGTGGCGTGCAGCCCGCCGTCCTCTGCACCGACGGTTGCCGTGCTTCCGACTCCGTGGCCAGACTGCTGGCGGTCAAGAGCGGAGGCGCAACGCCGCTGTTCGACGCGCTGATCTTAGCCGCCGATTTCATTTCGAATCATCGCCGCGCCAGTGGCCGTAATGACGTCCGGCCCGTCCTGCTGCTGTTTTCCGACGGCTGCGACACCCTCAGCATGCATTCCGCCAACGAGGCGCTGCAAGCGGCCCTCAACGCCGGCGCCCTGATCTACTCCGTCGATATGGCGCAGAATCCCACCGCAGGCACCACTTTCTTGCGCCAGGTTTCCATGGCTACGGGAGGACGCTATTTCCCGCTCACCCGCCCCAACGCTCCGGAGAATGACGCCACCGCCGTACTGAGCGCCGTGCTCGACGATCTGCGCGCCTCTTACGTAGTGACTTACGATTTGCCCAGCCATCAGGCTGGATTCCATTCGCTTCGGCTTTTGCCGACCCACAACCTCAAACTCACTTTCCACAGCCGAGGCGGTTACATCTACGACCCAGCAATCAGTAATTGGGAGACCGTGATTAAGAAACCGTGATCTAGAAACTCGTGATCCAGAAACAATCGATTGGAGATTTATGAAATCCATAATGTTCTTGACGTTCCTCTTGAGCTGCATGTCGCTAACCTTCGCGGCGCCGATCGGCGCCTATCAGCACGGAACCGTGACTCGCATGCACATGGGCGACTGCCAGCTCATCCACCGGGGCTTCATGAACCAGTTCGGACCGCCCCAGCAAATGGCGATCGAAGACAGTTGTCCCGAATACACCCTTGTGACCGAAAAGGTCGTGTTTCTCATTGTGGGTAAGTCGTCCAGCCAACTGGTGCCTCTCGCCGAAGTGATCGATTTCCGTTTCCAGAACAAAGACTTGGCGATTCGCGTGGACGATGCCCGCAAGGAATCGAAATTTACCATCAAAGAGATGACATTGCGCTCGCAGTGGGAACTCCTCCAGAAGCACATCGAACAGGAGCTCACCGAGCCGCCGCGCGAGCCGGTAGACACTTCGCTAACGCTCCGCAGCCGGCGGTAGCCCAAGCCGGCAGCGTGGGAAACAAACCTTAGCCGCAGGGAACACAGAGAAACACAGGGGAAATCGACAGAGGAGATGCACTGTAGTCCCCTGTGTTCCTCTGCGTTCTCTGTGGTTAAGTATTGAACCAACGCGCGTTTCGTATCAGGGCAGCGCTTTAGCGATGCCATAAGTCGTTTAAATTGAGATGCCCCTTTAGGGGCCGGGTGCCCCATCCTTGCGCGTTTTGTGCGCAAGGGTGGGATTCCACGGCAGCGTCGAGCAAAGGCTTTTGCATTTGCTTTTGTTTTTTGGGTGGCGCAGCGCTTCAGCGCTGCGATAAACGCGTTGTTTCGAGCGCGGCTTTAGCCGTTGAGGTAACGCTTTCTGCTGGGGAACTAGGTTTTTTCCGCAGCCTGTTCTAGCCGCTGAGGGACGGCAATTTTCAAACTACTCCACTACCGAACCAACGCTGGAATTGACGAGAAACACGCCGAGAGCCAGACTGAGAGGTCATGGCAAAACTTCGAGTCGGCATTCTTTTTGGCGGACGCAGCGGCGAACATGAAGTGTCGTTGCTGTCGGCGGCATCCGTTCTGAACGCAATTGATAAAACAAAATACGAAGTGGTGCCCATCGGCATTACAAAAGATGGACGCTGGCTGACGGCGGAACACGCGGAGCGCCTGCTGAAGGGCCAAAAGGATGCCAGCCAAGCCACACCAGCAACACACCTGCGCGCGGGCGATCCGGAAGCTACTCCAGGGGCGGCTGTGCTGGCCGCAGGCGAGTCGGTAGTAGTTCCTCCAGAACCCACGCGTCGCGATACTGGACTGGTGCCGTTTCAGACGGATGCGAATCTGCGGCGCGCATCCGACCGCGCCATTAACGTCGATGTCATTTTCCCCGTTCTCCACGGAACCTTCGGCGAAGACGGCACGATTCAAGGTCTGCTAGAACTAGCCGACCTCGCCTACGTGGGCGCCGGCGTGCTTGGCTCGGCCGCCGGCATGGATAAAGACATCATGAAGTCTTTGTTTCGTGCCGCGGGATTGCCCATCGTGAAACACGTGACCTTATTGCGCAGCCAGTTTGAGCGCGAGCCCAGGAAAGTCGAGAAACTGGTTGAGAGCAAGCTGAAGTATCCCGTATTCGTGAAACCGGCGAACCTGGGATCGTCGGTCGGGATCTCGAAGGCCCACGATCGCAAGGAACTCGGGCACGCCATCGCAGAAGCGGCGAAGTTCGATCGCAAGATTGTAATAGAAGAGGGCGTAGGCGGAAAAAAGAACAAAGCGCGCGAGATCGAATGCGCCGTACTAGGCAATGACGATCCCAAAGCGTCGATTGCAGGAGAAATCATTCCCTGCAAAGAGTTCTACGACTACGACGCGAAGTATCTGTCGGAAGGCTCGGAAGCCGTGATTCCCGCGAAGCTAACGAAAGCGCAGATGAAAACCGTGCAACGGCTGGCGATTGCGGCGTTTCAAGCGGTTGATTGCACAGGGCTGGCACGCGTCGATTTTCTGATGGAGCCGAAATCAGGCAAGATTTTCGTCAACGAGATCAACACCATGCCCGGCTTCACCGCCATCAGCATGTATCCGAAGATGTGGGTGGCATCGGGCGTGTCGTATCCCGAGTTAATTGACCGGCTAATCCAGTTGGGCATGGAGCGCCACGAAGACAAAAGAAGGAATCAATACACCAAGTAGGCCCGTGTGGTGGCGGGGCTCTGCCCCGCTAACTCAAGAATAATTTTTGGTTAGCCGGTGGCGCATCCCGAATCCGAAATCATCCGGTCTGGGTTCTGAGCGCTATCGCTTGGTTACGACAATGACGTAGTCCTGCGGGTCTTCCGTCGGTAGAGTTCATTCAACAGCGGCAAGAGAGCAGCGCCGACAACGGCTGCCCACTCCGGATTTGGTCCCGTGCCATATGTGATAGTGTTCTTCGGCCACACAAGGACACAACCAATGAATCCAGCAAAGTAGCCAAATGTTCCGAGAAACAAATCAGCAACGAGCGCCCGTGGCCGAATTTTGGCGACCACACAACAACCCAGCCAGTGAGCGCACCAATGGCCATCCCCGCGAGCGCGTGGAGCAGCAAGAACAGCGCCACGAGAGGCCACGGGAAGATGGGCATCATAGTTAAATCTTAACCGAGCGGAACAACGTTGACACAGTATGCAGGGGTGGTTGGCGAGAAATCCCCATTTCACTCACCAACCGCAATCCCGCTTTTAATATTAGCCCCCGTCCACCTCAGCCAATCGTTGTGGGCATGCAGAAACACAGACCGTTGCCGTCAGGGTCAGTCACGGCAAACTCACGCAATCCCCACGTCTGGTCAACCGGCGCCGTGTGAATTGGAGACTCAGGACGCCGCGTCGTATCCAGACCCCGCCTGCGGAAGGTCCCGTAACGCTCATCAACGTCGTTCACAAATACACGGTTGACGGAGCCGAAGACACCGTCCCCTGAATGACGCGAAAGCTGTAGCTCAGCCCCGTCGCGAACCAGGTCAATCACTCCGTTGGCCATCTCGCGATCTTCGTATCCCGGCCATTTGCGCTCGAAGTCGAGAACCTGAGTGTAGAAATGTAGTGATCGCCGCAAATCGCTGGACTTAATCACAGGCACAATTTTCATAACATTCTCTCCGACAGCGCCAACAGAATACTACCGTGCGAACCAGCGCATAGGCCGTCCGCACAACCGCGGGAGGATTTCCCATCCCTCAATCTCGTTTCGATTACGTCCGTGTACGGCAACTATGAATTGAGTGGCAGGCCCGATTTGTAAGGTTTTCTGCGCCTCTGAGACTACCTGTATAGGGACGGCTGAGAACCGGACCATTCTTGATCCAGGAGAAAAACGATGACTATTGCAAATCAACTCAAAGTCGCCGAAAACGTGCCCGTATTATGTCGGGTATGGTTTTCGCGCGGAACCTGGCGCCCTCAGACACAGTCAACCCGTGCCTTCGTGGAACTTTGGCACAAAAGAGTCACAGCTCGACTCCGGCTGCTTCAGATCTCTATCTATCTGTCACTCGGCTGGATTATTTTTTGTGCGGCACTTACCGCTGCCAATTGGGCAACCATAGGGCAGGACGTGAAGGCTCATCCTAAGGCCTGGGTGGCCCTGCTAGTTGTCTGCACGCTCATGCAATATCCGGTGATCTGGTACTGGGTGGTTTGGCTCCGGCGCCGCAAACTGGCGGAATTGAACGAAGTTACAAAAATCATGAATGAAATGGACGGAAAAAGCGTGCCCTGAAAAAAGGTCCCAGTCCGGGGGAACTCGCCGACCCACCATTTCGTACGATCTATTGAGGCAAGAAGTGCCGGGCTTCCGAGGAGTCTAAGATGCCGCAACGGCAGTTAACGCAGATCGTTCTCGTTGTCTCATCCAGCGCCACCCTTGCGCCCGGAGCAAGGAATTGGCAATTGACTCCCCTCCGGTTGCCCATGTCATCATTATCAATCCCGGTGCGAGGTGCCACATGCAGCTAGAAGCTCAGCGGGGCGGCCCAGTCAGCCTTTCAGAACGCATCGTTTTCATCGACGTTCTCCGCGGCATGGCGCTGTTCGGAATTCTGGCTGCCAACATGCGCGCCTTCTTCGCGCCGCTGGATATCTACGACAACATCCGAATGCTTTTCCCCGGCCACGCCGACACGGCGGCTCAGTTCTTCGTCGACGCCTTTATTCAAGGGAAATTCGTCACCATCTTCTCCTTCCTTTTCGGCTTAGGCTTTGCCATGCAGATGAGCCGGGCGGAAGCACGCGGCGTTCGCTTCCTGGGCTTTTATCCCCGACGATTGCTAGCTCTAGCTTTGTTCGGCGTGATCCACGGGCTGCTCATCTGGGGCGGAGACATTCTGCTGACCTATTCGTTATCGGGGGCAATCTTGCTGCTCTTCCGCAAACGTCAGCAGAAAACATTGCTGTGGTGGGCCGGAGGTTTATTCTCGCTGCCCATCGTAATCAGCTCCGTTTTGCTGGGCATCTATTACAGCCGCTTCCGTCCTCATTGGATGGAACCGAAACCGCCGGACTATAACAAGCTTCACGCCGTCATCAATGTCTATGCGCATGGAACGGCGCGCCAGATCCTGGCGCAGAACTGGGTGGAATGGAAGCAGGCGTTGCCCTCCCAGCTTTTCGCCATCTATGCAGTCGCGCTTTTTCTGCTCGGCATGTGGGTGTGGCGAGCCGGCATCCTGCAGCGCTTCGACGAATACAAGCCGATATTCAAGCGCGTATGCGCGTGGTGCATTCCGGTGGGCCTCATTATCAACCTCTACGGGGCAAGCATGAGGTTGATCGTTCCTCCCGGCGTCGTTTCGGGTTGGGCGTTTTCGGCGGGAGTTCTCTTTTTGCCGGGAGCGCACATTTTGAGCGCAGGTTATATGACCGGCCTGGCGCTGCTCTTCATGAATAAAGATAAGCGGCGCTTTCTGCTCCCGTTCGCCGCCGTGGGCCGGATGGCGCTAACGGACTACTTGATGCAGTCCGTAGTTTGCACCTTGTTCTTTTATCACTACACCACCGGTCTCTATGGACGCGTTGGACCAGCCATCGGCCTCGTGCTCACGTTCATTCTTTATGGTGCACAGGTTGTATTCAGCAATTGGTGGCTGCAGCGATACCGCTTCGGCCCCATGGAGTGGTTGTGGCGCGGCATGACCTACGGCAAGTTCCCGTCGATGTACAAAGACGAACCGCTGCCGCCAATCGAAGTGCCCGCGCGTGAAGCACCGGGGTTTTTGCCGCCAGTAGCGCTCTCTGCGGCCGAAGGAGCGCAGACCGTAGCCGCAGCCAAGTCTGAGTTGTCGTTCCCGGACACTAGCTCGGGGTCAGCACCACAGTCGCGTCCTTAGGCAGATAGCTCTTGCGGCGAAACCAGTCTTCCATCGCATCCCGCAGCTGATCGAGCGGGACATGCGTTCCAATCTCCAGACACCCGTCGCCCACCGGCAGCGTGTCGTCAAAAACCGATGCGTTGGTGAAGTTGCGCATGGCGAAATTGTCGAGCCATTTCAGCGGACAAGGGTAAAGCTGCCCTTCATGCCGATATTCCACGCGCAGTTTGCGGGCAAACATCTCTTGATTTAAGCACAAGAGACGCGCTCGCCGCCGAGACGCCGAGTGCGCTGAGAAAACCTTTATAGGCTGGGAATAAAACGAGGTTAGCGCGGGTCCTGATTCTCAAGTTCTGAATTCTAAAAAAAAGGTTTTCTCGGCGTCCTCGGCGTCTCGGCGGTGAGTCTGCAGTTTTTTCGCGGACTAGCGCGCGGCACTAACCGGAGGCTCGACTTTCGCCACCACGCCTTCCAGGTGCTCGAGAGTCTCTTCGATGGTGAGCGCATACATTTCGCGGCCCAAGCCTTCGCCCGATTCCAACGCCGTTTTCAGAAAATGGCCGGCGATAGCTTTGGCCAGCGAATCGGTGATCTCTTTCCCGGTGCGCTTCTTGTATTCCACCCAGGCAGGATGCGGCAGAGCAACCCACACCGGTCGCCCGTCGACCAAAAACTTGATGTCCACCGCGTCCGCGTGACGAGTGGCGATGGCAACTACCAGAGCCTGATAGAGGCAGTGTACTTGCTTTTTACTCCAGCGATCGGAGGCGGTAAAGTCAGTAAACATAAGGAATTCGAAACCGTTGTACTCGTAACTATATCGCTGTGTAAGGCACGTGAGCAAACAGCCGGGATAAGAAAAAGGCCGGGTGCGCCACTTCTTGCGCTTTTCGAGAAGTGGCCTCGCCGCCGAGGAACGCCAATTTCCAAACTCCATCACCACGACCTTCTGAAGCCACTTGACCACGGTGTGAAATCTTCTGCTAGCCTATCCGTATGCCACAGTCCGTCAAAGAGCGCGTTGCCAAATTGCGGGCAGAAATCGCAGAAATCAGTGAAGCCAACCGCCAATACCTGCAAGGTGGCAAAAAAATCATCGGAGCCTCCGACCAGGAACGCCGTCTGCAAAGATTGCAGGAAATTATGGACGAGCTCATGTCGCTGACCGACTGGAAGAAACCCTGACCCGCGCGAAGCGTTTGGCGATGTTTCTCCACACCTCGTATCGAAATCGCAACGCTTCCCAGCTACAATGGTTCGCGTGAAGCCGACGATTTATGTAGTGGAAGACGATCCGGATATTTCGCGCCTGGTGCGCCACCATCTGGAAGGCGCGAGCTTCAACGTGCGACTATATTCGACCGGAAACCTGGTCGTGGTCGATGCTGAACGCCAGCGGCCGGCGCTGTTTCTGCTCGACATCATGGTTCCAGGAAAAGACGGTCTGGAACTTTGCCGCCAGATTCGGCAGTCGGTTTCGCTCGCCTCCGTGCCGGTGATTTTCCTCACCGCGAAAAGCGGCGAAGCGGATCGCGTGCTGGGTTTGGAGTTGGGAGCCGACGATTACATTCCCAAGCCCTTCAGCCCACGCGAACTGGTGGCTCGCGTCAAAGCGGTGCTGCGCCGCTTTGAGCGGCCACTCCCGCCGCTGCCCACCAAGATTGACGAAATCCACATTGACCCCAGCGCCATGACCTTGACCGTTCGCGGGAAGCAGGTGCCGACCACGGCCACCGAATTCCGGCTGCTTGACCACTTCATGCGCCACGCGGGACGGGTTTTCACTCGCGACCAGTTGCTCGACTCAGTATGGCGAGACACGGCCTATGTCACGCCGCGCTCGGTGGATGTTTATGTGCGCCGCATCCGTGAAAAAATTGAGCCCGATCCCGAGAACCCGCGCTACCTGAAGACGGTGCGGGGGGCCGGCTACCGTTTTGAGGTCGCGCGTTGAGAAGTCGCATCTTCGTCAAAATGATGTTTGTGTTTCTGCTCGTCATCGCGGTCACCGCGATCACGTTGCAGGTCACCGTGCACACCGTGTGGGAACGCACCCTGCGCGAACAGATCGAGCGCAGTCTCAAACAGAAAACTCTGATGTTCGCGCAGCGTGTGGAAACGGATCGGCAACATTCTCTCGCCGACATTACGGCGCAGGCGGGCCAGGCTGCGGGAGCGCGCGCCACCGTCATTGATCCCACGGGCAAGGTCCTGGCTGATTCGGAAGCCGATCCCACCACCCTCGAGAATCACGCGCATCGCAAGGAGTTCGTCGCTGCCCTCGCCGGCGAAGTCGGGCTGGAGGAGCGCAATAGTCAGGACCTCGGCGTTCCTTTTGTGTACGTGGCCGCGCCGGTTTCGGGAGGAGCGGTGCGGCTGGCGTATCCGTTGCCCGAGATCGAGATTACCGATCGTCCGCTGGGCATGGCCCTGTTTTGGGGATCGCTCACCGCCTTCTTCTTCGCGGTGATCGTCGCGGCGGTTGCTTCCCAGTACGTGGGGCGGCGGCTGCAACGGATCGTGAGTTTTGCCGAGCGCGTCGCCGGGGGCGATCTGACCGCCAGAATCGCATCCACGGCGACCGACGAGATCGGGCAAGTGGCGTCAGCACTCGATAAGACGACGCGCCGCGTGGAAGAAAGCTACGCTCGCGTGCAAACCAGCCAGCGCGAACTGGAAACCCTTCTCAACAGCATGCAGGACGCGGTGATTGCTGTCGACGTCGACGGGCGCGTGCAGTGGGCGAATCGCGGCATGAACCGTATGCTGCAGCGCTCTCCGCGCCTGAATGCGCCTTTGATCGACAGCGTCCGCGACCCCGAATTTCTAGCTGCGGTGCAAGACGCGGCTCGCCTCCAGGTGGTAACTTCGGCGCGCTCCAACACCATCACTTCCGGCCGCACTTTCGATGTCACCGCCGCGCCCATGCCGGGAGGCGGCGCGGTTGCCGTGCTCCGCGATCTCACCGAGACCGAGCGCATGGAAAAGAGCCGCCGCGATTTCATCGCCAACGTTTCTCACGAGCTGCGCACGCCGCTCACTTCCATCCAGGGATACACCGAGACGCTGCTCGATGGCGCTCTGGTGGATAACCATGTGCGCGATTTTCTGGAAATCATTCGCAAGAATTCCGCGCGCATGTCGCGCCTTACGGAAGACCTGCTGACCCTGGCTCGCGTCGAGTCCGGCGAGCAGCGCTTCGGCATCCAGCCGGTCAACACAGAAGAACTGCTGCAGGATGCTCTGGAAAGTTTCCACGAGCTGGCACGCTCGCATGGAGTCGAACTGGTGATTGAGAACTCCGTCCCCGATGCCAAGGTGAATGCGGATCGCGAAGCCGTCCACCAGATTTTTTCGAACCTGATCGAAAATGCGCTGAAATACGCCGCGTCTGGAAAGAAAGTTGTTCTCGGAGCGCGTCGCGCCGAAAGTGGCATTGAATTCTTCGTTCGGGACTTCGGACCCGGCATCTCCTCCGAGCATCTGCCCCGTCTTTTCGAGCGTTTCTACCGCGTCGATAAAGCACGCTCACGCGAATCTGGAGGCACCGGCCTGGGACTTGCCATCGCCAAGCATATCGTCCTGGCACATGGGGGAACAATTCGCGCCGAGAGCGAGCTTAACCACGGCTCAAGCTTTTTATTTACCTTGACCGCTCCCGAGGCAGCGGCAGCGTAGAAGCTAGAACTGGTCTCATAAATGTTTTTGTGTAGGGCACTGCTTCAAGAGCCTGCCCTGAGCGAAGCCGAAGGGTGCCGTTCAGGACTGATAAAAACGCGGGCTTTACAGTTTGCTGAAAAACTCGCGTTTCGTATCAGGGTATCGCTTTAGCGATACCGCAAGTCGTTTGAAATCAGATGCCCCTTTAGGGGCCGAGCAGCGCAAATCGAGTTTTTCAGCAAACTGTTTAGCCCCTGAGGGCCCAACAGCCTGCTCGAAGAAACATTTATGAGACCAGTTCTAGTAACGGAGAGGTTCCCGAGGACGCGCCGTCACCGAATCTGAACGTCGCCGACCCCGCGACCTGATTATTTGTGACCAGAAATTCACCGCCTTTTAACCTGCCCTGAATCTCCAGGAATTATGCTGTCGGCAGGAGTGTATGTCGCGCTCGCGGTGGATGCCGTCCGCGTCCAGTAAGGCGGATCGAGCATCTATAAGAACAGGGACAGTTTATGGGCACAGCCAGCATAAAAACGTCTTCGCCGCAGCCGTCCCATCGCCTCTTGGTGCAGCGGACGGTGGAGGCTTGCGAGTTGGCCCGCGAGGCTGCCGCCATAGCCGCCGAGGGCATTGCTACTGGATCGATGTCGCGTCTGAACGACATCCGGCAGTGCGAAAAAGAACTCGATGCCATTGACCTGGAAGTGGACTCCGGAGTGACCGCGACCATCACTCAAGTTCCGGAGGCCGAAACCCGCGAATTGCTGGCCTGCATGAAGGTCATGATCGGCCTCGAGCGCATCGGAGACCTGCTGCTGAGTTTTGCCACCAGCGCGCAGGCTGCCGGAGGTCGTCTCGATTCGCAGGATGCCCGCGAGTTGACGCAGATGGCCACCATCCTCGAAAAAATGCTGGCCGATGTGGGCCAGTCGTTTTCCCAAAAGGATGTGAAGAAAGCCATCGACGTGCTCCGCGCCGATGCCGAAATGGACCGCTTGCGCAATCTCATCTTTTTGCGCCACATCGAGAATCCCGAGAACATTGCGCATCACGCCAGCCTGCAGGTTATTTTCATGACGCAATCTCTAGAACGCGCCGGCGACCACGCCAAGAACCTGGCCGAAGAAGTTTGCCACTTCGTCAGCGGACGCAGCATCCGGCACGTGCTCATGGCCTACGACAAACCCAAAGAACAGATGTTTATAGAATGGCTGCGCCACAAAGACGAGAAGTCGCAGTAATTTCCCGCTAATAAATCCGCTTCGCCTGAGGAGAGCCGGAGGTCCTCGCCCGGCGTCCAAAACTGCCCGCGGGTGCCCCATCCTTGCGCGTTTTGTGCGCAAGGGTGGGATTCCACGGTAGCGTCCGTCAAGGTTTTTGCATTTTTTGCATTCGCATTTTTGCATTTGCATTTGCATTTGTTTTTGCATTTTGCCTTTGATTTCTGCCTTTGGGTGGCGCAGCGGTTTACCGCTGCGATATCCATCTCATTTTCACTGCGGCTTTAGCCGCTGAGGGACAGCAATTTCAAACAGCACAACTACCTCTGTTTAAGGGCTCTTGACAGCCAGACCCTCCAAGGCGAGACTCGGTTCAGTCCCTCTCAATCTCCATGCTCGGATCGGCCCAACCCGAGGAACGATTTCCGCCCGCGCCCGCCGACAGTGCGACCGCCGGAACGGATCGGCCGTCATCTGTAAGCCCAGGAGTTGGCGCAGCCGGCGATGCCTCCAACGGCAGCCGCGTGCTGGCGGAGACAGAACTAGACTCCGCCCTGCAGTTGTTAGTGGAACGCGCGCAATACATCACCGGAGCCACCGGAACCGCCCTCGCTCTGCCTCACGGTGACCAGATGGTTTGCCGCGCCAGCGCTGGCTCTTCGGCGCCGGCCGTCGGGGCGCGCCTGCAGGTACGTTCCGGATTGACCGGCGAAAGCATCGTCCGGCGGCAGTTGCTGCGCTGCGATAACGCGGAAACCGATCCGCGGGTAAATCTTGAAGCCTGCCGCGCGCTAGGCATCGCCTCGATCGTGGTTTTGCCGCTGCTGCGGCGCAACGGCGACGTTCGCGGCCTGTTCGAATTATTTTCGGATCATCCCTACGCCTTCGAAGAGCGCGACCTGGTCGCACTCGAACGCATGGCCGGCCTCACGTTAACAGCCCTCGACCTGGCGGAGCAGCGCCAGAACTCTGCGCCAGCGCCCAAGCGCGCATCGGAAACACCGGTCGAACCTCCGCTCCAACCTCTGCCCGAACCTCCCGCGGCAGGCACCGCGCCGGCGGCTGCGGCGATTCCCCTCAGCACTGCCGATAACGTCATTTCAAGCGCCATTCCCAGCAGCCCACAGTTCGCTGCGCCCTCGGTCCTACCTGCCGAGCCGCCCGCAATTTCGTTGTCTTCTTCAGAAGCGCAGTCAGTAACGTCGGCAGCGCCCGCTCCGCTTCCCGACGCGATGATGCGCGTACAAAAATGCGCTGCCTGCGGATTTCCCGTATCAGAAGGGAGAACGCTCTGCCTCGATTGCGAAAGAAAAGAAAGCGAGCGGAAGAAAAGCGAGCAGAAGCAGCGTGAGTGGGAACAAAGCCAGATCCCGCGGCCTCAGGCTGAGCCAGCCCCAGACGGACGGGATCAGGCCGAATCAAGTCAGGCCGACTCACGCCAGTCCGACTCAAGTAAGACCGAGGCGCAAGCAATCACGCCCAGCGAGCCCGAGCAAGACCTACCTTCCGATCCCGCCGCGGCCTCCGCCGCGCAGAACGTCGCGCAGGAAGAAGACGAATTTGTCCCCGCCTTCTTGGCAAACTCCACGCCCGCGCAGGAATCCTGGCTCGCGGACCATGTCAATCTGCTGGCCATCGTCGTTCTCATTCTCGGCATCCTGGTCGCCATCGTGGTCTTTCGATAACGAACTTTGCACCTGTAACTGCGTGTTTCCCTTGACAAGATGCACGTAAAACCCATACTCTGCGCTTAATTCGTTGTTACGACAGACAGGTGCCTAAGCATGAAAAATGTGTACGAAGTTTTGCGGCAGAAAGAACTTGAACTAATTCGGCTGGAAAAGGAAGTAGAAGCCTTGCGTGTCGCTGCCCCGCTGCTTTCGGAAGAAAAAGAACCGCAGATGGAAGCGCCCAAGCCCACTTTAGCGACCGCGCCACCGCAGCCGGTCCGGATCCCTCCAGTGGTAGCGGCCCAGGCAGCAAACGCTCCGGCCCGCGTAGCCGGCTGGGAAGATGCGGCCAAGCGCTGGCCGTAAACCCATTCATTCGTCGCTGTAGAGACGGGGCTTGCCCCGTCTCCGCGATTATCGAAGGACTTAGATTAGATAGCTCAGGATCGCAACTCGCTCCTGGGCTATTATTTTGCCCGCTCGCTGCACAGATTTTCAGATCCCGCGTTTTCAATCCAGTTTAGTGAACGCCAGCGCCAACAGCGTCTTCTGCTCGACCTCATGCGCCTTGGCCGACCCAGTCGCCGGACTCGCACTAGCGGAGCGCTTCACCGAATGCACCGGCCGCTCATCGGTAACGAACTTCAAGCGCGGCAGCATATAAGAAAGCGCACCCATGTTAGCCGGTTCTTCCTGCACCCACACAACATCCCGCGCCGCGCTGTGACGCTGCAATTCGGCAGTCAATTCCGCCTCGGGAAACGGATACATCTGCTCGAGGAAGACGATGGCGGTGCGTAACTCGTTGCCATTGGCATTGGCGTTGTTTTTGCGCTTCTCGCGCCCAGTGCGCAGTTCGTGCCCGATTTTTCCCGTGCACAGCAGAATCCGCTGAGCATCCTGCGCTTCCGTGTCCGGGATGACCGGCAGAAACTTCTGATGAGTCAGATCTTCCAGCGGAGAAAGCGCATCCGGATGCCGCAACATGCTTTTCGGCGTAAATACGATGAGCGGCTTTCTCCACTTGCGCAGCGCCTGCCGCCGCAGCAGGTGGAAGTACTGCGCTGCATTCGAAGGCTGGCAAATCTGAATGTTATCGCGCGCCGCCAACTGCAAAAATCGCTCGATGCGAGCACTGGAATGCTCCGGACCCTGTCCTTCGTAGCCATGCGGCAGCAAAAGCACGAGGCCGGAGAGCAGGTTCCACTTGTCCTCACCCGCGCACACGAACTGATCGATCACCGCCTGCGCGACGTTGGCAAAATCGCCAAACTGCGCTTCCCACAGCACCAGCGCCTCGGGATAATCGCGGCTGTAGCCGTATTCAAATCCCATCACGCCCGCTTCAGAAAGCGTCGAGTTGTAGATGTCGCAAGCCGCTTGTCCCGGCACAATGTTACGCAGCGGAACATACTCCGACTCGTCCTCAGTATCGATCAGCACCGAGTGCCGCTGATTGAAAGTCGCGCGCCGCGAGTCCTGCCCGCTCAAGCGCACCGGAATCCCCTGCTTCACCAAACTCGCAAACGCCAGCGCCTCCGCCATCCCGTAGTCAACCGGCTTCTTGCCCGTCCCCATTTCCTGCCGCTGCTCCAGCAACTTCTTAACCTTGGGATGGATGTGAAAACCCTCTGGATACGTGGTCAAACGCTCGGTGAGTTCCGCCAGTTCCTCGCGCGCAATGCCGGTGGGCTGTTCATACTCCGCCTTATAACGCCCGCCAAAGTATTCGTCCCAATAGTTTGGGAGGTCGCGCATCAGCGGCTTCTTGGTAAATTGCGTTGCGCTCTTCTGCGCCGCCCCGTACTCATCCTTTACGGCCTGAACCTGCGCGGCGATCTTGTCGTCGTCCAAGCCGATCCGCTTGGCATAAATCTGATACAGCGGAGGATGCTCCTTGATCGCCTTGTACATCAGCGGCTGCGTCACCGTGGGATCGTCCACTTCGCTATGCCCATGGCGCCGGTAGCCAATGAGATCGATGATCACGTCGGTGCCGAACTTGTAGCGGTATTCGGTGGCCAGCCGCGCGATCCGCATCACCGCATCCACGTCTTCGCCATTGACGTGAAAAATCGGAATCGCCTGCCGCCGCCCCAGTTGCGCCGAGAACCGCGATGAATGCTCTTCGCGCGCATTGGTAGTAAAACCAATCAGATTATTGGCGATTACATGGATCGTTCCGCCCACCGTATAACCCGCCAAGTCGGCATAGTTCATAGTCTCGGCGGTAATGCCTTGCCCGGCAAACGCGGCGTCGCCGTGCACCAGCACCGGCAGATATTTTGCCGTACCGCCCTCACCGGCGCGGTCCTGCTTGGCGCGAGTGCGGCCCACCGTCACCGGATCAACGGCTTCCAGGTGGCTGGGATTCGATGCCAGGTGAATATGAATTTTCTTTCCGCTCTTCGTGACATATTCGCCGGTCGCGCCCATGTGATACTTCACGTCGCCAGACCCAAGTACGCTGCGCGGATCCACATCCTCAAATTCCGCAAACACCTGCTCCGGCGGACGATTCGCCAGATGAATGATGACGTTCAGCCGTCCGCGATGGCTCATGCCCATCACCAGTTCCACGGCGCCGTACTCGCCCGCCACGTCCAGAACCTCATCCATAGCCGGCAACAAAGAAGTACTGCCTTCGAGCGAAAAACGCTTGTTGCCCAGATAGCGTTGCTGCAGCGTCTGTTCAAACAGATCGGCGCGCACCAGCAGGTCAAGCGCGCGTTCGTGATTAACATTAACGCTGACGTCAGCCGCGCCCGCTTCGCCTTCCAACCGTTCCTGAATCCAGCGCCGCCGCTCCGGGTCGGCGATGTGCATGAACTCCACCCCGACGCTGCCGCAATAAATGCGCCGAGCTTCCCGCGCCCACTCGTTGTCAATCGCCAGGTCAGGATGCGGCTGCGGAGGCAGCAGCCCAAGCGGGTTCAGTTCCGCCTCCAGATACCCAAATTGGCGGAAGAGGTTAAAGATGCGTTCGCGTTCGTAATTTTCAATAACTCCGGTAGCGGTATTCCGGGCAGTACCCCGCGTTGAAGTCGGCATATAAGTCTTCTATAGAATAACGGATGATCCGCTAGGCGTGTCCGATTCACACCTGAAAGACAGGACAAGAGCTGTGTCAGGAATCACAGCCAGAGCCGTTTGCCGCGGCTAATCTAAAAGCAGGAGGATATCTCCATGACTCTTCGTCCCAACGCGGCTAAGCCCGGAACTCCAGTCGTTCTCGGCGTCCCCTTCGATGCCAACTCCTCCTGGTTGCGCGGGGCAGCCGGTGCGCCGCCGATCATCCGCGTCGCTTTGCATTCCATTTCGTCGAACTTGTGGACGGAAACCGGTGTTGACCTGGGCGCCGAAGGTGCTTATTGCGATGCCGGCGATTTGAAATTCACCTTCGATGAACCCTTCGTTGCCCTGGAAAAGAAAATTGGCGAACTGCTCGACCAAGGCCTGCGCCCAGTCTGCCTGGGTGGCGACCACTCCATCACCCTGCCGATCCTCCGCGCTTTCGGAAAACGTGTCCGCGACCTGACCATCCTCCACTTCGATGCCCACCCCGATCTCTATGACGAACTCGAAGGCAACCGCCTGTCGCACGCCTGCCCCTTTGCCCGCATCATGGAGGAGGGCGCGGCCAAACGCCTGATCCAGATTGGCATCCGCACGATGACTGGGCATCAACGGGAGCAAGCCAAAAAATTCGGCGTCGAAGTCATCGAAATGCGCCAGTTGCCCGCGCTCGACCGCATGAAGGTCGATGGCCCTATCTACATCTCGTTCGACATGGACGCCTTCGACCCCGCCTTTGCCCCCGGTATCTCGCATCGCGAGCCCGGAGGAATGTCGGTGCGGGAAGCAATCGCGCATCTGCATGCCATCACTCGAAAAATCGCCGGCGCTGACATAGTCGAATTCAATCCCGCGCAAGACACCACCCAAATCACCGCCACAGTAGCCGCCAAGCTGCTCAAAGAGATCCTGGGGAAGATGATCTTGAACTAGCGGTAGATTGCCGTGCGAGCAATACACTGTATAGAATTGTCATCCCGAGCAACGCAGGGGATTCTGCAGTTTTATGTTTGTCATCATCTTTATGTTTGTCATCAGTCTTATGGCTGTCATCATTTTTATGGTTGTCATTCCGAGCGGAGCGAGGGATCTGCAGTTCGCCGCAAAATGCCGATCCCTCGCTCTCTCGATGACAAACTCCATATAGGAGATGCCCCATGGCCACCGGTGTGATTGATGTATCCAGTCGCTACTCCGTGCCAGAAACTCTGGCGCGCCTCCAGTCGATTCTCAAAGAAAAAGGGGTGACGGTATTCGCCCTCATCGACCACAGCGGCGAAGCAGAGAAGATCGGCTTAAAAATGCGCCCGACACAACTCCTGATCTTCGGCAGTCCGAAAGCCGGCACTCCGTTAATGGTTGCAGCGCCGAGGCTAGCCATCGACCTGCCGCTGAAAGCGCTGGCATGGCAGGACGAGCAGGGAAAAGTATGGCTCTCCTACAATTCCCCGGAATACCTGCAGCAGCGCCACGGCTTTCCCGCCGACCTCCTGAAAAACATCACCGGCATCCCAGCGCTGATTCAGAAGGCTGTGGAATAATTAAAAAAGCCAAAAGCTGCTCGCGGCCCCATACATGCCCGATAATCTCAACCCCAATCGCGCGCGCGACCACCTGGCGAACGAGCGCACTTTCCTGGCATGGCTGCGGACCGGCATCGCGACCATCATCTTCGGATTCGCCATCGGGCGCTTTTCCATCGCCCTGCGCGAATTCATGAAGCTGCAGGGATACCGATCGGTCACGCCCGGCTTCTCTACTTGGTTGGGAATTATTTCCACCGTCGGCGGAGTATTACTGATTTTTGCCGGTCTCAGCCGCTACCGTAAAACCAGGGTGCAACTTGATTCCGACACTTTCGAACCGGCCGGCTTCGTGATCGACCTCGTCTCGTGCCTGCTCGCTCTTTTCGGATTAGTGTTGGCGGGCTATCTTGCATACATCGAAATCTTCAATAAATGAGTGGGTCTTGAACGAGTGAACCATGGCAAATGAAAAGGAAAAAGAAGCCGCAGGCCGCGCCGCCGCCAAGTTGGTGAAGGATGGCGACGTAGTTGGATTGGGCACTGGCTCGACCGCCTACTTCGCGGTCATAGCTCTAGGCGAGCGCGTCCAAGCGGGAATGAAAATCGTAGGAATTCCGACCTCTTCGCAGACAGCGGATCTGGCGCGCTCGGCCGGCATTCCGCTGACCACGTTCGACGAGCATCCGGAGATCGACATCACCATCGATGGCGCCGATGAACTCGATCCGCAGTTGCGCCTGATCAAAGGCGGAGGCGGCGCGCTGCTACGCGAGAAGGTAGTCGCGTTCGCATCGAAGAAGATGGTCGTGGTCGCAGATTCAGGAAAGCTGGTTCCCGTCCTCGGCAAATTCCCTTTACCGATCGAGATCATTTCGTTTGCGCGAGCCGTGGTCGAGAAGAGAATCGCGGCCCTCGGTGCGACACCGAAACTGCGCACGAAGCCGGACGGCAGCCCTTATCTAACGGACAACGGCAATCAGATTCTCGATTGCGCCTTTGGAAAGATCACCGATCCTCCCGCGCTGGCGCAAGCGCTAAGCAATATCGCAGGCATCGTAGAACATGGCCTCTTCATCGGATTGGCAAGTATGGCGCTAGTAGGACGCGGAGACCGCGTGGAAGAAGTGCGCCCCTAGCATCGGCACCCCTCACATAGGGGCAGAGCCCGCCCTGAGCCTGCCGAAGGGTGCCCCACCTGCCTAGCCGAGCGCACCGGGGCCCCCGACAAGCCCGGTTTTGGCTTGACGGGGTGGAGCAGCTCGGCAGCGCTTTCCTCAGCTCAACCGACAATCTCCTGCAGCGCCCCAATCAGCCGCTGCACTTCCTCAATCGTGTTATAGTGCACCAGCCCGATGCGCAGAAATCCTCCCAGCCGTTCGACATCCAGCTGTTCGGTCAAGTTCACCGCATAGTAGTTCCCATCCCAAGTGAAAAATCCGCGCTCGCCAAGTTTCGTTGCCAGTTCCAGCGGCGTGTGGCCTTCGATTCGCACCACGAACGTAGCGCAACGACTCCGGAAGCGCTCCGGATCGCTGATCCCATAGAGCTTCAACCCAGGGATTACCCGCAACCCTTCAATCATCTTCTCCATCATCGTCAGCTCGTGCCGATGAATCGCTTCGTGCGCAGCTATGATTGCGCCTTGCCGCGTCTCTGGCGGGCCAAGCCCCGTCACCATACGACCTAACTCTTCCCAGTAATCCACGCAAGCCTTGATTCCGGCGATGCATTCGTGATTCAGCGTGCCCCATTCCCAGCAGTTGGGAATGTTGTCAGTATTAGGCCGCACTTTATAGGGCCGTAGCCGCTTCAGGTGCTCTCGCTTGCCGTAGAGCACCCCCATGTGCGGCCCAAAGAATTTATAAGTCGAGCACACCAGAAAATCACATCCGAGCGAGCGCACGTCAATCGCTCCGTGCGGAGCGTAGTGGACGGCATCGATATAACTCAAAGCTCCCGCTTGCCGCGCCAGTCGCACCACTTCGGCAACGTTGTTGATCGTGCCCACCGCATTTGACGCGTAACCCACGGCCACGAGCTTCGTGCGTTTTCCGACCTTCGAAGCCAGGTCGTCCATGTCAAGCGTGCAATCCGCTTCGTGAAACTTCACCGTGCGGATAACCACCCCTTTTTCTTCCAGCGCCTTCCACGGAGAAAAGTTCGCGTCGTGATCAAGCAGCGTAAGCACGATCTCGTCGCCCGGCCCTAGTTCGCGTCCGAGCGCGCGGCCCATGGCGAAAGTCAGCGTCGTCATGTTCGGACCGAACACGATTTCATCGGCATCGCAATTCAGAAAATCGCCCATTGCCAAGCGCGCTTCCGCGATCATGCGGTCGGTGTTGCGGCTGGTGGCGTAAGCGCCTCCGCTGTTGGCGTTGTTGTGCGCCAGATAATCCGCGATGGCGTCAATCACCCGCTGCGGCACCTGCGTGCCGCCGGGACCATCCAGAAAAACCGCGGGCTGTCCGTTAACCGATTGCGCAAGCGCCGGGAACTGCGAGCGAACCCAGGCAAGGTCAAGTGCTGTTGAGATAGAGGGTGGAGAATTCTGTTCGGCGACGGCCATAGCAGACATTCTAATTCGGGTTTCGCCGCGTCGAGGAAACTTCGCTTGTAGTTGTCGAGCGTGCCTGCAAGTTCGACCGCAGGGATCGCATCTAGGCGGCGCGCTCGGGAGGATTAGGCTGCCGGTTTTTTCCTTTGTTGGCGGCGTCCAGCCGGATACGCGTAACTCGTGCCGTTTCCTGGACTAAATCATCCGTCGCTCTGGTCCCATCGCCTGCCATCACCGAGCCGGCGGCCAGGGCAAAGCGCAAGGCGTCCGCTTGGTCTTCAAAATACAGAATCACTTGTCCCGACATAATACTTCTCCCTGAGTCAGACTTCCCAACTGCCGGATGGAACCGTCGCAATTGGCAAACATCAACTTAAGACGCAGGCGCGCTGCAATGGACGAGTGCTGCTTCCCAACTTCAAACTTCCATTCCTCAGACTTCCGTTCCAATGATTGTCGGAGAATGCCGCTGCCGGTCATAGTGCCCTTGTTGGTTCTCGACGTTGGGACAGGCCGATGTTCCATAGGAGGTTACGAAAAAAACGCATTTTTCCAGCGCCCGTTTCCGTAGATACTCATCTAAGGGTACAATTGTCGGACCGGCAGTTCCCTTAGTGGGCGAAAACGATTGATGAGGATCTCGGCAAATCGGGGCGGGTTGGTGAGAGCTGTGTGTCTGCTCTCGGTTGTCCTCGTGTTCGTGATGGCAACCGTGCAGGCCTCCCACTCGCATCCCGAGAACTCGACCTCATCGCATCATACCTGCACGATTTGCGCGACCGCTCACGCCGGACTCAGTACCGCGCCGGTTGCGTCCGCACCCGTTTTGGCCACGGCAACCCTGGCGATTGCGGTTGCGGAAGTTTCCCCGGTTTTCCGTCCCGTCACCGCCCAGTTTATTCGTCCTCCACCAGCGTTCTGATTCCGCGCCCGATTCCATAAGCATTTCCTAAAAGGCCAGCGAGCTTCGATCAGTCGATGTCGATCAATAATCTATGATCGGACTCGCCCAAGAACCCATTTCCAGGAGGAATCATGCACTCGTCTTACAAGAGTTGGCTGGCTGCGGCTATGGTGGCCGTTGCTTTCGTGTTCAGCGTCGGGATTGCGAATGCGCAATCCGGCGGTAGTTCGGGATCGATCAACGGTACCGTTCTCGACCCTTCAGGCGCGGTGGTTCCAAATGCCGGCGTCGAGATTCATCAAGCGGTCAGCGGCTACGACCGGACGACCACCACCGACAGCAAGGGGAATTTCACCTTCCCGAACGTGCCGTTTAATCCGTATCACATGACAGTAACGGCCGCCGGGTTTGCTCAATACGCGCAGGACGTGGAGATCCGGTCGGTCGTGCCTGCCAGTGTCAAGGTCAGTCTTCAAGTATCCGGTACTTCCACCACGGTCTCAGTCGAATCTGCGGGAGATCTGGTGGAAAACGATCCCACGTTTCACGCCGACATTGACAGGAACCTGTTCGACAAGCTTCCCCTGGAAAGCGCGTCGTCAGAGCTGAGTTCGCTGGTTACTCTTTCCACGCCGGGGATCGCTGCCGATTCCAATGGCCTCTTCCACGGGATCGGCGACCACGCGGAGAATTCTTTCTCCGTCGACGGCCAGCCCATTACCGACCAGCAAAGCAAGGTGTTCTCGAACCAGATTCCACTCGATTCCGTCCAATCGATGGAAGTCATATCGGGCGCCCCGCCCGCGGAATACGGAGGCAAGACCAGCGTTGTGATCGTGGCGACCACCCGCTCGGGCCAGGGCGTAACCACACCGCATGGCAGTGTGACTACTTCGTACGGGGCATTTGGCACATCCAACGTGGCAGCCGAGCTTGCTTACGGCGGTAAGAACTGGGGAAACTTCATTTCCGTAAACGGTTTGAACAGCGGCCGCTTCCTGGATCCGCCCGAATTCGCGGTAATCCACGACAAGGGCAACGAAGAGAACCTGTTCGACCGCGTGGACTACCAATTCTCATCCGCCGATTCCATTCACCTGAACTTCGGTTACAGCCGGAGCTGGTTCCAGACACCGAATTCAATCGATGCCCAGAATGCGACACCCTGGAGCGGGCTAAACGGGGTTCTTCCACAAGAAGAAAACTATGGAGGCGTAGTTCCGATCGGCACTCCGACTGGCTTTACGGAAGGCGTCACCGTGGGAGCAAACGACCAGCGCTCCAAGATTGGAACCTTCAACATCGCTCCCTCGTGGACGCATCTGGTGAGTACGAACGCCGTATTTACTTTGGGCGCATTCGTGCGACGCGACGATTACAACTACTATCCCAGCAGCGATCCGTTCGCGGACCTCGGGCCGCCGAGTCTTCAGAGGCAGTCCGTAGGCCAGAACCGCACCCTCACCAATGCGGGCATTCGATCCGATCTCTCCTACGTGAAAGGGATTAACCAAATCAAGGCTGGAGTCACCTATGAGCAAACGTTGCTCAGGGAGAATGACACTGTCGGCATCGTCGATCCTATCTACAACGCACCTTGCTTGACTCTATCCACGGCAACGAATCCCAACATCCCAGTTCCGGGTTTCACCGATCCCTCGCAATGCGGCGGCTTCGGATTTGCGCCCAATGTTGCCGATCCTACAAGCCCGCTCTTTAATCCCAACGCACCCAACTCCGCGTTTTACCCTGCGTTCAATCCAACCCTGTTTCCCTACGACCTGACCCGCAGCGGAGCCCTTTACCCCTTCCATGGCCGCACCGACGTGAAGGAGCTTGCTCTCTACGTTCGGGACGTAATCACAGTACGAAACTGGTCTTTGAACCTCGGGATGCGAGGCGATCTCTACAACGGAATTTCCATCGCGCGACAAGCCGAGCCTCGTCTCGGGATCTCTTATAACGTCAAGAAGACCAACACGATCCTCCGCGTTTCCTACGCGCGCACGCTGGAATCTCCCTTCAACGAAAATCTGGTACTTTCCAGCACCGGATGCAGCAATGCTGTCTTGTCCCCGCTTCTTCTCTGTTCTCCCGGTGTGAGCGGGGTGTTGAGTCCCGGCTTTCGCAATGAATTCCACGCCGGCCTCGAGCAGGCTTTCGGGAGGTACCTGGTCTTTTCCGGCGAGTGGATCACGAAGTACACGCACAATGGCTACGATTTCAGCGTGCTCGGCGACACTCCGATCACTTTTCCCATTGAATGGCATAACTCCAAGATTCCGGGATATGCCGGACGAGTGAGCGTGCCGAACTTCCATGGCTTTTCCGCGCTCATGGTCTTCTCCAGCGTGGCGGCCCGTTTCTTCCCGCCGCAGGTTGGCGGCGCTGGTGCGACCGTGGGGGCTCCAGGGGCTCCCTTCCGCATCGACCACGACGAAAAGTTCAACCAGACCACCCACTTTCAATACCAGCCCTGGAAGCTTGGCCCCTGGCTCGGCTTCAACTGGCGGTACGACAGCGGACTGGTGGCCGGTAACGCACCGTGTTACGGGGTTAATGCGAACAACGATTGCCCGCAGACAACCACCCTCGGCGGCCAACCAGCCGTTCTGTTACAAGATATTTTCGGAAACCCGCTGAGTGCCGATCAGGAGTACCAGGCCGGGTTCACTTGCAATGGCGTCCGTGCAACCCCGACCACTCCGATACCTTCAGGAGTGTGTCTGGCGTCGCAGTTCGGGTCCAAGTTGATTCAAGTGCCGGGGATCAATGCCGAGAACGACGACCACAATCCGCCGCGCATCGCATCGCGCAACCTGTTCGACCTTTCGCTCGGCCACGACAACCTGTTCAAAGGTGATCGTTACAAATGGAGCCTCACGCTGACCGCCATCAACATCACCAACAAAACGGCGCTGTATAACTTCCTTTCGACCTTCAGCGGGACGCACTATGTGACGCCGCGCGCGCTGACGGCTCAACTCGGGTTTCACTTCTAAGGGATGTCCCTCCCCCTGGAACGAGGGCAGTGCGGTTTCGACCGTGCTGCCCTCTTTTTTTCGCCCTTCACGTCAAAGAAGTCGAATCCGCAAGTACCTCGAGTCTAAGGAGTGTCCGCCCTATACAAAGCTTCTTTTTTCTATAGCTTAGGCAAGCCGCAGCGCCTGAAGGTCACTGCCAAAAGTTACGGAAGTTTACCTCGAAATACCCGAATCCTTTCCTGCCCGTCCCCTGGCTGTTATCAATGATTATTGCCGTCATTTTGCCGTGGGGAATTGCGCGCCGGCTTTCCCAGGCAGGAGTCTGTCCGCAATGAAAAGTCGCCCTCAATCGTGGAGGGAAATGCGCCCGGTAGCACGCGCTTTTATCGCTGTGGTCCTGATCTGCGGGACGACTGTCCTGACCTATTGTGTGTTGCACGCCAGGAGCGCGAGTCCGCTCAAGTTTTTCTGTTATCTGGTGATTGCCCTGGCCGCTTCGCGGCTCAAGGTAAACCTCCCCGGTATTACCGGGACGATGTCAGTCAACTTTCTGTTCCTGTTGCTGGGCGTGCTGGAACTGAGTTTGTCGGAAACCATCGTCATGGGCTGCGCGGCCGTCGTCGTCCAGTGTCTTGACCGCGAGGCTCCGAATCCCATTCAAGTCGCCTTCAATATCTGCTCGACTGCGCTCGCCATCGCCGTGACCTCTTTCACCTACCGCTATGTCCTGTTGCACAGCGCGGTGAATAATCCGTCCACCTCGTTATTCTTGGCGGCTTCCGTGTACTTTGTGGCTAATACGCTTCCCGTGGCGGCCGTCATCTCGTTGACCGAACGCCGGTCGCTGCGCAGAATCTGGTCCGAGTGCTACTTCTGGAGTTTCCCCTACTACCTGGTAGGCGCAGGCGTAGTCGGCATGATCAGTTGGCTGCACGGCTTCACCGACTGGCAAACCTCGTTGCTGACGCTGCCAGTCGTCTACCTCATTTACCGCTCCTACCGCCTTTACCTTGGAAAACTGTCGAACGAGAAGCGGCACGTAGAAGAAATCGCCGACTTGCACATGCGAACCATCGAAGCCTTGGCGCTGGCCATTGAGGCCAAGGATCAGACGACGCACGACCATTTGCAGCGCGTTCGCGTCTACGCCGTCGAAGTGGGGAAGGATCTCAAGGTTGAGCCGGAAGAGATGGAGGCCCTGCAGGCCGCAGCTTTGCTGCATGACATCGGCAAGCTTGCGATTCCCGAGCACATCGTCTCGAAACCCGGCCGTTTGACGCCGGAAGAATTCGAGAAAATGAAGATTCATCCGCTGGTGGGAGCGGAAATTCTTGAGCGCGTGCAATTTCCCTATCCGGTCGTCCCCATCGTCCGCGCCCACCACGAAAAGTTCGACGGCACCGGTTATCCGCTGGGGCTGAAGGGGACGGAGATTCCGATCGGCGCCCGCATCCTGTCAGCGGTCGATTTTCTGGACGCGCTCGCTTCCGACCGGCAATATCGGCGCGCCCTGCCACTGCACGAAGCCATGTCGCGTCTGGTTGATGAATCGGGCAAGTCCTTCGATCCGCAAGTAGTCCGCGTACTCGAACGAAGATACGTGGAACTGGAGCAGTTGGTCCACCAGCGCACCAGCAAGCTTGGCAAACAGAAGTTATCCACGGAAGTCAAAGATGCGGACGCGAACGCAGAGCCGTCTCACGGGCCGGCAGCGGGTTTCGAGTCGCAAGGTTCGCGCCAGGTGCCGGAGCGCAGTTTCTTGAGCTCGATCGCCGCCGCCCGTCAGGAGGCGCAGACTCTTTTCGAACTCAGCCAGGATCTCGGAGCTTCCCTCAGCCTCGGCGAAACGCTTTCGGTATTCGCCGTGAAGCTGCGCCGGGCGATGCCTTACGATGCCATCGCCATCTACGTCCGCCACGGCGACGAATTGGTGCCGGAGTATGTGAATGGCGACAACTTCCGCCTGTTTGCTTCGCTGCGCATTCCGGTTGGACAGGGGCTCTCGGGTTGGGTCGCGCAAAACCTCAAGCCGATCCTGAATGGCAATCCCTCAGTCGAGCCCGGTTATTTGAACGATAGTTCCAAGTACAGCACCCTGAACTCCGCGCTGGCGGTTCCGCTAGAAGGCTTGCAGGGCGTCGTCGGCGTCGTCGCTCTATATCACGCGGAGAAAGATTTCTTTACCTCCGACCACCTGCGCATTCTGCTGGCGGTAAGTTCCAAGATGGCGCTCGCGATCGAGAACGCGAAGAAGTACGAGCAGGCGGAGAGCTCGGCGGTGACGGATTTCCTCACCGGCCTGCCCAACGCGCGCTCGTTATTCCTGCAACTCGATCGGGAAATGGCGCGCTGCAAACGCGACAACAATACGCTGACCGTAATGGTCGCCGACCTCGACGGCTTCAAGCAGATCAACGATCGCTTTGGGCATCTGGAAGGCAATCGCGTATTGCGCTTGTTCGCCCACTCCCTGAAGGAAACCAGCCGTGAGTACGATTACGTGGCGCGCATGGGCGGTGACGAATTCGTGGTCATCGCGCCTGGGCTCACACCCGAAGCCGCCGCCCGCAAGGCGGAACAGATGCGAGACCTCGCGCAGCAGGCGGGAAAAGACATCTGCAACGAAGACATCCTGTCACTGAGTGTAGGCAAAGCGATTTATCCCGAAGACGGCATGGATGCGGAAAAGATCCTGTCAGAAGCCGACAAGCGTATGTATCTGCACAAGCGCAGTCAATCGACTCCGAAGAATCGCCGTCTTTATCCGCGAGTCCGGGGCCGGCTTACTACCGAAATTTCTGGTGCCAGCCTGCAACGCGCGCAACTGGGCATCGTTACCAACCTCAGCCTGGGCGGTTGTTATGTTGAAACCACCGGGCTTCTGCTGCCCGGAGCGGAATTCAAACTCACCTTCTCGCACGAACATACGAATGTTTCGCTGGAAGCCGAGGTCGTGCGCATGGACATGGGAATTGGCGCCGCGCTGAAGTTCCAGGAAGCGACCCACGAAATTCGCGTCGCCTTGCAACGCATCCTCGAGCAGTTGGCCGCCCTGGAAGCGGCCGTCGATCTAAAACGCAGCCAAACCGCAGCCGGACACATCAAGTAACCCCGCAGTGTGGAGCGGACACCCCTGTCCGCTGCCCTTGACTTTGGTTTTGATCTTGATCTTGATCTTCTTTCGTGGCGCCGATTTTCTTGGCACAGAAAAACTCGCGCGGTTTTGCTTTTCTGGCCCGGCAGGTGACGATGGGTGCCCCACCTTTCGCGCCTTTCGAAAGGTGGGATTCCACGAAAGCGTCCAGCTAGGTTCTTGACTTTGACTTTGACTTTGACTTTGGACTTTGACTTTGACTTTGACTTTGGGTGGCGCAGCGGTTTACCGCTGCGATAAATGTCCTATTTTTAGTGCCGGCTTTAGCCGCTGAGGGGCGGCGATTCTCAAACTGCACCACTAACCGCAACCGCGACCGGCTGCATCTGAATCGGCCGAATCTGGATCAGCTGCGCCGTAGTCCTGGGTTTCGACAGCCCTTGTCGCAGCATGTTCGCCGTAGGCACGCCGGTCCGGTAGAACGACTTCTCGCAATCCGCGGACGATGGCCCCCGCATACTTCCTTCCAGATACGCCAGCCCCGGACAACGCGAGCAACTGGAAACATGCGAGCACGACGAGCAAACCGTCAGATCCTTAGCCTGGATCGAGCGCACCTCTCTCATCTGCGGAGAAAAATTCCAGATATCGAGGAACCTCTGCTGCCGAATATTTCCCGTGGGCAGTGGAAACTGCACGCACGGAAAAACATCGCCATAGGGCGAAATGTAGCAGAAAGAATGCCCCGCGCTGCACGAATAACCCTCAAGATCTTCCTCCGACGGGGCCGGGGGAGGAGCGCAGAACTCCTCTTGGTTCCCGACCAGCGCCGGATTGTGGAAAACCTCCGTGAGTTCTTCTCCCGGAATGCGCAGCGCAAGCACATCGGTTCCGCCGTCCATCATGGGCGTGATCGTGGGATCAAGCGTGTACTGCGCGTCCAGGTCGGCCGCCAGTTTTTGCACGCCCGTATGATCGGCAGAGTTCACCGTCATCAGAACATTCGCGATGGTGACGCGCAGCCCATGCTCACGTAAGAAACGAATCGCCTTGATGCTGCGTTCGAACGAGTGGGGCAGTTTGGTGATGGCGTCATGCACTTCCGGACGGTGCGAATAGATACTGATCTGGATAGTATCCACGCCCAGTTCGCGGAGTCTCCGCGCTTCCGCTTCGTGAATCATGACGGCGTTGGTCTTGATCTTGACGTTGAACATCAGCCGCCGCGCGTGTTCAACAATCTCAAAAAAGTCGCGGCGCATAAACACCTCGCCGCCGCTGAGAGTAAGAAAGAAAACGCCGGCCTCGGCCAGTTGATCGAGCGTGTCTTTGATTTCGCCGGTGGTCATCTCACCGTGGTCGTCGTGATCGAGATAGCAATGCAAGCAGCGTTCGTTGCAGCGATACGTGACATCCATGTGCACCGCAAGCGGCACGCCGAGGTTGAATGCCTTCTGGCCGACTTCACTCATCAGGCTCATCAGGGAGTCTCCGAGGCCAGAGGTTCGTTGGACATAATCAGAATGCCGTGGCTGGAAAGTTCGGTGACAAACTGCTCCGCGTCAGCCTGCGCCTGTTCGAGATCGACTTCAAATTGCCCGCACACGCGTTCGCGAACGATATCGTGCAGGGGAGTGTGGCCGTCGGCAGCCTGAAAAATCGCTGTTGCCACTTCGTTCAGCGTGAAAAAGGTCGAATCGGCCGAGTTCATCACCATCATTTCGCCCGCCAGCGCGCGCGCCGCAATCGCGGAACTGCGCGCTATGTAAATGCAATTCTCAGGCATGCTGGGGCACCCCCTGGAAGTTGCGGATTTCGTCCCACACCCTGGCGTCAGGATAAAACGTCAGGCGGCGAATGGGAACGGTGTCGACAAAATCGCAGGCCGTGGCGAAAAGCTTGTCCACCAGGTCGTGGTCTTCGGCGAAAAACAGAATATTGCGCATAAGGCGGCGCACCGCTTCCGCCGACGACAACTCGTCGACCTGATTCGACGGACCGTGCTCCAAAAAAAAGAGCGCGGAAACGGGAGCGCTGCAATTCTCGCCCGATCGCGCCAGCTCTCCCGCGAAAGGAGTGCCGAACGCCGAGTACCCGCCCGCGCCGGGGCGCAGATAGGAAATTTCGTCGGTGAGCAGGGTGACGTCGGCCGGCGCCAGCCGCGTCATCGTGGTTTTGCCCGCGCCCGATACGCCCGAAAATAGATACGACCTGCCATCGCAAATCGCACTGGCGGCATGCAGCAGGAATCCGCCGCGCCCAGCCAGAATCAGGCTGTGCAGAATACGCAGCACCGAATCGAGAGAATAAGGGTTCGCATTTTGCCGCACCGCGCCTCGCCCAGTGCGCGGGTCCCAGCGGGCGCGGAAGTCCCCACGCTCGATAAGCCAGTCGTCACCATAGCGGCGCACGTGAACATCGTCGTCGGAGGCCGATCCCGTGGAAACGAGATCGAAGTCAAGCTCAAACTCGGGACGCGAGGAACTCAGGAATCCCTCATAACGCTGGCATAGCAGATCGAGAAAAGCGTCATCCGATGTGGCGAGAGCGATCGGAATCCCGCCAATCTCAACGCACGCGACTTTTCGAAGCGCGGTCATCATACGCTGCCCACTTCGATGCCATGTTCCGGATTTTGGATTTCCCCGATTTCCCCCGCCGATGCCTTCGCAGCCTGATAAAAAACTAGGCTTTGTTCTTGCCTTTGTCTTTGTTCTTGCCCTTGTCTTTGTTCTTGCCTTTGTCTTTGTTCTTGCCTTTGGGTGGCGCAGCGGTTTACCGCTGCGATATCCGGCCTGCCTTCAACACCGGCTTTAGCCGCTGCGGTCACACTGCGGAGTGGAGTGCCATTTTTCAGCAATCGGCGCTGGTGGAGCTGCAGAGCAAGCCGCCGCGCCGGGCCGCAATGGCAGAACACCTTCCCCAGCACACGCGACAGAACCGATCGAGACCGCATGCATGAAGACGAAGAGAAACTTCGTAGCCCGTCAGTGACGTATGTCAAACGGCCCAGCAGCGCATCCGAAGGAAAACGCGGGTCAGGACCAGGCATGGAATCGCCGCGCAGCACGAATCCACCCGGTGTAGCCGCAACCAGGCGATGCAGGAAGAGGCGCCCGTCATGCAGGGCCAGCACAATCTCGCCGCGCCGCACATCGGCAACTGAGCAGCTTGTAATCTCGACTACATCGCCGGGCCAAAGCGTCGGCAGCATGCTCTCCCCATAGACGCGCAGACGCACAAATGAACCCACATCCTCGCCGCTCCCAAATAAAACACCGTTGCGCCGCAAAACATCCGCGACCAATGCTGCGCGTACCACGCTCTCAGTCGTGTCTGGTGCACCGGCGGAGTTCTCCAGCGTCAGGAGGTTTTGGTCGAGAACTGGCATTGGGCAATGGAGGCGACGGCCTTGCCGCACGATAGAGCGAGCGTCTCGAAAACCCGTTCGTGGCGAAACGCCGGTTTCTGATAGAGCTTTTTTTGCCCACCCGTGGTTGCGGGTTGCTGACGTTTGTCGAAAGGGGTCAGATTGTCCTTCATAGTTGCTCAAGCCAGTCGCTCAGGTAGCTGACTCTATCCCCCAGATTTAGACTAAGAGTAAAGGCAGTGTACTACAGCGCTTTCCCCGGTGCCAACGCGACAGGACAGCAATTTCAACCAAACGAATCAATATGCTCAATAAAATGACAGAGTGCCATTCTGCCGCGCCCGCCGCAAACTGAGCGACAGGCCCGCCAGCGCCAGCGGCAACAGCACCACGCCAAATCCGGCCAGCACCGCCAGTATCGGAGCCATTGCCATGATCGATCGCCCCTCCAGTAGCGCCCCGCGCATTCCCGCGATGGCGTAAGTCAGTGGAACCGCGCGCGACAGAAGTTCAAGCGGCCGCGGCAAACTGTCGATCGGGAACATGGTTCCACTAAGAAACCACAGTCCCGAACCAAGCAGCCACAAAAGCGCCGAGCCTTTCTGGAAGGCAACCTGCAGCGTGGCCGCCGCGATCCCCACCGCGAGTGCGATGGCCAGAGACAGAATCAATACCGCCGCACACGAGAATAAGTTGGCGTGGATCGAAGCCCGAAAAACCGCCACCCCCGCGAAAAGATAGACCAGCAGATTGATCAGGCTTCCCGAAAAAGCAGAAATGGAACTAAGAATGACAAGTTCAGCCGGCGCCGTAGAGGTCGTCAGGAGCACTTCCAGCGTTCCCGTCTGCTGCGCTTCCTGCACCGCGCTGAGGAATGCTTGCGCGCTCATCACGAAAAAAGTGTAGACGCCAGTCCCCACCAGTAAAAAAGGGAAGTACTCGACGCCGTCGGGCCGAAAGCCTGGTCCGATGGCGCGGGAAAGAAAATAAAAAGCTGCCAACTCGGTAAACACTCCGACCAGGGTCACGACAAAACCACTGCGGTGGCGAACGGCAGTGAGCAAATCGCGCCGCAGGATGGCATAGAGCTTGTCGAGAGTCGAAGTCATAAGAACGAAATTTGTAATTTTGTAATCGGCTAATTTGATAATCTAACTACCCTAGGGTTCCAAATTACAAAATTACCCGATTACCAAATTACAAAATCTCCATATCAAACATCACAAATCTCTCTCGTCCGTTTCGCCCGTCATGCGGAAATAGAAAGCGCGCATCTCCTCGGCGCTTTCGCCATCGCCCACGGCGCGATCGGCCAGTAACTCCCCACGATGCAGCAGCAGCAGTCGATCCGCAACCGCCGCCGCTTCCGCAAAATTGTGGGTAGCGATCACAACCGTAGTCTGCTGTCGGGCCAGCGCCCGAATCGTGGCCCAAAAGTGCTCCGTGGTACCGGCGTCGAGGCTGCGCGTCGGTTCGTCGAGCAAAAGCACGCTTGGACGCTTCACCAGCGCCCGCGCAATTCCCAGCCGCTGATACATGCCGCTAGAGAACTTCATAACCAGTATGTCGGCCTGTTCTTCAAGCCCGGTATCGCGGAGAACTTCTTGTATCCTCTGCGCGCGCTCGCCGCGCGAAACCTCGTCGAGCGTGGCAAAGAATTCGAGATTCTCACGCGCCGAAAGACGAGGGAAGAACGAGCGTTCGGAGGCAACCGCAATGCCAACCTGCCGCCGGACTTTACCGGCATCGCGCCGGGCATCGAACCCGCCCACGCGCACCGCGCCGGCATCGGCCAGAAGCATGGTCGAGATCAGTTTGAGGGCGGTAGTCTTTCCGCTGCCGTTGGGGCCAAGCAGCGCCAGCACCTCGGCAGCCGCCGCCGAAAACGAAACATCTTTCAAGGCATTGGTTTCGCCGCGCCGCTCCCGTCCCAGCCAATTGAACAGCGCCGGACGATGACGAAATACCTTGCGAACGGATTCGAAGACGATGCGATCCATGAAAGCAGTTGCCAGTCATTCTGAGCCCGGCTACTGGTAACTGGCAACTGGCCGCTGCTTACAAGCCCAGCTTCTTAACTTCGTCGTTGTAATACTTGCGGTAGAGGATCGACCATTCCTCGGAGCCCTCGATGATGGTGCGGCGCTGGCTTTCGATCTTCTGGCGGGCCGCTTGGTCGATGCGGGCTTCCTGCATGAGCAGCTCTTCAAGAATTTTGCGGACCTCGAGGCGGATAGTGTTGCGGTCCTCGATGAAGTCGACCTCATCCAACTCGGCAACGGCGTCGGTAATAACGTGAGCGAGTTTGTTGACTTTATCGCGGCTCAATCGCACGGCAGCGGCGTCCTCATTGTTTCGATGTTCAGATTAAAGAACAGCCTTGTACTTCTTAACCAGCTCCGTCTTCACCTTACGGAACATTTCCTGGTAATTGGCGCCGCTCTTCTGCATCTCCTCCGAATAAGCCTCGAGGATGACGCGCACCTCATCATTAATGCGGTCTTCGAGCGCCAATTCATCCTGCAAAGCGGCGTGCACTTTCTCGGTAAGCACAGGCATCGCCTTAGTCTCAATGAGACCGCTCGCCACCAGTTTTTTGGAAACTTCGCGGGCGAGATAGCCCACATATTCTTTAGAAAAGAGCATGATGAAATATCTTGTTTTCGAAAAGAAAGTTTATCACACGCCTGCCTTGTCATCCTGAGCGCAGCCCCTAGGTCACCAGAGCTAAATCAACCATTGTCATCCTGAGCGCAGCCCAGCCATACGCGAAGCGAATGGCTCGGCGGAGTCGAAGGACCCCATACCCGCACGAATCATCACCAACTCGCCAAGGCGTTCTCTCGATGCTGTCAGAGGGACGGGTGGTTCCCCGCGCAGCGCGTCAGATCACATCGCGTAGCAATACCTGTCACAGACAAAACTGCAAGCCATGCCATACCATCTCTCCTGCTACTGTAAAGTCAAGCTCATAAATAACGCGAGGAGAACGATTCCATGAAAGCGGGATACAAAGTCGCAGCGCTGGCCTCAGCAATACTGCTGATCGCACTCGGTATGTTGTCGCTGGGAGGAAGCGTAACAGCGGCCTCCACGGTTCAGATCACGGGCAGCGTCAAACTTGACGGCGCGCCCCCGCACCAGAAGCCAATTGACATGTCGAAGGAGCCAGGTTGCGCCGCCGTCCACAAAGACAAGCCCGCCACCACCGAAACCGTCGTCGCAGGCGCGAACGGAGGACTAGCGAACGTTGTCGTCTATATCACTCAGGGACTAACCGGCAACGAACCCGTTTCCACGCAATCGGTCGAGATCACCCAAAAAGGTTGTCAGTACCTACCGCATGTGGTAGCTGTCGATGCGGGTCAGCACCTGAAAATCGTGAATAGCGATCAGACGTCGCACAACATTAACTCGCAATCCACAAAAAATCCCGCCTGGAACAAGTCGCAGCCAGCGGGAGCCGCGCCACTAGACGCGGCCTGGAATAACGAGGAAATTGCCATCCCCGTCAAGTGCAACGTTCACCCCTGGATGCACGCCTACATCGTGGTCGTAAAGGGCCCCTACGGCGTGAGCGACGACCACGGTTCCTTTAAGCTCGACAACGTGCCCCCGGGCGACTACACCCTGACGGCCTGGCACGAAACCTACGGAACTCAGTCGCAGAAGGTAACAGTTGTGGCTGGCAAGCCCACTGCCGTCAATTTCACCTTCAAGGCAAAATAGAGAACGGAATTTGCATGCTCTAGCGCGAAATCAGAAATTCGACCTGCTGCTCAATTTCACTAATCGCCACGGGAGTCAACCCAGCCTCCCGCAGTTGCTGGTTGAGTTGCGCCAATCGCGTTTGCTTGAATCTGTCCCATTCAGCGATGCGCGCTTTCACCTGTCCGCCTGACTCGTTATAAACCGCGATCGCCTGCGAGGGCACAGCCCGATCTCCGTTTTCGACAACTCGCAGAGCGGAAGCCAGCCCCGTGTAAGCATCCTGCAGCCCGGCGCCCTCCCCACCGGCGTGTTCTTTATTAGTAAGAATCTTGCCGAGCGCGGATTGAACATCGCTCAGAGCGGCCTTCAGCAGCGCGTTCTGTGCCGTTAGTTTTTGTTGAACATCGCCCAGTTGCTTCTGCACCGAGCCAATCTCGGCCAAAGCCCGCCGCGCGTCGATGGTCTCTCCAAAGATCTGCCGTCCCAGTCGCAACTGCTCGGCAAGTATCTCGGGAGTCGCCGGCGAGCGCGGGTCCATGATGACTTTCAGCGGTTGTGTCAGTGTCTTTCCATCCACCGTCAGGCGTGCCTCATACGCTCCCGGCACCGTCTTCGGCCCGCTGGGTGCGTGGTATTCGGCCTCTTCGTCCGCGGCCGGACCACCAGTGCTGCTCCAGGTAAGATTCCAGACGAAGCGGTGCATGCCCGCAGTTTTTTCAAGCACTTCAGGCTTGGGAAACCAGCGCTCGGCGACGGGAAGCGGCTGATGCTTCCATGTGCCTTGCGAAGCCTGATCTCCCGCAGCACGATCGTTCGAAACAAATTTCCGCACAAGATTCTGCTGCGCATCAAAAATCTCCAGCCGCACGCTACTCACCACAGACGGCAGAAAATAATCCAGCATCGCGCCATTCGGAGGATTTTCTGCCGTGGGCTCCTCAGGCGGAAGCGGCGAGCCCGAAAAAGAGTCGTGATCCATGCGAATCGCCGTCGCCGGACTATAAAACCACGGGCCACCCGCTCGGCCAGCGTCAACCATCCGCGCCTGCCGAAGCGGCGTGATGTTATCGAGCACCCAGAAAGCGCGCCCAAACGTGGCCGCCACCAGGTCATCTCCGTGAATCGTAAGATCGCGCACTCCACTCACCGGCAGATTCAATTGCAATGACTGCCAATGGTCTCCGTCATCGAACGATACGTAAACTCCAAATTCGGTAGCGGCGAAGAGCAGCCCTTTAGTCTGTGGATCTTCACGAACCGCGCGCAAAAATGCCGGAGCCGCGAGCCCGTTAGTCACCAGTTGCCAAGTCGCCCCGTAGTCGCGCGTGCGATAAATAAACGGCGTTTGATCGTCCACGCGGCTGCGATCGACCGCCGCGTAAGCGACCGCGGGATCGAAGTGCGAAGCTTCAATCAGCGAAATCTTGCTCCAGTCGCTCACTCCCGGCGGAGTGACATCTTTCCAATTCTTGCCGCCATCGCGCGTCACATGAATCAGCCCAGTATCGCTGCCCGCCCAAATCAGATTGCGATCGAGAGGCGATGGCGCAATAGTAAACACGACTCCATAGCCGCTCCGTTTTGCTTCTTCGAGAGTGAGAGAACCAGGCGCCTTGGTCGCGCCCTGCGCTTCGCCAGTCGCTCCCGTAAGATCGGGACTGATAGTTTCCCAGTGCAGTCCACCGTCGACCGTCTTCATCACATACTGCGTCCCCAGATAAAGCGCCGTCGGCTCAGCCGGAGAAAGAACCAGCACCGGAGTCCAAGGATCGCGGTACTTGCGTTCATAGATCTCCGCATTCCAAGCGAATGCCGGCCACGGAGCAATGTCCTGGCTCAGCCCAGTCTTTTTGTTGTAGCGATCCACCGTACCGTAAGTCCCACTGATGTAAATAATGTCAGAGTCCTTCGGATCGACCGCCATGTATCCGCTCTCGCTAGGGCCCGACGGATACCAATCCCGCGGCGTGATCAGATCGTGGTCGGTGCGGCTTAGAGTAGCGGCGCTCCCGCTATCCTGCTCCGTGCCATACACGGTGTAAGGAAACGCATTGTCGGTGGTCACATGATAAAACTGTCCCGTCGGCTGGTTGTACCAAGTGCTCCAAGTCTGCCCGCGATTAAGGCTGATCGTAGTTCCCTGGTCGGTAGCGAGCACCATGCTGGAGGAATTTTTAGGATCGATCCAGAGCTGGTGATAATCGTCCCCGCCCGGCGCGCCGCGTACAACCGAAATTGTCGTCCCCCCATCTTCGGAGCGGTAAAGAGCAACGTTAGGCATGTAGACCACGTCGGCATTCCGCGGATCGATGGTGACGCGATTGAAATACCAAGCCCGGCTGGTCAAGCGAGGATCGGCGTTAGCCAGCGTCCAGGTGTTGCCTCCGTCGTCCGAACGATAAAGTCCGGACTTCTGCGCCGCATTTGTTCTAGCTTCAATGAGCGCATACACGCGCTTGCCGTCGGGCGCAACGTCAACGCCCACGCGTCCCCAATCGCCTTCGGGGAGCCCGTTGCCAGTAAGACGACTCCAGGTTTTGCCAGCATCCTCCGAACGGTAAAGGCCGCTGCCGGGTCCATCAATCGGAGAATACCCGGTCCAAGGCGGTCGATGCGTATGCCACGCGCCCGCAAACAAAAGCTGCGGCGCGGACGAGCAGATAGCCAAATCTGAAATTCCAATTTCGGCCCCCAGATCGAGAACCCGCGCCCAATGCGCTCCTCCATCGACCGATTTGTAAACGCCGCGCTCTTGGTTGGGAGCGTAAGCGTGTCCCAAAGCGCCAACATAAACGATGTCAGCATTCCGCGGATCAATCACAATCCGGCTGATCTGCCGCGTATCTTCCAGGCCGAGGTGATGCCACGTGGCTCCGCCGTCAGTGGATTTGTAAACGCCGTTGCCCGAGGAGAAGTCCTCCCGAATGTCGCTCTCGCCGCTTCCGGCATAAATTGTTCTAGGATCGGACGGCGCCGCGGCCAGCGCCCCGATCGAGCCCGCCGGTTGGCCGTCGAAAATCGGAGTCCAGGTAACTCCAGCATCGATCGTTTTCCAGATTCCGCCATTGACCGCGCCAAAATAAAAAGTCGTCGAGTCGCCCGGCACGCCAGCCACAGCCACCGCGCGTCCGCCGCGGAACGGCCCAATCAGCCGCCATTTAAGCCCATTCACCAATTCCAGAGGAACCGGCTGCGCCAGCGCCGCGACGCTTAAGAACAGAATGGTTAAGAACAAAAAAAGACAGGTAGAGAAAAGAAATGTTAAACGCGATCTGAATTTGCGCAAGTTGCCAGGCCCTCTGTGTTTGGATACCAAGGTTGGTTGACATTCTATCCTTGAGTTTTCGTTCGCGCATCTGTCCCGCATTGCCGGCTTTACAGACTGCTGAAGAACTCAGCTTTTGGTTGCGTCTATTTCGGCCGATGAGTGCCCCATCCTTGCGCGTTTTGTGCGCAAGGGTGGGATTCCACGGAAGCCTCCGTCAAGGTTCTTGATTTTGCATTTGATTTTGCTTTTGATTTTGCTTTTGATTTTGCTTTTGATTTTGCTTTTGGGTGGCGCAGCGGTTTACCGCTGCGGTAACTGTCCCATTTTCAGTGGCGGCTTTAGCCGCTGAGGGAGCGACGCGGCGAGCAACCGAGTTTTTCAGTAAACTGCTAATGCCTCATGCACTGGATCTACGCCACAATTCTTCTTCTGCTTCTGCTGGCGATGCTAGCGCTGTTACTAGGGCTGCTTCATCGCACGCGCCTGGGCCCGCTTCTGCGCGAACATATCGCCGACCGTCCCCGCCGCCGCCTCTTCCTCGCCTCGGTCAGCTTCTTTCTGACCTTCGCCATCGTGCGGGGAATGGTGCTTTGCATTCGCCACCAGATTCCGCCGTTTCACTACATCATCGTGGGTGGCCGACACGTCCACCACCTGATGCCCGGAATTCTGCTGCTGCTGGCCGTAGGGTACGGCTGGCTGTGTGAATGGGGAACGGGTGGGCGACTCGTCGTCGCTTTTCGCCAGTGGCTTGATGTCGCTGCTTTACGGAGCAGGCGCGGCGCTCACGCTCGATGAGTTTGCCCTCTGGCTCAACCTGCAGGATGTTTACTTCTCGCGCCAGGGCCGTTCCAGCTTCGACGCCATTATCCTCTTCGGCTCACTGCTCGCCATCGGCGCATGGGGCGCACCTTTTTTCGCCGCCCTCGCAAAACCTACGAAGCCGAACCACTAGAAGTACTCCTATAAAGGGTTTTGGGTAGGGCACGGCTTCAGCCGTGCCGCTCAGACCAGAACGTGGGCTTTAGCCCCTGAGGGCTGGACGGTCCGCTCGAAGATATTCTTGAGACCGATTCCAGCCGACCGCATGTCTCTTGCAAGTGTGATTACCGTCACTGCAAGCCGTGCGCCTATAAGTAAACTCCCAAGCATGAGCGCACCCATCCAAAACGATCGTATCGAGTGGTTACAAGGGCCTTCGGCAGATGGCGCGGCGAAATGCGCCGTGCTCCCCGCCGAGCGCCAGAATCCCTGGCGCCTCATCCTCCTCGGAGCGCCGGGCGTGGGCAAAGGTACGCAAGCCGAACTCCTCACCGAGCGCCTCGGCGCCTGCCATCTTTCCACCGGAGACGTGTTTCGAGCGGCGGGCAAACTGCGTCAGTGCGACCAATCCCCGGCGATGAAGGCCGCACTCGAATTCATGCGCCGCGGCGAACTCGTCCCCGACGCCACTGTCTGGGAGATGGTGCGCGAGCGCAGCCACTGCCTGCTCAATTGCGGCGGCTTCATTCTCGACGGGTTCCCGCGCACCCTCGGCCAAGCCGTCTCCCTCAAGGATCTGATGGAGAAAGAACAGATTTCTATCAGCGCCGTCCTGAACTACGAATTGCCCATCGATGAAATTGTCCGCCGCCTGAGCGGCCGACGCACCTGCGAAAAATGTAAAGCCGTTTTCCATGCCACCGAACGTCCCCCCAAAGTCGAGAACGTCTGCGATCGCTGCGGAGGACGCCTCCTGCAGCGCGAAGACGACCGTCCCGAGTCGATCACCGTCCGTATGGAAGCCTACGACCGAAGCACCGCGCCCCTCATCCACTTCTACAAGAATCTCGGTCTGCTGCTCCCGATTGTAGCCAAGGGAACTCCCGACGAAATCCTGGCGCGCACCATGGATGGCCTGGAGAAGATTGAGGCTCGCGCTCAAGTTAGTAAATGAAGTTCCTTCGTGATACTCCGTGTCCTTTCATGGTTCGCCGGGTGCCCCACGGTGGCGTCCGCCGAGGTTTTTGCACTTGCACTCGATTTTGTTCTTGGGTGGCGCAGCGGTTTACCGCTGCGATCAATGGCACTGTTATGATTGCGGCTTTAGCCGCTGAGGGGCGGTAATTTCCGAACTGCGCCACTATCTCCGCCGTTTAGAGTTGAAAATGCCCACCGCAGAGGATAAGCTAGCGGTCGCCTTCCCTCCAGGCTCGCTACAAGACTGCTGAGGCTTCTCCGTCCCAATGTCCGCAGACTCGCTGAGTCGTCTAACCGACTTTTTGGATTCCGTGTCCCTGTTTCAGGGACTAGGACCCGAATTCGCCTCCGCGCTAGCCAAAGCAGTTGAACCCGTCCACTTTTCCGCGCACCAAGTCTGCCTGCGTGAGGGAGACCGCAGCGACTATCTATTCGTAATCCTCTCCGGCGCAGTTCGTGTGCTGCCCCGCGGCACCGAAGCCAGCAAGAACGCCGCTATCGACCTGGGGTCCGGCGCGTGCGTCGGAGAAGTAGGGTTTCTCACCTGCGATAAAAGATCCGCCACCGTGAGCACCCTGAATGAATCCTGTCTTCTGAAACTTTCGCGCCAGGCGTTCGACGCTCTCATCCAGCACTTCCCGCGCGAGACCGCGGAAGTTACGAACCGCATCGTGCTAGGAGCGCGCAAGATCCATCTTTCGTCGGCGCTGCGCCGCAGCGAACTTTTCGGCTCGGTGGACGCCCAGGTGCTCAAAGACCTCGAGGCCGAGCTCGAATTGGTGGATCTAGCGAGTGGCGAGACTCTGTTTCGCCGTGGCGAACCGGGCGATGCGATGTATCTGATTATTGCCGGAAGATTGCGTGTGGCCCTCCCGCAAAATGAAAATAGCGAAGGCAAGGAAAAAGAAAAAGAAAAAGTCCTCGCCGAACTGCACCCCGGAGATACGTTCGGCGAAATGGCCGTATTGACCGGCGACCCGCGCTCCGCCTCCGTGTATGCCTTTCGCGACACTCAGCTAGCCAAACTTTCCCGCGACGGCTTTCAGCGCCTGCTGCAAAAATATCCGGATGTACTGTCTCTGTTCTTCACCCGCAAAATGGCCGGTCTCATGCGCGAGCAAATCTCAGGAGCCGCGCCCCGCTCCAGCGGCCTCCGAACCCTAGCCGTGATTCCCGCTCACCCCGGCGCGCCGTTGAAAGACTTCTGCGTCCGCTTTACGCGTGCCCTGGCTGCCTTAGATTCGGCCGTGCACGTCAGTAGCGAGTTCGTCGACTCCGCCTTAGATCGCACCGGAGCATCGCAATCGCAGGAAGAATCTGCCGGCGAGCACCGCGTAACCGAATGGCTGAATAGTCTAGAAGAGCAATTCCGCTACGTGGTCTACGAAGCCGATAGCCACGAATCCAATTGGACAAGAAGATGCCTGCGCCAAGCCGATCACGTTCTAGTAGTAGCCGATGCCGATTCCAATCCCATCCCCGGCCAGGTCGAGTCCGGCCCACTGCTAGCCGCGAGATTAGCCCGCGGAAACATCAGCCTGATTCTGACTTACAACCGCCCCGGCCCGCCATCCGCGACGCGTAACTGGCTGGCGCAGCGCCCCGGATACCGCCACCATCACGTGCGCCTCTCGTCAAGCGACGATCTAGCCCGCATCGCGCGCTTTTTCACTGGCCGCGCCATCGGTCTAGTACTCGGCGGAGGATTCGCCCGCGGCATCGCGCACGTAGGCGTCCTGCAAGCCCTAGCCGAAGCCGAAGTTCCCATCGATCTAATCGGTGGCACCAGCATGGGCGCGATCGTAGCCGGAATGTGGTCGATAGGCCTCGAACGCGAAAAAATGATCGACTACCTGCGCACCGGCGGAATGGCAGCCTTTCGCGATTTCACCGTGCCCTTCGTCAGTTTCACCACCGGCCAGAAAATGTGGGATATCGTAGACAAAGTCGGCGGCGAAACCCAGATTGAGGATCTCTGGCAACCCTACTTCTGCGTTTCCGCCATTCTCAACCGCGCTGAAATCAAGATTCACACCCGCGGCTCTCTCACCAAAAGCGTTCTTGCCAGTTCGCGCGCCCCGGGGGTTTTCCCGCCCGTAGTTTGGGATGACGATCTACTGGTCGATGGCGGCATCATCAACAACGTGCCGGTCGATGTGATGAAGGAATACTCCAATGGCGGCATCGTGATCGCCGTCGATGTTTCCCCCGCTCCCGAATCCGCCAAAACGGAAGACTACGGCATGGCGCTTTCCGGCGTCCGTCTGATGCTGAACCGGTTGAATCCGTTTTCGGCCAGCATTTATCCTCCCAGCATCATCAAAGTCCTGATGAAGACCATCGATTTCAGCAGCGAATCCTACCGCCGGAAAGTGGCAGACGCCGCCAACCTTTACATACGCCTGCCGCTAGAGGGATTCCGCTTCGACGATTTCAAACGCTCAGCCGAGATGGCCGGCACCGCCTACCGTGAAGCAGCAGAGATCATTAGCCAATGGACCGCGCAGACGCAAACCCAGTCGCGGAAAAAGACCGCATAGCCAGCTGCAACAGAAATACTCAGCGTTGCACTTGGTTCAGGATGAGAAAATACCGATGGGTGCCCCACCCTTGCGCGTTTTTTGCGCAAGGGTGGGATTCCAACGTAGCGTCCGCCAAGGTTTTTGTATTTGCACTTGATTTTGATTTTGCACTTGATTTTGATTTTGATTTTGCATTTGATTTTGATTCTTATTTTGCCTTTGCTTTGGGGTGGCGCAGCGGTTTACCGGTTTTGGTTTTGCCTTTGGGTGGCGCAGCGGTTCACCGCTGCGATAACTGGCTCGTTTTCAGTGCCGGCTTTAGCCGCTGAGGTCACAGTCCTGCGCGGGAGAATTCCTCCGCAGCCTTGCCCATCAGCCAGCAACGAGAAGGAGCTTTAAGTTTGGCCAGCAAATTCCATCTCGTAGCATCCTTCGACGACAAGACGCAAGAGCTCGCGCTCGACTCCGGAAGCTCGTGGACCATCGGCCGCTCAACCGAAAACACTCTAGTTTGCGAAGACAAAGCCGTTTCCCGCCGCCACGCCGTAGTCCAGCAACTTCAACCCGGCAAGTTCTATTTCATCGATCTAGGCAGCAGAAACGGATCGTCCGTAAACGGCCGCCGCATCACCATGCCCCTGGAACTGCGCGACGGAGACACCGTAATCTGCGGCGGAACCCGCCTCACCTTCCATGATCGTTCCGAAGCCAGCGCCGCAAAAGCACCCGTGGAAACCGATGGCGCCACCGTAATCCTCTATTCCAGGCGAGTGATCAGCGTGCTGGTAGTGGACATCCGCGACTTCACCCCGCTCACCCAAAAGCTGGACGAAGCTGTTCTGGCGCAAACCATCGGCACCTGGTTTCGCCAGACGGGCACAATCCTGCGTAAATACGGAGCCTCCGGAGACAAGTACATCGGCGATGCGGTCATGGCCGTGTGGACCCACACCAGCGAAAATCCTCAACCCGCCCAGATTTACCCCATCCTGCAAGCTCTCTCCGAGATCGAAGCCTTCACCAGAACCCTGCACCAGGAATTTCCCTTGCCCGCGCCCCTGCGCGTGGGCGCCGGCATCAACACCGGCCTTTCCATCATGAGCAACACCGGCCCGCAGGAGAATCCCGACTTCAGCCCGCTAGGCGACACTGTGAATGCCACCTTCCGCCTGGAAACCGCCACCAAAAAATCTGGCTTCGATATAGCAATCGGCCGCAGCACGATGGAATGTCTAAATGGCAAAGCCGGTTTTTCTCAGGACAGCGTTCAGCACTTCGAAAAGCGATCCGTGGAACTGAAAGGCTATGACAAGGCGGTGGAAGCGTGGTTCACGTCGTTCGATAAGTTGCAGGACTTTCTGCGGGTCAGCCGGCCGGAAAGGGCTTAGTTATCCGCGAACTGGTCAATGAGTGGTATCGATATTGCAATGTCATGCGCTGCATCCTGTGGAAACAGGGAGTAAAATCCGCCACATGAAGGCGTTTCACAGCGGGCGTGAGGCCAGAGAGTTCGTAATCTCTAGAATTATCGCGGAAGCGGAGCGTGAGAACGTTCCGCTCTCAGAGGTTGAGCGCAAGATGCTTTATTACTCTGAAAGCGGACGGACACTCCCCGACATGACAACAATTTATGAGGATTTCGATCGCGAATGCGACTCGACAGAGTACGAAACGAAAATTGCCCGTCTTATCAAAAGCGCTTACCGCCGTGCTTGCAAAGATTCCCGCGAAGATTATGACTTCTGGTGGGCCGCGGTTCGCGTCCTGAAAAAACAGGATCACTATATTTTGATGATGATCGGACTGGCCGGCCTGCGGCCGCGTGGCGATCAATTGAAACTTTTAGGTGCGGGTCTCGGAATTGTGACCTGTCTCCTGCTGGCGACATTCCTCTCACTTAAATTCAACATCGATCTTTCCAAGTACGAGCCATCCCAAGACGCCTTTACCTTCTACCTCTGGGCGGCCGGTGTTTGCTCTGTGGCGGTTTCGTTAATTTTCTATCTAGCCATCAGCAACAAAAGGGTGAATGGTCTGATTTCCAAGGCGCTGGGAAGGCTGGTCCGAATCTACCAACGTTCGCGATGAAAACGCACAACTGTTGTTAACCGGCGTTTACAGCAACTACCCCGATTGCCCACCGATGCGGTAGCTTGTAGTGCAGGGCCCGAGCTTGAGCCCGCCAGGAAAAGCCAGTGCTGAATTCGCTTTCCAGAAAAACGTCCACGCCGTCCAGCGCTGAAGCACAGCGCCGTCTCACCTACTTCAAAGACCGCAGCGATCAGATCGTCGCGACCATCCGCGAGCTCGTCGAAATCGAATCTCCCAGCGACAACAAGCCCGCTGCCGACTGCCTCGCCGAGCTCATTGCCGAGAAGTTCTCCCGGCTCGGAGGCGAAATTCGCTTTCATCGCGCCAAAGATTTCGGCAATCACCTGCAAGTAAACTTCGGAGGCAAGTCAGCCAAACCCGTGCTGCTGCTCGGCCATTACGACACGGTTTATCCCGTGGGCACGCTAGCCTCCATGCCATGCAGCGTCATAGGCAACAAGCTGACCGGCCCCGGCGTGCTGGATATGAAATCAGGCATCGCGCTCATGCTCCACGCCATCGCGGCCTTGCAGCAATGGCATAAGGACGCCGCGCCGAAACCAGACTGGAATAAAGAAGGCTGGCGCAGCGAAGAAAACCGTGGCGAGTTGCCGCGCCCCATCAACATCCTGCTCGTTTCCGACGAAGAAGTGGGCAGCGACTCCTCGCGAAAAATTACCCAGGCGCTGGCGAAAAGAGCGGCGTCCGTGCTCGTGCTCGAGCCCTCCTACGGACGCCAAGGTGCCGCGAAAACCGCCCGCAAAGGTGTCGGCGATTACCGAATCAAAGTTACCGGCAAGGCATCTCATGCCGGCCTCGATTTCCAAAAAGGCATAAACGCGATTCTCGAGCTAGCGCGTCAAATCGAAAAAATCTCCAGCTTCACCGAATTAGAAAAGGGACTAACCGTCAACGTAGGCGTAGTCAGCGGAGGATCGCGAACCAACGTAGTTCCCGCCGAAGCGACGGCGCAAATCGATGTGCGTATCGCGCGCCTGAAAGACGCGACGGGAATCGATAAAAAAATGCGCAGCCTGCGCCCCTTCAATCGCAAGTGCAAAATCGAAGTCACGGGAGGAATCAATCGTCCGCCCATGGAACGCACCGCCGGAGTCGCCGCGTTGTACGCCAAAGCGAAGTCCATCGCGAGCGAGCTAGGATGGAAGCTAGCCGAAGCCGCCGTAGGCGGAGGCTCAGACGGTAACTTCACCGCCGCTCTAGGCATCCCGACCCTAGACGGCCTAGGCGCAGCAGGCGACGGAGCGCACGCCCCGCACGAGCACATCCTGATCTCGGAGTTGCCCCGCCGTGCCGCCCTGATTGCCGGGCTTATTGAGTTGATATGACTAGAGTTAGAACTTGGTTCATAAAATGGTTTTGGGTAGAGCATAGTTTTGGGCAGGGCATGGCTTCGGGCAGGGCATGGTTTTGGGCAGGGCATGGCTTTGGGTAGGGCATGGCTTTAGCCATGCCGTTCACGCCGGCTAAAAACGTGGGCTTTAGCCCCTGAGGGCCCGGCAGCCTCATGGAAGGTGCTCAGTGTGATGAAGTTAACAACCTCCGGTGACGAGTATCACAGGAAGCTTTGACCGGAGGGTCCACACTAACCTAGAATTCAATTTGGGGTCCGTCGAGCGAGAGTGAAACGGAAGATTTGTGCTGCGCCCGTCAGGGGTGCCGGGCAACCCCGCTGGAGGTTTTATGGATGGAGGACTGTTTCAACCGCTGCACATTCTGTTGATTATCGGCATAGCGCTGCTGCTTTTCGGCCCAAGCAAGTTTGCCGACTTAGGCAAAGGGCTAGGAGAAGGCATCCGGAATTTCAAGTCGTCGATGAAAGATCCGGAAGAAAAGCCGAAAGAAACGCCCAAGCCGCCGACGGCATAAGAGTTCTCAGTTCCCGATTCTCAGTTCTCAGTAAGAGCTCAGGAGCTGCGGGTTTTCTGAGAACCGAGAACTGGGAACTGAGAACTGATCTCCCGCAGCATGCGCCACACCAGCGCCACCGGCAATCCCACCACATTGCTGTAATCCCCTTCGATCCGAGGAATCCAGCGCGAAGCGATGCCCTGAATCGCATACGCTCCAGCCTTGTCCATGGGCTCGCCGCCGACAACGTAGTCGGAGATCTCCTTCTCAGAGATTTCAGACATCGTCACCGAAGTGGTTTCACTGCCCACCGAGCACTGCCCACCGACCACTAAGCACACGCCAGTGATCACCTGATGCACGCGCCCTGAAAGCATCCGCAGCATGCGCGCAGCGTCCGCGCCATCACACGGCTTGCCGAGAATCTGCCCCTCGACGACCACCACGGTATCAGCGGCAAGCACGACATCGTTGGGACGCAGATCCGGACACAGTCGCGCAATCGCCAGCGCCTTCTCGCGCGCCAGTCGTTCGGCACATTCCTTCGCGGATTCTCCAGGCAACGGCTCTTCGGCAATATGCGCAGCCTGCACTTCAAACGGAATTCCGGCGCGGCGAAGCAACTCCTGGCGGCGAGGCGATGCAGAGGCAAGCACTAACATGGGAACATTCTAGATCGCGTCATCCTTCCCGATTGTTATCCTTCTTGATTGTCATCCTTTTTGATTGTCATCCTTCTTGATTGTCATCCTTCCCGATTGTTATCTTTCTTGATTGTCATCCCGAACGAAGTGAGGGATCTGCAGTTCGCTGGTGGGCGAGAAAACTGCAGATCCCTCACCTCGTTCGGGATGACAAAAATAAAGGTTGGGGAAGCTCGCAAAGTCCAGCTATTCCAGCGCCTCAGGCTCAATCGAAATGTTCGTCTCGCCCTTGGCCCGCTTTTCCCAGTATTTCTTCACCCAGGCTTCGTAGCTCTTGCCGGCGGCAGTGTCGCGTCCAGTAAAGGCGATAGCGGCGATTTCGGAATAAGAAATGGTAGGCCGCTCGTTGCAGTTGGCCACGATCAGCCGCACCACGGAGTTCACGAGCGTCGGCCCAATCCGCCGGTCGAAAAGATATCCGGTGATCTCGGAACCGTCTTTACAGTTAATGGTCACGTCCCCGCGATAGTCGAAAGCTTTTTCGATGACCGCCCGAACATCGGCTTCGGTCGCAAGTTGCGGAATCCATCCCTGAAGATTTTCGCGCTCAAATCCCGGGACCACTTCAAGTTCGTCGCTGACGTGCGGATTGGCGACGTGCGGCTGTACTGCTGCTAGCGCGCTGTGGTGCGGCACGGGATCGTGCCCATGTTCCCGGCCACTCATGCGTGGCTTTCTTCGGTTTGCGGTGCAGGCGCCTCGATCTGCACCAGCGGGTTGTACGAATGCACCGGCCGCACTTCGCGCTCAAGATCGCCGAGCGCGTCCTTATCGGGATAGAGCGAAAATGTCGCCTTCACCGTATCCACAAATCCGCGCAGCGATCCGAACGTATCGTCGACCGACGAAGGCTCATAGCCGCAATGCACCATGCAGTTCGCGCACTGCGGATTCCCCGACTCCGTGCCGTAGCTGCCCCACTCCGTCGTTTCCATCAGCTCTTTGTAAGACTCGGCGTATCCATCCTGCAGCAGGTAGCATGGCTTCTGCCATCCGAAAATGTTGTAGGTTGGCATACCCCACGGCGTGCATTTGTAGTTGCGCTTGCCCATCAGGTATTCGAGGAAAAGCGGCGACTGATTAAACCGCCACGTCTTCTTGCGATTCGAAAGCATGGCGCGGAACATGCGCCGAATGCGGGCGCGTCCCATAAAATGTTTCTGGTCGGGAGCCTTGTCGTAGGAATATCCAGGCGAAACCATCATGCTCTCGACGCCAGCGTCCATCATCTCGTCGAAAAATGTGCGCACGCTGTTAGGATCGGCGCCATCGAACAAAGTCGTGTTGGTAGTCACGCGAAAGCCGGCGTCAACCGCCGCGCGGATTCCGTCGAGGGCAAGCTCGTATCCGCCTTCGCGACACACCGAAAAATCGTGGTGCTCCTTCTGTCCATCCACGTGAACCGAGAAACTCAAGTATTTGCTGGGCTTGAAGAGATGCAACTTTTCTTTCAGCAGCAGCGCGTTGGTGCAAAGATAGATATATTTCTTGCGCGCGAGCAAGCCATCGACAATCTTGTCGATCTCGGGGTGCATCAACGGCTCGCCGCCGGGAATCGACACCATCGGCGCTCCACACTCATCGACGGCTTTGAAGCATTCTTCCGGCGAAAGATCTGTTTTCAGGATGTGGGCGGGGTACTGAATCTTGCCGCATCCGGCGCAAGCCAGGTTGCAGCGAAACAGCGGCTCAAGCATCAGTACGAGTGGATAGCGCTCGCGTCCGGCCAGTTTCTGGCGCAGAACGTAAGAAGCCACTGTCCACATCTGGGAAACAGGAACTGCCATCACCCCTCCGGAAAGGATTGTATCTATGATACCGGATTTGCTCTTGTCAGTGCTTGTTCCCCCCACCATAGCTTTGGGCCGGCTTCGAGGGCCGTCTCGGGAGACGGGCCACCTCTCCACTGCCCCAATCAGCGCACACCGTCGCGCACCCTGCGGCGTTAAGGCGCAAGTCGGCGACTATCTTACGGAGTCACTTCGAACACCACCCCGTTTCCGTTCGCTCCGCCCTCAGAGGTCGTGCCATAGAGGTTGCCTGCGCTGTCCAGAATCAGGCTGCCTAACGGCTGAGATCCGTCCGTGCCATTGAAGCTCCAGAGAACCTTGGCTTTCCTTCCGAGGAAAGGTATCTGGTAAACAGTCCCCTCGTTGTAGTTGCCGCCGCCGAGTGTGCTGCCGTAGAGCATACCGTTCGGCGCGTACACCAGCCCCCCATAAGGATTGCTGCCGTCGTCGCCGCCCTTAAAGGAGTATTCGCTTTTTTCTTTGCCATAGAAACTGAAGACCGTTCCCTGTTTCTTGCCGGGCCCCAACGAAGTCGTACCGTATAGAACTTGGGTCCCTTGGTACGGGACGAGCACGGGAGTGCCCTCTGAAACATCGTTCTTGCCAAAGCCGTAGAGGTATTCATGATTCCAACCACCGCTGCCGTTCGGGGAGAGCGCGAAAAGCTTGGGATTATGGTTGTAACCAGTAGTGACGCCGTAGATGTTTCCAGCGGCATCCATCGTCAACCCCCCGCGGCCGCCCCATTCATTGAAGTAAATCACTTGATACGTCCACCCGGGCGGGCTCAACTCGAAGACGTTCTCACCGTCGATACCGTAGAGATTGCCCTCCGGATCCATCATCACACCCGATTGCATTTGAGGATGAACGTAACTGAGGACAGTTTCCGTCCAGCTTCCTTCTGCGGGACTGAGCTCAAACACGACGTCGACATCAAATTCTGTCGTTCCGTACAGGTTGCCGACTTTGTCGAAGATCACCGGGCCCATCGGATTCGATCCGTCCGACCCTCCGGTGAAGCTGTAGAGCACGGTTTCGTTCCAGCCTCCCCTGCCGTTCGGCGAAAGCTCATATACGGTCCCGGCCCCAAAAGCGCCCCCGTAGTAGGTCGTCCCGTAGAAGTTGCCGGCGCCGTCCGACGTCAGACCCGCCTGCGGATTAGCGCCGTCGGCGCAGTTCGGTTGGGAGCAGAAGTTGTAAAGCACAGTCTCACTTTGCGCCTGCGCTGGGCGAGCGGCAATCAGTACCAGCACGGCGATCACAGCCAGTGTCAGCGCGCCGCGGATAATTGTGTTTGCCAGTTTCGTCGAGCCGCATTTCTGCCCGCCATCCGTAATCTTCCATGGGCTTTTCGCCCTTCGGTTCGTTGTCGCCGAATGCATAATCCCCTCCTTACTATGTTTGTTGCCGGTTATGAGTCCTCCGTGAGTGAATGTTCCCAAATGTTCTGCGAAGACCGCTCTTCGCTCGCGATCTTCCTTCTCGCTTTTGGGGTATTTTCGTGCAGATTAAATAGATACCCTTTGGTGGGTTCTGTCGGTGCGATTCATCACCCGAAGATGTGATGCGGGTGCCCCATCCTTGCGCGTTTTGTGCGCAAGAGCCTGCCCTGAGCGAAGCCGCAGAGGTGGGATTCCACGGTAGCGTCCGCCAAGGTTTTTTGCATTTGCGTTTGCATTTGCATTTGCATGTGATCTTGATCTTGATTTTGCTTTTGGGTGGCGCAGCGGTTCACCGCTGCGATAAATGTCCGATTTTCAGTGCCGGCTTTAGCCGCTGAGGGAGCGACCGCGGCGCGCAACCGAGTTTTTCATCACTCTGTTTAGCCGCTGAGGTGACACAACGCGAAAAGCACTTTCCCGCAGCCCGCTAGATCTTCTGCAATCTCTGCACGTCATGCACGCCGGGAATCTGCCGCACTCCATCAATGATCTTCTGCAGGTGTTTCAGGTCAGCGATGTCGAGGACGATGTCAATGCTGGCCTGGGCATTCTGGCTACGGGATTCCATGCTGCGGATGTTGGTTTTGGTGTCGCTGATGACGGAGGTGATCTGTTTCAGCATGCCCCAACGGTCGTCGCAGAGCAGCGTGAGTTTTACCGGATAGGAAACGGGCTGGCCATCTTTGTCTCCCGCCCAGAGCACGTCGATGCGGCGGTCGGGTTCATAGAGAAGATTAGTGACATTTGGACAATTGACCGAGTGGACGGCAACGCCTTTGCCGCGGGTAACGTAGCCGACGATGGCTTCTCCGCGAATGGGGTTGCAACAGCGCGCACGATAAACGAGCAGATCGCCTTGTCCGCGCACGACGATAGCATTGGCGTCTCCGCCTCCGAAGACGCGGCGGACGGCGCTGGTAAAGCCGTGTGACGCGGATTGTTCTTCGCTGTCCGACATCGGCGCGGCGTCCGGCGGAGCGAATTTCGCGAGCACCTGGCGAGCCGAATACTTGCCGTAGCCGATGCCCGCCATCAGGTCGTCCGGACGTCCAAGGCCGTATTCGGTGGCCGCCCGTTGCAAGTCGGCTTCTTTAATCTCCTTGAGCGAGATGCGGTACTTGCGCGCTTCTTTTTCAATCAGCTTTTTGCCGATTTCAATGGCCCGCTCACGCTGGTGGACGTTGAGCCAGTGCTTGATTTTGTTCCGCGCGCGCGACGACTTGACGATGGCCAGCCAGTCGCGGCTGGGCTTGTGCCCGGGCTGAGTAATGACCTCAACAATGTCGCCGGAATGCAGCTTGTGGCGCAGCGGAACCATGCGTCCGTTAACCTTGGCGCCGGTGCAACTGTGTCCCACCTCGGTGTGAATCGAATACGCAAAGTCGATGGGCGTGGATTCGCGTGGCAGCACCAGCACTTTGCCTTTGGGCGTGAAGGTGTAAACCTCCTCCGGATAGAGGTCGACTTTTAATGTGGAAAGAAATTCGCTGGGATCGGAAACGTCGCGCTGCCACTCCACCACCTGCCGCAGCCACGCCAGGCGCTGTTCGTCTTCGGCGGAGACCGGCCCGTCTTTATATTTCCAGTGGGCGGCGATGCCTTCCTCGCACATCTTATGCATTTCTTCGGTGCGAATCTGGATTTCAAAAGTCTCACCGGTCTGGGTAATGACGGAGGTATGCAGCGACTGGTAGAGATTCGGCCGCGGCATGGCGATGAAATCCTTGATCCGGCCAGGCACCGGCCGCCAAACGTTGTGGATGATGCCAAGAACGGCGTAGCAATCCTGCACCGAGTTGGTGATGACGCGCATGGCGTAAAGGTCGTAAACCTGGTCGACGCTGATGCGCTGCCGCTGCAATTTTTTGTGGATGCTGTAAAGCCGCTTCACGCGGCTCTCCACCCGGCCGGTAATGCCGGCTTCCTTAAGGCCGTCGCGCAGCACGCCTTCCACGCGCGTCATAAAGGCTTCGCCTTCTTTACGGCGGGATTCGACGGCAACCCGCACCTGTTCGAATCCGATCGGATCCACGTACTTGAAGCCAAGGTCTTCCAGTTCGCCGCGAATCTTGCCCATGCCCAGACGGTGCGCAATCGGAGCGTAGATTTCCAGCGTCTCGCGGGCAATTTTCTGCTGCCGCTCGGGATCGAGATGTTCGAGCGTGCGCATGTTGTGCAGGCGGTCGGCGAGCTTAATGAGCACCACGCGGATGTCGTCAACCATGGCCAGCATCATCTTGCGCAGGTTCTCGGCTTGCGCTTCTTCTTTTGAAGAAAAATCGATTTTGCTGATCTTGGTGACGCCTTCGACGATGTGGGCGACCTGCTCGCCGAATTCCTGGCGGATTTCGACGGTGGTCACCGAGGTGTCTTCCACCGAGTCGTGAAGCAAGCCGGCGGCGACGGAAACGGAATCCATTTTCATGTCGGCGAGCACGGTGCCGACTTCAAGCGGATGTACCAGGTAAGGTTCACCCGAGGCGCGGTGTTGTCCGGCATGGTGCTTCTGGGAGAATTCGTAGGCGCGCTTGACCAGGTCGAGGTCGTCGTTAGGACGGTTCTCGCGCAGCTTCTTCATGAGCTCGCGGAAACGGGTCACCGTAAGCACATTGGTTGCGATCTGCTCCCGCAACGTCGCCATGACCGATTCTAACGCAGGGAGTATGCGATTTCACCGCCGAGACGCGGAGTTTCGCCGCGAAAGGCATTGGGGCTGGTAAAGTACGAAAAGGAGATCCAGTGTGAACCGCATTCTTACAAGCGGCGCTTCGGGGCCAATCGGGACCGCGCTTCTGGCCTCGTTTTCCGCCCACGGCGCCCAGATTGTGCGCCTGGTGCGCGGTCGCGCTCAGAATGCGGCCCAGGTTTCCTGGGATCCGCTGGCTCCGGTACCATCAGCTCCCGTGTCGGGCTTCGACGCGGTGGTTCATTTAGCCGGAGAAAGCGTTGTGGGACGCTGGACTGAAGAAAAAAAGAAGGCAATCCGCCAAAGCCGTGTGCAGGGAACCCGGAATCTGGCTACGGCCTTGGCGCAGGCTGCGGCCAAACCACGCGTCCTGGTGTGCGCCTCGGCGATCGGATTCTACGGGAATCGCGGCGATGAAGTTCTAAGTGAAGAGAGCCCGGCTGGACAAGGATTTCTGCCCGAAGTTTGCCGCGAGTGGGAAGACGCCAGCCAGATTGCGGCCAGCGCAGGCATTCGCACCGTGAACGTCCGCATTGGAGTGGTGCTAAGCCCCAAAGGCGGCGCCTTGGAGAAAATGCTGACCCCGTTCAAACTGGGGCTGGGCGGGCGAATTGGGTCGGGTCAACAGTGGTTCAGCTGGATTCATGTGGATGACATAGTCGGGGCAATTCAGTACGCAATCGGCACTGAATCAGTGAGCGGCCCGGTGAATCTGGTGGCCCCAAATGCCGTACGCAATGCGGAGTTCACAAAAGTTCTGGCGTCGGTTCTGGGACGCCCGGCATTCTTTCCCGTGCCGGAGTTCGCCGTGCGCCTGGCTTTCGGTAAGCAAGCGGCGGAGGAAATGTTGCTCGCGAGCCAACGAGTTCAGCCCGGGAAACTAGGGTCCAGTGGATACAAGTTTCGCTTTCGTGAGCTGCGGCCGGCGCTGGAGAATCTGGTAGGATAGGGTCCGCTTGGGTGTGACCGCTGTCACAGCTATTCTCTGTGAATCTGCCATAGTAAGGGACCGGATGTTCAAGAAATCCATTGCCGCGGCGCTGCTGATGGTCATACTGGTCTGGGCAGAGGTGGCCTTGGCGCCGATGATCCTCATGCGTGCCGGCCATCTCCATCAAGCGCGAGAAATTCCTGGGCACGTTGCCCAGCACCTGACCGCTCACCACCACACTATGCCCGCAGGCCATCCCTGTTGTCCGGGGATCGGCAAGACCGAGACAGCGCCTCCGAGCGAGTTCGCCGCCAACAGTTCGCCGTGTCAAAATGAGCGCAGTTGCTGTTCCCAGCCGGGGCCGCAAAGCGTACCAGCGCCTGTGCGCACCCGTTCTTCGCAACAGATTGCTCCCGCCCAGATTGCCGAACTCAGTTCCGATCGAGATGCAGAGTCGCACACATCGCCCCCGACTGCGCTCGCTCCGGGTCCTCCGCCCGGCCAGTTTGGGATGATTCTTCGCGTTTAGATTCCTGCCTGGCTCGGTTCTCAGTCCTGCGGCCATTAAGCGGCCGCACGCCTTAATTTTCTTCATATTCTTAAAAGGAGATCCTATGAAGTTCAGATTGATTGCTTTGATTCTCACCCTTGCCCTGTCGCTGGTTGGCTGGGCGCAAGAGACGCCAGCGGCTCCGAACTCCACCCCGGCTCCGCAAGCCAAATCGTGCTGTCACAACATGGCCGACATGAAAGACGGCAAAAGTTGTTGCCAGCACGCGGCCGATGCCAAGGGTGCCACGGCCTGTTGCGGCAAAGAAATGAAAGACGGCAAGTCATGCTGCAATGGCAAAGACATGAAGGCAGCGATGAAAGAATGTAAGAAAAGTGGGTGTTGTGCCGACGGCAAGTGCTGTGCTGAAGGCAAAAGCTGCGTCCGGGCCAAGGGCGACAAAACTGGCGCGAGCTGCTGTTGCAATCAATGCGAACGCCATCCGCAAACGCCGGCGGCAAGTTAGTTCAAACCAAATTCACAACTCCGCCCCGGCCGAGCCACGGCTGGGGCTTTTTTTCTACTCGGCCTGGACGTGGGTGCGGGTGATGCGGTCGTGCCAGCACAATCCATTCTGATCCAGCACGCACCAGAAATACCCCAGCCCAGCGGAAAACGCGGAAAGAAACGACGCCAACACGCGCCAGCGGCGCAAACGCCGGTTGAGCACCGAACCATCAAACCCTGCCAGCCGCAGCCCAGCGGCGCGCAGTCCGGGAGTCGCTCCGGTGTACACCACGAACAAATATTGGTAGGCCGCCCACAGCAGAACTGCGACGACCACGAACGCACCGGCAATTGCCGCGACCGGCCCACGAACCAAATTCAAAATTGGGTGCAGAGTGACATTCCAACGAAATGGGTTGAAATGAAAAAATACCGCGGCAGAAGCGGCCAGCGCGGCTGTCACAATAGCGCCATCCACAAGCGCGGCCAGCGCGCGCCGGCCAATCGGCGCAGAAGATAACCCGGAGACGAAATCGGACTGCCGATCAGAGGTCTCCTGCGGCGCGGATTCCATCAATATTCCGCCCAATGCGGGAGGCAGCGGCACAATCTCCGGGGCTTCCACAATCCGCGGACGATCAAAATCAAAGACCGGGTCGGCCAAATCGCTCGTTCGAAAAACTGGAATGGCCGCGGAACGCGGAAACTCGATGACCTTGGCTGATACCTCCGGCGTTTGCTCCGAGATTTGCTGCGAAGAGACCTGCCGGGCACCCACGAGGTCTTGCGTCCCAACGCCGATCGACTCGTCTACGCCGTGCACTGCGAATGTATGCCCGGCAAACTCCTCGCCGGTAAACTCCTGGCCGGTAAACTCTTGCTCCCCCGACGCGCTAGCAGTTGCCAACGATCCGGGTCCAGCCGCCGGAGCAGAACGCGACCAGCTCTCGGGCGCATCAAACGGCAAGAGCAGTGAAGGATAGCGTGGAGTCCGTGGCTTACGCCGCGTGCGATATCGTTCCAGGCGAGCAGCCACCTCGACGCGCCAGGAATCCGTATTCGGAGCAGCATCCGGGTCGGCAGTTTCCCTGGCAACGACGGAACTGACCGACGCCTCAACCGCATCGCTTGCGGCGAGGAGCCCCGTCACGTCGCAAACGTTGCTGGTTGAACGATTTGTCAATCCTTGCATCATCGGTCCAGTCGTCATGAGTCTAGCCGTAAAAAGTACGGCATCATCAGTCCGGCATCATCGGCGCAGCCGGTGGCCGTTATCGAGTCGTCGTTAGCAAGTCGCGAAGAATGCCAGTAGCCAGCGCCAGGCCAGGCACCACTGCCGGAGACCACACGCATGCGCAGCTTTGCTTCGTCTGCCGCTCGCGTGCTAAGGTCAGTTGGTTCCTTGTGGTAGACCGGCTGGCGGAGCGCACACGTGCTTGCAGATCAACCGCTAATGATCATGATCATTTGCTAATGACCACCCGCTTTCGAATCTTTATCACGACCGCTGTGGTCTGTCATCTGCTTCTCGCTCCCGCGATAGTAACCAGCCAGACGCTGCCCCCTGCCGCCCCCACGGCATCTGCCCCCAACAGCGCTCCACACGCGACGCCGGTTACGCCGAAACCCGCCGGCAAAACTACTACGGAAGAGCCAGTTACGATTCGGGCGATCCACCAAGAAAAAGATGGCGCCATCTACCACCTGCGCGGCGCAGCCGAAATCGACTATCGCACATACATCCTGCACGCCGATCAAATCACCTACAACGCGGACACGGGAGACACCGAAGAGGATGGTCACGTCGTACTCGATGGCGGCCCTTACGATGAGCACGTCGAGGCCAGTCACAGCACTTACAATATCCGCACTCAAGTTGGAATTTTCTACAGCGCGATTGGAACCGTGGGATTTCGGATGCGCGCCTCCCGTTACACGATAACCACGACCAATCCGTTTGCGTTCACCGGAAAAATTGTCGAGAAGCACGGGCCCGACCACTACTTGGTGCGCCAGGGAACGGTCACCACCTGCCAGTTGCCGCGTCCAAAGTGGCTGTTCGAAGCCCGACACATCAAGGTCGATGTCGACGGCACCGCCCAACTCTACAACAGCGGCTTCGAGCTGATGGGCGTGCCCGTCTTCTACTTCCCGTTTGTGAGCTTTCCGGTTCAGAAAGAGCGCCAGAGCGGCTTCTTGATTCCGACTTTCGGCACCTCCTCCATCAAGGGAGATATCGTCGGCGAATCCCTCTATTGGGCCATCAATCGCAGCTTGGATGCTATCGCCGGCGCCGATTACTATTCGAAACGCGGCTGGTTCGAACGCGCCGAATTCCGCGCCCGTCCAAGCGATAGCTCCTACCTTTTCTTCAACTACCAGGGCATGGTGGATCGCGGCGTCGGCAATCCACGCGAGAATCAGGGCGGCGAGGACGCGCGTCTTATCGCTGAGCGCCCCTTTGGAAATTTTCGCGGCGTCGCCAACATCGATTTTCTGAGTTCGTTCGTTTTCCGCATCGTTTTCACCGACGTTTACACCCTGGCCATCGACTCGGAAGTGCGATCGCAAGTTTTCCTCTCCAACACCACCAACGGATTTCACTTCAATGCGCTGGCCGAGCGCTACCAGAACTTCGAAGTGTGCAATCCGAACACGGAAGTGGACGTGACCTGCAGCACGATTACGCAGACGCAACTAGTCCGGATTCTGCATACCCCAAGTTTCTTTGCCTCGAGTGAAGAGCGGCAGTTGGGCAATTCGCCGCTGTACTGGTCATTCCAGAGCGCGGCCGAAGGGTTACAGCGCCGCGAGGCGCCCGAGGCTGCGCAAGACCTTCCCGTCGGCTTTCGCACCGCCCCCGTAGTGGGCCGGTTCGATCTCGCGCCCTCGCTAACCATGCCCTTGTTATGGCAGGGGTGGTCGTTCCGTCCCGCACTCACGCTGCGTGACACGTTCTATACGCAGGAATACGCTCCCGGATTGGCTGAGGGATACGGCCGTGCTGCCGACCAAACCATCAATCGCAAATCCCTGGAAGCTTCGGTCGAGTTGCGTCCGCCCGCCTTGTCGCGCGTCTTCGATCATCCCTGGCTCGGACGCAAATGGAAGCACGTGATCGAGCCCCGCGTGAAATACGACTACGTAACCGGCGTCGATAACTTCGCCAATATTTTGCGTTTCGATGCCACTGACGTACTCACCAACACCAATGAACTCCAGTACTCGCTGGTGAATCGTCTCTACGCCCGCCACCTCGATCCCAGCGTCAAGGACTGCGACGTGCCCGGCATCAGCACGCTCACGATTGGCGGAGTCCCGCAAACCGGCGCAGTTCCGTGGGAACTGCCTCCCACCCCAAACGCTCAACGGTGTGCCACCGGCCCGCGCGAAATCCTGAGTTGGGAGATCGGCCAGAAGTATTTCTTCGATCCTACGTTTGGCAACGCGTTGCAGGGAGGAGAGCGTAACGTCTTCACCACGACTGCGGATTTTACCGGCATCGCGTTTCTCGATGAGCCTAGGCATTTCGCTCCCCTTATTTCGCGCCTGCGCATCGAGCCCAGCCTGCGCACCAATGCCGAGTGGGATTTGGATTACGACTTAGAGGCCGGCCACATCAATTCCAGCCTGGCGTTGGTGAACTACCACGTCGGCCCATTCACCATGGGAGGCGGAGACGCCTTTCTGCATGTGATCGACACCGGCACGCGGACGATCGTGACGCAGAACGAATTCCACCAATTCCGGCTCCTGTTTGGCTACGGTGAACTCAACAAGCGCGGCTTGAGCGCCGCCACCAGCATCGGCTTTGACGCCGACAACGGGTCGCTGCAGTATGCGACCGCCCAGTCCACTTACAATTGGGACTGTTGCGGCCTCAGCCTGGAATACCGCCGCTTCGCCCTGGGAACGGTGCGCAACGAGAATGAATATCGTTTCACCTTCACCCTAGCCAACATAGGCTCCTTCGGGAATCTAAAGCGCCAAGAGCGCCTGTATTAGTACGCGACCGCATGGTAATGACGGCCGGGTGCCCCACGTCTCGCGCTTTTCGAGACGTGGGATTCCACGGCAGCGTCGAGCTAGGGATTTTGGTTTTTGGTTTTGGTTTTTGTTTTTGCCTTTGCTTTTGCTTTCGGGTGGCGCAGCGGTTCACCGCTGCGATATTCGGCCTGTTTTCAACACCGGCTTTACAGTCTGCTGAAAAACTCGACGAAACCGGCCCAAGTCACCAAGTTAAATCAACCTTGTCATCCTGAGCGTAGCCCAGCCATACGCGAAGCGAATGGCTAGGCGGAGTCGAAGGACCCCATACCCGTATGAATCATCACGACCCCGCCAAGGCGTTCTCTCGATGCCGTCGGAGTGCCGGATGCCGGGTGCGCCACTTCTCGCGCTTTTCGAGCAGTGGTCTAGCACAACCGATGCTATTGGGTAGGGCGCGCTTCAGTCGTGCCGTTCACGACTCTTAAACGTGGGCTTTATCGCCGCTGAGGGCGGGCAGATGAGAACTGAGAACTTTTTCGGAGATAATAGAAAGATGACCACCGCAACCACCCTCGACGAAAAAACAGCGCGCCTGCGCCACATCCTCGCCAACACCGGTCGCGTAATCGTCGCCTACTCCGGCGGTGTCGATTCCGCTTTTCTAGCCTGGATGGCGCACGAGGTCCTCGGCGACCAAATGCGCGCCGTGATAGCCGATTCCGCCAGCCTGGCGCGAACTCATCTGCAAGACGCGCTCACCTTTGCGCGCGAGCATGCAATTCCAGTCGAAGTTGTAGAAACACACGAACTGGAAAATCCCGCATACGTCCGCAACGATTCCCTTCGTTGTTTTCACTGCAAAGACGAATTGTTTACCGTCCTCGAGCGCTACCGCGAAGCCGGCGCATTCGGCGCCATAGCCTACGGAGTCAACGCCGACGACACGGGCGATTTTCGTCCCGGACAGCAAGCCGCGAGCCAGCATCATGTCCTGGCTCCGCTGCTGGCAGCCCGCCTAAACAAAGCTGAGATCCGCGAACTGGCAAGGCGGGCAGACCTGCGAGTCTGGGACAAGCCCGCCTCAGCCTGTCTTTCGTCGCGTCTAGAATACGGACGCGCCGTAACCCCCGAAGCCCTGAGCGTAGTCGAGCGCGGAGAAGACGCATTGCGAGCCCTCGGCTTTCGCCAATTCCGCGTGCGCCATCATGGCGAAATCGTGCGTATCGAGATCGCGCAAGAAGATCTTCCACAAGCCCTGACCGCCAAGATGGCGAGCGACCTAACCACCATATTCAAACGTTTAGGATTCAAGTTCGTAACGCTAGATCTAGAAGGCTTCCGCTCCGGCTCGATGAATCAACTGCTGACTGCCAAAGAGTTGCTGCAAGGAAGATCCTGAAATTGCCCTTCGTAGGGGCGGGTGCCCTCACCTGCCCCGCCGGGCGCAGCCCGGCGTGCACGATGCTGCCGCGAATCCCACCTCGCTCAATTCCCGTAGCAGCCCCGCCTCCTGCGTGACTCTCGCGCCCATGAGATAATCAAGCGGCTTCCTCATGTTCAGGTGGTTTCGACGAATGATTGTGCGGCGCGCTTTTCTACTCCTTTTGCTGGTCTGTCTGGGCTGTTCGGCCCAATCTAATCCTGCTCCGAATCCTGCTTCCCCAGCTGCTCCTCCGTCCGACATCACACGCTCCATCGAGCGCCACGTGCGCGCGCAGTACACCCTTCCCCCCGACGTAAATGTGATTGTGGGGCCGTTGCGGCCAAGCGAGTTTGCGAACTACGACGCGCTGACGGTTACGTTTTCCAGCCCCACCAGAAAACAGGATTTCTCGTTTCTGCTCTCTCACGATCACAAGACCCTGATACGCCTGAGCCGGTCCGATCTGACCGCCGATCCCTACGCGGAGACGATGAAGAAGATCGACGTCAGCGGACGTCCCACGCGCGGCAACAAAGATGCCAAAGTCACGCTCGTGAATTTTGACGATTTCGAGTGCCCGTTCTGTTCCCGCGTCCACGCAACCCTCTTTCCCGGACTCTTCAAGGAATACGGCGATCGCGTCCTTTTCATCTACAAGGATTACCCGATCGATGAAATCCACCCCTGGGCGATCCACGCGGCGGTGGATGCCAATTGCCTGGCCGCGCAAAACAACGATGCCTACTGGGAATATGCCGATTACTTGCACAACAACGGAAACGCCGTCAGCGGCCAGAAAAACCCCGACGGCTGGTACGCGGAGCTCGACAAGCTGGCCACTTTGCAAGCGCAAAAGCATGACCTCGACATTCCGAAGTTGCAGGCGTGCCTGAAGGCTCAGGATGAAAAGATGGTGCGCGCCTCCATTCGCGAGGGCGAAACCCTCGGAGTGGAAGCCACACCAACCATGTTCATCAACGGACGGAAACTGGATGGAGCGGTGCCGGCGGACGACATACGAACCGTGCTCGACCAGGCATTGAACGATGCCGGCGTCGCGCCTCCGGAGCACAAGCAATGAATTTGTAATTTGCGATTTGTAATTGACACCTCGCCATCCGGAGTTTCAATTACAAATTGCAAATTGCCAATCACAAATTCCACGTCACGGTGGCGCAGGAAGGAAAAACTTGAAAAAAACTAACTACGTTGGGCTAGCGGCCCTGGTCTTAGTCAGCGCTTCTCTGATGCTGGGGCTCGCGGCTTGTAACCACAACTCTGCCGGCGGCGACGTCATGGCCTCGATCAATGGCCACAAGATCTATCGCAGCGAAGTTGACAAGTATTACGCCAACCAGACGGCGGGTTCCGATCAGCAGCCGACAGGCGAGCAGGCGGTCAGCCTGCGTCTGAGCATCCTGAATGAGCTGATCGAAACGGAGATCCTGATGCAGCGCGCCGAAAAGCTCGGCCTGCTGGCGACGGACGAAGAAGTAGACCGCAAAATGAACGAAATCAAGTCGCCCTACACCGCCGAAGAATTTAACAAACGCCTGCAGGACAAAAAAATATCGGTCGATGACTTCAAGCGCGACCTGCGGCGCTCGCTCACCCGCGACAAGGTATTGAACAAGGAAATTACCTCGCGCATCAACATCACCGACCAGGATGTCACGAGCTATTTCAACCAGCACAAGGCTGAGTTCAACCTGATCGAAGCGCAGTATCACCTGGCCAAGATCATGGTTTCGGGAATGGCAAGCCCCCAGGTGCACAACCTGCAGAACAGCAAAGCGCAGAACGCCACCGAGGCGCTCAAGAAAATTCAGATGATCTCCAACCGCCTCGATAGCGGCGACGATTTCGCCACCCTGGCCATGAATTATTCCGAAGACCCCGACACCAGCAACAACGGCGGCGATCTGGGGATGGTCCCCGAATCCCAGCTAACCAAGAACCCCGATCCCAACGCCCGCGAGGTGGTCGCGGCAGTGATGAAGCTGAAACCGGGTCAATACACGCCGGTGATTCCGATCATCAATCCAGCCACGCACCAACCAGCGGCTTACCTGATCATGAAACTGATTGCCCGGGAACCGGCGGGTCAGAGGGACCTAAACGATCCGCGGGTGCAGCAAGCCATCCGCCAGCAATTGCGCGATCGCCGCGAGCAGTTGCTGAAAGCGGCCTACTACGAGACCCTGCGCGACGACGCCAAAGTCACAAACTACTACGCCGACGAAGTGCTGAAGAATTTAGGAACCGCCTAGTAGGTATTCCATTGTCATGCTGAGCGAGGATTGAGCTTCGCGAAAGCGAAGCTCAACCACAGTCGAAGCACCCCTACTCGATCTCGATGCCGACAGGGTCAGAGTCCGTATCAGGGCATCGCTTTACAGCTTGCGGAAAAACTCGATCTTGGTCTTGTTTTTGGGTGGCGCAGCGGTTTACCGCTGCGATAAACGCCCTGTTTTCAGTGCCGGCTTCAGCCGCAGAGGGGACGACGCGGCGCGCAACCGAGTTTTTCCGCAAGGTGTTTAGCGATGCCGCAGGCTCTCGAAATCAGAAGCCCCTTTTAGGGGCTGCGTCTGAACGCATCTACCCGTCCAGCTTCTTAGTCAGAACTTCATTCACCAGCTGCGGATTAGCCTGCCCCTTCGAGGCTTTCATCACCTGCCCCACGAAAAACCCAATCATCGTCTTCTTGCCCGCGCGATACTGCTCCACCTGCTTAGGATTCGCCGCGATGATTTCATCGGCCAGTTTCTCCAGCGCCGAAGTGTCGCGCGACTGCTCGGGACGCCCCTCAGCTTCATAAACCGCAGGAAAGTCCTGCTTGCGCACGAAGCTGAGATCGTAGAGATCTTTCAGCATCTTGCCGGAGATTACCCCCTTTGTGACCAACATAGCTGCAGTAGCATTTCCCTGAGGGGTGATTGGCGAATCCCCGATATCCAGTTTCGCCGTCTTCAGCCGTCCGAGCAGCTCAGATTGGACAAGATCGAATATTTGCTTAGGTGGAACTCCCCCCCCTGCGGCTTTGATCGAATCCTCGGAATAGTCTGTGATCGCCTTCGTGCTGGTGTACGTTGCGACATACTGCTCGGAGATGCCATACTCCGTCATCATGCGCTGCCGCCGCGCTTCCGGAAGCTCGGGCAAACTAACGCGAATTGCCGCTTGCCATTTTTCATCGACCACCAGCGGCAGCAAATCGGGCTCGGGAAAATACCGGTAATCGTGCGCCTGCTCCTTCGAGCGCATGCCGTAAGTCCTGCCTTCGTGCGCATTGTAGAGGCGCGTCTCCTGCATGATCCGCCCGCCGCCCTCGATGATTCCGATGTGCCGCTCGATCTCATACTCCAACGCCTGCTTGATAAAACGAAAAGAATTGACGTTCTTGACCTCGGTCTTCGTCCCGAATTCTTTCTGTCCGCGAGGCCGCACGCTGATGTTGGCGTCGCAGCGCAGCGAGCCTTCTTCCATATTGCAGTCGCTCACGCCCGTATACAGGATGATCTCCTTAAGCCGCGTGAGGTATTCGTATGCTTCGTCCGGCGATCGCATGTCCGGTTCGCTGACGATCTCCGCCAGCGGCACCCCAGTCCGATTCAGATCGATGGCTGTCTTGTGAGCGGAATCCGCGAACCCCTCATGCAGGCTCTTGCCCGCATCCTCTTCCAGGTGCAGCCGCGTGATCCCAATTTTCTTCTTGCCGCCGGGCTTCTTACCCTCGTTCACATCGATGTCAATGAATCCAAATTCCGCCAGCGGCTTGTCATACTGCGAAATCTGGTACCCCTTAGGCAGGTCGGGATAAAAATAATTCTTCCGAGCAAAAATCGACACTTCGTTGATCCGGCACTCCAAAGCCATAGCCGCCAGAACCGCAAACTCGACGGCCTTGCGGTTGAGCACCGGCAAAGCACCCGGAAGTCCAAGACACACAGGACACACATTCGTGTTGGGAGGATCGCCAAACCGAGTAGAGCAAGAGCAAAAGATCTTAGAAGCAGTCAGCAGTTGCACGTGGACTTCAAGCCCAATAACCGGCTCGTATTGAGCAAGCAGATCCTCGGAAAGAGCCGGAGTGGTGACCATATCGAGAGATTATAAAGCCCCACGTAGGGGCGGACGCATTCGTCCGCCCCAGCCGAGCGCAGCTCGGCGATTCTCCCCGTCCGCCGATCGACGCCGCAGACAGGGCCCTAAGGCTTCTTAGCCTCCGGCGCGCTCAAATATTTCTCCATAGGAATTTCAAAATACATCAATTCGCGCCCCCTAGCGTCCTGCACTCCCATCAAATAGAAGTTAGCCCCCGCCAGCGGATTCGAGATATCCAAAATGTCGAAAAACAAAAAACCCCGCACCGTGGAATGCGGTTCCACGGCCTTAGCCTCAAACTGAGCCTGCTCGATTTCATCCCAAGTCTTTTTGCTAACCCCGCCCTTGACCTCTTTTTTTGGCAAAGGAATGGGCAACGTAGGCTGGCTGTCATTCCGCGAAGGGTGCGACAGCCGCCGCAACAGATCGTCCATGCTTGAGGGGAAAAGCTTGCTGCGGTCCTTGGTATTCAATTGGGCCGTCATGCCGACCAGCGAAACCGGCTCATCGCCGTCATTCGTGATAACAAAGAAGACCGGCATGTATCCGTAGTTGCGGTAGTTGACGGTGAAAATCGAAGCTTTGTATTCCACGTCATACGGATCGACCGCAACCGTAACTTTTTCCATCGGATGATCGTCATGCGCCGGATAAGTGCGCGCGGGCTGCGCCGTGGGCATGACAAACCCTTTCGCCGCCATCGCGCAAAAGCAGCACACGACGACAAAAGCACCAACTGCCGCAAGCCGAGCCGCGAGCGGCATCCAAGTGCGATTTGATTCCCGCCTACCTGCATTACGCATACTTGAATTATAGGATGCCAAATCATGAGGGGACAGCTGCGAGCTATGAGTTACGAGCCACGAGCTGCAAGCGACGACCTGCAAGCCATCGATTCGGATCGCCCGCAGCTCGCAGCGGTCCCTCGCCATTTAGAATGAAACTTCTCTCCATGTACGCGCTCTACAGTGCGCTGCTCGCCTTTTTCCTGCTGCTGACGCTGCCCTACTGGCTGCTGCAGATGCTGCGCCATGGCAAGTATCGCGCAGGTTTGCGGCAGAGGTTCGGCGCAGTTCCGCCCACCCTGGCTGAGGCCCGCGACAGACCCACCATCTGGGTTCATGCGGTTTCGGTGGGCGAAGTGGTAGCTGCAAACGCAGTAGTCGAGGCGCTGCGCCAGAAATTTCCGTCCCACCACGTACTGATCTCGACGACGACCAGCACCGGTCAGACGCTCGCCGCCCGCCGCTTCGGCGCCGAGAATGTGTTCTATTTCCCCCTGGACTTCGCCTTCGCCATTCGCCCCTACCTCGATTCTCTGCGTCCGGAACTCGTAATCGTCGCCGAAACAGAATTCTGGCCAAATTTTCTGCGACTAGCCAAACGCAGCGGGGCGAGCGTCGCCGTAATCAACTGCCGCATTTCCGACCGCTCGTTTCCCGGCTACAAGCGCTTCCGCTTCTGGCTGCCGAAATTGCTGGGGAAGACACTCGCGAACGTCGATATCTTCCTGGCTCAGACCGAAGAAGACCGCCAGCGCCTCATCGAAATTGGAGCGCCCAAATCCAAGATCACAGTGGCCGGCAACTTGAAATTCGATGTGGAGCCGCCGCCCGCGCCGAACATTGTCGCCAGCCTTCGCGAAAGCCTAAGCCATTCCGCAGCGGGTCCGGTTCTGGTGTGCGGCAGCACGCTAGAAGAGGAAGAAGGCTCTCTGCTCTCCGCCTTTCGCAACATCCTGGCCAATCATCCCAAAGCGGTGATGATCCTTGCGCCGCGCCATCCCGAGCGTTTCGCCGAGGTTTCCGACTTAGTCGAGAAGCTAGGCTTCCGCATGATCCGGCGTTCTCTGTGGAGCGGCGAACCGCTAGCGGCAAGCGTGTTTCTGGTCGACAGTATCGGAGAGTTGGCGGCGCTCTATTCCTTGGCCACGGTTGCCTTCGTCGGTGGAAGCCTCGTCCCGCGCGGCGGACACAACATTCTAGAGCCCGCCCTCTACGGCGTTCCCATCGTCACCGGCAACCACTACGAAAATTTTCGCGACGTAGTGAATTTTTTTGCCAGGCGCAATGCCGTCCGCATCGTTGGAGTAGCGGAGCTCCCGCTAGTCTTCATTGAGCTGATCGAAAACGCCGACGAACGCGCGACTCTCGGCCAGAACGCGCTGGCCGCGCTCGAATCCCAGCGTGGCGCCACCGCCCGAACCATCAAGGCTCTGCTGCAACTGATGGGTGTTTCATCATGAATCCGCTAACCGGCCTTTACGGTGCCGCCACCATGCTGCGAAACACGTTGTTCGATCGCGGCGTACTGTCGTCGCGCCGTCTGGAACATCCCGTGGTCAGCATAGGAAACTTGTCGGTCGGTGGTTCGGGCAAAACTCCGTTTGTAATCGCGCTCGGCGATTTGCTAAAAGCGCGCGGCATTAGCTTCGACGTGCTCTCGCGCGGATACGGCCGCAAAACTCGCGGCGTTCTGCCAGTCGAGCCCGATGGCAACGCCGCCGACTTCGGCGATGAACCACTGCTGATCGCGCGGCGCCTGGGCGTTCCGGTCATCGTAGGCGAAAGCCGTTATAAAGCAGGCCAACTCGCCGAGCAAAAATTCCGCCCGCAATTGCACCTCCTCGACGACGGTTTTCAGCATCGTTCCTTGGCGCGCGATTTCGACATCGTGCTCATGACGGAAGCAGACTTCGACGACCAACTGCTGCCCTCGGGACGGCTACGCGAGCCGCTATCATCGCTGCAACGCGCCGACGCCATAGTGCTCCCCGCAGCCTTGGAGTTAGACGCGCCTTCCCGTAGAGACGCGGCTAGCCGCGTCTCCCGCGGCGTGCTGCAGCAAAAACCAATCTGGCGAATCGAACGCAAACTCGTTCTACCGAACCTGCCCGCCGAGCCCGTTGTCCTCTGCGGCATCGCAAGGCCCGAACAGTTCTTTGCCCAAGTGCGCGCCGCCGGAATCGCGCCCGCGGCAGAAATCGAATTTCGCGACCACCATTCTTACAACCGAAGCGACATCGAGCACCTCCTAGCCATGCGCGCCAAACTCGGCCCTGGCGGCTTCCTGACCACGGAAAAAGATGCCGTCAATTTAGGTTCACTCCGAACAGAGCTCCAGCCCCTTACGGTCGCCGCTCTCAACCTAACCATCGACCGTCCCGCTGACCTTGTAGATGCCATTTTGGCGAGAATCGAGAAACGAAAGCCTCGCTCGTGAGAAAATCTTGGGTTGCGCTCTGCGTTGCGCTCTGGGTTGCGTTTTACGGCCGGGCATTTGACGGATAAGCATTATTAGCGATGACAAAACACATTCACCCTAAAGACAACGGAAGCCTGCGCCTGAAGAAGATCGTCGAATCTTTTCCCAAGCTCACCGTAACCGTCCTCGCCGATCTGGTGGCCGACGAGTTCGTCTTCGGCGAGATCTCTCGCGTCTCGCGCGAAGCGCCTGTGCTGATTCTGCAGCACCGCGATCGCAAGGTGGTTCCCGGCGGCGGCGCGAATGCCGTCTACAACCTCGCCGACCTGGGAGTGAACGTCTTGCCGGTTGGAATCGTGGGCGACGACGAACCGGGAAGGCTTTTGCTGCGCGCCTTCCGCCACAAGCGCATTCCCGTCAGCGGCGTTTTCAAGGACAAGAGCTACACCACCGTTACCAAAACCCGCATCCTTGCCGGCTTCGCGCACACTGCCGGACAGCAAGTCGTGCGCCTCGATCGCGAGCCCACCGAAGGCCCCAACGCCCATTTGCGCCGCGAGATCGTGTTAGCCGCCCGCGAATACACTCGCGCCTCCGATGCGCTGCTCGTTTCCGACTACGGATACGGCGCGGCCACGCCAACCCTGCTGAATGTAATTCGCGAAAAGCGCGGCCTCGACAAAGTTCCCGTAACCCTCGATTCGCGCCATCGCATGTTGGAGTTCACCGGCATCACGGCGGCTACTCCGAATGAGTCTGAGGTGGAAGAAGTTCTCGGCATCCGCATCGGTAACGCTAACGACGATGACTGGGAGCGCCTGCTCGCCGCCGGAGACCAGATCGTCGGCGCGATGAATCTGGAATCGCTCGTGATCACGCGCGGCAAAGATGGCATGGTGGTTTTCCCGCGCCGCCACAAGCCCGTGGATATTCCCATCTACGGCAGCGATGAAGTTGCCGACGTAACCGGCGCCGGCGACACCGTGATCGCGACGTTTACCGCCGGTCTGGCTGCGGGTGCAACCGCCGAAGAGGCCGCCCACCTAGCGAACTACGCCGGCGGCATTGTAGTCATGAAGCGCGGCACCGCCACCGTCAGCCAGCAGGAATTGCTGGAAGCGCTAGATAAAACGCCGCCCGTAGCACGAGAACATTAGAACTGGTCTCATAAATGTTTTAGGTAGGACACGGCTTCAGAGCGCTGAACAACTCGCCCTCTTGTGCCGCACTATCTTTTAACGCACAACCCGAGCACATTGGCGCTCATTTGGGACGATGGGTGCCCCATCCTTGCGCGTTTTTTGTGCAAAGGTGGGATTCCACGGAAGCGTCCAGTTTGGGCTCTTGCACTTGATTTTGCTTTTGCCCTTGCTTTTGCTTTTGGGTGGCGCAGCGGTTTACCGCTGCGATAACCGCGCTCTCGTGATTGCGGCTTCAGCCGCTGAGGGCAGACAGCGTTCGATCGTCGACATCATTGACCACATCACTCAATCCGAAAATCGTTTCGCGCGCTGACCTGCTGCAACGTGCAGCCGACTGGCGCCGCTCCGGCGACCGCATCACCCTGGCCAACGGATGCTTCGACGTGCTGCACGTCGGCCATGTGCGCTACCTTCATGCCGCGCGCGAACTAGGCGGCAAACTGATCGTCGCCGTCAACGCTGATGCCTCGGTGCGCGCCTTGAAGGGTGAAGGCCGTCCCGTAATGCCGGCCGAGGAACGCGCCGAAATTCTAGCGTCGTTAGCCGACGTGGACGCCGTAGTAATTTTTCCCGAAGCCGATGTCCGAGCCATCATTCGCGAAATCCATCCCGATTTTCACGCCAAAGGTACGGACTACACAGTAGAAAGCGTTCCCGAGCGCGACGAAGTCGAAGCCTGTGGAGGCCGCGTCGTGATCGTAGGCGATCCCAAAAATCACTCGGCCACCGAAATCATCAGTGCGCAATCGCGCCTGGGAAAATCGTGAGTCCGCGCCGATTCGAAAGCCTGCTCGTAGTGCGCCTAAGCGCCATGGGAGACGTCATTCACACTCTGCCCGCCGCCGCCGCGCTGCGCCACGCTTTTCCTCACGCCACTTTAGGATGGCTAATCGAAGAGCGCTGGGCCGAACTCCTCTGCACGCTGCGCTATCCGCGCTCCGGACCGCGCTCGCCGCAGCGTCCCCTAGTCGACCGCGTCCACACCGTCAACACCGCGGAATGGCGCCACGCCCTCTTCTCTTTCAACACCTGGCAGCAAATGGCCGTGAGCTTGAGTCAGTTACGCGGAATTGAATACGACGCCGTCATCGATTTTCAAGGTGCGGTCCGTTCGGCGCTGCTGGCGCGTTGGTCGGGAGCGCCCCTACGCTATGGCGACGCCCAACCCCGTGAAAATGCCGCCAGCATGTTTTACACCAGACAAGTACAGACGAAAGGCGAACATGTCGTCCAACAGGCGCAGGCGTTGGCGAAAGCGGTCATTGCATCGGCGGCCATTCCGAGACCGGCGATGGAATCTCGCGTAGAGTTTCCCGTGGATCCCGATGCCGAGAGCAAAATTTCCAGCCTCATCGCAGATGCGAAAAATTTCGCAATTCTAAATCCCGGAGCAGGCTGGGGCGCGAAGATGTGGCCCGCCGAGCGTTACGCGCAGGTTGCGAAGGAACTTGCAAAAGATGGATTGTGCTCGCTCGTAAACCACGGTCCAGGAGAAGACCAGTTGGCTGCAGAAGTCGAAGCCGTAAGCGAAGGGGCCGCGCGAAAAATCTCCTGCTCGGTTTCCGAGTTGATCGCGCTAACGCGCCGGGCTCGCCTCTTCGTCGGCGGCGATACCGGCCCAATGCACCTGGCAGCGGCCCTGAAAATTCCAGTGGTAGCAATTTTTGGCCCGACAAACCCCGCGCGCAACGGCCCGTTCGGAACACAATCAATAGTGCTGCGAAGCACCCGCAGTAGAACCGACCACGCCCGCCGCCGCGAGCCCGACCAGGGTTTGCTGGAAATCACCACCGCCGAAGTAGTCGCCGCCACGAGAAAGCTCTTGCAGAACGGTTTCAGACGCTGCTGAAAAATGTACTGTAGAGACGGGGCTTGCCCCGTCTAGCGCCGCCGATGAACCGCGCAAGAGCAAGAACGCGAACGGCACGGCTTCAGCCGTGCCGTCAGGATTACGAAGGCGTTCCGGCGTTACAGATGCTGAAAGGTTCGATTTGGTTCTTGTTTTTGGGTGGCGTAGCGGTTCACCGCTTTCGATTTTGACTTTGGGTGGCGCAGCGGTTTACCGCTGCGATAAACGCCCTGTTTTCAGTGCCGGCTTTAGCCGCTGAGGCTACGCATTATGCACCACCACGAGAATTGCTATCCGTCGCCCAACTTCGTATTGCCAACATTTGCAAAACCATAATGACTGATCTCCCGCAATCCGCGTCGCAACCGTCGACCGCCAGCGTCTCGACCTGGTCGCGCGTGGCCCGCCGCATCCGCGTGCCCCTGGGATTTATTTTTGCGGTCGCCTACATCTGGCTGGCGCGGCCCACGAAAACATCCCTCATCGTCGGCACACTGATGCTCATTCCCGGCCTGCTCTTACGCGGACTAGCTTCCGGCCACGTCCAAAAAGAAGAGCAACTCACCACCAGCGGCCCCTATGCCTACACGCGCAATCCTCTGTACCTCGGCTCCCTCATGTTGGCCGCGGGCTTCGCGATCGCGGCGCGCAGCTGGTGGATCGTAGCCGTCATGCTCCTAATGTTCGCCGCCATTTACATCCCGGTCATCGCCGGTGAAGAACGCACCTTGCGTCAGAAGTTTCCCGGCTACGAAGACTACGCCCGTCACGTCCCGCGCCTGTTACCTCGCCTCACCCCTTACGGAAGCCAGTACAGCGCGTATTCTTCCGCGCTCTATTGGCAACACCGCGAATATCAAGCCAGCATCGGCTGCCTGGCCATATTGGCCGTCCTCGTCATTAAGCTGGTCGCCAAGCCGGTGTGGTAGTCTGCCGTGAGCATGTGCCGTTTACCTCAGGGACTGAAACAGATTGCTGGAAAACTCAGGTGGGGGGGTGCGCCAATGGGTGCCCCATTCTATCGCGTTTTTTTGCGCAAGAGTGGGATTCCACGGCAGCGCCCGCCAAGGTTTTTGCATTTGCACCTGATTCTGCGCTTGATTTTGCTTTTGGGTGGCGCAGCGGTTTACCGCTGCGATCTCCGGCCTGTTTCAACGACGGCTTTAGCCGCTGAGGTAACGCTTTGAGGTCGTTCCCCCAAGGACTGTTCTGCCTGGCGTTTCTGGTCGTGACCCTGTTGTCAGCGCAGCAAACCCCGCCCACCGCCACCATCGGCCCCGCTCCCGTCGAGATCGCCCCGCCACGTCCCAACTATCCCTTCCCTGACGGAAAAAGTTACGTCTTTTCCGCGGAGTGGCATTTGATCCCCGCCGGAACCGGCGTCGTAAGAATGGATGTCTCCGGCAACGACCGCAAAATCACCGCGACCGCTGAATCCGTCGGCGCCGTCAACATCATCTTCCCCGTGCACGACCGCTTCGAATCGCACTTCGATCCCCGCACCTTCTGCTCGCTCTCCATCTTCAAGCACAGCGAAGAAGGATCGCACAAGCGCGAGACCTCGATCCACTTCGATTACGCCCGCAAAAAAAGCACGCTCGACGAAAAGAATCTGAAGACTGGCGAGACCAAGCACATAGAAAACGATCTAGCCGGTTGCGCCACCGATGTCATCACCGGCTTCTACTATCTGCAATCCCTGCCCCTGCAACTCGGCGAAAAATACGAGTTCCCGATAAGCGACGGCAAGACAACGATCGTCCGCGCCACAGTAGAAAAGCGAGAGCAAATCCGAGCGCCCGCCGGAACCTTCCCGTGCGTAATGGTTACGGCCGAAGCCGTGTCCGGCCCGCTGCAAAACAAAGGCAAAGTTTGGGTGTGGTTTTCGGAGGACCCCAGTCACGTGCCGGTGCAAATGCGCGTCAAGCTAGGCTGGGGCACGCTGCTGTTTCGCTTGCAGAGAATCGAAAAGTGAGATTTGCAATTTGGTAATTGGTAATTTGCAATTTGAAAACGAATCGTCGATCGACCTTAAATTACAAAATTACCAAATTACAAATTGTTCTTCGCCACCACCGCCTGCTTCGCCTTAGCCAGTTCCGGACGCCCCGAGCTCCCGCCCTCGCAAGTCTTGACCAGCACCGCGTAATACTCCGTAGCCTCGGAAGTCTGCCCCGCCATCTCCGCCGCCTGCGCCGCGCCGTAAAGGCTGTTGAAGCGATTGGGAAAGAATTTCAAGCTGGTCTTGTATTCGGTAAGAGCCTGACCCGGACGCTTCATATCTAGCAGCATGTCAGCCAGCATTTCTCGCGCCGGAGTCTCGTAATCCGATTCGTCTCCCGAGGCTTCCTGCTTCTCGGCGATTGCGCGCAGAGACGCGATGGCCGCGTCGTTTCTGCCTTCGGCGTGATCAAGCCACGCTGTAGCTTCTTTTCGATCCTGTTCCACCGCCTCCGCGAAACTCTTCTTCTTCTGCTCGATAAGACTCTTGTGAATCGCCTCGATGTGTTCGATATCGCTCCGCGCCTGCGCGACGTTGCCGCTGCGCGCCGCCCCAATCGCCCGCGCCCAATAAGTAATCGAACCATCTCCGCCGGTGGCATCGGGATTCGGCGTCAAAGCCGCAGCTTCTCTCCAGTGATGCATCTCCATCTCGTACCGCGCAGGAAACGCCACCAACGCATTCGTGCGAGGGTCATATCCCATGCCATACATATCCTTCATCGGCGGCATCGCTTTTACTTCTTCGATTACTTTCAGGGCCTCGGCCTCGCGTCCGCTCTGCATATAGGCGTAGACGAGGTAGTCCATGGCGTGGAACTGGTGCCCTTCGCCACCCATGTGCATCTCTGTAGCCTTGCGCGTAGCGGCGATAGAAGCGAGATTGGAATCGATGTCATCCTGCCACAGTCCTAATCGAGCAAAAATGTGCGAAGGCATGTGCAAAGCATGAGGAGCTACAGGAGCGATCTGCGCATAACGCCGAGCCGCCGGCAATCCAAGCAACGCCAGCTGCGGCTTGTCATAAGTATGAATCAAATAATGCGCAATGCCAGGATGATTGGGCTCCTCGGCAAACAACTTCTCCAGAATCGCCCCAGCCTGTTTGCGATTGGCAAACGTAGTATCGTCGTCCGGTTCCGACGCCAGCAGCGACAGCGCATAAAAAGCAGCCGCCTCGTGGTCATCCGGATACTTCTTATACACCGTCTCCATGGCAGCCGAGTAAGCCCGCGCCCGCGCTTCGTGGTCCGCCTTCGGCGTGTTCGAATAGAACGCCTGCAGCGCGTGGATGTAATCGCGCTCGCGCGCGGTCGGGGGCCTAAGCTCGTCAGCCTGCTCCAACTCCGCAGCGCCCTGCTTGATGGTGGCCGCATCCGGACGATTCCAAAGCTGATGCCACAGGCTCATGGCCTCGCCCCAGTAAGCCATGGCGCACTTCGGGTCCTGCTTCGCAGCTTCGACAAAAGTCTTCTCCGCCTCTTCGTCCCAGAACGAATGCAGCAGCGCGACCCCTTTTTCGAAAGTCCTCTCCGCCTCCGGAGTGCACGAAACAGAAAAATGCACCGTCCCCAATTGTTGCTGTGTGAGTTCCTCATGATGATGGTCTTCGTCGCCGAAGGCCATGCCGGAAAATGCCACGGCAATACACAGAATCGAGATAAGTTTGCCCATGGGACCACCCCGCATGGAGTCTAGTGCGCAATTCAAGCCAAGGTCAAGGCGGAGCGGGTCAATGCATTATGAGAGAGCGGCCTCGTGGATATCTAGTCGAGGACTGTTGGGCGGCAGAAGGAAGCTAGAAAAAGCTACTAAAGAATGGCACTGTACCTTGAGGGAAAGACTCCGTGGACGCGAATGATCTTTCCCCCAAGGAGGCAACTTCATGAGTCGCGAGATCAAGTATATCGGCATGGACGTGCACAAGGAAGCGATCGTGATCGCTGTGCTGAACGGCAGTGGCAAGCTGGTGATGGAGTCGATCGTAGAAACCAAAGCCAGCAGCATTCTGCAGTTCATCCACGGTCTGCGGGGCGAGTTGCATGTCACCTGGGAAGAAGGGACTTGGGCGGCTTGGCTCTACGATCTGCTGCAACCCCAGGTGACGCGAGTGCTGGTGTGCGATCCGCGACGCAATGCCTTATTAAAGGAAGGCAACAAGAGCGACAAGATAGATGCGCGCAAGCTGGCCGACTTGTTACGCACGGGGATGTTGCGGCCGGTCTATCACGGGGAACACGGACTGCGGACGCTGCGCGAACTGGGGCGCAGTTATCAGACCATCAGCCAAGATCTAAATCGAGTGATGAATCGGATCAAAGCTCTGTATCGCGGCTGGAGCATCCCTTGTGCAGGTACCCAGGTGTATGCTCCGCGTTATCGCGAGGAATGGTTAGGCAAGATCGAGCACGCGGGGGTGCGCCGGCGGGCCGAGCTACTTTATCAACAGTTGGATGGATTGCAGGGGTTGCGACGAACCTTGCGTCCTGAGTTATTGGCGGAGAGCCGGAAACATAAAGCCGCGAAACTACTACGTCAGATTCCCTGCATCGGTCCGATTCGAGCCGCCCGCTTAATCGCGTTGATGCAGACGCCGCACCGCTTCCGCAGCAAGCGACAACTGTGGACCTATAGTGGGCTGGGCATTGAGACGCGCGACAGTGCGCAGTACCGCTGGGTGGACGGACAACTGCAACGTACGAAAAAACCGCAACAGATTCGTGGACTCAATCGGAATCACAACCACGAAATGAAAGAGATCTTCAAAGGAGCCGCCACCCGAGCCAGCTGTGGTGTGGGTCCGTTGCGTGAGTTCTACGTGGCGTTGCTGGACAAAGGGATGAAGCCGGAGATGGCGCGTCTGACCTTAGCACGAAAGATCGCGGCCATTGCTTTGACACTCTGGAAGAAGGAGGAACGTTTCGACGCCGAACAACTGAAGCCGCAAGCAGCTTGAGCGTTACACAGAACGCAGGTGGTCTCCCAGGTTTCACGCCTCGGTGGTGACCCATCGGTTCTGGCGATGCTCGGGTTCGAGGGAGAGTATCCATGCACTCATTAGGCGCACGGGTGCTGCCATCAGCACCCAGTCTCCGGGTCAATCCTATGCCCCCTCGGATAACCCAAAAAAGCCATAGGCCTCGAGCCTCACATAGGATGATGGTTGGCACTTAAGCCAACGGTTGGCTTGCACAGCTTCGCAACGAATGGCGTCGGGACCGCGGCATGAAACCACTCAAGGGAGATCAGCAACTGCGATCCGTATCCCTGTTGTACTCTGTGTGCGCTCCAGGCGTTAGAACCCAAAATCTTCTCCACGAACGAGAAGGGGCCTGGATGCAAGCAACGATCGAGGTCTCACGGAGAGGAGTGGAGAAGTGTTTTCGCTTGACATCCTCTCTCATAGGATGAGTGTAATCGGGATTTATCAACAACAACCTAGCGAGCGCGAAGGCGGGCATGATCTGCATTTCAATTATGCGTAGTCGCCCATCAGCGCTACTCTCTAATTCGCCTTGACAAAGAAAGCGGTTCTCCGGATACTTGGACGCTTCAAAACCGGCCCCCGGCTTGGATTCCACGTTTCGCAAGTTTTCTGCTCGGGCCTCAATCACTCTGGAGGAACCTATGTTCTCTCACCTGACAACGGTTATGAATCTATTGCAGCGGCGTGACCTGATCATTGCGCTGGCAATCTCGACCCTACTTGCAGCAATTCCCTCGCAGGCCAAGGAGATTGTGATCTACAACCAAACGAGCAGCACATTGGGCCCAGCATATGAGCTGGTTGCCGATAGTAGCGGCACGCTTTATGGACTGGACGACGGTGGAGGGGGATATGGCTCTTTTTACTCGCTGACACCGCCCGCGAAAGGGCAAACGGCCTGGACCGAGACGGTTCTCTACACGTTCCAGGGCGGCACGGACGGCACTTATCCCCTGGCTACGCTTACACCTGACGGACAGGGGGGGTTCTTCGGGTCGACGACGCAAGGCGGCACTGGCACGTGCCCCTTATTTTACGGCTTGCCCGGATGCGGGACTGTGTTCCAGTTTACGCCGCCCGGGCAAGGGCAGACGGCCTGGACCAAGAATACCCTCTACAGTTTCCAAGGCGGCGCGGACGGAAACCAACCAGCGGCGCGGTTATTAATGGATCCGGCCACGGGAGTGCTGTATGGCATAACGTACCTTGGCGGCGCATACGGAGCTGGAACTGTGTTTGCGCTCGCACCTCCGGCCGAGGGGCAGACGAATTGGACCGAATCCGTATTGCATACCTTCACCGGAGGTTCCGATGGCGGCTATCCATTTGCTGCTCTCATCGAGGATGCAAACGGGGTTTTCTACGGAACGGCTACCAGTGGCGGGTACGTTGGATATGGAGCGGCGTTTACGCTGACGCCTCCAGCGCAAGGACAGACGAACTGGACCGAAAATGTGATCCACAGTTTTGGAGGGTGGAGCTTTTACGACGCTGGATCTCCGGACGCTGCGTTCGTCGCCGACTCCTCCGGCAACCTCTACAGCACGGCTGCGGATGGTGGTACCGAACTTAGGAATAACGGCGCTGTATACGAACTATCTCCGCCATCGGGCGGAGGAACGGATTGGACCGAGACGATTCTCTACAGCTTTACGGGAGGAAAGGATGGCGCTACTCCGGCCAACGACATTCTGATCGACAGCAAGGGCACAATCTACAGTACAACCGACGCAGGTGGCAAGGGCAACGGTACGGTCTTTAGGCTTGAGCCCCCGGGCGCTGGAGAAACTGTGTGGACTTTGAAAGTTCTTTACACCTTTACGGGAGAGATCGCTAGCGATGAACCCGACGGCGGACTCACGGCAGTGAAAGTGGGCAAAAACGTGGTGCTTTTCGGGACGACTCTTGATGGAGGGACCAACGGTGACGGGACAGTCTTCGAATTGACTGGGACGGGGTATGCTCCTTAAAACGGTCTCCGAAATTGTTCCGCGATTCGCACTGCAAAAGCAGAAGAAACGACGGTCGTCAGTAATGACAGGAAAGGGCAAGATCACCCGGCCTCGCTAGGTGACTCCTCCCCTTGCTTGTTTGGCGATAGTTGATGCAACCAGGCGATTTCACTCTTTGACCTTGTGCCCGGGATTTTGAGCGTAAACGAGATTTTGCAACAGTTAAGGTCTGGCGTGGCCCTGCGCTATCGCTCTTGGCGATCACCGCACATCGAGATGTGACCACTGCCCGCCACCCGTGCTGGGCGTCCCCAACCCGTATCTAACCATGCAGGTGGCCCAGGCGCATGCCCCCCCAGTGCCTTCCCTTTACCATGATGGGGATGGATAGATCTTTCATCAGAATGTATTCGCCACCACCCATGTCACGGCGGTAGGTCTGAAGCAGGAACGACTGGGTATTGCGCGCAGCGCGCAGCCCAGTGCGATCGTCGAACATCCGCCGGTTGCGGCAGTTCGCGTTATTCCATACCGGATCAGAACCTTGCGGCTTGGAAAAAACAAGGTTGTGCGTCGGAAGATAGCCGTTTCGGTCCACGATGACGCAGAAGGCCACACGCCGATCGAGGCTCAGCATGGGTTCCTGAATCGGCGGTAGCAAACTGTCAGTAAAGTGCGTGAACCGGGTCGTGAACTGCTGCGGGTTGGTGCCCGGGATTTGTTGATACTTGTCGTCAAACAGGTCGCCAGGGCTGATCCTTCCACTCGCCAGGGCCTGCTCGAAGGCCTCCGTCACCTCCGCGGTAGCCGCCGATAGCGCCCGAATGAAGGGTGTCTCGCTGGTCTCGAGCCCCGCACCAGCCACCAGGCTTAACATGGACTCGCTTTTCTCGAGCGCTCCATCCACGCGGTCGCTGGTGCGACGCAGGTCCGCCGTGGTTTGCTGCACCGCCCCAAAAAATTCGTCGATCTTCTGGTTCACGTCTTGGCAAAGGCCCAGGCTGTCGGCCACCGACGATGCAATGTTGAATACCTTCCCTTCGACGGTCGTGACGGCCGAGTGGAAGTGATCCAGCACACTGTTGATCAATCCCAACCCCTGGTTGGCTCCATCCGCCAGTTTGACGGCGGCGCTGCTCTTGGCGATCAGCGTCCCGACATTTTCCGACAATGTGTTTACCGTATCGTTGATGCTGTCGGTGGCCCTGTCGGTTTCGCGCGCCAGGCTCTTCACCTCGGTTGCTACCACCGCGAACCCCCGCCCGGCCTCTCCCGCGCGGGCCGCTTCGATGGTCGCGTTCAACGCCAAAAGGTTGGTCTGTCGTGCAATCGTCTGGATGTTCCCGGACAGCCCGCGGACGCCTTTCAGGGATGAATTCAGTGAGCCCAGCCTTTCCTCGATCGCCTGCACCGAATCCACCATCTCCCGAATCTGCTGGCAAGCCGAACCTACCGCCTCTTTCGACTCGACCGACTTGCCCGACGCTTGTGTGGCAATCTCGTTCGTCTCTTTGCCCACCACGTCGATTTCCCCGAGATCGCGGCGCAACCCCTCGGCCAGCGTGCGCAGCTTTTCAAAAACCTGCGCCTGCTGGCTGACAAAAGCGCTCATGTCCCGAACGCTGCCTGCAACTTCGGCAATATCGAGGGTCAGCAGCTCCAGCGTATCCATCAATTCCTTGACGAATTTGCCTTCCCTGGTTCCCTTGGAAACCCGCTGCCGCCTCCACATACTCCACCTCTAGCGAACGCCCTGACTGATTAAGTACGGACTGTACTTCTTGTCCGTCCCCTGAATGTGATTGATCAACCAGCCCTTCAGGAAGTTCACCGCGTCCAGAGACAGCGCAACGCTTGCGGCGCCAGCGTATTTCTTCTGTAGTTCGAGAACTTGCCGGACGAGATCTTCGTGTAGCTTCTTGTGCGCCGCTACATCTGGGTACTTGCTGTTGCTGAAAAGCCGTTCTTCGTTGGCGAAGTGCACTTTCGTGTAGTCAATCAGCGCGCCTAACAGATTACCGAGCGCCTCTTTTCCCTTTCCGGCTTGCACCGCATCGTAGAAATCGTTGAGTAGTCCGACTAGCCTTTGATGTTCTCCGTCAATCGACGGAACCCCAACCGACAATTTGTCATTCCAAACGATAAGTGGCATAGACGTGACTCGGTCTCCGGCGCTTCTCCTCCCCACCTCCATCTGTAGGCTGGAAGGAAACATTAGCCAGTTCTTAAGAAAACAGCCCTGACTCTTACTGGAATGCAATTGTGTGGCCATCGAATGTGGCCCCAAGCATTCGCGATTGCTCACTGGAAAAACTCCCCTGCCACGCCGCGATCGTTGATGAATTCAGCCGTTTACACTGTAACCATTTGGTCACAAGTGAAATCGGAATTCTTCGCCAATTACCCGAGAGCAGGAACTCTTGGTACCATATGCAGCGATGCCAGTGAGGTGAATCATGACCGTCGCCACCATCACCACCGCGAACGTCAAACAGGCAGTGCCGTTTTTCGGCGTCACCAACATGGAATCTTCGCTGCGCTTCTATCTTGACGGGCTGGGATTCAAAATGAAGAATCAGTGGATTCCGGATCGTGCCGAGGACCATCCCGACGGGAGAATTCGCTGGTGTTGGCTTGAGCTTGACGATGCCGCCATTATGCTTCAAGAGTTTCGGCCGGAAGCCAGGCCGACGCATGCGCTTGGCACTGGAGCCTCAGTCACCTTCATGTGTGAAGACGCTCTCGCCCTTTATCGGCAGGTCAAATCGCGCGGAATTCAGACGCGCACACGTCCCTTTGTAGGAAACCGCTTGTGGGTTGTGCCGGTTACCGATCCCGACGGCTATCGTATGGAGTTTTCGAGCCCCACCGATGCGCCAGAAGAAAGCGAACTAGAAGAATAGTCCTGGCAAAGCCGGAAAGGGGTTGGCAGCCACGTCGTTCATTTACCTTCACTTCGTCGCGGCCATCAGCGCCTCCGCGATCAACTTCTTGGTCTGCGCATCCATCTCCGTTGGCCCAGCTTTCAGGCGGGCTTCGTTACCTAAGCGCTTGGCTTTGATCCCAATATAGACGGCGTTGTACGCCGTATCCCCAAGGTTTTCCACTCTGTGCTTGAAGGGCGGGAACCACCGCGGATCGCCCGGCTTGGCATACACCTCTTGCGTCTTGCCATTTTCATCCGTGAACCGGAGATGCCCGGAGGTAAGAACGACAACCACGCCTCCCATGTGCGAATGCAGGCCCGACTTCTCATGCGGTCCATAGTGCACGTTCACGACCTGCACATACTCATTCTCAAAGGCCAGTTTGTAATGCGAGGGTTCGACCTTGAGAGGATCTTGCGCCGGCGCCACAGCGCACAAAAAGAGCGCCACCAGCGCAGCGCACAACGGCCCAACATATACGGATTTCCGCATAGGATGCGACCTCGGGGCTTTTGATAATTGATAAGCTTCCTCAAGCTTATCTCGCCTCAAGCAACTGTCAATGACGAAACCGGGGATCAAACCAAAGACTGGACCAAAGTGGTAAGAAGGCGCTTGCGTTCTTATTGCAGACGAAACCGCTCATTGATCAGCCGCTGCAGCCGCGGCCGGTAAATAATGTCGTACGCAAGTTCCTTGTCGGGAAACATATTCAAAGCCGCGCGCCGGGCATTGGCGGCCATCTCCGCCGCCTCTTCCAGCGTCAGATCGGGATCCTGGCTGAGCACCGACATCACCATGCTCATCATCACCTGCAGGCGTCGCAGCCTGCGGGATTCCTCCATGTGTTCGTTCTGTTCTCCGCCCGGTTCGGCCCGTTGAATTCCCATGCTCACCCCGTCCTCATTGGATGTAGACCCGATGTCCAGCGTTGCGCCCCAGTCGCCATTGTGCCACCTTCCCCCCGCAAATCAAGCTCCACTTGGGTACTGGTGCAGTTTGAATCGGTTTGAAAACGGCCTCACGGCTTGCGGAAAAACTCAGGTGTATAAGTTTTGTAGCCGATTTTTTCGGGGCCGTTGGGTGCCCCATCCTTGCGCGTTTTTTGCGCAAGGGGGGGATTTCACGAAAGTGTCCCGCTAGGTTCTTGCCTTTGGTTTTGGTTCTGCTCTTGCTTTTGGTTTTGCTCTTGGTTTTGCTCTTGCCTTTGGTCTCGCTTTTGGTTTTGGTTTTGCCTTTGCTTTTGCCTTTGGGTGGCGCAGCGGTTCACCGCTGCCATCACCCGCCGTATTTTCAATGCCGGCTTTAGCCGCTGGGGGACCACAAACCGCCCCCACCACCACAGCCCGTCCCGCGACCACGCTTACCCCAGAGACAGAAATACAATGACTGCCGTAACCTATTGAGAGACAATTCAACGGAGGACGCATGCCACAACCAACCAACCCCGAGCCCCAGCCCCAACCGAACGAAAAGCTAATCAAGATTTTCGACACCGAGCAGGAGAACGAGGCCATCGTAGTGCAGGGCTTGCTGGAATCCGCCGGCATCCAGTCGGATTTGAAATCCCTGGACGCCGTTCAAGACGCGTTCCCCGGCGTTGGCGGAAGCGTTCTTCTAGTGCGCGAACAAGACGCCCCCGAAGCCACGAAGATTATCGAAGCCTATCGCAACCTGCCGCCCCTGGACGACGAAACCGCCGACATCACCGGATGAATGAATGCACAGGTTTGCCCTGTGCCCCGGAGCCTGCCCTGAGCGAAGTCGAAGGGTGTCCTCTGTGGTTAAGAATTTCGCGGCAATGGACACAGAGGCGTACAGTGGGCAAGTATCAATGCAGCAGCGTAACATCCGAAGTCACTGATTCACCATCCAAATAAAAGCTAACCGCGCCCTCCTCGTCGGTGCGAAAAGTTTGCACCCCAGCCCGTTCCAGCCGCGACAGCACCTCAAACCGCGGATGCCCATACACATTGCGCGCCCCCACCGAAATCACCGCATAGCGCGGACGCACGGTAGCCAGCAGATCGGCAGAAGTCCCACTGGCGCTCCCATGATGCGCAACTTTCAGCAGCATCGCCGACGGATGCTCCTCCACCACCCGCCGTTCCGCCGGACGTTCCGCATCCCCCTCCAGCAGAGCAGTAGTCCCGCGAAACGCAGCTGTAAACACCAGGCAATCATCATTAGGACGCATCGATCCCGTCACCTGGTCGCGCCCCGGAGCCAGCATGTGAAAGTGCGCTCCCCCATAATCGAACTCATCGCCCTCCTTCTTGATCGAAATCGCGATTCCTGCCCGCTGCGCCTGCGCCACCACCGAAGCGAACTCGCCCACCGGCCGGTCGATACTCAGCCACAATTCCCGAGGATGAAAATTAGCCATCACCGCCGGCATTCCCCCGTAGTGGTCGGCATGAGGATGCGTAATCACCACCACGTCAAGATGATCGATCCCCCGATTCCAAAGATAAGAAGACACCACCTGTTCGCCCAGATCGAAGTCGGAATGCATCCACGCCGGCAGTCCTCCCGCATCGACGAGCAAAGTGTGTTGGTCAGGCGTCACCAGCAAAATGGAATCGCCTTGACCCACATCAATGGTAGTCATCTCCATCACCCCCCCGCGAATATGCGGACGCGAAGGTACAAACGCGATCCACACTGCAACGCCAAACACCAGAGCCACCGATGCGAAAGCGGCCAGCAGCGTGCGCCGAATCCGCACCGCGACCATCGCCAGCCCCAGCGTAAAGATTGAAGCCAAAATCATCGCAGCCGAAGGCATGGCAACACGCAAATCGGCGATCGAAGCGCCCGCCAGATGCGCCCCACCAAGCAGGTGCACCGTCCCCGCGATTCCCTCCAGCGCCAGCCCGGAAATCCAAACCGCCGGCCGAGCCAGCGTGATCGAAATGTATCCCAACCCGACCCCCGCAGCCGCGAAAGGCATCAGTACCTGCGTAAGCGGAATCACCGCCAAATTCGCCGCCATTCCCATGGTGGTAGCACGATGAAAGTGATAAGCCATAAGCAGCGCCAGCCCCGCCTGCATCAGCGCCGAGATAAAAATCAATTCGCTAGCAGCAATCGCCACGCGCATAAAGATCGCAGGCAGAGTCAGGCCAAGCCGCTCGCCAATGAATCTCCGCAGCCTACCGCCAATCATCCGCAACTCGATCCGAAACTGCCCCACCGCCGGCGAGACATGCAAATCGTAGCTGGCAGCGCGCAACAGCCGTAAGCCGCGAGCATAGGGCAAAGTTGTCCGCTCCAGAGTCGGCGACCCAATGCCCGCAATAATAAAGACCGCCAGAAACGTAAGCTGAAAACTAGCCCCAAACAACGCTCGCGGATCAACAATCAAAACTCCCAGCGCCGCCGCGCCAATAGCGTTCATCATATTGCGTCCGCGATACAGCAGCCGCGCCCCCAGATACACAGCCAGCATCAAAGCCGCCCGCCACACCGGAGGCCCAACTCCCACCATAAACGCATAAGCAAACGAAACCACGACCGTAGTAACCGCCGCCACCGCCGGATCGACGCGAAACTGCCGCAGCAGCCAGAAAATAGCAAACGCCAGAATGCTAAGGTTCATTCCAGAAACAACCAGCACATGATAAGTACCCGAGCGCTGGTACTCAGTGCGAGTGGCGTTACGCAAAAACGATTCCTCGCCCAGCACCATGGCATCCATAAGCGAAGCCTCAGACGCAGGCCACAACTGGTGAATCTTCCGAACGATGCTGGCATGCACGCGAGTCCGCCAAAGTTCAATCCGGCTGCCGGAAAATCCAGGCAGCCGCTCAATATCCTCAGCCTCGGCCGACCCGAGCACGCTGATCCCGTTGTCGCGCAGATACCCTTCATAATCGAAAGCTCCAGGATTGCGGTAATTGCGAGCCGGATGCAACTTGGCAACAATGCGCAACCGCGTGCCATATTGCAGTGCAAGTGGAGCGACGGGCGTCTCGCCCGTCCCGCTTGCGCCATCTGCAGCATCGAGGCCGGGAGGGAGGATGCCCGGAGCTTGTGGCAGGGCCGCCCGCTCCACGAATGCCGAATTCTCCACCTTCTCGTAAATCGCCAGCCGCACTCCAGCCCGTACCGGCCAGCTAGCGCCATCGCGAGCGATCTCCTCCGTCTCCAAGTCAATGGATTCGCGAATCGACCGCGTACCCGAAGCCCGCGCATACCCCTCTCGCATCACCCGCGCAGTAAGCGTAACGGGACGCCCATCCGCCAAAGTAGTAACGCTGGGAGCATCCTTCTGAAGTCCTCCTGCAGGCTGCCCGCGAACCTGAATCAGAAAAGCGCCCAAAAGAAACCACGTACCCAAAGCAAGTCCCTTAGCCAGCCATGAGCGTCTAGGAAGGAACCAGGAAGCCGCAAAAACAAAAACCACAACCGCAATCACCCACCAAAAGGGAGGCCGCCAAGCTCGCACCCCCATCCACAGTCCCAGCGAAAATGCCACAGCCGCCCAGAACAACGGCTGCGGCAGCGCCCTGTGGTCGCGCATCATTATTTTTGCTTTTGGGTGGCGCAGCGCTTCAGCGCTGCGGTAACCGTCCTATCTTTGTGCCGGCTTTAGCCGCTGAGGCGCGATCGCATCACCCCATTTGAGCGGAGACCCCGGCGCAAACGTCCGTCACGCCAGGGCCTTCCACTACTCCTCTTCCAGGAGGAACTTGGACGACGTGAAAGCGATCAGCGCGCCAACAGCATCACCGTTTCGATATGAAACGTCTCCGGAAACAGATCGAACAAGTGTGTTTCCTCGATGTGATACCCAGCCGCCAGCAGAGGAGCGACATCCCTGGCCAGCGTCGCCGGATCACACGAAACATATCGAATGCGACGCGCAGCGAGTTCCATGAGCGAGCGAATCACCCCTTTGCCGGCACCGGAGCGGGGAGGGTCCAGGACGACCAAGTCAGGCCTTGTTCGCACCCGCCGGCTTTTCAGGTTCTCGCTCCTCAGATACTCCTCGGTTCGCGCGGCGACCGCTTTCACGTTCGCAGGAACATTCTGCACACAATCCGCATGCGCTGTCTGTGACGCCTCTACATTGAAAATGTGATGAAAGTTTTCCGCCAAAACCGCGGAAAACAGCCCCACCCCCGCATACAGATCAAGCGCAACCTCCCCGCGCTCATCGCCCGTCACCACCGAAACCAGTTCGTCGATCAAATACCGGTTCACCTGGAAAAAAGCTCCCGCGCTCACCTGATACTCACGCTTTTTCGCGCGATCCTGAATGCGATAGCGAATAGCCGTAGCGCCCGTCCGCGCCAACACTCTAAGGTCGGGCGTCTCGTCTTCTCGCACGCGCCGCGAAGAGAAAAACGAAACCCCGCAGATTTCCGGCACCTCGTGCCCAACCGCCTCCGCCCAGCGTAATAAATCCGGCGCATCAGCCTCGCGCCCGCAAAATGTCCAAGCGAGCAAATGCTCGTCCTCCGCGTCCGCGAACAACTCGATCTCTTCCACTGCGGTAGGGCAATTCAATCCGTCCAGCTCCAACAGCCGCGCCATCACCCGATTGATCAGCGGCGAACTAATAGGACATTCACGCACCGCAAGAAATTCATGCGATCCAACCCGAAGGTATCCCAGCGCGAACTCCGGCGCAGTCCGGACCTGCAGCCGAGTCCGGTTCCGATAATTCCACGGAGGCGAGCCATGCACCCGAATCTCAGACTTCAGCTCAATCTTCGCAATTCGCTGCAAAGTCTCCCGCAAAATCGCAGCCTTGAATTCCAGTTGCCGCGGATAAGAAATGTGCTGGTAATGGCATCCGCCACACTGCCGAAAATAAGGACACCGCGCCTCAACCCGATCAGCCGAAGCCTCGATCAACTGCGTAACCGAGCCACGCGCCAACCCCGGCTTCTCCTGCCGAATCTCAACCTCAACCCGCTCCCCCGGTAAAACAAACGGCACAAACACCGTCATGGCGCGGCCATCCGCGCCAGCCGCAGTGCGAGCCAGCCCATCGCCGCCATAAATCAGTTTTTCAATGGAAAGCAGCATCCAGTTTGGACGAGTTGCAGTGCACCAACCCGTCGAGAAGTGACGGCTCGCTATTCAACTACCAATACCCAAGAGTTTGTCATCCCGAGCGAAGCGAGGGATCTGCAGTTCGCCGCAATATGCAGATCCCTCGCTTCGCGAGGGATGACAACTCATAAAAAGGTGTCACTAGTACCTAGGCTGCCGGCTCAAGTTCCGCAACGGCCAGGTTAATGCATATAAAACAAGCTAAGCCGAGGCACGCCGCATCTCTCCAGCAGCCGCTTATGCACATACTGCTTATGCAACAGCTCCACCTGCGCCGCCGTCATGTTCCGCCGATACGGAGCAATATCCCGATCCGCCTCCGCGCGAACCCGCACCAAATCGTCATCCGGAGTAGCCGCCATGAGCACCGCAAACAGTTTTTCCTCAAACACGGTAAGCCGCCGCTCCAAATCTTCCAGCCGAGGAAGCTTCCCAGACCGTTCAATCTCCGCAGCCATCTCCCGCAAAGATCCAGCCACCTCCCGAGCCAGCGCTCCGCAAGCGAATCCCGGACGCTCCGGCAGCTTAGCCTTTTCCAACCGCTCAGCATTCTCCCGCAAGAACGCAGCAATCTGCGCCGCCTCAAATCCCGGCTCCCGCTGAGCCTTCTCTTCGCCACCCGCCCCGACCGCAGCCTCTTTCATATCTTCCGCCGCCGCCAGCACTGCCTGCGAGCAGTAAGCCAGGCTATTCACCTTCTTCGATTTCGAAGGACGCAAGTCGTACTTATCAAACGCATCATCCACCCCGCGAAGCACCGCCTCCAAAGGCACGCCCGCACTCTTCCAAGTCTCAATCAAAGCCCAATCAAGCGTAGAAAGCAGCAGATGAGTCCCCCGCCGCCGCAAATAGTGCTCTTCGATTTCCGTAAAGTAATTGAAGTAATTGTCCACGACAGACCGAAACGTCCCGAGAGCTTAAAGATCGCTGAAAACTCGCTTTTGTTGTTGTCTTTGGGTGGCGCAGCGGATGACCTGCCAGTGTTGCAAACACGTAAGTTATAGCAAATATAGCCGTTTCCAAAGTCACAAAAGGTAACGAAGTTAACGAAGACCTTACCGAAACCTTACCGCCTCTGTCCAGCCTAATCTGGCAAATGCGGGCTGTTCACTGGCCCGAGCACTCACCCTGAGCACCGGCATTGATTCTAAGTCAGCAAGAGACCACTTGCAGCTACTCTTTTTGTTCGGCAGGTCGGCGAGTGAGAGAACGCAGCCAACAACGCGGTTTTCGGACCTTTCCCGGAAACCCTGTCAAGAGGATTCTTCGGCTCTCCGCGTAAATTTTCGCGTACGGCAGGATATACGAGAGTTGTATATGGTCAGCCTTCCTCTTCGGCCTCGGCGTCGAGTGCAGCGAACAGTTCCTCCTTCGCCGGGTCGTCTGCGGCATCTGCTGCGGGCTGCTTGTGTTCGTGATCGAGCGCCGCGCCGGGATGCGTTGCTGTGTGTACCTGTTTCAATGCGCGGATCGAGACGTGCGTGTAAATCTCCGTCGTGGACAGTTCCGCGTGTCCGAGCATCTGCTGGATGTAACGGACGTCGGCTCCGCCTTCCAGCATCAACGTCGCCATCGTGTGGCGGAAGAGATGACAGGCTCCGGTCTTGCCGAGATTTGCTTTCTGCACATAACCACCAACCGTGAGCGTGAGATGGTCGGCGCTGATCTCTTCGCCCGCACCGGTTAACCCGCCGCCACAGGCCCCAACACGTTCACCAGCAGCAAGCGGACGCCTACGATCTCGGCCAGCGCGGGATCATCGCTGGCCGACCCTCCCCGCAGGATCGCCTCGCGGCACCATTCGCCGAGCGTCCGACCGTCGGCCTGCGCCGCCGTTTCCAGCTGCGCGTACTCTTCCTCGCTGACTTTGAAACCGATGGATTTCGTGCGCAGCGGCGGCTTCACCATGCCCGGCCTTCCTCTCTCGCCATCACAGCCGAGACTAGCAGCCGCGCTTAAGAATCAACAAGTTCGCCTGCGTTAACTTCAGGGTTGCTCGACAGCAACCGGACCGGCAGGATTTTCCTCTAGCTGTTCTGCTTTCAACAGGTTCGCGCACGGTAACCGAAAGTTACCGTGCAGCACCCTTTCAGGGGTGGAGTGTCACCCCCTCCACCCGATGCCGAAGGCAGCGCAAAAACCCTCAACCCTAAAACCACCTTCCGGGAGGGCAAGAACGTCACCCCCACCGCGTCGGAATCACCACACCCCCGGACAGCAATCGGCAGTCGAATCAGGACCGCTTCGGGCGGCTAAACTGACCCGGATCACGCCCCGGATCGGCGGCATGGACACCCCGAACTCAGGGCAGGAATCGGAGCGGCAAAACGGCAGGGCCGCGCCATACCCCGGCGCGGCCAGCACCCAAACCCACGGCTAAAAGAAAAGCTCCCAGAACACCCCCGAAACCCGAGTAGCGTGCCCGAGACCCCCTCACCGCTCCCGCATCGCTCGCCCTACCCGCCCACAAACGCAAACAGCCCGCACTCCGCAAGACGCTCGGATCGCAGGAGCTATGGTTTTGGTTTACGAAGATTCAATAGCCCACAGGCTTGTCGTCAGCCAACGCGCGACGGGCGTTTTCGATCCATGCCGCAAAATTCTCGCTGTCCGGGCCACTCGCCTCAGCCACGGTTTCGGCAATCTTAAACTCATCGAGCGCCCGCGAGAACTCACCTCGGTCGTACAGAATCTCTCCGATGTGGAAGTGAGCCCGTGCGGCCAGCGGGCGCTCCAGCGGCCCGCTGATCGCCTCTTCGTACGATTTCAGAGCGTGATCGCGGCGGCCAAGGATTCCGTGCGCAACTGCCTCCCGATACGAGAGTTCTGCCCTCATCTCTGGCGGAATGTTTTCCGCCTTAAGCGAATTGACGATTGACAACGGCTCGATGGCCTCATCAAGAGCTATGAGGATCGCAATCAGGCGAGTCTGGGCATCATGTCTTAGCCATGTGTATTCATCAGTCCTCAAGAGGTCTACGTGCCTCTTAAGGAACTCCCTGAGCTCTTGCGCCGCAACATCCAACTTACCCTGTAACCCTCGGATGACTGCCATAGAGAACTCCGCATAGGGTCGAGTTGAACTCTCTGCTGGACAGAGCCGCAGTGCTTCCGAAACTGCCCCCGCCGCATCATCGAAACGCCCGAGATCGCGGTAACAAATACCGATGTGCAAGAGAATGGCGCTATCCTCCTCCGCATTCTCAGAGTTCGCACGAAGAAATTCGAACTCATTTAATGCTTCGGCTGGGTGCCCCGAGTCTCGGAGTTCCTGAATTTCGCGGCATCGGTTCCAGTCAATCATTCGGTTTCGAACCTCCGGCTAGGTGCAGTGGCAATCGTCTGGGTCGCCATTGGGATGTAACAATATGCTAGGTACGGGCACTGGGACGACGACTTCTGTCGCCCCGTTCGCAAGGCCAGCAGCTATACCTCCAAGGGTGTCCAGCGCTTGTTTTGCAAGTTGCCTCAATCTGCTCTGTTCCATGGCGTCCTTGGCTGCATCCTTGCCAGAGCGCAACACTTCGCCCGGCTTTATCGTCTTACCGACCTTTTGGGCTGCTGCCTTCGCCGCCTGTGCCGCGCCGTTCGCCTGGGGAGCTAGTCCTGCTCCTGCGGCCACTAGTGGAGTTGTTGGAGAGCCTTGCTGCGAACCCTGAGCTTGTTTTACCTCGGCGTCGGTCTTCCATCCGTTGCCACTGATCGCGTTACCGAGTTTTTGCCAGAATCCGCCGGAGTTTTGATTGTTATTATTTTGCGCCAACTACGGTGAGGCGGGAACAGTAGTCGCACCTCCCACCTGCTTCCTGTAGACCCTGAAGAAGTAGGCTGCTGATCCGAAGCTCGCCGTTACGAGGAATAGGATGAACCACAAAACCTTGTGGCTGACTGGGGAAGGATCTTCGAACAAACAAAAGAACACCATTCCAAACCAGAGGACAATCGAAGCTGGCGAGCCAACAATCCCCGATGCACCGCCCAACACCCGCAGAACAGTATCCCCCTTCGGCAAAGCATCAATCTGTCGGAACCACGGAGTCAGCATAAAAATCACGAAGACTCCCATCCACAGTACAGCCCATGACGAGCAGAGAAATAGCGTGCGAGCTTTATTCGACCGAAGCCATCGAGACATATTTAAATCACCCCACTAAGACATTTATCTTGGACGCCAATCATCACTCGCCAGACTCCGAATCTAACGTTGGCGAATCACTGTGGTGGACCGGGCGTCGGTGGGGCAGGTGGAGGACCTGGGTCCGTCACGTAACTCTTAACGTCGCCCCACACTTTGTCGCCTTGGACGCCAACCTCGATTTGGCCACAGACCAACGCACAGCCACCTACACCAACACCTATCTCACCACCAGATCCTTCGAATTTGCCCATCTCGAATCCGGGTAGCCACTCAGTCTTTGGGTAGTGGCTGAATTTGAAAATAATAAAAAAGGGGGCTGTGGAAAAATCGCTTCGACACCTAAGCGAATTCCTATTGACAACGCTTCGAGTGTTCCTGTAGTGTTATTCGAGATGGAGCACGAATACGAAATCGAGTACAAAGGCCGCATCGTTCGTTGCAAGACAGCCGATGCGGCGGCAAGGCTTCTAGCGGTGCTGGAGCAAGAGGACATGTCGAAGGATACGATGCCGTGGACACCCAATGATTTCACCGAGTTCACGGAACGTATACAGCGAAGGCAACGCAAGCTGTTAGCAAAGCTCCTAGAGTATGGTTCGACTACTTGGTTATCGGCAGAGAAGCTGTGCGATCTAATAAGCGTTCGCGGTAATCAGGCGCTTGCGGGTGTTCTTTCTGGCGTTACCAAAGTTGCGCTGTCACTCGATATAGACCCTAAAAGAGTCTACCTGCAAACAACGCGATTTAAGGAAGGGAAGCCTTATAGGCTCTATCGTGTCGCTTCTGGGTTTCTGCGCGCGGCAGCTGAACACGAATGGCCGTCAAAGATCGACTTGGAAGCGCTTGATGAATAGAAAGGAGAACGATGCCGCCTCCACCAATGACAGCCGTAAATAATAAGAGCCGATAGAGACGCGAATCTCTAACGGCCCTGAAACCACAACCCGGCAAGCCGGAATCATGGCCTCGCAACCTCAGATTACGGCCTGCCTCAACCTCCCGTCAAGGGAATTTGAGGAGCCAAAATGAACACTCTCTCCGATGAAAAGAAACTCGCTGTAATCGCCGCGCTTGTCGAAGGCAACTCCATCCGCAGCATCAACCGCATGACAGACGTTGACCGTAACACTATCGCATCCCTCTTGTTGCGAGCAGGTGACCGCTGCGCCGCAATCATGGACGGTAGTATGCGAAACCTGCGCTGTCAGTACGTACAGGCTGATGAAATCTGGTGCTACGTCGGCAAGAAAGACAAGCACATCCGCAAAGATGATTCACCGGAGATGGGCAGTCAGTGGGTATTCGTAGCGATGGACGCGGAAACCAAGCTGGTACCCGTCTACACGGTCGGCAAGCGCACCGAGGAAACCACTTGGTACTTTATCAACGAACTGGCGGAGCGCATCTCCACGCGGATTCAACTGACCACGGATGGATTCGTGTTTTACCGTCGCCACGTCGAAGATGCATTCGGATCGGAAGTGGATTTCGCGCAACTGATAAAACTTTACGGCCAGTACGGGCAGCATGACGCGGATGCAAAATACTCCCCAAGCCCAATCGTCGAGGTCATCTCCAAGATACGATCTGGTGACCCCGATCCCGACCGCATCTGCACTTCGCATATCGAACGTCAGAACTTGACCATGCGGATGCAGATGCGCCGATTTACGCGCCTGACGAACGCTTTCTCGAAGAAGTTGCGGCACCTGAAAGCGGCTTGCGCTTTGCACTTCGCCCACTATAATTTCTGTCGCGTGCATCAGAGCTTGCGTGTGACCCCAGCGATGCAGGCGGGGATTGCGAACGAGATTTGGCCGCTTCAATCTCTTCTGAATTAGGAGAATGTAACGATGAACCCTTATGAATCGGAGTTATTTGACGCCCTGCAACTCTTCGGAGGTTTGCTGGAAGATTTGAGTCAGAGGACACTTGCGCTAGAAAACTCCTTATCTCCTGCGGATCGTCAGAGGTATGACAAAGAATTGAAGCGCGTGAGAGAACTTGGGCAATCGACAAACGTTGCCGTAGCTCTCGAAGTTTTGCAGAAAAGGATTGATCTTTAGGTTGTCGAACGGTTGCTTGACTTGGCATCGGGCACACCTGTATTTTGAAGTTACAGGCGCGGCAGCCCTGTCAAAAAAGATTCGAGTTGTTTGAGAAGCTCTCAGCGGAAACTGGGGGCTTTTCTATTTTCCGTTGTATCATGCCCGTCAAGGGGGTAACTATGGACTGGTGGCAATTCCTGATTATTGTGGCTCTGCTTCTTTGGATCATCTGGCGTCTGCCTCCCCGATTGGCGCAGGAAGTGTTTATACATCGCTTGTTTAATCAGCTTAACCGGATTGAATCGGTTGTTAGCGGCGTCTCGGAAGAGGAAATAAGACAGAGGTGGCTCGATTACCAATTGACGAGAATTGCTGTAAACAAGGGTGCTCCTTGGAGCGAACGCATACGCGGATAAGGGAAAATTCATAACGGTGGATTCCATTCGCAAATATTGGTACATGCTGTTTCTTGTATCTGTGCTCGTGGCCTGTGTCCTCTCATGGATAGTTCCATCCTGGGAGGGGAACATTACACATTTGATCGTTCTCGCCTTCACTGCCTTAATTGCTTGGAAATTGTTCACCCAGCTTGATCGCATCGAAGGCAAGTTGGATGCCATTCTTAAAAAGTTGAGCAAGGATTGAGGGTCAAATTCAGCCACTACCAGTCTTTGCGGCCTGGCCGTCTTCTTGCGAATTCGTCCGCTCCACGCCGAGCTTGACCGGGCCAATCTCGGCCTTAACGCCAATTTGACTATTGACAGTGGTAATCGTCTTGCTTTGAGTGGTCTGCTTGACATCTTTGCCGTTAGTCCTCAAGACGGCATCGAACTTGACAGGCCCAATCTTGAGATCCTTCACCCCAGCCCCCCTCCCGTTTCCGGTTTTCACATAGAAGTAGCTGAGGGCCTTCTGCCACCAGGATTTATTTTGCGCCAACTACTTTACAGAGGCAGGGGGGTGGCTTCCTCCCTTCGTGATTGCCATAAAGAGGAGCCCTAAGAGATAGTAGATAGGGCCATTCAAGAACGCCGCTAGGACCCACATCGCCCAGCCAAGCCGATCACTCGTCCCTATTGTAAGAACCTGAAGGAACAGGCCCGGACATAGGACGTACATTCCCTTCTCGGCGAGGTGGTACACCGGATGTGGCGGGAAGCTCGTGAGCTTGTCAGCCGCTTCGGATGTTGGAAAGTGGAAGGGGTTATACTTGTAGTCGTACCAATACAGGGCCATCAGAGCAAACCCCAGCACTATCCCCGCTAGTGCGAATCGCCGTGGCAGCTTAGACGCAATCATGAGTTACCTCCTAACAGTCTACTGAGGATTCGGGTTCTGTTTCAGGTCTTCGACTAGTCCTCCCGGCGTCATGTCGTAAGGTGCCCTTACACCGCCAGACCGGAGCACGTCCTCCACGAAGTTTGCGCAGTTGCCGAATCCCGGATCGTAAGTGTGCAAGGTCTTGGTCGACTGATCAATGGTCCCTTGCATCGCGTTGGCCTGGTCCGGCGTAACATGCAGCACAACTTCGTCCGTGACAACCCGATTTGGTGCAAGCGGCTCGACGTGACCGGGAACGGGTGAGGGTGCAGGGAAGCCCGCCGCTGCGGCTGCAGCTTCCTTAGCCGCCGCCGCTGCTGCAGCTTTATCAGAATTAGGGACAAGCCCTACCTTTTGGCCCCCGCCGACCTTGATGACGGCGTGTCCGAAAGGGGTACCGGCCTTCACTTTGTCAACGGTCACAGGCACGGTGTTGTTATTTTGCGCCGGAGGCGTCGTTGTCGTCGTCGTTGTCTGCGTGCTCGCGACCGTCGTTCCCGTCGGGTTGATTTCGACCACATCGGGATTGCCGAAAAGATGCCCGTCAGCGTCAACGTTGTTGACCGGTCCATTCTCAGTATAGGCATACAAATTCAGTGTCTGTGGATCGCCGAACTTGGCATAGGGAACCGTCGCCGGTTTCGCCGCCCAGTCCGGTGTCATGAACCGGCCCAGGTTCGACGCGTCGTATCGCGCCCCGAAATTGTCCAGCCCGCTCTCCGTGTCTCTTTCCTTGCCGGTGAACTTATAATGCTGCGCAACCTGGGTCGAGCAGTAGTCGTTCTCCTCCCCGCCGTAGGGATAGTAGTCCACGTCCTGTTCGCAGGCGCTGGCCGTCGCGTTCTCCACCACCCCCAATGGCACCGCGACCAGCACACAAACTTTCACCGTCAACTGAGACAAGGACGAACCACGCTCAACCTCGCCGCAGCTTGCGCTGCGGCGAGTCGACGTTTGATGCTCCTTTCGGACCCTCCACCGCCACCGAGGTGTGGCGCATCAATGACCAAGGTATCATCACCGGCTTCTATGCAGACAGTTCGCGAACGCCGTACGGTTTCGAGGTCACCGTCGGACCATAGCGACAAAATATAGCAGTGAAGTTCATTTACTTAGCCAAAAGGTCGCAGAGATATCGAATTGTGGCTACAACTCAGGAGGCAACAATGAAAATGTCATACGTTCGTTCAGCACGCACCAATCGGATTGCATTGGTGGTTGCTCGAATCCAAACGGCGAGTATAGTCACTTCTGCGGTTTCCGTATAGATCAGTCATTGGAGTCCGATGTCGGTGGGGCCTGTTCTGGTGGCAAATGCGTTGCCTCGAGGGAAGGAGAAGAGGTACTATGCGCGAACCAGGGGGTCCAAATCGGAAAATCCGGCTAAATTTGGCAGGTGCCCCAAGGGGATTTGCCTAGCGACGCGCCGCACCCCGCTACGCACCCAACTGCGGCATAACAGTTCAAATGCTGGGTGATAGAGGTAATGTTGAACGAAGCGACGATTGCAGCTTTCAGAGCCAGCTTGCGCGGAGGTCTGATCGAGCCTGGAGATCCGAGTTACGACGCGGCTCGCAAGGTATACAACGGGATGATCGACCGGCGCCCTCGGCTGATTGCGCCCTGCACCGACGTGGCCGACGTCATGACGGCGGTGAAGTTCGGCCGCGAGCAGAAACTGCTGTTGGCTATCCGCGGCGGCGGGCATAACGCGGGCGGGTTGGGGGTATGCGATGACGGCTTGGTGATCGATCTTTCGCCGATGAGCTATGTTCGCGTGGACCCAAAGAAGAGGACCGTGCTGGCTGGCGGCGGCGCACTCTGGCGCGATGTTGACCATGCGACGCACGCCTTCGGTCTCGCGGTCCCTGCGGGCATCATTTCGAGTACCGGCGTTGCCGGATTGACCTTGGGCGGCGGGATTGGTTACTTGACGCGGCGCTACGGCCTGACTATCGACAATCTGCTGGCAGTCGAAATGGTGCTGGCCGACGGGCGATTTGTCACCGCCAGCGCCAAGGAAAATACTGACCTGTTCTGGGCGGTGCGCGGTGGGGGTGGCAACTTCGGCGTCGTGACGTCGTTCCTGTTCAAGGCGCAACCCGTGCACACCGACTTCGGCGGGCCGATGCTGTGGCCGATGGAAGACGCGGCGGAAATGATGCGCTGGTACCGCACCTTCATCGCGAAGGCGCCCGATGAGGTCTATGGGTTCTTTGCTTTCCTCACCGTGCCGCCGGCAGCTCCATTCCCCGAGCATCTGCACAACAAGAAGATGTGCGGCATCGTGTGGTGCTACACCGGACCGATCAAGAAGGCGGAGAAGGTATTCAAGCCGATCCGTAGCTTTAAGGCGCCGGCGCTAGACATGGTCGGACCGATTCCGCATCCGGTACTGCAAAGTATGCACGACGGTCTCTATCCGCCGGGCCTGCAATGGTACTGGAAGGCAGATTTCGTGCGCACGCTTCCTGACGAAGCCATCGCGCTGCATCTGAAGCACGCGGCAAACTTGCCGACGATGCAGTCGACCATGCACCTATACCCAGTCAACGGTGCGGCAAGCCGCGTCAAGAATAACGCAACGCCGTGGTGTTACCGCGATGCGACATGGGCGGCCGTGATGGTCGGGGTCGATCCGGATCCGGCTAACAAGGAGAAGATCTCCACGTGGGCGAAGGAGTATTGGAGTGCGCTTCATCCATACTCCGCTGGTGGCGCGTACATCAACTTCATGATGGAAGAGGGCGAAGAGCGCATCCGGGCGACGTATGGCAAGAATTACGACCGTCTGGCGAGGATCAAGAAGCGTTACGACCCGGCAAACCTGTTCCGGGTGAATCAGAACGTGAAGCCGAAATGAAGGAGCACCCCGAGCGTCAAACTTCTCGCTCGGAACCCAATCTGACCATCAAGACCCCCATTTGTTCTCAATTTTCGGCGGGCGCTGCAAGGTTTGCATCACCACGCAATACTGTTCCGTTTTCGCCTGTAACGCGCTCAACTGCTCCGCCGTTGCCTGCGGCGCGCGGACGTCGAAAGTGACTCGGATGTCCTGAAATCCGACCGGCACGTCTTTCGACAGACCCAGCGTACCCTGCAGGTCCAGATCGCCCTCGACCCTGACGTTGATGGCCTCGGTAGGGATTCCCATCGCAGCAGCTACCATTTGGCAAGTGATCTGCGCACAGGCCGCCAGCGCACCCAGCAGCAGGTCTCCGGAACAAGCGCCCGTCCCTGCTCCGCCCACTCCTTTGTGAGCTTGAGCGTTATATATCGCCCGCCCCAGGTCGATCGAGCAGGAGATCGGCGCCTCGGTCTGCTTGCCGTGCGCCGTCAGAGTAATCCGGGAACTTGCCGGGTCTTGCCGGTACTGGTCTTTTAGCGGCCGCTGCACCGATCGAATATCCATGAACTACCTCCGAAGTGTGGGTTATTATAAACGCACTCCGGGGTTTCGGCCGCACAGTCCATTGCGATCGGAAAGTCCAGAATTCAAAGTTCATAGCGCGGCGGCGAGCCATCAATTCTTGGCCGGCCGACCGCTGCGCCAGCGAGGTTGATGAACCTGCCGCTCATGCCAGATTCCGTGTCGTCCATCTTGTCGCCGGGCACGCGCTTTGGGAATTACGAGATCCTTCAGCAACTGGGCGCCGGGGGCATGGGCGAGGTATACCGCGCCAGAGACACCTGCCTCGACCGTGAAGTCGCCATTAAGACGCTTTCCGTGGAACGCCTTGCTCAACCGGAAGCCCTGGCACGCTTTGAAAAGGAAGCCCGTTCCGCCAGCGCGCTCAATCATCCCAACATCGTCACGATTTATGAGCTCGGGCATGTGAACAGCACACGTTACATTGCCATGGAACTGGTGGATGGCGAGACGCTGCGACAGTCGCTCGCCTCTGGCCCGATTCCATTTCGCAAATCGGTCGCCCTGGCGGCGCAGATTGCAGACGCTCTCGCCAAAGCGCACGAAATTGGTGTCGTTCACCGCGATTTGAAGCCGGAGAACCTGATGGTTTCTGTCGACGGCACGGCCAAGGTGCTGGATTTCGGTCTGGCGAAACTGCGTAAGCTCGACCACGCCCAGAATTCGGATGCGACCACCAGCGTTACCGAGCATGGAACGTTGATGGGAACCGTGGGCTACATGTCGCCGGAGCAAGCGACCGGCGGCGAAGTCGATTTTCGTTCTGACCAGTTTTCCTTCGGATCGGTGCTCTACGAGATGGTCACCGGGCTTCCCGCGTTCCGCAAAAAGACTCATGCGGAAACGACGGCGGCAATCCTTCGCGATGAGCCCGAGCGCCTCGGCGCCAGAATGCTTCAGGCGCCGGCTCCTTTCATTTGGATTGTGGAGCGCTGCCTGGCCAAGGATCCGAAAGATCGCTATGCTTCCACCCGAGATTTGGCTCGCGACCTCGCCGCGGTGCGCGACCGCCTCGCCGATGCGCCTGCCCGCGAATCGGAGCCTCGCCCCAACAACCTGCCACTCCAGCGCACTGCATTCCTTGGACGGGAACACGAAACGGCTGGTCTCCGTCAGCTCCTGAGCCGCGTGGACGTACAGCTTGTGACCCTCACCGGTCCGGGCGGCATCGGGAAGACGCGGCTCGCCTTGCAGGTAGCGGGTGAAATCGCCGACCAGTTTCCAGGCGGTGTGTGCTTCGTCCCTCTGTCAGCGATTGGTGAAGGTGGTTTGATAGCTTCGACGATCGCGCAAGCAGTGGGCGTGCGCGAAATGGGAAATAAGTCGCCGCAGCAAAGCTTGATAGAGTACGTGGGCGGCCTGAGCCAGCCGATGCTCCTCTTGCTCGACAACTTCGAGCACCTCGTCTCCGCAGCGCCGCTGGTGGCGCAACTGCTGACTACCGGCCCGAAACTCAAGGTCGTGGTCACCAGCCAAGCGCCGCTTCATGTCTACGGCGAACATGAATTTCCCGTGCCACCGCTCGCGCTCGCCGACCCCAGGTCCATTCCGCCTCTGGAAGTGCTTTCCTGTCTTCCAGCGATCGCGCTCTTTGTGGCACGCGCAAAGGCTGTGAAGCACGAATTCGCATTGACCAAGGAAAACGCCCCCGTGGTGGCGGCCATTTGCGCTCGCTTGGACGGTCTGCCCCTCGCTATTGAACTGGCTGCGGCCCGCATCAAACTGCTTTCGCCGTCCGCCATGCTGGCTCGTCTCGAAGGCCGTCTGAACCTGTTGACCGGCGGTGCTCGCGACCTGCCGAGCCGGCAACAAACTCTTCGCGGCACCGTCGACTGGAGCTACGGTCTCCTCAATGCCGCCGAGCAAACTCTGTTCCGGAGGCTCTCCGTATTTGCCGGTGGATGCACGCTGGAAGCCGTGGAAGCCGTGTGCGACACCAAGGGCGACCTCGGCCTCGACGTACTCGACGGCATGGCTTCGATGGTCGACAAGAGCTTGGCACAGCAGGTGGAGCAGGCGGATACAGAAACCCGGTTCCGCATACTCTCGACCCTCCGGGAGTACGCTCTCGAACGCCTCGCCGAGAGCGACGATGAATCTGCGACCCGTCGGGCCCATGCTGCTTATTACCTCGTTCTTGCCGAAGAGGGTGCCGAGGACATAGCCGCTCACCCCGAATGGCTCGACCGTTTTGAAGTTGAGCACGACAACTTCCGCGTCGCGCTCGATTTTCTGATCAAGACTGGGGATGCCGACTGGGGCCTTCGTCTTGGTACCGCCCTGTTCCGCTTCTGGGAAACACGGGAACATCTAACGGAGGGTCGGGACGCCATCGCCAGGGTCCTGGCGTTGGAAGGGACCGAGGCTCGTCCCAAGCTTCGCGCGCGCCTTCTGTTTGCTGGTGCAGTTCTGGCCAGCGAGCAGGGCGATTACGCCCCTGCTCAGCAGATGTTCGAAGACAGCCTCGAAACCTGTCTTGAGCTGAACGACAATCGCGGCGTTGCCGTCGCACTGAACGCTTTGGCCGTCATTACTCGTGATCGTGGCGAAATCGCCGCCGCATCCGCACTCTTCGAGCGCTGCGTCGCGATATGGAAAGACCTGGGCGATCCCGCTGACTTCGCCCGAGCCCTCAGCAATCTCGCCAGCGTGATGAAGTTGCAGGGCGAGTATGAGCGCGCATTCTCTCTTTACGAGGAGTGTCTTACGATCTTTCGTCAGGTTGGGGATGTCGCCGGTGCCGCCTGGACGTTGAACTACCAGGGCGACGTCGCGCGGGAAAAAGCGGACTTCGTGGCTGCTCGTTCATTTTGCGAACAGAGTCTGTCGGAGTTTCGCCGGCTGCGTGACAGCTGGGGAATTGCCAGCACCCTCTCTGATTTGGCAAGTCTAAGCTGCGATCAGGGTAACAACTCGGAGGCTCGTCGCCTTTACGGCGAAAGCATCAAGGTGTTTCAAGAGTTGGGTCACAAACGCGGCATCGCGAGGGCGCTCGAATGTCTCGCCGTAAGTGCTGCGGCGCAATCGAACGCCGAGTTATCGCTGCACTTGGCAGGAGCCGCCGCCGCGCTTCGGCAAAGATTGGGCGCTCCGCTCACGCCCGCCGGGCAACCCAGGCTTGAGAAGGCCCTGGAATTTGCGCGCCGAACGCTGGGCAATGCTGCAGGAACGGCGTGGATGGAAGGTTGGGCGATGCCGATTGAGCAAGCCGTCCACGAGGCGCTTAACTGCGACGCGGAATCAGGTCCTCAGGCTCGAAACTCTGCTTAAGTCAATTTGCAGTGCTGGGATCGATCAGGCGCCGCACTGCCGAGATGCGATTCGCCGGAAAACCTCCGCGGCGCGCGTGTTCGCGAACCGTTTCCTCGTCCGGCGCTAGGTACACACAATAAACCTTATCCCCGGTGACGTAGGAGTGGAGCCATTTGATTTCCGGTCCCATATCCTTCAGCACGCCTACCGACTTTCTGGCCACTGCCTGCAGTTCCGCATCAGACAAATTGCCTGCGCCTGGGATTTCCCGCTCGATTACGTATTGGGGCATGGTTACCTCACCGAACAGTGATGGTAGCAGATTTTTCACGCGAAAGTGCATCCCACCGTGCCAAGGCAAAACGCCGCGAATGGGTCGAGATACGCCGTTGAGCGGCGAACCGAGTCGGCGCCTTCGCGACGAATGCGGGCGACCAACTCGTAGATGAGATGTTAAGTGATTCAGAAAGGCAATCCGCTTACCGCGATTTAGCCCCCTTGGGCGAGGGCCAAGGTTTCGCATCGCCACCCACGCCCTTCGTCGGAGCCAGCGATTTTTGCGCCTTAGCCGCCCCTTCGCGCCGAAAGCTCGACACCTGGTTCCGATCCCATATAATGCGCAGCCCCTCCAAAGTCAAAAACTCATCCACATCCTTGATAAAGCCCGAAGCCGTGCCAATCAGCGATCCCAGGCCGCCGGTAGCAATCACGCGAGTGTCCGCGCCCAGTTCATCCAGCAGCCGCTCCAGAATCCCGTCGACCAGCCCGAGATATCCGTAATAAAGTCCAGACTGCAAACTCCCCACCGTGTTCGATCCAATCACCCGCGCCGGCTTGCGAATCTCCACCCGCGGCAGCCGCGCCGTCCGCTGAAACAGCGCGTCCGCCGAAATCCCAATCCCCGGGCAAATCACGCCGCCCATGTACTCACCCTTTTTCGAAACGCAGTCAAAAGTAGTAGCCGTGCCAAAGTCCACAATCACGCAAGGCCCGCCATATTTCTCAAACGCAGCCACTGCATTCACAATCCGGTCCGCGCCTACTTCCGCGGGATTCTCATAAAGCACCGGCATCCCCGTCTTCACGCCCGGCTCAATGAACAGCGGCTTGACATTGAAATAGCGTTCGCAAACCTGCCGCAGCACCGAATCAAGCGGCGGCACCACTGAAGAAATCACGATCCCATCCACATCCGAAACTTCCAGACTCTCCATGGAGAAAAGATTGCGGAAGATCACTCCATACTCGTCAACCGTCCGCCCCAGATGCGACCCGACGCGCCAATTCGCGACCAACCGCTCATAACGCGCCGCCTCCGAGGTCACATCTTCCCCCGGACGATGCGCCACCTTCTCAAAAACGCCCAACACCGTATTAGTATTTCCGACATCAATGACTAGAAGCATAGAGAATTTGTAATTGGTGATTTGTAATTTGTAATTGGAAAAGCTCCTGATTTTAAATTACAAATTACAAATCACAAATTAGAAATGATTCTCACCGTTCCGCTAACCACCGTCCGCAACCCGTTCGCCGCGCGCACGCGTAAAAATCCGCGCTCATCCAATCCCTCTGTAACGCCCGCCAGTCCGCCATTCTCCTCGATCGTCACTTTAGCACCGCGCACCGATGAAGAGTTTTCCGCAAACCGCCGCAGAATCGCATCGTGCGCCCCCGCATCTTCCGCCAGCCTGCGATACTCCCGGTCAAGCGCTTTCAGCAGAGCGGCGCACAGTTCCACCCGCGACCACTCCGTCCCCGTTTCAATCCGCAGCGAAGTAGCAATCTCCCGCAGCTCCGCCGGAAACCGAACCTGGTTCACATTGATCCCCATCCCAACCACCAGATAACGCACCCGCGTAGCCTCGGCATTCATCTCCGTGAGTATGCCGCAGAACTTCTTGCCGCCCAGCAGCAAATCGTTAGGCCATTTCAGATCGACCAAAAGTTGCGGAGCAATCTCCCCAACCGCCGCGCGCACCGCCAGCCCCGCCGCCAGCGAAAATATCAGCGCCTCCGAAGGCGGCATAGCCGGCCGCAAAATCACCGAGCAGTAAATCCCCGTCGACCGCGCCGAATGCCAGGAATGCGCGCCGCGTCCGCGTCCAGCCAATTGTTCCTCGGCAAGAAACACGCTGCCTTCCGGCGCGCCCTCCGCCGCCGCGAGCATCGCCTCCGAATTCGTCGAGCCGATCTTGTAATAATGATGAATCTGTCTACCGCTGGTTTCGCGACCCGGTTTTGGGTAGGGCACGGCTTCAGCCGTGCCGTCGGCGGTCTCGAGAGACGCGGGCTTTAGCCCCTGAGGGCCACGCGTTCCAACCCCTCCAAAGATGGTCCCCTTCAACGACGGAGCCAGCATCTCCGGCAGCAGCAAATCCGGAACCGCCCGCAGCTGATATCCCGTAGCCGGATGTCCCGCGACATCGACACCCAACGCCCGCAGTTGCTGAATCAGCCGCCAAACTTCCGACCGGCTAGTTCCCAACTCCTCCGCAACCTTAGTGCCACTGACAACCACGGTAGCGTGGCTAATAAGCAGCCGGACGATCCGCCCCAGCCGAACATCGGTAGCCTTATGCACCGAAGGCAAGCTGCGAGTTTTTGTGGGAGTTGCGATGCAGGGATTATAAACAGTTGTGAGACGGTCGTCAGTCGTTAGTCGATAGTCGCTGGCAATCAACCCCGCGAAACAAGGCGCTCTCCGAACGACCAACGACAAACGACCAACGACCACACCTCTAAGCCGGAGCCACTCTCATACTCATATCCACCGCCGTAGACGAATGCGTAAGCGCCCCGACCGAGATAAAGTCGACGCCCGTCTCCGCATAAGACCGCACATTCTCGAGGTTAATCCCGCCCGCGCACTCCAGCGGAATCCGTCGCGAATGCCGCGAACAAATCTCAACCGCCTTCCGCACCGTCTCCACGCTAACATTGTCGAGCAGAATCGCCTCCGCCCCATGCTCCAGCGCCTGCTGCAGTTCTTCGAGCGACCGTACTTCAATCTCGATCGGCTGCCGCCCCCGTCGGTTGTGAATTGCGCGCTCCAAAGCCAGCCCCGCGCTCCCCGCCAATGCAATGTGATTGTTCTTGATCAGCACGCCGTCCGAAAGATCCAGCCGATGATTCTGTCCGCCCCCGCAGCGCACCGCGTATTTATCAATCACGCGCAACCCCGGAGCCGTCTTCCGCGTATCGAGAATGCGCACGTGCGTGCCCTCGACCGCATCCACAAACTTGCGCGTGGTTGTAGCAATCCCGGCCATGCGCTGCAAAAAATTCAAAATCACCCGCTCACAAGAAAGAAGCACCCGCGCATTATGCCGAATCACCGCGATCTGCTGCCCCGCCTTCGCCCGGACGCCATCAAAAATCGAAGGATGGCTAGTCACCTCGTAATGCGAAGTAACCGCCCCATCCAGCGCCGCATAAACATCAAGAATCCGCGGCACGCATCCCAGGCCCGCCAGAATGCACTCCTGCTTGGCAACAATCGTAGCCGCCGCGCGCTGGTTGGGATCGATACAGGCATAGCTGGTAGCATCGCGAGTAGCCCGATCTTCGTTAAGCGCGTTCTCGATAATCGCGGTAATCCGTCGTGAATTCCAATCCATAAAACCAGGGTTATGTCATCCTGAGCGGAGCAACGTCGCCCGCGAAGCGGGTGACATTGCGCAGTCGAAGGACCCCTATCTCTCCAACATCCTATCCCGCAAGCCGGCAAGCATGTTCAGCCTAACTCCTTCAACTGGCCAACGATCTTCTCCCGCAAAATCGTCGCTTCCTCGACCTGCTTGCGCAATCCCTCCACCACATGCGCCGGAGCCTTGCTCAAAAACTGAGAGTCGCCCAGCCGAGTCTGCGCCCCCGCCAACTGCTTCTCAATCTTCTCGAGTTCCTTAGTAAGCCGCTCCCGCTCAGCCGCCACGTCAATCTTTTTCTCATAGATCGCGTGCACATCAAATCGCGAAGTGCTGCGCGCCCCCGGCAAATTCGCCAGCGACCGTTCCACAAACATGATCGTCTCCACATTGGCCGGACGATCCAGCAGCACCGCCCCCAGATTTTTCTCAAGCATCGCCCGAATCGACGGTTCATGAGCAAACACCTCGATCGGAACTTTGACCTTAGGCTCGACTTTCAATTCCGCCCGCAGATTGCGCACGCTGACAATCAAATCCTGCAGAATCGCCATCTCCGTCTCCGCAGCCAAATCAATCTGCTTCTCATCCGCCGAAGGATAAGCCGCGAAAGCAATCGACTTCAGCGGAGGCGCGCCATCATAAATAGCGTGCCAGATTTCCTCCGTAATAAACGGCATCACCGGATGCAGCAGCCGCAAAGAAGCGTCAAACAGATTAACCAGATTCGAGCAAGCAACCCGAGCCGCCGCCCTGTCCGCACCTTCCTCGAAGTTGAGCCGAGGCTTAATCAGCTCAATGTACCAGTCGCAAAAATCCCCCCAAAAGAAATCGTAGATGCGGGTAGCCGCCTCATCAAACCGATAAGTCTGCAAAGAAGCGTTAACATCCGCAGCCGCGCGATTAAACCGAGAAAGAATCCACCGATCCTCAAGAGTAGAAGTCTGAACCCCAGCAACTCCCACGTAGGGACGGCCGCCCTCGGCCGTCCCGGGCCGCAGGCCGGAGTCGATCCGATCCAAGTTCATAAACATGAATCGAGCCGCGTTCCAAATCTTATTAGCAAAATTCCGATACCCCGCCGTCCTGCTCTCGCTAAACGCAATATCCGTCCCCGGAGCCGCCATAGCCGCCAAAGTAAATCGCGTAGCATCGGTCCCGTACTGCGCAATCACCTCAATCGGATCCAGCACGTTCCCCTTGGTCTTAGACATCTTCTGCCGCTCCGCATCGCGCACCAGCGAATGAATATAAACATTGCGAAACGGAACGCTGTCGTTCTTCTTCTCCGCCCACCCGCTAGCCTTCTTGATCGCCGGATCCTGCGCGTGTCCCTCCATAAAGTGGCAGCCAAACATAATCATGCGTGCGACCCAGAAAAACAAAATTTCATAAGCAGTAATCAGCAAAGTAGTCGGATAAAACACTTCCAAGTCGCGAGTCTTTTCCGGCCATCCCAAAGTAGTAAACGGAAGCAGCCCCGAAGAAAACCAGGTATCGAGCACGTCCGTATCCTGCTCCAGCTTAGCGGAGCCGCACTTCGGACACCGCACCGGCGTCTCCCGAGCCACAATCGGCTCGCCGCAATCTTTATTCTGGCAATCAAGGCAATGCCAAACCGGAATCCGATGTCCCCACCACAGTTGCCGCGAGATCGTCCAATCGTGGATGTTATTCATCCAGTTCAAATAAATCTGCTTATAGTTCTCGGGAGTAATCGTGATCTCGCCCGACTCCACCGCCGCAATCGCCTTCTTAGCCAAAGAAGCAATCTTCACGAACCACTGTTCCGACAGACGAGGCTCGACCACCGTCCCGCACCGGTCGCACTTCCCCAGCGGCACCGTGTAATCCTTCTCGGCCACCAGAAATCCCTGCTCCTTCAAATCCGCCAGCACCGCCTCGCGAGCCGCGTAACGATCCAGTCCTTTATATGGCCCCGCATTCTCGTTCATGCGAGCGTGCAGATCCATCACGTCAATCTGCGGCAGGTTGTGCCGTTTCCCCGCCTCAAAATCATTAGGATCATGTGCCGGAGTAATCTTCACCGCCCCCGTCCCAAACTCCGGCTTAGCAATCTCATCGAGGATGATAGGAATCTCCCGCGACATCAAAGGCAGCAACACGCTCCGGCCATGCAGATGCGTATACCGTTCATCGGCAGCATTCACCGCAACCGCACTATCGCCGAGCATGGTCTCCGGCCGGGTAGTAGCCACAGTAATAAATTCGTTCGTTCCAACCACGGGATACCGAATCTCCCAAAGCTTCCCCGCCACATCCTCGTGCTTCACCTCAAGATCCGAAATCGCCGTCTCGCATCGCGGACACCAATTGACAATGTACTTCCCGCGATAAATCAGCCCCTCCTCATACAGCCGGACAAACACCTCACGCACCGCCCGCGAAAGGTTCTCATCCATGGTGAAGTACTCGCGTCCCCAATCGACCGAAGCGCCCAGCCGCTTCATCTGGTCAAGAATGGCGCCGCCATACTCGCGTTTCCATTCCCAAACGCGCTCCACAAATTTCTCCCGCCCCATGTCGCGCCGCTTCTTGCCTTCTTTCGCCAGTTGCCGCTCCACCATCATCTGCGTAGCGATCCCGGCATGATCCGTCCCCGGCAGCCAGAGCGTGATAAACCCGCGCATGCGATGCCAGCGCACGAGCATATCCATCTGCGTCTGGTTAAGCATGTGCCCCATATGCAGCCGCCCCGTAACATTAGGAGGCGGCAACAGCAAAGTAAACACGGGACGAGCATCGCTAGTGTGGAGCGGGCGCCCCCGCCCGCTGCCGTCGCCGTCAATCCGATCCGATTGATGGGATTGCAAAGCCGGTGTTTCGACATGAAACAGTTTTTCCCGGACCCAATATTCCGCCCAGCGCGTTTCAATAGCGCCCGGTTCGTAAGCTTTAGGCAATTCGTGAGGCATGATATGTGTGCAGCTCCAGCCTGCCCAGCCGAGCAAAGCTCGGCAGTCTTCCGAGAGCAGCAGGGAATCTTCGATCTTACAGGCGCAAGAAAAGAAGGGTCAAACACGCGCGGGGATAGGAGGTAGAGCGTTTTGAAACTGCCCTCGTTACCAAGTAGTAACAATTAACCTGTTTCGGGGTTTGGGGTTGGCCGGGGCGCGCTCGCTAGCGAGTGGGGCGGGGCTGCGCTGGGCCGGGCTGTGGCGAGCGTGAGCAGGAGTGCTTCCAATCCACTTTCACTTCAGCCTGCACGTTTTAGCATTGCCGCGATGTGTGCGCGGAGCGCTTTTCGCGGCGGACACGCGAGATTTCGTGCGGCGTGTAGTGCGCGTTGCGTTCTAGCATCACCGAAGGCTTGTATTTTCGCGTGCTTGGTCGTGAAATTGGTTTGAAAACGATCCGCGCGCGATCCGACTTCCAAAACAACTTTAATGTTTTCACGTGGCGCGCGAGCGGCGGGGTGCGCGGGAGCGCTTCCATGAACGTGTTATTAGCACTACTGCTTTTCGCTACGCATCGCTTGTAAGCGGTGTTGCGCTAAGGAATAGGACGAACCAGGGACTAGGAATGCCTTTTCCGGCTTTGTTACCCGCTCATAATTGGCAATAGCTGCATCGCGTTGTCCATACTGTTCCGCGATACGACCGAAGGCATACCAGTAGTCGGGGTTCGGTTCGTCGAGATTCATCAGGTCCATCGCCTGTACAAGCACTTCGCGCGCCTCTTTGGTCCTTCCAACCTCAGCGTAGAGGCAACCTAATGTGTGCAAGATGCTAGGAGCGTTGTTACTCAACTGAGCGCCTTTGAGAGCGTCGTCGACATCAGCGGCGTCGACCTTCCCGGTGAAAAGTGCGGTCCAGGCAATTCCGTTCAGATCTTGGGGCTCGGCTCTTCCTGAGGTGGCAATATCTTGGCCAAGAGCATGCGCCTTGACATGATCTCCGCTGACCGTTGCGTTATAAACCAGAGCCCGCATAGCAGCCAAATCGCCAGGAATACGTTTCAGCCGTTCTGCAGCGAGTCTGTCAGCGTCTTCGAATCGACCTAATGCTCGTAAGTCGAACGACTGGCCAAGAAACATCCGTTCTGACTCGGGGTATTGTCGGGCTAGATCCGCGCAAACGGCGAGCGCTTTGTCGTACTCATCCAGCTTACTGTAGCCGTAAAACAAGGCGAGTGCGATGTTCACCTTTTCTGCATCGTTGCGAGCGGAGTTCCTGGCTGTTTCTAGGATGGCCAAACCCTGCGCTGCCGTCGATTTGGATTCCGTCAAAATTGAGGCAGCTGCTAGCTTCATTGTGGCGGCGTCGGCATCTTTTCCCTTAGTCCAAAAGCGTGGAAAGGGCGCACCCGACAGTGGGTCATCGCCACCCGCGAGATGCGAATCCTCCCGCAGCCAGTCAAGGAGCACGCGAGCCCCGGCGACATTGTTGGCGGTTATACGGTCCAGAACTTCCAAACCAATAGCAGCGGGGATTGGGGAAGTGGCCAACACCTTGTAGTGGCCGTCTTCCTTAACGACGTATACGGCACTCTTGTAGCTCGCGGAGCCCCACAGCAAGACCTTGTATCCCGCCGCATCATCTCCCTGCGCCCTGGGTTGAGCCCTTGTAAGGGAGATATCGACTCCGACGTCTGCAATCTGACTTTTGCGGGCTTTGTCGCTCCGTGTGGCTTTGTCTTCTTTGACAAACTGCTCCAACACATCCTGAGTGGCCAAGCCGGTTTTGCCGTTGCGGCTGCTCATGGAGCGCAACTGTTCGAGGGTCAGATCGGGATCCTCTATCAGCAGTTGAAAGCGCAAAGCTGCGTCATCAGGATCGTCGGAGAAAACCATCTGCTCGTGAGGTTGGGTTTTACGATAAAGGGCAGCGAAGGCGGCCGTGTCGGATGCGTCATTTCCCGACGCTCCCGCGTCTTCGAAATCGGCGGCAAGGGAATACTTCCGGAGATTCACCAGCATCTCTCCCGCCGTTTTCGCAATTTGCTTAAATTGTTCTTCCCCGCCTGTGCGCTTCTTGGCCTCAGCGAGGCCAGCTTCGGAACCGTTGAGGACGGCTTCACATGCGACAATCAAGGCGGTTGGCTGAGGATTCAAGGTCTTAGCATTTTTCTCGGCCTCCGAGAATTCCCCGGCATATAACAGCGCATAGGCAAGGTTGGTCTGCAGACTTAGTTCCGCAAGCTTCTCGACGGTGAGCTTACGGTATTCGGTGACAGCATCCTTCAGTTTAGCCCCTGGACCATAACGCACTCCCCAGCGGTTGTGTTCCAGAAGAAGGGCGAGGTTCGCAACCGTCGCTTTGTCATCGGGGTCGAGCTTTTCGGCGACCCGAAGGGCGGCTTCGGCTCCCGCGTAGTCGCTACCCGGCCGAAACTTGCGTCCTACCGAGTCGTATTCCAGGATATCGGCGAGCGTCTTTTCGGCCAATGCAGATGTCGGGTCGAGTTTGACCGCAGCCTGCGCCTCCGCCCGGGCTGCCTCGCCGAGTCCCGCGGTGAGAAGGACCTCTGCAATCTGCAAATGGTGAACCGGTTCTTTTGGATGAAGGGCGATCAAGTCGCGATAGGACTGCAGGGCTTCGCGCACCTTGCCTTGGCTGACGAGCGTCTGGCCGATGGGCTCAAAATAAATGAGAATGGGTTCTCCGGCCATGAGTTGTACAACCTTGTTGCGCAAATCAGTAGCTTCGGAAACTGTTAGGCGTCGCTTTACAGTGTCGAATCGCAGGGTGGCATGAACTATACCTTCCTTGTTAGCGGCGAACTCCTCGACAAGAGTACAAGGCCCGAGTGAGAGTTGCGCGTTCGCGGGAAGAGGTTTTGGTCTGAAGCCTGCCGGAGGCACGATGGAATAGTTCCACTCGGTGATAAACGCTTGTGGCAGTTGGTAGTCGGCCGTACGTTTCTTCTTGGGTTTTTGACCGCTGTCGTTATCCGCTTTGGCATCGTCTTCTTTTTCGCGTTGCCGAAGGTCGGTAGGAAGACGGCTGAATAAGCCTTCAAAGCGGATTGCAGCTGCGGCAATGTTGAGATCAGTAACGCCACGCTTGGCGCGATCGCTCTCCAGGACCAGCTCGAATTGTCTCGAAAGGTCAGTTGGATCGGAACGATCCATCCGATCAAGCTTCTCCGCTAGGTATTGCGACTTAACGTATTCGGTCAGTTCGTCATTGGCAGCTTTGCTTTGTTTGTCAGCGTAAGAACGCCGGTACGAGGACTCGCTGCTTCCGTGAGGCTGTGAAGTTTCTATGATTCGAGCCGGACCGTTTTCCGCGAGATAGACTTCCCGCTTCTCTATCAGAGCGTTTTCTGCCGACGAAGCGACGGGAGTGCGCACCAGAGAATCGCCGCCGCCCGGGCGAGCGATGAGCGCGAGACGCCCCTGATCACCGTTTGGAATCTCACCCAACCTGGCATATTCGTCGGTGGCGTCGATCCAGAGGTCAGGATTGCCCGGAACATAAACAATGGCGTGATCAAACAGGCCCACACCGGGGAGGTCGGGAGCTACATCTTCTCGGCTCCCGGCGTTGAGGAGTGCAACATATGCGGGTATTTTTGCGACGCGCAACATCGCCACCAGCAACGAAGATTTATCTTTGCAATCACCATACTTTCGAGCCAAAGTTTCGCTAGGGAGATGCGGAACCAGCGCAGATTCGCCGAACTCGACTCCAGTGTAGCGAACTTCCCTTCCGAGGTATCCAAGGATGGCGGCTGCTTTCTCGTCACGCGAAACCTTCCCCGCGATTAACTTGCCGACGAGATATTTTAGGTCCACACCCGATATTTGTTTGTCGACGATCTTTCCGTATTCCTCGGCGACTTGGTGCCACGCATCGCCGGTAGAAAAAGTAATGCTCGGATAGGCAGGTATATCACTGGGCAGTTCGGCTTCAACATCGTCGATTGTGTTTATCAAACCATAGTCGAAGGTGATGCGCACCCGCCCCTCTGCTTCGTTTCGCTGCGGCTTCAGATCAGGAAGTAAATGGATACCGTAACGAAGCGGAAGAGCCGAAGGGGCATCGAGTATTAAACGAGTATGTTGCACCGCTACGGACGAGCCGAAGTAGAAGCGCTCCACGGTCCCCGCACCAAAAAGGGGTGCGTTGTCGGTGGAGACCTGTTCTTCCTCGACCAGCGATCCCGGTGCAACGGCAGGAAGCGGGGCCCTCATCACGCGACGATCGCTGAACGTATGATCCGCGCTCTCTTTCGCCGGGCTATCCGTGACTGTGTTTCCGTCGAGAGCATGAACCGCGCCGTCTGAGGTTATCACTCGTGCCCGCAAAGTAGGGCGTTCTTCATGCCAGGGCTCCCAGTAGGAAGAGATATCGCCCCAACCATCGGCACCCTTCTGCGTAAGGATCTTGTACAGAAAGTACCGCGAATGGACGGCCTGCCCTGCAGTATCGAAGACCACAGTTTCTTCGTCATCGAGAAAAAGCACATCGGCGCCCGCTGCAGGAGCGACTTGCGACACACGCTGATACAAGGCAACCGCATCGGGCGAAAAACGTGTCTCCTCAGGTTCGCTGCCACTAGCTGCGAAGGCTGAAACAAGAGCTGTGCAAAGCAGAAGTACCTCAATCGCGAAACTTAGTGCAGACCTCTTATATGGAAAAAACACAATGGCATTCCTCAGACGACTGGAAACACGAATAAAAAGGTAACTCGGGAAGCACCGAGCCGCAAGGACCAGAATCACAGAGGATGTTCGCTGGGATACTGGCGAGTGGCGCCCAGCGATTCGACCGTGCTTATCACCGGCGAGACGGGTGCCGGAAAGGAAAGAGTGGCCAAGCTGATTCACGCGCGCAGTTCCCGCCGCTTGCGCCCGTTCGTGGTGGTCGAGTGCGCCGCGCTGCAAGAAAGCCTGCTTCAGAGCGAATTGTTCGGCCACGAGCGTGGCGCATTCACCGGAGCGGACCGCGCCAAGCCCGGATTGTTCGAAGTCGCCAATGGGGGAACGATTTTCCTCGACGAAATCGGGGAGGTCAGCCCCGCGACGCAGACCAAGCTGCTGCGCGTGCTCGACACCTCCACGTTCCGCCACGTGGGCAGCACCCGGGAAATTCATGTGGATGTCCGAATTCTGACCGCGACCAATCGCGACGTATCCGCAATGGTGCGACAGGGCCTTTTCCGCGAGGATCTGTTTTATCGCCTGAGCACGATCACGTTGGAGGTGCCGCCCCTGCGCGCCCGAGGGGCCGACGTGGACTTGCTGGCACAACACTTCGTGACCGTGCTCAACGAGCGCTTCGGTTCCAGCAAACAAATCGGCGAAGCAGCCCTGCAACTGCTGCGTCGGCACAACTGGCCCGGAAATGTGCGCGAGCTCCTGCACGTGGTCGAAGCAGCCCTGGTGTTCTGTGAGGGCCCGCTCGTTCTGCCGGAGCACCTCCCCGCCTCCTTGCGGAATTCGAAGCCTCCTCTTCCCGCCAATCCTTTAGCACCGGACTCCCCGCTGCCGACGCTCGAAGAAGCGGAGCTCACGCACATCCGATTGGCGATCGAAGCCAGCAAGGGTCACCGCGGAAAGGCAGCCAGGATTCTCGGAATCAGCGAGCGGAATTTGTACCGGAAACTGCGTGAGCATGGCCTGCTGTCGTGATCCAGCAGCGAGCTCAGCCCATGGCACCGGGTCGGCGCCAGTCTTTCAATGGTTCGTATGCCACTCCTTCGCAAAAACATAATCGCACACATTATCAACCTCTCTCTGACTGCATGCCCAGGATTGCTCAATCCTCTCACCCCACCTCGCTCGCTCGCGCGCCCCGGCCCCCATACCCCCCTGGGGTAGGGTGTAGCATTTTCCCCTCAGTGCGTATAACCCCGTCAAACACGCGCGGGAATCGCCGGCAGAGAAACACCCGAGAGTGCGCCACTTCTCGCGCTTTTCGAGAAGTGGCCCCACCCAACCGTCGACACCCGAGCAGCGCCCATGAGCAGTCTAGTAAACCGTCAACGCAGTAGTCCCAGTAACTCCGTTCATGCTGCCCGTGATCGTAGTGGTTCCGGTCCCCGAGGCATTCGCGAGCCCTCGAGCGTCGATGGCAGCAACGTTCACGCTAGAAGACGACCACGTTACCTGTGCTGTGAGGTCCTCCGAGCTGCCGTCGCTGAAATTGCCCATAGCAGTGAACTGCTGCGAACCGCCCAGAGCTATGCTGGCATCGCTCGGTGTGATCGTGATGGAAGTCAGTTCGGCATTGGTCACGGTCAACGATGCTGTCCCCACCTCGCCCGCAAACAGTGCTGTGATCGTGGCTGTGCCAGGAGCGATTCCGCTAGCCAATCCGCTCGTTCCCGCCGTGTCGCTCACCGTCGCCACCGACAGCGGAGACGAAGTCCACGACACCGAATTGGTAAGGTTCTGCGTACTGCCGTCCGCAAACGTGCCGATGGCGTTGAATTGTACCGCGGTTTGCTCCGCCACCGTAGCGCTAGCCGGAGTTATCTGCACCGAGATTAGCGGCGACGATTCGACCACCACGCTGCCCGTTCCGCTAACCGAGCCGAGTAACCAGCCAGCAGGCCGAAACACACAAGCGCGATCAAGATCTGTAATTTCTTCATAAGGTGACGTTACTCCCGGTTACTTGGTTTGTTTTTGGTCGGACCTCTCTCACCTTCAGCGGAATAGCAGACAAATAACGCACGAAGTGAGAAGAGTGATAAAAACGATAGAGCGCAATCAAACAGCCAGTTATCTCCGTTTGGATTGGCACTCACTGGCTACCGCAATGCGCGCGCCACAGACTCCGATTAGCCAATCGAAAAGATCGTGAGCGATAGAAAGCACAGAGGATCACAGCACGCCGACCGGTATTTCCTCAGCTCAATGAGGTCAGCGCAAAAAGAGCATTGCCAAATGCAACTGCAACCGCTTTCACCGCAGGAAGCGAATCGCTTTCACAGCCAGGATAAAGATTGAGACAACAGTTCTTTTTCGGGAAGCAATTTCATTTCGGGTGTGACCGAGAAACGGCAAGGCCCCGAGTTTACAAGTGCTGAAAAACTCGTGTAGAGACGGGGCTTGCCCCGTCCGGCGCCACCTGTAATCCTCGCACGAGCAAGAACGGGAAGGGCACGAGTTTACGCGTGCCGCTAAGCCCCCGAAAATGTACCCGCGCTTCAGCGCCTGAGGTGCGCTTCTTACATGGCCGTCGACTTTTTCCGAGCCCTGTTAGCATACAAGCGCATAGCCAGCCCGCAGTTAGCTCCCGGCGCCTAACTGACCCTTAAGTATGAGTTGGGATCCGGAATCCAACTTGATAGTTTTATCTCCCGACTTAAGCACGCCATCCGAGCTGAGTTCGAGGCCCTTGATCCCCACCACTCCCACGGAATCCCCATTCAGGCTTTGCGTCGCTCCCCAGTTAGTTCCAGAAGTAGCGTGCTCAAGGGTTTGGTTCAACCCGCTATAACCAACCCCGCCGCCTCCGCCCTGCGTTTCCTGCGGCGGTCCCACCGCCCGGATCACAGCGGTGATGGCCAGCGTCTTGTCCTTCAGTTCCACCTTGTCAAACACAATTCCAAGCGACGACTGCGGATCGCCTCCCGATCGCGCTTTCGCTTCGGTGATGTGTCCGATGACCTTCGCCCCGTGCGGAATGACCGTTCCGTCTGACAGATGCATATCGCCGACGGTCTTCACGACCACCTCTTCGCCCGCCTTCTTTCTCTTCGAGTCCACTGACGCCGCAAGAGTTCCACCAATCAGAAACTGCATTGTCGTCGAACCACCGCCTCCGATATGGATCGTACCCGCGCCCTCAACCGCCGCTCCCGCCATGCCAAGCTTCGCCACCACGTCGGTCGTGTGCCCTCCCGTAACCGCGACCCTACCTACGTATCCCCCAAGTCCCAGGACATTGACTTCAACCTCGTAGGAACCTAAGTCGACCAGCGGAAATTGGAAAACACCTTGCGCATTGGTTTTGGTTTCGCGCGTGAAACCTCGATCCAAGCTATTCAGCTTGACCGTGATGTTAGGAACAACCGCGCCCGTTTTGTCTGTCACCGTCCCGTTGATGGCGCCCTGTGTCAAACTCTGCGCCAGCAGCACGCCCGGCAGCAAAACGGCCATTGCCGCCATTACTGCCAGTATTCTGATCAATTTCGTGAATCGCATTGTCGAATCCTCGTGTTTCAAAATTCTTTGGCTCACTCAACCGACGAAGCCGTCTTACAATTAATTCCCGCCACCGAACTGTGCTCTAAGTATGATCTGCGATCCGAAATCCAGCTTGACGGTTTTGTCGCCGGATTTGAGCACGCCATCCGAACTGAGTTCCAGGCCCTTGATCCCCACCACTCCGGCGGAATCCCCATTCAACCCCGGCGTCGCTGGCCACTGAGTTCCCGCTTGTGTGTGCTCAACGGCTTGAATCAGGCCAAAGAAACCGTAATCAACGCCGCCTCCGCTTTTCGGTTCCGGCGCCGGCCCCACCGCCCAGATCACGCCAGCGATCGCCAGCGTCTTTCCGTCTTTCAGTTCCACCCTGTCAAATGCAATTCCGAGCGACGACTCCGGATCGCCCCCCGCTCGCGCCTTCGCCTCGGTTACGTGGCCAATGACCTTCGTCCCGTGCGGAATCACCGTTCCATCTGAACGGTGCTCGTCGCCAATCGTCTTCATCACCACTTCTTCGCCCGCCTTCATTTTCCTGGAGTCGAGCGCCACCGCCAGAGTTCCCCCAATCAGGAACTGCGTTCTCTTCGCAGCCCCGCCTCCCCCAGCCGTCATCGCCCCGCGCAGCTTCGCCACCACCTCGGTTATGTTCCCTCCAGTAACCGCAACGCTTCCCAGATACGACCCCACTCCGGGAACATTGATTTCCACTTGGTACGAACCTAACTCGGTCATCGGAAACAGAAAAGCACCTTGCGCATCAGTTTTGGTCTCACGCGTCACGCCTCGATCCAAACTATTCAGCTTCACAGTTATGTTGGGAACGACCGCGCCCCTCGAGTCTCTCACCGTCCCGCTGACGGCGCCCTGCGACTCACTCTGCGCCAGCAGCACGCCCGGCAGTAACACGGCGATGGCCGCCATTACTGCTAGTATCCTGATCGATGTCGTATACCGCATTGTCTTATCTCCGTTTCTGGAAAATTCGTGGGCTCGGTCCTTGGACAATCCTCTCTCCGGATTCTCCTCGTAACCTGGGATGGCAGCAGTATACGCCGCTCTACCATATCCGAAAAGTGGGGGGAGAAAGGGTAGTGGTGCAGTTTGAAGCTATGAAAGGGCGCGGCTTCACCAGCTTGCGGAAAAACATCGCCAACGGAGGGAAAAGGGAAGGGCACGACCTTGGTCGTGCCATTAAGTCGCTGAAAACAGGTTTGCGCTTTAGCGCCCGCGGTGCGCCTCTTGCATTGCGGCGTTACAGTCTGCTGAAAAACTAAGTTGCGTATCAGGGTATCGCTTTAGCGATGCCGCAAGTCGTTTGAAGTTAGATGCCCCTTTAGGGGCCGGACACCGGAAGGGTCAAAAACTGTTAGTAGCAAAGTGGCGCTAACTCAGGCCGGAGAAACCTGAGCACTGATAGCTGATAGCTGACGGCTGAAAGCTTTCCTTACTTCCCCGCCAGCTTCTTCGCAATTTCTTCCACGATCTTCGGGCGAAGATCGGCCATGACGCTGTCCACGATACTGGCAATCGTATTCGCATCCGCTACAGACGCGGGCGTGGAAGCCGCCGCCGCAGCCATCGCCTTCGGAGCTTCTTCCGCCGCCATTTCGGCCTCTTTCGCCGCTTCCACTACGTCCTTGGCGGCGCCCGTCGGTGTGCTGTGGATCTGATGCCAGTTCGTTTTTTTCGCTTTTCCGTCTTTGTCCTTGCCCATGGCTTCCTGCCCCTCAACCTGTGAACTCGAATCCAAATTTTCGTCCGCGACCGCCGCGGCAGCCGTCATCCCGCCGATCGATTGCTCATCCCGTTCCGACACCGCGTTGACGTCGCTCTGACCAACTCCGTTCGGGTCCACGCCGTGTTGCTCCACTACACCTTGTGTAACTACACCTTGCCCAACCACACCCTGCTCAACCACACCCTCGTCAACGAGGTTTTGGCCAATGGCATCCGCAAACGTCGCCGCCGCGACTTCTTCCGCTGGCGCTTCCTCCGGAGCCTTTGCAGCCGAATCTGTCGGTTCGGCTTCGGGCGTCGCCGCCGCGGTCTTCTCTGCTTCTGCTGGCTCCGCCTGGGTTGACGCAACGTCGATGGCGGATGGCGAATCGCTGAGCTTCTCTGTTTCCTTCTCAGCGGCCGCCGCACTCGCCTCGGTCGAAACCGCCGCCACCGGCTCCGCCGATGCCTTCCCGGCCGACGTTGCCGCGGATGTGGCTTCTCCAACGTTATGATCCGAGCCTGGCTGGTCGGAACCTGCCACGCCTGCCGCCGGCGGTGCGCCGGAAACAGAAAGCTCCGTTCCACGCTCCGACAAAGCTTTTGCGCTGGCCCCCATCTCTAAGGCTGCCAGTCGGCTCTCAACCGCGGCCGCGATCGCGGATACTGCCGTGAGCCTCACCGGTTCCGTTTCGCTGCCCAAAGTTGCCGCATGCATGTCGGCGAAGGTGCGGAACATTTCTGCTTCCAGCGATATCGCCGCTTCCTCCGCGCTCAACGCCGCGGGCTCCGCTACCCACCGCGCACCAGCCGTCGCGCTGCGCGCCACTTCTTCCGCCAGCAACTGCCCGGCCGCCGCCAGAGTCCCGTTCGCCATAGTTTCGTGCGACGGAGTTTCGTGTGATGCAACCGTGTTTTGCGATGGTGCAGCATCCGCCTGCCCGGTTGCAGGTGTCAGCAAGCGCAACGCCTGCGCCAGTTCATCATCGCTAGGCGCCGGCTCCTCTGCAGCCGCCATCGGTTGCAAGTTCGCCGCAACCTCGACCGATTGCACAGCGATCTCCGCCGGCAACGCTGCAACATTCGAGTCTTGCGTCTTCGATGCTTCGGGCTGGGATTCCTTCGCCGCAACTGCGTCCGCCCCGGCTGTCTCCTCGGTTGCGTTCGTCTTGGATTCTGCAACCGTGACGCCCCCAACTGGCTTCGCTTCAGAATTTTCCCGCGCGGCACTCTCAGTCTCAGCCACACTCGCAGCCGCCGCGAATCCTGGCTCGTCGCCTCTGTCTACGGGAGCGGCTTCCTGCGCCAGCAGCGCGGTATCCACCACGTTCGCAGTCGCCGCTGGCGTGTCTGCAGCGCGGCGCTCCGAAAACTGAGTTTCTAAACTCTGCTTGTCTGACTGCTGAATCTCTGAATGCTGATTGTTTGAATGCTGATTGTTTGATTGCTGGGTTTCGGCCGTGTGGACTTCTGGCTGGCCGGTTCCGTCGTGTCCTGTTTCGACCGCCGCTGCCGCGGTCGCCGGCTCCATATGCTCGACCGGAATCTCAACTTCCCCCCCGCCTTCGACCGCGAATACCGGGACGGAAGCCGTGGTTTCAACCGCCGCAGGCGCAGCTTCAACTTCCGTCTTTTCTTCTTGCCTTGCCTCCGCCGCGACCGCCTCGGCCGGCGTGTCCACCGTCTTTACCGGAGTCCTGTCCGCCATCGGTCCATCAAGTTTCGCGGCCACCGCGCTCAGTGCGTCCAACTCTTCCGGAGTGATATCCCGAGGAATATCTGGAACCACTTCTGGCTCCTGAAACCACGTCGGCTTAGGCGCCGGCGCGCTCGCGCCCGTCTTGCTTTTTCCTTTCCGGAAATCGCGGAACGTCCCTGCCGTAAAATCTTCTTCTTCTTCTTTTTCTTCTTTCTTCTTCTTCGAGGGAAAGCCCAGCCGGCTCTTCCATCCGTTATCGGTCCCCGGTTTAACGTCCGATTTCCGGACACTGCCCTCAAAGCGCGATCCCGAAGCTTGCTGCGGCACCATCGCGTCTTCCAGTCGTGTGATCGCGGTCAGCAACTCGCTCGCTTCGAACGGCTTCACGATGTGGCCGTCCGCCCTCACCCGCCGCGCTTCTTCCGGCTTAAAAGGCTCCAGCTTGCCCACCGTCAGCAGCACCGGAATGTGCGCCGTCTCCTCCGCATCCTTCAGCCGCTGGCACACTTCCAGCCCGCTATAACCGGGCATATACACATCCAGCACGATCAAATCCGGTTTGATTTCGCTGACCTTTTTCAGGGCGGCCGATCCGTTGTTGACCGTGACAATGTCATACCCGGCATCGGCCAGAATCTTTCGCCCCATGTTCTGGGCCGTCACACTGTCATCGGCGAGCAGTATTTTCCGCGCCAAGCGTCACCCTTCGACAGAGAATAAGGAGAGATAACGCGAAACTACCTTGTCCAAGAATCGAAGTCAACGATTCCCGCAAAGGTAACGGTTACGTCCGTTCCTAGTCTCCAGGGAGTAGGCCATTTTTCGGGAGCACGCCATTTCCCAGCAGTCGGCCCTTTGGTAACCAGAAGGTCGCGCTCATAAGGGCAGCCGGGTGACGATTGGTAACGATGGGTGCCCCATCCTTGCGCGTTTTGTGCGCAAGGGTGGGATTCCACGGAAGTGTCCAGCTAGGTATTTGCTTTTGATCTTGATCTTGATCTTGATCTTGCTTTTGATCTTGATCTTGCCTTCGGGTGGCGCAGCGGTTTACCGCTGCGATAACCACCGTATTCTCAGTGTCGGCTTTAGCCGCTGAGGTAACGCTTTCTGCGCGGAAAATAGCTACCCCCCGCGCCTCTCTAAAATGGGTTCAGCTTGGCCAGCCCTTTTTTCTTTTTCTTCTTACTCGAAGAGATATCCGCCATCTCCTCAGTCTTAGCCGGAGCACTCGAAGCGCTAGCGCCAGCCCCACCGCTGCTCTCGATCTGATTGCTCTGCTGCAACGGAGGCAGGGCGTTCGCATCGGGTTCCACATTCGGCTTCAATTCATTCGGATCCGCCGCACCAGCCTTCACATCAGCCGTTGCCGCCGGAGTATCCGAACGCGGCGGCTCCTGGTTCGGCGCCGGCTGCCCATTCGTGGTTTCCACCGTGACTTTATTGTCGCCCCCCGTTCCCAGCGCTCCCGCCATCTTTTGCACCACTCCCATTGGCGTCACCGGCTCCGGATCGACCAACGTCGGCTCTCCATAATGCGACGCCTTGGCCACGCCGGGATGCTTCTCGAAGTTCTCCAGCATGCTCGACATGATGCCAAGCTCATGCCGGCTCTCCACTTCTTTTTTGTTATTTTCGAGCGTCGCCCGCGTCGGCCGCGGCACCGTCTGATGCAGCGTCTGCAACCGCGCCTTCGCATCCACCGCCCGGTCCATCGCCGGATAGCGCGTGATGATCCGCGCATACGCCTCGGCCGCGCTCTTGGTTGCGTCGCCGATCATCCTCGCCTTCGCCACTTCGTTCATACGCGGGTTCTTGCGGATGATGTTGATCTCGCCTTCATACGACTGCCCAATCATGTACAGCGCCTCGTCCGCCCCGCTATACAACGGATACCGTTCCACCAGCGTTTTCAGCCGCGCAATCGCCGCCGGATACGACATCCGCAAATAGTAAAATCGTCCGATATCGTATTCCCGTTCCGCCAACACCTCCTGCACTTCCCGCAACCGCTGTTTCGCGCGCGGCACCATCTTGCTGTCCGGATAATCCTGAATCAGCGTCCGGTATTCTTCCTCCGCCCTCATCGCGTGCGTGTAGTCGCGATCCGGTTTCTCCATCTGCTCATAATGGATATTCGCAACCTTCAGTTGCGCCTCGGCCGCCTCCGGCATGTTCGGAAAAAACGTCCGGAAATCCTTATATTGCAGTTCCGCCTGCTGCAATGCCGCCGAGCCCCCTTCGGCATACCACGAATCCGCCACCGCCAGCTTCGCCCGCGCAATAAACTCCGAATCCGGATAAGTATTGATCAGCGTCTGCAGCGTCATCCGCGCCACGTCGAAGCGGTTGTGTTTCATGGCATCCATGGCCCGGTCAAACAGCACCTTGTCGGGCTGTTTCGATCCCACATTGGCCAGCGGATTCACCGATTTCTTATTGGTGCACCCCACCGCAAACGCCAGCAGCAATGCAAGAACCACGAAAATAGATCCACGCCGCATAAGACACCTCAAACTTTTTCACCACGGAGGCACGGAGCCACGGAGAAACAAATAAAAAGATTTTCTCCGTGGCTCCGTGTCTCCGTGGTGGACTTGACCCTATACTTTCTGCAAACTGGCGCTCCGAGCCGCTTCCAGCAGCGCCGCCGCATTCACCGCGGCATCGCCCTTCCCAAACACTGCATTCCCCGCCACCAGAATCTCCGCCCCCGCCCGCACCACGTCCGCCACCGTATCCATCGCGACGCCGCCATCTACTTCGATGCGGTACGAGTACCCCCGCGCCAGGCGAATCTCTGCCAGCCTTCTGATTTTATGCAAAGCTCCCGGGATAAATTTCTGCCCCCCAAATCCCGGATTCACACTCATCACCAGCACATAGTCAACCAAGTCAAGCACTTCGGCAAGCGTCTCCACCGGAGTCGCCGGATTGATCACCACTCCCGCCCGGCATTCATGGTCCTTAATGTGGCTCAGCGTGCGGTTCAAATGCCGGCACACCTCCTGATGCACCGATATCCAATCCGCTCCCGCGTCGGCAAATTCGGAAATGTATTGATCAGGGTTCTCGATCATCAGATGGCAATCCAGCGGGAGCTGGGTTGCCCGCCGCAACGATTTCACCACCGGTGGTCCAATCGTAATATTGGGCACAAAATGCCCATCCATGACGTCGACATGCACAACGCTGGCGCCGCCCGCCGTAGCCCGCTCCACGGCCTCTGCCAGGTGGCCGAAATCCGCCGAGAGAATCGAGGGTGCAAGGTCGATCAAAACAGGATCCAAATCCAAAGCCTAGGGTCAAAAGCTGTGGAAATTCTAGCACGCGAATAGAAAGGCCAGCCAGGAATCGGCGCGAGAAGCACCTCTCATCACGCGCTAGAGTGATTTGAGCACCAGGTCACCAGCCATCACATGGGCGTGCAGTCTGTATTTTCCGTTGCCGTCTTTACTGACAGAATTCCCAATCCACCCCTTCGGATCGCCGAACTGGGTACCGCTAACGTCTCCGAACGTCACCGAGAGATCGACATGGGCGTAGTCTTCCGCACTTCCCACCTGAATGGTCAAATCGCCCCCGGTAAGTTCCAGATCCTTGTCTCCCGCCACGCCCTCCACGCTGAGGTCGCCGCCGCGCATCCGCGCATACAGATTTGTCGCTTTCGGGATTTCTATCGTCACCTGCAATTCATTCTTCGGCACATGCGAGAGCTTCAGATCGACGGCTCCCTTCGAACGCTTCACCTGAATCTTGATATGCTTCGCCCGCTCCACGTTCTTGCCCTCGACATGAACAGAAATCTTCTCCGCATCGCTGCCTACGACGCGGAAGTCTCCAGCGTGCAGGTGCAAACGAAGTTTGGCGCCACTGGCCAGGCTCGTCTCAAATTTCTGATCTTGGAGATTCGTGCTCTCTTGTACGCTCTGACAGAATCCCAACGATGTGAACAGCAGAGAAACGGCCAGAACAGCTTGCGGAAAAAATCGATCCCGCGCTTGTTTTTGGGTGGCGCAGCGCTTCAGCGCTGCGGTAAGTGTATTGTTTGAATGCGGCTTTAGCCGCTGAGGTAACGCTTTCTGCTTGGGAGCTAGTTTTTCCGCAGCCTGTAGAAGCCGAAACGGGTTATTCATAAAAAACCCCACAGTCTGAACAATACGCACAAACGGCCCAAGGTTCCCGATCTTTTACACATTCTTTACATTTTCATGACAACAGGCTCGTCCCGGCAGAATATAAAGGCGGCTCACGGAGGAACCATCCCATGCCAGGCAAAATAGCAGGCAAAATTAAGCTAGTCGTTTTCGCCGCCGTGCTCGCTTGCTGCGCTTATGCCGCTGCACAACAGCTCACCGCCGTCCACACTTTCGTCTGCAAAAACCCGCAAGACCTGGGACCCTGCTCGCAAGGTGGAGGGGGGAACGCTCTGATCCAGGGCTCGGATGGGAATCTCTATGGCGCGGCTCAAAGGACCGGCAAGGCGCTCAATGGTCCGGCTGGCGGCCTGCTATTCTCGCTGACACCTTCAGGCGCATTCACGACGCTGCATAAGTTTACTCCCGGAAAAACCAAGACCTACCCGAACGGGAGCGGCCCCAACCGGCTCATCGAGGGACCCGACGGCATGCTTTACGGCGATACCGGCTTGGGTGGCTCCATCGGCTACGGAGTCTTGTTCCGCGTCGACAGAACGGGAAAGAACTTCCAGGTCCTGCAGGACTACTCGATTGACCCCGCTGCCGCGAACGGCTCCACGCCAACCTCCTTGGCTGCCGGAAACGATGGCAACGTTTACGGAACGACTTACTACGGCGGCAGCAACAGTTGCGGCTACGGCAACAATTGCGGGACCATCTTTCAAGTCAACACATCCACTGGTGCCTACGAAGTTGTCGTCAACTTCGATTTCGCCACCAGCGGAGAGAATCCTACGAATCTGGTGGTGGGTCCAGACGGGACCTTTTATGGGAACACGATCGGGGAGAACGGTACCATCCTTTTCCATTACATCGAGACAACAGGGGAGCTGCAGACGACTACGCTGGCCTTCCCGGAGGTTGGCGGTTTTCGAACTGTGGGAACTGTTTCCGCCATCGGTCCCGACGGAAACCTCTATGGCATCTATAGCACATTTACCGAAGGTCTTGGGCTCTTCCAGGTTCAACTCGACGGCAGCAATCTTCAGCTTTATCCGCCCTACACAAGCGACGCTGCTGTCAGTCCCGATGGATTAGTGCTCGCCAGTGACGGCAACTTCTGGATGGCCGAATTCTATGGCAGCGGCGGTCAGGGCGACATCGTAACCCTCTCGCCCGCTAACGGACGCCTGATTCAGACGCTGACGCCATTTTCTTCGACGTCGCCTGACGGCAATTACCCGGTTGAACTCTTCTCTGCCACCGGTGGATCGCTTTGGGGAGTGAGCTCACTGAGCGGCCAAGCTCCCAAAAGATCTTATGCCGAAGGAGTCTTGTTCACCCTGACCCCATAGCCAACCGCTGGGTGCCCCATCCTTCCGCGCACTTAGCGGAAGGGTGGGATTCCACCACCGCCGACCGTGTGGGATTTTTGCAGTCCGCGTGGAGAGCAGCAGGCCAAGATGACCCGCCGAGTTCCTTTGATCTTTAAGAGCGAGAGACCGTCGTGCCTTCCGCTGTCGCCGCCACCAACTTCGCCCGCACCTTCTCCACCGCCTCCGCCATGGCAAACTTCAGCTTCTCGATCCCCTCGCCCGTCACCGCTGAAATCGGATAAACCTTCATCTTCCGCCGCGTAGCCCAAGCCTTCAGCTTCTTAAGCTTCTCCGGATTCGCCACATCAACCTTCGAAGCCACCATCAAAGTAGGCTTCTTCTCCAACCCCGCCCCGAAGCTAGCCAGCTCGCCCCGAATCACCTCAACGTCCTTCACCACGTCGTCGCGCCCGCTGCTGTCGGAAACATCCACCATATGCACCAGCAGCCGGGTCCGCTCGATGTGCCGCAGAAACTGTGTGCCCAGCCCCGACCCCGTATGCGCCCCCTCAATCAGCCCCGGAATATCCGCCACCACAAAACTCTCTTCGCGTCCCTTGTCGCCTACCAGCACAACACCCAGGTTCGGCTCGAGCGTAGTAAACGGATAATCCGCCACCTTCGGCCGCGCCGCCGAAATCCGAGAAATCAAAGTCGACTTGCCCACATTCGGATATCCCACCAGCCCCACATCGGCCAGCAGCTTCAACTCCAGCCGAAAATTTCGTTCTTCCCCCGGACGCCCATCCTCATGCTCGCGCGGCGCCTGATGAGTCGAAGTAGCAAACTGCGCATTTCCCCGCCCGCCCCGTCCGCCGCGCGCAATCACCACCCGTTCATCCGCCCGCGTAAAATCGTGCACGACTTCGCCCGTGTCCTCGTCGTAAACAATCGTCCCCACCGGCACCTTCAGCACGATCCCTTCGCCGTCCCTCCCGGTCTTTTTCGATCCCTCGCCGTGCCGTCCCCGCTCCGCCGTGTATTCCGGATTAAACCGGAAATGCACCAGCGTATTATGCTGCCCGCTGGATTCCATCCAGATGTCGCCGCCCCGCCCGCCATCGCCGCCCGATGGCCCGCCCCGCGGAATGAACTTCTCCCGCCGGAAAGCCATGCACCCGTTGCCGCCATCCCCGGCCTTTACCCGAATTTTGACTTCATCGATGAACATAAGAAGACGAACATAAAACGATAAACATGAAACGATAAACATGAAACGATAAATTTTGACCGAGGAACCCTCGTCCCGCAATCACAACCAGCTGTGATCTGCCGTACCCGGAACGTAGTCCACAATCACTGCGCGGAATCGAACTTCGCGCTCCAATCCGGCTGGGGGTAAATGTATGGACCCCACCGATGTCGCCCACATAGCTCTCGAGCTATGCGATCTTTTACAACTGCAACTCGATTCGATCCTGGGTCGCCAGTTGACGGATTTCACGCCCGACGACTTAGACGCTTATCTGAAGAGAAAATCTCGCATTGCGGAACTGCGCGCCGAACTACACCGATTCGCTAACCCAACTTAACGCTAACCCAACTCAACGAGCGTTATCCGGCGATTGAAGTCCGCTGCATGCGGCCGCGCTGGAGACACGGTCCAGCGTTTCGCTGGCAGCCACCTTAAGTTTTTCGTACTCGCGGAGAAGCTGTGACCCAACGCACAAGCGAGGGTATCAACATCACTGTGCGGCGTACGGTCCAGCGCTTCAATCATGAAATGAACTCCAGAAGAGTCTCTCAAATCGCTCCCGAACTGTGCGATCTGCTGCAACTGCAACTCGATTCCATCCTGGGTCGTAAGTTGACGGGTTTTACATGCAAAGAATTGGACGCCTATAAGACGCGGAAATCGCGTATCGCTGTACTGCGTCGCCAACTGCGCAGGCTGGCCAACCCAACTCCGTCGAGCGCTATTCGACCTTTGGAGTCCGCTTCGGGTTGCTCCGCCGGGAGGTAGGACGCCGTCCCTTGCTCTCAGCCGCTTTTTCTTCACACTCACGGAGGAGTCGATTCATTGCGGCGATGATCTGCTCCAACTTCCTGGGGTCTCGCTCGTTTCGCGCCTGTTCCTGAAGCTCAAGCCAGCCCTCGGGTTCGCCCTGAAGCTCCGACCAGTCTACTTGCGAGGATTTCTTCTTTGCCATTGCTGACACCAGGCCTGCAACGTCCACCCATTATCCCACAGCGCCTCACACATCCTGCGCGCTCGGAAGTGCTGCCCAGCCTTGCGTCATTCGCGGAATGAAATAACCGGCTACGTCGCCTCGATCGCTTCGGGCTCGACCATCACAAACTTCCCCATCGATCCCTTATCGACAAACTTGATCCGCCCCGTGATCTTGGCAAAGAGCGTGTCGTCTTTGCCGCGTCCCACGTTCAGCCCCGGCTTCACCCGCGTCCCGCGCTGCCGGATAATAATCGTCCCCCCGGGCACCAGTTGTCCGCCGAAAGCCTTAAATCCAAGCCGTTGCGCGTTCGAGTCGCGCCCGTTTCGTGAAGTACCCTGTCCCTTTTTATGCGCCATAAATCATTTCCCAGTGGCCAGTTGCCAGTAATTCAAATCGCTAACTAACTTGTCATCCTAAAAAAATAATTTCTCATGCGGAACGCGAAGCAGCTGCAAAGTCGAAGAGCCTGCCCTGAGCCTGCCGAAGGGACCCCTGCTCTTCCCACCCCCTGACGCGCCGCTGCAGGGAGTTCTCCCGATGAATCCTCCGGGCTACTTCTTTTTCTTCTTAGCCGCCGCTTTCTTAGCGCTAGATTTCTTAGCGTGCGAGTGCGCCGCAGGCGCCGCCGCCTTTTTCCCCGGACGCTGCGAGCTTTTCGCTTCCGCCGCCTTCACCTTCTTCTCTTTTTTCGGCAACTCGGGCGCCTTAAACGACTGCCCATCAAAAGCAATCTCCGTGATGCGCACCGCCGTATAGTCCTGCCGGTGTCCCCGCAGCTTCTTGTACTGCTTCTTTTTCTTGTAGTGGAAGACCAGTATCTTGTTGCCGCGCCCCTGCTCCACCACCTCGCCGGTCACCAGCGCGCCGGTTCCCGCGGGCACAATGCTCCCCGCCTCCGCCGACACCGCCAGCACCTCGCCGAACTCCACCTTCCCGTCCTTATCTTCCTGTGTTTCCATCCGAATCACGTCGCCCGGCGCGACGCGATACTGCTTTCCACCAGCGCGGATCACCGCGTACATAGTTTCTCCTTAAAAAATAACTCACGTAGGGACAGGTGCCCTCACCTGTCCCGCCGAGCAAAGCTCGGCGAAACCTCAAAATATGCTTGCTGTTTTCCCGCCACGGCTTCTGACCGGAAACGCGGCGCGGCCCCAGAACGGTTCCGCAAGTACGGCAAACCTAATTAGTCTATAGTGCGCCGTAGAAATCGGTCAAACGAAACATGTATGACTAAGCGAGAAAATGGCGAGGGCACGAGTTTACTCGTGCCGCTGAGCTGCCTCGGAATCGCGCTTTAGCGCCTGAGGTGCGCTTCTCTATCGCCCCATCCATAAGTGATGCATCGGCACAGATCTTCGCCGAAGGCTCAATTCCAGTGATGCGAGTGCCACCAAATCTTCCGAATATCGAACTCGACCCCGCGGCAAAGATAAATCGGAGTATTCTCCTCCCCCATCCCAAACCATTCATAATGGTTGAAGCCCTGAAACGAAGCACAGTTGTCCCGCACATCGTCCAAGCTCCACTCGATCACAATAAGGTTCTTATAAACCTGCGGCGGCGGACCCCAGTACCAATGATTCTGGTGCCGAGAATAAGCGCGAGGCAGCCCCAGCTTCGGACCAAACAAATTAATCGCCCCCGCCTCCCCGTAATTCCCCGCCCAGATGCCCGTCTCCCCGCGCTCCTCGGGAGGCAGCGAGTTGTAGATGCCCGCGACTTCATTCACCATCTCCGGCCATCCAAACTGATCGGCAACCGGTTGCGGCAACAGCGACTCATGATGCACCTCGGCCTTGGCGGGTTTGAAGCCGATAGCATTCTGATAAGCCAAAAGCCGCTCCGGCGGCAGCATCCACGTCACCATCGGAATGGCCGGAAGCGCCGCCAGAAAAATGACGACAACAACAGCCGCGCGTGTCCAAGCCGCGCGGTTGGCCAGCCAGCGCTCGATCACGACCGCCCCCCCCGCAAACACCATCGGATAAATCGGGAACACGTAATAATTCTTGCCGTGCGCCACTTCCATCAACCCAAAGAAGACAACAAAGATCAGCCCCAGCAAGCGCCAGCGCCGGTCGCGGAGAAACCACACCAGCCCCGACACCCAAACCGGCAACATCACCGGATACGTGGCGATGATCTGCTCCTTCACGAACGCCAGCGGCCCCAGCACAACGTTCTTGCCCTCGCGCCGCACGTTGGCCAAATCTTCGATCGTAGGAAAGTGATGGCGAATCTGCCAGATGACATTCGGCAAAAAAAGCGCAACCGCAATGGCGCCTGCGATCCAGATCCACCGCCGCGCAAACTCGCGGCGATGCGAGGTCAGCAGCAGCGCAACCGTAACCGCAAACCCAAAAGATAAAGTGGAGTGCTTGTTCTCCAACCCCAGTCCCGCCAGCACCCCGAACCACACCCAGAGCCGCGAGTCCCCCGTCCGCAGGATGCGCGCAATCACCCAAATGCAGCCCATCCAGAACAAAGGCTCAAACGCATTCATGGTAAGCAGACTGTCGATGGACAGAACCGCCGGGCAAAGCAGTATGCAGACACCCGCCAGCAACTGCGCATACCGTCCGCCCCCAAGTTCGCGCACGATAACCATGGTGAGCGCGATCAGCCCCGCGCCCGCCAGCGCCGGCAGAATCCGCAGCGCCCAGAGCGAACCGCCCATCAGCAGCGCGATCTTGGCATAAACGGCGATAAGCGGCGCCGCATCCACGTACCCCCAATCCAGATGCCGAGCCATGTCGAGGTAATAAAGTTCGTCGCGAAAGTACCCGTAATGCCGCACGCTAGTGAAGACATGCAGCAGCACCTTGACCCCGCAGAGCCAGGCCATCGCGCCAATCGCAAGCCGAGGCAAAGCCACGGCCGCGTTGGCTTCGGAATGCGACTGCGTAGCAGTTGCAGACAGATGATTTTCCGTCAAGTAATTTTCCGAAGCCGCCAAGTGAACACCCCCGCAAGTAAGGTGGAAGAAAACCGTCCCCGCTGACCCTCCCGTAATCTCGCAGGAAGTGAACCCGAAAACAATCTGCATGGGACATGCGGGCCAGAAGAAGGGACAACCGGGAGAGCCACGGGACCGTGTGATTCTATAAGCCGCCGGGCACCCACCGGGTGCCGGGTGCCCCACGTCTCGCGCTTTTCGAGACGTGGGATTCCACGAAAGCATCCAGCGAGGTTGTTGCTTTTGCTTTTGCTTTTGCTTTTGCTTTTGTTCTTGATTTTGATTTTGTTCTTGATCTTGCTTTTGTTCTTAATTTCGCTTTTGCCTTTGGGTGGCGCAGCGGTTTACCGCTGCGATAACCGTCGCATTTTCCTGGCGGCTTTAGCCGCTGAGGTAACTCTGCCGCCGCTTATAGCTTCTGCAAAATCTGCCCCTGCCGTCCCAGATACCGCCGAGTCCATCTCAAGCTGGCGCCCGATTTCAGCATCACCTTGTACTCCCCATGGAACCATTTCTGCAGCTCGCGCACTGCATCCACGCGCACCATAGCCGAGCGGTTGATGCGCACAAATTCCGAGCGGTCCAGCCGCTCCTCCATAGCGTCCAAAGTTCCGCGGATGGTATAGGTCTTAGCCCCAGCATGAATCAGCAAGTAGTTGCGCTCGCTCTCGATCCAATCAATCTCGCCAGCCGTCACAAAGAAAATTCGCTCGCCGTCCTCAACCGCCACCCGAGTCGGCCCGCGCCGCGCCACTTCCATCTCAGCCAGCAGTCGGCGCAAGTTTTCATCGGAACCAGAGCCGCGCGCAAGCAACTGTTCCTTGGCGTCGTCCAATACCTTCCGAAACCGCGGCTGGTCAAACGGTTTCAGCAAGTATCCAAAAGCATGCACATCGAATGCTCGAATCGCGTACTCATCGAACGCGGTAACAAACACGATTCGCGGCAGCGGAGGCGCAAGCTGCTTCACCACTTCAAACCCATCAAAATCCGGCATCTGCACATCAAGCAACAGCAAATCAGGATGCGTCCGCCGAATCCCCTCCACCGCGTCGCGTCCATTAGCCGCTTCGCCCACCACTTCCACATCCGAATCGCCCGCCAGAAACCGCAGCAGCTTCCGCCGCGCCGGCGCTTCGTCATCCACCACAAAAACGCGCAGAGCACTCATACCGTCGCCAACTGCAAAGGAATGCGCACCGAAACTGTCAGCCCACCCCCCGGACTATCATCGAAGCGCAAAGTGTGCCGCTCGCCATAAAGCGCGGCCAGCCGCTCGGCCGTATTGCTCAGCCCAATTCCTTTTTCCATCGGCCCGCCCTGCATCCCCGGACCGTTATCACTAACCCGCAGCAGCAGCTCGCCATCACTCTCAGCCGCGTGGATCGTAACCTGCAGCGGCGTCTTTCCCGCCGCATGACGAATCGAATTTTCCACCAGCGGCTGCAACAGCAGTTGCGGAACCAGCATCCGCGCCACATCCGCATCCATCGCCACTTGCACGCGTAGGTCGTCCCCAAAGCGTTCCTGCATAATCCCCAGGTACATTCGCACCGTCTCCATCTCATCTTCCAGCGGAACCTGTTGGGCATCCGGCAGGCGCAGCGTCCGCCGCAACAGTTCGCTCAGTTGCGCCAGCATCGCGTCGGCGCGCGCGATGTCCTCATACATCACCGACGAAATCGTATTCAGCGCGTTAAAAAGAAAATGCGGCTGCAACTGCAGTTGCAAATTCTGGAGCTGCGTTTGCGCCAGCCGCGCCTCCAATTCCGCCGCCACGATCTGCCGGTTGCGCAGCTCGCGGTAATAATCCAGCAGATTAAGCGCGCCCACGAAGATGGCATAGATCACCACGAAGTTCGAAAACTCCATCGGATATCGCCAGCCCATGACGCCGTAGTCGTAACTTCCCATCCCCACCAGCGGGAAAATTACAGCCCGCGAAACCGCCATCAGCGAAGTGTGCAAGATCGAAAGAATAACTGCGGCGCCGAGGTGAAGAGGGGCAATCCGTATCCAAGGCCGCTCTCCGAAGCGAAACCTCTGACTCATCCACACGGCCGCGGGAACGAGCACGATAGCCGCCAGTATTCCGGTTGTTTCTTCCAGGGAGCGCCGGCCGAAGGTTCCGCTGCGATCCCGCGCCAGATCGTCAAGATACAGGTACCAGAATTTCAGCAGGCCAAACACAAAGACGACCGCCGCCGAATTCAGCGAGATGCGGAAAATGCCCGGCGGACGCTGCACAGAGCTATGCACGCGAGTAGGGTAACGCACATGATGGCCGAATTCACCCCAGCCAGGGACGAAACGGCCCAAACCAGGGACGACCCGGGGCCGCGTGCCCCTCGATTAGAGGGTGCCCCACGTCTCGCGCTTTTCGAGACGTGGGATTCCACGGCAGCGTCGAGCAAGGGATTTGGCATCCGCTCCTGCTCCCGGCTAGCGCATCCGCCAACGCTACATCCCCGGATATTTCCCCAGAAAGAACAGCACCATATCGATGCTGTCCGAGATTCCATGCGCCACGATCGGCACAGCCAGATTGCGCCCCGTGCGCAGATAAATCACTCCCAGCAAAATTCCCATCAGCCCCTCGTCGATAACGCCCGTCCACCCTTGATAAGCGTGCGCCAGCCCAAATCCAAAGTGAACCACAATCAAGCTGATAATCCAGGCGCGCCGCGAGCGGTTGAACAAGTCAGCAACCCGGTTCATCAAGTAGCCGCGGTAAACCATCTCTTCGCCAAAAGCCGCAAGCACCCACGCCAACGCAATGAAGATCAGCGTCACTTTCAGGTTCCCAGCCAGCGGCCGAAAATCCTCAAGGTCCGGTTGCTTCCGCAGCAGCCTCACCAAAATCGGTTGGCTCACGAACAATTCAAATCCTTCCAGCGCGAACCCAGCCGCAATGCCCCATCCCAGCGTAGCTTTCCAATTGCGAAACCGGCAGAGCCCCACATCCCGCCAGCGCAATTTCCGCACCCAAAGCGAGATCCATCCAAACAGCAGCAGATAAGGAGTCTTACTAAAAAAGATGAGATGCCTGAAATCGGCCCAGAAAATCAGACCCACGATAACCAGCTCTCCCACCGCCAGCCACTTGCTCTGTCGCCAGTTCGCCGCGCTGATTGCAGATCCATTCATGGCCATCTCCCAGGCGTTGTCGCCACCTGCCCCGCGCCCGAGGCTTGCTCCGTGCCGCGGGCCCACCTCTCTTCAGAACGCCTTCGAAGAATCCAGCAAAATCGTGACCGGCCCGTCGTTGACCAGTTCCACCTGCATCATTTCCTGAAACCGCCCAGTCTCGCACCGCAGTCCAGCCCCGCGAATTCTCTCCACAAAATATTCATAAAGCGAACGCGCCACGTCCGGAGGAGCCGCCAAGTCGAACGATGGCCGTTTGCCGCGCCGCACATCGCCATAAAGAGTGAACTGCGACACCACCAGCACCGCCCCGCCAACCTCGCCCACCGCCAAATTCATCTTGCCGCCATCATCTTCAAAAATGCGCAGCCCAATCGTCTTCTCCGCCAGATAATCTGCCTCGACGCGAGTATCTCCCGACCCCACTCCAAGCAGAACCAGCAACCCAAGCCCGATCTCGCCCGTAACGTCGCCGCCAACCGTAACGCGAGCGCGGCGAACCCGCTGCACCACGGCCCGCATTAACGTCTAGCCTCGCCGAAAATAAATTTCACGCCCAAATCCTGACACGGCCCCGTCAAAACGAGCAAGTGTGGATCACTTTGGTCAACCCCAAACCCTGTCACCCTGAGCGCAGCCCGGCCAAGCGCGAAGCGATTGGCTGGACGTAGTCGAAGGGCCCCTACACCCTCCCCAATTTAAAGCTGCCCTCTTGGCTTTCGCGTTGACCCGCCTCGACCAACGCTCCTACAATCCCAATGTTTCCGCAAACGAATAATTTTCCGGGGTTCCATAAATGCGCCTGATGTCGAAAAGAAAATTCGCGCTCTTCTGCATCGTGCCGATGCTGCTCTCCGCCGCAGCCTCAGCGCAACCCGCCGCTCCGCACGACATCATCATCCGCAACGCCATCGTGATGACCGCAACCCACGGCACCATCCCGAACGGCTCCGTCTGGATCCACAACGGCAAGATTCAGGCCGTAGGCGAAACCGTGAACGCGCCCCCCGGTCCCCATGTCACCTTCATCGATGCCGGAGGCAAATATCTAACCCCCGGCATAATCGATTGCCACTCCCACATCGCGCTCAATGACGACGTCAACGAAGCCACCAGCCCCGTCACCCCGCAGATGATGATGAAAGATGCCTTCGATTATCAGGACAAGGCCATCTACCGCGCCCTGGCCGGCGGCGTAACCACCTCGCTCCTGCTCCACGGATCGGCCAACATGATCGGCGGCCAAGCCGTAGTCATCAAGCACAAGTACGGAGCGACGCGCGACGAAATGCTTTTCCCCAACGCGCCCCGCTCCATCAAATTCGCCAGCGGAGAGAATCCCAAGCGCGTCTACGGCAGCCGCGATCAGCTCCCCTCGACCCGTATGGGCAATTTTGCAGTGCAACGCCAGGCCCTGGTAGAAGCGCAGGATTACATGCGCGAGTGGGACGCCTACCACGACAAGATCAAGCGCAACGATAAAGATAAAGATAAAGATTCCAAAGATGCCACCCCTCCCAAGCGCGATCTGAAGCTCGAAGCCCTGGCCGACGTCCTCCGCGGCAATCTCATGGTGCAAATCCACATCTATCGCGCCGACGAAATGCTAACCGAAATCGCCATGGCGAAAGAATTCGGCTACAAAATCCGCGCCTTCCACCACGCGCTAGAAGCCTACAAAGTAGCCGACCAGCTAGCCGCCAACAATATCGCCATAGCCACCTTCTCCGACTGGTGGGGTTACAAGCAAGAGGCCTGGGACGCGATCCCCTGGAATGCCGTAATGGCCATGCGCAAAGGTGTGCGAGTAGCCATAAAAAGCGACTCCGAAGATTTCAACCGCCGTCTGAATCAGGAAGCCGCGAAAACCATCCGCTACGGCGGAGCCACCGAAGATGAAGCCCTAAAGATGATCACCATAAATCCCGCCTGGATAATAGGCGTAGACGACAAAGTAGGTTCGATAGAAGTAGGCAAAGATGCCGACCTGGTGATCTGGGACGGCTATCCCCTCTCCAGCTACGGAGTACCAGAAAAAGTTCTGATAGATGGTGAGATCTACTTCGACCGCCAGCAGCCGGGTCTAGGCACAACACACTATAAGGAGGGAGAATAAATGCCCCGCCCTACTAAGTCTGTCATCCTGAGCCGAGTGAAGGACCTGCTTCCAGCTATTGTCATCCTGAGCGGAGTGGCCCTTGCGCGAAGCGCAAGAGCCGCGGAGTCGAAGGACCCCTACACTCCCAGCGATCTCCAGCGCCGTGTCAGGGAATTCTCTAAACTTAATGCCGCCGTCTTGGTTTTGCTTTTTGCCGCCGTCTCCCTTAACGTTTCATCCGCCCAAAGCACCCCCATAGCCCTAAAAAACGCCAAGCTCCTAACCGTAACCCACGGGGTAATAGAAAACGGCACCCTAATAATGCAGGGAGGCAAAATCACCGCCGTAGGCCCCGCCGCCTCCGTCACCATCCCCGCCAACGCCCAGCAAATCGACGCCACCGGAATGACCATCTACCCCGGCCTGATCGATTCCGAAACGGCGCTAGGCCTAACCGAAATCGGCGCTGAAAACATGACCAACGATCTAGTCGAAATGAGCGACGAGATCATGCCCCACATGCACACGGCCGAGGCCTTCCACGCCGAGTCCGCCCTAATCCCCGTAGCCCGCTTCAACGGCATCACCAACGCCATAGTAGCTCCCGCCGGCGGCGACACGCTCCCCGGCCAGGATTCTTTCATCCAGCTAGCCGGAGCCAACGCCACCGAGATGCTGTTAATCCGCGACAATGCCATGCCCCTGAACTTCACCGGAGACGAGCGCCGCAACAAAAACGGCTGGGAGAAGCAAAAGTTCCCGGCGACGCGCATGGGTCTGGCCGCGCAACTGCGCCAAGCCTTCATCGACGCCCAGGACTACAAAGCCAAGCTGGCCGACTACGATCGCAAAAAATCCGAAGCCATTCGCGACAAAAAGCCCGAGCCTCTAGCCCCCAAGCGCGATTTAAAACTAGAAGCCCTGCTCCCCTACCTAGAAGGCAAAAAGACCATCGTCCTAGCCGCCGAATCCCCCAGCGATCTGCAAACCGCCGTCAGCCTGGCCAACGAATTCAAGCTGAAGTTCGTGCTGAATCACATCGCGCACTCCCAACCCGTCCTCGACTACGTAGCCAGCCTCAAGGTCCCTGTAATCGTAGGCCCCATCTACGAATCTCCCAAAGAAGACGAGCGCTACGACGCCGTCTACAGTCTTCCCGCGCAACTCCAAAAACGCGGAGTCAAAATAGTTTTCGCCTCCTACGACGCGCACAACGTCCGCAACCTGCCCTACCAAGCCGGATTCGCGACCGCCTTCGGTCTTCCCTACGACGAAGCGTTAAAAGCAATCACTCTAAACGCCGCCGAAATCTGGGGAGTGGCCGACCAGCTAGGCTCTCTAGACGTAGGCAAAACCGCCAACGTAGTAGTAGCCAACGGCGATCCCTTGGACGTAAAAACCGACCTAAAACAAGTTTTCATCCAAGGGAAAGCAGCGCCAATGACCGACCGCCAAACCCAACTGCGCGACGAGTATTCCAAGTGACGCGACGCACCGTCATGGTCTGAACCGTTCTCTAATGAATTTGTCATCCCGAACGAAGTGAACCGTTCTCCAATGAGTTTGTCATCCCGAACGAAGTGAGGGATCTGCATTTTGCCGCGAACTGCAGATCCCTCGCTCGTGCTCGGGATGACAAACTCTGTGGATGTCCACGTTTGACCCTTTGCATACTTTCCCATTCCCTTTTAGACTACTAGTTTCGATTTCATACAATTCATCGGGCAACACGCAGTCGTAATTTCAAACGCCGGCCCGCAACCCGGACCCGCGATTCCGAGACTAAGAAACGAGGACAACAATGGCAGCCGTTGATGAAAAAGTGAAACAGATAATCGTCGAACAGTTAGGTGTGGATGAGGGCGAAGTCACGCCCAGCGCGTCCTTCGTAGACGATCTGGGCGCCGATTCGCTCGACACAGTCGAGCTAGTGATGGCCTTCGAAGAGGCCTTCGACATAGAAATCCCCGACGAGGATGCCGAGAAGATTCGCACCGTAAACGATGCCGTCGACTACATCGGCAAACACGCCAAGGCAAGCAAGTAATTTGGCGACAAGACAGTCCGTGTACAGAAGCTCGTGTAGAGACGGGGCTTGCCCCGTCTGGGACTACAGCCGAACTACGCTGGAGCACGAACGGGAAGGGCACGGCGTCAGCCGTGCCGCAACGGCTCGATAAAAACCCGGGCTTTAGCCCCTGAGGGAGCCCGCGCCTCCCTCGATAACCGCACTGCGGAGATTAATCTGCCGACGAATCATCAAAGACGAGTCGTCATCACCGGCATCGGCCTGATCTGCTCCCTCGGCAATACCACAGGCGCAGTGTGGCAGGCGCTGCTAGCCGGCAAGAGCGGCGTCGATCGCATCACCGCCTTCGACGCTTCCGCCTTCGCCTGCCAGATTGCCGCCGAGGTCCGCAACTTCGACCCCTTCCAGTTCATCGAGAAAAAAGAAGTTAAAAAGATGGGACGCTTCATCCACTTCGCCATCGCCGCCGCCGACGAAGCGTTCAAAATGTCTGAGTTAAAAGTCACGCCCGAAAATGCCGAGATGGTAGGCGTGCACATCGGCTCCGGCATCGGAGGATTCGATGTCATCGAGCGCGAACACACCGCGCTCCTCGAAGGCGGCCCGCGCAAGATTTCCCCATTCTTCATTCCCGCCGCCATAGTCAACCTGGCCGCCGGACACGTTTCCATGCGCGTAGGCGCCAAGGGCCCGAATGAAGCCACTGCCACCGCCTGCACCACCAGCGCCCACTCCATCGGCGATTCCATGCGCATCATTCAGCACGGTGACGCCGACGTAATGATCGCCGGAGGCTCCGAAGCCGCCATCACTCCCATGGGTGTAGGAGGATTCGCCGCCATGCGCGCGCTCTCCACCCGCAACGATGATCCCGCCCGCGCCAGCCGTCCCTGGGACAAAGACCGCGACGGCTTCGTAATGGGCGAAGGCGCCGGCATTCTGATTCTCGAAGAACTCGAGCACGCCCGCCGCCGCAACGCGCCCATCCTAGCCGAGTTGGTAGGCTACGGCATGAGTGCCGACGCCTATCACATGACTCAGCCCGCGCCCGAGCACGAAGGTGGTTTCCGAGTCATGCGCAACGCCCTGCGTGACGCCAAACTCGATGCCAGTGTAGTCGGCTACCTGAACGCCCACGGCACCTCGACCCCCATAGGCGACACGCTGGAAGCGCATGCCATCAGAAATTTATTTGGAAAAAAAGTTCCGGTAAGTTCCACCAAGTCGATGACCGGCCATCTGCTAGGAGGAGCCGGAGGATTAGAAGCGGGAATAACCGTGCTAGCGCTACGCGATCAAATTCTGCCGCCCACCATCAACCTCGAGAATCAGGATCCCGAAACCGACAACATGGATTTCGTTCCCAACCAGGCCCGCAAAACAAATTTCGAATACGCCATGTCCAATTCCTTCGGCTTTGGAGGCACCAACGGAGCCCTGTTATTTCGGAGATGGTCAGAGTAAGAAGAACATTGCAGAGGGCAGAGGTCAGATTGCAGAAGTAAGAACCTCACATTCCCTAGCCAATCTTGTCATCCTGAGCGCAGCAGCCGCGAAGTCGAAGGACCCCTACACCCTTCCGTTGATGCTGCCGCAGGGAACGCTCAAGATTCAGTGAGCATAGCGGCGGGCTCATCCGTCCGCCAAGGTTTTGCCTTTACTGAGAGCTGAGAGCTGACAGCTGAGAGCCGCCCTACTCCTTTTTCATAGCATCGATCATGGCATAAAGCTGAGAAGGGTCCGTGACTTCGACAAAAGGCTTGCCCGTATGTTTGTTGCTCACCACCCACACCGTAGGCGTGTGATCGATGTGCAGGCTCGTGCCCAGATCTTTATCCGCCCGCACCATCGCTGCCAGCTTCCCCTCCGGATCGATCACAAACGGCAATGCAATCTTGTGCTCCCCGGCAAACTTCTCGGCAAACCCGCGCAAATTCTGCGGAAAGATTTCCAACTGGTGCGCAAACACCGTTGCCCGAAACTCGTCTCCGATCTCCTTGGAAGCATGCGTGTCGAAATACCGCGCCAGCACCGCCGCGTCGAACGACCAGTTATGCGCCGGCAAAGGAAAATCATGCTGCACCAGCGGAATTTTATAGTTCTTTGAGGCCGAAGCCAGCAACGGCGCCACCCGCCCGCATTGCGGGCATTGCAGATCTTCAAAGACGACGATAGCCATCGTCGCCCCCTTAGGCGGCCGCAAAACCTCCGGCACATCCTGAGCAAGAACCGGCAAAGAGAGCAAAGCCAAAACCAGAATCGGCAAAATAAAGAGCGGCAACAGCAGTCGAATCTTCATAATTTTATTGGATGCAGCAAACAACGAATATTCAAATGGTAGCGTACTAGAGCGCGCTTTCACTTCTGCAATCTGACTTCTAACTTCTGCAATGCCCAACCGTCTACTTCAACTCTTTATTCGGATCCAAATTATAAAAATAGTAAAACCGCAGCCCCAGCAGCTTCCCCGGAAATTCCTTAGGCAGCGGCGGAAACGGAGTCGAAGCCGTAATGCTGGCCATGGCCGCCCGATCCAGCGCCACGTCGCCCGAAGTTGTGTCCCGAACCAACCCCTGCACCGTGCCATCCTTCATGATGACAAATTCCAGCGCCAGCTTCCCCTGTTTCAAAATCGGCGGATACACCGACGGCGGCATCAGCGTATACCAGTTCTGTTTCACAATCTGCACAATGCGCGTCATATAAGGACCGAAATCCACGCCCATCGTGTCCGTAAGAATTTCCGCCGGAGCCAGCGCCTTGTATCCGCCCCGTCCCTGGCTGATCCCGTAATCGCCCGCGCTTCCCGAACCGTAATGCCCGCGGCTCTCCGCCGCCGCCTCCGTCGCCTGTCGAATCGCGTCGCCCGCCGTCAGCGACTTATTAAAATCCACCGTCGGCCGGTTCCGCGGAGGCGTCTGTAACCGCGGCGTCTGATCGCTAGGCTGTGGCTGCGCAAATCCCGCGCTCGGCTGCGGAGCCGCTGGCGCCTGGTTCTGCGCCATCTGCGGAGGCTGTCCCTGAGCCGGCGGTGCCGGCACGGGCGCTCCCGGCTGTCCCGGATGCATGCTCTGCAGAATCTTCTTCAACTCTTCATGATTAATCTGTGGCGCTTTGCTGGTAGCGATCCGATCTTTATCCGAAATCACCTTCGCATCCGGACGCCGCGTCACCTTCTGCTCATCCGGCGGCAACTCCAAAAACGTAGCGTCCTTCGGTTGGTTGGAGTTGGTAATCGCCAGATCCACCGTCCGGTGCGGCAACAGATCCATCAGCTTCTCGCTGTTCCACAACAGAATCACCACGAACAAGTGCAGGATCACCGACAGCCACAACGCCTCCCGCTTGCGCGCCCGCGAAAGATCGTCCTGCAACTGAATCAGAAGATGTGGAACATCATCCGGATTGAACCCGCGGTAAGCCGTCTCCCAATGTTGCGCCTCAAACAAATCGCGCTGCTCCGCAGGCGGAGTCAGCGGTTCGCGAGACAACGGATCGCGAGACGGTATTTGCGTAACCGGCATCAGTCAATGACTACAGCTTTAGAACCAAGCGCAGCGCCCCGGGTTGCGTTAATAATGCAGCGCAATATGTTGCGTAGTAAAGCGCAACATGAGCAATCAAAACTTGTGCCGCCTTATCCCGCGTAGCCTGTTGCGCAACATCGCACCCGGCATTTTCGGGCAAGATTGCCCCACAGTTCCAACGTAAAGTTACGTAAATTATGGAGCCGCGACCCGCCATTTCTATTGTCGCATTTTTTCCCCTCGCTCAGTGAGTACCTGAGTAATAGCCCAGCCCCGTCGCCCCTCGAGCGTCGTGCTCCTGTAAGCCTTATAACAAATTGTCATCCCGAACGAAGTGAGGGATCTGCATTTTGCAGCGATCGTCTCGCCATCGTAATCTCCCCGTAACCCGTAGGGACGGCCGCCCTCGGCCGTCCAGCCGAGCGCAGCTCGGCAGATCCATCCCGCATCACAACTTTCGTGATGCCACATTGGCCGCGCTCGCGCTCTGCCCGTACAATATCTGCTGTGCCCCAGCCCGCATCAAACCCGGATTCCCGTCGAGCCAAGTCGGCAACACTGCTCCTCGCAGTCGCCCTGGTCGCCACTCCCGCCACAGCCCTCGCCCAGCGCGGCGGAGGCGGAGGTGGCAACATCGGCAACGGTTCCAGCAGCGGCACCGTCGGACGCAACTCCATCCCCCTGATCTGCGTGCACGACTGTCCCGCCCTTCGCGACGACCTCAACGAAGAAGATAATCTCAAGAACTTTCGCCAAGCCCTGGCCGTGCAAGCCACCGCCGAGCAGCGCGCCGCCTTCGCCAGGATCGCGCTATACACCGAGACCGCCAGCGACTCCCTGCAAGGTTTTCGTAAGTCTATGCAGCCCGGCACGGCCGCGTTTCCCGATCACGCCGCTTCTCTAAATCAGGCGCTGGAACAAGCTCGAGCCGGCAACCAGAATTTCCTAAGCTCATTTTCCGAAGCGCAAAAATCCGGCCTCCGAGAAGCGGCCGCCAAGCTGGCCAAAGCCGATTCCGATCTCGACAAACAAATCAAGACGCTAGACCAATTAGTCCACACCGCGAAGCCCGAACCCGACCCCATAGCAGCGTCCGCCGCCGCTCTGGACAAGGCGTTAGCCGCCTTTCAAAACGAACAACTGGCCCTGGCCAGAGAAATGAGCATCCTCTTCTCTCCCGGACAGGGGGCGACTTTCAGCCTTCCTCCCGCAACCAATTCGATCACCATCGCCGGCCAGTCCATCAGCATCCCAACTGCGGGCGCCGTCTCCCGAGTCACTCAAGAGAAGTCCACCCCCGAAAAGTCCGAGGCAGCCGAAAAACCCGAGGCAGCCGAACCCAGCCGCAATCTTTTCCGTCTCCATCTGGTAGCCGATCTCTCCGATCTGCAGTTGAACGTAGCCGACATTCTTCGCCAGCCACTGACCCGCTCTCCGCACTGTGGAGAGCGCATCGAAATAAGACAAGCCACGCTAACGCCCGTATCACCCGCCGCCCTGGTAACAGCGACCCTGCACTTCGAGCGCTGGGTCTGCCCCACCGGTCAAGCCCCCATGGAAGTAGCCGGCGGCGACGCGACTTTCGAAGTCAAGCTGACTCCATCGTTCGAAAGATCGTCCGACCCACCGTCCGGACCAACGCTCGTACCCACCACCGGACCCAGCATGACAGGGATGAAGCTAGCGTCCGAAATTACCAGCGTGGAAGCCACCGGCCTCCTGCGCGATTCCCTGCGCACCGGAGACTTGGGAGCGGCCCTGTGCCAGCAAATTGCAGCCGCTCTCCTCTCTCCTCTGCAAAAAGCAGCCGATCCCAAAGCGACGCTCCCATCCTCAGCGCAGTCCAACGCCACCATTCAGAAAGTACGATTCCAGGATGACGGCGCCGATCAGTTAAGCCTGGTAGTGGAAGGTCAGCTGCAATTCACAGAACCCCAACTCCAACAATTCGCCGCCCAACTAAAGCAGCGCCTCGCAGCGCAAGGACAAGTAAAAGAACAAAGCCCAACCCAGCCCTAGCGGGCGAAGGCTCGCGTAGGGACAGACGCCCTCCTTCGACTTCGCTCAGGACCCGTCCAGCCGAGCGCACCTCGGCCCCCGCCAGCGAACTCAACCCAACCTCACATCCTGCAGAGAGACGCGCCGCAAACCCAGGGGGAGAACCAGCAAAGTAAAAAGTGGGAAAACATCAGCCCCGGAGGGGTGCTCGAGAAGAGCCCGGCGCTACCAAGCCCTCCCTTAGTGCTGGTCGGAATCGCCAGAGGAGCTATCCTGCGACGGCTTTTCCGTGGCTGCGACCAGCAATGATTCCGGCCCCAGCCCGCTCCGCGTGAGATAAGGCACCATTGCGCTTGTGGTCCAGACAGGTGCTAGTCTGACGTAGTACCCGATGAACAACCGCGATATCCAAGCAGCTTGGACGTATCACGATGGCACGAAACACTCCTACTGGAGTATTCGTAATCATCCTCACCTCTTGGACTGGGCGAATCGGCCGCAGCCTTTCAAAATCTACCCAAAGGTCGAGCCTCTTCCACTGCCGCGGGACGTGTCGCAAACGGGGGTAGCCGCGCTCTCCGCAATCTCAGAACCGGCGCCGTCGTCGCGTGCTGATTCGGTTCCTGGCCTTCAAGATCTAGCGCGTCTCCTCTATTTCTCAGCGGGGATAACCAAACAGCGTGCATATCCAGGTGGAGAAATCTACTTTCGCGCTGCGGCCTGCACTGGAGCGCTCTACGAGATCGAGCTGTATGTCGTCACTGGCGAGCTATTGGGCCTGGATGCAGGCGTGTATCACTTCAATCCGGCGGATGTATCGCTACGGCTTCTGCGAAAAGGTGATTTTCGCGGAAACCTGGCTCAGGCGACGGCGATGGAACCCGCGGTAGCTCACGCGCCCGCGACCATCATCTGTACCGGAACATACTGGCGGAACGCATGGAAGTACCAGGCTCGCACCTATCGCCATTTCGGTTGGGACAACGGGACACTGCTGGCGAATATGTTGGCCGTTTCTGCGGCTTCGGGGCTGGCGGCCGAGCTCGTGCTCGGGTTCGTGGACGCCGATGTGAACCGCCTGCTCGATCTGGATACACGGCGTGAGGTTTCCTTGTGCCTCGTACCGATCGGCCGCTCATCGGAGAGTTCGCTGCCGGCACCGAAAGATGCCCCGGCGCTCGGCCTGGAGACGATTCCGCTTTCGGAGCGCGAGATCGAATATCCCGCCATGCTTGAGATGCACGACGCGTCTTCGCTTGCGTTCGCGGAGGAAGTCGCTCAGTGGCGAGGAAAGCGACCGGTCCTTGCATCTTCCGCCCCGGCGGGTGAGGAAGTTCAACTGCAGGACCTGCCGGAAGAAGAACTACCGAAGGACACGATCGAGCAGGTGATCCTGCGCCGCGGCTCTACCCGAGCGTTCGATAAGACGGCATCCATTACATTGGCACAGCTTTCTACTATTCTCGACTACGCCGCGCGAGGTCTTCCGGCTGACTTCCTTGAGCTCCCCGGCGCGCAGCTTAACGATCTTTACCTGATCGTGCATTCGGTGCAGGGGCTCAAGCCGGGCGCTTACTTCTTCCGACGTGAACAGTACACTCTGGAACTTTTGCAGGTCGGAGAATTTCGCGCTGAGGCCCATCATCTTGGACTGGAGCAGGAACTGCCGGCGGACGCTTGCGTGGACATCTTCTTTCTCGCCGATTTAAAACGCATTCTGGAGCAATACGGGAACCGCGGCTACCGCGCCGTCCAAGTCGAGGCAGGTGCCATTGGCGGCAGGATTTACCTCGCTACGTATGCCCAGCACTTGGGTGCAACCGGGCTGACCTTCTTCGACGATGATGTGATTGACTTCTTTTCACCGCACGCAAGAGACAAGAGTGCCATCTTCCTGCTTGCGATTGGCAAGCCCCTGAAACGCAGACCACTCTAAGGCCGCTATCTGAGGTGAAGATAATGATCGATTTCCACCGATTCGATACCCGCGCGATGATCGCATTCGTCCTGCTCGAGGCAATCTGGGCACCGCCGTCGAGGTTCCGGATCACTTAGATGACTTACATAAGATCCAGAACGTTGTTGGTTTGTGGCAGCCTCATTGCCCTTTGTTCCGTGGTGGCAAGCACGGACCAACAGCAACGATCCCCTCGAAGCCGACCTCTGGCCCGGAATGCCATCCCCTCCAGAAGGCCGTTCGTGCAAGAGAGCTAGACGGAGCCGACGGCTTTACCTTTGAGGAATTTGGTGTCGGCAGCGATACCGAAGGCTTCCAGCAAGCTGGCTTGTACTTTCGTCGAGAGGGCGTTGATCTCGTCAACGCCGAAGCTTGCGGCACTAATCCGATACCTGAGCTGCTTCTCTCCCGCGGGAGTTTCAAGAATCCGCAGAACGGCGTCCGCGATTTCTTGAGCGTTGCCGGCCGCCGATAAAAGTGCCCCGTTTAACTTCGCCGGAAACTCCTTGGCAGCGCCATACGTATCGGTGCGAGCCACATCCGCACCCGTCACGCTGTTGCCGAAGACAGCAGTATCATAAGCCCCGGGTTCGACGATCACGGATTCAATTCCCTGCGCGGCAAGTTCGTAGCTGTACGACTCGGCCAGCGCCTCGAGTGCAAATTTACTGGCGCAATAGAAACCCGCGGAAGGAAGAACCACGCGGCCGGCTCCGCTGCTGATGTGCATGAGCAGGCCGCTGCGTTGGCGCCGCATGTGCGGAAGCACTGCGCGATTTACGCGCACCGGGCCAAGAAAATTCGTGTCCATCTGGCGCTGTGCTTGTTCGGTGGTGACCGCTTCGGCCAGCCCCCCCAGGTAATAGCCGGCGTTGTTGATAGCCACATCGATGCGTCCTGCTTTGGCGACGGCGGCATCTACAGCCCGCCCCACCGAAGCATCATCGGTCACGTCTAATTCAAGGACGTGGATTGGCAGTGACTCCTTTTGCGCAAGCCCGCGTATTTCGGCGGCATTCTTGGCATTCCGACCTCCGGGATCACGCATCGTGGCGAAAACAGTATGCCCTTTACGCGCCAGGGTTTCTGTGAACAGTCTGCCGAAGCCAGTGCTGGATCCGGTGATGAGAACCACTTGGCTGGAATTCATGCTTAACTCCTTGCCTGTTGTGACGATGTCCCGCTGCAACCAATTTGATGACGGAAGCAAAGTTTGTATACAGAAATGACTTCATCAGATTGCTTAGCATTCGATGGCACCACACTTCCCCGAGCGGACTCCCGCGATAACTTCCGTATAGCCCGTGACTCGGGCACGATGCGCCGCGTGAAGGTCGATCACGTCTCCCCGTAGCCAGCAGTGCCTTACGTCGCCAATCGTGAAGCGGTTTCGCCGCCCGAAAATGAGCGTTTCACCGCGGCCGGCAGTTCCTATTGCAGATCGCCCAGACCCAAGAGTAAAGTCGCCGGTAAGGTAGTGCCGCGTGCGGCGTGGTCATGCGGATAGCACCACGCGCGGAAGGAGGATTGGCGATGCCCACAGCGATTCCACTCCACGTTAACGGTCGGGCAACACGGGTGACAGTGGGAGAACATCCCAGAGGGGCGCTCGAGAATAGCCCGGCGCTTCAGCGCCGGGAAAACAGGAAGGGACGATTCAAGTCCCGGAGAGCCTGCCCTGAGCGAAGGCGAAGGGGCTGAATTCTCGCGTCCTCAACCATCTGTGCGCGATTGAACATCCTAAGAATCGTCAATCATGTACCACTTGTTACTCCCCGGGTTCCCCTGTGTCCTCTGTGCTCCCTGTGGTAAGGAACTTTCCCCGCACCACCCAATACCGTCGGCAACCCCCACTTTCGCCTATGCCGACGCCCAGCACGTGGTTCGGCGGCCCACTTATTACTCCCCAGATTCCCTGTTCCATCCACGCTACCAGTTCTATTCTCAATCCCGCCGCGCCCAATAAATTCCCACCAACAAAATCGCCGCCAGAGAAACAAGCGCAACCGAACCATCCAGCGAAACCCCAGAAACATAATCAGAATCGCTAGCCTTGGTAGCCACCAGATAAGTCACTTCATCCAGAATCATTCCGCTCCCGATCCCCAGAGCCACCGGCGCCAAAAACGCCAGCACCCGGCTCTGTGTACCGAAAGCCAGAATGAACGCCGCAGGCAGTTCGATCAGGACCCCAAGAAAAAGATGATGAACCAGATGTCCACCCGGATAAATATGCTGCACCCGCACCAGGTGAAGATAAAGCCGAAGACACAAAACCGTGCCCAGCATCGGCAACAAGATCCGCAGCAGCGTCTGCTGAGCAGTCGGCCTGAACGATGGGTCGTGCACCAGGGCCCTTAATCCCTCACTCTCCGGATTTCTTTGAGCCGAAGATATAACCGAGTATGGCGCTAAAGACCGGGAGAATCGTAGATGCCACAACTAGCTGGAAGAGTTGCGTCGCACGTTCGACCTGTACCTTAGCCATCTGCTGATAAACCTCAGCGGATTGCTTATAGGCTTCGACGAGAGCTTTGTATTGCGCAGGATCCCCCGAATTTATCGGCGGCGAGGGAAGGGGCGGAAGCTGGACACAGCGGAAGGATACAAAAAAAATCGTACCGGTTGCGATAAGGATGTAAGCAAAAAAAGCAAGGGCCAGCCAGAGGCCGACCCGTTGCAGTGGTGCCAGTCGAACATCAGCCTGTCGAGAGGCCCCGGTGCCCAGCGCTTCTTGCAAAATCTCACCGGGCTGTACTTGCTCCCGCTCGCTCATGGCAGCACAATGTCCTTGACGATGGTGTTGTCCCGTGTAATCGAGACTCTGCCGTCTTTCTGCTCTGCGTCGAGGTACTTGTAAAGAGCGACTGCCCGTCGTAAGACATCAACTGTCAAGGGCGGAGTAAAAGCAGACCACAGAGGCGGAGTAAAAATAGACCAGAGGAGCTGGTAGGAGATAAGGGATTGTCGGGGAGGAGGGCGTCTGGAGCGGAGGCCTGCGCCGCCTGAAAGGCGGCGCGTTTAGGCCGGAGCGGAAGACGTCCTCCTCCCCGAGGCGTGTTCGCCGTTGCGGGGTAGCGGGCGAGAGTCGAGGCGGGCGGGGCGGATTAGGAGTTCGGCGGTGAGCCTCGCTTGCGTTTGCTCTGCTTCAGGCGGTAGCTCTCGCCGTTCATCTCCAAGATGTGGACGTGGTGAGTGAGCCGATCTAAGAGCGCGCCGGTCAGCCGTTCTGAGCCGAGAACTTCGGTCCACTCCTGAAACGGGAGATTGCTGGTCACCAGTGTCGAGCCGCGTTCGTAGCGTTGGCTGAAGACCTCGAACAGCAGTTCGGCGCCGGACTTGGATAGTGGCACGAAACCCAGCTCATCGACGATCAGCAGTTCGTAGCTGGCCATCTGCTTCTGATAGCGCAGCAGCCGTCTCTCGTCCTTCGCTTCCATCAACTCGTGCACCATGGCGGCGGTGGTGGTAAAGCGCACGCGATGGCCGCGTTGGCAGGCCGATAAACCCAGGGCTAGCGCGAGGTGAGTCTTTCCGGTGCCGGAGTTGCCCAGCAACAGCACGTTCTCGCGCCGCAGTACAAACTCGCAGCGCGCCAGCTCCAGCACCAGCGCCTTGTTCAACGATGGAATGGCCAGGAACTCGAAAGTGTCCAGGCTCTTGACCACCGGGAAACGCGCCTGGTAAATGCGGCGTTCGGTGGCCCGCCGCTCCCGATCCAGCAGTTCCAGTTCCGTCAGGCGCAGCAGATAACGCGGATAATCCACGCCCTCCGCCGCACATTGGCGGGCCACTTTGTCGTACTCACGCAGGAAAGTCGGCAGCCGCAATTGCTTCAGGTGATGTTCCAGCAACACCTGGGGCGTCTCGTTCCCTGAGGGCATGGCGAGATCGCTCATCGCGTCACCTCCCCACGGGATGTCTCCGAGGGGACCCTCTGCGCCGAAAGCAAAGCCATGTAGTCGGCGGCTTGCGTGGTTCGTACGTCGGCCAAGGGCAGATGCGGATAGTTCTCCAGGTCCAACCGCGGCGGACGCCGCTCGATGCGGCACAGCAGCAGATGCTTGACGGCGTCGAAGCTGAGCGTACCCAGTTGCAGCGCATCGCTGATAGCCGCTCCAACCTCCGGCAGGGAAAATGTCTCCAGCAGACGTAGCACCTGCACATACTCGCGCTTGCCCCGCTGGTGCAAGCGCGCTTCCAACAGCCGCCGCAAGCGAGCGAAGCAATCCGGCAACTCCCAGCCGAGCAGCGGTGCCGCCTGGTCCAGCGCCCGTGCCTTCTGCTCCAGCAAGGCGAGATAGTGCAGCGGATCGAAGACCATATCTTCGCGCTGGTAACTGCGCCGGTGGCGCGCAATCACCTTACTGCCGCAGACGATCGCCACCTCGTGCACGTAACCCTTCACCAGCACATCGCGATGCCCGTACTCGGTGGGCACCGAGTAATCGTTCGTGCGATAGCGCACCAGCGACAGCGAACTCACTCGGGCCACGCGCTTCTCGCAGGCTTCATACTCGCTGGCCGGCAGAGGAAGAAACGCCGCCCGGTCGCGCGCAAAGCGTTCTCCGATGGTTTCCTGCTCGCCACGAACTCGCTGCTCGCGGTGCTGGCGGCATTGCTCCAGTAAGTACGCGTTCAATGCCTCCCAACTTTCGCAACGCGGCACCGGCACCAGAAAGTTGCGCCGCGCATAGCCCACCAAGCCCTCCACGTTGCCTTTGTCGTTGCCCTTGGCCGGTCGTCCGAACTTCTCGGCAAACAGATAGTGGCTTTGTAACTCGGAAAACGCCCGCGTCTTCTGCCGGGTACCATCTCCCAGAATCCGCGCCACCGCCAGCTTCGTGTTGTCGTACAGAATCGTAGTGGGCACGCCGCCGAAATAGGCGAAGGCCTGAACGTGACCTTCCAGCAACGCTTCCGTCGTCTCCGCCGGAAACGCCCGGATGAAGCAGTCGTCGGAGTGCGGCAGGTCGATCGCGAAGTAGTGCGCCTTGCGCTCCTCGCCACCGACGATCACCAGTGCCTCGCCAAAATCGGCCTGCGCCGTGCCCGGAGCATGCGTCAGCGGAACGAACATCTCCCGGCGGCGCTGCGTCGCGACCCGCACGTAGTCCTTCACGATCGTGTAGCCGCCGGGGAATGCGTGCTCCGCCCGCAGCCGATCGAAGATCCGCTTCGCCGTATGCTGCTGCTTGGCAGGTTGGCTCTTGTCTTGTTCGAGAATGGCGTCGATCACGCCCACCCACGGCCCCAGCTTGGGCCGCTTCGCCGGTTCTTTCCGCCGGTAGCCCGGCGGAACCGAATACCCCAACATCTTGCGTACCGTTACGCGCGCTAGTCCGAACTCTCGCGCCACCGACCGTTGACTTCGGCCCTCCACCAGAACCGCTCGCCGCACACGCCCATAGATCTCCACGGAGTACATCCCTCCGGTGTTCCACGATCGCGGCCGTCGGCTCAACGGAACCGAACCACTTCCGTTACCCCCGCAGCCGGCCGTCCCTCGTGAAACAAGAATCCGGCGGTCTAGTTTTTCTCCGCCGCATCACCCCGCTAACGCGGCGTGATGTGGCCTAGTATTACTCCGGCGCTTATACCGGTTGCGATAAGGATGTAAGCAAAAAAAGCAAGGGCCAGCCAGAGGCCGACCCGTTGCAGTGGTGCCAGTCGAACATCAGCCTGTCGAGAGGCCCCGGTGCCCAGCGCTTCTTGCAAAATCTCACCGGGCTGTACTTGCTCCCGCTCGCTCATGGCAGCACAATGTCCTTGACGATGGTGTTGTCCCGTGTAATCGAGACTCTGCCGTCTTTCTGCTCTGCGTCGAGGTACTTGTAAAGAGCGACTGCCCGTCGTAAGACATCAACCTTGGTTGTCCCTTTTTCCTCCGCAAGTTGCTCCAATATAGCGTTCATTTTGTCGTTAAATTCAACCGTGAGTTTTGGCATAATCCACCTGAGTCCCCCTCAAATATGCCTTAAATATAAACCATAAATACATATTGTCAAGGTATTTTCTATGCATTACTGGCTGTGCTTTTCGAGGCGGGAAACACTTCACGATCAAAAGCAGCCTTGCTGGTCTCAAGGGTGGTGGCTTCGTAGTACTTGGCTCCGTGTTTTACGTTGTAGGGAACCAGACTTCGGGTCAACATCTGGAAGAAGCAAACCTGGCCGATTCGCATGCCCGGAGTGAGCTTAATTGGCAGAGGTCCAGCGTTGCTAAGTTCAAAGGTGAGCACGCCTGCGAATCCTGGATCCACGAATCCTGCAGTGGCGTGCACAAGAAGTCCCTGCCTTCCCCAAGAGCTCCTGCCCTCTATGCGGCCCGCAAGGTCGCCGGGCAACCTGAAAAACTCCAAGGTTGATGCGAGGACAAACTCGTCGGGATGAAGGAAGAAACTTTCATTTGCGGCCAGAATTATCCTCTTCCCCTCCCTATAAACTTTCTCGTCAGCGGCAGGACGCTCGTTAAGATCGATGTATGAGCGGTTCATGTTCTCGAGCCGCTGGAAATCGGTGCTCAAGCGCACATCCAACGAAGAAGGCCCGAACTGCTCCTTTGCGCTGATTATCGGCGTAACTATCAGCCTTCTGCGGGCTTCCGGATCCACCAGCCGCCGGGCGATGTCGATGTCGGAAAGGAGCATATCGCTATGCCGAGGCCAACCGGCCGAGAACAACAGCGTGAACGTCGGCTAGCTCTAGCGACTTCAAGAGCAAACCGTCCGTCTTTTCCACGTACTTGCCGTACTCGTCGAGGTCTGCTTTTTGCCCAGCCTCCTCCGGGAAGGTCTTCATCAACACATCCTCGAAGCTGGACAGCCGGTACAGCCAACCGGCACTGAGAATCTGCGATCCGGGGACGGGCAGCTCATCCAGCCCCGCTAGGACCGCATACACCTTCTCAGGTGTCAACTCGCCGCCCTCGAGCGAATTCAGTCCGGCGGAGATCTCCTCGTTTGACCGGGACCTCCGACTCGAAATGGGCTGCTTCGAACCTAGGGCCTGTTGCAGTGTCCTGGCACTCTCAATGTCCCGCTCCTCAAACCGTTTCAAGGCAAGCGAATCTACCTTTTCAGCAATCCTCTCGGCTAGCGGAGAAAGCAGCCGCTCCGCCTCCTTCTCCATCGCCTCCAGTCCTTCTCGCGGATCCTTGTCCATGGCCGTCAGCTTCCGTTGGTAGTCAAGCTTATAGGCCTCGAACACCGGCTCAAAATCGGACGTAGTCACACCGAGTTGTTTCAGGTACTCGCATACAAGCTGCACCCTCACGGGAGTCGGCGGATGGCCGGCCGATATTCCCGGGATCCCTCTTAGTTTTGGTTGCATCATTTCAACAAAGAGAATCGGCATCAGCGAAGCGGGCCCGAGCACATGAGCCGCGATAAAATCCGCAACGGTCTCAGCAACCACCGCGGCCCCAAAGTCGGGCTCCGGCTTCGGTGTAACCTCATCAACTTGCCCTAGGGTAGGCTCGGGTTGCAGGAGCTTTTTAGAGATCGCATCGTGATCGTCGAGCACGTGCCCGTACTCGTGCGCCAACACTGCCCAAGCCAAAGGGTTGTCCTTGTCTCCAAATGCCTGACAGAGGACATTTCCCCCGTGAGTCAGAGCCATGCGCTCCTCTTGCTCCACATTGACCTTTTCCAAGATGTCTTCGAATCGATACTCGTAGGCGCTGAACAGATTCGTCAGCACAATTGATGCCTGTAGCTCCCTGCGACCAAAACAATCCTGTAGTAGAAACGAGGCTTGTGGTTTAGCTGGCTCGCGGGGCAGCAACAACAGCAGTTCATGTACTTGGAGGGTATGCACTATTAATATCCCAAGATCGTGGATAACCGCCTTTCTGTCGGCCTCGTTTAGCGGTTTGCCGCGAAGGAGTAGTGCGACTCGATCTGAATTACCGAGGAACATCCGGCCATGTTCCTCCAGATAGTTGATAAGCTTGTCAACGGCGGTTGCAGACTGCCCCTCGGCGTGTTCGGCCCTGATAAAGATCTGCTGGCGCTTCAGAATTTGCCGCAAACGAGAAAACTTCTCAAGGGCCTCGCTCAGGACGTACAGAAGCCCTTGACGCTTCAGGTCGAAGTTGACTGGCCGGACTTCGGGGACGATTGACATTAAGGAAAATGCCTAACGATCTGTGGCCGTTTCCCCGAGGAATTCGATTGCGGCAACCAGTTCAGCCATTTCGGGCGTACGCTCTTCGTTGGACACAAGATCAGACAGAAAACGCTCGATCCTCCCTGCCTCGGCAGAAATATCGGACGAAGAAGCACGAGCTTCGGGAGTGTTCTCCACGGAGCGTTTCAGGGCATTCCACCCCGCTGATGGAACCTTGCCCAGAACCCGCCCTCCCTGCGCGCGAACGGCTTGGCAGTAGAGGATCCCACCCCGTAGGTCCTTTTCAACCCGATCATTCCAAGCCGCGGGTCCGCCTGCCAAGTCGGCTAGAGCCGTGATGGCCCGTCCGGCGAGAACGGAAAGATATATATCCTTTTGGGGTGCTGTCGCGGTGGCCATGGGAGCCTACCTTTCACGGCTGAGCCTTCGGTGGCTCAAAATAAACGTCGAATCTTATATCGGCATCGCCGAAATTTCCAGTGCGGAAATCACACACTCCTAAGTCTCTAAATCCAATGCCTACCCAACATCATGTGTGTAACTCCGAACGCACACAATATCTACCTATTGCGAATAATATATCCTGCGTTCATATTGTCAATAGCTTATGCTGTGCAAAGCATTGATATTAAATATGTTATTTATATAAGTTACATGATATGTATAAATAATATATGCCATATAAGTAATAGGAAGTATATGTATTATGTTATTAAAATGAAGCTCGGTATATATCTCGCGTAACGCTATCATAAGGAGGCAAGACCGTAACTATTATGACTGACCCCGAAGGATGGTGCATACTTAGCCTCCAAAAGTTTCCGAAGGAGCTAAAGAAGAGGCTCAAAATGAAGGCTCTGGAGCGTGAAATCGACTTGCAAGAACTGTGTGTGAAGTACCTGGAGACGGGCCTCGCCAAGGACGAGTCAAGAACTTCGACCGCGGCCAACAAAAAATAAGACCCTTACCTAGACAAGGTTTTTCCGCTCACTTCCCTTTCAGCGCCTCCACCACGCGATCAAAATCCTCGATCGTCGCATACTCAATCACAATCTTGCCGCGTCCATTCCGATCCCGAATCCGCACCCGCATCCCCAGCACTTCCTCCATCGACCGTTGCGCCGCCTTTACATTCGGATCCACCCACCGTGCTCCCCCACTTTTTTTTGCCTCACCCTTCTCCGCCGTGCTCACCCCCAGCACCAGGTCCTCCAGCTTCATCACTGACATCTTTGTCGCAATCACCTTTTGTGCCAGTCTCCAGATCTGCTCGTGATTCCGCAGCTGCAGCAATGCCCGCGCGTGACTATACGTCAGCGTCCCCTTCTGCAACGCCCCGATTACTCCTTCAGGCAGCGACAGCAGCCGCATGTAATTCGATACCTGCTCCCGCGACACTCCCGCCCGCTTCCCAATCTCCTCCTGCGTGAGCTTGAACTGCTTGCTCAAGTTCGCAAACGCCTGCGCCTGCTCCGTGCAATCCAGGTCCTGACGCTGCAGATTCTCCACCAGCGTCATCTCCGCCGCCTGCTGCTCCGACACCCGCTTCACGAACGCCGGAATCGTACTCTTCCCCGCCATCCTCGACGCCCGCAACCGCCGCTCGCCCAGAATCAGGATGAAGTGCCCGTCATTTCCCGGACGCACCGAAATCGGCTGCAACACTCCCTGCACCTGAATCGAATTTGCCAGCTCCCCTAGCGATTCCTCATCGAACTCCTGTCGTGTCTGGTAGGGATTCCGGTCGATCAGATCCATTTCCAAAGCAAACACCGGCTCTCCGTCCGCCGTAACTCCCGAAGTCGAAGCCTGCACTCGATCCAAGACATCCGGTGGAAATTCAGCAGAAGAGGAAGAAAGAAATGAAGCCGAAGAAGAAGGGGTTAAAGAAGATGCGCCCTCCTGAGAACCCGGAACTGGGATATGAGAACTAGCAAGAGAGGGTGCCGCATCCGTCCGCGCACTTTGCGGAACGGGGGGAACCGCAGGCACAACCCGAGGCCCGGGCAACAAAGATTCCAGCCCACGTCCCAAAGCCCGCCGCTTCTCGGCTAGCTTCTCGCTGATCTTGCCAGCTCCAGCTTTATCCACCGTCCTATCAACCGCTGCATTTGAAGTAGTCATCAACCAATCTCTCCTCTCCACCGCGTCATCCCGGACCTCTCCAACTTGTCATCCCGAACGAAGCGAGGGATCTGCATTTCTCCCGTGCAAATGCAAGGCGGCATATCGATATACATAAATATTCATGTCCATCGATCTAAGCCGCTTCCCCCGGCCCGCTGACTGCGCGCGCCTGCCGGTCCAGAATTTCCTTCGCCAGCCGTATATAGCTCTCCGCGCCTCGCGACCGCACATCGTACACCAGCGCCGGCAGCCCGTGGCTGGGAGCCTCCGCCAGCCGTATGTTCCGCGGGATCGTAGTCGAGCACAGCTTGTCTCCAAAATACTTCCGAAGCTCTTCCGCCACCTGGTGCGCCAGGTTGGTGCGCTCATCGAACATGGTGAGCACCACTCCCTCGACTGCCAACCCAGGATTCAGCTCCGCTCGTATCCGCTCGATCGTGTCCAGCAACTCGGACACTCCCTCCAAAGCAAAGTACTCCGCCTGCATTGGGATCAACACGCCATCGGCCGCGACTAGCGCGTTCAAGGTAAGCAGGTCGAGCGCCGGAGGACAGTCGAGCACGATGAACTGGAAGCGATCACGCAAGCCGGCCAGCGCCTCACGCAGACGGTACTCGCGCCGCTCCGCCCCGACCAGCTCAAGGTTGGCGCCAATCAGGTTCTTGTGCGATGGAATGATCCAGAGCTGTTCGAGCTCGGTAAGCCGCAGCGCCTCCTCGGCGGAGGCCGCGCCCATCATCACGTCATAGATACTGATGCGCTCCGGGTCCTTCACCAGGCCGAGGCCGCTGGTGGAGTTCGACTGCGGATCGCAGTCGACTAGCAGGGTATTGACCTCGGCGGCGGCTAGGGAGGCGGCAAGGTTGATGGCAGTCGTAGTCTTCCCGACGCCACCCTTCTGGTTGGCAACAGCTATGATGCGTCCCATGAATTTTGTTTTCTGTCCGTTTGCGGGTCAGGATATTCCTATTGTCCTTGCCAAAGCAATGCCAGATTTCTGTGCAAATCGTGGAAGTGTTTCACGTGAAACACTTCTTCAACTTTGCAAACCTCGTCAAATGTTTCACGTGAAACACTTCTCGACTTTTTAGAGTACTCCTTCACGCGATCATCTCTTAGCGCGGCTTTGATCTTCCAAGGGTCGGCTTCACCGATTCTTCTTCCGATGGGATACTAGCAGGCGAGATGATGGTGTCCAAGACTACGAACGTGGGTATCCGGGAGTGGATTTTTATTCCTATTTCCTACGCAGCTGTTTCCGATCTCCGCTGCTCGTGGGCTTACAAAAGCGAGAAGTGTTTCACGTGAAACACTTTCTTCTGTACTGTCTCACAATGAGAATGTATGACAATTGTTCCACTATAACCTATAATTATCGTATTTTATGGCTTTAGAATGGAACGATTGCCAATATTCATACGGATTATTTCCCACTTTACTTATGTACACCTATCGACAACAGTCTTGAATGTGACTTTGGGATACCTATTGGTGAACACCAATTTATCGATGTGAGGGTGGTTAGGTGGGGGAGTTGGGATGCTCCTATTAGGAGAGCTAGGCGGCCGTTTGGAGTCAGGAAGGTTGCGGCTTGGGGGAGGATGGCCTCGAAGCGATCTACGGCTCGGAGGGTTACTACGTCGGCGCTGGCGGATACGGTTTCAGCTCGGGCGGCTATTACATTGACGTTCGTCAATGTAAGTGTGCGGACTGCTTCGCGGAGGAATGTGGCTTTCTTCTGATTCGATTCGATCAGCGTCAGGTCGATGGTTGGAGCCCAAAGTTTCAGGGGCAGGGCGGGGAATCCGGCGCCGGAGCCTATATCGAGGACGCGGGAAGCATTTGGCGGTGCGGTGAGAACTCCCTGACGCGGCGCGGGTAAAGAGGCTGAGTAGGGGTCCTTCGACTCCGCCACATCATCCGCTTCGCGGATGTCGCGGCTCCGCTCAGGATGACAGTTTTTTTCAGAGGGCGAAACAGCGGGCGCTTCCCCTTTGGCACTTTCAGAGTCAGGATGACAATTTTTTATCGATGGGAACAGATGGCGGGCCATGAATAGGGATTCGCCGAAATGGCGGGTTACTATTTCTTCTTCTCCGCGGATGGCGGTTAGATTGATGCGGGCGTTCCAGCGCTTTAATAGATCGATGTAGATCGATATTTGATCGAGTTGGCCGGGAGAGAGCGGAGCTTGCAGGTACGGTTCCAGCAGCGCGGCGATGCGGGCGGTGTCCATGAACGGCAGTTGTCAGTTATCAATTATCAGTCTCTCCAAAATCGAGTTTTCCAGCAAACTGCACAGCCGCATTAAAACAACGATGCGTGGAGGAATGTGAGGACGTTTACGCGGAATCTCCCGTGCGGCAGAAAGCAACCTCGCATGCCCGTCGCAAGTCTTAAAATCGGCGCTCAAAAGCTCTCAAAACCGCCCCCAGACGCCGGAATGGAATGGCGTCCTGGGGGTAGCTTCGCGCGTAAGCCCGGTTGCTAGGATTCGCATCTTCTACGGTCGAACGAACGTGAACACCGCACCCGCAGAGTTGACTCCAAACACGCCGGCTCCGGAACCGACGGCGATGTTCTTGAGATCGCCTGAAACTTGAACAAACGTTTCTTTGCTGGAGTCGAATCGCCAGATATCGTCGGATGTGTCGAGGAGCCAGACGCCATCCCCGCCAGCCGCGATCTGATGAACAGATCCCACTGAGATGTTGAAGTCGCCGGTGGCGGGATCGTAGCGAAAGGCGTCATTGGAGGGATTGATTCCCCATACGTCATTCACTCCCACGGTGATCTGTATCAGGCCGCCCCCAACCTGCGAGAACGTTTGCGTGGCAAAGCTAAAGTGGAAGATCTCGCCCGAGCCATTGAACCCCCATACGTCGCCCCCGCCGGTGGCGACCTGAGCCAAGGAACCAACGATTGCGTCGAACGCGTTTGTGCAGTAGTTGTACCTGAAAATGGAATCGCTGGAGTTGACACCCCAGACTTCATAGGGATGGCAATTATCCTGGTTGCCGACTCCGACCGCGATCTGGGTGAGAGCACCCGCTATTGGATCGAAGGTTTTGGTGCTGTAGTTGAACCTATGAATCTCCTCGTCGGAGTCTAGTCCCCACACCTCGTCAAGCTGTGAGAGGGTGCCGCCACCGACTGCAACCTGGACAAGCGACACCTTCTTTAACTTGGCGAAGGCGCTCGTCTTGGCATTGAATCGCCAGACCCCGGAAGCGCCATCGAGGCCAAAAACCTCGTTCCGACCGGCGGAGACGCTGGCGAGAGTACCTTTGACTTGTTGGAAATGCTGGGCTGATGCGGGGACGACGAACAAGGCCCCGCAGATCAGAACTAGAAGAACGGTCCAAGAAACGTTTTTGCGCGACATAGAAATCTCCTTGAGTTTTTTTCGTTTGTGGGGATAGCCGAAGGAGCAGAAAGCTTGTCAGCTCGTGGGTTCTTCTCTGCCCGGAATCGGCGGTTCGTGTCGAAACAACCGTGTCGAAACAACCGTGGTAAAATTCCGTCCAGTTTCTGGCCTGCGCCGTTTTGCCATCCTCCGCGGCAAAAGCTACTTCGCATGACCGTCACATGTCCTAAAATCGGCGTTCAAAAGTTCTCAAAAGCTCTAAAAACCATGCTATGTCCAGCGTGAACAGCAGCTTGTACGAGTTCGGAGATTTCAGCCTGGACGCGCAAAGCCGGCTATTGAGGAGGGGCGGGGAAACTGTCTCCCTAACCCGGAAGGCCTTCGACGTCCTGTGCGTGCTGGTACAGAACGCCGGGAGGATTGTGACCAAGGACGAATTGATGAAAGCGGTCTGGCCGGACAGTTTTGTGGAAGAGTCCAATCTGACGCAGACGGTTTTCATGGTGCGGAAAGCGTTGGACGAAACGGCCGACCGGCGGTACATCCAAACCGTGCAAGGCCAGGGGTACCGGTTCCTGGTTCCGGTTAAGGAAGCAAAGTTGGACGGACCGGAGGGCGGACCGCCGGAGACAGAAAGGCTTGTGCCCGCGTCGGACGCAGTCCGGGAAGTTCCAGTGCAGCCGCCGCCCCCGCAGGTAAAGAGCTGGAGACCGCTTCTCATCGCCGGCGCTGCGGTTGCGCTGGTCCTGATTGTGGTGTTTGCCATTCGGCCATGGCATTCGCGGGTCAGCCCTGCTGAGCCGGGCAAAATCATGCTGGCCGTGCTGCCGTTTGAAAATTTTACCGGCGATCCGGGGCAGGAATATTTCAGCGATGGGATGACGGAAGAGATGATCAGCCAGCTCGGGAACCTCGATCCGGCTCACCTGGGCGTAATTGCCCGAACTTCGGTGATGCACTACAAGCAAGCGCCGGAACCGATTGCGCAGATCGGGAAGGATTTGGGCGTGCAGTATGTGATCGAGGGCAGCGTGCGGCGGGATTCGCAGCGCGTGCGGATTACAGCACAGCTGATCCAGGTGAAGGACCAGAGCCATCTGTGGGCACGAGAATACGACCGGGATTTGGGGCATCTGCTCGAACTGCAAGGGGAGATCGCGCGCGAAGTCGCCAACGAAATCGAATTCAGCCTGAGCGGACGGAGGCCAATCGAGGCGGCACAAAAGGCCGCGGCGCCGGGAACGCAATACGAAACCTATGACTTGTATCTGAAGGGCCGTTATTTCTGGAACAAGAGGACAGCGGAGGGATTTCGACAGGCAGCCGATTACTTTCAGCAGGCCATCGACAAGGATCCGAATTACGGCCGCGCCTACGCAGGGCTGGCGGATACCTTCGCCCTGATGAGCGCATGGTACATCGGCCCGCAAAACGAGCTGATGCCAAAGGCGCGGGCTGCGGCCTTGCGGGCAGTGGAACTTGATGAACATCTGGCCGAGGCGCACGCTTCGCTAGCCCTAATCGAAGAGAACTACGATTACGACTGGCCGGGCGCGGAAAAGGAGTTCCGGCGCGCGATCGAGCTCGATCCGCAATATGCAACCGCGCACCAGTGGTATGCGGAGCTTCTTTCATGGCAGGGCCGGTTCGATGAGGCATTTGCCGAGGGCAAACTGGCGCGGCAACTGGACCCGTTGTCGTCGATTATCGCCACCGACTACGCATCGATTTTGTATTACTCGCGCCGGTACGACAGCGCGCTGAAGGAATATCGCTCGGTGCTCGAACTGGATCCGACTCATGATCGTGCGCGGGCCTTGATGATTCCTGTTTATCTGCAATTGGGCAGATATGACGAAGCAGTCGACGTGCTCAATCGCTGGGCAGCCCGCGACGAGGGGCCCTGGCTGTGGGCGTGGTGGGCGGTCACTTATAGCCGCTCGGGGCATGCGGAGGAGGCAGGCCGGGCGTTGGCGAAACTTGAGCAGATTTCTGGCTCGCGGGCGGATCGAATCGCAACCTTGTTGACAGCTTATTCGGGCACAGGCCAGAAAGAGCGGGTGATCGAACTGCTGCAGAAAGCGCGCTCGGAGCACTCGAACGCCGTGGTGCAAATCAAAGTAGACCCGATGTATGACCAGATTCGAAGCGATCCCCGTTTCAAGGACTTCTTGCGGCGCATTGGATTGGAACAGTGAGATTGCGGGAGCGCAGAAGATAGGGCGTTTGTCGCAGCGGTAAACAGGGAGGGTGATTGGAGTTGGATGGACGGAACTTTTCGGCGCCTTGGGAATCTACTTAGTCGGGAAAGAACGGGGTCGCGATGAAGGTTGCCAGGATTGCTTTTGTTTTCGGTTTGTCTTTCACTCTCACTCTGCTGGTTGTCGTTTTTTTGCTAACGAATGTTTCGCTGGTCAATGATCTGCTGGCGAATCCGCTTGCGCTCGCGAGCGCGGCTGGGGCCGGCGTTTCTGCCAACGGCGCTCGCACCGACAGTGCTGCGCCGGTGCTGCTGGAGCTGTTTACTTCCGAGGGATGTTCGAGTTGTCCTCCGGCCGACCGGCTGCTGGCGAAGTTGGATGGGACACAACCGATTGCGGGAGCGCAGTTGATTGTACTTAGCGAACATGTCGACTACTGGGACCACGATGGCTGGAAGGACGCTTACTCGTCCAGCGCTTTTACCAGCCGGCAGGAAGAGTATGCGCGGCGCTTTGGATTGAACAGCGCTTACACACCGCAATTGGTGGTCGATGGAAACGCACAGGTGGTTGGGAGCGATTCTGCCGCGGCGGACCGGGCGATTGACAGTGCGCGGCGGCGGGCCAAGGTTCCGGTGCGGATGTCTGCGGTGGCTTTGGCGGATCCGAAGACCATTCGCGTACACCTTTCGGTGGATGCGTTGCCGGGAGATTTCAATGCGCCGAAGGCTGACATCCTGGTGGCGGTGGCGCTGGATCACGCGGAATCGCACGTTTCGGCGGGCGAGAACAGCGGGCGCGATCTTCGCCATGTGGCGGTGGCGGAGAGCATCAGCAAGGTAGGGACGGTGGGGAAGGGGAAGAAGTTTGATGGCGATGTGACGGTGAAGGTCAAGGGCGCGGCTGGTCTTGAAGGCTTACGGTTGATTGCTTTTGTTCAGGGAGCGGATGGCGGAGACGTGGTGGGAGCGGCGGTGGTGAGCGGCGCGGGTGGGAAGTAGGAGTGGGTTTCAGTCAAAGACACTAACGCAGAGAACGCCGAGGAACCGCGGAGAACGCAGTTGTTTCTGCAAGTTTTCTGCGTAAGGTTTTGGGCAATGGGCGGCGCGCCTGTCGATTTCGAGAACTTGCGGCATAGCTGAAGCGATGCCCCGATACGAAACTTGAGTTCTTCAATACCTTGAGTTCTTCAATACCTTGAGTTCTTCAATACCTTGAGTTCTTCAATACTCTGTAACGCCGGTACGGAAAATATCCCAGTTATCGCAGCGGTGAAGCCTTCCACCCAAAAGCAAAAACAAATGCCACAAACCTAGCTCGACGCTTCCGAGGAATCCCACTTCTCGAAAAGCGCGAGAAGTGGGGCAGTGATCATTGGAAATTTCTCTATGCATCCATAAAGAAAGGAAATGTTATTGTTGCCTGACTTGAGCTCACTTCTAAGACCGCCATATATTTTTTGGATACTCGGCGTTATCACAATTTTAGCGGCTGTGGTATTTACATGTACGGGCAAAGTGTGGGTCCGTTTCAATGGCTGGGTCTACCGCGCTAAGGAACCGGGGTGGTTTTGGTGGGAAGTCGCACTCTATTATCTCGTTGGTGTTTGGTTCGTCGGATACTTCTTGTACAAGGTGTACGGATTTTCGAACTGAGCCGAGGGCAAAAACAGTGAGGAGAGCGTGGTTCGGTTGGATCGTTTTCTGCGCATTCGCCGCCACATTGGGCTGCCGGGCACCCTCCCTAGACTGGAACGGCACTTGGAAATTGAACTCCACTAAGAGTAGCTTTCAAGGCCAGGTTTTTACTATTTCGATTTCGGCGGACGGTGAGTATCGCTACGATAATGGAAATTCGAGTTTCGCTCTTCGCTGCGATGGAAAGGATCGACCGATAGAGAACAATCGCACGCGAGTCTGTGTAAAAAGCGGCGTTACAGTGTTAGACATAACCCAAAAAGAAAATGGGGTAAAGACGAGGGCTACTCATAATGAGCTTTCGACTGACGGGAAGATTTTTACGTCAACGGTGACCGAGTTTCGACCGAATGGGCCCATTATTACATCTCAGACCGTCTTTTCGCGATTGTCTGGGTCCGATGATTTTGCAGGCCAATGGCGGGATATGAGCTACCGTCAGCAGCATGCTGACATGACCCTGAGACTCGACAATCAAGCGTTGCATATCGACTATCCGAGCGCGGGCCAGCGCATCGACGCACCGCTCGATGGAGTCGAGGCGGCGGTGCGCGGGCCCCACGCTCCAGAGGAGACCACCTGTGCTGTGCGGCCTGCTGGAAATCGCGAGTTTCTTATTGTGACGAAGCGCAATGGCAAGGTTTTCACTCAAGGCTCTCTGAAACTGAGCAACGATGGAAGGATCGTCACCGACTCGTGGTGGAATCCAGATCGGCCAGCTGACAAAGGTACGCTTGTATACGACAAAACGTAGTGGCCGTGGGGTCGTGGTGTAGGGTGTCGAGAGAAGCGGTTAGCGAAGACTGCGCAGACGAAGCCGTGGCCGGTAAGGTTTCGGTAAGGTCTTGCTTAACTTCGTTACCTTTTGTGACTTTGGAAACGGCTATAAATGCAATAACTTACGTGTTTGCAACACTGGCAGGTCATCCGCTGCGCCACCCAAAAACAAGAACAAAACCGAGGCTTTCAGCAGTCTGTCAAGTCGAGCCCTTTTCCCAAATTACCTTTGCAGAATTTTCCGGCTACTGCGGACGGGGAGAGCCCCGTCCCCACACGGGCCAGAATGCCTCTCTACACTCGCGCGTGCGATACTACGATTTATGGCATTGCCGGATTTTACGCCTCGGGTGGGGAACGATCCTAAGTCGGTGGTGATTCATTTGACTACCGGGACGGGGATGGAAATTGAATGGAAGGATGGACATCGGTCGGCTTATACGTTTGCATTTTTGCGGGATGCTTGCCCTTGCGCGCTTTGCGAGGATGAACGCACTAAGGCGCGGCGCAAGGCGGGAGAACCGGTGAAACTGGCTCCGGGGGCGTTGCCGATGTTTAAGCCGGCGGTGAAGGCGCTGGCGGCGGAGGCGGTGGGGAAGTATGCGCTGAAATTCTCCTGGAACGACAATCACGATCTGGGACTTTATTCGTGGTTTTATTTGCGGGAAGTTTGTCCTTGCGCGGAGTGCGCGGCTGGGCGGAAGTAACGAACCCTCAACCACCAAGGACACTAAGGGATCACGAAGGAAAGCTTGAACCACAGAACGTGCGAATCGCTGACGGCAAAAAGCAGATCTTACGCTTCGCTCAGGATGACAATTTATTAGATTGCAGAGATGTGGTGGTCGCGGCAATCCATGACTATACGCATACGGTTGGCGGAGGCTCGGGATATTCCTTTGCTTCGGGAATTGATTGAGGCTTCGGTGCGGGGATTGCAGGCTCGGGATTATTCTCAGGCGCAGTTGGAGGGCGCGCTGCGGACGGTGTATGGCGTCGACACGCAATTGATTGCGGATGGAACTTATTTTGCGGCCGAGGCGGTGGACGAGGCGGGGGCAGAATTGTCGGGAGCAGTGGTGATGGTTGGGTGCGGCGGGTGGAGCAAACGGAAAACTTTGTATGGCGGCGATCAGTTTGCGGGGCGCGAGGATTCGTTGCTTGATCCGGCGCGGGATGCGGCTAAGATTCGGGCATTTTTTGTGCATCCGCAGTGGGCGCGGCGTGGGATTGGCGGGATGATTCTGGAAGCTTGCGAGGCGGCGGCTGGGGCGGCGGGGTTTCGGCGGCTGGAGATGGGAGCGACTTTGACGGGGGTTCCTTTTTATCGGGCCAAGGGATATGTGGAGTTGGAAGCGGCGGAGGCTCCGCTGGAGAATGGGCTGACGCTGCCGATTGTGCGGATGGGGAAAGACAGTGGATAGTGGGCAGTGGGCAGTTGTTGGAGCGGGCCGACGGTTTCGCTGCTATCAACCTTGTCGTCTTGTGCTTCTCCTCATGGTTTTTCTTCTGAATTTTATGGGTGGACGGCCGAGAGCGGCCGTCGCTATGTGATTTGGCTAGGTGGCTACGGCTTCCAGGTATCTTTTCAGGAGTTGTTCTCCTTCACCTTCGAAATCCAGGAACATGATGCCATTGCCGAATTGAGGGTGACGGGTGACTACGCGTCCGCGGATGTTGATGGGGACGTCGTTGAGCCAGAGAGTGGCATGAACGTGTGCGGCTAAGGGAAGAGCCATGAGGAGCTGGACGTAGCAGCCGCCACGACTCAGGTCGGTGGTTTCGAGGCGCATGGGAACGTTGCTGCCATCGACGTGGACGGCGATTTGGACCTGGACGGTGTAACGAGGAAAGCGGCGGCGATCGTGGTCGAGGGTAACGGGAGTCGCGGGCTGGGGGTCGGGCAAATTCATGAATCGTCTCCGAGGGCCGGCGGCGCGAATTGTTGGACGGGCCCTCTGCTGTAATCATCGGCAACTGGGGATGAAGGCGTCTATGGCATACGTCACAACGGAGGGTTACTAATGTACGACAGGTGAGATTAGAGCGGACTTTTTCCCGAATCAGGGCATCGCTTCCCAGTTCGGAATAAAGTTCAGAGGGCTATAGACGACTCCATCTTTCACAACGAGAACAATTTTTCTGATGTCGCTGATGTTGACGGATCACGGAGTCCCTCAGCGGCTGTAAAGCCGACGACGATTAGATCAGCTATCGCAGCGGTAAACCGCTGCGCCACCCAAAAACAGGCGTGGGCTACAGTATAATCTTCGGCTTGAACGAAAACTTCATGACAGACACTCCACAACCTACGACTTACGAACCAGAACCGGTGAACACGGGCATGGATATTGGCGACATTCTTAAGATTCTGCCGCATCGGTATCCATTTTTGCTGATTGACCGGGTGGTGGAGCTGGTGCGAATGAAGAGCATCGTGGCGCTGAAGAATGTGACCATCACGGAACCTTTTTTTCAGGGACACTTTCCGGAAAAACCGATCATGCCGGGCGTGCTGATTGTGGAAGCGATCGCGCAGGCGGGCGGGTTGCTGTTGCTGACGGAGGTTCCGAACCGGGATGAGATGCTGATGGTGTTTACGGGGATTGAGAAGGCGCGGTTTCGTCGTCCGGTGGTGCCGGGAGATCAGTTGCGGATTGAGGTGGTGGTGAAGGCTTGGCGGATTACGGCGGCGCGGCTGGAAGGCAAGGCTTATGTGGACGGCAAGGTCGCGGCTGAGGCTACGGTGACTTGCCGGCTGGTGCCGCGGGGCGCGGGCGCGGCGGAAGCTGCGGTTGAGGAAACGTGAGTTTGCAGCTTACAGCGGTATGCAGCTTACAGAGATACGGTGCATCGGGAGAACTCCCTGCGGCAGCGCGGGAGATAGGGAATGAGTAGGGGTCCTTCGACTACGCTCAGGATGACAAGGGAGCGGGGCGCTTGACGACGTCCATTCATGCCACGGCAGTCGTCGATCCTAAGAGCAAGATAGATGCCTCGTGCGTGATTGGGCCTTATTGCGTGATTGGGGCTGGGGTGGAGCTGGGCGAAGGGTGCCGTCTGGATTCGCATGTGACTGTCGACGGGCCGACTACCGTTGGCGCTCGCAATCACTTCTATCCTTTTAGTGCGATTGGGATGTCGCCGCAGGATATCAGCTACGCGGGCGAGCCTACACGGCTGGAGATGGGAGAGCATAACGAGATCCGCGAGTTTGTCACTATCAGCCGGGGCACGGTTAAGGGTGGGGGATGCACGCGGGTGGGCTCGCATAACCTGATCATGGCTTATACGCATATTGCGCACGATTGCCAGATTGGGAGCCACATCATCATGGCGAATGCGGCTACGCTGGGCGGGCACGTTACGGTGGGAGATTGGGCTACGGTTGGGGCTTTGTGTCCGGTGCATCACTTTGTGCGGATTGGGACGCATGCGTTTATCGGCGGGGGGACCACGATTACCCGGGATGTGCTGCCATTTTCGAAGACTTCGGCCGAACGTGGTACGCATGCTTATGGAATGAATGCGATCGGGCTGGAGCGGCGGGGATTTACGAAAGAACGGATTCAGAAGATTCATCATGCTTACCGGGTGCTGCTGGCTTCGAAGCTGAACACTTCGCAGGCGCTGGAGAAACTGCGGGCGGAGCCGGACCTGGGTGAAGATGTCGAGATGCTGATCGCGTTTATTGAGGCTTCGGAACGGGGAGTGATTAAGTAGCTGGTGTAATCGCCTGTTTCCGACAGTTAACAATGTATCCCTCGCTTGCGATATTGCGTTTATGATTTAGGAGCAATGCAATACTTCACCAAGGAACTTTGGCAGAGTGCGCAGGAACCGGGGAAGCTGGATGAATACAACGCCAACTGGCAGATCGCTTACGACCAATATCAACAGCAATTGATGGAGCTTCGCCAACGCGTGGGCGCAGAAGCATACAGGTTTTTTGCGGAGGCAGACCTTCATGACGGGGCACTCGTAAGGCTGGAACTCGAAGGCGGAAGTGCTCGGAACTATTCCCACCCGGTAAGTGCGAAACTGATTGCATCGGAAGCAAGCAACGACTTCTTATGGGAGATTTCGTACCGTTCATTGCGTCATGTTCTGATTGACCACCCTTCGCAAAACCCGCTCTTCTACAGTCCTGGCGAAGGTTTCGGGGATTGGGGTTACCACGAGTTGAGCGATGCCGGGGATGGATTTCTTCGTCACGAAATACTCTTTGCGACGGGATCAGTCATCGCCTTCGAATTCAAAGAGTTTTCTGTCAAGCGCCAGCCCCGTACCTAGGCATTCGGGTTCCTAATTGGCGTAATATCTCAATTACACTCGTTGACGACGCACCCCAAACTTGGCATCATCGCGGGCAACGGACGCTTCCCGTTCCTGGTGCTCGATGCTGCCCGGGCGCAAGGCTACGAGGTCGTGGTTGCCGCCATTCGCGAAGAGGCTTTTCCTGAGATTGAGTCTAAGGGCGCGGCTTCGGTGCATTGGATTTCTCTCGGCGAACTTTCTAAGCTCATCGATACTTTCAAGGCTGCGGGTGTTACTCGCGCGGTGATGGCGGGGCAGGTTAAGCACAAGCAGATTTTTTCCGCTATCAAACCCGATTGGCGGCTGGCTAAGCTGCTGCTCTCGCTGGGCACGCGCAATACGGATTCTCTGCTGGGCGCGGTGGCTAAGGTGCTGGCGGATGAGGGCATCGTGCTGGAAAACTCGACATCTTTGCTGGAACCTTTGCTGGCGAAGGCGGGAGTACTTACTGCGCGGGCTCCTGGCGCGCAGGAGCTTCGGAATATTGAATATGGACGCGCGGTGGGGCGGCGGCTGGCGGAGTACGACATTGGACAGACGGTGGTGATCGCGGAAGCGGCTTGCGTCGCGGTCGAGGCAATGGAAGGGACCGACGCTACGATTGAACGGGCGGGCGAGATTATGAGGAGTTTGGAGATGGGGAGTGAGGAAGGACGCGCGTCGGTGGACGGGGCCACTTCTCGAAAAGCGCGAGAAGTGGCGCACCCACGGTCGCGCCTACAGTCGTTAGAGAACGGGGCTTCGACGCTGAGCCGGGCGCTCACGGTCGTGAAGATTGCTAAGCCTGGGCAGGATATGCGGTTCGATGTTCCGGTGATTGGGGTCGCGACGATCGAGACTATGGTGCGGGCGGGGGCTAGTTGCCTGGCGGTGGATGCGGGGCGATGCTTGCTGCTGGATGGCGAGGCGGTGACGCGGGCGGCGGATGACGCGGGGATCGCGGTGTGCGCGGAGTAGGGAAAAGTAAGAAGTTAAAAGTCAGATTGCAGAAGTGTCGCCGTTTTTTCCCTCCGCGAGCTGGGTTCTGACTTTTCTATTATGCGTCAGTCTGCGCCTTGGGCACGACGGCGGGCTTTTGCGGGAATCTTGATTCGGGCGATTCCGCCGGGGCGTTTGCGCGTGTTTTTTTGCATGTCCTGGCGTGCACGAGAGAGGTCATGCGCGGTTTGGAGGTGCATCCAGAACTCGGGAGAATTTCCAAAATATTCAGACAACAGAAGCGCAGACTCCGGGGTGATGCCGCGCTTGCCGCGAACCAATTCGTTGACGCGGTTGAGAGGGATATCGAGAGCGCGGGCGAGCTCGGCCTGAGTCAGCCGCAGCGGTTCGAGAAACTCCTCCAGGAGGATTTGACCGGGATGGGTTGCGATGCGAAATTCCGGCAGCATATAGGTTGCTCCTCGGTGATAGTCTGTGCAGCGGAGATGAAACCTCTATCTACTTGCGTGCTATTGCTCGTTTTCGTCGTCAGTTCGGCGGCCCAGACACAGTATTTCCCAGACCGCGCGTTCTGTGGGTCACATGAAACGGGCACGTGCGAGAGGTGGTACACGAAGCACCTGCGCGTGATGCGCGAACCGTCTCTTTGGGAATTGTCGAAAGAGACTTCAAAGCAATCTTATAGGTTTCTATGGCTCCGCACCTTTCACCATCCGGTGTCTGTTCGGCTCGAGATTGAAAAAGACGGCACTGCACAGCTTTTTGTGAAGGCGCTTAGCGGACAAGGCGGCTACGATCCTGGGCACACAATTCTCAACCGCAACATCAAGGTGCCCAAGGACGCCGTCGACCACTTTCTGCAGCTCCTGCAAAAGGCGGACTTCTGGAATCTGCCAACAGAACAGGCGAGTAACGTGGTTGGTGTAGATGGAGCACAGTGGATTATGGAAGGCGTTCTTGGTGGACAATATCACGTTGTGGATCGATGGTCACCCGATGACGGCCCTTTTCGGAAGGCGGCGCTGTTCCTTGCCATCGCTCTTGGAGACTTGAATCCTCGCTATCAGGAGGTTTACTGATGCCCATGTCAGAAACGGCTCGTATTGCCGATCAGCTTCGGCGTGCGTTTTATGGTGTGGCTTGGCATGGGGATTCTTTGTTTAAAATTCTGGAAGGGGTCACGGCGGAGCGGGCTTCGGCTCATCCGGTGGCGAACGCGCATAGCATTTGGGAGCTGGTGCTGCATATCGCGGCTTGGGACGGCGCGGCGCGGCGCTACATGACGGGCGTGGCGGTGAAGCTTTCCGGCAAGAAGAACTTTCCTCCGGTCCTCGATGCTAGCGCGGCGGCTTGGTCGTCGACGCTGGAAGAAGTGCGGCGGGTGCATGAGGAGCTGGTCGCGGCGGTGGAGAAGTTTCCGGAGAAATCGCTTACTAAGGCAGTGCCGGGGAAAAAGGGCGCGCATTACAACTTTTATTACCTGCTGCATGGGGTGGTGCAGCATGAGCTTTATCACGCGGGACAGATTGCGCTGCTGAAGAAGATGTGAAGAACCCGGCGGTGTAGAGAGAACTCCCTGCGATGGCACGGACGGGATTGAACGTGTAGGGGTCCTTCGACTCCGCAGCCACTTCGCGTTCCGCGAAGTCGCTGCTCCGCTCAGGATGACAAGGGTTCAAAGCGGGTCCTTCGCTTCGCTCAGGATGACAAGATGTTTAGTGCGGTCCTTGTGGTTTTGCGCTTTCCTCGCTGGGGGTGGAACTGCGACAATAGCGGGTTGTTTCTTCTTTCTGGAGCACTTATCTGAGTACGGAAATTCCTCCGATCAATGTTGCGGTTGTGGGCGTGGGCGCTTTTGGGCGCAATCATGCTCGTGTCTATCGGCTGCTGCAGGACTCCGGGAGCGTGCGGCTGGTGGGAGTGGTCGATCCGAATACTTCGCGGGCCGATGCGGTCGCTCGCGAGTTTGATTGCAAGGCATTTGGGTCGGTCGAGCAGATGCTGACCACACATAGCGAAGTGCAGGCGGCTTCGGTGGCGGTGCCTACGGTTTTGCATCGAGAGGTGGCTGGCTCTTTGATTGAAGCTGGGATGGATGTGCTGATCGAGAAACCGTTGGCGGCTACTTTGGGCGAGGCGGACGAACTGGTTCGACTGGCTTCGGCGCACTCGCGGGTGGCGCAGGTGGGGCATCTGGAGCGGTTTAATCCGGCGGTGCGGGCTACTTTGCCTTTGATTACTCGTCCTATGTTTTTTGAGGTGCATCGGCTTAGCGTGTTTTCTCCGCGGGCGCTGGATGTGGACGTGGTGCTTGATCTGATGATCCACGACTTGGATATTGTGCTGGCGTTTGTTGGGTCGGCGGTTAAGGAGATTAGGGCGGTGGGGCTGCCGATTCTTTCGGGGAAGGTCGATATTGCTAATGTGCGGGTGGAGTTTGAATCGGGGTGCGTGGCCAACTTTACGGCTAGCCGGGTTTCTACGGAGCGCGTGCGCAAGCTGCGATTTTTTCAGGCGGGACAATATATTTCGATCGATTATGGACGGCAGGATGTGATGGTGTTTTCGGTGGGAGGCGGGCTCGCCTCAGGCTCCGACACCCGCGATCGACCTAGTGTGAATCCGCAGATTTCTATGGCTAAGCCTGCGATTACGGCGGAGGAGCCACTGCTGGCGGAGATCAAGGCGTTCCTCGAGGCGGTAAGGGCGCGGTCGCGTCCGGTGGTTTCGCTGGAGGATGGGCGGCTTGCGCTCGCACTGGGGCTGGAGATTCTGGCGGAGATTGGACGGCACGCGGGACGGATTGGAGTCGCGTAAATTGCAGAGGTCAGAGGTGAGATTGCAGAAGTAAAACCAAGCTTCTTTTACCTCTGCAATCTCACCTCTGACCTCGTTTTATTTACTGTGGTGGCGCCTGATCGCCGCCGTGATTATGACCATGGCGTTCCATCTGCCTGGTTTGCATTTCATCCCACTTCTTTTGCTGGGTCTCGTCTAGTAGCGCGCGGATCTGGGTGCTGCTGTTCTGGTGAATCTCCATCATTTTGGCGCGACGATCCTGCGGGGCGGTGGAACTGTCCTGGCGCAGGGCTTGCATTTGAGAGTGCTGAGACTCCAGGATGCTTTGCACTTTGGTTTGCTGATCGGGAGTGAGTTTGAGTTTCTTGGTTAGCTCCTGAGTGCGTTGGGCGGGATCGGGGCCGCCGCGATGCCAGTCACCATGGCCCTCGGCGGGCTGCTGACTATTGGGCGGGGCGTCGGTGGATTGGGCCGCTGCCAGGGGCGCGGCGATGGCGATTAGGCTGACGGCGAGAAGAGTGAGAAGGCAGTGCTTGAGCATAGAATCTCCTTTGGGCTGACGTCCTGTGGCTCGACGAAGGTCTGTAGCTTTGAACGATATTATGCGCCTGAAGTTGCGCGGGAAACAGGACTTGGACAAATCTTTGCTTAACTTTACAAAGCTTGACTCTGCAAAGCAGCTGCCGGGCTACGCCCGGCTGGGCAGGTGAGGGCACCTGCCCCTACGTAAACCTGGGCGGGGCAGAGCCCGTCACCACACGAGCTTTTAGAACAGCGAACTCTGGCGGCGGGTTGGAGTGATGCCGAAGTGTTCGTAGGCTAACTGGGTGGCTACTCGGCCTCTTGGAGTGCGATTCAGGAAGCCTATCTGGATTAGAAATGGTTCGTAAATTTCTTCTATGGCATCCGGTTCCTCGGCTAGCGCTGCGCCTAAGGTGTTCAAGCCTACCGGGCCGCCCTGATACTTCTCGATGATGGTTAGGAGAAGCTTGCGGTCTACTTCATCGAAGCCGTGGCGGTCTACTTCCAGCATGCTCAGGGCGGATTGCGCGGTTGGCAGATCGATCTCTCCGGCAGCGCGCACTTGCGCATAGTCGCGCACGCGGCGGAGCAGGCGGTTGGCGATGCGCGGGGTTCCGCGGGAACGGCTGGCGATTTCGGTGGCTCCGGGACGATCAATGCTGACGCCTAGAATCTCGGCCGAGCGCTCGACTATTACTCGCAAGTCTTCGTGGGTGTAGAACTCGAGGCGCAGGAGTAATCCAAAACGCGAGCGCAGCGGGGCTGAGAGCAGGCCGGCGCGCGTGGTTGCTCCGATGAAGGTGAAAGGCTTCACGTCCATGGTGTGGGTGCGGGCGGATGGGCCCTGACCGATCATAATGTCGAGCTTGTAGTCTTCGAGCGCGGAGTAGAGGATCTCTTCTAGCGCGGGTTGCAGGCGGTGGACTTCGTCGATGAAGAGGACTTGGCGGTCGCGGAGGTTGGTTAGGATCGCGGTTAGGTCTCCCTTGATTTGCAGGGTGGGGCCGGAGGTTTGCTGGAAGGCGGCGCCTAGTTCGTTGGCGATGATGTTGGCTAGCGTCGTTTTGCCGAGACCGGGCGGGCCGTAGAGCAGGACATGATCTAGCGCTTCGCCTCGGGATTTGGCGGCTTGGATGGCTACATCCAAGTTCTCTTTTACTTTCGGCTGGCCGATGAATTCTTGCAGGCGCTGCGGGCGGAGCTTGAGCTCGAACGAGGAATCGTCTTCGACTGGGGCGGCGGAAACCAGGCGGTCTTTCAACGCGGGATTGTCTTTTGCGGCGGACACTGAGGCGATGGTAGCAGTTCTTTGTTGCTGGTTGCCAGAGCGCTTTGAATCAGAGCGGGAGCATAGACCCGTGCCGGACATGCAGAATGTAAACCGATTTCTCTTCCTCAAATACAACAAAGAGGAAACGATAGGTGCCGCGGTTGCCGGCGCCGAAGAACAGTTCGCGAATGGGTTGATCGAAAGATGCGCTCTCGGGAGCTAAAGGACAGCGCTCGGGGTGGTGGGCAAGACTTCGTGCGCTCTGGCGAGCGCGCCGAATCCAGTCGCGTGCCGCACGCGGCGCATATCCGCGAATGTATCGATAGGCGGTCTTGAGGTCGGTCTCGGCCGCGGGAGTGACAATCACGCGGTAGGTCATCTAGCCATTATCCATTCGCATCTTCGCCTTCCATGTCGTCAAACACCTTATCTGCCGGGCGGCCCATGCCTTTGCGGGCTTGCGCCAGGCCGCGGCGAAGACTAGCTACGGCGTCCAGTTGGCTTGCTACTTCCTGATACGCCGCGGCATCGAGAAGCACTGCCTCGGCTTTGCCGTTCACGGTGAGCACCAGCGGACGCCCAGTTTTTTTCATGCGCTTCATCAGGCCGGAGGAGTTGCGCTTGAAGGTGGTGAGGGAATGAATGTCTTGAATGACATCGATCATGGTGCGATTATAGCATTAGATTCGCATCTTATTTAATGCTCATGTGGCTGATTGCCAGCGTCGAGCAGCGAAAGACGGAGCTTCGCTCCGCTGGGCAGGTGGGGGCACCCTTCGGCAGGCTCAGGGCAGGCTCCGCCCCTACGTGTTTCTTTTTTGCTACTGGCCTATTACTCCCAGACGCGCGCCCTTCAACTTTCCGGCGTCGAACCAAGCTACCCTTTGTCCGAACCAGGTTTTTGTGCCGGAGAGTTTGTACTTCTTGGCTGCGGCTGGGAAATCGCGCGTGCCTAGCAGGTATGCTACCGGGATTTCGCCAAACTTGCTTAGGCGTTCCGCGAGCCAGCCTCCGCCTGCGGGAGCGGCGAGAATCACGGGCTCTCCGGGAAAGTAAGCTAGCTTGCCGAAATCTTTCTGCGTCTCGGTGATCGGCTCCGACCAGCCGTAGGCCTTGCGGAAAAGAGCGATGGAAGCATCCAGGTTGCTGACGCCCAGGACCACGTTCTCGATGCCGTACACGGAGGCTCCCGCCACGCTAGCCGAGGTCTGGACGCGCCAAGCGCGCGGCGTCTGATCTTCAATTACGAAGGGTAGCGTGGAGCCTGGGGTTCCCGCGCCTACGTCGGCGGTCGTCCACTCGACGGACATACCATCGGGACGCTTGCGGCTGCCGCGCTCGGGAGTGGTGACGGGAATGCCGGCTTTTTTCAGGCGATCCGCTTCCTGCAGCAAAACGTTGGTGCCCACGGCCCATGCGCAGGTGGCCGCATCTTCCGACATATATTTCGCCCAGTCGGAGCCTGCGGTGACGCCTGGTTTGATGGGAGCGATCAGTTCCAGGTAGGTGCCATCGTCAAACCCGATCATGGCCATCTGGGTAATACCGTTGCCGTGAGGACCGCCTGGGTCGGGAGTGAGACCGACGGCGGTGAAATCCTGGCGGAGCGTATCGAGATTGGATCCGCAGATGGAGGCGTGGTCGAGCTCCAGTATCGTGGTCTTGTTTTCGGGAGCCGGTGCGGGCTCGGTCGTCGCTGGTTGAGTCATTGCAGTTTGGGAAATAAGTGCGAGAACCAGCGCCGGGAAGAATAAGCGGCAGCAGATCGGGGGAACCTGCTTGGGCATGCGTGCCTCCTTAAAGGACCAACGAAAGAAGAAAAGGGAATGGTACGCCAGAACGGGGCTATGAGGGAACGAAATCCTGCAAAATGCGGGCGGCGGACAGCCGCGGGGATGGCGGCGCTACACTCGGCAACCGTATCCCTTTTGGCACATGGGCTTTACTGCCCGGCGTATCAGCGGTATATTAAACGTTCCGTATAATGAGTGTCGTAGATTGAATGTGATCTGGCCGCTGCGCCTATATCAAGAAGGAGAAATCAGAAATGAAGTTTCTCGCAATTGCATTTGCAACATTAATGCTGCTGGTGGTCACCGCTAGCGCTCAGGACTCGATCGAACTCAATGGTGACTACATGTACACCCACCTGTCATTCAGTGGAACCTCACAGAACGTTAATTCCCAAAACATTAACACTGGTTGGGATGCGAACATCAACGTCCCGCTGTTCTCTTCCAAGAATCTTGGGTTCCTTTTCGACGTCAGCGGGGCATATGGTGGCTCCAACCTCGATAACACCAATCTCTACACCTACGGTGGAGGGTTCCAATACACTTTCCGTAATTCGCAAGCATTCCAACCATTCGCCAACTTCACGATGGGCGATGCTACTTTCCACACTCAGGTCAGTAGCATCAATAAGCTTTACTTCTCGCCTGGAGGCGGCCTTGACGTGCACGTAGCCGGTGGGCTGTGGGTACGTGGTGGAGTTGACTACCTCCATACAGGAGTAGGACTTCCCGGTGTTCATGGAGTAGGTGTGAACGGTGTGCGTGTTCTCGGAGGCCTGACCTACAGATTCTGATCGAGTCCTGAAGTGGATCTCCTCGCGTCGCGGTACCACCCTGGCGAAGCTTGCGGCCCGCCGGGGTGGATGCGCCAGCGTACGAGCGTTGGCGCAGGGGTGGGCCAAAGTTTACAGCGAAAGCGCGACGCTGCTGGCTTGCTTTCCACGCGCCGATTATGCGGATGACGTCTCCTCGGTTCCGTTAACTCTGCGGGGGCGCGGACGCCAAATCCCAACGGGGATAGCTCAGTGGAATCCCACCTTTCGAAGGGCGCGAAAGGTGGGGCACCCGGCAGGATCGAAGGGTTACAAACGCGGACAGGAATGTCCGCGGCCACACTTGCTTATTCTTCTTCTTCCTTGACTTCGCCGCGCTCTGCTTTCGCCTTCTCGATAATCTTGTCCTGCAATTGTTGTGGGACGGTATCGTAATGGTGCATTTCCATCGCGAAGCTGCCTCGGCCCTGCGTCATGGAAGTGAGATCGGCGCCATAGGTTAGCATTTCTGACATGGGGACTTCGGCTTTGACGATGGTGTTGCCTGCCTTGTTATCCATGCCTTGAATGCGCCCGCGGCGGCTGTTTAGGTCGCCCATGATGGTGCCGGCGAATTCGTCGGGGATGGTGATCTCCGCGGTCATGATCGGTTCCAGCAGCGTGGGCTTGGCTGCTTCCATGGCTTTGCGGAAGGCAATGCGTCCTGCCATCTGGAACGAGAGGTCGTTCGAATCCACATCATGGTAAGAGCCGTCGTAGAGAATCACGCGAAAGTTCACTACGGGATAGCCGGCTAGAAATCCGCGCGCGGCCGCGTCTTTGATTCCCTTTTCTACGGCGGGAATATAGTTGCGCGGGATGGCTCCGCCGAAGATGTCGTTGACGAACTCGAATTCTACTTCGGCGCCGCGGGGGAGCGGCTCCATTTTGATTTTGCAGTCGCCGTATTGACCGTGGCCGCCGGTTTGCTTTTTGTGGCGTCCCTGGACGTCGGCTTTGCCGCGAATGGTTTCGCGATAGGGGACCTTGGGGGCTTTCAGGACTACTTCCGCGTGGTAACGCTTGCGCATTTTCGAGACTACTACTTCGATGTGCTGCTGGCCGGTGCCTGCGATCAGGAATTCTTTTGTTTGCGGATCTCGGAAGAAGCGCAGCATGGCATCTTCTTCCATCAGCTTGTGGAGACCTACGCCTAGCTTGTCTTCATCGGCGCGGCTTTTCGGCTCGATGGCGAAGGTGATGGCGGGCTCGGGCAGTTTGACGGCGGGATAGCGGATGGGCGACGCCTTGTCGCCTAATGTGTCTCCGGTGAGAGTTTCGCGCAGCTTGGCTACGGCGCCGATGTCGCCGGCGTGAATTTCGTTGATGGGAACCATGGTCTTGCCCTGGACCAGGGAAATGTGGGCCAGCTTCTCTAGCGTGTTGCGATTGTAGTTTTGGAGCGACGCGTCGTTTTTTAACACGCCGGAAAAAACCTTGAAGTACGAGATGCGGCCGGCGAAGGCGTCGGAGACGGTTTTGAAAACATAGACGGACGCGGGCTCGTTATCGGTGCCTTGGCGCGTGGAAGGATCGGCACCTTCGGCCGTCCAGCCGGTGATGGCGTGATGCTCGTTGGCGGCGGGCGTGTAATCGACGATGAAATCCATCAACTCGTCGACGCCGATGTTGCCCAGGCCGGAGGTGAACAGGACCGGGAAAAGTTTGTCCTCGCGAATCGCTTCGTGCAGGGCGGGAACTAGATGCTCTTCGGGAATGGTGCCGGTTTCGAAGAACTCTTCCATTAGTTCGTCTTTGCCTTCGGCTACGAGCTCTACCAACTTTTCGTGAGCTTCCTTGGCGGCGTCGGCCATGTTCGCTGGGATCGGGCCTTCCTTGCCTTTGCCGTTTCCGCCCATCTCGTAGGTGTAGGCCTTCATGCGGACGAGATCGACTATGCCGCTCAGACTTTTTTCGCTGCCGATGGGTAGTTGCAGGGGCGTGACGGCGCGGCCGAAGGCGTTGGTGAGCGATTCGAGGACGCGGTTGACGTCGGCGCGCTCGCGGTCCATGCGGCTGACCACGATCATGCGCGGCAGGTTGACTTCTTCGCAATATCCCCAGACACGCTGGGTCACGACCTCGACTCCGGCTACGCCGTCCACTACTACCAGCGCGGCGTCGACTACTGGGAGGACCATCTTGGCTTCGTGCACGAACATGTTGAAGCCGGGAGTATCCAGCAGATTGATTTTGACTTTGGCTTCGGGCTTGCCCCACTCTACGAAGGCGAGGCCGGTGGAGATCGACATCTTGCGGGCGATTTCTTCTTCGTCGTAATCGGTGATGGAGGAGCCGTCATCGACGCGGCCCAGGCGGGGAGCGGCTCCGGCGGTGTAGAGCATGGCGGATACCAGGGAGGTCTTTCCGGCTCGCCCGTGTCCGATCAGGGCAAGGTTGCGGAGATTGGCGGCTTCATAAACTTTCACGGATTGTCTCCTTCCGCAGGCTTACGGGAAGGGTGAAGAGGCCCGGAATCCGGAAAAGCCGGAATAGTTAAGAGAACAGGCTACAGGCCAGCCCGCGATCCCCTGCGAAACTTTTGATGCTAACACAAGCAGTGGGTGGTGGGCAGTGGGCGGTGGCCAGAAAAACCAAAACTGCGGCAAAATTGGTAGTGGTGCACCTCAGCGGCTAAAAGCCGCGATCGCAACAATGCCTTGATCGCAGCGCTGAAGCGCTGCGCCACCCAAAAGCAAAATCAAATGCAAAAGCACAGCTGGACGCTGACGTGGAATCCCATCCTAACGCGGCAAAAGGCGCGGCGTTAGGATAGGGCACCCGGCGGTGGGGTGCGGCCAGAAAAATACAAAGTCTACTGCAAAAACCCTAGCTCGACGGTGCCGTGGAATCCCACGTCTCGAAAAGCGCGAGACGTGGGGCACCCGGCGCGGCGTTAGGATGGGGCATCCGGCCGTCGCGGAATCCCACCCGGCTGAAACGTTTCCACTCGATCTGTCACCATCCATTAGTTGGAAATAAGTTGCTTCAGCAGGGCGCTGGCGACCAATGGGAGCAGCCGTCGAATCCTACTCATTCGAGAACTGCGCGAATGAGTCGGCACCCAGCAGATCAAGCCTCGGTCCGATCTTGTAAATCGAGAGGAAAGAGAATAGGCTCCGCCAAACTGAAGTTCGCCCTTTCCCGCTAGTTATAAGGAGCCTTATGAAGTGCTTGTTGGCCTTCTGTGTCGTGGTGATGTTCTCGGGAGCGTCGACTTCCACCGCCCAGACGAAAGCCCCGGCCGCTCCTGATGCAACGCCCCAGCCGTTTCACTACGTTGTTGACCCATCGCTGGTGAAGGAAGCTTCGACCTACCATGAACGCGATGGCGGCGCGCACATCATCGCGCACGTCAAGGACAACAAGGGCGTGACCAGCGATTTTGTCGAAGACGAGGTCGTGGTGCGCAACGACCCCACCGAAGTGGATGCGCTCGTGGCTAAGTATCACGCGCGCGTCGTGCGGCAGATCACCGTCAACCTCATCCGCGACGGCAAGCCCTTGCCTCCGGCGCACACCACTCCGATGACGGTGATGCAGATCGACGCGTCCTCTTCACCGCTGCATCTGGAGGAAGAAGCGCCGAAGATCAAAGCTGCCGGAACCCACGCGTTCTCCAGCGCCAAGGGCGCGAATCTGGCCGCCATCGTGGCGCGGGAGCGGGCGGGCGGCCACTCGGTGGCTCTGAATATCCTGGGACAACCGGATCAGTTCCCCACCCACTCCGACGAACAAGCCGATGCCAACAGCGTGAGCGACGCTTACAAATGGCCGGAGTTTGACCATCGTGCTTGGCAATACGCGGTAGACGCCGGAATCAAGACGCATCCGATAGTCGCGATCATCGACAGCGGCTTCTGGCTGAATTCGCAGGGCGTTCCCTGCGGTATTAAGGTTGATTCGCTTTGCCAGACTACGCAGCGCGCGCCTGGCGTCTCAGACCTGCCGGAGCAACCTCTGCAAGCGGATGCCACCGGCGGCAATGGACCGATCGGCGGCCCCAGCCTGTATAACAACGTTCCCAACTGCGCGACGAACCCCCCGTGTAATTGGCATGGCAACAGAAGCGCCAGCGTCGCGCTAGCTGCACTCAACAACCACACCGGCGCCGCAGGCACGGGAGCGCCGGCTGCGGTGCCCCTGCTGATCCTGGTAAGCCCCACCGTTTCGGAATGGACCGCAGCCATCGAGATGGCGGTTGACCAGGGGGCTTCCATCATCTCGATGAGCCTTTCCGTCAATTGCGGCTATTGGTGTGTGCAGGACAACATCACCGGCGATGGCCTGGATGCCGCCGAGCACGCCCGACTGAAGAACGTACTGGTCGTAGCTGCGGCCGGGAACGCGAGTCAGGACGCCGGTGCCAACAACACTTGGCCCTGCACATCCTCGCTCTGCGTGGGCGCGATGAACTCCAACGCAACCTGTTACGCCTGCAACTACGTCAACATGGATGGCACCGGGGAATCCTACTCGAACTTCGGTCCCAACGTGGTCATCTGGGCGCCGACCAACATCCACACCATGCCCGATGCATCGAGCAACGGAGGGCTGACGGCCCACATCGGCACGAGCGCATCCGCACCCTATGTCGCAGGCGTTGCCGCCCTTATGAAGGGAGTCAATCCGAGCCTTACGGCGGTGCAGATGTGGTACATCCTGGTGAACACCGCCACCTCGGTGGTGACTTCGGCCAGCCCCGACAGCAAGCCACAATGGGGAGGCCTGATTGCCCCGCTGGAAGCCGTGGTTCTTGGTAACAGCGGCCAGGAAGTGACGCCAAGACTGGTCATTACCGCGCCGAATAATGGCGCCACAGTCGGGCAGCAACTCTACCAGGGCGTGGCCTTCTCGGCCTCCGCCTTGGATCTGCTGGCTGGATCACCACCCGCCTCGTTGTCGGGGGGCCTTTTGAACGGGCAGCCGACGTGGTGCGCTCAGAATACCTGCCTGCGCTCGCCGTTCTTCACCAACGGCATTTTGAACTGGCCCTTCCCCACTACCGCCCTCAGTCTGCGCCTGGCCGACTTGAACATGGCCACCTATGGCTTGAACTGGCCGTTGCCCGCGGGCTCCTATGACGCCGGGCCAGTGTCATGGTCAAGCTCCGAGGATGGCGCCATGGCTGGCGCTGGCTACAATCAGAGCGGAGGAACATCGTTCTCCTACGTTTTCTCGCCCACCGCGCATAGGGGCAACCGGACCATCACGGCCACCTTCAAGGATTCCCAGGGCTTCAAGGATTCCAAGGAAATCACCGTGGATTACCAACCCCAGATCGCCGGCCCCACCCCGGTGATCCTATATCCTCCCACTGGCGCCACTTTCCGGGCCGGAACCATTCCCGTCCGTGGCTATTCCCTTACCGGAGTTGACCTAGGCTATCTCGCCTGCAACCGGCTCGAATGGCAACAAGGCATCGCTTCCACCCCGATTCCATCTACCGATTACCCCGGAGCCACCGGCATCTGCGAAGCCGAGGTGCCTTTTGAAGCCGGGTCCCAAACGCTGCGCCTGACGGCCAAAGGCACAACCGGCCAAGTAGGCACATTCAATGAGCCGCTGACGTTCACGCTTCCAAACCGCCGGCCCGCCGCTTACATAGACGCTCCAACCAGCAATCAACAGTTCATGAGATATTTTGGACAAAACGTCCAGATCGGCCTTCATGCCTTCGTGCTGGACTCTGCCTTCGCTGGCTTGCGCTATACCTGGAGTTGGTACCCCGTCGGCGCGAGCAACAGCACAACCATCGGTTCCGGCCAATCGCTGATGTGGACCTCGAACAGCGTCTGCGGAATCATCACCGTCGAAGTCGTCGTGACGGGCTCCTCGATTCCGGTCAACGAAAGTCCCAGAGCCACAACCCAGATCGAGGTGTCCTGCTCAAGCAACGGCTAGCACGCTTTACGCCTTCAAATACCAGGGGACGTTAATAATGTTGATACGCTCATCGCCGGCTAACAGTAGGAGGGCTGTCAGCATTTGGCCTCGCTGGTTGTGCAGGAAATAGTGATACCAGTGGCGCTCTACCATGGAGGCTATTACTACCGCTACCGTCCGGCTGGGATTTTCTTTTTCTACTTTCAACACGTAATCCACAATCGGATGGATTACCAGGCGAAAGGGTGAGGGCAACGTCACCAGCTTGGGAAGGCGCGCGCCGGGCGGGGCTTTGTCGGACCACGGAGCGCGGTCGTTATCGGCATCGCAGGTCACGTGCACGGCCTGGACATCGGGAGACAACGTCATGGCAAATTGCAAGGCCTTTTCCGTGGCGGCATTCCAGCGGTCGACCGGAACCACCACTATGGGCGGCTCCAGGTTTTCTACAGTCAATTCCATTCCATTTTTCAGCGCTACTTCCTGATTCGTTATTCGATAATGGCGATGGATCCTTCCCATGAACACCAACAGCATCGGCAACAGAAGCACCACCACCCAGGCGCCTGCGGCGAATTTTGCCACCAGGATCACGATGGTCGTGAAGCCGGTGGCTAGAGCTCCAATCGCGTTTACTACCATCGCCCCGCTGAAGCCCTTGGCATTCTTGCGCCAATGCCCGACCATGCCGGCTTGCGACAGGGTGAAGGCCATGAACGCGCCCACCGCAAACAAGGGGATCAGGCGGTCGGTCACGCCGCCAAAGAGAATCAGCAACAGTGCGGCTAGAATCGACAGGCCCCAGATTCCTTGCGAGAAGACCAGGCGGCGTCCGCGAGTGGTCAGAGAGTGGGGAAGATAATCGTCGCGGGCTACCATGCGGCAGAGGCGGGGAAAATCGGCAAAGGACGTATTGGCCGATAAACACAGCACGAGCAGCACCGAGAACATGGTGAGATCGTAGAAGATTCCTTTGCCGGTCACGGCTGCGGTCAACAACGACAACACGCTTTGGTATCCGGGCGCGCCTGGATCGGTCGCCATGATTCCGTAGTAGCGCACCAGGACGGCTATGCCGCCTAGGAGCAAAATTAAAATTGCGATGATGGCCGTCAACGTGGCGCGGGCTGCGGGAACTACCGGCTTCTTGAAGGCTTGGACTCCGTTGCTTACCGCTTCTACGCCGGTTAAGGCGGTGCATCCGGAGGCGAAGGCTTTCACTAGAATCCACGCGCCTACCAGTTGTACGGTTGGGGTTTGCCCGGTCTGCGCGGGCGCCAGCGAAGTTACGGCTAGCGGATGTCCTCCCGACGCGATCACTTTATAGAGGCCAATTACTATTACGATTGCCAATGTTCCTACAAACAAATAGGTGGGAGCTATAAAGGCTGAACCCGCCTCTTTCACTCCGCGCAGATTCACCATCGTCAAGATCGCCAGTACCAGCAGACACAAAGCCAGGGTGTGCGGGAGCAAAGAAGGCACGGCTGAGACCAGGGCTCCGATGCCGGCCGAGATTCCTACGGCAACGTTGAGCAGGTAATCGATCATCAAGGCCGCTCCGGCCAATAGACCCGCGCCGTGGCCCAGGTTTTCGCGCGCCACGGTGTAGGATCCGCCGCCATTGGGATAGGCGGCGATGGTCTGGCGATAGCTGAAGAAAACAATCACCAGCAGAGCGATGATCGCAAACGTGAGCGGGACGACGTACTGCACTCCTAGCAAACCCAGCGGCAGCAGAATCGTTAGGGCGGCTTCTGGGCCGTAGGCGGCCGAACTCAGAGCATCTAGACCGAATGTGGGGATGCCCTGGGTTGGAGTGATGCGCTCTCCTTCGTCCTCGGAAGAAGCCAGCGGACGACCGAACAAAACGTTAAAGACACCCATAGCGCCTCACGCGGCGAAAAAAGTTGGTTCAGCGACAATACCAAAGTTACGGGCGGCAGGCGAACGGGTGCGATCGATCCGCCGCGGTGGAGGGGGTAGGGGTGCTTCGACTGCGGTTGAGCTTCGCGCTGCAGCTCAATCCTCGCTCAGCATGACAGGGATCGCGGGATGTCATCAAGGTGACTCTTGGTTTAGATTGATACGCGGACACTATACTCCGTGAGCCGTTTGACTTCCTGCAGTGCTATCTGCGTTAATCACTGTTCGCCCTGATCTTTATCTTTGCCATGTTGCTGCCGAGCTTCGCTCGGCTGGACCCTTCGGCTTCGCTCAGGGCAGGCTCACGAGGGCGGCCGTCCCTACGTGAGACCTTTGCTGGAGGAATTATGCGTGACGTGATCGCTACGGAAAAGGCTCCGCAGGCTATTGGGCCTTACTCGCAGGGGATTCGGGCCGCGGGGCTGATTTTTACTTCGGGACAGATCGCCATTGATCCGGCTACTTCGCAGATCGTCTCGGGCGATGTCAGCGCGCAGACAGAGCGGGTGCTGCAGAACCTCTCCGCGATTTTGGTGGCTTCGGGGAGCGGGCTGGAGAAAGTTTTGCGCTGCACGGTTTTCCTTAAGAATATGGGGGATTTTGCGGCTATGAACGAAGTCTATGGGCGGTACTTTAAGCTGGCGCCTCCGGCTCGGTCTACGGTGGAGGTGGCGCGGCTGCCTAAGGATGTGCTGGTGGAGATTGATGCGATTGCGCTGGGTTGAGGTGGTGGAATCCGACGTTGATGTCGCACGTTAGGATGGAGCACACAGCAGTGGAATCCCACGTCTCGAAAACCGCGAGACGTGGGGCACCCGGTTTCGTGGAATCCCACCCGGGGTGAAACGAAAATCGAAGGGTTGTGAAATAATTCTTGGGGCTAGAAAGGGCATTTATGAAAACAGGCAGAATTATCGTTGCTTTGGCTGTGGCTATGATGATCATCTCGCACTCGGCTTCGGCTCAAAAGGGAGACAGCGGGCCTACTAAGGTTACGGGCGATCCGATTAAAACCGCTAGCGGGCTGCAGTATTGGGACATCAAAGTGGGCACGGGCGCGGTTGCGGAGGCTGGGCACAAGGTCAGAGTCGATTACACGGGCTGGCTGACGGACGGCAAGAAGTTCGATAGCTCGGTCGGCACCGGGCGTCCGTTTGAGTTTCATGCTGGGCGCCGGGCAGGTCATCAAGGGCTGGGACCAGGGCGTCGCGGGCATGAAGGTTGGCGGGAAGCGGCAGCTGCGGATTCCTCCGGAGCTGGCTTATGGGGCTAAAGGGTATCCGGGAGCTATTCCGCCTAACGCTACTTTGATCTTTGACGTGCAGCTGGTGGACGTTAAGTAGGGCGGTTGCGCTGCGTAGAGTTGCGGCCGAGCTTTGCTCGGCTGGGCAGGTGGGGGCACCCTTCGACAAGCTCAGGGCAGGCTCTGCCCCTACGTGAGCGTCTTAGGCTTTTACTACTTTGCCGCTGCGGAGGCAGGAGGTGCAGACTCGCATGTGCTTGGTGGCGGCTCCTACTTTGGCGTGAACCGGGCGCAGATTGACGTTCCAGCGGCGCTTGCTGACATTGTGGGCGTGGCTGATGGTGTTGCCGAACTGCGGCCCCTTGCCGCAGATATCACATACTCGTGCCATAACTCTTGGATTCCTTCCAGGCTGTTGCCTTTAACGAAACTTTGATTTTACAGGAATTGTGCGGGTTTCGCCACGGGGACTCGCTCGCTTCGCTTCGGGGGGACGGACGAATGCGTCCGTCCCTACGCGGGCTAGGCGGCTTTGCCCATTACGGGCTGCGCGCAGTGGCTGCAGCGGCGGGCGTCAATTGGAATCTCGCTTAGGCATTCGGGACACTTCTTAGTCGTTGGATCGGCGGGGGCGGGGGCTTTGCGCATGCGCGATACCAGGGCATTCACTGGCGTCACCACGAAGAAATAGACGGCGGCGGCGATGAGCAGAAACGATACCAGGGCGTTGATGAAATGGCCTACGGGAAACAAGGTTCCGTTGATGGTGTAGTGAATGGCGGAGAAGTCGGGTTTGCCGACGACGGCCGCGATGAAGGGGGTCAAGAGGTCGGCGGTCAGGGCGGTGACTACTCCGCCAAAGGCCGCGCCAATTACCACGCCTACCGCCATATCCACTACGTTGCCGCGCAGAATGAATTGCTTGAAGCCGGATAGCATTTTATTTCTCCGATACCGAGGTGTCAGAAAATGTAAATGTTGAGGGGGGCTTGGTCAAGGGCGCTGGGCGGGATTAACAGCGTTTGAGAAACGCTGAGGCCATTCAGGTGTCAGCTTCAGACACAACCTCCTAGAGCGCTGGGGGAGTAGAGAGAAACTCCCTGCGGCAGCTGTGATTTGGCTAGGGTGTAGGGGTCCTTCGACTTCGCCGAGAAATGCGTTTCGCGCTTTTCTTGGCTGCGCTCAGGATGACATTGATTAGATGACATCGATTAGCGGGATCAGATGCGCATGGGCATTACTATGTAGCGGTATTTGTAGTCTTCGGCTTCGGCTGGACGGAGCTGGCCGGCGGATTGGGCATCTTTCAGCTCTAGTTTTACATCGCAGGAGCCGGTGGCTTTGATGAAGTCCATCAGGTATTGGGCGTTGAAGCCTATTGCCATCGGGTCGCCGTCGTAGGCTACTTCTATGGAGTCTTCGGATTCGCCGGTTTCGGTGGAGGAGGCGGAAATTTTCAGCTCACCTTTTTCCAGGCGCAGGCGGACGGCGCGAGAACGCTCATCGGCAAACTGGGCTACGCGGGCTATGGCGGCTCCTAGTTCCTCGCCGTGCAGGGCTATGGACTTGGTGATGTCTTTGGGGAGCACGGCTTCGTAGTTGGGGAACTGGCCGGTTAGTTGGCGCGAGGTTAACAGACGCGGACCTACTCGGAAGAATAGCGTGGACTCGTCCTTGGCGAAGTCGATGGTCTCTACGTCGGAGTCGAGCAGGGATTTTAGTTCGTCCATCGCTTTTTTCGGGATTAGCGTTTTCATTTCTCCGGAAACGCCTTCGAATTTTTCTCCCGTGCGTTCTACGTGGGCGAGGCGATGGCCATCGGTTGCTACCATGGTGATGGCCTCGGGCTTCAGGACCATCAATGCGCCATTCAGGGTGTAGCGCGATTCTTCGCTGGCTATGGCGAAACCGGTTTTGCCAATCATCGAGCGCAGAACGGCGGCGGGAATCTTGATCGCTCCGGCGGCGGGAAATACGGGCAGGCCGGGGAAATTCGATTTCGCCATGCCGACCATCTTCGTATTGGAACGACCGCAGCGGATGCTCACCCAATGGTTCTCTAGCAACTTGATGGTGATATCGGCGTCGGGGAGCAGTTTTACGTAGTCGTGAAGTTTGCGCGCCGGAATCGTGCATGCGCCTTCTTTTTTTACTTTGGCATTGCACGACGTGCGCAGGCTCAGATCCAGGTCGGTCGCGGTCAGCGACAACTTGTCTCCGCCAGCCTCGAAAAGATAGTTGGAGAGGATGGGGATCGTGGTTTTGCGCTCAACCACCCCCTGAGTAGCTGTCAGTTCGCGAAGCAGTTCAAATTTGCTGACCGTAATTTCCATGGTCGTTGATGTTGTGGCGATAGCAGGGGCGACTTCCACCGGCATATTGGGTCTCCCGACTCTACTTCTGTTCTCTTCTTATATCAAATACAAAAGCAATAAAACCAGTAGTAACCGTAGGCGGGTCGGAGAAGTGGAAAATTGATCCAGATGCCTGCGGTTCACTGGCTTTGCTCGTAACCCCTCGTGTGGAGAATCAATCTTCACTTTGGCGGAGAGCATCGTAATTCTTGGCCTGTGCCTCGGTTTCTATCCGGTCTCCCACAACTTCCACAGGTGCTCCACAAGCGGCGGGTAGGAAGAACAGACTGAATCGTGGAAAAGGCGGTGCATTACCGGCATTTATGCACCTAATTGCTCGGTCAGTTTATTGAGCAGCCTGTTCAAATCCTTGTCGTTCTTGCGAAGCTCTTCAATCTTGTCCACGGAGTGCAGGACCGTGGTGTGGTGCTTGCCACCGAACTGACGCCCAATTTCTGGGAGCGACGCTTCCGTCAGGTGCTTGGCCAGGTACATGGCAATCTGGCGCGGATAGACGATGGAGCGCGAATTATTTTTGGCCTTAATTTCCACCAGGCGCAGGCCGAATTGCTCGGCCACAGCTTTCTGAATGGATTCAATCGTCACCTTGCGGGCCTGAGAGTCGATAAAATTCTTCAGCACCTGCTGGGTGTAGGGGAGCGTGATATCGGCGCCAATCAACGACGAATGCGCTACGAGGCGGATCAAAGCGCCTTCAAGTTCGCGCACGTTCGAGCGGATGTTCGAGGCTATGAACAAAGCTACGTCGGTCGGCAGCGTGACCCGTTCCTGCTCAGCTTTCTTTTGCAGGATGGCTACTTTGGTTTCTAGATCGGGGGGCTGGATGTCGGCGATCAGACCCCATTCGAAGCGGCTGCGCAGGCGGTCTTCAAATTCCGCGAGTTCCTTGGGAGGACGGTCGCTGGCGATCACGATTTGCTTCATCGACTCGTGCAGCGCGTTGAAGGTGTGGAAGAACTCTTCCTGGGTGCGCTCTTTCTGGGCGAGGAACTGGATGTCGTCGATGAGCAGGACGTCCATGGTGCGGAATTTGTCGCGGAAGGTGATCATCTTGTCGTAGCGCAGCGAGTTGATCATTTCGTTGGTGAACTTCTCGCTGGAGACATAGCAGATCGCGGCTTGCGGAGTTCGGCGCTTGATCTCGTGGCCGATGGCCTGCATTAAATGGGTTTTGCCCATGCCGACGCCGCCGTAGAGGAAGAGCGGGTTGTAGGCTTTCGAGGGGCGCTCGGCTACGGCCTGGCAGGCGGCGTGGGCGAATTGGTTTCCGCTGCCGATGACGAAGGCGTCGAAGGTGTAGCGCGGATTCAACTGCGCGGCGCTGTCCCAGTCAAAGCGGGTCTGCGCCGGATGCAAGCCAAGCGCCGGCTGCGCAGCCGCACCCGTAGCCGGGGCGTGGGCCGAGAGGCCGCCATTGTGACGGATGGGGGTGTTCGAGGGATCGTCATCGGCGGTCACGAATTTGACTTCGTCGTAGCCCAGACCGAGATTGTCGACCGCTTCCTGAATCAAGTCGGCGTATTTGTCGCCGACGTGGCGGAACTCGGCGGTGGGAATGCGCACGAACAAAACTTTATTGCTGGCGTGGCTGTAGCGGGTGGGCTTGAGCCAGGTGTCGTAGGAGTGGCGGTTGATTTTCTTTTCCAGAGCGTCGAGGACGCGCGCCCAGGGATTCGGGATGATGGCGGAACTAGTGAGAGACATTTTTTACCAGAATATTGAAAAACGCCGGAGCAAAAAATTCCGGGAAAAAGCCAGCTCTGAAAATATGAGTGCTGCGTTATATAGTGCAGCTGCTGTTTTGCGGTACGGGTTGCGAGCCGAAATTTATTGTGAGACGAACGGCATACTAGCACAAAAAAAACGCCGCGTCGGTGTCTTGTAACAAAAAACTTTCGCGCGAAGCGCTTATCGGATCGCGATTTTTTTGCGCTGTCAAGTATCGAGAAACTAACTGCCGCGCAAAGTGTGCAAGTGGAAATCAAGTGAGAAGTCAGAAGTCAAATTGCAGAAGTGAAGGCCTTCTTGGCTCAGTAGCTCGGGCGTTCGCGTCTCGCGGGCGCCGGCGCTGTTTTGTAATTTCCGGGATAGACTACGACCGAGCGCCTTCCGCCCTCGCCGTCACTCTCGGTGCGTAAATCTTTTTCGTCGCGCAGAGCGAGGTGGACGATGCGGCGCTCGCGCGAGGACATGGGACCGAAGCGGTAGGGTTCGCCGGTGCGGCGGACATGCTCGGCCGCTGTGCGCGCGGCTAGTTGCAATTCGTCAATGCGCCGGGCGCGGAAATTTTTGCAGTCGAACCAGATCTTCTCGTGCTCGTTACCCTGCAGGTGCAGGATCTCGGTCGCCAGGAGTTCGAATGAGCGCAGCAACTCGCCGCTGCGTTCGAGCAACAGCGTCGAATCGGGGCCGGCGAACTCGACCAGAATTTCGGGATGCTCCCATTCGCGATTCTGCGCGATGGGCGGATCGACGGTGATGCGGTACTTCAGCTTGAAGCCGCCATTCGAGATTACGGCTTGCAGGAATTCTCCAATTTGTTTGGCGGAGGCAACTTTGTCGGTGATTGGCATAAATAAGCTCTCAGCTGTCAGCTCTCAGCTCTCAGTAAAGGCTAAGGGCGCAAAACCACGGTACGAGATTTAACTGACAGCTGATAGCTGACGGCTGACAGCTACTTCTCTTTCTTTCTGGCTCGCTTCGCCATCATCTCGCGCATTTCGCGGCCGAGCGAGGTGCGGTTCAGCGCCGCCTGTTGCACGATAGAGACGACCTGGCTGGCGGACCAATACAAGCCTAACCCGGCGGCGAGGTTCCAACTCATGAGGCCGAACATACCGGGCATCATGATGTTCAGCATCTTCTGCTGCGCAGGATCCATACCCGCCTGCGGGGTCATGCGTTGCACCGCGACCATGGTGATGATGATGGCGATGGGCAGAATATGCCAGGGATCGGGGGCGGAAAGATCGCGCACCCACAGCCACGGGGCATGACGGAGATCCATGGCCACTCCGAGCATACGGTAGTAGGCAAAAAAGAAAGGCATCTGAATCAGCATCGGCAGACATCCGCCGGCGGGATTCACACCTTCTTGTTTATAGAGCGCCGAAATTTCCTGATTCATTTCGGCCTTGCGCGGATCGCGCAGGCTGTACTTCTTGTATTTTTCCTGAATTTGCTTGATCTGGGGGGCAACGCGCTGCATCTTCAGCATCGACTTCATCTGCGTCAGGCGGAGCGGCAGAAGCGCGACATTGATGATCAGCGTCTGCAGGAGGATGGCCCAGCCCCAGTTGTGGATTTTGTGGTTGTACATCCACTTTAGCCAGAGAAAGAGAGGACGCGCGATGAGGCCGAGCCAGCCGAAGTCGACCACCGCGCGCAGATCGGGTTCGGCGCCGGTGATGCCGGGCACGGGGACCGATTCCAGATCGGACAGCGATTTCGGGCCTACATACAGGCGGACATCGGTTGCGCCTTTGAGGTTGCCGACGGCCGCGCCCAAGACGTCTACTTTGTCCATCTGCTTGGTATCGGTGCCGCCGTGCGGAATTTCAAGCGCGTTGCGCAGGGTTACTAACGCCGCGTTTTTGGGATCCTGCGGGACGAAAACCGCCGCGAAATATTGGTCGGATACTCCGGCCCAGTTGAAGGGGCCGGTCAAGGTTCCGCCGCCGCTGATTTTTTTGATGGCCAGGCGTTCGACCTTGTCGTCGTGCTGGTACAGAATCTGGCCGAGCGCGTATTGCGGGCCGGTCGAATCGGCGCCGAAGCCCGCAGGCCACATGGGAAAGGACGCGACGGGGACGCCCTTGACTTGGACTGCAGTCTGGACTCCGACTACATAGCTGTCGTGATCGAAGGTGAATGTCTTGTATACAGATACGTCGCCATCGGAGTACGCGAAGCTGATTTTCGTGGGAGCGGTGTAGCTGCTGCCGAGGGGCATGGAGCCGACATCAACTGTGGGATTTCCGGGCAGCGTTCCGATATAGAGGGCGGAGTTGAGCTTGTTCCGCAACTCCTCGTCATACGTCCACAAGGTCAGCGGGAAGCCATATTTCTCCGCGGCCGTCGCATTCACCAGTTCGAGCGGACCGCCTTTGTCGTCGGTGTATTTTTTCAGCACCCACGACTTCACGCGGGCGCCGCGATTGGTGAAGACGATGCGGTAGACGTCGTTTTCGATGACCGTCTCCGACTCGCTGGTCGCCTGCAGCGGAGCGGATTCGTGTGTCGCCTGTCTGCCTGGAGGGACGAAGGGCGGGGTTTGTTGCGCCGAGTTTTGGGCGGGGGCGGCTGCTGCCGGTTGTGCTGCCGATTGCTCCGCAGAGCTCGGCGGTTTTGCCGGGGGCTGCGGGCCGTACTTTTTCAGGAGCGGTTGGAACAGCATGATGACCAGAAAGGTCAGCGCAAAGACGATCAGGAGCTTGCGCTCCATTCCCGGTTCTTGCTGCGGATTTTGAAAGTCTGCCAAATCAGTCGCTCGTTGTTGGTCGTTGGTCGTTAGTCGTTCGCGCCGCAAGGAAGCGCTCGGCCCACTTGCTAGGCGCCGTATCGGGACCCTTGACGACCGGATCATAACCGCCCTTTGCAAATGGGTGGCAACGCAACAGGCGCCATGCTGCCATCGCTCCTCCGCGCAGCACGCCGTAGCGCTCTACCGCTTCCATGGCGTACTCCGAACAGGTGGGCACGTAGCGGCAGGACGGCGGGAAGGCCGGCGAAATCCACCGCTTGTAGAGCCGCAGTAACTGGAGCGCTAGAGAGTTCATGGCTTTATCTCTATTTTCGGTCTCTATCTTCTTGGTAGTGGCGCAGTTTCAAACTTGCTGTCCCCCAGCGGCTAAACAGTTTGCTGAAAAACTCGATTTGCGCTGCTCAGCCCCTAAAGGGGCATCTGATTTCAAACGACGTGCGGCATCGCTAAAGCGATACCCTGATACGAAACTTAGTTTTTCAGCAAACTTTAAAGCCGCACTGAAAATATGGCGCTTATCGCAGCGGTAAACCGCTCGACCCCAGCACGCCAAAACCGCGCGTGCTGGGGACCCCGGCGCTGCGCCACCCAAAAAACAAAACCAAACCCGAGTACTTTCGCAAACCGTAAAGGCGTGCCCTTTCAAAACCGCTTCAAACTGCGCCACTACCGTCTTGTGTTATTGCTCTTTCTCTTACTCTTTTGCGGTCAGCTTCTTCGCGATCACTTCGAGCGCCCGGCCCACTTCTTCGAGCAGCTGCGAAAATTCCAGTTTCAACACCGACTTCTTCGGATTGATTACGATATCGACGGCGCCCGAGCCCTCGAGAAGCGCACGACGCAGGCGAACGGCTTCACGCAGACGGCGCTTAATCCGGTTGCGCTCGACCGCGCCGCCCAACACCTTGCCCACGGTGAACCCGATGCGCGCGAGTCTTTTCGGAGGGGCGTTTTCCGCACGCGCGTTTTGTGCAAGCGAGTCGTTGGCCCGCAGAGAGTACACGGTCAGGTGCGGGGAAAAGTGGCGCCTCCCTTGCTTGTATACGCGATCGAAGTCGGAATGTTTCAGCAGCCGCGCCGCGCGCGGAAAGCTTGCTCCCGCAACGGACGCGGGCTGCTTTACACTGCGCTCGGGAGCGTCGGCGCTCACCTGCTCACAATCCTGCACAAAGCGTTACACGTTGACAATAAAGACGGCTTTCGTCGTTCCTGTCGGTTGAGGGAAATTAATCGCGGAAACCCGGCTTCACGGATACGCGCTTGCGTCCCTTGGCCCGGCGGCGCGAGAGCACGGCGGCCCCACTCTTGGTCTTCATGCGAGTCCGGAACCCGTGCTTCTTCGAGCGCTTGCGCCGGTTGGGTTGAAATGTACGTTTCGGCATCGAAAATCCCTGCTCCTGATGGAATCAGCTAACTTGAGGCAAACGGTAAGTATAAATGACGGGCGGCGGCGCGGCAAACGGGTTTACCACGTGATAAGCTGCTTCGTCCGATGCTGATCTTACCGATCCCGCGGACTTGGATGGATTCCCGTGAGGCGCGAGGCCTGTATCTCGCTTGCGCCGTGCTGGCTCTTGCATTGAGTGGGACGCTAATGGGGACGCGCGCCGCTCAATCCGTTATCGGATCTCGTACCCTGCCGTCAGCAACGGCCGTCGTCTTGCGATTGGTCCTGATCCCGGAGGTCATCGGGTCGGCGTTGTTATGGGTTGCGATGCTTTACTTTTGGTTCAACTTCGACTGCTCGTCTTGGCTGAAGCGTGCCCTCTGGTTTCCCTTTATTTTCTTTTTCATTCCCCTCGCTCTTGCCCTCTACTACTTCTTCGTTTATCGAAAGTGGGCGCGCAGTGACGCGGAGCGTCTAGCATGATCGCAGCGTCGCACGACTAGAATGTTCGTGTGAACCTGGACGACACCATCGTCGCCATCGCCACTCCGCCCGGCCGCGGCGGCATCGGCGTCGTTCGCCTGGCTGGACCGGAGGCGCGCGCGATTGCCGGGCCCATGCTGCGGCTGAATCGTGAACTGGAAGCGGGGCGCGCCACTCTCTGCGATTTGATCGAACCCTCCACTACTCACGCGAAGACAGACGCCGTCGAGCTGCGCTCGGTTGGACGGCCGAGGGCGGCCGTCCCTACGTGTTCCGAGGAGCAGCCGGGCATTGGCTCTGCGCGCATCGACGAGGTCGTGGTTACTTTTTTTGCTTCGCCCCAGTCCTACACTACCGACGACATTGTTGAGATTTCTGCCCATGGATCGCCGGTCGTGCTGCGGCACATCGTCGAACTTTGTCTGGCGCGTGGCGCGCGGCTGGCTGAGCCGGGGGAGTTCACCATGCGCGCCTTTCTCAACGGACGACTGGACTTGACCCAAGCCGAAGCGGTTCGCGATCTGATCGACTCGCAGACTTTGTTTCAAGCCAAGGTGGCGGCGCAGCAGCTCGATGGGGCGCTCTCCAATCGACTTAAGCCTATCAAGCAGAAAGTGGTTGAGTTGATCGCGCTGCTCGAGGCGGGCATCGACTTTGCCGAAGACGATGTCTCGATGGCGCCGGATGCCACCATCCTTGAGCACATCGCGCAAGTTAAGAGTCCGCTGCTGCAGCTTGCTGGCACTTTTACTTATGGGAAGATTGTGCATCAGGGACTGACGCTGGCTATCGTGGGTCGTCCTAACGTTGGCAAGTCGAGCCTTTTTAACCGACTGGTGGAACGCGAGCGCGCCATTGTTACGGCCCAGCCCGGCACTACGCGCGATTTGGTCAGCGAAACTGTTGCCATCGGTGGAATTCCTGTGGAACTGGTGGACACGGCTGGGATCCGGCGCGCGCTCGACGAGGCCGAGAGCCTGGGCATCAAGAAATCGATGGAAGCTTTGGCCGACGCCGACTTAGTGCTGGTAGTTATTGACAAGACACAGGCGTTATCTCTGGAAGATCGCGAGTTACTCGGTCAGGTGGAAGGCCGTCCGGCGATTGTGGTGGAGAACAAGTGCGACCTGTGCGGAGGAGATAGGAATAACGCTGCCGGGCTGCGCCCGGCTGGGGCGGACGAATGCGTCCGCCCCTACGTGGGTGCGGATGATCGTACGTACGTGGAACGCATCTCCACCTCTGCCCTGACCGGGGAAGGGATTCCCGCCCTGCGCGCCGCCATTCTTAACCACTTCGTGGGAGACTCCGGCATCTCGGCAGAGCCTGGGTTTCTGACTAGCGTTCGGCATGAGCGACTGGTTAACGACGCGCTCGCTGCGCTCGACGCCGCCAGGAAGGCCGTCGAGGGCCGGGTTCCGCATGAAATGTTGTTACTCGATTTGTACGCGGCTTTGCGCCCGCTCGATGAAATCACCGGCGCCACCAGTACCGAAGACATTCTGAATCTTATTTTCGGCAGCTTCTGTATTGGAAAATAGAGTGGGGTCCGGCGCCGTCCAATGAAATGTAGAAATGGCGATTATTTCCTTCTAAGCACTATGAATGTCGTCCTATAGTATCCAGCGAGAGACATAGACAGCCGACCTAATTTATGTCTCCAGTATGTCTCCATACTCGGCAGTTAGACAGTGTCTTATGTCGACTTCCCATCCTCGAATATTGTTTTTGGAAGCGCGACGATCCAAACTACCGACTCTGAAATGCTTTTTTCCGTGATGGGCGCTTTGGTTCGGCCCTGGGGAGATTTCGAAACTAGAAGTGAAGACCTGAGTCGAACGAGTCTGGCACTGGGAACTGGGTGCATGGTTCCTGTCGTATGACGGGCCAGTATAATGTCTGCGATTCGAAGGGAAAGGAAGCAACGAAGTGGTGGCCCCAAGTACCGAGCAGAATTCCTCTCGACTCCGCGAGCGGCTATCCGAGCCAGCGATGCTGGATCTTACGAAGAGATTAATTGAAATCCCATCGGAGAATCCACCCGGGAATCACTACGAGGAATGCGCCCGGATTCTCCTTGACGAATTGGACAAGCTCGGCTTCGACGACGTGAGACGTGAAGGCGCGTGTGTCCTAGCCTCGGTCGGAAATGGCCCGCGAACGCTTTATTTCAGTGGTCACTATGATGTTGTTCCGGCGCAGAGCCGCGATCAGTTTCGGCCCCATGTCGATGGCGCAAATATGTTTGGTCGCGGTTCGTCGGACATGAAGGGCGGTCTGGCAGCCATGATTCATGCAGCGGCCGCAGTGCGTGATGGAGGGCTTCTGAAAACCGGTCGTATCGGAATCGTGGTAGTGCCGGATGAAGAAACCGCCGGTCCACGAGGGTCTCACGATCTGGATGCGCGCGGCCTTCTTGGGGCTGACGGAGTCGGTATGCTGACGCCCGAACCGACCGGCGGCGTCATTTGGAATGCCAACCGTGGGGCCATCTCGCTGCGCGGCACGATGCGAGGGAAGCCAGCCCACGTCGGTCGGCAATTCGAAGGTGTGAACGCGTTTGAACGTGCCGTGCCGGCAATAATGCGGCTTCTCGAGGTCAAGAAGGAAGTGGAGCTTCGCGAAACGCAATGCAATATCGCTCCTGCAGCGGCGCGAAAATCCATTCTGATGGTGGGCGGGCGTGCTGAGGCAGGTACAAATTTCAACGTGACCCCCGATTTTTGTTTCTTCACAGTTGACCGCCGCATCAATCCAGAAGAAAATCTCGAAGAAGAAAAGCGCCGATTGCGCGATACGCTGGAAGGTTTCGAAATCGAGACTCTTCAGGAGGAACCCGCGGCGGCCACTCCTGCGGGAGATCCTCTCGGCGTCGTTCTATCGCGGCACATAGCGAGCGTGACCGGGAGAGTCCCTGAGTTCGAGATGTGTCCCGGCCTACTTGAAACGCGATTCTATGCCGCTCATGGCGTTCCCGCCTTCGCCTATGGACCGGGATTGCTGACAGTCTCTCATGGACCGAACGAGTTCGTTGCCATCCCCAACATTGTCCGCTGCGCGGAAATTTACGGGCTCACGGCGGCGGACTTGCTGGGCTAAAAGCGCCCATATCGGGCCTTCTTAGTGTGGTCATCTTTTAGATATAGATTGAATCCAATTCGGAAGAACTCCCAAATAACGGGCGCACACGTCCGCTCAGGGCATGCCCATGGGACCAACGGTCGGCAAAGTCAATGCATTATGAGAGAGCGGCCTCGTGGATATCTAGTCGAGGACTGTTGGGCGGCAGAAGGAAGCTAGAAAAAGCTACTAAAGAATGGCACTGTACCTTGAGGGAAAGACTCCGTGGACGCGAATGATCTTTCCCCCAAGGAGGCAACTTCATGAGTCGCGAGATCAAGTATATCGGCATGGACGTGCACAAGGAAGCGATCGTGATCGCTGTGCTGAACGGCAGTGGCAAGCTGGTGATGGAGTCGATCGTAGAAACCAAAGCCAGCAGCATTCTGCAGTTCATCCACGGTCTGCGGGGCGAGTTGCATGTCACCTGGGAAGAAGGGACTTGGGCGGCTTGGCTCTACGATCTGCTGCAACCCCAGGTGACGCGAGTGCTGGTGTGCGATCCGCGACGCAATGCCTTATTAAAGGAAGGCAACAAGAGCGACAAGATAGATGCGCGCAAGCTGGCCGACTTGTTACGCACGGGGATGTTGCGGCCGGTCTATCACGGGGAACACGGACTGCGGACGCTGCGCGAACTGGGGCGCAGTTATCAGACCATCAGCCAAGATCTAAATCGAGTGATGAATCGGATCAAAGCTCTGTATCGCGGCTGGAGCATCCCTTGTGCAGGTACCCAGGTGTATGCTCCGCGTTATCGCGAGGAATGGTTAGGCAAGATCGAGCACGCGGGGGTGCGCCGGCGGGCCGAGCTACTTTATCAACAGTTGGATGGATTGCAGGGGTTGCGACGAACCTTGCGTCCTGAGTTATTGGCGGAGAGCCGGAAACATAAAGCCGCGAAACTACTACGTCAGATTCCCTGCATCGGTCCGATTCGAGCCGCCCGCTTAATCGCGTTGATGCAGACGCCGCACCGCTTCCGCAGCAAGCGACAACTGTGGACCTATAGTGGGCTGGGCATTGAGACGCGCGACAGTGCGCAGTACCGCTGGGTGGACGGACAACTGCAACGTACGAAAAAACCGCAACAGATTCGTGGACTCAATCGGAATCACAACCACGAAATGAAAGAGATCTTCAAAGGAGCCGCCACCCGAGCCAGCTGTGGTGTGGGTCCGTTGCGTGAGTTCTACGTGGCGTTGCTGGACAAAGGGATGAAGCCGGAGATGGCGCGTCTGACCTTAGCACGAAAGATCGCGGCCATTGCTTTGACACTCTGGAAGAAGGAGGAACGTTTCGACGCCGAACAACTGAAGCCGCAAGCAGCTTGAGCGTTACACAGAACGCAGGTGGTCTCCCAGGTTTCACGCCTCGGTGGTGACCCATCGGTTCTGGCGATGCTCGGGTTCGAGGGAGAGTATCCATGCACTCATTAGGCGCACGGGTGCTGCCATCAGCACCCAGTCTCCGGGTCAATCCTATGCCCCCTCGGATAACCCAAAAAAGCCATAGGCCTCGAGCCTCACATAGGATGATGGTTGGCACTTAAGCCAACGGTTGGCTTGCACAGCTTCGCAACGAATGGCGTCGGGACCGCGGCATGAAACCACTCAAGGGAGATCAGCAACTGCGATCCGTATCCCTGTTGTACTCTGTGTGCGCTCCAGGCGTTAGAACCCAAAATCTTCTCCACGAACGAGAAGGGGCCTGGATGCAAGCAACGATCGAGGTCTCACGGAGAGGAGTGGAGAAGTGTTTTCGCTTGACATCCTCTCTCATAGGATGAGTGCTATCGGGATGTTACAACAGTGACAGTTCCCACGCTCGCTTTTCGGGTAAAGCGGTGGGACAATTCAGGCAATGAAAACCCACGACGCACCTAAGCACCCCGGCCCATGGCGAGTCATGCAGGTCGACTCAGAGCTTGCCGGACTGCTTGTTGCTGTTGGCTTTCTCGTGATGGGCTTTGTAAGTATGCCCATCGCAACAGGGTTCGTACTCGGGGCCATTACGCTCGGCGTGGTTGTCGCACTGCTGCTACGCTTCACTCCTAGGAAGTTCAGTCGCGTGGCAATCGTGATGGTGATTATCCTCGCTGCGGTCGGGCTCTGGTGGGAAGGACACAAGCCTCGACGGCCGCGTACTGTCTCGTCCAGTGCGCTTTATGTCTTAGCAAACAACGTTCCGTTTACATTGCACAAGACAGGTTACTGGTTGGACTGTTGGTTTGACCAGCACGCGAATGCTGACCGATGCAAACTTACGGATGAAGACGGAACCGTATCGTTTGAGGATGTGTTCCTCCCATGCGTAGGCCAAACGCCACTCCCTCAAAGCGAATTGGCCTTTAACACACGACGGACGGGGAAGACATGGACCCGATCGCCCGACAATAAGATTAACGCCCCTGTCGTTCACTTGGAGAATGGCCAAATCTTGCTTCCGCAAAGTTTCTACGCAGAAGCGAAGCGCGATGTGTACTGTTCTCCCCTTTGAGGCACGTTGACGTAACCAGGCGATTTTCACTCAGAACTCGATTGGTGAGATCATGGGTCGGCAATTAGCAAAAGGAGTAGGCCAATGTTCGTGATTGCAAAACTGGCGCTCGTGACGAGCGCGTTCTACGTCGGAATAGCCATTGCTCTGGAAGCGTTGCTGCTAGGTCTTATGTACTGGAAAGGCGGCATCTTCTACACCATCAATTTCAAGGGTTGGGCGATTCTTTTTGGCCTCATTTGGCTGGCTTCGTTTGCCTTGGCTTGGCGCGTCATGATGGTCCCCTTTCTTGCGAAGTTTCCGCGTCCACTAAGATAACTGTCGCTAACAGGCGTTTTCACTCATTGACCCGCGCCTCCGTGAGGGGTGCCAGACTTCACCGCCCGCCGCGGCGCCCGGTTGCCGCTGCCGCGGAAGAAGCAGGCTAGACCGAACAGGTAGCCGAAGTTGTACCAAGCGCCGTTGTTGTGGACCTCGTAGATACTGAGGTCTCTCCGGAACAGCGAGACCACGAACCAAAGGGGCGCAATAAAGCCTTGCCAGAGGCCGAGCCAGAAGCCCGCAACTCCACCATGCTCGCTGGCCGTTCCTTTTGACGGGTTAGGGCCGGACGCGCATCCGGCCAGAACGCCCAGCACCAGGAGGACAACCACAAGCAAGGTCAAAAAGGGTTTCATCGGCAATACCTCCAGCTCATACGTATTACGAAGCAGGGGCATGAAAAGTCTCAGAAGGGCCTTGCAGCGTTTAACATTCGGGAACTCGTAGCTGCTGTACGCCGATGCTTACGGAAAGTAACCCCGAGCGTGCTCCTGTGGCGGTAGGCTCGAAAGTGACATCCCTTCGATAACCAGTTTCGAGGTTCCCAAATTGCTCAGCGTCACCTTCCCAGCGCTCATTCAACACGCAATACCAGCTCGATCGCAGAAGATTCACGGTCCAAAACGGTCAGTTTTGAAGGTCACAGAAATGGCTGAAACTGTCGCCAACCCGTTGAGAAGATATGGTGGAGCTAGTCGGGCTCGAACCGACGACCTCATCGTTGCGAACGATGCGCTCTCCCAGCTGAGCTATAGCCCCATACCGCGGGGAGCTGACGCTCTTGATTTTAGCAGCCGTCACTCGATTTCGCCTATACACACCGCAGCCAGAGAACTGACGCCCGACAGCTATCTCTTCAGCATGTGAATCTCGGTCCCGTTTTTGTGGAACTGGACTTCGTCCATCAACTGATTGATCAGGTAGATTCCGCGGCCGTGATTCGAATAGAGGTTCTCGCCGTGGCAGGGATTGGGAATATGTGCCGGATCGAAACCGGGGCCGGGATCGCGCACCACGATCAGGACGCCATGATGATCGTCGCAGGCCACATCGCATTCGATCACTTTGGAGGGATCGTTTTTCGCTCCATGCACGACGGCGTTGGCCAAGGCTTCGGTCAGCGCCAGTTCGATGTGATCTTCCCTGCCTGGTGCACAGTTCATTTCCCGCACGATGTTCATTACACTGCGGACGACCGGATCCACGGCGTCGCGGTCGCCGGCCAGCGTCACGCTGAGCTTGAGATCAAGCTTCGCCGGGTCGAACTCACACGACTCCTGGGTCTCGGACGGTTGTTCTGGGGATGGGGAAGAATCTGCCATAGAGGCTTTGGGCTTTGGTTCGATCCTTTCCCCAATTAAGATGCGGGAAGGCGCTGACAGATTCTAGGGATTCGCCGCGCAAGATGCAAATCCTATCTGTATCGCCGAATGGCACTGGAGCTATCGCGGCCAAGTAACTGCCTAACATCTTGAAACTTATAGTCCATCTATCCTGGGCTTTTGCGTTTTGCGGGGTTTTGCGGCGAACCGCAGGTTACCTTAGATTCGCGCGTTGACAAAAATCTGCGGACTTAAGTTCCGGCCCGCGGCCCCGAGGCAGCCAGTTGCGTTCTCTACGTAAAATCTGTGGAACTCTTACTCCTCTGGATCGGGTAAACTTCCATCCGGCGCGCCTTCATGCGGCAGGCCTGCGATCTGCTGTAGCTGACGGCGCCAATCCAGTTCTTCCACGAAGTTTCGCGAATCGCGCCAGCCCGCCTTAATCTTGACGAAGAGTTCGAGAAAGACCTTGGTGCCGACCATCTTCTCGATGTCGAGCCGGGCGGCGGTTCCAATTTTCTTCAGCATTTGGCCGCCTTTGCCGAGCAGGATGGCTTTTTGCCCGTCGCGTTCGCAATAAATCACGGCGGCAATCCGCGTCAGCCTTGGGCTCTCTTCAAACTGCTCGATCAGCACCGAGACCGCATGCGGCACCTCCTCATGCGTCTGCATCAGAACGTGCTCGCGGATCAACTCCGCCGCCATGAAGCGCACCGGCTGATCGGTAATTTGGTCTTCGGGAAAATAGCGTGGGCCCTTGGGCAGCGCTTTCAGCACGCACGACAGCAATTCGTCGAGGCCCTTCTTCTTAAGCGCGGAGATGGGAACGATCTCCTTGAAATCATGCAGGGATTGAAACTGCGCGATCAGCGGGAGCAGTTTGCTTTTGTCGGCCAGCAAATCAATCTTGTTCAGCAGCAGAAAAACCGGAGTCCCCGCCTTTTTCGCCAGGTCGAGAACGAACCCATCTTCGCGGTCCCATTTTCTCTTGGCATCGACGATCATCAAAATCAATTCGCAGCCTTCCAGCGCTTCGCGCACCTCCGACATCATCTTCCGTCCGAGCGACGATCCCGATTGATGAACTCCCGGCGTGTCGATGAGCACAATTTGTCCTGCCTCGCGTCCTTTCTGCTTCGGAACGTTGATGATTCCGAGAATGCGGTTGCGCGTGGTTTGCGGCTTCGGTGAAATAATGGCCAGCTTTTCACCCACCAGCGCATTCAGCAGCGTGCTCTTGCCTGCATTGGGGCGTCCGAGAATGCAAACGAATCCGGAGTGGAAGGACATAAGGATAGGCTACTAGCTTCTGGCTGCTACTCGTTGGCTGCTAGCGGGCATTTCAACTCACCGAATGACATGAATTCGGACGCCAATTTTAAGGCTCTTCCATGATCTATCCGTGGTGTAGACCGGAGCATGAAGAGCAGCTCCAAGCGCCAAACAAGCGCGGTCCCCCAAGGAAAGACCGAGCGGACGGGTCTGAGTCACGAGATTGCCTGCAATTCTCGCTTGCTCGGCAGTGAACGGCACGGGTTCATGGACCGCGCTGAGCGCATCCTCCCAGGCTTCATCAGGCTGGCCCCCGCGACTCACCAGCTTGGTTTGGACTTCCGCCAAATTAACCGCGCTCCCGGCAGCGCAGCTTAGCATTTCCGGAGTCAGTTTCTCCGAACCCGGCTCATGATTGAGGACAGCGAGCATAGCCGACGCGTCCAGTACGATCTTACTCATACGATCTTACTCACGTTTTGCCGCCTCGCGCCGTTCCGCGATGAGCTCGTCCGCCAGAGACACGCCCGGTTTCACGTATTGCCGAATGCGCCGCCGTGCGCGCTCCAGACGCCGCTTCATCGTCGTGATGCGCAGTTCGTCGTCTTCCATGCGCAAAATCACTTCGTCTCCAGCCTTAATGCCCAGCGCTTTGCGATACGAAGCGGGAATGACGACGCGGCCGTTTTGGTTGACACGCATTCGAGTTTCAAGGCTCATGTGTCACACTCCAACCTATGTGACAGATTATACATTATATGTCACATGACATGTAAGATGACACATTAACTATATGAGCTTCATCTGTTTGGGCGCGGCAGTGGTGATGCGCACGCGCTCAACCCGGCGATCGGTGGAGTCGAGAACTTCGAACCGCAGCCCTTCGTCCTCGATGACCTCGCCTTTCTTGGGAATGCGTCCCGCAAGTTCACTGACCAGGCCGGCGATGGTCGAGGATTCGCGGCCTTCGGGCCGCATGCCGAAAAGTTCATCGAGCCGGTCGACATCCATGTTGCCCGGAACTATGTAGGAGTGGTCGTTCTCCTGCACGACCTGCGCTTTCTCGTGTTCATCGCCGATTTCTCCGACGATCTCTTCGACCAAATCTTCGATTGTCACCAGTCCGGCTACGCCTCCATATTCATCGACGATGATCGCCATGCGGATGTTACTGCGCTGCATCTCGCGCAGCAGATCGCTGACTAACTTGCTTTCGGGAACAAAGTAGACGTCGGTCCGCATCAGGCTGGCAACAGTGCGTGTGTGCGCCTCGGAGTCGGGAACTTGCAACACATCCTGGGTGTGAAGAATGCCTTTGATGTGGTGAATCGAACCTTCGTAGACAGGAATACGCGAGAGCGGCCTAGCCCTGAGTAACTCAACAATTTTCTCGACCGTGTAATCGGATGGAACGGCAACCATCTCCGGCCGTGGCTTCATAGCCTCGCGAACGGTTTTGCCGCTGAACTCCACTACCGATTGGATTAGTTCGCGATCGCCTTCCTGAATAATGCCTTCCTCCTGGCCCGCTTCAATCAAGGCGTCCACGGCTTCGGAGGAAGTTTCGGGCTCGGCTTCGGCATGCTCGCGAGTGAGTGCGGCCACCGACTGGCAGAATCCAAGCACCAATGTTACCGGCAAAACCAGGTATATCAGCAGCCGCAGCAGCAGCACCCAGTTGGCCAGCCAGCGTCCGCGGGTTCGCGAAAAAAAGACGAACGGCAGCAGCCGATTGAAAAAAATGATAATCAGCACCAGGCTGAGCGTGGCTTCGAGAACCTGGTAGACACTCCACGCACGGTCGCGAAAGACGGTGAAGCCGACGATCATGGCAATCGCCGCGGTGACCAGTTGGGTCAGAATGGCCATGGAGAGCGAGGCGCGCTGCCGTGTTACTCCCAACCGCGGCTCGACGATTTGCTCGAAGGCGTCGATGTTGTCCTGGAAATCGCGCGAAAGAAATTTGCCAATCTCCTGGTAGAGACGGTCGACATAGGAGACCAGCGTCAGCAGGCCAAACAGGAGCGCGAGAATTATGGCGACACCAATCATTAGTTTTGTTATTTCTAGCGGTTCCTCGCCGCGCGCGGAGCTGTCGCTCGCTCCATCATTGCCCTGTCGATCGATGTTCTGTCGATCGATGTTCTTTGAATCAAGCCCAATGGCAGGCGTAGTTTCGCGCGCAACTGTTTTTCGCGTCTCGCCATTAGTCCATTGTCGCATTCGTGGTCGTAGCCGCGCAGATGGAGAATCCCGTGCAGCACGAGAATCTTGATTTCCTCAGCCGAAGAGTGTCCGAGCGAGCGCGCATTTTGCGCTGCGATCTCAGCCGAGATTGCGATTTCGCCAGCCAGCTTTTTATGCGCGTCGGGTTCAGCGGGAAATGAAAGCACGTCGGTGGGCTTATCTTTGCCGCGGAAACGGCGGTTTAAGGATTTCATTTCGGCGCTCGTCGTCAGCAGCACATTGACTGTGCCCTTTAATCGCACAGCGCGGCGAGCGCGGGCAACAAAACGGTCCAGCGCCAACTCGGTGAGCTCGGGGACGCGCTTTTGGAAGATGACCAAGGTCCCACCCTGGAATTGTCATCCTGACAAATTAGCTAAATGATTGTCATGTCAGTTTCGCAGGTGCGGCTCTTCCGTCGGCACAGGCAGAGACGCCGGCCGCGGCGGAACCTCAGCAATCGTTAGCTTCGGCGGTGGCGCGACCGGCTTCGGTTCGAGCAGCGACAACTGCTGCGCCAGCCGCGCTTTGTGTTCATCGTAGGCGCGGATGATTCTCTGCACCAGATGATGACGAACCACGTCGCTTTCGTCGAAGTGCACGAAGGCAAGGCCGTTTACGCCTTGCAGAATTTCGACCGCTTCGATCAAACCGCTGCGCCGCGCCGTGGGCAAGTCGATTTGCGTGATGTCGCCGGTGATCACCGCTTTCGAATTAAATCCCAGGCGGGTGACGAACATCTTCATCTGCTCGGAAGTGGTGTTCTGCGCCTCGTCAAGAATGACGAACGAGTCGTTGAGGGTGCGTCCGCGCATAAAAGCGATGGGCGCGATTTCGATGATATTTTTTTCCAGATAGCGTTCCACGCGCTCGGGCTCGAGCATGTCAAAGAGCGCGTCATATAGAGGACGCAGATAGGGATCGATCTTCTCCTGCAAGGTGCCGGGGAGGAACCCAAGACGTTCTCCAGCCTCGACCGCGGGTCGCGCCAGAATGATGCGGTTCACCTGCTTGTTGAGCAGGGCCGAGATCGCCATGGCCACGGCGAGGTACGTCTTGCCGGTGCCGGCGGGGCCGACACCAAAAACCATGTCGTGCTGCTCGATGGCTTCGAGGTAGCGGCGCTGGTTGGGGCTCTTTGGCTGGACGGTACGCCGGCCAAAAGACCGCTGGCGGCCGGCTTCAGCCAGTCCGCGCAGAGTCGCATTCGGATCGCTGACCACCACGCGCAACATGCTGCTCAGGTCGCCGTTCACGAACTGGTGGCCGGTGCGGCGGAGATGCTCGTAGTCGGCGAACAATTGTTCAGCACGGGCTACGTCGCGCGGTGCGCCCTCGAGTTCAATGCGGTCGGAGCGCAGATCGATGTTAATGTTCAGTCCGTCTTCGAGCACGTGCAGATTTTCGTCGCGCGTGCCAAACAGGGTTTCGATATCGGGGGTCAGTTCAATATTCTTTTTCATTCAGGATTATGGGCGCCGCCTCCAGCAGCCGGACTGGGCTCACTCTTTGATGGTGGTTACGGGCAGGTGGTTTCCCGTTGGATTCGGCCGAACCCGCGCCGACGTTTTTGGCACGCAAAGAACGGGATGTAGAGATTGAGCAGACCGGATTGCGCACCCCGCCGACGGGGCGGTTACCAACCATTTGAAACCAGCGTAGCGCGGGCGGGCGGGCGAGTCAATGGGGGAAGGGCAAGGTTGTCCCGTTACGCTTTTTCGCTTCTCGCCTCCGGCACGCTAGCCCACACCGCCCGATGCTTAGCCCACGTCCGTAGCTGAGCAATCTCCTCTGCCCGCGTGATCGAAAGCGGCACGGTAGATGACAGCGCGGTGAGCAAATCCGCGTTGCCCAACTCCTGCTTGCGAGCAAATGCCGCATAGAGGGCCGTTTGCACAGCAGATTCTATCTCGGCCCCAGAAAAGCCCTGGGCTGCGGTGGCAACCCGGTCCAGATCGTAATCGGAAGGATTGCGCTTCCGCTTTGCCAGTTGGATGGAGAATATCTGCTTGCGCTCGGCCGCGTTGGGCAGATCCACAAAGAACAGTTCATCGAAGCGTCCCTTGCGAATGAGTTCGGGCGGCAGCACCGTGACGTTGTTGCAGGTGGCAGCGACGAAGACAGCAGGCTTGCGCTCCTGCATCCAGGAAAGAAACGACGCCAGCAGTCGCGACGAAACGCCCGCGTCGGCCGAAGCCGAATCCGGCCCGCTCCCGGCGAACACTTTTTCCAGTTCGTCGATCCACAAGACGCAGGGAGCCAGGTTTTCGGCCACTTTGAATACTTTCTGGATGCGCTTTTCGGTTTCGCCGATAAATTTGTCATAGACAGCGGCGGTATCGAACTTCACCAGCGGCAGTTTCCATTCTCCCGCAACAGTTCGTGCGCAAAGACTCTTGCCACACCCTTGTACGCCGAGAATAATCACGCCCTTCGGCGGATCGAGGCCGAATTGGCGGGCATCATCTTCCCAGGCGCCGCGACGTTGCTCCAACCATCGCTTCAGATTCTCCAGCCCGCCCACGCTCGACATGGAGTCGCTGCCGTCCACAAATTCCAGCATCTCCGAGCGTTTGAGCAGCCCCTTTTTCGCCTCCAATACATCGGTCACACAATCGGGCGAGAGCACATAACGAGCGACCACGGCTTGCGAGATCGCCCTTTCCGCTTCTTCTTCAGTCAGACCGAGAAGGCTCGTGGCGAGCGTATCCGTGCCGGCCGCATCGAGTTGCCGCTGCACGGTATGAGTTTTGCTGATGCGAACCAGGGTCTCGTCCACGATCTGTCTTAGCCGGTGACGATCCGGGAGCGGCAGGTCGAAAAACTCGACTAACCCGCCGAGTTCCGCGGGGATCGCCACGCGCGGACCAGTGATGATCACGGTTCTGCGATTGGCTGAAAATCGCTGCGCCACGTCGCGCAATCGACGCACCACCGCCGCGTCCTCAAGGTGCCGATGGAAATCTTTGAGGATGAAAGCGGCTTCCACCGAAACAGCTTCCAGATTGCCCAGCATTTGAGCGGGATCCTGGCTGTGATAGATCGCCTGGGAGTTCTCGGGGGTATCGGTTCGCCGAGCCGCATCGTAGCCGCCCAGCGGCAACGCATCTTCCAATTGCGGAACGGGCAAGTTACTCCCAGAGCGCGACAGGCCGCTGGCAATCGTCCATTCAAATGTGGCCAGGTTCAGGTCGTTGCAGGCGAATCGAACCATGCGGACGGCGCGAACTTCCTCCACCGTCTCCATGACCACGATGGGAGTGGAAGAGTTGAGCAGAACTTTGAGCCGTTCCAGAGAATTCATCAGGTTCCAGTTCAGCCCCGCAACCTTGCCTTCCAGCGAGCTAAGCGATCAAGCGTTGACCCGGCAGGACTTGCTCCCGTACAATCATAGCTTCGGTTCCCACCGGAATATCCTCCTAGCGCAATCTAGGACAAACAAAGGTAATCAAGCCGCATGGCAAATCATTTTTCGGCGCTGAAGCGCGCCCGTCAGACCACGAAACGAACCACGCGCAACCGCTCCAACTCGTCGCAACTACGCACCGCTTTGCGAAGTATGCGTGAGAGCCTGGAAAAGGGCGACAAAGCCGCCGCCACCCAGACCTACCGCCAGACTGTATCGGCGCTCGATAAGGCTATCCAGAAGGGTGTTTTGCATGAAAACACGGCTTCGCGCTACAAGTCCCGCCTGGGCACTCGGCTGGACGCGCTGAAATAGGCATGTAAAAGGGGCGCCATTTCTCGCGGTTTTCGAGAAGTGGCAGAAGTGGCAAGAACGCTGCCGAAACAGCGCTTCCAGCAGCCACTCCAACCGGGTGTCAGGAAGGTTATCCAGCGCCTTGTAAATACTTCTTGACCTTCCCTAGCGGTTTGTTATACTTAGCCGTTCTCTGGACATGGTGCAGGATTCCGATGGTCCCGACGAACCTCCGCCTGCGGTGTGGCAACTCCTTAAAGATTCGAGCAACTTTCAGGTTGGGCGGGGCATCTATTTGGGTAATTCTGGCAAATCCCTGAACCCGGCCCGAATTGCAGCTTGGCTCACCTAACGACCGTCACCCCCCAGTGGGTGGACGATGGGATCGTGGCCTAAATTATTCATGTTGAAGGAGAACCATAGAAATGCGATCTGATCGCGTGTTTGACGCTCTGCATACTTTGCGGAATCGGTACATGCTTTGCCAACTGGCTTCCAAGGCAACGCGCAAGTTTCATAAGCCGAACACCCGCATTCAGGAAACCATGAACGATGTTTTTGACAAAATCGCCGATGCAGAACGTCATGACATCCTGAGCGAACCCGAGAACTTTGCCGAAGCACAACGGCGAGCTGCTTAAGCAGCTCCGCCGTGTGCCCGCACGGCGGCAAAGCAATCCAATCCCGAGAGAAAATCCCTCCCGAAGAAAATAATCCACGCAGGTAAATATGACCATTGCTGAACTCAAAGAGAAAAACATTACCGAGCTGACCAAGATCGCCCGATCCCTGGAACTGCCCGGCGCCAGCGGCCTCCGCAAACAGGATCTCATCTTCAAGATCCTGCAGGCGCAAAGTGAAAAAGAAGGACACATCTTCGCTGAAGGTGTTTTGGAGATCCTCCCTGACGGCTACGGCTTTTTGCGCTCGCCCGACTACAACTACCTGCCCGGGCCCGACGACATTTACGTGTCGCCATCGCAAATCCGCAAGTTTGACCTGAAAACCGGCGACACCATCAGCGGCCAGGTGCGCCCGCCCCACGAGGGCGAGAAGTATTTCGCGTTAGTCAAGATCGAGGCGGTCAATTTCGAGTCGCCCGACGAAGCGCGCAACAAGATCCTGTTCGACAACCTGACGCCCCTTTATCCGCAAGAGCGGTTGAAGCTTGAGACCGTAAAGGAAAATATCAGCGCCCGCGTCATGGACCTGCTAACCCCATTAGGCAAAGGCCAGCGCGGCCTGATCGTCTCCCCGCCCCGAGCCGGCAAAACCATGCTGCTGCAGAATGTCGCGAATTCGATTACCACAAATCATCCCGAAGTAGTGTTGATGGTCCTGCTCATCGACGAGCGCCCCGAAGAAGTCACCGACATGCAGCGCTCGGTAAAAGGCGAAGTCATCTCGAGCACCTTCGACGAGCCCGCCGCCCGCCACGTGCAGGTTGCGGAAATGGTAATCGAAAAAGCAAAGAGATTAGTCGAGCACAAGCGCGATGTAGTCATCCTGCTAGATTCCATCACGCGTCTGGCGCGTGCCTACAACACGATAGTTCCGCCCTCAGGCAAAGTGCTCTCCGGCGGAGTAGATTCGAATGCCTTGCAGCGTCCGAAGCGCTTCTTCGGATCAGCCCGCAATATCGAAGAAGGCGGCTCGCTAACCATCATAGCCACCGCCCTGATCGACACCGGCTCGCGCATGGACGACGTGATCTTTGAAGAATTCAAAGGTACCGGCAATTCGGAAATCATCCTCGACCGCAAACTGGTAGACAAGCGAACCTTCCCAGCCATCGACATCCAGCGTTCCGGCACCAGAAAAGAAGAATTGTTGATTCCAAAAGAAGACCTGCAGCGAATCTGGGTCCTGCGCAAGGTACTGAATCCGCTGTCTCCGGTAGAGGCCATGGAGTTGCTGATCGAACGCCTAGCCAAGGCGGGGTCGAATAGCGAATTTTTGGCCAAGATGAGCCAGTTGTAAGATTGCAAACGTGAACGTGTAGGGCGGGCGCCCTCGCCCGCCCAGAAGGGCCTCTTTCCTTACGAAGCGCGCACGTGCGTGGGCGGTCCAATGTCATTCGCGTTGTAGTCCCCCATCCGGCTGCCCTTGCCCGCGCAAAAAGCTGTTCTGCCTCCGCCAGCGACGGAATCCTAGCTTGCCCTCGCGCGGCTTGGAGTGAGCCACCCTCTGACTGCGGTCGTTTCCAGATGAAACGGTAGCCGTATTCGCCGTTAATGACCCCCGGCAGCGGGTTTGTTCCGGGCGGACTGTCGTAGAGGTACAGGCACCATTGGAGCCACAAGGTCCAGGCAGTCGGCGCTGGATTTGTGTTGTCTGTTGTCTCGTTGATGACATTCACACGTGCCATATCAGTTCTCCTTAGGCTGTTTCATCAGCCACAAATGCAGTATTCTCTGATTAGCGTTTGTGTTGTCAAGAAGAAAGCGAGCTCCAGCCGAACCCGCCCGGTCGACGCCGAACTCTTGCTACAATTGTCGGGCTGCTGAGGCGAGAAAGATCAGGCTGTGCTCCGGTAGCCTGCCAAACACGTGGTGTCTAATGAAAACCACTGATTTCTTGTTGTTGCTGATTCTTGGAGTGATCCTGATAATAGTTTTCCCTCCCATTGGGACTATTTTCCTAATCCTATGTTTTATAGCGCTACCTTTCTTGATCATAACTGATATAAGCAAAACGCTTAAGTCAGGCACTGCTTTAGAAAAACTCTCGCTTGTTGTTGTACTTGCCCTACTCGGGTGGTGGTCAATTAAGACTGGGTACTGGAAGTCTGGCGACGATAGTCACGACACAGAAGCCACAGACATCCCAGTAACTCAAAAGTTAGACCGAGTAAAAGCAAGATATAACTTAGTCTCTCAAATGAATATTGGTGACCCGATCTTCTCGATTTCCGAGGGTCCTACCCCCGTAATTATTGTTTACTATAAATCGTCAAATACTCATCCGCTAGATAAGACGCTTTGTCATGATTTTCGCGATTTTCGTCTACCAAATTCCGACGCAGTCGATCAAGAAGGTCTTAGAAATTACGGATTCAAGAGGATGCTCTTTACTGACTATAAACATACCTCTGTCGAATGCGATTTGAACTAGGATACTGCAGGAAAGGCCGGTTGCCCCCACTCATCTCGTTCTTTGCGATGAGTGGGTGAGCGCACCGTCACATCCCTCCCATCGCCTCCCGCAGTACAATATCCACATGAGGAACTACACGCTGCCGATCATCATCGAACGCGATGCGGAGGGCTTCTACGTCTCCTGCCCTCCCCTCCAAGGCTGTTACAGCCAGGGAGACAGCTACGATGCGGCTTTGAGCAACATCAAGGACGCAATCCGGTTGCATCTCGAAGACCGGCAAGCCGACCACGACGAACTCGCTACCAATCGGTCCTGAGCAAACGGTCCCCACTACCACCCCAGCCGAATCCGTGATTTAATCACCATCTCGTATTTAATCGTAGTCAAGGAGGCGGGATGCAGTTGCGCCTGGAGAGCCGCCCAGTCGGCGATGTTTTGGTCATTCAATGCCACGGACGCATCGTGGCTGGAAATGAAGTCTACACGCTGCACGCGCAAGTCGGAGACTCCTGCGTCAAGTACGGCGACGTGGTGCTGCAACTCGACCAGGTTGAGTTCATCGACAGCAGCGGACTGGGAGCCTTGGTCCGTCTGACGCAAGCCGCGCGAGCGAAGGGCGGAGACCTGAAACTCAGCGGAGTGCCACCGAAAATTTTGAAGACGCTGGCAATGACCAACCTGCTCTCGCAATTTGAAACCTACGATTCGGTCGAAGAAGCGATCACGGCTGCCTATTTAGGCTCGCGCTATTCCCGCGGAAAAGGCGACGCCAGGCCGCGCATGCTCTGCGTTTGCGAGTCGACGGATGTGGGCACGTTCCTGCGGGAAGTGCTGTGCAGCGCGGGATACAACGCCTTGACCACTGCGACGCTTGACGACGCGCGTATCCTGCTCAAGGCAACCAAGGCGAAACTGGTAGTCGTTTCCGCGCGCATGCAATTCGTGCACGGCAAACCAGCACGCAAAGCGCTGGAAGAAATCGATCCGACCGTTTCACTGCTCGTTCTGGACGAGAACTTCGCCAGCCAGGATCCAGGCGAAGCAGCGGAGAAACTGCTGAACTGCGTGGGCAAAAGTTTGGCTCCGGGTTCGAATTAGGGGCCGGAACCGGGTAGATTAGGACCAAAGAAAACGCCATCCAGCATGCTGAATGGCGTCTCTTGTCCTTAAGACTGCGGCTCTTTCGAACTGCGGTCTCCTATTTATTCCGAACTGATCCGCATCCCGTAGAACGACCGGTACACGAAGAAGACCGACACCGCGAAGAAGGCAATCGCCAGGCCGTGTGTCAGCCCGGTGCCCTGGTCGCGGGTCAACGAGACGGCCAGTTCGACCGCGAGCAATCCGAACAGAGTCGTGAATTTGATGACCGGATTCATAGCCACTGAAGACGTGTCCTTGAAAGGATCGCCCACCGTATCGCCGACCACCGTTGCGTCGTGCAGCGGCGTGCCTTTCTGCTTCAGTTTGGTTTCGACGATCTTCTTGGCGTTGTCCCATGCCGCTCCGGCGTTGGCCATGAAGATTGCCTGGTAGAGGCCGAAGATCGCAATCGAGATCAGATAGCCGATAAAGAAAAACGGCTCGACGAAAGCGAAGGTCAGCGTGCCGAAGAAGACGGCGAGAAAGATGTTGAACATGCCCTTCTGCGCGTACTTAGTGCAGATCTCAACCACCTTTTTGCTATCAGAAACGGAGGCCTTGTCCGAGCCTTCCAGTTTGATGTTCGCCTTGATGAATTCGACTGCGCGGTAGGCGCCGGTGGTTACGGCCTGCATGGATGCGCCGGTGAACCAGTAGATCATGGCGCCGCCGGTGATCAGGCCGAGGAAAAATGGAGCGTGCAGCAGCGAGAGCTTTTCCACATTCGTGGTCAGCCCATTGGTCAGCGCCATGATGATGGAGAAGATCATCGTCGTAGCGCCCACCACCGCCGTTCCAATCAGCACCGGCTTCGCGGTTGCCTTGAAAGTATTGCCCGCACCGTCGTTTTCTTCCAGCAAGTCCTTGGAGCGTTCAAAATTCACATCGATGTTGAAATCCTTCTTGATCTCCGCCTTGACGTTGGGCACCTGCTCGATCATTGAAAGTTCATAGACGGACTGCGCGTTGTCGGTCACCGGACCGTAGGAATCGACCGCGATTGTCACCGGTCCCATGCCGAGGAAGCCGAAGGCAACCAGACCGAAAGCGAATACTGGCGCGGCAATCATCGTGGCTGCGACGGCCAAGCCCATCCCGCTGAAAAGATAAGCAATTGACATGAGAGCGACCATCGCCAGTCCCAGCCAGTACGCGGAAAAATTTCCGGCTACAAGACCCGACAAGATGCCTAGCGATGCGCCGCCTTCTTTGGCCGAGGTCACGACTTCGTCCACGTGACGCGATTCCACCGATGTAAAAGCCTTGACCAGTTCCGGAATCAGCGCTCCGGCCAAGGTTCCGCAGGAGATGATCGAAGCCAGCTTCCACCACTGCGTCAGGTCGCCGCCGAGGTTGGGAATGATGAAATACGAAACAATGTAAGTAGCAATGATCGAGACAATCGACGTGAGCCAGACCAGCGACGTGAGCGGCGTTTCGAAATTCATCTCGTCAGCATTCCCGTAGCGGCCCTTCGCAATGGCTTCATTGATGAAGTACGCCAGAGCGCTCGACACCAGCATCATGATGCGCATCACGAAAATCCACACCAGCAACTGCACTTGAATCGCGGGATCTTTGACGCCCAGCAAAATGAAAGTGATCAGCGCCACGCCGGTGACGCCATAAGTTTCGAAACCGTCGGCCGAAGGCCCAACCGAGTCGCCCGCATTGTCGCCCGTACAGTCCGCAATCACGCCAGGATTCCGAGCATCGTCTTCTTTAATTTTGAAAACGATCTTCATCAGGTCGGCGCCAATATCGGCAATCTTGGTGAAGATGCCACCCGCGATACGCAGCGCCGCCGCGCCCAGAGATTCCCCAATCGCGAATCCAATGAAGCATGGCCCAGCGTAGTCGCCCGGCACGAAGAGCAAGATGAAGAGCATGATCAGCAATTCAACCGAGATCAGCATCATGCCGATCGACATCCCGGCTTCGAGCGGAATCTGATAGACGGGATACGGCTTGCCGGGAAGAGAAGCAAAAGCAGTGCGGGAATTCGCGAAGGTGTTGACGCGAATGCCAAACCAAGCCACCCCGTAGCTGCCCGCGATTCCCACCAGGCTGAACACCAGAATGATCGCCACCCGCGGAATTTCGAAATGCCGCAGCACGCCAAAGTAAAGCACAATGATGGCGGCAATGAACGCCCACAACAGCATGAGGAACTTGCCCTGCGTGACCAGGTAAGTCTTGCAGGTTTCGTAAATCAGTTCCGAGATTTCGCGCATGGAGCGGTGCACCGGCAGGTTCTTCAGCCGCATAAATATGAACATGCCGAAGCCGAGCCCAAAGACGCAGAACAGCAGCCCGATCATCAGCAGGCTATGTCCGTTCACGCCGAGAAAAGAAACTGAAGAAAGGTCGGGCAGTTTAAGCGCGGCCTCGCCACCCGCTTCCGCCGGTTGTGCCAGCGCGGACCCGACCGTCAGAAAGAACAGAGCCGCAAACATTGCCGAAATTTTTACGACGCAGCGTCCCGCGGACGCAAGATTAACCTTCCAAGTGCGCATTAAATCCTCCTAGAGATCCGATTCAGGGGTCGTGTCGAGTGATTTGCTCCGGCACTTCCGCCGCCCTGCCCCACGATTCCATCGGCCGCGGCTACGGGCCCACCGAAGTTCCCAACACGCTCCGAACACGCTTCCACCGCCAGGCAATTAAAATAGGAGTGCCGATTTGGCCGCGTCGGAAAACCTGTACCCCGGCGTATCATCCTGCGAGCAGAAGTACACACCTTGGCACAAAGCACTCGTTTATAGCATCTCGCCGGAACACCGGTCAATGATGTACATCACAGGATCTGGATCCGATTTGCATCTAATGAGGGACATCGCCGCGCCATCGCGTAGTGGCGCAATCTGCGAGCAATTATCCGGAATTGGGTGGCTTCCGTATAATTGAGCATCTGCTATGCTCGCCTCCCTTGACTCCATTGTTGCCGCCACGCGCCAGCGCCTGCCGCTGCGCCGGAGAGACTCCGACCTGCGCGCCTTGGAACGCGCGGCGGCGGCGCACGTTCCCCGTGGATTTCGGCAACAGTTACGCCGCGTGGCGCAGAACGGAATCGGGATCGCCGTGATTGCTGAACTGAAAAAAGCCTCTCCCTCGAAAGGCTTGATTCGGGCCGATTTCAAACCTTGCGAACTCGCGCGCGATCTCGAGCGCGCTGGCGCAGCCGCATTGTCGGTGTTGACCGACGAACCGTTTTTTCAGGGGTCGCTGGATTACTTGCGCGACGCTTCGTCGAGCAGTTCCCTGCCCTGCTTGCGCAAGGATTTTATTGTCGATGAATTCCAGATCGTGGAAGCCAAGGCAAATTGCGCCGACGCCATTCTGTTGATCGTCGCCGCTCTTGAACAGCAAGAATTGGTGGCGCTGGCCGGAATCGCGCGATCCCAAGGCCTCGATGTTTTGTGCGAAGCGCATGACGAAGCCGAGCTAGAACGCGCGCTGGATGCGGGCTGCGACATGATTGGCGTCAATAGCCGCAATCTGCGCACGTTTGATGTGGATCTCGAAGCCGCATTCCGGCTCGCGGAAAAAATACCGGCGGCATGCGTTCGCGTTGCTGAGAGTGGCATCCAATCCGGCGCAGATTTAGCTCGTCTGCGAGCCGCCGGCTACGAAGCGTTCCTGATCGGCGAGTCGCTGATGAAAGCAGAGCGTCCGGGCGAAGCCCTGGCAAAGTTGATGGAGGAAGCAACAATGGTGGTCGGTGAAAAGAGGGTTCACTGACAACTGAGAGCTGAGAGCTGACAGCTGCCTTTATGACGTGGATCAAGATCTGCGGAATCACGAACGTTGACGACGCGCTGGCCGCCATCGATGCGGGCGCGAACGCGCTGGGTTTCGTCTTTTATCCGCAGAGCCCGCGCTACGTCACTTTGGAAACCGCGCGGTCGATTATCTCCAAGCTGCCACAGCCCATCGAGAAGGTTGGGGTTTTTGTCAGAGAGAGCGCGGATCACGTGCGCGACGCCGTGAAAGAGGCGGGATTGACGGCCGTGCAACTGAGCGGCGACGAGAGCGCGGAATTCAGCCGTGGGCTTTTTAAGGAACTCTCCAATGGATCGCAGCGGCCGATGATTTTCCGCACCTGGCCTGCGAAAGTCTTCGACACGCCTGCGGGACAAAATGTCGGATGGGATCCGGTAGCGGCCGGCTTGGTCGAACCCGACGAGGCTTACAAAGGCAAACGCGTGCACAAAATCCACGTGGCCAAGAACGGCGACCTTTTTCTCGAAACCCACGGCTTCCGCCCGGGGGTGATTTCTGGCGTGCTGCTCGATTCCTCGACTGCGGAAAAACCTGGCGGCACCGGACACGCTTTCGACTGGGAACGAGTGCAGCCCTGGGCTGGAATCATCAACAGCATCAGCAAGCTGATCGTGGCCGGCGGCCTGCATCCCGGCAATGTACAGGAGGCGATTCACCTTCTCCATCCGTGGGGCGTGGACGTTTCGTCAGGCGTCGAGAGCGAACCCGGCAAGAAAGATGCTAGAAAAGTCCGCGCTTTTGTAGAGGCCGTACGGGCCATGGAAGAGGCAAGCTGAAAATGGCAACCGCAAGAAGTTTAGCGGAGCGACGGGCGTCTCGCCCGTCCACCCCGGCACCCAAGGCGAGCATTCGGAAGAATTCTACGATCACCGCCGTTCCCGGACGTTTTGGCGCTTACGGCGGACGCTACGTTCCCGAAACGCTGATGGCGGCGCTCGAAGAACTGGAACGCGAATACGAGAAAGCAAAACGCGAGCGCAAGTTTCAGCAACGGCTTGACCAACTGCTGAAGACATACGCTGGACGCCCAACGCCGCTGTTTTTTGCCCGGCGCCTGACCGCAAAACTGGGTGGCGCACAAATCTATCTCAAGCGCGAGGATCTGCTTCACACCGGCGCGCACAAAATCAACAACTGCCTCGGACAGGCTTTGCTGGTCGAACGCATGGGCAAGCATCGCGTGATCGCGGAAACCGGCGCCGGCCAGCACGGCGTGGCCACGGCCACTGTATGCGCGCTGCTTGGCTTTGAGTGCGTCGTCTATATGGGCACCGAGGACATGCGGCGGCAAGAGCTAAACGTCTTCCGCATGCGCTTGCTGGGCGCGGAAGTTCGCGGCGTTGATTCGGGCTCGCGCACCTTAAAAGATGCCATTAACGAAGCCATGCGCGACTGGGTCACCAACGTGCGCACCACGCATTACCTGCTCGGCAGCGTGCTAGGAGCGCATCCTTATCCGACCATGGTGCGCGACTTCCATCGCGTAATCGGACGCGAAGCCCGCGCGCAAATCCTCAAAGCCGAAGGCAAACTTCCCAAAGCCATCATCGCCTGCGTGGGCGGAGGCTCGAACTCCATAGGAATTTTCTACGACTTCATCAAAGACCTGAAGGTAGAGCTAATCGGCGTAGAAGCCGGAGGCCGGGGCGAATGCCTGGGCGACCACGCGGCGCGCTTCCGCGGCGGCTCGCCCGGCGTGTTGCAGGGAACGTACTCTTACGTTCTGCAAGACAAAACCGGCCAGATCGCGCTGACGCATTCCGTCTCCGCCGGCCTCGACTATCCGTCCATAGGCCCCGAGCATGCAGAACTGCACGACACAGGCAGAGCCGAATACGTCCCGGCGAGCGACGCCGAAGCCCTGGAAGCAACCACACTGCTGGCAAGAACCGAAGGCATCATCCCCGCACTAGAATCCGCCCACGCCGTAGCTGAAGTAATCAAGCGCGCTCCAAAAATGAAGAAGTCGGAAATTGTGATCGTCAACATTTCAGGCCGCGGCGACAAGGATATCGGAATTTTGCGGGAGAACTTGAAGCTCGATTAAGCTAAGTGTCGAAACCGGGTGCCTGAGATGAGTTGTTCGCCGACGCCGGTCTTCATTCATACACCTCACGCCTGTGCCTCGCCGAAGGGTTTACCTCAACGACATATCTAGCCACGAGTCATCCGCGCTTGATCAGGTCTGCCTTGATTTTTCCAGAGGTATGCCCTCTTCCTTTCGTCGCTTCTCGGAAATGAGGCCGTCCCAAAAATCCTGCAGCCTGACTCCGTGCTTTTTCAGGTCAATTAGGACCGCGACCTTGCGGCCCTTGTCATCGGTAACGAACTGGACTCCAGTCATAAAGCTATTCTCCGTCAGGGATTACGTTCACGGCAAGACGCTCTCTATTTCGACGCTCCCAGAGCCTGTTGCAGCGTCAGCCGAATGAAAAGTTGATGAGCTACTTCCCCGCCGTGACTGCCTGTTCCAGCGTTTCCCGAATGAACCGCGTATAAGGGATGCCGCGCGCTTTAGCGCGGGCCTTCACCGCCGCGAGCAACGGCTTCGGCACGCGCATGTTGATCTGCTCGTCCTTTTTCTCAAACTCAAACCGCGTCGGCTTAAACTGTGAAAAATCGAGTTTGGAGAGGTCTTGCGCAAGAAACGCCTCGGCCTGCTCATCGGTTCTTAGGCGTGGCACTTTCGTTTTCATAAGCTGCTATCTCCCTCGCGTGCATATACCGGGCGGTCACCGGCCGGATCAGGCGTCGTCCTTCTTTTATGGGCATTGTGAAGGCCACAAATAACCGCCTCCCCGTGCCAGTGTTCCCCACCGCAATCAAACGATCCTCGTCCGCCGAGTGTTTTGGGTCGGGCGCAACCCGAGGACCCTGCATGAACAATGCCTCGATCTCCGCCACCGACACTCCATGTTTTTGGCACTTGGACCGATTGCCGTCATCCCAATCAAATCCTCTGACCTGTAAATCCATAGTAGCATCGAACTATACAAATGTATATACGAACACGTTGGCGCTACACAAGCCCTCTTTAATAGTTTGAGTGGGAACCTCGGCTCACGACGCCCCTATATTTCGATGTAAAGTATTTATTACTCAATAACATACGCGGGAAATCAACTCAGAAAAGCCCGCCAGATCATTCCTAACTTACAAGATCGACCCCCTAAGTCTTTTGTTTTCAAAGACCAGAGCAAGGGGGTCTGTTGCCTGATGGTGAAGTTCTCCAAAAAGTAATCTTCGAAAAACGCCTGAATTTGACTCCTCAACATCGTTACGTTCCTGCTCGAACTCTAATCACCCTCCACAATCTACAATGCTTCTGTGCCTTTCCATTTCGAATCGAAGCCTGCTCTCGTCGCTTACGTGACCTGCGGCGATCCCGACCTCGCAACCACGCGCGATGTGATTCTCGCTGCCATTGAAGCAGGAACAAGCATCATCGAGCTTGGGGTTCCTTTCAGCGATCCTCTCGCCGATGGGCCAGTGATTCAGCGCGCCAGCGAGCGAGCGCTCAAGCACGGAACCTCGCTGCAGCAGGTGCTAACGCTGGCATCAGAAATTCGTGAGCATTCGCAATCCGTCGGACTGGTGATCTTTTCGTACCTCAATCCCATCTTGCGCATGGGCCTTGCAAAGTTCTGCCAGGTCGCTCGTCTCGCCGGAATCGACGGAACGCTGATCACCGATCTCCCAGTCGAGGAATCCGCCGAGTATTTGCGTGAAGCTCGCAAGAATGACCTAGCCACGATCTTTCTGGCTGCGCCCACGTCAACCGACCAGCGTTTGCAGTTGATCGCAAAGGTTTCCAGCGGATTTATTTATGCCATCTCTCGCACCGGAGTCACCGGCGCTCGACAGCAGATGACTGGCGACGCCAAAACTCTGGTCAAGCGCATTCGCCGATTCACCAAGCTTCCAGTAGCAGTCGGATTCGGAATTTCAACTCCCGAGCAATTCAGAGCCATCGGCAGGTTCGCCGAAGGCGCGGTGGTCGGCAGCGCCATCGTGCACGCCATCGAACAAAATCCCGGACGAGAAGCCGCAACTGTGGGAGAATTCGTAAGACAGCTCTCAGCGGTCAGCTCTCAGCTCTCAGCCCGAAAATGACGGCTGGTCTGAGAATATCTTCAGTTGCAGGCCGCGGCCTCGATGGACCGAACTGAGAGCTGATAGCTGACAGCTTCTATGGACATTTCCGACTGGCGCAAGAAAATCGATGAACTGGACCGCAAACTGGCGGCGCTGCTCAACGAACGCGCGGCGGCGGCCGTCGAAATCGGGCGCTTGAAGCGCAATACCAGCTTGCCGGTTTACGAACCCGAGCGCGAGCGCGAAGTGATCGCCAATGTGCAGCGCAATAACACTGGTCCGTTGGCGGCGCGCGATCTGGGACAGATCTACGAACGAATCATGGACGTGATGCGCAGCATTCAAAAGCACGAGATCGTTCCCGACTCCGAGCCAGCAACCCACGAAGCCGAGATCGATTGAAGATTCAGGAATCGAGAAAGCACCCAAAGAGGCCGCAAAGGCTGACGTCCGCAGCTGATGATTTGCGGGCTGCAGCCGGCGGGCAAAAGAGCACAACTCATGATTGTCGCAATGCAAGCTTCGGCCAGTGAAGATCAGATCCAGCAGGTGATCGATCAACTGGTTCACTTTGGATTTGAAGTCCACCGCTCCACCGGAGCGCAGCAAACCGTCCTCGGCGGCGTCGGAGTGCCTCGCGACTTCGACACCCGCGAAGTCGAAATGCTTCCGGGAGTGCAGGAAGTCCACCGCATCACTTCGCCCTACCATCTGGCCGGGCGCAATTTTCGTCCCGAGGGCACGGTGGTGAAGTTCGCCAATGGGATTGAAATTGGCGGCAAGAAGATCGTCGTGATGGCTGGGCCGTGCTCGGTCGAATCACGCGAGCAACTCTTCACCATCAGCGAACTGATCGCGAAAGCGGGAGCCCGCGTTCTTCGCGGCGGAGCCTTCAAACCCCGATCGTCTCCTTATTCGTTTCAAGGACTCGGCCTGGACGCGCTGAAATTGCTGCGGGAAGCGGGCGATCGGTTCAAACTGCTGGTGATCAGCGAAGTGATGGAAATTTCGCAGATTGAGCTGATGTTGCCTTACGTGGACATCTTTCAGGTGGGTGCGCGCAACATGCAGAATTTCAATCTGCTGCGCGAACTGGGCAAGGTTCGCAAGCCGGTGCTGCTGAAACGCGGGATCTCAGCTACCTTTGAAGAACTGCTGTGCTCGGCCGAATACCTGCTGGCGGGCGGCAATTACGAGATCATTCTCTGCGAACGCGGTATCCGTACTTTTGAAACATACACACGCAACACGATGGACATCTCCGCGATTCCGATCATTCATAAACTCTCGCATCTGCCGATGACGGCCGATCCCTCGCATGGCACGGGACGGCGGGACAAAGTGGCTCCGATGGCGCTGGCTTCGGCCGCGGCGGGCGCGGATGCCATGCTGATCGAAGTTCATCATCAGCCGGATAAGGCGCTCTCCGACGGCGCGCAGTCGCTCTACCCGGAACAGTTTGCCAAGTTGATGGACCAGCTCCGCATGATTGCGCCCGCGGTGGGACGCGAGATCGCGTAAACTTTCCAGAATTGTCATCCCGATCGAAGCGAGGGATCTGCATCTTGCAGCGAACTGCAGATCCCTCCCCTTCGGCTCCGCTCAGGGTCGGGATGACAGGCGATTGTTCCATGCCGTTCAAACAAGTCACCATTATCGGAACCGGCTTGATCGGAGGCTCGCTCGGCCTCGCGCTGAAGAAACGGCGGCTTGCTGGGCGCATCGTTGGATGCGACCGCACTCCAGTTTTGGAACGGGCGCAGAGTTGCGGCGCCATCGACTCCGGAACCACACATCCCGCGGACGCCATAAGGGGCAGCGAACTGGTCGTGCTGGCAACTCCGGTGCTTCCGATTCTCGATCTGATCGACCGGCTTGGACCAGCGCTGGTTGCGAAGACGCTGGTGACCGACGTGGGCAGCACGAAGGCGCAGATTGTGGCGCGCGCCGCAAAATCTTTTGGGCGAAATGCGGGGCATCGATTCCTCGCCGGGCATCCCATGGCAGGCAAGGAATATGCTGGTGTGGAGTTTGCCGATGCCGATCTTTTCGAAGGCGCTGCGTGGCTGTTTACCCCGCTTCCCGGGCAGAGCGTTCACGCTGGGCTGTGCGGAGAATTTATTCACTGCGTGGAGAAATTGGGCGCCAAAATTGCTGTCGTCGATGCCGCGGATCATGATCGGTTTTGCGCCTGGATCAGCCATCTGCCGCAGATGATCTCAACTGCTCTGGCAGCAGCGCTGGTCGACGAATTTGGACCTGACGCGCCGGTGCTCGATATTGGCGGGCGGGCACTGAGGGAGATGACCCGCATTTCCGGGAGTCCGTACTCGATGTGGCGCGATATTGCCATCACCAACAAGAAAAATGTTGCCGACGCGCTGCAGAAGCTGGAACAGCGGCTAGCCCACATACGGGAAAATCTGGATTCGCGGGAGCTGGCAGGCGAATTTGAGCGCGCGCACCAACTGCGGAAAAATCCACCACGGAGACACGGAGGCAGGGAAAAGGGCTGTTAGCTGTTAGCTCTTAGCCTTTGGCTTCTAGCCAACAGCCAAGAGCTAAAAGCTATGAGCCGCTCCGTGCCGGAGAGGTGAATTTTCCTATAGAATTCTCTTGCTATGCACAAGGTTGTTGCGAGCGCTGAAGAAGCAATTAAGGATGTGTTTGACGGAGCCACCATCATGGTCGGTGGATTCGGCTTGTGCGGAAATCCTGAGAATCTGATCCGCGCGCTGGTCCGCAAGAATGTCAAGAATCTCACCACTATCAGCAACAATGCCGGCGTCGATGGTCTCGGCCTTGGTCTGCTTCTGGCCAACGGCCAGATTCGCAAGCACATTGGAACCTACGTTGGCGAAAATAAGTTGCTCGAGCAGATGGTGCTAAACGGCACCGTGGAACTCGACCTGGTTCCGCAAGGGACATTTGCCGAACGAATTCGCGCGGGGGGCGCGGGCATTCCCGCGTTTTTTACGCCTACCGGCGTCGGGACAGTGGTCGCCAAGGGCAAAGAATCGCGTGAGTTCGACGGGCGCCCTTACATCATGGAGCGCGGGCTGAAGGCCGACTTCGCCTTCGTCAAGGCCTGGAAGGGCGACAAGTGGGGAAATCTCGTCTATCGCAAGACTGCGCGCAATTTCAATCCCATGATGGCGACCGCGGCCAAAGTCACGATTGCGGAAGTCGAACACCTGGTTGAACCGGGAGAACTTGATCCCGACTTGGTACATACGCCGAGCGTGTATGTGAAGAGAATCTTTGTCGGGGAACTGTTTGAGAAGCGGATTGAGAAACGGACGGTGCGGAAAGCGGTCGTTGGTTGATGGTCGTTAGTCGTTCGGGAATCTCAGCAGATGCCAGGGGCTCGCTAACGACCAACGACTAGCGAGTAACGACCGTTTCTCCTCGCCAAAGAATCAGCATCGAAGGAAACAATGTCAACTTTACCCAAGGCCACCAAAGACACCGACAAACGCGAACGCATCGTCAAGCGCATTGCCCGCGAATTGCGCGACGGCTTCTACGTCAACCTAGGCATCGGATTGCCGACGCTGATTGCCAATTATGTTCCTTCAGGCATGGATGTGATCCTTCAATCCGAGAACGGCATGCTTGGCATTGGACCGTACCCGGTGGAAGGCTCGGAAGACGCGGACCTGATCAATGCGGGCAAAGAAACGGTCACCGAGATGGCGGGTACTGCGTACTTTTCGAGCGCCGATTCTTTCGCCATGATTCGTGGCGGACACGTTGACCTCAGTGTGCTGGGAGCGATGGAAGTTGATGAACAGGGCAATCTTGCGAACTGGATGATTCCCGGGAAAATGGTCAAGGGGATGGGTGGCGCGATGGATCTGGTGGCGGGAGCGCGGCGCGTGATCATCGCCATGGAACATGCTACGAAAGATGGACAGCCGAAGATCTTGAAGAAATGCACATTGCCTTTGACCGGCGTGAAGGTCGTCGACACCATCGTTACGGAAATGGCCTATATGCGAGTCACGCCGGAAGGTTTACTGCTGGAAGAGATTGCTCCGGGTCTGACGGTTGAGGATGTGCAGCGAGCGACCGAGGCGAAGTTGCGAGTGAGTTCTGAACTGAAGACGATGTGAGGGAAGCAGCTCTCAGCTGTCAGCTCCCAGCTCTCAGCTCTCAGTTTTTCGGCTTCCACGGAACTTCATTCGCTCCTTTGCGTATCATATTCAAGAGGAGGTGTGCCCGATGATTACCTTCCTGCTTTGGTGCTTTCTCTTCGTCTTGTGCTGGCCTTTGGCACTCATGGCCCTGGTGCTCTATCCCATCGTTTGGCTGCTATTGCTACCCTTCCGTCTGGTGGGAATCGCCGTCCACGGAGCGCTTGCCCTGGTGTGGGCCGTGGTCATGCTCCCGGCGCGGTTGCTTAGCGCACCATTTCGACTGTCGCGAATTTAAGCTGCCGCGCTTCGTCCGGCTAGGCCCTTCGACTCCGCTCAGGGCAGGCTCCCGAGGGCGTCCGCCCCTACGTGAGCTTCTTAGGCTCCTCCGCGGTTAGATATTTCTGCAGAAATTGCAGGCTCCTTCTGCCTGCGTCTTGCCAAATGGATTGGTCTTCGAAGCCGTGACCGGCTCCAGGATAGATTTTGATTTCGTAGGGGATTCCTTTTTTCTCCAGCAATTTTTGCAGTTGGAAGGCTTCTTCGACGGGGACGGTCTGATCGGCCTCGCCGTGCAGAATCAACACAGGGCAGAGGCGGCGCATGAAGAAGTTCATTTCTTTGGGCATGCCTCCGAAGAAATCGACCACGGCTTTTACGCGATGGTCGATGGCGGAGTTGGAGAGCGAGAGATAGGCTCCGAGCGAGAAGCCTAGAAGAGCTATGCGCTTGCCATCGACCTGGGGCTGCGTTTCGACGAAGCTGGTTGCGTCCCAGAGGGTTTTCATCCACAGCGGAAAGTTGCGCATGATTGTCGACTTGTCGGCGGATTCTGTGCCGGTGCGATCAAAATAACGAAGCAGGTACACGGCGAAGCCCTGGGCCGCCAGCAGGGCGGCGTAACGCTCCATGCCCGCAACGCCGCCTCCAGCGCCGTGGAGCGCGATGACGGCGGGAATCGGATCGTTTGCTGCCTCAGGTAAGTAGGCGTCCAGGCGGATGGATTTGCCGCCGCTTTGAAAGATCATCGGCGATTGGGTGGTCGGCGGCATTTTCGGTAGGCGCCCTCGACTGAATGGTAATTCGTTACTCCACCTGTGTCCTACGCGCCCACAGCCAATTCAACACAGCCGCGCCGACGGTCGCGGCCAGGATCAGCGACTTACTCCAGTCGACTTGCTTCGATATTTGCGCGGCCGCGCCCAGCGCCAGTGCAATCGCCACTCCGAGCACGGAGAACAACGGGCCAAGGGGCAAGCGCAGTCCGGTGGACTGGTTGGTGGCCAGCGGCTGTTTTCTCCGCAAAGGAATCAGCGCGGCGCAAACGACTCCATAGTAGAAGAGGCGGGCGACGACCGAGAGAGTCACATTCCAGGTAAAAGTTCCCGCGAGCGCCAGTCCCCACACGGCGACGGCAAAGAACAAAATCGAAAACCAGGGTGTGTGAAACCTGGGACCCACAGCGGCAAAGATTTTCGGCAGATCACCCGCTTTGGCTAACGCAAACGTGACTCGGGGCATTCCCAGCAGCTTGGCGCTCAAATAGCCGTATACGGAAATCAGCGCCCCGACCGCAACCAGCCCGGCTCCGCGATTGCCCATGGTGACGCGCGCCACTTCCGCCAGCGGACGATCGGTGGTTGCGCCCGGGCCGAGCACTCCCACGACTGCCCATTGCACCAGGGCATAGATCGCGGTGCAGGTGACCAGGGCCACGAACAAGGCGAAACCAGCATCCCGCCGCGGATTCTTCGCTTCGCTCATGGGTGCAAGGGCCGATTCAAATCCGCCATAGGCGAAGATGAGGAGAACCATCGCTTTCATCCACGCGGTGGCGGGCGCGGTTGTCGCGGCTCCCCACGGTGCCGGATGGAAGATGGTAAGCGCAGCTCCGGCGGACACGACCATCAGTAGCGGAAGAATTTTCGCGACTGTGAATATGTTGCTGACCGCCGTACCCTGGCGCGCGCCCCGAACATTGATGAGCGCCAGTACTCCCACCAATAAGGTCAGGACCACAAAACGCGGCCACCGTTCTTTTGCCGCAGGCCAGAATTCCGCGAGATAAATGACGAACAAATTCGCATTCGCGGCCGGCGCCGCGGTCTGCGCCAGGTACAGCGTCCAGCCGACCAGAATTCCCGTCAGTCGGCCAAACGCGGTGCGGGCATACAGGTAAGGTCCGCCGGCCTGGGAAAATTGCGAGGCCACCTCGGCATAACAGGCCATGATCACGGCCATGGCAGCGCCCGCAATTAAAACCGCCACCACGCTGCGTTGGGCGAGAAGGCGAGCCACCGTGGCCGGCAAACCAAAAATGCCACTGCCGATAATCGAGTTCACGGCCAGGGCGGCCAGGCTCCAGCGGCCGATAGCCTGCACCAAGCTAGTTCGCACCAGGCCAGTTCGCACCAGGCCAGTTTGCGCTGGGCTAGCTTGCGATGGACCAGCTTGCGCGGGGCCAGTAGGGAGGGAAGTCATCGCGAAACTGTTTTTACCACAGTCAGCGCATTCCTTGGATGAGCCTACTGCACTGGCGGGACTACTGCGATCCGCATAAACCGAAACGGTCTTTACAGTCGCACCCAAGACGGCAAGTCGATAGCCGAGAACACGGGAAGGCAATAAAAAAGGGCACCGCCCACGCGGTGCCCCACCTACCAGCAACTTGACTTACTTATTCTCGTTTTGTGATCCGGCGCCAAACTCCTTGCGTTGGATCACCGGACGCGCCGCTCTGGCTGCCGCAACCGCTGGCATGGCCGCCGCCGCTCCGTAACGCTCGAGCAGGACGGGCACCATTGCGCCTTCCGCTTCTTTCACAAAGGTAAGTTTGCTCTCGCCGATCAGGTCGACACGGACAAAATCTCCGAGTTTCACCTGCCCGGTTGCGACCAGGTTGGCCAGCGGAAACACGAGATGGCGTTCGATGGCCCGCTTCAGGTGCCGCGCTCCGTATTTCGGATCGGTACCCTCGGCCAGCAGGAAACTCTTTACCTGCGGCGTGCAGTTGAACACAAACTGATGCGCGCCCGCCGCCATCAGCACGCGTTGCTGTACCATTCCCAGTTCGATTTCCAGGATCTGCTGCAGGTGCTCGGAACGCAGCGTCTTGAAGACTACGACTTTGTCGATGCGGTTCATGAACTCGGGAGCGAATTTGCGCCGCGCCGCATCCACTGCCGAGCGGTCAATCTTTCCGTCGAGCGAATCATCCACCTGTACCGCTCTCGGCGCGAAGCCCAAGCCGCCATCCACCAAACCATTCATCTCGGCAGCGCCCAGGTTCGAAGTCATGATGATGATGCAACTTGAAAGGTCGACGCGGCGGTTGTCGCCGAGCGTCAGCGTCGCTTTGTCCAGGATTCCGAGTAGCAACTGCCAGAGCGAGTCGGAAGCCTTCTCGATTTCGTCGAACAGCAGGATCGACAGTTTCAGCTTTTCCGTGTGCCACTGGTTGAGCGCTTCCTGCGTCAGCAGCGGATGCGTCTCGCGATGTCCCAAATATCCCGGAGGCGAGCCGATGAGCTTGGCAATCTCGTGCGAATGCTGGAATTCGGCGCAATCGATCTTGATGCAGGCGCGCGCGTCGCCAAACAGAGACTCGGCCACCGCTTCGACCACCCGCGTCTTGCCGGAGCCGGTCGGCCCCAGAAACAAGAGATTGCCCACCGGGCGTCCGGGCGCATTCAGGCCGGCCAGAAACATCTGATAGATTTCCGCGACCTTTTCGATCGCCTGATCCTGCCCCACAATCTTGCGGCGCAGGGAAGCCTCAAAGTCACGAGCGTCGTTGCTGCGGCGGCTTGGATCGAGCACGGTTGCCAGGTTGGTTCTCATCGTATCGGGCCCCTGTTTCCTTTCCGGGATCTGTAGGTTCTCTGTAAAGCGTCTTTCTGCGAAACTGCTCATTTTTGTCACTCGAGAGGAAGGTTGGCTTTCCTCACACTGCCTCCTAGTGCAAGCCGTTAACCATCCTCCGGAAGCGCCGTAATGCCCCGATTCTCATCGATTTAGATGCGGGTAGCGGGTCTCCTGTCACGTCGGTCACGTTACCCACAGCGTCCCCAAGAGCAATTGTTTGCAGACTCGCGGGAACTTTCCCGCTGCCGGCTTACACCCGTATGCCCATGTCCGGTAAGCTGTAAGCAGGCTTGGCCTGACGTAACTGGCGTCCCAGGTTACCGCGGCCCCACACTAGAAACAGATTTCCCTAGTGGAGAAACTCCTTGTCCCGATTCTCGAAGGCCCGACTTTCAATCGCGAGCGTCTCTGTAACCACCGTTGCCAGCTTCGTTGTTCGAGTGGCCCTGACCAGCGTTGGCTTCCTCTCCCCGACTGCCGCTGGCGTACAGAACCCCCACGCCGCACAGCTGATAAAGGTCACGGCCAACGCGAACAGGAAGGCTGAGGCCCCGGCAACCGTACCGGTGGTCGCGCCTCCGGGCTGCGATCTTTATGTCGCCCAGCGCGGAGACAGCTTGCCAACGGTTGCCCGCAAATACCTGAAGCGGACCAAATACCTGACTTCAAGCGAACTCTCCGAGGCTATGCGCGAAGCCAACCACAACCGGCAGGGGACCTTCCTCAAACCCGGGGAGAGCATCATTATCCCCGGAATTCTCGAAGCGCCTATTGTAGAGAGAACTGTCCCAGTTGCAAGCGATTTCGAAGTCCGCGCCATTTATCTGACCGGAGTCATGGCGGGCAGCGACCACGGGCTGCGTATCATCCGCCATTGGCGCGAGGTTGGAGGCAACGCGGTCGTCTTTGATATCAAGGATAGCGACGGTATAGTCAACATCGCCTTCGATCACCCCCTGGCCACCGGACAGCGCCACTATATCTCCGATCTGCCGAAGTTCGTTCACTTTCTGCATTCTGAAAACATGCACGCTATTGCGCGCATTGCCATTTTCCGCGATGAGCACCTGGTCACGAGTCACCCGGAATTGGCCGTAAAGTCGCATAGCACGGGTCAACCCTGGCGCGAGAATGGCAAGCTTGTTTGGACCGACCCGTCGAATCTCAAGGTGCAGGATTACGATATTGCGCTGGCCAAGTTCGTCGCCCAGTCCGGGGTGGATGAAGTGCAATTTGATTACGTCCGCTTTCCCGCGGAGGGCGACCAGAAGGATGCGGCTTTTAACTTTCAGACTGAGAGTTCCAAAGAGCAGCGGTCGGAGGTGATTGCAAACTTCCTTGATCGCGCGTATGCCCAACTCCATCCTACCGGCGTCCTATTGTCGCTCGATGTTTTCGGAGTCATGGCCTGGCAACGTCCGGTCGATCTTGCGCATACCGGGCAGGACATTGTGGCTATGGCGAAGCATTGTGACGTGCTCTCGCCCATGATCTATCCTTCGCACTTTTTCGGGATGGACGGCATCGCGCACCCGGGCGACGCACCCGAGCACTTTATCGGCGAGTCCATGGATCGCTTCAAACTCATTACCAAGAATAGCCATGTAGTAATTCGCCCCTGGCTGCAAGCTTTTGCCTGGCGCACCAAGACTTACTCACCGCAGTATGTTGAAGTGCAAGTCGAAGTAGCCAAACAGAAAGGTGGCGTCGGATTTCTTTTCTGGAACGCGAATAATGACTACTCTAAGCCCTATATCGCCATGCCTGAAATGCGCGCCGACAGAAATAAGGAGCGTTACTTCCGCGGCGACGAAGTGGGCGCCAAAATCGAAACGGCTGCTGCCGCGCCCTCTACCGTCATCAACACACCCGCAACTGCGGCCACACCAAACATAGAAACGGGGCTTGCGGCACCACTCCGTGACAACAACCACCCGCCACAGTGAGCCTGCGGCTGCCATCAGCTGACATGCGGGCTTTGCAGTTCGCTGAAAACACTGACTGAGCACAGTCGCCCCTCCGTGGCTGAAGCCGCGCCCTACCCGTTCTTGCTCTATCCCTGGTTCGCAGGCGGCCCCAGACGGGGCAAGCCCCATCTCTACACGGTTTTTTCCGCAAGCGGCAAAAGCCACCGCTGAAAATGAGGCCTGTCGCACTGGTAAACCGCTGCTCCACCCGCAAGCAACCATAACCACGGTAATAGTTACTACCTGCCCGCTCAGAGCGCCGATTAATGCGACGACGATGTAACTCGCTGTATTTCAGACACTTCGACGCCTAAGAGCCGTAGTTACCAGCCTACATAAGCCACCCAGTTACAGTTACCGGAAGGCCACCCACCCTACGGAATTGGGCCATGTACCACCGTTTGTCTCTGACTTACTCTCGCCTTAGCAACAACAAACTAGTTCTTGGAGACAAACAATATGAAAGCCCTCCTCACCATTCTGCTACTGAGCGCGGCAATGCAGGCGCAAAGCTTCCAAGTTAACCGCTTTGCGCTCCCTGATGCACCCAGCAGCCAACAACATCATTTCTGGACATTCGAAAACAAAGTGGACGCGGGCATCTTAGCCTCACTGATTGGCGCTGATGCCATCACCACGCAACGCGGGTTGAGCGAGGGGTTTCGCGAGGCGAATCCCATCATGCGTCCTTTCGTGACGCGCGGTGCAGCGGGTGAGGCAGCCGGGTCAGCGCTGGGTTTTGGCGCAGCGATGGGAGTGGCGTACTGTTTGCATCGTACCCATCACTACAAGGCGGAACGCATCACGATGCGGATGATGATCGCTGGTGAATCCGCAGTTGTCGCCAGCAACATCGTGCAGATTCGCTGATTCGGGCGTATCGCTTCCGCGCCCGGACGCCAGTCCGGGCCGCGCAGAGTCACCGATTTTGGCGGGTACAACCCCGTTCCACGTTATAATTCCAGTTTGGAAGAATTCTCTTCGATTCGGAGAAATCTCAGTTGCTTCCGCGAATTTGCATACCGAGGAGTCTCGATGGCCATTCAGAAGACGGACAAAATCTGGCACAACGGTAAGTTCATCGCTTGGGACGACGCTACCATCCACGTGATGTCTCATGTCGTGCACTACGGCTCATCGGTATTTGAGGGCATTCGCTGCTACGCGCTGCCCACCGGGCCGGCGATTTTCCGCGCCACCGAACACATTCAGCGGCTTGTCGACTCCGCCCGCATTTACCGCATCGACGTCCCCTTCACGCGCGACGAGATCGTGAGCGGCATGGTCGAACTCGTGGGACACAACGGAGTCTGGCCCTGTTACGTACGCCCGATCGTACTCCGCGGCTACGGCGAGGCTGGCGTCAACCCTTTCAACTCTCCGACTGAAGTCTATATTTGCAATTACCCCTGGGGAAAATATCTGGGCGCCGATGCCAGCGAGGGCGTGGACGTCTGCATTTCTTCGTGGACTCGGATCGCTCCCAACACGCTGCCCGCCATGGCCAAGGCTGGCGCGAACTACATGAACTCGCAACTCATCAAGATGGAAGCCATCGTCAACGGCTACGCCGAAGGCATCGCGCTCGATGTGAACGGCTATGTCAGCGAAGGTTCTGGCGAAAATCTGTTCGTCGTTCGCAATGGCGTGCTGCAGACGGCTCCGCTGGGCAACTCCGTACTGCCGGGCATTACGCGCGATTCGGTGTTGCAGATCGCGCGCGACCTCGGCATCAAGATCATCGAGCAGCAGATTCCGCGCGAGTCGCTTTACATTGCCGACGAGGTTTTCTTTACCGGGACGGCCGCCGAAATCACGCCCATTCGCTCGGTCGACAAAATCAGCGTTGGCAAGGGTAAACTCGGGCCCGTAACGAAATCTCTGCAAGCGGAGTTCTACGGCATCGTCCGCGGCGAGAAGCCGGATCGCTATGGCTGGCTGACTCCGGTTCCGGTGAGGATCAAGCAGCCCGTCGCCGTTTAGCGCGATGTGCGCTTGACAGCCCATTTGCGCTTCCCACCGCTCTGCACTATAGTGAACCCGCCTGATCGCAGGCGATCTTTGTAGTCGTTGTTTTCCGTCAACGTAGTTTTCCGTCATCCAGCCTAAAAGGAGAAATACCATGTCTGCTCCCACACCGGAATTTGTTCTGGGCTATCGCGCCATGATGCTTGATGGCGTGGGCCGAGAGCTTGAAATTACCAAGAGAGTCTTGGCTGCCATCCCCGAAGGTAAACGCGACTACCGGCCCGATCCCCATGCGCGGACGGCATGGGAACTCGCCTGGCACCTTGCCAACACTGACGTGCAGTTCCTGGACGCAATCGCGGATCTTAAATTTGTCATGCCTCCTCCGGCTCCGGCGGATAAACCCAATACCGTTGCGGAACTGGTGGATTGGTACGACAAGCACGTGAAGCGGAGTGCAGAGCGCGTCCACGCCATGTCGGCGGACGAGTTGCTCACGCCCGTACAGTTTTTCATGTTCAACTTCCCGGCGGCTTTTTATCTGGGATTCTTGAACAACCACAGCATTCATCATCGGGGCGAGTTGGCCACGTATCTGCGTCCGATGGGATCGAAGGTGCCTTCGATTTACGGAGGAAGTTACGACGAGCCGTTTCAGGCAGCGGCATAAGCCGCGAGGCGCTGGTTCCGATTCTGCGGAATCCTGCGCTTCCAATTCAGCCGCCCTCCGGGGCGGCTTTTTTGTCGTCGGATCCTATCGTGACAAGTTTTTTCTCCCCAAGAAGTAAGAACCGGCCTCTCGCGAGCAAGCCAATGGTGTCGTTACCTCCGTCATCTCGTGCGCGCGGGCGGTTCGGGAGATGATAGGCACTGTAGCTGGAGTCCCTCCACGCATGACTATCGATGACTTGCTACGTGTCGCCATGGAACGCCGCGCTTCCGACTTGCATTTGAAGGTGGGGAATTATCCTCACCTGCGCATTGATGGCGATCTGGTGCCGCTGACCGACCAGGCGCGGGTGTCCGCTGAAGACATGTTGAACATGGCGTTTAGCATGATGTCGGCCCGGCAAAAACAAAAATTCAAAGAAACCACGGAAATCGACATGGCTTACGGCGTTGCCGGCCTGGGACGCTTCCGTGTGAACGTGTTTCAGCAACGCGGCAATGTGGGATTGGTGCTGCGCGTCATTCCGACGAAGATTCGCGCGCTTGACGAACTGTTTCTGCCGAAAGTGGTGGAACAAATTTGCGACATGCCGCGCGGCCTGGTGTTGGTGACCGGAGTGACGGGCTCGGGCAAATCGACGACGCTGGCCGCCATGGTCGACCGCATTAACTCGACTCGCGCTGAACACATCATCACCATTGAGGACCCGATCGAATTTCTGCACCGCGATAAGAAAGGCTACGTGAACCAGCGCGAGGTCGAGGTCGATACGCCCTCGTTTTCGGCGGCGCTGCGCGCTTCTCTCCGTCAGGATCCGGACGTGATTCTGGTGGGCGAAATGCGCGATCTGGAAACGATCGGGACGGCGCTCCACGCGGCCGAAACCGGTCACATGGTTTTCTCAACTTTGCACACTTTGGATGCGGTGGAAAGCATCAACCGCATTATTGCCATTTTTCCGCCGCCAGAGCAGAAGCAAATCCGGCTGCAGTTGGCGGCCGTATTGCGCGCCATTGTCAGCCAGCGCCTGGTGCGCCGGTCCGACGCCGAGGGCCGCGTGCCCGCGGTGGAAGTGATGGTGACTACGGCCTACATCCGGGAATGCATTCTGGTACCGGAGAAGACGCGCGCCATTCGCGATGCGATTTCCGCCGGCACCTCGCAGTACGGCATGCAGACCTTCGATCAGTCGCTGTGGGATCTATTCCAGGCGGGACTGGTGAACTACGAGACCGCTCTCGAAAGCGCCTCGAACGCGGACGAGTTCAAGTTGCGCATGCAAGGCATTGCGTCGACTTCGGACATCTCGCGGCAGGCGATGCAGTCGGCTGGCTTTGGACGCTGAGATTGGAATGAGATTGAGTTTGTCCTGCTGAACCGTTGCCGTTTTTGAAAGATTGTTTCCTCCTTGTGACTTGGGCGCGCTCCGGCGCGCCCGTTTTTTTTGTGGGGGAGAAGGGTTTGCGGGCTGGGCGAGGGGAATGCTCGGAAAGACGCTACGATGGAAGTAGGACTTCGTGGCCGGCGGGATGCCGGCGCTACACTCGGCCGGTCACTAGCATTAGTTGGGCTTGCGGTACTTACTGTCGGCTAGATAGCGGAGCATGATAGCGTCGGTGGCGCTTTGAAACTGCTGTTCGACCTCGGGGACTTGCAGGGGGGCTTCCTGGCGCAACGTCTGGCGGAATTTCTCACCCATTTCGGAATCGCTGGTGACGACCTGCATGTAGAACCAGAGGAAATGGCGCATCTGGTCGAGAGCGGATTTGAGCATCTGGATGGATTCCATCTCGGGGGCATCGGCCAGGGCTTCCAAGAGCTCGGGATCGGTGGGGGCCTGCATGGCGGCGCAGTTGAGTTCGCGCTGGATCATGCGCAGGTCGTCGGTGACCCTTAAAATGCGCAGATGAATCTCTTCCATGCTTTCCCGGTTCTCGCGATCCATAAGGTCCTTTCCGTTCCAACCAAGAGCGCCTGAATCGTGTGTCCTGACCAAGATCGCATCTTAGAGCGCGCGGGGAAAGGTTCCCCGTGTGCATGAGCTTCGGTAATTGAAGTTGAAATCGAGGTTACCTTAGGTCAAAAGCCGCGCGGGGCGGGCTGTTTCATGCGGTCTTGGACGTTACTAGAAAAGGCGGGTTACGCCCTGGAAGAGCAGATTTCGATGGACGCTGAACTGATGAGCGCTTGGCGCCAGCGACGGCGTTACTTGATCGCATACTCCAACTCGACCATGCCGGTTTGGTAGAGCTTATGAGCGGTGAGCGCCAGCTTAATCCGGCTCTTCGGATTCGGCGACAAAGGAACTCCCGCACCGAGAAGGATCGGGACGATACGGACTTCAACTGTATCCACGAGTCCGTCTTCGGCGAGACTGCGGAAGAGCGATCCACCACCGAACAACCATAAATCCTTTCCGGGGGTCGCCTTGAGCGCAGCTAGGGTTTCCTGTTGCTGGTTCCGAACGATAGCGACTTCTGGGTGATCTTCCTGCTTCAGCGTTCGCTAAAAAACGATCGTCTTCATCCCGGGCATCGTTACCCGTCGAGCGGCCACCATAGTGTCGAACGTGCGACGCCCGACTAAGATGGTGTCGAACTGGCTGAATATGGCGGCGAAATCGAAATCCGGGTCTGTCGTGATCCAATCGGCTTCACTCTTTGGTCCGGCAATGTAGCCGTCTAGACTCGTCACCACGCAATAACGAACTTTTCGCATGGATTTTCCTTCGGCGCCGCCGCTTCTCCGGGTGAATCCGCCCTCGGCGCTAGAACTTGACCATGATGTCGATGTCGATCAGATTCTCGTCTTTGCGCAGATCGGGAAACCACACGCTGCTGCCCTGTGCAGAGCAGGCCGAGGTCGCGCCACTGAGGCTCAAAGGCACTCCCGAGGTCTGTGCTGGGTTTCCATCCAAGCAAGCATAATATTGGGGATATCCGTTGTTGGTGTAAGGCACTCCGCCTGAACCCGGAGGCGTAACCCCGCCGCGTCCCGACCAGTAAGGCACATTCGCGTGGCGATAGTCGTACTCCCAGCGGAAGGTGAGCCACTGCCTCGGCATGTAATCATAGGTGATCGACGTATCCCAGGCCTTGAACGGATTGCCGGGATTGCCGGTAAAGTAAGGCGCGTTGATGGCCGCGGATGACGCGGTTTCGCCGTTGATGGGCGGGAGCAGGACCAGGTAACGTCCGGGATTGTTGATCGTGCCGCCACCGATGGTTAGACCATACGTATCTTTCTTGAACCAGGTGCGATCGTAAAGCATGAAGCCAATAAAGCTCTGCTTCGGACCGCCCGCCTTATCGCCATAACAGCTTACGCCACCACCAAATTCGCATCCCATATCGCCAGTGAAGGAGAAGGCCATCTTGTCGAGGGCCTGTCCCGGCCGGTCAAAATACTTGATCTCGAGGCTATCGTCAGTGTGAATGCGCCCGCGGTTCGGGATGTAGAGGTCGTCGTGGCCGAGGCCGTAATTGTTAGAAATTATGTTCACCCATGGTCTCGGAGTCCACTTAATCTGTCCACCCAATCCCTTTCGCGAGTTCGACGAGCCGTACGATTGCCATCCATTGATGATCCAGGGCTCGATCTTAAAGTGAGGGCTGGGGAAAATCTGCACGCGCACGCCTTCGAAAAACCAGGGCGTGTTGGAAGAAACGTACGAAGGCTGGTAGGCCCAATTATCAAAGTTGTAATAGCTGAACAGGCCGATGTAAGACAAGAAAATTCCCGCATCGATGTTGATCCCATCCAGCGCGTTGATGTGGTAGCCGCCGTAGGCCTCCGCCAGATAGCGGTCGGCATCGCCTATATTCCATTGCCCCTTGGAATAGCTGGGGTCATTGCGCACCGTGGCCGTGGAGTACATTCCAAACTGAGTCATGAAGCGGGCGCGTACGTTGTCGTAATGGAAATCGCCGCCGATGCCGAGCTGTTCCAACTGGATTTCGTTGGAGCGAAACAGTTCGCTCGATCCGCCCATCGAGTTGTCTATGGGCTTGTTGAAGTCGTAGGTGTAGGTTACATCGGCGCGGATTTCCGGGGTGAAGAATTTCGAATCGAAGGCAGTGTCTTTGTTGCGTGGATTGCCATTCAACCAGGTCCAATCCCAGTCGGAAAACGGCGCAATCTTTTCCTTTTTTGCGGGGGTAGTTGTCGAATCCGACGTCTGTGCCGTCGCTCCGGCTGTCATTGTCAGCGACATGGGCGCGGCTTTGGCGGGAACTACGGGCGCCAGGGATGCGTTCGTGGTCGCGTTGGGCGTCCCGGTGCGGGCCCTGAGTTCGGCCTCGAGTTGCTCGATGCGCGCCTTCATCGCCTCCAGTTCTTTGACGATATCGGTCGAAACCTGATCGGGGGCGGTGGCGGCTTTTGCGGGAACGTCGGGTGCGGCGACCGGCTCGTGCAAGACTGCCACTTTCACGGGAGCGTCCGGCGGCGTTTGAGCCTGAGCGTAACTACGCGTTGCCCAGGCTAACGCGAGCGTCAACACCAACACTGCGGAAAGAGTTGAAAAAGTCAGGGCGCTACGCAAACTTGTTCTCATAATGTCCAAGGTCGAGATCTTCACGGTCGAGTCCTTTCCGGGTTTTGAGTTCCAGTTGTTGCCGCTGCGTGAAAGTTGTGCAATCTGAACGAAGTAGTCCACCATACTTGCCGGCTGCTTTTCTTGTAGGTGAAGTCCATATCACAAATGAAAAGCCGTAAAGAACGGATAAACATTTCATAAAGAGCTCATAAAGTTTCTTGAGATGTGAGCCGGCGGTTTGTTTCGGCGTTTCGGCCCCGATAGTGCTCACGCAGCTAGATTCCCCAGTCCGGAGGCCTACGGCAGCACCTGTGGAAATGACGTGGCTTGCGTTCGGGTCTAGGATTAGCAGTCTGCGAGGGAGGAAATCGAAGCTTGATCACAGAAGGCGGTTATGGAAGAACTTACGACATGAGCCATTCTGCACAGTATTGCTAGAGCAAGCGAGCGAATCTATCGACGGTGTCCAAATCGAGGAGAACGAATGCTTTTAGCTGGTAAAGCCGCGAGCGCTGGAATTGCCTTCCTGTTGCTGACGATGGGGACCTCGGGACCACACCCGACGCGGTTACGTCCGGGAGCCGATCTCAGTAAAGCGGTTCCAAGGGTCGCGCATCCAAGAGAAATAATCAAGTTGCAACAAACTCTGCAGGACAAGGGGCACTACCGCGGGAAGGTCGATGGCGTGGTCGGTCTACGGACGCGAGCCAGTATTCGCGCGTATCAGAAGGCTGAGAATCTGACGGGAGCGATCTGCCAATGCGATGCTCGTGCGGCAGGTGGCCCATCCAACTTTTTTTAGGTCTGCGAGCTTTCCTTTCAAGTTTGCGACGACTTCTTTCGCATCGCCTATTCGCTGTTGAACGTCGACCGAACCTGGATTCTCAAATAAACCAACCGTCGTTTTCGGCATATTGCCCTCTACGATTTTGTCTAGAATCGCTCAAACCATTTCGAAATACTGTACAGAATGGATCACTTCAGAAGCTCACTTCCAGGCGCCTGTCAGTTCCCCGAAGAGGGAACCAAATGTCAACACTCTCCTTTGGCGTGGGGAAGCGTTCGCAACTGAAATACCGTGGATTGCTCTTTCACAATCTGCGGAGAACGGGCATGCGGAACATGGTGCGGGTTGGCGCTACCGAAAAGGTCGCGCAGACGATCTACGGTCACAAGACCAGGGCAGTGTCTGATCGTTGCAACATTGTCGCACCATCTGATCTTCGAGATGCGGCCCACAAGCTGGAAGTGAGCCAAGGTCTGGAACGTGAAGCAATGGAAAAGTCCGGCGTGCCCGACTTTGGGCAGAGTTGGACCAAAACAGGGCAATGTCGCTTTAGCCCACCTTACCGCGACCATGCCGAACTAGGTGTTTCTTCAATGGGTTGAGTTGGTGCCGGGAGGGGGAGTCGAACCCCCAAGGACCGAAGTCCGGCGGATTTTGAGTCCGCTGCGTATTTCAGCTAACTATTGATAACACAGGACATATCTAGACACAGAATATGAAAGTGTGAAAGTCACTGTGTAGGTCTCGCGGATTTTCATGGATCGTCTCGCTCCGCATTTTTCCACAAACGTCAGGTGTTTATGAAGAGGGATGGGCATGACTCGATTCCCGAAAACTATCTCAGTTTCCTCTCCGGATCGGATGATTCATCAATCCGAATTAGACGGGACTCTCCACTCGACATGAACGATACCGCTGCGCGCTCTCCGCATTTGATCCGGCGAACAGCTGCCTTGGGAACTTGAAGCAGAGGCTGCCGCATCTCATCCTTCGTAGCTTCATCCGCATCCAAGAAAGTATGCAGCGAGTTTCTGTAGATTCCAGCAGTATTGCCAGCATCGGCTATGCTCCCGAGCGACAGGTGCTGGAACTGGAATTTAGACAAAGTAGAGAGGTCTATCAATACTGCCGCCTTCCTCGCCGCCGATTCCAAAGGCACTTATCTAAACCTCCAGTTCAAGCCCCGACAGTATCGTTATCATCGGGTCTGGCCTGAAGAGAAATAGCTCCAGCAGTTCCTACGATGAGTGTCCGCCGCAACGCTTTTTGGCGTATCGATAACGACATGACGTTCCATTTTACGATATGTTGGCATTTGTTATAATATGCATGCATATAGCAAAGAGGCGTCATGGCGGTTTCGAAGGCAGAACTCGTAGCCCGAATGGTCAGGAAGGCTGGGGTATTCCGGCCGCGCGAACTGGATCGGGTAGCTATCCCTCGGGAATATCTCCGCCAGGCGAAAGACCGCGGGCTAGTGCGGCAAGTGGGAAGAGGACTTTATGTGGCCGATGGTAGCCGGGTGACCGAGCACCATACGCTCGTGGAGGCAGCGAAACGCGTACCGCGTGGTGTCATCTGCCTGCTGTCTGCGCTGCGCTTCCATGGGCTCACCACACAATCGCCGCGTGAGGTTTGGATAGCGATTGCCCACAATGATCGTCGCCCCCGCGCGGGTTATCCGGCGATGCGTATTGTGCATTTTTCCGGTAAGGCCCTTTCCTATGGCATTGAGGAAAAGAAACTCGAAGGAGTTACCGTGCGAGTCTTTGGTCCTGCAAAAACTGTCGCCGATTGTTTCAAGTACCGCAACAAGATAGGGCTGGACGTCGCTCTGGAAGCGCTGCGCGATTGCTACCGACAGCGGAAAGCCACGATGGATGAACTCTTCATGGCCGCGAAAGTCTGCCGCGTGGCACGGGTGATACAACCATATCTGGAGTCGCTCACGTGAAGAAGCCTGTTGCAAATCTGGCGGCTTCCGTCCGGCAAAGGCTCTTGAATCTGGCGACGGAACGCAACGAAGATTTTGGACTTCTCCTGACCCGTTATGGATTGGAACGATTCCTCTATCGCCTGAGCATTTCTCCCCATCGAGATGCATTTGTCCTCAAGGGTGCTTTGCTACTGCAACTCTGGACTGCGGAGACGTATCGTCCGACCCGAGATCTTGATCTGCTCGGACGGGGGCCGTCCGATATCAACTTCCGGAAAGTGTTCTCCGAAGTGTGCTCGCAAAATGTGGAAGACGATGGCCTGACGTTTCTACCAGACAAGCTTCGTGTGGAAAGAATCCGTGATGAGGAAGCCTACGAAGGAGTTCGGGGACGCACAGAAGCGCGGCTTGGGAATGTGCGTATTCCTCTTCAGATTGACATCGGTCTCGGAGACACGATCGTTCCCGCGTCGCAAGAATTGGAGTACCCCACGCTCCTTAAATTTCCTGCACCCAAATTGCACGCCTATTCCAAAGAGAGTGTGGTTGCGGAAAAGTTCGAAGCCATGGTCAAACTCGGTGTAGCGAATAGCCGAATGAAGGACTTCTACGATCTCTGGATACTGGCACAAAGGTTCGAATTCGACAGTGGCACTCTCGCCGCGGCGATTCAGTCGACTTTTAAGACGCGGCGCACGGCTCTGCCGAGATCCTCGCCGCTAGCACTACGGGCCGCGTTTTATGAACTTCCAACGAAGCAGACGCAATGGGGAGCGTTTCTGCGAAAGAGTGGGCTTAAGGCAGATTCTTCCCTGCAAGAAATTATCAAAGTCATTCGAGAGTTCGTAATGCCGGTTGTGGACGGCGTTTTGAAGGGGGACGAAGAAAACCAAGTCTGGCGGCAGGGCGGCCCGTGGGGAAAGAACCGGAAAACTTAATTCTTTCCTGCCGAGAAAGTGTGTAATAGATGTTCAGGCCCGGATTGCTATGCCGCTTGAATAAGCTAAATCATTTCATTGGGATATGACTACGACTGTGAATGATAAAACAAAAAGTCCTCTGCGTCTGCCGCAGAAGGTAGTCGTATGCGAAGAGCTGGGCTTGCCAGCCGCGTATTTACTCGATTTTTGTGCTGGTGCCGGGAGGGGGAGTCGAACCCCCAAGACCCGAAGGTCGGCGGATTTTGAGTCCGCTGCGTCTGCCAGTTCCGCCATCCCGGCTCTACTTGCAAGTGCCTGATTTCACTACCAGTTCATGACCATGTTCTCGTCTCACCCAAAATGACGAATGTGCAACTGTGTAAGAAAGTGTGTCGGTTTTCGCCGATTTCCACAGTTCATTGTCATTTTGCCCGGGAAACGCTTTGCCGTCGATTCTCGAGCTAAGAGTCCATTGCCAAGCCATAAGAAAGCACCCGCAGGAAATTCTACCACTTCATTAAGAGCTGCTACCTTTGATTTCACGCGAAGTGGACGACCTGGGTCTGTGAGCTTATTGCCGAGCGGCGCCAAGAGCGGCGTTTTTTCATCCGGAGCGTGCCGCAGGTCGTTCCCGAACGCGCGGCTGTGGTCTGGTGCATCTGGACATTCTTTTCGGTGCTCATTGAAATCTCTCCTTTTCCTCTACATCAAGTGCGTTCGATCTAATCCGACGTTTCGGACCATCCTTCTTCGGGCCAAATCGCACGGTCGTAGATTGATTACTGCTGCTTCTTGAACAAATCCTGGAAGATGAGCTGACCCCAAGTGCGGCCGCGTGCGTGCACCAGCGCGCCACCCTCGTTGAGCTTTCCCAGCTTGACGGGTGCGAACCCGAGTTGTTTGGCCAAATCCGCCACGGGAGCGGTCGCGTCCTCGTCGTCGCTCGACAGAAAGACGACCCGGTGGCCGCCCTCGACGACCGGGTCGGTAGCCAAAATGGCTGCAACCAGGTGATTGAAACCTTTCACGAGCTTAGCGCCGGTGAACGCCTTCGCGACGAAGACTGAGGACAGGAGACCGTCCAGTTCTTCAGGGAGAACTCCAAACGCGTTCGTCGCGTCGATGACTGTCTTGCCTTCCCAGCTCGGCAGGGCCTTCGCAACCTCACGATGTTCCCCGAACGGGACCGCCAAGATGATCGTGTCGGCCTCAAGTGCATCCCGCAGCGACTTGGCGACGACCGTAGGTCCAATCGCCCGAGCCTGCGGCGCCAAAGCCTCAGGCGGCCGGCGACTCGCGACAGTCACCATGATGTTTTTACGGGCGAACGCGTGGGCGAGGGCCTGACCTATCTTTCCGAATCCTACGATTGCGTAGCTCATAGTTCTCCTCCGATCCATGTTGATATTGATCCAACCGATCGGATCAGGGTGAGCGCCCTGGCGATCCTGCACTCACCGAGATCCGCCGACTTCAGATGGCCGAGAAGCCGCCGTCGACATTCAACTCCACCCCGTTCACGAAGCTCGAATCGTCGGAAGCAAGAAACAGCGCGACCGCCGCGATTTCCTCAGGTTGACCCATCTTTCCCCGCGGGATCAGGGATTCGAACATCTCCTTCGCTTCTTTGGTGAGAACTTGTTCCTGCATCGGTGTGGCGATCGGCCCCGGGCCCAGCACGTTCACCCGGATATTCCTGCCCTTCAGTTCGTTGAGCCACGTGCGTGCAAAGGAGCGCAATGCCGCCTTACTCGCCGCATACACGCCGAAACCGGGGAAGCCCTTCACCGAAGCGACGGATCCGGTCATGATGATCGATCCGCCGTCGTTGAACAGCGGCAACGCCTTCTGAACCGTAAACAGCGTTCCGCGCGTATTCAGGCCGAAGGTCGCATCAAAGTGCTGCTCGGTAATCTCGCCCATTGGTAAGGCCTCGCCTCTGCCAGCGCTCGCGAACAGGACGTCGATCTTGCCCTTTTCCCGCTTGACCGTATCGAACAGACGGTCGAGGTCGTCGAGATTGGCCGCGTCACCGCGCACGCCGGTCACGTTTCGGCCAATCAGCTTGACGGCCTCATCGAGCTGCTCCTGCCTCCTACCCGTGATGAAAACGTAGGCACCCTCTTCAACAAAGCGCTTGGCGCTCGCCAGCGCCATGCCGCTCGATCCACCCGTGATGACTGCAACTTTTCCTTCAAGCTTTCCCATAATTACTCCCTTCGGTAGAGGTCTAGCATTCGGTACAGTAGAGTAGAGTTCTTCAGCGGTGGACGAGAACTGCTCGGAAGTCCTAATCTTTTGTCTACTCGTCCAAAATAGGGAGGACAAGTTGGATCCGATAACAGATATCTTCAGAACGATGCACGTAACCGCTTTCGGTCTGCACAGGCTCGAAGCCACAGCCCCGTGGGGCGTAAAACAGGAAAACCAGGCAGAAGAAAAAGTCACGCCTTCCGACAAAAAGATGCCACCCACAGATTTGGCGCACTTCGCCATGCTTTCGCGCGGCAACTGCTGGCTGAGTGTGGAAGGGATTGCGGAGCCGATTCCCCTCACCGGTGGTGATTGCTTTCTACTGGCTAAGGGGACTTCGATTGTTTTGCGCGACAGCCCGCGAACACGTCCGAGGTGGAGCTTCCGCGAGATCGGGGCCAAGGCCAACGGCAATGTCGCTCTTTGTGGCGGCGGGGGCGCACCGACGACAATCGTCTGTGGATCCTTGAGTTTCGATCGCGCCAGCCTGAGGCCGATCACTCAGTTATTGCCGAACTTCATTTTGATGAAGGCCGATCAGGCGCGCACGCTTGCTCTTCACACCACAGTGCAGGCGCTCGCGTCAGAGATGGCAGAACAGGCGCCGGGATCTGAAGTCGTCGCGAGTCGGCTGGCCGAGGTTCTGTTTATCCATGTACTCCGGGCGCATATCGCGGCGGGACCGGAACGCAACAAAGGATGGCTTCGTGCAATTTTCGATCCTCAAATAGGCGCTGCTCTGAGTGCCATTCACGAAAGGGTGAATACACCCTGGACGGTCGAATCCCTGGCCGAAGCGGCGGGCATGTCTCGTTCCGCATTCGCAGCACGTTTCAAAGAGCTACTAGGACAAACGCCGCTGGAATACGTAACCGAATGGCGGATGCAGAAGGCGATACAGCTCCTTGAACGGCAGGACAAAAAGCTCCCGGAAGTCGCTCGGTCGGTCGGTTACGATTCCGACGCTGCGTTCAGTAAGGCGTTCAAGCGAGTTGTTGGGGCTAATCCTGGTGAATACCTCAGACGTGGTTTGAAGGACCCAAAATCGTCCGAAGCAGACCACGATCAGTCCCGATAAACGCCCACATGGTTAGAAGATCGGGGACAGGATCATGCTTTCGCCGCGGCAGCGGAGGCCGCTTCCAAGGGCGAAGAGCAACCGCAAACGAGTCCCGAAAACGGTCCTCAAATTACCCGATCTAGAACAATCGAAGTCTGTGGTCTTGAACAGTCTCACGTCTTCGAGTTCAAAGCGCTCGTACGACCATGCAATTCGTGAATTCATCGATTGGTACTGTTCGGGGCCCAGGCTAGCCTTCAATAGCACCGTGGTCACACGGTACCGAATCGCACTCGAACAGCACCCGTACGCCCCGGCGATTAACCTGAGATTAGTGGCGATACGCCCGGCGAGAGAAAGTTATAGCTTCTGCTTGCCGATGGCCTTCAGGCGCGGCAGTAGCACCAGGTCGGCCGATTCCTCAGCCTCTTTGAGGAGCGTCTTGCGCGGCGTGCCTATCTGCGCACGCATGGTAAGGGCACGAGCAAAATCCGTGACTTGGATCGCGCGCACGGCCACAGGAAAGTCGGAAGGGATTTCTCCGGCAGTGATCCCGTCCCGGAAACGGCGCTCCACCAGCGCCACGCCGCCCGCGACCGCGCTCTGCAGGAACCGCTGGACCTCAACGTCGTTCACAATCGGCGCGACGCACATCATAAGGCAGCCCCGGGCGGACCCTTTCTCGGTCGCACTTTCGACGGCGTACCTCAGAAAGCCCGCGAGCGAGTCGCGAAGACTCTGTGGCGTGAGGAGTGCCTTCGCGGCTGATGCGCCCTTCCGTTCTGCGTACGCCCTAAGGACGCGCAAGAATATAGCCCGCTTGTCCCCAAAGACGGCATACAGGCTCGGCCGTCCCACGCCCATCCCGGCGACGAGATCGTCGATCGTCACTCCGTCGTAGCCTTTCGACCAGAACACCTGAGTCGCCTTTTCCAGCGCCCCCGTCTCGTCAAAGCTGCGCGGTCGTCCCCGCGGCCTAGCTGTATTTTGAATCATGTGGTTCAAAACTCCTTGACAATGGTCGTCGTACCAATTATATAACTGAATAGTTCTAAATTAACAAGTCGGCTCTGGCCTCGTGGGGACCTCACGACCCGGCCTTCGCCCTTTGCCACGGAGACGCCCATGGAACATTCGATCGCTAACGAAAGTATATTAATAACCGGAGCAAATGCTGGGCTCGGGAAAGAGACTGCCCGACAGTTAGCATTGAAAAAAGAAACAAAGAAGGTAATTCTTTTTTGCAGAAATCGAGCGAGGGCACAGGCAGCAAAGAAAGACCTTGAGGAGAAAACGGGGAAAAGGATTTTTGAAATTATTATTGGGGATGTTACGGATGCCAATTCCGTAAGAAAGGCAGTAGAAGAAATAAAGGAACCTATTGATGCAATCGTTTTAAATGCAGGTGGAGTAATTGGAAAAACGGCTGCGAAATCTACACCTTCCGGCATGAATCAACTAGCTGCTACGAATATTTTAGGCAATGTAATTCTGGTGGAGGAATTGATCAAACGGGACAAGTTAAAGAAAACAGTTCTATCAGTCAGTGCGGAAGCTGTTCCAGGCGTAAAGATGCTCGGAGTAAAACCAGTATCAATGAGGACTTCTTCTGTAGATGAGTTTGCTGCTGTACTTGATGGATCATATTTTGGTAAGAAGTTCAATGCATTGCAAGCATACGCATATGTCAAGTATGCGGAAACCATGTGGACGTTATCAATGGCAAGAAACTACCCTAAGCTCAAGTTTGTTGTTGTGAGCCCAGGAAATACAAAAGGAACTCAGGCGCCAGATAGTCTTCCCCCGCCAATGCGGTTTATGTTGAAATACGTGATGATGCCCATTGTGTTCCCATTGATGGGCGGAATGGTGCATACGCTGGACGTAGGTGCAAAACGCTTTGTAGATGCCATTTCGGATGAGCGGTACAAAAGCGGCGTTTTTTATGCCAGCAAAGAGGGTAAGTTATCAGGGAACATGGTGGACCAGAGTACCTTTTTTACTGATTTGAAAAATACTTCATTTCAAGATAACGCCAACCAGGCAATTCACCGTTTCATAAATTAGGCGCTCGGAACCGGCGTCTCAGGGCAATTCTTCGCCTCGGCTCAAGGGAAGTTCACAGGCCCAATTGAGACGCAGCGTCACCCACACCTCCACGATCGCGCCAGACAAGAAGCCGCGTGGCAGGCCGTCGTCAAGGTGTCTGGCGTCGATTTCTCTTCCCCAGCATCCTTAAGCGCGGTGCCCTGAAAGAGCGCCGGTCGCGGCGAAATGGTTGCGGTAAACCAGAATCAGCAATGCGATTGCGGCGCTGCGTGCTCGTCCACGGGGTCTTACGGTATTTTGAAATAAATAGTTCAAAAAGTCCTTGACCACTGCCACCGCGTCTATTATCGTACCAAACAGTTCAAAATAAGCAAAGTAACCATAACCTCGCGAGGAGAACACACATGGAACGGTACGAAGGTAAAAAGGTGGTGATTATCGGCGGCACGAGCGGCATGGGGCTTGCGACGGCGAAGATGCTCATCGATGGGGGCGCGCGTGTACTGGTGACGGGTCTCTCGAAAGCCGGCCTGGATTCGGCCCAGAAGGAGATTGGCCAGCACGCCATCGTCGCTGCGAGCGACGCGCGTTCGTTGACGGACATCGAAGCCCTCGCCTCTCGCGTGAAGTCCGAATTCGACACCTTCGACCTGCTCTCCGTCAGCGCCGGCTTCAGCATTCCAACGCCTCTCGAGAACGTGACCTCGGCCATCTACGACGAGATGTTCAACCTGAACGCCAAGGGACCGTTTTTCGCGGTCCAGAAGCTCGCGCCACTGATCAACCGGGGCGGCGCTGTCGTCCTCACGACCTCCGTCGCCAACGTCAAGGGATTGCCCGGGCAGGCCGCATACGGAGCCGCCAAAGCTGCGCTGCGATCATTCGCTCGGACGCTCGCCGTCGAGTTGCTTCCTCGGGAAATTCGCGTCAACGCGGTAACGCCCGGTCCCATCGACACGCCGATCCTCGGCAAAGTGTTCGCCGATAAAGACGCGGCCGCGCAGATCAGGGAGAAGATGACCGGTATGATCCCGATGAAACGCTGGGGGAAGTCGGAGGAAATCGCGAAGGCCGTCCTGTTCCTTGGGTTCGACGCGACCTACACGAACGGCGCCGAACTTCCGGTCGACGGAGGATGGTCTCAACTCTAAGGTGTGGACGATCCGGGAGGGTAAGCCGGCATCGAGAACGGTCTTAAGTGACTCGCATACCCTTGCGCAATTGATGCAATAGCGAACGCAGTGGCGGCGGCTCGGTCGTCGCCACTGCGCGCTCCGCCCAGGAGGAAACAATGAAAGCGATGAAGCAGATTGTGGTAGCGGTAAGTTTGGTCGTCATCTCCGCTATGGCACCCGTAGTGGAAGCGCAGCAGGGCGTCGAGAAGGCTGCTCCAGGGACGTTGGTTGCTCCGGCTGACGCGCTCAATTCACTGGTGAAGATGACTGAGAGCAAGATGATAAGTCTGGTGAAGGCGTTGCCTGCGGACAAGTATGGATTTGCACCAAGCGCGGCGATTTTTGCGCCTGGGCAACAAACTGAGTACGCGGGCTTTGAAAAAGTTGAAGTGGAGACCTCTGACGGCAGAATTCAGTCGAAGTCAACCGACCCTGGGTCCATCCATTTTCGAGAAGGCCTTTCCACTCAGTCCACCGAAGCAAACACCGTCAAGGCGGATCTCCCAAAACTCGACGAGAGTCTGCATGGAACGGAGTATGTGAATCGCACTGGTAAATTCTCGCTGACGCTGCCCCCGGAGTGGATCATCAATGCCGACCTGCGTCAGAGGCCGGTTACATTGGCAGGGCTGAGTTCTAGCGACAAGACGCAATTCGCCATCGTGGAGCAAAAGGAATACCCGGGTTCACTCGCAAGCTACAAAGAGTTGACCATGGCGGCCGCGAGGATCACTTTGAGCAATTTCGAGGAACTCTCGCAGTCCAGTGCCACCATCGACGGAAAGAGAGCGATCCTCGTCCTCTATCGTGGAAACATTCCAGTACCGCCCAACACATCGGTCGAACTTGTCACCGCATTCATCAGCCGCTCGGACAACAATTTCACAAAAGTCACCGCCTGGTGCGCGGAGTCGTTATTTCACGATATGCAGCCAGCATTCGAAAAACTCGTCACTTCCTATCACAGTTCACCCCGGCCCGCCGTTGCCGGTGACCGATAGGGAAACCGGTCAGGCAGCGCCTTACCACGGAGACTCCACGGTAAAAGGAGGAGAAACAAGATGCATAACTTGGTGGTGAGCTGTTTGGCGGTTGCTTATCTCTCAGCGAACGTATACGCCATCGTGAAGATGCGGGTGTTTGAGTTGGCCCGTTCGCGCAAGCATCTCCTACTCTATGGCGTCCCCTTCATATTGTGGGGCTCGCTCATCCTGTTGGGATGCAAGCTCATGGAGATCATGCGCCGATTCGATGAATGGGCTGCCTGACCAGGCGTTCCCAATTGAAGAAAACAGGCTTATGCTCTCATTGTCGGCGAGAGACCGTCGTCGTGATGACTCCTGATAAACACCTTGCCGTCACCGATGAATCATGGTTTCTAGCTAGGCTTGGGTCGGGCTTACGGCATGAATGAGAGTCCGCGAATTTGTGCCGTCTGGGATACCCAATATCCTCAAGCATTTAAGCTATAAAAATCCGATGCGTCTGCCGTCAGGTAATTATCTTGCTTATTTACTTATACTTAGATGATAAGTAGCATCCGCTTTTGAGTCCGCTGCGTCTGCCAGTTCCGCCATCCCGGCGAAGGAAGGCTATTCGATACGAAATAAACGACTTATACCACGTTCACCGCAGTTTCCCTAAAATCGGGATTCGCGCCGGTGGCTGTTCCGGTGGCTATTGCTTTCCGTCGCGCCTCGCGGTGCCGACGAGGAAAGGTTACCACATTTTTCTCCACCGTTGGATTGTACGCGCCTAGCTTCCGCACCGCGTCTAGCTTGTGTTCCGGTGCGAGATGCGCAATAGCGCATCGTCATTTGAATCGTCTTGTGGCCCATCAATTCGGCCACGGTGCGGATATCAACCCCCGCCATCACTAGGCGCGAGGCGAACGTGTGGCGCGGCGCGTGCCACGTTAGGTTTTCGAGTCCCGCCTGATCGACCGCATCATCAAACCACTCGCGCGGCGATTTGACGCCGGTTCCCCCATTTGCGCCGTGGCCTGGCACTCGCAGGAAGACGTAATTGCTCGTCTTCTTCTTTTCCAATTTCCTGAAAGCGCAAAGCGCGGCATCATTCAATGGAATATGGCGTGTGTCTCCAGTCTTGGTTCCGGTCACCGTGAGAATTCTGTGCTCGAAATCCACATGTTGCCATTCCGTTCGATACTGCTCGGAGAGACGCATACCAGTATTAAGCGCAATGTCCAACTCGACTTGACGGTCTGAGGGAATGGCCGCACGCAACTTTTTCTCCTCCTCGGCGCTTACGAAGCGAACGCGGCCATTATTTTCTTTTTTCATGCGCAACAAGCGGGCCGGGTTGGTCGTGATCTTCTGGTTTTCCTCTGCCAGGCGGCGAGAGGCCCGTTCTAACTAAGCCTCCCCGCCTGCCTCAGCTGTATCTCGCGCATGACGATCGTCAAAGCGTCAACTTCCTATTTCGCCTGCGCTAGCCCCGCAATAACCGCAGCAACTTTATCGAGTATCTGGTTCCAGCCCTCAAATTGCCCGCTATTCTTTGCGCTCTCCATGGGTTCATTTCCAATGAAGGTAAGTTTCGTCTGGCCGTTCCCGAGATCCTCAAAGATGGTCACGTCGTACGCACCGTCTATAGCCTCATGTTCTATTCCTAATTGCGCAGGATCAACCTTGCTTCCCTTCGAGTCCGAAAAGTACATGGAGGAAACGATCTTCTCGCGCAGAACAATCTCGTGGTATTCAACCGCATTCCAGCACTCCTGCCCATCCGGCGTCTTCATGCATAAGAGAGATTTTCCCCCAACGCGAAAATCCATCTGGCAAACGGGCGCAGTAAAGCCCTTCGGCCCCCACCACTGCATCACGTACTTCGGGTCTGTCCACGCCTTCCAAACCAACTCGCGTGGGGCATCAAAAACTCTTGTGACAACCATCCGCTCAATTTCGCTAACTGTGTTTTCTGTCATCTCTGACCTCCTCTTTCTTCATTCGATTTACAACTGCATCCAGTTTGTCGAAGCTCTCTTCCCAGAATCGGCGATAGCTAATCGCCCAGTCGCCGACTGTTTTAATCGCCTCTGGCCTGAGCGTGCACACACTCTCTCGTCCACGCTTTGTCTTGATCACAATCCGCGCCCGCACCAGGTAGGCGATATGTTTTGAAATCATCTGCTGCGAGAGCGCAAACGGTTCCGTCAATCCATGCACAGAGGCTGGCCCGTGGGAGAGTCGTTCGATCATTGCCCGCCGGGTTGGATCAGACAAAGCCGCGAACGTTGTACCTAATTTATCCACAACCATATGGTAGTGGATTATCTGTCAATGTCAAGTGTGAATTTTGCGATCCCTGATTTCTGTTCACTGATCCCAGTTGGTTCGCTACGACAATCGCGACGAGTGCGAAATCGCCGAGTCACTGATCGACCCTGATTGGTAATGGGAAGTCGCCCAGCGGATATCAATTTCTACGCCTGTTCCTCACGACGGCGCATCCGGCTCCAGGCCGATGTGATCATTGACCGCATCGTTAAAACGCTGCTTGCACCCGAGGTATCGCTCCGTCGTCTGAATTGAAACGTGGCCGAGCAGGAACTGGATCTGATCTAGTTCGCCTCCTGCCTGATGACACAATCGCGCACAGGTCCTTCTCCAATCGTGCGGTGCCACAGATGGCAGCCCACAGCTTTTCGCGTTTGCTTTCACGATTGCCCATATGACCTTGGGTGTGAAGCCGAGTCCCCAAATTCTGCCTGCTTTGTTGATAGATCGTAGCAATGGACCTGAGGTGATGCCGGCACCCACAGTCCAGCTGTCAACCGCCTCCTTCACCCACTGCGGAGCGGGGATCGTTCGGATGTGGCCACCTTTTCCTCTCAGGCCAGCGATGACCCAATGGCCTTCCCGAAGCTGAAGATCCTCTAAGCGTAAGGCTGTAACCTCAGCTCTCCGGAGGCCGCAGCCGATGAGAAGCGAGAGCAAAGCTCGATTTCGTCGGCTGCGAAGAGTGTAGGCTGTCTCAGCGCCGAGTAACTTCTTGCCCTCCTCCGGCGTGAGCCAATTCCCGACACGCACTCCCAGCCGCCTGACCCCCTTCACACGCCGAATGCCTGCCGCAAGATCCGGGCTAAGAAGTCCGCAATCGGATGCTTCACACGCCAACCGGCGTATCGCTGCCAATCTCAGGTTAATCGTCGACGGGGCGTACGGGCGCTGTTCGAGTGCGATTCGGTACCGTGTGACCACAGTCCTGTTGAAGGCTATCCTGGGCTCCGAGCAGTACCATTCGATGAATTCACGAATGGCATGGTCGTACGAGCGCTTTGAACTCGAAGACGTGAGACTGTTCAAGACCGCAGATTTCGATTGTTCTAGATCGGGTAATTTGAGGACCGTTTTCGGGACTCGTTTGCGTTTGCTCTTCGCCATTGGAAGCGGCCTCCGCTGCCGCGGCGAAAAGCATGATCCTGCCCCGATCTTCTAACCAGTAGCCCGTTTTGGTGAAACTTCCCCCAAGCGGACTTCTGGCCAGTGGTTGAGAGTCCGTCGCATCGCATAACTTCCGCTTAGCCTGTCAAGATCAGTCTAACGTGAGGTTTCATGGCTGCCCTTAGTTCAGTGACTGCACCGAACCCGGGTCGAGCAGCACGAAGGAGCAACCGCTGTACTCGTAGCATCCGAGAATGCCGCGGCGCACAAATCGAGTGGGAACATCGCCCGGCGTATTTTGGGAACATCGCATTTTCTCGTCTCACCTAGAACGAGAGGCGCAGCCCGAGTTGAATCTCGCGTTTCGGGAAATCGGAGGTAAAGCTCAGCGGCGTGCTGGGAGTGACCGTGGTTCCATTGGGCCGGATTCCATGCACGTTGAAAGTCTTCGAACCGGACCCACCACCCTCAGGTACGACGCAAGTTGGTGGGCCACAAATTTCCTGGGGAATCCCGAATAGCGGGCCCACCTGATTGTTCACGCTGGCATAGTTGGTCCGGTTTGCGATGTTGAATCCTTCCGCTGTGACTGCGAGAGTGCTTCTCTCGCCCACTTTGTGATGCCAGCTCAAGCGCGCGTCGAAGTCGACGTAATTCGGGCCAAGACCCGCGTTGCGCGGGGCGCCGATGGGGCGCCCATTGGTGGGGTGATTGTCGCCATTGGTGGGTTCCCCACTCAGCAAATTGAAAGGGTGCCCGCTGTTGTAATTGAAAATCGGCGCGAACTCGAAGCCGGACAATGCGCCTCTCCAGGGGCTACCGAGGACGCCCGCGATGACGACTTTGTGCCGCTGATCGAAATTCGACACAGAGCGATCCGCATTCAGGTCCAGGTTGTCCTGCGGTCCGTAGTCGCTGTTGAAGTCTGTGGTGGTGTCGATCGCTTTGCTGTAGGTGTAATTGGCAAAGATCGCGGTCGTCTTGTTGAACTGCTTTTTGACTTCGACAATGCCGCCCTGATAAAGGGCGGAGCCTGCCGACGTGTATTGGTTGTTTTGGGCAATGTACGGGCTGTAGAAACAGTTCAAGGGGCTCGCGGCGCAGGCCATTGTGGTCTGATAAAGGGGGTCAATTGTCAAACTAGGATTCCAGTCCCGGTAGGAGACCGTCTTGCCGTTGGCCAGGGTTGCCTGCACAAAACCCGGATCCTTCAGGTTCGTGTCAATTGCCACAGGTAAATGGACGGTGTGCGAATAGATGTAGCTGAGGGAAACCGAGAAACCAGGGCCGAGCTGCCGCTCAATGCCAAACTCAGCTTGTTGCGAGTAAGGACTCTGGTAATTTACCTGGTTGCTGAATACTACGCTTAGGATGGGAACCTGGGCGTTATTAGTGGGCTCGAAAAAGCCATTGGATGCCGCAGTTAGGTCGGCCGCGGTGATGCAGCCATAACTGCCGGGGGGCGGCGTAGTGCAGCCAATCACTCCCCCATTATTCACTCCCCCGCTGAATCCGGGATTTCCTTGGGCAAACAGATTTTGGAAGATAACCTGGGCATTGGAGTTCGCACTGCCCGGGAGGAGCGTTCCCAGATCAATTGGATCTATATAAATACCGACTTGCCGGTTGCAAGGGCTGGACCCGTTGCCTAAGTAGCCGGTAAGCGGCACACCGCCCTTTTGGAGGCCGCAAGTGGCAACCAGGTTATTCACCTGACTGCCGGGGTAGTTACTCGCATAGGGCAGGGTGTTCTCGACCGCAGAGTTATTCTTGTTCAGAGCGCCCAGCGCAAAATCCACACCGGGAATGGCGTCGTAAATTGGTCCATAGAAGATCCCGTATCCCGCCCGGATCACGGTCTTATGGTCGCTGAAGGGGTCCCACGCGAACGAAACACGGGGGGCAAAGTTGTGCCAGGGAGTGCGCAAAGGAGCGTACTGCGTGTCCAGTTCATAGCGGATGCCGTAGTTAAGAGTGAAGTTGGATTTCAGTCGCCAGGTGTCTTGCCAATACGCGGCGGTGAACGGTCTGACCTTGGAGTACGTGGGAGTGCCGAATCCGTCTTCAAAGATAGTCGGGATCTGCAACGAGAAAGCCTGCAGCGAGCTTAGATTGACCCCCCCTATATTGGCTAGACCGCAGGGATTAGTGCCGAGAGGGTTGTTATAGGGAGGAATGGACGCCCAGCTGGGGTCGAAGCACGGGGACAATAATCCTCCTGTGATTGGCCCTACCTCAAAGCGGCCCGGCAAAAAGACGTTGGTCTGAGTGTGATTGCCGCGCAGCAGTTCTTCACCGCCGAGTCGAAACGTGTGATGGCCCTTGGTGAGGGTGAGGTTGTCGGCAATTTCGTAGCGCCGCAGCATCTCGTAGTTGGGGAGAAAGATGTTCGTTCCCAGGTTCGCGACGCCGAAGATGTCAAGTCCCACCTGGGCGGGCTCGTTGGGGATGACGTTCGCGTGGTTGTAGCTATACTGCGCTCGGACTTCATTCTCGGTCCGCGGGCTGAACAAGTGGAACCATGAGAACAGCAACGTATGGTTGTAAGTATGTATGGAACTGCCTCGCGAGTAGCCGGTTAAGGATTGCACGTCGGGGGACTCTTCCAGGTCATGTCCGTAGTTGTAGCGCAGAAAGACCTGGTCGCTCTCGCTGATACGGTGGTCGAGGCGAGCCGAGCCCAGATACTCCCGTGAGTCATATGGAAACACTCCTCCGTTATTCTCAAGCTGGTTTATCAGGAAGCCTTCGACCAATTCGTTTTGCTTCGAAAGAAAACCAGCAAGAGGGTTGATCGTCAGGAAGTCCTGGATTAATTGGGCGCACGAGGCCGCCGGGATGGGAGTCGCCGGAGAGCCATCAGGAGGGCTTATACAGGGAACCGAGGTCCCGAACCCGAGGTTATACAGCGACTGAATGATTTGCTGCTGCGCAGGCCTCGGGTCGCTCGCGGAAAGATTGGCAGGGAGGGTATTTCCGGCTATGGAAGGTCCGGCGAAGATCGAGCTGTCGGTCAGCAGGGGAACGGCATTCTGTGAATTCTGCCGCAAGCCTTCGAACGAAGCAAACAGAAAGGTCCGGTCTTTCGTGACGGGGAAGCCGACGGCGCCGCCATACTGCTGGCGGCTGAGTGAGTTCTTCACCGGTTCGCCGAACGAATCGGTGTTGAAATTAGAATAGGTCGGGTCCGGCGCCAGGGCCGAACTGAAGGCGAACGGATCGCGCGCATCCATGGCACTATCCCGGAAAAAGCCGAAGGCGCTGCCATGCAGGTTGTCGGTGCCGGACTTCGACACAATGTTGATGGTGGCGCCGCTCGCTCCTCCCATGTCCGCGCCATAATTGCTGCGGTTGATCTGGAATTCCTGCACCGCGTCCTGGCCCAAGGTCAAGCGCACGCCGCCTTCATCGTCGTTGGCCTCACCGCCGTCGACGGTGACGCTGTTGCCCCGGCCGTTGCTGCCATAGAAAGAAAGTCCGCTGCTGCTGAACTGCTTGACGCGATAGTCGCTGTCATCCGCCAATCTTGTGGAGTTAGAAACGCCCGGCGCCAACAGCGAGAAGCTCAGATAGTCCCGGCGGTCAATCGGCAGATCCTGGATTAAGACCTCGGTCAAGGTGTTCGACTGGCTTGATTTCTCGGTATCCACCGTTGGCGCCTCGGCCGACACTTCGACGGTTTCCTTAGCTGACGCCACCTTCAGTTGGAAATCCAGAATCGCCGTCTGTCCCACGGTGACGACCAAGCCTTGCTTGATCTCGGTTCCAAAACCGGCAATCTCGACGATGACGTTGTAGATTCCCGGCGGCAGTCCCGTTAACAGATATGCGCCCCCACTGTCGGAAATCGCAGTGCGCCGGATCCCCTTCTCGGCGTTCTCCGCGACCACATTTGCCTTCGGCAAAACTCCGCCCGAAGCGTCAGTGACGATCCCTTTGATGCCGGAAGCCGTGCCCCCGCCTTGAGCGTGGGCCGCACTCGGCAGTCCCAACAGCAGCAGGCATCCCAAAGCCAAGCCGCCGGAACGGATCCGCGCCATCGCGTTTCTCATCAACATTGGAGGCCCCCAATTTTTATCGACAATAACCGCGTTTAATCTCGACTGCGGTCCGGTCACGCCATCAGCGGATCGAATCCCTGGTTGTCCGGGTACATGGACACAACACGTTTTACTCCTTCAATTCACAAGAGCTATCTGCTCACTAGTGTCAGGAGCGCAAAACACCAAAGATATTGATTTTGGAGCGAGCACCATTCGACCGCTAACGAGACAGCTCTCATGGCCGAGAACCACCGCAGCTCTCGGCGAGACGCGTGGGCCGGAACACGGACCGGCTCGCACGCCGAGCCAAGGTTACACGACATCTTGGAGCAAAGTAAGAGCGTCTTGCAGAAGAACCTCAACGCTTATCCGCCGGGAGACGCGGCCGACGTGCGCGCGGTCGGCCGCTTCCCGGGAGGACCCGTAGTTATGGAATCTCGTTCCAAAACACAGAGCAGAGATGTTCCGTGTCAAAGGAGGAGAGAGCCGCCGGCGTTGGCGGTATCAAATATAAGAACAGGTTGCTGGACACGCTGTAGGCAGGCCATGCCGGTTTGCCAGCGACGTTCGGGTTACCCGTCTTCGCGAACTGGGTCCAGTAGAGGAGCATGTCCTTGGAGAGCTTTGACTCTTGGGACGAAAGTGTTGTCGGCAGTCCAAAAACGTCGAAGTCCTTGAAAAGGAATTGAAGCTCCGAAGTATGGTAGGCACCCAAGGGAAAGGTTAACAACCCGCCAAAGTCAGATTGCGCCGGGGGCGCGTTCTCATCGGCGAACTCATAGGCATACGTCGGCACATAGGCCGAAAGCAATTGATTCGCATTCAGCACCGGACAGCTGAAGATTCCGTCAGTACCTGCGGCGCCCAAGGCCTGACCACCGGTCGGATAATTGGAAAACTGGTACACCTCGAGAACGTACGGGCTGAGTGCCGGTGGAAACAAAGCTTCCACCGCGGCGGTGTACTCATCGGAAGTCAGTATCGGATTTCCCTGCAAATCGTAATCCTCAGCCACAAACAACCTGTATTCATCTGCGGTGGTGCCCGAAATCACAGGTACCTGATTGAATTCGCCGCTGGCAAATGCTTGGTCCATCGTCTGTGTCAGCAGCGTTCCGTCCACGAACGGAAACAAGGGGAAGGGCTGTCCAGCAACCATTGTTGCGGCGGGCACGGCACGCAGGCACGCGGACGTGGCCGGGTCGCCGCATCCGACATTACTCGCGATAGTCTCGCCCGAGGGTACGATTGGGCTGCCTTGGGTTTCGGCCTGCGCCACCGTTATAACGTAAGGGAGGTAGGGTTGGAATTCCGCATAGGATCCGCTTTCCGCGATCGCCCCACTGAACATGCCTGCGGCCGTGGGAGACGCGAGCTGGGCATAAACGCTTTGTCCGCCCGCGGATTGGCCGAATATCGTAATTTGCGCTGGATTGCCGCCAAAATTCGCGATGTTGTTCTGAATCCACTGCAGCGCGAACTGCTGGTCCATCAGTCCATAGTTGCCGTTGAGATGGCCTTCGGAATCGATCGCGGTTTGAGCGAAGAATCCCAAATAACCGAGGCGGTAGTTGATGCTGACGACGATCACGCCGTTTTTCACGAGCTCCTGGGGGGCGTAAGGAGTGCTGCTTCCCTCGATGAGTCCGCCACCGTGGATCCAAAACATCACAGGCAGGCCGGAACCACCCTTCTCCGGCGTAAAAATATTCAGGAACAGGCAATCCTCGTTGCCCCCTCCTGCCTGCGGGCACTCACTGCCGAATTGAGTCGCTTCGAGATAAGCTCCGGCAAAGGGTCCGTAAGGCTGCGGCGGTTCCCAGCGCAGAAGTCCCACGGGCGGAGCCGCGTAGGGGATGCCGAGAAATTCGTTCATGTCATTTGCCTTTTTGCCGACCACTACTCCACTTGTCGTGGTAGCAGTCGGACGCGCGCCAAATGCGGTTGTTGCCGTGCCCAGAGTGACCACGCAGAGAGCCGCCACTCCAATCAACAGTCTGAACGCAAAACCACAGTGCAGCCGCTTTTTCGTCTTATCGCCGCTCTTCGTCATTAGATTCCTCCATCCGTGATTGAGCCTATTTCTTCGTCTCTTCAGCGTGCGCCATTGTCCTCTTGATGCCGGTCCGCGTCAACTGTCAAGGATCTTTCATCCCAATCGCTCTTATGGGCGTCTTAGCGCAAGACGTTCGTCGATCTGGGCGCGGCGTTGTTCGTTATCGTGGCGGCGATCTTCGGTGCGTCCGGCAAGCAGGCGCTCCCGCAGCGAGCGGTGATGCGGCGTGAACGCAGGTGTCCCTACCGTGCGTTCAGGCCGCCCGCCCACCCTCCGTGAAAAACACGCGAAGAAGGATGAGATGCACCCACAGTGTGGTTGTGCCAGCGGATGGCAGCACCACCCGCCAGCGCCGATCCACTACTCCAAGAAATATCCAGAGACATTATCGCCGGCGTTGGTCACGATCCACAGGACTTCTTTGCCTCCGTCTACCACCACGGAATCGACATCGAACGACTGTCCCAGCCCTGTCGGCGTAAGGACCCCCGAGCCGGTGCAGTTAGCGTTGATGGAAGAAGTTCCTGTGGCCGGAAGGACGAGATTGCCCACGGCACCAAGGTCCAGGGTTACGGTCGGGTCGGCACTAAACGTTCCGGTCGCGGTGAACAAGAGCTCTCCCGTAGCGGTGACGAGACCGCCGACTGCCGGGATGGTGCCGTACGAATAAAGGGAGAACTTTTTCTTACTGAAGAGCGCACTGCTGCAACCTTTTGCTATCGTTCCCTGCGCGACCATAAAACCGACTTGGGTGTAACCAGCGTCGATTTCAACTATGGTGCCGCCCTTCCCGCCATTGTTGATAGCGAAATTGAAGGTCTGAGTCGATGGGCTGGTGACTTTCATAGTGCCTTGGCAATCAGATGCCGGCGACCCCATAGCCCACGTGCCTGAGATCGAAAAGGTGCTGAGCGTTCCAGCAAGGCTTTGGTACTCGGTTCCGGTGAAAGTACCGCTCGAAACGAAGGTGACTTGCATAAGGATATTGTCCAGGCCGCTGGGGGATGAGCCATACGACTCGATTCCCCACACTCCCGGCGCGGTGCTGAGGGTGGTAGCGGTACAAGCGGCGAAGCTGGCCGTACCAGCCCCGATTACGGTGATCAACAGCAAGAGTACAAACAAGATCGTTTTTTTCATAAAATCCTCCGAATTCGGTATTGGAACACTTTGGGTTTTCGCACAGACTGCGCGACGAGCCAAAGTTCACAGCCTAGCCTTCCTCGCGAGCAAAAAAGGAGACCGTAAACGTAGAGGGCGTATTTTTGACCCTGCGGGATGGGAAGTCAAGACGAAAAGATTTGCATGTCATGCCGCTATAGGAATGTGCTTCGACAGGGAAGTTATCCAGAAACGGGCTTCGGGGACATCAATGGCGATCTCCCAAAAGAGGACTTCTGGCCCGGAATAACTTCCTGTTTGCTCGTCATCCGCCCGAAACGGAGGCAAGCCTGCAAAAGGAGCCCTCCTGCTATGATCGCTGGTCAGTCGGACCAACCATGCGCAAGCTGATTCTCTTTCTCTTCTTTCTCGCGTTATCAACCACTATCGTGTCCGCGCAAGAGTTCGACCTCGTGCTCGAAGGCGGACGTGTCATGGATCCCGAAACCGGCCTCGATGTCGTGCGCAACGTTGGCATCCTCGGCGGGAAGATTGTCCGCATCTCGTCCGACGCGCTCCGCGGACGCCGGGTCATCCATGCCGCTGGCCTGGTCGTCGCTCCCGGATTCATTGACCTGCATCAGCACTTCTCGGCCCAATCGGCTCCGTCGTCTATCTCGCCGCAGAGAAGGTGAAAAAGAGCGTGAGCGCGGGCATCGCCAATGGCCTCGCCGGAACCAAGCGCCTTGGCGAGAGACGCTTCGACTTCTTCGCCATTGCGCCGCGTGAGTCCGGCGAGCACGCCAATGGTGTCGGGAGACCAAGGCCTAATCTTTGAATGACCAAGCAATTCTCTAACTCCAGATAAACTTCTCTCCAGGCGATTGATCGCTCACTGCTGGCGCGTTTCCCAGTACCGATCTGGTGAAATCTCCCACAAGCGGACTTCTGGCCCCGATGACTCCGGCTAGCCCATTACACAGCGACGGAGATGTGTAAGTGAGGAAGTGCCGTTCGATGATCACTCTTGGGCCAGCCAGGCATTGGTTTATTTCTACTAGCGCTGGCTTGGCTGGAGACTTTCCATAGATACATGGCCGCGTAGGCTCGCCAAGGCCTCCAGGCTTCGGCACGACGCTCAAGCTCACGAGAACTCTGCAGTGCCATAGCACGCAGAAGCCCGAGATCGCCTACTGGGAAAGCGTCGGGTTCCGCCAGGGCTCGCATGGCCACGTACTGTGCCGTCCAATGCCCAATGCCTGGAATTTCACACAGTCGACGTCGGAAAGCTTCGGTGTCGACCACTCTCTCAAAGCTGATCCGCCCATCGCAGACGGCGCGTGCGAGAGCTCGAATGGCTTCAGCTCGCGGCCTTGGCAATCCGATACTGGCAAGCCTAGCGTCGGCAAGGACCTGGGCTGTAGGAAACAAATGTGTGAGACCATCGCCCAAGGAGAACGGCTTTCCGAAACTGCTCACGATTCGACCAGCCAAAGCGGTGGCGCCCTTCACCGTAATCTGTTGACCAAGAATTGCCCGCGTCGCGAGTTCGAAGCCATTCCAACAACCCGCCACCCGGAGCCCCGGACCGGAATCAACCTGCTTTGCCAGCACGGGCTCGGTTCTGAGACTTTGCACGATGGTCGCCCAGTCCGCATTCAGGTCGAACATAGTGCGGATTCGCTCGGTAATAAAGAAGAGGCAGCGTGGATCGCCAAACTGCAGGCGCACCAGAAGCACATTGCCACCCTCATCCAGCGAAACCTCGAAGTACCCGTCACTGCCGCTCAGAGAAATGGTGCGACGATAAGTTCCGTCTACAACTGCTTCGACGCCGGGAGTGGCGCGAGGCGCGAGAAAAGCCAACATCCCCTTCCAGTCATAAGGCGGACGGAAACGCAGCCGGAAAACATATTGATTCTCAGCCTGAACCATCCTCTGCCCAGCTAGACGCCGGATTTGCGTCGGACTGCGGTGATAGACCTTGCGGATGCCGGCATTGAACCTTCGAACACAGCCGAAGCCGGAGGCCAGTGCAACATCACTCATCCGCAAGTTTGTCTCGTCAATGAGCTTCTTCGCAAAGTGCATTTGACGAGTTTTGGCCACCGCGCTCGGGGTCGCGCCCAGGTGTTGAAGAAACAGGCGACGGAGGTGACGCGAGCCAACTCCGAGACGTCCCGCCAGTGCTTCGACTCCACCGTCTTCCAAGCCGCTTTCACTGATCAGGCGCAAGGCTCGCGAAACTGTATTTGGAGTTCCCACCCAGGCTGGAGTTCCGGGCGAGCATTCGGGCCGGCAACGCAAGCAGGGGCGGAAACCTGCTTCCGCAGCGGCAGCAGCAGTTGGAAAGTAACGAACATTCTTCTCCTTCGCCGGAGGTGCCGGACAGATCGACCTGCAATAGACGCCGCTGGTGAGCACAGCAATGAAGAACTTGCCGTCGAAGCGCGCATCACGCGTCACCCGAGCTCGCGAACATACCTGCCAATCGAGTTCCATGTTTGCCTGAAGCCAACGATTACGTGGCTGCGACCCCTACTTCGTTCGAGGAACGACATCCATTAAGCCACTACCTTCCAGCTAGTGTCTAGCGAATTGAAACTCATGACGAAAGCAAGGTCCGTAAACGTCTAACTTTCGACAGTGATGTCCGCAACCGTCCAATCTTTCCGCATCCATTCCGATAATGTCGGTCTTGCGCTGGGCGGCTCGAGCTTTTTCACAGGAAGCCAGGCGGAACCAGCGCGGACCTGCAGTTCAGTTCTTCGACTTTGAGAAGCACCACGGGAGGGAATATGCATTCCAGGAAATGGACGTATATCAACGTGATGACTTTGTGCGCAGCGCTAATGACCCCAGTTCAAATCGTTCAAGCGCAGGGCAACAAACAGCCGCCCAAGTACTACTTGTTCAATCTAGGCACCGCGCCGTTCGGCGGCGTTCCAGAGCCGGTCGGAATTAACGATTTGGGTTGGATATCCGGCGGCGACAATCTGGCGAGCAATACCAGCGTGCACGCGGTGCTTTGGGTGGGAGTACCCATGGATCTCGGCACACTAGGTGGACCCAACAGCAACATCTCCTGGCCAAACCATAGCACGAAAGGCGAGATTGTTGGCATTGCCGAGACTGCGGCGCAGAATCCATTGGGCGAGGCTTGGAGCTGCTCAGCCTTTTTCTTTGGCCCCGATGGCTACGCATGCAACGGTTTCGCGTGGCAAGACGGCGTGATGACCGCCCTTCCGCCTTTTCCTGGCGGGATTGACAGTTATGCGGCCGGGGTCAATGACAAAGGGCAAGTGGTGGGATGGGCAGAAAACGGCGTTCACGATCCAACCTGTAACAATTCTCCTCCGTTCAACCAAGTCCTTCAGTTTGAGGCGGCGATTTGGGGGCCGCACCTAAATCAGATGACACAGCTTCCTCCGCTGCCGCCCGACCCGGATTCGGCTGCCACTGCCATCAACGACAAGGGCCAGGTGGTGGGGATTTCGGGCCTTTGCTCGAATGCGGTAGGAGGAGCGAGCGCTGAACATGCTTTGCTCTGGGAAAATGGCAAACCCATCGACTTAGGAAATATCGGAGGTCAAGCGTGGAACACTCCGATCGCCATCAATAACCAAGGCCAAGTCATCGGTTTCGGAAATATCTCTGGGGACGAAAATGCACCGGAAAACCCGGCCGCTTTCATCTGGACGCCGACCAATAAGATGCAGGAGATCCCTCCTTACGGCACAGACACGAACGACGCTGCCTTCGATATCAACGAAAAAGGTCAGGTGGTTGGAAACTCTTTCAACGTAAACACTGGCACTTCGCGCGCCACGCTCTGGCAAAACAATACGTTGAACGACCTGAATACACTTGTCATTCAGCCCACTTCTCTCTATCTGACGCTGGCTCAGGGCATCAACGATGCCGGTGAGGTTACCGGTACTGCAATCGACACAACCACGAATGAAACTGTGGGTTTCATCGCAGTTCCCGTGTTCGACGGCAGCGGCAATCCGGAGAACACGGTCCAGACCAAGGCGGACGCCAACCCCCGTCCGGTGGTTCTCACCGAACGTATGCGAAAGCAGCTTCCAGTCTTCATTCGGATGATGCTTGGCAGCGCAGAGGCAAAATAGCCGCGGGAATCATACGGCAACCGCGGGGGCCGGAACACGACGGGGCGGGCGAAAGCTCGCCCTGATCGTCCTTTGATTGGCTAAAAAAGAGAAATCAAAATGAATTCGATAGCGCGGTGGGTCTACTCTGGAATTGTAGTGGTCGCTTTTCTCGCCGCAACGCACATGGGAGCAGCCGGGATCTCTTCGGTGAATTCTTCGATATCAGCTTCCTGTCTGCCATCCGCCTACCGAGAATTCGATTTCTGGGTCGGGTATTGGGATGTCTTTGAAGTCGGCAGCCCGCTCGTCGGCAATACCAAGGTCGCGCGCGCCCGGGTTGACCTCATACTTGACGGCTGCGTGTTGCGCGAGGACTACCAAGGCACCGATGGACACAAAGGGCAGAGCTTCACCATCTTCGACGGTAGCAGGAAGGTGTGGCATCAGAGTTGGGTGACCAATCGCGGGGAGTTGCTGTTGATCGAAGGAAGAATCGATGATGGCGCCATGGTCCTGACTGGCGAGGATCGCGCGAAAGGCGCTCTGGTTCGCGGCGCGTGGAAACCTGAAAAGGGCAACGTTCGCGAAACCACGGTTACTTCCACTGATGGCGGCAAGACATGGAAGCCGTGGTTCGATCTTGTGTTTCGTCCCCACAAGGATTGAGGCGCTCGCGGGATTTGTGCTGAGACAAACGTCCTCGGAGGAGATCAACAGTGATCTCCTCGAAGAGGACTTCTGGCCCGGCATAACTTCCGAGCGGAACGGGACTCTAAGAATAGCCGCTGACGATGGACTCCGAAAAGAACTAACTTCGGAAACGGAGCACAACACTTCGTCCACTCTTGATGTTGATTGCCGAATTAGAGCTCTAAGACTTCGCGGCCACGCACTATCCAGAAACGCGCGCCGTGTCCCCGAAAGCCGAACATGAGGACCTGATCCCTTCCGCGCCGAAACCAGATGACTTCCCAGTAGCTACTGCGAAACGAGCGGCGAGTGTATAGGTACCGCGCGGGGTGGCCCGCTGATTGCCTGGAAAGCGAGCAAACAGCGGGCCCGGTTTCGCCCCGTTCACTCCCGATATGATTTTCAATTCACGGTTGGCATACGCCGTCCTCTAGTTCAGCCCCGCACGTAATGATCCAGCGTTGGTGGTCGAGTTTGCGGCTACTTCAACCTTCCGCAAGCGTGGCTGAGCCCGCTGCCATAGAATCCGCGCGTCGGACGCGTCGTTCGGAAACGCTTGGGTCGATTGCTGTCCTGTAGGTTCGAGAATGACATCGACCCGGCGGTTGTATGCCAGCCAGGTAGCTTTGGCGCGATGCATCTCCCACTTCTCCGGCTTCTGCGCATCCGCGTTCTGGAGGGTCGAGACTTCCTTTTCACTCAGCTCCTGCTGCTTGCCGTCGGCCCTAGTCTGGATCTTGTCCGCCGAGATGCCTTGTGAAATGAGATAACTCTTCACCAGCCTCGCTCTCCGCTCGCTGAGTTTGAGGTTGTAGCTTTTTGGCCCGCGAATATCGGCGTGTCCAACCACCATGAGAGTGGCTTGATCGTTATCGTATTGTTCGTGGTCTTTGAAGCGAATGGCCGCCTCGGCGAGGGCCGCTTTTTCGGTCTCAACTAAGCCGATCTTCGGGTGCTGCGGGCTCGGATAATTCGACGGGTAGAACAGGCTGGCCAGCGTTACCGGTGGCGCCGGATCGATGGAACCGACAATGTGGAGAGCGGCCGTCCGGGTCGTTGTTCCGCCACATCCATTGGAAGCGGAGAGTGTGTAGTCAACGACTTCATTCACCGGACCTGTGCTGGTCTGCTTCGGTTGCGCCTCGATCGTTTGGTTGCCGCTCACACCTTCGGCGCCTAACGGGGCAATTGTCACCTGGCTCGCATTCGATGCCGACCAATTCAATGTGGTCGCGTCGTCTTGCACAACTTTGTCCCCGATCTTGTGGTAGTGCACTTCGGGCTGGCTCAAGGCTAAAGTCGCTGTCGGTTGGGCATTGACGTTTACCGTGGCCATTTGCGTAGCTTCGCCACCCGGACCTTTCGCAACCAATTCATAGGTCGTTGTTTTTGTGGGGTCGACTGTACGGTCGCCGGTTACCGAGACGTTTCCGAGGTTGGTTATGGAAACGGCCACTGCGTCGGTTGACTTCCAGTCCAATTGAGTGGGTTGCCCGCAGGCAAGCGAGTTTGACTGCGCTGTGAGTTGCGCCGTCACCGGAGCGACGGGGACGATTGCACTGGCGACTCCAGCATGGAACCGCCGCTGTGGGCCCAAATCGTTGCCCTTGGCCCAGTTCTTGGTTTTGATCTCGCCATTCTTGTTGAGGTAAACAATTTCTCGCTCACCGGCCTTGATGGCTACAGGGCCGGACCAGATTGGATTCCCTTCCCGTGTAACTGTCACTTGGTAGATCCCGGGCTTTACGAGGAGGCGCTGGTGCCAAATCCAATTCCAGTCGAACTCGTCCACGTGACCCAGGAAGTAGTCGGGCGTCGTACCGTTGAGCAGGACTGCGGCGCGCGGGTGGCCTTTGAATTCGATGTCCGCGAACGGGCCGGACACTTTGTCGCCCGATGCCTGCAGGTCGACTCTGAGGTCAGTTGTATTTCTGGCATTGATTTGCACGTCTTGTGTGTTCGGCATGTATCCGTAGTTGCGGACGCTCACTTGGTGAGTACCCTGCGGAAGATCGATCGTCTGACTGCCATCCGGGATCGCCTTGCCGTCCACGAAGACGTAGGCCTGCTTCGGGCTTACATGGATCTTCAGCTTGCCTGTTTCGTCGTTAGCTTGCGCGGATGCTGTTAGCGCGACCACTGAGAAGATTACGGCAACCAAGGACATAAAAAGGGCTTGACGCCTGGCAAACATCATTTGAATTTCTCCTCTCTCCGCTTTGCCGGAGGTGTGAACATGATCTGAACCATGAAAAGTTGTCGCCAGTGACTATGGCGAGTGGAGTCTGCAGCATGGGCGATGGTTGATGCGGTATTCCGCATCTTCCGTCAAAAGCTGCGGTTAATTAGCAACGAAGAACAGCGGCGTTCTCGGGATGGGACGGTCGTGAGATGACACCTTCATGTGGGGAGATGCGCAAGGCACTGATACAACCGGAGAGGTGGCATCGAACGACACGGAGGGCCACCAGCGCCAGCGCCAACCAGTTCCAGAATTTCGTCCTTATTGAGCGCAGGGCTGTGACCGGCCCGTGCACGGCGGAATAGGACCCCCGGGCGACCGGGAAGAAGAAGATCGCAGTGGCACACAGGATCGCCACGAGGGCGAACTTAGAACTGAAATGTCGGAAGAATATCAAATCAGCCGTCCCCAAACTCAGGATGTTCGTAACGTGCGGCCTACTTGTTTAGATCGCAAACGGAACGAAGAAGGTTGGCCGAGCGAGTTTTCACGGCTCGGGCAGCACCGTGAGTGCTGCACGGTTTACTGTCGATGGGTCGTCCCGCAATCTGACGTATAGCAGCGTGCCATTGGGCCGGGGGACAGTCAATGTAGAGTCCCCAAAACCGACCGGAACCGTGATGTTGTGAGCAAACTGCGAGTCCGAGGCCACGGCATCGATGAGGAACAGATTTTGCCCGATCAAGGTGCATGGCTTATCCGGACTGTCGGGGCACCGTACCTCCTTCAAAGACGGAATGCGAACAAGTTTTGCCAGCGGCTGCCAGTCTCCGCGCTCGCCGTTCTCCGAGACCGGGCGCACGCGCAGCGGCCCAAATGCCGATGGACCGAAACTCTTTAGCGGCCGCAGAGTGCCAAGCACGGTCCGAGCGTCTTCCAGTACTAGTGTTCCATCCGCCAGGCTCAGTAAGACATCCGCCGAACCATCGTCGGTCGCCACCTCGATCTTTTCGGTGTGTGCGAAGGTCGCTGGAATTTCCGATTTCATGAAAAACGAAATTTCCCCATCTTGAGTAAGATCATCGACATTCCCTAGACGAATGAGCGAAGGAGTTGGACCGGGCTGCACACTCTTATTAAGGACCGTCACTCGTGGACGCGGCGGTTCGACTATCGTATCCAGTTCCAGCACGCGTCCGTCCTTAAGGGCAACGTGCGCCATTATTTTTTGGTTCGGTTGCAATGCGTTTGCTTTGGCGGTGTCCAAGGTCGACAAAATCAGTTGGTCTTTTCCGTCAGCCCGTGACAGGCCAGCAGGAGCAAAGTGGAGTTTCTCCACCTCTAAACCAGCCACCTCATCCAATCGTTGGCCTGTCAACATGCCCTGCTGATCGCCAGCGCTGAATGTGAAGTGGTCGAGCTGCGGTGCTTCGGCATACATCCGCATGGGAATCTCATCGGGCTTGCTCAATCCGGATTGCGTAACCAGTGTCACCGCCGGCCCAGCCGCCTCCTCTTTCAGAGGTACTTCAACCTCCAGTTGATCCGCCTTCACGAGCTTCCAGGTCGCTTTAAGCGGCTTGCCGCGCGGATCTTTGATCGTGACCTGGTCCACGCACGGAGCATTTTCCGACTGCAGATGGAATGTATCCTGGCGGCCCACGATCAGCGCGTTAGCATCTTCTGAGGTGAGGATCCACTTTGCCGGACGAGCATTTTGCAGGTGGAACACGGGCCCCTCGAAAGCCTGGAATCCCCAGTAACCGTGCAAGGTTCCCGTGATTCCTGCATCAAGGTCGCCTGGGTGCAAGGCGTGGGTGTCGATGAGGAATCCGCCGCGCGCCGCATTCGCGGTTATGGGCAAATCAATCGTAAGACCCGCTCTGATCTGAACGTGCAGCACGACATCGTGCGCATAGTTAGTCGAAAACACGAGTGGTGCGCCTTCCGCCGGAAGCACCAATCCGGACCGTTCCAGGCAGAAGACTTGCTTGGGTTTTACGGGGCGAAGCGGAGGGAACTGAGCGGCTTCGACCGCCGGCAAACTTGCAACCAACACCGACATCGGTTTGTGAAAAGAGGGCGGATTATTCAGCTTGAGATTCAGTTCATCGTGCTGAGGCAGCGCCAGAGCCGGGATGTATTGGTATGCTGCCGTGTGAAAGTTCTCCAGCATTCGAGCGACGTCGACGACAGCGCCAACATAAGGACTGTAAACTCCTCCGCCAGCAATGCTGGTGGTACCGATCGCGCCGATCAGGTCCGCGCCCGGGCCGGAAGTGAGAGCGGCGACCATCGACTGGCTGTGGCCGTCGTCGAGCACAAGCTGATCGGTGTTTTTCATGAGGCAGGGAGCTTGTTCTTCAGTCGGCTTGTCGAAGCATTTCTCGTCAAGCTTAATCATCAGGCTTCGCCCAAGGATGACGGAACGTTGTTGAAGTTCCTTCGGATCCGTGTCGGACGTTTCTTTGATCGCGGCGAGATATGTGTCGAGCCGGGAGCGGTCGAGTGCCGCCTGGTTCAAATCCTGCGAGGCCCGGACGAACGCTCCAGGTTTGCCGCGAACCGCTGAGCGCAAAGTCCAGAAATCCCCTCCCGTTTCCGGCGCCAGGAAGAGCAAGACCTGCTGCGCCTCCTCGGGAACCGTGACGACGATTCCTTCTCTCCGCACCTGTTTGTTCCAGGTTTCTGCTTTCACAAACCACTGCTCCGGGGGCGGGTTCGTCGATCCCCTGAGAAATGCGGCAATGAGCAAATAGTGCACCGATTGGCTAGCAGCGATCTCCGGATGTAGCCATAGACGATCGCCAGGCTGAAGATTCGGCACCTCTGAAATGGGCAGAGTTTTGCCTGCCCGTGTCACTTTTACTTCGATCCGCGGGCCTGGCAAATCAAAAGCGGCACCATCGGCAAGAGCCCAGCTACCCAGCAAGAGAAGGCTCGGAATCAGCCGAAGGCACCATCGCAAAAAGAAGACGTTGAATTCCAAGAGTGATTCTCTTAAATCGCTGCGTGTATACCATTTCGAAATGAGCATCGTTCACCCGAGCTTATTTTGGAGCGAATGACAGATCGTGATAGAAGTTCGCGACAAACAGTTATCCCTACCGACCCGTGCTAGTGCCACGTTGGTCCCTCTCCCAAGAGATTGGACGCCTGTCGGAGCGCGCGCGCAGCAATCGAGCGATGGAATCCCTGGCCGCCGCGGCCATTTTGGGTTCAAGATTCGAAGCCGCAAAACTCAGCACCTGTAGAGAGTTCCTCAACTCGTGGTTCAGTAGACGAACTGCACGAAACTGCTTTTGCGCAGACGCAAGCAGCAAGTAAACGAGTAAGGAGGAAATGGAAGTCCCGATCCCGGTCGTAATCAAGACAGTCCAAAGAGGCGGCCTTGGAGCGTCGGCAATGAACCAGCGGAAAAGCCAGTCCGACCCGATGCGGATAGCAAAGAATGCAAGCGCGAAGATAGCAGCACCGACCACTGGCGACAGTTTCGACAATTCCCAACGCGCAGAGTGGTCAGGCTTCTCCACCCGCCGAATTTCAGGGGTCAGCGTCGATCTCATGGTCGAGGCTCCGTAGCGATTCATCATTTTTATTTCTCCTGGTTTTGCGGACAGCGGGCGGTCGGCAGTCACTAGAGCCGCTATTGGATGGTGAATTGCGAGTTCTTCCTGCGCCATGTTTTCTCCTGGGGGCACCGCCATGGGTGAGGCCCAACCCGGATCACCGAGTCGAAACGAAAAAGAAAACGAATGTCGGAAATTCAATCTGGCATCCCGGCAGGGAGGCTGCCGTCGTTAGCAGCGAAGGACGGCGCTCCGCCCAGGAAGATCTGACTGCGTTAGCAGAATCAATTCGCGGGCTGCGTGTTGAGTCGCGAAGTTGGCGGGTCGTACACGCCGCAATTGCAGTGCTGCGAATGCCATTCCAAGCCAAAGTTTGAGTTTCGTGCGAAGACTGAGCAGCGCAGTGACTGGCCCGTGAACAACGGAATAACAGCCAGTGGCTGCCGGGAAAACAAATATGGCGACAGTGCAACAGATCGCGAAGATGGTGAACTCGTACCCCAGGTGCCGGGGAGTCATCGTTTAGCTGCCATCCTGTAAGGGTTTTCGTCTAAAAAGTGAGCCAATAAATTCGATGATGCAGATGATTTAAAGGTTGGCCAAGTCGACCGACTCTTCCGACGGCTAGACGAGAAATATTTGTTTGTTGCCTCGGACAACCGTCGACGGCAAGCGCATCATCGTAACCAATAGGGTCGTGGTTTTAATCGCATCGCAAACAAGAATGGCACGCGATGGCGTCGAGCGAAAGACCCAGTCGCGCAAGGGACTTCTGTTCCTATAGACGTGGTCGTTAGCCGTCACAACTTACAAACACATCCGGACCGAGCGAATTAAGCCTTGTAACGTAACGATAATAAGCCCAACCCCGCGCTCTGCGGTGAGGCTTCCTTTCAACTTTCAGCCTACGAAAGGAGCTGATGATGTTTACTCGTGTTGTTGAATTGACCAGCAAACCAGGTAAATCGAGAGAACTTTCCAACACAATCAACGATAAGATAATGCCCATCCTGCAGAAGCAGGGCGGCTTCGTGGACGAAATGCTGCTTGTGTCGAATGCAGAGCCAGACCGCGTTCTCGCTCTTAGTTTTTGGAAAACGAAAGAGGATGCGGAACGGTATCAGCGAGACCAATTTAAGAACGTCACGGAGACGGTTCGGCAACTTCTTGGGACCGACCCCTTCGTCCGCACGTTCGACGTGCACACGTACGCCAGTCTGAAGATCGTTGCCGGCCGAGCCGCCTGACACAACCCTATGATTTGCGCGTCCGGGTGCGAACAACTCAAGCATAAGCACGACTACAAGGCGCGCCACACGGCGCGCCCTTTCCCACTGTTCCCGGCTTCATTTCTCGTGAAATTCCGACCACGCCCCGGTTGTTGAGTAGTACAGCCGCAGATTGCACTGCTTCGGTGCTATATGGTCAAACGCGGCCTGAACCTGGGCCACAGGACTATCGATTTGCCCAATTCCCATCGGCGCACGCGCTAAATCTTGCTTCTGGTCATACGCGCCCGCAGCCGTGTTCTTGTTCACTACCAACTTCCATGCCCGTTTCTCAGGAAAAACGTACAGGCTGTATGCTCCCGGTGGAATATCGGAAGCATCGAGCGTAAGCGCGGTTTCTGTAAACAAAAACATGGGCGAACCACCCGGCTCCCAGATTTTTCGGTCGTGAAGCTTGTCCGCTCCCTTCGCGGTCGAGTTGCCATATTCGACTTTCAGTTGTTTCCCATCGTCAAACGTACAGACCGCCTCGGCCCGTTGACCGGTCGAAGGCGCCTGCTGGCTGACGCCTGGGATCGTCAATTGGCTGACTAGCGCAAGGCAGATAGCGAGAGTACGCATCATTAGTTCTCCTCGCCCCGGGTGATGCTGGGCCATGCTGCCGTTTATAACTCCGTCGCGTCCTTATGGCAAATGCTGCAAAAATTCGGACTGGCGGCAACCGGGTAGTTAGCCAGAAACGGTCTTCGGGGAAGTTGGCCAGATTGGTAGCGATACGTCAAGCCGAATTGGCGGGAAGTCGCTAGCCTTGATCGGAAACGCCTCGGGGCAGACAGTTGGGGTGGAGCAGGGTCTCGAACCGAGGCGTTTTCGATAAGGAGACTAGGAGGAAGCCGCTGGCGTTTGCGGCGGACGCGGTGCGCTATGGGATTTGAACGACAGCATGGATCTGAACGGAGCTTGGGGAGAGCAGCGCAGCGCGGTGGGAACGCCGTCAGGATTGTCGGAATGGTGTGGAAGATGAGCCAGAGCGCACGCGGAGAGTGGCCGGAGAGACGGTGGCGATGCGGCGGGCACACGAGTGCGCTGGGGTGCGGGAGCACATCCCAGGGCCGCCGGTGGTGGACACGCTACGAAGAATCGAAGTAAGCGCATGAGGATAGTTCCGCAGCGGTAAATCTCTGAACCACGATCATGGCCGCGCCACAGCGTGGGCAATGCCAGACAGAAGAACTCTCCGCCGGAGGTTTGCGGGTTCCAGCCTCGACCAGCGTGGAGGAGGTACTCGACAGCAGCTGTCGCGATAGTGCCAGGCGAGAAGCGCGCCAGCGATTGGCGAGGAACCCGAAGTGACGGATGCGCACGAAGCCTCTGGGGAGCACGTGCAGAAAGAAGCGCCGTAAGAACTCGTTGGCGCCCAGCGTCATCTTGCCTTGCTTGCCACCGTGGGCATAGTCCTTCCAGCGAAAGGTGACGCGCTCTTGGTCGAAGGCCAACAAGCGATGATTGGAAATCGCCACGCGATGGGTGTAACGGCCGAGATAGCGCAACACCTGCAGGGGACCACCGAAGGCTTGCTTGGCATAGACGACCCAGTCGTGGCGGTGCAGGCGGCGGATGAGTTTGGCGAACTGCTGGGGATCAGCGAGAGCGGATGCCGGACCGGCGCAGCAAAGTTGGTTGCGACGGTGCAGCCGTTTCAGACCGGAGAGGAACTTGCCGCGAAAGACGCGGCTGAGGACCTTTACGGGTAAGAAGAAAGGATAGCGTGGGTGGATCCATTGACGGTGATCAGGGGAGAGTCCGCCCGCAGGAATAGCGCAGTGGATGTGGGGGTGCAGAAGCAGGTTCTGTCCCCAGGTGTGCAGGATGCTGATCACGCCGATCTCTGCGCCCAGGTGTTTGCGCTCGATGGCGATCTCCAGCAAGGTTTGCGCGCTGGCGGCGAACAACAAGTCGTAGAACAGACGCGGGTTCTCCAACGCCAGCACATTGAGTTCGTGGGGCACAGTGAACACGACATGGAAGTAACTGGTGGTCAGGAGTTCGCGTTCGCGGGCCGCCAGCCAGCGCTGGCGCGCTTGCGTCTGACACTTGGGGCAGTGCCGGTTTCTGCACGAGTTGTATGAGATGGCCTGATGACCGCAGTTCGGGCAGGCATCGCGATGACCGCCCAGAGCAGCGGTGCGACAGCGCAGAATGGCACGAAACGCTTTGAGTTGCTGAAAGTCAAAGCTGGATCGATAGCGATCCAGGAAGCGATCGCCCTGCGCGCGAAGGATGTCGGCCACCTCGAAGGTGGGCCGAGTCATTTTTCGTTTTTCCGTTTAACGCTGCGGCTGATGTTCTCGGTGCTGGATAGAGTGAGGCCATCCAGCGGATTGGTAACTGCCTGCAAGTGCCGCTGCGACAGATGTAGATACTGAGCGGTGGTTTCCAGGTCGCCGTGCCCGAGCAAGACCTGGATGGTGCGCAGGTCGGTGCCCGCCTCCAACAAGTGAGTCGCCCAACTGTGGCGCAGCGTGTGCGGGGTAACGCGTTTGCGGATGCCGGCTCGCCGCGCGGCATCGCTACACGCAATCCAGACGGTTTTGTCTGAAATGGGCTGATCGAGTCTGTGCTGACGGGTGCGCGTGGGGAACAGATAGAGTCGGGGCTTCCGCCAGCGCCAGTACTCGCGCAGGGTTTCCAACAGGGTTGGGCTCAGAGGCAAGTCACGATCCTTGCCGCCCTTGCCTTCCACCACGCGGATGATCATGCGCTGGCTATCGATGTCGCTGACTTTGAGACGGGCCAGTTCGCTGCGTCGCATGCCGGTGGCGTAGAGCGTCATCAGCAGCGTCCGTCGAAACAGGGTTCCGGCGGCATCGATCAATCGCGCAACTTCCTCCCGGCTGAGCACCGTCGGCAGCCGGCGCCGGTCCCGCGGGTAGGGCAAGAACTCGCGAAACTGATGGCGCTTGAGCGTCTTGACGAAAAAGAAGCGCAGCGCAGCGACCCGGTTGACCACCGTGCCGGGCGTCAGCTTGCACTCCGTCAGTAGATAGGCTTGATAGGTGCGCAGTTCGTTGGGGCCGAGCTTGTCGGGAGACTTGCCAAAATGCTTGGCAAAATCGCTGACCACCCGCAGGTAATTGCGCGTGGTGATGACAGAGTAGTTGCGACGCTGGAGTTCCTCCAGCATCATCTTGCGTAAACGGGTCACAGGAATCTCCTTTCCCTATGACCCACACTACGTCAGCAGTTCCTGAGCTCTCTCGGTCGATCCACGCGGTAGCGTCCGCCGCGCCAGCGGCTTAGTCCTCGTCGGCATAGCGGAAGTAAGCCGCGACTCTACTCTTGCGTTGTTCCCGAATAACGGTAACCCGGAAGTTAACTGTTGTTACCAAGCGATTACACTCATTTAGAAAATGGCGACCCCCTCGGGGAAGGCCGAAAGAGCGGAATGCCTGCACGCACAGATAGTTCCAAAGGCCGAACGTACGGTTCCCATTGCTCGCGGTTCGTGTCGTTTTTCAGCATGTTGTCGCCACTAGATTCCGCTCCTTCGCATCGTCCCATTCCTTGTCATTCGATGGGCATAGAGCGTTTGTGCATTGATAACTGCCGCGTTTGTACCGCCCGGACTTGACGCTTGCGCCGTGACGCCAACCGCAAACCCGGCACTCCATCAGTCCATAATGCGGGTCGATCAACTTCATGGGGCCTCTCATGACTTTCCTCCTCCAAAAAAAGGTAGTGGCCACGCTCCCAAAATGCTGGTGATGCACACCGGGGGGCGCGGCGAGGTTTGTCCGCGGAGCAACAGCTACGCGGGAATATTCATTTTTTGGGACTGAGGGCCGGGCGGGGTAGTTTCTCTCGGCTGAGCGCAGGTCTCAGCGGAGCCTCGAATCGAGAACCAATTTAAACCAAAGGGAAGAGCGAAGTCAAACAAGCGATGCCACAACGACAGCGATTCCGGTGGCTATTCTAGGGGCCGTTGGGTTTCTACCGGGGTACACGTATCCACGTATACGAGAACAGGAAAATATAACGCGGAGCCTCGTAAATAAAGGCTAAACTCACCGCCGTCTACGGTCGTTCACCACCGTTCTGACTGCCCTAGAAAGGATTTTGAGCCCGCTGCGTCTGCCAGTTCCGCCATCCCGGCGAAGGAAGGCGAATTACGATTACCGTTCTTGCCTGGTTCGGGTTTTAGTATCGCATAGTCGTTCGACCGCCGCCAATTGATGTTGCGGAGAAAGAGCGGCAGACCCAGCACTACCTGAATCGCTTCGTGTATCATCGCCTGTTCCCCGCCCGATGCTTGCGCTTTGATGGCGGCATAGCCGGCGGGCATTGCTGGCGAAGGTATCGTGGAACACTTAGCGAGGCGGCTCCGAATCCGTCCTTCTCATTATCGTTGCTGCTCTCCGCGACTAGTGCTCCACTCTCTGGTGGATGAAGGCGCCTCTCTTCCCCTTGGGGCGATGGCGGCCACATTTGTGGCCTGGTGTTCGCCTTGGTTAGGAGGCTCGTTGATTCATGGCTGAAGCCGAAATCAAGTCTCTTCCTGAAAATGCGTACCAGCCGTTGAAGGACGGCGAAGTGTACATGCCACTGGTGCCCACCGGCACGACGCCGCCGGAGGTGACCTGGCGCGCGGTGCTGTGGGGCACACTGCTGTGTATCGTCTTCAGCGTCGCGTCGGCCTATTCCGCGCTTAAGGTCGGCCAGGGAATGGAGGCGGCGATTCCCATCTCCATCCTCGCCATCGGGTTGGCGCGCGTCTACCAGCGGCGGTCCACTGTGCTTGAGAACATGATCATCACCGGCATGGGCGGCGCCTCGGGCAGCGTGGTGGCGGGCGCCGTTTTCACCGTGCCGGCGCTCTATATTCTTCACCTCGATCCGCATCCGGTGCAGACCATCTTCATCTGCCTGGCCGGCGGTTGCCTGGGCATCCTCTTCGTTATTCCGCTGCGGCGCTATTTTGTGCGCGAGATGCACGGCAAGTTCCCATTTCCTGAGGCCACCGCGATCACCGAAGTTCTCGTGACCGGAGAGAAGGGTGGATCGCAAGCCAAGCTGCTGATTCAGGCCACCGTCATCGCCGCGGTCTACGACTTCTTTGTCACCACGTTTCACGTTTGGAGGGAGTACCTGAACTTCCAGTTCGTGCCCATGGTGAGGTCGCTGGCCGATCGTGGCCGGATGGTCTTCAATTTTGACGCTATCAGCTTCATCCTCGGCTTGGGCTACGTGATGGGCCTGCGCATTGCCTTGATCTTTTGTGCTGGCGGCATTCTGGTGAACTTTGTGCTGGTCCCACTGATCTGGTTCATCGGCAGCCACATGGGTGACCTGACTGTGTATCCGGCCACTATCCCCATTTCGCACATGGCGGCCTCGGACATCTATCGCAATTACGTGCGCCTCATCGCCGTCGGCGCTATCGCCACTGCCGGCTTGGTCGGCCTGCTCAAGTCGCTGCGCGTGGTGGCTGGAGCGTTCGGCATCGCGCTGCACGCCTTCCGCCATGGCGAAGCGCCGCACACGGAACGCACCGACCGCGACATTCCTATCCTCACCATCCTCCTCGGCGTGGTGCTGGGAGCAATCGGAGTGGCGGCCTTCTTCGGGCTCCTTCACGTTTCGTGGACCGTGGTCGCCGTGGGTCTGGCGCTGACGCTTCTTTTCTCCTTCTTCTTCACAACCGTGGCTGCCAACGCCATCGCCACCACGGCCAACAATCCGGCCAGCGGCATGACGTTGCTGACCGTCATCGTCTCCGCGCTGGTGTTGCTGAAGTTCGGACTCTCCGGGACGACCGGCATGTTCTTCGTGATGGCGCTGGCCGGCATGGTGTGCGTAGCCCTATGCGCCTCGGGACAGTTCATCACTGACCTGAAGGCCGGCTACTGGATCGGTTCGACGCCTTCGGCGCAGGAGAAAGTGAAGTTTATCGGGGTGGTCGCGTCCGCCATCACCGCTGGGTTAACCATCATCCTGCTGGCCAAGGCCTTTCAGTTCGGAGAGGCCGTGCCCGGCGACCCGCGGCAGGTCCTGGTTGCGCCGCAAGCCTCCGCACTGAAAGCCATCGTGTCGGGATTCATGAGCGGCCAGCCGGTTGCTTATATGTTGTTCGGCATCGGCGCCATGATCACCGTGGTGTTGGAGATGCTCGGTCTTTCTTCCATGGTCTTTGCCCTGGGAATCTATTTGCCGCTGCAATTGACCACGCCGATTCTGACCGGCGGATTCCTCTCGCACCTGGTGAACAAGCGCGCGCAGAAAGTTGGCGGAGAGCACGGCAGTTCGATCCGCGAGCGCAGCATCGTCATTGCCAGCGGCTTGATGGCGGGGGGCGCGCTCGGCGGGGTGATTGGGGCGGCGTTGCGCGTGCTGCCAAACTTTAAAGAAGAGTGGGTTCAGACGCCGTTCTACGAGAATATGCCGGTCTCGCAGACTGTTTCGGCGCTGCTGTTTGTGGGCTTGTGTCTGTATGTTTGGTTTGGCTCGCTGAAGAAGGTGTCTTCCGAGGGAAACTAAGGGAAGAAAATTAAGATTGATAAAAGTAGAGGAGAGTCTTCATGGATACGTTAGGACGATTTGTTGCCGATGCAGTTCTCGGTATCGACACGCTTTGGGGCGGCGATGTCATGTGCGCCTCGGGTACGGGACGATTCATCGCCGACTCGTGGTTCTCGGATGAGCCATTGCCCGCGGCTTACACGGTGCCGGCGGCGGCGCGGGTGCGGGAGACGGGCGGCGTTTCCGGCAAGGGCGTTGACCGCCAGGCGGTGGAAGAGTATCTGCGTCTGGTGGACCTTCCGCGCGCCATCGGCGGAATTCGCGATGAGGCCGCGAAGATCAAAGGGGCGCGTGGTAACTATCTTCAAGGCTTGTCGGTCTCTCTGGAAACCATGTGGGACCTAGCCATGGAAGTGGTTGGAAAAGGCAAGCCGGTTCCCTATGCGCGCTGCGTTGAATCCTCGACAGGACGGCCGCCTGAACCCTCGAACCCCAGCGCGAAACATGATCGTGTGGCTGAACTGCTGGGGCGGGCGGGATACTCAACCACAGGTTCCGCAGGCCTTCTCGGGGCAGTCGATGGATGGCGACGAGATCGCGTGGTTCCGATGGCCTCGGTGCGTGCTCTGGGAGCGGCGGTAATCGCTCACTTTGATCACCTCAGTGCAACTAATTTGTTGCCGTATCTTCCAAAAGAGCTTTCGCCGGTGCCTCGGGCAAACATTGAATTCCTGCCCATCAAAGATGCTTGGTTTTCGGGCTCGATGAACTATCTGGGACGCGCGCGGAAGACGGATGGCAGTCCGCAGTACGAGGCCACTTACGAAATTAACGCTTCGCTATCAATCTCGGTGCCGGAGTTCGAGCAACTGGTAAGCCACGAGGTCGTTCCCGGGCATGTTACGACGTTTGCTTACTTACAGAATCTCTATGTCCGCGGGAAGGCCGGCTTTGAAACCACAGTATTGACCATGAACACTCGCGCGGCCACCCTGTTCGAGGGCATCGCGAACAACGCCATTCTCATCGCCCATGGCGTCACCGAGATCGACCAACTCCCCGACGAAGATTTGCAGATCGGCGTACTGCTGGCGTTACTGCAGGATGATGCCAAGAATCAGTCGTCGTATCTCACCTGGGGAGAAAAAGTGCCGCGCGAGAAGGTGGCGGCCACTCTTCGCAAGGATTTTCTGGTGACCGAGGAGCGCGCGGACAAGCTTTCCGGCGCATGGGGCCAGCATCCGTTACTCGGCCGAATGTATCTTCCGGCTTATCGGGCGGGGACGGAACGCGTCGCGCAGTTGCGGCGCACGCACTCGCCGGATCGCGTTCTGCCGGTAATCTACGGCTGCTCTGGGTTGGCTGATATCGTGACCATCGACGAGTTGCTGAAGTAAGAGTAGAGGCGCCGGGCGGTGAGAGTAACTGGTGGACGGTGGATTGGCTTGTCTTGCGTTCGGCCCGCGTAGTCACACCCAAAACAAGGGAACCAGGCCGAGAGCGGCAAGACCTATCAAGAGAAATAGGCTTTGGGTGCCGGTCTTTCTGTCCGCCAGGCTAAAGGCGTAAATTCCCTTCACGAGATTATTGCTGGCCGCAGCAATCAGAACCGCCCCAGCCGCGACGTTCAACGGCGTGAGCGATCCCGCTGCCTGGGTCATGCCCATGATAAAGGGATCCACGTCGGTGACACCCATGACTGCGGCAAGGATGTCGACGCCCGCTCTTCCGAGGTAGGTAACCGCTAACTGAGTGGCCACAACCATGGCCAGAAACAGCACGGCGAAGAAAAATGCGGTTAACAACTCCAGGGGATTGTTCGGATCAAACTTCCGCTTTACCGCATCCATGTTGGCATCCGGCCGGCGCGACCAAATCCAGCCCACCACCATGGCCAGAGCCGCCAGCGCGATAAAAGGGATTGCCAATAGAGACATCAGGTGGCGATTGAAAAGGGCCAGGAGGGCGACCAGCCGGAGATACATCACACCGGATGCAATTAAGATTCCTCCCGCGAAAAGGTGCGGGTGCTCTTCGTGAGCGGCTCTTCGTGCCATGACCACGGTAGTCAAAGTTGATGAGTAAGCGCCGCCCAGGAAGGCGGCCAGCACGACTCCACCGCGCTCTTTGGTGAGCTTCTGCAGGATGTAGCTGCCATACGAAATTGTGCTGACGGCGACGACCACCAACCACGTCTTAAAAGGATTGATGTGAAACCGTCCAAACTCCTGGTTGGGCAGGATGGGTAGAATGACGGCCGAGAGCAGCAGGAACTTGGCGACTGTGAGAATTTCTCCCGGCGCTGCACGGCTGGCGAGTTTCTCCAGGCCAGTCTTGAGCTCCAATAACAACAAGCTGGCAACGCTCAGGGTAGTGGCAATCCAAAAATGCTCGTAGTAAACGAGCGCGCCCACCAGATAGGTCGCCAGGCCCGACATCTCCGAGGTGACGCCGGGATACTCGGCGGAAGAGAGTTTGTGCCAATAAGACAGCGAGAGAAAGCCGCCAATCACCAGAAAGCCGACGGTCAACGGAAGCAGCTGCGTGCCGGAGAGGAGGGCCATCGAATAGCCGATGAGTCCAATGAGGGGAAAAGTGCGGACGCCCCCGAACCCGTAGTACCCTGCTTCAGCCTTATGCTCCTCGCGCTCTAGTCCGATGAGAAAGGACAGGAATAGGACCAGGAGAATCTTCACGGCTTCGGGCGGTAGCCAGCGATATAGTTCCACTGCTTGTGTCTCCGATGCGAACGCTCGCATTCTTACACAATTCTGTCAAAGGCGGCAGAATTGCCGAGCTTATGAGCTGTACGAAAGCTGTGGGTGCCAACAAGTCCTGGACAAACAGGACTGGCAGAGGGTCCTCAAACGGGGACGGTGAAATCGTAGGAACGACAAAGCGCCTCAACCAAGCTGCCCGCCGACTCTCTAGAAACTGGCGATCACCACGTTGGGTGCGGAGGGCAGCATGAATTTTACGCCACGCTGCCGGTTGGCTCGCATGGTGGCAAGCGGGTCCAGGACGGAAAGCGGGATGCGCCTGGTCCAATAACCGTTTTGCCAGTCGATGCCGTGTAGATAGACGATGCCATCGGCGATGGTATAGTCGGCGATCTCCTCGCGATGGCCGTCGCGATAGACCAGGACTGCGGGCCGGAGTTCCGAAGCGGGCGATTTTGCGGGGGTGCTTGCGCTTGCCGGCTCCACGTAATTGGGTCGCGCCGAGGCTCCGCTTTGCTCGAAGGCATCGCCACCGAAGCGCACATAACGATCGCCGCGCCACTCGATCAGCAACGGCCCTGGCTTCGGTTTTCGCGGAGAATCTTGCACTGCGGCCGGTTGCACCACCACAAGCTGGGGCCGCGCGTCGTCAACTTCGCTCATATACGGCTCACCAGCGTCATAATTCGAATCGTCGTAGTCCGAATCGAGAAAGGGTAAGCTCAAGGGAATTCCTTGGACCCATGGACGCGCTCCATGGCGCGGACTAAGGCGCGGACTAAGGTGCAGGCCGTTCCTATTCCCGACGCCGCGTGCCAAACCAGCGTGCGCCCCGGAAACCGGCCTCCCCGTAGCTCCGTGCATTTGCGCGGTGGATAGAAGCAAGGATACCGCCGCTGCGAGCAGCGTTGCACGCAGCCTCCGAAACATTTCAAGGGAAAATTGCTTCCTATACTCCACGACAAAAGCTATTGTACCGCCATCTTATCCGTTCGCGGGACGCCCCGCTTCAGGAATATCGCATAAACTACGGTGCATTACGTCCGGTACCTCTCGTTCCGCAAGGCAACTCCGATTGCCTTACTTACTAACAGGTTAGAGTGGAAGTGAGGGACTGCACTCGGGATATCAAGTTCAGAATGCGTTTTTGGGACGCGACCGATGGCCGCGTCCTAAAGTTTTGGAACGGAGGGCCGATGGGGTAGACAAGCGGGAGTAGGTCTACCGCTTTCGAGGAGATGAGTTGATGACAGTTGGTTCGATCTCGGCCGCAAGCCTCAGTCAGTACGTTCTCTCGTCCAGTCAATCCAATCCGCTGCAACAGGCAATGGAGTCTCTGCAAGACAGCCTGGCATCGGGCGACCTGAACGGCGCGCAGGCGGCATTCCAGACCTTGCAAAACCTGAACCAGAGCCTGGAAAACGCCAGCGGAAACAGCGCATCGAGCTACACGCAGCTCTCTACCGATATGACAACGCTCGGCAGCGCGCTCAGCTCGGGAGATCTTTCGACAGCCCAGACTGCATTTTCGGCGGTCGAGAGCGACCTGAAAAGCTCGAACTCTCCATCGCTGACAAACGAGATGAACGCCGCATCCCAATCGGTGCAAATGGTTCAGCAACTGCTCATCCCGTTGAATGAAAATGGTTCTTCTTCCAGCAGCTCTGACAATATGACCTCGGTGTTGGAGAGAGTCTATGGAAGCACGGGCGGCCTCAACGTGCTCGCCTAGAGTACCGACAGCGAGGGCTAGCCGGAGGTAAATCCCTTCATGGCTGAAACGCTGCAGATGGTGAAATGCTCGCCATCGAAGCGGTAAACGCACTCATGCTGACCGTGCTAAACTGTAATTCCGCACGCCGGAGAGGTGGCCGAGAGGCTGAAGGCGGCGGTTTGCTAAACCGTTATACGGGCTAACACCTGTATCGAGGGTTCGAATCCCTCCCTCTCCGCCATTACCTTAGTTATCTAGCACTTACAAGCCGGTGATACCTATACTGATTCCGAAATCAGCGAGGGTGGTCACCGATGAATCGCGAAGTCAATCTCACCAAAAGAGTCCAAACACCGCATGGATGGCGGTATTGCACGGTAGTCCTGTCCGCGAATGGCCGCGTCAAGCCAGACGTCGTCATTTTCAATGGGAAGCAGGAAACCCACAAGGAAGGTGCGTATTACCTGGAGTGGCGCGAGGGCGCGAAGCGCGTGCGGCTGTCGGTAGGCAAGGATCCGGCCGATGCCAGTGCCCGACGCCAGCGCAAGGAAGCCGAGTTGAACGCAGTCAATAATGGGGTCTCTGTCGTGCCTGACGGCCAGAACGGGCACAGGTCGGTAGCCGCAGCCGTTGCCGATTTCCTGGACGAAACCAAGCTCACGAAGAAGCCGAAGACCCATGCCGCATACTCAACGGCCCTGGCGTACTTCGTAGAATCCTGCCACAAACTGAATCTCGAAGAGATCGAGCGAAAGGACCTGCTGAAGTTCTCAGCCTTCCTACGCGACGAGAAGGAACAGGCCCCTCGCAGTGTGTACAACAAGTTTGAGAACGTCATGTCCTTTCTGAAGGCGCAAGGGATTCGTGGGCTGGTGGGCAAGAATGATTGGCCGCGCTACACCGAAGAAGAACCGGAGGTTTACGAACAGGAAGAATTGAACAAGTTGTTCGCAAAGTGCGATGCGGAAGAGCGGCTTTGGTATGAGTTCTTCCTGATGACAGGAATGCGTGAGCAGGAAGTTATGTACACGTACTGGTCGGATGTCAACCTCACTGCATCCGCGGTTCTACGCCTGGAAAGCGAAGTACGGTGGCATGGACGTGAGCCAGGCGCAGGAAGCGAAGCAACTGCGGGATGAGAACACGAAGTTGCGGAAGCTAGTGGCGGATCTGAGTTTGGACAAAGAAGCGCTGCAGTCGGTGATCCGAAAAAACGGTTGGAGCTCGTAGCGCTGAAGGCAGCTATCGGGCAGATACGGCAAGACTATGCCTTCAGCGAGCGGCGGACATGCAGCCTGATGACGATGGCAGTGTCGAGTTACCGCTACGAGACGACGCGCAGCGACGAACCGCTACGAACGCGACTGGTGGAGTTGGCGCGGGAGAAGCCGCGTTTCGGGTATCGGCGGCTGCATATTTTGCTGGGCCGCTCGGGAGAGCACGTGAACCATAAGCGAGTGCATCGCGTGTATCGGGAGGCGGGGCTGATGATCCGGCGGAAGAAACGAAAACACTGCGTGCGCGAGGGAAAGCCGCTGCTGGCGCGGACTTCGGCGAACCAGGAATGGGCGCTGGACTTTCTGCACGATGCAGTGGAGTGCGGCCGGGCGATCCGGGTGCTGAGCGTGGTGGATGCGTACACGCGAGAGTGTTTGGCGTTGGAAGTGGATACGAGCTTTGCCAGTCGGAGAGTGACGCGAGTGTTGGATGCGATCGTGGCTGAGCGTGGGCAACCGCAAGCGATCCGCTGCGACAACGGGCCGGAGTTGACGAGTCGCCATTTTCTGGCGTGGTGCGTGGAGCGGCAGATCGAGTTGGTGCACATTCAGCCAGGGAAGCCGACGCAGAATGCGCACGTCGAGAGTTTCCACGGACGGTTGCGGGAAGAGTGTTTGGCCGTGAGTTGGTTTCAGAACTTGTTCGATGCGCGGCGGAAGATCGCGGCGTGGAAGATCGAGTACAACGAGGAACGCCCGCATAGCAGTTTGGGATACCGCACGCCGAAAGAGTTTGCGGCGGCGCAGGCAGCGAGCCTCTACACAGCTGAGCGAGAGGCAAGGGACTCAAACGCCGTCCCTTGCCCCTCGCGCTCCCCCATCCCGGCTCAAACCGGAGAGGGAGCAGCAGCAGAAAGTTGTCGTATTCTTACGTGAACGAAAGCAGGGGGCAGGTCACTTCGCACTGGCGGTGCCGACAAGTAGCAGCGCCGTGAATAGCATCAATCCAACTTTTTCTCTCATGTCTCCGTCATATCAGAGCGCTCTGGTTTAGCAAGATGACAGAAGTCACTTGTGGTGACATAGCCGAGTGAACGGCGTGGCAGACTCTTGTACCACCCCAGCGACGGTATACGGAAGGCTCATCAACAAAAGTAAGATCGTAAAAGCGCTTCATGGTATCCGCATTTCTAATGCCGTAATGCCCGATAGGGATAAGCATGACTGGACGACTCTTCATGACCGGAACCTGCGTCAAAACGTCAAAGGTCCTCTTCCGGTTGGGGAGTTCAACGCGCCCGGCCTTTACGGTGCCGTTTGGAAGTGTAGTCACGTCAAACTTCTTCGCCCCGTTGAGGAATCCAATGCGCCCTACCTTTTCGGTGCCATCTCGAAGTGTAGTCACATCAAACTGCTTCTGTCCGTTGGGGCAGTTCAACGCGCCCGGCCTTTACCGTGCCGTCTGGAAGTGCAGTAAAGTCAAACTTCTTCGTCCCGTTGGGGAGTTCAACGGAATAATTTTTCTCCAAGTGTGTCTTCGTTCGCTTTCTTTGCGGCTTCTCCGTTGTGATTAAAGTCTCGGACGGTGGTCGAGGTCCCGTTTTGCGCTATTGCAGAACCGTCGCCGGATCAGCTTTCACGGTGCGAACCTCCGAGTGATTGCGACCGCTCGGTGTGAGCGAGGCCTGGATGGTTTTCACCTGCGAAATTAGCTGAGCGATCTGCTCTTGTTGTTGCTCGATGAGAGCCTGCTGTTCTTTGGTCGCCTCGATCAGCAGCGCGGTCAGGCGGCTGTAATCGACGCTCTGCGCGTCCTTGCCGTTCTTGTCCCAGGTAACGAGTTCGGGTACGACGGCCCCGACTTCTTCAGCAATGACTCCGACTTCGTGTTTGCCATTCGCCTGCAAGTCGTATGAGACGCCGCGCAACTGCTCGACCTTTGCCAGCGCCCCATGCAGGGTCTGAATGTTGGTCTTCCACCGGCGCGAGCTGTAGGTAGCCCAGCTGTCGGCGATGGCCGGTCCTTGGCCCTGACCCAGGGTTAGCAGGTTAGTCGGAGTGGACGTTCCGATGCCGACGGAGGTGGTCGTCGTGCAGATATTCACTCCCGCGACGCAGCCCAGCACCAGAGCGTTGTTCGAGCTGACGACGGCATAGGCGCCGATAGCTGTGGCATTGCTGAGTGATCCGGTGCCGAAAGCGGTGGCGTATCCCAAGGCGCTGTTATTGGATCCGGTTATGTTGGAATTATCCATTGTGTATCCAGCATATTGGGCTAAGCCCGTGTTGCCGCTTCCGGTGGTGACGTTGAGCAAGGTGTGGCTGCCGAAAGCAGAGTTGTAATTGCCCGTGGTGTTGTAGGTCAGCGCATTGTTGCCGACGGCGGAGTTGTAGATGCCCGTGGTGTTGGAATAAAGCGCCACGTTGCCAAGAGCGGAATTGAAGTTGCCCGTGGTGTTGGCGTACATGGCATAGCTTCCACTGGCGGTGTTGCTGGCGCCCGTGGTGTTGGCGACGAGCGCATTGAAGCCGGTGGCGGTGTTGCCGCTGCCCGTGGTGTTGGCGTTGAGGGCATAGGTTCCACTGGCGGCGTTTTGGGCACCCGTGGTGTTGGAGTAGAGCGCGCCTGCGCCGAAGGCGGAGTCGTAGGCACCGGTGGTGTTGTTTAGAAAGGTGTAGTACCCGACAGCGACATTGATTTGGCCTGTCATTGTGGAGTTACCCACGTTAGCGCCGACAAAAGCGTCGCCCAGCGCGGCGCCACCCTGGACAAAGTGGAGTCCTCCCAGGTTGTAGCCGGTAGCCGCGTTGACCGTGCCATCCACGTCCAACGTGGCAGCTGGCGACGTTGTGCCAATGCCGATCCCTGACGAACTCTGGAAGATGTTCGAGTTTCCGAGCTTGGTTGCGCTCAACCACAACGGAACGTAGTCCGTCGTGCCCTTGCCGGTCGCGTTCTTGACGACTTGGCTGTCCGCGTTGGACTCATTACTTCCGGTTGACGCCAAGCTTTGCTGCGCCTGGCTAAGTGCACTACAGAACAGCAACAGCAGCGCCGAATACATCACCACTTGAACCCTTTTCATTCTGATTCTCCTTTGTTTTCTTGGGACGGCTTGTACTGAAACCGTCAGTCGTAATCCCTATTGCTGGACCGTTCTCAGATCGGCGTTCACGGTGCAAACCTCCGACTCCGCTAGACCGCATTGTTTTTTCAGCGACTCGCGAATTCGCACAAATCACTGGCGATCAAGCCGCAACTTCGATCGCCATGACCCGTTATGCCCCGACTAATTGATCGCCTGAAACGAAGTGATTCCGAAACTGGCAAAGCCTCCGCCCTGCGCCTGGACAACGATGTAGTCGATGTTGCTGACGTCGGCCTGCGTAAGACTGCCTCCGCCGCCTCCTTTACTGAAACCTGAAAACGGGAAAGCCACGGGGAAAGCATTCCCGTCAGGCGGCAGCCCGACCTCGACGCCGTAATATCCACCGCTGTGCGGCCATACGGTGATAACCACGATCAGCGATTCGGATGTGGCAATGCCCTGGAAGTTCAGTTGGAAACCCGAGTATCCGCCGAGATTCAGGCCCAATGGAGTCTGGGCTCCACTCAGGGTATAGCCGTAGCCGATCGATATACCCGGGTTGCAACCGAAGCCAGAGTCAATTACGAAATGGCCTTTGCCGACGTCAAGTGTGCTCCACTGGGCGTCGGGGTTGCCTGTTGCCTCAAAGTCGGTTTGACGAGCCGCGCCCATAAGACTGTTCGGAGGCAATGCTTCATAGTGAAGGTCATACAGTTGGGGGTTATTGATGCGTTTTACGTAGTGTCCATACGTAAAATCGTCTAGCGTGAGTTGGGCCGATGCCTGAACTGGAATCCAGGTCAAGGCGATGGCCGCCAGGAAAGCGTACTTTGCTAGTTTGTGCATAAAGTTCCTCCTTAGTTAGTTTTCTCGGGGAAAGCTTGTACTGGAGCCGTGAGCCGTAATCTCTACGGATGGACCGTTCTCAGATCGGCGTCTATGGTGCGGACCTTCGAGCCAGCTCGACCGCTCGTTTTGAACGAGGCCTGGATAGTTTTCACCTCTGAAATTAGTTGGTTGATCTGCTCTTGTTGCGTCTTCATCTGCTCTTGCTGTTGCGCGATGAGCGCCTGCTGTTCTTTGGTCGCCTCGATGAGCAGCGCCGTAAGGCGGCTGTAATCGACGCTCTGGGCGTCCTGGCCGTTCTGGTCCCAGGTGACGACTTCGGGGACGACGGCCCCGACTTCTTCGGCAATGACTCCGACTTCGTGTTTGCCGTTGGCCTTCAGTTCATAGGAGACGCCACGGAGCTGCTCGACCTTCCCTAACGCGCCGCGCAGCGTTTCGATGTTGGTCTTCCAGCGGCGGGAACTGTATACGTTCCAACCATCGCTAACGGCTGCGCCTGCGCCTTGGGCGATGGTGAAGACGTTCGCGGGCGTGGCTGTGCCAATGCCGACTTTGACCTGCGCGGCGCTGCCCAGCGGGCCTCCGAGGATGAGGGCGTTACTCTGGCTGACGACTGCGCCCGCACCGATGGCGGTGGCGTAGCTCAGGTTGGGGGATTTGACATCTGGGCTGGCACCGTACCCCAAAGCAGTGTTGTTGCCGCCCGTGGCGTTGTAGTAAAGCGCGCCGAAGCCGCTGGCAGTGTTGTTGCTCCCCGTTTTGTTGAATGCGAGCGCCTCGTATCCGCTGGCAGTGTTGTTGCTGCCCGTAGTGTTGAATGCGAGCGCCTCGTATCCACTGGCGGTGTTGTTGCCGCCCGTGGAATTGACTTCGAGTGCGGCCCCCCCGATGGCAGTGTTACTGCTGCCCGTAGTGTTGAAGTAGAGCGCGTCGAAGCCGCTGGCGGTGTTTCCGGCGCCGGTGGCGTTGTTGGCGAGTGCACCTGCGCCGGTCGCCGCGTTGAAACTGCCCGTGGAATTGACTTCAAGCGCGCCCAGGCCGATGGCGGTGTTACTGTCGCCGTTAGTGTTAAAGAACATCGCATCGAAGCCGATGGCGGTGTTTCCGCCTGTGGTGTTGTGGGCGAGTGCGCCCTCGCCGACGGCGGTGCTGTAATTGCCTGTGGTGTTTTCTCCAAGCGCCAAGAGGCCGATGGCGGTGTTATTGCCACCCGTCGTCGTGGAGTTCCCCGCGAAGCCAAGGAATGCGTTGCCACTCGCGGCGGAGCCATACGCAAAGCGGAGGCCTCCCACGTTGTAACCGGCGGCGTTGACCGCGCCATTCACGTCAAGCGTGGCAGCTGGCGACGTTGTGCCAATGCCGATTCCTGACGAACTCTGGAAGATGTTCGAGTTTCCGAGCTTGGTTGTGCTCAGCCACAACGGAACGTAATCCGTCGTGCCTTTGCCGGTAGCGTTCTTGACGACTTGGCTGTCCCCCTGGGAATCGCTAGACAAGCCTGTTGACGCCAAGCTTTGCTGCGCCTGACTCCATGCACAGAAGAACAGCAACAGCAGCGCCGAAAACATCACCACATGAACCTTTTTCATTTTGAATCTCCTTGGTTACTGTTTGAGGAAACCCTTGTAATGAGTCTCATTACTTAGGGCTTCGGGGCCTCATTCAGATAGGCGCAAACGGCGGCATGGAACTATCATGCCGGGGCCACTTTTCTTGAAGGAAAAGAAGTCCGATCCCGCTTGCAGCACGCCACGGCCATATCGCCTGTTGACGGAAACTGATTGGTTGCGACCTTCCTCGCAATCGGGCGCTGCTCAATGCGCGATCACGGAGTGAAAGGCCGGGAAATGTCGGTTATTTGTGGTTCTTTAGGTCTCCTTCCGCGTTTCCTACTTTCACTCCACTGCTGCCGATATTCGCTGGCACCGCGTTCCCGCCCATGTTCAGAGCTGACACAACCGTGCGAAACTCACGTCCTTGGTTGACAACCACGAGCTCCAGATCAATCCAACTCCCGTTCTGGTAATTAATGGTGGCGGTCCCGGTGCAGTCGGAGTTGATCGCATAGGTGCCGGTTTCGGAAGCAAAACCCATTGAAGTTGGAGAGCCGTTAATTACGACGAAATCTACTTGCGTGAAGGTTCCTTTTCCGTCGAAAGTGGTCATCGCGACTCCGTTTTGGGGCAGCACGACGCCGGACCCAGGCAGGAGTTGGCCGGAGATGGTTTGGCCGTACGTGCCTTTTAGCGAGGTGTTCGAGCACGCCGCAGCGTGCGCCGTGGATGCTGCCACGAGTGTTAGGTAGGCTACTGCTGCCGCCAATGTTCCTTTGCAGAACGTTCGTTTACAGAACATGCCTTTGCAGAAACAGGTTTTCATTTTCTTGTCTCCTCAGAAGATCGATCGTCTGGGCCGTAAGACCTCAGTCGTCCCGTTCGAGCGGCAGATTGCCGGAACCCGGCAGGATTGGCAATGGCGCACGCCTGACGGTTCGCTGATTTTTTCGTGACCTCGTAAGCTAATGAAAAGGTGGCCGTTGTCGCTGCCGGATCGAGTCCCTGTAGAATATGGCTCTCTTCAGTTTGGGATGGAGATATGCCCGCGGACGTGGTGAAATTCGGAGACGGTCTTGAACTTGATCGCAACTCCTACGAACTGCGCCGCGCCGGCCGTGCTCTGAAGCTGGAGCGAATTCCCCTAGACATCTTGTTCCTGCTCGTCGAGCGCAGAGGGCAACTCGTCACCCGGGAAGACATCATCGGAAAGATCTGGGGGAAGGATGTCTTCCTCGATACCGATAGCAGCATCAACGGGGCCATCCGCAAGATTCGCCGGGCCCTAAAAGATGATCCCGAGAATCCAGTCTTCGTACAAACAGTAACGGGTAAGGGATATCGGTTTATAGCGGCGGTAACCGCGGCCGAAGTACCGGACCAGGAAGGTGGTAGCAAGAAACCTGAATCCTCAAAAGCAATCTCTCAAGAAGCGCCCGCCCCTCTGGCAACCCGACAAGAACGACGACCCTCGTCGAGTTCATGGCCGTGGGTTGTTTCGCTGGCAGTCCTGATGGTCGTGGCTCTCGCCGCCGTCATTTATGTCCTCCGCCTACGAACCCGATCGCAGGCCGCCTCCGAACACCGAGTAATGCTGGCGGTTCTGCCCTTCGCCAACCTGGGCAATGACCCGGAGCAGGAGTACTTCAGCGACGGTCTGACGGAAGAGACCATTACCGACCTCGGCGAACTCAATCCAGAACGGCTTGGCGTGATCGCGCGAACGTCCGCCGCGTCCTACAAACACACCACCAAGACGATCGCGCAAATCGGGCGTGAACTGGGTGTCGACTACATCCTCGAAGGAAGCGTCCGGCGAGAAGGAAGTGTCGCTCGCATTAGCGCGCAACTGATTCGAGTCAAGGATCAAGTCCATCTGTGGGCGCACAACTACGACCGCGAAACCGGGGGCCTTCTCGCGCTGCAAAACGAGTTAGGCAGAGCCATCGCACAACAGGTGCAGGTGAAACTGGCGCCGCCTTTTGGCGGCCGATTGGCCAATAAGTACGCCCCAAACCCAGAGGCTTACGAGCTTTACCTCAAAGGCCGTTTTTACCTGAACCAGCGAACTTACGCGGAGATCGATAAGAGCACGGAGTATTTTCAACGTGCCATCGATAAAGATCCCGGCTTTGCCCTGGGCTATGCCGGGCTTGCTGACTCCTATCTCGCGAACGCGATTCGATCCCCGCAGGACTTCGAGCCGAAGGCCAAGGCCGCTGCCTCCCGGGCTCTAGAACTGGACGGCGACCTTGCCGAAGCCCATGCCGCGCTGGGAGCCGAAAAAGCGGACTTCGAATACGACTGGCCGGGCGCGGAGCAGGAGTTCAAGCGGGCGCTTGAACTCAACCCGAACTATGCCGAGGGGCACTTTCGCTATGCGCTGTCTTATTTAATGCCGCGGGGGCAGTCAGAAGATGCCATCGCCGAAATGAAGAAAGCCCTGGAGCTGGATCCATTTTCGCCAATCTACAATACCGTCTTTGGACTGACTTATTTCTACGCTCGTAGATATGACGAGGCTGAAGCACAATTCAAGAAGGCGATCGAATTAAATCCCGATTTCTTTGTAACTCACTACCACTTAGCGTGGCTGTATTCCCAGACCGGGCAGTATGAGAATGCCATCGGCGAATTGACCAGGGCACGGCTGCTTTCAGGCGACGATCGCACGGTCAAAGCTGCCGCACCGGACGAAATTGCCCTCAGAAAGGCTTTGGCGGCCGAGGGAGCCAGCGGATTCTGGCGGCAACTTCTGCAGTCGAACCAAAAACTCGTGGGCAATATCGGCGAGTTCGACGCTCCGCAAATTTATGCACGGCTGGGAGACTCACGAAAAGCCTTGGAATCGCTCGACCGCAACTATGAAGAACGACGAGCTCTCGGGACTCTTTTGAATGTCGATCCCGCTTTCGACGTACTGCGTTCGGACCAGCGCTTCGGCGATTTGGTTCGGCGTATGGGGCTCCCTCCGAATGCCAAAACCGACTAGGGAAGCTGTCGGCACGGACCGGCAGTAATCCGCCCTCGACGAAGGAACGAAGACTGAGGGCCTGAGAATTTGCTGGTCAAGCGTCGGCGAAGTCAGGCTAGCTGCGGATTGAATCCGTCAACCGTGTGTTTGCTCTGACGCTTACGTTCTACTCTGCGGTCTGGCCGTGCTGCTTGAGGCGGGAGTTGATGCCAGCATGATGGGATTCTTTATAGGCAACGAAATGATCGGCGCAGCCGCGTTGTTGCTTCTTTGCGGCGGCCTGCTATTTGACCACTCAGGAGCCCAAACCTGAAGGTCGCGCAGCCTAAATCGATGCGCGGGCGCACTTGAACGCCATGGCAAAGGCTACGAGCAACTGCGTGCGCTTTTCGACGGCCCAGAAATCACCAACTTACGGCACGACCTCTTTAGACGGAGCACTCCCAAGACTGGAGTCTTCAGCATTGAACTTGGGCTAGGGCTCAGCCAGATGCGTCTTAAAAAATTCGATAGCAGCCCTAACGATCTCGCGCGACCGGGCATCGTCGTTCTGGTTATCAAAGCCGTGCACGCCGAGAGGATGGTTCATGAAGTCCAAAGCAATGTTGCGGTAGACCGCTTCCGCGACGAAACGATCGAGGGCCGGTTCCAGATCTGGAATCTGATCCCTTCCTGCTCTCGCGACGAACATCGGTGGCAACTTCGCGGCACCGTGATCGAGGTAAGTGATCGGGGAGAACTCCTTCAATTGTTGCTCAGATAGAAACTTCCTGTGGAGCGCTGATTGTTGTATGTCCAGGAAAGGGTAAAACGCAACTAGGCATCGGATGTATGGCGGCGCATCGCGCATGGCCATGCTGAGCATCGGCCCACCCGCGGAGTAGGCCGCAAGGCAAATACGGTCTCGGTCCAAGCCCCAATCGTCGGAGTGTGCGCGAACGAAGCCAATCAGGTCCTCTACGTCTTGCGAAGCCTGCTGCAGGTTAGGATCAGGGAATCCCAGACGTTGATTGAACGTAACGGCCGCCATTCCCGAAGCCGCAATCAGCCTCCCCCAAGACTTGTAAAATCCCCAGTCCTTGGGTTTCAGCGGCACATCCGAGTAAACGCCCCCATGAAAGAGGATGACAACCGGGAGAACGCCCTTTGTGTCCGCAGGGATGTACAGATCCATCCGGAGGAAATCGGCACTCGCATCCTTTTTGTATGCGATATCTCTCTTGACCTTAACTTGGCCCATCGCAGGAATGCTGTAAACCACAGGCCGGTTTACCTGATCGAAGAATGCCTTAACTTTGTCCTGATCCGACGACGGAGACTGAGCCGCAGTGCAAATTGAAAGGATCAAGTTCACAAGTGACGGCAACAAAATAAGTTTGATCCTCATAAGATCCTCCCACCGAGAACAGCGTAAGCCGCGACTTTCCTTTTTGACTCCATAGACCGTGCCCATTGTATGCCGCTCTCGTCTGTTCACAACGTTGCTAAAATGAGAAATGATTACGTGAACTGTTCGGAGGTCATCCATGCGAATGCTACTCTCCTTCCTCCTTTTCGCGGTATCCGTTGCTGCACAGAATCCACCTGCCCTCGATCCTGCTAAGGTCTTCGCCTACGACGCCAGTAAGCCGCTAAATGTAAAGATGGGCAAGACAGAAGAGGTCGAGACGACGCAAGTAACCGAGATCTCGTACGACTCACCTAAGATCGGACGTGTGCCGGGTTACATCGTCGTCCCGCCGGGCAAGGGACCGTTCGGCGGGATCCTGTACATGCATTGGGGACAAGGAAACAGGGGCGAGTTTCTGTCAGAAGGGGTGGAAATGGCCAAGCGCGGCGCAATCTGCATCATGATCGACGCGCCGTACTGGCGGCCGGAGGTGCCGCCGCCAGCTCCAAACCATACCGCCGAAGCCGAACGTGATAACCACATCCAGATGGTGGTGGACCTGCGCCGCGCGGTGGACGTGCTGGTGGCGCGCAAGGATGTAGACCCCAAGCGCGTTGGATACGTCGGCCACTCGCTGGGCGCGACCTGGGGCGGGCCGCTAGCCGCGGTAGAGAAGCGGATCAAGATGTTCGTGCTGATGGGTGGCCTGCCGTCGCTGACGAATTACGACGATGACAGTTTTTACGCTGAGGTGCAGCGCGCTTCGACGCCAAGGAATGAATTCCAGAAATACGCAGCCGTGATCGAGCCCTACAATCCAGAGCACTTCGTGGCGAACACTGGGCCTGCTAAGATTTATTTCCAGTGGGCAACACACGACATGTACATCAGCAAGCATTCCGCGGATGAATACTACAAAGCGGTCGGCGGCCCAAAGGAGCAACACTGGTACTTCACCAGCCACGAGTTCAACGATGCTCAGTCATGTCACGATCGTCGTGAATGGCTGACGAAAGAACTGGGGTTGCGCGAGATCCGGGAATAGTGGTGCTCAATTCACCGGGAATGTGGCAGGAATTCCGCTGGCAGAGGATTCTCTGGCCTTTCTTCCTGCCAGTAAATAGTGAGTATCCACCAGCGCGTTCCATCGTAAAACAGTTGAAAACTGTTGATTCCCCGCGCGAAAGGCGTGGTGTCCTTCGCGTCACGTTTCGATTCATAGGTGCTAAACGCCTGCAGGATGTTGCCCCAGTGTTCAGTGCGCCGCGCAATTTCTCTTTCCGAGAAGCCATTCTTTTCGAAGTAAACGCTAGCGTGATCGATATAGTCCTGTGTGCTGAAGGAAGTCGCGGCCATGCCGCCCTCCTTCTTAGGAACGGTGCGGATTAGCCGCGCACCAGGATAGAAAAACGAAAGCATGCGATTCCAATCCCGTTTTTGACCGGCAGGGCCTGAGATAACGTCGTAAGCAGCCGCGATGATAGCGTCAGGAGAAGCAACATCCGCCGGGTTCGCCGCAGGTGTTGCAGCAATAGGTGGGGCCACATCGACAGTTCGCGGCGGTGCCTGGTTCTGCCCAAAACTAGTGCTCACGCTTGATAGGAAGCACAGTCCAACCACTGCCATGCGTTGCATTTGCGACATCGCAGTCCTCCTGTTTTCGAGCCCGTTCCGCCATAGGCGAAGTGAAATAGTAGGTCCGTCCAACAGTTTACGCAAAATGTCGATAGTCGAGCTGTTCCATCAACAGCCGTTCGCTGCGCACCGAGTAGAGAGCTTGCAGCAAGAGTGCCCGCAACAACTTCTCCGGCGCGATCAACGGTCGCCCGGTTTTGGCGTACAGCCTGTTGAACCGTGGTTGTATTTCCTTTAGCGCCTCACCCGTCGTGACACGAAGAGGGCGCAAGGGGTGGTCCTGGGTACTCTCCGCTCAGGGCTTACGTAGCTGAACACTTCCAACTGCGGCTCGTCTTTTCCGCGCATACTTTCTTTTATTAGACTGTGTTTTGAAAACAAGAGCCTTTTCGTGCACTGAATCAGTCCCAAGACTCACCAACACAAGTGCGAACCGCTCGGGCCAAATCCGGCTGCTCGCACCGCGTCTAAGCAGTCACCTACGTAACTTGCATCTCTCGTCCCCTGCGCCATTCTTGTTAGGAAATACCCGCAGGTCATCCTGTGAAACTTGACCTCATAATCCGTCGTCTGGGCGTCACGCTAGCGCTAGCAATCGTGCTTGCCTGTATCGTCGCCTTCATCAATGACGATGCCGCCTTGCCGCTGTTCTTGCCTTCCTTCCTGGGTAGCCCAACCAATGCCATGTGGCCCGCTTGCCGCAATCGGTGGCGAGAATTCCTCTTGCTCCGACACGGAGCAGAAATCACCACCGGATCGCATTGGCGAACGTTTTACTACATGCCGTATTATCAGTAATTTGCTTTGATATGTGGCATTCGACACGTATTACATCAATACACTAATAAAATCTGCTATCAATCGACTAAGATCATGGAAACTTTTTCCTGCCGTCGTGCATCTATCCAGATCGAAAAAACCAGGCTGGGCAAGGCCGTGGTAACAAGCCCCCTGGAAGCTCAAGAAAGGGAATTTCTAGCATGGAGGTATGAATATGAGGAACGTAAAACGATTCTTCTGGTTCTTCCTACTCGCGCTCTTGCTGGGGATTTCTGGCTCCGCGCTGGGGAGCGATGGAGGAACTACAACTGCGGCGGGTAAGGACGCCGTTCTTACTCAGCAACTGCAGCAAGATTTCAGCAACCGCCTGGAGTTCCGCAACGTCACCGTCGCGGTTGACGATCGAGTCGCGCTGTTGCAAGGCTCGGTTGAGACCTATCGCGAAAAGATGGATGCGGAGCACCTAGCGCGCAAGCACCACGGAATTGAGGGCGTGCGCGATTTCATCGCGGTGCAACCGATTGTCCCGGTTTCGGATCAGGAACTGCGCGAGACCATTGCCAATCGGCTTCGCTACGACCGCATTGGCTACGGGATCACATTCAACAATTTCGAAGTAGACGTGAGAGATGGCGTCGTAACCATCTCCGGCGAGGCCCGGAGCGATCCGGATAAGGCTTCCGCCCTCGGCATTGTGGAGGACACTCCTGGCGTACGTGACGTGAAGGACGAAATTAACGTCCTGCCACTCTCTGAATTTGATGACGAGTTGCGCGTACGCACGGCAATGGCGATCTACCATGATCCCGCGCTCCAGAAATATTCGCTGGATCCACAGGCTCCCATCCGCATTGTGGTTGAAAACGGAAATGTAAAGCTGTACGGGGTTGTGGATAGCGCGATGGACAAGCAGATTGCCGAGACGCGAGCGCGCGAGGTAACCGGGGTGTTCTCGGTCGAGAATCACCTACTGGTAGCCAATCAATGAATCGAGGTTCGTGTACCTAATTTTCGTCAGCCTAATTGACGACCTAATTTGGGAGGATTGTATGAAGACCAAAAAAGCAATTCTGATGCTGGCAGTTCTGGTGGGTTTAGCAGTGGTCCCCGTTCTTAGTTTTGCGCAGGACACGGCTGCGCCGTCGTTCACGCCTGGGCAACTCGACAAGCTGGTAGCGCGCATTGCGCTGTATCCGGATTCGCTCCTGGCGCAGGTGCTTGCGGCCGCGACGTATTCCGACCAGATTCCGGATGCGGCGCGCTGGGCCGATCAGCACCACTACCTCACCGGGCAAGCCCTGGCCGACGCGATCCAGGCGGATCATCTTCCGTGGGATCCCAGCGTGCAGGCGCTCCTGCCATTCCCCTCGGTACTGGAGATGATGGCCAATGTATAAGCTGGACCACCGATCTCGGCAACGCATTTCTGTCGCAGCAGCAGGACGTGATGGATGCAGTGCAAAGAGAGCGCAAGAAGGCCAGGGATTACGGATATCTGCGGAGCAACGCCCAGATCATCGTCAGCGGTGGGCCGTACATCACGATCGTGCCCGTGCATCCGGCATTCATCCCGGTGCCGTACTATGACCCGGCAATTGTTTTCTTCCCACCGGCACCCGGGATCGTGGTCGGCGGTGTGATCCGCTTCGGCTTCTTCGTGACCATTGGCGATTTCTTTCGCCCGTGGGGCTGGGGATATTGCCGCTTCGACTGGGGCGCGCACGTAGTATTTATCAACAACGCTCCCTGGCGGCGAACCTGGATCAACCGGCGGGAGTACGTTCATCCCTACGCTCTCCCGCGATATAGTGCGGGCGAGCGGTTGCCCGAGCAGCACGTGCTGCACGAGTGCACCGAGCGTGAGCGCACAGCCGCGCGCGAAGGACGCCACCCCGTGGAAGAGCACGGAGATCACCGCTCGCGCTAACTTGCTTTCAGGGCAGAGAGAGTGCTGGAGGACGCTCTGAAACAGGCTACCGAGACGGCAAAGAAGGGAAAAGAAGGGGTTTGGAGCGCGGACACTTATGTCCGCGCTCCCCTTCACAGCGATACCAATTCGTATTTCGATTTCAAACTTGAGTCTGATATGGTCGAGGACAGATTACGCCACCACTTTGACTACTATCTGGGCAAGACCGAGATAGTCATCTACTCCGTTCTCGCAGCGTTGCTGGCTGTCACGGCCTTTGTGACCATCGCAACCGCGGGCCAAATACTGTGGATCGGTCTCAGTCATTGGACGGTTGCAGCCCAGACTCTGAGGGTATTGAACCAACTCCTCATTGTGCTGATGCTGGTGGAGATTCTGCATACAGTACGTATCTCCATTCGCTCCCATGTTCTGGTTACGGAACCCTTTCTGATCGTCGGACTGATTGCCTCAATTCGCCGCGTTTTGGTGATTACCCTGGAAGCAGCCACGCTCACGAAAGAAGGTGCATGGGCGACCGAAGGCTCAAGCGCCATTTTCCACTCTTCGATGATTGAACTTGGTTTGTTGGGTCTGCTGATCCTTGTACTGGTAGTTTCCATTACACTTCTGCGTCGCTACGCTCCCGCATCGAAAGACTTGTCGGAACTCTGAAGTCCGACTCTTCTTCCCCCAAGGATGCGTAAGGATGCCCCTATTTACAGCCAAGTGCGACGATTCTGTCCGGATCGTCGCCAGCCGGAAACAGGCTTCTGGGAAGTCAGTTCGGGGGAAGCCTCGATCTTCCGCGCGATGCTCGCTGGGTAAAAAGGGGCGGTCGGCCGACACCGCCCGACAAGCTAGAACGATTGTGGGAACCGCGCCTCAAGGAACTCGCCCAGCTTAGCTGTGGCCTTGAATTGTGGGATTGGCTCGAGTTCCTTGAACGCGGATGTAAACGCGTTCGAAAGACTCCAGATCGTTCGCGGCCGGAAGTCCTCGTACCTCGGCTCGAAGTACAGGTCATGCACGGTGCGAGCGAGGTGTTTGGGGGCTTCGAGTCTGCCCTCGACGAATGCTTCGTAGATCACCACCTTCGCTGTGATATCAATCAATTCGCTTCTCTGCCAGGCTTCCACCTGCTTTCGCATCGGCTCGAAGTTGCGTTGCATTCGGTCCACACCCACCGAGATGCGGTCGATAAGCGAGAACGATTTCGAGTGTTTCGCAAGGACCGGGGTAAACACGCCTGAGACAATGCTTCCGAAAAGAAGAAGGACTCTCGAGCGGCACCCTACTGCCGTTCCCGCCGCCCTTGCCCGCCGATATTTTCAGTTCTTCAAGTTCCCACGTCGAGGGAACCTTCGGGTCGAACTCCTGGTTTCTGCTCTTCAGACTCCGCGTTCAAGAGTTCGCGGACCTTCAGCACGAGTTCGCCAGGGCGGAAGGGTTTCTCCAGAAAATCCGCATTCGCTGCAGGCTCCGCAAGTTTGTTCACCGAATCGTCAGGATATCCCGAGATTAGTAGAAACTTCGTCTCGGGGCGCAACGCAACCACTTTTTCTTTCAATTGGAGACCCGTTACGCGTGGCATCATCAGGTCAGTCACAATCAAGCCGATCGGCCCAGCATAACGTTCGCAGATCGAGAAGGCTTCCTGACCATCTTTGGCTTCCAGCACCTTGTAGCCATTTTGCTCGAGCGTCATGCGTATCAGCCTGCGCAGCGCCGAGTCATCTTCGGCCACAAGGATGGTTTCGATTCCAGGCTGTACCAACTCCGAACGACCATTCCCGGTACCGCCGTGGTCCGACGCGGCCAGCGCGGGAATGTAAACACGAAAAGTTGAACCTGTGCCCAGCACGCTCGCTACTGTAACGTGTCCGCCACTCTGCTTGACGATGCCGTAAGTCGTGGACAACCCTAACCCGGCGCCTTTACCTTGCGTCTTGGTGGTGAAGAAAGGCTCAAAGATGCGAGAGGCGGTATCAGCATCCATGCCTTGTCCGGTATCGCTGACGGACAGCATGACGTATCTACCAGGCTGCACTTCAAGATTGCGACTGGCGAACTCCTGGTCGAGTTCTACCTCGGAGGTCTCGATCGTCACCTTTCCACCCTGTGGCATTGCATCACGGGCATTGACTACCAGATTAATCAGGATCTGCTGAATCTGTGCAGGGTCGCCTTTCACCTTGCCCAAATCCGGTTGCAAGACAGGAACGACGTCGATGTTGGCTGGGATGAGGCGACGCAAAAGCTTATGCGTCTCCCAAATGGCAGCATTGAGATCCAATACACTGGGTTCGATCACCTGCTTCCGGCTGAAAGCGAGCAATTGCCGGGTCAATGACGCTGCCTTCTGGGTCGCGTTCTTGATTTCGGCGAACTCGCGACGCAGCGATTCGTCTTCTCCCACTTTTGTTTCGAGGTGATCGCTGTATCCAAGAATGATGCTCAAATAATTGTTGAATTCGTGCGCGATTCCTCCTGCCAGTTGTCCAAGGACTTCCATCTTCTGTGCCTGGCGCAAATCATCCTCAGCGCGCTTGCGAACACTGATGTCTCGGAGTATGACGGTGCAGAGCTTCTCGTTCGCAGTTTTGGTTTGCGAGATGGTCGCTTCAATCGGGAATTCTTCCCCGTTGGATCGAACTCCCCACAGTGTGCCCGGCGAGTACATCGAGCGGCCGGAAACACCTGTACGCCCGAACTCCTGGATATGTTGCCGGTGAGCTTCGCGGAATCTCGCTGGGATGTACTTATCGAGAGGCCGGCCGATCGCGTCCGCCGCTTGGCAACGGAAGATTTCTTCTGCGGCGTGGTTGAATACCACAATCCGCTGATTGCCATCGACCGTGAGTATGGCATCCATCGCAGAGCCGATTATGCCCTGTAGGCGCTCTTGGCTGTCCTGAAGCGCCTGCTCGGTGCGCTTGTGCTCCGAGACGTCCACCATGGTGCCCTCGAGTATGGTCACCTCCCCTTTTGTATCGACGGCAGTGAACACGTTCTCCAGCACCCAGACCGGGGTCCCATCCTTCTTGCGCAAACGGCACTCGAAATTGAACAGACCTCTTTGCTCTCCAAATTTTCCCAGGAAACTTGCACGATCGTCCGGGGAGAAGTAAAAGTCCGAAGCGTTGCACTGCAATACCTCCTCCCGCGAGGCATACCCCAAGATTCGTACGAGGGTCATGTTGCAATCCAGTAGGTGGCCGTCGGGCTCACACCGGTAGAAGCCAGCTACGTTCTGGTCAAACAGCAGCGCATTTCGATTCATTTGCGGACTTGTCACAGCTCTCGGGGCTGCACGGCGCGCCGCCAACTGGGCCGCCACGAGATTCGCAAGAGCGAGTAGTGCGTTCTTGTGCCCGTCTGGCAATGCCCGGGGCACAGTATCCATCACGCAAAGTGTGCCCAGTGCATATCCCTCTCGCGTGAGCACAGGGGCGCCGGCATAAAAGCGAATGCCGGCTCGGGTCACCAGCGGACCACCAGCAAACCGTCTATCCTTCGTCGTGTCTTCGATCAGGAGGAGGCTATGTTCCCGCAGAGTCTCAGAACAGAATGACTGGTCGCGAGGAATCTCGGACGCATCCCAGCCCACCGCTGACTTGAACCATTGGCGGGTTGCGTCGATGAATCCGATTAGGCTAATGGGAGTACCGCAGAGGTAGGCGGCAAGATTAGTGACGTGGTCGAATACTTCTTCTCTCGGTGTGTCAAGGATGTGGCAATCGAATAACGCTTTCAACCGTGCCACTTCGTCCTCTGCTAACTGCGACTGCATGCCGTACTCCCCACATCTTCGACGGCGACCCACTTTGAGCACAGTCTAGTTCGGCGTGAATAGCTCACAAGTAACTAGCTGGATTCACGGAATCTAGGGTGTCATCAGTCGCCCTACTGTTGCAAATTGCAACACTAGCAAGGATGTAAGAAGCCAAATTCTTCCGAAGTACGAGCTCTAACTGAATCGCCTTGTTCGGTTTTCGGAAACGCATTCAGATTCTGCCCGCAATCTCCACACCTGGGATGTAAGCTGACGTTATGCACCGTCGCGAGAAGCAGGACCAGGACGGCGACGTCCGGCGACACCCGCGATTTTCTTTCGATGGACCACTTATTCTTACCGGCGATGATGCGACCGTCGTGGTTGGCCGCGCTCTTGATATCAGTGTAGTGGGGCTTGGGGGATTGCTCGTAAGCGGTTCTTGGACGGCGAGTACATTGGTGAGTTTGGAATTTCCTATCCCACCGGACAGTGTTTCGCTGAAGCTCAGGGCATTTCTTCGCGGCCGCTCCGGTAGTCGCTGCGGATTCGAATTCGTCGCCGTAACTGCTACTGAGAATAGCTTAATTCGAAGAGCCGGCGAGGCTTTGGACTTGTTGGAATAACAGTTGTTGGGGTGCTTTCGGGAAATGGGACAGTCTTCTAAGTCTTCTCGACTTTTTCGTACACATTAACGAGCGAGCTCGCACAATTCGCGAAGTTTAAGATTTAAGCCGGATTGTTCTTTAGCTAATCACCGGAATCCGCAAGTCGACAACCACTCTCAGAAAAGTCCTTGGTTCATCGCAACACTACAATCTTGCCTAGAACGATTCTGAGAACCGGGCTTCGAGGTATTCGCCCAGCTTCGCTGTCGCCTTGAACTGCGGAATCGGGTCCAGTTCCTTGGATACGGAAGTAAATGCATTCGAGAGACTCCAGATTGTCCTTGGCTTGAACTCCTCGTACTTCCCTTCGAAGTAAAGTCGTGCACGGTTCGCGCAAGATGCTTGGGAGCTTCCAGTCTGCCCTCGACGAATGCTTCGGAGATGACCACCTTCGCCGTGACGTCCGTCAATTCACTCTGCTGCCAGGTCTCCACCTGCTTTCGCATCGGCTCGAAGTTTCGCTGCATTCGATCCACACTTACCGAGATGCAGTCGACGAGTGAGAACGATTTTGAGTGTTTCGCGAGCACCGGGGTAAACACACCCGTGGCAATGTCTCCGAATGTTGGATGCCGTGAGGTTGAACTTCCTCGAAGCAAACTTCTGGACCGCTTCGCAGAACTGCAGCCAAGTGCCGAGCGAGCGCACCCAACTCGCAGAATAAATTCCGAGTAACGGACAGCTGGCGGGTGACCGGGGAAAGCTAGTTTTCGACAAAACTCCGCCCGCAACAATTGACATATACAATCGCAGTAAGCTGTTTTTGGCTTGGGATGGTGATCCATCGATTTTGCGATCCTTCCGTTTGTCCTGCTGGTTCGAACCCTATCCGCACGTGATCAATAGCATCATGCAGGAACAAGAGGCTGACCCCCAACTGAAGGCCACTCTTGGGGTGGACTGGATTTGGCCGACGAGGACTGAGGCTGAGGAACTTCGGTGGATGATCCTGTTTTTGATCACTCAGCTTAGAAAGAAGCATCCGTATGTCACCTCGTGGTTTTTATCCCGGCGCGTCGCGCGGGCGCAACCTAAGGCCGCTCTTTAGCCTTTTCTCAAGCGACCTGGCCATCGATCTGGGAACCGCCAACACACTCGTTTATGTTCGTGGCAAGGGCATCGTGGTGAACGAGCCGTCCATCGTAGCCATTAACAAGAACAGCGGTGAGGTGGAAGCGGTGGGAAGAGAGGCCAAGGAAATGCTGGGCCGTACACCGGGCCACATAGTTGCAATTCGGCCGTTGAAAGACGGGGTCATTGCCGATTTCAAAGTGACCGAGAAGATGTTGAATTACTTTATCCAGAAAGCGCACAATCGCAAGATGTTGGTGCACCCGCGCATTGTGATTGGTGTGCCCGCGGAGATCACGCAGGTGGAACGACGTGCGGTCATGGACTCAGCTTACCGTGCGAAAGCCAGCGAGGTCTATCTGGTGGACCAGGCCATGGTGGCGGCGATTGGTGCCGGGCTTCCCACCAGTGAACCCACCGGAAGCATGATCATCGATATTGGGGGAGGTACCACGGATATTGCGGTGATCTCTCTGAGTGGCATCGTCTACGCCCGTTCTTTGCGTATGGCAGGAAACCAAATGGACGAAGCCATCATGACTTACGTGAAGCGAAAATATAACTTGCTGATTGGCGAACGCACCGCCGAGCAGATCAAGATTGAAATCGGAAGTGCGTTCCCGCTGGAGAAGCCGCTGACGATGGAAATCAAGGGCCGCAACCTGATTGAAGGGGTACCCAAGACTATCATTCTGAATGACAGTGAAGTCCGCGAGGCATTGAGTGAATGGGTGTCGACCCTCATGAACGCCATTCGTGTGGGGCTAGAGCGCATACCGCCCGAGCTCTCAGCTGACATCAGCGACCGCGGCATCGTGCTCACTGGCGGTGGCGCGCTCTTGAAGGACCTGGATAGGCGCATCCGAGAAGAAACAGGACTTCCTGTCTCGATTGCCGATGACCCGCTGTGCTGCGTTGTTCTGGGGACTGGCAAGATGCTTGACGATTTCAAGCTCCTACGGAAGCTTTCTATTGATTCCGTGGCGGCCTGAACGGAGTCGAGCACATGATTTGTGATAGTCCCCAGTGTGCGTCATTCATTCACGTCGTCGAGAAATGACCTGAGCTTGCGGGAGCGCAACGGGTGCCGCAGCTTGCGCAGCGCCTTCGCTTCGATCTGGCGAATACGCTCGCGGGTGACAGCGAACTCTAGGCCAACCTCCTCCAGCGTGTGCTCCGAGCCGTCCTCCAGACCAAAGCGCATCTTCATGATCTTCTCCTCGCGCGGAGTCAGGGTGTGCAGCACGCGCGCCGTCTGTTCTTTCAGCTTCACGTCGATGACGGCCTCGGCCGGCGAGACCAAGGCGCGGTTTTCGATGAAGTCGCCGAGGTGGGAATCCCCCTCATCGCCGATCGGCGTCTCCAGCGAGATCGGTGCCTGCATGATTTTGAGCACCTTGCGCACTTTGGCCGCAGGAATGTCCATGTGCTTAGCAATCTCTGCCGACGTGGGTTCGCGGCCCAGCTGCTGGACCAGTTGCCGCGAGATGCGAATCAGCTTGTTGACGATCTCGACCATGTGCACCGGGAGGCGGATGGTGCGCGCCTGGTCGGCAATGGCTCGGGTGATTGCCTGGCGAATCCACCACGTGGCGTAGGTGGAAAACTTGTAGCCGCGGCGGTAGTCGAACTTGTCCACTCCCTTCATCAGGCCGACGTTGCCCTCCTGGATCAGGTCGAGGAACTGCAGCCCGCGGTTGGGGTACTTCTTGGCCATCGACACTACGAGGCGCAGGTTGGCCTCGATGAGCTCATGCTTGGCCTGCTCCCTGTCCATCTCACCCTGGATCATTTCGCGCTGGGTGCGGTGCAGCTCCTTAAAGGCCACTCCGGCATCGCACTCCAACCTTTCCAGGTCGGCGCGATGCCGCCGCTGGGTCTTGCGGTAATCTGTCTTGAGTTCTTCGCTGCGCGTGCTCTCAATCTTCCTCTCCAGGTTGCTGACCTGCCGGTCGAGCGAGCGCATGATGTCCACGGTCTTATTCACCCGATCGATCAGGCGTTCGCGCTCGAAGTTGGTTAGACCTAGGTTGCGGATGATGAGCGAAATCCGAACCATCTCGCGGCCCAGGCCACATCGGCAGCGGCGGTATTCGCGTGCTTTCTTTTTTGCCGGGATGGTCGGTAGTCGTTCGGCTAGCTGGCTGGCTCTTTTGTAATGCTTCTGTAGCTCGTCGATGCGGTGCGTAATGTCCTTGACGCGATTCTGCAGGATCTCCTCGGTCATCTCTTCCTCATCGAAGACGACAATTTCCTTAATCGGGCGGACGCCACGCTTCAAATCCTCGGCGATGGCCAACATCTGACGGATCACAATAGGCGAGCGTGAAAGCGCCTTCAGCACGCGCAGCTGTCCGCGCTCGATGCGCTTGGCAATGTCCACTTCCCCTTCGCGGGTGAGCAGAGGCACTGTGCCCATCTCGCGCAGGTAGATGCGCACCGGATCGTTGGTCTTTTCAAGAGCGCCTGGGGGCGGAACGAGTCCGATCACCTCGCCGGGCTCCACTTCTTCCTTAAACTTATTTTTCAACGCCGCGGAAGATAGCTTGGGCTCGCCCTCAAGCACGTCAATGCCCTGCGTGCCGATGGTGGTGAGCAGGTCGTCCAGGTCCTCCGGGGAATGGACGTCATGGGGAATCAGGTCATTCACCTCGTTGTAGGTGAGATAACCCTTCCCGGCATCCATGAGTTTCGTAATGTCGTCAAGAGCCAAGCCGAATCCCTTTCAGCGCCTTCCCGCATGGAGCAAAAGGTGCTTTGACAATGACCGAAGCTTCCGCCCGAGAGCTGTCGCGTTAAACGCCCGGTTGAAGCCTAAAAGGGGTCCACCTCTGATTTTCGCCGATACAGCTATACGGCGGGGAGTTTCGTCTCAAGGTCCGCAGGAATCCTCAATTGCTGCGTCGCGAATTCTGCATCGGCGAACCACCCAATTACATCGTTGATGACGTCTTGAACCCGCCTATCAGGGTCATGGTATTTCCGTGTTGCCACTGAGACTAGTCGGCACAACATGAAGCGATTCGGGATATTGACCAAAGCCCTGTTTATACGATCAGAACGCATGATCGGTCCTTCTTGTAGGGCGTTGGGTTGAGCGCATGAGTTTCTCTAAGCGTAGAGATGCAAGATATAAACGTCCCTTCCTTGACCGGTTCGCCGGAAGGCAGCTTACTCGCTAAGCCGCAGGGTTGTGGTCTAGCCGCAACGATGGGTCTTCGTGATCAAGAAACCTGAGTATACGCCCCGGTTGTACCGTCGTGACTTCAAAGAACCAAGCCCGCAGCACTGCACCAAAAGTGGTCATTGACAAGGACCCCCTCCGCGCCTAGGCTTCGAACTGTCCGCATTGGCCACCGCCAAAACTTCTGTCGCCTTCTCTTATAAAGCGGCCCCTAAAGCGGCTCCGAAGCGGCCCTGACCCACGAGGACTTTCGGGCAGTTGAAATTCATAAGACCGCACGCACGTCTCCGATGACGGTGTCTGCCCGAATACATGGTGGTCAAGCAGCTGGTCGCAAGACCGACTCCACCCCAGTGACCCACCACCGCAGCCGGTCAGCTTCGACCGGTAGCCTCGAATTGTCGCCTGTCAAGAAACAAGCGCAAAGGAGTGTTTCCATGTTCACACGCACTGTCGAAGTAACCACCAAATCGGGAAAGGCGAAAGAGCTCTCGAACACCATCAACGACAAGGTACTGCCGATTCTGAAGAAACAAGCCGGGTTTGTGGATGAGACCCTTTTGGTATCTGATACAGAACCGAATCGTGTCCTAGCGATCAGTTTCTGGAATACCAAAGAAGATGCTGAGCGGTACCATCAGGAGCAGTACCCTGCCATCCACGAGATGATACGGTCTCTCCTCGACGCAGACCCCGTGGTTCGGACCTTCAACGTCGATACCTCAACAACGCACAAGATCGCAGCCACCAAAGCTGCCTGAAACAACCATGACCGCGCACCAAGGGCGAGCCCAAGCGTGGCTCGCCCGACCTTGCGCTCTTTAAGACTTAAGGAGGAACACGCATGGCTTCGAAGAACGTAGAAATGATCCGCTCCGCACACGAGAGCTGGAACAAACGCGACTTCGCAGGGGTCGTCAAGAACGCCGTTGAGGGCCTCGCCTACACCGACAACGCTCGCGCCGTTACATTGAACAGCCGGGACAAATTCCGGGAATGGACGGAAGGATGGGCGAAGGCCTTTTCCGACGGCCGCATCACCAAGCCCGAGTACATTGACGCGGGGGACATTGTCATCGCTCGATTCACCGTGGTCGGCACAAACGACGGGCCATTCGCTTCAATGAAGCCCACCGGACGCAAGATGTCTTTGCCGTTCTGCGAGATCTGCCACTTCGACAAGAAGGGGAGAACGGTGTCAGGCACCTGCTACTACGATCAGTACACGCTCCTGACCCAGCTTGGGCATATACCGCTCGCTGCTGCAGCCTAAGCCAACACAACCCTCATCACAAGAAGGCGCGCTACTGCGCGCCTTTTCCCCTCAAATCCCCCACAAGATCCGAGACCCACGGTTCCGGAAAGATCCGCGACCAAACAAGCAGAATTCGAGACCCAACCGCAATCCACAAGTACTGATCCACACGTTGAAAAGTGGAGTACCATAGGGCCGTTCGCTAATTATGGCTTCATCCTATCTTCGCCGCAGGAAGGAGGAGCCATGCGTCGTTCAGGTGAGACCAACCCGTCGGGCTTCTGGAAGCCGCTCTTTCCGGCCGTAGCACTCCTCTGTACGCTGCCCCTCGTTGCGCAAAAAGCCCCGGAAACAAGCCCGCCCAAATACGACGTCCATACCGAGACCAAGATGAAGGGCACCGTGGAGGAAGTGAAACTGCCTCTAAAAGGCAGTGAGAAAGAGAGTGCCCACTTGCTGGTGAAGACCGGGACGGACACCGCCGACGTGTATCTCTGCCCCAAGTCCTTTCTCGACGACATGGGCGTGAGTTTCAGCAAAGGGGACGAAATCGGCCTCACTGGCTCAAGAGTCAAGCAGGGCGAAGCCGACCTCATCCTCGCCCGCGAAGTCGTGAAGGGTACCGACACCCTCGTCCTGCGCGACGATAAAGGGAATCCCGTCTGGAGTTGGCACCGCTGACGGCGGTCTCTAAAAAATCGCGGATAGTCAAATACGATTACGTCCGCGTGTCTCGCTCGGTATCACCTCAAGAGCAGTGACCACATACCAATAGCGGCCTTGGGATGGTTGTAGAACTCTCGAATCGAATACCCCGACGACAACCGCTCGATGCTCCGTTGCTTCGGCACGATGCGCTTGTTGCGCGCTACGACGAACGGTCGGGAGTTCGCGGGCATGGCACGCCTAAAATGTGCATCTATCCTCCCATAAGAACGTCTGGACTTAGGAGTGCCGTATTCGACACCCCGAGAGGGGGAAAGGCACTGTGGTGCGCAGAAATTCCATCCAGGTGGCGGGCTAGAACGACTGTGATAACCGGTCTTCCAGGAATTCGCCCAGCTTCGCTGTGGCCTTGAATTGTGGAATGGGATCTAGTTCTTTGAATGCGGAGGTAAACGCATTCGAGAGACTCCAGATCGTTCGCGGCCGGAATTCCTCGTATTTCGGCTCGAAGTAGAGGTCATGGACGCTACGGGCGAGGTGCTTTGGAGCTTCGAGTTTGCCCTCGATAAATGCCTCGTAGATGACCACCTTGGCCGTAACGTCCGTCAATTCACTTCTCTGCCAGGCTTCTACCTGCTTTCGCATCGGCTCGAAGTTTCGCTGTATCCGATCCATCCCGATCGCAAGCGAGTCGACGAGTGAGAACGATTTCGAGTGTTTTGCGAGCACAGGCGTAAACACGCCGCCAATGGCCAAGTGGGGAATCCGGTCGAAGGTGAACGCGATTCCGGTCTGAAGCCGAACACGATTCCGTTGTGATTCCGAACAGCATTCCGGTCTGAAGGTGAACGCCGATTCCGTTGGGAAGACGAACGGTTTTTGTCGCCTGGCGGAATGGCGTTCGGCTTGGAGCGGAATGTTTTCCACAGACGAGCAGCAGGAGGTGAAGCGACGCTGGACAATCACCCGGCATTAAAACTCCATCAATGAAGGAGGACAGGGTGCCGGCCAGGAGAAAGTCCATGCGGAAAGTCAAAGAGGTCCTGCGGTTGAGGTTCGAGTTGGGGTTGGGGCAGCGCCAGATCGCACGCTGTTGCGGAATGGGGCTGGGCACGGTCCACGAGTATCTGGAAAGGGCGGTGGCAGCCGGGATCGGGTGGCCGTTGCCGGAAGGCCTGGGCGAAGAAGAACTGGAAGCCAAGCTGTTTGGGAACCAGTCCGTGCAGGCCGCAACGGTGCGACAACGGTCACAACCTGATTGGAATACTTCCCGCCAAGCCACCCTGGCTTCCAACGGATTTGACTTTCGTCCGAGCCTGCTTACCGGCCAGATCCCGACCGCCGTTGCCACAGGCGACTTTAACGGTGACGGCAAGCTGGACTGGGCTGTCTCGAACGGACAAGACAACAGCATCTGGCTCTATTTCGGAAACGGAGATGGCACTTCACAACTGCCCACGATTCTTCCGACGGCAGGCGTTGGACCTGCATGGATGATTGCGACAGATTTGAATGGCGATGGCAAGCTGGACCTTGTAGTGACGGAGGCAGACAGCTCAACGATTGGCGTGTTTCTTGGGAATGGTGACGGAACCTTCCAGCCAGAGGCTCAGTATGCTGTCCCCGCCCCACCTTTGTTTCTTGTGGCCGGTGACTTTACGGGCGATGGCAAAGTAGACATTGCTGCTGGAATGATAGGAACCACGGCTACCGGACCAATCGCAGTGTTGCCCGGCGATGGCAGCGGCCATTTGGGAACGGCTCTGTACACAGGCGACCCAAATCCTTCGGATGGTTATTGGTTGGCGGCAGCTGACCTCAACGGCGACGGGAAGTTGGATTTGATTGTCGTGGACCCTGACACTCAGGAACAAGGGCCACACGCCGGCGCGCAAGCATATTTGAACAACGGCAAAGGAACTTTCACTGCAGGGCAGCTTTTCTTCGCAAACAACTTCCCGCCAAGTCTTCCACCCGAACTTGCCCTGAGCGTAGCGATCGCGGACCTCAACAACGATGGTTGCAACGATGCGGTGGTGACCGAATCGTACGGACTGGCCTACGTCTTCAACGGCAACTGCAATGGCACTTTTGCTACTCCCGGTACCACGTATGCACTCGGAGACATTGGGGGCGCAATTCAGCTTGTGGACGTGAATGGCGATGGCGTGCTGGACTTGGTGACTTCTGGTGTCCTGCTGAGTGGAGCGGGCGGCCTTGGCCTCGGAGCTGTGGCGGGAAACGAAGTCTCCGAGCTGCTCGGGGATGGCACCGGCCATTTCGGGCCGGGGCGAACGTACCGGGGCGACCTTTCGATGTATAGCATGGCCGTGGCCGACCTGAACGGCGACGGGTTCCCGGACTTGGTCACGGCCAATCAGGGCAGCAACACCGCCACTGTCTACTTGAACGACGGCAAGGGAGGATTCGGGGATCCTCAGGGCGAAGCTTTTGGGAACGACTCCGGCATAACCAACAGTCCAGACAGCGCATTCGTTTTTGCGGATGTGGATGGCAATGGAACCTTGGACATGGTGTTGCTTGATCGTCAGTCAGAACCTACAGAACCGATACTTATAACCACGCTGCTGAACGATGGCACGGGAAAATTCTCCGCCCCGATACAATCGCCCATATTCGCTGAACCGCCGGACGGATTGATCCCAGGTGATTTTGTTCTGGCGGACTTCCGCAACACGGGACAACTCGATGCGCTGGTGGTGGCATTGAATTTCACCAGCCCGTTCCTCGTGTTTGCCCCCGGCTCAGGAAATGGACAATTTGGCGCGTACACGATGACCACTCCGCCGGGTGCGATGGGTCCGATCGCGGTTGGTGATTTCAATGGCGACGGGAAACTGGATTTTGTGGCGGTTTCCTCCGTCACGAACGGGACCACCACGCAGCAGGTGTTAAGCGTCTTTCTGGGTCAGGGAGATGGGACATTCCAAACGGGCCAGAGTGTCACTTTTCAAAGCGACAATAGACTTGCCGCTCCGTCCGTCGTGTACGTTGGAGACTTCAACCGCGATGGCAATCTTGATGTTTTGGTTTGGAACTACGGTTTGTTCGAGTTCCTGGGAAACGGAGACGGCACGTTTCAGGCGGCGCGATTACTGTTTGACACCTTTGGTGCGTTCGTTCTGGCAGACGTGAATCGCGACGGCTCGCCGGACATCATCGCTGCCACCGACGCCTTCGGGAATCCCTATGGAGGTGCTGATGCCTACGATGCGATTGGCGTCTTCTCAGTGTTCTTGGGACAAGCGGACGGAACCTTTCAAATCAACCAGACTTACACTCCGTACTTGTATACGTTCTACGAACCCTATCTCTCTGGAACTTATGTTCCACCGAACCCATTTCCGGGAGTTGTGGGCGATTTCAATGGCGACGGAAATCTGGACATCGCGGTTTTCCCTAGCCCCGATCCCCTTTCCCAATCGAGTGAGATGCTCTACGATTTCACGTACCGCGAGTACAGCCCGAGCCAAGGCCGTTGGATTTCGCCCGATCCATCCGGGTTGAATGCTGTGGATCCCACCAATCCGCAGTCCTGGAACCGCTATGCGTATGTTGCTAACACTCCGTTGAGTTATGCCGATGCTTTAGGGCTGTATGGTTATGGCTGTGGCGGGGAGTTGCACCTGGTATGGATCCGTTCTGCCAGGGAGGAGGCTCGCAAGGGGGAGGAGGCGGAAGCAACTGGGGCGGCGGATGTACGCTTGACGGTGTTCCGACAGATTGCGGCAGTCTTGGTGGACTACTGGGAAGCAACGATATAGCCGGAATCCTGCCGATCGGGTGTAGTGCTTCCTTTTGTGAAGCCAACGGGGTCTTTTTTCCGATCTCCCCTATGGGTAATGGGTACTACGGAGGGTGCCGGCAAAGTGGATGGTACTTATTCTGCATATCCTTCGCTCCGTACCCGGATAGCGCCCCAAACAACGGGAGTTGGGCCTGGAACTTTACAAAGTCCTTCTTTACGGGGTTTTCTGTGTTCGGTCCAAAGAGCGACCCGAGGCCTTCGTGCTTTGGCCAGTTCCTAGCAGACGCCGGAAGCGGCTTTGTAAATAGTTTTGCGCCGCCAAGCCCCTCACCGGGGGAAATTGTCGGTGTAGGAACTGCAATGGCCGACTATTCCAACGAGGTGGGCATTGTGGCTGAGCAGCATCTCGCTCAATATGGGTCCAGAATCTCCAAGTACACGATTGGCGAACAAGCAGGCGCTCGGGCTGGGTTGGCAGGACTCTTAGCGAATGCGGATTATCAAGGAGCAGTCGCACTAGTTAACGAGTATGGATCTGCGTCTTCCGGGCAATGCAAGTGAGTTTCTGAGAATCATGCTCCTACGTTTATCCAATCTGCCATGGTTCTTTTGGACTGCGGCCGCGCTGCTGCCCCTTGGAACGGTGGCGTATGTTCTTAAGTTTTATAGGAAGCATCTCGGGTCCTTGGCCCTGTGGAGATGGGCTGCCCTTTTGGCGTTGATTCAGATCGCATTGTTTCTGGTTTCTTTTGCGTTGATCCCTGCGTTCGCTTTCATCGCAAACGTCGCGGCATTGCCATTCGGCTACCACCTACTCGATAGAAGACTCAAAAAGTTTCAGATTGCTAGCAGCATCGGGAGCCCAACGCTTCCAAGGACATGATTACTTCAGTGATTCTTGCAAGTCGGATGTCAGGGGGACAACTAGTCGGGATTCTTGTGGCCCTCGCGCTAAGCTTGTGGGCAACGTTCTTGTTTCTTCGCAGCAGCGTTACCGGAGCGCCGCCACTCTATTCAAAAGGTCCCTTGCAGCGAACCTTGCACTTCATAGCCGGAGTAATTTTCGCGGCTCTTGCGGTGGGTGCTGTTGTGATGCTCGTCAAGAAATAGACCGTTATTGTGTGGTGGGACCGCCATAGCTGCTGCTGATTCTGAGAGCAAGGTGAACCCATTCAGCAAACTAGATCGGGGAGAACCAGAGACTGGCTGCTCTATGTAGCAATCGCTGTCCTGATCTTGGTCTTGGCCTGGATGTTCGCCATGCATCAAGCCAGGACAGGCGGCTCCCCGAACCTGCCTCTAAAGTGGCTAGGGTTTGCAGGAATGACCGCAATCGTCTTTGGCTACGCCATCCGAGCGTGTCGGCAGTCGTGGGGGAAACAGAAGTTCTGGGCACTCCTGGGTCTATTCTTCGTCGTACATTCCGGCCTGGGAGTGTTTGTTCTTCTGAGAGTCCCAGTTGTGCCTTTGGTTCTCTACGCGGTGCTGACCGGCATTGAATACGTCGTTCTTGCGGCGTACTTGGGTTTTTTCCTAGATGGTGAACGGTAACCGGGAAGATCAAGAGCGCGCCGCCTACGGCGTCGGGTGTAAGGGTGACACGTCACCCCCGAATGGGTGCTGCAGAGCAACTTTCGGTTAACGTGCGCGAACTTGTTGAAACCAGAACAGCTAGAGGAAAATCCCGCCATCGTGGTTGCTGTACAGCAACCTGAAGTTAGCGCAGGCGAACTTGTTGATTCTTAAGCGCGGCTGCTAGTCTCGGCTGGTATGGCGAGAGAGGAAGCCCGGACATGGTGAAGCCGCCGCTGCGCACAAAATCCATCGGTTTCAAAGTCAGCGAGGAAGAGTACGCCCTGCTCGAAACAGCGGCGCAGACGAGCGGGCGGACGCTGGGCGAGTGGTGCCGCGAGGTGGTGTTGGCGAGTGCCAGCGATGCACAGAGGCACGACCCGACGCTGGCGGAGATCGTGGGAGTGCGCCTGCTGCTGGTGAACGTGTTGGGACCTGTGGCGGCGGGTGAGTGGAATGATACCGGTGATACGGTTTCCGTGGAATCAAGGGCAATAAGGGAAACTGTAGAAACAGCAGCCTAAGTTACGAATGTGCTCGACATCCGCATAAACACAGGCTAGAATCGCTAATTGTAGGAATCATCACGACTTGCTAGAGATGGCAGGGTTCGAATCCCTCCCTCTCCGCCATATTTTATATCTCCCGTATCCATAAGCGTTTACCTCGTACAATCTTTCGTTTCGACGACATAACCCGCGGTAGCTCGGCACCCAAGAGGTGCATACTAGGTGCATATTCGAGAGATCGCTCAAATTGCCGCATCGCCGCCGTGGCATCCGAGTCCGCGGTTTTGATGTAGCAGGCCTGCGTTACCCCGACATTCGCCTGCCGCAAGATCCTTTGAATCGTCTTGTCGGCCACGCCTAGCCGGTACAGATTTGTTGCAAGCCCGCGACGAAAGGCATGCCAACCGTGCCACTGGACTCCTGCTTTCGTTGCGAGCGGCACGATGACATCTCTTCCCAGAGCATCCATGTTGACCGGCTTCCCCGCTGGACTCGGGAACATGAAACCGTTCGCAGGATTGCCGGGCAGGGATCGGTGCAATTCCAGGCGCTGCGTAAGTTGCGCAACTACCGGGACCGGAGCCTTACTCTTGCGAGTCTTTGGCTCCAGCGCGTGGCTTTTCCAGAAGGACTGTGAAATACAAATCTGCTCCCCGTCGTAATTCTCCCAGAGAAAGCCTCGCACCTCGCTCTTTCGCGCTCCGGTGAAGGCGGCTGCTGCCACAATCGTAGCGGCCGGTTCTGGCAGCACACTTAGCATCTGCATGATCTCCTCGAGAGAATAGGCGTGCGTCTCGCCGGGAGGTTTGCCCTGCGGCAGAACCACATCCCGCATCGGGTTCTCTGAATTGATCACACCGTTCCGTTTGGCATACCGAAAGACTCCGGAAAGGAATGCTTTGATGTGCGCCAAAGTCGTTGACCTTCGAGGAGATCTCCGAGAAGCCCGTTTCTGGATAGCTTCCGGTTTGCCGACAACTCATCAACTCCCGGTTAAAGGAGTAAAGATATAATTTCCTTGACAGTCTCATGGCCCTTGCTGCCGGAACGATTCTTGGGCAGTGCGAAATCCGCTCACCCCTGGGTGCAGGCGGAATGGGCGAAGTCTACCGCGCGCACGACACCAGGCTGAATCGTGAGGTCGCGATCAAAGTGTTGCCCGAGTCCGTCAGCTCTGATCCCGAACGGTTGCGCCGCTTCGAGCAGGAAGCGCGAGCGGCTGCGGGGCTGAATCATCCCAACATTCTTGCGGTTTACCAGATGGCGACGCACGAGGGTGTGTCGTATATGGTTACCGAGCTGCTTGAGGGCGAGACGCTGCGCGAGCGGCTCAGGCGCGGAGCGATCCCGTTGCGCAACGCGATAGATTACGGAGTGCAGATCGCGCGCGGTCTGGCGGCGGCGCACGAGAAAGGCATCGTCCATCGCGACCTGAAACCGGAGAATCTCTTCCTGACCAGAGATGGACGGGTCAAGATTCTCGACTTTGGTCTGGCCAAATTTGCACTGCCACAAACCGCATCCACCGATGAAAAGACAGTTACGCTGCAGGGAACCGAACCGGGCGTGGTGATGGGGACAGTGGGCTACATGTCTCCGGAGCAGGTGCGGGGACAAGCGGCCGATCATCGCTCTGACATTTTTGCCTTCGGCACGATCCTTTACGAGATGGTGACGGGCAAGCAGACATTCCGCAAGCCGACGTCAGCGGAAACCATGACCGCGATATTGAACGAGGATCCGCAGTCCGTCGCGCAGCTTGCGCCGAGCACGCCGCCGGGTATACAGCGCGTAGTGCACCGCTGTCTGGAGAAGAATCCAGAGCAGCGTTTCCACTCCGCCCACGACCTAGCCTTCGCGCTGGAAGCGATGTCTGATTCAGCCATCTCCTCCGCGAATCGGCCGCCACTGCAAAGGGAAAAGTCGAGTCTTGTCAGAACCTCAATCCTCGGAGCGACGGCCGCTGCAGTCTTGGGAGCGCTCGTACTAGCGTATTTTTGGACGCGGCCTGAAGCTATACCCAAAGTCTCAGACTACGTCCAGCTTACGCATGACGGCCAGCGGAAGCAGTTGGTCGCAACCGACGGTTCCAGGCTTTACCTCCTATTAGGTACAGACCTCGCCCACACCGCCGGCGCGATTGCGGTTTCAGGCGGCGAGCCGACACGCATTGCGACACAATCGCCCGACATGGCACCAGCGGGCCTGTCGTCGAATGGGTCCGAGCTTCTACTGATTGAGGCGAAGGGCGACCCGCCCTCAGGTCCGCTCTGGAGTCTGCCTGTTCTTGGTGGCTCGCTTCGCCGGTTAGGAGACACGGAGGGGAACGCCGCCGCGTGGTCGCCTAGTGGCACGATGCTCGCGTACGTCAGCCGCACCGACTTGTTCCTGGCAAAGGCCGACGGCAGCGAGGCCCATAAGCTCATCACCATGAAGGACACTTCTGTGATCGACAATCCCGTCTGGTCCCCCGACAGCGCGCATTTGCGATTCGCTGCCTGGGATAGCGTTCGCGGCATAAGCACGCTCTGGGAAGTTTCAGTGGATGGGACGGGCTTGCACCGCTTGCTTCCAGCCTGGAACAAACCGAGTGATCGACAGTGCTGTGGCAAGTGGACGGCAGATGGAAAATACTTCGCCTTTGGTGCGCGGGGCCAAATCTGGGCTTTGCCGCGAAAGGCCGGTTTCTTTGGCTCCGAAACAAAACCAATCCAGTTGACTTTCAGTCCGCTGACGTTGGACACACCGCTTCCGAGCAAGGACGGCAAACAGCTATTCGTGGTAGGCAGAACTTTCCGCGGACAGTTGGTGCGATACGACTCGAAGTCTGGCGAGTTCTCGCCATTTCTAGGAGGCATCTCCGCCGAGTATGTTGACTTCTCGAAAGACAGCAAATGGGTCGCCTACGTCTCGTATCCCGAAGGCACACTGTGGCGCAGCCGTGCGGATGGGAGCGAACGCCTGCAATTGAGCTATCCTCCCGGTTATGCCGTAAACCCTCGCTGGTCGCCCGACGGCAAGAAGATCGTATTCTTTGAAATGCTGACAGACAAGCCAGCGAGAATTGTTGAGGTTTCCGCCGACGGAGGCAGCCCGCAGCAATTAATGCCGGACGATCCTATATCGCAATGGGACCCGAACTGGTCGCCGGATGGAAGCAAGATTGTTTTCGGTGGTACTTCCGAGAGCGCTGCGTCGACCATCTCCATCCTCGACTTGGCCAGTCACAAGGCTTCACCTTTGCCTGGATCGGACGGGTTATACGGCCCTCGCTGGTCGCCGGACGGTCGCTACATCGAGGGTTTGTCGGCTGATGAAACAATCGTTTTTCTCTTCGATATTCAGACCCAGAAGTGGACGCAGCTTGCCAAAGGCGGCTTCGCCTGGCCCAACTTCTCGAAGGACTCGCAATACCTCTATGTTCTGTCTGGTCACGGAGGCAGTTCCGTGCTAAAGATTCGGCTGAGCGACGGTAAGGCAGAACAGGTGGCAGACTTGAAGAACTTTGTCTATGCCGGCCACTTCAGCGATTCTTCGCTGTCCCTCACTCCCGACGACTCACTGTTGCTGTTCCGCGATGCCGGAACTTCCGACGTCTACGCCCTCGACTGGGAAGAGCCGTAAACAGCACTTCGGGGGCGGCTGCTCACCGCTTACAAACATTTTCTCACGCTCTGGAAAAGACAACGACCAGGACGGATCCGGCGTGAAGGAAGCTAGCGGGGAATGTGCGAAGCTGCAGTAGCTTGGGCCTTATACCTGCGGACTGTTGCTAGTTTCGGGCGAATGACGAGCAAACCGGAAGTAAACTGTTGTTACCAGGCATTTGCACGAACTAACCCGGACGGGCCGTAGTTGGTGCAAATGCGATTTATCGCCAACAACCACATAGTTTCCGGTTTGCCGACGATTCACCAGCGGCCCGTCAGAGTGGTGTGAAGCGGGCCATGCCCTGCCCTGCACTATAACGACGCGCAACACACTTATGGTGCTGCCCGCTGGTGCCAAACTCGGCCCTTACGAAATCCTCTCGCCACTTGGCGCCGGCGGTATGGGTGAAGTGTACCGGGCACGGGATACGCGGCTGGACCGCACCGTCGCCGTCAAAGTCCTGAATTCGCAACTGGTGGGGAATGTCGAGTTGCGGGGACGCTTTGAGCGCGAAGCAAAGATCATTTCTCAACTGCAGCATCCGCACATTTGCGTTCTGTATGATGTGGGCAGCGAAGGCTCGACCGAATTCCTAGTGATGGAATTTCTGGAAGGCGAGTCACTGGCCGACCGGCTGAAGCGCGGACCGCTCGCGCAAACGGAACTGCTGAAGATTGCCATCCAGATTGCCGACGCGCTCGAAAAAGCGCATCGCGCAGGCGTAGTGCATCGCGACCTGAAACCCGTGCCCCGAAGGGAAGGTACTCTCGTTTCGCGGACGCCGACGCGAAAGTCAAGGCTACCTCTATCGGTCCAACGAAGCGCAGTGCGAGGGTTGCCCGCAAAAGAAGCGGTGCACTTCTGGGCCCTATCGCCGACTGTTTGTGCACGAGCAAGAATCTGTCCGGCAGGCAGTCCGCGCACTGGCCGGAACGCCGGCTTACGAGCGTTCCCGGCGGGCTCGCTACAAAATCGAGGCTTTGTTTGCGGAACTTAAACAGCGCATGCGACTCGGGCGAGTAAGACTACGCCGCCTGTGGAATGTCAGCGAGCAGTTCTTGTTGGCTGCCACTGCCCAGAATTTGAAACGCCTAGCGAGATTCCTTGCGCAGCGGCCACCCCTCCTCCAAACGCAGGTCGGGGGATGAGAGGTGAGTATAAATAAGGTGGTACAGAACCCGATGAGACCACCAGAGGAATCAGACCAGTCCTGCTGAAAAACCACTGATCGACCGAAGTGTCCTCATCTCTCCTGAGTTTTTCAACAGTCTCACCTATTTTAGGGCAGCCGACACAACCAGCCTGCGGCTTCGTGGATTCAGTTACTTGCAAGGCTAGCCGGGAAAGGGGATTTTGGGCAGCTTCGCCGATGCGCAAACTTCTCAGAAGCAGACGTTCGGGACAATATAACTTCCGCAAAGCCCGTATTCGGGGGCGATGCCTCCGCAGGTCTGAGAGTAGACGCGGCCTCAGAGATTTCGGGCACAAAACATATAATGTTTCGGAGTTCTGGAGAATCCTTGTGACACCTTCGTTTTTCTGTCGTCGAAGCGCAACCGCGCTTTTCGCCGTATTTTTCATTGCGTTCACCACTGCCGTGTATGCGCAGAATTCACCGGGCCCACAGCCGGTACCACTGCCTCCGCCCGTTATTGCGCCGGTTGACACGCCTTATCCCGGTACGATCTCGCTGCTCGTCGATGTCACCAACATCACGGATCGCGTGCTGAATGTGCATGAAACGATCCCGATAAAAGGCCACGACATCACGCTGCTCTACCCCGAGTGGCTTCCAGGGACGCACTCGCCATCGAACCCAGTGAGCGAACTTGCCGGCCTGGTCATTACGGCGAATGGAAAACGCATCGCTTGGATGCGCGACCGCGTGGACATGTACGCATTCCATGTCGATGCGCCGCAGGATGCAACGACGCTGGATATCAACTTCCAGTACCTGGCCCCGCTGGATCCAAAACGAGGGCGTATTTCCTCGACGTTCGCCGACGTTACCTGGAACAGCGTGCTTCTCTATCCGGCGGGATACTTCTCGCGGGATATCAAATTCGAACCCACTCTCCGTTTGCCGCGGGGATGGAAATTCGCTTGCGCGCTAGACGTGAAAGCATTGGAGAACGGCAGTCTGGTTCAGTTCAAAGAAACCACGCTGAATACGCTAGTCGACTCGCCGCTCTATGCGGGCGTCAACTTCAAGCGCTTAGACCTGTCCACTGGGCCGGAGAACCGCGTGTACCTCGATGTCTTCGCCGACAAACCTGCCGATCTGGAGATCACTCCGGAAGAACTGCAATACCACAAGAACCTTGTGATCGAGGCGCAGAAGCTTTTCAATTCGCATCACTATGATCACTATGATTTTCTCTTTTCTCTTAGCGACACGGTCGGCGGCAAGGGCCTGGAGCACCACCAATCGAGCGAGGACGGTCTGCGTGCCAATTACTTTACGGACTGGGGTGCGGGAGTTTCCGGCCGGGCTCTGCTGCCCCACGAATACACGCATTCGTGGAACGGCAAGTTCCGCCGGCCGGCTGACTTGTGGACACCCAACTTCAACGTGCCGATGCGCAACGACCTGCTATGGGTTTATGAGGGCTTGACAGACTATTACGGCAATGTGCTGGCAGCGCGTTCCGGAATGCGTACTCCCGAGCAGGCCCGCGATGTACTCGCCCAAATCGCTGCGAACTTCGAAATCAGCCCGGGACGCACGTGGCGCTCTTTGGAAGACACCACCAACGAGCCCATTGCTTCGTCTCACGGAGCGACCCCGATGATCTGGCCAAGTTGGCAGCGTGGCTATGATTACTACCCGGAGTCAGACCTTATTTGGCTCGACGCCGACACGAAGATCCGCGAGTTGAGCGGCGGTAAGAAGTCTCTTGACGATTTCGCGAAGCTCTTTTTCGGGATCGACAATGGGAGCTATATCACCTCTCCTTATACGTTTGACGACCTTGTCAAAGCGTTGAACACGGTGCAGGTCTACGATTGGGCAGGATTCTTCCGCACGCGAGTTCAGGCAGTCAACCCGAACGTTCCGGAGAACGGCATTACGCAGGGCGGCTATCGACTCGTGTACAACGATAACGAACCGGAGTGGCTGAAGAAAGCGGAGAGCGTTCGCGGAGTGAGCTTCGCTACCTCACTGGGCTTCTCGCTGAAATCGGAAATCACCAGCCCAGATTCCCATAGCGGCCTTGATTATGTTTGGTGGGACAGCGTGGCCTTCAAAGCTGGCATGACGCCAGATATGCAACTGCAAGCCGTCAACGATCAGAAGTACACGGCTGCGGAGCTGCGCGAAACCATCCTCGCCGCGGAGACAACGAAGGAGCCGATCAAGCTCTTGCTCAAACGCGGCGACGAGTTTGTCACATTTTCTCTCGACTACCATGGCGGAATGCGCTACCCGCACCTGGAGCGAGTCGAGACAACTCCTGATCGGCTGGATGCGATTCTCGCGCCGTCGAAATAGCACACGGAACCACTCCTGAGTAGTCGGCAATTCGGAAGTTGGCCAGAAACGGGCTTCGCGGACATCAATGGCAATCTCCCAGAAGCGGACTTCTGGCCAGCGTGACTAGGGTTCTTCCTATGAACCAGCGGCACGCCACATTCCCCCCATAGCTGAACACAAGCCGACTTGTCGGTACCAATCTTGCATGCTTCCCCGAAGCCCGTTTATGGACCCTTATTATTTTCTCGGTCTGGCCTGGTGTGCAGAACAAGCTTTAAACCTAGGTGGGAATCAGCAGCGTAAAGCCAGCCGTCACGATAAGTACCACAGCCCAGATGAGGTCCAAATTCACCCAAGCCTTTCGTAGAACCTCGAGGCCAACCTTTTCGTAGACCACAAACGCGATCAGTCCGGTTACGAGAAGATAGCCCAAGGTATGTACAAACAGCGCCGTGAGCGCCGTCCACGGTTCCGCGAAAACGCCGCCGTGGAGATGGGGTTCCGGAACGCTCATGTCTGCCGCAGCGTGGAGCGCCGACATCTTCAGCAAGATCGGCAGAAGCATGAAGCCGGCGCCGTGCGCGGACGCCATCAGGAAGGACCAAATGCATAGATCGCGAAACCCGATTTGCATTCCGCCCCAGCGAGGATGGCTCTTGCGAATCAAGCGCTGGAGTCCAAAGCCAAGAAGAATGCAAGCCGCGGCGATCTTGACGTATTGCAAAGGCAACACCGCGCCCGCAACCACGGCGGCAGCCACGACGACACCGATCGACAGGAAATGTCCGGCGGCAATTGGCACTAGCGCTTGCCAAACTGCAAAAGCGCTCTTCTTCTGCATTCCCAGACCGACCGCAAATAGCCAGCCCATCGCCGGATTGACGCCATGGTAGGCCCCGAGCAGAAACATTGCGGCCCATGGCCATGGCGAAAAGTGGGTCATGAGTAGCAGTAGGAATCGGACGAAGCATCTCCTCCCTCGAGACGGACCTGATGGCCGCGAAGATCGGCGAATTCAAGAAAGAATTTCGGGTCAATCTCCATGCCGCCCCCAGGTCTGGCGTCGAGCTTGACCATCCAGCTTCGAATTCCGTCGGGATAGAATTGCGCGTCCCAGGGTGCGTAAAGCGAGTTCGTGAAATAGATGCGCCGCCCGTCGCGGCTCACTTCGACCATCTGCGGGCCGCCGTTCAAGGGCGCGGCGGAATTCTTTGGATGTCCAGCCCGGCGCGCGATACCACCCAGATGCACGGAACCTGTCTTCTTGGGATGGAAAGGGTCGGACACGTCGTATTGCAGAAATTCGCCGGTACCCCAGCAGGAGATATAAAGGAAGCGGTCGTCGAGCGACAGATTGATGTCGGTGATGAGTGGCGGGACGGCCTTGAATCCCTTGAGCAAAGGCGGCAGCTTTTCGGGGTCGGCCGGCTCGGCGGGAATCTCGATCACTTTCTTTATGTCCCATTTTCCATTGTCGCGATGCCACAACCAAATGGAAGCGGACAAGTCTTTGAGTGAGACGACCACCCCAAGAAATCCGTAGGCGCGACTGGGATCGTGTGCTGGGCGAAGCTCCAGAGCCATTTGCTGCTCGGCGCCCAAATCCAATGTCTGAAGGTGACGGCGCTTTCGCAGATCCCAGACATGCAGGGAGTGGCCGTAGCCGCCCTTCAATAGAATCTCGGGATTCACGCCAGTTTCCACCATATTCGGCGTTCCCCATTCACTGGTGATCATCGTGTCCTGGCCCAAATGCCACCAGAAATCGTAAGCGAGATATTGGGGGCCGCGCTCGATCTCCCATTTGCCCAGAATCTCAAAGCTCTCCGGATCCATTACGAAGATGCCGCCCGGTCCATCTCCCGTAGTGGAACCAAGGGCGCTGCAGTAAATTCCTTCCGGACCGCAATGGACAGTGTGTGGCCGGCTGTATCCAGTACGTTCCGCGAGGACTTTGGGCTCAATCACCTTGATGATCTGCGGCTTTCGCGGATCTGGCTTGGTATCCACAATATGAATTCGTGAGGACTTAATGCCCGGGACAATCAGGTAGCGCCGCTCCGTGTGCGGATGGGGCATATAGGGACAAAGGCAAGCGCTGCACGCGTTCCAACCGAAGTGGTGTAATTCGTCGCCTGGGTTGGGCATGTCCACGCGGCCGACAATTGCGCCATAAGTAGTGGATGCCGCGTCCACATCCACGACACCGAGGGCATCGGGATGTCCATTGCTCTGAGCGTTGAGCATGGTCACAAATGCCACCCGTTCCGGCGGCGCTTGCATCGCCATTCTCGGCGAAGGGTAAAACGTAGGGTCAGGTCGCCAAAGTTCCACGTGATTTCTCCTCTTCTGAAATGAATCATTACTGTGAGTCGAACGACTATTTCGTCACCTCGTTATAGGTGAGCTCGCGCGTCCAGTCAGTAGATTGTTTGCCGTCTATTTCGACGTAGATTTTCGTGAGCGCGTTCACCGGCCCATCTTCCTGTGGCGGCTGCATGATGAGATCTCTGCCCATGGACCACGTCACTCGCCTCTCATCGAGGTTTCCGAAGTAATAGTCCACTTTGCTCGGATCGAGCCCTTTGTAAGCGGTCGCCGTTGTCAGCTCCACCAGCTTCTTGTTCTTGTCCGTTACTACGAACTCCTTGCCGTAAACATTTGCCAGGGAAACGTCGAGAGGAAGCCAGCCATAGTTTTGGGCGAAGAACTGGATCCAGCAGTGATAGCTTCCGTCGATTTGCACCCCATTCAAGGTCGGCTTTAGAAGCGAACCGTACACCATCCGCGTGGGAATTCCGGCTGCCATGGCCAGCGAGGCAAACAACGAGTGAAAATCCGTGCAATTGCCGGTTTTCGTTCTCAGACAATACTCGGTGCTACCGACCGGAGAGGCCTTCAGATGGTCCGGGTCCTTGACCCAGTAATCCACGTTTTCCAGCGTCCCGTTGTAGGTTTTTCGGGCGGCGAGAATCGGATTCGTCTCGCCCCCGACGATGGACGCGGACAGCGCCTTGATTTGGTCGTTGATGATTACGTGCGAGGAAGGCTGCAGATAGGCGAACAGCGCCGACCGCTCCTGATCCGTGAGTGGCCGAGTCTTTGCTGGATCGATGTCATTCCTGATCTCCGTGCGCGTCAGCTCAAACTCTTCTCGAATCGTGATCGGGCCTTCGGCCGCCACATTGACCTCCGCATACCCGACGCGGTTTCCCCAATCGTCACGGAAATATTGGACGGGAAAATCGGCGGTGACGCGAAATTCACGAACTGTGGACGCGGCGTCTTCCTGAGGAACTGCGAACCACAGGCGGACTGTTTTGACCCCTTTTGGCCGCTGCACCTTGAATTCATTCTTAATCTGGAACGACGCCTGCTTCGGCTGCGCATGCTTTGAGACATCTCCGCCGAACGTCGGAACAGAGACTCCTATGGCTACGCCGGCTACCAGCAACGGCAAAAAGATGGGTTTGCTAAGAACATGGGAAAAGTTCATACTTCATGCTCGTTGAAAGAAGCTGCACCAACGGAGTGATCGTGAAAAGGGATTTGCGCAACGACCGACCGGTGTTTTGGGGAGCTACCGTCAAGTGAAGCCGCGTTTGCGAAGGAAGAGCATGCACCCTGCGAGCTAAGAGAAGAATATATAAGCCATGGTGGAGGCCCCGTCAAGCCGACCAGTGAAGATTGCCAACCAAAGCACCTACGCGGGTTTTAATAGTCGCTCAGCGTTTGGGGGAATTCAAGCGACCCGTGTCACAAGCGAGCAAGCGGGGAAGGGCCTTCGTGCCGATCACGCCCCAGGAGTCGGCTTCTGGGAGATTGCCATTTATGTCCCCGAAGCCCGTTTCTGGATAGTTTCCGGTTTGCCGACCAGGACTAAGCCGCTGGCGCGGCGGACGCTACCGCGTGCTGAGCCGTGAGATTTCGGTGCTGCTGACGTAGTTTGGGTTACGGAGAAAGGAGACTCCTGTGACCCATTTACGCAAGATGATGCTGGAGGAACTCCAGCGCCGCAACTATTCCGAGATCACAACTCACAAGTACTTGCAGTACGTAACTGCGTTCGCTCGCCACTTTGGCAAGCCGCCAGATCGGCTCGGACCCAATGATCTGCGAAGTTATCAAGCTTACCTGCTCCGAGAGCGCAAGGTGACACCCGGCACAGCGATCAACTGTGTAGCCGCTTTGCGGTTCTTTTTTATAAAGACGCTCAAGCGACCCCAGTATCGAGAGTTCCTGCCTTATCCCAAAGACCGACGCCGATTGCCCACTGTGCTCAGTCGAGAGGAAGTATCTCGTCTCATCGACGCCGCTGGGACGCTGTTTCGACGCACGCTGCTGATGACGCTCTACGGCACTGGCATGCGCCGCTCCGAACTCGCACACCTCAAGGTGGGCGACATTGATAGCCAACGAATGATGATCCGTGTCGTCGCGGGCAAGGGCGGCAAAGATCGCGATTTGCCTCTCAGCCCAACCCTGCTAGAAACCCTGCGGGAGTATTGGCGCTGGCGCAAGCCGAGGATCTACCTGTTTCCCACGCGCATGCGTCGCGTAAAGAGCGAAGAGCCAATTTCCGATAAGACCGTCTGGATCGCATGCAGTGAGGCGGCACGTCGGGCCGGCATCAACAAACGCATCACACCGCATACCCTGCGACACAGTTGGGCCACCCACTTGTTAGAAGCGGGTACCGACCTGCGCACAATCCAAGTTCTGCTCGGGCACGAAGATCTGGAGACCACAGCTCAGTACCTGCATCTATCGCAACGGCATTTGCAGGCTGTCACCAATCCGCTGGACACGCTCACTCTGTCCAGCAGCGAGAACATCAGCCGTCGCTTTAGACGAACAGACAAAGAATGACCCGGCCCACCCTCGAGGTGGCCGACATTCTACGCGCGCAGGGCGATCGCTTTCTGGATCGGTATCGATCGAGCTTTGACTTTCAGCAGATCAAAGCCTTTCGTGCCATTCAACGTTGCCGCACTGCCGCCCTGGGCGGGCATCGCGATGCTTGCCCGAGTTGCGGTTATCAGGCCATCTCCTACAACTCGTGTCGCAACCGGCACTGCCCCAAGTGTCAGGCACAAGCTCGCGAGCGCTGGCTGGCGGCTCGGGAACGCGAACTCCTCGACACCAGCTATTTCCACGTGGTCTTCACGGTACCTCACGAGCTGAATGTCTTGGCTTTGGAGAACCCCCGCCTGTTTTACGATCTGCTGTTCACTGCCACTGCGCAAACGTTGCTGGAAATCGCATCCGATGCGAAGCACCTCGGAGCCGAGATCGGTGTGATCACCATCCTGCACACCTGGGGACAGAACCTGTTCTTGCATCCCCACATTCACTGTGTCATTCCCGCGGGCGGACTCTCACCAGATCATCGTCGATGGGTTCGTCCGCGTTATCCTTTCTTCTTACCCGTCAAAGTCCTGAGTCGTGTCTTTCGCGGCAAGTTTCTCGCTGGCTTCAAACGCCTCCACGGCAGCAAGAAGCTACAGTGTGCGGGCCCGGCTGCGGCTCTCGCCGATCCACAACAATTTGCAAAACTACTCCGCCGCCTTCATCGCCACGACTGGGTGGTCTACGCGAAACCTGCTTTCGGCGGTCCCATGCAGGTGTTGCGCTATTTAGGTCGCTACACCCATCGCGTGGCCATCTCCAATCACCGCTTGTTGGCTTTCGATCAAGAACGCGTCACTTTCCGCTGGAAGGATTATGCCCGCGGGGGTAAGCAAGGCCAGATGACGCTGCCAGCGACGGAGTTCTTGCGCCGCTTCTTTTTGCACGTGCTGCCCAAAGGCTTTGTTCGCATCCGTCACTTTGGCTTTCTGGCGAATCGCTTTCGGGCTTCTCGTTTGGCATTGAGCCGACAACTGCTGGCTTCGAGTAGCGCAACAGAACAGCCACTTGGAACCCATGAAGTCTGCTCCGTGAATGCCTATCTCTGGCACTGCCCACGCTGTGGCGCATCGATGATCGTGATTCAGAGATTTACTGCTGAGGAGTTATCAGCATGCACGTACTTCGATTCTTCCTAACCCTTAGACCAGTTTCGGACCTTGAACGTGCGCAAGCACGACGACGCATTCGTGTGTTTACCCAGTGTCCACGCCCTCTCTTCCGATCTTCCGCCGACCGTCTTTCAGCTCTTGGCAGCACCGCACCTATCGCTAATCCGCCTTTTTCGCGCCTACCCACACAGCTCTTGCGACCCAAGCTGCCGTTGAAATCCCATAGCGCACCGCGTCCGCCGCAAACGCCAGCGGCTTCCTCCTAGTCTCCTTATCGAAAACGCCTCGGATCGACTTTTCGCCTAGCGCGAGGACTCCTGCCCGAGGCGTTTCCGATCAAGGCTAGCGACCACTCGCTCACAGTTGCAGGCCCTAGCTATTTTCCGCACGCAGGAGCGGCTGGAACATTGGCCGAGACCGGCAGAGGCATCAGGTTGTATTTCTGCAAGAGAGCGTTCGCGGGCGCGATTTTCTGTTGATTGAGTTCGCGCCATTGTGCCAGCCGCTTGCTCAAATCCTGGCAATATTGATCGACGCCCGATTGAAGTAACGCCGCAGGACGCGCGTCCCCGCTCTCGACCATGAAAGCGAGGCGCGCCAATTCGCGGTTCAACGGACCAATTCCGAAATCGTCACGTTTCCCGTTGCCGATGTCGGAAGCCTGGTCATCCAAAGCCTTCAGCGCATCCGCCGCATCCTTCGCGGCCGCGTCGGCGCCCAAAGATTTCTGCCGATCCTCAATTGCTGCCCGCAGCGCTCGCACCTGGTCGTATCCTTCAGTGGTGGCTGACATCTGAGCCGAGATGTTCAACTCTGCATCGAGTTGCCGCACCAGATCCGATTGCGACGCATGCACTCGCGGATCGGGCGTGACCATGAGCGATTGGCGATAGATTTTGCCGGCAACGGTCAAGACGAGAGAATACTCACCCGGCACAATGAACGGACCCGGCTGCAACTCGCGCGGAAAATCACCGGGGATGGCATGATCGGAAAGCGTGTACTCGATGTAATCCAGGGCGTCGCCACGGTAGCTGTAGCGTAACGTCTTCATCGCGGGATAGCGGAGGTTCCAGGTGAAGCGGTTAAGTCCAGCCTTCTTGGAAAGCGCCGGCAGCGGCGCGAACCAGTACTCGGGAACTCAACCAGTCGCAAATAGACTTCATGGATAAGCGCCGTTGCTTGCAGGGTGTGACCTTCATTTTCACGGGACATATGACGGCGCGCCAAACTGTGGAGTTTTTCGTAGACGAGAGGCGTAAGTTCTGCGAGCGCAGACTGATCCCCATCTCCCCAAGCTCGAAGTAGTTGGGTGACGGTGCGCGACGGAGTTGAATCGGTGGCCATTGGGGACCCCGCAGTGGCGAGGGGAAAGTTCCACCCAGGAACGAGATGCTACCACAGCACCAGCCAGCTTCCAACGATCCTTATAGGTGCGTTGCTCCCCCGCAAGAGGCTTTTGACTGGTTCTAAATATTTTCCCGAACCGTGCCAGTTTCTTGTCCTGCTATCCGCTATCCCAAGTAGAGCCGGCCTTAACTACTTGTTCGGTGAGCTTCCCCAGTAATTGAGAACCGGTCAAAAAAATCGAACTATCGGCACTAAGGTTGCCGAAAAAAGGAGAACCACAATGAAGAAAACGACAAACAACAACCAAAACAGATTATCGGCGTTCGCATTAACGCGCTCGGCGGGAAGAACTAGGGGCTCTCTTCGTCACCCGGCACGGCTCGCGTTTCTGGTTGCGCTGACGCTCATCACGCTCGTTTCAGTTGTAATTCCGAGTGCAGCTGCAGACACCAAGGCGGCACACCCGGCGGTGACCCTGGCTAAACTGGCAGGACCATGGCAGGCAACTCTAGGCGGTGTAGGCACTTGCGGTAACGTGAGTTTCGTTATCACATTCACCCTCAATAGCAGTGGCGTGGGGAGTAACGTCGACGTGTTCTACCACACGGAGAATTGCGGCGACGGAGAAAACACCGATCAAGTGTTCAACATTACATCTCTCAACTCAGATGGCAGTGGCACGGCGGAGTGGAGCGGAGTTGGTGGCACGAACACCTTTAGCATCCAGGTGTCTGCCAACCATCAAGTCTTCAACATGGTGGACATCACCGACGCAGGAATATACAAGTGGGGGACGGCCATTCGCCAATAGGTGGCGGGTAGCGCCGAGTCTAGCGGCGGAGAGCGGTCAAAAGCTCTCCGCCGAATCAAAACGAGGAGAAGTCAATGAGCGGAAGGGACTTACACGACAACCTGGGAGTCAGTTGGTGAAAAATCGCAATTACACTCACCATTCGGGTCACGGGGTAGGCGAACAGACAGCGCAAAGTTGTGAGAACGCACGATTATTCACTTGACGTAACGCAGAGAAAGTGCTATCCTTTCCTCGTAATGAAGTCAAACGTCACTGTTTCTTCGGTTTACGAGGTTCCAGAGCAGCCTCAGCGGGCGGTATTTCTGCCAGTTTATCGTAAATATCCTGCCGGACGCTCTTTACCAGTTTCCGAAGTGGAACATCCTCAAACGGACGGCCCATTTTCTTCTTGCGAGGTCTAACCATGACGCTCCTTGACGTGCAAAACCTGTTCAACACCGATGATAAATGCCGCGAAGTTTTAGTCAAGCTGCGATGGCCCGATGGCGTCGAATGCCCGCGTTGCCACGGGAAGAAAATCTCGTGGATCAAGGCCAACAAGCAATTCGACTGTGCCGAGTGCGAGTACCATTTCTCCGTGCTCGCAGGCACGGTGTTCAACGATTCCCATTTGCCGCTGACTACTTGGTTCACCGCAGTGCTCTTGCTCTGCGAAGCCAAGAAGGGCATGAGTGCTCTGCAACTCAAGCGTACGATCTGGGGAAGCAACAAAGGTTCCTACAAAACCGCGTGGTATCTGTGCCATCGCATCCGCGCGGCTATGAAAGAAGTTGAGCAACCCATGCTTGACGGTACTGTCGAAATGGACGAAACCTATGTCGGCGGACGCGAGCACAAGGGGCAAGGATGGAATAGGCCCGACAACAACAAAGAGATCGTCATCGGAATCCGGCAACGTGGCGGAGAACTCCGTTTCTTCCACGCTTCTGACGTAAAGTCCGGTACGTTGGCGAAGTACATCCAAGAGAATGTGAGCGTTGACGTTGATGTAATGGTCACCGACGAAATGCCAGCTTACCCAAAGGCTATGATTTCTGCTGGCGTTCACGGCTCCAAGCACAAAACCATCCGTCACAAGAGCAAGGTCTACGTTGATGGGGACATTCACACTAATACCGTCGAATCCGCGTTCTCGCTCTTGAAGCGCGGCATCATTGGTAGCTGGCACAAGATCAGCGCTAAGCACCTTGAAGCCTACTTGAACGAGATGACATTCCGCTTCAATCGTCGTAAGCGCTCCGATCTGTTCATTGATACCTTGCGTCACATGATTACCGCGCCAACACTCACGTTCGATAACCTGACCACGAAGCCACCAGCAGAACAGGTTAGCGAGGTAGCGGTTCCGTTCTGAACTATTCGCGCAGGAGATAGCTTAATGGCCGATAAAGAAGACCCAAAACCTGCTCCCTCATCTACTGAACCACAAAAGCAACCCGACACGAAAACGGGGACGCAACCGCTCACGTCGCAGGACTTCGAGTTCACAGATAGCTCGTTCAAAAGAGGCCAAGGCAGTGGTAACTTGGAAAAGCGTGTAGTAGATACTTCCCAGCCGTCCACAGTAAAGAAAGAACAAGGCAGCTAAGCGAAAGGCCAACAAAGCTAGAAGCGACCATCAAGCTCACGGAAATTTTATTGTTCGCATCAAAGTTTTCCTTGATGGAGCGCGTCAAGGAGTTAACAAACTTATCCTCAAGCCGTTGCATCTGCTCTTCTTCGGGAAGAGTCTTAATTGTCAAGGGCGGAGTAAAAGCAGACCACAGAGGCGGAGTAAAAATAGACCAGAGGAGCTGGTAGGAGATAAGGGATTGTCGGGGAGGAGGGCGTCTGGAGCGGAGGCCTGCGCCGCCTGAAAGGCGGCGCGTTTAGGCCGGAGCGGAAGACGTCCTCCTCCCCGAGGCGTGTTCGCCGTTGCGGGGTAGCGGGCGAGAGTCGAGGCGGGCGGGGCGGATTAGGAGTTCGGCGGTGAGCCTCGCTTGCGTTTGCTCTGCTTCAGGCGGTAGCTCTCGCCGTTCATCTCCAAGATGTGGACGTGGTGAGTGAGCCGATCTAAGAGCGCGCCGGTCAGCCGTTCTGAGCCGAGAACTTCGGTCCACTCCTGAAACGGGAGATTGCTGGTCACCAGTGTCGAGCCGCGTTCGTAGCGTTGGCTGAAGACCTCGAACAGCAGTTCGGCGCCGGACTTGGATAGTGGCACGAAACCCAGCTCATCGACGATCAGCAGTTCGTAGCTGGCCATCTGCTTCTGATAGCGCAGCAGCCGTCTCTCGTCCTTCGCTTCCATCAACTCGTGCACCATGGCGGCGGTGGTGGTAAAGCGCACGCGATGGCCGCGTTGGCAGGCCGATAAACCCAGGGCTAGCGCGAGGTGAGTCTTTCCGGTGCCGGAGTTGCCCAGCAACAGCACGTTCTCGCGCCGCAGTACAAACTCGCAGCGCGCCAGCTCCAGCACCAGCGCCTTGTTCAACGATGGAATGGCCAGGAACTCGAAAGTGTCCAGGCTCTTGACCACCGGGAAACGCGCCTGGTAAATGCGGCGTTCGGTGGCCCGCCGCTCCCGATCCAGCAGTTCCAGTTCCGTCAGGCGCAGCAGATAACGCGGATAATCCACGCCCTCCGCCGCACATTGGCGGGCCACTTTGTCGTACTCACGCAGGAAAGTCGGCAGCCGCAATTGCTTCAGGTGATGTTCCAGCAACACCTGGGGCGTCTCGTTCCCTGAGGGCATGGCGAGATCGCTCATCGCGTCACCTCCCCACGGGATGTCTCCGAGGGGACCCTCTGCGCCGAAAGCAAAGCCATGTAGTCGGCGGCTTGCGTGGTTCGTACGTCGGCCAAGGGCAGATGCGGATAGTTCTCCAGGTCCAACCGCGGCGGACGCCGCTCGATGCGGCACAGCAGCAGATGCTTGACGGCGTCGAAGCTGAGCGTACCCAGTTGCAGCGCATCGCTGATAGCCGCTCCAACCTCCGGCAGGGAAAATGTCTCCAGCAGACGTAGCACCTGCACATACTCGCGCTTGCCCCGCTGGTGCAAGCGCGCTTCCAACAGCCGCCGCAAGCGAGCGAAGCAATCCGGCAACTCCCAGCCGAGCAGCGGTGCCGCCTGGTCCAGCGCCCGTGCCTTCTGCTCCAGCAAGGCGAGATAGTGCAGCGGATCGAAGACCATATCTTCGCGCTGGTAACTGCGCCGGTGGCGCGCAATCACCTTACTGCCGCAGACGATCGCCACCTCGTGCACGTAACCCTTCACCAGCACATCGCGATGCCCGTACTCGGTGGGCACCGAGTAATCGTTCGTGCGATAGCGCACCAGCGACAGCGAACTCACTCGGGCCACGCGCTTCTCGCAGGCTTCATACTCGCTGGCCGGCAGAGGAAGAAACGCCGCCCGGTCGCGCGCAAAGCGTTCTCCGATGGTTTCCTGCTCGCCACGAACTCGCTGCTCGCGGTGCTGGCGGCATTGCTCCAGTAAGTACGCGTTCAATGCCTCCCAACTTTCGCAACGCGGCACCGGCACCAGAAAGTTGCGCCGCGCATAGCCCACCAAGCCCTCCACGTTGCCTTTGTCGTTGCCCTTGGCCGGTCGTCCGAACTTCTCGGCAAACAGATAGTGGCTTTGTAACTCGGAAAACGCCCGCGTCTTCTGCCGGGTACCATCTCCCAGAATCCGCGCCACCGCCAGCTTCGTGTTGTCGTACAGAATCGTAGTGGGCACGCCGCCGAAATAGGCGAAGGCCTGAACGTGACCTTCCAGCAACGCTTCCGTCGTCTCCGCCGGAAACGCCCGGATGAAGCAGTCGTCGGAGTGCGGCAGGTCGATCGCGAAGTAGTGCGCCTTGCGCTCCTCGCCACCGACGATCACCAGTGCCTCGCCAAAATCGGCCTGCGCCGTGCCCGGAGCATGCGTCAGCGGAACGAACATCTCCCGGCGGCGCTGCGTCGCGACCCGCACGTAGTCCTTCACGATCGTGTAGCCGCCGGGGAATGCGTGCTCCGCCCGCAGCCGATCGAAGATCCGCTTCGCCGTATGCTGCTGCTTGGCAGGTTGGCTCTTGTCTTGTTCGAGAATGGCGTCGATCACGCCCACCCACGGCCCCAGCTTGGGCCGCTTCGCCGGTTCTTTCCGCCGGTAGCCCGGCGGAACCGAATACCCCAACATCTTGCGTACCGTTACGCGCGCTAGTCCGAACTCTCGCGCCACCGACCGTTGACTTCGGCCCTCCACCAGAACCGCTCGCCGCACACGCCCATAGATCTCCACGGAGTACATCCCTCCGGTGTTCCACGATCGCGGCCGTCGGCTCAACGGAACCGAACCACTTCCGTTACCCCCGCAGCCGGCCGTCCCTCGTGAAACAAGAATCCGGCGGTCTAGTTTTTCTCCGCCGCATCACCCCGCTAACGCGGCGTGATGTGGCCTAGTATTACTCCGGCGCTTATACCCGGCTCGTGGAGATGCGTTTTTTCGGCGGTTTGAGTCTGGAGGAGGCTGCCGGAGTTCTGGGAGTTTCGCGAACCACGGTGAAGCGGAACTGGAACCTGTGCAAGGCATGGTTAGCGCGCGAGTTAAGCAAAGGCGATCGGAAAGATGCCTGAAAAATGGGATCAGGTGAAAGAGCTATTCGCATTGGCCCTGGAGCGAGATCCCGGGGAGCGAAGTAGCTTTTTGCGCCAGGCCTGCGCCGGCGACGACTCCCTCCGCACCGAAATCGAATCGCTGCTCTCGAGCTTCGACAGCGCTCCGGCCTTTTTAGAGGACTGTCCCGCGGCTGATCTTCTTTCCGCGCAGTCTCGCGGAATGACGGGGAGAAAAATCGGGGCGTATCGCGTCGTCCGCGAGATTGGCCAGGGCGGCATGGCGGTAGTTTATCTGGGCGAGCGTGACGACCAAAATTATCGCAAGCAAGTTGCAATAAAAATGGTCAAGCCGGGAATCGACACTGAACAAGTTCTCCACCGTTTTCGCAATGAACGTCAAACCCTTGCGGCACTGGACCATTCCAACATTGTGAAACTGCTCGACGGCGGCAGCAGCGAGGATGGTTCCCCGTTTCTGGTGATGGAGTATGTGGAAGGCCTGCCGATTGACCAGTATTGCGATCTTTACAAGCTCACGGTCGATGATCGCCTGCGGCTTTTTTGCGAAGTGTGTTCGGCTGTGCAATATGCACATGAGAAGCTGGTAATTCATCGCGATCTCAAGCCTGCCAATATCCTGATTGCAAAAGAAGGCGTGCCCAGACTTCTGGACTTTGGCATCGCCAAACTGTTGAACCCCGAGTCCTACCAAACAGCACTGGTCACTGGCACCGACTGGCGCCCGATGACTCCGGAATACGCGAGTCCGGAGCAGATTCGCGGCCACGCGGTCACGACCGCAACCGATGTCTATTCCTTGGGGATATTGCTCTTTGAATTGCTGAGCGGCCATCGGCCGTATCGGTCCGCGGGCCAGTCTCTTTTGGAAATGGAGCGGCTGGTTTGCGAAACTGACCCCGAAAAACCCAGTGTTGTCATCCATAGGACCGAAGAGAGCGTGTCTCGCAATGGCGAGGCGAGAGCGGCCATTACTCCGGAGTCGGTGAGCAGTGAGCGCGGTTTGCAGCCCGCTGAGTTGCGACGCAAGCTGCGAGGCGATCTCGACACCATCGTGATGAAGGCGCTGCGCAAGGAACCCGAACGCCGGTATGGTTCCGTCGCCGAGTTCTCGCAGGACATCGAGCGTTATCTGGCGGGCGTGCCTGTCCGGGCCCGCAAAGCCACCATCGCCTACCGCAGCGGGAAATTCCTGCACAGGCATCGGGAGGCATTGGCTGCGGCACTAACGGTGCTTGCGATTGTGGCGGGCATGGCGATCTGGCAAATGCATAGGTTCTCTCGCCAGCGTGCTACGGCAGCGGAAGCCAGGAACGCTCAAGTTCAGGCGCGGCGTTCCGTGGCGATTTTAGGCTTCAAGAATCTTTCCGATCGCTCCGACACGGCGTGGGTGTCAACTGCTTTGTCCGAGATGTTGGCGGCCGAACTTGCGGCCGGTGAAAAGTTGCGCACGGTTCCCGGAGAAACGGTTGCGCGCATGAAAATTGACCTCGGTCTTCGCGACACCGAAAGTCTCGCTCCCCAAGCTCTCGGACAAGTCCGGAAGAATCTGCGCAATGACTTCGTGGTGGTTGGTTCCTACTTTGACTTGGGAAAAGATTCTGGAGGCGAAATCCGGCTTGACGTTCGTCTTCAAGACACGGCGAAGGGAGAAACTATCGCGACGGTTTCGGAAACCAGTAGCGAGGCGCAGTTGCTGAATCTGGTCTCTCGCGTCGGACGAAAGTTGCGCGAGGACTTGGGAGTGGTCGACGTTTCCCAAGTTGAAGCGGTGGGAATACGGGCATCGATACCCTCCAATCCGGAAGCGATGCGCATCTACTCCGAAGGCTTGGCAAAACTGCGGACATTTGATGCACTCGGCGCTCGGGATTCGCTGACGCGAGCGGTGAGCTCGGACCCTGCCTACCCATTCGCTCATGCGGAACTGGCGAAAGCATGGATGGCCCTCGGTTACAACGAGACCGCGCGCGAGGAAGCGAAGAAGGCTCTGGAACTCTCGGGCAAGCTCTCCCGTGAAGATCACTCCATGGTGGAAGCCGACTACTACGAGATCAACAAGGATTGGGACAAGGCGATTGAAGTTTATCGGACGCTTTCCAGTTCCTCGCCCGACAGCATCGAATATGGCCTCGCTCTCGCCAACGCGCAGATCGCGGGAGAGCGAGGGAGCGACGCTCTGAAATCGATCGCCAGGCTGCGGGGACTGTCAGCGGAAGCGAACGAAGATCCGCGTATCGATATGGCTGAAGTGTGGGCCGACTATTCTCTGTCGGACAATAAAGGCGTTGTAGCTAACGCCGATGTGGCAATCAGAAAAGCAAATGCGTTGGGAGCGCGGCTTCTGGTTGCTCGCGCGAGAATATTTCAATGCCGGGCCCTGGCTAGTCTCGGACAACCAAAACAGGCAACCGCCGACTGCGAAGAGGGCCGTCAGATTTTTCACGATGCTGCGGACTTGGCCGGCGAATCTGGAGCACTGCATGCGATGGCCGAAGTACCCATCAATCAGGGCGATTTGGAAGAGGCAAGAAGATTATATGAACAAGCTCTTGGGTTAGCGCGACAAACCGGCGACAAGAAAGCCGCCGCTCGAGAACTGGGAAACATCGGGGTGATCTATATGCAACAAGGGGACTTGGTGACGGGCAAGAAGATGTACACGGAAGCCCTCGACGTCTACCGGGAGATCGGCGACAAGCATGGAATGGAGGTAAACACTGCCAATATCGGCGACATCTTTTATGAGGAAGGACGGCTGGGAGACGCCCTGGCGGAATTTCAGGACGCGCTGGTATTGGCCCGCGAGGTGGGACATAAGACTTCAGAAGCAATCGATATCAAGAATATTGGAGATGTCCTAACAGACCAGGGTGATCTGCCGGGCGCAATGCAGATGTATCAGCAGGCCATCAGCATACAACGAGAAATTGACGATAAGAGCTATTACTCGGCTTCTCTGGTGTCGATGGGAAAACTGCGGCGGCAGAAAGGAGACAGTGACGGAGCCAGAAAACTCTATGAAGAAGCTCTTTCCCTGCGGAGGCAGTTAGGAGAAAAAGGCACAACAGCCGAGACGCAAACGGCGATGGCGGAGCTGGATTGCGACTCCGGACAAGCCTCTGAAGCGGAGAGTCTCGCGCGGGGCGCCATCCAGGAATTTCAGGCGGAACAGGAAGTCGACAACGAGATTCAGTCCGAAGCACTGCTCTCGAAGGCGCTTCGGCAACAGGGAAAACTCGAAGATGCCCAACAGGCGATTGCCACTGCGCTCGCCCTTTCCAAAAAGAGCAGCGATATAACCGTCCGACTCCCGCTTGCGATCCAAAATGCCTACATGCGGGCCGCGGTCAAAGATCTGACCGAAGCCGAGCGCTCTGCTCGAAGTGTCCTGGTGGAATCTACGAAGTTGGGCTTTGTTCAAATCGAATTGGAAGCCTCTCTGGCCATCGGCGAAATTCAACTGCACGGAAAAAATCCAACTCTCGGTCGCAAACGGCTTGAGGAAACGGAGAAAGCCGCACGTTCAAAGGGTTTCGAGCTTATCGCACGGAAGGCAAGTACAGCGCGACAGACTACCAACCCTTAGGGTCCCACGCATGCAACCATGCATTATTATGGAGTGACTTGGCTAACTGTCTATATGAATACTAGTCGCGCACTCCGGGCACTCGCAAACGACCGCAGACTGCAAATCTTAAACTGGCTCAAAGACCCCACGAAGCATTTCCCGCCGCAGGTTGACGGAGATTTGGTCAAAGACGGCGTATGTGGGTGCCTGATCGCTCGCAAACTGCGCATCAGTCAACCCACCGCCAGCGAACACCTCAAGATCTTATGCCAAGCGGGGCTGATCCGTCCCAAACGAATCAAAAAGTGGGTCTTTTACAAACGAGACGAGACCAAAATCAATCTTTTAAAGACGAGGGCCTTGGCGAAGTTGTAGAACCACTCGCAAGACAGGGGAGCGATGAATCGCGCCACTACCCGTTCGCGAGAGGCGGAGGCGTGCAGCGATGCTGAGCTTGCGATACGCAGACTGTTGCTCCGCTAACCGGTAACCCGGTCGCTATGACTTGGCGGCTGCGAGATCACCAGGAAACGGACAGGTTCGTCGGAGTGATTCCGAAATTGATGGCGCGCGCCGGGTGGAATGGCAAGGCCCTGCCCGACCGTCAAAAGAATGCGCTCGCCATTGATTTCCATGGTGGCTTGGCCGGACAGGATGAAGAAAAACTGTTGGGCGTCTCTGTGGAAGTGGCACACCTCGGATGCGCCGGGCGGCATGCGTTCCTCAATTACGCTTAGGTCCGACTCCTGCAGTAAATGCCATCCGTCACAGTTATCTCCCCAAACATAGTGCGGAGCATTTTCCCGGCTCATGGGCACCAATACCATGTTTCTTCCCCTTCCGCTGGCGTCGCCCGCCTTCGCAGTCTCGTCATCTACTTCCCAGCTTTACAAGCGGATGAATTTGTGTCACTATACTTCGTCAGTTAGCTAAGTGTCAACATATATTGGAAGTGATATCAGATGAAATGGTTGAACGAAACCCCAGTTTGGCCGATGCCAGGAACAATTCAGAGGTGAGGAGAAAAAAAGTGTCAGTATACGAAAAACTCGATGCTCTCCATATCACGCTCCCGGAAGTGACGCCGCCGGTGGCGGCTTTCCTGCCGTTCTTGCACACCGGCAACCTGCTTTTCTCGTCTGGCCATATTGCCAAAATCGACGGCCGGCCATGGGCCGGCAAGTTGGGCGCAAATCTCACCACCGAACAAGGGAAGAACGCCGCGCGTGCCGTGGCCATCGATGTGATGGGCACACTGCAAGCCGCGGTGGGCGACCTGAACCGGATCAAGCGCATTGTGAAACTCATGGTACTCGTGAACAGCACTCCCACATTTACCGAACAGCACCTGGTGGCCAACGGCGCCTCGGAGCTCTTCGTAGAGGTATTTGGAGATGCGGGAATGCATGCTCGCAGCGCCTTCGGTGTCGCTCAGGTGCCATTTGGATCGTGTGTAGAAATCGACCTGGTCGCAGAGGTCGACGAATAATGGCACAGACACAGACCAATTCTTACCGGTACACAGTCGTTGATGTCTTCACAACGGAGCCGCTGGCGGGAAATTCGCTCGCTGTGTTTCCAGATGCATCAGAGATCGACGAAACGATCATGCAGAAAATCGCCCGAGAACTCAACCTGGCCGAAACCGTCTTCGTGCTTCCCGCAACGCGCAAAGATTGTGCAGCGCGTGTGCGCATATTTACGCCGGCCAAGGAGATGGCATTTGCCGGCCATCCCACGGTTGGCACGGCGTTTGTCCTGTTGCAGGAAAAAATTGTCGCGCGCAATGTGAGCGCATTCATGTTGGAAGAGCAGGTCGGCCCGGTCCCGCTTCGAATTGAAGAAGGGCAGCGTCCGCTGATTTGGTTGCGTATGCCTCCGATTCACGAAGGCAAATGCTACGACTCTTCGCTGTGCGCGAGAGTGCTTGGGCTGGAACCACGGGACCTCTTTCCGATGAAACCGCAACTACTGAGCGCGGGCAATCCCACGGTGGTTGTTGCCGCCAAAAACAAGGCGGCGGTCGACCGGGCATGGCTTGACTTGGCGGGCATGAAGACTCTAAGAGGTGCGGAGAACGAACCTTTCTGTGTCTACCTGTTTACGCCTACGCCAGATGGGGCCTATTCGCGGATGTTTGCACCCGAGTATGGAATTCCAGAAGATCCGGCGTCCGGAAGTTGCATGGGGCCATTGGCAGTTCTCATGATGCGTCACAACCTGATCTCGAACTCTGCCGGCACCCGCTTCGTCAGCGAACAAGGAACAAAAATGGGCCGCCGCAGTTTGTTGCATGTAGAGCTTCACGGAAAGCAAGCTGCCGATGGAATCTACGTCGGCGGTCACGTCACGCCGATTGTAGAGGCTGTCATGACGTTAGGTTCTCGCCAGGACTGGATCAGGGATTCGTTCCCCGGACAATCAGGCCATACCGCGTAGGCAAATAGCTCATTCTATGGTGCCGCATCGCATGTCACCTGGAAGGGTAGCCACCTTCTCGCCGGCTACTTACAGAATATTTTGTTTCTTCTGAAACGTTACCGCCCTAGCCGTCACTATTTACTTGGGTAAGGGATGAGGGAGGAAGCCAGTGCCAAATACTTCGTCATCAAGGTTGGAGAAAATCTCTTCTTTGCGATGAATGGCCATAGTCTCTCCTCTTGGCTGACGCATTTGTCCCCGCGCCCGAGCCTATCATTAGCTACAGCCAGCAGAAGATACAGCCAGCAGGTCGGTAATGCAAATTTCAATTCGCCAGAGCATTGCGCCTCGGGTTTTTAAAATTTGCTAATACCGACCACGCATCGACATTTCTTTGAACCACTTTGAAGGCGAGGATTCCAAGACCGATCCACATGGTTGTACCATGTGCCCCGGCGTTCAGAACCGACACGAGTCGAAAGGATGCTTTTGCACCCATCGGCGCAAAAAGCAAAACCACCAAAAGGCGGAATTCGCGCTGGTCACTTTATTTTATTGCGAGCAGGCGGCGGAGCTTGGCGACAGCGCTAGGAATCTCGGCCGGGGTCGCACCGCCAAAACCCAGGATCAGTCCAGGCCGTGCCGTTGCGCCCAGGTAGGCGCCAGAAAGAGGCCACATCCAAAGGTTGTGGCGGGCGGCGCGCTCGGCGATTTCCAGATCGCGGCTTCCCTTCGGCAACGTCACCACCAGGTGCATACCAGCTTCACTGCCCAGTACTTCGACTGTCGACCCGAGTTCCGCGTGAATGCTTTTTACCAGCGCGCTTCTTCGTTCGCGGTAGAGAATCCGCATCCGCCGAATATGACGGGCAAAATGTCCCTGCTCAAAAAAGTCTTCTAGCACTTCCTGGTGAAAGGTTGGCGGACCCAAATCCATGGCATGGCGGACGGCGAGAAATCGCTCGACCAAGTCCGATGGAATGACGAGATAGCCGAGGCGCAAGGATGGAAACAAGACCTTGCTGAAGGTCCCGATGTAGACCACGCGTGCGTGCGAGTCGAGCCCTTGCAGCGACGCGATCGGCGAGCTCTCGTAGCGATATTCGCTATCGTAGTCATCCTCGATGATCCAGGACCCGTTTCTTTGGGCCCAGTCCAGCAGTTGAAAACGCCGCGACGCACTCATGGTCACGCCCAGCGGAAATTGATGAGAAGGCGTAACGAACGCGGCCCGCGCCGTGGGAGCTTGTTTGATGGCAGCGGCAACGTCGAGACCCTCGCGGTCAACCGGAACCGGTACGAGATGACAGTCATTGAGGGCGAAGACATCTTGCGCCATGCGGTAACCCGGCTCTTCCACCCACACGGAACTTCCAGGGTCGAGCAGAACGCGAGCCGAAAGCTCAAGCGCCTGCTGCGAGCCGCTGACAATCATGACTTGCTCGGCATCGCAGTGGAGTGAGCGGGCTGTTCTCAAATAGCTCGCGATCATTTCCCGGAGCGGCCTGAAGCCCATGTGGTCGCCGTAATGAAGCGAGCGGGCGTCCATATTGCGGGAGCGGTGCGCGACCAGATTCGACCAGACACGGAGGGGGAATTGATCGGATGCCACTTGTCCCACGCAAAATGCGCCCAAGCCCTGCAAACTGGGGAAACTTTGAATGCGGCGAAGGGCGGAAGTGCGGCGCGCAACTGGTCGAGGTCCGGAGCGCGCGGCCGCGACCCGCGCTCTGGTTAATTTGCTCGGCGTGAGCTGGTCGGGAAGAAGACTGGAAACGACGGTGCCCGCGCCTACGCGACTTTCGAAGTAACCCTCCGCCAAGAGCTGGGCATAGGCATTCAGAACCGGGAAACGCGAAACCTCGAGTTCGGTTGCCAGCACTCGAGTGGAAGGAATGCGCTGTCCGGGGCGGAAACGGCCGGAAACGATACCGGTGCGGTACGCATCATAGATTTGTGTGTGCAGGGGTTTCGCAGCCTTCCGGTCAATCGCGATCAGGGGGAGAATTCCGGAGGCGGCTCGCTTCATGGCGTGAGCATAATGGCTATGTCGAAATCGCGTCAAGTGGGTATTGTCACTGACCAGTTTCAAGGCCACTATAGGATCAGCGATTTTGCGGCCTTTGGTAGCCGGCGAGCAAACCGGCGATCTGGAGGGTTGCACAGACCCCGAAAGTGAGGCGTGACCGTGTCGATGATTGAAAGAGACGCAAGCGAGCAAACGGCGAAACTTATGGAAGCTCTGCCTCTGCTGCAGGAACTCGCCAGGCCCAAGGAACCCCGCATTGCTTTCAAGGAGAAGGGAAGGATTCTCCTTATTAATCCTGGGGATGTGGTCGCGGTTCAGGCTGAAGGCAACTATGTGTCGCTGTGTCGAGAGTCGATTTCCCATCTACTGCGCGAGTCGATTTCGGTGGTGGCAGAAAAGCTCGCGCCCTACGGTTTCATTCGGATTCATCGCTCGGTGCTGGTGAACGCTTCGTTTGTGGAAGAGATTAGGCCGTACCCGACGGGAGAATATGGGCTCCGCGTGAAAGGTGGAAAGGAATATACGGTCACCCGTACTTACAAGAGGAATCTGCAATCCTTGGCGGCATTCTGGATCGGTACGAGCACGTTCTTTTTGGCGGACCGCTTTCCAACGGACAGCGGGGACGGCGGCGTAAATGGCGGTCGGCGGCGGAAATCGTATAAGGCGTAAGAGTTTGCTGAAAAAGTCGAATTCCGATATCCGGCCCCTGAAGGGGCGTCTGATTTGAAAAAGGGTTGCGGCATCGCTAAAGCGATACCCTGATGCGAAACTCAGGTTTTCTGCCATTCTGGTAAGCCGAGAATCGAGCAAGATAGAGTACGCAGGCTTACGCCTGGCATCCACATGCAAACAACTAATCTCGACACATTGTTTGGGATCTCACGCACGGTGTTTGCGATGTGCAGCGCCGGCATCCTAGTTTTCCTGGTTGCGCTGTGGGCTGCGAAGACCGATATCGCGCGGGCCAGTGGACTGGATAAGGTCGTAGCCTTGAGCAATCTTTGTTTCGCCGCGCCCTTGGCGGTCTTCGGGGCTCTGCATCTCTCGGACGTAGGATCGGTGCTGCCCATCGTGCCCTCGTATATGCCGTGGCGATTGTTTTGGGCTTATTTCTTCGGCTTCGCACTGCTGGCCGCGTCGTTGAGCATTGCGACAAAGATTCAGGTGCGCTGGTCGGGGCTGCTGTTCGGGGTCGCGATGTTTTCTTTTGTGGCGATGTTGATGATCCCGGGAGTTATCGCCAGCCCGAGAGACAGGTTTGCGTGGACCTTGGTTTTCCGCGAAAGCTCATTCGGGGGCGGAGGCTGGATGCTGGCGGGAAACGCTCTGCGCGAGCAAGGCCGCGGAAAAAGCGGGAGCAGGCTCATCACCGTGGGCCGCTTGTTGGTCGGGATCGCCGCTACATTTTATGGAGTTGAGCATTTTCTGCATCCGGCGAACGTTCCCGGAGTTCCGCTCGAAAAGCTGATGCCGGCATGGATTCCGGGGCACCTGCTCATAAGCTATTTGACGGGCGCGATTCTTCTGGTTGCTGGGACAAGTATTGTGCTGGGCAAGAAGACGCGGATGGCGGCAACTTATCTCGGGACGTGGATGGTGCTGCTCGTGTTGTTCATCTATGGACCGATCCTGATCGCGTCGCTGGGCAACCCGGGCACCGACATCAAAGTAGAGGGGATCAACTACTTCTTTGACACGCTGCTGTTTGGCGGAGCGATTCTTGCGCTCGCCAGCGCGATGCCTCGCACAGAGTAAAAAGCTGTCGACCGCTACGAAATTATGGGAGTGGTGCGGTTGGAAAATTGCCGTCCCTCAGCGGCTAAAGCCGAATTCAAACAATGCACTTACCGCAGCGTTGAAGCGCTGCGCCACCCAAGAACAAGCGCCAGATCGCGTTTCTTCGCAGCCTGTGAAGCCGTGGCCTACCCAACAGCATCGGTTGTGCGGCGAAGATCCAGCAGTCTGACGGCATCGAGAGAACGCCTTGATGGGTTCGTGATGGTTCGCGCGGGCATGGGGTCCTTCGACTTCGCCGAGCCATTCGCTCCGCGTATGGCTGGGCTGCGCTCAGGATGACAGAGTTGCTCAAGCCACGGTGGTTTCCGTGGTGCTCCCGGGCTGTGGCGGCATTTGGATTTGAATAATGTTGTTCTTGATGGCGTAGACCACTAGATCGCGAATGGAATGCAGGCTCAGTTTCCGCATGATGTTGCTGCGATGAGTTTCCACGGTTTTGGTGCTCAAGTTGAGAAGTGAGGCCACTTCCTTGGAACTTTTGCCTTCCGCCAAAAGCTGCGTGACTTCGCGTTCCCGCGCCGTCAGTATGGGCAAATTGGGAGCTTCGTTCCGCGAGATAGCTTGCCCTTTGTCCAGGAATCCGCGCAGCACCAGATCGTTTACACGTGGCGTAAAGAACATGCGATTTGTCTGCAAGGCTTCCACCGCAGACACAAGATCGCGAGCGGCGTCGGATTTGAGGACAAATCCGCGGGCGCCGGCATCCAGGGCTTCGCGAATGACCTGATCGGCGTCGGTGATGGTGAGAACAATGATTTTGAAATGCGGGTCGTATTGCAGCAGTTGACGGGTGGCATCGAGGCCATTCAAATTCGGCATGCCAATGTCCAAAATCACAACGTCTGGCTTCAGTTGCTTGGCCATTTCGAGCGCCTGGCGGCCATCGGATGCTTCCCCGCATATTTCCCAGCCTTCGCGTCTCTGGAGCAGGGCACACAAGCCGCGGCGTACAATCTCGTGGTCATCGGCTAACAGGATGCGCAGTTTCACGGCAGCTCCTCCTACAACAGATTGGGGCCAGAGGCTCGCTCTTTGGACGCATTCAAGCGAGCATGCGGATCACGCGCCAACGCCATAAAATTCCCGTTGCTGGTCACCACATCGACCGTCTCAGGCTAAGCGGATTGGAGCGTCTTCAGGCTAGCATGGTACTACGGACCGCTCGAATACAGCGTTTCCTGTATGTCCCGGTTACACATCATGACGGTCAACATAAGGACGAACACTAGTGGGCCGGGAGATCGGGAAAATAGGTTTGCCGGCGCAAGAGCGCATCCACAGCGCCGACGATCGAGCCGACATCGGATTTCGCGCACACTCCTCGAATGCCAACTTTTCTGGCTTCGTCGGCTAATTGTGGGGAGAGATGGATGGTGACCATCAGAATGGGAATCTCGGGAAACAGGCGCGAGATTTGCCGCGCCGCGTCGATCCCGTTGAGATCGGGCATTTGAAAATCCAGGAGGATCATATCGGGTGGATTTTCCTTGATCCTTTGGAGAGCTTCTCCTCCGGTTCTGGCTTCGCCGCACACACGCCAGGTGTCCTGCAGTTCGAGGAGGCCGCGCAGATAGTGGCGCACCGCCGCGTTGTCGTCCGCCACCAAAATTCGGACCATGTTCTTCCTTACTCCCCAGCTACAGCACCGTGTACGAAAGCCCCGGCGCGCCGTTGTCCGCCAGGGATCTCGCCATGTTTCCAGCCGCGACATCGGTCTTGAGCCGAGAAATTCCTTTCTTAGGAAACAGGACACCCCGCATTTTTACTTTCGCTTTGTGCAGTTGCGACTTGGAGTTTCCGATCGAACATTGCAAGCGTCGGGCGATCTCGTGATGCTGAAATCCCTGCACTTCGTGCAGGTCGAAGATTTGTCGGCATCCCGAGGGAAGTTTTTCGACGGCGCGGCACAAGGCGATGCGGTCAATCGTCCCGCTGAGCCGGAGATCTGCTTCCCCAATCTCGCGTTTCAGCGATGTCGAGTCCGTCGATACGGGCTCATCCAGCGAAACTAACGGCGGAGCCTTGCGGCGCCGCAACTTCATCAAGACCGTATTGACCGCAATGCGGTACAGCCAGGTAGAGAAAAAAGCGGAATCGCCGCGAAACGAGTGGATACAACGAAACACCTGCAGGAAAGCTTCCTGGGTCAGGTCTTCCGCATCGGCTATATCTCGGGTCATCTGCAAACAAACCGAATACACGCGTTTCTTGTGGGTTTCGTAGAGAGTGGCAAAGGCCTGCTCGTCGCCGCTCTGGGCGCGCTGTACAAGGCGGGCTTCCGAGCTCCTCTGCTGCTTTTTATCCTGGAGCGAAATCATGCTTGCCGGAGGCAGGTTGGTTGATGTCGCGGATATCACGCAAGTAGCCACTGTAGTCGTCTCCTTGGCGCAAAACAGATGCCGGAATTTGCTCTCCATTAAGGCGTGGAGATGCAGGTTACGAAAACGAGAGTAGCGAACCGATGGACAGGCTCACATCAGGCTGGTCCTGTACTCGATTGTGGAACTTGCTGTACTACGCAATAAATTGATTAGTTAAGGATTGGTTACGAAGTGTGAAGAGTCCCCAGAACCTAATCGGTTCAAGGCCCGTGGGTAAAATAAATCGTAGGGATGATAAAGGATGACCGGCGCCTTTCACGCGCCTTGCCGACCTGGCCTTACAGCAGCAGCTGGGGATATTACCCAAGCGGCGGCTTGGGGCTAATTCTGATTATTGTGCTGATATTGGTTTTGATGGGCCGTGCATAGGCTTCTGGTCGCCGTCATCGAATGCGCGGAGAATCTGATGGACGAGAGATAGTAATTTTTCAGCGTCAGACTCCTCGGAGGCGGCGGCACACAATTCGCGCCAGTCTTTTCCAGAACGTTTTCCAGTACTCTGAGCCATGTTCTTCACACTCCTGTGTGGTGGTGAATCAGTTCTCTTCCACTGAATGCGAGCACGTCCCGGGCCACAACGGTAAGTTATTGATTTTCAGGAAGCGGGCGGTTTTGTCTGCGTGTAATTTAAGCTAGTCGCGCTGGAACGAAGGTAAAACGAATCAAACGTTGCAATCAGTCGGCGGCTGACGTGGAGGGTATTTGCTTCGCTTTTTCCGTGAGCGGCATGGCGACTACAATCAAGGTTCCGGGGGCGCAGCGTTCAATCCTCAACTGGCCGCCAAGTTCGTGAATGCGCTCCCTTATGCCCGCCAGCCCCACGCCGGAATTTATTCCGGTTGTCCAGAAGGGACCTAATACTTCCGGGCTGATTCCCTTTCCGTAGTCTCTTACCTTGAGAACCGCGCGATCGGGACCGATTTCAAGGGTGATCTCGGCCTTGTCGCTTCCGGAGTGACGGTGAATATTGGTCAGACTCTCTTGCAGAACCCGGAACAGCCCGAGCGCAACGGGCTTGGGCAGGCGACTCGCATCCTCGGGCAAATCTGCTTTTACTTCGATCTTGCTGCGCTGCGCGAACCCTTCTACATACCATTTGGCCGCCGAGGAAAGCCCGACTTCGTCCAAAAGCGGGGGATGCAGCAAATGCGAAATGGTCCGCGTTTCGGCGATCGAATGATCCAGCAGTTTAGCCGCTTCCTCCAGCAGGTTGTCTTGGCGCTGGCTGGCATACATTTCCAGATTCATCTTCGCGCCCGCCAGATACTGCCCCAGGCTATCGTGGAGTTCGCGCGAGAATTTCCGCCGCTCCGAGTCTTGCAGTTGCAGCAGCCGGCCGGTCAAGCGGCGCAGCGATTCCTCGCTACGCCGCGCACTTTGCTCGGCTTCCTCCCGCGCCTTGAGTTCCGCCGATAACAGCCGGTAATGGACAGTAAGGAGTTGAAGCGCGAGAAGAAAGGCAACTGCCAGCGTAAGGACTGCCAATGTAAACCAGCGCTTCGTGGCCGTCCGCCGGATGTCAAACAGAGTTTGCTCTCCGGTGCGCATCTGCTCCATAAGGGAGGTCATCTCGGAAGAAAGCGGAACGCCGCGCCGGTCGAAATCGGCCTGTCCCTGCTGGTTTTCAGGCGCCTGCTGTTTGAGTTGAACCGATTCGCGAAGCAAGGCAACTCGACGGTTGACCGCGTCTTCCAGGCGCGAGCAAAGCTCCTGGTGTTTTGGATTGTCACGCGTCAAATCTCGCAAGCGTTGGAGCTTGCCGGGAATCTCAGGAGCCGCGGCTTCAAACTCCGTCAGAAAATCGTCGGTCCCGGAAATCACGTACGCGTTTCGGGCTCGTCCCGCCCGTACATAGGCCGAATCGATATCGCCCAGCGCGGCCTCGACTTCAAGGGTGTGAAGCACCCACTTCTCACTTTCCAGGAGCCGGTTGATGGTGACATACGCCGCCACTGCGCTGAGGAATAGCAGCATTACCGCGGATGCAAACGCCACTTGAGCTTTTTTGCGCGGGGCCATATGGTTCTGGTAATTAACTGACCAACCACTGCTGGCTTTGTGCACAACCCCTGACTGCCGCCGATTCTCTTCGAGTTCGGCAGTGCGCCGCAGATCCCGCTGCAAGTACAGGATTTCCGGTATTGGCCGCGAGAGATTGAACAACTAGACTGAAACGCGCACTAAGAAACAGTTGATTAGACGATTGCTTCAACCCAAACGACTCTTGAATAGTAAGGTCGATTCGGAGGCTCTGTAAATGAGTACTGCCATCCTCCCAAACTCGGCTGTTGTGCCCGTAGCGCCTATTCCGCGTTGGAGCGAGGCCGGCCAGCACGCCCACGCCGTGCAGTTCTATTCGGATGGGACATTTTTTCTGGATGAACTGAGCCGCTTTATCGGCACGGCTCTGCTGGCGGGGGAAGCGGCCGTTGTAATCGCCACGGATGCGCACCGCGATGGGATCGTGCAACGACTCACTCATTTTCAGGCGACGGGTGCGGGAATGGGCGTCGGACTGGCCGGTATCCGCGAGCGCGCGTGGGAGCTCGGGGGAAGGCTGCAGGTTTCGTCGAACGGCAACGGCACGCTGGTGCAACTTATACTGCCCATGGCGCAGACAGCTCCCGAGTGAACAGAAACACGATACAAATCACGGGTCATTGGCCGATTGTGATTGATGCCGGCGAGAATATTCGGCGGAGGTGAACGGTCAGGATTCCAGTGAAACTGTCCGCGCTGAGCTTCTTTAGATGCTAGCTAACTTTATGACAGTTCGAATTCTGGTAGCAGATGACCATCCCGTCGTAAGGCAAGGGCTAAGGGCTCTGCTCGGCGGTCGCCCCGAGTGGGAGGTGGTTGACGAAGCGCAGGACGGAATTGAAGCCGTGGAAAGGACGGAGCGCCTGCAACCGGACGTGGTCGTTCTCGATGTCAGCATGCCGCGAATGGATGGGCTGGAAGCCTGCCGGCGCATCCGAAACCAGGTACCGAAATCTGAAGTTTTGATTGTCACGCAACATGATTCCGCGCAAATGATGCGCGAGGCACGGAATGCGGGAGCCAAAGGGTATGTTGTAAAGTCGGACGCGGCCAGGGATTTGCTGGCGGCGGTGGAAGCGTTGAGCCAGCATAGATTTTTTTTCGTCCACAAGGCGGGGCTGAACGATTCCAGGTGAAACGCGGTATTCACGAATTGGGCCGAGGTTGTGCGAAGGTAGCGGGTTTACATCACTCACGGAGGTGAGCCTTGAAACTGCGCATCTTGATCGCTGACGACCACGAAGTGGTACGCCGTGGATTGTGTACGCTGCTTGAAACGCATGAAGGCTGGGAAATTTGCGGCAAGGCTAAAGACGGGCGCCAAGCCGTCGAAATGGCAAAGCAGTTAAAGCCGGACGTCGTCATTCTCGACATCGGGATGCCGAACCTCAACGGGCTGGCGGCGACGCGGCAACTGGCGCAACAGAACTCCCAACAGAAGATCATCGTTCTGACTATCACCGATTCTGACCAGGTGATCCGCGAGGCTCTCAGCGCCGGCGCGCGGGGCTTTGTGTTGAAATCGGATGCCGCGCACGACCTGGTGGCGGCGGTGGAAGCGCTCCAGCGCAACCGCATGTTTTTCACTCCCCGGGTCAACGATATGGTGCTGTCCGGGTTTCTCGACAAAGGCGGCAACGGCTCCAGCCCGGAATCGCCGCACGCGCCCAAGCTGACGCCGCGCGAACGCGAGGTGATTCAGCTTCTGGCCGAGGGGAAGAGTTCGAAAGAAGTAGCCCGTCTTCTGAACCTGAGCACCAAAACTGCAGAAACGCATCGCAGCAACATCATGCGCAAACTCGACTTTCACTCCATCCGAGACCTGGTCGTGTATGCGGTCCAGAACGATATTATTCAGGTGCAGTTGCCTGCGACGGTGGCTGCTCCAACGACTGTGCAGATCGGACAATCCGCAGCGTAGTCCTTCCCCCGTTCGAGCGCAGTGGGTGACACTGCTGCGCTCGTTTGTCCTGACAAACGTAATCTTAAAAAAGGGGAAGCCGACAAGCGGCTTCCCCTCCCAGACGCACCGTCAGAGAGACTTAACCTGCCTTCCGTCGCTCTTCATAGCGCTTCTGGTCAACCTCGGATTCGTGGGCAACAGCGGCATTCCATTCGTCGACTTGCTTCTGCGCTGCTTCGCGGGCGATCCCGTATCTCTCTTGGATGGTTCCGATCAATTGCTCCGTCTGGCCGTCGATGACGTTCAAGTCGTCGTCCGTCAACTTTCCCCAGCGTTCTTTGACCGACCCTTTGATCTGTTTCCACTTGCCTTTCATTTGATCAGAGTTCATTTGCGTTCTCCTTAAATTCGATTGCGATTTAGTTCCATTCACATTCGGTCGCTTCCTTCGTCTGATTTGCTTCGTCTGATTTGAACGATAGGTGAGCGGTCGCGACCTGCCCATCCGGTGGACGCCCTAGTTAAATCGCTGAATCTCTGTAGAGTCATGGCCCGCAAACGCAAAGGCAATTCGCTGCCGGATTTTGCGGAATTGTCATTGCGCCGCCGCAGCGCTGGCGAGGGCTGCGACTACCACCATCAGAAGAGCCACGACCACTGCCACGCCACTAGCCAGCAGCACGACTTCACTCAGCAGGTCGGCTTTCGTCAGGTCGTCTCTCTTTATCATCTTTATCTTTACGAGTTCATCTCTGCTCATACTGCCTCCTCCTCTATGCGTTGCCAATCCTTATCGCTGCAAACCAATCGTTAGACGCTAAGAAGCAGAGATTGTGTAGGCATGTACCGGCAATATGACGCCGATGTACAGCATCCAACGTATGCGCGATTCGTCATGTCATGCGATACGCTTTTCACGACGGCGCAGTTTATTCACCGGGTTCGTTTGGAAGGTTTTCACTGTTCAGGACGAAGGGAGTCTTACATGCTTTGGACTATATTTGTGATGCTGCTCATTCTGTGGTTGTTGGGCTTGGTCAGTTCTTATACGCTGGGTGGTTATATCCACCTGCTGTTGGTAGTGGCTTTGATTGTGCTGCTGGTCAACTTACTAACTGGCAGAAGGGGAGCTGTCTGAGCCCTGCAGCTAGGATCATTCACGAGTGGCGCGTCTGCCGCTTGATTCAGCATGTGGCTCAAGATGACACGGTTTGAAGAGTGACAAAACCCCTACCCGGATACGAGACGCGAGTTCACGCTTGCGAGACAGCCTATGGAACCGTAATTACAATTTTGCCAACCTGCGCATTTGACTCTAGGTACTTGTATGCATCTACCGTCTGTGAAAAGGAGAATATCTTTGCCACCCTTGGACGGAAGCGACCGTCCTGCAGCCGGTCATACGCGTACTTTTTCGCAGCCGCAAGTTTCTCGGGAGCGCTGGTGATTTCCATTAGGGTATAGCCGCGAATCGTGAGCCACTTGGAGAGCGCTGCGAAAAGCGGGAACGGCGTCGGCTGACCGGAAAGAGCTCCATACTCGAAAATAATTCCATGCGGTGCTGCGGCCTCAGCCAGCGCCTCCAGCAAGGGGCCGGCAATCGGATCGAAGATAATACGCACGCCTTTGCCTCCGGTTATTTCTTTTACGCGCTCCGCCAGGTTTTCTTCCTGGGTAGCAATTACGTGGTTCGCTCCGATGTTGAGGATTTCTTTTCTCTTGCTGCCGGTCCGCGTGGTCGCGATCACGATGGCGCCTTCGGCTCGCGCAATTTCGATGGCGGCAATGCCCACGCTACTCGACGCTGCCGTTATGAGGACAAAGTCGCCTTTCTTCAATTTTCCAAATTCAATCAGCGCGCCATATGCGGTCAGGTATTGCATCCATATTGCAGCGCCCTCCGTCGGGGACAGCTTGGCCGGATATTCGCCCAACGCAGCCACGGGAGAAATCGCTTCCTCACCTAACACACCATAGTTGTTCATCGAAAAGGCAGGGACGGTGGCAACGTGCTTTCCGAGCCAGCTTTTGTCTACACCTTGGCCGACAGCCTCTACCACGCCGGCAGCTTCATAGCCGAGGCGCGCAGGCAGTTGAGGCTCCTCAAGGTACTGTCCATGGAAAAACATAGACTCGGCGCGGTTCAGGCCAATCGCCTGTACCTTGATCCGCACTTCGCCCTTGCCTGGCTCCTGGGATGGTAGATCCTCGATCTTTAAAACCTCCGGCCCACCTGTTTGATGAAAACGTACGATCTTCGGCATGTGGCCTCCTCGCGTATTCGATCCAAAGATCTTCGGGAAGGATTCATTGGGAATGTTCAGTCCACATCCATCGCACATGCCCTTCCGTGGTTTCATAGATCCCTGTCGGTGAAATTCCTTTTCTGGTAGGTGTAGCCGCGCTGGTGCGCGCAAACGGTACCGGAACCCAAATCGCGATCTCGTCTGCATGGAATTTGGATTTGTACAGCCGCACCTGATCTTTGTCTTGCTGTAACTCTCGCGGCAGAACTTGGGGTGGATGGTCATCGGGCTGCATTTGAAAACAGGAAGGAGACACAACCATGAAAGTAACCACATCTACCAAGCTTCTTGTTCTGATTGCGTTCGTGGCCCTGGTGCTGCCGGGCGTGCTACTGGCGCAGAGTTTGACACAGGGCGCCCTGAGCGGCACGGTTACCGACCAAACGGGAGCGGTTGTCGCCGGCGCGGCCGTCAAGATAACGAATTTGGGCAAGGGGTACACGAGCGAAGCCAAGACCAATTCGCAGGGCATTTATCAGTTTCCCCTCGCCGAGCCAGGCTCCTACGCGATTGAAGTGAGTGCCGCCAGCTTCAAGATCTATTCGGCGAAGGCAGAGATCAACGTAGGCCAGGCGACGGTCGTGAACGCCAAGCTCGAAGTCGGCACCGCGAGCGGAACCGTGGTCGAAGTGAATGCCGCGGCGGAAGTGCTGCAGACCGAGGCGGCCGATATGACCACCGCCTTTGACAAGAACCTGGTCGAGAACCTGCCGAATGGCGGCAACGATTTGACCGCAATCGCTTATACCGCGCCGGGCGTCGTGATGAACAATGCCGGGGGCATGGGCAACTTTAATGTCAATGGGTTGCCGGCCACCTCGAACGTGTTCACCATCGACGGCGAAAATCAGATGGATCCGTTCCTCAACTTGAACAACTCCGGTCCCACCAACCTGATGCTCGGCAAGAACAGCATTGAAGAGGCGACGGTCGTGACGAATGCCTACGGCGGCCAGTACGGACAACAGGCAGGAGCCCAAGTTAACTTCGTGAGCAAGGGTGGCAGCAACAACTTTCACGGCAACGTGCAATACCAGTGGACCGGGAGCAGCCTAGACGCCAATGACTGGTTCAACACCTTCTATCAGCCTCCTTCGCCGCGTCCGTTTGCCAACAACAACCAGTGGGCGGCATCTTTCGGCGGACCGATCAAGAAGGACAAAACATTCTTCTTCCTCGACACCGAAGGCATTCGTTACATTGTGCCGTCGACTGTGACGGTCTACGCGCCGACGCCAGAGTTTTTAAGTGACACGATCACGAACCTCGGACTCGTTGGAGCGTCGACGAACACGATTAACACCTATAAGAACGCCTCTACGATCTGGCAGAATGCTCCCAACTATCAGAACGGCACTCTTATCCCTGCGTCTACCAGCTGTGTAGACCCGCTCACCGGCGCGACGGTTTCGGCCGCTAGCTCTTGCATCCAGTCGTACAGCGCGAGTGCGTCTCTGCCCGCGCATGAGTGGCTATTGATCGGCCGCTTTGACCAGAACATTGGGAACAAGGACCGCGCCTTCTTCCGGTTTTCGATTGATCGTGGCGTTCAGGCCACGAGCGCGGACGTGATTGATCCCGCTGCCTTCTCTGCTGCCAGCTTCCAGCCGGCATACAACGGCGGCTTCACTTGGTCGCACGCGTTTAGCGGCACCGCGACCAACCAGTTCGTTGCCTCGCTCAGCTACTACGGCGCAACTTTCTTTGAGAACACGAACGGACCCAGTTCGCCGTTCCCCTACTCGCTGTATGTTGGGGCCTCGGTAGGTGTTGGGAATCCATTTGGATTATCGGGCGCGAGCGGCTTGAACGCTTTAAACTTCGCATTTCCGCAAGGCCGCGATGTTACGCAATACCAGTTTGTGGATGACTTCGCCAAAGTTATCGGTCGGCATAGCCTGAAGGTCGGCGTCAATTACCGGCGGTACGATCTCACCAATTATGACGCTTCGGAAGAAGTCACACCGCTGGTATACGCGGATCTTGGCGACTTCTTCGCCGGTCAGTCCGATCTGTACCTCCAAGCCAACCCTCTACATCTTACGGCGCCCATGAACACCGGGGGATTCGGTGTCTACGGGCAGGATGAGTGGGCGATCACGTCACGGTTGAAGCTGACTTTCGGGGTGCGCGCCGAGCACAACTTCAACCCGACCTGCGACAACAACTGTTTTACCAACCTCAGCCTCCCGTTCTCCCAGGTCGAGACGCAGGGCTATAGCACTCCTTACAACCAGGCGCTCAACTTTGGTCGAAAGGATGCGTTCAACTCGGTGGACAGTGTGAACGTGGCGCCGCGGTTCGGCTTCACCTGGTCGCCTTTGTCGAATAGCAAGACCGTGGTCAGCGGCGGAATCGGCCTGTTCTATGATGCTTTCCCGGCGTTTATCACTGACAGTTTCGTCAACCTTCCGTACTCCGTTTCAGCGCTGTTGCTGAGCCCTCTCTTTGGCGGAGCATCTCCGGTTTACTGGGGCGATCCCGCGGGCGCAGCGGCCACCATTGCCAATACGGCGAATGCCATTCGGAACGGAGTCCCCTCGTTGGGTATTCCTTCCCTCGCGAATGGCTTGACCGCCGCGGAACTTACGTCATCGGCGGTCGGGGGTGCGGTGCCCGGTGTCACCGGGTTTACGAGCAAGCTTCGTACTCCGCAGTACCAGGAATGGAACTTCCAAATTCAACAAGAACTCGACAGCCGGAGCCGGGTCACCCTGGCCTACGTGGGTAACCATGGCATTTTCGAACCGTATCCGAATAGCACGGGGAATGCATTTAGCACAGCTTCACCGTGTCCGACGTGCGCGCCGATAGCTGACATCGCCGGCTACCCAGCCGCTTCGCCTGATCAACGCTTCGGTACAGTTACGCAATGGCAGTCCGGCGCGGTATCCAATTACAACGGTCTGACGGCCAGCTACAGCCGCCGCATGACGGCTGGGTTCGTGGTCAATACCAACTACACCTGGTCGCACTCACTCGACGAAATCTCCAACGGATCGCTCGAGGGCTATGGTGTAACCGCCATTCAGGGACAAATCAACCCTGCCTGCTTCTCTTGCAACAACTACGGCAATGCCGACTACGACATCCGCCATAGCTTCAACGCGAACTATGTCTGGACCGAACCGTACCACTTCGGCAATCCAATCCTGAATGCCATAGCGGGAGGCTGGCTGGCGTCGGAGAACTTCATCGTCCGCAGCGGCGTACCCTTCACCGTGACTGACGGCACGGTATCTACCTCCAACGGAGGTACGGCCACGCCGGCGCAGGCGATTGGATCGGCACAGCAAAGCTGCAAGAATGGAACCAGCGCGTGCTTCAACTCTGCGGATTTTATCAGCGCGGGCCTTCAGCCCAGTGGAGCACCACTGGGGTACTTTCCGACGCAAACTCGCAACCAGTACCGTGGGCCGGGATTCTTTGACTCCGACTTCATGGTCAACAAGAATTTCAAAATCCGTGAGCGCATGACATTCACGGTCGGTGCAAACATCTACAACGTGTTTAACCACCCGAACTTCCAAAACCCGAACAAGAGTTGGACCGGAACCGGGTGTTCGAACATCACTCCCGGCCCGGGCGCGCAACCCTCGTGCGGACAGATCACAGGACAGGCGGCACCTCCGACCGGGCCTTACGGCTCGTTTTTTCAAGGTCTGCCGGCTGGCCGCGAAGGGCAGTTCCAGGCCAAGATCGTCTTCTAGCGATCTCGCGTAAGGATGGCTCCTCTCACGTGGAAAGCGTCTCTTCCCTGGACGCTTTTCTAACGTGAGGAGAAGACATCCGCATACATTTTCATCGCACAGTTGAACGCTTATCCAATGGCTATGATTTCGGCGGACAGTTATGGATCGAGATCGAAATTCAACACCTGACAGCAACGTGAGCGGGAAGCGCCTGGGGTTGACGTTTTTGGCCCTGCTCTTATGGTCGCTCGGGAGCCCGATGTGGGCGCTCGGGCAGGTCGACCTGAAGGTCCGTCCGGCGCCTGATTTCGGAGCGGACGATGTATGGCTCGACCAGGGCGCTCCGGCGCCGCACCATATCTCCGGATATCGCGGCCATGTTGTGCTGATCGATTTTTGGGAGTACACGTGCATCAACTGCATTCGTGACTTCGGCGTGGTTAAGAGCTGGTACCGTAAGTACCACCCGTACGGCTTGGACGTAGTGGGCGTGCACTACGGCGAATTCGATATGGGGTTCAATGTAGAGAATGTCCGCGCGGCGGCGCAACGATTCCGGTTGCCTTGGCCCGTGGCCGCCGATCTGAAAGGCTCGACCTGGAAAGCATTCGCGGCCGACGGCTGGCCCAACCGTTATCTCATCGACCCGCAAGGCAACATCGTCATGAAAGTGTTCGGCGAGTTCGCCAATCATGAGATGGAAATGAAGATCCGCGAGTTGCTTGCGGTCGCGCATCCCGAAGTGATGAAGATTCCGACCGATCCAGAAGAGGATAACCTGAAGGCTTCATGCGGAGTTCCGACCCAGGAGACATTTGTCGGCGAGATTTACGGGCGCGGCGCTATCGACGACATGGCTGGGCATCATGCCGGCGAGGAGGCGGATTTCCAGCCCGCACATTCGGCGCCCGATGGCGGGGTGATGCTCGTAGGGCGCTGGCGCGTCGAGCGCGACGGCGTAATTTCGGATAATCGTGGTTCTGACAATCATGTCGCTGCGGCTGAAGTGCGTTACCACGCGCGATCGCTCTACAGCGTGCTCAGCCTTACGGGCGGGAAACCGGTCCGCGTCAATTTGTTTCAGGATGGCGGTCCCTTGCCTAAGGAAAGCGCCGGGGCTGATGTGAAGTTTGACGACAAGGGGGCGTATATAGAAGTCACCGATTCGCGCATGTATTATCTGGTACGCAGTCCAGCTTTCGGCGCGCACCTCATCGCGCTGCAGCCAGAAGGTCCGGGGCTTGGGCTGCACTCCTTCACGTATGGCAACAATTGCCAGCTGGAAGATCAGCCTTAGCGGGCTGCGGAAAAACTGGTTCCCAGGCGGAGAGCGTTACCTCAGCGGCTAAAGCCGCAGTCAAAACAAGGTGCTTATCGCAGGGGTAAACCGCTGCGCCACCCAAAAGCAAAAATCAAAAGCAAGATCAACAGCAAAAGCAAGATCAAGTGCAAATGCAAATGCAAATGCAAATGCAAATGCAAAAACCTTGGCGGACGCTTCCGTGGGATCCCACCCTTGCGCAAAAAAACGCGCAAGGATGGGGCACCCGGCAAGGATGGGGCACCCGGCTGGCTACTCAGCGAGGAAGGGGCTGCCGCCGATCCAGAAATCGGCGAGAGACTTGAGATTTCTTTTGTAAGTACGGGTGACGGTGTATTCCCTTCCACCCTTGACCTTGAGCCCGTATTCTCCCGTCACGTAGGGTTTGATCTCTTCCACAAACGACGCATTCACGAGCACGGATCGATGAATGCGAAGGAACCCGTACGCCTTGAGTTTTTCCGCCATCTCTGAGATGGACTCGCGCAGAAAATACGATCCCGACTCGCGCTGCAGCAATACGTAGTTGCCCTCGGCCTGAACCGCGACCACATCGCCCGGGTTGATAAAGAGAATTCTTCCCTTGGCTTTGATGGCGATCCTCGGGTACTGGGGACGAGACATCTTCTGCAACTGCGGCAAAACTTCGATCAACTTTGCGGCTCGCTCACCCTCTGCCTTGCGAACGGCCCGATCCAGAGCCTGGCCGATGCGTTCGCTCGAGAAGGGCTTGAGCACGTAATCCACGGCGCGTTTTTCGAAGGCTGCGATGGCGTGTTCATCGTGTGCCGTCACAAAGACGATGGAGGGCAAGGGAAGTTCTCGCACGCTGAGCTGATCGACGAGTTCGGTACCCGACATCTCCGGCATATTGATGTCGAGAAGTAAAACATCGTAAGAATTGGACGCCAGTTTTTCGAGCGCTTCGATGGCGTCGTCGGCCGCATCGAAATGCTCAACGTCGTTTCTTGCCGTCAGGATATTTGCCAGAGCCGTTTGGGCCAAGGGCTCGTCATCCACAATCAACACGCGCATGGGTTCCCTCATTGATCTTGATTGCACCTTGTAGCAACGGATCGGCGGACAACTCCGACTCGGAGCCTAATGCCGGCAACACGATGGTCGCGGTTGCGGTGTGGTCCTCGGCTTCGGAAAAGCTGAGAACCGCCTCGCCGCCGTACAAATATCGCAGACGAGCATCGGTATTTTTCAGGCCAACTCCCATTCCCGCCGTGCGCTTGCCACCAACGCTATTGCGCACACGTAGCTCAACCGTACCGCTGCTCTTCCTCGATGTAATCTCCAGCCAACCTCCATCGCGTGAACAGGCGATTCCGTGCCGAATCGCATTCTCCACCAGCGACTGGAGAATCAACTGGGGAACCAGCGTTCGCTGAGTTTCAGGATCGATGGACCAAATCGCGGTAAGACGCGGGCCGAGGCGCATCTTTTCTAGCTCGAGATACTCGCGAATGAACTTCAATTCTTCGCGCAGTGGAATCAGATCAGAACTGCCGTGTTCCAGGGCGCAACGCAAGAGGCCGGAAAGTTTAACCACCATGGCCTTGGCACTGGCCCGGTCGGTATCGATCAAGGTCGAAATGCCGTGCAACGTATTAAACAGAAAGTGGGGATGAAGCTGCATCTTCAGCGCCTGGAGTTCACTGGCGGCCAAGGCCCTCTGAAATTCATACTTTTCCATCTCCTGCGTGCGCAGTCTTTCGAAATACTGATAGGCATGGGCGGCAAGCACGATGGCGATGTAGATCGTAATCTGGTCGGCAAATCCGGAGTGAATCAATTTGAGCGGCCCGAGCGCGGACCGAGGCACATACTGTTGCAGAGCCGAGTCCCACGGGGGCAAAACAATCCATCGGATGCACGCATACAGGAGCATGAATGGGCCAGCTCCGAGACAGTAGCCTAATACATATCGAAATCGATTTCGGGCCCCGTCAATGGAGCGATGAGCGAGATAGAAGATTGGCGGCGTCAACAGGGCGAAGCTAAAGCCGCGAGCCTCTGCCAGAAGCAGCATATCGGACAGAGATGAACGTATGTTCAAGTCCCTATCGAAAATGCGGTACTGCAAACCGGTCAACAGGGAAAGCCCGCACCACAGAACAATCGACAGAACATAGGCACGAACGATTGGCCGAAAGCCTTTCCCTTTCATGGCGTGCATTCTATTCCTCGCGCACACCGGCCATTCGAGGGATGGTACAGCACGACAGAACAACGCTGTGGCCATACATTTCTTGGATGCGTAATCAGGGCCAGGAACAGCCCTGGCGGCAGCGAGTTGGACGGAAACCTCCTAGCGGCCGGTAATTATCCGTAAATCGGTAGGATCGTAGCCAGTGGGATCATGGCCAGTAGGATCACGGCCGCCGCAACGCTATGTCTGATGCGGAAAGTTTTGAGTGCTAAAGCTTCTCAGCTACCGTACTGCACCATCGTCATGAAGCCATAGTCCATGTGCAATTGCTGATGGCAGTGAAAAAGTGTCGGACCAGGATTGTCCGCGGTAAAGTCGACTTCGACTTGTTTCCTCGCGGGCACAACGATGACGTCCTTCGTGACGCCTGCCGTTGCTTTGCTGGCGAACCTGACCAGTTCGAAGCTGTGCCGATGCAGGTGGACGGGATGCGCTTCATCACTTTGGTTATCGAAGCGAAGGCGGTAGCGAGTATTGGCGCGGACTCGAATGGGATCAGTGTTCGGGAAGGATTTACCGTTGATGGTCCAGTTATCAACCCAGCGGTTGCCAGCGAATTTTTTGCGAAAGAGGAGAGGTACGACCCCGCCTGCCGGTTCGGGAGTCTCCGTTTCCCTCCCAAAAATCGTATAGTCCCAGGAAGTATTCGCCGCCGTAGTCCACTGCGGCGCAGCAGTACGATTCGCATATTCCACCACGACGCCCAGCCCGGCATTACGTGCTTGATCATTTGTCTCGCCGAGAATCCAAACGCCCGGGTGATTCATCGTGACGACAGCGTCCACGCGCTCTGCTGGTCCCATTTCGATCATGTCTACTTCGCGCGGGACCCGCACAGCGTTTCCATCCAGGCTGACGACTTTGAATTTGTGACCCGGTAGAGCGAGGCGATGCTGCTGGGTGGCGCTTGCGTTCAGGATGCGAAACAGCACCTTCTGACCTTCTTTCACTCGTATCGGATCGCCGGCACCGAGCGCGTGGCTGTTCATGGAATAGACGGGATACGCTGCATCCAGACTGCCATCCCCGCCCTGGCTGCTCAGGTAGGGGTCCCAGCCGTGCAGCGCGAGAAAGATCTCCGCGTCGTACTGGCCTGGCTCTTCTTTCGGTTCCACGTAGAGGAATCCAAATTGTCCTGTGTACGTGGCTCGCTTCATATCCCGGCCGGCATGAATATGGCTGTGATACCAGCGTGTTCCCGCAGGACGCGGGACGAACGAGTATCGCTGGACTCCACCGGGCGGCACCATCGGCGTTCCTTCTTCTTCGGAACCGTCGACTTCGGAAGGAATAAACAGGCCGTGCCAATGAACCAGTTCCGGAGTTTTGGTTTCGTTGAAGACGTCGACCGTGACCGGTTGGCCTTCGCGCAGCCGCAAGACTGGGCCAGGCGCCGAACCGTTGTATCCCGTCGTCTTGATGATTTTTCGCGGAGCCACTTCGATCTCGACCGGCGAAATGTGAAGGGTGATGTCCGCTTTGGGAAGGTCCAGCGCAGTTTGCAAACCCGTACGCCGTACTAACTCGGACAAAACCGGGGTTCCCAGCAGAGCCAGAAATTTCCTGCGGTCCATAGTGGTTCGTCGTTCCTAACGCTGGCTCTTAATTATGCGCCATCGAAACTCCGAATGGTGGAGGGTCGAATACCACTCACGAGGCGATTTACGAACTGATAAGGAGGCGGTCTAATGGGCAAGGACCATGGAGAGCTTCACAGATACCCCGGCGCGGGCGCTACCAAAAACAAAAATCAAATGCAAGAGCCTAGCTCGACGCTTCCGTGGAATCCCACTCATTTGCAAACTGCCCGAATGAGTGTGGCACCCATCGGCGCAAATTAGCGATGCTCACTTGCAAATGATGCTGGGGTTATCCTTCGCTAATTCCAGACACGCGGCGTGTTGCTTGGCGCGGCGGGCGGCGTCTTCCGAACCCTCAGCCGGCGAAACAGGCTGCGCCGTGGATGGCTTGACAGGCTCCGCTGGCGGTTGATAGGCGACTGGAGTGGGAGCAGGGATTGCAGTTGGAGCCTGTGCTGCCGCGGCTGGAGCCTTGTCTAGCATGGCTTGAAATGCCGCCATCTCCTCGGGCCGGCTCCAGATAAAACCTTGAGTCTGGATTTGGCAGTAATCGTCGGGATATTCCCAGAGAGGCTGAACCGTCACTTTTGTTGTGCCATTGAGTTCCGCCAGCGCGTAGAGCCACACTTTCTTAGTGGTCATGCCTTTACACACACTGGAGGCGGTGAAAATCGCATCGACGGGAGGCATCTGTCCCGGCTTCGAGAAGCGGAACTGGAGCTGATTGTCGGAATCGAGGGTGTAGCCTTCGCTGAGATTCTCCTGGACAATTAGCGCCTTGAGCGTTTGCGCCGACGATTTGCCGGTGAATACGTAAGGTCCCGGATGGACCTTCGGTTTCTTATCGCGCGCCGCAGCCAAGGTCGATAGCGCCAGAATTAGAATCAGTACTCGCTTCATACTTTCACCCCATACCGAACTTTAGCGGGATCTGCTGCGCACCGCTAATTACCGGAGTCATCTCGGAATTCTCTGAAGGGACTACGTCAACGTGTGGAGGAATATCTTGGGCGAAGCGATATGTTGCGGCTGCATCGGCTGTGAGTGTAGCATTCGACCATGCTCGGAGAAGTGCATCTCAACCGCGCGCTTTACAAGATGAAGCCGTTCGCATCGAAGGCCCTCTATCGGCAGATCGCAGTGGTCGAGCAGGATCAATTCCAGGTGCGTATCTTTGAGGGACGAGTAGTTCAGACAGATCCCAGGATTATTGCGGAAAGATCGAACGCGGAAGTGCGTTTGCATACGACGCTCAAAGCGGCTTTGGACGACGCGGAGTCAGAGTACAGAAAGAGCGTTGCCAGCGAAAAGTGGGAGGCCTACGACCCACCGTCACTGCAGCCGCGCGCACGTGTCGGCAATTGAGTTGGCGGTTTTGCCCTATTCTGAAGGAAGCCAAGGCAGAGTACGCCAAGCTGCAGTAGCGGGAAAGAGTGTTGGCTCCCTGCTCACTTCGTGCTTACCAGCGACGCCTGATCGGCTTCGCGAGCAGCTTCTCGAGCAATGATGGCTTCAAACTTCCTGAGCACGTCTTCTGGAAGAGATGGCTTGCGATACTGGCTTATCAATTCTTCGACGCGGGTGCGGGCTCGGGTGAGGATGTCGGTCGCGGGCTCCGAGCCGCGCGCGCTGCGATCGATGAGAAGCGAGGGGAGATGCTGCTCCTGACGGAAGAGGGCGCGCGTCTCTTTCAGCTTCAGAAATTCTCCGGAAAGGCCGGTTTGCGCGAATGCGGCGGTGGCCAAGGTTCCACCGCTAACGTCGTTGCCGCGAACTTCAATGCCACGAACTTCAATGCCTCTTGCCAGACGCTGCGCCGAGGCAATCGACTCGGCATCGATGACCAGCTTTTCGACGCTGAAGCAGGCGAGCGATTCGATCATGCCGGCTCCTGAAATCATGTTGATGCCGGCGAGCGCTCCCAGCATGGCGGAGCGGGCACTTTCGGCGCCAGCCTGGGCATCGACTAGCTTCGAATCAGTCGCGACCAGGTAGCCGTGAGTGGGCAGGCCGAGATGCTTGCCGACTTCGGCGCACGCCATGTTCAGCATGGCAGTTTCGACCGCGCCCATGGGCGCGCCTCCGGTGCGCATGTCGAAGATGGCGGGAGCTCCTCCCCAGACGATGGGTGAGCCGGGCTGCGCGAGTTGATGCAGGGTGATGCCGGCGAGCGCTTCAGCAGCGTGCTGCGTCACCGAACCGGCGAGCGTTACGGGAGCGGTGCCACCGGCCAGCGGCATGGAGACGATTTCCGCGGGCACTCCGGCGCGGGCTAGATCGATCAAATTGTGCGATCCGAATTCCGACCAGTTCAGGGGCGGCGAGGGACATACGTCGAACACAGCCCGCGGTTGCTGGCGCAGCTTTTCTGTACTGCCGCTGTTGGCAATCAGTAGTTCGATCATTCCCTGCAGTCCGGCAGCGGAGAAGGATCCGGTTACGATGGGCTTGTCGGAATGCTGCAGCACTACGAAGAGGCGGTAGAGATCGCCGATGCCGCTGGGCGCGTCATTGTTATTGTTATTGCACACGACGGCGGTGGATTGCGCGGCGAACTGCGGCAGCATTTCCGCGACTTGGACGATGCGCACCAGATCGCGAGTTTCGGACGGACGGGCTTCTAGCGTTTCGGAATCGAGTATCTGCACGCAACAGGAGCCGGGATCGAAATGCACGTCGTCGCCGCCGTAGTGAACGGCTTTTTCTCCCCAGCGGTTGTGGAGATAGAAATCGCTGGGAGCCGATCCCAGGCATTGCCGCACGAGGGGCTCAGGGATGCGGGCTACTCCGTTGTCGACCTCGGCTCCTGCGGAACTTAGTAACTCGACTACCGCCGAGCCGACGCGAACTCCGGGGCTCATCAGCAGCTCGAACGCTTCGCGCAGGATGCGTTCGATGAGCTCAGGACTTAGGAGTTGAATTCTGGGTCTCACGCCTGGGCCAGTCCTTTGGGGGCCGCTTTGTCGGCGACCAAATTTTTGGCCAGTTCGAGGGCGTCGATGGCATTGCGAGAATAGCCGTCGGCGCCGATTTCCGCTGCCCATTTCTGGGTGACGGCAGCGCCGCCAATGATCGCTTTGAGGCGTGGGCGCAAACCATTGCGATCGAGCGCTTCGATCACGGCTTTCTGTCCTGCCATGGTCGTGGTCAGCAACGCCGAGACGCCGACGATGTCGGCGTCGACTTCTTTGGCCTTGGCTACGAACTGTTCGGGAGTGACGCTGGTGCCGAGATCGAAGATCTGGAAGCCGCTGGCGGCAAGAATGGTGGCGACCAGGTTCTTGCCAATGTCGTGAATATCTCCGCGGGCGGTGCCGAGGACGACTTTGCCGAGCGTCTCACGCTCGGAACCGCGCCGCAGCATCTCGGGTTCGAGAACCTTGATGGCAGCCTTCATCGCCTCAGCCGAAGCCAGCAGATCGGGCAGGAACATCTGGCCGCAGCCGAATTGATCGCCGGCGAACTTGATTCCTACCGCGAATCCGCGGTTGATCGCTTCGAGCGGATCGACGCCGGTGGCCAGCGCCTGCTGCGCCAACTCCACCGCCTTATCGGGCGCGCCATCGATGATGCTTTGGAGCATCGCTCCGAAGAGTGGATCGGACACAGGGCCTCCCGCGTGGATCGGCCTTGTGCTGAGGCCGCTCCGCCCGGAATTGTACTCTGGGGCCGCGGGATGAAACTGTGATCTGCCGCACATCCCGGGCGCACAATCTCTGTCGCACAGTCTCCCACCATAACGACGAAAACCCCATCCTACGCACCATGAAGGAGCGCACAGGATGGGGCTCGGGTCGCGCAGCTGTGCAACGGTTGGTTACTCAAAGAACATGCTGACTGTAGCCTTGATCGTCGAAATACCGACGGTAATGGTAAAGGTAGCGGTGGCTTTGCCGGGGACGGGGTTCACGCAGGTTTCCGTGCTTCCGGCGCAGTACCCATTGCCCGGCCCGGATTGTCCCAAGGTGCCGAAAGCCGTGTCGTCAGAAATGACGATGACTGTGCCTGGGGAGAAGGGGTTGGGACCGAAGTTGTAGGGGCCCGTGTTCATAATGTAATTCTTGCCTTGCTTCACCACGATGGAGACGACGAGATCGTCGGTGTTATCGCCGCTGTCGTCTTCGTAGAACGAAAAGACCTGGCCGCAGTTGGTGCTGGAGTCGCTATTGGCATCGCAGGCGCTGAAGGACTGCGTGAAAGCTGGTTGACCAATGACCACTCCACCGGTTGCGATGCTGGAACAGTCAGCACCGTTCGCGTTCTGGTTGGGGAAGCAGGGCCACTCGTCATTGCCGCTGCCATCCACCGGAGGCAGAACGCCAAAACCCGAGGAGAGCTGCTCGAGGACCTTTTTTTCCTTGGCACCTTTTTGTGAGTCGAATCCATTGCTGTTTACGGCCCGAATCTGTAAGTGATGTGGATTTTCCGCCAACGCTTGCTGCCCGCAAACGACGCAGGTAAGAATCGCCGCGAGAACTAGAACCTGGAACCAACGAGACTTCGTCATGAGAATTCCTCCATCCGAGATGCGAAGCTGGGGGGTGAAGCAGAAGGCGCTTCGTGGCGGAAAGTATGGTTCAGGTTGGAGGCGCTGTCAATCGGGCATTTCGGACCGGCTGCATTCGAGGTTAAAAACAAGTTAGTTTTGTTGCAAGAAAGTGCACAGTCGTCGCTCACCCCGGCCACTGAACGCGCGAAAAGGCTGCGGCTTCGCCCGCGCGGCAGGTGAGGGCACCTGCCGCTACATGAGCGTCGCACGTGCGATGATGTTTGTAGCTTCACCGGAGGGTCCCCTCATGGCTGACGCATCTCCGCAGAATTATGCGCACCACACGCGGTATGATCCGCTCTTTCACTTTTTCATCCTGCCCGTTTTTGTTATCACGCTGATCACGAGTATCGTCCATTTGGTCAGACGGCCCGGACTGCATTCTGCGTCGTTGGTGGTTTTCATGGTCGCGGCGGTGCTCCTGGTTTTTAAGGTCAGGCTTTATGCGCTAAAGGTGCAGGACCGGGTGATCCGGCTGGAAGAAAGATTGCGGCTCACGACCTTGCTTGATCCAAGCCTTCGTCCGCGCATCGTGGAACTTGCGGAAGCGCAGCTCATTGCTTTGCGCTTCGCATCCGATGGCGAACTGCCCGCGCTCGCTGCGCGAGCGCTCAACGAGAAGCTGGCCGCGGCGGAGATCAAGAAAGCGATTCGGAAGTGGCGGGCGGATTGTTGGCGGGTGTGAAACGGGTAGAAGCCATAAAAACCCCGCTGTCAACGCGCGACTTTTGTGGTGACCACCTGCTACCTCTACTTGGACCAGCGTGCCGTAATTCTCCAACAGAGTGCGATACCCGCGGCAGCGAAAAGCAGTATTGCCACGAACATAAGGGTAACGACGGTGTTCTCGACGCGACTGGGATTTTCCAGCGACAACGGGAATACTAAGGGCAGAAAAATAGCACCCAAGGCAAGTCCAAGTCCTCCAGAGATAAACGCCGTTACCATGCAAACAAGGATGCGAGCGAGGCTTGTCATGCGAAAGCGCCGGGCAAACACTTAGTCCTACAGAACGGGGCTCTTTTCTAGAATCAGTTTCTTGATCTTTTCTACGAACTCTGACGTGGGCAGGTCTTCGGTTTTTTCTTTGCCTCGGGTGCGGACGTTGACTTTGTTGGCTTCGGCTTCTTTGTCTCCCACTACCAGCAGGAACGGGACTTTCTGCATGGCGTGCTCGCGGATTTTCGCATTCATTTTTTCGTTGCGGGCGTCGACTTCCACGCGCACGCCTGCCGCTTTTAGCTGGGCAGCTACTGCTTGCGCGTACTCGACGTGGCGCTCGGCGATTGGGATCATCGCTACCTGCACGGGCGAGAGCCAGACCGGGAACGCTCCGGCGTAGTGCTCGATGAGGACGCCGAAGAAACGCTCGACCGATCCGTAGAGCGCGCGGTGCACCATGAGCGGCTGCTTGCGGGTACCGTCTTCGGCTACGTATTCGAGATCGAAGCGCTGCGGCAGGTTGAAATCGAATTGGACGGTTGAGAGCTGCCACAGACGTCCGATAGCGTCGAATAGTTTTACGTCGATCTTTGGGCCGTAGAAGGCGGCTTCTCCGGGGATCGTCTTGTATTCGATATTCAGTTTCTGCAACGCGCTTTCCAGGGTATGGTTGGCCAGGTTCCACTGTTCGTCGGTGCCGAGAAAACTTTTCTTGTCGTTGGGATCCCAAGTGGAAAGCTCGGTTTGAAATTTGTCGAATCCGAAAGCCTTCAGCACCGCGAGGGCAAACTCCATGCAACCTACGATTTCGGCTTCGATCTGTTCGGGAGTGCAGAAGATGTGAGCGTCGTCCTGAGTGAAGCCGCGGACGCGCAGCAGGCCATGCATCACTCCGGAGCGTTCGTAGCGATAGACCGTGCCCATTTCGCCGAGCCGGACGGGCAGATCGCGATATGACTTCAGCGAATCTTTGTAGATGAGGATGTGGCCGGGGCAATTCATCGGTTTGAGACGGTATTCGGCGTCGTCGAGTTCCATGACGTCGAAAAAATTCTGCGAGTAGTAGCCTTCGTGGCCCGATGTGAAAAACAGCTGGCGGCGCGCTACGTGCGGCGTGATGACGAGCGAGTAGCCGCGGCGCAGGTACTCTTCGCGCATCCAGTCTTCCATCTCCTTGCGGATGATGCCGCCCTTCGGATGCCAAAAAATGAGGCCGGGGCCGGCTAGCTCCTGGATGGAGAAGAGATCGAGTTGTTTGCCGAGCACGCGATGGTCGCGCTTCTTCGCTTCTTCGATGCTGTTCAGGTAGGCGTCGAGATCTTTCTTCGAGAAAAACGAGGTGCCGTAGATGCGCTGGAGTTGCGGATTCTTTTCGTCTCCGAGCCAGTAGGCGCCGGCGATGTTGAATAACTTGAAAGCTTTGATTTTTCCGGTTGAAGGCAGATGCGGGCCGCGGCAGAAATCCTGGAATTTGCCGGTTTTGTAGATCGAGATTTTTTCATCGGGCTTGGTGAATTGCTCGATGAAATGGCACTTCATGAAGTCGCCTTCACCCTTGAACTTTTCGAGTCCCTCCTGGCGCGGCAAAAATTCACGGGCGTAGGGGAGATTCTGCTGGACTAGCTCCTGCATTTTCTTTTCGATCTTTTCGAGGTCTTCGGGGGTGAAGGCGGTGGGGCGATAGAAATCGTAGAAGAATCCATTTTCGGTGGCGGGGCCGTGGCCTAGCTTGGTCTCGGGGAAGAGTTCGAGCACGGCGGCGGCCAGCAGGTGCGCGGAGGAATGACGATAGACTTCGAGCGCCTCGGGATCCTTCTCGGTTAGGATGCGCAGGTCGGTGTCTTTTTCTAGCGGGCGGGTCAGGTCGATCAGGTCGCCGTTCGATTTGGCGGCTAGAGCGGCGTCGGCCAAACGCGGGCTGATGGATTTGGCAACGTCTAGGGCAGTGGTGCCTTTGGCGACTTCTTTGCTGCTACCGTCGGGGAGTTTGAGATGAATGCTGTCAGACATGGATTCGCCTTGTATGGGGCTGAAACTCTTAAGTTTATCATTTGCTCACGTAGGGGCAGGTGTCCTCACCCGCCCTGCGCGCACAGCGCGCGTGGTTTTTCCGGACCTGCTGTGCAAACTGCTGCGGGGCTTCGCCCCGCGGACGGCCGAGGGCGGCCGTCCCTACGTGAGCATCGGTGACTTTGGGCTGTCTGTCGACTCTGCTTTTTACCAGCCCGCCTTCTTACCCTTGTTCTGCTCGTCCAGCCATTTTTGTAGCGGGGCGAAATATTCTAGGATGGCTCCGGCATCTACTTGCCTTTCGCCAGTTAACACTTGCAGCGCGTCGGGCCAGGGTTTGCTTTGGCCCATGGCCAGCATCTTGTTGAACTTTGCTCCCGCTTCTTTCGAGCCGTAGAAGGTGCAGCGGTTTAGCGGGCCTTTATAGCCGGACTCGCGGCACAGGGCTTGATAGAACTGGAACTCCAGAATGTGCGCCAGGAAGTATCTGGTGTAGGGGACGTTGGCCGCTACGTGATATTTCGCTCCCGGATCGAAATCTGCTTCGGTGCGCGCTACCGGCGGGGCGACTCCCTGATACTTCAGCCGCAACTCCCACCAGGATTTGTTGTAATCGGCGGGCTTGATTTCTCCGGAGAAAACTTTCCAGCGCCACTGGTCGATCATTAATCCGAAGGGAAGGAACGCTACTCGATCTAGCGCTTGCTTTAGGAGTTCGGGAATGTCGTTGGCTTCTTGCGGGACGCTTTCCAGCAGGCCGACTTTGTGCAGGTATTCGGGCGTGATCGCCAGAGCTATGGCGTCTCCAATCGCTTCGTGGAAGCCGTCGTTGGCTCCGTTCTTGAACAGGAATGGCTGATCTTTGTAGGCGCGCTGATAGAAGTTGTGTCCTAGTTCGTGGTGGATGGTGACGAAATCGGTGCCGCGTACTTGTATGCACATTTTCACGCGGAGATCGTCCAGGTTGTCGACATCCCAGGCGCTGGCGTGGCAGACTACGTCGCGGTCGGCGGGTTTGGTGAAGAGCGACCGCTCCCAGAAAGTCTTAGGCAGCGGCGGGAAGCCCATCGAAGTGAAGAATCCTTCGCCATATTTCACCATGCCTTTGGGATCTAAATTTTTCTTCTTCAGCAGTTCGGTTACGTTGACTCCACCTTTGTCTTCCTGCACGCCTAGGAGGTCGTAGATATTGCCCCACTCCTGCGCCCAGGGATTGCCCAGCAAATGCGCGGGGATGGGGCCGTTTGGTGGTACTACGTTGAGGCCGTATTTTTCGGCTAGCTTCCAGCGCACGTAGGTGTGCAGGGAAAGATAGAGCGGTTTTACCTGGTTCCACAGGCGTTCGAGGTCGGCGGAGAATGCTTCGGGCGTCATGTCATAGCCGGCGCGCCAGAGTGCGCCGGTGTCTTTGAATCCAATTTCTCTTGCGCCTTGATTCGAGAGATCGACGAAACGGGTGTAGCGCTGGCGCATGGGCGGGCCGATGGCGTGCCAACCAGCCCAGACCTCTTTGAGCTTTTCCGGGTCGCGGCTGGTGGCCATGATCTTTTCGATGGCGGTGATATCCAGACAATCGTCTGCGTTCTTAGTGGGGCAGTACTTGCCTTTGCCGTAGTCGGCATCGAGCGAGACTCCGATCTCGGTCATTTCGCGGCGCAGCGCAGCGTCTTTGGGCGCGGGCGCGGTGAGCGAGAGCTTCAGCAGCAAGAACTTTCTTGCAAGCTCTGGTGAAAGGGTGACGCCGTCATAGCGCTTGGACTGTTCCACCAAATCAGTCGTGACGGCGGTGACTTCATCAATCGCGTCGGCGGCTATGGCTTGCGTGTCGTCGGTAATGAAATTTTCCTGCACCCAGGAAGCGCGCTGCACCTTGGCACTCAGGTCGGCGAGCCGGGCTTCGGTTTTGTTCATGAACTCCTGGGCTTCGGCGGCGGTGGGGGCGGTGCTTTGAGCTTGGGCTGGCATTGGAAGAAAGTTCATAGCAAAGAATAAGGATACGAGAAGCAAGGACTTCATGGCACCTCCGGCAAACAAAAGATTATGACGGATGCGGAGGAGATTGTCAGCGGGGCGGGACTATGGGCGCTTTCTTTGGGCCGGTCAGGGGGCCGACGAAACCTGGGCGAGCTTTGCTCGCCTGGGCCCTTCGGCAAAGCTCAGGGCAGGCTCCCGAGGGCGTCCGCCCCTACGTGGTTCTCGGAGATACATGCAGCTTTTCTATTGCCGCTTTCACTCTGGCCGAAACTTCCTCGGTATCGCTTACGGTTAGGCCGGCTGTCGTGATCGGCTCACCTGCTCGCATCTCCAAGGGCTGGCTCTTGATGTGGTAGGTGTTCATCGGCAGCAGGTCGAAGGTGCCGATTAGCGCGATCGGAACGATATCGGCCTGCGCCTTGATGGCTAGGAAGAACGCGCCTGGCAGAAAAGGTTGAATCTGGCCATCGCGGGTGCGGCCGCCTTCGGGAAAGATGACCAGCGGCATGCCACTGCGCAGGCTTCGGAGCGCGGACTTGATGGAGCCGATGGACGCGGCAGGGTTCTGCTGGTTGATGCAGACTTGGCCTGAGCGCTTCAAATGCCATCCGATGAATGGGTACGAGAGCAATTCGCTCTTGAAGATGATGCGGAATTGGAAGGGCAAATACACGTAGAGGATGGGAATGTCGAGCGCCGAGGCGTGGGTGACGGCATAGACGCGTGGCTTGGCGCTGATTGGACGGCCGGGGGCATCCGTCGCTACGTGGTTCATGCCCGCGACCTTCACTGGCGACAGGATTGTCTTCATGATTAGCCACGACCAGAGGCGGGCGCACTTGTGCTGGAAGCGGCCGTCGCGGTCGACTAGCGATGAGATCAGAGAAATCGTGCCCAGGATTAGAGTGTAGGACCAGATCAGCGGGTCAAAAATGAAGTACGAACGAAGAGCGCTGAGCCAGCCATGATGAATTTCGGGGCGAGAGGCCGGCAGCTTCTCAGCCCACGTGGGGGCAGACGCCCCCGTCTGGCTTTGTTCCACCGAGCGCGGCTCGGCGCTTTCTTTTTCTGGCTCCGCGGTTGTGGTGATCTTGTTCACAGTTTCTAAGTTCACCGGCATTTAGGGGGCGAGGGCCCCTTCGACTACCCTCAGGGCAGGTCCGCTCCACACTAAACCTTAGATGCGGACGCCTTGCGTTCGCATCGCTTCTCCTACAATGTAAATCGAACCCGTAACTACGACCAAGCCGCCTTTTCCGGCAACCTTTTGCGCCCGCTCTAGGGCGGATCCTACGTTCTCGGCCTCTTCAATATCGATTCCGGCTGTCACACGCGAAGCTGCTTGGCGAATCTCGCTCGAAGTTGCGGAGCGCGGATTGTTGGAGTGAGTCACGATTATGTGCGTCGCGATCGGAAACAGAATCTCGGCAATCTCCTGGACCGCTTTGTCGCGCATCACGCCAAATATCATCGTGATCTCGCGGGTGGTTTCCGAGTTCTGGTAAGCGGTCGAGAGTGTTGAGCGGAGCGCCCAGGCTCCGGCGGGATTGTGCGCGACGTCGAACACGAATTCGGGGTTGTCTCCCGCGGCCGGCACCACGTGGAAGCGGCCTGGCCAGTGTGTCTGGCGAATGCCTTCGGCTATGGTGTCGGGGGTTATGCGAAGATCTCGCTCATCGTGCAGTTCCACCGCCGCCGCGATTGCTAGGGCGAGGTTGCGCAACTGATGGCGGCCGACCAGCGGCGACTCGACCATGATCTCGGTTCCTATCACGTCGAGGGGATAGCGTTGCCACTGGCCACTGAACGCCGATTGATCACTTCCCGGCGATAACGGTGGCACGTAGGGCACGGCATTCACGGCGAGCGCGCCTGCATCCAAGATCGCGTTTCCGATTACGTCGTTGGCTTCGGGCAGTTGCGGCAGCGTTACCACAACGCCGCCCGGCCGGATGATTCCTGCTTTCTCGCGAGCAATCTCTGCGACGGTTTCGCCTAGATATTTTTGATGATCGAGCGCGATGTCGGTGATGATGCTGAGGCGGGGATCCACTACGTTGGTGGCATCCAGACGGCCACCCATGCCGACTTCCAGGACAACCATGTCGGGGCGGCTGCGGGCGAAATACTCAAAACCCATGGCGGTCAGCATCTCAAAAAAACTGGGATGCCAGGGCAGATCGCCTTCGGTGACGAGGCGCTCGGCGGTGCGGTCGACCACGTCGTGGAGCTGGGCGAAATCGTCGTCGGCAATGGGCTCGCCATTTAGGCGAATGCGCTCGTTGATGCGTACCAGATGCGGCGAGGTGTAGAGTCCCGTCTTGAGGCCGGAAGCTTGCAGGATGGATGCGAGAGTTGCGGCAGTTGAACCCTTGCCGTTCGTGCCCGCGACCAGCACCGATGGGAAGCGATTCTCCGGATTGCCCAGGGCCGCGAGCAGCACGCGCATGTGCGCCAGGTCGAATTTATGCGAGGGCGTCTGCGCCAACTCGTGGCCTAACGCGAACATCTGCGCGACTGCGGTTTCGTAGGACAAAGGGCAGCTCTCGGCTGTCAGCTCTCAGCTCTCAGTTTCAACCCTTGCTTTCAGGCAATCCAGCAAACCGCACTCAAAGGTCTAAACCATAGCTTGAGCAGGGAATAACGCAATCTTACAGGCATTCATTGCGTGCCGCTAAGCGCGGGCTTTCGTTGGCCTCGCTGCTGATGGCTGGAGGGAACTGCCGAGCTTTGCTCGGCTGGACGGCCGAGGGCGGCCGTCCCTACATGAGCTTCTACGCTGCCTGCACCATAAAATCTAGCGCCCTGGCTATGTAGGGCTTCAAATCTTTACGCTGTACTACGGCATCGAGCATTCCGTGTTCTAGGAGGAATTCGGAGCGCTGGAAACCTGGGGGTAGCTTTTGCCTTATAGTCTGCTCAATCACTCGCGGACCGGCGAAGCCAATCAGAGCGCCGGGTTCGGCGATGTTGAGATCTCCCAACATCGCAAACGATGCTGTCACTCCGCCCGTCGTGGGGTCAGTCAATACCGAAATGTACGGGACCTGCGCTTTGTCTAGCCGCGCCAGCGCGGCGGAGATTTTGGCGAGCTGCATCAGGCTGATCACGCCTTCCATCATGCGCGCGCCGCCCGATGCCGAGACGATGATAATCGGGGTGCGGGATTCGATCGCCTTCTCGATCGCTCGCGTGATGGCTTCGCCGACCACCGCTCCCATGCTTCCGCCGATAAACGAATATTCCATCGAGCTCACGATCACCGGGCGGCCGCTTAGTTTGCCCTGCGCATTGATCAAGGCATCTTTCAGTCCCGTGTCGGATTTCGCTTGCTTCAGCCGCGAGGAATAGGCTTTCAGATCCACGAATTTGAGCGGGTCGGTGGAAACGAGATTGCCGTCAAAAACTTCGTATTGATTGTTGTCGAGAAGCTGCGCCAGGCGGGTACGCGCGTCGATGCGAAAATGTTTGTTGCACTTCGGACAGACGTTGAAATTCTCTTCCAGGTCCTTCTTCCAGATAATCTGGCGGCAGTGGTCACACTTGACCCAGAGGCCCTCGGTGCGCACTGTCTTCACGCCCGAAGTATCGAGCTGGCCGGATTGTCGCTTGAACCAAGTCATAAGGGCAGCTCTCAGCTGTCAGTTCTCAGCTCTCAGTAAACCATCGCAGCACCCCGCTCCTCCTGATAACTGAGAACTGATGACTGACAACTAGTATTCGATTCCTCTCTGCGCCATGACGCCTTTTTCGTAGGCATGTTTAATCTGGCGCATTTCTGTCACGGTGTCGGCTAGCTCGACAATTGTCGGATGCGCGTTTCTTCCGGTCAAGATGACATGCACCATTTCCGGCTTGTGTTTCAGAGACTCGGCTACCTTGGCCGGGTCGAGCATACCGTAGCTGATGGCGTAATTGATTTCATCGAGCACCACCAGATCCCATTCGCCGGACTGAATCGCTTTTTCGGCTTCAGCCCAGGCTTCTTCCACCATGCGCACATCTTCCGGGTCGGGTTTTTCGGCGCCGACTTTCACGAAGCCGCGGCCCATCTGCTTCATAATGAATTTGCCGCCGAAAGCCTGGACGGCGTCGAGCTCGCCGTAATGCCACGAGCCCTTCAGGAATTGCAGCATCAGGACGCGCATTCCCTGGCCGACGGCCCGCAACGCCGTCCCCATGGCTGCGGTGGTTTTCCCCTTGCCGGGACCAGTATTCACGATGATGAGACCGCGGCGAGGATCCGACATAAGGCCGAATCAATGATTGTACGCGGGCGGGAATGTACGCGCTATAGATACGAGCCGAATCACTGCTTCCGTTCAAACATTCCGCCCGCGGACGACCGAGGGCGGCCGTCCCTACGTGAGCTGAAATGAGAAGGCGGACGGTTTGGTCGCCGTCCGCCTCAAGTCACAGGAGGAGTAGATCCATTCTACGCATTTCAACGATCAGGGCATTTCGACGACTCGCGGCAGCTTGGGCTGGCTTTCGCCTTTCGCTGCGCCCGGGTCCTCGGCACCGAGCAGGCGCGCTGAGATGCGCAAAGCTTCCATCTCTTTGCGGACTCGCAGCAACTCCTGCTCTTTTATTCGTAGTACGTCGTACGGGTTTTTCATTGGGGGAGGGCCTCGCCTACAAATTCAGACTGGTGTTGCCTGTCTGGAAATACAGTATGCCAGTTTGGTTTCGCGGGAAAGCTGCCGAAGGTGCATCGGGAGAGGGAAATCAAAACTCGCGGGCTTGGGCTGACTGGCCGGTGACCCGTTACTACAGAGTTAATGGCCCAAATGATAGGGATGATTTTTGAGAATGGTGAAACCACGGTACAGCTGCTCGAGCAGAACTACGCGCGCCAGTTCGTGCGGCAGCGTCATTTTTCCGAGGGAGAGTATTAAACTCGCGCGGCCCCGGGCCTCGTCGCTGAAGCCGTCGCTGCCACCGATGGCGAACAGCAACGCTACGGCATTCAGTTGTTCGCGTTGCAGAAACTCTGCCAACTCTTCGGAGGAGAACTGTTTGCCTCGTGAATCGAGAAGAACCAGCTTGTGGCGCTCCTTATTCATGATCACCTTTTGCAGGCGGGTGCCGCTTGCGAGCGACAGGATTGCGTCTTCGTCTTTCAACGCCAGGCCCGCGACTTCGGCATAGTGCGAGATGCGTTTTAGGTACTCCGCGGTTAGAGTTTCGATCGCCGGCTCTTTCGTTTTGCCGATCCAGGCTACTTTGATCTTCATGTTTTTCAGCAGCCGGTTTCGCCGCTCAGGCTTTTCCCGACGCCAGCACTACGTCTGCGCCGAATCGGATTTCGTCTCCCACGCGATAGCGCTCGATGGCGGCTTTCGCCTCGGCGCGAATCGCCGGCCATTCTTCGGCTGGAACCCGCTCCAGCATGGGACGGAATGGAGCTGCAACGGCACACGCGTATTCGAAAAGTTCTTCCGCATCTCCGAGCCAAGTCCAGGGAAAATTCTGAGTCGACTCGTCGGCTTCGGGAAATCCGGCGGCGCTGAGCACTTTTGAAAGCGAGCCTGGGTCCGAGAAACGAAAAGGGTCGGCGCCGCCCGGTGGAAGCATGTCGCCGCCTACATGCCGGTGCACAATCTCCATCGTGGATTGCCAATATGGTTGTTCCATGGAACCCCACGCGGCAAAACAGGCGCGGGCTGCGGGCTTGAGCACGCGGCGCAGTTCCGTCAGCGCTCGCTGGGCATCGCTGAAAAACATCACTCCAAAACGGCAGGTGGCGAGATCGAAACTGTGATTCGCAAAGGGCAGTTGGTGCGCGTCGGCTTGCTGGGTGGTGAAGTTTACGAGTTTTTTGTTGCGGGCGCGCTCGGCGGCAATTTCGAGGAGTTCCGCACTCTGATCCACCGCGGTAACCGAACCCTTGGGACAGACGCGCTGCGCGAGGCTGATTCCAGGTTCGCCGGTGCCGGTGGCCAGATCGAGAACGCGCATGCCGGGAAGCGGACGCGCGTATTCAACGAGCGCTTCGGTAACGGCGCTGCCCAGTGCCGCTGATTTTGCCTTCCACTTCTCCGCGGCGATCAGGCGGTACGAAGAACTCCACGGGGCTGGATTGGCAGCGGACACATCAGGCCTTTTTCTTTCGCATTTTCTGGGGCGCGGAAGACGCGGTGCTGGCGGTGGATTTGGCCGTCGCAGATTTGATGGTCGTCGCGCGGCGAGCTTTCGGTTTTGCCATCAATTCTGCGGGCTCGAGCCGTTTGGCCGACTTCCACAGGCGTTCGAGATCGTAGAACTGGCGCGCTTTCTCGGAGAAAATATGGACGACGAAGTCCACGTAATCGAGCAGCACCCATTCCGCTTGTTTGTAGCCTTCGGAGTGCGTCACGCGGAGTCCGAGTGCCTCCAGGCGCTCGTCCACGGCATCGGCAATGGCCTGGATCTGGCGGGGATTCGTCCCGCTGCACATCACAAAATAGTCGGTGAACGCTCCGGAATCTTTTTCCAGTTCGAGGACGGTCACGTTGTCGGCTTGCTTGTCCTGGCAGGCTAGGATGGCTTCATTTACCTGGAGTTGGAGGTCATTCTTTTTCTTCATACGAGATCATCACACGAGACCATTGATTGTAACCCGGCGGAAACGGGGACGCGTTGTGCACGACGCAGGCAAAAAGCGCTGCCGAGCTTTGCTCGGCTGGACGGCCGAGGGCGGCCGTCCCTACGTGGTTCTTGCTCGGTACAGGGCTTGCTTGCGAATGTAGTCGGCTACTTTTGGGTCTAGCCAACGCGTTAGCGGCTTGCCTTTTGCGGCCGCCTCGCGAATTGCGGTCGCGGAGACGCTTTGCTGAACGCCTTCCAGCAAGTGCAGGGTGACTCCGGGGAGAACTAGGTCTCCTTTGGCCGGCTGCTTGTGAAAGGGACGCGTCACCGCTGCCGGAGGCCGCAAATCTTCGGGCAGGGCCTCGGCCACGTCGCGCAACGAATAGCCGGGACGGCTGGCGACGATGAAAGCGCATTCCGCCAAAAGGGCGCGCGCTTCGTGCCATTTTGCAATGTCGCGAAAGGCGTCGATTCCGATGAGGAAGAACAGGCGGTCGGATTTCTTCAGGGATTTTTTCAGGCGGCGGACTGTGTCGACTGAATAGTTCGGTGCTGCGGAGCTTCGCTCGGCTGGACGGCCTGGGGCGGCCATCCCTGCGTGAGTCGTGGCGAATTCTGGCGCTTCTTGCAGCGATGGTATGAATAGCTTTTCTTCCTGCGTGGCTAGCGCGACCATCGCATAACGATGGATGAACGCTGTGAGCGGATGTTTCTGTTTGTGCGGCGGAGCGTTGGCCGGAACAAACAGCACTTGCTTCAAAGAGAAGCTAGCCGCGGCTGCCTGAGCCAATGCCACGTGTCCGCGGTGGATGGGATCGAAAGTGCCGCCGAAAAGGCCGATATTCATTCCGTTATTTCCTGCCCGATTTTCCGGGCCGGTGTTTTCCGCCCGATTTCCAAGGCAATGCCCCGTTAGTTTCGTCGTTGCCGGCGATTGTTGCAAGCGTGTTGCACGGATGATTACAAACTATGTTCCTCGAACGCCTTTTTGTACAACAGAGTTTGTGGAAAGCATCGTATGAGACTAGGCTGTGGGCAAGCCATTTGCCGCTCTCGTCATCGTTTTCCCGAGGATGTCCCGAGGATGTCCCGCGTTGCATCTTGCAGGTGTACCTCTGGCCACTGTGCCGCCAGGAAAATGCGGTGGACTAGCGTAACTCGCTCTGCGCGGAATCCGCGCTTAGCATGAGGCCATGCGAATGAAACTCCCCCTCATCCGCAGCTTGGCAATCGCTCCGGCGCGGACTCCCATTCTGCGCTACGGAGTCGCTCTTCTTAGTACCGTCCTGGCGCTGATCCCAACCTTATATTTCTCCGATATCGCGGAGAGCCGGCTGGTGGTGTTTGCCGTCGCCGTGATGGTGAGTGCCTGGTATGGAGGCTGGAAGCCGGGACTCGCGGCCACTTCTTTTGCGCTGACCGTCAGCGCCTACTATTCGCTTACTGGAGACCAGACTCCGAGCGAGTATCACAAGGCGGTGGCGCACCTTGCGCTCTTCTTTGCCGTGGCGCTGCTGATCTGCTGGTTCAATGCCGCGCTGCGCGCCGCGCAAGAGAGCTTGCGGCGCTCCGAGAGCAACTTCCGCTCGCTGGTGATGAACGCGCCGTACGGCATCTGTCGCTGCGACGCGCTTGGAATTCTGCAGGATGCAAATCCGGCGCTAGTAGCCATGTTTGGCTATGACAGCGCCGCCGCCCTCCGGGGCAGGCATTTGGGAAGCTTGTACGCCGATGCGCAGCAGTGGTTTCAGACTGCCGATTACTTTCACGCGCGAAAAGAGTTCAACAACCTGACCACGGAGTGCGTGCGCAAAGACGGCGCATCGATCGTGGCGCGCATTTCCGGACGGTCGATTCCGAACGGCAAAAATGGAGACAGTTTCGAGATCTTTATGGAAGACGTAACCGAAACCCGCACTCTGGAGCTGCAACTGCGACAGGCGCAAAAGATGGAAGCGATCGGCCGGCTCGCCGGTGGAATCGCGCATGACTTCAACAATCTGCTGATGGTGATTTCGGGCTACGCCGAGTTTCTACTCGAGCGGCTTGGACCTGATCCGCGGCTGCGCGGGCCGGCGCAGGAAATTTCCAATGCGACGCAGCGCGCCACATCGCTGACCCGGCAGTTGCTGGCGTTCAGCCGGAAACAGATGCTTGCTCCCAAGGTGCTCGACCTGAATGAGGTTGTGGCCGAGAACCTGAAAATGCTCACCCGCATGATTGGAGAAGATATCGACCTGGTCATGGTTCCGGGCGCGTCACTGGGCGCGGTGCGCGCCGATCCCGGACAGATCGACCAGGTCATCATGAACCTGGCCGTTAACGGCCGCGACGCCATGCCGCAAGGCGGCAAGCTGACCATCGAGACGGCCAACGTCACGCTCGACGAGAACTTCGCGCGCACCCATACTCCGCTCACCCCAGGCGACTACATCATGCTCGTCATCAGCGATACGGGCGTGGGGATGGACAGCGAAACGCAGTCGCGGATCTTCGAGCCGTTCTTCACCACCAAGGGCGCCAAGGGTACCGGGCTTGGGCTTTCGACTGTGTATGGCATCGTGAAGCAAAGCGGCGGATTTATTTTTGTCGACAGCCAGCCGCAGCGCGGCACCGCTTTCCGCGCCTATTTCCCGCGCGTCGATGGACGCGAAGAGGCTGCGGCGGCGCAGGAATCTCTCGCCCTTCCGCGCGCAGAGCATGGGCAAGAGACCATTCTTCTGGTCGAAGATGAAACCAATCTCCGCCATCTCGCGCGGCAGTATCTGGAAATCCAGGGATACAAGATTCTTGCAGCCGAAGATAGTGCCGCAGCGCTGCAAATCGTCGACGGCTACCAGGGCACCATCGATCTGCTGCTTACCGATGTGGTCATGCCCGGCATGAACGGCCGCGAATTGGCCACGCACATCAGCAAGCTGCTCCCGGAGGTTCGGGTGCTCTATATGTCGGGTTATACCGAGAATGCGATTGGACACGACGGTACGCTTGATCCCGGCATCAATTTGCTGCAAAAGCCATTCAGTCTTCCGGCTCTGAAGGATCGTGTCCGCGAGGTGCTCGATTCCGAACCCATTCCCCTGGAAGTCATCAGGGCTTCCCTCGCTGGCGGCAGCGTTCTGGAAAAGAAGGTTCCGCCGTTCCGAGCTCGCCGCTTCAATCTGCATCTGCCGCTGCGCTACCGTCCGCTTGGGGAACAGAGCTGGCGTCCGGGGACGACCGAAAATATCAGCCGCTCGGGACTGCTGTTCCAGGCGCAGGAAGTGCTCCGTCCGAACATGCAACTGGAGATCAGCCTGGTGCTGCCGGCGGAAATTGCCGGACTCGCCGCGACGGAAGTGATCTGTCGCGGAGAAGTGGTGCGCTCGGTGGAACCGCGAGAACAAGGGCAAAACGTGAACCCCGCGTTGGCGGCGAAGATTCTGCAATACCACTTCCAGCACGGCGCACATGTGTGCGAGGCGTAGCACCCCGGCCCGCATCCTGTTTCCGACTCGGATGGACACCTACGTAACGTTTCTGCGTCTGACAGCACTATCTCCACAAGGGCAGTTGCTCCGTTAAGAGAGGTTCATCCCAGATCCACTCCAATTGGCGGCCATCCGTCCGAATTCCATTCAGGAGAACTCAAAATGAGCGACGAAACTTCACGTCCAACCTGCCCGTTTGCACTCACCGGCCCGTATGTACCGCCGCGGTTCCAGCAGGGGCCGGGCATGACTGCGTTGAATCTTGGTCCGCTGGCGTTTCTGGCCGGGTGCTGGAGAGGGCCTGGATTCAATGCCATCTGGAGGCCCGACAATCCGAAGTCGCTGCCGCACGAGCATCCCCCCGACAAGACCAAGCGTTTCCTCGAACTCAACCTGACGAATGACAGCTTTGATTTCCAAATCATCCCCGGGGTAGTCCCAAACCGGGGATTGAACCCCCAGACTGATCTGAAGCTTTATGGTCTGCATTACCTGCAGCGGGTCAGCGACGCCGATCCGCATCCGTCCAAGAAGGTCGAACCGCACGGGTACTCGACAACAGCCGGCCAGGCACTGCATATCGAGCCAGGGCTATTCATGAAAGTGCCCGCGAGCAAACAGCCCGATCCCGGGGACACCCCCATCGTGAACGAGGATGCGATCGTGCGGATGGCGAGTATCCCGCACGGGGTCACGGTGCTGATGCAAGGGCGCAATCCGGGCTCGAAACCGCATCCGGGTGCACCGCACATCCCGGCACTCAAACCGTTCAGCTCTCACGGCAACGAATATCCCGGACTCTCTCCCATTCCCTTTCCCGGTCCTTACGTTGCTGCTCCTTCGCCCGCGCCCCCGCTCCCGGATGAACTGCAACCCGCCCCCGTTCCTCCGGGGCCCAATCCGCCCGGCGTCGGCATCCAGCCAATAACCACGACAACGACCGTGGTTAACGGCACCACAATCCTTCCCGGCGCTCAGCATGTTGTTCCGGAGATCAACATCGCCCTGGACACTTTGCACCCAAAGTCCCAGAGCAGCGGACCGTTCCCGGCGAGTTTCCAGGGCTTTATCAACGATCCCAACTCGATCTTGCGGGATGCAATCGAGGGCCAGGATATTCTCGGCCACATTACGATCCATCTCACCACGGATTCCCTGTCGAAGGATGGCAAACCGACGCAGGGCGTGGGTAGTTTTTACGAGACGGTCAGCAATATCCCGTTCCTGGGGGTGGCAAATCAAACTCCGCCCAACCCACTTCCTTCCCAGCCGGCTAACGTCGCTACCGAAGCGGCTCCCATCCCCAACGCCTTCGTCTACTCCGCAAGCGCAACGTTCTGGATCGAGTGGGTGCGTATCCCGGATTATCCGATCCTGAAAGAGGATCCAGGCCCGGCAATCAAGGAGCTTGAGCCGTTCTGGCCGGAGGGTACTTACCTGCAATTGCAGTACTCGCAGCTGGTGATTCTGATTTTCAACAATGTCCTTTGGCCCCACGTCACGGTGGGAACGCTGACGCTCAGCGCCGGTTAGCCTCATTGAGTCCGGCGGCGCGTTGGTGGCGACGCGACCGCCGGTACTCAATATCAGTTACCTTCGATACCACGCTCACCTTGGACAAGGCTCCGAGGGGTGTTACATTGCGGCCAGTACCATTGCGTTCCTCATTTATAGTTCCTCAGCGAGGGTGGCGATGTCTCTGGTCGTGAAACTGGAAGACGATCTCGGCGAACGCAGCGAGTGGGTGATGCTGCATGGAGTAGTTCCGGCCGCCAGCCACGCCGATTTCCTGCTGCTTAGCGGCATTGATCCATTTGGCAAAACCGTATTCAATCATTTGCAGATGGAAGCCTTCCTTAAGGAATGGGATCGTGCAAAAGATCGCGTGCACGATGATAGTCAGCTCGAGGCCTGGCAGAAAGTGAAGCAAATGGCGGAAACCTGCCGCCACGACCGCGACTTGTATCTGCGCTTTGTCGGCAACTAGCTCGTGTGCGAACGAGGGCCGAGCTTTGCTCGGCTGGACGGCCGAGGGCGGCCGTCGCTACGCCAGCTTTTACTTCTCTGGCAAATTCGCTTCCAGAAACTTGATCACGTTTTCTCCCATGATCAATCGGATGTCGTGCTCGGAGTAGCCCGCCTCCAGCATGGCATCGGTGATTTGGACTACTCCGGTGGTGTCGAAGGGCTCGGTCACGGCTCCGTCAAAGTCCGAGCCTAGGGCGACATGTTCGACGCCCACGCGGTCGGAAACATAGCGCATCGCTTTTACGATCGCCCGCGCATCGGTGCCGCAGGTGGCCGTATCCCAATAGCCGATGCCGATCAATCCGCCCTTGGCCGCGACGGCTCGAATCTGATCGTCGCTGAGGTTGCGGTTGTTGTTGCAGGTGCCTTTGACGCCGGTGTGCGAAACCACCAGCGGACGCGTGGCTATCGCCAGCACATCTTCAATTGTTTTTGCCGACGCATGGGACAAATCTACGATCATGTGCCGGGCTTCCATTTGCCGCACCCACTCGCGGCCTTTTTCGGTTAGGCCGATTTTGTTAACTCCCGCTGACGATCCTCCAATATCGTTATCGAAAAAATGGCTGGGCGACATCATGCGGTATCCGGCGCGGTACAGGACATCGAGATTCTCGAGGTTGCCGTCGAGCGCGTGCGCCCCTTCAATTGAAAGCAGTCCGGCAGTGAGGCGGACATTGTTATTGTTGTTGTTGTTCTGCCGGCGTTGCAGGTAGCTGGCGAGATCGGCGGAACTTTCAATTACTACGAAACCGCCCTGAGAGTGGCGCGCGAATTGATGCAGACGCTTCGACTGATAGAGCGCCCTCTGCGTCAGGCTGTTCCAGGTTTTATGCGGCCAGCGCTCTACGATCGCCAGCCAATAAATGGTGTCGCTCTTGTCGTCATTGCTCTCGATGTTCAACCCGCGCGGGCTCTTGGTGGGCAGCGAGAATACTTGCAAGGCCACATTGCCATCGGCGAGGCGCGGGATATCCACCTGCCCGTAGGTGCCGCGCTGCAGCAGGTCGCGGCCCCACAGAAGCGAATCGGCGTGCAGATCGGCGACGGTGAGCGTCTTGTGCAGGTCGAAAGCCCGCGCCGACGCCGCGTACGGAGGCTTTCTCACCAGCTTATTGAAGCCCTCGTCCAGCATCCGCGGGAGCTCGCTGACGAAGGCGGCGGCGATGCACAGGGTCAGCAGAGCGATTTGAACTAACCTCTTAAGCACAAAACCTCCCAGGGGGTCGAATGCGGCTTAGCTTAACTGTAGAGACGGAAGCGGTGTCTTAGCGCGATCGGACAGCCCCTCCCCCCAGCACTAAGGCCGCTGTAGCGAGGACGAGGATGGGACACATGAACATGATAAACAGGCCGGCGACAACCGCGAAAGCTTTGGCGAGGAGCCCGAGGGCTGGCTCGAAGAAGGAAAACAGCCATGCAAGGCAGGGGATCCAGATCGGGCTCAACGCAGCCCAAATCAGCAAGATTACGCACAATGTCAGCAAGGCCGCGAAGTTGGGCCTTATAGATTGCCTACGCTGTTCATCCCGGATTTCCATAACGAGTCCGAGGCTGATGCGAGCCTAGATTGGGTGTAAGTCTTTAGAGATTCTATCACCAAAAAGAAGAGAGCTTGCTGCGGTTGAAGGGATACGTGGCGCGTAAAATCATTTCGACAGCGATCCCAGCGCCTCGCGAAACAGCACGTCGAAACTCTGAGAACTCTTGCCGCTGCGCGCCGCGAGTAACGCTTTCTCCGCCGCCGCGCGCTGATACCCAAGATTTACCAGCGCGGAAATCACATCTTCCTCCACCGGACTCGCCAGCGCAGCGCTGGTTGAAGTGTCGGAGGTCCCCGGCGGCGGCAGTTTGTCACGCAACTCCAGCACCATGCGCTCTGCTGTTTTCTTGCCGATGCCGGGAATGCGCGTAAGCCGCACCAGATCGCCTCCGCGAATCGCTCCTATCATCTCGTCGGCGGGCATGCCGCTCAGAATTTTGATCGCCAACGTCGGACCGATTCCGCTGACGGTCAGAAGCTTCTCAAATAGATGTTTCTCGGCGAGGCGCAGGAATCCGTACAAGCTCAACGCATCCTCGCGGACATGCGTGTGAATGTAGAGCGCGACCTCGGCGCCTGCGACTGGCATTTCTGTGAAGGTGGGCACGCTGATGGCAACGTCGTAGCCGACGCCGTGAGTTTCCACGATCGCCTGGTTGGGATGCTTTGCCAGGAGCGTTCCCCGAAGATGCGCAATCATTGAAAGTATTGTACGGCAGAGGGGAATTGGAGACCGCGCGGGCTTCTACGGCTAGCCTGCCGCTGCGCGAACTCGGACGGACGAATGCGTCCGCCGCTACGTGGGGATAAAGACTTACTTTTCCTGTCGTTTCCACAGGAAGTTCTGCCCCTCCACAGTTTTTACACAAGCAAGCCGCAGTTTGCGGTTGCGTTAATTTTTGCGCTGACGCAAAGTGCTTAAAGTCAAAAGCGTGAGATGTTCTGAATTTGTTCCGACAGGGTTCGGCGTTGCCGGTGATCAGAGAGTGAGTCACCGGGGGAAATTCGGCACGTGTCCAGCGTGCTGGTGCCCAGGCTTTGCGGCCTCCGGAGAAATCCTTCTTCCAAGGGGGATGGAAACGCAGAATTCTGACCCTGAAGCGCAAGCTTTAGGGAGCGTCGATGCATAGCGCTTTTCGAAGCGCGGTTGCGCGACGGTCTTTCGCACACGCGAAAGATGAGCAATCAGAGTGTCCGCGATAACAATGCGGCTTGGGTGGCTGGCCCGGGCCGCATTTGTTTTTTTGATGGCCGTCGAACGATTTAACCCCTCCCGAAGAAGCTGTGCTTGCGGCCGATACGAGACCTATCGAGGTCGCCGGTAACGGGTTAGAGCGCAACGAATATTGTTTGTATCTGATTGATAATAATAACATTACTTTGTAAGATGTATTGCATTCTGTTGAGAGGATGACTGTATGATAAACTATCTCCTAGTTGGGGGATAAAACATGGGCACGTCTCCACGTTTGACGCGTCAAAAGATCTCGACCACAATCTCGGCTACGGCAATGTCGTATCTAGAGCGGCTCATCGCAAAGGGCGAGGCTCAGAATCTTGCCGAAGCGATTGATTTGGCAATTGACCGGCTTCTTGCGTTTGAGAATCGCGAGCGACTAGAGCGCGACACTGCCGCATATTTCGATAGTATGTCGCCGGAGGAAAGTGCCGAGGAAGCGCGATTGGCCGCCTCCCTTTCACAGGCTTCGCGGGGCGTGGACTTTGACCGCGAACCCTAGCCCTCGTCGCGGCGAAATTTGGACGGCTTACCTCGATGACCATTCGCAGCGGCATTGGGTCGTGATTGTTTCGCTCGACGGACGCAATCTGAGTGATCGCACTTCATCGGTTCTGATCGTGCCCTTCGGCAGCTACGGCCTGCCCGGGCCTACAGTCGCAGAGTTTTCGCCCGGTGAATCTGGACTGCCGGACGTTTCCTATCTCAAAGCACACTTCATTCAGGTTCTTCCAAAATCCCAGCTGATTGAGCGGCAGCGGCGCACTTTATCATCACCGCGCATGAAAGAACTGGTACAAATGATCCGGCGCGCGGTTGATCCGGATGCGCCTTGGCCAGAGCGTAATGCGGGCTAGGGGCTGGTAAGCGCTTCGTTTTCCTCACCCATCAACGCCCGGGGGCTGATATCCACAGGTTTTCCGGAGCACGTACGCTCGCGCGCTATTCCCGTCCGCCCCGTCCGCCCTCATAATCACTAAGGGACCCGTGCGCGCCCACAATGACCTCGACTTCTTCCGACAATTTCAAAGAGACGCTTAAGCAGCAGGCGGACATCGTCCGCATTGTCGGCGATTACGTCAAGCTGAAGAAGGCTGGGGCGCAGAACTTTTCCGGACTTTGTCCGTTTCATGCCGAGAAGACGCCTTCGTTTTCAGTGCATGCCACGCGGCAGTTTTTTCACTGCTTTGGGTGCGGAGAGTCGGGAGATGTTTTCACTTTTATTCAGAAGGTCGAGAACATTTCGTTTCCTGAGGCCGTCCGCCTGATTGCGCAGAAGTTGGGCGTGCCGATGCCGAAGACGAGTTTTTCCAGTCCGGCGGAGTCGCACGACGCTCAGGTTCGCATGGCGCTGCTCGATGTGCATGTGCGCGCGGTCGCGTTTTTTCAGGAATGTTTGCGGCGTCCGGAAGGCGCTAATGCCCGTGAGTATCTCAAGGGGCGCGGACTTGATGAGGAGACGATTTCACGATTTCGGATTGGCTATGCGCCCGATTCCGGCTTCCAGCTGCGGGATTCGCTGCGGCGGGAATTCGGCGAAGAGTTGTTGCGGGAGAGCGGGCTGTTTTCGTGGAAAGAAGAGGGCAGATCTCAGGTCCCAGGTGTCAGCTCTCAGGAAAAGCAACGGCAGATCCCTCGCTCCCCCACCCCAAAACGCGCAAAGGACGCGCGTTCTGGGGACCCCGGCTCCGCTCGGGATGACAACAAGGCGGAGTTGAGTGATCGAGGCGAGCGGGTTGCTGAGAGCCGAGAGCTGAGAGCTGAGAGCTCTCCCGCCATCTACTCCAAATTCCGCAATCGCGTGATGTTTCCCATCTGCAACGACCAGGGTAAAGTGATTGCATTCACAGGGCGTACGCTCTCAACCGATGAGAAGGCCGGGCCAAAGTATCTGAATTCTCCCGAGACCCCGATCTACTCGAAGTCGCGCGTGCTTTTCAATCTCGACAACGCGAAAGAAGCGATTCGCAAACTTGACTACTCGATTCTGGTTGAGGGGCAGATGGATTGCATTTCCGTGTACGCGGCTGGGTTTCACAATGTGATTGCCAGCTCGGGGACGGCATTTACTGAACTGCAGGCGAAATTGCTGGGGCGATTCTCTAAGAATGTTGTGGTCAATTTCGATCCCGACACGGCGGGGGCTCGCGCTACCGAGCGCACGCTGGGGTTGCTGGTCGAAGAAGAATTCAATATTCGTGTGCTGACGCTGGAGACGGGCTTCGATCCCGATCTCTTCATCCGCCGCAAGGGTAAAGACGCTTACGGAGAGGCGCTTAAGCATTCGCAGAAATACTTTGATTACCTGATCGATCGGGCGCGAGCGCTGTTTCCGGTGCGTAATTCCGAGAGCAAGGTCAAGGCTGTCAACCATCTTCTGCCGCACGTTCAGCGGGTGCCGAACCGCATTGTGCGCGACGAGCTGGCGCTCGAGATTTCGCAGAAGTTGGGCATCGATTCCGCGGTGCTGCGCCAGGAATTGAAGCATGCCGCCACGAATCGCGCTGCGACCGAGGTGAAAGCTACTGCCGAGGCGCAGATCACCGGGGCGGAGCGCGTTCTGATCCGGGCGCTGGCCTCGGCGACCGAGATGCAGGCTGGCGGCACACGGAGTTCCACTCGCGAAGGAGCCGATGAGGAATTCGATCCGGCGCGGCAAGCGCAATTCGCGCTGCAATCGGAACATCTGTATGAGGGGCTGGCCTCGCAGGCGCTGCTGGAGGCTCTTCTGGCCGCGGGAACCGATGCGGCGGACGTTATGGCGCTGCCGAAGACGGAGGACGACAGGCGGCTCTTGGCCTCGATTCTGATGCACGAAGAGGAAGAGCTGACGCCGGAGACGGTGGAAGGCGCGGTGCGAGCTTTGCGGCGGATTTATCTGCGGCGGCGGTTGGAGGAAGTACAACTGGCGACGCAGAGGTCGGGGCTTCCGCTGCAGGAAAGGCAGGCGCTTTTGCAGGAAAAGGTGCGGCTGAAGCGGGCTTTGATGGACCCTGGACTGGGCGAGGCGGCTGACCGGGCCTCTTAAAGAGCTTCATCTTCACCTCTTGGCGTCGTGGGCGGGTGAGGGCACCCTTCGGCAGGCTCAGGGCAGGCTCTGCCCCTACGCGAGCTTCTCAGGGTTGGAACGAAATGCTGTCTGGCGACATCTAAATATCAAGCGGGAAACGAGATACGGGCGGCGTGAGGCAGTCGGCTAAAAGAACGCAGTTCTACCTCCGCAAGCGGAAACACTGGTGTGCGTGCTATACTTTTAGGGTTTGCGCGCCTCGTGCGCACAACTCCGTAACAACTCCCACCGCTGAAGAGCTGGTGTCCGCTGGCCAGCGAACGTTTAGAGGGTAATCTGTCTTGGCACTGGATGACAAGTACGACGACATAAAAAAGCTGATCGACGCAGGCAAAGAGAAGGGATATCTGACCTATGATCAGGTCAACGACCTAATCCCGCACGATGTGCACTCTCCTGAAGACCTGGAAGATCTGCTAACCACGATCGGAACACAAGGAATCGATGTACTCGAAAGCTCGAAAGGGCCGACGACCGATCTGGAAAAAAAATTCGAGGAAGTAGATGAGGCTTCGGACGACGTCGAACTCGACTTAACGCCTGGAGCTCTGGAAAAAACCAACGACCCCGTCCGCATGTATTTGCGCGAGATGGGCACAGTTCCGCTGCTCACTCGCGAAGGCGAAGTTGAAATCGCTAAGCGAATCGAGCGGGGGCAAAACCGCGTTCTGAAGGCGCTGTCGCGCTCGCCGATTGTGATTCGTGAACTCCTCGCTTTAGGCGAGGACCTCGAAAAAGGTGTCCGCTCGATTAAAGAGCTGGTCACCTTCGACGAAGAGGAAATCACGGAAGAGATCGTCGAGAAGCGTCTGAAAGAATTTCTCGCCAAAATCAAAACGCTCGACTCGCTTTACAAGAAGGTGGCTCCGCTCCAGGAAAAACTGGCGGCGGTGAATGTGAAGAAGCGGCCGCGCGATCATCGGCGGTATCGCTTCAACCTGGCGCATGCAATTGTGCGCACGTCGCTGGCGGTACGGAATCTTGGTTTCACCAACAACGAACGCAAGCGGCTCATCGACCGCGTCAATCGCACGGTCGACGGGATGCGGTCGCTCGACCGGCAGATCCAGAACCTGGAGAAGCGCGCTGATGCGACCCGCAGCGAAGAACAAAAGAAGGAATACAAGAAGCAATCGCGCGCGGTCCGGGGAGAGCTGGAAAAGCTCGAAGTGGAAGCAGGCCTGTTGTTCCAGGAACTCAAGCGCACGCAGCGCGAGATCATCCAGGGCGACATGGACGCGGAGCACGCCAAGCGCGAGCTCATCGAAGCCAACTTGCGCCTGGTGGTTTCGATTGCGAAAAAGTATACCAATCGCGGATTGCAGTTTCTTGACCTGATTCAGGAAGGCAACATCGGCCTGATGAAGGCGGTCGACAAGTTCGAATACCGCCGCGGCTACAAGTTTTCGACTTATGCCACGTGGTGGATTCGGCAGGCAATTACGCGCGCCATCGCCGATCAGGCGCGTACGATTCGCATCCCGGTGCACATGATCGAGACGATCAACAAGCTGATCCGCACATCGCGGCAGCTGGTGCAGGAACTGGGACGCGAGCCTACTTCCGAGGAAATCGCCAAGCGCATGGATATTCCGGTGGCGAAGGTGCGGAAGGTGTTGAAGATTGCGCAGGAGCCGATCTCGCTCGAAACGCCGATTGGCGAAGAGGAAGATTCGCACCTGGGCGACTTCATCGAGGACCGCGCAGTGGTTTCGCCGGCCGAGGCCGTGATCAACGTCAACCTCAAAGACCAGACTTCGCAGGTGCTTCGCACGTTGACGCCGCGCGAGGAGAAGGTCATCAAGATGCGCTTCGGGCTGGAAGATGGTTCTGAGCACACGCTTGAGGAAGTCGGACAATCGTTTGCGGTGACGCGCGAACGCATCCGGCAGATTGAGGCTAAGGCGCTAAGGAAACTGCGGCATCCCTCGCGCTCAAGAAAGTTGCGAGCATTCATGGACGGAGTAAGAGACTAGAACTCGTGTGGTGACGGGGCTCTGCCCCGTCCCAACAAAGCATAGTTCCGAGCAGAATTAAAAGGGGTGCGAGCGAATCGCACCCCTTCTTGTTTACAATCCGGCCTCTGCCTGCACGCCGCGTCCGTAGAGTTCGTCGCGCTTCCAGCCCCGGCCTGATGCGCGGGAACCTACCCCAGCGTTGGTCGCGAGCAGGTTTCGTTTCCGCTGGCGCTCCGTTGCTTGATCGAAGCTTGCGAGTCGTGCCTCGAGCGTTGCGATCTTCGTTTCATTTTTACCGTTGCGCATCTCGATATAGTTTAACCTCTCGCACACCTGCGCTTCTGCGCCAAAATCTGAGCTAGTCACCCTGCTAGAATCGACGTATCACATGGATGCCGCTCACATCCGCAATTTTGCGATTATTGCGCATATTGATCACGGGAAATCCACGCTGGCCGACCGCCTGCTGGAGCTCACCGGTTCGCTCGCCATGCGCGAAATGCAGGAGCAGGTCCTCGACTCGATGGACCTGGAACGCGAGCGCGGCATTACCATCAAAGCCCACGCCGTCCGCATGTTGTATCCCGCGCAAGATGGCCAGATTTATCAACTCAATTTGATCGATACTCCGGGCCACGTCGATTTTTCGTACGAAGTCTCGCGCTCGCTGGCCGCCTGCGAAGGCGCGCTGCTGGTGGTCGACGCCTCGCAGGGCGTGGAAGCGCAGACGCTTGCGAATTCCTACCTGGCGATCAATCACGGCCTTGAAATTATTCCGGTCATCAACAAGATTGATTTGCAGAGCGCCGACATTGTGCGCACCAAGGAGATGATCGAAAGCGCGGTTGGCCTTGATGCGAGCGACGCGTTGCTGATCAGCGCCAAGACGGGGCAGGGCGTGCCCGATGTTCTCGAAGCGATTGTGAAGCGCGTTCCGCCGCCGAAGGGCTCCCCGGAACGGCATCTGCAGGCGCTGCTGTTTGATTCGTGGTTCGATCCGTATCGCGGCGTGGTCGTGCTGGCGCGCGTTTTCGAAGGCACGTTGCGCAAGGGACAGAAGATCCGCTTGTGGTCGAACGGTCACGTTTTTCAGGTGGAAACTCTGGGTGTGCTCACGCCGAAGCCGGTGGAGATCGACGAATTGGTGGCGGGTGAAGTGGGATTCATCATCGCGAATATAAAGAACGTCGCCGATACGAAGATTGGCGACACGATCACCGATGACGATCGCCCGTCGCTCCAGGCGCTGCCGGGGTTTGAAGAAATTAAGCCCATGGTGTTCGCGGGACTGTACACGGTGGACGCGCACGAGCACACGCAACTGCGCGAGGCTCTAGAAAAATTAAAGCTCAACGATTCGTCATTTTTCTTCGAGCCGGAAAGTTCGGTGGCGCTCGGATTCGGCTTCCGTTGCGGGTTTCTGGGGCTCTTGCACATGGAGATCATCCAGGAGCGCTTGGAGCGCGAATACAATCTCGAGCTGATTACGACGGCGCCCGGCGTGCGTTACCAGATTACGAAGACCGACGGCGAAGTGATCGAAGTCGACAATCCCTCGCGCTGGCCCGATGTGAGCGAGATCGCTAAGGTGGAGGAGCCGGTAATTCTCGCGGTGATTTTGACTAACGAAGAGTACGTGGGCGGCATCTTAAAGCTGGTCGAGGAAAAGCGCGGCAAGCAGAAAAGTTTTGAATACGTCAGCTCTTCGCGCGTGATGCTGCAGTATGAGCTGCCGCTGAATGAAATCGTGCTCGATTTTTACGACCGGCTCAAGTCAGTTTCGCGGGGCTATGCTTCGCTCGATTATCATCTGTCGGGCAACTGGGTGTCGCCGATGTCGAAGCTCGACATCATGGTGGCGGGTGAGCCGGTGGATGCGCTTTCGACCATCATTCATCGCGACTTTGCCTATGAGCGCGGGCGGGCGCTGGCCACGAAGATGAAGCAGCTGATTCCGCGGCAGATGTTTGAAGTCGCAATTCAGGCAGCGATTGGGGCGAAGATTATTGCCCGCGAGACGGTTCCCGCGATCCGCAAGAACGTGCTCGCCAAGTGCTACGGAGGCGACATCACGCGCAAACGCAAGCTGCTGGAAAAACAAAAAGAAGGTAAGAAGCGGATGAAGCGCATTGGGCGCGTGGATATTCCGCAGGAAGCGTTCCTGGCGGTGCTGAAGGTGGGCGAGGACAGCAACTAACTCCAGTTAGTATCTCCACTAAGTTCATTCTCCACTAATTCATTGGACTCGACCATGTTCTCCGGTATACAGTATTGCCCGCTGTTATGTGGAAACGTATTGCCTTGCTCCTCGCCCTGTTCGCGGCTGCGCTGGCCTCGGCGCACGATAAGCCGGAGAACTGGCTGGAAGTCCGCAGTCAGCATTTCACCGTGGTGACGGACGGCAATGAGAAAACTGGGCGGCGCATCGCCGACCAGTTTGAGCGCATGCGTTCGGTTTTTCACGTGGCATTTCCCCACCTGTCCATCGATAACGGAGCACCCATTATCGTCCTGGCAGTCAAGAACGAAAAAGACTTCCGCGAACTCGAACCGCAGGTTTATCTGGCAAAAGGGCAGCTCCAATTGGGCGGCCTTTTTCTGCGGGCGCCCGACAAGAACTACGTTCTCATGCGGGTGGACGCCGAAGGCGATCATCCTTACGCGGTGGTCTATCACGAGTACACCCATTTCCTCCTCAGCAAGGCCGCGGAATGGCTGCCCTTGTGGCTGAATGAGGGGCTGGCGCAGTTTTATCAGAATACGGACATCCGTGATAAGGATGTCGCCCTGGGCGAGCCCAGTCCGGAGAATCTGCAGTTGCTGCGCACGAGCCGGCCGCTGCCGCTAGCCATGCTGTTCACCATCGACACCAGCTCGCCCTATTACCACGAGGAAAATAAAGGCTCCATCTTCTATGCCGAGTCATGGGCGTTGACCCACTACATCACCGTAAAGGATCATCAGGAGAAGACGCAACGTTTGAAAGACTACGCCGAGCTGCTGTCGCAGAAAGTAGACGCGGTGACTGCGGCTGCCCGCGCGTTCGGCGATCTGAAGCAACTACAAACGAACCTGGACAACTACATTCTTCAAGGCAGTTTCAGCTATTTCAAGCTCGCGACATCGACCGGGGTGGACGACGCGGCATTCAAGGTGCGAGCCCTGACCGAGGCGCAGGCGGATGCGGTGCGCGCCGACTTCCTCGCCTGCGATGATCGGGCTGCGGATGCCCGGCCGCTTCTCGACCGCGTGCTGCGCGAAGATCCACAAAATGTTTCGGCGCATGAAACCATGGGGTTTCTGGAACTTCGCGCCGGGCACCCGGATGAGGCGCGCCGGTGGTACGAAAAGGCGGTGAAACTTGACTCGCAAAGTTACATCGCCCACTACTACTTCGCGGCGATCTCAATGAACGATAGCGTCAATCCCGCCAATGACGCTCAACTGGAGAGCAGTTTGCGCGCCGCCATCAAGCTCAACCCCTCCTTTGCGCCGCCCTTCGAGCGCCTGGCAGCCTTTGAAGGTATGCGGCGCCAAAATCTCGATGAGGCGCACATGATGGTCCTCAACGCGGTGCAGCTCGACCCGGGAAATGTCGCCTATCGGATGACTGCAGCCAACGTGCTGATAGAGATGCAGCGGAGCAAGGACGCACTGGCCGTGCTCCGTGAGGCCTTACGGATAGCCAAGTCTCCGGCGGATACGGCGATGGTGCAGAACCTTCTCACGCAAGTCGAACAATACTCCGCCGCGCAGCAACAGGTAGTGGAACAAAACCAGCGCTTGGCCGAAGAAGTGAAAGCCGACGCCGCGGCGGAGACCGCAGCGGGCGAGAGCAACGCCGAGGCTGAGGCACAGCAGGAAGAGCTCCAAAAGGGACCTCACCATTTTCTAGCCGGAACCTTGCAGAATGTGCAGTGTCATTCGGCCGGCATCTTCCTGACCCTCGTCGGCAAAAACAAGACGATGACATTGCATAGCGGCAACTACTACAAAATTCAGTTTACGGCTCTCGGTTTCACGCCGAAGGATGACCTCGATCCGTGCAAAGACTTGGAGGGTAAGTCGGCAAAGGTCGAGTACGTGGAGTCGTCCGCTGGGCCAGAGACTGCTTACATCATTGCTGTTGAGCTCCACAAATAAGCCGCTTGTTCGGAGGTTGCATGTTGCGAATCAGTACGCTTCGAATCGGAACAATGGTCACGCTCGTCGCGTGTTGCACGGCGGCTGCATTTCTCATAACGGGGCCGCTTCAGGGCAGGCTTCCACGAACCAGGCTCCGCCGGCCAGTGCGCGCGTTCACGTCTCGAACGCAGTGATGCTTGGCCCGGTCGAACATAAAACCATGCCGGTATATCCCGACGAAGCGCTGAAAAAAGGAATTCAAGGCGACGTAATTTTCAAGATCGAAGTCGATGAAACCGGGAAGATAACGAAGATAACATCGAGCGTGCCGGCCGAAGGCGATCGTATCCTTGTTCAAGCCGGCAAGGAAGCGTTGAAAACCTTCAGCTTTCGCCCTTACTTGCTCAATGGAACTCCTGTCAAAGTTGAGAGTCAACTGGGATTTCACTTCTCGGTCGAAAAAACTGCTGACGGAGCGAGTGGACATGTGGAGTGCATGGCATCGATTCCTGCTCGGCCGTGACGAAATTTTTAGAGTCGCACAGCGCTCGTTTCGAGTCGCATACAAGGAAGGAGAAAAACCAACATGCCCGAGAAAGCTTCCACCACCGCTCTGCTGGATGAAACCCAGTCGGCTTCCCAGAAAACTTATCCCGCAAAAGTCTATTCAGCGCAAAGCCCAACCTCAGCCTTAGCGGCGGGCAAGATTCAGCGGCGAGCTCCGCGGCCTCAGGATGTCCAGATCGAAATTCTGTACTGCGGCGTCTGTCATTCCGATCTGCACACGGTTCGCAACGAGTGGGAGAGTGTCATGCCCACGGTTTATCCCTGCGTGCCGGGGCATGAAATCGTAGGCCGGGTGGTGAAAGTGGGCAGCGCGGTAAAGAAGTTCAAGGAAGGGGATCTGGCAGCGGTCGGCTGCATGGTGGATTCCTGCGGCGTGTGCCCGAGTTGCCGCGCGGGAGAAGAGCAGTTCTGCGACGGTCCCGCGACCTTTACTTACAACGGGGAAGACAAGCAACTCGGCGGCGTGACCTACGGCGGCTACTCGGAGAGCATTGTAGTTACCGAGAAATTCGTGTTGCGTGTTTCCAAGGATCTGGATCTTGCGGCTGCGGCTCCTCTGCTCTGCGCCGGCATCACCACGTATTCGCCGTTGCGGCACTGGAATGTAAAGAAAGGGCAGAAGGTGGGCATCGTGGGCCTCGGCGGCCTGGGTCACATGGGGCTGAAATTCGCTCATGCTTTTGGCGCTAACGTCGTTTTGTTTACGACCTCGGCGAACAAGACGCAGGATGCAGTGCGTCTCGGTGCTGACGAAGTCGTGATCTCGAAGAATGAAGCTGAGATGCAGAAACATCTCGGCAGTTTCGACTTCATCCTCGACACGGTTTCCGCTCAGCACGATTTGAATGCCTACATCAATCTGTTGAAGCGGGACGGGACGATGACGCTCGTGGGAGCGCCTCCAACTCCGTCGCCGGTGCTCGGCTTTGGTCTGCTCTTCAGGCGGCGACAACTTGCCGGCTCCATCATCGGTGGTATACGTGAGACGCAGGAAATGCTGGATTTCTGCGCCGAACATGGGATTATCTGCGATATCGAGCAGATTAAAATTCATCAGATCAACCAGGCCTACGAACGTCTGCTGAAAAGCGATGTGAAGTATCGCTTCGTCGTCGATATGGCATCGCTGAAGTAGGGGGCGAGGTAAGTTCGGGTGAAATCCCGAGAAGTGGGCGGCGGTGCAGGTGGCAGGGGTGCTTCGACTGCGGTTGAGCTTCGCGTTCGCGAAGCTCAATCCTCGCTCAGCATGACAGGGATTGGTGGAGTCGGCTACGGAAGTCCCAAGCATTACGCCGCAGGGGAATCCCACTTCTCGAAAAGCGCGAGAAATGGGGCACCCTGCGGTTTTCTTGGTTTTCTTTCTTGCGGTTAGTGCAGGCCTGCGTGAACCAGGTCGTGCTCGGGCGCTTCCTCGTAGGCATGCTCGCCGTGGATCGATTCATCGAGGCCAACTGCCTCGCTAATCTCGTCGACTTTCACAGGCGTGAACGCGTCGATGATCCGCAACATTCCGTAGGTAAAAACGAAAGCCCACACCGACGAGAAAGTCACGGCTACGACTTGTTTCAGCAAGAATGTCGGATCGCCGTAGAGCAATCCGTTCGCGCCCGCGGGATTGAATTGCTTGTTGGCGAAGATTCCCAGCATGACGATGCCGAGAAAGCCGCCTACTCCATGGACTCCCCAAACATCGAGCGCGTCATCCCATTGCATTTTGTTTTTCATTTCCACTGCGTAGTAGCAGACCACTCCTGAAACCAGCCCGATGATGACTGCGGTGGTGGGAGAAACATATCCGGCTGCAGGAGTGACAGTCGCGAGTCCGGCAACAGCTCCGGTGAGCAGGCCGAGGAGCTTGGGCTTTTTCTCGTTGATCCACGCCACCAGCAACCACGCCACCGCGGCAAACGAAGCGGCCAGATCGGTGTTGAGAAATGCGGTTGCGGTTACGGAATCGACGCGCATTTCACTGCCAGCGTTAAACCCGTACCAGCCAAACCACAACAGGCCAGTTCCGAGAGCGACGAGCGGAATGCTGTGCGGCCCGCGATCCGCGGTGTGGCGTTTCCCAACGTAGAGCACGGAAGCCAATGCCGCGATGCCCGCGATGTTGTGCACCACAATGCCGCCGGCAAAATCGAGCACGCCCCATTGCTGCAGAAATCCTCCGCCCCAAACCATGTGCACAAACGGGAAATAAACAAAGGTAAGCCAACCGGTCAGGAACAGCATGTACGCCTTAAAGGTGACGCGGTTGGCGAACGCGCCCGAGATGAGAGCGGGAGTGATAATCGCGAACATCATCTGATAGGCGATGAACACAAACATTGGAATCGTGTTATTCGGCGACGCGGTTGTAAGATCGACCCCGCGCAGAAATGCGTTGTGGAAGTTTCCGATGACCCCATGCCAGTCGCCGCTGAAGCACAGCGAATACCCGTACAGGTACCAGATCACCGTCGTCCAGCCCATCGAAACAAAACTCTGAATCATGATGGCGAGCACGTTCTTGCGCCCGACCAAGCCGCCATAAAAAAAGGCGAGGCCGGGTGTCATCAGCATGACCAGGCTGGTGCATAAAATCATGAAACCAGTGTTACCAGTATCGAGATGCAGCATAGAAGTTTCTCCAGGCGAGAAGGTTGGAAGACATGGGAGTCAGTGCCCGAATCAAAGTTTCCGCACTCTGTTGGAAAAGAATGCTGACGAGGAAGCGTGTTTTCGGCGGGGCTGGAAATGAGGAAACGCCAGCGCTCTCCGAAGCCACGCTGACTCAGACACAGGAGGACATCCAGTCTCCTCCTTTCTGTAGAAGCGTAGGTCATGGCGAGCACTCGCGCCATGAGGCACGTCACAGTTAATTGTGACGAAAACCGCTGTTCCGCGAAGGGATACCTGTGCCGGCGCAAACCCCAGTTTTTCAGCACTCTGACGGACCTTGAAGGACAACGTATGCGAGCGTCAGCCGCTGGGGATGCGGGCTACAGCCTTTTGGATTATGTGCAAATCTCACATTTTGTGACGAAAGAGCTGCCCAACAGGCGGTTCCGTCGATCACCGTCTAGATAGCAGTTAACCAACCTAAAAACATAGCGTTAGAGGGAGTCGATCGGTGCCGCGATCTCCCCGCCAAGCCGTCCGCGCCTCCGAAATCCGAGGTTGGGTCTTATCATCCACATACTTTTCCACAGGATAGAGGTGTCTCAGGGTCGGATTTCTGCGGTCCGAAGCATACTTTCGGAGGCCCCCAATTCGAAGGCAGGCGAGCTTTGCTCGCCACGGACCCTTCGACTTCCCCCTCGGCTTCGCTCGGGGCTTCGGCAAAACAGGGCAGGCTCCGGGGGGGCCCTACGTGGTTTTGCTATTCGCCGGGTTCGTTATTGCCTCCCAGCATATTGGCGAAGCGTGTGGAATTGTGCAGAAACGCGAGATTGAACTTGCCGATGGGGCCATTGCGCTGCTTGGCAATAATGATCTCCGCACGGCCTTTGAGATCGGGGTCGTCCTGTTTGTAAATCTCTTCGCGGAAGATAAACATAACCACGTCGGCGTCCTGCTCGATCGACCCGGATTCGCGCAGATCGGAGAGCTGCGGCCGGTGGTCGCCACCGCGGCTTTCGGGAGCGCGGCTGAGCTGCGACAAAGCTACCACAGGGACTCCGAGTTCCTTGGCGATGGCTTTCAGTCCGCGAGAAATCGAAGAAACTTCCTGGGTGCGATTCTCAAAGCGCTTACTGCCTCCCGACATAAGCTGCAGGTAGTCGACAACGAGCAAGTCAAGGCTTCCCTGCGATTGCTTAAGCCGGCGAGCTTTGGCGCGCATTTCGCTGAGCGAAATTCCGGGAGAGTCGTCGATGAACATTTTGGCGTTCGAGAGCTCCTCCATGGCGCGGACGATTTTCTTCATATCGTCGCCCCAGAGCGAACCGGTGCGCATCTTGTGCGCGTCGACAATGGCGCGCGAACAGAGCAGGCGCTGCAGCAAAGCTTCGCTCGACATTTCGAGCGAGAAGATGCCGACAACTTTGCCGTCATCGATGGCGGCGTTCTCGGCAATGTTCATGGCGAACGAAGTCTTGCCCATGGAGGGACGCGCGGCCAGGATGACCAAGTCGGATCTCTGCAAGCCACTGGTCAACTCGTCAAGCTCGGTGTAGTGCGTGGCGAGGCCGGTGATGCGCTGTCCGCGTTGCAGCAGAGCATCGACCGAGCCAAACGAGCTGCGAACGATCTCCTTGATGCCCTGAAAGCCCTTGCCAATCCGCTTCTCGGAGAGCTGGAAGACAGCCGCTTCGGCATCGTTGAGGATTTCGTCGGCTGGTTCGGCCTGTTCGCTCGCCTTGGCGATGGCGGCATTCGACACGCTGATCAGCCCGCGCAGAATCGCCTTGTCGCGGACGATGCGGACGTAGTGCTCGATGGAAGGCCGGTCCGGCACGCCGTCCAGCAAGCCGGAAATGTAGCCGACGTCGCCGACCGCCTGCAGATCCTTCTTTTGGTCGAGCTCCTCGACCAGCGTGATGATGTCGATGGGCCGCGAGGACTCAGCCAGATCCATCATGCGCGAATAAATGCGCCGGTGCGAGTCGATGGAAAAGTCTTCGGGCTTCAGGTGCTCGGCGGCATCGTTGAAGGCATGATTATCGAGCAGGATGGCGCCCAGGATGGAGCGTTCGGCTTCCATGTTTGCCGGCAAACGGCCAATGCTGGTTTCAAGAGTCGCCACGATGTTTAAGTGAGTGCGCTGCATCGTAATTTATTTCCGCCTGTGGACGTATGAGGAGCACAGCAGGAAAACGCGGCCCGAATAAATTATTTTCGGCGCTCCCAGCTCTGTGCAGTTCCACGTCCCACGTAGGGACAAACGCCCTCGGGAGCCTGCCCTGAGCGAAGTCGAAGGGTCCCGCCGAGCGCAGCTCGACCGTGCTCTCCACCGCAGTATGCCACACGGCGAATAAAAAGCAAATATAATGAGCGGCACACCGGCACTTTGCAAATATGGATTTGGTGGAATTCGGCGCTCTCGCGCTGGTACAATCGGCGTAACTTTTTGGAGTGTCTTATGTGCCGCCGCTTCGTTCTCAGCCTCTGCTTGTTACTAACTCTGTTTGTAACCTGTGCGCTCGCCCAGCGTGGCGGCGGTGGACGTGGACCCGGGGGGGCGGAGCCTACTTACATAGGGCCCCAAGCCGCCAATTCCGCTTCGATGATCTCGAACGCGCACGCCGAGCAAGAGAAGAACGTCGAGTTCAAATCGCAGGCTGTGCTGGTGCAGGTGCCGACGGTCGTGACCGACAAGGCCGGCAATCATATCCGCGGCCTGAAAAAAGAGAACTTCAAAGTCGAGGAAGATGGCAAAGAGCAGCGGATTGCCTTCCTGGAAGAGGTCACAGCCACCAGTGCTCGACTGACGCAAGCGGCCAACCCGCCGGGAACGTTCAGCAACGTGACGCAGAACGGAGATGCCCCGCGCAACGTAGTCGTGGTCGCGCTCGACACCGTGAACACGCCTTTCCTCGCTCAAGCGATTGGGCGAAAGGCGCTGATCCAATACCTTGCCGATAACTTGAACTCCGTGCCGGTGCTGGCGATGGTCGTGATCGGAAACAAAGGAGTGCGAACCATTAGCGGCCTGACCAATGATCCGGACGAGTTGCTGGCTGCGCTCAAAAAAGTTCGCGGTGAGATGCCCGCCTTACAAGGAGTCGACATTGAGGCACAGGCGTTAGCCGCTACCGGTGGCGTCAACACCGGCGTCGGTACGATCATCTCTCCCGGAGATCCCACATCCCTGTTAAGGCAATTCATTCTACAAGGCGACGCCACCTACGCCGGCTACCAGCAGTCTCGCGCCATCGAAAATACGATGCAGGCGTTTATGGGCATCGCGTGGTCGCTTTCCGGGGTTCCGGGGAGAAAGTCTCTGATCTGGGCTACCGGAGGCTTTCCCTTCCTCATGGATTCCCCCTCGGCCGTACCTGGCGGATACCTGTCGGTTCTATACGAGCGAGCCATGACGGCTCTGAATGACGCGCAGGTTTCGATCTACCCGGTGGACGTTCGCGGCTTGCTGAACTTCTCGACCGTCGACGATGCCAGCAGTCACGGGACCGGGAACGGAGCGCGCCTTGGAGTCAGGAGTACGGACCGCAATGCGCTGCACGCTGCCACCATCGACACGCTCAAGGATTTTGCCGAGATGACCGGCGGCAAAGCCTATTACAACAGCAACGATATCGCCACCGGTTTCAAACGCGCAGTGGAGGATTCCACTTCGTATTATCTGATCGGCTATTACCTCGATACCCGTAACACGAAGCCGGGCTGGCGAAAATTGAAAGTCAAGCTGGACCACAAAGATGTGGAAGTGCGGGCGCGATCCGGCTTCCTGGTGACGAATGCCACCATAAATCCTGAGCTCACTCAGCAGGACGATCTCGGTCTGGCCTTGTTGACTCCCTTTGACAGCACCGGCATTCCTCTCTCCGTGCAATGGCGCGGAACGGCTCCGGAGGGAGACAAAACAAAAGTTGGATTTACCCTGCACCTGCCCGGGACGGGTGTGACCATCGAAGGAGGCAGCAACGCTTACGACGTAGGCTTCATGGCGCGAGCCGTGAAGAACGACGCTCCGCCCACCAACGTGGGAAGCACCGCCAAGGGCACATTCACCGCCGAAGCTCTGACCAAGGTCAAATCCGATGGAATTTTTTACAATAGCTCGTTCCATCTTCCTCCCGGCGATTATCAGGTGAAGTTTGTGGTGCGCGATAACTTGAGCGGCCGGGTCGGCAGCGTGAGCGCTCCGCTGACGGTGAACTGAAGATAGCTCGATTGAAGATAGCTCAAGAGCCGGATCAGCCCATTACCCTATACCCGTAACTCCACCACCGTAGCTCCGCCGCCACCCTCGTTGCTGGCCGGCTCTATTACGGACTCCACGTGCGGGTGCTTCTTCAAATACTGGCGCAAGGCCTTGCGCAGAATGCCCATGCCGCTGCCGTGGACGATGCGCACGCGTTGCATGCCGGCAAGAAACGCGCGGTCGACAAACTTTTCAACTTCGCTGGTGGCTTCGTCCACGGTGCGTCCGATGACGTTGATTTCGCCGGGCATGTTGAAGTTGCCCGCTTCGTTTTGCAGCGAGACGCTGATGCCGCGCGAGCGAGCGGCCTGCACCGGCGTTTCGGAAGCGCGAGCCTGAGCGTTCGCCAGTGCGTTCGTCAGCACTTCGGCGATATCTTCACGGGCAATCCGCATCTTCATCGAGCCGATTTCGACATCGAAGTGATGGTCGCCAATTTTCTTTTTGACGACAGCAGCGCGGCCCATCGATTTGAGCTTCACTGTGTCGCCTTCGGAGACGTGTTTCACCAGGCTGGGCTGGGCGTTTGGGTCGCCGCGATCGGCGCCGGTCGCGTGCGCAACTACCGTGGCATCGAACTGTTCGCGAAATTCGCGGCGCATTTTTGCAATGCGGCGTTCGGCATCTTTCGATAACTTCTGTGCGGCGGCTCGCTCCTGCACCGCATTTACGTTCTCGCGCGCTTGGTATTCGAAGTCGCGGAAGAGAGCTTCGAGCTTCGCCTCCATCTCGCGAATTTTGGCTTGCTGTTCTTTGCGGCCTTCGCTTGCCAGATACGACTTCTCGCGGTCGAGTTCCTGCTCGCGGGATTTCATGCGCGTTCGCTCGGCTTCCAGATCGCGCAAGTCGGAGTGCAGGCGGTCGAGGAAGCGCGCCACGTCCTGCGTCTGCGAACCTAGGCGCGAGCGCGCTGACGCGATGATGGCAGGATTCAGCCCGAGGCGCTGCGCGATGTTGATTCCGGCGGACGCGCCGGGAACGCCAATCTTCAGTTCGTAAGTCGGTTGCAGCGTGGCTTCGTCGAAGCCGACCGAGGCGTTGATGACTCCCGCTGTGTTCGCGCCATAAACTTTTAGCGACGTGTGGTGGGTCGAGATCACGATCATGCATCCGACTTTGCGGAAGTGCTCGGCGATGGCGACCGCCAGCGCGGCACCTTCTTCGGGGTCGGTCGCGGAGCCGAGTTCGTCGAGCAGCACCAGGGAATCCGCAGTCGCCGTACGCGAAATGAAATCGATGTTGGTGACATGCGCCGAAAACGTCGACAGATTCTGTTCGATCGATTGATAGTCGCCGATGTCGGCCAGAATCGCGTCGAAGACCGGCAGGTCTGCGCGGTCGGCAGGAACGGGGATGCCGGACTGCGCCACCAGCGCGAGCAGGCCCAGCGTTTTCAGGGAGACGGTTTTGCCGCCGGTGTTGGGGCCGGTAATTACCAATTGGCGGTGGTCGCCTTCGAGCTCGATGGTGATGGGAACTATTTTTGCATCCTGTAGTTTTAGATTGCGCTCGAGGAGTGGGTGGCGGGCGCGGTGGAGAACGAGGCGAGCTGCGCTCGCCCTGGACGGGCGAGGGCGCCCGTCCCCACGTGAGTCTTGCGGGGTCGGCGTTCCTTGCTCGACGGATGAAGGTTCCGATAACGATACCGCTACGCAGTTGTAGTCTTCTGCGAAGCGGGCTTTCGCGAATTGGAGTTCCAGTTCGGCCAGGACATCTGCTGCGGCTAGGATCGCTTCGGCGTTTTCTCCGATTTGGCGGGTCATCTCCAGGAGGACGCGATGCACCTCGGCTTGTTCTTCGTCCAGCAGGCGGACCAACTCGTTGTTTTGCTCGATGGTTTCGAGCGGCTCGACAAAAACGGTCTGTCCGCTGGAACTCGCGCCGTGAACCACGCCTTGCACGCGCCGTTTCTGCTCGACTTTTACCGGAATCACAAAACGCTCGCCGCGAATGGTGATCAGTTCGTCCTGCACGGTGCCGCCTTCGGCGAGTTTGCGCAGGTAGCCGCGCAGCGATTCCTGAATCTGGCGTTTCTGCTTTTCGATCTCGCGGCGGATGCGGCTGAGCTCGGGAGACGCGCGGTCGTCGAGCGTGCCATCGGGCAGAATCTTGTTACGGAAAGCGCGCAGAAACGCAGTGAAATCCTGGATGCCCGCGGAAAGTTCGATCACGGCGGCCCAATCCGAGCGCATAGCGGCTGGCGGTTGACGCACAATTTCGCGCCACTCGGCTCCGCGGTCGGCGACGAGGACAACGTCGCGGATCTCGGTGGTCTCGAGAGCAGCTCCGCCGATGCGGGATTTTTCGATGAGCTTGTTGACTTCGGGCAGGCCGGCGAATTCGAAGCGTCCGCCCACCCGGCGATACTCGCGGATTTCAGTAGTGAGTTGCTGCTGGTTTCGAATCCAGCCGTGATCGAGTGACGGCAGAAGTTCCGCAATGCGCCGCTGGCCCAGGGGCGAAGAGGCATAGCCAGCCAGCAGATCTCGCAGAGTTTCGAACTCGAGCAGGCGCGCACTGCTGTGGGTCACGGGATTGGGTGCAACAGACATCCATTTCGATGTTACAACGCGAGGCGGTTTTTGCGGGAGGCAGTGGCTACTTGCCCGCCGCAAATTCAGCGCAGGCACGCGGGCGAGGCCCCCTTCGACTACTCTCAGGGCAGGTCCGCGCCACACGGGCTGTCCGCGGTGTAGAATCGACAGCGGCGAACGGCCCCGTAGCTCAATTGGATAGAGCATCAGACTTCGGATCTGAGGGTTGGGGGTTCGACTCCCTCCGGGGTCGCCACGCGATCTGGCGCCTAAAGGCGCGTTCTTCAGCGCAATTTCTGTCATGCCTTGTGCGCGATGCCCTGACGCGCTTCCCACCCCTGCCGTGAACTGTTGGCACCTGCACTCTGGTTACTTGCCGCTTGCCCTGATTCGCGCTGCAATGGCACTGGGAGCCAATTATGGGACGCGTTTTTGGGTTTGTAGGCACGATCGTCACCCTGGCGATCGGCATGTACATCTACTCGTTGCAGGTGAAGACGCTGAATCCGGGCGCTGGGAACGGCAGTTCTAATGCTAGTCCTGAAGAATTTGCCACCATCACGGGCGTGAAGAATGACCTGATCGGTATCGCGAACGCCGAGCGCGGTTACCTGGCGTCGCAGGGCAAGTATGCTTCGTTGGATGAACTGATTTCGGGCAACTACATCACCATCAAAGCGGAGCGTCCTCCTTATACTTACGATGTGGAAACGACCTCCGGCAGTTTTCGGGCGACGGCCACTCGCAACACGAAAGGCTCTCCGGCGCAGCTCTGGATCACCGAAACCATGCAAGTGCAAGCGTCGGACTGAGACAGATGGACCACTGAGTCCTCACATCCGCTCTCATGTTGCGATGAATCAGCATCACGATGAAGCAGTGTCGCGATGAACAGCTAGCGCAGCGGCATTCCAGCCTCCGCCGAGAAATCCATAGACACAAATTCCCGCCGCAGAAATCTCGGAAAAGCCGCCGCCGCGATCATGGCCGCGTTGTCGGTTGAAAGCGCGCGCCCCGGAAAGAAAACGGGAAGGCCCTGCATCCCCGCCTCGCGCTCAAACGTCGCCCGCAATTCTCGATTAGCAGCGACGCCTCCGCTGACGAAAAGAGTCTGCACCTCGTACTCGCGCGCCGCCGCCAGCGTCTTCGCGACCAGGTCGTTGACCATCGTGCGCTGAAACGAAGCCACCAGGTTGAGGGTTTGCCGGTCGCAATGTCCAAGAACATCTTCCAGCGCGGGCGTGCCGATTTCCGCCAGCGCCCGCCGGCGAGCCTCGATCGCAGGCTTTAAATTTTCGGTATCAACGTAGCGCAAAACCGCCGTCTTGATTCCGCTGTAGGAAAAATCGAAATGCAGTTCGGCTTCTTCAGTTGGCGCGTGATCGGGTTGGTGAAGATCGCCCTTCTTAAGATCGCTCGACTTATGATTACGCCGGTCGCGATGCTTGATCTGCGGGATCTGGAACTTGACCGACAGCGGGTCGCCATGCGGCGCCAGCCGGTCAATGATCGGCCCTCCCGGATAGCCAAGCCCCAGCAACTTGGCGACTTTATCGAACGCCTCGCCCGCAGCGTCGTCGCGAGTGTGCCCGATGTTCCGGTAAGTCCAGAGATTCTCCTCAACCTGCGCCAGATAAAGATGCGTGTGACCGCCCGAGACCACCAGGGCCAGCACCGGAAAATGCAGCTCTCCTGCTTCACTCTGCCGATGCTCGAGTAACACGGCATGAATGTGTCCCTCAAGATGGTTGACGGCGATGAGCGGCTTCTCCAAAGCGAACGCCAGCGCCTTGGCATAGCTGATGCCCACCAGCAGAGCGCCCGCCAGTCCGGGCCCTTGCGTGACCGCGAGGGCATCGAGAGATTGATAAGTCTGTCCCGCTTCCGCCAGCGCCTGGCGAACGACCGGAACAATCGCCCGCAAGTGCTCGCGCGACGCGAGTTCGGGCACCACGCCGCCATAAGGCTGATGGGTGGCGATCTGCGAGGCCACCACGTTCGACAAAATCTGCTCGCCCGAGCGCACCACGGCCGCACCCGTCTCGTCACACGAGCTCTCGATGCCGAGGATGTATGCATCAGGCATAATTAGCTGTCAGCCGTCAGCCATCAGCTGTCAGTTTCCAGTTTAGACGACTTGCAGTTGGGTTGCTTTAGCCGATGGCTGATAGCTCATGGCTGAATGTCCAACGCCAAACAACACGCCGCCGAAATCGTCCGCACCCTGCGCGAGCGCGGACACCAGGCCTACCTGGCCGGCGGCTGCGTCCGCGATCTTCTTCTCAGCCGCGAGCCTGCCGACTACGACGTAGCCACCGATGCAACGCCCAAACAGGTCATGCAAATCTTCCCCCAGACCTTCGCCGTAGGCGAGCAATTCGGAGTCGTGCTGGTTCCGGAATCCAGTGGCGCGACGACCGTGCTGGTCCGCCAAGGCGGCCATCATAAAGGAGCCATCGAAGTCGCAACCTTCCGTTCCGACGTAGGCTACTCCGATGGCCGTCATCCCGACGAAGTTCGTTTCACCAAAGACCCGCGTGAAGATGTGCAACGGCGAGATTTCACCATCAACGGCATGATGCTCGATCCCGCGACCAACCAACTTTTGGACTTTGTCGGCGGCCGCGACGATCTGCAAGCGGGAATCATCCGCGCCATCGGCGATCCCGAACGCCGTTTTGCCGAAGACAAGCTGCGCATGCTCCGCGGGGTGCGTTTTGCCGCGCGCTTCGATTACCAGATCGATCCCGCGACCATGGCGGCGATGCAAAAGTTGGCACCGAAAATTCACCAGGTCTCGTGCGAGCGCGTGCGCGATGAATTGACCAAGATGCTGACCGAAGGCCACGCCCGCCGAGCATTCGAACTGCTCGATACAACCGGTCTGTTGCGAGAAGTCCTGCCCGAAATCGCCGCCATGAAAGGAGTGGAGCAGCCTCCGCAGTATCATCCCGAAGGCGATGTGTTCGTGCACACGCTGCTGCTGCTCGACAAACTGCCCGCAGGTTGTTCCAAGACGCTAGCCTGGGGAGCGTTGCTGCACGACGTAGGCAAGCCGCCGACTTTCCGCGTAGCGCCCGACCGCATCCGCTTCGATGGCCACGTCGAAATCGGAGTGAAGATGGCCGCCGAAATCTGCCGCCGCCTGCGCTTTTCAAACGACGACACCGATCAGATTCTGGCGCTGGTCGACAATCACATGCGCTTTGGCCAAGTCGAGCGCATGAAGCAATCCACGCTAAAGAAGTTTCTGCGGCTGCCGGCTTTCGACGAGCATCTGGAGTTGCATCGCATCGACTGCCTCTCTAGCCACGGCCAACTCGACGCATACGAGTATTCGCGCGAGCAGTTGCGTTCGATGCCTCCTGAGGCGATTCGTCCAACTCCGCTGATTACTGGCCGCGACCTGATTGAAGCGGGCTATGAGCCTGGGCCGCGGTTCAAGGAAATTCTGGACGCGGTCGAGGACGCTCAACTGGAAGGCCGACTCACGTCGCGCGAGGCGGCTATGGAGTTTGTGCGGAGGGAGTTTTCCGTGTAAATACGAAGGGTGGGATGGAGAGCCATTCGGGGCACGTCCCGTGGGCAAAGAAAAATCAGGCAATCCACAAACCTGCGGGCTATACTTCTTGTCTTACAGCGCAATTCCCGAAAGCGTGACCGAGCATCCAATGAACCCAGCGTTGACCGCGCCGCCAGAGAATCAAGGAAATGCAGAACAACTCGATGATCAAAGGGCTAACGGAGCAATGAAACGTGGCCTCGACGTTTACTTCTCGGCGGATGTAGAAACCGACGGGCCAATCCCAGGTCCCTTCTCGATTCTGTCGTTTGCTCTGGTGTTCGCCGGGAGATTCGACGGCCAGCAGTTCACCGCCCCTCCAGATTATCGACAAACTTTCTACCGAGAGCTTAGGCCAATCTCTGTGGACTTTCAGGTTGAGGCGCTTCGCGTTAACGGCCTGGATCGCGACAGGCTCCTCACGGAAGGTGAGCGCCCGGAAAACGCAATGACGGAAGCCGCGGAGTGGATCCGCGGAATCGTCGAGCACGGTAAGCCGATTCTAGTGGCCTATCCACTCAGCTTCGACTGGTCGTGGCTGTACTGGTATTTCACTAAGTTTTCTACGCAAGGTTCCCCTTTTAATCACTCGCTTTGCTTCGACATAAAGACCGCATTTGCCGTCAAAGCTGGTGTGCCCATTTCTGAGGCGGGCAAATCAAGACTACTTCCCTCCCTTCGTCCTCGAAATCGGCACCCTCATCATGCTTTGGACGACGCCGTGGAGCAGGCTGAGATTTTCGCCAGGGTTTTTCAGTGGGAGGGAACCCGTGGGAACAATTCTCGAATACAGACGTAAAGCAACGAAAGACAGGATAGCGGATCTGCAGAGGCAGCTGGCGCTCACTAAAGAACTCTGTGGCGAGCATGGCTGTGTGTACGCGACGGGATCATTTGCGCGAGGGGAGGCGAGTAAGCATAGCGATCTCGATCTGTTCATTGTGAGTCGACTGGTCGACCACGGCAAGCGGGACAAAGAGCCTTCAATCCGCAACCTAAACCAGATATTAATAAAGGCGGATCTCATCCGTGCCACCAAGGAGCTCGGTATCGAAGAGTTCTCGGGAGATGGCGAGTACCTGACGCACTACACAGTTGAGGATCTGATCGCGACCCTGGGCAAGCGCCATGACGACAGCACGAATACGTTTACAGCGCGTTTACTCTTGCTTCTCGAAAGCTTCCCGTTAATCGGGGAACCAGCATATCAAAAGTTCACCGAGTCCGTCGTAAAGGCATACTGGAAAGACTATGCTGGCCGGGAGGCAAAGTTCATGCCAGCATTCTTGACGAATGATGTGCTCCGAATGTGGCGAACATTTTGTGTGAACTATGAATCGGGAACCCCGCCGGAATCAACCGCTGACAAGGCCAAGAGGAAACTCAAGAACTATAAGCTAAAACATAGCAGAATGCTGAGCTGCTACTCGGCGCTATTCTATTTACTTGCTACTTTCTCGAAAAATGGAACCGTTACGCCAGCAGATGCCGGGACGATGATCTCACTCTCGCCCTCGCAACGCCTCGAATGGATGCTTGATCAGCCGGAATTGAAAGATGCCTACCCCGATATCCGAAACCTGATCGCACGCTACGAAGAATTCTTGACGAAAACGGAGATACCAAAAGAAGAGCTGATACCGCCCTTCGTGGAAAACGCGGGTGACTATCTCGACTCAGCGCGTCAGTTTGGAGATTTGGTTTTCTCGGTCTTGCAGGCGATTGGTCGCGACCGCGAGTTTTATCGTGTACTTGTGGTATGACAATCAGGCGCCCGCGCCACACAAGCCTATTCTTCGTTCTGGTCGCGGTCCTGGGACCCTTCCTCGTCGGGTGCTCCAGGAGCCGGCTTTTGCACATCGATCGTGGGCTGTTTCGCTTTCTTCAGCTGCGCGTTCAGTTCGGGAATGTCTTTGGACTTGAGCTGAGCCCACGCTGACAACTGCTCTTCGAGCGCTTTATTCAGTTCTCCGAACATGGCGATTTGCTGGGTTGTGGGCGCGGCGTCAGCGGTATCGAGAGCGCTTACTAACGCGTTGTATCCGCTATTCAGGCGCGACAAGCTGCGGCCTGCGGGAGTGCTCATGTAGCGCGCGCCGTAGCCTCCAGATTGGCCTTCGATGGGAGCGGCTTTCGCTTCCAGATCGGCCACCGTTTTTTTGATCGCCTCCGGCGGACTCGTTAGCGCTTTCAACTGCGCCCGCAGGCTGCGGATTTGCTGCAGGGCTTCGTAGTCGCGGTGCAGAGAGTCGGCAATTTTGCGGTCGAGGTCGAATTGCCGGCGCAGATCTTCGGGAGACGTTTTCACCCGCGGATCAATGCGGATTTCGAGCGGCTGCGTGTTGCCCCATGCTCCAACTGCGCCTCCCTCGTGCGGCCCAGGGCTCGCCAAAATGCTCAGCGTCACGGTGTATTTGCCCGGTAACACGGTCGCTCCTAGCGGATAGCGCGGCGTGTCGTGGAAGATGGCCGAGATCGGGTAATCGTGATCGAGCACGTCAGGAACGGGATAAGTCAGGTCCCAGACGAAGCGATGCATACCTGGCGAATCCGATAAGGTTCGCGCCGGACGAACCCAGTACATTGGGACGTTCAGTTCCTTCGGATCGACGGTTTCGGGCTTGTCGTCGCTCGAAAAACGGCGCACAACTCTTCCCGTGGCATCAACGATCTCCAAGGTGACGGTGACGAAGGAAAGTCTGCTTGCTTTTAGCTTAGGGCTGATCCAGTAATCGAGCATGGCGCCATCGGGCGGATTCTGCCCAGCGGGTTCTTCGGGCGGCAGCGGGGTATCAGGGTTATTGTTGCGGCGCACGCGATAGGTTAGCTGCGGCTTGAAAAGATGCGCCGATGCACTCGCAACTTCAGAGTCGAACTGGCGCAGCGGCGTGATGTTATCCAGTATCCAAAATGACCGGCCGTGAGTTCCGACTACTACATCGTCATGATGAACGACCAGATCGCGGATCGAAGTTGGCGGAAGATTCATCTTCAGCGACTGCCAATGGTCGCCGTCATCCCATGAAACATAAACGCTGCGTTCGGTTCCGGCGAAAAGCAAACCCTTGCGCTCGGGATCTTCGCGGACCGTGTTGACGGGCTCGTCGGGCAATCCGGTTACGATCTTCTGCCAGGTCTTGCCGCCGTCGTGCGTGCGATAGATATAAGGATGCAGGTCGTCAAGCCGGAAACGGTTCACCGCGGCATAAACGGTCGCAGTATCGAAATGTGAAGCGTCCAGTTGAGCAAGCTTGCTCCACGGAGACAGCTCTGGCGGGGTGACGTTTTGCCAGTTCTTGCCGCCGTCGCGGGTTACCTGGATCACGCCATCGTCGGTTCCGGCCCAGATCAGGTTGGCATCTTTCGGCGACGGAGCCAGCGAATAGATCGCGCCGCGATGCTTGCCTTTGGCGGGATCGTCGGCGACGAACGGTCCCAACGTCGCAGGAACGCCGGGAGCTTCGCGGGTGAGGTCAGGGCTGATGATCTGCCAACTGTTGCCGCCGTCGCGGGTCGAGAACAGTACGTTTGATCCAAGATACAAGACGTGTGGGTCGGCGGGCGAGAAGATCAGCGGCGCGGTGCGATTGAAGCGGTACTCCCCGGTGCGCAGAACCACCGGCGAAACATCGCGCGTTTGTCCGGTGTCGCGGTCGAACACAGTTACTTTGCCGCCGTAAATAAGGTTGGGATGCAGCGGATCGGGCGCTACGTAGCCGTATTCTTCCACGCCTAAGGTGGTCCAGTCGCGGAACGTGATTTCGCCGAAGTCGCTGCGGCTGGCGGTGCCGACGGAACCGCTTTCCTGCTGTCCGCCGTAAACCCAGTAGGGAAATTGATCGTCGGTGATGACGTGATAGAACTGCGCGGTCGGCTGGTTGTACCAGGAGCTCCAGGTCTGGCCGCCGTTCACGCTGATGGTTGCGCCCTGATCGACCGCGAGCGCGATGATGTCGGGAATCTCGGGATTGATCCAGATGGTGTGGTAGTCGTCGCCTCCGGGAGCGCCTTTGATGGCGGTGAAATTCTTGCCCGCATCGGTCGAGCGGTAGGTCGACGTGTTGGCTACATAGATCACATCTTTGTTGCGGGGATCGACTCGCACGCAACCGAAGTCGTCGCCACGTCCCCAGACGCGGCCTTCGTCGTTCACTTGCTGCCAGCTTTCGCCGGCATCGTCGGAGCGGTAGATGCCGCTCGCTTTCTTCGCATTCGGCGTCGTTGTATTAACCCACGCATACATGCGGTCGGGATCGCTGGGAGAAACGGCGGGACCAATGCGGCCAATGCCTTCGGCTTCACCGGGCAATCCCTTCGTGAGTTGCCGCCAGGTGTCGCCGCCGTCGGTTGACTTGTAGAGGCCGCTCCCATGGCCGTTGTAGCCGCCTCCGGTCGTCCACGGCGGACGGCGCGAGGCCCACATGCTGGCGAAGACGATCTGCGAGTTGCGGGGATCGAAGACGAGGTCCATTCCGCCTGCGTTCTCGTCTTTGTAGAGAACCTTTTGGAAGGTTTGACCGCCGTCGAGAGAGCGAAAGATTCCGCGCTCGGGGTTGGGACCGTAGGGATGTCCTTGAGCGGCGACGAAGAGGCGATTGGCATCTTTGGGATCGACGATGATCGAAGCGATCTGCTGCGCGTCGCGCAGAGCGCCATCACGTTGACCCAGATGTTGCCAGGTGCGGCCCGCATCGGTTGATTTGTAGATACCGTTGCCTACGGAGAGATCGGGACGGCGCAGGCCTTCTCCGCTGCCGACGTAAATCGTGTTTGGATTCGACGGCGCAACTGCTAAGGCCCCAATCGATCCCGATGCCTGGTTGTCGCTGGGTTGATTGTCGAAGATGGGATTCCAGGTGTGGCCGAAGTCCGTCGTTTTCCAGACGCCTCCGTTATTTGGAGCCATGTAGAAGACATTGGGCTGTCCGGGAACTCCGGAGATTGCCACGGTGCGTCCGCCGCGAAACGGGCCGATCATGCGCCAGTGGAGTTCCTGGTACAGTGCCGGATCGTACGGCTGGGCAGAGAGCGTGAAGGGAAAAAGCAAAGTGCAGAGCGAGGCGAGCAGAATCCAATAGAGTCGTTGGTACACGTTTGATCCTCAGAGAAGGGTAAGAATAAACCAGTGCAAGCGGGGTTGGACAGGGGTGGTCGGATATGTCTCGTCAACAGAACCCGCCCTGCGGTCATACAGGGCGGGATCGTGCTTTCCAGATTGAAATCAATGATTCTCAGGCGGCTTCTCCGCTGGTTTCTTGGCCATTGGAACTGCCGCCGCTTTTGCTTTCCAGAATTCGGGATCTGCCTTCACCCACTCGTCCGCCGGATAGCTCATGTGCGGATTAAACGCGAACAGGTTGGTCTGGCTCGACTCAATCGCCCTCGCCGACAACTCGTCGAGCTTCTTCATGCCTTCTTCGCCCATCGCCGCCTCAAAGTCCTTGCCCTCGGCGAAGTTCTTGTCAACCTCGGCGAGCGACTTCATGGGGTTGAAGATGACGTAGGTGTTGTCTTGCAATCCATAGGCCACCGAATAGGCCGCCCAGTGTGCGTCGGGAATTTTTTTGTAAGCTGCGATTACGAGCTTTACGATTTCGTCCCAGTCCTTGTCATGACCATGTTTCACGTGCCAAGCCGAAATCTCGAAATAGCGCATGTGGGCTATGTCGACCTCGGGACGAAGGCTGTATTCCTCGCGGAATGTGAGCACGGCGCCGTCGGTCTCGCTCAAAAGATCGCCGTCGGTTGCCCAGGCGTGGTCGAGGGCAGACGACAGCGTGGCATTCTTTACGGTTGCTTTCGTATCTTTTTCCCACGCTTCGAACGAATCGTAGCCGGTAAAAAAGAGCGCACGGTTCTGACCCGAAAGAGATTCCACACCGATATAGTGGGTTGGCCAGTTCGCTTTCTTCATGGCCTCAACAAACAAGCTTTCGGTTTTTTCATGCGCCGTACCCGACTTTCCTGGTTTGGTATATTCCCGCGTGACGACCAGTACTTTGGGTGGCATGTGGCCCATGGGCTTGTCTTGGGCAACGGCGAATCCGGATATTCCAACAGGCAGCACAACAGCGAGGGCGAGCATCGCCCCGGCGATTCTTTTCATAGTTGACCTCCTTGGTCACACAGATAGCACGGATATTGTTTCTCGACCCCGAAAACGGGGCTAATTGTACGCTTCGTTCGCAGTTTGGCAAGCTGGGGAACAAGTTCTTCAGCGACGCGGTTTCTCTATGTGACAACGGGAACTGCAGCATCGAGGTAGCGGCGCAGGGCATCCTTCCAGCCCGGCTTGTGGATGTTGTAGGCGTGCAGGCTGTCGGGCGACAGAACCGGGTAGGGGACGCCTTGCTGGACGCGAGAGCCCGTGGACGGACGCAACGTTCACTCCCTTTCTTTAAGTGATAGTCCAGTCTGTCCCCGCATTTCGACGATGGGGTTCCTAGTGTGGCCGAAGTTTACTTCAACCGCAAAATGCCAAGACTCTATTTGCTTCTTCTTGGCCGTTCAAGGCTCACGCGCTGGCGTGAGCCTGGTCACAGCCCGGCAGATTGCATGCCCCGCATACTGAAACGATGACACGGGGGACGGAATGAATTATCCCGTTTGGCAACTAGGATTTCCCGGCGGACTGCTCATCGCGGCGGTAGCCGTGCTTCACGTCTTCATCTCTCACTTTGCGGTGGGAGGCGGCGCATACCTGGTTTTGACCGAGCGCCGCGCTTACTCATGCAACGATTCTGAGCTGCTGGGCTACGTTCGGCATCATTCGAAATTCTTTGCGCTGCTAACTGTCGTGCTGGGAGCGGTCACGGGCGTCGGTATCTGGTTCACGATCGGACTGGTTAGCCCGGAAGCGACTTCTTCGCTCATTCACACGTTCGTTTGGGGATGGGCAATTGAATGGGTCTTCTTTTTCGTCGAGATCGCTGCCGCTCTGATTTATGCCTACCAGTGGGACACTCTGGATCGGCAAACTCATCTCGTGATCGGCTGGATTTATTTCGGGGCTGCGTGGGCGAGCCTGGCGGTGATCAACGGCATTATCACTTACATGCTGACGCCGGGACGCTGGCTGGAAACCGGAAAGTTCTGGGACGGCTTCTTCAACCCGACGTACTGGCCGTCGTTGCTGATTCGAACGGCGATGGCAGTGGGGCTGGCGGGCATTTTTGGACTCGTCACGGCGATGTGGGAGCCTTCCGGTTTGCGGGAACGCGTGGTGCGTTGGTCAGGAGGGTGGCTGGTGCTGGGAATTGCATCTCTGCTGCCTTTGAGCCGCTGGTATTTCCATGATTTTCCTGCGTACTCGCGAACGTACTTCGGCGGAATGTTCGCGGCAGTTCACCATGCGGTGCTTGGAGCGGCGGTTTGTGGCGGGGCCGCAGTGATACTTGCGCTGGTGTTCGCACTGCTTTGGCCGAAGACGATGAACCCCGTGATCGTGGCCGTGCTGCTGGTTGCCGGGATCGGAGTGATGGGCGGCGGCGAATATGTCCGCGAGTTCAGCCGCTATCCGTATGTCATCAACAGCTACATTTACGCCAATGACGTAAGGGTCGGGCAGGTGGAGGGTATTGTCGCGAATGGGGTTGGCAGAACTTCACCGTGGATCGAGACCAGCGTCGATTCCCGTGCTTATGGACAGCAACTGTTCGTCATGGAGTGCGGCTCTTGTCACTCTGTCGACGGCTATCGCGGGATGCGCAAGTTCGCTCGTGGATGGGATGCGAAATTGGGCAGCGAGATCCTGCTGCATCTGCCTGTAGTTCGCGGGACTATGCCGCCGTTTGTCGGCGATGAACGTGACCGCGTGACCTTGGGAAGCTATCTGGCTTCGCTGGCGCCGGCGACTGCCGGCGGTGCGAACGAAAAAGAACTTGGACAGCAGGTGTTCGAGATCCATTGCGCGCTGTGTCACAGCATCGGAGGAGAGCGGCGTCCGCTGGATCTCAAGGGAACCGACACCGATGCGATCGCGGGAATGATTGGAACGCTGAGCGACATCAATCCAGACATGCCACCTTTTACCGGTACGGACGCGGAAGGCCATGCATTAGCCGTGTATTTGAGCGATCCGAAGCGGTAGCCAGCAGGAGGATTCATCATGATGAACTTGCCTATTCCTTATCCCGATCCGGCGCCGTTACCCGCGCCGGTCTGGCTTCTGCGCACGCTGCTGCTGCTCACATTCTTTCTCCATGTTTTGTTTATGAATTGCCTTCTGGGAGGCGCCGCAGTGGCGCTCGCGTGCACGATGCGGCGGAAGAGTTCGGCATTTTCAGCGCAACTGGCGGGCGATCTTGGGCGCCTGCTGCCTTCGATTTTTGCTTTTACCGTCACCCTGGGCGTCGCGCCGTTGCTGTTTCTCCAGGTGATGTATGGGCAATTTCTTTACTCGAGTTCGATCCTGATGGGAGTGCCGTGGCTTGCCATTATTGGGATGGTCATCGCGGCCTACTACGGCGTCTATTACTTTTCGATGACTTTAGATATCACGAAGGAACACCGGCAAAAAGGCGGCGCAGCGGTGGTTTTGACTTTTGTGGTGGTGCTGCTCGCAACCATTGCTTTCGTCTACAGCAATAATTTCACGTTGATGCTTGCACCCGAACGCTGGCTTGAGTTGTATCGCAGGCATGCCAGCGGCTGGAATTTGAATTGGTCAGAAGTTTCTCTGGTGCCGAGGTACCTTCATTTTGTGTTAGGAGCTTTTGCGGTTTGCGGACTGGGATTAGTGGTGCTGGGTCTTGGCAAGCGGGAAGCGGCGTACCGCCAGTGGCTCATCGATCAAGGGTTCGTGCTTTTTGCCGGGGCGACTGCTCTCAATTTTGCTGTCGGGTTCTGGTTTCTGGCAAAGTTAGCGCTTCCAACGCGACTGGCTTTCATAGGCGGTAATGGACTCGCGACTGCATTATTAGGGCTGGGATTGCTTCTGCCGCTGGCAGCGGTTGCGCATTTCGTCATTGCGAAAGCCAACAAGTCTCCGCAGCGCCAGTTGGCGGTCGGGGTCGGTTGCGGCGTGCTGACCGTGGCAGCCATGGTGGGCATGCGGGACGTGCTGCGAAACGTTGCCCTCGCTCCGCACTTCAGCCTCAATCAACTGCCGACTGCTCCGGAGTGGGGCATCATCGTGCTTTTCGTGCTTCTTTTCGTCGCTGGGCTGGCAACTCTGTATTACATGCTTCGCCAGGTTGCTGTAGCAACCGGCGGACGGGTGGCTGCAGACCAAAATCTTCGGTAGATCCTACGTTGGGCTACTAGGGCTCACCTTAACCGCCCCCGAGATAGCGCCGGAGCGCATTCTGCCAGTCGGGCATGTGGATGTTGTATGCGTGCAGGCTGTCGGGCGACAGAACCGAGTAGGCGGGGCGGCGGGCGGGGCGGGGGAATTCGGCGGTGGTCACCGGTTTGACCATGGTTGGCAGGCCGGAGGCGCGCACGATTTCGGCGGCGAACTCGTACCACGTGCAGTGGCTCGAGTTGGTGACGTGTACGATGCCGCGTGCGTCCGCGCGGCAGAGTTCGACCAGGGCAGAGGATAGATCGCGCGTGAAGGTCGGGCTGCCGCGCTGATCGTTGACCACGGAAATCTCGGAACGGGTGGAGGCCAGCTTCAGAATGGTTGCGGGAAAGCACTTGCCTGCGTGTCCGAACAGCCATGAGGTACGGGCTATGCATACCTCGGGCATGATCTCGAGCAACCGTTCTTCGGCACGGGCTTTGCTCTGTCCATAAACACTGGTTGGATTTTTAGGGTCGCTGGGCTGGTAGGGCGAGCGTTTGTTGCCGTCGAAAACGTAGTCGGTGCTCAGGAACAGCAAGCGCGACTTGGCTTCACGGGCAGCCTCCGCCACATTGATGGCGCCCTCGCAATTGACCGCGAAGGCCAGGTCGCGGTTGGATTCGCAGCCATCGACATCGGTGTAGGCGGCGGCGAGAAGAACCCACTCGGGACGGGAATCGCGAATCACGTCGCGAATGCGTTCGCGGTCGCGCAGGTCGGCGTCTTTCGAAGACAGCGCGGTTAATTGCTCACCGCTCAGTTGCTGAACCAAATCGTCTCCGAGTAGGCCCGAGGCTCCGAAGAGGGTGACGCGCATGGAGGCATTGTAAACGGGACTCTCGTCGAAAGACGCTGCCAGGCGGCAAACAGATTGTTGAAAATTCGGTGCCGCGACGCAGTCGTACCTCAGCGGCTAAAGCCGGCACTATAAATACAGCTATTATCGCAGCGGTAAACCGCTGCGCCACCCAAAGGCAACACCCAAAGCAAAACCCAAACCCAAATCCAAATCGCCTTACTCCGACTCGGTGGGGCGCGGGGTTCGCACACGTCTTAGGGCGCGCAGAATTAGCGATCCGCTGATGCCGAAACAGAGCACGGCGGCGAATGCCACCATATCGAGAGCGCGGCGGGTCATGCGGAGGTTATCCGCGAACAGCGAGAGCATGGCGCAGAGAATGCCGAGGACGTTCAGCCAGAGAGGCGGATGGATACTAGGTAGCTCGCGGCGAAAGCGCACCTGGAGCAAGAGCGCGGCTAGGCCGATGGCGGCCACCGTTACCAGAGCAACGGGACTCAGGAAGGCAGCCGGACCGGTATAGATCACGACCAGGGCCAGCGCCAGAAGGAGCAGGCCGGAGGCAATGACGGTCCAGCGGCGCGTGACATTGGACGGAGACTGGGACGGAGACTGGGACGGAGACTGGGACGGAGACTGGGACGGAGATCCGGACGAAGATTGGGACGCGGACTCGGGGCTTGTCACCGAGCGATCTCCTCGCCATCATTCATGCTGCCATTGTATCCGGCGGGCGTGCTTTTCGTGCTCAGGCGTTGCCGCTCGGCATCCATTCCGCGGGGCGATTTTCGCCGTGCGACATGGCGTAGAGGACCAATTCCACGCGGCTTGAAATCCCCACCTTATCGAAGATGCGCAGCAGATATTTCTTGATGGTGTGTTCGCTGAGACCGAGTTCGCCGGCGACTCCGCGGTTGGTCAAGCCGTCGGCTACGAGGGCAACGACTTGTTCTTCGCGAGGCGTCAGCAACGATCTTCCCTTGGAGTTGACGACGCGCAGCGTAGGAACCTCGGAGAGCGCGTCGAGCACGTAGTTCATCTGCTGATTGTTGATCCAGACTTCTCCGCGGGAAACGCACTGGATGCATTTGCAGAGCATTGAGAAAGGAGTTTCAGTAAACAGAAAAATGCCCTTTGCGCCCGCGCGCAATGCACTCACCACTATTTCGCGGTCATCGTTCTCCGCCAGCAGGACGGGGGCGATTTTTGGATAGGAAACACGCAACCAACGAAGCAGGCTCAAATCCGGCAAGTGGTTGCCCGCAATCAAGACCACATCGGCGTGATTGGATTGCAGGAAGTCTTCGAGAGCAGACGTCTCGAGGGCGACGGCGGAAACCTGAAAGTCACGGCGGACCTTGAGGGCACGGGTCAAGAGTTGAGATTGAATGGGGCCCGAATCGGCGATCAGAACCTGCACGGTTTCAGTTTCGAGGACCGGGCTATCGGCGACCTGCTTTGCGGTGCTTATGTTTTTCACAGTCCCATCATGCCCTAAAGCGCACGGACCGGATGTAGGCCCCGTCACACTGCGTTTGTGACGAATCGGGCACGGATGTCTACCTTCGAGGGGCTACCAACGTGCACAACTTTCGCAACAGGGGCCTACTATGCGAAGTCCGTCCGGGTGCGAAGACCCAAGCCTAGCGGCCCATTGTAGGATTTCATCACTTTTCTTCTGGCTGGATGGTGCCGGGTACGGCGGTGGACAGTACTTTCCAAGTCTTGTTGCGTTGCGCAGGGGGGAATAGCTTCTTGCCAACAGCTCAAACGTCCGAGCTGCTTTTGTTCGCCGCTCTGAGCAGTGGCGAGAGTATGGAGATGAATGTATTTACCAGAAGCGTAGTTGTTGGAGCTGCGGGCATGCTCATCCTACGGCTAGCCTTGGTCGTCTCCGCGCAGGAAACTGTGCCGTCGCCTGCTTCGGCTCCTGGATTCTCTGCTCCGCCTACCGGCAAGATCGCGGCGGCGGAGAGCTCGCAGAGCCAGGACCGGTCCGACACGAGAGTTTCCAGCAACGGAACGATCACACAACCCGGAAAAGCGGGTGGCAAGGGAGATCCTGCATTCGGAGGGGAACGCCACCCGCTTTATCGGTTAACGGAATCAGACACCGTAGATGTAAATTTCACCTTTTCCCCCGACTTTAATCAGACCCTGACCGTGCAACCTGACGGATTTGTAGCGCTGAAAGGTGCGGGGGCGCTGTTCGTGGAGGGACTGACGCTTCTCCAGATGCAGCAGGCACTCGCGAATGCTTACCGCGGCTTTCTCCACGACCCAGAAGTGACGGTGACCCTAAAGGACTTTGACAAACCTTACTTTCTCGCTTCGGGCGAGGTGGCCCGTCCGGGAAAGTATGAGTTGAGAGGGGACGTGACCGTCAATGAAGCGGTGGCGATTGCGGGGGGCTTCACGCAGGAGGCTCGCCATTCGCAGGTGGTTGTGTTTCGCCGGGTTTCGGCGTCCACGGCCGAATCGCATGTGATCGACCTTAAGAAGATGCTGAATTCTCGCGATCTTCACGAGGATCTTCACCTGCGGGCCGGCGACTTCATTTTTGTGCCACAGAGCAGGATTTCAAAGATCCGCAAGTATGTGCCCGCCAATGCTTTGAGCTGGTATATGAACCCACAGCAGTTTTAGCAGAGAGAGAAGGAGTAACAGCGTTCACTGTGTCTTCGAAATCTGGCCGATTCCCTAAGATCTCGCCGGGTCTGACCGATCGCTGTATGACCCATGTCCACCAAACTGATGCCCAACTCGCGCACCACGGTTTCCCCTACTCCCCGCGAACTTGCGGCCACGCTGTTCCGGCGCCCGCGGCTGGTGGGCGCCTGTTTTGGGTTCTTATTGTTGGCCACGATGCTCCTCGTGGTCTTTTCCGCGCGCTACGAATCGCACTTCATGGTTCTGCTGCGCCGCGGCCGCTATGACCCCGTCGTTTCTTCCCAGCCCGCCAGTCCCATGGATTTCACGCGGCCCGACATTACTGAGGAAGAGCTGAATTCTGAAGTCGAACTCCTGCGCGACGAGGATCTGCTGAAGCAAGCGGTAAAGCTGGCCGGAATCGTTCCGGCGGACACGCCGGATTCCGAGCGCCCATCGGAGATCGAACACGCGGTACGGAAGCTCTCGCGGCGCTTGGATGTCGAAGCTTTGAAAAAGTCGAACCTGATTCAGGTCAGCTATAAAGACACGAGTCCGGAGCGAGCCGCTCGGATACTCGCGGCGCTTTCAACCGTCTACATGCAGCGGCACACGAATTTGCAGCGGCCGCCGGGAGAGATTCAATTCTTCGATCAGCAAACCGCGGCGTACGAAAAACGATTGCATGAGTCCGAAAGCGAGTTGGTGCAGTTTACTCGGGCTCGGGGAGTGGTATCGGCGGCGCTGGAACGGGACATCGCGCTGCAGAAGTTAGGGGAAGCGGACGCGGCTTATCGCCAAACCGACCAGGACCGGGTCGAGACGGAGCATCGGATTCGAGCGCTGGGCGAGCAGATCAAGTTGTTTCCTTCCCGGTCAGTCACCCTCAAGCGGTGGGCTGATAATCCGGAGGTTCTCGAAAAGATGAAAACGCACTTGCTGGAGCTCCAGCTCAAGCGCACCGAACTGCTCACGCGCTTTGAACCGTCATATCGGCTGGTGCAGGAGGTGGAAAAGGAAATCACGGACACGCAAGCTTCGATTAGCGGCGAAGCGCTGACTCCAGTGCGCGACGAAACCACCGACAAAGATCCCAACTACGAATGGGCGCACATGGAATTGGAGAAGGCCCAGGTGCAGGAGGATGGATTGCGGGCGCGGCAATCCGACGCGGCGGTTCAGGTTGCAACTCTGCGCAAGATTGCGCAGCAACTGCAATCGGATTCCGTGGATCAACAGGACCTGATGCGCGCCGCCAAGGCGGACGAAGACAATTACCTGCTCTATCTGCACAAGCGCGAAGAGGCGCGGATCGGCGATGCGCTCGACGAGCGTCGCATTCTTAATGTGGCCATCGTGGAACCGCCCGTGGCCCCGGCCCTGCCGCAACACAACATTTTCCTTTATTTCCTGCTGGCATTCGGGCTGGCGATGGCATTCAGCGTGGGCGTCGCTTTTACTACGGAGTACTATGACCCGACGATTCGAACTCCCGCCGAAGCACACCGCCTGATGGAAGTACCGGTATTGGCCTGGCTGCCGGCTGCTGAGGCCACGGTTTTGCCTCCGCTTAATGCCCGGAGCGATGGGCCTATGGTGGTCATGCAATGACCACTCTTCTCGGGCTTCTTGCCGAGCCTCCCGTTGAGGCTAAGCAGTCGCGTGCGGCCTCGGTCCCTGAAAGCAAGGTTCACGAGTCCCAGTTTCACGACACCGAGATTCGTGAACCCGAGGTTCGCGCGCAAAGTCAACGTAAAGGGGTTGCGAGGACAATTTCGGTTCACAACGAGCAGATTCATGCGCTGGTGGAGCAACTCTTCTTCCGGCATGAATCGGGGCCGGTGAGGCATGCCGGCTTTGCCCCGGTCGAAGCATCCACTGCGACAGCGAACCTATGCCTCGAGGTTGCCAAAGCTCTGGCGCAAGAGGACCGTTACGACGTCGGGCTGATTGACGCCAACCCTGGTGCGATGTTTCTGCAAAAGCAGTTGCAGATTGCCTCCCCGAATCGGGCAGAGGCCACCTGGCCGATCGCGCAACGGCTCTGGATGGTCCCACGCCACAGTTGGCTGGGGGACGCCCGCGGGCGGCGGATCACCGATCAGAATCTGGCGCGGCTTCGTGAGCTGACGGCGGAATTCGATTTTTCCATTCTGTGGTGTGCTCCCGTCTCCTGGCTTACCGCGAGTATTGGCCGAACTTGCGATGGTCTGGTGCTGGTGCTGACGGCCAATAAAACCAGACGCCTGGTCGCGGCTCAGATCAAAGATCAACTCAGCCAAGCGCAAGTCTCTCTGCTTGGGACCGTATTAGTGGAGCGCCGCTTCCCTGTGCCACAAGGCCTTTATCGGAGTCTATGAATTTTATGGCCCAAATGACGACAAACCGACGCTCGACCGCCGAACCCAAGGATTCGCCCTCGCTGTATGCCCGGATGATTCTTGGGACCGCTGCCATACCCCTTCCCAGGTTCTCAACCACGACGTCTACGCCAACCAGCCGCGAACCCGTAACTCCGATTCCAGGTAAGGAAGAAACCAGGGTCACGGGGTTCGCTCGCCCGCGACCGCCAACTCAGCAAATCTCACGACAAACGGTCCTCGATCGATTTACGCTTTGTCAGTTGGTAGCAGCCGATTCGACCGTTCTCATACTCGGCGGCACCGCGGCGTCTCTCTTTTTTCCCGCTTGGTCAATACCGTTGGCTTCTCTGCCTATCTTTGCGGTTCTGGTCGAACTCTTCGGCTTGCGGGAGGGAATCTACCAACGCGCCGGGGATCCATCGCCGGCTGGGATCGTCTCAGCCCTGGCGAGGTCAACTCTATTCGCGACTGGACTCGTCTTCATAGCGGCCTGGGGCGGAATCAGTCTTCTGAACGCCGCCAGAATTTTTGCCGGCGCCTTGGCTGGACTCGCGCTGGCACGCAGGATGAGGCAGATGGCGTGGCGGTGGCGGCGGCGAGAAACAGAGTCGCGCAAGATCCTGATTATTGGCGGGGGGCCAGTTGCTCAGTCCATCGCGCAGGCACTGCGCAACGATCCTCTCCGGCGCTCCACCGTGTGCGGCTTTGTGGATAACGACTTGTCTCTTTCCCCAACCGTACTAGGGAGAATCGCCGATCTGGACTGGCTGGCGCGGGCCGAGTTCATCGATGAGGTCATCCTCGCACTTCCGGGACAGCCCGCCCAGGCGCGTGAGGCTGCCGAGGCCGCGTTTCGCAACCATCTTGACATTCGCGCCGTACCCGACCTGCCCTCGGGTCCGTGGCCCGACTCGGCGATCGATCGCATCGGAGAAGTGCCGGTGGTCACTCTGCATCGCGAATCTTTGCCGAGCGCCGCGCTATTTCTGAAGCGAGCGTTGGATATCGGCGGTGCGACACTGGCTCTAACCTTTGCCAGTCCCATCATGGCGATCGTGGCCCTGCTCATCCGGATGGACTCGCCGGGCCCAATTCTGTACTCCGCGGAACGCATCGGCGCCAAAGGCCGGCGTTTCCGTTGCCACAAGTTTCGCTCCATGGTGATGGACGCCGCACAGCTCAAGGAGGATCTGCGCGCACGCAACCAGAGACAAGGCCCAATCTTCAAGCTCGACAACGACCCCAGAGTCACCCGCCTCGGCCGTTTTATCCGCCGCTATAGCCTCGACGAACTGCCCCAGTTCTGGAATGTGCTGCGCGGGGAGATGAGCCTGGTGGGGCCGCGGCCTCACCCCATTGACGAGGTTAACCATTACGAACTTCACCAGTTCCGGCGCCTGGACGTGAAGCCCGGCATCACGGGACTGTGGCAGATTACGGCACGGGACTGCCCTTCATTCGAGCTGAACATGCACCTTGATCTCACCTACATCGAGAACTGGAACCTGCGCCTGGACTTGCGCATCCTGGCTGGCACAGTGCGCGTGCTGTTTGCGCCGGAAGGAGTTTGACCTTCGCATGAGCAGCAGCGCCATGAACAGCAGAACAATGACCAGCCGCGTGGCTTTACGCTGGGATGGTGACGACAACTTGCTTTGGCGCGTTGCCGGTCTGCTGCTGCGACCGCTTCACCTCGGCATAGCTTTTCCCTCCGTTCTTTATGTGGCCGCGATGACTGTTTTTCTTTTCCGGCCACCGGACCTTTTTTCTTTTTATGCCGACCGGATCGCGTTCGGCATCCTGGTATTTTTCATTGCTCTGCGCGTGCTGGCGCTGCGCGAAAAGGTCCCATTCTTTGCCGGACTGAGCTTGCCCATGATCGCCCTGGCCGCGCTCGCCATATTTCGCGTGCTGCGGGAGCCGTTCGATGCGCAAATCTGGAGCGTCATCGCCAGCAAATACATTGTTCCCTTTGTGCTTTTTCACGTTGCGGTGCTCGTCTTCCGAACCGAATCGCAACGAAAACACTTTGAAATCTTCGTCATCGTGGTTCTCGCCTACCTCGCGTTCATTGCGATTGCGTTTCTTGTCGATGCCCGCTCGCTCATCTATCCGCGCTTCATTCTTGATGAAAGTCTTGGCTTTCATCCGGACCGCGCTCGTGGGCCGTTTCTCCAGGCGGTGGCCAATGGCGTTTCGTTGAACATCCTGGGGATTGTTGTTCTGGCGTTATCGCAAAAACGCAAAACCGTCGTGACTCTGCTATGGCTAGCACTGCCGCTAGCGGTGCTGGCAACTATGACGCGCGCCGTCTGGATCTCGTTCGCCGTGTCTACGATCGTTCTGGGATTCCGCCTCGTCAAACGGCGGTTGCTGGCGGTGTGCACTTTGTTGGCGGTTGCGGGCCTGATGATTGGCCTGGTAATCGCCTTCAGCAACCATTCGCTGAAGGCTGCTCTTTGGGACCGCACCGGGGAACGCGGCCCGGTTGATGCACGCCTGGCCGTGTACGAAGCCGGCTGGGCGATGTTTCAGGAGCGGCCGTTCACCGGCTGGGCCGCTGGCGGCATGTACGCCGAGCTGGCCCGCCGCATGGAGGGCTACCACCTTCGCACCTTCTATGTCCACAACACTTACCTCGCCTTGCTGGTGGAGTTCGGGGTGCCGGGTTTGGCGGTGTACGGCGTTCTCTTCTTCAACCTGTTCCGCCTCTCGTGGCGCGGTCCGCCAGGGGAAAGCGGCCCGGTTGCTGCGCTGCGCAAGGTTTGGCCCATTTTGCTCAGCGTTTATCTGTTCAACGCGTTCTTCGTCGACATGGCATACCAGTTCGTGATTGGACTCACGTTCACCGTTGCCGGGATGCTCTGCGCCTCAGAGGAGTCCGCCGCATGACCACCATCGCCTACATCGCAAACGAATTTCCCTCGTCCCTCGAACCTTACGTGATCGATGAAATCACGGAACTGCGCGGCCGCGGAGCGGAAGTGATCTGCTGCAGCGGCAAACGGGTTTCGCCGACCGATCTCAGCCTGGCGGAACGCGCTTTCTGGAAGGAGACGCGTTTTTTCCAGCCGCTCTCGGACGGTGATCTGGTGCGAGCGGTGCGCCGGCTCCTCTCCGATCGCGAGAGCCTCTGGCAACTGCTACGGCCCTTGTTGTGGGAGCGCGGAGCTTCCCCCGCCCGCCGCATTCGCGCGCTGGGCCACACGGTGATGGGCGCGGCGCTGGCAGAACAACTGGCGCCGCTCGAGGTGGAACACATCCACGCCCATCACGGCTACTTTGCCTCCTGGATGGCGTTAGCCGCTGCGCGGCTGCTCGGCATCAGCTTCAGTTTTACGCTGCAGCGCGCGGATCTGCTTGCGGCCAAGCTGCGGGCTTGCGAGTTTTGTGTAACCGTCTCCGATTTCAACCGGCAATACATTCTTCGCGGCTACCCGAACACGCCGCCAGAGAAGATCGTCGTACAACGCCTTGGAGTCGATCGTGTGCCTTCCTGGCGCCCACTCGGCACCGCAGCGAAAGTGGAAGCCGAAGCGAAAGTGGAATGCAAGAGATTCTGTCTCCTCTCGGTGGGACGCCTGCAACGCGTGAAGGATCATCATTTTCTCATCCGAAGCTGCGCCGCGCTTCGCGACCGAGGTCTCGACTTTATCTGCTGGATTGTCGGCGAGGGGCCGGAACGAGTAGCTCTTGAGCGTCAGATTATGGCATTGCGGCTCGAGGATAGTGTCTACCTCATTGGCCATGTGCCGCGCGCCGATCTTACCAGCTATTACCGCTACGCCGATCTGGTCGTCATGACCAGCAAGAGCGAAGGCATCCCGGTAGTCCTCATGGAAGCCATGGCTCACGAGAAATTGGTGTTGGCTCCGGCGATCACCGGGATTCCCGAGTTAGTCGAGCACCAGCGCACTGGATTTCTTTACCAGTGTGAGTCTCTGCCCGATTTTGTCAGCGCCGTCAGCTGGATTCAGGCCAACAAGAGCTCCTTAGCCGGAATCCAGCGCGCGGCGGCGGCGAGCATCGCGGCTTCCTATAATCGCCAGCGAAATTTACGCACTTTCGCGGATCAATTTCTGGCCCGTATACCTCATTCGGACGGTAACTATGCGCATCCTGTATTGCAACAAGTACAACTATCTGTTTAGCGGCACAGAAGCTTACCTCTTCGACCTCATGCAACGGATGGAGGACCGCGGCCAGGACGTCGCTCTGTTCAGCATGGAGCACGGCCGTACCCCGGCTTTCGCCGGGCGCAGTTACTGCCTCCCGTATCTTAACTTCAAGGATCCGGATGCCGGTTTCCTGAAGAAGGTCAAAATGGCGGCCCACGCCATCTATTCGCCGTCAGCGCGGCGCGCGATGCGCAGATGCCTGGCTGATTTTTCACCCGACCTCGCCCACATACGGGGCATCTATCACCATTTGTCGCCCGCGATTCTCTGGGAATTAAAACATCAGGGAATCCCGGTGCTTTACCACATCAATGATTTCAAAATCTTGTGTCCGACGTACAATTTTGTCGCCCATGGCCGTGCCTGTGAACTCTGCAGCCAGGGCGCTTTCCACCACGCTGCGACGAGTGGGTGCTATGCCGGCCCGCGTTCCAGCGCGATGGTGCTTGCCGCCGAAGCCTATCTGCACAAATGGCTGCGAACGTACGAACGATGCGTGGATATGTTCCTGGCGCCCAGCGAATTCGTGCGCAAGAAATTAATTGCCAGTGGATTGCCGGCGCAACGCATCGAAGTTCTGCCGCATTTTCAGGAGCTGCCTGCGAAAGACGACATCACCATTGACGAAGGATACCTGCTCTATTTCGGCCGGCTTTCTGCCGAGAAGGGCGTCTATGAGTTGTTACGCGCCATGGTGCGACTGCCGCACATTCCTATGATCATTGCGGGAGATGGTCCAGAACGTCCGCGACTGGAGGCGCTGGCGAAAGAATTGAATTTGAATCAAGTGCTTTTCGCGGGAATGGTGCATGACGCGAAACTCCAGAAGCTCATCAGCGGTTGCAGCTTTTCCGTGTTCCCCTCTCACGCCTATGAAACCCTGGGAAAATCGATCCTCGAGTCCTACGCGTGGGGACGGCCCGTCATTGCTTCGGATCTGGGTTCGCGCCGCGAACTGGTTGAACACGGAGTAACCGGCCTCCTCTATACGGACGGAGACCGCAGTCAGCTTGCTCACTCCATCGGATTTTTGTTTGACCGTCCCGACCTGATCGAAAAAATGGGGGCCGCGGCTCGCAAGCGAGTGCAAGACAAGCACGATCCCGAGCAGCACATGGCGAAGCTGCTCGAACTCTACAGCCGGCTGACGTCGGCCAAGAAGCTTTTGAGTTTTCCAGTTGCGCCGCGTCGCCCGCGCCGCAGTGTCCGCGTCGCGTTCATTGGCGGCCGCGGAGTGCTCTCGAAGTACAGCGGTATCGAGTCGTACTACGAACACGCCGGTCACGAACTGGCGCGCCTGGGACACGAAGTTACCGTATATTGCCGCACTTATTTCACTCCTCCGATGAAGATGCACAACGGCATGCGGGTGCAGCGGTTGCCAACCATCCGGTCGAAACATCTGGAGACTCTCGTCCACACGCTGCTGAGCACGGCGCATGCCATGATGTCGGATTATGACGTCGTGCACTACCATTGTTTGGGACCAGCGTTGTTTTCTTTTCTTCCGCGGCTGGTCGGCAAGAAGACGGTGGTCACGGTGCAGGGGCTGGATTGGCAGCGGGGCAAATGGGGCCGGATCGCGTCGAGAGTGCTGCGTTTGGGAGAAGGAGCAGCAGGCCTGTCGCCCAACGCCACCATGGTCGTTTCGCGCACTCTGCAGCAGTACTACCGCCAACACTACGATCGCGACACGATTTACATCCCAAATGGAGCTGCGGTGGCGCCCCGGCGTGCGCCGCGGCAACTGATCGAGTGGGATCTGACGGCGGATAATTACGTTCTTTTTCTGGGCAGGTTTTCCCGGGAAAAGAACTGCCACCTCCTGATCAATGCCTTTGAGAATCTGCATACCGGCATGAAACTGGTGCTCGCCGGAGGATCGAGTCACTCCGATTCCTACGTCAAGAGCTTGCGCCGACATGAATCGCATCAGATCCGGTTCCTTCCCTGGGTTTCGGGGAGCGATCTCGATGAACTTCTGGTTAACGCTGCTTTGTTCGTGCTTCCGTCGGACCTTGAGGGCTTGTCGCTGGCTCTGCTCGATGCCATGGCGGCCGGCGTTTGCGTGCTGACCAGCGATATTCCGGAAAACAACGAGGTGGTGGAAGGCGCGGGGTTTACGTTCCGTCGCAGCGACGAGGCAGACCTTCAGCGCATGCTCGACTTGCTCGTCCACAATCCCGAACTTCGACGCCAAGCGGGAGAGCGCGGACGCGAACGAATTCAGAGCCAGTATCGCTGGCCCGAGATTGCCCTCTCGATTGAGAAGACTTACTACAAGTTGTTGGGCTGGAAGCAGAGCGACCTCGTGGCCAGTGCGCAGGCGAGAACTTCCAGTGACGAGATAACCCCGTTTGATCGGGCCTCGCTCGTCTAGCCCGCGCTCAGGCGGCTTCCGCGGAGCAAGGGCGTGTCGGAGGAAGCGATTCTCGCCGCGGTGCGCCTGTCGCCTGTAATTGATGGTCTGGCAACGGTCTTCGACACCGAAGCCGTCGCTCCGAGCCAGGCCGTACCTGCCTGATCTGGATGTCAGCTGGCGCACGACTTCGCATACGGCGGTGATTACGATTAGAATCGAAACGCCGGGCCTTTGCGCTATGCGGCATTTCCAGCATGGAAGATCTCATTCTCGTCACCGGTGGCGCGGGCTTCATTGGCTCGAATTTCATTCTGCAATGGATCGCCTCTGACGACGCGCGGGCGCGCATCCTGAATCTAGACAAACTGACCTACGCGGGTAATCGCAACAACCTGCGGGCTGTCGAAACCGATCCGCGTTATTGCTTCGTGCAAGGCGACATCATCGATCGCGAACTTTTGCGAAGCTTGCTGCGGAGGGAACAGCCGCGCGCCATCGTCCACTTCGCTGCCGAAAGCCACGTGGACCGTTCCATCCACGGCCCTGATGATTTCGTTCGCACCAACGTCAATGGCACATTCAGCTTGCTGGAAGAAGCGCTCGCCTACTGGTCGGCGCTTCCGGATGCGGATCGTGCGTCATTCCGTTTTCTGCATGTTTCCACCGATGAAGTCTACGGATCGCTTGGCCCCAGCGACGCGGCTTTCTGCGAGACCACTCCCTATGCGCCGAACAGCCCGTACTCCGCGTCCAAGGCGGCTTCCGATCACCTGGTTCGCGCTTATCACCACACTTACGGGCTTCCGGTTCTGACTACCAACTGCTCGAATAATTACGGGCCTTATCAGTTTCCCGAGAAACTGATTCCGCTCATGATTTTGAATGCCTGCGCCGGCAAACCGCTTCCGGTATATGGCGACGGAGAAAACATCCGCGACTGGCTTTACGTCGAGGATCATTGCCGAGCCATTCGCGCCCTGCTGTCGCATGGACGCGTCGGAGAAACGTACAACATAGGCGGGCGCTCCGAACAAAAGAATCTGGAAATTGTCGGAGCCATTTGCGAATTACTCGACGAACTGCGGCCGAACGATTCCGCCGTTCCTCACAACAAGCTGATCACATTCGTCAAAGACCGCCCTGGTCACGACCGCCGTTACGCCATGGACACGCGCAAGATCGAGCGCGAATTGAATTGGCGGCCGCTGGAGACGTTTTCAAGCGGCATCCGCAAGACCGTCCTCTGGTATCTTGAACACAAAGGCTGGGTCCGCGATGTTACCAGCGGTGGCTATCGTCAATGGATGGCGAAGCATTACGCCACCGAGCGCTGAGAGTTTATGGTGACACTCCAGATTCCGGAGCCAGCGCCTGAAGGCGCGCTTCTGATGCGTCACTTACGGTATGCCTGAAGGCATATCCTGACACGAGTCGTATTTGCACGGGCTGCTGAGACTGAAATGACCAAAACCGCGCCGTCGAAGTATAAAGGCATCATTCTCGCGGGAGGATCGGGAACGCGGCTTTATCCCGTCACTCATGTGCTTCCGAAAAGCCTGCTGCCGGTGTACGACAAGCCGATGGTGTATTACCCGCTGTCGACGCTGATGCTCGCCGGCATCCGCGAAATTCTGCTTATCTCGACGCCCGAGGATTTGCACCGTTTTCAGCACTTGTTGGGGGATGGCTCGCGATACGGCGTGAATTTCCAATACGCAGCGCAACCGAAGCCGGAAGGCATTGCGCAGGCACTTCTGATCGGCAAGGACTTCATCGGCTCCAGCGGCTGCGCGCTCGTGCTCGGCGACAATATTTTTTACGGACACGATCTGGTCAAGGAATTGCGTGACGCTACTGCGCAAAGTAAAGGCGCGCGCATTTTTGCGTACCCCGTCAATGACCCCGAGCGCTACGGTGTCGTCGAGTTCGATCCGCAGGGAAAGACGCCAAAGGCGCTCAGCATTGAAGAGAAACCGAAGCAGCCAAAATCGCGTTACGCCGTCACTGGGCTTTATTTTTATGACCGGCAAGTGGTAGAGATTGCCGCGAGTCTCAAACCTTCTAAGCGCGGCGAACTTGAAATCACCGACGTGAATCGCGTGTACCTCGAACGCAATCAACTGAACGTCTGCGTCATGGGGCGAGGCACGGCGTGGCTTGACACTGGCACGCACGAAGCTCTGATGGATGCGTCGTTGTTTATTCAGACGCTGCAGAAGCGGCAAGGCCTCATGGTGGCCTGTCCGGAGGAAATCGCCTATCGCTCCGGCTACATCACTGCCGCGCAGTTGGAAGCGCTGGCGAAGCCGATGCGTAACAATGGCTACGGGGCTTACCTGCTGCAGTTGCTGCACGATCGCGTTTTCTGATCGAAGCTCTTCTGATTGAAGATTGATGCAAACTCTCTGATGAAGATCGGCCGATGAAGAAAATCGCCACCAGCCTGCCCGGAGTTCTTCTTCTCGAACCGCGCGTGTTCGGCGACGACCGCGGGTTCTTTATGGAAAGCTACAACCAACGCAAGTTTACTGAACTTGGCATTGTAGAAACATTCGTCCAGGACAATCATTCTTTTTCCGAGAGAAATGTTATCCGCGGCTTGCACTACCAGATTCGGCAGCCGCAGGGGAAACTGGTGCGCGCTGTCACCGGCGAGATTCTTGATGTCGCGCTCGACCTTCGCCGGAGTTCGCCTACCTTTGGAAGGTGGGAATCCTTCAAACTTTCCGGCGAGAACAAGCGCATTGTATGGATCCCTTGCGGATTCGCGCACGGCTTCCGCGTTGTTTCCGAGACCGCTCAGGTTCTCTATAAGACTACGGACTTCTATGCACCTGAGCACGAGCACACCGTGGCTTGGGATGATCCCGTGCTCAAGATCGCCTGGCAACTTGACGGCGAAGCGATTGTCTCAGCCAAAGACCGGCTGGGGGTGACTTTCGAGCTGGCTCAGAAATTCGAATAGTGCCGCTAATTCAGGCGGAACTCGACTACAATCGCGGTTTCCACCTCAACCGGTTTGCCGCTGGAGAGGTAAGGCTCGAATTTCCAGGACTGCACCGCTTCGGTCGCCGACCGCACCAGCAGATCGGGCCCGGAAATAGGGAGCAGGCGTTTCACGCTGCCATCCTTCGCAATTACCGCATCCAACTCCACCCGTCCGTGGGTGCCCTTGATGCGCGCTGCCTCGGGATATACCGGGTCCACCTTGGTTACAATTCGCTTATCCATGGTTTCAGGAGAGACGCGCAGCCCTGATTCGACCGCCGGCGAGCGTCTTTCCAGTTCGTTCCACGATCTCTGCCACTCCCACCATCCGAGCGCGGCGAGAGCCAGAATGGAAGCGATCAGCATATAAAGTCCACGCCGGACAACCCGAATTCTGCGCCTTGGTTTGGCAGCAGGTTCCGATATGGCGGCGGGCGCTTCCTCGTGCGCATCTTCTAGGTGTTCTTTTTTGAAGTGTTCTTTTTTCTCGAGAATTTCTTTCTTGAGAATGTTGAAATCGATCGGCTCTGTCGTGGAGCGATAAATCCAATAGCGGATCATTTCCCGCTGCTCCACCGAAAGACCCACGAACTCGAGTCCGCAATGAAGCCGCGACTGATAACGAACCAGAGCGCGAGCGCGAACCGGGACGCCAACATTCGGAAGCCGCAGTTCGACCGCGACCTGTTGACCGGCGGCAACTTCTCCGGCCACCACCGCGCCTACGCCTGCCTCGCTGATGTCGGTGCAGCGCCCGGGCAAATTCTCGGGAACGCCGGAGCGCAAGGCGATCAAGTCCAAAGGTACGTTGATGGCGTGCCGGGGAAAAACCCGCCGTGGATCTCGTTCGAACGCCATCGATGGAGCCGCACTCATTAGAATTGCCTCCAGACTTGCCTCCGCAGAATCGATAATCCTTGTTATGCGGCTGGATCAACCGGCTGGAAAACGGCGACGCGGCGCTTTGTGGAATCCTTCCTGCAAGTATAGCGGAACGCTGCAACGGCAACGCTGAAATAATTTCCGCGGCATCGGCATCATTCCCAAAATGGCTTCCCTACTCCATGTCGCGCCAGTTTGTCCCTACACCGATCTCTACCACCAGCGGAACCGAGAGTGCGTGCGCGTGCTCCATGTGTTCACGTACTAGCGCTTTCGTGGTATCCACTTCATTTTCCGGCACCTCGAACACAAGTTCGTCGTGCACCTGCAAGGTCATCCGCGACTTCAGTCCACGCTTCCGAATTTCGGCATCAATGCGGATCATCGCCAGCTTGATCAAGTCAGCGGCCGTGCCCTGCAGAGGAGTATTCACGGCCGTGCGCTCGGCAAACCCGCGCTGGGTGGCGTTCTTGCTATTGATATCGGGGATCGGACGAATGCGCCCGAACAGCGTTTTTACCTTTCCATCGCGCCGGGTCTGTGCAAGCGTGTCATCGATGAAGGCGCGCACCCCGGCGTATTTTTCAAAGTAGGCATCGATGAATTTTCTGGCTTCGCCCGGCTCAATACCGAGTTGCTGTGACAAGCCAAAGGCCGATAAACCATAGACGATTCCGAAGTTCACCACCTTCGCTTGGCGACGATGGTCCGGCGTCACCATCAGCGGGGGCACGCCAAATACCTGCGACGCGGTCAGGGTGTGAATATCATCACCGCGGCGAAAAGCCTCGACCAGCAATTTGTCTTTCGAATAATGCGCCAGCAGGCGCAGTTCGATCTGCGAATAATCCGCCGCCAGCAGGACGTGCCCCGGTTCGGCGATGAAGGCCGCGCGGATCTCTCGTCCAAGTTCGGTGCGAATCGGAATATTCTGGAGGTTCGGATTCGCTGAAGAGAGGCGACCCGTTGCCGTCCCGGTCTGCCCAAAAGTCGTATGCACGCGGCCGCTGTGGCTGCGGATGAGCGCGGGCAATGCGTCGACATACGTCGATTTCAATTTAGTGAGCTGCCGGTACTCCAGCACCAACCGTGGAACTTCATGATCTGCGGCCAAGCCTTCCAAGACATCGACCGCCGTCGAAATCTTTTTCCCTTTCCCGTATTTCACCGGCATCGGCAGCGCCAGTTTGTTGAACAGAACATCGCCCAGTTGCTTTGGCGAATTGATGTTGAACTCCATGCCACAACGCTCGTAAATGTCTCGCGCCTTGGCTGCGGCCTCGCGCTGCAACTTCCCTGACATTTGCTCGAGCGCCCCTAAATCAATCTTTACGCCCGCGTCTTCCATGCGGGCCAGCACGGGCACGAGCGGCGCATCGATCTCTTCATACACGGAGGTCAGGCCCTGGTCATCAACATCCTTGCGGAGCGCGCTCGCCAATCTGCCGGCTATGTCGGCCGCTTCCGCCAGATTGCCGCTGAGCTTCAAATTAAATCTTCGCAGTGCAACCTCCGCCAAGGAATGCGAGGAGTAGGTCGGATCGAGCAGGTAGGAGTAGAGCATGGGATCGTGTCGGACTCCGGCCAGCGCAATCTGCAGGTCACTGGAATACCCTCGAAAATGCCCCCCCAAATGCCCGCCAAAATAATGAAGCGCAGACTTGAGATCGTGAAATGTCTTCGGAAGAGCGGCATCTTCGAGAGCGCTCTTTATCCGATCGGCGAGTGGTCCGTCTTCGAGCGCTACCATCGCCCCCTCGCCTGGCGCGTTCGAGACGGCTATGAGCTCTGCATTTCCGGCGCTTGGTTGCTCCGCATCCGCAGGCTGTAAAGCGAGGAAACCCGACTCTGCAGGCTGCGGCTCAACTTCTTCCTCTTCGATACCCTCCGGGGATTCGGCCGGAATTGCCAACGCGAGCGGCGCGCCTTCGTTCACGCGTGACAAGTACTTTTCGAATTCCGACTTCGATTTGATCTCGCCGTAGTGGCCTTCTTTCACTTCCACCACGGGAAGCAGCTCTTTTAACAAGGAAGTGAATTCGAGCTCGGCAAAAAGCGCACGCAAAGATTCAATGTCCGGTTCGCCCGCTTTCATCGCGGCTACATCCAAGTCGACCACAACATCGGTGTCAATCGTCACCAGTTGCTTGCTGTAAAGAATATTGTCGCGATTGTTCTGCAGCGATTCCCGATATGTCTTTTTCTCGACTTCCGCCGCATGTTCGAGGGCCTGCTCCACGCTTCCGAAGCGCTGAATCAGTTCGACCGAGCCCTTGTCGCCAATTCCCGGCGCGCCCGGGATGTTGTCCACCGAATCTCCGCGCAGCGCCATTACATCGACCACTTTCGACGGAGGCACTCCGAGAATCTCCTCAACCTTCGCCTCATCGCAAATCAGGTTGTCCTTTGGCGGATTCAAGACATGCACTTTGTCGTTCACCAACTGCAGCATGTCCTTGTCGCTGGAGACGACATAGACCGGGTACGATTCCGCGGCCGCTTTCCGGGCCAGAGTTCCGATTACGTCGTCGGCTTCGTAACCTTCGAGCTGCAAAATCGGGATGCGATACCCTTCGAGCGCTCGCCGAATGTAGGGAATCTGCTGCACCAGATCGCCCGGCATCTCGGCGCGGTTCGCCTTGTAGCCGCCATACTGCGATTCTTTGAACGTCTGCGTTTTGATATCGAACTTGCGGATGGTTGTGATCGCTTCCGCCTGCTGGTTGCGGATCGTCGGCGCGCCCACATCGAACACCGCCGCCAGGTACTCGGGCGAAAAATCGTCCCGCAGCTTGCGCAGCATGTTCACGAACACATACGTCGCCGCGGTCGGGACTCCGGTCTTCGTGGACATCGGACGCTGCCGCGCCATGGCGTGGTAGGCGCGAAAGATGAATGACATGGTGTCGATCAGGAAAATCCGGCCCTTAACTTCAGCTTGTGGATTCGCAGAAATGGACGACGACCCGGGCGGGCCGCTCTCTGGCAGCGGAGATTTCTTTTTCGCAGGCAACCCGGCCAGTTTAGCAGTTTGGAATCTTCACCACAGGGAGTCCTTCGAATTGCCCCTAGACTTCGCTCGGGGCTTCGGCAAAACAGGGGAGGCTCCGGGAAACGCAGGAGAATTCTCTTTCACCTTCAATGGCATCCAATCGATTACGGTATGGCGCACCGGTAGTATCACTGCGAAAATGCTGCGATCCGCGTATGATATGGCGTTTTCGGTTCCGCCCGCCGAGTGCTCGAGCTGAATACTGCATGCTGCCTTTCAAGCTCATCTACAGCGACGACTTCTACTTGCCCATCGGGTCGCATGTGTTTCCCGCCGAAAAATACAAGTGCATTCATGACCGGCTGCTGGCGACCGGAGTTGCCGAGCCTTCCGACTTTGTGGCTCCTTCTCCGGCGGCCGATGAGGACATATTGCTGGTGCACACTCCGCAGTACGTCCACAAATTGAAAACGGGCACGCTGACCGCGCTGGAAGAGTTAGAGCTCGAAGTGCCGTACTCGCCGGAACTGGTGCGCGCTTTTTGGCTGACCGCGGGGGGTTCGGTGCTGGCCGCCGATCATGCCCTGGTTGACGGCGTGGGGATCAGCATCGGTGGAGGATTCCATCACGCGTTCCCTGGGCACGGCGAGGGCTTCTGCATGATCAACGACGTCGCCGTTGCTATCCGCCGCATGCAGCGTGAGGATAGGATTCGCACGGCCATGACGGTCGATTGCGACGTGCATCAAGGCAATGGCACCGCCGTGATTTTTTCCGGGTCGCGCGTGCCCAGCGAGCCGGGGTCCGCGACATTTGCTTCCGCTCTCAGTTCCGCGCGCCCGGCCCCGCCGGGGATGAGGCCGCGCAGCACTCCGACCACAGACGTCTTTACCATCTCCCTTCACCAACTCAACAACTACCCGTCATTTAAGCCGCCTTCGTCGCTGGATCTGAATCTGCCGGACGGACTGGGGGACGCCGACTATCTGGCGTGCCTCGGCAACGCGATCAGTATGGGGTTGAGCAAGTTCCAGCCGGAATTGATCTGTTACCTCGCCGGAGCCGATCCGTATTGCGAAGATCAGCTCGGAGGATTGTCGTTGACCATTGAGGGATTGAAGCAGCGCGATGCGCTGGTGTTCCAAATTGCCAAAGCCGAACGCATTCCCGTGATGGTTACACTCGCCGGCGGCTACGCCATGAAGCTCGAAGACACAATCACGATTCACTGCAATACAGTGATCGCCGCGAAGGAAGTCTTCGGCGAAAAGTGAGATTGCGTACCTGGAGTGGTAAGTTCCCACATCTCGAAAAGCGCGAGATGTGGGGCACCCACGGATCAAACGATATACTCGACGCCATGGATGTCACTCCTTCTCAACTTGCGCACCGTGAGTTCTATAACATTCTGATCAGCGCCGTGGGACCGCGACCGATCGCGTGGGTTTCGACCGTCAGCGCCGACGGACAACCCAACTTGGCGCCTTTTTCGTTTTTCAACGCGGTTTGCGCCAAGCCTCCGCTGCTGGCGTTTGCGCCGGGGATGCGCTTGCCGAAGAAATCGGGAGCGGCGGGAGAGCTCGGAGCAGTGCGCGCTGGCGCGCCGAAAGACACGCTGCGGAATATTCGCGAGACCGGCGAGTTTGTGATCAACGTGGTCACGTTCGAACTGGCCGAGACTATGAACCTGACCGCCGGCGATTATGACGCGTCGATCGATGAATTCGAATTGGCGAATGTTGATTCAGCACCGTCGAAAATCGTGCGACCGCGGCGCGTGGCGGAGTCTCCGGTAAGCTTTGAATGCAAGCTGTATCAGATTCTTGATTTCAATCCCGCGCCTGAGGGCGCGAGCCTGGTGATTGGTGAAATCGTGTCGGTTCATATTGACGAGCGCTATCTAAAAGAAGGCCGCCTAGACCGAAACTCGCTCGATCTTGTTGGCCGCATGGGCGGCACGCAGTATACGCGCACCACCCAGCGGTTCGAGATGATACGGCCGACGGTGGACTAGAAGTGATCCGCTGACAAGACGCTGCGCGGCTCAGTCTTCGAAACTTCTGGCTCCTCCCTTCATGCGGTTGGTGACGGCCTGTGTCCATACCCACTTGATGACTCGGGCGTCGTTGTAGCAATAGCCGAGGTTGTGATTGAGCGTGGAGAAGCAATGCCGCTGACAGGTATGCTTCATCTCTTTCAGCTGTTGCTGGTCGAACTTCGGGTTGTCGATGTTTCCCCAGTCAAACGTGGAAGGATACATGGGAAAACATGGAGCGACCGTGCCGTCAGTGCGGATAATCACGTTGTTCTGGCCGGCGCGGCAGTTCCAGTCGGCAAAGCGCAGCTCGCCGCCCGGGTCTTGCACAATGCCCGGTGTGCGCGCGAGTATCTGGGCGATATTGCCGTTCGTTCCCGTGCCGTCGCCATACCATCCGTATTTTTTCAGGTCTAGCCCTGACGACATGCGCACGAAGGCTTTCATTTCCTCGAGACGCTGGACGGAGTTCACCATCTGGTAGCCAGCTTTGTTCTTCTCGATGATCCAATCAATCAGCCCATCGACCGAACGCCAATCCTCAGGCCGGATGTAGGTGGGGTTTTCGTTCAGATGCTTGAAGTGGTCGTCCTGCTCAAGCATAGGCGTCTCATTGATGTGGTAGTCGGTGGCGAGACGGTGGGCGTGCGCGTATTCGGTGAGCTTCTTCACATCTTCATGGTTGTTGCGGCAGATGTTGATGTTGAAGAACACCATGTACCCGTAGACGTACTGCTTGCGGATGAGGTATTCAAGGTTCTTCTGGCCGGGAACAAATGCTTTCGGCAAGCTGGGTTTCTCGTCCCACGCATCGAGTGCAAAGTTGAAGATGGCGACGCCGGCGTCTCCGAGGCGGTCGGCAACTTCTGGACGCAGCAGGCGGCCATTGGTGCCGATGTAAATCCAGAAGCCTTTCTTCGCGGCGTAGTAGACAACCTTGTGTGCGACCTGGGGGCGCAGCAGCGGTTCGCCGCCCATCAGCGCGAGCACGCGGCAACCATGATCGTGCAGCCAATCGATCGAGCGCTTCGCGACGTCTTCGGTCATGCCTTTGACTTTGTTGTTGAAGGCCCAGCAATACCAGCAGTCGAGATTGCACTTGTAATCGAGGAAGAGATACGCGGTGATCGGATGGAATTCGCCGGGCATCACGCGCGATCGTATGTATGGGAGCAGCCAGCCGCGGACTTTGCGCCAGACTTGCGGGTAGGTCCAGTCACGCTTTTCCATCGGCACTTCTGGGCCGGGATCTTTGAGTAGCTCCGGATACTGGGGAAAAACTGGCTCGGGTAAAGTTACGCCACGAGGCTCGGCCGGCTTGGGTCCGGAAGACGACGAATCCATGAGCAGGCTGTGAATGTCAACGTCGATTCTAAATTTGGCAGGGGCGGGAGAAGCCATATCCTTTCCTGTCCTCCTCTCAAAAAACAAAGATGCAGGAAGCCGGAATGAGGTTGATTTTTTTTCGGCCCGTCGTTGCTTTCATTTTGAGACGACAGATGGGGCGCGTCTGTCCGTTAGCGTACAAAACTGAGATGCCGACCGCACGATCGAGCGACCGAAGGCCGACTGCTCGGGGACTGCTAAAATAGCACTGGAATCTATGTTCGAGAATCTTCAGGAAAAACTGCAGCGCGCCTTCAAGTCTCTCCGGGGACAGGCCGTCCTCACGGAAGAGAACATTTCCGAGGCGCTGAAACAGATTCGGCTGGCGCTGCTTGAGGCCGACGTCAACTTCAAGGTTGTCAAGGAGCTGATTGACCGCATCCAGGCCAAGGCGGTGGGACAGGAAGTGCTGACTGCGCTTTCGCCGGGCGAGCAAGTTATCAAGATCGTCCGCGACGAACTGGTCACTACTCTTGGCAAAGATACGGCGAAATTAAAGTTCGCCTCGCAACCGCCTACTGTCGTGCTCATGGCGGGGCTGCAAGGTTCCGGCAAAACGACTACTTCGGGCAAGCTTGCCAACTGGCTTAAGAATGGCGGACATCGTCCGCTGCTGGTTTCGGTCGACGTCTATCGTCCCGCGGCGCGAGAACAACTCAAGGTTGTGGCGGCGGCGATCAAGGCCAACCTTTACGAGGGCGAGGTTGGGGAGGCGAATACCGCTACGGTCGAGCGGTTGGCCAAGGAAGCGCGGCGTGAGGCTATCAACACGGGCTGTGACGTGCTCATCGTCGATACGGCCGGGCGTCTCCACATCGACGACCAGCTCATGGAGGAGATGCAGTCGCTCAAGCGGCTGCTCAATCCGCAGGAAATTTTGTTCGTTGCCGATTCGATGACAGGGCAAGACGCGGTCAACTCGGCTGATGAATTCCATAAGAAGCTGACGCTTACTGGCGTCGTCCTTACCAAGATGGACGGTGACGCGCGCGGCGGCGCGGCGCTTTCGATTCGGCAGGTCACGGGGCAGCCGATCAAGTTCATTGGCATCGGCGAAAAATACGATGCCTTGGAGCCGTTTCATCCCGACCGCATCGTGTCGCGCATTCTGGGCATGGGCGACATTCTCTCGCTCATCGAAAAAGCCGAATCGCAGATTGACAAGAAGAAGGCCAACGAACTGGCCTCCAAGGTACTCAGCGGCGACGGCTTTTCGCTGGAAGATTTTCGCGATCAGTTGCGGCAGGTGCGCAAGATGGGATCGCTGCAAAGCCTCATGGGCATGCTGCCTAGTATCGGCGCGTTTTCGGGACTGCAGAAAGCTGCCGACAAGGTTGACGAGAAACAGATCAACCGCGTCGAGGCCATCATTAATTCGATGACCGGATACGAGCGCAACCATCACGAAGCCATCAACGGCAGCCGGCGCAAGCGAATCGCCCGCGGCTCCGGGACGAGCGTGCAGGAAGTCAATAACCTGCTCCGCCAATATGCGCAGATGAAAAAAATGTTCAAACAGATGGGCAAGCCGAGTTTTGCGCGGCGCATGGCGGGGATGAAGTTTCCGGGAATGTGAATGTAGTGGTCAGTGGTCAGTGGTCAGTGGCCAGGAACCCGACATCCCGATGGGATTTACTGGCCACTGTCCACTGACCACTACTGATATGAAGTGGCGCTCTCTTGCGGAATCCGGCTCCTACAGCGACATGCGGCGGCTGCGCGAAATTTTTGCCGAGCGCAAGGACGCTATCGCCAAGTATGTTCCCGCAGACGTGCAGGCGGTTCATGACCGTACTGTCGCCAGCCTCAAGGCTCAGGGACTCGCAGCTCGGGCGCTCAGCCTCTTCAACGTTGGGGCACGATTTCCCGCATTCGAACTTCCGGACCACAATGGCTCACCCGTTTCCTCGGCTGATCTTCTGGGCAAAGGACGGCTCGTTCTCTTATTCATCCGCGGGCGCTGGTGTCCATTCTGCGTGGGGCAAATGGAAGCCATGAATTACGTTGCCACCGAGATTAAGAGCGCGGGCGCTTCGCTGGTTGCCGTCTCTCCGCAAACCGAGAAGCAGGCCTTTTTCATGCGTGACCAGCACAAGCTTGCCTTTCCGGTGCTGGTCGATGCTGGCAACCAACTGGCCCGCCAGTTCGGGCTGGTGTATCGCGTCCCGGAAGAACAGCAGGGGCTCTACCGGAGCACCTTTGTCAATCTGCCCTTCGTTAACGGCGACTCCAGTTGGGAGTTGCCGATTCCTGCAACCTTTGTTCTTGATCGCGATGGCAGCATCCTGTTTGCGGTCGCCGACGAGGACTACACCGAGCGGCCGGAGCCGCTGGAGATTCTGTCGGTGCTTGAGAGCTAGTCGATTCGGTTGGGCGCTTCAAACAAAATTTCCCCAGACTGAAGCAGCGGTGGGATCCCACTTCTCGAAAGGCGCGAGAAGTGGGGCACCCTCGCGACGTTAGGATGGGTTACGGGTTACCTTGACCGGTAAAAACATCAACTTACTTCGGATTGCAAATTAGGACGGTCAGATCTCCGGCGGGCAGCTCTTTTTGGATGACCAGATACGACTCCAGCCGCTGACGGTTAAAAACAGGATCTTGGCGACTGTCCACCACCAGGATGCGCGAAAATTGGCGGAGGAAAGCTTGCATGGCTTGATCCTGGTGGGCGGCTTCGTCGAGCATGGGAATCAGTTCGGTGCGAATGGCGCTTAGACCTTGCGCGCGCTCCTCTTGTCGAAAAGGGATGATCCCGCCGAAATATGCGAGGCGCATTTCGTCGTCCAATGCTTTCGGATCCTTGGTCATGCTCTCGAGTTGCTGGCTTTCCTTACCGGTAAAGTAGAGATATAGCGCTTGGCGAAAGCGCTGAGCGGTTAAAGTTTGATTCGCTGTGAGCAGGGTTGCGGCATTCCGGCAGTAGAGAACTTTGGAAGGGGAGACCAGGGGAGTCCACTCGCAGGGATCCTCAACAGTTTTGGCGGGAAGAATCAAAAGGTCGCCAGCGCTGGCGGGAATGGATTGCAGCAGATTTGCAGCTTCCGCCTGTTGCTGGTTCAGGGGAAGGAAAGCACGATAGGTCGCGGCTGCCATGAGCATCGCATTCCCGGCGAGAAGGATAACGACGACTCCGAGAGCCGGTCGCGTATATCGCGCCGTGGCTCGCAGCCGCACACACAAAGCAGAGATGGTGAAGGTTAGCAGTAAGGCTACGGTAGGGTGAACGAAGTATCCCGCGTGATGCGACAGCATCAAGGCCGTCTCGGGGGAAAAGACGTCACCTAGGAGAAGAATGAGGTTGGTCAGCCCCAAGCCGACTAGAGGGCACTTTATCTTTGCCGGCAGGTTTGGGACCAGCGCCGTTGCGAGTGTCAGGAGCGCAAGTATGATCCACATGCCGCCGATCAAGTGGGGCACTTCCTCGAGCTCGATGTGAAAAATTGATGGATGCGTTTGGGGGTCGGCGGTTATTGTGCCGAATCGCAGATAGAGGAAATCGACCGCCGCGCAGAATGTTCCGTAGGCAATTAAACTGCGCCAGGGCACCGACTGGAGATGAGCGACAAGCAGCCAGACGGTTACGACTAGCGTGATTCCAGCCATCATGAGTGTGGCGTAGGGGAAAATCGCGAAAGCCAGAAACTGAAGCAACGCCATCCCGATCCAGATGCGGAGGCGCTCGGCTCGCAGCAGGCTCATCTGCAGGCCGAGGTAGGCCAGCACGAGGGGAATCGGGAGCTGAGGGAAAAAAGGTCTGGCGTAGGCGAGTCCCACGTTCTCGAAACCTTGCAAAGACGGCAGGTGAAGCCAGGCCATGAATAGCGGTTTTAGCAGCCCGAAATTCGACCACATCAGGAGACCAAGTCCCAAGGCAACCAACAGAATGGAGTTATCGGGCAAGAACTTTTCAAAAAGCCAAAGGGCTATCCAGCAAAGCAGACCCCACCAAAACAAGTTCCAAACAAATAGTGCCAACCAGAGATGGCCGCCGAGCAGTGCGTAGAAACAACGGAAGAGCAGGAATGCCAGCCGGAATTTGAGGTGCGAGGTGGCATTGGGCGGCACCTCGATTCCATAGTATGGGTTCACGATCGCGGCGGGGCTCGGCGTCGTCAGTTTGCTGATCAGCAGGTACAGGTCAAGATCGGCGGCGAAGATGGGAGGCAATTCGGTGAAGCCAGTCTTGGCCAAAGTCGCAAGCGCGGGATAGGAGTAGACAGCTAATGTGAAGAGAACAAGCGCGACTATGACTGGGCTACGAATCAGGCTGGGACGAGAATTGTTCAACGAATCTCCTGAGCGCTGTGGGTTTCGCTTTTCGAGTGTACGGTGTGAGGATCGGTCGATTCAAATGTGAACGGCAAGGGGGCACTCGGCCGCTGAGGAATTGACAAAATCCCAAGAGGGACGATCCCGTGGAATCCCACTTCTCGAAAAGCGCGAGAAGTGGGGCACCCTGCGCCCCTAAAAATCAAAACAACTCGATTGGCGCGCTGAGGCCGGATGCCGAGGCGAGGCGGGCATCACGCGTAAGCAATCGAGCGCCGAGGTTTTCGGCGAGAGCGACGTAGGCCGCATCATACGCGGACAAATTGTGACGGAGCTGCCAAATCCGGGGCAGCAGAACGAAATGGGGATAGCGGATGATTCGCAAGTCGAGCAAATCCTCGATGGCCTGCTCCGCGCGCTGTGCTGAGACGGTTCCTTCTCTCACCAGGCGTCGCAGCACCTGGCCGACTTCAAGATCGAGCAGGTGAGGGGCATGCAGGGATTCGTGACGCGAGTAAATCCGCTGCTCAATGCGCTGTCCGGCAGCGGTCTGAAGCAGCCAGTCGATAGCGGCGGAGGCGTCGAGGACAAGCACTCGGCATTACGTTCTTCCAGCACGTTCTTGCTGTACTAGGCGGGCGGTATCGAGCTGGACGGCAACCGGCTCGCGCTTATGCAGACGGGCGCACAACTCGGTCAAAGTGGGCCGCTCCGCGATCTCTTTAATCTCCGCGAGCAAATAGTCTGACAATGACATGCCCGCCGTTGCGGCACGCGCTTTTAGAGCGCGATGGAGGGCGTCCGGCACATTGCGCAACTGGATCATCTTCGACATGTGCTCAACATACTTTCATGTGGAGCACATGTCAAGAAGATCAGGACGACAAAGCTGAAAAAGCGGGGTCGAGTTTGCTGGGCCCGGACGGTCGAGGGCGCCCGTCCCCACGCGGCCTTGGCCGCCCGCAACTTCTTCGCTCCCAATAGCATCTAAACCTTGACAGTGATTCGCTCAGGTTATAGGATGACCCAGAGCGTAGTTGTCATTTCATTGATTGTAAAGCACTTATTTGTATCGGAGGATACGTTATGAGCAAGATTATTGGAATTGACTTGGGCACGACCAACTCCTGTGTAGCCGTTATGGAGGGCGGAGAGCCAAAGGTTATCCCGAACGAAGAAGGTGGCCGAACTACGCCTTCGGTCGTTGGATTTACCAAGACCGGCGAACGGCTGGTGGGGCAGGTTGCCAAGCGGCAGGCTATCACCAACCCCGAGAATACCGTCTTCTCGATCAAGCGGTTTATGGGACGACGCTATGACGAGGTCAGCGAAGAACTGAAGATGGTCCCGTACAAGGTCGAGCGGGACGGCGACAACGTGGCCGTCATGGCGCAGGGGAAGAAATATACTCCGCCGGAAATCTCGGCGATGATTCTGCAAAAGCTGAAGAAGGCGGCGGAAGACTATCTCGGCGAGAAGGTCACCGAGGCGGTCATCACCGTGCCGGCCTACTTTAATGATGCGCAGCGTCAGGCTACCAAAGATGCCGGGCGGATTGCCGGGCTAGAGGTGAAGCGCATCATCAACGAGCCGACCGCGGCGGCGCTCGCTTACGGGCTCGACAAGGGCAAGGACGAAACCATTGCCGTGTACGACTTTGGCGGCGGCACGTTCGATATTTCGATTCTGGAAGTGGGCGAAGGCGTTATCGAAGTGAAGGCCACCAATGGCGATACGCACCTCGGCGGCGACAACATCGATCAGCGGCTGGTGGATTGGCTGATTGATGAGTTCAAGAAGGATGAAGGTCTCGACCTGCGCGGCAAGGGGAACGAGATGGCTCTGCAGCGTCTGCGCGATGCGGCGGAGCGCGCGAAGATCGAACTTTCGACCACGATGGAGACCGAGATCAATCTGCCGTTTATTACGGCGGATGCTTCCGGGCCCAAGCACCTGGTCAAGAAGCTGACCCGGGCGAAGCTCGAAACCATGATCGAGGATATTCTGCAGCGGTCGGTGGGGCCGTCGAAGCAGTGTTTGAAAGATGCGGGGATCGATGCCAGCAAGATTAACGAAGTGGTGCTGGTCGGCGGACAGACGCGCATGCCGCGCATCCAGGCGATCGTGAAAGAACTGTTTGGACGCGAAGGGCACAAGGGCGTGAATCCGGATGAAGTCGTGGCCGTCGGCGCGGCGATTCAGGGTGGCGTGCTGGGTGGCGAGGTTAAAGACCTGCTGCTCCTGGACGTGACTCCTTTGACTCTGTCGATCGAAACGTTGGGCGGTGTGGCTACGCCGATGATTCCTCGGAACACGACGATTCCGACGAAGAAGACGGAGACGTTTTCTACGGCGGCGGATAGTCAGACTTCGGTGGAAGTGCATGTGCTGCAGGGCGAGCGTCCGTTGGCGGCGCAGAACCGGACTTTGGGTAAATTCCATTTGACGGGATTGCCTCCGGCGCCTCGGGGCATTCCGCAGATTGAAGTGACGTTTGACATCGACGCGAACGGGATTCTGAATGTAACCGCGAAAGATATGGCCACGGGCAAGGATCAGAAGATCACGATCACTTCGTCTTCGGGCTTGTCGAAGGAAGAAGTGGAGCGGATGGCTAAGGAAGCCGATGCGCACTCGGCCGAAGACAAGACGCGGCGCGAAGAGATCGAAGCCAAGAATCAGCTCGATTCGATGGTCTACAACATCGAGAAGATGCTGAAAGAGCATGGCGACAAGATCTCGGGATCGGAGCGTGGAGATGTCGAGAACGCATTGGCGGACGCGAAGAAGGCGATCGAAGGCGGCGACAAGGCGGCGATGGATTCGGCGCGCGAGAAGCTGACTACGGCATCGCACAAGCTGGCGGAGCAGATGTACAAAGCTACGCAGGCGACTCCTGGCGTGGCGCCGGGTGCTGGCGGCGCGGGACCGACGGATGGGAACGCGGCTTCTGGCACGAACGGCGCGGGTCAGAAAAAGGATGAAGGCGTGATCGACGCTGAGTACGTGGATGTTGAGGACAAGAAATAAGCTCTTGGCTATTAGCTTTTAGCTTGGGGGCGCGTGGAGCGCCCCCAATTTGCATCAGAATAGCTGAGACACCATTTAACGGGCCAGAAAGAGGAAAGCGAATTGAGATTCGAAGTCAATGGACAGATGTTTTTCGTGAACTTCGTCCCCGAGGAGGGACGCTGGTACTGCTACGCGCCGACCGGGACGGGCATGCAGAAGATTCCTGTGTCGATGGACGGGGCGCCGTTTGACGCCTCCTACACGGTGGCGCTGGATGAGCAGGCGAAAGAGATTGTGAACTGAGTTATGAGGTAGGGCTCCTTCGACTCCGCGCGGCCCTCGGCTTTGCCGAGGGCCGTGCTACGCTCAGGATGACAATGCCTTAAAGGGATATGATGGCTGACAGCTAGACCATGGCCACCCAAACCAAAGACAAAGACTACTACGCTGTTCTTGGCGTGAAGAAGTCCGCCTCCGTCGATGACATCCGCAAGGCGTTCCGCAAGCTTGCGCGTAAATACCATCCCGATGTCAATCCCGGCGACAAAGCTGCCGAAGAAAAGTTTAAGACTCTTTCCGAAGCCAACGACGTCCTCAGCGATCCCAAGAAGCGGAAGATCTACGATCAACTGGGGTTCTACTCCGACAACATCGATCCGGCTACGGCGGAGGCTTACGCACGTGGCGGCGGACAGCCTGGCGCCGGGCCCGGTGATTTTGGCGGGGGCTTTCCGGGAGGCCAACGCGCCGGCGGGCCGAGCAATGTTGATTTCGGCGGCTTTGACTTTTCGGATCTGTTTGAAGGCGCTCGCGCTGGCGGCCGTAAGACGACTACCGGTTCCGGCGGCGGCTTCCGCGATATCTTCTCCAACATTTTCACTGGCGGCGGGCGCGGTGCGGAGACCGCCGAGGGGCCTGAGCCGGGCAGCGATCTCGAGTACCAGGTCAACGTGCCGTTCTGGACGGCGATTCGCGGCGGCGTGATGAAGCTGAATATCGCGCGGCGCGACGTTTGCGGAAACTGCCACGGCAATGGATATATCGAAGCTCCGGGAGTATGTCCTCAGTGCCACGGCAAAGGGACGATTGAGCAGACGGGCGGGCGAATGAAATTCAACGTCACCTGCCCGCGCTGCCATGGGACGGGCAAGAATATTTCGACTTGTCCGGTCTGCCATGGTGAAGGCAGTGTCGAGCGTACCGATCCGATGGAGATTCGCATAAAGGCCGGAACCCGCGACGGGCAGCGGATTCGCATTGCCGGCAAGGGCAACGCCGGGTTGCGCGGGGGCGCTGTTGGCGATCTCTACGTGATTATCCGCATCGGCGAGCACCCGCTGTTTAGCCGCGACGGTGACGACATCCACATTACGGTGCCGGTTACGGCGGTGGAAGCGGCTTTGGGATCGAAGATCGAAGTTCCTACTATTGATGGGCGGAGCATGCTGAAGATTCCTCCGGGCACGCAGTCGGGGCAGAAGCTGCGGCTGCGCGAAAAGGGCGTGCCTTCGGCTACCAAAGAAGGCGTGCGCGGAGATGAGATTGTCGAAGTGAAGATTACCGTCCCCATGCCTCGCGACGAGAAAACGAAAGAACTGCTGCGGGAACTGGCTAAGCTTAATCCCGAAGACCCACGCGAAGAACTCTGGAGTAAGGTCTAAACCCCAAAATCCTTACCACAGAGGGCACAGAGGAACACAGGGGAATTCACTAACCCCCGGGAGGATGAATGGCGTCTGCCGCTGTCTCGATTCCATCTGCGTTGCTCCCCTTGCGGGTTGACGGGCTGGTCAAACGCTTTGGCGAGCTGACGGCAGTCAATGGCATTACGCTCGAACTGCAGAACGGGGAATGCCTGGGATTGCTTGGCCCCAATGGCGCCGGTAAGAGCACGCTGATACGCAGCATCGTCGGGCGCGTCATCCCGGATGCAGGTATCGTGACGGTGTTTGGCGACCGCGCCGATTCGGCTGGCGCGCGCATGGCTTTGGGATGGGTTCCGCAAGAGCTGGCGCTCTATCCAAAGCTTACCTGCCGCGAAAATCTGGAATCGTTTGGCCAATATCACGGGCTGCCGCGTGACGCCCTGAAAACGGCGCTGGATTGGTGCCTGGAGTGGGCGGCGCTCACCGACCGCGCGCAAGATCCGGTGAAAAATTTGTCGGGCGGAATGAAACGGCGGCTCAACATGGCTGCCGGACTGATCCACCGTCCCAAAGTAATTCTGATGGACGAACCGACGGTTGGAGTCGATCCGCAAGCCCGCAACCGCATCTTTGAAATGATCGAGAAGCTGCGCGGCGAAGGCGTCTCCATGATCTACACGACCCATTACATGGAGGAGGCGGAGCGGCTCTGCGATCGCATTGCAATCATCGATCATGGGCGCATCATTGCGCTCGGAACGAAGGATGAGCTCGTACGGAATGCATTCGCTTCGCGCAGCGAGGTGCTGGCGCGATTCGCGAAGGTGGACGACAGCGTAACCATCTGGGTAAAAGAGCGCGGAGGAGTCCTCGAAAATGGGATGGCGCGCTTCACCATCGATCATGCGACAGAGATTGCGGGATTGCTCGACTCCGCGACGAAGGCGGGACACGAACTGGCCGACATCTCGCTGCGGAAACCAAACCTTGAATCCGTATTCCTGCACTTGACCGGGAGGGAGTTACGCGACTGATTTTAGCCATTGTGCGCACCGCACTGATCGGCCTGCGCCGCGACCGCGGAGCTTGGGCGCTGAGTTTTATCCTGCCGATCGGGTTCTTCAGTATCTTTGCCGTGATCTTCGGCGGGCAGCGTGACACGACGCCCAAGATAAGTGTGCTGGTGGTCGATGAAGATCACAGCGCAGCTTCGCAAAGCCTGATTCGGGGTCTGGAGCGCGAAGGCTCGCTTTCCGTAAGGAAAAAGCCGGAGCCAAAGCAGGACACCGAGCAGCCGGACTACACCGCCGCAACCGCGGAAGCCGCGGTGAAAGCCGGAACTGCGCCGGTGGCGCTGATCGTCCCGCACGGGTTTGGAGAAAATCCAATTTCCTTCGGCCCCCCGAATCCGAATCAGCCGACGATCCAGTTGCTGAAAGACAGCAGCGACATGATCGCGCCCCAGGTGATCACTGGGCTGCTTCAGAAAGTTGCCATGACCTCGATGCCGGAGATCATGGCGGAGCAGGGAACGAAGTATCTGGACGAGTATGCCGGCGGGTTTACTCCGGAACAAAAAAAGAAAATCGACGCGGGGCTCGAAAAACTGCGCGAACGCGAAAGCGCTGAGAGCAGCGGCCAGCAAGCTGCTTCCACCGGTTCCAACCGTGGCATGCCAATTCCCGTGACCACACGCGATGTGGTCGGCGAGAACAAGAACAATAAGATGGTGTCTTTTTATGCGGCAGCGATTGGAGTCATGTTTCTGCTCTTCACGGCCAGCAGTGCGGGCGGCTCGCTTTTGGACGAAGCTGAAAGTGGCACGCTGGACCGGGTACTCAGCACGCGCGTAACCATGGGAACGCTGCTGGCGGGTAAGCTCTGCTTCTGCGTGTTGCTGGCGTTCGCTCAACTAGTGGTCATGTTTACCTGGGGATGGCTGGTGTTCAAAGTCGACTTCCTGTCGCATATTCCGGGGTTTGTGGTCATGGGACTCTCCACGGCCTTTGCCGTGGGAGCTTTCGGCATGGTGTTGGCGAGCATCTGCCGCACGCGCGCGCAACTGGGGCCGCTATCGACGCTGGTGATCCTGCTCATGTCCTCGATCGGCGGAAGCATGTTCCCACGGTACTTCATGTCGGAAGCGATGCAGAAGGCGGGCTTGCTGACCATCAACGCCTGGGCGATTGACGGCTTCACTAAAGTTTTCTGGCGCGACGAACCTGTCTCCCACCTTTGGCCACAGGTTCTGGTGCTGCTGGCAATCGGCGTTGTATTAAGCGCTATCGCACGCAGGCTGGCTCGGCGATGGGAATATTCGTAGGCAAGCTCTGCCCTACTTCTTGCTGGGATCGTCCGCCGGATTCACATAGTTAAATTGCAGCGGCGACATGCCATGGACCTGCACGACCACCGCGCCGGACGCCATCGCATAGTGATGCATGTCGGGATCGAGATACGCGAAACTGCCGGCGGGGAAGGTCATCATCTTGGCCTCATCGAACTTGTCGCCCATGCCGACTTTGAAGTTGCCGGAAATCACCGTCACATTCTCGCGCTTGGGATGCCAGTGGGGTGCGATCTTGTAGCCCGCGGGCATCTTGAGGCGGATGGTGAAGTCTCCCGAACTCGCCGTCGGATCTCCTTCGATTACAGCCAACTGCGCTCCCGGCGCAACGAAAGGCGGCGGTGGGCCGTACTCGATCTGGTCGGGCGTGAACGCATTCTGATGTGATCCCGGTTGAGCGAGCAACACACTGACGCAAAGCAACAGAACCACGAGCACAATGTTCCTCATCGCTGATTCCTCCGATTCTGATTGAGCCGCTGATAGTCCGCGCACATTTATACAGCAAATCGCTGGGAAGGGTCATCCGCTTTCCTTCAGTGCTCGGGGCGACCGAGTACTACCGTTACCTCCGTACCTGCCCTGGTTGACAAAAATTTTCGATTTCTTGCAAAAAAATCTTGCATCTGTGGAAATTTCCCGTAATCTCACAAATGCGAACTAACTTTACCGAAATGCCCGGGAAATCCGAACGGCGCCCGGGAGCCGCGAGCAGCATTTTCAAGGGAGACGCGGTGGTGAGAGTGAGTCGCCTGAGGAGGAAGCCATAGAAATTGGCAACAGCTACCCGCACCGCTAATATTCCGCAGCCTTCGCTCCCAGCCGCTCCCCGCAAGAAGTCTATCCGCCTCACGCTTTGGCCCCTGGTCGCCGCGACCTTCTTTATGGTCTCGGGTGGAACCTATGGCACCGAAGACATCGTGCACGGCGCTGGCTACGGCAAAGCGATTCTCATCCTGCTGCTCACCCCGATTCTCTGGAGCCTGCCGACCGCATTCATGATCGGCGAACTGGCGAGCGCTTTGCCGGCTGAGGGCGGTTACTACGCCTGGGTGCGGCGCGCTATGGGAAATTTCTGGGGATTTCAGGAAGCCTGGCTGTCGCTGGTAGCGTCCATTTTCGATATGGCGATTTATCCCACGCTGTTTGTCGCTTACCTGACGCGCATGTTTCCTTACTTTCAGGAGAACCATCGCGGCGTGGCGGTGGCGCTGGGTGTGGTGATCGTCTGCGCCGCACTCAATATCATGGGAGTGAAAGTCGTCTCGACCACCTCGCTGTGGCTGTTCTTCGCTTTGTCGGCGCCGTTCGCCGCAATCTTCGTGATCGCTCCGTTCAAGATTCACGCGCTGGCCAACGCAGTGACCAAGCCGACTACCTCGAACGTTGACATTCTTGGCGGGCTGCTCATCTGCATGTGGAACTACATGGGATGGGACAACGCCTCTACGATCGCCACCGAAGTCGAGCGTCCCCAGCGAACTTATCCTCGCGCCATGCTGGTCGCTGTAGCCATCGTCTGCATAACTTACGTGCTCCCCTTTGCCGCCATGTGGATCACCGGCCTTCCGGCCAGCGCCTGGGAGACTGGCGCTTGGGCGGATGTTGCGCAGTTGATGGGCGGGCCGGTGCTCCGGATCGCACTGGTGGCGGGCGGCATGATGAGCGGCTTTGGCATGTTCAATGCTTTGGTCATGAGTTATTCGCGGCTGCCACTGGCGATGGCGCAAGATGGCATGCTGCCAAAAGTATTTGCCAAGCTGCATCCGAAGTCGCGCGCGCCCTGGGTCGCGATTTTGGCGCTGGCGGTGGGCTGGGGATTGGCTCTGAATCTTGGTTTCGAACGGCTGGTTACGCTTGACATCATGATTTACGGCGCGAGCCTGGCGCTCGAATTCATCGCGCTGGTCTGCCTGCGCATTCGCGAGCCGGAGTTGAAGCGCCCGTTCCGCGTGCCGGGCGGGCTGTTTGGAGCGATTGCGGTGGGCATACCTCCGGTGCTGTTGCTGGGATTTGCCATCGTGCGCAGTGAACATGAGGTTGTGCTGGGCATGAGCTCACTTTGGTTTGGGCTGATCCTGATCGGCGCGGGAGTGATTGCCTACCTGGTGAACCATGCCTTGAAGCCGGCGGGCTGGGCGGCGGCCACGCCGAAACCAGAGATGGCGGCTTAGAATTGCTCGAACCTCTAAAGGGCGTCATATGCCTGAGGAATACTTCAAGGGCTTCCTGAGTCCGGCGTGGTGGGATCGGGACGAGACAGTTGACGATCTCGGCGATGAGGCAGAAACGCAACCAGCCGCAGTGGATTTGGACTTCGCGCAGAGGGTCCAGGTAGCTTATGAAACGCTGCCAGCGACAATACGAGAGCTGCCTGACTTCCCTCCTATCGAAGTCCTGCAGGAACCTGTCGGTTCATATTCCGGCAGAAATGTGTTGGGATGTTTCATCGGCGTATCGCGTTTGAAGAAATCGCAATTTCGCGTAGCTCGCGGGCCGACGACGATTCATATTTATCAGGGGCCAGTCACCCGTTACGCCGGCACGGAGCTAGATGCGGCTCTAAGGACCGTTGTCTGGCACGAAGTCGCGCATTGGCTTGAGTTTGACACGGAAGAGAGAGTCGCGGAATTAGGTCTGCAATTGGAACCGAAGGGCCGTCAAGCCAAATAGAACACAAAGGTGGCAGATGAAATATCGAGAGGCGGGCAGGCTGAAGCTTGGCCTCTCTATACACAAAATGCAGACAAAATGGTGTATATTATACGCATGGGCAGAACCAACATTGTGATCGATGAGAGCCTGATCCGGAAAGCGCGCAAACTGACCCGCCTCCGGACCAAACGGCAAATCGTCGACCGGGCACTTGATCTGCTGGTGCGTTCTGAAAGCCGCAAGGGAATCCTGAAGTATTACGGAAGCGGTATCTGGCAAGGCGATCTGAAGACGTCACGGAGAAATCGAGTGTGATCCTGGTCGACAGTTCGGTCTGGGTCGATTTCTTTCGTCCGTCACCGGGACGTGGAGGGGCTGCACTGCGGCGGATGATTGAGGAGAGTGAGCCTTTCGCTCTGACCGGGATCGTCGTCGCCGAAGTCTTACAGGGTTTGACCCGGGATGCCGGTGTGATTGAGCGTTTCCTGGCACAGTGGGACATGCTGGAACCCGGGGGATTTGACACTTACCGGAGCGCGGCTGCGATTTATCGCGCTGGACGCGGAAAAGGTATCACGTCCAGCACAAGTGATACCCTCATCGCAGCCATTGCGCTGGAACACGGAGCCAGCGTTTTTACGCTCGATCGGGACTTTGTGCGAATTGCGCGTATGACGGGTCTGGAACTGTACTCGGATATATGACGAAGCGTAAATCCAAGGGCGCGTACATGATCTCCGCCGTGGCTGAGATGTATGAGATTCATCCTCAGACCTTGCGCCTTTATGAGCGCGAGGGGCTGCTTAAGCCCAGCCGGACTGAGGGCAATACCCGGCTCTACACCGATGAAGATTTGCAGCGGCTGGAGTTCATCCTGTCGCTTGCCCGCGATCTGGGCGTCAACATCAGCGGGATGGCCATCATTCTGCAAATGCGCGAGCGCATGGAAGAAATGCAGCACCAGATCCAGGAGTTTGTGCAGTACATCCAGAAAGAGGTGTTGGCGCGGGCCTCGGCTGCCGCCGATCCATCCAAGGGCGCAATCGTTCCTCTGCGGCGGCCGATTGTTCCTGCCGTCGATTCGTCGCGGCGCAAGGACTCCTCAAAGTAGCCAAGATGTTGGCGCAACACGCCATCTGTCCGGGGAGAACTCCCTGAGGCGGCATTGCCGGAAGTAACGGACTCGGGTCTTTCGACTCAACAACGCCATCGGCTTCGCCGATGACCTTGCTCCGCTCAAGATGACAGACCGGAAAATATTGCTCCGCTCAAGATGACAGATCGGGAAATACTCCCTAACTCCCAAGAAGCTTTCTGCAGAGCCAACGGAAGCGGCCAGCCAAATTTACATAAATTTCATCTCCGTGCAACCCAGCACGCTCGGGATACGAATAAGGTCTAGCCATGAAATCCGAGAATCTGAACCCTATGCCGGACGCTTCGATGGTGCGCGCGTCCTCGGCACTCGATAAGAAGACTGAGAAGAAACTGCAGTTGACTCTGGAAGCTGGAAATTGCGGCGGCGCTGTGGTGCTGCATTGTCAGGGACGGATGATTTTCCACCGCGAGGCGCGGGCGCTTTCGAGCATCGTAGCCGAAGTGCTGCCCTCGGCTCACCGCATGGTGGTGGACTTGGCGGGAATCGATTCCATCGACAGCGGTGGCTTGGGCGAACTGGTGCTCACCCACATGTGGGCAGAGGCGGCGGGATACTCCCTGAAGTTTGCCAGCCCCAGGAAATCGGTTCGGCACCTGTTCGAAATCACTAACCTCGTCTCGGTTCTCGATATGTACGCCAGCGTGCCGCAGGCGCTGGCGGCGATGACTTCGGAGGAAATACACTCGGCGTAGGCGCTGGAACCGACCTCATCAGCTTCTTCGAACAAAGGTATACGGCCCTCAGAGGCTATCGGCACAGCTGAAACCGTGCCCCACCCAAAACCTATCCAGGATATTTTTGAAATACGCATTACTTTTCACGGTGGAAGCGATAGCGGCCTCCTCTATCTTTGGCCACCTGCTCGGCCACCTTCAAAAACGCTCTGCCCGCGTGCGAGAGCATCGATTCCTGACGGTATACCAGGCGCAGCTTGCGCTGAAAGTGCAGATCGCGCACGGGAACACGCACCAGGTCTCCGCGGACGATCTCGCTTTCCACGCTGATTTCAGGAACCAGGGCCACTCCTTTGCCCATGCATACGAAGCGCTTGATGGCTTGCAGCGTGGGGAGTTCGACATCCATGTGCAGGGGAGTTTTGTGGCGGCGGAACGACTCGATCACCAGATCGCGATAGGGAGACGCCACGATGTGAGCGACGAAGGACTCCGCGCCTAGTTGTCTGACGCTGACTTCGCCAGCCGAGGCCAGAGGATGGCCGGGAGGAACAATCAGCGCCAACTCATCCAGGTAAACGACCGCCGCGCGCAAGTGTGGCTCTTGGGGATCGTAGGAGAGGATGCCGAGTTCCACGTTGTGCTTGAGCACATCGTCGGGAATTTGACTGCCGAGCGAGCGCCGCACTGTGATCTTGATGGTCGGATGCAGTCTTCGAAACTCGCCTAGCACCGGCAGCAGGTAGAGCGCGGTCAATTCATTGGCCGCGATCACCAGCTTGCCCTTTTGCAATTCGCGCATCTCCACCAGCGCCGTCTGCGCATCTTGCCGCAGATTGAGCAACTGTTGGGCGTATTCCTGTAGAACTCGTCCGGCATCGGTCAGTACTCCGTCACGCGACGAACGGTCGAAGAGCGGCTCGCCTATATCCAGCTCTAGTTTGCGGATGGTCTGGCTTACTGCCGATTGCGTGCGAAACAGCTTTTCGGCGGCTCGGGAAAAACGGCGCTCGCGGGCTACGGTCAGGAAGACTTCTAGTTGCGATAGATCCATGGAGATCAGGTCTCAGGTGTCAGGTCTAAGGTCTCAGGTGTCAGGCCTTGAATGTCCGCACCTGGGGCATTCCTGAGACCTGAGACCTGGCACCTGACACCTTTTATCAACAACCTATACTACATAAGTCCTGCTAATATTATCAGCAAGTCTAATGTTATCGTTACTATAATAATCTTTTCTTTACATCCTTCCGCTACTAGAGTTTAAGAGCAGGTAGATTTTCGGAGGGATGGAATTCATGGATCGGCCGCGCATCACTATTTTCGACACTACGCTTCGTGACGGCGAACAGTCGCCGGGCTGCAGTATGAATGTGCAGGAAAAACTGCACCTGGCCCAGCAACTCGACCGCCTTGGGGTCGACGTGATTGAGGCCGGCTTTCCGATCGCCTCGGATGGCGACTTTGAAGCGGTACAGCGGATCGCCGCCACGGTACGGCGTCCAATCATTGCGGGCCTGGCTCGCGCCTGCAAGGGCGATGTCGACCGCGCCTGGCAGGCGTTGCAGGGCGCGGCGCGGCCGCGCATTCACGTCTTTCTGGCAACCTCGGACATACATCTGCAATACAAGCTGCGCATCACTCGCGAGCAGTGCCTGGAGCAGGCGCGCGACGCGGTGCGGCATGCCAAGTCTCTGTGCGCGGACGTGGAGTTCTCGCCCGAAGATGCCACCCGCACCGATGTGCCGTTTCTGTGCCGGGTGGTCGAAGCGGTCATCGCAGCGGGCGCAACTACCGTCAATATTCCCGACACCGTCGGCTACACCATGCCTGAGGAGTATGGACAACTCATCCAGGCGCTACGTGAGAATGTGGCCGGTATCGAGAAAGTAACGCTCTCCACGCACTGCCACAACGATCTGGGGCTGGCGGTCGCGAACTCGCTTGCGGGAGTGCAGAACGGTGCGCGCCAGGTGGAGTGCACGATCAACGGCATCGGCGAGCGCGCGGGGAACGCCTCCCTCGAAGAAGTCGTCATGGCTCTGCGGGTACGATGCGACCGTTATCCGTATGAAACGGGCGTTGTCAGCGAACAAATCTACGCTTCGAGCCAGGCGCTGGCCGAGATTACCCGCGCGCCGGTGCAGCCGAACAAGGCCATCACGGGCCGCAACGCGTTCGCGCACGAGGCGGGAATCCACCAGGATGGCATGCTTAAAAATGCGCTGACCTACGAAATCATGACACCGCAATCGGTGGGCGTGCCCGATTCGCGATTGGTGCTGGGCAAGCACTCGGGGCGGCACGCGCTGGCCCTGCGCTGTGAGCAACTGGGACACAAGTTTGAACGCCGAGAACTGGATGATGTCTATCGCCGGTTTGTGGTTCTTGCCGACCGCATCAAGAAGGTGCAGGACAGCCATTTGCTGGAACTGATCGAGGACGTTGTGCGAGGCGAGGTGCGAGACGAGGTCAGCCCAGGGGCGGCGGCCGCTCGGCCAGGGAACGCTGACCTTATTGAACGCTGAGCCATGGAACGCTGACCCAGGGAAGAAGTTTCCGCCGGCAACGGCCCCCTTGCCATTACCGCGCGCCGCCACTGCGGCCGCTGGCGCCAGTTCCAGCGAGTCGCGTGCCGCTCAACTAGCAGGCTGCGATGGCCAAGCGGAGGCGCGGCCCGGTGGTACACCGCCTACAAACTGGTTTGGCGGTACTCCCTTCGCGGAGCATCACGGGGAGCAAGAAGACTATCTTTGGGGCGTTTAACTAGTTGGGGTGTTTAATTTTTTAACACCGGAGTGAATGACTTCACAGATCGTGAATAGAATGTGAAATGTCCGCTAGCGTACTTTCGCGGGCGGCCTTCCTCGTATTATGCTTGCGGAACAAAGCGAGGACTCCATGGAACTCCGCGTCACTTCCCTCCCCGGCGACGGAATTGGTCCTGAAGTTACGTCGCAAGCCATCTGTGTTCTGGAAGAAGTGGCCGACGGTTTTGGCCACGATCTTGAACTCGACGAAAAAGAAATTGGCGGCATTGCTCTGGAAAAGTGCGGCAATCCCTTGCCGGACGCGACCCTTCAGGCCTGCCTCGCGTCACACGCCGTGCTGCTTGGAGCTGTCGGCGGTCCCGCCTTCGATCACAATCCGCCCGAACTCCGGCCTGAAGCCGGGCTTTTGCGACTCCGCCAGGAATTGGGAGCGTTCGCCAATCTCCGTCCTGCTGTGTTTTATCCAATGCTGGCTGGCTGCTCGCCGTTGCGCGAAGAGATCGTCAAGGGAACTGACATTCTGATCGTGCGCGAACTGCTTGGCGGACTGTATTTCGGCCAGCCGCGCTCCATTGAAGGCGCTCCGGGTGAGCGTCACGCGATCAACACCATGCGCTACTCGGAGCCAGAGATCGACCGCATCGCGCGCGTCGCCTTTCATCTTGCCGGCACCCGGCGGCGGCGCGTGCGTTCTGTGGACAAGTCGAATGTTCTGGAGTGCTCGCGTTTGTGGCGCGAAGTCGTGACTCGCGTCGGGCGCGATTTTCCCGACGTGCAACTCTCTCATCAGTACGTGGACTCCGCTGCCATGACGCTCGTTCTCAAGCCGGCCGAGTTCGATGTGATCCTCACCGAAAATATGTTCGGCGACATCCTGTCTGATCTGGCGGGTGGAGTCGTGGGATCGCTTGGCCTGCTGGCTTCGGCGAGCGTAGGAGGGCCAGTCGGTCTCTACGAACCGGTGCATGGCTCGGCTCCCGACATCGCGGGACAGGGTATTGCCAATCCGCTTGGCGCCATCCTGTCGGTGGCCCTGATGTTGCGGCATACCTTTCATTTACCCAAGGAAGCAGAGTGCGTGGAGGCGGGCGTGACCGCGATCCTGGGAGGAGGCTTCCGCACCCGCGATCTGGCGCGTCCCGGCGAGCGGACCGTCTCTACCGAGGAAATGGGCACGCAGATTGCTGAGTTCGTGCGCCTGGCCGCACGCGCAGGAGAGTGCGCCGCCTCCTAAGAGCGAACTACAATTTTCCTGCGGAAGGCACCGCACTGGCAGCGTAGTCTCCCGCCATGGCGTACCAGCGGATGCGCAAGACCTCGACGAACATTTTTATTCCGTCGCGGAAAGGATGCAGCCGCGTGCCCTCACTGTGCGCCCAGAGAACTGGGACTTCTTCTACCTGCAGACCGGCGCGCCGGGCTAAAAACAGAATCTCCGGATCCCATCCCCAGCGTTCGATTTTCTGCAAAGGAAAAGTGCGTTGGGCGGCGTCGCGGCGAAAAGCTTTGAATCCGCATTGCGTGTCGGTGAAATGCAAGCCCAGAATCACGCGCAGCGCCAAATTGAAGATTCGTCCAAACGCCTGCCGGTAGAGCGGTTGCCGCTCGGTCTGCAGTTCGACGCGGAGCCAGCGTGACCCGATGGCGATGTCGGCGCCGCGGGAGATGGCATCGAACAGTTTCGGCGCTTCTTCGATCGGCGAAGACAGATCGGCATCGGTGAACAGGCAAATGTCGCCGCGGGCATGCAGCATCCCATTGCGCACGCTGTAACCTTTGCCGCGATTTCCAGGGTTCTCCAGCAGCAGAACCTGCGGATACGACTTGCCATATTCGCGCACAATTTGCGCCGTATCATCGGTCGAGCCGTCGCTAACGACCAGAATTTCAGCGTCCCAGTTTTGCTCCTGTATGTAGCGGAGAAGCGCATCGAGCGTCGGACGGATGCGCGTGCGTTCGTTATATGCGGGAATGACGAAGCTGTAGGTCAGAAACTGATCGGGCCATCGGGTGATCGGGCCATCGGGTGATTGAGAGTCAGAAGGATTTTGCATTTGAATTTAGATGGCCCGATGGCCCGATCACCCGCTTCTCACGCCACTTGCCGGCGCTGGTCGAGCATGTTGAAGAATTCTGAAACCAACTCCTCGTCCCAAAGTCCGCTTCGCGCCTCGGCGCGCATGGTAAGCGCCGCTTGCTCGTGGCCGAGCGCAGGCTTGTAGGGACGCGCCGTGCGCAACGCATCGTAGATGTCCACCACCTGCAGAATGCGTGGCAGCAGCGGGATCTCGCCGGCCCGAAGCCCATCGGGATAGCCGCTGCCGTCGGAGTGCTCGTGATGATGGCGGATGATCGGGAGCACCAGCCGCAACGAGCGCAACGGCCGGCAAATCGTCTCGCCGGTCACCGGGTGTTGCTTCATGATCTCCCACTCCGCCGGCGTCAGGTCGCTGCCCTTTTTCAGGATTTCATCGGGCACCGCGATTTTGCCCAGGTCGTGCAGGTACCCGCCCCGCCGCAGAGCCACAAGGCTTTCTTCGTCCAGTCCGAGAAAGCGACCCAGGTCCGCGGCATCGCGCGCCAGTCGCTCGCAGTGGCCCTCGGTGTAAGGGTCGCGGGCCTCCACGCTGAGGCCGAGTGTGCAGAGCACCGAATCGGCCGTCTCCAGTTCGTCGGTGAACTCCTTGAGCTTCAGCAACGAATTCACGCGCGCGAATAATTCTTCAGGGCTGATCGGCTTGGTCAGAAAATCGTCGGCGCCCGCTTCAATTCCCCGCAGGCGGTCTTCGCGATCGCTCAGGCCGGTGATCATGACGATCGGAATCAGGCGCGTCTTCGAATCGGTTTTGAGTTCGCGGCACAATTCATAGCCGCTCTTGCCGGGCATGATCACGTCGAGCAAAATCAGGTCGGGAGCCTCGCGCCGGATTTCCGCCTCGGCGGCAGCCGCGTTCTGCACGGCAATTGTGGGATAGCCGCGGCTCACCAGTAGTTCTTTCAGCAGCGCCGCATTCACAATACTGTCGTCAACTACCAGGATCGACTGCTTCCGGCGGACGGCCAGGAGATCACGCATGTCCGAATAAGAGCTTCCCTGCGGAGAAAGGGTTGTCCGGCGTGGTCCTGGCGGAAGACTCATGGTTCAGTTTCCCACAGGTCGGGGAACTGCGCCAGTAGAGCAGGCGTCAGGTGTCAGGTCTCAGGTGTCAGGAAAGGCGCCGCCGCAAAAATGAACATTCTTTGTGTTCACGCGTCATAGCCAGCACATGGGCGCTCGTGGCAGGCTTTGACCATGATGCAGTGGAAGCTTTTGTCGATGTGGTTCGTGATGTTCATCGTGCTTGGTTTTGCCGGGAGCGAGTGCGCTGCCGTTTCGAAGCCACATGTCATCACTTTTGGAAAATGGATTTCCGCCAAATGGCCAAACGCCACGGGACAGAAGATGCTCGATCTGAAAGTGCGTCCGTTGTTTGTGGATACGCGGCTCAAGGAATACACCACCGGAACTCCGCACGAGCTGACTGACCGGCTGTTCGTGGTGCGGCGAGCCTTTCGCGTCAACGATGCGCTGCCCACGGAAAATGCCAGCTCCAATTCCAATTCCAACGCCCCGCGCTGGCAGTGGCAACGCGGCGGCTGGCTGCTCATCGACCGCGTCACGGGACGCGTCTCGCAACTCAATTTGCCTGAGTTTGATCCCTTCTATTCAATGGCGAGCTGGTATCGCGACTACATCGCTTATTGTGGTGTGTCTGAAGATGGCAAGAAGCTCTACGCGGTGGTGGCACAGGCGGGACGCCGGAAACCGATCCTGAAAAAAGATGCAGGCCAGCCGAGAGGAGACGACGATCCCGATTCGGAATGCCCTGCGCCGGTCTGGGAGCGGACACCCATACGAGTGACGTTTCAGCCCACCGACGGTCAGAAGCTGGTGTTCAACATCCGCAGGCGCGTGGTCGACGTGGTCAACGATGCCGAAGAACCGGAGGAGTAGGGGCAGTATTATTTGAAAATGGGAGAAACGAATCGACGCTACGTCCTACAACCTCTACCAGAGGAAACCCTTCGACTTCGCTCAGGGCAGGCTCCGAGGAACAGAGGGGACACCGAGCTCAATCTCCCGCAGCTTCGACCGAGGGAAGCTCTTCCGCCGCGGCTCGCGTCGAGACTTTTGCGCTTGTCACCAGCACCACCGACGCCACGATGATCGCGCTGCCGATTGCGATGTAGCGGTCGATGCGCTCGTGCAGAATTAGCCATCCCAGAAACACCGCGACCACAGGATTGACGTAGGCGTAGGTGGAAACCTTTGACGTGGGAACGTGCTGCAGGAGCCAGATGTAGGCGGTGTAGCCGATCCACGAACCACAGACTACTAGATACAGAATCGCGCCAACTCCTCGGATCGTCCAAGACGCGTTCGAAGGTTTCTCTACCAGCAGGGCGAAAATCAGATTCGCGATTCCGGCGAAGACCATTTGCCACGCTATGGCGCCGAATGGATCGGTCGCTACCGTCTGCCATTTTTTCGATAGCACCGAACCGAGCGCCCAACTGAACGATCCGACTAGCAACGCCAGCGACCACCAGAGCTCGCGATGGCCCAGCGAACTGTTGCTGCGAAGATCGGGCCAGATGAGCACGATCATGCCGGCGATTCCGATTGCCAAGCCGACTTTGCCGCGTCGCGAGATGTGATGGTCGCCGAGCAACAAGCTGTCGAGAACCAGGAACCAGAGGGGCGACACCGCGACCAGCAGCGCTGCCAGGCCGGTTGGGACGATCAGCTCCGCATAGGAGAGCGTGAGGTTGCCGCCCATCAAGAGCAGAATGCCGACCGCTGCGAAATGGAAAAGTTGCCGCGATGAGAAACGAATGCGGCGTCCGGTCAACGCGCAGTAGGCGAGCATCAGGATACCTGCAATTGAGAAACGCGTGGCGCACATTACTGCGGGAGGAATCTGCTCGACGGCAATGCCGATGCCGAGATAGGTCGAGCCCCAGAAGACGTAGACGAGCCCAAAGGCGAAAATAACTTTCCATCGGCTTGGGGGCGCAGTCACTGTCATCGTTATCAGATGAAAGCGGGTCGGGGAAAACTCAGGATATCAGAGCCGGCACGGGGAATCGGGCCGTCGGGTAGTGTCGCAGTGAAATTTAGCGAGGCAAGTTGGTACCAGCTTTTGTCATCCTGAGCGGAGTGAGACCTTCACGAAGTGAAGGTCTTGCGTAGCCGAAGAAGCCCATACCCGAATGAACTACGATGAACCGGGCAAGGCGTTCTCGCGATGCTATCGGGGCCGTTGCTGAGAGGGGCACACATCTGCGCCACGGGGAGAACTCCCTGACGCGGCATTGGCGGAAATGACCGAGTTGGGGTCTTTCGACTTCCGCTCAAGATGACAACGGGTTAAAGAGTGAAAGGTAGAAATCAAATGCGCGCCCGTACATTTTTATTGCGGCGCGCTGTTCAGCAGATTTCGCAGGACGGCGACTTCCGCCTCTATGCCGGTGTGCAAAGCGGGATCCACGTCGGGAGCGAAATACGGCGAGTGATTGGAGGGCAGCATGGCGCCGCCATTTTTGCTTTCCGCAAATTTCTGCGGGTCCGCGCCTCCGAGATTCATGTACAGCGACGGAACGCCCTGCTCCACAAAATAGGCATAGTCTTCGGAGGGCGTCTTGGGTTCGGTGGTGACCACGTTGTCCTTGCCGAGCGCGGCCTCGAGTGGCGCTCGGAGCCGCTGCGCCAAGGCTGGATCGTTATAGACCGAGTCGGTGGATTCCAGGTGCTCGATGAGAGGTTCGTGCGGCGCGCCACCCGCCAACGACTCGGCGTTGGTGATGCGCGCGATGGCGGCCAGCACCTGCCGGCGCACGTCGGCCTTATAGGTTCGTACGGTCAAGCCGAGCTCCGCGTGGTCGGGGATGATGTTGTTTTTTGTGCCGGCCCGGATGTAGCCGACGGTGACTATGGCCATCTCTCCCGGCATTACCTCGCGCGAGACAATAGTTTGCAGAGCAAGGATCGTTCTCGCCGCGATCACGATGGGGTCGATAGTCGTGTGCGGCGCTGCACCGTGACCGCCTTTGCCGTAGATTGTGATGCGCAACGAATCGGCGTTGGTGTTGTAGGTGCCGGGAGTGATTCCCACTTGTCCGGCAGGAAGAATGTTGCCGACATGGAGAGCGACGCCGACGGCCGGTTTCGGAAAGCGCGTGAAGAGGCCATCCTCGATCATTCTCTTGGCGCCGGAGATGGTTTCTTCGGCGGGCTGGCCAATGAGCATCAGCGTACCGTGCCAGGTTTGTTTGCTGTGTGCCATGATCTCGGCGGTGCCGACGAGCGCCGCCATGTGGAGATCGTGACCGCAGGCATGCATGACGGGTACGTCGAGTCCCGCGTCATCCTTAGCATGCACTTTGCTGGCATAGGGAAGTCCGGTCTTTTCCTCCACGGGAAGCGCGTCGAGTTCGGTGCGCAGCATGACCGTGGGCCCGGCGCCGTTTTTGAGGATGGCGACGACTCCGGTGCCACCGACGCCTTCGGTGACTTCATAACCCAGGCTGCGCAAGCGAGCGGCGAGTTTGGATGCGGTCTGAAACTCGTGCGAAGAGAGCTCGGGAGATTGATGAAGATCAATGTAGAGGGAGTGAGCCGCGGGATATACGGCGTCCACCTCTTTGGAAGAAGTCGGATTCTGCGCGAAACAGGGAAGGGCCAGACAGAGCAACAGGAACAAGCGTGCCGTTTTCATCACGACCGATGATATTGACCAACGGTCGCCACGGCAAGTTCCAGCCGCGGTGTGAGGTATTCGCTAGCAAACAGGCATCAGGCTCAGTCCGCGTGCTGGCGGTCAACCGACCAGATTTGCGCCGAGTCTTTCTCGAGCGGATAGAGATGCACCATCCAGTTGAAGACGATCGGAAGAAACTCTCCGCCCGCCGCGTCGCATGCATCTTTTGTCGTGATCGATCCCCTCAGGCCGAACTTCGGATTCGGTCCCAGCGCTTCCAGTCGGCGGCCGGCAGGCGCGCGGCAGAAGTTCACGTGCTCATGCCACTGCGCGATGCTCAGCGGAATGCGCTGGTTCAGATCGTCTTCGGTGAAACGCTTGGGAGCGGTGTACATCAGGCCCACCAGGTGGTAGCTGTCGCCATCTTTTTCGTAGAGCAGCGAGGTGGGATGCTCGGGATTGAAACTTGATCTTGCTTCCCACGCATTACGGAGATTGGTGAAGTGATACATCTTCTGCGGCAGTTCCGGATGGAAAATTTCGAAATGCTCATTGAGCGCGACGTGGTAATCCTTGTATTTCTCCATCACGCCACGGGCTACTTCCACGACCTTCTGGGCCTTCTCGGCATCGCCCGGCTGCGGGGTGCGGAGCGCGGTCATTTTCATGTGCGGACCCATATCCATGTGATGACCTTCCATGGAATGCATGGCATCCGGGTCTTCCTTGGAATCTTGCGCCGACATTTGCGACATGTCGTGGCCGGGCATGTTCATGCCCTTCATATCTTGCGTCGAATTTTGCTGGGCGAAGCAGAGCGCTCCGGCGAGGCAAAGTACTGCCAACAGAGTTTTCATAACGATTTGCCACCCCTTTTGTGGTAATTATACAAACCCTGCCTCAGCGTCGTAGTTGCGCGCAACGGAGAAATCCGTAGGGAACATTACGTTGGTAATTTCGGGAGTGACATAGTTAGAAGATTAAGGGGATGACAAATCTAATGCGTCAGGCGGAGGACCACATCCCCATCTCGGCTAGGATCTTGCCGGCTGCTTCGGTGCCGGAACGCACGCAGTCGGGAACTCCGATGCCGCTGTAGCCGTTGCCGGCGAGGGCCAGACCGGGAAGCTTCTGGCGGAGCGCTTCGATACGCTGCAGGCGCTCGAGGTGGCCGACCGAATACTGCGCCATGGCGGACTTCCATTTGTAGACGCGCTGAAATAGAGGTTCGGCGGCGAGGCCGACGATTTGCCGCAGTTCGCTGCGAACGATTTCGAGAATGCCTGCTTCATTTACTTGCAGGATCTGCTCATCGCGCGCGCCGCCGAGAAAGCAGCGAACGATGGCGCGATTGTCGGGCGCGCGGTGCGGAAACTTGTTGTGGACGAACGTGGCCGCCAGCATACGACGGCCTTCGCTGCGCGGCACCAGAAATCCGAAGCCTGGCGGCAGCGAGGCTCGCACTTTTTCGTCGTAACCCAGGGTGACCGTCACCGAAGAGCTGTACTGAATCTCGCGGAGATCGCGGGCCAGGTTTTCATCCGCAGCTCGCAGCACGGCTGCGGCGGCATGAGTTGGGATGGCGATGATCACCGCGTCGAAGTGGTCGGTCTGATATCCGGCGGAAACCGTCCAACCGTTGTTCTGCCGGATCATGGACTGCACGAGCGCAGACGTCTTTAACGAGTCCGCGTCCAGGCACCCGACCAGGGCATCGACCATCTGTTGCATGCCGTCTTTCAGCGAACTGAACAGCGGACGCGCGGGAGCCTTCGTTGCTGCGCCCATTTTCCTGCGCGCTGACAGCATGGCGCGGCCCAGGCTGCCATGTTTCGATTCCATGTCGGCGAAGCGAGGCAATACGGCGCGCACGCTGAGTTGCGTAGCCTCGCCGCCGTAAACTCCGGAGAGCAGCGGATCGGCCAGCAGGTCGACCATCTCGGAACCGTAGTGGCGTTCGACCATCTGGGCAACCGTTTCGTCCTCGGTGGCCTTGTGCGGTGGATGGAACCATTCCGCGGCCATGCGCATTTTTGTACGTACGGAAAAAAGCGGCGAAAAAACGGTGGGCAGGATCTTGGTGGGCACCATGAACATGAGCCCGTCGGGCATCACCACCAGTTTGCCCCTGGCCAGGATGTAGGTTTTGCGCTCGGAGTCATTCGAGCCGATGAGTTGGTCGCCCAATCCGATCTTGCCGCACAGATCGGCGGCCCACGGTTTCTCGGTGAGAAAGGAATCAGGGCCGGCTTCGACGATGCAGCCGTCGACGTGATCGGTGACGAGCACACCGCCGAGGCGCGGGCTGGCTTCGAACAAAACGTATTCGACGGGCGTACCCGACTGGCGTTTTTCTTCGAGCGCGTACGCGGCCGAGAGGCCGGAGATTCCTCCGCCGACGATGGCAATACGTTTCATGAACCGGCTCTCAGCTCTCAGCTCTCAGCTAAATTCCTTTCATTCGGCTGCGTACTACTTCCGCCAGGGCTGCCGTTAGCGTCGTCGAGCCGTTCAACGACTCGGCTCGCCACAGGCGCATACCTTCTCTCTCCGCGAATTGCTTGAAGAAGATGTCGATATCGTAAAGCACTTCGACGTGATCGCAGAGAAATCCGATGGGATGCAGGAAGACGCCGCGATGGCCTTTCGCTTTGAGACTCCTGATCGTGTCCTCTACGGTGGGTCCGATCCATGCGCCTCCGGACATGCCCTGGCTCTGGAAGGCAAAGCTCCAATCTCCGCTTGCGAGGCCTGCTTCTGTTGCTACCAATTCGGCGGTTTCCTTCGATTGTCTTTCGTAGGGATCGCCTTCCGTAATCGTACGCTGGGGAACGCTGTGCGCGGTGAAGATCACGGGCAGCTCGGCTCCATTTTCGGCGCTGGCATTTAGCCATCCTTCGCGCAGCTTTTCGGCAAACGCTGTTGCCAGAAGCAGCTGATCGTGCCACTCCTCGACGAAGTCCAGCTTGAAGGGAAGATTTCCCTCAACGCTGGTGTCGCTGCTCACCGCGCTGCGATAGAGGCCGACGCTGGTGCGGGAGTTCTGCGGCGCGAGGCAGATGGCGATCACACGCTCGTATTGCTTATCGGCAATTGCTTTGACCGCATCGGCGATGAAAGGTTTCCAATTGCGCATGCCGACGAAGACCGGCATCTTCACGGATTGCGAAAGTTGGTCGGCTTGTAAAAGAGTCCAGCAGGGGAGCGGCGAGAAACCAATGAGCGAATAGCGATGGCGGATCTCTTCAACGACGGCCGGGGGCAGCGGGCGTCCACCGGTGACGTAACGCAGAAACTCGGGAATCTGGTCGGGGTTCTCGGGGCTGCCGTGGGCGAGCAAGAGCACGGCAGTTTTCGCGGGCTCGGCGGCGGCAAATGAACTCATCTGATTCGCGCAGTAGCATCGGCCGGCGAGGCCCAGCGGGCAGGGCGTCATTTTCCGCGCTCCTGCATATTGCGGCGAAAAGCAGGTCCTTCGCTTCGCTCAGGATGACAATTCATAGATGTCAATCAAAGATAGGGGACATCAATGCTTGCTCTTAACCCCTGTCTTGAACTCCGCCGAATGCTCGCGGATGAAATCGCAGAGCGCTTTCACGTTCTCCACCGGAGTTTCGGGAAGAATGCCGTGACCGAGATTGAAAATGTGGCCGGAGCGTCCGGCGGCCTGGCGCAAAATATCCTGGGCCCGCGATTTGAGTTCCTTCCAATCGGCGAACAGAAGCACCGGATCGAGATTTCCCTGCACCGCGCCTCTTAGACCGAGGTTCTGCCATCCCGTGTCGAGCGGAATGCGCCAGTCCAGGCCAATCACCTCGGCGCCGGTTTCCTGCATCGAGGGCAGAAGCGTTGCGCTGTCGGTGCCGAAGTAGATGACCGGTGCGCCGGACCTTTGCACGCGCTTCACCAGGTCCTTTACGTGCGGCAAAACGTAACGGCGATAGTCCTCTACGCTCAGACAACCTATCCAGCTGTCGAAGATCTGAATGGTGTCGGCGCCGGCGCGCACCTGCTCGGATGAATACTCGGCCGTCACGGCTACCAACTTTTTCATCAGTTCATTCCACGCCGCGGGCGCGGAATACATCATTTTCTTGGTGAACAGATAATTGCGCGAGCCTCCACCTTCGATCATGTAGCTGGCCAGCGTGAAAGGCGCGCCGCAGAAGCCGATAACGGGCAGCTTGTCTCCGAAGTGCTTGCACACAAGCTTTACGGCCTCGGAAACATAGCCGAGATCGGCAGCGCGATCGGTGCGCAGGACGGCAATGTCTTCGGCAGTGCGCACCGGCTTCTCGATTTTCGGTCCCTCGCCGGCAGCGAAATGAAAGGGCAGCCCCATGACTTCGAGCGGAAGCAGAAGATCGGCGAAAATGATGGCCGCATCGACCTTGAGAATCTCGGCCGCTTCAATGGTGACCTGAGCCGCCACTCCCGGCCTCTTGCAGATCTCGATCAGGGAATACTGTTTGCGTATGGCGCGATACTCCGCCATGTAGCGTCCGGCCTGGCGCATGAACCAGACAGGCGTCCGTTCGGTGGGCCGGGCTTTGGCGGCGCGAACAAAGAGAGAATTTGGCGCAGACATGAACCTTCTAATTTAGCATCTTCCTCGGAATGCCGTGTCGAGATCACGCCGTTATTGTGCGGATCGAAGTCTCAGCAGTTCGCCTCTGGCCAGCGTGTTGTCGGGGTGAGCGGCCACTTCCGCCTGGTATTCGGCGATGGCTCGCTCCCGGTCGCCGCTGGCCTCAAGGATCTTCGCCAGAACGAAGTGGAATCCAGGGGAGAGCGGTCCTCTTTGCAGGGCGCGCTCGGCATTCTGAGAGGCTGGCGTCAACTTCCCCCGTTCCATTTGCGTGCGGGCAAGATAGATGAATTGGTCCGGATCTTTGTCGTCGATCTGGATTGCCCGCTGCAAATAATCCTCGGCTTCGGAGAACCTTCCCGTCCGGTAACACGCGTAACCCAGGTTGTAGTTTGACAGCCATGAACTCGGATCGCTCTTGAGCGCGCTCCAATACAGAGGAAGCGCACGGTCGTAATGCCCCAGGTTGGCGAATTCATTGGCCAGGTTGACCTGAACGGTGGGGTTGTTGGGCGCATATTCCATCGCGTTTTGGAAAAGCAAGAGATTGCTCGCCCAGGGCAACTGATGAATAAGCGTACCGACAAAAGCGGCTGTACAAAGAATCGCCACTACCGCCCACTTTACCCTGCCGGTTTGCTGTTCGGGGAACGCCTTCGAAGGTGAGATCGATTCGACAGCGAGCGCGATCAGAATCACAATTCCGACTGAAGGGAGGTAGAGAAAACGGTCATGAACAAAATTTCCGGGGGCGATGGCGCGCAAATATAGAGTGGGCAGGATCGTCGCCAAGGCGAACCCCGATGCAAAAACTGCCAGACGAGGGTCGAGGCGGGTAGAAATCCAATACGCAACGGCAAGAGCGGCGGCGGCCAGAAAAAGCATCGGCAGCAGAAAGTTCTCAAGCCCCGGCGTAGTTACATAGGTCAGTGAATAAAATTCGCTGGAGGAAATCGGAAACAGCAAATGTTTGAGATCGAACCACAGGATCGACGGCGTGGTCAGAAGCATTGTGCTCCAACTAAGAGTTGTTAGAGATTGCGCCGCCCCATGAAGCATCGACTTGCGAACAGCCAGAAAGATTGCAAGGACCACGAAATAAGGAATAGAGACGAGGCCTTCTTTGAGACTGTCTTTGAAAGATGACCAAGCCGGGGTTGCAGCTTCAGCGGGGCGCGAACGCCCAAAGATCAGCGCGAAAGCAAAAATCAAAAACGGAAAAACCGCAGCGGGCTCCTTCGAGAGCAGCGCCGCCAGGAACAAAACGAGGGATGCTGCCATCCACAACTTTGACTTTCTGCCTTCGCGAAACTTGAGGTACGCAAGGAAGCTGGCGAGCACGAACACCGACATCAACAAGTCGTTCACGGAAGAGAGCCAGGCAACGTTTTCCGTGTGAACGGGATGCAGTCCGAAGAGAATGGCAGCCAGAGACGCGGTACTGCGACGGCTCAACTTTTCCACTACCACAAAGACGAGGTACGTCATGAGAACATGGCCGGCCAGCAGGGCGAAGTGCCAGCCCGCCGGGTTCAGACCAAAGATGACGTAGTTTAGGCGCAGCCACAGAACCGAGATAGGCCGATAAAAGCTTCCGCCCGCGGGTTGTTCGACACTGGCAGAAGCCTGAGGCAGCAAGTAATGAGTCAAAAAGTCCCAGGATCGGATTACAGGATTGTCCTCGATCACGGGTTTGTCGTCGTAAATGAAGCCGAACGAAAGTGTGCTCAGATAGGCGAGAAAGGTAACTGCGCAGACCAGAGTCTCCATCACGCCGCTTTTCTCGAAAAGCTGAGCGAGTGCGGATGGGCCTTCCAAATTCCGGCCGGCTAGTTGCACAAAGCTACTATAGCGGAAACGGAACCCCACCTCGCGGCGGTCGAATACTCGCAGTACATGCCCGCCAGATACCTACCTTCGTCACTGCCCATTTCCTAAACTGAACTTAATCCTGCAAGGCAGGAAGGGCTTTCCCCCAAAGTCCCCCCAAGTCGTAGATCTTTCAGAAAGTTCTCAGTCCCGGTTCCCAGTTCTCAGTAAAGCCTTTGGAACCGCGGGAACATAGGTTTTTCTGAGAACTGAGAACTGAGAACTGGGTTCAGGCTTTCCAGCGGTATGCATCCGGTTGGGGCAGTCCTATGTGCGCCAGCACCCGGTTCGCGAATTCGTGTGCCATGGCATCGGGGCTCGACGGATGGTTATAGAAAGTTGGGATCAGCGGAAAGATGGTCGCGCCTGCGTCGGCCGCCAGCGACATGTTGCGGATGTGGATTTTGTTGAGCGGCGCCTCGCGGATGCAGAGCACGAGCGGCCGACGCTCCTTGAGAGTGACATCGGCGGCGCGCTCGATCAGGTGCGAGGCAGTGCCGTTGGCAATGCGGCCGAGCATTCCGACGCTGCATGGGATCACGACCATCGCGTCGGAAGGATACGACCCGCTGGCCACGTTGGCGCCGATATCGGCGTTGGACTGCTGCTGAATCTTTGCCGAAGGCGCGCCGATGATTTGACGTAGGAGATCAGAGCGGCCTTCGACACAGAGTTCCTCGGCCAGGACCCGCAAAGCGCTGTCAGAAGCGATGAAGTTTACGGTCTTCACCCGAGAATCGCGTTCGACGGCCAGTAGAAAGTGCTTCAGAAACAGCGAACCGCTGGCGCCCGTGGTGGCGACTGTTAAATTTTCCGGCGCGAGCAGTGGCACTGTGAGGGCTCCAAGAGGCATCTAACAAGCGGCCTCGAAGCTGAGGATAGGGATGCGGGAAAAGCAAGTCAAGGCGGGGGAAGGCTGATGACTTGTAATTTCTGATTTTGCGATTGTGTGATTCCGTAGCGAAGGCGAATAGCGAACGACTAGAGACTAGCGACCAACGACCGATTTATGGCAACCACCGGCATCCTACGATCGCGGCGCAGTGCCGCCCAACGCCACGCCATTGCCAGCGTTGAGCGTGAGATTCGCGCCGTCGATCCCGCCGCCGGACGCAAATATCTTCGCGATTTTCGTGAGGCCTACCGCTCTTATCAGAGAGTCATCACCGCGACCGAGGTACGTCAGGAAATTGCCAAGGCCGGAACCGTTTTGGTCGGCGATTACCATGCGCTGCCGAATTCGCAGCGCTATCTGGCCGCACTGCTGCGCGATTACGATTTCCATCAACGCCACGTGGTGTTAGGACTCGAAACTATTTTTTCGCGCGATCAGCATATTCTCGACGAATGGCTCCGCGGCGAGATTGACGAAGAAGAACTGCGCCAGCGCATCCGTTTCGAACTTGACTGGGGGTACGACTGGGCTCCATTTTATGAATTGCTCACGGCCGCGCGCGACCATGGAGCGACGATCTGCGGGCTCGATTGCATGCCCCGCGAAGATCTGCGCAAAATTGGAGCACGTGACCGCCACGCCGCTGACAAGATTGCCGCTCTCCGCGGCCAACATTCTGACGCGCTCATTCTTGTCTTGTTCGGCGAGTCCCATCTCGCGCCTCAACATCTGCCCGCAGTGCTGCAGCGGCGCCTTCCCGCGGAACCGACCCTCATCGTTCTGCAGAACGTCGACGCCTTATACTGGCACGCCGCCGGAGAAGCCCGCGATCAGGTCGAGGCCGTCGAAGTCAGCAATGAGGTCCGCAAAGACGCGCGCGAACATGTTCTTTGCGTCTTCAACGCTACGCCGCTCGAGAAATACGAGAATTACCGGCTCTGTCTCGACCGTTGGGGACGCAGCGATCATGACCGCAGCGTGCCCGATCTCGGCCCGACCCTCTACAACCTGATCGACGGCATGGTGCGTTTTCTCGGCATCAACCAGTATTCTCCGCACAATACGACGCAGCCTAAACTTCTGGTGGACCTCATGCCCGAAGTCTATTCACGCAGTTCCGACGCGTTGTTGCGCCGCCTGCTATCGCGCAAGGGATTCACTGCGGAACGCCGCCGGTCGCTCCTCCGCCAGGTGCGCGAGCGCGGCAGCGTCTACCTCACGCCCATCAACGCCGTGTACGTACGCCAGTTTCAGATGACCTCGTGTGCCGAGGATGCTACCCGCTTCCTTCATCAGGCTTGCCGCGGCTTGCCGAATCTTTCGAACGGCCGGACTCCCGAGGCTCGCGTGGTGCAGGGGGCTAAACCGCTGGATCGAGACGACGCGTTCTACGCAACCGTCGTTGAACACGCGCTGGCATTTTTCGGATCGCGCATCCTGTACCCTGCGCGCCCCGCGCTCCGCGATAGCGATCTGGCGGATTTGTATGACGTGACACGCGAAGACCTCGAACACCAGACCGCGCTTCCCTTTGCCGATGCCGTCGATGCTCTCGATTTTCTAGTCCAACATCGCGCCGGGAATCTTGATTGCACGCAAGCTCCGGCCTGCACCGGCCGCAAGTACGAATACATCGCCGAGCAACTCGGATATCTCACCGGGAACGATCTCTACGACGCCTATCTCGAAGGCCGCCTGACCACCGCCGCGCTGCGGAAGCTCTTCCTTGCCCATATCGAACAACCCGGCGTAGCTTGCGAAGCCTTCTTCCAGTTGAGAACGCGCTTGCGTCCCGGCCATCGGGACTAGGTTCGCCCCGGTTCTGATTTTCTCTGCGTCCTCTGCGCTTGTTCCCTCCGCGCTCTCTGCGTTAAAGGTTTTGCTTTTGCGTCCGCTGCGGTATCCTCACCTGTTCCCAGCTCGCGATTATGCCTGACGACTCCCCACTCCAGTCGCAAACGCCCGATGCGCTCATACTCTTCGGGTTCTGGTATCGTTCGCTGCCCGCAGGTCAACTGCACCGCGGGCGGCTGGCGAAAACCTTGCTGCTCGAACAGCCGTTGGTGATAGGGCGCGACCGGCAAGGCCAAGCCTTCGCCCTGCGCGACGCCTGCCCGCATCGCGGCATGCCGCTTTCCTGCGGACACTTCGACGGCGAACAAATCGAATGTTCGTACCACGGTTGGAGATTCGATGCCCATTCCGGCCAGTGCAAGCTGATCCCGTCGCTCGTGCCTGAGCAAAATCTTAAAGTCGACCGCATCTACGCGGGCAGCTATCCTTGCGAAGAACGCGACGATTTTATCTGGGTCTACGTTCCCGATCCGGGTCCAGCGGGCGCTGGATTCTCGAAGCCCGTGCTCGCTCCGTCTCCTTCGCCCGAGATTCCAAAATTCAGCGAGCATTACAAACTTGCCTATCTCACCGCCGACCTGCCTTGCTCTGTCGACCACGGCATCATCGGATTGATGGATCCTGCGCACGGTCCGTTTGTTCATCAAGCGTGGTGGTGGCGCACGCAGAGTTCAATCCACGAGAAGCAGAAAAACTTCGAACCGATTCCCTACGGATTTCGCATGAGCGCGCACACGCCGAGTTCGAACAGCGCTCCGTACAAGCTTCTGCGGCTCTATGCCGACGCCGATTCGATCACCACGACTATCGATTTCGTCTTGCCCAACCTGCGCTCTGAAATCATTCGCGCCGGCAAATACTGGTTTTCGAGCCTGACCACTGTCACTCCCATCACGCGCAACGAGTGCCGCATCGATGTTGTCGCTGCCTGGAACCTGTTTCGCTGGATTCCTTTCGGTCCCGAGTTGCTGAAATTTGTTTTCGCAAAATTTGTGGAGCAGGATCGCCGCACCATGGAGCTGCAATCCGAAGGCTTGAAGCACAACCCGCATCTTATGCTGATCGACGACGCCGACCGCCCCGCGAAGTGGTATTTCGCGTTGAAGAGCGCCCTGCTCGAAGTGAAGAAGAATGGCGGCGAGTTTCGTCATCCGATGACGGGGCCGGTGACGCTGAAGTGGAGAAGCTGAACTATTCCGTTACCAGCCAGTCCATCGCCTCTTCCCGCGTTTTGAAGGTCGCAATCTTGCGCTGGGAAAAACTCTGGAAGTTTTCCATGAAGGCGTTCGGGATGCTTTCCGATCCGACCCATGCCGTCTTTTTCACAAATGGACGGTCGAGGGTCAGCACCTCTTTAATTTTGGTGGCAACTGCGTGATCCACGGTGGAGCCGGTGAAGTCGGCGAGCGTGACTAGCGATTCGTGCCCGTGCTTTGCGACGGTGACCCGCGCGTACTCCAGCAGAAGCTGCATCTCTTGGGCGTTGGCGTGGGAAAAATCCAGCTGCAAAATGTGCTTGCCCTTGTGCGCGATAAATCGTATGCGATCGTCCATTGCGGACCCCTGAGAGTTCCCTCCGCGCCGGGAGAGAAGCTCTACCCCAACAGCGACTCCACGACGCTGTATGCCTCACTCAGCGCCGAGTCCAGCGCCGCGGCATCTTTGCCGCCCGCTTCGGCCAGGTCCGGACGCCCTCCGCCTTTGCCGCCGACCTTCTGCGCCACGGGGCCGATGACTTTTCCGGCTTGAATGCGGGCGGTGAGGTCTTTGGTTACGCCGACGATCAGCGAGACATTGCCATTCGAGGCCGAGCCCAGCACCACTACGGCAGAGCCGAGTTTGTCGCGCAGTTGATCGACCAGCGTCCGCATCTGCGCGCGTTCGAGATTGTCGACGCGGTGGGTGATCACTTTGACGCCGCGAACTTCTCTGACTTTTTCGCCGATGTTGGCCGTGCTCGACGATGCGGACTTCATCCGCGCCTGATCGAGTTCGCGCGCTAAACGTTTAATTTCCGCGTCTTTCTTTTCGAGTTCTTGTTTTAACGCCTCGGCCGGAGACTCCGATTCCGAGTGCGTGGTCAGCGCGGCAACAACATTTTCCAGTTCGTGATCTTTGCGGAAGTGGCGCAGCGAACCTTCTCCGGTCACGGCCTCAATGCGGCGCACGCCCGACGACACGCTGCCTTCTTTGAGAATTTTGATCAGGCCGATCTCGCCGGTCGCGCCGGTGTGCGTGCCGCCGCAGAGTTCGGTGGAAAAATCTCCAATCTTGATCACGCGCACCTTGTCGCCGTACTTCTCGCCGAAGAGCGCCATCGCGTGATACTCGTTGATCGCCACATCAATCGGGACATTTTCGACAATCTCTACTTTTTCGTTGCGCAGAACTTCTTTGTTGATGATGTCTTCGATATCTTGCAGCTCTTCCTCGGCGACTCCAGTGAAGTGCGAGAAATCGAAGCGGAGATGATTGGGAGCGACCAGCGATCCCGCCTGCTTCACGTGCTTGCCGAGGACTTCTCGCAGGCCGGCCTGGAGCAGATGCGTCGCCGTGTGATTGCGCATGGTAGCTTCACGAATCGCGGTGTCGACCACGGCATCGACTTTCTGGCCGATGCGAATTGGCTGCTTGACTGTGACCTGGTGGGCGCGAACGCCCTGAACTGGGTAGTAGCATCCAGTCACTTCGGCGACGATGGTGTTGTGGTCGTCGGAGTAGAGCCATCCGCGATCGCCCACCTGCCCTCCGGATTCGGCGTAGAACGGAGTGTGGTCGAGAATGATCTCGCCCGAGTCTCCGGGCTTGAGTTCCTGTGCGCCTTGGCCGCCCTTGATGATGGCGAGCACTTCGCAGTTGTCCGAGCGCGTCTGGCGGTAGCCTTCGAAGTCAGACTTCGGAAGTTGCTGGTAAGCAGGGTTCGCCGTCTGCTTGACCGCGCCTTTCCATGAAGCGCGAGCGCGAGCCTGCTCTTCCGCGAGAGCTTCGTCATAGCCACGGCTGTCGAATTCAACGTCATTGTCTCTACAAAAGTCCTCAATGAAGTCGCGGGGCATCCCAAAAGTAGAAGTGAAGTAGAACGCTACATGCCCGTCAAAATGTCGCAGTCGACCACCCGTTAACTTTTGCCATTGCGCCGGGGTTGCTCCGGGATTTCGTTGACTAAGCTCCTTGAATTCGCTAGCCGGGATTAGGTTTTGCCCACGTAAGCCTTCTCGTAAGCCATCTAATCCGACTCTTAGGGTGTGTCCAAATCGCTCTTCCTCAGCCAATATGACCCTGGACACGCGCTCCGCCGATTCGTTCAATTCTCGATACGCGTCGTGCATCAAGTCGCGCACCTCGAAGACCATCTTGTGCAGGAATGGCTTTTCTTGGCCGAGTAATCTTCCGTGCGTTATAGCGCGGCGGATGATTTTGCGTAAAACATAGCCGCGACCGTCGTTCGCCGGAATTACTCCGTCCGAAATCAGAAAGGTCGCGGCGCGAGAGTGATCGGCGATTACTCTCAGCGATCCGGCTTTGTTCTTATCGTGAAACTCTTGCCCGAGTTCGGTGAGTAAATCGGCTCGATTCATCCTAACCAGACCTGAAGCTCGACTGATCAGTGGTGTGAACAGGTCTGTATCGTAGTTCGATATCACGCCCTGCAACACAGCCGCTAGCCGCTCCAGCCCCATTCCTGTATCGATCGAAGGCTTGGGGAGCTCCACGAATCCATAGACGGCGACGCCGTTTTGAATACTGACTGAGCGGTTGTACTGCATAAAGACCAGGTTCCAGATCTCTACGTAACGCCCGCAGTCGCAAGTAAAAGCGCAATCGGTGTGTCCCTGATCGCTGGCAGCTGGACCCATATCGTAATGAATCTCGCTGCAGGGGCCGCACGGGCCGGTATCGCCCATCTGCCAAAAATTGTCTGTCATCCCCATCGCGAAAATGCGTTCCTTCGGAACGCCTACCTCACGCCACAGGCGCTCTGCCTCGTCATCGCGAGGAATGTCAGCGTGCGGAATACTGGCACCCTCAAAAATCGTGACGTAGAGCTTCGATTTGTCGATGCCGTACCAATCCGGCGACGTGATCAGTTCCCAGGCATAGGCGATGGCGTCTTTTTTGAAGTAGTCGCCAAAGGAAAAATTTCCCAGCATCTCGAAAAACGTGTGATGACGATTGGTAAAGCCGACGTTTTCGAGATCGTTGTGCTTGCCTCCGGCGCGCACGCATTTTTGCGAAGTCGTGGCGCGGTTGTAGTCGCGCTTTTCGAGGCCGAGGAAAACGTCCTTGAACTGGTTCATGCCGGCGTTGGTGAAGAGCAGCGTCGGGTCGTTGGCCGGGACTAGCGACGAGGAGTGCACCTCGCGGTGTCCTTTTGCAATGAAGAAGTCGAGGAACTTGCGGCGAATTTCGTTGCCTGTGAGCATGAAGCTTAATTCTAAACGAAAGGCAAAGCTTCACCACAGCGTGGCGACAGGATGGGCGAAGGCGAAAGCCCGTTGCTTCCGCGATGCAACGGGACGGGCGAGGACGCCCGTCCCTCGAACGAACTCAACTGCACTACTTCTTCATTTCGTCGCCGGTTTTCTCGGCGCCTTTCTTTACGCCCTTACCCACCGCCTTGGCGCCTTTGGCTACGCCTTTACCGGTATCCTTGCCGGCGGTTTTGGTAGCATCGGCCGTTTTGTCGGCGACTTTTTCGGTGCCTTTGCCGGTATCCTTGGCAGCGACCTTGGTGGCGTGCGCCGTGTCTTTGGCGGCGGTCTTGGTGCCTTTGCCCGTGTCGTCGGCGGCTTTCTTCATCGCGTCCTGGCCATACGAGAATGCCGTCAGAGCCAACAGCGCCGACGCGACCAGTACACAGAACTTCACACACAACTTCGTTTTCATGGTTCCTCCAAAAGGAATTAATGAGTTTTTCAACTGAGAAGTTCTATCAGAGGACGGCGAGGGAAGCAACAACCCAGGTTTCAAAGTTTCAGAGTTTCAAGGTTTCAGAGTTCCTACGCTTCCGACGTCTCGCTCTCCAATGCAGTGAGAGTTTCTTCATCCACGTCCCATTTTTTCAGGATCGTGAAGATGGTTTTCGATCTGAATCCGGCGCGCATCAGGTTGCGAAAGATGCGGGCCGCTTGTTTCCGATCTCCGTCCTTGGGCTTGCGCAGGCGCTTGCGGCGGATGTAAGCGCGCGCCAGGGTTTCTTCTTTCACGTCGTCATAGACGGAAGAAACCGCTTTCTCGATGACCTCGCCGTGAACTCCCTTGGCCTTCAGATCGTTGACGACTCGCATGCGCCCGAACTTCTCGTTGTCGCGGCGATAGGATGAAAAAGCCGCCGCGTACTTGGCATCGTTGAGATAGCCCTGGTCTTTCAGGCGAACGACAATCAGTTCCACCAGCGTCTTGCCGATTTCCGTATCGGCCTCGACGCGATTGCGCAACAGGCGCTTAAGTTCTGCGACCGAGCGCATACGGCGCGCCAGCGCACCCACGGCGTAGTCGTAGAGTTCCGCCTCGGTGAAAAGTTTTCTGGGACGGCCAAACGCCATGTGTACACGATAGCGCGACACGGGGCTGGGGAGTTAGCGCTGAGTGGATCAATCAACCGTTGCTGGTAACCTCAGAGGCTAAAAGGCGTCGATCAAAAGCAAGTCAGTTATCGCAGCGGTGAACCGCTGCGCCACCCAAAATCAGCAACGTCGAACTTCTCTGTACGGTCGTGAAAGCAAGGCACTACAAAGAACGTCTCTTACTTCGGCGGCGCCGCGGGATTCGTTGTCGCGGGCGGAGTCGCAACCGGCGGCGCGCTGGCCGTCGGCATGCTCGGCGCGGGCGGCGCTACCAGCGACGCTTTTGCCGACGCGGGCAGTTTGTCGGCATTCGCTACCAGCAGCGCAATTTGCCACATCTGGGTTTCCGAAAGCGATTTACTGAAGCCGGGCATGCCGCTCAGGCGAATGCCGTTGAAGATCTTCCAGTAGCTTTCGCCGGGTTCATCGTCGGTTACGCCTTTCCCTTCGAACAGCAGCGGGGGATGCGGATACATGCCCGTCGCAATCGCACTCTTCGGTGTCAGCGGCAAGCCGTGGCAAACCGCGCAATGCTGCTTGTAAAGGTCGGCGCCCGCCAGGTAGTTTGCTTCCGTCGGCTGGACGGGGACGGTCTTCGGCATGTCTTTCGCGATGCGCGCATCCAAAGCCTTGTGCGCGAAGTAATTTTCGAAGGGCATGTCGGAATCAGTGGTAGCAACGGGAGCGCTGCCGCCAGTCATATACAGATAAAGCCCGAAGGGCACGATGAGCAAGCCGAGGAGCAGTCCGACGAAGAATTTCACTGGTTGATCCTGTGTTTACCTAGTTTTTACAATTTCAACTTTACCATTCGCATCCAAATTCTCCGAACCAGCATACAATTTCAGGCAACGTGCCCGGGGTCTGGGAGGGGGAACAACTATGCGAATTGTCAGCGCGGCCAGTGCGTTTCCCCAGCATTACTACTCCCAGGAGATGCTGCTGGCGGCCCTGCAGGAATACTGGGGCGATCAGATCGAGAACCCGAACGTGTTGCGGCGTTTGCATCGCCATGTTGGCGTCGACGGGCGATTCCTCGCGCTTCCCAAAGAAGAATATCTGAAAATGAAAACCTGGGGCGAGGCGAATCGTCACTGGATTCGTACCGCCAAGGAGTTGGGCGAAAAAGCGGTAAGCGGCGCGCTGGCGGGCGCGGGTTTGCATGGCCGCAATCTAGGCGCATTCTTTTTTGCTTCGGTGACCGGAATTAGCAGCCCATCGATTGACGCGCTGCTGATTAACCAGATGGGGTTGTGCCGGAACATTCGCCGCGTCCCGATTTTTGGGTTGGGTTGTGTGGCGGGAGCAGCCGCCATTTCGCGCGCCGCCGATTATGTGCGCGCTTATCCCGATCAGGTTGCGGTCGTCTTGTCGGTCGAACTCTGCTCGCTCACCCTGCAGCGCGAGGATATCTCGATGGCCAACCTGATTTCGTCCGGACTGTTCGGCGACGGCGCGGCTGCAGTGATCGTGGCCGGTGCTGACGCGGTGAGCGGACCTTCCGGCCCCAGCATTCTCGCGACCCGTTCCGTGTTCTATCCGAACACCGAAGAAATGATGGGCTGGGACGTGTCGGAAAAAGGTTTTCGCATTGTGCTCTCGCGCGAAATTCCTGACCTGGTTCGAAAAAATCTGGCGCACGATCTCGACGACTTTCTGGCCGAGCGCGGATTGATTCGCTCCGACATTGGCAACTGGGTGCTGCATACCGGCGGCCCGAAGATTCTGGAAGCGACCGCCGACGCTCTCGGATTGAAAAATGGCGAGTTGGACGTTTCGTGGCAATGCCTGCGCCGGACGGGCAATCTGTCGTCGGCTTCGGTGCTGGTGGTGCTCGAAGAAGTCATGAAGAATCGCCGACCCGCGCCCGGCACGATTGGGTTGCTCGCTGCGATGGGTCCGGGCTTCTGCTCGGAATTCGTTTTGCTGGAATGGTAGGAAGAGACAGGTTTCAAAGTTTCAGGGTTTCAAGGTTTCAGGGAAACCGGACGGTGCCCTAGCCCGTAGCAAGTCTTTGAAACTTTGAAACTTTGTACGCAAACTGTGAACAGCTTTCCGAATTCGTGCGATGTATTCGTAGTCGGCGGCGGGCCCGCCGGCTTGGCGACGGCCATCGCCTCGCGCCAACACGGTTTCAGCGTGATCGTGGCCGATGGCGCCGTTCCTCCGATTGACAAGACTTGCGGCGAGGGATTGATGCCGGATGGAGTCGAAGCTCTGCGCACTCTCGGTGTCACCATTCACGAAGGCGAAGCGTATCCCTTCCGCGGTATTCGTTTTGTGAGCGACGGAGTGAAGGCCGAGGCGCAATTTCCTCGCGGCACAGCGTACGGAATCCGGCGCACCCGCCTCCATCAAATCCTGTTGCATCACGCCGCCGCATGTGGCGTGCAGATGCGATGGCAGGCGCCGGTCAACGGTCTTCATCCGGAGGGCGCGCTCGTGGCTGGAGAATTGGTGCGTGCGCGCTGGGTGGTAGGCGCTGATGGCATCAGTTCCCGCGTCCGCGGATGGGCCAAACTAGATTCGCACGAACCGGGCACCCGCGAGAATAAGAACCATCGCTTCGGCTTCCGGCGACACTACCGTGTCGCGCCCTGGGCGGACTCCGTTGAACTGTACTGGGGCCGTCGCTGCCAGGTGTATGTCACGCCCGTCAACCGTGACGAAGTTGGCGTGGCGCTGATCTCGTCGAACCCGAAGTTGCGGTTGGGGACGCGAACGGACGACGTGCTTCGGGAATTTCCGGAACTTTACGCACGCCTCAAGGATGCCGAGCTCGCTTCCAGCGAACGAGGCGCGATCACCGTGACGCGAAAACTGCGGCGCGTGTATCGCGGCCGAACCGTGCTCGTCGGCGACGCGTCGGGCGGAGTCGACTCCATCACGGGAGAAGGTCTGTGCCTCGCGTTTCGCGAAGCCGTACTGCTCGGCGACTGTCTGGCGAGCGGAGACCTCGCTCGCTACCAAAAGGGTCATCGCGCGCTGCTTCGCCGTCCTGTCATGATGGCTCGTTTGATGCTATTCATCGCGAAACACAGTCATCTGCGGCGGCGCACCATGCAGGTATTTCAGACAAGCCCACGCGCTTTTGCTGAAATGTTGGCCATGCACGTGGGCGAAGGCTCGGCGCGCGATTACATCTCGAACGGAATTGCGCTGGGATGGGAATTGCTGAAGGTGTGATGCGTAACGGCGTCATGTGCAGGCCGGGCGTGTTTCGTATCAGGGCATCGCTTTAGCGATGCCACAAGGCCTTTAATTGAGATGCCCCGTCAGGGGCCGAGCGGCGCAAATCGAATTTTTCAGCAAACAGTGAAGTCGTACACACCCCAAAACCTCTAGTCCGCGGCCGTCGGTTTGACTGCGTAGTAGCCGCGGCGTGTCTGCAACTCCAACCTCGACGCACTGTTCAACGTGACCTTCAGCTTGTGAAACTTGCCGTCAAGCTTCTGCGGCGAAAAACCCAGAACATAAACGAACTCAGGAACATCCGCCGTGCGCCGGAAGCCCTCATCCAGATTATTGTTGTTGTGGAAGAAAATCCCGCCAGTACCGCTGGCAAAATCGAGCATCACGCCGCGTCGTGCCTCAGCTTCGGCGGTGTGAAACTGGCTGCCCTCCAGGTCGGTGGAGCTGCCGCTGAATCTGGCCGCCACCAGTCCCTCTGCGTCCAACGTGTTGATGATAATTCCCGCGCGCACGGCGACGTCGATGATTTTCATCACGTCTTCATGCGTCTCCGGGGTGAGCGCAAGAAAGCCCGGCGAAACCAGCACGATGGTGCGCTGGCCGGGCATCGAGGCAGTCCTGCGGATCACACCGTTTAGGACAGCGAGGGCATTCTTGCTTTCCGCGTTTCCGGCGTCGAGCACCTCGATCGCCTTCGCCGCTGCGATCCGTCCCGCCTGCGGACTGGAAAAACCGAGCGAACGCAAAGCACAATCCTCGACCTCTTGGACGGCAATGCTGCCAGCGTCCGGGTCATGCTGGTTGAGCATGAGGTCTGCCATGTAATGGCTGATTGGCGGACAATCGTTCTCAGGAATGGTCGAGTGAGGCCTGAGATTGCGCACACCGGCCAGCAATTTCTCGCGGTCATCGGTGAAATCGACAACCACTGTGCCCGAGATGGTAAAGACGGCAGCGCGCTCCTCCGCACGCAACGAACCGAGATGCCTCACGGCGGCATCGCGTGCGCTAGCCAGTTCCGCCAGGGTCGTGTGGACATCGTCAAAAAGATAAGCTGTATCGCGTTCTGGCGCAGCGGGATGAGTTTGGCTCGAGTCCGGCTGAACTGTACCTGCGGAACTAACCGGTGCGGTTGTGTCGGCTCTCGTGCTCAGGACGCTGAGCAGGGCTGACTCGACTGAAAAACGGGTGATGACCTGCGGCCTGCCTTCGTCGAAGAGCCGGAAATTATCTTTGACGAAGTTGCCGACAGCATGTCCTTGCGCATCCCGTAAAACGACGCTGACCGGCACCAGATTCACGTTGACTTTGAGCGTGGTCAGCGCCGGGAGGTCGGAAAGCGCGGGCGCGCTGTTGATGGCCGGCTGCTGCTCGGCCTGTATCTTTAGTTGCTCACTCGGTTGCTGACTGCGCAGAGCCGACATTCTCGCCAGAGCCGAGGCGGTTGCCGCGTCCGTCATCTGCTGCTGCATTTGCTCCTGCTCGGCTTTCAGCCTCGCTGCATTTTCCTGAAACGCCTGTTCGCCAATGGCAGCGAAGATGGCTCGATTCTCAGTCAAGTCCTTCTGCAGGGAGTCGAGAGTGGGCGCAACCTGCGCCGCCGACTCCGTTCCAGGAGGGGTGATGTCTGCGTTCGCGACGATGCGCGCCTTTGCCCCGAACCTATGACAATTCCTCAGACGAACGACATTCCGTCCAGACTCTCCACGCGGATCTTCGGCCGTTGCCGTAACGTCAGTCGGCAACAGAAACGAGGAGCCGTCCGAAAATGCCACGCTGTCATAGTCGATCTCAAGCTCCGCGCCCGTCAGAGGAAAGCCTGCTTGAATGTTCTCCGTAATCGACCGGAAACGAAGCACCTCACCCGTTTTCTGGTCGACCCACACCTCGCCCTGGTAAGGCGGAGCTACGACGGAATTCCCGACGTGTATACGCCACAAAGGGAGATGTTGTTGGGCAATGTGGTAAGTAAACACCCACGCGGAGTGCTCACCCAATGTGCTCTCTCGACCGAAGTCGAATCGCGCCTGATTCTCGGGCTCGAAGATGGAACGGAGATTATTGCTGCCGAACTCCCCCGTCGACCAAAGGCCGGAAGATTGCGCCATCTCCGTCGACACCGGCTTGCCATTCACCTTGACATCGCTGTAGGATTCATTCCCATCTTCATATCTCACCGACGCCGAGATCAGATCAGTAAGTGCCCGGCGGCTGCCGTTGTAGCGCGAGGCGGCCTCTTCGCAGACGAAATTCGGCATCTTCACCGGCACGCTGATGGAGTATTCGCAAACGCCACGCAACGCGTCGGAGTGCGGAATATCAGTCGGGAGCCATACGCAGCGGCCGGGAGCGGCTTGAGCGGCCGAAGGGTGACAGCAAAAACACAAGATGAAAATCAGCGTCAGCGGGAGGGAGACACGCATACGAACCTTTAGACACCGGCGACACGCCCTTTGCTCCAGTCTATCAGGGTCATCCGCTGCCCCGCGCCATTTCCACAGCCCGGAGCACAGCTCGTGCTTTGTTCTCCGTTTCTTCAAACTCACGCTGCGGATCGGAATCGGCCACGATTCCCGCGCCTGCCTGCAAGTACGCCTGCTTGCCTTTCATGAGCACGGTGCGAATCGCAATGCAGGAATCCAGATTACCGGCAAAATCGGCGTAGAGCACCGACCCGCCATATACTCCGCGTCGCGTCGGCTCCAGTTCTTCGATGATTTGCATGGCGCGAACCTTGGGCGCGCCGCTTAGCGTTCCCGCCGGAAAGCACGCGGCAAAGGCATCCATGGCGTTGAGTTCCGGACGCAGGCGGCCTTCGAGCGCGGATACCAGGTGCATCACGTGCGAGTAACGCTCCACGTACATCAGGTTGCGAACTTTCACAGAGCCATATTCGCTGACGCGGCCCAGATCGTTGCGTCCGAGATCGACCAGCATCACATGTTCGGCGCGCTCTTTTTCGTCGGCGAGCATTTTCTTTTCGAGCGCAGCGTCTTCGGCTTCGTCGCGGCCACGCGGATGCGTTCCGGCAATGGGACGGTAATCGAGTTTTCGTCCTTCTCCCGCGGCACGCACCAGCATTTCGGGAGAGGAGCCAAGCACGTGCATTCCCGCGGAACCTTTTGCGCCGCCGAAGCGCAGAAAATACATATACGGCGACGGATTCACGGTGCGCAGCGCGCGATAGAGATCGAGTGGAGCGACTCCCGGCTCGAAATCCCAGCGCTGCGACAGCACGACCTGGAAAATATCGCCGGCAGCGATGTACTCCTTGGCCCGGCGAACGCTTTCCATAAACTTCGCTTTCGGAGTGCGCGCCCGCGTCTTCAATTTTGAGGTTGCGAGTTTGGACTGCGTGCTTGCTTTCCGCCAGTGTGCCGGCTTCCAGCCCGCGGCGAGTTTCTTCTCGATGCGCGCTATATCTTTCACGGCGCGCTCGTAGGCCGCCTTGGGCGCTTCCCGCGTCACGTCCGCCGACGCGACAATGTGGATCTGGTGGCGCAGGTGATCGAAGGCGAGCACGCGATCGAAAAACATCAGCACACAGTCGGGGACGTTCAGGTCATCGGAGGCGTGCGTTCCTATATTCTCCAGCCGCCGCACAATGTCATAAGAGCAATAGCCGACTGCGCCGGCCGTGAATGGTGGCAGGCCTTCCATCGCCGCGGGACGATGTTGCTGCAAGAGTTCCTTGATGACCTCGAAAACATTTCCCGTGCGCCGCTCGACTTTACGGCTGCGTTCGATAGTGATTTCCGAGCCGCGCGATTCCAGGCGCAAAAACGGGCGCACGCCCAGAAATGTGTAGCGTCCGATTTTTTCTCCGCCTTCGACCGACTCAAGTAGAAACGCATCGGGTTCGCCCTCGGCTACGGCGAGAAAGGCCGAAACCGGCGTCAGCAGGTCGGCAGAGATCGACTTCGCCACCGGAACCAGCGTGGCGCTGCGCGACAGCCGGACGAACTCTTTGTAGTCGGGACGGACCATATGTTTTTTAGCAGCGCTTAGGATCGCACGATTAGTATGCTGAACGGGAAGAGACGGGGCAAGCCCCGTCTCTACGGGGCAGATATCAATTTTTGGCGAACGCCTTTGCCGCTTCAGCCACCGTAATCATCAGGGTCATCGGGTCCATCGGAGAAGCAATGAAGCCGCAATCTTCGTAGAACTGCCGCGCCCGCTCGGAAATCGCGTGCACCAGAATCGCGCGGACACCCGCGATCTCCGCGGCCTGCAAGGTTCGCAAAACCGCATCGCGGAGCAGTGCCGGCCCGATCTTCATCCCCTGATAGCCTTGATGAACGGCCAAGCGGCCGATGATCATGACCGGCACCGGCTCGGGCATGTTGCGCCGGACCCGGCCCGGTGCTTCCGCATGCGTCACAGCGCCAACCGCCAGAGCATAGTAGCCGACGACCTGCTGCCCCGCGCAGACTACGTACGTACGCGAGGCGCCGCTCTCCTCATTAGGCAGCGCGCGCCGGCGCAGCCAGTCGTCAAGCGTCGGCTCTCCACAATCGAATTTTGAGAGATCGTGAGCCGCGCGCAGCTTTTCGGGCGCGCTCAGCGGTTGCTCGCTGCGGCTCATGGTTCCCACTTACTGTTCCCAGGGAGCTTTCGTCTTCAGCAGACGCCGCAGCCTTGTGCTGCTTGCCGGAGGCTTATCCAGCATCGACGTGAAGCGCCTGAATTCCTCGGCCGACAAGGCGAAATAGCGGCGGTCGAGCAGGACGGCTTCGGCTTCCCGGCAAGCGGTTTCAAGCATGAAGTCGGAACGGTTGCGGCCCAGTGCATCGGCGGCGCGGTCGATCAGCGTTTTCTGCCGGCGACTGGCACGAAGGTTGATGGTCTCATCGCGATTTTTCCTGGTTTTGGTCCCGGTGGCTGGCATCGATTTCTCTGTATACACAATGAGTGTACACGCATTCTACGCACGTTGTAAATACGCGTTCCCTTTTTTGCACTCCCTTCGCTTGCCTAGCCCGCGGCGCGGTCATATACTTTGCGAGGCTTCCCGGTGTACAAGGGCAACAATCTTTGGGGCAATTATTTGGAGACTTTATGACGACAGCTTTGGATCTTGAGCAGGAAACTAATCCCTGGCAGGCGCAAGCTGCCCGCTTTGACCTGGCAGCGAACAAACTGAATCTCGATGAAGGGCTATGGCGGGTGCTGCGCAGTCCCAGCCGAGAAATTATCGTTCACATTCCCGTACAGATGGACGACGGCAGCCTCGAAGTATTCACCGGATACCGGGTGCAGCACTCCATTGCGCGCGGCCCAGCCAAGGGCGGAATTCGCTACGCGCCCGACGTGAACCTCGACGAAGTCCGCGCCTTGGCGAGCTGGATGACGTGGAAGTGCGCGGTGGTGAACATTCCCTTCGGCGGCGCCAAGGGCGGTATCATCTGCGATCCGCATCGCATGTCGCAGGGTGAGCTGGAACGCATGACCCGCCGCTACACAGCTGAGTTGTTCGATTTCATCGGCCCCGAAAAAGATGTTCCCGCGCCCGACGTAAACACCAACGAGCAGATCATGGCCTGGATGATGGATACCTATTCCATGCATGCGCGCCAGACTGTAACCGCGGTCGTGACCGGGAAGCCGATCAACATCGGCGGATCGCGCGGTCGCCGCGAGGCCACGGGCCGCGGCGTTCTCATGGTCTGTGATCAAGCGATCAAGAAACTGCGCCTGAATCGCGACACCACCCGTGTCATCGTCCAGGGCTTTGGCAACGTCGGTTCGAATGCGGCCGTCCTCATGGCACAAGCTGGATACAAAGTCACTGGCATCCTCGAGGTGGATGGCGGCCTGTACAAAAAAGACGGCATCGACATGGAAGCGTTGTTGGAATTCCGTCAGCGCAACGGCACGATTCACGGTTTCCCCGGCGCCGAAGCGCAGGATCCAGCGGAGCTCCTGCTGACCGACTGCGACATACTGATTCCGGCGGCCACCGAAAACGTCATCACCAGCCGCAATGCGGACCGGGTGAAATGCAAGATTCTGGCCGAGGGCGCGAATGGACCGACCACTGCGGCTGCCGACGAAATTCTCTCCGCGAAGAAAGTCTTCGTGATTCCCGACATTCTGGCCAACGCCGGTGGGGTTACGACTTCTTATTTTGAGTGGGTGCAGGATCGTCAGGGCTACTTCTGGAAGGAATCGGAAGTCAACGAGCGACTGGGAGACATCATGGTTACGGCGTTCGACGACGTTGTCCGCTACTCGGAAACCCATGGCGTAAACAACCGTATCGCCGCCTATATGCTGGCGATCGACCGCGTGGCGTATACCATCCGCCAGCGCGGAATCTACGCCTAGCCGCATTTTTCTGGGGTCTCCGTCACGGAGGCCCCTATACCTCTTAACCTCGCGAGGAAAACATGAATTACTCTCCAAACAAACTAACTCTGAGGGCGCTTACTCTCTGTCTGATGCTCATCGTCGCGATAGCTCCAGCTTTAGCGACGGCGCAGGCCACTTCGAGCACCCCCGCAAAACCCGCGGCGCAGGCCACTCCCGCAACGCCGGCAACTTCAGTCGCTCCGGCACCCGGCGCCACGGCCAGCAAGTCGGCGGATGGCAAACCTTCCAGTTCAGAGATTGCCGCCGCTAAGGCCAGCGGCAAGGTCTGGGTCAACACCGAAAGCCGGGTCTATCACAAAGGCGGCCGCTGGTACGGGAAGACAAAGCAAGGGAAGTTCATGACCGAAGCCGAAGCAAAGGCTGCTGGGTATAAAGCCGCTGCCCGAGACTGAGGCACGCCAATACTAATAGGGATTAGTCACCGCCGAGACGCAGAGTGCGCCGAGAAGCAAAACGGAATCTCGGAGGGGATGGCTTCGCTAAGCGATTAGCCTTCTTGGTGTCTCAGTGACTCCGTGGTAGAAAAAGCCAAATTAGGACGCTACCCTTAGGTAGTGGGCCCGTTTGAGGCATCTTTTTTCCCAAAATGGCATCTAAATTGCTAGAGCGGTCAAGCACGGAAGGAGTGACTACAAATGTGACGGCGGTACTTGCACGATACACGTGACTTTGGCATAGTTGTGCCATGCATAAACGGTCAAGCAAACAGAAACAGTCAAGTAGGGATGTTAACGAGATGGCTTTCGTGGTCATGCAGAAGGTTATCGGCAAGCAGAAGCCGAAGAAAAATCCGGCTGCCGTCGCCCTGGGGAGACTTGGGGGTAGAAAGGGTGGACCAGCGAGAGCGAAGCTTCTTTCTGAAGCACGGCGCTCCGAAATCGCACGAGTGGCTGCTCAAACGCGATGGGGGCATCAATCCGATGGCTCTGAAAACTAGCGCCAACGTCATAATTATCGAGCAGTTGAAGGAAAGACTTTGCTCCTTAGAAGAGTGCACAGGTGGTGACGTATTAGTGCTCTGCGCTCCGATCCGGTCGGGACTGGATGTAGTGGTCAGGGAAGCTGTTGACGCGCTCCCGCACAAAAAGCGCAAGCTTACCGTTCTTCTGGAAACGGGCGGTGGGTATATCGAAGTCAGACAGAGAATCGCTCAGACGCTCAGACACCACTACCGTATCATTGATTTCATCATTCCAGATTGTGCGTACTCTGCGGGCACTGTACTTGCGATGTGCGGTGACGAAATCTACATGGATTACTTCTCGGTACTAGGGCCGATTGATCCGCAAGTGCCAAAAGACGACAAGATGGTACCAGCCCTTGGATACCTCGAACAGTATGAGCGGCTCATCAAGAAATCTCAGGGCGGCAGTTTGACGACAGCGGAACTAGCGTTTTTAATAAACCGTTTTGATCCTGCTGAACTCTACATGTACGAGCAGGCCAGAGAGCTTTCGATCTCGCTGCTAAAGGAATGGTTGGTCAAGTACAAATTCAAGAACTGGAAAAAGACAGCGACCAGGAAGCTGAAAGTCACGAAGGAAATGCGCGTCAAGCGAGCCGAAGAGATTGCAAAGATGCTCAATAAAATCGACAAATGGAACTCCCACGGTCGTGGCATCCACATGGCCGTCTTGAAAAGGGACCTGAAGCTGCTTATCCAAGATTTTGAGAAGAACGATGGCCTCAAGAGCTGCATCAAAGACTATCATCGGTTGTTGCAGGATTATCTTTCAACCGTCAGACATTTGTGGGTAGTGCAGACCCGTGCCCAGTTCACACCGCTGGGTTGAGAGATGAGGTTATTGACGATGCCGAAAACGATGCCGAAGACGATGCCGAAACGAATAGACCTCGAAAAACTCATCGCCGATAATCCGAATGTTGATTCGGAGGATCTCAAGAAAGCCGAGGAAGCCCTTAAGGACCTTCACCGGACTGGGGTCGTCAGGCGTTCGACCTACAGTCTGGAGACGCCTGAATCGAAGAAGAATCTCCGGTACAGTAAGGAAACCTATCGTTCAGCGAGAGAGCCAGCAGTAAGGCGACTTGGATAGCCCCCGTTTTTCACTTAATTTCTTGATCGCTCAAGCATAATATTGGCCATGAACTGCTTGAGCATTGAGAAACGTACCCAAGTTGTATTTGCCCTCATCGAGGGCAAATCCAAAGTCGCCCACTACCCTACCCTCCCGTCCGTTGCCTTGACCTCCGATGTAGAGGATAATCACAGTGTCCGCCGCCGCGGGCCAGGCATAGTCATCGCGTGAACCTTCCCAACTCCATCACGCTTACTCGTATCGCAGCGATCCCGCTTCTTATCTGGATTCTTTGCACTCCGCGTTTTGCGGGCGAGCAAACCGGACAACGGGAAATCCTGGCTTCTGCGGTTTTCATTCTGGCGTCGATCACTGACGGCATTGATGGCTATCTCGCGCGCAAACGCGGCCAGATCACCACCATGGGCATGCTGCTCGATCCCCTGGCCGATAAATTACTCGTGGCCGCGGCCTTCATCACGCTAGTGCAGTTCAATCCGGCGCTCGTACCTGCCTGGATGGCCGTGGTGGTCATTGGCCGCGAGTTTCTGGTTAGCGGCCTCCGTTCCATTGCCGCTTCCGAAGGCTTCACGATTCAGGCGAGCGAACTGGGCAAGTTCAAAATGCTGGTGCAAATCATCTCGGTCGTGGCCGTGATTCTCGCCCACCGTTGGCACGAATGGCCGCTCGGCAGCACCTATATTTTCCCCGTCTATTGGATTGCCTGGCTCGCCATCTGGTTCATGGTTTTGTTATCGCTGGTTTCCGCGGCTGACTACTTCGTCGCCTTCTGGTCGCGGATCGACCGTAAGTCGGAAAAGCGGCGTCGCCGTGCTTTTGTCCTCGACCGCCGGAGTAAACGCGATGTCCAGGTCGTCTCCAACACCGTCCGCAAGCCCGTCTGAGAATCTCGCCGCGCGAGAAAAAGTTCGCGCGACCCCGCCTTCCTCGGAATTGGAATCAGAATTTTCTCTTGAACAACGCCGGATTTTGCTCGGCATCGCGCACCAGGCAATTCTCTCCGCGCTGGAGGACCAAGATCTTCACCACAGAGGACACCCTTCGACTCCCCCCTCGGCTTCGCTCGGGGCTTCGGCAAAACGGGCAGGCTCGGAGACACAGGGGAAAACTCCTCTGGTCCTCGAAGCACCAGCTTCGGCTTTGCTGTCGGAGCCACGCGGTGTCTTTACTACTCTTTACCTGGAGGGTGAACTACGCGGATGCGTCGGATATGTTGCGCCCGTCGTGCCTCTCTATCGCGCTGTGGCCGAAACCGCCCGCGCCGCTGCGTTCGAAGACTCCCGGTTCTTGCCGGTAACGAGGGAAGAAGGCCTGCGGCTGGAAGTTTCTTTGAGCGCGCTTTCCCGTCTCTCCCCGGTTCCGCCCGACGCGGTGGAGGTCGGGCGCCACGGCTTAGTCATTTCGCTTGGCGGTCGCCGCGGCCTGTTGCTTCCCCAGGTCGCCGTCGAGCACGGTTGGGGCCGTGAGACTTTTCTCGAGCAAACCTGCCGCAAAGCGGGTCTGCCGCTCGATGCCTGGCGTAAGGGGGCGACAATCGAGGCTTTCACCGCTGAGGTTTTTAGCGATAACGACGCCGAAGATCCGTGTTGAGTGTGCTGGCAAGAATTTTCCTGGAGGGCTCCACATTCCACCTCAGCGCCCCCACCTTAGTACCCTTGTTTTCCATGCAGAAGTGCGTAAGCTGTGGACTTCTGCTGTGATGGTGAAGGCCGGGTCGGGAGGGCAATATGGAACTCGCTGTTGTGATCGTGGTGGTGATCGTCGCGGGCGCGATGATTCCCGGAAACCCCAGAGTCCGGTTCTTCCGCTGAGGAAAGGCCGTAAGCCTACCAGCATCGAAACCACGTGATAGTCGTGGAAGTTCCAACTTCCCAGAAGGCGACTTCTGGCCAGGAATAAGTTCCGCTTTGCCCGTCATCCGCCAAGAATTGTCTAAACGTTAATGGACATTACTTGTTTCTGCTCATGCGCCGATTTCTGGAATCACGAGTGCAATAGTGCAATGGCGGAGTTATGGGAAGAAGTACCAATGTCCCTATTGCGGCAAGCCAACTTTGCGCACCAATTCGATGTAACGCGGATCGGAGCGCAGAGGATCCATCAAGAAATCGGTCCGAAGAGAAATTATGCTGATATCGTGTTCCTGAAATGCTGTGTTGAGCCATTCGAAGGCGTGGTCCTTGTCGCCCAAATCGGCATACATCTGTGCAATTGAGTATGGAGAAACATAACCGGTCTTGGCTTTGCGTTGCGCGAGTGAAATTTCGATGTTCTTGCGCAAAGCGCCCGGCCAGCCGCCGGCGCGGAAACCCGCCTCCGAAGCGGCAGCGTCCTCAGCGTAATTCTTGTCGCCCTCTAATTGAGAGCCGGTCAGCCATTCCTGAATTACTTCTGGATATTTATGCGCACCCCAATATGCATAGGCTAGTTCACCGTGCGCTCTGCCGAAAGTTGGGTTGTCAGCGATAACTTTCTTGAATATCTCTATCGCCTTATCAAATTGACGGTCATAGGTGTACGCCTGACCTTGCTGCGCGCTTATGATTGGTGAGAGGGGATCGAGCTGATGGGCGCGGTTGCCTTCATCAATCGCCTCTTGCGCCCGGCCACCGATCTCGCAAAGACCCTCGGAAAGCCACTGACGGGCGGTGGCATCGCTGGGATCGAGTTCGAGGGCTTTCTTGAACTCCGCCTCGCCGCCGGCAAAATCCCAACTGTATTCAAACTTGATGCCCCCCAGAACCGCATGCGGGTGGGCGAGTGTTGGATCGAGTTCCAGGGCCTTTTCGGCTGCCGCACTCGCCTTGGGTGTGACGTCGTTGGGGTCCTCGCCATAACTGCCGAGCACGTTATAAGCATCCGCCAGTCCAGAGTATGCCAGTGCATAACTGGGGTCTTTATCGATAGCCTGATTGAAATAGGAGATTGCCGTCTTGATGTCGGCATTGGTACGCTTGGTCCAGTAGTAGCGGCCTTTTACGTAGAGCTGATAGGCGTCGGCGTTCTGTGTGCCCTGCCTGGCAACCTGCTGCTTTTCCGCCCCGCTCAATTTCGAGCGCAGCTTGCCCGCGATATCGCCCGCGATTTGCTGCTGTAAGGAAATAATGTCCGAGGCTTTGCTCTCATATTGCTCACCCCAGATTTCCGTATTGTCCTGCACGTTAGTGAGGTCGGCACTGACCTGGATAGTGTCCCCGTGCTGCACCACTCTCCCGGTCAGCAAGGCATCGACGGTCAACTCCTTCCCAACTTTCTGGACGTCAACCTCTTTGCCCTTGTAGCGGAAGACGGAGTTGCGCGATTTCACTTTCAAGTCGGGTACGTGGGCAAGGCTGGCGATTAACGATTCGGTGAGGCCATCGACAAGGAAATCGGTGTCCCCGTTGCCGCCCACGTTGGCGAATGGAATCACAGCAACGGATTCAATCTGCGCGGCGCTTGCCTTCGAGCGCCAGTACCATATCCCAGCCGCCAGGCCAATGAAACCCACCAGCACGATGGAAAGCACAATTCTCCAGAGCTTTCCCCGCTCAGCCGCCGGGGCTTCGGCTACTCTCACTGCGCCCGACGATGTAGATGGAGCAAGCGCAGGGGAGGCGGCGGATGCTGATGTCAGTTGTCGGGCTGCAACCTGAGCGCCACTTTCCTGCGAGCCCGCCACTGCCCCCGAACCGACCGCTTCAGCAGGCCTCGATTCCGATTCCCGCTTCAGCCGCTTGAGGTCGGCCCGCATGTCCGCGGCGTGCTGGTAGCGCAGCTCGCGGTCCTTCTCCAGCGCTTTGTTGACGATGTCTTCAAGCTTCGGGGGAAGGTCAGGATTCAGCCGGATCGGCGGAGTCGGAGCGCGATCAAGGATCGCCTGAAAAATCAGCGCTGACGTGTCTCCGCGAAAGGGCACCGTGCCGGTGGCCATTTCATAGAGCACCGCGCCAAATGAAAACAGGTCGGTTCGTGCGTCCAGTTCCTTTCCCTTCGCCTGCTCAGGAGACATGTAGGCGACCGTTCCAATGGTCGAGCCGGGGCTGGTGAGGTGCTCCTCGGCAAGCGTGGCCTCGACGGTCACCCCAGACGGCTCCGACGGCCGCGTGGCGGGCTGCGTGACCTTGGCCAAGCCGAAATCCAGGATCTTCGCGTGGCCTCGCCTGGTCACAAAAATGTTCGCGGGCTTGATGTCGCGATGGACAATGCCCAGCGCGTGGGCGGCATCCAACCCATCGGCAATTTCGATGCCCAGCGAGAGCAGTGTGTCCATTTCCATCGGATGGTTGCCGATGATGTGCTTCAGGGTCGCGCCGTCGAGGTACTCCATCACGATGAACGCCTTGCCGTCTTGCTCGCCGATGTCGTGAATGGTGCAGATATTCGGATGGTTGAGAGCCGAAGCGGCTTTCGCCTCGCGGCGGAACCTTTCCAGGGATTGCCGGTCCTGGGACACATTTTCAGGCAGGAACTTCAAGGCGACGAAGCGGTCAAGGCGAGTGTCCTCGGCCTTGTAAACGACGCCCATACCGCCGCCGCCCAGTTTCTCGACGATGCGGTAATGCGAGATGGTCTGGCCGATCACTATGAGATGCCCGGCTTTCAGGTCGATTCATCTTACGGACGCGGCATCCGCTAGTCAACGAATGACGGCTCTGGCGGAAGCGCGCCGAGCCCAAAGCGCCAACCTCACAACCGGGTATTTTTTGGAGTGGTCGGCACATGGAATCGACCCGATAGGTCCCGGTTTGTCGGCAATGAAGAAGTAATCCGGGCGCACTTCGGCGCTTCGTCTCACGGTCCAGAAACCGGCTTCTTGCAAGGCATCGTTTCCAATCCAAACATCTTAGAGTTGGCGCTAATGGGGCTTCGTCGCAGCGCGGACAGGTGAGGACCTCGCCTGTGCTTGCCGAGAGGACGATCCCACGCGTGCTCCGGCACAAAAGAAAAAGGGGAGATTCGCTCTCCCCTGCTTTGATTAAAATTAATTGCGTTCTTTACTGCTGTTCGTCCAGTTCGACGTTGTCGCCTGCGTACACGTCTTCAAGCGCGAAGACGACCATGGCTGAGGACGCGGTCGGCGTGACATTCAAGACCACCACTTCTCCCACGGCGCGCCGCGGCAGATCGGCCACATGAATGTTCGGACCTTTGTTTCTGTTCCAGCGATTGGCCTCAAAAGTCGGCGGGCGTTTCTGCGTGTCTTCTGAAGTCTGCGCGTCGAAGGAGAGCTTGTCCGCCGGATCATGCAGACTGGCAGTGTAGGGACGAACGACGCGGAAGTAGTCTCCCACTTTTACGCCCTGATTCGAACCCACGTTGATATAAAGTTTCATGCCCGTGCCGAGTTCGGTGTCGAAGTCTTTACCGAGCACGACTCGTCCCCCCAGCTTCCCATTCGGTGGAGCGAACATGTCGAAATGCTCGGGCACGCGGAAAGTAACCCGCGGCTTTTCCACGAACGGCACGACGACATCCCCGGGGTTAATCGGATCGCAACTGAATTCTACCTGGGCAATGGCACTGTGATTGCGGGTATCCACGACTCGCACCCTGCCAACTTCGGCGTAAGGGCGTCCCGTGGCGGCCAGAACTTTTCTCTCGCCCGGGTAAGTTTCGTACTCATTGACGTCGCGCAGTTCGCGGACGACTGAATAGAGCTGTCCGGCCTGGTAGCCGCTGCCCGCCAGGTAGACCAGTTCCCTGTCCTCGAACTTGGTGGAGGTCGGTGTGTCCAGGCCCCCGTTTACGTAGTTCGCGTCGGGAACCCGGTCTTTCGTGATAAATCCGGCGCAGTAAATATCGGCTGCCGTAGGCGTCTGGAAACGTACGAATGGCTGGTTGGCCGAGGTGTGGACGGTACCGTCCGCATCCGGCGTGGCGGGCATGGTCGATGTCATCACTTGCTGGCCGACCGCCCCGGTCGCCATCAGTGTCAGTACCAATAACAATCCTGTTTTCTTCATCTTACCTCCGACCTCCAACCGCTGCGGTTCGCCCCCAGCTATCTCTCTGGGAAGACAAGGGTTACACTCGAAAAGTAACAAGCGCCCAGGGTCGGGTCAAGGTTACGAGGGTGTTTAGTCCCTTGGCCCGAAAGTGTTCGCGAAGCCCTCCGCAATCCTTAAATGTTGCATCTACGCTTGCACCCCTGTAATATCGCGCCGACGTTGAAAATAATGGCCTTGGCTCTTTCATCTACTCTCGGCCCCCGTCTTTTGCCCCAGCGCCTTCCGAAGGTCTGCCTGGCGCTAAGTGGCGACACAGTCGAAGAAATGCTCGCAACGGCCGAGTCCATGGCCCGGGAAAACCCTTTCCTCGAGTTTCGTTTGGACTACTTGAAGCAACCCCTGGGCGCGCTTCCCAAAATCCATCGCTTTCTTGAGACCCACCAATACGTCACGGCAATCGGAACCTGCCGCCGCGCCGACAATGGCGGCAAGTTCAAGGGATCGCTCGCGGCGCAATTGGAAGTGCTGTCGAAGGCGCACGCCTCGGGCTGCCAGATTGTCGACCTCGAACTGCAGTCCGCGCTGAAAGCGAAGCCCGATGCGATTGCGCGCCTGCGCAGCCGCGCCGGACTTATCCTGTCGTTCCATGATTTTCGGGCCACGCGCAACCTGGATGAAACGCTCGAGAAGATGCTGAAGATTCCGGCCGATTTTTACAAGGTTGTCTCGACCGCTACGGCGCTTTCCGACAACGTCACCATGATGAAATTTCTGCAGGCGCACGGCGGCCAACATGCGCTGATCGGCGTGTGCATGGGGGAGCAGGGCATCATCAGCCGGGTGCTCTCGGTGCGCGCCGGCAGCGTATTTACCTTTGGCGCAGTCGATGCCAGTGCCGGGCTCAAGACCGCGCCCGGACAAATCGATGCGCGGGATCTGCACAGCATCTATCGCATCGATCAAGTCGACGCCGCTACCCGCATCTATGGAGTCGCCGGTGATCCCATCGAGCATTCACTTTCGCCCGTCATCATGAACACGGCGTTGCGGCGCGAAAACGTGAACGGCGTTTATCTTCCTCTCCACGCCAAAACTTTGAAGGAATTGGTCTATTGCACGCGCGAGATACCGCTGCACGGTCTCAGCATCACGATGCCGTACAAGCAGGCGATCGTGCCCTTGCTCGATAACACCGACGCGCACACGGCCAAGATCGGCGCCTGCAATACCGTCGTGCGCGGGCAGGAAGGCAAGCTCTATGGTTTTAATACCGACATTGCTGGCGTCATTCGTCCGCTTGAGCAGCGGCTCTCCATCGCGAACGCAAAAATTCTAGTACTCGGCGCCGGAGGCGCGGCCCGCGCCGCGGTCTTCGGTCTCAAGGAACGCGGAGCCGAAGTGTGGATTCTGAATCGCACTTCCGTCAAGGCGCAGAAGCTCGCGCGCCAGGCCAAAGTGCATACCATCAAGCGCGCCGATCTCCGCAAGATTGGCTTCGACGTGATCATCAACGCCACGCCAGTGGGCATGGGAAACACGCGCGACTGTCCGTTGAAAGATGCGGAGATTCAGGCCCGCGTGGTCTTCGACATGGTGTATGACCCGGTCGAGACCCACCTGCTGCAGGTGGCGCGCGCCAAGGGAATTGTTGTTATTCCCGGAGTCGAGATGTTCGTGCAACAGGCAGCCCGGCAGTTTGAAATCTGGACTGGCAAGCCCGCTCCCGCGGGCGATATGCTGCGCGCGGTGACCATCGCTCTGCAGGAACGGGCGCAGAAAAAAGCCTGAAAACCGGAATTGTATGTACAGCGCGGCGACCTTTCGGCCATTGGTTGCAATGGGTTAGGGGAAAGTGTTTCACGTGGAACACTTTGTGCAGATAGAATTGTAGGTACATTTTGGCTAGTACGAATCGAGCACTTCTCACCCAATCATGAGGCTGCGATCGTGAGGCCGGCGAGCTGTCGAAAGAGCCTTAAAGTATTTTTCGAGCGCGCGCCGGATGGGTGGCTGGAGCGGGCGATTTTTGGTTCATGTTTACTGTTTGGTACACATGCTGGATCTCCACTTATCGAATGGAATGATTGAGTTGGCGGGGGTTCTGTGCTTTGCTCGTTCGATCTAAAGGACTTATATCAAAGTATTCTGGAATAAGGACTTACGGGATTGTTTTGGGTTGGGTGGTGGTTGGAAGTGGGGTAAAGCGTGTCAAGTCGCAATTATCAACGACTTACGCCTGAGCGGATAGCTTTCCCTCCAAAAAATAGGGGCTGGCGACGCGCTGATTGCCAGCCCCGCTGAAGTCAAATTCTACTAATTCACGGTGAACTTCTCCGGGCTTACCGCCTTTCCATTTGGAGTCGTCACATCCACCTTGCCCGTCTTCGCTCTCGCCGGAACAACCGCCTGAATCAGCGACGGAGTAACCACCGTGAAATTGGTCGCCTTCACGCCGCCGAAGGTGACCTTCGTTGCTCCCGCGAAGCCGCCGCCCACGATCCCTACCTGCGTGCCAACTGGGCCGGACGGAGGATCGAGGTTCGTGATTTTCGGGAGGATGTGCAGGGTCGATTCGCTCTCGACCTGCTCGCCGGTGGCCAGGATCACGGAGACCAAGCCGTCCACTGCGTTGCTTGGCACAATGGCCGTGAGGTAGGTGTTGGATCCAGGCTGGAATTGCGCCGGGACTCCGCCAAAGCTGACGGCCACCGCTCCCTCCAGGTTGTCGCCCAGGATCTTGAGCGGATCGCCGGTGTTATGGTATGCGTTGCAGCACCACGTAACAATTTGGGTCAGGTTCGCGGGACACAGCTTGTAGACGTTCCCGTACCCGGTAGTTTCTCCAATCGATACTCCGCCGGTGGTAAGTCCGTACAAGCACCCGTCGGAGTATGATGTCATGGTTGTGGTTGGATAATTACCTGGCGCGGCTCCGCCCGCCCCTGTCAGGTCGAAGATCTTCTTGAAGCCACCACCTGTCGGAATCTGATAGATCGTCCCGTAGCCGAACGCGCCCCCACTCGTGGTTGCCCCATAAAGCTTTCCGTCCCAACCGAACGCCAGGCCCGCAATCGGCTCGGCGCCGTCCGAATTCGTACCAGCAACCAAACCGGAAAAGCCGTACATCTGGCTAAAGGTATAGCCGCCGCCGGACGGAGAGAGCTTATAGATTGTGCCGGTGTTATTGGCACCGCCGTAACGCGCGACTCCGTAGAAGGAGTTATCCGGACCCTCAACAAGGGGGCCAGAAGGGCTAGCACCGTCGGGGCCGCTGAAGTTGTAGATTATCTTGATGGCCCCGCCCGGAGTGGTCATGCGAAATATCGCCTCGCCGGCCACACCATAGAGATATCCATCCACCCCGAGCACCAACGGACCAGTCGAAGGCCCCGGTACGCTGGAGGACAGCATCTTGTAAGCGCCGGAGCTAATCGTGTAGCGGTAAGTCGTAAAACTCGCGTTCAGGCCGTTAGAAGTTATTCCATAGAGGTTCCCATCTAGCCCTTGAACTGGAGGAGAGAGCGGGCTCCCTTCACTATCCGTAAACTGATGCACGACCGTGAGTACGCCTTCCGGGGTCATGCTGAACAGCGTGCCATTGCCGCCATTAACTTCCTCACTCGTGGTGCCGTAAAAGGACTCATTCGCGAATCCTCCGGCGAAGTTAACTACCATATTCAAGGCTCCGATCGGAAATATGCCACCTGAATTGTTGAAGCTCACCAGGTCGTTATGCAGAGGGCCGGCGGGTAACACGTTGAACACTGTGCCATAGCCGGCAGATCCTCCGTCATAAGCAGTTCCGTATAGGTACCCGTTGCCACTCAGCTGCAACTGGCCGTAGTCAAAGGGTTGGTGTCCGTCACTGCTACTGAAGTCGTAGACGTCTGTGTAGGTGATTTGGGCGTGCAACGGAGCCGCCGCGAGCGCGACTAGCAGCGCGCAAACCAGTGCCAAAAGCCGCGAACCGTTGCAATTCGTTTTGCGAACATTGAGAGCCATTCCATTGCTTTTCATAAAATTCCCCCTTTTGGTGGCTTTTCGGCCTCCCTAACAGTTTTTGCTGAGTCCTGACCTGCGCCGTAGCGCCTTGCCTTGATCCCAGCTGGCGAGCCGCCCGGAACTGCTCGGCTCTGGGGGCACTTATCGCATGAAGCCAATTGGCGAACAACCACCTGGGACTGTTCTGCGTCTATTCTCTTTCTCACCTGATAAGTGCTTCTCAGCACGTTAGTTAAAGAGCTATCTATCCCAACCGGGTTACTGTGGTAGACTCCGTGGGCATTGGAGCGAGGCAAGCCTTGCCCGAAGCCCTGCCATCGAGACGACCTATCCGCTTCGGCCCGTTTGAACTGGACGTGGTGCGGGGAGAGCTGCGCAAGCGCGGCGTCAAGGTAAAGCTGCAAGACCAACCTTTCCAGATCCTTCAGATTCTGGTGGAACACCCAGGCGAAATTGTGACTCGGGAGGACCTGCGGAACCGTATCTGGCCTGCTGATACCTTCGTGGACTTTGATAAGGGTCTGTATAACGCGATCAAGAAGCTGCGCGAGGCGCTGGGAGACGAGCCTAATTTCCCGAGCTACATCGAGACCGTGCCCAAGCGCGGTTATCGTTTCATCGCTGCATTGAGCGAGAGCGTGCCAGGGAACGCGACGGCACAACTTGGTCCCGTACTGGTGACGGGGGCGAAGGTCGAACAGGAAATCATGCCCGCCGCGCGCCACTTTTATTCCTGGAAGATACTGGTCGCCGCGGCGGTGATTCTTGTGGTGGGCGCCGGTGTGTGGTATTGGCAGGTTCGACTTGCCCGCAAGCTCACGGAAAAAGACACGATCGTGCTCGGCGATTTTGCCAACAGCACGGGCGATGGGATATTCGACGACACGCTGAAAACAGCGCTCAACATTTCTCTGCGGCAGTCACCCTTCCTGAATGTACTGCCCGACGGTGAAGTTGCGAAGACCCTGCAACTGATGACTCTTCCATCGAGCACGAAACTCACGCCAGAGGTTGCCAGTGAGCTCTGCCAGCGAGTGGGCAGCAAGGCTTACCTGGCGGGAGCGATTGGTAGTCTGGGCAGCGAATACGTGCTGGGGTTGAAGGCGGTGAATTGCCAGAGTGGAAACACGCTGGCCGAGGAGCAGGTCACGGTGGCGTCGAAGGAGAAAGTGCTCGACGCATTGGGCAAGGCGGCATCCAAGCTGCGCCGCGAACTGGGCGAATCATTGGCTACGGTGCAGAAGTTTGATGTTCCGCTGGCGCAAGCTACGACGCCTTCGCTCGAAGCTCTGAGAGAGTACAGCCTCTCCTTAAGAGCGATTCGAGAGAAAGGTATCGTGGCAGCGCTGCCTTACCGGAAGCGTGCCATTGAGCTAGACCCGAATTTTGCGATTGTCTACCTGGCGGCGGGCAACGATTACTGGGCGCTGGGCCAACTGGCATCGGCGAATGAGTACTACAGCAAAGCGTTTGAGTTGCGGGAGCATGCCAGCGAGTGGGAAAAGCTAAAGATCAACGCCAGTTATTATTTCAATGTAACCGGTGAGCTTGATAAAGCGGCGCAGACATATCAGGAGGAGATGGAGAACTACTCGCGGCAACCCGGATCGTACTCCAATCTAGGCCTGGTACTCGCCGCAGAGGGACAGCATGAGAGAGCCGCGGAGGTCGCACGGCAAGCCTTGCGTCTGGCACCGGATCGAGTAGAGTTTTACGAAAATCTTGCCAACCACACTCTTGCCTTGCAGCGGGTTGACGAAACGCGGCAAGTCATCCACGAGGCGCTGGCGCGAAAGATGGACGATGCCCAACTTCACAGTGTGCTATATGGGCTTGGCTTTCTCGAGTCGAACTCCGGGTCGATGGCGGGACAGCAGCAGTGGTTTGCGGATAACTCCCAGTATGAGCACTATGGACTGGCGCTTGCGTCCGACAGCGAAGCGTATTCGGGCCATTTGCGCATGGCGCGGGAACTGACGAAGCGGGCTGTGAATTCCGCTGTTCGGGCCGACAGCAAGGAAAATGGGGCAATATGGCAGGCGATCAACGCACAGTGGGAGGCGGTTTACGGCAATGCTGCGGAAGCGCGCCAGTCTGCGGGTGTGGCCTTAAAGTCGGCCCCGGCAAGTATGGGAGTGGCCGCCGAAGCAGCGCTCGCTTTTGCCATGGCAGGCGATACCGCGCGAAGCGAGTATTTGATCCACGACTTAGGAAGACGCTTCCCACTGGACACGCAGATGCAGTTGCTTTGGTTGCCGACAATTCAGGCCCAATTGGCACTCGACAAAAAAGACGCGTCCCGTGCCTTAGAATTTCTGCAGGCAGCATCCGCCATCGAGCTAGGGCAAATCCCGTTCGTCAACAATATTTCCTGTCTCTATCCAGTGTACGTACGCGGAGAAGCATACTTGGCAGCCGGACAGGGCAATGCTGCTGCCAGCGAGTTTCAGAAGATTCTTGACCATAACGGCATTGTATGGAATTGCTGGACCGGAGCGTTGGCGCGTCTGGGAGTGGCTCGGGCAAATGCTTTGCAGTCGAGAAGCTCACAGGGAGCCGACGCCGCCCGCGTCCGGGCGCTCGCCGCGTACAAAGACCTCCTCGCCCTCTGGAAGGACGCCGATCCCGACATCCCTATCTACAAACAAGTCAAAGCCGAGTACGCGAAGTTGCAGTAGGTGGTCGCGGTGGGATCCGCAGCGGCAAAAGCCTCCGATAGGGAAGATGGTTATCGCAGCGGTAAACCGCTCCACCCCATCGCGCCAAAACCGGGCGTGCTGGGGACCCCGGCGCTGCGCCACCCAAAAATCCTGTTGTTCTGCGCCACTAAATCTACTTCTTTACTTCTCATGCATGGTCGCGACCAAGCAGTTTATGACTGGAGGAAACATTAGGGGAGGCTTTCCACAATTTGGGTCGCGATTATCGACCTCAGAGTGCGCCAAGTGGCCTGCTAGCGCGCCAAAATCGCTTCCGTAGCAATTTGAGACATCCGTCGATGCATTTCTTATAACAAAGGTTGCAAATAACTCCCACCGGCGGTAGTATGGCTTTGGACGCAGCATTTCGCGTTCACCTAAACCAAAAAACCAAAACTTCCAGGTAGAAACGCAGCCCTAGTTAAAAAATCTAAAGGGGTGCCCAAGCCCCGGTGCAATTCGGAGAGAATGCATGTCGTGGTACGCGTACTGCCTCACGGAACACCAGACCCTAAATGGTGTTCGCGCCCGCCGTCCCTTCCTGCTCGATGGCATCCAGGGTGTGAATTCCGCTCCCGTCATGAGTTACCCGAGCGGAGAATTCGCGGTGATCGTCAGCGAATTCGACCGCGCAACCTCCAAACTCGACGAAAAATCTGTACTGGAACATGCCCGGGTGGTCAGCCGGAGCTTCCGCACCGCGACCGTTTTGCCTTTTCGCTTCGGGACGATTTTCGACACCGAAGACGCCATTCGCCAAGCGGTTCGGTCCAACCGGCGCACGTTCTGCGAGAGCGTGGAGCGGCTGCGCGGCAAGTCGGAAATGCGCATCAAGCTGACCGTGCGCGAGGGTTCTGTGCGCGGCAACATGAACGAAGAGATTGTCCTGCCGGATACGGTCGGCCGCGAGTACCTGATTAAACTCCGCGAGAAGGCGTCGCGCGAGCGCGAGCGCCAAACCAAGGCCCGCGCGTTGTCCGTCCAGGTGCACAAATTCTTCAACCCTCTCGAAGAAGAGGTCAGCTGCAAAAAGGTTGACGCCGACGGAATGTTGCTCGATATCGCTCACCTCATCGATACCAAGTCGATCGAAAAGTATCAGAACCGCTATAGCACGGCCGCCAAGCAACTTAAAAATTGCCAGATGGTCGTGACCGGTCCCTGGCCGCCCTACCATTTTCTGCCCGGGAAGGTGCGCACGGTGGCAGGAGATAGCTAGATCTTAGCCGCTTATTCCTAGCCCCCTCTCGAGGGGGCTTTGCTTTTTGTGCGGAATGGCGGAGCTTGCCCTGAGCGGAGTTTCTACGGCGTGAGTGCGCGCGAGATTTCGGTACGAATCACTCAACGGGTCGATGGGTCTAAGCGAGATCTATCGACCGTGGCTTCCGGTCTGTTCCCGTAGCGTCTGCCCTTAGCTTCTGCCAAAGTGCAGCTTTGTGCATCTGCGTCACATTGGCCGGTGATTCAGAAACGAGCTCCGTCCGCCAGTAATTCATCTTAAGACGTTGATTTTGAACAGGTTCCCAAAATGGTGTTCGGCCTCTTACCCCAGTTACCATTTTGGTTCCGCAAATGCTTAGTCTCTTAGCACTAAAGAGGTCGCACCAGTTGAAACACCTTCACTCTCAATGTTTTCGACTTCTCACTCTGTCCGTTCCACTCCCCGGAGCGGCGTCAAATTGAGTTTCCTCTGATACCCGCCACTTAGCCTCTTTGAAAAGGGTGGCCCCGCAAGGGGCCGCTTTTTTTGTTGGCCGGTTGTTCCTTGAGGTCGTTGGTCTCGGGGAGGGTTGAAAACCTTTTTCTATAAGCGGTGGGGCTGGTACCAAGAATCTGGCGGAAGTGTTGCCGCAATGTGGCCGCTGTACCCATGCCGACACTTTCAGCAATGCGGTCAATGGAAGCGGCAGTTGTTTCCAGTTGCCGCTGCGCGCTTAACAGTCGCTGGTAGGTGAGCCATTTGTGCGGAGTGGTCCCCGTCTCTTGCCCGAAGCGGCGGGCGAAGGTGCGCGGCGACATCGACGCTCTGGATGCCCACTCGTTGACGGTTAGCGGACGGCCCATTTTTCTTTGCGCCCACTCTAAAACCGGAGCCAGTCCGCCTTGCGCTTCGGTGCGAATCGGAGACGGAACGTATTGCGCCTGGCCGCCTTCCCGGTGAGGCGGCACGACCAGCCGCCGCGCCACGAGATTGGCAATCCTGGCGCCGTAATCTTGCCGGATGATGTGCAAACACAAATCGATTCCCGCCGCGCTTCCTGCCGAGGTCAGGATCGATCCCTGGTCAACGTAAAGCACGTCCGGCTCCACTTGCACGCGCGGGAACTGGGAGCGCAATAGGTCGGCGTATCGCCAATGTGTGGTGGCCCGCTTGCCATCGAGAAGACCAGTAGCAGCGAGTACGAAAACGCCGGAGCAAATCGACACGAGACGCGCTCCGTGCCGATGCGCCGAGCGGAGGGCTGCCACGAGCTTGGCGGGTGGAGGCTCCTCGGTGTTCCTCCAGCCTGGAATTATGATGGTGTCGGCACGCTGCAAGGTCCGAAGCCCGGCGCGCGCCTGGACCATCAAGCCACCAACCGCATGCACCGGGCCGGGTTCCAAGGAACACACCTGAAAGTCGTACCACTCTACTTCCAGTTCGGGGCGCGGCAGACCGAAGAGCTCCACAACAATACCGAACTCGAACGTGCAGAGGTGATCGTATGCCAGGGCAACCACGCGGTGCGGATGAGCTTTAGGCGGCATGGCAGTAATCTATCGCATATTGTCAGTTCTGCCTATCGATGCGGGGACGGCTTTGCGACATACTAGTCTCCGCACTTCGCTCCGAACTTTGCTCCGAACTTTGCTCCGAACTTTGCTCCGGATCTGCAGTGGTGAGGAGATAGAAATGGCCATTCCATCTGCGGCGACTTCGCCCGTTACGGAAGTGCCGCCCGCATCTTCGCAAGAAGCGCTGGTGCATTTCGAGCGCTTGCTTGCCTTCGAAACGGACTGCTGGGACACCCATGCAGCGCTCGCCGCGGGTCATTCTGGATTCGTGATCCTGGATGTTCGAAGTCCCGAGGCCTATGCGATGGGCCACGTTCCGGGAGCGGTCAATCTTCCGCACCGGCGCATCGTGGAGCGGAATCTCGCTCAGTTCGATCCTGACGTTCTATTTGTCGTGTACTGCAACGGCCCCCATTGCAACGGTGCGGATCGCGCCGCAGCCCGGCTCGCCCGCTTAGGCAAGAAAGTGAAGAAGATGATCGGGGGAATCGAGGGTTGGGAGGATGAAGGTTTTGAACTGGCGAAGACGGGAGACGATCAAGGCGAAAATGCCAGCGGCGAACGTGGTCATTCTTGATCACTCGCTTGACCACTCGGCGATTGTTTTCCCGATTATTTTCCAATCACAGCCGCTCGATAAACGGCTCTTTCCACTCGCTCCCTGCAGTTGACGCCCGATCTCTCCCGCGCTTACCATACTTGTTTGACTCTACACGGTATAAGTACGCCGTGGAGCGCCGTTTGTGTTCACGGCAGGCAGCAATCATGGATAAAAAGAAACTAGAAGCGTTCCGAAAAAGACTGGAAACCCGGCGCCAGGAGCTGCGCCACATGGTGGTGCGCAATCAGCAGGACGGGCGCACGCCCGACGATGAAGCGACGCAGGATGTCGCCGATCGCGCCGCCAGCTCCTATAACAAAGAGTTCCTCTTCAGCCAAAGCAACAACGACCGCCAGTTGCTCTTCATGGTGGATAGCGCTCTCGCCCGCATCCGCGAAGGCAGCTTCGGAGAATGCGTCTCCTGCGGCAAAGAGATCAACCCCAAGCGCCTCGAAGCCGTGCCTTGGACCCGCCACTGCATCGAGTGCCAGGAAAAAGCTGAAAAGGGCTTGCTCGAAGCCGCGCAATAATTTTTGTAGTTGCGTGGCGTTCGTTCACGATGTGTGTCCCTGCCGTGAGCGAAGAGTCTCTATGGTTTGCTCAAGCTGCTTGGCAGCTATCGGGCGAACTGGGAAATAGGTTTCCGCGGTCTTCCCCGTCTGCAGCAGAGCCTCATCCAGCGGTGTCCTTCCGTCGCGATTTCGAATGCTCACGTCCGCGCCGAAATCGAGCAGAAGCTGTACGAACTTGGCGGGGTCAAGAACGATGCGGCTCTGAATGGCACGATGCATCGGAGTGTTACCCTCCTCATCCCGCCAGTTCGGGTTCGCGCCATGTTCCAGCAGGACAGGTGTGACGCTTGCGGAAGCGACCCCGGCCGCCGGCCCCCATGCATAGGAGTCGTACGGCGGGCGATCGGCGATGGCGCCATGCTGAAAAAGAATCGTCGCCGACTTTGGTTGCTGGCCAAATACCGACCAACCCAGCGGAGAATTACCGGTCGTCAGATCGTTCGCCTGCGCGGGATCGCTCTGCAGAATTTGCTGCAGCTGCTCGTGCATCCCATACGCTGCTACCGCGCACACGTCGGGTTCTGCTCCGGCGTCCAGCAGGATCTTTGCGTAATCGTCGTGATTCAGCTCAAAGCAATCGTGTAACGGCAATCGCCCGTCGGCGTTGCGCGCATTGAGGTCCGCACCGCGATCAATCAGAAGTCGCAGCACGTCGATCTTAGCCTCCGCAATCGCCAGATGGATCAATCGCATGGTAAGCGTGTCGCTGGGCCTCATGCGCGGATGGACGTCGGTGCTCGCATTGACCAGTTCCGGATGGCCATCCAAAATCTTGCGAATCGTTTCCAGGTTGCCATCGTGCACCGCGTTGATGAGTTGCTGGCCAAAGTCATTGAGCGCGTCGACAAAAGACTTAAGCCTGCGCCAGCTTGGAAAACCGTAGCCGCGCGCGACCAGGAGTTGCGCCTCGGAAAGCCGCGCTGCAGGACTCCGCGAACGCATGGTCTTGAGGCGTTGCTTGGCTTCGTTTTTCAGGTGTTCGAGATTTGCTCGCGCAGGAAGTTTGCCCGCGGCATAGACGAGACGAGTGGGAGCGTCGCTCATAGAACCCTTCCTTCCGTGATCGCCCGCTGTCCGCGGTTTTCGGGCTGGAAGTCAGGTTAGACCGAGTACTGCTGGTGAGTGGGCTGCGCCCTTTACGCGGACCGACGGCCTCCCACGAGGCCGCGAACAGGATAGACAATATCGACCCGCCGCGCAAGCACAAGCCCAACAGCACAAGCCGAAGAGTGCACGGCTGCGGTGACAAGAATTTTACAAATCGCTGACTTCCTCCTGACAAGTCCGTCGGGCTTCCCGCATAGGATTGCTTCCGCCGCAAGGTTGGTTCTTGGTTCCCACTTTGCGCGGGTAGGTCCGGCGAACGTCCAGGCCGCCATCCAGTTTCGCTTCAAGGAGAGTTTTGCCATGCAACGAGTCACACATCGAACGTTTCGTCACAGCCTTTTCGTCGCCGCAGTTCTGGTGCTCGCCCTGTGTGTTGGTTCCAGCCTCGCCCTCGCGCAGTACAAGGCGACCAAGCTGGTGAAAAGTACCGGCAAGAAAGGCGATTCAGACCTCATCAATCCCTGGGGACTTGCTTATGCCCCCAGCGAACCGTTCTGGGTCAGCGATGAGAACTGGGGCGTGTCCACGCTCTACACCGGCACGGGTGTAAAGCAAAGCCTGGTGGTCACCGTTCCGCCCGCTTCTGGCAGTGGCTTCGGCGAGCCCACCGGCATCGTCTACAACGCGGGGTCGGGATTTCCCGTGGAGGGGTGGCCGTCCGTCTTCATTTTCGCCACTCTAGACGGAACCATTAGCGGATGGGCGCCGCAGTCCAATGCCACTGAGGCGATCATTGCGGTGAATAACCACAGTAAGGACGCTGTCTATACCGGCCTGGCGATTTCCAGTTCCAACACCCTTCTCTATGCTGCTAATTGGTGGAGTAACCAAGTTGAGGTTTACAACAGCAGCTTCCAGTTGGTCAACACTTTCACCGACACCAAACTGCCCGCCGGCTTCGTCCCCTTCGGCATTCAGGACATTGGCGGCCAAGTCTACGTTGCTTATGCCAACTCGAATGAAAAGATCAAGGGTGGATATGTCGACATCTTTGAGGAGAACGGGACGTTCGTGAAGACTCTGATCTCGGGAGCGCCGCTCGACCAGCCGTGGGGATTCGCGGTCGCGCCTTCGAACTTCGGCACCCTCAGCGGCACGTTGTTGGTAAGCAATAACACCAACACCGGCACCATCAATGGGTTCAACCCGACGACCGGCGCTTTCGTTGGCACGGTAGAAACTTCCGCTGGCAAGCCCATCAAAATTAACCAGCTCTGGGGTATCGAGTTTGGCGGCGGCTCCTCGAACAATGGCAACACCAACCAGCTTTTCTACACTGCCGGACCGAAGAACAACGCCGCTGGCATATTTGGCGTGATCAACGTTGAGTAGATCACCGTCGCTTCCGTAACTCTTCCACCCTCCGCGCGGCCTGCGGAGGGTTTTTTCTTCGCTATTCGCCATGCGATCGGGTTCGGAGCCTCCCACGGTGATTTCCATCGATCGAATGCCGCGGGGCATGCTCGCTTTGACGCTCTGGAAATCCGCCTGTTAAACTGAACAATTGTCATCCTACCTTTAGGCGAAGAAGGAACCCGTGCGCGCAGAGACCCGGCATCAATTGAAACAGGACCGCTTCAGCAAGGTCACCATCGAGGCAGCGGAGAACGCCGCCAACTGGAGCGTGGAGCACCAGGCGAAACTCATCGCCGCTGTGATTGCGGTAGTCGTGATTGCTGCGATTGGTTTCGGCGGATGGTATTACGTCAACTCGCAGGACGAAAAAGCGAGCGCCGAACTCTCCACCGCGGTGCGCACTTTTGAAACTCCAACCCGTCCGGCGGGCGTGCCGGCGCAACCGGGCTACGACAGCTTCGCGTCGTTGCAGGAGCGCGCCACTGCCGCCCGCAAACAGTTCCAGGAGATCATCGATAAGTATCCGCACACGCACACGGCCGACATGGCGCGTTATTTCGTGGGACTTACCTCGCAGCAGCTAGGCGACAACGCCGCCGCCGAGCGCAGTCTGCAGGAGGCGGCTGGCTCTTCGAACGCCGATCTGGCGGCGCTGGGCAAGTTGGCACTGGCGTCCGTTTATCGTAGCGAGAACAAAGATACGCAAGCAGTCGATCTCTACAAGGAGTTAATCGACAAGCCGACACTCGTGGTCAGCAAGGCGACAGCGCAGCTCGAACTCGCGGGCTTCTACGAGTCGAAGCAGAAGCCCGACGAAGCCAAGAAGATTTACGGCGATGTAGAGAAAGAAAATCCCTCCACCGAAGCGGCGTCGCTGGCGCAGCGCCGTGCGTCCGCACTGAAACAATAGCCCAACCGTCGCGCGTAGCCGGGCCCCGCGCAGCGAGCGCGTCCCAACATTTAAAGTTCAGGTTAACTATTTTCTTGACACGCAGAGCTCGCCTGCCCTATATTTAACGCCGTGGTTAACAATCAGCAACGGGTCGCAGCCGTTTTTTCCGCTCTGGCGGACCCCACGCGGCTGCGCATTGTGCAGCGCCTTTCGGAGCAAGGCGAGAGCCGGGTAACGGCTCTGGCTAAGCCGTTTCACATTTCGCTGCCCGCCATCTCCAGGCATCTTCGCGTGTTGGAGAATGCCCGGTTGATCAAGCGCCAGCGTCATGGACGCGAGCAACTGATCAGCTCCGACGGTGCGGGCCTCGAAGCTGCCAGAAAATGGATCGCCCACTGCGCGGCAGGATGGGAATCCAGCTTTGACGCGCTCGACCAGCTGCTCAAAACCGCTCAGCAAATTACTCCCCGGAGGGAGAACGCACGATGAAATCCGAAGTCAAGGTTGATGACAATCGCCTGCAAATTACCCGAATCTTCGACGCCCCGCGGGATGTGGTATTTGGTTTCTGGAAAGACGTCAACCGCCTGCAGCAGTGGTGGGGCTGCAAAGACACGACCCGCGTCCAGTGCACCATGGATTTTCGTCCCGGCGGCAGCTTTGCCTACGTAATGCAAATCGCTGGAACCGGGGAGTTCGCTTATAAGGGTCAGTACGACGAGATCATCGAACCGGAAAAAATCGCGTTCCACGCCGATTTTGGCCCCACCACCACCCGCGTGGTCGTCGAATTCATCGACCAGGGCGCCCAGACCAAGATGATTCTCACCCAGGTAGGATTTCCATCGCAGAGCATTTGCGAAATGGTTTCGAAAGGCACCTTGGAATCGTTCGACAAAATCGACGCTTTGCTCGCCAACCAAACCGTAGCCAACCCCGCATAACTCGGAAGAGCAGTTCAGAAAGGACAGGGACTACGAATGAACCTGGCACGCATCGCTCTCGCCTCCGTGGGCGGCTTCGTAGCCTACATGGCCTTCGGCGGCCTCGCGTTCGGACTGGTGCCCTCGCTGAAAAATGAATTCCTCAAATACACTGCCGTTTATCGCACCAAGGAAGGGCAGTTGAGCCACATGGCGCCCGGAATGGTCGCTATGCTCTTGGCCATGGTGGCGCTGGCGGTGCTCTACTCCATGCTCTACCAAGGCGATTCAGGCGTCGCAGAAGGAGCACGCTCAGGCGCCATCTTCGGAGCGCTGATCGGACTCTTCGCCATCGGCGCCTTCGTCGTGCACAACTATGTCAATCTCAACATCGGTCTGAAACTGACCCTTCAACAATCGGTAGCCTATTTCCTGGAATGGCTAGTCACAGGCATAGTAATCGGCCTGATCTACCGTCCGACGACCGGGAACTGAGAACTCCCTATCCCGCAATTCGTCGCAAGCACGCAATCAGCCGGTCGCAATCCTCGATCGTGTTGTAGACGTGGGGCGTCACTCGAATCGAACTCCCACGGATGCTGACAAATACCTTTTCTCGCGCAAGCATTTCGGCCAGTTCCCTCGGAATCGCCGTTTCTCTCCGCAGCGCCAGGTAGTGCGGCGCGCGCAACGGTTCGGCGGGCGCAGAGAAGCCCATTTCAGCCGCAGCCTCGGCCATGCGGCGACTGAGCGCTCCAGAGGTTTCGGAAACCTGCGCCACATCCCACTCCAGCAACTGCTTCATGGCGCGCGCGGCGGCTGGGAGGAGCGCGAAGTTCGAGCGCTCGCCCATGTCGAAACGCCGCGCGCCCGCGTCGTAGTTTTCGGTGTATAAGATCAGGCTCGAGAAATCGCGGGCATTGGCGCGCTGAATCCAATTTTCTTCCAGCGGTATTCCACCCTGCCATTTTGGCGCGACATAGAGAAGCCCAACGGAGTAGGGTCCGAGCAGCCATTTGTAGCTGGCAGCGACGGCGAAGTCGGGCTGCACCCCATTCTGCAAATCGCCCACGACAAAGGGCAGCGCGCCGAGCGACTGTGTGAGGTCCAGAGCGAGCGCGGCTCCAAGCTTGCGGCAAGCTTCGCTGATGCGGACCAGGTCGAGTCTTCCGCCACTTGTCCACTGCACATGCGGGAGGGCGGCGATGGCCACGTCGGCGGTCAGTGCTTCTAGAACGGCGGCGGTCCAGTCGTTGTTTTGCGGCCAGGCGACGACCTTCAGCGCAGCGCCAGTTTCCCCGGCGCGCCGCTGCCACGAAAAGTAGTTAGACGGGAACTGCTCCTCGAGCACGAGAATGCTCTGGCCTTTCTTGACGGGCAAATTTCGCGCCGCGGTGGCGATGCCGTAACTGGCGGAGGGAACGATGGCGATATCGTCGGCGGAACAGCCGACGAGCTGCGCGGCGGTCGCGCGGAATTCATCGGCACCAGTAAAGAACTTATCCGGAGTGATTTCCCACGGGTGTGCCTTGCGGGCAAGCCCCGCGGTTCCGGCCTCCAATGCCGGCTTCATTAACGGCGACATGTAGGCGCAGTTGAGGTAAGCAACGTCGTCGGGAATATCGAAGAGATGGCGCTGGCAGGGAATCATGGGCTAGTCTCTTGTTTTGGTCGTTGGTCGTTGGTCGCTCGTCGTTGGCAAACAGTGTATCAATGGGGAAGGGATTGCCAGGCACGCGGATTGAAGAAATCGAAAGGATTTGAGTTGTGAAATCACGGATCGCACTTGTTTTGATTTTGGTTTTCCTGGGCGGTCGTGTCGTGGCTCAGAATGGCGACTCAGCGCTCCCCAACCCCTCGCTAGCCTTTGCGCGCGCTCAAAAGTTGAAACGGGGGATCAACGCCAGCGAGTGGTTCGCGCAAGTGTATGACAAGCGCGGCTACACGCCGGAACATTTTCAAGCCTGGGCCACGGCCGACGACATTGCGCTGATCAAGTCGATGGGATTCGATCACGTGCGCTTGAGTGTGAATCCGCAGCCCATGTTTAATGAGCGCGAGCCCAATAAGATTTCGGCGGAGTATCTCAGCCATTTGGATGCTGCGGTGAAGATGATTCTCGATCATGGTCTGGCGGTTGTGATCGACCTGCATCCGGAGAGCGACTTCAAGGAGCGCCTGTCAAAAGACGACGAGTTTGTCGAGCGCGTTGCCGATTTCTGGCGCGCGCTGGCCGCGCACTACGCGGCATTGAATTTGGATGCCGAGCGCGTGTTTCTGGAAATCATGAATGAGCCGGAGTTCTCCGACCGCTATCGCTGGCTCGGCGTGCAGATGAAGCTGGCGGCGGCGATTCGGCAGGGTGCGCCGTTGCTCACCATCATCGCGGCGGGGGCGCGCTGGTCGAATGACGATGAGCTGGTTTTTCAGGAACCGCTGCACGATGCCAACGTCATTTACAACTTTCATTTTTATCTTCCGCAAGTCTTCACGCATCAGGGCGCGACCTGGAGCAAGTATTACTGGCACTGGCTGCGGGGAGTGAGGTATCCGTCGACGGAGGAGTCAGCAGAGCACGCGGCCGCGCTGGTGCCGGATGAAGTCGACCGGCTGCAGGTGATCCGCTATGGACATGAACACTGGGACGCGGCCCGCATTGCATCCGAAATGAAGCAAGCGGCGGAGTGGGCGCAGAGGCGCGGGGTTCCGCTGGTGTGCAACGAGTTCGGCGTGTACCGGGAGTTCGCCGATCCGCAAGACCGCGCCGCCTGGCTACACGATGTGCGGACAGCGCTCGAACAGAACGGAATTGGATGGGCGATGTGGGACTACTCGGGATCGTTTGGCGTAGTGACGAAAAAAGATGGGAAGACGGTGGCGGATGACGGCGTGCTAAAGGCCCTGGGGCTGAAGTGACTTCAACGACCACTGGGAACACGCCGACCGGGATCGCCGAGGATTTTATGCGGTCAGAAAGCCCCCAACCACCTGACCGGGAAGCGGCTGCCGAGTGCATTCACCAGGCGCTCGTCGGCGGTAATGAGTTCTCTGCCTGTGACGACGGCCATCGCAACGTAGGTGCTGTCATAAATGGTGCGGTCGAATGCAGACGCGATCTTGAACGCCTCCTGAAGAAAAGCCCGGCTCGGCACTGTGGGAAAGTCGCGGTTGAGCATTGCTTCGAGAGCGCGTTGCGCCAGTGCGGACGTGATGATGCCACGTTTTGCGGCTTTCCATAGAAAGCTACCGATCTCGAGCCAGAACAAATCCGGGACAACGACGTGGATGGTTCCCTCGGCGTGCGCGCTAAGAAAGCGATACGCTTGATCGGCGAGAGGCTCAACGATGTCGGGAGTCGCCCACTTTGCGCCGACGCTCGCGTCCACGACAAAATTCTTCACCGCTCACGGTCCTCGCGGATCATCTCTTCGGTCGAGGGAAATGGCCCCGGGCCGGGAGGCTTATACGCGCGGATTTCCGCGAGATCGTCAATGAGCTTCCGGCGGCGCTTGAGTTCAGCCGCGGTGGGTACGGTGTCTTTCAGCATCTCGATCACCTCGGCAGCGATGGAACTGCGATTCTTGCGGGCGCGCGCACGCAGGGCTTCGTAAAGGTCCTTGGGAACGTTTTCGACGTATAGGACTGGCATAGGGATAGTCTAGCATATCCCTAGGATAGTTTTGCTTTTACTCAAGGCCGGAGAGTCTACTCCAACCCACCATTCCAAATGATGCGGCCGTCAGCCGTGGAGCACGGCCGAGTTCACGATTTCTCTCGCACCCTCTGCATGGTCGTATTCCCAGAGGCAAAGTTCGTTGCCGTCGGGATCGCGGAAAAGAGCGAGCCTGCCGCCCTTCTTCTCTTTGACCTTGCCGGTCGGGATGCCGCGTTTATGCATATGCTTCAACGTCTCCTCCAGGTCCGCAACCGAAAAGCAGAGGCGGGCATTGCCATTGCCGGGCACCACGGTTCCAGGCGGCAGCGGCACCAGTTCAATGAGCACGCCATCCAGATCGAAGCGCGCGACGTAATCCCGCGAAACCATCTGCAGCCCGAGGATGTCGCGATAGAACGTGATGGCCGCTTCCATGTTGGTGACATAGTAAAAGACGGTGTCGAAGGAAAGTTTCAACTTGCTCTGAGAAGATGAAGATGAGGAATGCATGATGGGACTGACCCCTTTCCTCTGGTTCGCTGAGTGGGGAAGTTTTGGACGAGTCTGCTCTGAACAACAGAATTCTAGGAGAACGCCGGGGGTTTGTCGGTGAGGTTTGGCACGAATGGACGTGACGTGGAAACCGGGCAACGCGCCGCCCCCTTCCTTGACACCCCGTTTTCAGCCCTTTATTCTTAAGCATTGCTCCCTGAGAGACTTTCGTCTCTGAGCGCACTTCCGCAGGCCTTTGCGGTAATTTAAGTTGGGGGCGGCGGAGGTTCCAAGCTCCAATGTTCATCGAATTAGCAGAACTGGAGATTCACCCGGTCGATTTCCGGGAGGAGTTTAGCCCGGGTGTGATCGATCTGGGCGAAGATGTGCGGCAGCGGTCGCCGCTCCGCAGCGCGGGCCGGGCCGATCTGGTCGAGGAGCATCACGGCAAGCACAAAGTGGTGCAGGACATCCGGGTCAAGGGCAAGCTGGAGACGAGCCTGGAAGTCCCGTGTGCGCGCTGTCTCGAGCCGGTCGTGCACGAGGTGGAACGCAGCTTCGATCTTCTGTACCGGCCGCTCGGAACCGACTCCGGACACGAAGAGCTTTCGGTCACCGACGCCGAGGCCGAGATCGGGTATTACACCGGCGACGGGTTACTGCTGGAAGACACGCTGCGCGAGCAGGTGCTGCTGGCGCTGCCGTTGAAGACAGTTTGCCGCGAAGATTGCAAAGGTTTGTGTCCGCACTGCGGCAAGAATTTGAATGAAGGTCAGTGCTCGTGCGTGGACGAAGTCGAGGATCCACGATGGTCAGCACTGAAAGAAATTCGCACCAAGCTGAATCAGTAAAACAGCTCTCAGCTCTCGGCTCTCAGTTCTCAGGAAAGACGGTCTTCCTGAGATCTGAGAGCTTGGAGCTGAGAGCTACAAAGGACATCATGCCGAATCCAAAACGCAGACATTCCCAGAAGCGCACCGCCACGCGGCGCGCTCACGACTCGCTCACGGGACACTCGCTGTCGGAGTGTCCGAATTGCCACGAGCGGAAGATGCCACACCGCGCCTGCCCGAAGTGCGGAACCTACAAGGGCCGCGAAGTAGTCGAGGTCGAAGAGAAGTCCTAATTTCCTTTCATGCCTAGCGTAATCGCTCTGGATGCGATGGGGTCCGACAAGGCGCCGAGGCCTGAGATTGAAGGCGCATTGCAGGCGGCACGCCATCACGGCGTCCGCGTGTTGCTGATTGGGCCGGAGGCACAGCTGCGGACTGAACTCGCGCGCTATCCCGGCGCGCGCCGGCTGCCGGTCGAAGTCGTGCACGCCAGCGAAGTCATCACCATGGACGACAAGGTGGATGCGATTCGCGCCAAGCGCGATTCGTCGATCCGCGTTGGACTGCGGCTGGTGCGCGAGGGCCGCGCCGCAGGCTTTGTGACTGCGGGCAACACGGGCGCGGCCATGGCCACGGCGAAAGTGGTGCTGGGCGCGCTGCCCGGCGTGGATCGTCCGGCGCTGGCGGCCGCGTTTCCCACGGTTCTGAACACGGCGGCCGTGCTGCTCGACGTGGGCGCGAACGTCGATTGCACTCCCACCAATCTTGAACAGTTCGCAGTGATGGGAGATATCTATTGCCGATCGATTTTCGGCATGAAGCATCCGCGAGTGGGTTTGCTTTCGATTGGAGAAGAAGAGAGCAAAGGCAACGACCTGACGCGCGAGGCGTTTCATCTGCTAAAGCGGCTTCCCATCAACTTTATTGGCAATGTGGAAGGCCGAGATTTGTACAACGGCCACGTGGATGTAATCGTGGCCGACGGATTTGTCGGCAACGTCGCGCTGAAGACGTCGGAAGGCGTGGCGCGGCTGGTGCGCACCGTGCTGAAAGAAACCTTGAAGGCAACGATCACGCGGCAGGTGGGTGCGTATATTTCGCGCAACGCGTTTTCCGATTTCAAAAAGCGGCTCGATCATACCGAATATGGTGGCGCGCCGCTGCTCGGCATAAAAGGCGTATGCATCATCACGCACGGATCGTCGAATACGAATGCCATCAAGAATGCGGTGCGAGTAGCGGCGGAATTCGCCGAAGGCAAAGTCAACGAAACCATCGAGCGGGAGCTGGCGCAGCTGAGCGTGACGGTTACGACCTAGGAAAGTCAGAAGTAAGATGTCAGATTGCAGAAGTGAACCCCCGCGACCACAGAATGCCGTTTGCGTCATGGGCTCTTACTTCTGCAATCTGACTTCTAACTTCTGACTTCCTCCTTACATATGACAGACAGTCCCTCTCAAATCGCGTTTCTTTTTCCCGGCCAGGGTTCGCAAGCCGTTGGCATGGGCAAAGAGTTGGCCGAGAACTATCCGGCAGCGCGTCGAACTTTTGAAGAGGCCGACGAGGCGCTCGGCTACAAGCTGTCCGAGTTGTGTTTCGAAGGCCCGGAAGAAAAACTGAAGCTGACCGAGATCACGCAGCCCGCAATTCTGACGGCGTCGGTGGCGGCGTGGCGCGTGCTGCAGGAAAAAGGTCTGAAGCCGGATTTCGTCGCCGGACACAGCCTGGGCGAGTATTCGGCGCATGTAGCCGCGGGCACGCTCGCTTTCGCCGATGCCGTGCGGTCGGTCCGCAATCGCGGCAAATATATGCAGGAAGCCGTGCCGGTGGGTGTCGGTGCGATGGCGGCGATTCTGGGAATATCGCTCGACAAGGTCAGCGAAATTGCTCATGATGCCGCGCAGGGAGAAGTTTGCCAGGCCGCCAATATCAATTCGCCCGAGCAAATCGTGATTTCAGGAAACGCCGGCGCTGTCGAACGCGCCATCAAACTCGCCCACGAACGCGGAGCAAAGAAAGCCGTGAGCCTGCCGGTCAGCGCACCCTTCCATTGTTCGCTGATGCAACCGGCGCAGGATCGTCTGGCGGCGGATCTGAATGCGCTGAGTTTTCGGGATCCGTTGTGTCCGGTGGTCTGCAATGTGGATGCGGCGGTGGTCACTTCCGCCGAAGCTGCGCGCGCCGCGCTGATTCGCCAGGTAACCGGCACGGTGCAATGGGAGCCGTCGGTGCGGCTGCTGATCGATAAGGGAGCCGGTCTATTCATTGAAGTTGGCCCGGGAAAAGTTTTGTGGGGACTGATGCGCCAGATCGACCGCTCGAAAACGTGTCTGACGGTGGGAGATGAAGCGTCTCTGCAAAAGACGCTGGCGCAGGTTGCAGCGTTGGCAGCTTAAAGTCTCGCGTAGGGACAGAGCCTGCCCTGAGCTCGTCGAAGGGTGCCCTCACCTGTCCAAGTCGAGCGCAGCTCGGCAGCTACCCACGCAATCGCTCATCACACGCAAGCTAATACGGATACACGGTGATCGTCTTATCCGATTTCTGCACGAACATGCGGGCGTGCTCGGCGCGATCGTTGACGATGACCTCGACCACCACCCCACCGCCGCCAAAGCCCTTGGTGTTCGCCGATCCGTAAATCTTGTGCGATTTAATAAGGCCCCACTCACCGCCCGGTCCCCAATCGCGATAAAAGTCGGCGTAAGTATACTGCGAATATTTCTCCCGATGCTGGAGCCAGCCGGGATCGTTGAAGTAAATGCCGTACGCGGCTTCGTACTGCTGCTGTTGCAACGCACTGAAAAAATTATCGACCGCGTGTTCCTCGGGCCAGTTGCGGTATACCCAGGCCAACGTGGCGAGAACCAGCACAGCGACAATGGCGACCACGATTCGGATATTTCGCCGCCGTGCTTTTGCCGGGTCGTAGGTCGGGGCGTCGAGTAGGGTCATAAGTCTGCATTAAGGATAACGGATAAAAGTCGAGTTGAATCAGGAATTGATAATTAGCAATTTGTAATTTGGAGTTTAAATCCACCGATTACGAAGGTTCCGGCTCTCCGAAGTTCTGCGCGACCGGTACTTCCGCGTAAGGAATCCACGCAGGCGGCGCTGGACTGCGAGCTATCTCTCCTAAAGCGCCGCCCCAAGCTGCCGATGTAATTGAAGTCAGCGAAAAATGGCGGCACGTGGCTTCGTGGAACAGCCATGCCAACCGCCGAATAGTGCGACTTAAATAGGGTGCGAAACCAGGTGCGAAACCATGGATAAGATACGAGCCCTCATCGTGGATGACTCCTCGGTGATGCGCAAGATCGTCGAACGTTCGTTGCGCCAGGCAGGCATCGAACTGGAAAAGGTACTGGAAGCGTCGAACGGGTCCGAAGCGCTAGCCGTGCTTCACGAAAACGCAGTCGACCTCATCCTCTGCGATATCAACATGCCAGTCATGGACGGGCTCGAATTTGTGCGTGCGGCCGCTGGGGTGGAAAGCGCCAAAGGTGTTCCCATCGTGATGATAACGACCGAAGGCAGCGAGTCGCACGTAGTCCAGGCGCTCACTGCCGGCGCTCGCGGTTACATTCGCAAGCCGTTTACTCCAGATCAGGTGAAGGAGCACGTGTTGCCCGTGCTGGGGAGGAAACCGTGAGCACAGATACTTCATTTGCCACCCGTTTTCAAGAGGAGAACTGGCTGCCCGTTCTCGAACTAGCGGTCGAGGAAGTTTTCGAAATCATGTTGAGTTGCCGGGTCAAGCCCATGGCCGAGAGCGAGCTGAAACCGAGTGGGGAATTCACCGCCATGGTCGGTTTGGCCGGGGCACTGTGCGGAATTCTCACCGTCTGTTGCAGCGCGAAGACCGCCGAGGAGATCGCCAAACGCATGTTAGGAAATGCCGCGGCCTCCAGTTCCGAGATAGCGGATGCGCTCGGAGAGGTCTGCAACATGATTGGGGGAAATTTCGAGAGCGGCTCAGCCCAGATGAAGTCCGCCTCCGAAGCCGCCTTCGACCGCATCGCCGCCACGCTCCGCAAGCGTGACTACCGCCTGCGCATCGAAGGCCACACCGACAACGTCCCCATCCACACCCCCCAGTTCTCCTCAAACTGGGAACTCTCTACTTCGCGTGCCACGGAAGTTGTAAGGCTGCTAATAGTGAGGGAGGGTTTTGATCCCGATCGCCTAAGCGCCGCCGGCTACGCCGAGTATCACCCAGTAGCCACCAATCGAACCGCGGAGGGCCGAGGTATGAACCGCAGAGTGGACATAGTAATCCTGGGCCATGCCCTGCCAGCAGTTCCCGAAGCCCAGTCTACCGCCCCAAACCAGACGCCCGTCCCCGCCCCTAAAGAGGCCCACCAACCTGCCCAGTAGCGGACACTCGATTCCGCAACCGGACAGGGTTGCGACCACAACTTACTTCCCGCGTCAAGGTCAGGTCAGGCCGTTCAATAACATAGCCAGATGCGTCCTCCGGTCTGAAACGTGCAGCCGTCTTTGAGATTAGTACGTCTATCCCGGGTCTCAGCAGCGCCACAATCCGAACGAGACAGGAGCCTTCCAACCATGGGGACGCTACTTCAGGATGTTCGTTACGCTTTACGCACGCTGCGCAAGAAACCCACATTTACCATCGTGGCCATCCTGACCCTGGCTCTGGGAGTCGGAGCCAACACGGCCATGTTCAGCATCGTGAATGCCGTCCTGCTGCGGTCTCTTCCCTACCGCGAGCCGGATCGCCTGGTAAGAATCTTCTTTAACAAACCGGGAGTGGGCTTGCGAGATGTGCAGTTTTCCCTGCCCGAATACGAGGATCTCAAAAATCGAGCCGGCATATTTGAAGACGTGAGCACGGTCGGCGGCGGTAGCGTGAATTTAACCGGCGCCAGCCAGCCCGAGCGTCTCGAGCTCGCCGTCACCCATCCCAACTTCTTTTCCATGCTGGGCACGACCCCCCAAGTTGGACGATTGTTTGGTCCCCAGGACTTCGCTCTCGGTTTCGCTCCGGTAGCCGTGATCAGTGATGGCTTGTGGCGCCGTTCCTTTGGCGCTGATCCCAATGTTCTCGGCCGCAATCTCGCACTCGATAGCGATCCCTACACCATTGTCGGAGTTCTTCCTCCCGGATTTCGCTATCCCGCAGCAACGGTTTCCGGCAACGTGGACGTATTTTGCACAGCCGGATTCGCCGCCGACCCTGCTCCCCCGCCGGCGCGGAGCACACGGTTCATGCCCTCGGCTATTGGACGTCTGAAGCCCGGTATCACGCTACAGCAAGCTCAGGCGCGCCTCACCGCCATGGCGATGCAATTGCGCCACGACTTTCCCACCGATTATTCCCCGGAGGCCCAATGGACGATTGCGATTCAACCCTTGCAAGCGTCCTTGGTAGGCAGTGTTCGGCCCATGCTGCTGGTCTTGATGGGAGCAGTAATCCTGATCGTTTTCATCGTCTCGTTGAACATTGCCAATCTCCTCCTCGCGCGCGCCTCCGGACGCCAGCAAGAGATGGCAGTGCGGCAAGCGTTGGGAGCAAGTCGCGGCCGCCTGGTTCGCCAAATGCTCACCGAGTCCATGCTTCTATCCGTCGTCGGCGGTGCGGCCGGAATCGCAACCGCCGTCGCTACGTTGGGTTTCATCCTGCGTTTCGTTCCAGCCAACATCCCCCGTCTGAATGACGTAAGAATCGACTGGGTTGTGCTCACGTTTGCTCTTCTGATTTCCCTTCTGACCGGCGCGGCCTTCGGACTTGCTCCCGCGCTTCATTCCGCCAAGATTGCTCTCGCCTCAGCCATTCGAGATGGCGGGCGCGGGTCCGGCTACAGCGCCAGAACAGGTCGCCTGCGCGATGTGCTCATCGTCTCCGAACTGGCGCTAGCCGTCATGCTCATGGTTGGAGCCGGCTTGCTGCTGCGTACCCTGCGCGTTCTGCTGCAGGAAAACCCTGGCTTCAATCCCTCCCATGTCGTCACTGCCGACGTTTGGCTTCCGATTCCCAACAACCCGAAAGTAGATCCGTATCTCGGTCGCCCGCAGAGAACCGCTTTTGATCGCGAGTTGCTGCGGCGCATGAGGGCGCTGCCGGGAATCGATGTCGCCGCCATGACCTCCGATCTACCCGCCGTCGTTCAACTCGATCAGTCCGACACCGATGCGCTGCTGATTGAAGGCCGTCCGCTTGGGTCCACGCCAGACCTGCGCGCCGAGAGGATTCGAATCAGCCCTGATTACTTCCAAGTCATGCAGGCGCCCCTGGTGCGCGGCCGCATTTTTACCGAAGCCGATGAAGACGGCAAACAGCCAGTCGCCATCATCGATGAAAACACTGCCCGCCGCTACTGGACCGATCGCGATCCGCTGGGCCAGCGCCTGCGCTTCGGACAAGATCCCACTCAGCCCTGGCTGACGGTTGTGGGCATAGTCAAAAACGTCAAACACGATGGCCTCGACGTCGATGGCGTTCCTCACATCTATGTTTCCATCTACCAACGCGGCGATCGGGCCTTCAGCGTAGCCTTGCGGACTTCATTGCCAGCGTCTGTTCTCGAGCCGCAGATTCGGCATGAAATCCAGAGCATTGATCCGGGCTTGCCCGTATTCAATGTTTCGTCGATGAACGAAATCCTCGATCGCTCGCTAGCTTCCCGCCGTTTTTCCGCCGACCTGGTGGCCGGATTCGCTGGTTTGGCGCTGCTTCTGGCCTCGATCGGAATTTATGGCCTGCTAGCCTATATGGTCGGTCAGCGGTCGCGCGAGATCGGCCTGCGCATGGCGTTGGGCGCCCAGCGCACCGACATCCTGAAACTAATCCTGGGAAGAGGTTTCGTTCTAGCCGCCGTAGGAATCGTGACCGGAGTCTTCCTGGCTGCATTCGGAGCAACCATGATGGCCAGTTTGCTCTACGGCGTGCGCCCGCATGATCCATCTGTATTTATTGCGGTGCCGTCACTTTTGTTGGCGGTCGCCATTCTAGCCAGTTACATTCCAGCCCGGCGAGCGGCGAAAGTTGACCCCATGGTCGCCCTGCGCGAGGCATGAACTGGCCGGGTTCAGATTGAATATTGTGCGGCAAAAATGAAAGGGAGACTTCCATGACACTCAACTGCTGGAAATTTAACGACCTGAAATCTGAGAGATGGAGTGTTTGCGCCATGGCTTTGCTTTCCTTTGTCGCTGGATCGCTGATTACTGCCCGTCTGGGTGACATTGACCAGGCGAGGGCCGACAGCAATCGCATTTTCGAGCTTCGCGTTTATCACACTTTACCGGGCAAGGCGCCGTTGCTGGAGTCACGGTTTCGCGACACGACTTCAAAGATCCTCGCCAAACACGATTTGAAGGTTGTGGGCTACTGGGTACCCGAGGGTGCTCCCGCTTGGGACAACACGTTCATCTTTATGCTGGCTCATTCCAGCCGGGAGGAAGCGAAAAAGAACTGGGATGAGTTCCGGGCAGACCCAGAATTTCAAGAGGTGCTCAAAGCCGAGCAGGCCAACAAAACGGTGGAAACAATAGACGTAACGTACATGCGGCCGACGGATTTTTCGCCGATGAAGTAGTGCCAGATTGGGCAAGAGAGGAAGTTTATCGTCCATCCAAAGGAGAAATTTACCATGAGGCGTTCTTCCCTTGTACGAGTTGCGGTCACTCTGCTTGCAGTCGTGGGAACCAGTTTCTACAGTCAAGGCCAAGCGCAGAATCAAGCTCCGCCTTCTGCGCGTTCGCGAGCAGACGAGACCCTGGCAATGTGGAACAGCATCGGGAACAAGCTCATCGCCATGGCCCAGGATTTTCCCGAAGACAAGTACGATTTCAAGCTGCAGAAAGACCAGCGCACCTTTGCCCAAACTCTTCTACACGTCGCCGGGGTCGATTACCTCCTGATGCGAACGGTTTCCGGGTCGAACATCGGGCCTGACCTCGGCAAGGACGTGATAGACCCGTCGCGAGACGTTTACAAGACGAAAGCCGACGTGCTGAAACTGCTTCAGCAGGCCGTCGCCGATGGAGCCAACTTGATTCAACAGCAGGGCGACGCGGGGCTGGACAAAACGACGAAATTTCCATTTGGTAACAGGCTAGTCCACAACTCCTACATCTGGATGTTCGTCATCGAGGACAGCGGCGAGCACTATGGCCAGCTGGTGGCGTACTATCGCGCCAACAACCTGGTGCCGCCGGCATCGCGGCCGCGATAAGCCCTTGAAAGCCGGGTGCGCCACTTCTCGCGCTTTTCGAGAAGTGGCCCCCTGCACAGAATGTTGGGCGTGAGGTTAGCACTACCCCGATCGAAACTGCACCGCGTTCACACTACAGTCAGCCAATAACCAGCAACGTAATAATTACAGTGTAACAATTGCTCAGGCGCAACCACGGCCGACCCCAAGCATTATCAACAACTTGCAAGTTCTTTGGCATTTGTATGTACATATAGATACGTATACAACGGCAACTACACAATGTTCCACGTGAAACACCGCTCCATTTCGTAAAGGTTGCGCTCGCCGCGTCGGACGATTAAGATTTCTCCACTCCCATGTCCGAAGTCATTGCTACCGAGCCCGCGACCTCGCCTACCGCCTCCGTCCCCGAACCCTCCGTCGAGGTCTTCGCCGTCTACGGCGTTGAGCCCGAGATTCAGGCCTATGCCATGGCCAAGTACTCGCGTTCAGCGCTCTCCATGAAGGAGTCGCTGAAAGAGATTACCGCGCAGAAGGCCGAGAAGTTCCTGAATACTTTCTACTTCCAGTACGGACACCGCTCCATCGCCGACCTGGCCCACATCGCGCTCGCCATCGAACGCCTCTCCATCCTGGCCGCCATCGTAGTCGCCGACGAGCAGCGTTGGGACGGCCAGGAGCGCTCCACGCGTTACCAGGATTTCCGCAAGAGCGGCTATTACACTCCGGTTTTCGCCGACGTCTCCTCACAAACTCTGTACCGGGAAACCATCGAGTCCCTGTTCACGACCTACGAAAAAGTGTCGCAGCGCACGTTCGAATACCTGGCCAGCATCACGCCCCGGCCCGCCGAAATGAAGCCCGAGGCTTATGAGCGCACCCTGCGCGCCCGCGCCTTCGACATCTCGCGCTATCTGTTGCCGCTCTCGACCAACACGTCGCTCGGCGAGATCGTCAACGCCCGCACGCTCGAAACCCAGGTCGCGCACCTGCTCTCGCAACCGCATAAGGAGGTCCGCGATCTGGGAGCGCTGCTGAAAAAGGCCGCCATTTCTCCGGCCTACAACGCGAATGAAGAATCGCTGCGTGCGCTGGTGGCCGAGATCCGCGCCGTGTCGCCCGAGGTCGCGGATCGCGCCGAACACGAACTCCTGCGTGAAGTGCGGGTCGCACCCACGCTGGTCAAGTACGCCGATCCGAGTCCCTATGAGATCGAGACGCGCCGCGAACTCCAACAGGCCGCCGCTGACCTGATGCAAGGCGCCGTCATCGAACCCGCGCCGCTCGTCGATCTCATTGACGACGATTTGGTGGATGCCGACCCGCTCGAGATCGACCTCGCCACCACGCTGCTGTATGAGCATTGTCATTATTCTTACCGGCAGTTGCGCCGCGTCATCGAGGCGTCCGGCGCGTCGCGGCGCCACGAAATCATCGATCTCGGCCTCCGCCATCGGGGCAAGCACGACGAACTGCTGCGTCCCTTTTCCGCCGGCCAGCAGTTCCGCTTCGACATCCTCATGGACATCGGCGGCTTCCGCGACATGCACCGCCATCGCCGCTGTGTCCAGATCATGCAGGATTTCACAACTGCTCACGGCTTCGACACTCCGCCCGAGGTAGAAGCCGCCGGCCTGCGTTCCGATTACGAATCGGCGATGAAGCGCGCGGAAGCAGCGGTGCAGACGCTTTCCGCGGCCGGAGGCGAGGAAGCCTCGCAGAACGCGCAGTATGCGATCCCGCTTGCGTTCCGCAAACGCACGCTGTTCAAGATGGACTTTGCCGAGGCCGTTTACATCTCCGAGCTGCGGACCACGCCCGCCGGACATGCGTCCTATCGCAACGTGGCCTATGCCATGTACGAAGCCGTGGCCGCGAGATATCCGGCGCTCGCAAAATACTTTCGCGTGCACGATGTCCGCGAGCCCGTGGATTTGTTGAAGCGTTGAGAGTGTGTAGAGCGACCGGAAATTGACGCCGATGAATCCGCGCCTCTAGAATCAACTTCACACATGCCCAACTACGAATACCTCTGCAAAAAGTGCGGCCACCGTTTTGAAGAAATCCGTAAGTTTTCCGACAGGCACCCGAGGAAGTGTCCCAAATGCGGAGGCGTCCTCGAACAGGTGATTTCGGCTCCAGCGGTGCAGTTCAAAGGCTCGGGATGGTACGTGACTGACTACGCCAAAAAAGGGGCGTCTTCCTCGGCATCCTCCGCGTCCTCTTCTTCCGACAGCGATAGCGCGTCGAAAGAAGCGAAAGAGTCCAAGGACGCGAAGGGAACCAAAGATACCAAGAAGGACGACAAGCCCAAGTCCGATACACAAAAAAAACAGAAGAAAGACTGATGGTCGGGTGCTCCACTCACCCGATACGGCCGGTTCGCTCGGGCATGCCGATGGTCAGGGTTCGACGGCGCGGCAGTTCGTCGTCCGAAATTTCCGCCAGGAATTGCATGTCGATGCCCAGTCGCTCGCATTCCTGACAGGCCGCCTCGTTGAGAAAGTAGACCACATCTCCTCCGAATCGATCTTTGGCACGGCGGCGTTCGTCGAGGTCGAAGGGGCTCACCGAATAGACTTTGACATCAGGATGCTCGCGTAGCACCGCGCTCAGTTGGCGTTGGAAGTTGAGCGCTCCCTGCCGCACTTGCGCCATTGTGAACGAGATCACGCGATAAGGCATAGTTAGAGATGAAGCATAGCAGCCTTTGGCGGGTGGCGAACGACCATCGACTAACGACCAAGGACGGTTCCCCCTGAATCTTTCCTGCTCCGCTGACATCTAAACAGTCTGAAATAGTCGTTACAACGACTAATATTCTACGACTGACGAGGAGGCCCCTATGATCACCATCCGACCAAGCCAGGAGCGTGGCGGCGGCGATTACGGCTGGCTGAAGACGCACCACACCTTTAGTTTTAGCGACTACTCCGATCCCAAGTGGGTGGGTTTCCGTTCGCTGCGCGTGATCAACGAAGATTGGGTTGCGCCCAGCGGGGGTTTCCCCACGCATCCGCATCGCGACATGGAAATCATCACCTATGTCCTGTCGGGCAAACTCGAGCACAAAGACAGCCTCGGCACCGGCTCGGTGATTCTGCCGGGCGACGGGCAGCGCATGACCGCCGGCCGCGGCATCCGGCACAGCGAGGAGAATCCATCATCGAATGAATCGGTGCATCTGCTGCAAATCTGGATTCTCCCCGACAAACAAGGATACGAGCCCGGCTACGAGCAGAAGAGTTTTCCGGAAGCGGAGAAGCGCGGCAAACTGCGGCTGATCGCGTCAAACGATGGTGCTGACGGTTCAGTAAAGATCAATCAAAACGCGAGACTGTTCGTGACTTTGCTTGCGCCCGGAGAAGAGGTGACGCATTCGCTTGGTGCCAAGCGTTACGCATGGCTCCAGGTAGCGAAGGGCGAAATCGAATTGAACGGCCACAATCTACATCAGGGAGACGGTGCGGCCATCAGCGACGAAAAACGGCTGACTATTAGAGCAGCGGAAGATGCGGAGGTACTTCTATTCGATCTGGCGTGAAGAGATCGGGTCATCGGGTGATCGGGCCATCGGGTCATTGAACGTCAAAGGCTCTTGAACTTAGATCTCCCGATGACCCGGTCCTGCTTATTTTTGCCTGATGCCCGCCACGGCCATCATTCTCCCCGTTATGCCCTTGTCTGCGCGGAAGCTGAACAGTATCTTGCTATGGCACGCCGTGCACGGGCCAACTTTATCGATGTTCTTTGCGAGCAGGCCGGCATCGAGCAGTTGCCGGCGGTTGGCCTCTGCCAGATCGAGAAACAGTTTCACCGGCAACTCGCTGTGCCCCGGAGCGCGCGCGGTTAGAAAGAGCAACGGATATTTCTCGCGCACCGGATCCGATTCCTTTACCTCGTGGAACAAGCTGCTGCCGTAGGCGAACTGAGATTCGAATCTTTTGCGCACTTCCTCTCCCACTTCGTAGCAGCAGCCCTCGATGCCCGGCCCGATCGCAGCCACCAGGTTCCGCGGGTCGCTCTGGAAATGCTTTCGCATCTCGCCAACGCCTTTCTCCGCGATCCGCTGTACCGTTCCGCGCCAGCCCGCGTGAAATACGCCGACCGCCCGGCGTTTCCGGTCCGCCAGAATGATAGGAAAGCAATCGGCAGTCAGCACGGCCAAGAGCAACTCCGGAGTATCGGTGATGAGCCCGTCTCCAGCCAGAGGCGTTTGCGGAATTCCTTCGACGCGATGAATCAAATCCGAGTGAATCTGACGCAGGGTAATCAGGGGCCAGCTGCGGCGCGCAGTGGACACGCCGAGTTGCTTAAGGAAGAGCTTGCGGTTTTGTTCGACCGCTGCCCGCGAGTCGTGTTGCGTGAATCCAAGATTCAGAGCATTCCCGCCATAGACTCGCGAAACGCCGCCCTGCCGCGTAGAGAAGGCGTGCACCAGCCAAGCCAGGCTGCCCAGTTTCTCGGAACGCAAAAGTTGTAGATTTTTCTTTGCGACGGGGTTGATCACCACAGTTCGATCATACCTTGAGGATCGGGTGATCGGCTGATCTGGTCATCGAAAAATCGGCTCTTGGTTTTGATCGCCCGATCGCCCGATGACCCGATGACCCGATCCCCTTACTTCTTCTTTACAAATTCCGCGTCAATCTGAATTTTCACCTTATCTCCGACCGCCGCCTCGCCGGTTCCGAGAAGCTTGTTGTAGAGCAGGTTGAAATCCTTGCGGTTGATGGTGGTCGTTGCGGAGATTCCACGGCGCGAATTGCCCCACGGGTCGGTGATTGCCGGAGTCGGGCCGTCGACGTCTAACATGACCTCGTGCGTGGTTCCGTGGATGGTCAGATCGCCAATCACCTGCAGGTTTCCGCCATTGCTGACGATCCGTTTGGATTTGAATTCCATGGTGGGATATTTTTCCACGTCAAAAAAATTCGGGCTGCGCAGATCTTTGTCGCGCATCTCAACTCGCGTATCGACGGAGCTGACATCGATGCTGGCCGCGACCTGCGACTGCGTAATATCTTTCTCGTTCAGAACGATGCTCCCCGACACCTTCGTAAAACTGCCGGTTACATTCGAAATCCCGAGGTGACGCACGGTGAACTGCGCGGTCGAGTGGTTGGGGTCAATTTGCCAGTCGGAAGTCTGGGCAACCGCCGATAGGCCCGTGAGCAGAGCGATCGCGAAAACTGTACCGAACCATTGGGCCGCTCTTGGCAGAGTAATTCTTGGCATGATAATGCTGAGGTCCTTTTGTGTGAGTTTTCTGGACGCAACACGCGTCCCAGGATTGGGGACAGGACTTTCCGCGCGCTTCCAGAAGCAGAGTCATGTGTGAGATGTGATGCGACTCGACTCGGATGCAAAAAAAGCGCACGGAAACTCGCGGCAGACAGCGAGCCGCCGCGCCGGATCCTGCCAGCAAGTTGCCTCAAGCCTCTTTTGCAATGCCGAGCGGGAAAGGTCGTTAGTCGCTGGTCGTTAGTCGTTAGTCGTTCGGGATTTGCTAGCACTGAAAGGTTTTGCCAACGACCAGCGACAAACGACGATTGCCGTTTGCTAGTGTTCTACGTCGAAATAAATTTTGGCGGTGGCGCGGTATTGCAAGACTTTTTTGCCGTCGAGCAGCATGTCGAGGGAATCCACGTGCGCCCACTTGATGCCGCGAACAGTCTTGGCCGCTTCTCTCACCGCTTCTTCGGCTGCCTTGGCAAAACTTTCTTTTGAAGTGCCGACTACATCAATCACTTTCTGAGTCATTCCATTCTCCTCATTACTCCGAATTACTCCGATGGAATTGTACGCGATTTGCGCAGGGATCGGCGAGGTTCGCGAGCATTTTGGGCGTGAGTTCGCGGGAAGAATGGCCGCGAGCCCGGCTCCCTAGCGTTTGGGCAAATCCTCTCGCGAGCTTTCGCTCGCCCAGGACGGCCGAGGGCGGCCGTCCCTACGCGATCTCGCGGCGCACAGTCCTTTCAAATCGGGCCGAGTTCCTTGGTCTGATTACTTGCCGCCGGTCATAGTTGTGGCTGATTGTTCGGCGACGTGCTCTTGCTCGACTGGATTGATCTTCACCGTTGCCAGAATCTTCTCCAGCTTGGCAAAGACGGCATCGCGGTCGACGTGCCGCACACCGCCTTCGGTAGCAAATCCTTCGGTGCCGAGACCCAGGACGTATTCGTAGCACCCTCCATTTTCGTAGCGGTGGTAGTACTGCGTTTCGAGCTGCTTGATGGCGCTGGCGGAGAAACTGGAAGTCGTCAGCATGTCGGACGCACCGATTTTGACCTTTTCGGCGTCGACCGGTTCGCCGTCGGCGTTGCGCGTGTCAACGAAGGCGAAGTGCGAGCACTCCTCCTCGGAGACGCTGCGATTGACGTTCACGTTGAAGAAGGCGGATGAGAAGTCGGTGCCGGGATACGAATTGTCGGGCAGCGCGACGGTTGCGACGGCGACCCCGCCGGGCTCGGCGAAGTTCATCGGCACATCGCCCACGGCGGCGAACTCGGGCTGCGTTTTGTCTCCCGAAGTCAGCGCTGCTTTTCTCGGATAGAGAAACGAAACGCCGTAGTTAGCGTCGCTGTAAGTGACGTTCGCGGGACGCTTCTTGGCCATCTTTTTGGCAGATGTAGTTGACGCCGCAAAGGTTGCAGGAGCTGGGCTGGTCTCAAGCGTCGCCGCGGCAGCCGGCGTTGCCGAAGTTGCCGCCTGGCCGGAAACGCCGACCAGCGCGGGTTTTGGAGATTGCTTTGAGCACGCGCTCACGGCCAGTAGAGCAGCGAGAATCGCGAAGCTTACTACCATGGCCAGCTTTTGCTGGCGTGACCAGGATGAAGATGTGAGCGTCGTTCCGGAGATTGTGTTGTTGGTTGCATTGTTAGCCGACTCCCGGCTAACCGATTTCTGATTGCTGGATTTCCACGTCGTTGACATTTTGTCACCCCCTCTGCGGCTGGCGCAGTCGGAAGTGATATCGCAGGAGACTCGCCAACCGGGCCGGCGTTGATAGAACGCGACTTATGGGCGAACGGAGCGGGGAGCCGTGTGCGCCGCCTTACACGCTGTGTGGCGGGGTGCACACTGGCGGTGGGGCCTGGGGCCGACCGCTAGAATGTTCTGGTGAGCCAAGTTTCGTCCAGCGTGTCTTCTGCATCTCGCGTCCCCTATCGCGGACGCCTGGCTCCGTCACCGACGGGGCTGTTGCACGTTGGTCATGCGCGGACTTTCTGGATTGCGGCGCAACGTGCGATTGCCAGGCAGGGAACTCTAATTCTGCGGAATGAGGATCTGGATCCGCAGCGCTCGCGGGCGGAATTTGCTCGCGCCATGATGGAAGACTTGCGCTGGCTCGGAATTCACTGGACCGAGGGGCCGGACTGTGGCGGCCCGTATGGCCCGTACGCGCAAAGTGAGCGCCGGGCGCTCTATCTGGAGGCTTGGCGACGGTTGCGGGAAGGTGGGTTTCTCTATCCGTGTGTCTGTTCGCGCAAGGACCTGGCGCAGGCGGCGAGTGCGCCGAATGATGCCGATGATGAGCCGGTTTATCCGGGGACTTGCCGTGGGCGCAAGGATTGCGAGTGCACCGAGCCAGCCGGTGTGAACTGGCGGTTTCGCGTGCCGGACGGTGAGGCGATCGAGTTTGTAGATTTGAATCTGGGGCGCCAGCGCTACGTTGCGGGCAGCGATGGCGATGGCGACTTCGGAGATTTCCTGGTTTGGCGGCGCGACGATGTTCCCGCTTACCAACTGGCGGTCGTGGTTGACGATGCGGCGATGCGGATCACGGAAGTGGTGCGGGGCGCGGATTTACTGAAGTCGACGGCGCGACAACTGCTGACGCTGCGCGCGCTGGGCTATGACCCGCCCGACTATTTCCATTGCGAACTGGTGCGCGACTCGGCCGGGACGCGGCTGGCCAAACGGCACGATGCGCTGAGCATCCGGCATCTACGGGAGTGCGGGCTGACGGCGGAAAAGGTGCTCGAGATGGCCGGTTGGCCATGATGGGCTCGCACTTTGGTTTCAGGTAAGAGTTACTTGCGTAGCTTAGAAACCGCGGCAAACGAAGCTACCATGGAAGGAACGTTTCGGCATAGCAAGCAGGAGAGACAGTTATGCACCGAATGTTCTGGAAGATTCTATCTATCACCCTGTTAATGAGCGCGGTCGCCTGCGGGCAGTCGCTGGGCGATATTGCGCGCGAGAACCGGGAGAAGCAAAACGCCGCCGACCAGTCCTCCACGTCGAAGCCGAAAGTGATCACGAACAAGGACCTTCCCAAGGATCCGAATCCGGCGCCGAGTGCAACAACGCCGGAAACGGAAGCGGCGTCCGGCAGCAAAACCGGCGAGAATCGCGCGGATGACCATCGTTTTGATGACCATCGTTTTGCCGGGCAACGCCAGGCCGAACAGCGCGCGGCGGACCAGTGGCAGCGGCAAATCGTGGCGCAAAGAAATAAGGTGGCGACGTTACAGGCGCGGATCGACCAGATCCATGCGGCGATTCGTGCCGAGAACGGAAACGCGCAGTTCGAGGGTCCGGTCAACTCCTATCAGGCGCGCCAACTGCTGCTGGCGTCGCAAATCCAGCAGCGCCTTAACGAAAACCGGAGAAAGCTCGAGCAGATGCAGGAAGCGGCGCGGCACGCCGGAATGCGCACGACGGTATACGATCCGTAGCGACTGGCAGGTGTGCGGACTTCTTTGGAATTTGAAAAAGAATAGTTCTCGTAGGGGAGAGGTTTTATGCACCGAATAGTGCCAAGGATTCTGTCCATCGCGCTGTTAATGAGTTCGGTCGCGTATGGCCAGTCGCTCGGCGATGTCGCGAAAGAGAATCGGGAGAAGCAGAAGGCCAAGGCGGCTGCCTCGACTGCAAAGCCAAAGGTTATTACGAATGAGGATCTTCCGGCGAAGCCGGCTGCGATATCGGAAGAGAGTGAAGACAAGACGAGGCCGTCGACGTCGCCAGTTCCTTCCGGCGGCATGTCTTCGGAACAATGGAAGAGCCTGATATTGTCGCGGAAGAATGGGATTGCGGCGCTGCAGGCGCAGATCGACAAGCTCAACGAGTCCATTCACTACGTCACCGCCAGCCTCTATAGCAACGGCCTCCAGCACAACGAGCACCAGGCGGAGAAGCAGCAGAGCGTAGAGCGAATGAAGCAGCAACTGGAAGAACAAAAGAAGAGTCTCGCCGATCTGCAGGAAGCCGCGCGGCAGGCAGGCATGGGCAGCGCGGTGTACGATCCGTAGGGCAGCTCTCAGCTGTCAGCTCTCAGTCAAAAACTCCTTCGCCCGGTTTTCTAAATGAATCGGACCTTTCAGCCCAGCCATCCTAAAGGTGATGCGAGGGCGAAGATTGTGAGTATGCCGCCGAGCGCCGAAATCCCAGAGCCGGTCGAGCGTCTGGCTCGCGGAGCGATTCTTGGCGTGGTCCTCTACGATGGGCAGTGCGGTTTCTGCTCGCGTTGGGTCAAGTATTGGGCGGGAACGCTCGGGCGGCACGGATTCGAGATCGCATCGTTGGGTGAGCCGTGGGTCGCGGCGAAACTCGGGATGCCGCGGGAAGAACTGATCACCGACATCCGATTGTTGACGGCCAATGGCCCGCTGATTTCCGGCGCAGATGTTTATTTGTATGTGACGCGGCGAGTTTGGTGGGCCTGGCCGTTTTATGCCGTGTTCAGTTTGCCGGGGTTTAACTGGCTGATCCGCGCCGCTTATCGGTGGTTTGCGCGGAACCGATACTGCGTATCGCACGCTTGCAAGCTGCAACCGCGGTGAGTTCGGCTTGATTTGGCCCGGCAAACCGCGCGATTTGGCGTTTTTCGCCGTCTAGCAGGCTGCGGAAAAAGTGGATCTTGCGCTTGATTTTGGGTGGCGCAGCGCTTCAGCGCTGCGGTAATTGCACTGTTTTGAGTGCGGCTTTAGCCGCTGAGGTAGCGCTTTCCGTTTGGGAATTAGTTTTTCCGCAGCCGTCTAAGCCCTATTTTAAGGCTATTCTGCGGGGGTAACTTTCTGGGAACCGCATAAAATCTGCATAAAATGCTACTTTTCCACAGCGCAGTGCGTTAGTATGCGCATGGATACAAGCAAATTTGTAAGTTCCTGAAGGAGGAAATTCATGGCTTCTGGTATGACCAAAACTCAACTCACCCGTCACCTGGCGGAAAAGCTTGAACTCAACAACAAGACCGCTGCGGCTTTTCTGGAACACCTGGCCGACACGGCGATTAAAGAGACAAAGAAAAATGGTGTATTTGTGGTGCCCGGATTGGGCCGCCTGGTGAAAGCTCATCGCAAGGCCCGCATGGGTCGCAATCCACAAACTGGCGAACCGATTCAGATCAAGGCGAAGACGGTAGTAAAATTCCGCGTAGCAAAGGCCGCGAAGGACGCAATCGCGCCGAAAAAGTAGTTTATGTGGCGCGGGCGCCCTCGCCCGCGAAAAGTTGAAATCAATACGAAGGCCGGCATTCGAGCCGGCCTTTTTATGTTTGTCACCCCGACCCTGAGTGGAGCCGAAGGGGAGGGATCTGCAGTTCGACGCGGGCCTACTATATCTCCAACTCCACCAATTCCGCGCGCACCTTCCCCGCTGCGATCGTCAGCCTTCCCACACTCACCGGCAAGTCGAATCGACGCGGGCCCGCGCTGCCGGGATTGAAGTAGAGGACGCCGTTTTTCTCTTCCATCTTCGGCCGATGGCTGTGTCCGTATATCACCACGCGGAATCCCGCGGCTTCGGGCTTCAGGTCGAGTTGGCCGAGGTCGTGCAGCATGTAGAGCGAAATGCCGCCGGCTTCGATGGATTCGGTTGTGGGCAGAGAGCGCGCCCACGCGCCAGTGTCGACATTACCGCGGATCGCGGTTACGGGCGCGATGTGCGCGAGCGCCTCGAGAATTTCGGGAGCGCCTGCGTCCCCCGCGTGGAGGATGAGGTCAGATCCGCGCAGAGCCTCGACGGCTCGCGGTCGCAGCAGGCCGTGCGTGTCGGAGATTACGCCGAGGATCACTCGCTCTTTGGTCATTGGTATCGAGATTCAAGTTCGCGCATATTGCCCGACCGCCGGGAGCCTGCCCTGAGCTTGTCGAAGGGGCGGCCGTCGCTACGTGATTTCTTTATTCATCACAAATCGGATGTCGAACGCTCACAGACTTTGCACCTTGCTCTAAGGCTATACTGCCCAAAGAATGTCTGAAACGACAATCGCTGGCCAACCCGTGCCCGACGCTCCCAACCTGGCCGAGGTGCTGCGCCGCTATTGGGGATACCACGAATTTCGCCCCAAGCAGGAGAATGTCATCCGCAGCCTGCTGGCCGCGCGCGACACTTGCGTGGTGATGCCGACTGGAGGCGGGAAATCGCTGTGCTACCAACTCCCGGCGGTGATTTCGGGGAAGACGGCAGTGGTGGTTTCTCCGCTGATCGCTCTCATGCAGGACCAGGCGGCGCAACTGGCGCAGATGGGCATTCCGGCGGCGGCGATCAACAGTTTTCAGAACGCGGCGGAGCGGCGGCAGGTAATGGAAAAAGCCGCGCGCGGCGAGTACCGGCTGCTCTATCTTTCGCCGGAGCGGCTCTCCGCGGGAAATACTTTCGAATGGCTGAGCCGAGTGCCGGTGGGTTTCTTTGCCGTCGATGAGGCGCATTGCATTTCGCAGTGGGGACACGAGTTCCGACCGGAATACCGCCAGCTCAGCCGGTTGCGCACCAGTTTTCCGAAGCTTCCGATTGCGGCGTTCACGGCGAGCGCGACGCAGCAGGTGCGGCACGACATTCTGAAACAATTGCAGATGCGCGAGCCTGATCTCTATATCGCCAGCTTCCATCGCAAGAATTTGCGCTACGTGGTGCATGAATGCGAGGCGCGGACGCAGATGGAGTTGCTCGCCCGCGGCTTGCGGCACTATGCGGGCGAGAGCGTGATCGTGTACTCGCCCACGATTCGCCGGGTGGAGGAGACGGTCGAATACCTGGAGGAAAGTGGCATTGCGGCGATTCCTTATCACGCGAAAATGGAGTCGACGATGCGCCGGCAGAATCAGGAACGATGGATGTCGGACGAAGTGCGGGTGCTGGTGGGCACGATCGCGTTCGGGCTCGGCATCAACAAACCCGCCGTACGCGCGGTGATTCACCTGTCGGTGCCACAATCGATTGAGCAGTACTATCAGGAGGCGGGGCGCGCGGGACGGGACGGGCGTCTGGCGGATTGCGTGCTGCTTTGGCAGAAACGCGATTACATTCTGCTGGAATACTTCATCAGCAAGATTTCGGATGAGGCAGAGCGCGAGCGCGCAGCCGGCCGAAAACGCGTGATCAGCCGGTTTGCGGATTCCCACGGCTGCCGCCAGCGGGCGATTTGCCTGCACTTCGGCGAGACTCCGAAATGGGAGAGCTGCGGAGGCTGCGACAATTGCGGCGCAGAACCGGAGTGGCTGAAAGGGATCGTGGCGCCCGCTCCGCCCGAAGTTGCGGCGCGCAAAGCGGCGTTTCCGTCCAAGTCCTCCTTCTATACTCCGATCCTGTCGTCCGGAGTATCGTCCGGCGCGTCGTCCGAAAAATCGCGGCTACGCGATGCGGCGCCGACGGAAGCCGATCCCATGCTGGCGGAATATCTGCGCGAATGGCGGCGCAATATGGCGCGCGAAAACAAAGTGCCCGCCTACATTATTCTCCACGACAGCACGCTGGAGGAGTTGTGCCGGCGGCGTCCAGGCAATTTTGCGGAGTTGAAGCAGGTTCCGGGAATTGGCGAAAAAAAGGCAGACGTATACGGCGCCGAAATTCTTCAGGCTTTGCGTAACTTTGGCGATGGAGCGCGCGCCGCGCCGACGGTGGCCAAAGAGCCCGCTCCGGCGGAACAGACGCTGCGGCTTTTGAACGAAGGGCGCACCTTCGAGGAAATTGCGCGCATCCGGGCGCGACAGATTTCAACCATCGTGTGCACGGTGGCGAGCCTGATCGAGACTGGGCAGGTGAAACTGGATGCGAAATGGATTTCTCCCGATGCGCAGCCGCTGATCGAGGCGGCGTGCCTGAAGCTGGGAGTCGAGCGCCTGAAAGACATTAAAGACGCAGTGCCGCCGTATATCAGCTTCGACGACATACGGCTGGTAGTGGCGCATCTGCGGGCGGAGAACCGGATCGCAGCGAAGACGGCTTAGCGCTTGTTGACTGCCAGGGTCGACTGTCAACCTTCAATTCCGAAGTTAGCTCACACGCCCTTGGCGGCGGGATCCCAAATCAGTTTGTGAATTTGCAGGCTGAGGCGCACGGGAACGTTGTCGGCCAGGATCCATTGCGCCAGCTCCTGCGGATCGAGCAGGCAATGCGAGGTGTCGCGCGCACCGGAGGCGGTCTTTTCAAACGCGGGAGAAAATAGAATGGCGTGAACGCGCTCAGCCAGCCCGTGATTCAGAACGAAGTCGCGGGCAAACTCGTAGTCGGTGCGGTCAGTCAGAACGAACTTCAACTCGTCGTGAGGCCGGAGCACTTTGAGATTCTGGATCGCGAAGGTATTCGGCTCGCCGGAGTGTGGACACTTCACGTCGACGATCTTGATCACTTGTTTCGGAACCCGCGCCAGTGGGCGTTCGCCGCTGGTCTCAAGCAGCACCTGATAATCGGCGTCCAGAAGTTGCTCCATCAGGGGGATCACATCGCGCTCCTGCAACATGGGCTCGCCGCCGGTGATTTCAACGAGTCCGCCGGTGGGGCTCAGGCGCGCAATTTCAGTGAGCACGTCTTGCTGCGACATCTTAGTCCCGCCGTAAAAACTAAACTCGCTGTCGCACCACGTGCAGCGCAGGTTGCATCCGGTGAGACGCACGAAGATGCAGGGTAGGCCAGCGTGCGTCGATTCACCCTGAAGCGATTTGTAGATTTCGGTTACCTGCATGGGTTAAACCGATCGGGTCAATCCGGCCATATCGGGTGATCGAAAGGCTCTGCCTTTGAATTTAGATCGCCCGACGGCCCGATGGCCCGATCACCCGATTGCTACTCGGAGTAGCGAGCCGTGGTCGTGTCGGTCTCGAAGACGGTGACGTCTTTCACTCTCACCCGGCCGTTGGTCACGCTGCTTAAGCGCGTGTTGGTTTCGTCGTAGAAATATTTCGCGAGATTTTCGGCGGAGGGGTTGAGAACCGTGAAGGGCTCGATATCGTTAATCATCTGGTGATCGAGACGTTCGATGGCGTGCTTCATCACATCTTTCAGATCTTTGAAATCGAGCAGCAGTCCGGCCTTGTCGAGTTCGGCACCGGCGAGGGTTACGCGTATCTTGTAGTTGTGGCCGTGCGGGTTCTCACACTTGCCCTTGTAGTTGCGCAGGTAGTGTCCGGCGGCGAATGTGTCTTCGACGGTGACTTCGTACATGAATTCCAGCTAGCCTCGGCTGTGCCCTACATTCGTTTTATTGTACCTTTTGAGAGCCGCGGAGACACGACGCGATCATGACGAAAGCTGACATCACGATTCGAGAGGCAGAGGCGAGTGAGGCCGCGATCATTCTTCATCATCGCCGGTCGATGTTTCGCGACATGGGGGATGGCACCTCTGACGAACTCGATCGCATGGTGGAAGTTTCAAGACCCTGGCTGGCGCGCGCTCTGGCCGATGGATCGTATCATCACTGGCTGGCGCTGGATGCCTCGGGCCGCGTCTGTGGCGGTGGAGGAGTGCTGCTGGTTCCGTGGCCGGCGAATCCCACAGACCCATGCACCGAACGAGCGGTGATCCTGAATGTGTACACGGAGCCGGAGTTTCGCAAGCGCGGAATTGCGCGGCAAATCATGCTGACGATTCTGGCCTGGACCAGGGAACATGGCTTACGCTCGGTCAATTTGCACGCGAGCGATGAAGGACGGCCCTTGTATGAAAAGCTGGGGTTTGCGGCGACGAACGAAATGCGGCTGCGGTTTGATTCGCGTTAGACCATCATCAGTTGCTGCGGCCACTGGCAGGGGCTCCCGGGACAATGTCTTTACTGCTGTTTCCCACTGTCAAGCAAACCAAGGGCCAACTCCTGATAATCTGCTAACGTTCTGGCTGCTGTCCCGTCTATTTCCGTGCAAGGCAACAAAAGGACTTGATCACTTGTAGGGGACAGAGACAGACCATGCCGGCCGATTCTTATGCAGTGGCAATTCCGGTTGGCGACAATTACCGTCCTGACTACGGACAAAGTTACGGACCAAGTTACGGGCAAGGACGGGCGGTACGGGACAGCGGTAACCAGAACCCCACGTCGTATGGGAATATGAGGGGCTCTTTGGCGGCGCAGAGTAACCGCATTGACGATACCAGTCTGATCCGTGAGGCGCAGCAGGGCAACCGTGCGGCCTTCGAGGTACTGGTGCGCCATTACGATCAGTCGGTGCTGCGGCTGGCGCTGCACCTGACCGGATCGGAATCGGACGCGCAGGACGTTTATCAGGAGGCCTTCCTCAAGGCCTACAAGAACCTGGGCAGCTTCCGGTTCGAGTGTTCCTTCTACACGTGGATCTACCGCATCGTCACTAATCTCTGCCTCGATCATTTGCGGAAACGCAATGTGCGTAAGGAGGAGGCTCCGGTAGCGGTGGACTCCTCGGGCGAAGAGTACAGCCGCCTGGAGCAGTTTGCGGATACGCGCTCGGGAGCGAACCCTGAACACGATTTGATGCGGCGGGAGCTGGGGCGAAAGATTGGAACCGCCTTGTCGGCCCTGACGCCGCGCGAGCGGATGGTGTTTGAATTGAAGCATTATCACGGGCTAAAGTTGCGCACGGTGGGCGAGATGCTGAATACGACGGAAGAGACGGCGAAGAATACGCTGTTTCGCGCGACGCAAAAATTGCGCGCCGCGCTGGCGGAGATGCGATGAGCTCGGAATTACTTCCCGCTGAGGGAGACGAAAATGAAATGTGATTGGGTACGGCAAAACATTCTGTTCTACGTCTACAACGAGCTTGAAGACGACGCTCGCTACGAGGTAGAGCAGCACTTGGGGCGGTGTCCCGAGTGCGCCACCGAGTTGAAGGCGACGCGCAAGTTGCACGCGATGCTTTCGGAAACGCCAGTGGCGGAACCGACTCCCAACTTGCTCGCAGCCTCGCGGATGCGCTTGCAGGAAGCGCTCGAAACTGCGCAGCAGGGGAGTTTCTGGCATCGTCTGATTCTTGAGCCGGCAATCTGGCTGCGGCAGATTCGCTTGGCGCCGGCGCTGGCGGCCGCGATCTTCATCGTGGGATTTGGCGGCGGTATTGGCGCGACGTATAACTTCCTGGCCGGGCACGGCAGCAATATTGCAGGGACGTACTCGACCTCACCCGTCATTGGTGGTCAGGGCAGTCAGGGCAGCCAGCCGCAACCGGTGGAGTCGTCCGCGATTGCGGGCATTCGCTCGGTGACGCAGGAGCCGGGAACGAACCAGGTGAACATCAAGTACGACACACTTTCGACGCAGGAAGCGCAAGGCTCTTTGAACGATCAGCGCATCCAGCAATTGCTGTTGTTTGCGGCGCGCAACAATTACAACTCGGGAGTGCGGATGGATTCGGTGGACGTGTTGACGCAGGCGTCCAACGATGCGCGCGTGCGAGAAGCGCTGATGTATGCGATGCAAAACGATACCAATCCGGGTGTGCGTTTGAAGGCCTTGGATGGGCTGAGTGGCTTTGTGCGGCAGGATAATCAGGTGCGGGATGGAGTTTTGCAGGCGCTGATCAGCGACGCGAATTCCGGCGTTCGCATGCAGGCCTTGCGGCTGGTGGAACCAATGAAGACAGACAGCAATGTGCGCTCGGTGCTGACCAAGGTGTCGCAGACGGATCAGAATGTTTCGATCCGTTCGCAGGCCCGGACGATGCTGGCGCAGATGCCAGAAATGGATTAGGACGGCAGAAACTGACGGCAGAAACTAAGGAGGAACATTCATTGAAGCACGCAATCAAACTTGCCAGCATTCCGGTATTCGTAGCGGCGCTGGCGTCGCTGGCTTTGTGCCAGGAAACTCGGGTGTATCGCGAAGGCAGCAACTGGGTCCAGGAAATGAAGGGAGACCTCGGGGCGGCGAAGAATCTGCGGGTGAAGCTGGCGGCAGGTTCGGTGCGGGTTCAGGGAGGATCGCAAGCGGGAGTTACATACGTTATTCATCGCAAAGCATATACATCTTCCGAAGAGAAGGCCCGCCGCGAATTTGAATCCTACAGGATCAGCACCTTCGTCAAGGGAGATACGGCGTGGATCGTGGCGGAAACGAGCCGGCGCGATTCCAAGTGCTCCGATGATTTTGTCGTCAACGTGCCGCGGAACCTGGGCTTGACCAAGATCGGGACCGGGGGCGGCAACGTGAATGCGACCGGAGTTGCGGGACGTGTCGAGCTCAACAGCGGTGGCGGAAACATTCGTCTCGACGATATCGGCGGCGAGGTAGTTGCGGAAACCGGCGGCGGCATGATTGATGTCGGCAGCGTGGAAGGCAACGTAAACCTGCAGACGGGTGGAGGCAACATCAAGGTGGCCTCGGCCAAGGGCGAGATCAAGGCCGAAAGTGGTGGAGGAAATGTCGTGGTGCTCTCCGGCCTGCAGGGCGCGGTGCTGGAGACGGGCGGCGGCAGCATTCGAGTGGAAAAGTGCTCCGGGCCGGTGAAAGCCACGACCGGCGGGGGAAGCGTGGATCTGGGCGATATTGGCGGCGCGGCGCAGATTGAGACGGGCGGGGGCAGCATTCGGCTGGCGTCCGCCAAAGGCCGCGTGCAGGCGGAGACGGGCGGCGGCAGTATCGAACTGGATGGCGCGGCGTCGGTGCAGGCGGAAACTTCGGCGGGCGGAATCATTGTGAAGCTGCTGTCCTCGACCGGCGCTCGCAACAATTCCACGGTGGAGACTTCGGCGGGCGACATTACCGTCTATCTGGCGAATGATCTGCCAATCACCATTCGAGCCGAGATCGAAATTGCGAACGGCCACACGATCCACAGCGACTTCTCCGATATTCACGTATCCACCGAAGGCGGAGACTATGGGCCGAAAACGGTGACCGCCGAAGGTCAACTCAATGGTGGCGGCCCGGTGCTGAAGGTCAGGACAAATTCTGGAAGCGTGAATTTCAGACGCGTAAGCCGGTAGGAACGGTCGATGGTCGATGGTCGTTCGGGATTCGCAGCCGACTGCGGAAGTTTGCCAACGACTAACGACTAACGACCAATCATTCGGGGAGGGGAACCATGATGCATCGCTTGCTGCTGGGCATGTTTCTAATGTTGCTGGCCGTTCCGTTTGCCATGGGCGCGCAACCGGCGCAGTCCTATTCCGTGGGCTCGGACAATAGCTGGAACTGGAATTATTCCGAGGAGGGCGGCGGATCGTCGTATCTCGGAGTGACCATCGACGACGTCACCGCGGATCGTCTTGCGGAATTAAAGCTCAAGGAAGAACACGGAGCGGAGGTCACGATGGTCGACCAGGACGCTCCCGCGGGAAAAGCCGGCGTACGCGAGCAAGACGTGATCGTAAGCCTGAATGGCACCGCGATCGATAGTGCCGCCCAATTGCGCCGCATGATTAAGGAAACGCCTGCGGGCCGCGTGATCACTCTCGGCATCAGCCGCGACGGTCAGCCCATGACCATCAAAGTGCAACTGGCCGACCGGCACAAGTCGATGGCGTGGGAGCCGAACGTCAACGTGGAAATACCCAAGATCGAAATACCGAAGATGGATTTCGACCTCCCGGTGTCCGTGGTAGTTGTCCACCAGATGGCGCGGAGCGGCCTGATGGTCGAGAACCTTAGTCCGCAACTGGGAGATTTCTTTGGCGTCAAAGATGGCAAGGGCGTGCTGGTGCGGTCCGTCGACAAGGGCAGTCGCGGCGAAAAGGCGGGATTCCGCGCCGGGGATGTGGTAGTGAAGGTCAACAATCAGCCGGTGCACGATACCTCCGACTTCACGCATGCCATTCGTTCGTCCTCGGGCACCACGGCGGCCGTGACGGTAATGCGCGACAAAAGAGAGCAGAATCTCACGCTGACCCTTCCCGAAAAGAAGGATTCCGGCAGCCTGTTCGAAGAAGACAGCTTTGAGTTTCCTGAATTCAGCGCTGAGACCGTGCAGGCGCTCAGCCGCCTCGGCGATGAAATGGCCTGCATGGTGCAACCCAACGTGGAAAAAATGCAGCACGCATTGCGCACCAGAGACTTGGACATGAAAGAGCTCAACAGGAAAATGCGCGATTTGCAGCGGAACATGCGCGACCGGCAGCGGGAATTGCAGGAACAGGGCCGGAAGCTGCGCCGTGGGTTGCCGGGCGGATACGCTGAGATCTGACCATCTCAATCTCCATCTCAATGTCATCCTGAGCGAAGCGAAGGACCTATGCATTTTGTGTGCAGCGTCCAACACTTTACTCGCTGCACAAATTATGCCCGCACACTTATGCCGCGTATTTCCGGGACACGACGCTAGCGCCTGATTACGAAAGTCACCAAGCTTTCCCGGGGGAATCGTGCGCCAGCCCATGGGATGGCCAGATTCCACGGGACTACTACCCGCTGGTTACCTGTCGCGGGGTGGAAAATCCCGATAATCTATTGCCGCGATGGCTTTCTACGCCCTGTTGTTTTCAAAAAGCTCCGACACCAATGCGGCTATGAGAGCAGCCTGCAAGACTGCAGGCATCCGCGTTGACGTCTGCGAAGACATCTTTACCGCCATCGAAAAAGCGAAGACGCAGGCGTTGTCGTGCGTGATTGCGGATTGGGCAGAACAGCCGGAAGCGAGTTTTCTCTTGAAACGTGCGCGGGAGTCCACTCCGAATCGGGATACGCTGGCAATCGCGGTCGTCGATCACGATCCCACCGCCGCGGAGATACGCGACAACCGTCTCGACTTTCTGATCTATCGTCCAGTTTCCGTCGAGGAAGCCGAGGCGGTACTGACCAAAGCGGCGCAAAAAATGCAGCCGTCGAGCGCAGCCGATGGGGCGGTGCCCGAGGAGCAAGACGACGCGGCCGCCAATTCCGTTTCTCTTAATGCCGAAGAAACGATTGCGCCGGCCCCGCCCGCTGATCCTGCGCAAACGCCCGATGCCGGAAGCGACGACGCCGACGAAGTTGCGGCGGACGAACACCGGCAAGCACCTCAATCGCATAACTACGCGATGGCGTTCCGTGGCGCTTGTGCTGCGGTGCTCGTGCTAGCAGCTGTATTTTTCCTCTGGAGATCGCGTGAAGTTGTCGTGTATTTGTCGCGCACTCCGGAGGGAGCCATCCGGGTTCTAAAGGAATCGGTGGCGGCATTCTTTTACAAGGACTCAACGGGGGCATTGACGGTCGGTTCTGCCGGGAACGACGCACAGCAGGATGCGTACTTCAGCAGAAACCCGGCCAGTACCAATGCGCAGACCCCGGCGCTCGCAGTAGTGGCCAGCGAATCCACCCTCACGGAATCGCGGGTTCCCTTGCCCAAAGCAGCCGATTTTCCTCTGCCCGTGCCCGTGTACGTACATCAGGACCCGCCGCCTGTGCACGTGGAACGCGCGGCGATTCCCGAGAGCATGAGAAACTCGGCGCCGATTACGCCGCCGATGGTGGAGACGGTGAGTCCGGCGCAGATGATGCCAGTCTCAGTGCCGCAACCTCAGCCTGTGGCGCAACAATTCAGCGAACCGGTCGCGGTCAGCGAAGACGCAGCGCGAGCGCTACTAGTTCACACTGTGAATCCCGTCTATCCACCCGAAGCGTTAGCCCAGAGGCTCCACGGAGCGGTAGTGCTGCAGGCGCAGGTGGGGCGCGACGGCAGCGTCGAGGATCTGAAAATCGTCCGCGGGAATTTTGTTCTGTGTCGGGCCGCGATTGCCGCGGTCAAGCAGTGGCGTTTTCAACCGTACACGCTCAACGGCCATGCAGCGGCAACACAAACCGTGATCACTATCAATTTCAGCTATCCACCGGTATAGTGCGCAGCGAAGATCGTGTGGTGAAGTTCGTGTGGTGGCGGGGCTTTGCCCCGCCGCTCTCTGGGACTGACAAATCTTCTACTTGTGGTCGTGTCCTTCCTGCTCGCCGCTTGGAGCGGCAGCGCCGCTGGCGTTCTTCCAATAGTCCTGCACCGCGGGCGGCAGCTTCTCTATGCGGGACAGAAACGCCGTGACCTTCCATATATCCGGATCCGGGAGCGACCGATCCCAGGCTGGCATTCCGGTATAGCGGACGCCGTTGCGAATCACGTAGAAGAGGTGCCATTCCGGATCATCGGGCGGGTGCAGAATCAGGTTCGGAGGCCGCGGATAGAACGAATTCTCCAAGGTCGAGGGCTGACGGTTGATATCGCCATGGCAAAGCGCGCAATTCATGGTGTAGATCTTCAATCCCGCGATCAGGTTCTCGTCGGTCGGAGGCACGGGATTATTCAGGCGAGGAGCATGACGGTCGACCGAATTGTCGAGCGCACTCATGGCGAAGTGCTTTTCCATCTCCGGAGCAGCGCTGTTGGCCCGAGTCGGCAGAAAGCCAAGCAGGGCAAGGCCAAAACTGCCAAGCAGTAGAACCAGGATAGTGATGACGATCCCCAGAATGAAGTTGCGCATTTCTGATCCTCGGAGAGCGGAAGATTCGGCGTCTGCACTCTATATATAACAGGAGAGCGCTTCGGGCGGCAGCAGGCGAATGTCAGTAAGTGTGCAGGCGGCGAGCCTCGCGCACTAGATCGGAAACTTTTGGCAGAAAAAATTCCTCCTGCGGCGGAGAAAACGGAACAGGCGTGTCGAGCGACGTCAGGCGCACAATCGGGCCGTCGAGATCGTCGAACGCTTCTTCGTTGATGATGGCGGAAATTTCTCCGGCCAATCCTCCGGTGCGTGCGTGTTCGTGAAGAATAATGACTTTGTTGGTTTTCTTCACGGTGGCCGCGATGGCCTCGCGATCGAGCGGCGAGACCGTGCGCAAGTCGAGGATTTCGATTTCGATTCCTTCTTTGCTCAGGATTTCCGCGGCTTCCAGCGCCGTGTAGAGCATGGCGGCGTAGGTGATCACACTGACATGATGCCCCTCCCGCGCGACCCGCGCTTTGCCTAACGGAACTACATAGTCGTCGGCCGGAATTTCTTCCTTGATTCTGCGATACAGATATTTGTGCTCGAAAAAAATCACCGGATTGTGATCGCGGATCGCCGCCTTGATCAGTCCCTTGGCATCGTAGGCCGTCGCCGGACAAACGACTTTCAAGCCGGGCGCGTGTACGAACCACATCTCCGGGTTCTGCGAATGGAACGGCCCGCCATGCACATTTCCGCCGCTCGGGCCGCGCAGCACCAGCGGAGCCGGAGCTCCCCAGCGGTAGTGAGACTTCGCGGCCATGTTGACAATTTGATTGAAGGCGCAGCCGATGAAATCCATGAACTGAAACTCGGCCACCGGGCGCAGGCCGGTAAGAGCAGCACCGAAAGCAGCGCCCATGATGGCCGACTCCGCAATCGGCGTGTCGATCACGCGCTCAGGGCCGAAGTGGTCGATGAAGCCGTCGGTGACTTTGAAAGCGCCGCCGTAGATGCCGATGTCTTCGCCGAGGCAGAAAACGGTGGGATCGCGCTCCATTTCTTCCCAGATCCCCTGGCGGATGGCTTCGAGATAGGTAAGGGTGGGCATGGAGTGAAAGTGTACCCCAACGCGGTTCTCAGTTCGATTTCTAGTCGATGCGTGGAGGTACTCTTTTGAGCGGACGCGGTCGGCGACGCCTGCTTCCTAGAACAATAGCGCGAGCCCATGACTGGGCCCGCGCTGATTATTGTGACTGCGTTCGTTAGCGACTGATTTATAGAGTGACGGCCAGCGCAACGTTCACACCGGGGAACATGGGGTTGCACAGGTAATAGGCTCCGTCGATCTCGACCACAAAAACGTCCTGGGTGTAGAGCCAGTTACTGGGCCACGAGCCAACGAACCCGAACCAATAGCCTCCGTATTGGAAGCGGCGGCCCCCGCTGTACTCAGCTTGGCTTACACGGAACGTGTGTTGCCTGCCAAAATTGGCCTTGTAGCGATCTGCGGGAATGCGTCCGCCGCCGTTACCGGATGCGCGCTGCACCTGCTGCTCCGGTTTAGCCTGCTGTGCGTGCTGTTCCTGTGCCGTTTTCCCTTCCTGCTTCGAGTTTTTCTCTTCCTGCTTGACGTTCTTCTCCTGCTGCGCTGCCGGTTTTTCTTCTTGCTTGGCGGACTTCTCGGGCTGCGCTTTTTTCTCTTCTTGCGCGGCAGGTTTAGATTTCTGTTCTTCCTCGTGCTGCTCCTGCGCAAACGCCGGGACTGCGACTCCGAGCGCCAAAGACAGAACTGCGGTGCTGATAACTCCAACTAGTTTCATAAGGTATTGCCTCCATTGTCGATCGGTTACGTACGCGCCTGACTTGGCGGAAGTTTCCCGTGCTCGGGTTGCGTCATCCTCTACTATCCAACGTGGATTCGGGAAAGTGAATTGAAGAGCCCAAAGATATTCAGAATCCACAGGACCACGGCAATCACCACGACGCCGTTCAAAATTGACTTGATTTGTCCCTGCATGGGGATGAAGCGGTTCACCAGCCACAGGAGGACACCCACCACGATGAGAACTTCTAGCAGTTGAATTAAGGGCATGTTGTCAACCTTCCTTGTTTCGCGTATCGAGTTTCGCGGACTGACGCCTCCCATCCGCCTGGAGGCGCCGCCCTAATTTTGCGTTCCGAGACCTTTTAGGGTCGAATCGTGTTTTGCCACGAGGTTTCGCGGCGTACACACGGATGAAGAATGCCGATTGACTGGATGTTGGCCGCTCCCCTTGACTTGACTGGGGCACCCCACTCGTCGCGACCCGAGAATCAAAGCTGCGAATCAGCTTTCGCGGCTCTAGCTGCACACTCAGTACATCCACAATGACAGGTGTGGACTTTCGCGTCTGAGCAACATAGCTCACATCCGGAGATAACCTCGGAGATTGTCCATTTCCTCTCTTAACATCAGCGCAAAACGGCTGATTTTCAGGAACTCAAGTCCAAAACGGAGTCGGCCCGTGCGGTAGCGCAACTTGTTGGAAAAGCCATCAATTAGGCCTAAAATTACAGCTAATGGTTTCTCCCAGGGTCGTGAACACCAGCGGCAAGTTCAATCCCAACGCCTTCCTCGACACCATTGGCGAGGGGAGGAAGAACCTGACTTTTGCCAATAAGCAGGCGGTCTTCGCCCAGGGGGATGCGGCGGACGCGGTCTTCTATATCCAAAAAGGCAAAGTAAAACTCACCGTCGTCTCCTCCACTGGTCGAGAAGCGACCCTTGGCATGCTCGGTGCCGGATATTTCTTTGGCGAAGGTGCGCTCGCAGGTCAGCCTCTGCGCATGGGATCTGCCGCGGCCATGACGGATTGCGAAATTCAGCGGATCGACAAGAAAGCGATGATGGACGCCCTGCACCGCGATCCGGCATTCTCCGAGCTGTTCGTGGCCTATTTACTGGCCCGCAATGTCCGCTACGAAGAGGATCTGGTCGATCAGCTGTTTAACTCCAGCGAAAAGCGCCTGGCTCGAGTGCTTCTTCTGCTGGCTCATTTTGGCAAGGAAGGCGTACCCGAAACCGTGGTCCCTAAAATCAGCCAGGAAAGCCTGGCCGAGATGGTCGGGACCACACGCTCGCGGGTCAGTTTTTTTATGAACCGGTTCCGGAAACTGGGCTTTGTAAATTACTCCGGCGGCCCCGAGGGTGGTTTGCAAGTCCACAGTTCGCTGCTAAGTATCGTTCTGCACGACTAGTCTGGCAGCGTAGTTGGGCAGCGCTGTTTTTACGCGACCCGCCGCCCGCTCACCAGGTTAATGACGAGCACAACCACTGCCACTACCAGCAGCAGGTGAATCAGTCCGCCCGCAACGTGCAGGCTGAAACCGAGAAGCCACAAAATCAAAAGCACTACGAAAATTGTCCAAAGCATGTTTGATCTCCTTCGTGCATGTTGGGGTCGCGAGAAACGCGTACCCTGGACGAGTTTTCCTTTACCCACCATACTGAAGATGACACGTCCCGGCTGCCCGTGCTGTGCAAGATTGCTCATCGCGACCGTTGGAGGCTGCGGTAGTGGAGCCGGACAACGATTCGACGCGTGCCACCTATGGCAAGCCCATGATGTTCCGCAACGTGCTTTCGGGCCATGCGTCAACCCCATTTTTTAGGAGCCAAACAGAGCAAATCGAGGGCCCGCGCACAAGTCCTTGCGCCTCCTAAGTTATTGATTCGACAAGACCGAGATGTGCTTCCTGCCAGGGCCCGATTACTAAGGTTAGGGGTGTGCGTGGTTCAGATCACCGATGAACTTGGACTTGTCTCTTAAACTGGCAACATGAAGACTGCACCGATTGAGTCGTGCTCTTTGTTCGTCGTTCGTCGCCGGTGGGTTGCCTTCGTGATGCTCGCTTTCGTTATAGTAGCGTTCCCCGGAACTCCCTTGCCGGCGCAGCAACCGGAAACGCACCGCAAAGCCGTGCAAAAGGAGATGCCCCATTATCCCGAAATAGCCAAGGCAATGAAGCTCAGCGGAACGGTGAGAGTGGCGGTCAAAGTCGCGCCGAACGGCAGAGTAGTGTCGGCCGAGGTGCTCGGCGGACATCCCCTTTTTGCGGCAGTTGCTCTTGATGCAGCCCGACAGTTCCGATTCGAAACTGCTCCACAACAGACCGAAGAAGTGGTGACCTTCAACTTCCATCCCGAGTGAATCAGCAGACGCCCGCCCAGCACCCAAATCGCTTACAATTCCCCTTCCTGCGATCTCCTAATTATGACGGTCACGGTTCGTTCTTTTGCGAAGATCAATCTCGGGCTCTACATCGGCGCCGCGCGCGCCGACGGATATCACGATCTGCGCACGGTCTATCAGACCACTGCTTTGCATGACGTGATCCGAGTGAGCGTTGGGCGCGGTCGCGGGATTGAGATTCTGTGCACGAATAAAGACCCGCGAGTTCCCCTCGATTCTTCGAATACCTGCTATCGGATTGCTGCGCGCGTGCTGGATGAACTTGGGGCGAAGGGTAAAGTCACTGTAGAGATCGAGAAGCGGCTACCGGTGCAGGGAGGATTGGGCGCAGCTTCTTCCAATGCTGTGGCCACTATGATTGGGCTGGAGCTGTCGCTCAAAAAGAAATTGTCGGCTGCGGCGCGGCTGCGCATTGCGGCTGAAATCGGCTCGGACCTGCCGCTGTTTCTCTTGGGCGGAACGGTGTTGGGAGTAGGGCACGGCGAGGAAGTCTATCCTTTGCCGGATTTGCCTTCGGTCGCGATGGTGGTGGTGACTCCGGAGGTTGGGGTGTCTACGCCTCGTGCGTTCGCCGATTGGGATGCGCTGCAGCGATTGACGCCACCTCCAGCCTCCGATAGACTGTTTAAGGTTTGCTGCGCGCTGTCTTCGTGGCTTTCCAGTTTCAGTAATGGTTTACCCAACACCGGTGCTCCTGCAAAAGGTGGGAGCCGGGCCGAGAAATTGCTTCTCGACCTTGTCCGTACCGGGATTGAAAACGACTTCGAGAAAGTCGTCTTTCCTAAATATCCCGAATTGCGTGACATAAAAGGTGCGCTGGAGCGCGCGGGGTCGAGATACGCTTCGCTCTCCGGGTCGGGGTCGAGCCTATATGGGCTGTTCCGGTCGGCGGCCGAGGCCGCTAAGGCGGCTGGGCGTCTGCGGAAGCAGGGGCTTCGGGCGGTCGCGACTCGGACGTCGACGCGGGAGAAGTATTGGAAGTCGTTGGTCGTTGGTCGTTAGTCGTTGGCAAGTCGGTCGTAGTTGCCTAATGTTTCAGTTTCTTGTTTGCTGCCGGTTCCTTATTCGGCATACTAGAAGCACACAGAGTTGGGCCGTCGACTAATGGTAGGTCAAGTGCCTTTGGAGCACTTTGTCTAGGTTCGAATCCTAGCGGCCCAGCCAAGAAAAGCAGGTCTCGGGTGTCAGGTCCAAGGTCTCAGGAAAACCTGACGGAGCCCCGTGAGACTTGTGAGTTAAGACCTGAGACCTGACATCTAAGACCTGAGACCTGAACTATGGCCACAGTTGCAACCACGACTGCCGAAAAAACCGTCACGGAAAAAAAGCCGGTCACGGACGAGAAAACTGAACGCAAGCCGCAGCGCGCCCGGGTCGACGACCGATTCAAGGTCTTCTGTGGAACCGCCAACGAGCAACTCTGCGATGAGGTCTGCCATTTTCTTGGATTGACGCGCGGGCAGGCTCTGGTTACGCGCTTCAAGGATGGCGAAGCGTACGTACAGATTCAGGAGAACGTGCGCGGAGCCGACGTTTTTGTGATGCAGCCCACTTGCCAGCCGGTGGACATGCATCTGATGGAATTGCTGTTGATGATCGACGCGTTGAAGCGGGCTTCGGCGCGGCGAATTACGGCGGTGATTCCGTATTACGGTTACGCGCGACAAGATCGCAAAGACAAGCCGCGGGTGCCGATTTCGTCGAAGCTGGTAGCCGATCTGCTGACCACGGCAGGCGCCGATCGCGCCCTGGTTGTCGATTTGCACGCGCCGCAGTTGCAGGGATTTTTTAATATTCCGGTGGATCATTTATTCGCTTCGCCGGTGCTGGTGGATTACTTCCGGAAACTGAATCTGCCGAATCTGACGGTGGTTTCGCCGGATGCGGGAGGCGTGGAACGAGCGCGCTTTTTCGCGAAGAAGGTAGACGCGGCGCTGGCTATCGTGGATAAACGGCGCGTCGAGATGAACGTGGCGGAAGTAATGCACGTGATCGGCGACGTCAAGGGCCGCACTTGCTTGATCATCGACGATCTGATCGACACGGGCGGCACGCTGGTGAAGGTAGCGCAAGCACTGATTGAGAATGGCGCGAGCACGGTGTATGCCTGTTGCTCGCACCCGGTACTCTCGGGGGCGGCGGTGGAAATTCTGGTGAATTCTCCGATCGCCGAGGTGGTCGTGACCAACACCATTCCGCTGAGCGAAGCGGCACGTCAGGTTGCGAAGATCAAGGTGCTTTCGATCGCGGGCCTGATTGGACGGGCGATTCAGTCGATTCACGAAGAAACGTCAGTGAGCAGATTATTTATTTAGAAAGGTCGTTCGTCGCTGGTCGTTAGTCGTTCGCGATTCACCAGCGATGCAAGGTTTTGCCAACGACCAACGACTAACGACGATCTTACCCAAGGATGGAAACGGAATTATGGCTACAGCAACGGATATCAGCATTCTGGAAGCGCAGAAGCGCGAACCAGGCACCAAAAACGCCGCTCGGCGCGTGCGCGCCAGCGGCAAGGTTCCCGCGGTTGTTTATGGAGCGGGCAAAGATGCGGCTGCGGTCGCGGTCGATCCGCGGCAAGTGCTGCGCATCCTGAAGTCAGAGAGCGGACACAACACGATTTTCGACTTGGCGCTCGACAGCGATCGTGTCAAGGCCATGATTGTCGATTGGCAGTTCGAGCCTATTAAGGGAACGCTGCTGCACGTGGACCTGCAGCGCATCGCGATGGACAAGAAGCTGACGGTCACGGTCCCGGTCATTCTCAAGGGCGAGGCTGCGGGCGTGAAAACCGAGGGCGGCATTCTTGAGCAATTGCTGCGTGAGATCGAGATTGAGTGTCTTCCCGCCGACATCCCGAAAAATATCGAGGTCGATATCAGCCACCTGGTGTTTGGCGTCGATGTGCGTGTGAAAGACCTGCCGCACAGCGAAAAGCTGAAGTTTCTGACTGACGAGAATCACATGATCGCGCACATCACCACGGTGAAGGAAGAAGTGGTTGCGGCTCCGGAAGTGGTGGCGGGCGAGGCGGCAGCAGCACCGGCTGAACCTGAAGTTATCAAGAAGGGCAAGCAGGAAGTTGAGGGTGAAGGCGAGGCCGAGGGCGATGCCAAGGCCAAAGCTAAGCCGGAGAAGGCTGAAAAGCCCGAGAAGAAGGACAAGAAATAGAGAAGCGATAGGCTTTTGGCTGAGAGCTGAGAGCTGAGAGCTGAGAGCTAACTCGCGTGAAACTGATCGTCGGTTTGGGCAACCCTGGAATCGAGTACCAGTTCACGCCGCATAATCTCGGGTTCTTGACGATCGATCGGATCGCCAACAATCTCGGGATCGAAATCAGAAATCGCCAGTGCCGGGCGCTGACGGCGCGGGCACTGATTGACACGAAAACGTTTGACACGAAAACGACCGCGGGTGAGCCCGTGATCCTGGCCAAGCCGGAAACCCACATGAACCTGAGTGGGCTTTCGGTGCGGGAATTGGTGGTGGAAAATCAGATTGATGTAGCCCGCGACCTGATTGTGATTTACGACGAGCTTGACTTGCCGCTGGGCACGATTCGCATCCGGCAGCGGGGCAGTTCGGCGGGGCACAACGGGATGGAATCCATCCTGGGCGCGCTGAATACAGACGAGTTTTTGCGGATTCGGCTGGGAATTGCGCCTGACCGCAAAATCGTGGACGGCGTGAAATATGTGCTGACGCCGTTCCGCAAGGCGCAAGAAAAGATAGTGGACGAAGTCCTCGACACGGCAGCGCATGCGGTTGAGGTGATTTTGAAAGAAGGACCGGCGGCGGCAATGAACCGGTTCAATCGGAAGAGCGAAGAAAGTGGTCAGTGAGCAGTGGTCAGTGGCCAGTAGATTCGGGATTGTAAGAATATTGGGTTAACTGGTCACTGGCCACTGCCCACTGATTTTTGGAGATAACGAATGAATCGTACTTATGAAGTGATGTTCATCGTCCGGCCCGACATGGTGGACGAGGATTTGAACAAGCTGATTGCCACGCTCGAGTATTCGGTGACTGCGGCGGGCGGAACGGCCAAGAGCGAGGTCTGGGGCAAACGCCGTCTCGCGTACAGGGTAGGCAGGTTCAACGACGGCATTTTTGTGCTGATGCTGATTGAAGCCGCCGGCGCGACTGTGCACGAAGTCGAACGCCGCCTGCGAGTAACTGAGCAGGTAATCAAGTTCCTCTCGGTACGCACCGACGAAGAGCTGAAACGGCTCGACAAGATCAAGAAGATCCGCGACTCGAAGAAGAAAGCGAGCGCGCAACCGGCGTCGGCCGCCGCTCCGGTTACACCAGTCGCACCGGAAGCGGCCACGGAAGCACCGGCCTCGACGCCGGTTTAGCTTTTCGTATCAGGGTATCGCTTTAGCGATACCGCTGTTTCATCGAAATCGTCGCCCCTTTAGGGCGCGACGGGCGTGACGCCCGTCCACCAACGAACTTTTAGAAAGCAGGAGCACCATGGCAGAAGAAACAAGAGCAACATCCGGCGGGGAAAGCCGTCCGGAGCGCAGCGGCGGTGATCGCCCCGACCGCGGCGGACCACGCGGCGCACGTCCCGGCGGAGGCCCTGGCGGTCCGCGCGAAGGCGGGCGCAAATTCTTCCGGCGCAAAAAGGTATGCAAGTTCTGCGTCGAGAAGATCGAAGCGGTCAATTACAAAGATGTGCGTCTGCTGGCGCAATTCGTGGCGGAGAGCGGCAAGATCACTCCGCGACGGCTGACCGGCGTGTGCACGCCGCATCAACGCCGTCTGTCGAGGGCGATTAAGCAGGCGCGCAACATCGCGCTGCTGCCGTTCGCGGGCCGCGCGCAGTAGATCAAGATCGTCGCTGGTCGTTAGTCGCTAGTCGTTCGCGGTGCATCGCTAGAGCAATGCGCTTTGATCGACCAAGCCTTGCGATCGACCAACGACCAACGACTAACGACCGGAGAGTTATTCATGGAAGTCATTTTGAAAGAAGATGTGCCCAAGTTGGGCAACCGCGGCGAAGTGGTGAAGGTCGCCGAGGGATACGGGCGGAATTTTCTGCTGCCCAAGAAACTGGCGATTGAGGCAACCATCGCTAATAAGACCGTCATCGAGCAGATGAAAGCTGCTGCCGTGCGCCGCTTCGCCAAAGAAAAGTCGGAGGCCGAAGCGCTGGCCAAGCAGTTTGACGGGCTCGAAGTGAAATTCCTGCGCAAGTCGGGCGAAGGCGATCAGTTATTCGGATCGGTCACGGCCGGCGATATTGCCGAAGCGCTCGAGAAGAAGAGCTTCCACATTGATCGCCGGAAGATCCAGTTGCACGAATCGCTCAAGAGCGTCGGCGAATTCACCGTTCCGATTAAGTTGCACAAGGACGTTACTACGCACCTGAAGGTTGTGGTCGATAAGGAAGCGGTTGTGGAATAGTTCCGATCGTGTGGTGACGGCGTATAGCCCGCCACCACACGAGCATCTTCATCAAGAATCCGCTCCGAAAAACTGCTCTACTTTCTTCAAGTCTGTCGTCCGGCTATAAGGCGGCAGGCTCTCGACAAACACGCGTCCGTACTGCTTCTTCAAAATTCGGTTGTCAAGCAGCGCCAGTAATCCGCGATCGTGTAACGATCGAATCAATCTCCCGAAGCCCTGCTTCAGCGTAATGACGGCGCTCGGCACCTGGTATTCAAAGAAAGCGTTGCCGCCGCCTGCGTCGATAGCCTTTACGCGAGCCGCTACCACCGGATCGCTTGGAACGGCAAACGGCAAGCGGTCGATAATCACGCAGCTCAGTTGTTCGCCCTGCACGTCCACACCCTGCCAGAACGAAGATGTGCCAAACAATACGGCGTTGGGAGTGAGCCGAAACTCCTCTAGCAGAGCCGATTTCGGAGCATCGCCCTGCTTGAGCATCGGATATTCGAGGAGCCCGAGAAGACGCTCATAAATATCGTTCATCTGCGCGTAGCTGGTGAAGAGCACGAACGCGCGGCCGCGCGTAATTTCAAGCAAGCGCCGGATCACTTCTGCAGCCTCGCTGGCAAATTGCGGCGTGCGCGGATCCGGCAGATTGGGCGGGACATAAAGGATTGCCTGGCTTTCATAATCGAAGTGCGACGCGACGATCAGTTCGCGAGCGTGGTCGAGTCCCAGCCGCTGCCGAATGTACTCAAACCCGCCGCCCACGGCCAGCGTTGCCGAAGTGAGCACCGAGGTCTCCAGCTTTGACCAAAGACACTCGCGCAAGATTTGCCCGACTTCGATCGGCGTGGCCTGCAGAAAAACATTCGACCGGCCGCCCGCGGAAGTTTCGGGGGAAGATTTGCGCCGAGAGCCCGACGCTCCGCGAAAGCCGCGCCGCTCGATCCAAAAAACCGTGTTGGGATCCTCGTTTTCCATCACGAATTGCAGTTGCACCTGCAACTGCTGCGCTCGACGCACAAGCGTGAAGACATCTTCCGGCTTCTGCGGCAGTTGTTCCAATTCCGCGCCCAGCCGGCTCAGCGATTGATTGAGCGCAATAAATTCGTCGCCATTTTCTTCCAGAAATTCACGGCGAGAATCAAAAGCAAACCGGCCTTCGTTCGCAGGCAGGAGTGAAAAGAAGAGCTGCGACCGCTCCCGCACTGACTGAATCGCTCCCGACATCTGCGGCGTGTAAAGCTTCTCGCGCTGCAGCAGGTGTTCGACGTCGCGCGTCAGTTCGTCCATGCGCAGGTTGCTAACCGAAATACCAAAGTAGTTGCCCGCGATGTCTTCCAGTTCGTGCGCCTCGTCGAAAATCACGGCGCCGCATTCGGGAAGCACGCCGGCATCGGACGCGCCCTCGGCTTCGAGTTTGATGGAGAGGTCGGCAAAAAACAGGTGATGATTGACGATGATGATGTCGCTCTCGGCGGCGCGGCGCCGCATCTCTGTGATGAAGCAGCGGTCGTAATCTTTGCATTTCTGGCCGAGACAAGTATCGGCCCGCGCATCGAGCTTGTGCCAGAGGGCGCTGGCCTCGGGCAGTTCGGCTAGTTCGGCGCGATCTCCGGTGTGCGTCGTTTTCTCCCACGCGGCGATGGCGCGATAGTGCTCGATCTCTTCGAGTCCGCTGAGCACGGGCTGGTCGGTGAGATCGATCAGCTTCTTGCGGCACAGATAATTGTTGCGTCCTTTCATGTAGCAGACGCTCAGTTTGCGATCGCCTTCAGGGAACAGAGCGCGCTCCAGCGCGGGGACGTCTTTGAAGAAAAGCTGCTCCTGCAAATTTTTTGTGCCGGTGGAGATGATGACGCGTTTGCCCGAGCGAATCACCGGCAAGAGATAAGCGAGCGTTTTTCCGGTCCCCGTGCCGGCCTCGACAATCAAATGCCGCTTCTCTTCGAGCGCCTCTTCGACTGCCTGCGACATCTGCAACTGGCCACGCCGAAACTCGTAGGCAGGGTGCGTTTTTGAGAGCAGGCCTCCGGGGGCGAAGAACTGGTAGAGGGAAAATCCCGCGGGGCGATTTTCTGTCGAGGAAACGGGATGGGATGAAGAAGCCACGGAGTCTCTATAATAGCCTTAGAGCCGCGAGCTTCGAGCCGCGAGCTTCGAAGCGCAATCACTCTCACTTTGAGCAAAAAGAAACCAGCCCCACTCGTTGCTATCGTCGGACGCCCCAACGTCGGCAAATCGACGCTCTTCAATCATCTGACCGGATCGCGGCGCGCCATTGTCGGCGACGAGCCCGGCATCACGCGCGACCGCCTCTATGGCGAGGCGGAATGGCTTGGACACGAATTTCGCGTCGTCGATACGGGCGGCATCATCCCAGACGACAAGGACTTCATACCGGCGGAGATTTTTCGCCAGGCTCAAGTTGCGTTCGAAGAAGCGGCGGCGATTGTGATGGTCGTCGATGCGCGTACCGAGATTGCGGGGCCCGACCGCGAACTGGCTCGGTTGCTGGCTCGGACGGGTAAGCCGCTTTTTCTCGCCGTCAACAAGATGGACTCCGACAAACAGGATGCGTTGCTTGGAGAATTTCATTCGCTCGGAATGCGGAATGTCTTTCCGATTTCGGCGGAGCATGGACGCGGTGTCGACGATCTGCTTGACGCCATCCTTCTGGTGCTGCCCGCTACACCAAAAGCAACCACAGAGGACACAGAGGTCACTGAGGAAGACACAGCGGAACCCTCCGACGCGCCGCATGAAATCAGGGTCGCCATCATCGGGCATCCGAACGTTGGCAAATCCACGCTGTTGAATCAGCTCACTGGAAAAGATCGCGCCATCGTCTCGCCCATCGCCGGTACTACACGGGATTCCATCGACGAAGTTATCCAGTACAAGGGGCGCAAGATTCGCTTTATTGATACCGCTGGCATTCGGCGCAAAGGCAAGACTCGGCTGATGGCCGAGAAGCTGTCGGTGGTCATGGCGCGGAAGAATATCGAAGATGCCGACATTGTGCTCTTCATGGTCGACGCCACTGAAGGCGCGAGCGGTCTCGACGCCAACATCGCAGGCTATGCGCACGAGAGCGGACGCTCGGTGATTATTCTGATCAACAAGTGGGATCTCGTGGCCAGCGGTGAGAAGCGCGCCATCAGCCAGTCTCGAACCGCTCGCATACAGGATGCCAAGCGCCCGCAGGACCGCGCTCTCTACGAGGAGCGGCTGCGATATGGGCTCAAATTTCTCGCTTACGCGCCGGTGCTATTTCTTTCGGCACACACCGGCAAGGGAACGGAAAAAATTCTTCCGCTGATCGAGAAAGTGGCCGCCGAGCGGCGCAAGCGCATTACCACCGGCGAGACGAACCGTTTCCTGAAGACGGTTGACTTCGATCGCGCGTCTGTCCCCGTCAGCAAGCGCGTGAAAATCAAATACATGACGCAGACTGGAGTGGCTCCGCCCACGTTTGTGCTCTTCACCGACCGCGCGGTGAAGCTCCACTTTTCCTATCGGCGGTTTCTTGAAAACCAGATTCGGGAGGCGTTCGGCTTTATTGGCTCACCGATCTGGATTAAGAACCGGGCGCGAGACTAGTGTGTGGTAGCGGGGCTATGCCCCGCTGGGACGGGGCGAAGCCCCGTCACCACACAGACGATTCAAGGTCATCCTACCCGTCACCGGCAAATGCTTCCCATCCTCCGTCAGCAGCCCCACGCGGTCGACGCCGGCGATACGAGCTATCGCAATCACGTCGGCTACGTCCTGGAAATCAATGTCGTCGTCGGCTTCGACGTAGGCGATGCGCTCCACGCGAATGGCGAAAATATCTCGCAATCGTTCGCGCAGGTGATCCCATTCCACCGCTTCTTCATTCACCAGCACTTGCGGATGCTCTGCCTTGGAACGATCGATGCCAGGTTTCGCGTGATGAATCCGAATCACAATCGTCCGGTCGGGCGGCGGAATTGTGTGATCTTTTGGATTCGGCGGCTGCGGAATCTGCGCCTCCAATCCGGTGGGCCGCTCACTGGCCACAACCACCATGAAGACAATGATGAGCACCAGCAGAACGTCAATCAAGGGAGTGACGTTCATCTTTGGTCCAGTCGAAGACGGACCACCGCCTGCCGTGGAGAATCCCATTGAAGTTTTTCCTCTTCGGCACGCGCGTGTCTTGAATCATTGGACACCCGGATGGCGAGGAGAGTTCCAGGGGAGTCCAATCACTTGGTGCTTGGCTCGAGAATGCACCCCACGCTTCTCAACGCGAGCCGCTAGAATCGAATGTTCATGCAGCACGTGCCAGGTTACACAACCCCTGTCAGGGAAGTGGTCATGTTGAAATATTTCGTGCGAGGAGTGCTCGGCGCTATTGTTCTTGCGCTGAACCTAGGTGCACTCATACCCGCCGCTCACGCGCAGGACAACTACGAAATCCAGGTCTACTCCTCGGAGGCGACGCCGAAGAATGTCACCATGGTGGAGATCCATTCCAACTTCACCGTCGATGGCTCGAAGCAAGTCATCAACGGCGTTGCCCCCACGAATCACGCCGAGCACGAGACGCTGGAGATCACGCAGGGCTGGACCGACTGGTTCGAGACCGGCTTTTACGTGTTTACCAGCCTTCAGAACGGTGACGGCTGGGATTGGGTGGGCGATCACATTCGGCCGCGGTTTACGGCTCCAGAGTCGTGGCACTTGCCGGTGGGGTTGAGCCTCTCGCAGGAAATTGGATATCAGCGGCGCAAGTTTGCGGAGGACAGCTGGGATTATGAGCTTCGCCCCATCATCGACAAGCAACTCGGGCGGTGGTATTTCGCCTTCAACCCGGCGTTTGACCGGTCGCTGCACGGCTTGAATACCAAGAAGGGGTGGGAATTTTCTCCGAATGTGAAAGTGAGTTTTGATTTCACCAGGAAGATCACAGGCGGCTTCGAATACTACGGGGCTCTTGGGCCGGTCACAAATTTCGATCCCACTTCGCAACAGTCGCAGCAGATTTTTCCCGTGATTGATCTGAATGTTTCGCCGAACTGGGAGATTAATTTTGGCGCGGGCGTGGATGTGACTAACTCCTCCGATCATTTGATTGTAAAGTGCATCATCGGACGGCGCTTCAGCTGGGGACATGCGAACAAGCCGAGCGGCGAGCAAAAGTAGTTGCTAGCCGATGGGCTCTGCCGAGGGGGGCAGCGGAGGTGCTTCGAAGGGCGGCGGTGAATTCGGGATTGGAGGTAGTTCTGGCGCTGGTGGCGGCGCAGGAACCGGATTTAGCAGCGCGTCGAGATTCGGATATCGAGCGGCCAGAAAATACAGCGCATAAGCGGGGAAGAAAACTGTAGCCGGCACGCTCACCAGCGCAATCAGATAAATCAGCAGGAGCAGCAGCACGGTCCCGAAGATGATTGCCAGACTGATCGTGGTCACATTCCATCCCATCCCCGCGACCTTGCCCGCCACCACGGCAACCACGGCAGGAATCACGACGAACAACGTGGGAACGATGGCGATAATGCCGAACAGAATGGCCGCGGCGATAGACAGCACCAACTTGAGCAGCAGGTAGACGGCGATGCGTCCCTTCTCGGGACCGATGATGGCCAGCAAACGATGCCAGCCGTCGGCGAAGTCGAGATTCTCAAGCGCCATGACGGGTACTAGAAAATCTCTCGCCAGCACCTGAATTACAGCCGTGGTCAGCGCAAATATCAGGAACAGGCCGCCGAGCAGAATCACTCCGATGATCATTCGCGCGATGTGTTCGCGCAGATTTGTAGCCCAACCCGCCGCCAAAGCTACGGCCAGCGGCACGCCCACCAGAACCAGCAGAAAAAGGCAAGCCGCAATCTGGAGCACAATCTGCCACAGAAAAAATCGTGCACCGGCGCGATGCCATCTTCGCCATGCCTCGCTGATCGAACATTCACGCCGCAGAACGGAGTCGAACAGGATGAACCGGAACACGCTGTTGAGGTAGAGAAAGACAAAGCCCAACACGACGGCTACGAAGATGGCGACGACGATCAGTCCGATGAACTGGCTCAGGTGCTCGGGAATGTGGGTGGGACTGAAGGAAGGCAGACCAAACGAAGCGCTCGACGACGGTAGAAACTCCAGGCCGCGTTTTCGCGGGTAATGACCGAGTTGCCCGACGTTTCCGAAATTGCATCCGCCGACGTGCACTTCCGCCGCCAGGATTCCGACTAGCGCCAGGCGCGACCACTGTCCGAGGCGGAAGCGAGTGAAAAGTTGCTGGCGCGTGTGCTGCAGCGCGGGCTGAACGCAATCGACGGCAGAAACGGGCAATGGATTCCCTCGTACTGATGCCGCCAAGGTAACGCGAGCGGAGTTGCGGCGTCAATGAGCGCGAGGATTTCGTAATTTTGTAATCGGTAATTTTGTAATCTAGAACTACAGACCAAACTGGCCCGGCGAGGACGCCCGTCTCTCCACTTGCCATTCACTCGTAGCGCAGGGCCTCGACGGGATCGAGGTTCGCAGCTCTTGACGCGGGAATCATGGCGCTCAGCACGCCGACCAGCAGCAATACCAGGGTTGAAATCATGACGGTGAAGAAAGAAATTCTGAGGTGGATGTCGGCTTTGCCGGAGTCATCCTCGAACAACGGGCCCATCAGCGGAAGCGTGCCGACGGCTACGGCCACAACGTACGACACCACAATTCCAATGACGCCCCCGAGTAGTATGATGAGCAGAGTCTCGGCCAGAAACTGCGCTTTGATGTGCCACTTCCGAGCGCCGAGGGCGCGCCGCAAGCCAATTTCGCGAACGCGCTCATCAACCGAGACGAGCATGATGTTCATGACGCCGACGCCACCGATTCCGAGCGTGAGGATGCCGATAAAGATGAGCAGCACCTGCAGACCGATGGTGATGCCGTTGATGACGGGCCGGAATTGTTCGCGGCCAAACATCTGAATCGCTTTCTTGTCGGTGGGCGAAAATTGCTGGCGCGTGGCAATCGCGGCCAGAACCTGCGCCTCGGCACGCGCCTCGAATTGCGGCGCAATGGGCTCAAACACCAGCACGTTGGCCTCTTTGGCGTTCCACAAATCGTTCGCCGCTGAGTAGGGAATCCAGGTCGACTCATCGTCACTGGAGAAGTAGTTGCTCAACTGGATCTTGCGATCCATAGTGCCGATTACCGTAAAGCGCACACCGGCAATCACCACCGTTTCGCCTACCGCGGGACGGCCGCCGAACAATTGCTCCCTCACGCGTGCGCCCAGGAAGACGACGCGGCGGCGTTCGAGTTCATCGAGAGAGTTGATCCAGCGGCCCTCCGACGGCTGCTCGTTGCGCATGTCACCATATTCGGGACAAACGCCGCGGACGGGCGCGGTGCCAACCATGCGGTCTCCGTAGGCGATGCCGGGGCGACGCACGGTTTCTAGACACACGTGGCGAACATAATTGGCGGTCTCTTTGATCATGTCGATGTCGGCTTGCTCAAGGATGACCTTCTTGCCGGCACGCTGGCCTCCGGGTTGTTCGCTGGTTTGTTGCGGCCAGCAGATGACGGCGCCTTTGCCGAAGGCATTGAAGCCGCTCACCAGAATTTCGCGGAAGCTTCCGCCGTACGCGATCAGCACCGTGACCGTGGCGATTCCCCACACGATGCCGAGCATAGTGAGGGCGCTGCGCGTGCGGTTGCGCCGCAAGGCTGCCCAGGCTTCGTTCAGAATCTGATGGATCATGTTCATGCTAGCCGCCCGCCTCGTGGCGCAAGGCTTCGATGGGATCGATGGCAGCGGCACGGCGCGCCGGATACAACGCAGATAGGATGGCGATCGTTCCAAGAACTCCCAAGGCCACGGCTCCTGTCTGCCACGTGGGCAGCAAGCCGGCGAAAAAGTCGGGCATCGGAAGCAGATCGACCAACGCACACAAGCCGAATGCGATCAGCAGACCGGTGCCGCCGCTGATCAGCGCCACAATCAGCGCCTCCAGAAAGAACTGCCGCAGGATGCTGTGCGCGGGCGCGCCCATAGCTTTGCGGACTCCAATCTCGCGCGTACGCTCTTGCACCGCGACCAGCATCACGTTCATGACGCCAAGGCCACCGAGGAACAGGGTCACGATGCCGACCGCCCCAAGAAAGTACTTCATGCCGTCGGTCATAGTGCGAAAGGCTTTTGCTTCCTGGATGGTGTCCCAGATGGGGCAAGCTTCTTTGTCGGTGGGATCGAAGTCGTGCAGCCTTCCCAGCACGTGGCGGATCTCCCCCTTGCAGGCTTCGTGGTGTTCGACGGAACGGGGCACGACCAACAACTGATCGAAGGTGTACGGCGTGCCCGGCGGCTTATCCGGGAAATCGCGGCGCATGGCTGGGAACGGGATGAAGATTTTGTTGATGTCCCAGCCGTCGTAACTGGAGTCTTGCTTCTTGGACGACATCACGCCGACCACGGTGAAGGGAATGTCGTCGAGGTAGACGAACTGCCCAACAGCCGGACGGCTGCCGAACAACTGCTTTTTGGCATCGGAACCGAGAAATGCCACGCGCCGGGCTTCGGCAATATCGCTCTGATCGTAGAAGCGTCCCTCGGCGACGCCCAAGCTGCGAATCTCAGCAAACTCGGGAGTCGACCCGGTTACCGTGAACGCCGCCGCGTTAAAGGCTGTGTGCGAGCGCACGTCGTCCTGCTCGAGCTCCGGAATCACGTACTGACAATCGGGAGCCTCCTCCTGGAGATGAGGAAGATCGGAATCAACCCAGTGAACGACGCGTCCGGCGCGTGTTCCGCCTGCCTGCAGGCTGGTGCGGCCATGGAAAACGATCATCAGGTCGCGGCCCAGTGTTTCAGCCTGCTTCTCCTGGCCGACGCGTAAACCCTCGCCGGCGGCGACCATCAAGACAATCGAGACCACCCCCCAGGCGATGCCAAACATCGTCAGCAGCGTGCGCACGCGATGCGCCCAGAGGGTTCTGAAAACGTCGCGGATGAGGTCGCGGAATGACATCTGTAGATTCGACGCGGCTCAAGGGGAAACGAAAGCGCGGTCTGCTTGGAGGTACGTGGAATGGGGAGCTTTCGTTCCCTGGAAATGCGGTCAACTTTAGAGTTCAGCTTCAGAGTTCAGCCGGGGTGGGCAGCAGGGCATTGCGTCCGAACCATTCTCCAAACTCCCGCAAAGCCAGCTCACATTGCAGGCGATGGCGTTCTTTGCGGTCGCGGATTCTTCGATCGAGTGCCGGCAACAGGTCGAATGTTATGTTTGCCGGCTGAAAATTCTTGCTCTCCGCCTGCGTAATGTAGTGGATCAGCGAACCAAACGCGGTCGCCCGTGGTGGAGGCGCCGGCTCGCCGTCAGCGGCAAGCGCCGCCGCATTCATTCCCGCCATCAAGCCGGTTGCAATCGATTCCACGTAGCCTTCTACGCCGCAGATTTGTCCGGCGAAAAGTACATGAGGATGCGCTTTCATCTGTAAGGTCTGGTTCAACAGCGCTGGCGAATTGATATACGTGTTGCGGTGAATCTGTCCGTAACGCAGAAAGCGCGCGCCTTCCAGTCCGGGGATCAGATTCAGCACACGCGCCTGCTCGCCGAATTTGAGGTGATTCTGGAAACCGACTAGATTGTAAGAATCGGCGCGCAGATTTTCCTGCCGCAATTGCACAGCGGCGTATGGAATTCTGCCGGTGCGCGGGTCCTTGAGTCCAACTGGCTTCATCGGCCCGAAACGCAGCGTGTCGCGTCCGCGGCGGGCGATTTCTTCGATGGGCAGGCAACTTTCAAAGTAGTTCAATTTTTCCCAGTCTTTCTGCTCGACCGATTGCGCCGCAAGAAGTGCATCGTAAAACCGGTCGTACTCCTCTTTCGACATCGGACAGTTGATGTAATCGGCTGACCCTTTATCGTAGCGAGCCGCCAGGTACACCTTGCTCATATCGATGGACTCGGCTTCGACAATCGGGCTGATCGAATCGTAGAAATAAAGATTGTTGCTGTGTGGCGCGGGCGCCCCCGCCCGCGAAGGGTCGCCACCGGCTTCGCCCGCCGAGTTGGAAAAAGAACTGAGCCGTGCAATCTCCTGCGAAAGCGCGTCCGACGTAAGCGGGCCGGTTGCGATGATTGTGAACTGGCCGTCCTCGACGTGCGTCACTTCTTCGCGGTGAATCGTAATACGCGGCTCGCGCGAAATCGCCTCCGTCACCTTGCGCGAGAACTCGGCGCGGTCCACAGCCAGTGCGTGGCCGGCGGGGACCGCAGTTGCCCGCGCAATCTCGAGCAGCAACGAGCCCGCCCGCCGCATCTCTTCCTTCAGCAGCCAGGGAGCAGTATTCTCGCTCTCGGATTTCAAAGAATTGGAACAGACCAGTTCCGCGAAGCGATCCGTCTGGTGCGCGGGAGTCGTGCGCACCGGGCGCATTTCAAACAATTCGACGGCGACGCCGCGCCGCGCACACTGCCACGCCGCTTCCGATCCGGCAAGCCCTGCACCGATGATGCGAACTCTCTTCATGCGTCTCCCAGATGCCTGTGTGGTGGCGGGACTCTGCCCCGCCACGGGTGCGACGGCAGCGCGCATCGCAGAATTTATTTATTATAGGGCGCACGCACGAGGAGGACTCTCTCATGGCCCGGATCAGTCTGATTGAACCCGCGCAAGCCGGTCCGGAAGTGAAGGAAATCTACGATAGCAAATTCAGAGGCAAGCCCGGAAATATTCAGAAGGCGCTGGCGCATCGTCCGGCCATGCTCGGCAATTTTCTCGGATTCTATCCCAGCGTGGGACGATCGCTCGACCGCAAGGTCTACGAGGCCGTGTACTTGCGCGTCTCGCTGATCAACGGATGCCACTACTGCACGCAGCACCACATTCAGGGCGCAAAACGCGCTGGGTTCACGCCCGAACAAATGAAAGCTCTGAAGGAAGGAAACTACTCGGCGTTTTCCGCGCCCGAGCAATCGGCGCTGCGCTATGCGGAAAAATTGACCCGCACGCCCGACGGCGCCAGCGATGCCGACTTTGCGGATCTCGAAAAACATTTTTCCGATGAGCAGATCGTCGACTTGCACATGCTGATCGGACTAGCGAATCTGACTAACCGCGTCACCGGGCCGCTAGCGCTGGAAGTGGAGTTCCCGGAAGAAAAGATCTAGGAGTTCGTGTGGAAACGGAGTTCTGCCCCGTCCAAGCAGGGCCCGACTCGGTTTTGGACGAGGCTTGTTTCCGGACGGGGGCGAAGCCCCGTCACCACACGAGCACACAATCACAGAATCACGCGCTCATCGCCTACGCGCCGCGTTACCCGTTCGCGATCGAGATATTCAAGCAGCGGAATCGCATACTTGCGGCTGACTCCCGTCATCTCTTTGAAACGGGCTACATCGATCTTGGGCGTGCTGGCTTTGAGTGCGGCGACCTTGTTGCGAAGATCCATGAGCGCGCTGTGATGAAAGACGAGCTCCTCGGAAATCTTGATCAGAACCTTTTCGCGCAAGAGCAGCGTAACGATTTTCTGCGCACGGACTTTATCAACCTTCAGTCCCGCCAGCACTTCTTTCAGCGATGGAACCTTCAGTCCCGCGGAGGCAAACGCCTGCTCGATGATTGTTTTGGATTCGGCTTCTTCGTCTTTCATGACCACGCCGCGTCCGGCCAAGTGTACGAGTTCACCGGTGGCTTCCAGTTTTTTTTCTTCCGCTAATTTTTCCAGCACGCTTTCGAACAGTTCGGGACCAAGGTTGATCCGATCGCGCAGTTCTTCTTTACTCATTCCCGCCACAAGCGGATTTGCATCATGAAATTGCCCGAGAGCGTTCAGTGCGCGGTTCTTTGCTCCGGCATATGTCGTCGGGGCAACCAGCACCCGATCGCACCAAACCAAGTGGGCCTTTGCTGCCAGTTCCGTCGCCTCTTCCCGCCGGATGTTCATTTCTGCGGGGACGTCATCCAGTGGCAGCCCGAGAGTTCCTCGTCGTCCGGCTCTCGCAGCCAGCACCTCTTCCGGTGAACCTGTCGTCATTTTGATCAGAAACGCAGCGATGTCATATTGAGGCTGTTTTCGGGCCAAGGGCGAAGCGTCCAGCACCAAGCCGCCTCCGATTGTCATCACGGGCGAAAACTGCCGCACGATGAAACGGTCTCCAGGCAAAAGCAGTGTCGGTTCGGACAATCGCAGTTGCGCGTATTGCTCATCGCCGGGTTTGAGCTGTTTCGCTCCGTGCAAGCGCACTTCGGCGATCGTTTCTGTCGTATACGCGTGAAGGTGTACACGGGCTCCCTCTTTGAGCGGCTTCGCCGATGGAAGAAGAGAAAGTAGAACATCGACTCGCGAGGTGGAACGAAAAGTGTCCGCGGTCGCCAGCGTCATGCCGCGCGCTAGGTCTTCGGTAGAGAGCCCAGCGAGGTTCAAAGCAGTGCGCTGGCCTGCGACGGCGAATTCGGCGGGCGAGCCATGAACCTGCACTCCGCGAACTCGCACTCGCTTGCCGGCAGGGAAGACTTCGAGTTCTTCCTCGTCGGACTTGCGGATCGTCCCGGCAACGAGAGTGCCGGTTACCACCGTGCCGAAGCCCTTCATGGTGAAAACACGATCGATGGGCAAGCGAGCCAGCGCCGCCGAATTTTTCGCCGTAACTTCCAATGCGACCCGGGCGAGCGCGGATCGCAACTCGTCCAGCCCTTCGCCCGTCAACGAACTCACGGCTACGATCGGCGACTGCGCCGGATCGAGAAACGATCCGCGCACGTAATCTTCCACTTCCAGCCGCACCACTTCGAGCGTCTCCGCATCGACGGCATCGGATTTCGTAAGCACGGTAATGCCGCGGCGGATCGCCAGCAGGCGGCAGATATCGAAGTGTTCACGAGTCTGTGGCTTGATGCCCTCATCGGCGGCAATGACCAGCAGCACAAGGTCGATGCCGCCCACGCCGGCCAGCATGTTGCGCACAAAACGCTCGTGCCCTGGGACATCGACGAACCCCAGCCGAATCCTGCTGCCGTCGGGAGCGGGAAGTTCGAGGTGGGCAAAGCCGATGTCAATCGTGATGCCGCGCCGCTTTTCTTCTTCGAGGCGGTCGGCATCAATGCCGGTCAGGGCCTTCACTAGCGCGGTTTTCCCGTGATCGATATGCCCGGCGGTGCCAACGATGACGGACTTCATCTGCGACAGTATAGACGGCGCAATGAACAATTCTTATCGATGTCATTCACGATTTCAACATGCGAAAAGTTGGTGGAGATGCGACAATGAAGATTCCCCGATGACCACCCCTGCAATCAGTCCAATTGCCATTACACCCGAGATGATTCGGGAGCACGGCCTCACTCCGGAAGAATTCGAAAAAATCAAGCAACTGCTCGGCGGACGCGAGCCCACGCGGACCGAACTCGGCATCTTCAGCGTGATGTGGAGCGAGCACTGCTCGTATAAATCGTCGCGCGTTCATCTGAAGCGTCTGCCCACGCGCAGCAAGCTGGTCTTGCAGGGGCCGGGGGAAAACGCCGGCATCGTCGACATTGGCGACGGCTGGGCTTGCGCGTTCAAGATCGAGTCGCACAATCATCCGTCGTTTATCGAACCGTTTCAGGGGGCAGCCACGGGCGTTGGAGGAATTCTGCGCGACATATTCACCATGGGCGCGCGGCCAGTTGCGATCATGGATTCGTTGCGCTTCGGCCCGATTAGTGTAGAGAAAAGTCGTGTGGTGACGGGGCTTCGCCCCGTCCAAGCGGGGCAGAGCCCCGCCACCACACAGCAAGAGATTCACAAGAATCACTCTGTTATGGAGGGCGTCGTCTCCGGCGTCGCTTCTTACGGCAATTGTTTCGGCGTGCCGAACCTGGGCGGCGAGGTGAAGTTCGAGCCTTGCTACTCCGGCAACCCGCTGGTGAACGCATTTGCTCTTGGACTGGTTCGCCGCGACCAGATTTTTTACGGACGCGCATCGGGCGAGGGCAATCCCGTAATTTATGTCGGCTCCAAGACTGGGCGCGACGGCATCCACGGCGCCACCATGGCGAGCGAAGAATTCAGCGAAGGCTCGGAAGCGAAACGCCCTAATGTTCAAGTCGGCGATCCGTTTTTGGAGAAGTTGCTGCTTGAGGCCTGTCTCGAAGCCATGCAAACCGGTGCGATTGTTGGAATACAAGACATGGGCGCGGCTGGGCTGACCTGCTCGACCTGCGAGATGGGCGGGCGTGGCGGCACCGGAGTCGAGATTGAGTTGGATCGAGTCCCGCAACGCGAAACCGGTATGACTCCCTACGAGATCATGCTGAGCGAGTCGCAAGAGCGCATGTTGCTAGTCGCGCAAAAAGGCCGCGAAGAAGAAGTCTTTCGCGTTTTCCAGAAGTGGGGGCTCGACGCAGTCGAAATCGGACGGGTCACTTCCGATGCGAAAATGCGCGTACTCGAGCACGGCAAAGTCGTGGCGGAAATTCCGAACGCCGCGCTTACCGATGACGCACCGCTGTACAAACGTCCGCTGGCGCGTTGGGAACCGCCGGTCGACCGCGAAATGCCCGACCACATCCGCCTCGGCGAAAGCGCGGATCTCACGGCTCAACTTAAGTTGCTGCTCGCCAGCCCGAACATTTGCTCGAAGCGTTGGGTGTGGCAACAGTACGACCACATGGTGCAGACCAACACGGTCGAAGCGCCGGGAGCAGCCGATGCGGGCGTCATTCGCATCAAGGGGTCCAAACGCGGGCTGGCCATGGCGCTCGATGGCAACGGCCGCTGGTGCTATCTCGATCCCCGCCTCGGAGCCATGCACGCCGTTGCCGAGGCGGCGCGCAAAGTGGCTTGCGCCGGAGCGACTCCGATTGGCGCGACCAACTGCCTCAACTTCGGCAATCCCGAAAAGCCGCACATCATGTGGCAGTTTTCGCAGACGATCGATGGCATTACCAAAGCCTGCGAAGAACTGGATACGCCAATCACGGGCGGCAATGTCAGCTTCTACAACGAAACTCTGGGCGAGGGAATTTATCCGACTCCCGTGATCGGGGTAGTAGGGATTCTCGAAGACGTCCACAAAACGGCGAAGATGCACTTTGCGCAATCCGGGAGGAAAATTGTCCTGCTGCGGGCGAATGAAGCCGGAGACGCCGTGGATGCCGAGGTGGAGTTTGGCTCGTCCGAATATGCGAAAGAGATACTTGGAGCGGTGTGGGGATATCCGCCGGGCCTTGATCTCGAAAAGGAAGCCACGCTGCAACGCGCTCTGGTGGCCTTGATCCGGGCGGGGCTGCTCGAATCTGCGCACGACTGCGCCGACGGCGGATTAGCCGTGGCGCTAATCGAGTCGGTGCTGCCGGCCGGAGTTGGACTGAGCGTCAGGTTGCCCAAGCAGGCAGCGCTTGAGTTTGCGCTGTTCGCGGAAGATGCCAGCCGGGTGGTAATAAGCTGTGACCCAATCCAGTTGCCGCGAATCGAACAAGTAGCGGAAGAATACGGCATCTCCGCGGATGTATTGGGCGAGACGGAGTCGGACAGGGTTGAGATCGCAGTGGGCGACCAATCAGTGATTTCCGCGAGCGTTGGTGAGTTGCGGGAAGCATACGAAGGCGCGCTGGAGAGAGCGTTGCACACGGACCCAAGTGTCGCTGCGGACTGACAAAGATTTTGAATTAGCTAAGAGCTAAGTGCTAAGAGCTGAGAATGCTGACTTCAGACAAATTTCGCGATGAATGTGGCGTCGTCGCCATCCACGCCCATCCCGAGGCGGAGAAACTCGCCTACCTGGGCCTGCACGCCCTGCAGCATCGCGGACAGGAATCGGCGGGCATAGTCACCTCCGACGGCGAACGCCTGCGCCAACACAAGGCGATGGGCCTGGTCGCCGACATCTTCGGCCACGACGTGCTGGCTTCTCTGCGCGGTGTTCTTGCCATCGGCCACACGCGCTATTCGACTGCGGGCGACTCCGCGCTGCTCAATGCCCAGCCCATCATGGTGCAATCCAATAAGGGCAAGATCGCGGTTGCTCACAATGGCAACCTGACCAACGCCCACGCGCTGCGCGCCAAGCTCGAGGGCCAGGGCTCGATCTTCCAATCGAACAGCGATACGGAAGTGCTGGTGCACCTGATTGCGCTCTCGCGCGAGCACACCCTGCCCGATGCCATCACCGACGCCCTGCGCCGCGTGGAAGGCGCCTTTTCTCTGGTCATGCTCAGCCGCGACCGTATCTTCGCTGCCCGCGATCCGCGCGGATTCCGCCCGCTTGCCATGGGGCGCATTCCGGCGCAGACCAGCGAGAAAAAAGACACGATCGTTTTTGCTTCGGAAACCTGCGCATTTGATTTGCTCGGGGCTACCTACGAACGCGACGTCAAACCGGGCGAACTGGTCATCGTCGGTCCCGAAGGCATCAGTTCGCGTTTTTATTCTCCGTCTCCGGCGCAATCGAGCTGCATTTTTGAGCATGTTTATTTTTCGCGTCCTGACAGCCTGGTGTTTGGCCGCTCCGTCGATCAAAGCCGCGACGCCATGGGGCGCCAGTTGGCGCGCGAAGCTCCAGTGGACGCCGATATCGTCGTTCCCGTCCCCGATTCCGGCAATACCGCGGCGATCGGCTACGCGGCGGAAAGTGGCATCCCGTTTCGCCTCGGCTTGATTCGCAACCACTATATCGGACGCACCTTCATTGAGCCGCAGCAGTCGGTCCGCGACTTCGGTGTAAAGCTGAAACTGAATGCGGTGCACAGCTTGATCGCAGGCAAGCGAGTCATCCTGGTCGACGATTCGATTGTGCGCGGCACCACCAGCAAGAAGATCGTGCGCATGATTCGCAATGCCGGCGCGAAAGAAGTGCACATGCGGATTTCCTGTCCGCCGACAATCTCGCCGTGTTTCTATGGCGTCGATACGCCGTCGAAAAAAGAGCTCATCGCCGCCAACAAAACGGTCGAAGAGATACGCACGTTCATCGTTGCCGATTCCCTCGCCTATCTTTCGCTCGAAGGCCTCAAGAAAGCGTGCGCGGACGGGGATAAGACCACGTACTGCTCCGCCTGCTATACGGGAACCTACCCCACCAAGATCGACGTCGAAGAAATTCTCCCCGCGGGCGCAGTGCCCTAGCCTCGCTCTATTCATGCATGCAAGTCATGCGTGCAACGAGGGCTATCCGATGGTATTCTTTTCGGGCGACAACCTTGCGCTGTCCGCACTTCGAAATGACGAAGGCTTTTTCAATTTTCGGGTCAAGATCGAGACCCCACCTCGGCCCTCTCGAGCAGCAGTTGCTGCAGGCGCTTTGGTCGCGCGGCAGCGCCACAGTTCGCGAATTGCTTGCGGATGACAAAATCCATCAGGCCTACACCACAGTCATGACAACCGTGGACCGCCTCTACAAAAAGGGCCTGCTAACCCGCGTTGAAGATGGCAGAGCGTTCCGCTACACTCCGCGCCAAACGCCCGAAGAACTGCAACGGGTGACGGCGCTCGAGAGCATCCGCCAATTGTTGGGATCGGGCGACGCTTCCGCGCTGCCGCTTTCGTATCTGGTGGAAGCGCTCAGCACTCATGACGCGCAGTTGCTCGATGAGTTGCAACTTCTGGTCGAACGCAAGCGCCAGGAACTCCAAGGCCGCAAAAACAAGCACCCGGAAACCGCAGCCCGTCAAAAAACGCCGCCGGAGCGACGCTGATGTTTGCCCTGCGTGGAATCGCCGTCTCGCTGACTTTCTTCGTTCTCGTCTACTGCCTGCTATCGGCAGTGGTGGCAGTCGCGTGGCGATCGCTGAAGCTGCTGCATGCCGCCGAGCGGAGTTTGACTGATCTGTTCTTCGCTCTGCGTGTTTTGCCGTTGGCGGTTTCGGTCATCGTTACATTCGTTTTTGTCGTGCCGTCGTTTCAGTTGCTGGAGCCACGGTCGACGAACGTTGAGGAAGGCATCGGCGCCATGCCGCTCACGCTGGGCATTTGCGCCCTGTTGCTGATTGCCTGCGGCTGCTGGCGCGTGATCGCCGCCTTGGCCCAGACCTCTCGCGTCGTTGCCGGTTGGCTCGAAGGCGCGCATCGCCTGCGCGTCGATGCCGCCGCTTGGACCCAGGCTCATGCCGTGACGTTTCGCTCCCGGCGCGACGCTCCGCCACTCACCCTGGTGGGCCTCCGCAAACCGACGGTGCTGGTTTCAGAAGCCACGGTTGCGCTGCTCACTGATGAAGAATTGCAGGTTGCGCTCAAGCATGAACTCGCGCACATGCGGTCACGCGATAACCTGAAAAAACTCCTTTTCCGTTTCTGTCCGTTTCCCGGCATGGCGAAACTGGAAGACGCCTGGTCTCATGCCGCCGAACTGGCCGCCGATGATGCCGCGGTTGCAAGCCTTGATGACGCCGTCGACCTGGCCGCGGCCCTGGTCAAGCTCTCCCGCCTGATTCCGGTCGAAGCCGCTCCCGTTTGCACCGTAGGCTTCGTCACCGGCTCCATCAGCGCCCGCGTGGCGCGCCTGCTCGCTTGGAGTGAAGTCGAAGCCGGCAAAGCTAGGCAGATGCGGATGCGTCCGTGGCACGCCATTCCTCCTGTTCTGGTAGCTCTGTTGTGTGTCATTTCGGCCTATGGCCCCGTTCTGGCGCTGACGCATGAAATGACGGAGTGGCTGGTCCGCTAAATGCCCGCTAAATGCGCCTCAAAACTGCCTTGTCATCCTGAGCGCAGCGAAGGACCCATGCAGTTTGCCGCGGTCTCCTCGCCCGTCGCCTTCGCCCCACTATCGCTGGTAGTAGCGAGCGTGTCTGTTTACCCTCGATGAGTTAGTCTGTTTCGCCGCGCAGGCCATTTTCCTGCAGCAACTTTTCACAGCGGCAATTCCATAGTTCGCCGGACGGTTCTCCATGCACGCCAGTCTTCCACTCGGTGAAACGCGCAAATCGAGATTCCAGCTCCGCGCGCTTATTCTCGTGATGTTTCTGTTGCTGTTCTCCGTCACGCCACTCTTGCGCGCACAAAACTCGAACGGCGCGCTTCGAGGAGAGGTTCAGGATGCGACTGCCGCACGCGTGGCGGGTGCGCACATCACGCTGCAGTCAAAAGGTTCCTCCACCACTCGCGAAGCGACGGCGAATGAGCGCGGAGAGTTTCGCATAGAGGGCCTGTTGCCCGGTTCCTATCAAGTCACCGTGTCCGCCAAAGGTTTTGCCGAGGCGACCGCCGATGTCGATGTCGAAGTCAGTGTAGTGCGCGACATTTCCGTCACGCTCAAACTGCAAAACACGCGCGAGACAGTCAACGTGCAGGGGAATGCGTCCTCAATCACGACCGAGGCGCTAGACACGGCGAGCGCGGTACGTGGGGGCGTAGTCGGCAGCCAGGATCTCGAAACTTTCCCGCTTCCGGCCCGCAGCTTCGCCAACATCGCGTATCTAGTGCCCGGAACCGAACCCGTCGAACCTTCCGATCCCACCAAGGCCCGCATCACGGCCGTTTCCACCGGAGGAAGCTCCGGCCTGAACAACGAATTGTCGGTCGACGGCGCCGACAACTCCGATGACTGGATTGGCGGCTTTCTGCAAAATTTCTCGCCCGATGGCATTCAGGAATTTGCCGTGCGCACGTCGAATGAAGATGCGGACACGGGATGGACGACGGCGGGGTCGGTCGTTATCACCACCAAGCACGGCACCAACGAGTGGCACGGAGACGGCGCTTTCTACGAGCGCGCCGCAGACCTCAACGCCCGCTTTCCGATTGAGAATCCCGCTCCCAATCCCAAGCAGCCATTCTCCCGGCAGAACTACGTGGGCACGCTCGGCGGACCGCTTGCAAAAAACAAAATCTGGTTCTTCACGTCATTTGAGAATGTGCACGAAGATGCCAGCATCGCCTACGACAACAATAGCCTCACGCAATTCAATGCGCTGGCGCAGTTGGCACAGCAGGGCCTGATTACGGGCGTCCCTTCCATTGCTGTCCCGGGCACGGTTCCCATTCCGTTCCGCGACTACATCAGTTCGGTGCGTTTTGACTGGGCCGAGTCGCCGAAGTCGCAGTGGTTCCTGCGCACCTCGCAAGACAGCTACCTCACGCACAATGCGCTGGTGCAGCAGGGGACGCTGCCCTCCACCGGGCTGATCACGCACAACAACTACTGGAACACGGTCATCAGCAATACGTATACGTTCAGTCCGACGTGGCTCGGCAATCTGGTTCTAGGCGCGAGTCTGCTGCACCTGACGCAGACGCGTAACTCGGACTTGGGGTTCGCGCTGGCATTTCCCTTCAGCGCCACAGCGCTGACGATTTCAGGATTCGAAACTTTCGGCGACAACCAGTTCGCCACTCCCATCACTCTTTTTCCCGACCTGCGCAATCAGGAAAAATATCAGTTTCGCTACGACCTGAGCCACGTTGCGGGAAGCCATGCGCTCAAATTCGGAGTCGACTTTATTCACGAACCTGTGCTCAGCGGCGCGTTTGCGTCCACGGCGGAGACTCTCGCCCAATACGTAAATGACCCAACCTATTACATACAGAATCCGGGCGTGTTCGGGACCTTCACGCCACAATGTATCAACTTCACCACTTCCGATGGCTCAACCTGCACGTACACGCCCGGCGGCAACGGCAACTTTTCACAGAATGTTCAGCGGCTCGCGTTCTACGCCGAGGATTCGTGGCGCGTTTCGCATCATCTGACCGTCAACTACGGCCTGCGCTATCAGACCACCTTCGGGCTCTTCAACGCTTCTGGACAAAGCCAGGCTGCCAATCCCAGCTTTGACCTTCTGCCATCATTGGGATATCCGGAGGCGGTTCCTCATGATTACCACACGCAAATCGCGCCTCGGCTCGGGATTGCCTACTCGCCGGGTAACAGCGAGAAGACCGTGATTCGCGCCGGTTTCGGTCTCTACTACGACGACCTCGCCCAAAACGGCTGGGGAACGGCGTTTGAGGCGGTGAACTCGATTGGAGCGGTGAACCAGAGTTCCGCCGCGCCGCCATCGCTCATCGACCCCAACTACAAGACGCCTTACGCCATCCACACTACCGGCGGAGTACAGCATGCGTTTAACGAAAATTGGATAGTCAGCGCTGACTACACCCACGAACAGGGAAACCACGGCTATCGCGCTTTTCCCTATCCCACGGCCACTGTCTTCGCATCGAACAACCGCTCCAGCTACAACGGGCTGATGTTGCATTTGCAGGGCAACATGCGCCGCTTCAATCTGGTCGCCAACTACACGCTCTCCAAGGCTCAGACCTGGGGTTGCGTGCTCGGCGAACTGTTTGACTATGTGGATGGCGTCTGCACGGCACAGAGCGGACCGAATAAGGGAAAGCTCGACGCTTTTGGACCCGGTGATTACGGTCCCTCTGGCGAAGATGTTCGCCACCGTTTTGTGCTCGCCGGTACGGTCCACATCCCGGGCGGCATCGAGTTGAGCAGCATCACTCAGGTCGAGAGCGCGCGTCCCATCACCATCACGACGGCAGACAACAGCGGCCGCATTTCTGTGAACGGTGTGTACACCAGCCTCGACGAATTCCGCGGTACGCCTTATATACAGTCGGACCTGCGTGTTGCCCGCCCCGTCAAACTTAATGAGCGCTGGCAGCTTTATCCGTTTGCAGAGTTCTTCAACATCTTCAATCGCAACAATCCCGGCGCGAATTTTGCGGTAAACATAGCCCAACTCCCGGTGGACCAGACTGAGCTTACAAGCGGCAATGTCAGTTATCTCTGCGGTGGCCCAAACTGCTCCCCGCACATCCCGGTTACGAGTCTGAAGCAACTGGAAATTCCCGAGGGCGCCTTGGGAGATTTCTTCGGCCCTGGCACCACGGTAGGAATCCCATTTGCGGCGCAGCTGGGAGTGCGGGTGACATTCTGAGTAGAAGCCGCTCGACGCACTTAACTATCGGATGATTTTTTCGCCACCGCGACCCGAGCTATCCCCTGTAGATCGTTCCTGATCTCGACCTCGTTCCAATCCGAAAGCAAGTGCCGCACCCCGTCGACAATCGTTCCGCTGATCTCGAATACCAGCCATCCGCCAGGACGAAGCGCCTTGCGCGCTTGAGGGATCAGGCGTTCGATGACTTCCAGCCCCGTCGGTCCGGCGAACACCGCATGGCGCGGCTCGAACTTGCGCACCTCGAGTTGTACTGAGTCTTCCTCCGACTCGCCGACATACGGAGGATTTGAAACCACGAAGTCGAATGCAGCAACAGGCAATCCGGCGAGCAAATCCGCGACGCGAAATTCGATTCGCGAAGAGAGGTTGTGGCGCCCTGCATTGGCCCGCGCGACTTCCAGCGCGTCGGGAGAAATATCAGTGGCGAGAATTTCGGCCGCAGGGAGTTCCGTAGCCAGCGCCAAGGCGATAGCCCCCGATCCAGTGCCCAAGTCGACGATGCGTAGCTCGTGTGGAGCGGGCGCCCCCGCCCGCTGCCGTTGATCTTGATTCTGCAGTGAATCGGCCGACGCGACCAGATGCAGCACCGCCTCCACCACATGCTCCGTCTCCGGACGAGGGATAAGCACCGCCGGCGACACAATCAAATCCAGCCCCCAGAATTCCTGGTGTCCAGTGATGTACTGCGCCGGAACGCCGGAAGCCCGGCGAGCAAGAGCTTCATCATAGCGCTGCATTTCGTTGGGAGTGAGCACCCGCTCGGGATGCGCATAGAGATACGCGCGGTCGCAATCGAGGGTGAACATGATGAGAAGTTCGGCATTCATCCGCGGAGAGGGAACTTGCGCAGAAGTCAGCCGCTCGATGGCCGCGTTCAGAATCTGGCGAAGTTGCACGAGTCTATTTCACCACGGAGACACAGAGACAAGGAGAAAAACAAACAAAAGAGAGACAAACAAGAAGACAATTAAAAGAGCGACAAATCCTTAACTTACGCCTGCTCCGCGAGCGACCAACGACAAACGACGGCTTTAGACCACTCCCGTCGTCTCCGCCTTCATCTTCTCCGCCTGATAGTGGGTGATCAGCGCGTCGATAATCGGCTGTAGTTTGCCGTCCATGACCTGCTCAAGCTGGTGAATGGTGAAACCAATCCGATGATCCGTAAGCCGGTTCTGCGGAAAGTTGTAAGTGCGGATTTTCTCCGAGCGGTCGCCGGAGCCAACCATCTGCTTGCGCTCTTTGGCCAGAGCATCCGCCTGCTTCTGCATTTCGACTTCGTAGAGCCGGGAGCGCAGCACGCGCATGCCTTTTTCGCGGTTCTTGATTTGCGACTTTTCATCCTGGCAACTCACCACCGTGCCCGTCGGAATGTGCGTGATGCGTACTGCCGAATAAGTCGTATTCACCGACTGCCCGCCCGGTCCCGACGAACAGAACGTATCGATGCGCAGGTCTTTAGCTTCGATCTTGACGTCGACCTCTTCCGCTTCCGGCAGCACCGCGACCGTGATCGCGGAAGTATGCACGCGTCCTTGCTGCTCGGTCGCGGGCACGCGTTGCACGCGATGCACGCCGCTTTCATATTTCAGCCGCGAAAAGACGCGGTCGCCTTCGATCAGCGCAATCACTTCCTTGAGGCCACCCACGCCCGATTCCGACGTGGAGAGCACTTCCACTTTCCACTTCTGCGTTTCGGCGTAGCGGTTGTACATGCGAAACACTTCGGCCACGAACAAGGTAGCCTCGTCGCCGCCAGTTCCGGCGCGAATTTCGAGCACCACGTTCTTCTCGTCGTTGGGATCCTTCGGCAGCAATAGGACCTTGAGTTCTTCTTCAACGGTCACAATACGCGCATCGAGCTTTGCCAGCTCTTCCTCGGCGTAGGCTCGCATCTCGGGATCTTTCTCGTCGAGGAGAACGGCTTTGCTTTCGGCGATTCCGCGCTTCAGATCCTTATATTCGCGGTATTTTTCGACAATCTCGCGCACTTCGCTATGCGCCTTGGCAGTCTTCTGGTATTTCGCCGAGTCGTTGGTAATATCGGGCGAGGACAGCGCGCGATTGAGTTCTTCGTAGCGCGCTTCAATTTGGTCTAAACGTTCATACATGATTTTTATCCGTAGAGACGGGGCTTGCCCCGTCTCACTCTGCGCCAGGAGATGCGGCAAGCCGCGTCTCTACTTTGATTTTAAGTGGAATGAGAAAGAAAACAAGAGGTCGCGGTGGGCACCGCTAAGCAATTACCAGTTCGCCACCGTGCGTCTTTTCCAGCTTCATCGCTTCGTCCAGTGCCATGATTGCGCACTCGACTTCGCGGTCGTCAGGAGGCTGCGTCGTGATTCGCTGCAACCACAGTCCGGGAGCCGTCATGAGCGCGAACAGCGAAAAGCCCGATTGAGTCGAAGAACGCCTCGCCGAAAAACGCTTGGCGGCAAAGCGAATAATTTCATAAGAGACGCCCGCAATCAGCGGCAGCAAAGCAATTCGAATGGCGAAGCGAGACCAGAAAGTATGCACCGGAATCGCCATATAGACCAGCATCGAGATGATCATCACCGTCATCAGGAAGCTCGTTCCGCAGCGCGGATGATAGGTCGAATACTTCTGCACCGCTCCGGTCTCGAGCGGATCGCCATTCTCGAAGGCAAATACGGTTTTGTGCTCGGCTCCGTGGTACTCGTACACGCGGCGAATGTCCTTCCACAACGAGATGCCCCACACAAACAGCAGGAACATCGCGATCCGAATCAGCCCGTCCACCAGGTTGAACACGAATTGTTCCCCAAAAACGGGATTCACTTTTTTCAATTCGGTGGTGGCCAGCAACGGCAGGTACTTGTACATGAAGATGAAAAAGGCGATGGAGAAGGCCATGTTCAATCCCGCCATCCAGCCCGTAATTTCAAACTTCTTGGTAGGAACTTGATTGGGATCTTTGCCGGCAGGATCGTCAGCTGAGAGCTCTTCCAGCGCCGCATTGGCGGAAAATTTCAGTGCGCGAAAGCCCAGCGTCATCGCGTGGCCGAGCGTCATCACTCCGCGCACCACCGGCCAGCCCATCCACTTATGCTGGTCGGAAGGGCGCTCGAGCGGTTCGCTGTGCGCGACAATCTCGCCCGACGGTTTGCGCACGGCAATGCCCCAGGCATGTGGCGAGCGCATCATCACGCCTTCCAGCACGGCCTGACCGCCGACGAGGGTTTCCTCCCCGCTCTCCAGAGCGGGCAGCAGTTGCACCGCCGCCAAAAAACGCAAGATTTGCCGCCAACGCTTCATAGTCAGGTGTCGCACAGGCATTGGATGATGCACAGGGAGGAACGACTCCAACCGACAGAATATCACAGAATTTGGGGATCAGTCGCCAAGAAATCCGACAACACTCGTATTTTCATTGAGATGCGGATCGGATGGGCTAGGTCAGTGAGTGCAAGTGGGATGTTACGCCAATCATCTGGCTTGCCCAGGCCTCAACCAACGGAGCCTGAGTCAGTGTCGCCGCCGTCGCGACAGAAATCTCAATACGCGGCGGGCAGCTGGCACCTTCTCTTCTGCCGCCTTCTGGAATAGGGCCATCGCCCGCTTTCGATCCTCGGGAGCGCCATCGCCTCGCCAGAGCAATTTGCCAATCCAGAATAACGACCTTGCATGGCCTTTATCGGCTGCCCTCCCGAACCACAACAGCGCGTCGACGTAATCTTGTTCGTCGTAAGCCATCTGCCCAAGGCTGAACATTGCTCGTGAATCCCCTTGGCGTGCCGATTTCCTATACCAACGTCGCGCTAATTCCGGGTCCTGGTCAACGCCGACGCCATTGAGATAGAACCACCCCATTGCAAGTACGGCGTCGCGCTTCCCGGATTCGGCTGCTTGGGAATTGAGACGAAATGCCTCCTTCGGGTCTTGCGGTGCTCCTTGGCCATCGAGGGACTTCAGAGAGCGGTTGTAGAGATGATTCGGATAGTTCCAGCTCCAACGATAAGGACTGCCCCTGACGCCAGCCCGAGGTAACGAGTTGTTCGAGGGCAAGCGCGTCATAGGAGGAATTGTACGTCACGTGCGGGGGGGTAGCTGACGAAAACAGGCGATTCCACTAGCGACTCGCTTACTCTCAATGGGCGTGCCCGTGGCTGTCCTGCCCGGAATGGTTGTGTTCGTGTGCTTCTTCCCGCTCTTCTTCACGTACTGCGATCACACAACTGTGCGCTGTTTCGCAGACTACATGTTCCAACTGGATCGTCGTATGGTGGATGCCAAAACCTTGCCCGAGTTTTTCGTTGATCTCCCGCAGAATCGTATCGCTCTCGGAAGTCGCCATGTCGGCGATTTTCACGTGCGCCGAGAGCGCGTGGTTTTCGGAGCCAATGCTCCAAACATGAAGATCGTGCACATCGCTGACACCCGTGATCGCCCGCATCGCCGATTCCACGGCCTCCAGGCTCATGCCGCGCGGCGTGCCCTCGAGCAGAATATTGAGTGTCTCGCGCACGATGCCGATGCTCGACCACAAAATCAGCGCGCCGATCGCGAACGACAGCGCCGCGTCGATCCAGTACTGTCCCGTCCATAGGATGGCAAAACCGCCCACAATCACGGCCGCAGTCGAGAGCGTGTCACCCACCTCGTGCAGCAGCGCGCTGCGCACATTTACATCGCGCCCGGAACGCCAGAGCAGCAACGCAATCGCGCCGTTCATCACCACGCCCGCAGCCGCCACCCAAATCATCACCTCAGCCCGGACATGCTCCGGATGCTGGATCCGCCGAACTGCCTCGTAGAAGATGAAAACCGATACCACCACCAGCGACAGCGCGTTGACCAGCGCCGCCAGCACTCCGGCGCGCCGGTAGCCGTAGGTCTTGGTTGCGGACGGAGGACGGCCTTCCAGAAACACGGCGACCAGCGACAAGAGCAGCGCCAAAAAGTCGGAGAGGTTGTGTCCCGCCTCGGAAAGCAACGCCAGGGAATGCGCGCGGATGCCGGCCACCACCAGCAGGACCACGTAAACCATGGTGACGCCGAGCGAGATGCGCAGCACCCGCCCCGTTCCATGAGAATGTCCGTGCGCCCCGTGCGAGTGCATGCTATCAGAATAGCGCAGAAAGGTAGGCGTCAGCTTCTAATGGCGCATTCGCGGACAACAGTCTCTGCGCGGCACAGGGGCTTTACTCTGGCTTAGCGGTAATCTCAAACACTACGCCGCAGCCGCCGTCTCGACATCCCTTGCGTCCGCCGTCATAGGTGGTGCCGTAGAGATTGCTTTCTTGATCCATGACCAAAGCGCCGTAAGGATCGGCTCCGCCGGCGCCTCCCGGGAAGTTGTGGAGCACGGTCATCTGCCATCCTTTTTCGCGATGGGTGAGCTTGAAAACCGCGCCGCACCCGCCGCCATGACAGTTCGAACTGGAGCCGCCCTCGGCCGTGCCAAGCAGATTGCCCGCTTCGTCGATGATCAGGGAATTTGGTGCCACGCCATGGAGGCCAGGCTGCGTCTCGTAGATCGTGGAGTACGTCCAACCATCGCCGGATGGCGTCAACTCAAACACCCCGCCATAGAAGAGCCCGTACAAGTTGCCGCTCTTATCGCGGACCAAGGATGCGTAGGGATAGACTCCGGGAGCATCGGGACCAAGACTGTAAAGGATGTCTTCGGTCCAACTCCCACCTGACGGTGAAAGTTCAAAGACGGTGCCATCTCCGTTCGGGCCCCCAAGATAGGTTGTGGAATACAGGTTCCCCGCCGGATCAAAGATGACACCCGCGGACGCATACGTGCCGTCGGAGTCATTGCCATTGAAGCAGTGCAAAATGTTTTCGGTCCATCCGCCTTGCGGATTTGGCGACAACTCGTAAACCGTGCCATAGTCGCACGGAGTGCGACCCTGGTAGGTGGTGCCATACAAATTGCCACTCTGGTCGAAAGTAAGAGGCCCTACCGAATATTCCCCGTCCCCCGCCTGGAGCGCGAAAGTGTGAAGCAAGGTCTCGGTCCATCCGTTGGCACCCGGAGAAAGTTCGTAAGCCGTGCCGTAGTCGTTGGCACCGCCCGCTGCGGTCGTGCCATAGAGGTTGCCGGTGCCGTCCAGTACTACACCGGAGTAAACCAAATCTCCATCCGTGCCGCCTTGAAACCGGTAGAGAACCTGCGGCGTCCAGGTGCCATCGGGCTGAGGAGACAGCTCGAAAACGGTACCGCAGCCCTGCTGAGGCCCGCAGGGGATGATGCCTCCCTGCTGCGTTGTGCCGTACAGATTGCCGGCACTGTCGAAAACCATAGATCCCCAGAAATGCGCTCCCTGGTTTGGCTTGGGACGGTACAGGATTTTCGTTCTGCCGCCGCCCCAGGCTGGGATCACCAGGAAAAAGGCAACGCAAACGACGGCGAAAACCAGAGCTAACGAAGTTGAAAATCGGCGAGGGATAGCAAGCCGCACTGACATGCGAGTGCTCCTCTCAGCGGGAGGAAAATTAGACGGGAAGCTGGCGACCGCCAGGCCAGCTGCACAAATGCTAGACCTCGGGTTCGGGCTATGCAAGCGCAACCGCTGCAGAGCACTGTCTCAGTAGCGCCGCCGTCCCGGCGGCTGTCCGGTAGGCGGCCGCGCCCAGGGCGACCCGCCATCAAGACAGCCGGCAAGAAATTCAGCCACTACCACGAAAGGAGCCCAGTGGCGCACATCCTCCCGGGCGCGATATTCTTATTCCCCGTACAAGGAGAACAGGGAAAATGAAGAAGACTCTCTTGATCCCGGTGATGTTTCTGATCGCCGCAGCCACCGTACAAACAGCGCCCACATCGACAGGGCCAGCACAGGTCAAGGACCCAATCAGCAGCGCGCTTCGAGATATTATGCCCGGCCGCCAAAAGAACACGATCGCCGCCGTCGAAGCCATGCCAGCCGATAAATTCAGCTTCAAGCCCAGCGCCGACCAGATCACGTTTGGCCATCTCGTTGCCCACATGCTCGAAGCGAACTATGTCCTGTGCAGCGGCGCCGCCGCCGTGGCCGCTCCAACGGTCAAGGAAGTAAAAGACACGGATGCGAAAGACGATCTGGTCGCTGCGCTCAAGGCGTCGTTTGATTTCTGCGCCGCCGCGCTTTCAAAAATGGACGATTCGAAGCTAGGAGAAACAGTCACCGGCCCCGGCGGCCAGCCACTCTCACGCGCGAGATTCGCTCTGGGCATCGCCAGCAATTGGGCCGACCACTATGCCGAAGCTGCAATGTACCTGCGCCTGAACGGCATATTGCCGCCGACCGCGAAAAAGTAATAGGTAATTGGCTTGTGCATGGACGGGCGTCTCGCCCGTCCACGCCGAGGGCAGCTTAGCCTGTGGCACAGCATAAAATATTCGCTGGATGAAGCGGACTGCGCTAGCCCACCAGCCCTTCCAACTCCTCTTCCCCAATCACGCTAACGCCTAGCTCACGAGCCTTATCCAGCTTCGACCCCGCATCGCTGCCTGCGACCACGTAGTCCGTCTTCTTGCTCACCGAGCCGGAAACGCGTCCACCCGCATCTTCAATCATCTTCTTCGCTTCGTCGCGTGTGTGGCGCTCCAGTGTGCCGGTCAGCACAAAAGTCTTTCCCGCCAGCTTCGTACCTTTTTCTTTTTTCTGCCCGGTAAACGTCAGTCCCGCCTTGCGCAGATCGCTCACTAGTTTGCGGTTGTGTTCATCGGCGAAAAATTCCACGATGCTCTCCGCAATCCGCGGTCCGACTTCGTTTACTTCTTCAAGTTCTTCCGCGCTGGCTTTCATGATTGCGTCCAGCGACCCAAAGTGCTCCGCCAGAAATTGCGCCGTGCGCTCGCCGACGAACCTTATGCCGAGGCCGTAAATCACGCGCTCAAGCGGCAATTTTTTGGAGGCCGCGATCTCCGCCAGCACGTTCTCTGCTGACTTCTCGCCCATGCGTTCGAGCTGCAGCAGATCGTCTTTCGTCAGCCGGTAGAGATCGGCGACATTCTTCACCAAGCCGCGTTCGGTAAGCTGATTCACCAGCGCCTCGCCCAGGCCGTCGATATCCATGACGTGCCGCGAGGCAAAATGCAAGATCGTTCCCTGCAACTTCGCTGGACAATTCGCATTCACGCAGCGGTGGTCCGCCTCGCCCGGGGTGCGCACCACATTGCCGCCGCACACCGGGCAATGCTCTGGCATTTCAAACTGCTTGTGGCCGCGAGGGCGGTCTTTATCTTCGGCTACCTTCACCACTTTCGGAATCACATCCCCGCCGCGCTCCACCTCGACCCAGTCGCCGATCTTCACTCCCAGTTGCTCGATGAAATCCATGTTATGCAGCGTCGCGCGTGAAACTGTCGTGCCCCCAATCGGAACCGGCTTCAGCCATGCCACGGGCGTCAGCTTGCCGGTGCGGCCCACCTGCGGAACGATGTCTTCAATCTGCGTCACCGCCCCGCGCGCCGCGAACTTGTAGGCAATCGCCCATCGCGGAGCCTTTCCGGTGAATCCCAGTTCCCGCTGCCACGCCGTGCGGTCAACCTTGACGACGATTCCGTCAATTTCGTAAGGCAGCGATTCGCGCTTGGCTTCCCAGCTTTGAATAAATTTCCAAACCTCGTCCAGATTCTTCACCAGCTTGCGATTGGGATTCACCTTGAACCCCGCCAGTTCCAGCGCATCCATGGTTTTCGATTGGCGGTCGAAAAAAGTCTGGCCATCTTTCAATAAAAAGTAGGCGAAGTAGTCCATGCGGCGCTGCGCGGTAATCGAAGGTTCCAGTTGCCGCACCGTTCCTGCCGTAAAGTTGCGTGGATTGGCGAAAGTCGCCAGTCCCTGGCGCTCGCGCTCTTCATTTAGTTTGCGAAAAGCCGCCAGCGGCATCAGCATTTCGCCGCGGGTTTCAAAATCAGCGGGGATTCCGGCTTTTTTCAATTTGTCTTTCGAAATCGATAGTGGGATCGAGCGCACCGTCCGCACATTCAAAGTCACGTCTTCGCCAACGCTGCCATCGCCGCGCGTGATGCCCCGTTCCAGTTGCCCATCGTTGTACACAAGCGCCAGCGACATGCCGTCCAGTTTCAATTCGCACATGTATTCGAGGTCGGTGCGCCCGCTCAGTTCATGCCCGCGCCGCTCCCAGTCGCGCAGCTCTTCCTCGGAGTAAGCGTTGTCAAGCGAGAGCATCGGAGAGGAATGCTTCGCCTTGACGAACCCCTCGCGCGGCTTGCCGCCCACGCGCTGAGTAGGCGAGTCGGGCGTGATGAGTTTTGGATCTTCCGCCTCGAGCCGCTTGAGCTCGTTCATCAACTTGTCGAAGTCGGCGTCGGAGATCTCAGGATCATCCAGCACGTAATAGCGATACTCGTGGTGCCGAATCTTTTCGCGCAGAGCTTCGATTTTCTTCTCGATATTTTTGTCGTGGTCGGGACCGGACATGACTGAGGAATTATAGTGCGAAGCGAGAGGCGGCGATCTTAGATGTTCGGAACGGGCTTACCTTCCTGCTCGCGGCGATTCAACTCATCTCTGAGTATTTGTCTAACCGCCATCGTCAACGCCCCTACAGTGATGAGAATTGCTCCGGCCACTATTAACAGCAGTTCGCTGGCTAGCACCGCATCACGGACATAACGAAATACGCCTCCGAACAGAGAAAGGGAGCCGAGAACTACCGCCAACTTTGAATTGAAATCGCGGTGCATGTGGTTGCTCCTCAACGTTTGTCGTACGGCAGTAATTAGATTTTCTTAGCTTTCCGAACCCGCTCGCCGCTGGCCACGGCGCGACCCACGCTCGATGGAGGTTTGGGCATTCCTTCCAGCAATTCCTTCAGCACCGTTGCGTTGTTATGTTCCACGTTGCGAGACGCGTACAACAGCGTGACCTGCCGCTTGCCTTCCGCGAGATGATGCAACTTCTCTACTGCAGCCGAGCCCTCTGCGCTCGCCAGCTCTTTGAGATAACGCTTGCGAAATATGCGCCATGCCTCAGGATTCGCATGGAACCACTGCCGCAGCTCGTTCGAAGGCGCGACGTCGCGCAGCCAGAACTTGACTGCGGCATCTTCTTTCGTCAGCCCGCGCGGCCACAAACGATCCACCAGCACGCGCACTCCGTCCGCTGCGGAAACAGCCACGTACACGCGTTTGACTACAACGCCCATCGCCTTCCGTATTATCCTACCTCTGCCGCATTCTATGAACTTATCGAACAGGATTTCTTCGTGCCTTCGTGTCTCAATGGTGACGCTTATCTTTTTGGCGCTCGTGGGTTGCGAGGTCGAGCGCCGCAAGTCCGACGCCGAACTCGGCCTAAATCCGCAACAGGCCGAAGGCAGAAAACTCTACGACAATTATTGCGACCGTTGCCACGAACCCTACTCATCGCGCGGCAAAAAGGGCCCGAGCCTGAAGGGCGTTTTTAAGCACCAGTACCTGGACCTGAGCGGGCTGCCTGCCAACGACGAACGCATCACCGATATCATCAAGTATGGACGCGCCAAGATGGATGGCTTCAACCAGGTTATGAACGATCAGCAGATCAAAGATTTGCTCGCCTATCTGCACACGCTGTAGCTTGAGTGGCGCGGGCGCCCTCGCCCGCGTCGCCGCTTACTGGATCTCTGATGCCGGGTGTGTGCCGGCATTGTCGCGGCGTGGCGCCCACGCGACACAAGCCGCCTGTGGCATAATCGCCCCCAGTGTCCACCGCCAACAAATCGGCGCTCTTTCAGAAACTGCCTTCAACGGACGAACTTCTCCGCCACCCTGACATGCAGAGGCTGATCGAACGCGAAGGGCACGCCGCCGTCGCCGAAAGCGTCCGTGTGGTGCTGGCGGGTGTTCGAGAGGAAATTGCCGCCGGCCAGTTAGAGGAAAAATCGCTGGACCTCGCACTCGGTGGCCTGTTCGCCGCGGTCGAACGCCAGCTTCGACGGGCGCTGACTTGCTCGCTGCTGACGCTCGTGAATGCCACCGGAGTCATTCTCCACACCAATCTGGGGCGCGCGCCGCTTGCCGCTGCTGCGCTCGATCATATCCGCGCCACGGCGGGTTTTTACTCCAATCTTGAGTTCGACGTGTCGGCGGGCGGACGCGGGAAGCGCGACGTGCATGTGGATCGGCTATTCCAAAAACTTCTCGCCAACGATCATGCGGAGACTGCCATCTCGACGATCGTGGTCAACAACAACGCCGCCGCGGTTCTGCTTGCTTTGAACTCGCAGGCCGAGGGCGGTGAGGTCATCGTGTCGCGCGGAGAGCTGGTCGAAATCGGCGGCTCCTTCCGTATCCCCGACGTGATGTCGAAATCGATTGCCACGCTACGCGAAGTCGGCACCACGAACCGCACTCGCATCGCTGACTACGAGAGCGCTATCAACGAACGCACGCGGCTTCTGCTCCGCGTGCATCGTTCCAATTTCGAAATCACTGGCTTCACCGAGCAGCCCGCGCTCGATGATCTTGTCGCTCTCGCCCGCCGCCGTAACCTTCCACTTATGGAGGATTTGGGCAGCGGCGCGATATTCGATCTGCGCTCGGTTGGGGTGAACGGCGAGCCGGGGGTGCTCGACAGCCTGCGTACCGGTGTCGACATCGTGACCTATAGCGGAGATAAACTTCTCGGCGGTCCGCAAGCTGGATTGATCAGCGGCCGCGCCGATCTGGTGGGGCGTATGCGCTCGAACTCGTTATTTCGCGCCCTGCGCGTGGACAAACTCACTTACGCCGCGCTGGAAGCCACGCTGCTCGCCTACATCAAACGCGACCACGATGCCGTGCCGGTGCTGCGCATGATGCGCCTTTCAAAGGACGAGATTGCGCGGCGCGCCGAAAAAATTATATCCAGCGCAGAATCTCCGCGCCTCAAGCTGGACCTTCTCGATGGCGAATCGGTCATCGGCGGCGGCGCTGCGCCATCGGCCGTCTTGCCGACGCGCCTGATTGCGCTTACCCATTCGCATCTCAGCGCTGATGAACTGAACGCCCGTCTCCGCGCACATACGCCGCCGGTCATCGCTCGTGTCGAAGAAGGCCGCGTCTTGCTCGATCTGCGCACCGTGTTTCCCGAGCAGGACGCGGTTCTAGTTGAAGCGCTGAACTTGGTAGCCTGAGCGAAAGCCAAATTGCAAATCATCAATTCCCAATTCACAATGCTTCTATGATTCTGGGCACCGGAGTGGACATCGCCGAAGTTTCCCGCATCCGCGAAAGCATCGAGCGCTTTGGGGACCGCTTTCTCCGCCGCATATTTACCGACGGCGAAATCCGTTATTGCGAAAAAAGGGCCGGCCGCTATGAAAGCTACGCCGCGCGCTTCGCCGCCAAGGAAGCCGGAATGAAGGCGCTGGGCACGGGATGGAGTCATGGCATCCGCTGGCGCGATATCGAAGTGGTGCGCCCGCAAGGCCAGCGCCCCACGCTTCAATTTCACGGCGAAGCCGCGGCCATTGCAGCCAAGCTGGGCACGAAAAACATCGCACTCTCGCTCACCCACACTTCCGAGCAAGCCCTGGCCCACGTCATTCTGGAAAATTAGCAATCAGCTGTCAGCCATCCCACCAAACACGTAGCGGCGGACGCATTCGTCCGCCCCGCGCGGTCCGGCGATCCGTCCACCAACCTGCTCATTCAAAATAACTTTGAGCTCCCTCGCAACAAGCGCCGAGGTGTGGGGTTCATATAGCCGAAGCATAATCAGGCCGAGTCACTGCTCGGGCCAAAATTGGAGCAAACCAAATTGGATCAACCAAAGGAAAGGCAATGAATATGAATCGCTCTGTTCGTAGGTTGGGAGTGGGGGTCTTAGGAGTTTTGATGTTAACGGTTTCGGTGCTGTCGCTGTCGACGGCTGCGTCGGCACAAATCGGAATTGGCATTTCGGTGCGGATCGCTCCGCCCGCGTTGCCGGTATACGCGCAACCCATCTGTCCCGGTCCGGGATATTTCTGGACTCCGGGCTATTGGGCTTGGAATGAAGACGGCGGCTATTACTGGGTTCCAGGAACGTGGGTGGTTGCGCCGGTGGGCATGCTCTGGACCCCCGGTTACTGGGGCTTTGCGGGCGGCTTCTATGGCTGGCACGCGGGCTATTGGGGACCGCACGTCGGTTTCTACGGCGGCATTAACTACGGCTTCGGATACGGCGGCGAAGGCTTTTTCGGTGGCGAGTGGAGAGGTGGCGCCTTCTTCTACAACCGCGCCGTGATGAACGTGAACGTGACCAATGTCAGGAACGTCTACAGCCGTACCGTTGTCGTCAATAACACGCACGTAGCCTTCAACGGCCCCGGCGGTGTTGTAGCGCGCCCCACGGCGGAAGAGGAAAGGTACGCGCACGAGCCGCATACCGAGGCGCTGGCAGTGCAACGGGAACACGAGCATTCAGCCAGCCAGAACCGTGCGTTGTTCGCGTCTGAAAATCATGGGCGTCCGGCGATTGCGGCCACGGCCCGGCCCGGCGAGTTCTCGGGACGTAACGTGACTCAGGTGTCCGGTGGCGCACGCAGCTTCGAACGTGAGTCGGCCAGAAATGGGAGCAACGAGCCCGCGGCGGCACGTTCGGAAAACCGTGAAGCGCGCAACAGTGAGGCGCGAAATAACGAAGCGGGAAACCGCGAACATGCGTCGTCCCGGGAGAACGCCAAGCCCAGCAAACAGGAGAAGCAGGCTCAGAAGAAAGCGCAGAAACAGGCAAAAACCGAACAAAAACGCAATGAACGCGAGGAGCGTTAAACTGACAGTCGTAAAAACGGCTTACGTTTAGCAGGAATCCAGCTGGAAATCCTTGCATGAGAAGGCTCCCACTCCTCACCCACCCTGCGACGGGGTGGGAGCCTTCGTTTTCCTTCCCACCTCATTTTTCCGTGCCCAACGAATCTCCTGGCATGAATCCTTGCAACCTTTGCTATTATGTTGTGTCGTTTACTGACCACCTTGCCTAGCCAGAAGCAGCTGAAATGGTCGCAACTCCGAGTCGGGCTCACCGTCGTGGCCGCGAGCGCCACGCTCATGGTGCTGATTTTCCTGATGAGCGGCACCGGCGGATGGTTCACCCGCAAGATCACGATCCACTCGTACTTCGATAACGCTGGAGGGTTGCGCGAAGGCGCCCCGGTGCGTTTGTCGGGAGTCGACATCGGCAACGTGAAGAGTATCCACATCGTGCAAGACAAGCCGATGACGCCGGTCGAAGTCACGATGAAGGTGAACACCAAGTATTCTTTCAATCTGCGCAAGGATTCGGTTACGTTGCTCAGCACTGCCGGAATTCTGGGCGAAACCTTCGTGGACGTGGACAGTAGGACCGCCAAAGGTCCGGAGGCGGTCGACGGCGACGTTCTCGATGCCCGCGACCAGCCCCAGATCGAGGACGTGGTGCGCGCCAGCCAGAGCACGCTGGAGAACATTGACGTTCTGTTGAAGCGCGTCGATCGCATCATGGCTTTCATCGAAAGCGGCCAGGGTTCGATCGGCAAGGTCATTTACGATCCCGCTCTCTACAACCAGCTCAACGCGACCGTGACTGAATTCAAGGGATTGGTGGATGACATCCAGAAAGGCAAAGGCTCGCTCGGCCCGCTCTTCACCAGCGACGAGATGTACAAGAAAGCGGTTGGCGCCATCGACAAAATTAATCTGATGATTGACGACTTGCAGCAGGGCAAAGGCACGGCCGGCAAGCTGCTCAAAGACCCCGAACTGTATGACAACGCGAACAAGACGATCGTGAACGTCCGCCAGATAACCGACGACATCAATGCGGGCAAGGGCGCGCTGGGCAAGATGACGAAGGATGAGGAATTCGCCAAACACCTGCAGACCTTGATGGCCAATCTCTCCGCACTCTCCGACCACCTGGAAAAGGGCGAAGGCACAGCGGGAATGCTGTTCAAGGACCCAGCGCTCTATAACAACAGCAATCAGATGCTGGTCGAGACGCGGGAACTGATCAAGGCAATCCGGGAAAACCCCAAGAAGTATCTGACCTTCCACGTGAAGGTATTCTGATAGAACTTCGCTGGGCAGTCTTTGTTTCGTCAGTCATTGTTCCAGCCTTCCACAAGAGTTCACGACGAAGCCAATCCTAAGACGAGTTGACTACCGTTTCGCTGACTCCTTCCACAGCGGTCTTTGGAATCAAAGATTTAGCGCGGTGAAAATCGCCAAATCTTTGAAGAATAAGGACTTGCTTGTAAAGGTCTTTATTCGTCAAAGACTTAAGAGGTTTGATCGGTAAATAACTGACAAACTGTAAAAATGCGACAGAGCGCATGAGCGGGAAGCGTGCGGTTCCTGGCAGAGTTTGTCCCCCCATGAATCTCAGGCACGGAAACACGAGCAGGGATTCGGCGGGCAATAAGAGCCCTATTTTAAATAGTTTACAAGGTGATGTAGACGTGACTAAAAATAGCTTGTCTAGATTAGAGTTTTTGATGTTTAGTATGGCTCCGATAGTAGGAGAGTCACCATGGAAAAGTTGAGACACTTGTCCGCTCTGTTGTTCCCGGTGCTTTTCGTCGCGGCGGCGCTCTGTGCTAAGAGCCCGAAGCCCAAGGTGGAGCACCAGTTCAGCTGCGGTTCGAAGACGTGCAATGACGGCGCGGGACCGGTGGCCTTGATCCAGGCCTCCGATGGCAACTTCTACGGCGTAACCACAACGAGCATGGATGGAGTGGGCAAGACGCTGGAGGGCGGCACCATTTTTTCACTCACGCCCGCCAAGAAGATTGCCTTGCTGCACACCTTCACCGGCGGCAATACCAGTCCTGACGGAAGCCGTCCCAACTTTTTGATGGAAGGTGCGGACGGAAACGTTTACGGTTCGACGTCATCGGGCGGGGGAAATTTTGTCGGCGTCTTGTTCCGCATCGCCAAGGACGGCAGCGGATTTACTGTGCTCCACGCCTTCTGCCAATCGTCCGGTTGCCCCGATGGGGCGCTGCCGATGGGCCTCGCCAACGGGCCGGACGGTAATGTTTATGGCGTCACATTCCAGGGTGGTTCCAATGATTATGACTGCAGCTTTGTTAAAGGCTGCGGCGTATTCTTCAGCATCACCACCTCCACCGGAGCATTCCAGGTACTCACTGTGCTCGATGGCAGCAATGGATTCGCCGGCCCGCTCGGACTCACTTTGGCGTCGGACGGAAATTTCTACGGGGGCTTCGGAATTTTCGACCAAGAGCCGATCTTTAAGGTCGACACCACGGGCGTGTTCACCCTTGTTGCCAACTTGCCGGGTCTGGACTTCCCCACTGGGGTAGTACAAGGTGCAAACGGCGATCTTTACGGAACCTTGGAGAATGTCGAGGATAGCGATAAGAACGCGCTCTTCGAGGTTGGACTGGACGGCAGCAATTTGCAGGTTTTTTCCGAGTTAGCGTATGGCTACCGGTTGTCCGCGCCAATCGCGGCGTCAAACGGCAACCTTTGGTCAACCTACAGTGACATGACCGCAGGCACGTCGGGCATTATGGAACTTTCGGCTGAAGATGGCTCGTTGTTGGAGACACTGCCATTCACTGGAAATTTCGGCAATCCCACATCTCTGCTTCAGGCCTCGGACGGCACATTTTGGGGGAACGCCGAAGGTACGGCAGAATTCTATCCTGGGCTGGTATTCAGTTTGAATGAGGGCTTGCCGCCACGGTAGCGGGCAATTGACGCTTATGAGGTAAAAGGCGTGGCTCATAGCTGCGCCTTTTTACTTGCTCCAGATATTGCGCTACGGCCGTTGTTTTGGGATGGGTCGCTCCATCTGCAAGGGCCGGCTCTAACCGGCTCATAGGCGGTCCTTCTGAGAAAGGATGGTCGAAACCTTATTGCAACTGACAACTGGCGAAACAAGGCGTTAGCGCAACTTTGCGCCGTTGGTTCTCCCTTCAGCCCGACAATCGCGAACCCAAGCAGTCAACTGGAAATTCTCACCTCATGCATAGCAACGAGAGCAATTTCGAGAGATCCATCGCGGTTATGCTAGTCTACGGACGGTCCGCCGAGCGGAGCAGTGCCTGGCCGGTTCCACATTTTTATTTGAGGATTCTCATGCGCAATTTCTGGAAAGTACTGGCGGTCGCCATCATGCTGGTGCCTGCCCTGGCTCAAGATAAACCAGCCCAGGCGACGCCCGATGCGGCGAAACCCGCCGACGTGCGTTTCTCCGTCGACATGCTCGATAAGAGTATCGATCCCTGCAACGACTTCTACGCTTACGCCTGCAGCAAGTGGATGGCGCAGAACCCGATTCCGGCGGACCGCTCCGGCTGGGGCCGTTTTCACGAATTGCAGCAGCGCGGCGAATACGTGGTGCGCGACATTCTTGAAAAGGCGTCCGTCGAAAAGCCCGGCCGCAGCGCCAACGAGCAGAAGATTGGCGACTACTACGCGACCTGCATGGACGAAAGTGCGATCGAAAAAGCCGGCATCAAGCCGCTCGATCGCGATTTTCATAGCATCGCGGCGCTTTCCTCCAAGGCCGACCTTCCGCAAGAAATTTTGCGTTTGCATCGCGAAGGCGTCGATGCTTTATTCAGCTTCGATTCCGGGTCCGATTTCAAGAATGCCAGCCAGATCATTGCCCAGCTCGATCAGGGCGGATTGGGCATGCCCGATCGCGATTACTATTTCAAGGATGACCCGAAGTCGGTCGAGTTGCGCAAGCAATACGCCGCGCATGTGGCGAAAATGTTCACTCTGTTGGGCGACGACGAAGGCAAAGCCGCGGCTGAAGCGAAGGTCGTTATGGAGATTGAAACCGGCTTGGCCAAGGGCGCTCTCGACCAGACCAGCCGCCGCGATCCGCAGAAGATCTATCACAAGATGACCGACGCGGACCTCGCCGCTTTGAACTCCACATTCAATTGGAGCCTGTATTTTCAGGGCGTGGGCGCGCCCCATTTTGATTCCCTCAACGTGATCGAGCCGGATTTTATCAAGAACATGCAGGAGGTGATCAGCGCACACTCGCTCGACGATTGGAAGATATATTTGCGCTGGCACACGCTGCATTCGAATGCGTCAGTGCTGCCAACGGCCTTCGTCAACGAGGACTTTAATTTCTTCGGCAAGACGCTGACTGGCGCCAAGGAGTTGCGTCCGCGCTGGAAGCGCTGCGTCGGTTACGCCGACGGCGATCTTGGTGAGGTGGTGGGCCAGATCTATGTCCAGCAGACCTTTGGTGCGCAAGGCAAGGAGCGCACGCTGGCCATGGTGGACGCCCTCGAAAAAGCGTTGGGCGAAGACATCAAGAGCGTGCCCTGGATGGGCGCGGACACAAAGGCTCAGGCGCTCGTCAAATTGCACGCCATCACCAACCGCATCGGCTATCCCGATAAGTGGCGCGACTACTCGACGCTAAAGATCGTGCGCGGCGACGCTCTGGGCAATTCGCAACGTTCGAACCTAAACGACCTGCAGTACCGGCTAAACAAGATTGGCAAGGCGCTCGATAAGAGGGATTGGCCATATCCGCCGATGACCATCAATGCAACCTACGACCCGACCCAGAACAACATCACGTTTCCAGCCGGCATTCTGCAGCCTCCATTCTTTGACAACCGTGCCGACGACGCCATGAACTTTGGGGCGATCGGCGCCGTGATCGGTCACGAACTCACGCACGGCTTCGATGACGAGGGCAGCCAGTTCGACGGGGAGGGCGATCTCCGCGATTGGTGGACGGCGGATGACAAGAAGCAATTCGAAGAACGCACCGGGTGCATCCGCGACCAGTACGCGAATTTTGTTGCGGTCGACGATTTGAAGCTGAACGGCAAGCTCACTCTGGGTGAAAACACGGCCGACAATGGCGGCCTGCGCATCGCCTACATGGCCCTCCTGAACACGTTTGCCGGAAAGGAACCGGCGCCGATCGATGGCCTTTCCGCCGAGCAGCGCTTTTTTCTGGGATGGGCCAACGTGTGGTGCGAGAGCCGCACCGATGCCATGGCGCGAATGTTAGTTACCGTCGATCCGCATTCGCCATCGAGGTACCGTGTGAACGGAACCGTCTCCAATATGCCGGAATTCCGCGAAGCGTATCATTGCTCGGCGACCGCGCCGATGGTGAATCAGCACGCGTGTCGAGTGTGGTAGAAAGGCGGTCGATAGTCGTTGGTCGATGGTCGTTCGGAACTCCGTTGAGGGATTTGGGGATTTGCTAACGACGAGCGACCAACGACTTAGGACCGGCACGAGTCGTTAGGCCGCTTCTCGGCGGAATCTGTTGATGAGGGCGTTCAGTCCTCGCGCGATGCCATCTCCAGTGCAGCAGAGCTCGTCCGCCTTTTCGTCAGACAGGTATTGTAGACGCTGAGCTATCCGAAGCTGGGTCTGGAGCTCCAAGAGAGATCCCCTGGCATGAAAAAGAAAGCGCACGAACTCAGGGTCCGATCGATGTCCCTTTCCTTCCGCGATATTGCTCGGTACTGAGACGGCTGCGCGCCGCATCTGAGAAATCAAGCCGTAAGTCTCATGTTTTGGAAAGTCACTTGTGACCCGGTAAATCTCCACTGTCAGGTCCATTGAATCTTGCCAGATCCGCAAGTCCTGAAATGACGAGTTGGTGGTCATTGTGCACCTCCAGGCACAAGATAGCTCACAGGTCAGAGGCGAGCCTATGACCGGTGAACATGAAGATTGTGATATTTCCCTGGGTGCGCAGAGAATAAGTCGATGGTCGTTCGGGACTCTGCTGAGGGATTAGGGTTTTGCCAACGACAAACGACCAGCGACTAACGACCGGTCGCCTCCGCCTGCTCGTGCGCATGATAACTTGACCGCACCAGCGGACCCGACTCCACGTGCTTGAAACCAAACTTCAGCGCTTCTTCTTTTAGCGAGACAAACTCGGCAGGCGTGTAATAGCGCGTCATCGGCAAATGATCTTTCGACGGACGCAGATACTGCCCAATCGTCAAAATATCCACGCCGCGCTCGCCCAGGTCGCGGAAGACTTCGATCAACTCCTCCGTCTCCTCGCCGATGCCAACCATCACGCCGCTCTTGGTCACCGTCGCCGGGTCCCACTGTTTGGCATTTGCCAGCAAATCGAGAGTGCGTTTGTAGCGCGCCCCCGAGCGCACCGCACGGTAGAGCCGCGGAACGGTCTCGGTATTGTGATTGAGCACGTTCGGCTTGGCTTCCAGCACGATGCGCAGCGGTTCTTGAAGACCCTGGAAGTCAGGAATCAGTACTTCGACCCGGCACTCCGGCACGAGCGCGCGAATCTGCCGGATGGTTTCGGCAAAAATCCTGGCGCCGCCAACGTTGTCGTCGTCGCGATTCACGCTGGTCACGACCGCATGACGCAGGCCAAGCGTGGCGACCGCCTCCGCCACGCGCCGCGGCTCGTCCCAGTCAAGCGCCTCCGGACGCCCCTTGGGCACCGCGCAAAAACCGCAACGACGGGTGCAGATATCGCCGAGTAGCATGAACGTCGCAGTGTGATGGTGCCAGCATTCTCCAATATTCGGACACTGCGCCGACTCGCACACCGTATGCAGTCCCAGCCCGCGCGCCAGCTTCTTCAGGTTATGAAAGTTGTCGCCCACCGGAGCCTTGGCCTTAAGCCACGAAGGTTTCGGGGTGACAACCCTGGGGCCGACGTCAATCTGGATGAGTTGGGTGGATGCCGACATGACGCAGCTTGATTTTATCAGTTCCGCAGTGGTCCGAAAGAAGCAGTCCGAAAAACGGACCGGCGCGACGCAACCACCGGTCCGCGGTTTGCGCAGCCCTTACCGTCACTGATGGAGATCAATGAGCGCCGGGTTCGTGGTGTCTGACGGCAGGACGACCGCTTGCGTGGGAGAGATTATGTAGAGGATCGCCGCGCCGCTGCTACCGCTGATGACCGTTCGTCCCGAGGACGAAACCACATAAGTATTCGAGATGTTGCCGCCCGTCTGCGGTCCCCCGGTGCCGTTCGTGTCCGATATTCCGTTGAGACTGCCGCTGGGAGAGGAGCCATTGGCGTTTACGAACTCAACTTGCTCGTTGACGTTGTCGTCGATCGGTTGCTGACTCCCACCGTAGTAATTTCCGAGCAACGAGGCGTTGTCGAAGTTACTCCCTGTCTGCGGTGTCAGCGTACCAAAAGACACGGTGCTGTCGGTCCCAACCAGAAAAGCCTGGTTCGGGCCAACCAGGTAGAAGACCGGCGGGCTGTTGCCGGCTGCGGTCAGGGTTACGCGTCCGCTGGAGTCCACGCTGTAGTTCCCCGAGGGCGTTAGTGTGCTCATCGTGCCACTATCGTTTTGGTCCAGAGTTTCGGAGAAAGCGGGAGGCGAGGTTACCGTGAAAATTCCAGCCTGCGCTTCGGGCGTGGCCGGCACCTTTTGATTATCGAGGGCTTGAGTCTCGATCACGCTGAGTCCTTCGAGCGACTGGTAGCTCAGGTTGCTGCTTTGCTGCAGTATCTGGCCAACCTCTATTTCCGGTGGCAACGACGGGTCTATTTCCATCCTCAGCATTTCGGAAGCGCTGACTATGTAATAGACGAAGCTTTTTGGTTGGGATCCAGCGCCGCTAACGTAGGTGATGACTGCCGTGCCGCGACCATCCGAGGCCACGGTGAAATCGCTGGAACTGAAAGTTCCAAAGTCCGGACCCGAGGCGGCATCATCACTGTCAAATTCGCCGTTCGCGATGTTGCCGTTGCCGCCATAGTTGGCCGCACCGGCCGACGCCCAGCGATTGTAAGAAGAATCGGCTCCAACCCCTCCTCCGGCGTAGTCGCCGTTGATGGCGCTGGTTGAGAACGCGGCGGTGTTCTGTTTGCGCAGCAACCCGGAAGCGAGGAAGCCGCCGCTGCTGTAAGTAATGATGTGACCATTGCCGTCGCTTGCATCGAGCGCGGCCTGCAGCGTAGCGGTGCCACCGCCAAGTCCGCCGCTAAAGTTCAGGTTGATGGTTGCGAGATTGTTCGAGCCGACACAGTACGTCCCAGTGAAGGTGCCGTTCTGCGGTCCGGCTGAGTTGGACTGATCGACCTTATCCAGGAGTCCGCCGCTAATGTTTCCCTCTCCGTCAGCCACGAAACTGCCCACGGCAGACGCGGCCGTCGTGGAACCGCTCCAGCCATTCAGCATCAGGGCATAGTTGCCGCTGAGGAGTTCGTTGTCGAGCGTGCCGGTGCAGCCCTGAGCGGCATTGATCGTGATCGTGAAGTTGGCGACGCTTACCTGCGCTGGACTTTCCGAATCCTGGACCGTAACCGAGAATGACGGAGTGGTGCCCGGCGTGCCCGGCGCCGTGCCCGAGAGCACTCCAGTAGAAGGATTGATCGAGAGCCATGACGGATTGCTGCTAAGGCTCCATGTATAGGGCGTGATTCCGCCGGTGGCATTCACCGTGGCGCTGTACGACGTGCTGACAGTCGCGGCTGGCAACGATGCGGTAGTGATGGTCAGAGTTCCAACGACGATCACGATGCTCTGGCCGACCGATTGAGTACCGTGCGTCGGGGTCTGCGAGTCGGTCACGATTACGGTGAAACTGGCCGTGCTGCCGGAGGTCCCGGTCGGCGTGCCCGAGAGCACCCCGGTCGAAGGATTGATCGAGAGCCAGGATGGATTGCCGCTGAGACTCCAGGTGTAGACAGGAACTCCGCCCGTAGCCGTCATCGTGGCACTGTAGGGCGAGCCGATCGTTGCACCCGGCAAGGTCGTGGGCGTAATCGTCAATGGCGAAGCTGGTGGGCCCACCGTGATGGGAATCGGTTGCGTGCTCGACGAATTGCCTGCCTCATCCGTAACGGTGAAAGTGTACGAACCGCACGGCGTGTTACTACAGCCGGTCGGCTCGCCACCGATTACTCCCGAGCTGGGAACCAAAATCAATCCCGGTGGCAGCGTCGCCGGTGAGACGCTCCAGGTGTACGGACTTGTTCCGCCGGACTCCGCCAAGACTTGGTTGTAGTTGCTTCCCGCAGTGGCCGCCGGTAGAGAGCTTGTGGTCACGGCAGGCAGAGGACTGACCTTGATCTGCAGGACAGCCGACTTCGACGAGTCGCTGACCGAAGTTGCCGTCACCGTCGCTGTGAACGCGGTGGTCACCGATGCAGGAGCCTGGTAAGTGGCCGAAGTCGTGGTCGGGGTGCCGCTGAGCGAACCACCGCCCGAAACGCTCCACGTCACGCCGGCGCCTTTCGAGTCGTGCGCGACCGAGGCCGTGATCGCGAGAGTTTGAGCTTGATCGATGCCCGGCGTAGTGCTCGGCGTTAGGGTAACGCCAACGGCCGAAGCCGAGGAAGTGTTGCATCCTGAAAGACCCAATATGAACAAACCTAAGGTCAGAAGGGCGATGGACCCGCGAAGAAACTGAGCAGATGTTAGACGCTTCATAATGCCCCTGACAAACGGGAGTTCAGACTTTCTCCCGCCCTGACCACAGAAGCATCATGATTCTGTGCACTGGTTACTACAAGTTACTGAGGTACTACCTTGATGCAGAAATTATCAAAGAAGTCGTTTACTTCAGATGTACCGCTTTGTCCGAGCGCTTCGAACCAGCCGACTTTTCACTGCGTGCAACGATTGCAACCCCAGGCATGGCGTATTTCGGTTTGATTTCGTGGCATCCGCTCTCGCAATACACGCCGCCGGCGGCCGATTCCGGAGTCGGCATCGGAGAATTCACAGCAACTTCGCGGTCCGCTTCCAGTTGCCGCTCCACGCCCGCAATCAGTTCTTCGTTCGCCGCTGCTGTCAGCCACTTCTTCTTATTCACCAGATAATCTTTGAGCCGTGCAATGGGATCGCGCCGCTTCCAATATTCGAACAACGGCTTCGGAACATACTCCGCCGCGTCATGAATTGCGTGCCCTTTCATGCGCATCATCTTTGCTTCGATCAGCGTCGGACCTTCGCCGCGCCGCGCTCGCTCGCAGGCTTCATGGCACGCGTCATAAACCTGACAAGCATCGGTGCCATCGACGATCACTCCGGGAATCCCGTAAGCAATCGAGCGCTCGGCCAGATCCTTGACGCGGAACTGCATGTCGGAGGGCGTCGAATATCCCCAGAGATTATTTTCGACAATCAGCACCAGGCCAAGATTCTGCACAGCGGCGAAATTCAACCCTTCGTATGTCACACCGGTGGACTGGCCTCCATCGCCGATGTAAGTCATCACCGCGATGTGTTTGCCCTGCAGCCGCGCTCCCAGCGCCACGCCCGCCAGCACCGGAATCAAATCGCCCAAAGTGGAAATCGGTGAGACGACGTTGCGCGTGACTATATCGCCGAAGTGCGAAGAGGCATCACGTCCCTTGGTGGGCGATCCCGACTTCGCCATGTACTGCATCATGATGTCAGCGGGCGAGAAGCCGCGTACGAGGAGCGCACCCTGGTTGCGAATCATCGGCCCCAGCCAGTCATCTTTCTGCAAAGCGTAAGCAGAAGCGCAGGAGCACGCCTCCTGGCCCAGACCAAAGTAAACACCGCCGACTACCTGCCCTTGCTTGTAGAGATTCTCGAGCGCGGTTTCCATGCGGCGGTTGAGCAGCATCCAGCGATAGATTTCAATGCACTGCTCGCGGCCGAGATATTTCGAATCGCGCATCGGAGGCGCGGGCCGGGAAAGATCCCCGCTTTCGACTTCGTAGCGGACTTCGTCGCCTACGCGAACCTGGCGCAGCGTGAAGCTCGGCTTTTCGAGCCGGTAATCGCGGATGGTGTAGGTGCGGAGATTACCGTCCGGCTGCGGGCTCTTAGCCCTTAGCTTTTGGCCCTTTGCGAGCGAGTTCTTCTGAGCAGAGCTAATTTTCGTATTCGCGTTTTTCCTGGGCATGATCGGTCCGCGAACATGCTATCACTCGTGTCGCGCGGGCGCCCTCGCCCGCGGAATGTTGGCTGCGAAATCTATGCTGGGTCAAGCAAGAAACAAATCATCCTCGCCGCGCACTCGCCGCAATTCGTCCGGCGTTTTCAGCGGCACTCCCACACTGTGGCCAAGCAGCGCGTCGACTGTTTCCACCCAAAGCATCTGGCTCCCAAATATGTTCCCAAAGTGCCGCGACACCGACTGCGCGACCGCGTTCCAGTCAATCTCGCGTCCCAGCTCCCGCTGCATCGAGGTCACAGGCTTCGCGGCTATTCCACAAGGCACAATCAGGTCGAAATAGCTGAGATCCGTATTCACGTTCAAAGCGAAGCCATGCGAAGTGACCGAGCGGGAAATGTGCACTCCGAGGGCTGCGATTTTTGCTTCGGCGACGGGGCGAGTCTTCGACTCGCCTGGACGGGCGGGGGCGCCCGTCCCTACGTGAGCATCGTTGCTCGCTGAATCCGTCCACACTCCGGTTAACCCCGCGACCCGTTTCGTCGGAATTCCGAAATCCGCGCAAGAGCGGATCAAGACTTCCTCCAGCCGCCGAATGTAATCGACAACGCCGAGTGTTTTGCGCGAAGGGTGTGACTGAAAGCTGATCGCTGAGAGCTGAGAGCTGCTGCATCCCCGCAGATCCAATATCGGATACCCTACCAACTGTCCCGGCCCGTGAAACGTAACATCCCCGCCGCGGTCGCATTCGAACACCTCGACGCCGCGAGCCGCCAGCACTTCGGTCGACACCAGCACATTGGCTGCTTTCGCGTTGCGACCAAGGGTAATGACAGGCGAGTGTTCGAGCAGCAACAGCACGTCGCCGATCTCGCCCGCCTTGCGCAGATCGAGCAGTTTTTGCTGCAAGCGCAGACCGGAGGCGTAATCGAGCGTTCCGAGTTGGACAACGGAAATCAAGGCTTAAGGTGCATTATAGGCCGCGAGTTCGGTGGAGAGTCGTCGCCCGTGGCTCCATGGCTCAAAATCCAGCTTTCTACTCTGCCATTAATTTTTTTGATTCTCCCCTTGCGCAACGGCGTTCACTTTGGTATAACAAATCGAGCCGAGGACAAGTGAAGTCGTGTCTGAGCTGTCCGCTGAGTCTTCGCGGGCTGTTTTGGCATCCAATACTGATAGCCTCCAATTGACCCCGTTTCCGGGGTTCGCATTCGGGGACAAGGTCCCTGAAGGGTTTCCGCGAAAAGCAGAGCCTCCAAGCGATCTTTAATTTTTGAACTGTCTTCCGTTTCGGCGTGCGCCGGATTCTGTGGCGAGCCAACGCGGAAGAGCGTTTTCGGACGCGCTGTAAAGCTGTGACAAAGAGTTCTCCAGTTTTGGTTTATTCCAAAGTCTGCGATAGCAACTCCCCGCACTGTTGAAATCAGGTGGAAATCCTGTGATCTCAGAGGGTTGACAGCGAGCGCACCGGACGCGTAGCTTTATCGAGCTCAGTCAAAAAAGTTTAGTACCACAAGTTTCGAGGACGCCAAAATCTCTTCTAGGGATGGCGGCGGACTGAAGGCGCACCGCTCAGGCGGAAAGCGGATCGGTCTTTGACAAAAGGTTGAACGTGCCAGTCGTGAGAAACAAATGTTCGGGCTCAAGTCTGAACGTACTCACAAGATAGGACCTTCGTCACAGCAGACGGAGGCCGTTGGTCTACCCAGACCAACTCAGGTTTCAAATGAGAGTTTGATCCTGGCTCAGAATCAACGCTGGCGGCGTGCCTAACACATGCAAGTCGAACGGGAAAGTGGAGCAATCCATGAGTATAGTGGCGACCGGGTGAGTAACACGTGACTACCTGCCCTTGAGTGGGGGATAACCTCGGGAAACCGAGGCTAATACCGCATAATATCGCAAGATCAAAGGAGCAATCCGCTTTTGGAGGGGGTCGCGGCTGATTAGCTAGTTGGTAGGGTAATGGCCTACCAAGGCGAAGATCGGTATCCGGCCTGAGAGGGCGCACGGACACACTGGAACTGAAACACGGTCCAGACTCCTACGGGAGGCAGCAGTGGGGAATTTTGCGCAATGGGGGAAACCCTGACGCAGCAACGCCGCGTGGAGGATGAAGCCCCTTGGGGCGTAAACTCCTTTCGACTGGGAAGATGATGACGGTACCAGTGGAAGAAGCACCGGCTAACTCTGTGCCAGCAGCCGCGGTAATACAGAGGGTGCGAGCGTTGTTCGGAATTATTGGGCGTAAAGGGCGCGTAGGCGGTGCGGTAAGTCACCTGTGAAACCTCTGGGCTTAACTCAGAGCCTGCAGGCGAAACTGCCGTGCTGGAGGGTGGGAGAGGTGCGTGGAATTCCCGGTGTAGCGGTGAAATGCGTAGATATCGGGAGGAACACCTGTGGCGAAAGCGGCGCACTGGACCACTACTGACGCTGAGGCGCGAAAGCCGGGGGAGCAAACAGGATTAGATACCCTGGTAGTCCCGGCCCTAAACGATGATTGCTTGGTGTGATCGGTACCCAATCCGATTGTGCCGCAGCTAACGCGATAAGCAATCCGCCTGGGGAGTACGGTCGCAAGGCTGAAACTCAAAGGAATTGACGGGGGCCCGCACAAGCGGTGGAGCATGTGGTTCAATTCGACGCAACGCGAAGAACCTTACCTGGGCTCGAAATGCAGGAGACCGGGGTGGAAACACCCTTTCCCCTTAAAAGGCTGCTGTATAGGTGCTGCATGGCTGTCGTCAGCTCGTGTCGTGAGATGTTGGGTTAAGTCCCGCAACGAGCGCAACCCTCATCCCTAGTTGCCACCGGGTCAAGCCGAGCACTCTAGTGAAACCGCCCCGGATAACGGGGAGGAAGGTGGGGATGACGTCAAGTCCTCATGGCCTTTATGTCCAGGGCTACACACGTGCTACAATGGTCGGTACAAACCGTCGCAAAACTGCAAAGTTGAGCTAATCGGAAAAAGCCGGCCTCAGTTCGGATTGGAGTCTGCAACTCGACTCCATGAAGCTGGAATCGCTAGTAATCGCAGATCAGAACGCTGCGGTGAATACGTTCCCGGGCCTTGTACACACCGCCCGTCACATCACGAAAGTGGACTGCACTAGAAGCCGGTGAGCTAACCGCAAGGAAGCAGCCGTCCAAGGTATGGTTCATGATTGGGGTGAAGTCGTAACAAGGTAGCCGTAGGAGAACCTGCGGCTGGATCACCTCCTTTCTAAGAGAGAACGTCATAGCATTCTTGCTTCGGCAAGAAATGTTGCTATGTACCCCTCGAAATCTCTAAACTAAACCTGAAGAGACCAGAGGGAGCTTACGGTCAGACCTCTCTTGCTCGAACATTTACTCGCAACCGTCAGACTGGGCTTAGCCCGGTCGCGCGTTCAACCTTTTCCTCGAAAAAATTCGAGCTCTCAGCTTTCAGCTATCAGCTATCAGTCAAATCGGTTTCACTGACAGCTGATAGCTGATAGCTGAGAGCCGATCAAACGCTGGGCTCTCAGGGAGTACAATCGGGAAACCGGGCCTGTAGCTCAGTTGGCTAGAGCGCACCCCTGATAAGGGTGAGGTCGGAAGTTCAATTCTTCCCAGGCCCACCAGAAATCAGCCGTTAGCTATTAGCTCCTGGCCTTTAGCTTGACCGTACGGTTTAGCTAAGAGCTAAAGGCTAAGAGCCAATAGCTGAGTTAAGGGGCTGTAGCTCAGCTGGGAGAGCGCCTGGTTTGCAACCAGGAGGCCACCGGTTCGATCCCGGTCAGCTCCACCAAGATTTGCGGCGCGGAGGGAGAACCTCGATGGCTACGCTAGAAGGTGCGAGGCGGACTAAGCGGGCCGGACAGCTTATTGCAGTGTTCGGTGGTTTCGTCGGGCTCGCTGTGTGGCTCATTGCGTTTACCGGAGAGTTATCCCATGGGGGAATATTTGTACTGCCTATTGGCGTAGGCGGGTTTGTATCGGGTGTCGGTATGATTTTGGAAAGATCCGCCAAGCAGCCTGATGTTGGGCGTCAAATGCGACAACCGTGAATCAGTTCACGGTCCAAAGAAAGTCGCTTTGACGCCGAACATTGGGTTGGATGTGCTCTAGTAGTAGCATTCGACTTGGTCTTCTTTGAGTCGGAAGCGAAAGCTGGTAGCGAACTCCCAAACCCGCTCAGGCGGGTCAGCCAGCGCAAGTTGGCGAGGACGAACTTTGACAACTGAATAGATTGGGCAAATTACAAGGCGAAGTAAATTTTTATGAGTGCCGATGTACCTGCTGGTGTACGTAAGACCTCTTCGATCGATTGATCGTCCTACCCGGATTGTCATCCCGAGCGAAGCGAGGGATTTTGCAGTTGGCGCTGCAAGAGAACATGTCTAAGCGTGCGAGGAGCAGGGTGGCGCTATAAAGTTTAGTCGGTGTGTTGGAAGGTTCAAGCCAAAAGCTAATAGCTAACAGCTAAAAGCCAGCGGCCGAAGGCCGACCAGTGTGCTGAGTAAATTTTGTGGTCAAGCTACTAAGGGCGCATGGTGGATGCCTTGGCAGAAGACGGCGATGAAGGACGTGGCAAGCTGCGATAAGCCTCGGGGAGCCGCAAGCAGGCTTTGATCCGGGGATTTCCGAATGGGGAAACCCGTGGGGGTAAAACCTCCATACAGCCCGATGAATCCATAGTCGGGTATGAGCGAACCCAGGGAAGTGAACCATCTCAGTACCTGGAGGAAAAGAAAGAAACCTCGATTGCGAAAGTAGTGGCGAGCGAAATCGCAACAGCCTAAACCTGTTTCACCTTCGGGTGACACAGGGGTTGTAGGGCCAGCAACAGTAGAGTTACCAATCCGGTTGTTAGTCGAAGCCCTCTGGAAAGAGGGGCCATAGAGTGTGATAGCCACGTAGGCGAAAACAATCCGGACTCGAAGCTGGTACCTGAGTATCGCGGGGCACGAGAAACCCTGCGAGAAGCTACGGGGACCATCCCGTAAGGCTAAATACGTTCTTCTGACCGATAGTGAACCAGTACCGTGAGGGAAAGGTGAAAAGAACCCCTGCGAGGGGAGTGAAATAGTACCTGAAACCGTGTGCCTACAAACGGTGGGAGGACTATGCGGCGCAAGCCGAAAGTCTGACCGCGTGCCTATTGCATAATGAGCCGGCTAGTTATTCTTGTCAGCAAGGTTAAGCGAAAGCGAGCCGTAGCGAAAGCGAGTCCGAATAGGGCGAACACAAGTTGGCAGGAATAGACGCGAAGCGGGATGATCTACCCTTGGCCAGGCTGAAGTTAGGGTAAAACCTAATGGAGGGCCGAACGGCTGTTTGTTGAAAAAAGCTCCGATGAGCTGAGGGTAGGGGTGAAAGGCTAATCAAATTCCGTGATTGCTCGTTCTCTCCGAAATAGCTTTAGGGCTAGCGTCGTACGATTTGTCATGGTGGTAGAGAACTGAATGGACTATGGGGCTTTCCAGCTTACAGAATCCAATCAAACTTCGAATGCCATAGAACAACCAGTACGGCAGTCAGACAGCGGGGGCTAAGCTTCGTTGTCGAGAGGAAAACAGTCCAGATCGCCTGCTAAGGTCCCAAAATACAAGCTAAGTGGGAAAGGAAGTCGGAACGCCCAGACAGCCAGGAGGTTGGCTTAGAAGCAGCCATCCTTTAAAGAAAGCGTAATAGCTCACTGGTCAAGCGGTCCGGTGCCGACAATTTAACGGGGCTTAAGCTTGTTACCGAAGCAGCGAATGCATACGCAAGTGTGCGTGGTAGGAGAGCATTCCCAACGATTTGAAGCCAGACTGAGAAGACTGGTGGATCGTCGAGAAGAGACCCTGCCGGCATAAGTAGCGATAACGGAGGTGAGAACCCTCCGCGCCGAAAGTCTAAGGTTTCCTGAGAAAGGTTAATCCGCTCAGGGTCAGGCGGTTCCTAAGGTGAGGCCGAAAGGCGTAACTGATGGACATCCGGTTAATATTCCGGACCTCCCGTGCAGTCGTTATCACGATGGGGAGACGCAGAAGGATAAGCAGGCCGTCCTATGGCTATGACGGTTGATGCGTGTAAGGTGTTTCTCGTAGGAAAATCCGCGAGGAAGTTATCACTGAGACGCAAAACAGTACCCCGTATGGGGGAAAGCTGCTGATTCCACACTGCCGAGAAAATCCTCTAAGGAGAATGTATGGGATCCGTACCTCAAACCGACACAGGTAGACGAGATGAATATTCTAAGGCGCTCGTGAGAACAGTTGGTAAGGAACTCGGCAAATTAACCCCGTAACTTCGGGAAAAGGGGTGCCTCACTAGGATGCAAGTCCGAAGAGGCCGCAGAGAAATGCGCATTGCGACTGTTTAACAAAAACACAGGTCTCTGCTAAGTCGAAAACGACGTATAGGGGCTGACGCCTGCCCGGTGCTGGAAGGTTAAAGGGAGAGGTTAGCCGCAAGGCGAAGCTTTGAACTGAAGCCCCAGTGAACGGCGGCCGTAACTATAACGGTCCTAAGGTAGCGAAATTCCTTGTCGGGTAAGTTCCGACCTGCACGAATGGCGTAACGAAAGTGCGACTGTCTTGCCAACTGGCACGGCGAACTTGTAGTGCCGGTGAAGATGCCGGTTGCCCGCAACTAGACGGAAAGACCCCGTGCACCTTTACTATACCTTTACTATGAACTATGGCACTTGCTGCGCAGGATAGGTGGGAGGCTTTGATTTCAGGTTCTCGGACTTGGAGGAGCCAACGGTGAGATACCACCCTGCGAGTTCTGTGGTTCTAACATACTCCCGTAATCCGGGAGATGGACATAGTAAGGCGGGTAGTTTGACTGGGGCGGTCGCCTCCTAAATTGTAACGGAGGCGCGCGAAGCTACGCTCAGGCTGTTTGGAAATCAGCCGTCGAATGCAAAAGTATAAGCGTGGTTGACTGCGAGACCTACAAGTCGAGCAGGTACGAAAGTAGGCTTTAGTGATCCGGTGGTTCTGTATGGAATGGCCATCGCTCAACGGATAAAAGGTACGCCGGGGATAACAGGCTGATCGGAGCCAAGAGTTCATATCGACGCTCCGGTTTGGCACCTCGATGTCGGCTCATCGCATCCTGGAGCTGTAGAAGGTTCCAAGGGTTAGGCTGTTCGCCTATTAAAGCGGTACGTGAGCTGGGTTCAGAACGTCGCGAGACAGTTCGGTCCCTATCTGTTGTGGGCGCAGGAGATTTGAGAGGGCCTGTCCTTAGTACGAGAGGACCGGGATGGACGAACCTCTTGTGATCCAGCTGTCATGCCAATGGCATCGCTGGGTAGCGAAGTTCGGTTGTGATAACCGCTGAATGCATATAAGCGGGAAGCACTCCTCAAGATGAGATCTCCCAACCCTTAAGGGTAATGAAGGGCCCAGGTAGACTACCTGGTTGATAGGCAGGATGTTGAAGCGCGGTAACGCGTGTAGCTTACCTGTACTAATCGCCCGTTCGGCTTGACCATAAAATTTACTCGGTGCAGAAAACAGCTCTCAGTTCTCAGTTCCCAGTTCTCAGTTCGAACCTGAGCGAATAGCAGTGAGTGTCGTCAGAGCTTCGCGACGACTGAGAAGCAAAGTACTGACGACTGGCGCCGACGAAGAATCAAGATGTAAAGTTAAGGCATACCCAATCTATTCAGTTGTGAGGCTTCGTCCTCAGCTCTTTGAAAGCTAGCTCTGTGAAAGTCTGCAGCCGCAGATGCCGCAGAGTCTTGCGCGCAGCGAACGGTCGAGCATCGCCGGATCAGGCTTAACGCCGAGCTGATGGCTACAAGCTGCTACAAGTTGTCGGTGATCTTACCGCGGGGGTTCCACCCGTTCCCATCCCGAACACGGAAGTTAAGCCCCGCTGGGCCGATGGTACTGCACGCGAAAGTGTGTGGGAGAGTAGGTAGTTGCCGGCATAAATAAAGGCCAGTCTGAGAAATCAGATTGGCCTTTT
>CAWAUN010000002.1:0-859133 GCA_963785265.1 uncultured Acidobacteriaceae bacterium | reverse complement strand
CTCTGAGATGAAAGCGAATGCACAACTCGGCGAGATGCATGATCGGCTCATTGACTTCCATATGCAGAACCCGAAGGAGCGATTTTGCGATGCATTGCTGAGACTTGTGGAGGACCCCCTGAAGCCGCGAGATGAGCACGGCCGTTTCCGAGTGAATCCGATTTTGCTCCTTCTAGCCTTGGTTCTTGCGCTTGCCTTAGGCACGTTCTTGCTCCTCAGTTTTGTTCAATCATGACTGCAGAAAATGAATATCGGTTGGGCCGCCGCGCCTTCCATCGTAACCAGGAAGAGAGCATTGCCGTTGCCCTGGCCATCGTTGCAGTCATCTTGCTTGCTGGCGGCTCCTACATCCTGGTAAACCGTTTTCACGTGCGCTCGGTGCAACTGCTGGAAGGTTGCCTCTATGCGTTCTTTGCCTTGGTTGCTGGCATCGCCCTCGCCTGGTATCTGCTCACCCTGCGGCGCCGGCGGGAGGCAAACTGGCCTCATCCTCCTTTATTTATAAGCCAAGCCAAAGACCGCGAGGCCGTCGAGGCCGCGTACGCACAGAACGCAATCGTGCTGGGCTACGACGTCCATGGCAAACCCTGGTTCTGGCCGGACGCGACGCGGGTGATGCAGTCGGTGGTGCTCGGCGCAACTGGTTCCGGCAAGACCACGCTTCTGAAGAACATCATTACCCAGGACCTGTTCCGAGTGCTCGGACCTGCCGAAGACCAGCACCGCATTCCCATGTTGATCTTTGATGGCAAGGGAGACCAGGAGTTTCTCTCCGATCTTCTGCCGGCCATCGAAGCCGCGGGCCGGATGCACCAGTTGAAAGTGCTCAGCCCATCGCGGCCAGAAATCTCAGTGCGCTATAACCCCTTCTTCAGTGACGCTGGACTGTACGAAGAGCATTCAAATCTCGTGTTCGAATCGTTCGATCAGGAGGAAGATTTCTTCCGCGGCCATCAGGGCAACTATCTTACCGACATCTCGCGCGTTCTGACATACACCGGCAAGCGTTACAACTTCTACGACGTGATGGTGATGGCGCTTGACCCGGTGGTCCAGCGGGAACAGATTGCGATTGCCCGCGCCAGAATTCAGACGCTTGAGGGCGTCAGTAATCAGCGCCGCCTGAACTTCGACATGTCAGCGAAGATGTTGCTGCAGTCCCTGCAAGACCGCGAGCGAATCACCAAGATCCAGGGCCTATTAAACCAGCTGATGACTTTTCTCCAGGACGAACTCTCCATCATCACTGGCGCCTACGATGAGATGCTGTCGCTCGACGAAGTCATTGACCAGGAACTGATTCTGTTCGTTTCGCTGAATACCAACAAGAACTCGAAAGCGGTCACGGCCCTTGGCCGGATGCTGCTGCAGAACATGCAATTGATGATTGGCAAGCGTTACGAGAACGAGCAGGAGCGCCGCCGCGAGAACCGGCCGATGGTCAGCGTCATCCTCGACGAGTTTGCGCCCTTTGCTTATTCGAACTTTGCCCAGATCCTGCAGACGGCGCGCGGCACCAACACCGCGTTCCTGTTCGCCCTGCAGGCGCTGCCGCAGCTTCTGACTGTGGGCCGCGGCTTCAGAGATGACGTGTCCTCGGCGCCGAATACCAACATGCTATTGCGCACGAAAGATGAGGAGACGGCGCAGTATTTCCTGAAAGCATCGGCGCGCGTTCCGCAGAAGCGGCGCACCTTGACCGTCCAGCGCACCGGGGTGTTTGAAGACAAGTACGAGCCCGTTGGATTCGGCAGTGAAACCGACATCAAGGACACCCGGGCGCAGGACGAGCACATCAAGAACCTGCCCGTCGGCCAGATGGAAATCCTCATGACCGACAACCGGCTCGGGACACTCCATTCCCATCTGCATGTCCGAGTGCCGCGCCAATACCGGTTCCCGGGACTTGAGCCGAGAATTTATCCCAGGCTCCACGCAGTTTCTCACACTGAAGGCGCGAACCTGCGCTTCAAGGACCCCGAAGTTGTTCGTCGCAATGGCCGCTTGGCCACGCGCACTGGCCGTTTGACATGGATGTGAGCCGTCCATCCCGGATTGTCGTTGCCGGCCTCTTCTTGGCCATGCTGCCATCGCTTTGCTTCGCCCAGGCGCGCCGTTCGGGCTACGATCCTGCCGCTCAAGCGCAGTCTCCAAGGCAAAAGGATGGCTTCGTCGATTTCGCCCTGAAGCGCATCAATCCTGCCGACAAAGACTACGGGCAGTGTCTTGATGAGGGCCGCAAACTGCTGCTCGAAGAAACCATGAGGAACGCCTACTTCTGGTCGAACTTGGTTGCATTAGGGCTGCTGGCGTGCCTGTTCGTCATCATTGTGTATCAGCACAGAGTGCAAACCTGCCGGGAATGGACCGCGGCGGAGATGCTCGCACAACACGAGCACGCCCTCGCGCGAGCAAATGCTCAGGTGGAGGAGGCCACAAGTAGGAATCGCGGCTTGATGGAGGTGTTGAGTGCGCTCCGAGAATCCGCGCTCCGTTCCCAAGCGCCACCTGGAGAGGTGCAGGACCGTCCTGCACCACAGACCGTTCGCAGCCGAACATCCAGCATACCGGCCAGCCAGGTAGCGACACCAAAGAATGGCAATGCCACATCAGCGACCGACCGCTCTGCGAGTGCAGCGACCGCAACACGGCCCGCAAACCAGCCCACAAACCAGATCGGACTCTTCAAACCCGACGTAGAGCTGATCATGAAGGTCAATTCGCTGGAGCAGCAGCTTGGCCGGTCCCAGGATGAGGCCAAACTCTTGCGCCGTCAGCTGAACGAGTCAGACCGGCGGCTCCAAGAGGAACAACAGAGGAACCGCAGTCTGAAAGGGGTGTAGCTCGTCACACAGAAATGAAGAAGGAGTTCACAAAGAGATGTCGAAAGACGAAAAGGAGAACCGGTCGAAGCCAAAGTCCGGCGCGCTCGACAAGTTCGAGCCGGGCGGCGAGTCGGGCCCGCTTGACGACCGTAACGAGTACGAACAACGGCTGAATTCGTTGCCTGCTGGAGCAAAAGGAACTCGCAGAAGAAAGCACGCGCTTTGCCGATCTCTGCCAGTACTTCTCGCAGCAAAAGATGGATATCCCGCCGTCCATCGTCGAAAGGCTTGGAAATGTTTCCAAGCTTCCAGCGCCGGATCGCATTCGCGCCATGAAAGACATCAATCGCGAACTGATGGAGTACCTCAATGATGTTGGTCAAGATCCTGGAATTCGGCAGTAACTGGTGGGCTCGGTTCGGCCGTGATCCGCACGACCGTTACCGGTACACGAGACATGCGGCCTACTTCAATTCCACGGGTGTGCGCTGCGGAAGCAAGATGAGGCGCTACTGGATCGTTCCTGGCTTGATCCGGTTCAACGGCGTCGGAGACTTTAACCCGCAGTTCCCGAACCGGGCTGTCGGGGAGGTGTTTGAATGCGCCGATCTTGTCTTTGCGCGCGGCGGCAATCGGGTGTTGTTTCGACGGAAAGTCGGACAATCGTGCCGGCCCGATTACTTCCTTTTGGTTGTATCGAGCGGCAGGTTCGGCGCCGTTAGCTTCGAAGCTTCTGACTGGAAATCAGAGTCTCTGACCCCTATCGCCGTGAGCCATATCGGTGAAAGACAGGAAGCAATGTTGCTCATGAAAGCCGGCGATTGGGTCAGAAGCACACTCGGCATCTGGCAACTCAGGGTTGCGCCAAATCTGCTCCATGGCGCCTCACTGGAACTGCTCGAAGACGCGGCGCTGAACTGAAGGGAATGGATCATGCGATACGCCAAAGGCAGCCTGGTCATCAGCGAGGAACGTGACATTCCTCTGTTGCGCCAAGTGCGCAATTCCCGCTTCGTGAGCCATGATCAGCTGTTTGAGTTCATGAAGTTCGGCGGGGTTGACCGTTCCCGGAACAGCTTCAACTGGCGCGTAAAGCGGCTCGTCAAGTACGGTCAATTGGATCTCTGCCGCGACGTTTACGGGGCGGGCTCGGCCGTCTACCGGATCGCTCGAGGCGGGATTGCCCTGCTCGAACACCACGGCCAGTTCACCAGTGTCCTGCACTCCAATTCCGAACATCTCCCGCATGTTTCGCAGGCGTTCCATTCGCTGGAACTGAATCGAATTCAGCTGGCATTGGCCCAGGCGAACCTGCTGGCGGGATGGCAGTCGGAGGTCGAAATCGCATCCTTCAACACCATTTCGCGGACGCCCTATCGGAAGGACTATGACGCCATTGTCGACGTGTGGGTTGGCGACAAGACCGCGCGCTTTGCCCTGGAGTATGAACGCACTCTGAAAAGCTTCCGGGAGTACGACCGCATTCGGATGGCGCTTCAGACTGAGCGTCAAGTCGGATGCATCTTGTACCTGACTTCGGGCGTCGAGGTTCTGCTCCATCTCGTCCATGAACTGCAGCCCGTCAACAGATCCCTGGCGTTTGCCAACGCCAGAGACTTCGCGAAAGAACTGCTCGACACACCAGTCATGACCGGCCGGGATGCGGCGAGCGCCAGGTTTAGGGACCTGCTGCAATGAATCGAGAACCGGGTAACACAGTGCCGCGTCGCCTTTGCCTCACCGTCGCCTTGTCCACGCCTTGTTCGCGCCGCGCGCTCGCCGCGAAATTGACCTTTTTGGGGGGTGAGTAACATGCTTCCGGTCAATGACTTGGGTTCTGACTCCCCCCTGTATTTCAGCCTTCTGGAACATCCCTGTGACACATGACTTGAAGCGCATCAACAGCCCTGTAGTCACGTCTGGCCCTCTGGTTCCGCGCTCAGTCGCGCTGCCCGCAGACGAATCATCGACCCTGCGTCTCGGTTGAGACCGGAACTTGCACAAACCCTTCCACGGAATGCTGCTCGGCTAAGTGCTCACCATTGGCAAGCGAATCGCCACGCGAATGGATACAAGTACGCCAGTCGGTTCGGCAATTCCAGCTTCATCCCGACAGACAATTGGCGAATCGAACCGCACATCGCCGCGCAAATCTGCGCGGCAACGCTGGACTCGATTCCCGCGAGTTGGCGGCTTCTTTGTTGTCGCCTAAGTCAGCGGCATGTGTGGTTGTCGAGGTCCACATGCTGTCCACATCGGGACGTCACTCGCCGATAACCACAGTTCTTTGTCCGGCTTTCAGATGCGGAACTCGACGGAAGGAGTGCACTTCGGGTCTGTCACTGTCTGGCGTGCCTGTTCGTGGACAGCAGGGCAAGTCAGATCAACTCAAGTCAGATCAACTAGGAGGAGCACATGATGTCTCAAAGCAGAGGAGCAGTAAGTTTTGAACCGCTGTTTACCGCAGAGGACATTGGCCTGCGCAAGGAGGCCAATGTCGAACACGTGATGAAAGTCTTTATCACCCTCGGCGAGGGGGTGGCTTCTCGCTGGATTGAAATGCCGAAAGGCGTTTTGTTGCTGCAGACCGTGCCCGACAATCCCGCGTCCGGTGCGATTTACCTGTACGACCGCGAGCTGCAAGTCTTCTACTTTGTGGTCTTCGACGAAGGACGTGACGACAGCCTAACCGCGGCAGAGTTCGACGAACTTGTCACGGAGTACAACCTCGTCTCGTGGACGGCACATCCGGCGCTTCTCCGGAGGGCCGTTGGGAAACCTGGGATGGCGTGACGGCGAGCTTAGAGAGGGGACTTTATGAAAGGAGTAGGCCAAGCGAGCGCGGAAATGGCACAGAGATATTTTGCATTGTTCGTAAATCGCCTGGCCTACACCCTGCAGTCTCACAAACCGGGCGCGAACGGGAAGCACTACTACTATCGTCCGAAGCAGGATCGGCGATTGTCGCTCCAGACCATTCGCGAACATCTGAACGGTCAGCTGACCGCTGGCCTGTACGCGCTGAATCCGAATACGCAGCGCTCCAAGTGGGTGGCAATTGATGCTGACTATGAGAATGCGCTGGAGGATCTTCTGAAGTTGCAATGGGAACTGCGTCAGGACGGAGTTGAGGCGGCGCTCGAAAAGTCCCGTCGCGGTGCTCACCTCTGGATCTTCGCGGACAAGCCATTGCTTGCACGGCACTGCCGGATCTACATCTACAACCTGGCCCGTCGCTTGAAAGTGCCGGTAAAAGGCGGCTCTGGTCTGGCGGAAGGAATCGAGGTATTTCCGCGCCAGGATCAACTCGGCCCTGACGAATTCGGCAATGCTATTCGGGGGCCGCTCGGAATCCATCGTGCTACCGAAAGGCGCTACTGGTTCTATGGTGCAGATTACCGACTCGATGCGCAGATGGAGTACCTGGAGCGCCTGCGGAAGATCACGGAGACCGAAATGGACGGGTTCATTCATGGACTCGAAATGCCGGAAGAATTTCGTCCCAAGCCAAAAGTAGAGCTGCCTCCATACGACCCCACGCGCCCACAGTTCCGCATTCTTGATCACGTCCGGCCGACGTCGAAGCGTGGCGGAAACTACTGGGCACGCTGTCCATCATGCGCGGAACATGGACGAGATCGCGGCGGCGACAATTTGGCCATTTCGGTTTCGGATCCGCGCAAGTACAAGTGCTGGGCCGGATGCACCAAGGAGATGATCCGCGCGGCTTTGGGACACCCGATTCGAGTCAGGAGGCTGGTTGAATATGGAATCTCAGCTCACGACGCACAATAGGCGGTTGGAGACCGAAATCCTGGCACGGCAGGGACTGCGGCTCCCAGCGATCACGTTGAAGTGTCTGCAGACTGCCGGCATCTACTGCCAGCCCTCGGTATCAATCGAGCATCAGCACCTGGCGAAGAAGTATGTGCTTCGGGGAGTCGAATCAGGCGGGGCGGTCGCGGAGGTTGGCGCGTATGCGAGCTTCGTAGATGAACAAGGCAACGCATTGCCCTGGCTGCAGCGCGTGGACAGCATTGGCGTAAACGGCGTGCACGCGATCGTGGTCGCCCCAGTACTGATCCGGGTGCAAATGCTTCGGATAGAGCGGACCTACGATCTGCTCATTACCCGGCACCAACTGGCAAAATCGGGGGATAACCAGAGGCCGCGGCTCGAAAGCTCGGTCCTCTTTTATGGCCGAAGGGGCGGCCTGGAGATGGAGCTGTGGGGAAAGGACGCCGCGTTCCGCGGCACCGTCTGTCCGGTTTTCTACACTCGGGCGGGGGAACGTGTGGTGTTGCCAAACGACTTCCAAGATGCTGCCACTCGAATCACGTCTGCCGTGTGCTGTCTCGGCTGCCGTCATTGTCATTTGCTCGGACCTAAGTTGATTGCCCCGGACCGGACGGAGAATCCCAACGCTCTTGATGTAACCGACGAGCGGAGCACGAGCGTCGATGCAGTTGCGGGCGGAGCGGCGTGAGGAGTCTTGGATGAGCAACGGCCCTACTACAGGCGACCTGCCCAGCATTGATGAGGTTCTTGCCGACCCTGCCGCTTCTTATTGGCTTAAAACGGCGCTTCGTTCCGCTTTGTGTCGCGACCCCGTAGATGCGGCCCACGATTCGGAGATCCTGGCACGACTGCTGGAAGAAAGGTGCGACAAAATCCTGTCTGGGAGTTGACTACATCTGTTTCGCTCATCCTGCCAGTCTTTCCGAGTCGCCGGTCGCGGCTTCGCGATCTATTCTGCCTCTGCGCACGGTTGCATTGTCGGGATCGTAGCGCAGTCCACAAAATCCACAAATCTGCTGTCCTTTATAATGTGCCGTCCACAACTCGGGCAGCTCTCGTGGCCGCACAAACCGGAACCACCCAGGTCGCCGGGAAAGAGGGATCAATATGCCTGATACCGAAACCGGAAATCGCGGACGGAATAGACAGAAAATCCCCCGCATCGGACCGGAAGAGGCGGCGCGAGTCTTTGCACAATGTGAACGCCTGCTGGACGGTTCTCCTGTCTTCGTTGAGAACCTGCGGCAGGCAGGTTTCGCCCGATTCCTGGCCCCGCTCCAGGACCAAATCCTCGAGCTCGCGGTGCAACCGGACTCATGGGGCGAGCGGACTAGGGCGCGTCTGATCTCTGAACTCTTTGCCGGCCTAAAAGGGATTCCAGCCGAAGATGCACGTGTGGAGGAAATCGTGCAGGTCTCAAATGTTGTGGTGCCCTGTTTCCTTCTCGAACTGGGACGCCGAAGACAGCACATTGAGATCGAGTTTCCTCACGATCCCTGCGATTCCGCTGCACGCTTTGGGCTCCGCGCCGGGCCGTCCTGTCCGGTCTATTCCATCAACAGCAGGCAGCTAGTCCGGCTAGTCGCCGAGTCCGGCGAGGAACTGGTCGGCCTTTGCTATTTCGGAGACCCGCGAAGCCGTGAAAACATTGAAGCGCAGCTAGCTTTCACGGGCGCAACGGCCGATTCCTAAACGCGGCCGTGCCGTTCATCTTCTTCTTCCATAACAAAACATTAGAACAACTCCAAGAAATTCCGCTGTAGCTGTTCGAGCGACCAATGCCCGACTGCTTATGTCCTTCTCGCCATCGCGAGAGACTCAATCTGACTGTTTTCCTTTGACTGGATCCCCGACACTCTCGCCGTCAGATTGCCGCGCGAGTGATTGACGCTGGAAGTCGCTGGAGATGCGAAATCCCGGCCAGACATGGGCCGATCAGCACAATCACTCGCGGAGCGATCTGCCCTCTCAATATCTTGGGCGAGGGCGAGGCTTGCCCCTGACAGGAATCGTCTATGCGGTCGAGCCGGAAGATAAAGTCAGGGGCCTTCATGCTGATATCCTATTAGAGTGTGAGTCGAAGAGGGTGAAATGAGCCTTCCTGAAAATTCTTCGTGGAAAACACGACTGGTGGAGCGTGGGTTCCCGGATCGTTCATTTGACATTGAGTTCTGGCAGGAGCAGGGAGATGAGGCTATCTTTGCGGCTGCATGGGAAATGGTCGAATTAGCTGAGGAAATCAACCATGGCAGAAAGCCCACACTACAAAGAACTGCTACAACTCTTAAACCAATTCGAAGTTGAATATTTGATTGTCGGCGGCTACGCAGTCATGAAGTACGGGGAGCCGCGTTATACGAAAGATCTCGATGTGTGGGTACGCAATTCTGCGCGGAATTCAATCCGAGTAGTCGCAGCGCTCAAACAGTTCGGGGCTCCTCTGGATCATGATGGGATAACTGCAGAAACATTCACCGGAAAGCAGGTGGTCTACCAAATCGGGATCGCTCCCGTGCGCGTTGATATTCTCACCGAAATCACGGCCGTCGAGTTCTCCGATGCGTGGCAAAGAAAGGTTGCAAGCACCTTCTTCGGTATTCCCGTGCACTTCATTTCCCTGGATGACCTCTTGACCAACAAGCGTGCTTTAGGTCGCGACAGCGATCTGACAGACCTTAAGCGGAATTCGAATGCAACGAAGCCAGAAAAATAGGCTGCAATAAGCCCTTTTCCGATTCTGGCTCGCACTCTCTAACCGCCTGAGCAATCGCTAGCAGGGCTCACAGTCGTCGGCAGACGATCTTTACACCCAAATACGGATGCGAGATCACTTTTTCATCCCCTCGCCGTATCATAAAACTCGCAAGACCTCGAAAGAAAACTGTCTTCGAGAGTCAGAATGATGGCTATATTAGACATGAATAAAGGTTGCTTCATGCGAAGCGTTAGTGTTGCAGAACTCAAGAACCGGCTGAGCAAATATCTGACTTTTGCCAAAGGTGGGGAGGAAATCATCATACGGGACCGCAATCTTCCTGTGGCGAAGCTGGTTCCTTTTTCTCCTGGAGAGGCCACCGAAGAAGAACTGCTCTTAGTCGCTGGCGGGAAGATGCGATTGCCTGAGAGGCTGGTCGATCTGGAGAAGGTATTGCGAATTCCAACAGGCAAACACCTCGGCCGAACGGGAACGAAAGCTCTGCTTGAAGATCGGGAACAATCGCTATGAGCAAGCAACCTGCCTTTTGGGACTCGAGCACCCGGGTGTTACTGTGTGTGCATGAAACGACGAGTCGTCAGGCGCATGCTCAACTGCGGGAGTTCCTGCCGGTCGTGTGGTGGGGAGTTTAGTGGAAGTCCACAGTGCAATCGCTAGACTCCATCGCCTGGCCCTACTGACCGATGCAAAGGAACAAAAGGCTCTGTCTCAACTCGGCCTGCTAAACCGCGGCTGGAGGGAGATTCACCCAGGCGATCACGTGCGCGAATTGGCGACGCGTCTTTTGGACGCTCATGACTTGCGAGCGGCGGATAGCTTGCAACCTGCGGCAGCGATGACCTGGTGTCAACAGCGTCCCGCAAAGAGAAACTTTGTATGTGCAGATCAACGACTATCCAGGGCGGCAATCGAGGCCGGTTTCTCCGTCCTGGAACTTTCCTGAGCGGTCCCCTCGCGATCTTGTCTGGAAGACCTTTCTAATACATCCCACGCTTTCCATGGCTTCCGATTCTGCCGCAAGGCCGCTTTCTGCCCACTTTCTAGTTACAGGAGGACTGCAATGCCAAAGAGCGTAAATAAGGTGATTCTCGTTGGGAACGTTGGCAAGGACCCTGAGGTCAGGTATTCACAGAGCGGCACTCCGGTCGCCAATTTCAGCCTCGCTACCAACGAAAGGTTCAAAGACCGAAACGACGAATGGCAGGATCGGACGGAGTGGCACAGCATCGTGGCCTGGCAGGGGTTGGCGGAGATCGTTGGGGAGTACGTTGCCAAAGGCTCCAAGGTATACGTTGAAGGCAAGCTCCAGACCACAAGCTGGGAGGATCGGCAGAGCGGGGAGAGGAAATACCGCACTGAAATCGTCGTCCGCGACCTGCTGCTGGGCCCGCGGGAAAACAGCGGCGGCGACCACCAACGTCCGACGCACAACGAGAATCAGGACCAGCCTTCCCACGCTGGCTCCGGCGAAATTGTGGACCAGGATATTCCATTCTGAAATGTTTGGGAGATTCCTGCACATCCTTACGAAGGGAGAGCTGTCATGAGCCCAGCCAACGGGCACGCCAATGATTCCGCAAATATCCCCACCACGGCGGTCCAGCAGATTGCTCCACCGGCTAGCGACATAAACGTCCCCAATGTCCTGACACCGAACGTGGCAAAGATCAAAGAACTGATCGCTAACCTGGAAGTACCATTTCATCCTTCGGTGATCGAATGGCGCGTCACCAACACCAGCAAAAGTGGGTCGCCGCGTGGCCAGGTTATGCCTTACGCCGACCAGCGAGCTTACACAGATCGACTCAATACGCTGGTTACTCCGGCGGGCTGGACACGCAGGTACACAATTCATACCAGCGCGAATTTTGAGCGGAGTAAGGATCAGAAGATTGTCGCGAAAGTGCTGGTGGCGTGTGAACTCACAATCTTCGGCCTGGGCTCGCATTCCGCAACCGGGGAAGAGTGGGCCGACGACGATAACGCCGCCACGGCTGCGGAAGCACAAAGTTTCAAAAGGGCCTGCAGCTGTTTTGGGCTCGGGCGGTATCTGTATTACTTCACTGGGACGTGGGTCGATCTGGACGATCGCAAGCGGCCCAAAACTATTCCGAAGCTGGCAGACTGGGCAACGCCTGAGGGATGGCGGCGGGGTCTGCGGCCCCACGCGGAGGAGGATTCGAAGCCGCCCGAGCGAACAACTGCTGGAACCGACGGGAATGGCGATGGCCATGGCAACGGCAACGGTGCGAGCGCCCAAGGCGCCAGCCTCGTTCGCGAGATCGAGCAGATGGAACAAGCGCTGGGGAAACGCATGTATCGCGGATTGTTGAAGAAGCTAGCGAGAGTGTGGAATCCGAAGGATATTCAGGACCCAGCGATCCGACAGAAGGTGCTGGCACACATGCAAGCCGCTGAACGCGGTTTCCGCCGACTGGATGCGGCGCTAGAACGTGTCGAGCCGGAAGCGCTGACTCAAATACTCCGCTCTCTGAAGTTGCAGTCACTCGACCTGGTGGACAACCTCCAAACCTTGCGTGAGATCGTGCTCGCGCTCGAAGCAGCCGCAGAAGGAAAGCAGTGAAACAAGTAGACCCTCCCGGCAGGAAACAGCATCAGCACTTGCCGCGCTTCGCCTCACCGTTCTAATTAGTGCACCCAGATAGTACTTCGTCGCAGCATAGTCTCCGATATTGAAAGGAAGACCCATGGAAAACGGATCATCAAACTCAGAGCAATCACTTTCACCCGAGGAAGCCGCCGCAAACGCGGCCATCCTCGCGGAATGCGACCGATTAGCCGAAGCCGGTATCACGTTTGTAGCGGTGCATTTCGACGGCTCAGGCGATGAAGGCGTAAGTGAAGACATCAAGTGCTACGCCACCGAGGATTACGCTTACGAAGAAAGTGAAGTCCTGGACGCAAACCTCTCGCACCTGCAGGAACACTTCGAGGCGCTTGTCCCGTACGGATATGAGAACGACTGTGGGGGCTTCGGCGACGTGATCTTGAACGTGAAAACTCGCAAGATCACGGTCGAAAGAAACGATCGCTTTGAAGACTACACAACGTCGAGCTACGAGGTTTAGCCATGGCGCATCCATTCAAACATGCAGAAAGCAGCGCCAGAAAATTTGGCGGCAAGGCAGAGGACTACTTGCTGATCACAACTGGTTAGCACTTATCTGGACAGTTGACCAATCGCAGACGATTACAAAGATGGCAGGGTCGTCTCCATGATCCGATAGTCTCCCATCCAGCCGAAGCCTGGGTACCTAAGGGGCTCAGGGTTCGTCCGGATTAGGCGAGAGCCGAACGAAGCCCGTGCTCGTCCGGCCCACGATTCGCACAGCACGATGCGAGCTTCCCATCAATGACAACGGCAGGCACCGTCCGAATCCCGTACTCCTTCGCTTTGGACGCTACTTCGGATTTGTTCATGTCGTGGACGACCACTTCATGCGAACCGGCAAGCCGTTTCACTGTTTCGATGGTTTCTTTGCAAGCTGAGCAGCCAGCGCTGAACACTTCAACCTTCTTTCTTGCACTCATGATGTTTAACACTCCTTCAATGTATTTATTTCTCTGTGCAACACGGCGCGCTCGTAACTCGATGCGGCCATGCATTCCACAGGGATGCCACAACCAACAACGCAACTGAACCGTACAGTGCGGAATTCGAGTCCCAAACGAACTTGCCCACCAATACTCCGATTGCGGCGATCAGCCCGAGCACAAACGGCCCGTATCCATGGCGATTCTTTGCTCTGAAAGCCAAGGCCCCCAATGCAATGCCAAGAAACGCAATCGTGAGCGGCAACAGATACTTCGTCGAGATCAGGAAGCCGAGCCCCGCTGAACTGAGCAGACCTGCATAAGCGGGCCAGCACAGTGGACAAGCCAGTTTGGGCAGCAGCGAGACTCCGGCCCCCGGAAGAGCAACTAAGTTTTGCTTCCACGTGCGACTCATAAATCCTCTCCCTCGAGACTCTCAAGAATGGGGCATGCGGAGAGTGCGGCGCACCCGTCACACGATTCCGTTAGTTTACGAAGGCTGTTGCTCATGGACGTAAGGCTTCTTATCTTCCCTTGAATGTCGACAATCTTCCTCTCGGCTCGCTTCCGGATCTCCGCAGTCGTAGTCCGCGGTGAGAGGCGCAACGCCAAGAGTTCCCGAATTTCTTTGAGCGAGAAGCCTAGTTCCTTAGCCCGTTTTATGAATCTCAACCGTCGTACCGCATCAGGTGAGAACAACCGATAGCCCGAGGCACTGCGCGGTGCTTTGGGCAGGAGGCCTTCACGCTCGTAATAACGTACGGTTTCGAAGTTGATCGCAGCTTCACGAGCGAGGCGACCGATGGTAAGCGACTTCATGATGCAAGTGTAAACCCCGTAGTGCACTACAGAGTCAAGCTGTATTTTGGAGACGACGGTCCCTTCTCGTAGCTCGACTTAGAGGAATGTGTCTGCGAACGAGTCTGAGCCATTTGAGCACGGTGCCCCGCGTTGCTAGAACACTTTGAAGCCTTCGCCCCCATTCGGGAACGAACCTATTGAGCTTTGCATAATATAGTTACAGCGGAAACAGTTCGGCCTGCCGCCAGAAGGCAATCACCAGGGATGGACGCTGGCGCATCCGGCGCAGGGCGTTACGGGCATAGTGACTGAGTTGCCCGAAGTTCTGCGGGCAGAAGTTTGGCAGTTCGTGTTGCTTCCAGTGCGACCACAGGTACTCGACCGGATTGAGATCGGGCGCGTAGCCAGGAAGGAACTCCACCCACAAGCGCCCGCGCTGCTGGCGGATGAACTCCCAAGTCAGGCGGCTGCGATGGCCGGTGAGCCCGTCCCAGACGATGAGCAGCTTGCCAGGAATGTGGCGCAGCAAGTGCGTCAGAAACTCGATGACTTGCGGGCTGCGAATGGTTCCCGGAAACAGCCGGAAGTAGAAGTTCCACCACGTCACCCCGGCCATGGCCGACAGCGTCTTCCAGTTGAAGTGATATTGCAGCACCGGCGTTTGTCCCCGCGGCGCCCAGGTGCGGCAGCGGTGCGGGCGCTCGCTCAATCCGCTTTCGTCGATGAAGACGATGGTGCGGCCCTCTTTTTGGGCTTTTTTTTAATCTCCGGCCAGCGTTCCTGCTTCCACCGCCGAATCTTGTCTTCATCGCGCTCCAGCGCCCGTCCCACCGGACGCTGGCAACTCCATCCCAGTTGCCGCAGAATGCGCCAGGCTTGCGTCGGGTGATACTTCACCCCGCATTCCTGCTCGATCAAGTGAGCCACACGCCACGAAGTCCACAGACTGGTTTCGTAGCCCAGCACCTGCGGTCCGCGCTTCAACCCACGCTCGATGCGCCGCAGATCTTCGGGACGTAAGCGGGCCCGCCGCCCAGCGTGCCCGGCCTTCTTCAGCGCTCGCACCCCACCTTGCTTCAACTGCGCGGCCCAGCGACTGACCGACTGCCGATGTACTCCCACCTGCCGTGCCACTTCCGCAGGATGCACTCCTTGCCGCAGCAGCCGAGCTCCTAACAGCCGCCGCTTTTCTAACTTCTGAAAGTCTCGCCGTACTCCCGCCGGGTTTCCCATGACTGGAGCGTAGCACAGAATCTCAAGAATGTCACTATATTATTCAATACTCAATAGGTGTGGTGGGTTCAGCCGATGTGGTCCCTGAATCTGAGAGCCCGCAAAATCAAGGTCGTTCGCAATGATCGTTTTGAGGTCTACACCATCACAGGTTACGAGGTTTAGCCATGGCCCATCCATTGAAGCACGCACAAAGCAGCGCTCAAAAGTTTGGCGGCAAGGCCGAGGACTACCTAAGGGTGCATAACTGGTTTGATGAGTCGAAAGCGTATGTCCCGGATTTCCGGCATCGCGCTCTTCGACACCATTCGGATGGAATTTTCTTGTGCGAGCGCATCTTCGGTGTCGCCATCACCAACAGCGAAGGAAAGCAAGTGCCAGTGCGCTACATCGGGGAACAACATGTGCGCGAGGATCTGGGGCGCATACCCACGGCACAAGACTGGTTATCGCAAATCAAGCCTGCCCGCTGGATGTACGGTCAGCGCTTCACCGATTCGTTCGGCGGGACATACCCGTAGATTTCAACCGCAACGACGGAAGCCAAGCGACCTCAACTCGATACACCTGGAACAATGGCACTTGAGGTCGTCCTTGCCCGGTATTTCCAAATGGCCGCACTTGGCGCAGACAAACGCCCCATCCGCGAGCGCAATCATCGGCATGAACTCGTTGCCTACGACACAATACGGGCACCGAAGTACTCGCTCCGTCATCGCTGCAGCTCCGCTGGCAGTAGAGGTTAGAAACGAAGGCACAAAGACCCGCGCCTCAAGGAGCCATCCGAGAACGACGCGGGTCGAGCGGAATGTTAGAAATTACAGTCAGTCTACTCGCCAGCAATGAATGAAGCAACGCACACAACCATTCCGCCCATTCGTGATTCGTTGGTAGAGGCTCAAAGCCGATTTGCCAAACCGACGAGTTCCGCAAATTCGTAACCTTGGCCGCGGCGCCCGGTAACGAGTATCTCGCCCCGTGGGTCGCAGTCTGCCATGCGCTCCACCACCCGTTTTACGCGTTCTCCAATCCAATTCTTTGTGGTTCGTTACTCGTTCTTTGTTGGTTCCCCCAAGTTAAGAAAAACGGAGGTGCTTGTGAATACATGCATCTCCGCCATCCAACATCTGCGACCGCTTCGGGGTGGCGCGCAGGCTCACCTGCTCAAGGCGTCTGACGGTTTTTGCTACGTGACCAAGTTCCAGAACAATCCCCAGCACATCAGAGTGCTGGCGAACGAAATGCTAGCTACTCGCCTGGGGTTGGCACTCGGCCTGCCCATGCCACGGGTGGAAGTGATTGAAGTCTCGGATTGGCTCATCGAACACACAGAGGGACTCCGAATCGAGTTGGGTGGTTCCAAGATTCCATGCCGGAGCGGCAAACAATTGGGCTCGCTGTACGTGGGCTGCGAGAGTCCTAGCATGACATTCGACTACTTGCCTCGCGAGTTGCTGCAGAAGGTCGCTAATGTTGGTGACTTTCCTCGTGTCCTTGTCCTTGACAAGTGGACGTGCAACAGCGATGGAAGACAGGCGATTTTCTGTCGCAAGACCCTGCGAAGCCAGCGTCACCACGCTACGTTCATCGATCAGGGATACTGCTTCAATGCCGGCGAGTGGACGTTTCCGGACTCTCCCCTTCGAGGCGCATACGCGAACAACTGCGTTTACGAACGTGTGATCGGATGGGAGGCGTTTGAGCCGGCGCTCAGTCGGGCCGAAGAGATGGACGCTCACGCCATTTGGCGGTGCGCGGCCGAGATGCCGGAAGAGTGGTACGAAGGAGATCGAGACGGTCTTTATCGGTTGGTGGAGGCACTGCACCATCGCCGTGGGGCGATTCGGAACTTAATTGCCGAATTTCGTAGGTCAAGCCGGAACCCATTTCCGAACTGGCGCGAATCGCCCGCGGATTCTGCCATGCCTCTCGCAGCAAGCGATCGATCGCTTGAGGCACAGCGTTTGTAATTGCCACCCGTGCAAGCGACGGGCTTTCGGCACGAAGCACTAGGAAAGGAGGATCAGACAATGGTCGAGCACAACCCTCCGCCTTCTGCCGATAGCGCCCGCCCTCCAGTGATTCCGCTGCCAGTCGCGCTCTATGTCTCCGATGAACTCATTTTTGAGCTCTATGACGGGGGCCGGCCCCGCCGCAGATTCTCGATCCGTTGGGAGAGGCTCGTTGCAATGAAAGGAAACGAGCCAGGGGCAGATCCGCAGAGTTCCCCAACGGGCTTGCGCACACACCAAGATTAGTGCCCGCGTTCAATGACCCGCCTAACGCGGACTTCCACCTGATTGCCAATCGGTTGAGAAATGAGGATGGCAATGAGAATTCGTGTGACCATGAGAGCCGACTTGTTTGAGAAACGAAAACAACAACACATCGAGCGCGGCTACCGAATTGAAGATGAGCGGCCGATCCCTGTGAACGGTCTTTGCTCGTTCATCGCCGTCAGCGAGATACCCGATTCAGACCCAGTCGGCGAATTAGTGGCGCAAGCGCTCAATGGACACAACGGTTCGCACAGCGATTGTTGAGGAAAGATAATGCCGCGCCAGGGAGAGACTGGTGCCACAGAAAAATCGAGGTCGCCGGTTCAAGACTGCGCCCTCGGTGAATACAAACTTGGCTGTTTACGCGACCGCTTTTCTCGGGGCTTCTGCGCTTGTGTGTTTCGCAGCTCCCTTTCCCAGGAAGTTCACCAACTCGTGATTCACTTCCTCCGCGTGGGTCCAGGTGATGCAGTGCGGCCCATCTTTCACCACCGACAGCCGCGCTCCCTTGATCAGCTTGGCCGTTCGCTCTCCCGCTGCTGCGATCGGGACAATCCGATCCGCGTCGCCATGAATCACCAGCGTCGGGACGTCGATCCGTGACACGTCCTTGCGCAAGTCTTCATGCCAGGTCGGTACGCAAGCAAGGCTGGCTGTGGCAGACGCGCCGGCGGCCACATTCCAGCTGGACTGAACGGCTTGTTCGCTGACACGCTTACCCAACAGCGCGTCTGTGTTGTAGAAATTCTTGAAAAAGTCGGTGAAGAAGGCGTAACGGTCCGCAGCGATAGCTTTCTGGATTCCCTCGAACACACTACCGTCTACACCTTCTTGGTTGTCCGGCGTTTTGAGGAGAAAGGGCGGGACCGAGGAGATAAAGACCGCATGGCTTACGTCCTTCGATCCGTGCTTGCCGATGTAACGGGCCACTTCGCCGCCGCCCATCGAAAACCCAACCAGGGCAAAGTTGCGTAATTTGAGCTTAGTCACGAGTTTGTGCAGATCTTCGGCGAAGGTGTCGTAGTTGTAGCCCACGGTTGGTTGGCTCGACTTACCGAATCCTCTGCGGTCGTAGGTGATGACGCGGCGACCCGCTGCCAGAAGCACCGGCAGCTGCTTTTCCCAGGAGGCGCCGCTCAGCGGATATCCGTGGATGAGGACCACGGGGTCACCCGAGCCATGGTCTTCATAGTAGAGATCAATCTCAGTGGAGTTTTCTTTCCCGACGTTAAGGTATGGCATTGAGGTTCTCCTTCTTCGATAGAGTTCTAGGTATTTCGCCACAGGTGATGGTTGTCGTCTGTTCAGCCCTTTCAAGTCGAATGGTGGAATTCACGATCTCCCGATTGGGCCAATCTTACTCCCTCGCAAGACTGATGTCCTGTCTGTTGGCAAGTGTCCGGCGCACCGCGTTGAGCGCTCAGAGGTTCTTGGACGTTTCGCCTTTCAATACCACCGGACGCCAGTAACACGAGCAGATTCGAGACCACTGCAGCAGCGAAGCGGATGACACTCGGAGGTCGCACGATGAGACCGCATGGAAAAACCAAGCTGGGATTTTTCCCATTGCCCGCGCCGGAAGCCGCTCGGCTGAAGAATTGCCTAGCCTTCGCATCCGAGTTCTCGGCGCTCGATCCCTGCGTGGGAGATGGCGTGGCGTTCACTCACTTGCTGCATGGCGTAACCGCTCATCGCTATGGTATTGAGATCGACGCCAATCGGGCCGAACAAGCGAGAGCGTTGGGAATCGAGACTTTGCAGGCTAACACCATGGATGTTCGGTGCCAGCCGGAAGCCGTGTCCTTGCTCTATCTGAACCCTCCGTACGATTGGGAATCCGGGGAGAGCAATAACCAAAGATTGGAATCGGTGTTTCTGGAACACAGTTATCGCTGGCTCAAGGCCGGTGGTGTGCTGCTTTTCGTGATTCCGCAGCTGCGATTGGCGAAATGTGCCAGATTGCTGAGCGAACATTTCACGGATTTACGAGTGTTCAGGCTCACCGAGTCGGCTTGCCTGCAATACAGGCAGATCGTCGTGCTGGCAACGCGCCGCAAACGGCACTCCAGGGTTACGGATGCGGTTTTGCTGGATGGAGTGCGGTACCTCGAAGTTCTGGCAACGAAGAGCGAGCTTGAGCCTCTGGGCGACACTGCTGAGGTCCGTTACGAAGTTCCTGCCTCGGAGTCGGCTGTACTGACCAATATGGGTATTCCACTGGACGAAGTGGAGGACTTGTTGCTGGAATCCGCCGCATATCGTCAGGCGGGCCGTGTGCTTCTGCCCAAGCTGAATGACGTCAGAGGCCGGCCGCTCACACCGCTGCACGGTGGACATGTCGGATTGCTCTGTACTGCCGGAATGCTCAATGGAGTATTTGGCGAAGGCGAGGCCCGGCATATTGCCCACTGGCGCTCTGTGAAATTCACTGACCATTGGGAAGAACAGGAAGAAGACGGAACCAAAATTCTGCATGACCGGGAAAGATTCTCGCATGAGCTGACCCTTGTCTTTGCCAATGGAAAGACTCAGGTTCTCACTCACGAAAAGAAGGAGTCCGAATGAAAAATGCTCACCTTCGATTCGGCTGGCTGACCTACGTGAAGAGCACAGAGAAGACTACCACCAGCATCAAACTGCGCTTGGATCGCTTCATAGGAGAGGTTTTGCCTGATCCACCGCGACAAGCGAAAGCCCACCTCATTTCCGTGATTGGAGGGGACACGCAGATTGCGGCAGTCAGCGCGGCGATTTCCATGGGAGATAGGTTCATGGTTGAGGGCCCAGGCGTCCAACCGATCCGCGTCTGTCTGGAGCGCAATCCCCAGTGTTTCAAAGGCTCGGTACAGCTCGCCGGGCGCAAAAAGCCACTGCGTCACCTTATCGCGTTGTCGGAAGAGTTCGCTTCGAGCAACATATCGGCGGGCTCAGGAAGAACCCTGCTGGCAAGCGCGGAAACCCGATTCATTTGGGCCTCTCTCGCTCATATTCACGGGATCCCCGGAATGCCGGACTGGGCTGACTGGTTTGCCGGCGAACTGGAAACGCATCAGGCGATCATCCGTGCTCTCGGTATCGGATGCGCTCCTGTGCTGGTCAAAGGCGAGAAGGAACAGTTTCTTTCCTGGCTCAGTTGGGGCGTTGAGAGTGGAGCCGTCAGTCTTCCGGCTGAAACTGGTTCGATCCGCTGGCCGGGTTTGAGTCTGCAAGACCTCTTCCTGCCGGCCGACTAGCCTTCTGCACCACTCATCTTTTCCTTCTTTCCCCTTGTTCTCTCGTTCTCTTCCGCAAATCCTTCCCCGTACCAGAGGACTTCCATGCCTGAACTGTCCACAATTTACGACTACATGAGACGTCACGCGGCGCTCTTGGGAGACCGCATTCTGCAGGAGTATCCAGCGCTCCACCAATTCGACCATGCAGTTTCACCTCGGATTGAAGGGCTGGTACGAACGCCTTTCCCTGCACAGACCATCGCCATTATGGGAGTCGCCAAACGTTGGCAGCAGGCGCGGACCGCCATGGTGATCGCGGAATGTGGTACGGGCAAGACACTGATCTCGCTGGGAGCGATCCATGTTCATAGCCGAGGGATCCCTTTCACTGCATTAGCCATGGTTCCACCACATCTGGTCGAAAAGTGGGCGCGAGAAGCATTTCTGACATTGCCGGGGTTACGCGTGTTCCTGATCGATGATTTGCGGAATGGCGGCGACGAGAACAAATCCCACGGCGTGAACGAGGTGCGGTTGAGGCAGGGCCGCATCGTGCGGGAAGGGTTACACACAACCTTAAGTGAGCTGCGGTTGCGAAAGGATTCGGCAAGTTCCCGAAAACGCTGGCTGTCGCTCTGCGCGAGACCATCCCTGTTTATCGTCGGACGTGAGCGAGCCAAGTTGGGTTACTTCTGGCGCCATGCCTACCGGGTGCCACATTCTGGCCCATACGTAGGCTGCGTGGTGAATTCGGACACGGGCAAGCCCGTGATCGTGGACGACAGCCGATTAACGGCAGGTGAGTTTGAGAAGGTCAAGATTGCCGAAACCATTGAGACCAGGGGAGAGAAGTCTTGTCGCCCGCTGCACAGCCCACTGTGGCAGGCGGACTCAGACAAGATTCGCCGCATGGCTCCGATTGAGTTCATTGGGCGCTACATGCCGGAATGGTTTGACTATGCCATTTGCGACGAGATTCACCAACTGGCAGGCGATACGGCTCAGGGGAATGCTCTCGGCACTCTGGCCTCATGCACCGATCGGATCGTCGGGCTGACCGGCACGCTGCTGGGCGGCTACGCAGACGATCTGTTCAACACTCTATTCCGGCTCGAAGCGAGACGGATGAAGGGGCACGGCTACGAGTGGGGCACCACCGGGCGCAGTTCCTTTATTCAGGATTACGGCGTCCTGGAAACCATCACCAAGGTAGAGCCTGCCAACAACGCCTGCTCGAAGGCCAAAACGACAAGCACAGTACGCCGCAAGCCCGGAGCGTCCCCGCTGTTGTTTGGCGAATTCCTCATGCAACTGTGTGCCTTTCTGTTTCTGGAAGACATCTCGGGAGAACTTCCGCCATATGAGGAAACCTATCTGAGCGTTCCGATGGATGCTCCTATGCGGGAGGCGTACTGCGAGCTGGAAGATGAGATTCGGAAGGCGCTGAAGGCTCACAGGGGCAACCGTTCGGTATTGAGCATCATGCTCAACACCCTGTTGCTCTACCCCGATCACCCTTATGGGCTCGGAACCCTCTACGGCACAGAGTTCGATGCGGAACTCAAGCGCAAGGTCCGATTCGTCATTGCCGAACCCCGTGACCTTGCCGAAGACGGAATTTACTCCAAGGAACGCAGGCTGATCGAAGAGATCAAGAAAGAGCTGGCGGAGGGACGCCGGTGCCAGGTCTTTGCAGTCTACACGCAGAAGCATGACGTTACAGCCAGGCTTCAACGAATCCTGAGCAACGAGGGAATCCACACCGCTGTTTTGCGCGCGAGCGTCGATACCTCCAAGCGCGAAGCTTGGTACGCCAGGCAGGTCAAAGACGGCGTGCAGGTAGTGATCTGCCATCCCAAACTAGTGGAAACAGGTCTCGATCTGCTGGACTTCCCGACCATCATCTTCTACGAGTCTGGATATTCGCTACACACTCTACGGCAGGCGAGCCGCCGGTCCTGGCGAATCGGGCAGCGACGACCGGTGCGGGTGAAGTTTCTTTGTTCCGAGGGGACGATGCAGACATCGTGTTTGCGCCTGATGGGGAAGAAACTGCTCGTGGCTCTTACCATGGAAGGCAAGTTTGCCGGCGAGGGATTGCAGAGCATCGATGAAGACGATGACATGCTCTCGGCGATGGCTCGGGAATTGGTCGAGCGGAACGGCATCGGCGATACCGCAGACAGCGTTTGGAGAGCCCTCAGTTCAGAACATCAAAAGCTATTCCCGACGAATTCTCGTAGCGACGGTGATGCCTTACCCATCGAAATGCCCGGTGTTCTGCTGGATACTCAACCTGATCCCGCGCGTTTTGTTGAAGGCGCCATGGAGACCGCGTCTATCGTAGTCTTCGGACAGCGACCGCAATCGTTGTCAGGGAAGAGGCGCCGCGGACGACTGGCTGTCCCGGAACAGGCGTCATTATTCGGCTTCAGTTGATCTGAAACAATCGAATGTCGTGCGCCCTCGCGGTCCTCGCCATTCTGAGGGAAGTCCTCTCTCCTGAAATCGCTCAACCCTTGCCAGCGGTTCGGCGGTATTCGCACCGCCGTGTTTCTCCCACCTTCACAACTTTTGTCTCAAATCAATAAGGAGGAAAGATGTATGTCAGAAACTAGTACGCTCATTGGCTACGGCGGCCGAACGATTGGCCGCGAAGAACTAGCGCTGGTGCCAACACCAGTGGCAACGGAAACTCACCGCCCGGTCCCGCATCACGAGATCGTGCAAGCTCTGGTCGAGACGCTCGGGTTTCGCCACATCGGAGTCGTCCACGACGAGTATGCGGTCTCGCCAGACGGCATGAAAGCCTTTGGGGTTCTCGACCTCGAAACCGAGATGGCAGGGTGCCGTTTCTCCATCGGTCTGCGGAACTCCCACGACAAGAGCATGCGTTTGGCGATGACCTGTGGCTATCGCGTGTTCGTGTGCTCGAACATGGCGTTCGCCGGGGATTTTACGCCCGTCCTTGCGAAACACTCCAAGTCGTTCTCGCTCATCGACTGCATCTCGGTGGGCGTTGACCGAATGCAGCGAAACTTTGAGCCCATGCGAAAGCAGGTGGAGACTTGGCAGAGGAGCGAATTGACGGACGTCACGGCGAAAGTGGTCATCTACGAAGCTTTCGTCGAAGGCAGACTGGAAGCTCCCAAACACCTCGCCCGGACCGTGCATGATCTGTACTTCGAACCGAAGTACGAAGAATTCCAGCCGCGAACGATCTGGAGTCTTTCGAATGCGTTTACCTCTGCATTCAAGGAACTCGATCCCGTCCCACAATTCAAGGCGACCGCGAAACTGGGCGAATACCTCGAAGCCCGGTTCTCGCGGTCGTTCTAACCTTTGGGGCGGTGTCGGCCGCCCCTTCCCAACCAGTAATCAATAGGCACTGCGCAGGTAGAGTTCAGCGAACCGAACGGCCCGTCGTTTGTGCCTTCCCCACAACACGGTGAGCCAGAATGTGTCTCAGTTTGGAAATTGCCAGGACCCCGTGCTAGCATCCCTTCAGTTTTGGATTCTCGCACTTTCAGTGCGCAGTTGCCGCTGCAGATCATCAAAAGCACCCTTTGCCCCATGCAGGACGGCGCTGAAAGGATTCGACTTGGCTCTTGGCGACATTTGCGAAACTCATTGATTCAGGAAAGGAAAAAGGCTATCTCACCTACACCGAGGTGAATTGACCTGATTCCGCACGACGTCAATTCCCCAGAGGACCTGGACGACCTGCTCGCCACAATCGGCACGCGGGGGATTGATGTGCTTGAGGGGCAGCCCAAGCTTCGTTTCTCGGCCTTCGAAACAAAGCTTGATAAGAAAGTGGATTGCGACAGCGAAGTCGAACTCGATCCCACCGGTGAGGCCCTTGAAAGACCAACGATCCAGTGCGGATATACCTGCGTGAGATGGGCGCGGTACCTCTGCTCACTCGAGAAGGGGAAGTGGATATCGCCAAGCGCATCGAGCGTGGACAGCTGCGCACATTGAAGGCGCTCTCCCGCTCTCCTATTGTGATCCGACCGATCCTGACCGTTGGCAATGATTTGCGGCGCGGCGTGCGCTCGATCAGGGACATTGTTGTTTTCGATGAGGAAGAGGTTACCGAAGAGATTCTGCAGAACCGCGCCAAGGACCTTACGCGCCGCATCGACGAGCTGCAAAAGCATTACAAACGAGCGGGCCAGCTGGCCGAACGGTTACCGACCATTCCGTCACAAAAGCAAGCATACCAATACAGTCGCTGCCGATGCAGGCTGGGCCGCGAGATTGTGCGGATTTCGCTCATCATCCGCAAACTGGGTCTTACGAATTTCGAGCGCAAACGCCTGATCGGTCAGATGAATAAGACCACGGACATCATGCGCTCGCACGACCGCCAGGTCAGCGACCTGGAAACGAAGATTGAGAACACGTGCAGCCAAGAACTGAAGCGAGATTACCGCAAGACGCAGCGACAGCATCGCGCCGACCTGGAAAGGCTGGAAAGCGATGCCGACGTGACCTTCCAGGACTTGCGGCGCACGCAGCGCAAAATCATCCAGGGCGAGATGGACGAGGAGCAGGCCAAGCACGAGCTCGTTGAAGCCAACCTGCGCCTCGTGGTTTCCATCGCCAAAAAGTACGGCAACCGCGGACTGCAGTTCCTGGATCTGATCCAGGAAGGCAACGTCGGTTTGATGAAGGCGGTGGACAAGTTCGACTATCGCCGAGGCTATAAGTTTTCCACCTATGCTACGTGGTGGATTCGCCAGGCAGTCACCCGAGCCATTGCCGATCAGGCGCGCACCATCCGACTCCCAGTGCACATGGTCGAGATCGTCAACAAGCTGATTCGCGTCTCGCGGCAACTGATCCAGGAGTTGGGCCGCGAACCTACCTCGTTAGAGATTGCCAAACGCATGGACATTCCCGCAGCCAAGCTGCGCAAAGTGCGCAAGATCATGCAGGTACCGATCTCGCTAGAGACGCCAATTGGGGAGGAGGGGATTCTCATCTCGGCGACTTCATCAAAGACACCGCTGGGCTCGCACCGGACGAGGCTGCCATCAACGTGAACCTGAAGGAGCAGACCTCTCACGTGCTGCACACCCTGACTCCGCGCGAGGAGAAGATCATGAAGATGCGCTTTGGCCTGGAGGACGATTCGGAGCACACGCTGGAGGAGGTTGGTCGGGCGTTCGCTGTCACGCGCGAGCGCATTCGCCAGATCGAAGCCAAGGCTCTACGCAAACTGCGCCAGCCTTCACGCTCCGGCAAGCTCAGGTTATTTCTCAACGACGTGCACGAATAAACGCCGCGGGCGAAACGTGCACGCAGGGGAAAGCCCAGGAGAGGGATGGCACAGCATCTGCGAGTTGACCTAAGCAGCCTCACTGCGATGCGGTACGCAGTGGCTAGTTGGTGATGTGCTCCGCAGAGCATGCAAGGCGTACATCGTGTCATCCAGGACTTGTTCCTCTTCGATGTTGTCTCCGGCCATATGAAACAACTCCCGAGCCCTTACCACGAGTGCTTCCTCTGCTCGCGTAATGCGGTCGGGGATTCTGGTCTTATCAACCTCAAAGAGTGCAGCCTTGTACAAATCCCTCCACGCTCCGCTGTCCGGAGATTTAGAGCTGCCTTTAGTCATAGTCCCCCTGTTTCGCTTGGCATGCCGGTCTGATAGTGTGTCGAATTTTCCCGAATACTTTCGCAGGAACGGCCTACAACATCGTCTCCAGTTTAGATACGATGGCGCCGGTGATCCCTACTGGGAAGTAACCCGAGTTCGCCACTGCAGTAGAGCTTAGGGCGAGCTTCATTGACAATCAAAGCGCGACCGCCGTGGACCGAACCGTTCAGGGTGCGAATAGCATCTCGCGCCTCCCGACCATTGGTCATCTCAACGAACGCAAATCCCCTCGGTTGACCCGTGTCGCGATCATTGACGGTCGTGACTGTTTTAACGGCTCCGTACGCCGCGAATAATGTCTGAAGCTGGTCTTCGTGAGTGGAAAAATCTAAGTTACCGACGTAGATGTTAGTCATGGCTTATCTCCTGGTTTGAGCATCGCTCTCCACTACGTGATCGTCCAACTCGTCAGGCTTCACCAACGATTTTCACAGTGATCTTTGAGATTGAGGCCGGGACGGCTTTTAGTCCGTTGCCTCCTGCTACTTCGCTTTCTGCCTGAAGCCAGTCTTCTTCCGCATGGCCATCTATTCTGCCGCGCACCTCATACAGCTCGTAAGCGCGAGCGCGCACGTTCTCCTCATCAGGAGTCGCGACAGCTGCGTCTCTTTTGGTCAAGAGCTCCGATTTCATGGACTTTTTCTCCTTGATTTATTGTCTCCATCTGGCTGCTATCGGTCTGTAAGGCCTTATGCGACAAGCGGGATTCCTGGCCTCCGCACCCAGTCTTCAGGAACCTCGTCGCGGGCGATGATTTCGTCGGCGCAGGTTGGAGACAGGTACGTTGGGGGTCCAACCAGGAAACTGATCCGCTGCCCTGGATGCTGGCGCCGAATCGTTCTCCAGAACTCCACTGCTTCTTTGGATCGCTGGCGCACGTCCAGCAATACCAAATCGAAAAAATCAGGCACCCAAAGCAACTCTGCTTCCGTGACGCTTTCGGCCGTGTGCACCAGAACTCCGCGGCTTCTCAGCACACGGGCGCGCAACTGCTGCATCGCTTCGTTGCCATCGATGATGAGCACGTTTTTCGTGCCCATTGGAAAGGAAAGCGGCGATTGCTGGGGCACACTACACCTCCAAGCCTTCTGGAGGCGGGCGTTTCGGAAAGCAGGGTTACCTTTGAGAAGCGGGCGTCACCAGAAAGATCTGAACCTCGACTCTTCATTGTTTCTTTCGTGAGGGGGCGGGATCGGCCGCCCCCAGCCGAACGCGAAAGCCTGTCTGCTTGCCTCAGGCTGCTACGAGAGCAGGCCTCTTTTGCAGGGTTGAGTTGGCGACCTCAAAGTTTCGGACCTCAGGCGTACCGTCGATCACTTTCGCCAGGGCCTTCAGCACCTCTGGATAGCTGCCTCGGAGATAGGCTTCCGCGTCCTCTTTCTTGTCCCAAAGACTGATGGCGACCCCTTCCGTTCCGGATCCGGGGGCGACGAATACGATTTCGTCTTGGAAGCCGTGCTGTTTTCGAAGGAGGGGTAGAATCTCGTTCTCGATTGTTTGAGTAAACTCCGCGCGCGTATTGGGCTTCAGTTGCATGGAAACGTGACGAGAAAACATGTCAACCTCCTGGGTTTTGTGAGACTAAGAGGAGGAAACTTCAGATGGGCTGCCTTAGTTCAGGCGATCTGAAAGAGGAGAAGACGTAATTCGCTCTGTTTAACACCATATGCCGAATCCTGGTGTTGTCAAGTCGGAAATGTTCGGGGTCGCGGATGGCAACGCCTTAACAGACGGAACAACAAAGCTAGGAGACATTGTCGCAGGCGTGTTGACTGTTTGAACGCAAAAGATAACATGAGCCAGTATTGGGCTTGGGCGGTTCGCGGCTTGGCCGAACTCCATGGTTCGAGTCGGGCGAAGAGGCCGGCATGGGAATGGAATGGCGGATTGTGATGTTGTCCCCGCCCACGAGGATCTCCTGCACCAGCAGCCGTACGACTCTCTGACGCTCTGTCACTTCCAGGACGTTGCCTCTGGCGCGCAGTCGTGTGCGAAACTCGGCAAGGGTTTCCACCAGACGCAGATTACGGGTTGGGTCGACAGCGGTCATCTCTAGCGATTGCAATTCCGCTTCGAGCGCTCGCTGCTGCTTGCGCAGTTCCGGCATGCGGCAGCGGAGCTCTTCTAACGTGATCAGGTTCTCCTGGTACCCGGTCAGCAGCCGCTCCATGCTCTTGGTCAAGCGCGCTTGGTCGCGACGGAGCGCGTCTTCGCGCCGTTTCAGAGGATCAGTGGTTTGAGCTGTGTGCAGCCGGCGATCTAACTCCGCCTGCAGCAAGCTGGGATCTTCCAGTAGCCGCATAATCTCCTGCCACACTACCGCATCAAGCTGATCCTGACGAATCGGCTTGTTGTCGCAAACCGCACCCTTCAGATGCCGGTAGCCATCCCGTCCTAAGCAGCGATAGTAGTAGATCGTGCGCTGGGAAGTTCGCGTGGAAGCTCGGTAGAGTCCATAACCACAACGCTGACAGACCAACAGCCCCTGCAACAAGGATGGTTCGATAGTCCGTCGTGGAGAAAACCTCTTATTTTTCTCGAATTGCTCTTGCGCCAGAGCGAAGGTCACTTCGCTCACCAAAGCGCGTACGGGGATCTCGATCCATTCCTGATGAGGCCGTTCCCGAAATGAACTGTCACGGCTGCACAGGCCACGCTGGCGCAGGCGGCGTGTGATTCGCTGACGCGGACGAAGCTCGGTTTTGCCATAGAAGGCGTGGCCTGCGTAAGCCGGGTTGTGCAGCATCCTCCAGAGGGTGGGGCGTTCCCATCGGCTCTGTCGTGTCCGCGTCGGCACCTCGCGTTGGTTGAGTAAGCCTGCGATGGCACCAATGCTGAGGCCTTGCCGGGTATAGGCATCGAAGATGAGACGCACCACCTCGGCCTCGGACTCCATCACTTCGTAGTATGCCGCCGAAGTATCGGTCTTCTTCACGTAGCGATAACCGTAGGGCGCGCCCGACAGCACATTGATCGAGCCCTGCTGAGCGCGGTGCCGCTTGCCTCGACGAGAACGCTCCGCAATCTGGGCCCGTTCGTATTCCGCAATCATCCCTTGAAACTGGACCAGCAACTGATCTTCGGCAGTAGCCCCAGAGGGCGCTCTTAGAAAGATCAGTTCCACTCCACAGCGGGCCAACTCTTCGGCCAACAGCACTTGATAGGCATATTTGCGACTCAAGCGGTCAGGAGAGTAGACAAGAACGGTTTGGATCTCACCCGCCGCCGCGAGGTCCCGCAATGCCTCCAAACCAGCACGGACCAAGGTGGCGCCACTATAGCCATCATCCTGGAACTGCCACTCGGACGGGACCAGGTATCCGTTGGTCTCGGCGAATTGCATCAACGCTGCTACCTGGCTGGCAATGGTGTGGTTCTCCTTTTGCCGATCGGAGGACACACGGGCGTAGAGGGCGGCCGGTTTGTTCATTCACCACCTCCTGGCAGCCTGCGGGCTGCGGGCTTGGAGCCATCGACCAGCACCGGTCCGACGCGAGCAGATCGTAGGCCTGAGCCAACTTGTCCGGCAATAATCGGTCGAAGCGGTATTCCAGATGCACGGTTCGTGACTGACGGGGCGTCGGCTCAGCCACGACCTCCCCCGCGTTGCAGGACCGCCGAGAAGGCACGGCTGGCGATCTCGCTCAAGGTCAATCCGGTCGATGCGGCGTAGGCGCGGAGTCGCCCTACCAGACGGCGCGAAAGCTTGACGGTGAAGGACACTTTGACATCGCCGACCGGAACTGGGTGCTTGAGTCGCTGTGCCCGCTCGAGGTAGCGATAGGCCTGACGCTTGGAGATGGAGCAATTGCGCGCCAATTGCTGGGCGGCCTCGGGCCAATGCGGATACCGCTGCAGAAGGGTGCGGGCCAAGTTGAGCCGTTCGGCCTTTTGGATATGGCTGGCTCGAGGCATATGGCGTATAAGTACGCCTGTATACGTCACAACGCAAGTACTTCTTGAGGTTCATCGTCATTCCTGGCGATACCTCACGCTGCGTTCAAAATGGAAGTTGCCTTTTGCGTTACAGCAGTGTTTACTCCAGTACTTGCAAAGCACTCGAAGTCGTTCTCACTCGTAGACTGCCTTTCAGTGGGAGTGGATCAGATGCAGCGAAACTTTGAACCAATGCGCAAGCAGGTGGAAGTGTGGCAGAGAAGTGAACTCACCGACGTCACAGCAAAGGTGGTTATCTACGAAGCCTTCGTGGAAGACAAACTCGAAGCCCCGAAACACCTTGCTCGCATAGTGCATGACCTCTACTTCGAGCCAAAATACGAGGACTTCAAACCGCGAACAATCTGGAGTCTCTCCAACGCGTTCACTTCCGCATTCAAGGAACTAGAGGCCATTCCACAGTTCAAGGTTACAGCCAAGCTGGGCGAATTTCTGGAGGCGAGGTTCTCACAATCCTTCTAGCTTGCAGGGCGGTATCGGAGGAGACCGCTCCTTCTTTAGCTAGCGACCGTGCGCATAAGCACGTCCTCGGCGGTTGGCGGGCAACTGAGCGTCGCTTTGGGAGGACGTCCCGGGGTCAAGACGCAGCGTCCCTGCGCGCCAGATTTAGCTTCCGGTTTTGCCGCACTCTATGGAGGGCTGACTACGGAACACAGCTAGGCCGACCCCAAAACCAATGATCGATTCGACGCGGGGGGTATCGGCTATCGCTACCAAGATAGAGTAACCTTCGCTTTAGACGAGGGCAGTCAAGAAATCCGTTACGCGAGGGTTTCGAGGGGGAGGGGCAAATGTTCGCCCGATTAATCGCCAACTGGGTCTACGGTGGGTTCCTGGCCGGTTTATTGTTGCTTTTGCTGACTCCTGTCCTCGTGCACTCTTGGACTTTTTCGCTCGTGACGACGTTTCTCTGCCTACCGGTTTACATGGTCCACCAATACGAGGAGCACGACAACGATCGGTTCAGACTGTTCGTCAATCAGAAGATTGGGAAGCGAAGAGTAGGACTCTCACCGTTGGCTGTCTTCGTCATTAACGTGCCCGGAGTGTGGGGCGTCATCGGGATATCTCTGGCACTGGCAGTGACGGTGAGCGCTGGGTTCGGACTTGTCGCAATCTATCTAGTTCTCGTGAATGGCACCATTCACGTCATCCAGGCGGTCATTTCCCGAGGCTACAACCCAGGACTGGGAACCGCGATCGTCTTGTTCCTTCCACTAGGCGGATACGGTATCGCCGCAATTCAGCAGGCTGGCGGCGGGACTTTCTTGATGCATATGACCGGCGCGGGAGCAGCTATTGCCATTCACGTCTTAATTATCGTCCACACAATGCGCCAACGACCCGGGCCCTGACACACCCACAACTCCGTTCTCAGGCCCTCCAGCTTAGCTAGGCTGCCAAGCCGACCCACCATAAAACTTTGCCCAAAATCCGCCAGCTGCGATCCGCACTTAGGGATACCGGTTCATACTCGCGGCTGTCCGGCAAGAGAAGTTCGGTGCCATCGAAACGCTGGAGTCTTGAGACGATCAATCCCTTATCCTTATGCCACGCGATAACGATCTTTCCGTATAGCTTCGAGCGCTCCACTTGCGCAGCATCGACAGCGATGATGTAGTCATCCTGAATTGAGGGGGCCATCGAATTCCCCTTCACACGTAGGCAGCTTGTAAACGCTGGGTTCGGGCACCACTCGCTTGGCGCGGCGAGCATAGATTCAGGCGGGACTTGATCCAATCTTGGGACGGAGTCTCCTTTTGTTGCATGAGTTCCCGCGTTCACCGGCAATAAGGGAACAACAACGAGCTGGCGCTGCTTCGTCAAACGTTCGGTGGCGCCGGCGTGGATGATCTTTAGTTTGGGAGACAGTCGAGTCGCGCTGGGGCGGAGCCTCGCTGCGGGAAGGACACGCATGAGATCGGCGGTGTGCAGCCCGGCGCGTTCCCAAAAATACCAGCATTCGGGATCACCGGCGAGATTTCCAAGCTGAATATAGAGAGCGGCAGGAGGCTCCTGGGCACCCCGTTCCCAACGGGAAACTGTCATCGCAGAAGTGTTTAGCTCGTGAGCGAGGCTACTTTGGCTATGGGACAGACGATGCCTGAGGGCCTCGACCTTGCGTGACCATTCGGGACGGGCGGGGTTGGGTAGTTGACGCCGCACGGCAATCGCCACCGCGGTAGAACGATTAGATATCTTAGACCAACCTAAAGGTTGGTCAATCGCCGATCAAAATAAACTTAAAGGTGCGGTCGAGGAGAGACCGCCATCACGCGGTTGTTATCGTGGTCCCGGCCCGATTCCGCATTCCATTCGATCTCGGCTTCGAACTGCTTGATTACCCTATAGCATTCACAAGCGGCATCTTCCAGGCTCGCCCGGTCCAGAATTTTCACCGTTCCGCGTCTGTATTGAATGAGGCCGGCCTTCTGCAAAACTGAAGCTGCGATGCTAACGATGGCTCGTCCGGTCCCTAGCATGCTCGCCAGAAATTCATGGGTAAAGGGCAGAACCTCAGAGCCAATTCTGTCCTGGCTCATGAGAAGCCAGCGGGCCAGGCGCTGCTCAACTTCGTGGAAGCGGTTGCAGGCGGCAATTTGAGACACTCGCAGGAACTGGAACCGAACGTAGCGACTCAATCGAGATTGGAGATCCGGACTCACGCGTAGGATATCGCGGAGCACCTCAGCCTTTACGCGAAACCCATCTCCCGGCGGCTGGCAGATCATACGGTACGGGCTTGTCGTTTGGCCAAATGCCAACGATTCCCCTGCAAAACCTCGTCTGGTAACGACGCCAACTTCCAGAGTTCTGCCATCGCTGATTTCGATGACAATTGACACCATACCTTGGTTTGGGAAGTAGCCGTACTCTAGCCGTTGCCCGGGCCTGTGTAGACTCTGCTGGCTTCCAACTTTCACGAATTCCAGGTGTGGCCGGATCACATCGTATTCCGCCTGCGGAATCTTCAACAGGATGGCATTCTCTATCGCGGTTCCGTGGGTATCAGTGCGCTTAAGATCCTGCTTTCGATGTGTTTTCTGGTTCTTCGATCTTGTCTTTTCGCTCAGTTCCACTCCTTTTCTTTTCTTGCAGATCCAGTAAGGTTCGATGCGCGGATTCTGGGCCGTGTACACCCCACTTCCGGCTCTTGAAACACCTATGATTTTGAGCGAAACACCTGAGCTGAGTCTGTTAGGTAGCGAACGAACAAATACTTTGTTTCGTGTAGACGAGATTGTTATAACATTTGCGGAGTGGGTTGATTCGTAGCAGTCCCTCCCTGGGGAAGAGCTTTATCCATTTTTCTTGAAACGGTTGTCAAGGGCGGAGTAAAAGCAGACCACAGAGGCGGAGTAAAAATAGACCAGAGGAGCTGGTAGGAGATAAGGGATTGTCGGGGAGGAGGGCGTCTGGAGCGGAGGCCTGCGCCGCCTGAAAGGCGGCGCGTTTAGGCCGGAGCGGAAGACGTCCTCCTCCCCGAGGCGTGTTCGCCGTTGCGGGGTAGCGGGCGAGAGTCGAGGCGGGCGGGGCGGATTAGGAGTTCGGCGGTGAGCCTCGCTTGCGTTTGCTCTGCTTCAGGCGGTAGCTCTCGCCGTTCATCTCCAAGATGTGGACGTGGTGAGTGAGCCGATCTAAGAGCGCGCCGGTCAGCCGTTCTGAGCCGAGAACTTCGGTCCACTCCTGAAACGGGAGATTGCTGGTCACCAGTGTCGAGCCGCGTTCGTAGCGTTGGCTGAAGACCTCGAACAGCAGTTCGGCGCCGGACTTGGATAGTGGCACGAAACCCAGCTCATCGACGATCAGCAGTTCGTAGCTGGCCATCTGCTTCTGATAGCGCAGCAGCCGTCTCTCGTCCTTCGCTTCCATCAACTCGTGCACCATGGCGGCGGTGGTGGTAAAGCGCACGCGATGGCCGCGTTGGCAGGCCGATAAACCCAGGGCTAGCGCGAGGTGAGTCTTTCCGGTGCCGGAGTTGCCCAGCAACAGCACGTTCTCGCGCCGCAGTACAAACTCGCAGCGCGCCAGCTCCAGCACCAGCGCCTTGTTCAACGATGGAATGGCCAGGAACTCGAAAGTGTCCAGGCTCTTGACCACCGGGAAACGCGCCTGGTAAATGCGGCGTTCGGTGGCCCGCCGCTCCCGATCCAGCAGTTCCAGTTCCGTCAGGCGCAGCAGATAACGCGGATAATCCACGCCCTCCGCCGCACATTGGCGGGCCACTTTGTCGTACTCACGCAGGAAAGTCGGCAGCCGCAATTGCTTCAGGTGATGTTCCAGCAACACCTGGGGCGTCTCGTTCCCTGAGGGCATGGCGAGATCGCTCATCGCGTCACCTCCCCACGGGATGTCTCCGAGGGGACCCTCTGCGCCGAAAGCAAAGCCATGTAGTCGGCGGCTTGCGTGGTTCGTACGTCGGCCAAGGGCAGATGCGGATAGTTCTCCAGGTCCAACCGCGGCGGACGCCGCTCGATGCGGCACAGCAGCAGATGCTTGACGGCGTCGAAGCTGAGCGTACCCAGTTGCAGCGCATCGCTGATAGCCGCTCCAACCTCCGGCAGGGAAAATGTCTCCAGCAGACGTAGCACCTGCACATACTCGCGCTTGCCCCGCTGGTGCAAGCGCGCTTCCAACAGCCGCCGCAAGCGAGCGAAGCAATCCGGCAACTCCCAGCCGAGCAGCGGTGCCGCCTGGTCCAGCGCCCGTGCCTTCTGCTCCAGCAAGGCGAGATAGTGCAGCGGATCGAAGACCATATCTTCGCGCTGGTAACTGCGCCGGTGGCGCGCAATCACCTTACTGCCGCAGACGATCGCCACCTCGTGCACGTAACCCTTCACCAGCACATCGCGATGCCCGTACTCGGTGGGCACCGAGTAATCGTTCGTGCGATAGCGCACCAGCGACAGCGAACTCACTCGGGCCACGCGCTTCTCGCAGGCTTCATACTCGCTGGCCGGCAGAGGAAGAAACGCCGCCCGGTCGCGCGCAAAGCGTTCTCCGATGGTTTCCTGCTCGCCACGAACTCGCTGCTCGCGGTGCTGGCGGCATTGCTCCAGTAAGTACGCGTTCAATGCCTCCCAACTTTCGCAACGCGGCACCGGCACCAGAAAGTTGCGCCGCGCATAGCCCACCAAGCCCTCCACGTTGCCTTTGTCGTTGCCCTTGGCCGGTCGTCCGAACTTCTCGGCAAACAGATAGTGGCTTTGTAACTCGGAAAACGCCCGCGTCTTCTGCCGGGTACCATCTCCCAGAATCCGCGCCACCGCCAGCTTCGTGTTGTCGTACAGAATCGTAGTGGGCACGCCGCCGAAATAGGCGAAGGCCTGAACGTGACCTTCCAGCAACGCTTCCGTCGTCTCCGCCGGAAACGCCCGGATGAAGCAGTCGTCGGAGTGCGGCAGGTCGATCGCGAAGTAGTGCGCCTTGCGCTCCTCGCCACCGACGATCACCAGTGCCTCGCCAAAATCGGCCTGCGCCGTGCCCGGAGCATGCGTCAGCGGAACGAACATCTCCCGGCGGCGCTGCGTCGCGACCCGCACGTAGTCCTTCACGATCGTGTAGCCGCCGGGGAATGCGTGCTCCGCCCGCAGCCGATCGAAGATCCGCTTCGCCGTATGCTGCTGCTTGGCAGGTTGGCTCTTGTCTTGTTCGAGAATGGCGTCGATCACGCCCACCCACGGCCCCAGCTTGGGCCGCTTCGCCGGTTCTTTCCGCCGGTAGCCCGGCGGAACCGAATACCCCAACATCTTGCGTACCGTTACGCGCGCTAGTCCGAACTCTCGCGCCACCGACCGTTGACTTCGGCCCTCCACCAGAACCGCTCGCCGCACACGCCCATAGATCTCCACGGAGTACATCCCTCCGGTGTTCCACGATCGCGGCCGTCGGCTCAACGGAACCGAACCACTTCCGTTACCCCCGCAGCCGGCCGTCCCTCGTGAAACAAGAATCCGGCGGTCTAGTTTTTCTCCGCCGCATCACCCCGCTAACGCGGCGTGATGTGGCCTAGTATTACTCCGGCGCTTATAGGTTTTCCCCGTGTCCGCGATTTGGGCGGAGACTTCATGCCGCTATCAACGCCCTTGACCAGCTCGGCGAGTGGCGTCTTGAGACCCCACGAAAGTATAAGGAGCGTACGCAGGGTAGGGGCGCGCTGTCCCCGTTCGAGAAGACTCATCGCCGTCCGGTGCAGGCCGCAATGATCTGCGAAAGCTTCCTGACTGTATCCCTGCTTCGTGCGCAGGTCCCTGATTCTGGTTGCGAGTGCTTCGAGCACCTTTTGCATCAGGAGCAGTGTGTGGGATACAATTCTTGCACGTCTACAGACGTATCGTAGTCAGACAAAACGTAACGTACCTGTAGAAGCGAAATCGACCGGGGGGTGCCGGGTGAAGAAATCGCTGAAGTTCCCGTCTTTGCTGCTGCTGGCTGCAGCAGCGCTGCTCTGCCCACGTTCAATCTCTGCGCAGAAATCATCTGAGATACCCGCGTCGATGCTGCAATGCGAGCCCGACAGCTGTGGCACATGGTCGTTTCAGGGAAAGCAGGGCACCGGGAAATGGCAGACCGGCCCGGTTGCAACTCTGATTGTCGAGCGTTTCGATGCCGGCGGGATTTCCATTCGCCGTGAGGATACGAGCGGTCCAGGCAAAGGCATCAAGGGCCTTTATACCGGAGTGCGCAAGGGTGACCGCATCGAAGGGAGATTCACCTGGGTCTGGCCGGGCGGCCTGTATCCATCCGGAACCGTGGACTGGTATGCGACCATCATGACGCCGGGGACGATGGATACAGCATCCCCAGCCGTCGTTGTAAACACGGCGGGGGGCGGGGCAGGGACTCCGCATCACATAGAGATCCCGCCCGAAGCTTCCGAGGCGTTTGCGAATTTTCCCGATGATGTGCGTGCGATCCTGCAGCCGGAATCAGCGCTGACACCGGACGAAGCCAAAATGCCGTGCGACAGATCCTCCAAAATGAGCGCCGAAGATGCCCTCGAAATCGGCAAGTTCGCCTATAGGGCGGCGGACTTCAAGCGCGGTTACTGCTGGATAGATCACAGCGCGGACATGGGAAATGTGCACGCACTTGTTCTGCTTGGCGTCTCGTGCATGATGGGGTGGGGGAGGGCGAAAGATCCCAAGGTGGCCTATAACTTTTTCCTGCTGTCGAATTCAAAGAATGACCGATGGGGAGATTATTTTTTGCAGCAGGCTTACGAGAAGGGAATAGGAACGCCGGTTAATAAGGATCTCGCCAATCGTTTGAACGCCAGGCTGCTTATATCGCCCGATGGTCAGGATATTTTCATGGCCATCGGAGCCGACGACATTGAAAAGGTCCGGCAGTACCAAAGAGATATGGTTCTACTGCACCCGCCGATGACCGAGAGGAAGTACTGCCGCGCCGGGCACAGCGATGAATGCTCCACCGAAATGGTGGTCGATCAGCAGGCAGTCGATAATCGCCTCAGTCAGATCGACGCGCAGGCGCACGATCGGGTCAACCAGTGATGTGCAGCGCTTACGCTACATTCACAGTTAGCTAGCAAGTCTCGCCTGGTGAATGAATTTGTAAGAGCGGTGGCACGAAAACTGGATAGTTTGCGGAGGCCGGTCCAAAACAAGCTACCTTTAACCGCTTGATTCGCTCCGGTCCAAGCCACTGCGGCGCGCATCAGGTTCGGCAACCTCACGAATCTCCACGTTCAGCGGACCGTCCAAATCACATTTCGGGCAGTGGAACATCCCTGATGCTACTTGGCGACTATCGACTTCTTCTCGCCGGAGTACATATCCGCAATGTGTGCACACATGCACGTGCATGAAATGGGGTTCACTGTCCGCTTTTATGTCATCTTTAGCCACGGTCGTCCTAGCTAGATTGAACTGCGGCGTCGCTCGCGTATGAAGCGCGCTCTGATCGGGTCAGCGGAACGAAGCAGTGTTTTCGCTGAGCCATTGATCGAGGCCGATCGGCTCTCTGCCGAGAACGCGTTGAACGCCGTCCGTGATGGTCGCCAGATGCCCCTCGCGAATCGCACGCCAAAGCTCGATGTGGGCAACTATCTCGTCCGGCGACGCGCCGGTCGCGGAGAACCGTTGGCCGGCCTCCTCGTCTGAGATCGATTGGAACCTGAGCTGCTTCCCGATCACAGACGCGATCCTCGATGCTATTTCGGTATAGCTGAGGGCTTCCGGTCCAGTGATCGCAAGGGCTTCTCCGGCATACTCGCACGTCGTCAGCGCGCGCACTGCGACAGAAGCGATGTCTTCGGGGTGAATGAATGGTCTTTTGCCATCTCCTGTCGAAGCGCGAACCACGCTTTCCGCTTTGATGGAGTGCGCCCATGCCAGCAAGTTCGTCATGAAACCCGTGGGGCGCACAAAGGTAAATGATGGTATGCCGCTCGCGCGAATCGCTGCTTCGCCCCGCTCGTGCCACCTGCCCAGCGCCAAATGTTGCTCCACATCGAGGGATGAGAGCTTAACGAGATGGGTTACGCCTGCCGCTTTGGCTGCGTTAGCGGCGAGCTCGTCCAGTTCCGGAATCCGCGGGCCGGAGTTGACGAGGAAGAGCGCATCAACGCTCTTGAGCGCGGCGGTCAGCGAGACCGGATCGGCGAGATCGCCGACAAAAACCTCGACCCTATCGCCAAATTGAGAATGTGCTTTCTCGGCATTGCGCACGAAAATCCGCGGCCGGTCGCCGCGCTGGATCAATTGTCTGACAACTTTCGAGCCAACGTCTCCCGTGGCGCCGGTAATGAGATATGTCACGAGTATCTCCTTGAAATGAACATGCATAATATGATGTTGAACGTTAGCTCACATTACTGATCTGAGATTAGAACTCGGCTGTGTACTTGTCTACTCGCATTTACGTCGTGCCTTTGATGCAGTGATTTCACGAAGTAGTGACTAGAATATATATATCTGCTCACATTCAGTGTAGACTTGCTTCGATGAAAGCAGCAGCCGAAAAGACGGATGGCCGGCGCAAACCGAAACAGCGGCGAGCGCGCCAGACGGTCGAGGCAATCCTCGATGCGGTGATTCGAATTCTGAAACGCGAAGGTCTTGGTGCCATCACAACAAACCATATCGCGGAAGTAGCGGGGGTAAGCATCGGCTCCGTATACCAATACTTCCCTGACAAACGCGCCATTTTTGTAGCCTTGCATCGACGGCACGTGGAAGAGATTGACCGTGTGATCCAGGCCAGCCTCGTCGAACATGCTGCTTCCTCGTTGGATACTTTGGTCCGGGTGTTGGTTGAGGCCATGGTGAACGCCCATGCCAGCGACCCCGAACTGTATGAGTTGCTGTTCACGGAGGTTCCGCACCGGGCCGATGGAACACGGGCTTTTGCCGTGCGCTTTCATGGCGCTTTCCGACTTGCGATTGCATCGCATTCACGTGAACTGAAGAAGGGACACGATCTCGACAAGATGGTATTTATCGTGACCCACATGGTAGAGGCGCTTTGCCATGGTGCGGTGCTTCACCGACCCTCAAACCTGCGCCTCACAGAGGTGAAGGAGGAGATCGTGCGGGCTGTCTTAGCCTATTTGCGAGCCTGAATTCGCCCTGCGGTGCGGGATGGGAACCACTTTTCTACAGATTTCGATATCTTCACACATGGAGAAAGAAGACTCGATGGAAAAGCTATTTCGAGTGAGGAATGCCATGCCGTCGTGTGACAGGACCATGTGGAGGCAAGACGCTCCTAGCCAAGGCCGGTGCGCAAAAACGTGTTCGGACAGCACGGTATCACCATGCGGCCGTTGGCTGAGGACGGTTTGCGGCTTGTTACAAATCTCGCAACACGCGCGGATAGCAAGTCTCGTCTGGTAAATGAATTCGTAAGAGCGGCGGGACGAAAGCTGGACAACCTGCGGAGGCCAGTCCAAAACAAGCTACCCTTGACCGCTTGATCATCTCCCCTTTGAGTCATTGTCGTTTACATCGACTTCGCCAATATTCCGAATCTCCACATTCAGTGGACCTTCCAAACCACATTTCGGACAGTGGAAAATCCCGGACGCTACTTGTCGGCTATCGACTTCCTCCCGTTTAACGGCTTGGCCGCAGTTTATGCACACATGTTCGTGGATGAGCTGAACTCGTCCGTCTTCCACTTGCGATTTGCCCTTGGCGACTGTCATGATCCTTTTTTGAGCCTGTTGCCTTTGCGGAGACGGTTGAGGGCCCAGTCAACTCTGCATTCAATTCGTCGATCAACAACAACTCCAGCTTTCTGCAATAAGCGAGGAGCACTTGAGTATTTGCTTAGGCCATCTTGATCGACGGGCCTCCAGCATACCGACCGGACACGTTAACCAGTATGGGCGAATTGAAGTCGATGTAATTCCGCATAGAGGCCGAGCCGCTCCAATAGTTCGACATGCGTGCCGCGCTCAACGATGCGTCCTTCCTGCACGACGAGGATGAGATCGGCCTTGAGTATGGTCGAGAGCCGGTGCGCGATTACGAAGGAAGTGCGCCCGCGGAGAGCAATTTCCAAAGCTCTTTGGATTGCGGCTTCCGATTCGGAGTCCAGGTGCGCTGTTGCCTCGTCCAAAATGACGATTTCGGGCGCTTTCAGGAGGAGGCGCGCCATCGCGAGACGCTGCTTTTCACCTCCAGAGAAACGATACCCCCGCTCGCCCACAAGCGTCTCAAGCCCCTCCGGCAGTGATGCGACAAGCGGCAGGATCTGCGCCGCGCGCAGCGCTTCGTTGAGTTCCTCATCCGTTGCGGCAGGCTTCGCATACAAAAGATTCGCGCGGATCGTATCGTGGAAGAGGTGGGCGTCCTGAGTCACGATACCGATGCGCCGATGCAAGTCATCGAGCTTGACATCGCGAACGTCGATACCGTTGATCGCGACCGATCCACTTTCCACGTCATAGAGGCGAGCGACGAGGTGAGTGATGGTGGTCTTTCCGGCGCCCGAAGGCCCAACCAGGGCGACAAGCTGTCCGGGTTCGGCGCCAAACGTGATGTCGTAAAGCACAGTCTTTCCAGGTGTCTGATCCGGGATAGCTACGGCTTCGAGCGATGCCAGAGAGACTTCCGACGCCGTTGGGTAGCGGAAAGAGACATGATCGAACGAGATCCGCGCGGGGCCATCCGGAATCGCAATGGCGTTCGGCTTCTCCTGGATCATCGGACGGAGATCGAGCACCTCAAAGACGCGTTCAAACGAGACGAGCGCTGTCATGATACTGACCTGAATGTTCGAAAGCCCAGCCAGCGGGCCGTAGAGTCGAACCAGGTAAGAAACGAAGGCCACGACCGTGCCGACGTCAAGCTGGTGCCTCACTGCGAGCACGCCGCCCCAGCCGTAGGCGAGCGCGGTCGCGAAGACTGCTGTGAGCATGAGAGCAGTGAAGAAGAGTCGGCCATAAATCGAGCGCTTCACGCTTATGGCGGAGACCCGCGTAGCTTTCGCCTCAAATGCCTTGGTCTCGTCCTCGCGGCGGCCAAAGAGCTTTGCGAGCTGCGCACCGGCGACATTAAAACGCTCGATCATGAGGCTGTTCATCGCGGCAGTCAGGTCGTAGCTTTCCCGCGTGATCTGCTGAAGCTTACGTCCCCAAATACGAGCTGGAAGGATGAAGAGCGGAAGCAGGATGAGAGCCGCAAGCGCGATTTGCCAGCAAAGGACAAACATTGCCCCCAGGACCAGGACCACAGTGACGAGGTTACCGACAACATTCGAGAGAATGTCGGTAAACGCGCTTTGTGCGCCGCTGACATCGGAGTTCAATCGGCTGACGAGAGCTCCCGTCCGCGCGCGCGTAAAGAATGCCAATGGCATTTGCTGAATATGATCGAAGAGCTTGGTGCGCAGGGAGAGAACGATGCGCGCCCCCGTTTGCGCGGACAAGTACGACTGAGCCAGGCCGAACGCGCTGTCGAAGACGCCGAGAATTGCAATCAAGATTGCAAGTCGGATGATGAGCGGAGCATTGCCCCGAAGAATGCCGTCATTGATGATGACACGGTAGATCAGTGGATTGGCGACTCCGATGGCCGCGTCAAGAATGACGACCACAAGAAAGAGCGCGAGAATGCCGGCATACGGAATTGCGAACCGCAGCATTCGCCGCGCGGTTCCGGGTTTCACTTTTTGTTTCAATACCGATGCGTCCTGTCTGAAGGAGCGCATCGACCCGATCATTCTTGACGTTCCCATGGCAATTCCTCAGGATGCAGCTTCGTTCGCGGCGTTGGACGTGCCGTGCGCGCTGCCGACTTCTCCGTTCGGCGCCGTGTCGCTGTGCAGCGGAGGCGCCTCGGATAAGCGGGTTAAGAGTCGAGCGGCAATGTTGAGGATGTCGCGCTCCGTTTCGGTCAAGACGGACGCCATGACGCGCGAAAGCCATGCGTCTTGGCGCTCCGAGTCTCGCACCAGAATCTCGCGCCCTTCTTGCGTAATCTCGATGCGCACTTGGCGGCGATCGGCCTCAGCTTGCTCACGACGAATCAGGCCCCGTTCTTCGAGGTCCACTAGGATCCGGGTTAATGACTGAGGCTGGATGTGCTCCAGGGCCGCGAGTTCTTTCGCGGTCATGACGCCGTTGCGCAGGAGGTGTCCGATCACGATGAGCTTGGACGCGCTCACTCCATGTCGGACTCGCTCCAGGCGCAGCCTCCGTGCCAGATGTGTCACGCTTCGCCTGACGGTTGTCGCAGTTTGTCCTTCGTTACTGACTTGTTCAGGCTCTGTCACCATAGCCAATCCCTTAAGCTACTGCCCAAATATGCCAACCGCTCACGCATTGTTACCATCTCCTATTGATAGCGTTTGAATTGGTACCAAATAGCTGACAAATCGCTGCGAAGTCCTCGACAAAGGAAAATGGGACGACCGTTTTCGTAGGGCATCGCATACGGAACACCGAAGGTCCCGGCGACATCCAAATTGCGACAAAGCCCCTGCCAGCGCTCGGGGTCGCCATTGACGACAATCATCACACTCCCATCGTGGCCCCGCGGTCCCCACAAATAGTATTGATTTTGGCCAGAGATAGCCGCGGGAAGGCCGTCGGCGCGGCCATACACATCAATCGCCGCGGCCTCGCCATAATTCCACGTAAAGATCGCTACTCGTCGCTGCTCGCTTTGCGGAAGCGAGCGATATATGGCGGCGACATGATGTTCAAGATCGCGCCATCCAAGCTCGTCGGAAAATACTTGAGTGAGCGGAGCTCCGACGGCGGCCGCCTCATCCGGGGGAGGTCTCATATGCGGAGCCTCAAGATACGCGGCGAGGTCCGGTGGGCTGAGAATCGGAAGGACCAATGGCGCAAGGATGAGTGTTTGTAATGCGGCAACCGCGAGCCAAGTGCTGAGAATCCATTTTTGCAACCCGGAGCAGGCGACAGCGCCGACGGCGAACATCGCAGGGTAGACGGGGAACAAATAATAGTCCTTTCCGCCAGTTGCGAAGACAAGAACAGTGGCAACGATGAAGGCGATCGACAGGAATCGCGCCTTGGCGAGCCTCTTTGAAATGAAAGGCGCAACAACCCCGGTCGCCCACAACGGCCAGAGCACCAAATTCAACGCCAGAATCTGTCCAATCTCGAAATGCAGCGGTGCGCCTGTAAGGTTCGCTCCTGCGAGATTTTTGTTATGAATGAGTTCAAGAAAAGGCCAGTGGTGCACCGTTTGCCAGAGAAGACTCGGAAGGGCAATTGCGGTGCAGATGAAAAAGCCCTGCCAAAACCGAAGCCTAAAGAATGCTGCCCGAGTCTCGGTAAGCAAGAGGCCGACAGCAAGTCCTATGAGCCAGAAGGCGATTCCGTACTTCGCTTCCATGGCAAGGCCGGCGACGATGCCCGCCCACAAGAATGCGCGATCCTCGCCGTCGATAATTGCCCGCGCCAGGGCATAGGCGCACAGGGTCCAGGCGATGGGCTCGAAAGTGGCCGTAGTCGTGGCTATTGTCATTCCGATAAGCGCCGGGGCAAGCGCAGCGCTTGCTGCCGCGAAAATGGCCGAAGCCGTGTTACCCCCGAGGCGCCGAGCAAGGTCCCCCGTCACCGGAACCAATGCTGCCGCCGCAATCACGGCTGGCAAACGGAGTAGCCATACGTGGATGCCGAAGATTTGCGTCAGGGCAGCCAAAAGAGGCACCAGCGGCGGCTGATCGACATAACTGAAGGCGGGATGGCGCCCGCAAACGATGAAGTAAAGCTCGTTCCGAAAGATGTCGTACCGGCCTGCTACCGCAAGGTGCAGCAACCCGGTAAGGAGCGTGATGCCCAGAATCCACGGATTTCGGAGGATTCCGAGTCCCTGCGAATGGCGTGCGAAATCCTGCGGTAAAGCCATACTGAAGCTCCGTTAATTTCAAATATGTTACGCTATAGCGTACTATATAGAGATCCGGATCACCTGTAAACACTTTATATATTCCTAGATATCGAGGATGGTATCATAATTTAGTACGCAAATACGTATTTTAATATCGCATCAGGCGGTATGCCACGATTTCGAACCAGAGAGCCGCACGCAAAGTCGGTAAGCGTCCGTCGGGCCAGAATTGCCAGTCCTGCCGAATGGCTGGACCATTGCAACAGGGCGGGTAAACGGGCAGGCGATCGGCATAGGGGGAGTCGCCTCTCCTCCCCTGCCACACCACCGGACATGCGGGTCGCCAGTCTTCTCCTTATTGTGAAGTGCGAAAATGAGTAATCGAGAGCGTTTGGTTCGTATTGCGCATGACTATCGCGGCCGGAGCGACGAAAGGATGGATGAAGGGCAGGTCGCCTGTGGCCTTCTTCCTGCTGGTCTTTGCACTGGCGATCCCATTTCTCCTGATCGGCGCAGTCACCAGAATCCAGCTTTTACCAGGACTGCCGGTGGCTTCGCTCATGGCCGTCTGTCCGGCGACGGCCGCTCTGATTCTCGTTTACCGGGACGATGGGGCTGCGGGAGCAAAAGCGCTGCTCAAAGGGGCCTCCGACTACCGGCGGATCAGGGAGAAGATTTGGTACGCGCCCATCCTGTTTCTGATGCCGGGAATCATGACGTTATCGCTCGGCGTGATGCGGTGGACCGGAACGCCGGTTCCTACTCCCCACATTGCACTTTTTCCGTCACTGCTCCTCTGCGCTGTTTTTTTCACCGGCGCTTTTCTGGAAGAACTGGGATGGTCGGGTTACGTGATCGACCCGATACAGAATCGCCTAGGTGCGCTCCTGGCCAGTATTCTCGTGGGCTTGGCTTGGTCCGTTTTCCACTACGTGGCGCTGTTCCAGGCGCACCGGTCATTGGAGTGGATCGCGTGGTGGTCTCTTTGGACAGTTGCGTTACGCGTGATCATTGTCTGGCTGTACAACAACACGTGTAAGAGCGTATTCGCTGCGGCTCTCTTCCACACTACAATCAATGTGACCTGGCAACTGTTCCCGATCCGAGGTTCATTTTTCGATCCGCATGTCACAGGTATGATCACGGCCATTTTGGCCGCCGCGGTCGTAGTAATCTGGGGGCCACGGACGTTAGCCGGCCGCACAGTCATCCTCTATCCATAACGGTTAGCCCCATACTGTGAGGCCAAGAGATGCAGGCATTCGCCACATCACTCGCTGAAAATTGGAACTCGCAGGATGAAAGATGCAGCCTTATGAGGGCCACACTCGCGCGCCATCAGTGCCGACTCAGCGCCGAGGAGTTCGTCGCTCATTAGAATACCTCGTTTGGGATCACATTCGTCCGACGAAGCTTGACATGAGTAACTCTTGTCTCCGCAAGATATGGCCAAGATTCTAACCACGCATTGAACCGGACTCTGCTCCCCCCAACCGCTACTCGCCAAGCAAAGGAGAGAGAAACCGTTCTGCGATGAAGAGAATCGTGCCCTCATCCGCCGGACAGGATCGGCACCACGACTGTTGAAGGCGGGGACAGCGGGGCTAAAACGCGCGACCGCTGCCGTGACAGCCGAGGGGAAACCCGTAACTTATTGAAACCAGGCGCAACGGATGGCTACTGTAGGCGCCCTGGGACACCCTGGGAACGGCTTATTGTGCCCTTATCCTTGCCACGACCTCTGCCCACTCGACCTCTGTCCAGAATTGTCGTTTGTGGACAGCGGTCGTGGGTTCAAATGACATTTGGATCATGAAAAGTTTCCTCTACAGGAAGGCTTCATGCTGAGACGATAGCAAGTCCTAGGCGTTCGCCTACTTAGCTTTGGGCTTGAGGTTGAAGCTGACAGCCTTGCATGAGCAGATCAGCGCTGCAAGGCGGAAAGCAGGGCGGGATCACCTTCCAGTTTCTCAAGGCCCGCGACAATGGCGGCAGCTTCGGCCTTCAACAATTCGGGAAAATCCTTCGCTGCGTCGGAAAGGGCTTTAATGTCGCGGAGGGCCGATTCTTTGTTGAAGTCGGACCCCGTTGCGGTAGCGGTGAGTCCCTCGTCCAGTTTCGTATCGGCTGTTAAGTTTGTAATAGATGACAGGCCAAGCAGGGTGCGTCGCGTATCCGGAAGTACTGCGACGCGCATCCGGGCGAAAACTTCACGTGGCAGGTAAACGGAAAAATCGTAACATCTGGCGTTTGCCCCGGAGAACTCCCGACTGCGCTCGCTAGGCAGCAATTTATCGAGTGGCAACGCAACGGTTTTGTAAAAAACGGAGTTGCTGGCTATGCAGAGTTTTCCGGAGACACTCTTATCATTCACTCGGAGAGAGCCAGCGCCATGAGATTTCACGCTAACATTTCCGACGCAAGAATGTTGGCTGCCATTCGCGCAGTCCGGGCCAAGACCTTCGTCTACACCAACGACGAAGGCCAGCGCTTCGAGTACGACGCGGTGGCCGGTCACGAAGTCACCTCTGCGGTGGCGACCCCAAGCGCGACCCAACGTTGACCGCTGGCGGGAGCGGGCAGGGGCCAAACTGCCGGATTTCTCAACCCACAACTCAACCCACAAAAGATGATGTCTTGCACGACTTGCGCGTATTTTGGCAGTCCCCGCGGTTCTGTAAGTCGTTGTAAAACCTATTCACGCAGCGCTGTCACGGCAGAGGCCGCGGGTTCGAGTCCCGTCGTCCCCGCCAATTCTTTTCAGGCACTTGCAACCCTAGCATCCGGCAAATCAGGGGATGTTAGGGGACGATAAGCGCCGGACGAGAATGGTCCCATCCGAAAACGCTCACAGACAGCTTTCATTGGATCAGGTTTGTCTTCGGCAAAATACCTGTCGGCAGAATGGCGTCGACCAGCTTGTCCTGTGCCAGCCGTTTGGTCTTCGATGTTGCCTGCAGGTACTTGTTCGTGACATGAAGGTTGCTGTGCCGCAAAGTCGCGGATGGTGAGCTGGTGTTCGCCCATCTCCGCCAGCATGGTTCCCACCGTATGCCGAAAAGTGTGCCAGCCCACGCCCGCCGGCCTCTGCGCGGTGAATGATCTGTCCTGCAGGATCACCAACTACAATCTCAGTCTTCATGTTTAAGCCGTCCAAGATCGCATGGACCTCTACCATCGTTGCCGGTTTCGGCAGCCATGCGACTGCAAAGACCACCACCTCCGCATCCAGACACTCAGAAAGCTGCATTGCAACTTCGACGGCCCTCTCGGCCTGCGGAGAAGCATCGAAGCCAACGAGCAGCTTGCGAAAGTAGGGGTTGTGTCTTGCACCCTTAGTCCTCCTCCTCCGACAAAGATCGCTTTCTACGACGCGCGGTACAGGAAAAGAATAATCAGCAAGAATCCAAGCACATAGGCCACGTAAGCATTCAGGCGCCCGTGATGCATGCCCGCAAGAAACCTGGCGATCCCATTCATGGCCTCACTCACAGGCTGGAGAAACAATCGATCCACCATGTGGGTTTCGTCGCGACGACGGCGAATGGCAGTCCGGAAATGGACCGCCACGGTCTGCCGTGTGTCCTCGGTAATGTTGGGTCGAAAGATGGCCTGGAAGACCACGCGCACGGGATTGGAAAACCCCGTGGCGGTGTAGGTCATCTCCGGGAAAAGCCGAGGAATGCCCCCCGCCCACAGCTCTCGCCGCACGGTCGCCCGTTGTCGGGTAAGACGTGTGATGACGAACCAGGCCAACAGCAGCATGATCGCGAGTGCGACCAAACTGTAGGAGGGCGACATCGCAAAGACGACCGGGTTCTCCGCGGAACCGCGCAGCAGGATCACCAGGCCGCGGCCGGGCAGCAGCTTGCTTCCCGTCTGGGCACCCAAGTTGTGAAAGTCCTGGAGAAATGCGGGCGGCAGTTGCTGGTTCGACGAGTTCGCTGTAAAAAACGGCGGCACCAGCGCAGAGCTTGCGCTGGCTTCTGCCAAAGGCTCAACCGCCCGGTTGAGAGCCGGGATGACATAAGTCGGAAGAACTCCCAGCAGCAAACAGACGACCGCAAGAAATGCCAACGGAAAACGATTGCCCGCATGGGCGCGCAGTTGCGGTTCCCACGTACCTCTTCGGACGCCGAGAAAGCTCATCGCGTAAGCTTTGACGAAACAGGTCACGGCGAGCGCAGCGGTAAGAGCGAGAGCGGCGCCGCAAAGCGCGAAAATGATCTTTACGGATGCGGAGGATAAAACCGCGCTACGCAACAGCGCCTGCAACGTCATCCACTCGCTAACGAATCCGTTAAACGGAGGCACGGCGGAAATTGCCAAGCACCCCACAAGAAAAATGGCCGACAACCCCGGCAAAAGGCGAGACAAGCCACCGAGCTGGTCCATATCGCGTGTCCCGGTTTCAGCTTCCACGTATGCCGCTCCCTGAAACAGGAGCGTTTTATAGATCGAGTGGTTCAGCATGTGGTACAAGGCGGCTGTCAGTGCGATGGCGGATGCGACGGGACTTCCGGAGGCACGATAAATCAGGAAGGCTCCGAGGCCGGCGACGATGATACCCGCGTTCTCGATGGAACTGTGGGCAAGCATCGTCTTCATATCGCTCTCTGTCGTCGCATAGAGAATTCCCACGAGGGCCGTAATGCTCCCAACGACCAACGCGAACACACCCGTTCCATAACCACCGTGAACCAAGTCTCCATTCAATCGCAGGATGCCGTAGAAACCCAGATTGAGCGTGACCCCGGCAAACACGGGGATGAAAAGAGATGGTGCCGCCGTGTAGGATCGCGGGAGCCAGAAGTTTACGGGAACGAGTCCCGCCTTTACTCCGAAGCCGAGAAATCCCAGAAGAAACACACCCCACAGGGCGCGGTTGGAGAGCCCGCTCGCTGCCATGCCCAAAGCGTGAAATGAAAAATTAGCGGCGTCTTTGCCCAGAATCAAGAAGGCGATGACGACTGCGAGAAAACCAACCTCGCTCATGGCCAACATGATGTAACCAGCCGATCTGTCAGCATCTTCCCTTTGTTCGTAATTGATGAGCAAGAAACACAAGATCGTCATGCACTCCCAGCTAATCAAAAACAGGGGTGCGTTGTCGGCGGCAAGAATCAGCACGACGGAGGCCATGAGCGCGAAGTACATAACGCCATATCCCCGCACCGGGCACTTCGGGCCGATCTGGTCAGCGATGAAATTTCCCACGAAGAGGGACGCCGAAAAGTAGACAATTCCTGCGGCAAAAAGGAATACCGCCGCCAGCGCATCGAGGCGCAGTGTGAGAGGACCGAATCCCTGAAGAACCCAGAGGGAAGCTTCGAAACTTCGGCCAGTGACAAGAACCAGTACCGAAGTCAGGATCATGAACACGGAAGAAAGCGCCCCTACAATGGTGACAACAATTCCAGAACGCCGGTGATCAAAGAGCGCCGAGAGGAGAACCCCGACCGCGCACGAGACGAAGAACAGCAACAACGACGCTGCTGTTACAGAGGCCATGAATCACGATCTCCTTATCGAGACAAGTTCGCCCTTGGTCGCGGGCTTACGCCCAGACGCAACGAGTAGGCCATGCAGTACGGCAAGAGGCGGCGGGGGATTTCCCGAAACTTCCAGGTCCACAGGCAGTACGGACCCTACACCGCCCGCACACATGAAACTGCGCCCAAAAACTCCTCCGCTAATGGCGCAGGTGCCTACGGCCATCACCCGCTTGCTATCTGGCATGGCCTCATAGGTTTTGAGCAGAGGTTCTCGCATGTTCTCACTCACAGGACCTACGACGAGCAAAAGATCCGCAGTGCGCGGCGTCGCGGTGAAGAAATAACCGAGGCGGTGCATGTTGTAGAGGGGATTGTTGAGTTGCTTGACTTCATGAAGACAGGCGCCACAATCACCCGCGTCGACCACCATCACATGCATGGACTTGGAAAAGGCGCGGGGCAGGGTCGCATACTGGCTCCGATCACGAGGTAGCTCTGTCCATTCGTACCCAGGGTCCCAATTCATCGCAAAGCGAGTTCCCAAACGGCAACGCTGGCAATGGATGCAAAGGCGGTCATCCACGAAGGCCGATCTGCGATCGGCGGTGATCGCTTCCACCGGGCAGATTGCCGCAGCTTCGCGAGCATCACTGGCGGAGGCAAAGTCTGTTTTGATCGGACGGCCGGGCGACACGCCCGGCGCCGATTCCGCAGTGCGGGGGTATCGGGTTGATTGAACGCCTCGACGCAAGCCATGCGAGAACCAAAAGCTCATCCCAGTTCACCTCTAACGGTCACACTCAGTTGCGGACAAACCGAAGGTCGCAAGAATGATCGGAAAATCCTGGAACGCGAAATCCTCGGCCGCGACGCGAAATCCGTGCCAGTTGTTAAATGACGGCGTAATCGCCCGGTACCGCTCGATAGCGCCCTTATCGTCGACACTTACCCAATGCAATGCAGCGCCGCGCGGCGCTTCTACCCATCCGAGTGCGGCCCCCGGAGTGGTTGGCTCGCAGGGAACACATACGGGGCCCGGCGGCAGCGAGTCAATCGCTTGGTGAATCAACTTCGCCGACTGGAAGGCTTCGGCAAACAACACGCGCAGCCTTGCATAACCATCACCCTCACTTTCACAAGGAACATCGAACCCGTATTGCTCATAACCCGAATAGGGACATGCCTTCCGCAAGTCGCAACTGAGACCTGAAGCGCGGCCCACGGGGCCGACCAGATTCAAGTCCCGGGCTTGGTTTCCGTCAATGACGCCCACCTCTTCAAGACGATCCAAGAAGCTGCTGCTGTAGCGAAGCCGATTCTCCAGGATATGCAATTCCGACTGTGCTTTATCGACTGCCGCGAACAGGTTCTTGTATGAGTGGATGTCAAAGTCGCGGCTCACTCCGCCAGGGACGTTCAGCCCGAACAGATAGCGATGTCCGGTGAGCACGCAAGAGGCTCGGAGCAATTCCTCCTCGATAATTGCGGCATGTGCGGCTGAGACTGCCAGTGCTGTGGACTCGCAGATGGCAGTGATTGCGCCAGCATGATGCCTTAACCTTTCCAGCTCGCAGAGCGCAATGCGGAGTTGCGCTGCCCGTACCGGTACTTCGATGGCATAGATCTTCTCCACGGCGCAACAGAAAGCGAGAGAATGCGCGAATGCGGATGTAGCGCAGAAGCGCTCTGCGAGCAACAAAACATCTGAAATCTTTCTGCCTTCCGCGATCTTTTCTACCGCGCGGTACTTATAGAAAAGGCGCGGAACCGCGCGGATGACATCCTCGCCGACCGTTTCCAGCAAAAAATGCAGAGACTCGCCGAGGCCCCCCTCATAAACTGGTCCCACGGGCATAGCGAATGAACCTGGATCTTGAACTACCAAGAAAGGGCGCCAATTTACATCGGGCTGTCGTTCGAAATGGAGCTGGTTGGCATCGAATTTCTTCCGCATTGGAGCGATGCCTTCGTGCCAAACCTGGTCGTGAAGAATAAAGTCACCCAGCCGAGGATGGTTCTGGAAGAGAAGCCCAAAAAGATCCTCCACTTCACGTTCGTGCCAATCGGCTGAATGCACTTCGGCGCTGATGCTTGGAACGGTGGCTGCCTCAATCGGCATTTGCAGCGTCACTTCAATCCAGCCGGCTGAAGGGAGGAGAAATAGGTAATAGAGCTTCCAATGGCTGGAATGCTCCTCAGCGATAATGCCGCCAAAGGAACAGCCCATATCCCAAAACAAGAAGCGGCAAAGTGACGGCAAGGATTCCGGTTCATTCACAGACAGGGAGAGTACATAACCTTTATCACTTTTTGAACTGGACAGAGCCGTCCCAAAGCGCTCTCCAACAGCTGCGGTTAAGTCCTCGAGATCCAGTCCCGCTGGTCCCTTGATAGGTGAGGAAGAGATGGCCATTTCAATGTCCCCCCAATTGTTGTGCGGCGAGCTGAAGAAGGGAATGTATCGGGGCGGGAATATAAACACCCAACACAACGACTGGTACCGTCGCCAATAGCACAGCACTGCGGCAGCTCACAGGGATCGCCTCCGCAGTGGAATGCAACTCGGGCTTGCCAAACAGCATGCTATTTACTTGCCGCATGATCGCGACAAAAGCAACGACAATGAGAATCGCGAGGATTGCGACTGCGGTGTTGTGTCCTGACCGAATGCCTGCCGAAAGAATCGAAAATTCACTTAGAAATATTGGGAATGGGGGAGCCCCAGCGATCGCTAAGGAACACAAGAGCAGGGCTGCACCCACGAAGGGAGAAAGCCGGAAAAGTCCCCGCACGTCCTTTATCTGACGAGTTCCGAGGGCGAGCAACACCATACCCGTTGTGTAGAAACACAGAGACTTCGTGATGGAATGGTTCAGCATCTGAGCAACAGCAGCGTAATCCGACTGTTGGGTTGCGAAGCCCGCTGCCGTCAAGATGATGCCCATATGCTCTACAGTGGAGTAAGCGAACATCCGCTTATAGTCTCGGACCTGCAGCAGTAGAAATGCGGCTACGCCGACTGAGAACAGGCCGATGATGACCATCCAGCGCCCCATCCGCGCATCGGGTGACACTAGAATGATGGAGAGAAGCCGGAGTATTACATAGAGAGGAACCGAGGTCTTGACACCAGACAACACGGCGCATATCGGGGTGGGCGCCTGGCTATGAGCATCCGGCAACCAGGTGTGCATCGGCACTAGTCCAGTCTTGGCGCCAAATCCCACAAACACGAGTAAGAAAGAAAGCTTCAAGAGATTTGGCGACATGGCTGGGGCCATGGCCTGGAGACTCTGCCAAGTCTCTGCAGTGCCACCGCCGGCCCCGTGATAGGCCCAATAAAGCACGAAGAAACCAAGCAGCGAGATTGGCGCTCCCATGATCGTCAGAATTGAGAACTTCCAAGCTGCCTCCAGCGCGCTTGGAGTACTCTCGAATGCAACCAGGAGAACCGCAAAGAGAGTGATCAACTCGACTCCGACCCACACCATATTCGGATCTACGAACGCGGGTACCACAATCAGAGCAAAAGCCAGCAGATTGTAGTTACAGTAAAACCACCACAACCGTTCCTGCTGACTGCTATAGCGCATGTAGCCGCCGGCGAAGACCGCAGCCAGAGTGCAGACGAAACTGACTAGCAGGATCATCAACACGCCTAAGCCATCAACTTCGAACCAGCGAGCAAGCCCGATCACTCGACCCGTGAGCAGAACTTGTCCAGCGGTAACAACCGCGAGCGCGAAACTAGCCGACAAACAGAATACGGTGGTGCCCCACGCAATGCTGCGCAGGGGCTTCAGCCAACAAAGCACCGCCGCAATCAGGGGAAAGAAGATGGCAATGATCAAGATCACGGCTGGGATTCCTCTTTCAATTCCGTCATTGCTGCTGCTTGCGTGGTCCCGATGGTCCGATGGATATCGCGCGTGAGTACGCCGATCACAACCGCGATCAGAACCACGTCAATCGCGACAGCGAGTTCTGCAATCAATGGGAGATCGGGGGCTAAGGCAACACCCGCAAAAAAGGCGCCATTCTCCATGGCAAGGATTCCAACGAGCTGCGGCAGGGCTTCGCGGCGAGCAATTAATGAATAGGCTCCAATCAGGATCCCAGCCAGACCGATAGGCAGGTTGACACGGATCACTGCGTCTGCCGAGGTCGTTACCAATGGACTGACCACAAACTCAGCCGCGATGGCGAGCAGAAGCGCCAACAATAGTGACGATGGAATGTTCAGCACCTGGTCGATCTCTCTACGCTCGTACAAGTCGCCTGGTAAAGTGCGCTTGAGCACCCATGGGATGGCAATAACTTTCGCTGCGATGGTGATAGCGCCCAGCGCCCAAAGATGAATCGAGCCGCGGCTGAACCCGATCAAGAAGGCAGACAGAGCCAGAAAAGCAGACTGCAAAATAAAGAACCGCATCACGCCCTGCACCTGGCGAGTGGCGACCATCCCGAAGGCAGAGAGGAGGATGAATCCAGCCGCCAGTGGATTCAGGGCTTCTGCGAATGGTATCTGAGCACCGTGCATCCCTTCTCCCCCTTCCCTCTATGAAACCGAAACGGAAAATATACTGGCAATCATCGCGGCGACCGAAATAATGAAGGCAGCCCCGAGGAACTCACTGATGCGGAAGAGCCGTAATTTGGCTAGCGAAGATTCGATCACGACCAGAACGATGACGAACAGAAATACTTTGATCAGGATCAACGGCACAGCAAGCAAGACATCGCCGAGCTGCTGACCATGGGCCAGCCCCCACGGCCCGAGCAGTACATTCAGGAAAATGCAAGTGAGAACCAGGAACTTCATGGCCCCGCCCCATTTCATTAAGGCGGCTCCGCGGCCGGAATACTCCAGCCCCTTAGATTCGTCGATCATTGCCAACTCGAAGTGTCCGGTCGGATTGTCAACCGGAATTTTTCCTCCCTCGGCCAGGATGAGCATGAGGAAGGCAATCAGCAGCAAAATATGCGACGGAGAAAAAAAAGCCGCCGGACTCGCGACCCATTTCTGCTGGACAATGTAAGGGATGGTCGATTGCGCTACAAACGATACGGTGAAGAACACAATCATAAAAACCGGTTCCGCCAGAAACCCCACCATGCGCGTTCGGCTGGCTCCCATCGGACCATACGGGTTTCCGGTGTCGACTGCTGCGAGCCCAGCGAAGAAGCCGGCCAGACCAAGGAAAAAACCTCCCGCAAGCATGTCCCCCATGAAAGCAAACGCCAGTGGATAATCTGTCAGAACAGGAATCAAGGTGGTGACGAACAGTGGAACCACAAAGACCAGATACGGCGTGACTCGGAAAATCCAGGTTGTTTCCTCGGAAACGACTTCGTCTTTGTGGAAAAGTTTCCAGAGGTCACGATATGGCTGGAAAATGCTGGGGCCACGCTTGCTCTGGACAATCTCCTTAAATCGACTCAACACCCCAGAGTACAAGGGAGCAAACCCAATCACGAACAAGAGCTGAATGAGGTTGTAGGCAACCGTGTGCGTCATCGGAGAACCTCGCCGGATAATTCCTTCTGACTCTCAGGGATATCGATATTAAGGTGGCTAATCGCAGTTTGCTGGGACTTGTCTAGACGGAAAAACAGTGGAAGCTTTAGAAGGGAATCTAGAGTTGACGAACAATCACCCACTGCTGCGGCGGTGTGACGCGGATCTTTCGTGGCTCCTCCCATAGGAATCCCTCGCATGTTGTTGCGGGAGGAGTTATCAGCCACTTCGAACGACGGGCGCTTTATCCCGGCATATGCCGAGAAGTGCAAACTCCTTTGCGGACAATATTCAATCACAACCACTCTCACGAGAGCAACACGAATCGCTTTCCCACCACAACGGAGCAGGCTTGGAGTTGTATCGCTGCTAACTCCAGCAAAGCGTCTCCACAAGAATCTTCCTTCCGATCTTCCGACAAAGCTCGAACGGACTCGGAGCATCCGTTCATTACGACAAAAGGCGTGGCGGAGAAATTGGCGATCGCGTTTACGACCGCGCAGCGCGCCATCGAACGACTGGAACGTGCGCGTATCGTAAAACGGGTTGGCGATGCGAAGCGCGATCGAGTGTATTGCGCGACTGCTCTTTTGGATATCCTCGAAGAGCCGGCCCACCTCAAGCCAGCCGACAACAAATAGCTCCGCGTGCGTTCGGGCCGCACGCTTCGGTTCACCGCGAGGGTATCAGAATCATCGTCGTGATCGGTGCCGACCCTCCGATAAGGGCGCTTCTGAGTCGAGTTTGTTCCTTTGTTAAAAACGGCATGGGGGCGCGAGACGCGCCCCCATGCCGTTGACAGCTTTTCTTCGCCGATCTCAGGCCAGATCGTAGCGATCAAGGTTCATGACCTTGTTCCACGCAGCGGCGAAGTCCTGCACAAACGCCCCCCTCGCGTCGTCCGATCCATAGACTTCCGCGATTGCCCGCAGCTGCGAGTTCGAACCGAACACCAGGTCGACACGCGTGCCGGTCCACTTGACCTTGCCCGTACCGCGATCCCGTCCCTCATACACGCCTTCAGATGTAGATGAGGGTTCCCACTTCGTGTTCATGTCGAGCAGATTGACGAAGAAATCATTCGTCAGCGTCTCGGGCCGGTCGGTGAAGACGCCATGTTTGGTCTGCCCGAAGTTCGCGTTCAGGGCGCGCATGCCGCCGACGAGAACCGTCATCTCGGGGGCAGTCAGTGTCAGCAACTGCGCCCGATCCACCAGGAACTCCTCAGCCGACAGGATCTGTCCGCTGCGGAGATAGTTGCGGAACCCGTCCGCGATCGGTTCCATTACGGCGAATGAATGCACGTCGGTCTGCTTCTGCGAGGCATCCGTGCGCCCCGGCGTGAAGGGAATTTTCACTTTGTGTCCGGCCTTCCTCGCAGCTTCCTCGACGGCTGCGCAGCCGCCCAGTACGATCAGGTCGGCAAGCGAAACCTTCTTCGCCTTGTTCCCGTTAGACTTGTTCCCGTTTGACCCGGAGCCGTTGAACTCCTTTTGGATCGCCTCCAGTTTCTTGAGAACCTTCGCCAGTGCGGCGGGCTGATTTACTTCCCAATCCTTCTGCGGCGCGAGACGAATGCGCGCCCCATTCGCCCCTCCCCGCTTGTCGGATCCACGGAACGATGCCGCCGACGCCCAGGCAGTCGTCACCAACTGGGAGATCGACAGTCCGGATGCGAGGATCTTAGCCTTCAGCGCAGCAATGTCCTTCTCCCCGATCAATTTATGATCCACGGCGGGAACCGGGTCTTGCCACAGCAGGGTCTCCTTGGGAACGAGCGGGCCAAGGTAGCGCGGGATCGGCCCCATGTCGCGATGCGTCAGCTTGAACCACGCCCGCGCAAACGCGTCTGCGAGTTGATCCGGATGCTCGTAGAAGCGCCGTGAAATCTTTTCGTAAACCGGATCGAATCGCAAAGAGAGGTCCGTGGTCAGCATGGATGGCGGGTGATGCTTTGACGGATCGTGCGCATCCGGCACCGTCCCTTTGCCTGCGCCATTCTTCGGTGTCCACTGGTGCGCACCGGCTGGACTCTTCGTCAGTTCCCATTCGTAGCTGAACAGGTTGGTGAAGAAATTGTTGCTCCACTTCGTAGGCGTCTGGGTCCAAATGACTTCCAGACCGCTGCCGATGGTGTCATCACCACAACCCTTGCCAAACTTATTCTTCCAGCCAAGGCCTTGGTCCTGGATGTCGGCACCCTCCGGTTCGGCGCCTACATATTGAGCGGGAAGGGCAGCGCCGTGCGTTTTGCCGAAGGTGTGACCGCCGGCAATAAGCGCAACCGTCTCTTCGTCGTTCATCGCCATGCGGGCGAACGTTTCCCGGATATCCCGCGCGGCAGCGATGGGATCGGGCTTTCCATTGGGCCCTTCCGGATTCACGTAAATCAGGCCCATTTGCACCGCGCCCAGAGGATTCTCGAGGTCACGATCCCCGGAGTAACGCTCATCGGCCAGCCAAGTGCCCTCAGGTCCCCAATAAATTTCCTCTTCGGGTTCCCAGACGTCCTCGCGCCCGCCTCCAAAACCGAACGTCTTAAAGCCCATCGAATCGAGCGCAACGTTGCCGGCGAGAATCATGAGGTCGGCCCAGGAGATTTTCCGTCCATACTTTTGCTTGATCGGCCACAGCAGGCGGCGAGCCTTGTCGAGGTTCACGTTGTCCGGCCAGCTATTGAGCGGCGCGAAGCGCTGCTGACCCGATCCCGCACCGCCGCGGCCGTCGCCGATGCGGTACGTGCCCGCGCTGTGCCACGCCATGCGAATGAACAGCGGACCGTAGTGGCCAAAGTCGGCCGGCCACCACCCCTGCGAGTCCGTCATCAATGCGTGCAAGTCCTTGACCACGGCATTCAGGTCGAGGCTCTTGAACTCTTTCGCGTAGTTAAACTCCTTACCCATGGGATCGGACAGTGGGGAGTGCTGGTGCAGGACCTTCAGGTTCACCTGATTCGGCCACCAATCAACGTTCAAGTAGGATTTGCGAGTACCGTGCCCAAATGGGCACTTCGATTCGGCTGTGGTGTGTTTATCCTTAGCTTCGGGGACAACGCTCCCCGATGAAGTCGCGAGTGTGTTTTCCATAATGTTTCCATCCTTCGAATTTTGATTTCGTACTGCGAGAAAAAACTATTGTTTTGTGCGGCAGCGGCGACAGAGGCCAAAGACCTCGACCAACGGCTGCGTCAGATCAAAGCCATCCGGCAGATGCCGGGATAGCCGTTTGAAATCGATGAATTCTCCTTCGATGTCCTGCACAGATTTGCAGCGCGAGCACACCAGGTGATGATGAGGTTTGAGATTGCCATCCACGCGCAACGTGGCCGCATGAGGACTGACCTCTCGCAGCATCCCACACTCGATGAAAAGCCGCAGATTGTTGTAGACCGTGGCGAGAGAGATAGACGGAATGCGGCGCCGGACGGTGGCGTAAATGTCTTCAGGGGAATAGTGTCCGAGGGAAGCGATGACGGCCTCATAGACTACCTGACGCTGGTGCGTGACCGCTAAACCGTGCTTCGAGGCCAGCTCACGGAACTGTTCATGAGTGAGGCGCATGGTTATTGGATAAGAATGATTATAAAACAATCCAGAGCCGTGTCAACCGAAATCTTGCTGAGATTTCGCCGAACAGTCCTTATTAAAGATTACGGATCCATCGCGAGCATATCTGTAGTCGTCCCCACCATTCCTTTTCAAGAAATCGCCGCGCGTGACACCGGGAACTCCAGGCCGTAAACTCAACTCACAATGTGGGTGTTCACAACATGATTGGATAAATACTTTGTCGATTACCGACTCCAGCGGTCCGGAAGGAGAAACAATGGAAAAGCGCAATCTTGGAAAGAGCAGTTTGGAAGTCTCGGCTCTTGGCCTCGGCTGCATGGGCATGAGCTTCTCGTATGGTGAGCCGAAAGATAAACAGGAGATGATCTCTCTAATCCGCACAGCGGTAGATCGGGGCATCACCTTCTTCGATACAGCCGAGGTCTATGGCCCGTTCACCAACGAAGAACTCGTGGGCGAAGCGCTAGCCCCCATTCGCGACCGGGTGGTGCTTGCCACCAAGTTCGGGTTCGATCTGAGTGGCGATCACCGGCCAGGAGCTGCACAGCCGAATAGTCGGCCGGAGCACATCAAGCAGGCCGTCGAAGGGTCGCTCAAGCGATTGAAGGTGGATGCCATCGACCTGCTGTATCAGCATCGGGTTGACCCGAACGTACCTATAGAAGATGTAGCCGGTACGGTGAAGGAACTGATTCAAGCCGGTAAGGTGAAGCACTTTGGGCTTTCCGAGGCAGGCGTAAAGACGATTCGCCGCGCGCACGCCGTTCAGCCCGTCACTGCACTCCAAAGCGAATACTCGCTGTGGTGGAGAACGCCTGAAGCGGAAGTGTTGCCGGCTCTTGAGGAACTTGGAATTGCTTTGGTTCCATATAGCCCGCTGGGGAGGGGATTCCTCACAGGAAAGATGGACGAGAATACAAAGTTCGGCAGCTCCGATTTTCGTAGCAAGCTCCCTCGCTATACGCCTGAGGCTCTGCGGGCGAACCAGGCCGTTATCGATCTGCTTGGCAAGATCGCCAAGCAGAAGCGGGCAACACCTGCTCAGATCGCGCTGGCCTGGCTGCTTGCGCAGAAGCCATGGATCGTTCCGATCCCGGGTACGACCAAGTTGTCTCGCCTCGACGAGAACATTGGCTCGGTCGCAATCAAACTTACATCGGAGGACCTGCGCGAAATCGACGGCGCAGCCTCGCAAATCACGGTGCAGGGCGATCGTTATCCGGAACAACTGCAGCGCATGACAGGTCTTTGAGCAGGCGACCGCTGGACGAACAAGGCGCAAAGCCGATTCCCGTTGCTAAAATTCCGATATCGCCAACTACGTACAACTTTGGTGCGATAGCAGCCTGCTCTCTAACGCTTTCTGAATCCGGGGTTACGGCGCTTCCGCGAAAGCGATCGGGGTGCCTCGTTGGCAGTGACAAATTTGTAGGCCATGCCAAGGAGGTCCCGTAACACGTCGGCATTGACGCGAGATAGGCGAACCAGAACGGCGTTGGAATCGAGATAGTGGTCCGTCGCGTAGTAAACGTCAGGCGCGGCGGCCAGCAACTCGGCACGATCGTCGAAATCCACGCGAACCACAATTGAGCCCGGTTCCGCCGAGCGATTCGCGGGTACGCATGCCAAGAGTTTTCCGTGGACCTTGAGTGCCGGAAACCCGTACGCTGTGCTCTCCTCTACGCCCGGCAATCCAAGGCCAATGTTCCGTACCGTGTCGAAGTCGATTGTGCTTCTGGACATAGAATCGGCGCGAACACGCCTCCGCAAATCGAGTTCCCGTAATTATCCCCAAGAACACGAACCCTTTCAACACAAGTCTTGTAACCGGACAACACAACCAGCAGATCAGCGCGATTGAGCAGCGCGTGGGAATGATCCGTCGCTGCTTTCGTAGATCTGACCATCCCGGTCTCACCCCCGCGTTTGTAACTAAATTGTAAAATTCATGTCACTTTCTTCCCCAGAATGCGCCATTAACCCGATATCAGGCTAGAGTTTAGGGGTATGATTCAGGGCAATTACGGGGCGGGGGTGGTTGTGAGCAAGAGCGTATCTGCAGCGACGACAATGGACGCGGTTCCAGCCAGTTCGGAGCGGATACTCGTGATCGAGGATGATCGCGCTGTGCAAAAAGCGCTCAGGCGATTATTTGAAGCCGAGGGCTTTGCGGTGGATATTGCGGGAAATGGCGCAGCGGGTTTAGAAATGTTTCGGGCGGCGACGCCGTCCGTGCTTGTCCTGGACCTGAGTTTGCCGGGCACGCCGGGCCAGGACGTGTGCCGCGAAATCAGCCAGGCCGCGCCCTCGCTGCCGATCATCATTCTCAGCGCCAAGACGGAAGTCATGGACAAAGTCCTGCTGCTGGAGTTGGGCGCGCATGACTACGTGACTAAACCCTTCAGTCCGCGAGAGCTTTTGGCGCGCGTGCGCACGGCGATGCGGCGCTCGACACGAACTCCGCTGACCGAGACTTTCAAGTTTGGCGATGTGAAAATTGACTTCACGAAAATGGAATTGTGGCGCGACGACGCCCCGGTACAGCTGACTTCGCAGGAATTCAAAGTGCTGAAGTTCATGATTCAGAACTCGGAGCGGGTGCTGTCGCGTGAGGAACTGTTAAACCACGTGTGGGGATATCGGAATTATCCGAGCACGCGGACGGTGGATAATCACATTCTGCGGTTGCGGCAGAAGCTGGAAAAAGATCCGGCCAATCCCTTACACTTTCGCACCGTGCACAGTTCGGGTTACAAGTTTGTGCCGTAGAGAACGCGTCAAGGGTGCGTGACTCCGCATCGCCGGCGACGTGTCACCCAGTTTCAACAGACGAAATTGTGCACAGGGAGACATCGAGGGAGACCATGGGCGGAATTCGGTTGCGGACCAAGTTCCTCCTTTCCATGGTCGTGGTGTCGGCAGCGCTGACATTTACCACGCTGCTGGTGGTGCGGCACACGGTGCAACAGGAGGTGCGCCTCGGAATCCAGCGCGACCTCGATAATTCCGTTTCCGCGTTCCGCAACTTTCAGAAGCAACGAGAAGTCACGCTTGAGCGCTCGGCGGCTCTGCTCGCCGACCTTCCGAACGTGCGGGCGCTGATGACCACGCACGATCCGGCTACCATCCAGGACGCATCGCGGGATTTGTGGCAACTCGCGGGCAGCGATTTGCTGCTGCTCGCTGATTCTTCCGGCAAGGTGATGGCGCTGCAGGCTGCGCCACAGGAAATCACTGTCCACGAGGGGCAGGAGTTTTTCCCGCAAGTGGTGTCGCGCGCTGAGACCCGGCACTGGTGGTATGTCGAAGGGCACCTCTACGAAGTTTTCCTTCAGGATATTTACTTTGGACCGGCAAGCGGACATCAGGTTTTGGGATATCTGCTGCTCGGTTACGAAATTGACGATCAAGTTGCCCGCGACCTGAGCCGCGTGGCCGCGAGTGAAGTGGCGTTTCGCTACGGCGACGGGATTGTGCGCAGCACTCTGAAGCCTGCCCAGGAGTCGGAATTGCTGCGAGTGCCGTCGCGAACGGCAGCGGGAGGCCCGCCGCAAGGCGATCAGATATGGTTGGGCGGTGAAAGATTTCTGGCGACATCGGTAGACCTACCCACGCCCGGTTCCCCTGCGCTGAATCTGTGGGTGTTGAAGTCGTTCGACCAGGCAACTGCGTTCTTGAGCAGCCTGAACGAGTTGCTGCTCGCGCTCGGTTTGACCGCAGTGCTGGCGGGGAGCCTGCTAGTCTTTCTGATCTCCCATACCTTTACGCGTCCACTGGAGAATCTGGTAGCAGGCGTGCGCGCTCTGGAACTGGGTGATTACGCTTACCCGCTGCAAGCGCATGGTGGAGACGAAGTCGCTGAGGTCACCGGAACCTTTGACCGGATGCGAAAGAATCTGCAGAGGACTCAGCGCGAGTTGCTGGATGCAGAGCGCCTGGCGACGATTGGACGGATGGCGAGTTCGATTTCGCACGACCTACGCCATGCGCTGGCCGCGGTCATGGCGAACGCGGAATTTCTTTGCGAGAGCAATCTGACGCCAAGCCAGCGCGAAGATCTTTACGCCGAGATTCGGATTGCGGTCAACCAGATGACGGAGCTGATCGAGTCGCTGCTGGAATTCTCGCGCACCCGCGAGTCGCTGCGTCCCACCTACGGCGATGTGCGCTCGGCGGTGGATCGAGCCGTGCAAGGGGTGAAAGCGCATCCGGAATTCCAGCGTATACGAATCCGCATTTCCGCCGAAGGCCTAACCGAGGGATGGTTCGATTTCAAGAAACTGGAACGCGCCTTGCTCAACTTGCTGTTGAACGCGTGCGAGGTGGTGCCGGCCGAATCCGGAAAAATCGACATTGAACTGAAACGCAAGGGCGAGAGTTTGGAAATTCGCATTGAGGATAACGGACCAGGCATCGCGGAGGCAGTGCGCGACCGGCTCTTCGAACCGTTTGTGAGCTATGGCAAGGAAAATGGCACTGGCATGGGGCTAACGGTGGTGCAGAAAATTGTGCAAGATCACGGGGGCGACGTCGCAGTAGAGCGGACTTCGGCTTCGGGAACCGCTTTCCGCCTGAATGTCCCTCTGAATCCGTCAGCGGAGAATGCTCTGGCGGCCCGTCATGCTAACTAGGTCTGTTCTCATCAATGGTTTTGGGTAGGCACAGCTTCGGCCGCGCCGTCCGGAGTCAGTAGATGCGATTGCTTTAGCACCTGACTGCCGGAGAGGCTGCTTGGCACGCCAGACTTGAATTACACGCCGAAATTCAAATGAAGTGTGGAGAGATGCAGGAGGCCGCATGACTATGAGCAAGATGCGCTGTTTCGAATGGTTGCGATGGGGAATGCTGGTCAGCCTAGTGGCTTCGGCCGCACTCGGCGCAGCGCAGGACCGTACGCAGCCGCCCGCCGCGGAATCGTCGCACGATGCGGTGAGCGACTCGATCCACGAACTGCAACAACAGGTGCGCGAACTGCAGGCTGCGGTTGCTGGCATGCGCTCCGATTGGCAACAAGCGCGCGCAGAGACGGCCGAACTGCGCCGCGAACTCGATGAAGTCCGCTCCACAACCGTGCAGCCGAATGCGGTGTTGCAGAACGCCGTGGTGAAGGCGGAGACGCGTACCTCCCAGGCCGCTGCGGAAACTGTGCAGAACGGCACGCCAGATCAAAGGGCGCAAGAGCAGAACGAAATTCAGAAAGAAGAACAGAAAAAGAGTGAGCATGCGGCCAGCCTCGATGAGGAATACCAACTGCTGAGCGGAAAAGTGGACGATCAGTATCAGACGAAAGTGGAAAGCGCCTCGAAGTATCGCGTGCGGCTCTCGGGCATTGTTTTGATGAATCTGGTCAGCAATCAAGGTGTGGTGGATAGCATTGACCTGCCCACTCTCGCGTATGCGAAAACGCCGGGCTATTCCGACGGAAGTTTCGGTGCGACGCTGCGGCAATCGGAGATCGGGTTCGAGGCCTTCGGTCCGACAGTGGCAGGTGCCAAGACGACCGCGGATCTGCAGCTCGACCTCGCCGGCGGGTTCGCGCCGGTCCCGAATGGGATCGACTCCGGAATCATGCGCCTGCGAACGGCCACGCTGCGCATGGATTGGACAAACACTTCGGTCGTGGTCGGGCAAGATGCGATTTTCTTCTCGCCCGGTTCACCAACCTCGTTTGCTATGCTGGCGATTCCGGCACTCTCAAATGCGGGGAATTTGTGGGGCTGGGTGCCGCAGGTACGAGTGGAACACAGGGTTGCGCTCGGCAACGATTCAGGCCTTCTGTTTCAAGGGGGCATTCTCGATCCGGTGAGCGGGGAAGTACCGGGCGCACTGCCCGGCGAGGCGGGCACGGGTTATTACCGAGAGCCTGGTCCTGGCGAAGCGTCGCGCCAGCCTGCTTACGCCACACGGATCGCATGGACGCGGAATGTTTTCGGACAGCCATTGCGCGTGGGCGTCGGAGGGTATTACAGCCGGCAAGATTATGGCTTTGGCCGTAACGTTGACGGCTGGGCCGGAATGACCGATATCGACCTGCCGTTGAGTAATCAACTTTCCTTGAGCGGAAAATTTTATCGTGGCAGGGCTGTTGGCGGATTGTATGGCGCATTTGGACAAAGCGTCTTGTTCAGTGGCGATCCGACCTACGCCAACACCCAGGTGCAAGCGTTGAACTCAATTGGCGGCTGGGCGCAACTGAAATACCGCCCCAAAAATAAATGGGAATTCAATGCCGCGTTTGGGATCGAGAATCCGTTTGCCAGCGACCTGAGATACTTCGAGTACCCAGTGTCATACGGGGATCCGTCATTAGCCAGAAATCTCGGAAGCTTTGTGAACATGATTTACCGTCCTCGCTCAGATCTGTTGTTTTCAGCCGAGTATCGGCGTCTGACGACGTATTCGGTCAGTGGTGACGGCAACAACGCAGGGCATCTCAATTTGATGATGGGAGTTCTCTTTTGAGCCGGCGGATGGAACCCGCACGATAAGATGAGTGACATAGAACTGCGATGAGCCAGCGGAAGTGAGCGATCAGAAGTGAACGGTCAATGATGAGGCATAAAAGAATCTTGATCTGGACCTCGACCGCGATGTTGTGCGTCGGCGCTGCCGGATTGCACGCGCAGACCACGACGCAGGTCACGGCCGCGACCGTCCGCGGGCGCGTCGAAGTTACCGGCGATGGCAATGCCAGTAAGCGGAGGCACGGAACGATCCCCGGAACTGTAGTGTGGCTCACGCCAATAACGGCGACCGGCGAAGCGACGAATGCCCTCTCTAACGTGCCGGCCAATCCGACGCAAACGCCGCGGTTGGTGCAGAAGAACAAGAGCTTTGATCCGCACATCTTAGTGGTTCCAGCGGGGTCGATGGTCGAGTTTCCCAATCACGATCCTTTCTTCCACAACGTTTTCTCGCTCTTCGAAGGCAAGCGCTTCGATCTCGGACTGTACGAAGCCGGTACCTCCCGCATGGTGCGCTTCGATCGGCCCGGAATCAGCTACATCTTCTGCAACATTCATCCCCAGATGAGCGCGGTGATCATTACTCTTACAACGCCGCTGTACGCCATTTCCAATGCGGACGGCCAAATCGCGCTGACGGGCGTTCCTTATGGGCGCTACAAAATGCACGTCTGGAGCGAGGGCATGGGTCCGGAAAACGCGCAGCCATCCACGCGCGAAATCACGATCGCAGAGAATTCCTCCTCGCTGGGAGTGATTCGAGTTCCACGGGCGAACGGTCATAGTATGGCGCATAAGAACAAATATGGACGCGAGTATGACGAGCCAACGCCCAACAGTTCGGTTTACGAGCAGCAACGCTAGATGCACAAAGGCCGCCTGCTCTCGGGCGGCCTTCGCGATTTATATTTCTTTTCAGTTACATTTCGAGCATTTGTCTATTTCAAATCGATTACACCAAATGTTCCTGCCAAGTTGTTCGACGGACCGGCGGTGAAGAACAGTTGGTTGGTCCGGCCGTTGGCGGATGAGCCTCCACCGAACTCAATTCCCCACAGTTGGTCGATAACGATGTCCTTTCCGTTCGTGTCTCTAACCGTGCCTACAAACTGGCCGGTTTCGAGGTTAAAGGCGTTGATGGTTCCGCTGTTCGTGTTGTTCGTGACCAGCAACGTGTTGCTCAATTTGCCAAAATTCTTGGGCGCCACGGCGAAACCCCAGGGTTGATTCAAGGGTTTGCCCTGCGCCAGTGTTTTTACAAAGGTTCCATCTTCCTCGAAGATGTCGACGTATCCGCCGGGAGCTTCGTCGGCCTGAGCGAATGCAACGTAGACCAATCCATTGATGTCCTGAATGCCGAAAGGGGCATATCCCGGCGGCAGGGAGGTGTCGGTAAACGAATTGACCAGGTTGAAGCTTCCGTCGTACACATCGACGATGTTGTTGGCTAAGTCGGCCGCATAAAGAAGATTTCCCGACGGCCGGTTGGTGATGGCGAGACCCGTGAATTGTGATTTCGACGCCGAGTTATTCACCGCGATGATCGCGTCGTTGAAATTGGTCTTTGGCGCCCATCCGCTGATGGTTCCATCTAATGTCGCGAACAGGAAGAACGTGCTCTGTCCTCCCAACTGAAAATCGGACGAACCGTTGAAGACGATGCCAGTGGGCTGACCGGTGTCTGCGCCGGATGCGGACGGAATCGAGACCTCCAAACTCTGCTTGACGCCTTTGCTGTTGTAGAGTGTGGACCAGCCTGAGCCTTGATCGCTGATCCAAAAGGCTCCGCCGGGGCCGTACGCGAGTCCCCACGCATTTACCAGCAGCGGGTCGATGTGCTTGGCCATTCCTACCTGATTCGAAGCCAGATTCGTAAGTGAATACTGCGCCAGGGCTGTGCTCGAAACCAGCATTACCGCGATGCCGAGGCAAATTGTGAACGCAATTTTGCGACGCTGCATAAAACCCTCCTTGGATTGTGCGAACTGGAGTAAGGAGCGAGTAAGTCGCGGGGACGTGGGACGGTTGACTTACTTTCTCTGATCCAGCTTGCAATCGCATGCTAGGTCCGCAGCGGGTGGCAGGTTGTCACGATGGTGTCATCTGTTTGCACAATTCTTGTCGGGAATTCAAATGATGGGAAAAGAACTAGAGGCTGCCCGCGGGCTCGACTGATTCCACGCCAATTTCCGGCGTCACTTCTGCTCGCGTTCGCAGCCGATACCAGAACACGATCGCTAGCAGCGAGAACATAAAGATGATAGTGGAGATGGCGTTGATCTCTGGGGTAATGCCGCGCCGCAACCGTCCCCAAATTTCGAGCGGGAGCGTGTTGTCGCGGCCGATCAGGAAAAAGCTTACGGCTATCTCGTCCATGGAGAGGGTAAAGATCAGGAGCGCGGCTCCTATGATGGAAAGCTTGAGATTGGGGACGGTGATGCGCCAGAAGGTTTGCCAGTGAGTCGCTCCTAAGTCTAACGAGGCTTCTTCCTGGGCCCGGTTTAGTTTTTGCAATCCGGCGAAAACTTCGGTGGTGGCTACGGAGATTAAGGCGGTGCCGTGTCCCAAAATTATGGTTAGCAGGCTCAGTTTTACCTCTCCTACTCGGAAAAGCATTAGGAGCGAGAGGCCGGTGATTATCCCGGGGAGGATCAACGGCAACAAGACCAGGCGGCGGAACAGAGCTTTGCCGGGAAATTGGGCGCGGTCTAGCGCTAACGCAGCAGGAATTCCAAAGACTAGAGCTATGAACATTGCGGCTACGGCTACTAGCAGGCTGTTCAGGACTGAATCCCAGATGGGAGCGTCGTTGAACAGAATGCGATACCAGTTCAGGGTTAGGTTGTGTGGCGGGAAGCCTCCTACACCTTGTCCGTTGAAGGAATAAAGGATTAGGACGGCTATGGGAAGATAGAGGAAGGCGAAGACCAGGAGGGCGTGAGCCGTCAGCCTGCGAGGAGCTTGTGGTGCAGCGCGATTCATAGTTGTAAGCCGTGGAAATTCAGAGCAACGTCAAACCAAAATGGGGCACATAGTCGTGGAATCCCACCGTTGCGCCAAGGGCGCGCAAGGATAGGGCACCCGGCTTCTATGGAACAATCGGCGGTCACTGGAAACTCCACTTCTTCTCCAGTCGCTCAGAGAATAGGATCAGCGCCAGCACCAACGCTAACATGCAGAGTGAGATCGCAGCTCCTAGGGGCCAGTTATACGCGGCTCCGAAGAGACTTACTACTATGTTCGAGATCATGATGCCGCTGGGGCCGCCTAGTAAGAGCGGAGCTAGAAAATCTCCCAGACTTAGGACGAAAGCGAAAGTTGCGCCGGCTAACACTCCGGGGATGGAGAGCGGGAAGATCACTCGCCAGAAAGTTTGCTGGGGCGTGGCTCCCAGATCGTGTGAGGCTTCAACCAGGTTGCGGGGAATGTGTTCTAATGATGCATAAATCGGCAGGAAAATGAACGGTGTATAGATGTGCGTCAATGTCAGGACTACGGCGAACGGGCTGTAGAGCAGAAAATCCAGTGGATGATTGGTAAGGTGCACATATTGCAGCAGCGTGTTCAGGACGCCGTCAGTGCCTAGAATTGTCTTCCAGGCGTAGGCGCGAACCAAGTAACTTACCCACAACGGAATGATTACTAACTGATAGTAGAGATCTTTTCTGCCTCCGGCGTGGAACGAGAGAAAGTAGGCTAGCGGATAACCTAGGAGCATGGAGAAGAACGTTACTCGCGCGGCAATCCACATGGAGCGCAGCAAGGTTTGCCAGTAGACGGGCTTCGACAGGAGTTCTTGATAGTTGTTTAGATTCCAGGAATGAATTATGGCGCCCGATTCGGAGACCGACCAGAAGCTGTAGCAAAACATCAGCAGGTAGGGGACCAGCAAAAATACGGCAACCCAAGCCAGCGGCGGAACGGTGATGGCGGTGCGGTAGGCTCGGGAGAACATCAGCGCCGCTCCTTGAAACTGGAACTGGATCTGGATCTGGAACTGGATCTGGAATCAGAGCCCAGGCTGGTTGCGCGAACCGGAATGGCGTCGGCGGCCGAGAATTCGAAGTCTAACGCAGCGTCGGAATCGGGCAAATCACGGCTGGCGGTGCGAATGGTCAGGATCAGTCCGGCATCGGACTCGACACGCAGAAGGTCGGTGGCGCCGTGAAAGGCTTGATCGCGAAGTTTCGCGCGAAAACGAACCGTGGTGCTTTTGTCTGGAGAACCAACGGCCGATTGCCCGGTGATCGCTGGGCGAATGCACTCTGGACGCAGCGAGAACAGGGCGTTGCCATCGGGCAGCGAAGTGGGCCAGTGGAGCGCGCCGTAGGTGGCTATCCCTTGGCGAACCGCGGCTTGCAATAGATTGGTGTGTCCGATGAATTGCGCGGTATAGGAGGTCGCGGGGTGGTTGTAAATTTCGCGTGGGCTGGCGACCTGCTCGAGTTCTCCGGAGCGCAACAGGGCAATGCGGTCAGACATCACCATGGCTTCTTCCTGGTCGTGGGTGACGAAGATGAAGGTGATGCCCACTTCGCGCTGCAGGGCTTTGAGTTCCACCTGCATTTGGCGGCGGAGGTTGGCGTCGAGCGCGGAGAGCGGTTCATCTAGCAGCAATATCCGTGGACGATTGACCAAGGCGCGGGCCAGCGCAATGCGTTGCTGCTGTCCGCCGCTGATTTTTGAGGGCTTGGACTTGGCGTAGGCCGACATTTTGACCTTCGCCAGCGCTTCGGCCACGCGCGTCTCGATCTCAGCGGTGGGACGTTTTGCGATCGCCAATCCGTAGCCGACATTTTGTTCTACGGTCATGTGCGGGAAAAGCGCGTAGTGCTGGAAGACAGTGTTGACGCGGCGTCGATAGGGAGGCTCGGTGTCGAGGCGCTCGCCTTGCATCCAGACTTCTCCGGAGGTGGGATGCTCGAAGCCGGCTAAAATTCGCAACAGCGTGGTTTTGCCGGAACCGCTTTCCCCGAGGATGGTCAGGAATTCGCCCTCGGCGATTTCCAGCGAGATATCGCGGAGGACGACGTTTTTGCCGAAATGCTTCGCTATGGAGCGGATGGAGAGCAGGGATGCGGAGTTCGGCTTAGCGCTTGTGATTGCGGGTTCTGACGTCGTTGCCATGTTTAGCATTTTGGCGCTGCTTGCATTTCGCGGACAGGAGTGTCCGCGCCACACGGGCCTGGCCACTTGGGCTATTGCGTGGCCTTCACTTCGTTCCAGACCTCGTTGTACTTGGCTCGGCGCGGAACATTTTGCCAGAAATATAGACGCCTCTGGTAATTGTCCACGTCGTCGAGGTGCAGGTTCTTCACTTCTTCCGGTGTCATGAACTGCGCGGCGTGCGGATTGGCTGGCGTGTAGCCGGTCACGTCGGTGATTTTTTTCTGCGTCTGCGACTGGATCATGAATTCCAGAAACTTGTAGGCGAGGTCTTTGTTCTCGCTGCCGGCCGTGATCATCAGGTGATCGATCCAGCCGGTGGTGTTTTCCTTGGGAATAGTCTCGCCCACCGGAAAGTTGCTCTTGCGCAACTGGTTGGTCATCAGCGGCCAACCCATGGCAATTACGACTTCATGGTTCTGGAAGAGGTTGGTGAGTTCTCCGCCGGTGGACCAAATCTTGCGAATGTTGGGCTTCAACTCAACCAGCTTTTTCTTGACCGCATCGAGTTCCTGGTCGCTCAGGTTATAAAGGTGAGCGGGATCGGGCTTGTCGTAGCCGAGGACCTGCGCAGCCATGTAGACGGTGGAAAGGTCGTCCCAGACGGAAACTTTGCCCTTCAGCTTGGGGTCCCACATGACCGCCCAACTTTCGGGAGGTTGAGGGAACGCGGTGGTGTCGTAGATCATCGGGTCTGGCCCCCACATGAAGGGAACGCCGTAGACCTCGCCCTTCACGCGGACTAGCGAGAGTGAAGTGAGTTGCGGCGAAAGCTGGTTGTAACTGGGCAATTTGCCGAGATCGAGCGGGGCAGCCAGATCGGAGGTTGCAATCATGGTGGCTACATCGCTGGACGGAGAGATTACGTCGTAGTTTCCCGAGCTTCCGCCGCGCAGTTTGGCTACGAGTTCGTCGCTCGATCCCATATAAGACGCCGATACCTTGCAGTGATTCTGTTCTTCGAAGGCTTTCACGTAGGAAGGGTCAGCATAACCTTCCCAGACGAGCAGGTTGAGCGTGGGAGTTTTTCTGGCGCAGGATGCGGTGAAGACGGCCAGCAACAGCGCGAGCAGCGCGAATATCGATTTGCGCGACATTATTTATTCTCCCTAACGCAATCCTCAGAATGTCGGCGGCGTGTTGACCCACAATAGCCAGGTCTCGCTGCGGCCGGGATTTTTCCAGCTATGCGGCGTGGCACTCTCAAAATAAAAACTGTCACCGCGTTTCAGATAGTACTCCTCGCGAGCCAGCGCAATCTTGAGCTCTCCGCGCAGCACGAAAAGGAATTCCTCGCCTTCGTGGGCGTAGGCCTCGCCGCTTCCCGCTTTTGGTTTAATGCGAAAAAGGTGCGGCTCCATGACCTTGTTGCCCCAGGCGAGCAACTCCATGCGCACACCAGGACCGGCTTCGAGCACCTTGCGCTTGGGTGGGCGCACCAATCGGGTATTCAATTCCGTGGCATCGAAAAAATCAAGGATGTTGGTGCGGTAGTAGCGTGCTAGCCTGCGGAGTGTGCCGACGGAGGCGCTCATCTGCGAGCGTTCGAGCGCGCTGAGAAAGCCGACCGAGATTCCGGCGGCAGCGGCGACTTCAGCGAGGCTGCGACCACGGCGCGTGCGCAAGCGGCGCAGTCGAGGACCAATGGCGGCGCCGCCGTCGCCTGCGGCAGGGTCGATGGAGCCTTCGCGTTTTAGCATTTGCACGATGGCGGCAGCGTTCAGTCCGCGGACTTTGCGCAGATAGCGCGCTTTTTTCAGCAGGCGCACGTCGTCGTGGGTGTAAAGGCGATACTGGCTTCGCGTGCGTTGGGGACGCGTCAGGCCCAAGGCTTCCCATGCGCGGATCGCCGAGGGAGAAATTCCCACTACACGGGCCACCTCACCGATTTTGAGATAAACTTGTCCGTCACTCGACATGTTTTTCCGAATGTGCCTGCTGGTCGCGCTACGGGGGATTGCATTTTTCCGCTTGACAGAGGGACGCGGAGTCTCTAACCTTGCGCGATTATAGCAAGGTTTGGGTTGCCTGCAAGCTGAATCGGATCGAACAAATTTGCCCCCCGGATCGGAGGATCTGTCCCATGCCGACGTCAAAGGCGTTTCGGATGTCTCGCTGGCTCATTTCGTTCAGCTTGGCCCTGAGCCTGTGCGTGATCTGTTCCACGATGATGTTTGCCCAAGGCACCGGCGGACGCATTCTGGGGCGAGTCGCCGATCCCAGCGGCGCCGTGCTGGCGGGAGTGAAGGTCACGCTTACCAACGAAGCCACTGGCGTGAGCAACGAGACAACCACCAACAGCGCGGGCGACTACGGTTTCCCCCAAGTTCCAGTGGGTACCTACACGCTCTCCTTCGATTTGACGGGATTCAAGACGAACGTTCAAAAGGGAATCGCCGTTAACCTGAACCAGGTGATCACGCTGAACTCGGCCCTGCAGATTGGCGAAACGAAAGAGACCGTCGAAGTCACCTCCGAAGCACCGCTGGTCGATACCAGCAGCACGCAATTGGGCGCGGTCATGGACTCGCGGCAGGTCTCGAACTTACCACTCAACACGCGCGACACGTATCAGCTTTTGCAATTGCAGCCCGGAGTGATGTCCACCGTCGGCTCCAGCAATACGCTCGTTTATGGAAGCGACAACTCCGGCGCGGTGTCGGTAAATGGCGGTCGCGGACGCTCCAACAATTTCAGCGTCAATGGCGGCGACGCCAACGACCTGTTTGCGAACCTTCCCACGGTTCAACCCTCGCCCGACAGCATTCAGGAGTTCCGCGTTCTAACCAATACCTTCGACGCAGAGTATGGACGCAACTCGGGTTCGGTTGTTAACGTGGTCACCAAGTCAGGGACCAACGACTGGCATGGCAATGCCTACGAGTTCTTCCGCAACAAGGTGCTCAACGCCAACAATTACTGCCTCACGGAGGCCGCAGACGGCCTGCCTTGCGACAAGCCCCAGTTCAATCAAAACCAGTTTGGGGGCACTTTTGGAGGACCGATTAAGAAGGAGAGAACATTTTTCTTTGCTTCGTATGAAGGACGCCGTATTCGTCAAGGCATCCAATCGCCGGCTGTGACCGTGCCGAGTTCGCAGGAACGGCCGAGCCTCAGCCAGCCCTATGCCAACTTTAGCGACATTGGCGGCTTCGACACCCAGAATCCGGGCACCGCCAAACTGAACAACCCGCAACTTCTCGATAGCCGCATGGGATGTGACCAAGCCGTGGGCTATCCGTCGGGAATCCCCTCGGGCATTCTTTACACTTCTCTATTCCCGAATAGCCAGATACCTCTGGCTTGTATGGACGCGACTGCGGTTGATCTGCTGCAGTTTGTTCCCAACGCGCCGAACAATGGGTTTCTGATCAGCACCGTCCCCACCGAACCCGTACGCGGCGACCAGTTCACGGTCAAGATTGACCACCGGATCAATGACAAGCAGAACCTGAGTATCTATTACTATTTCAATGACGATCGCACGGTGCAGCCATTCGCCAATTTCGAACTGACGGGCGCCGACGTTCCTGGCTTTGGAAGCATTGTGGCGGAACGCTTCCAGCAGTGGAACATTACTCACACTTTCACAATCAACAACAGCACAGTGAACGAGTTTCGTTTCAATTACAACCGCGAGGGCCAGGAGACATTTCAGCATCCAGAAAATACCGAACTGGTGCAGCAATCCTGCCCCCTGGCTCCAACGTGGCTCACAGGAGTTACCGGCCCCGTGCCTTGTTTTTATGGTGATGTTCCGGGCAATCTCTACGGCATACATCCCTACCTTGGCACCGGTCGCGAGGGTCTTCCCTCCATCGCGGTTTCGGGAGGATTCTCCCTCGGCAACGATTCGGAGGGAGAACTTCCGCAGACGGGGAATTCTTTCCAGTGGGCGGACAGCCTGACCAAGGTCAAGGGCAACCACACGCTCAAGTTCGGCGCGGATATCCGTCGCCAGCAGTTCAATCAGTTTTATTACTACAACGTAAACGGAACCTTTGACTATTACGGCGGCGGGCCGAACGATACCGGTTCAGCCAGCCTGTATCCCAACTTCCTGTTAGGCCTTCCCGATTCGTTCAATCAAGGTTCGGCGCAGGTCGAATACGTGCGCAACACCGGCCTCTATCTATTTGCGCAGGACAGCTGGAAGATCAAGCCGAATGTCACCCTGAACTACGGACTGCGATGGGAATTGAACACGCCGCTGGCGGATAAGGCCCAGCACGTCGAGACTTTCCGTCCGGGCCAATCGTCTACGGTTTACCCTTGCGGAGGTCCCGATACCAATTGCTCGACACAGGATGCGGTTGGGTTGGTTGTTCCGGGCGACCCCGGCGTACCTGCAGGAATGACTCAAACGTACTATAAGGCTTTTGCTCCCCGTATCGGTATCGCCTGGAGTCCGGGCAGTTCGGGCAAGACCAGCATTCGCGCTGGCTGGGGACTTTTCTATAACCCAGTCGAACAACTGGTGCTGGCACAATTCGGCGCTGAGCCTCCGTTTGGCGGGAGCACGACTGTCAATGAGACGCAGTTTAACCTGCCTTTTCTGGGCCAGGATGGCGTCACCACTTATCTGAATCCTTTCCACGGCGTCATCAGCCCCGCCCGAGGAACAGCCCAGAATTGGGCGCAATTCGAGCCTATCGATCTGTTCGGCGATTTCCAGCCGCACATGCGTACGCAGTATTCCGCCCAGTACAACTTCACTATCCAGCGCGAGTTGGCGAGGGACACGAAGCTGGAAATTGGCTACGTGGGATCGCAAGGCCACCGACTGCTGGCGACGCATGATATCAATTATTCCAATCCGACGACTTGTTCCGAGCTCAATCAGATTCTTGGCGCTGGGACCTGTGGTCCGTTCACAGAGGACAGCCCATTCTTCATTCCCGCGGGAACGGTTCTGTCCGCACCTTTGCAGTTGCCGTACGCGGGATACAACAGTGTTCTTCCCGCCGGCTATACCGTCGGGTCTAACGGCATAACCCTGGTTGGTTTGCGCCCCTACTCGTCGCCGCAGTGCAATCCCATGACCGGCGTCGGTTGTCCGGCGGACGGAGTTCCCGTGTTTACCAGCATCTTCGCCCAGGACACGATTGCCAACTCAGGTTATAACTCGCTGCAAGTTTCGTTGGAACGGCGATTTTCCCACGGGCTCCAATTTAACGGCGCCTACACGTTCAGCAAATCGATCGACGAAGCCTCCAGCTTTGAGGGGATACTAAATCCGCTGCCGGGCGCGCATAACCGCGCGCTGTCACTCTTCGACGCGCGTCACCGCTTTGTTGTTAGTTATGTGTGGCAACTGCCGATAAGGAAATTCAGCGGCTTTGCCGGAAAGGCGCTTGATAACTGGTCCGTGTCAGGAATTACGACCTACCAAACCGGGTTTCCGATCCGCATCACGTCATCCGACGACCTTGAGCTGATGAACAGTGCTGACTTCGAATACCCGGGCGAACCCTATCAGGTCGCACCTTTTCATTGGCAGAGACCGCAAGCCAACGGCGCTTACTATTTCAATAACCCTGCCAATCAGGCTTTGATTTTCAGTCAAAATGGACTCTTCGGCCGAGTCGGCAACGCCCCGCGCACCATCTGCTGCGGGCCGGGAATCAGCGAAACTGATTTTGCCGCCGTAAAGATGATTCCGGTCAACGAACGCACGCACTTCGAATTCCGGGGAGAGCTGTTCAACGTCTTCAATCACACGCAGTTCTATAACCCGGACGGCAACATCACCGACGGTGCGCAGTTTGGCCAGGTCACTGAGGTCAAACCCCCGCGTCTGGCGCAGTTTGCCTTGAAGTTGTACTTCTAGTTCGAAAGACGAGCTCAGAAGAATAAAATAGATGCATTCGAATCCCCGGGCGGTTTCGGCCGCCCGGGACCAATCTAATGGCCTACCCGGCCTGAGTCTTAATGGAGATCTCGATGTACCCCGCATTGCAAAAAGAGCTCGACACGTTCGAGCGCCGTACTCCGAAGTCCGCCGAAGCGCATAAGAAAAACCTGAAGCGTCTGCCACTCGGCGTGGCCAGCAATTATCGCGCCTACGATCCGTATCCGATTTTCGCGGCTGAGGCGTCGGGCAGCAAGTTTCGCGATCTCGACGGCAATGAGTACCTCGACCACAATCTATGTTTTGGTACGCTCATGGCGGGGCATTCGCATCCGGCCGTGATCAAGGCTGTTGAAGGCCGTCTGCACAAGGGCACGGCTTATGGCATGCCGCACAACATGGAGTGGGAGTTGGCGGAAGAGATTTGCACGCGGTTTCCGATCGAAATGTGTCGCTTTGGCAACAGCGGTACCGAAGCCACCATGCACACGATTCGTCTGGCGCGAGCCGCTACCGGACGCGACAAGATCATCAAGTTCGAAGGCGGTTACCACGGACTGCACGATGCGGCGCTGGTCAGCGTGAAGCCGCATCCGCCCGGGGACGATCTCGGCGATATTAAGAATCCAAAAGCGGTGTCGGGCGGCGCGGGCGTGCCGAAGGCCAGTTTGGCCAATGTCGTGGTCGCGACCTTCAACGATCTGGAGACGGTGGAACGGCGGTTCCGGGAGAATCCGAATGAGATTGCGGCGGTGATTCTGGAGCCGATCATGATGAACGTTGGCATGTGCATGCCGCAGAAGGGATTTCTGGAAGGGCTGCGAACGCTTTGTGACCAGCACGGCGCACTGCTGATTTTCGATGAAGTCAAGACGGGCGCAAAACTTTGCTGGGGCGGGGCTTCGGAATACTTTGGCGTGATCCCCGATATGATCTGCCTGGCAAAGTCGATTGGCGGCGGATTCCCCCTGGCGGCTTTCGGTACGCACGCGCGGGTCATGAAGCTGATTTCGGACCACAAAGTCTTTCATGGCGGCACTTACAACACGAACCCAATTTCAATGGCTGCGGGCCTAGCGACTTTCCGCGAAGTGCTTACTCGAGATAACTACGCGCATGTCGAGCAACTTAGTAACAGGCTGGTCGACGGATACAAGAAGACCGTTGCGAAAGTTGGCTTGCAGGGCTACATTGCGAGCGCCGGAGCTAATGGGGTGCTGATGTTATATCCGAAAGAAGTTCGCAATTACCGCGACTGGTTGGCGATCGACATCGATTTGTGGAGGCATTACTGGTTCGGCATGGTGAACCGCGGCGTGATGTGCCAGCCCTACTGGTGGGACGAACAGTGGACGATTTCCGTGCAGCACAACGAAGCCGATATCGACAAGCATCTGGCCGCATTCGCCGATGTTGCCCCGTCGCTTGCCGCTGCGCAGCATGAGCGGTTGGGAGCAGTCGCAGCACACTAACAGGATCGGGTTATCCGCCCACCGGGTCATCGGGTGATTGAAAATCCGAGATCCGGACGGGGCAGATGGCCCGATCACCCGATCATCCGATGACTTCTGACCCCAACCACCCGCACCTGAAACGCGTCCTCGGGCGCCGCGACCTGGTGTTGCTGTTTGTGGTGGCGGTCTTCAATCTCAACGTTGTCCCCAGCATCGCGGCAAACGGGGGCGTGACCGTCTGGCTGTGGATCATCTCGTTGCTACTGTTTTTCTGGCCGCAAGGGATCGCGGTGATCGAACTGGCTCATCGCTACCCCGGCGAAGGCGGCGTGTATCTGTGGGCAAAAGAAGTGTTCGGCGACTTCCACGGATTTCTTTCCGGCTGGTGTTACTGGACGAATAACATGCTGTATGTACCGACGGTGATGCTCTATTTCGTCGGCGTGTCTGTCTTTGTCCTCGGTCCCAGCCACGCGACACTTGCCTACAACAAGTCTTTTGCGCTTACCACGTCGATCGTGCTGCTTGCATTACTCACCATTCTCAATATAGTTGGTCTGGGCGTCGGCAAGTGGATCAACAACCTCGGAGCAATCGGGACTTTTATCGCGGCCGCTGTCCTCATCGGTCTTGGTGCGGTAATCTGGTTGCGCTTTGGCAGCACCGTCACTGTCGCCGATTTCCGAGTTCCACCCAACCCGCGTTTCGTGCTCAATTCTTTCGGCGTCATTTGTTTCGGGCTGGTCGGCCTCGAACTCGCCTCGGTCATGGGAGACGAAATCCAGGATCCGGGCCGCACTCTTCCCGGCGCAGTCGCCTGGGGTGGAGTCCTGTCCGGTGCCCTCTATCTCGGCGCTACACTTACTCTTCTGATCGCTGTCGGAAAGAACGTTAACGTGCTTCAGGGGATCGTTCAGGCTGTCAGCCACATGGCGGGCCGCGTCGGAGTCGTCTGGATTACCGTACCTTTTGCACTTATGCTCAGTTTCTCAATCGCCGGGATTGGTTCCGCATGGATGGGCGGCTCTGCACGCATTCCCTTTGTCGCGGGTCTCGATTCTTACATGCCATCCTGGCTCGGTAAAATTCACCCGCGTTATGCCACACCATATGCGGCATTGATCGTGCAAGCTATTGTTTCCGCGTTTCTTGTCATCATGAATTTTATCGGCGCAGGCGTGCAGGAAACTTTCCAGAAGCTGCTTTCGCTGGCCGTTGTGCTGCAGCTTGTTCCATTCGTGTATATGTTTGGCGCGCTGGTGAAATTTTCCCTTATCGAGTCCGTGCCGCGCGGCCAGTACAGCCGCAGCACGATGTTCCTGGCGGGATTGAGCGGCCTGCTCACCACGATCCTCGGCATCGCACTTGCGTTTTTCCCGGCGCAGCAGATCACGTCGCTGTGGTCTTACGAATTGTGGATGTTTGGCGGTACGCTGTTTTTCATCGGACTGGCTGTGTTTTTCTTCTTCGTGTACGGACGGTTGAAGGAACCGCAAGCCGCTCGGGTCTGACAGAACCGAAGTGCGGCTCGATTATATCGCGTTGTAGTGTAATTCGCTGGAGGTCTTATGCCTGGTGGTGTTACGACTGATGTCAAGACTTACTCGATGCTGATTAACGGAGAGTGGGTGGGAAGTAAGTCGCGCAAGACGTTCCCGGTTTACGATCCCTCGACCGAAGAGGTGATCGCTCAGGTTCCCGATGCAAATGCAGAGGATGTGAACCGCGCGGTCGCGGCCGCCAAGGCGGCGTTTGAAGAGGGTCCGTGGGCGACGACGACGGCGCAGGAGCGCGGGCGAGTGCTCTTTCGCCTATCGGAAAAGGTGCGCCAGAATCTGTCGATGCTTGCCGAACTCGAATGCCGTAACTCGGGTAAACCGATTGTTGAGGCCGAGTATGACATTAATGATGTGGCGACTTGCTTCGAATACTACGGCGGGCTGGCGACGAAAGTCGTCGGTTATGTGAACCCCGTTCCTGACAACGCGATGAGTCTCTCGCTGAAAGAACCGATGGGCGTTGCCGGGCAGATCATCCCGTGGAATTATCCGCTGATGATGGCCGCTTGGAAACTGGCTCCGGCACTGGCTGCCGGCTGCACTTGTGTGCTCAAGCCTGCGGAGCAAACGCCGCTCACCGCGCTTGAACTCGCGAAGTGGTTCGACGACGTTGGCCTGCCGAGGGGCGTGGTGAATGTAGTCACCGGGTTCGGCGAAAGCTGTGGCTCGCCGCTCGTTAAACATCCGGACGTGAACAAGATTGCATTTACCGGTTCGGCTGCGGTCGGCAAGATCATTGTAAAAGAAGCCGCGGACACGGTGAAGCGCGTTACGCTGGAACTAGGCGGCAAATCTCCCAACATCTTTTATGCCGATGCCGATTTCGAAGCGGCTATCGACGGAGCACTGTTCGGAGTGTTCATCAATCAGGGGGAAGTGTGCTCGGCGGGCAGCCGCGTGCTTGTCCAGAAATCGATTTACAAGAAGTTTGTAGGAGCTATGGCCGAGAAGGCGAAGAAGATTAAGATTGGGCCGCCGCTTGAGCGCGATACTAAGATGGGCGCCTTGGTGTCGAAGGATCAATACGACCGTGTCTGTTCGTATCTCGAGATCGGCAAGAGAGAGGCGAAGGTAGCTGCCGGTGGCGGACGTGCCGATAAATTCGCGAAGGGCTATTATGTTCAGCCTACTATCTTCTATGACGTCGATAACAGCGCTCGCATCGCGCGCGAAGAAATCTTTGGACCGGTGGCGACTGTGATTCCGTTCGAGGACGAAAAAGATGCGCTGAAGATCGCTAATGACACGCCCTACGGGCTGGCTGCCGCCGTTTGGACGCGTGATATTTTTAAGGCTATGCGCACAGTGAAGGCGTTGCGGGCGGGCATCGTATGGGTGAACCATATGCAGCCGACTTACGTGGAAGCGCCGTGGGGCGGCTACAAGCAGTCCGGTTTCGGGCGTGAACTTGGACCGTGGGGCATTGAGGAATATCTTGAAACTAAACAGGTGTACATCAATCTGAACGAGGCTCCGATTGCTTGGTACTGAGAACCGGCTTATGTCTACCATTCAACTAAGAACACCTATTCCCGGACCACGCTCGCAGACGCTTATGAAACGGCGAGATGCTGCCGTGGTGCAAGCAGCTTTTCATGCCACTCCGGTTTTTGTGGCTAAGGCTGAAGGGGCGGTCGTCGAGGATGTTGATGGCAACCGGCTGATCGATCTTGCCGGCGGCATCGGCTGCGTCAACACTGGACATCGTGCGCCCGCTGTGGTTGACGCTGTGCGCCGCCAACTTGATCACTTTCTGCACACGAGCTTCAACGTGTTGCCCTACGAAAGCTACATTGCGGTCTGCGAAAAGCTGAACGAGTTGGTTCCAGGCAAGGGACCGAAGAAAACCATCCTGGTGAACACGGGCGCGGAAGCCGTCGAGAATGCCATCAAGATTGCGCGCTGCTATACGAAGCGGCAAGCGATCATTTGCTTTGAGGATGCGTTCCATGGGCGCACTTATATGGCGATGGCAGCGACCAGTAAGACGCATCCTTACAAAGCGGGGTTCGAGCCGTTTCCGACCGAGGTGTATCGCGTGCCTTATGCGTATTGCTACCGCTGCTCTTACTCCATGAAGTATCCGTCGTGCGATGTTTACTGCGGGCGGCACATTGAAGATACATTCAAGCGAGTGGTGGCGGCGGAATCGGTGGCGGCTGTAATCGTGGAACCGATTTTAGGCGAAGGGGGATTTGTAACTCCTCCGGCGGAGTTCTACCCAACCCTTGGGGAGATTTGCCGCAAGCACGGAATTCTGCTCATCGCTGACGAAGTGCAGACTGGATTCGCGCGCACTGGCGCCATGTTTGCCTGCGAGCGACTGGGACTCGAACCTGATTTGGTCACGATGGCTAAGTCGCTCACGGGTGGCCTGCCTATGGGCGCGGTCACGGGACGCGCTAAAATAATGGATTCGCCTGGTGTTGGTCAACTCGGTGGGACGTTTGGGGGCAATCCCGTGGCTTGTGAAGCGGCGCTGGCCGTGCTTGACGTGATCGAAAAAGAAAATCTCTGCGCACGCGCCAATGTGCTGGGCGAGCGTTTTCGCAAACGTGCGACGCAGTGGCAGGAGCGGTTTGAACTGGTCGGCGACGTTCGCGGACTTGGCGCCATGCAGGCGCTCGAACTTGTGCGCTCGAAGAGTACCCGCCAGCCCGCGGACACGGAAACCACGCAAGTGTCACAATACTGTTACGAGCATGGCTTGGTCACGATCACGGCCGGATCGTACAGCAACGTGATTCGCTTGCTCATGCCGCTGGTAATCACTGACGCACAAATGGACGAGGCGATGGATGTGCTCGAAGCGGCGCTCGCACATGTTACCGAAAAGAAAGGTGCTTTAGCGGCACAACTCACGTAGTGGCAGTTGGTCTCTTGGGTTGGCTAGGAGATCTTAGTTTGCCCAGAAAGTGTGACGACGTTTTCGAGATTCTATGACTACCTTAGCTACGGTTCCCGCGATGACCGGCCAGGAGATGGTCGATCTAACTAAGAAGCACACGTTGTTTGAGTGGTCTGCGCAGTCCAAGGTCGATCCGATCCCCGTGGCGCGGGCAAAGGGCATTTATTTTTGGACTCCGGAAGGGAAGCGCTTCATCGACTTCAACAGCCAGTTGATGTCGGTCAACATCGGACACGGCGACGAGCGCGTCATTCGAGCGATTAGCGAACAGGCTTCGTCGCTCGCTTACGCGAATCCGTTCATGGCTACTGAACCGCGGGCGCGACTGGGGGCCAAGCTGGCGGAGATTACTCCGGGCGACATTGACACCTTCTTCTTCACAAACGGCGGCGCGGAAGCCAACGAGAACGCGATCAAGATTGCGCGCTTCTACACTGGGCGGCATAAGATCGTTGCTCGTTATCGCTCCTATCATGGGGCGACGGCGGGCGCCATCAGCCTTACGGGCGATCCTCGGCGCTGGACGGTGGAGCCTGGAATTCCGGGCGTGGTGCGGGTGCTTGATCCTTATCACGGCATTGAACGCGGATGGGAAACGGCGGAGTCCTCGCTGGCGCTGATTGAGGAGACCATTCAACTGGAAGGGCCGCACACCATTGCTGGCTTTATTCTTGAGCCCGTTACTGGAACCAATGGCATTCTCGTTCCTCCAGATGGTTATCTTGAGGGTGTGCGCCAACTGTGCGACAAGTATGGGATTCTGATGATCGCCGACGAAGTGATGTCGGGCTTTGGGCGCACGGGCGCGTGGTTTGCGGTCGATCACTGGAAGGTTGTTCCCGACTTACTGTGCATGGCTAAGGGACTTACGTCTAGTTACATTCCTCTGGGTGCTGTCGGTATGCGTCAACATATCGCTCGGCACTTCGACGACAAAGTGTTTTATGGAGGACTCACCTATAACAGTCATCCGATAGGATGCGCGACTGCGCTGGCCACAATTCGCGTTTACGAGGAAGACAACTTGATCGAGAATTCCCGGAAGATGGGCGCGATCATGAAAGCGCTGGGATCGGAATTGCAGTCGAAACATCCGTCGGTGGGCGCGGTACGTTCGATTGGCCTCTTCGGCATCGTCGAACTGATTCGAGACCGCAAAACGCGGCAGCCGATGGCTCCTTTTAATGGCACTTCCGATGAAATGGTTGCGCTGGGGAAGTTCTTCCGCGAGAACGGGCTCTACACTTTCGTTCGGTGGAACAGTTTTTTCACCAATCCTCCGTTGTGCATCACTGAGCAGCAAATACGGGAGGCGTTTGCGATTATCGACCGGGGGTTGGAGATTGCGGATCGGGCGGTGAAGGAGTAGAGAATATGAGCGGGGATCGGAAAACTACGTTGGCGCCGAATGAAATTAAGGAGATTCCGGGGGCCGCGGAACTTCACGATTGGTTTGGATATTGGCCTTCTTTCCACGACGCTGAGATTATCAGCTTGCACTTGAATCGCAAGGGAACATCGTCACTGCGCGTTCACACTTGGGAAACGACCAAGGAAGTGGATGCGAAGGGTTATTACGTCATGGCAAAGCACCTTGTGGTTGAGTTCATCTTGGAAACTGTATTTGAGCTCAGTCTGAACGGGTTCAGCGGGCAAAATGTCATTTCCGGGCTTGGTATTGAGAAAATCGATTCGGGTTTCCGCTTGACGCTTGGCGCTTGTTACGGCTTGGCTGGAGGTATCGACGTCGAGAGGATATTAATCAGTATTACTCCGGGTAGTCCTTCGTAAACTTCTGGAGACGTAGTCCGCTGCGACCCGCTGACCTCAGAGTCTAGCGCCACGTGCGTTGCTGGCTATCGTAGGTAGAAGTGATTGCGGGTTCGGAATGGGCTTGGGCGGCGTGATGGTTGATTGCGGTTGCGGCCTGGGTGCGGAGATTGCCGACCTTCGCATCGAAATCGAGGGTGCTCACGCTGTAGGCGCAGTGCGTGCAGGTGAACTTCATTCCGTTCTTAATGCGCTCGATGCGGTAGGCTTTCACTGGCTCGATTGTAGCGCCCTCCGTGCGGGAATGGGTCGCGATTTGGGGAACGAAGGTAACGCCCGCTTCTCTCGGCTGAACAGACGAGGGGTCTGTCCCTAAGTGTCATTTTCACTCTCAGCTTATTTGGCCAGGCGGTTGTATTTCTTTAGCACCTCTTGCAGACGGTCGTGGGGTAGGGCTATGGCGGTGTGGCCGTCTATGCCGGTCATGGTTTCGGCGGCTACCATGGCGTTTACTATGGCTTCTTCGGTGGATTGGACCGTGGCCAGGAAGAGCGGATCGAGGCTGTCGTTGGGAAGCATCTTCAAGTCGCGGACTCCTTTGGGAGTCGCGGCTCCAGGGTTGGCGGTGGAGAAAGATATGAAGATATCTCCGGAGCCGTCGCCGGAGTAACTGCCGTCGCGGCCCAGGCCGAGACTCGCCCGGCGGGCCAGGCGCTTGAGCTGAGGCGGAATCAGTGGGGCATCGGTGGCGATTACTATAATGATCGAGCCTACGTCGTTGCCATAGGCGGGATGCTCGGGAATTTCCTTGCCTACGGGAACGCCGGCGATGCGAAGCTGGCTGCGGCGGCCATAGTTGCATTGCACGAGCACGCCCACGGTGTAGGGGCCCTCCTTGGTATCGACCACGCGGGAGGATGTTCCGATGCCGCCTTTGAATTCATTGCAGATCATGCCGGTTCCGCCGCCTACGTTGCCTTCTTCCACGGGGCCGCTGTGGGCGGATTCCAGCGCGTGAAAGACGTGCTCGGGTCTTACGTGGAATCCGTTGATGTCGTTGAGAAAGCCGTCCCAAGTTTCGGCTACCACGGGCAAGGACCACCAATAGTCTTCGGTGTCGGGCTCTCCGCGTTTCACCTTCCAGGCAATGACGGCGTCGCGGACCACGCCTACGCTGTGGGTGTTGGTGATCATGATGGGGCCGTCTAAAAAGCCGGAGTCTTCCAGCCAGGTTGTGCCGGTCATCTCTCCGTTGCCATTGAGCGTGAACCAGGCGCCGAAGACCGCGTCGTCGGCGTTGCGACCGCGCGGGAGGATGGCGGTTACTCCTGTGCGGACGGGACCTTCTCCGACTTTAAGTTTGCCGCTGCCGGAGATTAGCGTGGTGTGGCCTACTTCAACGCCTTTGACGTCGGTGATGGCGTTATTCGCGCCGGGTGTGCCATCGAAGGGGACGCCCAGATCGCGGGCTCGAGGCTTGGCTTGGGCTGAGGCTTGAGTGCCGGCAAAAAGAAGAATGGCTAGAAACAGAAGTATTCGAAATCGCATCATAGGCGTGGTTGTTCGAGTGTCGGCGGCAGTATACAGCACGAAGTTTGGTTTAGAATCCTGCTAGTGTTGCGTGCCATAGATCTGCGGCGTTTGATGCGACGTCAGACGAGCGTCAGGAGAGGACATGGAAAACTGGAAGCGGGCGGTGATTGCGGGAACGGCGGGGGCGGCGGCAATCCTGGTGCTGAAGGGGAGACGTCCGGCCGCGGTGCTAGTGGGAAGCGTGGGATTGGCGGTGCTGGCTTCCGAGTATCCGGAGACGTTCGTGCGGATTCGCGAGGAGCTGCCTTCGTATGTGCGGCAGGGAACGCGGTTTCTGGATCTGGCGATGAAGATCGGGGCGAAGATTGAGGAGTTGGCGGAAAACCGCGCCGCGCGGGCGTTTGAGGAACTGGGCGAATATTAGGACGCGCTTCGCGCTGTTCGTCGTTCGCTTCTCACCTGCCAGCGACGCCATTGGCGAACAGCGAATAGCGAACGACAAACAACGGCCTTAGTCGATGCCCAGTTGTTTGCGGGCTTCCGGGCTTAGGCGTTCGGGAGTCCAGGCTGGTTCCCAGACTACGTTGACAGTGGCGTTGCGGACGCCGGGGAGTTGCTCTACGCGGGACTTGACCTGGGCACTGATGTTGACGTGCTCGGGACAGCCCTGGGCGGTTAAGGTCATATCGACGGTGACATCCTGCTGGCCTTCGGGCAGGTCGGCGAAGCGGATGGCATAGATCAGACCGAGGTCGACAATGTTAACGGGGATTTCGGGATCGTAACACTGCTTGAGTGCGCTTAGAACGTCATCCTGGGCAATGGGCATGGATTTCCTTTGCAACTTGCTGGGTTCGTGCTTTTCTTGAAACCGGAATACTTCCAAAAGCTTGCTACTAGTCTAGCTGATTGTGCCTGCCAGGAAAAACCAACTCTAAGAAAAACGAGTTCTAAAATGTGGTGCAGTTGTGCGATCTGCGATGACGTCTGCAGCGCGTCGCACCTCCGAGTTTTTTTGACGATTTCCACCGCCGACTTCGGGTAGAATCATCGCACCGCTGCATCGTCTCGAAATCCGGCAACCGCCGGCTCGAAATCTGACTCTATATTCCGAGGTGTGCTATGAGACGAGTTCTGCGCACGCGAATCCTTCTGTGTTCTGCTGCACTTTTGCTGCTGTCGCTGCTTTCGGTACTGACGTTCCGGCCTGAGATGCTGGTGGGTGCGGCGCCATCGTTTACGGGTGTCCTCACCTATCACAACAACAATATGCGAACGGCACAGAATTCGAGCGAGACCACGCTCACGCTCAAAAATGTGAATGTCAATACGTTCGGAAAGCTATTTGTGATCCCGACCGACGGCCTGGTGGATGCGCAGCCTTTGTATGCGCCGAATATCAATATCTCGGGAAACGGCACGCACAACGTGCTGTTTGTGGCGAGTGAAAATGACACGGTCTATGGCTTTGACGCGGACAACGGATCGACGCTCTGGCAAGCCACGATGCTTTTACCGAGCGAGGTGCCATCGGATAACCGCGGTTGCGGGCAGGTTACGCCGGAAATCGGAGTTACCTCCACTCCAGTCATTGATCTTACGGCGGGACCGCACGGCACGATTTATGTGGTCGCTATGAGTAAGGATGCAAATTCTAACTACTATCAGCGGCTGCATGCTCTGGACATCACTACCGGAGCGGAGGAGTTTGGCGGGCCGGCGACGATTGCGGCCCAGTATCCTGGGACGGGCGAGAATAGCCAGAACGGATACGTGATCTTCGATCCCAAGCAGTATAAAGAGCGTGCTGGATTGTTGTTGCTGAATCATGTTGTGTATACATCGTGGGCCTCGCATTGCGACGACCAGCCCTATACGGGATGGATCATCAGTTACAACGAGACGACTTTGGCGCAACAGTCGGTGCTGAATGTGACCCCGAACGGTGGCGAGGGGGCGATCTGGGCGGCAGGAGCGGGGTTGGCAGCAGACTCCAACAATAATATTTACTTCGATGATGCCAACGGAACCTTCGATACGACGCTGAATGCCAATGGATTCCCGATCAATGGCGACTACGGGAACGCCATCATGAAGCTCTCCACCAAGAAGGGCAAACTGGCTGTGGCCGACTACTTCAATATGTACAACACGGTCAGCGAATCGGATGCGGACGAGGATTTGGGATCGGGCGGCGCGATGGTGATACCGAATTTCAAAGACTCGAATCACGTGATGCATGAACTGGTGGTGGGGGCCGGAAAAGACAGTAACATCTATCTGGCAAACCGCACTAACATGGGAAAGTTTAATCCCAACAACAATAATCAGATCTACCAGGAAATAACCGGCGCGCTGGCCGGGTCGGTGTATTCGGCGCCGGCATTTGCCGACAAAACCATTTATTACGGGGCGGTCGGAGACTCGATCAAGGCGTTCTCATTCAATGGCAGCGGGTTGCTGAATACGACGCCAGCATCGGCTACGAGCACACAGTTCGGGTACCCGGGAGCTTCGCCCAGTATTTCGGGGAGTTCGGCAAAAGATTTGATTTTGTGGGCCACGGAAAATACTTCGCCCGCGGTGCTCCACGCCTACAACGCGAAAAACCTCAGCGTCGAGTTATATAACTCGAACCAGGCGGCGGGTGGACGCGACAACTTTGGCGACGGAAACAAGTACATCACTCCAACCATTGCCAACGGCAAGGTCTACGTGGGGACGACGAACGGGGTGGGGGTGCTGGGACTGCTGCCGTAGGTAAGGTCAAATCACCATTATTGCGATGCAAAGGCGCCGGCCTGGAGGCCAAAGGGATCGTCTTTCCTACCGTTGAACCGTTTTCATTTCAGTCTCCAGATTATGGTGTTCCGACCATGCAAGGCCGGGCCGGTTTTCGGTTTGGTTTTGGTTGTAACCTTTGGCGGGCTCGCAAATCACATATAATCTCTGTCTCTTGTCGTCTGCCAAGGGGTGCGTTATGCCATCACGAACCGATAGCCGAAGATTCAAAGCCGTCAGCCGGCGCGAGTTGTTGAAACTGACACCGGTGTTGGCGCTGGGCGCTTTTGCCATTCCGCAACTGCAGACGCCGCTCCTTAAGGGCGGACTTGCCTTCAGCGATTGGGCTTCGGCGCGGCTCTTCCGCTCCAGCCATTTAGCGCCCACATTCGACGAGTCCGAGCTGACTCCTTTCGATAAGTTTCCAATTAACGGCTACGACGTTGCGGATCCGCAAGTGGATTTCGACAAGTGGACACTCACCGTGAGCGGTGCGGTGCAGAAGCCGGGAGATTACACACTCGCGCAGATTCAGGCTCTACCTAAGTTCACGCAGATCACGCAGCATGTTTGCGTTGAGGGATGGGATGTGATTGGCCGGTTCGGGGGTGTTCGCGTTTCCGACTTTCTGAAGATGATTGGGGCCGACCCGACTGCGCGCTTCGTGACCGTCGAATGCGCGGATGATTATTACGAATCGCTCGACATGCTCACCGCCGTGCATCCGCAGTCTTTGCTCTGCTATGAGATGTACGGCATGCCGCTGACCCGCGAGCATGGCGCTCCGCTGCGGCTTAGCATTCCCACAAAGATTGGCTACAAGCAGGCGAAGTATCTTACCGACCTCAAGGTGAGCCATGTACTCGAAAAGGCCGGCTACTGGGAAGATCAAGGCTATTCGGAATTTTATGGTTTGTAGGCCGGAGAGATAACAATGGCCACGCGCGCAATTGCAATCGAAGACGTGAAGACGGGCGAGGAAACCATCGCGGTTTACGAACATCCTTTTGTGGTTCGCCTTTGCCATTGGGTGAACGCGGTCGCGCTGTTCGTAATGATTGGCAGCGGGCTGCAGATTTTTCGGGCTTTCCCGAGCTTTGGCGCGAAGATTCCGCAAAAAGATCTGCTCAATTGGCCGAAAGCTTTCGCACTCGGCGGATGGCTGGGAGGCGCGCTGCAGTGGCACCTCACGTTCATGTGGATCTACATCGCGACCGGACTGCTGTATCTCGGCTACCAAATTTTCAGCGGAAATTACAAGCAGGTGCTCTTTGTACGGCGCGATCTGCCGGGAGTGTGGCCGATGGTGCGCCACTACTTCTTTTTTGGGCCCAAGCCACCGGCGCGGGAAGCTTATAACCCGCTCCAGAAGCACGCGTACACGTCCGCGATTGGGTTGGGCGTGCTGTCGGTGCTGACCGGATTTGCAGTGTGGAAGCCGGTGCAGTTTTCCTGGCTGGCTTGGCTGATGGGTGGCTTCCACTGGGCGCGGCTGTGGCATTTCCTGATCATGTGGGCGATTTTAGCCTTTGTGTTTGGACATTTGGTGATGGTGGTGCTTCATAGCTGGAGTAATTTCGTCTCCATGTTTACAGGATGGAAGAAGGACCCGGAATACCGAACAGAAGAGTGACAGTGTGCGAGTGCAGTGTGTTTACGGTGAGGGGCGATGCCGGAAGAAGTGAGTTCGCGGGAAAGTCCAGCGAAACCATTCCACGAAGAAATGCTGATCCAGCGTATCCGGAACGGCGAGCACGAGCTTTTCTACGATCTGATCCAGCCATACGAAAGACGCGTGTATGCGACGGCCTTCGCCATTTTGCGCAATGAAGCGGATGCGGAAGACGTGGCCCAGGAGGCTGTGCTGAAGGCTTTTAAGCACATCCGGCAGTTCCGTGCGGAGGCGAGGTTCAGCACCTGGCTCACCCAGATCACCATCAACGAGGCGCATATGTGGAGAAGGAAACAACACGCCAACGTTATGGAGCCGATCGTTGACCGGAAGGACGAGGAAGGCAACTATACTCCGCGGGATTTTGCCGACTGGCGCGAGATTCCTTTGGAAACCCTGGAACGCAAGGAGGTCCGGCAGAAACTGGGCGAAGCGTTGGCCTCGCTGGGAGAGAAATACCGCGAGATCTTTGTGCTCCGCGATATGCAGCACTTGAGCATCGAAGAAACTGCCAAAATTCTCGGGATTTCAACCGCATCGGTCAAGACGCGCTTGCTGCGGGCACGGCTGATGCTGCGCGATCTGCTGGCGCCGGGGTTAGGTGGGAACTGGAGCAGTAAGCTGTCTTTTGATAAGGGGACGAAGCCATGGTAGTGAGCTGCGAGCAAGTGTGGCGGGAAATTTCGAACTACCTTGATGGTGAGGTCGATGCGAACCTGCGCAGTGCTATGGAACAGCACATCCACGGTTGCAAGCGCTGCACCGCCGTGCTCGAGGGAACGCGCAACGTGGTGGAGTTGTACGGCGATGAGCGGATGGTCGAAGTGCCTTTGGGCTTCAGCCATCGGTTGCATCGGAGACTGGAGGAGAATATGCCAGGCAACCGACGAACTTTTTTTGGATGGCTGGTCGCGGCCGCTGCGGGAATCCTGATTGCCGGCAGCTTTGAGGTGGCGAGATCTTCCGCATTCGGCGGTCCGGCCCTGCGTTCAGAACATGCACAACCTGGCCGTGGCGTGCCCCCCGATATGTTGGTGGTGGTTTCGACGAGCGGTAAAACATTTCACGTGCCCGGGTGTCGCTTCATTCACGACAAAGCACACATTCAGACGATCCAGGCGCGGGAAGCGATGCGAGAAGGGTACGTTCCTTGCGTGCGCTGTATGAAGGAGTATCTGACGGCCTGACCTTGGATTGGGCGGCTGGCAATCGTCGCGGCTTGGTCGTGGGGAACAGTGCGTTGTCCAGGTACTGTGGCTCGATTTCCTGATCGATTTGCCGCAGTGGAGGGGGTAGGGGTGCTTCGACTGCGGTTGAGCTTCGCGTTGCGAAGCTCAATCCTCGCTCAGCATGACACCTTGCTGGGTATTTGGCGGGATTGTCAAGGTAGCCGGTGAGATTGCCCGCACCAGCTACCCTGAACTCGAACCTGAGGCACGCAGGCGAGGATTAGTTGTGCTTCATGCTGTCGTCGTGTTTCATGTTGTCGTCTTTTTTCATCTCGTCTTTCTTGGTCTTGTCTTTCTTGGTCTTTTTGGACTTTGCGTCCTTTTTCATCTCATCTTTCTTCATCTGATCGTTCTTCATCTGGTCTTGTTTCATGTCGTCGTGCTTCGTGTCGTCTTGCTTCATGGTGTCGCTCGACTGCGCAAAGGCCGCAAGAGACACGGACAAAACACACATGGCCATCAACCTGCGAATCATCTTGTTCATGCAAATGTTCTCCTATGTAGGTTCGAATTGACGCCCGCAAATCCTAGGCGCATCCATGAGACGCGGAGCGGCATCAAAAGTTGCAGATGGCTCTACAAAAAAGGAGCAACCAACCAGCGGGCGTGTGGGTACTGTATTAAAATGTGCGAAACGTGGGTGCATCTCCGCAACGATTAAGCCTTAGAACGGCCGCCGAGAACGATCATGCCGAAACCGATTCTGTTGAGCGTCGATGACGACTCCGATGTTTTGCGGGCGATCGAACGCGACTTGCGTTCCGAGTACGGTGCGGAATATCGCGTTATTGGAAGCGATTCTCCCGAGGCGGCCCTGAATTTGTTGAAGCAGCTAAAGGTGCGCAACGACGCCGTGGCTTTGCTGCTGGCGGATCAGCGCATGCCGAAGATGGACGGGGTCGCCTTTTTGCAGGAAGCAATGCACGTTTTTCCCGATGCTAAGCGCGCTTTGCTCACGGCTTATGCCGACACGAACGCTGCGATCAGCGCCATTAATCAGGCGAGCATCAACTACTTTTTTTTGAAACCGTGGGATCCACCAACCGAGCATTTGTATCCGCAGCTCAATGATCTGCTCGATGATTGGCAAGCCTCCTACCGGCCGGCGTTTCAGGGGATACGAGTTCTGGGCACCAGGTGGTCGCCCCGGTCGTATGAGTTGCGCGACTTCCTGGCGCGTAATCGTGTGCCTTATCAGTGGATCGACGTTGAGACTTCGGCGAACGACCCGGAAACCAAGCGCATTTTGGAAGCGCTGGGCGAAGAGGCCACGAGTCTGCCGGTTGTGCTTTTTCCCGACGGAACCAAATTACTGGAAAGCCTCCCGGCCGATGTTGCGCAAAAGGTTGGTCTACGGACCCGTGCGCAAACCGACTTCTATGATCTAGCGATTGTGGGCGGTGGCCCCGCGGGCCTGGCAGCGGCGGTTTACGGAGCCTCGGAGGGTCTGCACACGGTGATGATTGAGCGCGAAGCACCGGGCGGCCAGGCTGGGATGAGTTCGAAGATTGAGAACTATCTGGGATTTCCGTCAGGACTTAGCGGTAACGATCTTGCCCGGCGCGCGGTTACGCAGGCGCAGCGTTTCGGAGTGGAAATTCTAAGTCCTCAGGAAGCGGTTGGTGTGCGCACGGAAGGATCGTATCGCATCATCAAGCTGGCTGACGGGAGTGAGATTTCTTGCCACGCGCTGATGATCGCGAGCGGGGTGCAGTGGCGGCGGCTGGATGCTCCGGGCATCGCTAAGCTGCAGGGCGCCGGGGTCTACTATGGCGGCGGCGCGACGGAAGCCCTGTCGTGCAAAGGGGAAATCATCTACGTGATCGGCGGCGCAAATTCGGCGGGCCAGGCGGCCATGAACTTCGCCCGGTATGCGGAGCGCGTGGTGATGCTGGTGCGAGGCAGTTCGCTGGCCAGGACCATGTCGCAGTATTTGATTGATCAGATCAAAGAGACGCCCAACATTCAGGTCTGGCCACACGCCGCGGTGACCGAGGCGCATGGCGAAACACGGCTGGAGGAAATTTCCGTCCTCTGTTCGGATACCAATAAAGTGGAGCGGGTTGCGGCGAGTTCGATGTTCATTTTTATTGGAGCCCTGCCGCGAACCGACTGGCTGGGAGATCTGGTGGAACGGGATGAGCGCGGTTTTCTGCTGACTGGTCCCGATCTTATTCGCAGCGGACAACGCCCCAAGGGTTGGGCGCTTGACCGGGATCCATTTCTACTGGAAACCAATATTCCGGGCATTTTTGCAGTGGGCGACGTGCGGCACGGTTCGATGAAGCGGGTCGCGTCCGGTGTGGGCGAAGGTTCAGTCGCAGTGCAATTTATCCATCAGTATTTAAGCAAGGTATAAATGGCCGAGAGATCGGAATTACTTCGCGTTCCGGCATTCGAGGGTTTGCCGGAGGATCAAATCGACTGGTTCCTCAGCCGGTCACAGGAACTCCATTACAAGGCGGGCGATACCTACCTGCGCCAGGGTACTCCCGCCGATTCAATGTTCGTGATTCTTGACGGGCAACTTGAGATCCACGGGGAATTGAGCGGCGAAATAGTTACATTTTCCATGAAGCCGGGCGATGTCACCGGCGTGCTTCCGTTTTCCAGGATGACACAGTTTAAGGTGAACGGGCGGGCACTTACCGACAGCCGCGTCTTGCGATTTCCTGCCGCACTGTTTCCGGATCTTGTGCAGAAGATGCCGGAATTGGCCAAGCGTCTCGTGGGCCTCATGTCTGACCGCATCCGCGAAACCACCCGCATTGAACAGCAGCGCGACCGCTTAGCCGGTTTAGGCAAGCTTTCTGCCGGGCTGGCTCATGAACTCAACAATCCTGCTTCCGCCGCGAAGCGCGCGACCAGCCAATTGCGTGAAGTCCTCAAGAAAATCAAGAGCGCCAGTCTGGAACTGGGCCGGCGCGATCTCACTTCCGTGCAGAGAGCAGAAATTGAAAAGCTGGAAACGTCGTTCACCCAGGGCAACGAACCTCCACCCGATGCGCTGACCATCAGCGACCTGGAAGACGAGGTGGATTCTTTGTTGCGCAGTCATGGGCAGAGCGACCTGTGGCAACTGGCAGCCGATCTGGCTAGGAGGAACATCAGGCCGGAGGCGCTGGAATCGTTGTTTGCGGCCCTCGACGCCGGCACTGCCCGGGCCGCGCTGGTCCGGATTGCCGCCTCGGTCGAGATAGCGGGTCTGCTGAACGAAATCGAGAGCAGCGTAGGGCGAATCTCGGATCTGGTCGGTGCGATCAAGGAATACACTTACATGGATCAGGCGCCAGTGCAAAATGTCGACATCGTGAAAAGCCTGGAAACCACGCTGACCATCCTGAACCACAAACTCAAACGCGGAGTGACCGTGGTGCGCGACTACCAGCGTATTCCGCTGATGGTGAATTCATTCGGAAGCGAGCTCAATCAGGTCTGGACCAACATTATTGATAACGCCATCGACGCCATGGGCGGGCAGGGCGAACTGCGAGTCCGCACCTATCGTGAGAACGATTGCGTTGTGGTCGAGATCGGCGATAACGGCCCCGGAATTTCGCCCGAGGTGAAGCCGCACATCTTTGAACCATTCTTCACAACCAAAGGAGTAGGGGAGGGAACTGGACTAGGGCTGGACACGGTTCAGCGCATTGTGAAGAAACACAGAGGCAATATTCATGTGACCTCGCAGGCCGGGGATACACGTTTTCAAATATGGCTTCCGCTGGCGGAAGACGCGGCGTTGATTAAAAGCAATCCGAATTAACCAAACCTGTCTTCTGGGCGAGAACGAAGCCGCGCCACCACACAGATAGTCCGCGACCATCACCGCACATCAATATGTGAGGTTTCTCACTGACAGAACTCGTTTATTCGTATCCAATTGGCACGAAGTCGCCTCCTCGAAGAGCAGTTCCCGCCAGATGAGACGCATCACCCCTCGAGGCGAAAAGGCTCCTTTTTCTCTTAATCGGTTGCTTTAGTTGTCCGACACTCGCACAAGTGTTGGTGGATACAACTACCAAACCACATTGGTCACGCGTGAATCAGGAGGACACTATGCAAGTCCATTTAAAGACAGGGCAAAAATCCAGGCGCTTTATGTTTTTTGTCGCTATGACCCTATTCGCCTTGCTGGCGATCACGGTGCAGGCGAACGCGCAAAAATACATCACGTTCGACGTTCCAGGCGCGGGTCCAGGCGCTCAACAGGGCACTTGGTCCATTGGCGTCAATGCGCGAGGCTCGATCGTGGGCCAATACATTGACGTGAACGGCGTATACCACGGTTTTCTGCGCCGGCCCAACGGCAAATTCGCCAAGTTTGACCCACCCGGCTCTATGGGCACGTGGGCTTACGCCCTCAACAATGCGGACGTGATCGCGGGATGGTACGCTGACGCTGGTCAGGTGTATCACGGCTACATGCGCACCGCGGACGGAACCATCACCACTTTTGATTGTCCGGGTGCGGGTACAGGCGCCAACCAAGGCACCATAGTCGGCGACATCAACGACCGCGGAACAATCGCAGGAATTTACATCGATGGGAACGGATTGAATCACGGCTTCGTGCTTGCTGCCGGCACCTTCACCACCTTCGATGCTCCGGGCGCAGGCACAGGCGCTGGCCAGGGCACCGAACCCATGTTCTTCTCTGCTCTCACTCCACTTGGGGCGATCACGGGACTTTACATCGACGCGAACAACGCCATGCATGGCTTCCTGCGCGATCCGGAAGGCCTCATCAAATCGTTTGACGTTCTGGAGGCAGGCACTGGTGCGAGCCAGGGCACCTCACCCGAGAGCATCAACAAGTGGGGGGAGATCGCGGGACTGTACGTCGACGGGAACGGCGTGAATCATGGCTTCGCACGCGACAAAGATGGCCTGATCACTACGTTTGACGTTGCGCGTGCAGGCACGGGCGCCGGCCAGGGCACCGAACCCATGACGAACAGCCGGAAGGGAGTAATCGCGGGATACTATGTTGACGCGAACGGCGCAAGTCATGGCTTCCTGCGCGGCTCACCCAACGGCACCATCACCACCTTCGATGCTCCGGACGCGGGCAAAGCCGTCGGCCAGGGCACCTTCCCCATGACCAACAATGCGAAGGGGGCGATCGCGGGATACTACATTGACGCGGGTGGCGTGATTCACGGCTTCCTGCGGGACTAACGGAAGCTCAGAAATATAAAGCCGCCCTGGGTCTGGGCGGCTTTTCTTTTGTGGTTTGTCGGGTGGAACGAAGCCGTGGCGATTTCGAACCCCCGCGAGGTTTCGACGAACCAAATCCCACGGGGACTCTCGACTGAGTCCGCCGCGGAAGCCATCAGAAGCTGAAACGGCCACCGATTGTCGGAGCACAGTTATTGCCGGAGTAATAGGGGACGCCGGGCCCGTGAGGAATGGCGATGGCCAGACCCCCGGTCACCCAGGAATACGCAATTCCGGCATAAGCGTCGAAACGTTTGGTGAAGTGATGATCCAGATAGAATGACCCCTCATTAAGGGTGCCCGCGCAGGAACTGCGGAACCCGGCTGCGGCCGAGCAGGTCGGTGGAAGACGGAAGTCGTTCTGCCGCTGTTGGTACCAGGCGAAAGTGATGTCGGTTTTCTTGCGGTAGGTGTACTTCGCGCCCGTCCACCAGATATTCACTAACTTTTCAGAGTCAAGATTGTTGTCTTCCACCCCGCTCATGAAATAACCGCCCTGGTCCGAGGCGCCCACGCCTAACGGGTTCTGCGGGTTATTCTGCCAGATGTATTCGTAGCCGGCAAAAAACTTGAACGGGTCCCACTTATATTTGGCGGCAACCATAATCGCGTTGTTGTCGGTCACGATGCCATATACGGTGTCGTTCGGGTCGATCAGATTGGGCCCCAAGCCGGCTCCCCCGTTGATGGGGGTTGTATCGATGCTGTCGGTGGTCGACTGATATGGCGCTGACAGACTCTGCGGGCCGAGCAAGGGGTTCAATACGCTGATCGCCTGGTTGTAATGTTGGAAGACGGCGTCGGCGGAGAACTTGCCCAATTCTCCCCCGAGGTCGAATCCCCACGCGTTGTCGTGCGCGGCTTCCGGCGTACAGCTGGTGGCAGTCCAGGTTGCCCCTGTGGCTGCTGCGGCCGAGTAGCAGCCGGCAGAACCGTCGGCGAATTTATACATCGCGCCGAAATGGATCGGGCCAACGGTGAGCCGATACTTCACGGCGTCATCCCAACGGCTGTCTTCGGTGTCGCCGCCGCCGGCCATCGTGCCGTTATACCCGATGTAGGAAAAGGCGTAGGAGCCGTTGGCTGGATCGTACTGCAGCATCGCATCGGTGCCGAGAGAACGCTGACGACCGAAGGTCAGTGTGCCGAAAATCTTGGACGATACACCGCCATAGTATTCGTCGTTGAAGGGTTGGCCCGCGCGCGCGCCGTCGATGGCTATCGAATAACTGGCCCTGGGAAGGCCATTGTTGATGATGTCAGTCTTTGACGCATTGGCGAGCAGGCCGGACTGCGGATTGATTCCCGTTGAAGCGTTGAACACAACCGACCAGCCAGGCATAAACTCTTCCTTGCCCCTGATGCCAAAACCCGTCTGCTGCAGGTTGTTCGGTGCGACGACGAATCGATGTTGATAACCGTTTCGGTTCACGAGAGATTCGCCTTCATAGTTGTAGCCGTTTTCCGGCAAGCCGTGGCTGACCCAGCCGACCCCGATGTCATACGCACCGTACACCGTGATGCCGTGCCAGGTCAGCGTGCAATCGGTAGTGGCGAACTCGTGCGGGCTCGTGCAGGGGTCGGCGGTGCCGTGCTGCATCTTAATGTCGACCGTGGCCTCCTGGCCAGCCGCCAGGCTGGTTCCCGTGCGCGTTTCCTCGAACCCTCGTTTGGCCGCTCGAACCTCGACGCGCCCCACAGGCAGGCCAGACGTCTGAAAGTGCCCGCTGCCGTCCGTTGTTATCATGCGCGTTTCACCGGTGTCGACGCTCTTGATCGTCACCGCGACACCGCCAAGGGCTGCGCCGGTTTGGTCCGTCACCACGCCGGAAAGGCTCGCTCCCGTTTGGGCCCACGCCGGGAACGCCCCCATTGCTAGGCACAAAAGCAGCAAGAGAAACAGAGCAGTGAAACGCATACGGCCCTCCAAAAAATGTTTAGTGGGTGCAAGGAATTGAAAAGTGTATATGAAATACGATTTATATGTCAAATAGTATCTCTATATGTACGCTTACGGACTTTCAGCCAGACCCACGGCGAAGGTATACAAGGATGGCCGTGCTGTGGACGATCTCAGCGTGTTGACCCCGGCCAACTCTGACTGTACGATTTCGTTCCGATGCCAAAGAAGCACAGATCCGCGCGGAATGCCGAGGAGTTGCTCCGCCTTCGGGATGCGGCTTTACAGTTAGGCATCAGCTTCCCCACCATCAAGCAGTGGATTTATAAGAAGAAAATTCGAAGCATCCAGACCGCCGGCGGACACCACCGCATCCCTCGAAGTGAAGTGGATAAGCTGCTCTTCCGAACCCGAGGCCGAACCGAGGAGGAACGGAAGCAGGTCTTGCGCCGGATCAGCGGACGCAATCAACTGGTGGGACGCATCGAGTCGGTGCGCATCAGTGGTCTGATGGCGGAAGTCAAAATTTCCATCGGCGGGCAGCAAATAACATCGATCATCACCGCCGGTTCCGCTCGCGAAATGCACCTGAAAGCGGGGCAGACCGCAGCCGCCCTTATCAAGGCCACCGAGGTCATGATTCTTCGTGTGTGATATGAAAAATCGCCTGTTCTTTTCCACCGTACTCCTTGCTCTGACGTTCCACACTGCGCTCGCGTTGTGCCAGTCGCTGACGGTTCAAGCCGAAAGTGGAAAACAAACTGTTTTGACTCGCGCTGACATTGAGACCTTGGCAGACGTGAAGGTCACGACCGGCGCCGCCGGCGCATCGGCAACGTTTGAAGGCGTCGCGGTAAAGGCTCTGCTAGAGAAAGCGGGCGTCGGTTTTGGGGAAAGTATGAAGGGAAAGCGGATGGCTTCCTGTCTGCTGGTGGAGGCCGCGGATGGGTATAGGGTGGTTCTGGCGCTGCCCGAGCTAGATCCGGCATTCACCGACAAGCAGGTTGTTCTGGCTTTCCTGAAAAATGGAAAGCCGCTGGATGACAAGGAAGGGCCATACCGCATCGTCATACCCGATGAAAAAAGAATGGCACGATGGGTGAGGCAGGTGACGGCATTGAAAATCGTGGAAGTGAAGTAGCCAGGCTCAGTCCCTTTGAATCATCACGCGTTATTGCCTCCGTCGACTACCGCACTCCGTCCACCAGGTACAAATCCGACAACTCTCTGGAGAACGAATAGCCGTAACTCTTGCCGTCCGCGGTCATGCGCACATTCACGATGGTCGTCACTCCCGCAACATCGCTGGGCGCCAAGGTTGTGATCAGTTCGCGCTTCCCGATCGCAAGCTCAAGCCGGTAAAGAGGCGCCGAAGTTTTGTCATCGTGATAAAGGTAGGTCGATCGACCGTCGGCGGCCCAGGTGACCCAAATGTCTTCGGGCAACCAGCCTGGAATCGATCGCGGCTCTCCTCCTCTGATCGGGTAGAGTCCGCCGCGCTCGCTCAGGTCTCGGGCAAAAAAGGTTTGGCCGTCCGGTGAAAGGATGTGGCCCTCAAAATGGTTCCGCTGCAAGCGAATCGGAGGCGTCACGCTGCGCGGCGCCCCTCCGGAGATGCTCTGGATGTACATTTTCCAATCGTGACCATCGTCGCCGGCGTAATAGATCGCTTTTCCGTCGGGCGTGAAACCCATCGACGCGGTTTCCTGTATGCCGCTTGCATTTACTTTCTGGATCTCTCCCACGCCGGTTGGCACCAGGGCAAACCCCGCCAGATTCACCGTGGAGGCGTTAGAAGCCAACACCTGCTTGGCGTCCGGCGAAAGAACCGGCTCGCTGTACTGCCCGAGTTTTATGGCCGGGGAGCCATCTGTTCTTCGCACGAAAGCCAGGCCCGAAGCGCCTGCTGCCGAGCCCCAGTCGTCAAACGAAATCAAAGTGCCGTCTGACGAAATATCGCGGAGGGATGCATAGTCGAGCCAGCTCAGGTCGCGTTCCTTCTTATCGGTTGGGCCGCGGAATTGCAGTCCGCTTCTCCACGATTCTTTCGAAAGAAGCATTCGCCCATCTCGCGACACATCGTGAAGCCGGAGAACGCCCGGCAGGCGAAGAACCACACGCTGTTTTCCATTGAGCCCGAGACCAATTACTTCGTTCGCCCACCCCTCCGTCAGGGTAGCCCCCGCCCAAACCTCTTTCCCCGAAGGAGCCCACGCCAAACCCTCCAAACTGATGAAAGTCACCGAGCGGAGCAGTTGTTTCCCGTTGCGGTCCACGGCGACGACCCAACCCGCATCGCCATCGACCGAACTAAATTCGCCAAACGCCACTGCGTCGTTGTGCGGTGCGATTCGCAGATATCCGAGAGGGTGAGTGCTCTCGTAGAGCACCTTCCCCTGAGGGAACTCCACGCGGTACTTTCCTCCGACCTGCCGAATGACGGCCATCTCGCTGCCGTCGGCGCGCCAATCGGCGGCCAGCACATCGTTGGCAACTTCCCGCGGCGTTCCGCCGGCAAGAGGCACCAGCCCTAAGGTTCCCTGGCAAAGCCCGAGATAGCGGTCCTTGCAGCCCACCGAAATCGCCAACTGCGAGGCAGACACCGCGAACAACGTGGAGTTGACGAGATTCAAGGGGCGCGACTCAGGAGTATCGGGCGCCGTGGAATAGAGCTGAACCGGCTGCCCATTCCAGCTGGCGCTGTAATAGATGGAGGTGCCGTCCGACGCAAACCGCGCGGCATAAACCAATCCGCGATCAAACGTTAGCTGATGATAAGTCGGCAGCGGTACCGAGTTGCTGCGTGCTCCCAGCACCCAGCTTCCCGCAGCCACCAGCACCAGCAAAAGCGTGCTGGCCCCAATCATCATCAACCATTTACCAGACGTTTTCTTTTCGGCAGCTGCAACCCTGGCAATGCCAGTTCCCGTGCTCGTCGAAGTGGTTCCCGACAGGCCTTCGAGATTGAACGCCAAATCCCGCGCCGATTGAAACCGCTGCAGCGGATTTTTCTCGAGGCATCGCCTGACAATCCGCTCCAGTGCGGGTGAAACGGGTTTACCGGTTAGGGTCAACTCCGGCGGGTCCTCTTTCAGGATCGCGGTCATTGTCTCGGCGGAAGTATCGCAGCGGAAAGCGCGCTGGCCGAAGAGCATTTCGTACAGAATCGTCCCCAGCGCAAAAATGTCGGAGCGGGCATCGGCAGGCGCGCACCTCACCTGCTCAGGAGCCATGTATCCGACTGTGCCGAGCACGGTGCCAGCGGAGGTGGGCACGTCCCCCATCGTTGCGCCGTCGTCCGAAGAGGTCTCTGGCCGCGCCAGCTTTGCCAATCCAAAATCGAGAATCTTCACCCGCCCCTCGCTTGTGCCGAAAACATTTTCCGGCTTCAGGTCGCGATGAATGATTCCTTTGTCGTGCGCCGCCGCCAGGCCGTGCGCGACTTGAATGGCGTAGTCGACGGCTCGGCGCAAAGGCAAGGCCCCACCGCTCAACTCCACCCGCAGCGATTGACCCTCCAGGCACTCGGAGACCAGATAAGGCGCGCCCTCATACGTGCCGATGTCGTGAATAGAAAGAATGTTGGGATGATTCAGCGCCGCGATCGCCCGCGCCTCGGTTTCAAATCGCCGCAGCCGTTCGGCGTCTCGGGCAAACGCTTCCGGCAAGACTTTGATGGCAACATCACGGCCAAGCCGGCTGTCTCTTGCACGGTAGACTTCGCCCATGCCGCCGGCACCGAGAGGCGATTGAATTTCGTAGGGACCAAGTTTTGTGCCAGAGGCGAGAGGCATTCGTGTGGGCCATTATAACCCGGCGTTCCGGGCGGCAGGTGCGCACCCGAAATACGAGTTCTGGGCCACTCCGCTGGGGTGCAGTCAAGGTGAGCAACGACTGCGGAGTGAGGTCCTTAATTAGTACTTCCACATCCGGATTTCGTTTCCACTATGCTCGAAATGAACTTCGTCCATGAGTTGGCGGATCAAGTAAACGCCGCGTCCGTGGTCGGAATAAAGGTTTTCACGCCGGATTGGATCGGATAGAAGATCCGGACTGAACCCTGGTCCGGGATCGGTCACTATAATTACGATTCGGCCATGTGGATCAGACTGCAGTCGGCAGCGAACCTGTTTTGACGCGTCGTTACCACACCCGTGTACAACGGCATTGGCCAAGGCTTCCTGAACTGCCAGCGCAACCTCAAACCGCTTCTGCTCGGGAACCTCCAGTTTCGTTAAGGTTTCAGATATGGCGTCCACGGTAGCAGCGATCGCCTCGGAATCGGCAGGCATCCTGAGGTCTAGCAATTCGGATAATGCGCTGTTTTCCGGGCCACTGCTGGACTCAGCCGACATGAAGGCTCATTTCGTTCTCGAAATCCGACAAAAGGCATGGGCAATTCAAGCGAAAGACTCCACCGCCACGTCGTCGTCGTCGAAAATCTCGAATAGGTTGAGAACGCCCACCAAACGCAAAGTCTGCACCGCGAATTTGTTGGGTTGCACGAGCTTGATGCTCCCGCCACGCTGCTTGGTCGAAGCCAGAAACCGCACCAGCAAACCAATTCCGCTGGAATCAATCATGGAAACCTCGGCGAGGTTGAGGACAATGCGAGTGTCTCCGTTGCCGAGTGCCTCCTCCATGGTTTGGCGCAAGCCGTCCACGGCGGGGCCCATTCTGAGAGGTCCCCGGAGCTGAACGACCTGCACTTGCGAACGCTTACGGACGTTAATGTCCAAACTATCCTCCGCCGAGACCACGGGCCAGTCCCAGGCCATTGAAGGTGGCGATTGCAGATCGCGTCCCAAGTTACGGGAAGCAGCCGGGTTTTGCAAGTGCGCGGGCTCTCTGAATCGTTTCGGGGCATTGGCGTGCGCCTCGTTGTCCAAGGCTGGGAATCGGATGGGAATAAATATTTCATCCTCAAGGGTCGAAAATTTGACATAATCGGTGGCGCCCAGGGAAAGGAAGGGGTCATGCCAACGCCGAGTCCCCGGAACGAACCAGCCCGTTTCGCTGTAGTCATCGTCACCACCGACGAGCGGGTGCGGCCCGAAGCCGAGACCTATCTCTCAGGCGAGCATGACCTGCTCGTGCTCCAGTCCTGGGATGAACTGACGGCATTGATCGGCCAGCAGCAGCCTCCGGACGCCGTGCTGCTCGACCTCGATACGGTCGGAGAACGCAGCAAAGACGGCATCACCGCGCTAGCCGAGCTGCGAGGTCTGGCACCCGATTTGGTGCTGGTGGGCTTGACGCGCTCGAACAGCCACAACCTCCGTCTACAGGCGATTGCCGCTACCGTCGACGACTATTTTGTGGCGCCCATCAACTTCGAGGAAGTACGAAGTGTATTGAAGCGGGCGCTGGAGAAGCGAGCGCTCGAGATCGAGTGCCGGCAACAGCAAAACCAGCAGGCCCAGCCCGAATCCTTTTGCGAACTGATTGGCGGCAGCGAGCCTATGCGCCGGGTATACGACGCCATCACCCGCGTCGCCGAGAGTACCAGCACGGTGCTAATCCGGGGGGAGAGCGGTACCGGCAAGGAACTGGTGGCGCGGGCGATTGTAACGCTAGGGCCGCGTGCGCAAAAGCCTTTTATCAGTATCAATTGCGCGGCTTTGCCGGAGAACCTGATCGAGACCGAGCTGTTCGGACACGAAAAGGGTGCCTTTACAGACGCGCGTGCGGCGCGGGCCGGTCATATTGAACTGGCGCACACCGGCACGCTATTGCTGGACGAGATTGCGACTCTGGGTCTGGCACTGCAGTCCAAGTTACTGCGCGTGCTGGAGGACCGGGCCGTGACCCGGATCGGGGGACAGAGCGCCCGGAAGATCGACTTCCGGCTCATCGCGGCTACCAACGAAGACTTGGAGGAACTGGTACGAGCCGGCCGTTTCCGCGAAGACCTTTATTACCGCATTAACGTTGTGCCCATCGCTCTGCCGGCGCTGCGCGATCGCCCTGGAGACATCCCCCTGCTGCTGGACCATTTCTTGCGCTTCTATTGTGGGTCGAACAACGTTCCTTTGAAGCGTTTGGACCCGGAAGTGATACAGATTCTGGAGGAGGATAACTGGCCGGGTAATGTACGCGAACTGGAAAACCTGGTGCAACGGCTGGTGCTCATGGTCGACGGACCAGTGGTCAAGGTCCAACATCTGCCGCAGCGCCTTCTTTATAGCAGCACGACCAGCCAGGAATCTCTGCTGATTCCAGAAGCTGGGGTCAACTTTGATGAGGAGATCGCGAAAATTGAGGTTGCCTACCTGACGGCGGCGCTCCGGCGCTCGGGTGGTAGCAAGATCGGCGCAGCTCGCCTGCTGCAGGTCGATAAACAGAAGATGCACTATCTGTGCCGCAAATATCAGATCGGGAAGGATTGAACATTTCATCCCATGGCGTGGTAGGGATTAAAATATAATGCGTAAGGGATTAAATTTTAATCCATATCTGAGTTTCCTCCGTGATCCGACTATTACTGTCTCTTACCTGAACAACGGCTAAGTACTTGAGGGGAATGTAGATTTCGCGTGTGGAAAGTATTCGCCACGATTTGGTATTGGACTTGCTCTATAGGAATGCGAGCACCACAAACGATAAAACAGGAGAGATGAAAAAATGGCGATGCAAAAGAAGTCTTTGATCAGCAACCGCAAAGCAGTAAAGAAAGCCTTAGTGGCCACAAGCGTTGGGAAGCCGACCAAGATCGCCAGCCCGGCCAAGGTTGTCACCGGCCCGAGCAAGTTCATCACTGGCCCAAGCAAGTTTGTCACCGGCCCGAGCAAGTTCGTCACCGGCCCGAGCAAGTTCGTCACCGGCCCGAGCAAGTTCGTCACTGGCCCGAGCAAGTTCGTCACCGGCCCCAGCAAGTTCATCACTGGCCCCAGCAAGATTTCGTAGTTGAAAGCTACCGAATTGCAGAGGCTACGGTTCTCCGTAGCCTCTTCGCATTTGTACGCCAATTACCAGAGCTTGCGCCGGAGGAAATCATTCACCTCCTGCCAGATGGATGCGGCAATGCTGCGCCGGCGGACGAAAATCTTGGCAGTACCAGTAAAACCGTCTTTGAGCGCATCGCCAGAGTTGGGAACCAGGATCTTGGCGACATAGTAGAGGGACGCCTGGAGACCCTTGTATTCCTGCTCGTCGAAAAGTCCTTTTGCCGCCTCGGAAGAGGCCGGAGACAGGAAGTTCACATTCCCCAGAATTGACCCGGCCCGGGCATCCAGATGCAGGGCCGCAGGTGCGCCGAGGCGAACCTTGCCGACATCGGTTGCTGAAATGTAGACCAGCGCCTGAAGCTGGGACGTATTCGCAATCTCCATAACTTCGCTGCCGGGCACCAGATACGAGCCCAGCAAATCGTGTACGTTGGGAGTGACCACTGTACCTGCGACCGGGCTCAAAACGGTGAGCTGGGTCATTTTTTCGTGCAAAGCTCGGTCGTCCGCGGTCAATTCTTCGCGGTGACGTTCAGCGGTCACAAAATCCGCATGCCGCATTTGCGCTTGGAAGGTGCGAGCGGAAGCGAGCCGAAGATCTGCCGCCACCCTCGCCGCTTCGGACTCCATATCCAGGTTGCGGAGCCGGAGCAGAGGAGCACCTGCCGATACGATCTGACCCTCTTCGACATTCGTCTGCATCACTGTCCCTGGAACCTCAACCCTGACCACGGCACGCTGAACCGGTTCGAGCACCATCCGTCCCTGCACCGTCTCTCGCCACACCGGTGCAAACAAAACAATAAGGCTCAAGCATGCGAAGGCGGCGGTGTGTCGGAGTGTGAACCAAGCTTCTATGCGGTCCTTCTTGTCCAGATAGAGAAGTCTCATAAATCTCCATAGCGTCAGGATGCGCGATTTGAAGATGAGCAAGGCGAGCAATGCGGCGGGGACAAACGCCCAGTCAGGGTTATAGCGGTGGATGACATTGAAAAGAAAAGTGACCACAAAGAAGAGCAGCCCGTAACTGTAGAAGCTGGAGGCCATCGTGTAAGGTACGTAGAGCAGCCTCCGTCGCCAGGTTGCGTAGGGCACTTCGACGGGTAAACGAAAAATGTTCTTCTTTACCCAGTTATTTACATAGAGGGTGGCATTTTCCTTCAGGTCGGGAACGTCGAGCAGTTCGGTGAATATGAAGTAGCCGTCGAGTTTGATCAGCGGGTTCAGGTTGATCAAGACAGGAAGGATCCCGGACGCCAGCATCACGACGTAGGCGACGTTGTGCATGGTGCTCTCGACGGCGGTTCCCCACCATACGAAGCTGGCGAGGGAATAAATAATGAGGCTGGACCAGATGCCTGCGGCGGCGGTTGCGATTCTCTGCCACTTGCTGCCATAGACCCACGCTTCGGTGGTGTCGCAGTAGAACGCAGGGGAGAGATAGATCAGCAGGAGTCCCATGCTGTGCGATTCTCCCCCGGTATGCTTGCAGACCAGCCCGTGGCAAAATTCGTGAATACATGCGATGACACAGATGAGGACCCAAAACTCGATGATATCGGCCAGGCCCTTGTGGGTGAAGTTATAGAACTCCAGATTGTCCTGTCCGATTTCGGCCCAATGGCTCACCAATACATACGTCGCGAAAGCGAACAGGGCGAGACTCACCAGCAGGAACTGATAGGTAAAAATAAACCTTACACGGTCGTGGACTTTGGTGAGCGTAGCATCTGGATCCCAGGCCGGGAACGTGATCTCAGCCAGGTTGCTCCACTTTGATTTCTTTGACGTGCGGGCGCGCCGCTTTTCCGCCAGCTCTTCGCGAAAGCGGGCATTTTTTTCCTGCAGGGTCCTGGACCAAAATGGGCCTTCAGCATTTTCGGTGGCGAACTCCAACACCCAGTCGGCCGAGGCTGCGATGCCGGTACGAGCGGTGAAGAGATCGGCTATTTCTTCGTACGTCCGTTCTCCATCAAAGAGCTGAATCAGTTCCCAATATTCGGGCGGCAGATCGTGAAAGCCGTGACTATCCGGAATCAGAACACGAACTACAGGTACGCCATCCAGTACATGCTCACGGCCAACCAGCCGCGGATCCATCTTGAGCACGCGTTTTTGCCGCGCCAGCCGTTCCGGTATCTCGGGTAACGCGACATTGAGCGCTTCGACTATGTTCATGCTGGATCACCTGCATCGGGGTTCATCGCGCTAACGCGACGCGAATGCTGGCAAGCATCCCGGGCCGCAAATCGGGAGCCGGGCCCTCAATCTGTGCACGTACTTCGATGGTCCCACTTGACGGGTCTACAACCGGGCTGACATCAATCACCTTCGCGGTATGTTTCACTGCCGGGGAGGCGTCTGCCGAAGTAAGGGTAACCGTTTGCCCGTTTTTCACGCCGGCGATAAATCGCTCGGGCAGAGTGAATTCCACGAGCAGGGGTGCCACCGCAGTTACCCAGAAAAGGCGGTCGCCCACCGCCACGCTCTGTCCGGTGCGCAGGTAGCGTCGGGCAACGATGCCATCGAAAGGCGCGGTGATGCGGGTCTTTTCCATTTCCAGTTCCAAAGCGCGAAGATTGTGCTGAGCGGTGCTCAAGTCCTGCTTCGCCTTCTCGATCTCATACTGCGATCCGATCACCTTGTAGCGCGCATGGTCCAGCTCCTCCACGGTGTTAATACCGGCGTCGCGCATCGCCTTGGCGCGCCGCAAATCAGCGTCAACCACTCCAGTTTCGGCTTCCCAATCTTTCAGATTGGCTTCGGAGCTGAGTACCTTGGACTCGGCGGCATCACGCTCCGCCGCGAGTTGCCGGTCGTCCAGCGTGGCTAGAACTTCTCCCTTTCTTACGGCCCGTCCGACATCGAACATAATCCCGGTAATGACGCCTGCCCGCAGGGCTACGACGTCGATCTGGTTTTCAACCACGATGGGGCCAGTAGCGAGAAAAATGTCTTCCGGTGTGGACTGCCCAGAGCGCGTGACATTCTCCGCCGTGGCCGTGGAGGGAGGCGCCGCAACCACCGTCGCCGGCTGATGGCTGGTGTCGCAAGCGCTGACCGCGAGCACCATTGCCATTGACATTGTCAAAGCCAGTCCACATTGAGTCATACTCCCCCCTTCGGATTACCAACCGATCGATTACCGGCCAACCCATTACCACCCAACCCACGACCAGATCTTTGACCAGAACCACATCGCAGGGTGTCGGAAAATCACCTCCCCGGCTGGGGCCCATCCGGTGGAAACCTTGCTCCGGCCCTGCATTCCGGAACGGATGAGACCATCGCCGTTAGGCACGCGGACCCTGGCGTAGAAGAAACGCTCAGCGCCTTCGACCTGGCTCTTGGGGCTTACGATAAAGACCTCTCCGCGAAACGTGCGGCTGGGGAAAGCCTCAAGCTTCACCGAGGCTTTGTCCCCTGCCTTGAGCAGTGAAACATCGCTCTCATCGACCGACACATCCACATTTGCCCACGAAGTATCGACGACTTCCGCGAAGGGATCGCCCGGATTCAAACTTCGTCCCACCATGTCTTCGATATGTGGAGTTGCGACCAGGCCATCGATCGCCGACCGCAATGCCGTCTTCTCCAGGCGCTCTCGAGCGAGGGCGACTTCGGATGTCCAGTAGTCCGCTTGCGCCCGCAGAATTCCGGCCTCGCCGCCATCATTGGCAGCAAGGGCCCGGTTCATCTGCGACACTGCCGTTTCGTATTTTGCTTGTGCGGCGGCTAATTCGGCGCGGTACTGCCAATCGGCGAGACTAGCCAGGATCGCGCCCTGCCGGACAAAGTCGCCTTCGCGCACGTTTACTTGCTGGACAACGCCGGCCACCTCCGGCTGCACATGCGAGCTATGGGCGGGGGTGACGAGCGCGGGACCATCCACCCGCAAAGGCAACGGAAAAGCGGCGAGAAATAGCAAGGCGAGCGCGCCACCCACCACCAGGGCCGTGCGCCGCCGCTTCTCTAAAGCCATGAACCTGCGCTTCTTCTCGAGCAGCGGCTCGAGCACACCGATAAAGGGAACCTCACGATAGAGCGACGCATTGCGTAACGCCACCGTCGCCTGCCCGGCGAGGACTTTGATCATTTCCAGGTGGGCGGTGTTAAGGAAATCCGGGTCGCTGCTCTCGAACGAGAGCACGCCCACGGCGCCATCGTCATCCGCTAGCGGCAGCGCATGAAAGGCTCGCATGCCGCTTTCGGCAAAGTATTTCTCGAACTTCGCACGCGTCTCGGGCCGTTCGTCCTCCACCTCGTCCCCGTGCTGGACGATGAAAATAGGCTCCTGGGACAGCGACGCCCATTCGAGCAACTCCTGCAGACGTTCTACATTCGGATCCTGAGGGTTGATCTTGGGTGTCCCCGAAATCGCTTTCAATCGCAACCGGCCGCGCTGCTCCAGCGCTATGGCAGCTCGTTCGTAAGGGATTACGCTGCTCGGCCCGTTCACAATCGCGTCCAGAACCCGGTCCAGATCGAGGGTGGAGGTAATCTCACCGCTGATCTTCACCAGGGCTTCCAGGATTTCCACCTTGCGCTCCGCCTGCAACAGACTGGCATTGTGTAGAGCATTGCTCGCCGTTTCGCAGATGTTGGTCAGAAGGAACTGGTCGTCCTCGTCGAAGGGCGCACCGTCCAGGCGATTGACGGCCTCGACCACCCCCACCAGATTCTCGTGCTCCATAAGAGGGCCGGCGACGATGGAGAATACCTCCGCATCTTCGTGTCCGGCGTTGCGGTTCTGCAGACGCTCGTCGGCCGGATCGTCGATCAGCACGAACTCGCCGTTCTCGGAGACATCTCCTGCAATGCCTTCTCCCGGCTTCTGCGCCCCACCCAACTCCACGGTCGGATCGACTCCTGCGCTGCTCACCAGTTCGAGGGTGTCGTTATTGACCATCCACAGATTCACACCTTGGACGCCCATCACCTCTTGGAATTTCTTGGCAACAATCCCGAGCAACTCATCCATTTCGAGGGTTGAGTTGAAGACCTTTTCAAGGTCATACATCTGGGTAACGCGGCTGATCGAATGCAGACTGGCATTGCGTTCGCTCTCATAGGACCGGGCGGCGGCGAGGGCCGGCGAAGCCAGCTCGGCGACCTGGTTCAGCGCCTCGAACATAGCCTCAGGAAACGATTGTTCGTAGCTGATCAGCTCAATGGCGCCGAAAAGAACCTCGTCCACCAGAAGAGGCACATACGCGAGAGCAGTCACGGTGCGACGGATATCAAGGTGAGCGTAGTCCTCTCGCTGCAGATCGCCCCCCTCGAATACCATGAGCGTTTTGTTTTCCGCCAGCGCGCCTAGCGTCCCGCCGCTAAACTCCATCGTGCCGCCGACTTCGATCTCGCCCGCGATCGCCTTGCGTGTCCATGCAGGATTGTCCGGATCTTCGATGATGTACACGACGACCGCCGTGTCCGGCAGCAGTTGCGCCACCTGCTCCGCCGTCACTTGCGCACGAGGGCTCACCTCCGGCCGCGCCAGCAAGGCTGCGGCAAAATCCGCCACGGGAATAGTGAATTCGGATCTTTGAGTCGCCATGAACGGCGCTCCTGATTATGCAGATTCGTCGCGGTGCAAAACGCCCACGTTAGGGCAGATGCCGCGTGATCGAAAGCGCTCCGGCATCTTAAGCCGCTTGCACAAACAGGTCAATCCTTCGTTTAGGCCTTCGTTTAGGCCATAAGAGCAGAGGGCTCAATATATTGAGAAATCATGGCATCGCGGGACCCAATTGCTCGAAAGTCGGTCACGGAATCGCCATATCGCCAACTATCTTATTTTGGTGGCGCTGGACCGAACCCCACCTTTTGGAATCCCGTCACCTTAGGAGCGTTGAGCGTGTCTCGGTTCCAGGAATTGCTATAGATTAGATTACTTTTCGCGGACCAATACCACATCGGAAGTGTCGTGGGCGCGGGCGACGGCGAGAGTTTTCCCGTCCGGCGACCATTGAAATTCGACGATGTGTTCAGAAGTGAAGTTCGTGATCTGGCGCCCAGGCGAGCCGTCCAGGGGTTGTACAAAAATGTTATCCACACCCTGGTCGCGAATAATGTAGGCCACCGATTTTCCGTCGGGAGTGAAGGTCATAGTGTTGGCGAAGCCCGTCCCGCCCGCTTCGGCAATCCGTGGATCGGCCTGAAGCAGACGGGGTGAAGACTGTGAAGTGTCGTCAAGGTTGACTAAGGCAAGCTTGCTGACGGCCGATTGCGGGCTTTCGGGCACGGTTAACTCTGTGTTGAAAATCAGCCATTTTCCGTCCGGCGAAATGGCCTCGGCTCCCATGCCATACATGCCATGAACATCGCTTGCCGGCACCGGCTCCGGTTGTCCACCGTCCAAAGGCACTCGCATTGCAAAGTGCGGGCCCTCCGAGTCGTGGTAGTAAACCCATTTGCTATCGGCTGAGCAGACTGGATACTGATCGAAGACTCGGCTAGTGAGTTGCTTGGGGTTGGAGCCATCGGCATTGGCGCGCCAGATCCCGGTGTGGTTCGAGCCGTCGTGGAAGGCCCAGGAGAGAACGATATATCGGTCGCCGCAGCGCGCCATGTCGATGATCCATGAGTTGGGATCGTTGAGCAGCATGGATCGCTGCCCACCATCGGCGTTCATGCGGCGCACGCCTTGACCGTCGGAAACGAGCAGTTTGCCGTCGGATGTCCAGGCGACGGACTGCACTTCCTGCACCTGCGCTACAGGTTGGACCGGAGCATTCCCCGGAGCGTTTCCCGGAGCCCCAGCGCCAGGAAGCAGACTCAGACTGCTGGTTCCCTTTACCTGTACGGTGGCAGCCGTCTTGCCGTCGGCTGAAAGGGTCAGCGTTTCATACCTGTTCGTATCCCGGGTGACGGGCTGGATGGGTCCGCCCGCATGAGAAATCAGACCGATCTGCGTGCGTCCATAGCTCGGCCCCTTTTCGTTGTACATGGCAAGAAGCCATTGACCGCCTGGCAGCCAAGCGAGGTCGAACGCGAGTTCGTTCTTGAAGGACGTAAAAGTCTGGACTTGCTTGCCGGCAATATCAAACGCCTTGATCGTACCGAGAGCATCGCCCAACGTGTAGAGGCTGTATGTAATCTGCTTGCCGTCTGGCGACCAACTGACATTGCGGGGGAAATCGTCCGCGGTGTTGGGCCCGATGCGGAGGATGGTCTCGTCGCTGCCGTCTGGATTGGCGGTCAACAGCCGATATTTGCCCACGTCTGGATCATTGCCGCGAGCGTAAGCCATCCGATGACCGTCGGGCGAAAATGTAATGCCGGTATCGATATCCCGGACAATCACCTGCGGCGTCCCGCCGAGCACGGGAGTGCGGTACAGGTCCCACTCACTCTGCGTGCCGATGCCCGCCTTACGAAAGTACACGTAGTTTCCGTCCGGCGAAAAGGCGAGGGAACGATAAACCGCCGCCGCAGGCGGGAGAATCTGAGTGTCACTGCCGGTCGGAACGTTGCGCAGCCACAGGCTTTGCAGGCCATTATCGTTCTGCACGTTCAAGACGTACTTGCCATCGGGCGAAATCGCAGCCTGTTCAGCCTTCCCCGTGTTCGTGATCTGCGTGATGTTGAAATTCTGAAACGGAGTTGGCCCGCTGCGATTGAGCAGAGAGTAAATGCCGAAACCGCCGGCAGCGAGCAGAACCAGTCCCACGACAACGACAGTCGCCAGGCCAAATTTATGTTCCCGCGCTGCGGCGCTTATGCTCGAACCACTGGCCGTGACCTGGGGCGCTGAGGACTGCACGGCGACCGGTCCACTGCCCACGGTTCGCACGGGTCCAGATGCCGCCCTCGGCTGCACTGAGCGTTCTTCGGATTCCTGGCTTTCAGCCGCAGGCTGGCGGCCGGAAGCACTGTCCCGCTGCAATCGTTTCAAGTCGCTGCGGATCTCCGAGGCGTGCTGGTAGCGCATGTCCCGGTCTTTCTCCAGGGCTTTGTTGATGATTTCTTCCAGCCTGGCCGGCAGATCGGGATTGAAGCGCAGCGGCTGTAACGGGGCGCGATTGAGGATGGCGTCAAAGATGACGGCCGAGGTGTCGCCTCGAAATGGAACGGTGCCGGTGACCATCTCGTACAACACGGCGCCGAACGAAAACAGGTCCGTGCGGGTATCGAGTTCTTTGCCTTTGGCTTGCTCCGGCGACATGTAGGCCACGGTGCCAACGGCCATGCCTGGACTGGTAAGGTCTTCCAGGCTAACGCCCGCCGTGGCTTCTGACGCCTTCCCCGTCAAAGGGGTCAGTTTAGCGAGGCCAAAATCGAGAATCTTGGCGTGCCCGCGTTTGGTGACGAAGATGTTGGCCGGCTTGATGTCGCGATGAATAATGCCCTCGCTGTGGGCCGCATCGAGTGCGTCGGCAATCTCGATGGCGAGAGACAGGATCAGTTCGCTGTCCATTGGACGCCCGGCAATGCGATGCTTCAGCGTCAGCCCGTCCAGAAACTCCATGGCGATGAACGCTTTCCCATCCTGCTCGCCGATATCAAAGATCATGCAAATGTTGGGGTGATTCAGCGCCGAGGCCGCTTGCGCTTCGCGTTGAAAACGAGCAAGGGCTTGTGCATCTCGGGCCACTTCTTCGGGCAGAAACTTGAGCGCGACAAAACGGTGGAGACGAATGTCTTCGGCTTTATAGACAATACCCATCCCGCCGCCGCCCAGTTTCTCGAGGATGCGGTAGTGCGATATGGTCTGGCCGATCATCAGGGGCAAATCTTACGTGGCTGAGACGGGCAAGTCAATGAACGCCGTGGAGTTGGCGGCATTTCTGGATGGTTGTTGGCGTAACATCTCGATAGTACTCATTGACCCGGATTCGGGTGTCGAATCCCGTTTGACACTGGACGACACATCAAAGGTAGTTTATTTGAGGTATTTCTCCGGCAGCGTCATTCCTGACCGTTCGTCGTCCCACATTATGCTGGCCACCCAGTAGCGCCCTTGCGCATGGATGATCTGGATCGAGTTAATGCCCCGTGTGAACGGTCTAGAATCATCCACTGCGTGGCGGCTCTCGTAAGTGCTCCAGACATGCACGAGGTTGCCGAACTCTTCGACACGATTTGCGATACTCCGTTCGAAAAAACCCTGCGTTTTGAAGTACGGGTCGTCGCGTTCGACATACATGTCTGGGGTAAGGAAGATAGCGTCGCTTTTGCGCGCGGGCTGGTTCGCTGTGGCCGGAGCGTCAGCACGGATCACACCGAGCCGACCATCCGGCAGAAAGAGAGAGCGGAAGCGGTCCCAATCGCGAGGTTTGCCTGCAGGTCCGGAGATTACGTCATAGAGCGCGGCCACAAGATGCTCAACTGTGTCGACATCGCTCGCGTTCCTGGCAGAGGGCCATCCGGGATGACCCGCGAGCGATCCCACCAGCGGAGGTGGCGCATGTTGCGGCACTGGCACTGTCACTGCCGATGACTGCTGCGAAAGCGCCCGTAGTGCAAGACTGGCCAACAACATACCGAATGCAGCCAACCGTGTTGCTTTCATCATGAGCTCCTTAGAATCTAGTCCCATTCAGGACGGGTATCGCGCGCCGTGAGCTTCCGTGACTACAATCTACAGCGCATCGCTGCATCGCTGGTAGATAAATATCGAGCGCTCGTAGCTCGTGTCTCATTGGCCTTCGCAGCGGGTTTTTGAGTGCTAACTCGTAACGTCAACTATGATGAGCGCACGGAGGGAACTTTTCCTGAACGGTGCTGACTGGACGACCAAGGACAACGGCTTTTTGCGCGGCTCGGCACACCACACTTTCCCGCCGAAGAAATCACGATCATGCCGTAACAATCTGCAAGAGTTCAGTGAAACACGGACAGAAGGCGGACATTTAATAAGGGGCAGTCCCCGTCGGGCGCCCCTAACTTCTTGAAGAATTGACTCCTCAGGTAGGACTCGAACCTACAACCCTCCGGTTAACAGCCGGGGAGCATATGCTGGAGTACACGTACTCTCAATGACTTAGACGGAGCACTTCGGCGTCTTTGGAGTGGTTTCGGCGATAAACGGTTCCAAGAACGGTTCCAAGTTTGGTCGCGGAGAACCGTTCGTGTGGCGCGATGATTCCGACGTGTTCGAAGCCTCCGATAGCCTCTCGTGTCGCGCACATGAAAGCTGACCTTTTCTTAGAGCGGAGGCGCGGCTTCAGGCCGGAGCATATCGTTTGATCGAGATGCCCCGTGCGTGCGCTCGCGTTTTCGTCACGTCATAGGCGAGCTGCATCCGGAGAAGGTGATCCATGTCCGGGCCGAACGCCTTTTCGATGCGCAGGGCCATTTCCGGCGTCAGTGCGGCCTTGCCGTGCAGAAGATCGGAGAGCGTGGCGCGGCGCACTTTCAAAATCTCCGCCGCCTTTGACACGCTGAGGCCGAGAGCCTCGATAACTTCGGTTCTAATCAGGTCGCCCGGATGGGGCGGGTTCTTCATGGGCATTTTGGCCTCCTAGTGGTAGTCGATCAGGTCAATATCGCTGGCGGTGTTGGTCTGTTCGTCGTAGCGGAAAATCAACCGCCAGTTTCCCGTGACAGTCAGGCTCCATAATCCTTTCAGGTCGCCTTTAAGAGGATGCAGCTTCCAGCCGGGAAACCGGCCGAGCTGCTCCAGCATCTCGGCGGTTTCGAGGGCGAACAGAAGCTTGCGCAGCTTGTCGGCCATCGCGGACGGCACCCCCTTGGCGGTTCCGTCCTCATGGAGCTGCCTTAGCCCTTTGTGGCGAAAGCGGACAAATTGCATGTTATCCTTTCACCATTCCAGTATGTACGGTTGTACCGTACATGTCAAGCGTTTTAGTGTGGGAGGGAAAACCCGCACAGGATCACAGGATCTTCGCAATTGATTACGGGTAGCGGGCCTGCAAGGGTAAGGGGGATCCCCGGCGCTGAGCAAGGTTACCGTGGTCATCTTGAAGTCCGCGTCTTTCGGCGCAAGCCTAAATGAAGGGTATGAACAGCACAGCAAAACACGAAGGACAAAATGAAAAAGGCACTCGGCACGATTACACTGGCAGTATCTGTCCTGATAACAGTTGCTTGTAATCAGGCCGCACCAGCCGCAAGCACGCAGGCACCTGCGCCAGCCGCAAAACAACTCACACCGGAGGAAGCGCTAATTGCAGCAGGTGAGGCAGACGCCACGCCGGGCTTTACGCTTTACAGCGCACTGACATCGAAAACATCCTACCTTGTAGAAAATTCAAAGGATAAAAACAAACCTTGGAAATTTGAAGACACGTATGTTTGCTATTCGTATTACCGTGCCGATGGCGGTGGCCACGAGTACCTTGACGTTACGGTAACCAGAGACGCCGACACGCAAGACTTAATCAGTAGTAGCAATGTTTTTTATCACAAAGACGGCTTCGCAGAAGCCAGCAATGGCAGAAGCTTTATGTGGGACCACGGCTTCAATCCGTGCAAGAGCTTAAACACAAACAAAAAGCACACCACGGAATTGATTGCTGCTAGCAACTAACCAGCGCCGCAAGGCGCACAACAGGCGCCATCTGGCGTGAGCCATGTTACGTCGGGGCACCCGGCTTTTGAAGTCAAAAAGGAGATTCGTGATAATGTGCACTGTGGATGTGCAGGCGTGGTCAGTTGTAAGCAAGGTGTGGGCCACTTTGGGTCCGCTCGTTGGTGTCCTCGTTGGCGCTTACCTAGCGCGCTCGTGGGACCAAAGACGTTGGTTCCTTAACAACAGGAAAGAGGAATACAGGGAGCTGTTGGCGCTAATCGGGATCGCGAGTCGTTACTTGCAAATACAAATACGCGGGCACGGTGGATTGAATGCGATCAATCCCGACGAACAGCGCGAACTCAATGCCGCAAAGGGAGATGGAGGCCGCATCATTCTCAGCAGGATTTTTGTGGCAGAGCGAATACACGAGGGCGAGATTCACCTAAAATGGAAATCTCTTTTTGACGAACCCTTTGATCCCCAGCAATTCGCAGAGAAAATGCGCACGCTGCACGAAGCCATACTTGGTGCGGCACGCAGTGATCTCGGGCTGTGACTGAATCGAGAGTCCCCGGCGCTGAGAGCTTCCGCCTTAAGGTCCTAGAACCATCTCAGATACCCAGACCCATATCTTCGTCAAAGGCGGGTTCACGATTCGTCGCGATCTCACGCTGCGGAATAGCCGTTTGCTGTGACTGTAGGCTATGCTCCTGCTTCACCTCTGGCACATGCGCACTGCGGTGGGAAACATCGTGCCCGAGCGCCGCGCCCAGCTTCTCGCAGTCGTTGGTGAAGAGCTGCGCATCGTAAGCCCCGCGCGAGACGGCATCCACCACCTCGATCATCGCGTCGCCGGAGGTTTCGTACAGTCCGAGGCCGTCATGGCGAGACCAGAGCGACAAAATTAGAGAGAAGTCCGGGCCGCTGATTGCCTGGTAAAAAGGGTGCTTGTAGATGTGCCGGTGATGAAATTCATAGAGGTGATTGCCGACTGCATTCAGCATCCCCATCCCCGTCATCTCTTCTTCCGGCTTTTGTCTTAGGACGCGCTCACACTCCTGAATTGCCATCTTGGCGTAATGCGCGGCACCACTGTAGGTGAAAACGGCCCTGCCCCCGCCATTGGACCCAAATTCGTATGCGAAAATCTTGCTGGCGCGATCCTTTAACTTCCCGCCGTATGTCATCTCCGTGTCGGCGGACACAAGCACGCCTTTGGAGAACTTCAGGCCACACGCGATTGTCATGGTGGCCCTCCTCGGAAGTTGCTCGCGCAATAGTGGTCGCTCGCGCAGTGGTGGCGGCAAATCGCGCGGACATTCACGGCCATTCAAAACTCCACAATGACGTCGTTACCGAATCTTAGTCCGGCAACTTCGGCAGCAAGTTTGATTATGGTTTTCTTTAGGACGTTGTTGAGGTTGGTTGCGACCAGCCATCCACCCGGCAACTCCTCCCGCATGTCGCGGAGATCCTCGCGGTCCGGGTATAGTTCTTCCGACGTACGGGCGATATAGCGACGTTTGCGGCCTTGCGCGTCGGGGTGCTGGGAGCAACGTTCCAGGAAAGAGGGGTCGGTCTTGGCGAGCTCCTGTAGAACGATCACCATTGCTTCCTTAGCGTTGGTGTAGGGGTACGCCTTGCCTCGCAGGACGAGCTTGCCGCTGCGGGATGTCTCGCTAGCGGCGCGCTGTGGGACCCGGCGCTCTGTAGCGCGGCTCGACTGTTCAGAGGCGTGGCTGCGTAAAGTTTCGACGATCACGGGTTTGCCCAACCCAGCGAGGAACTCCGCTACTTCGTCAGTGTCCGGGCGAATGCCGGTTTTAAGTTCAACGTTACTGGCGAGAAGCTCGACAAGTTCTTCATTCCCCTTGCCGACCAATTCTTTCCACACCTCCGGGATGGCCGCGCGGGCTTGAGATCGGCGATGGCGACTGCGGTATTCTTGACGGGCCGTTTCTAGGGCTTCCCCCGCCACTACGCGGTCACGGGCCAGATAGCGGTTGAGCGTTTCGGCAGCCTCCACCGGTGGGCGTTCGAGCAGGTCGAGCTTGTAAACGCGCCGTTCTTCGTAGCTGCCTTGTTCCGCCGGCAGGTAGAAGCTCCAAGTCTTGCCATCGGTCAAGACGATGAATGGAACGCCAGTGTGGAAAGCATACTCCAAAGCCTGGCGGACGGCGGCGTCTTCGGCTTTGCCAGGTTGCTTTACTTCGATGAAGATGGCTGGTTTATCTGGTGGATGGCATAGGGCGAAATCAGCGCGCCCTTCACCGGTCTGATATTCAGGCGAAACAGTGGCAGTGTCCCATGTATCCCAGCCCAGCTCCTGAAGCAGGCGAAGAACGATGCCTTGAGAGATCGCCTGCTCATTGGAGAATCTTCCTTGGCGCAGTCGCGCTTTAATGTCAGTAAGAGTTGTTTCGAGCGCCATCAGGTCGAGACGAGCGATCCTCTGCTCCGGAGTGTCCTTCTCGTTCGACATGCGGAGAAGTCTACAGCGCGGACGTGTACTTCGGTGATCTAGAACCCCCGCATCCCGCACGACGGTAACTTTCCCAGCCCCCGTCCGCTCGTGTAGAACGAGGCAAGAGGTAATCAGAAATGGCAAATGTTGGAACGGAATGGGCATCAAGGTTTGGTCAGAACGGAATGCCTGTGAAGGCTGCTAAAGAGCTAGGCGGATACATCAACCAGACGGAAGCGCGCATTGCCGAAATGGAGAGAAGGATAGAAGGATAACCGCTTTGGAGGCGAAGGCCGCTAGTGCTGGGAAGTGAAGACCACACTCTGGCAACCGTGCCCCTAGTACGGTTCGTAACCTAGCGCGCCGATCTGAGCCCTGTTGAAATCGGGGAACGAGGCAAGCGGAAACGGAGCAACAACGACATGAAAAGCCTAATCGCAATCGCAGCCCTGTTACTCACCGCCAGTGCCGTGGCACAAAGCGGTCAGACTATCAAGAAATCCCAACTCACAGCAGCTCTAGCAGTCAAACAGGTTCGAGCCATGAGAAGCCAGATGGGTGATCCAGACTCGCTCAAAGTCAATTCAGCGTTCTTCGTAGCCAACGCTGCCGAGTCTGGGCCGCCTACTTATGGCCTTTGCGCTGAGTTTAGGGGACGAAACCAGATGGGCGGCTTCAGTGTGTATCACTGGTTTTACAATGAATCCGAGCAGGGGGGCGGAAATCCCCATGTTGCCGGTTCCGAAGATGATATAGCGTGGCCCCTGGTTTGTGTTCCCGGTGCCAACACCGAGGTTGTATTAAACGTGACGGTTCAAATCAAGGCCGTTCTGAAGGCAGATAGAGCCAAGAATAATGAGTAAGAAAGTGACAATGGCACCGGGCGGGGCACGGCTGAAGGCTGAAGAGATTTTGAAGGCCACGAAAGCCGGGAAGTGAAGGACAGCGCGGCGAGGGCGGAGGGAATCATGCATGATGAAATAACAGTTGACCTTGCGGAATTGACTAAGCTGTTTGTTGCTTGCCGCTGCGGGGCAGAAATAGGCTTCGACTTAATGAAGGAGCATCCTAGCAAAGAAGCGCACTGTCCTGTCTGTGGCGCTGCTCTTGACCAAGCGGACTGTGGCCCGATTCAGAGTCCCACCACGTGGGTTTTTTCCTTCAAGAGACTTCTTGACGCTAAGGGAAAGCGATGCATGTTTTTCAGGATTTCCACGAGCGCACAGCCGACAGAAAGTGAACTGGCAAAAACATGCCGCGCCGGGAAGTGAATTAAAGCGATGCGGGAGGTTGGTTGAAATGGTGATCTTGGAGATTCCTCCCCTTTGCCACATTCATTATCCGACGGTTCGGCTCCGCCAACCACACCCCGAAGTAACTTTCCCAGCCCACGTCCGCGCGTGTAGAACGGAAGGCAGGAGGTAGGCACCATGAATAAACTCGGACTATTGCTGGTGTTCGCTGCGTCGCTGTCATTTGCACAGCAGTCGGCGGCCCCAGCCCAACTCACTCCGCTTCCGCCGAAGAGGAAAGAGCTGTGATCCCAACGATTGGTTTGATGATTGGCGTCTACATCTTGTTCCGCTTCTCTGAAACACTCGCGTTGTCCCCGTCAAGATATCGAAACGCAGCTGCGAACGCTACGATCATTGTGTTCGCTATATTGGGCTGGCTTGTCGTCGCATTCTGCACGGTCGATCTGATGCTCTCCGGAACTAAGACGCCCGGCGTCCCTTAGCGGTGGGAGATGCAAATTGCCACAACCTTTGATTGCTTTGGCAGCCGCACAAGTTCGAGACAGATGAGCGCTTAAAATAGAACTGTTGCGTGCGTCGCCGGGAAAGTGAACTAGGGCCGTTGCTTTTTGATAGGTGAAAATCCGTGAGGGATCAAGGAGGGCGTTACACCTCGCCGGTTTTAACCGGCGCACAGGAGAAAACGCGATGGAGTTTTTCATTATCGTCATGTGGTTGGTTCTATCAGGCGCGGCGGCTACTTACGCCTCCAACAAGGGGCGCAGTGGTGCGGGAATCTTTTTTCTTTCACTTTTGTTGAGTCCGCTAGTTGGCTTTTTGGTTGCTCTCGCTGTGGGGCCAAACCAGCAGAAAGTGGCGGAAAAGAAGGGCATGAAAAAGTGTCCCGAGTGCGCTCAATTTGTACCGGGCGATGCCAGAACTTGTCCGTTTTGCAAGAAAACGTTCACCACAAACATTGCGTTTTCCACTGGCGACTTCAGCCCAGATGCCCTTTCAAAAAAGTGCCCCGACTGCGCAGAGACCCTCAAGTTAGAAGCGCTCGTGTGTCGGTTCTGTGGCCACAAATTTCAGCCTGCGCAGGTTCAGGCTGCAATCCAGCAGGCAAAGTCAGAGTTTGAGGAGAAGAAGATTTTCGGGACTGAGGCAAAGGACAAGATATCCCGGAATCTTTGCCCAAATTGCGATGCCTACAATGCTTGGATAGTGGATAGGCAGAAGAATTCGCGGAAATGCGAAGTGTGTGGGCAGGAATATCCGCTGGCAATCTGAGCCTGCGTTGGGTGGCTGGGAATCGGCGACGCTGGCCTTCGCCAGCCTCCCGGCCAGTTCCGCGAAGCAAACACGGAGGACAAGATGAAAAAGGCAATCGGTTTCGCGATGGTTCTTTTCCTGATGACTGGTTTGGCACAGGCGCAGTCGTTCAAGCAAGTAAAGACGGCGGACGATTTTCTCGCAGAGTTGAAAGCGTCGATGAAAGACCCCGACTCCTTCATTCTCGAAGCGAGCTACATAAAGATTTGGACACCTGAAGTTATCGCAGAGGAAGAGAAGACTCTGGCGGTCCGACCCGATCTCAAAAAGGACAAACGTTCTCTGGCGGCGCTGGATGTATGGCTTGAGGCGCACGCTGGCAAAACTGATTTTTGCTTTGAGTACAGAGCAAAGAACGGCTATGGCGGATACGACCGAAGCGCATCGTTGACGGAATGGACGAACTCTGGCGTGCAACAGTTGCAGTCCGATATCTTTCAACATGGCTGCCTTGCTGCGGGCTTCACGCTCGTAGCAGCAGCGAAAGCGACAGCGGCCACAGCAGCCGACAAAGCGAAGGCGGCTCAACAGTACGCCGACTGCCTCAAGCTGGCAGTCGATAATCCGAAAATCGTTTGTAAGCAGTAACGCTACCCGATGACGGGCACCACGGTAACTTTCCCAGCCACGTCCGCTCTGGTAGAACCCCATTTTCGGAGCAGCCTAAACCATTCGACCTCTCCGTCTCTGCCGCAGACCTCGATGCACCTGGGAACTAAGCCATATTCGGCAAGTCGGCATCCAACAGCGGTCCGATTCGGGGCGGAGCGCGGCTCATAGAACTAGAATCTGACATTCCCCGGATAGATGAATGATAAGCCGAGGCCGCTGAGGTCTGTGTCAAGACCGGGCGAAGCCCGCCGCGTTAGCGGTCGCAGAGTCTTGACACAGACCGGGCCTCGGCTACGCTCGGGCTATCCGGGGAATGTCATTCGGGAATGCAACATCACAGACCTAAACCGAAACCCTGAACAATATCGTTCGTGTGCGCGGGCTGTTGCCCTATCTTTTGCGTAACCGACTCCTGCTGAATCGCGGGGGAATGGGACACGTCGCGGCTGAGTTCCTGTCCCAGCATCGGCGCATTGTTTGTGAAGATCTGCGCGTCATAGCGTCCACGCGAAACGGAGACATAGGCCATGCGGCTGTTGAGCAGGTCCTTTGCGCCCAACTCGCTGTCCACGTGAATCAGAACGCGGTCGGCAGTCTGTCCCTGGCTGGAGTGGCTGGTCATTGCATAGCCATGATCGAGATGCGGATGCTTGCGCGGATCGAGTTCGACCGTGCGGCCACAGTCCATTTTCAAGCGTAGCCGCCCGTCTTTGCCGATGCTCTCGATGATCCCCAACTCGCGGTTCGCAACTTTCAGTTCGTTAGCTGGCGCGGTGAACTGGATGCGACCGCCTACGGAAAAGTTCCGCATCTCCTCACGAAAGACAGAGACACCCTGCTGTCGGCGTGGATCGTAAGTGTGCTCCGTGCCGTCCTGTAGCTCGACTGTCAGCCGGTTTTTCGGAGCGTCGACGCTCTTCACCTGTGCGTACTCGCCTCTCCCGATGCCGGTCTCCTTCGACGCGCGCGCGTAGCGCAGCACGTCGCCGGCTTCGTACCGCTCTGCCCAAGTCCGGTCCGCGCCGGTCAGTTCCTGGCGCGGCACAAGCGTTCGGATGCTGTACTCCTCGCCGCTGACAACGCCCCGGCCCTGCAATTCCGCATGGATACGCTCGTTGATCTCCATGCGGGAGCGGTTGTCGGGAGAAACCACCAGTGTGTTCTCCGGCGATTTTGCATACTCCTTCGCAATGGCTGCGATGCGCTCGTCGTGGCCGGGGATTTCGTGGACTCGGCCCTGCCGGTCAAGATTCTGAATCGCTACGCGCACTTCACCCCGCGCAAGCTGCTCGACCACCTGTTTCAGCTCCGGGTCTCTCTGACGTACGATCTCTTCGAGCTTCACCGTCTTCATGCCAGCGTCCTGAAGTTGCGCAAAGGGCCGCCCAGCCTCGACCGCCTCATGTTGTCGCCGGTCGCCGACCAATAACACACGGTCATTCGGATGGAGCCGGTTTACAAACTCATGCACTTGTCTGGTCGATGCCAAAGAGGATTCGTCGAGCACATACAGGCACTTCGCGCCGTTGTCAGGTTCCTGCCCACGCGCCAGATGTTTCTGTAGTGTGGATGTTTCCATGCCTGTTTCGGCTAGCTTCTGCGATGCGCGAGATGTGGGCGCGAAGCCTTCCACCTTATAGCCCTCGGCTTTTGCGCCTTCGCGGATAACAGACAGAGTTGTCGTCTTGCCCGCGCCTGCAATGCCATCTAAGCCGACAATCTTTTCCCGCGAGAGAAAGATTTCGTCCACCGCCCTGCGCTGCGAAGCATTCAGTTCCGGGTGGCGGTCTTCCGTGGCAATACGCACATGCGGCGAAACCAGCATGGGATCGCTGTAGTCGCGCCAATTGCCTTCCTGCATCCGGCCAACAATCTCGCGCTCCATACGTTCCATCGCAGCGGTCGTGAATTGTTGGCCAGCGCCAACGTGCGAAATTTCCCGGAACTCCCCGGCCTCGATCCGGCGCTCGAACTCCTGCCGGACCTGGGCATACGTGGTTTCTCCCATACCGCGCACGAGCGCCGTTTCAAGAATCGCGCGGCGATCCTGCACAGCCGATCTCTCGAAAACATGATCGCGTGCCCAGGTCACGGCCCGCTGCGCCTGCATCTCCGGGTCCTGCATACGATGTTGCCCGTGTTCGTGCGCTTGGGCGACGACGCGGTCAGCCTGATGCCCATACTGTGCGGCCAGCTCCCGGTGCCGTTGTAAGACTTCTTCAGGTGACAACAGTTCTTTGCGGTCGCGCGTATGGAGAGCCGCGATCTGCGCTGCCGCTGCCCCGTCGATGCCTTGCTCCCGCAGATGATCTTTGATCTGTTCCCGGCGCGGGCTGGAAGCCTCCAAGTACTCCTTCGTGTAGCCCCGGATTTCCGGCTGCCCATGTTTGCCGCGCTCTAATTCGTAGCCCGGCCTTTCCAGACGCAGCGCAAGTTCTGATCGGTAAACCGCTGTAATGTAACGCTGTGAAACAAACATCTCGTGCGGCTGCAAAGCGCGTGTTTCGCCGTTCTCCCGCTCCGTTACATTGAAGATCACCGCATGAGTATGAAGCTGCGGGGCAGCGTAGCCATCGACGGGCCGCGCGGTGTCGTGCTCAAAGGTGGCGGCGATGAATTTTGCGGTTGTCTCCGGGGCGTGGACATTGCCGATCCGCGCCTGCGTGTACCGCTCCAACTCAGAGAGCGCAACGCGGACGCTCTCCCGGTGCGCCTCCCGCACTCGGTCATCGCCGCCCACAAGCGCAGTCAGAGAAACCGACTTCGGCGCGGAAAACGTGGCGTCCCATCCGGCGCGGTGCTCGGCGCTGGTCACCTCTTTGCCGAATTTTCCTTCATAGGTTCGTGAAACCTGATGCCGGACAAGCTGCTCTTCGGTGTGCGGATGCTGCCCTTCGCTTAGCCGTGCGAAGTGCTGGGCCTCAACTGCGCCGGTGAGATTCCACTGCTCGGCGAGCCTGCCCTGCCATTCGCTGTGGCCCTGCTGATCGCGGCTCCAGTAGTTCTGTTCCTGCGCGGCAAACTCCCGCGCATGGTATGTACGCGCCTGACTGGCTGACAGCGGTTTCGAGATCGTAAGCATGAGCGCTCCTCAACTGTGCGGGGAACCGTCATCGCGCCGATGGCGAATGCAGTGAGAACGTGTTCTCGGCAATTTGCCTGTCATTCGATTCTCTTCGCCTCCTTCGAGGCAAACCGTTCTTTGGGTCTGTCATCGTCGGCAGCGATGGTCGAACCGAAGAGTGGAAGCACCGGCTGGATCGGCTTCTTCAACGACTCGGCGTGAATGCTGGCCTGTGTTTGTGGCGTTGCCTTCCGCGCAATCTCTGGTATCTTCCGGCTCGCAAATCCCGGCAGGCCGAATCGCGTTCTGCCGATCTTTTTTCTCCATCTTTGCGGCCAACTTGTCGGAGGTTCGCCCCATTCGATCCTCTCCAAATCCCACTGGTCATATGCGTTCAGGCTCCGCAATATACTTCCCCCCGCCAGTAGAAAAAAGAACATCGCGGCTCCCCAAAGCAGCAGCGTCAACAGCAATCGCCAGAAGCTCTTTCCGCCATAGAACTGCGCCTCAAGAAACGGTTGGAGTCTGACTGTTTGGAGCCATTCATCCGGCTCCTGTAGCAGGCCAGTCCATCCGGCCTGCCGCGCCGCTGGCGAAAGCTGCATCGTGATTCCACGGTCGTCGCCCGCAGTTGCCGGAACCACGTCAGCATCCGTAGCCAATTCCTTTTGCTTGTGCGGTGCGGTCTTGTACAACCATCGGACTTCGGTACTCGAAGCCGGGTCAGTTCCGAACAAAGCGCACCTCAAATAAGTTCCCAGGTAGTAGCGTTGAATGGGTGTCCAGACCAGCCAATTGCACAGAAACAACGCCCCGGAACAGGCCAGTATTGCCATCGCAGGCAGCCACGGAAAACGTCTCGGAAAGGGCAGGTAATTCATGGTTTCCGTCCTCGTTTCATGCCCTGCGGTGCGAGAAAATCGTCGAGCAATTTACGAGCCTGTTGCAGCTTGCGCGCATCGGCTTCGTCGCGGATTTTGAGGATGGAATCGGGCAACATTTGCCTTCCTTCCGATGCCGCTTGAGCGCCAGCATGGAAGAGATTCAGGAGGGCATAACGTAGTGCCCAAACCTCGGCCAACACCAGTTCCGCAGGGTCGGCGGGACGCTGCCGCGCCGCGCGCAAAGCTGTTGTGCGCAGCCATTCGGAGAGCGCCTGCCCCGCGCCTTCGGCGACAGTTTCGATCTCGGAAAGTTCCTCGGGAGTCAGCCGCGTGGCGGCGGTCTTGGTGCGGAATCCGGGCTTCGCCTCTTCGCCAAATGGCAGACTGGACTGTGGAGCGGCCTGAATGCGGCGAATACTCCTTGAGGAAACCGCCTTGTTGCTCATACCGCGTCCTGCTCTGCCGCCGTCAAGCGGCGAAATGCTGGTTCACAGAAAGTTCTTGTGCTTCAACGCGTTTACGTGATCGATGCCAGAAGCAATTTGTCGCAAAATAACGTCATCGCTCCCTACCGCGAACATTTTCACTAACTGATCCAATCTGCTGATACCGTGAACGTTAACCTGCGTAAACATCAAACCCGCTAATCCGTCGCTCCGCAGTTCCCGTTTGGGGGTGTCGTGTCCACCCTTCTTCCGGTGCGAAGCACCGCGTTTTTACAGCTCGCCATATTCCAGCACCTGAGCCTCCCACGTATGGATCACTTCGGGAGCCTGCCATGCGCGTCGAAACAGATTCCGGATCGACTGCCAGTGCGCCATCGGGAATCGGAAAGTGATTCCGTTCTCGCGCGCAAAGAAAAATACTCCCCGTTCCTCGTTCTCCAGGATCGCGGTGTGAGCATAGAAGTAGTACCCCTGCCATTGGCAAAGATCCCGCTCCAAATCCAGCTCTTCCAGCATCCTTCGGAACTCCGCAATCCTCGGGTATCCACACACCGGATACTGCGGGGCAAGCGTTCCAGGAAACTGCAAACGAGGGGAGAACTCATTCCCCTCTTCCCGCACCAGATCGAGGCGGTATCCGCCTTCTTCCAAGGACGGCAATGCCGGCTGAACCGCAAGCTCAAAATCCTCGTCGTCTGCCTCCGCGGGCACCTTCTCTCGCAGGGGCTTGCGGTGAAGGGAATAGTGGCCGCGCGCGCACACCCGCCATAGGGCTGACCAGTGCGGCCAAAGTACCTCGTTGAGCTTCTCAATATTTGAGAACTTCTCCTCATCGAGAAGTGTGTAGAGATTGCGAACCGCTAGTAACGGTTTTCGCCGCTTTTGAGCCGGGTTCCTCAGCATCTGAATGGTGTGATTTACCACCCGGCGCACGTCATCGCTTCCAATGTTTTCAACTTCCTTGGCCTCGACCTGTTTGTCCCCTGGAAGAGTCCGCAGATACACAAAATCCCGCATGGACTTCTTCGGTCTCCGTGCGATGGCGTAAGCCGCAAGGAATGCCTCGAGGATTTCGGCCAGGGTCTCGTAGGAAATCTGGCCTTGTGCGGTATTCATAAACGACTCTGCTCCCACCGCACAGTAATGGGCCACCATGGTCCATTCCGCCTGCGAAAGCGAGAGTCCTGAGTCTGCCTTCCCACGAATTCTCAGCAGGGAATCTGTTGGCTCTGCAAGCAGGTTTACCAACTCAAGACGGTCGTCTCTGGCGGACTCAAGAAGCTGCTTTGCCGCCTCCGATGTCGAGACGTTTTGGCCGGTCTTGAGGGCTATGATTTTCCTCAAGGTTTCAAGCCTTAAGCGCAGAGCATCGGAGATGCGGATGGAGATGACTGGCTGCTGCGGGGTCGCGGCGTTCTCTACCATGAAGCCCCTTTCTGGTTACAGCGAATAAATGAGTAACGTTACATATTGACTATATGTAACTGATGGGCTATTGTCAAGTGCGACGTCTGGTCCCGCGTGCAGAAGAGCGAGATCGAGCGTGGTTGCGCCTGTTGGACCTCAGCCAGTTGCTGATGCCCAGAGAGGTTGTGCACAAATCCCACACCAGCCAGGGGGATGTCGATGACACTCAGATCAATTCACAATTCGCAGACCCAACCTCTCTTCTCGGAGCAGAGTCTGCTAACCGCTCAAGCCGTTGCGGAGCGTCTCGGGGTCTCCGAGCGTTGGGTGCGAGACCACGCAACGAGACGCTATCCCAGAATCCCTGTTGTGAAGCTGGGACCGTTGCTCCGATTTCGTAAAGAAGACATCGAAAATTTCCTCATGTCTCACTTGTCATCCACAGCTTCCAAAATCATGCGGGACAGTGTATGAACAATACTGTTCTCCGCGACCAACGATGGACCAGATAGGAGAACGCTGTAATGGCAATGGTCTATCAGAAGGGCACCGTGTACCTGCAAGGGACACGGGAGAAGAAGTGGTATGGCAAGTTTCGTGTGTACCTGAGAGGCCGGAACGGAGAGGAGGTTGAAAGAACCAGAAAGGTGGTTTTGGGAAAAAAGTCTGACCTCCGCAAGTGGGAGGCAGAAGAAAAGCTACAGACCATCTTGCAGCAGGAGAACGGAAGGGGCGCTAGCTCATTCATTGCGAAAGCGGATGATTCCGTGACTCTCAGCTGGTTCGTCACCGAGAAGTACATTCCCATGCGTCGCGGGCGATGGCGGCCCGCTACAAAACAGAAAACCGAGTTCGAGATCCAGAAATACCTGGTCGAGAACTTCAAGAGTGTTCCGATCCGCGAGGTTGGACTTTTCGAACTGCAGGTCCATCTCAACAAACTCGCCGAGAGTTATTCGGAATCGATCGTGAGACACACGTTCGTGAACATCCGCTCGATCACGCGTCTGGCGCGCAAGCTGAAGTTCCTACAGGAAGATCCTGCCGAGGAACTGAAGATGCCCCAGACCAAAGAAGTGAAACGTCCGACCATGACCGCGAAACAGATCAGCGACCTCATCAGCGTGATCGAAGATGTCCACGATCTTTGCCTGATGAGCATCGCCCTGTTCTGCGCAACCCGAACCAGCGAGACGGTCGGGCTGACATGGAAGTCGTACGCCGGAGACAAACTGATTCCGCTGAACACTGCGTTCGAAGGACAGCTCTACGAAGGCAGGCTCAAAACACGGGAGAGCCGCAATGCGATCCCGATACCGGAAGATGTGATACCGATCATTGAAGCTTGGCGGAGCGTATCGAAAAACACTTCACCCGATGCGCTCATGTTTCCGACATTCGGTCGTGGCAGACGGAAAGGGGAAGTCGTCCCGCGTCAGGGACGGAACTTCCTCAAATGGAGAATCCATCCCATTGCCGACAAGCTGGGTATTCCACGGAAACTCGTGACCTTCCAAGTGATGCGCCGCACGCTGGGCACCGACTTGCAAGGGCACGGGACGATGAAGGACGCGCAGCAGATCTTGCGGCACGCCAGCATCAAGACCACAGCTGAAATTTACATGCAGGAAATTCAGGCGAGCGTGCGCTCGGCCATCAACTCACGGACGCGGGAGATTTTCAGCCAGCGCACGAAAGAACTGCGTCAACTGGAGAACCCGGTTTCTCATCAGAGAAAGCCCAATTCTCTCAAACTTCGGAACACAACGGTTCCAAACGGTTCCAAGTTCGTTTGTGGGGCATCTGCAAATGGCTGAAAAGAATGGCTCCTCAGGTAGGACTCGAACCTACAACCCTCCGGTTAACAGCCGGATGCTCTGCCATTGAGCTACTGAGGAGTGATGTTGTCCAAGTATATCACTCGTTGCGGTTTACGCCGCCTGCTGCAACTGAAGCGGCGAAGTTTTTATAGCCCCATATAGCCCAACTGAAAAACGAAGACCAACGCGTTCGCACCATTCGCGACGCCATGCTCTATCGTTCTTCAGTCCCGACGCGTAGAGATCGGTCACCGATTTTGGCGCGTGACCGAGCCACAATCCGATCAAATCCTCCGGCACGCCCGCTCTCCGAAGAGTCTCGGTGCGGAATCGCCGGAACGCGTGAACGCCGACGCCAGCCGCTCGGTGAACATTCCGATGTGAAAGCGGACGACCTGACCTTGTGGCGAACAAGTAGCCAATTCGACCTTCCGCATAGGCCCGCAAGATCGCAGCAAGAGGTTCTGCTAGATCAATCTCACGAACGGCGGCGGGAGTCTTCGGGTCTTGTTCTTTCCCATGCCAAATACTGCGGGTAACTTTCAGCACGCGGAAATCCTCAGTAAAGTCACTTGCTTTTAACGCGAGCGCTTCACCGATGCGAAGGCCAGCCCCGGCCAGCAGGCTGAACAAAACTGCGAAGCGAAACGAAGCGTGACTAGCGAGTTCGGAAACCTTCTCTTCGTTCACGGTTGGCCGATTTTGCTTACTTGGGTCGATGATGGGCAAGCCGACAAAATCGTGATTCCACTTGCGCGGGTAGACTTGCTCTCCATCGGCGGTGACTACCGATGCGACCACCAACTTTGGAACCAGCGAATAGCTTACGATTGTTTTCGCAGCTAACCCACCTGACGCCATCGTTTCGATCAGCAGCTTGAGCGCGGCATTTGAAACTTCCGCCAGCGGCATGTCGCCGAGGGTCGGGAGAATCCACTTGTCGAGCGCGTGCTGCCAGCCGAAAATCGTAGCGGGCTTGACCGGACGACGCCGTCTCGTGGCAAGTGAAGCAATCCACCGCTTCGCCTGTTCACGGAACGTTGTGCCCGGTGTTGTGGTTGAAATGAGGGTCGCTTCAGAATTGACGCCCTCGGTTTCGATGTGCTCGCGGAGTTTTCGCCGGGCGACTGTGCGAGTTGCACAACTGCCCAGAGAAATCACGCGGCGCTTACGGCCCTCCGATGAATCGACCCAGAAGCGCCCGTATGCCGGGGCGACCGGATTCCACGAGATTTGATTTTGTTGAAACACGGAACCGCTTTGACCAGTACGGCGGGACATGCATGGTCCTCTCCGCCGTGCCGTTTTCGTCGCGGGAGAAAGAATACTGTGGGGTGGACAGAGTTGCAACTCGGCTGGTGTAGGCATCGAGATGGCACTCAAATGTGACGACGGCTCTTCCGCTCACACTTTCGTAATTAGCCGCCGCCAACGGCTCGACGGAAAATGAAGAAAAAGGATGCATCCGATGACGAAGAAGAGAAAAACGGTGATGGTGCAAGGCGCTGACGGAATATTCAACATAATGTCTTCGGAGGACGCGAAGGCTCAGGAAAAGGCTCAGGAAAAAACGAAATGGCTCGATGAAGGCCGGGAACTCGGTACCAGAGCAAATACGTCGGCTTGGGAAATAGGCCGCTGGCTCGTGCGTGGCGAAGAACTTATTGGTGACGAGAAGCCGACTAGCAAGCGAGCGTTGCGTGCTTATTATAGAGTGCAACGCGAAAAATGGGAGGCGCTCATTAGTGAGGCATCAAAGGCTACGAATCTAGCCGAATCGTCACTGAAGAAATACGCTCAAGTCGTCCGCCGTGGTGTTAAGGTCGAAGGTCTCTCCTTTGCGCAGCACATTGAGGTAATGCGCGCCCACTACTTCGACCATGAGAAAAATCGTCGATTTGACAGCAACGCTGCGACCGCTATTTTGATGTTGGCTAAGGACAACAACTGGACGGTTGCTCAGACCCGTGCAGAAGTTTCGCGTCAATTTCCTACACCGAATATCGCGCAAGACGCACTCTATAAAATCAAGCGCATTCTCAACGCCGTTTCCGACGACCAGAAGCAGGCGTTAATTGAGGCGCTAGAAGCCGAGTTAGCGTCTATGAAGGCCGCGCCGACTCAGCCCGAGTTGCTCGATGTCTTCGGCAATGAACTCCCTTATTAGAGAGTCAACTCTCTAAATCGAACGTCCGCGCCGCGTCCGGCGACGCGAAATCCAGCCGTCACAAATCCGGTGACATATATAGGAAAACCGCCGTGCTTGAGCGCCTTGACTGGCAACAGAGTTCTCTCAAAAAAAGTCGGTGTGTAAGAAATACCCGTCACATCTTTGACTTATATTAAGGGCACAACGATGAAACCGACCAGCAATCACGACTTTAGTATCACAAGTTCTAACCTGCCTTGGTCGGTTCGGTTAGTTGCCCAGCGGTGCGGCAGTGCTCAACACTGCCGCCCGCAACTTTTCTTCATTAAGGGCAACGACTATGACCAAGCTGCATAGCGAACTACTCCGAAACATCCCGCCGGAACTCGCGTCGGCAAAACTCTGGCTTCAATACGAGAATGTGCCGGACGCTAAGCACCCGGACCGAAAACCGCGCAAGCGTCCGATATGCAAATATGCCGCGCCGGAAGACAAGGCCGCTAACTGTCGGACGCTCGAAGATATTCTGACTAAGCGCGAGCCGAAGGCTGGAGTTCAGTACGTCGTTCAGAAAGACTCCGGTTTCGTCTTCATTGACCTTGATGGCGTTAGGAACCCCGACACCGGAGACATTGACGCTTGGGCGAATGCTCTCATAGAGCAAATGGACAGCTACACCGAAATCAGCGCTAGCGGCAAGGGCTTTCACATTGTCTGTCGCGGTTCACTTTCCGAAGACTTTCACCGGGACAAGAACCCCATCGAAATCTACAGCGGCAACATAGAGAACAAGCTGTTAGCGATGACCGGCGATGTGTACGGCCTGACGTATGCTGTCGCAGACCGCCAACAAGAACTGACGGCGCTGCTTGCTAGAACTAAAGGCGGAGTCTCGCCGACGATGACCGCCGCTGCGCCGTTGAATGCTCCTATCGACTGGCGGAAAGACTTTCATACGGTTGATGAACTCGCTGACGGTGACATCACGTGGTTAGTCGAGAAGGTTCTTCCTGAAGGAGTCGGCTTCATCGGTGCGCTATCAGGAGCAGGAAAGACATGGCTTGCCTTGAGCCTGGCCCGCGCGCTAGCGACAGGTACGAAGTTCTTAGGCAACTACAACGTTCCGGTCGCTGTGCCTGTCCTTTACCTATGCCCTGAGATGAGCGAAAAAGCATTCAAACGTCGGCTGCGACTATTTCACATGCCGAACGGTGATATGTTCCGTTGCCGGACAATTTCGGATGGCATACCGCTACCGCTTGAAGACCCTCGCCTTGTCACCGCTATCCAAGAACTGAAGCCGGTTGTCTTCTTAGATACGGCAATGCGGTTCAGTCTCGCCGACGATGAGAACGACGCCGCGCAGCACGCGCGCGGCATGGCTAACGCAATCTTCTCTTTGCTACACCTAGGCGCTCGTGCTGTCGTCTGTCTACATCACCGCTCAAAGAAGGCGGGAGAGCAGACCGAGATGACGTTAGAGAATGCCTTGCGCGGTACAGGCGACATAGGCGCAATCTGCGACATGACCTTCGGTGTGCAGACTGACAGAGGCACAGGTGGTCAGTACGCAAAAGAGTCGAAAAAACTCGTCAGGCTCGCGGTTAAGTGCTGCAAACAGCGCGACGCTGAAGAACTCGACGAGTTCAGAGTCCAGTTGTTCCCGTTCATCGAGAAGCTAGGCGACTTCGCTGTGCTTGAAGGTACGCCGGAGCAAAGCGAGCAGGAGACACACGCGGCTAAGGTTAGCAAGATGCGCGAAGCTATCAAGACGAACCGGGACGCGACGTACAGTCAACTAGAAGAACTGACAGGCACCGCCAAGAGCCAAATCAAAGGGATAGCCGCCGAAGCAGGCTGGAAACAAATCAGTGGAGTATGGCAGCCGACTGAAGAGAAAGCAAAGGAACAGCCGAGCCTAGAAGATATGAAAGCCGAAGGTCTGCCTGTATGACTTTGTTCCGTTCTGGGTGTTCTGTTCCGAGGCCCCCTATAAGGGGGGAGCCTCAGAACGAACGGGACATCACCGCGTTCTGTTCTTAGAACATTCAGAACAGCAGCAGAACGAACGGCTAGTTCGGAAAATGGACATAACTGAGACAAGACGGACTAAGTGGCAAGCACTGGCGCACAAGCGCTATCGACGCATGACTTATACAGCCGGTGACGGCGAGTGGCTCGTTATGACGATGTGCCCGACTTTGAACTGTGAGCACCGGCACTGGGCTTATCACCTTTTTGCCGAGCAATGGACCGCCATGTTGTATCTGTCTGAAATCAACGCAAAAGGCTGCAACACAACAGGCGGCGACCGAACCTGCTTTGGTAGCAGCAAGCATCGCATCTGGAGACTTAAATGAGCAACAATAGACAGTTCGTCTACAACCCTATCAAAGGCTTGATGCACTTGCCGCCTGACGTGGACTTAGCTGACATGGACTGGATCAATAAGTCATGTGCTCTCAACACATCAGAACTTGATACAGAAATAAGCGCGGAAAGTGTGTCGAGAAACAGCGTCAGTAAGTCAATCAAAACACAAGCATAAAAGTGAAGCGATGTTCAGATGACCGTAGGCGTCTGGAAAATGAAATAAAAATCGATTTCCGGTTGCGCGCGCAAGTTTTCCACGTGTATTCCCAGTACGACGACCGCGAATAGGATTTATTTAGGTCTTATTCAGTCCCCGCTTCAGGCCGCCGCCGTCACATTGATCTGACATAGTAGTTAGTTAGTCCTAACTTTAGGAGCCTTTATGACCAAGGTTGAGAGAGCACGAAAAGGTGGTTCGAGCCGGTCAGAGGCGAAGAAGGCGTCATCGTCTCGGAATCTGGCCTTAGCGCGTGCTCGCAAGAAGGAACTCGCTGCGGAGTCCTACCCTGTGCGTTGGCTGCTGAAAATCTTCAATCGAGATTATAGAGAACCGGCTCCGGGTTCGCCTAGAGCGATAAGGGAGAGCAACGCCTTCAAAGAGGCAGTCGCAGCGCTCCAGAACCGCTCCACCACGCAGGGTTTGCCGGTACACGGCAGTACCTGCCCAGGGCAGACACTGCCTTCCGAGGAATCAGTCGAGAAGCAATGAGTCAGCGAAAAGACATCTCGGAATCTCGCAAGCACCTGACAACGAGCGAGCAGTCTGTTCGCGCGAAGCAGGAAGCTCGCGTCTTCGAGCTTGGGCATCCTGCTACGCCTGAGTACCTGTGGAACAACAAGCCACTGTACGAGATTTGGAAGCGATATTCTAAGCAACTTTTCGAGAAGCGAATGCTCGCGTATTCCGATGGCGCTGCACTGCTCGAACTTTGTGAAGCGGAACTTGCAGGCCAAAAAGAGCGCAAGAAAGCCATCTTGAATCGAACGTGGAAACGTGCTCCGTTTCCTGAACCTGTTGTTGCAGGCTATTCGCTCGCTGCTTTCATCGACAAAATCAAAGCAGAGCGGAACAGCCTTAAAGACCGACTACGCCCTGACACGACTGTCTGCTTCGACTCTTCAGGCGCTGAGTACGACTGGCCGGAAGGCGACGCCGCAACTGTGGCTCGCCGGTATGCTCAGGCGTCGGTAGAGAGCGCCGACACAGGCGTACTCATCAAGTACGCAGCGCAGCGTTTCCTCAGCGATCTTGAGAACGGACATCTGCGCGGGATCTTCTTCGACCCGGTTGCTGTCCGCAATGTCGTGACCTTCGCGAAGGAGTTCGGCGGTCTGCCTGCCATCCTCCCCTGGGAAGTATGGGTGCTCGCTGCGATCTTCGGCTTCAAGCGGGCCGCAGGGCTACGCGTCATTACTGAAGCGTGGCTGTCGGTAGGACGCAAAAATGGTAAAACGCGCCTTGCTGCAACCGTCGGGTTGTTCTTGCTGACCTGTGACCTTGAAAAGTACGCAGAAATTTATGTTGCCGCGACCGCGAAGGAACAGAGCAGAATTTGCTGGCGGGATGCGCGGCGCGTCGTCGGCGACAACGCCGAGTTGCTCGCACACGTCACGCGCTGGGCCGGGGAGTTGCACGTCAAAGATACTGACTCCAAGATGCAGGCGCTTGCGTCGGAAGAGCGTAGCTTTCTAGGCGTACGCGCCAGCGGAATCATAGCTGATGAAGTTGGAGTGTGGGAAAGTCGCGACGCGTGGGATGCAATCGTACAAAGTACGGTGTCGAAGACACAGCCACTCACGTTAGCAATCACGACTGCACCAGCGCACAAGATGACATTCGCTTATGAGAAGTTTTCTTGGGCTGAGAAAATCTTGCGCAGCATCGTGCGCGCCGATCACGTCTTCGCCGCTATTTTCCGAATCGACGACGGAGACGACCCGAAAGATATTGTCAAACTTCGCAAAGCGAACCCCTCACTCGGCACGATTCTGCCTGAAGAGCATATTGCGAAGCAGATTGCAGAGTTGAACGACACTCCCTCGGGCTTGAATAACTTCCTTCAGTTTCACGCGAACGTAACGCCTGAGTTGACGCTGCAACGTGCAGGCTCAATCGTAGCCGCGAAGTGGGACGAGTGCAGCGGGCTTGAACTCATCGGTGAGAAGGACTCACGAAAGGCTGTCGAAAAGTTCTTAGCGCTCAATCGTGATGTGCCTTGCTTCGCAGGTCTCGACTACGGCGCTGTAGAAGACATGACCTGCCTTGTTCTGACGTGGCCGAAGGCTCGCTTTGTCGAAAATGGTGAACTCGTCGCGAAAAAGATTGTTATCGCGCAGGGCTTCATGCCGGAAGTCGGCGTGCTCGATAAGGAACGATCATGGGGCGTGCCTATTTCGACGTGGGTGCGCGAAGGCTGGATTGATCTTCTACCCGGCGACATGGTTGATCCTGACTTAGTGCGCGACTACATCGTGAAGTGTTGTAGCTTTCTCCGCATCAGAGAACTCGGCTTCGACACGTGGGGCATTCCGAGCACGATGGCGAAGTTAAACGAGTCGGGCGCTGTGCAATGCGTTGGAGTGCCACAGGTTCCGAAAGAACTGACTGCGCCGTGTCGCGAGTTGCTCTTGTGGGTGAACCGCCGCGAGTTAGTTCACTTCGGCAACCCTGTGCTGACTTGGTGTGCTGCTAACGTCGTGCTCGAAGAGAACAAGACGCACGGCGGGATCAAACCAGACCGTCTGAGCGCAAAAGAGAAGATTGATTTTATCGCAGCAACGGTGAACAGCATTCATCGCTTGCTAGCCGCACCGCCGCCGAGCGTGTACGAGTCGCGCGGAATCATTTCGTTGTAAAAGGAGCAAAAATCATGAGTATTCTCGACACACTAAAACGCGTAGCTGTTAACGTCTTCGACCCTCAGCGTCACGCTGAGTCCCAGGAGCTAGCCTATCTACAGGAGGTTTACTACAACAAGTCCGGCAATCTTCGACCCGGACAGTGGTACCGACTTCTTGGCGAGACCGGAAACTGCACGGGCTTCACTCATTTTTGTCACTGCGGACAGGAGCGCAAGTTCATGTCAGCGTGGGAGTGGTTTAGACCGTACGAGTGTCCGCAGTGTAAGGATAAGTTCGAACTGTTGAAGTTCGTCGGCATTGATCCTGCAACTACTCCGACCGCTCAGTGGAAGAGCATCTGCGACGCTAAGTTGCCGCCTCGTCCCGGCGTCGCTGGCAAGCAGACACCCGGCGCTGTCGATACGTGGGGAAACTCCGACGACACAGGTATCAGGTGGGACGGGCCTGCTGATAAATCGCGAGACCGTGGATTTGATCGTGGAGATCCCGGTTATACGGGACTGTTCTAAATGCTGAGTGCGCCGCGAGTTTGTCGAGAGCGTGGCTGCGGGCAACCGCAGTTCAATCATACGCCTTACTGTGAGTGGCATCAGCAGGCCGCAACGCGAACTAAGCGCGCTCTCGATGACATTGACCGTATGTATCGCCATCCGCGCTGGAGGCGGTTCAGAAACTGGATTGCCGCTCAGAACCCTCTGTGTCAGAGGCTCGATAGGCACGGCGTTCAATGCACGAACCCGGCGAGGATTTGTCATCACATTATTTCGCCGCGCCGCGATCCGTCGAGATTTCTCGATGCATTGGCGGTCTGTATGTTGTGTGAACACTGTCATCCGCCCGACGAAGGCACCGAGACTTGGCGGGTAGGTGTCGATTATGTTGCAACGGCAGTGAGTCTGCCGAACCTTGGAGGGAGTTATGTTCAACAAGCAGAAAGAAACTGATGCAATCGCGCGTCAGTTATTCAGCATTGCGGTCGGGATGATTAAGGCCAGTAAGTCGCTAATAGAGATACAGAGTTTTCTTGCACAGTACGTCGCCGTCACAACGACAATGTCAAGTCACGACGGCGTTGAGTTAGTCCACAAAGTCATGGAATGTTTCGCTGCGAACATCGAAAAGACAGGCGTACTCGAAGCCGTCAAACAAGAGCCGAGTGTCTTCGTCGATGTTAGCGAGAAAACGCACATCCTGCCTCCGGGTTCTCGCGTGCTGACCGACGACGAGTACAAAGAACTGTTAGCGAAGAAGGCTGCTGAAGAGATGCCGACAGAGCCGACTAACGTCGGATAAGTGGCGTCACATCCCTCGGACAATATGAGCCGGGACGCAGGCTCTGAACGATCAACCTTGAACTAAGTGAGGATACAATGAGAGTCCGCTATAACGAGTACGTCGCCAATCCTGCTCTTCGCCACACCGAAACCAACCTTCCTGCACACGTCGCGCAGTCACTTATTGCGCAGGGCGTCGCGGTTCACATTCCGTATACGAGCGTGAAGGACCGCATCGAGTCAGAGGCGTCACTCCTTCCTACGCCAGCACCGCCTGCTATCGAGTGGGGTGTGAAAGAAGCAGGAATGTATACACCGACGACTGTTATCAAGCGCGTCGGCAGTGAGACGACCTTCTTTAAGACACCACCGCCCGATTGTCCACCCTCTATCGTCGCTCGCTTCAAACAACTAACTGATGGAGTCGAGCAAGTGCAAGAACTGCCTCCAGACGAAGCCAAGGCTCTCGAAGGTGCCTACCGTAAAGGCGATTCAAATAAGTCGCGGGACGTAGTAATCGGTCGCAACCCAGACGGCACTCCTAAAGTGTGGAATCGTGAAAGAAGCGACTGCAAAACGCGGAAATAGACCCGTCATGTCTCGCTGATATAGTGAGGCAATACAAAGACGTAAGTACACACGTGCAGGTACACTTATGAATAACAAACAAGACCGACGTTACATTGTAGGCGCGGAGTTCAGAACGAAGCGCTCTGCTGCTGGTGATGATGCTCTCATCGTGGAAGCGCGAATCAATCGCTACGGCGTGCTGAGCAACCCGGATGTTCCGACTGCGGGCTGTCGAGAGACCTTCGCCGCTGGCGCATTTCGAGACAGTCTCGCTGCGCAAGATGACGTGTTAGCGACCCTGAACCACGATAACAACGTCCCGCTAGGCCGCATCAGCAACGGTAAATTGCAACTGCGCGACACGCCAGAAGCGCTCTACGCAACTATTCGGCTCAACCCGGCTGTGCAAGCGCACAAGGACATCTATCAACTTTGCAAGGATGGAACGGTCAATTCATGCAGTTTCGCCTTTGGTGCAAACGATGATGCGTGGACGCACGAGACGGATGAGCGCGGTCAGCCGTACATGCTGCGAACCGTTCGCTCTGCGAAACTTTTCGATGTCAGTCTGCTCTCTGCCATGCCAGCGTATCCGCAGACGGCGATATCGGCCCGGAGCCTTGCTTATAACTTCGTCAGCACTTCTGAACTCGAAGCGATGAAAGTTATAGCGCACCGGCAGTATCAAGCAATCGCCGCCGACTATCGCGCGCTCGGCATCGCTCCATCGTCTGTTATGTTCCGAAAGATGACTCTTGATGACGAGAATCGACTCCACGCGGCGCAACTTGCACGCGATATTGCACAGGACAATCTGAAAGGATAAAAGACATGAGATACGGACCACAAGGCGAACCGGTTTGTGAGACTTATGCCGAACGAAGTTTAAGTCAGGCTGAACTGCGACTTGCTCGCGGAAAGTATCTGAGAAAACTTGAAGCGAACACAGAGTCCGCTTTGGCTGCAATCCGCGAAGGTCGCATCATGGAACTTGATGAAGCCGCCGCGCTAGTTGCCGCACATAAACGCCCCGACAGTTCTGTTGCCGCTGGCACTGACCGCGACAAAGTGAACACCGAGACTGCCGTACTAGTCGGCCCGCAAGGCGAGAAAATCTTAGCGACTTCGGAAGAAGGAATCTGTCCACTTTGCGGTCAGCAGTTCCCGGAAAATGCATCCGCCGACAATCCTGTACCGCCAGGAAACACAAAAGTAGGAATTGACCCGGCCGATGATGACGGCTCGAACCTTGATCCTAACATGTATCCGAACTCGGATACGACCGGCGGGGCTGTTGGTGGTCAGGTGCGAGAGAACATGTTCGAGTTGCTGCGCTCGCGCGGACACAAAAGCAAAGGCGACTTCTGGAAAGAGTTGCAGAACTTTTTCGACGTGCCGGACGATGCTGACCCGGATGACCCGGCCTATATTGACGACGAAGATTTGCGCTGTGCAATCGGAACGCTGTTTCACGACCGACGACCTGTGAATGTCCAAAAGGGTATGTCGGCGAAGACTGCATGAGATCGCACACGCTGACTTGTTCGAAAGGTCACACGCAGACCATCACGACCGACGCGAAGCGCTTGCCATTCGTTCGTTGCAAAGTTTGCGGTGGGCAAGCGATGGTCAAAGGAAAGAAGGCAGTATGAGCGTAACTAAATACAATATGCACGCGCAGGTTGAAGAGTTTATCAAAGTTGCTGAGAAAGCCCTCTTCGAAGCGAAGCGCTGCCATGAACGCCTAGACAAGCAACCGCCGAAGGGCGAGAAAGGCGACTCCGTTCTTGGACCGCGCGGTTACTCAGGAAAAGACGGCAAAGATGGACGCGACGGGAAAGATGGCGTCGGTCGCGCAGGTCGTGACGGAATGAATGGCACGAACGGCAGAGACGGCGGACCCGGACCGGATACCGCTGTAGTGCTTGCCGAAGCGCGCTCTGAAATTGCGGCGATGCGCACTCGATTCGAAGCACTCCAGCAGGATTTTGAAACACTGTCTCTCGCGTTCACGACATCGAGCAAGAAGACAGCGGAATATTTGCAATGGCTGAAGTCGCGAGTAGCTGCGCGAATGGCTGAAATCAAGGAGAAAAATAATGGCTTGTGAAAACAATCACATTACCAATGATTTTCTGAAAGCGCCCGGTCTCTGGAACGGGACGCGCGGCGCTACGCCGGTGACGGATTCGGAGCGCAAGCAGCTCGCAGCCGCGCAACGCAACGCAGGGCGAGACCTCACTTTTGCGGAAAAGAAACAGTTGTTGCTGCGTCTCAGGAAAGATATGCCGACCCTGAAACCGCCGCAGAACATCGCGAAACAATCTTGACTTCCACCGCGAGGTGGGCTTACCGGCTAGCCGGTTCCGAGCGTACACGGTAACGTGGCGACGGGAGTTGCTAGACAAAGTACGTGACACTTAGACATTGAGAGATCACCGCCGGGCGGGAGTACTTCCTTACTTGCCGCCCACCTTTCGAAAACGGAGTGCAGACAACATGCTGCACTCCGCATTTTTGCGGTAGGGGCTGGGATGAAAAAGAGTCGTTCGCGTATTCTCTGGTTTGATGCAGTGTGTGGTGTGGCTACTCTCTTCAAGAGTGAAGCATGTGCACTTGACGCCGCTAAAGAGGAAAGCAAAGCACGCGGCTATCCATGCGAAATCGTGCCGTGCGACAAAGAACATACGCAAAAGAACGGCAAAGTTCTGGGCCCAGGATTTCATGTTCGCGGAGTGAATTTTCACTGAGGAAAATATGGAACAGCACGAAATAGATTTTATCGCGGCAACGCGCAAGGCTTCCGTCGTCAAATTGCACGGCGTCTTCAGCACTAGCACGAAACCGGAAGATGTCGCGGACCTGCTCTGGCACGAGTTAGGATGGAACATCCCAGCATCTTGCATCAGCATTTCGCCGAATCACACGAACCCTTATGTAACGGTCGTCTTGACGCGAGAATCCTGTGCCGATTTTTTGCAGCGCGCCTTTGAGCAAGCAGGCCAGCGCGCTGTTCGCGTCATTGCGTCGAACTTCGGGTTAAAGAGTCAGAAGCAGATGGAGCGTTACGCGGGGCATCGGCAATGATTGCTTACACAGATGACGGCGGGCAAGTCGAATTCACAGCGTTCAGCGTGCCGGTTGCTGATATCGACCGAGCGCTGAGCCGCGACCGAAACCTGACGGTGCGTTGGGCCGAAGCGGAACTATACCGCTACATGTACGAACAGGTCGAAGCCGACGAGCAGGACACACTACGGTAACTTTCTCAGCCCGTGCCTGCTCTGGTAGAAGGGAAGGTGAGGGATGCAACATGAAAAGCCTCGCAGCAATCGCAATCGCACTGGCGATGGTTGGTTCGGCACCGGCACAAGATCAACCTCAACCCGCAAGTGGCACGAACGACTCGCCAGTTATAGCTGGCGTTTACTATCAGTCACCGACCGGTTACGTTCGTATGGAGTTAGCCACAAGTTCTGGATTCAAAACCAGCGGAGTGCTTAAGGGAATGGCGAGCTACGGCGTCGCCAAAATACATAGCAAGTGGCTGTATCGCAACCCCGCCGCTGCTGCAAAACTGTCTGATCGTCGCCCCATGCTTACGCTGATCTCTCAAGTGGACATTTCAACGCAGGCGGTTACGTTGGTCCGAATCTTGCGAGGCTAGTATGTGGACCGGAGTCAACACGGGGGACAAGAACGTCATTCCTCTGGCTGTGGCTCGCGTTCCCAACAGCAACAATCTGACAATTGTTCCTCAAGCCGATCTTCCCGCCGGTGAGTATCTCTTGATTGCCGATCAGGGCAAGGGCTACGACGGTTACGATTTCGGCGTGAAGTAGTTCGGGAACCGAACACGGAGGGCAGGATGAAAAAGGCACTGAGCACAATCACGCTGGCGATACTTGGCCTTATCCTGATGGCGGGGCTGGCACATGCTCGTAAGGTAGTAGTTCTTTCGCCTGAAGAAATTGCGTCTGGTGTCCAACGCGCGGTAAGCGGAGTTCCCAAACTACGAGCTGCGATGAAAGACCCTGACTCATTCGTGCTTGAGAGTGTGCATCTGAAGGCACCCAACAAGCAAGGCATCTCTGATATCTGCTACTCGTACCGCGCACACAACAGTTACGGCGGGTACTCGGGCACAGGTACTGCCCGACTCAACTCCAAAGGTATCGTGGATGCCTTTGGAAGCAGCACCGACGATGAGATAGCACAGGCTATGAATTCCTGCTCGCAACTTGTGCAGTCGATGACGTTGGACATCACAGCACAGGTGAAGAGCGCGCTTGCGCCTACCGCACCCGTTGCAGACTCACCGGCGGAGCAGGCTAAGCAAGCACAAGCTTATGCCGATTGCCTCAAGCTGGCAGTCGATAATCCGAAAATCGTTTGTAAGCAGTAATGCTGCCTGATGACGGGGCACCACGGTAACTTTCCCAGCCCACTACCCCGCCCCGTTTTCACACTTTGGCATCCTCTCATAGTCCGCCCCAGTACGGTCGTAACCTAGCGCGTCGATCTGAGCTGTGTTGAAATCGGGGAACGAGGCAAGCGGAAATGAAAACGGCAAAAGACACTTGCGAGTGCGTCTACTACGTGCAAGGCATCAGCGATATGCGCGGTAGCTTTGCGGCAGAACTCTTCTTCTGGGTGCTGCTCATAATTCCGGGCATTCTCTACTCGATTTATCGGCGCACTGGTGGCGCTCCACGTTGCCCGAAGTGCGGGCGTCCGATTGAGAGAGCACCTTATAAAACGCCGTTGCTTACGAAGATTTTCGCAGGTGTCATCTGCGGCCCTGTCTTTCTGTTTATTGCGGTTGCGATCATCGTGGGTCTGTACCACGTTCGGATAATCTAGGAAAAGCAGAGGAAACAACGACATGAAGGCCACGAAAGCCGGGAAGCGAAAGACAGCGCGGCGAGGGTGGAGAGAATCATGCATGATGAAATAACAGTTGACCTTGCGGAATTGACTAAGCTGTTTGTTGCTTGCCCAAAACAGGACTGCGGGGCAGAAATAGGCTTCGACTTAACGAAACTATGCACCATCAAGGAAGTGAAATGCCCTGTTTGTGGCACTGTTCTTGACGAGGTACTACCAGCAGAATTGCAACCCGGTCACAAGAACTCTACATGGTTACATTCCTTCTGGGAACTTCTTAGGGCTCGAAGACCGCGTATGTTTTTCAGGATTTCCGCGTGCGCGCCCAGCGACGCCGAGAAGTAAATAAGCGTCGCTGGAGGGAGGTGAGAAAATGAAAACTATCGGAATTATCGCCGCATCACTACTCGGAATCTTTATCCTGCTGGGAGTGCTTGGTAGTTTGGCAGGCCCGCCCGCCGCACCCAATACGGCAACGGATAAAGAGATTATGTATTGGACTTGTCGCCGGGCTGACCAGAGCGACCTGAAGGAATACGGGTCGCCGCGCACAACCTCCGAGTGTTCCGCCCTTTATTTGGAGCGCGCACTGGATGGCGGTTTCACGGACGGCAACACCACACCCGCAGCCGCGTGTTCTCCAAACTGCCCACTGACGAAATATGAACAGCGCTGTGACAAGTTCTTTAAATCACACCCCGACTGGCCGAGCGACAAGGACTGCCCGCTAAAGAAACACAAAGGGGAGTAATCCCCGATAGAGCCAAGCGCACTGGGAAATGAAAGTTAGCGCGTGGGCGTTCTACGCCAGAAATCGTATTCTGCTTAGCACGTAAGAGGTATAGCCCAACTTATAGCCCAACTAAGGTGATGTCTTCGGAACGACTTAGACTGCAAGCGACGGACGGCACGGCATTTATAGATTTTGGATTTTACGGTTAACAGCCGGATGCTCTGCCATTGAGCTACTGAGGAGTGGGAGCACGCTGCCATTCGTGCTTAAATTGTCACGGAAATCATAACAGAGGCTACAGCGGATTGGAAATTCGCACGTCACGACCCGTCAGTCGGCGGGCTCGCACGGCGGTGGTTCTGCTAACCTGTTTCTCTGGGTCTCGTCCACTGTAAGGTGAGGTGCTTCTGATGGGAGGTTTGCGTTTGCTGATTGCTTTCCTGATTCTTTTTCTCGGCGTTGTTGTCCTGGTCCAGGCTGACGATTCCGGTGCTGGATATTCCACGCCCCCGTCTGTTTCGGCAGGCCCTCCGAAAGCTAAAGTTGCACCGGTCGAGGATATGGTTCAGGGCCACAAAATTGTCGATCGTTACCGCTACCTTGAAGACGCGAACGATCCCGACACCAAGCTCTACGTGGAGGAGGAACTCAGCTATACGCGCGCGCTCCTCGACCCGCTCCCTGGGCGCGACAAGATCAATGCCCGGCTGGCGCAACTGCTGGCGATTGGCACCGTCAGCGCTCCGCAGATGGGTGGAAAGTATTACTTTTACACGCGGCGCGAGGGCAATCAGAACCAGCCCATCCTTTATGTGCGCGAGCGGGTGCAAGGCGAGGGGTTGCCTGCCGACGATCGTGTGCTGGTCGATGTCAACAAACTGGCGGCCGACGGGACAACTGCTCTCGACTGGTGGTTTGCGTCTGAGGACGGGAAGTACGTTGCCTATGGAACGTCGGCGAGCGGCTCCGAGATCAGCACCCTACGCGTGATTGACACCGCCAGCGGCCAACTGCTGCCCGATGCGATTGAGCGGACACGCGCGGCCAGTCTCGCCTGGAAACACGATAATACCGGATTCTTTTATACGCGGTATCCCAAGAAGGGAGAAGTTCAAGCGGGACAGGAAGTGTATTACCGGCGCGTGTTCTATCACGCGCTTGGCACCGATCCAGCGCGGGATACCCTGATTTTTGGCGAAGGCCGCGACCCCGAGTGGTGGCCCAATGTCAGTCTTTCTGATGATGGACGCTGGTTGCTGATCATCGAGGAGCACGGCTGGACTAAGACCGAATTGTTTCTACAGGATCTGACTTCCAAGAATCCTCCCGTCGAAATCACTACCGGCAAAGATTTTCTTTACGGCGCTGATTTTCTTGCGGGCAAACTCTACATCACTACCAACGAAGATGCGCCTCGCTATCGCGTGCTGGTTGCCGATGCAACAAATGCGCAGCGCGAAAACTGGAAAGAACTCATTCCGCAAACTGATGCTGTGCTGCAAGGCGCGAGCGTTACCGGCGGCAAGCTGCTGGCGAAATACGAACACAACGCGACTTCTGAACTGAAGCTTTTCGGGCTCGATGGCAAGAAGCTTGCCGACATTTCGCTGCCGGCCATCGGCAACGTTTTCGATTTCTCCGGCCGTTATGACCGCAACGAAATCTTTTTTGGATTCCAGTCGTTCACCGTGCCACCCTCGGTTTATCGCGTTAATTTGACCGCCGTGAAAAGCGCGCTGTGGGCGAACGTTGACGCGCCTTCCATTGATTCTTCCGCCTATGAAGTGCAGCAGGTTTCGTACACGTCGAAGGACGGCACGAAGGTTCCCATGTTTGTTGTTAGCAAGAAGGGAATCGAAAAGAACGGCAAGAACCCTACACTGCTGACCGGCTACGGGGGATTTAACGTCTCGTTGACGCCGACTTTCAACCGCAGCATGTATCTCTGGATGGAGCACGGCGGCATTTACGCCGTCGCCAACCTGCGCGGAGGCGCCGAGTTTGGAGAAGACTGGCATCGCGCCGGCATGCTGGAGAAAAAACAGAACGTGTTTGACGACTTCATCGCCGCCGGCGAATATCTCATCGCGCAGAACTATACCGATCGCGATCATCTTGCGATTCAAGGCGGTTCGAACGGCGGCTTGCTCGTGGGCGCCATGATCACGCAGCGGCCGGACCTGTTCCGCGCCGTCGTGTGCGCTGTTCCGCTGCTCGACATGTTACGCTACCAGAACTTCCAGATTGCGAAACTTTGGATTCCAGAGTACGGCTCAGCCGACGATGCCAGGCAGTTTGACTGGCTCTACGCGTACTCGCCCTATCATCATGTGAAGCCGGGGCAGGAGTATCCCGCGATCCTCTTTATGACCGGCGATACGGATACGCGCGTCGATCCCATGCACGCCAAGAAAATGGCCGCGCTCATGCAGGCTGAAGCCAAGAACGGCGCCAGCAAAGAGCGGCCGATTTTGCTGCGCATCGAAACCAAAGCCGGGCACGGCCAGGGCAAGCCTGTTACCAAGCAGATCGAAGAGAATACCGATATGTATTCGTTTCTGTTCTGGCAGCTGGGCGTGAAGCCGTGATAGTGGAGGGACGGGCGTCCTCGCCCGTCCAGGCGAGCGCTCTCCTTTTCAGGCAGCGCCAATTCCCGCTGTGCTCCTTTGTGTACTCTGTGGTTAAATGATGTCGGTGGCTACTGAGCAGAAAATCCGCGTCCTGGTTGCAAAACCCGGTCTCGACGGCCATGATCGCGGCGCCAAGGTGATCGCTCGCGCCCTCCGCGACGCGGGCATGGAAGTCATCTACACCGGCCTGCGTCAGACGCCGGAGATGGTCGTCAATGCCTCGCTTCAGGAAGACGTGCAGGTCATCGGGCTCTCGATTCTCTCGGGCGCGCACAACGCCATCGTTCCGCGCGTGATGGACCTGCTGAAACAAAACAAAATGGACGACGTGCTCGTGCTGGTTGGCGGCATCATTCCCGATCAGGATATCGAAGGCCTCAAGAAAATCGGCGTGGCCGGCATCTTCCAGCCCGGCACTCCCATGGATAACATCGTGAAATTCATCCGCGAGCACGTGAAACCGCACGGCGTGCCCGCCGTTTAGTCTCGCGCAACGCCATCCTCAGGACACGTACTTTGGGGGTTACGCCGCGCTCCAACCCGGGATATACTCTTAGTAGCTGCCATGCGCTCGAACGGCTACATCCCGCTTTTTCAGGCGTGCTGGATTGAGGGACGCGCTTGTCCCCGCCGGTACCTTTCTCTGTTGCCTTCGCATGTGCGCGCCAATCTCTTCGGCAGCGACTAATTTTCTTCCTCTTCGTTGCTCAGCTAATCGCTAATTTGCTGTTCGCTTTTAGCTCTTAGCCAATGCAGCTACGCTGCTCGCACCTCGGCCTAATAATTCACTGAGAACTGAGAACTAATCTGGAGGGCTCCATGACCACGAAAACTCTAACCATCGGCCCCAAGCTCAAGACGGCGATTCCTGGCCCCAACGCCAGGCGCATTCTGGCGGGCGACGAAAAATATATTTCACCTTCTTATACGCGTTCCTATCCGATGGTTGCCCGGCGCGGCCGCGGCATCGTGGTCGAAGACGTGGATGGCAATGAGTTCTTCGATTTCTCCGCGGGCATTGCCGTGACTTCCACCGGCCATTGCCATCCAGAAGTGGTCGCCGCCATTCAGAAGCAGGCTGCCGAACTGATCCACATGTCAGGCACCGACTTCTACTACGAAGGCATGGTAACGCTGGCCGAGCGGCTCTCAAAAATTGCGCCGATGCCGGGGCCGCACAAATTTTATTACGGAAACTCGGGCGCCGAAGCCATTGAGGGCGCTCTGAAGCTGGCGCGCTACCACACCAAGCGGCAACACATCATCGCCTTTTTGGGCGCGTTTCACGGACGCACCATGGGCGCGCTCTCGCTGACCGCTTCGAAGCCGCAGCAGAAGCGGCGTTTCTCGCCGATGGTGCCGGGAGTTACACACGTGCGCTATCCCGATGTTTACCGGGGCTGCGTGGGCGGTTCGCAGGATGCCGAGAAATTCGCGCTCGGCTGTGCTCGCTATATCGAAGACAAACTGTTTAAGACCGTGCTCGCGCCGGAAGAAGTGGCGGCGATTTTTGTCGAGCCGATCCAGGGCGAGGGCGGATACGTGGTTGCTCCCACAATCTTCATGCAGGAACTGCGCCGCATCTGCGATAAGCACGGTATTCTGCTGGTGGTCGATGAAGTGCAGAGCGGCATTGGGCGCACGGGTAAGTGGTTTGCGGTCGAGCACACGGGCGTGCATCCCGACATTGTTTGCATGGCGAAGGGCATTGCCTCCGGAATGCCGCTGGGCATCACCATGAGCAAGGCCGAGATCATGGACTGGGTACCGGGTTCGCATGCTTCCACTTTCGGCGGGAACCCAGTGTGCATTGCCGCCGCGCTGGCCACGCTCGACGTGATCGAGAACGAACGACTGTTGAAAAATTCGCAGGAAGTCGGCGACTACATGATGCAACGCATGGCCGACTGGCCGAAGAAACACAAGATTGTCGGCGACGTTCGCGGACGCGGCCTGATGATCGGCGTCGAGATCGTGAAAGACCAGAAGACCCTCGAGTACGGCAACATCGAGCGTGATCGCATCGTGCAGCAGGCGTTCGAACACGGTGTTCTATTCTTGGGCTGCGGTCCGAGCACGATTCGCATTGCACCGCCGCTGATCGTTACCAAGGATGAGGCCGACGTCGCCGTCGACGTGCTGCAAGAGGCGATCGCGAGCGTTGAAAATCTGGATCATTAAAACTGGATCATTAGAAAGAAGATCATTCAGAAGATCATTGAACGTCGTTATCGCCGGAGGCGAACAATGTCGAGCGGAACAGTGGAATCGATCTATATTGCCGCTGCCGCCGAGGGGACGCCGCAATCGGTGGGTCAGGCGACGGCAATTCCGGGCGCGGGGCTTGAAGGCGATCGATACGCGCTCAAGCTGGGCACGTTCTACAAACCCAAGCCGGATTTCGAGCTCACGTTGATTGAGGCGGAAGCGATTGAGGCGCTAAAGCGCGACTATCAGGTCGAACTTTCCGCTGGAGATGCTCGCCGCAACATCGTGACTCGCAATGTGCCCCTGAATCATCTAGTGGGCAGGGAGTTTGCCATCGGCATGGTGCGCATTCGCGGCATCCGATTGTGCGAGCCTTGCGATCACTTGGAGAGAGTGACGGGAAAAGCGGTGATCAAGGGCCTGCTCCATCGCGGGGGATTGCGCGCGCAGATTCTTACACCGGGGACGATCCACGTCGGCGACAAGCTCACCGTGATCAGGTAGAGACGCGGCAGGCGCGTCTCGGCGATCTCGGACGGGGCAATTCCATCTACAAATATAGCAGGCAAAATGGGCGACAACATACTGCGCGAGCTGGTGTACGGCAAAGGCGCCCACGTGGACCCAGTCGCTTGCGTCGAAGATATCTCGGTGGAGCTCGCGGCCCGTCTCGTGGCCGGTTATCCGCATTCCATCTGGCAAATCGTCGAGCACATGAATTACTGGATGGACTATGACCTCGGCACGATCGCCGCGGAGCGCCGTCCTTACCCGGAGAAGGCAATAGAAAGCTGGCCGGAAAATCCGAATCCGGACACCGACGGTCGCGCGGCCGATCCTCAGTGGCAGGCCACGATTCGCCGCTTCACCGGCTTGCTTGCCAGGATGGCGCGACTCGCGGAATCCGACGCAACTGAATTGGCGCGAAGGGTAAGGAAATTGGGCCCGGCGCAATCTTCTCAGGAGTCCACGGTTCACGCCATGCTCAGGCAAATTGCAGTGCACAACAGTTATCATGCCGGCCAGATTGCCTTGCTTCGCCGCCAGTTTGGCGCATGGCCTCCGCGACGCGGCGGCGATACCTGGTGAGCCTGACCTGGGGACCTTAACAACGATCAGTGTCGGCGCGCGGCGAATTGTACCGGACGCGCGGTGATGACCATCACATCATAGCGGGGTGGCTCAAACTAGGGTGAACGTGGAGTCTCCCATGTTCGCCGGACGCTTGACGCAAGCCACACTTCGCGCCCTCGATTGGCTGGCCGCGAAAACGCTTTCGCCGGAGGATATTCCCGCGCACCAGCGCACCGGCCAGCGCGGGGAGGAGGACGCGTATTTCTATCTTCGCCGGCGCGGCTACACGATCATCGCGCGCAACTACCGTTCCCCACATCATCGCGGCGAACTCGATCTGGTCGGATGGGAGAGGGACGTGCTTTGTTTTATCGAAGTGAAAACCCGGACGACGCGTTCCTTCAAACCCGCCGAAGCCGCCGTAGATCGCGATAAACAAAGAGAGTTGTCCCTGGTCGCTCGCGACTTCTTGCGCGCCATGCCCGCTTCGCGCCAGCGGAGCCCCCATCCCGCGCGCTTTTCGCGAGACGAGTTGGAATGGCGTTTCGACGTGCTCGCCGTATACTATGACGGGGGCGGACCAGCATTCGAGCTGTTTCAAAATGCGTTTCCCATATCGTACAATCGTGCATTCGCACACTCGCGCTGAAAGGAATTAGTACGTGCCTGAATTAAGAAAAGACCCCATCGTGGGCCGGTGGGTGATTATCTCCACCGATCGCGCCAAGCGCCCGACCGACTTTGCGCGCGACGCGGTGAAAATCAAGGGTGGGTTTTGTCCTTTTTGTTATGGCAATGAAGCGAAGACGCCGTCGGAGATTTTGGCGTACCGTCCCAGCAGCAACGGCAATACTCCTCAGAGAGACAGTCCAGGTTGGACGGTGCGTGTGGTTCCAAACAAGTTTCCGGCACTGGGCATCGAAGGCAATCTGAATAAGCAAGCCGAGGGCATGTTTGACAAGATGAATGGCATTGGCGCTCACGAAGTTGTTATCGAAACGCCGGATCACAATGCCACGTTGGCCTCGCTTTCATCGAAAAAAATCGAAGACGTTCTATGGGCCTTCCGCGATCGCATTCTCGATCTGAAGAAAGACCGGCGCTTCAAGTACATTCTTCTCTTCAAGAACCACGGAGAAGCGGCTGGCGCCTCGCTCGAGCACTCGCACTCGCAGCTGATCGCATTGCCGATTGTGCCTATTTACGTGGTTGAAGAACTGGATGGAGCCAAGCAGTATTACATCTACAAAGAACGCTGTGTTTTCTGCGACGCCATCCGCCAGGAAATGGACCACGGCACCCGAGTCGTGGCGGAAAACGAAGATTTTCTCACTCTCGCGCCCTATGCTCCGCGGTTTCCCTTCGAAACCTGGATCCTTCCCAAAACTCACGAGTCTGCCTTCGAGAACTCGTCGTCGCACATGTTTGAAAATCTCGCGAAAGCGCTTAAGCAGTTGCTGATGAAAGCGGACCGCGTGCTCGACAATCCGCCGTATAACTTGGTCGTACACACAACGCCGGCGCAGGACCCGACCAACGAGTATTACCACTGGCACATCGAATTCATGCCGAAACTAACCAAGACGGCGGGATTTGAATGGGGAACGGGTTTCTACATCAATCCGACGCCGCCGGAAGAAGCGGCAAAGTTTCTGCGCGAGGCGAGCGTGGAAGACGCGGCGCCGAGTACGATGGGAGCGCGGTAGGGAGCGCCTCGGGGCTTTTCTTGGCGAGCGAGTTATCCCATTTTGTCTTTGTTGACCCGCAGTAAAACGGGTGCAACAATTCTTCCTAATGAAATTAGTCTGTTGGATCATCCTCATTTTGGCGTTGGGACGCGCAGTCCGAGGGTCGTCCGAAGTGCCCGAATCCGAGCCGCAAGAAGACGCTCCGCTCGTCGGATATGTGCTTTGTTCACATCCGCAGACTGAGCAGTATGCTTCGATGCTCCTCGATCTCTGCAAAAAACTTCCTGCGGGAAGAATAAGCTGCGGGCAAACCGTTAGTGTTGTCCAGCGTCGTGGAGATTGGCTGGAGCTAGCATTCCCTGACAAGCACTCGCGCTATCTGCCGCTGAATCTCGTCTCTCGAAATTCTGACAAGTTTGTTCCCTTCGATTTGGCTTCGGGAATACCCAATACGGGCGCGATTGATTGTCCAGTTCCACCCGAACCCCGGAACCGTGTACCGCGACCCATCTATACTCCTGACCCGGAATACCCTGAAAAAGCTCGCAAAATGAAAATTAGCGGGACTGTTGTGTTGTCCGTAACCGTGGGTATAGATGGACTTCCACACGATATCACCGTCGACAAGAAGCTAGGGTATGGGTTGGACGAGAAGGCAGTGGAGGCAGTCAAACGGTGGAAATTCCAGCCTGCGATGAAAGACGGTCAGCTATGCGAAAGCCAGATTGACGTGAGTATCTCCTTCAGACTTTATTGAAAAATCACTGGCGTTGCGGGCCGTATCACCGGTGTACAGAAACTAACTATTGTAGCCAGGCGTCGCACTTATTGACAGCGATGAGTGACGGGCGATATGACGTTGGAACCGTAGCTTTATCCCTGCGTCCGATCGAGAACTTCCGCATGCCACGCCATCTGAATTGCTTCCAGCTTGGCTTCGTTCGACTTCGCGGGATCGTCTTTGAAGCCGGGGACCGCGATCACATACTTGTGCAGGTCGGTGAAACGAACCGTAAGCGGATCGATTTTCGGATGCGTTTCCGAGAGCAGAATCCCGATATCCTCAGCATCGCTCCAGGTAAGTTCTTTCGGCATGAATCGTTGCTCCTCGAAGTAGTTCGCCCTTGACATGCTTGCTCAACCGATCCGAGTCTAGCTGAGAGCTGAGAGCTGAGAGCTGAGAGCTGAGAGCTGACGGCTGACAGCTGGTTTTTTAGTGTTCCTCGGAAACGTAATTCCGGTTCCAAGCTGGAATTTCCACGACCACTTTTCCCGGCTTCTTGATCACGGTCTGGCATCCGAGCCGCGAGTTTAACTGAAGATCGGCGGCCATGTCGAGCTTATCGGCTTCGTCATCTTCCATTTCCGAGATCAGGTCCGCGCCTTCTTTCACCCAGACGTGGCAAGTGGTGCAGGCGCAGTTGCCTCCGCAAGCATGATCGAGATGGATGCCGAAGTTCAACGCGACATCGAGCAAAGACTCTTCTTTGCCATGATCCTTATACGGCAGCTTGCCGTGCTCGAAGGTCACCGTTTTGCCTTCCCGCAGAAAAGTGACCTCGACCGTGTTCTCGTTATTTTCGACGGGGGGAGCATCCATGGTGGTAGCTCCGGTGCCCTGCGTTTTTTCGTCGGACATTGACATAGAATCCTCTATTCAAAATCTGCTTTCGCCACGGGATGGCCGGCTTGCGGGCCCTCCTCCAGATCGGTGTCGTCCATAGCTTTGCCTTTGAGCGCGGTCGAGACGGCCGTATCCATCATCAACTCCGCCAAATGCATGGTGGCCTGATTGAGCGCGTCAATCGCCTCACGAATCGCGTGATAGTCGTCACCGTCCTTCACCGTAAGCAGAGCCGTCTCCAGCGTGTCGACGTTGCGACGTTCTTCGCTCGTAAGTTCCTGCCAGGCCGAATTCTTTTTCCCCTTCGCGAGTGCGGTCAGGATCGTATCCGCTTCGCGTCCAGCTTCAATCACCTGGCGCTGCCGGAAATCTTCTTCCGCATAGTCGAATGATTCAAGCAGCATGTTCTCGACCTGCTCGTCGGTGAGGCCGTAGCTGGGCTGAACGTCGATTTCCGCTTCTTTTCCGCTGCGTTGCTCGCGCGCCGAGACGCGCAGAATGCCATTGGCGTCGATCAGAAACTTTACCTCGATGCGCGGCATGCCGGCCGGCATCGGCGGAACGCCTTTCAAATCGAAGCGCGCCAGCGACCGGCAATCCCGCGCCAGTTCGCGTTCGCCTTGCAGCACGTGAATTGCGATGTTGGTTTGGCCATCGACTTGAGTTGTGTAGTATTGCGTTGCCGAAGCCGGCACCGTCGAGTTGCGCAGGATGATTTTATCGGTCACGCCGCCCGCGACTTCAATCCCCAGGGACAGCGGAGTGACGTCAAGCAACAGCATCTCTTTCGTGATTTCGGAGCCGCCGCCTAGAATCTTCGCTTGCACGGCCGCGCCGAGCGCCACTACTTCGTCGGGATTCAGATCCGTATGCGGCGCGCGCCCAAAGAGATCCTGTACTAGTCGCCGCACTTTTGGAATACGCGTCGAGCCGCCAACCAGGACGACCTCGTCGATTTGCTCGGGCTTCAATCCCGCGTCTTTGAGCGCCTGTTTGCAGGGGCCGATGGTGCGATCGATGATCGGTTGGATCATCTGCTCGAAGGCAGCAAGCGAAATCTCTCGCTGGTACTTCTTTCCGCCAGGCAAATCGACATCGAGATTCGCCGATGATTGCGACGAAAGCGCAATTTTTGCCTCGATCACGGACTGCCGGATGCGCTGCACGGCTTCGCCGCTTTTGCGAACATCCAATCCAAGATCGCCGCGAATGTCATCAAGGGCGATGGCGATCAGCAGATTGTCGATATCGTCTCCGCCGAGATGGGTGTCGCCGTTCGTGGCGATCACTTCGAAAATGCCGTCATGCAGCTTGAGAATCGAAATGTCGAACGTGCCGCCGCCGAGATCGTAAACCACCACGATGCCGTGCTTCTTCTTGTCCAGTCCGTAAGCGAGCGAAGCGGCGGTCGGCTCGTTCACGAGTCGCAAAACATTCAGTCCAGCGATGCGTCCGGCATCTTTCGTCGCCTGCCGCTGCGCATCGTTAAAATACGCAGGCACAGTGATGACCGCCTGACTCACCGGCGCTCCGAAAAAGCGCTCGGCGTTGCGCTTCAGTTGCCGCAGCACCAGCGCTGAAATCTCGGGTGGAGTGTAGGTGCGCTCGCCAATCTTGATGCGCAAGACCTCGCCCGGCTGAAGATCTTCCGCCAACTGAAACGGAAACAGCTTCAGTTCGTCCTGTATATCTTCAAGGCCGCGCCCCATCAGGCGCTTGATCGAATAAACCGCCCGCTCTGGCGTTTCGATCAGGTACCGGCGCGCGGCGTTACCGACGACCACTTGATTGTTTTCGTCAAGCGCCACCACCGAAGGCACAAGGTTCAGCCCGTCTTCTCCGGGGATGACGACAGGGGAATCCTCCTGCATGTAGGCCACGAGCGAGTTCGTGGTGCCGAGATCGATGCCGACGATGTAATCAGAAGCCATTTTGTAATTTTGTAATCGGGTAATTTGGTAATTTGAACGCGATCGGCCTCGGCGGTTTTAAATTACAAAATTGCCCGATTACCAAATTACAAAATCCTATTCCACCGCTTCATTCACGTCCCGCACCAGATTCCGAACATAGTTCCTGCGGTTCAGCACATCCAACATCCTGTCGAGAATCTTCCGCTTGTCCCCTTCGGTCCCGTTGTCCACGGATTTGTCCCACCGGCCCCACTCGGCCTTGAGTTCGTTGAAGAGCGCGTCGTATTTTTCTTCAAGCGACAGCTTTGCCTTGCCGATTTCCTCCAGCAAGGCTGGATCGTCTTCGCCCATCTTTTTCTGAGCGCGAAGTTCTTCCAGATGCATGTTGAGTTCGAAAACTTCCTCCAGAAGATCCGGAGGCACGACCTGCTTTTTCAATTCGCCGGTTGCGCGCGCCTTTTCGGTTGCCTGCTTCGACTGCTCTTCGATCTCGACGCCTTCGATACGCAATAGGTACTCGGTCCGCTTGATCGGATCTTTCAAGGTGCGGTAGGCGTCGTTGAGCATGGAGCTTTGTTCCAGGCTGAAGGCACGTTCCTCGGGGTTCGCCTGCGCGAACATGTCGGGATGGAGCCGCCGGCTCAGCGCGTAGAACTCCTTTTCGAGCTCGGCCGTGTCCAGGTTGAGCTTGCGTGGAAATCCAAAGAAGGTGAAATAGTCCACCGGGACGGGCGGTTGAACCTTTCCGCACGAATTGCAGAACTGCGCCGCGCGCGTGGTGCCGCACGACCAGCAACTGGCGGTTGCTTCTCTGGGCCCTTGTCCAGGAATGATGAGCGACGATTTGGATTCTGCATTTGCCATACAAAATTTAGGGCGAGCGCGCGGCCCGCCCTCACCATCCTCGTGCCACTTCTATTACGAGAAAGAGCTGCCGCAGCCGCAAGACTTGGTCGAGTTCGGATTCACGAAGACGAAGCCTTGCTGCATTAGAGTTTCCTGGTAGTCGAGAGTCAAGCCGTGCAGATAAATGAAAGACTTCGGGTCCACAAAAACTCGGACATCTCCAAACTGAAACACCCGGTCGCGCTCGCGCGGCTGCGTGTCAAACCGTATGTTGTACGACAGCCCCGAGCATCCGCCGCCCTGCACGCCCAAACGGAGCCCGCCCTGCTCCGGCGAAATATTTTCCTTCGCCATGGCGGACCGAATCCTTTTGATCGCGTTCTCGGTGACCTGGATGCCCTTAGCCGGAGCCGTGGGAGCCGCGGGTCTCGCTACCTGGTCTTTTGATGCTTCGTCTTTGAGTGCTTGATCCATCCCTCTACTTTCGGATTTCCAGGTTCAGAGTTGTCATCCTGAGCGCAGCGAAGAACCTCTGCATTTTGCCAGCGCCCGCGGAGTGCATAGGTCCTTCGCTTTGCTCAGGATGACACCAACAACAATACCCGAGCTACTAGGCCGACTGAACAACTGCTGGCTTCGCCGCTTCCTGCTTCTTTTTCCAGTCGCCGATCGCGGCCCGGATGGCATCCTCGGCCAGCACCGAACAGTGAATCTTTACCGGCGGCAGGGCCAGTTCCTTCACAATCTCGGTGTTTTTGATCTCGAGGGCCTGGTCGACCGTTTTGCCCTTGACCCACTCGGTCGCAAGCGAAGACGACGCAATCGCCGAGCCGCAGCCAAAGGTCTTGAACTTGGCATCTTCGATGACATTGGTCTGCGGATTGACCTTGATCTGCAGCTTCATCACGTCGCCGCACTCGGGTGCGCCGACAAGACCGGTGCCCACGTCGGCATCCTTCTTGTCCATGGAGCCAACGTTACGCGGATTGTTGTAGTGGTCGATTACCTTATCGCTGTAAGACATTTTTCTTCACCCCTTCTTAAAAACCCCTCTTCGATTTTTTAGCCGCCACCCAAGCAGCTTGCTTCTAATGCGCTTCTGCCGCCCACTTCACACTCTTCAGATCCACGCCCTCTTTCGCCATTTCGTAGAGCGGCGAAAGCTCGCGCAAACGCACTACCGTTTCAACCACGCGGTCGGCCACGTAATCGATCTCGGCTTCAGTATTGAACCGTCCGATGCCGAAGCGAATCGAGCTGTGCGCCAGATCGTCGCCCGTGCCAAGCGCCTTTAATACATAAGATGGTTCAAGTGTCGCAGAGGTGCATGCTGATCCGCTCGAAACCGCAATATCGTTGATCCCCATCAAAAGCGACTCGCCTTCCACGTAGGCAAAACTGATATTCAGATTGCCGGGCAAACGATGCTCCACCGAGCCGTTGATATAGACCTCGTCGAGGCGGCTCATGATGCTGTCTTTCAGTCGGTTGCGCAGGCCCGCCAGTTTGCAGGATTCCTGCGGCATCTCTTCCGTCGCGAGGGCGCAGGCCTTGCCGAGGCCGACGATGCCGGGAACATTCAGCGTTCCGGAGCGCATCCCGCGTTCGTGCCCGCCGCCGTCAATCTGAGCCACCAACTGCACCCGCGGATTCTTGCGCCGCACATACAGCGCGCCCGCGCCCTTCGGCCCATACAGCTTGTGTCCGGTGATGGACGCGACATCGATGTTCATCTTATTGACATCTATCGGCACTTTACCGATGGCCTGCACCGCATCGGAATGGAAGACCACGCCGCGCTCGCGGCATAGCTTGCCGATCTCCGCGACCGGTTGCAGGATGCCGATCTCGTTGTTGGCCGCCATGATCGTGACCAGAATCGTCTTGTCGTCCATGGCGCGCTTCAGGTCATCGAGGTCGATCAGCCCATCCTTCTGCACCGGCAGATAGGTCACGCGGAAGCCGAGTTTCTCCAGATGCTTGCAGGTGTCGAGCACGGCTTTGTGTTCGGTGACCTCGGTGATGATATGGTTGCCCTTTTCGCGATACATCTCAGCCACACCCTTGATCGCGAGATTGTCGCTTTCGGTGGCGCCCGAGGTGAAGATGATCTCTTTCGCGGACGCGCCGATCAGCTTGGCGATCCGCTCCCGCGACAACTCGACCGCTTCTTCCGCCACCCATCCAAAGGGGTGATTGCGGCTGGCGGCGTTGCCGAACTTCTCCATGAAGTAAGGCAGCATTTCTTCCAGAACCCGCGGATCCATGGGCGTGGTCGCGTGGTTATCCATGTAGATGGGCAGCTTGATCCCATTCGGAGCCGCGTGCTGTTCCGCGTCGTGGGTCGCCTTGTTGCCATTGGTGCTCATGATTGCTCTTCTCCTTAAATAAGCCTTATTCAAATGCCGCTACGTAATCGTCACTAACTCTACCGGCTTCCTGGTCTCCGGCTTGTTGACCTCTGGATCGGCTCGGAGGACTTCCGTTTCTTCCGTCATCTGCGAAATTTTGATGTTCCTCAGCACCTGCTCGATGCTTTCATTCACCTTGCGCAACGGCTCGCGGATGGTGCATCGATCGCTCTGTCCGCATTCGCCGCGCACGGTTACACACGATGTGATGAACAGAGGGCCGTCGATGGCCTTGATTATTTCGAACGCGGAAATCATTTTCGGATCGCGCGTCAGCGTGTAGCCACCGTTCATCCCGTGCTGCGACCGAATCAGCCCGACCTTCGCCAGGCGTTGCAAAATCTTCGCCAGCGCTTCCTGCGGAATGCCGTAAGCCTCGGCTACATCCTTGGCGCTGCATGCGCCTTGATCGGCGTGCTCAGCCAGATGCTTCATGGCCATGAGTCCGTAGTCGGCTTTTTTGGTCAGTTTGAGCATGGGATAAATGCCGACTTATATAGTCGGATTCAATTCCGACTGTTTCGGTCGCAATTTGATTCTAACCGGAGCGGCGACTTCGCGCAAGGCCGCGCAGATATCGGTCCGATTTGGCAGTCGAACGGTAAGTTTTAGCAGGTAAACGGCTTAAACTGTTAGCGCTGCCGCGGCGGGGGCGGTAGTGGCCCAATTTGCTTTCTTACCACGGAGACACGGAGGTCGCGGAGAAAAGTAACGTTCGATGAAACCTTCCGCGTCATGTTCTTTACAGGCTCGAGGTTTTCTCCGTGTCCCCGATTTTGCCCGATTTTGAATGATTTTGAATGATTGGTGATAGCATGGCGCACGACCTGAGGCACATGCGCATTACTGTTGCTGCCGTATCGCTGCTACAAGAAAGCTCCAAACCGACATGTCCGCTGCTCAGCTGGCAATCGTAATCTCGAGCGGTCTGTTTGTATCGATGCTGGCCTGCCTCGAAGTTGGTTATCGAGTGGGGAGGAGCAACCGCCCGGCTCCTGCTTCCCGCGCTCAATGAAATGATTGACGTCACCACGTCACGTACCGTGGCGCTTGACGCACACTTGCCGGGGCTTGTCTTTTTTCTGCTCGTTGCAGCCGCCTTGTCGAGCTGCGTGCTGGCGGGATATGCGATGGCGAAGCGAAGAATGAGGAGTCGGCTGCACATGTTCCTTTACGCAGCATGCATCGCGATCACGGTTTACACCGTGATCGACCTCGACTATCCGCGTTCGGGATTGATCCGCCTCGATTCTGCAGACAAGGCCCTGGAACAGTTGCGGGACTCTATCCGATAGAGGAAAGACGAACGCGGGGTCTTCATCGCAGCGATTCGGGCTCGCTCTTCAGCCCCTTCAGCACCAACTCGCAAACCTCGTCGGCGAAGCTTTCTTCAAGTTTGACGTGACGAATCAAAAAGCGCATCAAAATCGGCCCGTAGAGTGAGTCAAGAATAAGGTCAAAGTCGCAGCCGGCGGGTAACTCGCCGCGATCCACCCCGCGCTGCAGAGTTTGATAAGCCTGTCTGCGTCGGGGCCACAAAAATCGGTCGCGATAAGCCTCGAGCAACTCCGGATCCGATTGTCCTCCCGCAAGCAGCGCCGCCACCACTTTGCCCCGCTGCGACCGGAAGATGCGAATCAGTCGCTTCATCTGCACGCTCATATCGGCTTGAACGGAGCCGGTATTTGGGAACTGAAGCTCTTCCGCGGCACTGGTGGAGAAAGCGTCGGCGACCAGGGCGGCCTTGGTCGGCCACCAACGGTAGACAGTTGTTTTGCCCACATTGGCGTCGGCCGCGATCGCCTCAATGCTGAGTTCTGGGAATCCGCTCTCCTTAAGCAGTTTCAGCGTGCTGCGCAGGATCGACTGCCGCGATTCTTCACTGCGTGGCCGTCCCGGCGAGCGCTTGCCGCCCGTTCCATTGCCTCCGTTGGCTCCATTACTTCCGGGCCGTGTCCCGTCGTGTCCTATGCGATTTTGACTCATGGCTAAAGTCTAATATAATTTAAATCCGAAACGTACTGTTTTGAATCTTATTTGGGAGTTGGCGGGCCTGTGGGGCTTGCCGCTTCGAAGTAGTGGTTTTCGGCAGTATCCAGTTCCAAATTGTAAGTTCTTTGTCTGCCTTATGTGGATAGTCGCATTAGCGCTCCGCCGTCCTTATACGTTCGTGGTGATGGCCCTGCTCATCATCATTCTTACGCCCCTCACCATCCTGCGCACCCCGGTCGATATCTTTCCTGAAATCAATATTCCCGTGATCAGCGTGGTGTGGAACTACACGGGCATGTCGCCGCAAGAGATGGCTGACCGGATTGTGAGCAACTCCGAGCGCGGATTTACGGTCACAGTCAACGACATCGAGCACCAGGAATCGACCTCGCTGAACGGAATCGCCGTAATCAAGATTTTCTTCCGGCCGGGCGTCAACCTTTCCATGGCGATGACGCAAGTGACCGGGATGTGCCAGACCATCCTGCGCGGACTGCCTCCGGGCACGACTCCGCCGCTGGTCATAACTTATTCAGCATCGACCACGCCCATTGTGCAACTAGGCTTGAGCAGCAAGACGCTTCCGGAACAGCAACTGTTCGATCTGGGGCAGAATTTTCTGCGCACGCAGTTGACTACCGTGCCGGGTGCGGCCACTCCCTATCCTTACGGCGGCAAGCCCCGGCAGGTGGATGTGGACCTCGATTCCGCCAAACTCCAGGCCTATGGTTTGTCACCCAACGACATCGTGAACGCCGTGTCGGCGCAGAATTTAATCCTGCCGACAGGCACCGCAAAAATCGGCCCCACCGAGTACGAGGTGGAGATGAACGGCACTCCACAGACCGTTGCTGAACTCAACGATCTGCCGGTGAAGACATCAAATTCGTCCACGCTTTACCTGCGCGATGTAGCCCACGTGCGCGACGGATTTCTGCCGCAAACCAACATCGTGCGCCAGGACGGCGTGCGCGGCGTGCTCATGTCGATCTATAAGCTGGGCGGCTCATCCACGCTGACCGTCGTCGATGGCATCAAGGCGATGGTGCCGCAGGCGGCGAAGTCGCTGCCGCGCGACCTTACTGTCAAGGCTCTCTTCGATCAGTCGCTTTTCGTGCGCGCGGCCATCCATGGAGTGATACGAGAAGGCTTGATCGCCGCCTGTCTTACCGCCATCATGATCCTGGTTTTCCTCGGCGATTGGCGTCCCACCTTGATCATCGCGGTTTCAATCCCGTTATCCATCTTTGTCTCCGTGATTCTGCTGAGCGCCCTCGGCGAGACCATCAACATCATGACCCTGGGAGGACTGGCGCTCGCCGTCGGCATTCTAGTCGACGATGCCACGGTGGAAATCGAAAACATCGAACGCAATCTGGCCATGGGCAAGGAGATGAAGACGGCTATTCTCGACGGCGCGCAACAAGTCGCCGTGCCCGCCTTCGTCTCCACGCTCAGTATTTGCATCGTGTTTGTGCCCATGTTCTTTCTGACCGGGGTGGCGAAGTTTCTTTTCGTTCCCCTGGCGGAAGCCGTGTCCTTTGCCATGCTGGCTTCGTATCTGTTGTCGCGAACCCTGATTCCGACGATGGTGATGTTCATCATGCGCGGCCACGAGCATCGCGCGCTCGAGCCAAAAACGCTTTTAGGAAGATCGCAGCGCGGATTCGAGCGCTGGTTCGAGAGATTCCGCGACAGCTACCGGCAACTGCTGGATGCCACGCTCGAGCACCGCAAATTGTTCTCCCTCTGCTTCGTGGCTTTTTGCGTTCTGTCGCTGGGGCTGGTTTTTTTCCTGGGGCGGGACTTCTTCCCGCAGGTAGATGCCGGCCTGATCCGCCTGCACTTCCGCGCCCGGCCCGGCCTGCGCGTGGAAGAGACGGCGCGACTGTGCGATGAAGTGGAGCGCGTGCTGCGCAACGAGATTCCTAAGGAAGAACTGCAGACGATACTCGACAACATCGGCCTCCCTTATTCGGGCATCAATACTTCCTACAGCAGTTCGGGCGTCATCGGGACCGAAGATGCGGAGGTGCTGATCTCGCTGAATCCCGAACACCATCATCCGACGGCGCAATACGTGCGCCGCTTACGCCGGGAGTTGCCGGCGCGGTTTCCGGGCGTGGAATTTTTCTTTCAGCCGGCCGACATCGTTTCGCAAATCCTCAATTTCGGATTGCCCGCGCCAGTCGACATTCAGGTTGTGGGCGCCGATATGCGCGGGAACTACGACATCGCTCAGCACATCGCCAATCGCTTGCGTCAGATTCCTGGCGCTGCCGACGTCCATGTGCAGCAGTTGATGAGCTTGCCCGCTCTCTATCTCGACATGGATCGCACCCGCATCAACCAGGTCGGAATGAATGCGGAGCAAGTTGCCCAGAGCGTGCTGGTCAGCTTGAGTGGAAGCTTCCAGACAACTCCGAACTTCTGGCTGAATCCAAGGAATGGCGTGAGTTACAACATCGCCGTCCAGACACCGCAGTATCACATGACGTCACTGCAAGATTTGATGAACACGCCCGTGACGGGCGCGGGTGCGCAACCGCAAGTACTTGGCAATCTGGTGCAACTCTCGCCGATCACCCTTCCCGCCGTGGTCAATCATTACAACGTGCAGCCGGTCATCGATGTGTACGCCAGCACACAGGGACGCGATCTGGGCGGCGTGGCGTCCGACATCATGAAGGCGCTCAAACCATTCCAGGACCATCTGCCGCGTGGTACGAGCATCGTGGTTCGAGGACAGGTCGAGACCATGGAGTCCTCGTTTTTCGGTCTGGGCGTTGGCCTTCTCGGAGCGATCGTGCTCGTCTACTTGCTGATCGTGGTCAACTTTCAGTCGTGGCTCGATCCTTTTATCATCATTACAGCGCTGCCGGGAGCGGTGGCGGGTATCTGCTGGTTCCTGCTGATTACGCGTACTACGCTCAGTGTTCCGTCGCTGACCGGTGCGGTCATGTGCATGGGAGTGGCAACCGCGAATTCAATTCTGCTGGTTTCGTTTTCCCGCGATCGCATGAATGCGGGAGCGCCCGCGCGGCAGGCGGCGCTCGAAGCCGGCCACACCCGCATACGGCCGGTGATTATGACCGCGCTCGCCATGATTATCGGCATGGTGCCGATGGCGTTGGGATTAGGAGAAGGCGGTGAACAGAACGCGCCGTTGGGACGAGCCGTGATTGGTGGTCTGCTGTTCGCAACCGTGGCCACATTATTCTTCGTGCCCAGCGTCTTTACCATGATCCACGGCCGCCGCGAGGCACGCGAGCAGTCGGAGCAGAACTAGACGCGGTATGAGTAGGGAGCAACGAAAGAGAATTGTTTTGGAGAACGTCACATGCCAGTACAACCGCCGCCCGTAACCACCGATCAGAACGAGACGGAAGCCATGCGTCCCGATAGCTATCGGCCATCTGATCCGGGTTCCGCTCCGGCGCGCCGGGGAAGGATTCTGATTAGCGCCGTGCTACTCGTCCTGATCACCGCTGGCGTAGTCACCTTCTTGAATAGGAAGACCGAAACCGACGCGCTCGCCAAGGAAACCGAGGCCGTCTCGATCCCCACTGTCGCGGTGGTGCAGCCGCAGTTCCAACCGGGAAACGACGAACTGGTATTGCCCGGAAATCTACAAGCCTTCATAGAGTCTCCTATTTTCGCCCGCACCAACGGCTACCTTCTCCGCTGGTACAAAGACATGGGAAGCAAGGTGGAGAAAGGGGAACTGCTGGCGGCGATTGACACTCCCGAAGTCGACCAGGAACTCTCTCAGGCCAAAGCCAGCCGCGAGCAAATCAAGGCGGCGCTGGGGTTGGCCAAGATATCGGCTGACCGTTGGGCGAATCTGCGCAAGACCGATTCGGTTTCGCAGCAAGAAGCCGACCAGCAGGCGAGCGGCTACGAACAAGCGCTAGCCAACCTCGCGGCAGCGGACGCGAATGTTCGCCGCCTCGAAGAACTGGAGTCGTTCAAGCACGTATACGCTCCATTTTCCGGCGTGCTGACCCGGCGCAATGTCGATCCGGGCGCGCTCATTAATTCCGGCGCGCAGGCGGCCGGCAGGGAACTTTTCGATATCGCGCGTGTCGATCCCCTTCGCGTTTACGTCAGTGTTCCGCAGGCGTATGCGCCGAAAATAAAAGTTGGGATGAAGGCCAACGTGACGCTGCAGGAATTTCCGGGCCAGAAATTTGTGGGAACCGTGGTCCGCACCGCGGAGGCCATCGATTTGGCGACGCGTACGCTCAACACGGAAGTGGATGTTCCCAACAAAGATGGCAAGCTGCTGCCCGGTTCGTTCGGCCAAGTGCATTTTGCGGCCGGCACTTCAGTTCCGCGGATTACGATTCCGGTGAATGCCATGCTGTTCCGCGCTGAAGGAGCGCAGGTTGCGGTTGTCGACAAGGACGGCAAGGTGCATTTGCGCCCCATTAACATTGGACGCGACTATGGTGCCACCCTGGAAATTCTGGGCGGGATCGATGTCAGCGATCAGATCATCATCAATCCGTCCGACTCACTCGAGGAAGGGCAGCAAGTGCACGTCGCCAAGCCGGCCGCTGGAGACGCGCATTCGTGACCTTCACCACGGAGGCACCGAGTCCCGGAGAAGGCCAATTCATGCTTTCGTCCCTTATGAAGCAGTCGCGATCCAGCAATGATCCTATGAAAAGGTCTTTTTCCGTGACTCGGTGTCTCCGTGGTGGGGGTTGCGCTTTGCTGGCCGTGACACTGCTCGCGGGCTTGGGCTGCACTGTCGGACCGCGATATAAACGCCCCATTGCCCAAGCTCCCGACGCGTGGAAAGGCCAAGGGCCCTGGCAAACCGCCGCTCCGAAGGACGCAATTCCGAAAGGCGCGTGGTGGCAGATATTTCACGACGCGGAGCTCGACCGGCTGGAGCAGGAACTGCTGCAGGCAAACCAGTCGCTGGCGGCGGCGCAGGATCGGCTGATGCAGGCGCGCGCCCAGGCGCGAATCGCGTCCTCCGCATACTTTCCCGTGCTCAGCGCCGATCCCAGCGGCCAGCGAACACGCCTCTCCGGGAATCGCCCACTCGAGGGCGGCACGATTCAGACTGTCAAGGTTGATACTGAGAACGAATTTACCGTCCCATTTTCCGCCAGCTACGAGCTGGATTTATTCGGACGCGTGCGCCGCAACATGGAAGCGGCCAACGCTGCGCTGCAAGGCAGTGCCGCCGACCTGGAGAACGTCCGCCTGGTATTGACCGCCGAACTCGCCGCCGACTATTTCAACCTGCGCGAGAGTGACCGTGAAGCGGGAGTTGTACGCCAGTCAGTCGAAATCCAGCAAAAAGGATTGGATCTGGTCAACCATCGTCACGAAGGCGGAGTTGCGAATGGATTGGAAGTCGCCCAGCAGGCCGCATTGCTCGATTCAACGGCGACGCAGCTTCAACTCGTGTTGCAGCAGCGCGCGCAATACGAACATGCCATCGCCGTGCTGGTAGGGAAGTCCGCGTCGGCTTTCAGCGTGGCAGAGGCGCCGTTTAACGCGACGCCTCCCACGATTCCCACCGGAGTCCCCTCGGAGATTCTAGAGCGCCGGCCCGACGTCGCGACCGAGGAACGCCAGATGGCATTCGAAAATGCGCAGGTTGGCATAGCCATGACGGCGTTTTATCCGCATATCACGTTGAGCGGAGGCGGTGGTTGGGAGAGCCGCGATATCGCCACGCTGGTCAACGCTCCCAGCGCCATGTGGTCGCTGGGCGGTGATCTGCTGCAACCGATTTTCAATGGCGGACGCAATCGTGCGAACCTGGCGTCCACCCGCGCGGCCTACGACGGATCGGTCGCCAACTATCGCGAATCGGTGCTGGAGGCATTTCAGCAGGTCGAGGATGGGCTCTCCGGTCTCGCCCTGCTTGACCAAGCCATGAAGACTCAGCAGGCAGCGGTCACCGACTCGCGCCGTGCCCTCGCGCTCGCCAATGACCGTTATGTCGGCGGGGTTACAACTTACCTCGATGTGATTACCGCACAATCCACGTTGCTGAGTAACGAGCGTTTGGCAACACAGCTGCTGGGTCAGCAGATGACGACTTCCGTTTACCTGGTAAAAGCGCTCGGCGGTGCGTGGGATGCTTCAGAAATTCAGCGCGAACACGTGAAGCCATCGCTGGTTCAGGCCGTACAACAGTAAGCTGTCCGCCCGAGTCTCCCCGACAACGAGCCAACCTACTCGTCACGCTAACCGAATTGGCATCCTGGGCGAAGCGAAGGACCTGCTTTTCTCACACCACCGAATTGTCATCCTGACGCACCCCCGCGCCAGCTACGCCGTTGTGTGGCGCGCCAATTTGCCGTAGCGCGAACGGACTTCGTTTTCCGCCATCAGCCAATCCTGGTTCTCGTCGCCATTCGCATCGCCAGCCGTCGCCCGGCGCTGCAAGTAGAGTTCATAAGCCCGGCGCCGAATCTCTTCGTCGAGATTGGAGGGAACGAAATTGGCGGAAACCACCGCGGCCGACTTCCCATTCTTCGGAACTTCCTTGCCAACTTCGGGCGCAATCTGCACCGGAGCAGGCGAAACCGAGGTTGCGGTTTTCTTGCTGCGAGTGGTGCTAGAGATTCCAGTTGTCTTGCGAGCCATGTGTTACTCCTTAACAGATATCCAATGGTAGAAGTGACGTTATGTAGCGAGTAAGCGGCATCCGCTTACAACCAGAGGCGCTAGCCGATTGTTTGGTTGTGTATCTAACTATATCGTGAATGGTTGTGGAATTGTTCCGCCAGCCATCGAAAAATTCGTTCCGCAGTATCAGAAAAGTTACTCGTTTGGGCACGCCCGCACTTCGCTCCGTCGCGACCCTACTGGAAATCTTTGCGAAATATACGTCCCAGCCCGCCCCGAATACCAAAATATAAGACCTCGCGGATATTCTTCAGGGCAGCCAGCTTCATTTTTCCGAAAGCGATATCTTGAACAAGAAGCCGATAAAATTTGACCTGGCCGAGGCTCAGACTCCCACGAGCAACCAAGAGCGATCGACTCCAAGAGGGACTGAGATAATACCTTCGTGTCAGAAAGCGAAGAAAAGCCGCTCGGCCCTGATAGACCTAGCGGCGCTCGGCGATGGATCTGGCGATGGGTCGCTGGAATCGCTGTGCCTTTGGGTGGCGCAGCGCCGGAGTGGAGCGGTTTACCGCTGCGATAGCCGTCGCATTTTCATTGCGGACTTTAGCCGCTGAGGGACTGCAATTTTTAAACTGCACCACTCTTAAAACTCTGGTAACTTGTCGAAAGCTTGCTCCGGGCCGCACCATAACTAGGAACCACAGGTAGGGAGCACCTAAAGGCACAATATGGTATCGACTGGCAGTGGAGCGTCGGGAGCGAAGGCCGCCAAGGCCACCTTCAGCGATTTGGAGCGCATGCTCTCCGAATCCCCGACTTCCGATAGGGTTTGCTTGAAACTGGCACAGATTCTCGGCGTGCGCCGCAGCGAAGTGGCACTGCTTAGGTTGGAAAAGAATAGTCTGCGTTTTATCTTCCCGCCCGAACTGCGATCCGCGGGCGTATTGCCGTTGAGCGGGTCGGCCGTGGCCGCGCGCACGGCATCCACTCGCACTCCGTTGCTGTCGAATACCTTCATGCGCGTAAAGCATGTCAGCTTGTTTGAAGCGGTCAAGCTCGGCGCCGAAGCCGATGAAGATGATCGCAGCCAGGGACAAATGCCGATTCAGAAAATCATGTCCGTTCCCATAGCCCATTCCGATAGAGGCGTGGTGGGAGTGGTGCAAGTTTCGCGCAAGGGTCTGGATGCCTCGCTCTCGGGCGCCGACTTCACCGCCGACAACCTGAAGAATCTCGAACAAGCCGCCGAAATTCTCGCCCGCATGCCGTTCATGCAAGACGGCGCGGAAGTCTAGAATTTGTAATTGGTAATTTGTAATTGGTAATTGAAGCTCGATCGACCATCGTTTGATCGACATCGTTCGAAATTGCACAAATTACCGATCACAAATTCGCATTTGCCTCACACGACCTGTCCGGCACAAAATCCCGATGCCCACGCCCACTGAAAGTTGAAGCCGCCCAGTTGGCCGGTCACGTCAACCACTTCTCCGATGAAGTAAAGTCCGGGCACTTTTCGAGATTCCATCGTCTTGGCGGAAAGTTCATCCGTATCGACGCCCCCAGCCGTGACTTCTGCTTTTCCGTAACCTTCCGTCCCTTCCGGCCTGATTTCCCAAGCATGCAATTGCTGTTCGGCGTGAGCAAATGCGCGATCGGAGTTGCCTGCTAAAGGATAAGTGTCGAGCCAGCGCTCGGCGAAACGGCGAGGCAGGACATCTCTAATCAGCAATTTCCAACTCGATGGGTCGCGACGACCTCGCGCTCGCAACTCGGCGGTGAGGTCGCGGTTCGGCGCGAGGTCGAGATAAATCGGCCCCTTGCCGTCCCAGTAAGAAGAGATCTGGAGGATTGCGGGTCCGCTAAGGCCGCGATGCGTGAACAGCATGTTTTCCTTGAATGAAGCCGGCCTCTGTTTCGCCGCGCCAGTGGAAACAACCACCTCGATCGAGACTCCCGCCAGATCGCACCAGCGCTTGCGGTCCGGCTCGCTGAAGGCGAGAGGAACGAGGGCGGCGCGCGGAGGCACGCTCTTCAGGCCAAATTGCCGGGCCAGATCGTAGCCGAATGAAGTGGCCCCAATTTTCGGAATGGACAAGCCTCCGGTGGCGACCACAAGGCGATCCGCGTCAAAAGTCGCGTTCTCAGCTTGCACGGTGAACCGGCCGTTTTCGTCGACGTCGTTTTGTATGCCATCATTCCGCGCCTCGCCCTTGCGCACCCCGTTCACTTTCGTGTTGCACCGGATTTCGACTCCCGCCTCGCGGCATTCCTGTTCGAGCATCGCTGTGATATCGCTCGCCGCTCGATCGCAAAACAACTGGCCGAGCTTTTTTTCGTGATAGGGAATGCGATGTTTTTCAACCAGCTCCACAAAGTCGGCTGGCGTATAGCGGGCAAGCGCCGATTTGGCGAAGTGTGGGTTACCCGAAAGAAAATTCTCCGGCCTGGTGTCGAGGTTGGTGAAATTGCAGCGGCCTCCGCCGGAGATCAGGATCTTCCGGCCGATACGCTCCGCGCGTTCGAGCACGAGAACGCGCCGCCCGCGCTTGCCCGCTTCGATGGCGCACAGCAGCCCGGCAGCGCCGGCTCCGAGAATGATGACGTCGTATTTCAAATTCGCGCCGGAATAACCACTCCACCACGAGCTTAGCAAAGCAGCGAAGACTCGCGCCGTTTGGTATCCTGTTCGAAATCTTTGTGGCGGGGTAGGGTTTCTGCGTGCTGGCCGGAATTAAGACGCGCGACTTGCGCAAGATCTTTACGTCACCTCCTCCCCTCGCCTCCGGTGGAGGCTTTGGCTTCGGCGCGGCGCGCGGCAAAGCGAAGAAGCAGCCGAAAGCGGAGATCGTCGCCCTCGATGGCATCTCGTTGGAAATCGCGCCCGGGGAGATCTTCGGTCTGCTGGGACCGAACGGCGCGGGCAAGTCGACGACCGTGGGCGTTCTAACCACGCGAGTGCGTCCGACCGGCGGCCAGGCTTGGATTGGCGAGCACGATGTCTGGGCGGAGCAGGTCGCGGTCAAGCGCCTGATCGGCGTGGTGCAGCAGCGCCCGAATCTTGATTTTTCTCTCACCGCTCGCGAAATTCTGCTTTTCCACGGCGCCTACTTCGGCATCGATTCTCGCGAGCGCGCCGCCCGCGCCGAGATGCTTCTCGATCGCTTCAAACTCACCGACCGCGCCGACCAGATGGTCCGCGGATTTTCCGGCGGCATGATGCAGCGTCTCTCCATCGCGCGCGCCATGATGCACGATCCGCAGGTGCTTTTTCTCGACGAACCCAGCGCCGGACTCGATCCGCAGACCCGCTTGCTGCTCTGGGAAATCATCCGCGAATACAACCAGAGCGGCAAGACAATCCTCCTGACCACGCACAACATGGAGGAAGCGGACGCTTTATGTCAGCGTCTGGCCATCATCGACCACGGAAAAAATATCGCCCTCGGCACTCCGACGGAGTTGAAAGCTTCGGTTCCCGGCGGCTATCTGCTGCGCTTGCGCTTCGGACGGAACTCGCCCGAATTGCTGCAGCGTTTGCAGGCCCTGGCGGGAGTGCGAGAAGTGCGCGCGCATACTCATACTAATGACGCGGATCACGACAGTTCCGCCGACGTCTACGCCGACCGCGGAGGCTCGCTGATATCCGAGATAGCCAATCTCGCCTCCAATGCTTCGATCGAATTGTGCGATGTGCACATTTCCGAACCCAGCCTGGAAAATCTTTTTCTCCATCACACGGGAAGGAGCTTGCGCGATTGAACTGGACCACTTTTCTAGCCCTGCTCGGGCGCGACGCTCATGTTGCTCGCCGCAACGCGGTTCCCATGCTGTTGCAGACTTTCCTGCAGCCGATGATGTTCGTGTTTATTTTCGGACGCGTCATGGTGTCGAGCGGCTACATGCCCCCCGCCTACAAAAGCCTGCTGTTGCCTGGGATCATGGCGATCAGCATGGTATTCACGGGAGTTTGGGCAGTCGCGATGCCTCTAATTGCCGAGTTTCAATTCACGCGCGAGATCGAAGACCGTCTGCTGGCGCCCATCGACACGCACTGGCTGGCGATCGAGAAAGTATTCTTCGGCACCATGCAAGCCCTGGTCGCCGGGCTGGCGGTGATTCCAATGGCGTGGCTCTTGCTGCGTCCGGGAGTGGATTTCAATGTGCACTCTCCCATCGGCTTTGCGTGCGTCACCGTGCTGGTGGCGCTGTTCTCGGCCTGCGGCGGCCTGGCGCTTGGATGCAGCGTTAGCCAGACTCACATCGGTTTGATGTTCAGCATGGTTTTGACCCCGATGATCTTCTTCGGCTGCACTTATTATCCGTGGAGCGCCTTGGGACATTTTCCCATCCTGCAGAAAGTTGTCCTGATCAATCCCCTCGTCTACGCCAGCGAAGGCCTGCGCGGAACCCTCGTACCCCAGTTCCCACACCTTCCAGTGCTGGCCGTAGTACTGGTGTTAGCTGCGTTTGACCTGATGTTTCTAGCCGTCGGGCTGCGGCAATTCCACGGGAAGGCCGTGAGCTAGGGTTGTTGTAGCGCCGGCGTCCCACCGGCAACTTAAGCTTGGGCCAGCCAGAGGCCAGAGCTACAGCCTAATACCGCAAATACCCAATCCCCACGCGCATGTGGTGCAGCAAGCTCTCGGGCACGGTGAGGGCAATGGTTAGTCCCAGCATTGCGTGCACGATCGCGAGAGGATAGACGCTGCGGTAGCGCCGGAACCCTTCGCAGAAAAAAAGTGCGCCGATCAGCGTGGCAGTGGTGAGAATGGGATTGGGCAAGTGGGCGGCGGCAAAGAGCGTGGCGGCAATCCAAACCGCAGCCGGGCCGCCATACAGTTCTTCAAAGCGGCTGAAGAAAAACGACTGCAGTATGAACTCCTGAATGAAGGACCAGACCACGTATCCCCAAGTCAACCGCAGATTCGGGAACCAAGTTGGATTAGCGGGAATCTGCCCGCCCAACGAGCGGACAAAAATCATCATAAAGAGAAGCGTAGCAAAACCGATTCCCAGCACCACGCCGGCGTCAGCCACTTTCGGCAATCCCAGGCCGAGGCGATGAAGCGACGCCCACGACGGCCGCAGCGACCCTGACCGGTCCATCAACAAGTCTGTGACGACTAGAACCAGAATTGTGATCGCCGAGATGGCGGCCCAGCGGTTCCTGATCTCGACCGTCGACGCCCAGATCGCAAGCTCCAGAAACAGAAACACGACGACGATCTGGGTCCAAACAAAGTACCGGCGAAAGGCAGTCGCGACTGCGGGATAGGTTGTCGACTCAACCGCCATTTCACTCATGTTTATATCTTCTCTGTATATCTTCGCACCTTACGGTAGTGATTTGCTTTTTTGATCGATGGGTGCCCCATCCTTGCGCGTTTTTTGCGCAAGGGTGGGATTCCACGCAGCGTCCGCCAAGGGTTTTTGCCTTTGCACTTGCTTTTGCACTTGCCTTTGGGTGGCGCAGCGGTTTACCGCTGCGATAACCTCGAAGGCGGCAAAACTGCTACCCCTACCCAAGAACAGGCAGCGGGTCAATATGATTTCAACAGGCGCGCTGATTGTTACGAATCGGCGTGGAGCCGACGATAGAGTAATCGCGAACAGAGAAACACGGGAATGACCAACATTAGGATGTACCCTGCGGTCATCCAGCTAAAGCGGTGGAAACGGAAAACATCGAAGACCATCATGCTTGTTAACATCCCGAGCATGAACACGTCCAGCAATAACATTATGAATATTGAACGCGGTGACACAGCTTCGAGCATGCGTTCGTCCCAGCCTCGGTGTCGCTGTTGGCTTAGAAGCTCAAATGACTCAAACGGACGGCTCATTTCGTGCCGATTATAGCACCAACAAGCCTTTCTCCGAGTGCTCCACGGAATTAGCGCAGAGGCGATCACACGTGGAAATCAAACTGACCAACACCCTAAAACCAGAACGACCAGATTGCGTCCACGCTGGCGTGCGTAATCGCCGAGGCTGGCACGCGGCGTTGCTCACGCCATGCTCGCCCATAGAAGATTCCAGCGATGCTCGCCAGTATGACGTAGCGCCAGTTAAAGTGCGCCGATCGTTTGTTGAAATGGGAGAGGCCAAACAACACCGCCGTAATCCCCAGCGCCCAGCGCCGTCCAACGCGCCGTTCGAGCAGATTCTGTACCCACGCGCGAAAGAAAAGTTCCTCTGGAACGGCAATGAAAATGAAAATATAGATCCAAGTCGGAATCATCGTCCGAATAAACGAGAAGCGCAGCGCGTGACTGTGCGGATGGAGAAATCCCAGCGCCAACCCGAGCCCCAGAACCAGCGGCGCAAAAAGAACCAGTTCCCGCAGCCCGGTTTTCCAGTCGCTCCAGTGAAAGTGAAAATCAAAGCCGGTGCCCTTGAGTTGGCGGATCGCGACGAACCCATACAACCCCGCATCGACGAGAAGCAGTTTCCCCCAACCCTCAAGTCCGTTTGGCCACGCCCGCTCGAACCAGCGCAGATCAACCGCCAGCCCGAGCGTCAGTAAAATGATGGCATCTCGCCAAGTGCCAAGTTGGTCAGGATCGGCGATAGCAGCCTGCGCCAGCAGCCAGGCGATCGCGACCGGAAGAATCGCGTAGAGAGCGCACCATCTCCAGGAAAACATCTGGTGCGAATAGGAGATTAAAACGTAAGGCAGCGCGCAAAGTACAGGTAAAGCTGTCCGGATCGCCGATGGCCAGCGGGCGCACGCTTGTCCCACTCGCTTCCCGGCAAGGCCAAACACGGCTGCCGGTGCGAGTTCCAGCACGAGCACGGCGAGGGCCGCGGGCGTTGCGTTCTGCATGAAAACTATTCTAATTGGATGAACAATTCACCGGAGGCCGGGTTGCAAGGGATTCGACTTCCCGCTCCAGAGCCTCGAATTGCCTAGCCGCCCAACTGAGGCTGTCATCATAACGCTCGACCCGGCAGTCGCTGAAAGAGATAGCCATGCCGACCAGATCGGCGAGGCGATTTTCGATGTCGCGGCGATAGGAGTCGTCTTGGCTGAGGCGGTCGATGTCGATCGCCAGATGGCATTGCGGTTCGCCGACCTGCCGGGCTACACGCCACATGAAATAGAAGATGAAGTACAGCGAGCGCAAAAGTTTCTCGTCTACACGCTTGCTGCGGAAGGCCTCGCACAAGCCGGGCGAATCGGGCAACGCCGCCAAGTCAATTGCTGAAAGCAGCGGCGCGAAGGCAGGCGAGTCGATGTTATGGCGGAGAATGACCGGACCGCGTTGCAGAAAGTAAGGGTTGCCCTGCACGGCTTGACGCAACATTGACAGAAACTGGCGGCGCGGTTCGCGCCGGATGAAGATGTGCGCTCCGGACATGTGGGCACGGAACCAAGCCACTCTCATATCTGTACGCACGAATCCGTAGACAGGACGGCGTCCGCGGTGTGCGGCGAGGCTTGCCAGATCGGCAAGATAGTTTTCCAACTCCGGCAAAGAGTCGTCGCTGGTGGCACAGTATCGCCCAAAGGTGAGATGAGCGGGAAACCCTCTTATGCCAAAGCCTGATTCGCTGCCGGTGCCTTTCCTGCCGATCAGGGGACGAAACTCTTCCAGATAGGGCGCGTCGAGCGGCGGGTGATTGGCAAACGACCAGGGAACGAAGCGATCGACAACTTCCGGCGTCAAAGTGAAGAGATGTTCGTTGAGCGGTTCGAAGTAGCAGTAGGTATCGGGACGCCGGCGGAACTTCGCCCACACGTAGGTACTCGCCGCCCGCCAACTGGAATGCAGGAAAATCGCGTCGTCGCCCGGCAGTCTGTCTGGAACGGGTGTCATCAGCGCGCTCCCGGATTCGATCCGTGGAAACGCGCGGCATGGTCGCCGACGAATTCGTACGGGCCGGTGTGCGTTAGCCGGCTGGCCGTATCAAGCCAGATCTCGCCGCCGATATTCCGCCAGCGCAGACAGAAAGAATAATCCTCGCTCAGGTAGGCGCCGGTCTCGGGGTCGATCATGCAATCGAACAGCGCATAGAGATTGGAACTCTGTGCCGCATCGCCGCGCGCACCCGAGATTGGCATACTATGCACGCGGCTGAAATGCGTCTCGGGATACGCGGCAATCATCTGTTCTAACGCGCTTCGGCGAAGCAACTGAAAACCGCCGCCAGCATAAATTCCCGTGACAAAATCCCCCTCCTGCTTGCGCTCGGGCTCCGGGCAGAAGGTTCCTACATAAGACAGGGCAGCCTGTTGCACGCTCTCGCCGCGCTCAACACAGCGTTGCGGAATGAAATCCCAATCGATCGACTTGAGCGGGTAAAGCGCGCCGCTGAAGTCTTTATCAAATCGCAGCAAGCGCTCGACCTGCTGCGGCTCGAAACCGACATCGGCATCGACGAAAAGCAGATGCGTAGCCGCCGGATTGTCGAGAAATGCGGCCACCAGCGTGCTGCGTGCTCGCGAGATCAGCGCATCATAGCCCAGCAGCGAGAGTGACACGTCGAACCCCACGGACTTCGCATAGCTCATGAGTCGGATCACCGACAGCATGTAACTCTGCGAAACCATGCCGCCAAAACATGGAGTGGCGACGAAAATCAGGGGCTGGGGCATGATCTCCTTCAACGTTTAACACTGAAAGTCGGTCGGGTCATCTGACCGTAAGGTCATAGCCGTCGGTGGATCGGCTAATCGGGTGATCCAGGTGATCGGGTCATCTAAAAACAAAGGCCTTTGAACTGCGATGACCCGATGGTCCGATCACCCGATGACCCGATCCCTTCGTCTGTCCGACACACCTGCCTGTGATCTTGGTCACAGCCTGTCGGCAGGCAGACCGCCACAATAGAATGCGGTATTCGTCGGGAGGCCCAGTGTTCAAAATCATTCACGCCCAATTCATCGCTCCTGGAATCAAGCGCTTTACGATCGAGGCGCCTCGGATCGCGCGCAAGCAGCGGCCCGGACAGTTCGTCATCCTGCGGATTTGCGAGCAAGGCGAGCGCATTCCCCTGACCATCGAGAAATCAGACCCGGAACACGGCACCGTCAACATCGTGGTGCAATCCATCGGCAAGACCACCAACCTGCTCAATTCCCTCGAAACCGGAGACAGCATTCTCGATGTCGTCGGGCCGCTGGGCAAGCCTTCGGAAATCGCAAGTTACGGCACGGTGGTGGCGATCGGTGGAGGCGTCGGAACGGCCATGGCCTATCCCACGGCCGCGGCCATGAAGCGCGCCGGCAACAAGGTCATCTCCATTATCGGCGGGCGAAACAAAGACCTGGTCATCCTGGAAGACGAGATGAAGGGAGTCAGCGACACGGTTTTCGTCACCACCGACGACGGCAGTTACGCCGACAAGGGATTGGTCACCGACAAGCTGCGGCAGTTGATCGAAAACGGAACCCGCATCGATCTGGTCCTCGCCGTGGGCCCAATTCCAATGATGAGAGCAGTCGCTGACATGACGCGCAAGGAGAAAATTCGGACCCTCGTCAGTCTCAACCCGATCATGATCGACGGCACCGGCATGTGCGGTGGCTGTCGCGTGATGATCGAGGGCAAGAGTGAATTTGCCTGTGTCGACGGCCCGGAGTTCGACGCGCACCGAGTGGATTTTGCCGTCCTGGTGCAGCGCAACGCCATGTACCGCGACGCGGAGAAGCGTTCGATGGACGAGTACCGGCAGCAAGTGGAAGCCAAGAAACCGGAAGCCAAGCAAGCTCCGACCGAAGTAGTGATGGCGGGCTGCGCACTGGAGGCGAAGTAATGACCACGGAAAAGACTGAAGAGAAGGTGAAGACGAAGTCGAAAAATCCGGTACCGAATCGTGAGCGCATCAAGATGCCACGGCTGCATATGCCGGAGCAAGCGCCGTCAGTGCGGGCGCATGAATTCACCGAAGTCAACCTTGGGTATTCCGAGGAGTTGGCGCGGCAAGAGGCGATCCGCTGCCTGGAGTGCAACAAGCCCACTTGTGTGAGCGATTGTCCGGTAGGCGTCAAGGTGAAGGACTTTGTGCAGTTGATCGTGGAAGGCAAATACATGGAGGCAGCCGCAAAGATCCGCGAAGACAACGTGCTGCCCGCCATCACCGGACGTGTCTGCCCGCAAGAAGACCACTGCGAGGGCGCGTGTCTGCTAAAGAAAAAGGGCGAATCGCTCGGCATCGGATATCTGGAGCGTTTCGTCGCCGACTACGAGCAGCAACATTTCGATCTAAGCACGCTAGTAAAAGCGCCACCGACAGGGAAGAAAGTGGCAATCGTGGGCAGTGGCCCATCAGGCCTAACAGCGGCCGGCGACCTGGTGCAGAAAGGGCACGCGGTACACGTTTTCGAGGCGCTGCACGAAGTCGGCGGCGTGCTCGTGTATGGCATCCCGGAGTTCCGGTTGCCGAAGAAAATCATTCGTCAGCAAGTCGACTATATGCGCGCCATGGGAGTGGTCTTTGAAACCGATGTCGTCGTCGGACGCACCGTCACTATCGACGAACTGCTCGAAGAAGAGGGTTACGATGCGGTGTTCATCGGCACCGGCGCCGGCTTGCCGCAGTTCATGGGCATTCCGGGTGAGCATCTCAACGGAGTGTACTCGGCCAACGAATTTTTGACGCGCATCAACCTGATGCATGCCTACGAATTTCCCAAGTACGACGAGCCGATACTCGACTTCCGCGGTAAGAACGTAGCGGTAATCGGAGGCGGAAATACGGCGCTCGATGCCATCCGTTCGGCGTTGCGGCTGGGCGCCGGAAAGGCGTACGTTTTGTACCGTCGCAGCGAAGCCGAGATGCCAGCCCGGATCGAAGAAGTGAAGCACGCGAAAGAAGAAGGCATCGAGTTCCATGTGCTGACCGCGCCGACCGAATTCTTGTCGGACGATAAAGGCTGGCTCACCGGAGCACGCTGCATCAAGATGGAACTGGGCGAACCGGATAGTTCAGGAAGGCGGCGTCCAGTGCCGATCAAGGGATCGGAGTTTGACGTGCCGCTCTCCGTGGCGGTGATGGCCATCGGAACCACGGCGAATCCGATCGTGCAAAGTACGACGCCCGGGCTCAACACCAATAAATGGGGCTATATCCAGGCCAGCGAGACGACCCAAAGAACTTCACGCAAAGGAGTGTTTGCCGGCGGCGACATTGTGACTGGCGGCGCAACGGTGATCCTGGCAATGGGCGCAGGCCGGCGAGCCGCCAAGGGCATCGACGAGTACCTGACGACAGGGCAGTGGGAGGAGCAGTCAGTCTAGTCTGAATCCATCTGCAAAAGCGTTAACCACCAAGGCCACGAAGATACGCGAAGGTTTTCGGTCTCATTCGTGCACCTTCGTGGCCTTCGTGGTTCAGGGTTTGGGGGTCGTATCGTGGGACTGACCCACCCGGATTTTCACCGTCTTGATCTCATAGGGCTTGGTATGCACTGTGATTGCACTACTGCGCACGGCAAGATCGCCCGTCGATTTCTCCATCAGATCGGTTTCTGACGCCGACCGCGCTCCGGCAGGAAGCTGGATTCTCACATCGGCGTCCTTCCCAGCCCACTCATAAAAACGCAGTACCAGAGAATCATCGTCCTCTGCTTTCTTGAGCGCGGTCACGACCACGTTGTCCGCGTCTACCCGTACGAATGAATGCTCGCCCGGAAGCGTTCCCGCGTGTTTCTGCGCCTGCCTGGAGATCAGCGGGTAGTTCAACTCGTAGCCCCGGCGCACGGTCTGAGCGTCCCGCCACGTTCCGGCGTGCGGATACAAAGAGTAGGTGAACTCGTGATGGCCTTCATCGGCATGCGGATCGGGCCATTCCGGCGAACGCAGCAACGACAGTCGTAGCACGTTGCCCTTCACATCGTATCCATACTTACTGTCGTTGAGCAGGCTGAAGCCGTGCTTCGTATCAGAGAGATCGGCCCAGCGCTGTGCCGGAACTTCAAACTTCGCCTGCTCGGCCGGCGTGTTGCGCGTAGTGGGCCGCTCGATCGAGCCGTAGGGAATTTCAAACCTAGCCTTATCGCTGTGCGCGCTCAAAGGGAAAGCCACTTTCAGCAGGATATGTTTCTCGTGCCAGTCCACCTGCATCTTGACGTCGACTCGCGGCATTCCGGCGTACATGGTGATGTCCTGCACGAACGTGGAATTCTGGAAGTGCTTCTTGACGCGAATCACGGCGCGCAACGGTCCGCGCTCAACTAACTTCACCTCGTCAGCCTTATCCAGATCCCAATGCTGTTTCTCAAAGTCGGAATCGATATTCCAAGCGTCCCAGCGCTTAGGCTTGTCGGTGAACGCCTGCAAGAGATTGCCACAAGCGTGCATCGTGGAGCCGCCGCTGTCGGTTTCGGAGGGAGCCAGCGCTTCCGCGTGACTTCGCAGATCGAAGATGCTGGTGATGCAGCCAGTCTGCGCATCGACGACGACGCGAACGGAACCGTTCTCCATCTTATTTTCGTCGGCAGTGACAAAGTGTGCCGGCCGCGGCGCCGAGTTGGCTGGCTTCGCGGGCGCACGTACAAAGTATGTTTTGTAGCCGAGCGCCGGCGTATCCGCCGCTATGAGTAGCCGCGCTCGATTCGTTGCCGAGTCCATGGCGAGCTGCTGGTATTCAACGTGATGGCCGGCAGCGTCGAGTACCTCGACGCGTTGTGCCGCGCTGGGAAGTTGTACCTCGGCCTCAATCACTTCCATTCGCGGCCATGAAAGAGAATTGAAAACCACCAGCGGCACGCTATCGCCCGACACGCTGCCAGCCTGGGTGTTCACGTGAGCCAGTATCTCGTCGACCGCCCCATCCGTGATCTCGTTTGCCGAGCGCGCAACATCCTCCAGATTTCGTTTGGCATCGAGATAGTTCACTGCGATTCCAGAACCAGGCATGACGTCGTGGAAATGATCGAAGAGCAGATTCTTCCACGCGAACTCGAATTGATCCTGTGCGTAGGGGTGGCCGAAGAGCGAGGCCAGCGATGCGTACTTCTCCGCATCGAGCATCAGTTCTTCATCGCGGCGGATTCTTTGTTTCGTGTCCGTTTGCGAGGTGTAGACGCCGCGGTGATATTCGAAATAGAGTTCGTCTTTCCAGGTGGGGACTCTAAGATTGGGAAGTTCCCGATTTAAGTCAGCAAAAAATTCCTTCGCCGTACTGAACTCAATCTTCGGAAAGACTGTGTTCGGATCGCGCAGCCGATTTGCCTCATCCAGCATGGTTCGCGTGGGTCCGCCGCCATGATCGCCGATTCCGTAAAGATAAAGCATCTGCGGCGAGTCCTTGCTTTCGCCAAGCTTGCTTCCGTAAATCGATGGAGCATAGAACGACAAGTCCTGCGTGATCTGCTGCGGATCGAATTCATTAGCGTATTCGTGCGGAAAGTAGGTCAGAAGACGGCTGCCATCGGGCGCTTCCCACCAAAATAGCCGATATGGAAACTTTGTATAGTCGGTCGCCCACAGCAGTTTGCTGGTCACAAAATAATCGATGCCCGATTTCTTGTAGATTTGCGGAAGCTGCCAGTTATATCCAAAAGAATCGGGGTTCCAGCCGATCTTGATGTCGGCGCCAAAGTTTTTCTGAAAATATCGTTTGCCGACAAGGATCTGGCGTACCAGCGACTCGCCGTCCGGCATATTCAGATCAGGCTCAACCCACATGCCGCCGATAACCTCCCAGCGACCCTCTTTCACCCGCTGTTTGATTTGCTCGAACATAGCAGGATACTTTTCCTGCATCCATTCATAGGTGCGTGCCGACGACATGGTGAACTTCAGATCGGGATATTCCCGCATCAAATCCAGAACACTCTGAAACGTGTTGCGGACCACTTCGACCGTTTCCGTCCAAGGCCACAACCACGCCATGTCAATGTGCGAGTTGCCGACGGCGCGAACGGTGAACCGCTTCAACCATGGATTCAACTCTTGCAGCTTGCTCTGCGCCTGCCGCAGCGAGGCGTCAAAGGCGGCCTGGTCGTCCTTGTCGAGCGGAGAAAAGTCGATGGCTGCGACCGCGGCGTCGAGTTGCTGCTGGCGCTCCGCTCGACCCTCCTCGTACGCCGCAATCATCGGACGCGCCGCCAGGATCTCCGTGCGCACCATCGCCGGATCGGGCCTGCCCACAACTGGCTCAAAGCTCAACTTCGCGTGCTGAAACAGCGTTTCCACTTCCGGGGCATCGATGCGCACGGCGATCAGAAACTTCTGCCCCGGCTGCGCATTCTCCGTCAGCAGAATCGGCTGCTGTATATCGTCGTCGCCACGCGACACGAGCGAGCCGTTCGAAAACACTGCAATCATCACGGGCCCTTTGTTATTCCACATGAAGTCGAAACTGAGGTCCAACTTCGCCCGAGCGCCCTGAACGGCATAACCGTCGATCTTCTCTGGAATCTCAATCCAGCGCCGCAGCACGCGCGAGCCGGTTGACCACTTGTCCCCAACTTTGATGGTTTCCCACGCCGAATCACTCACGGACGAATCTTCGGGATGAGGTATGTCGTTATGAAAGCGCCAAGCGGGCAGCGGCAGCGAGGTCAGGGACTCCAGGTGCTGCAGTGTTGGTTGATAGGGATCCCCGGTTTTCGGGGTCGGAATCGGCTGCTGGGCGGCCAACCTGGCGCTTAGGAACGCGAGAACTGTGTACACCATCCATGGCTTCACAGAAACTTTCTCCTTCATTGGGAAACCGTCAATCGGGAATTGAGAGCGGTTCAGTTCGTAGGGAAGGGTAACCGCCACGCACCCGGCGGTCAAATTGCTGGCCTCGCAACCCCTCCCAGGTTCGCGTAAGGTGGACCCCTGGCGGGAATGGCAATTGGGCGTCCGTCACGCAGGAGTGTGACAGCGATCACTAGCGGGCGTACCCTTCTCAGTGTAGTTATAGTTGGCTGAGGACCGCCGAAGATGGCAGTGCGATTCGCTTCGCGCAAACATTGGTAGCTGTTCGGTAGCAGCGGTGCGGTCCCTCTCAAGGAGCCTTCCATGAAGCAATCTTCCCTGTGGTTCCCGGTAGCGATGCGCTTTGAAAATGTCTTACAGACGAGGTGGATTGTGAAGCAATTGAGCCTGCTCGCAGTTGTCTTGGTTCTTCTGGTTATCCCGGGATTCGCTCAACAACCAATCACTATCGGATTCACCGTTTCCAAGACCGGCGCCCTGAACGTCGATTCCCTGGAACAATATCGCGGGTTTGAACTGTGGCGCGACACGGTCAACGCGGCCGGCGGCATCAAGGCCGGCGGCAAGAGCTATAAAGTACAGTTTGCCAGCTACGACGACGAATCCAACTCCAAGCGCGTGCAGCAGCTTTATAGCCGCATGATCCTGGAGGACAAGGCGGACTTCCTGTTCAGTCCTTACTCCTCTCCGCTTACTGCGACCGCTGCCGTAGTGACGGAGCAGTATGAAAAGATCATGCTCACGACCGGCGCGGCCGAACCCAAAACCTACACTCTGGGCAATCAGAACCTGTTCCAGATGTTCGCGCCCGCTCCCGAATATCTGAAGGTCGCCCTCGACGCGCTGAAGACAAAGGACCCCAAAGCCACGGTCGCCTTTGTCTATGAGGACTCCGCGTTCCCGGTAGCGGTGGTGACACCGGCCAAGGCTTATGCGCAGCAACTCGGATTCAACGTCGTGTTCAGCGAAGCCTATGCTCCCAACACCACCGACTTCAGCGCCATTATTGACAAAGTGATTGCATCCAAGGCGACTGTGCTTCTGGGCGGAGGTCACTATGCCGATGGGTCAACGCTGGCGCGGCAGCTTTACGGCCACAAAGTTCCGCTGAAGATGCTGACGTTGCTGGTGGCGCCAGACAGCCCACAGTGGGCCGAACTGGGCGATGCGGCGCTGGGCGTGATGGTACCGTCGCAGTGGGAACCGCAGTCGGCGTTTAAGGCGCAGTACGGGCCGAGCGGCACCGATTTCGCCAAGGCTTACACAGCGAAATACAATGCTCCGCCCAGCTACGAGTCCGCGGGTGGCTACGGGTGCGGCCTTATCCTGCAGCGCGCCATCGAACAGGCGGGCGGAATCGATTCGGCGAAGGTGGCGCAGGCGCTGAACTCGACCGATGTCATTACCTTCTACGGGCGAACCAAATTCTCGACCGCTGCCAACGAACACGGGTTGCAGGTGGGCCATTCCATGGTGCTGGCGCAATGGCAGAAGGACAAGTCCGGCAAACTGGTAAAAGAAGTTGTGTGGCCACTGGCAGGCAAGAGCGCCAACCTGATGTATCCGATGCACTGAGGCAGATCGGGCCATCGGGTGATCGGGCGGTCTGGGATCAAAGGCTTTTAGTTTTTCGATGACCCGATGGCCCGATGACCCGATGGCCCGATTGTGCCAGCGGGCATTAGTCATGCACTGTCGAAGGGTCACAAACACGGAGGGTGAAACATGTCCGGTGTCCTGGCTTCGATGATCGACGGCGTGCTCGTCGGAGCAGTCTACGGGCTCGCGGCGATGGGCTTGAGTCTGATTTGGGGAGTGATGGATGTCATCAATCTGACTCACGGCGCCATGATTGCGCTCGGCATGTTCTGCATGTATCTCCTGTTCACAGCCTCTCACATCAACGCGTATCTGTTGTTGCTGCCCACCATCGGCTTCGGCTTAGTCATCGGACTTGTCGTGTACTGGATGGCGGTGCACTGGGTCGTAGGCCGCTCCATGTTGATGAGCCTGCTCTCCACGTTTGCGGTGAACATGATGGTCATCGGCATCGGCACAGCGATTTGGAGCACTAGCCCGTACAACGTCAATTTCATCCTGCCCGGCATCACCATTGGAGCCTACACCTTCACTGGGAATCACATCGCCGCCGCCATCTCTGCAGTGATCATCGCTCTGGCGCTGCAATTCTTCCTCTATCGGACACGCACCGGCAAAGCCATCCGCGCCGTTGCTGACAACCGCGATGCCGCCGAGTTGATGGGTATCTCCTCGACGGCGGTGCTGAGTATCGCCTTTGCTATCGGCATCGCTCTGGCTTGCACCTCTGGGGCGCTGGTCTCGACCTTGTTTCCTTTCACCATTCTTTCCGGCGCGGTGTACCAGTTGAAAAGCTTCGTGGTCACGATTCTGGCGGGACTGGGCAAGCCCTTCGGAGCTCTGGTTGCCGGCGTGCTGCTCGGATTACTGGAGGGAGTGATCACGCCCTTCATCGCCGTCAGTTGGATTCCGCTGATCGAGTTCGGACTGTTTGTGGTGGTGCTGGTCGCGTTCCCGCAGGGGATCTTCGGCAAGAGGGCAACGGCATGATACTGCGCCGGCCCTTCTTCTGGATCATTCTGCTCGTGGCCGCAGGGTTCGTCTATGCTCCGTTGCACGGTAACAACGTTTCTTTGCGCGAAGATCTGATTCTGATCGCAATCGCCATCATCCTGGCCAGCAACCTGAACCTGATGATCGGCTATACCGGCTACGTGAACTTCGGCCACATCGTTTTTTACGGGCTGGGCGGTTACGTGGGACTTTACTTGACGACGATGCGTGGCTGGAACCTGGTGCTATCGGCACTGGTGGCCGGTGTGGTGGTCAGTTTCTGCGCGTTTTTGTTTGGATTGGCGATTCTACGCTTGCGCGGGGCCTATTTCGCGCTGGCCACGATTGGTATTCTTCAAGCCGTGCAGGCATTCGTTTCCAACTTCGATCCCTGGGGACGATCGACCGGTATGTACCTCTCGTTCGAATCCTATCGGCCGCTGGGCGGTGCCAGGCACGCTCTCTGGATCACCTACTACCTGGTCGTTGCCGTCATGGCGCTGTCGATGATGGTGAGCCTGATCATCAAGAATTCCAAATTTGGACTGGGTCTGTTCGCGATCCGCGAAGACGAGGATGCGGCGGTGGTGCTGGGCGTCAACGCCACCGTGTACAAGGCGATCATCTACAGTGTCTCCGCATTTCTGCCTGCGGTCGCGGGCGCGCTGATGTTTTTCAAGAATGGCATGATCGATCCCTCGATCGCCTTTGAATACATGCTGTCGCTGGAAGGCATCGTCATGTTGATGCTCGGTGGCCAGGGCTCAGTCGTTGGTGCGGCTCTGGGCGGCACACTCTATGAGAAACTCCGCTCCTACCTGTTGACTTCCCCTGTCCTTTCTAACTTTCATCTGGTGATCGCCGGCGCACTGCTGCTCCTGGTGGTGCTGTTCGCGCCGGGAGGGTTGATTGGCTGGCTGTATCGCCTGATGCCGCGTGCGCGCAAGGTGCTCGAATGAGCAACCTCCTGGAAGTGCGTGGCGTCAGCAAACGTTTTGGCGGACTGGTCGCGGTTTCCGACGTCAGTTTCAGCATCGCCGAAGGGGAGATTCTGGGCCTGATCGGGCCCAACGGGGCCGGGAAGACAACCTTGTTCAATGTCGTGAATGGGGTCTACAAGGCCGATCAGGGAAGCATCACCTTTGCGGGGAAGGACATCACCCGCAGTTCGCCGGACCAGGTGGTCCACTTCGGCTTGGCGCGCACCCACCAGATCGTGAAACCATTGAACGACCTCACGGTGCTGGATAACGTCACGGTGGGTGCATGCTTCGGTCGTGAATATCTCGATAAGACCGACGCATGCAAGGTTGCTGCCGAGGTGCTGCAGCGGGTTGGATTGGGAGACCGCGCCGACATGATGGCGCGCTCGCTGACCATCGCCGGCAAAAAACGTTTGGAGGTAGCGCGGGCTCTGGCGGCGAAACCCAAACTGCTTTTGCTCGACGAGGTGCTGGCGGGCCTGAATCCCACCGAAGTTGCGACCATGATCGAACTGGTTCGCAAGATCCGCGATAGCGGCATCGCGGTGCTCATGATCGAGCACCTGATGCAGGCGATCATGAGTCTTTCCGATCGCATCGTGGTGCTCAACCTGGGATGTAAGCTGGCGGAGGGCAAGCCGGATGAAGTGGTGCACAATCCGGCTGTGGTGGAGTGCTACCTGGGCTTTCCCGATGCGGTTCACAAATTGACTCTGGCTAGCAAATTGACGTGGAGGAAATGATGGACCCGGTTCTTCAACTGGAGAACGTCGAGTCTGGATACGGAGAAGTCCAGGTCCTGTGGGGTATTTCGTTCGAGGTTGAGCGCGGGAATTATACCGCCATCCTCGGTACCAATGGCGCCGGCAAAACTACCACCCTGCGCACCATCATGGGCAGTCTGCGTGCGTGGAAGGGGCGCGTACTGCTGCACGGAGAAGACATCACGCAGCTTTCACCGCATGCCAAAGCCGATCGCGGTCTGGTGCTGGTGCCCGAGGGCCGGCAGCTTTTCCCGGACATGTCAGTGCAAGAGAACCTGGAGATGGGAGGATACTCAAAGCGCGCCCGCAAGCGCGAGAAACAGAACCTGGAACGCGTCTATACCCTGTTCCCACGCCTGAAAGAACGCCGCCAGCAGAAGTCTTCCACGCTCTCCGGCGGAGAGCAGCAGATGCTGGCCATGGGCCGCGGCTTGATGCAGGAGCCGGAGGTGCTGTTGATCGATGAACTCTCGCTCGGTCTGGCCCCAGTGGCGGCGCAACAACTCTTCCTGACCTTGAGCAGCCTGCGGAAAGAGGGTCTCACGGTCGTCCTGGTGGAACAGAATGTGCACCTCGCGCTGGCCATCAGCGACTACACCTACGTGTTTGCCGAGGGCCGAATCAGCATCCGAGGCGATTCGGATGAGGTCGCAAGGATGGATGAAGTGCGGCGAGCCTACCTCGGACTTTAAGGGCGGAAGCGGTTTTGCGGTGTGGCGCTGACCGTCAAAGATTCATTTGCGTTAAAGACCTCCTACCTCAGAGTCCAGAAGATTGCGTGCGGTTTTTGACCACTTTCTTACCGACACAAAATGCGGTAGCGTATCAACGTGGTGCGGAACTGGAATCGTCGCATCTTGATATCGACAATCGGTGTGGGCCTGGGGGCTGATCCCCATTTGAGGGACGCTCGGTGTCTGAAGCAAAAGCTACTTTGTCTGCAGGGGATGTAGTCGGCAATTACAAAATCCTCGGCTTGGCCGGAGCCGGAGGAATGGGTGTAGTTTATCGCGCCCTCGACGTGAAGCTGGAGCGTACGGTCGCGCTGAAGTTCCTTCCCGAGCACGTGGTTTCCAGCAGCGAAGACAGAGAGCGTTTTCTGCGCGAAGCGCGCACTGCCTCTTCGCTCGACCATCCCAACATCGGTGTGATCCACGGCCTCGAGGAAACCGGCGACGGTCGCTCTTTTATCGTGATGGCATATTACGCGGGCGAGCCCCTCTCGCGGAAGATGCGCCGCGGTCCCCTCCCCATGGCCGAAGCGGTCGACATTGCCATCCAGGTCGGGGAGGGCCTGGCGGCCGCGCACGCCGGCGCGGTGGTGCACCGTGACATCAAGCCTTCGAATGTGATCCTGACTCAGACCGGAGTGGCCAAGATCGTCGACTTTGGCCTGGCGCGGCTCGCGTCGTCGGGCACGAGCACGCAAAGCATGAGCACGGCCGGAACCGTCGGCTACATGTCGCCCGAACAGACGGTAGGCAAGCTAGTCGATCAGCGCACCGATATCTGGTCGCTGGGCATCGTCCTGACGGAAATGGTGACGGGCAAGAATCCGTTTTCGCGCGACACACCGGCGGGGACGATCTTTGCCATCCTGAACGACGCGCCGCCGCCGATGGACGAGATCATCCCCATCGATCTGCTGCGGGTGATGTATCGGGCATTGTCGAAAGAGCCGGCGACGCGCTATCAGAGTTGCCGCGAAATGGTGGCCGACCTGAAAGAGGTACGCAGCCATCTCGATCCCACCGCGACGTCGCCCGCAACCGGCGGCCGGCCGCCGTCTGGAACGTCGCGCCCGTCTTCCCACCTATCGTCTCGTTCATCATCCCGCGCCTCGAATCTGAGCGCGTCGGAACTCAGAAAGCAGATTGAACAGGCTTCGCGTCCGGTATGGAGCCCGGTTGGCGCCCCAGCGCCAACTTGGCATCGCTGGGCGTTCGCAGTATCCGCAGCCCTGGTGGTGCTGGCCGTGCTTTCGTTTCTGCCTCCAGTGCGCGACCGCGTGTCAGGATGGTTTGGCCATGAGGTCGATCACATTGCCGTGTTGCCGTTTGAGAATGTAGGGAGTGATCCGGCGAACAACGACCCGGCGAATCAAGCGATTTCAGACGGCCTGATGGACAACCTCTCCACCCGTCTGACGAACCTGGAGACCGGGAAGCAGTCGCTCTGGGTAGTTCCGGCGCGAGAAGTGCGCGCGCGCAAGGTGGCCGATGCCGGGTCGGCGTTGCGCGAATTGGGAGCGACGGTGGTGGTGGAAGGCAGTCTGCGCCGCGACGGGCAGATGATCCAGTTGACAGTGAATCTGGTCAACACGAAGAACCTGCGGCAGGTTGGCTCGGTGACCTTGGAAGACCGCGCCGGAGACTTCTCATCGCTCGAAGATGAGGCGGTGGCCCGCATCGCCAAGCTGATGCGCATCGAGGTTACGCCGGAGATGCTGCGCGCAACCGGAGGCGCGGTCAATCCCGGAGCGTATGAGCTATATCTGAAGGCCCTCGGCTACACCCAACGCTATGACAAGGCAGGGAATCTCGATCTGGCGATTGCGGCCCTCGACGATGCGGTAAAGGCGGACCCTCATTTTGCCCTGGGATTTGCCCAACTGGGCGAAGCATATCGCCTGAAATACCAACTGGATAAGGACAGTAAGTGGATCGATGAAGCCTTGGCCAATTGCCAGAAAGCGCAGCAACTCAATGATCGTCTGCCCGCGGTCTATGTGACACTCGGGAGGATTCACCTCAGCACGGGGAAGTACGATCTTGCCTTGCAGGAGAACCAGCGCGCGCTGCAACTCGACCCGCGCAACGCAGACGCCATTATTGGCCTGGCCAGAGCCTACGACAGCGCCGGACGCGCCGCCGATGCTGAAGCCGCATTCAAGAAGGCCATCGCGCTTCGTCCCGATTTCTGGGATGGTTACAACTCCTACGGGGCGTTTTTGGATAGCCATGAGCGCTACGAAGAAGCCGTGGCGCAATATCGCCACGCCATCCAACTCACGCCCGACAACGCAGCATTGTATCTCAACTTAGGCGCGGCCTATAGCGACATGGGCGAAAAGCACTACGCCGACGCGGAGCAGATGCTGCGGAAATCGATTGCCCTTGAGCCTACTTACCCCGCTTACGCCAACCTTGGATATCTCTATCTCCAGGAGCAGAAGTATGCCGAATGCGCTGCCGCAACTGAGAAAGCCCTGCAACTGAACGACAAGGACTACGTGGTATGGAGCAACCTCATGAGTGCCTACGAAGGCCTCAAAGACAACAATAAAGCGGGCGAGGCGCGCGACCGCGCCATCCCCCTGCTCGAACAGGCAACCCTGGACAACCCCCGCGACGCTATTGCACAGTCCAGACTGGGAGTGCTCTATGCCAAGAAAAAGTTGCGCGAAAAGGCTATTTCTCGCATACAATCAGCGCTCGCCCTTTCCCCGGACGACCCCAACGTCCTGGCGATCGTCGGAATAGCGTACGAAGACTTGGGGGATCGCGCTCACGCGTTACAGTACATCGAAAAGAGCCTGCAGAAAGGTTACGCCCTTGCGGACTTGAAGGATACTCCGGACCTGCAAGGATTACTCTCGGATCCGAACTTTAAGCCCAGTGGCAAGTAAGCAAATTCGATTGAAAAGGAGCCAGCCATGGCCGCAGCACCCAATCTTCCGTTGTCCGAAGCAGTAACTTGGGACATCACCATCGATACAACATACACTCCCTCGAGACAAGGCGTCGTAGTGAGCCAGGGAGATCAAATCAACTTTGAGAACGAATCCGGAGTCGACATTATCATTGAGTTTCAGCCCAATGTTTACAATGGACAGAATCAAACACCCGTGTATCCTCCTATGAACCTGTCGGTCAGCAATGGAGGTTCAAATGGTTTCACCGCACCGAACGCTAACTGCGCCGCTAACTATTACATCTACAATGCCGATGTAACGCCTCCCGCCCAGCTAAGCGGCCCCTTTGCGATTCAGGTAGGCACGGGCCCGATTTACGTCACGGTCGCGGGAACTGTGACCAACCCCACCTACAGCCCGGTAAGCGTGGCGGTTCCTCTCGGTACTTCTCTGCCGCCGGGGGCGGGCCGTTTGCAAATGAACAGCGGCGCCTCCTCGAGCTTCGGCATCACATGGCTCAACAACAACGACCCGTGTAGTCCGCCAATCAGTCAAACCGATGGCACTCCTCATGGGATCGCTCAAGCCTCTGCGCTTGCGACCTACACCTACTTTGGGGGACCTCTGTCCGTCGAGAACCCGGTCGGCGGCAAAGTAATCGTGCAAAGCTAGCGACCGTGCGTTCGGCCGGGTGCCCCATCCTTGCGCGTTTTTTGCGCAAGGGTGGGATTCCACGGCAGCGTTCAGCGAAGGCTCTTGCATTTGATTTTGCCTTCGGATGACGCTAGGGCTCTCTGAGCCTCGTTATCGAAGTCATTGATTTATAAATACTTTACCAGCGAATCCTAACCTTCAGAAACATCGAAGTAATTCCCGCTAAGTTCTCTGATTCCAAAAGACAGGTATAACGGTCAACAGCAGGATCACGACGCTAACCACTGCAAAATTGAAGACCGGAGATAAAAATACTTTTTTAATTGTGGGTGGAACAATCATCAATCGCGGCGGACCAACTGTCCTCGATTTTTGGAAAGTAGCGATACGTTTTCGCAATGGATCAGTTGTGCGGCCCGAGCCGATGGTGCCTTTAGGTGTGGGAGGTAGGATAACCCTTGGCGGCGGGCATCTGGGGTTTGATGCTGAGGATTGGTGGGCTCTTAAGGCGGAATCCGACCCCATTAAAACAGGTGGTGCGGCCGCGGGATGGCTGTATTTTGTCATTCGTAATCTTCCTACCGAGGAATATTGGGATCAGAAACCATCTGCGGTCATCCTGAACGTCACGGATGTCACAGGTAAAGAGTGGTCATTCGAGCAGGTGTTGGACGGCGAAGGTTCTATGCCTGTCTCTCCCGATGAGTTCATGGAGATAGACAAACACGGGAGTCATTCAAGTGAAAACGGCAGAATATCTCGAAGGGAAAAAGGCAACTGAGAACTTTACGCAGGCAGGATCGAGCGAGGCAATCATGGCAATCCATCTTGTAGGAGTAATCGGCGCGGGAACAATGGGCAATGGCATAGCCCACGTCTTGGCGCGAAGCGGCTTCAACGTAGTGCTCTGCGATGTGGAGCAGCGCTTTCTCGATCGCGGCCTCGCCACAATTGCCAAGAACCTCGACCGCGAAGTGGCGAAGAACAAAATTACAGCGGACGACAAAACCTCCACGCAGGCGCGCATCACGCCGGTGTTGGAGCGGGCGAAACTCGCCGATTGCGATCTGGTGATCGAGGCAGCGACCGAGAAGTTTGCCATCAAAGCGGAGATCTTCCGCGACCTCGATCGCCTAACGAAGCCCGAGGTGATTCTCGCCACGAATACGTCGTCGATTTCGATCACGAAGCTGGCCGCCCTCACCGGCCGCGCCGACAAAGTCATCGGCATGCACTTCTTCAATCCCGTGCCGGTGATGAAACTGGTGGAAGTGATTCGCGGCCTGGCGACTTCGCAGGCTACGTTTGAAGCCGTGCGCGACTTGGCCGTGAAACTCGAAAAGACTCCCGTCGAAGTGAACGACGCTCCGGGCTTCGTGTCGAACCGCGTGCTAATGCCACTGCTGAACGAGGCCATGTACGCGGTGATGGAAGGCGTGGCCACGCCCGAGGCTGTCGATGAAGTGTTCAAGCTCGGAATGGCCCATCCCATGGGGCCGCTGACGTTGGCCGATTTTATCGGCCTCGACGTGTGTCTCGACATCATGCGCGTGCTCCAGGATGGCTTGGGCGATCCGAAGTACCGCCCATGTCCGCTGCTAATCAAGATGGTGGATGCCGGATGGCTAGGGCGCAAGAGCGGTCGCGGGTTCTACACTTACTCCTAAAGTAAGCCGCGAGCTCCGAGCGACCGGTTTGCTCGAAGCTCGTAGCTCGCAGCCACGAATCGGAGTTGAAACTATGACCACAGCCTGGGGCGGAATTCTTCCGGAGCGAAAATCTGGCGGCGACGCCTTTTATTATCTGCTGGCAGTATCGGCAGGAGTGTTGGCGGGCTGGTTGGACATCAAGGTCGGCGATCTGTTGCTGACCGCGGCGGTGGTGCTCGCGGCCAACATGCTGCTTGGATTTCTGAGCCCGCGCAGTCCCTGGCGCTGGGTGATCCTGGTAGGAGTGTTCGTGCCGTTGGTGGAATGGCTGGCTTATTACTTTCTTTCGGAGAAGCCGACGCGAGCGCAGATCTACGAATCCTTTCTGGCCTTTGTGCCGGGAATTGCAGGCGCATTCGGAGGATCAGTGGCGCGCGGCGTGGTAGACAATCTGTTCGGAGAGAAGTGATTACCTTCCCCATTCCACTCTCAACAACTCGTTCCAACCATCGATGGTGCGCCCTAGTTCGCCGGTTGTCTTCGCTCCCGGAATAGTGTAAGGAACCAAGACACCACGTTACGTTAGTTATCTTTGCCTACGCCATTCGTTACCGAACAATCGGTACTGTGCTCGTTATTTTTGCCAACCTGGCCCACGCGATCCGAAAGAAAAGCCGCATCGTGCTCGGGTTGCTTTGCCTGCTCTCTGCGCCTGGCCTGGTGCAGGCGAAGCAACTGATCATCGTAGCGGACAAGGACAGCACCACCACCAACCTCACGGCGAGCGAACTGGCAGGTATGTTCAATGCCCGCATCCGAACCTGGCAGGATGGCAAGCCCGTCATCGTGGTCATGCGCGATCCCGCCACCGAAGATGCGCAACTGGTTCTGCGCCGCATCCTGAACATGACGTCCGATCAGGCGCGCGCCTTCATCCAGTCGCATCACGGCGTAATTGTTATCGCGGCCAGCGACGACGAGATTGTGCATATCGTATCCAGCACCCGCGGAGCGATCGGGGTCATCGACCTCTATTCGCTGACCAAGGATGTCAACGTTGTGAAAATTGACGGCAAACTGCCCTTGCAACCGGGCTATCTCTTAAAAGGGAACTAAGTAAGAGGGAACTAAGAATGACGAATCGCTGGATCCGCGTCCACACTTTCCAGATCGCGTTCATGATCGCGCTCATTGCTTTGCCCACCGCCGCGACGGCCAGGAAGTCCACACCCAAAAAGGCGGAGGCGCCACCCGCCTCTTTGCAATTCACCACCAGTTCTCCGGAAGCCCGCCAGTTGGTTGAAAAGGCTCAAGTCCTCTACCTCGACAAGGTCGAGCAGACCGAAGCCATCGAAATGCTGCGCAAGGCGGTGAAACTTGATCCTGCCTTCGCCATGGGGCACGAACTTCTAGCCCAGATCAGCCTGGACTCGGCCGAACAGTTGAGCGAGCAAGCCCTGGCCTTCAAGTACCGCGATGTTGCCAGCGCCCCCGAGCGGGTAGCGATCGAGTGGTATCAGGATGCCTACGACCACAAGTTGCTCTCGGCCATCACCGAAATGAACGACCTGCTGACGCAGCTTCCGAGCGACAGGACCGTCGTGTGGATGACCACCTGGTGGCTGATGACGCAGCAGCAATACGATCGCGCCCTCGCCGTTTACGAGCGTTCCGGTATCAAGGATTCTCCGGGCTTGTTGAACAACATGGCGTACAACTATGCCTATGTGCGGCGCTTCGATAAGGCTTTCGAACTCATGGATCAGTATATCTCCGCGCTGCCTCACGATTCCAATCCGCAGGACTCGTATGCGGAAATCCTGCGGCTGGCCGGACGCTTCGATGCAGCCATTGAACACTACCGCGCTTCGCTGGCGATTGATCCCGAGTTCTATTCTTCGCAGTTTGGACTGGCCGATACTTACGCTCTGAAAGGCGAGGAAGTTCGCGCCCGCCGAGAGTACGAAGCGGGATTCCGCAGATTCTCCCTTCCCGAGCAACAGCGCGTTCTGTGGCAGACTCGCGAAGCCGCTACGTTCGTCCGCGAAGGCGATTTTGAATGGGCCGATCGCGCCTTTCAAGCGATTGCTGACGACGCACATGCTCACCACACCAGCCTCGCCGAGGCGGACACGTACCGGCAAATGGCGATGTATCAGGAGGACTTCACTCGAGCCCTTCAACTGCTGAGCAAAGCCGATGCCGCCGCTGCCGTGGGAGAAAATGCGAACCACACCGCAATCCAGCAGGTGACTGCGCAAATTCTGCGCGCTCGTGTGGAAGTTGCCATAAAAATGGGAAATGCGTCAATGAAGATTGCGAACTCCAGCCTCGAAGCGCTGACGAAGATGTCGGAAGATTCCAACGATAAGGTCATCGACCTCGCGTATAACGGGGCGCTCGGAGCGCTGCTCGTTTCGCAGCAGAAATACAGCGAAGCCATTCCCCACCTCGATGAAGACGCCAATAACCCGCTTTCGCTGAAACTGCTGGCCATCGCTTACGGCAAGACCGGCGACACAGCCGCCGCCCAGCGGACGCTCGACGTCCTATCGAACCTCAACGACCCAACCCTCGAACAGGCCTTGGTTGTCCCGGCGCTCCGTCAATGCGCGCAGGATCCCGCATGTGGCGCCAAGGTAAGCAGCGCCGCGATCAAAGTGCCGCACACGCTCTGATCGTTGATTGTATTCTCTATGATTGTCTTCTCAATTTCTCGGTCGGCGATGCCAGCCCCCAGGACCTGGACAAGCTAAGCGAGTTGTTTAAGCGTGTTGGCTAAGGGTCGTCTGGATTTGCCATTTTTCGACTTCCCCTTGTGGCTCCAATCGCCGAGATCCAGGGCGACATTCATGCAAGCAGCGCGGAGTTCGTCCGCCAAGGCGCGGTCGACCATGGTGCGAGCCACAATCATGCCTCCGATGGATAGGGCAGCGATACCATGTGCTGTGGTGCGGCGACGTCGGCCCTTCCCGGTCAAACTCCGCTCCAAGACGCTTACCATCGCCTTGAACACGGTCTCGAAAGCGCGCCTTGCGCTTACGCCGCTGCGGGCGACGTCGGTCGGCAGCGCGACCATGGGGCAGGAGTTCTCCACGTCCTCGTAGTGCTGACGCGACAGGTAGGCGCGTACCACTTGCGCACCCACGTCGGTCGATGACAAATCGACGTGCACGCCTTCCCAGCAGTTTTTCCACTCGGGGTCGGTGAAGAAGCAGCCCAGGACCTCGGCATAAAGGTCGCTCTTGCTTTTGAAATAGCTATAGAACCCGCCGTGCGTCAGGCCCGCGCCGGCCATGATCTGGTGGAGCGAGACGCTCTCAAAGCCGTGGCGGTTGAATAGCCTGCGGGCGCTGTCGATGATGTTTTTCTTGACGGCCGCGCGGTGACCAGCGGGGTAAGGCATGAGGCCTCCGTAATTCTTTAGGCACTGCAGTATGCCTCGAAAAGGGGTTCGGCGGCCAGGAAAATATTATGTTGAACATATTTTCGCGCGATGATCTGATGCCGTGACGGTGGAACGAGAAATCCGGGAGACGAGGACAATGACAATGACAATAACGATGATGAACGATAGAACAGTTCTGGAAGCGCTGGCCCATGGGCCCACGCGCCGGCAAGCGATCTTTAATGTTGCGATCGCATTTGGCGGACTGGCTCTCGGCTCAACTAAGGCTTGGGCGGGAGCCGAGGACGAGATTTCTCGTACCGCGGAAGCGATCCACCAGGAGCCTGTTTTCAAAGCCAGCCGGAAGCGCGTCTACGAAGCGCTTACCGACGCCAAACAGTTCGACAAAGTCATACAGCTTAGCGGAGTCATGCAGTCCATGCACCTCGGAGACAAGCCTACAGAGATCAGTCGCGAAGTGGGCAGCGCATTCTCACTGTTCGGCGGGTACATCACCGGGCGCCAGATCGAACTCGTGCCGAGCGAACGCATTGTCCAGGCCTGGCGAGTGGGCAATTGGGATCCGGGAGTCTATTCGATTGCGAAGTTTGAGCTGGCGGAGCAGGGAAGCGGGACCAAGATCGTTTTCGACCATACCGGCTTTCCTAAGGGCGATGCGGAACACCTGGCGTCGGGGTGGAGGGCGCATTATTGGGAACCGCTCGCGAAACTATTAGCTTAGCGCTGGGAGTGGCGTCATCGCCAGGCGAATATCATCACTGACGAAGGATCGTTTCCGCTAATTGATTACCGCCGTAATCGGCGATAGGGGACGACCGTAATCGAGACGGGCAGGCGTATATATAAACCTTTTCAACCGCCCGCCGATCAGCGATACATGAACAGTCACTGCGTGAAAACTGTGTACTTTGCGCTCTTGATCATGGTTCTCGGTCTGACTGGTTGCAGCAACACCTCTACGCCGGCACAAAGCGCGATCCGCAACTATAACGGTACGGCGTCGGTTGGAGATTTTCTGACCATCACGATCGATACGACCACCCAAACCATTACTTACAAGGACTACACCAACGGCGCAACGGGTACGGTGCCCTACACCTTAAACGCGAACGGGACCTACACCATCACCGACCCGAGTGGCAACCTGCTGGCGGCCTATGAAGTGCCGGGCTCAGTCCTGATGGTTGAATCCAGCAAATCCGGAACCGGCCATAATACGCCGGCACTGATCACTGCCATCGAGATCGCGCCGGCGTCGATCAACACCTTCGCCGGTCGCAGCTTCAATTACATTCAGTTCCGCACTTCGTCGGGCGGATTGGGCCTTGGCACTATCTCCTTGGATGCGCAGGGCAACATTTCGCACGACGGCTATTGGCCCTATGGCGAGCTGCAGCAGCCGACGGACTTGTTTGACGGCGGAACTTTCTCCGCCTCCAGCATTCAAGAGGATGCTTCCGGAGACTTTTTCACGATCACGGAGGGCGACGGTTCCACCAGCACCGCTTTCGGCACCCAGAATGGCTTCTTCGCCGTGGATACGGCGAACGGCACAATTCTCGGCCTGCCCAAGGCATCGTCTAAAACTTTCAGCTCCACTCATGCCGGGACCTACACGGCTATCTTCTATGAGAAACCGAACGCACAGATGACACAGAATGGCGAGACTGGAACCCCGCTGGAAGGGAACGCCTCGGTAACCATCTCGGCGAACGGACTGGTGACGATCACCGACAGCCACAACAATACTCTCGCCAGCGGCACGCTGGCGGCGGTTGCCGACACGCCATACCTGTACGACGGCTCGTCCAACACGCTGTCCGATCCCTGCTACGGCATGTTCACGTTTCGGACCACAGGCAGCTCGCAGCAGGACGTGTTCGTTTCGTTCCAGGGTAACGCGGTGATCTTTGCCAGTTTCCAGACCGCGCTGCCCTTTCAGTCCAACGGCAACGGCACGTATACATATTTCTACGGTGTGGGCGTGAGCTAAGATTGCTTTTCTATGCCTCTGTGCCTTGGCAGGTCAAGCGCCGGGACAGTCCCACCAAAGGTACCAGTAATTGAAAATCTGTTGTCCTTTCCACAGCCTATGGGGGTAAGCTTACACCAATATGGCAGTGTCGGTGTCGGTGCTCGCCAGCGGCAGCCGTGGGAACTGCGCGCTGGTGGCGACAACTTCAACCCGCATTCTGGTGGATGCCGGTCTTTCCGCCCGCGAGACCTTTAAGCGGCTGCGCGCCATCGCCGATCGTAATGGCGATCGCAACGGCGCACGTACCGACGATATTTCCGCGATCCTGATCACGCACGAACACTCCGACCATGTTGCCGGACTCCAGCGTCTGGCGACCAAGCTGAACGTGCCTGTCTTTTTGACCGCGCCAACCCATCATGCCTGGAGTCGCGCCGTGCGCGATAACGACGCCCAAGGCGCAATTCCCGAACTCCCGAAGTCAGAACACTTCTCCGCCGGCCGCGGTTTTCGCATAGGCGATATCGAGGTCATGCCCTTTACCATTCCGCATGACGCCGCCGATCCGGTGGGCTTCACCTTTCGCGCGGAGGGCGTCAAGATAGGCTTTGCCACCGACTTAGGCTATATGCCGACCAACGTGCGGAACCATCTCCGCGGCTGCAGCGTACTAGTCATGGAATCGAATCACGATGTGGAGATGTTGCGCTCCGGTCCCTATCCGTGGTCGGTGAAGCAGCGGGTGATGAGCCGAGTTGGCCATCTTTCCAATGATGCCCTCGCGGAATTTTTCTCCAACGATTATGATGGAGGAGCCGAGTACGTAATTCTGGCGCATTTGTCTGAACAGAACAACCATCCCGAAATCGCGCGAGCCGCAGCCGAACAAGCGCTCGGCGCCCGTCAGGGACTGTGGCACAACCGTGTGCTGCTGGCTACCCAGGCGGAAGTTCTCGAGTCCATCCGGTTATAGACTCTTCGGTTTTACAGTTTGCGGAAAAACTCGCGTTTCGAATCGGGGCATCGCTTTCGTTTCGTATCAGGGTATCGCTTTAGCGATACCGCAAGCCGTTTAAAGTCAGATGCCCCTTTAGGGGCCGAGCAGCGCAGATCGAGTTTGAGCACACTGTTCAGCCCCAGGTTTTAGATTCTTATGAGCGAGTGTGTGGAACCGATTGTCGGCAAAATCCTTGCAGGTTGGCGCTACGATATTTCCGGCCTGGCTCCGGAGATGCGCGGCGACTACGAGTCCCACTTTGCCGAGTGCGAGCGTTGCCGCAGCCGCCAGAAACTGCACCGCATCATCGACATTTCTCTAATCGCACTGGCCTCGGCCTCGGCCGCCGTGTTCCTCCTGGCCTTTGCCGTGATCCGCCATTTTGGACCGCGCAATGCCGTCTGGTTTGAGGTAGGCGCGCTCGCCGGCTTTGCCTTATCGGCCCTCATCTGGCTGGTCGTGGCCGTGGCCACCCCCGCGCCCACGGCGGTAGTAGATGTGGCCATGCTCGGAGCCCGCCACGTACATGACCACCTGCCAGCGGAGATCCGCGACCGGCTGCCAGAAGAAATACGGGCGAAGCTTACGGGATCGTAACGGCGGCAGGCAGGGATCGAATAACTTACGACCGCGCAATCGCTAGCGATGGCTTAGCTGGTGACTTCCGGGTCCGACTTGCCGTTCCTGCGGTTGACCGGCGACCCGCTTCGGGGTAGAGTTCAATTGCTAGGGTCCTTTCGCCCCCCACCCTAGGTATTGCACACCTGATCCCATGCGCTCTGCCTGTTCCAAACTCGCGATCATTCTCTGTGTGTTGGCCACTGTCGCGTGGGCGGCGCCGCCGCAATTTTCCGGTCAGAAGCGAGTTGGCCTGACAAGCGGCGACCAGTGGGAACCGTCCGTTGCCGCCGATGGTTCGGGACGGATCTACGTTCTCTATCCGCACTACGGGCATCTGGCCGATTGCAAGGACTGCAGCGTACCTACCATGCTGCTGGTAGCGAGCGTTGACAACGGCAAGACCTGGCAAACTCCGCGCGTGATGCTCGACACGGGTTCGGGTCAGTTTGACGCCCAGATTGCCGTCGACCCCGCCGACCGGCACACTGTCTATGCGGCGTGGCTGCAGGCGGGGAAACGCGCAGTCGTGCTCGCCAAGTCGGTTGACTCCGGCGCGACGTGGAATTTTACGATTGCGGTCCGCAGCGAAGTGGAACTCGATAAACCGGCCCTCGCGGTGCGCGGCCAGAGCGTCTACGTAGCGTTCAATCATGAAGAAGAAGTTTGGGTAGCGGCCTCGCAGGATGGCGGTCGCAGTTTTACCCCGACGCGCGTGAATGCCGAGAGCCGTCCGGGATGGTCGCTGCTGGGCGCGGCCACGGTCGATCCCGCTGGCAATGCGTATCTAGCGTGGGCGTCCTACTCGAAGGCAGGAGGAGCGCGCGGCTCCGTGAACCTATATGTCGCGAAGTCAGCGGATGCAGGCAAGTCGTGGACGCCAACTCTGCTCGACGTTTCCGCGGCAGCGCCCGACTGCAAAGACGAAGATTGCGGCGAAGCCTATCTGGGCGCGCAAGTCTCACTAACGTCGGATGCGGATGGAACTCTTTACGCGCTCTGGAGCGCGGGCAGCAGCGCGCTGGGTCCGCAGCGTATTTACTTCTCATCGTCCACCAACGGCGGCGAAAGCTGGCTGCCGCGCAGCGGTGTTTCCGCCGCCGGCGCCGGCGTGGAACATGCTTTTCCGGCAATCGTCGCGGGAAACGCAGGCGACGTCCGCATCGCGTGGATGGATCAGCGCGGCTCTACCCGCGACTCTCAGTACTGGAACACCTACTATCGAAGTTCCAGCAACGGCGGCGCGACCTGGGGAGAAGAGATACGAATCTCAGGCTACGTGCCGGACTATCGCTATATCAGTGAGGAAGGTTTCCGCTTTCCCTTCGGAGATTATTTCGGCCTCGCCATCGACAACCACGGCGACACGCACGTGGTGTGGGGTGAAGGGCTGAACTATCAATCCCCGGGATCGATCTGGCACGCCAGCGGACGATAGAAGGTGGATTTTGTAAATTGGTAATCTGGCAATTTGGTAATTTGAAAAGCCGCCCGATCTTAAATTACCAAATTACCCGATTACAAAATTACAAAATAGATTTAATCAGTCAGCATTCCCCCCGTGAGGTCGCTCAGCCGTTCGATGCGGTGTTCGCGGCAGTAGTCGGTCAACTCTTCCACCAGAGTTTCGGTCGCCACCGGATCGAAGAAACTAGCCGTTCCCACCTCAACCGCGCTTGCTCCTGCCAGCATGAATTCCACAACGTCGGTTGGCGTCGTAATTCCACCCATGCCGATCACCGGAATTTTCACAGCGTGAGCCGCGTCATATACCATGCGCAGCGCAATCGGCTTGATGGCCGGACCGGACAGACCCGCGGTGACATTCGCAATGCGTGGCCGGCGCGTTTCCGGGTCAATCGCCATCGCTAGAAACGTATTGACCAGGGAGATGGCGTCAGCTCCTGCTTCCTCGGCCACATGCGCCATGAGCGCGATCGAAGTCACATTGGGCGAAAGCTTAACGATGATCGGCCGCCTCGCCACGCGCTTCGCTGTTCGTACGACCTCATCGAGCAGGTGCGGATCGCTGCCGAACTGAATGCCGCCGTGCGCCGTGTTCGGGCAGGATACGTTGATTTCGTACGCCGCAATGCCTTCGCCCTGATTCAGGATCTCAATCGTCTCCTCGTAATCCGAGCGGGTGTAGCCGAAGACGTTGGCGAACACGACGACATTTTTCTTCTCGCGCAACCCGGGGAGTTTTTCCGTGAGAAACGCAGGTGCGCCAATATTTTGCAAGCCGATGGCATTCAGCATTCCGGCGGCAGTTTCAAACAATCGCGGCGGAGGATTTCCGGTCATCGGTTCCTTGGAGAGACCTTTGACCACCAATCCGCCAAGCCGGTCGAGGTGCACGATATCTTCGAACTCGATGCCATAGCCGAACGTTCCGGAAGCGGCAATGATCGGATTCTTCAGTTCGATGCCGGCAAAGCTGACGCTCAAGTCGGGATGGGCGACAGGAGTCATTGCATCCCCCCAGTGGGCGCCGCAGTGGGTTGTACGGATGACGGCGCGGTCGGCGAAGATACCGAATGATGCGCCGGTGCGAGCGCCTCGGTCAGCACTCGTCCCGTGGCCGCGGCCGGTGCGTTGATTCCGAGCAAGGAAGCGAGCGTGACTGCGAGATCGACCGGCTCAGCGTGCGTCCGGTAAGTTCCGGGCTGAAAGGCGAGGCCATAGAACGCGAGCGGCACATGGGTATCGTACGAGAAAGGCGTTGCGTGATCGGTACCCTTCGTGATTCCGACCTGAAACGGACGCGGGATTCCTATCACATACCAACCGCCCTCAGGCGAGTAGCTGTGAGCGTAGCGGCGCCCAACTTCGGTGGCTGGAACTTCTCCTCGCGCCAACTGTGATTTGGTAAAGTATCCAGCCAATCCCACTTCTTTCATGGCCTCGCCCACGGAGGCTTCATCCTCTGATTCCTTATGTTCGAGGGAGAGCCCGGCGAATGCGTCTTCGTTCAGCCAGGCAACCGGGTAGTCGAGGTCGACCACGTAGTCGGCTTTCTTGGAGTATTTTTTCGAGAGCAGGGAATTAATCTCTTCGCGCAAAGTTTTCGCATCGAGATTGGCAGCCGGCAGACGAAGAGTTTTTGCGAATTCCGGCAGAGGAGCGATGCCATGATCGGCGGAGAGCGCCATCCACACGTTCGCCATCCCGATCTGATGACCGAGAAAGTCGAAGAAATCCGCTAGACTCCGGTCGAGTTCGAGCGCCATGCTGCGCATTTGTGGGGAGTCGGGCCCAACCTGGTGGCCGAGAATATCGTTCGCCGAAAGGCTGATCACCAACAGATCGGTCGCCGAGCCCGTGCCCAGCTTCTCGTACACAACGAGTTCCCTGGCGAATTCCATCTGGTAATCGTTGGCAAAGGGAGTGGAACCGACAACCTCGTAGAACCCGGCAGGTGTGCCGTCTTTGTCTTTGGAACTTCGCGGCGCGGTCGAGCCGAGAACTTTTCCGTCGCCGTCTTTCTCTCGATCTCGCCACTCGCGATTCCAGTATTTTTCGGCGCGGTGGCCGCTGTTGAAATTACGCACCCACTCCGGAAGGTCTGGGCGGTAGTAAGTCGACGTAATCCAGTCACCACTTTTGGGATCGATCCAGTAAGCGCCGTCGCCAGAAAACCCGGCTGGCAGCACTGCGGCGCGATCTTTTAGAGAGATGGCAAAAACGCGGGCTTTGCCGCCCGTGGCCAGTTTCAGTTCGTCTCCGAGGGTGTCGCTCAAGAGGTTATGCGGAGACGCGCCGGGACCGCTACTGGCGACTCCGACGAGTTTTGTCGCGTCGTCTTCGACCGACGTCACCCGCTTCTTTTTCTGTGGGTCCCACCATTCGTTGGCAACGATGGCGTGTCCGCTGGTGTAGGTTCCGGTGAAGAGCGTTGCGTGTCCGGGAGCGGTTCGGGTGTTGGCGTAATCGTAATTGCAATCGGTGAAATAAGCGCCGCGATCGAGAAACACGCGAAACCCACCGTCGCCAAACTGATCGCGATAGCGTTCGAGATAATCGCCGCGAAATTGATCGATGACGATGACGACAACCAGCTTGGGCCGGGCGTTGTAAGCGGACGCGAACGCGGTCGCAGTCAGGCCGAGCAACAGCAAGATCACAGATAGAGAGCGGGGAAGTCTCATTGCGAGCTAGTTTACAGGATAGGCAAGGTCCACGTAGGGACAGACGCCCTCGTTTGTCCGCGGGACGAAATCCCGCCACTCGCATGCGAGGATAGCCAACGAACGCAGGGCGAGATGCGCTCGGGACAGACGAGGGCGTTTGTCCCAACGCGTGCGTGCACGGAATCGCACTTTTCAGCTAAAGTTAAAGCAGAATGCTCGATCTGAATTTTGTTCGCGACAACCTCGCGCTGGTGGAAGAAAAGCTGCGCCAGCGCGGAATGAATCCAGCGGAAGTTTTGAAAGACTTCCACGCCATCGATAGCGAGCGCCGGCAGGCCATCACCGCAGCCGAAACGCTGCAGGCGCGCCGCAACCGCGCTTCCGAGGAGATTGCCAAGCTCAAGAAAAGCGGGCAGGACGCTTCGGCGCAAATCAACGAAACCAAAGAACTGCGCGAGCAGATTGCGGAGTCGGAAAAGAAGGCAGCCGAACAGGAAGCGCGCTTGCGCGAAATTCTGACCTCGATTCCTAATATTCCTCACGCCAGTGTTCCGGTTGGGAAGGGCGAAGCCGATAACGTGGAAGCACGCCGCTGGGGCACGCCTCCGCAATTCGATTTCAAACCCAAGGCGCACTGGGAGCTTGGCGAAGCGCTCGGAGTCCTCGACCTGGAACGCGCCGCCAAGTTGTCAGGCGCTCGCTTTGCCGTGTACTGGGCGCTGGGCGCGCGTTTGGAGCGGGCTCTCGCCAACTTCATGCTCGATCTGCACACGCGCGAGCACGGCTACACCGAGGTGCTTCCGCCGTATCTGGTGAACTCCGAGTCGTTGTATGGCACGGGAAATTTGCCGAAATTCGCGGCGGATTTGTTTCGCGTGCCGCACGGAGAGAAAGATCTGTGGCTGATTCCAACCGCCGAGGTTCCGGTAACAAATCTCTATCGCGACGAAGTGCTGGACGCCGCGCGCTTGCCAGTCTGCCTGACCGCCTATACTCCATGCTTTCGCAGTGAAGCTGGTTCGTACGGAAAAGATGTACGCGGAATTATTCGCCAGCACCAGTTTCAAAAAGTGGAACTAGTGAAGTTTTCCCGCCCCGAGACGTCGTACGAAGAACTCGAAAAGCTGACCCACAACGCCGAGACCGTGCTGCAGAAACTCGGCCTGCACTACCGCGTGATGACGTTGTGCACTGCCGATATCGGATTCTCCTCGGCCAAGACTTATGACATCGAGGTCTGGCTGCCGGGACAGAATCTGTTTCGCGAGATTTCTTCATGTTCGAACTTCGAAAGCTTTCAGGCGCGGCGAGCGAATATTCGCTATCGTCCCGAAGGCAAAAGCAAGACGGAGTTTCTGCATACGTTGAACGGTAGCGCTTTGGCGGTAGGACGAACATGGGTTGCGATCGTCGAGAATTATCAGCAAGCCGACGGCAGCGTGCGTATTCCGGAGGCGCTGCAGCCGTATATGGGGACTGACTGCATTCCCGCGCGTGTTCCGTAGGAACGCGGCTTGCCGCGTCTCCCGCAGCGCCCGAGATGCTGCGAGCCGAGACGGGGCAAGCCCCGTCTCTACGTTGAGGTAGCCGGAGATTTGCCATCCTATGAATTCGCAAATACACTTGCAACGATCCGAAGCAGCCTCGGCGACGTTCGATAACGCTGTCTCTCCCATGGGCGCGATCTGGCGCACAATCCGCGGATACATTCTCTGGTCGTACGAGCGGGGTAGTCTGCACTACGACATCATGGTCACGCTGATTCTCCTCTTTATTTTTGTTTCGCCGCATTTCATCAACTTCAAAGACAAACCGGTCGAGCACATTCCGCATCTTACCGGCGTGGTCGTGGTTCCTGGGGCGAAGGGCGAGCTCATTTATCAGGTCCAGGCCTCGGCGGTGGATACGTCCGCTGGCGGAGACGTTCGCCAGCAGTTGGAGCGCATTATCGAGCCGATTTCCGGAGCGGTTACTATCACGAATGTCGAAACGGTCAAAGATGTTTCGGGACATCTGCAGAGCTATAAGGTCTGGGTGGAAAAGGAATAAGAGGGCCAGGTTTCAAGGTTCAGATTCTCAAGGCTTGGACGTTCAAATTGAATTTCCTCGAATGAAGACTCCGCTCCAAACACTTTTTCTTGAGACGGTCGTCATCGTTTGGTTGTTCGCCGGGGTCACTTCGGCGCAGATTGTTGGCGAATCCCCTGCGCTGGAGCACGTCCTTGCCCAGATGGATGCTGCCGCCAAGAACTTCAAAACCACTGAAGCGAGCGTCGTCTGGGACCAATACCAGAAAGTCATCAATGAAATCGAGACGGAGAAGGGCAGGATTTATTTCCGCCGCGAAGGCGACGAAATCCAAATGGCCGCCGACTTTGCCGAACCCGACAAGAAGTACGTCGTCTATAGTGGCGGCAAAGTGCAGGTCTACCAGCCCAAAATTGACCAGGTCAACGAATACAGTTCGGGCAAGAATCGCAGCGACGTCGAGAGCTTTTTGGTGCTTGGTTTCGGCGGCAGCGGCCGCGATTTGTTCAAGTCCTATGGTGTTAGGTTCGTGGCGACCGAGACCCTTGGCGGCATTGCAGCCAGCAAACTGGAGCTGATTCCGAAGTCTGACCGTTTGCGGAACAACATCGCGCGCATTTGGCTGTGGATCGACCCGGCACGCGGAGTTTCGGTGCAGCAGCAGTTTTTTGAGCCGGACGGCGACTACCGCCTGGCTAAATATTCCGATATAAAAATCAATCAAAAGCTTCCCGAGGACGTGTTTAAACTGAAGACCACCAAGAAAACCAAGTTTGTTTCGCCGCAAGGATAGGCCGCAAGATACCTTTCGCTAATTTGTCATCCCGAACGAAGTGAGGGATCTGCATTTTGCGCCGGAATGCAGATCCCTCACTTCGTTCGGGATGACAAAGGGCTGGAAGCGTATGCGTTACGGGTGGCTGGTTGGCTGCCCCAGGATCAAAGAAAATCGGAACCAATAGAATCAAGCTGAAAAAGACTGGCCGCGGCTATATACTGCCAAAGAACCTCCGAAAGTTGAGTGCGCATGGCGAAAGTTTTTACCATTCCGGTCCCTCCCGATTTGTCGCGCCCGAAGCGCGAGCGCACCACCGATCCCCGCTATGTCGACGGCCAGAAGATGCTGGTGGAAGCGATGAGTTACCTGGCTAAGGCCGATCCCGTGGGGAATCGCGAGGCCATTCGACTGCTGTCCGAGCATGTCCGCACGCGTTTCCGCATGACCGACTCTCCCCTTAGTTAGGATCCGCTGATTTTTTTCCAAGCCCCGCCAGCCACGCCGATGCCAGCACAATAATGACGGGATAGCATTCCAGGGTGTAGCGCGGTTCCGGGTTTTCCACACTTCCCAGAAATGCCGAGCGCAGCAACAGGAAGCCGACCAGCAATCCCGCCCAGCGAATTCCAGATGGCCCGCCGGACTCTCCGCGGGACCTTCGATGCAAGATCGCTAGACGAAAGATCACCAAGCCCGCTGCCGCTACGTACGCCAGGTTCAGCAAGCCGAACCCAACTGCCACGACTGAGTGTTTCGCGTCGTCGTTGAATTCCCACCAGCGCGGATCGGGGGGGAGAAGCTCGGTTCGCGGGCGCAGCCACATATCCGCCACGCGCAACGCGGGCAGCGCAACATAGTAGCGAACGGGATGGGCGCGAATCCGCTCCGCCGCTAACTGTCCGAAGCGCGCATCCAGTTCCGGAGTCATGTCCTGCGACTCGTTGTAGTCAGCGGTCGCAGCCAGCGTTGCGTCCCTTTCCGCCGCGTTTTGGAACGCGCGTGACGGCAGCTTCGCCGGGTCAATCTTGTCGCCAGGAACGTTCCAGTAAACTTCTTCCACCGACACGTAGTCGACGATCCAGGTCTTGACCCAGCGATTGAAACCGCGCGGGACAAGTTCATCCGTATCGTTGGCATAACGCGGAGCCAGCGGCTGGAAATGATGAAGGGTATGCAGATTGCGCATTGTCCAGGGAACCAGAGGCGCAAGCGCAAACATTGCGACGAGGACTCCACCAACGAGAGCGTTGCCAAGAAAATCGAAATTTCTATGTCGTTGCGTTTGCAGTTTCGTGTCGGGCAGCGGCCGTCGCGCTTCTGGTTTCGAATCGAGCAGCGGCTGTCGTGTTTGTGGCTTCGTATCAGGGCATCGCTTTAGCGACGCCGTTCGTTCCCCGAAGTCAGCGCCCCCTTTAGGGGCTGCCACCGCCACATACAGCAAGACCGCCGCTAACAGGATGCCGCCATCGGGACGCAGCAGGATGCAGGCAGCAATCGCCACCCCAGTCGCGGCCCAAAGCTTGTGCGCGCTTGCACCACAGTCCATTCGATTCAGAGCGGCGGCCGCGGCATCAAGTGCAAGAGCGGTGAAGAAAATCTCCAATGTCTCGGTGAGCTCGGCGGCAGCGTAGTTTGCGAGAAATGGACACAGCGCCGCGAGCAAAAATGCGACCACGGCCGCGTGTTCAGAAACCACGCGGCGGGCAAGGTCGGCAACGACCAGGCAAGTGGCCAAGTCGAAAAGAACCTGCATCAGCAGTACCGCCTTGAGGTTGCCCACTCCGAATAGCCAGAAGATCACGGCCAGAAACGCCGGATATCCCGGCAGCCGCGTATCGGCCGGAACGATCTTTACACTTACCGCGGTACCTGCCCCCGGCGGGCCGTTTTGCGTCTGCCCGTAAATGCCGTGTTGCAGCCAGTTGCTGGCGAGATCGGCATAAATGCGCGAATCATCCGTGACCATGGGGAAATAGGCGAAGAAGAACAGTCGCAAAACCAGGCCGGCCAGTAGGGTTCCCAAAAACCAACTGCGATGTTCGCGGACCAAAGTGAGCACGTTGGGAATATATCGCACCCGTGCCATGTCCTCGCGGCGCGGTGAACGGCAATCCTCACTGAGAGCTGACAACTGACAACTGAGAACTGAGAACTGGGTTTGACCCCCTGCCGCTCCCCCCTTAGGATGAATACACCACAACGAGATGGCGAAACAGGTTTTTTACGATCCCTTGCAAGCTCGCTGGCGCCGCATTCGCCGCTTGGTTGACGCGGCCGCGCTGGCTTTTTCTTTGCTGGTAATCTTTTTCATCTACAGCGCCCTGCGCAGTGAGCCTCTGCCTGACCTTGCCTGGCTCACACAAAAGCGTCCTTACCACCCTCTGATAGAAGACGAAAAGACGAAAGCGCGCGAGAAACGCCGCCTCGCCACTCTCGCCCGCACCGGACATCGCCACCAGACTCACAAAGCTCCTTCGCAACTCACGCTGAATTCCGAGCAGGGTGTTCGGGCCGCATTCTATGTCGCCTGGGACGCGGCCAGCTTCTCTTCGTTGCGCGAATATGCGCGCCAGATTGATCTTCTTTTTCCGACTTGGCTGCAGGTGCTCAGCCCCGATGGCCATCTCCAAGCCGTGGATTCGGAAACGAACGCCATGTTTGACGTGATTCAGGGCAATAAAGTTCATCCCGTGGATGACAAAGTGATGCCGTTTCTGAAAGCGGAAGATACCGACATGGAAGTGTTTCCGGTGGTGCAGAATTTTGACGGCACCGATTTTGTTCCCAACGTCGCCGATTTTTTGAATGATCCGGACGCTCGTGCCAGGTTTCGCCGAGAGATCGCGCTTTTTCTCGCCACCGATCATTTTCGCGGCCTGATGATCGACTTCGAATCCTTTCCCAAGCGAGGCCAGCCGGGATACGTGGATCTGCTGAACGAGCTCGCATCTGATTTGCACGCTAAGGGGATGAAGCTGTACGTCAGCGTTCAGGTGCGCAACGAAGATTTTGATTACAAGGCCATCTCTGCCGCCGCCGATGGTGTCGTCATCATGAACTACGACGAGCACTTTCCCGGCGGAGCCCCCGGTCCCGTCGCTTCGCAAGATTGGTTCACGGATAACCTTGATGCCGCTATCGAAGAGATTCCGAAACAGAAACTCATCTGCGCCATCGGCAACTACGGCTACGACTGGGTCGATCGGCCGGAAAAAGGCAAGCTTCCTCCCAGCGAGGCGGACAAGAGCGTTTCCGTGCAGGATGCCTGGCTCGGAGCGCGAGACTCCGAAGAAGATGTTGATTTTGATGGCGACGCGCTCAACCCGCACTTCAGCTACGAAGACGACGATCACTTCCGCCACCATGTCTGGTTTCTAGACGCGGTGACGGCTTTGAACGAGATGCGCGCCGCCCAAACAGTTGGCATACAAACCTTCGCATTGTGGCGGCTCGGTTCGGAGGATCGTTCCTTGTGGCGAGTCTGGGATATGCCAGGAGAAGCCAATGCGTCCGATCGCTTGAAGGATGTTCCGCCCGGCCAGGACGTCGATATGGAGGGCAGCGGTGAAATCCTGCACATCGAAGCGCGCCCCACCAACGGCGTGCGCGAGTTGACCATCGACAACAAGACTGGCCTCATCGACGGGGAAGAGTTCAAGAGTCTGCCTGAGCCCTATCGTGTGGCGCGCTATGGGGCCAGCAAGAATCATCTCGCCCTCACCTTCGACGACGGTCCCGATCCGCAATGGACCCCGAAAATTCTCGATGTCCTCAAACGCGAACATGTTCCCGGAACATTCTTCTTGATCGGTATTCAAGCGGAAAAATTTGGCGGTTTGACCAAGCGCATTTACCGGGAAGGCCATGAAATCGGGAACCACACTTTCACCCATCCCGATATCAGCTCGATTGGCTCCAGCTACATGAGAGTGGAGCTCAACCTGACCGAACAATTGTTTGCCAGCCAACTGGGCATTCGCAGCACGCTGTTTCGTCCGCCGTACTCCGTTGATGCCGAGCCCGATACAGAAGATCAGGTGAAGCCGCTCGAAGTCACGCAAAGCCTTGGCTATGTCACCATCGGAAACAAGATCGACACGCGCGACTGGACCGACGATCCTCCATTGACGCCAAAACAAATCGCGGCCCGCGTGCTCGACCACCTGCCGCCCTGCCAGCCTAACGATTCGCAGTGCGGCAACATTATTCTGATGCATGATGGCGGTGGTAACCGCGAAAGAACTGTGCTGGCTCTCCCGTTGATTATCGACGGCGCTCGTGCCCGCGGATTTGATTTCGTGCCCGTCTACCAGTTGATGGGCAAAACGAAAGCCGATGTCATGCCGCCGCTTCGCACCGGCGAGTATTGGTCCGCGCTCCTGAATTGGATTGGTTTCGGGCTCTTCAGCGCCACCATGGCGGGCATCGCGCTGATTTTTTTCCTGGGTGACATTCTGATGACTGGGCGTCTGATTTCCGTCGGCGTCCTCGCCATCTATGACCGCTTCCGCTCGCATGTCTATGGAACGCCCGAGCAGATTGCCGCCTATCTTCCGCAGGTCGCGGTGCTCATCCCCGCCTATAACGAGGAGAAAGTTATCGAGCGCACCATTCAGGGCGCGCTCGATTCCGACTATCCGAATCTGCGCGTCATCGTCATCGACGACGGTTCCAAGGATCGTACTTTGGAGATCTCCCGCCGCGCCTTCGCCGCCGAAGAAGCCGCAGGTCGCGTCTTGATTCTCACCAAGCCCAACGGCGGCAAAGCCGAGGCGCTGAACTTTGGCCTAGAGCACATCGGAGATGCGGAAATCTTTGTCGGCATCGACGCCGATACCATCATTGCTCCCGACGCTATCGCCCGCATGGTGCCGCATTTCCTCAATCCGAAAGTTGCCGCCGTGGCCGGCAATGCCAAAGTGGGGAACCGCGTGAACCTGTGGACGCGTTGGCAGGCGCTCGAATACATCACCAGCCAGAATTTCGAGCGCCGCGCGCTCAACACTATGGGCGCGGTGAGCGTGGTGCCGGGTGCGATCGGAGCGTGGCGCACCGAACTGGTTCGCGAAGCCGGTGGCTACCACGTCGACACCGTTGCCGAGGACGCCGATCTGACCATGGCGCTCTTGCGCAGCGGCTATCGTGTGGAATACGAAGATATGGCGCTCGCCTTCACCGAGGCTCCGACCACCGCCAATGCGCTCATGCGCCAGCGCTTTCGCTGGTCTTTCGGAATCCTGCAGTCTGTCTTCAAGCATAAGGGCGTGTTCGCGCGCAAAGGCGCTTTGGGATTCGTCGCGCTTCCCAACATCCTCATCTTCCAGATTCTGCTTCCGCTAGTTTCGCCCTTTATTGATGTGATGTTTGTGGTCGGCGTCATCTGGTATTTCATCCAGAAACACTTTCATCCTGAATCCACCGATCCCGCCAGCTTCCAGCGGTTGCTGCTTTTCTTTGTCGCGTTCCTGGTAATTGATTTCTTAGCCTCGGCGCTGGCCTTCGCGCTGGAACGCCGCCAGCCCGAAGCCCGCGAAGACGCCTGGTTGTTAAGCCAGGTTTGGTTGCAGCGTTTCGCCTATCGCCAGGTTTTTTCGATTGTTCTGTTCCGCACCCTGAAGCGAGCCATCCAGGGTCGTCCTTTCGCCTGGGACAAACTGGAACGGACCGCGGCCGTCAAATATGTCCCCGCCGAACGCAGGGATTCCGTCAAAGTGTAGTTGGCCGTCGTTCAAGCCCGCATCCGCTCTACGAAAACGCCAACTCCTTAGCCCGCTGCACGGCCTTCACCACTGCCTTGATCAAAGTGACGCGCAGCTTGCCCTCTTCCAATTCCATGATGCCGTCAATCGTGCATCCCGCCGGAGTAGTCACCGCGTCCTTCAGCAGGGCCGGATGATCCCCGGTCTCGAGCACCACACGCGCCGCGCCCATAGTTGTTTGGGCCGCCAGCAGCGTTGCGATATCACGCGGCAACCCTACCTTCACGCCCGCTTCCGCCAGCGATTCCAAAATGATGTAGATATACGCCGGACCGCTCGCCGACAATCCCGTGACCGCGTCCATATGTTTTTCGTCGACGACCACCGTCCGTCCCATCGCATCAAAAAACTTCGTTGCCATTTCCAGATGCTGCCGAGTCGCGAACTTCCCCTTGCACAACGCCGTCATGCCCGCACCCAACACGCACGGAGTGTTCGGCATCGCCCGCACCACGGGCACTTCCTTCTCCATCGCCCGCTCAATCATGTCGGTCGGGACCGACGCCGCCAGAGAAATCACCAGTTGTTTTCCGCTCAAGTGCGCGCGAATCTCCCGCGCCACCTCGACCACGACTTGCGGCTTCACGCAGAGAAAAATAATGTCCGCATTCTTGACAGCCTCCGAGTTGTCAGTCCCCGCGTGCACCTTCAGCTTTTCCTTCAGCATCCGCGCCCGCTCCGGATGCGCCACCGTAGCCCAGCTTTGTGCAGGCGACAGCAACCCATCCCGCAAGAGAGACTGCAGCAGAATCGTTCCCATCTTTCCCGCACCCAAAACCGCCACTTTCTTCTTTGAACTCAAACTCTGCGCCATGTGCATTCTCCAAATCAGCTATAAATAAGAAGTCCCAGAATAAACCACGTGCGAGAACCACGAAGCACGTGAAGTGTTGCGAGCCGATTGAGTCCCGCCTTCGTGGTCTTTCCTGAGTGTGACTTGGTGCCCTTAGTGGTTAAGCTTTTGCAAATGACCCCACAATCCCCGCCGGCACCATCTTCAAAATCTCCCGCCCGATCGGCAACGAAGCCGTAGCCGCCGGAGACGGCACATTCAGCACGTGCAAAAACCGCTCTCGCCCCACAAACCGGAAATCATCCACCAGCGCGCCATCCGCGCCCACCGCTTGCGCCCGCACTCCCGACCCGCCCGGTGTCATGTCTTCCATCCGAACCTCAGGTACCAACCGCTGGCAAGACCGCACAAACTCCCGCTTCCGCAGCGACCGCCGAAATTCCCCCAGCCCATTCTTCCAGTGCTGCCGCGCCATCGTCCGAAATCCCGGATCCAGAAACACTTCCATCGTCTCGCCCAAATCAAAATCCCGCCAGCGATATCCCTCGCGCCGAAACGCCAGCACCGCATTCGGCCCGGCATCGACGTTCCCCTGAATCCGCCGCGTGAAATGCACGCCCAGAAACGGATACCTGGGATCAGGCACCGGATAAATCAGCGCCCGCACCAGCGACTTTCGCGCCGTCGCCAGATCGTAATATTCTCCGCGAAACGGCACGAGCATCATCTGCGGATCGTCTCCCGCCATGCGCGCGACCCGATCGCTATACAGCCCCGCGCAATTCACCACATAGCGCGCCGAAAAATCTCCCGCCCGGGTTCGTACCACGACCGCACTTCCGGAACTGTCGAATCCCACAACCCCAGCGTCCGTCCTAACCTCCGCCCCGCATCCCGTCGCGATCTCTGCATACTTAGCCGTCACTACCGAATAATCCGTAATCCCCGTGCACGGCACATGGAGTGCGCAGACTCCGCCCACATGCGGCTCAAACTCAAGCATCTCGTCCCGGCCCAGCAGCCGCAAGCCCTCCAACCCGTTAGCCTTGCCCTGCGCCAACAAAACATCCAACCGCGCCGTCTCCGCTGCGTTGGTAGCCACAATCAACTTCCCGCAAACCTCATGCGGAATCCCGTGACGCGCGCAGAACTCCACCATCTCCCGCGCCCCCGCCACGCACAGCCGTGCCTTCAGCGATCCCGCCTTGTAATAAACGCCGCTGTGGATGACCCCGCTATTGTGTCCCGTCTGGTGCCGAGCCAGTCCCGCTTCTTTCTCCAGAACCACCACCCGCACCCGCGGAAACTGCTCGCTCACCTGCATGGCAAACGAAAGCCCAACAATCCCGCCACCAATTACCGCAATGTCGTAAGTCATAAGTTTGGGTGGAGTTGCTCGTGTAGGGACGGGCGCCCTCGCCCGTCCAAGCCGTGCACAGCACGGCAGCCTCACCGCAGATGATCCTATCTCACCTGGTATGCCCCCGCCGTGACGCAAGAACAGGAAGGTGTGACAAAAGAACGCGCAAGAAAAGAAAAAAGGCGCGGGTACCCAGCGTCTCAAGCGTCACGAGACGCAGCAGTACACTTTCGCGCCCTAAGTTTGCAAATCGCCCGCTACAAATTTTGGTACTTATTGCACAATCAGCGTCACCACATCTCCATGCGTCGTTCCACCCGACTCCGCAGCCGTCACAGTAAGCTGCGACGTCCCTGGTGGCGTTCCACCGCCGCCGCTGCCCCCCGCGACCGCGCCGCAAGACGTCAGTGCCATCAAAACCAGTCCCAAGCAGATTATGACGAACCACCCGTGGAGACGCGGCTTGCCGCGTCTCCCAAGCGCTAAAATCCCAACCAGCCCCAAGCAAGCGAATGGGTAGCCACGGCCATCGCCCGTCGAAGCCCAGCCTGGCGCGGCCTTCTTTTCCTGACTCGGAGCCGTAGTCCGAACCGTCAGCGTCACGGTAGTTGTGCCCGCCCCTGCCACAATTGAGGCCGGACTGAACGTGTAGGAAGTCAATGCCGGCAGCCCCGAGCACGTAAAGCTCACCGCGGCGGCAAACGTCCCAGCCCCCACCGGAGCCGCCGAAAATGTGTAACTAACGCTCTGTCCCGCCGCCACCGTCGCCGAAGTGCTACCCGTGTCCGTCCAGGTAAAGTCCCCAGTTTGCGCGGTTACTGTCAGCGTTTCCGTCGGCGTCGCATGGGTCCGCGTACCGTCCGTTCCCTGAATCGTAAAGTTAAATGTCCCTGGCGTAGCGCTGCCGAGCGTCGCCGTAAATGCCGTGCCCCCAGCCGCAGGTGCCACTGTCGGCGGCGTAAACGCGCACATCCCCGGAGCTCCCGCCGTACAAGTCAGCGTGACAGTTCCGCTGTATCCATTCATGGCCGTCAGCGTCCCGTTCCAGGTTACGTCCTGATTCACCGTCGTCGTATTCGGAGTCGCCGTCACCGCTATCGCAAAATCCGGCGCTGGCGCGGTTACCGTCAGCGTCTCCGCTGGTGTCGCATGGGTCCGCATCCCGTCCGTTCCCTGAATCGTAAAGTTAAATGTCCCTGGCGTAGCGCTGCCGAGCGTCACCGTAAACGCTGTGCCCCCGGCCGCAGGCGTCACGGTCGGCGGCGTAAACGTGCACGTCGCCGGAGCTCCCGCCGTACAAGTCAGCGTGACGGTCCCGCTGTATCCATTCTCCGCCGTCAGCGTTCCGTTCCAGGTCACGTTCTGATTCACCGAAGTCGTATCCGGAGTGGCCGTCACCGCAATCGTGAAGTCCGGTCCAAGCGCGTAGTTCCAAATCCCCCGCCCGTACGTCGATGCCACCAGCGTTTTTATGCCCGCATGATTAAAAATCTGCAGCGCGGTCACTGGAGCATTGGGCAGAAACCCCGATACACCCACCCCCGGCGCGGGACCAACCTCGCTCCAACCAGGAGAACTCGCCGAGCTTACAAAAACGCCCACGTCGGTGCCGGCATAGATCTGAGAAGGAGTGACCGAAGAGTCGACCAGCAAAGTATTGACCGGCGCGTCCGGCAGTGCCGTCGGTCCCGTTCCGCTCCAGTCGGCCCAACTCGCGCCCGCACTCGTAGTCTGCCAGACGTGCGACGTCGGATACCCCGCCGTGCTGAATCCCATGATCCCGACATATGCTGTGTTGCCCGACTCAACCGACGCATCCATTGCCACGGACGAAATCGCGTACCCGTTCGGATTCACATTCCCCGTCACATTCGTCATCAACGTGAAGCCCGCGTCGGTCGTAGCCCACACTTCGCCTCCAGGCGACCCGCTCAGCGGCCCATATCCGTTCGTGACCGCATACACCGTTTCCGAATGGCCGCTGCCGCTGAGCGGGCCGCCCGCCGCTATCCCTGTCACCAGGTTGATTTCGTCCCCCGTACACACGCCGGTCCCAAGCGTCTCGAAATCATTGCTCAGTTGCACGGGAGCGGTTCCGCTTGTGCTGATCGACCATACCCGGCATGTTCCCACCAGCATTTCACTGCTATTCTGCGGGTCGAGAATATAGGGAGTATCGTAAGCTCCCTGATCTCCGCCCAGGGTGGCCGAGTCGACGACCTCGAAGAATCCAGAGTCGTTGCACTCCGTTCCCGATTCGCACTTCATAATCGTGACGTACGGATTCGCCGCAAACCACTCGTCCGGGTTGCTGGGATTAATCGCCGTGAATCCGCCATCCCCGCCGAGCGCATTCTGCCATGTAGTGCTGCCGCCCGCAGTGCTGGTATCTGGGGAGCCAGTGTTCTGCGATCCTCCCAGAAGAATGGCGGAGTTGGTCGGATGCAACGAGAGAGAAACGAATTCTGTCATCGAGCCAAGCGTCTGGCTCAAGCTGTCAAACTGGTTCGTCCCTGAGCAACTACCTGTCTCCAACCCGGAATAGCCATCCAGCGTCCGGCTAATTCCTCCGTCATGCGCGAAGTAGCCGGGCGACTGATTACTCGGTGTCACCATGAACGCAATTCCGTGCTGATCCGGATGCACATGCGCCGGCGCGCCGAGCGGGTCGCAGCCATAGACGTGGGTTAGATTGATCCAATCGCCTTGCGTACAGGTCGTGCTCGTGGCAGGTTCCAGCGTGCACTTGTAAAGATTGACGGCTCCCGCGTAGATATCCGTTCCCGTTGAATTCGGAGGCGGAGGATCGGGAACCGCCGCCAACGCCAGGTTGTACCAACCCTCTTCCACGCCGCAGCCACTGTTTCCCGGCCCAAACGCGTCATCGCCGCAATTCGTAATTCCGTTGTCCGGAATCTGCGTCCAGCTAGTTCCGCCGTTTAGCGATTGCCAAATACCCTCGTCCGCGGGCACCGGATTTCCATCGATGCCGTCGCCCTGCACATCGACCACCCACACATACATCTCGTTGCGTCCCGGCACCACGGCGAACTCGCCGCGATAAATCAGGCAAGAGGTTGCGTTCGAACTCGCCGGACAATTCGCCGACGCCAAACCCGCACCCGGCTGCGTAGCCAACCGCGTGAAGTTCTCTCCGTCCGTCGAATAATAAAGCCCGTGCCGCCGAATGAAAGCGTAGAACGTCGCGTTCTCCGCGTTGTAAATCACAGTCGTAGCCGAAGCGGGAATCGAACCGTCCGAAAGCGTTGCGCGGCTCCAGGTCGCTCCAGCATTCAGCGAGTAGTAAAGACCGCGAACCGTCGAGTTCCCATCTTCCTGCGGGCCAAGGCAGGAAAGAGGACTGTTGCCCGCAGCCGCGCCTTCGAGGCCAACGCACAAGCCGTTGTCTCCCGCCGTCGCCGCCACTACCAGGTTAGGATTCGCCGTGCTGAACGCGATCTTGCTGAATCCGATGCCGAGAAACGACTGGTCTGGAGGCTGTCCTATCCCCGTAATGTTCGACCACGTGGTGCCGCCATTCGTCGAAAGCAGAATTCCGAGCCCATAGGAAGAATCGGACGAATTATTCGTCTCCCCGGTCCCAACCACAATGGTGCTGCTGTTGCCCGGCTGCAAAGCAATCGCGCCCACCGCCAGCGTAGGCTGATCGTCAATCAAAGGCTCCCAGACAACCGAGCCAGGACCATTGGGATCCGGACTGAGGTTTCCCGCGTTCATAGACTTCCAAAGTCCGCCAAACGCGCCGCCCAGCAGCACCGTATTTCCACTAGCGTCCGCAGGATCGATCAGCACCGAAGTAGCCCGTCCCGAGACCCAGTTGTAATTCTGTCCTCCATCGCCGGTAGCATCGGAAGCGAGCGGAGCCGGTCCCAGCGGCACCCACCCTGTTGAGGACGAAGCGGGTACAAACGCGGGTGCCCCACCCAAGCTCTGCTTGGGTGGGTGTGTGGGGAACGATGCAGGTGGGTTTCTTTCCGCCGGCCGCGCCGCCCGCATCGCCATCTTCTGCTGGTAAGCCCGAAACCGCAGCCGCGCCGCCGATTCCCCCGGCACAGTCCGACCCCGCCGGTTCCAGTTCCAAGATGGCGGGTCGCGCCGATGGATGCGATCACCGCTGCCGTCTTCACGACTAGAGGTAGGCGCAGAAGGAAGACGAGATTTGCCCGCTTCCTGCGCGACTGCGCTGTAGAAAGCTCCACTACAGAGGATTAGGCAGAGAACGAAAAGGAGAGATCGAAAGGCATGAGAGGCCATAGCTTGAAACGCCAAGTCTGCGCGTTAGGGAAGGGGGCGCACACTAGAGTTTCAACGATCAGAAGAAGATTTCCACGTCCTCGAAAGTCCCCCCATCGTTGGTAGCCAAAGAAACGCTTCAACTGCAATCCACTTCGGAGCAGCCTCGCACCTGATACGATTTCTGCGATGAACCGTGTCGCCTTGTACTTCGCGTCAGGCGAGTCTCTCTATCTCGGAGTGGTCATTCTTCTGCTCGCGATGGTTGTGTCGCCGTTTCTAAAGTTCTCATGGTCTTTCCGACTGCGAAACGCGGGTGCTTGGCTGGCATTGGCGATGATCGTGATGGCCTGTCCGCCGTTGTCGATCGGTGTTGATCTGATCCTCCTCGCAGCGTTCTTGCTATGGTTTATCGCGTCAAACCATGCCGGAGTGACACAAACATGGGTGAGACTGCAACGCAGTTCGGCAATTGTTCTGGTGATGCTGTTGCTCGTTCTTACGGCCATCGAGTTTTCTCACCGCAAGATACCGGTGATTAGGGGAAAGCCCACCGATCATCTGGTGGTCATGGGTGATTCAATCTCGTCGGGAATTGACTCCCGAGTTTCCCCGTGGCCGCTCGTTCTTCAGCAAACGAGTGGAGTACTCGTCACAAACCTAGCGAGGCCCGGCGCACAGGTGCGCGATGGGCTGAGTATGGCAGAGAAACTGACGCCGGCAGACGGCGTTGTCCTAATCGAAATGGGCGGGAATGATCTTCTGATGGGGGTGTCGTCCGACGAGTTTGGGAAAGCACTTGAGACTCTCCTATCCAAGGTGAACGCACCTGGTCGCACTGTCGTCATGTTCGAGTTGCCACTGTTGCCCAACAAGATTGCCTACGGCCAGATTCAGCGTCGCTTGGCAGTAAAATACGGTGTTTGGCTGATCCCGAAGCGATGTTTTTCAGATGTCATCGGTGACTCAAGTGCTACATCCGACGGGCTGCATCTCTCCGATTCTGGAACCCGCCGCATGGCTGCGCTCGTAACACGAGTCTTGTCGCCGGTGTTGAAATCGAGCAGTTCTCCCACATAGCGCCGCCTTCTTCCATCCACATCCGCTATAATACCAAAGTATGTCCGTGATCAAAAATGTCGGAGCCATTGCCCAGGGCATGAGCATTACCCTGCGCGAAATGTTTCAGCCCACGATCGTCGAAAATTATCCCGACGGTCCCGGCCCGACCAAAGGCGCGGTTTTCCAGGAACGCTTTCGCGGAATGCACGTTCTGCAGCGCGACGAAAACGGACTGGAAAAATGTGTAGCCTGTTTCCTCTGCGCCGCCGCCTGTCCTTCCAATTGCATCTACATAGAGGCCGCGGAAAACACCGCTGAAACGCGGGTCTCAGGCGCCGAGCGCTACGCCCGCGTCTACAACATCGATTACAATCGATGCATATTTTGCGGCTATTGTGTGGAGGCGTGTCCCACCGACGCCATTACCCACGGCCACGGATTTGAGCTGGCGACGTTCAATGCCAGCAATCTGATTTACCGCAAAGAACAAATGCTGGCGCCAGCTCCCACGCATATGGGAGACAATCAGGTGTTCGCAAAATCGGAACTTGATTCGGGCGGCGTAAAGGGGAGCTAGCAACGTTCAAGAGTTTTCCACCAAACGCCGGTCCTGCGGGACCGGCGTTGTCGTATAGACCAGTTCTCGGTTTTCGGTTCTCGGTTCTCAGCCCAAGCGCTGAGGACGTGAAACTGAGAACTGGGAACTGAGAACTGAGAACTTTTTGTCCGATTTTCTCCAACTCGTAAAGCAACGCGTCGTAGTTTACGACGGCGCCATGGGCACCAACATCCAGACGCGCAACCCTACCCTCGACGATTTCTGGGGCAAGGAGAACTGCAGCGAAGTCCTGGTCCTCAGCCGTCCCGACATCATTCGCGACATTCACGCCGATTTTTTCCGCGTAGGTTGCGACATCGTCGAAACGAATACCTTTGGCGGCACAGGCCTGGTCTTGGGCGAGTTCGGCCTGCGCGATAAAGTTCGCGAGATCAACCTGAAAGCGGCGCAACTGGCAAGAGAAGTAGCGCAGCAATTTTCGACCAAAGACAAACCCAGATTCGTCGCGGGATCGATGGGGCCAACCACAAAGCTACCGTCGCTAGGCCATATCGGTTGGGACGCAATGCTCGCGTCCTACGAAGAGCAGGCGTCGGCTTTGATCGAGGGCGGCGTAGATGTGATGCTCATCGAAACCTGCCAGGATCTACTGCAAGCCAAAATTGCCACTGTCGCCGTGCTCGAGGCAATGCATAAAGCCGGCAAGCGCTTGCCCGTGCAAGTTCAAGTAACACTGCAAGAATCCGGAACCATGCTGCTCGGCACCGAAATTGGCGCAGCGTTGACCGCACTCGAGCCCTACGACATCGACATCATCGGCCTGAACTGTGCAACCGGCCCGGCGGAGATGAACGAGTCGGTCCGCTATCTGGGCCTCAACTCCACCAAGCACATTTCGGTTTTACCCAATGCCGGTCTGCCGCAGAACGTAGGCGGACACGCCGTGTACAAGCTAACTCCCCGTGAACTTGCCGACTACCACAAACACTTCGTTCAGGATTACGGAGTAAGAATCGTAGGCGGATGCTGCGGCACCACGCCCGAACATCTGAAAGCCGTGGTGGACGCGGTCTCCGGAGTCGAGCCAGCCAGGCGCGATGTGAAGCCGGTAGGCGCAGCGTCCAGCGCCTACACGTCCGTCCCGTTAGATCTGGAGCCAAAGCCGCTGATCGTGGCCGAGGAAATGAACACGACCACGCGCGTCGATCATTTCCGCAAGCTGGTGCAGGCCAAAAAGTACGACGACATTCTGACGCTCGCAAAAAAGCTGGCCAACGAAGGCTCGCACATGCTCGACCTCTGCTGCGCCATCGTAGGCGAGGACGAGAAGGGGTACATTTCCGCGATTCTCGAAAAAATCGCGACCCGCGTGCCCGCGCCCGTGCTCATCGACAGCACCGAAGCCGACGTGGTGGAAGAGGCCCTGAAGCGCATCCCCGGCAAATCCATCATCAACTCCATCAATCTGGAAGACGGCGAGAAGCGCACCTCGAAAGTCTTGCCCATGGCCAAACGCTACGGGGCCGGAGTGATTGCGCTGACGATAGATGAAGAAGGCATGGCGCTCACAGCCGACAAGAAAGTAGCCATAGCGCATCGCATCTTCGATCTGGCAACAAAAAAGTACGGCATCCGTCCGGTGGATTTGCTCTTCGACGCGCTGACCCTCCCGATTTCGACCGGCCAGGAAGAATACCGTTCGGCGGGCATCGAGACGCTAAAGGCAGTGAAGCGCATCCGCAAAGAACTGCCGGAAGTGAAGACCGTGCTGGGCGTAAGCAACATAAGCTTCGGCCTCGACGCCTATCCACGCCGCGTTCTGAACTCGGTGTTTCTGCACGAGGCAGTAGAAAATGGCCTGGACGTTGCCATCGTCAATTACACAAAGATTTATCCGCTCTACAAAATTCCGCAGGAAGAAGTGGAACTGGCGCGCAAGCTGATTTATCAGGATCGCTCCAATGGCGACCCGCTGCAGGTTTACATGCAGCATTTCGCGGGCGTCAAAGGCAAAGCGCAGGCGCAGACGACCGCGCATGTGGCAACACTCTCCATCGAAGACAAGCTGAAGTACGCCATCATCAACGGCGAAAAATCGGTAGGCGATGGCCCAACCAAGCGCAGCCTCGAAGAGTTGCTGGAAGAAGCGCTCGGAGAATACAAGCCGCTAGACCTGATCAACACGGTCCTGCTAGACGGCATGAAGACCGTAGGCGACCTCTTCGGAGCGCGCAAAATGCAGTTGCCCTCGGTGCTCGATTCCGCGGGAGTTATGAAAGCCGCCGTAGCCTACTTAGAACCGAAGATGGAAAAGAAAACCGGCGCACAGCAGAAGGGCACCATCGTTCTAGCTACGGTGAAGGGCGATGTCCACGACATAGGAAAGAATCTAGTCGACATCATCCTCTCGAACAACGGATACAAAGTTGTGAACCTTGGCATCAAGCAGGCGGGCGACGTCATCATCCACTCCGCGCAGGAGCACAAGGCCGACGCCATCGGCCTGAGCGGCTTGCTGGTGAAGTCGACGCTGGAGATGAAGTATGTCATCCAGGAACTGGAACGCCAGAAGCTGGATTACCCCGTAATCTGCGGAGGCGCGGCTCTAACCAGAAAGTACGTAGAAGACGACCTGCGCCGCGAATATTCCAATGCGGTGTTCTACGGAGAAGACGCCTTCGCCGGTCTGCACGTAATGGAGGATCTGGCATCAGAAGACGGCAAGCGCGAAGCGCGCCTGCAGGATGGCCGAACCGTAAAAGAATATGCGAAGGCGGCAGCCGTAGACGAAGAGATCGGCCCGGTCTTTTCCGAACGCAGCGCAGTAGTCACCGATGCGCCCAATATTCCCGAGCCGCCATTCTGGGGCGTGCGCGTCGTTAAAAATTACGACCTGCCTGAAATCTTCCAGTACATCAACGACACCGCTCTCTTCAAAAATCAATGGCAGTTGAAGACGGCGTCGCAAGAAGACTACGCGAGGCTAGTAGAAGAGAAATACCGTCCGATCAAAAAGAAGCTTGAAGAGGATGTCATAGCCGCCGGCTGGTTCGAGCCCAAAGTAGTCTACGGATATTTCCCAGCCCAAGGCGACGGCAACGACGTAGTAGTCTACGACCCCAGTTCACGTAGCGACGGCCGCCGCCCTTGGCCGTTCACCACTGACTCCGCGTCGCAGCCCAAAGAGATCCTCCGCTTCACCTTCCCCCGTCAAAAAGAAGGCCGCCGCCTGTGTATCTCCGATTTCTTCGCTGCGCCCTCCTCCGGCAAAATGGACGTCCTGGGCCTCTCCCTGGTCACAATCGGTCCCAAGGCATCGATAGAAACGCAGCGTCTCTTCGAAGGCGGAGAATACACTCGCTATCTCTATCTCCACGGTCTAAGCGTCGAGACGGCCGAGGCGCTAGCCGAATTCCATCATAAGAAGATGCGAGAAGAGTTAGGCATATCCGCCGAAGACTCCCCGCACATCCGCGATCTGTTCCATCAGAAGTATCGCGGCTCGCGCTATTCTTTCGGCTACCCCGCCTGCCCGAACCTGGAGGATCAGACCAGGCTCTTCACGCTGCTAAAGCCAGAAGAGAACGTAGGCGTACGCCTGACTTCAGGCTTCCTGCTGGAGCCGGAGCAAAGCACATCGGCGATCGTGGTTCATCATCCCGGGGCGAAGTATTTTGTGGTCTAACAAGGGGCCAAGCCCGCCCTACTTCACAATTTCCGGCGCCACCCACTTCACCCCCAACTGGTCGTACAGGAACTCCAGAATGTAGGTGCCCATCGCGATGCGCTGATCTTCTGCGGAACCAATGCCGCCGTGTCCGGAATTAGAGAAGCTGATGAACAGGATCGGGTTTTTCGAAGCGTTGGCCGCTTGCAGCGCTGCCGTAAACTTCCGCGAATGCCAGGGATCCACCCGCGGATCATTCTCGCCTACCAAAAACAGAATGCTCGGATACTCCACACCCTCCCGCACGCGGTGATAAGGAGAATAAGCGTAGAGCGCCTTGAATTGTGCCTCGTCCTTCACCGAGCCATATTCTGTGGTGTTGTACTGGCCATTCTGTGTAGTCTCCGAGCGCAGCATGTCGTAAATCCCCGCCACCGAAACCACGGCGCGAAACAGGTCGGGCCGTTGTGTTAGCACTGCCCCCATCAGCAATCCGCCGTTGCTCCCGCCCTGAATACCCAGCTTCGCGGGATTTGTATATCCCGACTTGATCAGCAATTCGGCCGATGCGATGAAGTCGTCAAAGACGTTCTGCTTGTGGGCGAGCATGCCGCCCCGGTGCCACTCCTCGCCGAACTCAGCTCCGCCGCGCAGATTCGCCACCGCCATCACGCCGCCAGCGTCCAGCCACGGCAGAATCCCGGGATCGAAGAACGGCGTCATGCTTATGTCGAATCCGCCGTAGCCAGTGAGCACCGCCGGGTGCTGTCCATCGAGCTTGATCCCTTTGCGCCGGAATATGTTTACCGGGACCTTCGTTCCATCCTTCGAAACCGCGAACTCGCGCACCACCTCAACATCGGCCATGCTGATAGGAGACGTCTCGCGCAGGGCAGTGACAGTGACCTTCTTCGAAGCCGGTTCGTAACGGAACCATGCCGTCGGATCGACGTAGCTGGTGTTACCGAAAAGAATTTCATCGCCCTCGAGCGGGAGTATCTGCGTGATGGTTGAAACCGGCTCGGCCGGAACCGTGCCCAGGTCGCGCCCCTCATGATCAAAGATACGAATCTCACTCGGCCCGCCGACAAGTTCCGTTACATAGAGCCGCGTAGCAGTTGCCGCGAAACTGGGCTGCTGTCCAGCGAGTGAGGAACGAAAATCCTGAATGATCGCCTTGCTTTCCGGCACGATCGTCTTGGCATTCTTCAATTCCGGCGCGGAGAGCGCTACCCTTAGCAGCTTGCCGCGTGGCGCATGATCGCGCGAAAGCATATACAGCGCGTCACTGCCAAAAGCCACGGCCTTGATGCCATCCCCGAAGTGCGTAATCTGCGTCCATTTGCCATCGCGGCCGCGCAGGAAATGTTCATAATCGCCGCCGTCGCCGTTTTCGACCATCGCCATCAGATATTTACCATCGGCGCTGCTACTGAACACGACCTCCGCAATACGCGGAAAATCCTTGCCCATCACATAAGTGTCTTCGCTCAGCGGCGTACCCAGTTTATGAAAGTAGAGTTGGACATAGAAGTTCAAGTCCTGTGCCGGACGTTCGCCCTCCCGCGGATACCGGGTGTAGTAAAACCCGCTGCCGTCCGGTTCCCAAGCCACACTGCCCCCGCCAATAGCGGTGACGTGCGGTATGACATCGGAAAGAGCATGGCCCGTGGCCACGTCATACACGTGCACCGTCCCCGATTCGGTTCCCCCCTGTGCCAGCGATACCGCGACTTTACTGCCGTCGTTCGAAGGCACGTAGAACTGGATCGCGGTGGAATTTGTGGCGTCGATCTGCGTCGGGTCCAGCACCACATGCTTCGACGCCAGATCGTCCGCTGACCGCAGTGTAACCAGCACGTCCTGCTGCTTCTGGGGCTGTGAATTCATGGCGAACAGAACGCCGCCGCGCCGTTCCAGATCGTAGAAACTCGGCGAACTCGCGTCGACCAATTTCTTCAGAAATTGCTGGATCTGGGCGCGTATCGGCACAGCATCCAGAATCGCGCGAGCGTGCGCATCTTCCGCCTGCGTCCACGCCACCACGTCGGGGCTCTTGCCGTCTTCCAGCCAGCGATAGTCGTCCGTGACCTTGACCCCGTGGTATTCGTCCACCACCGGCCGCTTTGGCGTCGTTGGCAGTGGAGGCGCGGCCATCTGCCCCTTGGCTGTAATCAAAGCAAAGAAAACAAAAACAGGCACAAGTGTGCGACGGTAATACATGATTCCCCCTCCGTGAGACGGTTTTGTTCTATGAATTCAGCCGATTCAACTGGTGTGGCAGCGCCAAGTATAGCGCAGCCAGGCTGCCCTTCTGCGTGAAGCCCAAATCCCGCCCGCCGCATCCAATCCAAAAATGGAGGTAGCTATGTACGTCGTTCTTGGAGCAAGCGGCAACACTGGTCACATTGTGGCGAAGAACCTTCTTGCCCACGGGGAAAAGGTTCGAGTCGTCGGCAGAAACGCAGCTAATTTACAAACTCTCGCAGCCCATGGCGCGGAGGCATTCATTGGCGATGTAACCAATGCAGATTCTCTCACCAAGGCCTTTCACAAGGCAGATGCGGCCTACGTCATGATTCCACCCAATCCCACCAGTAACGACTTCCGCGGTTATCAGGAGACCGTCAGCGATGCCATCGCCGCGGCAGTAAAAAACGCCGGCCTGAGAAATATTGTTTCGCTCAGCAGTTTCGGCGCCGACAAAGACACCGGTACCGGGCCCGTGGTTGGCCTTCACACCCTCGAACAAAAACTCAACCAGATCGAGGGTTCGAACGTGCTCCATCTGCGCGCCGGCTATTTTATGGAAAACACGCTCCCCCAGGTCGGCGCCATCCGCATGGCCGGGTCTGCGATAGGACCGGTTGCCCCTGACCTCAAACTCCCCATGATCGCCACCCGCGACATCGGCGAGGCTGCCGCCGATGCCCTGTTGCACTTGGGTTTCCGCGGCAAGCAGACCCACGAGTTGCAGGGACAGCGCGATCTCGATTACACCGAGGCTGCCGCCATTATCGGCAAGGCTATCGGCAAGCCCGCTCTCGGATACATCCAGGCACCCGCAGATCAGATTCGCGGCGCCATGGTGCAGATGGGGATGTCGGACAATTTCGTCGGACTAATCCTCGAGATGGCGGACGCCCTCAACCTGGGACACATGCGGACCCTCGAACCCCGCACTTCGCACAACACCACGCCGACCTCGTTCGAAACCTTCGTCGCCGAGGCCTTTCTACCGGCCTATCAGCAACAAGCCGCGGCCTAACCCCGCATGGGGCGGATGTCCGTCGGGTGCCCCACGTCTCGCGCTGTTCGAGACGTGGGTGCCGATACTACCTCGACGGTTCACGGGAATGACTCCCTCTCTCCCGAACGGCCCGTTGGATCCCAGATCCCGGATCGCAGATCGAAGATCGCAGAGTTCGACTATACTGATCCGTTTTCATTCCCAAAGGAGAGAGAATATGCTGCGTAACACTTTGCTGATCGTATGCCTGGCGTTCGTCGCACTCGCCGTCGCCTGCTCGAATGCCCCCACTCCCCCCCCTCCGCCACCTGACACGCGCGCCGCCGACGTGCAAGCGGTGAAAGACGTCGAGGCCGCCTGGGTTAAAGACGCCGCGACCAAGGACCCCGACAAGTGGGCTAGCTACTTTGCCGAAGATGGCTCCGGACTCTACCCCGGCGGTCCCATCCTGAACGGGAAGGCGGCCATTCGAGCCGCCATGGTGCCGTTTCTTGCCGATCCCAATTTTTCCCTGATTTTCCAGTCCACCCGGGCAATGGCCTCCAAGGGTGGAGACATGGTCTATTCCGAGGGCACCTACACCATGACTATGACCAATCCAAAGACCAAGAAGACCATGACCGATAAGGGAAAGTATCTGACCGTCTACACCAAGCAGCCCGACGGGAACTGGAAGGCCGTCGCCGATACTTTCAATTCCGATTCACAAATGTAGGCCAAAGAAGTGTCGCAGGGTGCCCCACGTCTCGCGGTGTTCGAGACGTGGGTGCCGACACCACCGCGACTCTTCAGGGGAATGCCAAGCGCTTACGTAGGGGCAGGCCGGGGTTCCCAGCACGCCTGCTTTTGGCGTGATGGGGTGGAGGTGCCCTCACCTGCCCAGCCGAGCGAAGCTCGGCAGCTTTTGGCAGAGGAAAGACTACAAACTTTCTTCCAGACACTCCGACGGTGTAGAAGAGACTGTTCTTGAGTGCATGCGCACGATCAGCAACCCCACCAGAACCGCGCTGACCAGCATGACCACACGAATGTAAAGTCCAGCGTGAAATGTCTGATCGCCGGCCGCGGTCCGCAGCAACCCCGAGGTGGCGCTAACCGTACAGAATGCGAAATAGATCTTTTCCATCCATCCGCGCGAAATCACAAGCAGCCAAAAAAGAATAGAAGAGACGATGGCCAAGATTCCGCAGAGAATCCAGGTGCCGCGCGATACCGTCGACGCTACCCAGATCCCAGCCACCGGATTGGCCGCAACCATCTGCCGCACCGCAATCAGCAGGAACACGATGGAATGCGCCAATGCGACCACGGCGCGTTTGCGGTTAGTCAGAATGGAGAATCCGCCCATGCGTAATTCACAGTACCGGAAATGCGGCCACAAGGCTGTGATGCAGGTCACGCAAGGGCAGAACCTTTCGTTACACTAGTCACCCCTCGTTTCCTTTTGACAGGCGGTTTGGGGCCGGGGAGAATGACGGATATTCCGGCGTGCCGGGAAACCAACAGTCCACAACCATAGTCCAGAACTGGAGAGAAAAATTATGAATAAGACGATTGTCGTTGCTGTTCTTTCTGTGTGTTTGTCGTTTGTTGCCGGAATCGCCGTCGCCGATAGAGTGCATGATTGGCACGATCTGGACGCGGTCCATAACCACGTGCAAGAAGCGATCCACGAACTCGACCACGCCCGCGAATCCAACCACTATGATATGGCCGGACATGGCGCGAAGGCGGAGCATCATCTGCATGAAGCGGAGCGTGAGCTGCACGAGGCGGTCGAGGCGATTCGGGCAGAGCGGTAGAAGAGATCTTTTATCAGCCATCGGCCATCAGCTACCGCACCATCAGGCGAAGGTTTCCTGATCGCGGATAGCTGACAGCAGATGGCTAGCTTCTTGTTTTAGGCGCGGAAATGTTTCCGCGCTTTTTTATTCCGGCAGAGTAATCGCGTGCCGATAATTCTCTCCTACTTTGCCAAACCCCGAGTGCAGTCGCGGGCAATTAGAACTGCGTGCCCGACCCCGCTCAGACGTCAAACGAGTCGGGGGACTCCGCGTTGATAGCTCCGCCGGCGAGCGCGGACTGTTGAAATTGCTGCTCCAGAGTAGTGTAGGCCTGTTGCGCGCTCGTGAGGTTACTCGACGCAAGACCCTGGCCCACCCTGTTGAGGTCCTGAATCGGGGAACTCGGGCCGACGGCGGGGCCGCCGTTCCAGCCTTTTTTGTCGTGGGGAAGGTTGGTCGAGCGAAAGCCCGGGCCCCTGAGGTCCTGCTGGACCGTATTGAAATCCTTCTGCGCGGCCGAAATGTTGCCGGATTTGAGATCGGAACCGACTTGGCTGAATGCCTGCTCGAAGGGGCTGGTCGTGGCGGCGTACGTACTATTTGAGGCCGTGCCGGAAGTGGCAGCCGACTGCGTAAAGGCTTGTTGCAAGGTGGCGAAGTCGGACTGCGCAGCCGACAGATTGCCCGACTGCAGATCCTGGCTGAGCTGCTGCATCTGCTGCTGCATCGCGTTGGCGCCCAGTTGGTACGGATTGAAGGTGTTGCTTTGAATCCCAGAGATGGACATCGATGTACCTCCATGTAAAGTTGAAGAAACGTCCCGCAGGAATTCACCACCAGACTTTCAAATGCTGACCGCCGGCGAAGTTCCAAGTGGACCCGCTGGAATTGGTGCACGCTCGATTCCATTTGCCTGGGCAACGGTGCGCCGCGAGAGTTCAGCACTTTGCGGCGATTTCCGAACATGACACGCGGTGAGAACCGCGCCCAACGGTCGTGATCGGCAAACCTTGCACGGACGCCAGAGGCAAAAGATGCCGGGTCTCAGCATCGGGCGAATTTGTTGGTGAGGATCAAACCCAGTTCTTGAAACCCAATTCAGAATCGGTACACTTGTCCACATGGCGCGAAACTTCAAAGATCTGTCGGAGCGCGAGATCTTGGCGCTCGCGATTTCGCTCGAAGAAGAAGATGGCCGAGTCTATGCGGATTTCGCCGATGGTCTGCGCGAAACCTATCCGGCAACGGCGAAACTGTTCGACGACATGGGAGCCGAGGAATCGGGCCATCGGGCATCGCTGATCGCAACCTACCAAGAGCGCTTCGGCGACCATATTCCGTTGATCCGGCGGCACGATGTAAAAGGCTTTATCCAGCGCAAGCCGATGTGGCTGGCGCGTCCCTTGAAAATCGAAAACGTGCGCAAGCAAGCCGAGATCATGGAGTTGGAAACGCGCCAGTTTTATCAGAAGGCAATGACGCACGTGACCGACGCCGGAATCCGCAAACTGCTGGGCGATCTGGAAGAGGTCGAGCGCAAGCATCAGGTAGCCGCCGAGGCGATGCAGGAGAGTATTCCGCAGTCGGTTAAGAAGTCGGAGGACGAAGCCCAGCGCCGCCTGTTTGTCTTGCAGATTGTGCAGCCCGGCCTGGCCGGCCTGATGGATGGATCGGTCTCGACGCTGGCTCCCGTGTTTGCCGCGGCGTTTGCCACCAAGAGCAGCAACGATGCATTTCTGGTAGGCCTCGCCGCCTCAGTTGGAGCGGGAATCTCAATGGCGTTTGCCGAAGCTCTCTCGGACGACGGATCGATGACCGGGCGCGGACGTCCCGTCCTGCGCGGCGCGGTGACGGGATTGATGACAACGGCGGGCGGAATCGGGCACACGCTCCCTTTCTTAATAAAAGACTTTCACGTAGCATTCGTCGCGGCGGTGATCATAGTGGCTCTGGAGTTAGCGACGATCGCGTGGATCAGAAATCGCTACATGGATACTCCACTGCTGTCAGCAGCATTTCAAGTAGTAGTAGGAGGAGTGCTGGTGTTTGCCGTAGGCATATGGATAGGCAGCTCATGAGGAGTAAGGCATTAGGTTTTGCTAGCGTAGGGACAGTCGCCCTCGCGAGCCTGCCCGGAGCGAAGTCGAAGGGTCCAAGCCCAGCGCAGCTCGACAGTGACCACGGTTCGCCGCAGCGAGCAACGCTCTAGCCAGAGAGATCGTCGAAATAGGAAAAACTCTGCGTCCCCGCACCCCTGCCCGCGATCTATTTCCTATGGAAGCAACGGTTCGTCCCCCGGCCTGGAAGATCTTGCTGGCCTTCTCCATCATCTACTTTGTCTGGGGATCGACCTTCCTGGCCATCCGCGTAGGTGTGCGCGAAGTCCCTCCGCTGGTTCTAGCCAGCATGCGTTTCTTCGTCGCCGGAGTCGTGCTCTTCGCGTGGATGCGCCTGAAAGGTACGCCGTCTCCATCCCGCCGCGAGTGGCTCTCCGCATCCCTCCTCGCGATTTGCATCTTCGTACTCGACTACGGCCTGTTGTTCTGGGCCGAACAGCGCGTACCCTCGGGAATCGCTGCCGTCATGCTCGCGACCATCCCAGCCTTCATGGCGCTCTCGGAGATCATCTTCCTGCGCACGCAGCGCCTCACACTTCGCCTTTCCCTGGCTCTTCTAATAGGCCTCGGCGGTGTTGCTGTTCTAGTGAGCCGAACCCTAAGCCAGAGTTTGGGTGAAGCGCCCATCGATCGTGCGGGAGCGATTGCGCTCGTGATCGCCGCCATAAGCTGGTCGATCGCCTCGGCCCTCGCCCGCAAGCTGCCCCTGCCCGCATCAAAAGTCATGAGCTCCGGCGCCCAGATGCTATCTGGAGGAATTCTGCTGGCGCTGGCGGCGGCCATCCTCGGCGAGTTCCGCGGATTTCGCATTCAGACGGTTTCAAGCGGCGCCTGGTACGCGCTGGCCTACCTGATCGTAGCCGGTTCCATCATCGGTTTCACGGCCTACGTCTGGCTTATCCATCACGAATCGCCGACGAAAGTTGGTACCTACGCTTACGTCAACCCCGTAGTGGCCGTGATCGTCGGATATTTTCTGGGTGGCGAGACCGTCGGTCCAAGAACCCTCCTCGGTACCCTGCTGGTGTTAGTCAGCGTAATTGTGATCACCACCACGCGTGCCAAGAAGGCCGTCGCCACGCCCTTGACGGAACCGCTGCAGCAAGCGACCGAGCCATAACGACGGCTATACAGCTTGAGTAACAAGTCGATGTGGTTGATTTTGGGTGGCGCAGCGGTTTACCGCTGCGACAGCTGGCTTGTTTTCAACGATGGCTTTAGCCGCTGAGGTGACACGCGGCGGCAAATGGCACTTTTTCCGCAACCTCGACGGTTGACCTTTACTCATTTGGCCGGCTTCAAAATTGCTTCGATTTGCCGAATATGATTGAGATCGTGTCCCGCGATCAAGCGGGCGAGTTGCTCGATCGATTCCTGACCGCGCTCGGCGTGTTGGCCAAAGTGTTTCCACTGCTCCGGAGAAAGTGATTTAAGCAGCGCCAGATTGGCTTCGCGCACGCTTCGCTGTAATTCAATGGATTTGCGAGGATCCCTTTTTTCGTAGTGTCCAGCAATTACCCAGGCGTCTTGATCGAAAGCTTGCACCGGCCCTCCCGGAGCTCCGAGAATCAAGCGCATGCGCCATCCAACCACAATTTCAACGTCGGCCAGGTGAGCCAGAATTTCGGCGACCGACCATTTGTCGTGCGCGGGACGCTTGCGCAGTTTCGGTGTAGGGATGCCTTTGATGAGGCGAGCAAGCTTCTTAGGCGTTGCGGATTGGACTTTGATCGGATCTTGTCCCTGTGCGTTGGCCAAGATTCGCTGCGTGTATTGCTGAGCAGTTTCCGACATCTGAAATCTCCCTAATGTAGACTTGCGCTACTCGCCAGCGGCGATTATAACGTGGCAGGGACCGCGCTGGCAGGGCTTGGACAATCCCCCTGACCATTGGTCAAAACAACGAACAGTCCGCCATTGAAAAAATCAAGCACCCGCCCTAAAAGAGCCATTGAAAAGTCGTTTGCCAGTGCTGTATCTTGCCTTGACCGGCGGTCAATCGATCTTGGGGAGTTGGGCCATGGAAGGAATCACCAGCAGTCTCGCGAAACCGACGCAGATGAGGCGGGGCGGGAGGCCACGCCCGCGTTCGGAAGCGAAACGGGCGCGGATTGTGGAAATAGCGATCCGGCATTTTGCCGAACGCGGATATAGTGCGGCGCGGGTCGAGGACATCGCGGCCCAGTTAGGCATTGCCAAGGGATCCGTATTTCAGCACTTCAAAAGCAAGGATGGATTGTTTTTTGAAGCCTATAAGAAAGCGGTCCAGTCGTTTCCCAAATATATGCAGGCCCCGGCGGCGGCGCGCGACCGGGGATTCTTCGAACTGCTGCGCTATTGGCTGGGATGCACCGAAAATATGGTGCGCGACAACTGGTCGTCGTACCGAATTTATCTGATCGGCAATTATGGGACAGATCTGGCTCTGCGCCGCGAGATCAATCGATTTCTCGTCGAAGAGGATCCTTACGGATGGCGTGAGTTTGTCAGCTTCGGAGTAAGTCGCGGAGAATTGCGAACCGACCTGGACGCGGACATGATCGGCTCGATCTTAGAGTGGACAATGGACCGATTTCAGGATGCGCTGCTCACCGCCGAGTTAGACCCTGGATTATTCCGCAAGTCGGGGCCGGTCCCCGAAGAGAAAGAAGCGCGCATCGAGCAGTTTGTCGAATTATTGCGGCGGGCGATTGGGTCAGAGAAGATGCAGGGAACCGGACAGAAAGCATGAAAGCCGCGACAACAGTGGACCAGATTGTCACGAGTTACGACGAGACCGCACCGTTGGCGGAAGCGTCAACCATTCCCGCACCCTGGTATGTCGATGCGCGTATCGCAGAACTCGAGCGCCAAACGGTTTTCTCCCGCACCTGGCAGGTGTTGGGACGAGTGGATCAGGTGGAAGAGTCCGGTCAGTTCGTGACCGCAACCGTTGCGGGAGAGCCACTGGTGGCGGTACGTGGAAACGATGGCGTCCTGCGCGCGTTTTATAACGTCTGCCGTCATCATGCTGCAGCCGTGGTAACGGAATCCTGCGGACATGCCGCGCTTTTGCATTGTCCATATCACGGATGGAATTACGGCCTTGATGGCGCGCTCAAAGGGACGCCGGAGTTCGATGGAGTCAGGAACTTCGAACGTAAGGACAACGGGCTAGTTCCAGTGAAAGTGGCAACTTGGGAGAAGTTTGTATTCGTAAATCTGGACCAGGATGCCGCTCCATTGACCGAGTTTCTCGGTGGGTTGACGAAGCGCGCCGCTCCTCTTGGCCTGACTAAGCTGCATCACTTCGCAACCAAGACCTACGACATTCATTGTAACTGGAAAGTATTTGTCGATAACTATCTTGACGGCGGCTATCATGTGCCGCACTTACACAGGGGACTCAATTCAGTATTGGATTACAAGCAGTACACGATCGAGAATGAAGACCGCTATTGCCTGCAGTCAAGCCCGATGGTGAAGTCGGAAGAGGACGCGGCGACGGGAACGACGCGGAGGGGTGACCGGGCCTGGTATTTCTGGCTATATCCGAATTTCATGTTCAATTGCTATGAGGGCTACCTGGATACAAATCTCGTGATCCCGGTTGATGTCGACCATTGCCGTGTGACTTTCGATTTCTATTTTAGTGACGTAAGCGAGTCGGCGCGCGCTTACAATGAGCAGAGCGTGGCGGTGGGGAATTGCGTGCAGGATGAGGATTTGGGGATTTGTGAGGCTGTGCAACGAGGACTGAAGTCGCGCGCGTACGGTGCTGGCCGGCTTTCGGCGCGCCGCGAAGCCGGTGAACACTTGTTCCATCAGCTGCTGGCATCCGATTTGAAAACTGGTCTGGGCCAAGCGGCGCGGGCGGGCTAAGGCGTGAGCTGCAAGTCGTTGCAGCGGTGGTTTGTGTGATTGCAAAAGCAAGCGTGATTTTGTAGTTTTTGATTCTGGGGAATTTGATCCGGGAAATGGCAAGGAGTTGGATATGGGTTTGCGCTCACGCTGGCCGCTGGCGATTCTATTCTGGGGATGTTCTGTTCTAGGCTTTGCGCAGTCCGACTGTCCCGCTCGTCCCGCCGCCGGCACCGTGGTCAACAATCCCTACGCCATTTTCTCGCAGAACGGCGTTCTCAACGCTAAATTCACAATGGCGTATTCGGTGGATCAGGACGGTTATAGCCACTACTGCTACAAATACGACGCGTCCGGTCAAATTGTCGAGGCTCCAACCTTGCGCCTCAATCCAGGAGATACGCTGAATCTCGATGTCCTCGACCGCATTCAGGATGACGATAAAAACGCAAAAAAGATGAAGATGAAGATGTCGAGCGCATCCGGCAAGACTTGCGGCGATGGCGGGGACGCGACGATCGACTCCACCAACGTGCATTTCCACGGCTTGAACGTCCCTCCCGTATGCCATCAGGACGATGTGCTCGACACCCTTATCCAGCCCGGCTCACCGGGCTTTAAGTTCAGCATGCAGATTCCGACAACCGAGCCGCCCGGCCTCTATTGGTACCATCCGCACGTGCACGGCTTCACCGAGTTTCAAGTGAATGGCGGGGCCGCTGGCGCCATCGTCGTCGAAGGCATGGAAAAATATCGGCCCGAGGTTCAGGGCCTCCCCGAACGCGTTTTCGTAATTCGCCAGCAATTCCTTGTCCCCTGGGTTCCCGGAGCCTATCAGTTGACCCTTAATTATCAAGTGACATCTCAGGAGGGCCTGCAACCGATTATTCAAATGCAGCCCGGTCAGAAAGAGTTCTGGCGAGTCGCCAATGCATCTCTGCAGGACTTCCTGGAGTTGCAGGTGCTGCAAGATGACCAACCCTACAACCTCACGCTGATCGCGCTCGACGGCTATCCCTTGGCGGAGACCAGAACCGTGACTCAAATTTTGATTCCGCCAGCCGGACGAGCTGAGTTCATCGTGCCAGCTCCCCCGGTCGGGGAAAGCGCGATTTTCTACACCCAGGCTTATTCCACCGGCCCAACCGGAAACCCCGATCTAGCCCAGCCTCTTGCCACCATCCAGGTTATCCCCGGCGAATCTTCGCACGCGGCAAAAGCGCCCGCACCCACGCCTGCTCCAGCGTCACCGGCATCCGCGTCAAAATCCACGTCGGCGTCCACGTCAACGCCCGCGCTCAAGTTTTCCAACCTCGCGCATGCAGCCGTAACGGCCGAGCGCAAGCTATATTTTTCCGAGGAATTTGGCGGCACCAACGGTCCCATCCAGTTTTACATCACGGTGGACGGACAGAAGCAGAAAGTCTTCGAGGCCGATGAGAAACCGGCCATCACCACGAAAGTCGGAGCGGTCGAGGATTGGACAATTGAAAATCGCGCTCTCGAAACCCACGCTTTCCACATCCATCAAATCCACTTTCAGGTGCTGGAGGTGGATGGGAAGCCAGTCACGAATGGCCCCCTGCTGGATACCATTGCCATCCCGTACTGGTCGGGCCCGGGCACTCCCTATCACAGCGTGAAGGTGCGCATGGATTTCCGCGACCCGACAATCGCAGGCACGTTTGTCTTTCACTGTCACATCCTGCTGCACGAGGATCTAGGCATGATGCATAAGATTCTCGTCGAGCCCTAGTATGTCCTTTGTAACCCGTTTCTAATAGGGTTTGGAAAGGGCACGGCTCCTGCCCAGAAAGCCCAGCCGCATAAACACTGGACATCAGCTTGCTCTAGCTTGTGATAAGGGACTGAAACCCAGGCCGCCGAGACGGCAGAACGGGTGAAAGTGCCTTAACCAAGGGGTTACAGAGGAGCACGGAGCCATCGGGTGAATGGAATCTCCTTGCCAGTTATCAGCAACTATTTGCACCAGTAGCTGCGATTCGCAAGAATTCAACCGGTTGAACTATGGCAGAACCTGTGATCTACTTCCACGAGTGGGCCCCCCGCCTGAAGGAATCGATTATGAACAATCTGCAGAAATCCTGGTGGCTGCGCGCGGCTGCGCGATTGGCGGGCGTTCTCGCTGGTGTTCTGGCTGCTGTTTTAGCGACGAGCGCATCTGCCATGGGTCAGACGCAGTATGTCGTCACCAATGACGATCCCGGCGTCAGCTTTTACTCGGTGGGCCCGAATGGTTTGCTGACTCTGCTGCAGCAAGTACAGATCGGTGGTTTTGGCAACGCGGCCGGCTTCTTTGGAACCAACCGGATCGCCGTTCTCAACAGCGGCAACCAGCAGTGCGTCTACGCATCCGTCACTTCGACCGGAGAAATTACGGGAATCGCCATCAGCACCCAGACCGTAGGTGGCAGCGCCAGCGGATCTCCCACCGACAACGGCGCGGCCAATGGCATTGGCCTGGCGATCAACAGCCAATATCTGTATGCCAGCTTCACCTCATCGAACACCATCGGCACGTTCCAGGTACTGCCGGGATGCAGTCTCACTTTCGTCAATGACGTCGCCGTGAACGGATTAGCCGGCGGCATGATCAGCGGCATGATGATCCATGGCAACGTTATGGTCGCCACCTTCACCGACGGCTCCATCCAATCTTTCGACATCTCGCAGGGCACTCCAGTATCGAATAGCGACGAACAGTATTCCACTGCGACGCTGAGCTCCAACGATGCCACGTATCCCAATTCCATCGACATCACGAGTGATGGACACTTCGCGATTTTCGGCGATACCTCTACTGCGGTCGTGGTGGAAGTCTCGGACATTTCTTCCGGCCAGTTGACGCCGACCGTGGTCTATACCTCCAAAACGAGCATTAACTCGAGCAACGTCATGCTCAGTCCCGATGAAACGATGCTCTACATCATCCATACCCAGGGGGCCAGCGTCGGCGCAATGTTCTTTGACAAGACCACCGGTACGCTTTCGGGCGGATGCACGTCGGCCCGCGTCAAGGGTGAGTCTGCGATTTGGTCGTATCTCGGGGGCCTCGGCCTGATCAGCCAAACTGGAAACGGCGGCGGAGTGTATGTGGCCGAGTTTGCCAACCCCTCCGCAATCGCGATGGTTGCGCTCAACTCGTCCGGCGGAAAATGTTCTCTGCGGGAAGTGCCGCAGTCTCCGTTCGCGGACCCAAACAGTGCGGGGTTGCTGTCCATCGGCACGTTTCCCCCGCGTTCCTTCTAACTGCGGGAATTTGACTCAGGAATTGTGTAGGAGTTCCATATGTGCTCGCGATGGCTGCTGGCAATCATACTGGCAATCATAGTTTGCGGATGTTCTGTTCTGTGCTTTGCGGCCTCCGATTGTCCTCCTCGTCCCGCGGAGGGCTCCGTGGTCAATGATCCTTACAGCATTTCTTCTCAGAATGGCGTTCTTACCGCCAAATTCACAATCGCGCATTCCGTGGATCAGGAAGGTTACACGCACTACTGCTACAAATATGACGCGGCCGGTCAAATTGTCGAGGCCCCAACCTTGCGCGTCAATCCCGGAGACACACTGAATCTTGAAATCCTCAATCGCATTAAAGACGACGACGAAAATGCGAAAAAGATGGCCATGAAGATGCCAGCCGCGCAAGGTGAAACCTGCGGCGACGGCGGCAGCCCGAGCCTCGATGCCACGAACGTCCACTTCCACGGCATGAATGTTCCTCCGATCTGTCATCAGGACGATGTAATCGATACGCTCATCCAGCCTGGCTCTCCGGGTTTTAAGTACAGTATGCAGATTCCCACGACCCAGCCGCCCGGCTTGTATTGGTATCATCCGCACGTGCACGGTTTTACTGAATTTCAGGTGAACGGCGGCGCCGCGGGAGCCATCGTGGTCGAGGGCATGGAGAAGTATCGGCCCGAGGTTCAGGGGCTTACGGAGCGCGTTTTCGTGATTCGCCAGCAGTACCTCGTGCCATGGATTCCCGGACCCTACGAGTTGTCCATCAACTATGTGGTGGATCAGAATGAAAAGGTCCCACCCATCATTCAAATGCAGCCGGGTGAGAAGCAATTCTGGCGAGTGGTCAACGCCTCGATACAGGACTTCCTCGAGTTGGAAGTGCTCGTAAATAACAAGCCGATAAAACTCGAGATCGTTGCCCTCGACGGCTATCCTCTCTCTCATACCAGAGACGAGAGGGAAATTTTGATACCGCCGGCGGGACGAGCTGAGTTTGTCGTCCAAGCTCCCGCAGCGGGCAGCAGCGCCGTCTTCTACACCCAGGCCTATTCCACCGGCCCTACCGGGAATCCGGATATACAGAGCAACCTAGCCAACATCGAACTCACCGACAATAACCAATCCCCGCGCACGGCAAAGGCGGTGCCACCCGCGCCTGCTCCAGCGTCACCGGCATCCGCGTCAAAATCCGCGTCCGCTTCCACGTCAGCATCCACATCCGCGTCCGCTTCAACCCCTGCGCTTAAGTTTTCGGATCTCGGGAATCAGGCGGTAACGGCCGAGCGCAAGCTGTACTTCTCCGAAGAATTTGGCGGCACCAACGGTCCCATCCAGTTTTACATCACGGTGGACGGACAGAAACAGAGAGTCTTCGAGGCCGATGAGAAACCGGCCATCACCACGAAAGTCGGAGCGGTCGAGGATTGGACGATCGAAAATCGCGCGCTCGAAACCCACGCTTTCCACATCCATCAAATCCACTTTAAGGTGCTCGAAGTGGATGGAAAACCGGTTGGGGATAAAGACCTGCGAGATACAATCGAAATTCCGTACTGGTCGGGGCCTGGGACGCCCTATCACAGTGTGAAGGTCCGTATGGATTTCCGCGACCCGACAATCGCGGGCACGTTTGTGTTCCACTGTCACATCCTGCTGCACGAGGATCTGGGCATGATGCACAAGATTCTGGTCGAGCCCTAGCCGAGTGCGCACAAGACTCATGTTGCGACTTGATTTTGGGTGGCGCAGCGCTTCTAGCGCTGCGTTCACTGCATTGCTTTGAGCACGGCTTTAGCCGCTGAGGTCGCCCTTTCGACGCGGCTTCTCGGCAGCCGGCTGATAATTCACCGTAAATCCATGAGAGGTCACCCACAATGCGCAAACAAATGTTCATACTTCTCGGAAGCGGACTTTTATTGATCACCGGGTTTCTGGCCGGATCTCGCACGGCAACCGTGGCTCACGCCGGAGAGCCCGCTCAATCCGCAGGCGACAAATCCTACGCTCCCACCCAAGGCGTTGTCCCCAAATCCTACGGCCGGATGGTGGCCGCCATCGCCGACAACATCGGCACCGGCCTGGTTTTTGAGGATGCGCAAGGCGTCATCCGCTTTGTCAGCGTCACCGGCATGAAAGAAGGAGAGTTGGCCCGCTATGACACCATTCCGACCCGCGGTGGCATCCCCAAGTCCTATGGTCATCTGGTAACCGCGGTAGTCAACAACGGAGCCACCGGACTCATCTTCGAGGACCCCCAAGGTGTGATTAGGTTCGTCACCCTGGCGGGCAAAACCGAGGGAGAATTGACGCGCGAGTGAGGGGTTTACAGTTTGCTGAACCGGCGTTTTGTATCAGGACATCGCTTTAGCGATGCCACAAGTCCTTCAAATTGAAATGCCCCTTCAGGGGCAGAGCAGCGCAAATCGATCCTTACGATTGATCCTCTTCCCTGGCCACCCGGATCCCGTTCCGCCGGAGTTCGCCCACTACAGCGATCAGTTTCGAACACACCGAAGCGAACCAAAGCGGGAAACAGCTTCCAGAAGGCATAACCATCCTCGGCGTGGGAAGTTGCAGCCAGGCAATGAGATCACTTAAGTTACTGCAAATAAATATCTTATATCGCCAGATACACGCCAGCCTCCCGCTATCCCCAGACCATTGACCGAAACACCCTTTCCACGCGAAAGTCCCCGAGGTGGTGGACGCACATCCCCCCGCGAAAGCGGAGCTCAACCCAACTAACTCTCAGGAGACAAAACAAATGAAGTCGAATCATCGTCAGCCGAAACACTCGGACATCGCGGCCATGTTGCTGACCATGTTTGTCGCAGTCGTTATGTTCGCCGGAGTTGCCGTTCCGGCTCAGGCTCAAACTTTTACCTCGCTCTACTCCTTCCAGGGGACAGCCAGTAATTACGGAGCCTACCCCCAGGGGCTGGTGCAGGGCACCGATGGAAATTTGTACGGGGTAACGGCAGCGGGCGGGGCCGAGTTCGACTCCGGCGTATTTTTCAAAATTAGCACAAGCGGCAACGAGAAGTTAATCTGCTCCTTTTACGACCCTGGAGCCTGCAGGGACGCCCAGGCACCTTCAGCGAATCTGGTTGAGGGCACCAACGGAGATTTCTACGGGGTAGCTCTTGATGGCGAGATCATCCGACTCACCACAAAGGGCAAGTTGAAAGTTCTATACACCAACGCCAACGCCGTTCCCAGAGCGTCCCTGATTCTAGCCTCCAATGGGGACTTCTACGGCACCACGGTGAATGGCGGGGCCAACAGTCAGGGCAACGTCTTCAAGATGACCGCGGCGGGCAAGCTGACCACCCTCTATTCCTTTTGCTCTGTCTACCAAAATGGCGCCTGCCAGGACGGCGCCCAGCCCAACTTTGCGCTGGTTGAAGGCAGCGACGGGAACGTCTACGGGACAACATCCATTGGCGGGAACGACGGCGTCAACGATGGTTATGGCACGATCTTCAAAATCACCCTAGCCGGTGCCCTGACGACGATTTACAACTTTCCGGGTTTCACCCAATCCAGTTCGGCGCTGATCCAGGGCGCTGACGGGAATTTCTACGGTACAACGGCGGACGGCGGTAGCGGCGCTTATGGCGCCGGTGGCACGTTTTTCACCGTCACCCCAAGCGGTGCGCTGACCACGCTTTATAACTTCTGTAGCCAGCAAAATTGCACGGACGGCGAACAACCCGCGAACATCTATCTAGCTACCGACGGAAATTTCTACGGGATAACGTGGTACGGCGGAGTCGACAACAATAACCAAGGCACAATCTTCCAATTCACCCCCAGCGGAACGCTGACCACGCTGCACAACTTCGACGGCACGGACGGATCTGGTCCGGCCGGCGGCGGCACGCTGACGCAGGATACCAACGGTACTTTGTACGGGACCATGCTGCAGGGCGGGATTAGCTGGCCATGCGACAGCATCGTATGCGTCGGCACGATCTTCAGCCTCGACATGGGTCTCGGCCCGTTTGTGGAAACTCTGCCCACATCCGGCAAGGTAAAAGCGAAGGTCAAGATTCTGGGAACGGACCTGACCGGCGCGACCAGCGTCACCTTCAACGGCACGGCGGCTACATTCACAGTAGCTTCCAGTTCCGAAATCACGACCAACGTACCCGAGGGTGCCACCACTGGCGTAGTTAAGGTGGTAACCGCCGGAGGGACCACGCTCATCAGCAACTCGGTCTTCCAGGTGCCCTAGTTTAAGGGTGGCAGAGTCGCGGCGAAATGCTGATGTGGTTTCGCAGCCAACCAGAATCACCGGGAACTGGTCTCCTGGTTCGCGGTGCCGGAGCGCGGGTAGGGGATATCCGCGCTCCGGATTCCTTATGTCTGAATCCGTCGTTCCATCCTTAAACTCTTTCCCGCTTCATCCGCCCTTGACAGGGCCTGCCCATCTTCTTATCGTTGCTGACTTATCGCCGCTAACCATCTATGAACATCGTCAAAGCAACCAGGAAGTATGAAGAATGGCTTCGCCAGCACATCCGCATTGTCGAGCCTGATCTGCAGTACAAGCACGAGCAGATGGCCGCCGCCGTCTTTCCATTTTTTCGTGCCACTTTCTATCGCTGGGTGCAAATTTGGCCTGAGGTGTGCGCGGACTTCGATCGCGTTCCGCATCTCTTGTCGGTGGGCGATCTGCACGTCGAGAATTTCGGCACCTGGCGCGACACCGACGGACGGCTCGTGTGGGGAGTCAACGATTTCGATGAAGCCTTCGTCTATCCTTACACCATGGATCTGGTGCGCCTGGCAACCAGCGCGCTGCTGGCGGCTCGCGCCGAGCATCTCACGATGAAGCCCAAAGACGCGGCCGAGGCGATCCTCGAGGGATACGAGAGCGTCATGAACGATGGCGGCCTCCCGTATGTCCTCGAGGAAAGCCATGCCTGGCTCCGGGCCATTGCCGAGAGCAAGCTGCGCGACCCGGTCGTCTTCTGGAAGAAAATGGATGCGAACCCGACCGCGAAAGGCGAAATTCCGGAGAGCGCCGTCGAGGCGATCGAGCACATGCTGCCACAGCCTGGAATGCGCTACCGTTTGGCGCGTCGCCGGGCCGGCCTCGGAAGCCTGGGCCGAAACCGCCTGGTCGCGATCGCGGAATGGAATGGCGGGCGTGTGGCGCGCGAAGCAAAGGCGCTGCTGCCCTCGGCTCTGCAGTGCGTGAATCCGAAGCGCGTGCCCTCCGAGATTCTATACGGCGCGATTCTGCGGCGCTCCGTGCGCTGTCCCGACCCCTATGTCCAAATGCGCGGCCATTGGATCGTGCGCCGCCTCTCGCCGCATTGCTCGCGCATTGAACTCGATGCGCTGGCCAATAACCGCGGAGAGTGCCGCCTGCTCGAGGCCATGGGACGGGAGACCGCGAATATCCACGCGGGCACCGAGGAAAAGCGCAGGGCTATTCTCAAAAACCTGCGGGGACGAAAAGGGAACTGGCTGCTGGGCGCTGCGCAAGCCATGGCCGACGCGATGGAGAAGGACTGGCGGGTATGGAAGGAGCGCTGGCAGAGCTAGACTCCGCCAGCGCTTTTTTATTGAAGGGAAAGTCCGTGCGAGGATTCAGGGGGCAGGTCGAAAACCTGGCATTCCAGGGTCTGGCGTTTGTTCTCCGTTCCAATCGTAATCAGCGCGTCGAGAATGCCTTCGAGCGCGGCGGCCGAGCCCGACCACACGCGCGAAAACGACTCACGGTGAATCGCTAATTCACCGACTAGTCGTCCCACCTCGTGCGAGCCCAGATCGAGATCGGCCAGGTTCGGATCGCTTCCCAATGGCATCGCAGGGTACCGCGCCGGAGGTAAGCGCAGATTCGCCTGCGATAGCCAGTGGGCGATCAGGGTTTTGAGATGTTCGCGGCAGCATACGCTCTTTATGTCTTTCTGCGTGGCCAGCGACGAATGCCAGGACAAGATCTTGAGCCGGTCGAGCCACCGGTTCTCGACCACCAGGAACCAGCCGGTGCGGCGAAACGTATCGATGCCGCAAACCGTGCAAGGCAAACGTTTTGTGATGGCGTAATCCATTGCGATCCCCGTGAGCGTCAGCATGCGTTGGCGGCTGCTCGGGTGAGGAAGCGTGGACCCGCCCGCTCACTGATGGGGACAGTCAACATCCCGACGGTAGGGTCGAAGCGCAACGTAAAGTGAGCGGAGCAGGCGTCGCACAGCCAGAAATGTTCACGCCGGCGAAGCTTCCGCCGATTCCCATCGAAAGCGTCGCTGGGGTTGGGCAAAGTTTCCGCCAGAAATAGTTTTCCTTCTCGCAATGAACGGAAGGGAACCGTGCAAGTGGGGTTGGCGCATTTTTGTAGCATGGGCTGGAGTCCAGTCTCCTCTTCTGCGGAGTTTAGGCCAGAGAGCGGTGCGGATACTGCACGCAAAAGGCCGAACCCTTATGCCACAAAATTGGACGGAGCTAATCTGTACTTACAGACAGTTAGACAATGGACTATTGTGACCTGCAACACTCTGCGCCTGACGGAACTGACGAATAGCGGTCGTCACCGACGGATCATCGTCAGCAGTTATCGCACATCTTACTTGCTGTTTCGGCCGTTTAGGAGACAGCTACCAGTCTCTAGCGCATCATCCAGGTCGATGCCGCAACAAGAACGCCGGCCGTCGCCATCAGCAGCCCAAGATGCCAGAATATGCGCCGTCCCGACAGCAACGTGATCGAAGTGACCACCAGCGCGATCTCCAGGAAGACTTCGCCCAAATCGAAGCGATCCGCTTTGCGGTTCGTGAGCGCGAATTCCCCTTCGAGTTCGTGGCCTTCGGCCTCAAGTTTCTTCTTGTCCTCTTTATACGCCGCAACTTCGGCGCGAACTTTCTCCTCAAACTTGGCCGCGCCTGCGGCATCTTTGGACTGGACCACGTCCGCCAGATCGGCGAATAATTCGTCGTTGTGCAGGCGGATATTCTTGGCCTGGAAGTAGGCCCACTTGTCGGTGACCTGGTTCTGCAAAATGATTTCTTCCGTATGCGTGCGATGGCCAAGCAGCGAAACCGTAGCCACCAGCACCGCCAGCACTGCCATAGTGAGGGTGACTGGCGCAAGATCGGGATGTTCCCGCGCGTGTTCGGCGTGTTCGTGCAGTTCGCTGAGTTCTTCGCTCATGTAGTGGAGCTCTCCTTGGGGGGTTCTCAGTTCCCAGGAAAGGCGTTTTCACTGAGAACTGAAAACTCTATGCGGTATGAGGATAACCCAAGTTGCCTATTCTCCCATTACCTTAATGATGACGCGTTTGTCGCGCTGTCCGTCGAACTCCGCATAGAAAATCTGCTGCCACGGGCCGAAGTCCAGTCTCCCGTTGGTGACCGGCACGATGACTTCGTGGTGAATGATCAAAGATTTAAGGTGAGCGTCCCCATTGTCCTCGCCCGTCTGGTGATGCAGGTAGTTCTCGCGGAACGGAGCCAGGGTTTCGAGCCAGCCGTCGATATCCTTAATCAGCCCGCTCTCGTTATCGTTGACGTAAACCCCTGCGGTAATGTGCATGGCAGAGACCAGGATCATCCCGTCCTTGATTCCAGACTTCTTAAGCGCGCTCTCAACCTGCGGAGTCAAGTGTACATAGGCGCGTTTGGTTTTCGTGTGCAGAATCAGGTATTCCGTGTGGAATTTCATGCTCCCCAGATTTACCACGGGAGGGGGCGGCGTGGCGGGAAATTTTCCGCGTCTTCAGCTCGCCGCGTTTTATTTGTATGTACACCATGTGTAACTACAAAATGTTTCACGTGAAACGTTTTGTAGTTACATATTTTGTACATACATTATATACATATATGATGAATAGCCACAGTCGCGCTCGGCGGGTTTGCAAGTCTCTGATAACGAACAGGGTCGTGTGTGGCTAGAAAAACACAGGCCGAGTGCGCCACTTCTCGCGCTTTTCGAGAAGTGGCCGCCGATATCATCCGACTCCGCTCTTTTCGTTCGCTGACGAACTGCAGATCCCTCACTTCGTTCGGGATGACAAGTGATGGAGTAGGAGCCTGTCTAGCGCATCGACTCTTCAATCTCCGAGATCCAGTCAGGCCGCTTGAGCACTTCGCGTGGCTTCGGTCCGTCGGCAGCGCCGACGATGCCATCGCGTTCCATGAGGTCGATAAGATGAGCAGCGCGTCCATAGCCGATGCGCAGCCGGCGTTGCAGCAGGGAAGTGGAAGCCTTCCCAAATTCGATGACCAGCCGCACCGCGTCGTTAAAAAGCGGATCGTTGTCATCCGCCGAAATCTCTCCAGAATCGTCGCCCTCGCCAGATGACACCTCTCGATCTTCTTTCGGCGTCTCCAGGAATTTCTCCTGATACTCCGCCTGTCCCTGCGCCTTCCAGAATTCCACCACCGCCGCGATTTCTTTTTCGGTCACATACGGAGCATGCAGCCGATGCACACGCGCCGATCCTGATGGCAAGTACAGCATATCGCCGCGTCCCAGCAGCGATTCCGCTCCGTTGGCGTCAAGAATCGTGCGTGAGTCGACCTTGGTTGCAACTCTGAACGACACGCGTGCCGGGAAGTTTGCCTTGATCAATCCAGTGATCACATCGACCGAAGGCCGCTGCGTCGCCAGCACCAGGTGGATGCCTACCGCGCGCGCCATCTGCGCGAGGCGCGTAATGGATTCTTCCACGTTGTGGCCGTCGAGCATCATCAGGTCGGCCAACTCGTCGATGATGATGACAATCTTTGGAATCGGCCCGTCATCCGAACCGGACTGCTCGCTGAACAAGCTAGGCGTGTCGTCAAACAGCCGGTTGTAGCTGTCGATGTTGCGGACGCCTTTAGCGGCCAGCAGTTTGAGCCGCCGCTCCATTTCGCGGACCGCATTGCGCAAAGCATTAGCGGCAAGTTTGGGCTCGGTAATAATGGGAGTATAAAGGTGCGGAACGCCTTCGTAATTGCCCAGTTCAAGCCGCTTCGGATCGACGAGCACAAGCCGTACTTCGTCCGGTGTCGACTTGTAGAGGATCGACATGATCATAGCGTTGATAGCCACGCTCTTGCCCGTTCCAGTCGAGCCCGCGATGAGCAGGTGCGGCATTCCGGCCAAATCGGCGGCGGCGATGCGTCCGTTGATGTCCTTGCCCATGCCGATCGTGAGCTTTGATTTCGACCCGAGGAATTCCTGCGACTCAATGTTTTCGCGCAGCCAGATGATTTCGCGTTCGCGGTTCGGCACCTGAATACCAACCGTGCTTTTGCCCGGCATGCGTTCGACGAGGATGCTTTCCGCACGCAGGGCTAAACAAAGATCGTCCGTGAGACCGACAATGCGGCTGTACTTAATGCCCGCTTCCGGCTTGAATTCGAAAGTGGTGACGACCGGTCCAGGATTGATCTGCGTGACCTGGCCAAGCACTTCGAATTCCGCATACTTCGCGGTCAAGACCTGCGCAATGAGTTTAAGTTCATCCTCATGAACGGCTTGTTGCTCGTCAGGACGGTGCAGCAGGCTCGACGGCGGGAGTTTATAACTGCCCGCGATTTTCGGAAGAATCGTTTTCGCCTTGCGCTCCGCATCGGTGCGATCAGTGACTTCGACGTCAATTTCGTGAGCGTGCGCAGGTTGTGGCGCCGCGGCGGCAGCGGCTTCTACGCCTTCTTCGGCCAGCATGCGCTCGATGCCGTTGCGCGGAGCCGGAGTTGCCGATTGCACTCCCGGGATTTCCTGTTCGATTTTCTGCTCAGAACCTGCAGGCTCTTGACGCATCTCTGGACGCATGGCCGCGGGCCGCGCGGGCACCAGTTGCGTCGTGACCGTAGGTTTTTCCGCGCGGCGCTTTTCGAGTTCCTTCTGTTGGCGCTTGCGTTCGCGCTCGTCCTGCCAGTCTCTAAAGCGATCTCGCAGCGCCAGCACAAAAGCAAAGCGCGTAGGCGCCCACAATTCAATCGCCGAAAACGAGAAGGCGGTAGTCAGATAGAGCGCAACCGCCAAAACAGTGGTGCAGACAATGTATGCGCCCGCGACGTTGAGGTAATGGATCAACACATCGCCAACAATGCGCCCAGCCAACCCTTCAATCGGAATAGCGCTCATCCACCGCAGGTGCCCCGGCAGAATAGCAAGCAGCGCCGGCACGAACATCAGCAGCCAGATTCCGCCCAGAGTTTTCGCGATCGGAGTCTGCACCGCTCGCGAGCGGAACCAGCGCACCCCCACCATGCCCATAAAAACCGGCAGCAGAAACGAGCCCAGTCCCCAGAATTGCAGGATGAGATCGGAAAGATAAGCTCCGAAAATGCCGATCCAGTTGCGGGCAGCGCGCGATCCAGTGAGGATGGAGGCGCTGTTCAGCGAAGGATCGAGCGGCGAATAAGACGCCAGCGCAAGGAAAAGGAGAAGTGCGGAGACACACAACAGGAACCCGACGAGTTCGTTGAGACGCCGGTTCCTGGTGGGCGTAAAAAGCTTCGAAAAAAATGTCATGTGGCAGCGACGGCATTGCCAGGGCGAGGCTCACCCACCAGCACCGTTACATGGCCAGAGCCTCATAATTATGACAAGAAGCGGAGGTTCCGGCAATCCGGGAAAAGGGGCGGGGTGGCGAGTTGGGTACGGGCTGGGTTCTGAGCGAAATCGGGATGTTACGCCAACTGCCGAGGCCCTAGCGTTGACCTAGACACGCTCAGCGGCGCGCCAGCGTTCAAGTTCTCCCTTGAAGCGTTGGTGGACTGCCGTGCTAGTGGAGACAACCTCAAGATACTCATCATGGCTGGTGACTGCGTAGTACCTCCCATGTTCGGGGATAACGTAGCAATCCCACCCGAACACGATGGCAATGGTGAGCAGCGTCTGTGCGTCGGTCTCCTCTGCCTCGCCGAACAGATGTGCGGGCGTCTCGATGAGCAGGTTCCGTTCACCACGAGCGGAGCGAAAACATTCGGCTAACGATTTCGCCACCCGTTCGCATACGTCGCTCCATATTCCAAAGTCGGTCATCCACAGCAGGCATGGTTGAAATTCATAGGATTCAGAGTACGGCAGCAGTGCATTCGCGAGGTACGCAACTTGGTATGGCAGCTGGGGTAAAGGAAGAGTGAGTCGCAGGGCGGGGTCTTCATTAGGAAACTGGATGGACTTGTCAATCCTGCGAACTTTCTCCCTTTTTCCGTTTTGGGTTGGATACTCCTGAACGGAGCGGTCCACGGTAGCACTCAGACCAACGGAGCTTGTCCATTCAGCCGCCTGTTCCCAAGTCAATGTTTTCATCGCGCACCCATCATAACTGTTGCAATCGGGTGATTACACTCAGAACCCGGCCATTTACCGTCCGATCACCCCCGCCGCAAAAGCCAGCACGGCGATCCCCAACACAATGCGATAGACGGCAAACGGTGCGAAACCGCGCTTGCGGACGTAGCCCATGAACCAGGCAACCGCTCCATAGGCAACGATGAACGAGACGACGAAGCCGATGGCAAGGATGACCCACTCGTGCGACGAGATTCCGGAGACGCCGATCGGGTTTTCCTCTGTACTGCCGTGAATAGATTTATACAGCGTGTACAGCGTGGCCACTCCCATGGTGGGCATGGAGAGGAAAAAAGAGAACTCAAGCGCCGCTGCGCGCGACATTCCATACAGTTGCCCCGCGCAAATCGTGGACATGGAGCGCGAAGTCCCAGGAAAGACGGCGGAGAAAATCTGGCAGAAGCCGATCCAGATCGCTTGGCCACCGTGAATGTCGTCCATTCGCCAGGTGTGGATGGGCGAACCCGGCGCTCCCGGCCCCGCCTTCTCCCATTTCGCTTTCATGCCGTCAATCACCCACATGATGATGCCGCCGACAAGCAGCGCCGTGCCCATCACATAGAGACTCTCAAGGTTTTTGCCAATCACCTTGGTCAGCAAAAACGCTGGCAGCGCGGTGACCACAAACGCGATCATAACCAGGCTCAGCGGATGGGTCAGGTAATCGCAGTCGCGCTTCTCGCCCTGGGGAAAGGTCGAGATGAGCTTGGCGATATGGCTTCGAAAGTAAATGGGCAGAACCAGGATCGCGCCCAGTTGGATGACGATCGAATACATCTTCCAGTAGCCGCTCGAAAGCGGCACATGCAGCAGCAACTCCGAAATGCGAAGGTGGGCAGTGGAACTGACCGGCAGGAATTCAGTCAGCCCTTCGACAATTCCCAGCAGCACTGACAAAAGATAGTCGTTCAAGTGTTTTCTCCAGTAGGGGGCAATCTGATTTTAACGAAGGAATGCCATTTCAGGTTGCGCGTATCCCTTCTCGCCACTCCTCTCGCCACTCCCGTGCATTCCAGCGCTTCTTAGGTCTTGCCTTAAGAACCGGCTCTAGGATACAAACTCCACAGGTCGGGTCCTAACTTATGCGTCGCTTTTTGTCGGTTCTTGCTCTCGGAGTTACTTTTTCGATCGGTGCGGTTCGTGGGGAATCTACTGCGTCTGGAAACTCCTCTTCTAGTGCGGCCAGCGCCGGGCAAGAGGGGTCGGCGTCTCCAATGGCCAATGCGCAAGCCAACCAGAAAAAAGAGGCGGACAAACCGTCCTCGCCCGATGCCTCGAAGCCAGATTATTCGAAAGAGCCCGTCGTAGTCGAACAGTTGCATGTGCGATACCAGTTTGAAAACGATGGTACGGGACGCAAGGAACAAGTTGTCCGCGCTCGTGTGCAGAGCGAGGCGGCATTGCAGGGATGGGGCCAATTGCGGTTCGGATATAACTCCGCCAACGAGCGCCTCGAGATTCCGTATGTTCGCGTAATCAAGCCGGATGGGAGTGTGGTGACCGCCGGCGCCGATGCCGTGCAGGAACTGAATGAGCCCATCCAGCGCAACGCGCCCATCTACACCGATTACCGCGAGAAGCACGTGAGCGTGCCGGGTTTGCGCCCCGGCGACGTGCTCGAATACCAAACCGTCACCGTCATTCACACGGCTCTTGCCCCCGGCCAATTTTGGATGCAGCACGATTTTCACAAAACTGCCATTGTGCTCGACGAGCAACTGGAGATCGACCTCCCGGCCGCGCGCAGCGTGAAGTTGAAGAGTAAGCCCGGCTTGGAGCCCAAAATCACCGAAGAAAACGGCCGCCGAATCTACCGCTGGTCAACCTCGCATCTCGTGCACGAGGAGGACGAGAAGTCCAATTCCACTGACGCGGTCAAGAAAAAGAAAAAGAAGAAACCGGAAGACGAAATTCCCGCCGTACAGTTGACCTCGTTCGCCAGTTGGGAAGAAGTGGGACGCTGGTATGCGGGTTTGGAGAAAGACCGGCGCGTGCCCTCGCCGGCCGTGCGCGCCAAGGCCGATCAGTTGACCAAGGGCCTGCCAACGGACATCGCCAAAGTTGAAGCCCTCTACGATTACACGGCCAAGAATTTTCGCTACGTGAGTTTGTCGCTGGGCATGGGGCGGTATCAGCCCCACGCGGCCGACGACGTGCTCCGCAATCAGTACGGCGACTGCAAGGACAAGCACACACTCCTGGCGGCTCTGCTGGAAGCGGAAGGCATGCACGCCTCGTCGGTGATGATCAGCTCTGTACGCAAGCTTGATCCCGATGTTCCGTCGCCCTCCCAGTTCAATCACATGATCACGATGGTGCCTTTGGGCAAGGAAAAAGAAGAAGTTTGGATGGACACCACGACCGAGGTCGCCCCCTTCCGGCTGCTTGCCTATCAACTGCGCAAGAAGCAGGCGCTGGTGATTCCGGCAGATGGTGGGACGCCTTACCTCGAAGAGACGCCGGTCGATTCTCCGGTGCCCGACATGGAAAAACTCCAAATCGACGGCAAAGTGGACGACGCCGGGAAACTCGACGCCACGATTGCCTATGAAATACGTGGTGATTCAGAACTCATATTCCGCCAGGGTTTTCGAATTGTGGGCAGCTCGAAATGGAACGAGATGGTCGAGGGCATGAGCTCGAGGGAAGGTTTGGGCAAGGATGTCAGCGAGGTCAAAGTCTCGGACCCCGATGCCACGCGCGAGCCTTTCAAATTGTCCTATCGCGTCACCAAGGCGAACTACCTCGATCAGTCCAAGAAGAAGTTGGATTTGAAACTGCTGCTCCCCAATCTTGCGCTGGCCACCGCCGATCCCGACGATGCGGATAGCCCCGATCCCATTAAACTCGGTGCACCGAACACCTGCGAATATCACATTCGTCTGGAATTGCCCGCAAAATACACGGTGCACGCTCCGTTGCCGGTTGCCCAGAAACGGGATTACGGCAATTACGAGTCCTCCTACAAAGTGGAAGGCAGCGTCTTTACCGCCGATCGCAAGCTGACTGTCAGTGTCGCCGAATTGCCCTCCGCTCGCGTGCAGGATTACCTGGCATTTCGGCGGGTTGTAGTGTCAGACCTGGCCCAGCCGCTTTCCCTGGAGACCACGGTGGCAGCGACTACGGGTTCTAACGCGGATACAAAACCGGAAGATCTGATCAAGCGCGGAAATGAGGAAATAAAGAATGGCAACTACACCTTGGCCATCGATTTCCTGAAGCGCGCCGTGGAGGCGGATCCAAAGAGCAAAATGGGTTGGAACGATTTGGGAATAGCCTATCTGGACTCCCGGCAAGAGGATCTGGCGATCAGTTCTTTCCAGAAACAGATCGAGGTTAATCCTTTTCATGAATACGCCTACAACAACCTGGGGCGAGTTTATCTGCGGCAGCGCAAATACGACGAGGCGATCAAGTGGTTCAGCAAGCAGATCGAGATCGTCCCGCTCGACAAGTACGCTCATGCCAACCTGGGGTCAGCGTACATGGATCAGAAAAAGTACAGTGAAGCGGTTCCAGAACTGGAGCAAGGAGCATCGCTGACACCCGATAATGCCGAGGCACAGGTACGGCTAGGCCAAGCCTACCTGAACCTTGGCCAGGATGAAAAGGCCATGAGCGCCTTTGACAAGGCGGTGAAGATTTCCGCCCGGGCGATGGTCTTGAACAACATTGCGTATCAATTGACCCTGAAGAAGGCGCATCCCGACGTAGCCCGGCGCTATGCCGAATCCGCCGTCACGTCCACGGCGACGACCCTGCGCAACCTCACGCTCGATCGCCTTGAGACCAGAAATCTTGGATTGACTGCCTCGCTGGCCAGCTTCTGGGACACGCTGGGCTGGGTGGAATTTGCCGACGGCAACCTGGACAAGGCGCAAAAGTTTGTCACGGCAGCATGGCAACTCGGTCAGGACTCGGAGACGGCCGATCACCTGGGACAGATCTATGAGAAACGAGGCGCGAAGGAACAAGCTCTACATTTCTACGCGCTGGCAATGAACGCGCGCCGCCCTGAACCGGAAACGCGCAGCCGCTTGGCCACTTTGGCTGGCGGAGACGACAAGGTCGACGCGCTCGTAGAAAAGAGTCGCGCGGAACTGATCGAGCAGAGAACCTTCAAGATCGCAAACTCGTCCAAGCAGGAAGGGAAAGCCGATTTCTTCGTGCTGCTAAGCAATGGCCATGGATCAGAGATGTCGGTGGAGGAAGTGAAATTTGCCACCGGGGACGAAAAGATGAGGCTCTTCAGCGAAGCCGTGCGCGGTGCCCGGTACAGTCAGACGGTTCCCGACGAAACCCCGGTCAAGGTCGTTCGTCGCGGGACGCTCTCCTGCACCGCAGCCGCAGCCGATTGCACATTCCTGCTGGCGCTGCCTGCGGACGTCAGGTCGGTGGACTGAGGCGGAGTCGGGTTCCGCGACAAAAACCTTCCTAAGCGCTTGAGCCCCGCGCCATCTCATGCGATGCTGATAGCCATGGCTGCGGCGGATACTCTGTCTCCCTATATCGAGTTCAAAGACGTCTCCAAGGCTTTTGGAGATCGCGTCGTGCTCAAGAACGTCAACTTCGACGTTATGCCCGGGGAGATGGTCTGCATTCTCGGGCGCAGCGGCGTAGGAAAATCGGTGGCGCTGCACAACATCATGGGCTTTCTTAAGCCCGATTCCGGCCGTGTGATTGTCGCCGGGCAGGACATCACCGACTACAACGAGGTTCAACTCGAAGAGATTCGCAAAAAAGTCACGATGGTGTTCCAGAACGGCGCGCTCTTCGACTCCTTAACCGTCGGCGAAAATATTGCCTTCCCCTTGCGCGAAAAAAGAGAGCTTTCCGAAGTCCAGATTCTTCAGGTAGTCGATGGCCTCCTGGAGATGGTCGGCGTCAAGGAGATGCGCGACCTGTTGCCTTCTGACCTTTCCACCGGCATGAAGCGATCCGTCGCCATCGCGCGAGCGCTCTCCGCCCAACCGGAGTGTGTACTCTACGACGAACCCACCACCATGGTCGATCCCATGATGGGGAATCTGCTCGGCGATCTCATCGCGCGGCTAAAACTTCAGCTTCACCTGACCTCCGTAGTCGTGACCCACGATATGCGCCTGGCCAAGAAACTGGCCGACCGTATCGTCTTCCTCTACGAAGGCCGCGCGATTTTCTTCGGTCCCTACAAAGACATGGAAAAATCGACCGAACCTATCATCCATGAGTTCCTGGAACTGGATGAGTTGAAGCTGGAAGCGTAAGTGCGGTTTTCTGTTCCCGGTTCTCAGTGAACGCGGGGAGATTTTACTGGGAACAGAGAACCGAGAACTGAGAACTGGTCTAGAACCCTTGCTGCACCAATTCCGCCACGCTAAGCGAACTCTGCGCCGGTTCGCCTTTCATCATCTTCTCGACATACTTAGCAATCACATCGGCTTCCAGATTGACCGGATCGCCCGGATTGAGTGATCCAAGATTAGTCAGCTCGACCGTATGCGGAATAATCGCGACAGTGCAGCGGTTGCGTTCCAGCTTGGCGACCGTAAGGCTGATGCCCTCGATCGAGATCGACCCTTTGAACACCGTGTACTTCTCGATGTCGGACGGAAGTTCAATGTGCAGCCACCAGTTCTCGGAATCCCGACCGTCCGAGTCGACTATGCGCTCGAACTTGATCACCTTGCCCACGCCATCGACGTGTCCTTGCACAATGTGGCCATCGAAGCGACCATCGGCTTTCATGGGCAATTCCAGGTTCACCAGCGCACCCTCATGGATCCGCGAAAACGAAGTCCGCACCCAGGTTTCGGGCGCCAGATCGGCGCAGAATGATTTTGGTTTGATGTCCAGCGCCGTCAGGCAGACGCCGCTGACCGACACGCTGCGGCCCGTTCCCAACGCTTTCGGAGTATTCGCAGCTTCAATAGTGATGCGCCGGTTCTCACCGTGCTGTTCAATCTTTACAACTTTGCCTACTTCCTCGACGATTCCAGTAAACATAAGAGCCGTACCTCCAAATACAGTGTCTCGCAATCTTGAGACATAAATCCATCAGTCATCGACGATGACGAATTATGCAGAGTACGGGTCGCGCAGATAACCTTCCACGGCGAAGTCTTCACCGAAGCGGTGTAACTCGAAGCGCCGCACACACTGTGCCTTGCCGTGCAAGGCCTCGTCGGAAATAAAGGGAACTGCGCCTTGGCCAAAGATCTTCGGCGCATAGTAGAGAAAAACTTTATCCACTTCGCCCGACGCCAGCGCCGCCCCGTTCACCAGCGCTCCACCTTCGATCAGCAGGCTGGTGATCTCGAGTTCCCCGAGTTTCTGGACGATGGCGGCAAAATCCGGCCGCCCGTCCTTGGTGGAAGATATTTGTTGCACGCGAATTCCCTTGGCCTCGAGGGCGAGTTGGGCCTCGTCCTCGGCCGCCGAACACAGCACCAGAACATCGTTTTCGGCAGTTTGAATCACACGCGAAGCGGGCGGAATGCGCAGGTAAGAATCCATAATCACGCGCAGCAGCTTGCGCCGTCGCGGCAGGCCGCTGCGGTCGGTCAGCAGCGGGTCATCCGCCATCACCGTCCCCACTCCGGCCAGGATCGCGTCGTTCTGATGGCGCAGTTGCTGCACATGCGCCCGCGCCACCTCGCCGGTAATCCAGTGGTATCCACTGCGCGCGCCCTCAGACGCTGGTGTAGCGCAACCCGGTTCTGTGCCCGGTTTCGTTGCATCAGCGATTTTCCCATCGAGCGTCATCGCCGATTTCAGTGTGACCAGCGGCTTGCCCAGCCGGATGTACTTGGCAAAACCTTCATTCAGCTTTTTGGCTTCCGCTTCGAAGAGCCCGACTTGTACCGTGATTCCGGCTGCGCGGAGTTTGGCAATTCCTTGCCCTGACACCCGTGGATTCGGATCGACCATGGAGCAGATCACGCGGCTGATTCCGGCCGCAATCACGGCGTCGGCGCATGGCCCGGTGCGCCCCTGATGCGAGCACGGCTCCAGATTGAGATAAAGAGTTCCGCCCCGCGCCGCGTGTCCCGCCTGCTCCAGCGCGAGGACTTCGGCATGCTTCACACCGTCATACGAGTGCGTGCCCGTTCCAACTTCGCGGCCCGACGCATCCACCACCACCGCACCCACCGCGGGATTGGGCGACACGAGCCCAACGCCGGCCCGCGCCAACTCCAGCGCCTTCCGCATGTGTTGTTCGTCGGACGATTGAGCTTCCCTCATTCTTCATCCAATTCAGCCACCGCAGCCCCGCTCCGCGAGTGCGGAGGACGACACAGTGGAGCGGTGACGTACGCATACGGATCTTCCGGTTCGGGCTTCCGGCGGAAAACCCGCTTCAGTCGATCCAACAAACGCTGAAGACTTGAAGTCGAACGTGACTCTTTTTTCATAGTTTATGTCCTTCGTCTGCGGCGAACCCTCAGGAGAAGAGCGAGTCCACAAAATCCTTCGCATCAAACGGCAACAGGTCTCCCGCTTTTTCTCCGACGCCGACATACCGCACCGGCAGCCCCAACTCCCGTGAAATCGCAACGACAACGCCGCCTTTGGCTGTGCCGTCAAGTTTGGTCAGCACAATTCCCGTGACTCCCGACGACTGCGTGAACTGCCGCGCCTGTTGCAATCCATTCTGACCTGTAGTGGCATCCATTACCAGTAAAGTCTCATGCGGCGCGCCCGGCACAATGCGTTGCGCGGTCCGCTTCATTTTTTCAAGCTCCAGCATCAGGTTTTGCTTGGTATGCAGCCGCCCGGCCGTATCGACGATCACGTAGTCTGTTTTGCGCGCGGTTGCCGCCTGCAGCGCGTCGAACAGCACCGCCGAAGGATCGCCTCCAGCCTTCGTCTTGATCACTTCCGTGCCCGTGCGCTGTCCCCAAATCTCGAGTTGCTCAATCGCCGCCGCGCGGAATGTATCCGCCGCGCATAGCAGCACCGTCTTGCCTTGCGCCCGAAACACCTGCGCTAATTTCCCGATGGTTGTCGTTTTGCCGGTGCCATTAACGCCCACAACTACGATCACTTCCGGCGAGCCCTCCACCTTGGCCACGGGTTGCGATGGCGTCGACGTCAGAATCTCCAACAGTTGTTCCTTCAGCAGTCGTTTGAGTTCATTGACATCCTTGATCTGCTTGCGATCGGCCTTGTCGCGCAGCTTTTCCAGCACTTCATGAGTGGTAGTCGTCCCGAGGTCGGCGCCAATCAGCGTGGCTTCCAGATCGTCGAGGGTAGAGCGGTCGATCTCCTTGCCGATGGAAACAACATCTTCGATGCGTTCAGCCAGGTTCTCGCGCGTGCGCGAAACGGCCTGCTTCATGCGCTCAATAAAAGTCGGTTTCTGTTCTTCGTCCAGACTGCCAAAGAGAGTTTGAATCATGGGTATCAGAGTTGATTATAGGAGAAACGCTGGGAAAGGAATTTTGTAATTTGGTAATTGTGCAATTTCGCAATTGAAACCCGAGTGCTTTGGGTCTGAGATTACGAAATTACGAAATTGCACAATTACAAAATTTGTCTAGGTTCGCGTGATTTCGACCGTGAGAGGATCGACAGGTTGCAGCGGCGCCGAAGGCGGTACCGGCGCTTCCATCAGAATCGTCAAATTTTTCTGAATCCGAATTTCTCCCCGCTGAAACACTGCCAGCAGAGCGGCCACTGCCCGCGGGTCCAGTCGCTGTCCCGAAAGATTCTGTATGATGCGCATCGCCTCCACCGGGTCGTGCGCCTTCTGATACGGACGGTTCGTAGTCAAAGCGTCAAACGTATCGGCGACCGCAATCACGCGCGCCAGCAGAGGAATGTCGTCGCCTTTTAACCCGTAAGGATACCCGCGTCCGTTCAGCGCTTCGTGATGCAGTTCGATGCCAGGCAGCATCTCGCGCAACTGCGGCACCGGACGCAGAATATTCGCCCCCTTGGTGGTGTGCGTCTTCATGATCTCGAATTCTTCCGGAGTCAGCGCACCCGGTTTTTTCAGAATGCGGTCTTCAATGCCGATTTTGCCGACATCGTGCAGCTGCGCCGAAACACGCAGAATCTCCAGGAATCCCGGGTCCAGTCCCATTTCGCGCGCGATCATCAGCGAGTATTTTGTAACCCGGTCGGAGTGGCCGCGCGTGTAAGGATCCTTTTCGTCGACTGCGCCGGCCAGCATCTGGATCGACCCCATGAACAGGTTTTTGTTTTCGTCGGCGGCGCGCTTCAAGTCCTCAACGAACTGTTCCAGTTCTTCCGACATGGAGTTGAACGTCGTCGCCAGTTCACCAATCTCCGTGCGGGTTTTCACGTGCACACGCTGAGAGAAATCGCCGCGCGCAATGGCGCGACTGGACTGCGCCAGCACCTGCAGCGGACTGGTGATGCGACGCGCCGACAAGATACTCAAACCCACGCTAACAAATACCGCCAGCCAAGCCAGCAGCCGTCCGGTACGTTGCATCTCGTAGATGCCGCGATACGCTTCTTCGCGGGGCTTTTGCACCACCACGGCCCAGTCCAGCGAAGTCACCGGACTGTAGGTTCCGAGCATCTCCGTCGTCTGGTTGCCGTCGCGAACCGTGAACTCGCGCGTTGCCGCCAGTTGGGCCTTCGAGCCTTGGTCCACAAAACTGCGGACAATCTCGAAATTGCTCATGTCCTGTCCGGTAGCATATTGCGTCGTCGCCGCCGCCACTAGCCTTCCCTGGCTGTCCACAACGTAGGGCATCAAGCCGGTCAGACTGACCTGTTGCAGATCGCGGATCAGGTAATCCATATCCACGACCGAACCGATCATCCCGAGAAATCGTCCGTCATACATGATCGGCGAACTCACCAGCATGACCGTGCGCGCGGATTTCCCGCTGCCCACCATCAGCGGCTGCCCGCTGTAGATGCGGCCTTCGCGCGAGGCCTGATAGGCTCGTTCCAGCTCCCGCTGCAAGAAAGCGTCGGGCTCAATGCGCCCGGCCGAAACTCCTTTGGCTTCGGCATTCAGCAGCGTCGCGTAGGCAATATCGTTCGACGACGAGACAAAATTTTCGAGCATGGCGCGCAGTTCGGGCGTCAGAAGCTTCTGCGCACTAAGATCGTTGCCGCTGGCATTGGCCAGCATCATGACCTGAATCGACGACGACAGATTCGCCAGCATCATGTGCAGCGCTTCGCGGTGCTCGGAAATATCATCGGCCAGCGAACGCGTGACCGTGTTCTGCAACAGCATTTCGTTGGTTTTCAGGCGCTCTCGGTTCATGTTTTCGATCTGCGCCGAATAGAAATACATGGGCAGGACGCTGATCGCCAGCAGCACGCCGAGGATGACGTAGAGCAGCGGAATGCGCGCGGGAATGGGCAGCTTCAACGGCAAAGGCAGTCCTGGCGGCCCAAGTGCGGGGGATGGATTGGTCCGTCCTGCTTCGATTCTATGTTGGTTTGCTCCTGTGACTCAGGTGCTTAAAGTACAGCTCACCGTTACGTAAGTACTCACAAGGTTGGTTACTGCGAATGGCAGTTCTCAGTTGTCAGTGCTCGAGCTGAGGATAGGAATGGCCTTTTTCGGTCTATAATGCAGCTAATCGGCCCAGGGGTGCTGCATGCGGTCCTTCCATGTTTGCTGTCGGCTGTTGGCGATCCTTCTAGTCTTCCTAGTCTTCTCTACGCTGGCGCTCGCCGCTGATACTCCACCTCCCAAACTTTCGCCGAAAACCCGGCAAGAGATTATTCACGGTTTCGATGCAGAGCTCGTTTACATTCGTACAAATTTTCCGATGGGAAAAACTGGCCTGAGAATTAGAAACGGAACCGTCACCCCCAGCGGCCCCGAGCTGCAGCAATTGATCTCCCTCTGGGGACCCGCCACCAAGCCCGGCGAGCGTGCCCGCATCAGCAACGTCGTAATCAAGGAGAACTACATCCGCTTCGAGATCAACGGCGGTCCCATCAAGAAGCAGAAGTGGTATCAACGGATCGAGGTCAATGGCACACTCCCGCCGACTGACGTATTGGACGGGTCGTCCACGGGCCGCGGCTCTTACGTCGATCTCTGCTTTGACAAGTATGTGCCCGAGATGACCGGGCCGGAGTTGAAGCAGTTGCTGCGTCCGGTGTTTGATTTCGATGCCAAGTCTCCGCTTGAGGCGTATCTGGAAAGCGTTTCTCCCCAGGTCAAAGAAGCCATCAAGAATCACCACGTGCTGGTGGGCATGAATCATGAGATGGTGATCTACGCCAAGGGACGTCCCCCAAAAAAAGTGCGCGAGACGGCCAACGAGGTCGAATACGAGGAATGGATCTACGGCGAGCCGCCGCAAGACGTGGACTTTGTGCGCTTTGTAGGCGACGAGGTCGTGCGCGTGGAAACCATGAAAGTGGATGGCCAGAAAATCGTGCGCGTCGATAAGGAAGTCGACGTGGGCGCGGCGACCGTTGCCAAGAAACAGGAAGACCGCCCCGCAAATGCGCCCACATTGCGCCGTCCCGGCGAAGAACCGCTGCCAAACTCCGACCCCACCAGCGCGCCCCCGGTATCGCCGCCGCAACTGACCGGAGGCAATAGGGCAGACCTCAACTGGAGCCCGTCCTGAATAGCGGCAGAACGCCGAACTGGCACAGGCGAAACAGCCCGGGTGGGATTTACTTGGCAGCCGTAACCGGTTTCAGCACTGCCGTATTCCGCTCGTCCGATGCGATCATTCGATAGAACTTCTTCAATTCGTCCAGTTTGCTGACGGGGACGCTCAGCTCTTTGATTTCCATGCTACGCGTATAGTGCAACGCTTGCCCGTTCGCTTCGGTCTTACTGTGATAGCTGCCAAAGCTGAAGTCCGCATCCGTCGGAGGCGGTAACTCATCCACCTCGTAGCCTGGGGGCAGCGCGATATCGAAAGTGTCGGTGTCCCGCCACGGCCCTTCGAACTCGAAGGGGAACCTTCGCGCCTCCTTCGTCTCCAGCACTCCCGAGGCCTTGTTTCCCAGCACCCTCGGCCGCACCAGCAGCAGATTCCCCGCATTTTTCGCGTAGTTGTCAGACACGAAAGAATAGTTGAAACCGAAAGGCTTGTCCGTCTGTTCGAGGTTGACTAGGCTCGCGTGCACAATTTGAAAGCTGGAGAGCGATCCTGCCAGAAGGGTCTCAATCGGCTTAATCCGATCGGCGCTCTTCGTCGTGGAATGCAACCAATGCCTTTCTGCCCCAGCTCGATCTCCCAGCCGCACTTCTTCAACGTCACCCTTCAACTTTCCGGTTGGGTCGAGCGTCAGCTTGCCTACGCGCTGGATACTGTTCATAGCCGACGGCTGTTGTGGCAACTCAACCAGTTCGCCGCCATCGGGCGTCACCAGCAAACCGTAATTGGCTTGCAGGTAACCTCCAATCTGGCCAAAAGGCGTCAACTCATTGGTCGGGTCGAAGAAAAGAATCCTCCCCAACTTGGGATGTTGTATCACGGCAATCAGCGACGGATCGTTTATGTCATCCGGCAACTTGAGGGCAAGAATCACGTGGTTAAAGCCGTTGTGAGCTGGTGTCTCATGGGTGACCGCACCGCGAGTGGTGTTGATCACCACCGGATAAGAGTCGACGCCAATTTCGCGCAACATGGTATGCATCAGCGTCGCCTTGTCTTTACAGTCTCCGTAACGGTGCGAGAAAACATCTGGAGCGGCGTGGGGCTGCCACCCGCCGATACCCAGTTCGATCGCTACATAACGAATGTCGTGTTGCGTAAACCCGGCAATGGCTTGCATCTTCCCGAGCAGTGCGGGCTTCCCCGCCACCAGGCTGGTTACTTCTTGCTTGATCGCTTCCGATGCATCCGTCTGACCACTGTAAAGGCTCCCGTACCAAGTGCCCATGCCCTGCCAATTCAGAAATTCGTTCTTTCGAGATGTGCCGCCGGCTGGGAAAAAAGACACGATCATCTGGCCGGCTACGCCGCTTAGCGGAGGCATGTCCGGTTCATGCCGGATCCCTTTCACATCGCTTACCACCCACCGCGATAGATTCCCGCCTTCCGTCGGCTTCACTTCGGGATAGGACAGCCACGAGGCCTTGTACTCCCAGCCGGGCGGAAGTTGCAGCGTAAAATGGCTTTCTCGCACTGGATCATGTCCCTGGAAGTCCCAGGTATCCTGCAGCCAGAAGGGACGCTCCTCCACTTCGTATTCGTAGCCAACAATGTTGCCGGGATCGGGCGCGGGAATGCTCAGCACTCTGAACTTCACGTCCGACACCAATTCTCCGCCCGCGATGGGTGCCGAAAGATCAAGTGCATCCTTGTCCTTAACCTCATAATCCTTGCCTTGTGCCGGAATGCACCAGCCATGCAGACTCTTGATCTTTCGATCGCGATTGAAAAAGACAGCGACCGTTCCGCGCTCCCGCCCTTCGGGCCGCAGAATCTTGTAAGCCTCGCGTACCTGGACCCTGGTTTTGTCCACGGACAGCACCGACACATTTGTTTCGGAATACAACAACACCGCATCGGTCTTATCGTCATAGGGAGGCACCGTGACCCCCACCAGCGCATGCATCCAAGATGGAGCATCTCCACCAGCGGCAGCAAGTGGTGCCATGGCCAGACTCCATAGCGCGACCGAAGAGAACACGATCAGCTTGCGCCAATTCGAATTTCCTCTGGTTACTCGGTCAGTTACTCGCTCAGTTACTCGCATGGATCTCCCCTGGCTGTAGTACAACCTGCTCCCCATCGCTGGTCCTCACCATCTGAAAGACATTCCTCAAGGCTGCGTAGTACTTCTGCTCCAACAATAAAATGTCGATGCTTAATTTCCTGGTGAGGCGCAGTGCCCCCGGGAGTTGCTCTACTTTCAGTGCGAAGGCAACGACATGTCCCTCTTTATTCAGCGGCGACGGCACGCTACTCACCTGCCAGCCCGGCGGAAGTTCGACGGTTATGTCATCCGTCTTCTCGTGCGGGTATTCAAAATAGATCGGATGCACGCGGTTCGCATGCTCGAAGAGTCCTTTCTCTCCAGCCGTAAAGATGGCAGCGGGAATCATCACCTTCTTGCCGGCATTCGCGGCCCATGCCGGAATCTTCAGGTTGAATTCCGCCACCAGAGGTGTCTCTGAACTCGACCAATCCGGCTTGTTGGTTAATTCCGCTTCTGATGCCACCGCGATCTGTGAGGTGACCCATGCCTCCAAATACTTCTTGCGCGCCAATTCGTCGGCGTGCCGCTCGTCCAGTCGGTGGTACATGGCTTCCAGGCCCACGTAAGTGACCGTCAGCTTCCCTTCGAGATCGCCCATGTCGGAGAGCGACAGCTTTCCCACGCGTTCGATCCGTGATTCCGAAGCTTCCGGGAGCGTGGTTTGAATCCAGGTTCCTCCATCCTTGTCCAGACGCAAACCGGTCACACCCGTCTCCATCCAGGGCAGCATGCCGTACGGCGTAAACTCTCCTCCCGGATCAAAAAAGAGGTTTTTCCCGTTCAGCTTGACGAGCACAATGTTGGAGTCCAATTTTGCGCTTTGCATCGTCACCGGAGTGAAAAAATACTCGCGACGGCCCGAAACCCAGCACCCGTAGGCTTCAAAACCGGCTGCGCGCGCGAGGCCAAGAAACAGCCAAGTCAGCTGGATGCCGTTACCATAGCCCCGCCTCCACACATCTTCGACGTTTTCTGCGGGCTTTTCTTTTTCCCGCTTCACTTCCTGAGCGGTTTTCTCCAGCTCGTAAGATGTATTCCGAATCTGCTGCACCCGGTTGTAGATTTTTCGCAGTTTCGCGTCCTGCGAGTCACTCGGCGAGACAATTTGCGCCACCGCCTGCTCCATGGCCTTTTGCTTTCCAACAAAACTTTCCAATTGGCCATTGCGCCTCTTCCCGACCGTCTTCCAGAAACTGGCCTGATCCTTCTCGGCATTTCCCTCCTCGTAGATAAAATCCACGCGCGACTTCAATTCATTCGCGGGAGGCATGTAGTCTTCGGTCTGGAATGCAGGCACATTGTTCACCTCCAGTCGTACAACGTGGTCACGCCCTTCTTGCGGAGGAACTGCGCCCGCGGGCAGTCCCTGCCAGCTAAAGCGCAGCGAAAACGGATAATAAGTGTTTTGATAGCGCCTTAGGGAAAATTGCGCTTTCTTTGTGAATAACTCATTGCTCAGAATCCAATGCGAATCGAAAATGTAGTGCTCCTGCAAATCCACCGTATAGAAGTACTCGATGATGCCACCAACCTGCACATCCGGCAGAGTAAAGGTCTTGGCCAGATATCTAACTCCTCGCCCCTTCGCCAGCTCCTTTTCGAAGGCCTGGCCTGCGAAGTTTACGATCGTGCCATCGGGCTTGATGGTTCGACCCTTCATGTTCACTATGTCGCCATTTCCCTTGAAGAAGGGGATCTCGACATCGGCATACTTACGGCCTTCCTCGGTCAGAATCTTGATGCGAACATAATTGTCTTCATGGGGCGTGAAGCCGCTGTCATCCCGGTCCACCTGGCGGTACAAAATGATCGCGGACGCTCCCGGCGCCATCGGCTCGCTGGTCATCTTCAGTTCATCCTGCGAGACTGGCTGGAACCCCACACCCGCTTTCGCCCGCGTCGTTGTCAAGACACAGATCGCCAGGCCGACCAGCACCCACTTCCCTAACCGGAACATGTCAGCTCTCCTGGAGTAAAATGTAGGTTTAACAGAAGCATCGAGAAACAAGATTCGTTGCAGGCGGGAATCAGGCACCCCAAGGGAACAAGACGGCGTTTTCCGCGGCCACAGCACTTCCGCCTCCTCCAAACTCTGGCCCCTCGATCCAGAATCTGGTAACTGAAGTAAACGCTTGAGTATAGCGCCGAGAACCCGAATCGTCACCGGCAAACGACTTACTAACTAATAATTAATCAGGCATTTCTTCCGCCCACGACCACCCCCACCTCGACCTTCCGCACCCGACCTTCTAGAATAAGAGTGTGAAGATTGCCCTGGGCCAGATCAACCCCACCGTCGGGGACTTCTCTGGCAACGCCGCCAAGATCATCCAGTTTGCGCTGCAGGCGCGGAGTGCTGGCGCCGGCCTGATTCTGTTCCCGGAACTCTCCGTCTCCGGCTACCCCCCGCGCGATCTGGTCGACCGGCCCTGGTTTGTGGCGCGCAATTGGTCGACCGTCGAGCGGATCGCCGCCGAAACGCAGGGCATCGCCGTGATCTGCGGCATGGTGACCGCGGCCGAAGCGGACTCCGGCAAGAAAGCGATGAACTCCGCCGCCCTGTTGCGTGACGGCCGCATCGAATTCATCCAGTCGAAGATGCTGTTGCCGACCTACGATGTCTTCGACGAGATGCGCAACTTCGCTCCCGCCAAAAGCCAGCAACTGTTCAGCTTATGCGGCAAGCAGATGGCGTTGACCATCTGTGAGGATGCCTGGAACGACAAGCGCTTCTGGAACCGGCGCATGTATGGCATCGACCCGGTCGAAGAACTGGTCCGCAGCGGCGGAAACCTCGTGCTCAATATTTCCGCGTCGCCGTTCTGGCTGGGCAAGCGCGAACTGCGGCGCGACATGCTCACGTCGATTGCGCGCAATCAGAAAGTTCCGGTGGCGATGGTGAATCAGGTGGGAGGTAACGACAGCCTGGTCTTCGACGGATCGAGTCTGGTGATTGCTCCCGACGGACAAGTCATCGCGCAAGCGAAGTCGTTCGAGGAAGACCTGATCTACTTCGATTCCCAGAAACTCACCGGAGACCTGCATGAACAGGTCGCAGGGGAAGAAGCTAGCGCCTATGACGCGCTAGTGCTCGGCACGCGAGACTACGTTCACAAATGCGGTTTTCAGCGCGCGATTATCGGGCTCAGCGGAGGCATCGATTCCGCGCTCACCGCGTCGATCGCGGCCGACGCGCTCGGTTCCGAGAACGTCATCGGAGTCGGCATGCCCGGTCCGTACTCGTCGCGAGGATCGATTGACGATGCACGCGAACTGGCCGGCAATCTGAAGATTCGATTCGAACTACTCTCCATCAACGACATCTATGAATCCGCGCTGCGCACGCTCGCGCCGGTGTTTGCGGGAATGCGGCAAGACGTCGCCGAAGAAAACATTCAGTCGCGCGCCCGCGGATTGCTGCTCATGTCGCTTTCGAACAAGTTCGGCGCGCTGGTGCTTTCGACTGGCAACAAAAGTGAATTGGCCGTCGGCTATTGCACGCTTTACGGCGACATGGTCGGAGGATTGGCGGTAATTTCGGATGTGCCCAAGGCTTTGGTCTACCGCTTGAGCGCCTACGTGAATTCACGGCGCAAAGTGATTCCGCAATCCACAATCGAGAAGCCGCCATCTGCCGAATTGCGTCCCGATCAAAAAGATTCGGATTCACTCCCACCCTACGACGTGCTCGATGCGATTCTCGAAGACTATGTCGAGGAGTCGTTATCGGCCGAACAGATTGCCAGCTCTCACCATTTCGATCTGGAACTGGTGCGGCGCGTGATCCGCATGGTAGAGCGCAGCGAGTACAAAAGGCAGCAAGCCGCGCCTGGAATCAAGATATCCGCCAAGGCCTTCGGCTATGGGAGAAGATTCCCGATCGCGGCCAAATCGGAGATCTAGCACGCGGCGATGAGAGCCCTCTTGCGTGCTGCACTGGAACGGACCTTTCCTGGATTGTCATCCCGAGCGAAGCGAGGGATCCGCGTCTTGCGGCAAACTGCAGATCCCCTCCCCTTCGACTACGCTCAGGGTCGGGATGACAATTTCTTTTGGGCGATAACATTTTGGGGAATGGTGTCAGTTAGACGAAGCGCAGACTTTACTGAATGATGACAACTACGCCAGTTTTTGTAACAATCGAATTCCGACCGAATTTCACATATGACAAACATGAATCGCTCTCTCGTTGCTGCTTTCCTGGTATCCGCCATCGCCTTCGCTCATGCTCAAACCAGTCATCCCGCAAAAGCCGAGGCCAAACCAGCGGCGGCCGCGCCCGCTTCGACAGGCTTCGCGCCTCTCCCGACGGAGGACACAATCAACGCGTTTCTGTTCCAGATGTTTGGCTACGATCCAACCATTTCCTGGAAGGTGAGTGACATTCATGCCTCGGAGGTGCCGGGGCTGGCGGATGTTTCGGTGGTGATCACGAACTCGCAGGGCGCCAATCAGAATCGCTTGCTGGTCAGTTCCGATGGCAAGCACGCCATTGCGGGCGACATCCTGCCTTTCGGGGCGAAGCCTTTTGAAGATGCCCGCGTCAAGCTCGACAAAGGCGTGAACGGCCCCGCCAAAGGAGCGGCGAAAGCGGCGGTGACGATTGTCGAGTTCAGCGATATGCAGTGCCCGCACTGTGCCAAGGCGGCGCCGGGCGTCGATCAACTGCTGGCTCAGGAACCCGACGCGCACTTTGTCTTCCAGAATTTTCCGCTGCCCATGCATGACTGGGCGGAGAAGGCGGCCGAGTACGTCGATTGCGTGGGGCGATCTTCGGCAGGAGGAACTTCGGCGGGAGGAGCCACGAACGACGCGGTTTGGAAATTTATCCAGAAAACATTTGACGAACAGGCCAATATCACGGCGTCGAATGTGGACGAAAAGTTAAAGGCGATCGCGACGGCCTCGGGCGCAAATGCCGACGAGATTGCCGCCTGCGCCGTCAAGCCCGATACCCAGGCCAGAATCCAGGCGTCGCTGGCGCTGGGCAGATCGGTAGGCGTGACGGGCACGCCGGCTCTGTTTATCAATGGACGAAACGCCAGTGGGTACCCCGTCGAAGTGCAGAAAAAAATTGTGGACTTCGAGGCGAGCCAGAAATAAATCGGGTGATCGGGCCATCGGGTGATCGGGCCATCTAAAACCTAACACCCAACTGTTCTTGACTTTAGATCACCCGATCACCCGATGACCCGATTTACTTCTCCAAATAGATTTCCGGAGCTTCGTCTCGCTCCCGGCTGCGAATGACGTAGGGCGTAATCAGGATCAGAAGCTCATCGCTGTCTTGCTGTTTGGATTGCTGTGAACTGAACAGGCCGAGACCAGGGATAGTGGAGAAGAAGGGCAGACCGGCCAAGGTCTTTTCGTCAGACTCCGTGACCATGCCCGCCACCACGGCCTGCTCGCCGGGTTTCAGCAGGATCCCACCCTTGTACTCACGTTGCAGAATGTCGGGAATGCCATTGGTGATTGAGGATCCCAAGCTGCGGAATTCGATCTCGACTTCAACGGCTACATCGGAATTGTTGTGCACCACCGGCTTCGCCTTGAGAGTCAGTCCGATGTCTTCATAATTGATGGAAGGAAAGGGCGCGGTGTACGACTGATTTCCCACCACCGACGCGATGGCCGGATTGTTATAAATCGGCGCAAAACTGGCGTTCATGATGGGATAGCGCTCTCCCAACTTGAAAGTGGCGTCCTTGTCCTGCGAAGCCAGCAACTGGACATGATCGAGTTGCCGAACGGAACTTTCATTCATGGAGAGCTGCGCGGACAACTGATCGAGGCTTAGGCCCATCAGCGTGAGGCCGCCGCCGAAGGTCGCGAGCGGCTGGCTGAAGATCGAGTTCTGCTGGCCTTGCAACTGTGCCAGTAGGGCGGAAAGCGTCTGATTGCCAGCCTGGTTGATACCGCCCCCGGAGATCAGTTGGTTGATCAGACTTTGAATGTTTTGTCCGCCGCCCACCGCGGCCAGCGCGGCCGCCGGAATATTGAAAAGATTGAAATTGTCGGGGACGTGCAGCCCGATGCTGCGCATGTAGCTGTGACTCACCTCGAAGACTTTCAAGTCAAACATCACTTCGGGTAAGGGGCTGTTGAGCTGGGAAAGAAACTGCGTGGCGGCTTCCAGCGTCGCCCGCGGCCCGCGTACAGTGATTGTGCTCGCGGCTTGGTCTACGCTCACGAGCTTGAATTCAAATACCGTCCGCAGCGAGGTCGCTATTTCCGTCATATCCTTGGAGGGATTGGCGCTCGAGATGTAAAACGAGCGCATGCCCATGCGATCGAATAGGCGATGGTTCTCGGGGTTGTCGGCGGCGGAGAAAATGACCGTGTCTTCCAGCGGCACGCTGAACGTCTTGGTGACCGCGGAAGCGGCCGACAAGGCAGTGGCGAAATTCGCGTCCTCCAGGTCGAAATGCACGCGGTGGCTGGGGAACCCATCGTCGAAGACCACGGTCAAGCCATAGCTAGCGGCGACCGCAGTGAGCAGACCGCGGGAATCGCCGCGATAGTGGAAGTCATGGTGCGCATCGGTCGGTTTGGCAGTGAGTGTTTCGGCGCTGTCGACCACTTGCGGCGGGGCTGTAGTATGCACCGGCGCAGGCCCGAGCGCGTCGCGTATGCGCTGCTGGGCGAATTCGTTTTGCGGATCGAGGTTCAGCGCGGTGCGAAATTCCGCCAGCGCCTCCACTTGCCTGCTGCCGAGCAGATCGGCGTTTCCTTTTTCCAGATGCATGCCGGCCAGATGTTGGCGCGTCATCTCGGTCGCGGTCAGGTATTCCACGTTTTGCGGGACCAGGCGAGCCGCTTCCTGAAATTCATAAAGCGCCTGCTCGAGATTCCGCGATTTCTCGAGCTTAAGGCCACGCTTGAAAGCCTGGCGTGCGCTCTTCAGATCCCTGGCGGGAGCGTGGCAGGCGGGTGCGCCCTTAGAATCGGAGCAGAGCGATGGGGCAGTAACAGGTGCGGTGTCTGTGGCCGAGCACACTCCGGCAAGCAACAAAATAAGTCCTGCTGGCAGCCATCGCATATTGACTACTATAGAATGCCCGCCCGCCGCTGTCTTGCAAGGGAAATACTCGGAAGGGAACTACAGTCGTAACGCATTAGAATGTAGAGACGGGGCTTGCCCCGTCTCTCCCCGCCGCCAGCCCTTGAGAAGCGTCACCGCGCAAGAAAACCAAGAGCCCAAACACAGGTGAGAAGGCAGGCGAACATCAAGACCCCCAACGTGCACAATTTCCTAAGAAGGCTTCCACCTGGATACAGCATCTTGTATTCCCGCCATAGCCGTCGATTCTTGGGCCAGTGCCACCAGAGTGCAGCGAACTGTTGGTCCTTCGGGAGCCGCTCGTTCACTTTCTCTACCATCTCGAAACTTACAAGGCTTGAAGCAATGCCACAGACTGGCACGCACACCAGGGCGAATACTCCGATGATGAATCGGGTAGTTGTCATTCCAGCCCTCATCGCAGCATCAGCCGTTCCACGCGTGTGGCGCGGCCGGTCTGGTCATCACACTCGACCACAACGGCGCACAGGCGGACGTCGCCGTTGGCCGGTTCAAAGCGTGCCGGCATCCCGCTGAGAAACTTGTCGATCACCAATTCTTTCTTCACCCCAATGACGCTGTCATAGGGACCGGTCATGCCGACGTCTGTGATGTAGGCGGTACCCTTGGCTAATATGGTTTCATCGGCGGTGGGGACGTGCGTGTGCGTGCCCACTACAGCCGTGACGCGTCCGTCGAGATACCAGCCAAAGGCAATTTTCTCGGAGCTGGCTTCGGCGTGGAAATCCACAAAAACGATTTTCGATTGGATCTTTTCCAGAAGGCAATCCGCGTAGCGAAAGGGGTCGTCGCTCGATCCCATGAAGACGCGCCCCTGAAGATTCATGACGGCATAGCCGATGCCGTTTTTCTGTCCCTCGTAGACTCCCCAGCCGGGCAGGTTCTGCGGGAAATTTGCCGGCCGCAACAAACGCCGCGCTGGACTATGCGGATTGCCGTCGGCCATCTGGAAGTACTCGATGATCTCGCGTTTATCCCAGACGTGGTTGCCGGTGGTCATCACGTCGATGCCGAGATCGAAAAGTTCTTCCGCCAGCGGAGGCGTGATTCCAAACCCAGCCGCGGCATTCTCGCAGTTGGCAATCACCAGGTCGACCGCGTGTTGCTGGCGCAGTTCCGGCAGGCGATCCTTTACGATCGTCCGCCCAGGACGGCCAAAAATGTCACCGATAAAAAGAATTTTCAAAATAAGGTCCCAGGTGTCAGGTGTCAGCGTGCGCTGAAAAACGGAAAACGCGCATCCAAATTTTGATGGTATCACGCTGAAACCCGCTCCCGGCGCGCACTGGCAACTGGCATCTGAAACTGGTTACTGAGTACTGATTTCCGCTGTCTTCAAAAAGTCGTAATTTCCCGACGGATTCAGGATCACATTTCGCACGCGCCGCGTATGCACGAGCACATTATCGAAGTACCACAAATTGATGTATGGCTCGTCCCGCGCCAGAGTTTCCTGCACCTCAGCATAAAGCTGCTTGCGTGCATTCTGATCGGTCTCGCGGCGCGCTGCATCGATCAGTATGTCGACCCGTGCATTGGAGTAGAAGCCACGGTTTGCGCCATTGGGCGGGAATCGGTTGGAGTGAAAACAAAGCTCAAAGATATCCGGATCCTCGTTGCCGCCGATCCAGCGCAACGAATAAAGCTGGAACGCGCCGCTGGTGACGTCGGCAAAAAATGTAGCGAACTCGAACGTACGAATGTCGAGCGCAATGCCCACATCGCGCAATTGCTGCTGTAGCACCGCCGCCAGCAACCGCGTGGACTCCTCCGTGGAAGTCTTCATGGTCAGATGAAAGCGAACGCCGTCCCGAGCCGGGTAGCCCGCGGCATCGAGCATCTGGCGGGCTTTCTCCGGATCGTGGGGGTAGGCCGCCACATTCGCGTCATAGGCCCAGCTTTGCGGTGGCAACACACTTAACGCCGGTTGCGCGAAGCCGCGCCAGATGTATTCGAGCAGAGGACCGCGGTCGATGGCATAGGCGATTGCCTGGCGAACACGCACATCCTCCAAGAGCGGATCGCGTGTATTGAAAGCGAGATAGGAGAGGATTGTCCCCGGCGCGCGTTCGATCTGGAGATTGGGTTCGTTCTCCAGAGCCACGATGGTGTCCGCCGTCAGCGCGTTAATGGCAATATCCGCGCTGGCTTTACGTAATTCGAGCGCTCGCGTCGTCGGGTCGGGAATCACCGCGAACCGCACCCGATCGAGACGAGGCTTTGCTCCCCAGTAATCATCATTCCGCTGGACCACAACTTCCTTATCCTGCTCGGCGCCGAGAAACTTGAAGGGGCCGCTGCCGATGGGATGTCGCGTGATCTCGTCCAGCGCCCCATAGGGGACGATCCCAATCGCGCCCTCGGAGAGATTCCACAGCAAAGTCGCGTTCGGCTCCTTCAGATGAAAGATCACCGTAAAATCGTCGGGCACTTCGAGGTGATCGACAAAACGGTACGCCGCGGTTTTCGTGCTGCGAATCTTCCCCTCCAGCAGGGAGTCGAACGTCCACTTTACGTCGCGGGAGGTAAGCGGCCTCCCATCGTGAAAGGTCACGCCGCGATGCAGATGAAAAACGTAAGTCAACGGATCCGGAATCTCCCAGCGCTCGGCTAGCCCCGGCTGCACATTGAAATGGTCGTCACGGGTCAAAAGCGCGTCGAAGAGCAACTCGTCAATGCGCGCCGACTGCCCGTCGATCCCAACGCGCGGGTCGAGATTGGTCGGACTGCTTTCAATAATCATGACCAGAGTGTTGGGATCGGGAGGGCGCGAGCAGGAGAGAAGAGGCAGCAAACCGCCGCCGATCCCCACGAAAAAGATTGCCATCCTAAAACAAATTGTCATCCTGAGCGGAGCCAAGGACCTGCTTCTAGCGCGCGTCCGGGCCGCTTTACGCATACGAAATTTTCCCGAGAATTGCCGCCCGCTTCGCTCCCGTGGCCGACGGCACATTACCAGGCCGCCGATGCCAGGTCTCATACGCGAGTACGGCAAACGCCACCGCCTCCTTCGCCTCGGCTGGAAGTCCGAAATCATCCGAGAAATGCAGACTGACCGCCATGGGTTCGAGTTCGCGGCGCAACATCTCGATCAACGTGGGATTCTTAGCGCCGCCGCCGGAGACGATCATTTGCGTTTCGCGACCTCGACTCCGCGGCGATCCGAATCGCGGCAATACGAAGCGCCGAACCGCGTCTGCAATCGATCGCGCCGTCAACGCGGTTGCGGTGGCTACGACATCAGGCTTGCTGGCGCCGTGACAGAGTTGAAGAAAATGGCTTACGTATTCCCGGCCAAATTCCTCGCGGCCGGCCGTGCGCGGCGGCTTCTGCCGGAAAAAGTGCGCCCGCAATAACTCGACGATTACCCCATCCAGCACGCGTCCCAAGCCCGCGATTTTGCCATCGCGATCGAAACGCTTTTCGAAAAGCTCCTCCATCACCGCGTCGATCACCATGTTGCCGGGGCCGGTGTCAAACGCCAGCACGCGGCCAAGCGACGCGTCCGCGGGAATCGCGGTGAGATTCGCGATGCCCCCAATATTTTGCGCAATTCGATTTTGCGCAACGGCATTGTGCCCTGAGTGCCCCACCCGCCGAGCGCGATAAACAAGATAGTCGAGGAATGGCACCAGCGGCGCGCCCTTTCCGCCCGCCGCAATATCGGCGGGACGAAAATCGGAGACCACTGGCACGCTGAGTCGCGCCGCGATCACCGCGCCTTCGCCTGTCTGCCACGTCACCGCCAATTTTCGTCCGAGAAATCGTTCCGCTATTCCCTGGTGATACAGCGTCTGCCCGTGACAGCCGACCAGATCAAGCTTCACGCGATACTTGCGCGCCGTCTTCGCCACCGCCTCCGCGTAGAGTTCGCCGAGAAGAAAATTCAGGCGCGCGAGATCCGCAACCCGAGCCAGTTCAGCATTCATCGCCGCCAAAATTGCGCGCCGCACCGAGGCAGGAAACGGATACTCCTCGTGAGCGAGAAGCTCGAAGTCTGAATGCGATTTCTTTTCGTGAGGTAACGGGCCTTTGGCCCGTCCGGCCCTGGCCGACTCGAACCGCACGAGCGCCACATTGATTCCGTCGGCCGAAGTTCCGCTCATGACGCCGGCAACGATCATGCTCATGCGCGATCCTTGTTATTGTCTGCGCGAGCGAGCGTGGCCAGTCGAATCTCTTCGCCGAATTCCCAGAGTTTCCGCGTTATCTTTTCAACTCGTGCAGAAGTTGGGCTGACAGTGCGGCGCCTCGGTAGGTATTTCTTTTTGAATGCCAGCACGCGTGCCGCCGATTCGCGCACGCGGCGGGCGAACTTGCCATCGTGCTCCGCCTCGCGGACCAGCGCATCGTGCGCGCGCAAAATAAGATTTTCGTGATGGCAGATCAAGCCAAGATCGCCTCCGGCGCGGATGTGTCCGATAGTCGCATGTTCAATCGGCGCGGCCGCGAGGACAGCGCCCATCTCCAGATCGTCGGAACAGATCAACCCGCGATAGCCAATCTTTTTTCGCAGAATGTCAGTGATCCACTTCTTCGAGAGCGAGGCCGGAGTCTGCTCCTTGGTTACCGCCGGAAACGCGGCGTGCGAAACCATGACGAACGGCAACTCGCGCCGCAGCACTCGATAGGGAACCAGATCCGTGTCCCACATTTTGCGCAGCGGTTTGTCCACGCTGGGAAGTTCATGATGCGTGTCGAGGGTGGCCTCGCCCAGTCCGGGGAAGTGTTTGCCGCAGCCGAGCACTCCGGCATCTCCCAGCCCGCGCAGAAACTCGCGCGCGTAGGCAACCACCTGCTTCGGATCATCCGAAACCGCCCGCGAACTCAGCACTGAACGCGAGGCCTCACAAGCCAAGTCGAGCACCGGAGCGAAATCCAGGTTGAAGCCAAGGGCGCGACAGCTTTCGCCAATCACGCGCCCGTGCTTGCGAAAGAGCGCGCGGCTGCCCGTGGCAAAAACCTCTGCTGCGGATGGCGCCGAACCGATCACGTTGCGGAAGCGGTCCACCGTGCCGCCTTCAAGGTCCACGCAAGTGAAAAGCGGCGTCGCCACGCACTTCTGGCATTCGCGCAAAAGAGTGTGCGTCTGCGCAGCTCCGGTGATGTTGCGGGCAAACAGAATCACTCCCGCCGGCTGAATCTTCGTGAGCAGGGAAGCGAGGCGCGGAGACATCTTGGTCCCGTCGAAGCCGATGATGAGGAGTCGGCCGATGTTCGGTTTTAAATCGCGCATCGTTTCCTGATTTTTCGTTGCATCGGATTGGGTTAGTGCAGAGGTGTGCCCCTCAACCAAGACGATCCTCGAAGCGGCCCGAAAGCCATTTCAGCGCTCTTTGATAACTAGGATAAGTATAATCAAACACGGCGTTGGACGCAGAACGTTCATCTTCGCACCGACGCACGTAGCGCACGGAGTGTGATGTGAACAACGACGTTGACGCTGACGACGAAGTTGTCAACGCGCTTACGCGCTGGCGTTTACGCGCCGCTGACGAGGCGTTGGCGCACCTGCGCACTGACGCTGGCACTGGCCTGTCCGCTGGCGACGAGCGCTTGTGCGATGAGGCGCGTGCGGTGCGCGCAGCACGCGCTAACGCTGACGATGAGGTTGTAGCGCGCTTGATCGCCGATGCCGCGCGTGCACGTGCTGCTGACATGCGTGCGCGTGCTAACGACAAGATTAAGGTATGGGCCTGGGTCATTTCCACATGGGCCATCTATGCAGTCTTTATCGGTTGGATGATAAGAGACCTGCTACACGGCAACTTTGTCGCTTTCGCGGCGGCTGGCCTATTCCTATTGGGCTTACGGCTAGTTGCCAAGCCCCGAATATGATGCGCTCTGGAGCGCCTCCGCTATTCCCGTCAGCTTGGATTTCTCGATCTGCTCAAATCGTCCAATTCCCGGAGAAGGCCATCTATCTGCTCAGTTGTGACATCTCTCTTAGTCTCAACGCTCAGGCAGAGAGCGACTTTTTGTTTCTCGTTTAGTTCCAATTTGAGATTTGCAGGAGGCGGTTCCCGGTGGTCCTGAAGGTAGCCAAAAAGCAGATCACTTTCGACCTCTTTGTGTTTTTGACACGGAAAGAAAGCCACCTCCAACTCGCCAATGCTGACGTCGGCAGCGATCCACGCCAGTAGCGATCCCTTGTCCTTGAAGTTGAATCGAGGGCGCGAGTGGGCCTTTACGCGCGTTTCGATCTGGCCAGAGCCGATGTAGATAACATCGGACTGCCCTTTCAGTCTCCCCACCGGTTTACCACTCGCGATGCGGATCACGTAAACGCCCAGATGATCGAAGGGCCTATCTACCGTGGATCGTTCCAGCCTCATCCACTTTGGGGTCGGGACGTTAAGTATTCCGGGAATATCGGCTGAGTTCATACGGACGGATACCTCGGACCTACTCGATCTGCGTCTTCAACTCCGCCAGCAAGTTTAGCGCTTCCAGCGGCGTTAGCCGGTTCAAATCTACTTCGCGTAGCTTCTCCAGCACCGGCTGCGACAGCGGCGTGAAGATGGTCAACTGCGTCGGACGCTCCGGCGCTTCGGAAGCTCCCGGCGTCAGATGGCCCGAAAGCCGGTGCTCGGACGACTCATGCTCCGCCAGCACCTCACGCGCACGCACTACGACTTCGTTCGGCAATCCTGCCAGTTTTGCGACTTCGATTCCGTAGCTGCGATCGGCCGCTCCCGGTTCTACGCGGCGCAGAAAAACTACGCTTCCGCCGCTCTCTTTGACGGACACGTGATAGTTCTTCACGCCGCTCAATTGCTCCGCCAGTTCGGTCAGCTCGAAATAGTGCGTGGCAAACAAAGTCTTGGCTCGCACGCGCGCATGCAGATACTCGACGGCGGCCCAGGCGATGGCCAGTCCGTCGTAGGTGGAAGTGCCGCGCCCGACTTCGTCTAACAGGATCAAGGAGCGCGCCGTCGCCGTGTGCAGAATCGCGGCCGTCTCCGTCATCTCGACCATGAATGTAGAGCGTCCGCGGGCCACGTTGTCGCTTGCGCCAATGCGCGTGAAGACGCGGTCGACAATCCCAAGGCGCACGGCACGCGCCGGAACAAATGAGCCCATCTGCGCCATGATCACGATCAGCGCCGCCTGCCGCAGATACGTGCTCTTGCCGCCCATGTTCGGGCCCGTCAGCACGATAATGTTCTGCCTCGGGGTATTCCGCGTTGCACGCGGCGGAGACGAATCCAGAAACAGATCGTTGGGAACGAAACGCTCGCTGCCGGCCGCCAGTTCCTGCAGTTCGATCACCGGATGACGGCCTTCGACAATTTCCAGATCGCCGCCATCTTCGTTTTTTTCAGCCTCATCGAAGTGTGGACGGCAATAATTTCGCAGCGCCGCGATGTGCGCCAGGCAGCCGAGAACGTCCACTTCCGCCAGCGCCAGCGCGGTTTGCCTTATGCGTTTCGCCTCGGCCGCGATGGCCGACCGCAACTCGGCAAACAGCCGCCGCTCGATTTCTACAATCTTCTCCTGGGCATCCAGGATCTTAGATTCATACTCTTTCAGTTCCGGAGTCGTGAAGCGCTCGGCATTTACCAGCGTCTGCTTGCGTTCGTAGTCGGCCGGCGAGAGGTGGAGGTTCGCTTTCGAAATCTCGATGTAGTAACCGAAAATCGAATTGAACTTTACCTTCAGCGACCCAATGCCGGTACGTTCACGCTCACGGGTTTCGACTTGCGCAAGATATTGTTTCGAGTTGCGGCTCAGGTCGCGGAGTTCATCCAGATCTTTGTCGATTCTCGCGGCAATCACGCCACCATCGCTCAGCGTGAGCGGAGGTTCGGGAACCAGCGTGCTGTCGATCTTCTCCCGCAGATCGCCCATTTCGTCGATCAATTTGTGTAGCGCGGCCAGCCGCGAGGCAGGCAGTCGAGATTCCGTCAATCCGGTTAATACCGCTCGCACCTTGGGAATCTTCGCGATCGACGCCGCCAGCGCCAGCACGTCTCGTGGATTCGCGGTCTCCAGCGTAACGCGGCTCAGGAGGCGCTCCAGGTCCAGGATCCCGTCGAGTGCTCGCCGTAATTCCTCGCGGCGCATCGTATCGTTGACTTGCGTTTCGACGGAATCGAGGCGCGCTTCAATCTCCACCCGATCCAACGACGGACGCAGCAGCCAGGTCCGCAACAACCGCTTGCCCATCGGCGTAGCCGTGGCATCCAGGCAGCGGAACAGAGTTACTCCGGCGTCGGTTCCCGCGAATAGCGGTTCGATCAATTCAAGGTTGCGTACCGTCACCGCATCGAGGACCAGGCAATTTTGCCGTTCGTAGAAGCCGATACGGTCCACGTGATCGAGCGTGCCGCGCTGGGTCGACCGGATGTAATAGAGAATCGCTCCTGCCGCCGAAGCGGCCGCGCGCTTACCCGCCAGTCCGAAGCCCTCGAGCGAGAGCACACCAAAGTGATTCTCAAGCAGAGGGATGGCGTGGTCGGGAGCAAAGATCCAGTCGTCGAGGGGAGTCTCCGCCCAGCCGAAGCCGGAGATCCGAGCGACCGGGGCCGCGCCGGTGGAGGGACGGGGGTCTCGCCCGTCCGCAACAATGCTCCGCGTTTGTACGCCGGCGGTTCGCTCCAATAGCGGCGCCGAAGATCCATACAGCATTTCCTTTGGCCGCAATTGTTCAAGTTCTTCTTGAATGCGGCGTCCCGCCGACTCCCCGGCGAACTCGGTGGCGCGAAACTCGCCGGTGGAAAGATCGAGCGCGGCAAAGCCGACGTGATCTCCGACTGCGGCCACTGCGGCCAGGAAGTTATTCTCTTCCGCGCTCAGAGACGAATCGGCAGCGGTTCCCGGGGTGACGACGCGCGTCACTTCGCGCCGCACCAGTTTCTTTGCCAGCCGCGGGTCTTCCACCTGCTCGCAGACGGCGACCTTGAACCCGCGCCGAATCAGTTTTGCGATGTAGCCCTCGGCTGCGTGGTAGGGCACACCACACATGGGGATGTCCACGCCCTTTTCTTTATTGCGTGAAGTCAGCGTGATCTGTAACTCGCGTGCGGCCAACACTGCATCGTCGAAAAAAAGCTCGTAGAAATCCCCCAGCCGGAAGAACAACAGAGCGTTGGGATGCTCTTTCTTGATGGCGGCATATTGCCGCATCAGCGGCGTCGAGGGCTCGGACATGGGGCAATCTGTGATTGGTAATTTGTAATTTGTAATCTCGTATTTTGCAATTCTATGCTCGACCGACTTCCCATGTCGGCAAGCTGAATCACGGAAACGTCTCCAAGTTACAAATCACCAATTGCAAATTACAAATTCTTTTGTTCTCCTTACCCCATGGAACTCCGCAAAGATCCCATCACCCGTTCCTGGGTGATTACCGGTGATGATGTCGTCGAGCCTACTCCACATTCTGAAGCCTGCCGGTTTTGCGGTCCATCCGCCGGGACCGCGCAAGTCATCGCCAACCTGCCCGGAGTGGATGGCAGCGCATGGTCGGCGCGCTCCGTCGTCCATCCGCACGCGCTTTATCACATTGAGGGCGAGGCGGCGCGCCGTGGCGATGGTCTTTACGACCGCATGGGATCGGTGGGGGCGCATGAAGTTCTGCTGGAAAATCCTCGTCATGACGGCCATCTCTGGAATGCGAGCGACGTTGAAGTCGAGCAGTTCCTGCGTCTGGCCGCGCTGCGCATTCAGGATTTGAAGCGCGACAGCCGGCTCAAGTACATCAGCATCTTCAAGAATCACGGCCCCGGAGCGGGACAGGAATTCGAGCATCCCACATCGCAGCTCACCGCAACCACGTTCGTGCCGCGCCGCGTGCTCTACGAACTGCGCGCCGGACGCGACTATTTCGAAACCAAAGAGCGCTGCGTTTTCTGCGACATTCTGGCGCAGGAGGAGCGGCAGGGTCTGCGCATGGTCGAAATTCGCGGAGACTACGCGGCCTTCTGTCCCTACGCTCCGCGCGTTCCTTACGAAACCTGGATTATGCCGCGCAGCCATGAATCCTCCTTCGAGCGCAGCGGTTCTTCGCGCGTGGGCAGCGTGAGCGATTTGGCCGCGCTGCTGCGCCGAACGCTGCAACGTATCCGCACGGTCACCGAAGGCTTTCACCTGGTTCTGCACACTTCGCCGAACAGCCAGCATCCGTCGGCAACGCTCGGATACTGGAAGACGCTCGATGACGATTATCACTGGCATATCGAGATTCTCCCGATTCTTGAGGCTAAGGCGAGGTCGTACACGTTCAAGGAGATCTATTATTCGCCGGTGACTTCCGAGACGGCGGTGAAACGCCTGCGGGAGGCGAAAATCTAAGAGCAGTCGTTGGTCGCTGGTCGTTAGTCGTTCGCGGAGTCTCTCCGGGGATAGCTTTTGCGTCACGCCAACGACTAACGACCGACGACCATCGACCGTCCCATGACTATCCGCCGCCTCAAAACTTATACCGGATCGCTCGGTTACGTTTACCAGTATTACTTCGTAGGGAAACGCGCGGCTCCGGCACCGGAGGGGTTGGTCTCCGATGCCAGCGAATACATCTTCGATGTCACCTCCGACCGCAAGCTGACTTACGCGGTCAGTATTTTCCTTCCGCATCAGGTCGTCGCCGCCTGGGCCGAAGCCCATGGACGCACGCTCTCCGATTCCGAGCAGTACGCTGCTGTCAAGATGCGGCTGTTCCGCGGCTTCGACGAAGTGGAGGAAATGCAGGCGCGCGGACGCCGGCTGCAGATCGACTTGCGCTCTTTAGAGGAATCGCTGGCGTCGTTGGGAGTGGAATAGCTTTGCGGGTGCCATCGGACTTGAAATGGGGAAATTCGACATTCGAACAGAATTCGGGTTGCTGAACGCCCCATGCATCCATAGAATGGGCCACGCTCGTTTTGTCTAATCTGCTTCGCAATCGGGAGAGAGACGTGAAAACAAAAAATATCGTGATGACTCTGGCGGTGTGCGTTGTAGCCGCGGCGGTAAGCTTCGCCAGCCACCCAAATATGGGGATCTGGAAGCTGAACGAGGCAAAGTCGAAGTTTCCGCCGGGGGCCCCGAAAAATCCGACCGTCGTCTACGAGGCGGTGGGGGACAGTGTGAAGGTTACCGTGGATGGTATCGACAGCGCCGGTAAGCCCACGCGCAACGAGTGGACGGGAAAGTTCGACGGGAAGGACTACCCACTAATGGGCGATCCGATGTCGAACACGCGATCATACAAGAAAGTGGATGACCGCACGACCGACCTAACCAATAAGAAAGACGGTAAGGTTACACTCACGGGTCGAATTGTGATATCGGCCGATGGCAAAACCCGAACCGTCACGGTGAGTGGAATGGATGCCGCGGGCAAGAAGGTGACATCGACTGCCGCGTACGACAAGCAGTAGCGAGATCTGCAAACGGTTGACCATCTGCGATGCCCTTCCGCCGGGTTTTGAACGGGAGGGCATTTGCAACCAGCGACTACTTGTTCTGGCCACCAGCTTCGCGCTCTGTCGCTGGTGGCTTTCCGCCTCGGCATGCCTCCCGCGGCTCCACTTTACTCCTTGTGATCTACATCACAAACGCCTGTGACAGCGTCCGTTTCCGCCGCACCCTCCCTCCCGGCAAACTATAATCACCCAGGTGGGAGTGGGGATGTAACGAACCGGCCTGCGGAAGCACTTTAACAATGATGACCTTGATCTGGCTGCGCGTTGCGCTGGTTTGTTATGCCGCGGGATTGCTCTACGCGCTGGTGGCGCTCACTCGCACCACGGAAATTCTCGGCAAAATTGCGCTCCATGCCTCCTATCTCGGCATGGTGTTTCACTTCGTTTCGCTGACCGAAGCCGTCGTACAGACGGGTCAGCTCGGTGCCGCTTCGGCGCATAACTCGGAGTCGCTGCTGGCTTTCCTGATCATGGTTGTCTTCATGATTGCCTACATTGTGTATAAGACAACGACGCCGGGCATCGTGATTTTTCCCCTGGTCTTCTTGCTGACTTTCGTGGCCGCTACCGGCCAACAGCCGCTGGTTTTTGCTTCGGTGGCCGTGAAGCATGGCTGGCTGGCCGTTCATATCCTGATGATCTTCACTGGATACGCGGCGCTCTTTCTCAGCTTTGGAGCCAGCATTCTCTACCTGATGCAAGAGCGCGCCCTGAAATCGAAACGAGCGAGTGGGATGTTCTCGCGGCTGCCCGCTCTGCAGGTGATTGATGACATCGGCTATCGCTCGCTCATGCTCGGGTTTCCTTTCATGACGCTGGGTCTGATCGCGGGTATTGTGGTTGCCGAAAGCACGTACGGCCGTCTGGATTTCTTTGATCCCAAAATTTTGCTTTCCGTGCTGATGTGGGCGGTGTACCTGCTGATGGTGTTTATGCGCCTGAATGCGGGATGGCGCGGACGCCGCGCCGCCCTGCTCGCCAGTGTGGCCTTCGTCGCGGCCATCGTGGCCTGGATCTCCAACTACTTCAGCGGTATGCACAGGTTTATCGCATCATGAGATTCCAGCTCATCGGCGTCAATCACAAGACCGCGCCGGTCGAAGTGCGCGAGCGCCTCGCGATTCCAGAATCGCGCCTGCCAGAGGCTTGCAAGAGACTGTCCGAGCATCCCGCCGTTGCCGAAGGGATGATCGTTTCCACCTGCAACCGCGTGGAATTTATCGCCAACATGAAGAACGGCACGGGCGATCTGCGTGAATTCCTGCGTGAATATTTCGGCACGGATTTGACACCGTTCGAAACTTATCTTTACGAATTTAAGGAAGATGAGGCGATCCGCCACATTTTTCGCGTAGCCGCCAGCCTCGACTCCATGGTCGTCGGCGAGCCCCAAATTCTGGGGCAAGTGAAAGAGGCCTACGCCACCGCCCGAGCGGTAGGAGCGGTGCGCGCCCAACTCAATCAATTGTTAACGCGCGCTTTTGCCGTGGCCAAGCGCGTCCGCACCGAAACCGCGGTTGGATCTTCCTCCGTTTCGATTGCGTCCGTGGCCGTCGAACTGGCCGAGAAAATCTTCGGCAGCCTGAACGGTAAGAACGTCTACCTGGTGGGAGCCGGCAAGATGAGCGAGCTGGCGGCCCGGCATTTGCTGGCGCACGGCGCCGCGTCTTTATTTGTCGCCAACCGTACCTACGACCGGGCGATCCGGCTGGCTCACAAATTCAATGGACAAGCCATCGAGTTCAGCCGCCTTTATGAAACCTGCGATCGCGCCGACATCGTGATTACCGGCACCGGCTCTCCAAACTTCATTTTCCGCCCCGAGCACGGCGAAAAGCTCATGGCGCTGCGCAAGAACAAGCCCATGTTTTTTATCGACATTGCCGTTCCACGCGATGTCGATCCGAAGATGAACGATATCGATGGCATTTTTGTTTATGACATCGACGATTTGCAGCAAGCGGTCAGTTCGCATGTCGCCGATCGCAAAAAGGAAGCGGAAAAGGCGGAAGCGATCATCAATGGCGAAGTCGGAAAATTCCACGCCCGCCTGCAGACGCTTGACGTGGTTCCGACCATCGTAAGTTTGCAAGACCATCTGGAAACCATTCGCACGGCCGAAATCGACCGGGTGCGCGGCCGCCTGGGTTCCATGACCACCGACCAGGAAATGGCCGTTGAAGCGCTGACTCGCGGCATCGTCAATAAAATCATGCACACACCCATCAGCACTCTCAAGACCGCTGCCCGCGATCCGGAATCCACCACCGTCATCGAACTGGTGCGGCGCCTTTTTAACCTGCATGCCGACGAGGAAAAAGAATTGGCTGCTGTGAAATCCGGCCGCGGGCCGAGTTCAGAAAAAAGTTCAGAAAAAAGTTCGGATCAAGGAGCGCAAAACTGATGGCTCGTTTGCGCATCGGCTCCCGTGGCTCGCAACTTGCTCTCTGGCAAGCCCATCACATTTCCGACCTGCTGCGCGCGCAAGGTCATACCGTGGAACTGGAGATCATCAAGACCACGGGCGACAAAATCACCGACGTTGCGCTGGCCAAGGTCGGTACCAAGGGCATGTTCACCAAGGAAATCGAAGAGGCGCTAGTCGAAAATCGCGTCGATCTGGCGGTGCACAGCTTAAAAGACTTGCCCACGGAACTGGCCGGCGATTTCGAAATTGCCGCCATCACCGCCCGCGAAAATCCCCGCGACGTTTTCTGTTCAGTGAAGTTCGCTAGTATCGACGCACTGCCGCAAGGCGCGAACATGGGCACCAGCAGCCTGCGACGCCAGGCCCAGTTGATGGCATTTCGTCCAGACCTGAAAATTCACCCGCTCCGCGGCAATGTGGATACCCGCCTGCGCAAACTGGAAGCCGGCGACTACGATGCGATCATCCTCGCGGCTGCTGGCCTGAATCGCTTGGGCAAAACGCAACTGGTGCGGCAGGTGATTCCGGCGGAAGTCATGACCCCAGCCGCCGGGCAAGGCGCCTTGGGAATCGAAATTCGCCACGGCGACAAGGCAACTCGCGCGCTGCTGGCTTTTCTCGACGATGCCGTCGCCCGCGCCACTACCACGTGCGAGCGCGCCCTGCTTAATAAACTAGGCGGCGGCTGCCAGGTCCCCATCGGAGCCTTCGCCGAAGCCATCGGAGGCCCGACCAAAGCTGGCCGCATTCGCCTGAACGGTCTCGTAGCTCATCCCGATGGAAGCAAAGTTCTGCGCGAGACTCGCGAAGGCGACGATCCCGTGCGCCTGGGAGAAGAAGTCGGCGAAACTCTTCTCCGCCGCGGCGGCGATGTTATTCTCGAAGAAGTTTACGGCGAAGGTTTTGCGCTACCGCAACAACCGTAGGGCAGGTCTCAGGTGTCAGGTCTCAGGAAAAACCAAGGTCAGACACCCAAGACCTGACACCTGAGACCTGAGACCTGACACCTGATTCATGAAACCCAACGAAAACCATCCTCTCGCCGGAACCCGCATTCTAGTCGGACGCGCCCGCCACCAGGCCGGAAGTCTTTCCGCCAGCCTGCGCAGCCTGGGCGCGGCGGTCATAGAAATCCCGTTCATCGAGATCCGCAAACCGCAATCGTACCAGCCGCTCGACAGCGCTCTGAAAAATATCAAGAGCTACGACTGGCTCATTCTCACCAGCGCCAACGGCGTCGAAGCCATGTGGGAGCGCATCCGGAAACTTCGTATCACGCGCCGTAATCTCGAGCATCTTCAAATCGCCGCCATCGGACCCGCCACCAAAAAAGCCATCGTGAAGCATGGCCTGAAAGTCAAAATGGTTCCGGAAGAGTACGTCGCCGAGTCGGTGGTGAAGGGCTTGCGCGATAAAGTGAACGGTAAACGTGTCGTGCTTATCCGAGCGAAAGTCGCGCGCGATGTGATTCCAGAAGAATTGCGCGCGGCCGGAGCGCAAGTCGATGTGGTCGAAGCCTATGAAACCGTAGTGCCGGAGAAATCGCGAACCCGCCTGCGCGCCCTGATGAAGAGCGCAGCTCGCCGGCCGCACATCGTGACTTTTACCAGTTCCTCAAGCGCGAAGAACTTTGCCGAATTGCTCGGCAACTTCAAGGCAGGTTCACCGAGTCCAGGCTGGCTCAAGCATGTGCAGTTGGCTTCGATTGGTCCGGTCACTTCGGCGACGCTGCGCGAATTACAGCTGCCGGCCGCGATTGAGGCTCGCGAATTCACTATGGGTGGACTGATTCGCGCAATCGTCCTTGCCCGCTACGCAGAACCCTCCACATAGTTGTGTAGAGACGGGGCTTGCCCCGTCTCGCGCTGCCCGAGAATCGCGGTGCAGGCGAAGACGCGGCAAGCCGCGTTTCTACGGGGAATCAGCTTACTTCCAAGGCTGGGGGCAATGGTGGATTCTACTCCGCCTTCGGACCCGAAACTCCCATTTGCGGATCGATCGCGTCCAGGTAGTCCTGCATGCGTTTCTTGGCATCGTTGGACATGCCGGTGAACTCGATTCCGTTGCCCACTCCCGGATCGCACGTCCGCACCACCGCACTAATCTTGATGTGCTCGGAGTCCAGCCAGAAATCCACGCGCAACACCGTTCCCAGCGGCAAGGGCTGCATGCTTTCGATGTAGCATCCGTTGCCGCTCACGTCGGAGGCATTGATGCGGAGCGGTGCGTTGATGCGTTCGTCGCGTATTTCCAGCGGCAGCGTAATCTTATGCCGGTGCCAGCGGCGGCGGTTAGACTCGCCAATGGTCACGGTGGCGCCGTCGAGCGGCAAATAGCTTTTCCACGGACACTCCTGCTCCGCCACCAGCTTTACTCCCACTTGATTCTTCTTAACCGGGCCGGTGTTCATAACCCAGACTACGACGCAGCGCGTTTTCTTCTCGTCGCATTGCAATCCGATGATGTCGCCCACTTTCAGTTCGGTTTCTACACCGGAGACCAGCGCGCCCTCCGAACTGATGTTGTGGGCGCGAGCGTATTGGGAAAAGGGTCGGCCCTCGGCGCTCATTCCCCATATCCGCACCGGCAGATCCACCGTCAGGCGAGGTTCGGTTTGGTTCACAGCCATGCCTTATCCTTGTACTCGTTCCTGCGATGATACCGCCGTTGCCGTACGCCCGGATATTACAAAGTGCGCTCGCCCGGTAACGAGCGGAGCACAACTTTCGACACCTGCCCAGAACCCTCAGAATCCGGTTCTCTACAAACGTGCCTACGAGCTCTCTATGAGCTCTCTACGAACTCCCGGTAACCGATCACCCCGATCTTCTGCTCCTCCAGAAACTGGCGCAGCGCCGCGGAGGTCAGCAGACGCCGCTCCTGGTCGCGAGACTCGAGCAGTCGCGTATGGACAGCGCGCAAATCAGCGTCGCAATACCCCGGATGGCATACGAATTCCCATGTTCCCTCCGGCAGGCAAGCCAGCGTCTGGCGGAGAAGGGAAGCCTCGTCGTTGTGGTCATCGCTAACCAGAGAGCCGGTCTCAATCACTCCCAGCACACCATCGGGCGTAAGCAGCCCGGCGCGCTTGGTCCGCTGCAGGAATTGTCGCGAAAAAGTATGCAGCATCCGGACCTGGCCATAACGCTTCCAGAGATGCGGCTTGCCTTTGAACAGGCGCGCGGGCAGCGCTTTGACCGGAACGATAGGATTGCGAATGGCACGCACGCCACAAATCCGTGCGGCGCGCAGCAACGCTCCTAGAATTTCAGGAAAGACGTGGGCATGTTTGTGGGTATCGAGGTGCGTCACCTTGAGGCCGGTTGCTTGAATCTTCCTGATCTGGGCCGTGACTTCCTCCACCAACTGGTCGCGATCGAAGCCTCCAAGCATGGCGCGCGCGGCAAACGCCGAAAGGCTGGAGTAAAACTTTTCCGGTTCGGCGGAGCGCACTGCCACCAGCGTGTCCAGCGCCCCAGGTTGCGCCACCGGCGTTCCATCCACCAGAACAACGTGGCATCCCACGGAAAGATTCGGCGCCGACCGCGCCGCCGTCACCGCGTCGTCGAACGCGGGACCATTGGCCATCAAGGTTGTCGAGGAGACAACGCCAGCGGTGTGAGTTTCGAGGATGGCTCGATTGACTCCCGCGGTCAGACCGAAATCATCGGCGTTCACGATTAACCTGCGCACCCGAAAAGTGTAGCAGCCGCGCGCCTGGTTTGACTTCCATGGTTTGAGGGACGAAGTCTGACTCGCATGGTTTAACCGGCCGGGTTTGGCCGGGCGAGGTTTGACCGGCGGGCGAAGCGTCCAGTATCCTCAGATTTCCATCCGTTCCACGCGGGCGGTTAGCTCAGCTGGTTAGAGCGCCTGCCTTACAAGCAGGAGGTCGCAGGTTCGAGTCCTGCACTGCCCACCAATTCAGTTTCGCAAGTTCATCCCCCGCAGGCAGCGCTGTCCCGTCCTCGTTTCCGCGATAGAAAATAAATTCCAGTCTAGAATAGATTCATCAGCTCTCCTCTCGAGGATCCAACGTGGGTTCTTAAGCGAGGTGTCGCTGAGAACGGAGTCTGTTCAACTGTGAAGGTCGGCATAGATTTCGGCACTACCCGCATTGTGGTTGCCGCCGTGGACCGGGGAAACTATCCGCTGGTCAATTTCGAAACTCCGGATGGAAACTCCCGCGACTGGTTTCCTCCGCTCATCGCCCTGCGCGGAGAAACGCGAGTTTATGGATGGGATGCCTGGATTGTGCAAGGCCAACCGAGCTGGACGATCCTTCGCTCTCTCAAACGGTGTCTTAAGGACGCCGGTCCTGAGACCCGGATCGAACTCGGCGGTCAGACGCTCGAAGTCAGGCAACTGTTGCGGGAAATGATGACCGCTCTGCGCCTGCAACTGCGCGATCATTCGACTTTACCCGACGATGGCGGCAAGCGCTTGGAAGCCATGCTGGGAGTGCCGGCGAACGCGAACAGCAATCAGCGCTTTCTTACCAGCGAAGCCGCTCGCGAGGCAGGCTTCGACGTTCTGGGAATGTTGAACGAACCTTCCGCGGCAGCGGTGGAATTTGCCCATCGTGACCTGGTAAATCGCAAAGGCCGTTTCGGAGGCCGGCTGCTGGTCTACGATTTGGGCGGCGGCACTTTTGACGCCTCGCTCATAGAACTCGGCGACAGCGAGCACTCCATTGTCGCCTCCGACGGCATTCCCACCCTTGGTGGCGACGACTTTGACGAGATTCTGGCCGAGCTTGCCCTGCAGGCTGCTGGTATCTCTCTCGATGAGCGCGAGAGCCTCGGCGCGGCGGAGTGGTTTGTCCTGGTCGACGAGTGCCGCGAGAAAAAGGAAGCGCTCAGTCCCAACACCCGCAAACTGACTGTCGATCTCGAACGCGTACGGCGCAATTGGCGCGAAGCCACCGTGAGCGCAAACGACTTCTACCTACACTGCAAGCCGCTAATCGAATCCACTCGCGCGGTCGTCGATGCATTGCTGGCCGAGCACCCGGAGGTTCCCATCGATTCCCTCTACGTCACCGGCGGCGGCTCCGAGTTGCCGCCCGTGGCACGCATACTGCGTGAGACTTACGGACGGCGAGTGCGGCGCTCCGCCTATATGCGATCGGCGACGGCGATCGGATTGGCGATCCGCGCCGATACTCAATCGGGCTGTGTGCTGCGCGAACGCTTCATGCGGAATTTCGGATTGTGGCGGGAAACGGATGGAGGGCGCGGTGTCGTTTTCGATCTTGTATTTGCTCGCGGCACGGAGTTGCCCGGGCCCAAACAACCGCCTTTGCGCAGCGTCCGTTCGTACCGCCCAGCGCACAATGTCGGCCATTTCCGTTATCTCGAATGCGCCCGACTGGCGCAGGATGGGCGACCGATAGGAGAAATAGCTGATTGGGATGACATTCGATTCCCGTTCGATCCGGAATTGCAAAATAGCGCCGACCTGGCTGCTGTGTCGGTGACGCGAACGCCCGCGACCGCTGATTTTGTGGTTGAGGAGACCTACACTTGCGACGGTAGCGGCAATCTGGCCGTTGCAATTTCCAACAAATCCACAGGGTATGAGAAAAGGTTCCGTCTTGGCCGATGGTCGGGCAAGCAAGCAAAGGTATTGTCTGGTCGCGCTGCCAAGCGCGCTGGCTAATGCTTGCCGCTGATACCCCCTCCTATGGCGGCCTTTTGGAATCGGAGACTTAGCGGTATTTCGACAATTCGTATTTGATGACAATTCGAATTCAAAGAAGAAAGAAGGGCGCGGAATTTCTCCGCGCCCTGGGTGAAAGTTTACCTACCCGCAAGAATCTCTCCTAGTTGACGACCAGCGACACCCCCGAGGCCGGAACCGATGTGGCGGCTTCGGTTGCCGTTACCGTAACCGTATACGTTCCGGGCACGGTTGCCGGAGTTAGATTAAACGCGGTCTGTCCGCTCTTGGTCGTGTCGGCTGCGGAGGTTGCCGTGATGACGATGCCTGAAGGCAAACCCGAAGCGATGGTCGGAGCCGTGTATGTGACCGGGCTGGCTGTGGTCGAACTGAGTTGACCGCACTGGCTCAATGTGGTGTAGGGCGTTGGGCATGACGACGTCGAGCTGCTCAAAGTCCAAGTCACTGCCGTGTTGTTCGTCCCGGTAACGGTTGCCGTAAACGATTCGGTTTGACTCGGCCAGTCGGTGTAATTCGGGTACAAAGCCGTTCCTGGGCTTACGGCGACGACTATTGGCGCCGCTGGGCTGCTACCGCCGCCGCAGGCAACCAGCAGTCCCAAGAGCATCAGCGATACGCACAGGCTGGCCACGGCGGAGTGCTTCCATACTTTCCGTCCTGCGACGCCGGCCACCACGATGCCCGCGAGCGGCAACGTCAGCGGGAGCCACGGCGAGCGATTGTCAGCGCGGCGCTGGCGGATTTTCTGGCCGGGTTGCCCTATGCCGGTGTTGGGGCCCTTGCTTGTTATGGTCATCGTGACCGTCGTTGCACCGGCTCCGGCCGCAATTGACGTCGGGCTGAAGGTGCAGCTGCTGGTCGTCAGCGTCGGGTCGGTAGGAGCGAAGCCACATGCAAAAGTCACCGTGGCGCCGAAGGTGCCCGCCGAGGTGGGTGTGGCGAGGAAGGCATAGGAACCCGTGGTCGAAGTCGTCTGTCCAGCCAAGACCGTAAGCGAAGAAGCGCCAGTGCTAGCGAAGGAGAAGGTGCCGTTAATGACCTGATTCAGGGCAAGCGAGGTGCTTTGAGCGTTATTCGAGTCTCCACCATAGCCGGCGGTGATCGAATTCGAGCCCACAGGGAGGGCGGAAGTTGCCAGGGTCGCCGTCGCCTGAGTTGCATTCAGCGCAGTCAGCGAACCGGTACCTATAGACGTATTGCCATCGTAGAAGGTTACGGTGCCCGTGGGCGTGTTTGAGCCCAATGTGGTCACGGTCGCGGTGAAGGTGACCGACACTCCCTGGGTCTGCGGGTTCTGACTGGAGGCTACAGTGGTGGTGGTCGCCGACAAGGCAGCCGGCCAGCCATTCACCAGATTGGCGGCATTCACCGTGCCGATTCCGGTCGCGAAGTCCCAGCCAGTTTGCGTGCCATACGCTGGCAGATACGAACCGTCCGAAGTGGAGAGCACACCGTATGTACCGGAGGGCAGATAGCAGTCGTTCGTGCCGGTGCAATTTATGTCCATGTCGCCCAGCGTCACGTCGTAGAAAATGCACGAACTGGCAACGCCATTTCCGAGGGTTGAATTGCAGGAAGTGTCGCCGCCTGCGCCATACTCGGTGGCAGCCAGTTGGTAATAGATCGGATTCGGGTTGCCTTGCGGGCCGCGGGCGTTCTGGTTCACCAGCGCCTGAATACCTGCCATGATCGGTGAGGAGAACGACGTGCCTCCCCCTCCCGACCAGTTATCGGGCGCGCCGGTGCAGGGAGCGCCTCCGTTACGAGGGTCGCTGTAGCAGAACACGAGATAGTGATCCCAAACTCCGTTGGCGGCAAAAAGCGAGACATCGGGAAGGTCGCGTACAAGGTCGCTGGGATTTCCGACCAGCGATTGCCATGACGGCTTTGCCCACCCGGCGCACGTTCCGCCTACTACGCCCTGGACGGCTGGCGATCCGGTCGCGCACCCGCTCGGTCCGCCACTGCCGGACGACGTGGTCAAGCCCTCCCCCGCGTTGCAGAGGCTATCTAATCCATAAGTTTGTACGCCAAAACCTAAGAACTCTGAGATCACCACGCTGGCGCACGAGTCGTTCCAGGGAATCTCCGGAACATAGGATAGTGCGGATTCATACGTGGCTGAGTTGCTGTTACCCCAGTAGGTGCTATTGGTGCCGGCGTAGGTATCGCCAAAATCCGTCCCACCCACGGCTACATTGTAAGGAGTCGACGCAAAGCCGCTAACTCCGATACCGTATGTGGCATTATCTTCGTCTGCGTTACAGCTCGCCGCACCCTCATCGCCCGAGGAAACGAAGAACGAGACGCCTTCCGAGACCGCCTGCTGAAAGGTCGAGCTAAACGCTTGATTGGAGGCTGAACCATTGAAAGTTTCGCACTCACCGTAGCTCATGCTCATGACTGCGGGCGGTGTGTTGCTATCGGCTAGAAGGTTTTGTATGGCGATCAGGCCACCAAAAGTTGACGTGTCATTGCACGAAGCCAGTTCAATGGCGGCGCTGGGCGCGGCCGCACTGGCATATTCGGCATCCAGGATCGCTTCCCCGTCGTCACCATTCACTCCCGGGTCGGTGCAGTTATTAGGGCCACTCGGAGGAGCGGGATGGACTTGCGTGAACGAGCCGCCAGTGAAGGACGAAAGGCCAAATGTCGATCGGAACGTAGTCCAATCGGCGGTGCTGTAAACATCCGTGTCCTCGATTACCACAATCGTTTGCCCTTGTCCGGAAATACTGGCAGTAAAAAGTGGAGTCAGATTGTAGATGGTCGCCAGGTCGCCGGGGACCACTAAATAACATGTCCCAAATTCACACTCGCCATCCGTGTAGTTCGCTCGCGGTTTGTAATTGGTATGCGGCTTGAAGTCGTGCAAGGACACGACTCCGACCACGGCCGGGGCTAGCGCCGCCGGAATCTGCGGATCGCTCATGTTGGCAATGTGATTTACGCCCTTCACATCCAAATTGTGAATCTCGGTGTGGAAGGCCGCGTGCACTTGACCCGCCGTCCCGGAAAAATCGATGAGCACGCCGTTCGTGTAAACCACATTGACCTTGAATCCCTGCGACTCCAGCCAACGCGTAATCACGTTGAGGTCTTGTTTCGCCAATCCGAATCGCTGCCCATATTGCTTCGCCGTGAGCCAATGATGAAAGTTCGGCGAGGATTTTTCCTGAAGTTGATCGATGTAACGGAGCAGCGCCTGCTCCTGTTGTGGAGAGCGCTTTAACTGTAGCAGCATGTGCTCCATCGCCAGGCTGTCGGCCACCAACCCGCGATCGTTTTGCTTATTCGCCTCGGGACGCGTGTTGCCCGCGAGCGTGACCAATTTGCTATTGTCCACACTCTGGGTAATCAGAATCGGCGCTCCACTTTGCGCTTGCGCCATGGGACCAGCGAGGACGAAAAGAGAAGCAAGGATGAGCGTGGCAAAAATTGGCGTCAAAAAGTCAAACGAGGGCAGGGCCGGTCGCGTACGTCGCATGGGACACTCCGTGGCAGAGCAGAAGTTGTTGGGAACTCGCAAGCATTATCCATGCTTCTAGTTGTCTGAGCAAGTTATTAGTGGCTGGGGTTGCATGGATAGAAAATATTAGTTGCCTCCTGTGACTGTGGTCACATTTCTTCAACGTCAGCTCCGGCGTCACGGGTGGCGGACAGGAGTGTCCGCCCTACACAGTGCGGTTGGAGGGCGCCCGCCCTACACACACAAACCTAGACTTCGGCCAATTCTTCTTCCAGCAACTGTTTGTTATAGAGATCGGTGTAGTAGCCGTTGCGGGCGATCAGTTCGTCGTGGGTGCCGAGTTCGACGATGCGTCCCTGGTGGAGGACGGCAATGGCATCGGCATTGCGAACCGTGGATACGCGGTGGGAGATGAAGATGGTGGTGCGTCCGCGCATGATTTCGCGGAGATGGTTGAGGATTTTGTCCTCGGTGTGGGTGTCGACGCTGGAGAGGGCATCGTCAAGCACGAGAATGCGGGGGCTGCGGAGCAGAGCGCGGGCGATAGCGGTGCGCTGCTTCTGGCCTCCGGAGAGCGTGATGCCGCGCTCGCCGACGGTCGTGTTGTAGCCGTCGGGGAAGCTTTCGATATCCTGCGCGATGTTGGCGGCTTCGGCGGCGGCTTTGATGTCGTCGAGCGTGGCTTCTCCATCTTCTGTCGAGATGCCGTAAGCAATGTTGTCGCGGATGGTGTCGCTGAAAAGAAAAGTTTCCTGCGGAACGAAGCCGATTTGGCGGCGCAGGGAATCAAGAGGGAATTGGCGGACGGGGCGACCATCGATGAGGACGGTGCCGGGCTCGGCGTCGTAGATGCGCGGGATAAGGTTGACGAGCGTAGTTTTGCCGGAGCCGGTGGGGCCGACGATCGCCAGGCTGGAGCCGGCAGGGATGCGCAAGTTGATGTCTCTTAGAACTTCGGTGCCGTTGTAAGCGAAGTTTAGATTGCGGAATTCGATTTCGCCAAAGAAATCGGGTGATCGGGTGATCGGGCCATCGGGTGATCGAAAGGCAGAATCGAGTGTTGCCGGGGTCCGGTTTTCCGATGGCCCGATGACCCGATGGCCCAATGACCCGATTTTCTCCGACGGCCCGATTTCATTGGCGATCTCCGGTTCCTGCGCGAGAATTTCCTGTATTCGCACCATCGACGCGGTTCCGCGCTGGAAAATGTTGATGACCCATCCCAGAGCGATAACCGGCCAGGTGAGCTGCACCATGTAGGTGTTGAAAGCGACGAAAGCGCCGATATCTATCGAGCCCGAGAGGGACAGAGTCGTCTTAGTCCCTAAATAGGAGACCAAATACACCACGGTTTGGCCGCTTATCACTTCGCGTCCGCCCACCCACAGCACGATGACCACGGCAGCGCCGAGCATGAGCTCCAGCGTCGGCCACAGCATTCCCATCAGCCGGACGAGGCCCAGGCTGCGGCGGATGTATTCCTGGTTGGCGGTCTCGAAAGCGGCGATCTCGGCTTGTTCTTGCACATAGGCGCGGATGACGCGGGCTCCGGAGAAGTTTTCCTGGGCGCGGGCCGAGATGTCGGAAAACATGGCTTGAATGCGTTCGAAACGCTCGTGGATGCGGCGTCCGAAGTACTGGATGACGATACTGGCGATGGGCAGCGGCAGAAACGCGATAATCGTCAGCTTGGGGCTGATGGCAAGCATGAAGCCGAGAGCGCCGGCAGTGAATACAAGGGTGTTGGCCGAGTACATGATGGCCGGGCCGAGCAGCATCCGAACGGCGTTGAGGTCGTTGGTGGCGCGGGCCATAATCTCGCCGGTGCGGTTGCGTTGGTAATAAGAGTGAGAAAGGCGCTCAAGGTGCGCGAACAAATCGTTGCGCAAATCGAATTCGATGTCGCGGGAGATGCCGATGACCACCCAGCGCGTCAGGAACTGAAAAATTCCTTTGATCAGGGCGATGGCGATGATCAGAAGAGAGTAAGTGAGAAGTTTCTGCCGGGTCACGCCCGAGTGCAGATCGTTGACGGCGCGGCGCAGGACTTGCGGGAAAAGAATCCAGATTCCGTTATTGAATAAGACGCAAAGCGCGCCCCAGACGAGACCGCTGCGGTGAAGCTTTAGATAGGGAACGAGCGGGCGTAGATTCTTCGGCACCATAGTCTGATTCTGATAAAGAGCGGTCTGATAAAGTGCGGTCTGCCAGTGCGTGACGGGTGAGATCGCGACCGTTTGTAGATGAGATTGTAGCAGCGCTCGGTGCGGATTTTCCCAGCGAAGGCGCAAGGGCAACGAAGGCCGCAGTGAGCAGCAGAGCCGTCCAGAGCGACAACATCCCGGCGGCGAACATCAGTCCCGAGTAGAGCAGGTCGGCGCGTTCCATTCGCTTCCTCCCGTCGATTTCCCACAGTGGTAGCCGGAAAAAGCCGAGTGAGGACGGAGGTTGGTGTTCCGTTCCTCACCCGGATGGAGAGAGACATCAGAGAGAACTTATTCCTCCGGTGGCGGAGCGTGCTTAGCCATGTTGGCTTCGTGACTGGCCTCAAGCTGCGTCAGTTTGGATTTTTGATCGGCGGTCAGAATCTGCATGATTTCGGACTTGATGCGCTCGTGCTCGACCTGCAGTTGAATCATGGTCTGTGAGTTTTGGGTGGCGAGGGCGGTCGTCTTGGCTTCATCGAACGGACCGCTAGCCTGGAGCGCGTTCATGGCGGTGTGATTTTGGCGCATCTGCTGCATCAGCGGTTGCAAGGTCGGCTTCTCTTTTTCCCAGATGGCCTTGACCTGGCTCTGTTGATCGCTGGTCAGATCGAGTTGTTTGAGCAGATGGTGAAAGTCGCCGGGCCCGCCAAACCCGTGCGGGCCTTGCGCAGATGCGACCGCCAGGGCCAGCAGAACGGCGGCAGCGATAGTGAGAACGCGGATACGAGCTGATTTCATTGGAACTCCTTTAGGTCTGTTCGGATCTCATAGGAGTTCGGGTGCACCCGAACATCTACGGAAATAAGAACACTATTGACGAAAAGATGGGGTAAAGAGTCGGTCAATCGCGGTAAAGTTTTGTAAAGGCGAAAAAAGAGCTATTGGCTTTTGGCCTTTAGCTTTACCTAGAAGCCAATAGCTAACAGCCAACAGCGCCTTTCCGAGCTAATCACAAATCTTTACCTCCGGTGGGTGAGCGAAGGTGTTGAATGATTAAGAGAATGGATCACATACTCGTAGTGGATGACGACGTCGAATTGTGCTCGCTGGTGCAGGAATACCTGACCGCCGAGGGCTTTAGTCTCAAGGCCGTCCATGACGGCGAAAAGGGGCTGCAACAGGCGCTGACCGGCGCGTATGCGCTGGTGGTGCTCGACGTGATGCTGCCCGGGATTAACGGCTTCGAGGTGCTGCGGCGGATTCGCAGCGTGTCGAAGATTCCCGTGCTTCTCCTGACCGCGCGCGGCGAGGATGTGGACCGCATCGTGGGTCTCGAAATCGGAGCGGACGATTATCTTCCCAAGCCGTTTAACCCGCGCGAACTGGTGGCGCGAATCCGCGCCGTGCTGCGCCGCACCAAACCGGCGAAAGCGGCCGACGCGGTGCCGGAAGTGCTGACCGTGGGCGACGTGGAACTGGATCCATCGACGCGCAACGTATCGCGAGCCGGACAACCGGTCGATCTGACGTCGGTGGAATTCAACCTACTAGAAGTGCTGCTGCGCGAGGCGGGACGCGTGGTGACGCGGGAGCGCCTGGTGAATGCCGTGCTCAGCCGCAAATTTATGCCGTTTGATCGCAGTATCGATATGCACGTCAGCAAGGTACGGCGGAAGCTTGGCGACTCCGAAGAGGAGGGAGATCACATCAAGACGATTCGCGGCGTGGGCTATATGTTTGCGCGGCCGGCGGCGAAGGCGAAAAAATAGGCTGCGAGCTGCGAGCTTCGAGCCGCGAGCAACCAAAACCGATCGCTCGTAGCTCGCAGGCGGCTTGCTCGGAGCCATGAAATAGATGGCTGAGATAGACCATGAAAAGCCTTTTCCTAAAGATTTTTCTGTCGTTCTGGGCGGCGCAGGCGCTCGCTGGCATCTCCGTCGCGGCTCCTAATGAGTCCGAGGCTGCTAAGCAGGTCAAGCCGCCATTTTCCATTACCATCAGCACTGACACGCCGACAATAAAGGCGGGATCAGGATTGTCGATAAAGATTCGGCTTACAAATATATCTAATCAGGACATCAACGGGACAAGCGAGCTCGAGCAAAGGGTGGATGTCAGCTACGAGCAGGAGGTCCGCGATAGCGCGGGTCGCCTAGTAAAAAAAGAACATTGGAAGCCGGAGGTTGTGATCAACGGGAACACCTACTTTAGCACGCTGAAGCCGGGCGAAAGCGCCAACAGCGTCACCGTTGTCAATCCGAAATATGACATTAGCAAGCCAGGGCAATATGTGATTCAGTTGTCGCGGTTGATTTCGGACCGACCTAAAGGGGGCGTGGTGAAATCGAACAAGATAACCATCACTGTGACTCCGTAGAATATGAAGAGCCTTTTCCTAAAGATTTTTCTGTCGTTCTGGGCGGCGCAGGCGCTGTTCCTGGTGCTGGCGATCCTGGCCACTATTGCGCTGAATCCACGGCATGGAATTGAGAGTCAGGCTCCGCAGATTCTTGCCGAGACGGTGAACGCCTACCAGAGCGGTGGGGAGCGCGCCGCTCACGACTACCTCGAAGGGATTGCGCGCACGCAGCACGTGCGGGCTTTCGTTTTCGATCCGTCAGGCTATGACCTTACGGGACACCAGGCGCCGCCCTTTATCGAGGATGTCCGCGAAGGCAAGCCGCCGCGTGAAAGCCCGCTGCACCACCGCGGGTGGCTGGACAACTTTCTTCCCGACCGCATCACGCGCCACGCGCTTACGCTCGATGGCAAACGATACACAATGGTGCTGGAGTTGCCGCCGGGCCCCAGAGTATTCTTCGGTCCGCATGAAATCCCAGGGCTGGGAATTGCGATCGCGGTCATCACCTCGGGACTGATGTGCTACCTGCTGTCGTGGTCGATCGCCAGTCCGGTGACGCGTTTGCGGCAGGCGGCGCAGAGTCTGGCCGCAGGCGACCTCACGGCACGCGCCGGCGCGCCGCCGAGCAGGCGTCACGATGAATTAACCGAGTTGATGCGCGATTTCGACCGCATGGCGGAACGGATCGAAAGCCTGGTCGATTCGCAATCGCGCCTGCTGAAGGATGTCTCCCATGAACTGCGGTCTCCCCTGGCGCGGCTCAGTGTGGCGCTCGGCCTGGCGCGGCAACGCGCCACGCCAGAGGTTGCGCCGGAACTCGAAAGTTCCCTGAACCGGATCGAAGTCGAGGCCGACCGGCTGAATCAGCTGATCCAGCGCCTGCTGACCATTTCGCGGCTGGAGTCGGGCACCGACGGCCTGCGCAGAAGCCGGCTGTCGCTGCGCGAGTTGGTCGAGCAGGTGGCGCGTGATGCCGAGTACGAAACTCCAGGCCGCGGCTGCCGGGTGACTGCAATCACAACCGCCGCCGGCACGGGTACGGATACGGATCCGCATGAAGACGAAAACGAATACGACGAATTCCTGGTCGACGGCGATCCCGATCTGCTGCGGAGCGCGGTGGAGAATGTGGTAAGGAACGCCACGCGCTATACTACCGAAGGTACGACGGTGGAGGTGCGACTGGAGCGTCAGCAACCGGCCAACGGCGATGGAGAGCAAATCATTGTTCGCGTGCTCGATTGCGGTCCCGGCGTTCCCGACGAGGCTTTGCCCAAGATCTTCGAGCCCTTTTATCGGCTGGACGATGCCCGCAACCGCCAGACCGGGGGCGCGGGTTTGGGACTGTCAATCGCGGATCGCGCCATCAGGCTGCACGGTGGGCAACTTCGCGCATCCAACCGCAATGAGGGTGGGTTGCAGGTGGAAATCCGGATTCCGGCCGGTCCGCCGGTTAAGGGGTTTGCTCTTCCCGCCCATTCCTGATAAACAGATATATTTCAGCCCCAAGTTTCAGTCTCGGTGAACGCTGGCGCGGTATCGCCTGCGGACGGGAAGCGGCCCCGAATCGGCGCAAAATGCGCTGATTGGAAATGCATAAATAATATGGATAGAAGGCGTTCATTCCGTACCGCGTTCATTCCGTACCCCCAGGGAGTAGGAGAATAGATGTCAAAGAAGATAATGGGAGTGGTTGTGCTCGTGGGCACGTGCGCCCTGAGTGTATTGCTGCTCAGCTGTGGCAGTTCCTCTTCCCGGCCCACGGGAGTTTTGTATGTGGAGACTCAGGGCATTACCGAACAGGGAACTCCCAGCGTCGGGTTCAACGTGACTTCTTATGCCATCGATCTGAACAATGGCAGCCTGTCGGCGATCAACGACAATGCCACCACATGCACTATCGCTGCAACTCAGGCCAATAACGCGCCGTGTGGCGCTCCCTTGGACATTTTTCTCGACCCGACAGGCGCGACGGCCTTCGTTCTCAATCAGGGGATTCCATGCATTTTCAATGTTCAGCTTAATCAATGTATTCCGGTGTCCGAGGGCAACCCTGTCGCTCCCTCGATTGCTAACTACACAGTGAACTCAGACGGCAGTTTGTCCGCCCCTATCGCGGAAAATTATTACAACTGCGTCGGCTCGACTTTGAGTGGTACCTGCCCGCCGCCGCCGCCGCCGCCCGGTCCCAGGTATACCACTGCAGTGGCTATGACGAGCGATGCCGCCGGACAGTTTTTGTTTGTCATCGATGAGGGAATATACCCTCAGCCTGCGGCTTGCCCGCTGGTCGCCGCGGCTGCGTCGGATAACGGCGATGCCATGAATTTTGCTGGCTGCCCCTCGATCTCGGTGTTTTCCGTAACGCCGGGAAAGCCTACATTGACCCTGGTCAGTCAAAGTTCGACCTATCAAAGCCCGCTCTACCTTAGTAAGATTCCGACCGGGCTTTCGACGATCACTTTTACTCCAGGCTCTCCGGCCAACGCTGCGCCCGAGGAAGTTCTCTTCGTCACCGACAATTACGACTTGTGTACGGTCTCGTGCCTTCCCGCGGGTGGGACTGCGGGCCCGCAGCAACTGACTTACGATAACGTCTTGAGCGTGTACGTGGTGAGTTCTACCGGCGTGCTGACGGAGCAGTCGAATTCTCCCTATAACATCCCCGTCACCAATCCAGTCTCGGTGTTCGCGGTGAACACAAACCAGACGGAGCCGAACGTTGGGGGCATCTTCGCCTATGTCGGCAACGGTGCTCAAGCCGGCGCAGTGACACCATTTCAACTGTGCACGGTGCAGAATACGACTTGCTCGCAGCTGGATGTGGCTGGGACTCTGCTGGTTCCGGTCGTCTGCCCACCTCAGCAATCCTGCAGCGTGTCGGCCGGTGAGAACCCGGTCGAGATGGTGGTGGATCCGACGAACAGTTTTCTTTACGTGCTCAGCAGCGGCGGTTCGGCCGCGGTTTATGGATTCAGTATTAACGTGACTGCGGGAACTTTGACTCCGCTGCCCACGCCGAGTGAGCCGACAGGAGCGGAGCCGGTGGGCTTGGCCCTGCAGCCGAGCATCGGCAACTTAGGCCAGTATCTCTACGTGTCGAACAGTAACTCGGCAAACATCACGGGCCTTACGCTGAGTACGGCAAACGGAACCATGAGCAGTCCGACGACGATACAAACTCCGCCAGGACCGACGGGGATTGCACTGCACTGAGGCAATCGGGTCATCGGGTGATCGGGCCATCGGGTCATCTAGAGTCAAGAGCACTTGATTTTCGATCACCCGAGCACCCGATGCTTCTCTCACGTCGGCATCCGCAATATCAAATAGCCTCCGATAAGGCCAAAAACCAGGTCGGGAGACCAGGCCGCGACCGCGGGCGGAAGCTGACTCAAGTTTCCCATCGCCTCGAACAAGCCATTGATCGTCCAATAGAAAACTCCGATGCCGATGGCGGTCGCCACTCCCGTCAGAGCGGAACGCTTGCCGGTCGAAAGCGCGAACGGAATGGCGAGGACAGCCATGACCAGCGTGATCAGCGGGTAGGCAATCTTTTTTTGCAGTTGCACGCGCAGACGCACCACGTCGAATCCGCTCTCCTCCAGATCGTGGATGTAACGGCGTAGTTCGTCGTAGTTCATTTCCGACGACTGTTTGATTTCCTTCTTGAAGTAGGAGGGCGCTTCCGCCAGTTCGGGATAGGTGGCGGCGTCGAACTTGTGGTAGTAATCGATGGCGGAGCCCTTCAGGCTGCGCTCCCACCCCTCCTCGTAAACCCACCGGCTCATGGCGTCGGACCAGTGCGCGCGGTCGGCATAAATGCGGTGCGTGATCTGAAACGTGTGCGGATCGAACTGAAACACGGAGACGCCCCCGAAAACATCGCGGTCGGGATCGAAGAATTGATAGTAGTAAATGTCGGAGTGCTGGCCGAACATCCACTGGCGCTCGGGGCGAAGGTAGGTTTGCGCAGGTTTGCCCTTGATTTCGTTGCGCAACGCGTCCTGCCTCTTGTTGGTATACGGAAGATAGAGTTGATCCGATAGAAAGAGCACGCCCGCGACCAGGACGGACGCGATGAGTACGGGAACAATAACGCGGTAAAGGCTGATGCCGGTGGCCTTGATCGCCGTAATTTCATTTGACCGTTGCAGCAGGCCGAAGGTGATCAGCACCGCCAGCAGCATGCTTAGCGGGGTAGTGGTGTAAAGAAAATAAGGTGCCACATTGAGCAGGTATTCGCCTACGGTAAGCGGCGAGACCTGATTCCGCAGAATGTCGCTGAGCAACTCGAAGAGGGTGAATACCAGGAGCAGCAGCAGAAAAGCGGCGACGATCATCGTAAAGTAGAGCGCAAATCCGCGCAGCACATAATCGTCGAGGATGGTCGGAAAATGAAGATTGAACAGCCACCGGCGCCGGGGTGGGCGGGAGAGGCGTGACGACGCGCCGTTCTTCGGCAAAGCGGCCGCTGTCGAAGTCCTGAGCCACGAAGCTTTCAGCCATGAAGTCCCAAACCATGATGTGCTAAACCATGACCGGAGCGCCGTCAGTTCAATTGGCCGCCGTTCCGATTGCCAGAGCAAGAAAATTCCTCCGACAAGAAATACGAAATCGGCGAGCCAAACCCCAGCCGCGGGCGAGAGTTTTCCCTGCCGCGCGAAAGACACTCCAATCAGAGAAACCGAATAGTACAGAAAGACCAGCAGAATGGTCAGGACAAACCCGCTGGACTTGCCGCCCTTCTTCGACGAAAGGCCAAGCGGAATGCCGACCAGGGCGAGGACGATGCAAGCGGTGGGCAGCGAGAGCCGGCGATGATATTCGATCAGGTTCCAGCGGCGCGTGACGGGGTCGGCGGTGTGCGCGACGCGAAGGAGTTCCGTAAACCGGACCTCACCTAGCGACGTCGGTTCGTGTTCCTGACTGTTCTGTGCGGTAGGAACCTGGATGGGAATGTCCGTGGTTTCGAAGGTGGAGATCTGGTACTGATCGGGATTTTTGGGATCGGTTTCGTGAGTGGACCCGGTGATCAGATGCAAATCCAGAGTATCGGTCCCCTGGTTCACAAGCAGGCCCTGCCGGGCCAGGCTGATGCGCGGTGCGGAGGGATCCGTCAAATCAGCAAGGAACACGCCCTTCCAGAGCGCCCCGCCCGACATGGCCTTCACGTCTTGCACGTAGAGGATGATCTTCGGGAACCCTTCGTAGAACACGCGCGGCTGAACTTCGAACGACGCCTGCGAAGATTTCAGGTTGTCCTGGAGTTTTCCCAGGGCGGCCAGCGAGCGCGGTGCCAGATAGACGCTGTTGCCAAGCGCCAGCAGCCAGGCCACGACCACGAAGATGGAAATCACGCGCAGGAAGGTCCACACACCCAAGCCGCTGGCGCGCATGGCGGTGATTTCGCTATCCGCGGCCAAACGGCTGAGTCCGATGAGGATGCCGACCAGTACACCCATGGGAATGGTGTAGGTGAGCGCCACTGGCACGGTGAAGAAAAAGATTTGGGCGATGCTCGGCAGCGGCGCGCTGTTGCGGACTACCAGTTCAAGGATGCGTCCAAGATCGCGAGTGAAAAGGACAAAAGTAAAAACGCCCGCGCCGATCAGCGCGTGGGAGATGACTTCTCCAAGAATGTAGCGGGTGAGGATGCGCATCCGCACAGGTGATTGACTCAATTTCGAGTCTAGCACGGGTTCGTATCCATCGAAGCGGTGCTTCTAGGCTCCGTGGGCCTTTGCCTTCGGCTTTGACGGCGCTTCGGAGTAATCGGCCTCAGCGTTGGCCAAGTCCGCCGGGTAGTGGTTTGCGATCACATCGTTCCAAAATTTAGTCTCAGGATTGACTGCCGAGACGCCGATCTGGCCGGCTGTGGGAGTGTTTTCTGCCCCCATCCACTCGATTCCAAATAGTTCGCGTTTATCGAGCCGGGCCAGAGTCACTTGAGCGCCGAACTTAAGTTTTCCGCGAACGCCCTTCAACAGACATCCCTGTCGGCTGACGTTCATCGTTTTGACTTCCTGCTCCAAATTATGGCCATCGATTTCTGTTGCGCTCAGGTGGACAGATACGGACATATCGATGCGTGGGCCGTCGCGACGCTCAATCTTGAAATGCCGCATCAAGTCGCTGATCTGGGCCGCCACGTGGGCCAAATTTTTCGCCGATTCCTGTGATTCTTGCGCGCGCGACGACGTGCTCTCAGCCGCTCGTGCGACCTCGCCGATATTGGCCGAGATGTTACCCGCTCCATCCGCGGCTTCGCGGGTGTTGCGAGTCATTTCATTGGTCGTTGCGCTTTGCTCTTCGACCGCGGTGGCGATGGTTACGGAAATGTCGTTGATCTGGTGGATCACCCCGCTGACCGTCCCGATGGCTTCGACTGCCCCTGTGGTGTTCACTTGAATAGCGATGATTTTGCTGCTGATGTCCTGAGTGGCTTTGGCGGTTTGCGTGGCCAGTTCTTTCACTTCGTTGGCGACCACGGCAAAGCCCTTTCCCGCTTCTCCGGCGCGCGCAGCTTCGATGGTCGCATTCAAGGCTAGCAAGTTGGTCTGTTGCGCGATCGAGGTTATGACCTTGATCACCTCCCCAATCTCCGAACTGGAAAGGCCTAACTTGGCGATTGTCTCACTCGCCTGCTGAGCTGCGGTAACCGCGGAACCGGCCACCTTCGAGGCGGCATGAGCATTTGAAGCTATGCTTTGAATGGTCGCGGTCATCTCCGCTGCCCCGGAAGACAGGCTCTGAAGATTGCCGCTGACTTGCTGGGTAAGCTGCGAAACAGAGTTCGACTGCGACGCCGTTTCTCCCGAATTTACAGTGATCTGATCGCTGGCCCGAAGTAACTGCTCACTCGCCGTAGCCAGTGCACGAGTATGACTGACGAATTGCCGAAGAAACCCTTGCAGCTTGCTTAGAAAGACATTGAAGAGGCGGCTTACCTCGTCCAGTTCATTTTTCCTGAAATCCTCGCACACCAGCAGGCGTTTGGTCACGTCGCAATCACCTTCGGCGATGTTCTGAACCATGCCGGTCAAACGGCCGAGTGATTGCGCGACTCTACGAACCAGAACCGTACTGCCGACCAGGAGCAAGAGAAACGAGATGCCGCACATCACAAACATGACATGGGTGGCGCGAGCGGCCCCTGCGCCCGACTTGCGCTCCGCGTCTTTGGCGCTCTGTTCCAACTGGTCGCTGCTGTCCTGGATTTGCTGCTGCAGAGCGGTATAGAGCTCGATTCCGTGGCTTGCGTCAGCCATTGCCGCGGCCGGATCACGAACTACGCTTTTCGAAAGCGTATCGAGTGCCATCAAGTATTGCTTTACTTGTCCGACTTCGCCATCGAGGACAGTGCGTATCGCCGGTACGGTCATCGCGTCCCTGGCCGCGCCGGCTCGTTGTGCCAGCAGTGCCGAGTGTCCGCTGAGATTCGCAAGCGCATCTTGCTGCTCCTGACCCTTGCGCGCGCAGGCCGCGTCGATATCCTCCATCGTCATATCGTTATAAATGCCGGCTTCGATGTGGTTGCGAATCGCTACCCCGATGGCAGCTTCCTCTCCCGTAGCCTTGCTGGCGGAGCTGATGCCCCAATAGCCGGTTGCGCTTACCGCAGCCAGAAACACTAAACTGCTGACTGTCAGTCCGCACAACTGCACCTTGATAGACAATTGCATCTGACGCACCGTTCTTACCCGCCGGAGCTTATACCCGCCGCATAGTCCCGCTGCCTATTAACTTCGGGTGTTTCTCTGGGAAACTTTAGAGTGTGGCAGACGAAAGGACGCAGCAGATTCTCGATCACGCGAGCTTGCGCTTAAGCTGCGGGCAATCTGCGAACCGATTGAAACTGGGTGGAGGAAAAACGTTAGAAAAAACAAAGAAAGTTGCGTTGTAAGTGAAAATGGTTCTCGCGCGTTCCGGCTATGCCCTTTTCAGAAACAGCGCTCCCAGCGGAGGCAGGGTCAGCCGCAGCGAATAAGGCCGTCCATGGGTTTCTTCGGGGAGAGCCTCGGCGCCTCCCATATTGCCCGAGCCGCTGCCGCCGTACTCGAGCGCGTCGCTGTTGAGAATTTCCTTCCAGTAGCCGCCCGAGGGCACGCCCACCATGTATCCCAGCCTGGGCACGGGCGTGAAATTGCACGCGACGAGGATCGGATTCTCGGCGTCCTTGCCTTTGCGCAGCAGCGAGACCACGCTCATGGGCGCATCATTGCAGTCCACCCATTCAAAACCCTTGGGGTCGTTATCGAACCAGTGCAGCGCAGGTTCGCTGCGATAGACGCGGTTGAGCTGCTCGACCCAGTACATGAGGCCATAATGCACCTTGTATTGCAGCACGTTCCAGTCGAGGCTGCGATCGTGCGACCATTCGCTAACCTGCCCGAACTCGTCGCCCATAAACAGCAGCTTCTTGCCCGGCTGCGCGAACATGTAGGCGAAAAGCAGTCGCAGGTTGGCGAATTTCTGCCACTCGTCGCCCGGCATTTTGCCGATCAGCGAACCTTTCCCGTGCACCACCTCGTCGTGGCTCAGAGGCAGAACGAAATTTTCGTGCCACGAATAAAGCATGCGAAAGGTCAGCTTGTTGTGGTGATACTGGCGATGAATCGGGTCCTGGCTGAAATACTGGAGCGTGTCGTGCATCCAGCCCATGTCCCACTTCAGTCCGAATCCCAGGCCGCCGAGATAAATGGGCCGCGAAACCATGGCATAGGATGTCGACTCTTCGGCGTAGGTTTGAATGTCGGGGTGCTCCTTGTAGGCTTCGAGGTTAAATTGACGCAGGAAGTCGATGGCTTCCAGATTCTCGCGTCCTCCGTACTTGTTGGGAATCCATTCGCCTTCTTTGCGCGAGTAGTCGAGATAGAGCATGGAAGCGACCGCGTCCACGCGCAGGCCGTCGGCATGATATTTGTCGAGCCAGAACATGGCGCTCGACATCAGGAAACTGCGCACCTCAGTGCGGCCGTAGTTGAAGATGAACGTCTTCCAATCGGGATGAAAGCCCTGGCGAGAATCGGAGTGCTCGAACAGGTGAGTGCCGTCGAAAAAAGCAAGGCCATGGCCGTCGGAAGGGAAGTGCGACGGAACCCAGTCGAGAATGACCGCAATGCCGTGCTGGTGGAGATAGTCCACAAAATACATGAAATCCTGCGGGGTGCCATAACGCGCCGTGGGAGAAAAGTAGCCCGTAGTCTGATATCCCCAGGAACCGTAGAAAGGATGCTCCATGATGGGCAGCAGTTCGACATGGGTGAAGCCGAGCTTATTCACGTGGTCGGCGAGCCGCGGCGCGATCTCGCGATAAGTCAGCGAGCGATTCTCCTCTTCGGGAATGCGCATCCACGAGCCGAGATGAACTTCATAAATCGACATGGGCGCGTGCAGCGAATTGGCGGCGGCGCGCTTTTCAAGAAACGCGGCGTCGTTCCAGGTGTAATCGAGGTCCCAGACCACGGAAGCCGTTTTCGGCGGCTTCTCCGCGAAAAGTCCCACCGGGTCGGTCTTTTCAATCTGGTAGCCGAGTTGGGTCGAGTCGATGTGGAACTTGTAGAGCGTGCCTTTGCCCAGCCCAGGGATAAATCCTTCCCAGATTCCCGATGAGCCTCGAGGTTGCAGCCGATGCGATTGCGGGTTCCAACCGTTGAAGTCTCCGATGACCGAAACGTACCGCGCATTGGGAGCCCAGACGCCGAAGACGGTGCCCTTGGTTCCCTTGGATTCCACCGCGTGCGCCCCCATCTTTTCGTAAATGCGATAGTGGCTGCCTTCGTTGAATAAATAAAAATCTTCAGCCGTCAGCAGGGAAACGTCATAGCGGACGGGAGAGAGTTCCTGAGTGGGTGTATTTGGCATAATTTCGCTTCAGGTCCAGTGTAGTCGAAAGTGGAGCGACGGGGGTTTCGGTGCCCGGTTAAGGTCAATGCTCCGAGAACGGCAGCTTCGGGATGATCTCCTCCATTTTCGCCTTGAACGTTTTCTCGTGCCAATGAATGGGGAACGGTACGACGTAGAGCGGAATATGGCTCAACCCCGCGCTGCGCATTGCGTCCACGACCATTGGCTTTATAGCGCTCATCAAGGCGACAATCGCGGCCGGTCGGTATTCTGCCATCCGCTGGGCTAACGAGGGGATCGCCATCCTCCGATACGTTTTCCGGTCCTTCTTACTTTCGACCTTGTTAATCGGCTGCAGAACTAGGTCATCAAGGTAGAATCCTTTGGCCTTGAACTCCGCGAGGAAATTAGCACCAGCGCCAAAAGATTCCTTCATCTTGTGATGAAGTATGCTGTCTCCTTTGTAGAAAAACGTGCCGCCGTCCGGTGGCGCCTCGCCCACGAACAAAGTGGTGATTTGGTCAGGGTAGAAACTGCGTCGCAACCTCTCGATACCGCTCATCGAATCTGTTTTTTGTAACTGAGGTACTACCTTCGGCTTCCGAGCCTCCCGCTTCGCCTGCGCCCAGCCTTCTTTCACACTCTGTCGCGCGCGCCCAAGGGCCAGCGCGTCCGCTGGAACGTCCTCCGTGATGCAACTGGCGGCCGCAACGTATGCGCCGCGTCCTATTGTCAGCGGCGCTACCAGCGTCGAGTCGCTGCCGACGAACACGCCATCTTCTATTACCGTCTTGTGCTTTTTCACGCCGTCGTAATTGCAGGTAATGGTACCCGCCCCGATGTTCACGCCTTCACCGATTTCCGCGTCGCCCAGATAGCTGAGGTGGTTTGCCTTCGATCCTTTGCCCAGCTTGATTTTCTTGGTCTCAACAAAGTTCCCCAGGTGAGCGCCTTCGCCCACTTCGCTTCCCGGACGCATATGAGTGTAGGGCCCAAGCACCGCGCCCGCGCCGACGCGCGAATCTTCCATGATCGTCCCCGGCTTTACCGTGACGCCGTTGCCAAGAACGGAATTTCCAATCACGCTATAAGACCGGATGCGGCAATCCTCGGCAATTTTTGTTTTGCCGAGCAATTGCACAAAAGGTTCGATCACGGTGTCGGCGCCAACTTGCACGTCGCTGTCGATAACGCAGGTGTGCGGATAGAAAATCGTGACACCTGCGTCCAGCAGTTCGCGGCACTTGGCCAGCCGCACCCGGGCATCGAGCATCACCATTTCCGCACGCGTGTTGCAGCCGAGCACTTCGCCAGCGTCTTCGGTCTTGAACGCGACTACTTTCTTGTGTGCTCGATGAAACACTCCCGCCATATCCGTAAGGTAGTACTCGCCGTGCGCGTTCGCGGTCGAAAGACGGTCGATATGTTCATACAAAGCCGGTGCGTCGAAAGCATAGAATCCCGAGTTGATCTCGCGAATGTTCCTCTGCGATGCGGTCGCGGCCTTCTCTTCGACAATCGCCAGCACCTCCGCCCCTCCTCGCGCGCTTTTGCGGATCACGCGCCCATATCCATAAGGATTGTCGAGGTCAGCGCTGAGCAAGGTCATAGTCGCTTTCTGGGCAACGTGAAACTCGCTGAGTTTGCGAATAGTCTCGGCCGTAATCAGCGGCGCGTCGCCGGACAGCACGATGACCTGGTCATATTTATTGCCAGCTTTATTGTCATTGTCCGAAAGCGCCTCGCGCGCCACCATGAGCGCGTGCCCGGTGCCGCGCTGTTCGGCTTGCTGCACAAAGTTCACGCCCGTGCCGGCCATGGCCGCGCGCACCCGCTCCGCCTCATGGCCAACGATTACGAAGATGTCCTGCGCGGGAACGATTTTTTGCGCTGTGGCAATTACATGCGCCAGAATCGGCTTGCCGCCGACTTCATGCAGAACCTTGGGATGTTTCGATTTGAGTCGCGTCCCCTTGCCCGCCGCCATAATCGCGATAGCGATGCGCGGCGCCTTGGGAGTTGAAGGGAAAGACTTCGATCTGGTTTTGGACGCTTGAGCCATGCCGAATCAATTGTAGCGAACGCCGGGTAGATGTAGAGCTGACGTCCCACCGGCCACCACGGAATTCAACGCGCGCAAGCCCGTCCGCAATCAGCTCCGCATCGTCTGGCGATCCGGCGCCTGTGCCATCAATGCCATCAGGTCGTGCGCAACGTGATCGGTAGCGTGCCGTGCCACCGCTCCCTCGTCCAGATAATCTCCCAGCAAGGGACATACGCCCAACTTCTCGATCGCTTCCAGATCGTTCACGATTTGCGAGGCACCCTCCAGCGCGTACTTGGCCTTCATCTCCGGCGATGCCACTTTGCGATTGAGCAGGGCGTAGTCGAATAACTGAACGCCAGCGTGTCGATTGAGCGCGCGGATATGATCCGCAGCCGTCAAGCCAAGACTTTCATTGGCTTGCGTCATAAGATTGCAAACGAATACCTTGATGGAAGCCGACTCAACAATTGCCTCGGCGATCCCGCGCACCAGCAAGTTCGGAATCAGGCTTGTGAACAGCGATCCGGGGCCGATCGTGATCAGGTCGGCGTGAGCAATCGCGTCCAACGTCTGGGGCAGCGGCCCCACATTCGGAGGCACCAGAGCCAATTCGCGAATCTTGCCCTTGCTGGCCGTGATCCGTGTTTCCCCTCGCACCAGCGTTCCGTCTTCGAGCACCGCTTCCAGTTCCACGCTCGACATGGTTGCGGGATAGATGCGCCCGCGCGTCAGCAGAATCTCCGAAGAGAGTCGCACCGCCTCGGCAAAATCTCCAGTGATAGAGGTCAGGGCCGCCAGAAAAAGATTTCCGAAGCTATGACCTTCCAGGCCGGAGCCCTTCTCAAAGCGGTGCTGGAACAGTCGCGAAAGCAGGGCTTCGTCTTCCGAGAGCGCAACAATGCAATTGCGCACGTCGCCCGGCGGAAGCATGTTGAACTCTTTGCGCAAACGCCCGCTTGATCCGCCATCGTCGCTCACCGTGACCACGCCGCACAATTCGCGAATGGTGGGCTGACCAGAAGTGGCCAGCGCGGGCGACATGACGTAACGCTTCAGTCCCTTCAGCAGCGTGGAGAGACCAGTGCCACCGCCGATGGCGACCACGCGCAGTTCGGGACCAGCCTTGCCGGTATCGGATGAGTTGGTGCGCAACTGGGGAAGCATGCCGCCTTATTGCCGCTAGCGCTAATAAGCGCTCGCTTCTTCTTCCTGCGGTTCCGCTTCGGCGCCCGGATCAGGATACAGCAGTTCGGTGAAGCGCGGATCCTCCGCCAGATTCTGGAAGTCGGTATCATTCCGTGCCTGGAAGCGCAGCGCCGGTTTTATGCGAATCGCCTCATTGAGCGTCGTGAGCGATTCTTCAACGTGACCGGTGAGGCAATGCAGCGCGGCCAGACCGTAGAGAACAAACTCCGCCTTCGGATTCTGCTTCAACAGCTTGTCGAGATGCTCGCGCGCCGTAACGTAGTCGCCAACGTTGATGAGCGAGACCGCGTAGTCGTAATGCTCTTCGGTTGTTTTGAACTGCAATGCGAACGTTTCCAGATGCTTGTCGCACGCCAGGATGTGAACCTGCGCCCGGTCCACCAGAGCCTTGTTCGGCCCGCTCAACACTTTTTGCAGGTGGCCTTTCGCCTTTTCAAACTTGTGTTCCTGCAAGGCGCGCAGCCCGGTTTCATAGTTCTGCACTGCCTGTATATGTCGTGGATCTTCCGTCGCTTGTTTCTTGGGGGCTACCTTCAGTGGCATCGAACCGCCTTCAGTCCAGAATTTAGTTCAGAATTGAAATCGAAGCGTTCACCGCCGAGACGCAGAGTACGCCGAGCAAACCCTTCCCTGCAAAAGCCTTGGTACTGGCTATGGTTTGCACGTTTAATCAATTGATACTGGCGGCTGTAGTCAGATCAATCGTTTTCCAGTCGCCCTTGATAATACCAGCGCGAATCTCGCGCGCTGTCTTGTGCTGCTTATACATTGTGTAAGTGTAATAGAGCTCTTTGAGGCAAGTCCCGCACTCCGCTCCGTGAGTACCAGAGAAGCAACTGTGCAGGCTGTTGTGCCCCATGCTGCGATCGCAGTAGCAATAGCACGGCTGCTGGTAGAGCACCCTGGGAATCTTGGCTGCCAGTTCATAAGCATGCGTCTGGTAAGGAAACTGCGCGTTCGAGCCGAAAAGCTGATCCTTGGTGAGGATCGGCGGCAGCTTGGCATCCGCCGCCGGAAGACCCGCGTTGAAATGCGGAACTCCCGGATCGCTCTCGGATTCCAGCCACGGCGCCGACACCATCGTGACCATCAAAAAAATCGTCGCCGACGCGAAAATCCGTGTACGCATGCCCATCAACCTCAACCTTATATTTTACCTGAAGGCGCGGGATTGAGGATTACCGGCGGGGTTCCGGGGGCGGTTCTAGATACTCATAGGGTTTTTGTCATCCCGAGCGAAGCGAGGGATATGCATCTTGCGGCGAACTGCAGATCCCTCGCTTGCTCGGGATGACAAGTTCATAAGGGGGCACCCCGGAACTTTGAACGCCTACCCCAGCTTCTCAAAGAATAAGCAGATGGTTTCAATCCCGTGATGAAAATTCGGGATATGAAACTTCTCGTTCGGGGCATGTAGATTGTCGTCAGGAAGCCCAAATCCCATCATGACCGATGGAATCTTCAGCACGTCTTGGAAATCCGTCACAATCGGAATCGACCCGCCGGAGCGAATAAATACCGTCTCTTTCTTGAACGTGTCATGCAAAGCATCCTTCGCCGCTTCGATGAAGCGGTTGTCGGTGTCCACCACCGATGCCGGGCCTTTGCTCCAAACTTTGATTTTCGTGTCGATGCCCTTGGGCGTATGTTTCTTGACGAACGCCGTATAGCGCTTGAGGATATCGTCCGGGTCCTGGTTCGGCACCAGGCGCATCGAGACTTTGGCCGACGCTTTCGCCGGAATCACCGTCTTCGCTCCCACCGCGACAAATCCACCCGGCATGCCATGCACTTCGAGCGTAGGACGCGCCCAGGTTCGATAAAGCACGGAATATCCCGGCTCCCCGGTCAGCACCTTGGAGCCGACTTCAGTCTTCCGATAATGCTCTTCTTTAAATGGCAGCCGCTTCCAGGCCTTCAACTCATCTTTGCTGGGCGCTTTGACCTTGCTATAAAAGCCGGGGATCAGCACCTTTCCCTTGGCATCCTTCATCTTGCCGATGATCTCAATCAACGCAAACAGCGGATTCGGCGCCGCGCCGCCATAGATGCCGGAGTGCAGATCGGTCTTAGCCCCGACCGCCTCAATCTCGGTGTACACCAGCCCGCGCAGTCCGACGCACAGGGTCGGAAGATTCGGCGCGAACAGTTCCGTATCGCAGACCAGCGCGAAATCCGCCTTCAACTTCGCCTTCTGTTTTCGGACGTACTCGGCAATCGATTCGCCGCCCACTTCTTCTTCGCCTTCAAAAATAATCTTGACGTTGACCGGCAGCTTGCCGCCATGCGCCTGCATCAGCGATTCGAGGGCCTTTACTTCCATCCAAAGCTGGCCTTTATCGTCGACTGCGCCGCGCGCGTAAATGTTGTTGTTGCGTTCGGTGGGCTCAAACGGAGGCGTGTGCCATTCATCGACGGGATCGGGCGGTTGCACATCATAATGTGCATACATCAAAACCGTCGGCTTGCCATGCGCGTGCAGCCAGTCGGCGTAGAGCAGGGGATGTCCCTGGGTCGGGATGATCTCGACATTCTCCATTCCGATGCGGCGCAGTTCCGCGGCCACAAATTCTGCCGCCTTCTGCACGTCGCCTTTATGTTCGTCGAGGGTGCTGATGCTGGGGATGCGAAGAAGACTCTTCAGCTCGTCAAGAAAACGCGGCTGATTATTGCGGGCAAAATCGACTGCTGGGGAAGCCATAATCTGGTGCCTTTCTGGCGCGTTAGGCGCGGCTACTTGGTTAAGGCGGCTGCTTGTTAAGAAGATCGCCGAAAACGTTTCAGTATACCTGAATCCACGCAGCCGCTAGGCGCCCGCAGGTTGTCTTTCTTCTAATTTCATATCGCGTTCGAACTTGATTGTGTTGTGCACGGCATGCGACGCTAAAATGAATCCTAGCAGTGAATCCTAGCTAAGATCGCGAACGCGGATCGCCCCCGGCAAGGCGCAGCGAAAGGTGCGGAATCCACCGCCAGCCATGCGTACCGATGCAGCAGTGTCGTTGATTTTTCTAGCGGCCGGCATGGCCGCGACCTTGGCTGTTGCCCAAGATACGGCTCCTCCTCCATCGCGCAATTCACGTTCGTCAATTACCAGCGTATCGGTTGCCGAAACCGCGGACGGTGTCGATGTGAAGGTCGCATTCAGCGAACTCGTGCAGCCTGAGGTAAGCCGGTTCGAGCATCCCGACCGGCTGGTATTCGATTTTCCCGGATGTGGACTGGCTGGCACCGGTCAGCGCTTTGTAGTCAATCGCGGGCCAGTCATAGCTGTACGCACTGAAACAGTCGGCGCCGCTTCCAACGCCCGAGTGATAGTCGAGCTCAGATCCGAACCCAGGTCCGCGCAGGATCGCGAGCGCGCGATTGCCGGTAACAAGCTAGTCGTCAATCTCGGCTCAGTCGGAAACAACCTCCTGATCGAGCTCAGCGCAAACGGAGGCAAAGACCGCACCGCCCCGGCAAGCGCTGCGAGCAAACCCGCCGCGAACAGCCAGCCACTCGCACCCAAATCTGCGGACGTGGTGCCGCCCATGCCAACTGCCGAGTCGGAGTTTGCCATCGGCATGGATCCGCGGGTTATCGAAAACCTGCCAGTCTGGCCACCGGAGGTGCGTGCAACGGATCGAGCCGCGCCAAAGTCCGCGTTTGTAGTGCCGCCCATGCCATCCGCACCGCCGCTCGTTCTGAAATCGGATCGGCTGGCGCTATCCGCCACCGCCGCGCCGCCAAGGCCTAAAGTCCTGCCGCTTGCTCACGTTCTGCCCGCGGCCACTACCCAGGTCAACGCCTATGCTCTCCTGGACCAAGCCCGAGCCTTGACCATCTCCGATCTCGAGTCGCTCGAAGCCAAGGCGCAAGCGGGCGACCCGCAGTCTGAAACCACGTTGGCGCTGGCCTACCACGCCGGCACTTTGCTGAAGATGAACGATGCCGAAGCGCTTCGCCTGCTGCGGCAAGCGGCCGGTCGCAGCTTTGTCCCGGCCGAGGAGGCCCTGGCCATCTTCTGTCAGTCAGGTTTCGGAATGCCGCCGGACAAAAAGCAAGCCGTCTCCTGGTACACCAGAGCGGCGGAGCACGGGTCGGGAGACGCGGCTACCAATCTCGGGTTGATGTACTCCACTGGCGATGGCGTCCCAAAGGACTCGGCACAGGCGGCGAGTTGGTTTCGCGGCGCCGCCGAAGCGGGCGACGCAACCGCTCAGTTGAATCTCGCCGGCCTCTACCATCGCGGCGAAGGCCTGCCGCAGGATGATACCCAAGCCGCTCTTTGGCTCACCAAAGCCGCTGAGCAGGGCTTGCTTCCGGCCATGCTCCAACTAGCAAGCTGGGACCTGAGCCCGGAGCATGGCGGTCATGTCGACAATGCCATCCTGTGGTTAAAAAAAGCCGGCGATCTGGGCGACGCCACCGCGCAAATGGAATTAGGCGACATCTTCGTCGATAAGAAGTTCGGTCGGGTGGACTATTCTCAAGCCGTCGAATGGTACAGAAAAGCCGCCGAACAAGGCCAGCGCGAGGGCCAATTTGGATTGGGAGCGCGCTACTTATTCGGCCAGGGCGTTCCGCAGAATTTCGACGAAGCGCGGAATTGGCTGACGAGAGCCGCCAACCAGGGCCACCCCTACGCGCAATTTCTTCTGGCGAAGATGTTCGAATCCGGCGAAGGCGGTCCGGTCGATATCGCTTCCGCCGAGAAATACTATGATCCAGCGGCAAATTTTGGAATCCCCGAGGCGCAATATCATCTGGGCCTCCTGCTCGCCTCCGACCGCAGCAATGGAGCCAATCTCATATCCGCCTACAAGTGGCTGGTTCTGGCCGAGGACCCGGTGAAAGAGAGCGCCGCGCCTGCGCAAGAACTTCGAAAATTGCTGGCGCCAGCGCAGATCGCTCAGGCCGAACATGAGATTGACGAATGGCGCACCGCCCATCCTCCGCGGCGTTCGGATCGCTAAAGATAAACTCCCAAAACGCGGACATTTTCAACCCGGTACTGCCTGAATATGGCCTTACGATAGATAATGGCTTAAAGCATACTAAGCCATTATTCATCGAAGACTTATGCCATAACACTTGCATATGCCTTCATGCCATGTCCAGCGTGCGAGTCCGCCCGACAGGTAGGCTTTTTTTCCGCTCCATTCGCTGCCTGCTCGCATTTGTCGCGAATCCGTCAAGCCAAGGTAGTACAGGCTACCTGGTAGGTCGCAATGCGGAAGTAACCTAAGAAGCGGATGGGTGACATTGGAAAGGAATCTCACGGAGATCAGGTTTTCGCGTGCACTTCCATCAGTCGGGCATTTTCACCCGCCTTGGCCCGCTTAGAGTGGGGAGAATCCTGGTGCGAGACCTCAAACGCACTTACGACGCCAGGTCAACGCTATCGCGATAGCCGTGCTGTCTGCCCGTCCCGTCACATCGAGATGTAAACTTCGTCACTGTTTTTAGGTGGGTTTTAGTCTAGAGTAAGTGTCAAGTGTTTTGCTCTTTCCGATGTACAAATCGGAAATTCTGGACCAGAAACTCAACTTGGAGGCAAATGATGAAAGGTCTATTCGCAGGGCTATACGCATTTACCTTGCTGTTCTTGATCTCATCCATCCCGCTGGTCCAGGCACAAACAGTGGCTGCCGATACGAGGGCTGCAGGGCCGCTAAACTACGACGTTACCGATGAAGTGACACTCAATGGCACGGTGTCGAGTGTGCTTACGAAACCTGCCCCGGGAATGATTATGGGTTCCCACCTCCTGCTCACAACTATCTCCGGTCCGGTGGATGCAAGCTTGGGGAAGTTTGGTTTGCGAGGCAAGGGCGCGCTCTCCGTTGCCGCAGGCCAGCAGGTTGAGGTGACCGGCGTCATGAAGACGATCATGGACAAGCAAGTCTTCCTAGCCCGCACCGTGCAAGCGGGTGGCCGCGTCTATACGATCCGGAATGAGCACGGAGTCCCGATGTCGCCGGAGGCACGTGATCGTGCCAATGGGAAGACGGCGCAGAAAGGGGAAACGCTATGAACCGCAAAGCTCGCGCTGGTATCCTCGCTTTAGTTTTCTTGACTTTCGCTTTCTGGACGGGTTGCGGTTCGAACTCTTCCCCTGCCCCTGCTCCGACCATCTCGATTACGGCGACGGCTGGAACACCGCAAAGCGCGACGGTTGGCGCGGCGTTCAATACAAATCTGCAAGTGACGGTGATGAAGGGCACATCGCCGTTGAGCGGCGCGGTGGTCACGTTCACCGCTCCGGCAACGGGAGCGAGCGGAGCATTCGCGGGTGCAACGAATACGGCCACGGCAACGACGAACTCGAGCGGCGTGGCCGCTTCTTCGGCGTTCACAGCAAATACAAAGGCCGGATCGTATACGGTGATGGCTACGGTTTCAGGAGCGACGGCGTCGGCCAACTTCAGTCTGACGAACACGGCGGGGGCGCCGGCATCGATCACGGCGACCAGCGGAGGCGGGCAAAGCGCGAGGGTCGGCGCGCCGTTTACAAATCCGCTGGTGGCAACAGTGTTGGATAGCTACAGCAACCCGGTGAGCGGCGCGGTGGTAACGTTCGCGGCTCCGGCAACGGGAGCGAGCGGGACATTCGCGGGTGCAACGAATACGGCAACGACAACGACGAACTCGAGCGGCGTGGCCGCTTCTCCGGCGTTCACAGCAAATACAACGGCCGGATCGTACACGGTGATGGCTACGGTTCCAAACGTGACGACAGGGGCCAGCTTCAGTCTGACCAACATAGCGGCGAACTCGTACACGTATGTGTTCAATCTGAATGGGCTGGAAGCCATCAACGGGCCGGGGTTTTACGCCCTCGCAGGGTCAGTGACCCTTGACGTGAATGGCAACGTCCTTACCGGCGAACAAGACTATAACGACGGTAATGGAATCACGGCCACCGACACTATCGAGGCGGCATCTGCAGCGCTCACAGTTGATCCTACAACCGGCCAGGGGACACTCACTCTGACCACGGCCGACCCGGACTTGGGCAACAACGGGGTCGAAACCCTCGCTGTCCAGTTTGTGAACGCCAACCACGCGCTCGTCGCTCAGTTTGACGGAACGGCGACATCCAGTGGAAGCCTGGACCTGCAGACAGCAACGACCGCCAGCGGGAGCTATGCCTTCACCCTCTCGGGCATTGACAGCAACTACGAGGCGGTTGTGTACGGAGGAGTATTCTCGATCAGCGGCGGCGCCGTGACTGGTGTTTACGACATCGATGATTTTGGAGCTGAGACGACTCCGACACTGGGAACGGCTTTCGCCGGAACGGTCACAGCACCCGATTCCTTCGGTCGCGGTACTGTCACTGTCACTCTCCCCGCTCTCGGCCTCGGCGGTTATCTAACTACACTCGCCTATTACAACGTTGGTCCAGAAGCTATGCGGCTCATTGATGTGGACACTGCCGATTCAGCCCTCGGGTCGGCGTTTGGGCAGGGCGCTGCCACCTTCACCAACGCATCGCTCGGAGCCTCTGTATTTGGCGTCGAAGCCAACTCTTGGGGTGTAGCGTATGCTGCGGCAGGCCAGTTTACGACGGACGGCAACGGCAACCTCACCTCGGGAATCGGGGATGACGATGAAAACGGAAGTTCCGGTAACGGCGAGACTATCGGAGGCACCTATTCCATTTCGAACGAGGTCGGCGGAACCACCTATAACGGATACGGTAACCTGACTCTCTCGCCCGCTTTGCAAAGCACCAGTGTCCTGGGGATCTATCTGACCGACCCAGCTCTCAATCTGAACGATCCGAATAACACGACCGGCGGTGGAGGCGCTCTGGTTGCCGACCTGGATGGCTTTAATCTCAACGGCACCGGAGTCCTGACTCCGCAAACGGACACCGCAACTGCCGACTTCACCGGCAGCTATGCCTTTGGAGCGCAGGATTACAACAACACTGGGGAATCCGACTTTGTCGGGCAGGGATCGGTTACGGACCTTGTTTTGACCTGGACCGGACTGATCAGCGATCCGCTGTTCTACTTCAGTTCCAACCCGACGGATTCCGGGGTCCCATTCTCGGGAACTGCGATCCCCGAGAGGGCAGATCCTGGGCGCTATAGGATGAATCCCCTAGTCATCACTGTCGTCCCTGGCTCGCCAGTTGATTTAAGACTGGTTGTCTATCAGGCTAGTGGAGGACAGTTGTTCTGGCTGGACAAAGATACATTCAGTGTGTTCCTTGGACCCATCGAGCAGCAGGGTTCGCTAACCGGAGTACCCGGGGCGAAAAAAGCCGTGCAGAAATCCGCCAAACCGAAACCGAAACAATAATCAGTAACCGGGAAAGGGGCACAGCCGAGACGATCCGGCTATGCCCCTCCCTCATTTCGAGTAGGCCTGCGAGTTGTCGTAAGCGCCGCCATCGCGGGTAGTTCCATTAGCTCTCGAAAAGACCGGCAGACCGTCTGATAGCAGCCAGAGCCATCGTCGAAGGCGTACGGCTGGTCACGGCGGATGAGCGAATCCGTCAAGCAAGGGTAGTACAGGCTATCTGGTAGGTCGCAATGACTCCTCGGCTTTGTCTACCACCTGCTTCACCGGCTTCGACTTGCTGGCGCCACCTTCGGCTGAGAACTGGAGAAGCGTCAACAGGGCTACCCCTACATCGATGCCGCATTCAATAATGCCTGCCACATCGGATGCATGGACCGCACTGAGAGCGTTCCCAGCTGCCCATGTCGTCAACCCGTCTTCCAAATCCATTTGTGACTTCGGTAATCGCAACCCTCCCGGATCGTCCGGCTATCATCGATACAACCCACACAGCCCTTGATGGAGGTGTATCCCGAATGTCGGCTGCTCCCGCCGCGATTGTCGGCCGCAAGCTCCAATCACTGGATGGACTGCGCGCACTCGCAATAATTCTCGTTTTCTTCCATCACATGCAAAGCGACCACTTTCCCGTGTTAAACCGGCCTACTTTTTTTATCAAGGCGTACATCGCCCAGGGCTGGATCGGAGTGGACCTCTTCTTTGTACTCTCCGGATTCCTCATCACGGGAATCTTGCTGCACACACGGGAACCGAGCAACTACTTCACAGGCTTCTACGCGCGCCGTGTTCTCAGGATTTTTCCACTTTACTATCTGGTTCTCACCGGAATCATCGTGACCAGCCAGATTCTCACCAACGCCCACGCGCAATCTGCTCCAGAGATTGCCGCACTGGTTCCACTGCCTGAAGATCGTTGGGTCTACTTTTGCTACCTCACGAATTGGACCAGACTTTGGAAAGCCCACTGGGATTCGCATTTTGCGAGTATTCTCGCGCACTTCTGGTCGCTAGCCGTCGAGGAACAGTTCTACGTCTTCTGGCCCTTCATCGTCTGGATTGTGCGGCCACGCACGATTCCCTGGGTAGCCGGAATAGTGGCAGGGTTGTCGGCAATGATTCGGCTCGCCTGGGTCGCGCACGCTGGCCTTCAAATCGTTCCGCCGCAGTTGGTCGAAATCCAGTTGGCCACCATTTGCAGGCTGGACGCGCTTTTCATCGGAGCATTATGCGCGTGCTTTTTCAGAGACCCCAAGCTCATGCTCCGGATCCACAAATGGCTCCCATGGATTGCGAGCATGGGTGTTGGCTCGTTCTTCCTCACTTACTCCGGAATGTTGTTCTTTCCGCCGCGCAATGGACTCAGCGTTGAAGACGCGACTCGGGTCTTTATGCTGTGCGGCGGATATACCCTGCTGGCTCTGGGATTCGGCGCCTTAGTTCTCCTGGCGGCCTATACCGAGATCAAGACCACCTTAATGCAGAAGTTTCTTAAGTCGCGTTGGCTTGCCCCGATTGGCGCCTACAGTTACGGGATCTATGTATTCCACGTCCCGATTTTGGGGGTAGGGAACGTCTATGTATTTCCCAAAATCGCGAGGGGTGCGAGTACTGTACGAGAACTGGCGTTTACCCAGTGCGCATACATTATCGTACTCACCGCTGTCACCTTCGCCATATCGGCGCTGAGTCATGAATTCTTCGAGAAAAAATTTCTACGTTTCAAACGCTATTTCGAGGCAAAGACAAACACGAAGACGAACACTGCTCCTGCATCCCGCGAAATAATTGTGGACGACCCTGCCGTCGCACAAGAGTCAGTTGTTGTTTAAGGCTGCTCAAACAGCGCTTCCTCGATCAATTCGCAGAGAATGTGGCCCGTTAGAATGTGTGCTTCCTGGATGCGAGGAGTTTGATCGCTGGGAATGCAGATGCAGTGATCGACCGCGCTCGGTAACTTACCGCCGGACCTTCCGGTCAAACCCACGGTGACCAGCCCCTTCTCGCGCGCCACGTTCACCGCCCGCAGCACGTTAGGAGAGTTTCCGCTGGTGCTGATGCCAAAGGCGACGTCTCCGGCACTCCCAATCCCTGAGACTTGCCTCGCGAACACTTCGTCAAAGGAATAATCGTTGCCAATAGCCGTCAGCACGGAGGAATTGGTAGTCAGCGCCCACCCCGACAGGCTTCTGCGTTCTTTCAAGAAGCGTCCGCTAAGCTCCGCCGCCAGGTGCTGCGCGTCCGCGGCGCTGCCGCCGTTTCCAAAAAACAGAATTTTGTTTCCCGAGCGCAGGCACTTCGTCATTGCCTCTCCAACCGCGACCACCGCGCTCAAGTACGCTGGAGACTGCACGAGGCTCTGCATCACCGAAGCGCAGTCGCGAATTCGAGTCACCGCCAAAAACTGCGCCGCATCCGCGTTCATAGTAGGCCTCCGATCCAACGAAAATCTCCTATCCGGCCTAAGCTTTCACGAGGCCGCACTGGGTTGGGTCTCGCCCTCCGGTAATGCGTCCCGCAGCGGTTCCCCCATGCCATATTCAAAATTGACCCTCTCCTGTTCCACCACCAGCGGCCGCTTCTGCACCAGCGTATGGATTGTCCCAACGTATTCCCCAATTATCCCCATAAACAGCATCTGGATCGACATGAAGAAAAATACGCCGAGGATCAAGGGTGCGACGCCCGCCTCGAACCGGCTCCAGAAGATCAGTTTGTAAGTGAAGTAAGCGAGCGACACCAGAATCGAAACCAGCGCCCCCACAAACCCGGAAAGAGTCACCAGCCGCAGCGGCACCTTCGATAGGTTGGTAATCCCAAGCATCGCCATGTCATAAAGCGAATAGAAATTGTTCTTCGTAATGCCACGTTTGCGCACCGGCTGATGATACGGAATATCGAAATGCCGGAACCCCGCCTCCGCGATCATCCCGCGAAAGTAGGGATAGGGATCGTCGAAGCTCTTGATCACCTCCACCACCTTGCGGTCATACAAGCCAAACCCCGTATAGTTCTCGTAGGTCTCCACGCCCGAAAGCCGGTTCACCAGGCTGTAGTATTTCTTTCGCATCCAGAACATCAGACCGTTTTCGTCGCTAGCCTGCTTGACGCAGATCACCACCGGATAACCCTCCTCCCACTTTCGAATCATCTCAACGATCATCTCGGGAGGATCCTGCAGATCGGCCACAATGCCAATCACCGCGTCCCCGCTCGCCTGATACAAAGCGTGCTGCGGCGATCGTATCTGCCCAAAGTTGCGCGTGTTGCGGATGATCTTTACGTTCCGATCCCTGGCAGCAATGCTCTTCAATTCGTTCAGCGTATTGTCGGTGGAGGCGTTATCGATAAAGAGATGTTCGTACCGGTAGTCGCCAGCCGCGGCAACGGCTGCGCGCACGCGGCGATACACCTCATGCACATTGGCTTCTTCGTTATAACAAGGAGTGAGCACCGTCAGGGTCTTAGGCATGGCTAGTAGCTTTCTCGTCGAACTGTGGCCTATGCAGCCTTCCTAAGCGCGCGCGGGCGCGCCCAAGTCGTCATGAACCCAACGGCGTCATCGGAGTCCGTCTCGTATCCGCAGGATCGCAAAATCTCTTCAACTGCCGGCCCGGTGAGCTTTCCATTAACCCAGTGGTTTGTGTCGACGGCGAGTTGGATTGAATTCGACCGCAGAAACGGTGCCGCCGCCGCGAGCATTTCAATTTCTGATCCCTCAATATCGACCTTCACGAATTTCGGTACGCCAAAACGTGCACACGCATCGGCTAGCGAGAGCGTCTGAACGGAACAAACATCGCCCACCGTCATGCGCGTGGAGTGCCTTTCAAGCCGTGAGCCCATAGTCCCCTCTGACAGAAACACGGCAGCCTTCTCGGTCTTGTCGGCAATGCCAAAAGGGAGGGGGGTTACATTCTTAAGTCCATGGCGTTCGATATTTCTGGTGAGCAGCCTAAAATTGACCGGATCCGGCTCGAAGGAGCACACCTTACCTTCAGGGACGAGCTTCGACAGGTGATAGGCCGTGACCCCGCAGTATGCACCAATGTCAAAGATCAGGTCGTCCGGCTTCGCCTTGTACCAGTGAAAGTACTCTCCAATCGCCTCAATCTCTTCAGGAAGGGACGACAGTTCGAACTCGAGTCCGTTCTTATAGCGTTGGAGCTTCGGTCCGGAGTAGTCGACCAGCAGCCCGGCGCCGCCCTTTTCTGGAACCACTTGATTAAAGTACAAGTCGAAATGCTCTACCATGTCGTGGGCGTATGGGAAGTGCTTTGCTGCGAGGCGGATCGTTCTGCCGTCCTTCGAGACATCGACATGATCACGCTCGAATTTCAGTACCAGGGGATGGCAGCGAATGCGCATCATCGCTCGAACCATTGGATTGTTCGGTCCGGCCTTTATGACGAGCGTACTGGCTGTGCGACGGAGTAGTCCGCTGATCATGGCCGCCCTCATTTTCACTTGCGCGAAGGTGTCGGCTTGTTGCTTGCCTTGTTCCATTTCCTGGGTTGGGGTCACTTGCTCACTCCGATCTTAGTTTTCGGTTGCTTGACCATTGCGCGACGGTAGCCGAGCACTACACAGTTGTCTGTGAGATAGATCACACTGACATAGCCAACCTTGTTCAAACAGCATGTTGGGCTCGTTGTAACAGGGTGTCAGGATGGTCAGGGTCTTAGGCACGGGATGCAGCTTTCTCGTCGAACCTCAGCGCGTCAACGTCGATCTCGGAATTCCGTTCATACCACCCATAGAGGTCCCGAATCGCGCCCTCCAATTCCCAAAACTGATACCCACCCATTTCCATCACCATACGCGAGTTGTCTCCCGAGTACTCCGCTCCCATCCCTTCGCTCAAGACCGATACATCTGGCCGCCGCCCCGAACGCTCGCCCGCGATCCGCGCCATCAGCCGAGCCAATTCCGTGATCGCCACCGGGCGCCCGCTGCACACGTTGTAAGCCTTATGTCGCGCGTCATTCTCAATGAACCACGTCGTCAGCTTCACCAGGTCTTTGACATACAAATAGTCAAACACGATATCCTGCCGCAGCACAATCGGCAAGCCTTTCACCGCCCGGCAGCAGGCGTTAGAAATAAATCGTACGCGGTAGTCTTCGTACTGGCCGAATACGGCAAACAGCCGCAACTCCACCATCCGCTCCGAGCGCTCAATATACTTTGCGCAAATGTATTTCGAGAATCCGTACGGCTCAACAGGAACGCAAGTATCAAAGTACTCTTCTTTCACCCGCGCAGGCAGTCCCGCCTTCACATATTCCGCGCCCGACCCGAAATGAATCATCTTCCCAAACCGCGAGCTATTGCGCGCCAAATTAAAGAACATGCGGCAATTGCGGTCCAGCATATCGGGAGGCGCCCCCAACCCGCGATTCGATCGAGTGGTAGCCGCGTGCACGACCACATCGAAGCGACGCGCCCCCAGGTATTCGCCGACCGCTGACGCATTCAGCAGATCCAATTCGCCCGACGCAGGAGCCACCACTTCATAAGACGAAGCAAGCTGCGACGCCAGATTTCGTCCAATGAATCCCGACCCACCCGTGATAAGTATGCGCATCAAGCCGGCGTCCGGAAGGAAAACTTTTTATGTCCAACAAAGCTGTACACCACCATGAACCCGGTCAGCAGAGCGCCGGCAATATAAGGAGCCTGCGTAAAAAACCGCGTATTGCGCCGAATCAGAGTGACCAGCACCGGCAACGCCACCACGCCAAACAGAATGCCCCCGCTATACACTCCAACGCACCGGATCCATTCCCGCAAATAATTGCCCTTGGTTTTAAACACAAACCACTTGTATCCCAGGTACGAGACCGAGATGTTCAGCAGACCGGAAATCACCGAGGCGACAATGTAACTATGCGGAATCGTCGAGCTGAGAATGGCTGTAAAAAACGCGAACGACCCGTACCCAAACAAAGTATTCCAGGCCCCCACCAGCAGGTAGCGGCCGAACTGTCCGGGCGGAATGTGCCGCGTCAGGCTGCTCACCCATCCGTCTTTGCCAGATAACAGATTCATTTATGTCCGCTCCTGGCGGCGCGCCAAGCACCATGCCATTCGTCCTGCCACGAGTTTGTATGGGCCGAAGCTGAAGCTTGAGGATGAATAGAGTCCCTTTGCTAAAACCTCCAAACCCGAGACCTGCATCAGTTTAGTCAGTGATTCAACAGAAAAGAAGTTTACGTGCTCGTGAACCAGCCGCAGGAAGTCGAATGGAAGCATCGAAACCGCCAAACCCGGGCGCGCGCCAAGAAGGATCAACTGCTGGGCAAACCTTTTGACGAATCCTACAGTCCCAAAGGGTGATTCACCGGGGACCTCGATGAAGAAAAGACTATCAGGCGCCGCAATCATGTTGATCTCATTGACTGTACTTCTCGGCGATCCAACATGTTCGAGCACATTACTGCACGCGATCAAATCGAATCGATGAACTGCACAGTCGTCCAAGCCGCGAAGGGCGTTGACTCCGTTCACAGACTCGACTCCGGAGATGTCATAGACGTAGGTCGACGACCCTGGGACAAGACCCTCGAACAGGTCTCCGCGGTCACCGCCGAAATCGAGGATTGTTTTCACCGAGCGCGGGACATGCTCACGAAAAATTCCGGCGAGTGGACGACGGCGCTTCAGCAGGACTTCCGGCGAGAACAAGCTGCGGTTGAATCCCTCTGTGTACCAAGGCTCGCAAGTGTGGCGCATTTTTTGGTACTCAGCGCTACGATAGCCGGTGTAAAGGGCCTTCTCTTCGTCGGGATCGAAACGGCAATTTGCAAAGATAAAACTGCAAGCCCTGCATCTTAGCAGCTCAATCGGAAAGGGCCGGCGATTCCAAATTCGTTTCGCGATAAAGGGCGAGAAAAACGCGCGGCCAGACTCCAGGGAGCTTCCATTGCAGATCAAGCAGCGAGTGACTCCGTACATTTCTTACCCCAGTCCCAGCGGCCGGCAGTGAGCTGCAATGGCCCCCCGCAGCCCTCGTACAGTTCGCTCGCTCGCCGCCACTAAAAGCTATCGCTCGAACTGTACGGGCGGGAAGTGCCGCGTGAGTTTCCCATTCCATTTACCGGCAAAATCCGAGAGACTCATTTCTTTACATCTTTATACCATGCGAATTTTGCCCGAAAGAGTGTCACCACGACGCCCTGTTGCCAATACGCTAATCTTCTGCATTTCCAGCGATCAAATACCTCGTATCCGGGAAGCGCACATTCTAACGGGCCACATCCTCTGCGACTTATTGAAGAAGCAACGTTTTGACTAGAAGTAAAATGCGCGTCTAACGGATCAGGGTCTTCCCGACTGCAATTGAAATCTCTTGGGTAACTTTCGTAATTCTGTTCTCATCCCTCACCTGTGGAACACTAAATTCTAGTCGTATCTCTGCGGCATCAATCGGCAGATACGTTACGAAAGTAGCTATGTCCACCGGTGCACTTGGCGCCAAACTCGCAAGAATTCCGCCATCGAGACCCGCCGCAATCGTTGATTCGGAGTCTGCCATCGTAATTCCGGAGTCCGTCCGAGCTGCGGCGGAAGAATCTATCGGGGAGTTTTTTGAGAGTATTTCGAACACGCCCTCGAGCACAGCCGCGGACGATCACCTCAACGTAGAAAAATCACGGAAGCGCGCCCAATTGCTTGAGCGCTTCGAACCGTTGCGCAACAAGAAGCTTCTGGAGATTGGCTCCGGGTACGGAGTCAACTTGGCCACGTGGATCAAGTCCTACCAGGTCGACGGATACGGTGCAGAACCGGATGGGGTAGGTTTCGGAACCTCATTCTCTTCATCGCGGGAACTATTTGTCGCCAACGGCATCGACCCGGAGCGCATTCTGCCAGCCAAGGGTGAAAATCTGCCTTTTGAAGATGCTTCTTTTGAAATCGTGTACTCCGCCAACGTTCTAGAGCACACCGAAGATCCGCTGAAAGTTCTTGAAGAGGCCGTGCGCGTTCTGCGCCCGGGAGGCATCTTGCATTTCGAGATGCCAAACTACCTCTCGTACTTCGAGGGCCACTACATGGTCCCGCAACCGCCGATTCTGTGGCGATCCCTGCTGCCCCAATGGCTTCGCCTGCTTGGACGAGATCCGTCGTTTGCCCTCACCATCCGAACCGAGATTAATCCTGTGTGGTGTCGACGCGCCATGCGGCAACTGAACCAGAAATATCCCGTCAAACTGCTTTCCCTTGGAGACGAGATTTTCCTCGATCGTCTGGCCCAGCCTTTTCATTTTGAGATGGAAGGTACGGCGCGAAGGCTTCAAACCGTCATTGCCGTTGTGCAGCGCATGAATATCGGCAATTGGATAGGACGGATCATCGTCGCTGCGCAGGGGTATTACCCGATTTACCTCACTCTTCGCCGCGACGGCGGGACTAGACCGTAGTCCATCCCCCATCCACCACAATACTTTGTCCAGTCACGTAAGAAGACGCGTCCGAGGCAAGAAATAGCAGCGCCCCCGCAAGTTCTCCAGCTCGCCCGATTCGTCCCAGGCTCGTATTGGCTTTAAGTTTTTCGATGAACGGATCTCCCGCTCGAACCGAATTTGGTCCCGCATCCTCAGTATTAGAAAACGGCCCCGGCAGAATTGCGTTCGCCCGTATTCCGTAACTCCCCCAGAACGAGGCAACGTAGCGTGTGAAGGCAATCATCGCCGCCTTCGAGGCCGAATAAGCCGGCGGATTCAAAAACGTCGTGCCTTCGTACAGCCCAGGGCGGGGCGCCACCACTGCATACATGGTTGAAATATTGATAATGCTCCCACGCCCACGCTCTTTCATGCTCGCGCCAATTTTCTGAACGGTGAGCGCCGGCCAGCAGACCCCGGCCGTCAGATTTCGCATCCACACATCCATATTTCCCTGATCCAGGGAGCCTGCGGGCGTATTGAATCCCGAAGCCGGCGCCAACTCATGAGCGTTGTTGATGAGCACATCGACGGCATGGCGTTCGCTAATCTCGTCCAGCTTTTTCGTTAGCGCGTGCAGGTCGAACATATCCACATAGTAGCCATGCACCCGCCCCGCTCCATATTTCTCCTTCCACACTTCCACCTGTTTGCCGAGCTTTGCCGGACGACCGATGGCGATCAGATCGGCGCCATTGGTGAGCAGCGTTTCCGTAAACGTTCGCCCCAGAAATCCCGAAGCGCCCGTCAACAACGCAACCTTGCCCTCAAGCGAAAACAGCGACGATCGATCTAGTGAAGATCGGCCTAATGACGACGGATCTAGTGACGGATTCTCCGAGCCTACCAGCACGTTCTTCCTCCATCTACGACAAGATTCGCCCCAGTCATATAAGAAGATGCATCCGAACAAAGAAACAGGATCGATCCCTGATATTCATCCACATGAGCCATGCGAGCCAATGGTATCCGCTGATGAAGTTCCGCCAGAAACGCCTCCGGCTGATTATTGAAAACGCCGCCCGGCGAAATTGCATTAACCCGGACGCCCGAAGTAGCCCAGTAAGTTGCCAGATAGCGAGTCAGGCCAATGAGTCCAGTTTTTACCACGGAGTACGTAACCGGCTTGACCGGTTGCCGGTCTTCGGCCACACCCGTCTGCCGATACAACCGCTGGTCGGGAGCGATCACCGCGAGGTCCGAGGCGATGTTGAGAATCACTCCCTTGCCCCGCTTGGCCATCTCCGAGCCAAACAGGCGGCTGCAAAGGAAAGCTCCAGTGAGTCCCACGCGTAAGTCGTCATTCCAAACTTCGAGAGGAAAGTTTTCGAGGCGCGACCAGACCTTGGCGCCCTCCGCCTCGACCTTGGGGTTATTGGCAGCGTTGTTGATCAGAATATCGACTCGCCCAAAGCGCGCCAGCAGCGTATCGCGGACCTTTTCGACCTCCGCGAGTTGCGTAATGTCGGTAGCAAATCCTGCGGCATCGACGCCAAACTTTTTTGCGATGGCCGCCGCAGCCACCTCCGGCTTGGCCTGCGGAAGATCAAGGAGCACCGGACATCCTCCCGCGGCCGCGATGATCTCGGCGTGTTTCGTGCCGAGCAGGCCCGCGCCTCCGGTGATCACGGCCACGCGTCCGGTCAAGTCAAACAGCGCCTGCGCCCGGTTGCTTGTTTCCGCTTCAGTAACTTTTAGTTTGTCCGCCATCGGCCTTGAAACACGCTCCCGTAATAAATGTGGCGGCATCCGAACACAGGAACACCGCAATGTCGGCGATTTCTGCGGGCGTGCCAAAACGCGCCAGCGGCACGCTCGACTCAATCATTTGCATAACCTTGTTCTTGTCTTTTTCGAGATGACGTTCCCAGCTTCCCCCCGGGAACAAAACATTCCCCGGCGCAATGCAGTTCACCCGTACGCCGAGTTTGGCAACCTGGCTAGCGAGATTCTTCGAGTAATTGATGAGCGCAGCCTTGGCCGCACTATAAGGAAGCGGTGCCGCAGTTGCTTCCACTCCTGTGATGGACGCGATGAAAAGCAGCGCCCCATGCTTGTTCTCCGCCAGGAGAGGGATCGCGGCTTGGGCCAGGTTTACGCTCCCAAAGAAATTCAAGCGAAAAAGTCGCTCCCACTCCTCGCCCTCCAATTGCCAGCCAGGTTTCCCGCTGCCCGAGCCCAAATTAGCCACCACGGCATCGAGCCGGCCCCACTGGCCGTGAGCTCTACCCACCGCCTGCCCGATCATTTTGGAATCGGTAAGGTCGCCGCAGAAGGAGATGGCGCGTTCTTTTCCGAACTCGCCTTCGAACTCCGCCAGAGCCGCGGCGAGGGGCGCCTCGCTTCGGCCGGTGATGCAGACGCGGCAGCCTTCGCGCAAAAAAGCCGCTGCGATGACTTTGCCAATGCCCCGCGACGAGCCACTGACCAACGCCACGCGATTGTTGAGGGAGAGATTCACACCGTCAATTGTGCCAATGCCTGCGAACAAATGCGAGGTTCTGTTTTGCCCAGGCCACTTCGTCCCCAGGAGTCCCGCGCGCCACCTGCAAAGTGAAATCTCCCCGGTAGCCAAGTTTTTCGAGCCCTGAGAACAGCGCCGTAAAATCCGCGTTCCCGGTTCCCAGCGGAACCGTCCCGCCCTTCAGCGCCCGGTCTTTAATATGGACGCTGCCGATCCGCTCCCCATAAGCGGCGAACTCGTCGGCGACAGCATATCCCAGCGAAGCGCTATTTCCGGAGTCGTAATTCGCCTTGAGCATCGGATTCGGTATCCCGTCCAGAAGCCGAGCGAATTCCGCCGGCCCCAGCGAAGTCTCCAGATGAATTTCAATTCCGGTTTCTTCGGCAAATGGCATGGCGGCCCTGAGCGCATCTTGAACGGCTACAAAATCCTCCTGCGAGCGAATGGCCGAGGCATCCACGAACGGAATCACCACTCGATTCACGCCGATAGAACGGCCGTTGCGCAGCAGCCGTTGCAGTTCTCGCAATCGTTCGTCAAGTTCCAGTTGGCTGCAACGGACCAGAGGCTTATCCATGAAATAGTCGGCACACACCGAACGAATCGAAACTCCGGTAGATTCCGCAAGCTTCTTCAACCGGTCCATCCCCGCGGCGTTGCCCAGCGGATTCACATCGTGGCCGTAAAGGTCGTAAACCCACTCGATGTAATCGAAAGGAACCTGTGCCGCGTGCGCAAATTCACTCTCCCATTGCGTGCGCGGGAAGCACTGAAACCGCCCATCTTCCGGCGGCACCAGTCTGCCTTCCATGATTCCCAACTTTGTCATATCCATCCTCAGTGTAGGCTCGTCATTCCCGCACCGGTTCAACGATCATATTCTGCGCAAACTCCTCGCGATCCAGAAACGGCCACAGGTCTTCCAAGGGCTTCGATACAAAGGATCCATCAGCCCGCTGAATCGAGGTTACCCGAGGAGCCCGGATCTCATCCGGAATAACGTGTACATCGCAAACCACCGGCCCACGGCTGCGCAGAACTTTACGCACGGCAGCCCGCAAATCCAACTGACCTTCCCCTTGCCCTTCGATCACCACAGTCTTCAACCCATAAGCGCGAGCGACCTTGCGATAATCGGGAACCGACACACCGGTCTCCGGACTGCATCCAATGTTAGGCCCGCCGAAATAGTTGGTTTGACTGGCCCGAATCGAAGCGTATCCCTGATTGTTAAGCACGAAAAGCTTGATCGGCAATTGCAGATGCGCGATGGTAGCCAACTCCTGGATGTTAAGCTGAAGTCCGCCATCGCCATCAACGCAGATCGTCTTTCGCCCGCCGCTGCCAACACACACGCCGATACTAGCGGCGATGCCGTATCCCATCGCTCCCAGTCCGGCCGTGTGAAATACGCGACGTCCCTTGCGAGCCCGGTAAGCGAGCAAAAAGACTTCGATGGCGCTTCCTGAGTTTCCGGAGACAAGGCGGTCGTTAGGTCCCGCTTCCTGCCCGATAACTTCAGCGAGATTGTAAATGCTGACAAGTCCCGGAGCGCGGTGCGCAGGCAAAACCAGAGGATAACGAGCCTTCCAATCAATGCACCGCTGTAGCCAGGGACTGCGATCTTTTTTCTTGTCCAGTGCCGAGCCAGCCAGCCGCAGCATGTGCTCAATGAAAGTTCGAGCGTCGGCACAGATCGGATTATCGATAGCGCCTTCAAGCTTGCGCAACTCAGCCGGATCGATATCGACCACGGTTTTGTAAGCGCCGCGAGCGAACTGACGAGGGTCCCAACCCATAAGCGGAGGGTCAAGCCGAGTTCCGATCGCGAGAACGAAATCGGCATTCTGCAAAGCGAAGTTAGCTCCGCGAGAAGCGACCGTCCCAGGACGCCCGACAAGAAGCGGATCGTCATCGTCCAACAAATCCATTGCCAGCCAAGTCAGGCCGACCGGAACATTCAGCACCCGTACAAGCTTTTCAAACGCAGCCGCCGCGCCGGAAACGCGCACCCCGTTTCCCGCAAAAATAAATGGCCGCTCCGCCCGGTTCAGCCGATCGATCAGGTCGCGTACTTTGACTTCCAAGTCGTCATGGTCGGGCTTAGCAGCCTCGCCAGGATCAAAGCCGCGCATGGCATCCGGTTCAATCGGCGAAGCCTGTACGTCGATAGGGATATCGATCCAAACCGGCCCCGGTCTTCCGCTGCGAGCCAGGTGTACTGCTTTTTCGAGATGGTAGCGAATGCTATGCGGATCGTCGATGGTCACCGCGTACTTTGTAATCGGTTTGACCAGGGAGACAATATCAACTTCCTGACTGCCGCGCTGCCGCACTCCCAGGGGCGTGCCATCGGCGCGATACATGCGGTCGGAGCGTTTCACCTGCCCCGAAAGAATCAGCATGGGAGTCGAATCCAGCCAGCCACCGACCACGCCAGTGATCGCATTCGTGCCGCCCGGGCCTGTGGTTACCATGGCGACGCCCAAATTGTTGGTAGCCTTGGAATAACTTTCAGCCGCAATCGCGCAGGCTTGTTCGTGGTGATTGCAAACGAACTTCAAATCGCTGCAGCGCGCCAGAGCGTCGTTCAAATGCATCGCTCCGCCGCCAGTGAGAAGGAAAATATGCTTCACGCCCTGCTGGGCGACGAAGCTCATGACATAATCGGCGAGTCTCATGCTCTCCTAGCGAACCGCCTTGGCCCCCGTTTTAGCGGACGCAAGCAACATGTCCACAATCTCGCGCACGGCCCCGTTCCCGCCGCCGAGTTTGGTGACTATCTGGCAATGTTCGCGAATCGAAGGGCGCGCGTCCGCGGGACAAGCGCTGAGACCGGCGATGTTGAGCGCCGGCAAATCGTTCACATCGTCCCCAATGAAACAGATTTCCCGCAAGCGCAACCCGTGCTTTTCCGAAAACGCGCGCAGCGCGGCAGCTTTGTCCGTGCACTCTTTGTGCACATCGCTGATGCTGAATTTAGCGGCCAGCCGGTCGACGAGCGGACTATTCTCGCCCGACAGTAAAGCAATTACCATTCCCGATTTTCGCGCCAGCGACAATCCCATGATGTCGGCAAAGTGAAAGCGCTTCCATTCTTCGCCGTTTGGACCCCACCACACGCCGCCGTCAGTGAGCACTCCATCGACATCCAGGGCGATGGCTTTGATCTTCGACAGGAATTCCGGCGCGATCTCCGGCAGATTTTCCGGCACTATGCCGCTCCCACGCGCCGCAGCTTCTTGATGATCGGTTGCTCGCGTTCCAGCACGCGCTTGATGCCATCCCCCTTCGACTTTTCAATCAAGCGGATGTCTCGAACCAGGCGGGTGATTCCATTTGGTTCAAGCGATGCGGCATGATCCGAACCCCACATGGAGCGATCCAGCGTGATGTGACGCTCGACGATGCAGGCGCCGAGCACCGCCGCCGCAACGCTCGAAGGCAGCCCGGTTTCGTGCCCAGAATAGCCAACCGGCACGCCATAGCGCTCTCGCAGAACATTGATAACTGAGAGGTTCAATTCTTCGTAATACGCTGGATACGTGCTGCAAGCATGCAGCAAAACGAGGTCCTGCTTACCCAGAACCTCTACCGCACGGTCGACTTCCTGAAGCGTGCTCATTCCAGTCGACAACACAATCGGCTTGCCCACAGCGCGAGTATGACGCAACAAGTTATCGTCAGTGAGCGATGCGGAAGCGATCTTAAAGCACGGAACTTTAAACTGCGCGATGAAGTCGACCGATGCCTCATCCCAGCAAGAAGCGAACCAATCAATTTTTACCTCGCGGCAATAGCGGTCAATCTCCTCGTACTCTTCCTCCTCGAATTCAAGGCCGCGCTTCAGATCGCCGTTGGTCGCGCCAAAAGGGCTTTCCCGAGGTTTTGCCAATTCCTCCGGCGTGTAAACGACATCGATGGTCCGCTTCTGAAACTTGACCGCGTCGCAATCAGCGCCCAATGCCACGTTGATAAGTTTCTTCGCGAGATCGATGTCTCCGTTGTGGTTAATCCCGATTTCGGCGACCACGTAACAAGGTCGGCCGGCTCCGACCACCTTGGATCCCAGTCGAATCTCTTGCAGCTCGGAGGAATGATTATTATTTTCTTGCGGCATCGGAAAGCGCCCCCTTTAACGCGATTTCGTTCATCGATTCCAAAACGTAATCCAACATCGCCGGCGTAAGCCCCGGATAAACGCCAATCCAGAAAGCCTGATTCATGACACGGTCGCTGACTCCGAGATCGCCGACTACACGATAGTTGAGACCCGCGTAAGCAGGTTGGCGAACGAGGTTTCCGCCGAACAGTTGGCGAGTGCCAATCTTCTTCGCATTCAGGAAATCAATAAGCGTGTTACGCGAGAATGGAGCCGTCTCCCGCAGCAGGAGCGGAAAGCCAAACCAACTGGGATCGGAATTCGGAGTCGCCTCAGGCAGTATGAAATGTTCGGCGGCGTTCTTGTCTGTGAGTCCCGCCGTCAAATACGCAAAATTTCGTTTCCGAGCCTCAATGAACGCCGGCAGTTTCTTCAACTGCGCGACGCCCACAGCAGCTTGCATGTCCGTGGCCTTCAGGTTATAGCCCACATGCGAATAGATGTATTTGTGATCGTATCCGTGTGGCAGTTCACCGAGTTGCCAGTCGAAACGCTTGCCGCAAGTATTCTCTTTACCCGGAGCGCACCAGCAATCCCGTCCCCAATCGCGAAACGATTCGACCAGCGTGCGCAGCATCGGCTTTTCCGTCAACACGCAGCCGCCTTCGCCCATGGTGATGTGGTGCGCGGGATAAAAGCTCACCGTCGCAAGATCGCCGAAGGTTCCAACTTTCTTCCCGCGATAGGTCGAGCCGAGCGCGTCGCAGCAGTCTTCGATCAGCCACAAGTCGTGTTTCTTCGCGAAAGCCGTTACCGAGTCGAGATCGAACGGATTTCCCAGTGTGTGGGCAAAGAAGACGGCCCGCGTGCGCCCGGAGAGCGCCGTTTCGAGGCAACTGACATCTACGTTAAAAGTGGGAAGGCTAACATCGACAAAGACCGGAACCAATCCATTCTGCAGAATCGGATTAACGGTCGTAGGAAATCCCGCGGCCAAGGTGATGACCTCGTCCCCAGGTTTCAGTCGCTGGTCGCCCAATTTGTGCGAAGTAAGAGCTGTGACCGCCAGCAAATTCGCCGACGAGCCCGAGTTCACCAGCACCGCTTCGCGCACTCCAACGAATTTCGCGAACTCACGTTCGAACTGTTCGGCGAAACGTCCAGTAGTCAGCCAGAAATCGAGTGACGACTCGACCAGCAGTTCGAGTTCCTGTTCATCGAAAACCCGTCCGGAAATAGGCACCGGCGACGATCCCGGCACGAACTCGCGAGCAGGGAAGGCCTGGCCATAGTACTCACCCACCAGGCTGCGGATCCGCTCGCGCAACTCGTCTGCTCGTGACACTACTTCAGCGCCTCCCGGTACCATGCAATGGTCTTTTCCAATCCTTCATCCAGAGTGAACATGGGCTTCCAGTTCAACTCCGCGCGTGCCCGCTCCGCGCTCAGGAACTGATGGCGGATCTCATTCGAAGCGTGATTCTGAATGTCGGGCTTCAACTTCGATCCCATTTTTTCGAGGATCGCATTCACCAGTTCCAGCACGCTGATCTGTGCTTCATTCGAAAAATTATAGGCTGCGCCACAAAACTTCGAATTCTCCAGAAGCCGCTCCGCCAGCAGCATGTAGGCCGCCGCGCCATCCTCAACGTAGAAGTAGTCGCGCACAAATTTGCCGTCCGAGCGAATAATCGGACGGTCGCCACGAACCACGGAACGGATCGTGCCCGGCACCACGCGGTCCCAGTTTAGATCTCCGCCGCCATAAAAATTGCCACAGCGCGTAATCGCCACCGGCGTGCCAAACGTATGCGCGTAGGACTGCGCAATCAGGTCCGCACACGACTTGCTTACATCGTAGGGATGCTTTCCCAGCAACGGCATATCCTCTTTATAGGGAAGCACGGCCTGCTCGCCGTAAGCCTTGTCGGAAGAAGCTAGGACGACCGATTTCACCTTCGGCGAATGCCGGCAAGCCTCCAGCAGATCCCATGTTCCACGGATGTTGCTCTCAAAAGTTGAAAGCGCATTGCGGTTGGCGATTTGCACCTGCGTCTGCGCGGCAAGATGAAACACGACCTCGATTTCATACTCACCCAGCGCACGTTCCAGCAGATAGGAACTGCTGATATCGCCGCGCACAACGTTAACGCGCTGCGCCAGCCCCTTTTTTACAAACTCGCTGGCCGGAACCCAGTCCCGTACCAGCGCCGTAACCGATGCTCCTTGCTCGAGCAGTCGCTTCGTCAGCCATCCGCCCACCAGTCCCGTAGCGCCAGTAATAAACACGGGCCGGTCGCGCCAGAAGTCGTTCTTCATTATTATTCCTGCCAAACCTTCCAGGGAGCCTGCTTTGCGCTCCACAACTGATTCAAGTACTCGTACTCGCGATAAGTATCCATAGCGTAGAAAAAGCCGTCATGCTGATAAGCCATCAACTGTCCTTCGTCGGCCAGCCGTTCCAAAGGTTCCTTCTCGAAGATGCAATCGTCGCCGCCAAGATAATCGAACACGCGGCGATTGAGCACGAAAAACCCCGCGCTCGCGCGCCCCGCGATCTTTGCCTTCTCTTTAAACTTAGTCACGCGGCCCGCGGCGTTTGTGTCGATCACTCCGAACCGCGAACTCGGCGTAATGGTCGTGACCGTGGCCAGTTTCCCATGGCTCTTGTGGAACTCCACCAGCTTTCGGATATCCACATCGCTCACGCCATCGCCATAGGTCATCATGAAAACATCGTCATCAATATATTTCTCAATCCTCTTGGCGCGTCCGCCGGTCATCGTGGTCGGGCCGGTATCGACGAGCGTGACCTGAAAGTCTTGTTCGCCGTGAACGTTTTTATATTCAATCTTGGAGTTCCGGCCGAGGCAAAGCGAGAAGTCGTTGTTCATAGCCTCGTAGTTCAGGAAATATTCCTTGATCATGTTGCCGCGGTACCCGAGGCAGAACACAAAATCGTTAAAACCATTATGCGCGTACAGCTTCATGATGTGCCACAGTATCGGACGGCCGCCGATTTCCACCATGGGCTTGGGCCGGTATTCCGTTTCCTCACGCAAGCGAGTACCGAGCCCTCCACACAGCATCACTACTTTCACGAGATTCTCCTGGCAGGCCCTGGTGCAGCTTTCCGAGGCAAGGCTCCGGCGAGACCGCACAGATTAATCTAGCCGGAGTGCATCGGAATTGCCAAGAATACCACTTGCCAAACGTTGTCGCTTACGGTTCGGATTCCAAAGCAGTGGCGCAGTCTGAAGCGCCTTTGAAAGGGCATGGCTTCAGCTGTGCCGTAAGCATCGCATTTTCATTAGCGACGAAAGACTCCGCGAATCGAGAGATTCTCCCCACAGAGGCCGCGTTTCGCCGCTCCGCAACCCGCCGCCCGTCGCTGGTTTAAGCCCCCAAGATCTTGCGAATCTTGCGCTTAGTCCCTATGCTGGGCTGGCAGACCAATTGCTGTTCGACGCCATAGACTATGGAACGACCGATCCTCAAAGCGATCATTGTTGGAGCCGGTCCGGCGGGCCTCACCGCCGCCTATGAGCTATCAAAGCAGCAAGCCCCGGTGGTCGTCCTCGAGAGCGATCTTCACTATGTCGGAGGAATCTCTCGCACCGTCAACTACAAGAACTTCCGCTTCGATATCGGAGGGCACCGCTTTTTCTCCAAGTCCCGTGAGGTGGAAGATTTTTGGACCGAGATTGCGGGCGCAGACATGCTCACTCGTTCCCGGTCGTCGCGCATTTATTATCGTGGCCAGTTCTACACTTATCCGTTGAAGCCATTCGAGGCGCTGTCGAAGCTCGGCTTGATCGAGTCGACGCTCTGCATGCTCTCGTTTATGGCTGCCCGCCTCAACTCGACCCGCGACCCGAAAACCTTTGAAGACTGGGTCTCCAACCAGTTTGGCAAGCGCCTGTTCCGTATCTTTTTCAAGACCTACACCGAAAAAGTGTGGGGGATGAGCTGCAAAGAGATTTCCGCCGACTGGGCGGCGCAAAGGATCAAGGGCCTATCGCTAGGCTCCGCTATTAAGCATGCGCTCTTCAGCGACAAACCCAAAGACCGCAAGCAGATTGTGAAAACGCTGATCGACACCTTCCGCTATCCCCGACTCGGCCCGGGAATGATGTGGGAAGCGTGCGCGGAAAAAGTCCGCAAGCTAGGAGGCGAAGTGCTGCTAGACCGCAGAGTAGTAGGTTGCCGCTTCGACTCCGCCGCGAATCTCTGGCGAGTGACTGCCCGCAGCGCCAACGGCGATTTGGAAGAATATCGCGCCGAGCACGTGATCTCATCCATGCCCATTCGCGAACTGGTGGCGCAGATCGAACCAAAGCTTCCCGAGCCCGCGCTCCAAGCTGCGCGCTCCCTGCGGTATCGCGACTTTCTGACTGTCGGATTAATCGTGCATGACCGCGGCCGTTTCTCCGACAATTGGATTTACATCCACGATCCCAGTGTGCAGGTTGGCCGCGTGCAAAATTACAAATCGTGGTCGCCGGAGATGGTTCCCGATCCCGCCTATTGCTCCTATGGTCTCGAATATTTTTGCTTCGAGGGTGACGGGCTGTGGACCACCAGCGACCGCGACCTGATCGATCTGGCGACGCGCGAAATTCAAAAAGTGAATCTGGCCGCCAGTGCGGATGTGGTCGATGGCGTCGTCATAAGGCAACCCAAGGCATATCCCGTGTATGACGACACCTATCAGCAGCATGTGAACACAATTCGCAAAGCGCTCGATGAGAACTGTCCTATGCTTCATCTGGTTGGCCGCAATGGCATGCATAAGTACAACAACCAGGACCACGCCATGATGACGGCAATGCTGACCGTCAGGAACATCCTGGCGGGCGAGCGCAAGTACGACGTCTGGGCAGTGAATCAGGACGCCGAATATCACGAGGCAGGCGCCGTGGGTGAACAGGTAGCGCAAGTCGAGACTCAGGTTCCAGTCAGGAACGTAGCCACCCCCGCCTAGAGCACGACACCGACCTTCATGCGAAACTTCACGCTGATCGACACGTTGGGCATCCTCAAGGCCTGCCTTGCGCTTTTCCCATTCGTGCTCGCGCCCGGATATGTCGCAGGATGGGCCCTCAACCTCTTCGAATTCCGGCGTCGTCGTCTGATTTTGCGTTTGATTCTTGCACTCCCGCTCACCATCGCTATCTGCCCGATGCCCACATATCTGCTGGCGCGGTTCTTCGAGCCTGGGCTCTGGGCGTTCTATATCGCAGCGTTCGCTGCTTGCGCGCTGCTTTTGGCGAGGGAAATCCGGCGAATCAGATTGCACGCAGTTTCGAGAGACACATGGGTCGGTCTAGGCCTGATCGCCCTATGGGTGATAGTCGCCATCGGGTCGATGGTAGATCTGCAAATCGGCGCCGAACTCTATCCGCCAATTCCCGCTTTCGACCACTCCACGCGCACCGCCATCACGGTCGCGATCGCACGCCATATCCCGCCGAGCAATCCCTTCTTTGCCAACGCCGCGGCGCCTTTACGCTACCACTACCTGTGGTTGCTGTTTTGCAGCCTGCCCATGAAGGTTTTCCATTTGCCGCCGCGATACGTCGTGTATTCCGGCGTTGTCTGGTGCGGAGTCGGCCTGATTTGCACGATCGCATTCGGCCTCAAGTTCATGGCGCGAGTGCAAGCGGACATCGAGCGGAAAACTCTGCTCGCGGTTGGTTTGCTCTCGGTCACCGGCCTGGATATCTTGCCGACCTTATACCTCGGCCTCGCGCGCCATTTCTGGACGGCGGACATGGAGTGGTGGAACGACGTCCAGATCACCTCCTGGGCGGACTCCATGCTGTGGGTGCCGCACAACCTCGGCGCCTTAATCGCCTGTTTCGTTGCGTTCGTGCTGCTCCGCCATCAGGCCGACGTCCATCGCCGGTGGGCCACGGCGCCGGTCATCGTGGCGGGACTGGCCTTTGCCAGCGCAGCCGGCATGTCGGTTTACGTCACCTTCACCTTCGTAGTTGCGATCGCCCTTTGGCTGCTGGTGTTGGTCCTGCGCAAAGGCTGGCTGGAATTTGCCATGTTCGTGGCCGCCGGCGCGGTCGCCCTGCTCTGCGCTCTCTCTTTCCTGTTTAGCCTTCGCGGTCCGGGCAGCGGCGAGGCTTTTGTGGGATTCGCGCTGCGTCCGTTCCCCCTCGGAATTTATTTTCTCCACCAAATGGGCATCCAGTTTCAAACGCCATTCGGGTTCGCCGTCGGCCAAGCGCTTCTCCTGCCCATCAACTATGCGCTCGAACTCGGATTCTTTCTCGCCATCCTCATTCTGCGCCAGCGCCAGGTCACCAGTGGCAGGGTGGAGGCCAGCACCAACGAACTCGCGGCATGGACGCTGATCATCACCAGCTTCGTGATTGGCACCTACATGCGTTCAAGCACCATCAGCACGAACGATTTGGGAATAAGATGCTTCCTTCCAACGCAACTGATTCTGCTGCTTTGGGGGGCGGTCATAATTCATGAGGTCATAATTCATGGGGTCATAATCGACGACCGGTGGTTTCATCCTTCCGGCCTGCCGTCACAACCCGCGCTGCGTCCGTGGGTGCGTCGGACGCTCGCGGCCCTGTTGCTTCTCGGCATAGTGGGTACTGCATACCAGGTATTCATGTTGCGCATGTATCCGGTTCTTGCCGATCGCGTGGGCATCCGGGGATTAACTTGGGTGGATCTGGACCGGCATTTCGGCAAGCGGACGTATGCACTGCGCTCAGCCTATGAAGTTCTCGATGCGCAATTGCCCGCATCGGCCGTCCTGCAAAGCAATCCATCCCGGCGGTACTCAATCCTGCACTCGCTATATTCCGGTCATGCCGCCGCCGCCGGAGATGCAGAATGCGGAACAGCCTTTGGCGGTGATCCTGCTCCCTGCGCCGTCCGCGTGAAGAAGCTAGCAGATTTATTCGCGTCACCCGATGGAAGAATCGTAGATGCTACCTGTCAGGAATACGGCATCGATGCGCTCGTAGTCGAGGATTTAGATCGCGTATGGCAAGAGCCGTCCTCTTGGGTGTGGAGCCGGAGCCCAATCGTCGCCAACGATTATGTCAGGGCGTTTCGCTGTGGGGCGGCTGCGTCTGGCATTCGCCGTTAGCTGAGGTGCAGACGAGCGCACTTCGCTATCGATGATTTTGCTCGCCCCAGGCCGCCACGCGCAGCATGGACAGGGCCCAGAAATTTGAAAGCATTGTCGATACCATGAATGCACGTTCCGATGCTCTTCGGTCGAGCCTTCGAACAGGCGGTCGGCGCCCTGTTTCGCCTTGAAGACCCGGCAGCTGTGCTGTTCGAGCAGTGTGCAAAGACATGGGCCTGACCTACTCGGGCAACGACACCTGGGACCGTATGCTGCAACAAGCCATCCAGTTACTGGAACGCTTCGCCCAGGACGGTCGGGTTCGCATTCTGCTCCACGAGGTCGCGGCGCTCCATGCGAACCGGTGACAACTCCTTACTCCAAGGAAGGTGCCATGACAAACCATGAAGCCGGGGCTTGGCACCGCGCGAAATCAGGTCTTTGCTGTCTGAATACGGTGTTTGTTTACCAAGGATGTGGGGATTAGGATACCTCCAGAGTTCGGAACTCGTCGGAGAGAAAACCCGGTAGTGCCGTACGGCACTTGCCCAAAAGCACACATGGAAACAACCGGCAGCGCACAGGTTCGATTCTCAGGCGGCAAATGGCGCGCATTTTTGGAGCGCCCTGGAGCACCCGAATTCTTGCTGGTCGTGCTAACGCTGCTTGTTTATGCCCGAAGTCTCGGCATGGGGTTTGTTTACGACGATCACGAGATGATCGACGGCCGCTGGGAGTTGGGTTGGAAGGACATTCCCAAAACCTTCAGTGAGGACTTAACTAACAGTCACTGGTCGAACTTTTACCGTCCAATTGCTGTGCTGTGGCAAGTCCTTGTGCACGGGTTGGCAGGCACCAAACCTGCAGTCTGGCACTTAAGTGCAATATTGCTGTATCTGTTGTGCGTAGTGCTGGTCTTTCGCTTGGCCTGCAGGTTATTAAAAGACAGGGGATATGCCACCATTGCAGCGGCTGTTTTTGCCTTTCACCCTGCGCACGTCGAGGCCGTCACCTGGGTCTCGGACACTGCCGATTTACTGATGGCAGCCATTTTATTGTTATCCGCATTGGCCCTGTTGCGCTGGTTAGAGAGTGGTAGCCCGGTATGGTGGATTGCGTCATGGCTGTTAGCACTCGCTTGTTGTTTTGTGAAAGAGACCGGCATTTTCGCGCCAGTACTCCTGCTGTCCCTAGCCTGGAGGGAGAAGAATAAGGTAGGTCAGCCGGCAATCGTTTTGACAGGTTTTTTCTTCGTTCTCTCGTCGTGTGGCTTTCTCATACTGCGCAGCCAAATTCTCCATGGCTTTGCCCATCCGCTCTCAACCGCAAGCAACTTTGAGATGGCGCTCACTTTGCCTTTGGCTCTCTGCTTCTACCTTTCTCACCTCTTGTTCCCCGTTGGGCTGGGCCCATTTTATCCGTTGGCATTTGTTTCCAGCCCGCGCAGTCTAGCTTTTGTCGCCCCCGTTCTGATACTTGCCGCGCTCCTCGCAACTTTGGTATGGCTGTATCGGCGCGTTACTGATCGAGGTTTGTTCGAGTTCTCGGTGGTATGGATATTCGCTCCTTTGATTGCACCGCTCTACCTCAAGCTGTTTCCAGATTTCGAATTAGTTCACGACCGTTATCTTTACCTCCCCTCAATTGCGCTCGGAATCGCGCTGGCGGCTGGGCTGAGGCACCTTTCAAATAAGGCTTCCGACAGCACGAGTCACTCCGCTGTCAACTATCTCGCTGTCGCAACTGTCGTAGTGCTGGCCGCGATGGCGGCGGAGACGATTTCCTACCAGGGCGTGTGGCAGGACGACGCACATCTATTCCAGCGTGGCGTTGCGCTCACTCCACGCAATGCCCGCGCGCTGGTCAATCTCGGCGTGGCCAAATTGCAGCAGGGCAACTTGACAGAAGGTAGCGCGTTACTCAAGCGCTCTTTGGATATCCAGCCCGACAATGCTTTTGCCCTGTTCGACATCGGAAATGCCGCTTTGAGCAACAACCATGATTCGGTTACCGCTGAAAGCTATATAGAGCGGGCGGTCGCGCTCGAACCACACGCCAATTGGTGGGTTGCCCTGGCGACCGCTAAATTCAACTTGGGCAAGCTACCAGAAGCAGAATGGGCGGCGCGGCAAGCAATTCAGATTGATCCCGCTGTGCCTGAAGCACACTTCCTGCTCGGCGCCGTGCGCTTAGCGCAACATGACCCGGCAACTGCCGTCCAGGAGATCAGCACCGAACTCCAACTCGATCCCAATAACGCTACGGCGCGACAGGGACTACAACTCGCACAAGAACAGCTTGCCAAGCACAAGTAATCACGTGAGTGGAGATGCTTCTAGATTCGCGCGCTCGTTCCCCAGTGTCCATGCTTTCAGGAAACAGAAAGGCCGGAATCAGCGCTGCCCCAGCTGCCTTGAAATCTCTTGATACCGATTCGCTTCCTTTACGTCTCCGATTTCCCAGTAGTAACGTGCCATGTTGCGATTTGCGAGATCGAAGTCTGGATAATCTCTCAGCAACTGCTGTAAAAGCGGGAAAGCCTCGGCTGGACGCTGTGCCGTCAAATAAGCCTCTGCGAGATTGTTCTTCACGATCACGTTTCTTGGAGCGGTTTCCATAGCTCGCGTAAACAATGAGACCCCGTCTTGCCAGATACGCAGATTTAGGCGTGTTCCCCAGAAAAGGACGAGGACGAGCGTACAGGCAGCTACGGAACGAGGAACTGTAAGTCGAATGCGACCGAGCCATACTGCCGCAATGAGCGCGAGCCCCACCGACGGGAGATACAGATAACGATCATGGACATAGTCGTCCCAAGTTATATATCGAATCGCAAGGGCGGGGGCTAGTGTGATCGCGACCCACGCGGCTCCAAATCGAATTGTTGTGTCGTTATCGCGAAGCAGCCAAACCAAACCCGCAAGCACCGCGAGCGTTAGCATCAGAGGCCACAAGATACTTCCTCCTGAAACGTCATAGGAGAGACTGAGGTGTACCGGCCAAATGAGATGACGTGCATATGCGGCCAAGACGCGAGGCCAGTTAAGCACCATCGCGGTAAAGCTCATTTCAGGATGGGCTCCGGTCACCGCACTGCCAAGCGCATTCATTCGAAATGCGATGTAGAGGACAGCTGAGAGCACGTATGGCGGAGAGTTCGAAACCGCACTTCGAAAACCGGAATAAGTCCATTCGTAGGCAAAGAGCAGAACTGGGGCAACGATCCCGATCTCTTTGGTGAACATGGCGAGAAGCGCGAACAGCATCGCAAGCCAACTGACAGGTCCTTGCCGTTTTGCATAGAAGTACACGCAAAGCACCAAAAACATTGTGAGCAAGAGATCGCCACAGGACGAGACCCATGCCACTGGTTCGGCGTGGATGGGATGAATCGCAAAAAGCAGCGTGCCCAGCGCCGCCCCTTGGAAGTTGCCGGTCAACCGTCGAAGTAGAGCGAATACGCAAGCGGTTGCAAAGACGTGCGCGAGCACGGAAGGCAGATGCCAGATCGGAGCCGGGGGACCTAGCAGCGCGTACACGAGTCTGAACCAAAGAAGGAACAGCGGGCGAAAGTAGATAGGAGCAATGCGCGACGAGTGAGCCCAGAGGTGGGTCGTGAAATATCCTGGAACGTAGCTCCACATCGTGAGCCGCGGGTTGGTTATGAGCTGAGGATAATCGTCATAGACAAGCGCATATCGAAGCTCGGGCAAATAAACCAGGAAAGCGGCCAGCAGTAGTGACGCTACTATAAACAATTTCCGCATTTGACGTTTACTCACACCCCACAATTGCTGTGAACATAGCGTTATCCTTCACAGTCTCTCATGCACATCCTAGCTAACGTTGAATGCTCCGATAAGTGACAAGGGTCACGTCATCACGTGCTCATTGGAGGCGGAAGGAACCAAGAGGTCGCTAATTTTACGAAACTGATGCGTTTTGCCGTCGAATTGACTACTGGTTCGGTGATGGCATCTTCCAAAACTGCACGATCCGTTTGGAGTTGCTGACGGCATAGACAACACAGATGACCAGCACGCCCATGAAGGGAACGCCGTGTTCGGGAAAATAGGCGGCAACGGCGCAAGCGCAGAGGATGGTCGCGAAAGCTCCCATGGCGATCGCTACCACGGCGCCATCACGCAAAAGGTCATCCCGTTCCCGGCTTAGCAACAGCAGCGGACTGAACACCACATACGCTAGAAGTATCACGTAAGCCGCCGTTAGCAACGGAATCTCGATGCGATTGATCCAGATAGTAGCGGTGTAAAAAGCTTTGTCACGAATCACGCTGCCCCCTTCAGGAGCGTGCGGATCTTTTGTTTCTGCAGGGCTTGGTGGCGCAAGGTTGTAATCGAACGTGTCGCCCGCGAAATTGTTCAAGACATTGCGCAGGTAGAGCAAAGGGTATTTTTTTGCAAGCTTCCAGGAGATGTGGCCGAGGTAATCGTAGAGATGAACAACCTGGCCTGGGTAATGGGCGTTCTCAGGACTACTCCAATCGAAGGCAGGAATTGGCAGCAACCCACCCTGCCATGCGTATGTAATGTCACCAAGAGCATCCCAGACGTGATCCCGCTTCACCTGCCCGTTGCTGTTCGAAGCGAGATAACTTCGCCACAACCTATCGCCAACAACCCGATCTTCCGCATCCACGAGGTTAAACATGTTGTAAGTGGTTTCGGTCCTGAGCGCTCCGTTATAAGTATTGATTCGAAACTGTCCGATATGAACCAGGTTCATGGTCATCCAACTGAGCACGAGAGGAGCGGAGGCAACCACCAGCAACAAGGCGAGCTTAATTAACGGCCGCGCGTAACCCTGCATCTCAGGCAGATAGCTGCACCGCACAGCAAGAAGCACCAGCATGAAGCTGAGCACGACGACCAGAACAAGATTCTCGGGGCGAGTGATGATGGCGTAGCCGAAGCTCGCTCCACTCAGCAGGGCGATAATCGTAAAGCCAGTGCCATTGCGGACCGCCTGCATGCAGCGAAGGAAAAACAAGATTCCTAGTGTCAGAAAGAACAGCGACAGCAGTTCCGACAAGATGCGCATTTCGAAGAGACAGACGCCTCCGATTAGCGCAAAGCCGATGCCACCAGCGAGTGCCAGGTTTGCCCCCACGGATAGCGCACGCAACGAGAAGTAAATAAAAACTGCCGCCAACAGACCAAGTACAAATTGCAAGCGGACCGCCATATATTGCGACGGCACGCCCATTCCTCTAGCCATCGGAGCGTTACCGGCCAACCATTGGGCGAGTCCGAGGAAGAGCGGATATCCCGGCGTCCGCTCGGCGTCGACATAAATGCGGTGCGTCCAAAGATAAAAGAGATCGGAATACATAGCGCTATCGCCAGACCACCACGGCTTATAGGCCATCTGATAGATAAGGCGAAAGGCAGCGCCGCTGGCGAGAATGATACCGACATGCAAAATGTCGGTGTGCCAACCTGGTCGAATCCGTTTCGGCGTTGCTGACCGTGCTTCAGCGTTCATTTCGACAGTAGTCTCCATGCCCGTCCGCTGCAAACAGCCCTTTTGTCAGAAGACTAGACAGACGTCGCACGCCTGTATGTGAGAGAGATCACGCGAGCACGTGACCTGGTGGTCCTTTTAGGCTCGCCACCCGCGGGTACTATTCTCTACGCCTTTGCGACAAGGCTTGCGCCTGCTGGCGGGCCTGTTCAGCCATTTCTGTACGTCCGGCCTCGTCGTAGATGCGCGCCAGTGTTTGCCAGGCGCCCGGATCTTTCGGCATTCGCCGTACCGCCTCTTGCTGCCATTCAATGGCCAACGGCAGCTGGCCGGTGGCAAGGTATGCCTGAGCACGCCCGGCTGCAATTTGAGCAAAAAATTGGGGAGTTACCTTCATCCGGCCTTGCGAACGCCGTATTAGCTCTTCGGACTTGGAAAAGTCCAGCAAAGCGGCCTCGGGCCGATGGAGCATCAGCTCAATGTAACCGAGTAGGATGTACTCGTCGATCGGGAATCGAGTGAGTTGCGCTGCGGTTTCGATCAGCGGTTTGGCCTCTGCAAAACGGCTATGAAAAAAGTAGAATCTGCCTAGAGAGGACCAGTTTTCGGCTGAATCCTTGTTCAGTGAGAGAGCAGTCCTATATTCCTGTTCCGCTCCTCCACGTTTTTGCTGTTCGTAGATTGAGGCAAGGGTTCGATGTATGAGCGGGTCGTCAGGTGAAATCGCTTCACCGCGAGTCAGAGCTTCCATCGCCTCATCAATACGGTTCAGGGACGATAGGGGAAGTCCCGAATTGTAATAAAAAATCGAAAGCTCCCTGCGCGACATATTCGCTGGCGGCACGAATTCGTGAGTACCGCAGTTGACCTCGAACCGGTCGATCCATGGGCGGTTCTCGGGACGATTGCGCAGCAGGACTATGGAAATCTCATCCAAATAGACGGGACGCCACAGATGGCTCCGGCATAGGGACATCAGATCTGGAGTGCCGCCTCCGCTGAAACGCCCCAGTGAAAAAAACAGGATATTTATACCTCGGCGATCCGACTCCTTCTCCCAAAGCGGCGAATCGGGAGGGGAGGAGATGAATCCCCACCTTTCCTCCCAAATGGCTGGGTCTACATTCCGGCCATCGATAAAATCGCCATAGGCCGGACCTAAACGCCAAGCGGTAAAGCCGCCCAAGTTGTAATCTTGAAAAATATTCCCGGGTAAACGTTCCCGTTGGATGAAAGCGGCGGCTCGTTCGGGAAACCACCATGACTCTCCGGACCCAAATAGCATTGCCGACCCTTCCACCACGTCAGCACGACTGGATATAAGGTCGGCCATTCGCACGCCAACCAGCAGGCATAAAGCGCAGACTGCGATGATTGCCAGCCAACGCAGGACGCCAGATGGTTTGACCGAAATCTTCGCGGCTCCTTGTCGTCTTCTTTGGAATTCCTCCGTCAAGATAGTGCTGCCCAAAACAACGACAAAAATGGCAAACATGCCCTGATAGCGCATATGCTGTATCGAGCCATAGAGGGCCGCAGCCATCAGCAAAGCTGCTCCAAGTTGCCGCCTGCGCAGTGCAACGCCAATCACCACCACCGCGATCGCTGCCAGCCACCAGTAACTGCTGCCGGGACTTCGCCAATTCATTGCCTGGGTCAGGCTGGCAGGCGTTATCAGCATGGGTTGCAGCTCCCAGATATCGGGACCTTTGCCCGCCTGCGTGGGCTGAAGACCAGCCAGAGTCAAGGAGGTCTTATAGATTTTGTATCCAAACGGATTGAGCAGAGTAACGGCCACCGTGGCTGCCAGTGCAGGCCATGCCTGTCGCAAGCGTAGTAGGGCCGTCGCTCGCCGCGAGGGGAACACGAACTCCAGGGCCTCCATCAAAAGATAGGCAAAGAGGAGGCCAAGGCCGGCGATAAATCCGGGATGAAGATCTACCCAGAGCAACATGACCAGGGGCAGAATCCATAGCCGCTTCGGCGTACCGAGAGGAACAGTGTTCTCCCCATCGTGCTCCGGCTCGGAAACGAGAGCACTACGATGGTGAAAGCGCCAGAGTTCGATGAGGAAAATAGCAAAGAAGAACTGAGTGAAGAGGTCGGGACGTGGGCCCATGCGGTTAGCCAAGAGGGGCACGGCGAAGATGGCCAACACCGCGGCCGCGATAGTCGCTGTTCCCGAGAATGTTCGCGAGAATGTCCGCGAGCATGACGCCCGCAGCAGCCAGGCCACCAATGCCGTTAGCGCCAAGGCACAAAACCAAGTCAGGCCTGCGTATCCAAAGGCGCTGTAGATGCCATAGAACAAAACGCCGGCAAAGGGCGGATAAATCCACTCCGCTCCCGGTGACGTATAGGAGAGGACGTCGGTGCTGGGAACTGCATGATGCTGAACTACGTAACGCCCGGTGGCCAAGTGCCATCCCATGTCTAAGTCATAGAGCGTATGAAAACCGGCCAGGAAGGCGTACACCAGGGCCAATCCCATTAGTGCCCAACTCAACGATTTCGGCTTACAGTTCATGTTCCCCAATTTTGCGTCTTCACTTGTTCACTGTCGAATTCGGATTCTGAGATTCTTGCAGCTGCAACATCTGTTGGCGCACTTCATCGGCCAGCTTCGGCTGTCCACTTGCCTCGTAAAGTCGAGCAAGCCTGTCCCACCGCCTCGGAACCCCCGGCGTCCGCTGGATTGCCTCCTGCTGGAAAGCAATCGCTTCGTTCCAATGCGAGAGCAGCCGATTCGCTTCCGAGCGCCCTTCCGCGAGTTCCGCGTAAACTTCGGGCGCGAGCGATTCGGCGCCGTTGCGATACGGGCTGCTTTTTTCGGCCTTGTCAAAAGCTGCCAGCGCATCCTCCGGATGGTTCAGAACAAGCTGAAGCTTTCCCATGGTCATGTAGATATTGAAAGGCTGAAGGGCCAGTCCCGCGGCGCGCTCCAGCGCTTCGAGAGCCGCTGTGTTGCCGCCCTCATTTCCGTAAAGCGAAGCCAGACGGTACCAGACCCCACCGTTTTCATTGATCGCGAGTGATGCGCGGAATTCCTGCTCGGCTTCCGCATATTGCTGCTGGCGTTCAAACAGCAGTCCCTTCAAGAGATGAACATTCGGATCTTCGCGATAAATCGCACCCGCGTGGGCTAGAGCCTCCTCCGCATCGCGATCCCGATGCAGAATGAAAAATAGCTCTCCTGAATTCACGTAGAAGTCGTGGAGGGCTGAATGCGAAGCCCCCACCGGAGGATTGAACGACTGCGTAGAGCAGTCTATCTGCAGCCGATTGATCCGGGAAGAATTGTCGGGTGTATTGCGCAGAAATACCAATGAGACATCATCCATGTAAATGGGACGCCAGTTCGTACTCTGGCAAAACTTGTACGGATCCATGTTTCGTAAGCCACGGAGCCCGGCCGTCGAAACCAGCAAAACATTCAAGTTCCAGTGCTCGGCTTCACTCTGCCACGCTTGGGAATCAGGGTCTTGGGTGTAAAGGTTGAACTGCTCAATCGCGAGATCGGGATTGTTCCCGCGTCCATCGATAAAGTCGGGATACTTCGGGCCCAGGCTCCAAGCTGCATAACCGCCCAGTTCGTAGTCTTCGAAAACATTTCCCGGAAGCTGTTCATGAACGATAAAAGCTGCCGCGCGGGCAGGGAACCAGGATGCTTCTCCTGCCCCAAACCTCAAGTCCGGATTGAACACAACGTAGGTGCGGTTGGAGACAAAGTCGGCAATCTGTAATAGCGCGACCGCACAAAAAAAAGCCGTCAACAGGATGGCTGCTGAGGTCGGAACTCGAAACAACGGCGGCGAGTGTTTCTGTTCAGAGGACGCGGAGCTGTTGACCAAAAGCGCCTCCAAGACGCCCGCACCCAACGTCACGACCAAAATTGCGAACAGCGCCGAGTAGCGCGCATGATTCAAAGCGGCATAGAGTGCGACAAGAACAACCAACCCGGCACCGAACTGATGCTTCCAGAAGAAAAGTAGTCCCGCGACAATCACCGCCAGCAGAAGCAGCCAGGTAAATCCGAACTGAGCATGTCGCACATCAATGAGCTGATACAACAAATGGGTTGAAATGGGTACACTCATGAACTCAGCGACGGCGATATTGCCATTGAGCTTTCCCTGGACTGAACCAGCGGCGCCAGCCATGTTGAGCGAAGCGGTATAGATCCTTGCTCCCCACGGATTCACCAGGGTGGCCGCGCCGCAAGCCACAAGCCAGGGCCACACGCCTTCTAGCCGCAGAAGTGCGGCCTGACGCCGCTCCGCGAGCATCAAATCGGAGATCTCAAGCAACAGGTAAGCACCAATGGCCGCGAGCCCCGCGATGAAACCCGGGTGAAGATTAACCCAGAACAGCATGATCACAGGCAAGAGCCAAAGCCGGCAACGCATGCCGCGCTGGTAAGCCCACAGTTCTCCGAGAAAAAGGGCAAAGAAAACCGTGCTGAAAAGGTCGGCCCGTGTTGCGGTTCGGGTAGCGATTGACCCAACCGCAAGCAGTGCCAGGACTGCGCTGCCGATGTCTCCCCGCCGAATGAGGTAAGCCACGACCGCTAGGCAAGCCAGCGCGCAAAACCAACTCAACCCAGCATACCCAAATAAGCTGTAAATCAAGTAGAACAGCACACCCGCGAACGGTGGATACATCCATGGTCTGCCTGCGGACGTAAAGGAGAGCACGTCAGTCCGGGGAATCTGGCGATGCTCTACGACCCAGCGGCCCGTCGCAAGATGCCAGCCCATGTCGTTATCGCCCACGGTGTGCAGGCCAGCGCACAAAGCGCTAAGCAACACTAGAAAAATCAATACGAATCTGGCAACGCGATACCATTTTTCGGAGGAAACTCGCATGGAGAATTACGGCCTATAAATGAATTGATGCTCCCTTTAACTATAAAACCGATAGCTCATTTGGGCGCTTGCGCAAACACCCTTGCGTAAGACATCCAACGACAGCAAAGCAGCACCGTGCAACGGAGCCTCACACAGACCACCGTACGGTTGGTAGGCCCCGCTTCATGTGACCGCCGTCACATCCCCAAGTGACGTAGAATGTTGCCGCTCCGGTGCTCCGCCTTTAAGGTAAGTAACGAAGCCAAAGGCCGACAAAGCTGTGGAGCGCAGTACCGGCGAGGGGAGAAAATCACGGATGGAAAACGAAACCAAGGCGCAGCCAACCGTGGCATCCGCTTGGCACCTGAAGCAGGTCTATGCCATGGCCGCAATCAGCCTCGTAGTGGGGCTGGCGATTGGATACCTGTTTCGCGGCTCGCAATCACTCGCGCTGCCGCCTCAACCCGTGGCCGCGGTTTCCCAGCCGTCTCCCACTGCAGGTGGCATGGGCGGCGGCCAGATGCCCAGCCTTGAACAGATGAAACAAATGGCCGATGCCAAGGCGGCGGCGCTGCTCGAAAAGCTGAAAACCGATCCGAACAACACCGATCTGCTTGCCAAGATTGGAGACCTGTACCAGGCTTCTCACCAGTTCAAGGACGCGGCCGGCTATTACGACAAGGCATTGCAAATTGATGCGAAGAACGTCCACATTCGCACCCAGATGGCTTCCTGCCTCTATTATCAGGGCGATGTCGATGGGGCGATCAATCAACTCCAGCAGGCGCTGCGCTACGATCCCAAGGATGCGAACTCCCTGTTTAACCTCGGCATGATCAAGCTGCAGGGAAAAAAAGGACACCAAGGGAGCGCTCGCGGCTTGGCAGTTATTGTTGAATTCGAATCCCCAACTGGATGCAGGTCGTAAAGCCAGAGTGCAACAACTGATTGCCGACGTTCGGATGCAGAGCAAGAGCTAGCGCCAAGTAAGCGAAATTGGTCGTGGCGGCTCTACCGGCAAACAAAACAGGATCTCAAGGAGCAGTGAGCAATGACGGATGCAAATCGAGCAACTTCTAGTTCTTCTAATAATGAGCAATGGACCAGCGTACAGGCTTACGTGTTGGCGGTCATCTGTCTGCTGGTGGGAATCGCCGGCGGTTGGTTCATCCGCGGATCCCAGAGTCCGGCGGCCGCGGCTGCTGAGACCGCGACCGCGTCGGCGCCAGCTCCCGCCATGGGAAATCCGGCTGCGCAAGCGCCAACTCCGGCTCAGATGCAGAAAATGGCCGACACGCAAGCCGCGCCATTGATCGAGAAGCTCAAGGCCGACCCAGCCAACGCAGGACTTCTGGCGAGCATCGGGAACATCTATTACGACACCCAGCAATACCCCACAGCGATCGATTACTACCAGCGCGCGCTCAAGCTAGAGCCTGCCAATGCGGGCGTTCGTACCGACATGGCGACCGCATATTGGTATACCGGCGACGCCGATAGCGCCATTGGCGAATTCCAGAAATCGCTCTCTTACGAACCGAACAAGGCCAACACCCTGTTCAACCTCGGAATCGTCGAATGGCAAGGCAAGATGGATATCGACAAAGCGACCGCCGCGTGGAAGAAGTTGCTGGCTACAAATCCGAACTACGAAAATAAAGACAAGGTTCTGGAGTTGATGGCGCAGGCCCAGAAGCATTCCGGGGTGAAACCGGGGACGCCGGCCAAGCCATTGCAATAACTTCTGCATGATAAAGGCCACACCGTGAATAGTTCTTCCCCAGAACAATTCCTCGGCAATCTGCGTCACAAGCCGATGCTGCTGGGCGCACTACTTGTCTTCGCCACCATGCTGTTGTATAGCTGCGTCAGGCATCATGAATTCCTTGACTTCGACGACTCCCAATACGTCACTAAGAACATTCATGTCAGCACAGGTTTGAAGCTCGACAACGTAGTTTGGGCTTTTACCACTTTCTATGCCGCGAACTGGCATCCACTCACCTGGCTCTCCCACATGATGGACTGCCAATTGTTTGGCCTGAATTCCGGATCTCAGCACGTGGTCAATGTCGCGCTGCACGCAGCCAACGTTCTACTCTTGTTCCTGCTGCTACAAAGGGCCACCGGTGCCTTCTGGCGGAGCCTTTTCGTGGCCGCACTCTTCGCGGTGCATCCCCTGAACGTGGAAACAGTAGCCTGGGTGGCCGAGAGAAAAAGTCTGCTCAGCGAGCTTTTCTCGCTACTCACGATTGCTGCATATGGCTTGTACGTCAGCCGTCCTGGTGGGAAGAAATACCTGCTCGTCCTGGTCGCCTTTTCCTTGGCGCTGATGTCCAAACCGATGGCCGTGAGTCTCCCCTTGGTTCTGTTGCTCCTCGACTATTGGCCGTTGCAACGGTATGAAGATCTCCCATTTCGAAGCAAGTGGGTGCGCTTGTCGCTGGAGAAGTTGCCGCTGTTCGTGATGAGCGCAGCAAGTTCCGTCGTCACCATCGTCGCGCAGCGTTCTAGCGGTTCCGTGGTGGATACTTCAGCGCTGCCGCTCTCGGTGCGCACAGGAAATGCCTTCGTGTCCTATGTTGCATACATTGGGAAGATGTTTTGGCCCGCCAGCCTCGCCGTCTTTTACCCTCATCCGCAGCACTCCCTGCCTTGGTCCGATGTCTTCGCCGCGGCAGTTATCCTGTCAGCGATTACCATAGCGGTTTTGTATTTTCACCGCGCCCTATACCTGGCGATGGGTTGGTTTCTGTTTGTCATAACGCTAGTTCCTGTAATCGGAATCGTCCAGGTGGGCCGCCAAGCCATGGCCGACCGCTACGCTTATATCCCGTGCATAGGGCTTTTTATCATCGTCGCGTGGGGCTTAGGCGACGCAGTCGATAGGACCGCTATCCCTCGGGTTCTACCAGCGGTAGGTGCACTGTGTCTGATGGCGGCGTTTGCGACTGCGACTATCCGTGATCTGACGTACTGGCGAAACGGCGTGAACTTGTTCACCCGCGCGGAAATCCTTGCAGGCCACCCAGACGCCCACATCGAGGCGGCTCTCGGGGACGCGATGGTTATCGCCGGTCGCTATAACGAGGCCTATCAGCACTACCGAGAAGCTTGCATACTACTCCCGCGTGACGCCCAGTGTCGTTTCAATATGGCGGAGATCCTGTTTAATCGCCATCAACTCCGAGATGCCCTCGAACAGTATCAGCTCGCTCTGAGTTTGACCGACAGCAAAGACATGGCACTCTCATGCCTGACAAATTCAGGCGAAATACTCTTGGACCTCGCTGATTACGAAACCGCGGAAAAGAGCTTAACCGCAGCGTTGCAGATTGACCCTAACAACAGCACTGCGTTGCGACTACGTCAGCGGGCATTGAATCAAAGCAGTGCAAGCCGCTAAGGAACTCTCGCAATGAGTGCGTCGGAAGAACTGCGCTCTCTAATGGGTCGGCGTCTCTTTAAGTTCATCGCGCTCGCGCTCATCCCCGTCTGCGTCGCGAAAGGGACAGTCGATCACAAGTTCATTATCCGTGACCCCGTGCGAGTGGTCAGTTAGCGGATTCCCCCTATACGCTGTTTCCAAGAGGAATTCGTGCGTGTGACGACGATCACAATCTTCTGTGACGGCGGAGGCTGCCCAGCCCGCGCCCCGCCCCTACTCTGGAAAAACAGATGGTTTCTCAGTGATAGAATTCCCCAGACTCAAGGATGGATTTCTTATGAATCCCAGGATCTCTCGAATCTCCCCCCTGCTTGTCCTTGCTGGTTTGTTTGTTCTAACAATCGGATTCGCCCAAGCCAGCGCGGTTTCCCACCTTTCGGGTTCATACAAAGTTGTGCATCAGACCGATCTCGGTCCTCGAACTCGTGTCCGCCTGCAACTTCACTTGGCCAACCACGGTCCACGGGATCTCCACATTCTGCGGATCACGCTCTGGGGCTCCTCTCATCCCACCGACGGAGAGGATAAGAAATACTCCCTCGTACTCCACCCCGACGCATCGGCAAGCACTACACAGGAATTTACCATTCCGCGCTCCGACTATAGGTTGTGGAACCGCGCCAAATGCCTCAAGTTGCTCGTGGCAGTCGAGGAGCCCGGCGGCCGCAAAACTACCGAACTAGTTCGGCTGGATCGCATCTCCGGCGGAAAGGAGAACTGATCATGCCCTCCCCCAACAGGCTTACTTCGATCTGCATCGTCATTGCGGTCGTGTTGTGTGCGCCCCAGTTCTCGCTCGGTCAGTATTCGATCAGCTCCATCGCCGGCGGCGGCCCGAATAATCTCCCCGCACTCAGCGCCAGCATCGGATTCGCCGAGAGCGTCGCCTTCGACTCCGCAGGCAATGCCTACATCGCAAACTCCTATGATTATGCTAACCAGATCATCGAGGTTTCCTCGACGGGCGTCGTGACCGTAGTGGCCGGGAACGGTACCTTCGGCGACTACTCCGGCGACGGCGGTCTGGCTACCGGCGCCGCTCTTAATCAGCCCGAAGGTGTCTTCGTCGATGGTTCCGGCAACATCTTCATTGCCGACACGGAAAATTCTGTCATTCGTGAAGTGGTGGCGAGTACCGGAACCATCCAAACCGTCGTCGGTATTAACTACGACGCAAACGGCGGTAGTGCATGCCAAACGGGAGGCGACGGCGGTCCTGCACTCAGCGCGCACTTGTGCCTGCCTTATTCCGTATTTGTCGACAACTCGGGCAACATCTTCATCGCCGATTTCGGCAACTCCACGATTCGTGAAGTAGTGGCCAGCACCGGCAACATTCAAACCGTTGCCGGCACCCCCAACACCCCTGGTTACATCGACGACGTGCTCGCCACCGCTGCAGAGTTAGACCTTCCCGGCGGTGTTTTTGTCGATGGCTCGGGCAACATCATCGTCGCGGATACGTTCAACTCAGTAATTCGCGTGGTAAATACCGGCAATCAACCCGTGACCGTCGCGAACACTACGATCCCTGCCGGATTCATCAAGACTGTCGCTGGCTTTCCATACGACTCCCAGGAAGGCTCCGAGTGCCAAACAACCGGCGACGGAGGCCCTGCGCTCAGTGCATTTCTCTGCCTGCCCTTCGGAGTGTTCGTCGATGGCTCGGAAAACATTTTCATAGCGGATTACGCTAATTTTGCCATTCGCGAAGTTGTTTCCGCCGGCACGATTTCGACCGTCGCGGGCACGCTCGGCACCGATTGCGAGACCTATGCCACCACCGGCTGCGGCGATGGAGCCGCCGCGACGAGCGCCCAACTCAACTACCCAAGCGGCGTCACAATTAATTCCGGCAACATCTTCATCGCAGATACCGAGGATTTCGTAGTCCGTGAAGTAACCGGCGGAAATATTCAACGCTACGCCGGAAACGCCACGCAGGCATATTCCGGCGACGGCGGCTTGCCCACGAACGCAGAGCTGAACAATCCCGGGGCTGTTTTTGTCGATCTCTCCGGCAACGTCTACATCGCCGATACAAGTAATTCCGTAATTCGCGAAGTGCTGGCGAGCACCGGCGACATCACGACCGTGGCCGGTAATGGTACAGCGGGCTATTCCGGCGACACCGGACCTGCCACTAGCGCAGAACTCAATTTCCCCCAAGGAGTCTTCGTCGACCCCGCGGGAGACATCTTCATCGCTGACTCTGCCAACAACGTGATTCGCGAAGTTGTGGCTTCAACCGGAAACATCCAAACCGTAGTCGGCAATGGCACGGCAGGCTTTATAGACAACGTCGCGCCCCTCAGCGCCGAACTCGACGACCCCTATGCGGTCGCTGTCGACATCTCCGGAAATATCTTCATCGCCGACAATGCCAACGACGTGATCCGCGTCGTCAACACCGGCACTTCACCGCTCACCTTCGGTCCAATCTCAGTCCCAGCAGGCAAGATCCTAACCGTCGCCGGAACCCCAGAATCCGATTGCGGCGAGAGCCAGAACCCTTCATCCTGTGGCGACGGCAATGTTGCCAATACTGCAAATACTGTCTATCTGTCTTCTCCGGCCGGTGTGGCACTCGACATCCATGACGATATCTTCATCGCAGATACCTTCGACAATGCCATCCGCGAAGTCTCAGTCTCGACTGGAATAATCGAAACTGTCGCTGGCACGATCGGCCCAATAGGCGGTTTCGCGGGCGACGGCGGCCCGGCCACGAGTGCCTTTTTGGATAGCCCAGGCGGCGTATTCCTCGACGAATCGAATGACATTTTCATAGCCGACTCCGACAACGCGGCAATCCGCGAGGTCGTAGCCTCCACGGGCATCATTCAAACCATCGCCGGAATCCCTGCCTCTGATCTCGGATTCCCCACGCCCGGTTTTTCCGGCGACGGCGGACCCGCAACCAGCGCGGAACTCGATGCGCCTTCGGGCGTATTCGTTACTTTGACCGGCAACGTGTTCATTGCCGATACAGATAACTCGCGCATCCGCGAACTGGCTCCCACTCCCTTCACGGTAACAGTTGCGCCCAGCACGGCAACGGTGGTGGTGGGCGCCCTCCAGCAATACACCGCGACCGTCACCGGAAATTCCAATACCGGTGTGAACTGGTTCGTTAATGGAGCGGCGGGCGGCAACTCGACCGTGGGAACAATCTCGACCACTGGATTGTTTCAAGCTCCGGCTGCAGTTCCTTCTCCAGCCACCGTTACGATAACCGCCGTTTCGCAGGTTGATAACACTACGACGGGAACGGCTCAGGCAACGATTGCCAATCCAAGCCAGACCGTCACCGTCACAGTAAGTACCAACCCGCCTGTCACGCAGGTTTATACCGGAGCCGTGCAACCGTTCATCGCAACTGTAACCGGAACGTCGAACACCGCGGTGACCTGGTATGTCGAAGGGTCGCAGGGTGGCGACGTGACCTTTGGAACTATCGACACTTCAGGCAACTACACCGGGCCCGCGACGGTGCCATCGCCGGCAACGATCATCGTCGAGGCGGTCTCACAGGCGGACGCGACTGCCATCGGCACCGAGCAGGTGACCATTGTCGCGGCGCCCGCCGGACCTCAGGGCGCGCCCCAAACTGTGTCCCCAGGCGGAACGGCGAACTACTCACTCTCTCTGAACAAAAACACCGGAAGTCCCGCCTACCCCATCACGCTATCGTGTTTGCAAAGTTCCTTGCCGGCCGGCGCAACCTGCACCTTTACACCATCAACCATTACTCCGAGCAGCGGCAGTTCCGTACCGTTTAAACTCGCGGTGAGCGTCCCAGCGAGTTCAGCGTCTTTGGCGAAACCAAGCCGATTCTGGCGTGCTTCACCTCTGTATGTCCCTTTCATTCCGCTAGCTGGTTTCTTGCTCCTCGGCGGTAGGCCGCGCAACCGGCAACGTCGCTGGGCTTGGCTCGTTTTGTTGTGCGTTGTCCTAGCCGCGCTGGTCGCCTGCGGTGGCGGGAGCGGCGGCAGTTCGCCGAATTCCACAACCTACACGATCAAGATCCAAGGCACGACAACAGCACAGCCGAACCCAGTGACGATCACTACAGCAACATTGATTGTTCAGTAGGGTAACCGCGCAGAACAGTAGTGTCAGATGCATGGGCACCGGAGCACGGTGCCCGACTGCGCAATTGTAAGGTCGAGGTTTTACCTGACTGTCTTTCCTGACTGTCTTTTCTGACTGTCTTTCGTGACTAATGACAGCAGAATTACTTACCTGACATAATCTGCATCGCGCGCTGTTTTCCCGCCGCGATCTGTGACCGGAATTCCTCACCGAGTGCGTATGCTTCTCCGCGAAACGGGCTTTCTCGTTCTGCATTCTGAAACGCCGCCAGCGCGAGATCCGCACGTCCCAGACGAAGTTCCACATTTCCGAGCATCAGATACAGCCAATGGGGTCGGTTAGATCGATCGGCCGCGCTTCTCAGAACCTCTGCCTCTTCAGCATAGCGGCCCTCTTGGTCATACATTCGGGCCAGTGCGGGCGGCGCATCATCAGTGGACCCGAGTTTTACCGAAGTCACGAGCTCTCGCTCGGAGTCTTGCGTAAACCCCATATTGCCGAGTGCGATTCCCTTTGCATAATGCAAAAATGCATTGTCTGCAAAGATGCGTTCTGCTTTTTCCAGGCGTTGCATCGCTTCGGCATTTCGATCCAGCACGACCAAGATAGTTCCAGCATTTAACAGATACCGAAATTGCTCGGGACCCGAAACCGTAACCGGTGGATCCGCAAACTGCACCGTTCTGCAATCGACTTGGAAGCGATGAACGAGATCGGTTGTTTCCGGGGCGACCCGCAGAAAAACCGCTCCAAATGCATCGAGGAAAACAGGGCGCCACCGCTGCGCATCGCAATAGCTGCCCAAACTTCGTAATGCGTTTCCGCCCTCGTAATCCATGGACAAAAGTATGGTGTTAATTCCCCTCGCATCCGCTTCACCACTCCAGGCCTCTGAATCCAGCGATTCCTCGAGCAGACTCGAGTTGCGCAGCAGCAATGAGCCTCCGAAGGGTACGGAGCGCCCGTCAATATAGTCCGGGTATGCGGGCGATAATTTCCAAACTGCGAACCCTCCCGAATTGAAGTCATTGAACAGATTCCGGGGGAGTTGTTCTTTCAATACAAATGCCGCCGCCGGCTCAGGCGCCCATAAAGATTGCCCCGCTCCAAAGACTGAGAATGTGAAGGGAGTCCCGAGGTAGAAACGATTCGTGATGAGGTCAAAGCTCCTCACACCGGCAAAGCAAGTAATGAATACAACCGACATGATTGCAGCAAACGCCTCGCTTCTTGCCGGCATTTCGAACCGTGTCGCAATTCCGTTTTTATAAACGGAACTTACGGTTTGCGACAAAACCGTTCCCCCGACCACAACCGTGATGCATGCGAAACACGCCTCCATCCGTATGGCGTGGATCACAAGATAGATGGAACCAGCCAAAAGCAATGCCGGCACGAAGTTTCGCCGTGCCAACGCACACAGTACGGCTGTGCACGCAACGAATATCAGCCACAGGACGGCGCTCTCCGGATCGCGCCATGCGAGTGCTTTTGCAAGTGCGCCGGGTGTGAGCCGCAATCCTTGCCATTCCCAAATCCACATGCTGTGGGTTTGAGCGATGCTGCCCTGCCGTGCTATCGCTGCATAAATGCGCCAGCCCCATGGGTTGACAAGGGTTGCCGCCAGTGTCGCTATCAGCCAAGGCGCTGCTTTTTTCAATCGAGTCAACGCACCGGGTCTGCGTGAAGGCACAATCGCATCCTCGAGTTCCAGCAAGACAAATGCGCCGCACATTGCCAGACCGGCAATGAATCCTAAGTGCAAGTTCACCCATAAGCACATGAGGACCGGAAGCAGCCATAATGGGCCTTCCCCAGATTGGTGATAGTGCCATAGCAGGCTTACATATGCCGCAAAGAGGACTGCCGTAAACATCTCAGCCCGGGGTGGAGTACAGGCAGCGATGAGCGGAACCGACGCTATAGCCAGGATCACACCTGTTAGGGAAGAGCGACGCAGCAGCAGCGCGACCGTGCCCACACACGCCGCGGCTCCCAGCCATGACAATAGGCTGTAGCCACCAATCACATATGACAGATAGAGGAGAATTTGCGACAGGACCGGATAAATCCACTCGGTGCCCGAGGCAGTATAAGAGAAAACATCTGTAGATGGTATGTGTCCGTGCTGCACAATCCAACGTCCAGTTGCCAACTGCCACCCAAGATCGAAATCCCCCAAAGTGCGTAAGCCTGCGGCCAACGCGTATAGAAGGGCCAGAATGAAAAGCACGAATCGCGCGCTCCGAGGGCCGAGGATCTGACGCACATGTTTCATATCTTAGGCGAGGCCACCGAGTTCATCGGGACGCAAGATCTCGTTTCCTCTCGCACGCGAAAGGAATATTACGCACTGTAAATGAAAGGGCGCGAAAAAACTAAAGACAGCCAAGCGTCAGGGCAGTACGAATCCTAAAAGGTCCTGCACGCCTCAATGCCTGGGGTTGACTCCGCTGCGCGGCATTGCGGACCCGACGGTGCCGTTCGCATTGTGTGTCACTTCATGGCAGACCAGTGCGCACGAGGTTTTTGTGCTGCTGCCGTTGTAAGCGATTGGCATCCCGCCATTCGGAGCGACTACGTTCAGGTCGAAGTCGACCAGTCGGTCACCGCTGACATTTCCATTTCTGCCTGCGATTCCGTGCGCAGTGTGACAGGTAGAGCACGTAAAACCAGCATTGATGTGGATGGAGTGCTGAGACCAGCTTGCGTTTTGGACGATATTACTCAGATTATGGCATTTGCCGCACATCGCGTAAGGCCCATTCACCGTGAGATCCGGGTTTGGGAATAGGTTAGTGATCCGCTGGCCCGGACCTGGCGCCTGGCTGAATTCGTAACGGCGCTCCAAGAGGTGGGTCCATTTGGATCCGTGCGGACCATTCGGGCCGACGCCGCCGAATTCGCGGTTGTCGTCACTGTTGTGACAATCCGTGCAAAAAATCTGGTTGCCCATCAGTCGTCCTTGACTGGTTCCGTTCAGTTGCGACATGTAAGTCAGGAGACTGGGTTGGGGATAAGTCGAGTTGCTGGTATGCGTAACTGGATGGCTTGAGGACGCCGTAGCGGCAAACTGTGCAATAACGTTACCTGGATCGGCCGGGTTCGACACGTAGCGTACCGGGAGATATCCAAATGGCGATTTCGTAGGCTCACCGGTAGACGTTCCGTGGCAACGAAGGCAGTTCTCATATTGGTTCACAGCCGGCACGAGAGGAGTGATTCCGTCGCTGGCAGAAATTCCATTCACCCCGTTCTGCGATGGACGAAGTAATGGCGGAGGCGTGAACGTAGCAGTTTGTTGTGCCCCATGCGGGTTATGGCAGTCAGCACAGGTGGCATGGCGATTGTTGTTCAGAAGAATCCCCTCGGCCGTATCGTGTGTGTTATTCCCCGATGGATAGGGATGATAGGATGCCTTCGAGAATTCCGCGTAAACGTTGAGCAGGCTTGGAGTGATATTGCTGTTGCCGTTGTGGCAGGTTATGCAGTTCTGGGTGTAAGTGTCTAGATTAGCAACCGGTGGAGTCGCGCCGCGCAACAGTCGCGCTGGACCATTGGCATTGTGCTCGACATGACAACTTGTGCACGCGTTTTGAGCTACGGTGGAGTACGGTCCGACATTCGCGGCTGGCAGAGTCGAATTTGAAAAGGTAGCATGTGCACTGACCGGCCACTGTACCAGCGGGTTCGGCTTGCCATTGACCACGCGCGGAGTAGTTCCATGGCACGAAAGACACATCGCGCCTCCCGAACTGTTTCTCACCAGGAAGTTCAGCGAAACCGCGTCGCCATTCTGAACATGGGGGTTGTGGCAGCTCTCACATTCCACATTCCCGTTAATCAGTGTCACCTTTTGCAGCGGATCCTGGGTTTGCCCCTTCGCGATCAAACTCGCCACCAGGTCCGCCTGATCCTTGAGCTTATTGAAGCTGAAGGGGTGCGAGTTCTGCAACGCAGTTCCAAGAATATCGCTCGCACTCATCGTGCCCTGCATCTGGATTTTGCCGTAAGGCAGCGTCTGACCTGGAGCAATCGTTCCATCATGGCAACTCAGGCACAGGCTGCTGGGCGCGCCGATGGGCGGCTGTTCCATCGTTTGGGTTGGGTCGGTGCTACTGCGGTAAAGGCCGTACGTCTGCGTAGAATACGTCTGCGCCCAAAGCGGTCCCTTACTGTTTCCGGAGTGCGGCGCATGGCAATACTGGCAAGGCGGCAGTGCGCCCCCCGTCAGTGGCCCCGGTCCGCCGGGTCCCATATTGTGGGCTCCCAGCACATCCCCGGAAAACTGCGCGTACAGGACCCCTGCTCCCAGCAGTAGAACCGCGCATGTAATCCAGAGCTTCATTCCTACTGGCCCCCACCCTGCTCCCGCTTCCCGTAGTACTGAAACTCTTGTACGCGGCTGTTGTACGAATCCACTATGAAGACGCTGTCGTTGTGGTCGATAAACATCCCTGCCGGCAAGTTGAACGCTCCCAGCCCTTCTCCTCGCGTCCCGAAGTAATAAAGCAGGTTCCCCAGTTGATCGAACACCTGCACTCGACTCCATGCGGCATCCACCACATATAAATGTCCTTCGCTATCGAACCCAATCCCCTTCGGCCGGAAAAACGTCCCGAGATCCTCTCCGTCCCCGACATTTCCCAACGCGTACTTGAAGTTTCCGCTCCGATCAAACACCTGTACCCGGAAATTCATCGCGTCCACGACTGCCAGATCCTGTCCGTGCAGCACGATCTCCGTCGGAAAATTGAACTCCCCCTTCTCCGTCCCGGTCTTCCCGATCGTTTGCATGACACTTCCGTCCATATCTAAAACGTAAATCTTGTTCCGCAGCGTGTCAGAGACATAAATCCGCTGCGCCGCCGAGTCCACCGCGATTCCCGTGGGCCGCTTGAAATAACCTTCTCCGCCCTTCAGATTCCCGATGATGCGCTTAAACTTTCCTCCCGCCTCGAAAACGAAAATCCTCCCCGTCTCCGAGTCCGTCACATAGAAATTATCCTGCGCATCCACCGCCACGCACTGCGGCGATTTCATCGAGTTTTCATCTTTGTCATTGCGCGCGATGAACTTATATTTATGATCGACAAAATCAAAAATGTGGACGCCCATCGCCCCCGGATCCGTCACAATCGCCCGCCCCCGCGAGTCGACAGCAATCCCATACGGCCGGATCGTCTGCCGCCGATCGGGCGCTCCCGCCACCACGTCGAGCACCTTCCTGAAGAAACTTCGCTTCGGCGACACATCGCGGTCGTTCTGAAACGTTCGCACAAACGCCAGCTTCCGCCCGCCCTCCAGCAGCAGTTCGGGCCCTTGAGCCGGCTCATTCTTTTCCGTTTTAGGCTTCTTTGCCTGCGCTGGTGTGCCCAAGAAAGCCGCGCCCAAGGCAGCCGCCACCACGATGCACAATCCGAGTCGGCTCCAGTTGCCCACTGGGCATCGTTCTAGAACGCCTTGAACCATCGTTGGATTCCAACGTAGAAATTTGAATAGTTCGCCGCCGGCATCCCCGCCGTGCTGACAAACTGATTCAGGTTAGTATAGCCCGCTGTGAACACCATCTTGCGAAACTGGTAATTGGTAAACACCGTGAACACTTTCGAGTTGCTGTTCGTAGCCAGCGAAGCCGCGGTGCTGTCATTCATCGTCTTGGTGTAGCTGGTGGCGAACTGCAGCCTCCGGATCGGATTTGCCGTAAAGCTGACGGAGTACGAGGACCCGGTGTCCAGCAGGAACGCGTTGCCCGTGAGCACTGGTGCAATGGTTCCCGGAGGCACCACCAGTCCGCTCGCCGTCACCAGCGCCGTACCCGAGGTATGAGAGTAGGTGCCTCCCAGGTTATACATTTTGTAGATGAGTTGGGTTCCGTACGATTCGGAATGCGCGTCCGAACCGGTCAACTCCCCCAAACCGGTGTGGAACCCGTTGAATGTGGCCATCCACCGCAGCCGCCGCGTAAGCCGCCGCTGCGCATTCGCCAGGTAGGAATAGCTTGAAGTCACCTCCGTGGCCAGTACCGTCTGCGTATCTTGCGAATAACCGAAGCTTCCGCTTAGCAGGAAGTTGCTCCACTGCTTGTTGAAGTTCACTCCCGCCACCAGTCCCGCTCCCAGGTTCCCCGCGTCCGTTGCCTGGTCGTTCACCCCAGCGTAGATCACCACCGTACCCCAGAGCGGCTTCAGAAACCGGTAATTCGCGATCGCGCTGAAGTGGGTCGCGGAGACGCTTTCGCCAAACACCTCTTGCTGGATGTGGCCGACGTTGAACCCGACCGACAGGCTCTTTGTGAGCACCAGGTTGTCGCTGTTGCTCATTGAAATTGAGTAGCTGTGGTTGCCCAGATTGACATCCGGGGCAATGCCGCCGAGGCCGATGAGTTGCTGTTCGACCGCTCCCGACAGACTGCTGTCGTACATAAATTGGAACTGCGTGGTGAACCTGTCGGTTGGCGCAAATCCCGCCGTGGCACTAAGAACCTGGTTGCCGCCGGAGACGGTGGACCCATTATTGTCGCCGCTGAAATCGGACCACCCGTAGCTCGCTCCAAACGAGCCCCGCCACAGCGATAGTTTGTGGTTTGCATTGAAGGAAAATTCCTTGTCATTCGTGTCCCCAGTGATCGAATCACTGCCAGTTATGGCGGAGGGCAATTCCTCATGCGTCCAGGTATCGAGAAAGCGCGCTCCCAGGTACCAGCCACGGAGCTTGTAGTTGCTGAACAGGTTGAGATTTTTCGAGCCGCTATGATCTTCCTGATCGGTGCCAAAAATCGATGAGGTCGAAGCATTCTGCGTGTACTGCGCGCTGAGAGGAACCCAGCCCGGAATCAGTTCCGCCCACCCGATGCCGAAGCTGCGCGAGTCGCCCGAGGTAGTGAATCCCGGTGTCGTGCCGAACCCATAATTCCCGCTGCTGTTGAAGGACTGGCCGAAGGAAATGGACCCCGGAAAGTGGCTGCCGCTGAACAGGTTCGCTCCCGCGTTGATGCTGGTCGCGTCGGTAAGGGACCCCTGTCCCGAATTTGCCTGCGAGCGGTTGTAGACAGGATCGACGAAGAAGTTCAGGAACTTGGGGCTGTAGTAATACCCCTGCATGACGCCATCGCCATTCAACTCCAGGCCATGACTGGAACCAATTTGGTTGCCGTACTCCCCGTTATAGCCGAACCCGAGGTCTCCGCTCATGGTCACGCTCGTGTTGCTGCCAATTTCGACCTGAGCGAATCCCCTGGTTGCCAGCATCACCGTCGCCAGCATCACCCCGAATGCCAGCACCAACCCAAACCCACGCGCATTGTATGTGTGACGATTCAAAGCTCCCTCGCGCGTTCCCTGTTTATCGCCCCACCCCGCCCCACTCTTTCAATCTCCGGATCCTCAACCTGGCTTTACAGTTCCCGGGATCCTTTAACTCTGCAATCTGACTTCTAACGTTTGCCTTGTTCTTTTGCCTTGCTCTTCAACTTCTTCAATTTGACTTTTGACTTTTGCCTTGCTCCTACATTTCCTGAATCTGCGCGTTCTGGTGCAGTTTCTTGTCCAACCCCACCCGGAGCTGTTCGAACTTCTGCTTCTGCAGATCGGTCATCAGGGTCGCTTTTACCGCGGCAAACGTTGCCTTCCCCGGCGGCGTATGCACATTCACCCGAATAATCGTCCATGCCGTGCCCAGCGGAATCAGCCCGCTCACCTCGCCCGGCTTCATCTTCTGCGCAACCGTCACCACTTCCGGCGGCAGCTTGTCGCTTTTCACCACATGCCGGTCGCCCATATTCACGCGATAGTCGTCTTCCGAAACCTTCTCCGCCAGCAGCCCAAACTGCTCGTAACTCTTGGTGGCCTTCGCCCGTGCCAGAATGCCCTCAGCGCGCTTGCGCGCGTCTTCGACCACTTGGGGGCTCGCTTTGTCCGGAGGAATGATCGAGATCGTTTGCAGCCCAAAAGTCTCGCCGCGCTCGAATGCTTTCGGATTCTTCTCGTAGAAACTCCGCGCCTCGGCCAGCGTGACTGCGCTCTTGTTGTTCACTTCCTGTCTCAGCAGGGCGTCGATCAGTAGCGAGCGCTTGATCTGCTGCCGCAGCTTCGCCTCCGACCCGCCCAGTTCCGTCGCCAGATACTGGTTGAATTCTGCCTCGCTTGCGAACTGGCCTTTGAAATTGTGTTCTTCGCGAGCGATGCGCGCCGGCGCAATCGTCATCTTCAGTCGCACCGCCTCCTGGTACACCAGCTCTTCGAAGATGATCATCTGTAGCGCGCCTTGCCGGATCTCCTTTTCTTCCTTCTTCGGGAAGCCGCCATGCAGCTTCGCATACGGGAAGAGCGCGAACATTTCCCGCAACAGGTCGCGATCCGTCAGCACCGCGCCATTCACCTTCGCCACCGCCTTGCCGGTCACGATCAGGCTGGATGCGTCAACCCCAGACTTCACCGCCCTGGACGCCTCCGGAAAGGTCGAGCTCGTCGCCGCAGCGGAAGTTGGAGCATGGGAGGCCACCATCTGTGCCCTGGCCTCAACTGCTACCAATGCGGCTAGCACCAGCAGCCCAGCGATCTGAAATCGGTATTTCATCTAAAACTCCTCGTTAAACCTAAGCAATCAACACTGTCATGTGCACGGCGTCTGCCCTTCTGTCGTCCTAGCTAAAATCTCTACGAGTTCCAGTAAGTCATTTGGTTGGAATGGGTTGCGTTCAGTTAAAGGGGGTGGGTGAAGAATCGTTTAGGGCTCGTAGATGGGCGGAATGGGCCTTCTCCCGCAATCACTCAGGTGAAATAACCCAAGCTAACAATCCCAGGAATTCCGGGTGACAGGAGTTTGGGGTCGAGCCCGTCGAAAAGGTCCGGGTTAGCGAACGACCAACGACCAACGACTAACGACCAAAAAGAAAAGGGGAGGGAAAAATCCCCTCCCCCGATTCACCTTTGAAAAGTTAGAACACCGTCGGCAGTGTGCCGCCATTGGCTTCGTTCGACTCGCCAAAGTGGCACTGGCGGCAGAACTGGGTCGTGGAAGCGGCTGATCCCAACGGGATGTTGACTGTGTCCGGGTTGTACGGAGCGTTAATGAAGAAGTACTTCGCGTACGTACCGGTAGCGTTGCCCGCGATCGGGTTCCCAGCGCCCACCACGGAGTACACGTTCATCGAGTGCTGGTCGTGGCAGGTCGTGCAAACCACGTAGGGAACGTTGGCAGCGTTCACCGGGGTTCCGTAGGAGTGCGCACCCTTCAACAGAACCGGCGCGCCGTAGGAAGTTACAAACTGTGCATACTGGCCGGCATACGTGATCGCCGTGATGGCGCCATTAGTGATCGTGTAGTTCAAGCCATTGGTCGCGTTGTTGTAGTAGGTGCCCAGAACCGCGCTGATCGTGGCTGATTCGCCGATCGGGTGATCGTTGTTGTAATCTCCACCGTCGGTCGAGAGGCCTTCGTTGGTCGAGCCGTCTGCGCCCAGCAAGGTTGGGATCTTCGCGATGCCGTAAGAGCTTGGCAGGGCTCCGATCTGCTCTTCAAAGGCCCAGTTCTGCATCATGGCGCCTCTCGCAACTGCGCCATCATGGCAAGCCAGGCACATCACGACGCCGCGCATATCGCTGTATTGCTGCGCCGTCATGGATGTTTCGTTACCGGTCGCCGCGGTTGCCAATGTATATTTGTTGCCGCTTCCAGTGTTGGAAATGTCGCTGAAGTCAAACGTCTGGCCCCAGAGTGGTCCCATATCCTGCCCGAACAGGGCATTGTTGCCGGTATATTTATCGGTAACGGTTCCGCTGATCGCGTTGCCGCCTTCGCCCCATGCACCGCTGTGTGGAGCATGGCAGCCGGCGCAACCGCGACCGTAGTTTTGGTGAGCGCCCAGGACGTCGACCGTGGGTGCGACGGCGCCGGGTGCTCCGGACGTGGTGGGGTGCGCGCCCTGTGTTACTTGGGCGAGAACCATGGCCGAAGCCATAACCACCAGCAGAAGAACTAGAGCTAGCTTTCTCATAATCTGATTGCCTCCATCAAAATTTGTATAGCTTTTGTAAAACTCCATTCCTGCTTATGCACGAGAGTCACCGCTTTTCCCCCCACCAGCAGCATTTCGCAACCGTCAGGTAAATAATTGAATATAAATATGTTGTGCCAATAATCGGGCCTGATGCAGATCGCAACACCCTCCGAAGAACGCCCTGGGTGGGCCTTCTCACCATCTCCATTGAGTGAAATAACCCAAGTAACCTGGGAGCCTGCTGGGTGCGCCACTTCTCGCGCTTTTCGAGAAGTGGCCTCCCCGCACAACCGATCTTTCTGGGGAGGGGGCGGCTTCCAGGAGCCCCCAAAGCCGATGCCATTTGGGAGCAAAAAATTGCCGGCGGAAGGGTAAGTGCAGCTAACTCATTGATTTAAAAATACTTTAGATAGAAATCCCTTTAAACTCAAAGATTTAGCGCGAACACCGCGCTAAATCTTTGAGTTTAAAAGATCACCACCAGGGGGGGATCGTTCCCAACGCCCACTCAAAAGGGAACGGCTTTGCCAAGCAGTTGTTCTTCTCCGTGTCTCAGTGTCTCCGTGGTGGAAGCTGAACTCAGTTCCCACTCGGCTTCGGAGCATCGCTCTTATCGCTCGGGTTGGTTTGCGTCGGAAATGGCGGTGGAGTTTCCTTCTGCGGCTTGGTCGTTGGAGTTGGAGCCTTGCCAGCCGCCTTCAACGCCTCGCGCCGATCGTTTTCTTTTTCCGCCTCATCCTGCGTCACATAGCGGAACATCTGCACCCGCCCAGGATAGGTCTCGGAGGTGAAGACCCGGTTGGTTTTGTTGTCGATCATGATGTACTGCAAACCGGAAAACGTGCCCGGCAGAACGCCCTGCTTGTTGCCCATCCACATCAGCAAGTCGCCCTGCTGGGTAAACAGGTGAACCCGGTTCTCCATCGAGTCCGTCACCCAGATGTGTCCATCGCAATCTACGGCAATTCCCTTCGGCATGGAGAAATAGCCAGGACCATCGCCATGCTTTCCAAACTGCCGTATGAACTTGCCATCGGCATCGAAGACCTCGATCCGGTAGTTGAGCATGTCGGTGACGTAAACATTGCCGTCCTGATCGACCGCGACGCTGGTCGGCTTGGAAAAGTCCCCCACCGCGCTCGACTGGTGCTTAGTATCCGCAGTTCCGATCCGTCGAATGGGCGTGAGATTGTCGGCATCATAGACCAGTACCTGATCCAGTCCAATATCGGCCACATAAAGGAAGCGATTCTCGTTATCGATCGCCATGCCAGCCGGAGTGACCAGCCCCTGCGTGATCGCGGCCTCGCCCTTGTGATTCTTGTCGAAAACCAGAACCCGGTGAGCCTGAGAATCGGAGACGAAAAGCCGGTCGGAATCGTCAATCGCTAATCCATTGATCAGCGCGAAACTGGCATCCTTGCCGTTCTTGATCATCGTCGTGTCTTTGGTTTCCGGATCGATGATGAAAATAGCCCCCACCTTGCCATCGGCGACGTAGAGCCTGCCCTTGGAATCAACCGCGAGCCCATGCGGTTCACCCATGAAGAAATGGTTCTTTAGGGGATTGTCGGTCTTTTGCTCGCTGGTGCCAGCCAGCCGATCCATCCAGCTGCTCTTTGGTTTTGTGGTCTGAGCGCTGAAGTCAGGAAGCTTTTCGCCCGCGAAATAGTCCAGATACTTCACCCGCGCGATCATTGGCGGCTGCGGCCACACGACCTTCGACTTGTCGATCACGTCGAGAACCGAAACCTTCTTCTGCGGCGGCGGCTGGTCTTTCTTCTTATCCGCGAAGGCAGCCGGTGAAGTCGTCAACAGCAGCATCGCCAATACCGCCATTCCGAGCTTTCCGTTTCGTGTTAGAACCGAATTGTGTAATTTTCCAATCATCTTCATCTCCATCTTTGCATCATCATCGATCTTCAATCACCGAATCTCCGCCATCGTTCCCTATCAGTTCTCCCTATTTGGGGAGAGCCTTGTGGCAACTCGCACAAAACATCGAGTCGTTGGCCTGGTCTTTCGCCAGCAAGCCCGGCTTAGCCGAAGCATGCGGCTGATGACAGGTCAGACACGTAATCGCGACCTTGACCTTAGTGATATCGGTCGCTTCCATGACGTTTGACACCGGATGGCGGTCAACCGGGTGACCCAGGTTGTACTTCAGGGGCAGAATCGGTACTTTCGAAAAATAATCCTCCGGCAATTCCACCTTGCCGTCGAAAATCGCAACCATGTGCTCGCTTTCAAGCTTCTTCGGCTTGACGTCGGGCCCGTGGCACTCCAGACACAGTTTGTTCGTACCGTTCACGCGCAGCAGATGCTCATTGTCGTTGCCGTGTCCATCGTGGCAGATCGCGCAACCCTGCACGAATGCGGGCTGATGATGGACGGCTTTCTTAGCCAGGTCGGCGATCTCGCTATGGCAACCCAGGCAAATGTTAACCGGATCCGTCTTTGGCAAACCCGGGTAAGCGCTGGCGTGCGGATTGTGGCAGTCCGTGCAATCTCCGGCAGCGCCAGGATGCTGCACTTTCGCCTTGTCAATCTGCTCCGCCTTGTCAGAGTGGCACATAACGCAAAGGTCCTTGACGTTCGCTTGGGTCAGAACAACTTTGCCATCTTTGGCCGGCGCATGGCAGGTATCGCAACTCTTTTCCGCAAATGGCGGATGGGTGAACTTCGCCATCAGCTTCGGCGCCGCCGATTGGTGCGGGTCATGGCACTGCAGGCAGTTCGCGGTTCCAAACGGCTGGTTTTGATGCGCCTTCTGCAAGCCGGCATCCTTCGGATCGTGGCAATCCACGCATAGCGCCGGCGCGTCCTTCGTCAGGTGAAAGCGGTTTTCCGTCGTCGGTTCCGCTCCCGACTTGTGCGTAACGTGGCAGGTGTCGCAACCCATGTCGAGAGCAGCGTGACGGCTGCCTTTTTCCGGAACATTCAGGCCCTGGGTATGGCAAGTGAGACAGAGATTCTCTTTTTTGTCGCCGGCGGTTGCCTTCAGCAGTTGGTTCTTGTTGTCCGACGTATGCGGGTCGTGGCACTTCAGGCAATCGCGGACCGCAGGAGGATGAACTGTGCCCTTCATTTGGGCTGCATCCTTGTCGGCGTGGCAGGTGAGACAGAGTCCGTAGGGAGTGGTTGTGATCAGCTTTACCCGCGTCACATCCTTATTAACCCGCACCTCGTGGCAACTCAGACAGCCCATCGCAATAGCCGAATGGACGTTCTTGCCCTTCGACTTGTCCTCGTGGCATTCGAGGCACTTGGCCCCGTCGACATTCTTATCCAAAGGAACGGGGTGCACGGCGGCGGCGGAGCGCGAAATCAGGAGCCCAACCAGCGCAAACAAAATCAGAACAATAATAAAAAGAGGGCGGTCGCCTTGACTCGCGATCTCACGATTTGCGAGCTCCGGACGGAACCAAACGCGACGGGGGAACAATCTCACACGGCCTCCAAGTGGGTGCGTGTGCACGAACGTTACCGTATCACAAAAGAACTGTTGCCTATCGCAACCGGCGCGTAAGCAACTGAACAATAGCGGTTTGAAAGGACATCACGCCATTAAGCGAGAAGGATTTTGACTCCAATTATGAACCGCGATGGGCCTTCTGCCACAGCATCGTCGGTCAAATGCCCCAAGTTGGATGGCACTGACACCCGTCATTAGCCCTTCGTCAATGATCACAAGGGTTTGTGAGGATCATCACCACCCGACTGTGATGTGTGAAATCCCCGTCGAACTGGGTCGGAGTGCGCCAATTAGCCCAAACCGGCCCTCGCCGCGATTGTCGCCCCATCCGCTAAGACGCATCAAATATGATGTTTACAAGCCATACCTCGTCTGGCGTCGTAGTTGCATTTGAAGGTGGAGAGTGGGGGAGGATATGGCCCTAGATTTTCGTGCAGTTGCCCACAAATTGTGGCGCACCATTGCTTCGATTCAGACCGGCGTAGTTCTCTTGATTCTCGTCGTGATACTCGCCGCGGCCGGAACCGTCGTGCTGCAGCGTCCGGCCACGGAGGCCGACGAGATGCAAGCCGCCTACTCTCCGCAAGCGCTTCGGATACTGGACGCGCTCGGGTTGACCAACGTGTTCCATGCCTGGTGGTTCCTCGGACTGTTGGCGCTGGTCAGTCTCTGCATCGTAGCCGCTTCCATCGATCGTTTTCCCAACGCGTGGCGCTATTTTTCACGCCCTTACAAATATCCCGACGCCAGCTTTCGCCGCGCCTTGTATCCCCAAAAATCGCTGGCTATCGCGGACGAAGAATCGGGGTTGGTAGCGGCCGAGCGTGCCCTGCATAGCATGGGATTCAAACCCGAGCGCGTCATTCCTAAAGACTCCCGCGAAGACCAATTCGGAATCTTCGCCGAGCGCCACCGCATCTCCGAGCTCGCCGTGTACATCGTCCACGCCAGCCTTCTGTTGATTTTCTTTGGCACGATCGTGGACGGCATCTGGGGCTGGCGCGCCTATCTCAGTCTGAATGAGGGGCAGACCTCGAATGTTGTCGAATTGCGCGACGGCAGCACCCGCACGCTCCCCTTTGCCGTTCGCTGCGATGCCGCCGGACAGGAAAACTATCAGGACGGCACTCCGAAAAAATGGTGGTCGAAGCTCGCCGTGGTCGCGGACGGGCGCGATGTACAGAAAAAAGAAATTGTTGTGAACGACCCGCTCGTCTATAACGGCGTCCGCTTTTATCAATCGAGTTACGGTCCGAATGGCAAAGTCGACAAGCTGATGTTGGTGGCGACCCCGAGCAGCGGTTCCGGCGAGAAGCAGGAATTCGGAATGACGGTCAACGGCACCTACCAACTCGACGCCGATACCACGGTGCGCTTCGCTGAGTTCTTTCCCGACTACGCTGTTCGCGACGGGCAGGTGTACAAGAAGTCGAATTATCTGGAAAACCCGGCGGCCCATCTGGTGGTGACATCGAAAAAGGCCGGAGAAGATTTCGACGTATGGTTCCCGCCGATGCCGGATGTCGCCGACAACTCGAAGGCGCCCTACCACATCGGGGCCACCGACCTGAAGATGGGCCACTTCACGGGATTGCAGGTTTCGCACGAACCGGGACAGTGGGGAGTCTGGTCCGGTGTGGTGCTGATGGGTATTGGACTGGCATTCGTGTTCTACGTAATTCACATACGGTTTTGGGTGGTACCGGTTCGCGACCCGCAGACGGGCAAATGCACGCTCTGGATCGGCGGAAGCGCGAACCGCAATCGCGACGCGTTTGAGCAGCGCTTCGACCATCTGGTGACGCAGGTCGAAGCCGAACTCGAACTCAAACGAAAGACCGTTCCCAGCAACTCGCCCAGCGTCCACGAAGCGACCAGCGTGGCGAACTGATACCGATCGACTTATTGGAGGATGGTAATGGCACGAGCAAACGCAGAGCAGCAGCCGGCAACTGGCATGACCCTGATTGTCCTGGTGGGGTTAGCCATTGCGTTCCTGCTCTTCATGGCATTTCTGAACGTGGTCAAAAGCGGCAATCTTCTGAACGAAAACAATCTGCTCTTTGCCACGCTGATTTTTTATGCCGGAGCCGGCGCCCTATACCTGGGCTTCGGAGTCACTGGCACGCCGTCGTACTTGAAGTTCGCATCGTTCTCCACCTGGCTCGGTTTGCTCGCCAATACCGGAGCCATCGCCCATCGCTGGTATGAATCCGGCCATGCGCCGTTTTCCAGCGTTTACGAAATGCTCCTCAGCTTTGTCTGGACGCTAGCCGTGCTCACCTTGGTCGCCGAAAAAAAATACGGCGTCAAGGTGATTGGCACGGTCACGATGCCGGTGGCAATCGTAGGCGTGGTGCTGATGCAATTGCTGCGCACTGAAGTCCATCCCCTGGTTCCCGCGTTGCAGTCGACCTGGCTGCATGTCCATGTGACCCTGGCCATGCTCGCCTACGCCGCCTGCGCGCTCAGTTTTGCTCTGGCCATGATGTTCCTGATTCAAGACAATCTGAAGACCGATACGGTCCTCGCCGTAACCAGCGCCAGCACGCTGGCCATTTACGCCGGCGTAGTTCTAACCCGCTTCGAAAAGGGGGGCGCACTGAACCTGGTCGCCTGGAATCCGGAAGTGAAGTCGGAAGTTTTTCTCTCTAAGGGCGTGCGTTTGTTCGTCAGCGTTCCCGACCTCGGCTGGCTGATGGCGTTGACGCTTTTAGTGGTGGCCTCGCCGCTCTTCTTCTACGCCTTCGCGCGTTGGAAAAATGACGATAGCTTCCTGGCGATCGCCAACCGAGCCGTCTTTCTCAGTATTCTCCTTCAGGTAATGACGCTGGTCATGTTTATTCTGCGCGCCCGCGATGGCCGTTACCCATCGCTCGACGCCGACGGATTATTCCCGACAAGCCTCGCCGCTAGTCCATTCATACTGTCGGGCCTGGTAGGCGGCGTCTTCATATCTCTTCTCTATCTCCTGCTGCTCTGGCGCCGGCCCGATCTGGAGCGCTCTCTGCCCACCGCCGACGCCCTCGACCGTATCACTTACAAAACCATTTGCCTTGCCTTCCCCCTGCTCACTCTCATGATCGCTTCCGGAGCCTACTGGGCGAACCAAACCTGGGGTTCCTACTGGAGCTGGGATCCGAAAGAAACCTGGGCCGCAATTACCTGGCTGGTCTACGCCGGCTATCTGCACATGCGCATCACTCGGGGATGGCGTGGCCGGCGCGCCGCGTACTTTGCCATCTTTGGATTTGTGGTAGTCATGTTTACGTTCTTCGGTGTCACATACTTGCTCCCCGGATTGCACGCGTATGCTTAGCCAGCCTCAACCCGCGGAGACGGCCCTGCATCCTATGGATGTGTCGGACGGTAACAAGCACCCAGGTGCTGAGCAACGAGGAATTCAGCGCACTGATTTCAAGCACGCTGGCACTGGCACTGACCACACCGGTGTTGAGCCCACAACCCACAAGCGTTCACAGCAGGCGGAGGATTCCCCTTTGAGTTCCGTACGTTTCAACTGGCAGCTCAAGGCAATCTTGCCGGTGGTCTTCGTACTCCTGGTGGGGATGCTGCTGTTTATTCTTGCGACCGTATCGTTTCGCAACGGCGAACGCCACGCCATACTGATGGTCGCCGGTGCCGGAGCCATCGTCATCTGCGGAGTCTCCATCGGCGCGCTGGCCTTTTTCATTCAGCGTCCCATGGTCGAATTGCAGGAGAAGATTGCGCTGGTCAGTGAAGGCGACCTCGACGTCGCGGTCAGCTTCTCCCGCCGCAACGACGAAATCGGAGATCTCGGCCGCAACTTCAATACCATGATGCGCCAGCTCCGCGAGAGCCGCGAGGAAATCGATCTCCTCCATCGCACCCAGATGTCCCGCGCCGAACATCTGGCCACCCTCGGCGAGTTAGCCGCCGGCTTGGCCCACGAGATACGCAACCCGCTCGCTGGAATCGCCGGCGTCATCGAAATTATTTCTCGCGATCTCCCCGCGACCAGCCCGGCACGCGCCGTAGTCAAGGATGTTCGCCTAGAAATCGTGCAGATCAACCGCATCCTGACCGATCTTCTCGAAACCGCGCGTCCTCATCCTCCGCAGATTTGCCGCAGCAACTTCAACACCACGGTAGAACACGCCGTAATGCTGGCTCGCCAGCAGGTGCTCTCCAAGCCCATCAAAATCGAACTACTGCAGGCGCCCAATCTGCCCGAAGTCGAGCACGACAGCGATCAGATTCACCAGGTCCTTCTGAACCTCCTCCTGAACGCAGTCCAGGCCATGGATGGCGCGGGCGAAATACGCGTCGAGATCGGTTCCCGGGACAAACACGCCAGCGTGGCGGTCAGCGACAGTGGCAAGGGTATCGCGCCTCAGCACCTGGCACACATTTTCCGCCCCTTCTACACCACCAAGGGCAATGGCACGGGTCTAGGCCTTTCGCTGGCTCGCCGCATCGTCGAAGAACATCAGGGCCACATCGAAGTTGCCAGCGTAGTCGGGAAGGGAAGCACCTTCACCGTCCTGCTGCCCTTTCAAATGCCCGCCCCTCAGGCCGCAGCTTCCTAATCGCAGTCTGCTGAAAAACTGAGTTTCGTATCAGGGTATCGCTTTAGCGATACCGCAAGTCGTTTCAAATCAAATTCCCTTTAGGGGCGGACGTGGGAATTCGAGTCTTTCTACTGTTTAGCCGCTGAGCGTGCGCCCCCACTCGCCAGAGCATTCTCCTCTAATTCGTAGTAAATTACACAGGGGATGCCTGCCGAGAAGATCATGATCGTAGACGACGAGCGCCTGGTGCGCTGGTCGCTTCGCCAGAAGTGCGAAGAGTGGGGATACAACGTCATCGAGGCCGATTCCGGCGAGCCTGGGCTCAAGCTGGCGCAGCGCGAATCGCCCGATCTCGTCCTGCTCGATGTTCGCATGCCCGACCTGAGCGGCATCGAAGTGCTCGATCAGCTCAAGAAAAACGGCGATGCCCGCGCCGTCATCATGATCACCGCCGACCCCCAGCTTGACGACGTCAAAGCCGCGCTCAAACTAGGCGCCTACGACTTCGTCGGCAAGCCCATCGATTTCGACGAGCTCCACATCACCATCAAAAACGCGCTCGAAGCCACCAGTCTGCGTACTGAGGTTCAGGCTTTGCGCGGCGAAGTCCGCCGCGTATCCGGCTATGACAGCGTGGTCAGCGTCTCCCCCAAAATGACCGAGCTCATGAACTTTGTCCGCAAGGTCGCCTCCAGCGAAGCCACCACCATCCTGATTCAAGGTGAAAGCGGCACCGGCAAAGACCTCATCGCGAAAGCCATCCACTACGAAAGTTCGCGCCAGGAGAAGCCCTTCGTAGCCATCAACTGCTCGGCCATCCCCGAAACCCTGATGGAAGCCGAACTCTTCGGTCATGAAAAAGGCGCCTTCACCGATGCCAAGCAGATGAAGAAGGGTCTATTCGAGACCGCCGATGGCGGTACCTTGTTTCTCGATGAAATCGGCGAACTCTCTCCGCTTCTGCAGGCGAAACTACTGCGCGTGCTCGAAGATCAAGTCATTCGCCGCGTGGGCGGTGTCCGCGACATGCAGGTCGATGTCCGCGTGATCGCCGCCTCCAACCGCGATCTGGAAAAAGCGGTGCGCGAGGGCCAGTTTCGCCAGGATCTCTATTACCGCTTAGCCATCATCGCCATCTTCATCCCGCCCCTGCGCGAGCGCAAAGAAGACATCCTTCCACTGGTAGATTTTTTCATCAGCCGTTACAACCGCAGATTCAAAAAGTCGGTGCGCGGCATTACCGATGAGACCCGCCGTCTCATTTTCAGTCACAACTGGCCCGGCAATGTCCGCGAACTGAAAAACACTATCGAGCGCGGCATGATTCTCGAAGACGAGCCGCTTCTCCGTCCCGAGTATCTCCCCTTCTCAGTAGGAGAATCTGGCGGCCGCACGCTCTTCGAACGCACCTCTCCCAGCGATGGTGGACAGGCCTTGCCCAACGGCCGATCCCTCCCCAGGCTCTACATCCCAGAGGGCGGCACATCTCTCGAAGAAGTGGAGCACGCCATGGTCGAGTTAGCCATGCGCCAGGCCCACGGCAACCAGACCCACGCCGCCAAGTTGCTCGACATCAGCCGGGACGCGCTCCGTTACAAGCTGAAGAAATTCGGCCTGATCCGAGGCGACGACGAAGGCGTGCAAACCAGCGCCGCCGAAGAGCAATAAAAGAAGAATAATAAAAGAAGAGCCGGGTGCCCCACCTTTCGCGCTTTTCGAAAGGTGGGATTCCACGGCAGCGGACAGCAAAGGATTTTGCTTTTGATTTTGGGTGGCGCCGGAAAAGGTGCTTTCCGCAGCCCAAGACTCCGTGCCACACCGTCAACTACAATCGCTGACAACTGAAAATCATGACCGACCACGCGTCATTCCGAAGACCGCTTCTGGCGACCTTGGCAACCCTGTTTGCCGTGGTTGCCATCCTCTACGGTTCCCTCTGGATGTACGCCGTGCGTCACCAGGGACCGCAGGTAGAACTCGGCTTCAATACCCAACACAATCCTCAGTATGACGAGACCACACACTGTCAGGCAGTCGAAGATGTGATGGCAGGAAGCCCGGCTGAACGCGCCGGCCTGCGTGTTGGCGACCACGTGATTGGCATCAACGGGCGCCCGCTCGAAACCGACATTGCCTCCGATGAAGCCTATCTTCGTGGTCGTCCCGGGGACTCGGTGGAATTGGCCGTGGAGCGTGCCGGTGATCCGCAGCCGCTGATTCTGCATGGCGTCTTTCGGGCTGTCTCCACCGCGGGAGCGTCTGAGTCTTTGGCCAGATCCTCCGCCCAGCAGATCACCGGATCATTCCCCATTCCTTTTCTTCTGGTCGCGTTTACCGTCCTTTTCTTGCGGCTGGAGGAACCGACTGCATGGCTTCTGGCATTGCTGTTCTGCGCCTTTGCCGCAGCCCCCAGTCTTTTCAATTCCGGAATTCTCTCCCCGCCCATCCGCTCCTTCACTTTCACTTTTCGCGCCCTGTTTGCGGGAATGCTGGCTCCGCTCTTCTATCTTTTCTTCGCTGTGTTCCCGGTGCAGTCGCCTTTGGATAAACGCTTACCGTGGTTGAAGTGGGTGGGGCTTTTGTTCGGAATTTGTATTGTCATTCCGGGTTTGCGGACTGGGCTTCCCACTCTTCCACCTCTGGTCGCGCACCTGGTAGGCAGCCGCAATGCGAATTACATCAACGCTGCCTTGAACTACGACTTAGTGATCCTGGGCTTGATCTCCCTGGCGCAAAATTCCTTCATGGCCGCCGTCCCTCCAGAAGCGCGCGGCAAATCACGCGTGATTCTATTGGGAACCGTGGCCGGTGTCGTGCCCATCGTGCTCGAAAAAATGGCGATGGATTTCCTCGGCTACAGCCCTTCTTTCTGGGTCGATACCGTACTGGTACTCGTTTTGTTCCTCTATCCTCTCTCCTTCGCGTACGCGGTGGTGAAACACCGCGTGATGGGAATTCCAGTATTGCTGCGGCGCAGTGCGCGCTACGTTCTGGTGCAGCGGGGCTTTATCGTTTTGATGTTCCTGGTTGCGGCTTCCGCCATCGCGCTCTTCACCCACGTCTTCTCAAGATTCCTCCACGCGGATACGAATATGGGCATGGCTTTGAGCGCCGTGTTTGGCGTTGTCCTGGTCTGGACATCGTCGCCTTTGGTGAAGCAGGGAACCATGCGCATCGACCGCGCCTTCTTTCGCAGCGCGTACGACTCTCGCACCATCTTGCATGACCTCGCCGAAAAAACCCGCACCGTGGGCGACCGTAACCAACTGGCGATGCTCATCGAGCGCCATGTGAGCGAAGCGCTGCACCCAAAATCCCTGGCGTGTTACCTCGAATCCGGCAATGGCAACGGCAAAGATAAAGACCGGCTGTCCGCGATCTCCGACACGCTCCCCGCGCCGCTCGCAACGCTGTCCGCCAGCGCACCGCTTTTCGTCGAACTTGCAAGCCGGGGGAAAGCGTGGGAAGCGCCCTTCGACTCCGGCGCCGAAGAGCTAACCGCACTGGCGCCGCTCGCGCCCGAATGCCTGGTGCCAATCCTTGGACGTGACAACAACCTCATCGGCTTGCTAGTTCTAGGCCAGCGCTTATCCGAGGAACCGTATTCCGGCGAAGACAAGCGCCTCCTAGATTCCGTAGCCGCCCAAGTCGGCATCGCGCTAGAGAACATTCGTCTAGCGGAAAAAATGGCCGAGCGCATGGAGTCCGATCGCCGCGCCGCTCAGGAAATGGAAATTGCCCGCCAAGTGCAAGCCCGCCTTTTCCCGCAAAAGCTGCCCGCCATGCAGACCCTCGAATACACCGGCGCCTGCATCCAGGCCCGCAAAGTAGGAGGAGACTACTACGACTTTCTCGAGCTTCGTCCCGGCCGCCTTGCATTAGTGCTAGCCGACATAGCCGGCAAAGGCGTCTCCGGAGCCCTGCTGATGGCCAATCTGCAAGCCAACCTGCGCGGTCAATACGCGATCGCCGTCGACGATCTCCCGCGGCTGCTCACTTCGGTCAACCGTTTGTTCTACGAGAATAGCGGCGATGCCAGTTACGCCACTTTATTTTTTGCCGACTACGACGATTCCACCCGCAAGCTCCGCTACGCCAACTGTGGACATCTTTCGCCACTCCTGCTGCGTGCCAGCGCAAGCTCGCAGGGTGAGACACCAAAAGTAGAGTGGCTGAGTTCCACCTGCACCGTGATGGGATTGTTCGAAGCCTGGCAATGCGAGACAGCAGAAGTTCAGCTAGCCCCAGGTGACATGCTGGTCCTCTACACCGACGGAGTCACCGAGGCCGAGAACGCAGACGAAGAAGAATTTAGCGCATCCCGCTTGCTCGATACGCTTGCCAGCCATCGTCAGCTTCCCGTAGAACCGCTTCTTCAAACCGTGGTAGCGGCAGTCCAGCAATTCAGCGGTGGAAGCGACCAGCAAGATGACATCACCCTGGTGATAGCCCGCTGCCTGGCCTAGTGAGCTCCCAATCGCGGTCGTACTCAGGCGGGTGGTACCCATTCGTGGGCATTCTTTTGTCCACCACTGCCGCTTGACTGGTTTGCCGAATTGTATGTACAACGGTTGTAGTTACAAAGTGTTTCACGTGAAACGTTTTGTAACTACAATTTATGTATGTACAAATCTGTATGTCATGCCGCGAAGGGGGAATCGGCCACAAGTCATTGATAGTGCTGCGCCCGGGCTGTGGTTAGATTGCCACACGCGAGGCGTTTTTGGCGGATGCTTACTGTAGGTTCGCCTTTTGTTCATTTGCGGACGGGTTTTTGCGTGGCGGATTCTTTGGTTTTGAGCTTCTTTGAGGGTGGGATTTCTTGGACGCCGGCTTGGGCGTTTGACTTTGGTTGAGGCTGGTAGATAATGATCCCAACCGAGGGGGGCCATGGGAAACTCATGGCCCTTATTCGTCGCGCGCACTAGAATCGATCGTTCAGCGAAAGCCATGGCAACAAAGACGGCAATCTCACTCTTTAGCGGATGCGGCGGGTCCGACTACGCCCTGCAGAAGCTCGGGTACAAGATCGTCTGGGCAAACGATATCTGGCAAACCGCATGCGACACTTACAAAGAAAACATTGACGGCTCGAACATTGAATGCGGAGACATCCGCGACTTCACGAGCTTTAAAGCTGCGGAGCTCTTAGTCGGCTGCTACCCCTGTCAGGGCTACACCCAAGGCGGCAAGCGCAAATGGAAGACTGACGACCGAAATTTCCTTTACCGTGAATTCGATAGGGTCCTGCGTGATGTTCTGCCGAAGGCCTTCATAGTTGAAAACGTTAATGGGATGGTATTCGGAGAAAACCGAGACCTGCTGAGCAACCAGCTAATCCGCTACCGGGCAGCGGGCTACCGCGTGAAATGGTCCGTCCTGAATGCTAAAGATTATGGGGTTGCCCAAAATCGTCGCCGAGTTTTTCTGGTGGGCGCTCGTTCCGACCAAGCGTTTGAGTATGAGTTCCCGAAACCAACACACGGCCCGGGACGAATGTACGAGCACAACACGCAACGCGATGTGCTGGATGGTTTTCCCGAATGGCCGGAAGGGGAGTTCAACGCCGAGCCGTTCCACTGGTATTACCTTTCGAGACGGCGAAGATATGAATGGGACGAGCCGAGTCCGTGCATCGTGGGACACTGGCGGCACGTGCCTCTTCACCCGAGCAGCCCGCCGTTAGAGCGGGTGCACACGGATCATTGGAAGTTTTCCTATCGAGGCCTCGCCCGTCGGCTTGCGTACAAGGAATGTGCGGCGCTGCAAGGCTTCCCTTGCTCTTACAGATGGTCCGCTGGGACCGTAAGGGAACGTTTCCAGATGATAGGAAACGCGGTCCCGCCGCCGCTTTTCTCCGCAGTGGCCGCGGGATTATCCGGTCCGGCGCTTGTTTAGTTAAAGGGAATTTCCAGCGCTGCCGCACGTGTCGATTCAACCCAATCGGCGACGTCCCGCGATGACTCTGGGGCGTGCTCGCATATGCGGAATCTGTCAAAAGTCATGTTGCTCGCGGTTATCCTTCGCAGGCGGGCATCTTCGTCCATGACGAACGGAACAGCGAAGAAGGTCAAGATGGCGCTCCTTGGCGTGTGGGCGAAAAACGTCCAGATGTAATCGGGCTCTGTTTCCTTACCCTTTCTTTTCCAGTTTGTCAGTCCGGTGGCGCAGTTGCCGAGGGCAATAAGCCGGGGGATCATTCTGTCCTTGAAGTCCTTCACGACAAGGACGTCCCAGCCGCCATCGCCGCCATCCGGCGCCGCATCCCGAATGTTCTTTCCGAGCTCGGGGATGAGGCCAACCACACGCTTCAGCAGAGCGCGGTAGTCCGGCGTCTCGTCGTCTCGCCAAGGCGCACCGATTCTCAGCGCCGCACCACCGAAAAATCCAGCAGCGGCGTTCATTGCAATTGTCTCAAACTGCCTCGAGCGCTGCTCGCTCTCGATAAATCTGGGTGGCAACAGGGTCAAGCCCAGGCAAAAGAGGTATGTAGATGTATTGATGCTACCGGCCCTCGTGCGCACGCTGTATCCGTCACACTCGAATGGATATGACCCCTCTAACATTCTCTGCCGCCCCTGTATTTCATCCATCACGTTTTGAGGAAGGTCTTCCGAATAGTCGTTCGGGTCAATCGCCCCTCTCAGATCGTCCTCCAGAGTGTTGAACGTACACGGATCTCCCGTCGCCCAAATGCGGAACTCGACCACATCCGTGATATACGGGATATCCTTCATCTCGTTTTCGTTGCCTTCGTTGCTTCAGTCGTACTGTTAAGCTTCAGTTTTTCGTATGCGTTATCCAGCGCTTTTATCGCTTTAACCACACTAGGCTCCGCACGTACGTCGAATAACTTCGGCAAGCACTCCTCAATACCGTAGGCGGAGTTCAGAAGCTTCAGGCTCACCTCGTTGGCGTTGTACTCGGTGTAAAGAACAGCAGCATCCAAGTTGCGTTTCGCACGGAAGTAGTCAAGAGCGGGTGGGCTCGCCAGGACCGCCTCGAGTTTTTGCTGCTTCCTGCTGTTGACAACCGGGGGATCCTTCTTCGTGCCAATCGACCATGCGATAAACTCTCCCAAATTGGGCAGGTGATCGTCGGCAACCGGAGTTTCGGTGACCGGGTCGGGCTTCAGCCCGAGGAAGGTCTGCACTTGCTGGCTGCCGAGCAGGGTATAGAAAGTCCCAAAATACCTTTTGCCCGGCGCTTCCTGCGGATCGAATAGTCCAGCCTTCTTCGCCTGCTCTAGCGTCAAAAACGCAACCACCCACCTGCGCAACGTCGGAGAATCCGTCCCCAGCCTCTTGGCGAAGTCAGCAAGAATCTCCGGGGAGAAATTGCCCTTGACCCTGCCGATGACGAATCTTGCTTTGGCTTCCGGGGGCCACTGGCGAGTTGCCGTCACATGCTTGTACCCGAGGTACGCGTCTATATTGGCCTCGGGCCACCCTAACTGAATTTTGACTTTTCCTATCGAGGCTTTGAGGGCGGGCGTGACTTCGGGAACGTTCGGCTCCGTTTCACCGTCGCTGATCTTCTCCCCATTCAAGAGCCTTAGAGCTGCAAGGCGACGGTTGCCTTCAATCACAAAGAAGTGCTGGTTATCGCCCGCCTCTTTAGCAATGATAGGGTCGCCGTCGATAATCCCCGAGGCGGCGATCGATTGCATGACGTCCTCGACCCCAATGTCGTCAACAAGGAAACGAAATATCTCCTTTTGATCCTTTCCCTGCGGCTCGGGCAAACGGGGGTTATGCGGGTCAAATAGCAAATCCTTAATCTCGACTAGCTTAGTTTCTATCGGCATGGTGGGCAGCCCCGAGTATCGGACAAATTGTAAACTAGGGCAGCTCATCCTGAGCTGTGGTCAGGTCATGCAGTACCTTTTCAACACAACACCAAGTCGCAGCCGGAACATGCGGGCAATCAAGGCGAGTTCCAACGTAACGACGGAGCTACGCTTGCGAGCACACCTGATCAGAAACGGGATCGCTGGTTGGAAGGTTCGCGCAATAGACGTGCCGGGATGCCCGGACTTCTTTTTTCCACGCAGGCGCGTTGCGGTTTTCGTCGACGGCTGTTTTTGGCACGGATGTCCCAGGTGCGGACACACCCCGAAGACGAACCGCCCGTACTGGATCAAGAAACTGGCCCGCAACAAGCGCAGAGACGCTCAGATTCGAAGAGCTCTGCGGTCGGAGGGAATAAAAGTCTTACGCTTTTGGGAGTGCCGATTACGCGATGAACCAAGCGCGTGCCTCAGGAGGTTATTTACGTTGCTTGATCGAGTTTAGGCTCCCTTAGCCATGGCGTGTGATTCGGCAGATGCTGCCGGCTATGCCGACTTGCCGTCGGCCATAGTGTGTGGTCCGGCAGCGGCGGTCTTGAGGTGGAACAGGCGCTGCAAGGCGGTAGTAAGTTGTTCCTGCTCAACCTTCTCGGGGAGTTCCTTGAGTTCGCGGGCCAGCGAACCAGCGATCTTTTGCGTCATGCGCGCCAGCACGGCGTGCAACATTTCATCCTGATCCTTGGAGAACGGCCCGTTCTCCAGGCAGAAGGTATCCAGTTCCTTGCCGCAGATCTCGTCCAGACGCAGGCGTAGCGCGACGATGGTGGGTACGACATGCTCCGCCACCAGCTTGCGCCGGAACCCCTGGGCCTCGACCTGCAGAATCTTCTGAGCCTCGGCGACGGCGGCTTCACGCTGGCTGGCGTTGTGGTCGGCCACGCTCTCCAGGTCGTCAAAGTCAAACAGGGAGATGCCCTCTACGGTGCGAACGGCGGGGTCGATGTCGCGCGGCATGGCGATATCCACGATCACCAGCGGCCGATCTTTCATATTGCGCCCGCGTACCATTTCCTCTGCTTCCACGCGGTTGAGAACGGTGTGGGGACAGGACGTCGAACTGATGATGATGTCGGCGTCGGCCATGTGTTGCCTCCGCTCTTCAAATGGGATGGCAACGCCACCGAGCTTGGCCGCCAGTTCGGCCGCGTGCTCCAGGGTGCGATTGACGACGCTCACGCGGGTGGAGCTGGCTCCCTGATTGATTAACTCGCGGGCGGAGAGCTCGCTCAATTGGCCCGCGCCCAGCACCAGCACTTTCTTGTTTTCGAGAGTGCCGAAAATTTGGCGTGCGAGTTCCACGGCAGCAAAAGGAACCGAAATCGCGGTCTTGGCGATGGCCGTCTCGGTGCGCACACGCTCGGAGACGATCAGTGCTTTTTGCGACACGGCATCCAGGAAGCGGCCGGTGGCTCTAGCTTTCTGCGCATGCCCCCACGCTTCTTTTACCTGGGTGACGACCTGCGGTTCGCCTACCACCATGGAGTCGAGGCTGGAAGCGACGCGGAAGATATGCAGGAGGGCGGCCTCATCGAGCAGGCGATAGAAGTGTTTCCACTCGCAGAGCTTGAGTCCGTAGGAGGCGCCAAGCAAGCGCATGACCGAGTTGGCGGCGAGAGTAACATCGCCCGCCCACAGCCAAAACTCCGTGCGGGTGCAGGTGGCGAGTACGATAACCTCTTCGATACCCTCAGCGTCAGACAGCTTTGCCAGGGCATCGTGACGGCGGCTCTCGTCGATCCAGAAGCGCTCGCGCACGGCCACCGGAGCAGTACGGTAGTTCAGCCCCACAACCATTAGAGTCGGTTCCAAGATTTCAGCTCCCGGCAGACCGCTGCCACGTACGTAAGAGCACACGGCGGGCCAAAATCGCCATTTCGCCAGAAACCTGCAAAGTTTTCAGTTAGTTAGGGAGGTTATGCACAGAAAAGAAGTAGACTTTTCGAGCTTGGATTGTGGGATTACACGCTAAGCGGGGTCATTTGGCTCGATTAATGCTTTGAATCATGAGTAATTAGATTTTCAATATGGTAATGCAATACTTCGATTGATTCAATGACTTTACTCGCACCGGTTTAGCGCGACGCTCCCACCGGTGTAATCTCTATCCCTTTTTTTAGTTCGTTTGCTTTGGGTTGATGGACGCAGAACGGTTCCTCATCGAGATAGTTTCCGGTAGCGGCGTAGGCGCGTGCACGGCAACCCATGCATACGTTGCGGAACTCGCAGCAGCCGCATTTTCCCTGCAGGTTGTTGGTGTCGCGCAGTTCGTTGAAGACCACCGAGTTCTGCCAGATGTCGGCGAAGGGCTGCTTTCTCAAATCTCCGGCTAGGGCGGGCAAGTAACCGCAGGGATAAACCTCTCCCTGATGAGAAATGAAACACACGGCGGTTCCGGCCAGGCAGCCTTTGGTCATGGCGTTCATGTCGGACGGGTGACCTCCGGGGTGTCCTACGGGCTGACCTAGAGCTTGAGGCTTCAGCTCTATGCCAGTTGAGCCGGGCATCGTCATTTCGGTCGCGCCTATGGCTGGCTTTGCCGTTTCTACTGCTGGTGGAGCGGCGTGGGCTGCGGCTGCTGCGGCCTCGGAACGGTGTTCGGCGGCTCTGCGTTGGCGCACTACTCGGAAGTAGTGCGGCGCACAGGTTGCCTTCAGTTCGATGCCACCTTCCAGCGAGCGATCGTAGAACCAGTTCAGCATGCGTTCGTATTCTTCGGGAGGAACCATTTGCTCGGCGGCGATATCCACGCCACAACCTACGGGCACTAACAGGAACGTGTGCAGCGCGTCGGCTCCGATGGACCTTGCCAGATCGAGGACAGCGGGAAGCTGATGAGCGTTGTGCCGGGCAATCGTCGTATTGATCTGCACCGACATGCCGAGATTTTTCAGATTGCGGAAACCGGCGATGGCGGCCTCGAAGGCTCCGGGAATGCCGCGGAAAGTGTCGTGAGTCTCGGCATCGGCGCCGTCGAGGCTGATGGCTACGCGCTGCACACCGCTATCGACGATCATGCGCGCTACATGCTTGGTTACGAGCGTGCCGTTCGTGGCCAGCGCTACGCGCAATCCCTTGTCGGTGCCATAACGCGCGAGCTGAAAAATATCGGAACGGAAGAGCGGTTCGCCGCCACTCAACACCAGGATGGGAGTGGACACAGCGGCAATCTGGTCGATGATGTCGCGGGCCGCTTCAGTGGATAGATCGGAGGGAGCGCTCAGTTCGGTGGCTGTGGCGCGGCAATGGATGCAGCGGAGATTGCAGCCTTTGGTTAACTCCCAGAAAATCAGTCGCGGCTTGTTCTTGGTCGCTTGATTCGCATGCCCATTGCCGTTTGAGGAAGCCATAAGAAGTTTCACCCCTACTTGAACTGGGAGCTAACGCTCACCCACGAGGCAACGATAAGGGGAGAGCGGTACGCTTCGCGGTGACATTGATCACCTGAAATTGTGATGTTGGTCACTGGGGGCGAATCGACTACCCCTCCAAGTCCCGGTCTTTTAGAATCCTAGATTAGCGGGGGATTTCCGCCAGGTCTTTGAATTTAAATGAGTTAGTTGTAACTTATTTATTCTTCAATGAGTTAGACCATGGGGTTGAAACAACATGGGTCACTCGATACTCGCGTGACCCATGTTGTTCCGGCACGATCTCCGGCCCTGCGCCTTCGGGGGCGTATGGCTGAAATACATGGTGCGGAAGCTCAGAAAATGCCTTTATCGTGGATTGAGCAGTGTGCGGACCTCGGCGAAAGCTGCTTGCCAACGTGCGCCGCGGGCAAATTGAATTCCGGATGCGTACGTACGACGTCCGCTATCGACTTGCCCATGTCTTCTTTTACCGGGGTTGCCAGGAAGCCGTGGACGATCTGGTAGGCGTGTGGCCCGACCGTCTCCAACGCCATACCGGCGATTTGTCCGCTGTCATTGATGTTGCTGGCGTTAACTACGAAGAGGTGGGAAGTTTCCGGAAATAGAGTGTTAAGGTCGTACATCACGCCGTTCTGCCAGAGGAGGCCGTGGGACCAGCTGGCGTTGTCGGAGTTAAAGGAGCTTCCCACCACCTGGCCCCGGTTATTGATGCTGGTGGCAAAGGAGGAAACATCTCCCGGCGGAAGGTCGCCGCCGCCGAGGCTTGTGACTGTATTGTTCTCCCAAAGAGCGGCCAGGGGTACTCCGTCAGAGTTAATGCCTTGCCCAACAATTTGGCCGCGGTCGTTAATCTCGAAGGCGATGGCGCCCGGATCTCCGAGGTCCGGAAGCTGGGTGGCAGTGCTGTTTTCCCACAATACGGCGTAATTCGCTGCGATGCAGGTTCCCGAGTAGCCTACGGCTTGACCTTGATTGTTGATGCCGAATGCGACGCCGTCTTTATCGGTACCGACGGTAGGAAGCGGCTGGGCATTGCCTTTTGTCCACATCACGGGGAGGTCGACCATGAAATTCTCCGTGCCGGGGGGGCATGTGGAGTCCGCGGTACCATTTTCCGCATACCCTGCGACTTGTCCGCGGTTATTGATGGCGCTGGCCTGCCCGTTAACGCCGCCCACGGTTGGCAGAGCGCTCATGACGCCGTTTTTCCACAGAAACGGAAGGCAAATGTGGTGTGTGCCGAAAAGGCAAACGTCTTCGCCATTCGGATCTAAAGCAGATGTCTCGGACATACCGACGGCTTCGCCGTTGTCGTTGATGCCGTTCCAATTGATCGAACTGTTGGCGCCGCCCAGGGTGCCGAGTTCGAGGTTGAGGTGGTCGATGGTGATTGAGTCCGTGCCTGACACGGCCGGGAACTCGGTGGAAAGGCTGAAGGGATCGAGGAACTGCTCCATGTTGAGCGTCCAGCCGTAATTATTGAGGCCCATGGGCATGCCCAGGTTGTCAGGATTCTGGACGCCCAGATCCTCAACTTTGTAGTGGGTTTGCGCAACCGCATTGTTGAAGCAAAACAGAACCATCGTCGCAACCCCGAGTATCCAGAAATTCCGCAACTGTCTAAGCGTTCTCATATCTAGTCTTTTCCTCCGGTAAGGTCGTGGTGCCGGGATGACTGGCGATTTACGTCAGGTACCACTCGGCGCTCGGACAGTTAGTGTGGAATTGAGAGCAGAATTGGCTCACAACTTCACAAATTCCTGTGCTGGGCAACAACGAGGAAGCATGTGGTGTTCCACGTTCACAAGAATTACGTGACAAAACAGCCCCAATGTTTCAGATCTCGAAACAGAGTGGCAGACTAACAACCTCCTTGGACGATCCCAAAACGGCTAGGGGGACTGTTTCTCCAACTTTTCACACACACAGGCGAGAGGTTATGAAATTCGAGAACGTCAGCAGCCAAAAGTCAGGCTGATCAATTGCGATTGATTTCCGATGATTTAACATACATACTCATTGGTATGTTGAAAGCACGCGAGAATCCGAAGCATAGAGCGACCAGGCTGCGCGATTCTGAGCGCACGCGGGAGCGTTTGCTGCAGGCGGCATCTCGCGAGATCTACAGATCGGGGTTCCAGAGTGCCAGCCTGGACACCATTCTGGCCGTAGCTGGGGTCACCAAGGGCGCGTTGTACTACCACTTCGACAGCAAGGAAGACCTGGGACACGCCGTCATCGATGAGATCATCGGGCCCGACGTCCGCGGCAAGTGGGTGCGCCCTCTACTGAGCGGCAAGGACACTATCGACGCTTTGATCGGCGCTGTTCAACGTATACCGGTTCGGCCCGCGGATGTACGGGGCGGCTGCCAGTTGAACAATCTGGCGCAGGAAATGTCTCCTCTTGACGCGGGATTCCGGAAGCGGCTGGCGATAATCTTCGATGCCTGGCGGGAGGCCGTTGCCTCGGCTTTGCGAGAGGGCCAGACCCACGGAAGGATTCGCCGCGACGTGAACCCCACTGAGGCCGCCGGCTTACTGATTGCGATGGTCGAAGGCTATGGCTCGATGGCGAAGAATGCTCAGGATCCGAAACTGATGAAAGCGGGGATCAGAAACATCGTGGACTGGCTGCGATCCTTGCGCACGCCGGGCAACCGCAAGCGAGGTTGATCGCATCGGTGTCTCAAGGAGCAGTTTGGCACTATTACATACCAACCGGTTCGTATGCTTGGACAGTCAACATTGCGATCGGGCGAATCGCTTCAAACTACATCATGAAAAGGAGAACGGACGATGACAGTGACAAGGACCGCAGTGTCGCGCAGGAGTCTCCTGGCAACGGGAGCCTGCGTGCTGGTTGGTGCCGTGAGTCTGCCGGGACCGGCAAGTGCCAGCGTATTGGGAGAGCAGAACTTAGGGAACGAGGAGGTAATCCGGAAGTGGTAAGCAGCCTGGGAGAAGAAAGACTGGGGCCCAGTGGATAGCCTGCTCGCCGATAACTTCACCTTTACCAGCGCGGCCGGCGACGACCACATCAGCAAGAGCACTTTCAAAACGCGATGCTGGGAAACACAGATCGATTTCATTGGACATTTTGACCTGGAGCGAATCACCACGGGCGCGGAGGACGCTTTTGTGAAGTATCTTTGCCACACCAAGGACGGTAAATCGTTCCGGAACGTGGAGTATCTCCGAATCAAGAACGGGAAGTTGCAATCCATTGAGTGTTATTTCGGCGCGCAATCCAGCTTTCCGTCAGCAGTGAGCACTGGGCAGAAGTAACCTGCGGCCTGGAAGGTAAGGGGTTCCATCATGAGCGCCCGCGAAATTCAGGATCAGAAGACCATTGCGGGTGAGACGTTTGTTCAACAAGCTGCTCACGCTGATGCGGACGTTTCGGGTGGCCCACTGCGGGGAGCTACGATTTGCTCCAACAAGAGTAGACGGGACTACACTCTGGAATCGACAGCGGACGAGTTCTGCGAAGCTGCGGATACTTCATTGCTTCCGGTAATCCTAGGTGATGCTGCAAACCTTATGCGAGTGTTGCGGCAGTTGGAGGTTATAGCAAAACGACAGACGCCACGAATTGCGTTCAAGGCAAAGGGCAGAATTCTACTCTTGGATTTAGCCGACATCCTGGCGGTGCAAGCCGAAGGTAATTACGTTTCGTTGCAACACCGACCGAATCCCTATTTGGTGCACGAGTCCCTCTCGTCCATGGCGGAGAAGCTCAAACCCTACGGTTTTATTCGCATCCACCGCTCGGTCGTCGTGAATATTTCGGTGGTGGAGGAGATCCAACCCTTACCGACGGGGGAGTACAGGCTGCGTGTAAGAGGTGGGAAAAAATATTTGGTAACACGTACATACAAACACAACCTCAGAGGTCTGGCTCAACTGTGGGTAGGCTCAGAGCGGCTTTGCGGCTAACAGGCAGCAAGAGGTTTTCGAAAAGCGCGAGAAGTGGCGCACCCCCTGCGCACCCCCTGCAGTTAACCGGTGGACGCGGACTAGTTGTGGTTGGCGATCTCGCGTAGAGCGGACGTGTTGCGGATCACCATGGTCGAGCCTTTTGATTGCAGGATCTGACGCTTCTTCAGCTCGGCAAACAAACGGGTGACCGTTTCTCGCGAGGTTCCAATCATCTGCGCGATTTCCTCGTGAGTTAGCCGCAGCTTCAAGCGGGGATCGCCTTTGATGCCGTCTCCATTCTTGGCGCTCCATTCGAGAAGCAGCTTCGCCAATTTTTCGGCGGCGGAGTGGGAAAGTCCGAGCGCGCCCGCTTCTTTGCAGGCATTGTGATACTTCTCGCTTAACTGCTCGGCCACTTTGAAGCAGGCCTCGACGTCATCTTTCAAGAAGTGGAGAAAATCTTCGCGCTTGACGAAATTGACCTGGCAGGGATCGAGCGTCTCCGCCGTCACTTCGTAGGGTTTGCCGGAAATCGAGGCGCTCAGGCCGAGGACCTCGCCGGGCTCGGCAAGTTTCACAATGACGGTTCTGCCGCTCGGAGAGTTGATCGAGAGCTTGACACTGCCTTTGCAGAGCACGAAGATGCCGCGGGGCATTTGTCCTTCGACAAAGAGCACCGCACCCTCGGGATAGGCGGTTGCGTACTTGATGTTTTCAAACGCCCGGAGCGCGGCATCGGGCAGATCGCAGAAGATACGATCGGTGCGCAGTTTGCATGTAATGCAGCTTTCCACAATCTCCATACCGTATGGCGAGAGCATGAACCAGCCTCCTGAACGGCTCGGTCCCAACCTCGCTTGGTGGATGGCTTCTTGCGCCATGCACGAGGGAGCTGAGCCGCACCTCTAGGGCCAGTTTCTGCCGGAGCGGAACACTTCGCTGTGCTGCAAGACACATGGCAATGTGATCTTCCTCACGTGGGGTGGGTAGGGGGCGGGGGTGGAAAACGCCCACCTCGGGTGGTAAAAGCGCGCGGCATTTTCAACGGTTTAAGGCGGGAGTAAGGCGGTTGCAGGCAAAGATAGCTTTCCCTGCGCCGTGTCACCTCAGCGGCTCAAGCCGCCATTGAGAGTGAATCAGTTATCGCAGCGCTGAAGCGCTGCGCCACCCAAAGGCAAAATCGAAAGCAAAATCAAATGCAAAAGCAAATGCAAAACAAAAACCTTTGGCGGACGCTACCGTGGAATCCCACCCTTGCGCAAAAAACGCGCAAGGATGGGGCACCCAGCGGCCAAAAACCCGGCCGACGGGCTACTTTGTCTGCAAGGTTTCGATATAACGGGTAAGGTTCGACACGCGTTGCTGCACCTCACCCTCGTGGCCGGCGCTCATGTTCCAGAACAGTGCTCCCCATACCGGCATGTCCTTGGAACCGTGCGCCGGTGTCGCGGATTCGCCGCGGATGGAAGCCTCGACTTTCAGGGCCGGATATTTTCCTCCGTTGTTCTTACTCAGCAGGGCAAGGTCGGTGGGAGGAACTTTCAGAGCGGTGGCGGCGGGACCTCCGCCTTTGCCGTTGGTGCCATGGCAAACTGCACAATAGGCCGTGTACATCTCCTTGCCGGAGGCGGGCGACGTGCTCTTCATGGGAACATGTTTGATGGTTTTCTCTGGGGCCGCCTGGGTTTGGCCGCCCTGCATTTGATTCTGAGCGGCGACGGTGCAGGTGCATACGATCAGAACAGTAAACAACAGAATCAGTTTTCTCGCGGACATCGCATTCTCTCCTTCCAACATGCGCGCTTAGTTCAAACCTCGCGCGCTGTCAACCAAGAAGCCGACGACACTGCCACTTTACACTTTGCACAAGTTATGGCGTGGGAATTTTCCAATCCTGGCCTTTGTGCACGAGAGCGAGCGTGGCTTTTGTCGGGTCTCCATGATAGAAATCGGCATTGTATTTATTGATCAGGGTTTGACGGTCCCACAGGTTGAAGCTTTTTACCAGCGAACCGCCCGCATCGAAAACGTCGCCGAATTGATTGGGCGACCACTTCCAGGTGTAGTCGATGGTGGCGTTGGTTCCGCTGGTCGTGATGTTGCCAATGGCCACGAGTTGGCGCTGCGCCAGGGGAACCTCATAGGAGTCGGTGCCATCGGCTTCTTTCTCTTTTTTGCAACCCGCAACGCTGGCCAGCAGTTGGTCGCCTGCGGGTGTAAGCGAGATTTCTACTTTTCCCCCGGCTGCTTTGGCTACTTTCACGATCCCGGCTTTTTCCAGTAATCGATAATTGGGATCGTCGGGCTTCTCATCGGCGGTCGGTTTCACGAGGCCGGTGCGGAAGTGGATGGCCGCGGGAGCACGTTGCTGAAGCGCCGCAGTCACCATTACGCTTGCCTTCTGCGCGCTCAGAGGAGTTCCCCGAACTTGAAGGATGACATAGCCCGCTAACCCCACAATCGCCACTACCAGACACATCATGAGCAGCAGCGGTAAGAACGATGAACGTCGCTCCATCTCAACTTCGGCTTCAAACATGGCAGTCCCCTTTTTGTTGAACAGCTGAATGTCGTCCACCAACCTTTTATTGTGAGACGGTGTGTTCCCGAATGCTGTGATGAACGGCACAATCGATGGTTCGTTTTGTCACCGAAGTGGTAACCCCGTCGAATGGCGACGGGGGCCGAGTTTGGCGATGTGCGTGTCCTCACGTAGAGCGGTGATGTCTGTCACATCGGCAGGTATCGCTTCAACGGCATAATCGGTTCAGTTTTTGAGTGAAGTTCTACCGTAAGCGTGGAGATTTCATGGCAAAGGGACGCGTTTCGATCGTCGTTGAGCGCTGCAAAGCCTGCGGCTTCTGTGTGGAGTTCTGCCCCTCCCACGTGCTGGCGCTTTCCTCCGCTTTTAATTCCAAGGGCTACCATCCACCGCACGTCGTGCATCCGGAGAAGTGCAGTGGGTGCGATTTGTGCGGGATGTACTGCCCCGACTTCGCCATCTGTGCGGCCAAGGTCGAGGCCCCGAAAAAGGCGGTTGCGACTCAGGCCGCATCTGCTAAGGAAGGTGAAAAATGAAAGCTGACCCTAAAGGTGTGCTGACCGGCACGCACTTCATGGACGGCGACCACGCCTGCTGCGAAGGCGCGCTGGCGGCGGGTTGCCGATTTGCCGCCGGATATCCTATTACGCCTTCGACCGAAGTGGTGGAGCGGTTTGCCGCTCGCGTGCCGAAGGTGGGCGGAGCGTTCATCCAGATGGAGGACGAGCTGGCCGCTTCGATCACGCTGCAAGGCGGAGTTTGGGCGGGAGCCAAGGCGATGACCGTTACCTCCGGGCCGGGCTTCTCTCTGATGATGGAGCATATCGGCTACGCGGCTATGACCGAGACGCCTTGCGTGTTCGTCGATGTGCAGCGCGGAGGGCCGTCCACTGGCTTGCCTACGCTTCCGGCACAGGCTGACATGATGCAGGCAAAGTGGGGATCGCATGGCGATTACGAAGTGATTGCGCTGTGCCCGAATTCTCCGCAGGAATGTTTCGACCTTACTATCAAAGCTTTCAACCTGGCCGAGGAATATCGCGTGCCGGTAATGTTCATGATGGACGAGGTGGTCGGGCACATGACGGAGAAGGTTGTTATACCTCCGGCTGACCAGATCGAAGTTACTCCACGGAAGCATACGCATAAGTCGGTGGCCGACTATCTTCCCTATGGCACAAACGGCGACATGGTTCCGGAAATGGCGCACGCGGGCGATGGCTATAACTTCCACGTTACTGGCCTAACGCACGACGAACGCGGCTATCCCAACATGACGCTGCCGGTTCAGGACAGGATGGTTCGGCGACTGCAAAACAAGATTCTGAGCGCGGTTGACCGCATCACTATGACTGAAGAAGAACAGATCGAAGGCGCCGATGTGGTCGTGGTTTCCTACGGCATCACTTCGCGAGTTGCACAACGCGCCATCGGCGTGGCTCGTCAACGCGGCCTGCGCGTCGGCAAATTGCGTTTGATTACCGCCTGGCCGTTCCCCGAAAAGAAGATCAGGGAACTTGCGAAGAAGGTGAAAGCCTTCGTCGTTCCCGAACTCAACCTAGGCCAGATGGTGCGAGAAGTCGAACGCGCGGCTGGCGGGCAAGCCAAGACCTTCGCCGTATCGCACGCTGGCGGCGGAGTGCACAACCCCGAAGACATTCTCAAGGTAATTGTGGAGGCGAGTCGATGAGCGACAGCTTGAATAACGATCTCCTGAACCCCGTTTCTAGCAGCGACGATGCTTGCGGCGACGCCTGCGGCGATTCTTGTAACGACGAGCTTGTCAACCCCGTCGAACAGTTTCTGCGCAGCGATCGCGTACCTCACATCTGGTGCCCGGGATGCGGCATCGGCACTACCGTGAACTCGTTCGCGCGCGCGCTTATCGACTCGAAAATCGAATTGGGATCACTGGCCCTGGTTTCGGGCATCGGCTGCACGGGGCGCGTGGCTGGGTATGTGAAGCTCGATTCTTTTCATACCACCCACGGTCGCGCCATTCCGTTCGCCACGGGATTGAAGCTGGCCAACCCCAAGCTGAACGTGGTGGTTTACTCCGGAGACGGAGATCTCTCGGCCATCGGCGGCAATCATCTGATTCACGCCGCGCGGCGCAATATCGACCTGAAGGTCATCTGCGTGAACAATCTGATTTACGCCATGACGGGCGGCCAGACCGCTCCCACAACCCCCGATCACTCGACGACTTCGACGAATCCTTACGGTGTGTTCGAGCCGTCGTTCAATCTGCCGCATTTGGTCGAAGCGGCAGGCGCGGTTTACGTGGCGCGGTGGACCACTTACCACGTCAGGCAACTCTCGCGTTCCATCGCCGAGGCATTTAATAAGAAGGGATTCTCTTTTATAGAGGTGATCTCGCCCTGTCCAACGCTTTACCAGCGCCGTAACAAGATGGGCGACGGCCTCGACGCTATGAAGTACTACAAAGAGAAGAGCAAAGTCCGGCACGGCTGTCCGACCAATGAAGTCGGCATGACGATGACGGGAGAAATCATCGTGGGCAAATTTGTGGACCGTGAACGCCCCGATTACCAAACCATGATGCGCCACCAATATCAGGAGTCGTTGGGCGAGAGCTTTGTGGATCAACCCTCGGTACAAGAGGAGCCGGTATGCAGCTAACGGAAATTCGAATTGCAGGTTTTGGCGGCCAGGGAGTGATCCTCTCGGCCATTGTGCTGGGCAAAGCGGCCTCGATTTATCAAGGCGCGTTCGCCACCATGACGCAGAACTTCGGCCCGGAGGCTCGCGGCGGCGCCTGCAGCGCGCAACTGGTGCTTTCGGAATCGCCCATTTTGTATCCGTATGTCACTCACCCGGACATCACAGTGATCATGTCGCACGAAGCCTATGTGCGCTTCGGCAAAGAGGTGAAAGAGGGCGGCATCCTGATTGTCGAGCAGGATCTGGTGCGGGTTTCAGATGTCAGCAAATCCGTCCAGGTGTTTAGCATTCCGGCGACTCGCATCGCCGAAGAACTGGGCAAGCGCATGGTGCTGAATTCCGTGATGGTGGGATTCTTCACCGCCGTGACTCGTCTGCTCGAACCCGACGCGGTCCGCAAGGCGGTTGCGGATTCTGTGCCTAAGAACTTCCGCGAACTCAACCTGCAAGCCTTCGAAAGAGGGTTCGAGTACGGCGCCACTGCGTTAAATACCAACGCGAGTCCCGACGATGCCGCCGTACTGGAGCCTGAGTACTCGCCGGAGTAAATCTGCAGAGATCAGCTAGTAGTGCGGTTTGAAAATTGCCGACGAAAATCCGACGCTTGTGGCACGGCTGAAGCCGTGCCCCTTTCAAAGCCGCTTCGCGACCTTCATACCGGCCGCCGTTTCATCTCGCTGGCGAGGGAAGGTTGAAATTAGGTTTGGGCGGCGAGCATACCGAATCGAACCATCGGCTGATGTAGACCTCGGCGTGGGCTTCACCGCAGAAGTGCCTGGCACCGGCAGCTTCCGCCGCCTCTGAATTCCAGCGATAAACCGAGAGTTGCGAGTCCCCGCACTGAATAACGAACCAGTGGATGGGCTGGGTGTCCACAATTGCGCAGATTTCACATCGATATTCGCGTATCGTTGTCATGCTTTATCTCCCCACTATCTCCGCTGTCGCTTCGCAAGAGTCTAAACGCCCTCGATAAACTGTCTCCGGACTACTGGCCGATAATCTTACTATTGCCAGCCTCCGCCGAGTGGCTCTGTGCAGTGGCAACCGCCGGTACGCAGGTCCTTCGCTTCGCTCAGGATGACATTGTTTTTGGAGGACTGCGAGATGTGAAACTCGCGGCTGGCATGTGCAAGATGTTGCACATATCCCGCACGTGGTAGCTTTTCGCTGGATTGCGTGGAAATCATGGTTGCGACTAAACGCTTGCGTTTGTTTCTGTTCTTGCGAGTGCTTTCTGGCGGCTGCGGGTTTAACATAGTAGTGATATGTCCGCTGGATGGCTACGTGCGTGCATCTAACATGGGTAGGTCCAACGAGCTGGGTATAGCGACAGGTAGCGTGAACTTGGGGAGTATGGGATTGCGGACAGAGGGTCAAAAAAAGATGAGGTTTTCGCTGGCGGTTGCGGTGGTATTGGCGGGGATTAGCGTGAGCGGCTGGGCTCAGCAGAACAACCAGTTTAAGGTGCGGGTGACGCATGAGAAGCCGGCAAAACAGAGCGCGCCGCTGATGAAGGCGTCCTCGGCTGGGAACAACAATGCGAGCGCCGACGCCAAGGCTCTGCAGAATGTGGAGCGTCAATCGGCTAAGGGCACCGGTCATTCGGCAGCCGGAAAGAAGGTGCCCGCGCTGAAGCCGGTGAAAGACAAAGCGAATCCACAGATGAACTTCAGTGGCTCGGGCGGAGGCGGTATTAAGGGTGGAGGACGAGGGGCGCAGGGCAATCCTTATAAAGGACGTCTCAAGCAAAAAGGCGGCGGCTCGGGCCACCAGTAGGCTGCGAAAAAACGCGCTTGCGCGCCGCGGTCGCTCCCTCAGCGGCTAAAGCCGGCACTGAAAACAGGACATTTATCGCAGCGGTAAACCGCTGCGCCACCCAAAAACAAGACCAAAATCGAGATTCTTCGCAAGCTTTAAAAGCCGCATTAAGACCGAGCACTTACCGCACCGCTAAAAGAGTGTGCGTGAGAACACGCTAGTTTCAATGCGCAGCGGTGGAGCGATCTTGTTCTTGAGCTGGGGCTCCAGGCACTGCTGAGCCCGTAGTGATCGTTGAAGTTGAGACGGTATTTTCTGATGCTTTAGTTTTTGGCTCTTTAATCGTTGGCTCTTTGTTCGTAGTTTTCTGTTCTTTGATCTTGGGTTCTTTGAGGGAGTACTTCAGCAGGCAATACAGGGCGCGCACGCCATCTTTCCATCCGATTTTTTTGCCTTCCTCGTAGGTGCGTCCCCAGTAGCTGATTCCCACCTCGTAAATGCGGAGGTTGCGGCGGGCGACTTTCACTGTGATTTCGGGCTCGAATCCGAAGCGATTTTCTTCGATCGGAATCGATTGAATCACTTCGCGGCGGAAAACCTTGTAGCAGGTTTCCATGTCGGAAAGATTGATGTTGGTGAGGCAATTGGAGAGCAGAGTGAGGGCGCGATTGCCAACCGAGTGCCAGAAATATAAGACGCGATGCGGTGCGCTGCCGAGAAAGCGCGAGCCAAAAACCACGTCGGCCTTGCCCTGGATCAGAGGCGCGAGCATCAAGGGATACTCGGCGGGATCGTATTCCAGATCGGCGTCCTGAATGATGACGAAGTCGCCCGTGGCTTCTTGAATGCCGCGGCGGAGGGCTGCTCCCTTGCCCATGTTATGCGGCTGAAGCACCACGCGGATGGGCGGATATTCGGATTGCAAGGCAGCCAGAATCTCTCGCGAACCGTCTTGCGAGCCATCGTCGACGCAGATCAACTCGATTTCTATGGGAACGGCTAGAACTTTCAGGACTACTTCGCGGAGGGTGGCGCGTTCGTTGTAAACCGGCATTACGACGGAAAGTTTCATGGCGCGACCGAGGGACGGCGAGACCGCCGCAAACCCGCGAAGCGATTGTAAATCGCGTACCCACAGGATGGTATTGCGAGTTTGGTTATCCTAGATTAGTGGGCTTATAAGTCGCATTTTATCAAAGGCTTACAGGCAGTATCTTCATGCCAGTTTGTGGCATTGACAAGGCTGTGGGGCATGATATCCTGTGCCAAAGTTGTCGGTATCCCCTACTGACAGAAACCTGTGTCGAAATCGGTTAAGTGGAGTAGTTAGCCCCAAAGAGTAGGACAAATTTGCGACGGTCCCCGGGAAACAGGACCGATCCCTCTTGTCAAGAGCGAGGCCAGAATCCGTATGAAAACCGCTAGAATCCTGATCATTTTATTGGTAGCAACGGCCTCCAGCTTGTGCGCAACGTTGACCAAGACCACGACCACGATTACGTCTTCGCAGAATCCGTCCACCTACGGGCAGGCGGTGACATTTACGGCAGTGGTCACTTCCAGCATGGGTGCGCCCCCGGATGGAGATACGGTTGAGTTCCTGAAAGGGAAGAACGTTCTGGGAACTGGAACGTTGAGTGGAGGGACGGCTACTTTTACGACCTCGACTTTGGCGAAGGGCACGGACGCGATCAAGGCGGAGTATACCGGCGACGCGACCTACGGAAGCAGCACGTCGACCGCCGTGGACCAGGTGGTAAACGATGCCTCGACCACAACCACTTTGGTGTCGTCGCTGAATCCGTCAGGGGATGAGCAGTCCGTCACCTTTACGGCAACCGTGATACCGCAGTACAGCGGCACGGCGACGGGCAACATTTTCTTTTACAACGGAAGCAAGAAGCTTGGGGGAGTAACGCTTTCCGGCGGTGCAGCGGGCTACACGACGGCCACGTTACCTGTCGGCACGAACACGATTACAGCGGTCTATAACGGCAGCAGCTCTTTTACGGGCAGCACCTCGAACCCGGTCGAGCAAGTTGTGAATACCGGAACCTTCATCGATTCTTCGCTGGTGTGGAATGGAATCACGCGTTATTACGAAGTTTATCTGCCCGCGGTTCTGCCGGCGAATCCGCCCATGGTGCTGATGCTCCATGGAACGCAGAAAACCACGAGCGATGACGCGGAGCCGATTATTACCCTGAATTGGGGCTGGCAGCCGGTTGCCGACAAGTACAAGTTCATCCTGGTGAAACCGGCATCCACTTACGATCCGAGCTCGAGCCAGTGGAACTGGAATGCGTATTGCATGGACGGAACGGGCGTGGAAGGAAACGAGTGCTATCCGTACGGATCGGACGGAGGAGCATTTCCCTATGCGGAGGGGTGTGGTTCCACGGATTCGGAATGCCCCGATGATTCCGGTTTTTTGAGAGCGCTCATCAAGAACCTGACCGACCAGTATAATGTGAATCCGGATATGGTGTACGTTGCCGGGTTCTCCTCAGGTGCGGAAATGGCCGAGCGCGTCGGCGTCGAACTGTCGGATGTAGTGGCGGCGATTGCTCCTGCTTCGGGCCAGCTTGTCGCCGAGCAAGGGATCGACTCGCCACCGCTGCCCTTGCCGCCTCCTCCGGTCGAGCCCATTTCCGTTCAGGAGTGGCACGGAACGAAGGATACAGAATTGCCGCCCTGCAACTACGGCAGGACCTCGTACTCGGGCGTCACTTTCACGCTAGATACGGTCGATGACACGTTCAATTACTGGACGGGATCGAGCGCCAATTCCTGCACCGTATTTCAAACTACGCAACCGCTGTGCCTGAATGATGAGCCGAATAATGCGAACGATGCGCCCACTCCGGGAATACCGGGGGCGACGGGAAACATTGCCACAGGCTGCACGGACCCCAATGTCACCGTGCAATTCATTTGGGAACCGGATGTGGCGCACTCCTGGCAAACGCAATACGACACCATGCGCTGGACATTCTTCGCGGCGCATGCGATGTCGGGGTCGCGGAAGAAGTAGGGAGCGGACCAGCGCTTTAGCAGACGTTGTTGGGTGCAGTTTGCGAGCGGGCCCGAGCCGGCCTGATTTTGTCCCAAGCGGTTCTTCGCATCACGCGTACGCGCTAACGTCTGATTCCGCGCAGTCTTTCCCAACCGCCAAGCCTATTTTCAACCACCACTTTTTTCATTCCTGTTGTTCCTTGTTGATTGTTACTATTCCTGCAATCGGAACGAGCGCCGGTGCGCTAGCCGAGCGGCTCTGCCACGGAGTCACTATTTGCCATGAAGAAAAATGCCTGGAGAGCCGTGATCGAGATCGCTTTCATCATCTTCCTTTTTTATTCCAATCTCCTGATGGGAGAGTTTGAGCGCTCGGGAATAGGGCAGAAGAAGGGGTTGGCCGAGGCCCTCCGGGATGTTCTAACCGTTGCCAATTTCGAAATTGCCATGATTGCGGCGCTCGTCGACTATGGTCTTTTTGAATTTCTTCGCAGGAAGTTTTAGGCCGCATCGTACGGTTGACGAAAAGATCGCGATCGCATCCACCACACCCCGAGTAGCCGGCTACCCAGAAACCGCACCCCTCGGTAGTTGAGGTAAAAATCGCCATACCACTCGTAACCGAACGGTTACAAGTGTAAACGCCTGGTTTCGACACTTGTCCCGCAGCACGCGGGTAACTTGATGAGCAATCCAAGCACTGTTTATGCTTTGCACTGTGGAAGACTCTCAAGGGATTGCTCCGACGAAAAGAACGCTGCTGCAAGCAACCGCGAGAGCGATACTGGTAGCGGTTGAGTGTTTTGCCGCTGGGTGGGCAGTCGGCACTGCCGCACACTTCTTGGGTGGTTCACCCGGATTCGGTCTAGGTCTAGGGGCTTTTCAGCTTGCCTTTTTCGAGGGCGGAATACAGGGCGCTGCAATCGGACTGATAGTCGGTCTCCTCATTTTTTATGGCATCTTGCGCGGTCGGGTGACCTGGAAAGATTGGGCAATCCTTGCGGGAGTTGCTTTCATCACTGCGGCGATTACGTTTATTCCTTTGGGTATCATTACGCTCGTGGTCACGCCGATTGTGACTTTGATTGCGGCCCTTGCTCTTGGAATCGGGCGGTCGCCCCGCAAGTTGTCGTAACATCCCGTCTCTAACAATGTCGGCAGTGTCAAGCACTTTTGAGGCACACCAGTCCGTGCACTCCGAAGAGCGCCATTTCGCTCTCGTGGAAGCTTTTGCTTTTGCTCTACCAACCAAGGCTCGCTCGTAATCGATTCAGGTCAGGAAACTCGGTCCGACCCATCCATCTCTTCGGTCACACTTTCGATCATGATTACTAGTTCGAACTCCCCGGTGAAGGGGAGCGGGATGCCCAATCAATTACTCGGTGCTGGACTGCACACCATCGGGATGTCCGGGCTCTCCCGCGTGCGAACCGAACTTTTTCAGCTGCTCGTAATTCCATCCCCCGCGCCACATCCAGTACAGACGAACCGCCAGTCTCCGTGCCATCGCGACCTTGGCGATCTTCCGTCCTCGTCGCAGCACGAGGTGAAAATACCGGTTGCGCCATTCTTGATCGCTGCGCACCGTAACTTGCGCCGCCTCCACCAGCAGGAAACGCAGCAACGAGTTGCCTTGTTTCGTGATGTGTCCTAGCCGCCGTCGCTGCCCGCTGGACTCTTCCGACGGCACCAGACCGAGGTAGCTCGCGATCTGCTTGCCACACTGAAACCGATCCGCTCGGCCGATGATCAGCACGAACGCCAGCGCGGTCAGTGCCCCCACTCCAGGATGTGTCTGCAAGTGTTGCGCCGCCGGACACCTCTCCGCCTCCTGCTCGATGGCCTCGGTCAACTCGGCAATCGTCGGAGTCAGTCGGTCCAGCAACTCCAGCAGATCGTGCCTTCGCCGGCTCGCCCAGGGCGCTAAGCGAAACGACTCCAGTTGCTCGCGTCCCGCGTCCCGCCACAACTTCTTTTTGCAGCGCAGTCCTTCGTTCAGCGCCACGGCTTGCAGTTGGTTCATGATCCGAGTGCGCGCCTGCACCATGCGGTGCCGATGCCACAGCAGTTGCCGCAGATCTCGATTCTCCCAGTTCGGTACCCAGACCTGGGGAAAGCGATCTTCGAGCAACAAGCGCAGAATCAGCTGCGCATCCTGGCGATCCGTCTTCTGCTTGCGCACCCGCTTCGTGCGAATCTCGGCCGCATCCCCAATCCACAACTCAAACCGCAACTCTCCCAGCAGCCGTTCAAACCAGCGAGCGTGCCCACTCGCTTCCATCCCTACCCGCACTTTGAGTTCTTGCGCGGCCAGATCTCGATAGAACTTTTCCGCGTCCTCGCGATGCTCCAGTCGCCGTTCTTGCAGTTCACCCGTGTCCGTATCCACACAGGCAATTTGTTGGAAGGCCGGGTGGTAATCGCATCCTATAATCATCATGTTCGGCTCCTTTCTCCCGAGCCTTTGGTTGGTTCGCACCACCAAAGCTTACTCGGACGTGGGAGCCGACATTGTTATGGAATCAATTACACTTATTGACTCGTTTCCTACCTCAATTTCGCGTGCACTTGACAGCCGATTACGGTCCAAAACGCTCCAATTCAGACGGGTTCGCCAGGAGTTGCCTCACAACTTTCACGGCGGGGGAGCGCTTATCTGGAATTCTCAATGAGTGTAATCGTGCTCCAATCCTTCCGCGTGATGCAAAAGAAAAGCCGCCCGAGCCCGAGCGGCGTTCCGTGTTTTCGGTTTACTGCAAGTTCCGTAGCGCACTTCACACCAACGGGGATACGTAAAGCCCATCTAAGGGGTCGCCAGGAACGAGACACTCAGTCCGGCGACATCCTCGTAGACGCCGAGCACCGTACCGTTGTTCGTTATGTCGCTAATAAACGTCGAATATTCGCCTGGGATCGCGAACGGCGTGAACACGCCTCCGCTCAGCAGGAATCCTTGCTCGCCTTCGCCGGTTGAGAGACATTCGCTGGTTGTGCAGTACACTCCGGCGATGAGGCCGGAGTCGTTGATGGCGGTGGTAATGGTAAAAACCGCGCCTGGGACGTCGGTTGAACTAAAGGTTCCCCCACTCAGCAAGAAACCGTGGTACACGCCGCTTGCATCCACGTACCAGCCGACTATTTCTCCCCCGCTGTTGACATCGTTGGCCTGGGTATAGGTCGCGCCGGGGTAGTCGAACGAGGTGTAGGTGCCAGCTATAAGCGTGAAGCCGTGGGTTACCCCGCCGCTATCGGTCCAATGCCCGACAATTTCGCCGGAATCGTTGTTCGCGATGGCGTAGGTGTCCATTGCGCCGACAAACGGCACAACAAAGGTGGTGAACTTTCCGCCGCTCCTCTCAAAACCAACGTAAACACCCGAACTGTCAAGGTAATATCCAACGATCTGGCCTGAATCATTGATGTCAATTGGAACTATTTGGTCTGAGACATGGGGATAATTCAAGTCGTGGTAGGTCTCGGTGACGGTTTTCTTTTCCGACACGCCTGCGAGAAAGCCCTGCTGGCCCGTTGGCCCGCCCGTGCCAACGATCTCAATCTTTGAAGTGGTCACACCATGATTGATGCCGCTCGCATATGTGGAAAGTGAACCGGGGAAGCTAAGCACCGTGTAGGTGTAGGACACCACCCCTGGCGTCTGTGTCTGATGGCTTGCGTTTGCGCCGCGGTAGATGCTGGATGCCTGGCCGGAAACTTGGACGCGGGTCCAACCTGCGCCAAACTGGTGGACGAAATCAGCGCGAGTCCCAACAGACCCGCGGTTAATATGGCATTCTTCAAAATTTGCTTCGTCATAGAATCCTCCTTAATTTCGCTCTGGACGGGAATGGGGAGTCGGGGCGCAGAGAAGGGTCCAGGTGCGCCCAAGACGTGCAAGAGATTATGTTCGCTGGCTGTTGCCGTATCAATCTGCAATGTTTTGCGGGCCGCAAAGTGGGGACTGGCGAGCAGCTCAAAAGGATTGTTGGCGTAACATCGCGATAACACTCATTAACCCGCCGGATTGGAATCGCCTCGACTCCCGAACGCCTGCCGATTGGGTTAAGTTGTTGAAACAAAAGAGTGACAAGTGGCACGGTAGTCATCTTGCCGCTGGCTCTTTCCTCAGGCATTCTCGGTGGGATGGGGGAAATCGAACAGCTTGCCTTGGACTCGGCCGCGAGCAGCACGCCGGAGTCGATCTGCGCCGCCGTGGCCAAAATCTTCAAAGTGGGTAAAACCGAGGTCGCACTGCTCGAGCTTAGCGGACGACTGCTCAACTTCCTCTATCCTGCGGAGTTGAAAACGGCGGGAGCGATACCTCTTTCCAGTTCGGCCGTAGCCGCTGTCACCGCGCAGACCAAGAGGGCGGAGCTTTTCAATAGCTTCACGCAAGTTCGGCACTCCAGCGTTTTTGAACTGGTCAAGCTCGGCGACACCGGACTGGACGCGCAGGTAATTCAGAAGCTCATGTCCGCGCCTATTATGACCCCGCACGGAGAAGTAATCGGGGTGATTCAAGTCTCACGTAAGGCCCCACGCCCGGCCGCAGCCGGGCCAGACTTCACTCCCGACGATCTCCGGAGACTGGAATCGTTTGCCCGTTTCCTGGGAAAAAGTCACGCCAGGGGCTTCAACTTCGCCCACGTCTCAGCCTAGCTTGGACGCGACAATTTTCGCCGCCGTTGACGGGTCAGCGGTAGGTCAGACTCGGATACCAGTCTGAGCCCCGACCTTCGGGGGTGAAATCCAGCAAGTTCCACAGCGGCCAAATCATGTCGACGTGGCGCTGGTTCTGTCCCGGCTCGGGTGGCACCAAGAGAAGCTCGGAATGGAAAAAGTGGTGAGTCTTCCCGTTACGGCGAACAAAGACGTTCAGCGACGGCTGTTGGCCACCTTCCGCATTCTCGCCGTAGTAGTCGCGATTGTAGTTGTTGCCGGCGGAAGAAAGAAGACGCAGGCGGTTCCATCCGCGCTCACGTGCGAAGGTTCTGAGTCTCTCCAGCGGAGACTTGGCTACTACCACGAGGTTCATGCGCTGAGTGGCATGCACTGCCGTGGCGTTCAGAGCGTCGATGATAGAACTGCACATCGGACATGCCGCTTTCATCTTTGGTCCAAACATAAAGCTGTAGATGGCGAGAGTATCTTTGCCGGGTTGAAACAGCTCAGAGAGCGGCACCGGCCGGATTGTTTGGGCGTCGTTGAGATCGCTTGAGCCCTCTTCGAAGATATAGTCTTCTGGAATCTGCCCACCTAGAGGAAGCTGGCGACGCAGAGCGGCAACTTCTTCGACGCACCGTCGCAAGTCGATTTCCGCTTGCAGCAATCGGTTCCGGGTGCGGCGGTAGGATTCAGTTTCACCGGGGAATCGAAACGAGTGAGTGGATCGTCGTTCCAACGCTTCTTCCTCCTGCTTCACAATTGAGTCAATGTGCGACTGGCTCTGACGGGAGCGCTCGCGCATAAATCACCTCCTTGGCTAAAGAATACGCCGCCTAGATCGCTCCGCCGCGCCAATGTGATTTTCGAGAGAGAGCAATATGAAACAGTCTCCTGGCTCGATGACTCGTAAGCTCGGGAAAGGAGATAAAACCACATGTCTTTATCCGAAGACGTCCGCCCCCTGCTCGCGGCTCGCGCCGCTATCGATCCTAACGCCGCAAGGCTCCTGGAAATGTTCGCAAGAGCCTATGAGACATTGAGCGAGCATTCGCTAGAACGGATCGGGGATGACGAAATGCCCCGGCCGGCAGTCCCTTCTCATCCACTCTCGATGCAGCCCGCAGTCTAGCGAGGGCCCACGGCGCGGTCTGGTCAATATTGCTCATTTTGCCGGATGCCGTGCGCCACCGGGACCTGTAGCTGGTGCAAAATCCCGTTTACACGCATTGCGCCCATCTGAATTGATCTGAAGAAATTCGCTGGCCTGCGACTTTTCGAACCCGGTTGCCGCTATTTCAAGTGAAGGGCTAAGGAAATGGATAGCGACAATTCGGAAACGCTCCCATGACTGCTCGCTCTTCAAAAATAGTCGCAAACAATGGAGGGAGTCATGGCAAAGATAATTGAGTTCTACGTGCCCAGCAGCTTCAGAAAAAAGGCAACCAAGTGGATTCCGACGGAACAATGCGGGAAAGTGATTCCATTCGAAGTACCACAAAAGAAGTCGGCCTGACGGGAGCTTTTGTGCTCCCGTCCAGAACACGCTCTGCGATGGTTGGGCAAGATCGCGGCCGCAGCAACCTACAGCAACCAACGAGCGTTACTTTGGGGAAGCCACGAACACTCGAAGGTCGCGTACTCGTGATACCGTGGAACTAATTTTTCCCGATCAGCCTGCCGTTGCGGCCGGCGATATGAAGCAGTTTTCATTGTCCGCGGCCGCCGCGGCCGGAGTTCTGTCGTGCATGGTCGTGATTGGGATCGAAAGTACGAGAGAGGATAAAGCCTAAGTCATTCATGGCTCTGCAATTCAAGTCTGGATTCATAGTTTTTGCATTTATCACGGTGGGTTGGACATTACCTGGTTGGGGACAGACTGCTCCGCAAGCGCCCGCGTCTGGGCAGTTGTCGTCAGAAACGCTGCCCGGAAGCATCCGGGGAACGGTGGTCGATCAAAGTGGAGCGCTGATCGACGGAGCGCTGGTGAAGCTCAGTCGTGAAGATCAAACCGTAAATCATCAAACCGTAAAAAAAGAAGTTCCGTCCGGCAACGATGGGCAATTCTCGTTGGCCAACGTTGCTCCTGGACCTTTCGAGCTCACGGTTACATCGGCGGGATTCGCGACGCAGACATTTTCTGGAGTTCTCGAGGCAGGAGAGATCAAGACGGTTGCGATCGTTCTGGGAGTTGCGGAGGCGATCACAGAGGTGCAGGTCAGGCTCTCACAGACGCAAGTGGCGGAAGAGGAGATCAAGCTGGAAGAGAAGCAGCGGGTGCTCGGAGTGCTGCCGAATTTCTATGTCAGCTACATTCCGAATGCGGCTCCGCTCGACGCGAAGCAAAAATTCAAGCTGGCTTTGCGGACGGTGGTGGATCCATTCACTTTCGTATTTGTGGGGGCGGCGGCGGGAGTGGAGCAGGCGGAAGATGCTTTTAGCGGATATGGGCAAGGGTCGCAAGGTTATGCCAAGCGCTTGGGCGCCGGTATTGCCGACATGGTTTCAGGCACGTTCCTCGCAGGCGCCGTGTTTCCCGCGCTGCTGAAGCAGGATCCGCGGTATTTTTACAAGGGCGTGGGCAGCAAGCGATCGCGGATTCTGTATGCGATTGCCAACGCGGTGATTTGCAAGGGCGACAATGGACGCTGGCAGCCAAATTATTCGAATATTCTCGGAAGCCTGGCAGCGGGCGGGATTTCAAATTCCTATTACCCAAAGAGTAATCGTGGTGCGGCACTGACGTTCGAAACTACAGCGATCGGGATTGGCGGGACGGCTGTCGCCAATTTGTTTCAGGAGTTTGTCTTCAAGAAGTTCACACGGAATATTCCGAACGCGCTCACTGACTATGGTGGGGCCAAACCTTAGCAGGCAGCTAAACAGTTTGCTGAAAAACTCGGTTGCTCTCCGCTCCCTCAGCGGCTAAAGCCGGTACCGAAAATAAGTCGCTTATCGCAGCGGTAAACCGCTGCGCCACCCAAAAGAAAGAACAAACTAGTTTTTCAGCAATCTGTAGAACTCAGTTTTCAGGTGGATGGGAGGCAGCTCCACAACCTTGCTCTACGCCGGTGCGGCGCTCGCGGGCGGATTCGATGCGCTCGCGTATTTCCTGGATGGCAGAGGTGATAATCGGGGTGCTGTATGCGGGATGATGAAATTCCAGGTGCATACCGCGGCCGATGAAGCGCAGCTTGAGCATGGAACCGCCCCAGGTCGAACCGGCTATCGTGACCTGAACTGGTTCGGGGCAGTATTGCGGATGTCCGGAGATGAGCGCCGCGCCCTCGCCCAGAAATAGCGCCGTGTAGAAGTGGTTTTGCGTGCGAATCTGCAGAACGGTGTCTGGCGGCAAGCCTTCCAGGAACACGCCTCCCTCGATTTCGGACTGGATGATATTCCGATTGACCTCGTTGCTGAGGTTGGGATGAGGCGCGAACATTGCATTACTGTACCGGGGTTCGCGCCCAGTCACAACAGTAATTTACGTGAGGGATGCACGTTGGTTCAGTCCCTACAGGGAAAACAGTATGCCATGCCGGGGTTTCTGGCCGGTCACTGGCCGGGCTTTGTTAGAATTCTTATCGTCATGGGCGAGCCGCAACAACTGCGCGAACTGGAACTGACGGCTGGGTCGCAGGCGTCTGGGCTGAGATCATGAAAATCGTGAGCGCGGCGGAAATGCGCGAGATCGATCGCTCCACTTCGGAGCACTTCGGCGTTCCTTCCATTACGTTGATGGAGAACGCGGGCTCGGCCGTTGCGCGTTTCGTGCTCGCCGATTATCCGCACGCGGGGCGCGTCAGCGTTATATGCGGCAAAGGCAACAATGGCGGCGATGGATTCGTCGTGGCCCGCAAACTGGTGGAAATGGGCCGCGCAGTGCGGGTTCTGCTGCTGGCGGATACCAAAGAGCTTCGCGGGGACGCGGCGGCCATGTATCACGAAATGCTCCAGAAGTTTCAGCCGCTCGGAATTGCGCCCGTGATTGTGCTGGAGCCGAGTGGGCTCGATTCGGCCGATGCTGCGGAGATTTTTGCTGCCGATGTGATCGTGGACGCGATTCTTGGCACGGGGTTTCGTCCTCCGGTCAGCGCGCTCTATGCGGCGGCGATTGAGAAGATGAATCGGGCTGCGGCTCGGATTGTTGCCGTGGACATTCCTTCTGGCGCGGACGCCGACGCTTTGCACCCGTCGAGCGCTACTGGCTCTGGTGCGAAGGCGCGGGCCGATGCGGTTGTGACCTTTACCGCGCCGCGTCCGGCGCACGTTTTTGCGGCGCTCACTCACGGGCCTACTGTGATTGCTCCCATTGGTTCGCCGCCCGCAGCCATCGTTTCGCAGCTTGGGCTTCATCTGAGTACGCCACCCGATTTCGCTGCGCTGCTTGCGGCGCGCGCGCTGGACGCCAACAAGGGCAGCTACGGACACGTGCTGGTGATCGGCGGATCGGTCGGCAAAGCAGGCGCGGCGGCGATGGCGGGATTCGCGGCCCTGCGCGCGGGCGCGGGACTCTCGACCGTTGCGACGGCGAAATCCGTGCTCGCTACCGTCGCGGGCTTTCATCCGGAATTGATGACCGAGCCGCTGGCAGAAACCAAAGATGGCACAATCTCAGTGCAGGCGGTTGGCATGGGCCTGGATGCGCTGCTAGAGCGCAAGACAGTCGCCATCGGTCCGGGCATCTCTCGTAATTCCGAGACCGCCGATTTCGTGCGCACAATCGTGACCCGGGGCGACAAGTTGCTGGTGGTCGATGCTGACGCCCTGAATGCATTCGAAGGAGCGGCTGACCAACTCAACGGACGCGGGCGCATTGTGGTGATCACTCCGCATCCGGGGGAAATGTCGCGCTTGACCGGCTTGACGATTGCCGAAATTCAAGCCAACCGGCTGGACGTCGCGCGGAAGTTTGCACGGGAACATGAAGTGGTCGTCGTGCTCAAGGGGCACCGCAGTTTAATTGCTGCTCCCGATGGTGCGGTCTGGGTGAATCCTACCGGCAATCCGGGGATGGCTACCGGAGGCACGGGTGACGTGCTGACCGGAATGGTGGCGGGGCTGCTGGCGCAGCATCCGCAACATGCGCTTGAGGCGACCGCGCTTGCGGTTTATCTGCACGGACTCGCGGGTGACCTGGCCGCTGCGTCTATCGGCGAAAACTCTCTCGTGGCTACTGATCTGGTGCGGTTTCTGCCGCAGGCGTTCGCGGCGGCTCGCGGTTGGAAGTCTGAGGAGATTCGGATTCACGCGTAGCATGCTCGCATTTTCGGGCGCGGAGACCTCCGAGATCGTTCATTGGCAAGTGCAGCGGGCGGGCAAGTACATAGGTCCTTCGCTTCGCTCAGGATGACAACGTTTGTCGTGATGACAACTCTTTTGAGGATGACAACTTTTGTGATGAGGATAACTCTTGTGATGATGATGGCTTCGATTTTGCTGGCTGGCGCGCTTCGCTATCGAGGAACGTAATTATCTAGCAGGGGTAGGAACTGCGAGCCTAGCTTCATTAGGCGTGCCTGAGCGGACTCGGGAGATTCGTGTTTTAGCATGGGGGTCATCAGGCGCACCATGCCTCCGTCGCTGCGATTCATGCGAATCGAGTCGGCAATCAGATAGTATTTGGCCGACCACTCGCTCGCCACCTCGCGGCCGTGCGCCTGAAACCAATACAAAACCAGTTGGCGTTCTCCGGATTTTGAGATCACGTAGCGATTGGCGGGGAACGAGGAGCCGTCGGGGCGGGTAAGCTGAATCACCTTGCGGGAGGTCGGAATCCAACCCGCACCGGGCAGGCAGTGCTCGGGCGAATGGATGGTATCGCCTGCTTTTTGGGAGGAAAAATATACGACGTAGAGATTGATCCAGGGCACGGGTTGGCTGGCATTGTCGTAATCGTAATCCAGTTGTACGTACTCGGGGTGCCCTAGAATGTCGAGATCGTCTTGAGTTAGCGAGACGTAGGTTCCGGTCCAACCGTCAATTTGCGATGGCATGGAGCTCAGAGGCTGGTGCGGTGGAACTTGCTCGGTGTTGGAATGGGCTTGGAGACCGATGGCGGTAGCGAGCATGGGCACGGCCACGATGCCAAAGCGAAGAGAACCAGCTTTTATGCGGGTGTCGCCAGTGGAGTGTTTTTCCTGGTAAGCCGCGCTGGGAGATGGAGCCGAAGGGTTTTTCGGAGGCTTAGGGGGAAAGATCAGCGAGATGACGCGGTGTACGGCAAACAACATGATCAAGGCTACCGCGAAGATGAGCAATCCGGAGAGGGCATGGTAGAAGCCCTCGGCTTGCTCGGCGTGGCCGTACTGTACGAGTAGTCCGGTGCCAAAAACGCGAAAGCTGTTGGCGGCTACGGCGATGGGAACGGCGGCGCAGGCGAGGACCACACGCACCCAGTTCCTCGATTCGAGGAGGTATCCGTAGATGATGGCCAGGGTGACCAGGGTGAGGAGCGAGCGGATTCCACTGCATGCCTCGGCGACGTCCAACTGCATGGCGGCGAGGGTGATCATGTTGCCCTCGCGCAGCACGGGGACACCAACCCATTCGAGTAAGGTTGATGCAAGCCTGGCGGCTAGCAGTTGAAGGGGAAAAGTAACTCGGGTAATGATGAGAGCAGGAATCGGGATCGCCAGACTTAGAAACGCCAACGGGAAGAGGACGGCGCGAAAGAACGTCCATCCCTGAAACAAAAGGATGAGGCCGGCGAGCAGGATCAGCAGCGACACCCGGGGTAGAAAAATGTCCGCGCCCAGGACTCCGAGAATAAGCACAAGCAGGCTCAGCAACACCAGGGGAAGGCCAGTCCACGAGGGCGCGGATGCAATCGACTGCAGGCGCTTGCGGTCTTGCCAGAGAACAAACGCCGCGAAGATCGGGACAAATATCCCATGCGCGAAATTCGGATCGCTGTGGGGGCCGACCCACTGCAGAACCAGGCTGGCGAGAATCCGGGCATAAAGCCAGCCAATGAGCAGGAGCATCGCCACAGCTTGCCAACGGGGTAAGTTGAACGGCAAACGACCCTCTCTAGTAGCCAGGAACGGAACTGCCTCGGCTGAGTTACTCATGATGGCGCGCTTATATCTGAGAATATGCGAAAGTCAGGCCTCTCGCCAAGTGAAACCGGACACGTTGCCAGCACGGCGGGACAGCATTTCGGATTACCGATAGGAGTGACGTTCGAGGCGCGCATTGGTTACGATGCGAGTTGTTTGCGAAGACATCGCCGTATATATCCAGAAGGCAAGTGGAAAGTGTTCCCCATGGATTACCTAGGATGTGGGTAACGATCTTCCCATTTATCCGCAATATGGTACGGTGTAGGCATCGGCGCGAGGGGCGTGGGCGCGGAGGAATATCGTCGCAAGTTGTTGAAAGATAGGGTGTCTATGGCTCGAGCTGTGGTGAAACTCCAGCGCCAAAAACCAGCGCCTAAAGGCGCATTCATAAGACGGCACTTACGGTATGCCTGAAGGCATACCCCGATACAAAATCGTACTTGGATACAGATCGCACTTGCAACACGGGTTGTTAACATTCGGTTTTCAGCGGCCTGCTAGAATGCATTGATGTTACCGAGAACGGGTGCAAAACTTGGGCGCCCTGCGCAAGCTTATGTTGAAACGGGTCATTACAGGAACCAAGCGCGCCTTTGGGTTCAAGCCTCCAGGCCGTAATCTGACCGTCTTCCCCGACGATGCTTTTCTGGTTTCCTATCCTAAATCTGGGAATACCTGGGCGCGTTTTTTGATTGCGAATCTGCTGCGGCCTGACGAGAAGGTTGGTTTCTCGAACATTCACGCGATCATCCCGGGGATTGACGTGGTTCCGCATCGCGAGATGCTGCGCATTCCACGGCCGCGGATTATCAAGAGCCATCAATATTTTGATCTGCGATATCGGCGGGTTATTTACATCGTGCGCGATCCTCGGGATGTGGCTTTGTCGGAATACCATGCCCAACGCAAAAGCAAACGGATTGGTGACGATTCTCCCATCGAGGAGTTTGTCCGGCGATTTGTGGCGGGCGAGAGCTGCGATTATGGCTCGTGGGGAGAGCACGCGGCGAGCTGGCTTGCGACTCGTTATGGGCAGGCGGGATTTCTGCTGGTGCGTTACGAAGACATGCTGCAGGACACGGCGCGCGAGCTCGCGAGAATGGCGGGCTTCCTCGGGCTGCATGCGACTGCGGAGTTGATCGAGCAGGCTGTCTCGCGCAGTCGCGCCGACAACATGCGAAAACTGGAGAAGTCTCAGGCGGCGCTCTTTAATGCCACCAAGGACACACGCCGGGACATTCTGTTCGTGCGCAGCGCGAAAGCCGGTGGATGGCGCTCGGAATTACCCGAGAATTCTATTTTGCAAATCGAGCAGGCGTGGGGACACGTGATCCGGTGGCTGGGATATGAATTGGTTATGGAAGGGAAGGGGAGTGTGGCCGAGCCCGCATTCCCGATTTCGGCTGGGAACGGGCCTGGGCGATGACCGTCTCGGCTCTTCGTATTTGGATTCGCTGCATGTGGCTTTTGGCGGTTGGCTCTTAGCTTTTAGCTAAGGCCGAAGGCTAAGAGCTAAGAGCTGAGAGCTATGCGCAAGATCGAAAAACGGCAAATCATCAAGAACGTCACGTCGAGTTGGTTTGCGCTGGGAACTAATATCTTAGTTGGACTCTTCCTGTCGCCATTCATTCTTCATCGGCTGGGCGACTCCGCGTTCGGCGTGTGGGTCCTGACTTTTTCGATTACGGGTTATTACGGGCTCTTCGATCTGGGCATCCGCTCTTCGATTGTTCGCTATGTCTCCAAGCATCTGGCCACTGGCAGCAAGGAAGATCTGGCCAAGCTGATCAACACGGCTCTCTTCGGATATGGCTGCGTCGGGGTGGTATCGCTGGTGGTCACCGCGGTCATGGCCACCTACGTGAACAGCTTATTCAAGATCCCGCCCCAATTCCACTCGATCGCGCACCTGCTGATCTGGATGGTCGGCGCGTCGGTGGCGGTTGGCTTTCCCCTGGGCGTCGTGGGCGGATTTCTGGAGGGTTTGCAGCGCTTTGAGGTTTTGAATCTCAGCACTGTGATCCAAACCCTTTTGCGGGCGGCTTTGATTGTGGTGTCCCTGCGACATGGGATGGGGCTGCTGACGATCACCTTCATCACGGTCGCTCTGCCGCTGCTCGCATCGGTCGTACGCGTGTTTATCGCGTTGCACCTTTGCCCGGTTTTGTTTGGATGGAAGTACATCGATCGATCGACTTTCCGTACGATCGTCCACTATAGCAGCACCACTTTCATGATCATGGTCGCTGGGCGGCTCAAATTTAAGACCGACGAGATCGTGATCGGCAGCATGATTTCCGCGGCCGCCATTACTTACTTCAACATCGGCGCGCGCATCGTCGATTATGCGGGCGGGGTCGTAAACTCACTGGCGGGAAACTTCCTGCCCGTGGTCAGCGCGTCGGAAGCCACGGGGAATACAGGCCGTTTGCGCAGACTATTCGTGGCCGGCAACCGCCTTTGCGCGTTCACGATTTTCCCCATTACCGCTGCTCTGCTTATTCTGGGCAAGTCGGTCATCGAAGTGTGGGTGGGAAAGAAGTACATCGTCACCAGCTACCCGGTGCTCGTGATCATGATCATTCCTTCCACGCTTATGTTCGCGCAAGCGGTGTCGGGACGAGTGCTGTTTGGAATGAGCAAACATCGCACCTGGGGCTGGATTACGCTCATAGAAGGGGTTTCCAATCTGGGGCTCAGCATCTTTCTCGTGCCTTATTACGGGATCATTGGGGACGCGCTCGGAACCGCAATACCACTGACTTGCAGCTTCGTGCTTTTCATGCCTCGTCATCTGTGCCACTTGTTGGGCATCCGTTTGCGGACCTACCTGCGGGAAGCTTTCGTTTTGCCGCTTTTGATCGTTGCGCCAATGGTCGTGGTACTTCTTCTGATGAAGAAATGGTTCATACCGCACAACTACCGGCAACTGGCACTGCAGTTGGCGATTGGAGGAGCGGTTTACGGAGTGGGATTGTTCTGGTTGTATGCGACAAAGAGAATTCTGAAAACCGGGGAACTGGCGGCAAATCCAGGGTCCGAACTCATCGAAAAGAAAAAGATGAGTGCCCCACCGGTGAGTGTCGCGGAATACAGCGATCGATAACTGACGCCAGAGGTTTAGCCGTCGGGGAGGCCACTTCTCGAAAAGCGCGAGAAGTGGCGCACCCCGTCAGGCGAGGCCACAAAGCTGCGTTATTGCTTTGGGTGAGAAGCGAAAAAATTCCAGCGTGTCTGGTTGTTTCCCGGCTCCCATTCATGCCCTATATTCTCTTCCCAGATGAACTGGACCTCAACGTTGTTGGTGCAACCGGTGGCATCATTGCCGGTAGTCGCTGGGTTGGCCTTTCCGTTCAGGCATAAGGGCTCATTGTTCTGGAAAACGGTGCAGGCATTCTGCGCCGTCCAGTAATTGAAAGTTTGGTCCACGGTGGCCATGTAAAACGTATAGCCTGAGTACTCGGTGGTGCCATTGTTGCAGGTCGGCAACACGCGATCCTTGGTGCCTTGCCACTCCTGCACGGAAACGGGCGCCACTGGCGGACCCGGCAAGGTGATGGGAAGCGAGGACTGGCCGACGATTTGACCGGACCCGGGAATGATGGCCGCGACCAGGTCCGAGATCTCAACCCCGACTCGCTCGGCCATCATCGCTCCCGACGACATACCCGCGACAAATACTTGATTGGGATTTACGTTGTATTGCGCCGTCAGGTTGACGATCAACTGGCGCAAAAAGCCGGCATCGTCGGGGCAAGCGGTGGCGGGTGGTACGGTACAGGTTCCGACCTCGGCCGGGGTAAAAGCCTCGCTCAGGTAGTAGGCATTCCAGTTCCATTGCCCGGAGTTCGCGTTGTACGTGGAAGCCGGTTGCACGAGGACGAAGCCATAAGTTTCCGCGAATGTCTTCCACCCATAATTGATCGTGGTCGGCGGTTTGTTGGCCGGGAGCGTACTGGTGGCGTGGAGCATGAGCAGCAGGGGCGGGTTCGGGGGCAGACCCGAGGGCACAAAGACGTAGTAATAGCGAGTGATGCCATCCCAGACCATGGTCTCGTTATAATTTTTCCCACCCTTTGCGCTGGCCAACGTGGAAGTTGCCAAGAGGAAGGCAGCGCAACAAACGATCATTAGTGCGGACAGGTTCCTGGCTTTCATAAAAGCTACTCCTAGGTCGAGTTCGGGCTATACGACTACTTCTTTTTTGTGGTTTTCGCTTTCGTCTTCGTCTTTGCTCCGGTCAGTCCAAAGATCTGCAATTGCTGGTTACTGGCGACGAAGACCTGTCCGTTGGCCACCACCGGAACTAGGTTTGCATTGGCGGTCAGAGTCGGCCAGGAGCCGGCGATTCCACTGAACAGCGTCGTCATTTTCCTTTTGCCGGCGTCGGGATTAAAGGCGAACAGACTAATCGCCGCGGTCGATTTTACCGGTCGGGATAGAGCCCAAATGATGGGATTGGCAAGGCCGTTCGAAGAGATGGTGGTGAAGAATCCCGGATCCTGCGTGCCGCCTATCTCCTGAGACACTATTACCTTTGTCAAAGCCGGTGAGGGCGACGTTTGTACCTTCCAAACGATCGCGTCCCTGTTGCCGCTGCTCACCACTCGCCCTAGCCCGTCTGTCGGATCCACGAAGTACGATTCGCCGCACCAACAGCGGCCGATCGCGTACGTGCCCAGCACGTTGTTCCCGGTGGGCGAATAACCACCCAGGCTGTCTTCATTCATCAAATACATGTTTCCGTCTTTGCCCGCTGCTACCGCCAGATGGGGGATCGATCCGGGCTGATCGGGCAGCACCAGCACCCCGCCCGAGCCAAAATCCCCATCCTTCTGATCCAGAGTCTGCTGGTTATCCGGAGTAAAGAGACCCAGCACCGTGGTTAGAGTATTCGACATCTGGACCACGCTCTCTTGAATATTAGTAACGCCGTCGTAGCTGCCGGCTTCCGAATTGGCGGTTATGAACAGGACGTTGCCCGCATCATCGGTGGCCGGCCCGGCGCCTGACATCCAGATGGACGACAGAAATTTAGTCTTCTTGGCAACTGGCTGCTGGTCATTGAGCTGGTTCGATGGAAATGGCGTCAGCGAGCCTGCGGTCCAGCCTAGCAGCCAGCCCCGCGAGAGATTGGGCGCATGATCGCACCAGCTGCCAAAGCCCGCATAAATGCTGCCGTTCGCGAGCAACAAGGCTGGGCGCTGCCGCTGGTAGGTCGCGCTGAAGTTGAAGGTCGTTCCATCGGTCAGGGTATGCGACGCGGCTACGGCTTGTGGCGTTACGTTGTCGGTCAAACTTCCCAGGTCCAGTGCGTGCAGCGTGTAGGCCGGTGCGGTTGGACCCTGGGTGTAAGTCATTACGTACAAGGTGTTGCTGCTCGGGTCGATCACGGGCGTCGAGTTAATCCCTACGTTGGGGCCGTTGGCAGTGCATTTTCCCGGAAGCGACTGTTGCGACACCGGCGTTCCGAAATTCGGATTCAACAGCACTGTCCCGGAGTGCACGTCGATGGCAAACACGGTATTGCTTTCCGTCGCTACATAAACGACGTCGTGGGTGCCCTCATAATTTCCGGCGGTGATCTGCACGCCGGGCACGACCAGAGGCTGCGCGTCCACCTGGTCGTCGAGCGGGACGGTTTGCAACAGGCCGAAGGTCGTTGGGCCCACGTTGGCGGGCGTCAGCATGGACTCATTCTGATTCCAGCCTGTGCGGTAGTTGTCGTAGTGATGGGTCGTAATGGAGGTCTGGCCTGCAGCCAGCAGTGCACTCGCGCTGATGAAAACCAGGACGGCAAATGCGGCCGCGCAGCCGATGCAGTAGTTGCAATGTCTTGTCATGTTCTGATCCTTCGGAGAAGTGAGCAGCCGGGGGAATGCTGCTGCGCTAGATTTGCGCGACAATACCACATTTTGCCGGTGGGTTCCAGTGGGAGCTCGCCGTTTTTTCTCTCGGAATGTGGGCTCATGGCGCTGTTTGAAGGTTTTTGGATTCGGATAAATGCGCACTACTAGTCTTCATCATAGAAGAATTCTTTGCGATAGCTTGATTCGGAGGATTTTCCAGAATCTGAAAAAGCCGGTCGGCAGCCATCTGATTTCCGGTTGCATTCAAATGCGCGATACCCCGGTACAGCGGGGCCTTCGTGTCATCTAAAAGATCTCCTAGATAGTACAAATTGGGACGACTGACTTCGCGGCACCTTTCGTAGGCCGCGCGATAGACCGACTCCATGCCGGGAAACTTCTTGTTCAGTCTCTTGTTCAGTACGGCCTCATCCGGGGTCAGTTGCTTGTGGCCAACTGCCATGTTGGGATACCAAACAAAGATCGGACGGAATCCGTACTGCTTGGCCAGGAGGTCGATGATGTCCATGTTTTGCTGATAATTCTGCATAATGCCGCGGGACCAGGTCTCGGCGTCAGTCTCGGAAACGGTATCGCTTTTGCCATTCTTGGGCGCGGCTTTTGCCGATACTTTGGCCGATACTTTGGCTGCTATGTTTTCCAGCAAATGATAGGTGTTGCTGCGACTGAGGTAGGAAAGTCCAGACTTTTTCTCGGTGATCCAGCCTTCGAGATAGTTTTTGAAGTCGAGATAATTGCTGTGCACGTCTACTTTCTTGTTCTCGTAGGCGGTGAAAGCCTCCGTGCCTCCGTCGTAAAAGAGTACAGCATCCGGCTTGCGGTCTGAGTGCTTGAGCTCTTGAATCAGTTCGAAAAGTTCTTGCGTGTTGGCCCAACCTTTTTCGCCGTAATTCACGATGCAGACTTGCTTGCCGGCTTTTTCGTAATCGGCCGCCACCAGCGAGGGAATTGTCTCAGAGTCGGGACTGCCCCAGCCCCACATCACGGAGTCTCCAAACATCCACACCGTGAAAGTCTTGGCGTCACAGTGATTGTGGAGGGTGCGGCGGATGCCATCGGCGTCGATCGAAATTGCGCTGCCGTTAAAGGGAGCCCGGCGCCACAGGACGTAGGGTTCGTATTGCACTTTTTGCGCGGGTTGCTGTTCTTTCCAATACTCGCGCTCTTCGGGAGTTCCTTCAACAACCGCGGCTTCGACTTCCGGGCCCATGCTGTGCTGATTCTCTACGCCACGCCAATAAGTGAACAGTTCCACGCCAACAACGAAAACCAACGCCAGCGTTACGGCTACGCATAGGCGCAGGAGGAAGCTGCGCGCAACGGACCTGTAGTTGGTCGTGGGCGGTGTTCCAGATGATTCGCCTGTGCGTTCCGTTTCCGGTGAACCGATCATCGTTTATGTTTCCTTCTGCGTGGTAGCTTCTACGTCCTTCGTCTTTCATGAACTAGAATAACGCGCACATTGCAGACCCCGTCTGGTCGGGGGCCCAGCGGTGAATGATAGCGATAGCGATAAGGAGCAAGCGGGACTCCATTCCTTGCGTAACTCAGTCGGCTGCTCACGGTTATCGTATTGTATTTCAATAGCTTAGAGTTTGACGCCGGGCTTGCCCGTTCCTGTGCTTCGGGGCAAGGCAAAAAGTGGGAAAACATTTTCCACATGAAGGAATGACAAGACTCCCTTTTTACTGGGCTAAACAGGTTGCTGAAAAACCCGTGGGCGCCACGTGATCGCCCCTCAGCGGCTAAAGCCGGCATTGAAAATAAGGCATTTATCGCAGCGGTAAACCGCTGCGCCACCCAAAAACAAGAACAAAATCGAGTTTTTCAGCAGTCTGTAAAGCCCAAAGTTTTTCGGTCCTGAACGGCACGGCTGAAGCCGTGCCCCGCCCGTTCTTGCTCGAGCACGTTTCATCGGTGCCCAAGACGGGGCGAACCCCGTCTCTACAGGGAATCCGCAGGCTGTGGCTTGCGCTACCTGAGGTCATTTATGGAATTCTTCTATCGCTTCCCGGCATCGGTCGGACCTCGACCCCTTATTTTGGATGCCAACGCACGTGCGCTGCGGCGAAGGCTGGCCAGTGCGTTTGCCAAAGGCATCACTCCTAGTCGAGATGCGCGTTTGAGGTCAGCGCGCGACCGCCGGCGCTCCTCGTAGAGGCCGGAGATTATCAGGTTCCTCTCAATAATCTCGTCATAGAATCTTGCCTCAGGGATGACAGTCGGCTGCTGCTTCGCGACAGAGGAGTCGCCGGTGCGCCAGGAATCGCGGTCATCGTCATAACCCAGTCGCTCAAAATCTTCCTGATAGAGCGAATAGACTTTGTCGGCCAGATCCTGGTTGTAGGTTGCGAAACCGACCGGCGCGGAGACGTTTTTTCCGCCCGCCAGGAGCGGTTCTGCTAGCCCTAGATGTTGTTGGAACCTGGCTAGGGTTGCGGCCATGTTCTCGAGCTTACCTACGTGAGAAAAGTTCAACGCCTCGAAAAACAAATGATCGACCTGGCGTCGCCAATGCGGATCGGCCTCGCTCAAATCGCCTTTGGCGTGGAGGTAGTTCACAAACTCATCAAACGTAATGAGGTCCTTCGCATGCATATCGGGCAGACGGCCCTTGATCGCCAGATACAAGCGTTCGGCGCCCGGTTCGCAGGGGACAACTTTGTTCTTCCAGGCCGAAACCAGACGCGTGTACGGATTGCGGACTATCGTAAAGCGAAAGAAACTATCGGATTCGAGGACTTCTTTTTGCGTCGCGTCATCCAAATCGACCAGCGAAGGCAGCGGCACGTTTTCGCGAGCGTGGACAAACATGTCGCGGCGGGTTTCCATGAGCTTGCCTACTAAAATCTGAAGCGGCGGCGCGCCCTGTTGCTGACGCAGCAGTTCCTTCATTTGCGTGCAGGCGGCTTTGGGAACTTCGAAATACAGGTAGCGCTTGTTGACATCGACAAAACTGGAATGGCGCACCCGCTGCGCTATATCGGTGGGGTCGATATGCGGGTAATGACTTGAAATTTTTTGTACAACGTATGAATCGGTCATAGCTGACGCGCGTCGAACCGCGATTGAATTCTGCAATTTGTGTGGTGGCGGGCTCCGCCCCGTCAACCCACGGCCGAGTTTGGTCACGTGCTCGATGCTAGTTCATGCGCGGCGAGTTCATACCCGGTCAATCGCATCAGGTGTCCCCAGGCAGATTCAATTTCCGCGATCGATTTCGCACTGAGAGCCGTCCGCCACTGGCCGGATTTGGCCTGGCGCACAAAGGGAATGTCTTTGCGGGTCTCTCGCGTCGTTTGCCATTGCAGGTTCTGCGCGGATTCCAGCTTCCTCATGGAATCAGCCGAGCTTCGTGCGACGGCTTGTTCGATGCGCTCGGAGCTGGCTTCGAGCCTTAAGAACTCAGCGATCCGGTGAAGTCCGGCGTGCGCGTCCTGCAAAAGATCTTCGTAGCGCACCAGCAGGAACTCGCGCCCATGTCCGGTTGCCCCGGGTGTTGAACGCGGGGGCGCACCATTCTGGTGCATGGTAAATTCGGCTATATTCGACGCGTTAACGAGCCAGCTTCCGGCGTGCTCACCCCAGGTTCCGTTGTAACTGCGGCCCGGAACCAGCATTCTGGTGATAAAGGCTTCGAGCGTAAACGAATCGTCTATATTTTTTACTTTCTTGGCGTAGTAGTAAAGAGAGACAGCCACGTCCCGCGGATCGCGAATGATGTAGATCACGCGACGGTAGCGCGGGTCAAAGCAGTCATGACTTTTGATCAGCCGTGGCGGTTTCAGCTTGCGGAAATCGGCTCGGGGAAAGACGGCAATGTCGGGAACGACGCTTTCAATATCGTCAAAACCGACAGGCTTGTCGGGATTCATCAGGTTGCCGAGCAGGAAGCGGGTCCAGGTATTGCCTGATTTTGGGAACGAAACTAGAAAAATGTCATCGGGCCAGACTTCGTGGCGGCGCAGGGAAGAATCCCTGCCGAGCGCGTATCTTGCGGCACTTCTCAATTGGCCGAACACTCAGTCTGTTCCTCGATCTCGTCAGTTTAGCAGGCGGTTAACTTTGCAATCTGTGTGGTGGCCGGGCTAAGCCCCGTCACCACACGACTATCGCGCGTATCCCATTGCGGTCATCACCGGACCCCAGACGGATTCAATCGCCTGAACCGACGCCTTCGGCAGAACCGTACTCCACTTTCCCGGATCCTGCGGTGCGGCTTGACTCCGTGCCGCGTCGAGGGCTGCGCGGATGCGATCCGGCGACGCAATAAAGTTCAATCCATCGATGTTCAAATCAGCTAGCTTCAAAAATTCTTCGGCTTTTCCAAGCTCCGCCTGGGGATCGCTGAAGAGGTCTTCGTAGCGAAGCAATAGCATGGCGTTCGGGTCTCGTCCGCGCGCGCCCACCCAACTCATCACATTTTCGCCCCAAGAAGCGGGCGTGCCGAGAAACTCATCTTTCAGGCGGCAGCGGTAGGCGAATCCCTGGTTGGCCATGATCGAGCCGGAAAATTCCTCTGCCCAGCCGCCGCGGTGTTCATCCGTCCGCGTGAGGAACGCCTGAACGAATTGTTCGAGGCTCCCGGCATTGTCGATGCTGCCCCCCTGGCGGTGCTGCTCATACTGCGCCACGGCAACGTCTCTGGGGTCGCGTACCAGGTAGATTACTTTGCGATACTCCGCGTCGAAGCACTCATGGCTGAAGATGATCCTGGGGCGTTTCATCCTGGCGAAGCCACGCCGGGACGCGTGATACAAGTCCGGCAAACGCGACATGACATTGGTTTCCGAGAGCGGACTCGACGGGTCATCACTCGACGGATGCAGGAGGTTCGCAACCAGGCGGCGCAGCCACTGGCCTCCGGAGCCGGGGTACGCCACCACGAAGATGTCATCGGGAAGCCTGTATAAGGCTCGCCCCGTGATGTCCCGCTCCAAGAAGTAGTTTGCCAGGTAGGCCAATCGGATCATCATGGGTGGTTTCGGGTTAATGGGAACCATTGCTTGACGCAAGCACACGAAATGTTCATCGAGAAGGCAAAATAGTGTTTCGCGAGTCGGAATTTCCTTTCGCTTAATTTTATCCTTTTTCTGAAATCTGGCTATTCGCCAACTGGGAACCCCATTGGCGTGAGTTTCGGCGGTGTCCGCATGCAACGCCGCCCCCCTCGGCGGGCGTGACGCCCGCCGGACAGCCGCCGGGACGGCGGCGCTACAGTTACCGCGCGAGAAGGCGAATATCGAGATGTGTTAACCTGCAGGGGAATAATCAGTCAAACCTAGACCGGCCGAAGGGCAATAGCTTAGATTTTCGACTCAGATTTTCGACGAATGAGCAGCGCCGGATCAGACGCAACGCCTCTTCAAAGCCAGACGCCGAAGGTCAGCGTCATCATTCCCGCCTACAAAACTGCGGCCTTCATCGCGGAGACGTTGAATTCCGTTTTCGGCCAAACGTTTCGAGACTTTGAGGTAATCGTCATCAACGACGGTTCGCCGGATACGGCGGAGCTCGAAGTCGCGCTTCAGCCTTATATGGAGCGTATCCGCTATATCAAACAGGAGAACAGAGGTCTTCCGGGGGCGCGGAACGTGGGCATAGGTCTTGCCCGCGGCGAACTGCTTGCCTTCGTGGACAGCGACGATCTCTGGATGCCCGACTATCTCTCCGCGCAGGTGGACTTTCTTGAGGCCCATCCTGGCGTTTATGCGTCCATCTCGGACGCGCTGCTTTTTGGTTCCGGTGGTGACGTGGTATGGCGGATGTTGAAAGAAGGCGCGGGTCCGATTCTCGGATTTGAAGAGATGCTGAAGCGTAAGGGGGGACAACTACCTTCCGCCATGGTCGCTCGGCGGCAAAGAGTGGTCGACATTGGATTGTTTGACGAGCGCATACGCATTGGCGAGGATGTCGAATTCTGCGTGCGCCTCGTCTTCCCAGAAGGAGCCGTTGGCTATCTGGGGCGGGTGCTGGTGAAATACCGGCAACGTCCGGGCAGTCTTACCGAAGATCCGCGACGTCGGAAGTGGAAGATTGCGGAGATAGAGTCCTTGCGCCGGGTGGGCGAGAACCTCAATCTGAACGAGGCCCAGCGCAAATTGCTGGACGAGGAGATTGCCGCTGCGGTTGCCGCGGTTGCGTTGGGCGATGCTTATCATCACATATCCCTGCACGAATACGGACCGGCCGTGGAATGCTTTCGCTCGGCCAATGCCTACTATCGGGATACTCGCATTGGCGTTGCCTCATTTTGCCTTCATGCCTTGCCATGGTTGGCAGGGCCTGTCCTGAACTGGCGCTGGAAGCGGCGTCCCGTGCAGCGAATCTGACGTCTTCTTTAGATTTAGAGAACAATCAGAAACTGCTTCTATTCGCAGAGGCTGCGGGGGAGTCCGCGCGCTACCCGAGAGCGTCGGTTGTGTGGTGGGGCCATTTCTCGAAAGGCGCGAGTAGTGGCGCACCCGGCACTCGGCTCAGTCATTGTCCGGCGGCGTCGGCTTGGCCTTGCTGTTGATGAAAACCTCGGGGCCGACGTCTGGCTTGATGGGCTGAAATTTACTCGCGTCCTGGCTGAAATCAAAGAAATCCGACAAGTCGCCTAGGGCGTAGGAATCCGCATACCCTCCACCGTTGATGTAGGTATTAGGGGGCAAGAACTGTTCCTCGATGAACAGCAGAATGCTGCCAAAATCGTTCTGCTGGTGAGAAACGTACTTCTGCTTTCCGTAGGGCGAAATGACGATTATCGGCACCCGGAACCCATATTCGTAAGAATTGGGATAGGAGTCACCGTTGCGAATCGGCGGCGCTACGTGATCGAACCATCCTCCCCAATCATCCCAGGTGACGATGATCGCGGTATTGGACCAGAATGGACTCTGGCCGATCGCGTTGACGATGTTGTCAACCCACGACGGCCCATTGTCAGTAGAGTTGCCGGCGTGATCGGAATTCGGTCCGTCGGGAGCGACCCACGTGACGTTGGCAAGCTCGCCGGCCTGAATATCGGTGAGGATTTTAGCCCCTGAGCCTTCGAGCACGACATTGTCGTTCCACTGGGTGCCGTTGCACGCGAGTTGATCCTGTGGTCCCGTAGTGGGCAGACATATCTCCTGGATGGCATCGGGCGCGTTCCAAATATCTCCGTCCGTGTTCGCGTAATACCTCCAGGTCAGGCCCGCGCTATTCAGCAGATCGGCCAGCGTGGGACGGTCCATGCATTCCGAGCCGTCCAGAAGGAACTCGTTGCCGTTGGGAAAAGGCTGACTGGTGTCAATGACCTTGACGTTTGCACCGGGAGGCGCGAGGCATCCCACGCCCGGTGTTCCGTCTGCGCGATCATTGTCGTTTGGATTGCCCGAAATGTAGTCCGTGCTCGTTGTCCCGGCGGGGCAGGATCCTCCCGGCGTGCACAGTGCCGACGTTCCCCCAAAGATGTACTGGTGGGCGGGGAAGCTCGGGCCCTGATTGGTTTGGAACATATTGTCCCCGAACGCGTAGGTCTGGGCCAATTGGATGTAAAGCTGATCCGCGGAGCCGGGCACATACTGTAACTGCGGATTCGGAGGACAATCGGCTTCCGGGTCACATTGGTTCGGGTTCCAGCCATCCATGACACATTCGGTTCCGTTCCAGTCGCAATCGTTCAGGAATCCGTCGTGACCGTGGCCCAGATCGTAGCAGTTTTCACCCTGTGCGTTGCAGGTGATCATCCCTTGTGCGATGGGAGTCAGCGGGACCTTGGTTCCGCCTATTAGGGCGTAGTTCTGGATGTTGTATTGGTTCTGCCCGGTTCCGCAATCGTTGGGGTTGCTGCACAATCCCTGAAACAGGTTATCGGTCGTCCGGTTTTCCTGAATGATGATTACCACGTGTTGGATGCTGTTGCCCCCGCCGACACCAATCGTCGTCTGGATGGGCTGCGTAGCGCTGGCGGGCCCGCCGCCGGAAACGGTCGCTTGATTGGTGTACGTTCCTGAAGCGCTCGCGGCAACATTGACGTTGATCGTGATCGTCGAGTTGGCTCCCACTGCGATTGGGCCCGCGCTCGTGCAAGAAACCTGACTCGCGCCAGTGCAGGTCCAGCCGCTGCCGAAGGTACTGTTGGCAGTGAAAACGCTCGGCAACGAGTCCCTGACCGTAACCGTTCCGCTAGTCGCCGCCGCCGTGTTGTTAGTCACCGTGATCGCGTACTGCCCAGTTTGACTCGGGGCGAAACTGCCACTCTGCCGCAGGGTGATGCTCCAACTGCCGGAACCAGAAACGTTGCCGCTGCTCCCTCCACAACCGCTGAGGATTGCCACTAGGCAGATCACACAAAAGGATAAGAGGGCGAGCTTGAGTTGCACCATGGGAAGTCTCCAGCTGAGGAATTGCCCGCCAAGGAATTAAACCTCTTCCGGACGGAGGAATTGTATAACTTCGATAAAGATTGGATGCAACTCAGAGGGGCATGGGTTTACTTGTTCGCGCGGGTCTCGAGCCGAAATTTGCACTCCGTCCCACCGGGGAGATTGGTTGCAAGTGTGGTGCTATCAATGACATTAGCCGTATCTCTGAAGCCGCTGTGATGGGCTTTCCCGTGGAACTCCGGGGGATTGACAAACAGAAAAGAAACGCTATTCTCTTACTAAGTACGACAGTTGGTACTTCCCCACTAGGCTGACGAATTCCCCGTTGTCACTATCAGAAAAGGGAATGCTCTTTCTCCGAGGGCGCTATGAAAGTTGAAGGCGTGAAAGCAAAGCTAATGTTAAGCGGGGCAGGCAATCGGAATACGGTCGGTATGAAGATCGTGGGGATGCTGATTGGTCTGTTGCTCGTCGTGCCCGCAAGCGCCGGCACGAAGGGCGGCACCATCATTGATTCCACCATGGTGTGGGACGGGGTTACACGCTATTACGAGGTCTATCTTCCGCCCGATCTTTCGGCGAATCCGGCCATGGTTTTAATGCTGCACGGCACCAGTCACAACAGCATCCCGCCCATCGCCCCAATGTGGGGCTGGCAGAATGTTTCCAACAAGTATGGTTTCATCCTGGTCAAACCCGCTTCAACTTACAATGCGGAGTCTGAGCAGTGGAACTGGAACGCGTATTCCATGAGCGAAGCTTTTACTCCGGCCGACGTTGGGACCTGTACCGCGCCACCCGCAACGGCTTGCCCGGATGATGCCGGATTCTTGCGCCAGTTGATCCTCAACCTGACGGCGCAGTACAACGTGAATCCCAATCAGGTTTTCGTGGCCGGATTCTCCTCGGGCGCGCAGATGGCGCATCGGGTCGGAGTGGAGATTTCAGATCTGGTGGCGGCGGTGGTGATTGGATCGGGCACGATTGTCGGTCAGCCGGATCCTCCGCCGATTACTTTGCCAGGTGCTGCGGTTGCGCCCATCTCCGTCCAAGAGTGGCACGGTACGAAAGATACTGAAATCCCTCCCTGCAACAACGGCAAAACGAAATACTCGGGTTACAATTTCTATTTGGCCACCGTGGACCAGTCGTTCGATTACTGGACACAGCAGAATGCCTGCACCACGTTCGCGAACACGGAGCCATTGTGCGAAAACGGACTGGCCAACCAGGGCACGACGGGCAACGACGCTACAGGATGCACGAACAACACCGAAGTCCAGTTTATTTGGGAGGAGAATGTCGGGCACAATTGGGAAACCCAGAATGACACGACACGCTGGCTATTCTTTGCCGCCCACCCGAAGCAGCCGCAGTAACAACCTGCCTCTCCCGGCGCTTCTCTCTGGCAGGACGGCAGACAGCAACGCCACGAAACGAATGTGAAGAGTTCGATCTGAATGGTGGGGATGACCTTCGGGCCAAGGAATTATGAGCGTTGAACAGGTAGCGGATGCCAGCGAGCCGATGAAGCAACTCACTGGCTATATCGTCGAAAAAGTGATGAGAGGCAAGAAGGTGGACATCAACGAGGATACACCGCTGGTCTCTTCCGGTCTGGTCGATTCTTTTGCGCTGATTGAGATTTTCATCGAACTGCAGCGCATTGCCGGACGCAAGGTTCCGGCGAGCAAAGTGCAGGCCAAGGACATGGATACGGTGCGCCTCATGTTCGCCATGGCCGAGAAGTTTGGCAAGCCGGCGAAGAGCTGATTGCAGAAGTAAAGAACTTGCAGAAGTTAGAAGTCAAATTGCAGAAGTAGAATCCTTTGGCTCAGGCGGCACGGTTGGAAGCCGAGGGTTTTACTTCTGCAATTTGACTTTTTACTTCTGACTTTACTTGTCCCAGTTGCCCAGCATTTCCGTGATTTTTCCACGGTCGATTTTCCCATTCACGTTGAGCGGAATCTGCGGAAAATGGTAAATACGGTTGGGAACCATGTAACGTGGCAGGCGAGCCTCGCAGGCGGCGGTGATTTCCGGGTCGCGCGCGGGGTCGGAGCCCGAGACGACGCCGACAATGCCGGACGCGGAACCTTCCGTGAGCGGCCAGGGAATTGCGACTGCTAGCTCCGTCTTCGCTGCTTCGCGCAACACCAGGTCGATCTCCTGCAACTCAACGCGATAACCGCTGATCTTTACCTGGAAATCGCGGCGGCCTAGATAAAACAGACAGCCGCGCTCATCTTGGCGGACCAAGTCTCCGGTGCGGTACCAGATTTGATCGCCGGTGTGCGCCAGCTTTACGAAGCTCTTCGCCGTTTTTTCGGGATCATTCAGATAGCCGCGCGTTACCTGCGATCCGCCGAGGCAAAGTTCGCCGCTCTCGCCGGTTGGCACGGGTTCGAGCTGCTCCTTCACGGCACACACCTGCTGGCCGTCAAAGGGCCAGCCGATTGGTACCAGTCCGCGCACGCACTCGGCGGGCGAAGTCTTTGAATCCCAACGGTACCAGGTGATCGCGATGGTCGCCTCGGTCGGGCCGTACAAGTTTTCTAGAATCGAATTGTTCGCCGCTTGCTGCCAGGCCTCGGCCAGGCTCGCGGAAAGCGCTTCGCCGCAAAAAAGGCTCCAGCGCAGCGTGGGGAATGCTCCCGGCTCCAACAGTCCCAGCTTGGACGCAAACATCGCCACCGACGGCACCGAGAACCAGCAGGTCAATTGTTTCTCATCCACCAGAACTGCTGGAGTCAGCGTCTGTTCGGCATAGGGGCAGAGCGTCGCGCCCGCATCCCAGCAGGTGAACAGGTCATGCACGCTGAGATCGAACGTCAAATCGAAATTCTGGGAGCAACGATCGGACGCGTTAAAGGAAAATCGTTTCTTCGCGTATTCCATGTACGCAACTGCGTTCGATTGGCTGACGGCAACTCCCTTCGGAATTCCCGTGCTGCCCGAGGTAAACAGCAAGTACGCGGTCGCACTTCCATCTACGGTTGGTTCGGAGGGATCGGCGACCTTCGACAACTGGCGCGCCGCGACGACTCGGTGCTTCACGGGCGATGCGCCGGTCGGCTCCCACCCCGGATCGGGAATGATTAACGTCAACGGTTGATCGAGGCGCGGGAGCAAAGTTTCGAGAGTGGCGGCACACTCCTGGCCGACGACAAGCGTTCGGCACCCGGAGGCTTTGAGCATAGTTAGCGTGCGCTCCAGTGGGAATTTGGGATTGAGCGGACAATAACCTCTTCCACTTCCCAGGATTCCCAGAATACCGCCATAGGCGCCCACGCTGCGGTTGGCGAGTATCGCGACTACACCTTCGGAGGGATCGAGACTGGCGTTGAGCGATGCCGTGATTTTTCCGGCGTAGTTCCATAACTGCTCGTAGGTGAGGGCGTCGTCGCCAATTTCGAGGGCGGGACTGGCGGGATTCGCGAGCCGGGAACGGAGGAAACCGCTGATCAAGCTTCTTGATTGTTTCGGCGGAGCCATGAGTCACCTAAGTTCATTGAAATAGGAAAAAGTTGGCAGGCTCAACTCGAATGACCATGAGCTAGTGACCATGAGCACTCGCGGCCGAAGCCTGCGTTGTCGGGGTGCTGTGTTGTTCCAAAATTTCGAAGAGATGGTCGGCCACGATCTGGTTGCCTTCCGACTTCAGGTGCGAAATTCCGACATAGAGCGAAGCCTTCTGATCGTCCAGCAGATCCCCCATATAGAGAAGGCCCGGAGGGTTCAGTTCGCGCGCCCGCTTATAGACTGCCGCATACATCTCGCCCATGCCCGGATACTTCGTGTATTCCTGAGCCAGAGTCTTCTGCTCGTCGGGGGTGAGTTGTTTGTGGCTGACCGCCATGTTCGGATACCAGGCGAAAATCGCGCGGAAACCGAACTGCTTTCCGAGCGCGTTGATGATCTCCATGTTTTGAACGTAATTGCGCACCACGTCGTCAGCCATCGATGTGGGGTCGGTGCTTGTGGCCGCTGCTGCCTCAGGTTGGCGGTGGAAAGGAGCTTTCGCGGCAATCTTGTCGAGGAAGTGATAGGTGTTGGTCTGACTGAAGTAGGAAAAATGCGCCTTCTGGCCTGCTCCCCATTTGTCCAGAAAATTCTTAAACGAAGTGTAGTTGCTGTGCACGTCCGCCTGGTGGCTCTGGTATGCGGTAAAGGCCTCGGTGCCGCCGTCGTAGAAGAGTGCGATATCTGGCCTGCGGCTGGCGTGTTTTAGTCCTTCCATCAGGCCGATCAGTTCTTGCGTGTTCGACCATCCCTTTTCTGCGTAGTTCACGATGCAAACCGGTCGGCCCGCTTTTTCATAGTCGGCGGCAATTAGCGACGGGATGGTTTCTGCGTCGGGCGCGCCGGCGCCCCACATTACGGAGTCGCCAAACATCCAGATGGTGAATGTCTTGTCGTCGCAGCGCGTGTGCAGGGTTCGCCGCACGCCTTCGTCGTTGATCGAAATCACCTCGCCCTGGTAAGCCTTTCGACGCCACAAGACCCATGGGTAATACGTGATTTTGTTGGCTTGCGCGAATTCTTTGCGGTATTCGCGTTCGGCGGGGCTTGCTTTCTGGGACTGCTCTAGGTTGGCTGCCAGTTCCATGACATCGCTGGCGGCGGGGAGGTAACGAAAATACGAATAGATTTCGCCGGCCAGCAGCAGACCCACGCACAGGGTCACGGCGATGCAAACGCGGACGGCAAATTGCTTGAGAAGGGGCGTGTATTGCGCAGCGGACACCTGGCGACTCTCCACCGTCGGATCGCTCGCGGTTAACGGCACAAACGGCTCAGCCTCGTTTTTCGCCTCGTCGTTGTGGTGAATGCTAGCATAGCGTCACTTCTTCTCGGAAACCCCGCTCGTAACCAGCGCCGCCGCTAGAACAGGGCGTACATTACAGGTCCGGTATCGGAGTGGCCGGGTTGGAAAATTACACTTAAATAGAGCGCCAGCACCACCACTACGGGAGTGATCCACACCCAGCGTTCGTTGGCTATGATGCCGAGCCAGCTTGAGAGTGCGCCCGGAGCGGTTTCCTGGCGTCGGCTGGCGGCTTCTCCTAAACGATCTAGAAGGACCGTGCCGCCGATGACCGCGAAATACCCGACCGTCGCGACCAGCGTCAGCACATAAAAGCTCGGATCGAACGTGCGATGCAGATAGCCGTGCGGCGAAACCAGTCCCTTCAGCATGGTGACGGCTTGGCGGATGCTCTCCGCGCGAAAGAAAATGTAGCCGACGCTGACGGCGGAAAACGTCAATGCCCAGGAGATGGCGGTGGCAACGGGGCCGGTCCATTCGAAGCCCACGCGCTTGCGGAACTCCTGCCATTGCCGGTGCAGAACCAGCAAGATGCCGTGGTAGGTGCCCCAGAACAAGAGCAGGACGTTTCCCTTTTCCGACGGTGTAATGTGCCACACGCCGAAAACAAACATGGCGATTACCAGCGAAAGGTTGCGCCACCAGACTTCGCGGCGGGCAGTTGCGAGCGGCAGAAACAGAAAGTCGCGAATCCAGAACGACAGCGACATGTGCCACCGCGTCCAGAACACCGAGATCGTGGTCGAGAGATACGGGCGATTAAAGTTTTCTTGCAACTGCAGCCCGAAGAGCCGCGCCGCGCCAATCACGATATGAGTGATTCCGCAGAAATTGAAGTAGAGCTGGAATCCATAGCCGAGAATCATGCACCAGACGTCGATTCCGCTCAGGTGTGCGGCATGGTTGCTGAAAGCCGCTTCCACGCCCGCTCCCGTGTAGAGCCCTCCGGCCATGACGTTGCCGAGATATACCATCATGCTGCCGATCGCTATGCGGCGCACGCCGGTCTTCAAATCGTCAGCACTCGCCGACCACTCCTGGCGGAATTGCGGCAACATGGCTGACATGCGGCAGATCGGGCCCTGTAGAACCGTCGGCCAAAACGACATGTAGAGGAGAAATTCCAGCAGGGTCGGGTTCAACTCTTCTTCGCGATAGAGTTCCAGCAGATAACTCATCGCCTGGAACGTCCAGAAGGAGATGCCAGCGGGGAACAGAATTCGCTTGACCAGCAAGAGCGGCGAACCGGACGGCGCGACATTGCCCAGCAAAGGCAGGTACTTGAAAACACTCAGCAGGGCTATGTTGAAGAGGAGTCCCGTCCACAGCCGGCTTGCGCTGATTCGCTTTTTCAGCCACTCGCCCAAGGCGTAGTTCACCAGCGAGCTGAACAGCAAAACGACGATGAGCCACGATCCCCAGCTTATGTAGAAAAGCCAACTGGCAACCAGGTAGAGCGCTTGCCGGGCGGTGACGGAGCGGGTTCGCATGGCCACCAACCACAGCACTACTATCCCGATTGCATAGGCTATAAGTTTTGTCGTCATGGATGGTTCGTCGAATTCCAGGAATTACATTCTTGGAATTATTAAGAAGTATGAATATTCGGCAGCTTGGCCGACTGTGTCATGCTCTCGCGGGGATTGCGGGTTGTCAACCTATCGACAGTGTCGGTAGCGGCTCATTTTGCCAAAACGTCCATCACAAAGGGCACGAAGGTACACAACGGAAAGGCAATAGATTTGAGACCTTCGTGGCACTTTGTGCCCTTCGTGGTTCGGCTACGGGCTTGTCTCCCAAGAGAATTTGGGAAGTAGTACCAATAGATTACCGATGGTGTGGGCAATTATTTTCCCATTAGTCCGCAATGTGGTAACGTGTAGAGCAAGATCGCGTGGAGGATATCCCTCGCAAGTTGTTGAAACATTGGGTATAGATCGCTCCAGCGACGGGCTCGAATTTTGCCCTGATTGGCAGCACGTGTGCTCTACCGTCGGTAGCCCTTTGTCCAAGACGTCGACCCCCCTGTCTTGGCCGCAGAATCGTAAAGCGGAAAAGAAAGAATGGATCTGGATAATAACGAAATCCTGGCAACTGCTGGAACCCCGCAAAATGGTGGAGGCGCTCGCGTTTGGCTGGAGAGTGTCAGCGCCGGCATGCGCACCGTCGAAGCGGTGATCCGCGAGTTGTCGCAAAATGATGTTCCGGTGCTGGTCGTGGCCGAGCACGGTTCGGGCAAGGCGGCAGCGGCGGCCCGCATTCATGCTCTTTCGGGGCGCGCGGCGGATCCGTTTCAGGTTTATCAGGGTGGTGAAACCAGCGCAGAGATTCTGGCTGCGGGCGCTCGCTCCAACGGCCGAGGGGGCACCGTCTATCTTCAAGATGTGGAAAATCTGACACCAGAGGCCCAGAAATTACTGGTTCGCCAGATCGGTTTGCATGGCCATGGCAACGGCAATCATCATAATGATGATCGGCATAATGATGATCAGCGCCATTTGCCTCGCTTTATCTGCGGCACCTCGAGCGAACTGGAGCCGGAAGTCAAGGCGGGAAAGTTCCGCGAAGACCTATATTATGGAATCAGCGGAGTGTGCTTGCGGCTGCCTCCTTTACGGCAGCGCAAAGAAGACATCCCCGTTTTGCGCGATTGGTTTCTCTCGGCCGCTGCCCGCGACTTTTCCCGGACGGTGCCGATGCTCAGCGCAGAGACTCAAAGCTTTTTTCTGGAATATAGTTGGCCGGGAAACATTCGCGAGCTGAAAGATGCGGCCCGGGCCATTGTCGCGCTGGGCGATGAAGCGCTGGCCATGGGAGGACTGCGGTCGCTTTTGCGGCGAGTGAATCGCGGGGGCAACGGGGAAAAGATTTCCTTGAAAGACGCGGCGCGCGCCGCCTCGCGCGAAGCCGAGAGGGAGATTATCCTGCAGGTGCTGACGCGCACCCGCTGGAACCGGCGCCGGGCAGCGCAGGAGTTGCAGATCAGCTATAAGGCGCTTCTGTACAAGTTGAAACAGATCGGGTACCAAGAGTACGGAGCATGATGCAAGGTTTCAGAGTTTCGGAGTTTCAAGGAACAAGATCAGGACTGTAACGAACATAGCTGTTGAACTTTGAAACATTGAAACCTTAGAGGAACAGAGGAATAGAAAATATGAAATTGAAATGGAAAGGGGCGGTTGCGGCCCTGGTCCTGATCAGCGGTATGGCGTGGGCGCAGGATGAGGCTGCCCAGCCCACGGAAAGTCCCGCGCCGGCCAGTTCCGCTTCTGGCAAGACCGCTCCTGACAAAACAAGAACAATGGAGAGCGTAGCGGGGCCCGGGTATGTCATTGGCCCGGATGATGTGCTCCACATCGCGGTGTGGAAAGAGGCCGACCTGAGCGCTACTTTGCCGGTGCGTCCCGATGGCAAAATTTCTCTTCCCTTGCTCAACGATGTGCAGGCTGCTGGCTTGACGCCCGAGCAATTGGCCGCTTCGGTGACGGAGAAGCTGAGAAAATATGTTGAACACCCCAACGTTACGGTGGTGGTGGCGACGATCAACAGCAAACGGATTTACCTGGTCGGCGAGGTGTTGCGGCCAGGAGCCGCGACCATGCTGCCCAACATGACCGTTCTGCAAGCCTTGGCCAACGCTGGAATTAACCAGTTTGCCAAGACCAAGGGCATTTATGTCCTGCGCACCGAAAACGGCAAACAGGAGAAGCTGCCAGTGAATTATCGCAAACTGGTCAAGGGTGATCTGGCACAGAATTACGAACTGCAGCCGGGAGACACGATTGTTGTTCCGTAAAGGGACCCGGTCCATGTTAAGGATTTGCGCGTGAAGAGCATGGGGAAAATAGCAACAATCCGCTTGGCGTTGCTGGTTCTAGGGATGAGCGTCGGCGCGGCTGCCCAGAGTAGTTCGCAGTCCCAGCCGGACACCACTCCGGCGCCGGCTTTCGGCCAGAGCGCGCCCATACTGAATCCCGAAAATCCTCCGGTAACGGGCTTGGACGAGCCTTCGCTCGATCTGCACACGGCTAACCGCAGCTTCGTCTCGACCGCGCTGCAAGTGAGCGAATCGGCGGACACCAACGCGTCCAACCAACTCAACAACAGTGGCGTGCAATCGGTCAGCCGCATTATCGGGGCACTCGACCTGCAACAGTTCTGGCCCAAGAGCGATGTCTTTTTCGAGTACATCGGCGGCGGAGCCTTCTATAGCACGCCTTTTGACGTGAGGTCCATACAAGCGGTTGGCTTCGAGGGCGTGACGCGCTGGCGAACTGGTGAACTGGCGGTGCGGGACGCGTTCAGTTATCTGCCCGACGGTTCCTTCGAAATCGGCGCCTTTGGTGGCGCCCCAGGGTTCGGTATTGCGACTGGTGGCGGCAGCGGAATGGCGGGGGGCGCCATACCGGGCACCCATCTTTTCGGCAGCGGACTGTTTGGCGCAGTGGGGAATACTCCGAGGCTCACGAACTTAGCGATTCTCGACGCGGTGCAAGCAATCAGCCCGCGGGCCGCGATCACGTTTGCGGGCGGATTCAGCAACGCTCATTTCTTCGACCCTACTAATCAACTGATCAATAGCGATGCGGTTACGGTTGAGGCCGGCTACACCCATCTACTGGGCCGCCGCGATCAGATTGGCGCCATCTACGCTTTTCAGCTGTTTCAATTTCCGCAGGATACTGGCGGGCAGATTTATATCCACATTATCAACGGACGCTGGAGCCATGCCATTACCGGCAAGTTGAGCTTACTGGTTTCAGCCGGTCCGCAGTACACCGAACTGGAACAGGGTGGCTACCTCTCGCGTTGGTCGCTGAGCGCGCGGGTTCAGGTGCGCTACAAGATGGGCCGTGCGGACGTGCTGGCGTCCTACGAAAAATTCAGCTCGACAGGTTCGGGGTTCTATGTTGGCTCCAATGTGCAGGCGGCTCGGCTGGGGTACATACGGCCGCTGGGACGCACTTGGGTTTTCTACGGCGACCTGGGCTACGCCCACAACACGAGAATCCAGCCTACGGGGAACGCCATTGACGCGGGCAGCTACGACTCAGGTTCTGCCTCGGCCATTGTCCGCAAACACATCGGGCGCACTTGGGAGTTTATTGCGGGCTTTCGCTTTGGCGAGGAAGGCTTCAGCGAACCGATTTGCGTGGTTGGCACGTGCGGCAGGATTTCGTCTCGGGAAGTGGGCGGCATTGGGTTGGAATGGCACCCCGCGCCGTTGCGTATCGAATAATTTTTGGCCGCTCGAGGCGGCCGGATTGGTGAACTGTATATGAGCGAACGCGTACTGACGACTGACGATTATCTGGCAATGCTACGGCGGCGCCTGAAGGTTATTTTGATTCCAGCCCTGGTGGCCCCGCTGACCGGACTTCTGGTCTCTTATGCATCTTTCTTCCCTGCGAGATATACGTCTACGGCGCAGGTTCTGGTGGAGGGCCAGAAAGTTCCCGACCAGTACGTCCAGCCGATCATCACCGCCGATTTTGCCCAGCGCGTGCAAGCCCTTGAAGAGAGTACCCAGTCCGCGGTTGTGTTGACAGCCCTGATGGCGGGAGGCCCTCTGAAAATCGGCCTCGACACGGTCCAGATGCCCGGCCTGGAGAAAACCTACCCAGCGATATTCAAACCCGCCGACAGAAGCAAGACCATCTCGCAGATCCGGCAGACGATGCAGGTCGAGCCGATGACAACTCCGATGAGCGCAGCGGCGGCAGCTGGCGCGAAGAAAAAACCCACCGCGGCCAACGAACCGGTGCCCGGTTTCACGGTCAGCTACACGGATACGGAAGGAGTTCGCGCACAGAAGGTCTGCGATGCCTTGGCCCAGCTAATGCTCGATGAGAATCTGCATTCTCGTTCCGCGGTTGCCACGAGCACCACCGACTTTCTCGGCCACCAACTGGAAGATGCCAAACGTACGGTGGACGAGCAGGATGGCAAGCTGGCCGCCTTCAAGAAGCAATACATGGGTCAGTTGCCCACCGACATCGACAACAACATGCGCATATTGATGTCGCTGAACACACAGCTCGATGCCACCACCCAGACCCTGGCTCGAGCCCAGCAAGAAAAGACTTACGCCGAAGGCATGCTGGCGCAGCAACTTGCCGCGTGGAAGAGTTCGTTATCCGCGGAAAATCCGCAGACCTTGCAGCAAACATTGACCCTGCTGAGGGGGCAATTACTACAACTGCAGGCGCGCTACACTGACGATTACCCGGATGTGATCAAGACGAAGGCTGACATCGCCGAGGTCGAGAAGAAGCTGAAGGAGATCAACGCCGCGAGCGCCGCGGGCACCACGGCGGACGGCAACGACGTGTCCGGTGCTAACGCCGAACCGCCCGAAATTCGCCAAATCCGTACACAGATCCATCAGTACCAGCTCGTGATCGAGCAGACGACGCAAGACCAGAAGAAATATCAAGCCTCGATTAACGTCTACCAGGCCCGCACCGCCATGAGCCCGAACATCGAGGAAGAATATAACACGCTGACCCGCGACAACGGTAACGCGCAGAAAACTTACCAGGAGTTGCTGGCCAAGAAAAGCTCCGCCGAGCTGGGCACGAACATGGAAGACCAGCAGGAAGGTGAGCAGATGCACGTTCAGTACACGGCCAACCTGCCCGACTCTCCCAGTTTCCCCGTGCGTCCACTGCTGGCCGCAGCGGGCGGGGGCGTTGGGTTGGCGTTCGGCGTTCTCATCGCCGTGTTTCTGGAGTTTAGCGACAAGTCGATCCGCACCGAAAAAGATGCTGCCGCCGCCATGGATCTACCGCTGCTGATTTCCGTACCTTGGCTGGGAGATGACGAGGATGCAAGCAGCAACGGCAACGGACGGCGACGATTCTGGGGCCGGCGTGACACGGCCGCACCCAAAGATCACGATCATGTAGGGGTCTAGCTTAGGAAAGTCTAGCGCAAGCTTATGTACAAAGAATTTTTTGGACTACGCGCCAACCCGTTTAACGTCAATCCGGACCCGCGTTACCTATTTTTGACGCGGCACACCGAAGAGGCGTTGGCCTGCTTAACCTATGGCATACAAAGTCGCAAAGGCTTCGTGTTGCTGACCGGCGAGGTGGGCACGGGGAAAACTACGCTGATCAACAAACTGATGGAATGGCTGCGCATGCAGCAGGTCGCCACCGCCTTCATTTTCAACTCGCGCATGGACGTGCCCCAGTTTCTCGATTTCATGATGGCCGATTTCGGCATCCCATGCGACGGCCACTCAAAGAGCCAGATTCTGCAGCGCCTCTATAACTGGTTGCTCGATCGCTATCGCGCGGGAGAGACGGCGGTGCTGGTCGTCGATGAGGCCCAGAACCTTACGGATGAAGTGCTCGAGGAAATCCGCATGCTTACCAATCTCGAGACTTTCACCGAGAAGCTGATGCAAATCGTTCTGGTCGGGCAGCCGGAACTGGAACAGCGCCTGAAGCAGCCGCAGCTGCGGCAGTTGCGGCAGCGCCTGACGCTGCGCGCCAAGACGCATCCGCTCAATCTTGAGGAAACCAAGTCCTATGTCACCCAGCGCCTGCGGATTGCGGGGTCGAATGGCGAGCCGATTTTCGAGCCCGACGCGGTGATGGCGCTGTTCCGGTATTCGGTGGGCATTCCGCGCATCGTCAACCTGCTCGCCGAGCACTGCCTGGTCAGCGCGTTCGTGGATCAGAAGAAGACGGTCTCCGCCGATGTGGTCGATTCAGTGGCCCGCGATTTCGATCTGAGCGATGGCAACGCCGGCGCAGCCATGATTGCGCCGGTTCCGTCGTCTGAGAGGTCGGAAAAGTTTGATCTGGTCGAAGCCTTGCGCACGCTGGCAACCCTGGCCGACCGGCTGCGTCAATCTGAACAACAAGATCTCCCCAAGGAAGGGAAACTATGAGCCGCATCCATGACGCCTTAAAACGCGCCGAACAAGAAAGAGCAACCTCCACGGGGACGCATGTCGAGCCCACTTTAGACCAGCCTGAGGCGCCACGCGAAAGCATGCCGACGCTGCAGCCAACCCTGCAACCCATGGGAACCGCGGGCATGCCAGGCATGGGCACCGGCTTGAATTACGAATCGCTGCTGGCCCGCTGTCCGCAAAGCCAATGGACGCCGGATCCGCGCACCATGCTTTTCTTTCAGGAGGACGACAGCCGGCTGGGCGCGGAAGAGTTTCGTACGCTGCGCTCGCGCCTTTACCAGATCCGCGAAAAGATGCCGCTGAAACGGTTGCTGGTGACCAGCGCGCTTCCGAAAGAAGGAAAGTCTTTCGTCGCAGCCAATCTGGCCCAGGTCTTGGTGCGGCAGCACGGACGCCGAGCGCTGGTGATCGATGCCGATCTGCGCAATCCGGGTATGCACCGGCACTTCGGAGCGACCCAGTCGCCGGGATTGGCCGAATACTTATTGGGTGAATGCGATGAGTTTGCCGCGCTGCAACGCGGGTCCATGGAAAACCTGTTCTTCCTGCCCGCGGGCCGGACGGTTGCCAGCGCCCCGGAACTGCTCGCCAATGGCCGTCTGAAGCTGTTTCTGCAGCGTGTCGAACCCTTGTTCGATTGGATCATTCTCGACTCTTCGCCGGTCATCCCGGTGTCGGATGCGACGCTGGTCGCGGGTGCTTGCGATGGCATTCTCATGGTCGTGCGGGCGGCGGTGACGCCTGCCGATCTGGCTCGCCGTGCGCGCGAAGAATTCCCCGACAAGCTGCTGCTCGGCATTGTGCTGAACGGATCGGAAAAAGTGCAACGTTCCAAGTATTACTATGGCGAGGCCGTGACCAGCCCGGCCTGAAATGAACCGAGGTCCCATTGATTCGGCTGTTTCATGTTTACTACCCGATTCGAACTATCGTCCTGCTGCTGGGAGAGGCCCTGATCGTTTGGACCTCGTTCCTGGTGGCGGCGATAGTGGTGCTTCGGCAAGACACGTACCTGGTGCTGAACTATGAGGGCGGATACATCAAGCTCTTCATCTTCACCGCGGTCGTGTTGTTGTGCTCGCATTGGTTCGACCTCTATGACACTGCCCGGCTGAATACGCGGGGGGAATTGTACTTCCGCTTACTGATGGTACCGGGACTGCTGGCCTTCGTGATGGCCGGCATCAGCTACTTCCATCCCGAGCTCTTGCTGGGCGGCGGTTCCACGCCGCTGGGCCTGCTCATCGTGGCGCTGGCACTTTTCGGATGGCGGCTCGGCTACGGCTGGCTGGTGCAGTTGCCGATCCTGGTGGAACGCGTCTACGTCGTCGGGTCGGGCGAGCGCGCGCAGCGTTTGGTGCAGGGCCTGCGCCAGAATCCTGAGATTGGAGTGGAGATTGCCAGTTGGACGGGCAAACTCGAGGGTGCGGTCACACGCGAAACCGTTGCCGCTCACCTGATGGAAGTGGTCAAGAAGCAGAAAGTGCACCGCGTGATTGTCGCTGTGCCCGATCGCCGGGGCACCACTCCGATGAAGGAACTGCTCGAACTGAGGATGCAGGGCGTCAAGATCGAAGAAGCGACCTCGTGGCTTGAAAAAATCTCCGGCAAGATCGAGGTGGAAAGCCTCTATCCGAGCTGGCTCGTGTTTAATGAAGGTTTTCGCCGGAGCGCGGTTTTCGTCCTGGTTCGGCGCATGCTTTCCATCGTCATCTCGCTCACTGGTCTCCTCCTCGCGCTGCCCTTGCTTCCTTTCATCGCGCTTGCCGTCCGCCTCGATTCCGCGGGTCCTGTGTTCTATACGCAGACGCGCGTGGGCAAGGCCGGACGCCAGTTCAAAGTGGTGAAATTCCGCACCATGCGCCAGGATGCTGAATCCGGCACGGGTGCGCAATGGGCGGCCAACAATGACCCGCGAATCACGCGCGTGGGCAAGTTTCTGCGCATGTCGCGACTGGATGAGATTCCGCAGTTGTGGTGCGTGCTCAAGGGCGATATGGCATTCGTCGGCCCGCGTCCCGAACGTCCCGAATTCATCGAGAGCCTCTCCAAAGAGATCCGCTTTTATGGCGTGCGCCACATGGTGCGTCCCGGAGTTACGGGGTGGGCGCAGATCAAGTACAAGTACGGCAGCACGATCGACGATGCGCGCGAAAAACTGCAGTACGACCTGTACTACATCAAGCACGCCTCCATTGGTCTGGACCTGCTGATCATGTTTCAGACGGTGAAGATCGTGCTCCTGGGCCGGGGCGCGCAGTGAAAATGAAATGGGTATTCTGGCTGGCGGCGTCGGTGATCGGCTACTCCTACCTGGGGTATCCGGCGTGGCTGTGGCTGCGCAGCCGTTGGTCGCCGCGTCCGGTGCGGCGCAGTTCGAGCGAGCCCTCGGTTTCAGCGGTGATGGTGGTACGAAATGAAGAGGCGGTGATCGCGCGCAAGCTGGAGAACCTGCTGACGCTCCATTATCCGCCGGAGAAACTGGAAGTCGTAGTCGTGTCGGATGGGTCGAGCGATGGAACGGCGGCGATCCTTGCCGGGTTTGCGCGCCATCCGCGGGTGCGGGTGGTGATGAAAGCAGTGTCGCAAGGGAAGGCCGCTGGTTTGAACGAGGCGTTGCAGTCGGCGCGCGGCGAAGTGCTGCTTTTCACCGATGCCCGGCAGCAGATTGAGGCAGGGGCGTTGCGCTTTCTGATCGAGAATTTTGGCGACCCCGAAGTGGGAGCAGCCAGCGGCGAATTGATGCTGGGCGATCCGGCAAGCGGAGAGACGGGGAAGGGAATGGGTTTGTACTGGCGCATCGAGAAGAAGATTCGCGAACTGGAGTCGGCCTCGGGCTCCGTCGCCGGCGCGACCGGCGCGATCTACTGCGCCCGCCGCGAGCTTCTTGATCCGTTACCCGACGGCACTATTCTGGATGACGTTTTGTTGCCGATGCAGGTGGTTCGCAAGGGAGCGCGCGTGATCTTCGATTCGCGTGCCCGAGCATGGGATGTGGCGGACCTGGGGGACAGTCGCGAATTTTCCCGGAAAGTCCGCACGCTCAGCGGAAATTATCAGTTGCTGCAAATTGCGCCCTGGCTTTTGAGTTCCGAAAACGCGATTCGATTTGAGTTTGTGAGCCACAAACTCTCGCGGCTGGTTGTGCCTTTTGCATTGTTGGGACTGCTGCTGGCTTCGATGTTTCTGCCGCAGCCTTTTTACCGGGCGGCGCTGGTGGCACAGCTTGCGTTTTACGTGCTCAGCCTGGCGGCGCTGGGAGGAATCAAGGTAGGTCCGCTCTCGCGGCTGGCCGACGCGGCGCGCACGTTCGTAGTGCTGAATTCAGCCGCGCTGGTCGCGTTCGTGAACTTTGCTACCGGAAGGAAGGCGGTCTGGGTTCGCTGACGCTATGAGAATCCTCTGGGTGAAGGCCGACAAACTCCTGCCCGTGCAGAACGGTGGCAATATCCGCACGTATCACGTGCTGCGATATTTGTCGTTGCGGCATGAGTTGACGTTCTACTCCTACTATGGAGGAAAGCCGGACTCGAACTACGAGCGCGAGTTGCAGCGGGAGTTGCCCGGAGCCGTTGCCGTGTGTACCGGTAAGAAGGAATTGGCGGGCGCGGCGCGCGGCCTCGACTATCTCGGGCATGTCGGTGCACAGCCACCCTACGCGGTCAGCCGTTTTGCGGATGAAGGAGTGCAACAGCAGCTTCGGACATGGTTCCGCGAGCGGCGCTTTGACGTTGCGGTGTGCGATTTTCTGGATGCGGCAGTGAATTTTCCAGGACGTTTGAACATTCCGAGCGTGCTGTTCCAGCACAACGTGGAGAGTGAAATTTGGCGGCGTCATGCCGAAACCGCAGGCAACCCAGCCAAACAGATGGTATACGGCATGGAATTTCGCAAGATGCTGCGTTACGAGCGGGGCGCGGTGCGTAGATTTCAGCATGTGATTGCGGTCTCGGAGAATGATCGCTCGCTCATGATGGAGTGGGTGGATGGCGATCGCATTACCGTCGTTCCTACCGGAGTCGATCTGGCGCAGTACGCGCCGAATCCTAAAGCATCGAGTAGCAACACGCCGGAACCGGCGCCGCTCGTCACTTTCATCGGCGCCATGGATTGGGAGCCGAACGTGGACGGAGTGGAATTTTTTTGCAAGGAAGTCTGGCCGGCCATCAAGTCGGAAGTGCCGGAGGCGCGATTGCGCATCGTGGGACGCAATCCGGTTCGCCGCGTCGAAAAGTGGGCCTCGGACTCGGTCGAAGTTACGGGACGCGTACCGTCTGTCGTAGAGCATCTGCGCGAATCGGCCGTGGTCATCGTGCCTTTACGGATTGGCGGCGGCACGCGGCTGAAAATTTACGAAGCCATGGCGGCGGCGAAGGCGGTGGTTTCGACGACGGTGGGCGCGGAGGGATTGGATGTACAGCACGGCCGCGACATTATTCTCGCCGACGACGCCCGGGCATTTTCCCAGGCGGCGATCATGCTGTTGCGCGATCGCGAATTGCGGCGGCGCTATGAAAAGGCGGCGGCTGAGACGGCGGCCCGCTACGACTGGCCCGCCATCGGCCAGCGCTTCAGCGAAGTGCTGCAATCGGTAGCCGAACAGAAATCTGCTGCGGCCGGCACGGTTCCGGCGCGTTCGGCATAGAAAGAAAGAGAAAAAGAGGAATTCGTGGCTACAGGCGATAACGGCAACCTGACACCGGCGGAGATGTTCCCGGGAAGTCGTGCGTCTTTCCAGGCCGCGGACCCAACCAAGGGCGCGTTTTTCTGGCTGAGCGCTTTTTTCCTGGTCTACTGCGCGCGGCCCGGAGACTGGACGCCTGGTCTATCGTTAATTCCGCTCGCCAAGATTACCGCGATCTTCGCGTTGTGGGGCCTGTTCCGAAGCCTCGGGCGCACCAAGCGTACGCTCAAGGATATTCCCAAGGAAGGCCGATTGCTGATCACGATGATTGGCTTGCTGTTCCTGGGCGGATTTCTCTCCCCGGTTTGGAGAGGCGGCGCAGTTTCCCGGACAATCGAATTTTCCAAGATTATCGTCGCGTGGTCCCTGGTCTTCTTGCTCATCACCACCTTCGATCGCCTGCGGCGAATCATTTTCGTGCAGGCCGCTTCGGTGGTAGTGATTTGTGTTGCCGCGCTCATCAAGGGCCACGATATTCCGCGGCTGAACGGCGCGATCGGCGGCCTCTATTCCAACCCGAACGATCTCGCCTTCGCCATCGTTCTGTCACTGCCCTTTGCTTTGGCTTTCATGGTCACGGCGAAAAACATGGTGGTCAAGGTGGCGTGGTGTTTTGGAATGCTGATCATGTTGATTACCATCTTCGAAACGGCATCCCGCGCCGGCTTTATTGACCTGGTCATCTGCGGAAGTGTGACTCTGTACTATTTCGCGATCAAGGGCAAGCGCACATACTTGCTGGTGGCAACCGTCTTGCTGGGCGTCCTCATCGGGGTCACTGTCGGCGGCAAACTCTACGATCGCTTCGAAGCCTTGGAGGGTGACAGTACTTCAGAAGAAAACGCCTACGGATCTTACCAGGCCCGCATGTTCCTGATGGGTCGCGCGCTCGATGCCATTGAGAGCTACCCGATCCTAGGGATTGGCGTGCAGAACTTTCCCACCTATTCGCTGATCTGGCACGACGTCCACATGACCTACCTGCAGGTCGCCGCGGAAGGCGGAATTCCTGTAGCCATTATTTATCTGCTGTTTTTCCGCTGTGCATTTGTGAACCTCAAGATTCTGCGCAAGCGGACCGATCTCGATCCCGACATCGTGCTCTTTGTGGGAGCTCTGAGCAGTTCGCTCGTCGGCTTCGTGGTGGGAGCGCTCTTTGCCCCGGAGACATACCAGTACTTCCCTTACTTTGCCGTCGCTTTCACGGCAACGCTGTTGCAGACGATTAAAGAACAAGATCGTGAGAAAGGCGCTGGCCCGGTGAACACCCCGCCACCGACGAAGGCGCACCATTTCCTGGAGGTCTATGCCGATCGCGACCGAACCGGTGCAGTCGCCCCTGTCCGCTGACTTGCAGGTAATTCTGCGTTGTCTGAGCTGTGGCTCCAAGCTCGATAACGAGGATGGCGGAGGCTACGTGTGCGCGGCGTGCAAGCGGGCGTATCCCAAGGTCAACGGGATCGCGCGTTTCGTCGATGCCCAGCACTATGCCGCGAGTTTTGGTTTTCAGTGGCATCGCTATCAGAAAACGCAACTCGACCACGATGAGGTTCGCGAGTCCGAGAACAACTTCCGCATGAAGACGGCGCTGCGGCCTGAGGAACTCGCGGGCAAGCTCGTGCTCGATGTGGGATGCGGCATGGGGCGCTTTGCCGAAGTAGCCACACGCTGGGGAGCGCGTGTCGTGGGCATCGATCTCAGTGCTGCTGCGGAAGTGGCCGCCAAGAATCTGGCCGACCGTGACTTCGTTGCCTTCCAGGCGGATGTATTCGCGCTTCCGTTTGCTCCGGAGAGCTTTGACGTTATTTACAGCGTGGGCGTGCTGCATCACACGCCGGACTGCGAGGCCGCGGTTAAATCACTCGGCAAATATTTGAAGCCGGGCGGAGTGCTGGCCGTCTGGCTCTATAGCGGATACAACAAGTGGTACCGCTTCAGCGATTTCTGGCGGCGCTACACGCACCGGATGAAACCCGAAACGCTGCACAGCATCCTGAAAGTTGCCGTGCCAGTTTTTTACAACACGCAACAGGTCTTGAAGAAAGTGCCGGTGGTGGGGCGTCCGGCGGCAGGCTTGGTGCACCATGTTTTTCCGGTGAATCGGCAGAAGAATCCAGAGAACCGGATGCTCGACACCTTCGATTGGTACTCGCCGAAGTATCAGTCCAAGCATACTTATGAGCAGGTTTTCCGCTGGTACGAGGCTATGGGTATGGAAGACATGCGAATCGGGGAATTCGCCATTGCGGTTCGAGGGAGAAAACCAGCCTGGCCGGAAGGATCGGAACAAGTGGGGAATTCGCACAATAGCTGAGTTGCACAAGATTTCGACAAGGTAAGGGAAAGCCATGTGTGGGATTGCAGGAGTGGTCAGCGCAACGCGGGAGAGCAATATTACGGAAGCTCTCGTGCGCCACATGTGCAACCAGATTGTGTATCGCGGCCCCGACGACGAGGGCATTTACGTTGCCGATGGCGCTGGCCTTGGCATGCGCCGCCTTTCCATCATTGATCTTTCCGGTGGGCACCAGCCGGTGTTCAACGAAGATCGCAATGCCTGGATTGTCTACAACGGCGAAGTCTACAATTTTCCCGAGCTGCGCCCGGAGCTCGAAAGCCGCGGCCATCGCTTTTACACCAAGACGGACACCGAAGTCATCATCCATCTCTACGAAGAAATGGGCGCCGATTGCGTCACCAAGCTGCGCGGCATGTTCGGGCTCGCCATTTACGACAAGACCAAGCGCAAGCTGATTCTCGCTCGCGACCGGCTTGGCAAAAAGCCGCTACATTACGCGCTGCATAACGGCAATTTGTATTTCGGGTCCGAAATTAAAAGCATTCTGGCCGCCGCTCCCGAACTAGCCGACGTCAACTCGCAAGGCCTGCTCGAATATCTTTACTACGGCTACGTGCCTGAGCCGATCACCGCTTTCACTGGCATTCACAAGCTGCCCGCTGGACATTTGCTCGAATTCGAAAATGGCGAAATTCGCATTCGCCAGTACTGGGATCTCCCGCAATACAACACGCATTCACCGAAAAGCGAAGAAGAGTGCCTGGAAGAACTGGAGCATCGCCTTTTTGAAGCGACGAAGATCCGGCTGATCTCCGACGTGCCGCTGGGCGCGTTTTTGAGCGGCGGCACCGACTCTTCGATTGTGGTCGCGCTTATGGCCCGCGCCAGTTCCGGGCCGGTCAAGACTTTTTCCATCGGCTTCAAGCACGATGATTTCAACGAGGCCGATTACGCGCGCATCGTTGCCAAAAAGTTCGAGACCGATCACCACGAGATGATTCTCGAGCCCGACGTGGTCGGGACCGTCGAACACTTGACTTCTTCGCTCGAAGAACCTTTCGGCGACTCTTCCATGCTGCCCACGTATTACGTGTCGCAGATGGCGCGCCAGCACGTAACGGTTGCGCTCTCCGGCGACGGCGGCGACGAGATGTTTGCCGGATACGACCGCTATCGCATCCATGCCGATCGGCAGATCTTCGAGAAGGTTCCAGGGTGGGCGCGCAAGTTTTATCGCGACCAGATTTTTCCGCGCCTACCTAACAGCTTGCAGGGACGCAAACTGAGCTACAACATCACGCTGCCGTGGCAGGAGCGCTATGTAGATGGCCTCTCGTTCCTGCCGGCCTTCGAGCGCGACACGCCGCTGCTTTCGGACGATTTCCGCGCCATCCTCGCCCGCAGCGACGATCCCAGCAACGTTCTGCGCCGCCGCTTTGCCGCCGCGCCCGCGAAAGATCCGGTCAGCGAGATTCTCTACGTCGACACGAAGACCTATATGGTCGATGACATTCTCGCGAAGGTCGACCGCATGAGCATGTTGAACTCGCTCGAAGTGCGCGTGCCAATTCTTGACCACGTCTTTGTCGAGTGGGTCGCGGGCCTTGCACCCGAGTGGAAGCTGCGCGGCCGCCAGCAGAAATATATTCTCCGCAAATTCGCCGAGCGTGTGGGCGTGCCGCGCGAAGTGCTCTACCGCCAAAAGCAGGGATTCTCGCTGCCGCTCGTCCACTGGATGCGGAACGAACTCAAGGATATGTTGATGGTGCTGGTCGAACCACGCACACTCCAACGCGGATATTTCCAGGCGAGCGGCGTGCGCAAGCTGATGGACGACCATCTTCTGCGCGGCAAGACCATGACCGGCCGACTGTGGCGCCTGCTGATGTTCGAACTGTGGCACCGCAACTTCCTCGAAAAATATGTCAAGCCCGCCGGCCTGTTCTCGCTTCCCGTGGTCGCCGATTCCCGGAGACGAGTGCCCGCCACTCCCGTGTTAGCATCGGCCCCGGTAGGAGAATGACCGGGTGGGCGCCACGGACGCTGCCATCGTAAACACAAGCCGAATCGCCGAATTGCCGATCAGCCTGTTTTTGATGATCAATACGTTTGAGACGGGTGGATCGGAACGGCAGTTTGCGGTGATCGCGCAAAACGCCAACGCCTCCAGGTTTCAAGTCCATTTGGGATGCGTGAACCCGCGCGGACCGCTCGCCAGCGAGTTCAGGGACGTCGCCCGATTTCCAGTGGGCAGCAGCCTTTTTGGATGGAAGTCGCTGCACACGCGTCTCAACCTCAGCCGTTATCTTCGCCAGAATAAGGTTCAAGTCGCGCACGCGTTCGATTTTTATACCAACCTCACGCTCATTCCGGCGGCGCGTTTGGCGCGCGTGCCGGTGGTTATCGGCAGTCATCGCCAGATTGGAGACTTGATGACTCCGGCGCAATTTCGCGCGCAGGCAATTGCATTTCGCTGGTGCGACGCGGTGGTCTGCAATTCGCAAGCGGCCGCTTCGCGTTTGGCTGCTGCCGGGTTGCCGCGCCAGAAGTTGGCCGTGATCGGAAACGCCTTGCCCGCTGCGGCTTTTGAGACCGCCTCGCCTGCTCTGCCGCGTCGTTCTGGCATGTTACGTGTCGGCATGGTCGCGCGTATGAACGCGGGCTACAAGAATCATGCGGGATTCCTGCGCATCGCCGCCGAGGTTCACAAACACATGCCGGAGACGGAATTCGTGCTGGTGGGCGATGGTCCGCTGCGTCCGGAAATCGAACGGCAGGCTTCCGCGCTTGGCTTGGGCGAAACCGCAGTTTTTCTTGGCGATCGCCGCGATGTTTCCTCCGTGCTGGTTTCGCTGGACGTTGCCGTTCTCACTTCGGATTCGGAGAGTCTGTCGAATGTGATTCTCGAGGCCATGGCGGCACGGCTGCCCGTGGTTGCCTATAACGTCGGGGGTAACTCCGAGCTAGTGAATGACCAGCGCGGAGCGCTCGTGGCCGCGGGAAACGAACACGAATTCGCCATGGCTATTTTCCGGTTGCTGTCTGACGCTGATGTTCGCAGTCAACTGGGCGAGAACTCCAGGCGGTTTGTGGAAGAAAACTTCAGGCTTGATCGCGTGCTTCGTCGCTACGAGGATCTGTACGTGACTCTTCTCAACCGGAAAGGCCAAGGCCGTTGAGAGCGCGGAGCATGAACGCCGAGGGAAACGCGGAAAAGCGCCAGCCTGTGAAAGTCGCCATTGTTGCTCCGAGCCTGCGCTACGTAGGCGGACAGGCCGTGCAGGCTGACTTGCTGATGCGGCTCTGGCAGAACGATCCCGAGGTCGAGGTGAGCTTCATTGCCGTCGATCCTCCGCTCCCACGGGCGCTGGCCTGGGCCGAGCGCGTTCCCGGCTTGCGCACAGTGCTTCGCGAGCCCCTCTACTTCTGGCATTTGTGGCGCGGGCTTCGGGACGTTGACTGCGTCCACATCTTCTCCGCGTCGTACTGGTCGTTTCTGCTGGCGCCCGCGCCCGCATGGTGGATCGCGAAGCTGCGCGGTAAGAAAAGCATCATCAATTACCGCAGCGGAGAAGCTCGCGACCATCTGCAACGCTTTCGCTCGGGCAAGTTCGTGCTCTCGCGCGTTGATGTGATCGTCGCTCCTTCCGGCTATCTGGTCGACGTCTTCCGCGAGTTCGGACTTAGCGCGGTCGTCGTTCCCAATCTTGTCGACCTCTCGCAGTTTCGTTTTCGCGAGCGCAACCCTCTCCGGCCGCATCTGGTGTGCACGCGCGGCTTCCACGAATATTACAGCGTAGACGTGGTGGTAAAAGCGTTCGCCGAAGTGAAGAGGGAACATCCCGACGCGCAGCTCGACCTCGTCGGCGGCGGACCGCTTGAAAATGAAGTGCGTCAGGTGGTCGCCGGCCTCAAGCTCACGGGCGTCAACTTCACCGGCGTCGCTTCGCGCCAGCAGATTGGCAAGTATTACGACGACGCTGACATCTTTATCAATGCGTCGTGGCTCGATAACATGCCGGTGTCGGTGATCGAAGCTTTCGGAGCGGGCACGCCCGTGGTGACCACTTCGCCGGAGTCTATGCCGTATCTGGTCGAAAACGAGCGGACGGGATTGCTCTCTCCGGTCGGCGATGCTAAGGCGCTGGCGGCGAATGTGATTCGGTTGCTGCGCGAGCCTGAGCTGGCTGCGGCCTTAGCAAAGAACGCCTATGACGAGTCGCGCAAGTACACATGGGAAGTCGTACGCGAGCAGTGGCTCAACGTTTATCGCGCAACGCTGGCTGACTAGACGCACGCTCGCACAGTGAGAGACTGTTTTTATTTCACCGCGCGCACGCACGAGAGTTGGTCGGACGCAATCCAGTTTATGAATCCAGTGCGGGCAAAGCGATCGCTGGCGCGGCAGAATCCTCCTTGCGGGAAGAAACGTTCCACGCCATACCATCCCCAGGAATGACAAACCCAGTCTTCGAGTTCCAATCCGTGAGAGCGCATTAGCTTTACCCAAGGCCCGCGGCGATATCGCCGATGCTGAACTTTCGGATAAGGCTGTGCGGGACGCAACTCGCCTCCGAAAACGCGGCGTACTGCGCCGATCAACGGACGGATCATAAAGCGGGTGCGAACCAAGGCACGATCTCCATAGAAAAATGGACAAATGCTGCTGGGAGTCGTGATCACGGCGTGACCGCCCGGCTTCAGCACGCGGTGCATCTCGCTGAGCGCCGGGTCGTCCGAGCCGAGATACTCCATGACGCCGAGGCACACGATGCCGTCGAAGGTGTTGTCGGGGAAAGGAATCTTTTCGATGTCGGCGGCTTGGAAGCGCTCGGGATTGTAGTGTTGGCGAGCGTAATCGATCATTCCTTCCGACAAGTCGGTGCCCCAGGTTTCGTAGCCGCGGCGGGCGAGTTCGGCGGCGAGGTGTCCTGTGCCGCAGCCGACGTCCAGAATCTTGGATCCTGCTGGCAGCTTCGCTTCGATCATTTCGATCGCAAAGCGTCTTCGCGAAACGAGATTTTGCGCCGTGAGATTGGCCGGCTTCGGGTTCTCGTAGAAACGCGCCCAGTCGTCTACGGTTTGCGTAAACAGCTCGTTAACTTGCTCTTTGGAACTCACGTAGTCCTCGTTTTGATATCAATTGGCGTCGCCGTTGCCGCTCGCGGAGACCCCAAAACCCTATGCTATCATGGGGTTTTAACGCGTCTTTTCTCCGCAATTTGGGGCTTGGGGGACTGAGAGTGCTGAGGTCTAAATCCAAGCGCTGGTTCAAGAAAGCGCTGGTCCGCAGTAACCTTCTCCGGGCTGCTAGCCGCCTTTCGAGCCCCACCGCCGTCATTCTGTCGTACCACTCCATTGTTGAAGACACGCAAACTACCGACCACATTCTGGGCATTTCGCGGGACCGGGCTAGCTTCGAGGCGCACATGGAGACGCTGGCCAAGAACTTCTCTCCGGTGACCGTCGAGGACGTTGCCCAATTTGCCAAGTCCGGCCGCGAGCTTCCGCCCCACGCGGTCGCTGTCACCTTTGACGACGGCTTTGCCGACAACTACGAAGTAGCGCTGCCCATTCTCAGCCGCTACGGCATCCCCGCGACTTTTTACATTATGGTCGATGCCGTCGAAAACGGGATGTTACCGTGGTACTGTCGGCTCCGTTACGCGTTTAACACGACCAGGAGGCCCGAGTGGAGCGACTCGGACGGGAATCGAACCTACAGTCTGGCTTCGCCCGAGCAGCGCAAGGCGGCGCTGACTGCGGCTTGGGAGATTGGCGCCCGATTGACGGGAGCTGTGCAGCAGGAATTTATTGGTCAAGTCGAAAAAGCGCTGGAGATTGAACCGGGCTTCGTCAACGCCCACGCTCCGCACGGATTCATGCTGGACTGGGAACAGGTTCGAGGCTTGAAAAAGGCGGGGCACACGATCGGGGCGCATACGCTTTCGCATCCCAATGTTGCGCAGGTGAGCGCCAGCGAAGCGCGCTCGGAGATTGCCGGCTCCAAGAAGAGGCTCGAGCAGGAAATCGGCGAACCCATCGAACATTTTTCCTATCCGCACCCGGCGCTCAATCCGCAGTGGTCGAAGCAAACGCTGGAGATTACGCGGGAAGCGGGATTCAAGTCGGCCGCGTTGACCACTTGTGGGCCGGTGCGCAAGGGAGATGAGCCGCTGGCGCTCAAACGGATCTACACTCCGGCGGACTTGAATCAATTCACCTGGAATTTGCAGTGCACTTTTCTGGGGCGCTCGGTCTAGCTGGGCGTTGACCCTTGGGGAGGGCCGAAGGTGAGAGGGATTTTGGTGTCTCCAATTCGGCTCGTGTAATCGCTGGTTTCGACAACAATCGCGGTTCGCCGCGCTTGCGACGTTAAGGTACGGAGATAGACGAGCTTTTACGGAGTCACCTCGAACACAGCGCCTGCACCGCTCGATCCGCCAGCGGAGGCCGTCCCATAGAGGTTGCCTTGCGCATCCATGACCAACCCGGCTTGGGGAGAAGCACCGTCAGCGCCGCCGGTGAAGCTGTAGAGCACACCTTCCGTCCCGGACGCAGACACCTCAAAGACCGTGCCCTCGTTGTATAGTCCGCCCCTGTAGGTTGTGCCATAAAGATTGCCGCGCGCATCCAGGAGCAAACCGGCGAAGGGGCTCCCCCCGTCCGTCCCTCCGGTGAAGGTGTACAGCAGCGTCTCCGTGCCAGCCGGGGTCACCTTAAAGACCGTGCCGTAGCCGAAGGCTCCCCCCAAATCGGTTGTGCCGTAAAGATTGCCCTGCGCATCCATGACCAAGCCCGCGTAGAAAGGTCCTGCCCCGTCGTTTTTCCTCTCTCCCTCAAATGCATAGAGGATCGTCTCCGAGCCGGTGGGACTTAGCTCAAACACCGTACCGCAGCCGTGGTCGCACCTGTCCCTTCCTGGGCCTGCATAGCCTGCGCTGCCGCCTTCGCTAGTTGTGCCGTAAAGATTGCCCTGCGCATCCATGACCAAGCCCGCGTAGGGGGATTTCCCGTCCCCTGCATATCGGAAGCTCCAAAGCACCGTTTCGGTGCCATCCGGAGTTATTTTGAATACCCCGCCCTTTGTTGTGTATGGACCTATTGAGTATGTGCCGTAAAGATTGCCCTGCGCATCCATGATCAATCCCGCGTAAGGCTGTTTGCCATCCCCTTCTCCGAAGCTGTGGACCACCGTCTCCGTACCGGCCGGAGTCACCTTAAATAATGTTCCCTTGTTCTTAGCGCCGCCTGAGACCGTTGTTCCATAAAAATTGCCGCTCGCATCTTGCACCAAACCGGCGAAGGGGTAAACACCGTCTTTTTTCCCGGTAAAACTGTAGAGCACGGTTTCATTCCAGCCTCCGTTGCCGTTTGGTGACAGTTCGAATACGGTTCCAGCTTCAGACGCTCCCCCGCTATTGGTCGTTCCGTAGTAGTTGCCCTTGCCGTCAGCGGTCAGGCTAGAGGTGGGGGACACTCCGTCCGCGCAGCTTGGATCAGAGCAGAAATTGTAGAGCACGGTTTCAGTTTGGGCTTGCAGCGGGCGAGTCGCAATGATCAGTGGTGCGGAAAGCAGAAGTGTCAGAACACTCGCGGTTAGGAGCTGGCGTTTGTCGATCATAAGAATCCTCACAGGGAGTTAATCGGGAACTTTCCGCGACCCTAAACAGGGCAATAATTTACTTGACTCGCCCACCTGTTTTTGATACATTTTCGTCAACGGAGAACGAAGATGAATCAAGAACCTACGAGCCTTCAAGAAGCGATTATCTACTTCTCGAATCCCGACAACTGCATCGACTATATCGCTATCCGGCGCTGGCCGAACGGCGTGGTCTGTCCCGGTTGCGGAGCTACCAAGGTTAGCTTCAACGCAACTCGGCGCACATGGAAGTGTGGCAGCCATCACCCCAAGCGCGAGTTCTCCGTCAAGGTCGGAACGATCTACGAGGACAGTCCGATTCCTTTGGACAAATGGCTCACGGCAACGTGGATGCTCACGAACTGCAAGAACGGCGTGAGTAGTTACGAGATTGCGCGGGACGTGAAAGTTACCCAGAAGTCGGCATGGTTCATGCTCCAACGGATTCGCCTTGCGATGCAGGACGATTTCTTTGGTTCCAAACTCGGCGGCGAAGTCGAAGTTGATGAGACGTTCATCGGCGGCAAAGCGCGGAATATGCACGTTAGCGAGCGCAAGCGCCGCATCACAGGCACAGGAACGAAAGACAAAACTGCCGTCATGGGCATTCTTGAACGTGGCGGGAAGGTTCGCGCTGCGGTCGTTCCCAGCCGTCGCAAGACCGTTCTGCAAGATGAAGTGCGTAAGCATGTCACGGCTGGCGCTGCGCTCTACAGCGATGCGCTCATGTCCTACGATGGATTGGCGGCGGACTACGCTCACCAAGTCGTTGACCATGCCACGCAATACGTAGATGGCCGCGTACACACCAACGGCCTTGAGAATTTCTGGTCGTTGCTCAAGCGCGGCATCTCTGGCACGTATGTGTCGGTCGAACCGTTTCATCTTCACCGCTACCTCGACGAACAAATGTTTCGTTTCAACAACCGCAAAGAACTTGATGACGCTGGCCGCTTCGATCTCGCCGTTCGGCAGATTGTCGGAAAGCGCGTCACCTTTGCTCAACTCACTGGCAAGCCAAATTGAGCAAGGACTACCCAGACACGGGCCGCACGACGGCAAGGTCGTGGAAGGCGGGCTAAGAAAGAGCCCGCTTTTTCTTTGCTCGTTCGCGCTTGCGTCTCCATGCCTTCTCTCGTTTTTGCAGTTCCTCTTTGGAGACAGAGAGAACCTTCCGCATTACTGCGTCGAACTTTTCGGATTCGGTCTTTTCTTCAGTATCTTTCATACGTTAACTTTCAAAGCTAACTCCCAAAGTCTTTCTATGACCGCATTAACCGCCGCTACGCCATTATTGCTTTCATTTTCGGCTCCGCCAATTGCGGTGTTTAGACGAGGATCGTCGATGTGCGCCCTAGATCGCATCTCGTCGCGCAAGTCCGACACTTTATCTTTGAATTGCTGGCGGTAGTCACCCAGAAACCCTGCGCGCCATTTCATCATAGGTTCTGTGGGTCTGGCCCTGAACCTCGCTAGGAAATCCTCCCTGCTTTCTCCCGGTTCTCTATGGACGCCGACCGGCACGGGTTCATCTCCATGCGCTCCGAGAAATCCTTGCAGTTCGGAAACTATTGATAAAATCTTCATCCGAACTTCTGGAATCGGATACTGTGATGGTTTTGGTTGCGCCGCCTTCAATCGGTCAAGTTCCGCTTTGGCATTATTGAGTTCCTTCCCGAGCCAAGCCATTGCTGAATCTTCCGGCAATGTCAGTCGGTCATGCTCTGTCCGTCGTATCGTTTTGGGCGGTTCTCCATTGTAGGAGTACGTCACCTCAAGTTTCTTCGCCTTGCCAAATAGCGGGTCCTCTGTAACTAGGTTCTGACCGTCAACCCAAAAACTGTGGTTCTCGATTCGATCAAAAACCAAACTGTCTCCAGTAACAATGCTCTGTAGGTACTTCGTTACATCGTAGTGTTTGCCCTGCCCTGACCACGCCGCATAATTGGCCGCATGAATTACAAGCTTCGACGGCTTTTTCTTAAACCATGTTCCCGCGTTTACAAGCGCCCGTTTAACTTGGGTCCAGTAGTAGCCGATCAGCGAAAACACCACTCCGGCGAGCAGCCACCAAGTTCCAGCAATAACATGCTTGTCCTTATAAAGTTCGCCCGCATTTAGAATGCAAACAAAATCGAATATCCCAAGTAAAATGAGGGACGGAAGCGGACGACTAGTATTGCCATTACTCGACATGAGTTCTCGTAAGAGCGAGTTCATGGTACGCTCTTACGGTGGGCGAGGCAAGTATATTCTTGCCCTAAACAGCGCGGTCATTTTCCCCCGATTCGCAGTTCCGCGTCAATGAGAAAGACTTTGCATCCGCGATGGATGTTGTAACATTCCGATTACAGTCATCGACCTCACCAACAACGAACCATGTTGCCGTTGAGGTTGGTGCCCGGAACAGGACTTGAACCGACGCAGAACTGTTCCTCGGGTGGAAAAACTTTATCCACTTTTGCCACGGCACTCGGACTTAACGAAACGGCATTCGCGGCAATACCTGTAACGTATTGAAAATACTTACCTTACATTGATCGCTTGAGTTCGCGACCTCGCCCAATGGAACCCGACTTGCACTCCCACTCCGGGGGCGAACCTCGTCCAACAATATCCCCTATAGTATTGGCAAGTGGTTGAGTTCGAGCGACTGGGAGACCGATGAAGCTTCACCAGATTGATTCGAAAGCAGCCGACTGGAAGCTGCTGGACAGCTTCGAAGATCGCACCGTCTTTCAGACGCGCGCGTGGCTGCAGTTTGTCGCCGAGGCGCAGGGCGCTACTCCGGTGCTGGCGGAGGTGCGCGAGGGAAGCGATGTCGCCGGATACTTTACCGGGCTGACGTTTTCGAAGTTCGGTATGAAGCTACTGGGCAGTTCGTTTCCCGGCTGGACTACTCCTTACATGGGATTCAATCTGAAGCCGGGCGCGTCTCGTCGCGCGGCGCTCGAAGCGTTGGAGAAATTTGCCTGGGATCAGTTGAAATGTCTTCATCTGGAAGTCTCCGATCCGCAGTTCACGTTTGAAGATGGCGAGGGGTTGGGATTCAAAGCCGAGTATTACGATTCCTACCGCACCGACCTGACGAAATCCGAGGAAGAGTTGTTCAACGGTATGGAGAGCGCGTGCCGCCGCTGCATTCGCAAGGCGGAAAAAAGCGGCGTGACCATCGAAGAGGCGCACGACCTTGCCTTTGCCGACGAATACTACGGGCAACTGCAGGAAGTTTTTGCGAAGCAGGGACTGGTTCCTACTTATTCGTTAGAGCGCGTCCGTTCGCTGGTGAAGCATGTTGAGCCCAGCGGCAACGTGTTGCTGATTCGCGCCCGCAACGCGGAAGGGAAGTGCATCGCTACCGGGATTTTTCCCGGCTTCAACAAGATTGCGGAGTTTTGGGGCAATGCCAGTTTTCGCGAATATCAAAATCTGCGGCCCAACGAAGCATGCCATTGGTATGCCATGCGCTATTGGAAGCGGCGAGGTGTGGCCATTTATGATTGGGGCGGCGGGAGCGCGTACAAAGAGAAGTACGGATGTGTGCCGCACCGCGTACCTTGGTTTACGAAGTCGCGGTATCAGATTGTGGGCGCGCTGCGCAATGAAGCGCGCAACATGTTCGCCCGCAAGCAGAAATTTCTCGGCTGGTTAAAGGGAGAGCACGGCCAGCGCGGCGAAGCGACTCCCGAATAAGACTCCCGAGTAAGGACGAGTAAGGAGAGATGACGGCATGATCAAGAGGGGTTTGAAGCATCTGTCGCGGGTGAACGATGTGCTGCTGCGGCGGCTTCGCATTGAGCGCGACATCACGATTTTCCCCGATGACATCTTTCTGACTTCCTACCCGCGCTCGGGCAATACCTGGACGCGGTTCCTGGTCGGCAACCTGGTGCATACGGAAGAGGCAGTCACGTTTTTGAACGTGGAGCGGCTGGTGGCCGATATGTACAAGCACAGCGACCACTATTTGCGAAATTTGGCGCGGCCGCGCATCATGAAGAGCCACGAGGTGTTCGATCCGCGGTACAAGCGAGTGATTTACATCGTTCGCGACCCGAGAGATGTTGCCATCTCGCAGTATCACTGGGAAATGAAACAGAGAGCGGTGGCCGATGCGTGTCCCATCGAAACTTTTTTGCCTCCTTGGATTGAAGGCAAGGTTTGGGACCGGCTGGGGAATTGGGGAGATCACGTTACCAGTTGGATGAGCACGCGGGGAGATCGCGACAGTTTTGTGATCTTGCGGTACGAGGACTTGATTGCGGATCCGGCGCGTGAACTGGTCAAGGTCGCCACTTTGCTGGGCATTGAGCCTGCACCAGAGCGGCTGGCCCGGGCTGTGGAATTGAGCTCGGCGGACCGGATGCGTCAGCTAGAAGAAAAGCAAGGCAATAAGTGGGTGCAGACGCGCTACACTCGGCAGGATAAGCCGTTCGTGCGCAAAGCTGCATCGGGTGGCTGGAAGGCCGTGCTTCCTCCGCAATCGGTGGCAGCGATTGAGGCAGCCTGGGGACACGTGATGATTTCGTTGGGTTACCAGTTGTCCGCGGAGACCGCCGACAAGGGAGCCTTGGCTCAGCAGACACATTGATTTGACTTCAACGATTTTGGCTTCGAAGGAGATTCACTATGACGAAATCCATACAGCGATTGAACGCTAGCTCGGGCTTAGCTGTTCTGGTTATCCTGCTCACGTTCGCTGCATCCCTGAGCGCCCAGGCGACCGCGCCTGCTTCGGCTAGCAATGCGGTTGCGGGGCCGGACCGGCCTCCGCAAGTGCCGGAGGGTTACGTGATTACTCCGTTCGGCTATTTTCATCCATCCTGCGTGTTTGAGATCGAAGAAGGAGAAAGGCTGCTGGCGGATGGGCGCGTCGAACATGCAAATGGCACGGTGGATGCGAACGCTCCGGTATGCGGTTATCCGCACTACACGCCGACGGGAGTGCTGGTGCCGGCAGACCTCAAAAACGTAAGCGGAGCCAACTTGGGAAACCAGGCGCCGGTCGTCGCCGGCTGGCTTGAATATGTATCGGCCACCACAAGTACATCGTACGGCGAGATTGCCGCCACCTGGGTTGTTCCGCCGCTACCCTCGACCAATGATGGACAAATCCTATATTTCTTTCCCGGCCTGGAGGACATCGACGATGTATTGAGCATTGTCCAGCCTGTGCTGCAGTTTGGAAAGTCCGTTGCAGGTGGTGGAGACTACTGGACCGTTGCCAGTTGGAACTGCTGTATAGCCGGAGTCGCGTGGAATAGCCACCTGCTGAAAGTGAGCCCGGGCGACACGATCCTGGGCACGATCACTTCCAAGTGCAAGGGATTGAATTACTGTGCCGACTGGAAAGTGATCAGTGAGGATGTGACTACGGGCAAGAAATCAACGCTGAGTAAAACTCCCGCCGAGGGGCAAGTGTGGAATTGGGGGTTCAGCGCCGTGGCCGAGGTTTACGGCGTAAAACAGTGCAGTGATTGGCCCGCCAATGACAGTCTCGTATTCACCGTGCAAGTGTACGACCAGAACCGGGAAGTGATCTCGGACCCAGGTTGGATAGGAACTCCCGCGCCTGGGGGCACGGACCCGGATTGCAGCTATGGCCTGAACGTAACCGACACGCAAGAGACGCTTGAGTATTAGATCAGGTTGCGCGGCGCCTGCGTCACGTATCGTTAGAAGTTAGCGGGTAAACCGTCACCATCGGCACGCGTGATGTGAAACGATGGACGGTTTTGTTCTAGCGACTGCAGCAATTCCGTTAGTTTTTTGGAGGCCGCGAAGATGAATGTCGAAGGCCCTTTCAGGAAACCGGCGCTTTCGAAAGTACGACACCACGCATGATGGCTTTGATTGGAAACGATGAGATCAACCTCATCTTTCTCCAGCTTTTGAGTGGCGGCTTGGACCACTGCGTCCGTGTTTTCCGGGGATGCCCAGCAATCCACAATTGAGCCCACGCGCATCTTTCCGAACTTCGGGTCCTTGCGGCGCTCGCCGACAATTGCCCAGCCGATCGCAGCGCGATTCCGGCTGACACGCAAACGCCTGACGCTGGTGACATGCGCTGGATACAGTAGTCGCAAGGTGTTCGCGTCTCGTACCGCGGCAAAGCTGACACTGTCTTTTGCCTGGTTCCAGAGTCCATCGGCCCACTCCGAAAATTCGGTCACTTCTTCTACAGCGCAATCGGTAACCAAATCCTTAGAGCCGCCGCGCAGCTTCGCCATCCCTTGGGCTGACTTGATAGAGAGCCATCCCGTGCCCGTTGCGGCGGCGATGTTCATCAGGATGGCGCGCCATCGCGCCTGCCGCAGCGCTTGCATTTCCCGGAGAAACCTGGCGGGATGCACCACCCGAAAATAAAACGGGATGGGAGTCAAGCTGAAGCCGAGCGCCTTGAGCATCTGGGGAAGTGGGCGCTCATATCCGCCCATGCCCAGCGCGTAAAGAAACGGTTGCCGGGCAAGCGCGTCTCTGGCCAACAGTACGCCGACGCTGGCATAAGACCGGTCAATGATTCCCTCAGAAAGCGGATGATGGTAGCACGCCACCCGGTGCATGCCCTTTCCGCGGACGAAAACCATTTCCTGCTTCAGGCCGTAGGCGCCTCGCACGGTCGAAGCCGAGCCTTCGACCGCCACGAAGAACTCGTTCCAAACGAGGTTGTGATTGGCGGGCGCGAGCCAGCGCGGGATGGCGGTCTTCGAAAATACCAAATCGGGGTCGCCCGACGATCGTTGCAATCGGCGATTGAATTCCTCGACCGCCGGTTCGTGCTCCTGGCGATAAGGCTGAATAGAGATCGCCAAGACTACCTCGAAGTGGCTTGCAGTTTGCTTTCAACCAGCTTTGCGGTCTCGCCGATGTTCTTCATCTGTTCGATTTCTTCCGGAGAAAGTTGCAGGCCGAACCTTTCTTCCACGGCGAGCACCAGATTCAGGTGCTGGATCGAATCCCAGGCCTCGAGGGTTTGAGGCGAAGAATCGGCCGTAATGCGCTCCGCGGGAACTCCGAAAAGATCGGATGCCATAGTTCGAATCTGATCGAAAACAGCAGCGGTCAATGGTTTCCTCCGTTGGGCGTGATTAGTTTAACCCAACTGGGGAAGGCGACTTCTTGCTGCGTGAGATCGAGGGACCAGAGCGAACCTTCGCAACTCTGCGCCAGAAGTTCAAATCCGTGCTGGGAATAGAAATCGCGTGCCGGAGCATTTTTTCTGGTGGGCAGGAACCATCCTTGCAGGCGCTTGCATCCGCGCTCGGCGGCGCTCTTGGCGATGTGGGCCAGGAGAGCGGTCTCGACTGTGCGTCCTATGACGCGGCAGCTCAGAAGGAAGGTTTCGATTTCGCATTGCTCGCCTTGATCGTGAGCGATGGCGACCCCGACGAGTCCATGATCTCCGAAGCGATCGCGGACGCGGATGGAACGAATGTTCCAACCTGGCTTCTTTGCCATTTCCGCAATCTGTGCCTCGGTATAGCGCCGCGTGGTCAGGTTGAACTGGTTGGTTTTTTGCGTGAGCTGCGCGATGCGCGCGAGCGTAAGGTCCGATACCGGATCCAGTTCGGCTTCCTGCTCGAGGAAGCGGAAGAAGTCTTCTTTCGATTGGAAACTTTGTTCGGCGCCGGCACGCTGGCGCTGCTCGGCGTACATGGCGGTGCGCTGCTGGTCTTCGGCCGAGAGCGTCAGGCGCTCGAAGACGGGACAGTCGCGCACCGTGGCAGCGTACTCGAGAGGGTTCTGAGGGAGATCGATGACGGTGACTTCAGGGAGGGCGGCGCGAACCTGCTCGCGCTCGAAAGGATTGTCGTCGAGGAAGGCGAGCGAGTCGATGCCGATGTTGAGTTCTTGCGCGATCTCGCGGAGATTCTGCGATTTGTCGGTCCAGTTGATGCGCACGGCGGCGAAGTGCTGAGAGCGCAGAAGCATGCCAGGGTGCTTGTCCAGGGCTTCCATGGCATCGTCGAGATTGTTCTTGCTGCACACCGCCAGCAGGATTCCCTTTTTTGAGAGATCAAGCAGAGCGCGCTGCAGAGCCTGAAACGCCGCGCCGGGATATTCGGAACCGACCTTAATGCCGGTCATCCCTTCTTCGCCGATGACGCCGCCCCAGAGCGTGTTGTCGAGATCAACTGCCAGGCATTTGGCAGTGCGCCCGGTGAGAGGAACGACAAAGCGCATCCACTCGCGAGCCATGTGGAGCAGATGGTCGGCGGCGATGGGCAGGCGGGCCGTCAGCCATTTGCGTTCGTCGTGCCAATTGTCGCTGCCATGGCGCGCGACCAGAGCGTCGTAATCGAGGATGTGTACGCCGCGAAATCCTTGGGCAATGCGGCGCAACTCGCGGTTGATCTGGCGGATGAGTCCGGATTGTCCGGCTTCGGATTGGCTGTCAAGCACGCCAAGGCTCGGATGTGCGGGGCGTTCGAGCGAATGGATAATGAGCGCGGCCTGACTGTGCTGCCGGAACGAGGTCACCCACTGCTCGTAGCCGCGGGCGACACGGTCGGCGGCCTCGCGCGCAGTTTCGGGTGACAGATCGGCAAACTCGCGGGCAAGATCGGGGGCGAAGTCCTCGGTGCGAACGGCGAGGACTACGGCGTTGGGCGCGAATCGGTAGAGGGAGCTGCCGGCGTCGACGATATCCTGCACGTAGGTGTTGAAGTCGCCGACGTGGACTTCGAGATCGATGCCGTAGAGGAAGGCCTCGGCGCGCAGCAGCGGAACGATCGGTTCGACCGTGAAAGAGCGGAGAAAGGCGAGCTTGAACTTCGCGAGTGGAAGCTCGTCGAGGAAAAGCTTGTCGCGGAGTTGATCGATGCGTGAGTTGACGAAGCTGGCCGTGGCTGAACCAGGCTCGCGGCGCCAGAGTTCGCCGAGGCGTCGGGAAGCCGCGTCGGCCGAGCCTTCAGCGATCAGCAGTTCGACCTCGCCTCGCAAGTTCGACGGATTGTGTTCTTGGGACATCGTCAGCGCTTCAGATGCTCGATCGCCAAGCCAGCATAATGGCCAATGGCCTAAGACGCTTCTGTTCTCTTGCCCATGCGGCCGGTGTTGGCGATACGGGCCAACGGAGTATCCGATTTCAGCCAAAGCTTAAAGTCGAAATACAGCGGGTACAGAAAACTCATGAAGCGCGCAGCGAGCGACGCGTGCAAAAGCTCGGGCGGCGTATCGAGCTTGTAGCCGGTCGCTTCGAGCAGATCGCCGTCGAGGCTTTCAATGTTGCGAATCTGTTCGGGTTTGAACATGGTTTTCCAGCGGCCGATGGTTTTCGCTTCGGCTTCCTGTCCGTCGCCGCGAAACGAAGAATTCGGATTCTGCACCGACCCGAGCGCGACCTGCTGAATGTGGTCGTAGTCGAGATCCTGCTCAATGAATTTGCCGATCCGCGCCAGCGCTTCGCGCGGATTCAGCACCAAATCTTCGTAGTGCACTTCCATGTAATCGCCGCCCATCGCTTGTCCGTAGCGGCGTCCTTTGCTCACGATCCAGCGCCAGAAAATTGCGGGCGCAAGATAGGCGCGCGCGCGATCCCAGGGCAGAGGGCGAATCCATCCGATGCGGTGCAGGGAAGCCGTGACGTCGCGGCCATCGCGAATAATGTGGACAATCAGCGCGTCCGGCACGAGTCGCTTGATCAACGGCAAATAAAGCAGGTGGAGCGGCGTGCACTCGGCCCAGCGCGGGACGCCCTGTTTGCGGGCGACTGCATCCATCACGATGCGGAGGAAGTCGCCGGCATTTTGGCACTCGTCCATGACGCGCTGATCGATTTCTTCCAGCGTCAGGCCGGTGCGCTCGAACAGCATGCTTTTGTAGTATGCGTCGAGTAATTTGCGCCGATTGCCGCGACGCTTCAGGTTGCCGAAACGCAGGCCGAGAAGATTAAAGGCATTACTCTCGGCGTGGTAAACGGCGAAGCCTCCGGCGGAGAGCAGCGTGTGATAAAGAAATTTGGTCCCGGAGCGTCCGCAGCCGAGCACGAAGACCGGAGCTTTCGACCGAATATTGGACCGAACATCGGAGCGCGCACTGCTATCTGGCGCAGCGCCTGTGTTCGTTTTATCGAGAGTTTCAGCCGCGGGATTCATAAACGATTTTCAGGAGCGGGACGTGTCGGCAATTGCCGCGGGTCTTCCGCGAGTTCCAGCGCGGAGATATTGGCGAAGCGGCCCACCAGCGTGTTCATCTTGAGCCAGAGCTTGCTGCCGAGGAATGCGGGATATATGGAGCGCATCCACGAGAAGCGCACGCTGCTGCGCCGTTCGGCTGCGGGAAGCGAAAGCTGGTAACCGTTCTCTTCGAGACAGCCGCCGACTGTCGCTTCGATGGCGGCTACGCTCTCCGCGGAGAGGCGTTCCTTCCAACGGCCAAGCGGATGGATCTCTTCTTTGCTCCCCTCTTCGCGGAAGGAAGAATTGGTTTCCGAGACGCGTCCAAGAGCGGCGCGCTGGATCTGATCGTAGTCGAGATCGTGATCGATGAAGGTGCCCAGTTTGGCGAGCGTTTCGCGCGGATTGACGACCAGGTCTTCGTAGCGAATTTCGATGTAATCGGCGGGAAAGCGGCGACCGGCGGCGCGTCCGTGGCGCACCATCCACTCCCAGTAGAGGGCGGTGGCGACGAGGCTGTTGGTTTCACTGCGATCCCAGGGCAAGGGAGCGAAGCCGCCCATTTTCTTGAGCGAAAGAGCGATGTCGCGGCCGTCGCGAATGATGTGCACGAACAGGGCGTTGGGGATGTCTTTTTTTACGTGCTCGAAGTGCAGAACATCGTCCGGGTCGTAAACCGCCCAGCGACCGACGTTCTGCTGCTGCGCAACCGAATCCATCACCACTCGAATGAAGTCCCCGCCGGTCTCGCACTCATTCAAAATGCGGGCAGAGAGTTGCTCGGGCGCCAGTCCAGTGCGGCGAAAACCCTTGCTGCGCAGCCATGTAGCCACGATCTTTTCCCGGTTGGCGCGGCTGTGCATCGAGCCATAGCGCGGAATTAAAACCTTGTAGATGGGCAAATACCCGCGGTAGATGGCAAAGCCTCCAGACGACAACAACATGTCATAGAGGAGGTTGGTGCCAGAACGATGGCAGCCCATCACGAAGACGGGGAAGTTCTTGCGATCATTTAGAGTGGCCGGCGACACCTAACCAAAATCTTACCACGCAAGATCGAGCCGATCATTTGAAAGGCCTGTTAAAACTGGGGTTACGGAGGTCACTCCAAGTCTCGTCCACGCCCTCTATTCCACGCCTGCAATCGCGGCCTCTAATCCATCGAAATCAGCGCCCATGTCACGGCCATCGGAGGCAGCGCCTGCACCCGGAGACTTCCCTTGGCAACCCGGACCTTTCTCGTGGCAGAGCCTGGGGTCCTTGCTGATCGTGCCCTTCAAATCGCGAATGCCAGCAGCTTCCGGGTTGGAGACAATTATGTTGCCCTTGGGCCATCCACCTTTATCGTCGGTGATGATGAGGTTGTGGTCGAACCGATAGGGATTAAAGCACTCATCCAACAGGGCTGCCGCGCCGAACCTTTGGCTGCGCGGGGCGCAACTATCCTTGCCGCCTCCGGCAGCAGCGAGAGGGGAACGGCGGCCGCCGCCTATTTTGAAGACGCTATTGGTAATGGTGAAATTTTTAAGTTTCTCGGCGTCTTCTCCCTTCACCATAATGGACGCGAGCACGCCGGGACCGAAAGAAGTGACGTGATCGATCTGGAGATCATGAACAGGAGGAGCAGCGGACAGCAACACCAGGAAAACACCCCCGCCTCTGTAGTCTTCCTCGTGGACGTCGTCGGCGACAATGTCGTGAATGCTGTAGATTCCGCCATCGGCGGCAACGCCCTTACCCTTGGTCGCGTGCGAGTTCGAAATCTGGAAAACGCCTGCCACGTTGTGGATGCGGTTGTAGCGCAGCGTGATGTCATTCACGCGGCAGATCGGACAGTTACTCGCCTGGCTGCGCGCGCTCAGCAGCATCGAGAATCCTCTTTGGCTGAAACCGCCCCAGGAATTCTCCAGCAGATTGGCCTCGACCAGAACGCGGATTGCGCTCTTCAGTTCGAAATGGTTCTTGACGATGTAAGGATCTCCCTTGGGGCTGGGAGTGTATCCCGGCTCGCCTTCCTTCCAGATCATGGGGCGAAATAGATGGTTGCGGCGGATCTCGATATCGGTCGGATTGCTCTTGGAAGAAGCGCCGCCAAAAAGAATGTTCTCACCGGACGCCTCAAGAAAATTGTTGTAGATCTTGAAGGTTCCGAAGGGCTCATCGCTGTGGGCGCCGCCGACGGCGGTGGCGTCGGTGCATTTGCCGGAGCGGGCGATGCAATTGAAACCGCTCACATAGGAATTGATGACGGCGATGAAGCGGGCGCCTTCCACCATGCCGACGCCATGCGCGAGTTCAGCGCCTTCGGCGGGGTGAATGTAGTTGCGATCGAAAATGACGTGGTCACTATGCTCAGTGCTGATGAGCCGCATGATGTTGGCTTCGGCGCGGCTGGTCCACTCGATGCCGATGAAGCGAAGATGATCTCCCACTATCGCACCCTTGGGGTCTTTTACCTCAAGAATTGCTAAGAGCTTGGCTGCGCCACCGGCGGGTTGGGCGAACGCTGGCCTGCCAGGAAGACTGGCGACGCCCGCCCATGCGGGAGAAATACGCGTGCTTTCCGGAGGCAGCTTGGAGTCCGGGGTATCGGTTCGAATCGTGATGTAGTGGTGATCGTCACATTTTTTCGAGGGAAGGCCCGCGACTTCATAAGTTGCGCCGGCAGAGAGCAACAAAGTGTCTCCGCATTTTGCGCTGTTGATCGCCTCGGCGAGATCTTCCCTGGCGGCAACGCGGATCTGCTTTCCGGGCGAGGGCGTGCCATCGAGGCCGGTGTAATAGCAGGTCTTGGGCAGTTCAGCGGGGCCATCCTTGTCGCCAAACCGGGGCACGTCGCCTTTTCCGCAGTAAGCATTCTCACCGGTGGGCGGCGCCGCTGCCGAGGCCAATCCTTGCGACAGGAACACGAAAATCAGGAGGAGCGCGAAAAAGAGGATTCCGACGGATGAAGATGAAATCGAGCGGAAAACTTGCAGATGAATCCTAGCCATTTTTTCTCCTGGCTGCCCGCACGTGTCGATTCAGGAAACGACCGCACAGAAGCCTGCGGTTTTCAGTTTACTAGGCTGCTCCGGTGGCTGCACGGCCGCCGCGCAATCAAGATCGATTCGCGCCCAGGATAGGAAAAAACGGGGAAAGAAAAAAGGTCCGCGCCAGGAGACACGGACCTTTGTAGTGGAACGTACAAAAGCTATTGAACTCCTGCCAGAGCCGCGTCGAGTCCGTTGATATCGGCCCCCAGATCCTTGCCATCCGTGCCCTTGCCCTTATAAGGGCTGTTGGGCAGGAGTTCGTAGTCTCCACCGTTGCCGTTGTTGTAATTGACAAACTGGACGGCTGCGGGAGAGGCCGGGAAAAAGTTGGCGCTCGGCCAGTCGGATGGCGGAAACTGGGGTGGAGTTGCGATCAGTCCATTGTTCTGGAAGGTGTAGGTGGTGAAACAATTCGTAATGCTGGTAAGGGGCACATCCTTAGAGGCACAACTACCCCTGCCCCCTCCCAATGCATTCCAAACGGGGTATCGGCCAGTCAGCACCAGGTTGTTGGTGAAGACCAATGCATACATCGACTCGTTCCCAGCGTCGTTCCCCATGGTCGTGACGTGGCTGCCCGAATCGGGAAATGCCGTGATGTGGTTGACGGTGACCGTGTTCAGTGGATTCTTGGGCCAGCCGTTCACGATCTCGAAGGCGCTGCCGCCGCCGACATAGTTGGTGCTCAGATCATCCATCACAACATCGTGAATGCTCCAGCGCGTGCCGGCCTTCGCGGGTGCTCCGCCTTGTCCGTTGCCGGAAATGGAAGTCGCCAACTGCATACCACCACCCGCATGCGAGATCTGGTTGTAGCGGAAGGTCACGTCGGTGACTTCGCATATATCACACACGTTCTTACCTGAGCGCGTGTGCTGATTCTTGGGAGTGAGCAGAACGCCAAAGCCGGTTTGGCTGAAGCCTCCCCAAACGTTGTCCATCAGATTGGCTTCGGCAAGCACGCGGACGGCGTTCTTGAGTTCCATGTGGTTCTTGACGATGAACGGATTGCCCTCCGGCCCGCCGACGAATTGCGGGTTCCCCGGCATCCACTGCCAGGGCTTCCAGAAGTGGTTGCCCACGATCTCGATGTCGGTTGGCGTCATGGTGGCGGGTCCGCCGCCGAACATGACTCCCTCGCCGGAAGCTTCCAGGAAGTTGTCCTCGATCTTGTAGGGACCGTCCTGGGTATCGCTGACGCCGGCACTGACGGCGTGCGCATCGGTGCAGGATCCCTTGTCTGCGATGCAATGGAAATCACTGAAATAGGAATCCACGACCGCAATGTAAGTGCCCCCGCTCATGGCGAAACCATCGTTGGTTTCATCCTGGGTGTTGCCATGCAGCCAGGAGCGATCCACAATGATGTGGTCGGCCGTTCCCAGCAGCGTAATCAGGGCTCCGTTGCCCCGGAGTCCGTTGGTGCGAGTAATTTCCAGGCCGACAAAACGGTAAAAATTCGCCCCATTGGCGATTTGGAACGGACCGTTGCCCGTTTTCACCATCTCCACCTTTGCCAACACATCTTGTGGGTTCTGGCAGTTGTAGGCGGGACGTCCCTCCAGGGAAGAAACACCGGCGTAGCAGGGCGTAACCCGCTGCCCTTCGGCCGGCAGGGCGCTGTCCGGAGAACTGGTGCGGATGATGATCCAATCGCTGTCAGTACAATTTTTGGCCGGCAACGTGAAGTTGCCAGAGAAGGTCGCGCCCGCCTGAAGTTGGATGACGTCTCCGCAAGCAGCGCTGTTCAGAGCCGATTGCAAATTGCCGCTGGCGTTGACACTGATGAGAGATCCGGGCGCGGGTGTTTGAGACATGGCGCTGGCCACCGTCTTCAACGGTAGTTGCGCCGGACCGTCGTAACCGTTGCTGGCCACCACGGTAAGACCGAACGTGCCGGTCGCCGTTTTGCCGGTGGCATCCGTCACCAGTACGGTGAAGCTAGACGACCCTACTGCGGTCGGTGTGCCGCTCAGCTCTCCGATAGCACTCAGCGAGATTCCCTGGGGAAGATTGCCACCCGTCATGCTCCAGGTATAGGGTTGCGTTCCGCCCGTGGCTGAGAAAGAAGCGAAATAAAATTCCCCCTGCTGCCCAATCGGAAGACTCAGGGTAGCGATTTGGACCGATGATTGTTGTTGAGATGGATTAATCGTGACTGCGGCACTGGCGGACTGACTGGGCTCCGCCTGACTGGTCGCCGTGATGGTCGCGCTGCTGGTTGAGTTCACTACGGGCGCGGCGTAAAGGCCGTTACTGCCGATCGAGCCCGCTGTAGCCAACCACGTAACTGCGGTGTTTGCGGTGCCAGTGACAGTGGCGGTGAACTGCTGGTTTCCACCAGAGGACAAAGTAACACTAGATGGAGAGACGCTGACCGTGATTCCTCCGCCATAACCATGATTCCTGATTGCGACCGAGTACGAATGGGTTCCCGCCCCGAAGTTCGGTTTATCCGTGACTCCAACCACGAAAGTGTAATTGCCTGCCGCCGTCGGCTGGCCGGTGATCGAGCCCGTGGTCGAATTCAAACTAACGCCCGGCGGCAAGGCGCCAGACACGACCGAAAACTGATAAGGCGAGTTGCCGCCACTTACCGACAAGACGGCGTTATAAGATTGGTTGATCGATCCCTCGGGAAGTGAGCCGGAGAGCACCAGACCTCGCTCGTTATGCCCGGCAGCCTGCGCTACCGTGCCGCATAAAAGGGTGATCAGAGTCATCACCAGCAGGAATACCAGGGCGCCAATTCGTGTTACATACCGCTGAGAAAGGCTTTCATGAGTATGACAAGAACGAACTGCAGGCAGCACCATTGCGAGACCTCGACCTTAGGAAGTGGGGGACTAGTCGAGCAAGTCCACACGCTGAATTTACGCAGATAGGCCGGGTTCTCCCAGATACCAGAAGTACACGCGGCAACGCATTAGTGCACTTAAACCTGACATGTACGATTTCGCACGGCGCAGTGATCGGCTGGTGTATTCCGGAGAAACAACCGGAAACCGGCGCGGGACGCGGTGTGTGGCGGATCGTACGAAATATTTCCGCTGGCGCGGGTGGGGGAGCGGCAAGCAGACAGCCACGAATTACTAAAGTAATAGGGCTACGTTACTAGGGAGATTCCCTTAGTAAAATCGCGCGCAGCCGGTCGTAGGCGCGGTTTCCCAGCAGGCGTTGCACGCTGCGCCGCGTGTGATGCTGAAAGCGCTTTATCCACAGGCCACGGCCGTGGCAGACGGCGCTGAACTGCGCCATGGAGAGATCGCGCAACATGGCAATGCGTCCGAGTTCATAGGGGCTCGTGGCCGCATAGTTCGCGTGGAACTCGCTGTTGGCGACAGTCTTGAATCCGGCGCGGCGCGCCATCGCCAGCGTGCGCTGGTTGTAGCGTCCTCCGGGACAAGAGAAATGCTCGATCGCGTGGCCGAGGATCTGCTCGATCTTCGTTTTTGCCTCCACGATCTCGCGGCGCAGCTCCTTCTCCTTGAGATCCTCGAGATACGCGTGGGTCATCGAATGGCAGCCGATCTCAAAACCCTGCGCGTCGAGGTCCCGCACCTGGTCGGCACTCAGGTAGCCGGGCGTTCCCAGAAATCCAGCGGTCAGATAAAAAGTCGCATGAAAGCCAAATTCGCGGAGCGCGGGAGCGGCGGCGATCAAATCTGTTTCGCAGCCGTCGTCGAATGTGATGCAGACGCTTGGTTCTGCGGGAATGCGTTCCGCGGGATAGCGAAGAGCTTCGCTCACACTCAGACCGCGAAAGCCGGACTGCTTGAGCCATTCCATCTGGCGACGGAAGGTCTCGAGCGGCAGGATGTAGCGCACATATCCGGGTTCGGACTGGCAGAGCTTGCGGCCGGCTAACTCGAGTTCGTGATACATCAGGAACGTGATGCGCGCCATGATGATGAGGGCAAAACTCCGAACGCGGAGGCGTCAGCCTTTCTTGTCGGCGCCGACGGTTTGCGCATGGCGATCCAGCAGCGCGAGCAATGGATCGCGCAGGAAGGGAGCGCCCGCTAGCAGACCTGAGATCAGCGGATCTTTTTGGTTGCAGCGCAGCGGCGACTGATCGAGCTTGAGCGTCCAGCCTCCGGCGCTTTCGACGAGCGCGGCGCCAGCGGCTACGTCCCATTCATTTTTCGGAACCAGAGTGAACGTGAGGTCGGCGCGGCCGGCAGCGACGAGGCCAAGTTTATAGGCGACCGAGCCCATCGGACGAACGTTAAATTCGGCGGATTCGAACTGCTTCCACTCGCCGCGTTTCACTTCGCTGCGGCTGGCGAGGACGAGCGCCCCGTGCAGATCCTTGCGCTGGCTGGGTTGAGCGGGCTTGCCGTTATAGGTGACGCCGGTGTCGCGGGAACCGAGAATCAGTTCGTCTGTAGCTGGATTGCAGATTCCGCCGGCGACGGGAACACCATTCTCCACCATGGCAATTGAGACGCAGAACTCGGGAATGCCCTGCACGAATTCGCGGGTTCCATCGAGCGGATCGACGACCCACACGCGCTGCTTGTCGAGGCGAGAGAAATCGTCAACTGTTTCCTCCGAAAGCCAGCCTTCACCAGGGCGCAGCAAGTTCTTCTTCAGGACGGCGTCGACCGCGCGATCGGCCGCCGTTACGGGATCGTCCCCAACTTTAAATTTGGCCTCAATGGCGCCGGGAGTGAAGCCGTTAAGCACCGTGCGTGCCGCTTCCAGAGCGGCGTGAATGCGTTCGAGAGTTTCCGCGGAATTCGAAGAAGACATCAATGCTCCGTTGTAAGTTAGGTGTCAGGTCTCAGGTCCTGCCGCCGCACTTCGTTCTCGCGCCGCCAGTCGCCAGATGTCCGCCGAGACCTAAGACCTGACACCTGACACCTGCTTTTCTACGCCCATAGCATTCTAGCTCCCGTCATCAGGAGCACGGCACACAGGATCCGCCGCAGCCAGAGTACGGGAACACGCGTGCTCAAATGCGAGCCGAGTATGCCGCCGGGGATCGAGCCGATGAGCAGGGAAACGACCAGGTGGGAGTCGACATTGCCCGCGCGCCAATGCAACAGGCTGGTGACGCCGGTCAAAATCACGGCGTGGGTAATGTCGGTGCCGACCATGATCCTGGGCGCGAACGAATAGAACAGAAGAAGCAACATCATAATGATGCTGCCCGACCCGACCGAAGTGATACCGACCAGAAATCCGCCGACCAGCCCGATCACACTCATGAAGGCAAACGATTTCATGGTGGGCTGGCGCTTAGCGAGATGATCTTCAATCCGTCTTTGGAACAGCAGCAGCGCCGGAATAATGACCAGCAGCAACCCCACCGCCGATTTGATGAAATCGTTGACATGGGCACCGTAGACGGAACGCAGATGGACGAGCAACGTCACGCCCAGGTAAGAGCCGGGAATGCTGCCGACCGCCATCGCCAGAACGACTTTTCTGCGCACCGTGCCTTTGGCCAAGTGCATCAGGCTGGCGGGAATCTTGGTAAAGAAGTTAAAGAGTGCGTCGGTGCCGACGGCAATGATGGCAGGCACGTGCAGGCCGAAGATAAGCATGGGCAGTAGCAGGACTCCGCCGCCCAGACCTGTCAACCCGATCAGCGTTCCCACGGTGAAGCCGATCAGAATTTTTAGCAGCGAGAATTCCATGCCGTCTTTCGATGCGTTCTCAGCTCCGTTTCCCGGTTCTCAGTAAACCATATTCAGGTTAAGGAACTGAGAACGCTGAGAACCGGCGCTGAGAGCCGTTTTCAGAGGCCATTATCTCATAAAGTCCACTGTAGTAATGGACTTTATTGACATCATCAACCGTTGCCGTTGGCGCCGACGAAGCCCTCACGCTCGAGATGCAGAAGAATGGTCTGCGCCGCCTCCTCGGGGCTCAGTTTGGCGGTGTCAATCACTACTTCGGCATCGGTGGGCGCCTCGTAGGGATCGGAGATGCCGGTGAATTCCTTAACGATGCCAGCGCGAGCTTTGGCGTATAAGCCTTTGCGGTCGCGCTGTTCACAGACTTCGATCGAAGTAGCGCAGTGCACCAATATAAAGCCGCCCACCGGCTCAATCAGCTGCCGAACATGCGTGCGGGTCGCCTCATAGGGAGCGATGGGAGCGCAGATCGCGATCCCGCCGTTCTTGGTGATCTCCGAGGCGACATACCCGATGCGGCGAATATTAATGTCGCGGTGCTCCTTGGAAAAGCCGAGCTCCGACGACAGGTGTTTGCGCACCAGATCACCGTCGAGCAGGGTAACGGGACGGCCGCCCATTTCCAGGAATTTCGTGATCAGCGCGTTGGCAATCGTCGATTTGCCTGATCCCGAAAGTCCGGTGAAGAAAATGGTCACTCCCTGCTTCTCCCGTGGAGGATAGCTGCGGCGCAACTCTTTCACCACTTCCGGATAGGTAAACCACGCGGGGATATCGCGGCCTTCGTTGAGGCGGGCGCGCAGCTCGGTTCCGGAGATATCGAGCACCTTCGCGCCAGCGGGAACTTCATCCGTCGGAACGTAACGGTCTTCATTCTGCAGGTACACCATCATCTGGAAGGGAACCATGGCCACGCCCATCTCAGCGGCATACTTGGTGAAAAGTTCCTGCGCTTCGTAGGGACCATAGAACGGCTTGCCGTCTTTGTCCTTGCCGGGACCGGCATGATCGCGGCCAACGATGAAGTGGCTGCAGCCGTGGTTTTTGCGAATCAACCCATGCCAGATCGCTTCACGCGGCCCGCCCAGACGCATCGCCAGTGGCAGCATCGAAAGCTTCACCGTGCCGTGCGGGTACTTGGCGAGCAGCAACTGATAGCAGCGAGTACGAACGAAGTAATCCACGTCGCCGGGCTTGGTCATGCCTACCGAGGGATGAATCAGCAGGTTCGCTGCAACCTGCTTGGCGGCGCGCATGGTCAGTTCGACGTGGGCGCGGTGCATGGGATTGCGGGTCTGGAAGGCGACAATCCGCGTCCATCCCAGGCGGTGGAATTCTGCCCGCAATTCGGCGGGCGTAAGTCGAAGCGCGCGGAAATCATAATGCGATGGCGGCTGGACTCCCTGAATGCTGCCGCCGACATACCACGGATTCGACTTATTGATGGCGTAGTCGGCACCAGGGTGCGCGCTGCTCGTCGAATTGAACACAGCTTTCGCTTCGGCTGTGCGATCCGGTTGCCACACGTCGCCGACGTTCAGGACGGCCAGCATCACGCCTTCGGCGTCGCGCAAGGCGATCTTGCTCCTGCCCGGAGTCAGCTTTTTGGCAAACTCTTCGGTCACGTCGAGCGTGATCGGTATCGGCCAGAGTACCCCACTGGCCAAACGCATGTTATGGCAAACACCTTCATAATCGGCGCGGTTCATGAATCCATTGAGAGGCGAGAAGCCGCCGCTCATCAGAAGTTCGAGATCACAAAGTTGGCGTGCGGTCAGGTCCCACGAAGGCCATTCTTTCGAATGCCCTTTCAGTTCCGCGGCAACATCTTCCGGCACTTGCAGTTGAACGAGTTCTCCCCCGTGTGGGGAGATCAGATGACTGGTTGAAGCGGTCAATTCGGTGGTCCTCCCGATGCGTAGGTCTACCTTTTGTGTGGAATTCAAATCGCGATGCGTCAATGTAAGCTCCCCAGACTTGCCTCAAGGCTCGCAGGGGGGCGGCGAGGATTGGTCCGACAGGCAGAGTCCCTCTAGATAATCAATTTGTACGACAGTCAGTGTACCCCTTGCAGTGAGCAATTACAATTCCGCCGAGAACTGTACGGCATTATGTAACATATTGAAACTACAAGGCTAACTCTAATTATGGCCACGCTCTGCGATTTGAGTGAAACAAACTGCGACATTTGCCTAAACTCATAGGCTGGCAGTTGGACACGACCGAATCGCCCCCACTCCCTCAAGATACCAGTAAGAGGGCACCCGCGTCTGGCGTCAAGAGTACAACGGTACTTTCGCCCCCACACTTTACACGTTAGCCTCAAAGGAAGAGCCCACCGTCTGCCCGCAGCGGCTATTGGTTGCGCTGAACTGACTGCGGGTTGCCGACTGAATTCCACGGAGATGAAAAATGTTGCATAGTGACTGCCGATGAGCCTCTTCCTCCGGCCAAGTGTTTTGTTTTCTGTGAGAAACAGAATATAGCTCAGAGACTTAGGCAGCCCAATTGCACCGAACGTCCATACCTAAGCCGTAAACAGCGCACAGTTATTTGCCGCTGCCGACTTCGATAAAGGGTTACTTGGGGAACGCCGCCACGCAAAAACTGGGATGGTACAATGCGGTGTTCGTCCCACAATTGTTCGGAAGGTTGCTGATTGCAGTTTCGAGGTGAAAGCGGGCGCTTGACAGAGATCAACCGCTCGCCCTTTAGTCGGCCAGACCTCCGGAGCAGAGAGTTTTTCATCCCCCCAGTCAGTCATCTATGAGCAATATGAGCAAGAAGATTGTCATCATCGGAGGCGGGCCGACCGGACTCGGTGCGGCCTACCGTTTGCACGAACTGGGCTATGACAATTGGGTGCTCTACGAGAAGTCCGACGACGTCGGCGGCCACGCCACTTCGCACGTCGATCCGCACGGATTCGTCTGGGACGAGGGTGGTCACGTAATCTTCTCGCATTACAAGTATTTCGACGCCCTGATCGACAAGGTTCTGGGCAAGGAAGTTCACGAGCGCATTCGCGAGAGCTGGATCGTGCAGGGCGACGACTCTTGGGTTCCTTATCCGTTCCAAAGCAATCTGCGCTACCTGCCGAAAGAGATTCAAGTTAGTTGCCTGTTAGGAGCTGCCAAAGCCGCTGCCAATGGAGGCGGGCGCGAAGCAGGTAACTTTCGCGACTGGATTCTCGCCACGTTTGGCGAAGGCATCGCCGACGCTTTTATGTTTCCCTACAACTCCAAGGTTTGGACTACGCCGCTCGAACAGATGTCCAAACACTGGATCGCCGATCGCGTCGCGGTGCTGGATTTCAAACGACTGCTCGAAAATGTGCTGTACGAGCGCGACGACGTGGCGTGGGGCCCGAACAGCAAATTCAAGTTCCCGCTGCACGGCGGAACCGGCGAGATCTACCGCCGGATCGCCCGGTTCTTCACGGCGAAAGTGCAGACCGGGAAAAAGCTTGCCGAGATTGATCCTGTCCGACGCCGCGTCTCTTTTGCCGATGGCACTGGCGACACCTATGATGTGCTGATTTCGACTGCGCCTCTTGATCTGTTCGTGAAAATGATGAAGCCGGCGGACGGCAAACTGTTGGATGCCATCGCAGGTTTGGAACACAACAACTTGCTGGTCGTTGGGCTCGGCCTGAAAAAGAAGATCGACACCGGACGCTGCTGGATCTATTTCACCGATTCCGCTATGCCGTGCTATCGGGCAACCTATTTTTCGCACTACTCGCCAAACAACGTTCCGAACGGCGATACCGAACATTACAGCTCTCTGATGTGCGAAATTTCGTTTCGCGTGGGCGAAACGCCCGATCCGGAGAAGGTTTTGGAGCAGGTTACCACGGGGTTGATCAAGGCCAAAATGTTGGAGGAGGCGGACCGGAGCCGCGTGGTTTCGCGCTATCATCGCATCGTGGGTTATTCCTATCCCATCCCGACCCTCGGCCGAGACCGGGCGCTGGACGTGCTGCAGCCAGCGCTGCTGGAGAAGGGAATCTACTCCCGCGGACGGTTTGGCGCGTGGCGGTACGAAATCGGAAACATGGACCACTCGGTAATGATGGGAGTGGAAGCGGTCAACAACATTCTTGCCGGAGAAAAAGAAGAAGTGTTTCACAGCTCGTAAGCAACACAGCTCGTGGTAATAAAGTTCGTAAGCAATAAAGGGCGTGTAATCAGGGAAAAGCATGCAGACAGCCGAATCCAGCCCAGCCCCACAGGTCAGCACCCCAGCGCCCACGGTCAGCGTCATTATTCCCAGCTACAAAACGGCGGGACTGATAGCGGCGTGCCTCGATTCGGTGTTTGCTCAGACCTACAAGGATTTTGAAGTGATTGTGGTGAATGACGGTTCGCCCGATACGCCGGAGCTAGAGAAGGTGCTCGCTCCATACCTCAAAAAGATCGTCTACCTGAAGCAGGAAAACAAGCGCGCCGCCGGAGCCCGAAACAACGCCATCCGCCACGCCCGCGGCGAATTTGTCGCCTTCCTCGACAGTGACGATACCTGGATGCCGGACCACCTAGCGTCGCAGATGCAGTTGTTCGCCGCCGACCCGTCGCTCGGCCTGACGTACTCCAACGGCTGGGTGGGACTCCCGGGAGAGGAGCGCGAGTTCATGGAGCGCTGTCCCTCGGCGGGCGAGGCTACGTTCGGTTCTTTGCTGGTGGAACGCTGCCAGATTCCGATTTCGACGGTAGTCGCGCGCAAGCAGGCGATTGTGAAGGCCGGCATGTTCGACGAAAAACTCGCCCGCTGCGACGATTACGATATGTGGGTGCGCACCGCTTTTCACGGCGCCAAGATCGCGTACTCGCGGAAGCTGCAGGCACGCATGCCCGTGGGTCGGCCCGGTTCGCTCAGCCAGTCGAGGGCGAAGATGGCCGAAGGGTATAGCACGATTCTGGAGAAGTACAAGGAGACGCTTCCGCTCGAAGATGCCGATCGCAAAGTGGTGGAGAAACGCGCGGCGGAAATCCGAGCTCGATATTTGCTGGAAGAGGGCAAAAGCAAACTGGAGCAGCGTCAGTTTGACGAAGCCCGAAAATTGATTGCAGAAGCCAACGGCTATTTTCGCAAATCGAGTTTGAGTTTGACTCTTTTCGGCCTGAGCATCGCGCCCGGAGTGACATCTAAACTCATCTCCGTTTGGAATCGCATTCGTTATGGAGCCTCGGCCTAAGAAATTTTCGTGCGAAACTCGCTCCCGAAGGGAACGAAGGCGGAACTGAAATGTTGCGACACATCAAATCCGGAATAAAGCGTGCGCTCGGGCAGCATCGGCCGGGGCGCAGCCTGTTGATTCTTCCGGACGACGTTTTTCTGGTTTCGTTCCCCAAATCCGGCAATACCTGGACCCGATTTCTTCTCGGCAATCTCATGTTCCCGGACACGCCGGCCACGTTCGCGAACATTCACCGTTTGATTCCCGATCCCACGGGCACGAGTAAAAAGGATTTTGACGAGATGCCGCGGCCGCGCATCATCAAGAGCCACGATTGCTTCGACCCGCGGTTTCCGCGAGTGATCTACATAGTCCGCGACCCGCGTGACGTGGTCTTGTCGCAGTACCACTATCATCGCAAGCTCAAGAAAATTGCCGACGATTCGCCCATCGAAACTTTCGTCGGGCGCTTTCTCGCCGGCAAGACGTGCCCGCATGGATCGTGGGGGCAAAACGTCATTACCTGGCTGGCGACGCGGCACGATCCGTCGCGATTCCTGATGTCGCGTTATGAAGACATGGTGGCCGACACACCGCGCGAACTAGTGAAGATTGCCGCTTTTCTGGAGAAGACCGCCAGCGCCGAGCAGATTGCCCAGGCCGTGGAACGAAGCTCGGCCGGCCAGATGCGAAAACTGGAACAGACGCAGACCGACGATTGTGAACTGATGAAAGGGTCGCGAAAAGATCTTTCCTTTGTGCGGGCGGCGGGTTCGGGCGGTTGGCGATCGGAGTTGCCCCCTCCGATGGTGGAGAAAATTGAAGCCGCCTGGGGACCGGTGATGCGATATCTCGGTTATGAACTGAGCACGCAGGCGCACACGGATACGCGAGATTACGAGGCCCTCGGAGTTCTCACCACGCGGCAGTGAAAATCGGTGTATGCAATCAGTTGCATACTGCCCGATAGTGCCATTGCTTTTTTAGTTACTGGTTGGCGATAATTGCGCGGCATCGCTCTCCCCTGAACGATCCCTAAATTGAGAGGTAGGTAGCCATGGGACGCCCAGTTGTTTCCGCAGCGCACTCAGGAGCGGAGATTGCTCATCCGCTTCACGTTCGGGCTGCAGGCCAAATCGTCTGTCTGAAGCGGGTTTGGACTGCGCTCGCCGGTTTCTTCGTCGTTTGCCTGGGTCTTTCCCTCGCCTCGGCCCAGAACGATGTCTTGACCCATCATAACGACATCGCGCGCACGGGTCAGAATCTGAATGAGACCCTGCTCACGCCCGCGAATGTGAACATCAATCATTTCGGAAAGCTCTTCACGCAGAATGTTGACGGAATCGTTGTGGGGCAGCCGCTGTATGCCAGCAACGTTCTGATGGGTGATGGACTCGTACACAACGTGGTTTTTGTTGTGACCCAGAACAACACCGTCTATGCCTTTGATGCGGACAGCAACCAAGCTCCGATCTGGTCGGTGAGCCTGGACGATGGAGGCACTCCCGATCCGATTGGCGACTTCGGCTGCAAGGGAACCGGCTTCACGGAAATTGGCATCACCAGCACGCCGGTGATTGACGCCGGCAAAACGACGGTCTATGTCGTGGCCAAGACGCTAACCGGAGACGTTCGCGCGTTCAACCTGCACGCCCTCGACATCCAGACAGGCGCCGACATTCTGGGTGGGCCGACAACGATTGCCGGCAGCTACGGATCGGACACTTTCGATGTGCTTCTCCAGTTGCAGCGTCCGGCGCTGCTTCTGGACAGTAACGGGTTGATCTACATTGGATTTGGCGGCAACGGCTGCGATGTTTACGACTATAACGGCTGGCTCTTCGTCTATAACTCGCAAACCCTGCAGCAACAGGCGGTTTTTGAGACCGCTCCGAACGGGAAAAAGTCGTCGATCTGGCAAGGTGGGGCCGGACCATCGGTGGACGAATTTGGCAGCATCTATGTCGTCACCGCCAACGGAACCTACGACGGTCCCACCGGCGAAAACGATTTTGGAGACAGCGTTCTGAAAATAGGTTGGAACGGGAACGCGCTCGGCATTCAGGATTATTTCACCCCTTACAACCAGCAGTATTTGCAGGAGAACGATCTGGATCTGGGTTCTGCGGGAGCGCTAATCCTGCCCGACCAGCCCGGGATGTACCCCCATGAACTGGTGGCGGGAGGAAAAGCGGGGACGCTTTACCTGGTCAATCGTGATGATCTCGGGGAATACAACACGACATACGACGACGTTATCCAGGAAATTTCGGGCTTCCCGTTCGAACTCACCGGCGATCCCTCGTACTGGAATGGGAGTGTGTACGTGGCTGGCGACCGCGACTACATCAAGCAGTTCCTTTTGGTCAACGGAACCTTGGTGACCCCGCCACTTTCGCAAACGAGCGTGCTGTTTGGCGGCGAAGGTGCCGCTTCCATCTCGATCACCGCGAATGGATCCAGCAACGGAGTTCTGTGGGCGTTGGAGCACAGCGCCCATATCCTGTACGCCTTTGACCCGACCAACCTCGCCAATGAGCTCTACAACAGCAAGCAAGCGCTACACTCGCGGGACACGTTGGGTGAGCTGATTCGCTTTGCGACTCCGACTGTCTCGAAAGGTAAGGTGTACGTCGGCGGCAAAAGCGCGTTGACCGTGTATGGCCTGCTTCCCATTCTTTCCGCTGCGGGCGGCAATGGCCAGATCGGGACGCCCGGAGAAGTCTTGCCGATCGCCCTTTCTGTGCTGGCCAGCAATGCTTACACGCAAGCGCCGGTCTCAGGTCTCAGCGTCACATGTAATGACGGGAAAGCCGGTGGATCGTTTATAGGCGGTGCAACCCAGACGACCGATTCCACCGGAACCGCGACGTTCCAGTACCAGCTTCCCGCCACGCCGAAAGCGGTTACGATCACGTGCTCCAATCCCGGAACCGCCAGCGCGACGTTTAGCGAAACGTGCGCGGCCGAGGCTCCGGCCAGCTTGAGCATTGTTTCGGGAAACAATCAAATCGCACCGCCGAATACGCCGCTGGGGAAGCCTTTTGTGGTGAGAGTGTTGGATGCGAATGGGAATGTCGTGCCCGGAGTTATGGTGACCTTCACCGACAACGGCGCGGGAGGATCATTCTCTGCAACGTCGCCCAAGACCAATTCCGCCGGCATAGCGAGGACCAAATATACGACGGGTCCGAATACAGGCGCGGTGACGGTGACCGCCTCGGTCCCCAGCGTGAATTCGGTCAACTTCACGGTGACAGTGCAGTAGGGTCGTCGGCTGCTCAGGGCTGGGGAAACACGAGTCTCCGCTGGCTCAATTCCCGCCGGTGCCCAACCACTAACTGGCGTAGCGTGGCCTTTTTATTGTCCGGTCTCGGTAAAAACGGCCGGGGTCGCTACTCCTGTCGCGGTGGCATAGATGGAGATCGTCCCAGGGCTCGGTGGCAGGGTGTAGATCTGGCTGGCGGTTCCAGAGCTGTTGGTCGTCACCGGATTGGCATAGTAAAACGATCCTCCGGCTCCGTTGTCAGTGTAGTTGACCGCGACACCCGAAACCGGATTGCCGTATTGGTCCGCTACCACCACGCTCAACGGCTGCGACAGCGTTGTACCAGCGGGGGCGAATTGGTTGTTCCCTCCGCTGATAGTCACGGTTGCCGGTGCGCCCGCAGTTACGTTCACCGTGAACTGGGTATTCAGCGCGTTTACGGCAGCGGTAACGTTAACCGCTCCTACCGCAGTTCCTGTTGTGTAGTTAACCGAGGCTTGTCCGCTCGCGTTGGTGATCACTGAGGCGCTGCTTAAAGTGCCGGAGGGCGCCGCGAATGTGACCGTGACTCCCGCAACCGGATTCCCACCTTGATCGTTAACCTGCACCACCAGGGGCTGCGCCAACGCTGTATTCACCGGCGCCGACTGGTTGTTGCCGGAAACCACGCCTAGGCTTGCGGGAGCATCGCCGATGGCCATTTCCGTGAAAGTTTGCGTTTTGCACGTTGGGCACTGGGATTCGGACGGAGTGGCTGAGATTTTATAAGTTCCGTCCGAGTTCGGAAGTTGGTAATTTACCGGCGCGAATCCGGAGCTGTTGGTCACCGTAACGCTAGGGTTGAGGGTACCTTCGCCGCTCTTATCCACGTAAGTTACCGTAATGCCGGGCACGTTGTTTTTGTAGGCGTCCAGGATCGCGACACTGAGCTGAGTGGGAAGGATGGATCCCGCCTGTCCCGACTGCTTGTTGCCGCCATGAATGACGATTTTTGTCGCCGGCCCCGGGGTCGCCGTTTCTGCGATGGGCAAACTCGCGGCCGCCGCAGAGCTCGCCGTGAGCGTGTAAGCGCCTGCAATTTTAGAAAAAGTGTAGCTGGTCGACACGTTTCCGTTAGAGTCGGAGACGATGGGGCTGGGCGGATTAAACGTGCCTCCCTTGCCGCCGTCGCTCAAGCTCACGCTCACATTTGCAATTCCAACCCCGGTGTAGGGGTCAACGACTTGCACCTGAATGGGTGCTGGGAGGGTCGTGAGAATGGGAGCAGTCTGATTCGCGCCGCCGACCGACGTCAGACTCTGCAAGAGCCCGTAGGCCGAAAGGGTAGTTTGCGTGGCCACGAAGACCTTACCATTGGCGACGATCTGGGTGACGAAGTGGGCGACCGGAGGCAACTTGTCGCGGGTCGCGTCTTGCGTGGAGGCGTACAACTCCTGCGACAGGTTGCCGGCGTTGAATGCATACAGATTACCGCCGCTCATCACCCAGAGAATGCCGTCGATATTCCCATTCGCCGAAATCGAGGGGGAATGACTGCCAACGTAGGTTTTCGGCGTGGCCATGACGGGCGTCGTAGAGACCGGCGGATAGGTGCCGGTGAGCGCAAAAGCCTTTATTGGGTCGGCATCGCCAGCGTAATAGAGCATTCCGTTCCAATAGGCCGGAGAATCGAACAGGTGGCCGACCTCATTATCAATCTCCTGTCCCCCGGTTCCCGCGGGCGGCGCCGACAGTTGGCCATCGTTGCTGTTGTATTGGCCCATGTCGTCGCGATTGAGCACAAAGAGGGTGCCCGTCTTGCCTCCCGCAACCACAAGGTGGGTCGTTGGACCGGCCTGATCGGGTAGCACCACCGGTCCGCCGGCGCTCAAATCCAGATCGTGAGAATTCAGATAGGCGACGTCATCAGGCGTGAAATAGTCCTCCAGCGCCAAGGAATTCTGTTGACCGGGGGTGTTGGTAAACTCCAGCACGCTGTTGCAGTAGCTCACTCCTCCCTGGGGCACGGTGTAGCTGGTGCTTTCCGCAGTCACGGCGAAGATGTTGCCAGCCTCATCCGCGGCGATTCCGTTGCCCGTCTGCCAGATCGAAGCCAGGCCCTTATCCGCCGAAGTGTTGAACGAGCCCACCTGCTGCAGAGTGGTTTCGTCATAAGCAAGCAGCCAGCCGTAATCGCTGTCATTGCATCCGTTCGAGCCAAAACCGGCGTAGACCACGCCGTTAAGAAGCAGCAGTCCCGGCCGATTCAACTCGTGCAGGCTCCAGAAGTTGATGGTGTTCCCGTCGTAAACGCTCTGGGCGATAATCTGAACCGGGCCACCGTACTTTTCCGCCCCGCTCGTGATGTCGAGCGCGTGCAGATAGTGGTAAACCGTCACCGTGCCGTTGACGTTTTGCATGGTCTTGGCAATGACGTACAACGTGCCCGTGGTGGTATCGATGACCGGGGTGCCCGCAATTCCTTCCTGCGTGAAACCGGTGGTCTTGCCGCCCGAACAGGGCAAATATTGGCCGCTGGCCGTGGTAATTCCATTGGCAGGATCTGTGAAATTCACCCACCACAAGTACGGATTCCCATTCAATCCGACCCCGGTGTCAGCATCGAAGGCATAGACCGAATCGGCCATGGTCGCAACATAGACGACGTTATGCGTCGACACTTGTCCGTTGACGTCGATGTTCACGTTGGGAACGTACAGCGGTTGCGCCAGCGCCAGATAGTCAATCGGGTAGTTGAAAATGGCTCCGAACTGGTTCTTGTTCACGTTCGCGGGCGTCAGCATGGTTTCGCTGGTATTGGCGCCCGACCGCGCGTTGTCCGAGCGGCTGGTTGGAATCGCGACCTGCCCGGAGCACACAGAAACCAACACCATACAAAAGAGGGCGATCAAGAGAAGACTGTAGCGGGAAAGGGAGATCCTTCCCAACCTTCTCGACGGAGCAGAATAGACGGGTATCATGAGTACTCCAGCTAGGAAATAAGACACTAAACCTTGTTTAGTAAGAAGCAGTTATCAAGCCGAATGAATGCCGGGGAAGTGCAAGCGCAAGCTTCACTTTATATGAGCTTTCTTTATATATCACAGCTCTCTTGTAATGGTTTCCACATTTATACAGGGAAATGTTTTGCACTTATTTGCCACAAAATTTATTCTAGCGTCGGCTTTCTTGCAAACCCCACGGAAGTGGGGCCACGGTCTGGCCCCATCTCGGTTCGGATCCGGCGTACGTTTTTGGCGCAGATTTTCGGGCGCCGACCGCGGGATTATGAGAACGAGGGAGAGGACGAAGCATGTCTGCCGGTGACTGATCATCCAATTTCTGGTTACCATTATTTCTTTATTTCTTAGCCTCTTGCTTGTCGGAGCCTTCCTGCATCATTAGGAAAAGGTCAAAGCGCGTGCATCCTCATCGTTCATGTTGCGATTCGGTTCGATGGTGCCGGGACGCATGGTTTGCATACTTGGAATAGGAAAGGCTGTTTTCCCCGCTCCACTTGAGCCGGCGGATAGCCACTGGCCGGCATCGAGTCGCGGTCGAATGCCGGAGTAACTGCTGTAAGATGCATACATTACAAACTACTGCCCGGATGGCGAAACTGGCAGACGCACGGGACTTAAAATCCCGGGTCCCTAACAGGACGTGACGGTTCGATTCCGTCTCCGGGCACCATGTTTAACGGGGTTTGGCGAGGGCGGGCATGGCGCGCAATGCGTTGCCGGCGGATTCGTGTTTATGCTCCATCATCGAAACCGGGTTCTGCACGCTGCCGAAAGCCGCACCATTGGTGTTTTGCAACTTCGTCAACCCGAAGCCGCTTCCGTCTTGGCTTCCGATAGCGGAGTCACCACCACGCCGATTACGTTTTCGTTCAGCACTTCCAGAATTTTTCGGGCCTGCTCGACGTTGATTCCGTTCAACAGCTCGAAGCCAAGCTGAATACCCCTGAGCGCGGAAATGGTGTCATGGTGCGGGCGAACCTCGATGACGATCGGCCCGTTCTGCCGCTTGATGCCAAAACTAATACCTGCCTTTTCAATCTTGTTTGTCGTCATGGGTTATACCTGAATGTGAGAGCCTCGCCTTCCCGCACCGCTCTCTGGCGATTGCAAGAGAAAGAGTTCGCGGCGTCTGTCGTCATTGTCGATGGGCTGCTGAATTGGTCCAAGTTACGAACGTGTGGCGTGGGCCCATCATTGAATCTCTTACCCCGAAAACTCTATTACCCCGGTAACTTTGCACCTGCGCGCGCTTGCTCGAACATGGCAGCAGGAAGTTCTTCGGGCTGAGGGTGCGCATAAGTTGTGCTTTTCCTGGCCGACCCGCAAAGGAAGGATGCCGGACGACGAAGATGAATAAAATCGCGAAGGAAAGTGTTCTGCTACTTTCGCTGTTCCTGATCGCGGCGATGGTGCAGTTCTTCGCGCAGTCGCTGCCCATGGCGCTGTGCTTTTATTTTTTGCCAACTTTGTATTCGGCGTATTACTTCGGACGCCGGCATGCGACTCTCACCGCTTTTGCCTGCATATTCCTCGTCGTTTTGCTCGACTTCCTTAACAACCTGATGCCCGCCCACAGGGTACTGGCGTTGCCTGAAGAGCGGCTGTTCAACTTTGCCATCTGGGCCGGAATTTTAGCGGTTGCCGGTTACGTGATGGGAACGCTCTACGAGCGCAAGGAAGCGATGACGGCCGACATCCGGGAAAGCTTCGGCGGGCTGCTGCTGGTTCTGCAGCACTTCATCGCCACCGAGAAACTCGGCAGCGCTGAAAGCCAGCGCGTGGCGCAGGCGTCCGGCAAAATTGCCGAGGCGATGGGCCTCGGTTCGGATCGCGTCGAGTTGCTGCGTTCGGCGGTACTGCTGCGCGATTTAAGCAAAATCGGCGTCAGCAATGACATTCTATATAAGGCCGCCGACATGAGCCGCGACGATGTGGTCGCCAGTTTCCGCAAGCCGCGCCCGGCCGATGCTCGCACCCAGGCCACCGGAAACACGCTGCGCAAGGTGATTCCCATCATTGTCGCGCAGCAGATTGTGCACGAGCAGGGAGCCCGTTCGGTCAACGTTCCGATCGAGGCGCACATTCTGGCGGTAGCCGATGCATATCAGAAATTGATGAGCGGCGCTGAGGGCAAGACGATGTCGCCTTACCAGGCCGAGCAGCGGATTCTCGCGGAAGCGGGTAAGAAGTTTCACAGCGGCGTGGTGGACGCCTTCGCAAAAGCCATGGGCGAGCAAGCCAAGGGAGTCGGCGCCGGCTCATAGACCGCAAGCCCGCTGAGCTATTGGGCTGCAGCCGCCACCGAACCTTCGGAACCAGACTTGGAATCGGATTCCGGCCTGCCCGAATCCATTTGCCGCAGGTTTTTCCCGCGCAAGTCTTTTCCGCGCAACTCCTGCCACATTGCCACCACTCTGGATTTCAACTCTATCGTTAACCGTTCGTACGCGGCCTCGCTCGCCTCATCTATAGGCGGGGGTTGAATCGGCTTGCCGATTACGATTTGCAGATCGGCGAACTTTGGGAATTTTTTGTGCCGTGGCCAAGCTTCGTAGAAGCCCTCGATCGCGACCGGAACAATCGGCGCCTGGGTGTGGATGGAGAGAATCGCGGCACCCTTGCGGAATAGCCGCGGAGTGCCGTCATCGGTGCGCTCGCCTTCGGGATAGAGAACGAGGATGTGTCCCTGGCTGAGGCCATAGGCACCGGCGCGCATCGCCGGCATCAGGTTGGCGTCGGGGTCAAGGACGGCCACGCGAAGCCATCCCGCCAGGCGCCGCATGAATCCCTTGCCGAAAATGTCGCTGGTACCCAGCGCGAACGAGTCGCGAAACAGCCGCCAGGGGAAAGCCCCAACCATCACCATCGGGTCGACATAGCTCTGGTGATTCGGACAGACCAGGAATGGACCCTTTTCCGGCAGATTCTCCAGTCCGCGGATTTTCAAATGAAAGCGGTCGAGCGCGAAAAGATAAATCAGTTTCCCGAGCAGAAAGAAAAACACTTCGAAGAAAATGTTGTGCTGAACCAGTGCAAGCACCTCGGGATCGGTTACCGGCTCGCTCAAGATCGTCGACCAGGGAGGTACCGCCGTGCCCGCTTGGCCCTCGCCGCGGCCCGCGCTGGCGAGAACGGCATCGACCAAGTCGCGAACCGAGTAGATTTCCGCCAGTTGCGACTCGGGCACATCGCCGCCCAGTTGCTGCTCAAGCGACGTCAGCAATTCGACGCGCTGCATGGAATCGAGGCCCAGATCGAGTTCGAGATTATGGGCAGGAACAATCGCGCCGGTGTGGTTGCGCGCAGATTCTCGCACGACCGTGAGGGCGCGCTTCACGTCCTCGCGCTCCAGCCACAATTTCTCGTCATCGGCAAGCGTCGGCAGCGGCTGCTCGGCGCTGCTATCGGAATCGCCGCCCTTGTTCAGTTGCAGCTCCCGAACTTTCTTCTCGATCTGAAAGCGCTTCAACTTGCGCGTCGTTGTACGCGGCAGCTCTTCCTGCCAGATGTCATAACTTCCCAAGCGTTTGCTGGACGCGATCTTGTGCGATAGGGCTTCAATGTCGATGCGGATCGCTTCTTTGGCGTTGACGATCTTGCGTTCCCGCATCCGTTCAAAGTTGGGCACGACCACGGCGTGAAGACGCTCCGACATCGGATCTCCCGGTCGCGTTTCCAGCGCCATCACGCAAATCTCTTTCACGTACGGAGCCTGCAGGTAATGGACCTCGACCTCCTCCGGATACACATTTTTTCCGTTAGCGAGCACAATCACTTCTTTGCGCCGCCCGGTAATGAACAAATTGCCACCGGAGTCGAAGTAGCCGAGATCGCCGGTGTAGAACCAGCCGTCGCGCAGAACCTCGGCCGTGGCCTGCGGGCGATTCCAGTATCCCTTCATGACGATGGCGCCGCGAATGGCAATCTCACCCGCGGGCGGCGCGCCTTCGCTCACCGGTTGAGGGTCCACAATTTTAGCTTCGACCCCAGGGAAAGGTCGTCCGACCGAGCCAAAGACAATCGCCCGCCCCGGAGGGTTCAGGAAAGCGCCGCCACTGGTTTCCGTCAAGCCGTAAGCGTTCAGAACGTCGATACCGAAGGAATAAAAATCGCGGGCAATGGCAGGGTCGAACCGCGAGCCTCCCGTTACCAGATAACGCATGTGAGCGCCGAAAGTAGCGTGAATCTTGCCAAAGAAAACCTTGCCGGCGTTGACTCCGACTCGGCGCAGCGCCCGGTTGAGCGCCATCAACACGCGTACCAGCTGCAGCGTGAACTTTCCGCGTTTGTTCAGTTCTTTAAAAATGCGCTCGTGAATCAGGTAAAAAAACTGAGGCACCACGCAAAAAGCGGTGATGTTGCGTTCCTGCAACGCGCGCAGCAATTCCGTCGTGTTGAGCGTTTCCAGGTAGGCGACCCGCGCGCCATTGAAGAGCGGCAGGAATAGATTCGCCATCTGCGCCAGCACGTGAAACATCGGCAGAATCCCAAGCAAGGCATCCGTGGGACCAATCCTGACCACCGCGAGCACCGAATTTGCCTCGCCGACAAGGTTGGCATGAGTGAGCATGACACCCTTAGGGTCGGCGGTGGTGCCCGAGGTATAGAGCAGCGCGGCCAAGTCGCTCTCGGCGGGAACGGGGAGCTGAAAGCCAGCAGGCCCGGTGACAAAAATGGAGTCGAGGTCGGCGGCAAGATTCTCGATAGGGCGAAGCCCACTCATCGCAGAGGACGCGATGAATGGGGCACCCGGACTGGTGGGATTCTGTTCCGCCGCCGCCGAAGTCATCACCAACGCGACGCGAAGTCCTTCGACCGCCTCCCGCGCCACCGGAAGATGCTTGATATCGCAAAACAACAAAGAAGCGCCGCTGTCGATCAGTAACTTCTTCACCTGGTCGGCATGGAAGGCCGTGTCGAGCGGAACCGCGGTTCGACCGGCGGCGATGATCCCCAAGTAAGCCGCTACCCACCGCGGATGATTCGCCGCCAGAATCGCCACGCGTGCGTCCCGTGGAACGCGCGTTGAAAGCCAGTTCGCCACACTCTCCGACATGCGGGTGAGTTCCGCGAAAGTGACGCGCTCCACCGTCTGTTCGCGTTGAATTTCAAGAGCAATGTTGTCGGGGAACTTTCGGGCCGATTCCTGGAATCGCTGATAGAAAGTGGGCATAGTCCGCAGGAAATCTTACAGGGAAGGACAAGCGAAGCCAATCCGGTACGGTCGGCCGAAACCTTGCGGGCGATGCACCAGAAGGTTTAACCTGCTGCATCGTGGTGTGCTTCATCCGCCAATCGATCTACCGAAGCAGATAGAAGACTTTCGACGGCGACAGAATCCGGGAGCCGAGCCAACTTAACGCAGACCCAAACGCCCCGAGATCCTATCTTGCGTTGCACACGCGTCTCGTGTACACTATTGTTGTGCTGAGCGATAGACCAGCCATATTATGAAGAAATTATGAAGAACATAACTTTTAGCGCCGACGAAGCAGCTATTGAACGCGCCCGTGAAGTTGCTCGCAGCGAGCACAGGCACCTGATCGATGCTTTCCGCGAATGGCTCATTCAGTACGGATCCCGCCGCGTGAGCGCCGCCGAGGTCACGGAACTTTACAACAGCCTCCGTCATGTCAACGCGGGCCGCAAGTTTACGCGCGACGAGATGAATGAGCGATAAATACTTCCTTGATACCAACATTTTCGTCTATTCGCTCGATTCGGTCGATCCCCACAAAGCTCGGCTAGCCGAGGAATTGGTCACCCGTGGGGTGGGTTCGAGGCTGGGTGTGATCAGTTACCAGGTCGTACAGGAGTTCATGAACGTGAGCCTGCGGCGGTTCAGGGCCACGATGACTGTGACCGAACTGGAAGTATATTTTTTCAAAGTCTTGCTGCCGCTGATGACAATTCCGTCGTCGTCCGGACTATTCTTAGAAGCGCTCCGACTGCAGAAGGCAAACCAGATTGCATGGTATGACTCTCTGATTGTGGCGGCCGCAATCCAGGGCGATTGCAAGCTTCTCTACAGCGAAGACCTGCAGCATGGGCGCCGCTTCGGCAATCTCGCCATCCAAAACCCGTTTCTTTAGGCGCGATACCGGCAGGCACGTTTTGTGGGGAGTCCGCCCTTCGTCATCCCTCCCGCATCTAATGTGCTAGGCTTTACTAATACTTAGGACGCGTGTCCTCTGAAGGGTTTCCGTTTTGATCAACACATTGTTAGGCAAGGTTTTCGGGACGAAAAACGAGCGCGAGATCAAGCGCCTGCAGCCTCGCGTCGCGGCCATCAACGCGCTTGAGCCGGAGATACAGAAGCTCTCCGACGACCAGCTCCGGGCTAAGACGGCGGAGTTTCGCGCCCGAATCCAGGAGCGTCTCAGCTCGATTGCCGACGAACCGGCCGCCGATCCTGATCGTCCAGACGTGGATGTTCCCGATATAGATCAACAGAAGGAACTGGAAAAGCAGCGCAGCGAAGTTCTGCGGGAAGTTCTCGACGAACTGCTGGAAGAAGCTTTTGCCGTAGTCCGTGAAGCCGGAAAGCGCGTGCTCAACATGCGCCACTTCGACGTGCAGTTGATTGGCGGCATGGTTCTGCACGAAGGCAAAATCGCCGAAATGAAAACCGGTGAGGGCAAAACGCTGGTTGCCACTCTGCCCGTATATCTGAACGCCCTGAGCGGACGCGGCGTACATGTGGTCACCGTCAACGACTACCTGGCCAAGCGCGACTCCGAGTGGATGGGTAAGCTCTACAGCTTTCTCGGCCTGACGGTGGGCGTAATTGTCCACGACCTTGACGATGCCGAGCGCCGCGCCGCCTACGCCGCCGACGTGACTTACGGCACCAACAACGAGTTCGGATTCGACTACCTGCGCGACAACATGAAGTTCGACCTGAACGATTGCGTGCAGCGCGTGCACAACTTCGCCATCGTCGACGAAGTCGATTCCATCCTGATTGACGAAGCCCGCACGCCGCTGATTATTTCGGGCGCTAGTGAAGAGTCCACCGACAAGTATTACAAGGTAAATCGCATCATCCCCAAGCTCGAAAAGGGCGAAGAAATCGATACCGCGCCGGGCGAGCCCAAGATTATGACCGGCGATTTCGTGGTCGACGAAAAGCATCGCAACATCACGGTCACCGACGATGGGTGGGAGAAAGTTGAGAAGCTGCTGGGGATCGGCAACATCGCCGATCCGGAAAACTGGGCGTTGAAGCATCACGTGGAAACCGCGGTCAAAGCGCACGCGCTTTACAGGCGAGACGTCGAGTACGTGGTCAAAGACGGTGAAGTCATCATCGTCGACGAATTCACCGGCCGCCTGATGCCGGGGCGGCGCTGGTCCGACGGGCTGCACCAGTCGATCGAGGCCAAGGAGAATGTGAAGATCGAGCGCGAGAATCAGACGCTCGCTACCATCACTTTCCAGAATTATTTCCGCATGTACAAAAAGCTGGCGGGCATGACGGGCACGGCGGAAACCGAAGCGGGTGAATTTGATAGCATCTACAAGCTCGAAGTCCTCGTTATTCCGACCAATCGCACGCTGCTGCGCAAAGAGAATCCAGACATCGTCTATCGCACAGAGAAAGAAAAATATTTCGCGGCTGCCGACGAAATCCAACGCCTGCACGACAGTGGTCAGCCCGTGCTGGTGGGCACAACCTCGATTGAAAAGTCTGAGCGTCTTTCCGAGTTGCTGAATAAGAAGGGACTCAAGGACCATGTTGTATTGAATGCGAAGTTTCACGAACGCGAAGCGGAAATCGTGGCGCAGGCGGGACGCAAAGGCCGCGTGACAATCGCCACTAATATGGCAGGCCGCGGTACGGACATTCTGCTTGGCGGCAATCCCGAATTCATGGCCAAGCAGGAATGCGTGAAGAAGGGAATCGCGCAGCCCATTCGCGCCGCGCAAGGCAAAATCGAAGCCGAAGTGGACGATCCCAACCGCACGGTTTGGTACTACGCCGGCAATGAATACGCGGTGCCGACCGATCAGTGGAATGAAATTTTTGCGCGCCACAAAGCCGACACGGACAAGGAACATCGCGAGGTGATCGAAGCCGGAGGCTTGCACATCTTCGGCACCGAACGCCACGAGGCGCGGCGCATTGACAACCAGCTTCGGGGACGCGCCGGACGCCAGGGAGATCCCGGTTCGTCGCGGTTTTATCTTTCGCTCGAAGACGACTTGATGCGGATCTTCGCCAAGGAGTGGATTTCAAATCTGCTGCAACGCCTGGGCATGGAAGAAGGCGTTCCCATCGAATCGCGCATGATTACGCGCCGAATCGAAGGCGCGCAGAAAGCCGTTGAGGGCCAGAACTTCGAGGCCCGCAAACATCTGCTGGAGTATGACGACGTGATGAATAAGCAGCGCGAAGCCGTGTACGGGCTCCGCCGCCGTCTGCTCGAAGGCCTCGACCAGAAGGATCTCATCATCGAAGATTACGTCTCGGGAATTCTCGGTGACCTTCTCGAACGGCACTGTCCGGCTAAGGAGCACGTTGACAACTGGGATCTCAAAGCGTTGCGAGACGCGATTTCCGCGCGATTTGGCGTCGATATCTACGCCGAAGGCCTCAAGCCCGAGAGCATGAATCGCCAGGAACTGGGCGATGCCATCTTCGAAAAACTCAAAGAGCGCTATGACGCGAAAGAGAAGCTGATTGGCGCCGAGGCCATGCGCTATCACGAGCGCATGATCATGCTGAGCGTGATCGACGCGCAGTGGAAAGATCACCTGCTCTCAATGGATCACCTGAAAGAAGGCATCAACCTGCGCGGCTACGGACAGCATGATCCGCTGGTCGAATACAAGCGCGAGTCGTATGACATGTTCGAAGAAATGATGCAGCGCTTTCAGGAAGAAACGGTTCGGTATCTCTACCTGATGCAGATCATGGAGCGTCCGGCAGAGCCGGTGGCGCGGTCGCGGGGCGTGGCTGGCGATCTGTCGCAGGAAGAAGTTGGCGCGCCTGCCGTCTTCACCGGCGGCCGAGGCGGCAATGGACGCCCGCCGCGCCAGGTTGCGACCTCCGTGGACGAAATTGAAGAAGCCTTTCAACGCAAGAAAAAAAAGGAACTGGAACAAGCACGCATGGCCGGGGCGGGCGACATACAGGTCCAGCAAGTAGTGCGCTCGGGAACGAAAGTTGGGCGCAACGATCCCTGCCCGTGCGGCAGCGGCAAGAAATATAAAAAGTGCTGCGGGGCAAACTCGTGAAGGCTTTTACCGCAGAGGCGCAGAGATCGCAGAGAAAAAGAATGTGGTCGCGGATGAAGGTAGCCAGGTTTTTCTCCGCGCACTCCGCGGTTAAGCCGCTCTTGATTTCTTGCCGAGCGCTCGAAATGTCATCTCCGTCGCTTTGCTGTGCGTCCGCCGCTTCCACTCGAAGAACATCGGAGCGTAAGTCTGGGTGATGTAGTCGCTGCGTGCGATCCCGAGGGCGCGCGCCGTACGGTCGATCCAGCGCGGAGGTCCTTCAATCTCGCCAAAGTTTCCGATCGGAGTTTCATCGAGCACCACGTGGCCCGTGCCGTCGCTCCACTCCGCGCGATATTTTTCATAGCGAAAGTTGGGCGCGAATCCCAGCACGCGCAAAATGGCGTCCATCTGCTGGCCGTTCTCCACCTGCGTTTCCCGTTCCACCCGCACCTTATGGCGTCCGGCCTTGCTTTTCGCCTTATGCGTCAGCGTCCAGGTCTCGCCATATTTGCGCAGTCGCAGCATTTCGTCCCGCTTGCGCAACTTCTGGCCCGGCAGATCGTAGAGCGCGTTCATTTCGTGAGTCGACCGGGTGAGCTGCTTGAATCCCGCTCGCTTCAATGCGCGGGCGAGCGTGGGCAGATCGTCAATTCGAAATTTGATTTCGATTTCCTTCGGCATGTTGAAATCTTAACCGCCGAGACGCCGAGAGCGCCGAGAAAAACTGAAAAGAATGATTTCGTGCGGGCGGCGGGAGGTTTTGCCCAAGCATTTCTCGGCGAACTCGGCGTCTCGGCGGTGAAAGCTCTAAGATTTCGGCTCGACCTCGGACTCTCGCTCCCGTCCCTGAAACCAGCTCATGTGCGGCAAATCACGTTCCACCTTCCGCCGTTTCGCAATCAGTTCCGCCGTGATCGAGACGGCAATTTCTTCCGGCGTAATGGCCCCGATATCCAGGCCAATCGGCGCGTGGACGCGGTCGAACAGGTGTGCGGGCAGACCTTCCTGGCGCAACTCTTTGAAGATGGTAATCGTCTTCCGCTTCGATCCAATCATCCCGACGTAGCACGCCGGGGTCTGCACCGCCCAGCGCAGCATGCGCATATCGTCGCGGTGCCCGCGAGTGACGATCACGATGTAGGAGGATTCGCTGGGCGTAAGCTGCGCCGCGGCTTTGTCAAAATCGTCGGCGATCACCTGCTGCGCGTCGGGGAATCGTTCCCGGGTCGCGTAGGCCTCGCGATCGTCGATCACGGTGACGTCGAATCCGGTGATTCGCGCCACCTGATAAAGACTGGCTGCCACATGACCGGCGCCGAAAATGTAAAGATCTGCTGGAGGCAAAACCGGTTCAACAAAAATCTCAAGCGTTCCGCCGCAGACGAGGCCAGTGTCGTACTTCGGATCCTGATTCAGATCGAACGTCAGGGTGCGTGGCTTCTCCGATTCCATCACTTCGCGCGCCGCTTGCCACACTTCGGCCTCAACGCAACCGCCGCCGATGGTGCCGACGATCGAGCCATCGTCCCGCACCAGCATCTTGGCGGTTTTGAAAGAAGGAATCGATCCGCGGACGTTGATAATGGTCGCCACGGCGCCACGACGCCCGTCTTTTCGCAGACGGACGATCTCCTCGTACAGGTCCATGTGCTGATTATGGTTCGCGGAGTGGAGAAGGTCAATCGCGGCAGTCGGCTGCCACGCAAATGAAAAGCCCCGGGGCATCACTCCCGGGGCTACTGGCGTTTCGCCAGTGGGTACTTAGTAACACGGTCCGCACTTAAAGGGTCTCGCTCGGCGCCGGCCATGTCAAGGGTATTCTTGTGAGTGACTGCACGGAGGGCGGCAGACTCGAACTGTAGTGGCTGATGGAGCCACTCACCGGTTTCGCGGACCGTGTCCAGTACCCGCTGGAAACGCCCTCCAGACGCAGCCCGCAATGTACAATTTACGACTTGACAGGGATTCGTTATGTGCGGCGAGTCACACGCCGTTTGGTACATTTCCAATTTAATGTGCCAAATTGGCACATGAACAACGTTGGGACTAGGAGTGCCCATGAAAGCCGTCCGCATTCATCAATTCGGTGGTCCGGAAGTCCTGACCTACGAAGATGTACCCGATCCCAGACCGCGCAAAGATCAAGTCCTCATCCGCGTGCGCGCCTGCGCCTTGAACCACCTCGACATCTGGGTGCGCAAAGGACTGCCCGGCGTGAACCTGCCGCACATCCTCGGCAGCGACATTGCCGGCGAGGTTGTAGAAGTCGGCGAATACATCACCGACCTCAAAGCCGGACAGCGTGTGCTGCTTGCGCCCATGCTGTTTTGTAATCGTTGCGCAAAGTGTGTTGCCGGACTGCAGAACCAGTGCCGCCAGTACACCGTGCTCGGCAACGGCGTCGATGGCGGCAATTGTGAGCTTATGGCGGTGCCCGCCGTGAATGTTATTCCGATCCCCGATGCGCTCGATTTCAACGAGGCCGCCAGCGTTCCATTGGTGTTTGTCACCGCGTGGCACATGCTTACCGGGCGCGCCGCCATCCGTCCCGGCCAAACCGTGCTGGTGCTGGGCGCGAACTCCGGCGTGGGCATCGCGGCTATCCAGATCGCGAAGATGTTCCACGCCCGTGTGATCACAACCGCGGGCGACGAGCGCAAGATGGAGCGCGCCCGTGAACTGGGCGCCGATTTCGTCATCAACCACTATCAGCAGAAGATTTCGCAGGAGGTCCGCAAGATTACCAACTTTGAGGGCGTGGACATCGTGGTCGAGCACGTGGGAAAGGCAACTTGGGACGAGAGCGTCAAATCGCTCAAGGCCGGAGGCACGCTCGTGACCTGCGGCGCCACTACGGGACCGAAGGTCGAACTCGATCTGCGCTTTCTGTTTTCACGCCAACTGGCGTTTCTCGGCTCGTATATGGGGACGATGAGTGAACTCCATGAAGTGCTCGGCCACGTCTTTGCTGGACGCCTCAAGCCCGTTATCGACCACACGTTCCCCTTAAATGAAACCCGCGCTGCTCATGAGTACATGGAGAAGAGCCAGATGTTCGGGAAGATTGTGCTGAATCCATAGAACAAGAATGGTGGGTCTTCTCGCTGTGTGGCCGCAAGTGATATAACAAAGATTGACAATCTTTGATATCGACGCTAAAGTAAGAGCATCAGGAGCATCGCCATGAACGTTTCTCTCACCACCGAGCTTGAGAAATTCGTGAGCGCCAAAGTCGAATCGGGCCGCTATAACTCTGCAAGCGAAGTAGTCAGGGAGGCGCTCAGACTTCTGGAAGAGCATGACCACGCTCGATCTGTCCAGCTTGCGGGGTTCAACCGGGAACTTGGCCGCCGTCTGGACACGCTTGACCGGGGCCTACATGTTTCCGCGACCGATGCCCACGCCAGGCTCAAGCGTAAATCCGAGGAGCGCCGGAAGGCCTAGGTGTGACGCAGTGTGTTCTCAGCGAAGACGCCGAGCGCGACCTTGATAATATCTGGGACTATATAGCCGAAGATAATATTGACGCCGCCGACCAGTGGATAGACAAACTGTTCGATGCGTTCGACGCCATTGGCAACATGCCGGGCATAGGCCATAAGCGCGAGGACCTCACCGCTTACCCGGTTCTGTTCTGGCCGGTGGGCGCTTACCTCGTCATCTATCGCGTCACATCCCACGTCGAGATTGTAGCCGTGACCCAGGGCGCGCGCGATATTCCAGCTTTCCTGCACCGGCGGCTTCCCCTGTGATCCATGTGGGAGTCCAATGACACGAACCAAGCCAAAATCTGTTGTGTGTGAGCAGTTCTTCACGCCGCCACCGTCAGAGACTAAACACTTTCTCCGGTGTTGCCTCTCGTTTCCTTTCGTTTCCTCCGCGCACTCGGCGTCTTCTGCGGTTAAAATAGAACTATGGCGCAAGAACTCAATTTCGGCCCTTACGTCGACGTCGAGAACGGCAAAAGAGTAGTCAAGGAGCTGGTCTACGGAGATGGCGTGCCCGAGGGCATCGTCATGACCACGCTCGACGCGACCGTCAACTGGACGCGCAAGAACTCAATCTGGCCGATGACGTTCGGCCTCGCCTGCTGTGCGATTGAAATGATGTCGATGGGCGCATCCCGCTTCGATATCGCGCGTTTCGGAGCCGAAGTGTTCCGCCCGTCGCCGCGCCAGTCGGACCTGATGATTATCGCCGGCCGCGTCTCCAATAAAATGGCTCCTGTGATTCGCCAGCTTTGGGAGCAGATGCCGGAACCGAAGTGGGTTATTTCGATGGGCGCGTGCGCCACGTCGGGCGGCGTTTTCAATAATTATGCGCTGGTGCAGAGCGTCAACCAGGTTATCCCCGTGGATATCTATGTCCCCGGTTGCCCGCCGCGTCCCGAGCAGTTGATTTACGCGATCACGCTGCTGCAGCAGAAAATCATGACCGAGCGCGGCTCGATGAAGAAGGCGCTAAATCTGGTGCCGGTCGACGGGTAGGGAGTCGCTGGTCTCATCGCAAGGTTTTGTCATCCCGAGCGAAGCGAGGGATCTGCAGTTCGCCGCAAAATGCAGATCCCTCGCTTCGCTCGGGATGACAACTCAATTTTTCACTGTTTCATTCTTGTAGCCAACTGCCGTTCCGGCGGCGTCATCTGATTCCAGATCGCGCTCAAATCTTTTTCCAGAATCTGATTATTCGGATCCACCCGCAGAGCCATGGCAAACCACAAATATGACGTTGGCAGATCGCGCGCTACACAATGTCCGGTGGCATACATGGTTCCGAAGGCGCTTCGTGCCTTGGCATTCGATTTCGCTGAAGCCGCCTTCAGATATTTCACAGCCTCGTCGCAGTTTTCGTGGGCGCCTCGTCCGTACAGATAAGCCTCGCCTTTGCGGAAGTCCGCGTCGCCGCTGTCCCCCGCAGCGGGCTCGGGCAATCTTGAAGGCTTGGCTATCGACGCGCGAGACACGCGCTTCGCAGCGCTCTTATCCCCCAGCGCAATTCTAGGAGTCAATGGTTTCACTTCCGGCTTAGCGGTTGTGTCCGCCGTTTTTTCCGCAGGTTCGGGGCTGGCGCTGGCGTTGGCGTTGTCAGGCGGGCTCACCGGAACTGTTGCCGGCGGGGTTGCCTGCTGAGATCCCGCATCAGGAGCGGGAGCAGCAGTCTTCGGCTCTGGCTCTGCCGACGCTGCTTGTTTCTCTGGCGGCTTCGCGTCGGCAGCTTCGCCGGTACTCGCCGTCGCGCCTTCTGGCCTTCGACTGTCCGCGGTGCCGAGATAGTTCGTGTACGTCCACCAGCCGGCCGCGCCCAACGCGGCCAGTAAGACTACCAGCAGCAAGATTCGCCGTCCGCCGGTCTTGGGTTCCTCGGGCTCAAAAAAGGAATCGAGGCCAGAAAAGGATTTTTCCCGCAGCGCGTCGATATTGTCGTGATTTGGGCTGGGCTGATTCCTGGGCTGATCCAAAGCGCGCTGATTTAGTCCGGGTTGACTTGGGCCAGGATGGTCCAATCCCAGCATCGAGGGTCCGCTGATGGAGGGGACGTGCTTGTTCACCGCATTGGTCGCGCTCTCGACGACGGGAGATATCGCCGGTCCCGACGAGTTCGCTATCTTGGGCAGGTTCGGTACGGGCGCTCCCGCCGGTCGTCGAGCTTCGACGCGAGCTTCGAGCAAGGTGCCGCACATTCCGCAGAAACGGAAATTGTCCGAGTTAACTTCACCGCACTTCGGGCAGATCACGATGGTTCTCCGGATTTCTTCGGCTACAGTTTAACAGGCTGAGGTCTGTTCATATTAAAATGCCCAGCGCCGGTTTCCACCGATGCCGAAAGCCTCCAAAGCCAAGGCTGCACCAGCCGTGAAGCGCTTCGAAGCTAAGCTTGAACGCATGCCGGGTGCCCCACCCTTCGGTCTTTGAAGGGTGGGATTCCACATCAGCCGTCATTTTTGGATTTTCGTTGGGCAGCCCGATCTAGCTTTCCCGTTCGGCAACGACGGCGAACTTCACTCCGAGGGCGTGCAGGATGGTATTGATGGTTTCGAAGCGTGGGTGGGCGCCTGCGCTGAGGGTTTTGTACAGGCTCTCGCGGCCGAGGCCGGCGTCTTTGGCGATCTGGGCCATGCCTCGTGCTTTGGCCACGTCGCCGAGGGCGGCGACGAATACCTCTGGGTTGGGATCTTCGGCGGCCGCCGAAAGATACTCCGCAATGACTGCATCGTTATCGAGATACGTTGCCGCGTCAAACGGTTTGTAAGTTACTTTCTTTCTCTTCATTGTTATTGTTTCCCCTGTGGTTTCGATCTTCTGAGTTCGCGGGCCATTCTTTTTGCTTTCGCAATATCTTTGGCTTGCGAGGCTTTTGTGCCGCCCGCCAGCAAAACATAAACGGTTGATCCGGTGCGCACGTGATAGACGCGATATCCGGGGCCAACATGAATGCGCATCTCCGAGATGCCTTCGCCAACCGGTTCGCAATCGCCGAAATTCCCCAACGCCGCACTCGTCAGGCGAGCCAGGATTCTGGCCTTCGCCTTCTGGTCGGCCAGATGGGAGAGCCACTCGTCGAAATCCGAAGACCGCAAGAGCGTATACAAGTGTTTTCATTGTATCCGAGTGGATACATTATTGCAACCGCGCAATCCCTGCAGCGGGCGGCCCACTTAAGCCTAGTTTTACGGCAGCGGACAGGAGTGTCCGCTCCACACAGGTCAGGTATCTTATTTGTTAACACTTTGCGTGCCGATAAACCAACGTAACTGCGCTTCGTGCCTTCTTCTGCTATACTGCTGTTAACGCTTTTGCTACGGTTTGCTAGTTACGCGGGGATCCTGTTGGATCCGCATCACCTCCGCATTTCCTGCCCGCCTGGTTCCAGCGCCAATTTCAAATGCGAGCGGCATTGCGAACTCTCGACACGAGTCTGAGAAATTGACACTTAGCCCCTCCAGAAAGAACACCATCGAATGACCACATTTACCGAACTGCCCTTGTCTGCTGCCTTGCAGCAGAAACTGGCGGCAGCTCAATTTATTACCCTCACACCCATACAGGCACGCGCCATTTCTCCCGCCCTTGAAGGCAAGGACGTCATCGGCACGGCCCAAACCGGAACCGGCAAAACTCTTGCCTTTCTGATTCCGATTCTCGAGATGCTGCGCAACGAGCCTTCGAAGAACATCACCGCGCTCGTCCTGTTGCCAACGCGCGAACTGGCGATGCAGGTTCACGAACAGTACGAACAACTGCGCGACAAGAACATGCCGAAAGCCGCGCTGGTAATCGGCGGCGTAGCGGAAAAGCCGCAGATCCAAAGTCTGCGCTCGGGCTGCGAATTTGTAATCGCGACTCCGGGACGTTTGCAGGATTTCATCACCCGCAAGTTTGCCGACCTGCGTCACGTGAAAATACTTGTGCTCGATGAAGCCGACCGCATGCTGGATATGGGCTTTCTTCCGGCCATCCGGCGCATCCTGCAAATTCTGCCACAACGGCGGCAGACGCTGTGTTACTCCGCCACCATGGAACAATCCGTGGCCTCGCTGGTGAACGAATATACGCGCGAGCCTGTGCGGATCGCGCTGGGCTCGGTGCTGAAGCCGGCGGAAAGCGTGCAACTGGAAGCGTATGAAGTGCGCCCGTCCGAAAAACTGGACACGCTCCGGCAATTGCTCTACGGCGAAAAGGGACAGACCCTGATCTTCACGCGCACCAAACGCGGCGCGCAAAGGCTGGCTCAGGAACTCGAGCGCGATGGCTTCTCGTCTGCCATGATTCACGGCGATCGCACGCAGTCGCAGCGCAACGGCGCTCTCAGCGGATTTCAGGAAGGCCGCTACCAGGTTTTGGTTGCGACCGATATCGCGTCGCGCGGATTGCACTGCGATGATGTCGCCCACGTCATCAACTACGATCTGCCGAAGATGGCGGAAGATTTCATTCACCGCGTCGGGCGCACTGGACGGATGGGCTCTCAGGGCCGGGCCTCCACGCTGTTCACCGCCGCTGAGAATCTGGCGCTTCGCGATATTGAGCGCACCTTAAAGTTGCGCATCGAGCGCAAGCAGGTGGATGGTTCAGGCTCGTCAAACGACCGGCCGAGGCGGATTGTCGCCAACACGCTGGCATCGCGGACGCTGACCAGGTTGCCGGGTGAGGTCTTTGTTTAGGAATTAGCGATTCGGAAAAGTGCCGCTTCGGCAACGAGTAGGGAAGCCGGGCGGGGACGCCCGGCACTCCACTTACAAACCTGAGAATTAGCGATCGGATTTGGTGATGTGAGGCACGGCGAGTTCGCTGGAAACAGGCTCGTCGTCTTCGTTTCCGATGCGGAAAAGCGCGGCCTGAGCTTCGGCTAGTTCGCGCATCTCACGCATCTCCTGCTCCTCGTTCACGATTCCGCCTTCCGGTTTTTCTTCCTTCCGCTGGGTCTTGCGCTCGTTCTTGTCCCGTTGTTTCTGTTGGCGCGCCTGTTCTTTCTGACGTTTAGTAAAAGTTGATCGGCCTCGTGGCATTCGAATCTCCCTATAATTTCTATATTGAATATAATGGCCGGCTACATGGCTAGTTTGTAGGGTTGGCCCAGTTTCTCTATCCCTAGGAATCGACGACCGGAGCATCGCCCCATCGTTATATTTTGCGTCGTGACCATATTATAACCTTGACCGACCCGTGGCGCACTATTGAGTGAGGTTCCAGGTGTTTGCCAGTCTCGCCAGCACCGTGTTACCATCGAACTCGTTACGAAAACGAGAAGAGACAGGAGTGCAACAGGTTAGTGTTAGCCAGAGAGCAAAAGCAATCCGTCGTTGACACGTATCGCACGCACGCCACCGATACTGGCAGCCCCGAAGTGCAAATCGCGCTGTTGAGCGAGCGCATTGGTCAACTGACGGAACACTTCAAAACGCACCAGAAAGATCACGGCTCGCGCCGCGGACTTCTCATGATGGTAAGCAGGCGTCGTAGTCTGCTCGACTACCTGAAGAAGTACGACTCGGAACGGTATAAAACCGTTATTTCCAAGCTCGGCATCCGCAAATAACAGCGCGACCGGCTCCGTGTGGGGCCGGTTCCTGACTCGGGTCTTCAGACCTTATTCTCCAGACCTTGATTCTCCGGACCAGAGAGCCTTTGCACAGTGCGTTTCCCAACCGCGGCCCTGGCCTACGCCCGTCCAAGCGGACTCCATACCTTGGCGCATGCCCTTCTGCCCTACTTCCGCCCACAAAAAGGATGATCTATGAAGCCTGAAGTCACCAAAGTATCCGTCGAACTCGCAGGCGGAAAACAACTCTCCATCGAAACCGGAAAACTTGCCAAGCAGGCCCACGGCGCGGCCGTCGTGCGCTTCGGAGAAAATGTTGTGCTGGCCACCGCGACCGCCAATCCCGAACCTCGCGAGGGCATCGATTTCTTTCCACTCACCGTCGATTACCGCGAGTACACCTATGCCGGCGGACGTATCCCCGGCGGTTTCATCAAACGTGAAGGCCGCATGAGCGAGCGCGAAGTTCTCACCAGCCGCCAGATTGACCGCCCAGTCCGTCCCATGTTCGCCGATGGATTCAAGTGCGAGACCCAGGTCATCGCATTCGTACTTTCTGCCGATACGGAAAACGATCCCGATGTCTGCGGTATCAATGCCGCGTCGGCCGCACTGACCATCTCTGACATTCCATTTCTGGGCCCGCTGGGCGCGGTGCGCGTCGGCTTGATCGACGGCCGCTTCATCGCCAATCCCACCTACCCCGAAATGCGTGATGGCCTGCTCAACATCATGGTTGTCGGCACCGCCGATGCGATCGTGATGATCGAGTCGGGCGCGAAAGAAGTAAAAGAAGAGACGGTGGTCGACGCGATCGAATTTGCGCACACCGAAATCAAGAAGATTTGTGCCGCCATCAACGAACTGCGCAGTAAGGTAGGCAAGCCCAAGCGTCAAGTCACGCCGCCGGAGTTTGACGAGACTTACTTCAAAGGTCTGGAGTCGCGGATCGGTCTGCGTTTATCAGATGCGCTTGACACGGCCAAGCATCCGAAGTCCGAGAGCTACGAACTGGTGCGCGTATTGGAGAAGGAACTGCTCGCTGCGGTGCCCGAAGACGACGAGGCCGGCAAGGCGAAGCTCAAGAAGTACTACGAGATCCTGCGCGAGCGCATTTTCCGCAACCAGGTGATCGATCACAAGCACCGTCCCGACGGACGCGCCTTCGACCAGATTCGCGAAATCTGGATCGAAGCCGGCGTTCTGCCGCGCGCCCACGGCAGCGCGGTTTTCACTCGCGGTGAAACCCAGGCGTTGGTTACCACTACGCTCGGTACCAGCGACGACATGCAGCGTCTTGAGGGCTTCGAAGGCGAAGCCAAAAAGCGCTTCATGCTGCACTACAATTTCCCGCCGTTCTCCGTGGGAGAAGTCGGCTTCATGCGTGGCGCTGGCCGTCGCGAAATCGGCCACGGAGCCCTAGCCGAGCGCGCCGTTTCGGCCGTGCTTCCTGACGAAGACAACTGGCCGTACGCCATGCGCGTAGTCTCCGACATTCTGGAATCGAACGGATCATCGTCGATGGCCACGATTTGCGGCGCTTCACTCTCGTTGATGGATGCGGGCGTCCCCTTGAAAGCTCCGGTAGCCGGAGTCGCCATGGGATTGGTGAAAGAAGGCGAGCAGTACGCCATTCTGACCGACATCGCCGGAGCGGAAGATCATTACGGCGACATGGATTTCAAAGTTGCCGGAACCAAAGACGGCATCACCGCGTTGCAAATGGATATCAAGGTGGCCGGCATCACCTCGCAGATCATGCGCGAGGCGCTCGCCCAGGCGCAACGTGGGCGTCTGTTCATCCTCGGAAAGATGGACGAGATTCTGAACGAGCCGCGCGTGAAGGTCTCGGCGTATGCGCCACGTATCTACACCTTGCAGATTCCGGTCGACAAGATTCGCGATGTGATTGGGCCCGGTGGCAAGATGATTCGCAGCATTATCGAGCAGACCGGCGTGAAGATCGACGTTGAGGATTCCGGCAAGGTCAACGTCGCCTCGAACGATGAAGTGTCGGCGAACAAGGCCTTGCAGATCATTAAGGATCTGACGGCGTCGGCCGAAGTGGGGAAGACGTATCTCGGCAAAGTTAGCCGGTTGGCGGATTTCGGGGCATTCGTCGAAATTCTGCCGGGCTTGGACGGCCTGCTCCACATCAGCGAAGTAGCCGAGCACCGCATCAAAGACGTCCGCGATGAACTGAAAGAAGGCGACCAGGTGCTGGTGAAAGTTCTGGCCGTGGAAGGCAATCGCATCAAGCTGTCGCGTAAGGCGATCCTGAAAGAGCAGCGCGCAAAAATGGGAGGGGCTCCGCCACCGGAAGTTGACGCGGCCGCCGATCTTTCATCGTCATCGTCAGGTCCGGCACCCGCAATTCCGCAGGGTGCGCCCACGGCGGTGATCGAAGGTGGCGCCGAATTCGATGCCGATGATGAGCCGAACTTCAACCGCGTGGATGGAGTAGTAGCGTCAGTAGAAGCGGGCGTCGCGCGTCCGGAAGGCAGTGGTTCGCGTGAAGGACGTCCTAGCGGCGGTGGCGGCGATCGCGATCGTAATCGCAGGCGTCGCGGTCGAGGCCGTGGCCCCGGCGGCGGCCAGGGAGGTCACGGTGGTGGCCATTCCGGCGGCGGTGGTGGCCGCGGAAGAAGATAAACATCCTGTAGAGACGGGGCTTGCCCCGTCTCAGACTACCCTGAACTAGAACCGGCCGCAGCGATGCGGCCTTTTTCTTTTTCCTGCGCAGTCACTCAGACAGTCGCCCAGACAGTCAATCAGAACGACAAGCGTTTGAAGATGCCTTCCGGAATCTGTTGGACGGCAGTCATGACGTATCGCCAGACTTTGGGCGTGTAGAGCACATCCGGCGACCGCCGATCGAGCGCTCGCACGATGTCGCCAGCAACCTGCTCCGGATCGGCAAAACGCGCGGCGTTGGGCAGATGATCGGTCATGGGAGTCCGCACCGGTCCCGGCTTGATGGTGATAACGCGCACTCCGGCAGGATGAAGTCGGCTCCGGAGTCCTTGAAGAAATAAAGAAAGAGCGCCCTTCGCCGAACCGTAGACGTAGTTGGATCGCCGTCCTCGATCTCCAGCGACCGACGTGATCGCGGCCACGCATCCTGTGCGCCGGCGTTCCAAGTCGGCCGCGAACAACGTCAGAATCGCGGAGGCGCTGACGAAGTTAACGTGTAATTCTTCCAAAAGAACATCGACCGAGGATTCAGAATCCTTCTGGTCGTGCATGGAACCATAAGCAAGCAGAACCGTATCAAACTCGGGCAATGTCCGGCGAGCAAATTCGAAGATAGCAGCGTGCTGCCGGATCGATCCTAAGTCGGCGGAGTAAGTGAAGACCTGTTCCGCGCCTCGAGCCGTCAAGTCCGTCTGAAGCTCGGCAAGACGTTGCGCTGAACGCGCCACAAGCAGTAACTCGCAACCGCGGCGAGCTAATAAGCGCTGGACTTCGAGCGCAATCCCAGAAGTAGCGCCAAGGATAACGACCTTCTTCATGATCGCGCCCCCGTTACTCGTCGCCAGAATGAGGACGACATTTTCGGATCGATAAAAGGAACAAAACTGCGCCAGCGTGGAAACGAGGCTTCAAACAGAGCGGGGCTCATGCGAGCGTCCTTAGCGGGGTAGAGCGCTCCGCCGCTTTTCTGGACAATCTCATCCAGCGACTCCATAAGTTGAAGCGTTCGCTCGCCCCGCATGGCGAAGTCGAGTGCGATGGTAAGCCCGGGGCGTGGGAACGACAGCATTCCAGCCGGTGGCGCGGAGCCGAACTGCTTCAGGACGCCCAAGAAAGAGCCCATGCCGGAGCGGGCGATACGATCGAGTAACTCCTCGAAGGATTCGAGGTTCGTTTCTGGAATCACGCACTGATATTGCAGAAACCCTTGTCTGCCATAGAGCAGGTTCCATTGCCGGATAGAATCGAGCGGATAGAAAAATGAGTCGTAAGCAACGACGCCCGCGCCTTTTCGGCCCGCATGAATCCTATAGTAGGCAGTGTTGAAGGCCTTTACAGAGGCCCGGTTGAGCATCCACGCCGGCAATGCGAAAGGCAATTTCGCACCGCGCTTGGCATGAAAATCCCTGCCCCGCTCGGCCGCATGGTTTCCACGAAACAAAATGCCGCGAAGTTGTTTTCCAGCAAAGCAGTCAAGCCACGCCACGGTGTACTCGAAGCGGTCGTTGCTTTCGCGGCCAAGCGCGAGAAATGAGTTCAGAGACTGAAACGGAAGAAGCTCCGCGTCAATCCATGGACCAGCCACGCGTTTGAGTTGAACGTCTGCCCAGGCAATCACGCCGGTCAGGCCAAGCCCCCCAATGGTGGCGCGCAGCATATCGAGATTGTGTTCAGGACCGCAGAATACGAGTCCGTCGTTTGATCGATGCAGTCCGATTTGTCGGACGTGAGCGCCAAAAGTTCCAGCACAGTGATGGTTTTTGCCATGGACGTCATTAGCAATGGCCCCACCAACGGTGACGAACTGAGTGCCGGGTGTGACGGGAAGAAACCATCCCTTAGGAAGAAATACATTAATGATGTCGGCGAGGCTGACGCCACCTTCGCAGCGCACCATGCCCGTAGATTCGTCAAAACCGAGAATACGGTTGAGTCGGCAACAATCGATCAGTTCGCGGCCGCCGTTGAGACAAGAATCGCCATAGCTGCGGCCGAGGCCATAAGGAAGCAGAGAACCGACCGCGGCCGTTCTGAGAATCTCGGGTACTTGGTCGTTCCACGCAGGCTTGTGAATATACTGGTGCGCAATCTTCGGGTAACGGCCCCACGACACAACTTCCTTGACCAGGGGCAGAGCATCGGGTTGTTTGCGTAGAGCTGCCGCTGCTGATTGACTAGACATACTAAGTATCCGAAAGCGAGTCACCTAACTACCACAACCGAACAGAGCGTAATCCAGTCCTACCAGTTGACATGTATTATGCTCGCGGCGATCACTGCCGCCGATGCCAAAGCCACCGCATAACTTACGGGATCACGGATGGCTAGCGTGACCGGATCTTCCTTTAGCTCTCCGCGATGCGCCAACAGCCAGGTTCGGCTGAGCCAATAAAGAACGATGGGGCAAAGCAGAAATAGAAGCTCCGGTGACGAGTAAAGTAAGCGTACGTCAGGACTGTGTACATAAAGACTGAAGATAACGACGGCCGAAAAACTGCTACCGACGCCCAGTGAGAGCAACAGCTCGCGATCGCCAGTGTGATAGCCACGCCCAGAATTGCCGGCCCTGACTAGGTCGCTGGCATTGAGTAACTCGGAGTAACGCTTCGCTGTCGCAAGGCTAAGAAACAGAAACATCGAGAAAGCCAAAAACCACTGCGATAGCGGCGTACCGGAAATCAAGGCCCCAGCGAGGATGCGGAAGCTGTAGAAACTCGAAAGAATGAAAACGTCCAATAAAGCAATCTTTTTGAGATAAAGGGAATACACCATGGTGAGAGCGGCGTATCCGAGCAAGACCAGCCCAAATTGTAAGTCGAGCAAAAAGCCCAGACCGAGCGCCGTCGTAAGCAAGATAAACGACACCATCAAGCCTTCTGGGATTGAAATGTGTCCGGCGGCAAATGGGCGCTCTTTTTTCCAGGGATGTTCGCGGTCGGAATGGAGATCAAGCAGGTCGTTAAGGATATAAAGTCCCGACGCGCAAAAGCCGTAGAGAGCAAAGCCTGCAAAAGTGCGTAGCGCGGGCTCGATTGCCAGATTGTGAGAGAGAGCCAGGGGTAGAAAAAGCAAAAGATTTTTTGCCCAGTGGTGCCCGCGCAGAGCACTGATCCAGGTTCGAGCCGACGTGCCCAACGACTTGTGCGGATCAAGGATCGTAGCTTTGAGCGTGGTTACCGCAGCGGCCTGCTCGGCGCGCCCCTCGGTGCCGACCACGTAAGCTGCCCGTGCATTCCGCCAAACTTCTATATCAGCGGCAGAGTCGCCCACATACTCGAAGCCAGTAGCAGCGTAATGCAGCGCCAGAAAGGCAGCTTTGGTTTGTCCCTTGAGATTCACGCGCCCGTTGCTACCGTGCACTTCGTCGAAGAAGCCGAGATAGCTGGAAATTGTTTTGGCTAGTTCGCGATCAGCCGCGGTTGCAAGCGCGATGCGCCGGCCGGCAGCTTTTTCCTGTTGAAGAAGCTCAAGAACCTCCGGCCGGTAGGGAAGACGAGCGGGGTTGAGCTGGATCCTGGCCGCGAGTTGACGTTTGAACGCTGCTCGGCCCAAAAGCAACCAGTAGGGTAGCAAAAGCAAGGTGATGGGTCGGGTCTTGAGCAAGACGAGGATGCACTCCCAGAGCACGTTTCCTCGAATCAAGGTCCCGTCAAGATCGACGCACAACACCGGGGACGACGTCTTGGCGGGTTTGGCTCCTGTGGCGGACCCCATGCCATGATCGTCGCATAAACAACAGGTCTAACACCGGCAATAAGCGGCACACCTAGGTAACCTGAGTAACATGCGCCGGATAATAGGGGAAGGTAGTATGAGCTGATCGGGTAGGAAATGGTTAAGTGATAAACGATTGACTCCAACGGCACATCCTACGACCGAGGATTCAGGGCATCTTGAGCCCAGCGCAGCCGAAGTCCTCGCCAAGCACCTACAGCGGCCGGCCATTCTGCTGGCGTTGCTTGGGCTGGTTACTTTCGTAATATACAGCGGCTCCCTGTCTTTTGAGTTTGTATGGGATGACTGGCCGCAGATCGTTAACAATCCGATCATTCGGACCTGGAGCAACCTGCCGCGAGCGTTCGGCAGCGATCTGTGGTATCACGTGGCGCGACACCAGGTGTATTACCGTCCGCTGTTCGTAGCCTGGTCGATGCTGAATTACACTTTGTTCGGATTGCGGCCGTGGGGATGGCACCTGGGCGCGGTTCTGCTGCACGTCGGCGCGGTTGCCGCAGTGTTTTGGCTGGTGCGGCGACTGGGATTGGAATATTGGACAGCGGCGCTGGCGGCGCTGATTTTTGCTTTGCATCCGATTCACATTGAGCCAGTCACATGGGTTTCCGCTGCGTCGGACACGATGGTGACCATGTTTGCCGCGCTGGCTTTCGCGGCGTTTCTTAACGGGCGCGATCTGAATGGCTATCCCGAATCAAAACAAAGAGCGTCGTGGTGGATCGCGTCCCTCGCCCTTTTCGCATGTGCGTTGCTGACGAAGGAAATGGCGGTCGTGCTGCCGGTCTTGGTGGGAATCTACGCGTGGTTGCACCCCCAGAAAGAAAAAGCATCACCGGTGCGGAGGGTTAGTGCGGCAGTTCTGGAGGCGGTTCCGTATGCGCTGGTAACTCTGGTCTACGCGCTGCTACGAAAGCACGCTCTACCGCACGCCACCGGCCAGTTTGATCCTAGTCATGGGATGATCGACGTGGCGCGAACTTTGCCGCTTGTGCTGTCCGTCTATCTGCGCCAGTTACTGATTCCGCTCGGCATCACCGGGCTCTATTACACGCCCTACGTTACGAGCGCAATCTTAAGTCAGGTTGTCCTCCCTTTGCTGGCGCTCGGAGCGGTGGTGGCTGGGCTCTGGTTTTGGAATCGGCGCGAAGGGAATTCGACGGTCGCGTTTGCCGGGTTGTGGCTGCTGGTGGGACTGGCGCCAGCGCTGTATCTGCGAAACTTTGGCAATGGCGATTTCGTGCGCGACCGTTACATGTATTTGCCGTCGATCGGATTTGCGATTCTCGCCGCCATGGGGCTGCGGCGCCTATCCTCCTTCAGAGGATGGAATGCGCAGGCGGTTCAGGTGTGCGCAGTCGCGTTGCTGAGCGTTGCCTATGTGACCGCGTCCCTCGCGCAGCAGATTTACTGGGGAAACGATCTTCTGCTGCTGGTGCGCGGGCAATCGCTCTATCCGGATAATCCTTACGTGCTGGCGGGACTGGCTAAAGAGTACAGCCAGCGCGGTGCGCATGATCGCGCGATCGCGTTGGCGCAAGCGGTGGTGAAAGATCATCCCGAGTATGGCTATGGGCCGCTGGCGCTGGCGGAAGCCTACATCCACGCCGGTCGATTCGAAGAAGGCCGCGTGTGGCTGGACCGTGTGAATCCGGATTACGCCAAGTCGGAAGTGGGCATGGCGGGGCTTGCTGGGCTGTATGGACAAATGGGCGACTATGAGCGTGCCTTCACGCTGTGTTCGGAGATTTTGGAGAAGGAACCGAATCTCTACTCGGCACTCTACAACTGCGGCAATATCCATCTAATGGACGGTCAATACGGCGAGGCAGAGCAGTTGCTGTCACGAGCCGTAGAGTTAGTGCCAGAGCAAGCCGCTCCAAAACACTTTCTGGGACGTGCACTGTTACAAGATGGACGTAACGCAGAGGCACAACCTTACCTGCTGCAAGCGGTGGCCATGGATCCCACGGTTTGGGACTATCACTACTGGCTTGCCGAGTCGTTGGAGAAAAGCGGAAACATATCCGCCGCGCGCGCCGAGTATCAGCGCGCGTTGCAACTCAACCAGGACAGCAAGGAAGCGAAGCTGCGGCTCACCGCGCTGGAGGCGAAGTGAAGATGGAAACAACAAAGCCGCCCGCGAACTCAGAAGTGCAATCTGACCCAACACTGAGTGAAAAGCTGAGCGTGGAAATGCGGATTCACGAGCAGCGCGCCGAGGTGTTACACGCCAGCGGCGCTGAAGCGGCTGTGGCGCCGGCTGCTCAAGATCGGGTGCTTCGCTGGACGGTCCTGGGCGCGGTTTTGGCGATTGCCGCCACTTACGTTTTCGCGCTCATCGGCAGCGGTTGGGTTCCGGCCGACGACGGCATTCTAAGCCAGGGTGCGCTCCGAGTAATGCAGGGGCAGCTTCCGCATCGCGATTTTGCGGAAATCTACACTGGCGGTCTGGGCGTGATCCACGCGCTGGCGTTTCGCGTTTTCGGCGTAAGCCTGATGTCGCTGCGGCTCTGCGTGTTTTTGTTTTTTCTGGCCTGGATCCCCGCTGTCTACTACATTGCGTTGCGTTTTACATCCGCAGTCGCAGCCGGTTTGATCACGCTGACGGCAGTAGCTTGGAGTTATCCGAATTATCCAGCCGCCATGCCCTCCTGGTACAACCTGTTCTTCGCCACCTTTGGAGCGGCGGCACTGCTGCGATACCTGGAAGTACGCCGAGCGCGCTGGCTGTTTGTGGCCGGCGTTTTTGGCGGAGTGTCGCTCCTGATCAAAGTGATCGGGGCCTACTATATCGCGGCGGTGTTGCTGTTTCTGGCATTCCTTGAGCAAAGCGATTTGCAGAGCGATCATGAGGCGGCCAAGGCGGGAAAGCGCGCGATTCCGTATCGCGTGTTCAGCGCCAGTGCTCTGCTGCTGTTCCTGGCAACGGTAATTTACTTATTTCACACGCGGCTGGGCATGGGTGAGTTCTACCATTTCGTGTTGCCCGCCGCGATTCTGGTGGCGCTGATCTTGCTCGGCGAACGCAATGTGCGGAAAACGGCAACTGGCGAGCGATTCAGCGGCCTGCTGCGCCTGGTGCTTCCGTTTGCCGCAGGAGTACTCTGCCCGGTGATTGCTTTTCTCCCGCCCTACGTAAAGTCGGGAGCGCTCACTGCGTTCTTTTCAGGCGTCACCGCAAGCATCATCGAACGCTCGGTGGGACTGGGAGTGCTTCGTCCGGCGGGGATCGACAAAAGCATGTTTGCCTTGGTGCTGGTGGGATTGCTGGCGGCCGCGATGTACTGGCGTGAATTTCAGGGCAAGGTCGTGGGGGCAGCGGTCGGCCTCGGTTTGATCGTAATGCTGGTCAAGGCTGCGACCTCTATTGGCATCGTCTCCGGAGTTTGGTATTCGGTTGCGACGCTTACCCCGCTGGTCGTGTTGCTGGGCGCGGCAGTCGTGTTGGGAGCAGGGAAGTGGCGCGGTTCAACTAAGTTGCAGCGCCAGCAAGTAATGGTTCTGATTTCCGTGGCTGCGATCTGTGGCTTGGTGCAGTATCCATTCGCGGCGCCGATTTATTTTTGTTATGCAGCACCCTTCACCTTGCTGGCCACGGTGGCGATTGTTGCAACCGCCAAGCAGCAACGGGGGACGTATGTTCTGGCGGCCGTGGCAGGATTTTATCTGCTCTTTGCTGTGGTCCGCTTGGTTCCAGACCACATTTATGAACTGACTCACACTGTGGGGCAAGTGGATGAACTGCGCCTGGAACGGGCGGGGGGGCTACGGATCGAGTATGCCGCGCAGTTTGCGGATTTGATTCATTTTCTGCAGCGGCATTCGCCTAACGGCTTGATGTTTGCCGGCAACGATTGTCCAGAGTTGTATTTTCTGTCTGGCCTAAAGAATGTAAACCGCGACGATGGCAACAATTCGGCCGATGAGGTATTAAAGGCGCTGCAATCCGATGGCCTGAAGTTGGTAGTGATCAATGAGTCGCCGTTCTTTCCTTCCGCCAGGATGGGTCCCAAGGTAAGGGCGGAGCTGGCGCGGAAGTTCCCACACGATCAAATGGTGGGAATTTTCCACGTATTCTGGCGATCCTAGTAAGTAGCCTTAGTAAGTCGCTCGAAGTATCGGAACTCAGCAAGCGAAGTAGCAGGCCAGGGAGTAACTCCTCACTCATTTGACGGCGCGCTTGCGGATACACCCGGATTCCGGCACTCTTCCGGTCGCACGCTGACCTCATAGATCTGACATTCTTCGGTATATCCACTACAGGTCCCGATCACGCGGAGTTCCGCTCCATCCCGGTCAAGTTTTCTCAGCAGCCATCCTTGCGGGTGGTTGTAAGCGCCGACAACCACGAATCGGGGATGTGAAGAGATAAATGCGCAGTAGGGCTCGACCTTGCCACGGATAGCAGGGAATGCATCTTTCAACCGTTCATAATGGTTGAAAACCGTATCACGCGCGATGGTGGATGCAGCCTTCTCGTCAGTCAACAGGTAGAGACGCTGTGCAACCTGTGCGCTTTCCTGATGATCAGCTTCGACAAAGGTCAACCCTGTGTTGGCAACCAAGGGAAGCCCGGGAGCGACAGAATCGAGATGCGAGACTAGTGGAGCAGCGGCGATGCCCGCTTGCAGATAGGACGGAATTGGCGGGTAATGCACGGTTACGATCGGAGGGAGGGATAAGACGTAGAGCAACCTTGCTGCAACTCTGGGAGGAGCGAGATTGGACACTTGATCGAGTAGCCAGGACTTTCCCGTAGTGTTGAAGAAAAAAAACACCGCCAGCAGCAGAACGGCGGCTGTTCCAACAAGCCGGTCATGCTGTGTGCGATAGCCCAGGACAAGTGCCGGAACCATGGCGAAAGGAACCAGCCATACGACTCCATAGCGGCTGAAAAAAGCAGTGCCGGTGCGAGCCAGTAGCGTGCCAATGGCGAGTGGGATGAGAGAAATCGAGACGAGGAGGAATCCAAAGGGCACGCGGATGGCGTGTGAATTTGCCGCTGCCGTTTCAGGTGGTTTGTTGTGGACGATTGGCTTGTGGACGGTTGGGTGAAAGATTGGCCACAGCAGAGCGAGAGCTGCAATGAGAGCCAGGGGGGTAATCACGAAGCGGATCGACTCCCAATAGAAGCTGAGCAAAACCAGCGGCGTGACGCGATACTCCCTGGCAAACAGCGTGATGGAATGATTGTGAAGCATGGGCAAGTAGGTAAGGATGGAGATAGTCGGGACCAGGAGCGCCAACCACACGCGCCAGTCGGGCTTTCGGCGAATCCAGGAACGGAGAAGTTCCGCGGCGAAAAACGCGGCATAGACTAACACTCCGAAGACGTGCGAAAGCAGGAGTCCGAATCCGCTCACCGTGACCATTGCGAGCGCCCAGCGGCGTCCAGTCAGGCCACGTTCTGTTGCGGCCTGATACCAACTCACGAGAATCAGAGTCGAAAAGCAGAGAAGCAAGGCATAGGGCCGCGCCTCGTATGCCAAGAACGAGTAGGGACTGCCCCATAGCAATAAGACAGCAATCAGTCCGTAGTGAGGTGAACAATGGCGGCCCACAAAATAAAACATGAGCGCGGCCGTGCCAAAAGAAGCGAGCAGGAAAGGCAGGCGGCAGGACCAGGCATTCGTCCCGAACATGGCGAACGATGCTCGAACTAACAGGTAGGAAAGAGGTGGTTGGAAGTCGACGGCGTGACTGACTTGGAGCAACCGGTGAAGGCTCGGCGCCTGCGCGATGTAGAACGTAAAAATCTCATCATGATCGAGGCGGCGAGTGACCATGGTATTCAAAAGGCCCCATCCACACGCTAGAGAGATGGCAGTGAAAAGCAACCAGCCGCGGGTATCCGCGAAGTCCGCAATGGCGTGCAGAAGGCGAACGGTGAAAAATGAACTCGATGCGGAACCGGGTGCAGAGTCCGCGCGGACCGGTTGCATTCGGGCGACCAAACTCATGTCGTCTGTAAGCTTTCTTCCGCCGGCTGAATCGTGATCAGCACAGAATCGCGGTCGCAGGCGTCCTTGCAGGGAAGTTTGCACACAATATCACTCGAATTCAGCGCAAAGTCGTCGTCAAAGAGATTGCCCATTCGAAAATTGTCCACAGGCCTGTTTCTTACCAGCTCGGTATAGAGCGGCGAATACGTATAGCTGAAGCCGGCGGCGCAGGTAAACACTTGTCCGTCTGGCAACAGGTTGATATAGTTCCGGCCCGCGGAACACTGCTTGGGGTTGAAGTCGTTAAAGTCCACCAGCGACCTGCGGTCGGCCTGCGTGTACTTCCGCAACATCGCCTCTTCCCCGGCGGTGTAACTGAATTCATGATCGACGTAAGGATCGACATGCAAACTTATACGGTGCGTTCCCATCAGTTCATCGATCGATGCAATCACTGGCAGGTTTTCCCGCGTCGCCACGATGTTCACGTGGACGTGGAGAAACTCCTGCAGCTCGCGTACCCGAGCGATAAAACTTTCGGCGCTGACAAACTCACGATGAAAGCTGGCGTTCAAATGAAAGGGACGCTCGATCTTCCGGTACACGCTGGCGGGCAGCGACACGTTGCTCACAATTCCAAGCAGCCGGTGCTTCTTTGGGAGATTGTTCACTAGTTCGGGAAGCTTGGCATAAAGAAACGGCTCCCCACCGGAGATATAGATCATTGCGGGCGGCAGCTTTTCCAGCGCCACCAGCCATTGTTCCACTCGTTTCTCCGATGCTTTGGGAAACACCTTGGCGAAGTCAAACTTCGTGCACACGGTGCAGTAAGTGCATGCATAGTTGCAACGAAATGTCGGCCAGAAGAGGACGTGCAGGCGCTCTTTGAAAAGTCGGCGGTAGTATGGCTTCAGAAAGAATTTCATCCGCGCCGGGATAAAGCGCTGCACGCTACCCACGTACATTAGCCACTCCTTAGTTACTTGCGACCTTTCCCCTAAAAGGCAATCATCCGGTGCTGCCGAGATTGTAGCGTAGGACAAACAGCGTCTAATCGCGACCGAAGACTTCCGTGGTTACTAAAGATCAACCCAACGAGGCCAAGCAAGCCGAGTCCGCGGTAGCTTGAGTAATAAGGCAACCGTCGTTGAGTTATCTACCCGCGGCCGCGCCGGATGCCAGAGCGCTTCGGGGCATCGGTTCCCCGGGCTCATATTGGAAATTCAGTCTTTCCCGCTCGATAACCAGCGGACGATTGTGCACTTGCGTGTGGATGTTGCCGATGTACTCTCCGATGATGCCCATAAACAAAAGCTGGAGCGATCCCAAAAAAAACATCCCGATGGCGATGGGCGCGACGCCAACCGTAAAGTTTTCCCAGAACAACAACTTATAGGCAAAGTACGCCGTGCCTCCCAGCAATGACAGAAGCGATCCGGCAAACCCAGAAAACGTGACAATGCGGAGCGGGACTTTCGAGAGCTTAGTGATGCCGAGCATCGCCAGATCGTAAAGCGTATAAAAATTGTTTTTCGACTTGCCGCTTTTGCGGCGCTGTTGTTCGTACTTAATTTCGGTGTGAGGAAGCCCGATCTCAGCGATCATGCCGCGAAAGTAAGGATAGGGATCGCCAAACTGGCGGACTAGGTCGATCACTTGCCGGTCGTACAGTCCAAAGCCGGTGAAGTTTTCGTAAGTCTCAATGTCATCGGAGAGGTGATTGACGAGCCGATAGAACATTTTCCGTATCAGAAACATCGGCGCCGATTCCTGGCTTTCATGCTTGACCGCAATCACGATGGGAACTCCCTTTTCCCACTCTTCGATCAGTTGCGTCAGCACTTCCGGTGGATCTTGCAGATCGCACATGAGAACAATCACGGCATCCCCGCGACTTTGCAGCAGCGCGTGCATGGGCGAGCGCACATGTCCGAAGTTCCGGGCATTGCGGATTACTTTGACGTTCGAATCGGCGGCCGCGATTTCCCTGAGAATGGGGAAGGTGGTATCGCGCGAGGCGTTGTCGATGAAGATATGTTCGTAGCGGTATCTTCCAAGGCTCGACATCAGGTCGCGTACGCGTTCGTACACTTCGCGGACATTGCCTTCTTCGTTGAAGCACGGTGTGACGACACTTACGGTCTTCATGTTGCGAAGATTACTCACTGGCCACCGCCGGCTTTGGCCGCGCGAGCAGCCGCCTGCGGCGGCAGGCCCCGGTGGTAAATCAGTTCGGTGAGCGATGGAATATTGGCATAGGGGCTGTCAATGGCGTCGATCAGGATGGGCTGATGCTTGGGTACGGCTTTCAGAATGACCTCGCCGCGCATCAGTTCGCGGCAGGAAATTTGCCCCTGCTGCAGCGGAACCGCCAGATAAACGTCGGCGTCCTGGAGAACATGGCCGACAGAAAGATCGCGCTTAGCATAGACTCCGCGGACAAGCGAGTCGAGATAGGTGATTTCCTTTTGCGGAGGCAGTCGCTTCTGCGTCCCCGGTGCTCCGCACATTCTCTTGGCGCGATGGAAGGCTTTAAACCAGGTGTCGATTTGCTCCGGCAGGGAACAGTATGGAGAAACCGTCATGCCCTCCGTCTGAATGTCAACGTGCCGTTCAAAGGTCCGCGCCCCCTTGGCATACGCCATGAGCATGGACGAAGTCCAATCGCAATACTCGTGCGTGGAAAATCCGATGATCCGATTGGGATAGCGGCTGCGAAGAAACTCGATCTGATTCAGTTCAATGTCAGAATCCTCAGAGGGATAAATCGAGACGCAGTGGTTAACGGCCAGCGGGATATGCCGGTTATCAAAAAAAGTAACCAGATCGTCGATGTCTTTGAGTGAAGATCCGCCCGTAGAAACGATGGCCGGCTTCTTCGTCTTTGCGATCTTTTCGATCAGCACCCAGTCGTTGCAGTCGGAACTGGCAATTTTTAGGATGGGAATGCCGAGCTCACAGCAGAAGTCGACGGAGCTTTCGTCAAACGGAGTTGCCATCGGAATGCAACTGGCCTCGCGGATGGCTTGAACCAGCTTGGCATAATCCTCCAGCCGCAGACGCGTCTCCAGCGTTTTTTTAATGTAACGGATGTCGTCCCGGTGGCGAAAATCCCTGTGTATGAAAGTGTCGACATCGCGCAATTGTAATTTGATGGCGGCGCGTACGTTGTTGAACCGCACTACTTGCGCATAGTTGCTGATGATCTTCAGGCCCCGCTGCAAGTCGCCCAGGTGGTTATTAGCCAGCTCTAGTACGAATAACTCGTCAAATATGTCGTTGCCAGTCATGTTGTTACTTGCCAGTCCAGTCGTGGTAGCGAAACGCCGTGAAATCGCTGTTTAGTAACATGGTAATGTCCTTATTCGTGGATGACATTGTCCATTAGTTCAGTCTCATCCAGGAAAGGGTACATGTCCTCTAGATTGGGAGAAACAATTCGCCCGTCCGGTAACTGTCGCGCCCGTGAGCGCGGTTCGAACTCCTGATTGCGATCGAGGACAACGTCGATCAGCGCTGGACCGTCCGTCGCAAGGGCGCGATCGATTTGCTCCAGCTGCGATTGGCGATCGATACGAATCGACGGAATGCCGTACGCGCAGGCCACTTTGACCATGTCCGGCAAAGAGGCGCCGGTCGCAGCGCTTTCTCCGGTAAGACGACGGAAGAATCCGGATTGCGTCATCCGCATCGAGAGATAGCCCGAGTTATTCAAAACGAAGATCTTGAGCGGCAAGCCATGATGAACGACGGTTTGTAACTCTTGAATGTTCATCTGAATGCTGCCGTCTCCGGCAAGACAGATAACACGCTTACCGGGGCGGGCAAAAGCCGCTCCGATGGCGGCGGGCAAGTCATAACCCATGGAGGCGGATCCGGAATTGGAGAATAGACGCTGCCCCTTCTGCAGACGCATGGCCTGGAACGGCACAATGCATGAGCTGGCATTACCGCACACAACGACGTCGTCATCCCCGAGCCGAGCCGACAGTTGCTCGATGAAGTAGTAAGGATTCAGCGGCGGTCCGGTTTGGCGCTGGCGGTCCTGTACGGCCGGGTAGCGTTGGACGCGTTCCCGGCACCAGGCAAGCCAAGGGGCGTGCGCTCCAGGCCGGTAGTTCTCAGCATCACTTTGCCACAGGAGTTCTTGCAGAAAGCGCTTGAGATCGCAGTGAATGGCCAAGTCTGGCTGCACAGTGGGCTTGTGAAACTCGGCGGCGTCGATGTCGACCTGAATCTTAAAGGCCTGTGGCGCAAACGATTTCCAGTTATAGCTGGTTTGCCGGATGTTGAGGCGTGATCCGAGAATCAAGAGAACGTCGGCATTTTGGACCGTGAAGTTTCCGGCGCGGTCGCCGATCGTTCCCTGGCGTCCGCAAAAAAGAGGATCGTCAGAGGCGATAAGGTCATGAGTCCAGGCCGTAGTCACGGGTACGCCCAGCCGGTGGAAGAGTTCGTCAAATTCGGCGACTGCGTGAGCTGCGCGCACGCCGGTGCCAGCGAGAATTACCGGACGCTTGGCGTTACGAATTCGCTGCAAAACGTCGCGACAGGCCGAGCTGAGTTTGGAGGAATCGGCGCCGCTCCCGTTATTTGTGGCGAGAGTGTCGCCGGCGGGATCGTAGCCGCGAAGGCTGGCAGGATCAATGACCGCTGCCTGTACGTCCACGGGAATGTCGAGCCAGCAAGGACCGGGGCGTCCCTGCTGCGCCAGATACCAGGCGCGCTCAAGGTGATACCGAATCGTCAGAGGATCGTCGATCAGCACCGCATATTTGGTGATGTTCGCGACCATGGCGACGATGTCGGCTTCCTGGTCGCCAAGCTGACGCAGGCCCGTGATGTTCTGCGCGCGCATGCAAGTCTCGCGCTTGACCTGGCCCGAAATGACGAGCATGGGAATCGAGTCAGTCCACGCTCCAAACACTCCATTGAGCGCGTTGATGCCGCCGGGCCCGGTGGTCACGTTGACCACACCGGGCAAGCCACTGACGCGCGCGTAAGCTTCCGCGGCCATGGCGGAAGCTTGTTCATGGTGATTGCAAACGTACTGGATGCGCGGCTCGTGGCCGATCGAGTCGTTGAGATGCATGGCGCCGCCGCCCGTCACCAGGAAAATGTGCCGTACGCCCCAATCCGCAAGCTGGCCGGCGATGTAGTCGGAAAGCTTCATGCGTGCGCCTCTTTGGACGCGGATCGCAACGCCGGCTGCAGCGAGAGAACGGGGTTACTAATTTCGAGACGCCGGATCTGAGCGCTGATCTCGCCGGAGTGCAGCAAAGTGGTGATGAGGATCGGCTCTCGTCGGCCGGCAATTTCCTGCGGGCCGACAATCGGCGCGCCCGCCAGCGTTTTGCCTCGGAGCACGGGATTGTTGTCGACCAGCGCGCACACTTCGACCTGAGCCAGAGCGGGAAGGGCAAGTAGCTTCATGGCCAATTGCCCCGCGCCCCAAAGAATGACGCGTCGAGTGTTAGTAAGCTGGCTGGCTAACTGCTCGTTGATCTGCTCCATCTGTTCGCTGGAATGCCGGATGTAGGCGGCAATCCTCGACGGTAACTCGTGATCGCAAACAACGACGCGCTCGTCCGCCACCCCTCGGCCGTCGCGAAAAAAGCCGAAGGCCGCGGGATAGCGTGTGTCTTCCGCTGTCTGGAACACTTTCTGTTCCACCAGAACCGCCTCGAAGCCAAAGCGGCGGCCAGTATTCTCGAGAGCGCGTGCCGAGAAGTGATTGATATGTTCCGTATTGAATTCCTGGAACGGCGCGTAGAGGTATTCGTCGTAGCGCGTGGCGTCAGGAGTCTCCAGATACAAGTAGCCTCCCGGTGTGAGCAGGCGGCGGGCAGCCGTAAAGAACGAAGGAATGTCGTAAACATGTTCCAGCACGTGGCTCAAGACGACGCAATCAAACTTGGGCATGTGCGCCGGACCCGGGGCGGAGGATGAAGATGAAGATATCGATCCGACGTAAGCTTCAAAGCCGCGTTCACGGCAAGCGGCCGCACAGCGCGGCGAAGGATCGAGTCCGGCGACGGCCGTAAATCCCTGCTCGCGAAGCGCCGTGAGCAGTCCGCCCGTGGCGCATCCGGCATCGAGAATGCTGGCTGCTCGTGAACGCAGTGCGCGGGCAATGTCAGAGGCGGTGGTGGCAAGTCGCGCGGCGTCGTAAGGCAAAAGACCGCTGCCGGTCGCAGTCGCCGAGTCGTCATACTTCGACCACTCGCAATAGAACCGATCGTAGTCGCGCTGCGCGGCCGCCGGATCGGCGTAGACAAAACCGCAGCGGCGGCACACGACGACGTGGTACTCGTTGGGCAGAGGATAGCCATCGGGCACGACAAACCGCTGCGTGTGGCACAGGGTCGCTCCGCTCGTACCGCAGGCCCCGCATGCGCGACGGGGCTGCGGGGTGGGAGTGGCGGCGCTATGCATGGGTGCCTCGAGCGGTAACTTTTGGCCGAGAAGGTTTTCGGGCGGCAGATTTAATTTCGGAAAACCATGCGGCGGTGCGCCGAACGGCATCGCGCAACGGAACGGCGACGTTAAGTCCCAGCTCCTCGCGTGCCCGCGCCGTGCAGGGTACATAGCGGTGCAACGGGGCACCAGGGGTCGCGGCCGACACAAGGTTGACGTCTACTGCGGGAGGCAACGCGGCGGCCACTTCGCGCGCGAGCGCGGCAATGTTCAGAGCTTCTTCGGATCCAACGTTGTAAGCGCGGCAGGATTGCCCCTTGAAGAGAATCGTCCACAGCCACACCATCAGATCGGACGCGTAAAGATAGGAACGCACCGCGGAACCATCCCCCTTCACGCGAATCAGGCGATGGTGCAGGCAATCGGAGATAAAGTTGCCAATGGCGAAGTGCGCGTCGAGTTGCATATAAGGCCCGACGAAAGTGAAACAGCGCGCAATTTTGATTTCCAGGGCGGAAGATGCAGTGAGCGTGCACAACATTTCCGCGGAGCGCTTGCCTTCGGCGTAGGCGAACGCAGGATTCAGAGGATCAGGTCCGCCCTCGAAGGATTCACTTACATGGGTAAGCTCCGGCGGTTGGTTTCCGTAAACCGCGCCCGAGCTAACCAGCAAAAATCTGCTGACGGAACTAGCAAGCGAGTATTCCAAAGTGCGGCGCGTTCCCTCGGTGATCGTATCGAACATCACCTTGGGAGTTTCGCTGTTCAGCTTCGCGCTGGCTTCGGTCGCGGCATGAATCACGTGCGAAAACGTGCCTTGCGGAAAGTCACCCCGGCAAACATCAGCAGCGTGTAAAGTGATGGCTGCATCCTGCGTCAGGTGCGCCGCTTTTTCGGCGAGCACCTCCGGATGCCGCGAAAGCGCGACCGCGCGGGCATTCAGATCCAGTCGCCGGGTTGCCCAGGCAAAACTTTCGAGCAGCCAGCATCCAAAAAATCCCGTGGCGCCCGTGATCAGGATGCGTTGGCCGCGCAGTTCCTGCCACAGGGGCTCGGTTCGCTCGAGAATGTGGTCGAGATCCTTAGCCAGCCGATTCGTCATGGTTTTTTGCGTATGTCCGGGTCGAAGCCGATTGCCTTTTTGGTCGGGACTTATACCGCCCCGCAAGTCAGTTATCCCACACGCGCACACGGAAGGCAGAGTTACGAAAGTCATCCAAAAGGATTCAATGAAAGGCGAGACCCTAACTAAACAATGGGGGGATCTAAGAGGGACTAATGCCGACCGCGAAAAGGAGCAACTGGATAACGCGGCAGTCGCAGGTTACTATCGTTACCCGTCACGAGTGCGCGGGAGCCACGGCGCGCTTGGGGAAGATGTCTCCAACCCGCCGGATTTCGGCACCCACCGCTTTCAATTTCTCCTCGATGTTCTCGTAGCCGCGGTCGAGGTGATAGACGCGGTCGATGATCGTCTCGCCATCCGCGACCAGCGCGGCGAGCACGAGTGATGCCGACGCGCGCAGATCCGACGCCAGGACGGCGGCGGCGCTAAGTGGAGTCTCGCCGCGAACGATGGCCCGGCGTCCTTCGATCTTGATGTTCGCGCCCATGCGCACCAGTTCCTGCGCATGCATGAAGCGGTTCTCGAAAATATTCTCCGTAATAATCGACGTGCCCGCCGCCTGCGTAGCGAGGGCCATGTACTGCGCCTGCATGTCGGTAGGGAAGCCGGGATATTCCTCGGTATTCAAATCGGCGGCTTGGTGCGGCTGATCGCCCATCACGCGGACGGAGTCGGCTTTTACCGCCGTCTTCACGCCAGTTTCCGCCAACTTCTGCAGAATCGCGGTAAGGTGCGCGGGCTCGCAGCCGGCAACGTTGAGGTCGCCTCCGGTCAGCGCTCCCGCAATGATGAAGGTTCCAGCTTCGATGCGATCGGGAATGATGCGATGCCGGGCCCCATGGAGCTTCTCGACGCCCTTCACACGAATCGTGGACGTGCCCGCGCCGTGAATTTTGGCGCCCATGGCATTGAGCAGCGCGGCAAGGTCGGCGACCTCCGGTTCCCGCGCGCAGTTCTGCATCACCGTTTCGCCCTCGGCCAGCGTAGCGGCCATCAGCAGATCCTCGGTGCCGGTGACGGTAATCTTGTCAAAAACAACTTCGGCGCCATGCAAGCGGTTGCCTCTAAGCGGATCCGTGGCCGCCTCAACGTACCCATGCTCTTGCGTAATTTTAGCGCCCAGATGTTCCAGCCCTTTAATGTGCAAATCGATGGGACGAGCGCCGATGGCGCATCCGCCCGGCAGCGAGACGCGAGCATGACCGCAGCGGGCGAGCAGCGGCCCCAGTACAAGTGTGGAAGCGCGCATGGTCTTGACCAGCTCATAAGAAGCTTCCGGAGCGGCCAGCGTGCGCGCGCAAATCGTCGTGCGATGATGGGCGCGTCCGTAGCCCAGCTCGACTTCGGCTCCCATGGCGGCCAGCAGCTTGCGCGTGGTCTCGATATCGCGCACTTGCGGAATGTTTTCAAGAATCACCGGCTCTTCAGTAAGCAGAGCTGCCGCCATGCAAGGCAGTGCGGCATTCTTAGCGCCACTGATTCGTACAGTGCCGAGCAGGGGATTGCCCCCGCGGATCACGAGCTTATCCATAGAGTTCGTTCGCGAAAATCAGAGTTCGCTTTCATTCTAACCGCGGGACACCCGCTGCTGGGAATTCTGACTTGAACACCGCCCCGCGCTTTCCCCTGTGAATGTCAGTGTCCCCTGTGGTTAAGCGTTTTCTACGTCGCCATCGAAACGGCGGCCGCGATTGCCCAGCGCTATCGCTCTGCGCACTTGCCCCTGTGATTTGTTGAGCGCAGCCACAGCCTGAGCCCGTCCCACGCCGGCCTTAGCCATTACCAGCGCCACGGGAACGCGACCTTCGGCAGCAGCGAGCACTTTGCGTGCTGCACGCCGCTTGAGCCCCGCGGCTTTTTCCAGAATGCCCACGCCGCGTTCGGCCAATTTTTCATTCTTCGGGTGAACGTTGACCATCAGGTTGCCGTAGACATAGCCGAGCCGAGTCATCGCTCCAGTCGAAAGCATATTCAGAATCATCTTCTGCGCCGTGCCAGCCTTCATGCGGGTAGAACCAGCGACCACCTCCGCGCCCACCTCTGCGACGATGGCCAAGTGCGCGGCGTTGCCGAGTGGCGACTTCGGGTTGCAGACGACCGCAACCGTTCGAGCACCGCGAGCGCGCGCATATCGGATAGCAGCAATAGTGAACGGAGTGCGTCCGCTGGCCGCGATGCCTACGACCACATCTTTTTTCCTGGGCTTCCTCTTGGCAATGGCTTGGCGCCCGAGTTCGCGAGAGTCTTCGTCGGCTTCCACCGCTGCGCCCAGCGCTTTCGATCCGCCGGCAATAACGAATTGAACCACGCGCGGGTCAACATCGAACGTGGGAGGACATTCGACAGCGTCAAGCGCGGCGATGCGTCCGCTGGTGCCGGTGCCAACGTAGATGAGCCTCCCGCCCTGGGAGATCGCAGCGGCGATCCAATCGATCGCCTGCGCAACTTGCGGGAGAGCGCGCTTTACCGCGGCCGCAACCTTGGCGTCTTCAGCACTGATGATACGGGCGATTTCGAGCGCGCTTTTGCTGTCGAGATCGGCGGAGGCGGAATTCGTTTTCTCGGTTCCCAGTAAGCGTAGCTCTGTGGCCGTTGCTTTGCGCTTCAAGCTGTCTTCCCCAAGGCCTCAACCACCGCGTCGTGAATCGCCGGACGTACCCGTTTAATTTCCTGGTTCGTGCAGTCGGGCCAGGTGCGGTTGGTGAGCAAAGTTACAGACAGTTGGCGCTCCGGCTCTATCCAGAGGGACGTACCCGTGTAACCGAGATGTCCAAAAGAACGTGCAGAAAAGTATTTGCCGGATTGCGAAGGCGCTGAGGGAGTGTCCCAGCCAAGCGTTCGAGAAGTGCCTACAGGCGCGGCTTCCCGCCGCGAAAAAAGTTCAACTGTTTCAGGCCGCAGGATCGGATGTCCGCCATTGAGCACAGCGTGGGCAAAAATGGCGAGATTTTCAGCCGTCGAAAAAAGCCCAGCGTGTGGGGCAACGCCACCGAGAATGCTCGCGTTCTCGTCCTGCACCTCGCCCTGGATGATGCGATGGCGAAAGCTACGATCGTCCGCGGTGGGCACGGCAGAATCCTTCAAACCGTGAGCGGGTTTGAAGGTCGTATGCGTCATGCCCAGGGGACCGAAGATTTCGCGCTGACAAAACAGGTCGAGCGATTCATCAGCCAGCTGCTCAAGGGCGACGGAGAGAATAATAAAGCCAATGTCGCTGTATTCGGCGCGAGTGCCGGGGCCGGCAGTGAGCGGAGTGCTGAAAGCCAAGCGCAGCAGTTCTTCGCGACTTGAAGCGCGCAGAAAAAGCTTCTCGTAGGCGGGCAGGCCGGAGCTGTGCGCCAGCAGCATGCGCAGCGTGACTTCGCGCCGGCTAGCGTCATTATCGGCGAATTCCGGGACGATCGCGGCGACCGGCGCTTCCAGATCAAGCACTCCGCGCTCGTAGAGAATCATGGCCATGGAGGTGGTAGCGACGACCTTGGTGAGCGAAGCGAGATCGAAAAGGCTCGCGGTCGTGACCTCGGGCGACGCTGGATCATAAGTAAACCGCCCAAACGTTTTGTGCGCGACCAGCTCTCCGCGGAAAGTAACAGCGAGCGAGCAAGCAGGAAAAGCGCGTCCGGCGATGGCCATTTCCAGAATGTCGAAGCCGCTGCGAAAGCGCTCGTCCTGTGCGGAGCAATTGCGGACCAGGAAGGAAAAGCCTGCGTCTCGATTTGGCTGCGTCAGGTTCAAAGTATTTTGTGAACTGATGGGGTTATAGCAAAGGCGCGAAGCCGAGGCAATCCGGGAGTTACTTTGAGGGCATCGTTGGTACTCTTCAGTCTTGAGCCGCATCTCCGCCGTCATGTACAGTCACAGCAGACGTGAAACACTTACCGATACTGCTGCTCGCCGCTCTGCTGTGTTCCGCCGCTGCGTTCTCCCAGACTCCGCTTGCTTCCCGCCTCGCCGTTCTCGACCCTATCGTCAACGAAGCCATCGTCCAGCACCAGATTCCAGGAGCGGTGGTCATCATCGGCCACGACGGCCAAGTGGTATATCGCAAGGCCTACGGCAGCCGCGCGCTCGAACCACGGCGCGAGTCGATGACCGTCGACACGGTGTTCGATTGCGCGTCGCTGACCAAGGTCATCGTAACCACAACGGCGATCATGCAACTGTGGGAGCAGGGCAAGTTTCGCATGAGCGACCCGGTCGCAAAGTATCTCCCGGAATTTGCGCAAAACGGCAAGCAGGATATTACCATCCGCCAGTTGCTGATCCACTACTCCGGCCTCGCTCCCGATCTCGATTTGACGAAGCCGTGGGAAGGCAAGGAGACGGCCTACCGCATGGCATTTGAGGTGTCTCCAGAGCGCTCTCCGGGCGCGGCTTTTGTTTATAGCGACATCAACTTCGTAGTGCTGGAAGCATTGGTGGAGCGGCTTTCGGGCGAATCGCTGGACGATTACGCCGCGAAACATATCTTCGATCCGCTCGCCATGAAAGAGACCCGGTTCGTTCCTCCGCATTCATGGGAGTCGCGCATTGCTCCCACCGAAGACGATGAGAATCACAATCTGCTGCGCGGCGTGGTGCATGATCCTACGGCACGCCGCATGGGCGGGGTAGCGGGAAATGCGGGGGTATTTTCCACCGCCGACGATCTGGCGATTTTCGCGCAGGCCTTGCTCGATGGCGGGCGCAACATACTGACGCCTGCGACGGTTGCCAAGATGACCGCCCCGCAACAGCCCGTGAATGGAACGGCCGTGCGAGGATTTGGCTGGGACATCGATTCTCCTTTATCGACCAACCGCGGGGAGTTATTGCCAGTCGGCAGTTACGGGCATACTGGATTCACGGGAACGTCGCTGTGGATTGATCCCACAACCAAGGCCTATATCGTGCTGCTGACCAACTCCGTGCACATGAACGTAGTGCCCCCAAAAGAAAAAGGAAGCGCGGTTGCATTGAGAACCAAGATTGCGACCGCTGTGGCCGCTGCGCTCGCGCTCGACCCCGCGCAGGCGGAGAAGATGCGAATCGCAACCCTCACCGGTTACAACGAAATGCAGAGCGCCGCGCGCAAGTTGGCCGCGCGGAACGGAACCGTGAAGACGGGAATCGACGTGCTCGAAGACACGAAGTTTGCGGCGCTGCATCCCTCGCGAGGCGGCGCTCCGCGAAGCATCGGACTGCTGACGAATCAGACCGGCGTCGACGCCGAAGGCCGGCGGACGATCGACGTGCTGTCCAACGTGCCGGGAATTTCTCTCGACGCAATTTTCAGTCCCGAACATGGAGTGACCGGGACCCTCGACACAACCGACGTCAAGAATACGAAGGATGCGGCAACCGGAATCGAGGTCTACAGCGTATACGGTGCAAGCGACGCGGCCCGGCGTCCGCCGATGGATGTTCTGAAACGGCTGGATGCAGTTGTGATCGACCTGGCCGACGCTGGCGTGCGCTTTTACACCTATGAAGCCACCACGGGATATTTTCTCGAAGCAGCCGCGAAAGCAGGCGTCGAAATCGTCGTTCTAGATCGGCCGAATCCGATCACGGGATCGTTTGTCGAGGGCCCGGTTTCCGATGCCGGTCAGGAAAAGTTCACAAATTATTTCCCCGTTCCCGTCCGCCACGGGATGACTTTGGGCGAGCTGGCAAGAATGTTTAACGCCGAGCGCCACATCGGGGCGAAGCTTGAAGTGGTTCCGATGGACGGTTGGCAACCGGGCGACTGGTTCGACTCGACGGGACTACCATGGGTGAATCCGTCGCCCAATCTGCGAAGCCTGACCGAGGCGACCCTTTATCCTGGTGTAGCCATGATCGAAGGCGCAAATGTTTCGGTAGGCCGAGGCACCGACACGCCCTTCGAAGTGGTAGGCGCGCCCTGGATCAAAAGCAGGGAACTGGCGGCCTACTTGAACGCGCGCGCTATCCAAGGTGTGCGTTTCATCCCAATTGTGTTTACTCCTTCGTCGAGCAATTTTGCCGGTGAAACCTGCCAGGGCGTGAACTTGCTCATTCTGGATCGAAACACTCTGGATTCGCCGGAGTTGGGAATCGAGCTGGCGTCGGCCTTGCACAAGCTGTATCCAAATGACTTCAAGCTCGACAAAATGGCGGACCTGCTGGTGAATCAGACCGCGTTCGAAGCGCTTGCCGCGGGAGAAGATCCGCGGCGCATTGCCGAAGACTGGCAGGAGTCGCTGCAGACATTTGTGCGCCTGCGCGAGAAGTATTTGTTGTACAAATAGCGGGCGCGCGCCGTCCGCACACATTTGGGTGCACGAGCAGCGCGCAGCCTGTAAACCATGTTCCTGCGCTGGTTTCTCAGCTACAATGCGGAGTACGCAGGTTGACCATGTCCGACAATGTAGTTCGTATCCCAAGTTCGTTTTACCGTTGCGCCGGCCCCAATTGCGGCATCCAAAAAGGCGTGAGCGACCGCTGGTGGATCATGTGGAGCTCATTCGACGACTACGATGTGCCTGTCATGCACCTGGCGCCGTGGGACGAGAAGCTGGCCGTGCAGGAAGGCGCGCTGCATGTTTGCGGCGAGGGCTGCGCCCAGAAACTCCAATCTCAGTTCATGGGTAACGTGATCGAGAACCGGGCGCGGAGAAATAGTGGTTAAGCCCGCCATTCTCAACCCGCCATTCTCAAAAGGTAGGTTCTTCGATGAAGATACTGACTGCTTCGCTTTGGTTTCTGCTGCTCATTGGAATCGCGGCGGCACAATCATCCGTAGCTGCGAATCCCTCGGCGCCATCGGTTGAGCCAGCCAAAGCGATGCTGACCATTCCCGCCGGCACCTCGATTCCGCTGTCGTTGAAGCAGGCGATTTCGACAAAGACGGCCAAGGACGGAGACCCGGTATACGCTGAGACCGCCTTTCCTTTCGTGGTGAACGAACGAGTCGTGATTCCCGCCGGAACCTATATTCAGGGCAAGATCGAGCGCGTGCAGCGCGGCGGCCACGTCAAGGGACGCGCCGAAGTCCTGATTCATTTCACCTCGATGATCTACCCGAACGGCTACACGGTGATGCTAGGCGGTTCGATTGAGAACACTCCCGGTGCCGAGAAAACGACGATGAAAGACTCCGAAGGAACCATTCGCCAGGATAGCGATGCCGGCAAAAAAATCGAGACCGCTGCCGGCACGGCCGCTACGGGAGCGACCATTGGCGGCGTTACCAGCGGTCTCAAGGGAGTGGGAATTGGAGCGGCGGCGGGAGGAGCCGTTGGCCTGGCGATTGGAATGCTCTCGCGTGGCGCCGACGTGAGGCTGGAAGTGGGGTCGTCGATCCAAATGGAAATCCAGCGCGAAGTGACCGTCGATCCGACCCGGATTTCCTCAAGAACCGAAGTCGTCCGCAACTAGTAGGTTCCGGCTTCTAGTGGAGACAGGCGGCAACGCCCCGCTCTCCGCACCTTCTACTTCAGCGCAAACATAGCGTTCACATGCGCCGTGACCGTCACATTCTGTGGCGAGAACTCGTCGGTTGGTGCTGGAGTTGCCATCGGGGCCATGGCCTTGCGCACCATGGGTGCGTGCACGCGAATATTCTCGAACGTATCGACCGAAGCGTACGAGAGTTCGCCGAGCGTGCGTCCGCTGGCGTTGGTCAAGGCCTGAGCCGAAGCTCGCGCGCGCCGGTAGGCGTCGGCGACTGCCTTGCTCTTGGCTTCTTCGGTCGAGTCCAGTGTGTAGCTCAGCGACTGGCTATCCGCGACGCTGACATCGGCAAGCTGCGCCGTGACCGGCCCAATTTTAGAAAAATCCTTCAGCTTTAGATTGACACTGGCCGTGACCTGATAGCCGATAACCTTGTGCTTCGGATTTTTCCAGTCGTACTGGGGATTCACCGAGAAAAAGCCGATTTCCGCCGCCTTCGGATCGATGCCATTGGCGCGCAGAACCTGGCGCGTGGCCTCGGCCTGTTTGCTGGCCAGGTCATAGGCATCTTTCGCGTTGTCGGCTTGGGCCGCAATGTTGAATTGGATCAGCGCCGTGTCGGGCGCGGTTTCAAACTTGCCGTCGGCGCCGACGTAAATGGTATTGGGCAGAGCGTTGACCGTTGGAGTCTGCGCGATCGAGAGCGCGCACAGAAGAAGAACAACGCAAACAGTGACGACGGTGGTTTTCATCGCATTTCTCCGGGGCCGATAGGGTCAAAATCTTCGGGCTCCGAGGCTCGAAATCTCGCACTTCGGAATACAGGGATCGAATCCAAAACTGCCCCTTATACATCTCTGAGGTTAGAACGCGACGACCTTCGCGAGTTGCAATGTAAATTAGTGGCTGGGCGTGAAACGTGCAAGGGTTAAACACTCAGGCCCCGCAGTGTCTCTGGTTATAGCTTCGGAAAAGACTTATTCGCCTTATCGATGTCATCGCGCAAATCTTCCCAGATGTTATCCGGCATCTCCAGGAATACTTTGACGATTTCAGGATCGAACTGCCGACCCGACCAAAGCTGTATTTCCGCGCGAACTGCCTCCATGCTCTGCGCCTTACGGTAGACGCGATCCGTTCTCATGGCATCGAGCGTATCCGCAATCGCAAAAATTCGTGCCCCCAGCGGAATCTCTTTTCCCTTCAAGCCACGGGGGTAGCCAGTCCCATCGTAGCGCTCCTGGTGGCAGTAAATAATTTCGGAAGCCTCAGCGAGAAACGGAATCCGGGAGATGATCTTGTAACCGTAATAGCAATGCTCCTTCATGGTGTCCATTTCCTCGGTCGTGAGCTTGCCGGGCTTGCGGAGGATATCGTCGCGAATGGCGATTTTTCCGAAATCGTGTAGAAAAGCCCCCCGGGCAATCACTTTGATCTCTTCTTTGGACAAGCCCATTTTCTTGGCGATGGCGATGGTGAACGCGGTCACACGGCGGGAATGGAACTCCGTCTCGTTGTCCTTGAGATCGAGGGCATCGCCCAACGCTGCTAACGTAATGTCGTAGGATTCTTCCAATCTCGACATCGCCGAATTCAATTCCTGCGTGCGCCTCGTCACCAGCCCTTCGAGGTTCGTGCGATAGGCGTCGTTTTCGCGTTTCAGGCGGCGATTCTCCAGCGCACGCCGCACCGTGGCCAGCAGTTGCTCGCGCTCGAAGGGCTTGGGCAGGTAATCGTAGGCCCCATTTCGAATCGCCTGCAGCGCGACCGAGATGTCGTGGACCGTAGTGACCATCACCACCGGCACGTCAGGATAGCGTTCCTTGATCCGCTCCAAAAGGGCGATCCCATCCATCTCCGCCATCATCAGGTCCGAGAGCACCAGGTCGAATTCTTCACCCGATCCCAGAATCGCAAGCGCTTCAACCCCGTTCGCCGCCTGCCGCGTCTGAAAATGTGCCCCGCCCAGCATCGAGCAGACAATCTCTCGGATCGTCTCCTCGTCGTCCACCACCAATATGCGATCGTTAGGCATGATTCTAGGTAAATGTATCGCTCATTCTAGGCTGCAACTTCACATTCCGAAAGTAACCAATGGGAGACGGAAATCCGCGATAGAGGGACGGTCCGCGTGATATTTAAAAGGTTGGGTGTTCGTGCGCCTATTTATGGGTTTTGCCTGGCTATTGGGGAATTCGGTTGGCTTGTCCACTGCGCCCGGGTTGACTCTCCCGTGGGGTCTCCCGAGTTTGACCGCCCGCGAAACGGCCGCCCTCATCGCGGTCGTAGTCAGTCTGCTTTTCTTCCGCGCGTTCCGTGAACGCTGTCTGCTGGTGTGGGGAGCGGGTTGGCTTGCCTACGGAGCGTTTCTCTGGCTCGCGCGCGCCGGTGGGGTCCACTCCGCGCCAAAATCGCTTGCCGCATTCGGGCAGGCCGGTTTCGTGCTCGCCGTGGCATTGTTCGCGGCCGCGGCGCTGCTGTCCGCACACGCGCGGCGTGCCTTGACCGTTTGGATCGCCCTTTCCTGGGTGCTAATGGTTTTCGCCACCATGCGCCCCGTCTATTTTCCCGACGCGCTCTACTCGGTGGATTCGAAGACCCTCACTCTCGGCTTGGATGTCGCCTGCCGCCTGCTTGCGGCCTGGGCGGTCGCCGAATTTCTGCGCTATCGCTTCGGTCGCATTGGCATGGGTTCATTCCTGTTCGGCGTCGGCCTGCTGACCCTGAATCTGAATTGGCCAAAATATACCAGTCATATTCCGGGCGAAGGTTATCTGCTGGCGGAAGTGCTGTTCAGCTCCAGCCTGCTGCTGATTGTGCTCGATGACTCGCGCCTGCGCACTCGCCGCCTGGCGATGCTGAACGAATTGACCGTCACCATAGCGCGCAGTCAGAATCCTGCCCCCATGATGCAGACTGCTCTGGAGAAACTCAAAGCCATCGCCGGGGCGAAGGCATCGTGGTTCCACGTGATGGAAGGCAGCCGTTTGGTGCCGACGCAGCACACCGGCGTGTCGGGAGATTTTCTGCGAGGCATCGCTCAAGCCGAAACCGATGAGACCGAAGCCCGCGTCCTCGGGGAAAACCGTGCGGCCGTACGAACACTCTCCGAGATGCCCGCTTCTGGCCAGGAGCAACTGAGGAAATTCGGCATTCATCACGTCGTGCTGCTGCCGCTGCTCGGCAAAAAGTCTGTGATCGGGATGCTCTCGCTCGGTTACTCGGGCAGCCGCCGCCACACCCAGGAAGAACTCGAATTTCTGGAGACGGCGGCGCAGGCGCTGGGCATTGCCGTGGAGAATCTGCGCTTGCTCGAGCAGGTGCTGCGCTCGCAGCGCCAGTGGATGAACACATTCGATTCCATCCAGGATCTGATTCTGGCGCACGACGCCGACTTCCGCATCCTCAAGACCAATCAAGCCCTGCTGCAGCGCCTGGAAAAAGCTCCGGCCGATATCTTGGAACATCTCTGCAAAGAAGTCCTGCCGCAAAGCCATCTTTGGAGCGGATGCCCATACTGTGAACGCGGCTCCGGACTCACCGAAGGCACGGATCCGTGCTTCGGCGGCCAGTCGGTGGTCTCGACTTCCTCCTACGCCGAGCAGGGAGGACAGCAGAAAGGCGTCATCCACGTGGTGCACGACACCACCGAACGTCAGGTGGCGGAAGAAAAATACCGCATGTTGTTTGAGCAGGCGCAGGAAGGCGTGTTCGTAGCCACGCCGGAAGGCAATCTGCTCGACTGCAACGACGCGTTTGTCACCATGCTCGGCTATAGCAGCCGTGACGAATTGATGGCGCTCGACGTTGGCAGCGTGTTCAATGCCGTTCCCGAGGAGCGCGAGGCGTTTCGCCGGGAAATCGAGGCGCACAACTATGTGCGCAACTTTGAGATCACCGTGCGCCGTAAAGACGGCACCCTGCTGGTGGTGGCGCAGAGCTGCTTTGCCACGCGCGATTCCAGCGGCAACATTGAGCGCTACCAGGGCTTCGTTCTCGATATCACCGAGAAAAAACGTTCGGAAGACGAGATGCGTCGTCGCAATCGCGAGTTGAATGCGCTCAACGCCCTGGCCGTGATCGCCACCCAGTCGTTCGATTTGGACGAAATTCTGAACCTCACCCTGCGCCAGGTCATTTCATTGTTTGGAGCGGAGACCGGCTCGGTCTATCTGGCCGCCGAACCGGCCGACACCTTCCGCCGCCGCGCCGGTTGGGGCCCGCGCAGCGAAGCGCGCGTGCGCATGTCCGAAGTTGCCTTCCCCGACGGTCTCGGCGACCTGGTGGTGCGTTCGCGAGCGGAAGTAGTGACGCAGGATTTTCTCCCGCACCTGCCCGCCGCGGTGGTCGAGTTTGTCTGTGCCGACCGCTTGCCCTACTGGATCTGGGTGGTCCTCTGGAGCAAGGAAAAGCCCATTGGCATCATGGGAATCGCCAGCAAGGAAGACCGGCACTATTCCAGCAACGATGAGAATCTGCTAGTCGCCATCAGCCGGCAACTCGCGACTACCATCGAAAAGGTACAGCTCTACGAAGAGACTTGCCGCGCCTACGAAGACTTGCGCCGGACCCAGGAACAATTGCTGCAAAGCGAGAAGATGTCGGCCGTTGGCCAACTGATAGCCGGCGTGGCACACGAGTTGAATAACCCGCTCACGGCCATTCTCGGCTACGCGCAACTGCTCGAAAGCGCCGGTCTCGATCCTCGTTCCGCCGACTACGTGCATAAGCTCTTCAAGCAAGCTCAGCGGACGCACCGCGTGGTGCAGAACCTGCTTTCCTTCGCGCGCCAGCGCAAGCCGCAAAAGCAGGAAGTCGATTTGCGCAAAGTGCTGGAAGAGTCCCTCATGCTCCGCGAGTACGATTTGAAGGTCAACAACGTTACCGTGGAACGGGAGATTCCCGAGGACGTTCCCTCCGTCGTCGGCGATCCCCACCAGTTGGAGCAGGTCTTCCTCAACATCATCAACAACGCGCTCGATGCCATGGTGGAGAACGCCGGCAGCGGCAAGTTGAAGGTACGTGTGTTCAAAAGGGACGCTCACGTATGCGTCGAATTTGACGACAGCGGTCCCGGCATCAAGGACCCAAGCCGCATTTTCGATCCCTTCTACACCACCAAGTCGGTGGGCAAGGGAACTGGTCTTGGTTTGAGCATCTGCTACGGTATCGTCAAGGAACACGGCGGCGAAATTGCGGCGCGCAACCGCGATGAAGGCGGGGCGACGATCACGGTTCGTTTGTTGGCCAGCGAGAAACCCGCGCAGCCCGAGTCTGCACCGCCGCCGCGCCGAGAGTCGCTGCTGGCGGGCCGCGTGCTCCTGGTCGAAGACGAAGAAGCAGTAATGGAGTTCGAGCGAGATGTGCTGGTCGGCGCCGGCGCCGAAGTTGCCACCTCGATGAGCGTTGAGGACGCGCAGCAGCAGCTCCGCAAAGTTTCTTTCGATGTAGTCGTGATGAACGGCCGCATGCCCGGCGGATGCAGCGCACGCGAAATGTATGATTGGATCGCCGCCAACTGTGCCGGTCTCGAGAAAGGTCTGCTGCTGATGTTCTCCACCGTGACTGACGCCGAGACCAGATCTTTCCTGCACGAGCACGGCGTCCCATCGCTGGCGAAGCCGTTTGAAGTGGCGGACCTGATTTCCCAAGTACGCGGCCTGAGCCAGAGAGACCGGAAACCCGCAGTCAAAACATCGACGACGCCAGCCGCGAAAGAAGACAATCCCGAAGAAAAAGCTCAAACCGCAGGCGCAGGAACTTAGCCGAAAATAGCCCGCGCTCTCAGTTATGACCGATGTGCCTTCACTGAGAGCTGACAACTGACAACTGAGAGCTGTCTCTCTAAAGCCGCCCCTTCAACCCCCGAGTCATTTCCGCAATCAACTTTTCGTTGCGCCGGTACCAGCGCCAATGGCCTTCTCGGCGCGCCTCGACCAGCCCGGCCTTTTCCAGAATACGCATATGATGCGAGACCGTAGGCTGTGCCAGCTTCACGCGTTGCTCGATATCGCCCGCGCAAAGCCCGGTTTCCTTGTCAATCGAGCATCCGCCTTTTTCCTTAAGCGCCAGCAGAATCCGGCGGCGAGTAGGGTCGGCAATAGCATGCAGAAAGCGGTCAAGGTTGGGAACGGGAGAAGCCATGGGGAAATTTCTAATAGGTGATTTGTAATTTGTAATTGAACCCTTCAGGCTCTTCAATTGCAAATTACAAATTACCAATTCTCTATCTTTTCACAATCGGATTGTATCCATCGCTGACCAGCCGGGCGCGCATTGCCTCCGCGTCTTTCATCTCGGCATAAGGTCCAACCTGAACGTGATAGAACTTGTCGGTCGAAGGATTACTCGCGCTGAAAGCCGGATACTGTTTCTTCTTCAGAGCCTCGACCAGCGCGGCCGCGTCCTCCTGCCGGCTGACTGCGGCGACCTGCACGTAGTAGCCGCCGCTTGTGGGCGCGCCAACCGAGGCGGTATTCCCCAGTGTTTCCGCCGACGAGCCGCCGGTGCTCGGCGTAGTTGGCGCCGGTGCCACAGAAGTCGCGGCAGCAGGAGCCGCGCCCGCAGAAGTCGAAGAAGTTGGGCTCGCCGCCGCTGTCACCCCCGCTTCGGCCGTCTTCTCGCCGACCGCTTTATAAAAGCTGAAGTCGCTGGAGTTAGCCGCCGGCGCAGCATCCGCTTTAGCCGGCGATGGCCGCACCACAGTTGACGGAGCTCCAGCGGAAGTGCCCGGCCAGTTGGCCGCGGAAACAAGAGTAGTTTTTCTGCCCAGCGAAAAGCCGATGGCAAAGAAGAAAGCGCAGACCAGCACAAAAGCAAAAAAGATAACCAGCATGCGGCCCGTGCCAAGCGTGATCTCGGTATCGTGCTGCGCCGTGGACATGGAAATTAAGTTGACCCTCTAGCCCTTTGCCGGCGCAACGGGAGCCTTCCCGCCCGCCAGCAAATTCTGCAATCCGGAATAAAAGTCAATCGGCACCGGGAACACGACAGTCGTATTTTTCTCGACCCCGATCTCGGTAAGCGTCTGCAAATACCGTAGCTGAATACTGGCCGGCTCGGAAGATAACAAATGTGCAGCGTCCACCAGTCGCTGCGCCGCCGAAAACTCGCCTTCCGCGTGGATGATCTTCGACCGCTTCTCGCGTTCCGCCTCCGCCTGTTTGGCCATGGCGCGCAGCATCGACTCGGGCATATCTACCTGCTTGACTTCGACGTTCGCGACCTTCACGCCCCAGGGAGCGGTATGCGTGTCCAGAATGCTCTGCAGCCGCAAATTAATCTTGTCGCGATGCGCCAGCAACTCATCGAGTTCCTGTTCGCCCAGCACCGACCGCAAAGTAGTCTGCGCAAACTGCGATGTCTGGTAGGCGTAATTCGAGACTTCGACCACCGCCTTATTGGGATCGATCACGCGCAGAAAAATAACCGCATTCACTTTGAGCGTAACGTTGTCGCGAGTAATGATGTCCTGCGGAGGAACCTCCAGCGCTTCCTGCCGTAGCGAAATCCGCACCATGCGGTCAACCGGAGCGAAGACCAGAATCACGCCTGGCCCCTTGGCCGCAATCAGGCGTCCCAACCGGAAGATGACGCCGCGCTCATATTCGGCCAGGATCTTGATGGAACTCAGCAGGTAGATGATGAGGATGACGACGACAACGGTGATCACCGGAAATCCGAGATCCATAAGAACCTCCACGCAACTCGCGAGTCAGCGCTCACAATTCAGCGTATGAGCGGATTGTAGCGCAAGCGAGCAGCTATCGGCGGTGACGATCTGGCTGTGCAGTTGTTGAGGAAGATTCGTGGCGTTCGGAAGCTGCTTTCGGAACTATGGATAGACAAACGGCCGCTCCTCGCTGCTTGTCCAGAAGTAGGCGAGAATGATTACACTCGCGACCGCCGCGTAAGCGCACCACAGCGACGTGAACGCGTACCGTTTAACTTCCATTACCACCAGAAGAATGGCCAGGTTCGCCGCGCCGAACGCCACCATCATCTTGATCTTTGAAAAAAACAGCGAGCCACAGGTTGCAATCACATAGAGCACCGCAACCGCGGTATTGTTGGTCGCCTGGTTGATATACACGATGCTGTTTCCCCGGATGTACAACTGCAATGGATAAGCCGTGAGCGCCCACAAAATATAGAGCGTCGTGCCTCCGCCCACCACGACGAACGGCCGCATGCGTCTGCGACTCTTCGCATTAGGTTCGAACAGCAGCACGCTGAGCGGCAGCAGAAAAGGAAGCAACCCCTGCGCATAAAGCATGAACGCCGCGCCCATGTCGTGCGCCACTACAGGCGAAAGAATCCCATCCAATCCCAGCCAGACGAAGCCCTCGATGAATTGATGAATGGCGAAAAGCACGGGCAGCGCCGCGAAAAGCACTTCGCGCCTGTGCTTCACTTTTGTCAAGGTGACGACGCCGACGGCGCCCAGAACTCCGCTGCCGACAAAGTTTGCCGTTGCTGAAAAGCACATGGCTAGTTCCTCTGCGAGGATTACATTAACATCGCGGAGGCCAAAGTGTTTTGATGTTTACGCCATTGCAGCCCTTGTTGCCGCTACGGGATCGACGCGCAGCGTAAGTCCATCGACCTGCCGCACGACGATGCGTTCTCCGGCAGGAACGGGGACGGTAGAGACGGCGTCCCAAAGCTCGCCGTGCACGAAGACTTTTCCGGCAGGCGCGAGCAGGCTCTGCGCAATTCCGATTTCGCCGATTAATCCTTGTTTGCCGGTGACAATCTTATTGCGCCGAGCGCGGACGGCGATGCTCATCAGGAAAGCCGTGATCAGTCCAAGTGGAATGCTGACGGCAAGCGCGGTCACAAGGTGCACGCGCATTTCCGGAATGGGCGCATCGACCAGAAACAGTCCGCCCAGCGTCAACAAGGCAATCCCTCCCGTGGTAAGCACGCCGTGGCTTGCAAACTTGGCTTCGGCGGCGAAGAGCGCGAAGGCTCCGATGATCATGGCAATGGCCGCGAAGCGCACCGGCAGCAGGTTCAACGCAAACGCCGCCAGAAGAATAAAGATCACGCCCACGGTTCCGGGAATGACCGCGCCGGGATGATTGAATTCGGCGTACAGCGCGAGCGCTCCGATGGCCAGCAGAATGAATGCAACGTTCGGGTCCATGATGTAGGAGAGGATGCGCTCCTTAAGCGTCATCCGGTAGTCGCGCACCGGTTCGTTGTCGAGGTTGAGCGTGACGGTTGAGCCGTCGAATCGCTTGAAGCTCTTGCCGCTGAGTTGATGTAACAAATCCTGCTCGCTCGGAGCAATGTATTCGATCAGTTTCTTGTCGAGCGCCTCTTGCTCGGTAAACGATTTGGACTCGCGCACCGCGCTCTCGGCCAGTTCGACGTTGCGTCCGCGCTTGGCGACGACGGAGCGCATCAGCGCCGCCGCGTCGTTTTCCATTTTCATTTTCATCACGTCATCCATTTTTTCGCCGAGGATGACAGGATGCGCCGCGCCAGTATTGGTTCCCGGAGCCATGGCCGCGACGTCTGCCGACTCAAGAATGAAGAAGCCAGCCGATGCAGCGCGGCTGCCGCTAGGCGTCACATAAATGATGACAGGAACCGGCGAGGCGACAATCTTCTCGATGATCTCTCGGGTAGAATCGACCAGTCCTCCGGGAGTATTGATCTCGATCACAACCGCCTGATCGTGATTGGCGGCGGCGATGGCGAGCGCGCGGCCAATATATTCGACAGTGACAGGCTGAATGGCATCGTCGAGCGAGACGCGCAAGACGTCGGCGGAGCAAGGCACGACAAGAAATACAGAGGCAAGGAGGGCAAACCAAAAACGCAATGCGAGGTTGTTTCTGAGAGCTGAGAGCCGAGAGCTGAGAGCTGATTTCATGGTTTCTCCGCGAGCTTGGCTGCGAGGGTGCGTTTCAAGTCTTGGCCGGCGGAATTGCCGGGCTCAAGCTGCAATGCCCGGTTGATGTTCTGGGACGCTGCTTCCATCCTATTTTCTCTTAGATCGAGGCGCCCAAGAATTAAGTATGCCTCAGCCGATTCGCGAATACGCAGAGCAGACTCGGCTTCGGCGCGGGCCTCGCGCGCATCGCCGCGAGCGTCGTAATCTTCGGCGAGTGCGGTGTGGGGCGCGGCGCTCGAGGGATCGACCGCGGCGGCATGACGGAATTCGGCTTCGGCTTCGGCAGTGAATCCGTGGGCCATGAGTTCCTTGCCGAGCTCGAGGTGATAACGCGCATGGGTGCGGGGATCGGAGCGGGCAAATTGCTGCTCAGCCCAGCTCTCCATTTGCGTGGTCATCTGGCGAAAAGCGTTTTCCTCGTAGTCACGTTTGATGCGCTCCACGGGCGTCTTCGATGTAACGCTGCTCGGAACGATGCTTCCCGGCGAAGGCGTCAGAGAGTCAAGCAACGTTTTCGCTTCGGCGTCATTCGGGCGATGATCGAGGGCTGCACGCAGTTCGCGGGCCGCGCCGGCGCGATCGCCGGCTTGGGTAAGAGTTACTCCGAGATTGAAGTGATAGTCGGCATCGCTCGGATCGTCCTGAATCGCGTGCTCGAAATATTCGGCAGCTGTTTTCGAACTGTGGCCGCGGCGCGCGGCGACCACTCCCAGGTTGTTATAGACCTCGGCCAAAGGCAGGCGGGCAGCGACGAACTCAAAGGCACTTTCGGATTTCGCGAAATCTCCGTGAGCGTAGGCGGCGAGACCGAGATAGAAATTGGCTTCGCGCGCAACGGGAGACGACTGCTGGACATGCCCGAGTGCCGCAATCGCCGGTTCGTAAGCGCGCTGCGCGTAGTAAGCCTTGCCCAGTTCGAGCCAGGCGTTGGCATAATCCGGACTCAGACGGACTGCTTCGTGATAGTACTGGACCTTTTCTTCGGCAGTCGCAGCGAGCATGCCGCGCACGTAATTTTCCAGGGCGTCGAGACCTACGGCCGAGACGCTTGCTATGTACGCATCCTTGGGCACGGAGAAGTCGGCGCGAATCGAGTGCAGCAAGTCCCACGCCAGCTCAGATTGCAGGTTGCCGAAATCGGCCAGGGGCGCGGACTCCGTGACGGCGGGCAAGAGCTTTTGAGAGCGCATGTCGAGCAGTTGCGCGGTGGCAGTCAGGCGAGCGCCGTCGTACCGATACGAACCAAGCACCGCGTAATCGACATCCATTTGCTCGGCGATGCGGTAAAGCGTGGCGCGCGAAGCGTGCACGCCCGCCGGAACGCCCTGGCGATCGTAGGCCCGCAGGCGCTCGTCACGGCTGGCCACGTACAAGACTGGCGAATTGAGTTGCTCGTGCAAAGTCTCGGGAAAGGATTCGCCGAGCCACTCCAAGACCGGAGTTGGGGAAGTGTTTTCGAAGGGAATCACGACCATGGTCCGTCCGACCGCGGTCTCGCCAGCCATGGTTTGGGCGACTATGGCTTGGCCGACCATGGTTCGGCCCGAGGCTGCGGAATCCTGGGCGCGGAGCGACGGACCGAAGAGCAGCAAACCGACAAAGATGAAAACAACGGCGCGTTTCACGACAAGTTGATTATATCGGCAGGAGCGACGCCGCATCATGCGCGGCGCCGAACCCTGAAACTTCGAAACCTTATACACTGCTTCTTCACCTTTGTCCTTCGAACTCTGATGACTCCGGGGCAGCCCAGTTCGTCCGCTCTGCGTTTTCTTCTGCCCTCCGTCCGCGACATCATTTTCATTTTTCTTTTCTGGTCCACGCTGGCGGGCCCTTTGTCGAACCGTCCGCTCGGCGACGCCGATATCGGATGGCACATCCGCACCGGCGAGCAGATTCTGGCGACCCACACGCTCCCCCACACCGATTCGTTTTCTTCCACCATGCAAGGCCAGCCCTGGTTTGCCTGGGAGTGGTTGTACGACGTTCTGCTCGGGATTCTCCATCAAGCCTGCGGACTGAACGGAGTGGTTTGGCTTTGTGCTTTGCTGGTAGCGGCAGTCTTCGTTATGCTGCTTTCGCAATTGCTGCGGCGCGGCACCGGTCTACTGATGGCGATCGTGCTCATGCTGCTGGCGGAAACCGCAGCCATGATTCACTTCTACGCACGCCCGCACATTGTGAGTTGGCTTTTTTCGTTGCTCTGGTTTGTAGTGCTGGACCGTTGGGAACATGCGGATAGCCCCGAACACGGCGGGTTGCCACGATGGATTCCCTGGTTTTTCCCCGCCTCGATGCTGCTATGGGTCAACCTGCACGGCGGCTGGCTGTTTGGATTCGCGCTGCTCGGAATTTACGCTTTGGCCGCATTGGTCGAGTGCGTGCGCGCACAGAAAAACGATCCATTTGCCGCGATTCGCGCTTCGCATCGCGCTCGTGCCATGGCTCTGGCGTTCGCGGCCTCGGCTGTGGCGACGCTGCTGAATCCCCACGGCTGGCGGCTGCATGAGCACATCTATCGCTATTTGGGCGACCGTTTCCTCATGAACCATATTGACGAATTCCGCTCGCCGAATTTTCACGACTGGTCGCCGCGATCGTTTGCGATCATCCTGCTGCTGGTGCTGTTTGCCTTTGCCGGTAATCGTCTTTCGGGCCATCGCGACGCAAATCATCCTGACGGAGAGACTTCAAGACGGCTGCGGTTTAGCCATCTGCTGGTTGTGTTGCTGGCCACTTATGCGGGATTCTATTCGGCGCGCAATCTCCCGGTTTCTTCCATGCTGCTGGTGCTGATCGCGGGACCGATTCTCTGGCGGAACTTCGCTTCGCTAGCGGATAAGTCGGCCGCATGGCAATGGGTGCGCAGCTGCGCTGCCGCAATTTCGAATTTTTCCGATCGCATGGGCGCGCAGGAAATGGAGCTTCGCGGACACCTGTGGCCGGTCGTCTCAGTGGCCGTCGCATTTGCGATTTGTCTTCAAGGTGGATGGCTGGGCTCGCGGCAATTGATTCACGCGCAGTTTGATCCAAAGAAAGTGCCGGCAGCGGCAGTGACTTTCCTGCAGCAAGAATTCCGTGCCAAAGATGACCAGCCAAGCACGGAGCCGGTTTTCTCAATCGATTCCTGGGGAGGCTATCTCATCTACCGCATGTATCCCCAGCGCAAGGTCGTAGTCGATGACCGTCATGATCTCTACGGCGCGGACCGGATTCGCCAGTATCTCATCCTGACCCAGGTAGAGCCGGGATGGCAGCGCGTGCTCGAACAATGCCAGATTCGGACCGCGCTTCTGCCCACCAACTCGACCCTGGCCAACATGCTCCGCGAACTTCCCCGGGATTGGCGAATTGCTTACGAAGACGAGGTTGCGGTGGTGTTTGAAAGGCGGTAGAGGCCAGGTGCTGGTTGCGTCTCGCCGAAAGAGGGTTTGTTCAGCGGAACTTTCCAGCTATTAGCGCCATCTTAGTGCCATTGATTTCCTCACTCTTTCACTCTTTGCAACCTCAGCACGCGCGCATCATCTGATGTAGCTAGGCTTGGCGTTAGCTAGCCGGGAAGTGCTACCTTTAAACGCGAGCGAGATCCCCCTCGCCTCGGCTTCCTAGAGCGATGAAAAGATAAGCGGATGGCAAGAGCACGTCGGTGTGTCGAGAGATTAGTCGGCAGATGTCGGGAGCTTTGTCGATGAAGGCGCAGTGTTTGCCGTTCACGCAGATTCCCCACAGCACACGTCTTTTCCTTGATTATCTTGCCTATACTCCATCCGTTCGCGGGATGTATCCGCGCTCACCGATTTTTTCCGAGTGGATGAAAGACGAAGCCCAGCGCGTGGTTTACGATACCGCGCGTCGCGCTAAGGTTAGTGAGATTCTTGAGCGGCAGAATCGCGCCTGGGGAGCGTCTCCGAAGACGCTGGCCAATATTGAGCGGTTACGGCGCGGCGCGCTGGCGGCGGTTACGGGGCAGCAAGTTGCGCTTTTCGGCGGACCCCTGTTTTCGACCTTCAAGGCGCTGACCGCGGTCAAGCTGGCGGAACAGGCTACGGCGGCCGGAGTGGACTGCGTCCCGGTTTTTTGGCTGGCGACCGAAGATCACGATCTGGCCGAGGTCAACCATGTCGCGCTGCTTTCCGAGCACGGCCTCCCCGAGCGATTCTCGGCGGAAGCTGCCGCGTTTGAAAGCAATGCTGTCGCCGATGCTCCCGTGGGAACCGTGAAGTTCGGCACAGAGATTAAGCCGGTGGTGGAGCGCGCCGCCGGTTTGTTGGGAGATTCCGCGGCCGCGACTTGGCTGCGCGAGGCGTATCGTCCAGGTGAAACGCTGGGCAGCGCGTTTGCCCTGCTGTTTGCGCCGCTGTTCGCCGATTGGGGCGTCATCCTCCTCGACCCGGCGGACAAGGATTTTCATGATCTCGCAAGACCCTTGTTCCGGGCGGCGATTGAACGCGTATCCGAACTTGACGAAGCATTGCTCGGGCGGGGCAAGGCAATCGAGGCGGCAGGATATCACCAGCAAGTCAAAGTGACCTCGGCGACGACGCTACTGTTTGCGGTGAGAAATGGCGCACGCACGGTAGTGCGGCGCAGAAGCAATGGCGGCAGCGTTGTCAACGGCAATAGCGGAGACTTTGCGGTCGGCGACGAGCGGATCTCGCGCCAGCAATTGCTGGATCGGATTGAGGAGGCTCCCGAGAACTTTAATCCGAATGTGTTGTTGCGTCCCGTGGTGCAGGATTATCTGCTGCCAACGCTGGTTTACACCGGCGGAGCGGCTGAAGTCGCATACTTCGCACAGGCCGCCGTAGTCTATGAAAAACTGCTGGGACGGGTGACGCCGATCCTGCCTCGCTTTTCGGCGACCTTGCTCGAACCCAAGCCCGCGCGCATTCTGGCGCGCTACCGACTGGGCCTGCCCGAAGTCCTTCAAGGCCCGGAGAAGGTTCGCGAAGCGATTGCAGTTCGTTCTCTGCCTGCAGACTTGCAGGCGCGATTTGAAGAAGCGTATGCGGGTGTTGAAAGGTCGATGACTGCTCTGCGCGAGTCGATCGGAAAACTTGATTCAACTCTTATTAAGGCTGCAGACCGCGTCCGGATGAGCATGTGGAAACAGATCAACCGGTTGCATGGCCGAGCGTCACGCGCCGAATTGCTGCGGAACGAAGTCATCGTCCGGCACGCGGATGCCTTGAGCCACGCGCTGTTTCCGCATAAGGTGTTGCAGGAGCGCGAGGTTGCCGGCCTGAGCTTTGTGGCGCGATACGGCCCGGAACTGATGGCAAATCTCTATCAGCACATCCTTCCCGATTGCCACGATCACCAGCTGATTGAAGTCCAGTAGTCAGTTTTCCTGTAGAGACGGGGCTTGCCCCGTCTCCCGCCGCGAGCGAGACGCCGCAAGCCGCCTTTCTACGGGGAGGTTCATCCGCGCAGGACTATCTGCAATTCTTCCAGCGATTCCACTCGTGGCACTGCTTTGTCGCGGTAGGCGCCGGGCACGTCCATCAGCAACGCTTGCATGCCGGCGCCGGTGGCGCCGAGGTAGTCCACGGAATAAACGTCGCCGACATAGAGGCTCTCTTCGGGCGCGGCCTTCATGCTCTTCAGGGCGTGGCGGAAAATTTCCGGGTGCGGCTTCTCGTATCCCACCAGTCCAGAGTCGGTGATGCTGCGAAAACAACTGGCAATGCCGCACTTCTGCAACACGTCTTCGATTCTGCCATCGGCATTGGAGATGACCGCGATCTGGTAGCGTTCGCCGATGGCGCGCAGTTGTTCGGCGGTGCCGGGACGAATTGTGTCCCAGTTGGCGGAGTTGCGAATACCGGCGACGAGCTGGTCGCGGATAGCGTCGTATTCATCTGCTTTGCTAACGCCGATTTCCGAGAGCAATTGCGAGTAGAACATCCACCAGAAGCTGTGGTCGGTGCTGCCGTTTTTGGTCATCATCCCGTCAAACTGATTTTTGGTACGGCATTCCAAGTCGCGCAGCCGCTCGTCCTCGGGTACGATGCCACGCTCGACGAGCGGCGCATGAATGCGCTGGCGATTGGGAAACAGCAGCGTGTTGCCCACATCAAAGAAGATGACTCTGACTTCCGCGTTCATAGTGAGCACTGTTTTCCCATTGTAAAGCGCGCAAAAGGCGATTTCGCGCGGGCGGAGCCGCCGAATCAATTAAACTAAAAAACTGCCGATAGATTAGTTGGAATAGCGCTCATGGCCCAACTGCGAGTTGTCGTTCTGTGGCATCAACATCAGCCGTACTACAAAGACCTGGTGACGGGGCAGTATCGCCTGCCCTGGACGCGCCTCCACGCCTTGAAAGACTACTACGGCATGGTCAAGCTGCTGGACGAGTTCCCGCAGGTTCATCAGACGTTCAATCTGGTACCGTCGCTGATTACGCAGATTCAGGATTATGTTTCGGGCGACGCGCAAGACCCTTCTTTGCAGGTTGCGGCCAAGCCCGCCAAAGACCTGACGCAGGAAGAACGCCGGTTCGCCTTGCAGTATCTGTTTCAGGCGAATCCGACGAATGTGATCGGGCGCTATCCGCGCTATCACGAGCTGTGGGAGAAATTTCGCGGGGCGGGGGATTCTCCCGAGCACGCGGAGAAATATTTTCAAACGCAGGATTTCACCGACTTGCAGGTACTCTCGCAAATCGGGTGGTTCGACGAGTATTTTCTGGCCGAAAAAGACATTGCAGAACTGATTCGCAAGGGACGCAACTATACGCTCGACGACCAGCGCCTGGTGATCGCCAAAGAGCGAGAACTGCTGGGCCGCGTGCTGCCGGCGCACGCCGAGGCGGCCAAGAAGGGTCTGATCGAGATTTCGGCATCGCCTTTTTATCATCCCATTCTGCCGCTGGTGTGCGACACGGAGAACGGAGCGGTTTCCTCTCCTGGCCTGCCGCTTCCGCCCAATCGCTATCGCCATCCCGAGGATGCTCGCGAGCAACTGCGCCGCGGACTGGACCTGCACAAAAAAGTGTTTGGAGTGAGGCCGAAAGGCGTGTGGCCGTCGGAGGGCAGCGTCTCCACAGAAACCCTGGCGATCGCCTGCGAACTCGGAGTGCGCTGGATGGCGACCGACGAAGGCGTGCTCGGACGCAGCCTGGGAGTCGACTTCTCGCGCGACGGGTACGGTAATCTGAATGCGGATCTGGCGCACCGCCTGTATACGATTTATCGCTACGAGCATGATGAGACGCGGATGAACCTCATTTTCCGCGACCACACGCTCTCGGACCTGATCGGATTCGTCTATTCGGGAATGCCGCCGCAAGACGCCGCCAATAATCTTATTCAAAAGATTAAAGAGTCGGCTCAGCCGGTTCTTGCCAGCGGGCAGGACGCCGTGATTCCTATCATTCTCGACGGCGAGAATGCCTGGGAATATTACCCGCAGTCGGGCCGCGAATTCCTGCGCAGATTCTACGATGCGCTGCAGAAGAATCCGGAGATGGAAGCGGTGACGGTTTCCGAGGCGATTACCCGCCATAAGAACCCAACCCCGCTGAAATCGCTGGTGCCGGGCTCCTGGATCAATGCCAACTTCAACGTCTGGATTGGAGCTCCCGAAGACAACAAGGCCTGGGACTACCTGTATCAGGCGCGCAATTTCTACGCCCAGGCTGCACCCGGCGCAACCGAGAAACAACGTCAGCTGGCATTCGAAGAAATTCTGATCGCTGAAGGCAGTGACTGGAACTGGTGGTACGGACCGGAACATCACTCGGCCAACGATCGCGACTTTGACGAGCTTTATCGCAAACACCTGTCGAATGTTTACCAGGCGCTCGGCGGCATCCCGCCCGATTATCTGGCGCAGCCCATTACCGGAGGAGTGGCGCGGCCCTCGTTCACGCCCCAGAGTGCCTACATCCATCCGCGGGTCGCCGGCGACATGGTGCGCTACTTCGAGTGGATGGGAGCGGCGTGTTACACGGCTGATCAACGCTCGGGCTCCATGCACGGCAAACAGTTTTTGATGGATGAAGTGTTTGCCGGAATCGACGAGCACTATGTGTACGGCCGGCTGGATTTTGCCGTCAAAGCGCCGGAACACGGATTTGATGTGGTGGTGAATCTGGAGTCATGGGCTAACCATGCCGCCAAGCCGCGTCGCGAACTGCGTTTGGATGCGGTGGTGGAGAACGGACGCCTGCAGTCGTGGAAAATGACAGAAGGGAAAGACAAAGTAGTGGCCCTTGCGACGGATTCCAAAGATCAGGCGCGGGTGGCGCTCGGCCGGAATTTTGAATTTCGCCTGCCGCTCACGTGGCTGCTGGCGGCTCCGCTCGACATTGAGAAAGTGCGAGGGGCGAAAAGCTCGGATGTGCTGACCACTCGGCTGCGCCTGCGCTTCAGCGTATGGCAGAACCGCCTGCCCGTAGACGCTTTGCCAGTCGAAGGCTGGATCGAACTCGAGTTGCTGGCAGAAGAGGATCTGCTGGCGGCCAGCGGATAGTTCAGAAATGTGTTCAGAAGTGTGTGGGAGCGGGGCTCCATTCCGTCCCCACACGGTCCAATCCTTACTGCCCACTGCTGGCGACGGCCGTTGTCATTGTCATCGGTCGGCTCAATTCCATGACCAGTTCCGTGCCCGCGGGAAGCATCGCGGACCGGTGTTTTCCGAGCCAGTGCGAGACGGTGATTGTCGCGGCAACGGCTCCGCCGATCAGTAAACCTTTTCCGCCTCCGGCCAGACCGCCGATGAGCATTCCGCCGCCGGTGGCCATGCCGATTTCGGTAAGATCCTTGCCGTCATGGCCAGCGCCTTTGAACTGCCCTTCCGTGTTGACGTCGGTGCCGTGGCGAGCGTTGGTGTCAACCAGCGTCGCGTTCAGCATGAACCTGTCTCCATTGGGAAGGATCAGGTTTTCAGGAAAGATAGCGATGGTCGGCTTGCCGGCAATACGCCGCGGTTCGTTCGTTTTCGTGACCCGGCCCTCGACCGTGGTGCCGATGGGAATCACCGTTTTTCCGTCCATCACGACCGCCTCGGTAACTCGGGCCGAGAACGGATCTCCGGCTTTCGAGCTGAAGGTTGCAAGCGTGGTTTCAAGTTTCATCTTGACGGCAGTACCGGTGGGCAGAGCAGTCTGCGCCCACACGAAACCAGCGACCAGGATGAGCGATATCAGCCAAAGTGTTTTTTTCATGTTGTCTCTTACCTCCGAAATAGCCTCCGAAATTGCCTCCAAAATTCACTTGCCGAAATCTATTTGGCGATCTGTTGCAAAGCTCCGATGACCTCATCGAGCGGTGCGCGATCCATCTGGTTTTCGCCACGATAGAGGTAGCGCACCCGTCGGTCGCGGTCGATGACTAGCGTCGCGGGGTGCGCGATGTTAATAGCGTCGGTGCCGAACGCGTGATGGAGTCCGTACTCTTTGATCACGCTTCGATCCTCATCGAGCAGAAACAGGCTGGCGATGGGATGCTTCTCCAGAAATTTTCCCGGCTTCCATACGCCGTTCCGCTTCTCGGCGGCAATAAACGCCAACTGTCCTCCCGCTGCGCTAATCTCCGTTAGCCGCGACTCGAACTGAGTCATGCGATTCACGCAGTTCGGTCACCAGGTACCGCGCAGAAACTCGAGAACCAGCGTGCCCCCGCCCAGCAGACCAGCGAGAGTGAAAGTGCCCTCGCGGTTAGCCGCCCCCAGCGAAAAATCGGAGGCAAGCGAGCCGACTTCCAAAGTTTCGGTGCGCTCCTTCATGTTGAGTTGACTTTAAGCGAGGTGGAAATCAGGAACAATAACGGACGGGGTACCGGGGATGACTCATTGGACGATTCGCAGAGGAGTGTCCCCGCGCACTGACCTCCTCCTGTCGTGTCCGCTATAATCCGCTTCGAAGCCAGAAGACGCGGCCCACCGCATCGCAGATTGCAAACTACGAGTAATCACAAGCGTTTCTCTAAATCTGAAAAATAAAGGACGCACTTATGCCCCTTACAAGCATTGCTGAAATTCGCGGACGCCAGGTGCTGGACTCGCGTGGCAATCCGACCGTGGAAGCAGAAGTTTTTCTGGATGGCGGCGCCAACGCGCGGGCGATTGTGCCGAGTGGCGCGTCCACCGGCGAGCACGAGGCGGTAGAGTTGCGCGATGGCGACAAGACCCAATACCTCGGCAAGGGCGTTCTGCAGGCAGTGGGGAACGTCAACGGCGAGATTGCGGAAGCGCTCGCTGGGTCGGATGCCGCCGACCAGCGCACGCTCGATGCCAGGCTAATCGAACTTGACGGCACGCCCAACAAAGGCCGACTGGGAGCGAATGCGATCCTGGCAGTTTCGATGGCGGCGGCGCGAGCTTCCGCGAACGCTTGCGAATTGCCGCTCTATCGTTACCTGGGCGGAGCCGCGGCGAACACGTTGCCGGTGCCGCAGATGAACATCCTCAATGGCGGTGCGCACGCCGATAACAACGTCGACTTCCAGGAGTTCATGGTGATGCCGGTGGGAGCGCCGTCATTTTCAGAAGCGCTGCGCTGGGGCGTCGAAGTTTTTCATACGCTGAAGGGAGTGCTGAAAAAGCGCGGCTACAACACTTCGGTCGGCGACGAAGGCGGCTTTGCTCCGTCGGTGAAGTCGAATGTGGAAGCCATCGAAGTCGTGCTGGAGGCGATTCAGCAAGCCGGCTACAAGCCCGGCGACGAGATCGCGATCGCGCTCGACCCCGCGGCCAGCGAGTTCTTTCAAGATGGAAAATATGTCTTCAAGAAATCCGACAAGTCGGCAAGGAGTTCGGAGGACATGGTTCGCTACTACACAAAATGGGTGAATGACTATCCGATCGTGTCGCTCGAAGACGGCCTTTCGGAAAACGACTGGGAAGGCTGGGCGCTGCTGACCCAAGAGTTAGGCGGGAAGATTCAACTCGTAGGCGATGACATCTTCGTCACGAACATCGAGATTTTCGCCAAAGGCATCGAGCAGGGAATTGCCAATTCGATCCTGATCAAGCTCAATCAGATTGGCACGGTCAGCGAGACGCTCGACGCCATCGACCTGGGGCGGCGCAATGGATACACGTCGGTGATCTCGCATCGTTCCGGCGAAACCGAAGACACGTTCATCGCCGACTTTGCGGTTGCAACCGGAGTGGGCCAAATCAAGACCGGCTCGGCTTCGCGCACCGACCGAATTTCGAAGTACAACCAGTTGCTGCGGATTGAAGAAGAGTTGGGCGGGGCTGCGCGGTTTTTGGGAGTGAAGGCGCTAAATTACCGGACGTAGGGCTTGAAAGTCGGCACGATGATGGTCATGCAGTTCACAAGAGCGAGGCGCGATCCTGAATATCATCATCAGCAGAAAGGGCAGCGATAGCGAGAATGGCGGCATGGCGAGCCCGATCCTGCCCTGTGGCTGCTTGTGCCCAATTCCAATCCCCTATAAGCGTGGTGGGATAAGCTATTCGAAGATCTGGTTTGGGAAGCAGACCCTACAGGAAATATGTACCCAGCTTAATCCTAAGCGAAACATCGCCGATGAGGTCGCTCATCTCGATCCTGATCTTCGTTTTGAATCTTTGGAAGATCGTCCAAACGGCTGGCGGCCAGCGTTCGGTCAGACCGGATCAGCTGCAGGGCACCTCCACAGACAGGGGGTTGAGTATGAACGCGACTTGTTTCTTTTCTTCGGTTGGTTTCGCGAGACCACAGTAGAGAATGGCCAACTAGAGTTTTCCCGAAAGGACGTGCATGGACGACACATCATTTACGGCTGGCTTGAGGTCGAAGAAATTCTCGACGTTAAGAACCAACAACCAAGTGGCGACCTTTTATTTCTTGACCAGCACGCGCACGTCCGTTTTGTAGGGGTCGGGGAAAAAGGTAGGAATGTAATATACGTAGGTTCACGAATGGGCCTCAGAGCAGGTTTGTTCAAGAAATACGCTGATCGGCTTTCTCTTACGTCGGTGGAAGTACCGCGCTGCATCCGCTCCAAGTGGAAGCTCCCATCAATATTTGAGCCACTTCTGTTGGAGGGTGGCCTTTCATATCATCGTACGTTGAAGGGAAAGCTCGAAAAGCGACCCGACGGAGTTGTTTTTCGATCGGCGAGCATCGGCCAGGAATTTGTGTTTGACGGCGCGATGTATCCCGGCCCAAAACGCCACTTTATCGATCTCATCAAGTCAGCTGGAAACGAGAAAACCTCTTGTCAGCACTCATTTCAAAGTCGCATTTTGTCTAGTTGACTAAGTCCATGACTAAGCTATAATAACACCATGGAAGTGAACATCCACGAGGCCAAAACCCACCTCTCCCGCCTGCTGGAGCGGGTCGCCATGGGCGAAGAGGTCATTATCGCCAAAGCCGGAACTCCCGTAGCCAAGCTGGTGCCGGTAAAAACTCGCCCGAAAAAGCGTCTGCTCGGGTCGGCGAAGGGCGAGTTCACGGTGCCCGACGATTTCAACGATCCGCTGCCCAAGGAGATCGAGGATCTCTTTTACGAATAAGGCGTACGAATGAAGGCGCTTCTCGATACGCACACGTTCTTGTGGGCAATTGCAGAGGAAGGGAAGCTCTCCCGACGAGCTCGACAAATCTATACCGGCTCGACGGATCTCTGGCTGAGCGTTGCCAGCATGTGGGAGATCCTCATCAAAGTGCAAGCCGGCAAACTCCCGTTACCCGAGCCCGCCGGACCGTACCTGGTCAAGAAGTTGGTACAAAACCAAATCGAACTTCTACCGATCACGTTGGATCATGTGCTTGGGACGGAATCCTTACCCATGCATCATCGTGATCCGTTCGACCGGCTTCTTATCGCGCAGAGTATCGCGGAGGGTTGGCCAATCATTACTGCCGATCCGCGGTTCAGACGTTATCCCGTAGACGTGATCTGGTGATTTGGCCGAGAGCTAACAGCTAAGAGCCAAAAGCTAACAGCCAAAGTTTAAGCTAGAATCCCAGCGTGTCATCCGCCGAAGGCCCGTAGATCGCGGGCACCGGCTTCCCATTCATCCGCAAATAGACGCCGAGTTGCGCCCGGTGGTGCACGATGTGATTGAGAAACATCTGCCGGTAGGCCAGAAAGCGCGAGCCGTCGAAGATGGGCTTGCCCTGAAAGCTCAGCTTCCAGTTCTCGGTCCAGGCTGTATCCGGAATGTTCTTGAGCGCGCTGCGAACCTTGGCTGCGCCCTCATCGAAAGCCTTGACCAGTTGCGCCGCCGACTCAAAGGGCAAAGGCTTGATGCTGCTTTTCGCAAAATCGAGCTCGGGAGTTGTAAGAATCATAAGGCCAAAGCCGGCCAACTGCGCCACGTGCGGCGCAAGCTTGTTCAGTGGCATGGATTTCGGGTGCGGCGCAAAATCTTTCTTGTCCTCCGGCACGCGCTCCAGTGTAGCCCGGGTCTTCTTGATTTCTTCATCGAACTCAACCAGCAGAAGTTCATTGATCAGCATTGTTTTCCTCGACGATAGTGTTCGCAGTAGTTATCTGCAATAGTATGAGATGTGCGGGCGCTGAAAGCGACTCAGTCTATTACGGAAGCTAACAGCCAAAAGCCAGGAGCCAAGAGCTGATTTATGTCTCGTCCGAAACCTCTCGTTCTCATCATCCTCGACGGCTGGGGATACCGGGCCGAAACCAAGGCCAACGCCATTGCCCTGGCGCGTAAGCCGATCTACGACCGCCTGCTGCGCGAATATCCTAACACGCTGCTTCACACCAGCGGACCGTTCGTCGGATTGCCCGAAGGCCAGATGGGCAACAGCGAAGTCGGGCATTTGAATATCGGCGCCGGTCGCATCGTGCACATGGATATCACGCGCATCGACCTGATGATCCAGAACGGCGAGTTCTTCTCGCATCCCGTGCTCGTCGAAGCGATGAAAAATGCCCGCATCAGCGGGCGCAAACTGCATTTGTTTGGGCTCGTCTCAGACGGCGGCGTGCACTCGCGGCAAGAGCATCTGTACGCGCTCCTGAAAATGGCCAAGCAGCAGGGAGTCGACCGCGTCTTCGTCCACGCCTTCATGGATGGACGCGACACCTTGCCCACCAATGGCGCCGGATATCTCGAACAACTGCAGCAGAAGATGCGCGAGTATAACTCCGGCAAGATCGCGACCGTCAACGGCCGCTACTATGCCATAGACCGAGACCGCCGCTGGGAGCGCGTCGCCAAGGCCTACAGCGCGATGGTCGAAGGCAAAGCCGAGGGCGGAACGCGCGCCGATGCGGTGCAGGGGATGAAAGAGTCCTATAACAAGGGAGTGACCGACGAGTTCGTAGTGCCGTTCGTTTGCACCGATGCACGCGGTGAGCCGGTGGCGAAGATCAGCGACGACGATTCCTGCATCTGCTTTAATTTCCGCGCTGACCGCGTTCGCGAGATTACGCGCGCCCTTTGCCGCAACAGCGGGCTGAATGAAAAGGGGGGCAGCGATTTGCCGGGCGCGGCCGAACTCGACGCGACCATCGCTCGCGACCGCGCCCCGAAGAACCTGAAATACGTCTGCATGACGCAGTACGACAAAAATTTCAGCTTACCGGTGGTGATTCCACCGGAGTCCATGTCGAACATTCTGGCGAACGTGATGGGCGGGCTCAACATGCGCAACCTGCGTGTCGCGGAAACAGAAAAGTATGCGCACGTAACCTATTTTTTCAATGGCGGAGTGGAGCAGCCGTTCCCCGGAGAAGATCGCGTAATGGTGCAGTCACCCAAGGTCGCGACCTACGACCTCAAGCCGGAGATGAGCGCCGCCGGCGTTGCCGAAGCGGTTGTGAAAGCCACGAATGAGGGCACGTTCGACGTCATCATCGTCAACTTTGCCAATGCCGACATGGTCGGCCACTCCGGGAAAATTGAACCCACCATCAAGGCGGTCGAGACCGTGGACGCCTGTCTGGGCGAGATCGAGAAAGCCGTGCGCGCCAAGGGTGGAGCGATGCTGATCACCGCCGACCACGGCAACGCCGAAATGATGATCGACCCCGCCACCGGAGGTCCGCACACGGCGCACACGACGAATCCGGTGCCGTTCATCGTGATCGCCGAAGACGCGAAGAAGTACACTCTGAAGCCCGATGGCTCGTTGCGGGATATTTCCCCGACAATTCTCGGAATGCTGGGGATTACCGAACCGAAGGAAATGACAGGTTCGGATTTGCGGAAGCCCTTAAAAGCTTGAACCGCCGAGACGCAGAGTACGCCGAGAACATTTTTTCAATCGCCCGATGACCCGATCACCCGATGACCCGATCCGCAATCGCCCGATCCGCAAGCTGCTGATCTTTGTCCATCATCCGTTCGATCAATGGAACGCACCCGCGTGGTTTCCGCAGCGGGTGCAGCAGGAATTCCCGCAACTCAACGTCGTCAATCTTCCCGACTACAAGCGCGTGGACGAGCAAATCGTGGATGCGGAGATTGCTATCGCGTGGTCGGTCCGCCCCGAGCAGATAGTTGCCGCAAAAAAGCTGCGATGGATCCATTCTCCGGCGGCAGCGGTTCATCAACTGATGTTCCCAGAACTCGTCGCGAGCGATGTCGTTCTCACCAACGCGCGCGAAGTGCACGGGCCCGTTGTCGCCGAGCACGTTATCGCGCTCATCTTTGCGCTGGCCAAGAAGATTCCGGGCTCGGTGCTCCTGCAACAGAAGCACATTTGGGGACAGCAGATTCTGTGGGACGAACAGCCGCGAGTCCGGGAAATTGCGGGCGCAACCCTCGGCTTGGTGGGCGTGGGAAGCATTGGACGGCCGGTTGTGAAAGCCGCCAAGGCGCTGGGCATGCGGGTCATCGCAGTGCGCGAGCATCCGGAGAAGGGAAGTGAAGGCGCGGACGCGGTATTCGCTCCGGCACAGATCGACGAGATTTTTCGGCAAGCAGATTACATCGTGCTGGCGGCGCCGGTCACGACCAGCACAAAAGCCATTGCGAACTCCGAACGCCTGGCGCTGATGAAGGGGGACGCCTGCCTGATCAACGTGGGCCGTGGCCCGCTGGTGGATGAACCCGCTCTCATCGCCGCTCTGCGCGAAAAAAAGATAGGAGCCGCTGCGCTCGATGTGTTTCCGAAAGAGCCGCTGGCCGCCGACTCTCCGCTGTGGGACGTGCCCAATCTGCTGATCACTCCGCACACGGCAGCGCTGACCGACAAGTTATGGGAGCGCCATTGCGCATTGTTCTCCGAAAACCTGCGCCGCTACCTGAACGGCCAACCGCTGTTGGCAGTGGTCGATAAACGAAAAGGATACTGAGAGGAAACTCCCAATCTGGCGGCGGTTTGCAACGGGCGCTATGGCGCTATGCCTTCACATGAGGTACGAGTGGACAAACACTGCGGCCGCGCCTGCTGCGGTCACAACGTCCAGCCGCACCCGCCGTATCTCTACGCCCTGCAGGGCCACTGCCAGAGCGACAGTGAGCCAGGTGAACGCTTCGAAGTAGTAGTAATAAAATGTTAGAGGTTTGACGCCGATTGCCCATTGCAGCAAATGAGCAATGTACAGAGCCGGCAACAGTGGCTTTTTCTGCCAGAGCAGGACAACTACCGCCGCCAGTCCTAACACTCCAACGACTGGGTTGCCAACGAGGTCTGCCAGAGCTGGCTGCGGTTGGAACCTGAATATCCATGACCACCACATCTCTCCCAGTCGGGGATCGCCTTCGGCGTGCCTGTGGAACTGGTAGATGAATGCGTTCGCCAAGGGCAGGTAGTGGATGGTCCGGTGCTCTCGTACAAGGAGCGGAACCCAACTGGCTGCGTACACCGAGATTGCAGTTCCGGTCATCACCGCCGCGCCTTTGACAAAAGGCCTGTAGTGGAACAGAGCATAGGCAAGGCACACTGCTAACCCAACCATTCCGCACCAACGGCAACCAATGGATAGGCCAAATAGCGCGCCGCTGCACGCCAGCCAGCGCAAGCTTTTTTCCTCCTTCTGCACAGCAACCATGAAAGCCCACACGCCCGCGGCCTCAAACGCCAGCTCAAAGATTGACAGCATGGCGACGCGGCCCATCACAAACCAAAAGCCGTTGGCAAGGATCAGCAGCCATGCCACATACGAAGTATGCAAATTGCCGGTCAGCCTGAAGGTCAAGCCAAAGATCGACAGCGCCAGCAATGCCCCAGCCACAGCCGATGGGAAGCGCCATCCGAAGGGGTAATCGCCAAAGACTTTGATTGATAATGCGATGAAGTACTTTGCCAGGGGCGGGTGCTGTGGGTTCACCGATGGAGTTCCCGCGATGAAGTTGCGGGCCGCGCTGACGTAGGCCCACTCGTCAAACATAATTGACGCGTTCGATATACCGATCACGAGAATAGACAGGCTGATGAGGAACACCATCGCGTATCTGTTCCATATTTTCATCGGTCGCGGCTGGTTTCAGACTAAAGGACCAGCCAGCGTTTCGGCGATTTACGGAGGATACTGACATATCGAAAGTAATCTGTGGTTATATCCAGAATTGTTTCACCGCGTATCTTCTACCGGGTATCAATCCCAAATCCCAAAAATGCGTTGACTTCCACCGGCTCATTTCCGCGATAGGCGGGGCGGAATTTCCAATTGTGCAGGGCCGCCAGAATCTTGGAAGTAGTTTCGGCGGCGCCCGGCTCAAGCACTTTTATATCTTTCAGATTTCCGGAGCGATCCAGGATGCAGGCGAACACTACGTAAGTCGGACGCAATCCCGAAGGCAGATCATCGCGTAAAGCCTCAGGTTTTGTGAGATCTCCAGAGTAAGCGTGCGCGGCGGAAGTGGTATCCGCATACTGCATCACCGCGGTCCCGAGCGAGGTATCGATGTAAATGGAGTAGTTGTCGCCCTTCAACTGGCCATAGCGATTGAAAACTCCGCCCGAACTCGAAGTTGCCTTCACGGTATAGCTAACTCCGCCGCGAGGGTTGGTGGAAGAATGTCCGGGTCCGTTCGTTGGAGCTTCGCCGGTGGGTCCGAAACTCCCTAGATTGACGGTGGTAGTTCCGCCCTCGACCGAAACGCCGGGCACGGCGGGCGCGCCGCTGGTGCCGCTGCCCGCGCCACCGGGGCCGGGGTTCGGCGAGATTCCTCCGCGGGCGTTCGGATCGGAGCCTCTTCCCGTGCCTTCCCGGCCGGCGCCTGAACCTTCTCCTTGCAGACCGCTGCCGGGGCCGTTGCCTTTGCCGATGCCTGCTCCACCACCGGTGCCGCCCAAGCCACTTTTCGCCGTGCCGCTGGGCGACATGGCGAGCGCGCCTCCGGTCGAGTTCGGTACTCCAACTTGTTTCCCTGGTTGGCTGGAGATAACCACGCCGCTGCCGGGCGCATTTCCTCCAGCGCTATTTGGCGGAGCTACTGACGAACCGAGGTCGAGCGGGCCTCCGGCGCCCGTGCCCTTGTTGCCGCGTCCGCTGCCAGAGAGAGCTTTGCCTCCGCCAAAGCTCGGCGGAGGCGGCACGACTGTGGCATCGCCCAGCAGCGTGCCGGCGGATTGACCGGAGCGGCTGCCGATTCCTCGGGAACCATTCTTCTGAGAGCCGGCGCCATCGATGCTGGCAGGAGGCGGCACAACTTGCGTTCCTAGCGTTCCAGCGCCCGATCTCGCCAGCGATCCTCCGCCGGAAGCGCTCGGTGGCGGAGGCACTGGCTTGGCGCGCAGGTCGCCTGTGGCGGCGCTTCCCCAGCTGTTGAGATCGCGGCTGACTTGCGACGGCGGCGGCGCAACCACGGCGGGAGCGGGCAGTGCCAGCTTCGGCCTGGACGAGACGTCGCGCGGTGGCGCGGAAACTGGCGGCGCAATCACATCGACGGTTTGCGACAACGGGATGCGGGAACTCGCCAGATCGCTCGGCGTGTTGCGTGGAGCCGGTGCGATCACGGTCGGTGCGAGCGGAGTCGCGGTTCGCATCTTGTCACGCGAGACATTTGGAGCGGGTGGAACGATCGTTGGATTGGCGACGGCTGCGTTCAAGGTCGGCGATGTGCGGCTGGCATGGGAAAGTTCAGGCGCGGGCGCGACGACGTTGGCAGTCAGTCCATTCGCCGCACGATTTGGTGAGGCATTCAATTCGGGCGACGGTGGCACGACGCTCATCGCAGGCAGGCTTGGAGCGACGAGCGACGAACGCAAGCCTTCGGCGGGAGGCGGTCCGGGAAGCGGTTTGAAGGCGAGCAGATTGGCGACCGCTGCATCGGAATGCGGCAGATTTATTTTGGGAGCGTCCACCACTTTTTCGGCGGGCTTGTCGCCGCGCGCTACGCGAATGGTTTGAGTGCGATGGTGAGCGTGCTGACCGCCGGCTCGTCCGGTCTTGCCGGATTGCGCGCCGCCGCGGTCCTGCGTTTGCGGCAATTCGTCGCCGGAGTAATAGATCACGTCCCATTGCGGACGGGTCGGTGGCAAGGGAATCTCAAGACTCACAAAGCGTTCGGGAAGCACGATGACGGCGATCAGCAGCAGGCATTCGAGCAGCCAGCTGATGAGCATACCGCGATACGGAAACATGCCAACCGGCGCTTCTCCGGCGAGGCGCTTCGGAGGGCGGGTGAGCGCTGGGCCAAAAGCCGATTTGAATTCTTCCCATCGCGACGACCATTCGACCAGCAGGTGCGGTGGCTCGGGCCACTGCTCGTTTATGGGACGATCGTTTGTCTGACGATCGTTTGTAGGACGATCGGGGACTTCGGGAATGGAGGCAACTTCTGGCATGTTTCGAACGCGTTATTTTCTGGAGGAGTTCCTACTAGTGTAGTTTGCCAGAAGCGCTCTTGGATATTGCGGTACTTCGGTGTTTTTTGTGTGTTGGCTTCGCTTTGGCGATGGAATCGGAGTTTCTGGGAAATTTGGAAGGGATGTCTGGCTTGCATCCCCCTCCAAGCCGGTCTTTTGGAATCAAAGATTTAGGAGGAATCTCTTCCAGGTCTTTGAGGAATAAGGACTTGTTTGTAAAGTCTTTATTCGTCAATACTTTGCACCATTTGAACGGTAAGTAACTGACAAGTTCGGAAGGTCTGATCGGGTGAATTGAGTTGATTTAACGGCGGGGTGGCGGACAGGCGGTTTATCAGGTAGGGCAGAATGAAGTTGGCGCGGTGACGACCCACCGTTCGACTGTGGCGAAAGATGCGACCGGCGAGATTGGGGCGAAAGCCACTTCTCGAAAAGCGCGAGAAGTGGCGCACCCCAAGTCATCTGTGCCCACGTTCCAAAGGCCAGCCCCGTCATACGTCCGGTGCCCAATCGGATTCGACTACCCGAGTTCTCTCAATAAGAGAATTGGCCGAATCCGGGTCAATGCATTATGAGAGAGCGGCCTCGTGGATATCTAGTCGAGGACTGTTGGGCGGCAGAAGGAAGCTAGAAAAAGCTACTAAAGAATGGCACTGTACCTTGAGGGAAAGACTCCGTGGACGCGAATGATCTTTCCCCCAAGGAGGCAACTTCATGAGTCGCGAGATCAAGTATATCGGCATGGACGTGCACAAGGAAGCGATCGTGATCGCTGTGCTGAACGGCAGTGGCAAGCTGGTGATGGAGTCGATCGTAGAAACCAAAGCCAGCAGCATTCTGCAGTTCATCCACGGTCTGCGGGGCGAGTTGCATGTCACCTGGGAAGAAGGGACTTGGGCGGCTTGGCTCTACGATCTGCTGCAACCCCAGGTGACGCGAGTGCTGGTGTGCGATCCGCGACGCAATGCCTTATTAAAGGAAGGCAACAAGAGCGACAAGATAGATGCGCGCAAGCTGGCCGACTTGTTACGCACGGGGATGTTGCGGCCGGTCTATCACGGGGAACACGGACTGCGGACGCTGCGCGAACTGGGGCGCAGTTATCAGACCATCAGCCAAGATCTAAATCGAGTGATGAATCGGATCAAAGCTCTGTATCGCGGCTGGAGCATCCCTTGTGCAGGTACCCAGGTGTATGCTCCGCGTTATCGCGAGGAATGGTTAGGCAAGATCGAGCACGCGGGGGTGCGCCGGCGGGCCGAGCTACTTTATCAACAGTTGGATGGATTGCAGGGGTTGCGACGAACCTTGCGTCCTGAGTTATTGGCGGAGAGCCGGAAACATAAAGCCGCGAAACTACTACGTCAGATTCCCTGCATCGGTCCGATTCGAGCCGCCCGCTTAATCGCGTTGATGCAGACGCCGCACCGCTTCCGCAGCAAGCGACAACTGTGGACCTATAGTGGGCTGGGCATTGAGACGCGCGACAGTGCGCAGTACCGCTGGGTGGACGGACAACTGCAACGTACGAAAAAACCGCAACAGATTCGTGGACTCAATCGGAATCACAACCACGAAATGAAAGAGATCTTCAAAGGAGCCGCCACCCGAGCCAGCTGTGGTGTGGGTCCGTTGCGTGAGTTCTACGTGGCGTTGCTGGACAAAGGGATGAAGCCGGAGATGGCGCGTCTGACCTTAGCACGAAAGATCGCGGCCATTGCTTTGACACTCTGGAAGAAGGAGGAACGTTTCGACGCCGAACAACTGAAGCCGCAAGCAGCTTGAGCGTTACACAGAACGCAGGTGGTCTCCCAGGTTTCACGCCTCGGTGGTGACCCATCGGTTCTGGCGATGCTCGGGTTCGAGGGAGAGTATCCATGCACTCATTAGGCGCACGGGTGCTGCCATCAGCACCCAGTCTCCGGGTCAATCCTATGCCCCCTCGGATAACCCAAAAAAGCCATAGGCCTCGAGCCTCACATAGGATGATGGTTGGCACTTAAGCCAACGGTTGGCTTGCACAGCTTCGCAACGAATGGCGTCGGGACCGCGGCATGAAACCACTCAAGGGAGATCAGCAACTGCGATCCGTATCCCTGTTGTACTCTGTGTGCGCTCCAGGCGTTAGAACCCAAAATCTTCTCCACGAACGAGAAGGGGCCTGGATGCAAGCAACGATCGAGGTCTCACGGAGAGGAGTGGAGAAGTGTTTTCGCTTGACATCCTCTCTCATAGGATGAGTGCAATCGCGATGTTTCAACAACTATCCCGGTAATCAACCGAGGAATACAATCGCCATCACATGCATGTCGTCCTTGTAGCCGCGTTGATAGTCTTGCTCTACCTGAATCCGATTCTGATTGTGGGGATTTGGCTTAGACAGGTAACGAGACGCAGACCAGCGTGCCCAATGTGGAGGTCGGCCATGTCGTGGCTCTCACTGATCCTCGCAACGATTGCGGTGGTGATTTTTTGGACGGCCACTCTTGGAAGCCATTATCCCGAACCATCATCGCGCAGTGCCCTACGACTCGGTCTATATTCAAGCCTGACTTTCGCAACTGGCGCAATCGTTACCGCCTTCCTTGGCGAGGGAAAGGAACGGAAATGGGCCGCCATTTCCGCATTCATCATCCCCCTTAATTGGGTGATGTGGGCCGTCTTCCAGTGAAATCAAGATGGGCTGTTGTTAACAGGCCATTACACTCAGAACGATTCGATGGGCGATACCGCGATTTTTCGCCAACTACAGACAGGATGCGCTCAAATATGCGGCAGTTGTAAATATAGGCTGCTATAGCGCACCTTAGCTTTTTTCTTCATAATCCGGGTATGGCCCTTGTTGTCTTCCTCCGGGGTGTCAATGTTGGCGGACACAGAACGTTTCGCCCGAGCGTTCTGGCACGAGAGCTGCGCGGCTATGATGTCGTGAACGTGGGTGCTGCGGGCACTTTTGTTATTCGTAAACCTGTTCTTCGTACACCTGGATCTCGAGCAAAATTCCGTGCCGCATTGGCTCGCAAGCTGCCGTTCGAAGCGCACATTGTGCTGTGCGATGGCCGCGATCTTATGCGACTGGAGATGCAGAATCCATTTGGAAGTCAGCCATCACCCCCGGATGTTGTCCGGTTCGTGAGTATCCTGTCGAAAGCCGGAGGCGTCCGGGCGGCGCTTCCAGTCATGTTTCCCTCAGACGGCGAGTGGCTGGTACGGGTGATGGCGTCCGAAGGGCAGTTCGTGTTCGGAATGTACCGTCGTCACATGAAGACCATCGGCTATCTTGGCCAGATCGACAAACTGTACGGCGTGCCAGCTACCACTCGGAATTGGAACACAATCATTGCGATCATTCGAATTTTGAAGAGTGCGACGGACGGACGCGACGATTCTAATTGTTGAGGTTGATGAGGAGAGCAGCCATGTTTTTATACAAATTGTGCTTTTTCACGATACTGGCCACGATTATTGCTTTCGTTGCGGCGGGAAGGTTCAACGTTCAGATCAAGGGTGATGTACCGACGCCGAATTCGTGGCCGCAGGCTTCGGCGCTTGTCTCCGATGGGTCGCTCGGGTATTTCCGCGCGAAAAACGAAATCCGGTCGGCCGTTTTTCTTCCTGTCCAATCCAATTTTCTTCCGGTCCAATCTTTTCTTCCGGTTCAATCGAGGAACGCCAAGGATCTGGGCGCTGGGAAGTTGCTGGTGGCGAGCCGGGAACTCGGCGATCCGAATTTCGCTCAGACCGTAGTCCTGCTGGTTCGCTACGATGCCGGAGGTGTGGTCGGATTGATTCTCAACCGGCGTACGGATCTCCCGATGTCGCGAGTGCTGGAGGGAATCAAGGCGGCGAAAAACCGTTCCGACCCGGTCTATTCGGGAGGTCCGGTAGAACCATCGGTGTTTGCGTTGGTCGAGTCGCCGGCGAAGGTCGAAGGAGCAGAGCACATTTTCGGTGCGGTTTACATGATTTCCACGAAGCCCAGCTTCCAGCAAACCATCTCGGCTCGACCTGACCCTGGCAGTTTTCATGTTTATCTGGGCGCCGCCGGATGGACTAACGCTCAACTGCGGAAGGAGTTGGAACTGGGGGCGTGGTTCATTTTTCCGGCAGATGCAGGAACGATTTTCGATTCCGATCCGGATTCCTTGTGGCCGCAAATGATTAAGAAAACGGAGCTGAAGTTTGCCGGGAACCGGCCTCCGGACGCAGATCGGCCAAGAACTGCACGTTCGACAACTGGCTCGCTAGTATTCGCAGCGGGCGCGGGCCAGATGGGTAACGACTAGTCGGCTGGTTGGAAGTCAACTGTTGCTGCTTGATTCAGGCGGCCTTGATGTGAGTCGGACGTTCTTCGAAAGAAATATCCACCTGGTCGCCGAGCACGGTGAATGACTCGCGGATGGTGCCCGTGGGGACCTCGAGCACGGACGCGGCGGCGATGCGCACAGCAGCCATGCGCCAGGGCTTCAGATCCTCTTCAACATGGATGACGATTCGGTCGCGGTCAAGGTAGATGGCGTCGATCGGGAAACGCATGGCGAAAGTGTGGATGCCGTGGGATGGATTAATCCATAGTCCCTGGCCACGCGAGAAACGCGACGAGTCGGTAGCCATGAGACCGCGAAAGCGGGACCAGTGGGTGCGCGCGATCACGAGGTCGGTTGCCAGGTAAGTGGTGCGGGTGCGGTTAAAAGCGTATCCCTTGGGCCCGCGCGGGGACATGAGAACTCCCGGGAATTTGTAATTGGTGATTTGTAATTTGTAATTTGAAACCGAAAGTCGACCGGGGATTTTAAATTACAAATTACAAATTGCCAATTACAAATTGTCAATTACAAATTGTCCTTACCGTTTTCCCGCGAATACATGCATCAACTGAATGATGGCCGGCCCGACGGTGACGAAAATCAGCGAGGGCATGACAAACAGGACGAGGGGAATGATCATTTTGACGGTCGTCTTGGCGGCCTGTTCCTCGGCGCGCTGGCGGCGCTCGGTACGCAGAGAATCGGAATGCACGCGCAGGGCTTGGGCCACGCTGGTTCCGAAGCGGTCAGTCTGAATCAGGGTTGCGACCAGCGAACGAATGTCATCGACTCCGGTGCGCTCGGCCAGGTTGCGGAGCGCTTCGACGCGCGGTTTGCCGGCGCGAGTTTCGAGGTCGAAGAGGTGGAATTCGTTGCTCAGTTCGGGGTGCGCGGTGCGTAGATCCTCACCCACGCGCATCATAGCCTGATCGAGAGACAAGCCGGCTTCCACGCAGATGACGGTCAAATCCAATCCATCGGGAAGGCCGAGGCGAATCCGGCGCTGGCGCGCCTCCAGCTTCTTTTTGAGCAGGAATCGCGGAATGAAAAAGCCGAACGCGGTCATGCCGACGAGCAGCAGGGGCGAATTGAATTCGGTGAACGCAAAAGCCGAGACGAAGCCGATGGCGGCGAACAGGACGCGCAAACCACGGTAGATGGTGACGTGCTGGGCGTTGCGATATCCCGCCTGAATCAACCAGAGCCGCGTCTGCGAAACGTCCGTGGGCGAAAGCGGTAAGGCACGGCTCAGCGGATCGAGAGCCTGCTGCATGCGTTCGCGGATGGTGGGCCTGGCTTCGGTCTTGGGGCGTTGCCAGCCGATTTCGCGCAGGCGCGATCCGAGCACCGACGACGGCATGACCGTGGCCGCGCCGAAGGCGAACACGATCACCACGATGGTGACGAAGACGATAATCGCGAGTAGAAGCGCCTGCGGCATGATTAAACCTTATACTGCGGTCGCTGGTCGCTGGTCGCTAGTCGTTGGCAAAATCTCCGAACGACTAGCGACTGACGACTAGCGACTGATGGACACCAAAACTCTATGTTCTTCAAACTTGTATCCTGATAATTCTGCGAATGAAAAAGTAGCCGATCGTCTGCAACGTGATGCCGCCGACGATCAAGGCGTGTCCTAGTGGATCGGTGAACAGCGGTTGAATGAAGCCGCGGTTGATGGTCATCATGATGACCACAATGGTGGGCGGCAGCGCCATGAGCAGGACCATGGTGAGGCGTCCTTGGGCGGTGTGGACGCGCACCTGACGCAGAATTTTGAAACGCTCGCGGATGACGTAGGACAGGTTGTCGAGAATCTCGGCCAGATTGCCGCCGGTTTCGCGCTGTAACATCACGGCCGTCACGAAGAACTTGACGTCGACCAGCGGAATGCGGTCGGCCAGATTCAGCAGGGCATCGCGCACCGGGAGTCCGAATTTTTGTTCTTCGTAGAGCTGGCGGAATTCTCCGGCCACCGGTTCGGAGACTTCATTGGCAATCATTTCGAGAGCGGTGGTAAAGGCGTGTCCGGCGCGGACGGCGCGGGCCAGCGTGTCGATGGCCTCGGGAAACTTTTCCTCGAATTTGGCGAAGCGCTTGGTCCGCCGGTGCGAGGCATAAGCGTAGGGAATAAAAAATCCGAGCACGATACCGGCCCATCCGAATAGCAGTTTGCCGCCCACGATGTAAGCGACGAGGCCGAAGGCCACGGCCGAAACCGCACACAGCATGAGGAAGTTTCCGGCGCGAACATCCACGCTGCCCTGGGCGAGCATTTTCTGCAAAACAGTGACCCGCTCCGAGCGGCGCAGCCAGGTATCGAACGCGGGAATGCGGCTGAGCACTTCGTCGCGCAGAAGGGCCGCGTCGGGCAAAGATTGTTCGAGCGGCTCCTTCACTGCGGAGAGGCGATCGCGCAAAACGCGGGCCTGAGCCTTGCGCTGATCGAACAAAGACATGCCGGCAAAGACGGCCAGGCTAACCACGACAAATACCAGAAAGGCGATAAGGAGCTGCGGCATCTTCTAAATCTCCATCCGGGACTCGAAGAGCGCGGGGCTCAGGCGGCAACCGGCGGTGGCGAGACGCTCGGCGAAATGCGGCGGCTGGCCGGTGGAATGGAAGACGCCGCGCACCTTGCCGCTCTCGTCGATCCCGCTGCGTTCAAAAACGAAAATGTCGCTCAGAGCAATCATGTCGCCTTCCATCCCCGTGACTTCGGAAACAGTGATGACTTTGCGCGAACCGTCGGAGAGGCGCGCCACCTGGACTACGGCATGGACTGCGCTCGCGATCTGATGGCGAATCGCGCGCTCGGGAATATTCAGATTGGCCATGGACACCATATTCTCGATACGAGCCAGGGCGTCGCGCGGAGAGTTGGCGTGGACGGTGGTGAGCGAGCCTTCGTGGCCGGTGTTCATGGCCTGCAACATGTCGAACGCTTCCTCACCGCGCACCTCGCCGACCACGATGCGGTCGGGACGCATACGCAGGCTGTTGATGACGAGCTGGCGCATGCGGACCGCGCCCTTGCCTTCGATGTTGGGAGGTCGGGTTTCGAGACGAACCACGTGTTCCTGCTTGAGCTGCAATTCGGCCGCGTCTTCGATGGTGACGATGCGCTCGGAATTCGGGATGTATCCGGAGAGGACATTGAGGACGGTAGTTTTGCCGGCGCCGGTTCCTCCAGAAATGATCACATTGAGGCGGCCCTTGACCACGGCCGAGAGCAATTCCAGCATGGGCTCGGTCAGGGTTTTGTTTTCGAGCATGTTACGCGCGGTGACGGGATCGCGGCCAAAGCGGCGAATCGAGAGGCACGCGCCATCAAGCGCCAGCGGCGGAATGATGGCGTTCACACGCGAGCCATCCTGCAGGCGGGCATCGACCATAGGCGAAGATTCATCTACGCGCCGCCCAATGCGCGACACGATGCGGTCGATGATCTGCATGAGATGCTGGTTGTCTTTGAACGACAAGCCGGTAATTTCCAGCTTGCCGGAGCGTTCCACGTAGACGCGGTCGAAGCGGTTGACGAGAATGTCGGAAATGGTGGGATCTTTGAGCAGCGGTTCGAGCGGGCCCAAGCCAAAAATTTCGTCGAGAATCTCGCGCGATAACTGCTCGCGCTCGGCGAAGCTGAGCGGAACCGCTTCGCTGTTCACCGAACTGCGGATGAGGATGAGAACTTCCTCGCGCGCCGAATCTCCGGTGGTGCGGCCGAGTTTTTCGAGGTCGAGGCGATCGAGGATCTTGCGATGCAGGTCGGCTTTGACCTGCTGGTACTCGCTCCGTTCGAAGGCTTGTAAATTGGCCATAAAAATTCAGCTCTCAGCTCTCAGCTCTCAGCTCTCAGCCATTCGCTATTGGCCTTAGTGCTGGCCTTTAGCTGAGAGCCGAGAGCTTGGAGCTGAGAGCTTTTTCCTACACTGTCTTAAACAGCGACCACGCGGTGCGCTTCACTTCCAAATCGTCCCTGGTCAAGTATTCCGCCAGTCCGGAAATGGAGCGGGAAATTTCTGTAGTTCCCTGCTGCATCAAGGGAACGCCGCGATCGATGGCGGACGAGACGGCGAAGTACTGATTAGGAATCCGCCAAAGCACGGGCGCTCCGATGGCAGCCTCGGTCTCCGCTTCATTGAAGCCCGCCACCTTGCGATAACGATTCAACACCAGGCCAAAACGGTCGCGGGAGCCGCTCTCGCCGAGATACTGGGCGACCCTTCCGGCGCTCCACAGGGAAGCTACATCGGCGTGGGCAATGAGCAGGATCTTCTCCGAGAGGTTGCTGCACAGGCGAGTCGCGCTGTCGAGCCGCGAAGAAGCGTCCACCACAATGTAGTGAAAGAGGCCGGCGATGGTGTCAAACAAGCGGGCAAAGTCGGAGGCCGCGGGCTCGATAGCCGTGGGAATGGCTGGGCCGGCCAACACCTGCAATCCGCGGTCGTGACGCGCCATGAAGCTGTCGAGTAACGACGCATCCAGACGGTGCAGATTCGCGATGGCGTCCGCGACCGTGAATGCCGGCTTGAGATTGAGATGCAAAGCGCAATGGCCGAGGGGAGCGAGGTCAATCAGCGCCGTGCTGTGGTGGATCGACTGCAGCGCCAGAGCCAGATTCACCGCGACAGTAGTAGCGCCGCTGCCCCCTTTTGCATTCACCACCGTGAACACCTTTCCCCGGGAAGTTTCGCGTCCAGGCTTGCGGCGAGTCGCGGTCAAGCGGACAAAGGCTTCGAGCAGATCGGTGGTGTTGGTGGGGCGCTCAATGTATTCGCGCACTCCGGCCCGCATGGTACTGACAATCAACTGCGGCTGCGTCATGGGGCCGACCGCAAACACGGCGGAGTCCGGAAGTTCCTGGTGGAGCAGTTCAATAGCCCGCAGCGCCGGAGTGATGCCCTCCGCCGCGATATCCACCAGAACCACATCGGGTCCCAAGGCTTGAGTTTTGCGGATGACCGGGTCGTTGGCAGCCAGAGGCAAAGTAGCATGACTGCACACGGTGCGAGCCACGCTGGTGCCGTCGACCAGAACCTGCAGCACGGCGCGCTGGTCATTGTCCGTGGCGAACACGGCTACTGACAATTCCGGCATGACTCGGTCCCCAATACCCTTTCCAAAACTACGGCTACCTCAGATCGGGCCATCTCACCATCGGGTCATCTGAAGTCAGAGGCTCTTGATTTTCGATCACCCGATCACCCGATTTTACTTGCTGCCTGCGGGCTTTTTTCCATCAAACTTGCCCTTGTCGAGATCAGGCAGCGGCATCGCCGGGCCCTTCGGCGCCTCGACGGCGGCCGCAACCCTGTGCACCGTACACAAGACCATCAATTCCGAATTGCTCTTCTGGATGCTCTTGCTTTTGAAGAAATTGCCGAGGATGGGGATATCGCCCAGCCCCGGTATCTTGTTAACAGTATTGGTGACTCGGTTATCGAGCAGGCCCGCGATGACGAAGCTCTGGCCATCCTGCAGTTCGAATTCAGTCTCCGCCTTGCGCGTGCTGATGGCGGGTATGGTCGTTCCGGCCACCGTTACTGCGTCCGCGAAGTCCAGAGTACTAACCTCGGGAGCCACATGCAGGTGGATGGCGCCGTTCGGCTGAATCACGGGCGTGAACTTTAAGCGCACGCCGAACTCGCGAAACTGAATGGTAACGGTGGCGATTCCGGTGGCATTTTGCTGCGCCACCGGGAAGGGAAATTCTCCTCCGGCCAGAAAACTGGCTTCCTTGCCATTGACCGCGATCAAGTTGGGCTCGGCCAGAATCTGTAAAAGATTTTGCGTCTTCAGAGCCTCAATCACCGCGCCCAGGTGAACCGACGGGTTAAAGAAAAACAGGTTAAGCGCGTTGGTTACCGTTGCCGTGGTGGGAAATGGGGTCAGCGAGCCCGTATCGGATATGTTACCCAGCCCGGTTACCCCGCCGAACTGGCCGGTGGTTATGCTCCCAGGGGTATTTCCCGCGCCGGTTGAGAACAGATTGATGCCGAGTTGGGTCATCGCCGTGCGATCGACTTCGGCAAACTTGACTTCAAGCAGCACTTCCTGAGCCCCGACCGGGCCGAAGGTCAGCACGTTGACCACATTCCTGGAATAAGCCGACGCCAGCGCACCCGCATGCTTGGCGACGTCCTCGGTGGTGACGTGACCGGAGAGAACGATCGCACTCCGCGAGGGCGTCACGCTGATCTCCTCGTTCGGGAACAGGCGATGCATTTCTTCGGAAGCAGCCGTGATATCGACATCCACCCGAAGATCGAAGCTGCGCGAGCGCTCCAGTTCATCCCAGATGAGCAGCGAAACCTCGCCCGGAGAAAGTCCGTTCACCAGAACCTGCGTGGGCGTGACGACGAGCGCATCCGCTACCGATGGGTCAGTGACCGAGACGCGCTTCAATCTTTCGGTGGTGTTAATCAGCAAAGACTTCCCCACCATCACGCGCAGCGGAGCGGCGCCCGCGGTCACGCTCTGGCCAGATGTAGAGGTGGTCGCGGGGGAAGACGGCGCGTTGTCCTGATTCTGCGAACCTTGATTTGGAGAGCTCTGATTCTGCGAATTCTGGTTTTGCGCAGAAGTTGGCGGCGCTGCCGGCGGCGTAGGTGCACTGCCGTCGAAAGCCATCGTGCGCGAGAACATCGTGGTCGCAACGAAAAGCAAAACGGTTGCGACGAGCATAAGAGATTTAATCAATTCGGGCCTCTGCGAGGATGCACCAGCATACACATCAAGGAGACGAGCCTGCGCGAACTATTGCTGCGGTGTCGTATCAAACTTTTTTTCTTCCCGTTTGTTGCCACGGATCATTTCCACTTCGTAAGGCGCGGGCGGCGTAACTTTCGCGACTTCCTTGCGCACCCTGGGTTTGGACACCTTCACCTCGGGCGTTTCGCCCGGATACAGTGAACTGACCCGTGTCGCGCTGATGCCTCCCTGTTTTGTATCCAGGGGATTGCGCAAAGATAGCTGAATGCGGCCTTCCTGCGAAACCAGCGCCAGCCGCTGCGCGTCGCCGGGAGAAACCAGGACCGTAATCACCGGGGCGACTTGCGCTTCAGCGGAAGTGCGGTCCAAGCTCTTGCCGACAGCGAGGACCAGAACATCTTCGAGGACGGTGCTGGTTTGAGTTCCGCCAGGCCCTTGATTCCCGGTAGCCATCACATCCACGCGCGTGCCCGGCTGCACAAAACCGGCCACCGCAACCACGTCGTTGACACGTACCGAGACGGCGCGCATTCCTGGCGGGATCATCGAGGGCAGGCCGGCTCCGGCGTTTACGGCGGCCAGCTTACCGGGCAGAATAAATTCGCCTTTGTTCATCGGCAGAATTGCGCCTCGGCCCAGGATCTTCGCGGGTGTGGAGAACGCCCCGGGAGGGATAGCGGTCGCGGGAATCGTGACGGTCGTGACGTCGCTGGCCGCCAATTTGGTGCCAACCTGAATATCGTTGGCCGCGACCACGACCTGCGCTGCACTCCCGGTGTTGGTTTTGCCCGCGGCGGCCTGCATCTGGGTATAGACCGCATAGCTGACGAGCAGGCCGATCGCCAGTGCCAAGCCCCCGATCATCAACAACCGGCTTCGATTCATTCCTCTCCTTCCGGAAAGCATCTCCGGACAGGCACCCTACCGCGGCGGTATGCTCTCGCCGCGCGCGACCCGCTAGCTGTGCTCGTGATGCCTATTGGCTGCCGACTGAACTGGCGACCGACGAGAACACATTGTTCGCGTTGCTGCCAATCAGACGCACCGTACCGATTACGATTACAAGAATTACGGCAAGCATCACGGCGTATTCCGCGATATCTTGCCCTTCTTCATTGCGCCACAAGAGCTTGCAGAAATCTGTCATTTTTAGACTCCTCCGAACCGTACGCCCCAAGATCCCAACCGGAACCAACTGGGTAACCGTTTTCTAGTATGGGCCCTAGTTTCGCAGATTCCGGACGGCTCTGGGAAACATTTTTTCACTTTCTTGCCCTTTTGACGACGGATTTGTGGAAATACCCGTGTTTTCGGGGGCAGACGGGGCCCGGAGCAGAATGATCGCCTTCGAGTCGCTAAACGCCGCATGCCAATTGGGGTCGAGAAGCAGGGCTTGGGCCACCGCGCACGAAGGAGGCACGAGTAAGGCGTCGACATTCCAATGGTCGAGAATCTCTCGCCAGCCGGTTCGGAGTTCCATCACTGTGCGAATCGACTGGCGCATCAAATCGTCGCCATAGAGGTCCGCGCGGCCGTCCACAAATACGCGATATTCAGGATAGAGTTTCCAGATCGCGTAGCCTCCCCAGTCGTAGAAAACGAAGATGTTCCGCGGATAGTTAGCGGAACGCAGGAAGGCGACCGCTTTTTGAGGGAACTGCCGGGCCTCGCGGGCATCCTGGCTGTGGGCCAGACTAACCCACCTCACTGCGGCAAGCGCCGCCAGCAGAACGAGAACGGCCGCGTTGAAAAATAGCCTGAACCGCAAAGAGATGGGCGCCCTACGCCTCGCGCTTTTCGCGACGTGGGCGCGATTGTCGGCTGCAACGGGGAGAGCGGCGGCAATCACCGGAATCGCCAGCAAGACAAAGATCGGAACGTGGCGGGCAGCGTCCAAGGCGGCGAATGCGGTAACCAGCAAAGGTACCAGCACACGTCCCCTGGGCCGCGAGCGGAAACTCGCAAGTGCGGTCAGAAGCAGCAGCCATACGAGCAGGAGCGGGCGATAGAGACCTTCATGAAAATCCGGTGAGCGCCATTCGCCGATGAACGACCGCATCCCGGACGAGAGCAAAGTGTGGAACGGATACAGATAGAGATGAGCGCCGCTGGGGTTCAGAGGCACGAGCGCCAAACAAACCAGCAGAAGCAGCAGCACATGCAAAACCATAGGCCGCGCTTCTTGCCACGGCGTGTTGCCGGTGGCCGTTTCAATAATCAGCCCGAGACCATAAGCCAACAATAAGGCCGGGCCAAGCGCGAACCCGCCGTGCAGATTCAGCCAAAGGAGAAAAAGAGGTGGTATCCAAAACAAGAGCCAGGGACGCTCTTCGCCGCGTTCGACCAGCCAGAGCAGCAAGCTGGCCAGAGTAAAGGTGAACATCTGCGGCCGCGCGCCCCAGGAGGGAGCGGCAGCCAATGCACCTAGAGCAGTTGCGGCGGCTGCCCAGTGGCGCTTTGCTCCCCGGGAAAGACAGCGCAGATAAAGGAGCAAAAAACCCACTGTCGTAATCATCGCGGAGTATACGATCAGAACGGGTGGGCCAGCCTGCGTCCAGAGTTCATAAAAGAGGACGTCCGAGAGCCACTCGTGCGACACCCAAGCGTGCCCGGCACGAGTGAAGGAAAAAGGATCGGAGTGAGGTACGTGGCCGGTTTCCACGATCCACTGCCCGGTGCGCAGATGCCACCAGAGATCGGGATCGACCGCCGAGCGCGCCGTCATCGCGAGCAGGCCAAACAGAAGGATGCCGCCGAAAATCCCACGTCCGTTCCAGCGAGGTATGCTCCAGCGATGCAGTGCGAGCGTCACCATTTGGACGGGATTATAGAATCAGTTGTCGATAAAAGCTCCTCATGACTGAGTTCGTCCAAAAGCGGAGGTTTTTCATCACCGTCTTTCTGCTTGCGATGACATTTTGCAACCTTTTTCTGCCTTTCCAGCAGCTGTCGTCGCTGCGCAACGGATACCAGGATTTCACCATCTACTACATGAGCGGTCTCCTCCTGCGAAACGGCCAAGCTTCCGATCTTTACAATCCAGATACTCAATATCGCACGCAGGCCGGCTTTACCCACGTCCCCACCCGCCTGGGACCGGTGCCTTACAACCACCCACCGTTCGAAGCACTTCTGTTCGTGCCTTTCACGCTGTTGGAGTATTGGCCGGCCTACCTCGTTTGGACTGCACTCAACCTGATCATGCTGGCCATTAGCGTGCTTATTCTCAGAAGGCAATTCCCTCAACTCGGGGCTGTTCCTCCGCTCGTCCTCGGTCTGGGCGCCACTGCGTTCTTTCCGGTGGTCAGCGGAATCTTTCAAGGGCAAGACGTGATTCTGCTGCTTTTCCTGTTCGTGCTGGCGGTCGTCTGCCTCGACCGGGGGAAAGATGCTTTGGCTGGCGCGGGTCTGGCCGCTGGCCTCTTCCGGCCTCACCTGATTGTGCCGGTGGTCATTCTGCTCGCGGTTCGGCGCTGGCGTGTTCTCCTCGGCTTTGCGCCCGTCGCTCTGGCTCTGGCTGGCATCTCGGTGGCAATCATGGGTTGGCGCGGTCCGCTCGACTACCTTCGGTTTGTTCTCCGCGTCGAAAAAACAGTTTGCCCCGGCTGCTTTGGCCCGCAGGCTGCACCGAACCTCCGCGGCCTGTTCGCGAATTTACCCGGACTTCGCGCATCGGCCTCGTGGACCACTCTGCTTATCTTCGCATCGTCGGCGACGGTGTTCTTTGTGGCGCTGTACCGCGTCCGCAACCGGCGAGACTCCATCCTCTTCACCTCCAGTCTGGCCGCGGTCACTACCATCCTTATCAGTTTTCATGCGATTGTTTATGACCTTACTCTGCTGCTTCCTATGGTGCTTCTTTTGCTTTCACACACGGTTGGTGTTGGAGCGACGAAAATCGACCCACCGAGGATTTTGTTACTTGTCCTTCTGTTTCTGACCCCGCTCTACATCTTCTTATTGTTTGCGGTCGATCGTTTTTTCTGGTTTTCGCTCGTTCTCTTGTGGCTTTACGTGAGAATGGTTCTGATCCCCGCTCCAGCGGAGGTACCAGCGTGAGTGGGGATTACTTCGCGCTTTTCCGTGCTTGGAGATGGCCATTACTGGCGTTCCTGTGCGCGGCAGGCATGTGGACTTATGTCAACCGCGTTTTGATAGCGCACCAGGTCCGCTATGCTGCAGCACACGGCATCCCGCGCGGCAATTTTTCCGACCTCTATCCCCGCTGGCTGGGCGCCAGGGAACTGCTGCTCGATGGCCGGGACCCTTATAGTGCCGAGATCACGCGCGAAGCTCAGGCTGGATTCTACGGCCGCACGCTCGATCCGGATTCACCCGGAGATCGAAATTACCAACAGGGATTCTACTACCCTGTGTATGTAGTCTTCTTGCTTGCGCCCACCATCCATCTTCCATTTGAGGTCGTGCGCAAAGGATTTTTCTGGGTCTTGTTCGGGCTCACGCTGGCCACGATTCCGCTATGGCTGCGCGTGCTGCGCTGGTCCGTCCCGCTGTGGATGCAGGCGGGCCTCGTCGTATTCACCGTTGGGAGCTTTCCCGTCGTGCAGGGCCTTAAGGTCCAGAATATGACCCTTTTGGTGGTTTCTCTGCTGGCAGTCGCGATGGCGCTCCTCGCGTCGGACCGCCCCATCCCCGCCGGTATTTTGCTGGCGTTGACCACTATCAAGCCGCAACTCGTCGTCCTATTGTTGCTCTGGTTAACGATCTGGACGCTCGCCGACTGGCGCCGCCGCTACCGGTGGGCGGCGTCATTTCTCCTGGTCATGGTCATCATGTGTGCGGCCTCGGAGTGGTACCTCCCACATTGGATCCCCCGTTTTTTGCAGGCCGTTCACGAATATCGGAACTATACCGGCGAGATGTCGGTGATGGAGCAACTGATTGGCACTCCCTGGAGTCGAGTTCTCGAGTTCCTGGCGTTCGCGGCCTTGCTAGTCGCTTGCTGGCGGGAGCGCCGGCACACGGAGAACACTGACCATTTCGCGTTGACCCTTAGTCTCGTGCTGGCCATCACCATCCTCATCGAGCCTACCTACCGCCCCTACAATCAAGTCCTTCTGATCCCAGCGTTGCTGGTCATGCTCAGAGAACGCCAGACTATATGGCGTCGAAGTGTCGCCAATCGCTTTCTGTCCGTCATCACGATTGGCCTGATTGCTTGGCCGTGGATCTCGTCGATTGCGCTGGCGGGCCTTTCGTTCATTTTGCCGCGGGAGACGGTCGAGCGCGGCTGGGCCGTTCCTCTTTGGACATCGCTCCAGATTCCCCTGGCAGTAGCTGCCCTGATGCTGCTCTATCATTATCAGAATCAGAGGACTTTTCCTGCCCCGGCAAAGCCGGGCTCGTCGTAGAATGCTGTGGGGGCCCGTGCCGGGACTGGCGCTTTTGCTGGCATAATGGCCGCGGGGGAATTCAGGGTACATGTCGGCTACTTCGCACTCGGGCATATCCAGCATCTTTCCCATCGCGATCTTTGTGCAGGGAAGCGATCAGCAGACGCTGTCGCTGAACCACACGCCTTACACCGTGGGCCGCAAAGTCGATCGGGACCTGGTGATTGCCGACCCGCGCGTATCGCGCGAGCACGCTTCCATCATTTCGGAAAACGGCGAGTTTTTCGTCTTAGACAATGGCAGCAAGCACGGTACCTTCGTCAACGGCGAAAAAGTTGACCGTCACAAGCTGCAGCGCAACGACCGGCTGGAATTCGGCGCGCGCGATATTGCGTACCTGATCTTCCACCCCCTGCACACCACCTCGAACACGGCGCGCGAGTTCCTGAGCCAGATCTCGGGCATTCAGATCGCCCCGGAAGCCAGCGACCTCGAAAAGCTCACACTGTTCATGGAAGCGGCGCGCAAACTCAACACCATCGGCGTGCTCGACGAAATCCTGATGACGTTGATCGATGCCACACTGAAATTGACTCGCGCTGAACGCGGATACATTTTTCTTCGAGACGCGGATGGAGCCCTGACCCTGGCCGCCGGACGCAACTCACAGGGCGATCCGCTGCTCGACGACAAGACAATTTCCCGCTCCGTCCTCGACGGCGCGTTGACTTCGAACTCCGAATACCTGGTCACCGACACCAGTAAGGAAGTCGATGTGAAGGAGCGGCAAAGCATTGTTGCCTTCGACCTGCGCACCGTGATCTGCATGCCTCTGCGCAAGCCCATGGTGCAAACCACTCGTGAGCAGCAACCCGCCGGCGGAGAAGTGATGGGCGCGCTCTACGTGGATTCGCGTTTTGCCTCGCGCGATATCGCCGGCGTAAGTAAAGATATTCTGCGCGCCATCGCGACAGAAGCCGCGCAACTGGTCGAGAACGCGCGCCTGGTGCAGGCCGAAGAAGCCGGACGCCGTTACCAGCAGGAGTTGTCGATCGCAGCCTCCATTCAGCAGCGTCTGTTGGCGGTTACACTGCCCGAGGTTCCGTTTGCGCGGGTGAACGGACGCAATCTCTCCTGCAAAGAAATCGGAGGCGATTTCTTCGAAGCCGTGAACACGCCCCAAGGGCTGGCCGTGGTTCTCGCGGACGTCAGCGGCAAAGGAGTTTCGGCTGCCCTGCTCGCGTCCATTCTCCAGGGCATGGTCTACTCGCAACTCATTTCCGGCATGCCACTGGTGGAGATCGTCGACGCCGTCAATCGCTTTTTCACCTACAAACACATCGGTGAAAAATACGCGACCATGATCATCACGCGCCTGCGCAACGATGGAGATCTCGAATACGTCAACTGCGGACACGTCCCGCCGGTGTGGATCTGCGGCAATAATGAAGTGCTAAGGCCGGCCCATGGCAATCTGCCGGTAGGCCTCCTGGCGGATGCGACCTACTCAAGCGATCGCTGCCAGATGAGGCCCGGAGATCGCATGATCCTGGTGACCGACGGTGTCACCGAAGCAGAGAACGCCCGCGGAGACATGTTCGACAGCGAACGCCTCGAAACTGTGGCCGGGAAGAGCGCGTCGATGGAAGACGTCTTCACCGCAGTAGCCGATTTCTGCGGAGGCACTCCGCTCAACGACGATTGCACGGTGGTAGAGCTCTCCTACACCGGCAGCTAAACTGTACCCAAGCCGATTAGGATTTGTCATCCCGAGCGAAGCGAGGGATCTGCAGTTTCTGGCAACGAGCTAGGGCCTTGCATCCTTGTGAATCTCAACCGTAGACCAGGTCTTATCCGCCGCGTGACATAGCTTCTCTAAGCCGCAATCGGCACACTTAGGACTGCGCGCCACGCAGAGCTTCCGCCCGTGCCAGATCACTTCGTGAGAGAAATCCGTCCAGCGCTCACGAGGAATGATCCGCATCAAATCCTCCTCGATTTTCTTCGGATCTTCCTGCCTGGTCAGTTCGAGTCGCCGCGAGATCCGCGTGACGTGGGTATCCACAACGACGCCTTCATTCTTTTTGAACCACGTTCCGAGCACGACGTTGGCCGTCTTGCGAGCCACTCCCGGCAGGATCAGTAACTCCTCCATCGTTTGCGGCACATTCCCGCCGAAGTCCGCGACGATCTTTCGCGCCGCGCCCACCACCGACTTCGCCTTGTTGCGGAAAAAGCCGGTCGAGTAGATATCCGGCTGTAACTGTTCGGGCTCGATCGCCGCGAAATCCTGGACGGTCGGATACTTCGCAAAAAGCCCGGGCGTGACCATGTTCACGCGCACATCGGTCGACTGCGCGGAAAGAATCGTTGCCACCAGCAATTCCCAGGCGCTGCGGTGAGTGAGAGCGCAAGTCACCCCCGGATAAAGTTGGTCAAGCCCGGCAATGATCTGCCGCACGCGCTCCGGCGCCAACGGATCATAGGTGGAGACGCGGTTCGCCGCGTCTCCCGCCGCCGAAGCAACTTTCTTCTTCGGCGCGGCAGCCTTCGGAATCTTTACGGGCTTAGCCGGCGCTCGACCGGCGTTGGGACGCGCGGGAGTGTCCTTCACGCGTGCGGCCTTCAGTTGCGTATTCGTCGTCCGCCGAGCACCTTCCTGTCGTCCGCTGCGACTCGGTTGACGCGGCACATTTCCGCGAGCCATCGGTTTCCTCCTGAACGTGGTTCATGGTAACAAACGCGATGAGTGCTATCTGGATTTTGCATCAGTTAAGGTCCTTGACAGCTTTGCGCTAGTGGCTGTTGCCGAAACACCGCACACCAAGGTGTGAGCCTCATCACTGACATAACGCGCTCAGTCGCGTGGCATTAGTGCGTCCCGCCTTCCAAGGAGGAAAATTCGTGAAAAAGACTCTGACGCTTTTATGTTTTTTTGCACTCTGCAGTCTGACCCTGTTAGCCCAGACGCTCGAACCCGCTGTCACTTTGAAACCGATCTACAACAACCTCGGTAGTTCGAAGACTGATCGTTACGACGATACCCGAGGCTTGGCGGTCTTAGGACCAAACAGTTGCTGCGGAACTCAATCCGACGCAATGGCTTTTACCCCGAAGTCCAACTCGACCGTCTATCAGGTGCAGGTTGCTGTGGTGTATAACGGAGGAGCGAACCAAGTAAACCTCAGTCTCTATGAGGACTCTGGTGGCAATCCGGGAACGCTGCTGGCTGGCCCCGTCACCGTAACAAATCTGGGGCAGCAAGGAACCTGCTGTACGCTTGCGGTCGCAAACTTCACGCCAGTAGCGATTACTGGTGGCAGCCAGTACTGGGTCGTTGCGGATACGCCTCTCAGCGGTACGGGAAGCGACTTCAATGGTTCGTGGGAGTTTGCTATCCAGACAACTCCGCCGTACTCGGTCAACCTTGGGACTGGTTGGTCCTTTGTACCGAGCCTCTCTGAACTCGCCGGGAAGGTGCTCGGTACAATCCAGTAGGCACTCACACGGATTTGATTTCTGCGGCCCCAGACTCCGCAGGCAAGCAAGCCTGCGGACTCTGGTGTCGATAGTTTTGCACACGGAGGAAGCGTTAGCAGCGCTCGGCGTCCAATTCCCATTACTGTGAACCTAGAGTGACGATCAGTTGATGTAAGCAAGCGACACCGCTCAAAAACCCGGTCCGCAAACCGCGGGCCCATCCCCCCAAAGTAACTCCGCTGCAATTGACGGGCTAGCCGCCCCGTGAGTAGTCTGAGAACTAAGCTCTGACAACTAAGGACAAAACCAGTGGCCGTGAAGAGCATCAAACTCGGGCAAGTCTGGCGCCAGGACGTAACCGGCCAGGATCACCTTGTCACCAAGGTATACAGCGAAGTATTCACGCAATACGCGGTGCTGCGGCCCGCCGAGGTCACCGCTCCCGACGCTCCCGTAGTGAAGGTGAAGGTCGCAAAATCGGCCGACGGAGTAACCCTGCCCGGCTTCAGCTTCACTCAGGAAGGGGCGTTCTGACCTCGCTCGCTTGTCATCCTGAGCGAAGCGAAGGACCTCCTGTTCATCAGTACTGGCTTCTGATCGCATGACCGAGAAAATCCTAACCGTACTGTTCGTCTTCATTAATTCCCTCGTAGCGGCGACCGGCTACCTGGGCATTACGCTGCTCATGGCGATTGAGTCGGCGTGCATTCCGCTGCCGTCCGAACTGATCATGCCTTTCGCGGGCTACCTCGTTTATACCGGCGCGATGAAGCTGGTCTGGGCGGCAACCGCCGGCGCCATCGGATGCAATCTAGGTTCGTTAGTCGCCTACGAAATCGGCTGTTACGGCGGGCGTCCGCTGGTCGTCCGTTACGGACGCTGGATTCTGATGGGCCATCGTGAACTCGACTGGGCCGACCGCTTCTTTCTCCGCTGGGGAGACATGGCCGTGTTCATCGCCCGCCTGCTGCCCGTAATCCGCACCTTTATCGCGTTGCCCGCCGGAATCGCCCGCATGCCGCGCGGCAAATTCCACATCTATACCTTCTTGGGATCGTGGCCCTGGTGTTTCGCGCTGGCCTACTTCGGCATGAAACTCGGCGAGAACTGGCGCGCGCTGGGCAAGTACTTCCACAAATTCGACGCCGTGATTGGAGCGTTTCTGGTGGCCGGAATCGTATGGTTCCTGTGGTCGCACTGGCAGAACCGGCTCAGAGTAGCCGAGTAGAGTTTTGTGTGGTGACGGGGCTCTGCCCCATGCAACCCGAGAGCAATTCGGCTCCGCCCAGATCGTTTTGTTATCCCTCGCTTTGCTCGGGATGACAAATACATGAGGGCCAATCGTGTTCATGAGGGCCAATCGTGCATGCGGCCATCTCCGAACCCGCTACGTCGGCACCCGGCGGCCACTTTCTCCGTCTTCTACAAATGTGTAATCTCACGCTAGGCCTACTTAGGCTCTAACAAAACATGGGATTTCTGATTTACCTTCTATTTCGTTGGGGTCTCATCGGCTTCATCCTTGAGGGACTGGCGATCGTCCACTTCATCCGCCGCCGTCCGGATACCTACTGGATTTTCATCATCCTGTTTCTAGGCCCGCTCGGCGCAATTATCTATCTCGCCGTCGAGGCGCTGCCCGACATCGGATTGCTAGGCCAGTCCTTCAAAGTCTTCCCGCGCCGCAGGCGCATCAGCGAACTGGAAGCGGCGATCCACGACAATCCCTCAGCCGGAAACTACGAAGAACTCGGAGACCTCTACATGGACGATGGCAGGCTCGCAGAGGCCAGAGCCGCCTTCGACAAAGCCATCGCCGCCCGAGCCGATACCCTCGATCCCTTTTACCGCCGCGGAGTCTGCGCCCTCCAGCTAGGAGACGCCGCAGCCGCATTGCCCGACTTGGAGCGCGTGGTTGGCAAAGAACCCGACTATGATTTCCAGCGCGCCGCCGGATTGCTAGCCCACGCATACGCCAAGACCGGGCAAAAAGAAAAAGCGGAGGCGCTCTTCCGGCAAGTGACAATCACGTCGACGTTGTCCGAGACTTACTTGAATTTCGCGGATCTGCTGGCCTCCGAGGGACGGAATGCCGAAGGCCGCGAATGGGCGCAGAAGGTGCTCGATAAGAAGCCCACCATGCCCGGCTACCTGCGCCGCCGCGAGCGGTCGTGGTTCCGGCGGGCGAATGAGATGCTCAAGAGATTGACGGCGTAACGGGTACCGTCGACCGGTATACCAGTACGAAACACCCTTGTCCCCGCTGCAGCAGGGGTTCCGGATTGTTGGCACAGTGGTCTGTGTTCATCAACCATTCGGGTAGAATCTTTGCTGGCAAGTCCTGAGGCGACGAACTCAATGAAAATCTTGCCCGCTGTGAGCGTCCTAACCATCGTCGCAGCAATGGCGGGCCTACTGGTGTGCCTACGGATCTACACAGACCGTGGCCCGACATCGGAAGAGTTCCAAGTTTACGAGACGTTTGTCACCCGGTTGGCGGCAGACCGGGGATGGAGAAGGAACGATATGGCCGTCGCAAATAGGACCTCTGGCCTTTTTACGTCGCAGCCAGAAAACTATGTCCCTTTGGAGTTGCGACCTTACCCACCAGATAAGAGACATCCTCCTCAGGAATTCGTAGATTTCTGCGGAAACTTTTGTGGACGCGAGTTCATGCGTAAGAATCTGACCCGATGGCCATTACGGCCAAATACGCATGCAAGTTTTGACTTCGCAATAGTGGAGGCGGACGATCAGCAATGGATACGCTCGGCAAGAAGAGTAGTTCTGATGTCGCGTGTCGGTTTCGACCCGTGGCATCGCCGTGCGGTTCTCACTTACAGCCAAGATTGCAGTGAGTCTTCGGGAGAAGTCCCGACAATGTGCGTCGAGCTGGGACGAGCTTTCCTGCGGAAAACAAATGGAACATGGCAGGTAGATCATCTTGAGGGGCTTACCTTGTAGCCAGGCGCCCAAGTGCTATCCTTCCCTCGATGCGAATTTCCTACCTCGAATGCACCCGCTGCGGAGAGCATCTCTCCGCCGACCGCCCGCAAAATATCTGCCCCAAAGATGGCGGGGTCCTTTACGTCCGCTACGATCTCGCCAGCCTGAAAGGGAAGTTGCCTCCCGAAAATTTATCCCGCCGCGTGGCCAGCATGTGGCGTTACGCCGAAGTTCTCCCCGAACTTCCGAAAGATGAAACGCCAGTCACGCTGGGCGAGGGATTCACGCCCATGCTCCCGAGCCGCGAGTATGCCAACGTCTTCATCAAAGACGAAGGCCTGAATCCCACGGGATCGTTCAAAGCACGCGGCATGTCGGCCGCCGTGACCATGGCCAAGCATTATGGACTGAAGAAGCTCGCCGCTCCATCCGCCGGAAACGCCGGTGGCGCGCTGGCGGCCTACGCGGCAGCGGCGGGCATCGAAGCGCACATCTTCATGCCGAAAGATGTGCCCCTGGCGAACCGCATGGAATGCGATTACTACGGCGCGCACCTCACGCTGGTCGACGGCCTGATCAGCGACTGTGGCCGCATGGTGGCCGAACAGAAAGATAAGCAAGGGTGGTTCGATGTCTCGACCCTGAAAGAGCCGTTCCGCGTCGAAGGCAAAAAAACCATGGGCTATGAGGTTGCCGAGCAGTTGAACTGGAAGCTTCCGCAAGCGATCATCTATCCGACGGGCGGCGGAGTGGGCATGATCGGCATGTGGAAAGCTTTCGATGAGATGGAGGAACTCGGCTGGACCGGCAATGATGGCCCTAAGAAAGCGCGTCCGAAGATGATTACCGTGCAAGCAGCCGGCTGCGCGCCGATTGTCAAGGCATGGGAAGCAGGGAAGAGCGCTTCGGGGACAAAGAGCTCTTCCGGAATAAAGAGCGCTTCAGGAATTTGGACCAGCGAAATGTGGACCGATGCCGCGACGTTTGCCGCCGGCCTGCGCGTTCCGAAAGCCTACGGCGACTACCTGATTCTCGACATCCTGGAAAAAAGCCAAGGCACCGCGGTGGCGGCGACCGACGAAGAGATTCTCGCGGCCATGCGGCACTGGGCGAGCGTGGAAGGCGTATTCGCCGCGCCCGAAGGAGCCGCATCGCTCGTCGCCTACCAAAAACTGCGCGCCAGTGGATTCCTTAGCGCCGAAGACAAGGTCGTCCTCTTCAATACCGGATCGGCCTACAAGTATCTCGACATGATCGAAGCGCAAGAGAAGAAGACGCGGCCCGAGGCGTCCGCTGCGCGCAGCATTGGCGGAATCATCGGCCCGTACTAACCCACGCAGGGACGGCCGCCCTCGGCCGTCCAGAGCCAGCAGAAGCCATGACCTTCCCCTTCCAACGCGATTCTCCCGAGCGCCAGCGCGAAGCCATGGTTCGCAAGCAACTCGCCGAGCGCGGGATTCGCTACCAGCGCGTGCTCGACGCCATGCGCCAAGTGCCGCGTCACGAGTTTGTCCCCGAGACCTTTCGCCAACAAGCCTACGAAGATCACCCGCTGCCCATCGGCGAAGAGCAAACTATTTCCCAGCCGTATATCGTGGCCGCGATGCTCGAGCACCTCGCTCTCGAAGCCGGCGACCGCGTTCTCGAAGTAGGCACGGGCTCGGGCTACGTAACTGCATTGCTTTCGTTGCTCGCGGCCGAGGTGTATTCGGTGGAACGCCACGCGACACTGGCATCCACGGCCGAAGCCACGCTGCATCGTTTGGGATACGGCAACGTGCACATCACAGTGGGCGACGGCGCCCAGGGCTGGGCAGAGCACGCGCCCTTCGATGCCGTTCTCGTTTCGGCCGCAACCTCCGCGATGCCGTCAGCGCTGTTCGCGCAGTTGCGCGAAGGCGGACGCATGATCGTGCCCGTAGGTCCGTCCTCCAGTCAGGATTTGCATTTGATCGCTAAAGTCGGCGGACAACCCAAAGTGAAGATTCTGGAAGGCTGCCGTTTCGTGCCGCTGGTGGAAGGAGCGGTGAATCCTAGGCAAGGCACGGAAAACCAATGAACCACCAAGGGCACAAAGGCTCACGAAGCGATTTTTCGTCTTAAGTGGTTCCTTAGTGTTCCTTCGTGCCCTTGGTGGTTAGTCTTTTGCCCCAGCATCTTACTGCCATCCGCTGCTTTACAATTGTGCCGTGGCACTCCTCCGAAATCTGAAAATTACGCTGGAGATGATCAAGTGGGAGCACTCCATCTTCGCCCTCCCGTTTGCGCTCTGCGGAGCCATGCTGGCCGCTGGCGGCATGCCCACGTGGCGGGAACTGGCCTGGATCGTTGTCGCCATGGTCTCGGCCCGTTCGGCGGCGATGGCCTTCAATCGTCTGGCCGACGCGTCGATTGACGCGGCGAATCCCCGCACGGCCACGCGCGCCCTGCCGGTCGGCCAGTTGACGTCGTCGTTTGTGAGTGTGTTCGTGCTGGTCGCGTGCGGAATTTTTGTTCTCGCCGCTTCGCAGTTGAACCGCCTGACGCTGATGCTCTCGCCGGTGGCGCTGGCGGTGATCCTTCTCTATTCCTACAGCAAGCGATTCACGCGCTGGTCGCACCTGATTCTCGGATTTGCTCTAGGCATCGCCCCGGCCGCCGCATGGATCGCGGTTCGCGGGTCACTCGATCCACGAATACTTCTGCTCACCGCCGCGGTCACGTTCTGGGTCGGGGGTTTCGATGTGATCTATGCCTGCCAGGATCATGACTATGACCGCAGCCATGATTTGCATTCGGTGCCGCGCTATTTCGGAATCAGGAGCGCTCTCGTCATCGCTCGCATCCTTCACATCGTGATGCTCGGGCTTCTGGTCGCGCTGATCATTACCTTCGGCTTGGGGAAACTGGCGATTGCGGGAGTAGTTGTGGTCGCGGCGCTCCTGGCCTACGAGCACACGCTCGTCCGCCACGACGACCTGAGCAAGCTTAACGCCGCATTCTTCACGATGAACGGGGTGATCTCGGTGGTGTTCTTTTTCTTCGTGGCTGGCGATCTGCTTCTTAGACGTTAGCTTGGCGGATATTCTCTTCTTCGTATTATTTCTGGAACATCGCGCGATCCGTGCGGGACCGCTAATACTTGCAATACCTCCGAGCGTTCGCGGTAGACAATCAGATACGAACTGGTAGGCCAGAAACGTACGGCGCGCTCAGTTACATCCGGGCGGAAGTGCCCCATTCGAGGGTGGCGCGCTAGCTTCTCAAATGCGCTAAAGAACTCATCCTCCAGTTGGTCGGCGGCATTTTCATTGTCGAGTGCGACAAAATCCCAAATGTCCTGCAAGTCTTGCAGCGCATCGGGAGACAGCACATAAACAGACATTGCCGCTACTTTACGCTTCTCCGCTGTCGCAGTCGCGCCCTGGCCTCGGGTCCCGAAATACCGAGGCCGCGATCCAACTGTTCAATCCCACGGTCGATCTTCCGGCGCACTTCTGAAAGCCGCTGCTGTTTGAGCTGTTCCTGCTCCTCCAACAGCCGCAGACCTTCACGGATCACCTCCGAAGCAGAGGCATACCGTCCGCTCTTTACCTTGTCGTCCACCATCCGTTCCAGTTCCGGTGTCAGGGAAATGTTCACGCGCCCCTCATGTATACGATATAACAACAAATGCTAAAAAATAGCATATCATGTTGCCGAGTCAGAATCGCGCTACTAATTGACGCGCAGCAGCAGCAGCGTGCCGTCGTCGAGCTTAACGTTGTTTTTTTCTGAACTCACCACCGATCCTTGTTTCGCATCCGCTGCGGCTGCAAGTTTCAGGTTCTCGATCCCCACTACGCCCTGCGTATTTCCTGTGATCGGCGCTTGCCCTTGAGTCGGCCCGGCCGCAGTCGGCGATGCGTCGGGTGGAGCTTTTGGAACGCTAGCCGTCGGAGTCGATCCTCCCATCGGTCCTGGTCGTCCCCCAAGCGATGGCGACGTTCCGCCGGGATCCATGCCAGGATTGCCGGACGCGGAGCTGCCTGAATTCCGCGGCGCGATGATGGCCTGGATCGTCATGGGCATCTGCATGGCTTCGCCGCTCTTCAGAACGGCACGGTCGAACACGATGGCGAGCTGCGATTCTTTCTGCTCCTTGCTGCGCGGCTGGACTTCAGTTATGTGTCCGATGATCTTCGTATCTTTGGGCACGAGGAGCACGCCCGCGTTGGTTCGGAGGTCTTGCGTAACCCTAGCCACGACTTCATCGCCCGTCTTTGCTTTTTTTGCATCGATGCTTTTTGTGAGCTGTGCGGGAAGGACGCTGCCGGGCGCGAGCCTGGGCGGCGTGTTGCCGGGTGCCGACGTTGAAGCCGTTGGGGCCGCTGGTTGCCCGGCGGACGGGGTTTGCGGCATGCTCCCGCTGTTCGGCTGCGGTGTTTGTGCGGTCAGGCTTCCGCATAGCAACGCGACGGCGAAAATTGTGATAAGGACTCGATTCATGATTTGCTCCTTTCAAACGGCTTGACCCATTCTAGATCGCAAATGGGTGGTCCGGGGCTACTCCTCGACGTCATCGGCGGTGAGGGCAAGACTAACGCGATAGGCTATTGACGACCGGGAATGAATTTTCGTTATTTTCGCTTGACAACCCGTATGCTCGCTAGCAATATTGCTTGCAGCAGAGCGCACCAGTCGACCCGTCCAGCGCTCGATTTCCTTGGCTCCGCGGGCGAAGTGACACCTGCTAGAAATCTGGAGGACAAACAAATGCGTTTTCCGGCCCTGGTTTTCTCGACTTTTCTATTGGCGACGATGGTGGCAACAATTCCGGCGTCGGCGAGCTGTTCAACCGCGACTCTGAAAGGCGTCTACGGCTACTACCATGGCAGGCCAGGGGGTGGTGCGACGATTACTGCCGTCCTTGGACAGATGAGCTCCGATGGCATGGGAGGCCTCAGCGGTTCTTGGACGATGAGTGTCAACGGGAACATCTCCTTCGGCGGCTTCGACGGCACCTATACAATCGCGTCGAATTGCACCGGCACGCTGACCTTTGCGACCGAGGACACTATCAACGCCCACTTCAACATTTTTCTTGATGATAGCCACAAAGGCTTCCAGATGATCCAGACCGACGCTGGCTTTGCGCAACCCGGTTTTGGCATGGCGCAGGGAACAACCCCATGCGGACTGATTGGCGTCAAACAGACGCTGGCCACGAACTTTCTCGGGCTACTCTTTCCGGCGCTTGATATAGAGGCGATTGCGGGGCAGCTAAAGCTGAACGGACTGGGAAACATCACCGGCGGCAGCGAAACTTTTAGCGTCGCCGGCACGATCACGGTTAGCCCAGTTGCGGGCAGCACCTATACGGAACAAAACAACTGCCAGGGCACAGCCCAGATCATCTCGGCCTTGGGCACGATGAACTTCCGCACGGTCGTCGTGAACAGCGGCAAGGAGTGGATGATGCTCGAAGACGATAACAACACGCTCGTCGCTGGCACCGCGCAGGAATAGTTGGTTACTGATACCCAGGTTAGCGCCCAAAACCGGGCGCGAACCTGGGGCACCGGGCTACTCATCGACATCATCCGCCGTCATAGGCATCCGCTTCGGCGGGTGCGGCGAGACTAACGCGATAGGCCATACTTAATCCGCATCTCGTCCAACACTTGAGCGGCGGGCTTGAGTTCGCCGCGTTCCGCGCTCGCCATTCCCTCCTGAATTGCGGCAAGGGTTTCCATGCGGTGCAAGCGCTCTTGCATTAGCTGGTAGCTGGCCGCGTCCTGCACCACGACTTCGGCCTTGCCATTCACCGTCAGCACTTCCGGAGCTCGCGTCTTTTTGAGCCGCGCGACATGCTTTTTATGGTTGCGCAGGAAATCGGTCAAGGGGTGGATTTCACGGGTATCGAGCATGGGAGCCCTCGCTGATTATTATATGACAATTATATGTTGCCATAGCGATGGCGAAAGTCAACGAAATATTCTTCAAGTGGTCTGTTCAATGATTTGACAGGCGGGGTTCGCTGCCTGCTGGCGGTTGTGAAGACTTCCATAGCTCCCTGCGGTATCATCAATAGCGATGCCTCTTTCGCACCCATTTCAAACCGACGACCCGCGCCTGCAGCCAATCAAAGATAAAGTCCTCGCCGGCGAGCGCCTGAACGAGGCCGATGCGCTCGTCCTTTACGGAACCGGCGACATTCTCGCCGTAGGCTGGCTGGCCAACTGGGTGCGCGAGCGCATGCATGGCGACAAGGCCTACTTCAACGTCAACCGCCATATCAACCCGACGAATGTTTGCGTGGCCGCTTGCCGTCTGTGCGCTTTTGGCCGCAAGAAAGATACTCCCGGCGCTTATACCATGGCGCTTGAAGAAGCCTTTCAGACGGCTGCTTCCGGCTACACCGAGGCGATTACCGAGTTTCACATTGTCGGCGGACTGCATCCCGATTTGCCGTTTCAATATTTTCTCGACCTGGTTTCCGGGCTGAAAGAGCGTTACCCGCAAGTCCACATGAAGGCCTTCACCATGGTGGAAGTCGCGTATCTGGCGAAGCGTTCCAAGCTGACGATCCGCGAGACGCTGGAAAAAATGAAAGAAGCGGGCGTCGATTCGCTGCCGGGCGGCGGCGCCGAGATTTTTTCCGACCGTGTGCGCCACATCATCTGCGATCACAAGATCGACGGTAATCAATGGCTCGACACCGCGCGCCTCGCCCACCAGATCGGCCTGAAATCGAATGCCACCATGCTTTACGGCCACATTGAAAACGACGAAGATCGCGTCGACCACCTGCTAAAACTGCGGGCCTTGCAGGATGAGACCGGCGGCTTCCAAACTTTCATCCCGCTGGCGTTTCATCCTGCAAACACACCCCTGCAGCATCTTTTTACGACCACCGGCATGCTCGATATCAAACAGATTGCCGTCAGCCGGCTGGTGCTCGACAATTTCCCTCACATTAAGTCTTACTGGCAGATGATGACCCCGAAAATTGCGCAGATTTCGCTGCGCTTCGGAGCGGACGATATCGACGGCACAGTAGTTGAGGAAAAGATTTATCACGATGCGGGCGCGACGACTCCCCAGGGTTTACGGCGGCACGACCTGGTGCGCTTGATCACGGAAGCCGGTCGTGAGGCTATCGAGCGCGACACGCTTTACCGCCCGGTGACTCGCACGGAAACTTCTTTCACCGTGTCGGTGTAAGGGCAGAAGCTTTTCGCCCTTGGCTTTTAGCTTTTAGCCAAAAGCTAAGAGCCAACAGCGTCTCCCGCTGATACGACTGCGAAACTTCGGGCTCACCGGCGCATCCAATGTCCATGGCAAAAGAGCAAACAGCAATCTTCGGTGGCGGATGTTTCTGGTGCATTGAGGCCGTGTTTCAGCGTCTAACCGGAGTCGCCCACGTCGAATCCGGTTACATGGGCGGACGCGCCGACCAGGCAACTTATAAGCAGGTATGCAACGGCGACACTGGGCACGTGGAAGTCGTGCGCGTCACCTTCGATCCCGACCAGATCAGCTATCGCGAATTGCTGGACGTCTTCTTCACGGTGCACGATCCGACCACGCTCAACCAGCAGGGAAACGATACGGGCGAGCAATATCGCTCTGTAATTTTCTATACCGAGGAAGAGCAGCAGCGGATTGCCGAGGATGTGATTGCGGAGATGACGGCGGCGAAGGTTTTTCCCGAGCCGATCGTGACCGCGGTTGAACCGGCCGGAGATTTTCATGTGGCCGAAGGCTACCATCAGAACTACTACAACGAGAATTCGCGGCAGCCCTATTGCATGTTCGTGATTTCGCCAAAGCTGGCGAAACTAGAGAAGAAGTTTGCGGAAAAACTGCGAGCGTGACCCGGAAAACGCCGCCTGCCTAATCGCACCCGGCATCTATATCTATGCGGCCGAATCTTGCCCGGGCGCGCGTTCTTCCAATAAGAGCCGTCGCAAGCTGCGCAGATCGTTGAGCAACCGGCTGCTGATTTGCAGGTGCTTCTCCAGTTTGTCTAACTTGAACTGTACGATTTGCAGGGCTTGTGCCCGGCGTTCCAATTTGGCCTGCGTGGCCGCGCCCAGGTCGGTTACGATCTCGTTCTTAGCTTCGGCGATGGCCTCGACTAGAAGTCGCACGTATTGATGCGCATTTTCGACGCTGTCAAACGGGGTTTGAAGTGAATTACTCACAAGTGTGAGTACCTTAACACATTGCGAAGACAATCGGTAAGGGCGGAGTAGGTTGCGGGGAGGGGAGAGTCGGGTCGGAGGCGACAGGCGACGGCCGATCAGCCGTCAACGGGTGTTTGACGACAAAGGCCAGTGCCTCAGCATTTTGCGTCGCTGCAAAAGGACTCGGAAAGATATCGAGTAACCAAAATCGTCGTCCGCTCATCCATCTACTGTAGGGGTGGGCACATGTTGCCAGAGCCGAATTTGCGACGGAGGGGTCTCGGATCGATATGGATTCGAGTCGCATTTGCCGGGGTCGCAATCGTTGCTCTACTCGCTACACGGAGTATCTCGCCGCGTTTCCCGACGACGTTTGCCGGTCACTCCTCGATCAGCGTCGATTCTCACCACGACCAGAGACCGCGGTTTGACGACAGCGGCTCGAAATGGATTGCTCCTGCCGAAACAACCTCCTTATTTTTCACGGGTGCCGAATCGACTCAGCTGACACCAGCATCCCGGTGCTTCTCGACGCTTTATACAAAAGGCTCCCACTACAATCGCCCGCCTCCTATTGTCTAAGCCGTCTCTCTAGCGCAATCAGCCGTTCCGATTCCTCGGAGTTTTACTCATGCATGGCTCGGTGTGACGCTCGAGGTTCTGGAATCAATTCACGATACAGGTCATTGCAATAGGAGAAAAATAATGAGCGGAATGAAAATCTTATGTGTCGAAGACCATCCTGAATACATGGCCATCCTGACGTGTGCTCTCGAAGGGATTGGTTACGAAGTAATGCCGGCGAGCGATGAAGGGCAGGCCATCCACCTGATGACCAAGCAACCGATTGACGGCGTACTCCTCGAAGACAACTTGCCAAACGTGGACGGCACAATATTGCGTTCGAAGCTGAAGGCCATACGCCCGGACATCCCCGTTCTGACGTTTGATGGAGTTGGCAAGCATACGACCTTCATGCTGCGTTTTTTCGACGCGTATCTGAGAAATGTGGAAGGTGCTTCGGGAGATGCGGAGCTATGAAAACAGCACATTCAAGCAACGTTCGGAACGGTCCTGCGCGAGTCCAAGCATCGAACCCACGCACGAGACGATCTAATGTAGTAAGAGATTGGAGGATAAAAAAATGGTGATGACAGCATTGAAGACAGTCGCCACCGTGTTTCTGGCCGCGCTTTTTTCGCTGCCCGCCTCGGCCACGCCGAGCGTGGATCAGGCGGTGCCAGGATCTCTGAACTATGTCGAAGGCCAGGTATCAATGGACGCGAAGGCTCTCGATTCTGGCGCAATCGGATCTGCCCAGTTGCAAACCGGTCAGTCGCTCACGACAAAAAAAGGCAAAGCTGAAATTTTGTTGACGCCCGGCGTCTTCCTGCGCCTCGGCAGCAACAGCTCTGTAAGAATGATCTCGCCCAGCCTTACCGATACCGAAGTCAATATCGACAGGGGACACGCGATGATCGAAGTTGCCGAGATTCACCCGGAAAACGACCTTCTGATCCGCGAAAACGGTGTCACAACCCGGTTGTGGAAGACCGGCTTGTACGATTTCGACGTGAACCGAAATCAGCTCCGCGTCTTTGATGGCAAAGCGTCGGTGGCGGAGGGTAGTAAAGAAATCAAGGTCAAAGGTGGACATGAGTTAGTCTTGGCTGAGAACGGCTCGCCTAAGCAACAGAAGTTCGACAAGAAACTGTATGAGGAAGGCGATCTCTACCGATGGAGCAGTCTGCGCTCCGCCTATTTGGCCGAGGCCAACGTGGATGCGGCCAGCATGTACAACGACGATTTGGGTCCGTGGGGTTGGGGTTGGGATTGGGACCCATGGTTCGACGCCTACACTTTCCTCCCGGGAGACGGCATCTGGTATAGTCCGTTCGGCTGGGGCTTCTATTCTCCCTGGTGGGTTTGGGACGCTCCGTTCTTCGGGTATGGTTACGGGTATGGCTACGGCTACGGCGGAGGACGCTACATCCATCACTTTGGCAACTACCATGATTGGGAATCGCATTCGCCTTACGTAGCAGGCAACCACTATCGGAATGGCATCTACCGCGGTCCAGGCTCCACGGGCCATGGTTTTCACTCTGGGCCTAGCGTGGCCAGTGCTCGTGGCTTCGGAGGATTCGGCCACGGAGGAGGAGGCGGCTTCCATGGCGGTGGTGGTGGCCACGGCGGCGGCGGCGGTGGAGGTGGAGGCCACGGCGGACGCTAACAGCGAACGCTAAAGGGGTCGTAATGTGTGGTGACGGGGCCCTGTCCCGTCTCGGCGGGGCAAAGCCCCGCCACCACACGCCACCACACAAATCCAGTTAAAATGACGGAGGTTCCTGCAAACGGCGTTTTCTTTTTGGACCGCTGACCCGGCGGAGAGGAAGCTCTGATGTCACCCGATTCGAATACGACGGTTCCAGCGGAACCAAAGCCACCCTCGTTCGGAAAAGGAAAATTCCTGTTTGCAGTCTTCCTGGCAGTCATCTTTTTTCTGCTTGCCCAAAGCATGGTGCATCACAACTTCCATCAAGGCCAGCGCATGCACCGGAACGGCTCCGTAGGACAATAGCAGTTTTGATTTTGGGGACGCCCCGGGCCGCAACAAACAGAAAATATGGCGGAGAGGGTGGGATTTGAACCCCTGTCCGAACGCAGTTTCAACAATTTAAACAGCACGGCTGGCACTGAAAATTGATATTAGTTCGTAGTAGTTCGTGTTAACGGATCGCAAACGGAATCGCGCCACAGCAAGTGATTCCGGCCTGGAATTTCCTAGCCCACTCTGGTTTCAGGGCGCTACTCACGTCGCCAGATGCTGAGCGTCTGTGCTCCCTTGGCCAGCATCCCTAAAGTGGCTGCCGTCGGAGCGGGGACGCTTGGTGGCGTTGGCTCGTCCGGTCCGTTCAGGCTCGCGTCTCCTAGCTCTTCCTTTTTTTCCCTTTTCTGTCCCGCCTTCAGGCTTTGATTTGGAATAGTCTCGTAGGCATATCCCGTCAACAATGCTGCGACAGTTCCCTCAGAACATTTCACGTTCAATCGCGCCCAGCCGTAATGCACCTCGCCGCTGATCATAAATTTCAGGCCAAGAAAGTGATCGTGCGGGTACCGAAACTGGCCATAGCAGTGTTTCCACCTACGAGAGCGGCTAAAATTTGCGGATGCTCGGGCCATAAATTGCGAGCCGGAAACGAACTTGCCCGAGGGCCCAATTGAAGATCCGGCTTTAAGGGCGACAGCAAAGCTCAGGTTGTCCCAACCAATGTACCCTTGGAGAACTCCGTTCCCAGTCTGAGCGGGGTACACCCGAGCGTCGCCCGCCCGGAAACTGCCAAAGGATGAGTCCTTATAATCGACCAACATGAAATCGGTCGTGCCATCGCCAGTCAGGTCCAGATTGTAGCTCTGACCAATGTTCTGGTCCGCCGCTGTGTAAATGATCTCGGCCTCGCTCGACTGTGCCAGCGCGAGCATGGTCACTCCCGCTGCGCTCGCTGCCAGCGCATACATGTGCAAATGCTGATGGAGGGAATCACGAACGTGGGCTTGTTTCGAGGGACGCTCAGAGGTCTTCACAGGAGCCTCCTTTAGGTCTTTCGATAGGCGACCCTAACTATACGTTTACTTCTCCCATGTGTCCAGCCAACTATTTGGCCCTAAACGGATCACAAGCGGATCACGGGCGAGCTACGCTATTGAAAATCTGGCGGAGAGGGTGGGATTTGAACCCACGATACCCGTTAAGGTATGTCCGCTTTCGAGGCGGATCGTTTCAACCGCTCACGCACCTCTCCGGAGAAACAGTTGTCAGTGGCTAGTGGTCGGTGGCCAGTAAAATCTTAGACCCGTTTGTTGGTTGTGAGCCGCGAACGACTAACGACTAACGACCAACGACCAACGACTAGCGACCAGCAACTAACGACCAGCGACTAACGACCACCGACTAACGACCACCGACTACCTACGATTCCGAAAAAACTCCTGCAGAATCTCCGCCGATCGTCCCGCCATCACTCCGCCCCTAACTTCCATCTGATGATTCAGAGCCGGGTGATTCACCACCTGCAGAATCGAATGGATGGCCCCTGCCTTCGGGTCGTCGGCACCGTACACCAGGCGGCGGACGCGCGCATGAACTGCCGCTCCCGCGCACATGGCGCACGGCTCAATTGTAGCAAACAGTTCGCAGTCGCCCAGACGGTGGTTACCGATGTTTCGTCCCGCCTCGCGCAAGGCCACAATCTCAGCATGCGCAGATGGATCGTGGTCGGCGAGGTTGCGATTCCATCCTCGTCCCACCAACTGCTCGGCACACACCACGACTGCTCCCACCGGCACTTCGCCCGCTTCCAGTGCGCGCTGCGCACAGCGGAGGGCTTCTTCCATCCACAGCTCGTCGGAGCAGCGCGCGTCGGAAGAAGGCTCGCCGGAACGCTTATCCGACGATGGCTCGTCCGCGGAAACCTCATCGGCCGAATGTTTGTCAGGGGATAACAGGTCTAAGTCACCCGTGGGGTATTGCCAGAAAACAAGTTCTCGGCTCCCGCATTGGAGTCGAGTCCCGCAGACTGACCACTCATTCTAGCTGGTGGACGCCGATCTGCGTGGGAAGTTCCATTCACATCGTACGTTTGCATACTGTTGCACATGCCATCCGCGAGGCAGTTAAGCCAGTTCGTGAATCATTGTAAGTTTTTATTAATCATACGATTAGAAGTATCTCTTGAATTGACACTAGAGTTGCTAATGGCATGAGGCTTGCATTTGACAGTGGGTAGCCGATGTCCGTTCCCCGCGCGGCTCGTCTCTAGCACCGTTCCGCCCAGGAGGATCGATCACTGTGAACAATATAAACAAGGTTACGGCTGTTGCCGCGGTTGTGCTTCTGTTTTCGGGCCTCGCGTTTTCGCAGACGGCGTTTACCGTGGTTCAGGTGCCGTCGGCAATTGCAGACTCTCAAATTGCGATCAGCAATAGCGGCCTGGTCATGGTGAACAGTGGCAATCAGGTTTCAGTTTGGAACCGCCTCAGCGGCGTACAAAGCCAGGTAATCGCCGGGGTGAATAACACCGGTGCCGCCATCAACAGTTCTGGCGACGTGGTCGGCGTAGGCGATCAAGGCGCTTCGACCAATCCTCAAGCGTTCCTCTGGCAGGCTTCCGATGGCGTCAATTGGCTGGGTTCACTCGGCGGCAAGTGGAGTTCGGCGAAAGGCATCAACGATTCGGACGCGGTGGTCGGCTTCTCCTTCACCACGGCGAATCTGTGGCACGCGTTTCTGTGGACTCCGGCCGGCGACATGCAGGATTTGACGCCGCAGCTCACCAGCAGCGGCGGCGCCACGGCCATGGCCGTCAATTCCGCGAATCAAGTGGTTGGCTATTATTATCCCAACGGCAACTCCGGCGCTCTGGGCTTCCTCTGGACGCAAAACGGCGGGCTGCAGAATCTAGGCGCGGCGGGTACGCTCGCATTCGGCATTAATGACTCGGGAACGGTTGTCGGGCAAACGCCCGTCGCCAAAGGGTATCGCCACGCTTTTTCCTGGACCGAAGCCGCCGGCATCACCGACCTCGGCACTTTGGGCGGCGAAGAAAGCTCCGCCCTCGGCATCAACAACCTGGGATGGATAGTGGGAACCTCGCTGACCACCAACAAGAACGGACTTCTTCACGGTTTCGTTTGGACGCCATCGAACGGCATGCAGGATCTCGATAACATTACGGCCCACTTTTCCCCCAAGGACAAGCAAACCTACGCGGTGCAGGTGAATGACTCCGGAGTGATCGCCATCTCGACGAGCCAAGCCGGTTATCTCCTGATTCCAACGATGACCGTGCAAATCTCGTCGTCGCCGAATCCCTCCGTGCAGGGGCAGCCCGTGACGTTTACCGTCACCATGACCTCGATCGCGGGAGTGCCCCCGGACGGTGAGCCCGTGCAGTTTTTCGTGGGCGGTACTCTAGCGGGATCGGCAAACCTGGCGGCCGGTGTCGCTCAGTTCACAACCTCGTCCCTGCCGGTGGGCCACAATAGCGTCGTGGCCGAGTACAGCGGCGACGCGAATTATCTTTCGGCAAAGTCCTCTACGCTAACGCAGGTAGTCAACCAGTAGCCTAAACGCTTTCCGGTAGAGACGCGGCTCGCCGCGTCTCCCGCCTGCCATCTCTGTGACGTGGAGCACACCCGCCCGTTTCCCGTCAGTGGTATGCTAGCTGGGTTATGGAATTCACCACCCTCTTGCGCAAGGTGTTTTTGGTGGACCTGATCCAGGGACTGAACGTCACGTTCCGCTATCAGGATCCGAAGGAAATCTATACCGAGCAGTATCCCTTGGAGCGGCCGCAGGTCGCCGAGCGTTACCGGGGCGCGCCCCGCCTGAACACGAATCCCGATACCGACGAGACCCTCTGCATCTCCTGCGACCTGTGCGCGCTTGCGTGTCCGGAGAATCTGATAGTCGTGACCAGCGAGCGCAACGAAAAGACGCGCCGCAAAGAGCTCATCAACTTCACTTACGACCTGAGCCGCTGCATGTTCTGCGGCCTGTGCGAAGATGCCTGCCCCACCGACGCCCTCGAACTTTCCCAGGATTTCGAACTAGCCTCCTTCACCCGCGAAGGCATGATCTGGGACCGCGAGACGCTCGAAAAGGGTCCTCAGCCCACCGTCTACCAAAAGTAACGCCTCCGGAGCGAAGCGCCAGCTACTAACACTCTCCGCAGCCAATCTGCGCCATTGGGTCTTCGCGTGGTGGCTGTACGTTCGTCATTCCCATAAACATAGTTTCCGTCCAACTACGTCCATGCGGTCATGGCCGGATAGCAGGTCTCCATGTGTTCTCCGGCGACGTCTGTCTTGTCTTTAGGGTCTCAAGACCGGTTGGGCGGGGCCGATAACTGACTCATGTGAGGATGTGCGCGCGGCACGGGTCGCGCCATGTACAAACGGTTCATCGGGAATTTTGCACGATTGGTCAGGTCGAATGGCCGCGGTTTGTCTTTCACGTTTCACGTTCATTTTGCCTGCCCAAAGTCACCACGAGAAGGGGGGAGCCGGCGATGGAATTGACGCGTCAGGTCCTTCCCGAGGATGACAAGCCGGCCGACTCCTCTGCAACCCGCGAGGAGTCAGTCGGCGGCAGGCTCCAAAGCTCCGGAGTATCGGTCGATAACCCTCCCCGTTTTACTGCTTCTTCTGAAGATATGGCGGACATCCCGCATCTGTCGGCAAAAGAGCGCCACCCAACAAGCGACCGTTGCGACCCTCGCCTGGTTCGCCGATGCAGCATCTTTGCCTCTGCCTCCGCGCTGTTTGGGATCGTGGCTGGGTTGTCGGTGCTGGCGGGCTGGACGTTTGACATTCCACGTCTCCTGACCTGGGGATCGGCGACGCCAATGGCTCCGAACGCCGCTGCCGGCTCCGTCCTGGCGGGTATTTCCCTATGGCTGCTTCGGAAACACGATAACCAGCGCGTCTCGCGATCCAGAAACTTTGCCGCGAAGGTCCTATCGGCGATGGTTGCACTCCTGGGCGTGCTCAGCCTCGCCGAACACCTGTTCGTCCTCGATCCCAGGATCGACCGCCTTCTTCTGCTGACCGCTCCTGCTGCCGATCTGTCCACGGCGCGCATTCGCATGTCGCCGATTGCTGCCGCTTACTTTCTTTTTCTCGGTGTGTCCCTTTTGCTGATCGATTGGCGGTCGAAGCGCGGCGACTGGCCCGCCCAGTTCTTTTCTTTTGCGGCGGTCACGGGAGCAACGTCCGGCCTAATCAGCGTGACGGCGGGGCCCAGCGTGTCTCCCATTACGCTGGCTTTGCCGGCCGTCGCAATCTACTTCGCGCTGGCCCTCGGAATACTCTGTGCGCGCTCGCCCTGGGCCATCGGCGCGCTTTTGGTCAGCCAAAGCGCAGGAGCCCGGCTGCTGCGCAAGGTAGCTCCCCTCGCGCTGCTGGTCCTCGCCCTCATCGGCTGGTCGATATCGAAACCCCTGCTTACCGAAGTCCATTTCACATGGGTCGAAGCAAGCTTACTTGCGATCGTGTGCGGCGCCTTGCTGGTGGGTTTCGTCACCTGGATCGCTTTCATCGTAGATCGCAGCGACGCCGAACGCAGAAAAGCAGAGGAAGCGCTGGGCGTCAGCAAAGAGGACGCCGACCGGCTGCTAGGCCGCATCGAGGAACCGCAGGCAGAGGCGCAGTTGCGCAGGAAGGTACACGTCGGCTTTGCCGTCGCCGTACTTCTGACGAGTCTGCTGGGCTTCCTTTCCTGGCGCGGGACACAACAAGCGACGGACGATGCCGCGTGGGTCGCTCACACCCATGAAGTGTCAACCACCCTCGAAGCCACACTCAGACATCTGGACGATGTGGAGACGGGAGCGCGGGGTTTTGCTCTCACCGGAAGTGAGCCATTCCTGGAGCCTTACGAGACAGGAAAATACGCCGTCGCCCAGGACCTTCAGACCTTGCGCCTGAGTAGCAGACAGCGATCAGCGACGACGATTGGAAACGCTCCAGGCAGAGACGAATGCCAGGATCGAATCGGCCACGAATGTCGTGGCCATAAGACGGAACGAGGGGAACGCTCCTACCGAGGCCCAGCTGAAACGAGGCAAACAGCTCATGGATGCGGCGCGGGCCACGATTACAGCGATGGAAGACGCGGAGAAACGTCTCCTCGAGCAACGTGCTCAACGTGCCCGTGCCGCCACTCGTCTCAATGTTTCTGTCACCGCGTTGGGATCGCTCTTGGGCGTGATCTTCCTCTCTATGGCCGGGATCACAGTCAGCCGCGAGATTGGGATCAGCGCTCGGGCTCGGGCTCAAGTCAACACTCTGAACGCGGACCTACAGCGGCGCGTAGCGGAGCGCACAGCGGAATTGCAATCCGAGATTGCCGAGCGGACGCTGACGCAAGAAGCATTGAAAAAAGGTCTGGCCACCAGCCAGGCGGCGCTCAAAGATCTGGCCGACATCAAGTTTGCCCTGGATCAGCACGCCATTGTGGCCGCGACCGACGTGCGGGGCGCGATTACCTACGTCAACGAGAAATTCTGCGCCGTCAGCCAATATTCCCGCGAGGAACTGATGGGGCAGAATCACCGCATCGTGAACTCCGGCTACCATCCGAAGGAATTCTTTCAAGAGCTCTGGCGGACCATCTCCAATGGCCACGTGTGGCACGGAGAGATTCGGAACCGCGCCAAGGACGGCTCGATCTACTGGGTGGATGCCACCATCGTCCCGTTCCTGGGAGAAGATGGCAAACCCCGGCAGTATGTGGCCATCCGCACCGACATTACGGCGCGCAAGCGGGCGGAAGAAACACGCGCATATCTGGCAGCCGTGGTCGAATCCTCCAACGATGCCATCGTCAGCAAAACGCTTGCCGGGGTGATCACCAGTTGGAACCACGGCGCCGAGAAGGTGTTCGGCTACACCTCAGCAGAGGCCGTGGGGAAGCCGATACAGATTCTGATACCACCGGAGCGAGCACGCGAGGAACTTGAAATCCTGGCCGGAGTTGGGCGCGGTGAGAGCGTGGAGCATTTCGAAACCGTGCGCGTCCGGAAGGATGGGACGACCATCGACGTTTCCGTGACCATCTCGCCGATCAAGAACAGCAGCGGAGCGATTGTTGGCGCTTCAAAAGTTGCCCGCGATATCACCGAGCGCAAGCACGCGGAAGAAGCCCTGCGGCATAGCGATGCAAGAAGAGGGTTTGCGCTGGAAACTGCGAAACTCGGCGACTGGGAGCTTGACGCCACCACTCTGCAAGCCACTCGTTCTTTGCTGCATGATCAGATTTTTGGGTATCAGTCGCCTCCGCCGGAATGGAGCTTTGATATCTTTCTCCGCCACGTCCATCCTGACGATCGCGACAGGGTCCGGGAGACTTTCCGGAGCAGCGCGGGCCAGGGAACGAGATGGGAATTTGAATGCAAAATCCTCCATCCAAGCGGCGATATTCGATGGATCTGGGCGTGCGGTAACCACTATCGCGACGCCTCTGGCAAAGCGCCACGGATGTTTGGAGTTGTCCAGGACATTACCGAGCGCAAACAGGTGGAGACCGCCCTGGCCGGGCAGGCGGAGGAATTGTCCCGGCAAGCAGAGGAATTGATCCGCTCCCAGCAGGACCGCGAAACCCAGGCCCTCATGCTGGAGTCCGTGCTCGACAGTATCTCCGAAGGACTGGTGGTCGCGAATGAAGAAGAAAAATTCATCGTCTGGAACCCGGCAGCGGAAAGAATCCTCGGCTTCGGCCCAACCAAGCTGGGGAGCGAGGCATGGCCCGCGCACTACGGCTTCTTCCTGCCCGACACCGTGACCCCTTTGTTGCCGGAGCAAGATCCGCTGATACGTGCCCTTCACGGAGAGGTCTGCGCCGCCGAGATGTTTGTGCGCAATTCGAAAATTCCCGCCGGGGCTTGGATCCAGGCCAACGCCAGTCCTTTGATCGACAAGAACGGAATCGCGCGCGGCGGCGTGGTCGCGTTTCGCGATATCTCTCACAATAAAGTGGTGGAGCACGAAATCCGCCAACTCAACGACGAACTGGAAATTCGGGTGCTGGAGCGGACCGCCCAACTGGAAACGGCCAACAAAGAACTGGAAGCTTTCAGTTACTCGGTCTCCCACGATCTGCGCTCGCCCTTGCGGCATATCAGTGGCTTCTCCAAGTTGTTGATGGAGGAATTCGGAGCAACTCTCGTCCCCGAAGCGCAACGCTACGTCGAGCGCATTCAAACTGGAACCCAAAAAATGGGCCTGCTGGTCGACGAATTGTTGAATCTGGCGCGGGTTGGTCGCCATGCCTTGAATCCACACGCCACTAACTTGAACGACTTAGTCGCCGAGGTAGTGGCGATGCTGCAGCCGGAGACCGATGGGCGGCAGGTGGAATGGAGGATTGGTGATCTGCCGCAGGTGGATTGCGATTCCGTGCTGGTGAAGCAGGTCTTGCAGAACTTGGTGGCCAATGCCATTAAGTTTACCCGCAACCGTGCCACCGCCGTCATCGAAGTCGCCTGCGGAAAAGAAGAAGGGCAACCCGTGTTTATGGTGCGAGACAACGGAACCGGCTTCGACATGCAATACGTCAACAAATTATTCGGCGTCTTCCAAAGGTTGCATCGCGCGGAAGAGTTTGAAGGTACCGGAATTGGTTTGGCCACGGTGCAACGAATCGTACACAAGCATGAAGGCCGAGTGTGGGCGGAAGCCGAACTGGATAAAGGTGCAACCTTCTACTTCACTCTCGGCAAACAGGCCCAATCGAAAAGCAATGGAGCAACGGCGGGAGGCCAATTATGAGCTCAGACGAACTGGACATTCTGCTGGTTGAGGACAGTCAGGAAGATGTCGATCTTGCCCTGCATACCTTGCAGCGGGAGAAGCTAGCGAACCACATCCTTGTCGTACGCGACGGCGCGGAGGCTCTGGACTTTATCTTCTGTCGCGGGCTATTCCAGCATCGATCCTTTGATCACTTGCCCAGGTTAGTGCTGCTGGACTTGAAACTGCCCAAGGTCGACGGCATGGAGGTGCTTAAGCAGATCAAGAGCGACCCCCGGACCAAGACTGTCCCGGTCGTCATCATGACCTCATCGAAAGAGGAACGCGATCTGGTAACCAGTTATAACTCGGGGGCAAACAGCTATATTCAAAAGCCGGTCGATTTCGATCAGTTCCGGGAAACGGTCAAGAGTGTCGGCTTGTACTGGCTGGTCATCAATCAACCGCCGGTAATGCAGGCATGGCCCGTTGGCGCAGGACAGGTGAGTAGTCCAGTCTCTGGGGAGCGCACTAAATGACCGACGCCGCCAACACTAACACTAAAGATATCGGGGCCCTGCCCGGCGAACTCCGCGTTCTGCACGTTGAAGACAATCAACTGGATGCGGAACTCGTTGCCCACGCGCTGCGCAAGGGCGGCTTCTCGATTTCTGTCGTGGTGGTGCAGGCGGCAAAGGAATTTGAGCGCGAACTTCGCGCCCACCGTCCCGACATCGTGCTCGCCGACTACAACCTGCCCCAATGGAAAGGCACCGATGCGCTGGAAATGCTGCTACGCGAAGGGCTGGAGATTCCATTCATTCTGGTCTCGGGCGCACTCGGAGACGTCACCGCGGTCGAGTGCATCAAACGGGGCGCGACCGATTATGTTTTAAAAGACGGTCTGGCGCGCCTTCCCGAAGCCGTGCGCCGCGCCCTGCAGGAGAAGAGCACGCTTCGTTTGCGCCGGCAAGCGGAACAGGACTTGGCGCGGAAAGCCAAAGAACTGGCTCGCTCGAACGCCGAGCTCGAGCAATTCGCCTATATCGCATCGCATGACTTGCAGGAGCCTCTGCGCATGGTGGCCTCTTACACGCAGCTCCTGTCCGAGCGCTACGCCGGCAAGCTCGACGAAAATGCCGATAAATTCCTGGGCTATGCGCGCGAAGGGGCTTTGCGCATGCAGGTCCTGATCCAGGATCTTCTGGCCTTCTCGCGCGTGGTGCGGGCCGAGGTCATGGGCAAGAACGTCGATTGCAACGTGGCCCTCGAAGAAGCGGTGCGGAGCTTGGGTACGGCCATCGCCGAGAGCCATGCGGTCGTCACTCACTCCGAGCTTCCGACCGTGTGGGCCGACCAAACCCAGATCACGCAGGTTTTTCAAAACCTGATCGGAAATGCCATCAAGTTTCGCAATGGCTCGCCGCCGGAGTGTGCCGTGAGCGCCGAAAAATCTGCTGGCAATTGCTTGTTCAGTGTGCATGACAACGGCATCGGCATTGCCCCGGAATACGCCGAGAACATTTTTGTGGTTTTCCAGCGCCTGCACGCCCGCAACGAGTACCCCGGCAACGGCATCGGCCTGGCGATCTGCAAGAAGATCGTCGAACACTACGGGGGCAGAATTTGGGTGGAGTCGCAAGTGGGACAGGGTTCAACGTTCAAATTCACTTTGCCGGCCTCCGCCCCCATACCAGAAGGGTGCGCACAATGATGATGAAGCAAATTCGCATCGTCCTTCTGGTCGATGACAACCCCGCCGACGTGGACTTGTTCCGCGAGGCGCTGCGGCAGACCGTTTATTCCATCCACGTCGAAAGTGTGGGGGACGGCGAAGAAGCGCTTGCCTTTCTCAATCACTCCGGAATCCATGCGGAAGAACCTCGTCCCGACCTGGTAATCCTCGACCTGAATCTGCCGAAGAAAGATGGACGAGCCGTTTTGGCGGAAGTGAAGACCGATATCGATCTGCGCACCATCCCCATCGTGGTGTTCAGCACTTCGCGTTCCATGCAAGACATCGGAAGCAGTTACGAACTCGGCGCGAACAGTTACGTCAGCAAGCCGGGAAACTTGAAGGATTACCTTTCCACGGTGAAGTCGATCGAACAATTCTGGCTGGGCTCCGCGAGTCTGCCACGGAAGGAAACATAATGGATCAAGAAGCCGCACGCGTTTTACTGATCGAAGACAACCCCGGAGATGCGGACTTGGTACGTCTGCGTCTGGTAGAAGGTAAATCCGGCGTCCAGGTAGACTGCGTCCCCCGTTTGGCCGACGCTCTCATCTGTCTGGAGGCGGACACACCTACCCTCGTGTTGCTCGACTTGAACCTTCCCGACAGCCACGGCGCGGACACTTTTCGCCGCATCATGCAAAAGGCGCCCAATGTTCCAGTAGTGATCCTCTCCGGTCAGGACGACGAGGCTCTGGCAACCAAGGCCGTTCACATGGGCGTTCAGGACTACCTGGTCAAAGGCGACATCACCAGTAAACAACTGGAACGAGCTCTCCGTTATGCCATCGAACGGCAAGGATTGATGCGCGCTCTCGAAACCACCCGCAAGCAGCAGCTTGAATTCAAGGATCAATTCCTGTCCCACGTTTCGCACGAATTGCGCACACCGCTGACCCGTATTCATCAGTACGTGACGCTGCTCTTGGACGGGCTGGATGGCCCCTTGGCTCCGAATCAAACCGATCACCTGAAGTCGGTCCTGAAGAGTACGCATCAATTGCATGCCATGATCCGCGACCTGCTCGAAGCAACTCGCGCCGATAGCGGCAAGCTGAGGATCGAACGACGCTGTGTCGACATCCGCGAACTCGTGCAGCAGGCCGTGACCATGATGCAGCCGACCGCCGGCGAAAAGCGCGTCAACCTCGAACTTGTAGTCGATTCGGACGTCCCTCTGGTCTACGCCGATCCCGATCGCGCCCTCGAAGTCCTGGTCAACCTGATCGACAACGCAATCAAGTTCACTCCCGCCGCCGGGTCGGTCACCGTGAAAGCCTCGCTCGTGGAGACCGATCCAAGTGCCGTTTATGTCTCCGTCAGCGACAGCGGACGCGGCATTCCGCAGGAAGCACTGCCCAGGGTTTTTGAGCGCCTCTACCAGGATCCCAATGCCGTCGACGGCAACCGCACTGGCCTCGGTCTAGGCCTCTACATTGCCAAAGAAATCGTCACGCTCCACGGCGGCAGGATGTGGGTAGCAAGCGAGCCCGAATGCGGCAGCACCTTCTCGTTCACCTTGCCGCTCTATTCTCTCGCCAAGCTCCTGCTTCCAGTGATCACTTACCAGGGCCGTTTGCGCGCTGACATAGTGCTGGTCCGCATCGAGTTGACCCCGTTATCCAAAGCCCTGCGCGGAAGCTGGAAAGACGTCTGCCAGCAATGTCTGGAGCGCCTGCGCCTCTGTATCTACGTCGACAAGGACCTGGTTCTTCCACCCATGGAGTCGAGCGGCGCCGGCCAAACCTTCTTCGTGGTTGCCTCTACCGACATGGAGAAAGTCAACATCATGTTGAACCGCATTCGCGACCAGGTTGGCGGGCTGCCGAAGTTCAAGTCCAGCGGCACTTTGAGCCTGACCGCCGAAGCGATTCCAGGGCCGCCCGCCGCCGACCCCAGAACTTTGGAACAGCAAGTCTGGGGCGTCGCCGACTTTGTTACCGAACTGATCCAGCACGGTCTCCGCAGCAAAACAGCCGTTCACTGAAGCTTCACTAAATTAAGCTTCACTAAATTAAGGAGGAGAACAAAAATGCGCACCGAAAAAGACCACAACGAGCAACCCATGGAGCGAGCCAAGATTATGGTCGTGGATGACGATCCCGATCTCAGACAGGTTCTGAGTTTGCGCCTGCGCGCCAACCACTTCGACACTTTTAATGTCTGCGACGGATACTCGGCCATCGCCATGGCTCTCAAGGAGCATCCGCAATTGATCATTCTCGATCTCGGATTGCCCGCGGGCGATGGCTTCTCGGTATTGAAAAACCTGCAACAGTATCCCGCGCTTTCATCCATCCCGGTGATCGTTCTAACCGCCCGCGATCCCGAGGCCAACGAAAAGCGCACGCTCGAGTCGGGCGCGACCGCCTTTTTCCAGAAGCCCGCCGACAACGAGGAGTTGCTCGGAGTGATTCGCGCCTGCCTGCAAACGACCAACGGATGGGGCAGAGGCCGGCCCTCATAGCCCAGCCCTCAGCAACGTGTTGAACTTTGGCAAGACACCGCAAGACCAAAGGAGCGATAAGTTGAAGACAAGCGATATAGTCGTCGACTGCGCGGGAACGTCAGCACGTTCCCGCAAAATTAAAATCGGGCGGCGCGAACCACGCTATGTGGCCAGCGTCATATTCAAGCTGCAGCGTTTCTTGCGCTTCGGGCCAGCCAGCACGAAAGCCGTAACTCTGGACATCAGCATGCGCGGAATGTCAGCGCTGGTCTGTGGCGCGCCCCGCGTGGGAGAAACGGTTGTCATCGAATTGCTCTTGCATGGTTTTCCGGTGGAGATACTGGCAACCGTCCGCCACAGCACGAATGCCAAATCTGGATTTGAGTTTTATCCCTTATCCCCGCTCGCGGAGCAAGGAGTTCAAAGCTGGATAGCGGATCTGAGCAGGCACGAAGAAACGGAGTTCGGAAATCTTTGCTCGTCGGCGGCCAAGTCCGCTACCGACTGAAAATTACAAATCCTATTACTCCGGCAGCAGCGGCCGTCCCTGAATATTCCACGAAATATGGTGCACGGCGCTGTTGGTTGCCAGAATGGCCGACTTGCCCGGAGCGAACGCCAGTCCGACCAAGCCCTGGCCGGAGACTTCAAGGCTGGCGTTACCTTGCGGCGTGATCTTCACAATGCCGCGTTTCCCGGCCAGAGACGCGGCGACATAGATGTTGCCATCGACATCCAGCGCCAGCCCTTGCGGACGCCCCAGCCCGCGATAGAACACCGACACCGTGCCGTGCGGGTCAACTTTGTACACAGAGTCGAAACTGGAAGTGCTGGGCCCGGTGACGAACATATCCCCCTGCGGGCCGAAAGCGATGTGATACGCGGAGACGCTAGGCTCAAGCGTCGCAAACACAAAAATCTGCCGGTCGCGCGCGATTTTGAAAATTGTTCCGCTGCGATCGCCGACATAAAGATTCTCTTCGCGATCGAAGGCGATCCCGGTCGCAACTCCCATACCTTCGGCGTAAGTGGACATGGTGCCGTTCGGCGCCACCTTGTACACCGCCTCGTCATGCCGCGACGAAACGTACATCTGGCCCTCTCTGTCAAACGCAATCGCGGTTGCATTCATCAGGTCGCTGAGAAACGGCTTCACGTCGTAGTTGGTATCGATCTTGAAAATCGACACTGGAGTTTTCTGTCCCCGCGATCCGGAGAACGTCACGAAGATATTGCCTTCGCGGTCAAGCGCGGGATTGGTAACCGGATGAAGATTGTCGGCCACGGGAACCGCGACCTTAATCGAATGCGGATTGCTGACGTGTCCGTTGGTGCCGACGACAACCGGTCCCGACGCCGCCCCCTCGGGCACACGCGCTACTACAAATTCGTCTGAACTGATTAAGACCGAACCCTGAAGGTCGCCGAAGTGCACGCTCGGGCGCCGCAACTCCGGAGGACGCAAGCTTTTCCCGATGATGCGAACCTCGCCTCCAGGCAAGGCGCAGGCGGGCGCAACCGCTTCGATATGCGGCTTGCCGTTGACGTTCTTTTTTCCCAGCAAGCGGTCGGAAATGCTCATGAATTTGTTTTCCGAGGCTACTTCATTAGAAGACCAAAGTGTAACAAGAGATGCATGATGGCGAGCGCATAAAGTCCGGCTCCCAAATCATCCACCACGATACCCGTACCTTCGGGCAGCCGCTCCAGTCGGCGAATCGGAAACGGTTTCCAGATATCGAAGACACGAAAAAGTATAAAGCCCGCAAGAAAGGTTTTCCAACCGAGCGGCACACCGACGAGTGTAACCAGTTGTCCCGCAACTTCGTCGATGACGATGAATTGCGGATCTTTCGAGCCAGATGCGCGAGCGACAATCGTGGCGGCAGGAATTCCGATGAGGGTAACAACCCCTGCCGCAACGATCGTAGCCCAGACCCGGCTCGCGACCGGGATCTGAAGACTAGCAACCGCCCACAAAATAACCGTAGCCAGCGATCCCCAGGTGCCAGGCCCCGGTTTGATGCGCCCTGCTCCGAAGAAGGTTGCGACGGCCGTAGCCCAGAAAGGAGCATCCTGCCGCGCAGAAGAGGCAGCGGCATCAGGCGGAGAATTCATCAGTCTCCGTCCTCGTCGTCGAGGCTATCTTGCCGCACTGCTTCGTCGGCATCGGCCACCGGCGACGAAATCACGTACCCGCCGCTAGCCCATTTCCCAAGATCGATCAAGCGGCAACGCTCACTGCAAAAAGGGAAGTCCGCATCAGTGGCCTGCGTCGGCTTCTTGCAGATCGGGCAGCGGAGCTTGATAGAGCGTTTGCGCGGCATAAAACAATTCTAGAAGTCAAAAGTCAAATTGCAGAAGTCAACCCTTGGGAGAGCCTCACGGTTTTCACTTCTGCAATTTGACTTCTTACTTCTGACTTTTAAATCAATTCTAGAAGTCAAAAGTCAAATTGCAGAAGTCAACCCTTGGGAGAGCTTCACGGTTTTCACTTCTGCAATTTGACTTCTTACTCCTGACTTTCAAACGATCTCCGCCACTAAATCATAATCGTGCGCCGCCGTGATGCGGCAGCGATAAAACTCTCCCTCTTTCGGCTCGCTGCCCTCGGGATAATCGTTTACGAAAACTTTGCCGTCAATTTCCGGCGCGTGCATGGCGGTGCGACCTTCCAGCAACAGGTCAGACTCGCTCGAAGCGCCTTCCAGAAGTAGATCGAACTCGCGTCCCACCAAAGACTTTTTCCTGGCTCGGCTGATTTTCTTTTGGATCGACATCAGCGACTTACGCCGGCTCTCGATCTCGCGCGCGGAAAGTTTTTTCTCATGCTCGAATGCACCCGCGCCTTCTTGATCCGAATAGCCGAATGCGCCCATCCAGTCGAACTCCGCTTCTTTCACAAAGCTGCAAAGTTCGTCGAATTCTTTATCGGTTTCGCCGGGAAAGCCAACAATAAACGAAGTCCGCAACGTAACGCCGGGAATCACGCGGCGCATTTTCTCGATCGAGCGCAGGAAAAGATCGCTGCTGCCGCCGCGCTTCATGCGCTTCAAAAGCGTAGCCGAGGCGTGCTGCAACGGCACATCAATGTACGAACAAATATTTTCGTGCGCTGCAATCGTCGCCAGCAGCCGGCCCGTGATCTTGTTGGGATACGCATAAAGGAAGCGAATCCACCGCAGCCCATCAACGCCCGCGAGTTTTTCCAGCAGCAGCGCCAGGCCATCTTTTAGTCCGAAGTCTTCCCCATAGCAGGTAGTATCTTGTCCGATAAGCGTGATTTCGTGAACGCCCGATTGTGCCAACCGCTCCGCTTCGGCGATCACCGATTCAAATCGCCGCGAGCGAAACTGCCCCCGAAGCTGAGGAATAATGCAAAAACTGCAGGGATGATCGCAGCCCTCGGCAATCTTGATATAAGCCGAAGAGCGAGGCGTGGTCAAAACGCGCGGCGTGTGCTCGTCGTAAAGATAGTTGGGCAAGTCGGCGACGGCGCCGTCCCAGGAATCGCGCGCGAAGCGTCCTTGTTCGCGGCGATGGTCGCCCTCGGGCCGCGAGCTCGGAATGTTAGAAGTTAAAATGTTAAAAGGCGACGGCGCACGCGGCGTTTCCGCCACTCCAGCGGCGGCCAGAATTTTTTCCAATTCGCCGGTACCGACAACCGCGTCCACTTCCGGAATATTCTTGCGAATCTCATCGTGAAACCGCTCAACCAGGCATCCGGCAACCACCAGCCGCTTCGCCTTGCCCCCAGTTTTGTGCCGCGCCATCTCGAGAATGGTATCGATCGATTCCTGTTGCGCGCTGCCGATGAAGGAGCAGGTATTCACCACGATGACGTCGGCATCTTCCGCATCAGGAGTCAGCACGGCTCCCGCCTGCGTCAGCATGCCCATCATCACCTCGCTATCGACGAGGTTCTTTGGGCAGCCAAGGCTCACAAAGCCAACCTTGGCCGGGGCAGCCGGCCCCGAAGTCGCGGATATGATTTTCTTTACGGGCATCTTTACAGGCAGATCAGAAATGATCAGCAGGAAACAGCTTTGCAGATTTTACCATCCTCCGATGCCTGCGGGGGTGGTGTCCTGATCTGGCACTGATCTAATTCGACGTTCTTCATCCGGTGACCCCGGTAACTTGTCGGGACCTTCGACGTTTTGCGCGGCGGACGAATGCGCATAGCCGCAAACTGTCTAATCACAAGGCGTGCTTTGCGCTTTGGGTTGCGTGGTATAACTTCGTCAGAATCAATTCGGCTGTTAGGATGACGCCCGCGATGGCGTCGGGCTCGACGAACACGATTTGGACGATGCGGGATTTGTTGACAGCTATCTAGCTACAGTGAATGCAGTGAAATTTCGGCTAAAAGTTCTGTTATCTCGGCTAAAAGAGCGATGGTTCGTAATCCTCGGCATCGCAGCCATTGCTGCCCTACATGTACACAGAGACCTCACTGAACATCCAGAGCTGGTAGAGCGGGTAATCCTGTTTTTTGCCATAGCTGCGCTTTTGGCCGTGCTGTGGCCATCTACAACGGAACGCTAAATTAGATCAGCACCCCTGATCTCATTCCGACTTGAGGTCCTTAGCCATATGAACCTCGTCGTAGTAGCGGCCATCCTGCTTGAGCGCATTCTTTTCAACTCCCCACTCCACAAACCCCAATCGTTCATAAAGCCGCCGCGCGGCTTCGTTGTCGCTGACCACCGACAGTTGGATCAGTTCGACGGACTGACGCGCAACTTCAATGATCGCCTCGACCAACCGCCGCCCGACCCCAGCCTTTCTCCAGCCATGTCGAACGTACATCCCCACCAGCCGTCCCTTATGAGCTTCCTTTTGTCCTTGCCCGATCAACAATGCAGCGATGCCCACGAGTTCCGAGCCACGGAAGGCGCCAAAAATTTTCGAGCCGCCAAGTCGCTCCGCAAAAAATGCCACAGACCGCGCATTTTCAGCTTCGAACGTGCTGCCGAACGCCTCCGGGTTGAGTCGAAGCCCTTCCAGCCGGATGTCTCGAAATAAGGCGGCATCGGCCGGGGTCAAGCGGCGTATCTGAATCTGAGCGGTATCCACATTCCATTGGTAGCGGAAACTTCAAATTAGAGCAATACGCCTTAGAGCAATACCCTCGCCGGACGCCTTAAACGGAGCATCACAAAGGTACCTAAGTTTCGGCTGGTCTTGGACCGAATTCGGGCAGCGCGTGCTAATCTTAGGGAAACAAAAAACTACATCCCTCAATACTCCGGAGGAGAGATGTTGACTAAACGTCTCGCAGTTCTAGCCGTGCCAGTTCTGGTCCTCGTTTCCAGCACGTGGGGGCAAATCAATCAGCTTTCCGTCACGGCGGGCCGAACTTTCGTTAGTACCGAGACGGTGCCGAGTACGGGCTTGCCGGTTCATTTCGCAAACCCTCCAAGCTTCGCGTTCAATTACGGCCGCCTGCTCAAGACCTACAAAATCTTCGGACTGTATGCGGAATTGCCGGTTGCCATCATTCCCAAGATGAACGTGAACTACAACCTCGGCACGAATCCCAAGGACATTGGAATGTACTTCGTGACGCCGTCGCTGCGGGTGAACGTTTTTTCCGGCGACTCCGTGACTCCGTGGGTAAGCGTGGGCGGCGGTTATGGCCGTTTTCGAGTATCTTCGCAAACGCTTTACCAGGAACCGAACCCCGGGAGCGGCAGCAATACCGGCGTAGTTCAGTTCGGAGCTGGATTGGATGTGTGGTTTTGGCACGACTGGGGTGGGCGTTTCGAAGCGCGCGATTTCTACTCCGGAGATCCCGACCTGAACGTTACGACCAATAATAGCCGTCAGCACAACTACTACGTAGGTGTAGGCGTGATGCACCGCTTCTAGGCACGAGCGCGGGCCTTTACAGATTACCGAAAAACTGATTTTGTTCTTGCTTTTGGGTGGTGCAGCTTTTGGGTGGCGCAGCGCTTCAGCGCTGCGATAGCTCGACTGTTCTTGTCGGCTTTAGCCGCTGAGGGACACTGCCGCCGGCCCAAGCTTTTCAGCAATCTGTTCACCCCACGGCGGTACCGCTCGCAGCCTTCTCGGAATCTGCTGCATCGTCGGCCGTGATGTTTTTGAACAGCTCCGGCAAGCTCTGCGCGTCATCGACCGACGCGCCGAAGCGAGCCGACTCGTAAGCGCGCGTGAACCTGGCAACCTTCTTTTGCAACGCCGCTTCTTGAATAGCCGCCACAAAATCCAGCGGTGTTTGTGACGGCGACTTGCGCCAGCCCAGCCGAGCCATGCGGTTCACCATCCGGTCATACCAAAGCGCGGCCGATTCGCGTGGCGCACGCTCCGGATGCGCCCGCAGACTGCGAGCGCGTATTTCGCCAACCAGATGGCGCAGATTCACCAGCGTCAACAGGATCGCGGCCAACCCGACAACCCCACCCAGCCAGCGCACAGGAAAACTGGTGACGCGCCGATGTGCATGCCGCGCCGACCGCAACAGCGCGCGATGCTGTTGCGCAATCCACCGCCGCGCTTCTTCCAAAAAATGCCGGCTGTTGGTAGCCGCATCCTTCCCCAGATTGCGTTGATGGCTGGAATCGTAATTGATGATCCATTCCCGCCAGAAAGAGGCGGCCGCATCGACATAAAGCTGCATCCGCGACCATCCAGTCCGCGTTGGCACACTAGCCGCCGGAGTCGGATCGAAGCTGACCCAACCGGATCCAGGAAAAAAGGCTTCTACCCACGAATGCGCGTCACTGGCCCGCACCACATACTGGCCGGTGAGGTCATTGAATTCTCCCCCGCGGAACCCGGTCACGATTCGCGATGGAACGCCCAACGAGCGCAGCATCACCGCCATCGAGCTGGCAAAATATTCGCAATGTCCCCGCTTTCTCTCAAACAAAAAATTAGCCAGCGGATCTTGCGGCAGACTGCGAGGCAGTTCCAGCGTGTATCCGAAATGTGTCGATAGGTACTGTTCCAGCGCGACGGCCTTATCGTAATTGCTGGGAGCCGAAGCCGTGATTTTCTCCGCCAGCTTCGAAATACGAATGTCGAGCGGCGGCAGTTTCAAGTACTCGTCCATGCCTCGGGGCGCGGTGTTCGGCGCCACTCGAAGCTCGTCGCTGTCGACTGCCGCCAACTGCGATTCGGCTTCATAACGATTGATGGGACGATCGGCGTCGATGTCATACACTGCGCCGCCGGCGTCCATACTCACTTGCCGGAAATTTCCCATGAGCTTCTGCGGCCGCTCAGCCAGGAAAAACACATTGGTTCCAAGTGGCTCCATCAGCACGCGATAATGAATCGATCGATCCGCGGTCCCACGCGGCTCGCGCAACGGCGCCAGCCGATAGCTTCCATCTCCCGCCGGCCGCAGTTGGGTTTGATCATACTTATTCGTCCACTCTCTGCCGTCAAAAGAGCTCAGCGCAATTCCGCGCCACTTCAAGTCGTAAGCGCCCGCGACATCGTTCTCGATCTCGATGTGCATTACGGCCGCATTGGATTGCTGAATCTGGCCGATGCGTCCCAATTGCACGCGATCGGTGAAGCCGGTAGAAACGTCGCTGGTCGGAGTGAAAGCGCTCAGGTAGCGTGACGAAACGCGGGGAAGAAGGAAAAAGATCAGAAAACTCCCCCCCAGGATCATCAGCATCAGCGCCGGAGCAATCGCCAGCAGCGCGTAAGCCATGCGCTGAGTAGGAGAGACGCTGACGCCGGGAGACAGAACACCAGCACCTCCGCGTGGATCGAGCGCATGCGTAGACTCGGAGACAACCGAGTGCCGCATCTCCATCAACACAAAAGTAATGACCGCAACCAGGAGGAAGCCGGCGAAGGAAAGTAGAAATACGCTGCCCACGGTAAGCACGGCGGCGGCCAGCACCATGCCAAACGAAAGTGCGGCAAGCATGTAGTGGTCGCGCGTTTTCTGCAGCGAGAACAAGCGGACGACCATGGCAAACAGCACCAGGTGAATGGTCGCTCCCAGAAAACTGCGCGATAGAAAAAAATAATCGCCCAGGTAGACAAAGATGTAGATCAGCGTCAGTAAAGTGGTCCAGCGTTCCGGGATGGCAAACCCGCGCCCCGTCACAAGCTGGTACCCACGGAACACCAGCGCCATCCCCACGAGTACCACGGCCGGCAGATCCAGTCCTCCAGTCGAAGCCAGCGCGCCGAAGCCACTGAGCACGAGCAGATAAAGCGCCAAATTAAAATACCGCTCAATGGCCTTAGCCATGGTAGTAGTCGCCATGGTAGTAGTCGCCATGGGAGTCGTGGCCAAGGGAGTCGTGGCAATGGGAGTCGCCGTGCTAGCCCGGCCCGCGTGAATGGAGGGTTCCGTCACAAGAAGCTTCTATTGTTGGCGAAACCAACGCAGAAGGGAAGTGTCGCCGGTAACAGGTGGTGGGCTACTTTGAAGTTAAAAGTAGCCCACTACCCGGTAACAGGCTGTGTTGACGCGCCTAAAACCCTTGTCATGCTGAGCGAGGATTGAGCTTCGCAACGCGAAGCTCAACCGCAGTCGAAGCACCCCTACCTCTCCACCGCAGCGGTTTGGCAGGCGCATGATCCTTCGCTACTTTGGCCCAACCAACTCGAACCCAGCCCGATGCAGCCGAATGCGCCGCGAAAAGTCAGCCGCGTCATCGAGCGTGACCGCAACCGGATTAATGCACGCCTGCTTCTTCAGGTCGGCGAAAGGCAGATTGCCGGCGAAGTCTCCGCCACGGTAGAGATTCTCGGGAGCCCGGCCATTCAAAAGAATCCACCAGGCATATCGCGAAGTTCCAGCCGGCATACGGCCGGTAGCCGCCATCTGCGCAAAGATATTGGTGGTGCAATTGTCGGTGACAGCGTTGAACCAGCGCGGATGGTCGCGCAAGAGATTCGCCTGTTGCAGGTACTGGAGAAACAGCAGCCGCGACCATTCCGGGCTGGCAACCATGTGATACAGGTAAACCACCTCACCCGAGCGATAGTTGGTGCGGAGCCGAATAAGATCGCGTTCATTGGCCAGCACATAAACAATTGTGAATTGACGAAAGAAGGAGCGAATGGGTGAGTAACTCTGGCCGATCTGATACCGCGCTTCAATCGATGCCGCCACGTAATCGTCATCGTCATCGTTATTGCGGAACTGGAAGCTAACGATGGGATGCGCGATCCACGGCGAACCCCAGTAATCCACGAACAGATCGATGCCGCGAATCTGAGACAGCAAGACGGTCTTGGTGAGCCACTCGCAGGTAAAATCCTTTTCCTGACGATAGTAGCAATTGCGAAAATTGTGGATGGTGACGCGGTCGCCATCGATTTCCGCCCAAGGCGTTTGCGAAACGTCCGCTTGCCAGGCGTGATTGTTGGAAGGTTTGAGCGACAGCCAACAGCCTAAGACGATGAAAAATCCGCCCAGGCAGACCGCCATCTTCAGTAGATGCGTTTTCGCCCGGTACACCATGGCCGCGATGAGTACCAGGTAAAGCGCCGGAGTCAAGAGAGGAAAGTGAGAAAACGAAAGATCGAAATACAACGCGGCCGCGGCCCAGAGTGTCATGCCGGCAAGCAATAGCCAGGCGAAGCTGGCGCCAAGCCAGCGAAGCCAACAAAAATGAAAAGGCGCACGCTTCGTCCGCGAGGTCTGGCTGCTGGCGTTCATCACTGGGCCGACATGTTAGTTGGTCGCAGGAATTTAGTCACGGGCCAAGCGCAAGCTGTCCCGGCCGCAGGCGTTTTTCGTTCTCAGGAAATCTGTTTCTGTTTACAATACCCATCCATGGACTACCTTCTAAAAACCGAGCCCACGGTCTATTCCTTCGCCGATCTCGAGCGCGAGAAGACGACGATTTGGGATGGCGTAACCAACCCAGCCGCAGTGAAGCACCTGCGCGAAATGAAGTCCGGAGAGCGCCTGGTGATCTACCACACCGGAGACGAGAAAAGCGCAGTAGGGACGGCGTCGGTGGTGACGGTGGATGCCAGCGATCCCAAGACACCGAAAGTGAAGATCAAAGTTGGCAAGCCGATCGCGAAGCCGAGAACGCTGGCAGAAATCAAAACGCGCACATCATTCGCGGAGTCTCCGCTAGTGAAGCAGGGAAGACTAAGCGTAGTGCCACTGACGGCCCCGCAATACCAGTGGCTGGCGGGAGAGTAAACGCGGTCGTAGAACCGATCGCGTAGGGACGGGCGCCCTCGCCCGTCCAAGCCGAGCGAAGCTCGGCAGGGTTTCGCTTGCGCCAGCAACCATCCTAGCCACAAAGTACCCGCCTGCAGCGCGTCCCCCGCGCCCCGTCTTACGTTCTTACCACCCGCTCGCTGCAATCGGGTTCCTGGCAGGCATATGTCACGTGATTGTGCTGCCGGCTGAAACTGATGATGAACATGGGCCGTCCGTGCCGGTCGCAAACAGGTTGATTGGCCGAAATGACGGGCGCGTCTTCACGTCTGGGTGTGGCGTAGCCGGTGCGCTCGCCGAAGCAGCGGCGGCAGAACTTGTCGGTGCAGCGAAAAAATTCAATGCAATAGTCGGCGTTGTAAGGAGCAATCACTGGCTCCATGGTGCGGAAGTGCTGATCGCAAAGCGGCAGAAGGTCCGTGCGCATGCGAAGCGAGTGTAGCAAATCATTGACTCATTGCGGCATTGACTGATTGAGTCATCGCGACTCGATGTCTCAATGATTCAATCGCCTTATAATCTCTCCCATGCCGGAGCTGTCCGCCGAACGTCAGCAAAACTTCAGCAAGATGCGGGAGACGGCCCGCGAGATCTTCATCTCCGCGCTAAACAACGCCTCGATCGAAAGCGCTTTCGCCCGCAACCTGCACTGCGAGCGCCGTGTCCTGCGCATCGGCGACGACCTGCACGATCTCGATTCCTATCACCGCGTCTTCGTCGTTTCCATCGGAAAGGCCGCCCACACCATGGCCGCCGCTCTAGCCGCTCAAGTAGGCGGCGATCTTGAAGGTATCGTTGCCTCGTCCGTCGAACCGCAAAATCAGATCCGCGGATTCCGTTATTTTCGCGGAGGACATCCCACTCCCACCGCCGAATCCATCCAAGCCGCCGACGCCATCCTCAAATCGCTAGCCACGCTCGACGCCGCTTCGCTCGCCATCTTCATGATCTCCGGCGGCGGCTCCTCCATAGTCGAAAAGCCCGTCGCGACTGGGGAAGACGACGACATCTCTCTATCCGACCTCGCCGCCACCTATCGCACGCTCGTCCACTCCGGAGCGCCCATCGCCGAGATCAACGCCATCCGCAAACATCTCTCCGCCGTCAAGGGCGGACGCCTAGCCCAGGCAGCCTATCCCGCGCAACAGGTTTCGATTCTAGTCTCCGACGTGCCCGACGCCACGCCCGACGCGCTCGCCTCCGGCCCCACCATGCCCGATTCCACCTCTATCCAGGACTGCGAGCGCATCGCCGCGAAATACAATCTCGTCGATCAGTTCCCCAAATCCGTAGCCGATCTCTTCCGCCAGCATGCGCTCGAAGAAACGCCCAAGTCCGACGACCCCGCGTTCATCCGCGCCCGCTGGTGGACCGTGCTCTCGAACAAAGTAGCGATCGACGAAGCCGCCGCAGCCGCTACCCGCGCCGGTTTCGCAGTCGAAGTCGATAACTCCTGCGACGACTGGCCCTACGAAAAAGCCGCCGCTTACCTGCTCGATCGCCTGCGCGATCTGCGCAGCAAAGTCTCGCGCGTCTGCCTGATCTCAGGAGGCGAAGTAACCGTGACCGTTCGCAACGGCGGCATAGGCGGACGCAACCAGCAGTTCGCGCTAGCCTGCGCCGAATCCATCGCGGGGCAGAACATCACTGTCCTAAGCGCGGGCACCGACGGCATCGACGGCAACAGTCCCTCCGCCGGAGCCGTAGTCGATGGCAGCACCGTTGATAGACTCGGCGGGTGCCCCACGTCTCGCGGTTTTCGAGACGTGGGATCCATCGTCCAGCAAGCGCTCTCCACTTTTAATGCCTATCCTCTTTTCGACGCATTAGGAGATGCCGTCATCACCGGCCCCACGGGAAACAATTTGCGCGACCTGCGCATCCTGCTGGCGTATTAGGACCATGATCGTAGCGCCGGCATCTTGCCGGCAGTCCCGAGAGCCTGCCCTGAGCTTGCCGAAGGGGCGTCTCGCCCTCGGAGCGGCGAGCAAGACGTCCGCCGGACACCCGCCGCAAATCTATACGTCCGCTAGCGTACCAATCCGTGTCCCGCACCGCGCGCGGATTTCCCCCTGTCATCTACAAAGTAACCTAACTCCCAACCGTTCATGCACTTCCGGGACCGTAAATTCTTGTAAAATCCATCTCACACGGCAGCGTACTACGGGCAACCTGCATCCAACGTGTTAAACCGATATCTCAAATGGAGGCTTTCTTTGAAACAGACAGTGCGTATTGCCATTCTGTTTACATTCGCCTGTGCCGCGATGGCAGCGTTCTCGAATCTTGCACAGGCGCAGAAGATCGACATTGCATTCGGCGTCAGTACGACCGTAGCGCCCTCGGCCAGTTTTGTGGATGGCGTTGAATCCGCCCCGTCGCTGAGCGGCGGCGTGTTTCCCGGTTTTAGCGGCGACGTGCTCTTCTGGCACAATCTCGGCGTCGGCGCCGAAGTTTACTGGAGGGCGTCCCAGAACCAAAATTATTTGGGGATTGAGGGCGTCAACTATCGCCCTGTCACTTACAATTTCAACGCCGTTTACTCTCCCAAACTCGCCAGCCATGTCTACTTGGAGTTGGTTGGCGGTCTCGGAGCGCTAGATACTCACATAACCGAATGCAATATCGGCGTCGGCAGCGATTGCGGTGGAACGAGCCCGGTTGGGTCCAGCAATCACTTCGACGTCGATTTCGGCGGAGGCCTCAAGCTGTATCTTAAGGGTGGCTTTTTCGTTCGTCCCGAAGCGCGCTATTACTGGGTCAACAACGATACCGACTATGCCGGAAACCACTTCGGCCGCGTCGGCGCGTCCATCGGCTACACCTTCAGATAAGCCTGGTTTAGATAGATCTAGTTCACTTTGCGTGGGAACAGCCGATTGGCTGTTCCCCACCTCGTTTGTTGTCATCGTTCCGTATCGATGTAGGTCGTTTCTCGACTCCTTAATCTCGGCTACTTACATCTCGTATTTGGAGACCCCTCCACCTGCGATCTTTTGGAATCAAAGATTTAGGGGGAATTTCTGATGTGATCTTTGAATCTAAAGGACTTACTCGTAAGGTCTTTATTTGTCAAAGACTTGTGCGATTTGATCAATAAGTAACTGACAAATTGATGGAACTCGGAAGGATGGACCGAATTCTCGCGCTTCACTTCGACCGATAGGCGCCGGAGCTCGCAGCATTGTCGACTTGGGTCCGGAATAGCTCCAGCATTTCAAACACCTCCGAATGCAGTGCGAGCACGTCTTCCGAATCCAGTTGCAAGTATTCGCCGTGGGCAATAGTATTCCGGACCTCAACCAGCCGTTCGTCAATCAGACGAGATTTGGCCTCGTACGGACCGAAATCCAGACCTAGGCTGTCTATAATTTCGCGTAGGACCGCGGACGACAGGTTGCTACGCGTCGAGATAGCATCTTTTGGGATGGCGCACCGCTCTGCGAGCCCGCTCCTGAAAAAGTGTGTCGTTTCCAGATACAGCCGAATTCGATTGCTGTCGGATGCGCCCCGAAGTTTGCCACGGACGGCGAGGGCGATAATATTGGGAGAGAGTTCGTCGTACCTTAAGCGCTGAAACTGTACATACTCAAGGTAGATTCGGCTGGCGGCTTTCACAAACCCCTCCCAATGGGCGTATAAGAGCGCCACCCAGCTTCGCAAAAAAGCCGGGCTCCTCTGCCGCTCGAGAACGAGCCTAATCGTAGAGAGTTCCTTCTTTCGCCATATGAGATCTGTGGCCAGGGCCCGATTAACATCGTCGATGGTGCGAACGTTCATTTAGCAAAAACCGCGCGGCCGTAAGGGACGATCCTGGGAACTCGCGACGAAGCCCGGATTCCCGAACCAGAATTTTGGACGAACTCGGCGTCCCCCCACATACTCATGACGCCTTTTTCGACCAGAGACGGCTTGGCTGTTGCTATTTTCGGGTTGTAACCCAATCCGATGGCAACAGCCTCAAACGCCGAGACCGAGAATCCTCCAACAAATCGCTGCTTGCCCTTGTCGTACCTACGAAAAGCGTCGTCTGCTAGGGTCGAGGCAAGAACCGCAAACGTATCACGGAACGCCGCCTCTTCTTTCTTGTAGTCGAATGACTTGTCCTGCGCAATCGCCTTGGCCTTTTCGGTGAGGAACTCCCCCACGTCGCCAATCGTCCTCAAGGCGGCATTAGTCATCGTGCGGAATACTACGAACCTCGAAACAAGCTCCATGTCGTACTGTTCGTCGATCGCCCTGTCTGACAGGGCTGAACAGGTAATAAAATTTTGGTCGCGTGACAGATCGCGCATCCATTTGTAAAGGTCCAGGTTCATCATTACTAGGATGCTGTTTCGAACCTCCTGGTCTGAGAGCATCGAACCGCCGGTGTTCAGCCGTTGGAAGAGTTCGTACTTTGCCATTTCGTCGCTTTCCTTGAGAATTATGCTGACATTGATTTTGGCCCTCTTGATGAGTAGGCGCTGCGCGCCCGTCAGGGACTGATCTGGATGACTTTCGTCTTCCCACCGCCGGCCTTCTAAGCTGGGAAGGTAGGTAGTGCCCTCAAGCGTGAGAGGCTCAAGCTTTACTCCGTTTTCATCTAACAGAATTCCCGCAAGCTGGAAAATCGTAGACAGGCGCTGCAGACCGTCCACAACGTCCCATACTCCGTCGGGGCGCTGCGCCACGAAAATCTGCGGAATGGGGATGCCTAACAGCAGGGACTCAATTAGGCGCGATTTTTGCCGAAGCGACCAGCGAAAGAATCGCTGGAATTCCGGATGTATATCCACCTCGTGTTTTTCATAAATGCTCATCCATTCGCCTATGGATATCGCGTATCCATCGCTGCGGATCTCTGCGCGGGTCTTATCGATCTCGTCCTGAAGCGCCATATTCTCCTCAAGTACCAATGACTAAGGTGGCAAGTGTAATGCTACAGCATAATAGTCAGGTGCTGGGCAGTTGCACCCGGCCACACGGGCCACGGCAAGAACTCCCTGAGGCGTCCTCACCGCTTTGAAGGGCGTAGGGGTCCTTCGACTCCGCAGAGACTTCACTTCGTGAAGTCCCGGCTGCGCTCAGGATGACAAAGTTGTTGCCCCGAAGTTAGCCCGCATTCGATAGCTGCGAGTCGGTCACCATGATTCTTGCTGCCCGCCGTGATCTGGGCTTCCTGCGAATTACTATTTCTATGTCGCGATCGAGCGCGTTGAGAAAATGCATTAGGCGCTCCACGGAAAACCCATCCAAACGATAATTCATCAGGGCGGAAATCTTAGGCTGATTGACGTCGAGCAAGCGCGCCGCCGCGGTTTGCGACAGAAGACGCGACTGAATGATCTGATTGATGGCGACGGCCAGGCGCACTCTGGTCTGCTTCTCTTCGGCATCGCGGAGGCCGAGATCCGCAAAGACATTTCCTGAGCTTGGGATTACCGCGTCACTGTTTTTTCCGTTGGCCATATCTTGCCTCGTAATCTTGGCTCGCCGCCTTTAGCCTGCGGGAGACCAGTTCCACGTCCGTTTGGGCGGTCTTGATGCCCTTCGGCGATTTCTTTTGGAAGGCATGAAGAACATAGACGGCCTGACTGAATTTCACGGTGTACACCGCACGATACGTATCTCCGCGATGATCGTCGACGATTTCCAGGACTCCAGGACCTTCGCCCTTCCACGGCTTCGCTTTCGGATGCTTTCCGCCAAACTGCGCCACGCTCAAGGCGACGCCAATTTCGTCTTTCGCGGCCCCGGGGAAGTCCAGCAGATCGGCCTTGGCCGATCCCACCCAAAACAGGGGCTTTTCGCCAGGGACCCTCGTCGATCGCGCCATTTCGATTATCCCAGTTCTAGGATAGTATGTCCACAATGTAATTGCGGGCAGAATCAACAGTCTACAGACAACTCCAGGCCGGATGAAGGCCGGCGTCTGCGAAAGTCAAAATCCCCACCCTCGCGCACAGAACGCGCAAGGACAGGGCGCCCTACGTGGGGCGTGGTTATTTATAATCGCTGTTCCCAGTCTTACTTTCTACTGGGCAAGGACACTAATTGCCACTCGACGAAAATATTTATGAAATACGGCGCGAGAAGCTGAAGAAGATTGAGGCTCTCGGGCATCCGGCTTATCCGCGGAAGTTTAACTTCAGCCACACCGTGGCGCAGATTCTGGCTGAGTATGGCGGACAGACAACCGAAGAACTGGAATCTCCGCGGGTAACGGTGCGGGTCGCAGGACGCATCATGGCGATCCGGTTGATGGGCAAAGCCGGCTTCGCGCACCTGCAGCAGGACGGGCAGCGGCTGCAGATCTACGTCAAAAAAGATGCGGTCGGAGACGCGGGCTTCGAGCTTTGGATGCTGCTCGACCTGGGCGATCACATCGGCGTTCGCGGATATCTGTTTCGCACGCGCACCGGCGAACTCAGCATTCATGCCGAGGAACTGACTTTTCTTTCTAAAGATCTGCTGCCGTTGCCGGAGAAATTTCACGGGCTTACCGACGTGGAGTTGCGCTATCGGCAGCGGTATTTGGATCTGGTGATGAATCCGGAAGTGCGCGAGGTGTTTTTGAAGCGCAGTAAGCTGGTGCAGTCGTTGCGGCGGTATTTCGATGCGCAGGGGTTTATGGAAGTTGAGACTCCGATGATGCATCCGATTGCGGGCGGAGCGGTGGCGCGTCCTTTTAAGACGCATCACAACACTTTGGATATGGATTTGTTTCTGAGAATCGCTCCGGAACTTTATTTGAAGCGGCTGACGGTGGGCGGATTCGATCGCGTGTATGAGATCAATCGCAACTTCCGCAACGAGGGGCTCGGTTGGAGATGGAATCCCGAGTTCACCATGCTCGAGGCTTACCAGGCCTACACCGATTACCTGGGCATTCTGGATACGACGCAAGGGTCGATTGAGCAGGCGGTGAAAGATGTCACGGGCGGGATGAAGACGAAATGGGGCGAGCACGAGATTGACTGGTCGCACGCCAACTGGCGGCGCATGACGATGCGGGAGGCGATCTCGAAGTTCTGGCCAGAGAAGGCGGGAGCGAAGCCTGGCGTCAGCGATTTCGCTTCGCACGATTCGGTGCGCGAACTGGTGAATCGAGTGCGCGAGGCAGGCGTCAATCTGGCTTACGATTCTGAGGAGCCGGCGGGCAAGACGATCGCGGCCTTGTTTGAGGCGGTGGCCGAAGAACACCTGATGCAGCCCACGATCATCTATGAATTTCCTACGGCAATTTCGCCATTGTCGAAACAGAAGCCGGATGAGCCGGACTGGACCGAGCGCTTTGAAATCTTCGCGGGGAAGATGGAGATTGCCAACGGGTTCAGCGAGCTGAACGATCCGGAGGATCAGCGGTCGCGATTTGAGGCGCAATTGAAAGAACGCGAGCGCGGCGACGAAGAAGCTCACCAGATGGATGAGAATTACATCAACGCGCTGTCGTATGGCATGCCTCCCGCGGGCGGCGTGGGGTTGGGCGTGGATCGGCTGGCAATGCTGTTTACCGACTCGCACACGATTCGCGATGTGATTCTGTTTCCTTTGTTGCGCCCCGAGAAACACTCAACCGCGGAGGACGCAGAGGGCGCGCAGAAATAACAGGGGCCTCGGAGTACCTAAACAATTACTTGAAGTCTTGCCGCCGCCCGATCATGCTGAAGGTAGTTTGAGCTTGGTCGGGCAGCGCTGCCGTAGCGCCACTTTGGACGTTGGGTCGGCAGCGCTTTGCTTTTACCGTCTCGCTACTCCAGAGTACGCAAATCTGGACTCGGCTTCGCCCGTCTCCACCTGAATAGCTAGTTGGCAGCGCTTGCGGACTTCTTGGGTGCGGCTTTGGCTGCACCTTTTTCGGGGCCGAAATTCCTGGTCAGGTAATTCAGAAAGGCGTTCCGGTCGGGGTCGGGGATGACAGCTCCCAAGGCCTCCATTTTTTCGAGTTCGCCGGACCATTGCTCGCGGGTCAGGTGCTGCTCGGTGATGCGCCCGGCATCGTGACACTGGGTGCAGGCAGCTTTGATCTTCGGCTGCATGGCTCCCGGCGGAAGCGGTTTGCCGGGAGCGGTGGGCGCTTGCGCGCTGGCCAGAATACTCGACGCTAACAGAACTATTGCCGGGGAAATTCGGTTGAACACGCAGGAATCCTTGGATTCAATTTCAATCCTTAAGGTTGGATTGCAGCCGGCCGACGGTGGTTGCATCTTTCTGTCCGTCTTTTCTGTTCCTTCGCGTCTGATTCTTGGCCGAAAAAACGCCTCGGCCACCCTTCCCGGTGGCCGAGGTTCCCTTGGTGAACAACTGCTCGGCCGCGATCCCCCGATCACGGCCGATCGTGCTTCCAGGACGCGCCGGCGGGTTGTGACGGCACGCTTTAATTAAGTATAGTATAAAGATAGACATTATATAGATCAAGAGAAATCGCACCAGACCGGCGGGCGCGCTAACCCTTGGCTTGCTTTAGCGCTGGTCGAGCAGATGGATGGTTTCGAGGATCGTATTCCCTACTATTTCAAGGCTTTGCGGACTTAGCTTGTCCATGGTGTCTTGCGGGGAGTGGTGAAAAACGTTGTTGTAGCCGTAATCGAGGTCAATTACGTCGGCACAGGGGACGCCGCGCTTGACGAAGGGCAGGTGATCATCTTCGATGGGGCCTTCGCGGGCGTAGAAGTGGGACTGATAGCCTCCGCGTTCGGCGGCGGCGTAAATCAGATCGAGCAGCCAGGGCGTGCTGTTGGTGTCGCGGTCGATGTTGAGGTCGGCATCGCCGATCATGTCCATTACCATAAGCGCTTTAATCTTCTTTAGCGTGCCGTCTTTCTCCCATTTTTCGGCTAGATGACGGGTGCCGTAGAGGCTGTCGGTGGCCGACCAGGTCTTTACGGCTTCTTCGCCGTCGGTCCAGACTAGCCAGACGCTGTAGCCATCACGCTTTTTATCCGGTCCTCCGCTCGATCCTCCGCCCGAAGTCGCGGCGCGCAACTGGTTGGCGTATTCGAGCAGAATGGCGGTGGAAGAGCCGCCGTCGTTGGCGCCTACGAATCCGGAGTTGCGCAGGGGATAGACGGTGTCGTAGTGGCCCAGGATGACGATGATGCCATCTTTGGTGCCAGGAAATTTGGCGATGATGTTGCGCACGGGGAACTTGCCTTCCACGGTGTCGGCGGTGAAGGCGTCGTCTTCTATCTCGTCAGCTTTGAGATGATCGTCTTTCAAATGATCGATTATGTAGCGCTCCAGTTTCTTGTGATTCTCGTTGCCCATGTAGCGGGGGCCGAAGGCGGTTACTTCGCGGGTGTATTCGAAGGCGCGCTTGGCATCGATGTGCGGGAGCGGGGCGTTGTCGGCGGCGGGGACTACAGGCGGTGCAGGTTGAACCGGGCTCGCCTTATGGGATTCGGAGGCCGAGGATGCAGCCGCAGTGGAGCCGGTTCCTTTCGTGCAGGCTACGGTGCTCGCCAGGAGAATGGTCAGCGGCACGGCCAGAGAGAGCTTCAACCACAAAGGACACGAAGGTCCACGAAGGAACACCTGGCAAAAAATCTTCGTGAGCCTTCGTGTCCTTGGTGGTTTCATGATCTTTCCTTACCTCCGGATCAAGAGGATTTTTTCTCTGCGCGCTTTTTGCGCTGATTGGGATGCACCAGCCAGGCGATGCTGGTGCTCAGAATATACAGGGCCACCATGGGAGCGGCGAAGATGCACATATTGAGGATATCGGGAGTCGGCGAGACGATGGCGGCAACCACGAAGATGCCGAGGATGGCATAACGGATGTTGCGCCACATCCAGCCAGCGCTGACGATGCCCATGAGCGCCAGAAAAAAGATCACGATCGGCATTTCGAAAATTATGCCCATGCCGACGATGAGCGTGAGGAACAGGGAACTGTATTCGCTAAGCGTGATCATCGGCTGAAAGTCTTTGCCGTAACCGATGAGGAACACGAGCGCCTGCGGCAGGACCACTTTGTAGCCGAAGTATCCTCCGGCCAGGAACAGGCCGATGGTCGAGACCATGAAGGGCAACACGTAGCGCTTTTCGTTGCGATAGAGACCGGGCGAAATGAAGCACCAGAGCTGGTAGAGCACGAAGGGCGAGGTGACGAACAGACCGGCCATCATGCCGACCTTCAGGTAGAGATTGAAGGGCTCGGTGGGATTGACATACACGAGCTTGGCCGAGAGATTGTTGCGCGCGAGCGCGTCCATGATGGGACGCTGCATGACTCCGTAGATACGTTCGGCGTATCCCCAGCACGCAAAGAAGCCGATGACGACGGCGACGATGGAATAGACGATGCGCTTGCGCAGTTCCTCGAGATGGTCGAGGAAACCCATGGCAGGGAGTTGATCTTTATCGGTATCCCTGGCATCGCTCAGGGGTGAGGAGGCGGACAACTCAGGCATCGGGCGCAACCTTCGCGGCACCAGTTCGCGCGGCTTCAAGCTCTGGAGCGGCAGCGGGCTCGGGAGACGGGGCAAGCCCCGTCTCTACGGCGGGCGCGCTTTCCTTGGCCTCGCGCTTTTCGGCGGTGGGCGGATTGAAGATGCGATTGGCCAGCGATCCCAGTGGCGCCTGGAGAGGCGGCAGGATCTGTTGCGTCGCGCGACCGGAGCCGGGTTTTCCACCCATATCGAGAGAATTGACTTCGGACTCGATCTGCGAGCGGAATTCGTTGGAGGCGCGGCGGAATTCATTCAACATGCGCGCGATCTGGCGGGCGATCTCCGGCATTTTCTTGGGGCCGAACAGGATCAGCACCAGAAGAAAGATGAAGATCATCTCGCCGGGGTAGCCGAAATTCATACGTCTATCATAATGCGGGACGCGGGAAACAGGAAATTCGCGAGCCCGGGCGGTAGTGGCTCACTCTGACGATGCGCCCCCAAAAACCCTGAACCACAAAGGACACAAAGTGCCACGAAGGTCTTAAATCCTACTGCCTTTCCTTGGTGTGCCTTCGTGCCCTTGGTGGTAAACGCTTTGGCAAAATGAGCCACTATCGGCCGTGCGGACAATTCGTTAGGTCCCGACCCCTCCCTCCAGACTTGTGTTAGGCATCCTGTTCGTTACTTTCCGGGTTCTCGCCGACATCCCATACTCGACTCATGGCCTCGGATGCCAACGCGCGTACGCTGAGCTCGTTCCTCGACTACCTGCGCGTAGAGCGCGGCTCGGCAAAGTTGACGATCGCCGCTTACACCAGCGACCTGGCGCAATTCACCGAGTTTCTGGAGAAGCGCCACGTCGTGCTCAGCGGAGCGCGCCGCGATGATGTGCGCGAATACATCCAAGAATTGTTTTCCAACTCGCTCGACGGGCGCTCGGTGGGACGGAAGCTTTCCGCCATCCGCCACCTGTACCGGCACTTGTTGCTGGATGGAAAGATCGACAAAGATCCGACCCTGAACATCGATCTGCCGAAACAATGGAAGGTGCTGCCCAAGGCTCTGAGCCGTGCCGAAGTCGGAGCCATGCTCGGCGAAACAGTGCCCGGCGAAAAAAAGACGGGCGAAAAGCCGCTGGGCCGCGAAACGGCGCGCAAACAGGCGCTACGCCTGCGTGATCGCGCCATGCTCGAACTGCTCTATGCAGGCGGAGTGCGAGTCTCCGAAGTTGCCGATGCGCGCCTCGAAGACCTGAAGCTGGAGATGGGATACATTCTGGTGCGCGGCAAGGGCGACAAGGAGCGGATGGTGCCGCTCGGAGTGCCGGCCCAGCAGGCGCTCCAGCACTACTTGAAAAGTGGCAGGGAAGCGATCGCTGGGACGACAACGAAGATGAAGAAAAGCTCGCCGCTCTTATTTCTGGGTGCGCGGGGCCGCCTGACTCGGCAGCGCGTCTGGCAGTTGGTAGGAAAGGCTAGCCTAGCCGCAGGACGCCACGCCAGTCCGCACATGCTGCGGCACTCCTGCGCGACGCATATGGTCGAGAACGGGGCCGACCTGCGGACGGTGCAGACCATCCTCGGCCACTCCGACATTTCTACTACGCAGATCTATACGCACGTGGCGCTCGACCGGCTGAAGAGCGTGTATGCGAAACATCATCCACGGGCGAAAGCGAAGGGCAATTTGTAATCTTGTAATTTTGTAATTTGGTAATTTGAGAACCAGACTTAAGACCGCAACGCGGGGTGCGGCACAAGATCGGTTTCAAGTTACCAGATTACTAAATTACCAAATTACAAAATTGCTCAATTACCAATTTCTTCTTCATGAGTATTGCCGCGAACAACTCGCGCACCATTGTTGAACTCGCCACCGACGACTTCCTGCGGCATTTGCGGGAGCGCAATGCTTCCCCGCACACAATCAAGGCTTACACGGGAGACCTCGATGTTTTTGCCGCCTATATCGGATCGCGCAATTGGAAGGCGATCGATCACCTTGCGATTCGCGGCTTCCTTTCGCATCTGTACGACAAAGGTTTGAGCAAGACTTCGGTCGCGCGCGCGCTGGCCGCAGTGCGGTCACTGTATCGCTGGCTGGCGCAGGAAGGCGTGGTCGAGCAGAATCCGGCGAAGCTGGTTTCGACGCCACGGCTGCCGAAGAAACTGCCGCGGGTTCCAACGATTGAGGAAATGAATTCCATGCTCGACGGCAAGATGCCGGAAGTGGCGTCGTTTCCGGAACGCGATCGCCTGATGTTCGAGCTGCTCTACGGCTGCGGCATTCGCAATTCGGAGCTGGTCGGCATCAATCTCGACGACATCAGCCTGAGCAACGAAGCGATTCTGATTCGCGGCAAAGGGAAGAAGGAACGTTACGTCCCATTCGGAGGCTCTGCGCTGGCGGCGCTGTCCGTCTATCTGCCGTGGCGGCAACAACTGCTGGCGACGCTGAAAAAGACGATGTCGGCAAAAGGCATGCCGGCGCTGCTCGTCAACCAGCGCGGCGGACGCCTTACGACGCGCAGCGTGGGACGCATCGTCAAGCGCATCGCGGTGGCCCAGGGACTGTCGCCCGAGGTTCATCCGCATACTCTGCGGCACGCCTTTGGCACGCACATGCTCGAAGAGGGAGCGGATCTGCGCGCCATCCAGGAACTGCTCGGGCACGAGCGCCTGGCGACGACCGAGCGCTACACCCAGCTTTCGGTCAAGCACGTGATGAATGTGTACGATCAGACCCATCCGCGGGCGAAGTGATGGCGAAGTGAGGGCGAAGTTCGTCGGCTAGCTCTCCGACTTCGTCGCGCGCGTCATCAGTTCTTCGATAGCCTGGTGCGGCGACTTGCCGTGTTCGAGGATAGCGAACATCTGTTCGGTAATCGGCATCTCGACGTTTTTCTTGCGAGCCAGACCAACCGCGGCCTTGGTGGTGAAGACCCCTTCGGCAACGGCTCCGTGCATCCCGGAGATGATGTCGGGAAGTTTGCGGCCCTTGCCGAGTTCAACGCCGACACTGCGATTGCGCGAGAGACCACCCGTGCAGGTTAAGACGAGGTCGCCAAGTCCCGCGAGCCCAGCCATGGTGTCGAGGCGTCCTCCGCAAGCCACGACCAGGCGAGCGACTTCGGCCAGACCTCGCGTGATCAGCGCCGCAGCCGAATTGTGGCCAAGGCCGAGGCCATCGCAGATTCCGGCGGCAATAGCGATGATGTTTTTCAGCGCGCCGCCGAGTTCGACGCCGATCACATCATCGTTGGTATAGACGCGAAAGCGCGAATCGTTGAATGCGTGCTGCACGGCGCGTGTCACCTCGCCATTGACTGCAGCCACAGTCACAGCGGTCGGATCGCCGCGTGCTACCTCTTTGGCAAACGACGGGCCGCTGAGCGCGGCCAGGCGCGGCGTGAAATGGCGGCTGTGCAAGACGTCGGCGATCACTTCTGTCATGCGCAGCAGAGTGCCGTCTTCGAGTCCCTTGGTGCAGCTGACGAAAAGTGTTTCCGGGCCGAGCGCGGGTGCCATGCGTTCGAACAGAGCTCGACAATGTTGCGAGGGCATCACGCTGACGACGATCTCCGCGGCGTCGAGGGCAGCGTTCAGATCGCTGGTCGCGGCAATCGATTCGGGCAATAGGAAGCCGGGCAGGAAGCGTTCGTTGATTCGGCTTCGTGCAATGCTCTCGGAAACTTCAGGCTCGTTGGCCCAGAGGCGAATCTGATGGCGGAACCGGGGGGTTCCGTTGCGTCCGAGGACGATAGCCAGCGCGGTGCCCCACGCGCCCGCTCCAATGACGGCTACGCGACTCATGGGCGCGATGCTCCTAGCGTGGCTGACTTGGACGCTCCTAATTTGTTTTCCGTTCCCGTCGCGAGGCGGCCGATGTTGTGGCGATGCTTCCAAATGACGAGCACCGAAACTGCCGCGATCAAAAGCAACTGCCGCAAGTCCACGTATTCACGAAGAGCCCACACCAGCAGCGGAAAAGCCGCCGCAGCCACGACTGACCCAAGCGAAACGTAGCGGAACGCGGCGGTGACGAGCAAGAACAGACCCAGCATGCACAAAATAGACTTTGGCGTGAGCAGGATAAAAGCTCCGAGGCTGGTAGCGACGCCCTTGCCGCCGCGAAATTTGAGCCAGACGGGAAACAGATGGCCAACGACAGCGAAAAACGCCGCCGCGGTCATGATGAGTTGCTGATGTGGTCCGCTGAATGACATTCGCGCCAATAGAACCGCAGTCAGGCCCTTGGCTGCGTCGAGGAGCAAAGTCGCCACTCCGAGTGCGGGCGATTTGCGCGACACGTTGGTTGCGCCGATGTTGCCGCTGCCGCTGGTGCGAACGTCCTCGCCCGTGAAAATACGTACCAGCAGATAGCCGAACGGGATCGACCCCAGCAGGTAGCTCACAGCGGCGGTGATTACGTAGGGATTCATGTTCGTCGATCTAACGAATTAATTTCGCTGCAGCGGAAAGCGTTGCAGCTTCGTGTACTTCGACCCTGCAGGTGAAAGTTGACTCTGATAGAGAATAAACTCACGAGCCGTCATGGTGCCGAAATCCAGTTCGCCCATCGCCGCGAGCCGCTTGTCGAGCACGGCGAAAATTGTATTGGGGCCATCACCTTTCTGCCGCGTCGGCGAGCCCGATCTGCCTCCGGCACGCGCGAGAGTCAGATGCGGACTGTATGGCCGATCTTCGCGCGGAATACTGAGTTCGGACGTGGCCATATCGATGGTTTCGGCTAAGCCGGCTAATTGCGGCCCCGCATGAATTCCGATCCAGAATACGCGCGGAGCTTTTGCAGTGGGAAAGAATCCGTATCCGCCGCAGCGGATTTCGAAAGTGCTCCCTTCCACTCGCCGCAAACGCTCGGTAACGGCCTCGACTTGCTCTGGCCTTTGTTCTCCAATGAACTTCAGCGTGATGTGCAGCGACTCCGGCCGCACCCAGCGCGCGTCGGGCGCGAAGCCCTGCACGCCTTCGAGGAAGCGCGCGATGCGGGAACGAACTTCAGGTTCGAGATCGATGCCGATGAATATTCGCATTTCTATGTGGATTACAACAGCGCCCTGCGGATCATCTCCAGCGCCTGCTGGCTTGCGAATTGGCGAATGTGCTTGCGGTCGCCGGGAAAATTGCGCTCCACCACCTGCGTGCCTTCCTCTCCCGCCAGCGCGACGTACACGAGACCCACGGGTTTCTGCTCGGTTCCGCCGCTCGGACCAGCGACTCCAGTGATGCCGACGCCGTAGCTCGACACGCAGCGCTTGCGAATGCCTTCGGCCATCGCCGCTGCCACTTCGCGGCTCACCGCTCCGTGCTGATCGATCAGCGCTTTCGGAACATTGGCGAATTGCGTTTTCAATTCGTTGGAGTAGACCACAGCGCCGCCGATGAAATAGCGCGAACTGCCCCCGAGCGAAGTAATGCGCTCGGCCAGCAGGCCGCCGGTGCAGGATTCGGCGACGGCCAGCGTCATGCTGCGCATCTGCAGCAGATAGCTGACGATCTGCTCGATGGTTTCGCCTTTGCGCGAGAAGATGGCGTCGCCGAGTTCGTCCTCGATTTTCTCAGCGAGTTCCTCGACGCGCGCCTCGGCTGCCTCTTCCGAATCCTTCCGGCAGCGCAGGTGGAGTTGAATCTCACCGCCGCCCGCGAGAATAGTGGTCTCAACGTCGGTATAAGTTTTGTAGATGGGTGAGACCCGCGCGTCCACTTGCGATTCGGGCATCATCGCCAGCTTGAGCGTGCGCGTGGCGATGTGCTGGATCGGAATCCGGGCGCGCAGCCGTGGGATACATTCGGCTTCGAACATCGGCTTCAGTTCGTGGGGAGGGCCGGGAAGAAGCATCAACAGCCGCTCCTGGCCATCATACTTTCCGGCGATCCACTGGCCGGGCGCGGAGCCGAGGCGGTTGGTTAGCACGGTGGCGCTGGTCAGGATGTCGGCCTGCTTGGCATTGTTTGGAGTCATCTTGTAGCCACGTTTGGCGAAGCGCGCTTCGAGCTTGGCGATGAGCTCAAGATCGCGCTCCAGTTTCAACCCGAGCGCGTCCGCCACCGCTTCACGCGTCAGGTCATCTTCGGTAGGGCCGAGGCCGCCCGTGAAGATGATGATGTCCGAACGCCGCATGGCGAGTTTGGCGGCCGCGGTGAGTGCTTCGGCATCGTCGCCTACGACGCACTTGAAGCGGACTTCCACGCCCATGTCGTTCAGTTTTTCGGTGAGGTAAAGCGAGTTGGTGTCCTGACGATGGGGAGTGAGCATCTCAGAGCCGACGGCGATGATCTCGGCGTTCACGGATAAAAGTGTAAATGATCCGACGTAGGGGCAGCCGCCTTCGGCGTTCTTAAGGCAGGCTGGCGTGAATGCTGAGAGACTCGGCGGCTTTTCGGAGTTGCTTATCTCTTGTCCACAAGAGCGTAGGCGGATTGATAAGAACCGAAGCGATCAGGTGTGTGTCGGTCAGACCGATGCCGAGGCCGTACAAACGGCGGGCCTCGATCAAGGTTCGAATTTCGTTCAATTGCGCCACTCGCACCTGGGGCAAAAGGTCCAGAAGGGCAAGCGTCCTGGAGCGCGCTTTCAGGGTGCCAAGCGCCAACTCCGCAATGATGCAGGGATGGATCGTAATCTGTCCCCGCTTCAGCTGCTTGTGCAGTTCCTGGTTGCCCGAACGGAAGTGGTCGATCCAAACCGAGGTATCGGCGAGAATCAATTCGCCGCCGCCCTGCGCCGTGGGATATTCTTCAATCCCGGCATCGTGCCTCCCAGCGACGCCAACCGCCGAGCGCTTTCCCGCTCGATCAGGGCTTTGAGGGCTTCACGAATCAGCGCCGTCTTCTCCGCCACCCCGGTGAACTCCTGGGCGATTCGTACAAGGTCATCATCCAGCGCAATCGTGGTTCTCATGGAGAACTCCTAGGCACTGATTATAGCATCAAATGATGCCAATTGTATATGCGCCCCATACGCCAATCCGATCAACTGGATTTATCGTGCTGGTTGCTGCTGCGTCATGCAGTGCAGCGCGCCAAATCCCCAGATGAGATCACCGCAGTAGATCGGCACGATTTCGCGCGTTGGGAACAGTTCTGCGAGCGTGTTGAGCGCGATCCGGTCGTTGGGATCGTTGAAGACGGGCACCAGCACTGCTCCATTCGCAATGTAAAAATTAGCGTAGCTGGCGGGCAACTGGCGGCCTTCGAAAACGACTGGACGCGGCATCGGAATCTCGACGATCTCGAGTTTCTGTCCGTCGGAAGTGCCAGATGAAGTGCGAGCGTTTTTCAGGCGTCCCAGGTTGGCGCGAAGTGCCGCGTAATTTTCGCTGTGCTCATTCGGCTCGATCATGGTGACCACGGTATTCGGGGCGACGAAGCGCGTGATGTCATCGACGTGTCCGTGCGTGTCATCGCCGACGATGCCGCTCTCGAGCCAGATGACAGACGGCGCGCCGAAATAGTCGGCGAAGAGCTCTTCATAGGCTGCCCGGCCCATGGGCGGGTTGCGCTGCTGCGTGGTCGAGAGCAGGCATTCCTCAGTGGTGATGAGCGTGCCGCGCCCGTTGACGTCGATTGATCCACCTTCGAGCACCACGCGGTACTTGTCTTTTAAGGAATTGCCGATGGAATCAACGAACGGCTCGACGACGCGTACGCCAGCGGCTTTCGCCATCCGCTCGCCAACTTTTGCGTCGAGTTTGTAATTCGGATATTTCGCCCAGGCATTGAACTGAAAATGCAAAGCGAGCAGTTCGGACTCGGCTTGCTCGTCGCTATGGTCGGCGTGCCCTGTCAGAAAAATGCAGCCGGAATCACGCGTCCAGACGCGATCGGTGCGCCAGTGATGGAAGCGAACATTGGCAGAAAGAGCGTCCGCCTTTTCGAGCACCGCGCGTGCCCGGTCTTCCCAATTCGCGTCGTTGACGATCAGGTCGACGCGCTCATGCCGCGCAAGGTTGCGGATAATCTCGGCATAAACCCACGGGATCGGTTCGAACTTGCCCGGCCAGTCGCCGCGAAAGTGCGGCCAGGCGAGCCACGTGGATTCGTGCGGCTCCCACTCGGCGGGCATGCGGTAACCCTGTGCGGCGGGGAGAAGTTTGGCGCGCGACGTGGATTTTCTGGCCATGGTCGTCTGATTATTTTCCGGCAATCATTTCCCATCGATCATGCGGCTGGTGATGGCACCGTAGCTGTCGATGCGGCGGTCGCGCAGGAAGGGCCAGTTGCGGCGAATGTCTTCCAAGTGACGCAGGTCCACTTCGCCGAGCAGAATTTCCTCTTTATCGTGCGAGCCTTCGGCGAGCAAGCGGCCGAAGGGATCGCAGAAAAACGATCCTCCCCAGAATTCGAGGCCTTTGCCCGGCGTGGAATTGCCGCGGATGTCTCCGGTCTCGAAGCCGACGCGATTCACCACGCCGACATACACGCCGTTAGCAATGGCATGCGCGCGCTGAACGGTGCGCCAGGCATCGTGTTGCGCTTCGCCGAATTCAGCTTTTTCCGCGGGATGCCAGCCGATGGCGGTGGGATAAAAGAGAATAGTCGCTCCCTGCAGCGCCGTGAGGCGCGCGCCCTCGGGATACCACTGGTCCCAACAGACCAGCGCCCCAAGCCTGCCAGCCGAAGTGTCGAAGGCCTTGAATCCGAGGTCGCCGGGAGTGAAATAAAATTTTTCGTAGTAGAGCGGATCGTCAGGAATGTGCATCTTGCGGTAGATGCCGCCGAGTGCGCCGTCTGAGTCGAAAATGGCCGCCGTGTTGTGGTAGAGGCCGGGGGCGCGCTTCTCGAAAAGCGAGGCGATCAGCACGACTTTATTTTGTTTTGCGGCGGCGGCGAGCTTTTCCGTAGTTGGTCCGGGAATTGGTTCCGCAAGATCGAACAGCGCGGCATCTTCGCGCTGGCAGAAATATTGCGTCTGGAAAAGTTCGGGAAGGCAGACGACGCTGGCGCCCTGGCCGGCCGCCTCCGCAACGCGATCAAGCGCCTTGGCCAGATTGTCAGCGGGCTCGGGGCCGCACGACATCTGAATCAGGGCGACGGTGAATTTGTCTGGCACTTGCTTCTCCGATTCGGGGCGACGCGAAGACGCGGCAAGCCGCGTCTCTACCGATGTGTGAGCTCGCTTGTAGGATATCAAAGTGCTGGACGCGGATGGGAATGTTACGCGACTGTGAACGCGGTCGCCGCATTCTGCTCACTTCTAGTAAATTGTTTCTTCGAGCAAAATCGCTTTCTTATTCCGGAGGCTGTTTCCGTGGCGCAGAAAAAGACGCAGAAAAAAGATTCGAAGACTGGTCATCATCATCATGAAGAAGGCGCAGGCATCGACCGCAAGCTGCACGATCCGGTATCGGATCGGTTGATTCCGCTGGAGCCGCTTGATCTCGGCAAGATTCAATCTATCGACGACCTGGTGCGCGCCATGTCGAAGACTGCGTTCACCGGCCGCCAACTCGGCGAGGCTGCCGATGTTTTGGAGGCCATGGCCCGCGATCAAGAATGCTTTGTCGTCATGACGCTCGCGGGCGCAATGACCGTCGCGAAACAGGGCCTGGTGATTGCCGAGTTGATCGATCGCGGCATCGTGAATGCCATCGTTTCGACCGGGGCACTCATGGCGCACGGCCTGGTCGAAGCGACGGGGCGGGCGCATTTCCGGCACAATCCCGAGCTCAGCGACGAGGAACTTTACGAAGCCGGATACAACCGCGTTTACGATACGCTCGAACCCGAACAGAACCTCGACGACGTAGAACGCGTGATGCACGCTGTCTTCGGCGGTTGGGACGCGGACGAAGTAATGTGTTCGTACAAATTGAACCGCGCGATTGGCGCGCATCTGGCGAAGCGGGAAAAAGAACGCGGCATCTTGAAATCCGCCTACGAAAATAATGTTCCGGTTTTTGTGCCCGCGTTTTCGGATTCCGAACTTGGCCTCGATTACGCGTTGACCAATCGTGAGCGCGACAAGAAAGGGAAGGCGCGGTTTCGCTTCGATCCCTTCGAAGACCTCGAGTATTTTGCCGCCACGTTGCTCAGTCAAAAGCGGCTCGGAATTTTCACAATCGGCGGAGGCGTTCCGCGCAATTGGTCGCAGCAGTTTGGTCCGTTCATCGAGTTGCGCCATCGCCGGGGCGGGGAAGACCTGCCCCTGAAGCGCTATCATTACGGTCTGCGCATCTGCCCGGAGCCAGTATTCTGGGGCGGCCTTTCGGGGAGTCCTTACAGCGAAGCGGTTTCGTGGGGGAAGTTTGTGCCGCCGGCAGAAGGCGGGAAGTTTGGCGAAGTGTTTGTGGATGCTACGGTAGGACTGCCGCTGATCGTAGCCGCAGTGCTGGAGAGGCTGAAGAAGAAACCGGCAGGGAAAAAGACGGTCGCACAAATCGCACAGTAGGCGCGCGGCCCGGCGAGCTGAGACGCGGCAAGCCGCGTCTCTACACCAGACTGTTAATCAGTCAAAGATCAGCACGGCCGACGCGATCACGGTAGTCCAAAGCCCGCGCTTGTCGCCGACCGCCGACTGCGTCACGTTGGCGGTACGCACGATTTTATTCGAGATGCGGTAGATTTCTTTTTTCTCATCCCACGAGCGGTCGGAATCGAACTCGACGTTGAGCGTGGTGGCCAGCATTTCGGCGGCGAGTTCCTCAGCGTAATCTCCGGCGGCGTCTTCGGTCTCGCCGAAGGAGTGGTGCTCGCTGAGATATCCGTAGGTGTTGCGATCGGCGGGGATGGCTACGCCAATCGACGACGCCAGCAGGCGGTGCGGCTCGTGGGTCGAGTTCTCGGCTACCACCGAGAACACGACTTCTCCGGGAGAGAGATGCGTCAATCCCTGCGAGCGCGGAATCAGTTTGCAATTGGGTGGAAAAATCGACGAGACACGCACCAGATTTTGCGCCGCGATACCGGCGTCACGCAGGGCGAGTTCGAATGAGGTGAGGCGCTCCCGGTGTTTCCCCACACCTTTGGTGAAGAAGATTTTCTTGGGGACCATGTCCTTGCCCAATGCAGTTTCCTCCAGGAAATTCGAATTGGAATTTATTTTTTGGTCTGAAGGGCAATCTAACACAGCGATTTGTGAAGATTGTATGAAAAAAAGCAGGAATGTCCCACTTTCTCCAACGGCTGCCAACTTGGAGGCTTTGGCAAACAGTCGTTGGTCGCTAGTCGTTGGTCGTTAGGCAACGATGGCCCAGGCTTTCAAGCCGAATTCCCAACCACTAACCACTAACGACCAACGACTGTTCCGCGGCAACTCACGCCGCGTGCGAATGGGCTTTGTTCGCCGCCAGCCGGATCATCACCGGTTTCACTAAATCGTAGAAATCGGCAAATTTCATGCGCACCAGTTCCCGGTGCGAACCCGCGTTGAAGGCGATTTCTTCGTCTTCGCCCAGAGCCTCGTCCACGAAAACATCCATGTTTTAGAGATTGCCGAACGGCGGCATGGATCCGGTTTCGCAGTCGGGAAAACGGCCGCGAAATTCGAGCTCGCTGGCCAGTTCCACCGCGTCTGCCCCGAGGTATTTTTTCAGCCGGTATAAATCCACCCGGAACGATGCCGGCACGACCGCCATGGCGAGACGTCCATCGACCGTGACCATGACAGTTTTCGCCAGTTCTTTTCCCGGGATGTGAGTGAGTGCGGCAATCCCTTGCGCCGTGTAGGCCACGGAGTGCGAGATCACCAGGTATTGAATGCGATTACGATCCAGGAATTCCCGAAGCATGGAAAGAGGCACAGACACCTCCCGTCCGAACCGCGAACTGGAACGCTTCTGAAGGACTGCCGAAGCTGCTTCGCGGGCCAGCGCCGATACCATTATGCGCTTCCCGGAGGTTGGGGAGTTAGTGAAATTTCCGGAAGCGTGTCATCCCAATAGAGTGAGGGTCTGCAGTTCAATTGTCATCCCGAACGAAGTGAGGGATCGGTAGTTCGCCGCAAGATGCAAATCCTCCGCTCAGGGTCGGGATGACAATCGATAAGAAATGCGGGGCAAGAAGATCGGAAGGTTAGCGAGGAATGTTCACTTTCGGCCCAATGCCTACGGAACACGCTGTCGTGGACAGCGTGCTTTCGCCAGCGATCCTTACGCGGCTTCTTTCGTTACCAAAGAAGGCGCGGCTGCTCTGGCCTGCGATGTCACGACTTTCATTTCCTGCCAGTCGTAGCGAAATTCTTTGCCGCAGTCCAGGCAAGCAACGTAAGTGCCTGGGTGCTGACCCTTGGAATAGCGATTGGAGCCGGGTCGGACGGTGATCGGAAAGCTGTAGCGAGCGTGCCGGCAGCCGAACATGGCGTCCATTAGTTTAGAAAACATAGGGTACCTCCCACAGTACTAGTATCAGTGATCAATCGGCTCATCCCGTTTCACCGCGGAGAACTAACTAGGTCGCTTGCGGGGTACGGAATGTGCTACTTACTTAGATTCCAGTAGGAAGGAAAAGGTTCGCGACGGGAAGTAGCGGAGTAGATGCGTTTCCCCTTCGAGGAATCAAGCACTTGCGCAGATCTGTGTAGAAAGAGGAACCGAGAAACTATGAAACTGCCGCGCACGCAAAGAAAGAAAAGGCGAGAGATCGCTCAGCGGGCAGGCGGGTCGGATTTCTTGTGCGCCGCACATTTGCTCATAATGGCGGACCGGAGCCGGGTACGCAGATCGTCGGGCAATTCGTAAAGCTCGGAATTTCGGTAAATCTCGATGGTTTTACGAGTGGTATCGCAGACGACATAGCAGTTGTGGCACCACGCCAGATGCTCGTCGAGTTCGGACTTGGTCCGGGCGTCCAGCGCGCCATCGAGGTAATTGGTCAGCTCGTTAAGAAACTCGTTACACTTCACTGGTCGCCATCTCCACTTGCCTTTTTCCGAAAGAAGCGGTTCAGCCGGTCGCGCAACTGCAGTCGCGCGCGCAGCAGCCGCGATTTCACCGCTGGAACACTCAACTCCAGCGCGTCCGCCGTCTCCTCCGTTGAGAGGCCCTCCACGTCACGGAGCACGAACACCGTGCGGAATCCCGCCGGCAATCCCTGAATAGTGCGCGTCAGTATGTCCTGCAACTCCGCCTGGTTATACATCTGCTCCGGATTGGGACTCCAATCCGCAACCTCGCGGGGCAGCGAATCATCCTCGGTCTTTACATCTTCGTCCAGAGAAACCGTGCGTTCCGGTTTCCTCCGGCGCAACTTCATCAGCGCTTCGTTGACCGCAATCCGCACCAGCCAGGTATAAAACTTGGACTGCTCCTGGAATTTTTCCAGGTTGCTGTACGCCTTGAGGAACGCTTCCTGGACCACATCTTCGGCGTCCTCGCGATTCTGCGTAATGTGCTGTGCAATGCGGAAAACGTTACGATCGTAGCGCCGCACCAGTTCTTCAAACGCGGAATCGTCGCCGCGCTTGGCACGCCGGACCAGCTGCATTTCTTCGCTGACCGGTTGCTCTACGTTGGGTTGGATGGTACTCATTCGTAACTTGATGCAGGATTTTTCCGACTGCTGACCTGATTCCCGAATGCTATTGTACTTGCTGGATGTGGTTTTCGTCTGTGGTTTAGAGAAGAGTACCCAGTATCCAGCATCCAGTAGCAGAAAAACCGCGCTGAATGGTGTTGCTGAGAACTGAGAACTGAGAGCTGAGAGCTGAGAACTGGGTAACTGAGGGGCAGGTACCAAGGTGTACCTAGCTCGTCTGCAAGCGGCCCTATAATCAGAGGTTAGAAGGGATTGCTCCCTTCTTCCCCCAAAAGGACTTTGACCTCGGAGTACGCATGAAGGAGCGCGGCTGGATTGAACCAAGTTCGCTCGAACCAATTGTGGAACGAGTAGTCGGCCAGGTGCTGGACGCCAACGCCGCCCAACTTCGCAGCGAGATTGTCCGCCGGGTGATGGACGAAATCGCGGCCGAGGCTGCGAGTCTCGAGGCCACAACTGCCGGCTCCGAATCCGCCAAACACCTTGCCACTTCCCAGTCCAGTCCAGAAGATCTGGCGCGCGCTGTCGCCGAAATCCAGTCAGGTTCTTCACAACGGGAGATTCTGCGAGCGTTGCTCGACGCCAGCGCCCGCTATGCGTCCCGCGTGGCGCTTTTTGTCGTGAAGGGTAGCCATGCTACCGGATGGCAGGCGCGCGGCTTCGCCAACAACGATGGGGTAAAAGACTTCGCGCTCGACGAGAGCGCTCCCGCGGTGCTTCGCGCCGTCGGTGATCGAGTGGTGGCGAGCGTGCCAGTTGCCGATCTTGATTCGCGTTTTCTCGAGCAATTTGGAACGCCAACCAGCGCCGAAGCCCGGGTTCTCCCGTTGATTTTGAAAGACAAAGTTGCGGCGCTGGTTTACGCCGACAGCGGAACCGATGCCGAGGGCCTAATCGAGGCTGGCGCGCTCGATCTGCTCGTGCTTTCGACCAGCGCCTGGCTCGAGGTGAACTCGCTGCGCAAGCACGCGCAGAAGGAACCGTCGGCGGCGCAGGCGGACAATCAATCAGGCAGTCAGGATGCGGGCAGTAATGATGCCCCGGTGGGCGGGGCGCCGGCTTTCAACGATCCCTTTGCCTCCCATGCTCCGGCGTTTGCTGCTAAGCATGCCATGGCAGCAGCGGCCTCAGCGGGAGAATCCTCAGTACCGGTGGCCAATGCCGCGACTGTCGCTCCAGAGATGGCCGAAGCACAAAGCGCCGCCACCGAAGTTCAGTCGGCGGTTGCTGAAATGGAGCCAGCGCTTGCCGAGCCGCTTCCAATCGGTCACGTGGAAACTGCGCCTACGCCCCATGCGGAACCCGCCAGCACGCTTTCGCCCCAGCTTTCTCCCCAGGATCAGGAAGTGCACCGCAAGGCCCAGCGTTTTGCGCGCCTGCTGGTCGACGAGATCAAACTCTACAATCAGGCCAAGGTAGCCGAGGGCCGGAAAAACAAGGACCTTTACGACCGTCTCAGGGACACCATCGAGAAAAGCCGCGCGACGTACCAGAAACGTTACGGGAGCACGGTTGCAGCTTCCGGCAATTACTTCCAGCATGAAATAATAAGAAGTCTCGCAGAAGACGATGTCTCCATTATGGGTGCCAACTTTCGGCAGTAGGTAGGGTTTGAGTGCGCCGTTTTGCAGTTGCAGTTTTCGCTGGAATTTCCTTCCTGCTTTGGCTCGGCATTTTGACGCCGGCAACGGCCCAGTCCCAGTCGTCTACTTCTACTGAAAGCACGCCAGCAGTAAGAAAGAAGAGTGCGTCCGCTAAAACGCCAGCCAAGAACGCAACCGCCAAGAACGCAACGGCCAAGAGCGGGACAACCAAGAGCGCGGCAAGCAAGAAGAAGACTGCCCCTGCCGCCAGCAAAAAGAAGCGCCGGCGCATCTCTCCCCGCGTCCGCCGGGCGCGGCAGGCCTTTGTTGCCTCCGCCAGTCTTCGCCCCATGGCGCAGCAATTGTTGCAGGACCGCACGCCCACGGCTTATGCCGGAGTCGAAGCCTACGCCCGCCGCCATGCCAGGGAGGATGCCGATGCCGGAGCGCTAGCCTGGCTGGTCGTCGGCTACGCCCGCACCCTCGATCATGACTACGCCAAAGCGATCGACCCGTTCAACCGCGCCAAGGCCGGAGCCAGCGAACTGGGAGACTACGTTGCCTACTACCTCGGCGACTGCTACCTCAAAACCGGTCACAATGCCGAGGCGCTTTCCACGCTCGCCGATTTCAGCAAGAACTTTCCCGACTCGCTCCTGATCCGTGATGCCCACCTGGTTTATGCCAACGCCCTGCTCGAAGAAGGCCGCGCGACGGACGCAGCGGCTCTCCTCGAAAAAGATCGCGCTCCCGTGCGCAGCGATATCGAACTTGAAATCGGACGCGCGTATGAGGCAGCCGGCGAAAATCAGAAGGCGGCGAGCGCCTTCCGCAACCTTTATTTCAATCTTCCCAACAGTTTCGAGGCAGATATCGCGGGCACGGAATTGCACAAACTCGGAATTTCCGGTTCCGTCGCCGAACGCCGCACGCGTGCCGAGCTTTTGCTCAAAGCCAAGCACTATAGCGAAGCGGCGCATGATTACCGCGAGTTACTGAATGAGGACCAAATCGCCCCGGCGGAGCGTCCGGTGCTGGAGTTAGCGCTGGCGGGCGCGCTCGAAAAAAGTGGCAGCAGTCACGACGCTCGCAAGCTTCTGACGACGATGGGAGCGCAAACCGGCGACGCCGAGGCCGAACGCCTTTATCTGCTGAGTGAGACGGCGCGTTCCACGAGCGATGAAGAGGCCGTACTACAGACCCTCAATGAACTGCGGCAATTCGGTCCCGCTAGCCCGTGGCTCGAACAAGCGCTGCTTTCGGCTGGCAACATGTACTTGCTGAAGCGCGACTACGACCACGCCATCGACTATTTCCGCGAGTTGCAGCAGCGCTTCCCGAATGGCACGCGCGCCTCCTATGCGCACTGGAAAGCTTCGTGGCTGGCCTTCCGGCAAGGCCGAACCGAGGAGGCCCGGCAAGGTTTCGAAGATCAAATCGCGCTCTACCCCGATTCCGCGGAGATTCCGGCCGCGCTCTATTGGCGTGCGCGTATCGCCGAAGAAGAAGGCAATCCGGCGATGGCGCGGGCGTTCTATCAGAAGCTCTCCGATCGCTTTCGCAACTACTACTACGCCGAGCTGGGCCGGCAGCGCTTGAAAGCCTTGCATAGCGCCGGCGACGTGGCGCCACAAGACGCCCCGCACTACGCGCTGCTCGACCACGTTTCGCCGCTGCCAACTGCGGGGAAAATCACGGCCTCCGATCCTCCAGATGACAACCTCCGTGTGGCGCGGGCGCGTCTGCTTTCGAACGGAGGCCTCGCCGATATGGCAGTGCGTGAGTTGCAAGCCGCCGCCAGCCAGCTTGACGGAGCCTGGGCGCCTCCCGAGATGGCGCGCGTTTATCAGGATCTCGGCCGTTACGACCGCGGCATCGAGATCATGAAGCGGACGACGCCCAACTATTTTGCCGTCGACCTTCCCGATCTGCCGCGTCCCTACTGGGAAGCGCTTTTTCCCAAAGCCTATTGGCCCGATCTGCGCAAATATTCGGAACTCAACGGCCTCGATCCCTATCTGGTAGCCTCGCTCATCCGACAGGAGTCGGAGTTCAACGCCGCCGCCATCTCCCGCGCCAACGCCGTAGGCCTGATGCAGCTTCTGCCGAAGACCGGTAAAACCGTAGCCAAGCAAGTCAAGCTGAAGGGATACAGCGCGCCACAGCTCTACACGCCCGCCGTGAATCTTGAACTCGGCACGCGTTATTTCAAAGAGATGGTAGACAAGTACAACGGACAGTTCGAGTACGCCCTCGCCGCCTACAACGCGGGCACCGACCGGGTAGGCGACTGGCTCGGACAAGGCCACTACCGTGATGCGCAGGAGTTCGTCGAATCCATCCCCTTCACCGAAACCCGCGAATACGTGCAGGCAATACTGCGGAATGCCAATGTTTACCGGCAGCTCTATGGAACGCCGTAGGGACTGATTCCTGTAAGATCACAGCACAGGTTTAGCAGCGGTAATTGAAGTCGCTGTAATCTCCAGCGCACAAATCAGGGCAGGCGTCCCCAACCGCCGATCACTCAGGAGACACATGGCTCAAAATCATTACACCACCAAAACCAAACGACGCCCAAAAAACAGCAAACGCAAAGACCCCACCGCAGCCACTATGGCCTCCATCCGCGAACGCGAAGCCGCCGCAAAAAAATAGCGATCCCTATTCAGCCAACGCGAAGTAAGATTTTGCGCTTGGTTTTGGGTGGCGCAGCGCTTCAGCGCTGCGGGAAGTGCGTCATTTTGAATGCGGCTTATTGCTGAAAAAACTAAGTTTCGTATCAGGGTATCGCTTTAGCGATACCGCAAGTCGTTTGGAATCAGATGCCCCTTTAGGGGCCGAGCAGCGCAAATCGAGTCTTTCAGCAAACTGTTTAGCCCTGCGGTAACGCCGCCTTCTGCTCTGGAACTAATTGTCCGCAACCTGTTACGCCGACTGCTGGCTGGGCGATTTGGTAAACAGGATCTCAAACACCAGCAGCCCCGCTCCCACCACAATGGCGCTATCGGCGACATTGAAAGCCGGCCACTGGTGCGGGCCTATATAGAAGAGCAGAAAATCAACCACGCGCCGGCTCACCAGGCGGTCCCACAGATTGCCGATCGCACCCCCCAGAATCAACGACAGCCCGATTCCCGTCGAGGTCAGGCTGGAACTGCTCTTCCACAGCAACACCGAGACGATTAACAGCGCAACGATGGAAAACCCAATCAGCAAGCCGGTTTTCCATTCCGCTGGAGAATCCGCAAAAATCCCAAACGCCGCGCCCGGGTTTTCGGCGTGAATTATGCGAAAAAATCCAGGAATGACCGTAATGCTGCCGTGCAGGGAAAGGCGGTGCGCGATCGCCCGCTTGGTGATGCGATCGAGAGCGATTACCAACAATGCGATTAGGAAATGGTATTTGCGCATTTTCAAGAGCTTGTCATTTTTAACAGTTTGTCATCCCGAACGAAGTGAGGGATCTGCAGTCCGCCGCAAGATGCAGATCCCTCACTTCGTTCGGGATGACAATTAATAGAAGGTATCGCTAGCACGCCGCTCTCTGAATCCCACCACAAGCTCTAATTCATAGCTTATCGCGTTTGATGGAGCCGCAGTCACGCGCCTTCAATTTCTTCGAGCACAGCGCTGCAGCGCTCGCACACCATGGGATAGTTCTTGTCTTCGCCCACGTGAGTCGAGTAGTTCCAGCAGCGTTCACATTTCTGTCCATCGGCCTTTTTGACTTCAACGCGCACGCTGCTCGCGCCGTTGCCCGAACCTTCGTTCAGCGTCACCGCTGAGACGATGAATAGGTAGCGCAATTGTCCTTCGTAACGTTTCAGAACCGTGTGCAGCGGATCAGGTGCCGTGATCAACACTCGGGCCTCAAGACCTGTGCCAATCAATTTGCTATTGCGGGCTTCTTCGAGCGCTTTCAGCACCTCGTCGCGCACGGAGCGCAGCGTAGTCCAATCGTCGTCGGACGCCTTCTCGCCGGATTTGGAGGCCGCAATCTCAGACGCGGAAGGGAAGAAGGCGAGATGCACACTCTCCTCGCGCCCTGCCATCGTCGGCAGGTATCCCCAAATTTCCTCGCAGGTAAAACTCATGATGGGCGCAAGCAGCCGCACCAGCGCTTCTCCGATGTGCCAGACAGCGGTTTGTGCGGAGCGGCGCCCCAACGACTTCGGCGCAGAAATGTAGAGCCGATCTTTGAGCACATCGAAGTAAAAGGCGCTCAGATCGACGATGCAGAAATGATTTACGCGGTGATAGATCTTGTGGAAAGCGAACTCGTCGTAACCGTTGCGCACATCGTCCGCAAAGGCGCACGTCTGCCGTAGCATGTACTGGTCGAGTTCCTCCATCTGTTCAAACGGCACCGCGTCTTTCACCGGATCGAAATCATAAAGGTTGCTCAAAATGTAACGAAACGTGTTGCGAATCTTTTTGTAGTTTTCGCCCACGCGCTGCATCAGCGCTTCAGAGCCGACCACGTCTTCGCGGAAGTCGACCGATGCGGTCCAGAAGCGCACAATCTCTCCGCCCAGGCGATTGGCGATGTCCACTGGATCGACATCGTTACCCCGCGACTTCGACATGGCCTGGCCCTTGTCGTCAAGCGTCCAACCGGGCGTGACGACGCCACGATACGGAGGCGTGGCATGCGTGCCCATCGCGCAGAGGAGCGAGGACTGAAACCATCCGCGGTACTGGTCGCCGCCTTCGAGGTAGAGATCGGAAGGCCACGGATAACGATAATCAGGTTCGTCGGCAATCAACGCAAGATAGCTTGCGCCCGATTCGAGCCAGACGTCGAAAATGTCAGTCTCCTTTTCGAACTTTGTGCCGCTGCAATGCGGACACTTAGTTCCCGCCGGCACAATGTTGTCGGACTCGGAAGTAAACCAAGCGTCAGCGCCGGAGCGGGCGAACAACTCGACGACCTTGCGGTTAATCGCGTGGTCGTTGAGCGGCTTGCCGCAGCCTTCGCACAGAAAAACCGCTATCGGCACGCCCCACACGCGTTGCCGCGAGATGCACCAGTCTGGCCGGGTTTGAATCATGTTTGAGAGACGTTCCTCGCCCCATGCCGGATCCCATTTCACATGCTTGATTTCGCTAAGCGTGCGCGTGCGCAACGTGTCTTCCTTGCCCTTACCGACGGGCATAGGCGTTTCCATGGAAATGAACCACTGCTCGGTGGCGCGGAAGATCACGGGATTATGGCAGCGCCAGCAGTGAGGATACGAATGCTCGGTTTTTTCCGTGTGCAGAAGCGCGCCGCGGCTTTTGACCAGATCGATGATGGGTTGATTCGCATCCCAAACGCGCTTGCCGGTGTATTCGGGCAGGCCGTTGCGCAGAATACCTTTTTCGTCGACGTTGCTGGTGGCATCGAGGCCGTACTTTACGCCGGTAATGAAGTCTTCGGCTCCATGCGAAGGCGCGGTGTGGACTACGCCCGTTCCGGTGTCCATGGTGACGTAGTCGGCGAGCACGCCCAGAACTTTGCGGTCGAGAAACGGATGCTGGAAATTCAGGCGCTCGAGCTTGCGTCCAGGGAAGTGAGCGAGTTCGCGCGGATTGGCGAGGCCGCATTTCTCGGCAGCGTCTCTTGCGAGCTTGGAGGCAACGATATAGACCTCGCCGCCGGATTCGAGAGCCACGTATTCTTCATCAGGATGAAACGCCACAGCCATAGACGCGGGCAACGTCCATGGAGTCGTGGTCCAGATGATGGTGTTGAGTTTCTTGCCGGCCAGCGCGGCGTCGATGGTCGCCGGATCGTCCAGCAGCGCATACTTCACCCAGACCGTCGAACTGGTGTGATTTTCGTATTCAACCTCAGCCTCGGCAAGCGCGGTCTCGTCGTGCATGCACCAATAGACGGCGCGCAGGCCCTTATAGACGAATCCATTTTCGTAGAACGAAAAGAAAGTGGAGAGCACCGTCGACTCGTACTGCGGATTCATCGTGGCATAGGGTTTGTCGAAGCGGCCGAAGACTCCGATGCGCTTGAACTGCTGCCGCTGCAAGTCGAGGAATTTCTGCGCATACTTGCGGCACGCCGCACGAACGTCGAGAGGGTGCATCTCGAGCTTCTTGCCGCCGAGTTCCTTGTCGACCTTGATTTCGATGGGAAGGCCGTGGCAATCCCAACCGGGAACGTAAGGGGCATCAAAGCCTGACATGGTCTTGGATTTAACGATGAAATCCTTTAGGCACTTGTTCATCGCCGTGCCCAGGTGAATCGGTCCGCTGGTATAAGGCGGGCCGTCGTGCAGAATGTATTTTTGCTTGCCCTTACGGGCCTGGCGGATGCGCTCGTAGAGACCCATCTGCTCCCAGCGCTCCAGCATTTTGGGTTCATTCTGGGGCAGTCCGGCCTTCATGGGGAAGCCCGTTTTGGGTAGATTGATGGTGGATTTCAGGTCCATCGGCACTGGCAATGTTCTCCCAACTGATTGAATCTTTTCATTATATAGGGAGCGCGGAAGGATACGTCTCTCGGGGCTGCCGCACTTCGAGGGAATGCAAAAAGTACTGTTTCGCACCCCGAAAAAGCGTGTACAATTTTTACCAGATCGAAGCCTGCGCGCATCTTACTTTTGAATGACTGGGAACGGGCGGGCAGGGTCGTCCGTTTGGCCAGCGAATTTTTTGTTTACAAACTTTGGCGAGCGCCGAGGCATCTAAGTCAGCGGCGGCCCGTATCCGGAGTTTTGGGGTTACTGCTCGGGAAAATATGCCAGCATCTGAAACACCGCAGAATCCGATGGGACCAGAGCCGGAGTTGCATCTCCTGCTGACCAATCAGACTCTGGACGAGCCTCTGTGGAAATCCCTGTTCCGCAATATTGACGAATTCTTCTTCCCTAAAAAACTTCCGCCGCTGGTTCTGACATCGAAGCCCGTCCCGGTGCGCGATATCTGGGGCTTCTACAACTACAAGCGACGCGGTGCCGCTGGCTCGACTGCCATCCATTTATTGGCCATCGCTGTCATTATTGGCGTCACCTACCTGGGCAGGAAGATGGTGGATGTCATCAAGCCGAAGCAGACCGTGGAGTTGATTGCGCCCGATGAAATTCCCGCTCTACCTGCCTCGAAGAGCGTGAGCGGCGGTGGTGGTGGTGGCGGCGATCGCGACAAACTGAAAGCATCACCGGGGCGTTTGCCAACGCAATCCAGGAACCAGATCACTCCTCCCGCGGCGGTCATTCGCAACCCAGACCCCGTGCTGCCGGTTGCTCCGACCATCGTAGCCCCCGACTTACACATGACCGCCACAGCGCCCGACTTGGGCGATCCGATGGCGCATCTGCCGTCCATCCCTTCAAATGGACAGGGCAGTGGCGGCGGCATTGGCGACCTTGGTCATGGTGGTGGCGTAGGATCGGGCGAAGGCCCTGGCTACGGCCCCGGTCATGGCGGCGGCGCTGGCGGCGGGGCCTACCGCGTGGGCGGCGGAGTTTCTGCCCCGAAAGTGATTTTTCAACCCGATCCTGAATATTCAGAGGAAGCGCGCAAAGCCAAATTCCAGGGAACGTGTGTGCTCTGGCTGGTGGTAGGTCCGGATGGCAGGCCGCGCGATATCAAGGTGGCTCGCACCCTGGGATTGGGCCTGGATGAAAAGGCGATCGAAGCCGTGAAAACGTGGCGCTTCGAGCCCGGCAGAAAAGACGACAAGCCAGTCGCCACCCAGATTAACGTAGAAGTCACGTTCCGCCTGTACTAAGGCGGATATAGCGAAGAATTTTGGAGCCCAGAAAGCGGCCGCGCAAGCGGCCGTTTTTGTTTAGTAGATCCGGGGGAATGTGGCGACGCTTTATGATTTGTCGTCTCTATATATGGTTTGTCATCCTGAGCGAAGCGAAGGACCCGCTGTTCGCCGCCAGAAGCAGGTCCTTCCCCATCGGCTGCGCTCAGGGTCAGGATGACAACTCGGGAAAAATGACGCTTGCCTATTCCTTCAAATCCACGTGGACGACATCTTCCACCGGAAGCCCGAGGAACCGCGTTCCCATCTTTCTGAATTTCTCCGCCGAGTCCGTAGCAAAGAACTTAAGCGAAGCAGAAAGAGCCGCTCGCTCGACGTCAGCCGAAGACGTAAATTGCGCGGGTTTCGGTCGCCGTCCCAGTTGCCGCGCCACGTCCTCGGCTGTCGATTCAGCCGAATCCACGATCGCAATGTGCTCCGGCGCCAATCGCCGCAGCAGCGGCTTGATTAACGGATAGTGGGTGCAGCCGAGCACCAGCACATCAGCATCGTGTGCATCGGCGCAATCGGAATCGGAAAAGGAAAAAGCTTCCGACAAATAAATCTTTGCCACCTGCTCGGTCACCGGATGTTCCACCCACCCCTCCTCGACCAGCGGCACAAACAGAGGACAAGCCTTCTCCCGCACCGCGACTTTTCGAGCTTCGAGAGCGCGCCGGTAGGAATGGCTGCTGATGGTAGCCTCCGTGCCGATGACAACCACTTTCTTCTTGCGAGTAGCCGCCGCGGCCGCTTCCGCTCCCGGTTCGACCACGCCAATAACGGCCACGCTCGCCGCTGCTTTGATCTCGTCGAGCGCCAATGCGGTGGCCGTATTGCAGGCGATCACCAGCCGTTCCGCTCCTTGATCCTGCAAATAGCGCACAGCTCCAACCGCGTAGTGGGCCACCGTGGCCGCTGATTTCGATCCGTAAGGAAGGCGAGCGGTGTCGCCGAAGTAAAGGTAGTCGGCGTCGGGAATTCGTTCGACCAGAGCTCGAAGTACGGTGAGGCCTCCAACGCCGGAGTCAAAAACGCCAATTGTTGGCCGGTGGTGCGCAGTCACGTTATGCCAGTCCCAACCGCTTCAGCTTCGAGGGTCTCAGTTGTACATTGGGAATCGCGGCATTTCCGTTTTCGGCGAGATCCCTGATGGCACGCTCCACGATTTCTCGATGGATTCCTATGTCTTTCCCGAGAAAGTCTCTTAATGGTTCTAATCCCCGAACCCGTACGTCCCGGGCGACACCGCCGCCAGATCCCGGGATATAGATGACCAAGAACTTTTCCTCAGCACTCCCTGCGGACTTGACACTATAAATGTCAATTGATCCCGTGTAGAGATAGGCGTCCTCTACAAAGTTTCCAGCAATCTGCTCATTCACCACCCTGAATGCCTCTTGGGGAACAGCTTTACTTTCTCTCTCCAGGAATTTCAGCACCTTGTCGCTAGGGCTTCGCAGAAAGATTCGCCGGAGTGGTATATCGTCAAGAACTCCCTCTTTCTGCAATGCCCTGTTAACTTCACCGTAAGCTGCGCGTGGCCCCTTGGAGTCGACGAGAGGAGTCGCGATCATAAACTGCCATTCCTGCAACTGTGGGATAAACGCCCAAAGGTACACAGTAACCGGGATCGATGCTCTGGTCAGCGCAGCGACGATCCGTCGGCCTACTTCGATATCATGGCTTACCAGCGCTGTCGTAGCCATTGCATCACCCCGTCCCTTCCCGCCACTGCCCTATAGAGGTCCCGCGCGTTTAGGCCTTTCGTCAAGTACCTGCTATTGATGTTCCAATCCTTAACCACGGCCCAGTTTTTGTTGAGCGAGCTGTTGACTCTGATTTCCGCGTCGAGCAACGCCTGGAGTTTTGCCGCACCTACCAGTTTAACCAAGTCATGGGTGTAGATATCCTTGACGGCGTTTGGACTCGGAGGAAAGTCGTGACGATTGGTGTTCCTGGCGATGCAAGCCTTCACAGCACATTCGACCGCGAGTCCTGTCAGGTAGTATGCTCCCTCTACGTTTCCACGTTGCATAAGGACGCGAGCGTCCTTCAGTCTCATTCTCGCGAGTTGCTGAAATTCCCGTCGCGTTTCCGCCATAGGTTCCGGCTAAAGGCCGTCAAGAAGTAGTTTAGCGCAACGGTTACAGGCTAAAACAGCTTACTAACCGTCGCCCCTTTTTCGTCCACATCCGCAAACGAAAAAGCGATCGAGACATTCGGATATTCTTTCCCTCCGATCTCCACATAGGGATAAACAGAATAGTTCAGCGGCGGCCCGTCCTGCGCCGGGGCGAGTTTCAAATCGCGTCCCTGGGTGAACTGCACGCGATTCACATCGTGCGCGCCGAAAAAATAGTCATGCTTCTCCGGATGCTTCCAGGCCTCCGAAATATCCACCGGAACCCAGCCCGTGGAATCGACATAGAACTCTGCCCAGCAATGGTATCCGGGAATTTCGGCAGAGTGTTTATCGGCCGGGATGGGGAAGCCGATCTGAAAGCGTGCAGGAATCTTCTCGGCCCGCGCCATGGAAATGAAGACCGAGTGAAAATCCGTGCAGTTGCCATGTTTGGAATCGCAAGCCCAGAGCGTATCGCCGTGTCCCCAGCCGTCGCCGGTCTTGTCGTATTTCATGGTGCGAAAAACGTATTCGTAGATGTCTTTGGCTTTTTCGAGCGGCGTGGTCGCGCCCTTTGTTTCCTGCGCGGCCAATTGTGCCGGAATTCCCGTCACCGGCACCAACCGGTCGGGCGCAAGAAATCGCGCTAATTCGATGCTAGGAGGCTTTGCGGGCCGCGCCTCTCTTACTGGTTTTCCATTCACCAACACCACGTGTTCCTTCCGCACCACGTCGTAGTCCACGGAGAACTTGTACTCGGCCTTGTCCGCGCTAGCGGTCTCGGCGTACAGAACTTCGTTCCCATATTCGGGCTGGCGAACCTGCTTCAACGGCAAGTCGCCGCTTTTGGAAGTAACCTTCACATCCTGGAAAGCGTCGGCATGGGTGAGCGGAATCCAAACCCGCACGCGCTCCCCGGGACTGACATTTTTCACGGTGAAGGAGTAGTGAAAGGTGAAGTGGCGCTCATTTTGCGCGAACGCATGTTGAGCCAGAACGTGAAGTGACGACAACACAAGCAACGAAGCAAGCAGAGACCGACGCTGCATGACGCATCCTTTCGACGAGATCATCAAGACGATGATCGTTTTCTGATAAGCGTTTTACTTTTACTGACAAGCAGGGAAACGGCCAACGGACGTTTTAGGCGGGACTATCGTCAAGTAAAACCGCGGCCGGAGAGTCGAGGCGGGCAGCGCATAGTTTCGCAGTCTGCCCGTTTGAGTTGGCCTTGTCAAATGCAGACGAAGGTTCCCTTCGTGGTTTTTTCCTTCGTGCTACTTCGTGACCCTGGTGGTTATTAAATTCGGGAGCGCCCCGAACCCTAGTTGCCTGACCCCTCCGCCGCCCGTTATCCTTCTGCCCATGCCGAGTACTCTTGTCGAATGCGTTCCTAATTTTTCCGAAGGCCGCGACCCGGCCAAAGTCGATGCCATTATTGAAGCCATGAAGATTCCCGGAGTCTATCTGCTCGACCGCGAGATGGATTCCGACCACAACCGCTGCGTGATTACGCTGGTAGGCGAGCGCGACGCCATTCAGGAAGCCGCGATTCGCGGGGTAGGGAAGGCCGCCGAACTGATCGATCTCACCAAACATCAGGGCGCACACCCGCGCATGGGCGCGGCCGATGTAGTGCCCTTTATCCCAATTGACGGAGTCACCGTAGAAGACTGCGTAGCCATGGCGCGCCATGTTGGAGCCGAGATCGCGAAGCGCTTCCAGATTCCGGTCTATCTTTACGAAGCCGCTGCAGCCACTCCCGAACGCCAGAATCTGGAAAATATTCGCCGCGGTCAGTTCGAGGGCATTCGTGCCGACATTGCGACGAATCCCGGGCGCAAGCCCGATTTCGGCGAGCCTCGCGTACATCCCACGGCCGGAGCCACAGTCGTAGGTGCGCGCAAGTTTCTGATTGCCTACAACGTCTTCCTGAATACGCCCGACGTAGACATCGCCAAGAAAATCGCGAAGGCCGTGCGTTTTTCGAACGGCGGCCTGCGATTCGTCAAGGGAGCCGGATTCCTGGTGCGCGGCCTCGCGCAGGTGTCGATGAATCTGACCGACTTCGAGCAGACTCCTATCCATCGCGTCTTCGAATACGTGAAGCGCGAAGCCGCCCGCTATGGTGTCATTCCGGTCTCGAGCGAGATCGTAGGACTGATTCCGAAAAAGGCGCTGGAGCAAGCCGCGGAATGGTTTCTGCAAGTAGAAAATTTCGATTCCTCGCTGATCCTCGAAAACCGCCTGACTGCGGTGATGGGCGGCAAGATGGCGATCGGCGGCCTGCGCGCCGGAGTCGAGCCCTTCATCGAACAGTTGGCCGCTCCTACCGCGACTCCCGGAGGAGGCAGCGCAGCCGCCGCCAGCGGAGCCATGGCCGCCGGATTGGCAAGCATGGTAGCGTCCATGTCGCGCGGCAAAAAAGCGTACGTGCAGTATGAAAGCCAGCTCAGCGAAGCCATCGCCAGGCTCAGCCAGCTTCGCGAGGAACTCAAGTCGGCGATCGACGCCGACGCCGAGTCCTACAATCTTGTTATGAAAGCCTACAAGTCGGCGAGATCGCCCAACGACGACGCTGCCGATGGCGACGCCGCGATCAGCGCCGCTCTGAAACAGGCGACCAGCGTTCCTCTGGGCGTTGCAGAAAAAGTCGTAGAGGTGGCCGAGATCGCCGCCAAGCTGAAGCCGATCACGAATCCGAACATGAAATCGGATTTGACGACGGCGATCGCACTGGCGAAGGCCGCGCTTGAGGGAGCGCTGGCGAACGTCGATATTAATCTTGATTCGCTGAAGGACAAGGCGTTCGTTGCGGAGACGCGGAAAAGAACGCTGACTCTGAAAGTGTAACCATGCTCAGAAAATCGATCCTCGCGCTGATGATCGTCATCGGGCTTGCCGCCATCGGCAGTTTGTTGATTAACCCGCTGCGTTATTCACGGCAAGACATCAAGTCCTGCTTCGATGATGCTGGAGGGCTTCGTGCCGGCGCTCCAGTCCGGATTGCCGGGGTAGATGTCGGCACCGTTCGCAGCGTTCGAGCTAACCCAGAGAACAAAAGTTGCCCAGCGGAAGTCGAAATGGCTCTGGCTACAAGCTATGAGATCAGGGTCCCGAAGGACTCGATCGCGGAAATTGAGATGGCGGGCCTACTCGGCGAGACCCATCTGACTATCGACACAACGCAAGCGTCAGGTGCACCCATCGAGAACTTCGGCTACCTGAAGAGCAAACCCGCCAAGCACACCCTGTCCCTAGGAGAGCAAGTCCGGGCGGCAGACGCGGCGCTTCGTTTAGTGCAAGCGTTAAAGGATGCAGAAAAGGAAGTCCCGAAGGACAGCAGCCCCGCTCCTCATCCTTAAAGTCCCTGGTCGTTTTTGCAGCGAGCATCAGGGGAACTTGTTCCTTTTCTTCGTGCAATCCGTCTTGTTTCGACCGTTCTAAAACCAGCCGGGGACGCCGTACTTTAGTTACGGTCCACGCTGCGATTAGGCGCTAAAATAGACAGACAGGTGTAGAGCCCAGGAAGATAACGTATCATTTGCGGTGTGCATCTAAAGTTGCAAACCCATTTGACGACCTTGCTTAAAGACTGCATCTTGAGGAGTGCTATGAAGAAATTGTGTTTTGCGGTGTTGCTTCTCTGCGCGACGGTTGGCAACGCCATGCCTATCGCATCGTCGGCGCGCGCCATGGTTCCCGCTGAACTTCAGCAACTGATCGGCGTCGATTACAGGGCGCTGAAGGATTCACCCACCGCGCAGGCGCTCAAAGATAAGGTCATGCCGCAAAACCTCAAAGACCTTGAGGTCGCGCTGAAGGGCATTGGCATCAGCTCCGATCGCGATCTTGACCAGCTGAATTTCGCCTCGTTCCGCACGGAGAAAAAAGGCGTTCAAACCATCGGCGTAGCGGCTGGATCGTTCTCCGCCAAAGCCGTGCTCAAGAAGATGAGGCTCAAGAAGATCACGGGCGTCAAGTACGGCACGTCCCGCATTTACCCGATGGATAACGGTCTGGTCATGACTTTCCTCGACGACAACACGCTGGCCTTCGGCGAGGAAGCGTCGCTGCACAGCGCGCTCGATACGCGCGACGGCAAGCGCCCCTCGCTCGATTCGAACCCAGTGATGACCGACCAGATGGCGGCCGTTGACGGTGCGCCAATGTGGAGCATTCTCGACCAGCAGGGAACCCAGGCGGTGATGTTCTCGGCGATCGGTAGCGCCGCGTCGCAGCTCGGCGACTACGACAGCATCAAGAAGCGCATCCTGGCTTCGCGCTACACCATGAACTTCCAGAGCGGAGTGACTTTCGATCTGACCGTGCAAACCGCCGACACGATGACGGCGGCCACGCTTTCCACGCTGCTCAAGGGCGTGATGCTATATAAGAAAATCGGCGCCAGCCCCGCGGAAAAGGCTGCCCTTGACGCATCAACGGTCGATTCCGACAGCGCGAACCTGCAACTCCACTTCAAGAGCGACGACCAGAAGTTCCAGTCCCTGATGAACTCGCCGCTGTTCGCGGCGGTATCGCATTAGCATCGCGCGCGAATTCGAAAAGTGAGAAGCGTCCCGGATAAAGTTCCGGGACGTTTTCTTTTGCGCGGATTGCGTCGTGTTCGCGTTGCCACGCCGTTTACCGCGAGACACGACGCTCGCCGCCCTCTTCCCCGCGAACAGCCTGTGGCGCAAGTGCGATTCGTATCAGGGCACGCATTCATGCGTGCCATAAATGCAGCAAAATCAATGCGCCTTTAGGCGCTGGTTTTGAGTTTCCGACTTCCACCACGGGCTGTGAAGTCCTCGCCCAGCGTAAATCCAGAGTTTGGTCCGTACCTTGCTCTCTATTTGCTGCGTCGTGTTCGCGGTTTATAGTTCACTTTCGGAAAAAGAAGAGGGAATCATGAAGCGGACGCCCATAGTGTCCGTACGCGGGGTGGTTGCAGTTGCGCTCCTTCTAATTGTTTCAGCAGGAGCCTTTGTAATTTGGCGCGCCTCGCGGGCGCTAGGTTCGGCGGCAGCTGATTTTCATGCGGCCAACGAGATCCGATTTACCGTTCGTCCGCTTATTCCGGCAGCCAACGCCGATTTCGAAGTGATCAGCGCGCCCGCCGTATTCTTCCAGGTAACAAGGTTCCAGGATCATTTGTATATCGCAGGTCCGTCCGGGCTGCTGGAATACGATGCCAGCGGCGCTCTGCTCCATCAATATGCGGTGGGCCGCGAGCTTCCAGGGTCGCCGCTAATCGCACTGGCCCCGGCGGTTCTCGCCGATTCCCGCGAACCTGAACTCGTTCTTGCCACCGCGAACGACGGGCTCTTGGCCTTCGACGGCCGCAGCTTCCGCCAGATTTTCCCCTATGACTCCGAGGTTCGCGCTATCACTGCGATTCTGCCGGATGCTTCCGGCCATCTTCTGATTGGAACGAAAAAGCGCGGCGTCCTGATCTACGACGGAAAAAAGATTGCGGCTCTGCATTCCACATTAAAAGATGTGTATGTGACTGCCCTCGCCGGCAGTGAGTCGGACTTGTGGGTGGGCACGTTGGATCGTGGCGTTCTCCACTTCCATGCCGCCGCGACCGACAGCTTTTCTGAAGCGCAAGGACTCCCCGATCCGCAGGTAGAGTCCCTTGCCGTTTTCGGTGACACGACCTATGTCGGCACTCCGCTGGGCGTGGCCGTTTTCAGCGGCGGACGCTTTTCGCGCGTGCTCGCCCCTGGACTCCTGGCGACGGCTCTACTCGCGACTCGCAACCAGCTTTATGTCGGGACGGAAGATCAGGGCGTGATTTCAATTCCCCTCGAAGGACGGCGTCCGAACTTCAACCTTGCGCAGAGTTTGGAAGAGAGTTCGGAAGAAAGTTCGAAGTTGTCCGAAGTGCGCCAGATTTTCAGCTCCGGCGATGCAGTCTTCGCCGTGGCCCGCAACGGGCTCTATCGCATGAATGCGCATGGATTCGGATGGGAGCCGGTGCTGCGGGCCACTACCGCCACTCTCAGCGACCGCAATATTTCCGCGCTGGCAGCGGATGCGAATGGCCGCCTCTGGGTCGGCTACTTCGACCGCGGGGTGGACATACTTTCGCCCGACAACCTTTCGCCCGATAAAGCTCGCGAGGCCCATATCCGCGAGTCCCATATCGAAGATGAACACGTCTTCTGCGTCAACCGCATTTTGCTGGATGCGAAGACCGGCACGATGGATGTTGCCACGGCCAATGGTCTAGTTCGTTTCGATGTTCGTTTCGACGTTCGGTTCGATGATCGTTTCGACGGTCACTTCCGCAGCTCGGGCGGCGAACAACAGGTCCTCACTCGTGCCGATGGGCTTATCGCCGATCACGTGACTGATGTGGCCATCTACCGCGATGGTCTCGTGCTGGCCACGCCCGCCGGACTGACTTTTCTCGATGCGAGCGGCGCCCGCAGCATGTATGCCTTCCACGGCTTGGTGAATAACCATGTTTATGCGCTCGGCGTTTCAGGCGACGAACTCGTTGCCGGCACGCTGGGCGGTATCTCGGTGCTGGAAAAAGGCGACGTGGCCGCGAATTACACGACCGCAACTTCGAACCTGAAGCACAACTGGATTACCGCGGTCGTCCCCGTGGGCACGGAATGGATGGTCGGCACGTATGGCGCAGGCATCGTCGGCCTGGATCGCTCTGGACATTTTCATGCGTTCGAGAAAGCTTCCGGCGCGTTCGAAGTGAACCCTAACGCCATGCTGGTGACGCCCGGCTACGTTCTGGCCGGAACTCTGGGAAAAGGTCTGTATCTCTACGATCGCCAGTCGGGGCGCTGGTCGGTGATCGACCAAGGCTTGCCGTCATTGAATGTGACCGCGCTCGCCGCTGGCGGCGGCTTCATCTACATCGGTACTGATAACGGTTTGGTCCGCATCCGAGAAGAGAAACTGCACTCATGAAACGCAAAATCTTGCCGGCCCTTATTTCGCTGCTGATCTCGCTCCTGGCTCTGGTATTGAGTTCCGCGCCGCTGTTTGCCGATGCGGGCGTCCTCATTCCGCGCGACAAACAGCAGCCCGATCCCGCCGTGCTCTCGCTCGAAGAAATGGAAATCACCATCCGCATCGACAACGGGGATGCGCGCCTCTTCGTGCGCCAGATTTTTGCCAATCACACCGGCCACATCGAGGAAGGGAACTACATTTTCGCTCTGCCCAGCCACGCCACCATCTCCGATTTCGCCACCTGGGACGGACCCACGCGTATCCCCGCCGTAATTCTTGAGCGCAAGCGCGCCGAGGAGATTTACAACCAGCTCAAGCAGCAGGCGATTGATCCGGGCCTGCTTGAAATGGGAGAGCGCGGCGCGGAAGAGGCCAAGCGAACGTCGGTCTTCAGCGCCCGCATTGTTCCGATTCCAGCCTATGGGACCAAGCGCCTCGAAATCGAGTATCACGAGTCGATTCCGGTGGAAAACCTCAAGTCTTATTTCGCGATCCCGTTGCGTCCCGACGCATATTCAGCACAGGCTGCCCGCCATTTTCGCATCAACTTCGAACTGCACTCGGCGCACGCCATCCGCAACTTTCAAGCGCCGGCTAAAACCTTCGCTATGCAACTCGATCAGAGCACGGCACACGTTGTCCAAGGCCACTTTGAAGGCGAGAACGTAAATCTTGGCGAAGACTTCGTCGTCACCTACGATCTCAATCCCGCCGCGTCCGACAGTCTTCAGGTTCTAACGTATCGTAACCCGGTCAGCGGCCAGCCTTCGCCGACGGAGACGGCTCCTGTTCGCAGCACAAGTGAACCCGGCTTCTTCGAAGCTGAGGCTCTGCTCGGGTTCGGGGAAGGCGCGGCTCCGTCTGGAAATATAGAGAGCGCGGCTCCCCAGATTGGTGCTCCGAAGACCATCATTGTTCTGTTCGACACATCGCTTTCCATGCAATGGGAAAAGCTGGAGCGCAGTTACCAGGCCTTCGAAACTCTGCTGCGGACGCTTCGGCCCGCGGATCATTTCAGTCTCGTGCTCTTCAACAGCGAGACGCAGGTATTGCCGCTAGCCGCGGCGGATGCGGACAATATCAAACATGCGATTGAGTTCGTCCGCGCCAGCCGCCTGCGAGGAGGCACCGATATCCAGCGCGCCCTCCAGACCGGACTGCAACAATCCGCCGCCCAAGGGGCGAACAATTCCTACCTGGTGATTTTGAGCGATGGCGGGGCAACTCGCGGCCCCATTCAGAATGGAAAACTGGCGGCGTGGTACGCGTCCGCATGGAAACAGCTCCCGGAAACTCAGCGTCCGCGTACATACATTCTTGCCGTCGGAGACGACGCCAACCTGCCGCTGTTTCGTCTGCTCGCGCGCCAGGACGGACTCGTCGAACATGTGCTCTCAACCGAACCCATGGATTTCAAACTGAATTCGTTTCTTTCGAAGATCGGCCGCAGCCCCATCGGCCAGTTGCAACTTTCAGTCGCGCCTGACGCGGCTGTTGATAGTGTTTACCCTTTGCAGGCCGCAACTTTCTCCGGGTCGCTTGCGTCCTGGGTCGGACGTTACCAAAAGCCGCAAGAAAACGTACGCTTCAAGGTGGGTGGCGTGCGCGACGGAATTCCGCTAGCACTCGGCAGCAACGCCAGCTTTCCCCGCGAATCCTTCGATCACTCGCAACTACCGCGGCTCTGGGCCCGCGCCCGCGTTGACGCCCTGCTCGAGAAAATCGAACGCGAGGGTGAAGATCAGGCTACCATCGACGAGATCATCCGACTCGCGCGTCAATACAAATTCGTCACCCCGTACACATCGTTCCTGGCCGTTCCGCGCGCCTTACTGCGCCCACGCGTCATTCGTCCGGGCGATCCCGTACTCCGCGTGAAAGCGGACGAATCCATAGTCTCGGTAGTCGCGCTGTTTCCGTTTGGATTAGTTCAGCCACTTCGTTATCTCTCATCGGAAGACATCTGGCAGACGCGCTTTCTCGCTCCCACCGACATGCAGGATGGAACATACACGGTGCGTCTTATCCTGCGCGATCGGCTCGGGCACACCTATCGCGAAGCAAAGACATTCGTGATTGCGAGCAAGCCGCCGGTAGTCGAAGTGAAGCTCGACCACAAACGATTCCAGCGCGGCCAGACGATAAACCTGAAGGTCAGCGCATCCCAGAGCACGCGCACTCTGGTCGGGCGCCTGGAAGGTGCGGCGCCCGTTGAACTCAGGTGGGATGCGAAAGCTGCCGCCAATACGGGCGATCTGCTCATTCCCACACAAACGATTCCCGGTACCTACAAGCTGACCGTTACCGCCGAGGATATTGCGCACAACATTGCAACGCAGGAGGTGCAGATTGAAGTGCTTCCTTGATCTAAAACGAAAAAAAGATTCAAAACAAAAAAAGCTGGCAATACTTGTGTTCGTGTTCGCCGGCGGATTGACGCTCTCTGCCGTGGGCGAGTTGCCCTCGTGGATTCGGAACATCGAAGCCGGGAGCGCGCTGCAGGCCGTCTTTTTCCGCATGATGTCGCTGCCGGGCGGCGCTGTGCTTTTTCGCCGGCCTCCGCGCGAGACTCGGCCGGCACTTTCGGATCTCATCAAATCGCAGCCCGGCAAGAACGAAGCTGAGCTTTATTCCCTGCGCGCGCTGGAAGACGAGCAGCAACTCGACTTCGCAGCGGCTGAGTCGGACTGGAAGTCGTACGTCGAGAAATCTTCCGACAAGATTAGCGCCGAGTTGGCGCTCGCCGATTTTTACCACCACCGCCTGCGTCCAGCCGACGAAATCAAGACTCTGTCGCTGGTTGCGAATGCGCCGCCAATTGCGGGCGAGAGACTTACGTCTCCGGCGGAGCAGCAGCCTTGGAGATCATTCGACCGTATTTTCGGCATCATTCAGGAACAGGGCCTGCCAAAAGAAGTCTCCATCGCCCAGTACCGCGACTGGATTGGCCGCTATCCTCAGGAACCCGCGGTCTACGCGCGTTTTCTCCAGTTCCTGGTTTCTCAAAAAGAGTACGCTGCCGCCGGAAAACTCATTGCCGATTACGGCCAGCAATTTCCCAACGACAAGATCTTCCCCGTGAAAGCGAAAGCGATGATCGAATATCGCCAGGGCTCGGTGCGCGAAGGCCTTGCGGTTTACGAGCAAACTTTTCAGCCGCTCTGGGATCCGGAGTTGGTCAAGAGTTATTTCGATCTGCTGCGCGAAACGCAGAATCTGCGCAAATTCCTCGACCAGACTCGCGCCGCGCTCAACGCCAATCCCGAAGACCTCAACGCAACGGCGTGCCTCTTTTATTACTACCAGCAGCAAGGCAAACTCGATGTGGCGCAACAGGCCATCGCCGATTTCCGCCGCCGCAAAGAAAACGGCAAGTCGCCCTGGACTTCACAGGAACTGTACATCTGCGCGCGCTTGCTCGAGGACATCCACGCCTATCCCGAGTCGGCGCGCCATTATTTCGCCCTCTACAACAGTCAAGGGTTGCCGGACGCGCAGGAGCAGGCGGTCGCGGGCCTGACGAATCTTTTGCTGACTGCCCCAGAGACGCCCATCCGCTTCGGTTCCGGCGAACTCTCGATGTACCGCGATATTGCCACCATGGATCAGGGCCCCGGCTATTGGAACGGCATTCTTTCGTTGCTTCTGAACAGCACGCAGCCGGCAGCGAAATTCTCGGAAGAAGAAGAGCGCGCGGCTCCGTATTTTCACCGTGCACGTGCCGCGGAACTGCTGGCCCTGCTCGATACGAAATTCCCTGCCGCGGCCGACCGCCCCGAACTTCATGCCAAGCTGCTCGAGTTCTATGCCAGCGCCGGCGAAAGCGACGCCGTAATTCAGAACGGTCGCGAGTTCCTCAAGAATTTCCTCAGCGCTCCGCAACGTACGTCGGTCGCGCTGCTCATGGCCGATGCTTATTCGCGCAAGGACGACACAACCAACGAGTTTGCCATCTACGATTCCGTTCTGCAGGAACTCGCCGTCAAAACGCAGAACGTGCCTCTAGGAGCCGCGCAGAGCATCAACTCCGCCAGCTATGCGTGGAACTATTCCTCAGGCGTGTCTGGCGCGGTTGAAGCCGGAATCGAAAATGAGGAAAGCGAGCAAGACACCGGAACACCACAGGAGAACAACGGTCCCAGGCGTCCGCCCAGTCGGGCGTTTCAGGTCGGTTCGACGGCATCGCCCACTCAGCAAGCCGGCCCGCGCTCGCCCGAATATGCCCGAGTTCTGGAGCGCTATCTTGCCCGTCTAGTGCAGATGAAGCAGATACCCCAGGCGCTCGCCGTGTTGCGCCGCGAGATCGACCGCAATCCAGACGACCCCGGCCTCTACGAACGCCTCGCCGTGTTTCTCGATCAAAACCAGCTAGGCAGCGAGCAGGAAGAAGTGTATCGCCGGGCGATGGCGCGTTTTCCCGACCGGTCGTGGTATGGCAAACTCGCGCGGTTCTATCTGCGTCACAAGAGAACTGACGACTTCGAGCAGCTAACGCGGGAAGCGGTGAAGACTTTCAGTGGCACCGACCTGGAATTTTACTTTCATAATGTCTATGGCACCCCTGCGCTCTACCTGCGGCTGAACCAGTATGCCCATCAGCGCTTTCCGCACAACCCAGTGTTTGTTCGCAACCTGCTTTCTGCGTATCAGACGCGCGAAACGCGTGATCCCGTCGCATGGGAAGCACTGCTGCGCGAACATTGGTTTGAGGAACCCGCTCTTCGCAGCGAGTTCTTCGAATATCTTTCGCGAACGGGCAAGCTGGATTCTGAGCTGAGCGCCTTACAGCAGAGTGCTCCCGATGCCGCCAGTTGGGAGAATAATCCCGCTGCCGCCAATTTCATCGCATGCGCCAATCTCTGGCAGTCGCATTTTGAAGCCAGCGCGCCCGTGCTGAAAACGCTTGCTGCACAATATCCAGCCGAGCCTGAGATTGCTCGCACCGCCTCGTCTGTCTATCGGTCTCTGGCCTACTTCGAGCCCGCCGACACCGCCGTCGCGGTCAGGATCGAAGACAACTTGCTGCAAGCGAATCCTCGCGATACCGAAATCATGGCGCGCATCGGCGACATTTACGCCGACCGCGAGCACTTCGCCGATGCCGCTCCGTATTGGGAGCGCATCCCGCAGGTTGTTCCCGGTCAATCAGGCGGATACCTCGAGGCGGCCACAATCTATTGGGACTACTACGATTTTGACAACGCTCTCCGCGTGCTGCATGAGGGTCGCGATCGTCTGCACGATCCGAATCTCTACGCGTACGAAGCCGGCGCGATCTACGAGAACCAGCGTGACTACGCTCACGCCGTGGAAGAATACGTTCGGGGATCGCTCAGCGGATTACCCGACTCGCCCGCTGAACTGCGCCTGCTGGCGCTCGCGCGCCGCCCCAAATACCGCGATCTTGTCGATCAGGCGACCGCCCGGGTCGCAGAGCCACCCGATCCGTCCATGTCCGCCGTCTTTCTGCGTGTAAAGGTGCTGGAAGCGGAGAATCGTAATCCGGAGGTTGAAGCGCTTCTCGATTCACTCGCGGCGCGCGCGACCACGATTGAACAGGCGCAGACCATCGAAAATCTGGCGCAACAGAAATCGCTCGAAGCCGTTCGCCAGCATGTCCTGGAGAAGGAGTCAGCACTTACTACCGACCCCGTAACTCGTCTCCAACTTCGCTACGCCCTCATTCAGTTATACGAGAGCCGGAAAGATTTTCAGTCAGCCGAGAAAAATGTCGCAGCTCTATATCGCGAGAATCCGAAGATTCTTGGCGTGGTGCGCTCGACCGTTGACTTCTACTGGCGCACCAAAAACTATCCGCACGCGATCTCGGTGCTGCTGCAAGCGGCCAAAGACGCCTACCCCGACCTAAGCAAGCAGTTCACCTATGAGGCTGCGCGCAAATCGACCGATGCGAAGGAGTACCCGCAGGCGCGCGATCTGCTTACCCAACTCTTGAAAGACTCTCCGTACAATGCCGAATACCTCGCGGCCATGGCCGATGCCTACGCGCAGGCGGGCGACGACCATGGGCTGCAGCAGTTCTACGCCGATAAAATTGCGCTCTTCCGCAACGCGTCTCTGCCGGAGGACGCTCGCAAGTCGCAGATTGCCGCCTTGCGTCGTGGTCTGATTCCGGCGCTCACCCGCATGAAGGACTATTCTGGCGCGGTCGATCAATACATCGAGCTGATCAATAATTTTCCGGAAGACGACGCGCTCGTCACCGAGGCTGCGCTCTACGCGCTTCGCTATCAGCGCCAGCAGCAACTCGTGGATTTCTACGCCAAGACGGTAACGCAATCGCCGCGCGATTACCGCTGGTCGATGGTTCTGGCCCGCATACAAACCAATCTCGAGAACTACCCGGCTGCGATCGATATCTATGCCAAGGCGATTGCCATCCGACCCGACCGCGTCGATCTCTACACCGCGCGCGCTGGACTCGAAGAGCGTCTGATGCGCTTCGACGATGCCGCCTCCGACTACGAACACGTTTATCAACTCGCATACAAAGATCCGCAGTGGATGGAGAAAGTGGCCGCGGTTCGTGCTCGCCAGGGCAAAGAAGACGCGGTAGTTGCCGCACTGCAGTCGGCGCTGATCGATGGCCGTCCAGAAAACGCGGCTAACTACTTCGAGGCGGCGCGTCGTCTCGAATCCTGGGGAATGCTCACCGCGGCGCGCACATTCGCCGAGCGCGGGATCAAGAGCGCCGGGGCGGATCTGCTCGCCGCCCCCGAGTACCAGAGTGGCGCGAAAACCTACGTCCGCATCATGACTCGCTTGCGCCAGCATGAGCAGGCGTATGCCACCATGCAGATCGCTTTGGCGGATGCCTCCGCGCATTTGCCCGTCCTCAAGGAGCAGGTCGAGAAACAGGGAATTGCCGCCGTGACCGATCAGCGCTGGCGCGACCGGGTGCTCCAGATCCGCATCAACACTGCTCGCGACGGCATGGCTGCCGTGCTCGGGGAAATGGGCAGCACGGTCAATACCTACTTCACGCCAGAGGAGCGAGGTGCATTCGCAACTTTTGCCGCAACCAAGTGCAAAAGCATGAACCCCGTAGACGTTGAGAAATTTGCGATTCCTCTGGCCGAACACGCCGCGCTCAGCGACCTCGAATCTCGCTGGCGCTTCGGATTGATGATGCAGCGGCCAATCGTGTTTCCGAATTCGCGGGCCAGCGTGCAGCCCTTCATTGATCTCGAACGCCGCCGCGGACGCTTCGCCGAATTAGGGTCAAGCTTGGAGCAGTATGAAAAGGGCGTTCCACCGATGTGGGGCATCGGGCCTCTTCTCGCCGCCGCCGATGCTTATCGCTCCGCTGGCAGCGAACAGGACGAACTCCGCGTTCTCTCCAGCGTTTTTTCCGCAAGGAGCATGGACGCGACCCGTCAGCAACGTTTCTTCCAATTGCTTCTGGCGCGCCAGCCACAGGAATTCGTGCGCATCGCCTCGGTGTGGCCGTCGCCCTCGGGCGAGCAGGCGGCGAACTACGCAGTCGCGCACGGCGACGCCGAACTAGCGCATGCCGTGGTACAGAGTCGCGGACAACTTCGCTCGCCAGTTTGGAACAAATCCTACAACGCGCTGGTCGGACTTTATTTCGCCGAGCCCACTGCGAACGTAAACAACGCGTTTATCGGCACCCTCGGCGACAGCACCATCGCCGAGCGCCTCGCCGCGCCGGTCGATCGCTCGCAGCACCTCGCCGGCAACATCTGGTTCTACTATGGCTCGCGTTACGGCGAATACCTGGGCACAACGAAAAAGGAAACTACCAAGTTCGGCAACCCCGAGGACTTCCTGCCATCAATCCTGGAGCAGAGCCCGGCCACGTCCTCCGGATATCTCACCTTGGCCGACTACTACGCCGGCGCAGGTGACACCGCCCGAGCGATTGTGGACTACAACCACACTCTCGAACTTTCTCCGAATCGCCCCGAAGTTCTTGACAGCGTTGCCGTCGTCTACTACAAGCAAGGCGATCGCGCCGCCGCTCTCACCGCATGGAAGCAGGCCTTCGAGGCGCTCTCGAAGCAACTCAACAGCGCTCATGTCCCGGAAACTTTCTGGAGTGACTTCGGGCGCACTTGCGACCAGCTCCGCACCCGCCATCTCTACGCGGAGCTCAAACCTGACGCCGACGCCATTATTCGCACGTACCTCCGCCGCAACGGCAATTGGCGTTCGAATGCTCTGCTGCAACCGGCATACGCAGCCGTCGGCGACCCCGCGTCAGCGACCGCCTGGCTGTTGGATATCTCCTCCGCTGCGCCCGACCCGACGCGGATTCTTGCCGATGTCGCCGACGCCTCCTGGATCCCGCTTACCGAGCGCGCGCTGATCTATCAGCGCATTCTCGAGTCCAAGCAGAATTCTTTCGACAAACTCGTGGGCATAGAACGCGACAACGCCCAGCAAGAGCTCGACTCCTGGCAAGTGCGCTGGATCACGTACCTCGTCCGCACAAAACAGTACGCACAGTCCGCCGACGCCATCGCTGCCTTGCCAAAAGAGACGCGCGACACGCAAGCGCGCACGCTGGTTCCGCTCGATCTTCGCGCGGCCGCGCAACTGGGAACGCTGGACCAGAAAATTGCCGGTTACCACGCCCAGCCCCAAACTGTTCCCGATTCGGCCATCCTGCGCAACGCCGCTCGCCAGCTCTTTGAGAGCGGTGACAAGCAATCTGCGCGCAAGATTCTCGAATTCGTGTTCGCTCGCGAAATCGACGAGCACCAACTCAGCGCCGCCAATTTCCTGGGCCTGGCCGAGATCCGGCTCGCTGCGGGAGATACGCCCGGCGCTCTCGATCTCTTGCGCCGCCTGGTGGTCGTCGTCGGCAGTCCGTTTGAGAATCTCGATCCCGCCGCGGCGCTGCTGGAGAAGGCCGGTCACAACGCGGAAGCTATTGAATTTCTCGATCCGCTGGTGAAATCGGCGCCATGGGATGCGTCCTACCGCCTTCGTCTGGCCAAGGCGAGAATCGCCGCCGGTCAGGATGTTGCGTCGTCGCAGGCCGCACTTGCGTCGATTGCCTCGGGATCGAATGCGACTTACGATCTGCGGATCAAGGCCGCCCTCGCTCTTGTCGGGCGGCCTCACTCCGATCTCGGGAGCGGCGAACTGAACTTGCTAGCCGGCAATCCCGCCGCGATTTCCGCGGTTGCGGCCGACAAGATGTATTTCTACGCAGCTCGCATCCAAGCCGCGCAGAATACGGCGGAGGCCAAGACGAAAATCCAATTGCTCAGCCATTGCCTAATTGATTTTCCGCGCCGCAACGAAGCTCGCGTCCCGTTGTTTTTGGCGGCTGCGAGTTTGCGGTCCGACGAATTTGCTCTTGCGATCCTGGATCCACTGCTTCAGATGCAATTCCTCGGACAGCACCTTTCCAGAGCCGCAGCCGAAAACGAAGCCCAAACGCAAGCTGAAGACGCCGCCGAACCGATCGTCAGTTCCGATGGCGACGAGGAAGAAAACGGCACAGAGTCGACTTCCACGGCCGTCGCCGGGATAGCGCTTTCCCGCGCTCAGCGAGCGCAAGTGGCCGAGACGATTGCCGACACGATGATGCGCCTCGGGAGGCTGGGCGATGCCGTCTCTTATTTCGAAATCGCGCGCCGCTCCGAGACCGCATCCTCAAGTCGCCAGCAACTAGCCCACAAGATCGCGGCCGCCAAAGCTGAGCTGCGAATCGAGCGTCAAAATGCCGCGCGACAGCCGCTTTTGCACGAAGCGCTGGAGCAGGATCGCGTAGTTCGTCCCCGCCTCGTGGCTCGCGCTGGACCCGCACCGAAAGCCGCTTCAAAGCAGGCAGGTTCGAAGCAAGGAGGCAGCAAGCAATGAAACGCATCCTGATATTCACAACGCTCGCTTTGGTGTGTGCAGGCATTGGCCGGGCGGCTTATGAAGCTGCACAACCGCCGCAGCCGCCGCTTTCGAAATATGTTCCTGCCGGCGCGCTGCTCTATTTAGAGGCGCAGGACCTTTCTTCATTGCTGGAAGACTGGAATTCCTCTGCTGAGAAAAAGCAATGGCTCGCGACCAGCAATTATGAGGTCTTCTCCCGCTCGCGCCTGTTCCTGCGCCTCAAGGGGGCGAGCGATCAATTCGCCGTTGCGGCCGGATTTCCGCCCAACATGAATTTTCTTTCGCAAGTTGCCGGAACCCGCAGCGCTCTAGCGTTGTATGACATTGGGAATTTAGAGTTCCTGTACGTGACGTATCTGCCATCGGCGAAGTCGATGCAGACAACGCTCTGGCAAACGCGCGCCAAGTTTGAGCCGCGCAGCGCTGGTGGAGTAACTTTCTACGTTCGGCGCGACCCGGAATCACAGAAGGAAGTCGCTTTCGCGGTTTCCGGCGATTATCTTCTGCTCGCGACGCGCGAAGATCTTCTGGCGGGTGCGCTGCAATCGATGTCCGAAGACGCCACGAAAAACCGTATCGAAGCCCGCACCATTGAATCCGAGCCTTGGTGGTCGCAGTCGGTTGCCTCCGCTGGACCGGCGGGTGATCTGCGCATGGTGATGAACCTCGAAAAGATTGTTCCGAGCCCCTACTTTCGCACCTACTGGGTGCAGCAGAATATTACCGACATGAAGCAGTACTCGGCCGCGGTTTCCGACTTGTTCCGTTCGAACAAAGAATATCGCGAGGAGCGCGTCTTACTCCGAAAGACTTCACCGCCTCAGACTCCTGCAGAAGGACTGGAGTCGGTCGCCGATCTGGTTCGCCTGATTCCCGAAAGCGCTGGCGTTTACGAAGCCAAGGCAAACCCATCCGCCGATTCCTGTTTCGATCTGATCGAAACCAAGCTCCTGGCGCCACATCTCGGTCCCGCACCTGCTTCTGAAACTGCTCCGCAGGTGCAATTGACTTCGGGAGAAACCGGGAGCGGCTCCGATCTCGAGACGCGTATCGATCGGGCAGCCGTCGAGCGTCCCGCCGCGCCGCAAAGCACTTCTGCCTTGAAAGATCTGTTCGATAAAACTCAGATTCTGGCTTCGCTCCAGATTCAAACAACTCAGATTCAAACAACGCAGGTTCAAACAAGTCAGACCCAATCGACACAGTCGCAATCAACCGAGCGCGACCAGTCTGAAGTTTTCATCCGAATTCACTCCGCCATCGTTCTAACTGCGGCCTCAGACTGGAATGAAGCCACGGTTCAATCAGCGTTGGCCGACTTTGTCCGCCCCGGTTTGACCGCCAGCAGATATGGAGTCGAATGGCAACAGAAGTCTGGCTACGCGGAACTCGATGGCCTCTGGCCGCTCGCGACGTCCGTTCGCGGCAGATATTTGGTGGTGGCCGATGATCCCGGCTTGCTCGATGCTATACTTGCGAACTTCAAGCAGAAGCCGAATCTGAAAGCCGCCGTCTTAGTCGCTGGATTCAATCACGAACGCGAGCAGTCAAACTTCACCCGCTTCGCCGCATTGGTCGATCGGCCAAGTGTGGCGCAATTCAATGGCAGTGCTAATGCTAATTCTAATTCTAACGACAGGCAGCCGCAGTTTTTCGCCGAGAACGTGGCCAGCCTGAGCCGAACACTCACCGCGGTTTCCGCTGAGAGAATCATGGTCCGCGTCGAGGGAGATAAAGTTTTGCAGACGGTTACGTACGCGTGGTCGAGATGAGAATCCCCGCGTTATTGCTGACGCTGGCGATGTTCTCGCTGTCTATTTCCAGTGGACGCACGCAGACTCCTGGCGGAATTCGCGCAGATAGTCTCGAGGAGGATTTCGCCGGTGAGAGCGGACCTTCGCTGTTTGCGCAATCCGCCAGCCAGACGCTCAACCGCGATTTTCCTGGCGCCGACATTTCGTTTCTTCTGCTCGACGCTAAAACCGGCGTGGTACTCGCCTCGCGCTGGGACCATCCGGAGACGCCGATTCCGATGGGTTCATTAGTGAAGCCTTTCGTCGCACTGGCCTACGGGGAACTGCACGAATTCAAATATCCAACCCACATTTGTCGTGGGACGGCGACGGGCTGCTGGCGTCCCCGCGGCCACGGCCCCGTCGATTTGACTTCCGCCATCGCCTACTCGTGTAACTCTTATTTCCGGTTGCTCACGACGAATATGACCGCTGCGGAAGTTTCTCCGACCGCGGACCGTTTTGGTCTGCAACCGCCTGCTCCCGAAATCGCCGGGGCTGCTCTCGCCGGTCTCGGTGCTCATGCCGAATCTGCGAGCGCCGGAACTGGCAATCACGATTCGGATAATCAATGGTTGATTACGCCGATGAACATGGCCGGTGCATACCTGGAACTGATTCGTAGCCGCGATCAACCGGGCGTGCGGCTGTTGCTCACCGGAATGGAGTTGGCTGCACGGCAGGGAACTGGCGCGGAAGTCGGCCGCGCTCTCCCGCACTCGCGTGCGCTCGTTAAAACCGGCACCGCGCCGTGCACTCACACGAGACATGCTCCGGGTGACGGTTTCACTGTCGCGTTGTTGCCGGCCGACGCGCCGAAGATTTTGCTCTTGGTACGCGTTCACGGCGTTCCGGGAGCGCAAGCCGCCCGAACCGCCGGACAAATGCTGCGCCGCATCGACCCGACCGCCGAGGCTGGCCACTAAAATTGCAACGCCAATGAGGCTACGAATCCAACTCGCGATCGCGATTGCCGCACTGGCCGGAACGTCACTATCATCGGCTGAGAACGTCCGCATCGGCGTACTGGGCCTCTTTCACCCGCGCGAGTTCACCCTGAGCGCGGCGGACGGCAACGCCATCGTAATTCATGCTGGACATGAATCGTTTGTGTTGGAAAGAAGTTCTGGCAAGAATACAGCGCAAATCCGCGTCGCAGGAAATGTGATAGCGGTTCGATTTGGAACCCACATCGTAGAAACTTCCGAGCTCACAGTTACCAGCCGGTCCAGCGGGGCGGCAGATTTCATCCTGGCCGTTCCTGGAAAGATCACGCGTCACTACCGCGGAACCCTGCAACTGAAGCCGGTTTCCGGAACGGGCGAGTTGGTTGCGGTCGTCGATATGGATCTCGAAACCGCGGTTGCGTCGGTAGTGGCGGCGGAAAGCTTACCGGGAGCGCCGCTTGAGGCCTTGAAAGCGCAGGCTGTCGCCGCGCGGTCCTATTTTGTTGCCGGCAAAGGCCGCCATTCCGAGTTCGATTTCTGCGACACGACACACTGTCAGTTCCTGCGCGAACCGCCTGCGCCCGGCAGCGCTAGCGATGAAGCCGCGTCGGCCACGCGCGGCTTGGTGATGGTTTATCAGTCTCAGCCCTTCGCTGCGATGTACACCCGCAGTTGCAGCGGCCACACTCGAACGCCCGTTGAAGTCGGCTTGTCGCCGGGCAACTATCCCTATTATTCGGTCAACTGCAAGTATTGCCGTGAACACCCCGAGAGTTGGCAAAGCCGAATTTCCGCGCAAGACGCCGCGACTTTGCACAGCTCCGACGAGGTGGCGCGTTTGAAGGTTGATCGACGGCTAGGCTGGAGCACTGTTCCAAGCAATAGTTTCACCAAAAAAGTCCAAGGCGATCATGTCATTCTCGAAGGCACCGGCCAGGGACACGGCATCGGGCTCTGTCAGGCGGGAGCAAGCGCCATGGCGGAAGCAGGTGCCAACTTCCAGCAGATTATCGGCCACTACTACCCAAACACAACCATCGTAGGCCTTGAACGCGCGGCCGTGAGATAGTTCGTAAACAGTTTCGCTAGTCGTTGCCTGGTCTATTTCTGTAATCTGTCATTTAGGAAGTTCGATAAAGCGCGGCCGAGACTCAGATTACAAAATTACCCGATTACCAAATTACAAAATCAACGGAAAGAGTGAACGTGAATGAGGGTTCTAGTCACCGGAGGAGCGGGTTACATCGGCAGTGTAGTTGCCGCCGAGTTATTGCAGGCCGGGCACACAGTTGTCATCTACGACAACCTGAGCCGCGGTCATCGCCAAGCCGTGCCGAATCACGCTGAACTTGTCGTGGGCGACTTGGCGGATCGTGCCGCCCTCGATCAGTTGCTCCGGTCGCGCGCAATTGATGCCGTCATGCATTTCGCGGCGCTGATCGAAGCGGGCGAATCGATGAAGGCTCCCGAAACCTTCTTCCGCAATAACACCGCAAATGCGCTGACGCTGCTCGAAGCCATGCTCGCCGCCGGAGTTAAGCGTTTCGTTTTCTCGTCGACGGCAGCACTCTATGGCAATCCCGAGCGCACTCCGATTGAGGAGGACGATCCCCTTCGCCCGACCAACGCTTACGGCGAATCGAAGCTGCTGGTGGAGCGAATGCTCGCGTGGTTCCACCAGATTCACGGCCTGCGATATGCCAGTCTGCGATATTTCAATGCTGCGGGCGCGTCGCGTCCCGATCAAGGCGAAGCGCACCAACCGGAGACGCATCTCATTCCGCGGATTCTCGAAGTCGCGCTCGGCCGCGCGCAACACGTAAATATCTTCGGCACCGATTACGCTACCTCCGATGGCACCTGCGTCCGCGATTACATCCACATCGGCGATTTGGCGCGCGCGCACTTGCTGGCGCTGAATGCTCTGGAAAAAGCGCCCGAAAAGTCTAGTCCGCTGATCTACAACCTGGGCAATGGATTAGGCTTCAGCGTGCGCCAGGTGGTGGAAGTGGCGCGGCAGATTACCGGACATCCAATTCCCGCGATCGAATCACCGCGCCGGGCGGGCGATCCCGCGGTGTTGATTGCCAGTTCGGAAAAAATTCGGCGCGAACTGGGCTGGCAACCAAAGTTCCCGGATTTGAAAGCGATTGTCGAAAGCGCCTGGCAATGGCATCGCAACCATCCCGACGGATACAAGAATCATTGAGTCATTTAATCATTGAGTCATTAAGCCAAATTACAGGCGCGTTTGGCGTGCGAGATATACTCTAAATGGGCTCTCCATCGCTGTGCGTGGGCGCACCGGCGAAAGAAGCCGGCTGTAAATAAAGTTTCACCATGGGTATCGAAAGACAAATCGCCTATGCCAGAAAGGTTCTGCCGTCGGCGACCTGGCGCGCGCTGCAGTCGCCCGTCGGCGGCTCGGTGCACCTGATTTTTGCCATGGCCGATCACTTCGAACCGGCGATTGTTCCTGAAGACGGCTATCAGCGCGTTCCCCGCGACGAGCAGGAGCGGCGGCTGGAATGGTGGACGCGCGAATATCCCAAGGTCGTCGACGGCTTGCGCGATCATGATGGGCGTCCGCTGGTTCACACTTATTTCTACCCTGCCGAGCAGTACGACCAGGGCTTGCTCGAGATGCTCGCCGAGCACTGCCATGCCGGTTGGGGAGAAGTCGAGATTCACTTGCATCATGGGATGCAGCATCCCGACACCACCGAAAACACTCGCCAGTTGCTCACCGAACACCGCGACCGGCTGGCCTTTCGCCATCGCTGCCTCGCGGTTGAGGAAGGGTCCACTCGTCCCACGTACGCTTTTGTGCACGGCAACTTTGCCCTTGCCAACTCCGCCGGCGGACACTTCTGCGGCGTCGATTCGGAGATGCAGATTCTTGCCGAGACCGGCTGCTACGCCGACTTCACGATGCCGAGCGGCATCTGGCACCGCGCGCAGATTGCAAAAACTAATTCCGTTTACGAATGCGCTCTACCGCTAGATCACGCGGCGCCGCATCGCAAGGGACACGACCTGTCTGTTGGGCGCGCGCCCAAAATCTTGCCTCTCATCGTGCAAGGGCCGCTGGTAACCGATCTCCAGCGCAGCCTACGTTCGGCGCGGCCTGTGCTCGAAAACGGCGCGATTACCGGGGCCAATCCTCCGACGCTGCATCGTCTGTCGCTTTGGAAACAGGCGCAAGTGCGCGTCGCCGGGCGTCCTGACTGGCTGTTCATCAAAGTGTTTTGCCATAGCATGAACCCAACCCAGAAAGACGCGGTGATCGGCGACAGCTTTCGCAACTTTCTTGCCGCGCTGGTGGACGGTGCGGACGACCGAAAAGAAACGCTGCACTTCGTGACCGCGCGCGAGATGGCTAACATTCTGCTCGCCGCTTGCGACGGCCGCGAGGGAAATCCCGGCGACTTCCGCGATTATCGCTTCAAGCGCTTTGCCGATTTGCCGCTGTCTTCTGGAGTCGCTTCAGACGCGGCAAGCCGCGTCTCTACGGGGAATCAGGTACAACTTTAATCACCAAGGGCACGAAGGACCACGAAGGAAGCCCGTTAGGTCTTGCCCTTCCTTCGTCGTCCTTAGTGTCCTTGGTGGTTTAGAAAATATTGCTTCTCCGCTTCCGTTACACCGTTTTCTTCGCTAGCGGCCACAACGTTGTCACTCCCAGCGCTACCGCAATTCCCAGCGATACTTCCAGAAACCTGTGCCACGCGACAATCCAGGGAGGACCTCCGCGGCTAACCAGCAAGACAATAGTCAGCGTGATAGCAGCAAAGCGATAGGCGCTGCCAACACGCAATGACCACGCCACCATTCCGCACAAAAAAATCCCAAGGGCATAAACCAGCGCACTCGCGGGTAAGAACGTCGCCAACGCCGCGCCCAACACGGCTCCCAGAGCGGTACCCACAAATCGCTGCCACCCCAAGGTCAGCGGAGGGATGGTGGATTGAACGACGACGATGGCCGAGATCGGAGCCCAATAGTATTCCGGCAGTTTCACAAGGCGAGCCAGAAGCATGGCCGCAACCGCTGCCAGAGTTGTGCGCAACGAGTCCAAAATAGAATCGCGACCGGTCACCCAAGCAATTCCGCTACGTGCCATGAACCCTCCCTCAGGCTTGCCAAAAACCGCTATTGTAGCGCTAGTCTTGAACCAAAGCCCAAAGCCCTTGACTTGCCATGCTATTATCTGTCTCGTACCTCGCGGAACCCGCGCGCTCAAGGGTCTGAGCGCCAGCGCCAACAACAATGAGGGTTCCTACCTACGTCCTTCCTCGCAAGGGTCGTGGATGGAGGCGATGCGAGCACACCGGAAGTGTGTGCCAATCGTCCTTCGCCTCCCACGACAGACGACACACGCACTGTCCGGAACCAATTCACGATCCAATTTACGAAGATCCAATTTGCGAAAGAGAGGAAACCCATGCAGATCAAAAAGCTCACGCCGAATCTAGTTGTCCGCAACGTCGAAGCCAGCCTGAAGTTCTATAGCGAGATTCTCGGCTTGGAAAAAGCAATCAGTGTTCCCGAGCAGTCTCCCTACGTTTTCGCGTCGGTTTCGAATGGAGCGGTCGAAATCTTCTTCAACGACCAGAAGCTTGTTGCAGCCGAATATCCGCAGCTAGCCGCAACCATTGGCGCGAGCCTGACTCTCTACCTGGAAGTGGACAGCCTGCAATCCGTCCTCGACCGAGTGCAGAAAGCGGGAGCGAAAATCTCCATGCCTGTTACCGATCAGTTCTATGGCATGAGGGAATTCGCTTTCGAAGACAGCGACGGTTACACGATCACCATCGCACAGAAGATGGGATGAACGTTGCGCGTGACCTTAATGTTTAGGACTCGCGCCGGCACCCACACATTCGCAAAAGGCGCGAATGTGTGGGGCACCCGGCGCAGGGGGACTGGGTTAATGGATGACAGTTACTGGGTTTCTTAGCCAAGCCTCCTGAGTAATGGCCACCATCGACGGGACGTCGATGATTCCAATGCTGTCCCACGTAAACATGCCATAACCCGGGGTTGTTCCCTTAACACCTTGAGGAACCTGGACACCGAGCTGACCCGCTAACCAGGCGAAAGATCCGTAGCCGCAAAGACTGACGCAGTGATCCTCGTTCGTATCCTGTTTGAAGCCAGTGGCAAACCATCCGTTGGTCGGAGGGTGAGGCACTGCCGCTTCGAGCTGATCCGCTGCAACTCCGATTTTGACCGGTCCATGCGCGATTGCATTTTGCAGGAGTGCAGCGTTGGTCCAATCCACTGCGACGCTCGGGCCATCGTCGTAGGTATGGCCGCCCTGCTGGAATCCCTGAGTCTTCATCGCGTCCAGTACATCTGTGAGGTTAGCCCCATTGAGGACATTGTGTGCCTTCGCCCACTTCTGCACCTCCGCGTCGGAGATAAAGATCTCCGGTTGGTGGCAGGCTTTGGCGAAAGCCTCCTCGGCCGTGACGCAATCCCCGTCTTTGTCATTCAGCCAAAACGAGAGCTTGGACGGTTTATAAATCACCTGTGGAGGAGTGGGCCCGGTGATGGTGTGAGGTGTTGCTCCTGCAAGTCGATACCTTGGAGACGGAAATGCCCCGCGAGGTCTCTTAGTAGCCATGACGCTCTCCTTAAGAACTAGATTTTAGGGAAGGCCAGAATTATAGACCAACTTGTGCGGAGCGGCGAAAGTTTATTTTGAATTAGTAAGAAGGTAGTAGAAGCGCGTGGAAAATCCCCCAAGCAAAACCGGCTTAGGTGGGGCACACGGCGAGTCCCCATTTGTCACGCCGCAGCGCTCGCCCGAATCTGTTTGAGCTTCACTTCGGCTTTTGCTCCCAAGAGATCGGCGTACAAAAGTAAGCGGGCTACACTTAGAGTGGAGAGCTTGCCGCGCGTCAGCTCGCTTACACGCGGTTGCTGTATCTTCAGGATTCGTTCCAAATCGCGGGCGCTGTAGCGGCGGCGTTTGATCAACTCCAAAATTCTCTGATGCAGCGAGGCTTTCAGTTTCAATTCCAGCGCGCCCTGCCGATCCAATCCGAGTTCATCCAAGACACTCCCGCTTACCCTGTATTCACCTTCGACGGAGCGCTTGTTTGGCAATTCTTTTCTCCTCGCGTATAGCTTCCAGTACGCGCTTTAGGCGCGTCCTGGCGGTTTCGATGTCTTTCTGCTCGATCGCGTTCGAGCGCTTTTCAAAGCAGTGGAGGACGTGGATTGTTCCACCCTCGCGTATATACAAAACTCTGTACCACTTCTCCGCGTCCTGCTCGCGCAGTTCGTGAACTCTCGGGCCTACGGCGCGAACCGGCTTTCTGTCGGGTGGAGCTTGTCCGAGTTGCAACTGGTAAAGAGCATATCCGAGATCTTGCCGTACGCCGTCTGGAAACCCGCGCAATGCCCGAATCGAATCGGCTTGAAAAGCGAGGGGAACGATCGGCTTGTCATCGGATTTCTTGTTACTTGTATACACGCTGCGCGTATGCTTTGTCACCATGACTTCGGTAATACTTCGTCACCGATTTGATCTTACGGCCTAAAGGGCGGGCGGGGATGTGAGGGGCGGGGTTAATGGGCGGACGGTTTCCCATTGTGGGAGGCGGCTGGCTTGGAAGCTCCCCCACTCAAGCCAGAGGAGGGTTGAATGGGCGACCCGCCCTAGCTGAGACTGCTGAGCAATATTGTTATAGCTCTGCGAGAGCTGGGACAGCGCCGGATGCCGCGCCGCAGCGGCTAAAGCCATCGGATTCGGCGGCCTGAATCGCAGCGCTGAAAGCGCTGCGCTACCCAAGAGCTGTCCTCTCACGTCTATTCTTATCCGCAGCGCGAGAAGCGGCGCTCCGGCCTAGACAGAAATAAAGCTCTAGGCGCAGTCCCTTTTTGGGGAGTAAACTCGGCAGTTCACTTACTAAGTACTTCCGGTTCCCTTTGCTGAGGAAGAACCGTTGGGAGTTATCGCAATGGCGCCTTACATTCCGGAACAGCTACAGGAAATCGCGGCAAAGGTTGTTCAAGGCCAGGAGCCGACGACGACAGTCCGAATCTTCCTTTCTTGGTTTTGGAGCGCCCAGCGGCGCGGTAGCTTTATAAAACAGGTGATGAGAGAAGCACTTGCCGCCACGAAATTGAGAACGATACCCGATTTTGATGAAACCTACATCGACGGAACGATCAAGTTTGTTTCCGCAGTGCAAGAACCTCTTCCGACTAGGGCCGATGGCGATACAGGCGAAATTAAGGTTTCGGTCCAGGATTCTATGGTGATGGTGGATTCTGTATCGTCCAAGGCGAAGGTGGACCCAAGTTATAGGATCGCGAGGCTGAAATCCGCTCACACAGTTCCTCTGTCCCTCGGACCGGACGCAACGATAGGGGAGGCCATTACTGTGATGATGAAGCATGAGTATTCCCAGTTGCCCGTAATTGTCGGAGAGCGCACGGTGAAGGGGTTGATCAGCTGGAAGTCGTTAGGCAAGCGGCTGGCGATGGACAAGAAATGCTGCTTGGTCAGGGATGCGATGGAGTCGGTTCACGTTATAGAGCTTGACACTTCTTTGTTTGATGCGATCCCGCTGATCGCCAAACATGACTGCGTTCTGGTTCGTGACAGTAATAACAAGGTTTGCGGAATTATGACCCCGTTCGATGTGAGCCAGACGTTCGTCGAACTCGGTGAAGCCTTCCTGTTATTGGGAGAAATCGAAAATCTCATTCGCGACATGATAGACGGGCGCTTTTCAAAGGTGGAGCTTGAAGAGGCCCGGGATCCGCTGGACGCTGACCGGCCGTTGAATGACGTGAGCGATCTCAATTTCGGCGGGTATGTCCGGCTGCTGCAAAAGCCCGAAGCATGGGAAAAGCTGCAAACCAAGCTCGACCGTGGAACCTTTGTTGGATATCTCGAGAAAGTGAGAATCATCCGCAATAACACTATGCATTTCGACCCGGATGGAATCGAAGACACCGAGTTGCAAGAGTTACGCGAGTTCGCTCGATTGCTGAAACAGGTTAAAGAACTCCACGAGTAAACAAATATGACCCGCTCTTGCGAGCCGGGCTTTGGTTTGCTGTCGGCTTTTCGCGGGCGAGGGTGCCCGCGCCACACGATCCAAGCTCGGAGCCCGTGGCTCGAAGCTCGCAGCTCAATGTTTACCGTTCAAAGCCCGCCGCTCCCGTTCCATCACCCTCCGCAGCGCCTTGTTAATCTCCCACTGGTATCCCCGCCCCACCCTCCGGAACCAGGCCAGCACATCGGCGTCCAGATTCAGCGTGACCCGCTTCTTGGGCAACCGGAGCCAGCGCTTAAGCTCCCGTTGCTGCTCCCGCCACTCCCGCCAAGGGTCGCTCGTGGAACGCCCCTGTTCCACACTTCCAGAAGCCCGAATTCTGGCAATCCTTCCGCGCCTCTTAACTCTTTTCTTCCGTTTCATTTACGTCGATAAGCATACATAAGTATACGTACAAAATAAACTGCAAAGTGTTTCACGTGAAACACTCGCTCCAAAGAAAAAAAGCCGCGCTCTTGCGAACGGGGCTTTTGATCTAACTGAGAGCTGACAACTGAGAGCTGACAGCTGCTCTTAGTACATGCCTTCCATGCCGCCGCCGTGGCCGCCGCCGGGCATGGGAGCTTCCTTCTTTTCTGGAATGTCCGCTACCAGGGCTTCGGTGGTCAGCATCAACGCGGCGATGGAGCCGGCGTTAGTCAGTGCGGTGCGCACTACCTTCGTCGGATCTAGTACGCCGGCCTTGACCAAGTCTTCGTACTCTCCGGTCAGGGCGTTGTAGCCGAAGTTGTTGTCTTTCGAGTCGTGCACCTTGCCGATTACGATGGCACCTTCTTCGCCGGCATTCTCGGCGATCTGGCGCAGGGGCTCGGTGATGGCGCGCTTCACGATGTTGACACCGATCTGCTCGTCACCTTCCAGCTTCAGTTTGTCGAGAGCGTTGACGCAACGCGCTAGCGCAACGCCGCCGCCGGGGACAATTCCTTCCTCGACTGCCGCACGGGTTGCGTGCATCGCGTCTTCGACGCGGGCCTTGGTCTCTTTCATTTCGGTTTCGGTTGCGGCGCCTACTTTGATCACCGCTACGCCACCGACCAGCTTCGCCAACCGCTCCTGCAACTTCTCGCGATCGTAGTCGCTGGTGGTCTTTTCGATCTGGCTGCGAATCTCTTTCACGCGGCCCTGCACGTCTCCGGGCTTGCCTTTGCCTTCGACGATGGTGGTGTTGTCCTTGTCGATGGTGACTTTCTTGGCTTGGCCTAGATCGGCTAGAGTAACGTTCTCAAGCTTAATGCCGAGGTCTTCGGTGATGGCTTTGCCGCCGGTCAGGGTTGCGATGTCCTGCAACATGGCCTTGCGACGATCGCCGAAGCCGGGAGCCTTGACGGCCGAGACTTGCAGCGTGCCACGGAGTTTGTTCACGACAAGAGTCGCCAGCGCTTCGCCTTCGACATCCTCAGCGATGATCAGGAGCGGCTTGCCGCCCTTGGCGATCTGCTCGAGCAACGGGAGCAGGTCTTTCATCGAGCTGATTTTCTTTTCGTGGATGAGGATGTAGGCATTCTCCTGAACGGATTCCATCCGCTCGGGATCGGTGACGAAGTAGGGAGAGAGATAGCCGCGATCGAACTGCATGCCTTCGACTACGTCCAGCTGAGTCTCGAGCGTCTTCGACTCTTCTACGGTGATGACGCCATCCTTGCCGACTTTCTTCATGGCTTCGGCAATGATCTTGCCGATGGTCTCGTCGTTGTTCGCCGAGATCGTGCCTACCTGGGCAATCATGTCTCCGGTTACGGGCTTGCTCAGCTTGTCGAGTTCGCCTTTTTCGCGGTTGCCTTCCTTGTCGATTCTGCCATTGATGAGCAGGATCGCCTTCTCGATGCCGCGCTTGATGGCCATCGGATTGGCTCCGGCAGCTACCGTCTTTACGCCTTCGCGATAGATTGCCTGGGCTAGAACGGTTGCGGTGGTGGTGCCGTCGCCGGCGATGTCGCTGGTCTTGCTGGCAACTTCGCGGACCATCTGGGCTCCCATGTTCTCGAGGTTGTCTTTCAATTCAATTTCTTTGGCTACGGTGACGCCGTCTTTGGTGATGGTGGGCGCACCGAATTTCTTTTCGATGACAACGTTGCGGCCCTTGGGGCCGAGAGTAACCTTCACAGCGTCAGCCAGTAGATTGACGCCGCGGAGAATAGCCTGGCGGGACTCTTCTCCGTGAACAATTTGCTTTGCCATTTTGTTTATCTCCTCAAGTTCGATTGCAGGACTGGCCTGCGGAATGTTTGTTGGATTCGTTCTCAGTTGTCAGTTCTCAGTAAAGACTCATGCTGCTGACGGTTGAGTTGAGAGCTTTGTGCCTGCTTACCGGACGGGGCAGAGCCCCGTCACCAACACGAACAACTACTTGCGCGAGCTGGCGGTTTCTTTCTTGGATGAGCTGGTCGCGCCGGTCAGGATGCCGAGTACTTCTTCTTCGCGCATGATGATGAAGTCTTCTCCATCGATCTTGATCTCGGTGCCGGAATACTTGCCGAAGAGGATGCGGTCGCCTTCTTTTACATCGAGGGGACGAACCTTGCCTTCTTCGCTGATCTTGCCTTTGCCGGCGGAGATGACTTCTCCCTCCTGCGGCTTGTCTTTGGCGGAGTCGGGGATGATGATCCCGCCGCGGGTGGTGTCGGCTTCTTCGACCCGACGGATCAGGATGCGGTCATGCAGCGGGGTGAATTTGGTTGCCATAGTTGCTTACTCCTTTCAAGAGTTGTTTTTTGAATAGGTTGAATTCGGATTCTGAATTGCCCAAGAATCGAGGACTGTTAGCACTTGAACTCCACGAGTGCTAATTATAGGAATATGAGCGGGTGGTTGTCAACTACATTGTCAACAGATTTATATAACTATATTGTAATCAATCACATACTAAGTGCTTGTCTCGGTTGACCTGGTGTTGGTGCGGGTAAAAGGATTGCACACTACCACGCTCCTTCTTTTCGGCCCCACCACCAGATTAGGCCTACCGTTGCGGTGCTCTGTTGTTTGGCTAGGACTCCCTGGACGTCGGTCAAGAATGATGGTTGGTTGGAGAAATCGCGGCGCCACTCGTAGCGGGTGAGAAAGCCGTCGCCGAGGTTGTAGTCGAAGGTCACGGTCCCTTCCTTCAGATCCTGGTGGATGCCGCTGAAGAGGCCGCCATCCGACATGTATTCCGAGCGGGCAGCGAGGGCTAGCTTCTTGTTGAACTGATAATGGGCGTAGGCGGCGCCGCCGGCGACTTCGGTGGGCGTGGAGGACTCGCCGGGGGCGGTGTTTCTCCAGAGGCGTTCGATTTCGTAATCGGCTTCGACTTGGAGGGTCAGTTTGGGGGTCGCCTGCCACGTCGCATAACTGTCGAAGATGTTGGTTCGGCCGTTGGGAGCGGGGTTAATGGCGACGAAACAGAGGCCGGGCTGAACCGGGATGGGTCCACAGTTGGTCGCGACCGCGCGATTGGGATGATCCTGTCCGTAATAGTAGTTCACGGTCCAGGTCAGGTTTTTTTGCGGCTTGGCGGTGAAACCGAATAACTCATCTTTGAAAGCATTGGTTGCTTCGGCCTGATTAGTTCCATTGATCACCCAGTAGTTCAGGCTGAAGCGGTCGTTGACCGGATAGCTGGCACGAACGCCCATGTGGTAATAGGGCAGAAAGCTGAACCAGAACGAGCGGGAATAGTTCATCTGATCCTTGGTGTAGTTGCCTTCGACCCCAAGCGAACTGCTCCACTTGCCGAAGTCAACGTCCAAGCCCTTGCCGACGGGAACGATGTAGGTGCCATAAGCCTGGAAAATGTTGCGGTAGATGTCGGGGCGTGGTTCATTGGAGGGGTTTCCCTGGGTTGAATCGGTCGCCTGGCCGAACTGCAGGTCGAGGCGTCCGCCCCAGCGGCGACCAGCGGCCACTTCGGGGGGATGGTCGAAAATCACGCTGGCCTGATTCAAGCTGAAGTTATTGCTGAGAACGTCGTAGGCGCGCAGCAGATTCACGCGACCCACAGGTTGGTTGAAGTTGTATTCGTAGTAGCTGTCAAGTCCCAGATTGATGGTGGTGTCGCGCAGAAAACCAAGAGTTGCTCGGTCTTTGGCGGCATCCTCGGGAGTTATGAGTTCCTCTTTTATAGTCACCGGGGTCGGCGGGTCGGCGGTGGTTGCCGCAGGACTTTGTTGGTTGGCGAAAAGCTGGCTGCCAGACTGCATTTGCTTGACCAGATTTTTTAGTTCCGTCACTTCGGACTCCAGTTGGGTGACGCGGTCTTGCAGGGTTTGAGTGGTTTCAGATGGCACCGTTTGCGGGGGTTGCATCGATTGAGCGTGAAGTAATCCCGACGCAAGGCAGAGCGAGAAAATAACGACGGAACAAGTCGAGTTTGATTTGGCATAGGTCATAAAAGGCCTCTCTGAAATGACGTGACTCTGGAGTGTAACTGCCCGTCACACTGAAAGGAGAGAGACTTTGCGTCGAAAAACTGATGGAGAGCAGCGCTAGATCGAATCGAGCGTGGTTGGAGTGAAGAGATGACAGAGAGCCCTGCCGTTTTCGTGGATGTGCGAAAAGGGCAGGGGAGGCGTCTTCGCGAGCTGGTGGAAGGAGGTGGGGAACCGATCAGGTACAATACTCACTCTGCTGTGTTTCTTTCTTAATGGTGCTCTTGAGTTCATGGCTTTGAGACTGATTTCTTCCCTGGCGGGTCAGTTGGCGCTGGACTTAATTCTCGCCCCCAAAGGCGTGTTGAACTACCTTCGCCACCATTTTCTCGATAAAACTTTCCAGGGGCTTTACCAGGTCAACGCCTTTGACCTGGCACTGTTGATTCCTTATTTCATTGTTTTAATTACCCTGGCAGCGTATGGCGCGCACCGTTACTGGATGGTCTATCTTTATTACAAGCACAAGAAGAATAAGACTACGGAACCGGCGGGGCATTTTCGTCCCGACGACCTGCCGCGCGTTACCGTGCAGCTGCCGATTTTTAATGAGCAGTATGTGGTCGACCGGTTGCTGGATGCCGTGTGCCGGCTCGATTATCCGAAAGACAAGCTCGACATCCAGTTGCTCGACGACTCTACCGATGAAACGGTGGAGGTTGCGCGCCTTTTAGTGGAGCGCTACGCCGCGCTGGGACATCCGGTTAAGTACCTGCACCGCGACAATCGCGAAGGCTTTAAGGCAGGGGCTTTGGCGGACGGATTGAAAACGGCCAAGGGCGAGTTCGTTGCCATTTTTGACGCTGATTTTGTTCCTCCGTCGGATTTTCTGATGAAGTGCATTCATCACTTCACCGATCCGACGGTCGGGATGGTGCAGACGCGCTGGACGCACATCAACCGGCACTACTCGCTGCTGACCGAGGTTGAAGCCATTCTGCTGGACGGGCATTTTGTGCTGGAACATTCGGGGCGGGCGCGGAGCGGGGTCTTTTTTAATTTCAATGGCACGGCTGGCATGTGGCGGCGCTGCGCTATCGATGAAGCCGGTGGGTGGGAGCATGACACGCTCACCGAAGACACCGACCTTTCTTATCGGGCGCAGCTTGTGGGATGGAAGTTTGTTTATTTGCAGGATGTCGAATGCCCGGCGGAGTTGCCGGTGGAAATGACGGCTTTCAAAACGCAGCAGGCGCGCTGGGCCAAGGGGCTAATTCAGGTTTCGAAGAAAATACTGCCGCGAGTTTTGAAGAGCGACGTATCGCGGCATCAGAAGATCGAAGCCTGGTATCACTTGACGGCTAACCTCAGCTATCCGCTGATGATCGTGCTCTCGGTTTTGCTGATGCCGGCGATGATCATTCGCTTTTATCAGGGATGGTTCCAGATGCTCTACATCGACCTGCCCCTGTTCATGGCTTCGACGTTTTCTATTTCGAGCTTTTATCTGGTTTCGCAGAAGGAATTGTTTCCGAAGAGCTGGCTGCGGTCGCTGCTCTATCTGCCGCTGTTGATGTCTCTTGGAATCGGGCTGACGGTTACGAATACTCGGGCTGTGCTCGAGGCACTGGTGGGGAAGCAGACTTCGTTCGTGCGGACTCCTAAATACCGCGTCGAATCGAAGAAGGATAAAGTCGGGGCGAAAAAATACCGGAAGCGGCTGGGATGGGTTCCGTGGATTGAGCTGCTGATCGGGACTTATTTCGCGCTGGCAGTGGTTTACGCCATCGACAACGAGAATTACTTCACTATTCCGTTTCTGCTGCTGTTCGTGATTGGTTATTGGGTTACGGGACTGATGTCGCTGCTGCAGGGACGGTTCGCCGGGCTTTCGGTGGGTTCGGAAACACATACGAAGCCGTTCCCGGTGGGCGTGTAGGGATTTTCATTTGGGAAACTTGAAGTCGATGGTGATCTTGGTCTCGCCCTGTATGGGTTTTCCGTCGAGCTGAAAGGGTTGGTAGCGCCAGGTTTTCACGGCGTCCACGGCGGACAGGGCTAGTACGGGCGAACCCTTGACTACTTTGATCTCGCTCAAGGTTCCATCCTCCATGACCATGGCGGTCAGAATGACGGTGCCCTCCATGCGCTGCTGGCGGGCCTGACTCGGATAAGCCGGCAGAGTCTTATAGAGGAGTTGTCCGCCGGAGACGCCCATCGAGACGGGTACAGCGGGCACGGAGGCTTTTGCGGAAAGAATGGTAATGAGCGACGACGGATTGGTAGCGCTGGCGGTAATCGGCGGCGGCTCGGACGAGTCCGCGTTGGAATCTGAGTCCTGGGAACGCGAGCCATTCGGCTGAGAGTTGCCGCGCGATGCCAGCTGCGAGTCGGGCGGTGGTTGCGGCATGGCGGCAATGGCGGCAAGGTTGTCATTGTCATTAACTTTGACTTTTCCAGCAGAATCGGTCGGCGGCGCCGACCGGTCCAATGTCGGTCGACCCAGTGGAGTTCTTTGCGCCGCGATCACATCCACTTTTGACGCGACCTTGACGGGGGCTCCGGCGGAAGGCTTGCCGCCGGATGCATAGAGCAATTCACCGCCGGGATTCAATTTCGAGACCTGGTCATGGTCGGGAGGATGCTGGCCGGGAGATAGGTAAATACTTTGGGTCACAGTATTGACCTTGGCGGCGCCCACCGAGGTTGGCGGCACGACACGCGATTTGGCATCGGCTTCATCGGCACCGCGCCAACCCAGCCAGATAACCAGGGCCATCAGCGAAATTGCCACCAGGCCGATGACGCCCAGAACCAAGGCTCGCGATCGTTTGGGGGCTCCCATGAAGGCTAAAGCCACATCGCCAACGCGGTCGGACGCCGGCAGCATTCCGGAAGGCGGAGCTTTCACGGCGGCAGACCGAGGCTTGGGCGGGGTCGGCGAGGCATCGCGCGGTTGCGTGGAGCGGGCTCGTTCCGCCAAGGCCCCGAGTTGTTCAAGAAGAACAATATGCGCATCGGTAAAGGCCCCGGGCTGGATGGAAAAAACCTCGAGGATTCCGTTGATCTCGCGCCAGCCCTGAATTGGGGAGACGGCAATCGAGCGTAAACCGAGGCTGCGGCAGACTTCCGCATCGACCAGCGGATTATGCTCGGTATCGATGCAATGCTGAGTTTTGCCGGTGCGCAAACATTCACCGGAGATACCCGTGTCCGCGCTCAAGCGCGCGCCGAGGACGGGAGCGGTTTTGCCGCTGCGGGCGCGGCAGACCATGGCGCCGTCCTTCCACATGGCGAGCGCGGCACCGGAAGCGCCCGTCAGTCGCCGGGCCGCATCCGCGATGGTCTCGAGAATCGGGTCGAGGCGGTGATCGCCGGCGGCAATCAGCTTTTTCAGGGACGACAGGGCGGTGCTCTCGTCAAGATTTTCAGAGATATCGGAGGAGCGGTCGGCAGAGGTTTTGGGCGAGGCAGCGGGCGAAGTAAGGGTGCGTTTCTTTTCGGAATCAAACGGCTTGGGACTGGGCACAACCACAGTTTTCTCTCGGCTGGTAAGTTGCCGGACAAAACCGGCAAAACGCAAGTGGCTGGGTCGATTTCGCCGAAGTATGAGCCAACTTCGCCCGCCTGTCAAGGCAAGTGACCGAATAGTAAGTGTATCTTCCATGCTCGCTCCGCATAGGTGCGAGATTTGTGCGCGTATGTGCGCTTCTCCACTGCACCAAACTAACTAACAATCGAGTCGCGGAGGCGATGCTAGGCTGGTAGGGCTCTGGTTTCTCGCATGTACCTCCGCAAGAGGCATTGCAGGGAACCAATTTTAAGAAGCTTTTTCGAACAGTCGAAGCGCTGGCGGATTTGGGGCCCGAACTAACGGCGGACCGCGACTTCCGCCAAACCGCTCGTACCATGCTGGCGGCCGTCATGGAAGCGGCGGGCGCGCGCGAGGGAGTTCTGTTTTCATTTGGCGACCGGCCGTCGTTGCTGACCTCGGTCGACTCCCAGGGATTTGCGCTGCTGCCGGAACCCTCGGTCATTCCCCTGCTGCCGCATCACGTTCACACGCTGACTGCAGCCACCGGTCCGGTGCTGCTCGATAGTTCCACCTGCGATGTGTTTCTGAGTTCGATGGGCAACGTCGCGCCCGAACTGTTCAGGTGCATCTGCCCGCTGAAAGTCCGGGGAAAACTCGCGGGGCTGATCGCGCTGGGACGGCGGGCGGGCGATGCGATGTACGAAGAAGAGGCACTTGAAGGTTTTCGAATGCTGAGCCACTTCGTGGCGCTGGCGATTCAGAATCACACGCTGAGCCAAACGCTGGCGCAACGGGTTTCAGAAAACCTGCGCCTGTTGGCCTCGCTGCACGGATTCTACGACAACGCGCTCGAAGCGTTCGCCACTGCCATCGACGTGAAACACGTCAACATTCACGGACACTCGCTGCGGGTGGGCCGGTACTCCCAAGCCATTGGCGAAGCGCTGGGCTGGGACACGGCGGCGGTGGCGTCGTTGCGCTCGGCGGCTTATCTGCACGACATTGGCATGGTGGCCGTCGATAAGCGGCTGCTGGGGAAAGCTTCGCAGCTCGACGCGGAAGAATCGCGTGACATAAGGGATCACACGACCATTGGCCATGAGATCGTCAGTCACGTGCAGTTTCCCTGGCCGCAGATTCCGGAAATCGTGCGCTGGCACCATGAGCGCGCCGATGGGTCGGGATATCCAGATGGCTTGCGTGGGGACGACATTCCGCAAGCAGTGCGCATTGTGGCATTGGCCGAGACTTTTGACGCCATGATCAGCGAACGGCCCTATCGTCAGCCTCTGTCGGTTGGAGTGGCGCTGCAGGAATTGATCCGAATGACACCGCAAAAATATGATGCGCATGCGCTGCAGGCTTTGATGATCCAGGTGCGCCGGGATGCGATCGGAACGAACCGGATCCCGATGCTGGAGGGGGGCGTGTTGAACCTTTCTGCCACCGACGTGGACGAGTTGGCCTCCACCCTGCAACACAGGATCAGCCAGAATAAGACTTTTCATAGCTGAAGAGGCGCTGCGCGCGAATAGGCGCCGTCCATCCGGCGCCCGCGAACTAGTAGCCCGTCGCAGTGAGTTCGTTACTATCATTCGTTGCTTTGTGCAAAACATGTGCCTTGCAGTGCGGGCGGGACGCCCCCACGACAGCCGCCGGGACGGCGGCGCTACGGTAACGCTTTCGGCGCGACAGGCCACTCGGATTTTCCCCGGCGTGGAAGTTGGGCTATATCCTGGCGTGTGTCGCTTTCCTTCCCGATGACGTTGTAAACTTGGGCGGTGGCGCGGTTGTATCTATTCGCCGATTTGTTCATCTAAGTTTTCAGTGGGGACCGCAAAGTTAACTTCCAGGGAGAGAGATAATGGCTGTCAGTGACCAGTCAATTGCCACCGGTGCACAGCTCGATCAATTGTGCATCAACACGATTCGCACGCTTTCGATGGACGCGGTGCAGAAGGCGAACTCGGGGCATCCTGGGGCGCCGATGGCGCTGGCTCCGGTTGCCTACTGTTTGTGGCAGCAGTTTCTGCGCTATGATCCGGAGAACCCCCTCTGGCCGAATCGTGACCGCTTCGTGCTCTCGAACGGACACGCGTCGATGTTGCTGTATTCGCTGATCCATCTGGCGGGCGTGCGCGAGGTGACGCCCGACGGCAAAGTTCTTTCGACTCCTGCATTGTCGATTGACGAGATCAAGAATTTCCGGCAACTGGGCAGCAAAACTCCGGGACATCCTGAATATGGAGTGACCACGGGCGTCGAAACGACGACGGGACCGTTGGGGCAAGGCGTGGCCAACAGCGTGGGCATGGCGATTGCGGAGCGCTGGCTGGCTTCGTACTTCAATCGTCCGGGATTCGAGTTATTTGACTACAACATGTGGGTGTTTTGCGGCGACGGCGACATGATGGAAGGAATCTCCTCGGAAGCGGCGTCGGTTGCGGGGCATTTGAAGTTGTCGAACCTGTGCTGGATTTATGACAGCAACCACATCACGATTGAAGGGAATACCGATCTCGCGTTTGACGAAGATGTGGCGGCGCGGTTTGCGAGTTATGGATGGGATGTGCAGCACTTGGGCGATGCCAACGATGTGGTGGCGCTTGCCGGGGCTTACGCGCGCGCGCTGAAGGTGACAGATCGACCCAAGCTGATCATCGTCAACAGCCACATTGGTTACGGTTCGCCGCATCGCCAGGACTCGAGAGAAGCGCACGGTGAAGCGCTGGGCGAAGAAGAAGTCAAGCTGACCAAGCGTTTTTACGGCTGGCCGGAGGATGCCAAGTTTCTGGTTCCGGATGGCGTGCGGGAAAATTTCCGCGACGTGATGGGAAAGCGCGGACGGCAGTTGTCGGGACAGTGGGATGCGCTGTTTGCGAAGTATAGGGCGCAGTATCCCGACCTGGCGGCGCAGTTCGAACGCATGCAGCATGCGCAACCGGCCGAGGGATGGGACAAGGAATTGCCAACCTTTGCAGCCGATGCGAAGGGACTTGCAACCCGCGATTCGTCGGCCAAGGTGCTGAACGCGATTGCCAAGAACCACCCGTGGCTGATGGGCGGGTCGGCGGATTTGTATCCTTCGACCAAGACGCGGCTGACTTTCGATGGCGCGGGCGATTTTGAAGCGAACCATTACAACGCGCGCAACTTTCACTTTGGCATTCGCGAGCACTCCATGGGCGCGATCGTTAATGGCATGGTGCTGTCGAAAATTCGCGCCTACGGTTCAACCTTTCTTATTTTCAGCGACTACATGAAGATGCCGATCCGCCTTTCGGCAATCATGGAAGTCCCGTCCATCTGGATTTTCACCCATGATTCGATCGGCGTTGGCGAAGATGGACCGACCCACCAGCCGATTGAGCAACTGGTTACGCTGCGCGCGGTTCCCGGTCTCATCACGCTGCGTCCCGCGGATGCCAACGAAGTGCTGGAAGCGTGGAAAGTCATCATGACGCTGAAGAAGGAGCCGGTCGCTTTGGCCCTGACGCGCCAGGCGCTGCCCACGTTTGATCGCACGAAGTATGCATCGGCGGCAGGCGTGGCGCGCGGCGCTTACATTTTGGCCGATGCCGATGGAGGCAAGCCGCAGGTTATTTTGATGGCCACCGGCAGTGAAGTTTACCTTTGCATTGATGCCTACGAAAAGCTAAAAGCCGAGGGCACCCGGGCGCGCGTGGTCAGCATGCCGTCGTGGGAGTTGTTCGAACATCAGGACCAGGGTTATCGCAACCAGGTGCTTCCGCCCGAGATCACGGCTCGGGTTGCGGTGGAGCAGGCCTCGACCATGGGCTGGGCGCAGTACGCGGGAGCCAAGGGACGGATCATAGGCATGCACACCTTTGGAGCGTCGGCGCCTTTGAAGGATTTGCAGAAGAAATTTGGCTTCAGCTCCGACGCCGTCGTGCAGGCGGCGCGCGAACTGCTTGCAAAATAAAATGGCGTAGAGACGGGGCTTGCCCCGTCTCCCACCGCCGAGGGAGACGCGGCAAGCCGCGTCTCTACAGATGAAGTCAGGAGCTAGTTATGAATCCAGTAGGCACGCTTGAGACCGCAAAGGCCGTCAATCCTCTCACCCAGTTGCAAACTTTCGGGCAATCGATTTGGCTCGACTACATTCGCCGCGACCTGATGAAAAGCGGCGAACTGCAACGCCTGATCACCGAAGACGGGCTGCGCGGGATGACTTCGAATCCCTCAATTTTTGAGAAGGCCATTGCGGGCGGGCAATATCAGGATTTTCTCGACTCGCTCGCCGGGCGCACCGACCTCGACGCCAAGGGCCGGTACGAACTACTGGCCATTCGCGACATTCAGGATGCAGCGAACCTGCTGGCGCCCGTCTATCAGAGCACGAAAAAACGCGATGGATACGTGAGCCTGGAAGTGTCTCCGTATCTGGCGCACGACACGCGGGGCACGATTGACGAAGCGCGGCGGCTGTGGAAGTCGGTCGCTCGCGCCAACTTAATGATCAAGGTGCCGGGCACGGCCGAGGGTATACCGGCGATCCGGCAACTGCTCAGCGAAGGCATTAATGTCAACGTGACGCTGCTGTTTGCGCAGGGAGTCTATGAGGAAGTGGCGGCGGCGTTTATCGATGGCGTGGAGAAGTTCGCTGCCAGTGGGGGTGACGTGAGCAAACTGGCGAGTGTGGCCAGCTTTTTTATCAGCCGCATCGATTCGCTGGTCGACTCGCTCGTCGGCGAGCAATTGAAGAAAGAAACCGACGCGGCCCGCAAGGCGAAGTTGCAGGGAATTCTTGGGAAAGTTGCGATCGCCAACGGCAAGCTGACTTACGAGGCTTACCAGCACGTCTTTTCGGCTCCGCGCTGGAAGACGCTGGCTGCCAAGGGGGCGCAGACGCAGCGCGTGCTTTGGGCAAGCACCAGCGCGAAGAATCCGAATTATCGCGACGTGCTTTACATCGAAGAGTTGATCGGGCCCGACACGGTGAACACTGTTCCGCCGGCGACGCTTGACGCTTTCCGCAATCATGGCAAGCCGCGAACGAGTCTGACCGAAGACCTGGACGGCGCGCGCAAAACCATGTCCGATCTAGCGGGCGTGGGCATCGTGATGAAAGATGTGACCGACAAGTTGACGGCTGACGGCGTGAAATTGTTTGCCGATGCCTTCGACACCTTGCTCGGCGTCGTCGAAAAAAACACGAAGCGGCCAAGCAACTGACAAGACTCGGAACTGCAAGCACCCAATGGCTCATAGCAGAGCAAAAAACTCTCATTGAATCGTCATCCTCAGCGAAGCGAAGGACATGGCCTCTAGCGGCGACAGCAGGTCCTTCCCCTTTGGCAGGCTCAGGGTCAGGACGGGAATTCGTAGATTACGATTCGCAAACGCCATGGAGCACGAATGCAACTGGGAATGGTAGGTCTAGGGCGCATGGGCGCCAATATGACGCGGCGGTTGATGCGCGGCGGCCACTCGATGGTGGTTTCCGATCTTAGCGCGGACGCCGTCAAGGGGCTGGCTGGGGAAGGCGCGGGTGCGTCCTCTTCTTTGGACGACCTGGTCGGCAAGCTGAACGCTCCACGCGCCGTTTGGATCATGGTGCCGTCGGGCGATCCTACGGAGAAAACGGTGCAGGCTCTGCTTGCGAAAATGCAGGGGGGCGATACCATTGTTGATGGCGGGAACTCGTACTTCGCGGGAACTCGTACTTCAAAGACGACGTTCGCCGCTCCAAGCTTTGCTCCTCCAAAGGCGTGCACTACGTCGACGTCGGCACCAGCGGCGGCGTCTGGGGGTTGGAGCGCGGATACTGCATGATGATTGGCGGGCCGAAAGAGGCCGTCCAGCGCCTGGATCCGATTTTCAAGACGCTGGCGCCGGGGCGCGGCGACATTCCGCGAACTCCGGGACGCGACAAACTTTCTGGTGCTGGTGCGGCTGCCCCATCTTCTGCCGAAGACGGCTACATTCACTGCGGCCCCTCTGGCTCCGGGCATTTTGTGAAGATGGTCCACAACGGGATCGAATACGGTCTTATGCAGGCTTACGCGGAAGGCTTTGATATTTTCAAGAACGCGACCAGCAAAGAGCTTCCTGAAGATATTCGCTATGATCTCAACTTGCCGGATATTGCCGAGGTGTGGCGGCGCGGCAGCGTGGTCAGTTCATGGCTGCTCGATCTGACGGCTATGGCTTTGATCGAAAATCCAACGCTCTCCGAATACAGCGGGTTCGTGCAGGATTCCGGCGAAGGGCGGTGGACGATTCAGGCGGCTCTCGAAGAGGCGGTTCCGGTCGAAGTGCTGACGGCGGCGCTGTACACGCGCTTCCGCTCGCGGCAGGATCATACTTTCGCGGAGAAGATGCTCTCGGCCATGCGGCAAAAATTCGGTGGGCACATAGAACTTAAACCGGTGGCAAAAAAATAAGGACATTTGCTGCTAGCTCCGAGATTCGAGCGACCAAAACCCAAGGCGCTTGCTCGCAGCTCGGAGCTCGCGGCACGCTATCCTACGCACTATCAAGAGGGAAACGATGGCTCTCACTGATGCTCGGCCCGCACCAACGAAACCGCGAGTGGGGCGCACGGCCGATCCGTGCGTGATGGTGATCTTCGGCTTTACCGGAGACCTGACGCGCCGGAAGCTGATTCCCGCTCTCTACAACCTTGCCCGCCAACAGTTGCTGTCGCGCGAGTTTGCGGTCATCGGCGTGGGCCGCAGTCCCATGAGCGATGACGATGCGCGTAAAAAAATCACGGACGACTTTAAACGATTTGCCGCTGTCCCGGTCGACGCCGATTTGTGGGAATGGTTTATTCGCCGCATCAGTTATGTCAGCGGAGATTTTGACGACCCCGCCACGTACGACAAGCTGAAAGAAACCTTGGCCAAGGTTGACCAGGAGCACAACTCGCACGGCAACTATTTCTTTTACATGGCGACGGCGCCCAAATTCTTTGGCGATGTGGTCGAGCGTCTTTCGAAGGTTGGCCTGATGGCTGAAGAAAACAGCCACTGGCGGCGGGTGATTATCGAAAAGCCTTTTGGCCACGATCTTGATTCCGCCAGGACTTTGAACCAGCAACTTTTGAAAGTAGCCTCGGAAAAACAGATCTATCGCATCGATCATTATCTGGGAAAGGAGACGGTCCAGAACATTTTGGCGCTGCGCTTTGCCAACGGAATTTTCGAGCCTATCTGGAATCGCCGCTACATTGACCACGTGCAAATTTCGGTTGCCGAAACCGTGGGCGTCGAACAACGCGGCGATTATTACGATACGGCGGGCGCGCTGCGCGATATGGTGCCGAACCACATCATGCAACTGATCACGCTCACCGCGATGGAACCGCCGATTTCGTTCGAGGCCAACGCGGTGCGCGACGAGCAGGCGAAGATTTTGCACGCTATTCAGCCCTTCAGCAACGAAGACGTGCTCAGCAAAACCGTCCGCGGGCAATATGGTGAAGGCACTATGGACAATGAGCGCGTGCCCGCCTATCGCTCGGAAGACGGCGTGCCGACGGATTCGCGCACCGAGACTTTCGTCGCCATGCGCCTGCTGATCGACAACTGGCGCTGGGCGGGCGTTCCGTTCTATTTGCGCACGGGCAAGCGGCTGCCGGGCCGCAATACTCATGTTGTGATTCAGTTCCGGCGGGCGCCCTTTATGCTGTTTCGCGAAACCCAGGTGGAAAACATGATGCCCAATCAACTGGTTTTGCACATTCAGCCGGAAGAAGGGATCTCGTTGCGCTTCGCCGCGAAGACGCCGGGTACCACCATGCAACTGGGCGAGGTGAATATGGATTTCGAGTACTCCGACTATTTTGGAGTTAATTCTTCTACCGGCTACGAACGCCTGCTGCATGATTGCATGATCGGTGACGCCACTCTCTTCCAGCGCGCGGACATGGTGGAGGCCGGGTGGAGCATTGTCAATCCGGTGCTCGATGTGTGGAAGGCGCTGCCGCCGCGGGATTTTCCCAACTATCCAGCTGGAACCTGGGGGCCGAAGGAGGCTGAGGAACTAATGGAGCGCGACGGACGGCGGTGGAGAAACTTTGAGAAGTAGATCTGTAATTGGCGATTTGTAATTGGTAATTTAAACCCACGATTAGGCGCGCTGGACGCCGCCGAGGGCTTCGAGCGCCTTCGTGATCTGTTGCGACGATTGCGCCACTTCTTCGTCGCGCAAGGTGCGTTCGCTGGACTGGAGCCGGGCTCGAATCAGGATCGAGTACTTGCCCGCGCCAACTTTGTCGCCGCGAAAAACCTCTACGGGAACAAAACTGCGCAGTTCAGCGATGGCCAACCCGATGACGCCCTGGTGAATTTTCTCGAACTCCACACCGCCATCAAACACGAAGGAAAAATCGCGCTCGACGGCAGGGAAGCGCGGCAACGCTTCGTAACGCGGCTGGTGCAGATCGTGCTGATAGAGGCGGTCGAGATAGATCTCGGCGACAAAAACATCCTGGCGCAGTTTGCGGGCGGCGGCCACGTCGGGATGAATCTGGCCAAACTGGGCGACGGTCGTACCATCCAGCACGGCGCGGGCGGAGCGTCCGGGATGGTAGTAGTCGGCGGTTTGGGCATCGTAGTAGAGCGTCCAATGGCTGAAGGGCGCGAGCAGGCTTTCGATGTCGCCCTTCAGATCGAAGAATGAAAACGGACGCGCCGCCGCGCCTGGAGCCAGGCCGCGAACCAGTTCCGCATCAACACTGCCGGTTGCGCCGATCGAGGTGCGCTTCTTCTCCAACGGCATCGAATTGGCGGATGCCTCGAATATATTTGCGGCTTCGAACAAGCGAACATTGTCGCTGCCGCGATTCAGGTTGTAGGCCAGCATGTTCAACATGCTGGGAACGAGCGAGGTGCGCATCACCGAAGCCTCGTCGCTCAGCGGATTTGCGAGGTCGAGCTCGGCTGCGGTCGAAAAGCGGTGCGCGTCGTCTTTTGAGATGAAGGTCAGCGAAATCGATTCGTTGTAGCCGAGCGCCAGGAGCGATGAGCGCAGACGCTCATCTTTACGCGCATCGGGCAAATCGCGTACCTCTCCGCTGTAGGCAGGAAGAGTATTGGCGAATTTGTCGTAACCGTGCAGACGCGCAAGTTCTTCGATGATGTCGATTTCGCGTTCGATATCGAGACGCCAGCTCGGAATGTGAACGAGGTACCGGTCTTCGCTGCCGGGAAGAACCGTGAAGCCTAGACGGGTCAAGATGCGGTTGATTTCTAGAGTGCTGAGGTTTTCGCCGAGAATGCGCTGCACTTCGTGCAGGTCGAGTTCCACGGGAGCGAGGTCGAGCTTGCGGGCGACTACGTCGATCGCGTCGCCGATGAGTGTGCCGCCGCCGGAGTTGAGAATGAGTTCGGCTACGCGGTTGGCGGAGACGACGGTCGATTCAAAATCGGCGCCGCGCTCGAAGCGATGCGACGCGTCGGTGTGCAGGGCGTGGCGTTTCGACATGCGGCGCACGGTGACTGGATCAAACCATGCGGATTCGATCAGGATATTTTTTGTGCGTTCGGTAATCATCGTGTCGAAGCCGCCCATCACGCCCGCGAGGCCTACGGGCTTTCTTGCGTCGGCAACGACCAGATCTTCGGTGGAGAGCTTACGCTCCACGCCATCCAAAGTCTTGAGGGTTTCGCCGGCTTGGGCTTTGCGGATATTCAGGCGGCGGCCTTCGAGCAGATCGAGATCGAAGACGTGCGTTGGCTTGCCGCTCTCCCACAAAACGTAGTTGGTGGCGTCGACAGCGTTGCTGATGGGGCGCTGATCGATCAACTGCAGGCGGTTGGCAATGTTTGCCAGCGAGGGCTTGATGGTTGCGTTGCGGATTTCACGACCGGTGAAGCGCGCACACAACTCCGGCTCCTGAATGTCGATGGCGACTTCAGACTTGCCTTGTGGCGGCGGGAGTGTCGGGTCAATGGGCTTCAGCGGCAGATCGTAGAGGGCCGAGGCCTCGCGCGCTACGCCGTAGTGATTCATCGCGTCGGGACGGTTGGTTGTGATCTCCATCTCGAAGACAGTGTTGTCGCCTTCGCCGGAAATGCCTTCGACGGCTATGCCGGCTAGGGTGAGTTCGTCGGCTAGACGCGCGTAGTCAACTGGAATGTCAACGAAGTCGCGCAGCCAGTGAGGGCTAATTTTCATGAGAAAGTCAGCTTCGAGCTCCGAGCCGCGAGCTTCGAGCAATCCTGCGATCGCTTTGGTTTGCTCGTAGCTCGAAGCTCGTAGCTCGCAGCCTTTTACCCAAACTGCTCCAGAAACCTTACATCGCCCTGAAAAAAGAGCTGAATGTCGTCCACGCCGTACTTCAGAATTGCGATTCGTTCCACGCCCATGCCGAAGGCGAATCCTGAAACTTTGGTGGCGTCGTAATCCACGAAGCCGTAGACATTCGGATCGACCATGCCACAGCCTAGCAGTTCGATCCATCCGCTGGCTTTGCAGTTGCGGCAGGGGGCGCCGTCGCGCGTGCCTTTGCCATCGCAGAAAATGCAACTGATCTGCACGTCGGCGCTGGGCTCGGTGAAGGGAAAGAATGACGGATAGAAACGCGTCTTTACGCTTGATCCGAACATCGCTTTCATGGCGTGGTCTAGCGTGCCCTTCAGATCGCAGAACGTGATGTTGGTGTCGACTGCGAGGCCCTCGATTTGATGAAAGATGGGCGAGTGGGTGGCGTCGAGCGCGTCGTTGCGATGAACTTTTCCCGGACACACTACGCGCACCGGCGGCTTCATCTTTTGCATCGTGCGGATCTGCACCGGCGACGTATGCGTTCGCAGGAGCAGGCGGTCGCGCGGCGGCTTTGATTCCTGGCCGGCTATGAAGAGCGTGTCTTGCGTGTCGCGCGCGGGGTGGTTTGGCGGAAAATTCAGCGCCTCGAAGTTGTAGAAGTCGGTTTCTATCTCCGGACCTTCTTCGACCGAGTAGCCTAGATTGCGGAAGACTGCGATCATCTCGTTCATCGTCTTGATGACGGGATGCTCCGCGCCTAGGGGGCGGCGGATGCCGGGGAGGGTGATGTCGAGGCGTTCGGCGGCTAGTTTGCCCGAAGAGGCTCCGCTCTGAATGCGGGCTAGCGTCGCGTCGATTGTCTGCTCGATTTTGGTCTTGACTGCGTTGACGCGCTGGCCGACATCACGCTTGGCATCTTTCGGCGCGGCTTTCAGCCACTGATCGTTGAGTTGGGTGAGGGCGCCGTTCTTGCGGGACATCCAGCGATCGCGGAAGGATTTCCAGTCGTTCACGGACGCGACTGCCGCTGATTCCTGGTCGAGCGCGGACGTAAGTTCGCGGACGGCGCTATCTAGCGCCGGTGCCGAGAACTCGACTAGTTTGGGAACGGCGTAGGACATGATCCCTGACAACTTTCGTCGCTCGTCATTCTGATCGATCCGTGGAGAGAACTCCCTGCTGCTGCGCTGGTAGTGCGTAGAGTGTAGGGGTCCTTCGACTCCGCAGAACGATTCGCTTTGCGAATCGTTCTGCTCCGCTCAGGATGACACCGTTAAGTTAGACTGAATGCCGACGGCTGTGTGCTGATTGCTAAAGGCCGCAGCTACGCCACTGCCGCCGCGTTCGCCTTCTTCGCCTGTTCTGCCAGACTGCCGAATCCCGCCAGATCGTTTACGGCTAAATCCGCCAGGATTTTGCGGTCTAGTTCTACGCCGGCTTTTTTCAGGCCGCTTATGAACTGGTTGTAGTTCAGTCCGTTCAGGCGGGCAGCGGCTCCGATGCGCACTATCCAGATGGAGCGGTACTGGCGCTTTTTTTGCTTGCGGCCGGAGTAGGCAAACTTCAGCGCGCGATCTACGGCTTCTTTCGCCGAACGATAAAGTTTGGATTTGGTTAGGAAATAGCCACTGGCGCGTTCAAGAATCTTTTTGCGCTTGGCGCGGCGTTTGGTTCCGCGTTTTACACGAGGCATTGCTTTTCTCCTTTTTTAGTGCGTTTGGCGGCTGGAGGTAAGGAGGCTTCTACCGCGTTTCCACGAAGGAAAGGGATTTCTGAAGCCTGACCTCTTCACGCGCCGCTGCGGGGCGTCTCGCTCCGCAGACTTTGTTATGGACGGGCGCGGACGCCCGTCGGTCCATTATTCGTTAGTACGGGATCATGCGCATTACTTTTTTGTAATCCGCGTCGCTGACCAAGACGGCATCGCCCAACTTCTTTTTGCGCTTTTTCGCTTTGGAAGTCAGAATGTGGCGCAAGTTCGCCTTGTGACGCTTGATCTTTCCCGTTCCGGTTTTCTTGAAGCGCTTGGCAGCGCCTTTGTGAGTTTTTAGTTTTGGCATAAATAGCTTTCAGCTTTCAGTTATCAGCTTTCAGTTACATCGTTCAGCATTTGTGACGCAGCATTTCTCCCACTCGCAGCGATCGCATCAAGAGATTTTCCTGAGAGCTGATTGCTGATAGCTGACAGCTTTTTTTACGCTGTCTGCGCTCCGCCTTGTGGCGCGGGCGGCGGCGGTGCCGGCTTCGGAGGAGCGTGCGGCTTCTCCTTAGCATGAGCTTCTTTGGCGTGCGCTCCGCCTTCTTTTTTTGCTGGCGCCAGAATCAGGTGCAGTGTGTTGCCCTCTTGCCTTGGTCTGAACTCCACCAGGCCTCGCTGGTCGACGTCTTTAATCAGACGTTCCAGAATCTGGCGGCCCAGGCTTTGCCTGGTCATTTCGCGTCCGCGGAAGAAGATGGTCGCTTTTACCTTGTCTCCCTCATCTAGGAAGCGCAGCACGTGATTCTTTTTGGTTTCGTAGTCGTGATCGTCCACGTTGATACGAAACTTCACTTCTTTAACCGTAATGGTCTTCTGCTTTTTCTTGGCTTCGCGCTCGCGCTTTTCGTTCTGGTACAGGAATTTCCCGTAGTCCATGATGCGGCACACCGGAGGTTGAGCGGTCGGGGAAATTTCCACCAGATCCAGGTTTCTTTCGCGGGCCAGTTTGAGCGCCTCGAAGGGAGGCATGACGCCTATCTGTTCCCCTTCATCGCCGATCACGCGAACTTCACGCGCCCGGATGCGCTCGTTCATGCGGATAAAACGCTTGTCGATACGGTCCTCCGTCTATCGATAACTTGATAGAAAAGATGCTTGAAAAGTATAGCATGGGAGACTGAGCGGGCAGCCCCTAAAGGGGCTTCTGGTATCGACTCTGCGGCATCGCTAAAGCGATGCCCTGATACGAATCGAGTTACGCTACTGCGACCTTCGCTGTTCGCAGGCGGCGATAGAGGCGCAGAAAATCGTCGACCATGCGGCGCGCCGTGAAGCGCTCGCGCGCTCGATTGTAGGCGCGGGTTCCGTAGAGGCGGGCCAGTTCGCGGTCTCCGTCGAGGTGGGCTAGCACTTCGCCCAGGCTTTCCGCGCTGTTGCGCTCGAAGTACAACGCGGCATCACCCCAGAGTTCGCGATACGCTTCGGTATCGTTGGCCACGAGGGCGCAGCGCGAGAACGCAGCCTCGATCGAAGCTAGTCCCGTGGGCTCGTACTGCGAAGTGGCGGCAAAGATCTTCGATTTGCTGTAGAGCGTGCGCAGTTGCGATTCCGTCTGCGCTCCCTTCACCGAGATTTCGTGTTCGCCGGTGGAGACGCGGACGTCGGCGCGAATCGGCACCGGGGGCGCGGGAATCGGATTATCCGCTCCCACAATGCACACCGGCAGGCCGTGCGTGTGCTGGGTCAGCAAAGCCACTTGTTTTCCGGTGTCCCACAGGCGGCCGATCGCCAGCACCGATTCTTCCTTGGCCACAAAGGGATTGAAGTAAATCGGATTGCGTCCTGGCGGAATCACGTGACCATCGAATTCATCGCCGTACGCAAGGCGAAGCATGTCCTCCATCCAAAGCGAAGCTGTGACTACGGCGTCAGCTCGTTTCAGGCTGGCAACCATAATTTTGCGATACCAGCGCAGCCAATCGGAGGCGGCGGGCTCGTGTCCGTGGATGCTGAGAGACCACGTGAGCACATCGCCATGCGCTACCACCACTCGCGGTGTTGCTACTGGCAGCGCTCCAAAGCTCAACTGATTCAAGTGCAGAAAATCAGGGCGCGTGTCGCGGATGATCGCGCACAGATGGTCTTGTGCTGCGTCAAAGTCCTGCTCACCTTCCTGCATCCAGTCGAGACGAAACGCGGTGGGATGATATTCGAGGCCGTGCAGACCGTCCATCCAGGCAGTTTGATGCGGGAGGGGGATTTCTCCAAAGCTGACGAGCGTGACTTGCGCGCCGTGGGTCACCAGACCCGAGACGAGTTCGCGCGAGTATGTCCACACTCCGCTGAACGTATCGGCCGTTACCAGTACGCGCACAGAACCCTCGGGGGATCGAGGGCTGGGAACGACCCTCGGCCTACTTGCTTTCAGTTTAGAGGCGAGGGGCGTGGCTAGGGAAGCGTTTTCTTGGGTTCTTTCGCGGCGTTGGGTTTCGCCTTGCAGCATGACTAAGTTCAGAATATCGACTCGCAACAACCTAGCCTACTTGGCTTGGCAATAACATACTCCGGAACAAGGACTTAGCTTGTCACGAGTGCGCCAGGCTCGGCTGGCAGCAGTTTGGATCTTGCCCTCGCGCTGGCGGGCGAGGATGTAGTGGTTCAGTTTGAAAACTGCTGTCCCTCAGCGGCTAAAGCCGGCACTGAAAAGAAGGGGGTTTATCGCAGCGGTAAACCGGTGCGCCACCCAAAAGCAAGAACAAAAGCGAGTTTTTCAGCAAACTGTGATGCCGCAAATGAAAACGCGATGCTTACGGCACGGCTGAAGCTGTACCCTTTCAAAGCTGCTTCAAACTGCACCACTACCGGCGAGGATGCCCGCTTGACAGCCGCCGAGACGGCGGCGCTACAAACTCAACGTTGCCCAACCTGCGGCAGATGTGCCAGCCCTCCGTCGGTCATCAGTTGTCGTGTATCGTATCGACGCTGCAACCATTGAGATTCAGAACCAAAATGGAACGGCAGCCGGGATGCTGCATTTTTGTTGTCACTTCACGCCGGTAGTGTTTGGCCAGCCATGAGATTCATCTATTTCGTTTGCTGTTTCTTGTAGCTTGCCAATGCGGTGGAGGCGTGTCTCTGCGAGATGATGGAGGTGAGCCCATGGGCATTGCCGGTTTGAGATGCGTCGAAAGCTGTCTCACCTGCCGTCTGCGTAATCGCAATTTTTTCTGTGACCTCAGCCCCGATTCGATCGAAGCGTTCGACAAGATCAAGCATGCCGCAGTTTTTCCTGAACATGCCGTGGTCCTTGTCGAAGGACAAAGTCCCTGCGGAATTTTTGTTCTCTGCCAGGGGCGCGCCAAGCTCTCGACTACTTCGCGCGAGGGCAAAACCTTGATTGTGCGCATCGCGGAAGCCGGCGAGGTTCTGGGCTTGCACGCCGTGATTACCGGCGGGCACTACGAGCTGACCGTCGAAACCATGCAGCCCTGCCAGTTGAACTTTGTGGGGCGTGACGACTTTCTGCGTTTTCTCAAAGAGCACGGGGACGCCTCTCTCCATGCCAGCCAACATCTTGCCCGAGACTGTTCTGACTCGTATGGCGTGGTGCGTACGATCGGGTTGTCACACTCGGTGTCGGAGCGGTTCGCCCGATTCCTGCTTGACACCGCTGCGGCGGGCGAGGTGAGTCATGGAACGGTGCGCGTGCGGCTGGCCATGACCCACGAAGAAATCTCACAACTCATCGGGACAAGCCGCGAAACCGTCACCCGCCTGCTCTCGGAGTTCAGAAGAAACGATCTTGCGGAATTGAGAGGCGCGACGTTGATTATCCATAATCGTCCGGCGCTGAAGAATATGGTCAGGGTTTAGGAGCGGATCGGGCCGTTGGATCGGGTGATCGGGTCATCGGGTGATCTGGTAATCTGAACCCTGGGAAATTTGATCACCCGACGGTCCCGATCTGGACGGCTTATTTTCCCACCGCAAAATTAACGTTGCTGGTGAGCGGGGCGCCCGGTGTTGCCGGGACTCATCTACATCGCCGTCGATCCTTACTTTGCTCGTCTGCGGCGGGCGAGGACGCCCGCCGGACAGCCGCCGGGACGGCGGCGCTACGGCTGGCCGTAACGGCTAACCATCAATTTCGATATAATCCACAGCTCAGATGGCACTCACTCCAGGAACGAAACTGGGCCCCTACGAGATCCAGTCCCTGCTCGGTTCTGGAGGTATGGGCGAGGTGTATCGGGCGCACGATTCGCGGCTGAATCGCATCGTGGCCATTAAAGTTCTGCCCACTTCTTACTCGGCCGATGCAGAGCGGTTGCAGCGCTTCGTGCAGGAAGCTCGGGCGGCCGCGGCGTTGAATCATCCCAACATTCTTTCGATTTTCGATATCGGGGAAGAGCGCGGAGCTCCCTACATTGTTTCCGAGCTGCTCGAAGGCCAGACGCTGCGTGAGCGCATCCGGAGCGGGCCGCTCTCCAGCCGCAAATCGATCGACTACGCGCTGCAGGTGGCGCGGGGATTGGCGGCGGCGCACGAGAAGGGAATCGTGCACCGCGACTTGAAGCCCGAAAATCTGTTTTTGACCCATGACGATCGAGTGAAGATTCTCGACTTCGGTCTGGCGAAGCTGACGCGTCCAGAAAACGAAGCGGGCGCGGACGCGGCCACGGTGCAGGTGAACACCGAGCCGGGCCAGATTATGGGCACCGCCGGCTATATGTCGCCCGAGCAGGTGCGCGGCAAGCCGGCCGACCACCGCTCCGATATCTTCTCGTTTGGGTCGATTCTGTACGAAATGCTTTCCGGGCAACGCGCGTTTCGCGGGGAAACTCCCGCCGATACTATGAGCGCGATTTTGAAGGAGGAGCCCACCGATCTTTCGGAAACGGCGCGTAATGTTCCACCGGCAGTGGAGCGAATGGTGCGCCATTGTCTGGAGAAAAATCCGGCACAGCGTTTCCAGTCGGCGGGAGATCTGGCGTTTAATTTGGAAGCGCTGACGGATAGTTCGGTACTTAGTTCGGTGGCGGGAAAAACGGGCGCGCCGGCGGCGACGGGACAGGCGCCGATTCGAGAGTCAGCGCCTGCGCAGAAAAAAGAAGCGGCCCCTCGCAATACGTTGCGGGAACTGGCAGGCGCGTTGGTGCTATCGGCTTTGATGATCGGCGTGGGCTGGTGGCTGGGGCGGGGAAGCGGGCGCGCGCCGCTTGTGGAGTACCAGCCGGTCACTCGCACGGGGTCGATTGGGAATGTGCGATTTACTCCGGACGGCAATATTGTGTACAGCGCTTCGTGGGACGGTGGCGAGAAGCAGTTGTATATCGGGCGTTTGGATAACCAGGGGGCGCGCGAACTCGGGGTGAAGGACGCGGAGCTGTTGTCGATTTCGAAGAGCGGAGAGCTGGCGGTTCGACTCAAGACGGTGAACCTGGGCGGCTATGCGCAGGCGGGAACGCTGGCGCGGGTACCTGTCACCGAAGCGCCGCGAGAAATGCTGGACAATGTACAAGACGCGGACTGGGCCGCGGACGGTGAGAATATGGCAGTGGTTCGTTACGTGCCACAGAACGGACACTGGAGGTTGGAGTATCCGATTGGGAAAGTGCTGTTCGATGGCATTAACTGGATCAGCCATCCCAAGATATCGCCGGATGGAAAGTGGGTGGCGTTTGCCGATCATCAAAACGCAAACGGCGACGACGAAGGTTCGGTCGCGGTGATTGGCTCGGACGGCAAGGACAAGGAGAAGATACTGTCTTCGGGCTGGGGTACATTGCAGGGGATTGTTTGGTCGCCAGCCGGGAATGAAATCTGGTTCACGGCGTCCAATGGAAGTGCTGGGAACCCAAAGGCTGTGACGCTATCGGGCAAAATGCGAGCGATTACCAACGTGCCGGGGGGAATGTGGCTGGAAGACGTACGGAACGGGCTGGCACTGATGGTGACTAGCCGCCGGCGCGTCGGGATTCGTGGCGTTGCGCCCGGAGGAACAGGGGAGCATGAACTGGGATGGTCGGAGTGGTCGATTCTAGGCGATCTCACTCCGGATGGCCGGAAAGTATTATTCGACGAGGAAGGCGATAGCGGCGGACCGAATTACACGGTGTTTTTACGCGATACCGATGGCTCACCTCCGATACGCATCGGGGAAGGAGTTAGCTTGGCTGTTTCTCCGGATGCTAAGTGGGTGATCACGCAGCCAGCGCAGGGCGGCCCGCTCAGCCTGGTGCCGACCGGTGCGGGCGTGGCCAAACCGCTAACCCACGACAAAGTCAGCTACCAGAGAGTGCGCTGGTTGCCTGGCGGCAAGGAGTTGCTGGCGAGCGGAGTGGAACCCGGACACGGCACACGCGACTACCTGATTGCGGTGAGCAACGGCGATTCCAGGCCCATTACTCCCGAAGGTGTCGTCGGTGTCATGCCGTCTCCCGACGGCCGTAGCACGGCGGTACAGGACGCAGATGGCAAGTGGGGGATCTGGCCGCTGGATGGTGGCGGCTTGCGTCCGATTCCTGGATTAGATTCCAACTATCGCGTCACGGGCTGGCCACCGGATGGACAATCGCTGTACGTTGTTCCCGCTCGCCGACACGAGAGAACCGGCATTACCTATCGTGTTAATGCGGGTACAGGAAAAATGGAGTTATCCAGAACCTTCGGAGAAGGCTTGGCGTTGGGTGCGGTGAGCAGCAGCGCGTCGTACTGCCCGGGTGAGGGTAACTCATATGCCTATCAATACGCGCAGACGCTGTCGCAGGTGTATGTGGTGAAAGGGATGAAGTAGATAAAGCAGGCGGGCCGGACACTCTAGAATGGCTGTTATGAACACGAAGAAGAGTATCTCGATTGCGGGTGCGCTGATCATCGTTGTTGCCCTCCTCCTCGGGTTAGGCTTGGGGCTGGCTGTGGCCCAGCATGATGACGATGAGGGCCCGCTGTCGAACTTGCGGTTTGTGGTGGTGAAAGATTACAACGGCAAGCCGATCCGGAACGCTGGGGTCGTGCTGCATCCCGTCAAGAAGAATGGACAGCAGTCACTCGGCGGTATGGAGTTGAAAACGGACAACGAGGGGCGGGCGCATATCGACGGGATTCCGTATGGCCCGTTGCGGGTGCAGGTGTTGGCGCAGGGTTTCCAGACTTTCGGCGAAGACTACCAGATCGACAAGCCGGAACTGGAGATCACGGTGAAGCTGAAGCGCCCTGGGGAACAGTACTCGTCGGACAATCCTGCAGGCGAAAAGAAAGACGACGACAAAAACCAGCCTCCGCCGAAACCACAGTAGGCAGTGAGTTGGAAGTACGACAGGACACGGTAGTGAAGATGCTGCGTGCGTAAGCCGATGGCGTTTGCATTTTTCGGGACGTGACAGGGGCGGCTGAGTGGCCTACAATCGGCTGGCTATGGGACTGCAGGAACTAACGGTTGAGCGCTACGAGGGCGTGGCGCAGGATCAACGGATTCTGTTGCTGCGTGGGCCGATCACCATCGAGACCGCGCCGCAATTCGAGCGGGCGGTGCGTCACGAAGAAGCTGAGACTGTGATTCTGGATTTGTCGGATGTTCCGTACATCGATTCGGTGGGATTGGGATCGCTGGTGGCGGCATACGTGTCGCATCAGAAAGCGGGGCGGTGTCTGGTGCTGACGGGGGTGAAGCCGCGGGTGCACAAAATTATGGAGATTACCAAGGTCAACGAGTTCTTCGTGACCTTCAGCACGACTTGGGAAGCGGTGGAAGCGATGGCGAATACGGGGTCGGCCTGAGGCTTCTTAACTTTTCCCGTTGCGAAATGTTTCTTCCCGCACGGTGAATTTCCGCACCAGGTCTTCGCGCACATGGTAGCCCGTTCCGGGCGCGTCACTGACTACAATCATTCCATCGGCGCGGACCTCGACCTCGGGTTCGATGATGTCCTCTTTCCAATAGCGCTTTGAGGCTGATACATCTCCGGGCAAGCAGAAATTTTCGAGCGTCGACAAAGCGATGTTGTGGGCCCGACCCACGCCTGATTCCAGCATTCCGCCGCACCATACTGGAGCATTGTGGCGCAGGGCGACATCGTGCACTTTTTTCGCCTCACTGAAGCCGCCCACGCGGCCCACTTTGATATTGAGGATGCGGCAGGCGCCGGTCTCCAGTGCAAAATCGGCGTCGCGCGCGTTCAGAATCGATTCGTCCAGACAAATGGCCGTCCGGATGGCCTTCTGCAACCGCGCATGCAGGTAGATTTCGTCGTTCCACAATGGTTGCTCGATCATGAGTAGATTGAAGGCATCGAACTTACGCAGGTGCTCAACCTCGTCGAGCGTGTAAGCTGAATTCGCATCCACGCTGAGAACTATATCCGGCCAGCGGGCGCGGATTTTCTCCAGCACATTCAAGTCCCATCCCGGTTTCACCTTGATCTTGATGCGCCGGTATCCCGCTGCCAATTCGGTTTCGATCTTCTGGAGAAGTTGCGCGGGCGAGTCTTGAATGCCGATGGAGACGCCGCAGGCGATCTCGCGCCGCGTTCCTCCCAATAATTTCCAGAGCGGTTGTTGCTTTTGTCGCGCCTCCGCGTCCCACACGGCGTTTTCGAGCGCGGCTTTCGCCATGCGGTGGCCGCGCACTCGGGCAAACCGCGCGGCGCAATCCCGACCGGCATCCAACTCGCTCTGCAGCAGCAACGGCGCCAGATAGTGCTTAATCGTGGGCCACGCGGTTTCGATCCATTCCGGACTGTAGTAGGGATCTTCTCCGGCGACGCACTCTCCCCAGCTACGCACGCCCTCCGCTTCAACGCTCACCAGCAGAATGCGGCGGCTGTAAACCCGGCCAAAGCTCGTTTCAAAAAAATGCACGAGCGGCATGTGAAGTTCACGCAGAGTTACGGATTCGATTTTCATAATGAGTTGTGATTCGTATCGGATCTAATACCGCCAGTTTTCGTCCCACTTGCCCAGCAGGAACCGGCCACCTCCGCGTTGGTCGCGCTCGTAGCCAAGTACGCTTAGTCCGTTGGAGAACGCCTGCTGGAAGTGCTCTCGATTGCGCTCCTGCACGGCAAGCGCTTGCGCCCGCGTGGTGGCGGCGGCCTTCCATTCGTAAATCTCCGCCGGTACATCGATGCGGGCGCGGCATTCGAACTGGGCGCGCGGCGCATCCGCCAGGACTGCTTCCACCCCCTTTGACTTCATCCACCACTCGGCCACCAAGCGGTCGGTCGGCAATCCTCCTTGCAATGGCGACGAGCTGAGGCCGTACTGATTTACGTTGTAACGCCGTGCGATGGCTCCTAGCTTCTCGATGTTCAAGTATGCGTTCTTGATCTCCAGCGGATCGAACGTCCACTCCATGAGCTCGAAACCGCGAGCCAGGGCATCTTCACGCTGGTAGAGCTTCAGTCGACGTCCCAGGCCGTCATTGCGATATTGCGGGCGGACGGCCAGCATTTGCGAATGGAGGTACGCGTGCCCATTCCGCATGGCTGGTATCGCGAGTGCGAAGCCGATCAGTTCTTGGGCGTCGCCGCTTGCGCCGTTTTTTTCAACGAAAGCCCCAACCAACTGCCCGCCGATCTTCGCCGCGACTACGAACATCCGCACGGGAACTAAGTCCGCGTCGGAGAACTTCCACACTTCCTTCTGCAGCGCGAAGCAAGCTTGCATCTCCGCTAGCGCTTCGCACCTGCGGATAGCCACCGTGCCCAACATTTTTTCAGGCTTGGTCCCAGAAAACGTTCCGGTGTTCGTGCCGCTCACGCCGGTTTTTCCTGCTGCTTCGCTTGTTGCCATAATGATTCCAGTTCGTCCATCGATGCCTGTTGCGGCGCTTTGCCATTGGCGCGCAAGCGTTCCTCCATCCATTGAAATCGACGCTTGAATTTGCGATTCGTTTTGCGCAATGCCGATTCCGGATCGAGGGATAAATAACGTGCGATGTTCACCAGGACAAAGAATAGATCTCCCACTTCATCTTCCAGGCGCGAGCGCAGTTCCGGCGCAACCTGCGGCTTTCCCGACCCGGCAATCCCCGTCCCCACTGATGGGCCTTTGAAGGATTGCGTTGGCACGGCCTTCAACTCTTCGCGCAGTTCGGTGGTCTCTTCTTCGAGCTTGGCAAACAAGCCTTCAAGCTCTGGCCAGTCAAAACCTACGTGCGCGGCGCGCGAGCTGAGCTTATAAGCCTCCATCAGCGCGGGCATTTTCGATGACACACCCGCTAGGACTGATTGCGCATTGGCTGACTCGGCCTTATTGTTTCCGTCCGCCGCGCCGCGTATTTCCTTTTCTTTCTCTTTCTCTTGCGCTTTCAGCGCCTCCCAGTTGCGCAGAACTTCGGCCGGAGTGTCGGCCTTCACGTTCCCAAACACGTGTGGATGGCGGCTCACCAACTTATTCGAGAGCCGGTCGAGCACGTCATCGACTGAGAAGTGGCCCGCTTCGCGCGCCATCTCGGAATAGAACAACACCTGCAGAAGCAGGTCGCCCAATTCGCCCGTCAGTTCCGGCCAGTCGCGGTTGTCAATCGCTTCCAGGACTTCGTAAGTCTCTTCCAGGGTGTAGGGTTTGATGGTGTCGAAGGTTTGTTCGCGATCCCAGGGGCATCCGCCCGGAGCCCGCAATCGCGCCATGATTTGTACCGCTCGTTCGAATCGTTCGCCGGTGGTGGACATTCACTTCAATGTAAATGACGGGAATTCAGCGAGCAAATGCGCAGCGACGCAACATTGCGTTAGGCGAAAGCGAACTTTCGGAATGGTGTCGACAAAAACGCTGCCGAGCTTTGCTCGGCATGGACCCTTCGGTTTCGCTCAGGGCAGGCTCACGAGGGCGCCCGTCCCTATGTGATTACCGAGGGAGCCATCAACTCTGTATCATGTGAAATAATCGCATCGACGCCCCACGCTGCGAATTCGCGCATGCGCTCGGCGCGATTCACTGTCCACACCATGATCTTCCGGCCGGCAGCGTGAACCAGTTCCACCAGTTCTCGATCGACCAGATCAAAATGCGGAATCACCCACTCGGCCGCCTGCTCAGGCCAACTTCGTAGCTGAGATTTCTTGTCGCAAAGAAATCCCAAAGGAATTGCCGGATCAAGATTGCGGATCGTCGTGAGAACCTCGGGAAGGAACGAGGAAACCACATAACCCTTTTGTGGCGCGTGTTTGCGCAACGCGGCAAGCGTTTGCGCCTCCAGCCCCGCAACTTTCAATTCGATATCGAGAAACGCGCGCTCGGCAAATTGTTTGAGAACGTCTTCCAGGGTAGGCAACGCCAGCCGTGCTGACGCCGTCGTCGCAATCTTCATTCCACGGATGGAAGCGTCGTGGCAAATCACGGCCCGTCCGTCGGCGGAAAGCCGCACGTCAAACTCAAATCCGTCGCAGCCATGCTGCAAACACAGCTCGAACGACGCCAAGGTATTTTCAGGAATGTGACGGGAAGCCCGAGCCCCGCGGTGGCCAAGGAGAAGAGGCGTCATGGGGTTCTCAGTTCCCGGTTCTCAGTTCTCAGAAAAGTCTCCATGGTGTTCGACTGAGAACTGAGAACCGGGAACCGAGTTTTTCAGTCTAAATCGAAATCCCGAATCGGCCGTCCCGTATCAGGTGTTTCTTTGGCTTTCTTTACCGCTTCCTGGAATTTCTTCTCCAGCAACTCCGAGGCATGTTTTTGCGCATCCAGCGACTGCCGGAAAATCGAATCGCGCCGGCTATCCTGCTCTTTCATGGCGCGCGCTGCTTCTTCCATATCGTTGAAGGTTTTGGCCTTGACCGGCGCCGTGTGCGCGATGATGCTGCGGGTCGCCACGTCGATTTTCATGACCGCGCCGCAGCAGGGGCAAGTCACATCGAAACTGGGTTCACGAAGATTGGATTCGCGTTTCACCACAAGCGATGATACCGCAATTTCGTGTCAGCGCGGAGTGAGACGAATCGGCAAAATGCCGAACACATAGAGCAGCTCCCAAGCCAGCAGAAAAATCGATACGACCACTACCAGGATCGCTAGAATCTCGCCAAAGTTCAGGCCGCCTTTTTCCCGCTCGAAACGGCGCGCTCCCAGGCTCAGGATATTCAGGGTGGCAAAGCCAAAGACCAGCGCCCAGAGAATGTTGTAAATCTCTTCGCGCGTCGTGCGCAGCAGAAACATCGCGGGCAGAACTCCGACCACGATCGTACGCAGCGTTCGCACGGAGACGTCTACCCATCCGTGGACATTCCCCATCGCAAAAAGCAGCGATGCGCGACTCCGGGAGGCAGTGATGAAGGGCCGAGGCAGTCTCATGCAGAAACTTGATACTACCGTGTTTACCGGCAGGAAGTCAGCCAAACCGCGAGAAAAGGAACATCACTAGTTCATGCGGCGGACCTTCTCTCTCATCGTGCTAAACATCCACCACAAAGGGCACGAAAGTACACGAAGGAAAACCCGGAGGATAGGAGCCGTCGTGGCACTTCGTGTCCTTAGTGGTTCTGGTTGTCCCAGAAAATGCGCGATGATCATGGGAGAATAGCTTGATGCCGCAGACTGCTCCAGCTCTTCCCGATTTTCTTTACGGCACCGCTTGGAAGGAAGATCGCACCCCTGCCCTCACCGAACTCGCCTTGCACATGGGCTTTCGCGGCATCGACACAGCCAACCAGCGGCGACATTACTTCGAAGAAGGAGTGGGCCAGGGGCTAGCCGCCGCTTACCGTGCGGGGTTGGTCACGCGCGACGATCTTTTTCTGCAAACGAAATTTACTTATCAGCGAGGTCAGGACCACCGCCTGCCCTACGACCCCGCGGCATCTCTTTTCGTTCAAGTCGCGCAGTCGATGGCCAGTTCGCTCGAGCATCTTGCGACCGATCATGTCGACAGCTACGTGCTGCACGGGCCGGCCTCCAACTACGATTGGACCGATGCCGAAGCCGAAGTCTGGGAAGCTATGCGCAAAGAACGCGACGCGGGCCGAACTCGTTTGCTCGGCGTCAGCAATGTTTCTTTGGAGCATCTGCAGCAGATGGCCTCCGCGCACACCGAACTTCCTGCGTTTGTGCAGAACCGTTGCTATGCCCGTCTCGGTTGGGATCGTGATGTGCGTCAATTCTGCCGCGAACGCAAAATCGTCTATCAGGGATTCTCGCTGCTCACCGCAAATCAGGAAGTCGTGCATGATGCTCTGATCGCGAATCTGGCCGCGAGCGCCAATGTCACGCCGGCGCAGGTTGTTTTCAGCTTTGCGCGCAGCGTCGGGATTTTGCCGCTGACCGGTACCTCGAACGCGTGGCACATGAAGCAGGATCTGGCGAGCCGCGAATTGACCCTCTCGCAGGAAGCAATTCAAGGGATCGAGTCTCTCGCGGGCTGAGATAACTCGGACCTTTCTGGCTGTCTCACGCTAAGTCGAAAGTAATGGTAATAGTTTTGTAATGTGATCTCAGATCACGGCGAAGCGTTGCAGCGGCGCATTATCCTTCCAGTAAACAGCCATGAAAATCAATCAAGAGGAACTTCATCCCAAGGGAAGTAATGCGCGCATTCTGCTGAGTTCTGTTTTCGGGCCGTATGCGCAGGACGACGAATTTGGCAGCCGGTCTATCAATCCGATGGAGCTTTATCACAACCAGGTCACCCGCGCCCAGGGCAGCTTTTCGCTGCGCATGTTTCATCGGTCGTGGGGCATCATGATGATCCAGGAAAATATTTCCGCGCCGTGCAGCGTGCTGGATTTTCCCACTCGCGAAGCCTTTGCCCGGGAATTGACCACGAACAAGTACGACATCGTAGGGATTTCTTCGATTATCGTGAATGTGGGCAAGGTGCGGGAGATGTGCCGTCTGGTGCGGGAGCTATCGCCGGATTCGGTGATCGTTGTAGGGGGACATGTCGCGGCCATTCCGGGCATTGAGAACATGATCGATGCCGACCACATCGTGCGCGGCGAAGGGATCTCGTGGATGCGGCGGTATCTGGGAGAAGACGAGCACGCGCCCATCCGTCATCCCAATATTGTTTCCGGGATCGATACGCGTATCATGGGAATTCGGCTGCCGAATCGCAAGGGCGGCACGGCGGCGACGATTATTCCGTCGGTGGGCTGCCCCATGGGGTGCAACTTCTGCACTACCTCTTCTTTTTTTGGCGGCAAAGGAAAGTTCGTCAACTTCTACGAGACCGGCGATGAGCTGTTTGAGATCATGTGCCGGATCGAATCGGAGCTCAAAGTACAGTCGTTTTTTGTGATGGACGAAAACTTCCTGCTCCACCGGACGCGAGCCATGCGCTTGCTCGAGCTCATGAAGCAGGGCGGCAAGAGCTGGGAGCTTTCCGTGTTTGCTTCCGCCAATGCGATTCGAAAATACACCATGCTGGAGCTGGTCGAACTGGGCGTTTCCTGGGTGTGGATGGGTCTGGAATCTCCGCGAGCCGGCTACAGCAAGCTGCAGGGCAACAATGTTACTCAACTCACGCGCGAGCTTCGCGAACACGGGATTCGAGTGCAAGGTTCGACCATCGTCGGACTCGAGCACCATACGCCCGACAACATCGTTGAGGAAATTGAAGCAGCGATTGCGCACCAAACCGATTTTCACCAATTCATGCTGTACACGCCGGTTCCGGGCACGCCGCTTTATCAGGAGATGAAGGAGCAGGGCCGCCTGCTGACGGACATGGATCCCGCCGACATTCATGGACAGTTCAAATTTAACTTTCGGCACGCGGCTATCTCGCGCGACGATTCGAAGCGCTTTTTGGATTGGGCCTTCTGGCGCGATTTCGAGAGCAATGGCCCCAGTCTTTATCGCATGTGCCGGACCGTACTGAATGGCTGGCAACGTTACAAGGACTACCCCGATCCCCGCGTCCGCGAGCGGTTTGCGCGCGAGGCGAAGAAGCTGAACAGTGCCTACAACGCGGCTCTTTGGGTAATGGAGCGCGAATTCAGGAAAGTCAATCGCAGCGTGAGTGAGCAGATTCACAAGCTGCGACGCGAAGTCGAGAAGGAGTTCCCAGTGGTCGCCCGCCTCACTGCGTCATCGCTCGGGCCCTTGTTGTGGTGGACAACGCGCCGCGAAGAACGTCGGCTGGCGAAAGGGCGTACCTATGAGCCTCCGACCTTTCTGGAGCGCCGCAATTGGGCAGCGGTTTCGTAGGCGATTAGCGATCTACGCGGCGCTCCGTCGCCAGCGAGACGCTCGACGTGGCTGAACAGACTGCTGAAGAACTCAGTTGCTCGCCGCAGTCGCCCCTCAGCGGCTAAAGCCGAACTCAAAACAATGCCCTTACCGCAGCGGTGAACCGCTGCGCCACCCAAAGGCGAGAACAAAATCGAGTTTTCAGCAGTCTGTGCAGCCCCGCTCATTCCAAGCAAGCGCAAAACCCTAGCCTAGGTCTCACAATTATTAAGGGACTCTTAATTTCGCGTCCGACACCGAAGTGACCTTTCGCACAGAGTCAGAAAAGTGTTAGTTTCGTGCTGCGGCGGTGTTTATGCAGGCTAACGAATACGATCTGGTGGTGATTGGCAGTGGTCCGGCGGGGCAGAAGGGCGCGATTTGCGCGGCGAAGATGCGCAAAAAAGTTGCGATCATTGACCGTCGGCTCACCATTGGCGGAGTTTGCGTTCACACCGGAACGATTCCGAGCAAAGTCTTGCGCGAGGCCGTGCTCTACCTTAGCGGGCTACGGCAACGGTCGTTCTATGGGCGCGGGTATGTGGTGAAAGACCGGATCATGATGTCGGACCTAGTGCTGCGTTCGAACGCGGTAATGACGCGGGAAGTGGACGTGATCAAAGCGCAGTTGCGGCGGAATTATGTGACCGCGATTGAAGGCGACGCGCACTTTGCCGATCCGCATACTATCGAAATCGTGACCGAAGACGGCGTGCAACAGGTTCGGGGAGAGAAGATCCTGATCGCGTGTGGTACACGGCCGGCGCACATCGAGGGCATTCCGGTCGATGGAAAGCGCATTTTCGATTCGGATCAGGTGCATTGCATCGAAGAGATTCCGCGCGAGTTGATCGTGGTGGGCGCGGGGATTATCGGGCTGGAATATGCGTCGATGTTCACGGCGCTCGGGGTGAAGGTGACGCTGCTCGACCAGCGTCCTACGCTGCTGGATTTTGTGGATCGGGAGATTATCGAAAGCCTGTGCTTCCAATTGCGGCAGTTGGGAACAGTGTTCCGCCTGGGCGAAAAAGTGGTGTCGGTGGGCTTCGATGAAGAGCGCGACAAAGTTTTTGCCGCGCTGGAGAGCGGTAAGAAAATTCGCGGACAGGCGCTGCTGTACACGATTGGGCGAAAAGCCAATAGTGACAAACTGAACATAGCGGCTGCCGGTCTCTCTGCCGAGGAACGCGGCAAACTGGCCGTGAACGAACATTTTCAGACCGCGGTGCCGCACATCTACGCGGCGGGAGATGTCATTGGATTTCCGGCGCTCGCTAGCACTTCGATGGAACAGGGGCGGCTGGCGGGTTGTCACATGTTCGGCAAGCCGAGCACGATGCTGCCGAATCTGATTCCGTACGGCATTTACACCATTCCTGAAATTTCCATGGTCGGGGCGACCGAAGAGGAACTGACGCGCACGAAGACTCCCTACGAAAGCGGGCTGGCGCGCTACTCGGAACTGGCGAAAGGGCAGATGCTGGGCGACGATCAGGGCCTGCTGAAAATTCTGTTCGATCCCGATTCGCTGAAGTTGATGGGCGTGCACATTATTGGGGACCGGGCGGCGGAGATCGTGCACATTGGGCAAGCCGTGCTGGCTATGGGCGCGACTATCGAATATTTTCGGGATACGGTGTTCAACTATCCGACCCTGGCGGAAGCTTATAAAGTGGCGGCGCTGGACGGCCTGAACAAGCTCTGAAACGTGTGGTGGCGGGGCTTGCCCCGCCTGGACGGGGCAAAGCCCCGTCACCACACAGACTATTTATTCCCCTTCCTCGCCTGATACCACCTGCGCACAGCTACCACCGACCAGATGGCCTCGACTACTCCAAAGGGCCACGCGCCCTGTAGAAATCCATAAGCAGAACCGAGCGCGCAGGAAGCGGCGAACGCCAGGATGAACCAGGGGCTGCGGTTTTCCAAGGCGTAGGTGACCAGCATTGCGGTCACTGCGAACAATCCAAATAGAGTCAGCATACTCATAGGCTGCGTCCTCCGCGCGGCGCGTCAATTGAGCAGTGAATCATCGTACCAATTCTTGCGTGTTCAAATTTGCGGTAACCTTGAATTTCCCGCTTTGGCGGCGCGTCGCGGGCGAGGACGCCCGCGCCACACAGGTTATGACTGAGGCTTTAACAATTCGCACGGCCGAGCGTCGGGATCTGGCGCGCATCACCGAGATTTACAACTATTACGTTTTGAATACTCCCGTGACGTTTGATGTTGAGCCTTACACGGTGGAGCGGCGCGAGGCTTGGTTCGCGCAGTTCAACTCGACGGGAAGGCATCGGCTGATTGTCGCCGAAGAAAATGGAATCGTGATGGGATACGCGGGCACTACGCGGTTTCGTCCGAAAGCGGCGTATGAAACCACGGTCGAGACGACAGTTTATTGCGCGCCTGAGGCAATTGGGAGGGGCTTGGGAAAGCGTTTGTATGCGGAGTTATTTGCGGTTTTGAAGGGTGAAGACGTTCATCGATTTGTTGCGGTTTATGTGTTGCCGAACCCGGCCACCGAGGCTCTGCACCGGCGATTTGGGTTCCGGGAGGTGGGCGTTTTGAGCGAAAATGGGCGAAAATTTGGCAAGTATTGGGATGTTTGCTGGGTGGAACGGGCGGCGTGAAAAGGGCGTGAACACGGGCCTGCGGTTATTCTGCTTCGTTTGTGAAGGAGAGGTTAAAATAGGTGATTCCGGCAGGTTACTTGGCCAGACTGTGATCGCGTCCGGATATTGAATCGTGGAACCTGTCAGCAATCTCGGAGGGCGGTCGACGGCGCCTGAAGCTAGGGCATCGGTGGCCGACGTGCCTTCGCCTCGGCGCGTTGCTCCGGGCATTTCTTCGGCTTCCGTCTCCGAGCCTCATCGCTCTCGCCCTTCGTCGCCGGTTTACTGGCGGGTGGAAGGAAGCTTGCTGGAGTTGACCACCGTTCGTCCCATCGCGTTTTTTACCTGGAACAGCCAGACCTATATCGCGCGAGCAGCACGCCGCAGCCTGGTGCTCATGATGGCGTTGTTGCGGCCATTTTTGTATGCGGCGAACCGCGTGGCCGCGACTCGAATCGTGCACGCTGTGCTGCGCGGAATTACTCGCGACCGCCTCGATCTGCTGGGCGAAGAAGAATTCGAATATAAGCTGAAGCCGCTGCTTAAAGAAGAAGGAGTGCGGCACCTGAAGGCGTTGCAGGCGACCGGCGTCGACGTGGTGCTGGTGAGCCAGGGGTTAGAGCATGTGATGCGGCCGCTGGCGCGGCATCTGGGGGTGCGGTGGATTATTGCCAATCGCCTCGACTTTCGCGGCGGTGTGGCGACGGGCCGGCTGCTGAGTCCTGTGATCCGCCCGCGGGGATTGTTTGCCCGCATTCGCGAAGCGGGGCCGGACGGGCAGCAGAGTCCGGCGCGCTGGGTGCGGGCGCTGGGATTACGCGGTCCGAAGGCGCTGGCTTCGGCGATTGTGCCGGCCGTGCGGGTGGAGACGCCCCGGGTTCGTCCGATTGTATATTTCGACGAAAAGCGGTATCCGGCGCGGTTTTCGGTGCGAAAGGCGCTGGGTGGAAAGCATGTGATGCTGATCGGCGTCACCGGATTTATCGGCAAAGTGTGGCTGGCAAATATCCTGATGGATTTGCCGGAGATTGGAAAACTTTATCTATTAATCCGGCGACAAAAGTCGAATCCGGCGCAAAAGCGCTTCGAACAAATGATCGAAGCATCGCCCGTTTTCGATCCGTTGTTCGAGAAATATGGCAACCGGCTGGGCGCACTGCTGGCGGAAAAAGTTGAGGTAGTGGAAGGCGATGTTTCGCAGCCCGGATTGGGACTGGATCCTGAAACCTCGGCGCGGCTGCGCAACCAACTCGATCTCATCATCAATAGCTCGGGATTGACGGATTTCAATCCCGATCTGCGCGACGCCCTGGCGGTGAATGTGGATTCGACGGTCCACCTGATCGACTTCATTCGCGGGTCCGATCACGCGGCGCTGCTGCATCTTTCCACCTGCTATGTCGCGGGACAGCGCGATGGGCGCGTGAGTGAGCGGTTGCACCCGAATTACACGCCGCTGCACCTGAAAGACTTTGACGCGGAAAAAGAGTGGCATCGCCTGCATGAACTGGTGGAGTCGGCGGAGGCGCGCGTCGAAGGGCCGGGGGTTACCGAAGAACTCAAGCGGCAGGCGTTAGGGAAAGAACACGCCGCAAAAGGCCTGAGCGGGCAGGCGTTGGAAAATCAGATCCGTAAGAACAAAGTGCGGTGGCTGAAAAATTATCTTACCGAAGAAGCTACCCGGCGCGCGCAGGAGTTGGGTTGGCCGAATACGTACACCTTCACCAAGAGCCTGGCGGAATCGCTGATTGCAAAATATATCTCGAAAGATGGTGCGGAGCTGCCGATTGCGATCGTGCGTCCGGCGATTGTCGAGACTTCGGTGTCAAAGCCATTTCGCGGATGGAATGAGGGCATCAATACTTCGGCGTCCCTCTCGTATCTGCTGGGGACGGCGTTCCGGCAATTGCCTTCGAACGAACACAAGCGGCTCGACATCATTCCCGTGGACGCAGTATGCGCCGGCATGACGCTGATTGGCGCGGCGTTGGTTGAGCGGCGGCACGATCCCCTGTATCAACTCGCCACGTCGGTCACAAATCCGTGTGACATGGGAAGGTCGATCGAGTTGACTAGCCTTGGCCATCGGCGTCACTATCGGGCGCAGGAAGGCCTGGAGTATTGGCTGCGCTTGCGAATGGATGCGATTCCGGTTTCAAAAGAGCGCTATAACCGCATGTCGGCGCCGGCGCAGAAAATGATTATCAAGTCGATTCAGCGGGCGATGTCGCCGCTGCCATCGGCGATGACAAAGCCGCTCGCGAAAACCGAACGCAACCTCGAGCGCGTGGAAAAATTAGTCGGCCTGTTCGAGCCGTTTATTCTGCACAACGAGCATGACTTTGTCGCCGACAACGTAGAGAAGCTGTCGCAGGCGCTGACGCCCGAGGAGAAAGAGATTTTCGGATATAACACGGCGGGACTGGACTGGTGGGAGTATTGGATCGACATTCACATTCCCGCATTGCGGCGATGGACCTATCCGCTGATTGAAGGGCGGCCGCTCGAAGCGCGCGCGCCACGGGTGTTGCAGATGCCGGCCTCGCCGACTCCAACTCCAACGACTGAAAATGGCGATGCGGTGAAGACGGGAACGAACGGAGCAACGTGGCGATATTCCTGACCGGTGGAACTGGCTACATCGGAGCGCATGTTGCCGCTAATCTGCTGGAGCAGCATGACGCGACCTTGAATCTGCTGGTGCGCGGCCGAGATCCGCTGGGAGCCGAGGTGCGCCTTTGGCAGGCCTTGCAGTTGCATTTACCTTTTCCGAAGTTCTATGACTACTTGCAGGCGAAGATAAGAATTTTTCGCGGCGATCTCACCTCGCCACAGTTTGGGTTGGAGGCGGGCGATTACGACCGGCTCGTGCACACCACCGATTCGGTGATTCATTGCGCGGCTTCGCTGAATCGGAAGTCGGAAAAAAGTTGCTTGAATGTGAATCTGCGCGGAACGCTCGAAGTGATCCAACTGGCGCGGCAATCGCAGTATTATCACGGGTTGCGGCGCTTTTCCAATGTGAGCACGGTGGCAGTCGCGGGCAAGCGCAGCCACGAAGTGGTCATGGAGGACCGCGCGATTGAGTGGGAGCGCTCGGATTACGATCCGTATGCGCGGACGAAGAAATTCTGCGAGCACATGGTGCGAGAGTTGCTCCCGGATGTGCCGCTTACGATTTTTCGCCCTAGCATCGTGCTCGGGGACAGCCGGTATCCGCAGACGACACAGTTCGACATGGTGCGGTCATTCGTGTTTCTGGCGGGATTGCCGGTGCTGCCGTTTCGTCCGCATGACAAAATCGACATTGTGAATGTGGATTTCGTAGCGGATGCGATTTCGACTTTACACATGAAGGCCGAGCCCGCGCACGATACTTATCATCTTTCTTCGGGCAACGACTCGCAGACATTTCAGGAATTGACGCGGGCGCTGGCCGCGGAGCAGAACAAGCGCGGGCCGGTGTTTCTGCCGATACTGGAAAAACCATTCGGCTCCATCGTCAACGTGCTGGCCAATCGCAAAGGGCCGGTGGGGCACGGCGCAGCGCTGATGAAGGTCTTCCTGCCGTATTTGACGTGGAATACGGTGTTCGATAATACGCGAGTCACGATGGAGATGGGCCGCAAGCCGGCGCCATTCTCGCAATATAGTTTTCCGCTGCTCCGGTTCAGCCGCGAGCACAATTTTGCATATCCCTATCAAGGCTGGCCGGAGAGCACAAAAGCGGGAGGGTCTGCCGCATGATGGACTTCTTTCTGGAAGCTTGGGTATCGAGCATCATCGAGGGCAAGAAGATTCAGTGGATGATGGGCAAGCGCGAACCGTGGCAGCGGGGGGAGAAGTTAAAGCTGCTGTTCGCGGGTTACAACGGGACGCGCAATACGGGGTCGGATGTGCGCGTCGAAGAGATGCTGCGTCAGGTCCGTCGGATTCTCGGGCCGGAGAGCGTCGACCTCAGCATGATGACATTTAATTTCGACCGGTCGCGCGGATATTTCGATGGCACATCGCAAGTGCGGCTGCCGGATATTTTCCCTCCCTTCCTGGCGAATGAAGTGCCGAAACATCATGGCGTGGTGGCGTGCGAAGGGTCGATGTTCAAGTCGAAATTCGCGAACGCGCTGGCGACCATGATGATCGGCTCCCTCGGCATTGCGGCGGCGGAGAACAAGTTGTCGATCGGCTACGGCGCCGAAGCGGGACACATGGATCCGATGGTCGCGAAGATGTGCGCACGCTTTTGCAGAAATTCGCTGGTCATCACACGCAATGACGAATCGAGGAAAATTCTGCGTGAGCTGGGCGTGCCCACGGAACTGGGCACCGACACAGCGTGGACATTTGAACCGCTGGGCGCCGAGTATGGGCAGAAGGCGCTGCGCGATGTCGGTTGGGATGGGAAGACGCCGGTGTTGGTGGTGTGTCCGATCAATCCGTTTGAGTGGCCGGTGAAGGCGTCGGTGACAAAGGCCGCGCTGCACAGCCTGACGGGCGCTTACAAGGAGAGTCACTATCGCGGGCCCTATTTTCATAACGCTGGACCGGAGGCGGATCGCGCCTATGAACATTATTTGAGTTCGATTGCTAATGCCGTAGCCGCGTTCCGGCAAAAGAAAAACGTGTTCGTGATTATGGCGGCGACCGAGCGCATGGATGCACGGCCTTGCCGCCGCATCTCGGAGAAGCTGGGCGGAGTTCCGATACTGACCTCGGACGACTACAACATGTATCAACTGGTCAGCATTCTGCGCGCTTGCCGCATGATGGTGTCTTCGCGTTATCACGGGATCGTGACGTCGATGCCCGCGCTGGTGGCGTCGGCTGGGATCACGATGGATGAGCGCATCCGGAATCTGATGAACGAACGCGGACATCAGGAGTTGCTGATGAACGTGGACGATCCGGATCTGGAGGCACGGACTCTGGCAGCGCTCGAAATTCTGGATCGCGACGGAGAGCGGATCGCCGACGGGATCGCGCGCACCACGGTGAGGAATTTGAAGCTGATGGCGCGCATGGGTGTGTACTTTGAAGAAGAAGTGCAGCGCCGGTATCCGGAGTTTCCTACCCGGCGGGGAGAATGGAGCTGGGAGGATTATCTGCCTCCGCTGAGCGAGGGGTTGAAGGAACTGGTGGCGGCGTACGGGTAAGTGTTTGCTTTTGAAAACACCATTTCATCCAACAAATTCATAGCCAAGCATGTCGTTTCTTGAACAAATTTGTGCGAGCCTGGAGCGCAGCGGCGATGCTGTTGTGCTGCAGGAACTGCGTGATGGGCATGTGGTTTCGCTGACCGCGCGGCAGTTGCTGTCTCAGGTGCTGGCGGCGCGGGCATATCTGCGGCGGCTGCGTCTCAAGAAGGGCGACCGGTGCGCGCTGCTCGCGCATAACTCGATGCAATGGGTGGCGATGGATCTGGCGGTCATGGCGGAAGGCTTGACGGTGGTGCCACTGTACGCGCGGCAGGCGCCGTCGGAACTGGTTGCGATGATGAAGGACTGCTGGCCCTCGGTCATGGCCTGCGGCGACCAGTCGCTGGCCGATGCGATCGTTGCGGCATGGCCCGACGCGCCGCCGCATTTCTGTTTCGACAACGTTTTCGCGGCGGGCCGCGAGGCGGCGGAGAATCCGGCGCTGGCGGTGGCAGAAGAAAATGTGGTGACCATCATCTACACTTCGGGCACATCCGGCGAGGCCAAGGGCGTGATGTTGAACGCAGGCAACATCGGCCACATGCTGGGCTGCACCTCAGCGCGGCTGGATCAGTTGATGGGGAGACAAGGGATGGCGACGCCTGCGCGTCAGGACGTCGTGTTCCATTACCTGCCGCTGTGCTTTGCGGGTTCGTGGATTATGATGCTGACCTGCCTGCTACGTGGCAGCAAACTAACCTTGAACACGGACCTGGGGAAGATTGCCGCCGAAATGCGGCAGGCCGCACCGGATTATTTCCTGAACGTTCCCGCGCTTCTCGAACGCATGCGCAAAGCGATCGACGAGCAGCTATGGAAGACCGGCGGATTTCCCCTGAAGGTGTACACCAAGGCCAAGGGTGCGTGGGTGCGGCGGCAGGAAGGTAAAGCGCGCGTGGGGGACCATATCTGGCTGGGTTTGGCGAATCGGCTTGTCTTTCCTACGATTCGCAAAAAGATGATTGGCGGCAAGCTGCGTGCGCTGATCTGCGGTTCGGCGCCGCTGAGTGTGGAGACGCAACTGTTTTTCATGATGCTTGGCATCCCCGTTTTGCAAGTGTACGGACTGACCGAGACGACGGCGATCTGCACCATGGACGATCCCAGCGGGCCGGTAATTGCCGGACGCACGGGACCGGCGATTGCGGGCGTGGAGATGAAGATCGCGGAGAACGAAGAGATCGTGGTGCGCGGGCCGAATATTTTTCCCGGATACTGGAGTCGTCCGGAGGAAACCGCAAAAGTGTTGCGCGATGGGTGGTTTCACACTGGCGATCAGGGCGAAGTGGACCAGAATGGAAACTGGAAGATCGTCGGCCGAATTAAGAATCTGATCATTCTTGCCTCGGGGCATAACATTGCTCCGGAACCGATTGAGGAAAAGATTTTGCGCGAATTGCCGGATGCGATTCAGGTGGTGCTGGTGGGCAACGGGCGCGGATATCTGGCCGCACTGATCACGGGCAAAGTGAGCGGCGAGAAAACGCGGGCGGCGCTCGACCTGGTGAATCCCGAACTTCCGCATTACAAACAGGTGCGTGCGTTTCATCTGGAGGAGGAAGCATTCACTATCGAGAGCGGGCTGCTGACGGCGAACGGCAAGCTGAAGCGCGATTTGATTGCCGAACGCTTTCGCAAAGAGATTGACGCGATGTATGAGGCATCGAAAAACCAGGTTGCGAAGAACGAGACGGCGGCAACGACAGCATGAACGAGTTTAAAGGGCAGACGCTTTCATGGCAGATCGTCAACGGGGCAATTGAACTGGCCTTGCATCGCGACCCGTGCAACGAAATTGGGTCGCTCACGCTGGAGGAATTGGAGACATTTGCGCAGGCTTTGCCTGGGCTGGGGAATGAAGCGCAGGCGTTGATTATCCATTCGACGTTGAAGGCCGGGTTTTCGGCGGGCGCGGATTTGCGCGAGTTGTTTCAACGCGGGCAGGAGATGGATAAGAACGCAGCCTTGCGCGGAGTGAGGGATTTTCTGGAGCGCATTCACGCCGTGATGAACACGCTCGATGCCTCTCCGCTGACGACGATCGCGGCGGTACATGGCGTGACCTTCGGCGGCGGGTTCGAACTGGCGCTGGTTTGCGACATTATGATTGCGGACCGCATGGCGCGATTTTGCTTTCCGGAACTGCGGCTGGGATTGATTCCTGGATTCGGCGGGATTCCGCGTCTGAAGCGGGATTTGGGCAATGCGGTGGTACGGGATCTGCTGCTTACGGGCCGCAGTTTCAATGTAATGAAAGCGCAGCAGATTGGACTGGTGAGCCAGATTGCCGCCGAAGGCGAGGCGCTGCGAGTGGCGCGCGCTACAGCCAGCCAAGTCGCAAAATTCGATCGACATACGGCGGCGGCAGCGAAGGCTTTTGTGAAGCCGATTCCATATGACGAGTTGAAGCGGGAGATTGATATTTTCTGCGATCTTTATTCGCGTCCCGCGGTCGAAGAAGGCCTGCGCAAGTTTGTAGAGAACGAGGGAGTGCAGCCGTACTTGCCGTGAATTTGTAATTGGCGATTTGTAATTTGTAATTTTAAGGATGCGTAGCTATGTCAGCGCCTACTATCGATCACACGCTCGACGAGATTTTGAATCTGGCCGCTTCCCATTTCAAAGTGCCGCGCGAGAAGCTTACTCCCGACGACGATTTTTTCAAGACGCTCGGCATCGACAGCCTGCAGGCGCTCGATTTGCTCACGCGGCTGGAGCACCACTTCCGCATTGAGTTGCCGGATTATGAGTTGCAGGGCGTATCGGACTTTCGGACTCTGGCAAATCGGATTCAGGCGCGGCTGTAGAACAGTGGTCAGTGGTCGGGGGTTAGTGGGCAGTTGTCGATCGTAACTGCACCGCGACACGTAGTAACTGGCCACTAACCACCGACCACCGACCACTTTTTTTCTATGCTTGATCTCCGCCAATATGCCAGCCTGGGTGCAGCGCTTAAAGATGCGCTGGAGCGCTGGCCCAACGAAACCTGCCTGATTGAAGCCGACCGCGACCGCGAAAAAGTCCGACTTACTTACGCTGACTTTAAGACGATGGCGCGTCCGCTCTGCCGCGCGCTGGAAGACGCCGACTTCAAGGCGGGAGATCGCGCTGCGATCATCATGACGAATCAGTCGAAATGGCTGATTTCCGCATACTCAATTTTTTTCTGCGGCGGAATCCTGGTTCCCCTCGATTACAAATTGACGGCTGCCGAGCATCTGCAACTGCTGGCGCACTCGAAGGCGCGGTTTCTGGTGGCTGAATATTACTTGTGGCGAGCAATCACGCAGTCGCTGGAGTTCGCGAAACTGACGGCGGAGATTGTGCTGGTGACGGAAGCGCCGGCCGGTGCGGACCTGCGCGGCGCTTATCGCTGGGAGGAATTTCAGCGTAAAGGCGAGCCGCAGTTTGTGGCACGACAGCGCGAAGATACGGCTTGCATCGTCTATTCGTCCGGCACAGGCGGGCGTCCGAAGGGTTGCGTGCTCACCCACGACAGTTATCTCGAGCAGTGCGCTTCGCTGACGGCGTGGTATCCATTTTGGCCGGGCGTGCGCTATTTGAGCATTTTGCCTACTAATCACGCGATCGATTTCATGGTGGGGTTTATCGGGCCGTTCGTCTGTGGTGCTTGCGTCGTGCATTTGCGGACGCTGCGCCCGGAGTTTGTGCGCGATGCGTTTGTGCGCTATCGCATCACCTATGTGAGCCTGGTGCCGATGGTGTTGAAGAACCTGGAACGCGGGTTGCGCGCGAAGTTCGACGAACTGAAGCCCAGCAAGCGCTGGATGCTGGACGGGTTGATTGGGTTGAACAAAACGCTGACGCGCGCACGTCCGCGTGTCGAGATCAGCCGGCGTTTGCTGCCGCAAGTGCACAAGGCGTTTGGCGGAGAACTCCGGGCCCTGATTGTGGGCGGTGCGTTTACGGATCCTTCGACGTTGCAGTTCTTCTACGATCTCGGCATTCCGGTGGCGTGCGGATACGGACTCACGGAAGCGTGCACGGCTGTTACGCTCAACGATCTCAAGCCGTTTCGCGCCGATACAGTGGGCAAGCCGCTGCCCGGGAGCGAGGTGCGTGTGCTGAATCCCGATGGCGATGGGATTGGCGAAGTCGCGGTGCGGAGCCGCGCAGTGATGTCGCATTATCTGGACGACCCGGAACAGACGGCGCAGACGATTGTCGAAGGCTGGCTGCTGACGGGCGATCAGGGGCGCTTTGAGGAGCATGGGCACCTGCAACTCTTTGGGCGCAAAAAAAATATGATCGTCACCGCAGGCGGCAAAAATATCTACCCTGAGGATATTGAGACGGTGTTCGATGGTTTGCCGGTAAAGGAATTCTGCGTGTTTGCCGCGAATTATTTGTGGCCGCAAAAAGGGCTGGGCAACGAGATTCTGGTGCTGGTAGTGCGGCTCGAGACCAATCAGCAATTTGACGATCGATTGCGCGACGAGATCGTGACGCGGAACCGGCGACTCGCGGACTTCAAGCGCGTCGGTGGTTACTTGTTGTGGGAGAAAGATTTTCCACGGACAGCGGCGCTGAAAATCAAGCGCGGAGAGTTAGCGACGGAGATTGGAGCTGGTGCGGTGCGGAAATCTATCGTGGAGATTTAGGCGGAAAATCCACCACGGAGACACAGAGGCACGGAGAATAGTCAAACAAAGATTTCAGTTCGCACGTCTCAGAAATCTGATGGACGGATTTGAACGTACGGATTTGAGCCTGGGAGCCAGCTCCTGAGACCTGATACCTAAGACCTGACACCTGATTTGTGAACGAGACCTTTTTTGCCATTATCAATCCGGCGGCGGGTGGCGGACGCTGCGGCGAGCGCGTGGGATCGGCGCTGAATCGCCTGCGCGGGGCGGGGATTGCTATTGAAACCGCGGAAACTCACGCCCCTGGCGATGCGACTCGGATTGCGCGCGAGGCGTATGGGCGCGGCTATCGGAAGTTTCTGGCGGTCGGCGGAGATGGGACCTCCTATGAGATCGTCAACGGGATCATTCCGGGGAGCAGGTCTCAGGCCTCAGGCGTCAGGTCTCAGGGACTCTCAGACGAACACATTCCTACGCTGGGATTCCTTCCTTTAGGCACGGGCAATTCTTTTCTGCGCGATTTCGTCGAAGGCCGATCGAGTCAGGATGGCTTGGAGCACGCAATGCAAGCGCTGGAGGCGCGGCGTTCGCGCCCTTGCGATGTTTTGCAACTGACCCACAAAGATGGCGCTATCTATTACACGAATCTCTTAAGTGTTGGATTTGCCGCGAATGTAGCGGCGCTGCGCCATCGACATTTTCAAGGGCTCGGTCAGTTTGGCTATTTGCTCTCTATTTTTCTTTGTCTGGCGCGGCTCGATCGGCGGCCATTCCCCGTACGATTTGACGGTCAGCAGGAGTTCGACCGGCGGCGCTGCCTGTTTCTGACGTTCAATAACAGCAAGTTCACTGGCGGCACCATGATGATCGCGCCCGATGCGGTCACCGATGACGGATTGATTGAATACGTGCGCTGGGGGCCGATTGGGCGACTGGGGCTGATCCGGAATTTAGCCACGCTTTATGATGGCACGCACACGCGGCATCCGCTGGCTGAGCGTCAGGCAGTGCGGCGCGTCGACTTTCAACTCGACGGGCCGGTAGATGTAATGGTCGACGGCGAAGTGCTGACCCTGAAGTGCCGCACGATCGAAGTGCTGCCGTCGGCGCTGCGAGTGGTGGTGTGAGTTCCTGCATACTGCGGCGGATTGTATAGGGCGCGACCCGCTCGGCGTCGCTGTAAACAGCTTGCGGAAGAAGTGTTTCCCAGCGCAGCATTCCCCCAGCGGCTAAAAGCCGCTGTCGATTTCGCAGCATTTACGGCACGAGTGTAACTCGTGCCCTTCCCCAAACCAGCGCGAATCAGAGTTTTTCCGCAAGCTGTGCAAAGCGATACAATGAAGGGGTGCGCATCGGATTCCTGATTCTTGTTTTAGCGCTGCTTGGGAGTTTTTCTCAGGCCCAGGATTCCCCGGACAAGACTGCTCCCGCTCAGGATAAGGATAAGCGAGCCGCGGATAAGAATGCTCCGCCCGCCACCCCAGAGGCCGGCGAAAGCTCGAGCCACGCCACTAGAATCGACCTCAGTCCGCCCAGGGACGATGCCAAGAATCATCCTTCCAGCAAGGCTGCTCTCGAGAATCTCGACATCCCCATCGCCCCGGACAAAGGCGACACATCCGGCATTGAGGAGTTTCATCCCTGGAACCCGATGAAGGCGATGAAAGACGTTGAGGTCGGTGATTTTTACTTCAAGCGCAAGAACTACAAAGCCGCGCTCGAGCGCTACAAAGACGCTCTTTACTACAAAGACAACGACGCCGTGGCCAGTTTCCGTTTGGCTGTATGCCAGGAAAAACTGGGCGACAAGGCCGACGCCAAGAAATACTACGAACAGTACTTGAAGATTCTGCCGGACGGCCCGTTTGCCAAAGAAGCGCACGCGTCGCTGGGGCGGTTGGCGAAGTAAGGCGGCTGCGAGCTGCGAGCCGCGAGCTTCGAGCAACCAGTTCTTGTTCTTTCGCGGCTCGGGCCTCGAAGCTTACTTCTCCACCCGCGAAAAATCCCCGGTCGCTGCGTTCACGGCTACGCGCAGTTTTGCGGTCTCACGATCCGTTCCATAGATTACGTGCCACAGCAGCTCGTTGGTCTGGCGGTTCCAGTCGAGAACATAGAAAACGGGCGTGTCGGGCTCTTTTTCCAGCAGCTTGTCTCCGCCGTGTTGCTGGGCGATTGCGAAGGCCTTATCGGTATCCACTTTGAGAAACTGGACGTTGAAAATCTGGGTGCTGGAATTCGTCGGACTGTAGTTGTCCTCGACGCTGTGCGAAACGTCGCCGAGCGCCCAGGTGTAGGGCCGGGTCGCGTGCTGCGACGGGGAGGCGAATGAAGCACGCCACTCTCCCGCCTTGCCATCGCGGCCCTTGGAATCGTTGGTTGGTTCGGACTCGACGCGATAGGGCTGCGCATCCGGCGCCCATCCGCGGGCGGAGATATAGCACTTGTAGAACGCGCCGCTGCCGGTGATCTGCTCCGGCGGTTTCGGCTGGGGCTTCTCGGCCGGCGCCGGTTGACTGGGCTGCGAAGAGCACCCGGCCATCAGTCCTGCTGCTAGAATTGCAACGGAAATTTCTACTACCAGTTTTTTCGTTATCATCTTTTGTCGGCAGTTTCCCGGTTCAGGTTTCGGTCGCGGATCATTGTGTCGCGGATCATTGTACTGAACTCACGCCATGGATTCCTATCTCGAACGTTTACGTCAGGAACTCGAAGAGGCAATACGAGGCGTGAGCCCGGACGGCTGGACGCTGGCTCCGCCGGGAAAATGGAATGCGGGGCAAATCCTGGAGCACCTTTTCCTCAGCTACAAAGGCACCAACCTTGGAATGGCGAGATGCCTGGAACAGGGCCGCGCGCTGGCTACGCGGGCCACACTGCAGCAACGCGTGGGCGCTCTGCTGGTGGTGAATCTGGGCTATTTCCCGAGCGGCCGCAAGGCTCCGGAACGCACCGTACCGCGAGGCATGGCGCCGGAAGAGGCGTGGCAGGCTGTCCTGCCCGAGTTGCAGACAATGGCCTCGGGGTTGGACGATTGCGAGGGCAGATTCGGCGCGGGGGCGAAAATTATGGACCACCCGGTCCTGGGGCCGTTTACGGCCCGGCAGTGGCGAAAGTTCCACTGGGTGCACGGACGGCATCACGCGCGGCAGATTCGGCAGCGGATGGGGAAGGCTTGAGATTTGGGGTCTGCGGGTGGGGAGCCGGGCGTCCCCGCCCGTCGCTCCACTATTTGTTTTTATCTTGATCTGTATCCTTGCTGTCCTTGTCTTTGTCTTCCTCAGCGACGCCGGCTTTGTGCGCCTGATCCTGCAGGTCGTTGAGTTCCTGCCGGGCCGTATCCAGCGCCTTCTGCTTCTGGTCGATTTCGTTCTTGTAGCGCAGGTCGTCCTTGTTCCAGTTGACGTCGCGCACGACGATGTTGGGATCGGTATAGGCCGCGGCCGCGCGCAGACGCATCTCGCGCTGGTCAAGGTCAATCTCGTGGTTGAGGGAATCGACTTTCTTCTTTTGGTCGTCGAGTTTCTTTTTCCACTCGTCGGCCGCTTTCTGTCTTTCGTCGGCTGACTTTTGTCTGTCGGCTGCTGCGGCATCGGCGGCGTCGGCGGAATTCGCATCGCCCGGCTTGCCCTCAGCCGGAGGCGGCGGTCCGATCACGTTTAGAGCTTCGCCGGTCGGCAGATTGTCGTTATCGTAGTGGCGGCTGGCCGAATTGGGCTCGGGTTTGTTTTTGCGAGCGGTGCGTGCGTAGTCCCCGAGCGATTGAGCGGCAACTCCGCAGACCGCTAAAAGAAGCAGAGTGGCAATGGCCATGCATTTCGTGTGCTTCATGTGATCGTCCTTTCGCCAGCCGCGATTTCTGATCGCGGCCTGTTGTTTCTAATATCAAGAACTTGTGCTCACCGCCTGCGCGCCTCCCAGAAAGCTGCCAATTGTGCGGTCCAGTTCCGCGGCTTCGTGGGCGATGTCGTCGGCCAGTTGTTTCGCCAGTTCCGGGTCTCGGCTGCGCGAGAGTTGCTGCGCGTAGCCTGCGATCGTAGTCAGAGACAGGCGCAGTTCCCCGGCCAGTTCCGACGATAACTCCTGATGATGCCGCTGATCGTGCCGGATGCGCTCGATGTCGGTCTTGTCGGTGAGCACCAGCGTCGTGCCCATGAGGCTGGCATCTTCCGCCAGCACCGGAGAAGCCGTCACTTCCAGTACGCGGTTTTCTCCTTCGCGCGCGAAGTAGTTCAGCACCAGCCCGCGGACCGCCGACGTCCCCGCCAGAGCGGGAGCGAGAGCTTGCTCCACGCTGGCTCCCGAAATCGAACCATCTTTTTGCGGGCGCAGCACGGCCGAGCGAAAAAGATCGGCGGCATGCAGCCCGACGGGCGAAGCGAATCCCAGCAGTTTGCGCGCTGCCGCATTGGCTTGCCGCACCAGACCGTTGGTGTTCAAAAACAACACGCCGCAAGCGAGATCCGCGAGGATGGTGGAGCTCAGCGTGTCGGAAGCCTTGGCTTTTCTGCGCTCCGAGAGCTGCTGCGTGGTCAGTTCATACTTTTGCTGCTTCAGTTGCTGGATGACGGCGTGATAGGCGTGCACCGGCAAACCCTCGGCCGCCAAGGGAGAGTGGCTCAGCCACTCGGATTCACGCGCGAGACTCTGGCGCAGGCGCCGCATCACGAACAGCCCCAATCCAAACGCTGCGAAGGCAACCAACAGAAGCAGCGCCATGCGGAGCATCATTGGATTTGGATTGACGAGCAGCCTCACAGCGCCCTCCAATACCAGTGCAGCACGCGGTTTCCGAAGAGGAACGACAAAATTCCCATGCCGCCAAGAAACACGCCAAACGGCATTTCGTAATAGCGGAGCGCAAGGCGAGCGGATTGCCAGGCGCGGCGGCGAGCCTCGATGCGAGCCTGATCCGAAGAAACGCCAGACGAAATTGTCGAAGCAGCAGCGCGCGCCTGATTGCGGCGCGTTCGCTTCATCCAAACCGCGAGCACTGTACTGAGTCCAAAGAGCGATCCCGCCAGCGATGCGGCAAAAATGGTTAGCACCGTAAGCCTGGTTCCGAGGAAGGCTCCGATCATGGCCATCAGCTTGACGTCGCCGAAACCCATGCCTTCGACGCCGCGCGCGCGCAGATAGATTGCCGCTGCGCCATAGAGGAACGAAGCGCCAACCGCCGCTCCCAGCAACGAGTCGGCGAGCGACCACCATTGCCAGGAAATCGCGCCGCGCATGGCGGGCGAAACCAGTCCCGGCATGATGCGCGAAGCCAGGTCATTCACCGGAACCACCAGGCTGAACACGATTCCCAGAGCCAGTCCGGTGAGAGTCAGCGCGTCGGGAAGAAGCTTGGTTTCGGCATCGGTGAAGATCAGGCCCAGCAGCAGATAGCCGAGCACGATGCACTTCAGCATCCCAAGGGTCAAACCGAAATGGGTGAAGCAGCCAAGAAAGAGCAGGCCCGTGAGCAGTTCGATCACGAGGTAGCGTAGCGAAATGGGAGCCTTGCAGGAGCCGCATTTTCCGCGCAGAATCAGCCAGCTCAGCACGGGAATATTGTGGTAGAGCGGAATGAGATCTCCGCAGTGCGGGCAGGCGGAGCGCGGCGTGACGACGGACTTACCGAGCGGCAACCTGTAGATGCACACGTTCAGGAAGCTGCCAAAGCACAGCCCCAGAGCGAGCATCGCAGGTGCAAGAAAAGGTTCCACTCGAAAACGGCTCCACAGGGCCTAAGTGCCCATTCTGCTTGGATTTAAATGATTATAAGCTGATGCGGCGGAGGCTTCTAAACACGAAAGTCATTGTACTTCTGCGGCGTGCAAGTTGTTGTGAGCAAGGAGGAAAAGCGACTCACGCTACCCGGCTGATTTCTTGCCGCTGCGGGATGAAGATTGAGAACACGGTTCCGGTTGAGCGCCCCGTCTCGCGTCCTTCCGCGCGGCTGCGTACCCGAATCGAGCCGCCGTGCTTCTGCACGATGCCGTGCGAGACCCACAATCCGAGACCAGTGCCAGCGTCTTTTTTTGTCGTGAAGAATGGTTCAAAGATCTGGCGCAGATTTTTGCGAGAAATGCCGCTGCCGGTATCGGCCACCGTAATGCGGACTCCGTCCCTGCCGTCGGACCAGTTGCGTCCCGCCGCGACGCGGACGTGCAGAGAACCTCCAACCGGCATGGCCTCGACCGCGTTCACCAGAAGATTCGCCAGCAACTGCCGTAATTCGCCGGAATATCCACTGACGCGGCAGTGGTCACGGTAGCGTCGCGTCACGTGGATCTGACGGCCTTCGAGCTTGCGCGAATACAGTTGCAGAATTTCATCCATGATGGCGGCAGGATCCATCGATCCGGGAGAGTTGGTGTCGCGGACGAATCCCAAAGTTTGCTGCGCCAAGCGCGCGACGCGTCCCACCTCTTGCTCGGCCTGAGTTAGATACTCGACGGCGTGAGTGGAATCATGGCGCGCGAGATACAGCAGGTTGATGACGGCCTCCAGCGGATTATTGATTTCGTGTGCAATCGAAGCGGCAAGCCGTCCAGCGGTAGCGAGCTTTTCACTGCGGCGGATGGCTTCTTCGGATTGCTTCTCGGCCGATATATCGCGCGCAATGGCCGACGCGCCCACGATTTCGCCGCGCGCGTTGCGCAGCGGCGACACCGAGAGCAGCACCGGGCAGCGGGTGCCGTCCTTGCGCATGCGCTCGGTTCGATAGGAAGCCACGTTCTCGCCGCGATTGAGCAACTCGCGGTTGCGTTCCGCTTCGTCCTGGCGCTCTGGCGGCGCCAGTCGAACCATCGGCGATCCCACTGCCTCCTCAGCCGTGTAGCCGTAGAGAAGTTCGGCGGCGCGATTCCAACTGGTGATGGTGCCATCGGGACGGGAGCTGTAAATCGCGTCGCAGGAATATTCGACAATTGCCGCCATCTCGCGGGTGGTGCGATCGGCGCGCGATTCCGCCAGGGTTTTCTGCCGGGCCATGCTTCCGGCAAAGACGGAAGTGGCGAGGAAAACCAGCAACCGCTCTACATCGGATCCGCGGTGGATGCTGAAAGTGAAGTACGGCGGAAACTCAAAAAAATCCATGCACGCACCCGAAAGAAGCGTGCAGAAAACCGCGGGGCCAAATCCTAAGAAGCGCGCGGTGAAAAGCACCGCCGCCAGCAGCAGGACAAAAAGATGGCGGTGCAGCACGGGAGAAAAAGTCCACAGGCTGAGCGCCACCCAGACCGCAAGCGCGGCACCGGCGTATTGCACCAGCGCCGAATGGCGGTTTCGGGCGATCCAACTCTCCAGATTAGGGCCAATTCCAGACATTCTTCAGGACGCTGCCCGTCCCAACGAGCGACTGGGGGGTGTTGGAGCAGGCGGGCAAAAGTGCTTGCGTTGTCCAGAGAAACTCTAGCAGCAGGAGCGGGAAGGAGCAACCGCCTTACCCTGTGGACCTCTGTGGACCCTGTGGTTAAGTTTAGCTTTTGGGTTTGCCCGAGAAGCTGCTTACTCTTTGTGAAGAAATTTGTAATCGAGAATGGAGGCCGCGAGCCCGAAAGCGTCTTCGGAATTGTCGACCGCGTCCTTGGTGCGAATCAGCCTTCCCTGGCAGAGTACATTGCTGTTTTTCTGCCCAGAGATTTCTTCCGGCATCTCGAAGATCAGTTCCACCAGCGCGTTCGCCGGCAGTTGCTGCGGGCCATGAAACATTACGCCCGACTGGCTGATGTTCTTGATGGCGCCCGCATACCAAGTGCTGAGATTTTTCCCGCGATAACGCAGCGGAATGTTCGAGCGCAGGCGCCGTGCCCGTGGCATCCAGGTGGGCTGCTTCTGCCCGGAGCGCCGTCGCACGGTTGTGGTCTCGGCTAACGGTTCATCGACCCGGTTTCCGCGACGCATGGTCTTCCAGTCATACTGGTAGGCCGTCGCGCACACCAGGCAGACCTGGTAATACTCCCCATTGGCCGCGCGGCGCGGCCAGGAAAACTCGTGCGAACATCGTCCCAGCATAAGAACATCCATGAGTTTTTGCGGCATGATGACGAGTGGAACTCCTTACCGATCGGACACCTTCATCTTCCAACAGCGAGGGCATTCTGAACAGGTTACTTTCGTGCATCGGGAATTCAGCCTATGCTTTTCTACATGGCAACTGAATTGTCGCGCATGGGCTTCGTCCTTGCCGGAGGCAAGAGTTCGCGGATGGGCGCGAATATAGATAAGGCGTTTCTAGATTTTGGCGGCCAAACGCTGCTGGATCGCGCGCTCGGGGTGATGACCGCGGTCTGCGGCAGGGTTACGATTGTCGGTGAACCCGCCAAGTTTGCGAAAGCTGGATTTGCGGAAGCTGGCTCGGTTGTCGCCGATATTTTTCCCGAATGTGGTCCGCTCGGCGGCATTCACGCCGCCCTCGTGCATTCGTCGGCCGAACTGAACCTGATGCTTGCTGTGGACATGCCTTTCGTCTCCCGAGAGCTACTCGCTTTTCTCTTCGACGTGGCCGCGGGCGAAGGCGAGGATAACCACACCGAAGATAACCACACCGTGGTCACCGTGCCCCGCACCAGTCGGGGATTGCAACCGCTCTGCGCGATCTATCGACGAGATTTTTACGCCGTTGCCGAGCAGGCCCTGCGCGCAGGGAAGTACAAGATCGATGCGGTGTTTTCGAGCGTATCGATCCGGGTGATCGAAGAGCGCGAACTGGCGGCGGCCGGATTTTCCGAGCAGAGCTTCTTCAATGTGAACACTCCCGAGGATTGCCTGGCGGCAGAGGGAAGAACGACTGCGGAGTGAGGCTGCGAGTTGACACCGGCTGCGGAAAACTAGTTTCCAAGCGGAAAGCGTTACCTCAGCGGCTAAAGCCGCAATCTAATCAGTGCACTTACCGCAGCGCTGAAGCGCTGCGCCACCCAGAATCAACCGCAAGATCGACTTTTTCCGCAAGCTGTTGACACTCGTGCTAGGGCCACCCTACGATTTGCGGAACCATGCAGACCTCAGACGTAACTCACTTCCGCCGCCTAACCTCCAATTGCAGAGCGAAGCATAGCGTCGCGGCCAACGTGAAAGCCAAAGCGAAAACAATCGCGTTGCTCCTCGCGCTGCTCGCGTGTGCGTATGTTGCGCTGGCGGCCGCGCCGGCAATTCCTCCGGCCGACCCGCATCGCTACCTCGATGACATAAAAGCGCTCAGCGCACCTGTGATGGAAGGGCGCGGCGCGGGCACGAAAGGTATAACCCGGGCCGAGCACCTGATCGAAAAGCGGTACAAGAGTCTGGGACTTGAACCAGCAGGTACCAACTCATACTTGCAACCGTTCACGGTAATCACGGGCGCGCAGTTGAAAGGGAAGAACGGCTTGGCGGTGGTGACGGGCGGCGAGGAGCGCGAATTGAAAGTCAAGCAGGATTTTGTTCCGTTCAGTTTTTCTGAGTCGGGATCGGCGCGCGGTCCCATCGTGTTCGCCGGTTACGGCGTTACCGCTGACGAGTTTCAATACGACGATTACGCCGGCATCGACGTCAAGGACAAGATCGTCATAGCGCTGCGCTTCGAGCCTCCGTCGTTCGCGGCGAAGAGCGGCAATCAGGGTATGACGCAGCACTCTCAACTGGTGACCAAAGCCATCAACGCTCGCAATCACGGGGCGAAGGCGCTGGTGCTGGTGAATGGAAAGCTGGGAGACGGGGAAGAAGATCTGCTCACCAGATTCGGCAGCGTGAACGGGCCGGAGAATGCCGGCATCATTTTTCTTCAAGTCAAGAATGCCATTGCCGAGGACTGGCTCAAAGCGTCGGGCAAATCGCTGGCGGAATTACAGAAACAGATTGACGATTCCTCCAAACCCGCATCGTTCGCGTTGCCGGAAAATCAGAGTGCAGCGCTGACAGTCAGCATCCGAACCACGCGCGCCACCGTGAACAACGTGCTGGCGTATCTGCCGGGCAAAACGGACGAATACGTAATCATCGGCGCGCACTACGATCATCTCGGACGAGGCAATATCGATTCGCTGGCGCCGTCGCAGATCGGGCAGATTCATCCCGGAGCGGACGACAACGCATCAGGGACAGCCGGAGTGCTGGAGTTGGCGCGATTGCTCGCGCCGCAAAAAGGCCAGTTGCGTCGCGGAATCTTTTTCATGTCTTTCGCCGGCGAAGAACTGGGGTTGCTGGGTTCGTCCGCCTGGGTGAACAATCCGACGCGTCCGCTCGACAAAGCCGTCGCCATGCTGAACATGGACATGATCGGACGCATCAACAACGACAAGGTCTACATCGGAGGCGTGGGGACCGGTTCGACTCTCAAAGCCGTGGTTGAGTTGGCGCAGGCCAATTCCGGATTCAAGATCGAGTACTCGCCGGGCGGATATTCCTCAAGCGACCACACCTCGTTCGTGAGCAAGAAAATTCCGGTGCTGTTCTTCTTCTCCGGCTTGCATTCCGATTATCACAAGCCCTCCGACACCTGGGACAAGATCGACCCGGTGGCGGCAACCGGCTGCTCGGCGTGGTCGGGAAAACTGCCGAGTTGCTGGCGGATGCGGATTCTCGTCCTTCGTTTGTTGTGGTCGAGGAAGACAAGCGTCCCGGCGCTTCGGGCGGCGGTGGTTACGGGCCGTACTTTGGGTCGATCCCCGATTTCGGCCAAGTCGAAACTGGAGTGAAGTTTTCCGATGTGAAACCGGGATCGCCCGCCGCCAAGGCCGGACTGAAGGCGGGAGACATCCTGATCCAGTTCGGCGACAAGCCAATCAAGAACCTCTACGACTTCACCGACGCCTTGCGCCGCAGCAAGGTGGGCGATGTAGTTGAGGTGAAAGTGCTGCGCGACGGCCAGCCGGTGACGGCGTCGGTGAAGCTGGAACAGCGGAAATAGCAGGGCATCTTCACGTCAATTTTCATGGGACATTCATCCCCACTTAATGCGGGCGGAAACCCATCGCGGTAAAATCGAGAAGGGGAAAACTAAAGTTGAATCGCTGTTTCGCTGGTTGCCTGCTGCTCGGCTGGCTGCTGCCGGTGACCACTGCCATCCCGGTGCAAGCTCAGAAGAACGATATCCGCCAGCTTGCCCGCGCCGTGGACGACCACTACAACCATCTGCGGAGCCTGGAATCGGATTTCACCGAAATCTACCGCGGCGATGGGCCGGACCGTCTGGAATCAGGCACTTTGTGGTTGAAAAAGCCGCGCAAGATGCGCTGGGAATATCGTTCTCCAAAAGAGAAGCTGTTTGTCAGCGACGGCCAGGTTGTGTGGTTTTACCTGCCGGCGGAACGGCAACTCAGGAAGACGGCATTTCGGAAGCTGGACGACTTGCGGTCACCTCTGGCCTTCTTGCTCGGTAAAACAAAGCTGGAGAATGAATTACGCGGACTTTCTAAGGCTGTGGATCAATCGCCGCTGCAACCGGGCGATACGGTATTACGCGGCGTTCCGAAGGCCATGGCAGGCGATGTGAGCGAGGTGCTGCTGGAGATCACGCCCTCCGACCAGATTGTCCGCATCGTATTGGAGGAAGCGGACGGGGCGACGACGGAGTTTCGGTTTGCCGGCTGGAAAGAGAATGGGGAGATGACCGACAGCCGGTTTCAATTCACGCCCCCACCGGGAGTGGAGACGGTTGAGACGCTGGAAGGGGAATCGGGACCGTAGGGTCGAATCGGGTCATCTGACCATCGGGTTATCGGGCCATCGAAGATCGAAGGCATCTCGCCGTTACTACCAAGAATCGGGTTACTTATGTACCACGGGAGCGAGGTTGCGGTAAGGGCTTTCGGAACAGAATGTTACACTTAGCATAGACAGCCAGCACTGCTCACAACTGGACACTCGGAAACGATAGGTATGGCACAATTCCTGGTCAAAGTCGCCGACGAACAGGGCCATCTGCGGCAGCAGGTGGAAAACGGCCATTCCGAAGCCGAGATACACGACCGCTTCGTGCAGCAGGGATATCTGGTCTACTGGGTCAAGCCCCGGACCATTCTCAGCGGCGGCGGCAAGTTCGGGCGCCAGGGCAAACTCAAACCCGCTACCTTCCTGATCTTCAACCAACAGTTTCTAACCCTGATCAAGGCAGGGCTGCCCATTCTGACCGCGCTCGATCTCCTGATCAAACGGCAACGCGACAAAAACCTGCTCAAGCAACTGGAAAACGTACGCGAGCGGGTAAAGGGCGGCGAACTGCTGTCCGATGCTTTCGCGGCCCAGCAGGTCTTTCCCAAGATGTACACGACCACGCTGATGGCGGGCGAAAAAAGCGGCAACATGGAAGAGGTTTTGAGCCGTTACATCACCTATCAGCGCATGGTGCAGACTTTCCGCAAGAAGCTTCTGGTGTCACTGGTGTATCCGGCGCTGCTGGTCTCGGTAGTGACGGTGATGCTGATTTTTCTGATCACTTACGTGGTGCCGAAGTTTGCCGACCTCTTCAACAACCTCGGAGCCACGTTGCCGGCGATGACCGTCTTCATGCTGTCGTTTGGTTTGAACGCGCAAAAATACGGATGGATCGTGGCGCTGGTGTTGGTCGTGGGCGGTATGCTCTTGTGGCGGTGGAAGCAAAGTGACAAGGGCGCTGAACGCATTGACCACTTTCTTTTGTCGCTGCCGCTGATCGGGGAAATCCGCCTGAAGTACCAGGTGGCAAATTTCTCGCGCATTCTTGGGACGCTGTTGCAGGGCGGTCTGCCCCTGGTGCCGGCGATGGAAACCGCTGCCGAATCGCTCAGCAGCCGGCAAATGCTGAACGGAGTTACCACCGCGTCGGAGCGGGTAAAAGAAGGCCAAACCCTGGCGCACGCCCTGGAAGCGCAAAATCTGTTTCCCGATCTTGCGGTGGAGATGCTGGAAGTAGGCGAATCGACCGGCGCGTTGCCGGCCATGCTGGCCTCGGTAGCGGAGTTTTACGAAGAGGACGTGCAGACGGCTCTAGGAGCAGCCATGGCCTTGATTGAACCGCTGATTCTGGTCGTTATGGCGGTGTTTGTTGGTGGCATCCTGATTTCGCTGTATATGCCGATCTTTACCTTGGGAGCGCAGGTGCACTAGAAAGGCAGGTTTCGAGGTTTCAGAGTTTCAAGGTTTCAACGACTTCCGGATTGCATCTTGAAACTTTGAAACCTTGAAACTCTGAAACCTGGATCTATAAGGGGCTGTAAACTGGAATGGCAATGGCTGATAAGAAAACAGTGGTCGTAAGCGGCGGGAATGGCGGAAAACTGGTGCCCGAACCGGCGCCGGTCGCCGACGAACTGGAACGCGCGCGCGATATCGCACGCCGTTATCGCTGCGAATTTGTTGATCTCAGCGATTTTCAGCTGCACCACGATCTGTTTGAGAAGATCCCCGTCCACCTGATGTTCCGCTACAAGTTCGTGCCGCTCGACGAGACGGCGGACGGACGCCTGGCGATCGCTATTGCCGATCCCAGCCAGTTGATGATGATCGACGAGATCAGCCTGCTGCTCGGCAAGCGCATCGTCACCAAAGTTTCGACGCTCAAGCAAATTTCCGACATTCTACAGAAAACCGAGCAGTCCAAACGCGTGCTCGAAGACGCGAGCGAAGGATTCACGCTCGACGTGATCCGCGAAGACGAAGCCGGGAACGACGAGACCATCTCGATCGACAAGTTGACGGCGACGGCGGGCGCGGACATGAGCCCGATTATCCGCCTGGTCGATACTACGATTTTCACGGCGTTGCAGCGGCGGGCGAGCGATATTCACATCGAGACGCGCGACGACTCCGTGTACATCAAGTTTCGTATTGACGGCGTGCTCACGAACGCTATGCCGCCCATCGGCAAGGAGCATCACTCGACCATTATTTCGCGTATCAAGGTCATGAGCGAGCTCGATATTTCCGAGCGCCGCGTGCCCCAGGACGGCCGCTTCCGCGTCAAATACAGCGGACGCGCCATCGACTTCCGCGTATCCATCATGCCCTCGATCCACGGCGAGGACGCAGTGCTCCGAGTCCTCGACAAGGAGTCGATGAGCGAGAAGTTCAAGAAGCTCACGCTCGACGTGGTCGGATTCGATCCCAATGACCTGCGCCGCTTCCGCGCCTACATCAAGGAGCCCTATGGCATGGTGCTGGTGACCGGGCCGACGGGCAGCGGCAAAACCACTACGCTCTACGCGGCCGTCAACGAGATCAAGACCGACGAAGACAAGATCATTACCATTGAAGATCCGGTCGAATATCAGCTGCGCGGCATTACGCAGATTCCGGTCAACGAAAAAAAGGGTTTGACCTTCGCCCGCGGGCTGCGTTCGATTTTGCGTCACGATCCCGACAAGATCATGGTCGGCGAAATTCGTGACAACGAAACCGCTCAAATCGCCATTCAATCGGCGCTGACCGGACACCTTGTGTTCACCACCGTCCACGCCAATAACGTGGTCGATGTGCTGGGGCGTTTCCTGAACATGGGCGTCGAGCCTTACAACTTTGTCTCGGCGCTGAACTGCATTCTGGCGCAGCGGTTGGTGCGCGTCATCTGCGATTCCTGCCGCACCGCGGTGCATTATCCGGCCGAGGTTCTCGAAGCCAGCGGCCTCGACCCAGTGCAGTGGTCGCAGGTGCCTTTGTATGAAGGGCAAGGCTGTATCGAGTGCGCGGGCACAGGCTTCCACGGCCGGACGGCCATTCATGAACTTCTGGATTTGACCGATCGCATCCGCGAGATGATTCTGGAGCGGAGGCCGACCTCGGAAATCCGCAAAGCGGCCCGTGAAGACGGTATGCGTTTTCTGCGCGAGTCAGCACTAGACAAGGTCCGCGGAGGATTCACCACACTGAAGGAAATCAACAAGGTCACCTTCATCGAGACCATGCGGTAGGGCCGATCAACAGAAACTGGTTACCCCGAGCGTGGCCGGCAGTCCATGTCCGGCATCCCCGGAGGTAACTTCTCGCGGTATGAAAATACGGGATATCATCAAGATGCTGGAGCGGGACGGCTGGTATCTGAAACAAACCCGCGGAAGTCATCGGCAGTAAAAGCACCCGGTGAAGCCAGGACGAGTGACGTTGCCGGGGCATCCGAATGATGATCTTCCCCCACGGGCACTTTGAACAGCGTCCTGAAACAGGCAGGATTGAAACCTTGAACTACGTTGTGGTTTACGAAAAATCCGACACTGGCTGGGCGGCTTACGTTCCCGATCTGCCCGGAGTTGTCACCACAGGCCGAAGCAGAACCGAGGTTCGCTCCTTGATTAAAGAAGCGATTGAATTCCATTTGGATGGGTTGAAAGAAGACCGGTTACCGATTCCGGAGCCTAGCGCAGAGGCAGAGGTTGTATCGGTTTTGCAGCCGTGAGCCCTAAATCCAAACACGTTCGCCGTCCCACGCTCGCCTGCGAAATCGCCGCCGATCGCGTTCTGGCTGGCCGCGCCTCCGATGCGGGGCGCATGGTGGAAATGGCTTCGGCGCGGGAGTTGGCGCCCGGTACGGTCGTGCCCGATCTGATGGAGGCGAATCTGCGCGACGCCGGGGCCATCCGGCAGGCGATTGAAAGCGCGCTTGCGAGCGTCGGCGGGCGCTCCCGCGACGTGATTGCCATTCTGCCCGATACCGCGGTGCGCGTTGTGCTGCTCGATTTCGAAACGCTCCCCGCTAAACAGGACGAGGCCGAAGCCGTGGTCCGTTTCCGGCTGAAGAAATCTTTGCCGTTCGATCCCGCCGAGGCCCGCATCTCCTATCACGCCCACCCCGCCAAAAAAGGAGTGCAGGCGGTGGCAGCCGTGGTGTTGAACAAGGTGCTGGAGGAGTATGAATCGGCGTTTCGCGACGCTGGCTACATCCCGGGCGTGGTGCTGCCCTCGATGCTGGCGGCCATTGGAGCCGCGGACGCGGAACGGCCTACGCTCGTGGTCAAGGTGGACGCGCGTACCATCAGCATCGCGATTCTCGATCAGGAGCAGTTACTGCTGGCCCGCACGCTGGAAAATGTGCGCGGCGTAACCATTACCGGTGAACAACTGGCGGAAGAAGTCTATCCCTCGGTAGTATTTTTCCAGGACACCTATAACCTCAACATTGAGCGCGTGTATGTAGCGGGGCTTCCCGATGCAGGTAGCGCCGGGCCAGCATTGAAGAGCCAGTCGGGCGCCGCCGTAGAGGAGTTGGTAACGGCGTCGCAGATCGGTTCAACCGCGGGCACGGTTCCGAGGTGGCGAATGGCAGGAGTAGTGGGAGCGTTGATTTCGTAATGAAGCTCCAAGCTCTCAGTTCTCAGCTCCAAGCGAAAGCCCAAGAGACTGAGAGCTGAGAGCTGAGAGCTGAGAGCTAATATGCGTCTCGATATCAATCTCGCGACCCACCCCTACGAAGATGCCCGTGAATTCTGGGCGCGCTGGGGGTTGGGTGTCGGCCTGCTGGCCGCGTTCACGCTGTTTCTGCTGGGCTTGACCATGAACGACTGGAGCAAGGCCGGAAGAGATCGCGGCGAGATCGCTCGACTCGAGCAACAGATCGCGGAGCGCGACCGGGAGCGGGCTCAGGCGCAGGCCTATCTCGATCTGGCTGCCAACCGCAGCACACGCGACCAGTCGCAGTTTCTCAACGGACTGATTCAGCGCAAGTCCTTCTCCTGGACGCGCGTATTCGAGGATCTGGAGCAGGTCATGCCTCCGAATCTGCATGTTGTCTCGCTGCGGCCCGAGATGAATGATCAAAGTCAAATGGAACTGGAGATGAAAATTGCCTGCGATACGCGTGCCGCCGCGGTCGAACTGGTCCATCGCATGGAAGGTTCGAAGCACTTCCAGGGAGCCCAGTTGGTGGATGCCGGTGCGGCTTCGCAGGAGGGAGGCGTAGCCGCTTCAGTGGTCGCGGTTTATGTTCCCGACTCTATCTCCGACACCAGAGATAAAGATAAAAACGAGAAGAATAAGATTGAGACAGACAGGAGCCAACGCTAATGCCGGACCTGGGGTATTCGCGGCGCAAGTTGAAAATCGCGATTGGCGTGATGCTTGCCGTCGACATAGCGGCTGCGGCGGTTCTGTTCTCGCCCCTTGTGGGCTCGGCCGATTCGCGACGGCTCCAGATCAACGAACTGCGTGCTGAACTGATCAAGAAAACGCGTGCCGTCGAACCGCTGCGCGGCATGGACAAGAAGATCGTGCTGGCGAAGAATCAAATCAACGAGTTCTATAAGGACCGCTTCGCTCCGAAGGATTCCGTTCTGGTCAATGAACTGGGAAAGCTGGCGTCGGAGAATGGCATTCGCATCCAGCAGGAGCACTATAAGGAAGAAGACGCCGAGACCTCCGGCATCGTGCCGGTCGAAATCGCGGGCAGTTTCTCCGGAGACTACCTGCAACTGGTGCGGTTCATCAATACCCTGGAACGGTCGAAAATGTTTTTTGAAGTGGATAGCGTGGACCTGGCGGGCGAAGGCGCGGGGCCGGTCAAGCTGGGAATCACCATCCATAGTTATTTGCGGTCGGGTGCATAAGTGAAACTTGGAACCGAAAATCGGAAGCAAGTCATCGCGCTGGCAGTGTTGGGCGGGGTTGCCGTGCTGATGATGGTCTATGAATTCTGGCCGTCGTCCACTTCGACGACGCCCACCACGGCGCAGACGACTGCCACGCCCGCCAAGCCCGCTACGCGGCGTACGGCTTCAGGGAGAGTGGTGCCCATTGGCGAACCGCGGCTCGATCCCACGCTCGACCTGAAGCTGCTCAGCCAAAGCGAGGAAATCAAGTACGCCGGCAACGGCAGGAACATTTTTGTCGCGGGCTCGGTAGCGGTGATCGAAAAGCCCAGGAAAAATGGCACTACCGACGCACAGCAGGCGGGCATTCGCCAGCCTCCGCCGATTCCGCCGCCGCCTCCGATCACGCTTAAGTTTTTTGGTTTTGCCAACCGTCCCGGCGAAACCAAGAAGGCTTTTTTGTCGCAGGGCGAAGACATCTTTATCGCGGCCGAGGGCGACATCGTCGACCGGCGATATCGCGTATTGCGTATCTCTCCGACCACGGTGGATGTGGAAGATGTGCTCAACAACAACCGGCAGAGCCTCCCGTTGGTCCAGGGCGCTCCGGGATAAGCCGCTGGCGATTGGGATTTTGTAAATTTGTAATTTGTAATTTGTAATTTCGTAATTTGAAGGCGAGCGTTATGCAGTGTGGTTTTAGATTGCAAAATTACAAAGTTACAAAGTTACAAAATCGCTCTCGCGGTTACATGATGATCACGCTGATGCTGGCCTTGGCGCTGATCACGCTTGCTCTTCTCGCCGTGCTCCCCGCCATGAAACAGCAGATCATGCGCGATCGCGAAGAGGAAATGATTCATCGCGGCAATTCGTACATGCGCGCGATTCAGCATTTCTACAAGAAATTCGGCCGGTACCCAACGCGCGTCGAAGAGTTGGAGAATTCCAACAACATGCGTTTTCTGCGCAAACGCTATACCGACCCCATGAATGTCGACCCGCAAACCCACAAGGAGAGGCCGTTCAAATTCCTGCAACAGCAGGACATTACCTTGAACAGTGGGCCAGTTCTGCCGGGGCAGAGTGGGCCCGCGGCGCAAGGCGGATTCGGCGGGACCGGAGGCGGATTTGGCGCTACGCCGGGAGGCTTGAATGGTCCGCAAAGCGGGCTTGGCGGCTTCGGAGCGCAACCGGGTGGGGCTCAGACGGGCCCGGGCGCGCAGACTTCGGGTAGCGCTGATTCCGGAGGTTCTTCGTCCAGCAGTTCTTCCTCCAGCAGTTTCGCCGTGGAAGGGCAGCCTTTGAGTGACACAGGATCGTCGTCTCCGAGTTCCGGCTCCAGCCCCAATGGACAGACCTTCGGCGGTGGGCCGCTACTCGGGGTCGCCAGCACCAGCAAAGCGAAAACGATTCGCGTGTTCTACGACAAGAACCACTATAACGACTGGTTTTTTATTTATTTGCCGATGGCCGATATCGGTGGCCTGCTGACCGGGCCGATCAACCCTGGCATGCAAACCGGCAACATGGGTGGGGTCACTCCCGGACAGATGGCTGGCGGTGCTCCGGGGCAAGGTGGAATAGGGCAAGGCGGTTTTGGATCCGGATTTGGACAGGGAGCAAATGGCGGCCAAAGCCCGATTCTGCAGCCGGCTCCGCAGACCCCAGCCCCCACGCAGGGTTCCCAGCAGTAGAGTTCGGATCTCGGGCGACACTCCGCATAAATCCAACAACAGAAAAGCCCCGCCCGAGCGAGGCTTTATCGGAGAACCGGAAAATACAGCACACGCAAAATCCTAAACAGCGATGACGTTGCGCCAGGCGTCGATCGTAAGGCGTCGACCGTTGCTCGGTTAAACGTTAAACGAAGAGCCACAGCCGCAAGTGCTCTTCACGTTCGGATTCTCGAACTTGAAGCCAGCGCCTTCCAGCGTCTCGACATAATCCACGTGCGCTCCGCCCAGGTACATCAGCGAAGTGGCATCGACGTAAACCTTGAGACCGTCAAAGTCGAAAACCTTATCCATCATGCCAGCGCCGTTCTCAAAGGCCATGGAATATTGGAAGCCGGAGCAACCGCCGCCGACAACGGACAAGCGCAATCCCGACGGGACCGGCGTCTGCTGGGCCATGATCTCCTTGACCTTGGCTATCGCGGATGGGGTCAGGACAGGTGCCGCGGTTTTGGGTTGCGTTTCGGGTACGGTGGTAGTCGCCATCTGAATGATCTCCTTGTAAACTCTGATTATAACAAAGGTCGCAACTGGCTCGGCAAGCCTTTTTCGAGCCAGTATCGCTTTCGCAATCTAATCATTAGATGCTTCGGCCACCAAGAAGTCGCGGCCCCTCTTGCCAATGGGTCTATAATCGTCCCCAGAAGAGTCAGTGCCCGAACGTCGGCGGATGGCCGCTTCGTTTCCGCCGCTGCTTACGGTGGCAACTTCGGCGGATTGGCTCGATTCTTAGCTCCGAGGTGGCGTATGACTCCTATGTTCATGCTGCTGGTCGCGTGGGGTATTCTGACGGGGATCCTCATCATCCTCTTGATCTATCGCAGCACTCTCACCATGCACGAGGACGATTCCATCTTCCTCCACGATACCGAATCCCAGATGCATAAGGATCAAACTGAAGTGATCGCCAAGATGAACAAGATCACGCCCATCGTCAAGGTGCTGGGCGCCGTGTCGGGAGTCATGATCCTCGTCATCGCCGGATTGTTCATTTATCAGGGGCTCACTGCCTCCACCACGCTGCAGTAAACGGGGAAGTTTCTTGCCAACCGGGCTCGGGAGGAAACTCGGGCGAGCGGCGGCGGATGGTCGCCGCCCGCCTGCGAGCGTCTTTCATGTGCCTACGGCAAAATCCATAACCCGAGTATGACCACGCATCACCCCATCGCGATTGTCGGCGGCGGTCCCGCGGGTGCTCTAGCCGCTGCGGTCCTGGGAGCGGCCGGCAGAGACATCCTTCTCTTTGAGGAAAAGCTCGCGTGGGAGAAACCCTGCGGCGGCGGCCTTACGCACAAGGCTTTGCAGCAATATCCGTTTCTGGCCGAAGCCGGCGAAATCAATTCCGTCGAACATAATCTGGTTGAACACAATTTAGTTGAACAGTGTGAGTTGATTAGTCCATCGGGTCGGCGGGTGAGCTTCCACTTGCAGCACCCCGTCGCGATCTTCTCGCGACTGGCGTTGAATGGCTTATTGTTGGAGCGCGCGCGACGCGCCGGGGATGGCGCGCGGGTCAACATTCGACGGGAACGCGTCACTCGGATCGCGCGCACCGGCGATGGCAGTGGCGGTGACAACGAAAATCACTGGCAACTGGTTACGCCCCAGCGTGAATACCGCGCGTCCTACTTGATTCTGGCGGCGGGCGCGCGCAATTCGTTGCGCGCGCAGTTTCTCCCGCCGATTTCGCCCAGCGATCTGATGGTTACCGCGGGTTACTTCATCCCTGGCCGCGGGTCCTTGATGCAGATTCAGTTTCTGAAGGGAATTACCGGCTACATCTGGGTCTTCCCCCGCGCAGATCACATTTCTGCCGGAGTCATGGGCAAGATGGGAGAAACCTCGACCGGCAATTTGCGCCGCATCTTGGAACGCTGGCTCCAGGAAAACAGCTTCCAGTTAGAGGGCGCCAAATTTTATTCGCACATTCTGCCGTCCTTTCGTGCCCAGACTTTTGACGCGCTCGCGGTCTGCGGGGAAGGTTGGGCCATGGCTGGCGACAGCGCCGGCCTGGTCGACCCGATTACCGGAGAGGGTCTTTACTACGCACTGCGCTCGGCGGAGCTGTGCGCCAACGCGCTGCTAGCCGGACGACCCAACGACTACCGGGCGATGGTAGAAGCAGAAGTGCTACCGGAATTGAAGCTGGCGGCAGAAGTCTCCCAGCGCTTCTACAACGGGCAGATTTTCGGCGAGAGCGTTCTAGAGCGGATGGTATCTCTGGCCGCGCAAAGCGCGAGCATCCGCGATCTGTTGAGCGATCTCTTTGGCGGAACCCAGGGCTATCGCGACCTGCGCCCAAGGTTGCGCAAAATCCTGCCGTCGGCGCTGGCCGAGGGCTTGTCAGCCATGCTGCGCCGCCCGTGGAGCGGCAGCAGCGGCCGCCTGGCAAAAGAGACGCGGCAAGCCGCGTCTCTACTCTGATTTCCTATACTCTGATTTCCTCTATGCCGCCTTTGCCATCATCCCTTTAATGTCGTCGAGCAGCACCTTCTCATGGCCTTCCGGGTTCACCTTCTCGTACACCTTGCGAATTACACCGTGCGGATCAATGACAAAAGTGGTGCGCTCCCAGAATTTCATCCCCTTCCATTCCGCCTGGCCGAGGCCGAGCGTCTTCATCAATGTGGAATCGGTGTCGGAAAGCAAGTCGATGGTAAAAGCAAACTTGTGGGTGAAGTTCCGGTGCGAGGTAACGTCGTCGGCACTTACGCCCAGCACTTTGATTCCGGCAGCGTCGAAATCGGCCTTGGTCGCGGTAAACGACTTGCCCTGGATGGTGCATCCCGGCGTGTCGTCTTTCGGGTAAAAATAAACGATAAGCCACTGCCCCGCGAAATCGGAGAGCTTCATGGTTTTGCCGTTCTGATTAGGCAGCGAAAAATTCGGAAACGGATTACCAGCAGAAAGCATGGGAGAGTTCCTTTCTAAGGTTGTGAGTTGCAGTGACACGAAGCATGGATGTCATCAAGACCCAAGACTCTCAGCCAACGAGGGTTCTTCCGGTGTTCCCGTCTGTCTACGTTGGTTGAGAATTGGGTCTTGAAGCCAAGAGCTAAGAGCCAACAGCCAAGAGCCGTCCTCAAGCCGCCGCCATAGCCTTCCGGGCGCGTTCATCGATCTCCTTGGGCGACAAGTCTTCCTTGTGCGTTGCGATGCCCCAAAGATGTCCGAACGGATCCTGGATGAAGCCGGAGCGATCGCCATAGAACTGGTCGGCGACCGGCTTGAGAATCTTTGCGCCCTCCGATGCTGCCTTGGCGACCACTCCGTCGCAGTCAGGGAGGTATACATACAGGCTCACCGGAGACGCTCCTATACTCTCGGCGCTGCGGTAGCCCATCTGAGGATTTTCATCTGCCAGCATGATGCGCGAGTCGCCGATTTGCAACTCGGCGTGCCCCACCCGGCCATCGGGAGCGTCCATGCGCACGGCGACGGTCGCCCCAAAAACCTTCTTGTAATAGTCGATGGCTTTCGCCGCGCCTTTGATCACAAGGTAAGGAGTAACCGTGTTGTATCCCTTGGGAATGTAGTGGACTTTTTTCATGATTGTTCTCCTCTGGTATTCCGCTCAAATTACGAGGTTGCGAGTTGAGGTTAGAGCAGCGCAGATCGGCCCCCACGGGCCGTGTCATCCCCTAATGAGAACACAAGTTGGCAACGCGCATCAACCGCTTTGCCTTTAGCCGCCGAGATACAGTGGATGTACCATCGTCAGAGAATTTATCAAGGCCTTTGCCCGTGCCCGAACTGCCTGATATTGTCGTCTACATCGATGCCCTGAAGCAACGCATTCAAGGCGAGCGCCTCGACCGCATGCGCATCGCCAGCCCGTTCCTATTGCGCACCGCGACTCCGCCGGTCTCTGAAGCAGCGGGTAAAGAAGTCGTTCAATTGCGTCGCCTCGGCAAACGAATCTGCATCGGCCTGGACAACGATCTTTGGCTAGTCCTGCACCTGATGATTGCCGGCCGTCTGCACTGGCGCAAGCGCGATGCCAAGGTCTCACCCCCACGCGGGCTGGCGGCCTTCGATTTTGCCAACGGAACTCTGCTCTGGACTGAGGCCGGTTCGCAAAAGCGCGCCTCCCTGCACGTAGTGGCCGGAGAAGAGGGACTTGCCCTGCTCGATGCTGGAGGCCTCGAAGTTCTGGAGTCGGATCTGGAGCACTTTACGGCGGCACTCACCTCGTCGAACCACACGCTCAAGCGGGCTCTAACTGATCCACGATTGCTTAGCGGCATCGGCAACGCCTACTCCGACGAGATTCTTTTTGAAGCGCGCCTCTCCCCGTTTGCGCTAACACAAAAGCTAAAGCCCGAAGAAATCGAACGTCTGTTTACTGCTGCGCGCACCAGCCTCCTGCAATGGACGGAGCGCTTGCGGCAAGAGACCGGCAACAATTTCCCTGAGGTGACCGCCTTTCGCCCAGAAATGGCAGTCCATGGCCGCTACAAAGAACCGTGTCCGCGCTGCCAGGCAAAGATTCAGCGCATCCGCTACGCCGCCAACGAAACCAACTATTGTCCCACCTGTCAGACCGGAGGAAAGCTGCTGGCGGACCGCGCCCTGTCGCGTCTGCTGCGAGAAGATTGGCCCAAGACTCCGGAAGAATTGGAACTGCTGACGAAAGAGCGCGGGGGGGCCCGTTCGTCGCGAACCCCGCTCTTGACAACCGTTCCCGCCGGGTACATGATGAGCCACTTTCGTACGCGGCTGCTCACACCTTAGCCAGCCACCACGCTCGCCGGCGAGAACAGTCCGTCCATGCACCAGCGTCGTTGCACCCACAGGAGAAGCCGATGAAACGCTCAGCCCGCTTTCTATTCGTAGCGGCTCTACTTGGAGCCGTCGCCCAGGCTCAATTTCCATCGCAGATCAACCACGTCGTAATCGTTTTCCAGGAGAACCGCACGCCCGATAACCTCTTCCAGGGACTTTACGGTCTCACCGGTTCGAACGGCGTGCCCTATGACATCCAAAACTATTATGTGAACGCCTCCGGCACGCAGGTACCTCTGATGCCGGTGGGCTTGGCAACCAATTTCGACCTGAGCCATGCGCATACCGCGTTCGTGTCGGAGTCAACCGCTGCCACCGCCGACACCCCGCTGGTGCCCGGTTGCGGCGGCAAGACGAATGCAGAAATCTTCGGATGCGCCGCCTCGACCTGGAATCAGTTTATGTACGTCGATAACGGGGAAGCGCTGAAATACAACAATTCGTACGGCAAGGGCACCACCCACATTCTCGATCCTTACATCACCATGGCAAAACGCTGGGGATGGGCGAACTACATGTACCAGACGAATCAGGGCCCCAGTTATCCCGCGCACCAGTTTATGTTTAGCGGAACTTCGGCTCCCACCGCGAGTGACGATTCCATCGGAACGTTCGTTTCGGAGAACTTCACCCCAAGTGGGGCTTACGCAGGCTGTCTGGCGAAAACCACTGCCATGAACGACCTGATCAATTCCAGCGGAGTGGAAACCGCTTTCGGCGGCGCGTTAGGCGATTTCTGCTACCCCCACAATTCCATGGCAACGGTGCTCGATACGCCGCCGGTGCCCCCCGCAGTTACCTGGAAGTACTATGCTCCGGCGCCGGGCTCGATTTGGGACGCTCCTAGTTCGTTTGCCGCCATTTGCAACCCGAACACTACCGGAAGCGACCCCTACACCGTATGCAATGGTGGCCCGGATTGGTCGAACGTGATTTTCCCCTTCACCGCCAGCTACGGCGCCGTGCCGTTCTTGAACGACCTCCAGAGCTGCAATTTGTCGCAAGTCAGCTGGGTGATTCCCGACGGCAAGTGGTCCGATCATGCCAGCTCGAACAAGGGTCTGGGTCCCTCCTATGTGGATGCCATTGTGAACGCCATTGGAGGGTTCAATAACGCGTGCGGCTATTGGGACAACACCGCGATCGTCCTCGCCTGGGACGATTGGGGAGGATGGTACGACCACGAAAAGCCTTGGTTCCTCCCGCCCCCTTACAGCAACTACAACTATGGGTTCCGGGTTCCGCTTATCGTGATATCGGCGTATACCACGCCGGGGATGGTGAGCACGGTGCAGCCCGAAGATTTCGGCAGTGTTCTGAACATGATCCAGGGCATTTTCTTTGGCACCGCCAATGAACACTTGCTCGGCTTTGCAGATAAGCGCTCGAGCGCGGATCTGCATGAGTTTTTCAGCGAAGCCACGGCGCAACCGTACGGCACCACCATCCCCTCGATTGAGGACAGCACCTACTTCACGGGGCTTCCCAAGGCCGAAGATGGCGGCCCTGAGGTGGTTCCGCCCGACAATGACTAGTAACGAGCGGTTTGATGATTTCCCATTCGCGGGCGCCGAACCTTCGGCGCCCGCGAGATTTTATGCGAGTGAATTTTCTACTCCATCCCTAATTCCCGCGCCAGCGTCTTCCATTTCCCATCCACCAGCGCCCGGGTTTTGGCGTCCATCACGATCTCATCCGGCCACGGACGCTCAAACCCCTCGGTCGACCACTTGCGCGTAGCATCGATGCCCATCTTCGATCCGTAGTTCGCCAGCCGCGCCGCGTGATCGAGCGAATCGACGGGCCCCAAGGTGAACTGAATGTCGCGCTCCGGATCGATATGATTGAGCACCTTCAACGTAACGTCGCCCAAATCCTGCACGTCGACGTCCTCGTCGACCACGAGGATGCACTTGGTGAACATCGCTTGCCCCAGCGACCAGATGGCGTTCATTACCTTGCGCGCCTGTCCGGGATAGGACTTGCGAATGGAAACGATCATCAGGTTGTGGAACACGCCTTCAATCGGCAGATTGATGTCCACCAGTTCCGGAATCGTCAGCTTCATTAGCGGCAGAAAGATGCGCTCCACCGCTTTCCCCATCCACGCGTCTTCCTGCGGAGGCTTGCCTACAACGGTGGTCGCATAGATCGGATCTTTCCTGTGCGTCACGCAAGTGACGTGGAATACCGGGTATTCGTCTTCCAGAGAGTAAAAGCCTGTGTGATCGCCAAAGGGCCCCTCGGTGCGAAGCTCGTCAAGATTGACGTAGCCTTCGAGCACGATCTCGGAGTGAGCTGGAACTTCCAGATCGACGGTCTCGCACTTCACCAACTCGACCGGTTTTTGCCGCAGAAATCCCGCGATGATAAATTCCTCGACATCCGGAGGCGCGGGCACGATAGCGGAAAAAGTGAGCGCGGGTTCGGTTCCGATGGCGACGGCGACGTCCATGCGTCCGGAGGGACGGTCGCCCGGGGCCAGGATTGAACCGCCCGAAGAGCGAGCCATGATGTCGACCGCCGCGCGCGCGCCCGCACCACTCTCGTTCTGCACCGATTGCCGCATGCGCTCGCGGTAATGTTCCGCCGCAATTTTCTGGCGCTGCCAGTGCATGCCCGTGGTGCGCTCGTCATAGATCTGCATGCGATACATCCCGACGTTTCGTTTTCCCGTCTTCGGATCGCGCGTGATCACACAGGGCAGCGTAATAAACCGTCCGCCATCCTTTGGCCAGCATTGCAGAATGGGAAAATCAAGCAGCGAGAAGTTGTCGCGCTTGATCACGTCCTTACACGGGCCGCTGGCAACGGTCTTCGGGAAAAACTTGCCCATCTCGGCAAGCATGGGCAGCATCTTGACCTTGTCGAGAAAACCTTGCGGAGACTTCACATCCATGAATCCGCGAATGCGCTCGGCAATTTCGTCAAGCGCGTCGACCTCAAGCGCGAGCCGCATGCGCCGCGCCGATCCGAACTGGTTGATAAGAAGTTGTGAGCCGGGATAGCCCTTCACATTCTCGAAGAGAAGAGCCTTGCCGCCAAGCGCTCCCTGCCTGTCTTTATCGATAACTCTGCTCTTCGAAACCCGATCGGCAATCTCGGTAATTTCTAAAATTGGGTCCGCTTCCGTGCGAACGCGTTTCAGTTCGCCGGCTCGGTCTAGTGCTTGAATCCAGTCGCGCAGATCGTCGTAGGCCAAATTTCCTCCAAGAAGGACAGACGATTATATGACGGCGCAAACCTTGAACCACGGAGAGCAGAGGGGAATCACAGGGAAAACCTTGACTAGTCTTCCACATTTCGCGCTCTGCGACTACGATATGGAAATCTATTCGGCAGTATCGCCCACGAGGAGCCCATGATCCGTTTCAAAGTGAACGGCAAAGAGAAGACGTTTGACGGCGATCCCGACATGCCGCTGCTCTGGTATTTGCGCGACGTGGCGCAACTTACCGGAACCAAGTTCGGCTGCGGCATGTCGCTATGCGGAGCCTGCACGGTTCACCAGAACGGCGCGGCCATCCGCTCCTGCGTCACTCCGATGAAAGAGGTCAGCGGCGCCGAGATCACGACCATTGAGGGTATTGCACCGATGCATCCCGTGCAAAAAGCGTGGATCGAGATTCGGGTCCCGCAATGCGGCTACTGCCAGACCGGTCAGATCATGCAGGCGATTGCACTGTTGAAAGAGAACAAGAATCCCAGCGACCAGGATATCGACACAGCCATGTCGGGCAATCTCTGCCGTTGCGGAACCTATCAGCGAATTCGAGCGGCCATCCATCAGGCGGCGAAGGAGACGGCATGAAGCTCATTGAAAATGTCAGCCGTCAGGTCGGCGGGAATTTCAGCCGTCGCGGTTTTCTGCAAGGCGCATTAGCCAGCGGCGTTTTCGTGCTGAGCGCGCGCTTCATTCCTGAGCCGCTATGGGCCGCGCAAGGCGACACGCCCGCGCCGCCCTTTGAGCCCAGCCTCTGGATGTCAATCGCGTCCGATGGCACCGTCACCATCGTAGCCCATCGCTCGGAAATGGGATGCGGCAGCCGCACGGCGTTGCCGCTCGTAGTTGCCGACGAACTCGATGCCGACTGGTCGAAAGTAAACATCGAGCAGGCAATCGGCGATCCGAAATATGGCGATCAGGATACCGATGGTTCGCACTCCGTCCGCAGCAACTTCGATCTGATGCGCCAGGTCGGCGCTACCGGACGCGCCATGCTGATCACAGCCGCAGCCGCACAGTGGAATGTCTCGACTAAAGACTGCACCACCGAACCGCATTTCGTTGTGCATCAGTCTAGTGGCCGCAAATTGGGATACGGCGAAGTTGCTGCTGCTGCTGCCAAGCTCCCGGTTCCGAAAAAAGAAAGTGTGGCGCTCAAGCAACGCTCAGAATGGCGCTACATCGGCAAGGAGAGCAATTCGCTCTTCGATCTGCCCGAGATTGTCACCGGTCAAGCCATCTTTGGCATGGACGCGACTATGCCCGGGATGGTCTATGCCTCGGTCGAGCATCCGCCCGTACTCGGGCAGAAGATCAAGTCCTGCGATGACAAGGCCGCGCTAAAAGTCCCCGGTGTTCAGAGGACGTTGACCATCGAGACCTTCAAACCGCCGCACCTGTTCCAGCCGTTAGGCGGAGTCGCCGTAATCGCCGACAACACCTATGCGGCGTTCAAAGGACGCAAGAGTCTTAAGATCGAATGGGACGTTAATAGTAGTCCGCACGCGGTCTACAACTCGCAGCCCTTTCGCAAGGCTCTCGAAGCCACTTCCCGCCAACCCGGCAAAGTAGTACGCAACGTCGGCGATGTGGATGCCGCATTTGCTAAGGCCGGAGCCGACTCCGGAATAAAAATAGTCGAGGCCGAGTATTACACGCCGCACCTTGCACACGCGTCCATGGAGCCGCCAGTAGCCGTAGCCGAATATCGCAATGGAAAAGTTCTGGCGTGGGCCTCCACCCAGAATCCGCAAGCTGTGCAGGAGACGATTGCTAGCGTCCTCGGCATCAAGAAAGAAGATGTAACGTGCCACGTTACGCTTCTCGGTGGCGGCTTCGGACGCAAATCGAAGCCCGACCAGGTGGCGGAAGCTGCCGTTCTGTCCAAGCAATTGGGCAAGCCGGTGAAAGTAGTCTGGAGTCGAGAAGACGATATTCGCTTCGACTATTTTCACTCCGTAGCCGCGATATACATGAAGGCCGCGGTGGGGCCGGATGGCAAGCCATCCGCGTGGTTACAGCGCACCGTGTATCCGCCCATCGGTTCGACCTTCGACGCCTCGGCAACTTACGCGCTCGATGAAATGGGTCTGGGATGGAACAATCTCCCCTTCGATATTCCAAACCATCGCGCCGAGAACGGTCCCGCCGACTTCCACGTGCGCATAGGATGGCTGCGCAGCGTAGCGAATATCTATCATGCCTTCGCAATTCACTCCTTCGCCGACGAGCTGGCGCACAACGCCAACAAAGATTCAGTCCAATATCTGCTCGATCTGATTGGCCCGTCGCGCACAGTCAAACTCGACCTTACGGGAGACGAAGCGGAAGAAGCCAAAAATTATCCGCTAGAAACCGCCCGCTTGCGGCGTGTGGTAGAAATCGCAGCCGAGAAATCGGGATGGGGAAAACGACCGATGGGCAAAGGCCGCGGCATGGGAATCGCAGCTCACCGCTCCTTCTATACGTATGTAGCGACCGTAGTTGAAGTTGAAGTCGATGACCGCGGACAGGTTCATATTCCGAATGTGTGGACCGCGCTCGATGCCGGTACCATCGTCAGCCCCGACAACATCCGAAATCAGTTCGAGGGCGCCGCCGTGTTTGGAACGAGCCTCGCCTTGTTTAGCGAGATTACGGCGACCAACGGGGTCATCGACCAAAGCAACTTTCACAATTATCCGATTACGCGCATGAACCGTGCACCAAGGCACATCGAAGTGCATATTGTGGAGAGCGACGCGCCGCCCGCCGGAGTAGGCGAACCGGGTTTGCCGCCGATCGCGCCGGCAATCTATAACGCGGTATTTGCGGCCACCGGCAAGCGAGTGCGCGAGCTTCCGTTATCGAAAACGAAACTTGTGTGAGAGCCTCTAACAGGAGTCAGCCTCCCGACCGGTGTATGATCTATACCTTTCACGAATTGTCATCCCGGGCGAAGCGAGGGATCTGCATTTGGCGGCGAGCGGCAGATCCCTCGCTTCGCCCGGGATGACAAAATCTGACAGAAACCATGACACTACTCTCTAAACTTACAGCGTCTCTGATTCTTTGTGCTTCCTTCGCAGCCGCGCAGGAAATCACCGTCGCCGCGGCGGCCGACATGAGTGCCGCGCTTCCGCAACTGGTCGATACCTACACGAAAAAGACCGGGCAAACGGTGAAGCTATCCTTCGGTGCGTCCGGCAATCTGACCAATCAAATACGCAACGGCGCACCCTTCGACGTTTTTTTCTCTGCTGACGAAGACTACCCGCAACAGCTGATAGCCGAAGGGTTGGCGGCGAAAGACACACTCTACCGTTATGCCGTAGGCCGGCTAGTACTGTGGGTTCCGAACGACTCACCGCTCGACTTATCCAAGCTAGGCATCATGGCATTACTCGATCCGTCGGTAAAAAAGATTTCAGTAGCAAATCCCGCAACCGCGCCCTACGGCCGAGCAGCCGCCGCCACTCTGCGCCACTTCGGAATCTACGATCAAGTCTTAAGCCGCTTGGTCGTGGGTGAAAATATCTCGCAGGCGGCGCAGTTCGTGGAGTCCGGGAACGCCCAAGCCGGACTGGTCGCGCTTTCCCACGCGCTTGCGCCGGCAATGAAAGATAAAGGCCGCTACTGGACGGTCCCACTCGATGCCTATCCCACGCTGAATCAGGCAGCCGTCGTGCTTTCGAAATCCAGACATCAGGAAGCCGCCCGCAAATTCCTCGACTTCTTGCGCAGCCCCGAAGCCTCCGCGCTCCTAACCAGTTACGGCTTCAGTTTGCCGTCGGAGAAGCCTACCAACGGAGGAAGAATGAAATGAACTGGGAGGCGTTCTGGCTAACGGTGCGTCTAGCGGGCATCGTCTCGACGCTCTTGCTGGCCATCGGAATCCCCATCGCCTACTGGCTGACCTACTCGCGCAGGCGCTGGAAATTTCTCGTCGAAGCCGCGGTCGCGCTCCCTATTGTCCTTCCGCCAACTGTACTAGGTTTTTATGTTCTGGTAGCGTTAGGTTCGCGCAGCCCGCTTGGGCGCTGGTGGGAGTCGCTCACCGGCTACACCCTGGCCTTTACTTTTGAAGGCCTGGTGATCGGATCGTTGTTATATAGTCTGCCCTTCGCGGTGCAGCCGTTCGCCACTTCATTCGGAGCCGTCGATCGCAAACTGCTTCAAGCCTCGGCATCGCTCGGCCACTCGCCGGTGCAGACTTTTCGCCGCATCGTGCTTCCTCTCTCCAAAGCCGGGCTGGTTACGGGATTTGCGCTCAGCTTCGCGCACACGCTAGGCGAATTCGGAGTTGTGCTCATGGTCGGAGGGAATATTCCCGGCGTAACCCGCACCATCTCCATCGATATTTACGATCAGGTAGAAGCGGCAAATTATTCGAGCGCGAACCAGACGGCTCTCGTCTTGTTGATCATCTCGTTTGTTGTGTTGTCGATCGTCTATGGAGTAAACCGGCGTCCCTGGGTGGTTGGCCCGTGGAAATAAAATCGACAGTTGCTAGCGCGTCACCCTCCGCGCCGCCAACATCACTGCCTGCAATTTCCGCCGATCTCGAAGTCCGCATCCGCAAGCGCTTTCCGAATCCCGAAGGCAGCTTCAATCTGAATGTCCATTTTCGTGCGCTCGCCGGGTTCACGATTCTCTTCGGCGCATCGGGCGCTGGAAAAACGACGCTGCTAGATTGCATTGCCGGACTGACCGATCCCGACGAAGGCCGCATCGCCGTAGGCGGCGAAGGCTTTTACGATTCGGAGAAGAAGCAGAACGTAGCCGCCTGGAAGCGCCGCATCGGATATGTGCATCAGGATCTGGCTCTTTTCCCTCACCTGACCGCCGAGCAAAATGTCGCCTACGGTCTACGCGCGCTGAGCGCGACCGAGCGTCAAGCGCGCAGCCGCGAAATACTCGACCTCTTTCGCATTGGACACGTGCGCGGCCGGCGGCCAGCACAAATTTCCGGGGGCGAGCGCCAGCGAGTAGCCTTGGCTCGGGCGCTGGTGACCGAACCCCGAGCGCTGCTGCTCGATGAACCCCTAGCCGCGCTTGATCGTCCGACGAAGTCGCTTCTTGTAGACGATCTGCGGCAGTGGAACCAAAATCACCGCGTCCCGATTCTCTTCGTCACTCACAACGGAGAAGAAGTATTTGCCCTGGGAGATGAAGTGATCATGCTGGACGCGGGAAGAATCGTAGCGCAAGGCCAGCCCCACGAAGTGATGCGAGCCCCGCGACTGGAGACGGTAGCGCACCTGTCAGGATTTGAAAACATTTTCGACGCCAAGGTGCTGTCACTACATGAAGCTCGCGGCACCATGACCTGTCGCCTCGGCAGCGGCGAAGTCGAACTAGAGACTCCGTTGGTTCGAGCCGAGGTCGGCTCGCGTCTGCGCGTGGGCATACGCGCCGGCGATCTGCTGCTGGCCACCGAAGAGCCACACGGACTGAGCGCACGCAACGTCTTGCGCGGCATCATCCGGCGACTGCCGCAGAGAGACGTCATCGTTGCGGCGATAGTAGATTGCTCCGGCACGGAGTTTGAAGTGCACTTGACGCTAGCCGCGCGCGACGCTCTGCAACTGGCCCCCGGTAAGCCCGTCTGGGTCATAGTCAAGACGCATTCCTGCCACTTGATGGGGATTTGAAAGCAATGGCTGTGCATGTGTGGTAGCGGGACTGTGCCCCGCTTGGACTGGGCCGAGCCGAGTCCTTACACGAGGCTCACTGTTGCAGCGCAATCACCGCGATCCACTGCCCGTCCCGTTCGTTGTGATAGGCAATCGTCCCCCCCAGTCGCTGGGCAATATCCTCGGGCAATAGGTCGCGATGATAGCCAAAGAATCTCTCCTTCATGCGCTGCCAAAATCCCCAACCCTCCAGCAACGGATGCGCCGGCTCGTACTTAGTCGAAAACACCAGAGCCAAGTCATATTGCCCGCGAGCTCTAGCAGCCAGGTCGATCTGGGGAGCGGAAAAATCCTCGATGCGCAGGACGCGGAAAACCGCACCGGCGTTGGAACTGGCACTGGCACTGACATAGCCCAGCCAAGGCCGGGTTATTTCGTCCGACGCGGGCCATGCCGTCAAAACGCGCGTCCCCGGATATCGCATCGCCAAAAAACGACCAGCCTCCACATGCATCACAACGTAATCGCGATAAGCCAGATTATCTTCAAGCGAGAATCCGTAAGGGGGGTTGCTGAACAGTCCCGCAACAAACGCGATGGCTACTGCTGCCACGATCAGTTTCCAATACCGCGCCCGCCGCCACAAAGTCGAGACCATCAAAAGAATCACCAGCGGCACGACTGGCAACATGTAACGAGCGAGCACTGCGCCGCCCACAGCCGACATGAAAACCAGGTAAGCGATTACTACAAAAAGAAATGCCGCCTGCATCGAGAATGGAATCCGCGGACGAGCAACCCCACCCTCCTTCAGCGGCGGACGAAGCATCGCCAGCAATCCCGCGATCGTAAGCAGGTATAAACCGAAATATCCAAATAGTTGCCACAGCCGCAACCCGAAAGCCAGCGGCACGCGCAGAGGATTGAGCGTAGCGGCAACGTTGTAGCGAAAAAATTCAGGATTCCCCAGCAGGAAGCCCGTCTTCGAATAGTGATAGGCGTACCAGCAAACCAGCGGCACGACTGGTAGCAGCAAATAAAACAAGCGTGAGCGCTGCCGCCCAGGTGGAAGAACTTCCAGCCATCGCGGGCGCATGAAATAACCCAGCACTTCCCAGCAGAACAGAGCCAGCGGAGCCAGGATCGCCGTCTCTTTGGCCAAAGCCGCCAGCGAAAACCATAGCGCCATCTTCCACGGATGATTTTCTTTGTGACTGGCGACATAATGGCCCAGGGCCCAGAACGTAAATCCGGCAACGGTCAAATCAAGCGTGGCCATCGAACTCTGAGTGAAGTACACCGGATAGAGCGCCACCAACAATGTGGTTGCCCAAGCCACGGAAAAATCGGCGGCGATCCGCGCCAGCCGAAACAGTCCCAAAAGCGCGAATGCGCTCATCGCCAGCATGGCGGTGCGCGTGACCAGCGTGGAATATCCAAAAAAGCGCCAAGCCAGCGCCAGATAAGCCATCACCAGCGGAGGATGCGCATTGGTTAACGTGGAATGCGGAATGAGCGTGCCGGAAAGAAATAGATCGCGCGCTGCCGGCACGTAATAACCAGCTTCATCCCAAAAATAGGGCAACCGGAGCAGCGGCGCATGGATCAGCATCAAGCCCGCAAAGAACAGCGCAAACAGCAGAAACTGCTGCGTCCATGCGTCTGCGGGAGAACCCGTCGGCGAAGAGTGTTTCCTTGGATCGGGCCGCTGATCGGATTGCGCCGGCGTCCAAGTCGCCATCAGTGCACGGGTCCAACCGGAGCCCGCGGATCAAGTTTGATCTCCCCGAAGGCGGCCTCGTAGTTCGCCACATTCTGCTGCAGGAGCGCCATCAGCGCCTTGGCCTGCTGCGGGCTGAGATAAATTCCCTGAAAGTTTCGCAGTTCCACCTGCGCCTCCGAGCTCTGCTGCATGGTCCCAAAAACCAGGAAAAAATCCCACACGTTCACCCGAATCTGCACGCTGTTAGCATAGGCCTCGCGGTAATCGGGAGTTTGCACAAACTTCACATTCGGTTGGTTCGTCGTATTCATAGTCCGAAGTGTAACGCCGGGGGCGAGGGCAGAGCAAAGAAGGAAGCAACTGCGGCCGTCTTCCAGTTTGCAGTTAGGAACCCGGTCTAATGATCGCTCTGTACACGGAATATTGCGGCGTTCCATTAACTTTTTCCAGAAAGCCCGACGCGCCAAGCATAGTTTCGTGCAAGGGATTGTGATAGACCACCCAAACCGGGCGCGCGGCTTGTTCCAGCGACTTCGCTAAGCGTTGCAAAACTTCAGATAGTTCGCGTTTGGGCAACGGGTTGAAGAGATAGAGCACGAGCGGGTCGGCGGGCAATTCGAATTCGCGGGCGTCGGCCATTATCGATTCGATCTGGCGGCAGCGCTGGGCCGGGTTTCGATACGCGCGAATGTTTTCCTCGGCCGCGTGATGCAGTTCCGCCAGCAATTCCACTCCCACAATTTTCCGAAACGGATACTCCGAGGCCATCAGCAGCGTGCGTCCCTTGCCCGATCCCAGATCGACGAAGGTGAATTGCTCGAAGGCGATGGGCAGGCTTGTCATCATTTCTTGAAACAGAGCCGGGTCGGTTGGTTGATAGGGGGAGTGAAACATTCCCAACAGCCGCGCTCGCCAGCCCACCGTGCCGCTGGTGGTGTTGACGCGGTGTTTCCAGTCGTACTCCATGTCACCATAGCGCTGGCGACGGCGCTCGGGAGTCGATTCACGGACAAAGCTCCACAGGTTGCGGAGCAGCAGGGACGTTGCGCTCGCCGCGCCCTTCTCTTGCGTCTGCTCGCGCCGCCAGTTGCTTAAAGCTCTCCAAAGCGATTGCGGAGAATTTGGGGACACGCAAGGATGCTAGCAAGAAACTGCTCTTCGCTATTAGCCCTTCACTTCGATTCTGGTGGAATCTCCGGCGGGGGCTGCGGGGGAGACATGCCTGGCGGCAGGCCTTTGGTGATGAAGGGGATCTTCTGCGGACCCTGCACTTCGATACGGCCATTCGCCATTAGTTGGTAGGGGTGATTCTTCGGATCGGTTGGCGTCCCACGGATAAATCCCGCGCGCTCCAGATCGCCCATGCTGGTGGGGAATTGCCCGCTCTGCTGGCGGTATTTTTCGATTACCCGCTCCAGTTGCGTGACTTCTTCATCCACCTGCAGCGCGAGCAGATGTTCGACCGCATTTTGCCGGATGCGGGCTTCTTGAGTGCTCTGGTAGGTGGTGACCCATAACATGCGCGCCGTGTCGAATTCGCCGGCATGCTGCGCCATTCGCGCCGCCAGGATGGGCATGTATTCACTGGTCACGGGAAGCATTGCTCCCTGCCTGAATGCGTCGGCCGCCTTGGCGTAGTCCTTGAACTCGGTGTAATAGATAAACCCCAAGTTGTAGTAGAGGCGCCATTGGTCGGGATTGTGCTCGATTCCATATTTTATGAGTGAGAGCGCGGCTCCTGGCAAGCCCGCGCCGCTCGGCGGTTTCGGAGCCAGAAAGTTGGCTCCAAACTGGTACGCGGGCAGAAGCTTGGGATCGAGCTCGGTGGTGACTTCCAGTAACGGCGCCAGCAGGCGGAAGTCTCCGGAATCGTTGTGATGCTGGATTCCGAAATACTGCACGGAGCGCGTCCAGTAAATGTCGGCCAGCAGGCCGGTGTAGCCGAGGCTCAACCGGCGCAGCACCTTGGAAGAGCGCAGATAGAGAGCTTGCTGCGGTATGGATGCAGGCCGCAGACGGTCGATAGCGGAAAGCATAGCCAGCGCTCCGGCCATGGAAATGAGCAGCACCGCGCCCGCGACCAGGTTGACGCGTCGCGTGCTACTCATTTCAGATTCCGGCGCTGGAAGATCAGCACCGCTCCGGAGATGGCCATGGCCGAATATAGCAGCGCGTAGACGGTGTTGTAGAGGATCAGACGTCCGGGTACGGGGTCGCCGTGTGCCACTTGGTTGATGACGTTGAGAGCGGAAAAATTTGGGACCATGTAGGCGATGCCAGTTGCCAGCCAGCCTCCCAGTCCCTGAGTGATGCGGGCAAAGCCGCGCAAATCCTCCGACAGGCTTCCGATTACGAACAGGGCGAAGGTGAAGACTGCCGCCATGAGCGGTGTCGAAAAAGTGGAAAAAAACAAGGCCAGGGCGCACACGATCAGAAATTGAAGCACGATGAAGTAGAGCGCGGCGAGCACCCACACATCCATTTTTTCGAACTTGTGCGCCACGTAAAACAGCGCGAGCAACACGCCGATCGCCATGAAAAAGGTGTTCACGACCAGCGTTCCTGTAAGCCCAAAGAATTTACCGACCACGAACTCCCAGCGGCGGACCGGCCGCGACAGGACTGTGTAGAGCGTGCGTTTATCGATCTCTTTTGAAACCAGGCCAATGCCAATGAAAATGGCGATCACCACTCCGAACAGCGATACCGCGGTCAGGCCGAGGTTGACGACCACCAGGCGCTCGATGTCGATGGAAATTTCTCCGACAAGAACCGCCGCCCCGGAAAGCAACAGAGCAAACGCAATCAGGTTGTACAGAACGCGGTCGCGGACCGCCTCGCGAAAGGTGTTGAACGCAATGTATCCGATGCGAGAGTTCACGCACCCACCCCTTTCCGGCTTGCTTCCATCCGGGCGTCGTTTCTCTGGTCGTCTGCCTTGGCGATTTCGCTTTTTTGTCCTTCAGCGGGGCGGAGTTTCTGAATGTAATACTCCTCGAGCGAACGGCGAACCGGAGTCAGGGAGATCAGTTTGAGGCGCTCGCGCCGCAGCACTTCGAGCGCGGCATCCTGCTGCTCTTCGGGCAACACCGCGTTCACCATGTCGCCGCTGACGCTGGCCTCGGCCCCCAGGCTGGTCAAACTCGCGGGGACTTTGGTCGCACAGAAAATAATCTCGATCTTGGCCTGCCGTTCGGAAGTCAATTCCGCGACCGCGCCCACTCCGCGCAGCTCACCTTGGTGAATGACGCCGACGCGATCGCAAAGCGCCTCCGCGTCCGACAGAATGTGGGTCGAAAAGAATACCGTCTTGCCTTCGGAGCGCAGTTGCTGGATCAGATCCCGAACCTCGCGCCGCCCCATCGGGTCCAGTCCCGACATGGGCTCATCGAGAAACACCAGCTTCGGATCATGCAGGATCGCTTGCGCCAATCCTACCCGTTGCAGCATGCCCTTGGAGAACTTCCGCAACTGCAAGCTCGCTGCATCGCTCAAGCCCACGCGCTCGAGCATCTGCTCCACTCGCGCTGAGCGGCCCTTTGCTGGAACTCCCGAAAGCTGTGCGTAGTAGTTGAGCAATTCGCGCGCACTGAGGTGGTCGTAGAAGTAGGGCTGTTCGGGCAGGAAACCAATCTGCGATTTCACCCGCGGATCGTCCATGTCCATCCCCAGAATCCGGGCGCTTCCAGCAGTGGGGAATACCAAGCCCATCAAGAGCTTGAGAGTGGTAGTCTTGCCCGCGCCGTTGGGACCGAGGAAGCCGAACACCTCTCCCTCTTCGATGGTGAGGCGCAGTGGACGCAGGGCGAGTTTCGGCCGCTTGCGCCAGAATCCGACTAGATAACTCTTTTCCAGATCGAGAATTTCAATCGCAGCCATGGCTACGCGCGGATCAGCAAGCCCCTTACGTGGAGTTGGATGTGGAATCCTACGAAAAGAATTATAAGCAATGCGGAAGTACCCTGCGGCATTCGGGTACGCGCGAGGGTTACGAAGGTAAACCGCTCACTGGAACCGCGGCAGGCCAGGGGAATCTGCGCCGCCGGCAGCGCTAGTTTTGCGGCGGGACCGTGCCATCGCAAGTCGTAATCGTGTTCGGACTGACGCGAATTACCGCATCGCCGAACGAACAATAGTAATGCATTCCAGAATAGTTATATGTGATCGGGCTGGCGATAAAATTGTAGGTTGAACCCGGGGTGCCGCTCACATTGGTGAGCTGGAAGGAGTATCCGCTTCTTTGGCCACCCGCCAGCACGGTATCGATCAAGCAAGCTTGGGTGGAGTCTGGCGGATTGCAGCCCGCGCCCGATAGAGCCCCTAGAGTGGATGCAAAACCCACCGTCGGATAGGCGGAATTGTACGAAATCTGCGCCGAGTTCAAAGTGCGGAGCGCGGCCACCGCCGCCGATTCGTTGGCCGAAATGCGTGACCGCAGAAAGCTGGGCACAGCAATCGCAGCGATGATCAGAATGATGGCTACGACAATTAAGAGTTCAATGAGCGAGAATCCCTTGCTGCTTCGCATTGCATTTCCTCATTTGGTGTCGCGCACTAATACCAAATCCAAGACAGTTGTTGCATTTTTCCTGCCGGACTCATCTTCTCGCCACTCCAAACGTATGCCCTTGGAAATGCTATGCAATTGGCCGGCTCCAGTCCGGGAGGGTCGCTTTTCTCAACCGTCTGGACTTCGGAAATGACAATTTATGTCAGTGGTTACAGGATTTCGGAACAAAATCCCGCCCCTGCTACCAACCAAAATAGCCAGCAATAAAAAAAGCAGAGGATTTCTCCCCTGCCTCTTTCTGGCTGGTACCCTCCCCCAGGCACTTAGCCAAAACGAAATCCTGCGACTGCCACGACCCAAGACTAGTAGCAGTTAATGAACCGCTCGTGGGGGCTTGGCTAAAAGTAACGCGGTTTTGATCAAAAGCTGCATTCTTCGAAGAATTAGCCGCGCGGGCGGCGCTTGGGATGGTTTTCGGTGAAGACATTGCGAGCGCTGGCTGACAGACTTTGACAGTTCAATCGGGAAGCGGTGCGCCAAATTTTGTCACTGGCATTCCAGGCTGTGGGTGAAGCCGCAATTTGGTCAGCAAACAGGCCGGTCCGTGTGCGGCAGGTGCGTCGCAGCTGCATTTCTGGGATGAGCCTGCATTTCCGGGATCATGGCGGGCAACCTCATCGCCCAGACGATGGAGACCGTCGAAGACACTGCTACCAGCAACCAGGGCACGGTGCGGCCGATCATCATCAGGCGAAAGCCGAATCGCCCTAGCGCAAGCCAGGCCAGAAACAGGGCGCATCCACATAGCGCGGGAAGCCATCTTCGCCGGTCCTGGATGCTGACGGTACGCGCCATCCATGCCTGCATCCACAAGGTAAACGGCAAAGCCACCACCAGGTCGAAGAGATAGTGCTCTCCACTGGCGAGGGTATCGAAAACGGTAGCCAATACGAGCGCCCAGGCCGCCCATCGAGCCCAGCGGGGCAGGCTTCTAGTGTTGAGCCAAATCAAAAGCGCCCAAGTCAGGTGCAGGGATGGTACGCCGTTGCGCGGAAAAAGCCATGATACTGGCACCTTGGCCAATGCCAACCGATGGAAGGACGCGTAGGGAACGACCAGGTCGGGAAAGTCGCGCCCAAAGGCATAGCGCGGGCCGCATACCGGAAAAATGCTGAAGAAGGCATAGCCCACCATCGCCGAGGCAAACAGTACCTCGATGATCTCCCAGATTGGCTTGTCCCGGCGGCGCATGAAACCAGCGTAGAGCGCAGCCATGGCCAAAAGAATGCCCTCGTAGCTCACCTTCATAAACGGAAACAGATACGGATGGGAATTCAAAAACCGTCCCAGCGCAAAGCTGGGTTCGAAGCCAAGACTGCCGTCGAAGGCGAACGCATAGAGATCATACGTGTTCCGATGGAGCAGGGAAGCCATGTTGAGCGAGTACTGCGACGCCAGCACAAAGAACGCCAGCACGGCCGCTGGCAACAGGGCGCGGTAAGCCGCGGGTTCGCCATTCCGGCCGTTGCAAACGATCACGCAACTAAACAGAAGCAGGCTGGCCAGTCCGAAGGCGCCCAGGACTTGCACCAGCAGCGTCGCCAGATCCTGGTAGCGTCCCCATACCACCCAAGCCGTAAACAAGGCGCCCAGGGCTGCGAGTATCGTCAGGCGCTTCGGGATGCGTTCCGCGACAAGGTAAAGAAGGAAGGCGCCGCCGAAGCCGTATCCGACAAAGGGCTGCCTGAAATCCAGGTGCGTGCCCGCAGTCAGGGCAAGTACGCCGAGCAAGGCGCACACGGAGGCGCGAATCACAAGGGAGAGACGGGATTCGCGGATTGAGTTCGCACTGGGCATGGCGTGAGGGAAAATCCAACCTACCATGTCGAACTCACGTTCCAGAAGTGCCTGACGGGGTGAAGGCACGAGGCGCCAGCGGTGCGGAAAGCCCAGTCAAACTTCCCAAACTGCAAAAGCAAAAAAAGCAGAGGATTTCTCCTCTGCTTCTTTCCAGCTGGTACCCTCCCCCAGGTACTTTGCCAAAATCAAACTTACTGCAGTGGGGTCTGGGTGGTGTCGCAGGAGGTGATGGCCGCCATGTTGTAGCGAACCACCGCGTCCGCGAACGAACAGAAAGACCGTACGCCCGTCTGATTAGCCGCCAACGGGGATGTGATCGCCTGATAGGTGGAGGCCGGAGTGCCGCTTACGCCCGTCATGCTGAAGGTGTAGCCGCTCTTGCTGCCCGCCGCCAGCGTGGTATCGATCAAGCAAGCTTGGGTGGAGTCTGGCGGATTGCAGCCCGTGCCCGACAGAGCCCCCAGGGTGGAAGCAAAGCCCACCGTCGGGTAGGCGGAGTTATACGAAATCTGAGCTGTGTTCAGCGTGCGAATCGAGGCCACGGCGGACGATTCATTCGCCGCAATACGCGCGCGCAACAGGTTGGGTATCGCAATCGCGGCGATGATCAGGATGATCGCCACCACGATCAGCAACTCGATGAGTGAAAAGCCTTTTTGTTTCCGCATCTGACATTTTTCCTTTTGGCCACGGAGCGCAGCTTTGGTGGCATGAACCATTCATCGGAGAAATGCGGCCAGAGCCTCAGTGACGGAAGTCAGATGTCTTCTGGAGGGGATCTTGGCTGGAGCCGAACCTGGGGTTTTCGGCGGCTTCCTGCCCCACAGTACTATCTCAGCCGCTCTCGATTTTCTGGGATGAAATGTCAGAGTCAGACTGACAAAGTTTGTCTTGAAGCATGCGGTGTTTTAAGAAGTTCCACCTGAAGGTATCCGACAAAAATAAAAAAAGCAGAGGATTGCTCCTCTGCTTTTTCCCGGCTGGTACCCTCCCCCAGGTACTTTGCCAAAATCAAACTTACTGCAGCGGGGTCTGCGTGGTGTCGCAGGAGGTGATGGCCGCCATGTTGTAGCGAACCACTGCGTCTGCGAACGAACAGAAAGAGCGCACGCCCGTCTGGTTAGCCGTCAACGGGGTTGCGATCGCCTGATAGGTGGAAGACGGAGTGCCGCTCACGCCCGTCATGCTGAAGGTGTAGCCGCTCTTGGTGCCGGCCGCCAGCGTGGTATCGATCAAGCACGCGCCAGTGGAGCTAGGCGGAGTGCAGCTGGTGCCGGAAAGAGCGCCGAGGGTGGACGCAAATCCCACCGTTGGGTAAGCCGAGTTGTACGAAATCTGAGCTGTGTTCAAGGTGCGAACCGATGCCACGGCGGACGACTCGTTCGCCGCAATACGTGCACGCAACAGGTTCGGGATAGCAATCGCGGCGATGATCAAGATGATCGCCACCACGATCAGCAGTTCGATCAGTGAGAAGCCCTTTTGTTTCCGCATTTAAAGTTTCCTCGTCTCCGTTTAACTGGTTTGGTTGGATGACCAACTCGCTAGTACTATCGCACTCTAAGGGCCAGAGGCCCAAGTGACGGAAGTCAGATGTCCTTCCGGATGCAAACTCAACGTTTTCAGCGCTCTTCCGCGTGATAGTCACCTCGCCGGTCACTCGGGGTACTCAAAGTATGACATTTTCAGAGACCCGGAATGACAAATTTTGCTAGTCGCGCCGGTTCTCTATATTACCCTGAAACCGCCCGCCAGACGCGGCAAGTCCCATTCCCTCCCATTCTTGAACGCGGGCTGCCGCGGATCTTGCACGGCCGCAACTCTCTAGCGGACCAGACTCTGCGCGCGATGGGGAAAGTCCTATTTCGGTCCCGCAACCTGGCCATCGCGAAAAACATCTCCGCGGTTTTCTACGCCACCGACAGATCTTCGATGCGGCTGGATGAGTTAGTTACTGTCGATTCGTCTCGCGCAACACGGGTCATATAACTTCTCAGGCATCGCGTTAAAATCGGCCTCGGCAGGGGCAGGAATCGACGCGTCCGGTCGAGGAAGCGTGTTCCTTCTACCACCGAGCCGGGTCCAGCCTATCTCATGTCACCTTTCGGTGAAAAACGGATCGTCATCTTCTGCCTGTTGCTGGCGGCTGCCACTCTCGCTTTCTATAATCCCGTCGCCCACAACCAGTTCACCGATTTTGACGACTCTGTCTATATTCTGAGAAATTCCCAGGTACAAACCGGTCTCACCTGGCAAACGGTGAAGTGGTCGTTCACTACCTTTCACGCCGGATACTGGCATCCCGTGACCTGGTTGTCTCATGCCTTGGACTGCCAGATCTTTCGCCTCAATCCCACCGGCCACCATTACGTCAATCTCTTGCTGCACTCGGCGAATGCGGTGCTGCTGTTTCTGTTGCTGTGGCGGGCAACTGGACTCACCTGGCCGAGTCTGGTGGTGAGCGCATTGTTCGCGCTGCACCCGGTTAATGTCGAATCGGTGGCCTGGGTTGCAGAGCGCAAGAATGTTCTCAGCATGTTGTTTTTCCTGCTCGCCCTACATGCTTATGACCGCTATGCGCGCACAGGAAGACGATCCCTTTACTGGTCGGTAGCCGCTCGGTTTGCGCTGGGCTTGATGGCGAAACCGCAGATCGTCACGCTGCCGTTTGTGCTGCTGCTCTGGGATTACTGGCCGTTGCAGCGAATGTTTGCGGGGGCGACGGCGGATTCACAGGGAACCGTCGCTCCGCGCTCTTTCAGTTTTCTGGTCTGGGAGAAGTGGCCTTTGTTTATTCTGGCCGCGGCGGATTCGGTCATCACCGTGATCGCGCAACGCGCCGGGGCGGCCGTACGGACGGCAGCGGAAGTATCGCTCGCGTCGCGTTTCGAGAATGTTTTTGTTTCCTACGTGCGGTATTTGGGAGAATTGTTTTGGCCGGCCCGGCTTGCTCCCATGTATCCGCATCCCGGGAATTCGCTTTCCGGCTTGGATGTGGCGGCAGCCGTGGCTTTGCTGCTTCTGATTTCGACGCTGGTGTTGCGCTGGCGCGACCGCCGGTATCTGCAAGTGGGCTGGTTCTGGTTTCTGGGAACTCTAGTTCCGATGATCGGAATTGTTACGGTCGGCGAGCAGGCGATGGCTGATCGCTTCGCCTACATCCCTTGCATCGGGGTGTTCGTCGCAGTGGTTTGGACTTTGCAGGAGTGGGTTGTGGCCACGCCGGCCTCGCTACAGCGCAACGCCTATCGCGCTCGCAGCGTGTGGATCGGCGGCGCAGCGGTTGTTGCGGTCTTCGTTCTGGGATGTCTCACCTATCACCAGGTCGGTTACTGGAGCGACGATGAAACGCTATGGCGATATACCTTAAGCGTCACCGAGCGCAATTACATGGCGCACGACAATCTCGCGCTGGCTCTCGCCAAGCAGGGACGAGCGGACGAGGCGGTGGTTGAATTCCGGGCGGCTAACGCGCTGCATAAATATCCACCCGCCCAGGTGCTGGAACTCGCGTTGTACGAATTAAGAGTTGGACATCCGCAGGAGGCAGCCGAGGAGTGCGATTCGGTTTTGCGCGCTTCCACCGATCCCCAAATTCAGGCCGTCGCGTGGAGCGTACTTGGCCAAGCGCGCTTGCAGTCGGTAGCCGCCCGACAAGAAGCAAGTTCTACCGCCGAGATGTCGAGTGCGCCAAGAAAAGGAGAGCAACATTAACTCCTCTTGCCAGCGAACTGATCTTGCCAGAGAAATAGGAAACGCAATATTGCAGTCTATGTTTGTTCTTTCTTGATTTCTCTCGGCGGACTCGTCTCGGCGGTAAGGTCAGCTTCTCTTCAGCAGCAGACAGGTCATGTCATCGTGCTGCGGAGTGTTGCCGACGAACTGATCCAATTCCACCAGCAGGCTGCGCAGTAACTCCGTTGGAGCTGATCCCGATTCGCGATCCACCAGGCGTATTAGCTGGGGTTCGCCGTATTCTTCCTGCTTTGCGTTCTCGGCTTCGACGATGCCATCGGTAAAAATCACCAGCCAGTCTCCGTTGTCCAGGCGGGTCGCGCCCGTTTGGTAGGGAGAGTCCGCAAAAATGCCGATAGGAACGCCGCCGGCTTCCAGTCGCTCCACTATTCCCGATTTCCTGCGCAGAATGGGAACGTTGTGGCCGGCGTTGATATAAGCCACGTCTCCGGTTGCCGGATCCAGTTCGGCGAAGAAGGCAGTCGTAAAGCGCGTGCCGCCCTGGCTGTTTGAGCACGAATAGCGATTTACCCCCGCGACCATTTCTGGCAGCGATGTGCCGCTGGTCGACAACGTCCGCAGACTTGCCTGAAACGTCGCCATGACCATCGCCGCCGGAATACTCTTTCCCGCTACGTCGGCCACCACAAAAAGTACGCGATCGTCTTTCGCTTCACGGCCCGGCCTCAGGATCACGTCGTAGTAATCGCCCGCTACGGTGTTGGCAGGGCGGGTCGCATAGGCGATCTGGTATCCAGGAATCTGCAGCGGCGCGCCCGGCAACAACCACGCCTGAATATCCTTGGCGATTTCAAGGTCGCGTTTCATCACCACGCGATCGGCGAGTTCCAGCAGCAGGACGACGAACATCAGCACGCCGCCCCAGAAATGCAAGTCTAGTCCCTGCACCTCGACGTGTTTGTCGCCGCTGTTGTAAGAAAAACCACCCGAAGGAAACAAGAGCAGGATCAGCGCCAGCAGCAGCAGCACGCGGCGCGCCGGGGTCAGCTTTTCCATGATCGCCCAGAAGAATGCCTTCACGATCTGCCAGGCCCGTTTTAACTTGGACGGCTCGGCCGGAAGCTTGTCCAACCCCGCGGAATAGAGCCGGTAGCTGGAGCGCGCGTCTCTTTCAAACTGCGACCAGAGCTGGCTTAAAGCCATTCCCTCGCTGACGCGATGCCAGAAGTTGCGGGCCTTGTCTTGGAGGCGGGGCGGCGGGGCAGATTGCGGAGGGGAGGCCATGGCGGAATAGACATTATAGGCTGGCTTTGCTTGTGGAGGGATCAGTATCAGGGATTGTAGGGAGGCAGAGTTTGAACTCCAGGTGTGCCCGGAAAGTGTTGGGCACGACCATGACAGGGACTTGAAAGGGTTACTTGCCAGCGGCGGCAGCATCCTCAGCAAGCAGACGGAATCCCCTGCGCCCCGCTTCCTCGGCAAGATCATGCAACTGAGCGCGTCCTCGTTCTGCATTTCCAGCTTGGATGTCGATTTCGCCCAGTTCCAGTCGTGCTTCCATCTGACAGCGTACGCAACCCACTGCGATGGCCCTCTGGAGTGCCGGTCGGGCGGTACGCCTTGCGTCACCAAAACGATGCTGTGCCGCTTGAAGGTGAGCGGTGGCTAGTGCGACGTCAAAACGGACGGTCGGGTCGTAGCTCTTAGCCGAGAGAACAGTGGTTTGTTCCAGCATCTTTGCGGCTTCGGCAGTTTTGCCCTGTTGAATGTTTTCGCGTGCAAGCACGATCTCCGCTTCGATTTCACCGTCGGTTATTCTCTGTAATCGAAATTGGTCGATCGCGGACCGGAGCGCGTCTTTGTCCACTGATCCAGCCTGCGCCAGTGAAATTTCCGCGAGCTCAATCTGATCCAAGGCTCTGTCAGTCTTTGCGCCGGTTTGACGGTCCAGCAGGAGCGCTTCAGAAACGATCTGTTTCGAGCTAACGAAGTCTCCTTCCCTTAAGTATGCCTTCGCTAAAGACCGATCAGCGGCCGCATAGTCCGTCTTGGCGCCCGTCTCTTTCAGGTGTACAACCGCGTCTTGGTACATCCGCAACGCAGTTGCCAAATCTCCCTGCGTTTCAGCAATCGAGCCGAGGGTTTGCAGGGCGCTTCCGAGATTAGAATTGTCCGCCTCGCTGCGAAGATGTTGCAGCTCCGGTTCCAGCATGTCATTTGCTTCGCGAAGCCTACCCCGACGCTGGAGCAACTCGGCAAGGCTGCATGTCACATAGTCATATCGGTTCGTCCGGTTCAGTTTGCTAAAGATAGCGCCCGCTTCGCGGAAAAGATTTTCCGCTCTTGGCAGGTCGCCTTGGATCTCATACATCGAGCCTAGGTTTGAGAGGGCGGATGCGAGATGAGCCTGGTCACCCTGTTTCCGGAACACGGTTAGGGCTCGTTCGATGCTGTGCTTGGCTCCGATAATATCGCCTTGCGTCGCTAAGACACCGCCAATGTTCATTGAGGCGACGGCTGATCTGCCCAAGTCACCTGATTCGGCGAACATTCGGCGGGCTTCTGCGTCGGCATCCACGGCGCTGCTAAGATCTCCAAGAAAAAACAAAGCAAAGCCGTCAATCAGCTTCGCTCGTGCCAGCAACAAGCCTGCCCGATTGATTTCCGCTTTCCGGGCCGCACTATCGGCTAAGGTGTGTTCTCGTTGGTAGTCTCCGAGGTTGCCGGCAATCCTGGCTTCCGTAATATCGATTCGCGGATCATCGCGCTCCGGAGAGGGCGACTTTCGCACCGCGGCAAGTGTCGCTGCTGCTGCAGCGTTCTTGCCCATCGCGTCTTGCGCCGCGGCGAGGTTCAAACTGTAGTCAAGATTGTCGGGGTACGATCGCTGCAGGCGGGAGTAGGCTTCAATCGCCTGCGTCCAGTCTCCATTCATTTCGTGATAACGCGCCTCGGTTTGCAGCCGCGCTTGTTGCGGCAGATTCTGGGCCAAGTCCATGGCTTTTCGCGCCGCGACTGCGGCCTTAGCGTCGTATCCGAGATCGGACCAGGCGGTGGCCAAGGCCGAATACGCGGGTGAATATTCGGGCTGCAATCGGATCACTCTTTGAAAGAGATCGCTGGCCGCTACATCGTCATAGACACGCATTTTGGCGAGTCCGTCGGAGTACAGCCGGGCTGCCTCAGGATCGGAAGGCAGGGCTGCCTTCACCGCTTGCGCTTCGGTTACGGTCAGCGTTTCCATACCCAGTTTGTCGCGCATTTCCTCGCCCGCGCGCGACGCGAGATCGAAGAGGTCCGACTGAGAACCGACGACCGCAACGCTTGCCACGGTCTCCCCCGTACGTGCGTCTTGCACGCGGGCATCGAGGCGCAACCGTCCCTTTCCTGCTGGTCCCATGGCAAGGTAGGAGCCGGCAACGACATAGTCGCAGCCCAGATCCTGGTGAATCTTGTTTAAGGTGTCGCCGGCATAGCTATCTCGATCGGCCAGGGAGAGTTCAAGTTTTGCTCGGGCGACATGCTCCTCGGCTACAGTTCGGAGGTGGTCGCCGGCAGCCAATTCCGTCGCGAGCATCTCGGTAAAGGCGGTCGATAACCATGAGTTTCGGGCATTTCCAGAAACGTTTGTGAAACCCATGATCGCAACCGAGCGTCGCGAGAGACTGGAGGGAAGGACCGGAGTGGGCTGAGTTTGAGCAACTGGCACCCGCTGATTTCGGCTGTCGCTGTCATACCGATGCCAAACGTACATGACGATCAAAACCAGGAATAAGGCGGCCGCAGACCAATATCGCCAATTGCGATGCGGCGCGGATGGCACGGTGGATAATTCCTCGGAGGTTTTGTTGTCCGATGGAAGCTCAACGGAAGCCAAGATCGCAGCGTCTGCAGGCGCTTCAGTGGAGGCCGGTATCAGCGGCCCGATGCTGGCTATGAAGCGATAGCCTTCCCTTGGCAGGGTCTCGATGTAGCGTGGTTTTCGAGAGGTGTCCCGCAACGCGCTGCGCAACTTTTGCACTGCACTGTTCAGGCTCCTTTCATAATTGACGAAGACATCGCTCGGCCACAGCTCGCGCTTGAGATCTTCGCGAGAGATGACCTGGCCCGGCCTTTCGAGGAGCATGACCAGAATCTGAAATGACTGGTGCGGAACTCTGAGCCGCAACCCTCCCTTACGAAGTTCGCGTTTTTGCAAGTTGACTTCATAGAGGCCGAAACGCACATGCAAAGGAGCAACTGAGATTGAGTCGTCGGAAGCAGACGAACTCTCCATCGATTTCTCCCGCTCTGAACTGCCTGGCTCAGCTGGTGACATATCTGAAGCCGAATCGAGGAAGTGCTCGGCCGCAAGTGGACTAGGGCTTTGCCTGGTAACAAGATCGCCCTGCTGTGTCACGATAGTTATATCTCTCCTAGCGGTCCAGCAGAAAGCAAATTTCTGCCTGGCACAAACAGCCTCGATTCGATAACTTGCCAAGTGACATAGATTTGACCAAAATTGGCTTGCGATTCTCCGGGTGTCTGGCGTTTATTAGGGTCCACTAGGTAGCCGTGCCGAAGCCAGTCCCAGGAGGTCCTCTCACATGAAAGGGAATATCCGCCTTGCCGTATTTTTCGCGCTGCTAGCAAGCTTCGTCGGCGCAGCCAGTGCACAGGCCGTCCCGGCTTATACCTTTATTTGCACTGGGAGCCAGGGGGTCGGTCCCTGTCCCGACGGCGGCCGTCCTTATACCATCCTGCAGGGCTCCGACGGCAATTTTTACGGCACCGCCGAGGAGTCTTCGGTAGGTGGAAATAGTGGTGGCGGGACTGTGTTTTCGCTCACGTCCGGCGGAGTGTTTACCGCGCTATACACTTTTCTTCCTGGACCGCAGAACAACTACCCAAATGGCGACGGGCCGTACCTGCTGATTCAAGGTCCAGATGGCAAGCTCTACGGCACGACCCCGCTCGGGGGCGCCGCTGACCATGGAGTTCTGTTCAGAGTGAACACAGACGGATCTGGCTTCCAGGTTCTCCATTCCTTCTGCTCCAAGCCGAATTGCGCCGACGGTAATTATCCCACCGCTCTGGTGGTGGGAGCGGACGGCAATCTGTATGGCACAACTATTTACGGAGGGGCCGGCCAGACCGGCAGTTGCACTGGAGGTGCATGCGGGGCGATCTTCAGAGTGGTTCCGTCCACTGGGAAATATAAGCTTGTTTTCAGCTTCACTAACCCGCAAAAACAAGGCTATGAGCCCACGAGCCTCATGCTGGGACCCAACGGGTCACTCTATGGGGATGCCGGGCCCTTGTTCGAATTCACGCCGTCCCCCAAAAAGTTCAAGGTGACAAAGTTTCCCGTCGTCGGTAGCATTCCAGCCATCGGAAATCCCTCGGTCGTCGGCCCCAACGGTAACATTTATGGCCTGTACTTCGAATCTGGAACAACCGGCGTAGGAGTTTTCGAGTTTGACGTAAACGGACAGAAAGGTAACGACGTGCAGTTGTTTCCGTTCTACAGCGCGACCGACGGGGGCGGTTCTCCTCAACAAGTGATACTGGCCAGCGATGGCAACATCTGGGTTTGCGATTACAACGGCGGCAACGGCTATTGAGACATTGTCTCGCTGTCGCCGTCGGATGGGACATTGCTTCAGAGCTTCACACCCTTTTCACCCTCGGCTACGGTTGGCGCTTATCCGTTCGGGCTTACGCAAGCCGCAGATGGGCTTCCGTGGGGGACGACCTTCGATTTTGGGATTGCTCCCGAAGGCTCTTTTGCAGACGGCACGGTATACAGTCTGAATGCCGGCTTGCCGCCGCGCTAAGAAGAAGTGTTGGCGGGTGTCCCACTCATCGCATTCCCTCCATGGGTGGGATGCCGCGAAGGCGAACTCCCCCGCGGAGTCTTCAGAAGAGCGCCAGTTGCTGATTCGCGTCCTCCCCGGCATGTACCCGCTGACTTCGCCGAGCATACGTTGAGCTAATTCCGTACTTCTCCCGCAGTCGCGTCATCTGCAGCGACAACCGCCGCCCGTATTCCTTCGGCAGAAACGCGCGGTTCTCATAGCGCTTCTTATAGCTGTCGACCAGGGCAGGGAAGCGCTCCGCCAGAAACGGCAAAAACACTGCGGCCGAACATGGTTTTAGAAATAGCGGATTAGCAAAAACATACTTAGCGCCCGCGTCGCTTGCGGCTTTCACCAGTGCATCCAGATCGCGCGGCCGGTCCGTAATCTCGGGCAGCACCGGAGCGCAGATTACGCCCGCATCCACACCTGCCAGATTCAGCTGTCGAACTGCCTCCAGCCGCAGATCGGGACGCGGCGCCCGCGGCTCCAACTTCCGGGCCAGTTCCACATCCACCGTAGTCACAGTCATGTTCACGAAGATGCGGTTATGCTCGCCCACCCGCCGCAGGATTTCCGCATCGCGCGTCACCAGGTTCGACTTGGTCACGATTCCAATTTCCAAGCCGGAGTGCCGCGCCAACTCCTCAAGAATCGCCCGCGTAATCTCGAAGCGCCGCTCCGCCGGTTGATACGGATCAGTCGCCGTGCCAATCGCAATCTGTTCTCCACGCTTGACCTTTTTCAACTCCGATTGCAGCAGCGCCGCGGCTTGCTGCTTGACGAAAATCTTCCGCTCGAAGTCGACGCCGTCGCGCAGTTCCATGAACTCGTGGGTATAGCGCGCGTAGCAGTATTTGCAGGCGAACTCGCATCCGCGATAAGGATTGATGGCCCAGGTGAAAGGAAGTTTGCGCGCGCTCACTACCCGGCTGAGGAGCGAGCGCGTTCCGAGCGTGAAGTACTCAACATTGTGGCCCTCGCGGAGCGAGTCGGCATCGGCCGCGAGGCGTGCGATGCCAATCAGCTTGGGGTGAGAATCGGCATCGGAGAACAGCGGGAGCGAGGACATAGGCGCGGCATAGATTCGCTATTTGTTCGCCTAAGATACCTTGAGCCCATGAGTCTTGTCAAACGGGCTGGTGCGCGGCGACGGCGCGACACCCCCATGAAGTCTCTCAATGAGCGCAATCGCCTGTTCTCGCCATTTATCGCATGCCCAACACAATCTTCATCAGTTCTCCCGGGGACGGCTGTTTAGTGACTGCTTCCCGATGAGCTTTCTCGCTGACTCATCTGGGTAGCATCCCGGCTTTCGTCAAGGTAGGAGACGACTGCCCATGGCACATGATCCACCGTGTATTCGGATTGAGCGGAAACAGATCGCAAATCGACCGTTTTGCTCTTGGGATTCACTCTTAGCACGACGAACCTGTCGTGACGGGCCTCGAACCATCGCAGGATCATTCTGCTTGGGTTCGAGAACTCTAGGCGTGGTCATGCGGAACAGTTTTCCATAAGGGTGGATCCGTTTGCCAGCCCTGTGGATTTCAAGCTGAACCGGTGCCCGGCCTTTTCGGCAGTGGCCCACTTTGCCCATATCGAATACCATGATCGATTCGTGAATTTCTCGCGGCGTTTACCCCTGTCAGTCCGCGCGGGTTCGCGGGCAAATCGTTGAGGGGATCGCGTCGCAACCTCTTCGGTTTGAAAACAGACACAATCCCGCGCGGCTGGTGGCTGGAATACGACTGGTTCGATAATTTGGTTAAAGAGGGAATGGAAAACACTACTGCTAAGCAATCTCCGCCAACGCTTGCCGGGGCCCGTACTCAACGGGTGCTGGTGGCCACAACCGCCATGCTGGCGTTTATCTCGTTCTGGCGGGCGGCCGCGATCGTGCTCAATGACATGGGTTCCTCCGCCTTCTATGCGGGCGCCATTGCCGAGCACTTCGTTGGCAAGGCCGCTCCCTGGTTCATCCTCGCCATCATGTTGCTCTCCTATGCGGTCCGTTCGGTCTACATCGAGAGCTGCAGCATGTTCGTGCGCGGCGGTGGGTATCGCGTAGTGAAGGAGGCCATGGGCGGAACCCTGGCCAAGTTCTCGGTTTCGGCGCTCATGTTCGACTACATCCTGACCGGGCCCATCAGCGGCGTATCGGCAGGACTGTACCTGGTGGGTTTGTTAAACGAACTCCTGCACTATTTCCACCTCAATTTCGATCTCCCCGTGAACGCTACCGCGGCCCTTTTTGCCGTGGTGGTCACCATCTACTTTTGGTGGGAGAACATCAAGGGCATACCCGAATCGAGCGAAAAAGCGCTGCGCATCATGTATGTGACGACGGTGATGGTCGTTTTGATGCTGGCCTGGTGCGGCTATACGCTTTGGGCGCGCGGAGCTCACCTTCCGCCGCTGCCGCGGCTCTCGAGTCTTGTCTACTCCGACGATGCCCTGGGCTGGTTGCGCCACACCTCGCTGCCCTACACCGTTGGACTGATCGGCGTTCTGGTCGGCCTCGGCCACTCGGTGCTGGCCATGAGCGGCGAAGAGACGATGGCTCAGGTGTATCGCGAGATTGAGCACCCCAAGCTGCGCAACCTGGAAAAGGCAGGCTTCGTCATCTTTGTCTATAGTTTGATTTTCACCGCAGGGGTCGCATTTTTTGCCGTCATGATCATCCCCGACGCGGTGCGCAGCAAGTTCTTCGACAACCCCATCGGCGGATTGGCCATGTACTTGGTGGGGCCCTTGACTTTGCGGCTAGCGTTCCGTGCTTTCGTCGTCGTGGTCGGTGTCCTGATGCTGGCCGGGGCCGTCAACACGGCGATCGTGGGCTCGAACGGCGTCCTCAACCGCGTCTCTGAGGACGGCATTCTCCCCTACTGGTTTCGCCGCCCCCACCGCCGGTTCGGGACCTCCTATCGCATCTTGAATCTGGTCGTGGGCCTTCAGCTCCTCACGATTCTGCTGAGCCGGGGCAATATCTTCGTGCTCGGTGAGGCGTATGCCTTTGGCGTGATGTGGAGCTTTGCCATGAAGGGGCTGGCCGTGCTCGTGCTGCGCTACAAGCAGCCCGGAAAACGGGAATTTCGCGTGCCCCTCAACCTGAAGGTTGGGGGCGTCGAGATCCCCGTCGGCTTGGGCCTGATTACGCTTACGCTGGTCGCGTTGTGCATCATCAATCTTTTCACCAAGCAAGTCGCCACCATGTCCGGGGTGGCCTTCACCATCATTTTTTTCGGCGTTTTCGAAATCTCCGAGAAGATGACCAAGCGCAGTGCCGCCGCTCATACCCAGCTTGACCAGTTCAATCTCGAGCCCGGCGACGACCTCACTCCGAAAGGGCTCGGAGTGCGCCCCGAGAATGTCCTGGTGATGGTCCGTAATTACAACACGCTCTACAATCTGGACGCGGTACTCGACCGCGTCGATCCGCGCAAACAAGATGTCGTAGTGCTCCACATGCGATTTCTTGGACGCGCCGAAGCCGGAGAGGGCGAACTGGCGCCGGAGCAGCTTTTCAGCGTGGAGGAACAAGATCTCTTTACGCGGGCGCTTGCCTTGGCTGAGAAGAAAGGAAAGACGATCCACTTGGCGGTTGCGGCCGCCACCGAAAAGTGGGACGGCATCCTGCGCGCTGCCCAGAGCTTGCAGTCCTCAGCGGTTGTGCTGGGCCCGTCTCCTAACCGACCGGTGATTGAGGAGGCACGAATCGCCGGCCTGGCGTGGGAGCGCCTGCCGGATCCTAAGCCACGACTGACGCTCGAGATCTATTTCCCGGGCGGCCAGGAGCATGTCTTTTATGTTGGCCCGCACGTGCCGCGGCTTACGCCCAACGAGATCGATCTCCTGCACGGCATTTGGCTGGAACTGAGCAGCGATGTTGCCCCGGAAGAAATCCATCACCACGACGTTATCCACTTCGCCCTGCTAGAACTCCGGCAAAACCTGAGCAGTGCAGACCGGGAGAGTGTCTTGCGACGGCTGCGGCTGCATCTCGAGGAAATCAAAGACCGGCGTGCATCAAGTCCTTGATCGAGCCACTGACGACGGCTTCTTCACTTCACTTTCGGAGAATCCAGATCTCCCGGCTCTTGACCGTCCGCATGAGTTACCCCATCGTGCGCCGAATAGAACGAATCGGTGTTCGCGGTCAAGTTGGTGGGGTGTCATAGTAAGCACGCAAACGTCGTGGTGGGTAACGGCCACGATGGTGTGGTCAGGTCAGTTCATCGACTCTCTCAGTTGGCGTAACATCCCGATTACGCTCATTGAGCCGGTTGGCATTACCGCTTGCTGTAGCTCACGGGCGTTCGCCCTGCGCCGGCATCAGCCCCGGCGGTGGCGGCGGAATCGTAATGTCCAGTTTGTCCACCGTCCCCAGCGACGACAACGGCTTGTCGAAGTCCCTCGCGTTGCCCACCACCAGGACAGACATTTTGTCGCGGTGAATGTACTTTGCCGCTACCTGCGCCACATCTTCTTTCGTAACTTTTTCTATTTCCTTTTGAAAGTTTTCCAGAAAATCGAGGGGATAGCCGTAAAACTCGTACGCCATTTTCTCCCGCAAAACCTTCTCCGGAGAATCGAATCGGAAGACGAAGGAATTCAGGATCGAATCCTTGGCGCGCTTGATCTCCTCATCGTTGATCGGATGCTTGGCTAAATCGGCGATCTCCTCATCGAGCGCCTGAATAGACTCAATGGTCGTCTTACTCTTGGTGCTCACCATGAAGCGCAGCATGCCGGGATGATCCCATCCGGCACCCACTCCGCCACCGACTCCGTAAGCGAGGCCTTTGGCGGTGCGAATGTCGTTAAACAGGCGCGATGAATAGCCTCCGCCGAAGGCTTCGTTGAACACCGACGTCGGGTAGTAATCGGTAGAGTTGCGCATAATGCCCACCGCTACCATTTGAATCTGGCTTTGATTCACGTCGGTTTTGTCGACCTGGTAATAACCCGGCTTGGCAGGGACGGGTGGGGCGATCTCCGTTTTTGCAAATGGCCCCTTGGGCCACGACTCGAAGGCTTCCCGCAGACGTGCTTCCATCTTGGACGAGTCGAAGTCGCCGACCACTCCTAGGATGATGTTGTTGGGGTGAACGTACTTGCCGTGCCACTCGACCAGATCCTGCCGCGTAATCGACGCTACCGTTTTATACTCGGCGACTCGCGCGTACGGATTGTTCGCTCCGTACACTAGAATTGCCGCTTCGCGTCCCGCGATCTGCCCGGGATCGTCATTGCGGCGCGAGATGGCGTCGAACAGTCCCTTCTGCGCAATTTCAATTTTGTCGGCGCGAAACTCGGGATTCTTCAACACGTCTTCGAACACGCGAAACACATCGTCGAAATCTTCTTTCAGACACGACCAGCTCACGGTTGTCGAATCGATGTTGGAGCCGGTTTCGACTTTGGCGGCGCGCTGTTCGAGGAAGTCGTCGAGTTGATCGCCAGTTTGGGTCTTGGTGCCGCCGGTGCGCCAAACTTCACCATACACATCGGTCAATCCCGTTTTCTCCGGGGGAACCGAGCGCTCGCCGCCGCGAATGCGAGCCGTGCCATCAATGGTCGGCAACTCATGGTCTTCCTGAAGAAAAATCACCATGCCATTCGGCAGCACAAAGCGCTTCGGCTGCGGCGGATGAAACTCCGGCAACTTTGGAATTGGAATCTGCTGCCATGCCGGCTGCGAAGTCTGCTGCGACTGCGCCCAAGCGTGCTTTTGGCCGCCTAAGAAACTAATGACAACGGTGAGGACGAGGACAACGAATGGAACCCGTGCGCGCTTCACTGTCCACCTCCCTGCGGCGCCGCTCCCATTCCCGGAGGTCCGCCGGCAAACTCGATGATTCCCACCGTCCGGTTACTGGGTTTAAACGTCTCACTAGCGACGCGCCGGATATCAGCCTTGGTAACTTTTTCGATGCGGTCGACGGAGCGGAACAGTTCCCTCCAATCGTCATAGCGCGCCTCGTAGAGGCCGAGCGCGAATGCCAGACCCTCATTTGATCCTAGCGAACGTATCAGGTTTGCCTTGGCCCGCGTCTTGATCATTTTCAGCTCTTCATCCGAAATGTCTTCTTTCTTCAGCCGTTCAATCTCCACGTGGATCGCATCGCCGACTTCCTTCGTCGTGTGCCCGGGAATCGGCGTGGCGTAGAACGCAAACAGGTGCGGATATTTATTTCCCGGATAACCGGTGAATCCCTCGGCGTCGGACGCGATCTGCTTGTCGCGAACCAGGGCTCGATAAAGGCGAGACGTGCGGCCCGTGGACATCAGGTCAGCGATGGCATCGTAAACCTGGTCATCGGGGCTGCGGTAATCGGGGCGGTGATAGCTTTCGAGATAGACGGGCTGTGACTGATCGTGGAGCACAACCGAGCGCTCGGAATTCTGCGGCGGCTCGGTGGTGGTCGCCGTGTCGGGCTTGGGACGGGCCGGGATGCGCGAGAAATATTTCTCTACGATGGGCATAGCTTCCGAAGCTTTTACGTCTCCCACCACCGTGACCACCATGTTCGAGGGCACATAATACTTATCGAAAAAAGCCTGTGCGTCGGTCGCCGAAAACGAATTCAAGTCCGAGATCCATCCGATGGTTGGCCGATGATAGGGATGAGCCGCGAATGCCTCTTCTGTAAATTGCTCGAGCAGCCGGCCCATCGGATCGCTATCGACCCGCATGCGGCGCTCTTCGATCACCACGTTGCGCTCTTTGTAAAACTGCCGCATCACGGGATGCAGAAAGCGCTCTGATTCGAGATAAGCCCACAGCTCCAGCCGGTTGGTGGGAAACGAATAGTGGTAGGCGGTTTCATCCCAGTCGGTGAAGGCGTTCATGCCCTCGCCGCCCTCGTCTTCAACGATCTTGCCGAATTCGTTGTTGTAAGGCGCGGAGAATTTGTCGGCCGCAGCAATTGCGTCTTTCCAGGCTTGTTCGAGTTGGGCGAGCTTCTGCTCGTCGCGGTCTACGGGCTTGTCGCGCTCGGCAATGTAGGCGGCATAGGCCACTTCAACCTTGGCCAGCGCAACTTTCTCGTCGGCATAGTCGCGCGTTCCGATCGTGTCGGTTCCCTTGAAGGCCATGTGCTCGAACATGTGCGCGAGGCCGGTCTTGCCCATGGGATCCTGCACCGAGCCAGCATCCACGTGGGTGAAGAAAGAGAAGACCGGCGCCTCGGGACGCTCACAGATGATGATGGTGAGGCCATTCGAAAGTTTCTTCACCGCGGTGCGCTTTTCGAACGAAGCCAGATCCTGGCCGAGAGCGAGCGAGCAGAGGACAAAACAGACAACTACTGTTTGTATAGAAGTTAGGCGGGATTTCATTCAGCCTCCACGACGCAACACCAAAAATTCGACGTTACGTGGAGGCAGGGAAGGTTGTCAAACGATCAGCCTCGCCAAAATACCGGCGCTGGAAGTAAAGCGCGACGTTGACGAGCATGATCATCACGGGCACCTCGACTAGAGGGCCGATGACGGCCGCGAATGCCGCTCCCGAGTTGATGCCGAAAACGGAAACGGCGACGGCAATCGCGAGTTCAAAGTTGTTGGAGGCGGCGGTGAACGAGAGCGTGGCCGTCTTCGAGTAGTCGGCGCCGAGTTTTTTCCCCATGTAGAACGACACCAGAAACATCACGACGAAGTAGATCAGCAGTGGCACCGCGATGCGCAAGACGTCGAGCGGGAGCCGAACGATGTATGCGCCCTGCAACGAGAACATCACCACAATCGTAAACAGCAAAGCGATCAGTGTAAGCGGGCTTACGCGGGGAACGAAAGCGCGATCATACCATTCCCGCCCCTTCATCCGGAGCAGGAGCGTGCGCGTTACGAATCCTGCGAGAAACGGAATGCCAAGATAAATGAAGACACTCTTGCCGATATCTGTGATGGAGACATGGACGATAGCGCCGTGGAGGCCGAGTTTCGCGGGCAGAACGGTGATGAAGAGCCACGCATAGGGCGAATAAAAGAACACCTGGAACAGGGAATTGAAGGCCACCAGGCCAGCAGCATATTCGGTATCGCCCCGGGCCAGTTCGTTCCAGACAATGACCATGGCGATACAGCGAGCCAGTCCGATCATGATGAGTCCAGCCATGTATTCGGGATAACCGCGCAAGAACACGACAGCCAGGGCGAACATCAGGATCGGGCCAACCACCCAGTTTTGAACCAGGGATAGGCCGAGGATCCGCCGGTTGCGAAATACCTCGTGCAACTCTTCATATCGCACCTTGGTAAAGGGCGGATACATCATGACGATGAGCCCCACCGCAATCGGAATCGACGTTGTGCCGATGCTGAAGTGATTCAGGAAGGGCACAACCCCCGGGAGTCGCCAGCCCAAAGCGACTCCCAGAACCATCGCGGCGAAGATCCACGCGGTGAGGTAGCGGTCGAGAAAGCCGAGACGTCGGGATGTCTTTATCGCTGTCGTGTTCCCTGTCATCACCATTGCCGCCTTATTGCTTTCCAATGCGATCCACTTCCTTCTTCAACGCGAGGCGGTCGAGGGCGGCCAAAGGGAGAGACAGAAAGAGACCGATCCGTCGGTCGAGAATAAAAAACGCTTCGCGGAAGGCGCGATCGATTTCGGCGGAGTCTCTGCGAACGGCGGCCGGGTCGGGAACCCCCCAGTGTGCGGTCATGGGCTGTCCGGGCCACAGGGGGCACGTTTCGTTGGCGGCGTTGTCGCACACTGTGAAGACGAAGTGCATCGCAGGAGCCCCAGGTCTCCCGAATTCGTCCCAACTTTTGCTGCGCAGGCCGGTTGTCGGGATGCGAGCCATCTCCAACTGCCTCAGCGCTTCGGGCCGAACCGTTCCCGAAGGATGACTTCCAGCGCTATAAGCGGTGAAAGCCGGCTTTCCTTTGTGATTGAGAATCGCTTCGGCCATGATGGAGCGCGCCGAATTTCCCGTGCATAAGAAGAGAACGTTGTAGTGAGATTCCATTGTCAGAGCTTCGGTTTGACCGCGCGCACAAAAGCGCTCATGAATTTTCCATCGACCTGCGCGGCCATTGCGTCCACGTCAATGCCGGACGAAGACAGAAACTCGCGGGCATCCTCAACGCGATAAATTCGTGTTGGCTCAATTTCGATCTGCTCGAACCCGGCAGCCGTAAGCTTGGCGCGATATTCGGTATCCTCCAGAGCGCCGGCGATACAGCCCACCCAAGCCAGCACGCTCTGGCGAACCTGGGGCGCTATTTCGCCGCGGGTGACCACGTCGGAGACGGCGAAACGTCCTCCCGGTTTGAGCACGCGAAATGCTTCGCGGAGCACACGGTCCTTATCGGCCGAAAGATTGATCACGCAGTTGGAAATGATGACGTCGACGGTGTTGTCGGGTAGGGGAATGTTTTCAATCTCGCCCTTCAAGAACTCGACGTTCTCGGCTCCGGCTTTGCGCTTGTTTGCGTTCGCCAGGGCAAGCATCTCGTCCGTCATGTCGAGGCCGTAGGCTTTGCCTGTCGGACCGACGCGTCGGGCGGAGAGCAATACATCAATGCCGCCGCCCGAACCCAGATCCAGCACGGTTTCACCGGGGTTCAGTCGCGCCAGCGCGGTGGGATTGCCACAGCCGAGAGAAGCCAGCATCGCTTCCTCGGGAATCTGATCGGCCTGCGAGGCGTCGTAGAGGTTCGAGGTGATGGGATCGCACGAGAGTCCGCTGGCAGGCGTCGCTCCGCAGCAACTGCTGGCCCCGCTTTTGTTGGTCACGCGCAGGGCTGCCTGTCCATATTTCTCTTTTACGACTTCCTTGATGTCAATATCGACCGGGGCATCGGGCATGACGTGTTCTCCTATTTACAAAGTTGAATCAGGTCTTTCGGTTTCAGCGCCTGGTTGCGGGTGCAACACTCGGCATAGAGAAATTGCAGAATCTCGCGCAGGGCTTCGGTGTTGGCGGTGTAGCGCAGAAACGTTCCTTTGCGCTCGACCTTCACCAGGTCTTCATGCTTGAGCTTGTCGAGATGGTGAGAAAGCGTGGAGCCGGGGATCTCCAGCTCGTCCTGAATCTCGCTGACGACCAGCCCTTCCGGATGCGCCGAAAGCAGCAACTGCATGATGCGTAATCGCGGCTCGGTGCCCATGGCGGAAAACATGTCGGCGTAGCGGGCCACGCGTTCGCTGTTGGTTAGGAGCTTATTGGCCGCCATAATCATATTTCGATAATACTAGAAATACGGAGTATGTCAAGAGAGACGGCCACTCTGATCCCGCCCGGTGCTAACTTTCGCGCGCGCCTCTATACTGGATTGCGTTTTCGCAATCGCGGTTCGTCGCATAGCTCGGAGCACGCCATGTCCACCCCCACCATCGTCGAAGTTGAGGGCCGCAAACTCAAGCTCACGAATCTGGACAAAGTCCTCTATCCAGCGGCTGGCTTCAGCAAGGGACAGGTGGTGGATTTCTTCGTCCGCATTGCTCCGGTGCTGGTGCCGCATCTTGCGGGACGGGCGCTGACCATGAAGCGCTACCCCGAAGGCGTCGATCACGAATATTTCTTCGAGAAGAACGCGCCCATGCATCGGCCGGACTGGGTGAAGACCGCGCCCATCTGGAGCGAGAGCAACCACCGCACCATCCACTTCATTCTCGCCAACGATTTGCCCACGCTGGTTTGGATCGCGAACCTGGCATCGCTCGAACTGCATCCGTCACTCTCGTTAGCCACTGATATTCGGACACCGACCATGATTGTTTTTGATCTCGATCCCGGGCCTCCGGCAAACATTGTGCAGTGCGCGCAGGTCGGCCTCTGGGTGCGTGAAATTTTCGATCACTTTGGGCTGCAGAGTTTCCCCAAAACCTCGGGCTCGAAAGGGATGCAGATCTATGTTCCGCTGAATTCGAAAACCAGTTACGAGCAGACGAAATCTCTGGCCCACGCCGTGGCGCGGTTGCTCGAACACGAGCATCCCGAACTGGTGGTCTCGGATATGAAAAAGGCCGTACGCACGAATAAAGTGTTCGTCGATTGGAGCCAAAACGATGAACATAAGACGACGATCTCGGTGTATTCCTTGCGCGCGCGCGAGCGTCCGACGGTGTCGACGCCGGTTACGTGGGATGAAGTCGAGCAGGCGCTGAAGAAAAAAGATGCGGAGCGGCTGGTGTTTGAAGCGCCACAGGTGCTGGCGCGCGTGGAGAAGATGGGCGATCTGTTCGAGCCTTTGCTGAGGTTGAAGCAGAAACTGCCGCAGCTCGGAGGCTTGGCTGGCGGGTCCGAAGAAAAGGAAGCTGAAACCATCGGCATCGCCGCCGAGGCCGAACCTCGGCCGCGCCCAAAGAAAAAGAAGAGGAGCACAGCGAAGCCAGCCGCGGCCAAGCGTCGCAAGTTATAATCCCGGCTCATATGGCTCAACTTTATGTGGGCACTTCCGGATGGGCGTATCCGACATGGAAGCCCGCTTTCTATCCCGAAAAACTGGCCCAGAAAAAGTTTCTCAACTTCTACGCCTCGAAGCTCAACGCGGTGGAAGTCAACTACACTTTCCGCCAACTCGTCAAAGAGACGACCGTCCAGAACTGGATCGGGGAAACGCCCCAACATTTTCGTTTTACCATCAAGGCGCACCAGGTGCTTACCCACATTAAGCGCCTGAAGAGCGCGGAAGAATTTCTGCAGCGTTTTCTCGGTACCCTGGAGGCTTTGGAGCGGGCCGGACGCCTCGGGCCGTTGCTTTTCCAACTCCCGCCGAATTTCAAAGCCGATCAGGCCGTGCTCGCCGAATTTCTGAAAAGCTTGCCGCGAACGGTGCGCGCGGCGTTTGAGTTTCGCCACGAATCCTGGCTCGCCGACGCCACTTGGGAAACGCTCTGGGAGCGCAACATCGCGCTGTGTGTAGCGGAGTCGGAAGAGCGCGATACTCCCGACGTAGTTACCGCCGACTACGCGTACTACCGCTACCGTAAGCCGACCTATACCGCCGAGGAACGCCAAAAGATGGTAGCCCGTATTCGTGAGCATCTCGCCGCCGGCCGCGACGTGTTCGCCTACTTCAAGCACGAAGAGACGCCGGAAGGCGTGCTGTACGCCGTAGAGGTGCTGGGCGCGGCGGGTTCGTCCACCGCATAAAAACTGTATGCCGGCAACTCCACCGGGTGTAGAATGCAACCAATCCCGGCAACTTGCTGAGGTGGATTTTCGCCCTCGCAAGCGGCTCTCCCGCTCGTGTAAAGGGGGGACACACAAATGCTCCGCAAAAGGATCGCTGAAACGATCTCGGGTAGACCTGTGCTGTCTACCCTCGTTCTTGTCTCTGCTGCACTGCTCGGTGCAACGGCTTCTAGTCAAACCATGCTCGGTCAAACAGCGCTCGGTCAAACAGCGCTTGGTCAAACAGCGCTGGGCCAGCCGAAGACCACCGTGCCCAGGGCCGCGGCCCTTCTCGATCTCCCCATTGTGATGCAGCAAAAGGTGTCAGCCGGCAAAACCCTCGTCGGAACGAAGGTCCAGGCCAAACTCGCGGTGGCAACGCTGCTCAATGGCGTGGTGCTACCGGAGGACGCAATTTTGACCGGAGAAGTGATCGAGTCTGTGGCGAAGTCTGCCACCAATCCATCCATCCTCGGTATTCGCATGGACTCCGCGCAGTGGGCCAATGGAGTAGCGCACATCAAGGCTTACTTGACCGCGTGGTATTACCCCATGGTAACAACGCCGGATGAGGACCCCACGTCGGACTCACCTTACGCCGCCACCAACCTGAAGCATTGGAATGGGCCCGGGTATGTCCCCGACTCGAGCATACGGCTGGCGCAGCCGGTTCCAAACCGTAACACGCAGGAAGAGGACAAAGGTCCGACTGCGCCGCCGGCCGCCGCGCCGGTGTCCAGTATTTCGAAACGCCGCACCTTGATGAAAGATGTACGGACCACCAGCCATAGCGATGGAGCCCTGGCTCTTACTTCGAAGCAATCCACTATCAAGCTTGATAAGACGACCATCTATATGCTGGTCGCGGGCGTGGCGCAATCTACGAAATAAAAGCTATGCCAGAGCTCTACCAAGCTGCGGAAAAAGACTCGTTTGCATTTGGTTTTGGGTGGCGCAGCGGTTTACCGCTGCGATAATTGGCATGTTTTCCGCGCCGGCTTTAGCCGCGGCGGTTCGTCGATATTCTCGGATGTATCGTGAAGGCAAATTCAATAGGTATATGTAAGGTGAAGCCCGTCATTTGGTTGCTAAGTGGTGCGCTCTCGTTTTGGTTACCGATTATCTTCGCTTTTGCCATCGATCGCTCTGATACTCGTATGCTTGTACCGAATGTGCTGGCAGTGTTGACCGCTTCTCTATGCTACGCAGCACTTCGGTGGCTGTATCATGGTGAACGCTTAGCAGGCTGGATGCTCTTCGGTCTCTATGTTTTGGGACCAATTCTACTTTGCACTGCCACCTCTTTCGCGAATGGAGGATTTTCGCAGGTTCGTGGTTGGCAGATTGCATGGATTTTGCTAGCTTGTATTTTCCCACCCATCGAGCTACTACTAGCTGGAGTTTCAGGTGTCGGGCCAGGTCTGCTCGTTGTGACAGCAATCCTAGCCAGCGCTACTACCGTGGAGTTCACCTCTGCTACAAAGTAGCCGCCTCACCTCCGCTCAGGGTGAAATTCTCGGCACGGTGGCTGACGATCGTGAGCTGAAGTCCGGGAGCTGTCCCTTCCTTTTCAATAACTTACATCCAATAAATCCTCCATTTCGCCGCTTAACCCCGTTTTTCTTCCCTTCATTGCCTTCTTCGTGCCTAAACGTCACGGATTCAATAGCATCAGTCTGACCCATTCCACGCATCGAACCTGTGTTGGTTTTACAGTGGTAGGTTTCTTCGTGGACACGTCTTTTCGCAGGCTCCGTTCGCGGGGACAGTTCTAACTCCAAGTGGAGGAAAGCGAGAGCAGAATGCACAAGCCGATCAAATATGTTGAGAAGGCCGTGACCGTGGCCGCCACGGGCGCATGGGCAGTCTTTGCACGCCTCAACCGCATTGCTCCGAATGACGCGCCGATTCCGAAGTGGTCGGAAAAGCCGCTGCTCAAATCCTGGGAAAAGTCGAAGCCGCCGCTAGGCTGGCCGCGCTCGACCGATTCGCTTTGTCCGAAGTGCGTGCCCGAGATTCGGCAGCAGATTCTGGATGGCCATCTGCCGGTCGACGTTTTGATGAACGAGAAAGTCGGCGAAATCAAAGCCCAGATCATTGAACGCGACGGCAAGATCTGGATGGTGAAGGACTGCCCCAAGCACGGTCACTTCGAAGACCTGATGTCGATTGACACGGAATTTACCAAGCACCTGGAAGAAGTTTTCCCCGGCCGCGACATTCGCGCCCACAAGGACGAGCATCTGCATCACCACGGTTCGTCGACCGTGAAGTATGGCCGCGGCGCCGTGTTGACCGTCGATCTGACGAATCGCTGCAACATGATGTGCGATCCCTGCTTCATGGACGCCAACCAGGTTGGATACGTGCACGAGCTTACTTGGGAAGAAATCAAGACTGTGCTGGACAATGCCATCACCGTGAAGCCGAAGCGGCAGATGTCGGTGCAGTTCTCGGGCGGCGAGCCAACGCTCTCGCCGTACTTCCTGGACGCCGTACGTTACGCCCGCAAGGTTGGATACAACAGCGTGCAGGCGGCGACCAATGGCATCGAGTTCGCCAAGAGTTTTGAATTTTGTCAGCAGGCGGTTGAGGCGGGCATGCGCTACGCCTACCTGCAGTTCGACGGGATTGGCAACGCAGCCAACGATCATCGCGCAGTCGGCAACCTGTTTGACGTAAAACTCAAGGCGATCGACAACCTGCACAAAGCCGGATGCGAAATTGTGCCGGTGATAACGATCGTCAACGGGATCAATAACGAGCAGGTCGGACGCATCATTCAGTTCGCGCTCGACAATCCCAAGAAGATCGGCTTCCTTAGCTTCCAGCCCGTGTCATTCACCGGTCGCGACGAGGCCATCACTGACGAACGGCGCGAAGCGCAGCGCTACACGCTGGCGCACTTAGCGCACGACGTCAAGAATCAAACCGGATTTGGAGAGCCCACTCGCGACTGGTTCCCCATCAGCTTCATGAGCACGTTCAGCGATTGGGCCGACGTTCTGCACGCCAATGATTCGAACAACGACTGGGGCCAGCTCTCCTGCGGATGCCATCCGAATTGCGGCACCGGCATGGCGATGATGATCGATAAGGAAACGAAAGAAGCGGTGCCGGTGACTGCGTTCCTGAAGGGCGATCAACTGGCGAAGGATATTGCCAAGGTCAACGACGCAGCTCGCTCGAAATTCTGGACGGCGTTCGGCATGGCGCTGTGCCTGATGAAGAACTACGACCCGTTCCAGTCGCCGACGCACTTCAAGATGATCGACCTGCTAAAGAAGTTCGACAAGAACTTCAATGCCACGGGCAAAAATTATGGCAAGGTCGGTCCGGACCGCACGATTGACGACGTGATGAAGCGGCGCCAGGACCGCTGGAATTTCCTCTTCATCGCCGGCATGTGGTTCCAGGATCTGTTCAACTACGACTTCCGCCGCACCGAACAGTGCATCATTCCGTATGCCACGCAGGAAGGCGAGATCAGCTTCTGCGCTTACAACACGGGCGTGGGCTGGCGCAACATCATCGAGAAAATGCACATGACTTCAACCCTTACCAAGTGGTACGAAGAGCATGGGCGTCACGAGATCTTTGCCGGCGGCAAAAAAGTCAAGATGCAGGACGAAACGCACGCGCTCTACCTGCGCGACGAAATCGTAACCAATGAAGTGCAGCACGATCTCGACAAACTGGGCATAGCGAAAACGGCGCGCGAAGAAAAAGCGCGGGCGCGTGACAAGAAGGCCGAAAGTAATCGAGTCAAGAACGACGCGGCCTACGATGCCCGCATGGCCCAGCTTTATCGGGAAGTGGTGCTGAAAGAGAAGCCAGCGACTTCGAATGAAGCGGGTTTCATTCCGCTGGGCTCGATTGCTTCGGCGATTGCGCCGGCGAATGGAAACGGTTCCGCGAACGCGAAGAAAACTGAAGAAGTGGGCGAACCCGTGGCGGGAGATTAGTGCGCCGTCATTTGTGATGATGGGTGCCCCATCCTTGCGCGTTTTTTGCGCAAGAGCCTGCCCTGAGCGAAGCCGAAGGGGTGGGATTCCACGGAAGCGTTGAGCTAGGCTCTTGCATTCGACGTCGCCGCTATCCCCCCCTCTTGACACAGGGAGGGGTATGAGGTCCAATTGCAAGTTCCACCTGTCTGCAAACTAATCACCTGGTAAATAATGGAGAGAGGGAAGGCGATGAACACGAAAGCAATAGTTGCGAATGAGTCGCAACTCGGAAGGTCTCAGGATGCCACCGCCATCACCCGCCCTTCCCTGATGAAAGAACTGTCGGCTCGGGGAGTACGGATCACCGCGCAGCGGCGCCTGCTGGTCGGTATTATTCAAGACTCGCCTCGCCATCTGGATGCAGCCCGGCTCCTGAAGATGGCCAGGAGGCGGGATGGGACTCTCGACCGCGCCACTGTCTATCGAACGATTGCGTTGCTTAAAGACTACGGGTTGATCGATGAGCTGGATCTGATGCATATCGAGGGCGAGAAACATTTCTACGAAGCGAAGACGAATCGCGATCATTGCCACATGGCGTGCTTCCGCTGCGGCGCCATCATGGAGTACGCCAGCTCCTCTTTCGAGAAATTGAAGAAAGAGATGGCCGCGCAGAGCGGCTTTCAGATCCGGGTGGTACGGCTTGAAGTAGGCGGAGTGTGCAGCCAGTGCCGGAAACCCGCGAACTAGACTTTTTTGTTGAAGTGTTCTTGCGACTGAGTCGCAACTAAGTTGGCCGCTGCGAAACGAACAAGGCTAGGTTTCTTGGAACAACATGAAACGGGTTGCACAAATGCTATTGCGGATTCCGAAGGATGCCGCTCAGTGAGTAAAGCGCGCGTCTTTGGAATATTTGTATGTTCGGCAATTTGCCTGCTCGTCTCCATCAATATGTGGGCTGGAGCCGGCGGCAGCGTCTCCGGCACGGTCAGAGACGCGAGCGGCGCGGTTATCACCGATGCCGCGGTGAACGCAACCAACCTCGAGACCGGTGTCCAGGACCAGGTCGCGACGAACGGGCGCGGCTTCTATTCCTTCCCGGGGCTGCCCGTGGGGCGCTACAACATCGCGATCAAAAAGACGGGCTTCAAGGTTTACCAGCGGACAGAGATTCTCATCAATACCAACAGCGCGTTGACGGTCGATGCGGTCCTCGATGTGGGCGATACGCTTGATGCGGTGACGGTGATTGACACTGCGGTGCATGTCGAAACCTCCGATACGCAGATGGGAGACGTGATCAGCGCCGGAAAGATGGCGGCCGTGCCTTTGAACGGACGCAGTTACACGGATCTTCTGGCGCTGCAACCGGGAGTAGTTCCGGCGACCTCCCTGACCTCGAACACCCAGCAGGACGTGGGGGTGAGCGCGCTCTCGCCCTCGGGTGGCCTGAATCCGGGAACGATTTCGATCAACGGTCAGCGCGAATTCGCGAATGCTTTCACCGTAAACGGAAGCGATGCCGAGGAGGACGTGAACTCGGGAACGGCGATTATTCCAAATCTGGATTCCATTGCCGAGTTCCGCATCCTCACCAGCAGCTTTGACGCGGAATACGGAGGCCACAGCGGAGGTCAGATTAACGTAGTTACAAAATCGGGTACGAATGCGTTTCACGGCGACGGGTTCGAGTTCCTTCGCAATACGAACCTCGATGCCCGGAATTATTTTTCTCCTACACGCGGAACGTTTGATCAAAACCAGTTTGGCGGAACGTTCGGCGGGCCTATTCGCAGAAACAAAACGTTTTTCTTCGCCGATTATCAAGGCACGCGACTGACGCAGGGTGTGGACACGGGCGATATTGCAGTCCCAACCCTCGCCGAGCGCAGCGGTGTTTTTCCGAACGGTGTTACACCCGAAAGCGAATGGTCGGCCCCCGCCAGGAATCTGTTGCAATATATTCCCCTGCCCAACGTAGGCACGAACGACTTCGCGACCTCCGCCTACAACGAAACCTTGCGCGACGATAAGGGAGCCTATCGACTGGACCATAACAGTCATTGGGGCACGCTCTCGGCTTACTACTTTCTCGACGACTACACGCTCAACAATCCCTATCCGGTGGCGCAGAGCGGCGCGTCGGTGCCCGGCTTCAGAGCCCTGTACTTTGGCCGAGCACAATTGCTAAGCCTCGGCGATACCAAGACGCTGGGCTCGACCACGGTGAACGAGTTTCACTTTACCTACATGCGAGATCACAACGATCTCGGGAAACCCGTCGGCGGACTGGGTGTCAGCCTGGCATCGCAGGGATTTGTGACCGGCTTGGGCAGTCCCGGTATTGTGCCGCTCAATCCGCAGGGCGAAGGGGTTGAGAATATCGTGTTCAACGCGTTTTCGATCGGGACCAACGCCAACGAACTGAAGCAAGTCAACAATACGTTTCAGTGGATTGATAACTTCTCTAAAGTTGTGGGCCGTCATACCGCGAAATTCGGCCTGGAGTTTCACTACGACCAGGTCAACACCGACGCGATCGCGCAATTCAACGGCAATTTTCTTTTTACGGGTAGCACGACGGGAAACGACTTCGAAGACTTCCTGCTGGGGCTTCCGAGCCAGTACAACCAGAGTCAACTGCAGCCGTTTTACGGACGCAATCGATATTGGGGCCTGTACGCGCAAGACGGCTGGAGGGTACGCTCGAACCTGACGCTGAACTATGGACTGCGTTGGGATCGCATCGAGCCCTGGTATGAAAAAAACAACGGCATTTCCACGTTTGAAGCAGGTAAGCAGTCGGTGGTATTTCCGGGAGCGCCTGCGGGAATTTTGTATCCTACCGATCCGGGAGTGCCACGAACGCTGTCGCCGGCAGGGAACCGGGACTTCGCCCCGCGCGTTGGCGTCGCATATTCGCCCGAGGCTTCTGCGGACACACTTCTCGGCAAGTTGCTAGGCGGGCCCGGCACGACCAGCGTGCGGGCAGGCTTCGGTATGTACTACACGGCGATTGAGGCGCTGAGTCTGGGAATATTGGCAGGGAACGCGCCCTTTGGCATCACTTACTCCAGTCCCGCGCCGCCGCTGTTTGCGACACCTTTTGTTACCGCGTCCACCGGACAGTTTCTAGGCCAGCCATTTCCCGTCCCCCTGGTTACACAGATGGCAACCAGCAGCCATCCAGACCCCAATGTCAGCTGGCCGCAATATGAGCCGATCAGCGGCATTCCTGGATACGCCGCGACCAACCGGATTCCCTACGTGGAAGAATACATGTTGTCGCTGCAGCGGCAACTGGGAGCTAACACAGTACTCAGCGCTAGTTATGTAGGAACGCAATCGCACCGGTTGCTGGTGATGGAGGAAGCCAATCCAGGCAATCCCGCGCTGTGCCTCAGCCTAAGCCACAAGAACGAGGTGAAGCCGGGAACTCCAACCTGCGGTCCTTTCGGAGAAAGCAATGTGTTCACCAGGCCGTCGGGCCAAATGATTTACGGCACGCGGGGACCGCTGGGCGCTAATTTTGGCAGCGACACGCTACAGACGACGATTGGGAAATCGAATTACAACGCCCTGCAACTTAGCATACGCCATAGCAGCAGACGGCTGGAATTGACAGCCGGTTACACGTACAGTAAGTCGCTCGATGAGTCATCTAACCTTGGTGAGGAGGTTAATCCCATCAACCCTCTTCTTAGTTATGCGCTATCTTCCTTCGACGTCACGCATAACTTCGTAGTAAGTTACAACTACAAGATTCCGGTTGAGACCTTGTTACATTCGTCGAGCCCCTGGAGCCTGGGATGGGAAATCTCCGGGATCACGCACTTCAGTTCCGGGTTGCCGGTGACACTAATCAACTATGGCGACAATTCTCTGCTCGGGGCCGAACCGAATGGCATCAACAACTACGGTATCGATGAGCCGGACTACGCGGGCGGTCCTCTTGATTTAAATCACAATCCGCGGCATGGTTTCTATTTCAACCCATCGCAGTTCCGCGAAAATGCGTTGGGGACGCCGGGCAATGCCAAACGACGTTTTTTCCACGGGCCGGGGATGGACAATTACGATATGGCGTTGCTCAAGACCGTGCGGCTGACGGAATCCAAGTCGCTGCAATTCCGCGTGGAGGGTTTCAACGTTTTCAACCACGCCCAGTTTTTTGGACCGCAATCAGTCGACGGCAACATCGCCGATCAGGGCACGACCTTCGGCCAAGTCGTGAATGCCGATCCCCCGCGGTTGGTGCAGTTGGGGGCGAAGTTTTTCTTCTAGGAAGCTACTTCCCCTGTGCCACTGCCTCGCGTTCGCCAACCTGTTGCCGCCACATCGCATAATACAGACCTTTCTGGGCAAGCAACTCAGAGTGGCGTCCAGATTCAACGATGCGTCCGCGCTCCAACACGTAGATGCGGTCGGCGTGCATTACCGTCGACAGGCGATGCGCAATCAGAATCGTGATCGCCTCCTGGTTGGCGGCAACGTCGCGAATCGTCCGGCTGATCTCTTCTTCCGTCAGGGAATCAAGCGATGACGTGGCTTCATCGAAGACCAGCAACTGCGGGTGCCGCAACAGGGCGCGAGCGATTGAAAGCCGCTGCTTTTCGCCTCCCGAAACCTTCACTCCACCTTCGCCGATGAGCGTGTCCAAGCCGCGGTCGGCGCGGGAAAGCAGGCTGTGCGCGGCGGATTGTTGCAACACCTCCATGCATTCCGCGTCCGTCGCCTCGGGATTCACGAAGAGCAGATTTTCGCGAATCGAGCCCGAGAACAATTGCGTATCCTGGGTCACGAATCCGATCTTTTCCCGCAGCAAATCCAGATCCACGCGCTGCGATGGGATTCCGTTGTAGAGAATCTCGCCCGCCTTGGGAGAGTACAAACCCACTAGAAGCTTGACCAGAGTAGATTTCCCGGCGCCGGAGGGTCCCACAAACGCAACCGTATCGCCGCGTGCCGCGCTGAATCCGATCTCGTCCAAGGCCAGCAGGGAAGAGCTCTGATGCTGAAAACTGACGCCCTCAAACTGCAGCGTCATGAGTTCGTCAACCGGTTCGGGAGCGGCGGGCCTGGGATCGCGCGGAGCGTCGAGAATCTCCTGAAAGTTCTGCAGCGAGACTTCCGTTTCGCGATAGATGTTGATAACGTTGCCCAATTCCTGCAACGGCCCGAAAATGTAAAACGAATAAAACAACAGCGAAAAGAATTGTCCAATCGTAATTTGCTGCCGGAAAATCAAATAGAGCATCAGAAATAAAATGCTGGTGCGCAGCGCGTTAACCGCCGTCCCCTGGACGAAACTCAAGCTGCGCAGGTACTTCACTTTCTTCAGTTCGAGCTTCAGAATCTTATCCGTGATCCCGTTGAGTCGCCCCACTTCCTGATGCGCCAGTCCGAGGCTCTTCACCAATTCGATATTGCGCAGCGACTCGGTAGTCGAACCGGCCAGCGCCGTGGTCTCGGCAACGATGGTCTTCTGCATCTTCTTGATCCGCTTGCTCAGCGCCGAACTGATCACTCCGAGCAGAGGAACAGTGATCAGAAATGCAGGCGCGATCGACCAGTGCACGTTGAAGGCGTAAATCATCACAAAAACGATGCCGACGACCGATATAAAGAGCACATTGATGGCCGCAGTGATGAAGCGCTCCACGTCGCTGCGAACTTTTTGCAATTTGCCCAGCGTCTCACCGCTGCGCTGATCTTCAAAAACCTGGTAAGGCAAATCGAGCGAGTGCCGGATTCCGTCCGAGTACATTTTCGCGCCCAGCCGCTGGACGATTACATTGACGAAATAATCCTGGAAGTTCTTGGCCACGCGCGACACGAACGCCACTCCCACTGCCGCCAGCAGCAAGAGCCCCGCTCCACGGATAAACTGCGCTTGCGTGTACTGATGAGGCTTGGTGGCGTAGCTGTCGATTACGTGACGAAAAATCAGCGGGTCGAGAAGAGAAAAGATTTGGTTGGTTGCCGCCAGTAAGAGAGCGGCCACAAAAAGTTTCCAGTACTGTTTCGAATATTGGTACAGAAGATTCATAGACGTCAGGGCGCAGAAGCCAAACGCGACAACTACACAGGCAATGCGAATTAGATGGTGGACTGACGCTTTCGATTCAGCAACTAAACTTAGCAACTATACCGCCAACAAGGTTGCGGTCAGCTCAGAAGGCCTCTTTCTTCAGCAATTCTAAAGCTTGGGCAAACGTCAGATCGGCAGGAACCCGCCTGAACCCGGTGTAAGTTTCGGTGGTGATGTAAGAGAAACTTTTCACCAGCAGGATTTTTCCAGTGAAGCTCAAGTTCATGCTGGAAGCTTCCCAGTGATTGTCGCCCACGTCCTGCTGGTGAACCACGAAACGCCCGCCCCGATCGAGGTGTCCGAGAATTCCCCAGCCGAAGCCGACCGACTTGAACAGAGTGCCATCGATGCTCGCAATCCGGTAATGGATCGGGTCCACTAACACGTACCCCTGCATCCCGGTCAGCACCTCTTCCACGCGCGACGGTGGTTGAAAGCGGGGATTCGGCCGGAACGTCAATTTGATCAGAGCATCGCCGTCGCGGCCAATGCCTTCCGTGCCCTGCTCTTCGCCGGCGTACTCAAAAAAGAAGGCGTCGGGCATGGCGCGCATGATGCGCAGGGAGCGCTCCGTGTCCTCTCGCTCCTGGGCGCGTTTCTTCTTCAGTTCTTGGGGATCGTTAAGGAAGCGCTGCACGCGCGCCTCTTCATCGCGGCGTTGTTCAGGCGTCAGAGGCCTGCCGTTGTAGGCGATCACCAAGCCCGCCGTGGCGACCTTGGTCTGAACATAGATCTTTGTCGTCGATCCCTGGGCGGTAGTCTTAGTGCCGCGAAACAGGAAATGAGCGGTATCGTCGTTGGCCTCCCTGACTTCATTCTCCACAGCCTTGCGTACCAGTTCCGCCGGGTCGTGATAGGGCGAGACGGTTGCTGGCTGCGCGGCAAAACTGGCGGTAGTGGGCAGCAGAATAAGCAGGATGCTCGCTGTCACCAAGACAAATGCTCCGACAATGTTTTGTCCGATACGGCGGAGTTCGATACGACTAGCGATAGATTTGGAGGGGATGGAGTCGGCGATTGCCATGAATAGATTGGGCGAATTTGTTCCTCAAGACGATGGTAGCAAACCCTAAGGTCAGTCAGAGCCGCGCTTCCGGTCGTTACGGTAATGTCCTGATGGAGAGTGGCTTTCGTGCGCGGAAACCGAACCGCAATCGTGCCCATGATTTACAATCAGTTCATTCGCGGCGAACTGAGCGCGAGAAAGATGAGGCCACAGCATGGATGCTCCGCAGACCGGAGACGGCGCGCACATTGGCAAATCGGTGGTGATCAAGGGAGAGCTGTCGGGGTCGGAAGACCTTTACGTGGATGGCAATGTCGAGGGCAAAATTGAGATGCGCGGCCACAGCCTGACGGTGGGCCCAAATGGAAGGGTTAAGGCGGACGTCAGCGCCAAGTCGGTGGTGATTCAGGGCAAGCTGGATGGGACGGTCAACGCCTCGGAGCGCGTGGAGTTGCAAAAGTCGGCGGTGGTGACGGGCGATGTGATCACGCAGCGCATTGCCATTGAAGAGGGCGCGTTCCTGAGAGGGAAGGTTGATATCCAGAAAGAAGCGGGAAAGGCGGCGCCAGCTTCCTAGCAGCTTGCGACGGCTTCACACAGTGCTGAAAAGCTAACTTTCGTATCAGGGTATTGCTTTAGCGATACCGCAAGTCATTTGAAATCAGATGCCCCTTCAGGGGCCGGACGTCGGAATGCGGCTTTTGAGCAAACTCTTTAGCCGTTGCGATGACACGCGACGCGACATTGCACTTTATGTTTTATGCCATCGGTTTCTGACCACGTAATGAGATTCTTTCGGAGTTCCTCAAATCAGGATGCGGGGTCCACGGCTCCCCGCAAACAAACACGCCGGTCAAGCGGCATGGGGGAGATTTCACGGCTGCTGAATTCGACTTCCGGTTCCGAAGACGGGCTGTGCGTGCTCGACCTCGGCTCGACCTCCGCCAACAACATTCGCTTTTTCACCGATAAGGGACACAAGAATTACAGCGAAGATCTGTTACGTTCGTCCCTGGACCCGGCGCTGCGGATTCCGGACGGCGCGGGCAACACGGTTCTCGACAGCAAGAAATTTCTGGAGGAGAACCTGGTCTATCCGAACGCGCACTTCGACATAGTGCTGTGCTGGAATCTGCCCGATTACATGGAAGAGAGCCTGGTGAAACCGACGATCGACCGCTTGTGGTCGGTGATGAAGCCGGGCGGATACCTGCTGGCCTTCTTTCACACCCGCGACGCGGGCCCGGACTCGACCTGCTATCGCTATCACGTGACCGGCACCGACATGCTGGAGATGCAAGAGGTGAAGTTCGCGCCGCCCGGGCGTCCCACGTCCGATAAGCAGTCTCCGCGGCTGCAACGCGTATTCAACAACCGGCACATTGAAACCCTCTTCCGCGATTTCGCTTCGATCAAGTTCTTTCTGGCCCGCGATGCCATTCGGGAAGTGCTGGTGGTGCGCTGAGTGTCCGCTGAATGAGCGCTGAGTGAGAGTGAGCGACCCCATACTCCTTCCGGGACATCACTCTAACGTCAGTTGAGAAACATGGTGGAGCCTTTGTTACTCTCCTGTCCGGGATTGCCATGGTTTCATTATTAACTTACAGTTAAAGTTCCTTCTTTCCGCTTGACATACTCCCATGGCCGGCTCATATTTTCACCGGACGATCTTTAGACCGATGGTAAGTCTACCGTCGCAAAGATTGCTCAACGGGCCTAGTTTCATAGCGTGAGTTGCAACCTACCTCCTATTTTAGGAGGGCCTATGAAGCTCGCTATCTCCTCTCCGCTGTCACGAGCAGCCGCGCCCGCAGCCAGGGCTATGCCGTGCGTCTCCGTTTCCGTCGCCACCGTCCGAACGTCCCCAGGGGTACGACCCAGTCGGGTTGACTGGTTTCCACAAACTACTCTTTCGGAGGAATCTTAAGATGAAATCCACAGCGAAGGCTGTAGTATTGCTCACTCTATCGTTCACCCTATTCGGTACAGTGCTGGCTCTTGCCCAGCCCTCAAACCCGTACTTTGAGCACGTGATCATTGTGATCCAAGAGAACCGCACGCCCGACAATCTCTTCGGGGCCGCGGAGGAAACCCCATACCCGTCGCTTCTGCCTTCCAAGTTTCAGCAAAACCTGTCGAAATATGATCTGGCACTCCCGCAACTCAACGGGCAGCAGAGTCCGGGTGCCATCCCTTGGTGCCTGGGCGCGTGTAATGATCCCAACCATCTTAACAGCGCATGGCAGGACCAGAACGGGCTATTAAGTGGCCAACCATACAATGAATGCGCCAGTGGCCGGGCCGTGGGGGGCTGTAATGGCACGATTTGCGACAAGTATACCGTTTGCATCAACAACTCCAGTTGCACTCAGTACCAGCAAGAGGGCCTACAGACCCTCGAGCTGCCGCAGTCGCCGGCTTGCCCGCAAGATACTCATGTCAGCGGCTTGTACGACGCGAACGAAAACAACTTTGGGGGCATGCCCCCGGTGTACCCCTACTTCGATATCGCCGACAAGTACGGATTTGCGAACTATTTTTTCCAAACCAACCAGGGAGATAGCCAGCCAGCTCACGACTTCCTGTTCGGAGGGACCTCGGCACCGGCCGGCTCGAACGCCTTAGGAGGCTTTGGGTATGGGATTTATTACCAAGACTTTGCGGCCAACAACCCCAACAGCGGCTCAAACACCACCGACTGCGACTATGCCTCGGGAACAGGGCAGGAGGTCCCCTTGATTTCCCCCTCCGCAACGCTGACCGGAGTCAGCGAGTACCCCTGTTTTGACCATCTGACCTTAGCGGACCTGCTCACAAACAACGGCAAGACTTGGAAGTACTACGCCAGAAGCTACAAAGACCTCTGGAACGCGCCCAGCGGAATTGCGCACCTTTGCGAACCAGATTGGATGACGCTGCAAAATCCTTTTCCGTTTGCCTGTGAAACCTACGACCAGAACTCCGGCGGTGACCTTTACACGGCAAGCGTCGTGGTGCCTTCGGAGAACTTCTTCGCGCAAATTGAGGTGGGCGGCACTAACCTTCCCGGCGGCGACCCCCAAGGATATTGCATCTTGCCGAACGTAACCTGGATAATTCCCAACGGGACTTGGTCCGATCATCCGGGGGTCAATTCTGACTCATGGGAAAACGAATTGGGGCCCGACTGGGTAGCCGACATCATCAACGCGGTCGGCAACGCCGGGTGCATCGACAAAGACACCGGCAACCCCCCGTGGCTGGATACCGTGATTTTCGTTGTCTGGGACGACTGGGGCGGCTGGTTCGACCATGTTCATGGCACTATGTATCCGGTCCAACCGCAAGTGCAAACTCAACAGGAAAACCCAACCTATCCCTGTTACCTTCAGCAAGACTGGGGCTGCGGCTACACCTATGGCTCCCGTGTGCCGTTCCTGGTGGTCTCCCAGTACACGCCCGCCGGTTATGTCTCCGGCGACTGCACGCAATCCCAATCCGGGGACTGCCCGAACACTAACATCGAGTATTACCACGATTTCGGCAGCATCCTGGCGTTTATCGAGAACAACTTCGGACTCGGAATTGGCTGCATCAACGGTAACCTGAACAACCAGAGCAATAGCGGCGCAACCTGCAACAACGGAGGCGCCTCGGCCGGAGCCGGGAGCTACGGGTTCGCCGACGCCAATTACGCTGAGCAAAGTAGGGGAAACCAGTATCTTCCCCTAGCAGGTTGCGGAAAAACTCGATTTGAAGCGGACGCAGTACCACGAAACTCTCTTGTTTCCACAGCACAACCTGATAAGAAGAAGGCATGCGCGGAAAAGACGAGCAACAGTTGGACGTGTTCAGCTACATCAGCCCCGAGCAGCGAGTTCCGCACGATCACCCCTTGCGCCCTCTTCGTGTCATGACCGATGAGGCATTAAGGGAACTGCAACCACGGTTCCACAAGCTGTACGCCAAGACGGGGCGACCGTCGATCGCGCCGGAGAAGTTGTTGCGAGCGCTCCTGCTGCAAGCGCTGTACTCGGTGCGCAGCGAACGGCTGTTGATGGAACAGCTCGACTATAACCTGCTGTTCCGTTGGTTCGTGGGCTTGAACATGGACGACACCATCTGGGATGTGACCGTTTTCACCAAGAACCGCGAGCGCCTGCTGGATGGGGAGATTGCCGAAGCCTTCTTCCAAGCCGTACTGCAGCAGGCACGGGAGCGGAGTCTGCTCTCGGACGAGCACTTCACCGTGGACGGGACGCTGCTGGAAGCGTGGGCGAGTTTGAAAAGTTTTCAGCGCAAGGATGCGAAGAACGCGGTTCCGCCGGACGATCCTGGCAATGCGACGGTAGATTTCCACGGGGAGAAGCGGTCGAACCAGACACACGAATCGAAGACGGACCCGGATGCGAAGATGGCACGCAAGGGTAAGGGCAAAGAAGCCAAGCTGAGTTACAACGGGAATCTGCTAGTGGAGAACCGCCACGGGCTGATCGTGAACACCGAGGTGTTCGAGGCCAACGGGACCGCCGAACGCGATGCCGCGCTGGTGATGCTGGAACAGATTCCGGGCACGAGACAGGTAACGGTGGGAGGCGACAAGGCATATGACACGGCGGATTTCGTGGCCGAGTGTAGAAACTTAAAGGTCACGCCGCATGTGGCACAGAACCTGGAGCGACCCGGTGGGAGTGCGATTGATGCTCGCACCACGCAGCACGTCGGATATGCCATCAGTCAGAGGAAAAGGAAGCGCATTGAAGAGTGTTTCGGATGGCTGAAGACGATCGCGCTATTGCGGAAGGTTCGGCATCGTGGAATCTTCAAGGTGGGATGGGTCTTCACCTTCGCGGCCGCGGCCTACAACTTAGTCCGTATGAGGAATCTGGCGATGCAAGCAACGTAAGCCGAGGTCGCAGTGTGCTCGCAGGCCCGAAAATGAATCCGCGGGACACCAGCGGATGCAGCCAGAACCCTTCCCGAATCACAAAATCACTGAGACTGGAGAGAATCTAAGTCGCGGAGTCCATTTTTCCGCAGCCTGCTAGGCGATTTTTTCGGCCTTTACTCAGGCTCGGAAAACTTCAACAACGGCTATTATTGCGGGCAGCAACAAACCACAAGTTGTCCGCAGTCCTTCCAACAAGTCACTCTCGCCGCCACCGGGATGTGTACGGTCCAAAAGCAGCAGGTCCCCTGCTATGGCATCGAATATTTCCTTCTCGGCGGTGACGGGACGGTGGAAGACCCGGATAACGATGCAATCGACAACGACTGAGGGTCGACGCCTCGTCAACGGGGCACACTCGAATCAAATGGCCGGTCAGGCCGCAAATCCGGACCGGCCTGCAAAAATTTGCTGGGCGTGGCCAAGCCGAAGAGGTATTCTTCGCCTATCAGGCCCGCCCCCGCGAATGCTAAGTAGAAGGAGGCCCTTATGAAGTTCTTCTGCCTGCCCTTGACGCTCCCGATCCTGGCGCTGCAACTCCTCGTCGCTGCGCCCGCGTCGGCGCAATCCAACCCCGCCGCTCGCCAGGCCCAGGCCGGACAAAGGTCCCAACTGCACTTTGGCCAGGCCGTACTCTATGACTCCGCCGCACCTGTGGCAGATGGGGTCGCGGTCGCGGACCTGAACGGCGATGGCAAGCTGGATCTCGTTCTGACCAACTACTGCCAGAGTTGGAACCAGTTCGGTTGCCAGGGCGAGGGTCAGGTGTCCGTACTGCTGGGAAACGGCGATGGCACCTTTCAGCCCGCCGTGACCTACAGCACGGCGGCTTATAACGCCCTGTCGGTCGCAGTCGCAGATCTGAACGGCGACGGTACACCCGACGTCGTGGTAGCAGATGCGTGCCAGACGCCTGGCCATTCTAACTGCGTGGGCCAAGCCGGGGCGGTGAGCGTTTTGCTAGGCAACGGCGACGGCACGCTTCAGCCCGCCGTAGTCTACAGTTCGGGCGCGAATTATGCCTATTCGGTCGCGATTGGAGACCTTACGGGCAACGGCGTGCCGGATCTGGTTGTTTCCAATATCGACCTAGTCGGCGGCAGCAACGGGTCCGTGGCCGTGCTTCTCGGAAACGGCGACGGCACCTTCCAACCGGCCGTCAGCTACGAAACAGGAGTGGAGGTGGCCTCGGCCGCGATCGGTGATGTGAACGGCGACGGAATTCCCGATTTGGTCGCAGCCAACTACTCCTGCGCCTGCGACCCGGACGGAGGCGAAGTGGCCGTGTTGCTGGGCAATGGCGATGGCACGTTTCAGCCAGCGGTGCTCTACGACTCGGGCGGCCAGGCTCCCTATTCGGTTGCGCTCGCGGACCTGAGAGGCAACGGAATTCTGGATGTAGTCGTAGCCAACTTGATCTCCCAAGGCGCTCTGGGCGTGCTTCTCGGAAATGGCGATGGCACCTTCCAGCCTGTCGTGGCCTATCTGCCCCGCGAGCTGTCTGGCGGTGCGAGCGGATCGCTTGCGGCCGGAGATGTGAACGGCGACGGGATCCCGGATCTGGTAGTGACCGAACTCTGCACAAAAGAAAATCATGACGAGGTCTGCGAGGGAACCGGATTGGTGAATGTGTTCCTGGGCAATGGCGACGGCACCTTCCAGAAAGCGGTCGTCTACAGCTCCGGAGGCTACGCTGGGTCGGCAACTGCCATCGGCGATGTAAACGGCGACGGACGACCCGATCTGATCGCAACGAACGCAGACATCAGCGAGAACAACGACACCGAAGGCACGGCGGCGGTGCTGCTGAACGAGACCTACTACGCCTCGAAGACCGCGCTCACCTCATCCCCCAACCCGGCGCAGGTCAATCAGACGGTGGCCTTCACGGCCACAATCACTCCGACTCCGCCCAACGGAGAAGTAGTAACCTTCTACAACGGCAAAACCGAGTTAGGCACAGGAGCGACCACCAACGGAGTAGCCACCCTGACCACCTCGTTCTCCGCAGCCAAGACCTACACGATCAAGTCCGCCTATCCCGGAGACCCCTTCCGCAAACCCAGCAAAGCAACGGTGAAGCAAGTGGTAAATCCTTAACGTGCTTGGCCTCCAAAGCGATGCTTGCTGTTAAGTCCTTGTTTCTCAAAGATCTGGCGTAAATCAACTTGAACTTTTCAAGCTAACTCATTGATTTATAAATACCTTACTGGTAAGTCCTTATTCCTCAAAGACCTGGAAAGAGGCAATCGCTAAGTCTTTGATTCTAAAAGACCGCCGTAGGAGGGGTCTTACAGGTTGGACAGGCAGGTCTGACACGTCTTCGCGTGAGCCAGGCGGGCTTTGTGAGCTTGCTGATAGGCTTCCATTTCTTGCTTCTGATGCTTGCGTTTGGCCTTCTCTGAAAGCTTCGGCTTCACCTCGTTGCGGTACAGAAAAGACGTCCAGGCCGCGTGGGCGCGGGTCTCGCGGTCTTTGAGTAGTTTGTAAGCGGGGCATTCCGACTCGGTCATTGCTTGATGATAATTGAATGCATGGGGCGTTGCCGCTGCCGATCCTGATTTCGGCGAGACTCTTGATAGTATTATGTAGAGTCAGGCATCGGTTCCGCGCGACGTTTTCCCGCCAACCCCGCCAGGTCCGGAAGGAAGCAACGGTAACGGGCTCTTTCGTGTGCAGTGGAGCGCCGGTGCCTGGCTTTTGTTTGTGTGGGGACGGGCGTCTCGCCCGTCCGGCCGGGCGGGGACGCCCGGCTCTCCACCGCCGACTTCTCGTCCCAACTTTCTCATCATGACCAAACGCCTTTACTACGATAGTTCTGATATTCACGAATTCGATTCGGTAATCGAAGACGTTGCGCTGGGCTCGCCAGAGCAGCAGCGTCCGGCCGTCATCTTGCGGGAAACCGCGTTTTATCCCACCAGCGGCGGTCAGGTGCACGACACTGGATGGCTCACGCTTGCCGGAAGTGGTCTAGCGGAAGACCGCCTGCGCGTCGCGGAAGTTGCGGATGCTGAAGATGGCAGGATCGTCCATTACCTGGAAGCGCCGGTTAAGCTTCCGGTTGCAGGCATTGCGGTGCATGGCAGCATCGATCTCGAACGCCGACGCGACCACATGCAACAGCACACGGGACAGCATGTTCTCTCGGCAGCTTTTATCGAGCTTTATCAGATGCCGACAGTTTCGTTCCACATGGGAGAAGACTATTGCTCAATTGATCTGGCGACGCCTTCGGTAACTCCCGAGCAGATTGCCGGAGCCGAGAAGCGGGCAAATCAGATTGTGTTTGAGAATCGTCCGGTGCGGGTTCGCTATGTTTCACGTGCGGAAGCGGAGAAGCTTGGGCTGCGCAAACTGCCTCCAGCGGAGCGCGACGAACTGCGGCTCATCGAGGTGGCGGATTTCGATCTGTCGGCGTGTGGCGGAACGCACGTTGGCGCGAGTGGACAGATCGGGTCCATCATTCTTCGGGAAAGCGAAAAAACGCGGCAGGGGAGTCGCGTGGAATTTGTCTGCGGCCAGCGCGCCGTACGCATGGCACGACGCGATCACAGCGCTCTCAGCGAAGCGGCCGCATTATTCTCAGCACAGCTGTGGGATGTGCCAGAACAGATTCGCAAGACTCTCGAAGAAAACAAGTTGGTGCGCAAGCAAAAGGAAGATGCGCTCGATCAACTTGCCGAACTGATGGCTGTGGCTGTGCTTCGGGACTTGCGGGAGACGAACGGCCGGAAGATAGTCGTACGGACGTTCACGGAACGTGACATCAGCTTCGCCAAATTGTTTGCGCAAAAAGTGACGCGAGCAGGGGCGCCAGCGATTGCGCTGGTGGCGAGCACGATCGATCCTCCAGGGTTGGTTTTCGCCCAGACTTCCCAGCAGACTCCCGTCGGCACGCCAGACTCGACGGTCGATATGGGCGCGTTGCTCAAGCAGGTGCTGTCGTCAGTTAGCGGGCGCGGCGGTGGCAGCCGCGACTTTGCCCAGGGCGGAGTTCCGGCGCGCTGCAATGTCGAAAAGCTATTGCAGCAAGCAGCGGGTACAATCGGAAGCTGATCCCGCATTGCGCCTGCGCTGCCTTGCGGGAAAATAACCATCCGGTGGAGCGCCGGGCGAGGGCGCCTGGCTCTCCACAAGCAAAATTCATTCGATGCTGGAACCGCGGCTCATACTCGTCAATCTTCTGATCAAGCTCGGCGTGGCCGCGGCCCTGTCCAGCGCGCTGGTGCGCTCCAAGGAATTCAAGAATCTGATTTTTCGCGAGCAGCGCGAAACCAAACACAAGATTTATCTGGCGTTGTGGATGGCAATTCCGATCGCCCTCGGCGTCTGGATTCGATTCAGTGCCAAGAGCTTTCTGGCTGGCGACCTCTCGCTCGAAACCTCGCTGCTGCTGGGTGTAGTTGGCGGACGCCTGTCGGGAGGACTCGGCGGAGCTTTGCTATCGGTTCCCGCCGCCCTGCACGGCGAGTGGGCGGCCATGCCATTGAATGTGTTTGCCGGGATTATCGCCGGGCAGTTGCGCCGGTTCGCGCCGGAGCAGGAAGATATCTGGTCGTTCTCACCTTTCATCGATCTCACTCTGTATCGCATGATTCGCCGCAATCTGCCGCGGCCGCGCGTGTTTGACTGGCAGGTTGCTTTTTTCGCGACTATCGTGGGCTTGCGTTTTCTGCAAACGGAAATCTGGCGGTTCTGGCCGAACTCCATCTTCAGCCTGGAGAGCCCGGGGCTGTGGGACGGTGCCGGCGGAACTCTCAACGGGTATCTGGTGGAGAGCGCCATCTACCTGACGGCGGTCATGGTCGTGGGCACGGAACTGAAGATTTTTAGCAGCGTCCGCATCCAGATCAAGCTGGAAGAGCAGGAACGGTTGCTGCTACAGGCGCGCATGGCGGCGTTGCAGAATCAGATCAACCCGCACTTCCTGTTCAACACGCTGAACTCCATTTCGTCGCTCGTGCGCTTCGATCCCGATACGGCGCGAGAGATGATTTTGAAACTCGCCACCATTCTTCGCCGCTTGCTGCAGAGCACGGATTCGTTCGTGACGCTGCGCGAGGAAGTAGAGTTCATCGACAATTATCTGGACATCGAGGTCGTGCGCTTTGGGCGCGATAAGCTGAAGGTGATCAAGGATCTTGATCCGGCGTCTCTGGAAGCCATGGTTCCGAGCATGCTGCTGCAGCCGCTGGTTGAAAACTGCATCAAGCACGGGCTTGCTCCGCAGGTTGAAGGCGGAAGCATTACGCTACGCAGCCGGGTGATCAAGTCGCGGCTGGTGGTGGAGGTGGAAGATGACGGGGTGGGCATGCGCGCGGCGCAGGCTTTGGTTCGAGACGATCCCGATGATTTTGGGAGTAGTGGCATCGGGATGGCGAACGTTGCCGAGCGTCTGAAGGTGCTCTACGGCGACGCTGCGAAAATGATGATCGAAAGCCGCGAAGGCGGGGGCACGGTAATCCGCTTGCGGCTGCCGATTCTCCCGAACCCGGAAGAACTTATGACGACTTCGGCGATTGCTCCAGCACACGTCGGTAAAAGTCTTCGTAAAGCGGAATGATCTTGCTGGAACAGTATTTTGCCTGAGCAGCGGCGCGCGCGCGTTTTCCCATGGCGCGGAGAGCGGATTCATCGCTGAGCAGATCGATGGCGTAGCGCGCCATGGTATCGACATCGCCAACATCGGCCAGGAATCCGCTGACGCCGTGCTCGATCACTTCCGGCACTCCTCCGGTACGGGTAGCAACCGGGACTACCTCACAGGCCATTCCTTCCAATGCCGCCAGGCCGAATGATTCGAGTTCGCTGGGCATCAACATCACGTCTGAAAGGGCCAGTTTCTCCCGAACCTGATCCTGTTTGCCAAGAAACAGCACGTGCTCGTGAATACCTTTTTGCACCGCCAGCCATTCCGCCTGCGAACGATCGGGGCCGTCGCCAATCAGCAGGAGCTTGGAAGGAATCTTCTTGCGCACGCGATCGAAGATTTCAATCACGTCGAGGACGCGCTTCACTGGACGGAAGTTGGAAAGGTGCACCAGCAGCCGCTCGTCGTTGGCAACATACTCAATACGTTTCTCCAGCCATTCCGGCTTGCGGAGGTAATCGTCGCAGTTCACGAAATTGGGGATGACTTCGATGTGGTTCTTGATGTCGAATACATTAAGCGTACGGTTGCGCAAATACTGCGAGATCGCGGTCACGCCGTCGCTCTGCTCGATAGAGAAACGCGTAATCGGTAGATACGAGCGGTCGAGCCCGACCAGCGTAATGTCGGTGCCGTGCAGGGTGGTGACAAAAGGCAAATGGCGACGCGGTGGAGTGGCCGCCAGCATCTGCTTGGCCAGCATCGCGCTCACCGAATGCGGAATGGCATAGTGCACGTGCAGGAGATCGAGTTCGTAAAGCTGCGAGACCTCGGCCATGCGCGTAGCCAGCGCCAGATCGTACGGAGGATATTCGAACAGCGGATAGCGGGTAACTTCGACCTCGTGAAAATGAATGTTAGGTTCGGGTCCGGTCAGACGAATGGGCTGCGAGTAGGAAATAAAATGAATTTCATGGCCGCGGCGAGCAAGCTCAAGCCCCAGTTCGGTGGCAACCACTCCGCTGCCGCCGTAAGTTGGATAACACGTGATGCCAATCTTCATGAGTCTCCCGCTGCGCGATCAACCATATCATCTATTGGATTCGCGCAAGGGGCCGGAGATGCAAAGCGGAGCCAGGGCTGTGCGCTCGCTATTTGCCCTGTTCCACACCAGACAGCTAAACTGGATAGCCTGGGGACCAACCATGCTCGTAGTCATGCAGGCGCAGGCCACCGAAGAACAGGTCCGCGCCGTTTGCCAGAAGATCGAAGCGCTCGGATACCGCGCCCATTCCATGCCGGGAGCGCAACGCACGGCCATCGGCATCACCGGCAACAAGGGAGAAGTTGAGGCCGGCTCGCTGGAAGAGATGCCCGGCGTGCAGGAAGTCATCAAGGTTTCGAAGCCTTACAAACTGGTCAGTCGCGATACCAAGCCCGACAACACGGTCATCAAGTTTGCTCGCGCGAATGGGGCGAGCGTCAGCATCGGAGGCTCCGACCTGGCCATCATCGCCGGGCCCTGCGGCATTGAGAGCCGCGAGCAGGCGTTCACCATTGCCGAGCGCGTAGCCCGCGCGGGAGCCCAGTTTTTTCGCGGTGGCGCCTACAAGCCGCGCACGTCTCCTTATTCGTTTCAGGGACTGGGCGAAGAAGGCTTGCAGATCATGGCCGAGGTCCGTGATCGCTTCGGGCTGCTCATAGTGACCGAAGCCGTCGACTACGAATCGCTTGATCTCGTCGACCAGTATGCCGATGTCATCCAGATCGGCGCTCGCAACATGCAGAACTTCTCTCTGCTCAAGCGTGCAGGACGCGCCCGCAAGCCGGTCCTTTTGAAGCGCGGTATCTCGGCTACGCTGGAAGAATTTCTCATGGCAGCCGAGTACATTATGAGCGAGGGCAACTACAACATCGTTCTGTGCGAGCGCGGAGTGCGCACTTTCGCCGATCATACCCGCAACACGCTCGACCTCAGCATCGTGCCTGCAGTGCAGCGCCTTAGCCACTTGCCCATCATCGTGGATCCGAGCCACGGCACCGGCAAGCGCAACAAAGTTACGCCGCTCTCCCGCGCAGCCGTTGCCGTCGGAGCTGATGGGCTGATCGTCGAAGTGCATCACGATCCCGACCGCGCGCTCTCCGATGGCATGCAGTCGCTGTTTCCCGATCAGTTCGATGCGCTGATGGTGCAGGTGCGGCAGATCGCGGCGGTGCTGGGCAGGACGATTCCAAGCGTTACCGAAGCAGCCGTCTTAGCGGGCAAGTCGGGGCAGCCAACTTCCTGAGCAGGAGATACCATGAGAACACTTGCTGCCTTCACCGCAGTGCTGATCTTCTCGGGATTAGCAGTTACCCAGGATAAGCCCGCATCGCCGCCCGTTTCCCCGTCGCAAACGGCGCCTTCTGGGGAGTCCGTCTGTAAGGAAGGAGGCGTCAAGCCACCACGAATCATTCTTGCTCCGAGCCCGAAGTTGACGGAAGGCGAGAAGAAGAGCGACAAAGCCAAGTACAACGGAGTGGCCGTAGTTTCGCTGGTCGTTTCTACAGAAGGGAAGCCACTGGATATCAAGGTAACAAAGAGCCTAGGGCCGGGCTTAGACAAGAGAACAATCGAGGCAGTCAACACATGGAAATTCGACCCCGCCGCTAAGGATTGCAAGCCAGTCGCAGTCAAGATAAGTGTGGAAGTAACCTTTGCACTCCAATGAGGATCAACCGTCTCTAATAATCTCTTGCCGTTAGCGAGGTCAACTCGTCCCCGAATCGATGAGAAAATTCCTGCTACTTGCCGTTCTCGTCCCGCTCGTTCTTGCCGCAGGATGGTACTACTTTCACCAGCGCACCCTCCCCGGCTACGGCCCGCTTTACCGCGAGTACGCGTATATAACAAATGGCAAGAGCAATACGGTTACAGTCATCGATCTGCGAAGTTTTCAGACGGTGAGAACCCTGCAAGTCGGCTCTGATCCCACTGGAATCGCAGCCAATCCTAAGCGCAACGAAGTTTACGTGGTCAATTCCGGATCTTCGAATGTCAGCGTGATTGACGCCGAGCAGAATAAAGTTGTGGCCACCATCGGCGTCTACGGGCGTCCATTTTTCATCGATGTCTCTCCGGACGGACGCCGCGCCTTCGTCGCTAATTCCGGCTCGGCCAATGTTTCGGTGCTCGATCTTGATCGGCGCACGGTGGCGGCTACGCTGCATGTCGGCGCGAGTCCTGGGCTGGCGCGCGTTTCACCCGATGGATCTACGGTGGTGGTCTCCAATCGCGCCGATAATTCCGTCTCGATCATCGATGCGGCGCGGCTGGCGGTGCGCTCGGCGATTAACATCTGCATTCACCCGGAAGACATCGCCATTCTGCCCGATTCGAGCAAGGCATTTGTCTCCTGTTCAGGATCCGGGCAGGTGGCCAGCCTCGACCTCAAGAAAGACAGATTGCTCGCGCTGCTCGATGTTGGAAAATCTCCGGTGAGTCTGGCGCTTAAACCCGACGGCGGAGAACTGGTTGCCTTCAACTTCGACGCGGGCAGCATCTCGATGATCGAAACCACGCCGAACGAAGTGTCGGGCAGTTTTCTGATCGGCGACCACCCCACGCGGGGCGTGGTTTCGCTCGACAACTCACGTTTATACGTCTCCAACTTCGGATCGAATAACATCGCCGTTTACGATATCGATCTCGGCAGAATCGTGGCGTATCTTCCGGTGGGGACGCATCCCGACGCGCTAGCGCTCTCCGAGAATCAGAATTATCTGCTGGTGGTCGACTCTGGTTCGGGAGACCTGGCCGTGATTCAGAAACGCACGCCAAAGAAGAAATTTGAGCCCTCGGAATATTCATTGCTGACTATGATTCCGGTGGGTATGCAGCCCAATCAGATTGTGGTGAAGTCGTTTCGCGCTACGAAACTGATGGAAGGCCGCTGAGAGAGGGTCGCTGAAAAAGCCATTGATTGCGACCGACAGGGAATCCCACCCCTGCGCAAAAAGCGCGCAAGGATGGGTCGCCCTCAGGTCGTTCGCCACTCAGATTTGCTGCTCCGAGACTAAGCTTGGCTGCGGCTGCGTCTCTGGAGCCGGACTGGCCGGCTTGGTTTCGGGCTGCGGCGTCTGATCGTTCTGAACCGAGCCGCTGTCCCCCGAGCCCGAGGTCGGGCTTACATTGAAGTAGGAGCCATCGTTCGAGTTGCCGTTCGAACTATCGTTCGAGTAATTGTCAGACGGCCGGTTCAGGTAGCTGATTGGCGAATCGTCGTAATACGACGAATCCGACCAGTAGGGCGGATAGTCATACCAGTAATTCGAGTAGTACGGGTAGCCGTAGCCAGACCAATACGGACCGTACCACCAGGGATTCCAAGCTAGCCCCCAACCCCATCCGAAGCCCCAGCCCCAACCCCAACCGCAACAACCCCATCCCCAACCACCACCCCAGCCCCAGCCGCCGCGTCCCCAACCCCAACCGCCTCCCCAGCCGTAGCCGCGGTTAAAGCCAAACTCCCCGCGGCCTCCGCCGGCAAAGCCGGTCTCGCCTCTTGACGCGCCAAATGAATGCCACGCGCCGTTGGAAATTCCTGTGTTATGAGCAGAGAGGCTTGAGTTGGCTATGCCTCCGGAATTATGCGCTTCCGTCGAGCGCGCGGAACTCCCCGCACTGGCACGCGCCGAAGTGCCGCCGCCGAACGAATGCCACTGGCCATCGTTGATGGCGGCCGGCAGATTCGAATGACTTGCCGACATGCTGGAACCGCGGCCAGCTTCCGATGCGCCGCCTCGGCCGTAACTGCTCCCACCGCGCTCCCCGCCTCCGTAACCGCCACGAGACTCGCCGCCGCGATCGAATCCACCGTGGTAACCTCCGTATCCGCCTCCGTGATAACCTCCGTATCCGCCGCCCCCATGGTAGCCTCCAAAACCGCCGCCACCGTGAGAACCACCGCCGCCGCCCCCACCACCTCCGTGACCTCCGCCCCCGCCACCATGCTGAGCGAATGCCGGAATCGGTATGAGAGCAAAACCAGCGAGAGCAGCAAATGCGACCAGGTATCTGAGAAAACTGAATCGGCTCATAACCCGTACCTCCGTTCGAAGCGGCGCACCTTCGAGCGAGAGGCTATGCCGAAGGGACGGCGCACTCCTACTAACTATAGATTCTAACGCCATGCATCGGGTTGCGTGGAGTAAAAACTAAGCGGACGGTACGAGGTGGTCACTCCGTGTTGTTACCCGAAGATATTACGTAAGGACAGGTTTGCGTAGGGCCATGTGCCCTCACGTGTCCAGCCGAGCGCAGCTCGGTGAGTGGACGGGAATTAAGCCCGTCCCTCGGCTAATACTTCACAATGGCAGCGAACGATTTGGGGTCGAGCGATGCTCCCCCTACCAGCGCTCCATCAATTTCCTCTTCCGACATCAGGGCATGGGCGTTATCGGGCTTAACCGAGCCGCCGTAGAGGATGCGGAGTTTGTCGGCAAATTCCTGCCCGAAGGATTCGGCGGCTTCGGATCGGATACTGGCATGGGCGGAGGCGGCGATCTGCGGGGTCGCGGTCTTTCCAGTGCCGATGGCCCAGACGGGCTCGTACGCGACAACCATGCTGACCGCTTTCTTGGCCGAGACCTTGTGGAAAGCGCGCAGACACTGGCGGCGCAGGACGTCGTCGGTGAGTCCGGCTTCGCGTTCTTCGAGAACTTCTCCTACGCAGACGATGGGGACGAGTCCGGCTTCGAGGGCGGACTTGAGCTTAAGGTTGACGGTGTCATCGGTTTCGCCGAAGTACTGGCGGCGCTCGGAGTGTCCAATGATGACGTGGGTCACGCCAACGGCGACGAGCATGCTGGCGCAAATTGCGCCCGTGAACGCGCCTTCTTTTTCCCAGTAGAGGTCTTGCGCGCCGATCGCTACGTTGGAGCCTTTCGCGGAATTGATGGCCGCATCAATCGCGAGGAATGTAGGACAGACGACGATCTCGTCCCGGCCTTCGTTATTCTCAGAGCCCTGAACGAGCGGCAGAAAGTCGCGGAAAAAATCCCGGGCCTGGTCAGGAGTTTTGTACATCTTCCAATTGGCGGCGATGACCTTTTTTCTCATGAGGACCTTTCTTAAAGATAAAAGATAATGGAAATCGCTGGCCACTGCTGGGATAAAATTCGGCGCTGCGGACGTATGCATTACAGGTGTCGATGTCGAAGAGCACAAAACGGTATTTTACCGTTCAAGCACGTTGCTTCTCAGGCCTGAACGTGCTGTAGTCCTTTGACGGCACGCATGTACTGGGCGCGTTCGAAGGCTCCCGGATCGGAGCAGCGCAACTGGCTCATGCTGCCCCGCATCTGTTGCACCGATTCATATTCGTGCTCTTCCATCCACTTACGGACCCCTTGTTCCACATCACCAACATGCGCGATTCCGTAACGCAATAAAGACGAGCACATCATAGTCACATCCGCGCCGACCATGAGCAGTTTGATCACGTCTTCCGGATTGTAAACGCCACTGGTCGCGGCGAGGCTGGCCCGGATGCGCCCATGAAGAATGCCGATCCAGGTCAGGGGCAACCGCAGATCATGCGGACTGCTGAGAAGCACGTTCGGTTTGACTTCCAACTCCTCCAGATCGATATCTGGTTGATAGAAGCGGTTAAACAGCACCAGGCCATCTGTTCCCAGCTGATCCATACGCTTGGCTGCATTTGCGAGATTGCTGAAGAATGGACTGAGCTTGGCCGCCACTGGAATATGAACTGCCTGCTTTACTTCGCGGAGAATGTTGAGGTAAGTGTTTTCGATTTCGGAGCCCAAAATCTCCGTGTTGGTCGGAATGAAATAGAGATTGCACTCGATGGCATCGGCTCCAGCCTGCTCGACCTGCTTGGCATACTTGGTCCAACCGCCCAGCGTGGCGCCGTTGAGGCTCGCGATAATCGGAATGTCGACCGCCTCTTTGGCTTTGCGAATGTGATTCAGATACGCTTCGGGCCCGGTATGGTATTCGCTCGAATGAGGAAAATAAGTGATGGATTCGGCGAAGCTCTCGGTGCCGGCGTTGAGATGGAGTTCCAACTCCAACGCCTCCTTGTGGAGCTGTTCTTCGAACAGGGAATAGAGCACGACGGCGGAAGCGCCCGCATCCTCCAGGCCGCGGATGTGCGCAATTTCGTGCGAAATGGGGGAAGCGGAGGCGACCAGCGGCGTACGCAGCTGCATGCCAAGGTATTTTGTGCTGAGGTCTATCATGTTTCCTCGTCGAAGATTACTTTGCATTCGCTCTACTGTAAATCAGCGCAGTGCGAGCCGCTATTTCCCGCTTTCAACGGGCACCGGCTTCGCCGCTGGAGCCTCCGCTTTCTCTGGTTGCCGCTGCGCCAGATACTCGTAAAAGCGATAACGGGTATCGGCATCTTGCTGCGCTTCCTGCCAGAGAAGGTTCGCGTGTTCCGGATTAATCTTCTGGAGCATCTTGAAGCGCGTTTGCTGCATTAAATAGTCTTTGACCTTGCGCGTCGGAGTGCGGGAATCGAGGGACAGAGGATTCTCGCCGGCGACAGTGCGCTCGGGATTGTAGCGATAGAGCAGCCACTGGCCCGAGTCCACCGCGACTTTCTGATCCGACATCGCCGTCGTCATATCGATGCCGTGCGCGATGCAATGCGAGTAAGCGATGATGATGCTCGGACCGTCGTAAGCCTCGGCCTCCAGAAACGCCTTGAGCGTGTGCTCGTCCTTGGCGCCCATGGCCACGCTCGCCACATAAACATTGCCGTAACTCATGGCGATCAAACCAAGGTCCTTTTTGGGGCCAGGTTTCCCTCCCGCCGCGAATTTGGCCACGGCAGCGCGCGGAGTGGACTTCGACGCTTGCCCTCCGGTGTTGGAATAGACTTCGGTATCGAGCACCAGCACGTTTACGTTGCGTCCGCTCGCGAGCACGTGATCGAGGCCGCCGTAGCCGATGTCATAGGCCCAGCCGTCGCCGCCGATAATCCACACGCTTTTCTTCACCAGCATGTCGGCGAGCGACAGCAGTTGCCTGGCTTCCGGGGAGTCCACGGCCTTCAGTTTGTCCTTCAAAAGTTCGACGCGCTGCCGTTGATCGTAAATGTCCGCTTCGTCTTTTTGCGGCGCTGCGAGCAACTCCGTGGCCAGCACTTCACCAATCGTAGATGCGAGCCGATGCACCAGTTCGCGGGCGAATTCGGTTTGCTTGTCAATGGAAAGCCTGAATCCAAGACCGAATTCGGCATTGTCTTCAAACAGGGAATTCGACCAAGCCGGTCCGCGGCCGTCGAGATTCTTGGCCCAGGGCGTCGTTGGCAGGTTCCCGCCGTAGATCGACGAGCAGCCGGTCGCATTGGCGATTACGCTGCGATCTCCGAAGAGTTGCGAAACCAGCTTCAGATATGGCGTCTCACCGCACCCCGAGCAGGCGCCCGAAAATTCAAACAGAGGCTCCTGGATTTGCTGCTGACGGATATTCGTGATCTTGATCTTGCGTCGATCCAGTTCTGGAATCTTAAGGAAGAAATCCCAGTTCTCCCGCTCCGGTTCGCGCAGCGGCGGCTGCGCCACCATGTTGATGGCTTTCAGTCGCGTCTCGCTCTTGTTCTTGGCGGGGCAGATATCGACGCAGATGCCGCATCCGGTGCAGTCTTCGGGCGCAACCTGGATGGTGTACTTCAAGCCCTGCCAGTCTTTGTCGCGCACGTCGGTGGACTTGAAAGTCGCGGGCGCGCCAGCCAGCTCTTTTGAGTCGTAGACCTTTATCCGGATCACCGCGTGCGGGCAGACCAAAGCGCACTTGCCGCACTGAATACACGTCTTCGTATCCCACGCGGGAATTTCGAGCGCAATATTTCGTTTTTCCCATTGCGCGGTGCCGGTGGGGAAAGTGCCATCGGCAGGGAACGCGCTCACCGGAAGCTCGTCGCCGTGGCCAGCGTAGATTACGCCCAGCACATCGCGCTCGAACTTAGGGGCTCCGGCGGCAAACGCGGCGGGCATCTCTGCGTGACTCGTGACTGTATCCGGAACGGTGACTTCGAACATGTGGGACAGGGTTTCATCCACGGCGCGCAGGTTTTGCTGCACCACCTCATCACCTTTTTTGCCGTAGGTGTAGCGTATGGACTCGCGAATCGCTTCAATGGCCTCGTCGCGAGGCAGAACCTTCGAAATCGCAAAGAAGCACGTTTGCAGGATGGTGTTCATGCGCGAACCCATGCCGGTGTCGCGCGCTACTTGATACGCGTCAATGATAAAGAAGCGGGCTTTCTTGGCGATCAACTGCGTCTGCATTTCGCGTGGCAGATGATCCCAAACTTCGTCTTTATTAAACGGACTATTGAGCAGGAAAACACCGCCGGGAACGAGAGGGCCGAGCATGTCGTAGCGCTCAAGGAAAATCCATTGATGGCAGGCCACGAAATTGGCCTTCGAAATCAGGTAACTGGATCGAATCGGCTGCGGACCGAAACGCAAGTGCGAAACCGTCATAGCGCCCGATTTTTTGGAGTCGTAGACGAAGTAGCCTTGCCCGTAGTTATCGGTGTTTTCGCCGATGATCTTGATCGAGTTTTTGTTGGCGCCCACCGTTCCATCTGCGCCCAGACCGTAGAACATGGCGCGCACCACACTCTCGGGCTCGATGGAAAAATTGGCATCGTAGTCGAGACTGGTATGGCCGACATCGTCGTGGATGCCAACCGTGAAGTGGTCTTTCGGTGTAGGCTTCGCCAGGTTGTCGTAAACCGCTTTGACCATGGCCGGCGTAAATTCTTTGGAAGAAAGACCGTAACGTCCGCCGACGGTGTCGGGCGCAGTCTTCAGAGTTCCGTAGCCGAGTTTGATCCCTTCCTGAATTGCGCTGACCACATCGAGGTAGAGCGGTTCTCTGGGAGCGCCAGACTCCTTGGTGCGATCGAGAACGGCGATTTTGCGCACGGTCGAGGGAAGAGCCTCGATAAACTGTTTAACCGCAAACGGCCGGTACAGCCTGACTTTCAGCAGGCCAACTTTCTCGCCGTTTTGGTTTAGATAGTCGACTGTCTCGTGCGCGGTTTCCGCACCCGAGCCCATCATGACGATCACGTGCTCGGCATCGGGTGCGCCTACGTAGTCGAACAGGTGATAGGAACGGCCGACGACCTGCGCAAACTTATCCATCACGGCCTGGACTTTATCGGGGCAGGCATCGTAGTAAGGATTGCCGGCTTCCCGTGCCTGAAAGAAGACGTCGGGATTCTGCGCGGTGCCGCGCAACACGGGATGGTCGGGAGACAGCGCGCGCTGGCGATGCTCAATGACGCGATCCATGTTGATCAGGGCGTGCATGTCATCTTCGGTGAGCATCTCAATCTTGTTGACTTCATGCGAGGTCCGGAAGCCGTCAAAAAAATGGATGAACGGAATGCGGGTTTCGAGCGTGGCCGCATGTGCAATGAGCGCCAGGTCCATCGCCTCCTGTACCGAGTTCGACGAGAGCAGCGCGAATCCCGTAGTTCGGCAGAACATCACGTCCGAGTGATCGCCGAAAATCGAGAGGGCATGGGTTGCCACGGTGCGCGCGCTGACGTGAAATGCTGTCGGCGTGAGTTCGCCCGCGATCTTGTTCATGTTCGGGATCATCAGCAGCAGACCTTGCGACGCCGTAAAAGTCGTCGAGAGAGCACCCGTCTGCAGTGCGCCATGCACCGCTCCGGCAGCCCCGCCTTCGCTCTGCATTTCCATCACATGCGGAACCGAGCCCCAGATGTTGGGCACACTTTCCGACGACCATTGATCCGCCCACTCGCCCATATTCGAGGATGGCGTGATGGGATAGATGGCGATGACTTCATTCAGGCGGTAGGCAACATAAGCCACTGCCTCGTTGCCGTCCATGGTCTTGAATTTACGCTTCATGAAAACCCCTTTTGTTTCGCTGTACCCTCCGTGGTTTTGAGGGAACGGTTATGTAAAGCATGAAGGAACAAGGTGATATTGTCGCGAACGCTGCTCACAGGGGCATGTGACGCACGTCACACAATCAGGCCTCAGGTCTCAGGTCTCAGGTGCCTGAGTTTCGCAGCTCTGAGAAGCGGGCCCGAATGGAACTATTAAGCTCTGTTTTCTTCGTTGCCTCGATCAAAATGGCCATCAAAAGGGCGTCGAAATGCAGCGTCCCACTCTGCGTTCTTGCCTAATGCTAACTGGCGCCGCTTTCGCCTGCCGTGACTCCCATCACAAGCCTGGAAAAGGCTTTAGAGGTCCATGGTCGCCCGGAGCGAAGTTAAATCCTCATCCGCTCGAATCAGAAAGCCCAGGCGTCTGAAAACGGCCTGCATGGCGATGTTGTCCGGCAGCATTTCCGCGGACACTACGGCTACTTTTTCATCGCGGGCAATCTGGACGACACAGCGGAGTAATTCATGTCCCAACCCCATGCGTTGATACTGATCGGTAACCAGCGCGGCGACTTCGGCTTCATTTCTGGAGTGGAACTTGTTCATACGCCCAACGCCGATGATGCGCCGCTCTCCTGTGGTGGGGTCGTCATGCTCGGCGACCAGTACCATTTCGCGGTCGTAATCGCCGAAGCAGATGCGCAACAGCCGTTCATGCGCCACGCGCCGGCTGAGGCTAAGGGAAGAGAAGTAGCGTAAATAGACGCTGCGATCGGAAAGCGTCTCGTGAAACTTAATCATCTGCGGCTCGTCTTCGGCGCGGATCGGCCGAATGTGAACCAGATCTCCATTCTTCATGGTCCAGGTGGAAACGTACTGCACGGGATAGGGACGAATGGCGGGCCTGGGCAACTGGTCCAGGGTTACCGAGGGTCCATGCAACACGATTCTGGCATCAAGCGCAACCAAGCTGTCCGGAGAAGCCAGCAGAGGATTGATTTCAATTTCCGCAACCCACCGCTGTTCGAGCACGAACTGGCTGAAGCGGACTAACAAGTTTTCCAGCGCTGCCATGTTCACTGGTTTGCGGCCGCGTACTCCCTTAAGTGCAGCGAAGATTCTGGTTTGCTCCATCATTCTTTGCGCCAGGGTTGTGTTCAGGGGTGGAAGTGCCAGGGCGTGGTCTCCATAGACGTCGACGAGGAGGCCACCTGAGCCGAACAGGATGACCGGCCCAAACTGCGGATCGATGCTGCTTCCGACGATCAGATCATAGCCATTGAACTTCACCATCGGCTGCACGGTTACACCTGAGAACTGCTCCTGGGGAGCTTTTTCGGCAACGGAAGACCGGATGACGCGAAACGCGGCGCGGACGGCTGCTTCATCGCGCAAGTTCAGCTTGACGCCGCCCACGTCCGTTTTGTGGGTGATGGTGGTGGAAAGAATTTTCAGTACTACCGGAAAGCCCAGTTCCGCCGCCATGGTTGCAGCGTCATCCTCACTGGCTGCGGCGCGCGTTTCCACCGTGGGGATGCCGTAAAGCGACAACAACCGCTTCGATTCCAATTCGTTGAGAATGACGCGGCCTTGCTGGCGCGCATTCTGAATGAATTCCTCGGCCTGATGGCGGGATGCGCCCGCATCCTTGAGTTCCGCGAGCGCGGGAGTTTCATACAGTCCGCGCAGAACGTAGGTGTAGCGCCACATGTAGCTGAAAGCGCGCGCGGCCGTGTCGGGATAAGGGAAGGTCGGAATGCCTCCTGCGTTCAAAACCGCTTCGCCGGCGGCAACGGCGTTTCCTCCCATCCAACTGGCGAGCACGGGCTTGCCGGATTTGGCGTAGGGCTTCAAACGTTCTGCCACCAGCGCCGGATCGGCCAGGCCCTGCGGCGAAAGAATAACCAGGAGACCATCGCTGTTGGGATCCTGCGCGGCAATTTCGAAAGCGCGAGCATAGTTCTCACAATCCGCGTCGCCGAGAACGTCGATGGGATTGTTATGACTCCAGTGGGCCGGCAGGAACTCATCGAGTTTTTGCAAGCTCTCAGGAGAAAGCTCGGCCAGTTCTCCGCCATTGGCCACCAGCGAATCGGTGGCTATGACTCCCGGTCCGCCCGCGTTGGTCACGATGGTAAGCCGCGGGCCCTTCGGGCGGGGTTGTTTGCCGAGAACCTCCGCCATATGGAAAAGGTCCGCGATATTGTGGACGCGCAACACGCCGGAGCGGCGGAAGGCTGCCTCTAGCACGTCGTCGCTGCCCGTGAGCGCTCCAGTATGAGAGGCGGCGGCGCGCGAAGCCGCTTCCGAGCGGCCGGCTTTAATCGCGATGATCGGCTTGGTGAGTGCGACTTCCCGGGCGGCCGACAAGAACGACCGGGCATCGCCGACCGATTCCATGTAAAGCAAAATGCTCTTAGTGTACGGGTCGTCGCCAAAGTAGTAGATCAAATCGCCCCAACCAACATCCAGCATTGAACCAGTGGAAACGATGGCGCTGAATCCTACGTGTTCGCGTTGGCTCCAGTCGAGAATTGCGGTCAAGAGGGCTCCGCTCTGACTGAGGAACGCAACGTTGCCCTTCTGCGGTGCATTTCGGGCCCAAGTGGCGTTCAGCCCGATCGTCGGGTTCATGACGCCCAGGCAGTTGGGGCCGATCAAGCGCATGGAAGTGGAGCTGCGCTGCAACTGCTCCAGAATCTGCTGTTCGAGGGCCACGCCCGCCGCCCCGCGTTCCCTGAATCCCGCGGAAAGTACGACCGCAGATTTGGCGCCTGCATCCACGCACTCGCCAATGAGCTGCGGAACCGACGCCGCCGGCGTGGCGATCACGGCCAGGTCCACGGGCCCAGGAATGTCGCGAACGCTGGCATAAGCCTTGAGCCCCAGCACTTCCGGATGCTTGGCGTTGACGGCGTATGCCTTTCCGCGAAAGCCACCGTGCAACAAGTTCTCCAAGACGATCCGCCCGACAGCGCCGGGACGACCTGTCGCACCGATTACGGCCACCGACGTGGGAGCAAAGATTGCATCCAGGCCATAGCTTCTTGGTGGAGGCTGGTTTTCCTGTTTCACCGGTTGTCCCGCGAGACCAACCTCAGTCGAACTCATAGAAACTCCTCATCAATGGTTAGTAGGATTGTAGCGCGGGTTTGTAGCGCGGCGAGACCTATCGCCCTGAGGATAACTAAACGGTGAATGTTTTTGATTCGCTTTCGTTAGCCGGGAACTTCGCGGACCTGGCCGCTTCCTCAAATTACTAATCGGAAATTGGCAGAACTGGGCCGCTCACTGGCCGCAGCTCACCTACCTGCACGTGCGGTTCAAATTTCTGTTCGACGGAGAGAGCGCGCGATACCAGGCAGAGCCCCTGGGCCTTGTGCAAGAGCTTAAAGGCCCGAGCGCGGTCGTCTTCCTGCGCAATCTTGACGTGCGAGCGAATCAGAATTGTGCTGAACCGGTAACCGGTTTCCGCCCGTTTGATAGCGCCTTCCGCTTCCACCTGCAGGTCGGTGTATTCAAACTTCGAATTCTCCGCGAGAGCCCGAAACGTGGTCGTGTAGCAACCGGCGATCGCACAGAGGAGCAGATCCTCTGCCGTCCACCTGCCTTCCAACCCACCAAAGGACGGCGGCGCAGAGAAATGAATGGCATTGGGCGCGGAGTCGGATTTCGCAAAGCCCGTCCGGCCAGAGGCCCACCAGGCAACTACACGAAACGGATGCACTTCTGCCGTGTTAGATGTGATCTTCATCGGTACCCCAGGTTTCGAAGTTAAGTGAGTATCAGGCCTCTGGCGGAAAGTTGGGATAACCATGTATGCCGGTATTGTTCCTCGCCGACCGCACAAAAGGCCATGCGTTGGGTCACATTTTCGGGTGATTCTGATCACGGTGGGAAGCAGGTGATACAATTTCTGCGTACAGTAGTGACGAATGCGCGCTCCCTACGGGCTGAACATCCTCGACAACTGCCTCACCTGCCCCATGCGGGAGGAGCATCTATTCTGTAATCTTCCAACCTCCGCGTTGCAGAGGTTGAACGAGATCCGATCAACCGCCATCTACCCCAAATCCGCCATGCTCTTCATCGAGGGACAGCAGCCCCGTGGGGTGTTTGTGCTGTGCACCGGCAAAGCGAAGCTCTCGACTTCGTCGTCGGAGGGCAAGACCGTCATCACCAAGATCTCCGAAGCCGGAGATGTTCTTGGGCTCAGCGCCACTGTTTCCAATCGCCCTTACGAAGTGACCGCCGAGATGATCGAACCGGGCCAGGCAAATTTCATTACCCGGGACGCCTTGATGCAGTTCATGCGCGAATATGGAGAAGTGGCAGTGCGCGTGGCCGAGCAGTTGAGCCGCAATTACTACACCGCGTATGAAGGAATTCGAACTCTGGGGCTCACCAGTTCCCCCGCCGAGCGCTTCGCAAAATTGCTGTTGGAATGGTCGAATACTTCGAATTATGGGGATCCTGCGCAGGTGAAACTCACACTTACTCACGAGGAAATCGCAGAAATTATTGGCACCACGCGAGAGACGGTTAGCCGCTTGTTCTCACAGTTTAAGAAGAAACAACTTCTGCAACTGAAGGGCGCGACCCTGACGATCCGCAGCCGCGCTGCGCTCGAGAAAATGGTCAACTCCTGAACCCAGCCGTTAGCTGGTAGCTTTTGGCCCTAAGCTAAAAGCTAAAAGCCTTCAATCTCCAACTACTTCCCGAGCGCACATTCCTTTTCCACGGTACAAACGAGCGATAGCGGAATGCGAACTCGTCTTACACTGGCGGACATGCGAGTGATGCCTTCCACTGCAAAGCCGTTACCGTCCGGAACGGGATTCGAAACCAGATGAAACTCCTCTCCATACAACCTGATATGTTTTTCGCGTGCGTAACCGAGTTCTTGCAGCCTGGTGCAGATAATCTGTCGCCTGTCATTTCCATTTGTCATAATAAAAACCATGTGCGGTGTACTGTTTTCCACTCCGTAACAACCGGGCCAGTGGAGGCTAGGATGATGGCATTACCGGTACTGGCTGAGGCCGGTACGACCATTTTATTTTTTCACAATATTCGTAGAGTTCTTCGCGGAAGTCCGGATGCGCGACTTCAATCAGGGCTTGTGCCCGCTGCCGGATGGTTTTCCCATGCAGGTAAGCCACGCCGTACTCCGTCACCACATAGCGGATGAGACCACGTGAGGTCACCACTCCCGCGCCCGGGCTCAGCATCGGGACAATGCGTGAAATCGTGCCATTCTTGGCGGTCGAGGAGATGGCGATAATCGGCTTGCCGCCCTTGGAACGCGAGGCTCCGCGAATGAAATCTACCTGCCCGCCAATGCCGCTGTAGAACTGGGTTCCGACCGAGTCGGAACAAACCTGTCCGGTCAAATCAATCTGCAAAGCGGAATTAATCGCCACCATGTTGTCGTTGCGGGCAATGAGTCCGGGATCGTTGACATAAGCCGTGGGGCGAAAATCGAAGATGGGATTGTTATCGACGAAGTCGAAGAGCTTTTTCGTTCCCAAGGCGAACCCGACTACGATCTTGCGCGCTTTGAAGGTCTTGCGTGCGCCCGTGATCACCCCCGCTTCGATTAGCGGAATCACGCCATCGGATACCAGCTCACTGTGCACGCCGAGATCTTTGCGATCGCCGAGGAATTGAAGAACGGCATCTGGAATTCCCCCAATGCCGGTCTGCAACACCGCTCCGTCGTCAATCAGGCTGGCCACGTTGCGGGCGATAGCAACGTTCAACTCACTGACGATCGCCGGCTTCTTGAGCTCGCAGAGCGGCCGTGACGAATCCACCACGGCATCGATGTCATTCACATGGATGAAGCTGTCTCCGTAGGTTCGGGGCATCTGATCATTGACCTGCGCCACTACATAGTAGGCGCACTTGGCGGCCGTGAGCGTAGTGTCGACGCCGATGCCAAAGCTGCAATAACCGTGCGAATCCGGGGGCGATACCTCGATGAGCGCAACATCGATCGGCATGGCGCCGCTCTCGAACAGCCCTTCAATCTCACTCAAGTAGATGGGAGTGTAATCGGCCCGGCCGTCGTTGATCGCCTCGCGCACGTTGCCTCCGATGAAAACGGCATTGTGCCGGAAGTGGCCCTCCATTTCCGGAGCCACGTAGGGAGCGCATCCCATGGTCAACATGTGCACGATTTCTACATCATGGAGCTCAGGGCCGCGCCGCACCAGAGCTTCGACCAGGGTCTCCGGCTCCGCACAACCCGGCTGGATATACACCCGCATCCCCGATTCGACGCAGCGCAAGGCATCGTCCGCCCTCAGCAACTTTTTCACGTATTCGCTTTCCCAGGACATATTTGGATCTCTTATTTGCTTTCGGACGGCGAGGCCGTTTCCTTTAGAGCTCGGTCCCCCGCCTCCAGTTCGTAACCGGTTGAGGCATGGTAAATGGCGCGATCAAAAAACTGCTCCAGCAACTGCAGCATTTCCAGTTCGCCGAACACTTCAACCGGCCGTTCCAAAACCGATTCTTTCTTGATGAATTCCCACAGGTTATCCTTCGTCATGACAATGACCCAAATTACCTCGCTGAGCGGCACTCCCTGCCGGGCTCGTCGCGCTCCAATCTGCGCATAGCGTTGCTTGAGGCTGAGTTCATCCTTGCCCATGAGCCACTCCCCAAGATGGCCGTAAATCTCGTGCACGCGTTCTTTCAGATCTTCCGGCGGGACGTTGGATTGGTAGCGGGAAGTCAATTCGGATTTTCTAACTTGATCGAGAAGGCAGGTAGAGAGCGCTTCAGAGTGGGATTCGATCAGCCGAACGAGCCGATATAACATCATCATGACGTCCTCCGGTGCTGAACGGGGCTTGAATACAGTCTCAACGCCCGCGCTGTTTGCAGCCATGATAGCCGGTACGGTTGTTTGTGACAAAGATCACAGCAGATATACCGTTGAATTTAGAAGGCGGAGCAGCAACCGCTGCCTCGGCTGAGGTTGGTCGGGCTGGGCTTTCGGCCATAAGCCTCGCCGAAAAGCGGCACACCACGCGATGCCAGACTAGGCCTTGGGGAATGAAAATCAGTGACTCGACATACACCATGCTGTGACTCCGAACACACCCTCAAGCTATGTCCAAGCGGGTGTTGGCGCTGTTGTCTTTAAGTAACTAAAATAAGTAACAGCACCAAAATGAAAGGTAGGATTCGATGACTTCCGTAGCCTCCTTGACCCCAGCCCAACACCACGATTTCATCCAGCCACTGACTTCCGAAGAACTGCGCAAGATCGATGCCTACTGGCGCGCGGCCAACTATCTTTCCGTCGGACAGATTTATCTCTACGCCAATCCGCTGCTCCGCGAACCGCTCAAGGTCGAGCATATCAAGCCGCGGCTGCTCGGTCACTTTGGCACCACGCCCGGTCTGAACTTCATCTATGCCCATTTCAATCGCCTGATCAAGAAATACGACTTGAATGCCATCTACCTAGCGGGGCCCGGGCACGGCGGACCCGGAATGGTCGCCAATACCTACCTCGAAGGCACCTACAGCGAGTTTTATCCGAACATCACACAAAACGAAGCCGGTATGCAAAAGCTGTTCAAACAGTTTTCTTTTCCCGGAGGAATTCCGTCTCATGCGGCACCCGAAACTCCGGGCTCGATCCACGAAGGTGGAGAGCTCGGCTACTCCATCATGCACGCTTGCGGCGCGGTGTTCGACAACCCCGACCTGGTCGCCTGCTGCGTGGTGGGAGATGGCGAGTCGGAAACGGGGCCGCTGGCCACGAGTTGGCATGGCGGCAAATTTCTGAATCCAGCGCGCGACGGCGTCGTGCTGCCGATTCTCCATCTCAATGGCTGGAAGATCGCGAATCCTACCGTGCTGGCCCGCATGAATGATCAGGAACTTACGCAATTTTTCGTCGGCCACGGCTGGAATCCTTATTTCGTCGAGGGGGACGAGCCAGAAAAGATGCATCAACTGATGGCCGGAACTTTGGATGCCATCGTCAACGAAATTCGAGCGATTCAAACCAAAGCCCGCAGCGGAGGCGATGCAAGACTGCCGGTTTGGCCGATGATAGTCTTGCGCAGTCCGAAAGGTTGGACCGGACCGAAAGTGGTCGATGGCAAACCCATCGAGGGCACCTGGCGCGCCCATCAGGTGCCCGTGGCCGACCTGCAGTCAAAGCCGGAGCACCTGAAGATCTTGGAAAAATGGATGAGAAGCTACCGGCCCGAGGAACTGTTTGACCAGAACGGAAAATTCATTGCCGAACTCGCGGAACTGGCTCCCAAAGGCGAGCGCAGGATGGGAGCGAATCCGCATGCCAATGGCGGCTTGCTGTTGCGCGATTTGGTCATGCCTGATTTTCGCGATTATGCGGTCAAGGTTCCGAAACCCGGCACGGAGAATGCGGAAGCCACGCGCGTCCTCGGCATATTTTTGCGCGACGTGATGAAGCTCAATGCCGAGGCCAAGAACTTCCGTGTCTTCGGCCCGGATGAGACGGCCTCGAACCGCCTCGACGCGCTCTTTGAAGTCACCGACAAGCTATGGATGGAGCCTCAACTTCCAGTCGACGAACATCTCTCCCAGAATGGCCGTGTCCTGGAGATGCTCAGCGAACACATGTGCCAAGGCTGGCTCGAAGGGTATCTGCTCACTGGGCGTCACGGCTTTTTTTCCTGCTACGAAGCGTTTATCCACATCGTGGATTCGATGTTCAACCAGCACGCCAAATGGTTGAAAGTGACGCGCGAGATCGAGTGGCGGCGTCCCATCGCATCCCTCAACTATTTGCTGACGTCTCACGTGTGGCGCCAGGATCACAATGGATTTACGCATCAAGACCCCGGCTTCATCGATCTCGTGGTCAATAAGAAGGCGGACATCGTTCGCGTGTACCTTCCGCCCGACGCCAACTGTCTGCTTTCCGTAGGCGACCATTGTCTGCGAAGCCGCCATTATGTCAACGTGATTGTCGCCGGCAAGCAGCCCGCGTTGCAGTATCTTGATATGGAGTCCGCCATCGAGCACTGCACCACCGGTATCGGCATTTGGGAGTGGGCCAGCAGCGACAAGGGAGCCGAGCCCGATGTCGTCATGGCCTGCGCGGGGGACGTGCCCACGCTCGAAACCTTGGCCGCGGTCGATCTTTTGCGGCAGCATTTTCCCGACATCAAGATCCGCGTAGTGAACGTCGTCGATCTCATGACCATTCAGCCATCGAGCGAGCATCCCCACGGCCTTTCGGATGTCGAGTTCGATTCCATGTTCACGGTCGATAAGCCCATCATCTTCGCCTATCACGGCTATCCCTGGCTGATTCACCGCCTCACCTATCGGCGGCACAACCACGACAATATCCATGTGCGGGGCTATAAAGAAGAGGGCACGACCTCGACGCCATTCGACATGGTAGTGATGAACGATCTCGATCGCTTCCACCTGGCCGGCGATGTAGTGGACCGCGTTCCCAGGCTGCAAAAAGTCGGCGCTCACTTCAAACAGTTGCTGCGCAACAAACTGGTCGAGCACAAGCAGTACATTCACGAACGCGGAGACGATTTGCCGGAAATCCGGGATTGGACTTGGCCGTACTAAAGAGAAAGATCAATGAAAGTTCTTGTTCTCAACTCCGGTTCCAGCAGCCAGAAGAGCTGTCTCTACGAAATTGGCGATTCGCTTCCCGACGATCCGCCAGTTTGCATCTGGGAGGGAAAGGTCGAGTGGGAGGATGACAAGGCTCGATACTCTACTAGCAACGTTCACGGAGTTTCCCATCAGGATCTGACCGTGGCGGGTTCTCGCGATAAAGCCATCGAACGCCTGCTCGAGGGATTATGGAGCCGCGAGACGCAAGCGATTGCCGACCCTTCCCACATCGATGTAGTGGGACACCGTGTAGTCCACGGTGGCCCGCTACATTTTTTGCCCGCATTTGTTACTGCCAAGGTTAGGTCGGCGATCGAAGGAGTTTCCGTTTTCGCTCCCTTGCACAATCGCGCTGAACTCCAAGGCATGGCCATCGTCACGAAACTGCTGGGCGACGTGCCCCAGATCGCCGTCTTCGACACCGGCTTTCACCGCACCATGCCTTTAGCGGCGAAAACCTACCCCGGTCCCTACGAGTGGTTCGAGCAGGGAATTCGCCGCTACGGATTTCACGGCATCAATCATCAATACTGCGCAGAACGCGCGCAGCACCTCTTGGGTAGCCAACCGAAGCGTCTGGTGACTTGCCACCTGGGCAATGGCTGCTCGCTGGCCGCGATTCGCGAAGGCAAGAGCGTCGATACGACCATGGGTTTTACCCCGCTCGAGGGCCTCATGATGGGTTCGCGCTCGGGCTCGGTCGATCCTGGAATCCTCACTTACTTGATGCGGCAAAGACACTTCTACGACGAGGCGCTTGACGACGTGCTCAATAAAAAGTCGGGACTCCTCGGGATCTCGGGAATCTCCAGCGATATGCGGGAGGTGCAGGACGCCCGCAAAAGCGGCAACGAACGGGCAAGCTTGGCGTTCGATATGTATGTCCACCGCCTGCGCTCAGGAATTGGCGCCATGACGGCTGTGCTCGGTGGCCTCGATGCGCTGGTGTTCACCGCGGGAGTCGGCGAAAACTCAACCGAAGTTCGCGGCGCCGTGTGCGACCAATTGGCGTTTTTGGGTTTACGAATCGACCCGGCGAAGAACGCACAATCGCTTGCGGGCAAGGATAAGGATGAAGATATTTCCGCAGCGAACGCGGCGGTCCGCGTGCTGGTAATTCATGCTCAGGAAGACTGGATGATTGCCCGCCAATGTTGGGAACTCGTCAAGGCGCAGTCCAAAGCCTCCTCCTGATTCCGTGACAGTGATCACAGAATAAACCACAATTATTGAGCTATTGTATGGAGGGATAGGTTCCCTCCTATGCCGGATTTGGAAGTCTCTCCCGCAGTCGTCTCTTCGAACATCGTTGATCCCTCAACTTTTCGCGCCGCCCTTGCCAATTTCGTGCCCAAAGACGCTCCGGCCTCGGAGCAGATTGCTGCCATTGAAGCGGGCCTGCGAAGCCCGGCTGGCAAAGCCATGCGGGATACGATGGCGCAGTGGATTGTCGACTCGATCGTACCCGTGGCCAGATTAGTTCCGCAGGCATACGAGAATTGGCGTCCCCCGGTGCGCGACGCCATGATGTTCGTAGTAGCGCGTCTTTCGCCCGCCCGTCTCGCGCCCAAGCTACTCGAGCAACTCGAACTCCCGCCGAAAACCACCGCCGAAGAGCGCCTGCTGCGGTTGATCGCAAAGGTTCCAGGCCTGCAGAAACTCGGACAAGTCATCGCCCGCAACCAGCATCTTCGTCCAGCACTGCGCAATGCGCTTGCCCGGCTGGAAAATGGAATTCGCGATGTCCGGCCAAAGGACGTGGTCGCCATCATTCGGCAGGAACTAGGCGCACGAATCGAAAAATATGATGTGAAGATTGCGTCGTCCATACTCTCGGAGGCCAGCGTCAGCGCGGTGGTGCGCTTCACCTGGTGTGACCCGGCAAGTAAAAAGCGCGAGCGTGGCGTTTTCAAAGTTCTGAAGCCGCACATCCCCGAGTATTTTGCGGAGGACATGGACTACCTGCAGGGGCTGGCGCAATATTTCAGCGACCAGCACCGCAATTACGGATTTCCCCGCAACTTGCTGCCCGATACCTTCAAGAAAGTCCGGCGCCTGCTGCGGCACGAGGTCAACTTTGTCCGCGAGCAGAAAACGCTAGTCGAAGCATGGAATCTGTATCGATCTTTTTCAACGCAAGGGATTCGCGTGCCCCGTCTAATTCGGCCGCTGTGTACATCGCGAATCACGGCGTTGACCGAGGAGCGCGGCATCAAGGTGACCAACGCGGCGGCGCGCCTGCCAGCTGCACGACGCAGAAAAGTTGCCGAGCAGTTGATCGAAGCGCTGGTCGCCGTCCCTCTTTTAGCGGCGCAGGAGGATGCCATTTTTCACGGCGACCCTCATGCCGGCAATCTTCTCTATAACAACCGCACAAGCGAACTGACCATCATCGACTGGGCACTGCGGGAGCGCCTAAGGCGCGATCAGCGGCGGCATCTCGCGCTCCTGATTCTGATGGTGACGTTACGCGACCCGGTCGGCGCCGGCAACGAAGTTCTGGCCCTCACGCAGCAGCACATCCGAAGCGCGTCGCCCAAAGGACGGATGGCCGGGGAGTTCGTGAAGCGTTTTATCGACGAGCTTCCGGCGGCGCGTCTCTCCAGCGGAGTCGATGCCATGCTGCTCCTGGAACGCCTCGCCATGAAGGGCGTCAAATTTCCCGGCCCGCTGATCATGTTGTCGAAAGTGATGTTCACGCTGGATGGAATCCTCGGCGACGTCGTGGGACCGGACACCGGCTTGGGTGCCGGCTTCGGCCTCACCATTGCCCGCCACGTTGCCGAGCATTGGATACGCTATCGCAAAGAGTTTCGTTCCCCGCTGCTGAAGCGAGATTGGATCACCCTGCAGTGCAGCGCCCTGCTGTATGGCAGCCGTTTGTGGTTCAACGGCGAACAGGCAATTCTGGACCGCCTGTTGCCCGAATCGTCGACGGCCAAACTCGCGTCAGCGTGAAGCATGACGGCTGGCTGGGCCGGAATCGCTGCACGCGGCATCGTTCCAATTGTTTTCGGCCGCCCGTGGAATAAAGCTCATCGCTCGTTCGGCCAGCGCGGTAATGGTCAGGCTAGGATTGACGCCAAGGTTAGCCGCCACTACCGACCCATCGCAAATGTACATATTCTTGTAGTGGAAGACGCGCTGTCGAGAATCCACGACGCCATGGCTCGCAGAATCGGCAATCACGCAACCTCCGATGCAGTGCGCCGTTCCCGGAACATCGAATAGAATCTCCGGCAGCATGCTCATCGGAAACCCGCCGGTAAGTTGCGCGTATTTCTGTGCAAACTCGTTGGCCTTAGGAATGTAGGTAGGAACCTTCTCGCCGCAGCTGACGAGAAACTTCCGGAACGGCCAGAACCAGAGCCGCTGCCAGCGCATCTCGATCTCTCCATCGAGTGCCTGCATGCACAGCAGACATACAAACTCCCGTGCCCATCCCAGCGGTTGTAGCACACGCACGGTCTTGAAAGGGTGACGCAGCAGTGAGGCTATAACGTTCTTCATCCAGAGAGCAACCCGCCGCGGCCCCGGTCGCCCATTGGTCAGGATCGTAGTAAGAAATCCCATAGCGTCCGATCCCTTTGGGTACCGGACCGCCTCAATATGCGTGTGCTCGTCGATATAGACACCGGAGCCAATGGCGACGCCCTGCGACATATCCTCAGCGTAGCCCGGCGTGCGCGCTCCGATGAGCGATTCGGAATTGGTGCGCACATGCTGACCTAGCTGGTCGCTGATGCCCAGCAATGAGACCTTTTCTTTGAGCCGAAAAAGAAGTTCCATCGTGCCCAGCGAAGAGGCGGAGAACACCACCCCGCGGCATGTAAAGCGTCGCGGCTGACGGCGAACTAACGCCGTGGAGTTGACGGTGTCCACTTCGTAGCCGGCGCTGCCATCGTTGGAACCAGATTTAGAGGTGGAACCGGAATTGGAACCGGCACCACCGATCGGCTTGACGTCGACGACTCTAGTTTCCGGAAAGACTCGAGCTCCGTGCTTTTCCGCCAGAAATAAATAGCTAAGGTCCAGCGTATTTTTCGCGCCATAGCGGCAACCCATCATGCAGCCACCGCAGGCGATGCACGTAGTCCGTGCCGGACCTTCCCCTCCAAAGAAAGGATCGGCGAAAGTCTGATTGCCCGGCGATCCCTCCGCTGGCTGGAAGATGCCCACGTTCGTACAGTAGAAAGTATGTCCAATGCCGGCGGCTTCCGCCGCTCTCTTCAGCAGACGGTCGGCGGGTCCGAGGATTCTGTTTTCCGTTACCCCTAGCATGCGCGTGGCGGTTTCGAAGTGTTGCGCCATTTCCGCGTTCCAATCCGCGAGTCCAATCCAGGAACCGTTCCCCCAAACCTTCTCGGGAGGAGGAAGCAAAGTGCAGGCATAGGTGATGGATCCGCCACCCACCGCGCAGCCATGAAAGATAGTGGCGTGCCGGAAAAACCGCAGATTGAAGAAGCCGCGCAGGCCCAGGTTAGGACGCCAAATCCAGCGCCGGATGGACCAACTGGTGCGCGGCAGATTCTCCGGCGTCCAGCGCCGGCCCATTTCCATGACCGCGACTTTATATCCCTTCTCCACCAACCGCAGGGCTGAAACACTGCCGCCGAAGCCTGATCCGATAACAATGAAGTCGAAGTCGAATTGGTTGTTGCCGGGCGCCACAGAGTCCCCGCAGCGACTTTCCAAACCTCTTGCGAGCGTTGCATTCACGACTTGACTATCTCCACAGTCTTCCGCTCAAGAACTCTCGTCTCAATCACCTGCCCAATCCTGCGCAGAGCCTCGGCGCTCGGCGGCGAATCAAGTCCAAACAACTGGAAGTCGTGAGTCATGTCCTCCCAGGTTTCGAGGACGACATCCGCGTTCTGCTCGCGGGCGCGATCGGCGAAGGCTTGAATGCTCGGATACAGAATCTCGGCGCGGCCCGCCTGTATGTAGATAGGAGGAAGCCCGCGCAAGTCAGCGTAGAGCGGCGATATCAGCGGATTCCGGCGTTCGGCGGAGTCGCAGAACCAGTCCGCCCACAGCTCCAGCATACGCTTTTCGATCCAGTCAAAACTCTCTTTTTCGGTGAGGTCAGCGTGCGTGAGGTTCGCTTCAAAGTCGGTAGCCGGAGAGAGCGCGATGGCCAGCGCGGGCAAGGGAAGCTTCGACTCCCGCGCCGCCAGCAGTAAAGCCAGCGTCAAATTGCCGCCCGCCGAGTCGCCGGCAAAAATCAGATGCGCAGGATCAGCGCCCTGCTCCAGCAGCCAGCAGTAAGCGCTGAGTGCGTCCTCGAGTTGCGACGGGAAGCGATGTTCCGGTGAGAGCCGGTAATCGAGCGCGAACGTTCTGGATTTCGCAGCCAGCGTGATCAGCGCGATAAAGTGGGCGTAGGCCTGCGGATAGAACGAGTATCCACCGCCATGAAGATACAGCACGGTCGTGTGTGGGTCCGTTTTTTTGGCGGCAAACCAACTGCCGCGGAACTTGTCCTCGACGACCGGGGTGATATTTACCGCCGACAACTCCCGCGAACTAATTACGACTGAGTCAAGAAAGCGTCGTGCTTGCTCAACATTGCCCAATCCGAAGGCAGTGAGCGTTCGCCGTTTCGCCACTTCGGTGGCCACTTCCACGTACCAGCTCCAACTGGGCAATCGCGGCCCCTTGAGCACTCGGCGAGCGGATACTTCAAGAACGGATCGGCTCAGATTGGCCGCGCTGCGGAGCCGGTAGCGCGCCGGGCCTCTGAAATGTAACAGTGCAGTCACACGAACCGCCAACCTTCTGCTCGCAGTTCTACCACGTGCGCTTCTGCGCGGTACCAGTCGTCAGGCGCTCAATCGAGCCGAACCCTGCTCCTTGACTGGAGACTCAGCCGCCACTACCGATTCAACCGAAGCAAGTGGCGGAACAGGAACGGTTGCACGAACCGACGCCGGCCGGGGCGGCGGCGGTGGCGGAGCCGGTGCAACCTTCGCTTTCGCGCGCCCTCTCTTCGCTGCTCTCTTTTCTTTTTTCCTGCGTGGGGGCCTGACTCCGGCGGCTTTTTTCAGTTCGGTGAAACTCAACTGAAGAAAATCTTCCAGACGCCGCAGATCCGGGACGGCGTGCGCACATCCGCTGAACCCGAAATAAGCGGTGCCGTTATAGGTCAGGATCGCGCAGTTGAGCGGCATCTCACCGCCGATCGGGACATAGGGATAACAGTGCAGCATCTTGTGGCCGAGCAGATAGAGGGGCTGTTGCGGCCCCGGCACGTTGGTGCACACCATGTTGAAAGGCGTGAAGGGCAACCGGCTGATGATGTGACCGGCCAGCGCCTGCGCCGAAGTCGGGAACATGCCGATCAAGCCGCCAGCCAGACTCACCAACTCAGCGGCATGCGAGCGTTTGAGAAACTCCGTTCTCCGATGCACCGCCGCCAGCAGTTTCCGAGGGTCGCGAATATCCAGCGGAACGGTGACCGGAACCAGGGAAATGCGGTTTCCCAATTCGCTCGGACTTTCGCTACCGCGAAGATTGACCGGAACCATCATGCGGAACAGCCGTCCCTTCAGGGAGTCGCCATGCAGTTCGAGGTAGCGCTGGATGCTCGCCGTGACCAGCGCGAGAATCACGTCATTCACGCTGGTTCCACAAGTGCTCTTGATGGCCTTGATCTCCGCCAGCGGAATTTCGGTCGCGGCGAATTTCTGTGGTCCGCGGTAGGGAACGTTAAACCGCAGTCGCTCGGTAGATGCGCTGAGTTCCGGGAGCAGACTGGTGAACTCGTCGGTGGCGAGGCTTCCGCCCGTGGCGGCGAAGCGCTCGGTCATGCTCGATACATCCGCCATGGCGGCGAGAATTCGTTTGACGAATTCAGAATAGGAATCAACCACACCATTGGTCAGCGAAGTCCATGCGCCATCCGGCTTGGGCGCGCGGAACCGAAACTTTCGTCGCGGCAAACGCGGCGCCACCGGGCTGGCGTCGAGCAGCACATTCATGATCTCAACCCCGGCAATGCCGTCGGCCAGGCAGTGGTGCAGCCGGAAGATGAGTCCGCTGCGCCCGCCTTTCAGCCCGTGCACCAGGGTCAGATCCCAGAGCGGGTGCTCTCGATCCATGAGCTTGCTCAGGATCTTCCCCGCGAGCGTCTTCAGCTCTGCGTCGGAACCGTGCTTCAGGGTTGCGTCACGTACTTGGCGGCGGATGTCGAAGGAGGGATCGAATTCCCAACTGGGAAGGCTCATATTAAGCGGCGGCCAAGCCAGGCGCTTCAAGTACCGTGGAATCAGCGGCAGCTTCGACTCGACAAACCGGACGCAATCTTCGTAAGCGATTTCGCCATCCAAAATGCAGACACCGGCCACGTTGAGCGGCATGCCCTCGCGTTCCAAATGGAGGAATACGGTGTCGCCCCAGGTAAGGCGGTCAGTCTGCTGATGGTTCTGCATGCCAGCTCTCCTATTAAGTTGCCAAGCTCGAGTCAAACTTCAATGGTCAAACTTTATTGGTCAAACCAGTCGCCCAACCTTCGTCGTCAAAGCGCCGCTTATATCAGCTCGCGAATGAAAATCGCGAACCGAGCTTGACCAGCTTGAGCACTTTGTAGACACCGATGTTGACGCCGCGCAACACGACCTTGACGCCGCTGTCGTCCGCTAAATGCGCAAACCATTCGAGCGCACGGACCGCATTCGTATCGATCCGATGCACGGAAGAAAAATCCAACGCCATTTCGCCGTCGAAGCCGTCCAGTTTTTCCCCGGCATCTTGCAAAGCCCGGACAACGTCCTCTTCATCGATCTTGAGCCACACCGTGATCATCTCCATTGCCATCGCTGCAATCATCCGCTACACGGTTTGTCGCAGAGAAGTTTCTTGCCGCAACGCCCCGGCCAAATCGTCCAGACCTCGCCCCTGATAAGCCTTCCAAAACAGGTCGGTCAACTCGCTCATCAGTGGCATCCGTGGGTTCGACCGCCAGGACGGATCGTCAAACGCAATCTTGGTCAGATCCGGCATGGCCCGCTCAAATTCTTCCTTCGAGATTCCCAGGTCGGCGATCGAACGCGGGAACTCCAGTTGGTCGAGCAACTGTTCGGTTGCCGCCACCAGGTTTTTCACCTTCTCGTCAATCGTGTGGCCGCCCAGACCCAGCAGGTCGGCGATCGTCGCGTACTTCTTGTGTGCAACGTATCCCTTCTGATACGGCGACGGCAAGAATTTCATGGGCACGGACGCGTTATACGCAATGACGTGCGGCAACATGAGCGCGTTCGCCCGGCCGTGCGCCACGCCAAAGCGCGCCCCGAAAGCGTGAGCTAGCGCGTGATTCACGCCCACCGACGCGTTGGCAAACGCCATCGCCGCAATGCAGCTGGCGTTGTGCATCATGGACCGCGCCTCTTCGTCGCTCGGGTGCTCATAGGCGATGGGTAGATACTTGAAAACGATCCGAATCGCCTGCATGGCATTGGAGTCGGTATAGGCCGAAGCGAAACTGGAGACGGCGGCTTCGAGGGCATGGGTCAGGCAGTCGATGCCGGTATCGGCGGTAAGCCCCTTCGGCATCGACATGACAAATTGCGGATCGACAATCGCCACATCCGGGGTCAGCGAGTAGTCGGCCAGAGTCACCTTGCGTCCGCGTTCTTTATCCGTAAGGACGGCAAATGGAGTGACTTCGCTTCCCGTTCCGCTGGTGGTGGCGATGGCAATCAATCGCGCCCGGTTAACTTTCTCGGTCGGGTACTGGATCACGCGTTTACGCAGATCCAAAAACGGCGCAGCCAGTTCTTGCAGATCGGCATCGGGCGACTCGTATTTAAGCTTCATGATCTTGGCCGCATCGATCACCGAACCGCCGCCCAGCGCGATGATCTGGTCAGCTTTGTAAAAGTTCAGCTCCTGCACGCCTTGCATCACTACCTTGACCTCGGGCTCCGCGTCGGGAATCACGGTGACGTGGACATGGGTTCCCTCAGGAATGAAGCGGCGCACGATATCGACGTGCCCGAACCTCTCCAGCGCCGGGTTTGTAATAATGATGGTGGAGCGTGAGGGGAACTGATGCACGTTCTCCACTGCATTCAGGTTGAAATAAATCTGATTGGGAACCCGGAACCACATATGGGCTTGTGTCCTCCGAGCCACACGTTTGATGTTGAGGTAGTGATAGAGATTGATGTTATCGGTGGTGCTGTTGCCGCCGCCGGTGCCGCATCCGAAAGAGAAAGTCGGCGCCAGATCGTTGTACACGCCACCCACCGCTCCGACCGAACCCGGCGAGTTCACCAGGATCCGCCCCGCGTTGATGACTTCACTGAACCTGCGGATGACTTCTTCGTTGCGCGAGAAAATGACCGCCGTATGTCCGAGCCCGCCGGCATGATTCACGTCGATGCACACCTTGAGCGCCTCATCGACGGATTTCGCCCGATACACCGCGAGCACGGGGAAGAGCTTCTCCACCGATAAAGGATGTTCGCGGCCGACCCCTTGAATCGGAGCAATCAGGAGTTTGGTACCCGGCTTTACGGAGAGACCGGCAAAGCGCGCGATGTCGGCAGCCTTCTGTCCAACTGCCAGGGGTTGCATAAATCCTGTCGTCGGGTCGATGACCGTGCGCGCTAGCAGGGCCGTTTCTTTTTCGTTGCAGATGTGCGTGCCGAGGTCGGCGAATTTCTTCAGCACCACGTCATAAATCTCATCATCGATCACCACTGTTTGTTCCGACGCACAGATGGTGCCATTGTCGAAAGTCTTGGAGAGGACGATGTCAGTTACCGCTGTACTAAGCTCAGCCGTTTTTTCCAGATAGCACGGCGTATTGCCTGGCCCAACACCGAGAGCTGGTTTGCCGGAGCTATACGCGGCCTTGACCGCACTGGGGCCGCCGGTGGCATCGATCATGCCCACGTCTTTGTGGTGCATCAGGTACGCGTTGTCCTGTAGGGTGTGCGATTCCAGGCAGGCAAAAACTCCTTCGGGCGCGCCATGCTTCACTGCCGCCTCATACATGACCCTTACGGCCTCGGAGCAGCAACGCCAGGCATTCGGATGCGGGCTGAAAATAACCGCATTGCGCGTTTTGACGGCCATGATGCATTTGAAAAGCACCGTGGAAGTGGGGTTGGTGATGGGCGTGATCGAGAAGATGACCCCGATGGGTTCCGCCACCTCCGCAAGATTGCGCTCGGGAAACTCGCGAATGATTCCAACCGACCGTTTATCCTTTATATAGTTGTAGACAAATTCCGTGGCCACCATGTTCTTGATGACCTTGTCTTCCATCACTCCGAGCTTGGTTTCCTCCACCGCCAGGCGAGCGAGAGGTTGAGCCTGTTCCAACCCAGCCAGGACCATCGCTTTGACGATGCGATCAACGTCCTCTTGGGAGAATTGGGTAAAGACGGCGGCAGCGGTTCGGGCTTGACTGACTAATTTCTCCAGCGTGGCAATGCGTTCTTCGCTGAGGCTTTCTGCGACAAGCGGGATCTGAACCCGCTCCTGCACTGCTTCGCGTGTGGCCATTGCTGCCCCCTATAATTCGTTGTCGGGGTTCCTTACCTGCCAGGAGCACACTTCTCTTGCCGTCGTGAGGAGAAAATCAGGTCAACGCTAAAACCGCATAAATCCATGGGGTCTCCTCACCGTCCCCGATCCGGATAGTAAGCTCACTACACCACCAAGCGCGGGCGGAGTCCGTGGCGCTTGTCACGCCTCGCTGTGATGTCGTCACAGGATTGAATGTTCCACTTGTAAAACAAAACCGCCAACGTGCCCTTGCAGGGGACAAAGGCACGTTGGCGCAGTACAACAGGGTCCGCCCATCAGCGTTGTGCACATTAGGAATGAGCACGCGCTGACGGAATCTTTTTCAGCGATCTTTTTCAATGATCGCTAGGCGGCCGCGGTCGCCGCTTTCTTGGCCGGCCGCTTTGCGTGATGTGCGACTTTGGGCGCCCGTTTGTGCTCAGGCTTGGCTACGACGTTCATCAACTCTTTTTGCGCATCGACGTAGCTTTTCACGCCTTCCCGCGCCAACTCGGCCAACGGCAGGAATGGCAATGGCTGCAACAGGTCCAGAGTCTTGGTCGCGGTTTTCACATTGGCGTTCATCTGTCGCCCGGCCACATCCACCAGTTTGCGCTGGGCATCGATGAACGACTCCGTGGCATGGCGTGCCAACTGGGCCAACTCGGTTTTCTTAATCTTCTTGGCTCCGTTCGTGGGCTTGCTGCCGGTGGCTTTCGCAGTCTCGTCCGCGATGATGTCCATGAAGTGCTTCTGGGCTTTCACAAAGTGCTCCATGGCCTCTTGCGCCGCTTCCACCAGCTGTTTGGTGTCGTACAGTTTCCCGGCCTTGGCTGCCGCCACCCAGGTATGATTTTGCTTCTCGACGATCTTCAGGTACTCATTCTGCAGGTCGATAAAAGTCTCGACGCTGCGCCGCAGCAGATCGGTAACCGCATGAGCTGCCGGCCACTCGCCGACTCGCTCCTTGACGCCGTCCATCAGGATTTCATTCTGCTTTTGCCCCAATTCCAGCAGAATCTTTTGCCCTTCAATGAAGTTCGACACGCGCTCGGCCGCCGCTTCACTGAGAATGGCAGTTGGGGAATGATCAGGATCCGTCAGTTGCTGCCGCACAGAATGCATCAAGCTCGCATTCTGACGCATTGCCAGGTCCAACAGGATCCGTTGCGTGGCAAAGAAAGTTTGCACACCCTGCTGAGCCCAACCCGACAAGAGAGAAACAAAGGAAGACTCCCCGAAATAAGAGCGGGGGGATTCGTGCTTTACGGTTGCTGGCATTTCGACACCTCCAGAATTGCTGCAATGCAGCATCAACTAAACTATACGATTCAGCGGTAGTTGTGTCAATGTATATTTGTTCTATGTGCATGGCAGCAAAGTAGGGGAACAATGAAGCCGGCTCCCGTCGTCATCAAGAAATATGGGAATCGCAGGTTGTACGATTCCTCCAGCAGCCGATACGTGAATCTCGACGATATCGCGGGATTCCTCCGCGAAGGGAAAGACGTGCAGGTAGTGGACGCGAAGACGGGCCGGGATCTGACCCGTGTCACCCTGACACAAATCATCACCGAAGATGCCAAGAACCGGCCCACCGGCCTGCCGCTCGAGTTGTTGCGCCAACTCGTCCTTGCTTCCGACGAGGTGCGGCAGGAGTTCCTGATGTGGTATTTAAAATCCGCCTTTGACACCTATGAGAAGGTGCAGGATGCGGTGCAGAGCCGCCTCGGCGAGGTCCAGTCCGCCATTCTGTCGCCAGTGGACATGATTAAAAGGGTGCTGGGCGCGTCGACGCCGGATCAGCCGCGCGCTGCAGACGAGCCCGAACTCGTTGCCCTGCGCAAGCGAGTCGCGGAGCTGGAAGCCCGGCTTAAAAAACCGGCGCGGGCCAAACAAGGTAGGCGTAAGAAACAAAAACGAAGGGTATAATCCGCAGTGGGCGAAAGCTTCCGCTCCCTCGCCAAGGCTTGTTCTTGAGCGCAGGACGCGGATAGATCTGGGATGAAATTGGGCCGAAAACCAAAAAAAGCTGCGTGCTCGGCAAGGGCGGCTAACAGGAAGAAGAACGCGAGATCCGACCGTTTGGAAGCCGATATTTCACCTTGGACCGAAGCGCTGTTCGCGGCTGAGATTCTCATGCTGCACGCGACTCCTGTTTATTACGGCTTCGGCGTGCCTCGCGGCGATGGCTCCGGAGTGGTCATCATTCCCGGTTTTCTCGGTACCGATCTTTACTTGATGGAACTCCACGGCTGGTTGCAGCGCATCGGATACCGCTCCTATTTTTCCGGCATCGGAATCAACGCCGAGTGCCCGAATCTGTTGGTGCAGCGCCAACTGAACAAGACCATAGAAAGAGCCCTGAGCGAAACCGAGCGGAAGATTCATCTGATCGGTCACAGCCTCGGAGGGGTGATTGCGCGCTCCGTAGCGGGCCAGAGGCCGAAGGACATCGCTTCGGTCATCACGCTGGCTGCACCGATTCGCGGCACCGCGACCAGTCGAGCCATTCTCCACGCTGCCGATGCCATTCGCCAACGCATTCTGCGGGAGCATGGCCGCGGCGTGCTGCCCGACTGCTACACCGGGCGCTGCACCTGCAATTTTGTTGACTCCTTGAAGCGCGACATTCCGAACTCGATGGTCGAGACCGCAATTTACACGCGCGATGACGGCATCGTGGATTGGCGCTTTTGCATGACCGGGAAGCGCGAAGTGGACTTTGAAGTTCCGGGTACTCACATCGGAATGGCATTCAATCCGTCAGCATACGCGGTCGTTGCCGATCGCCTGGCGATGGCACAATCTTCCGATTGAGTCAGGTAGGAAAACCAATCGTTAAGTGAGCTAGTGCGCTTGATACCCCTCCTACCACGGTCTTTTGGAATCAAAGACTTAGCGGTTGTTTTTTCCCAGATCTTTGAGGAATAAGTACTTAGCTGTAAGATATTTATAAACCAATGACTTAGCTATGAAAGTTAAAGTTGATCTACGCCAGATCTTTGAGGAATAAGGACTTACTTGTAAAGTATTTATAAATCAATGAGTTACATCGTTTTTTTGGGCTTGTTTCTGGGGTCGTTTCCCGCTAGATCTTTGAGAAATAAATACTTTAGCGGTCAGAGAGCGCACTTACGATGGGCGATTTCCCCGGATTTTTCCCCGCCGGTGAAGCCGTCAAGGATTCACCACTTGCTTCACCGTTGCTTTGCTGGGTTTGCGGAAGGGGTCTCCGGGATAGGTGAACTTGATGGTATAGGTCTTGGCTGCGGAGAACGAGGTGGTCAGGGTGGCTACTCCGTTGGTGGTCGCTCCTGTGCCTAGGTCGGTTTTGCCGTCGTAGAAGGTTACTAGTTCTCCGTTGGGCGGAGTCGGAGTAATCGTGGCCGTGAAGGTCACCGTCTGATTGACCTGCGACGGGTTGGGGGACGAGGTGAGCGCGGTCTTTGAGGCGTAGTATGTTTCGTTCAGCAGAACCGCAACCGAGGGGACGGGGTTGCTGGGGCTTTGCGAATTGTTGGCCACGACGAGATCCGACCTGCCGTCACCGTTCACATCCCCAATGGCGATTGCCCATCCTCCGTAACCGCCTGAGCTGTACGTGACTGGGACTTGGAAAGTGCCGTCGCCATTGCCCAGCAGCACCCTCACCTGTCCGTTGCCGATGCAAGCCCCTTTCTTGAAGTTCTTACACACGTCCACCACCGCCAGGTCTGGAATTCCGTCGCCATTCAGGTCCCCGATCACGACCTCTTGGTTTATCGTGCCGCCCAAATCGTAGTCCACGGGCGCCTGGAAGGTGCCATCGCCGTTACCCAGCAGCACGCTCACTACGGTGCTGCGGTATCCGCTGGCCGCAACCAGATCCAGAATTCCGTCGCCCCTCAAGTCCGCCACTGCAACCGAAGTGGAGCGCGGGCTGCCCGAGTCATAGGTTACGACGGGCTGGAAAGTGCCGTCGCCGTTGCCCAGGAACACGCCTGCGGAGCCGTCTGTTAGGCAACTTGGTGCTTGGCAGTAATTGGCGACAACGAGGTCGGGTATTCCGTCGTCGTTCACATCCGCGACAGCGGCGGACCAGGGGTACCCGGGGGAATCATAATTAACCGGAGGCTGGAAGGTACCATCGCCATTGCCCAGCATCACGCTTGCGTATAGCAATTGGGGGCAGGCCATAACCACATCTAGGATTCCAATGCCCCGCAGGTCCGCCATCACTAGGGAATAAGCGTTACCTAGCCCCGTGCCATAAACCGCGGCCGGCTGGAAGGTACCATCGCCGTTGCCCCGCAGCACGCTCACTGCTACGGGGCTATTGCAACTGTCGTACTGATTAACAGTCTGACAGAGGTTGAGCACCACAAGATCGGGAATTCCATCTCCGTTCACGTCGCCCACCGCGACCGAGTAGGTCCAGTATGCCCCAGTGCCGTAAGTCACCGTCGGTTGGAATGTGCCGTCGCCATTGCCGAGAAACACGGATACTTCCCCCGCCGCGCTGTTTGCGTCCTGCCATTTACTGGCGACGACTAAGTCGGGAATACCGTCGCCCTTCAAGTCCGCGATCACGACCGAATTGGCGTCTATTCCACCGGCGTCATACGCGACGGGGTTCGCGAAGCGGAGCTGTGCTTTCTGCCCGGCCGGGACCGGTTGTGCGACTGCCAACGCCGTAAGAGGGATTGCGAATAGGAGGGCAAGAATCAAATAAGAGGAACAGGCACGCTTCATAAAGCCTCCTTTGGCTCCGGCGCGGTCTCGGAGCGGCGCGCACGATGTTCGATGGTGACGAGGCCCATATATCGCAAAGTGGGCGATGTGGGGGGAACCCCTACTTCAGCCCTTTCACCACGTAAGCCTCGGACAATATTCTCGTGTAGACGTAAGCGTAGGCCGCCCCATCGTTCGATAGACGAGGCACTCCCACCGACGAAACTCCCGCCCCGGTTTCTTCGCCGAAGGTTTTCCACGGATCCCTTTTGCCGGTCTTTATATTCACGCGAAAGACCTTCACCGACCTGACGGCTACCGCGCCCCGCCGACTGGGAGATACATAGACTGTCTCCCCATCCGGCGCCCAGGCAAGGATCGAGTCAGTCGCGTCAATGCCCTGGATCGGCTGCAGACCGCCTCCATCGAGCGACTGGATTCCGCGCTTTCCATCATTGGCGCGAACCAGGAGGTTCTTTCCATCTGGCGAGATCAAGCCGCTGGTCACACCCTCCGGCGTTACAGGCTTGGAATCTCCACTAGCGATATCGATCATGTAACTACGCCCGGCATGTCCCGCTTCAATGCCAAAGGCCAGCAAGTGCTTTCCATCCGGAAAAAACCGCACGTTGCCATAACTCACCGCATCGTGCGTCAGCACCTTGGGTTCTCCCGCGCCCGTCGGCACCAGGCTGAGCTGCCCGCCTTTCGCGGGTTTCGTGATCACCCATTTTCCATCGGGTGAGATCGCGCCGGCCACACCTTCGCCAATGCGCGCGGGGGGCGAGCCATCGGTGTCGCGCAAGAACACCGTATAATTCGGACCGCCGCCGTCGCCCTCCTCTTCAAACAAAATCTTCTTGCCGTCGCGGCTTATGTCACGCAACTCCGACCAGCCAAACCATCCCAGTTCGCGCTCTTCTTTTCCGCCCGGTTCCATGCCGCGGATGCCCAGCCGCTCGTGATTGGTCACGGTCAGCACCATGCCATTGCGCATGTCCTCGAGCCACATGCCGCCGGGCACATTGGTGATGGTTCTTTCCTTGCCAGAGAGGGTGACCGCGCGAGGGTTCGCACCTATGCCGGATTTTGTACAGGTAAACCAGATTTCATCTCCATCTGGAGACCATAGGATTCCCTGCAGCGACGTCCATCCTGAAGATAATTTTTTTTCTTTGCCGTTGCCGTCCGCCGGAATCACGGCCAGCGATCCCTCGTCGTCGCCAGATATGTTCTCGTGATCGGCAAAGGCGATCCACTTGCCATCGGGAGAAATCTTCGGATGGCTGATCCAGTTGATGCCATCGAGCAGAACCTTGCCTGCCGGATATTCCAGCCGCCAATGGCCATTCTCCGGAACATAACGCACCACCGCCATGCGCTCGCCATCCGCCGACCAATCCGAGTCCTGCACGTTCTCCAGCACTTCCCGCGGCGTTCCTCCACTCAACGGAACCCGCGCCAGCGTGCCGCCGCGAGCGTATCCGCCCAAATTGCGACTGTTGATCCGGATGGCCATCTCGCCGCCCTTCGAAATTGAGAGCAGTTCGGCATCCTTGATTCCCAATTCGCGCGAACCGGGATCATCCAGCCGCGACATGTAAAGCTGTTCTTCGCCGCCTTCCCAGGAAGCGCTGTAAACCATGCTGCCGTCAGGCGTGAAGCGAGCATTGCCAATGCGGCCGGTGCGAAAAGTGATCTGCTGATACTCGGCCTCAGACGCGCGCGCCCGCGCTTTGCCCGTCCACCAGCCGAGACCATACACCGCGGATGCGAGCGCGAGACCGACCGCGACTCCGGTCAAAAGCCTGCGGCGCGACGGGCTGTTGCTGCTGCCAACTCCCGCCGTCGCCACTCTCGCCGCACTGCCGGAAAGCCCGGAGAGATGTTCGAGATCAAACGCAATATCGCTGGCCGAATGGAAGCGCGACTCCGGGTTCTTCTCCAGGCAGTGCTGCACAATGCGCTCCAGCGCCGGAGAAATATTGCGGTTGGTTTCGGTCAGTTCCGGAGGATCTTCCTTCAGAATCGAACTCATCGTGTCTGCGGGAGTGTTGCCATGGAACGCTCGCTTACCCGAAAGCATCTCGTAGAGAATGGCGCCAAAGCTGAAAATGTCGGAGCGCGGATCAAGCGTCATGCCCCGCACCTGCTCGGGAGACATATATCCCGCCGTTCCCATCACCAGTCCTGCCTCGGTGCCGTGGGTCGCGGTGGCCATGGAAGTATTGGCGCCGGCATCAGCCTGAGTCAGTTTGGCCAGCCCGAAGTCCAGGATCTTCACCCGCCCATCTTTGGTGATGAACAGATTCTCCGGCTTGAGGTCGCGATGAATGATCCCTTTTTCGTGTGCCGCCGCCAGGCCGTGAGCGATTTGTAAGGCGTAGTCCAATGTCTTGCGAGTCGCGACCGATCCGCTGCGCAGACGTTCCCGCAGCGTCTCTCCCTCCAGCAGTTCTGAGACGACATAAGGCGAGCCATCGCTGGTGCCAATGTCGAACACAGCCAGAATATTGGGGTGATTCAGGGCTGCGGTGGCAAGAGCCTCCTGCTCAAACCGGCGCATGCGATCGGCGTCGAGCGAAAGCGCCTGCGGCAAAACCTTGATCGCCACTTCGCGTCGAAGGCGAGAATCACGGGCGCGATAAACTTCGCCCATGCCGCCCGCGCCCAGAAGAGAAACAATCTCATACGGCCCAAGTTTGGTGCCAGGGGTCAGGTTCATTGGTGGCGAGATTATAACCCCGGAGGAACGCTGTCAGCTATCAGCAAACTGTTACGGCGTGACGGTAACGATCATCCGACAGCGTGGTGTGCGAGGTCAGGTCTTGGCTATTGCAAATCAGGATTGAGTCTAGCGACCGACCATTTCCAGTACAGCTCCGCTGCTGGTCTCTAATACTTCGATCGGTTGGTTCTGCCGGTCCTCACTCTCCAGGCGCAGTACGGCTCTCGCCAGGCTGTTATTCGCTACTTCAAAGACGCCGGTGCAGTTGGTCTTTGCGTAGGGAAGGCGATGGATGCTTGGCCCGGCGCCATCGATCGTTGCTTCCAGTTTCAATCCATTCTTCGATGGAGATGACGATGAGCAACGAAAGTTCCACGCCAGTTGCTGCGGATCTCTTTTGCTCTCGCGCAGATTTCTGAATTCGTGCGCCTCGCCTTCATGCCAGAGCACTACTTTGCGAAAAACCAGGCCGAAGGGCATGTCATACACTAAGGCTTCTAGTGTGCTTGAGCGGCCATCGGAGCGGGGAAAATAGGCATGCGTCCACGTCCAGAAATTACGATGCCGGTATCCACAATTGTGGCCTTGCACGCCGAACCCCAGGGCGTCACCGGCAAAACTGCGGCCATCGAGCGTGATCTGGCCGGCAAAAATCGCGTCGGAATGCGGGGTGCGGGAGAATCCAATCCAACCCTTGTTGCTGATGGTGACGTGAAACGTGGAACGCCAGCGCAGCTCCCACGAGATCGCGTGCCCGTCGACTTCCAAGGCTCCGCGGCAGAAGTTTTCGCCGATTTCGTTCTTGCCGCTGCGGAAGTGAAATGGGTTTTGCTTTCTGGCGCTGAGATCCAGACCTTCCAACGGAAATCCCTGAATGAAGCTTTGCGGTTTTCCATTCCGCGGAAACCACGTGGCCCACACTTGCACCGGCAGCGCCCCCGCGTCGTCGTTGCGGTTGGCGTTGCGGCCGGGGTTCATCAGCAAATATCGGAACCACCACGCCCCGCTGCCATCCGCCAATCCCAAACGAAGAAACCAGACTTCGTAGCGGCGGCGGGCGGAGAGCGGTGAATAGACTTCGTTCAGCGTTTTCACAGATTCATTATGCGCTGACCTAACAGCTTGCGGAAAAACTCGGTTGGCGCGCCGCAGTCGCTCCCTCAGCGGCTAAAGCCGGCACTGAAAGTAAGACATTTATCGCAGCGGTAAACCGCTGCGCCACCCCAAGGCAAAAGCTATTGCTCGTAGCGGAAAGCCTTGTTCGGATACGGCGGAGCCTTGGGAACCGGTCGCGGGTCTTTCCGAATCTCTTCCCGGAGATACTGCAGAGCAGCATCCAATTGCGCGTCACTTCCCGCAAAGGTGGCATGGGGAAGATCGTCAACTTCGATATCCGGGTCGACGCCATGGCCTTCGATCAGCCATTTTCCTTCGGGTCCGTACACTCCGATTTCGGCGGCGGTGGCGATGCCTTTATCGGCGAGCGTGTTGCTGGCAGAAAGCCATATCTCTCCTCCCCAGGTTCTCACTCCGATGATCTTGCCCAATCCGAGACGCCGAATTCCTTCGGTAAAGGCCTCTCCATCGGAGCCAGTCAGGCGGTCGCAAAGCACTACGATGTGGCCGCGAAATGCGTACTGCATGTCCCAGCTCGGATTCCCAACCCGCGGCTGCCAGTAGAACCACGCCTTGCGCAACAGCTTGCCCAGTATCCAGGAGTCGATGTTGCCGCCTCCGTTGTGGCGCACGTCGATGATCAGACCCTGACGATCGTAAACCGGGTAAAACTCGCGTGCCCATTGCTCGATGTCGCCGGAACCCATCGCGCGGAGATGAACGTATCCAATCTGGGATTGCGAATCGGAGTCGACTTTTTGGCGTCTCGAATATTCCCACTCGCTATAGCGGAGGTTGCGTTCGTCTTTTTCCGAGATAGGTGTTACCAGGACGTCGCGCGTTTTGCCATCGGAGGATTTAACGCGCAAAAGCACTTTGCGTCCCGCCTTGCCGCGCAGCAGCGCCCGTTCGTCCATGACGCTGAGCGAATCTTCTCCGTCGATGCTCAGGATCACCTCTCCTTCGCGCACCAGGGAATCAGGCTGGGCGAAGGGTGGGGCCTGGTTCGGCAAATCTGGATCATGCAGGTAGATGTGCTGGACCATGAATCCACCCGCCTTCTCATCCCGCCGCAGAACGGCCCCTAGAGTGGCAATTCCCACCTTGTCGGAGGCTTCGCGGGCATCTCCACCGAAAACGAAAATATGCAAGGCCGAGAGTTCGCTGACCATCTGTGCGATCACGTCATTCAATTCGTCGCGGTCCGATACCCGGTCGACGAGCGGGAGGTAACGATCGCGGATGGCTTTCCAGTCCACGCCCTGCATGCCGCGATCGTAAAAATAATCCCGCTCCAAGCGCCAGGCATCGAGATAGAGTTCGTGGAATTCGGCGCGCGGCGTGACCGCGAACGTCCAGCGCGACATGTCAATCTTGGCTTTGGGCAGGGCTTTCGCATCCGCCAGACCGGAGGCCTTGACGTCCGAGGCCAGAATGTAAAAGTCGTCGTCCTTGTGAATCAGCAGCTTTTTGCGGTCGAGCGAGATTTCATATTCTTTCACATCGCTTAACACCGTTTCCGGTGGGTCGGCTTTGTTCGCGATGTCGACGCACTGCAACGCCAACTTGGGAGGAACCTCTTCATTGCGCTGCAGCCAGCACAAGCGCTTTTCCGTGGCTTGCAGCGAATCGTAATTTCCCGCAGGCACGGGAACCTCGCTCAGACGTGAAGACAAGTCGGTGAAGTCAATATTCACTGCGGGAGGAGGAGTTTTTTTCTCGGCGGCTGTCGTGTCGGATTTGGCCTCGTCTTTTTTCTTGGCTTCTTTTTTCGCCTCTACCTTTTTTGTATCTTCTTTCGTCGGTTCGGGCTTGGTATCGTCTTTTTTCGCATCCTCCGGCTTGGCAGCATCGGGGTGGAGTTCATCCACGGGAGCGAACGGGGAACGCAGGCCGGTGGTGAGGGCGAGCTCATAAATCTTCATGGAGCGATCGAAGTTTGGGTCGGGCTGGCGCGAGCCCCAGGGCGACGACACGGTTGTCTTCAACATGCGGTCCGAAAGGAAATAGAGCCACTTGCCATCGGAGCTCCAGGCGGGGTTGAAACTGTTGTAGTGGTCGGAGGTGATTGCCTGAATGGCACCGGTCTTGATATTCAGCAGCTTGATCTGTGCAAAGGTGTTGGTCGCCGCTTCCACGTAGGCGAGCCATTGGCTGTCGGGCGACCAGGTGAGGTCGGCGAAATCGTCCACCATGGATTGGGCAATGCGTTTCGACTGTTTGGTCTTGGTGTCGTACAACCATAACTGCTGGTCCTTATCGCGAAACGCGAGCCAGCGCGCATCCGGCGAAGGGATGCCCTCCCAGCGCAGAACCTTGGCATCGCTGGTCCATTGTTCGGGCTGTTCGGGCGGGTGGTCCGGTGTGCCGATTCCGTTGGCTGGATACTTCCAAAATTCGGTTTCTCCGCTTTCCGTCGAAAGCGCAATGATGCTCTTGCCGTCGGGCATGTAACGTGCTTCGCGGTAGCGGATTCCGGGCTTGCCAGCAACCTTGACGATGCGTCCGGTAGTGGCGGGCAGCGTGAACACCTCCCCGCGCGCCGTGAAAACGGCGGCACTGCCATCCGGAGCCAGATGCGCGCCGGTAAGGTACTCCAGCGGCTTTTTCACCCAGCGATCGCGCAACTGGTCGAAGTCAGAAACCAAAGTGATGGGGATGATCGCATCCTGATGGTTGTTCAAATTAAGCAGCCAGAGGTCGGCACCACACTGATAGACGATCCGTCCGTCGGAAATGGATGCCGACTGCACATCCCAGCCGCGGTGGTGCGTGAGCTGTTGCACGTCGTGCCCGTCTCGGTCCATGGAGAAGATATTCATGACGCCGTCGCGGTCGGAAAGAAAGTACACGCGATCGTTCCAGAACATGGGGTTGTGCGAAGTGCCCTTCCAATCGCCCGTCAGAAGAACGGCTTCGGAGCCGGCGACGTTATCATAGCGCCAGATATTTTCCGCCGTGCCGCCCTGATAGCGTTTGGTCTGACTGCCCTGCCGGTTGTAACGCGTGAAAAAGAGCGTTTTCCCGTCCGGCGTATACGCGCCTTCCGCGGACTGCGCCAGCGGAATGATCTCGCGTTGGCCAGCTTTGTCGATGGCGACAAGTTTGGGATCGGGCAGAGTGGAGTATCTTGAGGTGCGCACCAGGACGCGACCATCGGGCGTCCAGCCGGCCACCACTGCGTTGCCATCCCAGGTGCGACGCTGCGGCAGTCCACCTTCGACGGGCATCGTGTACGCGTCCAGCGAACCCTCATATTGCGCGCTGAATGCGACCGTCGATCCGTCCGGTGAGATGGCGGGATAAGTTTCCATGCCCGGATTTGACGTCAGCCGCCGCGCCGCGCCGCCTTTTGCGCTTGCCGACCAGAGATCGCCCTCGGCCGTGAAAATGACGGTTTCGCCATGAATCGCGGGGTAGCGGTAATAACCGGGATGCACGTTTCCCTCATCGTTTCCCTTATCCCCGGCATTGAGAGGCAGGACACAAAATAATGCGATGGCTGCTGCCAGAAATGTGGAACGAGCGACTGTGGGACGATTAGTTCGTTTGAAAACGTCGGGCACGGATGATTCCGTTCTCGCAACGCACGGAAGTCTCCGCTTGCTGTGCGTCCGCGGAAAAGTTGGGATTGGCCGGAATTCGCGTTTCGGCTTCCGGCACGCGAGATGATAACACCATCGGTTAACGAGTGGGTTTGTCAACCGATTTCGACTACGAAGGGCGGAGCAACTGCCCGAGCCGCTGTTTCACGTCGGGCCACTCCGCGGCCACGATGGAATAGCGCGCCGAGTCCCGCGCGATGTAGTCAGCCGCCATTCGATGCGCGCGGAGGGTGCCTTCATACTTCCCGCCTATGCGTTCGATTGCAGCCCGCGAGCGCTGGTTACGCACGTCCGTATGAAGGCAAACACGGAGCACCTGCCATGCTTCAAAGGCATGCGTCAGCATAAGCAGCTTAGCCTCGGTGTTCGCCGCCGTTCGAATCGAAGAGCGGGTCAACCAGGTATAGCCGATCTCACAGACGTCGGGGTGCTGGCGGCCGTGCCTTAAGTGGCCAGGCGGCCACTGCCAACGCTCCAACTTCCAAAAACGAGTTGACCCCACGACCACGCCGTCCAGCTCGCGGACGATGGCGAATGGCACAGCGGTGCCGGCGTCGCGCCAACTCAAGGCGGTGTCGATGTAGCGCGTGGTTTCGGCTTCGCCTTGCGGCACAGGGCTCCACTGATAGAGCGACGGATCACCTGCGGCCGCAGCGCATAGACCGTCCCTATGGCTGTGGCTGAGCGGTTCGAGACGAATGTGTGTGCCTGCAAGCACAGGCATGTGCGTTCCCATCGCTCGCATTATGCAATGCGTCCTTACGCGGCCGCAATGGGACGGGACCTTTACCGTCGCCCAAGGCCGAGGAGAGCAGACAACGTCCGGAGCGGAGCTGTCCAGCGGCTGCAACTGCAGCTATACGGGTGAAGGATGGAACTATGGTGGAGGCGGCGGGAGTCGAACTAATCACTATGTTGACAGCACGTAAGTTATTGATTCCAGGAACTGCCACAACGGCGAAAAAGGCCCCATTGCCCGATCCATTGTACGTTTATTGTACGAAAAGACGTTTCGCTCTGGAAACCCGCTGACACCATATCGCGACACAGTATCCCATGGATTCGCAGCGATGGAACGAGAAAAAACACCCAGCTTCCTAAATTGTCAATCATGAACCTCCTAGAACAGCGCACCTTGGGTTTGAGCAGGTTTAACAGGTGTCGTGCATTCTGCGTCGTCATTGGCGACATGGTTGACCCTCGTGCTGACGGGATAGCACCGCATGGTCCGAGCGTCGCACGGCTTCAACATTTCTGACACCGTTTCGACATTCGTCATCCCCGGATCGAGCCACAGATCGTAACAGTCCGCGCCAAGAATGACGGGCATCCGGTCGTGAACGGACGAGGTCACGGCATTCGGCGTCGTAGTCAGGATCGAACAGGACTTGATCCACTGCCCCCTTGCGTCTTTCCAGCGATCCCACAATCCTGCGAACGCGAACAACTCTCCATCATTGACTTCAAAGCAGTATGGCTGTTTCGCTTTGCCCGCGCGCTGCCACTCGTAAAACCCGTCCGCCGGAATCAGGCATCTCCGCAAATTGAGTGCTTCGCGGAACGCAGGCTTGGTCGCCGCCGTTTCTGACCGGGCGTTGATCATCATGGCCGCTCCAGCCATGTCCTTTGACCATGACGGTATCAGTCCCCAACGCATCAAGGACAATTCCCGGCGAGGTTCCTTCGGGTTCTGGCGGATGACGAGTACGGGTTGAGTGGGAGCAATGTTATAGCGAGGCGTCCAGTCCGGCTCGTCGGAGATGGTGTCGAAGTGTTCCTCGACGATCTGCTTTCTACGCGACAATCGATAGCGCCCGCACACCGGGAAATTATAGATCGACCCCGTGCCTGATGCGATTGGATTGGCTGGGAATAGGGCGACGACCATCATTCGAATTTTCCGACCTATTCCTGCCAGGAATGGCTGTCCGCCGAACATTCATTGGACAGCCTCGTTAAGTGAGGCTAGCTTTGCGCCAAAAGCAGGCCACTTTGAGCGGCTGCTGGAGGTGCGTATGCCACGTTGGTTCCAGTTCCATCTGAGTCCCCGAATTGAGACCATTCTTCGGTCCCAACGGGCGCGTCTAGCCGCGGCTCTTTCCGCTTTTCTTCTTCTGATGCCAGTGGCCGCGCTGGCACAGGGCTCACCGTTCGACACCGGCTTTAGCGCTATCCAAAGTCTTTTCACCGGCACGATCGCCAAGGTTGCAAGTCTGGTTGCTATCGTGATCGGCGGCTACGGCTTTGCGCACGGCGAACCCGGCGCGAAGAAGGCACTCGCCGGCGTCGCCGCCGGAACGGGCATAGCCGTTATGGCAGTGAATGTCTTGAGTTGGCTCTGGGGCGTATAGCGCTCGACGTGCCACTCCTTTAGACGAGGGACTCATGCCAGACAAAGCGCAGCAGAAACATCGCACAAATCGCGTCTTCAAGAGCCTGCACAAGCCTCTAACCTACTTGGGAGTTGAGCGGACGCTCTTCTACTTCGTCTGTGTGAGCGCCGTGGGGGCCTTCAATTTGTTCAACTCCATCCTCGCGGGTATCGCCGTCTTCCTTGGCGGCTTTGCCTTCGGCCATTGGGTCACGAACAGCGATCCGGCATTCCTCAGCATCCTCGCAAAGTCCGAACGCTACAAGCCGCGCTATGACGCTGCGAAGCAGCAAGTTCCCCGCGTGGAGGTAGCGTGATGCTGCGTCTCGATAAAGTCATCAAGTCGTGGAAGGAAAGTGCGGCTCTCAACGACCACCTCAACCTGTACGGCTTCTGGAATGAGACGGCGTTCCTTACCAAAAGCGGTGATTTAGGCATGGTTCTCAGTGTTCCCGGCGTGGACTACGAGAGTCTTGACCGCTCGCAGCAGGAGTATGCGGTGAAGCGGTTGGAGGCGGCACTGAAAGCGTTTGGCCCAAGCTTCCATGTTTACCAATACCTCTTCAAATCGAACCGCCCCGACATACCGTTCGCGACATACGATGACCCCATTGTCGAAGCCGCTATTGACCAGCGACGGAAGTTCTTTGAAGCCAAGCGGGACCATCTCTATCAGGTTGAGATTTTCTACTGCATCCTGCTCGAAGGCGCCCGGTCGAAGACCGGCGTCGGCACCGCGCTAGCTCGCCTGTTACGCGACCCAGATGGCGCGATCGCCGAACTCAAATCGCAGTTCACCAACGACAGCATGAAGAAGTTGTTGCGTACGCATATCGAGCGCGACCTTCAACGCCTCGACCAGCACGTGCAGGCATTCGCTCGACAACTCGCGGACTTCATGCAAATCGAGATCTTAAATCAACAAGGACAGTTCACATTTTTCCGCCGCTTGCTGAATTATGACGACTGGCGTGTTGCCGGC
>CAWAUN010000001.1:0-735731 GCA_963785265.1 uncultured Acidobacteriaceae bacterium | reverse complement strand
CGAACTGGAGCGCGGCAAGCATGGACAGCCGGAAATAAAAGGCTACACGAAAGAATATCTGGAGGCTTCCAGCCCGCGACGTGAACAGATCAAAGACCATCTCCGCGAACAAGGAATCGACGGAGCCGCGGCGGCACAGATCGCGGCCCACCATACGCGCGACCGCAAGGAACTGCTGTCGCCTGGAGAAGTCTTACAGCGGCACCGCGAGTTGGCCGCACAGTACGGGCATCAGGCGGACCGCGTCGTCGCACAGGCGCGCCAACATGGGCAATACCAGATGCCGGAGCCAGAGGTGCAGGCGAAGCAGGCCGTGACATGGGCGCGCGATCATGTCTTCGAGAGATCGGCTGTGCAGGACCGCCGCGCGATCCTTGAAACAGCGCTGGTGCGCGGCATGGGAGAAACCACCTATGCCCAGGTCCGGCAGGAGTTCGAGCGCCGGATCGAGGCCGGGGAGTTCCGCGAAGTCTCGCACGTTGGCGCTGGCCAACAGTACACAACCGCCGCGATGGTTCGCATGGAGCGTGAGATCGTTGGCCGGATGCAGGAAGGCAATCGGCGCGACTACAGCGATCCCATGCTGGTCTCGCCGCAAGTGCGCATCGCCACGGAAGACCGCCACCCGGAGTTGAATGCGTCGCAGCGCCAGGCAGTAGACGAAATCTTTCTTTCGCGGGAGAAGGTTGTCGGTTTAGATGGCATCGCAGGCGCGGGCAAGACAACAACTCTGTCCGTGATCCGCGAAGGCGCGGAGGCCGAGGGCTACAGGGTGGAAGGTTTCGCGCCAACGTCCCGCGCGGCGCAGAAGCTCGGGGAAGCAGGCATGGAGACATCCACACTACAGAAGCATCTGGTACGTGGACAGCAGCCGGATACCGGCGAGAAACGGCTCTATGTGCTCGACGAATCCTCTCTGGCATCGACCAGGCAGGTGCATGAGTTTGTGAACCGGCTCCATCCGAATGACCGTGTGTTGCTCGTCGGCGACCGGCGGCAACATGAGGCGGTTGAGGCCGGGAGGCCCTTCGCGCAGCTCCAGGACGCCGGTATGAAAACGGTGAAGCTCGAAGAGATCGTGCGCCAGAAAGACCCGGAACTGAAACAGGTAGTCGAGCAGCTTGCGCGGGGCGAAGTGCGCGAGGCAATACAGAATCTTGACCGGCAGGGCCGAGTCCATGAGATTCAAGGCCACGACGAGCGCATCGCCGCTATCGCGAAGGAGTACGCAAAATCGCCGGAGAACACGCTGGTGATTTCTCCCGATAATCGCTCTCGCATGGAGATCAACGAGCGCGTCCATGCGGAATTGCAGCGGAGTGGCCTCGTCAGCAACGAGGAGCACCGCATCAGGACGCTAGTGCCGCGCCAAGACCTCACCGGCGCGGACCGCACATGGGCCGAGCGCTATGAGGTGGGCGATGTGCTGCGCTATTCGCGCGCATCGAAGGAGACCGGCATCGGGAAAGGCGCGTACGCACAGGTGAAGAGCATCGACGCTCCGAAAAACCGGCTGACAGTCGAGCTGCAGGACGGCACGCAGCGCACTTACGATCCGCGCAGACAGCAGGGAGTCTCGGTCTTTCGGGAGGAGATGCGGAGTTTTTCAGTAGGCGACCGCATTCAGTTCACCGCGCCGGCCAACGACCTCAGAGTTGCGAACCGCGAGTTGGGGACCATCGAGAGCATCGACGGAGACGGGCGGCTGCGCTTGAAGATGGACGGTGGCCGCACGGTTGAACTCGATCCGCGCAAGCATCCGCATCTCGATCATGGCTATGCCATGACCAGCCACTCCAGCCAGGGACAGACTGCCGACCGTGTCTTGATTCACGTGGACACCGAACTGGGTGCCAAGGATCTGCTCAACAGCCGCATGGCCTATGTCTCTGTCTCGCGTGGACGCTATGACGCGCAGATTTATACGAACAATGCAGCGACGCTCGGGCAGGAACTCAGCCGCGACGTGTCCCATTCGCCCGCGATTCAGCAAGAGCCAGTAGCGCACAAGATAGAACCACAAACCACGCACACGAATCAGATCAGTCAGGGTTTCGGTCTAGGTCTGTGATGCAGCATTCCCGAATGACATGCCCCGGATAGCCAGAGCATAGCCGAGGCCCGGCCAGTGTCAAGGCCGCGCTTCGCGCGCCGCGTTCGCGGTCGAAGAGCCTTGACACTGGCCTTTGCGCCTCGGCTTATTATTCAGCTATCCGGGGGATGTCAGATTCTTACTTCCACGAACCGGGGCTCCGCGCCGAGTCGAATCGCTGTCGGAGGAGATCTGGGACTTGAGAAAGAAGTGTTCAAACAAGCATTCACCTACGAGCATGAGAATCATTACTTATAGCGACCTGCATCTTGAATTTGGCTCGGGCTGGATGTTGCCGCCAGATGCCAACGGAGATGTCATGATCCTGGCAGGCGATATCGTCACGCTCAGGGATTATGAACCGCTCGACCAGATTCTGCGGAAGTGGAAGAAACCAGTCCTCTATGTGACGGGAAACCACGAATATTACACGCGGCGGCCAATGAACGAAGAGGACAATAGACTCAAGGCGTGGCTCGAAGACAGACATCCGCATGTGAAACTGCTGCTTGATGAAGAGGTCAGCATCGACGGCGTCAATTTCTTCGGCGGCACGATGTGGACGGATTTCAACGGCGGCGATTTGCGCGCCATGGAGACCGCTCGCTCTCAAATGAATGATTACCGCCTCATCTATAACCCCGACGAAACGCCTTTCACGCCAGCAGATTCGATTGCGCTACACAAAAACTTCGCGTCGAAATTGCTGAACTGGTTTGGCAAGAATCTAAGTGGTCCGCGCGTGGTCATCAGCCATAATGCACCGGTCATCAATCCCAACTCCAAATACAAGGGTGGCCCTCTCACGCCGGCGTTCAATTCCCTGGACATGGTTGAGATCATTGAGACCCACCAGCCTGTCCTCTGGGTGTATGGCCATACGCATGAATGCGACGATCAGACGATCGGCCGGACCCGGATCATTTCAAATCAACTCGGATATCCCGGCAACCTTGGCGGTTTTGAATGCAAGGATTTTGATGAAGCGGGTCTGCCAGTCGAGATAGGCGTTTAGCCCAGACGGGAAAAGAAATTACCTATGGAGGCCAACAATATCCTGTGCATTCTGCCGAAAATAGTTCCTAACCTTTAAATTTATGCTGCCCCGGCAAGTCTGAATTCTAGGGAATCGATACAATTTCGCCAGAATCCACAAGACGCTGCGAATCACTCCGGCGGTGGCTGGCCTGTCCGATCACGTTTGGAGTCTTGAGGAAATCGTGCTTTTGACAACTTGAGCAGCAGGGGGAGGAAAGAACAAATCCATATGGGATCTAGAAAGCAGCCCGGCCAATTGTGGACTTTCAAATGCGGTCATAGCGGCATATTGCCGCCACGAGGGGAATCAAGTAAGGCCGTTCTTTGGTGGAATAGTAGGTCATCAAATAGCGGCGGGAACCATGTATGTAGGCCGTGCCAGTTAGTTCAGGACCGCAGACGAAAGAAGATTACCTCTGCACTCTTCGGCTTGACATGGGCAAAACGGCTACTCGTGTCTCAGAAGGCTGCGGCTCGATACGGTAAGTATACGTCCCCAAAAATTTCGGCTGCGCGAATCGTGGAACTGAAAAATGCGCCCAGCTTGACGTGCTGTATCTGCCGGACGGGAGAGGAATTAAAATGGGTGCAAAGTGCGCGACTCACTAATCCGCACTTGCATCACAATCACGAAACGGGTGAAGTCTATTGCTTCGCTCACGCATTATGTAACAGGCTGATGGGACTCCTAAATAAGAAACTGACGCTAGAATCGCAGGCAGAATTTTTTAAGAACGCCTGTCCGAAAGCATTCGAATTGTTGGTAAGAAACTTAGAGAATTCAAACTGAGACACTACCGAATTCCGGGTCCATTATTTCCCGCTCAGACTTTAGCTGATCCGCCCTGCTGCGCGGCGCGCAGATCATCATGCTCAAATGCCGACGACATGCGGTCGATTTCGCCTTTGGCGAGACCGTGCCGTGCGGCTTCATCGCGCCACTTCGAGACAGCCTTGCCGACCTGTTTTGCTATGTCGCGCGCTTTGCCGTCGTCCAGTTCGAAATATCCCGCCACCTCCATCGCCAGTGCGAGTGAAGCCGTGTTGTCATCCTCATTGATTGCCGTGCTGAGGATGCGCGGCTTGATGTCGGTTGGCACCGGGTTGAGGTCGTAAGCGGGCGACAGGCGCCAGCCCGCCTGTCCTTCGTACAGAAAGCCGTGATTGCGCAGGTGGTCGTCGGTGTTGGAGATCAGTATGTTGAAAACCAGCCGCCGCCACAACGCTTCCATGTCGGCTTTCGGCGCGGCGCCGTGCTGGCGCAGCGCGTCAACAATTTCCAGATAGCTTCGGGTTTCTCTGTCTTTCGATCCGAGCATGCTCATCGCGGAGAGGAACGGGATACGCCGTTCGCCGTCGCGGTCGAAGCGTCGCAGGAGGAGCACAGGCTTGCCGGCGATGTTTTCGACACGGGATTGGGGAACGGGGATGCCAGATTTCTGCGCGAGGGACAGTGCGACCGCCTCCCAGACCACCGTGTTGATTTCATCGTCCTTGCGTGGGAATTTCGCGATGGCGAGATGGCCGTCCTTTTCCCTGACGGAAGCCTTGGGCCTCGCGCCGCCAAGAGAGGAGCCGGGCGCGAACAGCATGCGCAGTTCCTCCTCGGTGTCTTTCTCTTCCATCACATGTTCGGCCGCGGAGAGCAGTTTCGGAAGCTCGATCAGCGGGGGGATGCGCTTGACGCCCTCCTCCCGCAGGAAGGGTCCGCCTTCTTTTTCCGCAAAGCGCAGCGCGCCCTGACGGGCCTCGTCGTCCACCAGCAGCAGGAAGTCGATTTCCTGGAGCGTGCGCGGCGCCCCGCCCTCGCGCTCCGCGCGCCTGCGTTCCATGCGGCGCATGAGCGCCCGCCCCCAACGGTCGGGCGCGGAGTCGCCGATGGCGCCGAACATGGGCGTGTCTGCCGGCGTGTGAAACGGGCCCGGACCAACCTGCAGGGCTGGCTCCAGAGAGAATCGCGCGGGATTTTCCAGCCATGTCTTGTCGTATTCGAAGGTGGCGCTTTCCTTGTTCTTGCGCGTACGGGCCCACAGACGACCCATCAGGTGCGGGACGCCGTCGAGATCCACGTATACGAGAGCCTCTCTGTCCATCACTTGTCTTTCGTGCGTTTCGGCCTACGCGCCACGCGAATGCGCTGCGGCAGGTTTTCTTCTTCGAGCTGCAGGCCCACGGGATCGTTCTTTGGCGCGGCGAGATCGCCCAGCCGGTCCGCCATGCCCAGCACAAAAAGGACCGTGGCGTATATCCCGATCGCGACGCCGGGATCGCCCTTTTCAATCTTGACGAGGGTCGTGCGGCTGATCGAGGCGCGCTGCGCCGCGATGGCCGCCGGGATGCGCCGCCGCCGCCGGGCGTCACGGATGTCGCGGCCGAGCTTGCGCAGGGCATGCCTTACCGGGAGTGGCATTACGACGGATGATCGACTGGTCCTCATATTTAATGTCCACAATAATGGTCGCTAACAGCTTTAATGTACATTATTATGAACGTTATGTCAATCTGTAGATCCGGGGCACCCGCCCATCCTTACCGCAAATCGCAGCCCGTCGGGGTCGCCCACATACCGCCTTTCAGCAGACGGTCGCCGACAAACCGGCGACGCCGACGCGACGATCGATGGGATGCTGGGACGGATGAAAGAAGCCATTGTTGGAATCACGTCGCCCAAAGGGGTTCGACTATGGAGCCGGATAGAGTCGTTTACGTGAGCGTTGCCAGCAAGTCTCTCCGCCGTAGCCATGCGACGCTCATTGGCCGAAAGTTAGAACTCATGATTACTCGCGAAACATCGCGTTTGCGTTCACGACGCCTCTTTTCCGGGATATGCCGACCCCAATTCCCGCTCGAACTATCTGTGCGCTGCTCGCAAACGTCTGAGCATTGTCCTCGCTTCATCACGGCCAAGCTCGCTCACATCGTGGGGATTGCCCTGGAACACCGCCTTGAGATGCTTGATCGCCTTTGTCGTATTCTCGCGCTCATGAAGCCAGATCTTTGCAAGCGCAAGGTGGGCTTCATTGTCGCCTGCCTCCACTGAATGCTGGAACCATCGGTAAGCCTCGCCAACGTCTCCGCGCTTCCGATAATGCATAGCCAAATTGAAAGCAGCGTCACTGTCTCCTTGCTTGTAAGCCTGCTTGTACCAGTAAATAGCACGTGTCTGATCGATCGGAATGCCCTTTCGACCATCGGAAAAATAGTTCCCGAGAAGGATCTGGCAGCTCGTATCGCCAGCCTTTGCCCCTTTCAATAGCAACGGTAGGGCTTCGGCATATCGCCCGCGACCATCTAACAAGTCTGCCTCTATGTACAGGCGATCGCCAAGGGACAAAGCCTTCTGCTCTTTGAGTAAACGCTCTGTCTCCATACGCGCCGGTTCTGTGAGTTTATCCTTCGTGGCAGCTGCAAGCTTTAGATAACGGAGACCCGCAGCTCGGTCACCTGCATAGCGCAGGTGGATCTTAGCGAGTTCGATCAGCCCATCGTCATCGCCCGCGTTTACAGCACGCTCGAACCACTCCAGAGCCTTTAACCACTGTTTCGCGTCGCGAAAGAACATTCCAAGATTGAATGCAGCAGCCCAGGAGCCCTGTTTGTAGGCGCGCTTCCACCAGCGAAGCGCTTCATCCACATTTACCTTACGAGTAATCCCGTAGGCATAGTCATAACCGACTGCAACCTGAGCTTCTTCATCACCGAGCTTCGCGGCGGCCAGCAACGACAAGAATGCCTTGGAACCAGCTCCCTTGTCTGACTGGTCTTGTCCCCGTCGGCGCAGGCGTGCAGCTTCGCTATTTGGAGCACTAGGTTTTTTCACGGTGCTTCCCCTGACTCCGGCATACTCCTGTCCTCATAAACACGAATCGGGATCATAGAATCGCGATAGCCAGCTCCCGTCCCTGCAGCGACAGACTGTCGGTCACGTACCGTTGAGCACCGGTGCTAGATCTTTCTTTTCCGGCGCGATGGCTTTTTCGATAGTTTTTTCTGTCCGCGCGAGCCGGTCCGTTCGGTGGAGATCTTTGCCGAGTCATCCATCAGCAGCTTCCGCAGCGCACCTGTGAGTTTCTGCTCTATCTTGACTTCATCGATCGCATCACTATGTCCGAAACGGACAACCGTTTCCTCGCGAAACTCATTGTCGCTATGGACGCGACGAACAATCACTTCCAACGGCTCCGACGGGCCATCGCCTTTCTTGATCCCTTCGGACCTGGCTTTGATGATGGCCGTGATGAAGTTGATGACACTGGCGGCGAGACTGAGTCCGGCAGCAGTTAGACTCACGATGGCTAGAATCTCCGGACCACTTTCGTGTTCTTCGAACCCGAAAACGAGGTCGGGAGCGGCCACCTTCTTGAAGCTGCGGTCGATCAGCTCGTAGGCCTGCGGAGAATGCTCACGGTGGAAACATCCTGACGAGACCCGAACCTTGATGGAAACTGCTGCTTCACCAGGACGTGTCTCTGTTTGCGCTTCAAAACGGCGCATGCGATTGCGAAAGGTTTCTTGCCATCTAACGTCCACAAAGACCGCCTCCCGCCGCGGTCGCCTGAATTGTAGCGGTGTTCCAGACTTTGTTCCAGTCAGCCTCTTGCCAAACCCTCTCTTGCCTACGCGAATTGCGTGCTGGAGCGTGCCACTCTGACCACCGGTACGCGGAGGCACGCTTAGTCGTAAGTGAAAATGCCTTCGGGCCTTCAACTACCAGTGATCAGCAGTTCCTCGGCAGTTACAATTGATAAGAGAGAGGCTGGCCTGGCGCTGAACGAGGTGGAAATTGCGTTTTTACACAAAAGAAGAATGTGAGGAATGGCTTCGGGGGCGAGACCGCCTGAAGCCGGATGCTGTGCCCGAAACCCAAGTGGAGAGGATCGGTTACCCGACAGAGCCTCACCGTATTTTTGGCGTGGCCCACTGGATCGCAAACTCGTTAACGTACAGGATGCCGACTTTGCTCTGGATCACCGAGTGGAGTATCTGGCCGAGCAGCGAGAACTGGCATTTGTACTACAAGCTGCGTTACAGCTACGGTGACCTGCGGCTACTTCACGAAGCCCCAGGGCACTTGTTTCTGGAGCACGAATCGGAAGACCTCGCATCGTTCTTGCAAATCGCCATGTTGAACGGTTGGGGCGGCTACATTTTGACTCAAGCGGATTACGTGAACGCATTCTTTAGTCATGACGAGTACATCGATTTCTTTTCCAAGCTCGATGACAACCTTTTGGAGGTTCGCAAGGAATTGGGAATCAGCAGATCAGATCGATTTCGAGTTTCGCCAGCCGCTCGGCCCCAGTGAATAGCAAATTCGGCAATGGGACCACTGCCCGTTGTTGTCGATCACTCAAAACCCCGGTAGGGACTCCCCGCTTAGGTGCGGGACTTGTTGCGCGGACTTAGCTCTGTTGCTCGTTCCTGCGAGCCAGAACAGCCCGATCGCAAGCAGAGCAAACGAAGCACACCAGAGGAAATATCCAACTCCGAGATCAGACCTGTCGGGTACGTAGAAAACGTACCACTGTGAGTTCACAACAAAGGCGCCAGCCGCGACCAATGCTGCAGCACGGCGAAGTTTTCCTGATGCGCGCCACACAATCCACGGCGAGACAAGCACAAACAAAACTGTTGTTACGACTCCTATCACAGAGATCGCCGTGCCGTACCATGGGTCAACGCTCGTACCTTCGCAGGGCCGCAGTGCGCATGTTTCAGCCAGAAACACCGACCATCCCGGAATGCCGTGATCGAGTCTGCCACCCAGAAGACCCTTCACTGCCGGAAGGAACCACGAAGCCGTGTGGAGCAACCATGCCGCCGCAATCACCAGATGCCGCCTATTCATTTTGCACGGCCCTCCTGCCGACGATGCCACGCATGACAAGTATAGGCACAAAACGCGCGTTGGCGAAACATCGCCATATCGCTCATTGAGGGTTGTGAGCGCCATCGCCTATTTCGCCACTTGAAATTCCTAGCATTCTGCCAGTGACGCGGCTAGTCTTTTCACATGAGAAACTGCGGATTACGAGTGGGCCTCCTGATACTCGCTGTCGTCTGCGTCGTTTCAGCACAGACCGGCAATAAACCTGTCGCGGAACCAAAGAGGGCCGACGCACAGGCTGATGCCCTAGCAATGCAGATAAGCTCCGAGCTTCGCAGTGCGGTTCAGGAGAGCAATATTGGCAACGTCGGCAGCAATCCAATGTGGAAAGCCGCAGGTCTTACTTACGACGTCCACATGTCTGATTGCGAGGACCGCTGGGTGGCTCTGTACCACAAGCCGGAGGACCATGACTACACCTACGGTTTCGTTTACATCGACCCGCAAGCGGGATTCACGCTGCATTTCTTTGGACGCTTCACAATTGGTGTGGATGGCAACTATCATGCCGCACCCAACCCACTCCCGCCAGACAAGTACAGTTTGAAGATTCGCTTGGATCAAAATGGAATTGCGGCTCTGCTCCCGCCCCGTGGTTTAGCGCAGCTTGGCTTGCCGGAGAAACCCGACTGGCTGAGCTTTTACGAAGACAAGTCCGACTCCGTTACGCACAGAGTGAACTGGGGATCCTTTTACAACGGCATTGGAGACTCGCGCCGAGCGATCGATTATCTCGAATCTGCCTATAGGGAACGACCTGATGCACCTAAGCTCGTGTTCGAGCTTGTTTATGCCTACAACGCACTTGAACGACCGGAAGATGCTATTCGCGTCTCCAAGAGCGAGTTTGCTAAGAATCCCAAGGACGAGTTGCTATGCCGGGAAATGGCTTTTGCTTACCTTCATCTGAAGAGCTACAAGGAAGCCGCCACGCAATATCGGGCTTGCATCGCATTGTGCGGTGATTCGGAATCCCAGATGGCCGAGAGGAGCGAATTGGCCATGAACCTAAGCTCAGCGTATAAGGCTTTGGCCGATACTCCAAATAGCGAAGCGTGGCTGGAAAACGCCAAACGCTGGGCACCCAAGGGGTCACCCGTGTACAGGTACTTTCACCCAGGAGAGGAATAGCTCCCTCACGACCGCACGCGCACTAGGTCGCTTTCTCAACCCGGCTTGTTTTCGGCGAAATGAATAGTCTTCGGGCTGCCCATTTCAGAATCCGCCAGCCCACGGCGGCCCCGGCGAGGATCGTGAACAACCACAACAGGATCGTTGGCAGATAGAACACGAACGTCGTCATCGAGGCAGCGTACTCCCCGAACCCGTCGAGACCCTCGCGGGCGGCGATCTTCAGTTGATACAGTGGACGCCAATTGAGGCCGAAGACTTGGGCATCGGCTTCAGCCCGCAGCGTGATGTTGATCGCGACGGTTTCAACTTGCTTCGACAGCGCCTCGAATTCTGCCTGCTTTTCCTCGATCGCTCCGCGGACTTCGTTCAGCTTGTCACTGACTTCGAGCGTGTCTTTCACGGTCGCGGCCTTGCGCAGGATTCCGAGATACTGTTGTTCCTGAGCCCGCAGGTTGAGCAGGCGTGCTTCCTGGTCGACATATTGTTTGGTCACGTCTTGGGCATCGATACTTTCGTTTTCCACGCGCAAGCTGAGCTTTCGGATCTGGGCGCGGAATTCTTCGAATTTGTCTGTAGGCACGCGAATACTGAGCAAGGCGCTGGTCGCGTCCGCGCCACCGTTAACGTTAGAGGTTACGAGGAATCCTCCTGCACCTTGCGCGATCTTAATGATTTTCTCAGCGGTTTCCGCCGGAGTTTTGACGATGATGCCAAGGGACTCCGTCCGCACTAGCCTGCGGTCCTCCGACGAGTTTTCCTCTCCGCCGGTACGTCCTCCTGAAAATGTCATGAGAGAGGCGGGTGCGACGACGGCACGGTCCACGGGAACGCCTCCAACAGTGCCTTTTTGAAGGTAGGCTTCGGATCTGAAGTGCGGAAGAATTGAGGTTTGTCGCCAAAGCGAGATTAGCTCCCAACCCACACCACCGCTGACGGCGGCAAGGCCGGTCGCCTTCTCCGAGGCAATGCCTCGCGCCTGGTCACGCGGTTGAATGACTCCCAAGTACAGTGCGATTACTCCGGCCGTAACAAGCCAGCCTGTCTTCAGAGCCGTTCTACTCTTGGCGAAGAACACTCCCCAGCGGATGACCATGCGGCCTCCTAATATGAAGGAATAGACACGGGCGGCAATGTCGTTGTTCCCGGCGGGTTCCTGATAGCCGCGTTGTAAGCGCTAAGGCCTGGTACATTGATTCTTGGGGCCCCATTTGAGACACATTGGTGTCAAAATCTAAGAGGAGGCCGTTTTGATTTGGCGATTCCCCGTCTGCTTCGCTGCTTTACTCCTAATGGCTTGGCCGGCTACGGCTATCGAAGTGCCACGCGGCTTGGACGACTGCCCTTCACTTGAAGCGTGTCTACAACTCATTGATCAGGTTGTCCCCGCGCGCGATGATGGCGAGGGCAGCAACGCCACGGTTCTGGCCAATAAGCTGCGTCGTTTCGGTGACTCAGCGAAACACGAGTTATTGAAGCGAGCAACCGGGCACCATCCCGGCTGGCGTAACGTCGCTGGCGCGATCCTTTCCGAGTGGCATTCGTGGACGCCGTCCGATGTGCCGGAACTCCATGAGGCTCTCCGAAAGCAGCCTGGAGGATGGGTGGCGAGAGCGCTTGGCGAGAGCGCAACTCCCGAAGCCATTCAGGCACTCGTCGAGGACCTTCCGAAGGGGAGTGAAAACCAGACAGACTTTGCTCTTTCCAAACTAGGCGCGAGGGCGGTCCCGTATCTTTTTCCTATTCTTGAAAGCGATAAGAACGCCCCATCGGCGGAGAGGATTATTCAGAAGATGAATACCCTCGCAGTCCCATTTGCATCCCAGTGGGCGACTCAAGCTGCCGATCCAGGACAACCTGTTCAGGCAAGGCTTGGTGCCCTACGGGGAATCGCTGCCATCGGAGACAACGCGAGACCCTCAGGTGAGGTTCTCCACAATCTTCTTCACGATTCTGATCCGAGGATTCGCAAACAAGTGGACATCACTCTGAGAGCCGTGCGCGATCCACTTGTGGTTGAAGAAGTCGTGCGGACGTGTCATCCGAGTGCTGCTCCGTTTGACCCGCTTGCGTTAGAAGCGCTGAAATGCTTAGCCGAGGTTGCATCATACGGCGACGGTGGCCGCGATGTTGGCGCCACACTGCTGATCTTCTTAGGGTCGGAGAATGGAGCTGAGCGCTCCTATGCCATCACGGCTCTTGGGCAAGTCGGTTTTGAACCCGCTATTCCTCAAATCGAAGACGCAATGAACTCAGCCGACTGGCGTGTTGTCTACGCGGCGATTCGGAGCCTCGGATGGCTCGGCGATACGTCAGCCGTCCCCGTGATGGAAAAACTAGCGTCTGATTATTGGCTCCCTGAGGTCCGGGAGAAGGCAAAGCAAGTGGCAGGGTTGCTCTCTTCAGTCGGACGCGTCAGCCGCCCGCCGCGATTTTCGCGACTCTCGGAGAACGGGGATAACCCTTTTGTGGTTGATCGTGAGGTTCTTGACGGAGTTCCTGACTGCCCCAGTAAGCACTGGCAATGGAAAGACACGTCGTTCGGGTTGACAGCGAGATCCAATGAGCGCGACACCGAGTTGCAGGTCCCGGGTGGCAAATTCGTTGGCACCAACCATGGCGAGTGGGGCGGAGAACTTATGTGGAAGCCCACGAGCGGAGAGCCAAATTCAATTCAAAAAGACAACGTGGTTGGAATTGAGCCAGATGCAGACGGACCAATGGTTCTGTTCGGTTTAGCGCATATGGGCCTTGCATACGGCTATGCTCTTCACGTCACTAAGTCCAATGGAGAAATGTGGAAGTCCGTCGAAGTCGCACGCCTCCCGGCAGAGGCAGATTCACTTGTCACCATAGGTCCTGACCTGTTTGCCGCATGGAGTGACCGCAGAGTGGTAGTCTTCTCGGCCAAACGGGGCATCCTAGGATTGGCGACTTGTGAAGTGCATTAACTGATAAACAGCGCTTTCGCTCACCGATGGGTGCGGAGCGCAAATGCCTGTTCAACTACAGTTATCATCCTGGTTTGGCAGTCGGAGGTGCGAATATGCAGAAATCTGTACTCGTATATCTGATCATTGCAGCCATGACTTCGGCGGTGGTCGCGCAGGTCAACAAAGCAGAGAAGCCAGCCACTCCAAAACTGGAATTGACCGTCAGGACTGACCAGCAAACTTACCGGATGTCGGAAAAGATCAGAATGGAAACTCAGCTTCTGAATGCCGGAAACGAGGACGTGTACATCTGGAACTGGGACTTGTGTTGGAATCCTGCCCGCGGACTCTCCATGTACCTGACTACGCCGGACGGCTCGTCTGTACATGGAGACTTCTTGTTCGACTGTGTACCTCCTCCACCCAAAGAAGGTAACGTGTACGACTTCATTAAACTGGAGCCGGGGCGGTTTTATGGTGTCGCGGATGAAATCAAGGTGACCGATGTGGCAAGCAAACCGGGCGAATACGACGTAAACGTCACCTACAACAGTTTCGCATCTCGAAGCTTCATCAAAGAGTTTCTCCAGCATGATCCGATTTCGAAGTTGCCGGTATGGACAATGGAGCAACCAACTATAACGGCTCCTCGCGTGCACATTGTCATTAAGCCTTGAACACCGAGCGCTGGCCCCAACGTTACCTCTACGTATGGTAGATTCCGTTCGTATGCTCAGCCTTGATGACAATCGCTGGAATAACCTCGCTGGGGGATACAGAATGAAGTGCGACCCCCGGCCACTGCTTGCGGACCTTGAGAGTGAGCAGAACAGAGAGACAGCGTGGCATGAACTTTGGGAAGAGCTTCACCATCAAGGAGACGTGGGTGAGGCGTCATACGCATCCGTGCCACACCTCGTGAGGATTCATCGAAAAAGCGGCATAATTGACCGGAACACCTACGCGATTGTCGCGATCATCGAACTGGCTCGTGGGAAGGGCAACAATCCCGAAGTACCGAAGTGGTTGGAAGAGGATTACCTTCGAGCGATTCGGGACCTGGCCGAAATCGGTGGCGGCGAGATTTGGCGTACCGAGGAACCGGAAGCGATCAGAGCCATACTCAGCGTCATTGCCATCGCCAAGGGCCTTCGGACCCACGGGAGATTTCTCGTGGAGTATTCCGAAGATGAGTTGTTGGACTTTGAGTCTCGTGTGTGAAATCGCCGATCGCGGCGGTTGTCGGCGGGGTTATCGAGCGAGCAGTAGAGATTCGTCTTCACCCTCAAAATAAGCCAGTTTCCCCGGTATGCACGAAAGGATCGTTCCTATTCCATTACCAACCACGCTTTCGAGCGCGGATTCCAACTGCAATTCTTGTCCATCTAGCTTGGGCTCTTCGGAAATCACCCAGCAGGTCTTTCCTGCGCCCTTTGACCTCAATAGGCGGCAAACATTTGTTATTCCCTGGAGGTGCCGGTCCCAAAGCTTGAGGCTAGGGTCAACCTTCCATGGAACTGCGCTTGCGAATCGTTCGTCGAACCAGCGAAAATGCGCCAACTCCTGCGTGAACTTCTTCCGGTTCTTGGGGGTCGAAAGGAACGATGAGAACCGCTCCTGTCGGCCACGCACAACGAACGCCTTTATCGTTGCTTGTTCGTGTTCAGCTTGCAACGTGGTTTCCATTGCGCCACATGGTAGGGCATTTCGGAAAGGAATCCAAGCGCGGGCTGGAATATTGGTAATACCGTCGGAAGCACGCTTCGCAACCCGGTTGTGAGCGCCATGGCTTGTTCTCGACAGCTATCGGACAACGCTCTTGCGCAGTTCAGCCAGTTCGCTTTCGGTGACGAAATACGCAACGAATACCAGGCTCTTCGCCGGGTCGATTTGAAATGGCCAGCTCGATGCCTCTTTAGTGAAATCTGTGGCGGACATCAGATGCTGAAATTTGTTCAGCACCTCGGAACAAGAACGATGAGAATAGTCCAGCCAAGATTCGCCGTCTGCCCGCTCTTTGGAATCGGCAGCGAGCCAGTACATCTCACAAGTACCGCCGTCGTGTAGGCGAAACTGAAATTGTCCGCCCAAGCACCCGTAACCATGCGCTTCAGCGCTCGCTAGAGCGTCGGGAAACGAGGAAACGCTCCAACCATATTCATTGCCTCGTAACATGGCGCCTTGCAGGACATCAGGCGGCAGAACATCATTCATTGCCACAGCCTCCAGCCCATGATAACCGTTGCAATATCACCTTTGTGGCATGGACATGTCTTGTACGACTCAATCAATCAGTTGTCCAGAGCGAAACGGGTGGGTTCCAGTAGGTGTGCCGTAAGTGTGCCGTGCACTTCGATCCCATGTGCGCTAAAGCGATTCTTTTCAATACCAGAGCTGATTGCTTCCGTGCGGGCCTGGTTGTCGGTAAGTTATTGATGTTTAACGGTGCTCACACGTGGAAGACCCTATCAGACTCGCCTACTCTTAATCAGTGAGAATCCGAGATTTCGCTGCACAACATTTACACAACAAGTAGGCGACCAACCGTAGCTTTACATGCCTAAAACGCACAGCCAGTGCGCTGCATGTACTTGAATTTACGTTCTAACGCGAATTCGAATCCCACTCTCTCCGCCATACTTTTTTGGGGCTGTAGTTACTATGGTCTACAAGCCGTACCGTAGTTTCTCTCAAATTTATCTCCAAAAACGACATAATCGTTCTGAGCGGAACAGCGGTGCATCGAGCAGCTTGGATCATCCGTGTTGCAAAAACGCCTGAGGGAAAGTGGCGTGCGCTAACTCCCGTCTGGACCAACACTCGTGGAGTGGAAACGCCGCTGAAACGTGTCTGGTTGACAGTGCTGCCTGAAAATCCAGAGCACTTCCTGTTTGCCGACGATACGGGAGTGGTCGCGTGGTAGGTCGGACCGGCTAAGATACAGCGTTTCGGCAATACTCGTCTTATGGTGCGGGGTAATCTATCTTCGCAAAGGAGCGCCGTGGCCTCACCCGCTGTCTATCATTTGCGGGGCCTCGCTTCCACGACCTCGGCTGCGGAAAGTTTCCTATCCCGGTGTGGCTCGGTGCGTGGGGCACCCGTAGGCAGTTCGCAAACTTCGCCGATCGCTGCACCACAAGTGTTACAACGCACGGATAATATCTCTTTCGGCGTGAGTTCCTTGCTTTTCACCATCACATGATGCAACGTTCCGCCGCTGGAAAATGCTCAATATTGCTCATTTTCAACCTGCGCGGCTTAGGCATAGGCCACCATCAGAAACCCGTCATGCTACGATGCGATAAACAAAAAAGGCTTGATTTTCAGGAGTCTTGCTATGCCCCGCGCCAAGCCGAAAATCGTCCGTACCTCGCTTGCCAAGGCCCCGCCAGGAATTCAGGGACTGGATGAAGTTACCGGCGGAGGCCTGCCGATAGGGCGGGTCACGCTGGTGTGTGGCAACGCAGGATGTGGCAAGAGCTTACTGGCGATGGAATTTCTGGTGCACGGCGCAGTTCGATACGGCGAACCTGGCGTATGCATGGACTTCGAAGAGACCGAGGAGAAGCTGAGGGCCAACGTCGTATCGCTGGGCTTTGATTTGCGTGAGCTTGCCAAACGCAAGAAGCTGCTGGTGGATTACGTTGCCGTTGAACGACACGAGATTGCTGAGTCGGTCGTGGAAAGCTGCCGCAGGTTGAAACTTCCGGTGCGCGATTATCTCGCCGCGGTTCTCCCCGGGTTTGGCAATCTCCCGCTCCGGTGCCTCCCAGATCTTACTCCCACTGTGTGGGCCGCCCGGCATTCATGAACCCGAGCGACCGAGGTGTAGCGTGAAGGGTGGTTTTGCGACAACAACCGCATAGCTTCCTGTTTGCCGACTTGAACGAAGCCCTGGCTCTTGCCAGCGGCGGATCTCTTCTTCGAGATTGACCGGAACAGCGACTCTTCAGGTTTCAGCCGTTCGCTCTCTCCGCCACCAGCATGGACTGCAGAATTTGTTCCGAGACCTCCTTGACCGCGCCGGGCGAGTGAGCCAGAAACAACGTGTTGGTTTTGTCGCTCTCGCCAATGGACTTCAGGGTGTCGAAATACTGTGTCACCATCACCAATTGCATGACTTCCTTCGCCGACGCCCCCTCGACCACCTTTTGGAACTGTTCGATCGAGGCCTGCAACCCTTCGATGATGGCCTTCCTCTGATTTGCGATGCCCTGTCCCTGGAGAGCCTTGCTTTCCGCTTCGGCCTCGGCCTTCTTGACCACCAGAATCTTCTCCGCCTCACCCCTGGCGTTAGCGGCTACCTGTTCGCGCTGTGCCGCGTTGATATCGTTCATGGCCGATTTCACCTTGGCATCGGGAACGATATCGGTCACAAGTACATTTACAATTTCGTATCCGAACGTCGCCATGTCCGCATCCAGTTCCTGCTTGACCGCTGCGGCGATGCTGGATTGCGAGGCGAACACTTCGTCCAGCGTCATTCCCGGGACATGCCCCAGGATCACCTGCTCGACATAGACTCTTGATCTGCGCTACCGGATCGGACAACTTGTAGTAGGCGTCGTAGACTTTTTCCGGACGAACACGATTTTGCACCGAAATCGGAATGGTGACGAACACGTTGTCTTTGGTCTTCGTCTCCATGGTCAGAGTGATCTGATTCACACGCAAACTCACTGTGCCCGCCACGGTATCGAAGAACGGCCGCTTCCAGTTCAATCCAGGCTCGGCGACTCGAAGGAATTTGCCGAATCGCGTGATCACCGCGACCTCGGCCGTGCGCACGGTGAAAAAGCTTGCCAGAATCAAGTAGAGGACGATGAAAGCCACGATCGCCATCGGAATCCAGTACAGTGTTTCCATTTCGTTTCCTCCGCTGCTCCTTCTTGAAGAAGGCCAGATTATGCCATGTCTTTGAAGTCCGTGTAAGTGGCCGTATGATCGTGTGCTTATGGCTGACCGCTCCCAAATGCGTTGTTCACCAGTTGGGATATTTAGCTCGAATCTTCTCGAATAACGGAGAACTGGTTCCGTGCTTCTTGTGATAACCGAGCACTTGGCGCTCACGTGGTGTAGGCCACGGTTGCCCCGGCGCAACCCGTTGTGTTGTTCCCGACTCGACTTCCTGCAAGTTCTGGATCCGATCACGCGCCAGGGCGATTTTTTCGCCAGTAGGCTCAACTCTCCCGACCAGGTGATTGCCTTTACGCACAAGCGAATCCATCTCAGCGACAAAAGTTCGGTCCTGCCCGGCAAAGTTCCGGTAGCGAATAATAATCGGCTGGACAGGTTTGAAACTGCCCTTCGTCGGCACCGTCGTTCTTGCGGTGCGCAGAGTTCCGTGTCCTCTCAGACTAGCGTCGAAGTTCGGGCAAGAGGGGTTCGGACAGCGTATTTGTCCTTCCCCGGTTCGCTGCGCACCAGCAGTTCGACAGACTGGACACTGCATGTTGTTTCCACCGGACAAGCGGTTTTTGAGAAAGTCCAGTAGTCCCATCGCTTCTCCTCCTAAACCAGTAAAGCACTCAGGGGGACGGTTGAATAAACGACCTTCCGCTTCAGCGGCAAGGCTTTCCATCACACCCATCTACAGGCGGCCGCCCTCTCCCACTGGCGTTATTGGCTGCTGCTTCTGGGCACGGAGAGAAGACTGGTTCGCACCAATGGTATGGACCAGTCTGGCAACCGTCCCCCTGAACGCTCTATCTGCCTTCTGTTTCTGCCAAATAAAGAATGGGCTTTCCGTGTGCCCATGAACTATCAGCCGCTGCCGGTGCACCAGAGACGGCAAGCCAAACTCTCTGAGCGTCTCGAAGCTGAGTCGGGCGAAATGACCTTTCTTGTGCCCTCCGAAAACAAGACTGAGGACTTCTTCAGCCAGCCAGCGATCCAGCATCCGCAACTGACCCACGTCCGTCACATGCTTCAAGTAGTAGTCAACAATCGCCACGTTGCGTACGCCTTTTTCGACGGTTTCCGACGCAATCGCTGCCAGCGTTCTTGCCCGCTCCTGCGGATCTCTGATCCTCTTCCACGTTCTCCGCTTGCGACGGAAGGCAAAGCGGAACAGATTCTGGATCTTCCGCCGCTTGTCGCGCGAGAGCGACACTTCACCGCCAGCATGGAATAACAAGCCGAGATGGCGAAACGCTGAAACCGTTCTGAAGTGGTGATCGCCGGCACCTTCCGTACTCAACAGCAAGTCCGCTTCGTGACTCGCCTTGGTGCTGAGCTTCAGCTCGCCCAACATTCGGAAAAGACGCTCGCGCGCGAGCACGACACTGTCCCGCTCAGGCGACAGCAAGAGAAGATCATCCGCATATCGAAAATAGTGAACGTCAGGGAGCTGTTCAATGGCGCGATCCAGTTCTGTCAGATAAATGTTCGCGAACAGGCAAGCGCTGGCGCAACCGAACGGAATTCCTTTCGTCGCCTCGTGCAGTCCGGTTTCGTCCTGGTAGGCAAATTGAACGCGCTGGCGCAGCAAGTGAAACAGATAGTCATCAGGCTCTACAAGCTGGCACAACTGGCGGAGCAAGACTTCGTGGTGGACGGAGGCGAAATAATCGGAGACGTCGCGTTTTACCAAATAGAGTGGCTTGCGCGACGACCGAAGGAGACTCGCAATCCGCGACTGGCAGCTGTCGAGTCCATACGTATGGTCGCGATAAGCATACGAGTTAGGTGAAAACCAATGGTGGAGCCGCTGGTTAAGGACGCGGTAAAGCAGCAGGTCAACTATGCGCTCTTCCCAAGGAGGGATATAGAACGTACGGCGCTTCCCATTGAAGTTGTAGGTGAGCCCAATCGAGGGTCGGAACTGGAATGCCGCGCGCCGAAGCGCACCGTGAATCGCATCCAAACCTCGCAGGCCGCGTCCGGCAAGCTCGTACAGGGTCTTGCCGTCGGCCGAGACGTTCAGGGCCTTGCGCCAGTGAAACAACGGCTTTGTATACACGCGCACCGCCGCCTTGTACAGTTCGACCTCGCGATACACGTCTCGCCAACGAAGGCGCGCGGTTTTCATAGTTGGCATCATGCGCACTTGAGTGGTAGCAAGTTACTCCCAAATCCTGCCTTGTGTAAACAGCCTTGTGTAAGCGTCGTAGAAACGTCAAAAGGAGATCGAACCAGGCGTTCCAGGAGTTCGACCTGCCCTCACTTGCTTTCTTCGGCGTGCATCAGCTCTCGTCTGTACGAAGGCACAAACTTGGGAGCTTCGCCCTTTTGAGACGTCCACTTGGCCGGGTCAGAACTTGGCCAAACCCTGGCTGCGAAAGAGTCCACCGTGCCCCTGTCGACCCCAATCAGCGGCAATTCCGAATACTTCTCGGGAAGCTTTCCGGAGTAGTGCGTGTCCTCGTTCCAGCCCTCCGGCGTAAAGACGTACCAGCGAATGGGGTGCTGCTCGTAGAATTGAGGCCCAATCATTCCATCGGCGTCCTCCGGGCCGCAGAATATATTTTCCTTGATTACGCCGATGTCAGTGAGTCCATCGTGGTTCACATCGGCGAGCAGAAAATGGGCCATTTCGGCAGTCCAACAACCCGAGTCCCGCAAAGTCTTCTTGGTGATTCCCAAATGCAAGTCTCCACTGGCCAGGGTGGAGGACTTGGCATCGTAGATCAGAAATACGTCCCTGCCGGCAGTGGCATGGGCGGAGCCATCCTTCTGCCAATCGAACGAAGACAGGTGCAGACCGATCTTGCCGTTGCCGATGGGAAACGAAGTAACCTGCGTGCTGTAAACGACCGAGGACACGTAATCCTCATCTACATACCTGTCTGGAGGAACCAGCCAAGCTCGCGGGATGGTCAGCTGCTTCTCGCCCTCGGGCAGATCGACTTGCAGGATAAAGCGCGCCCTTTCCGTCAAGAGCTTGAAGTGGAGAGAGGAAATGTCGGCCGGCCCGCCCTCGATTTTCTGCCCCGCCGCCAAGCTTTGGAACGCGCACCCCGTGACGATGCAGCCCGCGACGATCCGTAGGGCGATGGCTCGTACGCCAGTTCCCATAATTGCACCCCGTCAAAACCGGTTCCCCGGCTATTTGCGGCTGCTGAGCTTGGCCAACAGGCGCAAAATCTCCAGATAAAGCCAGACCAAAGTTACGATCAGGGCAAACGCCCCGTACCACTCCATGTACTTCGGAGCGCCGGCCTGAACGCCACTTTCGATGAAGTCAAAATCGAGGATGAGGTTCAAGGCGGCGACAATCACCACCACCACACTGAATCCAATCCCGAGCAGGCCGGAGCCGTTGATGGCAGAGAAGTGGACTCCAAGGAATCCGAGAACAAATTCAACCAGGTAGAAGACGGCGATGCCGCCGGTAGCTGCCACCACGCCGAGCTTGAACTTCTCGGTCACCGGAATCAGGCCCGAATGGTAGGCCAGCAGAAGAACGAACAGCGTCCCAAAGGTCAGGCCGACCGCGTGCATTGCGATTCCGGGATAGCGCAACTCGAATACCGCGGAAATGCCGCCCAGCGCCAGCCCTTCCAGCAGGGCATAACTCGGCGACGTGATGGGAGACCATTCCTTCTTGAAGATCGTTACTAGTGCGAGAATAAATCCACCGATCCCCCCAATCCCAACCAGCGGCCACACCGTGTCTGAAGCAGGAGCGTGGAAAAATCGATTCCAGCTCCAGGCTGCCGTTGCCACCACGCAAATCAGGAGAATACCTGTCTTGTTGACGGTCCCGGTTAGGGTCATGGCTTCGCCAGATACCGCCTGGTCTACGCGGAAACTATTCACATTCAAGGCTGGGTTCGAGGTCTTCATCAAGGCCATTCGATTTTCTCCTTATTATTTATGCGTGTTAGTCACGAACGGTAACGGACCGACGTTGGCACCACCAACCAGCACAGTATCATCACGGATACACTCTTCCGAATTACGCGTTGTTAGCTTGTCTTTCGGCCCAATCTCCGATCACGGGTAGCTTGAATATGCGTCCCTGATACGCCGTAAAGGTAACGACGATCCAGAGGCCAATTAAAGCGAGACAGACGGGCAAAATAAGGGAACCAGGCCAACCGAGGGCGTAACCAATCAACATTAATGCGAACTCCAGAACGAGGCAGGCGATGTTCCAGAAAATGCACTGGAAGGCGTGGAAGCGCACGAATGGATTTTTGTTGTAGGGCTCAAGCACCAAGAAAAAAATAGCTGGGAAGATAGTGACATAAGCTAACGCTCCGGCGAGGTTTTCAGTTAAGCCGGTAGTTGCGGTTGCCGGTGCGGCTCCTCCCGCGACAGATTGTCCTACAACCGCTGACACAGGGCCTGCAGCAATTTGGGGCGTCGCAGCGTGCTTCAGTCTTGCGTAACCGAATACCGTAGCGGCAATCGAGCTGGTCTGCTGGAGGAACCACGGGTAATTCTGCGGAGACACGATTTCGTTGTGTTGCCATGTCAGCAGCCATTCTTGATTGCCTTCAACAAACCATGGTTGGTGCGGCAATTCCAAGCCGTTGAAGAACTTCCGCACCTCCGAATCAAACAGGGCCGGGGCTGCGGTGGGCTCCGTGCTTCGCAGGACGTAGTGTCCGATTGGAGCGGGCACGTTCGACAGCGTGGTTTCGATCTTGAACTGCTCCCCCGAGCCGACGGTCGACATTGTGCGCATGCCTGTCTCGGGACCGAATTGAAAAGCGGGCAAAATGGGGTAAGGGGAGCGGAATGCCGCGACGGTCTGCGCATGAGTGCGTTCCGTCCTGGCCGATATCCCAGTCTCGTATTCGAAGTCAAATATCGTTACCTCACAGCCGGCCCTGGAACCGGTCATTGCGTTGCTGAACTCGCCGCCCAGGCCAGATTGGAGGAATGCGATGCCACGCGGGGTTTCGGGCATGGTGTCCGACCAAAGAAAGTTCATAGAAGGAGCGATCTGGGACAGCTTGCGCCGGCGGTTCTTCGCGTACCAGTTGTTGAACGCGAAGTAAAGCGCGCCGAAAACGATTATAAACACCCAAAAGTGCCAATCGGACCAATCGGAGTCACCACTTGCCACGAGAATGCAGATCGAAATAGAGGACATAGGTATCTGCCTTTTAACTGAGCCGAAGTTCCAGAATCTGTTTGAGGAGGTTCTAAGAACTTCCGGGACTTACCCCATCAACGTCTCCACTGCCGCAGGCCAACCTATGGTCTCTCTGGTGGAGTTATGTTTGGCGGTCGTATTTGCGCCAGCGGCTCCGGGCTGGATCTGCTTGCCGCACTTAATTCGGCCGCCCGTTCGCTGAGACTGTAAAGGATCGGCTCCAGTTGACTGCTCCTTACCGCGGGCGGCTCCTGCCGGTAATGAAGGGCGACAAACGCGAGGGCGCGTTTCGTCAAAAGAAACTCCCAGATCGGTCTTGCACGGTTCGTGAAGAGATCCGCAAAGGGCGTCTTGAGCTCGGGGACCGGCGGCAAGGCCCTGTGAATGGCATTCAGGTCGGAGGCGATCACCACGACCAGCGCGATCCAGAACAAATACAGGGACAGCCAGCCATGGCTCCTAATGAAAGTCAAGCAATCCAGCAAAAATCCGCTGCGGCCGACAATGATATTGTTGCCGAAGTGGTCCAGCATCGACCAGAGATATCCGCTGGCCCCCAACAGATAAACGAAGGGTTTACGAGGCCGCCAGAGCAACGCGAGGCCTAAGGTCGCGCCCGCCAGGCTGGTCCAGGTTTGATGCCCGACGGTTAGAGAGCCTCCGAGGATAGCCGTGGTGGGTAACCACTTCGCCGCGTGCCACAAACCGAAGTGATGTTGAATAAACGCGTCTTCCACGAATGCAAAGCCCGCGCCGCTGGCTGCCGCCAGCAAAAAAATATCGCTCGCACCCATGCTCCACAAGCGGGCTCGACGCTGGCGCCAGAGGAAAAAGGCAACCGGGGCGAGCTTCAGGGACTCTTCCATGAACGGGGCAAAGAAATTCCAGCTGAGTGCGCTCTTATTTGGCTCCACGATGGTGAACGCATGGCCTGCTAGCCAAACCAAAGTCAACATCACTCCGCCCCAGCAGTAGAAAGCAGGCACCTGATTAAGGTGGATGGTTCGCGTGGCGCTGGTGAGGATAATGACCTCGGCGAGGAAAAGAAGAGACGACCAGAGTGCAACGATTCCGGCTGAACCGGTATTTAGGATCGTGTTGCCAATCCAAAAAGTCATGCCCACCCAAAAAATGAGGGTCCGGACAGAAATCCGGCGGCCGCCCATTGCCGCGCTAGCCTTGAGATTCGTTGCAATCGCTCCCTGCATGCTTTCCCCTTTCCGAGCGCGAAGTTCAAGTTCGACCCGTCATCCGATCAATGCATTTGTTGTATGCCGTTCACGACGCCGTGATAGATAGCGCCCCCGAGATTAGGCGGCGGCGGGGCCGAATTCGAACCACGCAGTCCCGGATTATTATGCAAGGCCTGCTCCTGTGCTGCCTTGAGTGCCGGATCGTCCGCCGGATTCCCCTTGTAACCAGGGGTGGGCGTATAGTCGCCGGGATGGGTGCGGCCGTCGTTTGGGGACTTGTAGGGATCTTTACTCTTGGGAGCACCGGAGCCTTTGGCGCCTTTGGCGCCCGCAGTTCCCGCCGCTGCCGCTCCCGCGCCTCCTGCCGCACCCTTACCTGTCACATTACCTGCGGCGTTGAGCAGCCACATGGGCAGCGACCCGCAGTGGAGCAATCCCAGGGCCTTCAGCGCAAACACGATCGCCGGCCCGGCCACGATAATCAGCAATGCCACGCCCATGGTCCAGTAATGGAATAGCGGCTTTTCGGTTGTCATGTTTTCTGCCTCACCTTTCGCGGCACGGTTCTTTGGGGACCGCGCTGCACTGCCTCATCAACATCAATTCCCGTAGCGACTCGCCTAGTTTCAGGACACGATCTCACCCGGCGGCTCTCGACACCCCCGCGCCGCTTGCTTCGTCGCCGTCCGACTCAGCCTCCCATGGATTTCGCGCCTGGGGCGAGTTCATATTTTTGCAGCGTCAGAACCACGTGAGACAGCAAGTGCTCTCCCAAGCGAATTTCGGTATCTTGTTTGGCGTAGCCCACTCCGGGGGCAAACCAACGCGTCTGCCGTACTGTAATCAACCCGGTTTTGGTCTGGACTGTAACGTCATACGAAAGCTGGGTGGTGTGAAACGTTCCTGCCGGAACCGTAATAACCGCCGGGCCGACAACTTTGATGTGCATTACCGTAGCGTCATCCGCGGTCTTCCAATCCCAGGACTCGCCCGCTTTTAAGGTTGGGCTCAGCAGCTTCTGCGGCGGCACCATGAGGGTTACATCTGGACCTTGCTCGAAGTTGATGGTCTTGCCCAGCAGGAGCCCGCCGGTCGTCGGACGAAGCCACTGCGTCAGCCAAGGTGTGTCCTCCATGCGAGACTCCAGACGGATGTATTTTTCCCCATTGATGACGTCCGATCCGGCGACCTCGGTGATCACAGTAGCATCCAGGGTTTTTCCCTTGTCATACTTTTGCAATATTCCCTGGAAATGAACGCCCTCCCCTATCTCTTCGTGAAGGTGTTCGGTCCATTTGGTCCTGAGCGTGAGCGGGAAATCTGCCGCCGATTCGGCGGCGGGCGCCGCCGCACGCGCAGAAAGCAGGCAGGAGAAAAAGGCCACGGCCAGCAATGGCGTCGTTATGCCGACCTCGAACGCGTTTCGGCGCAGCCCAGGAAGCGCAGCATGCACTACCGAACCTGTCGTACAGATCATTGTGCGACGTAAAAGCGACGAAATCTTCTTCATTTCGATAGTCCCCCTACGAACTCATTGTCTGAATGATCCGTGCCAACTCCTCGAAGCATGTCGTGCACGATTTCGCAGTGCTTGCCCGGCGGAACCTTCCGCTGCAACGAGGCCCAGCTTAGGTCTATCGGACACAGATCGGTTTCAGTTCTCATGTTCTTCCGCCCCTAGCTTTTTCGCGGCCATCTCTCTCTTCGTCTGCAGTTTGCGCAGTATTTCGACTCGGTCCCTATGAATCCCCACTGCAAGCCTGAAGAATACGATGGTCGGAAAGACGACGAAAAACGTTCCTCCAATCGGCTCCGTGGGAAGTAGATTGAGTCCGATGAAAACGAACAGCAGCCAGAAGAGAACGGAGAGCAGCCCAAAGCAATGGACGAAGAGGCGCTCGCTTTTCGTCGCGGTGCCATCCACTAAAGACTCGGCAGTGATGTACCCGGAGCGGCTCAGGAAAACTTTTTCTTTGAGCACATACCTGCCGCCCCCACCGCTGCCTACCAGGGGGTTCAGAGCACCCCCGGAGCCGGAACCCCGCTCCGTGATGACCTGTCCCTCCGCCGGATCGACCTTGCCGATTCGAAGTGCGATGAGAAATAGGGAGACGAGATCCGCAACCAGGAGGAAACCGACCACCCACAGCATCTTCTGGCTGAATGTCGCGATCGTGACCAGCGTCAAATTCACGCTCCACTCTCCTAAGCAAATCCTGGAAAACGGCCCATCCCCGGCAACTTCCGGCAGCGCGTCGGCGCTGCCCACCGTCTACTTCTGCATTCGGTCGCCGCCCCGCCGTTGTGCAACCACAGGCGAGTTATGCATTTTTCGTCCTCCTTATGGTGCGCAGTACCCGTCAATGCTCAATGTCACAGGCCGACCAAACCGGCCTGATTCAGTTCTCGTGTTTTTCCGCCCCTAGCCTTTTCGCGGCCCTCTCTCTCTTCATCTCCACCTTGCGCAGTGCTTCGACTCGTCCCCTATGCATCCCCATTGCAGCCATGGAGAAGCCGTAGGTCGGAAGGATTATGAAAATCGCTCCTCCAATCGGCTCCGTGGGAAGAAGACTGAGCCCGATAAAAACGAACAGCAGCCAGAAGAGAAAAAAGAGCAGCTTCGCGCAACGGACCAAGCGGCGCTCGCTCTTCGTCGATGTCCATTTCTCCGGCATACTTCTGGCTGAACGTCGCCGTGAACTGTTGCGCGGCGGAGCGGATCTCCAGCGCCGCGGCAATCACCACCAGCAGGCCCACGATCTGCCAGATCATCCCTTCCCGTCGTGGTTGCATATGTGTGTCCTCTATTCGCTATTTGCCCTAGAAGATCGGGTTCTAAACCGGTTGTTCACTAGGGGTGCCAGCTTCTGCTTGAATGCCGGATGATCAATACCGCTGCCACCGCTGCAAACGCGGCGATGTATATCGCAACAAACGCTAGCGCTCCGAGCAGCCCTTCCCGATCGCGTTCCAGCCGTTGGAGGGCACAGCCCCGGGGTGAGCGGCTTGCCATTCGCTGAACTGCTTCTTCATGAAAGCGGGGAAAATAAACAGAAACGCGAACTCCGCACCGAGCCCCACAAATGGGTTGAGGGGGAGGGGAATCCAAATGGCCAGAATCGCGCACTCTACCGCCGCCACGACTAGTGCGAGAGGCACGAACTTCCTGGCGCTTCGCCGGTACCCCATGCGGCGCAGGCTGATGGCTACGACCCAGGCTCCGGCAATGGGACCAAAGAGAAAGGAGATGAGCCCCACTGCTTTCGGTCCCCAGGGCGCCTTCGGCGTCTCCGCAGCCAACGGCGGAGCGATGATCGCGGGTGGTGTGCTTGCAAGGTCTAACGCGTTATCGGTGGTTTCCATAGCGTTTCTAGCTCGTAGTGATCGTGATCTCGACGCGCCGGTTTTTCTGACGACCCGCGGGGTTGTCGGAGCCATCCGGATTTGTGTTGGGCGCGACCGGCTTGGCTTCTCCCCAACCGCGAGTTGTTATTCGCGACCCGGAGACGCCCGCATTCTGAACCAGCCACTTTTTCACCGAAGCGGCGCGGTTGTCGGAGAGCTTAATGTTGTAAGGGTGAGTACCTTTGCCGTCCGTGTAGCCTTCGATCAGCACGGGCGCCTTACCATAGTTCTTGGCAACCTCACCAACCTCGCGCAAACTGTCGGCGGCTTCAGCACGCAAGCTGTATTTATCGAAATCGAACAGGACATCGGCGTCCAACTCGATTTTGATTTCGTGTTCGGTGACTTTCGCCTTAAGATCCTGCAGCACACTCTGAATTCCAAGCGTCACACCCACGATGTTCTCAACCTTGGCGTGTGGCAGCGCCGCCTGGGCAGCCGCCTGCACCGCCTGCGCATCCGGATCCGTGTACTTCTGGGCGAATGCCATGCCAGGAACGAGAAGCAGTATGAGTATTTTCAAACTCCGCGGTGTCGCCATAATTCCTCCCGAGTGAACCAGCTTGCGGCAACTATTTATCGGTGATGGGAACGTCCTCAAACGGAGGAGCCACAGGCATCATCAAATTAATCTTCACTATTTCGGCCGGGGGTGCGGGATACTTTGCCCACCATAGATAGGTCTTTCCGGGATCCAAGTTGGCTTGGACGCCGTTGCCAGTGCTATTGCTCGACAAAACTGTGCCCTCGGCATCGGTGAGCAAGAAGTATTTCTTATTCTGCGCAGTGACGTAGAACTTCGGGTTATCGTTACTGTCGTTCCAATGAGTAAAGGTCACTTGCGCTGGTTTATCGGAAGTATTGCGGAATCGAACCTTCACGTTGAGCACACCTGCGGAACGTCGGCATTCGATCAGTTCGCCGACCACGCCCTCCTCATTTGTTTCCTGAGACTGGATAACATCGGCTGGCACAGCGGCAAGCGGTGCTGTGCCTGGAGCAGAGGCGGCTGGGTTCGCTTGCTGCGAGGCGGGCGCGGCAGTTTGACCCTCCACTAGTGGATTGCCCTGCGGTGGCTGTACGGCTGACCCCTGTGTCGGCGGCGGAAGCTCGGCGCTGGCCGTCAAATCCGTGAGCAGATCGATCCTCTGATCACTCCCGTCAATGGCTGCCGTCATCACGCTGTACTGCCAAACACCAGCGCTCTTGTGGGCGGTAACGTAGATTTTTCCCTTGGCCTTCGAGCCCGAGATGGGCACACCAAGGTCGGCATCGCCGGAAGTCCCTGAAACGTTGATATTGCCGGTTACAAGCCAGCCTTCTTCGATCGGCGCACCAAGCTCTTGGACCAGGAGCGGGTTGGATTGGGCTCGCAGCAAAGATTCCTTGGCCGCATCTGAACTCCTGATCGCAGCGAACACGGATCCGAGAATCGCGAGTGGCAAACCCAGAAAAACAATAAGCAACGCAGGCACAAACCATTTCCAATTGCGCGCGAACCAGCCCTTGGGTGGCGCAATTGGGGTTGTGCCCGGAGGCACCGCTGACGAACCTGGTATTTGAATCGGCTGTGCGTTCATACTTGCTCCTTTTAGTATCAGAGAATCCAGCGCCGAGACCGACATCCCCAACCTTCATGTTTACTTGCCATCTTCCGTGCCCCACGGTCCCAAATCGGCGCTCTAACTAGTAACGCGAAGAAACCACGGAAAAAGGTCCACATTTTTTGAATAGGCCGCTTGCGATTCTGGTTTTTGGCACCGGCCAAAGCTCTAAATTATTGACACAAATGGCGTAGACCGCCTGCGACAGCTCGCTTGTCATCGGCAGGTTCACCTATTTATCAGTGACGGGAACGTCCTCAAACGGAGGAGCAACGGGCGTCATGAAATTGACCTTCTTTACTTCAGCCGGGGGTGCGGGATACTTAGCCCACCAAAGATAGGTTTTTCCCGGACCCAAGTCAGCGTGCACGCCATTGCCAGTACTATTGCTCGACAAAACTGTGCCGTCGGTGTCTTTAAGCATGAAGTATTTCTTGTTCCCCGCAGCGACGTAGAACTTCGGGTTATCGTTACTGTCGTTCCAATGAGTAAAGGTCACTTGCGCTGGCTTATTGGAGGTATTGCGAAATCTAACTTTTATGGTGAGAACACCCTCGGAGCGCCGGCACTCGATGAGTTCGCCCGTCACGCCCCCCTCGTTTGTTTCTTGAGTCTGGATCACACCCGCTTGCTCAGCAGCGGGCGGAGCAGCGAGGGCCGATCCGAGAAGCGCCAGCGGCAAGACCAAGAAAACGATGAGGGACGTCAGCGCAGGCCCTTTCCAATTGCGCGTGAACCAACCCCCGCGTGCCGCAACTTGAGTTGTGCCCGGAGGCAACGCTGCCGAAGTTGATGGTTGATATAGCTGTGTGTTCATAGTTGCTCCTTTTTGGTGCCAGAGATTCGAACGCTGATGCAGAGAGTCGCGAACCTTGATGTTTACTTGCCGTCTTCCGTCCCCACGATCCAAGCTTGCCCTTTATCTAGTAACGCGAAAAAACAACGGAAAAAGGTCCACATTTCTTTATCTTCAAGTTCTTTATGGCGCACTCTAGATTGTTTTTCCCGAGAATCGAACCTTGATTCCAGAAGGGACCAAATGCTTTTAAGTAAAAAGCCGGTACGGAAATGAGGTTCCGGGCAACCGAGGGAGGCAGGTGCCCAAATCTTGCGGAAGATTATGCTCGGTGGTTGTTGGCGTGTGAATCGGCAAATCGTTGGCATCGTTGGCAAATCGTTGGCATCGTAAAGCGGGGCTAGGTTATCAACCACACCCATGCCCCCCGCCGCCCAGCTCCTCCCGACATTGCCGTGAAGGTCACCAACTGCGCGCCCCCTCGGACTCTGATGGAATCGCAGCGATCCATTCGTCATCCAGTACTGCCGACTGGTCTGGATTTGCAGGGCTATACCGAACTTGAAATTTCTTTCCCTGGAGTCTCCGCGCGTATTCGGCGCCGGCTTGTTCGCTGGAAACCCGGCGGTCCGTGTAACCGCTATAACGCGCACCGCCCGCTGAAAACGAATATCCGACACGGACCAACCAGGTGATGACTGGCGCATCGTTGCTGGTGCCGCGGTATGGTAGCAACTCCCCCAGCGGCCGAGTGTTTAGACCGATGGAAAAGAGAGAGCTCTCAAGCTCCTTGGGCTTGTCGCCATTCATCGATATGGCAATTGCAGCGAACTGGATGGTGGCTTCCGCCGATGGCCAGGAACGGGCAACCTTGGACCGCAAACGGTCGCGAATGTAACGATAAGCCGGGTAAGCAGACAAGACTGCGAGAATAATGAGGCTCAGGATCAAGCCGTTTCTATTCCAATAACCAATGAAGAGCGCCATGGCGGCGCCTATTATAGTGGTTTCGGTTCCGCCGACAGCAACCGTTCTTGGCGGCGGGGTTATGATGTTCTTGCTCTGATAATCCTTGCTGCTGGCACGGCGTGGGCGATCACTCCCGAATCATGGGCTAACCGGCAGTCATCCACACTGGACGAGGAAGACTGGCCGCCTGAGAATTTGCTGATCAAGTGGCGAAGTCACGCTGGCTGCGGATTCAATCTGTCAACCATGTGTTTGCTCTGACATAGAGCCCTCACAAGGCCACGGATATGAAACTTCTTCACGCGTGATTCCGAACTTCTTCAGATCGTAGCCGCGCCGTTCGACGACCGCCAAAACGTTGTCAGGTGACAAAAATTCGGCCTGGGCTTCGCTAAAACAAAAGGCGATCTGCTGCTTCACACCCTCTAATCTCGCGACGGTTGCGCGTTGAGAGCGACCGTCATTGTTGGCCCTCCTCGTGCAAACGCAATGTCCGCGAGCGAAGGTGCAGAGTCAGCTTTCGGCACAGTGGATTCGTAAGCTGTCGCGCAATTCAACTGTGAAGAAACTGCGGGACCAACCACTACGCAAACTCTCGCTTTAGGTCGCGATCATAGCGATCAACTTATGACCACTGGTATCGCCAGTCCAAGAAGGAGAGATGCATGAGTTATTCATCGAACGGAAATCGTCCCAAGCCTTAGCGAGAAGGGGCTCTTGACTCCGGACAATTGTGTCGTGGCGCTGATTGACCATCAGGGCCAAATGCTGTTTGGAACAAGCAATTTCGACCGCCAAGGAATCATCAACAACACCGTGGCATTCGGAAAAGCCGCAAGGGTGTTCGATGTACCTGTGATTCTGACCACGGTCGAGACGAAGTCCTTCAGCGGAAATATGTGGCCGCAGCTGCGAGCCGTATTCCCGGGGCAGGAACCCATCGAGCGTTCTTCCATGAACTCGTGGGACGACAAAAACTTTGTCGCCGCGATCGAAAAAAGCGGACGCAAGAAGATCGTGCTCGCCGGGCTGTGGACGGAGACTTGCGTGGCTCTTCCCACGGTACAGGCGATCCACGACGGCTACGAAATCTACGTAGTGGAAGATTGCTGCGGTGACGTGAGTCAACTCGCTCATGACAACGCCATGAAGCGAGTCATCCAGGCGGGAGCGAAACCCGTGACGTCACTCTCAACCATGCTGGAGTGGCAGCGCGACTGGGCTCACAAGGAAACCTACGATGCCGTGATGGACATTGTGAAGAACCATTACGGAGCGTATGGGATCGGGGTCGAGTACGCGTACACGATGGTGCACGGTGCGCCGCCCACGAAATTTCCCGAGTACGCAGTTCCTGAACTGGCGGGAGCTCACAAGTAAAAACTTTACGGGCGGAGTCTCCTCCGCCCTTCTCAATCCATTTGGAAGAACCTGAAGAAGGAGATTCGTGTGTCTGCTGAAATCATATTGCACAACGCCAAGATCGCCACGAATAAGGTGCCCTCGTTTGTCGAGGCGATCGCTATTTCTGCTGGAAAAGTGAGTGCCATCGGTGGAAATGAAGAGATTCTGCGCCTGCGCGGGCCAGCCACCCGCGTCATCGACGCCCGAGGGCGCACCGTCATTCCTGGACTGAATGATTCGCATATGCATCCGATCCGCGGCGGGCTCAATTACAACCTTGAGCTGCGCTGGGATGGTGTACCTTCGCTCGCCGACGCTCTGCGCATGCTGAAAGAGCAGGCGGCGCGGACTCCTGCTCCGCAGTGGGTCCGAGTTATCGGCGGGTGGACAGAGTTTCAGTTCGTCGAGCGCCGGATGCCAACGCTGGATGAGATTAATGCAGTGGCGCCCGACACACCGGTCTTCATTATGCATTTGTACGACAGAGCGCTGTTGAACGGAGCGGCTCTTCGCGCTGTGGGCTATGACAAGAATGCCCCGGAGTTTCCGGCCGGTGAAGTTCAACGCGACCGTCACGGGAACCCCACAGGTCTCCTCATCGCGAAGCCGAACGCAAATATTCTCTACTCCACCCTGGCGAAGGGTCCGAAACTGTCACGCGAGGATCAGCTGAATTCTTCACGGCTGTTCTTCCGCGAACTCAATCGGTTTGGAATTACCAGTGTGATTGATGCGGGCGGCGGATTTCAAAACTATCCTGATGACTACGCCGTTGTGAACGAACTTCACCGAAATGGGGAACTTTCCCTCCGGCTCGCTTACAACCTCTTCACCCAGAAGCCGAAACAGGAACTGGCCGACTTTCAGAACTGGACCAAATTGACAAAGCCTGGGGACGGCGATGATTTCTATCGCATGAACGGCGCGGGGGAAATGCTGGTTTTTTCCGCTGCGGACTTTGAGGACTTTCTTGTGCCGCGGCCGGACATGCTCCCCGTCATGGAAAGCGAACTGAAAGCCGTCATCCGGCACCTTGTAGAGAATCGCTGGCCATTCCGCGAACATACGACCTACAACGAAACCATCGAGCGAGCATTGAACGTTTACGAAGAAGTCAACCGAGAGATTCCGTTTGACGGCCTCCACTGGTTCTTCGATCACTGTGAAACCATCAGCGATCGAAATATCGAGCGTGTGAAGGCGCTGGGCGGAGGAATCGCGGTGCAGAACCGCATGGCCTTCCAAGGTGAGTACTTTGTTGAGCGATACGGGGCGCAGCAAGCTAGACGCACACCACCGATTCGGAGAATGCTCGAGATCGGCGTTCCGGTTGGCGCCGGTACAGACGCAACGCGTGTCTCAAGCTACAACCCTTACCTTTCGCTCTATTGGCTTATCACTGGAAAGACCATCGGCGGTCTCAGCCTTTATCCACAAGAGAATCGGCTCGACCGGGCGGAAGCACTCAAGCTCTACACGATAGGCAGCAGTTGGTTCTCAACAGAAGACGGTAAGAAGGGAGCGCTCGCTCCCGGGCAGCTGGCGGACTTGGCCGTTCTTTCCGCGGATTATTTCTCGATTCCGGATGAGGAGATCAAGCAGCTCGAATCCGTGCTCACGATTGTAGGTGGAAAGGTCGTCTATGCCACCGAAGAATTCTCAAAACTCGCGCCGCCAGCATTGCCGGTGAGTCCAAGCTGGTCTCCTGTTAAAGAATATGGTGGATATGCAAAGGGGCAGCACGAGGTAGTTGGCGCGTCCCACTCCGCTTCCTGTTCGCATATTGAAACCTCCGCGCCTGGCCGGGCGAAATCGCACTTGAAAGTCCTGGGCGATCTCGGCCTTTGGGGGTTGGGTTGCGACTGCTTTGCATTCTAATTCCGGCGATGGAGGAGGGGGGAGATGAAGGTATTATTCCTATCTTTTGTAGTTGGTGTCGGTGTAGGCGTCCTTTACGGGCTCATCCGAGTCAAAAGTCCGGCGCCGCCCATCGTAGCGTTACTCGGCCTGTTAGGAATGGTGCTTGGCGAACAGTTGGGGATATGGATTCAAACGAAGAAGCTCGATGTTCCGCGTGCTGCGGCCGTCTGCTTTGCCGGCGAGTCCTACGATTCGGCGGCATCCGTCCGAAACGCTTTAGCATTGTCAGCGCCCGAGGTTGTCGAGCAAATTAAGTGATTGTCAATTTTAGGAGGAGCCGAATGCGCTTCAACAAAAGTACCGTTGGAACGTGCGTTGCGCTAGTTCTGACGCTCGGTCTCGCGGTTGGATCTCTCAAGGTCGCCACTTTTGCCCAAAGTGCGCAAACAGCCGGAACCGTAAGCGTGGCTGTAGGGCCGCAGTACGATACGACACATGTCTACGTGGCCCCGGAAGATTTCGATCGTTTCGTCGCGAGTTTGCTTGCGACATTTGGCGGCACGACGACCAGACAGGGAGTCTTCACAGTAACTCCAACCCAGAGCAGCACTATGTCGCAGCTGGTCCTCACACCCGTGGGCACGGTATCCGTTTTCGGCTTCAAGACGCCGATCCCATATCCATTCGGCTTGGAACGTACAGGCTATCTGGTGACGGACTTGGACAAAGCGATCTGCGCTGCGAAGACAACTGGTGCAGATGTCCTGGTCGCCGCCTTCAACGACCCGATCGGTCAAGACGCGATCATTCAATGGCCCGGTGGTGTGAACACACAATTGTATTGGCATACCACTCCTTCGTCCTATGCCCCGCTCCAGACAATCCCGGAGAATCGGGTCTATGTGTCACCGGAGAGGGTGGATGCTTTCGTGCGCAGCTTTCTTGCGTTCTCGCAGGGAAGAGTTGTCTCGGACGAAGCGCGAGCGCCAGGCGTTGAAATCGGGCGGGCGAATGAGACGTATCGGAGAATTCGGATTCGATCGAACTTCGGCAAGTTGACCGTGCTTGTCACGGATGGCCATCTTCCTTATCCGTACGGTCGGGAGACGACTGGCTACGAGGTCGCGAACCTCGCGGATACCCTCGCCAAGGCCAAAGCAGCCGGGGTAGAAGTTCTGGTCGCTCCCTACACCGCCGATCAGCGGGATGCGGCCCTCGCGCAATTCCCTGGCGGCTATATCGCTGAGTTCCACTCACCCGCGAGCAAATAGAGTTGGGTTGCCTGCTCCAGGGACCAGGAAGGTGCCCACACCGGAAGCAAATTTCGTTGTGTTGACAGCAATGACCCGTACGATGCGCGGGTGCTGAGACGCTGCTACGCCGTGGTGCAGGCAGGCGCGGGATTACTGCTCGTCGCAGGGCGCTGAATTGTCGCTGATCGGGTTGGGTTGTACGGAGCTGGGCTCAGGCGAAGCAAGCAGGTGAGGAAGTGAGTTCGACGCGAATCTTTTCAATTCTTGCGGTTGCAGTTCTATTGGGGCTCCCGCCAGCGCGTGCCCAATCGGATCAAGCCAGCCCCCCTATGGTTCCGGATCGTAGCTACAAGCTACTGGGGGAAGATGAGGACTGGAGTTTCCTGAGCGATCCGGCCCTCAGGCAGGACTTCTGGGACCCCATCAAATACATTCCCTTGCGCGGCGACGCGGAAGGTTGGTATGTCACCTTCGGTGGCGAGGCCAGAGAGGTCTGGGAGCAGATCGGAAACGATAACTGGGGACAGAGTCCTTATTGGAACGGGTACCTCAATGAAAGGTACATGGTTTCTTTCGACATTCATTATGGCAAGCACGTTCGTACCTTTGTCGAACTGAAGAGCGGACTGAATTCCTTCCGGTTCGGCGGTCCAAGACCGATCGACGAAAAGAAGCTCGACTTTCAGGCAGGATTCCTCGAAGTTGGCACCTCCGCAGGTGCGAATTCCGTCGCACTCCGTATTGGCCGGCAGGAACTGGAGTATGGCTCCGGGCGTTTACTTGACGTGCGGGAAGGTCCTAATGTCCGGCTGAGCTTCGATGGGTTCATGGTCAAAAGCAAGATCGGCTCCTGGCAAATCGACGGATTCGCCATGCGCCCGGACTTGGACAATTTCGGGTTCTTTGACAACGCGCCCAATCACGCCGTTGGATTCTGGGGGGTATACGCCACCAAATCACTGCCTCGCAAGACTTCTCTAGAGATGTACTACCTGGGCCTCGACCGCAAGCAGGCGACTTTCGAACGAGGCACGGCCCAGGAGGTGCGTCATTCGCTCGGCGCAAGATTTTCTGGCGCGATCGCAACAGACCGGCCAGCGTGGGATTTCGATTATGAGGCCTTGTGGCAGTTCGGCACGTTCGGATCAGGTAACATCCGAGCATGGACGGTTGCATCCGAAACAGGATATCGATTTCCGACGATGCGGTTGAAGCCACGCTTCAGCGCAAAGGCGGACATCTCGAGCGGTGACCACCCAAACTCGAACACGCTCGGCACTTTCAATCCTCTCTTTCCGAAGGGCAACTATTTTGGCGTTCTGGCCACAACCGGCCCGGGTCCAATCAATTTCATCGATATTCACCCGCGCGTCGAGGGGACATTTCCTCATGATGTGACAGCGTCGTTCGACTGGATCTTTCAGTGGCGGGAGAGTTTGGAGGATGGGGTCTACGCCGTGCCTGGATTCTTGATCAGGGCAGCGGATGGGAGTCGAGCACGGTTCGTTGGAAACAGGCCCGGAACCGAGATTCACTGGCAAGCGAATCGTCACCTCTGGTTTCAGGCCGACTATGGGATTTTTTACGCGGGAAAATTCGTTAAGGAGAGTCAGCCAGGCCGCAACCTCAATTACTGGGCATTGTGGGCTGGCTACAAGTTCTGAGAGGAAAAGCATGGAGCAAACGGCGCTGTGCTTGAGCAACCCACAAAAATCCGGAACTTTTACCTGTTGCACATCGTCGTCATCGATCTAGCCTGTCACCATGCTCGGCGATCTGGCCGGACCGCGGAATGCCCGGCTCCTAGTCATTGAGGCTGTCGTTTTTCGCCGCCATCGTTTCGAGCATGCCCCGGTCAAGTCTCAAGACGGCCGATTGTTTTTCCTCCACCACGGTGCCAAGGCCTTCGGGATCAATGCGAGTGGCTCCGGGGACTCTGCGCTAGAGGGCTCCGGTATCCTTGCCCAGGCACCCGATGGGAGCATCTGGCAAGCGAGCCCGTCGGGAATACAGCGAATTCTTCAGGGACCCGACGACCGCCCGGGGATCTGCGCTCCAATGCTGGGACTACATGCCGACGCGTCGCGAATCCTGTTTGACCGCGATGGGGCACTCTGGTTCATGATGGTAGATGGCCTTCACCGCATTCCTTATCCCGATCGGCTTGTACCGTGGCAGCCAAGGCGCGGCGAAAGTATCCCCAAAAAGTCGCTTACACCATCGGTGAAGGCTGACGGTTCGTTTCAAACATTCACAGTTGACCAGGGACTCAGTTCCAACGTCATCTGGGATGTATTTCAAGATCGCGAAGGCAACATTTGGACAGCCACGGGCGCGGGGGTTGACCGCTTCCGCAATAACGCTTTCATTCGAGTCCATTACACCAGACTCATCAGGGACAGTCTACGTTTGCCGCCGGTGAGCGTGGCACCGTATGGGCGGCAAATTGGAACCCACCCCTGTTCAATCTCGGAGATCGGGTGCTAAGCACTCATATTCTGGACGAGAATTTCAGCGCTCTCTACCGCGATCCAGCGGGCGTCATCTGGGTCGGGACATTAGGCAAATCGATCTGGCATTCTTCGGGTAGCGGCTTTGTCCGCGCGGGCTGGCCACCCGAAGAAGGCAAAACCTATGTCAGGGCAATGAGTATGGACCATGCCGGAGGTCTCTGGGTATCGCTAGCAACTGGCGGGCTTTTCCGCCTGGCCGTCGGTGTCTGGACCCGGCAAAACAATCGGCTCGCGATACCGGCGAGCAGGGCTGTTTACGCGATCGCAACCGATGACCACGGACGAGTCTGGTTCGAGACGCCGGGAGTTGTCTACGTTCTGGATGGCGACGAGGTGCGGAAATTCGATCACGCGAACGGAATCGAGACCGGCTATAGAGAATCGCTAGGTATAGGAATTTGGAGCCGCCGCCGGTGTACGTCGAGCAAATCACTGCCGACCACACGACCTACAATGCGTCTTCCGACATGACTTCCGCCGCAAAGGGGCACTTGCGCCTCCCTCCACGGGTTCGCGATCTGGAGATCGACTATACCGCGCTCAGTTTCGTCGCGCCGGAGAAGGTGTTTTTTCGTTACAAGCTGGAAGGCTGGGATCAGGATTGGAAGAGCGTCGGCAATCGGCGGCGAGCGTTCTTTACTAATCTTGCTCCGGGCAACTACCGCTTTCGCGTGACCGCGTGCAATAACAGTGGCGTGTGGAACGAGGCCGGCACATTCCTGGATTTCTCCATCGCCCCGGCGTATTACCAGACGTGGTGGTTCCGGACGTTGTGGGTGGCCGCGTTTCTGGTGTTGCTCTGGGGGCTTTATCAATTTCGGCTCCGACAGCTGGCACGGCAATTCAACATCCGTGTGGAGGAGCGGGTCAACGAGCGCACACGCATCGCACGGGACTTGCACGACACGATGATGCAGACCTTCCAGGGCGTGTTGCTGAAGTTTCACGGCTTATCGATCATGCTGGCGGATCGCCCGGAAGCCCAGCAAAAGCTCGAGGGTCTCTTGGAGCAAGGGCAGCAGGCGATCAACGAGGGCCGGGAGGCGGTGCTGGGACTGCGCTCCTCGACCGTCATCGCCAACGATCTTGTCCGTGCCTTGACCACGATTGGAGAGGAACTCGCCGCGAAACAAGACAGCGAGAATCCTGTGGCTTTTCAGGTCGAGGTGGAAGGCGAGACGCGAGATTTGCATCCGATTCTTAGGGACGAAGTGTATCGCATCGCCTGCGAGGCCATGCGCAACGCCTTCCACCACTCCGGCGCGGGGCGAACTGAGGTTGCCATTCACTATGACGACAGGCAGTTCTGGGTGTGCATCCGGGACAACGGGAAGGGTATCGACCCCAAGGTTTTGGACGGAGGTGGGCGTGAGGGACATTATGGCTTGCCGGGCATGCACGAACGCGCCAAACTTGCGGGCGGCAGATTGGTTGTCAGGAGTAGAGTCAATTCCGGCACGGAGGCCGAGATCATGATTCCCGCAGCCCTGGCCTACGCAAAATCGCGTTCTCCGCGGCGGTCCGGATTTTTGAGAAGAGGAGCTTGATGAAAGCGTGAGTCCTGACCCGAACTCGATTCGGACTCTAGCCGTCGATGACCACCCTCAGTTTCGGGAAGGAATCGTAAGCGTCTGACCAACGCACCTGTTCGACGGGCGGGGTCTGTGTTGCAGTGTCCGGATGACCGCAAAAACAGAGTTGTCAGCGCCCAAGCCACGTACACGAGCATCAAGCATACCTGTGACAGTACGGCCGACCCAGAGGAAGCGTGATGTCCGACTTCCGACTAAGCCGCGGACGTGATGGACCGAGGCAGTTTCTGGGACAGTTCGAAGGCATTCTGCAAACCGACGGATACGCCGCCTATGATCAGATCGGCGGGCCGAAGATGGTTCAGGCCGCGCTGGTCATCAAGACTTACACCGTTCCCATCGGCGTCACGGACGTCGCGGTGGGCGACTTCAACGGCGACGGCAAGCTAAACGTTGCGGCAACCAATGGCGGGACGAATGTTTCCGTGCTGACGGGCAGCGGCTACGCCAGTCGGACCCCTTTCGACGTGCTGCTCGACACGGCTAGCACAGAGGAAACCTCAATTGCTCCGGAGTAATTCACTTCGGAAAATTGCACCCTGGGACAACGCCGCTTTGCCGGTTCATTGCCGAACGCTACCAGCAGACTCGACACGAAGCAAGATCAAGCAGCAATGGAACTTACTCAAGACTTCGGGCACGATTGCGGCAAATTGCACCAAAACCGCGTCAGACGCGCAGATGCAGCTTGTAACTGTTGTTTCGTCTAACTAGCTTTCTCTTGAATGGGTTGGGTTATACTGCTCTCATCCGAGGGCCCGTAGCTCAAGCGGATAGAGCATCGGATTTCTAATCCGAGGGTTGCAGGTTCGATTCCTGCCGGGCCTACCACTTAATCCATGGAATGGTCAGCGCGCTATTGCGGTCGCTTCCCTTGCACCTGCACTGAGCTAGGCGCACGGCGGCGCAAGGTGCTGATGGCGGAATGAAGTTCGGTCGCTTTGTTGTCGAATACCGCTTCTTGAAACCGGGATCACCTGGAAGGCCGAGTATGACGCACGCTGCCGCCGATCAACCGGGATGCTGGCCTACGCTGCCGCTGGATTCGTGGAAAGACACGTACGCGACGCTCCAGATGTGGACTCAGATGGTGGGTAAGGTGCGGCTGCGTTTGACGCCGCTCTTGAACCATTGGTGGAATGTTCCGTTGTACGTAACGGCTCGGGGGCTGACCACATCTCGAATTCCGTATGGACAAAGAGCTTTCGAACTCCGGTTTGACTTCTTACGACACCAGCTTGTGCTGGAAACGACGGATGGAATACTGAAGACACTGGCGCTGGCGCCTCGCTCGGTGGCTGAGTTCTACGGGGAATTCATGGAAATGCTTCGAGCGGCGGGGATCGAGGTCAAGATCTGGCGAATGCCAGTCGAAATTCCTAATCCGATTCCCTTCGACCAGGATCGGGTGCATGGCTCGTACGATGCCGCGGCGGTGGAGAAATTCTGGCGGATTCTGTTGACGGTGGACGCGGTCTTCGGCCAATTCAGGGCGGGATTCATTGGCAAATGCAGCCCGGTGCATTTTTTCTGGGGAAGCTTTGATCTTGCGGTGACGCGGTTTTCGGGCCGCCGAGCGCCGCAGCGGCCCGGCGCCGACGCGGTGACGCGAGAAGCGTATTCCCACGAACTGAGCAGTGTTGGCTTCTGGCCGGGCGGCGGCGCTGTCAAAGATGCAGCCTTTTATTCTTACGCGTCCCCGGAGCCGCAGGGATTCAAAGAAGCGGCCGTCCAGCCCAAGGCTGCATATTACGAGAAGCAGTTGGGCGAATTTCTATTGATGTACGAAGACGTGCGCAAGGCTGAATCGCCTACGGCTTCGCTGCTCCAGTTTTGCCAAAGCACATACGTGGGCGGAGCGAGCCTGGGCAATTGGGATCGCAAGGCGCTGGAAAGGTGATTGCGGGGTTTTGACAAGTTGGTGCGCGCTGAAATGATCCTGCGACAAGAATTTCTGCTGAAGACGTAGAAAAAATGCATCCGGCTTGGGGCTGGTCAATTCAGATACAAGTGGCGTTTCGGGTGGGGCCGGACGCTGACACTGGGCAGGCACGATAGGAGCGATCGCTTCGAGAGCGCAATCTCGAACGAATCGAAGTTGAACGACTCGGGAGATGCCTACGAAATCCACGCAACTAGAAGCTGACATACCGGGCGGTGCACGCGGTCTTGTGGTTGGCGGGGCTGATGTCTTCGAAGATCGTGAAGAACGCCACGCTCAAGGTCTATCCGTTATCCGGCCTTCACTTCGTGAGCAAGGCCGGATCTCCTGACCTCTCGCGAGCCGCATGAACCGCAAGCGCCGAATCCTCATCTGATGCAATAAACTCTCTGCGTCAGGGAAAAAAGGGGGAAGCCTTGAAACTAAGCTGCGAATGCTGTTGCGTATTGCTTGTGGCCGGAGTCTTGATTGGTGGAGCAGCAACATCAATGGCGCAGACCGAAACAGCGCTCCCGAGCAATCCGGGCCAAGCCATCCCCGGCACGGGTGGAGTGAGCCCTTTCGCGGGCAGCGTGCCGGCTAAGCTGGTCCCGGGAGTGTTGCCGCTTTCGTTACAGGATGCAATCGGGCGCGGATTGAGACAAAATCTCGGACTGCTGCTTTCGGGGGCGGATATCCGCTCGGCCCGCGGACAACGCTGGGAGCAGTTAAGCGCTCTGCTGCCGCATGTGACGGCGACGCCTTATGTGGCGGAGACGAAGCTCAATGTCGATGAGCTCGGTTTTAGCGGACTGGCTACCCTCTTGCATATTCCGCCAGCGATCGGGCCATTTTCTTATTTTGACGCGCGCGCTTCTTTGACCCAAACTTTGTTCGATTGGAAATCAATCAACGCCACGCGCGCGGCTGGTCAGAGTTTGCAGTCTGCGAGCTATACCTTCAAGGACGCTCGCGACCTGGTGGTGCTGGCCGTGGGCTATACCTATTTGCAGGCTATCGCCGACGCAGCTCGTATTGAAACGGCGGAAGCGCAGGTCGAGACGGCCCAGGCGATCTACGATCAGGCAACGGATCAAGTGAATGCGGGCACATCTCCGGACATCGACGGACTGCGCGCCAAGGTTGAATTGCAGACGCGGCAACAACAGTTGATCCAGGCGAAGAATAACTTCGCCATCCAGAAGCTGACGGTGGCGCGGGTGATCGGATTGGCTCCGGGACAGGAATTTGAATTCGCCGACAAAGCGCCTTACCAGCCGTTCGACGACATCACGGTTGATGAGGCTCTGAAACGCGCTTACGCTGCGCGTTCCGATTACCAGGCGGCGATGAACGACGTACGCGCGGCGGAATACTCGCGTAAGGCGGCGCTGGGCGGCTATCTGCCGTCGCTTGCGTTTAACGCGGATTATGGGTTGGGAGGTGCGCATCCTTCTAACGCAACCCCCGTCGCTGACGCACGGGGAACTTTGACGATTCCGATCTTTCAGGGGGGCAGCGTTCATGGCGATGTCTTGCAGGCCGATGCGAGGTTGGAGCAGAGCCGCGAGCGGCTGGAGAATCTGCGGGCGCAGATCGATTCTGATGTACGCGCAGCGTTGCTGAACCTGCAGTCTTCGGCGGAGCAGGTGAATGTGGCGCGCAGCAACATCGATTTGGCGGAGCAGACGCTGGTGCAATCGCGCGATCGTTTCAGCGCGGGCGTCACAGATACGGTGGAAGTGGTGCAATCGCAAGAGGCAGTGGCGAGCGCTCACGAACAGTACATCTCGAGTCTGTACAACTATAATTTCTCAAAAATTTCCCTGGTTCGCGCTCTGGGCATCGGTGAAGAGGGCGTCAAGGAATATTTCAAAGGAAAATGAACATGGCGGAAGAAAACCCACCCCGTTCAGTACCCGAGGCAGGCAAGGAATCTGCGGCCGATTCGTCGTCCGTCGAGGGATCGCCCTTGGCGGACAGGGAGTATAGGCCGCCGGTGCGGCGAAATCCCAATCGCCGCAGGAACATCGTGATTCTGATCGCGGTCGTCGTGATTCTGGTCGCGGGTATTTTCTTGTGGCGCTGGCTGAGCAGTTATGAATCGACTGACGACGCGCAGGCGGATGTTCATCTCTATCCCGTGAGCGCGCGGGTTTCGGGTTACGTCGTGCGGGTCAACGTGGACGACAACCAGTGGGTGGAGAAGGGCGCGGTGCTGGTCGAAATCGATCCGAAAGATTATGAGGTTGCGGTCGCGCAGGCGCAAGCGAATCTGGCCAACGCGGAAGCGACGGCGCAATCGCTGAATATCACGGTTCCGATTACTTCCGTGAACAGTTCCAGTCAATTGCGGTTCACCGCGTCTGGAGTGGACGACGCGAATGCCGGAGTGATCGCCGCCGAAAGGCAACTGACCGCGGCTCATGAGCAACTCGTGGCGGCCGAGGCGAACGACGTGAAGGCGCAAGACGATCTCCACCGATATAAGTTGTTGGTCGACAAGCGGGAAGTATCGCAGCAAATCTACGATCAAGCACTGGCCGCGGCCAAATCGAGCACGGCTACGGTCGCGGCAGCGCACGCCAGTGAGTCGGCGGCGGAACAATTCGTGCAACAGACCCGCAGCCGCGTGGCTCAAGCCGAGGCTAACCACAAATATGCGGAAACCGGGCCGCAGCAAGTTTCGTCGACCGAGGCTCGCGTGCGGGCTGCGATCGCGGATGTGGGACAAAAGCGCGCGCTACTTGAACAGGCTGAACTGAATCTTTCCTACACGAAAATCGTTGCTCCGGTCACCGGGGAAGTGAATAAGACGGTGGTGGTGGGGATGAACGTTCAGGACGGGCAGCAACTGCTCACCGTGGTGCCGCTTGATGAAGTGTGGGTCACGGCCAATTTCAAAGAGACCCAGCTTAGGCATATGCAGGTTGGACAGAAAGCGGAGATCCACGTGGATTCGAGCGGCCGGACCCTGAAGGGCCATGTGGATAGCATTGCCGGAGCAACGGGGCCGTTGTTCAGTTTGCTACCGCCGGAGAATGCCACGGGAAATTACGTGAAGATTGTCCAGAGGATTCCGGTGAAGATCGTGCTTGAGCCGGGAGAGAACAAGGATCGGCGGCTTCGGCCCGGCATGAACGTGGTGCCGGACGTATATCTCAAATGAGCGCCGCGACTCTCACCCTCGATCAGGACGTTTGGCACCCCAAGTACAACCCTTGGCTGGTCGCAGTCGTGGTTACCCTGGCGGCGTTCATGGAGGTGCTCGACACCAGCATCGCCAACGTAGCGTTGCCCTACATTGCGGGAAATCTGGCGGCGAGTAACGATCAAAGCACTTGGGTATTGACGTCTTATCTGGCCTCTAACGCCATCATCCTGCCCATGGGCGGATGGCTGGCCGGCACCTTCGGGCGAAAGCGTTTTTTCATGACCTGTTTGGCCGTCTTTACGGTGAGTTCTTTGCTCTGCGGGACCGCACCGAACCTTGGAGTTCTTCTTCTCTTTCGAGTGCTGCAAGGTGCGGGCGGAGGCGGGCTGCAACCGATGGCTCAGGCCATTCTGGCGGACACATTTCCGCCGGAAAAGCGAGGGCTGGCGTTTGCACTGTATGGCATCACGGCCATCATGGCGCCTACCATCGGGCCAACTCTGGGCGGATGGATCACCTTCAACTATTCCTGGAGGTGGATTTTTTTTATCAATGTTCCGGTCGGCCTGGCTACCTTTTTTCTCGTACAACACTTTGTCGAGGATCCGCCCTATTTGAGCAAGCTCAAGGCAGCCGGAGTCAAGCTGGATTACATCGGCATTGCTCTCCTGGCAATCGGGATCGGGGCGCTACAGATCCTGCTTGACAAGGGCCAGGAAGATGATTGGTTCGGATCGCGCTTCATTACGACTTTGATCGTCACCGCGACCGTATGTCTGGTCTCGCTGGTGATCTGGGAGTGGTATCAAAAGTCGCCAATCATCGACGTACGCATGTTCAAGAACTTCAACTTCGCCAGTTCGAGCCTGATGATGTTTACCTTTGGAGTCATGCTGTTCAGCAGCCTGGTGCTGATGCCGCAGTTCCTGCAGACGCTCTTGGGCTATACATCGGAGTTGGCGGGAATTGCGCTTTCGGCAGGCGGTCTGCTTGTACTGTTCGAGATGCCGCTCATGGGGCAATTAACGACGAAGTTCCAAGCGCGCCGCCTGATCGGCTTCGGTTGGCTGTCTCTGTCCATCGCCATGTACTATTCCACCCGGCGGATTGATTTGCAGATCAGCTTCAGCGCTGCCACCTGGCTGCGCGTCGCGCAAGTGGTTGGCATAGGATTTCTGTTCGTACCGATTACGCTGGCGGCGTACGTTGGCATTGCACCGGAGAAGAACAACGCGGTCGCCGGAATCATCAACTTCATGCGCAACATGGGAAGCAGCGTGGGAACCTCCCTGGTCACGACAATAATTGCGCGGCGCTCGCAATTTCATCAGGCAAGGCTGGTGCAGGACATAAGGGTCGACAATCCCAATTTCGTGAATTCGGCTAACGGTTTGGCTCAGCACCTGGCTAACGCCGGTGTCGGCAAGCACGAGGCTCAGATCACGGCTTACGCCCACATTTATCAAACTGTGCAGAACCAGGCGGCAACCTTGGCATACGTCGATACCTTCATGGTTCTTTGCGTGGGGGCGGCGATTATGTTCGGTCTGGCTTTTCTTTTGAAGAAGAATGATCCTGGTGGCGGTGGTGCGGTGGAGGTAGGCTAAGACCGGAGCAATAATCAACCCGATAAAATACAGGAGATAACAAGAGTCAGAGACGGTGATGCTGGAAATTAAACTCATCCTTTGTCCCATTGATTTTTCGGAGTTCTCGGTGCGGGCGTATCAGCACGCGCTATCGCTGGCGGCGCATTATCGAGCCAAGCTGGTGGCGGAGCATATCGTCGAGCTGTCGCGATATCCTTACGCCGATTATGCGGCGTCGGCGGGAGACTATGCGGAGTTCTGCCGGGCGCTGCGCGAGGGCGGCAAGGAGCAACTGCGGGAATTCGTGAAGAAGCACGCGCACGGTGAAATTCAGCCGGAGATGGTGGTGCATGAAGGAGTCGCGCCAGATTGTATTCTGTCGCTGGCGCAAGCGCAGAAAGTGGATTTGATCGTCATGGGAACGCACGGGCGGCGAGGATATGACCGCTTCGTGCTGGGGTCAGTGACCAACCGAGTCATGCGCAAGACGCCGTGCCCGGTGCTGGCGGTATGTAAGCTGCCGCAAGGCTCGACCTCCGCGGATATGGCGGCAGGTGAACCGCGGCGCCACCGCTTGACCCGAGTACTTTTCTGCACGGATTTCTCGGAGAATTCAGAGCGGGCTTTGAGTTATGCGATCTCGGCGACGGAGGAGTACGACGCCGAGCTGATCATGCTGCATGTGTTGGAGGACGCTCCAAGTGTGGGCAAGACGGAAGAAGTCATTGCGAAAGCGGCGGCACAACTCGACAAACTGATTCCAGCGGAGGCGCGAAAGAGGCTCAGGATCAAGACAGTGGTACGCGTTGGAAAACCATATCAGCAGATCATTCAACTCGCCCAGGAGACGCAAGCCGATATGGTGGCCATGGGAGTGCATGGCCGGGGCGCATTGGATCTGGCGGTGTTTGGTTCGACGACCTACCGGGTGCTGCAGTTGGGACCGTGCCCGGTTCTGGCCGTCCACATTTGATTATTTTGGACTTTCGTTAGGCAGAGTCGGGTTTTATGAATTGCTTTTGGCCGTTGGCTGCACGGAGCGGTCGTCCCTCCGGGACTCGGATGATTTTTTCCATCGGTCCCGGCGCTGAAGCGCTGGGCTATTTTCGAGCACCCCTCCGGGGCTGAGTAAGAACTAGAGCGAGTGTTATGGCGGCGGACATGATCAAGATCATCACCATTGAACGCGAGTACGGAAGCGGCGGCGGTGAAATCGCTCAGCTGCTTGCCAAGCAGCTTGGTTGGAAGCTTTGGGACCAGTTGCTGACGGAGGAGATCGCGCGGCTTGCCGATTGTCCCAAGGCGGTCGTCGAGGTTCGCGAGGAACGAACGGATCCCCTGTATTACCGGCTCTTCAAATCATTCCTGCGCGGGAGTTACGAAGGCAGCCTGAACGCGCACAAGCTCAAGCTGGTGGACAGCGAATGTATTTTGAAGTTTACGGAACAGGTGGTACAGCATGCGGCAAAAACGGGAAACTCGGTCATCGTGGGACGAGGGTCGCAGCAGTTTCTGAGGAACCGCAAAGATACGATGCGCGTGTTTCTTTACGCGGCGCGAGAAGATAAGGTACGGCGGCTGCTGGCTCGGGGCAAGAGCGCGGACGAGGCCGAGCAACTGGTCGATACCGTTGACCGCGAGCGCGTCGATTTCATTCAAAAGTATTTCCATGTCGAATGGCCGGATCGCGCCATCTACCACTCGATGATCAATACCGGGATCGGCGACGAGGCTGTCGTTCACATGATTCTGGATCTTATGAAGACTTTGGAAGCAAAAGTCGCGGTGTGAGCTTTCGCGGGCCTAGCCGTAGAAATCAGCCGTGAAATCAGCTTTAAAAATGCCGCAGACAACTATCGGTCGGTTACGTTTAGCTTCTCTGCCAGGCCTGCGCAGCAACGGTTCGGACGCGTTCCTGTAACCGATGCGGCAAAGTCTTGCACAACTATTTGTGAACCAAACATCGCGATGCTAGCCTGTTCTGACGGTTTAGGGCCGGGCGCGACGATTTTTACCGTTTCACTAAAATGAAGCTTGACCGGTGTTCCCCACCGGAGGATAATTCTCCTCTCTTGACTGCTGCGCATGTGTGGACGCCGCAGGCCACGACAAATCTCCAACCGATGGGAGCCGAGTTCCGGCTTTCTGCAGAGCATTAATTTGCACTGTAGTTTGTTTCGATCGTTATTGTTTCGATCCTGAGGAGGGATTCATGAAGACTCGACACACAGCGGGCGCTTGCCTACTGTTACTAGCAGGGATAGTACTACTGATTGCTCCGGCATTCGCCGCCAACAAGCTCCAACCCATCGTGATCAACCCGGACAAGGCCGCAGTCTCCTTACCGGTCAGCGAGATTGCAAAGATCACGGGACCGCCTGTATTCAACGGCTGGATCATACGTAAAGAGCACGAGACGCCGAACCACCTGACCACCATCTATGACCTGCCGGATACGGTCACGCAAGACAGTGATGAGGCGCAACCCGAATTGGCTATCACCTTTGGTTTCAATTTCGACGGAGTGGACGGCACCCAGGCGGGCGGAGTAATTCCGCCGGACACCAACGGAGCGGTGGGAGACAAACAGTTCTTTCTCATCACCAACTTCGCTTTTACCATTTACAACAAGACCACGGGCGCTGTCGAAGTTGGACCCCTGCTGATCAACAGTATCTGGAAAAACTTTGGCGGCCAGTGCCAGTCCGACAACGGCGGCGACCCGGTCGTGCTCTTCGACCACATCGCGAACCGATGGCTGCTCGAACAACTGGAGTACACGAGCAGCTACCAGATCTGCTTTGCAGTGTCGCAAACCGACGATGCGACGGGCGCGTACAACCTTTACTCCTATACCTTCAACGGCCTCACCGACTATCCGAAACTTGCGATCTGGCCCGACGCCTATTACCTGGCGTTTAACTACTTTGGCCCCGGCGACGGTGAGCCTTGCGCTCTGGATAGCGCGACCATGCAAGCTGGCGGCGCGAGCCCAGCCATGATCTGCTTCAGCCCCAACACTTCAGATATGGGATTCCTGCCTTCCGACCTGGACGGTAGCACGCTACCTCCGAGTGGCGCTCCCAACCACTACATCGAACTGGGGAACTCTAACACTACGCTTAAGGAATACGACTTCCACGTAGACTTCAATGTCCCCAAGGATTCCACCTTCACGGGGCCGAACACGATCACGGTGCCGGCGTACACGGTGCTGTGCGGCGGCGGTGGCGGGGCCTGCATTCCTGAGCCTCACAACGGAGGTTTGCTGGACGCGCTGGGCGACCGCATGATGTTCCGCAACGCATACCGCAACTTTGGCGATCACGAGGCCATGGTGTTCTCGCATTCAGTGGCTCCGGGTACGGGCTCGACGGCGGTTTCGGCCGAGCGCTGGTATGAACTGCGCTCCACCCCTCCTGGAGGCAGCTTCTCGCTTTACCAGGCCGCGACCTACCAGAACAAAACCGACAATTACTGGATGGGCAGCGCTGCCATGGACCACATCGGGAACCTGGCCTTGGGCTTCAGCGTTGACAACAGCACCAGTCTGGACCCCAGCATCTGGGTTACCGGCCGCAAGCCCACAGATAAATTGGGCAAGCTGGAAGCCAAAAAGGTCATTCATAAAGGGAAAACTGTGCAGGGACAAGTAAATCGTTGGGGCGATTACAGCTCGATGAGCGTGGATCCCACGGACGATTGCACTCTCTGGTACTCGCAAGAGTACAGCGACGGCGGGTACAACTGGCAGTCACACGTGGCCTCGTTCAAGTTCACCACCTGCCAATAACTGGGAACGTGGATGTTTATCATCGGCGCTAGGGAGGCCGCGATGGCGGCACTCCCCAGCGCCGGTTCTTTTGGTGGAACGACTGGGCTGGAAAGTGGCGAAATTGCTTGATTTCTTGGCCAGATTCGCGAGTAACCTACCGGATTGTCCTATAGGAATCCCCCGTTCGGGCCATGCCGCGTGCGGCGGTTACAAGATAGATTAGTGGTGAGCAGACTTCGGGGGAGGGCTGTTCAAACGAGCGTCCGGTGACTCGAACAGAGTCCGGGCGCTTTCGTTTTTTGCGGTGGAATGGCCGCTCGGTTGCTGCCCCTAATGGGGCATGGTCGTCGAAAGCCTTCGGTGTCGCTAAAGCGATACCCTGATACGAACCAAAAATCGTTCCGCAGGTGTTTTAGGACCTCGGCGGAATTTTTTTTGGTTTCATCATTTGCCATTCTTCTTCGGTCAGATCCCTTCCCAGCGCAGTGAACTCGCCGGCTCCCTGCAGCCACTCGCCGCCGTCCATGGTGACCACTTCTCCGTTAATGTATCCGGCGCCATCGCTCACCAGGAAGGCAGCCAGGTTGGCGAATTCTTCGGTGGTGCCAAAGCGGCCGAGAGGATTTCGTTTTTTTGCGGCCTCCGCCAGCTCGGGGCGCGGCAACAGACGCGAGAACGCACCCTCGGTTGGGATGGGTCCGGGGGCGATGGCGTTCATGCGGATGCCGCGATCTCCCCACTCTACGGCTAGGCTTCGGGTTAGCGCCTGCACGCCGGCTTTGGCCACGGCTGAGGGGACGACATACGCTGAACCAGTCGTGGTGTAGGTGGTGGTGATGTTCAGTACCACACCTTTGTGGCTGGCTGCCAGCCAGCGGCGGCCGCACGCCATGGTCGCATGCAGCGTGCCCATCAGGACAATGCCGAGTACCGACTGGAAGGCGCCCAAGGAAAGCTCTTCGGTGCGGGCCAGAAAGTTTCCGGCGGCGTTGTTCATGAGCACATCGAGCGGAGCTTCGGCCCAGATGATTCCGATCATTTCTTCGACCGCGGCAGGATCGCGCACGTCGCAGGGACGGGAGTGAATCTTCTTCTTGTTGCTGCTACCGGTGCGCTCATGCAACTCCTGCTCGGTGGCGGCGAGGACGTCTTGGCGTCTGCCGCAGATGTAAACCTCTGCGCCCAGTTCCAGAAAACGCTGCGCGGCGGCTTTGCCCAGGCCGGTGCCTCCGCCGGTGATCAGGATGCGCTTGCCTTGGAGTAGATCTTTCTGGAACATGAGTGATTGTCCTTATACGAGGAATGCCCAGTGGCGCGGTTCGATCAATCTGCGCCATTGTATGTCAGGCGGGGCAAAAGCTCACCTCGGGCGCTGAGGCGCGAACGTATTCTCAGCGACTTAACGGGAAAAACTAATTCCCAGGCGGAAACTGTTACCTCAGCGGCTAAAGCCGGCATTGAAGATAAAGCATTTATCGCAGCGGTAAACCGCTGCGCCACCCAAAATCAAGCGCAAGATCGACTTTTTCCGCAGCCTCTCAAGTCGTGCCCTTCCCAAAGCTGCTTTCGTCTAGGGTCGTCATTGCCCAGCGGGCGTGCTCGGCTACCACGGGATCGGAATCCTCGCTGAGTTTTCTTAGCGTCGGTACGAATTTCTGGTTGCCGCTGTTGGCCATTGCAACTACCGCATTCCGGCGCAGGCCGGAAAGCTTGGCGCGACGGATGGGAGATCCGCGGAAGACTTGCCGGAATTCTTCTGGCTGCATTTCGGCTAGCCAATTCAGCGCGGGATTGACATATCCGTCGCGAGGCTCGAACTCTGGCGCAGACGTCATGGGCGCCTTGCGGTTCCACGGGCAAACGTCTTGACAGATGTCGCAACCGAAGACGTGGCGTCCCATGGCCGGACGCAGATCTTCTGGAATGTTGCCTCGCTTTTCAATGGTCAGATAGGAAATGCAGAGTCTCGCGTCCAATTCGCCGGGCGCGACAATCGCCTGCGTGGGGCAGGCTACTATGCAACGGGTGCAGGTTCCGCAACGATCGGGCGCGGGCAGGCTGGCGATTTGGCAGGCGGTGAAATCCAGCGAGGTCAGGATTACTCCCAGGAACAGCCACGAGCCTAGCTTCTGGTTGATGATGCAGGTGTTCTTTCCGATCCATCCTATGCCCGCGTATTTGGCGTACACGCGCTCGATCAGCGGACCCGTGTCTACGTAGGAACGAAACTGCAAGTTGCCGGTTGTGAGCGGCCAATTGCCAGTGGCGTCTGTTAGTTCGCTTAGCTTTTCTTCCAGTTGCTTCAGACGGCGGAGGACGGCTTCGTGGTAATCTTCGCGGCTCCAGGCATAGCGCGAAATCCAGCCTCGGTCGGCATTTTCTGTTCGCATCTGCGCTTCGGTCGAGTAAGGGTGTTTAGTATTGTAGTTGATGGCGCAGACAACTACGCTGTGCGCCCAAGGAGCGACTTTGGCCAACGATGACCGCTTGAGTTCGCCGGTCTCATCGCGGGCATCCATGTATTTCATTTCGCCGTGTTTGCCATCCGCGATCCAGGCGGGAAAGACCTGCAATTCCTGAAAGTCGCGGACTGGGGCAATGCCGCAGAGATCGAATCCGGCGTCGCGAGCGCACTGCTGGATGCGGGTTGGAAGGTCAAGAAGCAAATGGCCGCTCGCGGTGAATTCGGACGTGGCGTGCACCCACATCCTCCAAGAGGCTACCACTTGGATGGTTGTGACTGAAATCAGCCGTTAACGAGGTAGGTCTCAGTTTCACGAAAGCACCATCACTCAGGACACGAAGTCACACGAAGGAAAGCTAATCGTAAAGTGAGCCAATGACCGTTAGTTTACTCCCCCTCCCACGACGGTCTTTTGGAATCAAAGACTTAGCGAGGCAAGAATATACTTGACTCCTCAAACGAGTTGTGCGATACTTTGGTTATGGCAAACGAACCAAAGACATTGGCCCAAGCGATTCAATACTTTACAGACCCAGACAACTGCCTGAATTACCTCGTAAAGCGCCGTTGGCCGAACGGTAATGTTGCTTGTCCGACTTGCGGTAGAACTGACGTTTCTTTTGTGCCCTCGCGCCGTTTCTGGCAGTGCAAGACGCGCCATCCCAAGGCCCAGTTCAGCATCAAGACTGGCTCGATCCTTGAGGAATCGCCCTTGGGTCTGGACAAGTGGCTCCCGGTGATGTGGATGGTCGCCAACTGCAAGAATGGCGTTAGCTCTTGGGAAATTCATCGCGCGCTTGGAGTGACGCAAAAGACAGCATGGTTCATGCTGCATCGCATTCGCCTTGGCATGAAGGACCAACCATTCCCCGGATGGAAAACTAAGTTGGGTGGTGGTACGCCTGAGAGCGAGGTCGAAGTAGACGAGACTTTCGTCGGCGGTTTGAAAAAGAATATGCACGCGGGCAAGAAAGTCCGCTATGAAGCGAAGGGCGGCGCACAGGGCAAAACCATTGTGCAAGGTATTCTGGACCGTGATGCTCGTCAAGTCCGGGCGAAGGTCATGCCGGATGTCAAGCGTGAGACGCTGCAAGCGGAAATTCTCAAGCAAGTAAAGTACGGAACGAAAGTCTACACGGATGATGCCGTGGCCTATGAGAACGGGCTGCAACGCCGCTTCGTGCATGAGTTCGTAAACAAGACTGAGAGCTATGTCAGCGGTCGCGTCCACGTCAACGGCATGGAAAACTTCTGGAGCCTGCTCAAACGCGGATTGAAAGGGACCTACGTTGCCGTGGAGCCGTTTCACCTTGAGCGTTATGTAGATGAGCAGGTTTTCAGATACAACAATCGCGCCACGAAGGACAACCCCCTGAATGACGCTGATCGGTTCAGTCTGCTGTGCTCGCAGATTGTAGGGAAGCGATTGACCTATGCGGAACTGACGGCGAAGGGGGCAGAAAAACCGGACGCGGTATTCTAAGTTTCGATTGCCTCGTGGTCGGCGGAAGGCATAGATGCTTTCCGCTTTCTTTTTGTGCCAGGTTTCGGGCCGCGTCGCTTTGGATTCGCTTCTACTTGCTTGCGGTATTCCGTTTCGCGGTGCTGCATTTCTTCGTGCGAGACGGTCATAATCCGATCCACAAGATTTGTGAAATTCTGGTACTCGGCGGAATGTTTCATTCACTCCCATAATATCACTCACAGCAAGTCAATAGCCTTGATGAATTCCTGCTGCCTCTCCTTGCGTCTCACGGCATCGGTGGTTTTCTCTGTCGAGAGAGACCGATACCTACTCAGTGCTTCAGTGAGAGGAGTCATCTCCTCTGGTTCGACAGGGGTAAAATCCTCAAGAAGAGTGACAAATTTTATAAGTTTCCTAGTTAGCAGATCATGTTCAAAGCGCGTCAAAAGATCACTACACAACAGTGACGTGGCCATAATATAGAAATGCGTTTGGTCGGTCGCGAGTCGGGTACTACCAAGAGCCGAGTTGTTATACGCCGCATGGAGAAATGAGAATACAGCAGTCAATTTAGCTCTTTCTGTTTTTGCGAGCCGATCATGCTTAACGTCCACACTCTTGATGAATGTTTTTAGAATTTCGGATGGCTTGCGATGCCTGCCACATGAACGCACGAACAGAGCTAACTCCAAAAGTTTTTCCCACATTCTGTCCGCTTGGGCGGAAGTGTCATGGACGCTAGCCACAATATTCAATTTTTTCAGCACGCCGACAAAGAGCGTTCCCTTTTTCTTGGTAAACACATCCTGCTGGCGCTGCTCTTTGACCGCGATCAATCCGTACACATCCTCCACCAATGGGTCTTTCTGTCTCAAGGCTCTGACGACATTCAGACGAGTCACCTTCGCGCCACGCTGATTTATATCCACGAACAAGTTGATGATCTCATCCAAATTCGTGCTGTCATTAAGTGCAATTTCAATCGTCGGAATCGGATATTCCCGCAGTTCTCGAATTACATCTTCATTGAATTCTGCGAATCTCTTGTGCCCATTCCCGTCCTTGAGGTCAACCGAAAATCCCACGTTGCGCCGATGATCGCGGCCAAAGATATACTTGTGCCATGTGGTAATTGCAAATTTTTTATTGGTACCGCCAATGAACATGATGATGCTTTCCAACCGCTGTTTCCCGTCCAAGATGCTGTAGGAATACTTCGCTCCGGCCTCGTCCTTATAGAGAAAGATTGCCGGGATTGGCCTATGACGGACGATGTTTTTGATTAGCTCTTTTCGCATAGGCAGAGTCCACACCCTGCCGCGTTGAAAAATCGGTGACAGGTTGATTTTTTCTTCGTTGAAATACCCCACCAATTGATCTAATTTTATTTCCGTGTTCCGGTAATCCATAAGGCTCCAAGCGGCTGAAGAATTTGAGGGTTTCATTGTACACCCTCTCTAGCCCGTTGATGAGCCTGCGATATTGATGCCCTTAGCGATTGTTTTTTCCAGATCTTTGAGGAATAAGGACTTACAGGTAAAGTATTTATAAATCAATGACTTAGCTTTAGTTTCGGGCTTGTTTTTCGGGTCAAATTCCCGCTAGGTCTCTGAGAAATAAATACCTTAGCGATCGGGCAGCCGATGGCTTCGGGCGCAGGAGTCTGCGAGTTGGAAACGATCTGGTCATCGGGTGATCGGGCCATCGGGTGATCGAAAAACCGGGTTCCTAGATTCCAAGTCTTTGAGGAATAAATACTTTAGCGGTTTTGCAGTCTCGGACTCTTCTTTGCCACGATCCTCTTGGAGTGTGTTTCGAGGATCGGTGAACGTTCCGTCTGTTTCCCGACCTTCCCGGTTGTTTTCCTGCTAGGTCTTTGAGGAATAAATATTTTAGCGGTGGCTTGCTTTCGACAGTTGCGCGAGACTTTCCTCAGCAGTTAATGACGATGTATTCCCTGCACGAAGGCTGCGAGGATTCAGAGTGGCCGGTCGGTGGCACGTGTTCTTCGATGCAGACGGTAAGGAGTTTTCGAACCAAAGAGAGAAAGCCGGAGAGAAGACGGCCATCACTTTTGTCGCTCCCCTGAGAAGAAAATGCCGAGCAGGTCGTTCTCTGTAAGGGGGAGACCATTTCGCTTCTTCCAATGACAAAGGCCGCCATCGGTGGATTTCAAGCGCGTCGATAACTTGGGGGCGTACAGCATCCCGTCGGAGACCGACCTTCTCATCCCATCTGGTTCCGACAGTTGTCGGGTAGTGCATCTTCTTCAGATCAATGCAGAACGCTTCAGACTGGCTCCATGGACGTCTCTGGGAATCGCGGGCATGATCGCATTCAATTGCGGGATTTCCTCCCCCTCGGCTGACCGGGCCAAGGTGAGACGAGTATGAGGGGACGCGGAAAATGGGGAAAATTGTCGCGAAAGCACTACGGAATAGCTCCCATGGTCGGATGAAACGTTCTCATGTGGTCACACACTATCTGTCAAGGGAAACGGGGCGCTATCGGTAGCGGGGTCAGTTTGGACGCTTCTTTTTGGCCGTGGGGCTTCCACGAAAAGAAGTTTGTAATCGCTGAGCCCTTTTGCCCGTGTTTGTCGCGTTTCTAGGTAGAAGGTTTGCTAGCGGGGCGCTTGCCTCAGAATAGGAGTGCGTTATGTCTCTTTTCGTGGAATTGATGATCGGCGGATGGACGACAGCGTTTGCGATGATCGCGTTCTTTGCTCTAAAGGAATCCGGCAAGCTGCTCAAGATTCGCAAACGCCTGGCGTTGTGGCTGGACCCGGCGGTTTCTCAATCCGTCCGGGCGCCCCAAGGAGACCTGCAGCCCGAGCGCGAAAACGCGCTCTGAGGAGCTGGACGCCAATGAAGATACTGAAGGACTCGAAGAGTTGGCCTCTGGTTCTGGACCACACGCCAGCTTCTTTCAACTCGGAATTCGAGGTCATCCGGAGGAAAAAGGTCTACGAGGAAGTTGCCGAGCAGCTCGAACATCTGATTCTGAAGAAACTTAAGCCCGGTGACAAACTGCCTTCGGAACGCGACCTGGTGCAGATGCTGCAAGTAAGCCGCTGTTCCATTCGAGACGCAATTCGAGGTCTGGAACTGGCGGGCGTGGTTGAGCCGCGTCAAGGCGCCGGGACAATCATTCGCGAAATTCCGGCCGAGTCCTTCGTCAATCCGCTCGCCAATGCGCTGAAACACAGGCGGGAACGGGTGAGCGAACTTCTGGATTTTCGCAAGATGCTCGAACCTCCACTGGCCGCGCGTGCAGCTACTCATGCTTCTGCCGAAGAAATTTCCGAGATGGAAGAGATTTTGCAGCGGCAAGAGAAATGGCAGGCTCAGGGGGAGCCCGCCATCTCGGAAGACGCGGAATTCCACTACACTATCGCCCTGTCTTCCGGCAACAGCGTAGTGCTGAAGGTGATCGACACCATCATGGACCTGCTGCGCGACACGCGCGAACGCTCCTTGCAGGTAGAAGGGCGTCTGCAAAAATCGCTGGCCGGGCACCGCAGGATCCTAGCTGCGATCAAGCGCCATGACGCCGAAGCGGCAGGGGCTGCTATGCGGCGGCACATTGAGGACATTGAACGGATCGTACTTGAGAGATTTTGAAGGGCCTCGATGTCAATTGGCGAAACATCGCGATAGCACGCATTGACTGTTTTGTGAGCGCAATTGGGGTCGCGGCAGATTATCGGCTCGGTTGGTGGTGGAAAGGCGATTAGTTTTTGCGGGCGCGGGCGGCTGCGGCTTTTTTGGGTGCAGCGGTGAAGTGCTCGATCCGGTTGCGGCCGTTGTTTTTGGCTTGGTAGAGGCCGGCGTCGGCCTGAGACAACAACGCTTCGACTTCGGGTTTTCCCACGCAAGTGGAGACGGCGACTCCCATGCTCATGGTGATGAGTTTGGCTTCGCCGGAATAGCCTACCGGCGTGCTGGCAATGAATTCGCGCAGCGTATTGGCGCGGAGGAGAGCGTTGGGCAAATCACAGTTGGGAAGAATCATCAGGAACTCTTCTCCGCCATAGCGGCCCACGCCGTCGTAGATGCGGAGTTGGGCGCGCAAACGCCGGGCGATCTCGCGGAGCGCCTCGTCGCCAAAAAGATGGCCGAAAGTATCGTTGACGCTTTTGAAATGGTCGACGTCGCCGAGAATTATTCCCAGAGCTTTGCGATCGCGGCGGCCACGTTCCAATTCGCGCTCGAGCATGGCAACAATCTCGCCGCGATTCATCAGTCCGGTGAGACTGTCGTGAGTGGCGGCATGGCGCATGGAGTCGCGGGCGGAAACCAGTTCCTCCTGCAGGTCGAGGATGCGCTTGCCGACGACCAGGCGCGCCTTTAATTCCAATTCGTCAAAAGGCTTGACGAGATAGTCGTCGGCACCGGCTTGCATGCCTTCGAGCATGTTCTGGCGACCCTCATTGCTGGTGAGCAGGATGACGTAGACATACGGGCCGGTAGTTCCAGCTCGGCGGATGCGGCGGCACAGTTCGATGCCCTCGAGATCGGGGAGCACCCAATCGAGGAGCACGAGTTTGGGCGAGTCGGGGCATTGGAGGATTTCCCAAGCCTTGGAGCCGGTCTCGGCGAGAGTGACGCCAAAGCCCCAGCTGCGTAAATGGTCGCCGATCAGCTTGCGGAAGACGGCGGAATCATCGACGACCAGGGTCTGCACGAGGGTTGCGCCTCCAACCTTTGGTGCGCCAAGCTCCCCTGGACCGAACCACGAATGACCGCTCATTCCTACCTCCCTGAGCGTTGCGTTACCCAGAAAACATGACCCTAGCATAAGGCCAGAGGCGGTCAAAGAGTTGGCAAATCGCGGGCCGGTACATGGAGCGGCACCTCTGGTGGAATCGGCAAAGGGTGGCAAAGGCTTTAGCCAGGGTGGGACTGCGCATTGTGTCCTCCGCAGTAACGGGCCATTTTGCCAAAACAACTTCCACCACGAAGGGCACGAAGGTTCACGAAGGAAGGGCTCTACAAAGAGCGTTGTGGCATTTCGTTGTCATCGTGGTCCGGGATTTTCTCGATGTGACAAACTGAGCCACTCTACCCTCTGCGGGTGGGTTGACCGGGGCTTCGCCAGCGGCCTAACATTACCGCGGCGGCACAGAGGCCTCCGGAATGATCGGCGAAACTGTCTCCCACTATCACATTTTGGGGAAGCTCGGTGGTGGTGGCATGGGCGTGGTGTATGAGGCGGAAGATACGCGGCTGGCGCGTCACGTCGCGCTCAAGTTTATTCCCGAGGAGATGGTGCACGACAAGAAGTCGCTGGAACGCTTTCTGCGCGAAGCTCGCGCGGCCTCGCAGTTAAACCATCCCGGCATCTGCACGATTCACGACATCAACGACAACAACGGACATCCCTTCATTGTCATGGAGAAGCTGGACGGGGTGAGCCTGAAGGAGAGGATTCGTGGCAAGTCGATGGATGTGGACGAAGTTCTTGACATCGGCATCCAGGTAGCGGACGCATTGGCGGCTTCTCATGCGAAGGGCATCATTCATCGTGACATCAAGCCAGCCAATATTTTTGTGTCGCAGAGCGGACAGACGAAGATTCTCGATTTCGGATTAGCCAAGTCGGCGCGGGAGGCGGGATCGAGCGAGGCGGCGCTGGAGGATTCGCTGACGGCGGTGGGCGTAATTCCGGGGACGGCAGTGTATATGTCTCCGGAGCAGGCGCGCGGGGAGGAACTGGATCAGCGGAGCGATCTGTTCTCACTTGGAGTCGTGCTTTATGAAATGGCTACCGGCAAAAAGCCTTTTGCCACCGGCAATGTGATTACCACGCTGGACGCGGTGCTGAACCAGAGGCCGGTTTCTCCGCTGAGTCACAACCCATCGCTGCCGCGGGATCTGGAAGGCATTATTGGCCGCGCGATGGAGAAAGACCGGGGGCACCGCTACCCGAACGCGCTCGCACTGAAAGGCGATCTGCAGTCGTTACGGAGGGAAACGGAATCGGGGTTGACCAAGAGCGGAATGCGGCGGCCGGCCTTGCCGTATCGGCTGGCGACGACCACGTTTCAAACCTCGAGCAAATTTTCCACTTATCTGCTGCTGGGAGTTAGCGGGCTGCTGCTCACGGTTTTGATCGCAATCGGGGCGTGGTGGTTCAAACAGCGGCAGATGGGGGACGCAGGCGCGGCCAGGAACACGATTGCGGTGCTGCCGCTGCAGAACATGAATGGCGACATCAGCGTGGAGTTTCTGCGCTTCGCGCTGGCCGATGAGATTGCCAACACGCTTACTTACACGCGAACGCTGGACGTCCGGCCATCTTCGGTTACGCGGAAGTTTGTGGGCAACGACGTGGATCCGCAGCAGGCGGGTCGGGAAGTACACGTGGCTACGATTCTTACCGGCCACTTTCTAAAGCAGGGCGACCGGCTGCTGGTTACGCTGGAGGCGATCCAGGTGAACGGGAACAAGCTCTTGTGGCAGAGCAACGTGACCGCTCCGGCACAGGATTTGATCGCATTGCAGGCGCAGATGGCGGCGCGGATCCGGCAGGAGCTGCTGCCGGCGCTGGGGACGGGGGGCGGCTATATCGAGACGGGTACACGTCCGAAAAACGCGGAGGCCTACGATCTTTACCTGCATAGTTTGGCGCTGCCGCGTGATGCGGGACCTAATAAGGATGCGATTGCGGTGCTGGAGCATGTGGTGGAAATGGATCCGACGTACGCGCCGGCGTGGGCTCAGCTGGGAGAGCGTTGCTACTACGACGAAGAGTATTCGGATGGGGGCGAACCGATGTTCCAGCGCTCGAACCAAGCTTGCGAACGCGCGGTCGAGCTTGATCCGAATCGGATCGCGGCGGCTCGACAGCTGATTGCCAACCGAGTGGAGCGCGGAGAACTCGGCAAGGCATACCAGGCGGCGCAAGCGCTGGTGAAGCGGCGTCCGGATAGTGCGGAAGCGCATTTCGCGTTGGCCTACGTCTATCGGTACGCGGGGATGCTGGAACAAGCGACGGGCGAATGCAACGAGGCGCTGGCCATCGATCCGGGCAATTATGTTTTTCGTTCATGCGCCTGGGCGTTCATGGAGTTGGGCAAAACGGCCCGGGCCGCGGATTTCGTCCGATTGGATGCGGGATCGGATTGGGCAGCTTATATCATGCCGTCACTTCTGCTGCGTGAGGGGAAGCTTGCGGAAGCGCGCGAGGCGGTAAAGCACATGCCGAGCGCTCCGCGCTACCACCGCGATCTGCTGGAGGCATGTCTCGGGTTGCGGCCGGCTGCCGAGTTGGACCGGATGGCGCAGGAAGCGGAAACCAACTTGCCCTCCGAGCCCGATGCGGAGACATGGTATTACCAGGCATCGATCTTCGCGTACTGCGGGAAGAAGCAGGCTGCTCTGCATTTGCTGCAGAGTGCGGTGGAACAAAACTACTGCGCGCACGAGAATCTGCTTTCCGATCCGCTGCTGGCGAAACTCCGCACAGATACAGCGTTTGACAAAGTGTTGACCGCAGCGGGCCATTGCCAGGAGGCGGTGCGCGAGGCCGCCAACACGCCGGGGCAGTGACACACAATTACAATCGGCGCGCGAAGTTGCAGAGTGGAAGCTGGTACAATTTCGCTTGTCAAAAATGCTTGCCCGCGGCTGTCAGTCCCGCAAAAGTTTTCCAATGAGGATCTCCTAATGATTTCTATTCGTGGTTTTTTCGCGTTTATTGTCGGCGTCTGTGTGCTCGGTTGCGCTTGTCTTGCGGCCGCGCAGGAAATGCAAGAAGGCCGGTTGCTGCGGTTCCCGGATGTTTATAAGGACAAGATTGCATTCATGTATGGCGGCGATCTGTGGCTGGCGTCGAGTTCGGGAGGCATGGCTCGCCGCATCACTACGCATCGTGGGCGGGAATTATTTCCGAAGTTTTCGCCGGATGGAAAGTGGCTGGCGTTCACTGGACAGTATGACGGCAACTTTAATGTTTATGTGATGCCGTCGGAAGGCGGTCAACCGAAGCAGTTGACGTTCTACCAGGGCGAGGCACAGCCGCTTAGCGATCGCATGGGCATCCTCAACCAGGTGATTGGCTGGACTCCGGATGGTAAGAGCATCGTGTTTCTTTCGCGGCGCGACGCTTCGAACGGCTGGACGAAGCGTCCATACACGGTGAGCGTCGAGGGTGGATTGCCGCAGCCGATGGCTCCGGATGAGGGCGGACTGCTTTCGTTCTCGGCCGACGGAACCAAGATCGCTTATAACCGGATTTTCCGCAATTTCCGGCAGTGGAAACGTTATACGGGCGGATTGGCGCAGGACATCACCATTTACGACATCAAGAACAACGTTGTGGACGCAGTGATCCCGCACACGGAATACACCGATACGTTTCCGATGTGGCATGGGAATACGATCTATTTTACTTCCGATCGCGGATCGGAACATCGGCTTAATCTCTACAGTTACGATCTAGGCAGCAAGCAAGTCGAGCAACTTACTAAGTTTGATGAATTTGATGTCATGTGGCCTAGCCTGGGTCCGGATGCGATTATTTTCGAGAATGGCGGGTATCTCTATACATTTGACTTACAGGCGCGGCAGGCTAAGAAGCTGAGCGTCTATGTCGACGGCGAGCGGGACCAGGCAATGAAGCACTGGGTGAGCGCGAGCCGGAATATCACCGATTTCGACATTGCACCCGATGGCAAGCGCGCTGTGTTTGCGGCTCGGGGAGAGGTGTTCACCGTTCCGGCGAAGGAGGGGAGCATTCGGAATTTGACGCATTCTCCCGGGGTTCGGGAGCAAAAAGTAACGTGGTCGCCGAATGGGCAATGGATCGCTTACGTTTCTGACCGGACCGGGGAAGATGAGATCTATGTCGCTCCGCAAGACGGGCTGGCGGGCGAAGAGCAGATTACGAGCGGACATAAGGGCTTCATGTTTCCGCCGGCGTGGTCGCCGGATAGTTCGACGATTGCTTGGGCCGACAAGGACTTGAAACTGTGGTATATCGACATTAAAGAGAAGAAACCGGTTGAAGTGGATCGCGGTAAGTATGGTGAGATTCAGAATTATAACTGGTCCCCGGATAGTAAGTGGATTGCGTATGACAAGAATTTAGAGTCTGGTTTTGCGGTTATCTACCTGTATGGACTTGCCGATAAGAAGATCACGGCTGTCACTTCAACTCTCAACAATAGTTATGGAGCCTTGTTTGATCCCGACAAGCGATACTTATATTTTCTTTCTGACCGTGATTACAACGAAGTGCTGGGGAATATTGACTCTGAATTTGCCAATCCGAAAACGACGCGGGTTTATGTGGTAACGCTGACGGCGGATGAGCCTTCGCCATTTCCGGCGCTGAGTGATGAAGTCAAGGTGAAGACGGAAGAGCCTGCGGCGTCGACGCCCGTACCCGAGCCGGGGAATAAGAAGAACGCGAAGCAGCCGCCAAACAAAAAGGAAGAGGAAAAGAAGCCGGAAGAGAAAGCGGCGGAAACCGAGACTAAGGGGCCTCCGAAAGTTTTCAAGATCGATCTGGACGGCATCCAGAACCGGATTGTGGCGCTGGCCGTGCCTCCCGCGGTCATTCACGTGTTCGACGCTTCGAAGGATGCGATCTATTACTCGACATCGCCAATTCAGGGGCTGTCGGGGCCGCTGGCGGGGGAAAGTCCGGCGATTCATGCCTACGATTTAAAAGAACGGAAAGACAAAGTGCTGCTTGAGGGCGCGGATCATTTCGCACTGTCGCGCGACGGTTCCAAACTGCTGTACCGGGTCGATGCCAATGGGCCGGTCGGGATCATCGACGCGAAGCCTCCGGACGCGCCGCATAAAGTTGGGGAGGGCGCGCTGAAACTGGACGGCATGCGCGTAGAAGTGGATCCTCCGCAGGAATGGAAGGAAATGTTCAACGAGGTCTGGCGGCAGGAGCGCGATTACTTCTTTGAGGCCGCGATGAATGGAGTGGATTGGCAGAAGGTTAAAGATAAGTACGCGCAGTTGCTTCCGTTCGTGGGCGATCGTTATTCGCTGACTTATATCATGGGTGAGATGATTGGAGAGTTATCGAACTCGCACACTTATGTTGGCGGCGGCGATTTTCCGGATTTGCATCCGGTGAACGTTGGATTGCTGGGCGCGGACTATGAAGTCGACTCGGCCAGCGGCATGTACCGGATCAAAAAGATCTTTACGGGCGAAAACTGGGACGCGCACAATCGCTCGCCCTTGACCGAGCCGGGCGTGAACGTCAAAGAAGGCGACTACCTGGTTGCGATCAACGGGCGCGCGTTGCGCGCTCCGCAGACGCCGGATGAATTGCTTACCAACACGGCTAATGAGGTGGTCACGCTTAGTGTGAATTCCAAAGCGTCGGCGGAGGGCGCGCGCAAAGTTGTGGTGAAGCCGATTGGCGACGAACAAGCTTTGCGGGAGTTGAACATGGTTGAGACCAATCGCAAGAAGGTGGATGCGGCCAGCGGCGGGCGCATCGGCTATGTCTATCTGCCGGACATGGAAGACGATGGGCTCAACGAATTTGTGAAGCAGTATTTTCCGCAGATTCGCAAGGAGGGGATTATTTTCGACGTCCGCTATAACGGCGGGGGGTTTGTCGATCAGCTGATTTTTGAGCGGCTGCGGCGGGTGCTGGGAGGGATGGAGTCGGCGCGCAACTCGGAACCGGGCACGATTCCGAGCAACGTCTTTCACGGATACATGGCGTGTGTGACCAATCAGTATGCGGCTTCCGATGGTGATTTCTTCAGTTACTTCTTTAAGTATTACAAGCTGGGGCCACTTATCGGCGAGCGGACCTGGGGTGGGGTGCGCGGTATTCGCGGGATGATGCCACTTATGGATGGCGGTTACATCACGCGTCCGGAGTTCTCTCTGTACAGCAACGACAGCAAATGGCTGATCGAGAATCGGGGCGTGCAGCCGGATGTGGTGGTGGATAATCCTCCGGACCTCGTGGTGAAGGGGCAGGATCCACAACTGGAGAAAGCGGTGGAGATGCTGATGGAGCAGATGAAAGCTAATCCTAAGAAGCTGCCGGTGCGGCCTCCGGATCTGCCGACTTATCCGGAGGGGCCGGGGCTGTAGTCCGAGGCCGAGTGCCAACCCCTAAAGGGGCAGGCGAATCCTGGAGGATTTCGGCATCGCTGAAGCGATGCCCTGATACGAATCGTTAGTGACTCCTTCGATGATGAACGTGCAGAAGGATAACCGAACCGCTTGCCAACCGACCGGTCGGTTTGTTATGATGGCTGTCAACTTCTGGTAGAACCGTGATGAAGAGAATTGGTATCAAAATTCCGGGAGTACGAGTATGTCTGTCCGTGCGGGTGCGGAGGGAAGAGTGAGCTGAGAAATTCGAAATCGTAAACGCTCCCGAATCCCACCCGCCAGAGATGCTGGCGCGGTGGGTTTTGTTTTTTTGGTCGACGAAGCGATGAAAAACTCGGGAGTTCGCAGTGGTCGTCCCTCAGCGGCTAAAGCCGGAGTGAGAATAGACGGTTACCGCAGCGGTAAACCGCTGCGCCACCCAAAGGCGAGAACAAAGTGGAACTGCGTGGGGAGGTTCGATGACACGTTCGAATGGTGTGGCGAGCACGGGTGCAGCGAGAGCGGGCGGGGCGAAAGCTGCGTCGCAAGCCGAGTTGACCGAGCAAACAAAAATAAGAACGATGACTGGGGCCAGCATTCTTTGGGAGTGCCTGGAGCGGGAAGGCGTGAAGCATGTTTTTGGCTATCCTGGCGGGGCGATTCTTCCGGCTTATGACGCGCTGAAGCACACCAGGATTCATCATGTGCTGGTGCGGCACGAACAGGGCGCAACCCATATGGCGGACGGCTACGCGCGGGCGAGCGGTGAAGTCGGAGTTGCGGTTGCGACTTCGGGGCCGGGAGCTACCAACATGGTTACTGGACTGGCCACGGCCATGCTTGATTCCATTCCGATCGTCTGTATTACCGGGCAGGTGGGCAGCAAACTGATTGGGACGGATGCGTTTCAGGAAACCGATATCACGGGCGTGACGCTTCCCGTCACAAAACATAACTACCTGGTAACTCACGCGGGCGAAATTGCGCGGACGATTCGGGAAGCGTTTTATGTGGCGCGGTCGGGGCGTCCGGGGCCGGTGCTGGTCGATATTACGAAAGATGCGCAGCAGAGTACTTGCGAGTTTGACTGGGAGGCGGCTAAGCCGCAATTGCCGGGCTACCGGCCTGACTTGTCGCCGGCTCCTGCGGAGTATGAGCGGGCGCTGGAATTGATTCACAATTCTAAGCGGCCGGTGATTCTGGCGGGGCACGGCATCATTATTTCTGGAGCGATGCGGGAGGTGCGGGATTTTGCCGAGCGCGCGGGGATTCCGGTGGCGCTTACTTTGCTTGGGTTGGGGGCGTTTCCGGCATCGCACCCGCTCAATCTCGGGATGATGGGCATGCATGGGGAAGCGTGGGTGAACCATACGATTCAGGAGGCGGATCTGCTGCTGGCTTTTGGCATGCGCTTTGATGACCGGGTTACGGGGATGCTGAAAAGTTACGCCCCTAATGCCAGAAAGATTCACATCGAGATTGATCCGGCGGAGATTAACAAGAACGTCAAGGTCGATGTTCCGCTGGTGGGCGATCTGCGGGAAGTACTGCGGGAATTGATGCCGCATGTGGAATCGATCGATCGCAGCGAGTGGCTGGATTCGATCGACAAGCTGAAGGGCGATTCGGCGGTGCGCGATATTCAGAACCTGCCCGACAGCGGTCATCTTTATGCCGCGCATGTCATTAATGATTTGTGGCGGCAGACGCGCGACGGCAACACCATCGTCGTGACCGACGTGGGGCAACACCAGATGTGGGAGGCGCAGTATTACAAGCACGAGCATCCGCGGACGCTGATTACTTCGGGCGGATTGGGGACGATGGGCTTTGCTTTGCCTGCCGCGATTGGCGCCAAAGTCGCTTGCCCGGAGGCTGAGGTTTGGGTGGTGGTCGGCGATGGCGGATTCCAGATGACGATGTGCGAACTGGCTACGCTGGTGCAGGAGAATCTGAAGATCCACATTGCGATTATCAATAACGGCTTTTTGGGCATGGTGCGGCAGTGGCAGGAGTTTTTCTATGACCGTAACTATGCGGCTACTCCGTTGCTGAATCCGGATTTTGCCAAGTTAGCGGAAGCTTATGGGATTCGGAGCATGACGGTCTCGGAGCGGGCGGAGGTGGTGCCGGCGGTTGAGGCGGCGCGGCGGCATGATGGGCCAATGCTGATTGATTTCAAGGTGGAACAGGAAGACACGGTCTATCCCATGGTGGCGGCTGGGGCGGCGCTGCATGACATGATTCGGCGGCCGAGCCCGATTGTGGAGACGGCGGAGGATGAGTAGGCAAGCTCTTAGCTTTTGGCTCTTGGCTTTTAGCTAAGAGCTAACAGCTAACAGCCAGCGCTGGTCAAAAACTATGCTGAATACTTTCATGGTGTACGTCGAAAATAAGCCGGGTGTGCTTACTCGCGTGGCTTCGCTGTTTCGCCGGCGCGCTTTCAATATCGATTCGCTCACGGTGGGGAGGACGGAGAAACCGGAGGTGTCGCGCATGACCATCACCGTCGACGCCGACGGCGACCAGGCCCGGCGCATCGAAGCCAATCTGTACAAGCTGGTGAACGTGCTGCTGGTTGAAAACATCACGAATCAACCGGCGATTGTGCGCGACTTGGCCATGATTCGGGTCGCGGCCCGGCATGAAGCTCGCTCGCATGTCTTGGAACTCGCCAATGTATTTCGCGCTCGCGTGGTCGACGTGGCTCCCGAATCGTTGACTCTGGAGATTACGGGCGGGGAGGACAAGATCGACGGACTGCTCGAATTGCTGCGTCCATACGGCGTGCTGGAGATGGTGCGCACCGGCATTGTGGCCATGCGACGGGGCAGCAAGTCGGCGGGCGCCAGCTCGACGGCGGAAAATGCAGCCGCGGTTGCGGCTGGTGACGATGCTTCCTACTCCGTGTGAGAGTGAGTCGGCGCGGCGGCAGAGAGAGCCGCCGTTGGTTTTGCGAGATTTACGACGCGGCTGAATAGGCTGCGGAAAAAATACCATTTGCCGCCGCGTGTCACCTCAGCGGCTAAAGCCATCGTTGAACAAGCCAGATATCGCAGCGGTGAACCGCTGCGCCACCCAAAATCAAGTGCAAGATCGACTACTTCCGCAAGCTCCGAAAGCTGTGCTCCTGCAAAACCTCGCTGCACGCTTCCGTGGAATCCCACCCTTGCGCAAAAGGCGCGCAAGGATGGGGGCACCCACGGGCCAAGAAGCATTCGCTGGGGCGCGGTGGCCGCTCTGACCATCGGCGCCTGACGGAAGTACGGGGTGCTTGTCGTTTGGGTCCTTAGACTGCTCCGTTTCTCCGGGATTACCAAACCCGTCTTTAGAACTTTCTAATCCAGAACTCTCTAATTCGGCCGCAAGCCTTCGGTGCGAGCGCGAGGACGGAAATTGCGACGCGCCGATAGAGGTGAGGTCAAGAGAAGGACGGGCGCGCCGATGGAGCAAGTATCGCTATGAACGATTCCGACGACATTGTCAAAGAGTTTCTGGTCGAGAGCTACGAAAATCTCGACCGCTTGGACCAGGACTTGTTGCAGCTGGAGAAGAATCCCAACGATCGCGAGATTTTGGCCAGCGTTTTCTGCACGATTCATACCATTAAAGGCACGTCCGGCTTTCTGAATTTCAACCAACTGGGAGCGGTGACGCATGTCGGCGAAAGCCTGCTGGGGTTGCTGCGCGATGGCCAGAAGGCGCTGGACCGGGATATCACAAACGCACTGCTGGCCATGGTGGATACGGTGCGTCAGATATTAGCGAGCATCGAAGCCACCGGCGTGGAGGGGGAGCGCAACGACGGCGGTCTGATTTCGAGGTTGACGCGCTTGCAAGGGCCGGCGGAAGCAGCGGGGCAGTTGGGAGTTCCGAGCGGAGTGAAGGCGGCGGCAGCAGCGGCGGGCGCGTCGCCGGAGATGGGCAGTCCCCAGACCAAGGCCATCGCCAGCGATGTCGTGATTAGCAGCCAAGTGGTCAGCACGCCCCTAGTCAACAACCCGATCACGGTGGAAGAAGCGAAGCCCGCGGGCATCTGCGCGCCGGCCGCAAATGTGGCGGAGCGAGCATCGGTTGCGACGCCGGTTCTGGCGGCGGCTCCGCCGGCCGAGACAACGGATGCGCAGCGGGTGCCGGCTGCGTCCGGGCAGAGCGCCGCCGACCGCACCATCCGGTTGGACGTGAGCCTGCTCGATCAGTTGATGAACCTGGTGGGAGAGCTGGTGCTGGCGCGCAACCAAATTCTGCAATTCGCCAACAGCACGGAAGAAAGCGGCCTTCTGGTCACGAGCCAGAGGCTCAACCTGATTACCACCGAGTTGCAGGAAGGAGTGATGAAGACGCGGATGCAGCCCATCGGCAACATCTGGAGCAAGTTTCCGCGAACGGTGCGCGATCTGGCACTGGGGTGTGGCAAGCAGGTACGGGTGGAAATGGAAGGGCGGGAGACCGAACTGGACAAGACGCTGATCGAAGCAATCAAGGATCCGCTGACGCATTTGGTGAGGAATGCGGTCGATCATGGCATCGAAGCGCCGGAGGTGCGCCAGGCGGCGGGCAAGAATCCGGAAGGGCGTCTGGGGCTGCGCGCGTTTCACGAGAGCGGACAGGTCAACATCGAGATCTCGGATGACGGGGCGGGGCTCGATCAGGAGCGGATTCGCAACAAGGCGCTGCAGAAAGGGCTGATCTCGGCCGACCAGGCAGGGCGTCTGACGGATCGCGAGATCGTGAATCTGGTTTTTCTGCCGGGGTTTTCGACAGCGGAGAAAGTGACCAACGTCTCGGGCCGCGGGGTGGGCATGGACGTGGTAAAGACCTACATCGAAAAGATCGGCGGCACCGTCGACCTGCAGTCGAAGCGGGGCGAGGGCGTGATGGTGCGCATGAAGATTCCGCTGACCCTGGCCATCATTCCGGCGCTGATTGTGACCAGCGCGGGCGAACGCTATGCGGTGCCGCAGGTGAGCCTGCTGGAACTGGTTCGCGTGGAACCGGGAGCGGAGCGCAAGGGAATCGAAATGATCCACGGCGCGCCGGTGTACCGACTGCGCGGCCGCCTGCTGCCACTCGTTTATTTGAACCGGGAACTGCAAGTGCAAGTGGAAGCGGAGCCAGCGACGGCGGTGGAGCGGCAAGAGAACGACGCCGAGGATCAAGCCGGGAACGAGCAAGCTGCGAACAAGCGAGCCGCGAACAAGCGAGCCGCGAACATTGTCGTGCTCGAAGCCGATGGCCGGCAGTTTGGACTGGTAGTGGACGAAATCAACGACACCGAAGAAATCGTGGTCAAACCGCTGAGCAAGCACCTGAAAAACATCAGCGTCTATGCCGGGGCCACGATCATGGGAGACGGCAAAGTGGCGCTGATTCTGGACGTGCTCGGGGTGGCGCAGGGGTCGCGTATTTTGGCCGAGGGCCGCGCCCATACCCAGGCGGACGAATCCCAAGCCACGGCCGAAGGCGTCGACGGGAAGAAAAAACTGGTGCTGTTCACGGGCCCGGGCGGGTCGCGCATGGCAGTGCCGCTCGAACTGCTGGCCCGTCTCGAAAACATTCCGGGGTCGCAAGTCGAACGCACCGGCAATCAATGGGTGACGCAGTACCGGGGTCAGATTCTTCCTCTCATCCGCGTGAGCCATGCGCTGGAGGAGCGGCGGCATGTGGCGCCGGTGGGCGATGCGCTGTCGTTGCCGACGACAGCGATGTTGCAGGTGCTGGTCCTCGAAAGCGGAGAGCAATCCTTTGGACTGGTGGTCGAGCAGATCCTCGACATCGTCGAAAGCACGCTCGAGCCGCAATCGCCCGCGACCCGGGCGGGTGTGCTGCATTCCTCCGTGATCGCGGACCGGGTGACGGAGCTGCTCGATGTTCCAGCGCTGCTCGCCGCCGGTGAGCGGTACGAACCGGCAATGGCGCCTGATTCAAGGCAAGGGGAGCGAAGGGCCGAGAGCTAGGAGCAGAAATCTGAAAGAGAAGAGCTGAAAGCGGAGAACCAAGAGCGGAAAACTAATAGCGGAAAACTTATGACCAGCGCCCGTCAATTCTGCACGTTTTACCTGAATCACCTGCTCTTCGGAGTGGAATCGCAGAAGATTCAGGAAGTAGTTACGTACCGCGAGTTGCGGCCGGTTCCCCTGGCTCCGGCGGTGGTGGCCGGCCTGATGAACCTGCGCGGGCAGGTGGTGGTGGCGCTCGAACTGCGCCGTCAACTGGAACTGCCCGAGCGTCCCGAGAACCTGCACCCGGTTTGCCTGGTGGTGCATGCGGCGGGAGGCGCGGTCTGTTTGCTTGCCGACGAAGTGGGCAACGTAGTTGACGTGGAAGATGACACCTTCGAACCTTCACCCGAGACGCTGTCGCCGCGGTTGCGCTCGGTGATTTTGGGAGTGCACAAGCTGGAACACGAGTTGATGCACGTGCTCGATACCGACCGGGCCTGCGAGGTGAACTGAAGTTGGCCGAAACCGGCGCGTTGGTTACCTGATTCGCGAAGCGGAGAAATTTATCACGCGGAAGGAAAAACTTATGATGCAGAAAATGAGCTTAAAGACGAAGCTGGCCGTGGGTTTTGGCAGCCTTTTGATCATCCTGACCGCCATGGGAGTGGTGGCCTTCAAGGCCGTTGGCCAGTTGGCGGAGATCTCGAACCGGGTGGACGAGATCATGACGAAGAAGGACATGTCGTCGCAGATCGAGGCCGCGATGGAGAAGCAGACGACCGGCATCCGGGGATTTCTGCTGGCGGGAAGAGAAGACCTGCTTAAGCACGATGACGAGGGGAAAGCGGAGTTCGCCGAGAACATGGACCGGCTGGGGAAACTTCTGGTCACCGAAGAGGGCAAGAGGCTGCATGCGGAGATCCTCAAGAGCAACGACGAGTACCGGGCCATTGCCGACCGCGAGATCGAATTGCGGCGTACGGGGAAAGCAAAAGACGCAGAAGAACTTGCCTTCAGCCCGCAGACAGGAGAGGTCCGAAGCCGGTTGCGTAAGGAGGTCGCCGACCTGGTCGTTTTGGAAAACAAGATCAAAGAAGACATTTTGAAAGAGCAAACTGGCGTTGAATCGCGGGTGCGCTTCATCGTAGTGGGGCTCGCCTTGGTGGGCATGGGCATCGGTTTGGCTGTGGCGGTTTTCATGACTCGCTCCATCTCCACAGCGATCGCGCGGATGCTGGGCCTGATTCAGGAGATAGCGGCCAATAACCTGGCTGCGAAGGACTTGGAAATTACTTCCGGAGATGAACTGGGGCGGGCCGGGGCCGCGCTCAACGAGATGAAGAACAACCTGCAGAATTTGATCCAGTCCATCCGCGATACCGCCGAGCAAGTGGCGGCGTCGAGCGAAGAGCTGTCGGCGACCAGCCAGCAGATCACGGCCAATTCCGAAGAGACGACGGCGCAGGCGAAGCTGGTGTCCGATGCTGGGGCTCAGGTGAACACTAATCTGCAGACGCTGGCGTCGGGGGCGGAGGAGATGAATTCGACCATCGGCGAGATAGCCAAGAACGCCAGCGAGGCGGCGCGGGTGGCGGGCGAGGCGGTTTCAGCGGCGGAAGCGGCGAACCAGACGGTGTCGCGGCTGGGGGAATCGAGCGTCGAAATCGCCAAGGTAATTGAGGTGATCACGTCGATCGCGCAGCAGACCAACTTACTCGCGCTGAACGCGACCATCGAAGCGGCGCGGGCGGGCGAGGCCGGCAAGGGCTTCGCGGTGGTGGCGAATGAAGTGAAAGAACTGGCCAAACAGACGGCGAAGGCGACGGAAGAGATCAAGCAAAAGATCAGCGCCATTCGGGAGAACACGGGTGGGGCAGTTTCGGCGATTGGCGGAATCAAGGGCGTGATCGACAAGGTCAGCCAGATATCGACCACCATAGCGACGGCGGTCGAAGAACAGAGTGCAACGACCAGCGAGATGTCACGCAATGTGACGGAAGCGGCGAAGGGGGCGGCGACCATCTCGAGCAACATTCAGGGGGTGGCGGAAGCGGCGCAGAACACGTCGACCAACGTAGGGGAAGCGCAGACGGCGACCGAGCACTTGGCGCGGATAGCGAACCAGCTCCGGGAGCAGGTGGGGCAGTTCAAAGTCGGGGACGGAGGCGGGATGAAACGGGACGAAGACCCCTTGATGAAGGCGGCGAAACATGCGGCGGCGGGGCGCTGAGGGCCGAGGAGGAAACGAAGGTATGCAGCCGCCATACTGACTGTCGCAACGGCCGCATGGCTGGCGGTCGGCGACCCGATTGTGGTCATCGTGAACAGCTCGGAAGCCGGTAGATAACCTGAGCCTGGGAGAACTGAAGTTCCTGTCGGACCGAAGCCGCTGGGACACTGGCAAAGCGGTAGCGCCGGTCATGACTGGCCGGGGAGTGGGTCAAGTCGATGAGGATCGACGGCGCTCAGGCGAGCGACCCCGGCTACAAGCTCAGAGTGTGGGAAGCGTATTTTGCGTGGAGAGGGATACCAGGAGAGGGATGGAAATGAGTCTTAGGGGCAAATTCAGGATCATGATCATCGTGTCCGCCGCAGGTCTGCTAGCGCTGGCGGGATTTTGGGTCAAGAGCCAGCACTCGTCGATGCTCACGGAAAAATTGCAGAAGACGAAAAGCCTGGTGGAGGTGCCCTATTCGGTCATAGAAAAGCAGTATCAATTGGAGGCCGAAGGGAAAATCACGCGCCAAGAGGCGCAACGGCGCGCGCTCGAGGTCATCCGGCCGATGCGTTACGACGGGCAGAACTATTTCTGGATCAACGACGAACATCCGACGATGATCATGCATCCGATGAAGCCCGAACTGGATGGAAAGGACTTGACGTTGCTCCAGGACAAGAGCGGGAAGTCGATGTTTGTCGAATTCGTCCGGGCGGCGCAAGCGCCCGACGGAGGCTACGTCTACTATCAGTGGCCCAAACCGGGAAGCGACCAGGCGGTAGACAAGCTGTCGTTCGTGAAGCGCTTTGCGCCCTGGGGGTGGGTTATTGGGACCGGGATTTACATCGACGATGTCGATGCGGCCTGGCGGGTAAACGCAATGACGGCGGCATGGTTCGCGCTGGGTTGCCTGATTCCGGTGGTGGTGGTGTCGCTCACTACTTCGCGTTCGATCTTTCTGCGTTTGGGGAGCATGGTGGAGCGGTTCAAGGATGTGGCCGAAGGCGAGGGGGATCTTACCAAGAGGATCGAGGTTGCCTCCCACGACGAAATTGGAGAACTGGCGACCTGGTTCAACGTTTTCATGGAGCGGATGCAGGAGATGGTTGCAGCGGTCAAGGAGAGCGCGGAGCAGGTGGCGGCGTCGACTGAGGAACTGTCGGCGACCAGCCAGCAGATCACGGCCAATTCCGAAGAGACGACGGCGCAGGCGAAGCTGGTGTCCGATGCCGGGAGCCAGGTGAACACCAATCTGCAGACGCTGGCGTCGGGCTCGGAGGAAATGAATGCGACCATTGGCGAAATTGCCAAGAACGCCAGCGAGGCGGCGCGGGTGGCAGGCGAGGCGGTGACAGCGGCGGCATCGGCCAATGAGACGGTATCGAAGCTGGGCGATTCGAGTGTGGAGATCGGAAAAGTAATCGAGGTGATCACGTCGATTGCGCAGCAAACAAACTTGCTGGCGCTGAACGCGACGATTGAAGCGGCGCGAGCGGGCGAGGCGGGCAAGGGATTTGCGGTGGTGGCGAACGAGGTGAAGGAACTGGCCAAGCAGACGGCGAAGGCGACGGAAGAGATCAAGCAGAAGATCACCGTTATCCGGGAGACGACGGGCGGGGCGGTGGAGGCGATTGGAGGGATCAAGGGAGTGATCGACAAGATCAGCCATATTTCGACAGAGATTGCGACGGCGGTGGAGGAACAGAGTGCGACGACGAGTGAGATGGCACGGAATGTGACGGAAGCGGCGCGGGGAGCGGCGACGATTTCGAGCAATATCCAAGGGGTTGCGGACGCGGCGCAGAACACCTCGACGAACGTAGGGGAAGCGCAGACGGCGACCGAGCACCTGTCGAAAATGGCGAACCAGCTGCGGGACCAGGTGGGGCAGTTCAAGGTGGCGGCTGGAGGTTCGAAGCAACGGGACGAAGACCCCTTGATGAAGGCGGCAAGACATGCGGCCGGCGCGGGGCGCTGAGCATGCGGTCAGTGGGACTTCAGGGCAAAAGACATGAATCCAGTCCGTATTTTAATCGTCGACGATTCGGCGGTGATACGCAAGGTGCTGGGCAACCTACTGGCGTCCGACCCGGAGATTATGGTCGCCGGGACGGCGGGAAACGGGCATCAGGCGCTGGCGCGGATTCCGGAGATCAAGCCGGACCTGGTCACGCTCGACATCGAGATGCCCGGCATGGATGGGTTGGAAACGCTGGTCGAGATTCGCAAACTCTATCCAACCCTACCGGTGATTATGTTCAGCAGCCTGACAGAGCGTGGTGCGACTGCTACTTTGGACGCGCTGGCACGGGGCGCCAGCGACTACGTGACGAAACCCTCGCCGAGCGGGGGTGTGGATGCGACACGCGATCGGGTGCAAGAAGATCTGATCCGGAAGATCAAGTCGCTGTGCGCCGTGCGGGTGCCGCGGCCTCGGCCGGTTGCGATGCCCGCTCGTCTCGTGGGCGGCTCGCAGGCGCGGATCGACGTGCTTGTCATCGGCACATCGACGGGGGGGCCGAACGCGCTGAGCGCGCTCATTCCGCAACTGCCGGCGGATTTTCCCGTGCCCGTCGTGATCGTGCAGCACATGCCGCCGCTGTTTACGCGGCTGCTGTCGGAGCGTCTCAACGGTCTGGCGCGGCTGCGGGTGCGGGAGGGTAAGGAAGGCGAAAGATTGGAGCGCGGTCAAGTCTGGATTGCGCCGGGCGATTATCACATGACGGTGGCTCGCCACGGAGCTGAAGTTGTCCTGGGCATCAACCACGAGGCGCAGGAAAATTCCTGCCGTCCGGCGGTGGATGTACTGTTCCGTTCGGCGGCTCAGACCTACGGCGCGAATGTGCTGGCGGTGGTACTCACCGGCATGGGAGCGGACGGCACGCGCGGGTCGGCGGCCATACGGGAGGCGGGCGGGGAGGTCATTGTGCAGGATGAAGCGTCGTCGGTAGTTTGGGGCATGCCGGGAAGCGTGGTTGCTGCCAACCTGGCCCATCGCATTTGTACTCTGGGTGACATGGGGCCGGAAGTTGTGCGTAGAGTGTCGATGCGGAGGGCTTTTGCCAGCGCTGGCCGTCCGTGACGAACGCAAGCGTTAAACCAAGCGGAATTTGATACGCGGAATTTGAGAAGCAAAAATTGATAACCAAGATTTGATAACCAATGTCCATCGAATCGATAAAGGCGAAGCCAGCCGTGACTCCGGACTCGAACCCTGGCAATCCGGCTTATTTGAAGATCCGCGATTTGATTTACCGGATCTCCGGCATCTATCACTCCGAGGGAAAGCTTTATCTTCTGGTGTCGCGTTGCGCGCGGCGGATGATTGCGCTCGGCGTAGCTAATCCCGCGGAGTATCTCGACTACCTTACTACGCACGGAAACCGCGACGCGGAGTTGCGGCTGCTGCTGAACGAAATCACCATTGGCGAGACCTACATGTTCCGGCATCCCGCGCAACTGGAAGCGCTACGCAACGTGATTCTTCCGCAGATTCTGCAGATCAAAGGCTTTATCGGCCTGAAACGCCTGCGGTTCTGGTGCGCCGGGTGCTCGACCGGAGAAGAGCCGCACACGCTGGCCATGTTTCTGCTCGAAGAAAAAGATAAGCTCCTGGCCGGTTGGAGCTGCGACATTCTGGCTAGCGATTTGAACGATAACTCACTGGAGAGCGCACGCGCCGGCATTTACGGAGAGTATGCCCTGCGCAGCACGAGCGACGCGCTGCGCCGAAAATACTTCAGGGACATTGGCGACAAGAAACTGCAGGCCAACGATCTGCTGAAAGCGCAGATCCGTTTTGCGCGCATCAACCTGCGGGACGACAGCAAAATGCTGTTCCAGAAAGGGATGGACGTCATTTTTTGCTGCAATGTGCTGATCTACTTCGACCTGGCATCGAAGCGCCGCGTGGTGCAGCATTTCTTTTCCAATCTGTTGCCGGGCGGCTACCTCTTGCTGGGACATGCCGAATCCCTGTTCCAGGTGGACGATTCATTCCGGCTTGTTCATTTTCCCGGAACGACGGCGTACTGCAAAGCGGCGACCACGCTGGCCGGTGGAGGCAAGAAGTGAACGCCAAACTAGAAGCACAATTACACGCCCAAATCAAAAAGCTGGATTCGATCTCGACCGCTCCGGCAATTCTGAAGCCGCTCCTCGACCTGATGCGATTGCCTTCCGACAAGATCAGCATGGAAAAAGTGGTGGAGTTAGTGTCTTACGACGGAGCGATAGCGGCGCAATGCCTGCGCCTGGCAAATTCTCCTCTGTTCGGCAGGCGCGAAACTGAAACCGTGCGGGCCGCGGTCATGGCGCTCGGACTGGAGCGAGTCCGATCGATACTGTTCGGTTTATGCGTGAATCGCGTGATCCCGCACGATAAGTGGGTAATTGCACCCAATGCATTTTGGCGGCACTCGCTAGGCTGCGCTCTGGTTACGCAGAGAATGGCGAAAAGAATCGAATATGCCGAGCCCGAAAAAGCCTATCTGGCGGGACTGTTGCACGACATTGGGTTCCTGGTGAACTCGGTTCTTTATACCGAGGACTTTCGCGAATGCCTTCGCCGCGCGGCCGAGCAACATGCGCCCCTGCACGTTATCGAAGAACAGGTTCTCGGGTTTACTCATTGCGACAGTGGACGGATGCTCTCGGAGCACTGGGGTCTGCCCAAGGATTTGGTGGACGCCGCTGGCTGTCATCACGACACGAGCCTGCTGGCAGCCGCCGGACCTCTGAGCTGCATGGTTCACCTCAGTGACCTTCTATGCCGAGTGAGCTACTTAGGCTACGGCTACGATGAGATCATGGGTGTGGATTTCGGCGGTGATGCAGCGTGGCAAATCCTGGTCACCAATTATCCTGCGCTTGCAAGGATGGACCTGGTTTGTTTTACGATTGACATCGATGGAGCCATGGACGAAATCGTAGCCACGGTCGACTCCGTTTTTGGAATCAAGAAAACTGCCGCTCCTGCGGTGACTTAACAGCCATCCCAGCATTCCCACGCATGAGAGGCCTTCCTCGTTCGGTGAATTATTGCGGGCAATAAAAAACGTCTTGAGCGGTTAAGCTCAAGACGTCTTCGGCAGCCCTCCCCCAGAACTGCCAAACCACACGCTCATCCTATGTCCGGTTGGCCATGGTGTAAATGTCACTTCCGTAACTGCGGGCGTGCATGGGAGTACTCAGGCAACGTGCGCAAAGGTAACCTCACTCGGGGTTACTTGGATGCTACGTGGGGCTCAGCGGCTAAAAATGAGTGCTGAAAACTCGCCGCGGTCTTTCGAGGACCAGCGCGGATTATTTCTTCTGCCAGGTTATTCCGCCGTCGGCGCTGCTCCAGACATCGTTGTTGCTTGTTGAGAGCACAATATGCGACGGGCGGGGCGCGTTACCGGTCTGGTTGCCGTGCAGCGAACCGCCTTGCAGGTCGTCTTGCAGCTCAATGTTCGTTACATCGGAACTAAGTTGCTGGCCTTTTGTGGAAGGCTGTACCTGCACCCAGGTTGAGCCGCCATCGGTGGAATGGAAGAGCGTACCTGCGTGGCCGCCGGTCCATATATCTTCCCCGTGGCTTGCATAGCAGAGCAATGGATGGTTCGGGTGCAACGCGACTTGCCAACTCTGGCCGCTGTCCAGCGAGTGTTGCAGGACGCCGGCCGAAATCTTCCAGGCGACATCGTGCTGCGCCAAAGGCGGGGTCGCCGTTCTCGCCAGCTTTGCGAGGGACATTGCGTTTGTGCCGGGCAAGGTGGGGCTAGTCGCTGTCTTGGGTTGCTGCTGCGCACTTGGCTCGGTGCCTTGCGCCTCGGCGTCTTGCAGCGGGGGCTTGGCTTTTTCAATAGCAGGCGCTTCGTTCTGCGCGATCAGGGTTCCCTCGACGGAGGGTTCTTGCGCTACTAATGGGCGTGCTGCAGCGACCTCGACGGTTTCTCCGGGCGGGGACTGATGTGACGACGTCAGGCGCTCGTCAGCTTGAACGCCCTGGGACGCGGATTTCCTGGTCAATTGTTTTTTTGCCTTTGGCCGTGCCTCGCCGGTTTTGGCCGAGATTGCAGGTTGCTTGATCGGCGGCGCGATGGGCGACGGCGGGACCGCGGACGATGCGATCTGCAGTCCGGAGACTGGCGGCTGGGTTGTCGCGACTTGGTTTGCGGCAGGCAGCATCGCCTGGTTGAGTTTTCCCGGATGCATCAGAAGCAGCGACGCAACCACTACAACACCCGCAGCGAGCGCGGCCCAGCGCAGACTTGGCCAGGCGAGCTTCGGCCAGCCGGCTAATGTAAGCCAGTTTCTCTCCGTTTTCGCCAGCACCGGTGTGGCCCAATCAGCTTCGGTTTCGGCCGCAATGGGAACTGCCACAATATCCACGGCCGGAAGCGCCAGGGCGATCACCTCACGGCAGTCTCCGCAGAGCGCCAGATGATCGAGCGTGGCATCGCGCTCGGTCACTGAGAGCGTCTGCTCGGCAAATGCAACAAGCAGATCCGCATCTGGGTGCTCTTGCTCAGGTAAAGCAGCGCCGGGCAGCGGCCGGGCCTTCTGCGCGGCCCGCAGACGGTCATAGACGATTTTGGGTACTTCAGTCATTTTTCGTCGTTCTTTCGATCCATCACTCTTGCGATCAATAATTCCTGGTCAATCAGCGCCGCCGTCGCCGGCGTCCTGCGCCGGGATCTTCCTACTACCAGGGAACGTAGTCGGGCCGGAATCTTGCGTCAAACGGGAGCGCAAATTCAGGCGCAGATCGCGCACGTCGGCTTCCAAGGCTTCCGCAGCCTGGGCGTGGCTCATCCCGTGGGTTCGCAGTCCGGCCAGAATGCGCTTCCGGAGGGCTGTGGCGAGCCGGTCAAGCCTCCGGCTAACGCTCGATTCGTGCAGTCCGAGCGTGGCCGCGATCTCGGCCAGCGTGCGGCCATCCAGATAATAAGAGGCCAGCGTGAACCGGTCCTCTGACGAAAGTTCGGCTAGCGCCTCGTCGGTTGCCGCTTCGAGCCTTGGGTCTGAAGTGGGCGCCGACTCGGGAATCGCCGCTGCAAACTGTACTCCTTCTTCTGTCTGCTCTTCCAGGCTGACAGTGCGCTTCTGCTTGCGATAGCGATTGATGAACTCCTGGGCCATGACGGTGCGCAGCCAGCCTTCGAGCGAACCGCGACCGGTGTAGGAAAGAAGCTTCGACTTGCGAAGTTCTTCGCGCGCATGGACGCCATAGAGATCGGCAAACAGGGAGTCGGCCAACTCCGCGGCGTGGGCGGCGTCGCGCGTGATGTGCAGTGCCATGCTGTGCAGCTTCTGCCTATAACGGCTGATGAAGTCGTGCCAGGCTTGCTCGTTGCCGGCGGCACAGGCGCGGGCCAACGCTAATTCTTCAAGGCGCAACGCGGCGCAGAAGTTGGCCGTTTGCTCGGTCGAAGCGTGGGGCGAAGGTTGCGCCGAGTTATGGACGGGGTCTTGAGAAAGATGCTTGCGCAGAATTTCATCGAGGATGGTGGCGAACCGCTCAGCGCTTATGCCGTAAGCCGCCGCGCCGCTGCGCTTGTAGAGAGCGGTAGCAGTGTCTGTCGCGTGGCTGGGTTGAGCGGGCCTGGTCATTTCCAAAGAGGGTCGTTCTCTATGATGCTAGCAATTATTTAGACGCAAGGAAGAAGAAATCGTACGTTCTGTGATCAGCGAGCAGAGTTGGACCTCCTGGAAGACTCGCAAAAGCAGTCCCCCGGCACGCTCTATCTTTGGCGTGCCGGGGAGGCGGCAGCGCGAGCCGAGGCTTGGTGACATGCCGGAGCACCAGTGTGTGCGCGGGCCGGTCCAGTGCGGGCTGGATAGCTGGTGAGAGGCCTGCTTAGAGAATCATTTGGTCGGTTAGCGGTGTCTGTACTGCGTGGAGGCCGGATATGCGGCTGATGATCGTGGTTGCGGCAATCGCTCTGATGGTCGTTGCGGCGGTTGTAATTCCTTGCATACTACAGGCGGGCGAAGTAGCACCGACGTCTGGGTATTCACTACTTAGTCCGATTCGTAGCGGCAATCTTACTGTTTTTCCCGTAGTGGCCAGTAAGTCGTATGACACGGCGGAGTTTCTCACGCTGGACGAAGGCTTGCGCAGCGGCGAGGTTTTGGTGACGGAAGCGGGCCAGGCGCAGGGCCTTATCCGGCACCGTCCTGGCGAACCGGCCGTTATTCATCCTGAGCGTGGAGCACAGGTTAATCAGTTAGTGCTGATTAATAACTCGAAGCGACCATTATTACTCCTCGCAGGCGAGATAGTTACTGGGGGCAAACAGGACCGCGTGATCGGAAAAGACCGCATCGTGCCGGCGGAGAGCGATCCCGTCGACCTGAGTGTTTTTTGCGTTGAGCCCGGACGCTGGGTAGCAGCGAACGGCAAGAACGAGTTCAGTTTGGTGGGCGGCATGCACGGTAACGTTGCTTCACCCAGCGTGCGCGCGAGTGCGATGGACGCCAAGAATCAGCAGCAAGTTTGGGATGACGTGGCAAAATCGAAGCAGGCAATGTCGTTGGTGGTGACGGCTCCGGCTGCCGCGGAAGTGAATTCGACCAGTTCTTACGCCCGCGTGATGGATAACAAAGAGGTGCAGGAGAAGGTGGATGCGGTCGCCGAACCCGTGCAGCGAAACTACGAGAGTGTGATTCGCCAACTGCGCGACAAGAATGCAGTGGGTGTCGTGGTTTCCGTGAACGGAGAAATTGTTTGGGCAGATATTTTCGCGAGTACGCAACTGCTGCAAAAATATTGGCCGAAGCTTATTCGCTCCTATGCCACCGAGGCGGTAGTGACGCGGGCTAAGGGCGGCGAGACGAGCGTCCGAGAGGCGCAGAAGTTTCTCGACGATCTGCAAGGGCGACATGAAACGGCCGAAACTGAGCCCGGTGTTTATCGGCAGTCGGAAATTGCCGGGGATGGATTCAAGGTGTTCGAATTGAGATCGTTGCTGCCGAAAACGGGGTTTGCTGTGCATTTAGCCAAGATGGCGGACTAAGGCTGGTCGTTGCGCTCTCGGCCATTCTCACGGTTCGACGGGCAACGATTTTGCCAATCCCTTCAGCACTACGTCACTCGCGTCGTATGCCAGATTGAGCGCCGGCAATTCTTCACGCGTGAACCAGCGAACATCAGCTGCATCACTGCCGGCTTTCAAATCGCCGCCGAGCTGGTGGCACAGGAAATCGATCAGAACGTAGTGATAGCGGACGCGGCCTTCGTCGTTTCGGATTACGCGTTCATACACGCCCAGCATCTCACTCGGCTCAACCACCAACCCAGTTTCTTCGCGGGCTTCACGGGCTACGGCTTCGCGCAGGGTTTCTCCGCATTCGAGAACTCCGCCGGGGAGGGACCACTCGCCCAGCAGCGGAGCTGTTCCTCGGCGGATTAGCAGGACGCGCTTCTCGGCGCTGTGAACAGCGACGACTACTGCGCCTACGCCCAGCAGCGGCGACTCCGGGTACTCACGTTTCATGCGGCAGGTTCCATCGCGAACAGTATAGGGTCACAGGCCGCGTTGTGCCGAGGCCGGAGGCATGCTAAACGGCCGGCGGCATTACAATAGCCACCATGTCGCTTGACGAATACAAACGCAAACGGCGATTTGAGGAAACGCCTGAGCCTCCACCGAAAGTGGAGAAGCAATCGCGGCACCGGTTTGTGGTGCAGCGGCATGCGGCTACGCGTCTGCATTACGATTTTCGGCTGGAGATGGAGGGCGTGCTTAAATCGTGGGCGGTGCCGAAAGGGCCATCGCTTGATCCAGCGGATAAGCGGCTGGCTATGCAGGTGGAGGATCATCCTGTATCGTATTTCGATTTTGAAGGCACCATTCCTAAGGGCAACTACGGCGGCGGCACGGTGATGGTTTGGGATGCGGGCACGTGGGAGCCGCTATCGCCGGTACCGGTGAACGGGGAGTACGTTCCGGGCGCGGAAAAAGAAGCTGCGGCAATGCTGGCTAAAGGCGACCTGAAGTTTCGGCTGAAAGGGAAACGGCTCAATGGCGATTTCGCGCTGGTGCACATCAAAGGACGCCGATCCGGAAGCAAAGGGAATGAATGGCTGCTGATTAAGAAGAAAGACGATTCGGTGGTCGCGGGATTTGATATTGACGCTTATGACACTTCGATTCTCACTGATCGTACGATGGCGCAGATTGCTGGGGATGAAGGGTCGGCGGAATGGAAGAGTAGCCGTCCTGCCACGCTCGGGAGGGTGAAAGCCGCTTGGCTGGCGGATGCCATTGCACGTGCCGACCAAAAGCGGAAAAGCTTGAACGCAGAGAGCGCGGAGAAAAGCAAACCAAACGCAGAGGGCGCCGAGAAAAAAAAAAGTAAGAACCCTCGACAAACTGCGCGACTTGTTGCTCACGCTAAAACTTCTCCCGAGGATGCCGCGCCCAAGATTGCTGCGTCCAAGTCAATAACCAGGAAATTCTCTGCGAACTCTGCGTCCTCTACGGTTAAGGCTCTCGCTGGCGCTGAAGAACGAGCCATGCCTACGGTCATTCACCCGATGCTGGCTACTCCCGCTGACAAGGCCTTCGACGATCCAGACTGGCTGTTTGAAATTAAATGGGATGGCTACCGCGCTGTCGCCTTCATTGAAGATGGGCGGGTGCGGATGGTTTCACGCAGTCAGAATGATCTTACTGCGCAGTTTTCTGAACTGGGCGGCTTGCCGCAATTTGTGAGAGCTCAGCGCGCCATTCTGGATGGTGAAATTGTGGCGCTCGATGACGAGGGGCGGCCTTCCTTCAGCCTGATGCAGCAGCGTACTGGATTCCAGCCGGGCAAGCGCCGTTTGCCTCGGCGCGAAGGTGTGCCGGTTATTTACTACGCGTTCGATTTGATTTATGTCGATGGCTTCGATCTACGGCGAGTCGCGCTTGAGTCTCGCAAGCAGTTGCTGCAGGAGCGGATTGAAAATAGCGGGGTTATTCACTTTTCCGATCACTATGCCGAGAAAGGCCTGCAGCTTATGGAAGCGGCACGGCAGCGTGGACTGGAAGGTATTGTCGCCAAGAAACGCAGCAGCGCTTACCAGGAAAAGCGGTCGAGCGATTGGCTCAAGATCAAAATCACGCAGCGCCAGGAGTGCGTGGTGGGAGGGTATAAGGATCCGGAGGGCAGCCGCGAATATTTTGGCGCGCTGGTGCTGGGATTGTATGACCGGTCGAAGCGCCTGATTCACGTTGGGCAGGTTGGGACGGGCTTCGATCAGAAGATGCTGAAGGAAATGTTTGCTCGCTTGCAGCCCCTCGAGACGAAGAAGAATCCGTTTTATGGCGAGATTGGCGGACTGCGGAAGGTTCACTTTGTGCGTCCGGAACTGGTGGCGGAAATCAAGTTCGCGGAGTGGACTCACGAAACGGCGGAAGGCGGCATGAAGTTGCGCGCGCCTGTGTTTATGGGGCTGCGAGCGGATAAATCGGCGGACGAATGCCGGCTGGAAGAAGCGGTTGCGAGCTAGGGACCCGTCGTGAAAGTGGGGGCAAGCGATGTGAGAGCAACACCCTTCGGGATGACAAGGGTTATAGTTCGGGATGACAAGGGTTATGGGCTGGCTTTATTGTCTTGGCGCGTAGTATCCGCGGCGGGCGCGGACCTGGAGATCTTTTTTCAGGGCGGTGATCTCGATGGAGCGATAGCGGCCGTCGGCGTCGAAGTCGGAGGGTTTGTAGGAGACGTCGTACTGGCTGCGCAGTTCGTCTTCGATGGCGGCGAAGGAACGCGTAATGTCTTTCATCTTGTAGGGGAAGAAGGCGCGGCCGCCAGTGGCGGATGCGAGGTCGTCCAGAACTTTGTCGCCGCGCAGGATCAGGCCGCTGTCGTCGGTGGAGATGGCGTACACGAGGACTTCGGCGCGCTGCGCCATTTCAATTGCCTGGGCGCGGGTGTGTTCGCTCTGATTGTCTTCGCCGTCGCTAAGGACGATGATGGCTTTGCGAATGGGATGATCGGAGTGTTCGCGCTGCAGCTTATCCTTGCAGGCTTTGTAGATGGCATCGTAGAGCGCGGTGCCGCCGCCGTTGCTTAGGCGCTGCACTCCGGCGGCTAGCAATGGGACCTGGTCGGTGAAATCCTGGGTGAGGTGGCTCTCTTTGTTGAACCCTACAACGAAGGCGCGATCATAGCCGGGACGGATGATGTGCTGCAGAAATCCTATCGCAGCTTCCTTTTCAAATCCAAAGCGGCCCTCGACGGAACCGCTTACGTCCATGAGCAGGCCGAGTTCGATGGGCAGATCGGTCTCACGGCGGAAGTTTAGGATCGACTGCACCGGCTTGTGGTCGTCAAAGATCGAGAAATCGTTCTGGTTCAAATTGCGGACGAATTTGCCGTGGCGATCGGTGGCGATGAAAAGCACGTCGACTTCATCGACACGCTTCTTGATGGTCAGGATGGTTTGGTCCGCTTCGTCGCTGGGGGTGTCGGTTGAAGAAAAAGCAGCGGCGCTGCCCGAATCAGCGGTTGCAGCGGCGACGACGTAAGGGCTGTTTTGGGCGCAGGCGGCGACGGACAGGGCCAGAACGGCAAGGATTATGATCGTGAACGCGAATCCCTTCGGGGCCAATCCGAACTGATTGCACGTCGTCATTTGTCGACTATTCTCCATTCTTGCGCCCGGTTCCGAAACTCTATCCTGTAGATATCAGAACCTTCAGATACTTCGATGCACGTCGGGGGCCGAAGACCTGAAAACTGCGATCCAAATGACTGTAGGCTGTTCTTGGGTGCGCGTCCAAGTTACAAAAGGAGTACGCACACGGTGCTTGGTTTAACCGCAAGCTGGTCAAGGGCTTGGGGAGCTTGGTTGGAGGAACAACGGGATCGGGCGCAGTGCAGCGGTTCGACTGAGGTGCTCGGGATTTTCTCTTCATTTTCGCGGGTGGTTATTCTCAGGATTTTTTTCATGGTTGGGTTAGCTTCGTGCAAAAAATTCTGGAGGCCGCGTTTGCGTAGGGAATTGCATTTTGCATGGGATAATGACAATCGCTGGAAGCGGTATCTGGCCCGGAGATCGCGATATGTATTTTGAACAGTTCTACCTGACTTGTCTGGCGCACGCTTCGTACATGATCGGATCGGAGGGCGAAGCGGCGGTAGTGGATCCACAACGCGATGTGGACATTTATTTGAGGGCGGCCGAGGAGCAGAATCTTAAGATTCGCTACATATTCGAAACTCATCTGCACGCCGACTTTGTTTCGGGACACAAGGAACTGGCGGCGCGCACTGGGGCGAAGATTTATATCGGAGCGCAAGCCAAGGCGGAGTTTCACCACGTGCCGCTGAGCGACGGCTTTGAAGTGAGGGTGGGAGCGGTGCGGATTCGCGCGCTGGAGACGCCTGGGCACACGCCGGAGAGCGTCTGCCTGGTGGTTACGGATGAGACGAAGTCGTCCGATGGCAAATCAGCACAACCCTGTGCGGTTTTGACCGGCGATACGCTGTTCATTGGCGATGTGGGACGCCCCGATCTTTCGCGCACGCACACGCCAGAGCAACTGGCGGGGCTGCTCTACGACAGTCTGCACCAGAAATTGCTGGCGCTGCCGGATGCGGTGATGGTGTATCCGGCGCACGGGGCGGGATCGCTTTGTGGGCGCGCCATGCGGGCAGAACGCTCATCCACGATTGGGACGGAGCGGCTGACGAATTATGCGCTGCGGATTGCGACGCGGGAAGAATTCATTGCGCAGTTGACTGCCAACCTTCCGGCTCGTCCAGAGTATTTTCTCGAAGATGCCGAGATCAATCGCTCGGGTGCGGCGACATTGACGGACTTGCCGCCGCTGAAGGCGCTTTCTCCAGCTGAGGTGCAGGCGCTGGCGCGGCAGAATGCCAACCTGCTGGACGTTCGTCCGGGTGATGAGTTCGCGGCCGGACATGTGCCGGGGTCGATCTCGATTGCGCTCTCGGGACAATTTGCTTCCTGGGCGGGAGGAATTCTGGGGATTCACTCCCGGCCGATTCTGATCGGCGCGACCGACGCGCAGATTGAGGAGGCTCGGCTGCGGCTGGCTCGGGTGGGCGTCGAGGATTTGCGGGGGTATCTGAGCGGCGGCGTGGCGAGCTGGCAGAACGCGGGGCAGGCGTTGGCGAAGACGGCGCAGATTTCTCCGCAGGAACTGAACCAGAAACTTAGCTCCGGAAGGTGGCGGGCGGGCGACGTTCTTGATGTGCGGCGCGAAGGCGAATGGCAGGCGGGACATATTCCGGAGGTGCAATGCCGGGCGCTGGATGCTTTTCCGCGAGGGCTGCCGGCAATCGATCGGGAGCGTACGGTGGCGGTGCATTGCAAGAGCGGATATCGCGGCATGATTGCGTGCAGCTTGTTGGAGCGCGCCGGTCATCCCAACGTCATCAACGTGGCGGGAGGCTTTGACGCCTGGCATGGGGCGGGGCTTCCGGAAGTTGCCGAACGACTGGCTAAGGCATAGGAATTAGCCCTCAGCTGTCAGCTCTCAGGAGACCCAGTTTAGGTCAGGGTGGCGGCGTGTGCTCTGGCTAGAAGCACTTCTCGTCTCACAGGAACTTGCGGCAACGCTGACATCAGGCGGCGGGTGTAGGGGTGAACGGGCGCGGTGAAAATCTGTTCAGTCGTGCCGCACTCTACGATCTGGCCTTCGTGGAGGATGGCTATGCGCTGGCAGATTCCGGCTACCGAGGGGAGATCGTGCGAGATATAGAGGATCGACATGCCGATCTCGCGATTCAGACGCGCGAACAATTCCAGGATTTCAGATTGCGTGATCACGTCGAGCGCGCTGGTGGCTTCATCGGCGATCAGGAGCGCGGGGCGGTGCAGGATGGCCATGGCGATCAATACGCGTTGCGCTTGACCGACGCTGAGTTGCGCGGCGCGTTTGTTTAGAAAATCTTTGTTATCGCCGTCCTCGCCGCTGGGCAGGCTCACACTTCTTAGAGCCGACTGGATCGCTTGATCGCAGTCTTTGGTCGCGGTGGCGGTCGCATGGGCTCGCCATGCTTCCCGGAGTTGGGTGCGGATTTGCAGCGCGGGATTTAGCGAGGCGAGCGGGCTCTGAAGCACGAGGCTCAGGGTGCGTCCGCGGAGGCTGCGCAATTCGCGCTCGCGCATGGCCAGGAGATCGGCGCCTTGAAACATGATGTTGCCTTCGACGATGGCGCGCTGGCGGCCCAGTAATCCGAGGATGGCTAACGCCAGCGTGCTTTTGCCGGAACCGCTCTGCCCGACTAATCCAAGCACTTCGCCGCGCGCGATTTCTAGCGAGATTTCGCGGAGTATCGGAGGCTTGCCGGGATAGCGCACGGTGACCTGCGCGGAGAGCAGGGTGCGAGAAGAAGATTGTGGCGTCGGCATAGTCACCATGATTAATCCTTTCCGCGTGTCTGGCCCTCAGGGGCTAAAGCCCGCGTTTCTGATGGCTCTCAACGGCACGACTGAAGTCGTGCCCTTCCTGTTCTTGCTCGAGGCCTAGTTAACAGGTGGCCCCAGACGGGGCAAGCCCCGTCTCTACAGGGGTTTTTCCGCAAGCTATGAAGGTCGTGCCTTCCCGAAACCTGCGTGAGCCAACCCTGGTTCTCCCCGGTTATCGACTCGCCCGCGTGGTTGCGTTCAGGGTTAGGCGCTCGGCGTTCCAGAACGTTTGTGGGGAAAGGATTCCGGGATTCGCACCTTCTACCCCGCTGGAAATCGCGGACAGCGCATTCTGATTGACCAGGTAAATAAACGGCGTTTGCTCGGCTATGATTTCCTGCACGCGGTCGAAACTTTCTTTGCGCTTCTTGGAATCGGAAGTCGAGGCTTGCGCTCGCATCAAGCGGTCAATCTCGGCTTCCCACGCAGTTTCTGGAGACTTCTGCTGCGGATTCCAGGCATGATCTTCGGCTGAACTCAGCCAGATATTCATCTGGCCGTTGGGATCGAGATCGACATTGCGGAAGCCCAGCATGGCGGCCTCGTAATTGAATTTCTGCGAGATACGCTCGATAAGCGAAGGGAAATCGAGCGTGACCACGTTGACCTTGACGCCTAGCTTCCCGAGATCCTCTTGCACCATGACTGCCATGCGTTCTCTTGCTTTGCTGCTGGCGTTCGTGACGATGGAGAACTCGACGGGGTTGCCGGCCTTGTCGAATAAGGCACCGTTTTGCAGGTGGAACCCGTCGGCTTGCAAACGTTGCAGGGCGGCGTCGGGACGATAAGGCTCGGCTTTGAGCTCGTTGTTGAACCAAAATTTGTTGGCGGGCGAAACCGGGCCAATGGCGGGCTGGGCGTGGCCGTTGAAGACCACGCGGCTGAGATCGTTGCGGTTGATGGCTTGAGAAATCGCGCGCCGGAAATTGGCGGAGCGGAACCAGGCGCGCTTATATTCGGGAATAGGTGCGCTGGCCGCCTGATTGAACCACATGAAATCGGAATCGAGCGAAGGGCCGGCATCGTGCGCTAGTCCCGGCGAACTGGCCGCCAGACGGTCGAAGTAGTCGCTGTCTAGAACGTTGATCAGATCGAGTTCTCCGCGCTTGAAGCGCAGCATTTCTACGTCGCGATTGGGTTGAATGTCGAGGCGGATGAAATCGAGATAGGGCAGGCGGCGTCCCTGCGAATCTTTTTTCCAGTAGTTGGGGTTGCGGTGCAGGAGGACGCTTGATCCGGCTTTATATTCGGCGACCATGAAAGGGCCGAGCACGGCCGCCTCTTTTTTGGGAGAATGCGCGGACATGATCGCTACTTGATCGAAAAGGCGATCGAGGCCGGCAATGGGCGCGGCAAAGGAAATGGAGACCTGGTCGGGAGCGATGATGTTTGTGGTGACGGCGCCGTTGCCGGAGCGGAATGCGTCTCCGGTGGAAGAGTGCAGAGCGGGATCCATCAGACGCTGCATGGTGAAGGCAACGTCGGCGGCGGAAAATGGACTGCCGTCCGAAAATGTGACGTCGTGGCGAAGTTTGAAAGTAATTTGCTTGCCGTCTTTCGAAACTTTCCACGATTCGGCCAGTTCGGGCTCGAGTTCCTGCGTGTGACGATTGACGCGCGCCAGTACTCCTCCAGTTAGATAACGGATCGACAGGGAGGAGTCGTCATCGACCAGAAGCGGATCGAAAGTTTTCGGCTCGGAACGCAGACAGAAGCGCAACTCGCCGCCGGTTTGGGCGAAGGCGGAAATGGACAGAAACGCGCAACAGAGAAGCACGCAAGCAAGTCCACAAGAAAGAAATCGCAAAGATCTGTGGCGGCCGGTCGTATTCGGGTGCATGTTCATGCGGTCACTTCCTCATTCGACAAGAGCAACTGGAACGACGTCATCACAACGATCAGCAACAGCAGCGGGGCTAAGCGCCACGGTTCTTCGCGGAACGAAATAAGGCCTTCTAGTTCTCGCAGAAGACTTCCCCAGGAAGGCAGGGGCTCGGCAACGCCTAAGCCTAGAATGCCGAGATTTGCCTCGCTCAGAATGAAAACAGGAATCGAAATCCAAAATTGCGCGTAGAGAACCGGCTTGAGATTAGGCAGAACATGAACCAGGAAGAGGCGCGGACCGTGTAGGCCCGAGGCGCGCGCCTGTAAAACAAAATCGGAGTTGCGCAAAGCGTCAGCGCTGGTCGAAAGTACGCGGGCGGAAGCGGCCCAGCCGAGCAATCCGAGAATGAAAAACGTAATCAGAACCGAGGTCAGCGGAGAGACGTTAAGTGGCAAAAGCGCACGAACCGTGATCAGCAGGAAAAGCCAGGGCAAGGAAAGAAACAGGTCGGTGAATCCTCGGGCCAGGCGTAGCCAGATTCCTCCCAAGTATCCTGCGAGACCTCCAACCAGGGCGGCCAATGCGGTGGAGACCAGAGCGGCGGCGGGAGCGAGCAAGAGCGAGATGCGCGTTCCGTAAAGCACGCGCGAAAAGCGATCGCGGCCAACTTCATCGGTGCCTAGCCAATGCTGATGCGAGGGAGGCGCACTGGGAGCCTCGCGAAATTGTTTGGCGTATCCGACGGGCGCGAGCCAATTTGCGGCGAGCGACACGGCGCACACGGCGAGCACGACGACACACGCCAGCTTGCGGGCTGCATTCATGCGGAGTTCAGGCCTCTCGAGGGCTCAACATGTAGATCATTACATCGGCCCCCGAGTTGGCCAGCAAGGTTACCAGCGTAACCAGCACGGTTAGGTTTACTAGCAAGGGAAGATCACGGGAGAGTGCGGCTTGCCATGCTAGTTGACCAATACCCGGGAGTCCGCACAAGGCTTCTACGGGAATGCACGCGCCTAGGGCGATGCTCACGGTGATTCCGGCTAGCGCGATCATCTGCGGACCGGCGACGGGGAGCACGTGACAGGCCAGGATGCGGAGTTCGCCGAGTCCTCGGGCGCGGACGGCGGTGATGTGTGGCAAGTCGTAGGCCTTGGCTAGCAGGTTGCGGGAATAGCGATAGATCTTGGGGAAGACGATAAGAGCGATGGCGAGATATCCAGGAGCGTTGAGGATTACCGAGAGCAGGGCTAGCACCGCCGCGGGAATGCAGAGGAAAGCGCCGCTGATGGTGATGCCCAGAATTTCATAAGCTGGACGCCGCCAGAGGCAGGCGGTGAAGGCTAGAGTCGAGGCCAGCAGCCACGCCAGCAAGAGTCCGATACCAGCCACGCGGACAGTGACGGGCCAGCGCTCGCGCAGAAGAGTTTGTACAGGTTGGCCGAGGGCGTGAGAGGTGCCGAGATCGCCGTGGAGGGCGCCACGCAGGTAGCTGGCGTAAAAGCTGAGGATGTTGTGCTCTCCGGCGCGCGATTGGCGTAGGGCTTGCACGCTTTCCGCATTCAGGCTGGGGTCGAGTTCATGTTCGTCGGCGTCGAAGCCTGGCGCGAGGCGGACTAACGTTGCCGAGAGGAGTCCGCCGAGCAGGACGAGCGCGACGATGGCTCCCAGTTTTCGCGCGAGGCTTTTTGCAATTTTCATGACCACGTTTTCTGCGACGGCATATTCTGTATATTCTGTAACCGCGTTTTCTGTGAACATGGGAGCGTCCTAGTTCACCGTCGCGCCGCGCCCTCGGTTGGCGGGCAGGTTGGCGTCACGATTGGGTTCGGAGTGGTGAACCTGCTTCATCGAGTACATGCGGCGGTCGGCTTCGGCGAGAAGACGTTCGACGTCGAAACCGTCTTGTGGACAGAACGCTGTTCCCACGCTCATGCCAACGAGATCGCGACCGGCGATTTTTCGGCCCGCTTCAACGGCCAGAAGATTCAAACGGCTGGCCTTTTCGTCGGATGCTTCGGGACCGAGTCCGGGAGCGACTATCACGAATTCATCTCCACCCATGCGGGCAACATAATCGTAGCCGCGGCAGATTTCCTTGAGATGGGCCGCAAAATCCTTCAGCAGGTTGTCGCCTTCGAGGTGGCCATAGAGATCGTTAATCTGCTTGAAGTTGTCAAGGTCGCAGACCATCACCGCGAGCGAAGTGCCCGTGCGACGGCAGCGCGCCAGTTCACGCGAGAGATGAACGAACAATGAGCGAGCATTGGGCAGTCCGGTTAAGTAGTCGGTGGTGGCGGAGTCCTCGGCTTGCTGATACTTGAGCGCATTTTCGACCGAGAGAGCGATCTTCGAGCTGACGGCGAGCAGGATGCGCAGATGATCGGCCGAGAAAGCGTCGCGGTCGGCACGGTACATGGCGAGCACTCCGACGACACCGTTGAGGCCTTCGAGGGGCACGGCGAGAATGGAGCGCAAGGTGGTGAACTTTGCCGGATCGCTCACATATCCCGATTCAGCCTCAGGATTGCCGTTGATGATGGGCTTACGTTTATCGGCGACCCAGCCGCACAGGCCTTCTCCAATGCGTATGTTCAGCGAGGAGAGCAGGCGGAAGTTGTCGCCGCTCACCAGTTCGGGCACCAGTTTGCCGTCCTTTAAGAGAAACACGGCCATGGAATCGTATGGAACCATTTTGCGCAGACGGATGGAAAGTACGGAAAGGGTCTCGCCAAGACTCAGCGAGTTGCCGAGATCCTGGCTGAGTTCAAACATGGTCTGCGCTTCCTGGCGCGCCGAGGCAATCGAGGAAAGAAAATCCGCCTCGTTCGGCGGGGCTGTGATCGGCGCTGGCTGCTCGAATCCAGCGGCTGGCTCGATGCTGGTCTCAACACCAACGTCCGAGGAAAGACACGCTTCATCCGCGGCCGTGGGAGCTAACTCTACATCGGATTGCGCCATGGCTTCCAGTTCACGGTAACGGCGCTTCAGGACTTCCACAACTCTGGGCTCGAACTCGGTGCCGGATAAGGATGCGACCTTCTCCATGGCGGCATCGAGCGACATGGCGTTGCGATACTGGCGATGCGAGGACAGGGCATCGAGACAATCGACGGCGGCGAGTACGCGAGCGCCCGCCGGTATTTGCTCACCTTTCAAACCTTCGGGATAGCCGGTTCCGTCCCAGTGCTCGTGATGCGAGCGAACGATGGGCGCGACCGGATAGGGAAAGGCGACGCGCTCGAGGATTTCGGCGCCCACCTGGGTGTGGATCTTCATCTTTTCGAATTCTTCGGGGGTCAGGCGTCCGGGCTTGTTGATGATGTGTTCGGGAATTGCCAGCTTGCCAATGTCGTGCATGAGGGCAGCCGCGCGCAGGGCTTCGATTTCGCCCTCGGGGAGACCCAGTTCCTTTGCGACTTCAACCGCAAATACGCGCACGCGCTGCAGGTGTTTGTGCGAGGTGTGGTCCTTGGCTTCGATGGCTAGCGCCAGGCTCTCGATGGTGCGCAGGTGGAGTGCGGCCACCTCTTCGGCGTGCCGTTTCTCGATTTCAACCTGCCTCTTCTCCGCTGCCAGCTTGGCCAGATAGAGATGATACGAGCGGTAGACCCAGTAGACGAGCGAGAGAGTGAGAATGGAGGTTTGCCAGCCTACGTGCTTGCTCAAGTAGCCCACTGCAAACACCACCGCGGCACCCACCATGTAGAAAGGGAAGGACCAGAAGTGGCATTCTCCCCAGACCTTGTAGGCCGGTTTGCCTTCGGTTACCGAGATGATGACGGCAACGGGGATGGTGTTGGCCAGGAAAAAAACCAGGGCAGTGATGAGCAGCAGCGGCAAGGTTCCCGCCCCGAGCAAGCGCTGCAAATCCTGATAGGCGAAGTACGAGAGGACGATGGCGTTGGCCATCATGCTGAAGACGTTGAAAATAACTTTGATCGGAACCGGCTTCTGCCTTGCTCCGAGTACGCATTGCGCCAGGGTGGCGGTGCAACCGAGAATCAGCGTCTCGGGAAGGTTCAGTTCGATCACACCCAGCAGAATGAAGAGGAAATTGACGGACATGGTGCCGTCGATGCCGGGCAGCTGAATTTTGAGACTGGAAGCGATAACCGCGATGAGGAGGTAGCAGACAAATCGGCTGAGGTCGACACTCTGCCAGTGCCAAAGGGAATCCGCCAGCGCCCACACGCCGAGCGCTGCTGTCGCTCCGATAAACAGTCTTGCGCGAATAGACATTAGACCCAATGCAACCGCTGCTCAAATCGCGTGTAACCGCGCATCCACGTTCTAGAATTGCATTCCTATAACCCGGTTCGATCGGCAACACTGATGCGTACCGATCGTTCTGGCGCAGTCGAAGACCGGTTCCCGCCGTGGTTAAGATTCTGCTCTATCGTTGTATGCAATGGTAGGTCTTTATCTAAAGACGACGGTACTGACCTAAGTAACTAAGGAGACGAGCGGAATCGGGAACCGGACTTCATGCGAGTTAGCAACTTCAATTAGTTACTTCGGTGTCAGCGGAAGTGCGGAAGCGTCCCACGAAGTGATCGAGATTATGGCAGCATCTAAGGGGCGAGTGTTTGCGTTCACCTGACCCGTTTTGCCAGATATTAACGGCGCCAGCGGTCACGGCGTGAAATGACGTTCCCCTGCTGCTAATCACAGAAAAATGGCAATCTCATCGAAGGCCGGGCCATCGAAGACTGCGCTAACGAAGAGTGCACCGGCGAAGAACACCCAGAAACCTGTAAGCGAAAGCCTGGACCAGTTGCAGGATGCGATCTTTGTTTTTACCGTTGACCTTCGCGGAATCGTCACTGGCTGCAATCAGGGTGAAGGTCAGCAGAGCGATCGCTTTGGATTTGTGCCGATGGACCTGGTCGGGCGGAATGTCGCCGACTTTTATGCTTCTGGACAGCAGATGGTTTTCCCATCGCAAGCGATGGCTGACGTTCTCGAAAAGGGGCGATTCGAGGGAGCACTTCGCTGCCGCGGTAAAGGCGGTCAGGAGATAGATGTTCAGCTCTGTTTGACGGTGTTGCGCGATGCTAAGGCAGCGCCCGTGGCGATTCTGGGAATTGCGGGCAACGAGCTTTTGCAGCCGCGGGCCGCGAGCGCGTCCAGCCGCGCCACACTGACGCGGCGGGAAATCGACGGCACACAATTTCTGATCGCCAGCCCCATCATGCACAAGTTCATGGGCATGGTGGACCGCGTAGCGGGACACACCGAGACCGTGCTGGTAACTGGCGAAACCGGCACGGGCAAAGAGTTAGTGGCGCGCACGATTCACGGGTCCTCCTATCGCCACAAACAGGCTCTGATCGATATCAACTGCGCGGCCCTGCCCGAACATCTGGTGGAAAGTGAACTGTTCGGCTACGAAAAGGGAGCGTTCAGCGGGGCGGATTCGTCGAAGCCGGGTTTGTTTGAACTGGCGGACAAGAGCACAATCTTTCTCGACGAGATCGGTGAATTGCAGCCGCAAATTCAAGTGAAGCTGCTGCGTGTTCTGGACGGCCAACCGTATTACCGGTTGGGTGGCAATCGCAAAATCACCGTCGATGTGCGCGTGGTTGCGGCCACCAATCAGGACCTTGAGCAAGCCGTGCAAGAGGGGCGATTCCGCAAAGACTTATTTCACCGGCTCAGCCAGTTTCAATTACGGGTTCCGCCATTGCGCGAGCGTCCCGAAGACATTGCGGCGCTGGCGCGTCATTTTCTGTCGCTGAAAGCTCCCGACAAAACTTTCAGTCGAGAGGCACTGAGTGTGCTGCAAGGCCATCCTTGGCCTGGTAACATTCGCGAACTCAGGAATCTGGTCGCGAAGCTGGCCATGGCAACAGAGGAACGGCAGATTACTGGCGCCGAGGTTACGGCCGAACTGCGCGGTGAACGGGCGGCTTCGACGGCGACGGGGGCAGTGCCGCTCGGCAACCTGGAAAACATGGAAGAGCAGATGATCATTCGTGCGCTCGAGCAAACCAGTGGACATCGCGCGCAGGCCGCGGAGTACCTGGGAATTTCGCGGCGCACGCTGAGCCGCAAGCTGCGCGAGTATGAGATCAACGTGCCGTCGGGCGAGGCTTCGGCGAGGCTTGGCGTGATCAGTGAGGAGCAGCAAAAGTTCTTTCGCGCCAAAGTGAATCTGTCGGTGACTTTGAAAAATGCGCACGGGAAAGAATTGCAGGTGCAGGCGGTCAACCTGAGCACGGGAGGTATGGGACTCGATGTGGTGAGCGATCCCACCGGTTTTGCGGGGTTAGTCGACGTCAGCTTTCTGTTGCCGGAGAGCGAAACGGTGATCCACGCGAAAGGGCGCTTAGTATGGGCCGATGCCGGGGGCAGAGCTGGGTTGCGATTTGTGGTGATTGAACCTGTGGTTTTCGAGCAACTGCAGCACTGGACGAATCGGAAGATGAAGGATGAAGGATGGGAGATTCCGTGTTGAGGGCAGGGGTCAGGTGTCGGGCTCTCAGGTCTCAGGAAAACCCACTGCCTAGCTCAGCGACCTTTGAGCACCTCACCTTTGAGCACCTCCCAGATGAACGACTGCGTCGGACCCTCCGTACACTTCGGTAACCTGTCGTAATACGTCTTTTCGTGCGATTCTCTCCTTGCCGTTGAAAGCCTATCGACCGTAACCGCAGGACGAATTCCGCTGCGGTGCGGAACTTAAGTGAGGTTATTCATGTTGCAGTCTCCGGAATCGAAGTACTCTCCAAACGCAGTCCCGCCCACGAACAGTTACACTCCGGTGAAGCCGGCCACCTCACCCATGGATCAGGCCAACATCGGGCGCACGCTCGTCATCAAGGGAGACGTGTCGGGCGCAGAATCGCTGTTCATTGACGGACGAGTTGAAGGCACGATCAGCTTTCCCGAGAATCGGGTTACTGTCGGCCGCAACGGAAACGTGACGGCGAACATTACCGCCAAAGAAATTGTGATTATGGGCAAGGTGCAGGGCAACGTCGAGTGCGCGGACCGGTTGGACGTGCGCAGCGAAGGCATGCTCTCGGGCGACGTGATCACGCATCGCATCAGCATCGAAGAAGGCGCGATTCTCAAGGGCGGCGTCGAAGTGCGCAACCCCGAGAAGAGAGATCAGAAAACGCAAGTGCAGGCGCAAGCGCAGAACAAGCCCGAGCCACCCAAGGCAATGGCCGCCACTGCGGGCACCGCGTAATCTCGCGACGTTGAGCGCAGACAAGTTCAGCGCAAAACAAGATGGAGTGCCCGGCAAACCAGCCCGCACTCCATTTGTTTTTCTGTTCTGTTATTTCGTGCGCTTATTTCTTCGGTTTGAAGTCGAGAGAGGCTGAGTTCATGCAGTAGCGCAGGCCGGTGGGGCCGGGGCCGTCGGGAAAGACGTGACCCAAATGCGCATCGCACTTGGCGCAACGTGCCTCGGTGCGAGTCATACCGTAACTGGTGTCGGTGTGCTCGCTGATGTTCTTGCGGTCGGCGGCAGCGAAAAAACTCGGCCATCCGGTTCCCGAATCAAATTTTGTTTCCGAACCAAACAGCAGGGCGCCACAGCAGATGCAGTGATACGTTCCGTCGTCATGCTTGTTCCAGTACTTGCCGGTGAAAGCGGGCTCGGTGCCGCAGGCGCGGGCTACCTGGTACTGCTCGGGAGTAAGCTGCTGACGCCACTCGGCTTCGGTTTTCTTGATTTTGTCGGTGAGTTGCTCCGCCGTCTTTTCGGACATGTCATCTCTCCACAAAAATAAGATGTGGAGCGGGTGGGAAAGTTGCACGAACAACGGAGAAATCCGCTGCAGTTGTCATCGGTACGAGGGACGAAGCGAGACGATGCTTTGGTCCATCCAAGCGGGTGGAGGCCCGCTTTCACACGGTTGCTAGTGCGCCAGGGGCTGATTTGCGCCTAGGAGGAGGCCGATGCCGGCGCGTTTGCGTAACTCCGACAGCAGGGCCGTGGCGGCGTTCAGGTAGGTCGTGTTCGGATCGGAGGTATCCGCCCAGACTGCTTCATAGACAATCTTAGCCGCATCTTTCGCGTCCATGTGAAGGGCGGCTTCCATGCGGTCGGCTTGCTGGCGGGCTTCGCCGTAGCAACTGTGGCACACCGCCGCGGGTTCGGTGGACCCGGTATGCTGATGTTCGAGAACGCAACGGAAAGTGGCGGCGGCGTTGATCTGAGTGTGAGAAGCGAAAGCCTGGGACTTGAGCTCTTTCAACAAACGTTCGCGTTCGCTGTCGATGCCTGCGCCGGCTGCGGGTTGCGACGCGGCAGCGGAGACGGGCGGCGCTACCGGCGCGGTGGGCGAGACCCGTACCGACGACTTGCAGATGGGGCAGACGTGCATGTCCGCGGGATAGTAGGCGTGGCAGCGCGCGCACGGCAGGCCGTAGCCGACGGACTTGACTTCGGGCGCCGCGGCAAACTCGGGCGCCGAGCTTTCTGGCGCAGGGCGCTCAGAAGTAGATCGTGCAGCGGAGTTGACGGATTTTTCCCGGGCTTGCTTAGCACCAGTGGATTCCATAGCGGTGATCGCCTCGAAATGATGGCCCTGGCGGCGGTTCAACTTTTCGCATGAACGGCGCCGCGTTTTCCTGTCATATTTTAGGTTGATTGCGAGACGCATGCGATGCACGTCAGTGCATGGCCAAGGTAACGGGTTAGGGACTCCCGCAGCAGTTTTACTTCGAGGTGGTGAGCAGCCTGACTACCTCCTGCATGCGAGCGCGGTAAAGGTTTTCGCTCGGATCCATGCGGGAAGCGATTTCGAGTTCCGCGAGAGCGTCTTCGTAATGGTCAAGAGCCATCAGACAGGCGGCCAGGGAATAGTGATTCTGAGCGCTTGGCTCTAGGCGGAGGGCTTCGCGAAATTCCTTCTCCGCCTCTGCCAGGTGTTGGGTGTTCACGAGCGCAGTGCCAAGATAGCGATGGCCGAGGCCGGAGTCGGGATTGAGCGCAACCGCCTGGCGCAGCACTTCTACGGCTTCCTCGTCCTTTCCGGAAAGCAGGAGGGCCTGGCCTAGAACGCGATGTTCAGCGGCCCCGGTGGGATTGGCAGCGATGGCGGCGTGCAACTCGCGAATGGCAGAAGGATAGTTGCGCTTGGACATATAGGCGCGGGCCAGGCAGTTATGACCGCCTTCCCACCCTGGACTCTGACGATAGAGATCCTTGAATTCCGCGATGGCGCCGTCAAAGTCTTCTTTGTCGCAAAGAGTATTGGCGAGGTTGTTGCGGACGCTCGCTTCGTCGGGATTCAGACGCTTGGCGGCGCGATATTCGGCGATGGCCTCATCGAGCTTGCCCTGATCGTGGAGGACGACGCCAAGATTGCTGTAGGCCTCCCAATAATCGGGGCGCAGGCTGAGAGCATGGCGATAGGCGATGGCGGCGCGGCGCGGATCACCCTGATCGCGGTGGGTGATCCCCATGTCGAAGTAGACGTCGGCGTTGGCTGGGGAGCCCTCGGGCTCACGCGTTAGCGCTTCGTCGAACGCGTGCAAGGCAGCATCATAGTGACCGTCGGCGTAGAGCGCGAGTCCGAGATAGCGATAGGCCTCGGCGTTGGCGGGATCCATGCTGAGAGCCGTGCGGGCTTCGGCCAGGGCGTTACCGGCATCGTCGGTGCGGTAAAAGAGGTAAGAAAGCTGGCTGTGGGTTTCTGGGAAACCGGGCATCAGGCGCGAGGATTCGGTGAATTCGTCAAGCGCTTCGTCAAACCGTTCGTCGCGGCGCAGGACGGTCCCGAGAACAAAATGCAGCAGAGCGATATTCGACGAAGAGTCTCCGGCATCGTCGCGCAGCGCGGCATGTAGTTTGTCTTCGGCGGCGGCGAAGTTCTTGTCGTGAACCAGCGCGGCGATTTGGGCGGCGGACGTGGAGCAGTTGCAGGAAGGGTGCAAGCGACTTGCTTTCGGCCCTGGCTCCGTTCCGGCCTTCGGATCGACAGCCTGGCGCGCGAGGCTTTGAATCAAGGCCGTGTCCGCGCCAGCCTTTTGCAGGGCGCGGGTGCATTGCCGAGTGCATTGCATCGTTGCCGGGCAGGAAAGCAACCATGTTTCGTCCGGCGTTTGGGCCAAACGCTGGATCCTGGCGCTCGATATGCCTCCCGCGAGCCACAGGAAAATGACGTCGGCGGGAGTGGTCGGAGCTTGTTCGGCCTGCAGGGGAACTGCCGCCAGCAACAACAAAAGTGATCTCAGGATACAGCGTTTCACGAAGCCCTCCGGCGGTTTTGGCGCGTGGAAATTGCCCTGTGGTCAAAATAGTCCGGCGGTGGTTTTGCCGATAGGTCACGGAAGTAATTTGCCGGGACATGCACCAGCGGTGTGTGGGGAGTTCCCGGTCGCCGCCGGAATCGGGAGACCGCGCCGGGGCGATTGCGGTAGACTGTATATTGGTTGTGTCCGCTGTAGCCGGTCCCGCACGTCCGGTTCGGAGGTTTTATGTTTGAAGGCTTGTTTCAACCCTTGCATCTGCTGGTGATCTTTGTCATCGCGTTGCTGATCTTTGGCCCGAGGAAATTACCGGAGTTGGGCAAGGGGTTGGGCGAGGGCATTCGCGCCCTGAGAGAGGGTATGAAGGATCAGAGTGCCAAGGCCGAGACCAAGACTGAAACCAAGTCTGCGGAAACCAAACCTCCTGAAACCAAATCCTCCGAAGATAAGCCCGAAATCAAGGCCTGATGTTGCGGAATAATTTGGCTGGCAGGTCCTCGGGAAGAGTCGCTAGTTCGATATAATCCAAAAATCCAGCAATAAGCTGCTTCCAACGTGGGAAAGTTCTGTCACCACGGTCTGACCGTGGATTGCGGTGGTGTTCAACGGGTGTAAAAATTCCAATCAATTCTTGAATAACCCAGGAGGCTTTCTGTGCATAGGAAATTAGTGGCAGGTCTTTTATTGTCTATGTTATTCACGATTCCAGCGCTGGCCGACCAGGTTGTGCTTAAGAACGGCGATCGGTTAACGGGATCAATCACCAAATCCGACGGTAAGACGTTGGTGATTAAAACCGACTACGCGGGCGATGTGACGGTAAAGTTCGATGCGATTCAGAGTCTGACGTCGAGCGGCGATTTGAACGTAACGATGGGAGGCAAGACTGCAGTGGGCCCGGTGACGACTAGCGGCACCGATGTAGTGGTCGCCACAAAAGGCGCAGGCTCGGTCGAAGCGCCGATTTCCTCGGTTACGCTGCTGCGTAGTCCGGCCGAGCAGACAGCCTACGAGAAGAAACTGCATCCGGGCTGGGACGAAGGCTGGGCGGGCGGCGTGAATGTTGGTTTTGCCGTGACGGGCGGCAACAGCGAAACCAAGAATCTGAACGTTGGGTTTAATGCGGTGCGCACGGGGGCCCACGACAAGCTGGCTCTTTATACCAACACGATCTATGCCACTACCGACAAGCCGGCGGCATTGACCACGGCGAACTCGACGGGCGGTGGGGCTCGCTACGACCACGATTTTGCGGGGCGCGCATTCGGATTTGGGAGTGCGGACTTCTTTACCAACGGGCTGCAAGACCTGGATCTCCGCTACATTCTGGGAGGCGGTCTAGGTGTACACGCGATCAAGAATGCGGCCACTACACTCGATGTGCTTGCCGGATTGAACTACACGCATGAGAGCTTTTCTGGTGTTCCCAGTCCGGTTCCACCGCCACCCATCTACTCTTATAAAGAGAGTTTGGCGGCTTTAACGCTGGGCGAGACCTTCACGCACAGGATGGGGAAAGCGAGAGCCACGGTGATTACGCAGAGCTTCTTGCTTTACCCGGACCTCAGCAATTCGGGGCAATTCCGCGGCACCCTCAACTTGGGAACGGTGACCAAGCTCAACAAGTGGCTGGGATGGCAGAACTCGTTGGTGGATACTTTTGATACCAACCCTCCAGCCGCTTCACCGCGGATCGAGCGGAATGACGTGCAGTTTGCCACTGGTCTGAATGTTTCGTTCACCCACTAGACTGACTAGTGGATGAGCAATGCTGGCGAGGGACGTGCGTGCGCTTCCGTCCCTGCCAGTTTCTATTTATTCTTAGTTACTGTTATTTGTCGCCCTGCTCCACGAAATACTTTCCTGTTTCTCCCGCCGAGAAATAGCGCGAGGTCACCGTTTTTTTCCGGGTGAAGAACTCGACTGCATCCCAGCCATGGACGTGAAGATCGCCGAAGAACGAATCCTTCCAGCCGGAAAATGGGAAATACGCGGGTGATGCGGCCACTCCGATATTCACGCCCACCATGCCGACTTCGATGCGGCGGCTGTATTCGCGCACGGCCGCGCCGTTCTCGGTGAAGATCGAAGTGCCATTGCCCCGCGGATCGCTATTGACCAGCGCAATCGCTTCGTCAAGCGTGTCGACATGCATCACGGAAAGCACGGGGCCAAAGATTTCCTCGCGCGCCACGCTCATGCCGGGTTTCACGTGGTTCAGAATCGTGGGGCCAACAAAATTTCCTCCCGCCGGAACTCCCACGGGACGCCGTCCGTCCACCAGCAACTCCGCGCCTTCTTGGATACCGTTCTCGATTGCTTCATGAATGCGCTCGCAAGCGACGTGCGAAATCACAGGCCCAAGGCTTACTTTCGCGTCTCTGCCGTCTCCCGCAATGAGCTTCTCGGCCTCGGCTTTCAACCGTGCCATGATCACTGCTTGCGCGGAGCCCACGGTTACGAGCACCGATCCCGCCATGCAGCGCTGACCCGCGTTGCCGAAGGCGCTGCCGAGGATGTTGGTCACCGTTTTATCGACAACCGCATCGGGCATCACGATCATGTAATTTTTGGCGCCACCGAGGGCCTGCACCCGTTTTCCATTCTCTGCCGCGCGGCGGTAAATGTACTTCGCCGTGTTGACCGAGCCGACGAAGGAAACGGCGCGAATCGCGGGGCTATCTAGAATCGCGTTGACGGCATCGTGCGCGCCATGCACCAGATTCACCACTCCGGGCGGCAATCCGATCTCTTCGAAGATGTGAAAGATCAACTCGGCTGTGAGTGGAACCTGCTCCGATGGCTTCAACACGAACGTGTTTCCGCAGGCGATGGCAAACGGCAGGAACCACATGGGCACCATGGCGGGAAAGTTGAAGGGCGTGATGGCGGCGCAGACACCGATCGGCTGGCGAATGGTTTCCGTGTTGATGCCGCGCGCCACGCCTTCCAGAATGCGTCCCTGCATGGTCATGGGAGTGGCACAGGCTACTTCGAGGACCTCGATGCTGCGGGAGATCTCCGCTCGCGCATCGGAGAGGACTTTGCCGCCTTCGCGCGTTATCGAGGCTGCGAGCTCGTCGATTCTCTGGCGGAACTTCTCGCGTAAGGCGTAGATGAATTCGGTGCGCTCGCCCACCGAACGGGAGCGCCAGTCCTGCAGCGCGGCGCTGGCGGCGGCTACCGCAGCTTCGACGTCGGCAACTCCCGACAACGGGACGCACGCCAATACCTCGCCGCTGGCCGGGTTCGTCACGTCGAGCCGGCCGGATGCCGACGCCGTGACCCAATGGCCACCCACGTAATTGGCGAGAATTCGTGCTGGAGCGTGCTTCTCAGTTTTTGTGTCTGCGATCGCGGTTTTATCCGGCGACGTCAGTGTGTTCGTTTCGGTGGTCATGGCAACCCTTTCTGTTTCGGGCAAACAGATTGCTAAAGCTTATGGAGCGTGCCGCAGTCACCCTCAGGGGCTAAAGCCTTCCGTGAAAAATAGAGCTGTTATCGCAGCGGTGAACCGCTGCGCCACCCAAAAGCAAAAAATCGAGATTTTCAGCAATCTATAAAGTCGACTCGCCCACAGCGTTGCGCGCTTGGCGGAGCCAATCATTTGGCTCGGTTTTACCACGTTTCGCGGCCGAGTAACAGCCGGGACGCCGCTGAAATTATCGCTTGCGGCTTTCCAGATTGGACGATCCGTGATATATCAATGACTCGAATAAACTCCCAGACCCCATCCGTAGTGCACGACTGCGCTAGTAGCACGTTCAACGCACAGGGTCGGACCTGGTTGGAAAGAGCTGGCTGGAAAGAGGTTGGTATGCGAATCCGCCAATTGCTGGCGTTGTTGGTTGTGATCTGCTGCGGTTTGTGCACGGGCTTGGCCGCCTCGACCGGACCTGATGACCGCGCGCTCACCGATCCGAAGTCGGTGGTCTCGGCGTCAAACTCGGGCGCGCGGCCGGCTCCTATCGACGACCTTTATTACACGAAAAGTGTGTTTGGCGCGTCCTGGTCGCCGGACGGACGGCAAATCGCTTTTGTCAGTGACCTTGCCGGCCGCACCAATCTGTGGAAGGTGAACGCCTCGGGCGGGTGGCCGATCCAACTAACGCAGTCGGACGAGCGGCAGTATAGCCCCGTCTGGTCGCCCGACGGCAAATGGATTGTCTACGAGCAGGACCACGCGGGCGATGAACTCTGGGATCTATACGCGATCCCGAGCGACGGCGGAGAGATTATCAACCTCACCAACACGCCTGCCATTCGCGAGCAGGATCCGGTTTGGTCGCACGATGGCCGCACCATTGCTTTCGACTACAAGCCTAAGGACGGATCGCAGTATGACGTTGCCCTGCTCGACTGGAAAACCCGCAAGGTGCAGTTGTTGACCCATGAACAGCAACCCGGCTACTCCTGGAACGTGGTGGCTTGGAGTAGCGACGACAAGACCATCTACGCCAACCGCAGGAATCCTCCCTATACCGACGCGGACGTATATCGTATCGATGTAGCGACGGGGAAAACGGAGAATCTCACCTCCCACCAGGGCACGGTTCGCTATCTCGCCGCATCGCTTTCGCCCGACGACAGGACGCTGTTGATGAGCGCGGATGCCAAGGGCGGCTATATCAACGTCGCCCTTCTCGACGTCACCACCCGGAAAGTCACCATGGTCACCGATCTGAAATGGGAAGCCTACGCCGGGGATTTTTCACCCGACGGCAAGAGCTACTCCTATACGGTGAATGAAGACGGGGTGATCGACGCATATATTGTCGATCGCGCAACCAACCATGCGGAAAAGGTGGGCCTGCCACACGGCTTGAATTCTTTCTCGGGCAATCCCACCGAGTTCGCGCCGCAGGGAGACCGCGTGATCGTTTCCCACGAGGCCTCCAATCAGCCCGGCGACCTTTGGGTCTACAACCTCCATACTCGCCATGCCGAGCAGTTGACTTTCTCCGAGATTGCCAGCTTGCGCGCTACTCCACTTCCGCCCTCCCAGATTGTCCACTACAAAAGCTTCGACGGAAAAATCATTACTGCATTGCTCTGGGTGCCGTTCAATCTGAAACGCGACGGGAGCAATCCCGCGCTAGTTCTGCCGCATGGCGGACCTACTGGGCAGATGGTCGATTATTGGAACACGCGGGTGGCGGCTCTAACTTCGCGGGGATACATCTGCATCGCCCCCAACCCGCGAGGCTCCACTGGTTATGGTTTGGATTTTCAAAAAGCTAATTTTCAGGACTTGGGCGGCGGCGACCTCAAAGACGAGATCGCCGGAGTAGAGTTCCTCAAAGCCACAGGTTACGTTGATCCCAGAAAAATCGGCATCACGGGAGGGTCTTATGGGGGCTTCATGACCCTCATGGCCATCGGGAAGACTCCCGATATCTGGGCTGCGGCCGTAGAAGAGTACGGGATCATCAATTGGTTGTCGATGCTGAAGAGTTCAGACCCGGAGTTGGATGAGTACCTGAAGGCGCTTTTGGGCAATCCCGAAAAGAATCGCAAGGTCTATGAAGAGGACTCGCCGATCACTTACATTCGCAACGAGAAGGCTCCGTTACTCGTGCTGCAGGGCGACAACGATCCGAGGGTGCCGAAGGAGGAGGCGCAACAGGTCGTCGAGATCCTTAAGAAAGAGGGGCGCGTGGTGGATGTTCACTATTACGCGAATGAAGGTCACGGGTTCGTGAAACGGGAGAACCAGATCGACTCCATCCGGCGCACAATTGCCTGGTTCGATCAGTATCTTATGGGGAAAAGCCCGGCGCCTTAAATATCGGAATGGATTATTGTCTCAAGTTCCGGACGTGGCGACAAAGCTGTTAGCTTGCTGCGAAAGACCATTTCCTGCCCAGAGAATCAAGCCGGGGAGGAAGGGACTTAGCGAGTTCGCATGTCTGGGCAAAACTCGGATGGCAAATCCGTACATACCACTGCGCGCAGTGGGCTGAACTAAAGAGTGGAAGACGTAGCTGCCAGAGAAGTCTGGTTCGCGCGCTTGCATCGGGGTCGTAACAAAGTCGGTCAACTCCCCGTCCGCGCTTACTCTCCCCACGACACTCTCGACGGTAACATCGTCGGCTGTGAGCGTGTCAAGAAACACCTTGGCCGACAGTTCCAGACTGGCTCCCAATGCAAGTTCAGGGACGCTGTCGTTGATGGAGTCGATCCGCAGGCGAGGCCATGCCATCTCTACTTTGCTGAGCCACGCCGCCAGTTGCAGGGCCTTCGCGCCATTTTCCGCGTTCAGCTCGCGAAAACGGTTGTGCGCCAACAGATAGTACTCGTTGGTGTATTGCTTGACCATGCGATGCATGTTGAACTCGGGGCACAGCATCGCGATCGAGGACTTCATGCGGGCAATCCACTTGCGGGGCAAGCCATCGGCGCGGCGTTCGTAAAATGCCGGGACAATCTCACCTTCCAGAAGGTCGTAGAGGGCTTCGGATTCCACCTCGTCTTGACGCGACGGGTCGCTATAGGTTTCACCGCGGCCAATGGCCCAACCAATATCCGCGTAGCGGCGGACGCCGATCTCCCAAGCCTCATCCCACCATCCGTCGAGCGTGCTGAGATTGAGGACGCCATTCGCTTGCGCTTTCATCCCGCTGGTGCCGCTTGCTTCTTGCGGGCGAAGCGGTGTGTTCAGCCAAACGTCCGAGCCCTGGAGCATGTAACGTGCCGAGGCTACGTCGTAGTTCTCGAGGAAAACGATCCGGCGGCGGAACTCGGGACGCCGCGCCAATTCGACGATCGACTGCACCAGTTGTTTTCCGTTGTCGTCGTGGGGATGAGCCTTGCCGGCATAGATGATCTGGACCGGGCGCGCCGGGTCGTTCAAGATTTTGCCTAGCCGCTGGGGATTGCGAATCAGGAGAGTGGCGCGCTTGTAGGAGGCAAAACGACGTCCAAAACCGATGGTGAGAATATCCGGGCTGAGTACTTCTTCCGCGTCGTCGATGGCCGCTTGCGGCGCCCCACGGCTCAGAAGCTGGGCGCGCAATCGTTGCCGAGCGTAGGTGACGAGCCGCTCGCGGCGCCTTTCGTGCGTCCGCCACAGTTCACCGGCAGGAATGGATTCGGCGCGTTCCCATAATTTCGAATCGGCCGGTTCCTCGCGCCACTTGGGTCCGAGATAGCGGTCGTAGAGCTGATTCATTTCGAAGGAAACCCAGCTGCGAAAGTGCACGCCGTTGGTGACGTGTCCGATGGGAACCTCGGTTTCCGGAACACCTTCCCAAATGCTGTTCCACATGCGCCGGGAAACTTCGCCGTGCAGTTTACTGACGCCGTTGCTGAAACAAGCCAAACGGAGCGCCAGTACGGTCATGCAGAAATCCTCGGAGTTATTGGCTGGATTCTGGCGGCCCAAACCGAGGAACTCAGCCGGAGAAATTCCCAGACGCTGCATGTATTTTCCGAAGTAGTGTTCGACCAAGCCTGGAGGGAAATAATCGTGCCCGGCGGCGACCGGAGTGTGGGTGGTGAAGATCAGGCTGGCGGAGGCCAGCGTTTTTGCCTCCTTGAACGAAATATGCCGCGTCTCCATCAAGCGCACCACGCGCTCCAGGCTAAGGAAGGCGGAATGGCCCTCATTCATGTGATAGACCGTGGGTTTCAGCCCCATCACTTCGAGAGCGCGATACCCGCCAATGCCGAGAAGAATTTCCTGCTTGAGCCGCATTTCGAGATCGCCACCGTAAAGCTGGTAGGTAATCTTGCGGTCTTCCGGAGAATTCTCGGCCGTATTGGTGTCGAGCAGAAACAGCTGCAGGCGTCCTACCGTGGCCGACCAGACTTGCGCCGTCACCGGTCCATGGGCTAAATCCACCTGAACTTTCACACCAGGAACCAGTCGGATCGGTAAGGTGTGAAAGTCGTTGTCCTCGTAGGCTTCCTGCTGCCAACCGGCGCCGTTGAGGTATTGGCGGAAATATCCTTGTTGATAGAGCAATCCCACGCCGACGAGCGGCAATCCCAAGTCGCTGGCCGCCTTGAGGTGATCGCCGGCCAGCACCCCGAGGCCGCCGGCGAAGATCGACAAGCACTCGGTGATGCCGAATTCAGCCGAGAAGTATGCGACCAGCAGTTCGTCTTTAGCGTGGTCTCGGGCGTACCAATCGCCCTCTCCGGAGACGTAAAACCTCAGAGTCTCGGCCACTCCGGTCATGTGCGCGAGAAAAGAATCGTCGGAGGCGGCCGCTTCCAGAGCGCTTTGATCCACCGTTCCCAACAGGAGGACGGGGTTGTGGCCAGAGGATTCCCAAAGATCGCGGTCGATCCTGCGAAACAGTTCGATGGCAGCGTGATCCCAACTCCAACGCAGGTTATGGGCGATCTCCAAAAGCGGCGCGAGAGATGGTGGCAAGGAGGGGCGGACTTGGAAGGTGCGAATCGGTTTCATCGTGAGCTCTCACGGGCATGGTTCTTACTACTCAAACAATGCCCGCAGAGCAACAGACTAGAAGGAATGGCGGCTCAAAGATAGGAAGTGACTACACAAATCGCGAAACAAAAGGACGTAGGTGACCCGAATCGGAACCGTCATGGATTGGTGAAGAGGATGCAAAGAAATCATAGGCACGAGCAGACTCGTTTGTTCGTTCATAATCGCCTCCTCCATTCTTGTGAGGGCTGGTGCGTATCGAACATTGCAGGCGAGGGCAGTTCAAACAAACCGGCTTTATGCAATTCTTCCGATTTAATACAATTGCGGCCATCTGTTTGTGGGGAACCCGGCATCGCCAGGTTTTCTTTTGGAGAGGACATCATGGGTACCAACCCTCGTCCCGACCTGCTGCATTTTGCGGTCAACCTCCGACTGGCGTATTTGGGGGTGGTCGAAAATCTTGATCCCAGTCATGTGCTCACCATCGGCTTAGCAGGATAAAAATAATGCTTACGTACAAGTTGCTATGCGCAGCAGCAACGATGGTCACTTGAGGATCTCCGAATAACTCTATATCCAATGCGAAGGGAGAGTTTGTATGTTTCAAGTCACACGCAACTTCGGTTTTGTCCACGTGGCATTGCTTGTAACGCTAGCAGTGGCAACCGTCCAAGCGCAGAACCATCCGGCGAAGAACGTTGTACTGGTTCACGGCGCGTGGGCAGACGGCTCTGGCTGGAAAGGCGTCTACGACATTCTCGTCAAAGACGGCTACAACGTCACCATCGTGCAGGAACCGGAGACGACGTTCCAAGAGGATATCGCAGCAACGAAGCGCGTCCTTGCCCTACAAGATGGACCGTGCATTCTTGTCGCTCACAGTTATGGAGGAGCCGTAATCACCGAAGCGGGCACTGATCCATCCGTGGCCGGTTTGGTGTACATCGCGGCCCACATGCCAGACGCGGGAGAGAATGAGTCTGACGACGGGAAGCGCTTCCCCAGCGACCTCAGCAAGTCTAGCGCGATAAAGAAAACAGCCGACGGCTTCACTTACCTCGACCCGGCGCAATTTCATGAATACTTCGCAGCCGACCTTTCGGCGGAACAAGCGGCCTTCATGGCGCGATCGCAGGTGATGAACAAGGCTGAGAACTTCAGAGGAGTCATCACTACTCCTGCGTGGAGAAGTAAACCAAGCTGGATGCTGGTAGCCGGAAGCGACAGAACGATCAACCCCGATCTCGAACGCTGGTATGCCACACGGGCCGGCAGCCACAAAGTCGAAGTCCCCGGAGCCAGCCACTCGGTCTACGTGTCGCACCCGAAGGAGGTGGCAGCGCTGATCGAAGAAGCGGCAGCGCACGTTCGCAACTGATGGAAAGAAGAAATGGTAGGCCCGAATGGACTCGAACCATCGACCTCTTCCGTGTCAAGGAAGCGCTCTAACCAGACTGAGCTACGGGCCTACAGTGATTCGTAAGTGCATAATACCACACGAGTTCTCTGGCGGTTTCCATGCTGCCGCAGGGGGCATGGGTAAATCCTCGTCGCTAAAGTCATTGCCAAATGTTGCCGATTAAGGTCTGGATAGCAGGCATTCGGTTCGTGTCGGTCACTGGTTCTGCGGAGCACGGAAGATTCTGGTGGAACCGAGGCAGGAAACGCTGCGCTTGCCAGAAACGAGCAGCCTGGCTACCGGGAAGGTTCAAAGTGAAACAGGGTACTGGTTTGGAGAAGAGCCGTGGCAACGAAGCACGAGTTCTTCTGGTGGATGACGAACCCCTGGTGCTCGAAGGATTGCGACGATCGATCCACGAAGAGTTTGTCGCGGACTTCGCCGAGAGCCCGGAAGTAGGCCTAACTAAGCTGAGAAATAACGGGCCGTATCCCGTTGTGGTATCGGATATGCGCATGCCGGGTATGGATGGGGCGCAGTTTCTGGCGGCGGTTCGCACCGTTTCCCCGGAATCCATCCGGGTGATGCTGACCGGCGTGAGCGACATGGAAATCGCCGTGAGGGCGGTGAACGAGGGACAAATTTTCCGCTTTCTTACGAAACCCATCTCCGGGACAACCCTGCTCGCGACGCTTCGCGCCTGCGTCGAACAGTACCACGCGGCACGCTTCGAGAAGCAGCAACTGAAAGTCACAATCGAAGCGCTGGAACAACTGGATTTGGGCACGCTTCGGGCGTTGGCCCGCGCCATTGATGCGAAATCCGAATGGACGGCGGGCCACTCGGAGCGGGTGACAGATCTGGCTCTGCGCATGGCGCGTGACATGGGTCTGCCAGCCAAGAGTTTAGAGATCATGCAACGCGGAGGGTTGTTGCACGACATCGGGAAGATCGGGACGCCCTCGTCGGTTCTGGATAAGCCCGGTACGCTCGACCCAAAGGAAATGCAGATCATGCGGGACCATGTGAAAATCGGAGTTCGTATCCTCGAACCGATCCCGTGTTTCCGCGAAGCCTTGCCCATGGTGGCGCAACATCACGAATGGTTCGACGGGTCCGGTTACCCGGCTGGTCTGGCTGGAGAGGAGATCAGTTTGCTGGCGCGCATTCTCGCGGTTGCCGATTCCTATGACGCGATCGTCTCCAATCGACCGTACCGGAAAGGCCTTCCCAAGCCACAAGCGCTCGAGATACTGAGACGAAGATCGGGAACACAATTCGATCCCATGGTCTTTGAGGTTTTTGAGCAATTGAACGCGGCTGGCCAGTTGGAGTGAACCGCAGTGGCCGGGCCTTCCGTTCCGATTTCACCACACCATTTCACTACACCAAGGGCGCGAGCGCAGGACGGCAGGGCTCAAGTTGCTGGGCCTCCGTGCCGACTATCTCAAAGACAAGTGCGCGGAGAAGAGAGGCGGGCACAGAGCATCGTGTCCAGAGCCGGTTTTCGAACCCTCCTTGCCGTGGTCTTGACGGTTCCGCGCTTTTACGTCGGACTTGGAGAGGAAGATTGAATTCCACCAACAATCTTACGCCGGAAATTTCGACCCCTAGGGTGGGGTCGACGGACGGTTTGCGAGGAAATGCGGAGATTTTCAAGTCTGTTGTGGAGTGCTCCGCCGCCGGCTTGCTGGTGGTTAACCTTAACGACCAATGTGTTTTTGCCAACCAGGCCTTTTGCGATCTCATTGGCTATACGGTCGCAGAGGTTCAGGCGCGGTCCATGCTGGATATTACCCATCCGGATGACGTCGCTTTGAGCCTGCAAGGGATGCGGCGGCTCACTGGCGGAGAGGCAACGGGCTACCAGATCGAGAAGCGATATGTCCACAAGAGTGGGCGGCCAGTGTGGGTTCTGCTGACCGTGACGCTGCTGCCACGAGCCGATCACCTGCCGTCGGATATGTCCGTAGGGGTGGCGCAAGACATCAGCCGGCGTAAGGCGGTCGAAGAAGCTCTACAGGAAAGCGAGAGCCTGTTTCGAACCATCGCTGAAAATGCGGGTGACTTGATTCTGATCGTCGATTACCCCGGGTCGAACACGGTTTATGTCAGCCCGGCGTACCAGAAGCTTCTGGGATATTCGGTCCACGAACTGGAGGACCACAACGCCCTAGGCATGGTGCACCCGGAAGACTTGGCGTTGATTCACCGGAACATCGACGCCATGGCCCGGAAGGGGGCGAACGCGGTGATCGCGGAATTGCGCTACCGTCACAAGAACGGCGATTGGCATTATGTGGAGGCTCATGCCTGTGCGGTGCGGAACCGGGGTGGCGAACTGGAGCGCATCGTCATCATCTCGCGGATGATCGATGATCGAGTCCTCGCACGGCAGCAAGCGCAAGACCGCGAGGAAAGGCTGCAACTTCTGCTCGATTCCGCCGCCGAGGCCATTTATGGCCTGGATCTGAAGGGCAACTGTACGTTCTGCAATCGAGCTCTGTTGCGGATGCTCGACTACCCGGATGCCAGCTGCCTGCTGGGAAAGAACATGCATGAGGTCATTCACCACAGCCGGGCGGACGGATCCGCATACCCAGTGGAAGAATGCTGCATCTTTCAGGCTTTCCGCACCAGCAGCGTGATGCACGTGGACGACGAAGTGGTGTGGCGTTCCGACGGCAGCTGCGTTCCGGTCGAATACTGGTCGCGTCCGGTGCAACACGACGGGAAAGTCGTTGGCGCCATCGTGACCTTTGTGGATATCACCGAGAGGAAAGCGACCCAGGAATCGCTGCGCCGGGCGCATGAACAAGCGGAACAGTTTATTAACTCGGTGCCGTCGATTCTCATCGCCATCAGCGCCGATGGACGGATTCGACGCTGGAATCTGGGGGCGGGCCACGTCTTTGGTTTGAGCGCCGTCGAGGTCGCCTACAAGCCTTTGGCCAACTGTGGCATTCAGTGGGTGCGTTCGGATATGCAGGCGGAGATTGATTCCTGGTGCGCCGACATGAAGCCGCGGCGCCTGGACGCCCTCCCGTTTGTAAGCAATGGCGAGACGCGATTCTTGGGGCTTACTTTGAATTGGATCCATGGGCCCGAGGAAAAAGAAGATGAACTTCTGATCATTGGCTCCGATGTGACCGAGCGCGAGATTCTAGGGCAACAATTGCGGCAGGCACAGAAACTGGAGGCGATTGGACAGTTGGCTGCCGGCATTGCACACGAAATCAACACTCCGATTCAGTACGTGGGCGATAACACCCGATTCTTGCAGGAATCATGGCCCGCGTTTCACACACTATTTTCCATTACCCGCGAGATGCAGCAGGAGGCCACGCCGGGGCCGATTTCGCCACAGACGCTGCAGCGGCTCGATGCCCTGGTTCAGGGAACGGACTTCGAATACCTGCAGACGGAGATTCCGAGTGCGCTCGAGCAGTCGCTGGAAGGCATTCAGCGGGTGACCAAGATCGTGCGTGCCATGAAGGACTTTTCGCATCCCGGATCGGAAGAGAAGAAGTTAATCGACATCAACCAGGCGATCGAGACCACCATCACCGTGGCGCGCAATGTGTGGAAGTACGTGGCGGAGATGGAAACCCATTTTGACCCCGAGTTGCCGCGGGTGCTTTGCCACGCCGGCGAGTTTAACCAGGTCATTCTGAACCTCCTGGTCAATGCCGCGCAGGCGATTGAACAGGCCGTGGGAGACGGTTCTCAAAGGAAAGGCAAGATTGTCGTCTCCACCGTGCGCGCCGGAGATTGGGCGGAGATCTCGATTTCCGACACCGGAGCGGGAATACCAGAAGCAGCGCGCTCGCGGATTTTTGAGCCGTTCTTCACGACCAAACCGGTGGGGAAGGGAACGGGACAAGGATTGGCCTTGGCCCACACCGCGATCGTGCGGCGGCACGGAGGAAAGATTTGGTTCGACTCCGAACTGGGAAAGGGAACCACCTTCTACATTCGCATCCCGTTTGGAGAGCCGGCGGAAGCGTAATCGTCAGATGGATGAACATGGCCAAACGCATTTTATTTGTGGATGACGAGCCTATGGTGCTGACCGGGCTGAAGCGCAGTCTGCGCCCCATGCACGCGGAATGGGAAATGGTTTTTGCGGAGGGCGGTGCAGAAGCTCTGCAAGCGCTCGACCGGCAAGCCTTCGACATCATTGTTACAGACATGCGCATGCCGGGAATGGACGGCGCGCAGTTGCTGGAGGAAGTGCAAAAACGGTCCCCGCAAACCTTGCGCATGGTGCTGTCGGGGCAATCGGATCGGGAGACCATTCTGCGCTCGGTTAATCCCGCGCATCAGTTTGTTGCCAAGCCTTGCGAAGCGGAAGAGCTGAAGTCCCGCCTGACACGCGCCTTTGCACTCAAAGATCTGCTGCAGAATCCGGCTCTGCGCGAGATCGTAACCAAGCTCGATTACCTGCCGAGCCTGCCCGCCTCTTTCCTCCAACTGAACGAAGAGTTGCGCCGTCCGGAGCCATCGCTGCAAAAGATCGACGAACTGATTGCAGCCGACATGGCCATGACGGCGAAGATCCTGAAGCTGGTGAACTCGGCTTTCTTTTGCCTGCCTTGCACCATCTCCAGCGCTTCGCACGCCGTTCAACTTCTCGGGTTGGACACGCTGCGGACGCTAGTGCTGACGGCACACGTATTCGAGCAGTTTCAAAGCCGGCTGCTGAGTGCCGACGATATGCGGCAGATTTCCGACCACTCTCTGGCAGTGAGCAATAGTGCCCGGAAAATTGCGCGCCTCGAAAAAGCCGAGAAGCACATTCAGGAGGAGTCTTTCACCGCGGGGCTGCTGCATGATGCCGGGAAACTTATCCTCGCCTGCACCCTGGGAGAGCAGTACGCGAAAGTTCTGGAGTACATGGAGAAGGCGGACATCGGACTGTATGCAGCGGAACGCGAACTGTTGGGCTGTAGCCATGCCCAGGTGGCGGCCTATCTGTTTGGCTTGTGGGGACTGCCGAGCACGATTGTCGAAGCGGTTGCCTGGCACCACGACCCCGCCGGGAGCTTGAGCGTGAAGTTTTCGCCGCTGGCCGCGGTGCACGTGGCGAGCGCCTATCACGACGAGAAAAGCAGATCGCGCCTGCGCGACCGGATCCCGGTCGACGCGGCCTTCCTGGCCGGAATTGGTTGCGCGGAACGAGAAAAGGCGTGGCGCGACCAGCTCGATGAAGATTTGCAACTCGCGGGAAATACGCTTGCGGGAAATGAGAAAGAGGAAAGCCATGGCTGAAAAAGTTCTTCTGGTGGACGACGATTACAACATCCTCGACGGGTACCGGCGCAGTTTAAGCCGCGACTTTCTGATGGAGACGGCCCTGGGGGGTGAGCAAGCGCTGAAACTCGTTGCCGACAGCGGCCCCTATGCGGTCGTGGTTTCCGACATGCGAATGCCGGGAATGGATGGCATTCAACTGTTGACCAAAATCAAGACACAGTCACCCGACACCATCCGCGTCATGCTTACGGGGAACGCCGACATGAACACGGCCATCGACGCCATCAACGAGGGCAGCATCTTCCGTTTTCTCAATAAGCCCTGCAGCAAGGAGACGATGGGAAAAACACTGACTGCGGCGCTGGTGCAATATCGCATGGTCATCGCTGAAAAGCAACTGCTGGAACAAACCCTTAGCGGCACCATTCAGGTGCTCACCGAAGTGCTCAGCCTGGTCAATCCCGCCGCCTTCAGCCGCGCCGAGCGAGCCCGCCGCTATATCCACCACGTCGTAACCTCGATGAAGCTGCCCAACGTTTGGCAGCATGAGGTCGCGGCCATGATGTCGCAACTGGGTTGCGTCACGCTGCCTTCGGAAACCATCGAGGCCGTCTATGCCGGTCAGAAGCTCTCCCCAACCGAGCAGGCACAATATGATGCACATCCCAGTGTCGCCTACGATCTGCTTTCCAGAATCCCCCGCCTAGAGGCCATCGCAAGAATGATCGAACACCAGCACCGGCCGCTACCCGAGTCCAGCGCCCTCGATCCGGCAATGGTGGACATGCGGCTGGGAACGGAAATACTCCGGCTGACCCTGGCCTACGAAAACCTCATACACAAGGGGGCATCGCGCAGCGAGGCGGTGCACAGCCTGACTCGCCAAAACAAGCACTTCAGTCCGGAATTCTTCCGGGCGCTGGTGGAGTTGGATCCGAACTCCGAAGTCGGCGATGTGCGGCAGTGCAAGATCGATGCGCTGGCGAACGGCATGATCATCCAACAGGAGATCCGGACGGGCGAGGGAACGTTGCTCGTCTCCAGAGGTCAGGCGGTTACCGCGACGCTTCTCTCCAAGCTCAAGAACTTGCACGCCCGGCGCGTGCTTACAGGTGACGTGACTGTCTCCATGCCGACCACCTCACTGGCGTTCGTGAAAGGCGCCTCGTAGACGGCGGCCGGCGGTGCGGAAACCGAACTCTACATTAGGACACTTTGCGTGCCTGGAAAACAGGGAACCGGTTACCATCCGAGAAGTTGATGTTAAGCCGGCTTTTCCTCGACAGGTTTTGCCTTTATATCCAGCGGCAGACGAACATAGAACGTAGTTCCCTTGCCAACTTCGCTGGTGAACGTAAGCGTTCCACCGTGGCGCTGGACCACAACCGAGTGGGCGATGGCTAAGCCCTGGCCGCTGCCTCGCCCGATCTCTTTCGTGGTGAAAAAAGGATCAAAGACTTTGTCGCGAACATTTTCCGGAATGCCACGACCGGTGTCAGCGATGGAGATTAAGACGGTGTCTTCCTCGAGCGAAGTCCGAATGTGGATGACGCCCTTCACGCCGGTTCGCTGCTTGGCGTCCGCGATGGCATGAGCGGCGTTGACCAGCAGGTTGAGAAAAACCTGGTTGAGTTCGCTGATATTGCAAAAGATGAGCGGCAGATCCCCGAAATCGGTTTCCACCTCGGCTACGTATTTCAGCTCATTGCGCGCGACGGTGAGGGTGCTGACCAGGGCTTCATTGATATTGGCCGCGGCTTTTTCTTTTTGGTCGGGGTGAGCAAACTCCTTCATGGCACGAACCAGCGTGGCGACGCGGGTCACGCCATCCAGGGACTGGGCGATGGCCTTGGGAATTTCTTCCACCAGATAGTCAATATCCACGGCCTTCTCGGCTTCGGCCACTTCCTGCGCCAGCTCCTGCAGAGCCGGGTCATCGGCGGCGCGCTCCCGGAGCCGGCGATACTTTTCCAACACCTGGATGAGGCCGGTGGAGGCGTCGCGCAGGAATCGATTGTTATCGCCGACGAACTGGATGGGAGTATTGATCTCGTGAGCAATACCGGCGGCCAAACTGCCCACGGCCTCAAGCTTCTGGGAGTGGCGGAGCTCAATCTCAAGCCGGTTGCGCTCGGTCATGTCCTGGGCGACGGCAACCCGGAACTTGTGACCGTTGTAGTTAAGAATGTGGTAGTGAACCTCGACGGGAATGATGCGGCCGTCTTTGCTGACATGCTTCCACTGTCCCGCGCAGCCATTGGCGGGCGAGGAGTGCACGTGTTCGCTGAACCGTTCCATTTCTTCCGCCGGGCGAATATCCGTTGCCTTCATCCGTAGAAACTCTCCCCGGCTGAACCCGTATTTCTCGACCGCTGCTTCGTTGACTTCAAGAAACCGCAAGGTCGCGACATCGAAGACAAAGGCGGGATGAGGGATGGTAGCGAAGAGCAAGCGGGCACGTTCTTCGCTGCGTTTCAGGGCCAATTCGGCACGTTGACGCTCGGCTAGGTGCGCGGCTAGCAGGCAGGTGAGGAGCAGGCCCGTCAGCAGCATCACCCAACTGCTCCAGCGTACCGGTTTGAAACTGTTGGCAAGAGGGTAGGCCGCGAGTTCCCAGGTGCGGCCTGCGACGGAAATCGTGCGCGTGGCGCGGAAGCCGGGGGGAAGGTCTTCGACGCCATCGAGGTGAGCTCCCTTGGGATAGAGCAGTCTCTCCCCCGGTTTGGCGTCGCAGTCGAAGATGGCCAAGTTGAGGCCGGATGCGGCGCTGGGGGCGGTTCCAACCTTCTCCACGATATCCGCTATGCGAAAGACGGCGAGGGCGAATCCCGTCAAAGCCTGACGTCGCTGTTCGATGGTCGAGGGCTCGATGCCGCCGCGGTAAGTTGGACGAAAGACAATGAAGCCGTATTGGTCAGACGTCTCTTGGACGAGCTTGATGCGGTTGCTAGCGACCAACTGACCGGAATCCGCTGAACTCCGAAGTGCTGCCCGACGGACGGGGTCGGATGCAAGGTCGAAACCCAGGGCTTTCTCGTTGCCTTGGATGGGAGCGACGAAAAAAACGGGGAAGTACTCATCGTGCGCACCGGCTCTGGCCATCTGCAGGGGCGAGAGGCGATCCTGGAATTGGAACGACGGAAAGCCATCGTGACGCGCATCCTCCTCATATTTTTGCCGCGATCGATTCGGTACGCGTGGAATCCACTCCAACGCCTGGATTGCCCGGTTGCGTGGCAGCAGGGGTAGAGTGAAGCGGGTGAACTCCTGCCGTTCGACATCGTGCGATGCATCGAAAAATGCACCGAGAGAGACAAGATTATTGACGGTCAGAGTGACGTTGGTCTCGACGGCATCGAGGCGTTCCTGGGCAGCGCCGTTAAAGGAGGCCTCGGCGCTGGTGTGTTCAAAACTGCGCAGGGTGGAGAAAATCATCGCGCTCAGGAGGACACCAACGGCGACGATGCCTAACGAAGGTAAGATGCGACGCACAAATCCAATGACCCGTCTTACCATCTGTCATCGGCAGAACAGGGACGGAACTTGAACCTTCAAGGCCAATCACAAGCGGTTTGGTAACAAAATGGGGTCAGATTGCGGGAAGTCCCGGTTTCGTAACGAAGCTCAGCGTCCTTACGCCTTCGAGTATTTCAACCACTTGAGGATTTCGGGCAGTGTCGGACGCTTCCCATAGATAAGGATGCCGATGCGGTAAATCCTGGCGCAGAGTATCAGGATTCCGATAATGGTTGCGATCAGCAAGAACAACGACAGAGCGATTTGCCACAGCGGAGGTGTTTGTATGACGATACGCGCATACATCAGCAGGGGCGCGAAAAACGGAACCATCGACATCCAGACGACCGTTGGGGAGTCGGGCGTGCGCACGACTGCGGTCAGCATGAACACAGACAGGACCAGCGGGATCACGACAAAGAACTGGAGTTGCTGGCCTTCCTGCTCCGTCGTGCTGATCGCTCCTATGGCCGCATAAATCGTGCTGTACAACAAGTAGCCCAGAAAAAAGAAGACTGCAAATGCCACCAACACGACGGGTGAAACTTTGAGGTCGCTCAGATCCGTCTGCATCGCCAGAGAAGGTATAGCGAACGCGCCCGCCATCACTACCCAGACCAGGATCTGCGTCAGGCCCACTGCGCCCACGCCAAGAAGTTTCCCGGTCATCAACTCCGTCGAACTGGCGGAAGAGAGCAGCACTTCCAGAATGCGCGAATTTTTTTCTTCGAGTACGGAGCGCATCACGGAGATGCCATACAAGAGCACGGCCATGTAAATCAGCGTGACCATGACCACGACTTCGAGAAACTTCTTTCCGCCGCTATCCTTGGTTTCCTTTCCGCCTTCAATGCGGATCGCCTCGATTTTGACGGGCTTGAGCAAGAGGTCCGCGTGTTCTCCGGTGACGCCATTTTTGGAAAGGCGCGTGTACTGGATGATGCGGTTCAGTTTTTCGCTGAGGCGCGATTTTTCTCCGAAGCCGGACAGGCTGCGGCTGGCCCATGCAATTTTTCCGGAGGCAATGGCATCGTCGCTCAGCCATATGTAGCCGTCGATAGACTGCGCAATAATCTTGTCGCGCAGGACCGTGCGCTCCGCTTCGGTGGGATTGGAATCCACGTCGATGATGTACTGCTCGTCGGGCGTCTTGGCGGAGTTCGTTTCGGAGTTGGCCTCGTCATCCTCGCTGTCGGTGACTGGAGTGGTGGACAATAAACCCTGGCGGACGGTCTCGCCGAACTGCGGAGTTGAAGTTACCACTACGAGGTGCTGCACTTTGTTTCCGATGGTGGCGAGTTTTGCGGGCAACACCATCACTCCGGTCATGATGGCGGGCAAGAGCAAGGTCAGTACCACGAACGAGCGCGTGCGCACACGCTCCAGGTATTCGCGCTTGATGATCAGCCAGGTGTTACGCATGAGTTTTGCTCACCGCTTCCATGAAAATCTCTTCCAGCGACGGTTCCATCAATTCGAACTTGTTGATACGCGCGCTTGCGGACGCCAGCCTCAGGAGTTGCTGCGCGTCGGCGCCTGGCGCCAGGCGCGCTTCCACATAGTTTCCGTAGTCGTTGAACGACTGCACCAGCTTTTTTTCTTGGAGAAATTCGGCATCGCCTTCGTACTTGATCTGGACGTTGCAACAACCATAGCTGGCCTTGATTTGGTTCAAGTCGCCATCGAGGACGGCGCGCCCGTGATTAATCAGGCAGATGGACTGGCACAACCGTTCTGCCTGGTCCATGCGATGCGTCGATAACAGAATAGTTTTGCCGCTTTTGGCTAACTCCAGCAGAGCGTCTTTCAAGGCGACGGCGTTGGCCGGATCGAGGCCGGAAAAAGGTTCGTCCATGATGATCAAATCCGGATCATGCAGGACGGCACCGATAAACTGCACCTTCTGCTGCATTCCCTTGGAAAGCTCTTCCACCTTCTTCGCCGTCCAGGAGGTCAACTCGAAACGCTCGCACCAGGACCGAGCGCGGGTGGAAGCCTCATGGGCGGTCAATCCTTTTAATTGGGCAAGAAATACGAGATGCTCCAGCACCTTCATTTTCTTGTAGAGACCGCGCTCTTCGGGCAGATAGCCGACACGATCCATGTGAGCGCGCTCCAGTGGCTCTCCGAAAATGGATACGCGGCCGGAGTCGGGCACGATGATGCCGATCATCATGCGGAGCGTGCTCGTCTTTCCGGCTCCGTTTGGCCCCAGCAGGCCGTAAATTTTGCCCGGACTGATGGCAAGAGAGAGGTTATCGACGGCGATAAATTTATCGTAGCTTTTGCAGACGCCGTGCAGCTCAATGGTGGCGGCAGCATTCGGGTTTTGCACAGGGCGCGAGGAGGGCGCAAGGGGTACTTGAGTAGACGCCATAATCACCTGCAGGAAAGCATACCTGCTGATGGCACGATTTGTGAAAACAAAATGTCGTTCTGAGTTTAGAATCGGCTCTAAGTGTAGCCGTCATTCACGGCATCGTCCACGCCATCTCAACGCAGCCGGTGCAGGAAGCTGGAAATACGCCGATCCGTTTCTGATCGCTATGTAAGCGGGTGTGCGGGGTTATCAATTCGTCGTAGAGGTTTCGCTGGCAGGGCGCGCCGCTCCGGGCAATTCGAGTTGGAAAGTAGCGTTGTAATCGGAGTACGTTGCGCGTGCGTGCTGCCAGTTCATGGTCATTTCATAGGGCAGGTGATCGTCGAGGCCGAGGCACACGGTGAGGTGCTCCAAGCCCTTGGGTTCTTTCAGCGTTACCTTCCATTCACGGCAGGGCATGTCGTTCACGGTTTTCTTGTCGCCCTTGTCGATGATTCCGCGCTGAATCATGGTGGCAATGTCGGGAAAAAGCTTGCTGTCTGTGCCTTGCGCCAGCGTCTGGCAGACGGCGTTGGGAGTAACTGTGCGCGTAGATCGCGCGAGCCAGGAATCGTCCAGCTTGCGCTGATACACGAGATTGCCGATATGAAACTCCTCCTGATCCTGTCCAGGGTTATTCGGCTGGCCGGACTGAACGATGTGTAGCCGGTAGCGGTAGGCGTTCTGCGCGCAGACCAGATCCCAGGATATTTCCATGTGCTGGGCGGGCGTGGGATCGATCACGGTGGCGATGCGTGCGGTTTGAATATGCTTCATGGCGGCGAGAGACTTCTGAAACTCCTTCTCGCCGCTTCCGGTAAAAAACAGATAGCTTGCCGTCCAACCCACAATGACTACGGCAAAAAGCAAGCGAACCGTGAGCCAGATCCAGTAACGACCTTCCATGAAAAGTATCTCCGTTAGTTCGTACTTCAGGTCAGGTTAGCGATCGGTGCGAACCAGAACAAGTTACCAATGTTTGTAAGTGCTTTAAGGCTTACGTCAGGGTACCAATCCCTGCGGTTGATAGGATGCATTGTCTTACCTAGGTCGCATGTCCGATGTAATCCTTGAGAGCTTAAGGAACCAATTTACAATTGATGACACTATGTCCTTCTGGGCAATATCGATTCGTTCTAGGGCGCGAGAAATGTGCGGGGCTGGACGCAAGTGGGCGCTTACTTTGCTGCTTGCATCTTTGCTGCTTGTATCAGTGTCGCTCGCGTTCGCCCAAACGAGTGCGCCGAGCGGAGGGCAGAGCCAGGCCGGCCAGGATTCGGCAACGCAATCGCAAACGCCGCCAACGGCGAGCGATCTTGCGGCGGCTGCACAGCGCGCCCGGGAAGAGCGCGAGCGGCAACGCAGCAAGCGATCCGCTAACTCTGAGGCCGTGAACGAGATGGCAACGGAACTCTCGGAGAGCGCGGAAGAGGGCATTGCTGCGCCTGTTGGGTATCGCTATTACAACTTTCAAGCGGGCGACTACTCGATTCTGGTGCCGGCGGACGCGGAGGTCGAAGGACGGGATTGGCATGGCTTGAAACTGCTCTCTTCGGAGGGAATGGGGCCGCGCACGGTCGTTATGCTCGGTAACCCGATTCCTAACCGCGGGGACAAGCCCGCAGAAATTTTTCGTAATGCGGCAGCCATGTACTTGTCGGGTTGCACGGTAGGACTGGCCACAGCAGGGATGGGAATCAATACCACAGTCGCGGCTGTGAACGGGCATGCCGCGGCTACGGTGGGCCTCGGCACATGCCAACTTAATCAGGAAGTGCTTGGCTCTGTCCAACTGGTGATGGGAGACGGGTATGTGGTGCCCATGGTTTGCGGGTATCCACTCACTTACGAGGACTTGCATCCGAGCCGGAATCGCCCCATCGCAACTGTTGTCAAGACGTACGATCGCGAGAACAATGGACGCCGGGCGTGTGACGTGATTCTGCCCTCAGTGCGCTTTCATGAGCACGGCTCCGCGTGGCATCCGAAGGTCGGGGAAGTGGCGCCCAAGAAAGCCGTAGTTACGAACGCTCTGCTGAGTTCGAATGCCGTGCCGGATGCCGGAAGCGTCACGGATGGTTCCCTGGGCAACCTTGCCCGCGTGCAGAAGAAAACTTCTTCGACGGAGGTTCTCACCGAACTCAAGCACGCTGCACCGGGTTTCTCGGCTTACGATTTCAACTATTGCACGAAGCAAGATTGTTTTACCGCCTCATTGCAGATTCCGGTGCAAGCGCGCAAGAATGATCATTTTCAGACTGCCTACACGGGCCTGTTCGAATTCGTAGTCCCCATCGGCGACACGGCGGCGATTATTCAGGGCACTACCGGCGCGCCTTCAGAAACCGCCATCATGAGCCGTCAACAATTCATTCATTCGAAAATTAACTGGTGGATTGAGTATGTGCCTGCGGTCAACTTCAGCGGGGCGGGAAAGGCGGAGGTGTTCCGCGAACAACTGACTACCTTGTCGCGAATGCCGGCGCGGCTGGCAACGTTCCGGTCGCCCACGACGATTCAGCCAGTCATGACGCAGCTCGCGGCTTACATGGCGCCGGGCGTATTTATACAGATTCGGTGCAGCGTGCCGGAAAAAGTTTATGGCGACGTGCAGGATATGTGTGAGCACGTGGTGCGGTCGCTGCAAACTCCCCAGGCGAGAACGGGCCCCGCGGATGATCCGGGAGACGATGGTCCGTAAACTTCATCTTCATCTGGCACTGCTCGGTTGGAGCGGCTTGTGTTGCCTGATGCTCGTGGCTGGCGCATGGGCACAGGAGTCGACCGGCAGCGGCACTGATCAACAGACACCGCTGGGCGCGGTGGTGAAACGGCAGCGCGAGCAGCGGCAATACTCGAAGACCGCAAAAAAAGTGGTCACCGACGACGATATCCCGGCCAACCACACGTACAGGTTTAACGGTTATGTCGCGGAATACCGGATCATTCCTGCCATTCGAATTTCGGGGCTGGTTCCAATCAGCGATTCTCCACCGGCTACGGCCATCGGCCAAAAGAAGGATAAGATTTACATTCGCTTCGGACCCACGCTTATGGACCCTTATGCCTGCGACAACGGGACTCTGGACTGCGCTGAACAAGCCTTCCTCGGGCGGTTTCAGCACGGCGGGAAACTCGGAAGCGCGGTGCGGATTTTGTTCGATTTGGACGATACGGTCCAAAACTATCCGGCACGAGTGGCGCATTTTGAAGTTACCGACGATGTGCGCGGAAAGATACGCGGCAGCGTGGCGTTGATCAGGACGCCGATAATCATTGTTACAGCTAGCTGTTTGTACAGCGTCCAGGATCAGGCGGAAGCAGAAGCGGAATGCGAGACGTTTATTTCCTCCCTCAATGTCGATATTCCCGAGAAACGAATTAATGTCGACCATCCTTCTCGATAGGAATTGGCAGGGCCGCCGGAAGCTGGCGTTGCTGGCGGCGTTGCTCGCCTTGCCGCTGTCAGCACAGAGTTGGGCGCAGATGTCCGCGTCCGCGACTTCGACTGCCATGGTTGCACGGTTCGCTCCGGGAGAGAGCGTGCGTTATGAATTTGAGGGCATCGTGCAAATGGTGGCGGGGCACGCGCGGGATGTGAAGGTGGATGCTCCCGAGGACTGTTCTTACCGGCTGCGAGCGGTGCTGAGTTTTGACTTCGATCATGCCAGTGCGGAGGGCGCGGTCAGCGGGCGCGTGAAATTCCAGGCGATTCGTTACGAGGGCAAGGAGTGCGTGCTGCCGCGGCAGTCGACGCTGGCCAAGTCTTTGCAGACTCTCGAAGCGAACGGAGCGAAGTTTGAGATTAATCCGGCAGGAGATACGCGGCTGAGCAGTGCTCCCGCAAACGCCGAATGCGAAGGGGTCAGCGTTTTGCTGAAGGCTGCATGGGACTTGCTTCAGTTGCGCCTGAGCGATAGACCGATTGCTCCGGGACCGACGTCGCTTTCGACTCAGCGTTTTCTTTTCTGGCCCGACACCTTCGTGGGGGACATGGAGGTGACATCCTCCTCCATGCAATACCAGCAGGATGTGAACGTTGCCACGCGACCTTATGCCTGGCTGAAATACAAACAGGTATTCTCACCGGAGGAAATGCCCGCCTATGTGGAACCACGCAGCCGGGCGCGCGATTTCACCGGAACTACGTTTGTTACGGGCAAGGCCAACGTGTCGCTGTTGTTTGACCGCGGCGCCGGACGAATCGTGTACCTGCGGCGCGAACGCAGGATCGACAACCGCATGATGCTGAGGTACGACTACAACGAAACCTCGGTTCCGGTGGCGACTTATGCCATCGATGAGGAATACGCGCTGCGCTGGCTTCCGGAAAAGGACTCGGAGGCGTGGCTGGCGGAACTGCGCAAGTTTGAAAACGATTTTGTTGAGGTGGCGGCTGTCCATGGGAATCAACCGCGTATCGAGACGCATGAAGCGGCGTCGTTGACAGAGTTGCTGGACCGGGCTCCGCGCGGGTTTGAACGATGGCAGCGAAATTACTGCCGGGGCGCGTATTGCTTCGAGTTGTCGATCGCTGTGCCGGAGCAGACTAAGGTCGCGGAGAGCACCGATACCACGGTTCTGCTGCTGAGTGGTTCTGGAGACCGCACGATTACCGTGGCCGTGGGGCCGGTGCTTGATCCGCGGCGCGCTGCGCTGAACGACGAAGAACTGCTGCAGCAACAAACCTCGCGGTTCATCGCCAATTATTTGTGGTTCGCGGGTGACTCTGGAACGCAGCTGAATGTTGAGAGCGACAGAGTGCATGATCGTCCGGCAGCTTTTAGCGACTTCACGAGCACGGCACGGGATCTGACGCCGATCCGGGGGCGGCTGGTGATGGTGATTGGTCCCTACGACCGGTTGACGACGGTGACGTGCTCGTATGCGGCCGCGCAGCAAAACGCGCTCGATGCCATCTGCCAAACCGTGGCGGCATCGGTCGTGATTCGCTAAGGTGAAGGCCCCCGATGCGCTGATGCTCAGCTGTTATCCTATGAGCGTTTGACCCAGCTCTCCGAGGAAATCATGGCCGCATTGATCGACGCCATCGACGTGAAGCGCAAAATGTTTTTCGAATTCGATAACACTCCGTTTCTGTGCTTGGATGCGGAGGTTTCAACGCCCACGGCTCGGGGCGCCCAGACACTGGTTCGGCTGAAAATGCGCAACCTGCTTACCCGCGCGGTCTTTGACAAAACCTTCAAGGCCAGTGACAGGTTCAAGGAGCCGGATCTCGAGAAGGTGAAGGCATCCTATCTGTACGGCGACGGAGGTGGTTTTCACTTCATGGATCAGGAGAGCTTCGAGACGGTTACGCTTTCCGGAGAAATGATGGGGGATGCGCTGGATTTTATTGTGGAGGGAGCCATCGTCGAGTTGCATAAGTACAACGGCAATCCCATCGGGTTGGAACTCCCAGCCCATGTGGAACTGCATGTTACTTACACCGAACCAGGCGTTCGCGGCGACACGGGTGGCGGGACTGTGACCAAGCCGGCAAGGCTGGAGACTGGGATCGAGATCAGGGTTCCGCTCTTTATTAAAGAGGGTGAAGCCATCAAGGTGTCTACCGAGACGCGGGAGTTCGTGGGGCGGGCGTGATGCCCCGCCGAGTCGAGCTTTCCTTACACCGAGCTTTCCTTAGACGAGCTTCCCTCAGACATGGTACGGGCTTACGCCCAGCTTCTTCACCTGGTCGGTGAAATCCCGCACGACCTGGCCGAACCTGGGGCCTTCAGCCGCCGAAACCCATTCCAGGCGGAAGCGCTCTTCTTCGATACCGAAATCAGCGAGCATCAGCTTGATGGCGTCGGCGCGCTTTTCGGTTTTGTAATTGCCTTCCTGATAGTGGCAGTCTCCGAGATGGCAGCCGCAAATGAGAACGCCGTCGGCTCCCTTGGTGAAGGCGTCAATCACCAGGTTGGGATGCACCATGCCCGAGCACATGACGCGAACAATGCGGATGCTAGGCGGGTATTGGGTGCGGGAAACGCCGGCCAAATCCGCGCCGGCGTAGGAGCACCAGTTGCAACACAGAGCGATAATCAGGGGTTGAAAGTTGTCTTCCATTACGACACTCCCAAAGCAGCTTGGATCTGGGCCTCGATTTGCTCGAGGGTAAAGCCTTGAACGAATATGCCCTTCTTCGGGCACGTGGCCTGGCAACAGCCGCAGCCTTTGCAGTTGGAGTCGGCGGTTTCGACGACCTTCTTGATCGACCCCTGCCACTTGTATTCGAGCAGGGTGATCGCCTTGTAGGGGCAAGTGTCCACACAGTATGCGCAGCCGTCGCAGCTTTCGTCGACTACATGCGATATGTTCGCCTCGAGCTCAATGCTGTCGCGCGCGAGGATGGTCGCGGCTCGCGCGACTGCGGCTTGAGCCTGGAGAATGGATTCCTCGATGGTCTTGGGAGAATGTGCCAGCCCACACAGGAACACGCCGTCGGTCATGAAATCTACGGGACGCAGTTTCATGTGGGCTTCGAGAAAAAATCCTTCGCTGTTGAGTGGGACTTTGAGGAACTGCGCGATCTTCTGGTTGTCGTCGTTCGGATGAGTGGCCGCCGACAGCACCACCAAATCGGCGGAGATGGTTAGGGGAATCCCGAGGGTCTGGTCGTAGACTTCGACGTTGAGCCCTGTGCCATTGCGTGACACTTCGGGCTTGCGGGATTCGTCGTAGCGCACAAACATGACTCCCTGCTCGCGCGCTTTCGTGTAGTAGCTCTCCTTGAATCCGTAGGTTCGGATGTCGCGATACGCGACGTAGACATTCGTCTCTGGAGAGAGCGCCTTGATCTTCAGCGCATTCTTAACGGCCTCGGCGCAGCACACACGAGAACAGTAAGGATGATCGGTGTCTCGTGAGCCCACGCACTGGATCATCACGACGGTCTTTCCTTTTTTTGCGCCCTTGGTTACGGACCCATTGCCATTGGAAGCCAGGAAGCCGTTGCCGGCAGCGAGGCGCGCTTCTAGTTCGCGTTGCGTGAGGACGCAATCGTCCTGCCCGTATAAATATTCTTTGGGCTGGTACTGCTTCGCACCCGTGGCCACGATTACAACGCCATGCGTGATTTCCGTGGTTGCTTCCGCGGCTGAGACCGTGGTCTTGAAGTTGCCAATCGTGCCGTCGATCTTTTGGATCTCGGCAACGGTAAATAAATGGATCCTTTCGTCCTTGGCGATGGCTTCGCGCAGGCTTGCTAATTCGTCTTGCGGCTTTTCTCCGTTGAATAAGTAATGAGTGTGGCGCAGGCTTCCGCCTAGTTCGTTTTCTTTTTCCACGAGATAGGTTTCGGTGCCCTGGCTTGCCAAGGCTAAAGCAGCGGTCATACCCGCCAAGCCGCCGCCAATCACCAAGGCGGATTTTTCCACTCTCACCGTCTGGCGGTAGAGCGGCACCGACAGCCGGACCTTGGCTAGCGCCATGCGCACCAGGTCTTTGGATTTCTGGGTGGCTTGTTCGGGTTCGTGCATGTGCACCCACGAACATTGATCGCGGATGTTGGCCATCTCAAACAGGTAAGGATTGAGTCCGGCCTCGGCCAGCGTGTTGCGGAACAGAGGCTCGTGCGTACGGGGCGTGCAGGAGGCGACTACTACACGGTTGAGATTGTGCTCGGCGATCTTTTCCTTGATCCGATCCTGCGTATCGTTGGAGCAGGTATAAAGATTATTCTCTACGTACACTACGTTGGGTAAGGTGTTCGCGTACTCCACGACTTGGGTAATGTTGACCACGCCGCCGATGTTAGTTCCGCAGTGGCAGACAAAGACTCCGATGCGCGGTTCTTCTCCCTTAACATCTCTTTCGGGAGGATAGACTCTGGGCTTGATCTGCGTGCCGCGGGCATCTCGCAGAAGGGAAAGCACCTTGGTTGCCGCCGCCGAGGCTTGCATGACAGTTTCCGGAATATCCTTGGGCTCGGCGAATGGCCCGGCAACGTAAATTCCTTCGCGAGAGGTTTCCACCGGCGTGAAGGCGGAGGTGCCACAAAAATTGAATTGGTTGAGCGCAATGCCGCATCTTTCAGCCAGCAGTTTGACGTCCTTGGGCGGCTGCATGCCCACGGAGAGCACGACAATGTCGTATTCCTCGGAAAGCTTTCTGTCGTTCTCGCCGAGATACTCGACGATCAAGTCCCGCGTTGCAGCGACTTCCTTGATTTTCGGCACGCGCGAACGGATATAGCGCACACCCAGTTCTTCGGCGCGGTGGTAATACTGCTCGAAGCCCTTGCCGAAGGCGCGCAGGTCCATGAAATAGATGTCGCACTTCAGACCTTCGCCGAGATGCTCCTTGGCGATGATGGCTTCCTTGGTGGCGTACATACAGCAGACGGACGAGCAGTAGTCGTGTTCGAAATCCCGCGAACCCACGCACTGCAGGAAGGCAATGCGCTTCGGTTCCTTGTTATCGAAGGGGCGCTGGACGTGGCCGGAGTAGGGTCCGGAGGCAGATAGAACTCGCTCGAACTCCAAAGCGGTGAGCACATTCGGGTAGCGGCCATAACCGAGGTCGGGCTTCAAGCGGGCGTCATAAATCTGGTAGCCGGGGGCGAGGACTATGGCGCCGACGTTTAACTCAGCCTTCTGCTCCCGTTGCGAGTAGTCGATGGCATGGGCCTGGCAGGCCGTCTCGCAGAGATGGCAATCGCAACAGATTCCGCAAGCCAGACAACGCTTGGCCTCGGCAATCGCTTCTTCTGCCGTGTAGCCGACGTGGACTTCAGCGAATGTTCGGCCACGCGTCGCGGGGTCGAGAGCTTGCATGTGCACCTGGCGCTGCATTAGCACGCCAGTCGTATCGACTTCGTATTCGGTGCGATACGGTCCTTCCAGTTCGCGCCCGATGCGCAGGTCCTCGTGATTGAGCCAGCGAGCGATGGATTTTGCGGCCTTCCTGCCGGCGAGTTTGGCGTTCACTACGACGTCGGGACCGGTCACGCAGTCTCCACCGGCAAATACTCCGGACAGCCCGGTTTCGAGCGTCAGGGGATCGGCTTTGAGTGTTCCCCACTTGGTGGTTTCAACTCCAAGACGCTCTCCTAATGCGCTGACATCGGGGAACTGGCCGATGGTGACGACGGCGGTGTCACACGGCAAAACAAATTCGGAGCCGGGAATGACCTCTGGAGCGGGACGGCCGCTGGCGTCGGGCTTGCCCAGCTTCATCTTCAGACACTCAAGGCCAGTCACGCGCCCATCGGGGCCCGACTGGAATGATTTCGGTGCGGCCAGGAACATCAACTTGATGCCCTCGTGTTCCGCGTCTTCGACCTCACGCGGGTCGGCGGGCATCTCCGCGCGGGTGCGGCGATACACGATCGTGACGTCCTTTGCTCCGCAGCGAAGCACGGTGCGCGCCGCGTCCAGAGCGGAGTTGCCCCCGCCAATCACGAGCACTTGCTGGCCGGGCAGCACCGGCTTTTCGAGATTGATCCGGCGCAGGAACTCGACGCCGCCGGTGACCCCAAGCAAGTTCTCTCCCGGAACCGCGAGTTTCCGTTCGACGTGGGCGCCGATGGCGAGGAAGACAGCGGCAAAGCTCTTTCGCAGATCGTCGAAGGCAATGCTCTTGCCCACTGGCGTATCCAGCAGGATCTCGATGCCGATGGCGCGGATCCGGTCCACTTCTGCATTCAGTAATCGGCGAGGCAAGCGGAACGAAGGGATTCCGACGGCCAGCATGCCGCCCGCAGTGGAGAGCGCCTCGAAGATTGTTGGACGGTAGCCCATTTGCCGGAGCTGATAGGCACACACGAGCCCGGCGGGGCCCGAACCAACGATGGCAATTCTTTCCGGACGGTCGGGTACGGTGGGCTGCGGCAGCTTGTAATCGGAGCAATGGTCGGTGATGAAGCGCTTTAACGCGGGGAGATTCACCGGATCGTCCACTCCGGCACGGGTGCAGGCAGCGGTGCAGGGGTGGGTGCAAACGCGTCCGCAGATGGAGGGTAGTGGGTTATCGCGCAAGATGACTTGGAGCGCTTCGTCAAAGCGCCGTTGTGCGATCAGAGTCACATATCCCTGTCCGTCCTGGTGAACGGGACATGCAGCCTGGCAGGGAGAGGTCCCGCGGCGCGAGATGGTGAAGATGTTGGGAACGGCTTGCGGGAACGGCCGGTAGATCGCCTTGCGGTCCGCCAACCCCAGATCGAACTCAGAGGGCAGCGTTACGGGACATTCCGTGATGCAGGCGCCGCAACCGGTGCATTTTGTTGCATCCACAAAACGCGGCTGCTTCTTGATACTGACCGTGAAATTTCCGGGCTGGCCGTCGACGCGTTGCAGTTCGGCCAAGGTGAGAATTTCGATGTCCTTGTGGCGGCCGATCTCGACCAGACGCGGCGCCATGGTGCACATTGCGCAGTCGTTCGTAGGGAAGGTTTTGTCGAGCTGCGCCATGACTCCGCCAATGGCGGGACTGCTCTCGACGACATAGGCCTTGATGCCGCCGTTGGCAAGATCGAGAGCGGCTTGCATGCCGCCAATGCCGCCACCAACAACTAGCGCGGCGCCGACTGGAGGTTTCTGGGTTGGTTCAGATGACATGGCCGATGGCCTCCTGGGCGGGCGCCATTTGCGCGGCCCGCTCTTTGACCGCCTGGAAGTACAGGGCGAGGGGACGATAGATCATGTGGGCCGCCTTGCCGAAGGGCATCTCTACCACCAGCATCGGCGTGGCGATAATCACGTGCAGTGCGTACATGTAGATCGCACACAGCCCGAAGCCCATATACCGGAAGATGTGGGTTCCGATGCCGGTGCACGCGGTCAGTACCAGCAGGACGGGGAAGACCATATCTTCGGCGCGCGTTTCCTTGTAGATTTCCTGCTTCGCTTTTACCCGTCCGATGAGGATGTCGGCGATGCCATAAAAGATGAAGGCGGTGCCCAGATATCCCACCCAGCGCTGCGGGTTGTACCAGGAGTAAATGTTGTCGGTTTGAAACCAGCGCAGGGCGAAGACCTTGATGACCAGCATGATGGTCGTGCCCGTGGCGAGAATGCAGTGGCCCAGCCAACGGCCTTTGTGGGGACATTTCCGCATCAGCGACTGCGTGGCCGATTCGTAGACGTACCACCATCCCTCTTCCACATAGGCAGCGAACGGGATGGGCGGCTGTTGCCCCTTCATGGTGAGCCGCCAGACGCGGAAGACTCGGGATAGGAGTAATAGGAGCGGAAAGAGGATCACCGCCAGCGCGTAATATTTCATGACCGGGAACATGTGCTCCAATCCCATGGGAGTGGTCATGTTCGATAAGGGCATTCCTATATAGAAGACGTGGTAGCAGATGATCAGAAGCACGGTTCCCAGCGCTGCCGAGCCGAGCGCGCCAAAATACCACGCACGCGAGGTGAGGAGTTTGGCCGCCAGGCCCGAGCGCTCATACTGGCCGCTGAGAAAGCGGCGCAGAGTGGCCATCGAAATCCGGGGCTCGGCGTGACGCGGGCAGACGGTCGAACAGTCGCCGCAGTCGTGACAGATCCAGGGTTCGAGGTTTCCGAGCAGCGGTTCTCTCAGCCCCAGAAGGGAGTAGCGAATGCTTTTTCGGGGAAAACTGGCGAAATCTGAGACCAAATCACAGGAGATAGTGCAGCTACCGCACTGATAACAGCCGTCGGCGTCGAACTTTCCATAGCGCCGAATGTCGGCCAGCAGTGTGGGATCGCTTTGAACCGGCAACGTACCTGCTGCCATTTTGCCACCTCCAACCGGGAGTGCCCTTACTGCGTTGTTGCTACCCATTCCTTGACGGTCCTTCTGGAATACACCAGGAATTTCCCGTCTTCTTCCGCTAACTCAACTTCAAAGTTCTCGCTACGATAGGAATCCGCAACGCGCGCTGCTTCTTCCTTGCTCTCGTAGAGCTGTCCATCCCACAGGAACTTCTTTCCCTCGGTGATCATGGTGAGATCCGGACTCATACGGTGCCTCCTAATACTTCAGACAGTGCTAAACAAGCTTCGCTTTGCGGCGGCACTTCGACCCGCGAAAAATATTCGCGGACCAGCCACTCCGCCGCGCGGGGCACGGCGTCGCTTACCGCTTTCGACAATCCCTGGGAAATCGCTTCCGGCAGAGGCCCGGTTTGGCAGGCGAGCACACGGACCTCGACTCCGCAGGTTTGTTGCAACTCGCGCAACAGGTTGGACGTGGGCAACTGATGCATCGAGAAATCGTCGAGTTTGACGGGGGGAATCTCGGCGGGATCGATCTCGAATATCTCGCCGGGAGTTCGTCCGGCATCGATGGCGTCCACGATGAGTAAGCGTTGCGGGCGCTCGTCACTCAGGCACAACGTGAACAAAAGGCTGCGCACGCCGGTGCCGGCATCGAGCAGACAAACCGCTTCGGGCACTTGATAGTGCGATTCGAGATAGCTCACAACCTCGCACCCGAAGCCGTCGTCGCCGAATAAAAGATTGCCCACGCCGAGCACCAGGGTCGGCTTCCGACAATAGTCGGGGAGGTCCGACAGACGATCGGATGAAGGATCGGATTCCTCGATCTCCGGCATAGTCAATACTTCCAACTGCCAATCTGTTCACTGCCCTTCAGTTGCCGAGCGAATCGAGCAACTTGCCATCCGCGTCATAAATATCCAGCTTCACCGAGAGCTTCCCATCGAGCCGATGGGTCGCGCAGGAGAAGCATGGATCGTAGGCACGGATGGACATTTCTACCGTGTTCAACACTCCCTGGTCGTATTTGCCGTCTTTGATCAAACTCTTGGCGGCTTGCGTGACCGACATATTGATGGGAGCGTTGTTGTGGGTGGTGCCGACAATCAAGTTGACGTTGGTAATCAGGCCGTCAGCATCGGTGGTGTAGTCGTGGATAAGCGTCCCGCGCGGCGCTTCCGTAACGCCTACACCTCGCGCTGCCCGCGGCGTACATTTCACGCGCGTTTCGGTGCTGGTAATGTCGGGATCGTCCAGCAGGCGAATGGCATTCTCCGCGTTGTAGAGCAATTCGATCAGGCGCGCCCAGTGGTAAAGGAGCGTGAGCTGTGCCGGCCGCCCGAACTTCAAGCGGAATTCCTCGAGTTCAGCCTGCGCCAGCGGCGTGTCGATAAACTCGCAGACATTGATGCGCGCCAAAGTGTTGGCGCGATAAATACCCTTGGGATTGTCGACATCCATGGAGAACCCTTCGCCCCACTGCTTGGCATACGGGAACTTCATGTAGCTCCACGATTCAATGTGCTCGGAGAGATAGTCGGTGTATTCGGCGGGCAGAAAATCCTGAAAAGCCCCCTTCGGGGACATCAGGCGAATCTTTCCGTCGTAGAGGTTGAGGGCGCCATTCTCTTTGACCGTACCGATGAAGCCGGTGTTGATCACTCCCAGTGTCTTCACCACTTCAAGGTATTTGGGGAACACGTTCTCCTTGGCAAAGGCGATGGAGAACTTGGCGAGATCGAGCGCCTCATCGGCCATCTTGCGCAACTGATCGCGATCGGCAGCAGCCAGCGGTTTGCTGAATCCGCCGGGAACGGCGGCCTGAGGATGGATCGACTTACCCGCCAGGATTTCCAGCATGTGCGCGCACATCTGGCGTACCTTCACCACTTTCCTGGCAATGTCGGGCGCGGCTTGCAGTACGCCGATGACGTTGCGGATGGAATAGTCGGCATCGGGACCGAGCAGGAAATCAGCTCCCGCCAGGAAATAGAAGTGCAGGATGTGCTCTTCCATGTAGGCGACGCTGTTGCAGAGCTCGCGCAACTTCTTACCCGCCGGAGGCGGCTCCACTCCAAAGACAGCGTCGCAAGCCTTGGCCGAAGCCAAGTGATGCGACCACGGACAAACGCCGCAAATGCGTGGCGTGATGCGGGGAAGGTCTTCGACGGGGCGTCCGAGGCAGAACTTCTCGAAGCCGCGTAGTTCAATGACGTTGACCCGGGCGGTGTCCACGTTGCCCGCGTCGTTAAGCTGAATGGTCACCTTGGCGTGGCCCTCGATGCGGGTGACAGGTTGAATGACTAATGTCTTTGCCATAGATCACCTCCGGGGCAATGGCCGCAGACGGCCAGCGCCAGCAAAACGGTTGAAGGTTGCGGGCCGATCCGCAATCTGCTTGGGATCAAGTCCAATCGAAGAGAGCGCGCCCATCATGTCGACCATGGGATTGGCTTTGTCGTTGAGCGGGCCAAAGCAACCTTCACAGGGCATGTAAGCGCGGATGCAGCGCGGGTTGCCGTCGTGGCCGCTGCAACCGGCACGCGTCGCCGGGCCCAGGCAGAGGATGCCTTGTTCCATCAAGCAACGCATTTCGCTGAGTGGTGCGCCCGGCTTGAATTCCGGGTTATCCATGCGGCGTTTCACCGTGGAAACCGCCTTCTTTTCACGCTTGGTGGGGCACTCATCACAGACGCTCTTCGCCGGCAGCACCGGCAGGGGCTTGCCTTCGACGAGAGCCAGAAGGGCTCCGGCCACCATCTCTGGCGTGGTCGGACATCCGGGCAGATAGGCATCCACTTTTACGACCTCGTGGAGGGCATAGACCCGGTCGGTGAGTGCGGGAAGCTGCTCGTGCGGCAAGCCGTTCTTCTCTGTGCTCACGCTGTCGCGATAGACTTTCTGCAGCAGCTCGTCAGTGCTGTACTGGTTGGCCAGCGCCGGGACGCCGCCAAAGCAGGCGCAAGAACCTAGCGAGATCAGGATCTTGCATTTCTTACGCATCTCCTGCGCCAGGTGTTTGTGCTCGTCGCTGCGGATTCCTCCCGAGATCAGCCCGACATCCGCTGCGGGGATATCCATCTCTGTGCCTTCGCCCGTCTGACCAAAAAGCTTGTGGTCCATCAGGACTGGCATGTGTACGATTTCTACTTGTTTGAGTACGTCGATGAGGGGTTCACCGATGTCGAGGATGGTTACTTCGCAACCACCGCATATTGCAAACCATTCTGCGGCCAGTCGAGCTGCCATGCTGTACCTCCTGCCGAACTTGAATTATTAGTTCTCCGTTCTCGTCTCCCGTGACCGTTCTATTGCTACTGCACTCGATGCGGCATTGAATCGAGGGTTTTAATCTGTTCCACCATCTCGGGGCTATCTGGGTCGAGCGCGGGCTTGGAAGCCGATTCCGGCCGGAACACGCCGACGCCAGTTCGAAATCCTCCAGTATCAGATTGACAGCGTTAGCGAGCTAGCAGGCTTGCGGGTTGCCCTCTGGGGGATGGGGATCGACACAATGACAGCTCGGATTAGCGAGTGCCGCCAAGCGGCCGTGAGGGGAACGTCCACAATCCACGTCCTTCCGCATCATCGAACGTTGGTTCGCTCCATGCCACGTTGTAGCGCGACACTGCAAACGTGTTGTTACTTTTGGTCCAAATCGCGCAGCTTGTCAGTATCTATAGTCACGCATCATGGTGAGCTGAGGATGACTTGGAATGGGTTGCCCGCTTGCGGCGGGTTATAGGCTGTCTGCAAACCGTTGCGCGATATGACTTTCAGGAGTTGGAGATAACGGTGACACACGTCACAGGTGGGAGTTAGCTGCGATCAAAGAAAAAATGCGCTAACTTGAGTACACGAGCTCGAGCGAAACCAACTGGTAGCTGCCGAGCTTCGGACGGACGGGCTACGCGACTTGGACCTGCGCCAACAACCATTTCTTAGGAACCGACTGAAAGATCAGCGCCTCGGAAGCGGCGATAAAATGGGTTCCACAGCGAGGGCATGTGAATTCGCACAGTTCCCCGCTGTCGAAGGGACCGTAGGCAACGGCTAAAGCACCGCACTCGGGCGTGGGACAGCTGGACCCTGACGCCACATCGTTATCGCGCTTACGACAGTCATTTTGCATGGCTTTCTACCCATCACTTTCACCCACGGACCGCCACTTTGTCAGAAAACCTGCGGGCGTTCCATGAGGGCCGTCACACCATAATGTGATGAATAACCTTGTGGATTCCGGCATTGATCTCCGCCAGGCGATACCCGGCAAGCCTGGCGAACCGTTCGCACCACTAGGATTCGTCCTTGGGGACTTCCGAGAAGACTCCCACCTTCTTTTCTGCGAGAGTATAGCCCTCGAGCTGAGTATCCAGACACTTATATTCAGCACCGAATCGCTCCTGAAAAATGTCGAAGCAAGCGGCACTTTCCCATCGATCGACTGTCAAGAAGACATTGGCTTGGTGAGAAGAGCGCAGCAATTCGGTCCCTAGAAAGCCTTCCGCACGCCGGAAGAGGTTCACCCAATTCCCATTAGAGCCATACGCGGAGACGAATTCCTGAATGTCTTCTTCTCGAACCGTGAACTCCCAGATGATGATGTGCATGATTCCGCCGGGTAGAAAGCAAAGAGGAACATCGCGAAGGGCGTTCGCGCCCACGGTTCACTCGTAGCGCAACGCCTCCACCGGATTCAGTCGCGCGGCTTTGACCGCCGGATAAATACCAAAGAAGAGCCCCACGCTCATCGAGGCGGTGACAGCAGCGATAATCGACCATAGCGGCACCGCCGAAGGCAAACTTGGCAATAGCTTGTTGATCAGGAAGCTGATCCCCGCTCCGAGCGACACGCCGATGATTCCCCCAGCGCCCGTCAGGGCGATGGCTTCGGTGAGGAACTGGCGGATGATATCCCGGCGCCGGGCGCCGATAGCCTTGCGCACTCCGATTTCACGCGTGCGTTCGGTCACCGACATGAGCATGATGTTCATTACGCCCACGCCACCGATCAGGAGCCCGATGGAACTGATTACCACTACGGCGATGGCAATCGCTCCCGTGATCTGACGGAATTGGCGCGCAATCTCCTCCGAACTGGAAATCGCGAAATTATCCGGCTTATCGCTCGCCACGCGTCTGCGCCGCCGCAGCAGACCGATGATTTCGTCCTCCGCCTCGGCCTTTCTGCCGGGAAACGCTTGTGCGCCAATGAAGTGTTCGTCGTCCTGCGGATTATGTTTGCGGTATGCCCCGTAGGGTACGACCACAACTTTGTCCGCCGATTCATCCTTAAAGAACTGGCCTTTACGCTTCTCCAGTACGCCGACGACTTGGTAGAGCGCGCCCGCTACCTCGATCGACTTGCCGAGCGGGTCTTCCTCGTGAAACAGTCCCTCGGCCAAGTCGTGACCAATCACCGCTACATCCATGTGATGGAGGTCTTCCGCCTCGGTAAAGAAGCGGCCTTTCTCTGGGTTCGCATTGTAGACCCACTCGTAGGACGGGATGGTACCGGTAAATTGAATCCCGTAGACCTCGTTCTTCTTGTAGCGCGCGGGCACCACGGTGATGGGCTGGCCGGGTTCCAGCCGGGGAGAGACCTCAACGGTAACATCCTTCACGTCCGGGCACTCGTCCCGGATCGCCATGGTGTCTTCGTAGGTCAGCGGTTTGCGGTTGCGTTCTTCAGCGGTGAGTTGGCCGCGAAAACCGAAATCCCAACGAAAAACAAAAAGCGTATCGGTGCCATATTGATCAAGAAAGCCGCGAATATCCCGGTCCAAACCCACCATGATCGAGGCTACGGCAACCATGGCCATGATCCCGATGACCACGCCCAAGACGGTCAACAGGGACCTCGTCTTGTGCTGGCGAAGAGAATCAAACGCCATGCGCGTGCTTTCGTTGAGTTCAAGCTGCACGGTTGCAACCTCGTTAAAGACTCACGCCACTAAGTTTCAAAGCGCAGAGCCTCGATGGGATCCAGTTTCGAAGCCCGGTGTGCCGGGTACAACCCAAAGAACAATCCCACGGTGGTCGATACCGCCAGCGACAAAATCACCGCGCTGATCGGCACCTGGGATGGCACCGGCGTAAGCACTCTCACCAGCGTGGAGAGAAGATAGGCAATGGCAATGCCGATCGCGCCTCCAACGGCCGCCATCACGGCGGATTCCACCAGAAACTGCATCAGGATGTCCTGTCGGCGCGCTCCCAGCGATTTGCGCACGCCAATCTCGCGCGTCCGCTCCGTCACACTCGCCAGCATCACATTCATGATCACCACGCCGCCGATCACCAGGAACACCGAAACCACTCCGACCATGGTCGCGGCGATGGCGCCGGTCAGGTTGTGCCATAGGCCCATAATTGTGTCTGACGCCAGAATGCCAAAATTGTCATCGGCCATGGGGTCGAGATGGCGCCGGCCGCGCATCATGGTGCGGGCTTCATCCTCGGTCCGCTGCATCCATTCCGGGCCACGGGCCTGGATGTTGATGGCCAAATCCAGTCCCTGCCCGTGCTCGCCATAGTGCTTCAAGAATGTGCGGATCGGGACATAGGCGAAGTTGTCCTGCGATTGACCGAGTACAGCTCCAATCGGCTTAGCTACGCCGACCACCAGAAAGCCGCGGCCATCGATGTAAATCGTCTTGCCGATAGGATCGACCGTCGGGAACAGCTTACCGGCGACCTGTTGTCCGATAAATGTGACATCCGACCTGCTGTCATTGTCGGCATCCGTGATGTAGCGGCCAGTCTCGACTTCCTCCACATCCATGTCGGCAATGTTGGCAGTCACACCCCGGATATTAATGCTGTCGAGCGCTTGGGTCCCCAGGCGGACTTTGCCGTCGGTTCGCGTCTCCAGGCCAACCTGGCGAGGCAGTTTCATGCCATCCCGCAGAGCCTCGAAGTCGTCCCAGGTGACATAGCGGTTGCGACGCATTGCCTTCAGAAAGTCCTGCTGATTGGTGATTATGGGGAAGCGAAGCACGAGAAAGACATTCGACCCCATGTTGGCGACGCGCTGCTCAATATAAAGATTTGCACCCGTGATAATCGATACGACCAGGATGAGCACTGACACCGACAAGGTCACGCCCAGCAGCGTCAGCGCGGAACGCAGCTTGTGTGCGCGCAACGCTGCCAGAGCCTCGACTGCCGGGTCGCGGAACACGCTGCCGTGACGCCGGAGTTTTTCTCCGACACGCGAGACGGCAAACTTCCGGACGCTCGTCTGCGGAACCGCAAGCTGCGTCGTAGTGGAGTCGGTGGCGTCCACACTGTAATGGTATACGAGGCTGGGGCGGAAATAGTTCCGCGCCAGTCCCCCCTTGGACTCGCCAAATCTGGCGTCTTGTTGATGGAGCGCCAGGCGTCCGCGCGCGACAGGGGGGGCGAGACGCCCGTCGCTCCACGGCCATTCAATGATGCGAGCGGCGAGCGGTATACTCTCAGGGTTTGAAGTCCAAAAGGAAAGGCCGTCTGATCTCAGGGAGGATAGGAAACAGCGCATGAGAGGCTCGGCTTGGCGGCTGTGGTTGCTGCGATTGATGGTTGCGGTTCTGGCGCTGCTGGCAGGTTCGGGAGCAGCGTGGGCGCAGGTGTCTGCCGCTATTTCCGGCAAAGTAGAAGATGCTTCTGGAGCTGCCGTGAGCGGCGCGACCGTCACGGTTAAAGATGTGGAAACCGGAGCGACGCGAGTCGTAACCACAGACTCAAATGGAGACTACAGAGCGCTCGCACTGCCTGTCGGCCTCCATGAAGTAAGAGTCGAGAAGGACGGCTTCCAGGCTGCTGTGCGGACTGGGATTAAGTTAGACGTGGGCGAGGAAGCGGTAGTGAATCTTCGCCTTGCTGTGGGCAGAACAATACAGGAGGTGACGGTTTCGGGAGAGGTTTCCGTGGTTAATACGACGACCGCTTCTGTCTCTGGGCTGGTAGGGGAGCGCGAGGTAAAAGACTTGCCGCTCAACGGCCGCAGCTTTGATGACCTGATTACGCTTAATTCCGGCACCGTCAACTATACCGAGATGCGAAGTCCTAACACTACGACGAGCAATGGCAACGCGTTTGTGGTGGACGGGCAGAAACCAGGCGACAACGAAACCTTGCTCAATGGTGTGGAATACACGGGGTCGAGCCAACTGGCGGTAACTCCGGGCGGCGTGAGCGGGTACCTGCTGGGAATCGATGCGGTCCGCGAGTTCAACCTGCAGACGGGCACTTACGGGGCGGAATACGGCAAGCGTTCGGGAGCGCAAGTCAGCGTGGTTACGCAGTCGGGAAGCAATAGGCTGCATGGCACCCTTTATGAGTTTGTCCGCGACAGCGCTCTGGATGGGCGCAACTATTTCGATCAGGGTTCGATCCCGCCGTTTCAGCAAAACCAGTTCGGAGGCTCGGTGGGAGGGCCGATCAAGAAGAATCGGCTCCTCTGGTTCGGCAATTATGAAGGATTTCGGCAGAGCAAATCGCTCAGCAACGTCAGCGTGGTTCCCGACGCAGAGGCTCGCCTCGGGTACTTACCCAACAGCAGCTGCGTGGAAACCCCGGTCAGTGGCCTGAATCCGGCGATGCTTCCGTACACTTCCTTTTGGCCGCAGCCGAATGGTCCCGAGTTGGGCGGTGGCTGCTTCGGAGAAGCATTGTCATTCAATCATCCGGAGCAGTCGATCCGCGAAGATTTCGGCACCCTTCGCGCCGACTACATCCGCAGCGATCGCGACACGCTTGCCGCCGCTTACACCATCGATGATGGAAATAGTCTGGTTCCGTTAGCGGACCCGTTGTTCGCGTCGGCTCTGGCGCTCCGCAGTCAGGTAGTCAGTTTGCAGGAGACGCATATCCTGTCGCCGCGTATCCTCAACGTCTTTACCGCCGGTTTCTCGCGCGCAAGTTTCGCCAACGATTCCTCGCCTTATGTCTCGTTCTCGCCAAGCCTTTCATTTGTAGAGGGACGCGGCGTCGGCGGAATCGTCATAGGCGGTGGTTTGACGACCACGGCTAACGGCACGATCACCTCGGCCGGTCCGAACAATGCCTCAAGCGTCTGGAACCACAGAAACCTTTTCACCTACGCGGATACCCTGCAAATCAGCAAGGGAATTCATCAGATCAGCCTGGGAATCTGGTTGCAGCGCCTTCAGGATAATGAAGACACCGCCTCGCGCCAATTGGGGCAAGCCAGCTTTGCCACCTTAACCACGTTCCTGCAGTCGAAGGTGAGCAGCTTTCAAGTTGTGCCCACGGCTGCCGAGTTGGGATGGAGAAGCCTGATGGGCGCGTGGTACGTTCAGGACGCGATCAAACTTCGGTCCAATCTTACGCTACAGATTGGTCTGCGGCACGAATTCGACACCGGTTGGAACGAGGAAGCAGGCAGAGCTGCGAATTTCATCACCGGCGCAAACGGGATCCTGGAAACCGCACCGCGCGTAGGCAATTCGGCCTTCACGCAAAACAACGCGAAATGGCTCTTCGGTCCTCGAGTATCTCTCGCATGGGATCCGCACGGGAATGGGACGACTGCCGTCCATGCGGGATTCGGAATCCATTATTCGTTGTTGGACGCACTCGCCTTTCAACTCAACTCGGTCCCCACGGTCCCTCCTAACAACTACAATGGACAAATTTCGTACGCCAACACTTCCTTATTTAATGTTATCCCTGTCATTCCCAATGTAGCGCCAGCACCGCAGTGCACCGGCGGTCCTGGAAGTCCTCCGGGCTGCACGATCTATGCTCCCCAGGGAGTGCAGGCGAACGCAAAAATCCCAACTCTTGAGGAGTGGAACCTAACCATCGAGCAACAACTGGACCGCAACACAGAACTGCGCCTTGGTTATGTAGGATCTTTCGGTTTCCACCAGCTTGTCAGCATCGATCCCAACAGCATTCCGCCGCAGATTTGCAATGACCCGAGCGGGTGCCTTGCCGGCGGTGTTGGCAAAACAACGAATACCGTACCTCTGGGCACCGAATATATTCCTGTAGGTGCCCGTCCCAATCCGAATCTATCCGGCGGATTCTTCTGGTACACGGAAGGCAATAGCAGCTACAACGCTCTGCAAGCGAATGTGATTCGACGCTTCACAAGAAAGCTGCAATTTCGCGCAAACTATACGTGGTCGAAAAGTCTGGACGTAAATTCCGCCCCGACCGGGGCTCAGGCTAACAATCAGGCGCAGATGGTGTGGAATCGATTTGATTTGCGGCAAGATTGGGGGCCATCGGCTCTGAACGTAGCTCACCAGGCGCACTTCACGGCTACGTATGAGCTACCCTTCGGGCATGGGCAGTATTGGCTCGCGAATACAGAAGGGATGAGAGATAAGCTGGTCAGCGGCTGGGTCTTCAATACCATCACCACGGTGATGAGTGGTTTCCCCTTAACGCCTCAGGACGGTTCCAACCGCTCCGGCGACGGAGATACGAGGAATCCAGACCGTCCCTCCCTGAACCCCAAATTCAGCGGTCCCATTTTTGTCGGCAGTCCCAATGAATGGTTCAATCCGAACGCGTTTGTGTTGCCGCCGGCTGGGACTTACGGGGACTTGGGCCGAGGAACGCTGACTGGCCCAGGCTTAGTGGGAATGGATGTGTCCCTGTTCAAGAGCACGAGCATCACAGAGAACATGGCGTTGCAGTTCAGAGCGGAATTCTTCAACGTGCTGAACCACACAAATTTCGACACACCGAACCTGACTGTATTTTCAGGCAGCGCAATTAGCCCGTCGGCGGGATTAATCACTGCCACAGCCACTTCGTCCCGGCAGATTCAATTCGGTTTGAAACTGATTTACTGACGGCGGCGAATCGTAGCGCATTAGTCATCGTCGTCTTCGGGAGGCTTCCCCGGAAGACCAATACCAGTAGTCGGCGGGTTTTTCAAGAATCGCCTTAACGGTCCCGGCGCGCACGTCCCACGCAATACTCCACTTCCCGGCAATCTTGACGGGCTTGAGCTTGGCGGTCTTTAGCGCGGAAGGCTGATCAACGGAAGGCTGGCCGATGACTGCAGTCACGTCTAAACAGTATCCAGATGTGAACAAAAAAGCCCTCTCCCACCAGGGAGAGGGCCGTTGCAATCGGAACGTGTTTTAGTCGTCGTCGTCAACCTTGACGGGTGCCGCGCGATTGAAGTCGCTCGCGGGGCGAACCGTCTTCTCGCCGGGGTAGGGGCGAATAAAGCCGGTGGCTTCGTACCAGTTGAGATGGTTGACGGTGTCCGAGTCTTCGACGTCTGGCCTGTGATAATTGCCCGCGAAGATCTCCGCCTTCTTTGCCATCCAGCCAGCCCGCAGAGCCTTAACCGCAGGGCTCTCGGTCCGGGTGGACTGCGCCTTGGACTGACCCTTGGCCACGTCCCCAGAACATGAGGGCGGGAGGGTCTGAGTTGGGTTCTGGTCAACGCCATAGATCAAAGGCGTACCCGCCGCCACGTGTGTCCACGGCAGGAAGTTGTCCGCCGGTGGACTATCTAGGAAGAGCGTGCTCATCGGCGAGGCCACGAGATCGGAGTGGTTCATGGGCGAGATGCCGAGAATCTGCTCGATCGTGCGGGTCAGGTTGACTTGGGTGTAGAAGGTGCTGTCTACGTAGGTCGTACCACCGGTACTCTGGATGACGTAGGGGCTGACGACATAGCCAGGGCTGCGGTGACCATCGACGTGGTCGACGCCGGTTTGCGCGTCGTCTTCCTCGACGAAGATCGCCGAAGAGGACCAAATCGAGCTGTGGCTGATGGCTTCGACAAAGCGGCCAACGGCCAGGTCGTTGTCGGCCTGCATGGCTATCGCTTGCGGCGGGCCGCCGGTGTGGTCGGAGCTGATCCACATGAACTCCAACTGGGGCACCGTACCTGCGGCGACGTCGCTCTGGAAGTCCTCATTCCAGATATCGAAGCGGAACTGGTCGGGGATGCCCAAGTCGAATTGTGGGTAGGTCTGGTACGTGGCGTTCATCAGGTTCGGCAGCGGCGAGTGCGAGGCGACCGTGTTGTAGTTATAAAGCTGGGGCTCGTTGCCAGCCTCGTAACACGTGATGTCGTTGTAGAAGTCGATCCACAGTGGCTCGGCGGTCGACCCGTTGGGTTGTAGGAACGTGTTGTACTCGATGTACTCGCCGTAGTTCTTAAACGAGACTTTGTCCTTTGCAGCCTGGTCCCATAGATGGCCGGCCTTCTGATAGGCAAGCGCTTCGCCGCCGTTGGAGGGGTAGTCGCGGAGCCAGTCCGGCGACTGGATGTCGTCGGAGTAAGGAGCCAGGGCCTGCGTGATCCAGTTGTGACCGTCCGCCGACTGGCGGCTGGGATCGTAGAAGTTGTCCAGCAGCGGGAAGCGCTGCACCAGCGCGTGCGCGTTTGGCGTGATGACCGTATAACCCGCGGGGTCGTAGGTCGCGTTGCCTGCCAGCGGCGAGTTATCGCCGAAGACTGCCAGGGAGGGATCTCCGTTGCCGGCGGTCACGTCGCCCAGGATCTGATCGTAGGTGCGGTTTTCACGGATGATCAGGAAGACGTGTTTGATCAGCGAAGGCGAGCCGATCTTAGCCGGGATCGCGACCGGCGCGACCTTCGGGCTGCCACCAGAGGCAGACTCGATATTTGCCGTGAGGTCCCAGTGGTTGTTGTATATAACCTGCGTCGTCAGCGCCGACAGGTTCAAGCTCGCAATGGGAATGATGCTCACGGTGCCGAGGTCCTGGTGGGTTTCAAAGTCGACCACGGTGAATTCTTTTGCGTAAGAATTTTCGAACGTATTCGTCGGAGGCGGTGCTACGCCGTAGCCGTCGGTGCCAAGGCCTTTGTCGTTGGCAACCAGCAGCTCACCGTCAGTCGAGTCGAACACGACCGAGCTCGGCGCATAGCCGACCGGGATCAGGCCCGAGACCACGGAGGTGTTCAGATCGATTACGGCAACGGCATTGGCATTGTAGAGCGCCACGTATGCATTGTTTGAATTATCGACGGTAATCGAGTTTGGCCCCACGACGGTGACGAGCTTGTCGGGTACCTTAAGCCCCAGCCCAGCCAGGAAGGGATCAAGCTCAATCGTCGACGACACCGTATTGGTGTTCGTGTTGATCACCGATATCGTGTCGTCATAGGCGTTGGTGACCAACAGGTAGGTGGTTGACCCGCTGGTCCAGAAGGTCATACCCGTCGGGTGCAGACCGACCGTGATGGTCTTCGTGACTTTGGACGTGGACAGGTTCACGACGGAAATGGTGCCATTGCTCGTCGAGCCAGTCGGATAGACGGCGACGACCGGCGTGCCGTTCGAGTATTCCTGGAAGCTGCTCGCGGTAGGAACCTTTCCAGCCTCGTTGGCAACGTAGGCGTAAGTGCTGGCGCTGTTGATCAGGATATTGTTCGGGACCTGGCCGACGCGGATCTCCGGACCTTCCACCGGCGTTCCCGTCAGGTTGATGCTCGTGATCGTGTCGTTGTTGTCCAGCACGACGTAAGCGGTATTGCCATTCGGAGTGACCGCGATGCCCATCGGATAGGAAGTGGGCGCATCATCTGATACAAGCGAGACGGTCTGGCCGCAGGGGATTTCAGCGCTGCCGGTGGTCCCCGGCGGGCTGCCGGACGGGGGTGCCTTGGCAGTGTTGAACGGAGCGACCCACGGATAGCAGGTAACGTTGGTCAGATAGCCGCCGCCGTTGACGTCGAGCGGCACGCTGACCTCGGCGTAATTGGAGAGCAAGCCGGTCGACGGATTGACACTGGCGATGGCAACGTACGCTGGCCCGTAGTCGCCGTCCTGGCTAAATAGCAGGTACTGGCCATTGGGCGTATAGGTGATACCCATGGAGCTACCGCTGTTGGTTTTGGACGGAATGTAGTTCTGCATGACCTGGCCTTGCGTGTAGGTCCCGCCATCGCAACCGGCGGAGGCGACGCAGAAGATCGAGACGGACTGCGGGGCGCCCATCTGAAGGACAGCAGCGGTTCCGTTGCCCGTGGGATTGAGTGCGATGGCCTTGGCCCGGGTTTGGATGCCGAGGTAGACCTGGGTGCCGGCAGGGGTGATGATGGTGCCATCGCTGACGACCCACGGGTTGGACAAGGGCGCCGAGTAGGTCGGGCCAGTGGTTGCGTTTGTGTTCTCGCCGGGTGTGTAGGTCGGGAACTCTTGAGACTGCCCGAGCGCCGAAACGCTCAGAGCCACAAGCAGGCCGACGATTAGAGGCAGGCGCCTCATCGAAGACTTGTCGCTAGATTTTCGGGACATTATTGATCCTCCTCCTGGTTCTACGCCAGGGAGTCCAGCGTAACGGCGCGAGGGAGACGCCAGCATGACGTGAAGATTACATTTTTGTCATCTTGGGCAAAAGGTTGGTGGTCGTTCGTCGCTGGTCGTTCGGAGATCGACTTGTTCGCGGGTTTGTTTGCTCACGACTAACGACCAGCGACCTGCGACTAACGACTTGACGAAGACACCGGCATCCGGAGCGTGACCCGCGTGCCCTGTCCTGGTTGGCTCGAAATCTCCACATTGCCGCCGTGCAGCAGCGCGATGCTCTGCACGATTGCTAGCCCCAAGCCCGTCCCCCCCGAATGTTGGGAACGCGACGAGTCGACGCGGAAGAAGCGATCAAAAACTCTGGGCAGGGCTTCGCGTGGAATGCCAACGCCCGTGTCGGAGACTTCGATGCGAATCGTGGAAAAATCTTTACTCGAAGACTTCGTGTTCGGAAAATCATGGTTCGGAAAATCATTCGAAAAATCATGGTTCGAAAGATCGTTCTTCGTGGCCAACACCACGGCTCCCCCGGGTGGCGTGTGGGCCAACGCATTCGAGACCAGGTTGCCTATTGCTCTCTGCAAAAGGGTACGATCCAGTTCGGCAATGACCGGTTGATCGGCGAGCGTGGTGGTGAGCGAAACTCCGCCGTCGGCCGCCGAGGCTTCGTAGTATTCGCGGACTCCGCCCAGCAGTTCACCCACGTCCACCCGCTCGCGGCGCAAATCGGCCAGTGGGCTCTCCGCCCGTGCCAGAAACAGGAGGTCGCCGATGAGATCCGACAGGCGCACGGCTTCTTCGAGGCAAGACTCGATTACATCGCGATATTCGTCGGCGCTTCGCGCCCGCGCCAAAGCCACCTCAGCTTCGCCGCGGATATTATTCACCGGCGTCCGCAGATCGTGCGCAATGTCCGCCGAGAACCTCGAAATGCGCTCGAACGACTCCTCCAGCCGGTCCAACATTTGGTTAAAGGTGCTGGCCAGCGATGCCAGTTCGAACGGATATCCGTCCGGTAGAATGCGCTCCCGCAGGTTCTTCGAACTGATGTGGCGCGCCGTGGTTGCCATTTCCTCCACGGGACGAATGCCGTGCCGCGCAATCTGGTACCCAACCAAGGGAAAAATTGCGAAGGTCGCCAGCAAAATAGTCCAGAACCAAAACCGATAGCGTGCCAGCAACTGCTCTTTCTGCGCGACATCAATCGCAATCTGAATGGTGTCCGTTTGAGTTCCAGGTGAACCGACTGGCGCCGACGCGCTTGTCACACGAAAGGCTTGGCCGGACCTGCCTTTCATGCGAATAGTGCGATCGGGATGGCTTTGGGTTTGACTGGCTAAGTGCTCCAGGTCCAATTGCTCCGCCATGCCGGGCGTCATTAGCAAGGGTGTGTTTCGTTCATTCAGCAGGCGAATATAGAACTGCTCGTACTGCCGCGCCGCCGATTCCAGCTCAATTTCTTCGCGCAGTGCGTCCCAGTCGTCGGGTCTCTCACGCAACATAGTACGGAGCACGTGCACCTTGTCGGCGAGGAACAGATCGGTGCTTTTTTCCAGTTCGCTCTCCAGCACTAAATAAAGACTGGCGGTGGCGCAGAAAACCAGAAACAAGCCTGCCAGCGCGTAGCCAGCGGTGAGCCGGAAAGCCAAAGTTCGCCACAAGCGTGAAGCCCGAGCGAGGCTACTAATTGGATTCCAGGACATAGCCAGCGCCCCTGACGGTATGGATCAGTTTGAGCGGGAAAGGATCGTCCACCTTGCTGCGCAGCCTGCGCACATTGACATCCACGACATTGGTGTCGCTGTCAAAGTTCATGTCCCAGACCGATTCGGCGATCAGGGTTCGCGATAACACCTCGCCCGCGCGCCGCGCCAGCAGAGATAAAAGAAGGAACTCTTTGGAAGTCAACTCCAAGCGCTGGCCGGCGCGGGTCGCGCGCTGGCGCAACAGGTCGATCTCAAGGTCGGCCAAGCGCAGCGCGTCTTGCCCGCGCTGAGGCCCCCGGCGCAGCAGCGATCGCACGCGGGCCAGCAATTCGGAAAAGGCGAATGGCTTTACCAGATAGTCGTCGGCGCCCAGTTCAAATCCTCGCACACGCTCATGTACGGCATCGCGAGCGGTCAGAAAAAGCACCAGAGCGCGACGGCCTTCTTGGCGCAGGCGACTGAGAATCTGCCAGCCATCCAGACCGGGTAGCATTACGTCGAGAATGATGAGATCAAACTCTAATTCCTGGGCGAGGTGCAGGCCATCCAACCCATCGAGCGCAACATCGACCACGAACCCTGCCTCTCCCAGCCCCTTCTGGAGGAACTTGGCGGTCTTGACTTCGTCTTCGATGACCAGAATTCTCACGGTTAGCCAGCCTAGAACGTAAATCTCACCGAAAACTGCAATGACCTGGGAAGACCGTCGGGGCTGATTTCCTGTAGCGCTCCGAAATTGCCAGGGCCCGAATTGGGTACCAGGTAGCAGGTCTGGTTGGGCGTCATTCCGTCGCCGCAAGTAGCGCCGATGGGGTTGTATTGAATTTGGTTGATTCCGTCGCCGTTCTGCACGTAGTAGTTGGCGTGGTTGAACAGATTGAAAGCTTGCACCTGGAATTGCAGTTCCTTGCCTTCGCGGATCTCGAAAGAGCGGGACAAGCCTAGGTCAATGCGCTCCAGCCAGGGGCCGTAGAAGGAATTCAGGCCGATGCCGGGAGTTGGTCCGGTGCCGTTGATGCCGCCGGCGGTGGCCGCCGTGTCCTGGTTGAAGGCGGTGTCGTTCAGGTTGTCATCGGCGCCAACGCAACCGTAGTTAGCGAATTGCCCGACAATTGGAGTGCTAGTGGTACAGGCGGTATTCAATAGGCCGGCGTAGGGACGGCCGGAAGAGAACTCCATGACGCTGCTCAGGGTCCAGCCGGCGAGGAATTTGCGTCCGGTGTCGGATGTGGTCAGTTGTTCCAGCCGGGGCCGATAGACTGCCGCGATGGTAAACCGGTGCCGCTGATCCAACAACGACGGGGCATGGGTATTGCCGAAGTCGAACTGATTGTTGAAATCCATGCCATCGAGCATGATGCTCTTGGCCCAGGTGTAGCCAAATTGCAGCTGAAGACCTTGTGACAGGCGGTGCTGCACTTGCACGAACAAAGAGTTGTAGTAATTTTGCGCCGGGCTGATGAGTTCCTGGATTTGGCCAAATTGCGAACTGATGCGACCGTCCGGGAGCAGATTATTGTCCATGGTCGGGAGGGTGATCGTCGGGCCATTGCAGGAGGACGGCGAAACCGCGCCGGTAGGGCAGAAGATGTAGTTCGTTTTGCCTTGCAGCGGTTCGAGGTTCACGTCATAGGCGGTGCCGGAAATAATGTGCACGCCGTGATTCCACATGGTGCCGAGGGTTAAGGTGGTGTTCTCAGCGATTTCGTGTTCGATTTGCAGGCTTGCCTGCTCGATATAGGGCACACGGAACTGCGGAGAAACCAGGGAAATGTCCGTGGCAGCGGCGAACAGCGGGTCATTGGGCTTGAGAACCGTTGGAAACACCGGGTAGGTTTGTTGAGGATTGCCCGGCTCGTTGGGAAATGTGTAGCTCGAATTCGCCTCCACCTGTTGCGAAGCCAGCCCGTTCGATACCACGGCGTTGCGGTAATTCAGGCCATTCATGTTGGTATAGAAGAGGCCAAAGCCTCCGCGGACCACGGTTTTTGACTGCGGCTGCCAGGCAAATCCGAAGCGCGGAGCGAGGCGGCGAAACTGATTGGGATACTGGCCGGTTAACGGGAAGGCGGGATTCTCGGCGGGCTGCGGGTAGACCTGGAAGTCCTCGCGCAAACCCATTTCCAGCGTCAGCTTGGGCAACGCGCGGAACGTGTCCTGCACGTAGAACCCGTAGTAAGGCACGGAAAACGCAAAAGTGGGGTTACCGACGGCCTGATTGAAATTGATGTACTCCCCGAGCGCAAAGGCCTGCAAATTCGGAAATTCGTAGAGGCCGAGAGGCGAGCCGAAGTCGATCGCCTCGTTCGGATCGGCGCCGCCATCGTTGGTGTCGGCATCCCGAGTGCGATTGAAATCGAAACCGAATTGCAAGGTGTGCTTGCCGATCACGTAATCGAAACGGTCGGATAAGGAATACTGCCTTTCGAAGACTTTTCCGATCGAGAAAGGAGCGTTCCCAAGAATGAAAGCGGCGGGACTATCGAGAACCACCGTCGGCGTGTTGCCAGCCAAACCGGTTGGGGTCGCGAGTTCGTTATCTTGCGAAGTGCCGGCATGGAATTCGTTCAGCAGCGTGGAGGAAAATGTGTGGGTCCACCCCACGGTGGCCTGGAAGGTACGGACATAGGCGTTGGCCAGGGTTTGCGTGCCGTAGTTGCCGACCGTCGGGTCAAGGATGACTCCTCCGGGAGAATTGAAGTGGTTGAAATTGAGGGTGAGAAACAGGCCATCCCGCTTCGTGGCCTGATAGTCCAGCCGGGGCGTGATCACCCAATCGTTGCCCTTTCTGGATTTGATTCCGAAATTGGAGTTCAGCGCGTTGATGGTGTTCGAGATTTGCTGGAGATACACCTGGTAATACTGATCGCCGGGGAGCTGGGGTTGGGTATCGAGGTTCGGTACCGGCAAAAGTCCGTTGGGTGCAGGCAGAGCCGGGGCCTGCGTTAATGTGTTCGGCGGGAAAAAATTAGCGAGCACGAAGGCGCCCAAGTTAGAAGGGTCCGTCTGCAAAGCGGGGTTGATGACGGCGATTGGATTGTTATGCAGTTGCTGTTCGTAATCCGCAAAGAACCATAGACGGTTACGCAGGATGGGGCCCCCGAAAGCGGCTCCGAATTGCTGCAAATCGTCTTCCGGCTTCGGGTTGCCGGCGGCTATGTCGAGGGCGTCGTTGGCCTCAAACACGGAGTTGCGGTTGTAATAGAACGCGCTGCCGTGGAAAGCGTTGCTGCCGGAGCGCGTGATCGCGGTCACGAAGCCGGCTCCGCCGCCGTAAATCGCGGTGTAGGGGCTGACCGTGACTTGAAACTCCTGGATCGAATCTTCGCCAAACAGGTAAGGGATGCGATTGCGGCCGACGATATCCGCAAAATAGTTGTTGGTGGCGTTGGAGCCATCGACGCTGAAATAGGTCGAACCGTTTCCGTTCGCGTATCCCGAATCTTCCCCACCTTGTTGTCCGGCAATACTGATCAGGCCGGTGTCGCCGTCGTAGCTGGTATTCGGCGTGAGCACCACAAAGTTGCTGTATTTTCGTCCGTTGAGCGGCAAATCTTCGATGAGAGAACGGTCGATGACCGTGCTGCTGGAGGATTCTTCCGGCCGCAGCAGCGGCGCTTCGCCGATTACCTTCACCGTGTCCGCGCTCGAACCCACCTGCAGCCGGATGTCCTGCGACGTGGTATTTCCTACCAGTACTCGCACCAGGACCTGGACGTCTCGAAAGCCCTTGAGGCTTGCGGTGACGGAATAGGTACCGGGCATGACCACGGGAAAGCGATAGAGTCCGTCGCGATTTGTCTCGGCCGTTTGCTCCACGCCGGTCGCAAGGTTCCGCACCACGACCGACGCCCCTGGCACCACTGCTCTGCTCGCGTCGGTGACGCGACCGCCCAGCGAGCCCGTCAATACGACATTCTGGGCGGTTAGCGCTATGCAGCTTACCAAGATGATTACCATGCTGCCGATCGCGCGCCGATTCAGTACGGAAAACGTCCTCTGGCTGCGTCGAATGATGGATTCAGCGACGTGGGCCAGAAGAAGTAGAGTCAGCGGGCGCTCATCCAGATTCATAGTTCTATCCTCCTCCGCGCACGAATCCGGTTGTGGTTTCTCGGAAACACAGCACCATATTCGCTCGTTGTTAATGGTATGTCACACAGGTGTGAATGTTTCAGGAAAAGCCCTTCACCCATCCCTGTACGCATGGGATATGAAGGTGAAAAGGCGGGGGATGCGGGTCCCCAGCGCGCCCGCCTTTGGCGCGATCGGGTGGAGAAGCGAAGCACCCGCTTTAAGTTCGAATTGTCATCCTGAGCAAAGCGAAGGACCTGCTGAAGGGGGGTACCAGCTAAAGGGCAGTGACTCGCTTTACGATTGGTTGTCCTTTCCGGGTGATTCTTAGCGGAATCGGCAGATTCGGCGCCGGCTCGGCGACCACAGTTCGCATTATGCCACCTGCATGTTGCCACCAGCCCTGAAAGAGCTGATCCGCAGTACAACGATCGCCAGAGTAACGATCGCGATCGCCGGTATGACGAACCTGCAGAGGGCTCCAGCTAGTGACGTCGAATGACTCGACAATGGGATTCACATTCACACAGCGGGTATCGAGCCGAAGTCCCGCACCGAGCGCTTTGAGCGCGCTTTCTTTCGCGCTCCAAACCAGGGCCAGGAGCCGGTCCCGGTCCGCCGCCGCCGCGCCCGCAACTAGCGCTTGTTCTTCGACGGCGAGATAGTCGGCGACAAAAGCGTCGCTGCGCGGCTCAACTATTTCCAGATCACAACCCAGCTTCACGCCCGACATCGCTACCGCACAAATTGCTCTACCCGACCGATGGCTGAGTGAGATGGTGACGGAGGCAGCGAGGTCGCTGAAAAAGAGTTCAGGCGCGCCAGACGGCGCCGGGCGTATTTCCATTTTCTTGAAGAGAACGACGTGGCCAGGTTCATCCAAATAAACCGACAGAGCGCATTTCGCCGTCCACCGTCCCAGCCGCCAGTCGGCGCGGCGTTTAGCAAAGCGCAAGGTGTCGAGGAAAAGCGCTTCCTTTTCGCTCAGCCAATCATTCTCCACGGGTACGTCTGCCTCGGTTTGTTCGAACCAATACACGTTCATAAGACTCACCGTGAGGTTAGGCCGCAACCGTGAGCTTGCCTTTCGACTTTGTGCCTCCCGATTTCAGCACTCGGGCGATACCGCGTTCGATCGCATGAATGAGATAAGGGCGCAGGTTTTCGGGTGGAATAATGTAATTGAGAGCGCCCACGTCGAGCGCGCGCTTTACACAGTGCACCCGGTCAAACTCAGCGGCCATCTCGCCCAGCTTCTCGGAGTGCACGACTTTGAAAAGCTCGTCAAACTGAGCGCGCAGCCGGCTTTTCTCGGCGCCGTCAGACTTCGCCATGGCCTGGCTCAGCGCCTGCAGGCGCGGATCTTTCTTGGCTCGGGTTTCGACCTCACCGGCAAAAACCACGGCCGCTGCCGGAGCACCGCCGATCACCGAGGCATAGGTCCCCTCCAAGGCCGCCACCTCGACGTTTTCATTCAGCGCCCGTGAGAAAACCACATAAGCGCCTCCGTGATAGCGGGAGATCACGCAGAACACGATGGGACCTTTAAAGTTGACCACCGCTCGCCCGATTTCAGCACCGTACTCCAGTTGCAGCCTGCGCATCGACTCCGGGGAGCCATCGAACCCTGACAGGTTAGCCAGGACCACTACCGGTCGATTGTTGCTAGCCGCGTTGACGGCGCGCGCGATCTTCTTCGAAGATTGCGGAAAGAGCGTGCCCGAGGTCCAGTGATCGGGCCCGTCAGCGGGGACAAACCCCAACCTCGGTAATGGCTGGGATTCGATGCCGATCAGGCAAACGGGATAACCACCGAGATGGGCGTCCCACACTACCGCGGTTTCCGCCGCGCGCATTCCGGCCCAGCGTTCTAGCGGGGCGTGGTCCTGGTCGATGGCCGCCATCATCACCTTGCGAATATCGAAGGATCTCTTACGCCCAGGGTTGGTCTCATCGGACAAGATCTCGCCGACGGTTTCGAATCCGGCGTCGGATTTGTCATTGTTCCTGTCGTTGTCATTGCCATTTTTGCCGTGAGGATAAAGTCGCACGTCGCGATCGATGGGATCGGCAGTCGCGGCCCGCCGTGGGAAGCGTTCACCGGAGGCCACATAGGTGTGGTCATAGTGGCGCAGCAGAATGTGGCAGGCTTCCTCGATTTCGCGGGCCCAATACTGCGCTTGGCCGTTGATACCCATAATGCGGTCGTAACCGCCGATGCCTTGATTGTCCTCGGCCGAGATGCTGCCGGAGAATTCCAGCGCCCGCTTACCGGTGAGCACCATCGCCGCTTTGGGCGTCATGATGAGGATGCCACGAGTGTGCATGAGCATGGTGGCTTCGGCATTCCAGTAAGGCTGCGCGCCGACGTTGATTCCGTTCACCACCAGATTGACCTCGCCGCCGACTTGCGTAAACTCAATCAAGGCGCGCAGCACGCGAGCGATCCAATCCATGTTTTCGACGCCGCTATCCATCGAGATCTTGGCGCCAGCGGAGAGCGTGAACCATTCCAGGGGAACACGCATGGTTTGCGCCAGTTGCAAAGCTGCGAGAATGCGGCGGCACTCTGGTTCCGCTACCGCGCCCATATCTTTGCTGGGGTCTCCCAGCAGCAAAACGCGGGTCATGCCCTCGGGATACTGAGTTGTAAAGTTGCGGATGACGCCCACAATGATGTTGGCTTTGTTTTGACCATTGGGACGATCGACGGCGACCAGACGGCCTTCCGCGTCCAGATCATGCTCGATAAAGTCGCCCGCCGGAAATTCCGCCCGGGTGTGCTCCGGAGCGGGCGTGAGCATTTTGATGATTTCGTAAGGGTAGATGAACCCGCGCTGGCGCATGCGGACGACTTTTTGTTCGTACTCGCTCAGCGGCCGCATGGGTTGCATCTGGTCCGCGGGGCGGAAAGTGATCAGGATGCCGGTGTCGCCCGGGATCGAGATGCGCACTACCATATCGCGCAACTCGCCAGTCGCCGGACTGGGAATGCGAACGCGCACCACTACTTGTTCCAAACCGAGGCCCTCGGTTGCGGGCGCCAGTCGGCGCACAAGATCGCGCAATTCGTCGCGCGCAAGGCTTAGCGGCGGCCACACGTTCAACAGGATGCGATTCCAATGGAGGCGTTGATAGGTGGGCCGCCGCGACTGAAATCGCCGGATACCGGCCATCGCTTCCATTAACATGCGTTCGAGATGCGGCAGTTGCACGATGCGACCCGCGTTGTCTCGTAGCGGAGTGACGTCGCGCACTTCCGCGCACGCGAACAGCCGCTCATCTTTCGGATTATCGTGGGCGACGGCATGCAGCAGGTACACATCTTCAACGGACGGCAGGCGATCAATCTGGAAATCGGCAAGGCGCCAGAGATGCAGCCGCTTCGCCATCATGGTGTGGATTCCGCGGTATATCTTCTCTTCCTCGTAAGTATTTCCGCCTGCATTTTCGCCGGGGCGATACGTGAAATGCTGGGTACTGGCCAAACTCCAAACGTGGCCGGGGCCGGCGACGGTCGTCACAATACGCCGGATGGAGCGCGGGAAGCCAGCCTGATTCAGCACCGAGCGCACTTCCTGCTGGGTAGCATCGGCGTCGTCCAACTGGCCGGGATGGAAAAGGTAAAGATCGATGAGGATGTCGTGGTCCGCCGGAACTTCGGCGATCAACGGAAACAAAGCGCGCGCCGACTCTGAGAGCTGGGAATACTCGGCGTGTGTGGTAAAGACATGCAGGCGCTTTCCTTCATAATCGTACTCAGCCGTAGCGCAGCACTGCCCGTCGTTCACCACGACCGAGCGGAAATTCGTGAGTTTTCGAATCCGATAGTAGCGCCAGGTGAGCACCTCCAACATCAGCTTGCGCATGGCCTGATCGGCAGCCGCAAACCGGCTGGAGAATAGGCTAACCAGCGGCTGTGGACAATCGATCAAAGCCCGGACTCTTTCTTCGCGGTCTGTTGCATCGGGATTAGCCGCCATGTAAGCGAGATGGGTCTCCACCTGCTCGTACACTTGTCGGCGAGACTGCTCAAACAGCGGTTGGTCGAAGTAGCGATAGCGTACTTCCCGGGCCAAGTCGGTGACGGCGGGGAAGAACCCGTTGGTCAGTGTGGCCATGCGGTCGAGAAGCATCCGAAATGATTCTGCAGCCGGTGGTGAGAGCTTGACGACTCGCCGCAAACGTCTTTCGAGAACGCCCAGAACGGGCCCGATCTGCTGCTCCAAGCGCTGGTGCGATTTGTAGATCCAAAGCAAGCTCTCTTCCAAGGCGGGCGAGCGCTCCAGGGTTTGCAGGCCGTAGTGAGCGAGCGCACGCTCGAGCGCGCTGACGAAAGCCAGTGGGAGCCCGTGACCGCGCGTTTCCAGCATGCGCAAGTAAGAAAAAAGATAGACCTCGGCGCTGGGTTGTTCACCACTGGCTTGGTTTATTTCTGGATCGCGCTGGAAAAGGGAACAGATGTCGACAAAGATGTTGAGGATCTCATCTTCGCTCTCTCTTATTTCATCGCTCTCCACGGGACAACTCTCGCTCCATTGGGCGAGAAGTCGCGTGGTTCGTTTGGGCTCGACGTCAAAACCCAACATGAGCTGACGCAATTCGTCCAGGCTCTGACGGCAGATGGATTGGACGGCCTCACCGTTGTTTGAGTCGAGGGACGTGCCAAAGACCACACGCTCCGCATCTGGCGCGACATTGTCCACAGTGACTCGGTCGATCTGTAGAAGTGAGGCTCCGGTATCGACCTGCATGTTGGGAATGACCATGACCCGGCGGATTTTTCCGGGAAATGGAGCCACGATCTGCGTCTCCATTTTCATGGCCTCGAGCACCGCCAGGCGATCGCCAACCGCAACGGTATCGCCCGACTTAACGAGGATGGAAACTACTACGGCCGGCGCCGGCGCGTGCACTACGCCCCCGTCATCGCGATCAATCCGGTGCGATATGCCGTTGACCTCGATCCGGTAACTTAGTCCCTGAACTGTCGAGACGATGCGAAAACGGCGCCCGAAAACACTGAGCTGGCATTCGCGTTGGCCCAAACGCTCAATCGTAGCCTCGATGCGCACTCCATTGATCTCGATGCGGTATCTTTGAGGCCCGAGGCGATGAGTCTTAGGCGAGTAGCGATGGCCGCGATACCTTAGCTCGGCGGTCCAGCCTACTTCACTGCGGACTTGCGGCCGCCCGCGCACGGCCGAGGCATAGAACTGTTTCTGCTCAAGAGCCAACTGCGCACCGTAAGCGTCGATCGCGGCCTGAACCAGGGCCACGTCGGCGTAGCGCCGGGAGTGGGGTTCACCGGTCGAGCTCATAAGTCCTCCGATCACTATTACCTCGATCACTAGTCCTTCGATCATAGGATCGTCGAAACATCAGGACAACCAAGTCGTGCTCCTTTAGACGGCAATGGCATCAGACGCCATCGCAGCTTGCAGTGCCTTTAAGTGCTCAGCATCCACGGCGTCGGGAAGGGCAGCCGTGCGGTAGCCGTTGATTTGCAGATAGAGATTTCCTTGCATGTCCACAACCTCAGCATCGAAGCCGCCGTGAGCGGGATCGAGAGTGACCACGGCGTATAAGCGGGTGCCGGCCGGGATCAGCGCCGGTGGTAACGATGATGAAATGCGATCGATATGCTGCGGCAGTCCCATGCGGCCCTGGATGCCCATCTCCCACAGGCCGGCAGTTTGGAAGCAGAGCTCAATCAGTCGAGGCGAAATTTCAGTGGGCATTTCGGACGGCAAATGATTTGGCGGCAAATCTCTCGCCATCAGACCGATCATGCGGCGTCCATCCCACCACGCTCGCTCTATAACCTGATATGCGGGACCGTGGAAGTAGAGGCGATAGATGTCGGTGGCTTCGATGATGTGCCCAGCTGGCAAGTTCAGAGCGGGCACAGTGACCGCGTCGGGAGTTTCTTTCGTGAGCCGCACGCGGCCGGTGAAATGCGTTGTCAGTTGCGGCTCGGTTTGGTTCGGGAGTGATCGGCTGCCGATCAAGCGGCAGTCTGCCACCAAGGTCGAGGAGTCGCGCTGCGGATAGACGACCGTCTCGACCGTGAGTGTGCGCGGTTCGTTGCGATAGAACTTGAACGGCGCGAGGAAGTTCACGTCTTCGAGCGCTGCAACACGCCAGCCGGGAAGCAGACACAACGCAGCTTCCGCAAACGCCTCGATGCCCATGACGCCGGGTAACACCGGAGTGCCGTCAATCTGATGATCGTGCAGGAAAGGCTGAATCGCCGGGTCGAGCGTTGTCTCGATGGCGAGGCCGGACCCAATGTTTGCGCTCGCGATTTTGCCAAGCATTGGGCCTGAACCCTGTGACGGTAAGACTTTCGAACCTTTGGACGGCGATGTTTCCCGCCCGCCACTTGCGTCCCATTCGTTCAGCAGAACACCAAGGCGCTGGCCGATGACAATCTCGCCGCGTGTTCCGCCGGCAGTCAGCTCGCGGCGAATCAAGGGGGTCCCCGCCTCCGGCGGCAGCATGTCGATGCCCGCCAGTTCCATCATCTTTGGAATGGAGCCGCGCGTGGCCATGCCGATCCCGCCCCATGCCGTCCAGTCGATGACGATGCCGCGCGTCGCGGGCCGCGTCATGCGGAAACTCGACGTGATCTTGCACAACAGGTCGTTGGCCGCGCTGTAATCCGTTTGTCCAGCGTTGCCGAAGCGCCCGGCAATCGAACTGAACGCCACCGTCGCCCCGAGAGGCATGTCGCCGATGGCATGCAGAAGATTAAACCAGCCGTCGCTCTTGACGTCGAAGACCAAGTCGAATTCCCGCGGATCTTTGTCGGGGAGCAAGTGACTGCGCTCGATCCCGGCCGCGTGCAGCAGCACATCGATCCGCCCGCTGCGCTCGCGGATTTGCTGGATGATTTTGGCGACAGCGTTGGCGTCGGTGAGATTGACGCTGAAATAATGTGCGGTTCCGCCGGCGGCTCGCACGGCAGCGATTGCACTCGATGCGGCTTGCGCTCGCTCCAGCGCGGCCAATTCCTTTTCAACCAGGGCAGGCGTTGCGCGCTCGCCGCGTGCTTGGATGCGCGCAAACAGATCGCGTTTGAGGCCGTCCTTATCAGTCGCGAAGCGCTTGAGATCGGGATTCTCCGGGTCAGGCTCGGGCACAAGATCGAGCAGGTAGAAGGTTCCCCCAGATGCTGTCGCCAAATCGGCGGTGATGGCCGAGACGATGCTTCCGGCCGCGCCGGTGACGACAAAGACGGTATTGCTGTCGAGGGTTAGGCCGGGCTTGCCGTCAACGGGCGGTTGTTCCCGGAGTCCGACCGTCCAGCGCAGGCCGTCCTTGTAGCCGATTTCAACGGCGCCAGGATCGCGCAGGGTTTCCTCAATGAGAATGTCGGCGATCTCCGACGGCTTCCGTGCAGCTTCAAAGTCGACCGTCTTGACAAGAGCATCCACCCGCTCTCGCTTATAGGTTTTAGTAAAGCCCGTGATCGCGCCGCCTAACGGAGCGGTTGCTCCGGCCTCATCGTAGCCGTGCTGTCCGCCGAGTCGCGTGGCCGACACGAGGAACGTGCCCGGCGCTGCTACCTGGTCGTATAGAAGGCGCATAGTGGAATACAGCGATTTCACACGCACCCGCAGCGCCTCGTGCCAGTTCGCGAGGTCCAGATCAGCGAGGTCGCCCTCGTTGTCGAGCGCGGGCAGCCAGTAGACTCCGTGCACCGGACCCGCCGCCGTTAGGCTCTTAAGCCGACTGGTCAATGCCTCAGCATCGAGCGTTTGTTCGATGCGCAGAACTTCTACGCCCAAAGTCTGGAGCCGTTCGGCTAACGCGTCTCCTACTCCAGCCTTATCGGGCATAATGATCACTCGTTGACCGGACCCGAGATTGACGGTGGTTGGCTTGCAAAGGTCTAGCGGTGGGCGCAAGTTGGGAACCGGCACGCGGCGCGGAATACGATTCGCGGCGTCGAAACTTGCGAGGGCGGGAGGCAGCGTCGTAATCGGCGTCAAACTCGAAGTGGTAGACGCCGCCGGCTTTTTGGGCACCGATTCTTGTTTCTCTGGGACAGCGGCGGAGCTTGCAACGGGCGCTTTCGCCAAGGTGGGTTGCCGGTCGCGAGCGAATTTGATCACGCTGGCGAGGGTCGGGAATTCGCGCAGCTTGAGATTCTCATCCCGCGGAATGTTGTACGCCGCTCTCACGGCCGCGAACATTTCCGCTTGTTTGACGGTGTCGATGCCGAGGTCCGCTTCGAGATCCAAATCGAGGTCGAGCATCTCTCTTGGATAGCCGGTCTTCTCGGCCACAATTTCCAGCACTTTCTGCTGAATGGCATCGTCCGCAATGGCGGCGTCCGGAGTCTCCTGGGCGTCGACGGCGCTCAGCGCGGGCAAAGTTGTCTCGCTGATCGTCGAAGTTGCACCCGTCGGCCCTCCAGCCAAGTCCGGGCGCTTGTCATACACAAAGCGAATGACGTGTGCCAATGTCGGATAATCGCGCAGCTTGCGGTTCTCGTCGCGGGGAATGCTATAGGCCGCTCGAATAGCTGCGAACATTTCCGCTTGTTTAACGGTGTCGACGCCGAGATCGGCTTCGAGGTCGAGATCCAAATCCAGCATGTCTTCCGGATAACCGGTCTTCTCCACTACTAGTGCGAGAATGCGTTCCTTGACGCCGTCGCCATCGACGACTGGCGAAATCGCAGCGAGCGCAGGTGTTTCAGTCACTGCTGCGATTGCCGGTGTCTCAAGTTTGACTTCCTGCTGCGCCACTGCCGGAGCCGCGCCGGCCAGATCGGGCCGCTTTTCATACACGAAACGGATGACGTGAGCCAAGGTGGGATAATCGCGCAGCTTGCGGTTCTCGTCGCGCGCAATGCTGTATGCCTCGCGGATCGCGGCAAAGACCTCCGCTTGCTTCACGGTGTCGACGCCCAGGTCGGCTTCGAGATCAAGATCGAGATCGAGCATGTCAACCGGATAACCGGTTTTCTCAGCGACCAAGGCCAGAACTTTTTCTTTCACGGGGTCGGGCTTTTGATCGGCTGCAAGTTTTGGGCTTGCAGGTGCGGCAGCAGCGACTTGAACTTTGGGTGCGGGTTGTGAGACCGCGTCGAGCGATGGAGCAGGTGCGGCTGCACGGGCGGGCGATGCGGTTCGCGACTTCTGAGCGGCTTCCGCGACCGGCGGCGCCAATCTCTGATTGTGGACGTGATCGCGGACGCGCAACGTGCGGTGGACGACTTCCAGATCGGCGGCCGGACGGCCTGCGACGCTGCTGAGCCAGCGATTCCATGCGCCAGCATCGGCGATGCGGTAAGCGTAGCCGAGCGAATTTGAGCTGCGGTGAATCCCATCTTTCGGCTTCACCCAACGCAGCAGCAACATGCTAATCTGCGAACCGAATCCCGCTCCGAGGTGAATAGCATACTCGACAGGGTAGGCGCCGCCTTTCGACAGGTTCAACCGGCCCAACTCCGGATCAACTTCCTTGAAATTGGCGACCGGGGGGACGCAGCCAGTTTCGAGGGCCTTGATGGCGACCACATCTTCGATGCCTGTGGCCATGGCATGACCGGTGAAGCCCTTGGTGTTGGCGATCACGATTTGATCCGCAACATTGCCAAACACGCTGCGCAGCGCATGAATTTCAGCGGAAGCGCTGCCACCGCGGGCCGGCGTATAGGTTTCGTGGGAAACGAAAACTGTCTGGGGCGCAATCTGGTGACGCGAAATCCCGCTGCGCGCTTCGGCTTTGGCCACCAGGGCCTCCATTACCTGGCCGATGTGCTGAACATCGAGACGAGTGCCGTGGAACGCGCTGTTGCCCGTCATGGTAGTCAACACTTCGCAGATGGGTTGGATTCCGCGCTCACGCGCGGCGTCGGCGCTCTCTACTACGACAGCCGCGGCGCCCATGCCAACAATCATGCCGTGGCGCCGGCGGTCGAAAGGAACGGCCGCGTCCGCGACGACTTCATCCGTGGCTGCCGCTCCACTAGCAAGAAAGCCCGCGCCCATCCAACCGATCAAGTTGTCGGAAGTGACGTCGTCGGCTGAGATGACGATTACCCGCTTGCAACGGCCGGAGTGAATCCAGTCCTCGGCCAGCGCCACACCTTGCGTGGCGCTCGCGCAGGCAGCGTTGATTTGCGTGTTGGGACCGCGAGCGCCGATGAATTCGGCGAATTGCGAGTGCCCCATGGACAGGACTCGAAGCAGGAATCGGCGGTTGAAAACGTAGGGTTCTTTGTCGATGGCGGTATGCAATTCGTCGATGCGGCGGTTGATTTCCTGCACCAGAACGGAATGACCGTTCCCCTCGACCGCGCGAGTGAGCAGGGCTTCGAGCATGGCCAACTGCTCGCGGCGTTCGTGGTCCGCGTAATAGCGCTCCATCTCTTCCGCGAAGGCGTCATATCCCGGGAAGGCGGAAGCAAAGATCACGCCAGTGTCGTCGCGCATGGAATCGGGCAACCCCCAACGCTCGGGTAATTGCGTGCCTTTGGTTGTGGTTTTATAGCGCATGACCAGCGGGATGCCGGCGTCGCGCAGCGCGTCGAGGCCGGCGGCGATGGCCAGTTGGGTGACACGGTCGAGCGCGCCGACGCGTTCGGCGGAAATTCCGAACTCCTCTTCCAGATTGAAAGCGCCGCCACGGCCCGCCAGTTTGATGACGTCGGCGACGCTGCTGATGGTTTCGAAGGTGGCGTCTCCGTTATCGCTCTTTAGCAGACGCGTGATGTGCTTGTCGAGCATGGCTTGCCGGAAACGAGCGGGGATGGGAGCGATGAACTGATCGCCGCGCAGAATGCGGGCAATGTTGCCGTCATCGAAAATGTGATCGGTTCCGGGCAGGCCTAACGCCGCCCCCGTGATGACAACCGGCGCGCCGTTCGAGGCGCGGTTCTGGCCGTGGTAGATTTCGTAGCCGCGATCGAGAACAGCGGCGAACAAACGGCCGAGCTCAATATAACGATCGCCGTTGCTGTTGCCGATCGACGCTGCGGCAGAAGAGCTTGGTACGGACGCTGCCACAGGGAATGCCTTGGAAGTTTCTTTGGGCGACGGGGAAATGGCGGTCGCGGTTGTCATCGAAGACTGGCGTGAGGTTTCAGCGGTCCCGTGGCCTAGCCCCGCCGCATACAGGCCGCAGAGCGCCTGGTTGAACGCGACAATATCGCCGACTTTGGGGTGATTCGTAAACAAAGAAACCACGTCATTGCGGCCGCCGAGCACATCGTCGGCAAACCCCTGCAACGCTTTCTTCGGTCCCACCTCGGCAAAGATGCGGGCGCCGGCGTCATACAACGTGCGCAAGCCCTTCACAAACTGGACGGGCGAGGCCACCTGCTGGGTGAGAATGTCGAGCATCTGAGGCACGACGTCAGGGCCCATGGGATAAAACTCGCCGTTCGTATTGGCGACGATGGGCAAACGTGGCGATTCGAGATGCAAACACTCGAGCACGCGCCGCAGCGGTTCACTGGCTCCGGCCACGATTGACGTGTGGAAGGCGTGGCTCACGGATAACGGCGCAACGTCGAAGCCAGCGTTGCGGAAGGCTTCGATGGCTTGCTCGACCAGGTTGCTTGCGCCTCCGATAACCGCTTGACGATTGCTGTTGACGTTCGCGATTACAACTTCGCCTTGACTGCTGATTGTCTTCAGAACTCGCTCGATTTCTTCGAGCGGAGCAAACACGGCGGCCATGCGGCCGTTGTCTGCCATCGCAACCTCGGTCATGCCGCGGCCGCGAGCACTGACGGCTTCGAGCGACTCGGCAAAAGGCAGGCCACCGGCTGCGACCAGTGCGCCGTATTCGCCCAGGCTGTGTCCCATGGTGAAATCGGGCTCGATGCCATACGCCGCGAGTAATCGGGTTAGCGCGATGTCGGTTGCGAGTACGGCGGGCTGAGTAATCGCAGTTTGGCGCAGATCGTTTTCGGCCTCGGCGACGGCCTTGGCGTCGGCTTGGTTAACGAAGATGAATTCGCTGAGCGGCTTGCCGAGCAATGGCGTCATCACGCGATCGGCTTCAGCAAAGGTCTCAGCCACAATCGGCTCTGTCGCGCGGAGCAGTTGCAGCATGTTCACATATTGCGAACCCTGACCGGTATAGAGGAATGCGACCTTGGGAGCGGAGCCATGGCCGCGGAAGATGCCTTGGGGCCGCAGAGCTTTCCAGATTGCCGGCTGATTGGCTGCCAGCGCTTTGAGGGCGCTGGCTGCTCTATCGGCGAGTTCGGCGGCGTTGGCGTAGTCGATGGCCACACGCTCGGGCGCGCGGAGGTCGGATTCAGACGGAGCAGTGGGCGCCGGAGCCTGGCCCGCTTTCGCATTCTTCTCGACCGCGCGCAGACGCTCGACGAGTTCCGACTCGGAGGCACCGCCGATTAGCAGTGCTCCGCGCAACGGAGCCTTGCAAGAAGGTGAGCTGACATTGCCGGTGAGCGAAGTCCGCGAAACATTTTCTGCGTTCATCACGGATTGTTTTCCGTTTGATGGTATTTCACTCACGGCTACGGATCGCTTGCCGTTCCCATTCAGTCTGCCTGGAATATATTCTTCGAGCACAGCGTGAAAGTTGGTGCCACCAAAACCAAAAGCGCTTAAACCGGCCCGCCGCACGCCGTCTGGGGGCATGGTCCAGGGCTTCAGTTCGGTGTTGACGTAAATCGGAGAGTGGGCAAAATCAATGTTCGGATTCGGATGCTCGCAATGCACGCTTGCCGGCAGCACTCTGTCGCGAAGCGCCAGCATAGTCTTCAGCAGTCCGGCAGCGCCGGCTGCTCCTTTAAGGTGGCCGAAGTTTGACTTAACGGAGCCGAGTGCCACGGAGCGCGGTGGGAGATGAGAATTGCCGAGCACGTCGATCATGCTTTGCACTTCGACCACGTCGCCAACTGCGGTGGATGTGCCATGACCTTCGATCAACGTCACTGTATCCGGCGATAGGCCGGCATTTTGCCAGGCACGCTCGACAGCAAACTTTTGACCGATCGGGTTGGGCGCGGTGATGCCCTTTCCCTTGCCGTCGCTTGATCCGCCCATGCCGCGCAGGACCGCGTAGATTTTGTCTTGATCCCGCTCGGCATCAGCCAGACGCTTCAGCAGAAAAATGGCGGCGCCTTCGCCCATCACGAAGCCGTCGGCACCTTCGGCGTAAGGACGCGTACCGGTCGCCGAGAGCGCGCCGATCTTGCAGAACTTGACGAAGGTCGAAGCGCCCATGTTGCGGTCAATGCCACCGGTGACGGCGAGGTCAAAATCGTTTTGCACCAATCCCTCGACCGCCGAACTGATAGCCGCCATCGCCGATGCGCAGGCGGCGTCACAAACGTAGTTGGGGCCGTGGAAGTTGAAAACGTTCGCAATGCGGCCGGCAATGCAGTTGGACAATTCGCCGGGCATGGTGTCTTCGGTGATCTCGGGAAGACACTTCCCCATCCGCTCGTGCAATTCGAGCGTGATGTTACAACGGACCTCGGCGGGCAATGCGGCAAAGGCGGGGCTTCCGTCCAGTTCGCGCGCGTATTCCGGAAACAGTACGCGCATCACGGTCAAATAGTGTTTCTCTCCCCCTATGGCATTGCCCAGGATCACGGCGGTGCGATCGGTGTTCAGCGGTCGCTTGGGATAGCCGTAGTCTTCGAGCGCTTCACGGGTGCAGGCGATCGCCCATTTCTGCGACTCGTCCATGGCATCGACCACGCGCGGCGGGATAGCGAGGCGCCACTTCATGGGCTCCCACAGATGCTCCCGCACCCAGCCGCCGATTTTGGAGTAGGTCTTGTCCGGGGCGCTGTGATCGGGATCGTAGTAAAGCTCGGGGTCCCAGCGGTTGGGCGTGACCTCACTGATGCTATAACGGCATTCCTTCACGTTTTTCCAGAAAGCGTCCACGTTCGGAGCGTCGGGTAATACGGCTCCAACTCCCACAATGGCAATGGCGCGATATGAGGTGTTTTCCATGACAAGACTCCTGCAACGTGCGTTTATCGAGGCTACGCAGCCACTACCGTGGTCTTGGCGGCGCGGCCGTACAGTACGTCTGCTACGTAATCAAGATCGGAAATAAGGCCCGATTGCGCGCGGTGAATCGCGGGCAAACCCAAACTTGTTTCAAAGTCGCTGATCTCGGTGGCGCTTGCGCCTCCGGTTCCGACTCCGGCTCCGATGACCCAGCGCAAGCCGTCTTCGCTGACCTTGAGCGCGGCATCGCGGGCGAAGACGCGGCTGATCGCGGCCAGTGCGGTCGCGTCGAAACGGCCGTTAGCTTTCTCGTTGAGCTTGCCTTCTGCCAAAAGCGCGGCGCGGCGGGACAGACTCCCGGCGCATTCGGCATAGGCAATCAACTCGCCCAGGCGCAGAAGAATGTGTTGATAGCGCGTGAGGCGCGCCGCTCGCGCTTTTTCCATGACTTCGGCGAGTGCATGCAACGCAAGCGCCGAGATATCTGCGCCCACGTTCGGCTGGCGCGCGTGCAACGCTTCGAACTCTTTCGCGCGCTCGTGATAGTGTTGTCCGCGCGTTTTGAGGTGAGACTGCCAGCGGTCGCGGCTGATGGTCATCTCCATGATCTCGGAAGTGCCCTCGTAAATTGTGGTGATGCGCACATCGCGGCTGATTTTCTCCACCATATATTCATGCGTGTATCCGTAGCCGCCCAGCGCCTGGATACTGGCTTCCGCAGCCGCATTGCCGGCTTCGGTCGCCATGTATTTCGCGATGGCGCCCTCGGTGTTCAAACTGCCCTCGAGGCCGGCGTCGATGCGCTCCGCGGTTTCTTCGATGTAGGAGCGGGCGGCTTCCAGGCGAACTACGTGCGGCACGATCAGCTTGTGCGTGTATCCCTGCTTTTCAGAAAGCGGAGCTCCGGCCTGAATGCGTTTGGTGGAGTAGGGAATTGCCCGATCCAGTGCGGCCCAGCCGGCGCCCAGTCCGAACGCGGCCACCATCAGCCGCGTATAGCCGAAGACAGCTTGGGCCTGAATCAAGCCCTGGCCTTCGACGCCGCCGACGAGCCGGTCGGCATCGACGTAGACGTCGCTGAACGCAAGCGCTGCCGTGTTGCTGAGCCGGATGCCGTGCTTGTCTTCCGGTTCGTCGTGGGTGAAACCCTTCGCGCCTTGCTCGACGATGAACCAACTCGGACCGCTCGGGGTGTTGGCCAAAACCGTGTAAGCACCGGCGATTCCGCCGTTGCTGATCCACTGTTTGTTGCCATTGATTTTGTAGCCGACGACGCGTCCATCCTGGGTGATTGAGTCCGCCGTCGTGCGCAGCGAGCCCAAATCGCTGCCCGCTTCTGGCTCTGTCGCGCCATAGGCGAACAGTAATCCCTCTTCTGCGATGCGCGTTAGCCAGATTTTTTTCTGCTCTGGCGTCGCGCCAACCGTGATCGGATCGCTACCCAGGAACGTGGCCAGCACTGCCGTGGCGACGCCCAGATCGATCCGCGCCATCTCTTCGCAGACGCAATACACGTCGAAGGCATTGCCTCCCATGCCACCGAATTCTTCGGGAATGAAGAGAAGCTGAATGCCCAACCGGTCTGGACTGCACATGTGTCGGACGACATCGAGCGGACATTCATCGCGCTCATCAAGCTCGCGGAGGGTTTCGTCGGGCAGACGCTTCTTGGCGAAATCTTTGAGCGACCTCAAACTTAACTTCAGAGTTTTGCTGGTGATCATCGAGATGGCCTCGCTTCACTCGTCACTTTGCTGCGACGCTGCGCAGTTCACGAACCTTGTTGGTCAACTCGGGCAGGAACTCCAGGATGTCGTCGACGATTCCGACATCTGCCACCTGAAAGATCGGAGCCTTGGGATTCTTGTTGATGGCGATTAGGAACGGATTTCCTTTGATGCCGGCAAGATGCTGAAAAGAGCCGCTGATGCCGCATGCCAGATAGACCTTGGGCTTCACAGTTTTTCCGGAGGAGCCGACCTGCCGTGATTTCTCCATCCACTTGGCGTCGACCACGGGCCGCGAACAGCTCACTGCCGCACCCAAAGCGTCCGCGAGTTCCTGCGCGATCGCGACATTGTCTTTTTCCTGAATGCCGCGGCCGATCGAAACCAGAACATTGTGCTTGGTGATATCGACATCCCCCGCTTCGGCAACGACTGTTTCCAGATAACGCCGACCGGCTGTCAGGGCGCCAACTGCGGAGGATTTGTCGATCACGCTGCCGTTGGTGGCAGGACCTTCCAGCGGCTTGAATGCGCCCGGACGTATCGTGATCACCGCGCCCGTTGAAATATCACAATCAACGTGAGTGCTCACCTGTCCGCCGAATTCCTGGCGCACTACGTTGAGGCCGACGCCGGCGTCGGCGTCTTTAGTGCCGGATATGTCCACCACGTCGGAGACGAAAGCCGCATTCAGCTTGATGGAAAGTCCGGGCGCCAGATCGATTCCGAAATGTTCGTGGGCAATCAGCACAATGCTGTCGCTGGGCAGCACCTTCAGCAAGGCTTTGCGGATGAGTTCGGCATTGGGATAGGCAAGAGCTTCGTTGGCAATTTTCCAAATCTCCGGGTAAGAAGCACCGAGAACCGCGCAGGCGGCGTCGAGGTCGGCGCCCGAGCCTGTAAGGATGGCGATTGGCGAGTCAGCGGGATCGATCTTGCGCGCGGCGGCTGCAAGTTCGAATGCGGAATCGTCAACGATTCCACTTTTGTGCACGATGTATGCGAAGATGCGAGGCATTATTTCAACCCTCCTTTGGCGGCCACTAACTCCAGAACCTTGTCGACGTTTTCTTCCCGAGTGCCGCGCAGAATTTCGGCACCCTTGCCGAGCGTGGGGACAAAGTAGTCCACTCGTTTCACTTTTGCGGCAGCTTCTCCCACCGCGCTGCCGCCAATTCCCAAATCTTTCGCGCCGAACGTTGGGATCGGGACGCCGGCTACTTGCCGGATGCCGCGCATGCCGACATATCGGGGTTCATTGATGCCGGTTTGGATCGAGAGCACGCACGGAAGATCGATTTCGTTTATTTCCTTGTTGCCGCCTGCGATCTCACGGCTGATCTTCAGCTTCTTTCCGTTGAGCACTTCAATGGAGGTAACGAGCGAAGCAAACGGGTGGTCGAGCAGCGCGGCCAGCATTCCGCCAACCTGAGCGCCGCCGTCCTCGGCTTGAACACCGGTCAGAACAAGGTCGTAATGTCCCTGCTCGACGAAGGTTTTCAGGATGGTGGCGATGCCCCGACCGTCCGATCCGCTGAAAGCTTCGTCTGACATCAGTACGCCGCGGTTCGCGCCCATAGCCATCTCGCGGCGCAGGACTTCTTCGTCATCTTCGCCGCCCACGGTAGCGACCGTGACGGTTCCACCAACTCTGGCGGCGATTTGGAGCGCCTCTTCCACGGCGTAGTTATCCGCTTCGTTGATCGAGTAGACCAATTCATCGCGCTCAATGTCGTTTCCGGCGCGGTTGAGTTCAATCTCGTTTTCCGAAGTGTCAGGGACCCGTCGTATGCAAACTAGAATTTCCATGTTTGAGCTCCGTTAATTGTTCTTACCGCCAATCTCATTCGGTTCTGCTGGCAGATTGTGCCGGCACGCATTCCCTGATTTCGTTCGCATGCTCTTCGTGAGAAGCAGGGCTTGGACGCGCGATCCGTTGATCCACCAGTTCCGTCAGGTCGATGACGGTCATTTTTCCTTCGAGGCCCGCGACCTTGATCGCATCTTCTATATTCACCATGCAGAACGGGCAGGCCGTGACGATCACATTGGCTCCCGCTTCGGTGGCCATCTGCACTCGCTTCACGCCCATCCGCTGATCTTCTTTCGGTTCGTAGAACAGCATCAGTCCGCCACCACCGCAGCAGAACGAGCGATCGCGAGATCGCGCCATCTCGACTCGCTTCAAGTCGGGAATAGCATCCAGCACATCGCGTGGGTCGTCGTAGATTTTGTTGTGCCGTCCCAGGTAGCAAGGATCGTGGTAGGTGTATACGCCGCCTTTGTTTTCGAGGGGATTGAACCTGATCTTGCCGGACTTCACCTCGCGGGCAATGACCTGGCTGATGTGCTCTACTGGCGGCACATCTTTGTAGTCGTGTTTCAGCGCGTTGTAGGCGTGCGGATCAGACGTGACGATTCGCCGGACTCCGGAGACTTTGATGGCATCCACGTTGTGGTCGCGCAAGGCCATGAAAAGCGTTTCTTCGCCGAAACGCCGGACTTCATGTCCGCTATCTCTTTCCGCCGCGCCCAAAATTCCGAAATTTTCTCCGACGTGGTTGAGGATCTTAGCCGTTGCCCGCCCAATCGATTGCATGCGGTCGTCGTAGGAAGTGATGCTGTCGACGAAGTACAAAGTGTCGGCGCCGTTACACTTGGCGAGAGTCTTGACGGGGCAGATTTGCTGGAACTCTTTGGCATTTGCCCAGTCGGCTTTTTTCTTTTCCATCTTGCCGTAGGGATTGCCGCGGCTCTCCAACGCTTTCAGCGATTTTTGCAGGGACTGGGGCACGTTCCCGTCGTCGATCATGCCCCGCCGCAAGTCGACGATTTTGTCGATGTACTCGACCAGCAACGGGCATTCGGCCTCGCAAGCGCCGCAGGTCGTGCATGACCAGATTTCATCTTCCGAGTAAATGCTGGAATAAATACTGGAAGAAATGCCGCTGGCATTCTTGTTGCCGATGAGTGGCGTCCCGTTGCTCACTCGGCCAAGAACTGGATAGTGCTCAAAGGCGTAATCTCTGGCCTTGATGGTGAGGAACCGCGGCGACAACGGTCTGCCCACGGCATTCGACGGACAATTATCCGAACACCGCCCGCAGTCGGCGCAAGTATAAAAATCGAGCATGTGCTTCCAGGTGAAGTCTTCGAACGTCTTTACGCCGAGGGATTTCACCTGATCGAGATGGTCGTCGGTGACTCCCCATCGCACCGGCTTCAGAATCTCGCGATCCAACTTTGCGAAGTAAATATTGAAGAGGGAAGTTTCGACGTGGAACTGAATGCCAAACGGCCGATAGCAGAGCAAGAAGTAAAAAGTCAGTTCATGGAGAAGATATGCGCCGAAGTAGAGCCGGCCGAGAGCGGGCAGGGAGGCGGAGATAAGAGCTTTCTGCAAAATCCAAGGGAGCGAAAACGCAGCTAATGCTTGGGTAGTCCGACCTGGTTCTAAAGGAGCAGCGGCCTGGGCGGCGGCAAAGAGGCTGTCGGCGACCATCAGGATTGCAATCAGCGACAGAAGAAAGACGGCGTCAGCAGTGTGGGCTTTGCCGTAAGCGGGTGGCACCGCATAGCGCGCAGGTTTGAAAACCAGGCGGCGAACTACGGCAATCACCATACAGAGGAAAACAATGGTGGCGGCGTAATCCGTGATGATGTTGTAGATCGGGCCGGCTCTTCCGGAAAGGCCGGGCATGACGAAATCATGTGAGACACCGACAATCAGCACCGAGAAAGCGCGAATGGCGAGAAGTATGAAGCCGGCAAAAATGAAAATGTGAAGGCTCCCGGCGAGTTTGTAGCGCGGCTGTTTCCACTGACCCAGCCAGAATTTCAGAACTCTTCCCACCCGCGCCAGTGGCCGGTCAAAACGGAAATCGCGTTCGCCCCGAAGGAGCGGAACTAATCGCCTGGCAACAATGTAGGAAAAGACAGCGACACCTAGAATATGAATGAGCAGGAACAGGATCCGACCGGTGGCTAGCCAGGATGTCAACTGCGTGCCAGACTGGATGTTTTCCACGGCTACCACTTCCCATAACGATCGTCAGGCGATCAATCATTCGGCGATCGATCATTAGTATTAGGCGATCAATCGCTCCGATCCGTCGGAGTCCTTTACTTGTCAGGACACGATTACTCTGCCACGAGGAGAGAAATCTGGTCACTTCTGAAACAGTGGTGGTTCTACGCGTAGTCGATGGGATGCTTCCTTAGCCAGTGTTCATCGCGTACCTTGCCCATGCCTCTCAAAGCACCACCTGTGGCGCTCGCAGTTAAGCGTCGGCTTTTCCAGGCTATGCCCGAGCCCAGGCCGATGGCAGCGCCTAGCAGTCCGAACGCCAGCGCCCTTGTAATCGATTTCTGCCGATACCCGGGACAACTACCTAACACACCAATGCACGCACCAAGGGCGGCGGGCTTCATAGCGCTTCGAAACGATTCACTAAGAAACGGAGTAAGAGATTCTCCGTTGAGAAATGCCTCACGACCAGATCGTGCTCCCTCGATTCCTGAATCCAGGAGCCTTCGGCCGTAATCGGCATTCGATCTCGACCACTTGTGTAGATCCATCGGGTCTCCTCACGGTCCCCGATCGGGATACCAAGGCAACTACATCACCAAGTGCGCGTGGAGTCGGTACCGCGTGTCACGCCTCGTTGTGATGTCGTCACGGTGGGGAGTTCGCCGGTTGATAGCCCTTCTTCGAATCAAGAAAAGAAACGGTTGCAGGATCTTGCGGCTCACTCGGACACGACGGCCGCCCGCGTGCCGTTCTCAAAACTAGTAAGGGCAGACGCCTTATAGTCACGCGGTGCCACCCGGCGCCCGATGGCTCACGAGATCAACACTGCTCTCTTTTATTGGAGCGTTAAGCAGCAACTACCAATGGCGCACACGCCCGACGTCGACGTGCACGAAGTCTGAGCTGCGATAGTACCCCACTCCTCCACGATGCAGGCGCAGGGCTGCGTCACGCAACTCCGACGTCGGAATCCCACGCAGGCGGATGTCGATCGCTTCGGCCTGCATATGCAGGCTGTGCTGCGCCACGCCGGTGTGCGGGTTGCGCGTGCGCAGGAATTCGTTACTCCAGGGCGTACGGTAGCCGCAAATCACATCGATTTCACCGCCGGAATCGCCGAGCGACGCGGTCAGGTCGTAGAGAAGGTCGAAGAGGCGAGGATCGAATTGGCGCACATCTCCGGTACGGTGGTCGCGCAGATAATGGTCGAGCTCGTCTAGCGCTTCGGGGATGTATTGATCACCGCGACGATAGACGACATCCAGCCGCTCGCCTGTGTGAGTGTGGTAGAAGCGGAGCCGGTACTCGTGTTTGGCCGGGGACGCAGATTCTGTGCCGCCGTGCCCGAGCACCGGCGCCAGCAGAAACAAGAGAGTCAGTGACAAACGCCGGAGGCCGGATTTGCTCGTTTTTCTGGGCGATGACTCCGATGTTGCTTCGCTCCCATTCAAAATGAATTGCCGCATCAGACCCATTGTAGGTTAGATGCGGTTTGCCGGGCGCCTTGTTTAAGGCCTTACCAGGCATAGGGATAACCGGCGACCAACGCTTTCTCGAGTTCTGCGTCATAACCATAGATATCATCGAAAAACCGAATCTGATTCTCCTCGTTCACCGTGGCCGTGCCGTAGACGATCAGCACCGGAATTCGCGTGGCCAGGTTCACCTGAAGATTGTTTTTCTCGCCGTGCATCGTGGCCTTCACCCGCTGCAAATCCCAGCCAGGATTGTTTCGCAACACCCAGGCAACCAGGTCCTCGGGATTCTGTACTCGAATGCACCCGTGGCTGAAATCGCGGACGTCTTGCGAGAACAGTCCCGGAGCATCTGTGCCATGCAAGTACACGTTGTCGGGATTGGGGAAGATGATCTTTACCAGGCCCAGAGAATTCGTGTCGCCGGGCTTTTGGCGCACCATCAGGTGAAGCGATCTTATGCCTTCTAAAACCTCCGGGCTCACTTGATTGTCGGTTACGACTTCGCCTTGGGGCGTGACCACTTCAAAATGATTCCTGGCGATGTAGTTCGGGTCTTTCTGGATGTGGGGCACGATTTCGTTCCGCTGAATACTGGGAGTCACGTCCCAGTAGGGGCGGAAGACCACGTATTGGATCTCTTTCTCAAAGATTGGAGACTTGTGGCCGTAGGCTTTTCCAATGATGACGTTCTTGTAGAAGGCGACGGTGCCATCCGGGTTCATCGCGCGCACACGATACTCAGGAAGATTTACAACCACAGGCGGTTGTGGGAAGGAATGCGGCAGCCAGCGCCACCGTTCGAGCGTCAACTTGATCTGGCGAATGCGGGCTGCCGGAGGCGTATTAAGTTCATTGATCGTGCGCGCGTCAAGGTTGCCGGTGGGAGTTTCTCCGTGTCTGTCCTGGTAATGCTTCACGCCATCGACGATCGCACCCTGATAGATGGTGGCCTTTGGATCGAGCTGTGCACCGGCAGGAATGTCGCCGATGGTTTGAAGAAACCGCCCCAACTGGACCGCGCCAATGTGGGGTTGGCCGGGCCGCACAGTCTTCGTGACCGGTGGCAGCTTCTCTCCTTCAACTCGGTTTGCGTATCCTTCATAAACCGGCAAGAGCGCGAGCAGCTTCCGGTAGCCTAAGAAGGGCGGTTCCAGCTTCTGGATTTCGACGGCTGGATCGCTTGCATTCACGACCTGGGTCTGAATGAATTCCGCCAACGGGAGTTGTTGCCCCCCCATATCGAGCTCAAACTTGAATTCTTTGGGATTGGTGCGGCCACAGTGGATGGCACGGATGTAGCGTATTGCCGAGACGGTAAGCGCGGTATCGAACGAGACAAAGTCTTGTTCAGACGGCTTCTGCCCTAGCTTGAGGAGGCGGCCCTGCCATCGCGAGCCATCGTAATCTTCGGGGTCGAGTCCTTTAGCGTTGGCATTTTGCAAGAGCCCGATCACGGCTAGGCCCTGGGGGCGGACGCGGCCGTTCTGAACCCAAAGCAGAGAGTAACCGTTCGCCTCGTAAAGTTTGGCGACCTCTGTTTTGTAGGGAGTAAAGTCGGACCAGCGAAGATCGGCATTACGAGCTGAGTCCACAATGCCATGGAGCGCGGAAAGGCCAGAGGCAGACAGCGCCTGGGCTGCAAGAGCAGGGTGCTGCTCCGCGAAGAGCGCAGGGAATGTCTCGCCGCTCGCAATAAACATTCCGGCAATGACTACGCTCGTTGGAACCATCATCCACTGAGGCCGATAAACAGGGTTCCTCATAGCAAGCCTCCACTCGATGTTTTATTTGAGTATCGAAAGCAATTCCAGGTTCCTCTTAATTGGGAGGGATTTCTTGCGCCAGTATCGTCGCGATCGAACGTTTGAACCTTAAAGATTAAGTGATCAGCGCTCGCTCGAACAGAGAATTGCTGGTACTCGCTGCCTTACTTCATGTGACCACCTCTTCGGGTGAACTTGCCGAGCACGAATTCCTGAGCCAGGCCTGCGCCAATTCTTTCGGCGGTGCCGATCGCAAAATTACCCAAGACCAGCCCGACACCACGATTGGATCTGGGATAGTAGGGGTTGGCGAGGCCTGATGCCGCCAGGTCGCGCCGAGGCTTGAATAGTTCGGCTGCCACTTTCCGTTATCCCCTCTGGCGACAGAGGGGATAAACACCTCAATCTGTTACAGCCAAACCTGGCGTTAGGCGGTTTCCAACTAACCCAGCCCAGGGAACCGAAAATGAACGACCGGAGTTTTTTCTTGACGGCGAACACGGTGCTCTCTGCCGCACAAAAATAGACCGCATCTGGCTGCGGTCAAGCATCAGGCAGCCTTGACTGCAGCCCCTTTGATGAATGCGAGGATGTCCGCATTGATCACGTCGGCATTGGTGGTCATCATGCCGTGTGGGAAGCCCGGGTAAATTTTGAGCGTGCCCTGCTTGAGCAGCTTGGCCTGCAGCACCGAAGCGTCTTTGTACGGCACGACTTGGTCATCGTCACCCTGCATGACGAGAGTCGGCACCGTGATCGCTTTAAGATCACCCGTTTGGTCTGTCTCGGAGAAAGCCTTGATGCCTTCGTAATGAGCGAGTGCGCTGCCCATCATCCCCTGGCGCCACCAATTCTGGATGGTTCCCTGCGAGGCCTTCGCGCCGGGTCTGTTGAAGCCGTAAAACGGACCTGAAGCCACATCAAGAAAGAACTGAGCCCTGTTCTCGGCCAGCGCCTTGCGGAAGCTGTCGAACACTTCGATCGGAGTGCCGCCCGGGTTTTTCTCGGTCTTCACCATGAGCGGGGGAACAGCGGCGATAAGCACGGCCTTGGCTACGCGGCCCTGAGGCTCGCCGTACTTCGCGACATAGCGCGCTACCTCGCCACCACCGGTCGAATGGCCGATATGGATCGCATTTCTCAGGTCGAGATGCTCGACCACCGACGAGGCGTCGGACGCATAATGGTCCATGTCGTGGCCAGTGGCCACCTGCGAGGAGCGACCGTGACCGCGCCTGTCGTGCGCAACGACGCGATAGCCTCTGGCAAGGAAGAACAGCATCTGCGCGTCCCAGTCGTCGGATGACAAAGGCCAGCCGTGGTGAAACACAATGGGCTGGGCATCCTTCGGGCCCCAGTCTTTGTAGAAGATCGTTGTGCCATCCTTCGTCGTGATCGTTGCCATGGAATCGTCTCCTTTTTGTTCGGTGGATCCCGGAATTCTGATCTATCTGATGCGAAAGGATCAACTTGATAGCGAACAGATGGACCGCATGCTGAATCAGGAGTCGGGTCTGTTCGGACTCTCCGGCCTTTCCGGCGATATGCGGGAGATCGTTGCTGCCATTCCACGAGGACACGAGAGAGCGAAACTGGCATTCGACATCTTTGTCCATCGCTTGCGAACAGCCATCGGCGGCATGGCCGCCGTGCTGGGTGGGGTTGATTCGCTTGTGTTTACTGCTGGAGTAGGAGAGAACTCCAGCGAAGTGCGCGCCGCTGCCTGCAACACATTGGGGTTTCTGGGCATCAGACTCGACAGCGAACTCAATCTCCGGCCTTCACTCGATGCAGATATCTCTGCTGCAGATTCTCGGGTCCGCGTCCTGGTGATTCGGGCGGAGGAAGACTGGGCCATTGCGAAGGAATGCTGGAAGCTCGTTCGCGTCGCCGCACCAGCGGGGATAGGAGACTGAACGCCGACGAAAAGTGTTCGGACAGCATGTTTTATCGGTGTGCATTTGTCACTTGCCAAACTCTCGTCGTCGGTTGCGGACCCGTTGTACTTCGATAGAAGACATTGTGGACTCGCGGAGCGCTAAGTTCGCCTTCCCAACGAATTAGTCGATTTTTCACACAGGCAGTTAGCTTGGAACCTTGAATGCACTGAGCAGATACGGGCGGTATCAGCACCCTTGCGAAAAAGTAGCTTGGCTAAGGATTCGACACACATCAATGCATCCCGATGTACGACTTTATAGTGCGGAGCTTCGCAAGTGTGCAAACCCCGTCTGCTACGTCCCATCCCATATCTGCATCAAAACTGGCGAAAAGCCGCAAGCGAGCTAGAACTGCGAAGGAGAGAGACCCGCATGAGCGAAGTACTTCCAGTGGCGTATCTGGCGAGGCATGGCAATACAGCGTGGACTCTTTCGGGCCAGCATACCGGCTTAACCGATTTGCCGTTGACGCCCGATGGCGAGCGCAATGCGGTGCGGCTTGGAGAACGGCTGCATGGGATGAAATTCGCCAAAGTGTTCACCAGTCCGTTGCAGCGCGCGGCACGGACCTGCCAATTGTCCGGCTTCGGAGCCGACGCCGAAACCGACCCTGATCTTGTCGAATGGAACTACGGGCAGTATGAAGGTCTAACCTCCGCACAAATACTCCGGCAACGGCCGGACTGGGATCTATTCCGCGACGGCTGCCCAGGCGGAGAATCACCGTCGCAAATCGGCGAACGGGCCGATCGTGTCGTCGAGCGTATCCGTAGCGTCAAAGGGGACGCACTGCTCTTCACCAGTGGACACTTCATTCGGGTCATGACTGCGCGCTGGTTGGCGCTTGGCCCAGGAACCGGCGGCAAGTATTTTCTGCTCAACCCAGCTAGCCTGAGTGCGCTTAGTTATGAGCACAATCTTTCCCGTCCGGTAATACGGCTATGGAACGACGACCATCACGTTGCGGCATGAGCCCCCAAAAATGCTTTGTAACCGAACTGTGAAAACAATCATCCTCAGATGGGTGGAATATAAGGATCTCCAATGAGCACAAAAAGCGTAGTTCGCCCAGACTCTGCGAAGGTCGTTCCCATGACGACCAAGGCAACCAACACTCAAGAGCTTCTCCGACAGTACGGGGGCACGATTCCGTTTGCCGGAACCGAAAACGCCCTTTACGAGCGACACTTGATCTTTGACCGGGCCATCGACCCGAAGGCCGATAGCGCCAGGGAACGCTTCGAGGCATTCTCGCGCTCCGTGCGCGACATCCTAGCGCAGCGCTGGGTGCTGACGAAGAACACCTATGAGCAGAAGAACGCAAAACGCATCTACTACTTTTCCATGGAATTTCTGATTGGCCGTTCGCTGGCTAACAATGTGACAAATCTTTTGCTCGACCCTGTCGTGCAGCAAGTGGTCAAAGAAAAGGGAATTGACTGGCTTGAATTGATCGAACAGGAACCGGATGCTGGTTTGGGGAACGGTGGGTTGGGACGCCTGGCAGCGTGCTTCCTTGACTCGATGGCCACCATGCAGCTACCGGCTAGCGGCTATGGCCTACGCTATGAGTACGGAATGTTTCGGCAGTCATTCGTGAACGGCTGGCAGCAGGAAAACCCCGACAACTGGCTCCGCGACGGCGATCCCTGGGAGATTGCGCGGCAACACGAGAAAGTGGAAATCAAGCTCAACTGCACCTTCAAGCTGCGCGACGGGCGCCTCGAAGTGATTCCGAACCGGCCGTCCAGCCTTTTCGGCATACCCTATGATCGTCCGATCGTGGGCTACGGAGGAAAGACCATTAACACTCTTCGCCTCTGGGCGGCGGCTGCACCCGACTACTTCGATTTTCAGGAATTCGGCACCGGCGACTTCGTCGGCGCACTGGGTGCGACTCTCCAAGCCGAATCGCTGACGCGTGTGCTCTATCCTGACGACTCCACCACCGCCGGACAGGAGTTGCGATTCCTGCAGGAATACTTTTTGGTCGCCTGCTCTCTGGCCGACCTCGTGCGACGCTTTCTGCGTCACAACACGGATTGGGAACAACTGCCCGAAAAGGCCTCCATCCAACTCAATGACACGCATCCTTCGATGGCAGTAGCGGAACTGATGCGCATTCTGCTGGACGACGCTCACCTGGGATGGGACAAGGCTTGGGATTTGACGAGAAAAACGCTCGCCTACACCAATCACACTTTGCTGCCTGAAGCTCTTGAGAAGTGGCCGGTCGCGTGGTTCGAAGCACTGCTTCCCCGGCAGTTGGAGATCATTTACGAGATCAATCGCCGACTCCTCGACGAAACCCGTGTCCGCTTCGTCGGAGACGAAGGCCGCGTGGAGCGTGTCAGTCTGGTTGAAGAGAGACCTTCTCGCAAGATTCGCATGGCCAATCTCGCAATCGTGGGCTCGCACAGCACGAATGGTGTGGCTGCTGTCCATTCCAGACTGTTGCGCACGACAACGGTCAAGGATCTCGCGGAAATGTTTCCGGAGCGGTTCAACAACAAGACCAACGGGGTCACACCACGCCGGTGGCTGTTGGAAGCGAATCCCACACTGTCGGATACAATCACCGATGCGATCGGCGATAAATGGATTACTGACCTGAACCAGCTCCGCAACCTCAAACCGTTGGCTGACGACTCCGGCTTGCAGAAAGCATTCCACAAGTCAAAACACGATGCCAAAGTGGAGTTCGCGAATTGGCTGAAATCGAGCTCTGGTCAGGTCGTCGACCCGAATACGGTATTCGACTGCCAGATCAAGCGCATCCACGAATATAAAAGGCAGTTGTTGAATGCGCTGCGAATCATCGTGGTTTATAACCGGCTGCGGGAGAACCCCCACATGGAGATGGTGCCGCGGACATTTTTCTTCGCCGGTAAAGCGGCACCGGCATACCAACTGGCCAAGCTCATTATAAAATTCATCAACAATCTTGCGGGTACGATTGATGGTGACCCGGTCGTGCGCGGACGAATGAAAGTAGTTTTTCTCCCCGAGTACAACGTTTCGTTAGCAGAACGGCTGCTTCCCGCGAGCGACGTTTCCAACCAAATATCTACTGCCGGCTACGAAGCCAGCGGAACCAGCAACATGAAGTTCATGATGAATGGAGCTCTCACGGTAGGTACTCTTGACGGTGCGACTATCGAGATGGCTGAGGAGGCGGGGAAAGAAAACTTGTTTTTGTTCGGCCTGACCGTGGAGGAGGTGCAAGGCAGCCAAGCCTGGTATGACCCGCATTGGCACTATGAACATGAGCCGGAGACTCGTGCTGCACTGGACCTGATCTTCTCAGATTACTTCAGTCGAAACGAACCGGGGACGTTCGCTCCGTTGCGCGATACCCTGCTGAACGGCGATCACTACATGCACCTGGCGGATCTGACGTCTTACTGTCAGGCTCAAGATCGGCTGGGCGAGCTGTATGCCAAGCCCAATGAGTGGGCGCGGAAAGCGATCATCAATGTTGCGAGCTCGGGAAAGTTCTCGAGCGATCGCACGATCCACGAATATGCAACTGAAATCTGGAGGGCGGAGCCATGTCCGATACCGTAGAAGCGAATCCCATCACAACACCAAACGAACCGGCGATTTCGCCCTTGGCTGGTAAGCCTGCGCCGAAGGAATTACTCATTGATGTGGCTCGTTTGCAGAAAGATTACTTCGAGCGCAAGCCCGACGTCAGCGATCCCAACCAACTCGTCGCTTTCGGAACAAGCGGTCATCGCGGCTCAGCGCTTCATGGCACGTTTAACGAGGCGCACATCCTGGCAATCACCCAAGCGATCTGCGAATACCGCAAAAGCCAGGGAATAGACGGTCCTTTATATATGGGGAAGGACACTCATGCAGTTTCAGAGCCCGCACAACGCACCGCCCTCGAGGTGCTGGCCGCGAATGGGGTTGAGACCATCATTCAGGAAAATGACGGTGTAACCCCGACGCCCGTCATCTCCCATGCCATTCTCGTCTACAACCGCGGACGTAAGGAACACTTCGCCGATGGCATCGTAATTACGCCATCGCACAATCCGCCCGAGGACGGAGGCTTCAAGTACAACCCACCCAATGGTGGCCCTGCTGATACCGACGTAACCGGCTGGGTGCAAAATCGCGCCAACGGTTTATTGCGATCGGGTAACAAAGATGTAAAGCGCGTTCCTTACGAGAAGGCTATCAAGGCAGCCAGCACGCATCAGGAAGATTTCGTCGTGCCGTTCGTTCGCGATCTCAAGAATGTCGTTGATATGGACGCGATCCGCAACGCGCACCTGAAACTCGGAGTTGATCCGCTCGGCGGAGCGTCGCTTCCATATTGGGATCCGATAAATTCGATTTACGGCTTGGAAGTGGAAGTCGTGAATAGAAAGATCGATCCGACCTTCTCATTCATGACGGTAGATCACGACGGCAAAATCCGTATGGATTGTTCCAGTCCTTACGCCATGGCCAGGCTGGTTGGACTGAAAGATCAGTTTCAGCTGGCATTCGGCAACGATACTGACGCAGACCGGCACGGGATCGTCAGTCCAACTGCTGGATTAATGAACCCCAATCACTACCTCGCAGTTGCCATCCAATATTTGCTCGCGCACCGGCCACGGTGGCGGCAGGATGTCATTGTTGGAAAGACGCTAGTCAGCAGCAGCATGATTGACCGAGTCGTTAGCAAACTCGGACGCCGGTTGTCCGAGGTCCCCGTCGGATTCAAATGGTTTGTGCCGGGGCTCTTCGATGGCTCGTTCTGTTTCGGCGGAGAAGAAAGTGCAGGGGCAAGCTTCCTGCGCCACGATGGAACTGCGTGGACAACGGACAAAGATGGGTTGATTATGGTACTCCTCGCCGCGGAGATTACTGCTCGCACCGGCAAGGATCCCGGGGAGCATTACCGCGAGCTGACTGCGGAGTTTGGCACTCCGTACTACAAGCGCATCGACGCACCCGCAACGCCTGAACAGAAAGCAAAATTGCAACAGCTCTCACCCGAAGCAGTCAAGGAGTCAGATTTGGCCGGCGAATCAATCACCGCCAAACTAACGCGAGCGCCGGGCAACCAGGCTCCTGTCGCCGGGCTGAAGGTTGTGGCAAAGAGCGGTTGGTTTGCCGCTCGTCCCTCGGGCACGGAGAACATCTACAAGATTTACGCGGAGAGCTTCGAGAGCGAATCACATCTGAATGCGATCCTCAACGAAGCGGAAGAGATGGTGAACAAGGCACTGAATTCCGGAGCGCGGCATTGACCGGCATGGCAATGACCAATGACGGCGGGATCATGAATGTTCCTCCGTTTCCTCCTGAGTATCGTGCCTCGGGCTTGTTGTTGCACGTCACATCTCTGCCATCGCCCTATGGAATCGGCGATTTGGGATCGTCCGCGTTCTCGTGGGTGGATCGACTCCACGATGCGGGCCAACGATGGTGGCAGGCTCTGCCGCTTGGTCCCACCGGTTACGGAAACTCTCCGTATCAGCCGATGTCGTCGTTCGCGGGAAATGCCATGGTGATTAGTCCGGGCAGCCTGATCCAAGACGGGCTTCTCAAGGCGACGGATTGTGAGGGTGAGTTTGCTCAAGATTTGGTTGACTACGATAACGTGATTCCCTTCAAGAGTCGGCTTCTTGAATCGGCGTGGACAAACTTCAAACGTGGAGAGCGGAATGATCTGCGCCCTGCATACGATGAGTTCCGCGGGCAACAGGAACATTGGCTGGAAGACTATGCGTTATTTCGAGCGCTGAAGGCGAAGTTTCAGGGTGCGTATTACCTCGATTGGCCGATAGGGTTGGTTCAACGCAGCCCTGAGGCTCTAGCGACTGCGCGTCGAGAGTTAGCCAATCAGATCGAAACGGTCCGCTTTGCACAATTCCTGCTGTTCCGCCAAGCCGATGAACTCAAGAAACACGCGCACTCAAACGGTGTGGGCCTGATCGGCGACCAGCCGTTCTTTGTTTCTCCCGATTCCAGCGATGTGTGGGCGAACCCAGAGTTGTTCTTGCTCGACGAGCATCTCCGGCCACGCTTCGTTGCCGGCGTTCCTCCTGACTACTTCAGCGCCCAGGGACAATTATGGGGCAATCCCGTTTACAACTGGGATGCCCTTCGCGCGACGGGATACCGCTGGCCGATTGATCGCATGCGTGCTCTGCTTGCTCACGTGGATGCAATTCGTCTCGATCACTTCCGCGGATTCGCGGCCGCGTGGCACGTTCCAGCGGGCGCACCAACGGCTCAGTCTGGGCAATGGGTACAGGGTCCGGGCGCGCTCTTTTTCGAAGCAGTTCGGAACGAACTGGGTCGTCTCCCGTTCATCGTCGAAGATCTGGGTGTTATCACTCCGGACGTAGCGGCACTGCGGGACCAGTTTCAACTGCCAGGGACGCGAGTTCTACAATTTGCTTTTGACGGCAATCCCGGTAATCCCTACCTTCCGCACAACATCCCAGCTAACGCCGTGGTATACACGGGCACCCACGACAATGCTCCTACTCGGGAGTGGTACGAAGAATTGCCCGATTCCCAGCGGCAAAACTTCTGGAGTTACCTCAAGCGTGCGCCCGGCGGGAGCGCAGAAGCTGCTCCGGCACTGATGCAGCTGGCATGGTCATCGCCAGCGGCGCTGGCGATTGCTCCGCTGCAGGATCTCCTGAACCTTGGGGCAGAAGCACGCATGAATGTACCCGGGCGCGCCAGCGGGAACTGGCGTTGGCGATTGCAGAAAGAGCAGCTGTCGCTGCCAGCCTTCGAGTGGTTGGGCGATCTGACCGAAAACACAAAGCGCTCTGGCAGCCGGCAAACAGAATTGGAAAGTGCAGCCATTCAGGAAAAGACCGCCTGATCGAGGTACTGACTAGATTTCGATGATGCCACGCTTCAAGGCTATAGCAAGAGCGTGAGTGCGATCATTCGCACCAAGTTTTGAAAGAATGCTTCGCATGTGAGCTTTAATCGTTTCTTCAGAGAGGCCGAGGTTGTCAGCGATCATCTTGTTACTGTTGCCGGAGGCGAGCTGACGCAAAACCCCGATTTCGCGCTCACTCAATGCATCATCGGCACGATGTTCCACCAACTCGACAGCGATTTCGGGCGGCATTCTTTTTCGGCCGCCGTGCACGGTGCGAATGGTCTCAACCAACTCCTTCCGCAGCATGCTCTTCAAAAGATAGCCGAAAGCGCCCGCTTTGAACGCACGTTCTGCTTGCGCGTCGCCGCTGTAGGTGGTCAACACGATGATTCGGGCGTCGGGAGAATCCTTGCGAATGGCTGCAATTGCCTCACTGCCGCTCATGACCGGCATCTGTAGATCCATGAGAGTAATGTCGGGACGGTGAGCGCGGAATTGCTCGACGGCTTCTCGCCCGTTGCCCGCTTCCGCGACGAGAACCATATCCGGCTCACTCGCCAGAATCGCGGCAATCCCTTCGCGCAATACCGGATGATCATCTACCGTAAGAATTCGAATGGGCTTGTTGGGCGTCATGTGCGACCACTCATTCCGAGAGATCGACGGAACCAGGAACCCTGCGATTTTGCCAGGGCTCGGTAAGCCATGGCCGCGGGAACCGTCAATCCAACCTCGGTCCCAGTTCCCAGCCGGCTCCAGAACTCCAACTGCCCGCCAATCTTGCTGGCACGTTCTCGCATTCCTGGCAGACCCCAGTGGCCGTCTCTGGCTCCCTTTTCCAGGACTTCGGGATCAATACCCCTTCCATCATCGCGCACGCGCAAACGAAATTGCTTCTGATCGTATGCTATCTCCACCTCCACAAGTTGGCCTTCGGAATGGCTTAGGGCATTGACCAGCGCCTCGCGCCCGATGGAATACGATTCCTCGAGGACTATGGGGTCTAACTCTCGCACGTTGCCTTCCACGACTGTCCTGAGGGTCGCGGCGCGGCTGGGTGAGATTTCTTTTGCCACCCGCTGAAAGGCCGCCGGCAAGTCCGTAAGCGATTCTGCTGCGGCGCGCAGATTCTTCACTTGGTCCCTTCCTTCCGATAAGACCTGGTCGGCGTAATCGAGCGCTTTCTCTATGGTCTGGCGGCCTGGTTGTCCGGCCGGTATTTGTTGTATCCCGGCGTGAACCTTGAGGATTAATCCCTGGACACTCTGTAACACCGTGTCATGCAGGCCGCGCGCGATCCGTTCCCGTTCCGCCATGCGGCCTTCCATGCTCGCCCGCACTCGCTGGGTCGCCTGCGTCAGTCGCAACTGATACAGCAGATACAAGAGCGCCAGAGCCGTGAGGACGCAGAGCGAGAGGAACCAGTTCGTCTGGTAGAAGGCCGGCTGTATGGTGAAAGCGAGGTTGGCTGGCGCGCCGGACCAGCTGCCGTTGGTATCTGACGCCTCAACGCCGAAATGATAGAAACCGGGCGGAAGGTTGCGATAGGCAACGGGAGTGGCTGCCGCCGCTTCGTGCCAGTCCTTGTCTGTTTCCTCCAGCTTGTAACGGAATCGGATGGCCTCAGGATCGGAGAGGCTCACCGCGCTGTAGCTGACCTGCACGCTTGAGGTGTGAGCTGGTAAAGACTGGTAAAGAGAGGTGAGGGGCGGGCGTGTAGCTCTTATCGTCGGCAGAAACCGACTGAATGGTGATCGGAGGCGGCACTGCCCGCTTTTCAGAGTAAGCTGCTGGATCGAGCCACACCACTCCGTTGCCCAAGGCAAACCATAGTCGCCCATCGGTGCCTTCGATGGCGGTCGGAAGCGGGCGCAATTGGGCTGCAATACCTGGAAGTCCCTCGCGTCTGCCGAAGTGTTCGCCCTTGACCCGATAGTTTGAGTCTCTCAAGGCCGCGGAGATTTCCGTCTTACGGATATGGAAAATCCCAGAAATCGCGTTGAGCCATAGATCTCCGTTGGCTGTTTCCACGATTCCAGAGATTCCGCGCAGCCATTCGTCATCCACAGCAGCGATGTTGCGGAAGCGTCCCTGGTCAAACTGCACGAGCCCAAATTCACCCCCAATCCAAATCTCCGATCCTCGTCCGTGGATCGCCAAGATGGCGCCCAGCTCAAGACCATCGCTCGGACCGAATACCCGGACCCGATCGCCATCCAAAACCACCAGCTGACTCTTCAAATAGCCAAACCAAACGCGGCCCAGGCTATCGGTAAATTCGCTAATCAATGCGCCTGTCTTTGGGAGGTCGTCGCGGCCACCGTAGGGTGTCCAAATGCCATCGGCCAACCGGTATAAACCGTGGCGGCCGAAGGAGACCCATATTTCTCCGTGTTGATCCCCGGTGATCGCCTGCAGGGAATAAAACTGGTTCGCCATTTCCCGGGGAAGGCTCACGCGAACGAAATCGTGTCCGACAAGGTGCCAGAGACAACCTTTGCCAGAGAACCAGAGCGTCCTGTCAGGTGCGCGGTAGGCGAATGCCGATATCACCTGCGGGAGGCGACGCTGGGCTCTGCCGCCCGAGACGTAATAAAGATTCGCTCTCGGGATATCGGTGCGAGAGCTGATCCACACCGCGCCGTTGTCATCAGCGGCCACGGCAAAATCCAAATACCCCAATGCCTCTTTCGGGAACTCCTGTCTGTTCAGCGGACTGTAGGAGAATCGATGGATACCCTTGGTATCGCCAAACCAAATATTTCCTTCGCGATCGACAAGCTGTGCCATCTCAAAAGGGTAGAAGTCATAGGTTTCAGAACCAACCGGGGACGCCCCGTTCAGGTCACCACGAAGCCTCTCTTTTGGAAGGCGCATCACAATGGGCTTATCGTCGGACGAGATCCAAAGGCTTTTGTTTCGGTCAAGAAATTGTTGGGAGCCTTTCGCGAGCACCGGGTAGGCAGCCGGCTTTTCTTCAAAACCCTCGCTGGAGTCGGACACCGGCCGGGCTGCCGGGTCGGTCATGACGGCTCGATCCGCATCCAACAGGAACCCCTCGACTGACAGATTTCTCTCTGCTGTTTTGAAGTGTCTGGTCCCCGGCAGAAGGTAGATGAGATCCATTGGGGCGCCAAAATTCCCAGCCAGTGCCCACAATATCCCCTTAGGATCAAATCCAACTTTCGTGACGGATCCGGCCGGAGCGTTCCACTCAACTCCGATAGGCTGCCAGCCCAAATGATCGAACTTCCACAGACCGTTCGCTGTGGCGGCCCATACAATTCCATCCCGATCCTGGGCAAAACCGAAGACACTTCCGGTCGAAGAGCCCGTCGACCGAGCCTGTTTTGCGGTAGCTGGACCAGTAATTGGCGGGCGAGTGAAGACCACCAATTTGCCGTGGGTGGTCCAAGACACGTCTCTCGCACAAGAACTGAATATTAACCTCCAGTCAGTTCGTCTCATCAATGACCTCGAAGCCATTGCCCGTGCAGTTCCAATCCTCAGGCCAAGCGACGTCCAAACAATTAATGCCGGCGTACCTGTTTCCAAGGGAGCCATTGCCGTCATTGCGCCGGGTACCGGGCTGGGTGAGTCGTTTCTTACGTGGGATGGATCGCGGTATTTGGCACACAGTTCTGAGGGCGGTCATTCCGACTTTGCGCCTACGGACGCGAGGCAAATCCGCTTGCTCCAATATATGCTCGAGAAGTTCGATCATGTGAGCTTCGAGCACGTCTGTTCGGGAATTGGGATCCCAAATATCTACCGATACCTTCGTGACGTGGAAGCAATGACCGAAGATCCCGAAGTCGCTGCGCTTGTCGCGTCCGCAGGCGATCCCTCGTTCGTGATCATCGATCAGGGCGTCGATCCGGCCACTCGCAGCAAGTTGTGTGCGGCAACCATCGAACTCTTTATTTCGATCTTGGCGAGCGAGGCGGGCAATGTCGCGGTGAAGTTTCTGGCAACAGGCGGGGTTTACGTGGCGGGTGGGGTAGCGATGCACACATTGCGTGCGATTGAGCTCCCATCCTTCATGCGGGGTTTCAAACGCAAAGGACGTTTTGCAGATCTGATGGAGGGCATCCCAGTCCATGTCATCGTCACTCCAGCCGGGCTGGCGGGTGCCGCTGTCTACGGGCTGGAGAATTCGCTTCCGGAGCCTACCTTCAGGTAAGCGAAAACTTCGTTGCCAAGACGCGTGTTCGCTATGGAAGTCTCATGAATATGTAGGTTATTGATGTGGGCGGAACTTAAAGAGTTGCCTCCAAAATGCCGGGCAGGCGACAACCGCAACGCATTGATAGGGGGCTTTCGTTTATGGGAGAAAGTGAAAGAGAATAATTGATGATTCCTACTCCCATTAGCTTGACTCTAAATACTCACAAGTCCGGAAAGGAAGGCGAATATGGCAGCACGAGCAGAAGCAATAGCTAAACGCCCAGCGTCGAAGCGGCGGGCATGGAAGGATCTCAGTTCTCATCATAAGGAAGTTCGGGATTTACACCTCCGACAGCTGTTCGCGGACGATCCCAAACGCGGCACGCGTCTGACCGCGGAAGCTGTGGGGTTGTACCTCGACTATTCCAAGAATCGCATTACCGACGAGACCATCAAGCTGCTGCTTCAGCTAGCCGAAGAGTCTGGGTTGCGAGCACGAATCGATGCGATGTTCAGCGGCGAGAAGATCAATATCACTGAGAATCGTGCAGTTCTGCACACAGCCCTGCGCGCTCCGAAGGGCGCTTCCATTCTTGTGGACGGGAAGAACGTCGTGCCCGAAGTCCATGCTGTGCTCGACAAAATGGGAGGCTTCTCCGATCGCGTGCGCAATGGCGAATGGAAGGGCCACACTGGAAAACGCATTCGCAACGTCATCAACATAGGAATCGGCGGCTCCGACCTCGGACCGGTCATGGCCTATGAAGCACTCCGCTATTACAGCGAGCGTTCCATGACCTTCCACTTCATCTCCAACGTGGACGGGACCGATTTCGCCGAAGCGGTACGGGATCTCGATCCGGCGGAGACTTTGTTCATCGTGTCTTCCAAGACTTTTACCACGCTTGAGACGATGACGAACGCCCACTCAGCTCGCGCCTGGTCCGTTGCGGGGTTTGCTGCAGATGAAAGTTCCGTGGCAAAGCATTTTGTTGCGGTTTCCACAAACGCCGCAGAAGTGGCGAAATTCGGAATCGACACCGCCAACATGTTCGGTTTCTGGGACTGGGTTGGCGGGCGCTACTCCATGGATTCGGCAATCGGTCTTTCGACCATGATTGCCACCGGCCCCGACAATTTCCGCGCCATGCTGGATGGTTTTCATCAGATGGACGAACACTTCCGCACCGCTCCATTCGGGCAGAACCTGCCAGTGCTCATGGGTCTGCTGGCAATTTGGTACAACGATTTCTTCGATGCGCAAACCGTGGCGGTGTTGCCGTATGAGCAATATCTGAAGCGATTTCCCGCATATCTGCAGCAGTTGACGATGGAGAGCAATGGGAAACACGTCACACTCGCGGGAAAAAAGGTGGCTCACGACACAGGCCCGATTTACTGGGGAGAACCGGGGACCAATGGCCAGCACTCGTTCTACCAATTGATTCACCAGGGGACTCGGCTGATCCCATGCGACTTCATTGCTTTCGCGCAGCCGCTCAACCCGGTTGGCCGCCACCATGACATGCTACTGGCCAACGTTTTCGCTCAGACGGAAGCGCTTGCTTTCGGCAAGACACCCGAACAAGTGAAGGCGGAAGGGACACCGGATTGGCTGGTTCCGCATCGGGTGTTCGAAGGCAACCGCCCGTCGAACACAATTCTCGCAGATCGACTAACGCCGGAAACTCTGGGCAAACTTGTGGCGCTCTATGAACACTCCGTGTTTACGCAGGGCACAATCTGGAACATCGATTCGTTCGACCAGTGGGGCGTTGAACTTGGTAAGGTGCTGGCGCAGCGAATTATCCCGGAAATCGAGAACAGCGCTGAACCTGTGCTCAACCACGACAGTTCAACCAACACCTTAATTCGTCGTTACCGCAAACTTAAGGAGAAATAGAAACAATGATCGGCTTTAATAAACCTTTATATATCCTGCCTTTCGACCACCGGGGATCGTTCCAGAGCAAGATGTTTGGCTGGACCGGCACGCTTAGCCCGAGTCAAACGGCAGAGATCGCCTCCACCAAGCAAGTCATCTACGACGGCTTCAAGTCCGCGCTGCAAGCGGGCGTGCCCAAGGGAAAAGCTGGAATCCTGGTTGATGAGCAGTTCGGTGCAGCCATTCTCCACGACGCTGCGGCCAACGGCTACACGACGGCCTGCCCAGCCGAGAAAAGCGGACAGGAAGAGTTCGATTTCGAGTACGGTGAGAACTTCGCCAAACACATCGAGGCCTTTGACCCTACTTTCTGCAAGGTGCTCGTGCGCTATAACCCGGAGGGAGACCGCGCGCTAAACCGGCAGCAGGCGGCCCGCCTGAAAAGGCTCTCCGATTACCTGCAAACAGCTGGTCGCAGCAGGTTCATGTTCGAGTTGCTTGTGCCAGCGGAAAAGCCGCAGCTTGATCAGGTCAAAGGCGACAAGAAGGCCTACGATCTCGAAGTCCGCCCACGCTTGATGGTGGAGACGATCGAGCAACTCCAGGATGCGCAAGTCGAGCCGGACGTATGGAAGATCGAGGGACTGGACCGCCGAGAAGACTGCGAGAAAGTTGTTGCCGCCGCACGTCGTGGTGGACGCAACAACGTTGGTTGCATCATTCTGGGCCGCGGCGAGAACGACCAGAAGGTCCGGGAGTGGCTCAGCACTGCAGCTACCGTGGACGGTTTCATAGGCTTCGCGGTGGGCCGGACCAGTTTCTGGAATCCCCTGGTTAATATGCGCGCCAATAAGATCACGCGCGCCGACGCCGCCGGGCAGATCGCCGCTCTGTATCGCGAGTTTGTGGACATTTTCGAAAAGGCCCGAACTCAGACGCCTGCGATAGCATCATAGGACCCCGGCGCCTTACAGACTTAACTGACGTTTTCACAAGGAGAAATAGACATGCAACTTGGAATGATAGGTCTTGGAAGAATGGGTGCCAACATGGTGCGGCGCCTCATTAATAAAGGACACAACTGTGTTGTGTTCGACAGGTCCACGCAGGCGGTCAGCGAGTTGGTCAAGGACAAAGCTATCGGCTCTGCGTCCCTCGCAGATTTTGTGAAAAAGCTTGAGACGCCGCGAGCAATCTGGCTCATGGTTCCGGCCGCGGTTGTCGACCAAACGATCGCTGATCTACTCCCTCATCTCGACGCAGGCGACATCCTCATCGACGGTGGCAATTCGTATTACATCGATGACATTCGCCGGGCCAAGGAACTCAGTCCTAAATTCCATTACGTCGATGTCGGGACCAGCGGAGGCGTCTGGGGTCTGGAACGGGGCTACTGCATGATGATTGGCGGAGAAAAGGATGTCGTCCAGCGTCTAGATCCGATTTTTTCGGCACTCGCGCCCGGTATTGGCGACATACCGCGAACGTCCGGCCGAGAAAAGATCGGTGGCACCGCCGAGCAGGGTTATTTGCATTGCGGACAAAATGGCGCCGGTCATTTCGTCAAGATGGTTCACAACGGCATCGAGTACGGAATCATGGCGGCATACGCCGAGGGCTTAGGAATCCTACGCTCCGCCAACATCGGCAAACGCGGGAACGCTGCCGTCGATGCGGAAACCACGCCTCTACGAAATCCCGAGGAGTACCAGTACGATCTGAACCTGCCTGATGTTGCCGAAGTCTGGCGACGCGGAAGTGTGATCGCCTCCTGGTTGCTGGATCTGACGGCTAACGCACTCGCGCAGGATGCGAATCTCTCGAAGTTTGCCGGTCGCGTCTCCGACTCCGGCGAAGGTCGATGGACGATCAAAGCGGCGATCGACGAAGCGGTGCCCGCGCCGGTTCTAACCTCTGCCCTCTACGAAAGGTTCAGCTCGCGGGGCGAGGCGGACTTCGCAGACAAGTTGCTGTCCGCAATGCGTTTTGAATTCGGCGGACACCTGGAAAAGTCTGAAGATAAGCCGAAAGTGGCTTAAGGAGATGAATGTGACGAACCCTCATTCCGACGCGCTGGTGTTCTTCGGCGCAACCGGGGACCTGGCTTACAAGAAGATATTCCCGGCGCTGCAGGCGATGCTGAAGCGCGGTCACCTCAATGTTCCCGTCGTTGGTGTCGCTAAAGCGGGCTGGACTCTCGATCAGCTCAAAGCGCGTGCGCACGATAGCCTCGAGAAGCACGGCGGGGTCGATCCGGCCGCTTTTGAGAAGCTGGCCAGCTTGCTTCGATACGTTGACGGCGACTATCAGGCCCCCGAAACATTCAACGCGCTTCGCCGCGAATTAAAAGACGCGCAGAACCCAGCGCATTACTTGGCGATTCCACCAGTTCTGTTTGAAACTGTTGTCGAACAGCTGGCGAAATCGAATTGCTCAAATGGGGCGCGCGTTATTGTTGAGAAGCCGTTTGGGCATGACCACGCGAGCGCGCGGGAGCTGAACCAAGTTCTGCTCAGCGTCTTCGACGAGGCAAACATCTTTCGAATTGACCACTACCTTGGCAAGCGGCCGGTAAACAACCTGCTCGCCTTCCGCTTCGCCAACACCTTCGCGGAAGCCTTCTGGAACCGCAACTATATCGAAAGCGTCCAGATCACCATGGCCGAAGATTTCGGCGTACAGGGCCGAGGAGGTTTCTACGATCAAACAGGCACCGTTCGCGATGTGGTGCAGAACCACTTGTTCCAGGTTTTATCCAATCTCGTAATGGAGCCCCCCGCCCGATTCGACAGCGATTCTGTTCGCGACGAAAAAGTAAAAGTACTGAAAGCAATTCCGGCAATCGAGGAGAAGAACCTGGTGCGCGGCCAGTTCCAGGGCTACCGCGATGAGAACGGTGTTGCCAAGAACTCGCAGACCGAAACGTTCGCCGCCTTGAAGTTGGAGATCAATTCATGGCGCTGGAAAGGCGTTCCCTTCTATCTTCGTGCCGGCAAGTGCTTGCCCGTGACCTGTACGGAGATTGTTGCGAAGTTCCGCAAGCCTCCGTCGCTCATCCCCGATTCCGCTCTGGTTGAGAATCATCTGCGAATGCGTCTCAGCCCAGAAGTCACAATCGCAATGGGCATGATGACGCTGGCCCCGGACGCCGAAGGGATGTCCCTCAAAGACGGAGAAATGGTGGCCAGCCGTTCTCCCGGCGCGGAGGAGATGGACGCTTACGAGCGCGTGCTCGGAGCCGCCATGTCTGGAGACAGCGCGTTGTTTGCACGCGAGGACTATGTTGAAGAAGCGTGGCGCATTGTGGACGCGGTGCTCAAAAAGAACACCCCGGTTTATCAATACTCTCCGAACACATGGGGCCCCAAAGAAGTCGAACAAGTAACCCCGCCGGGGGGATGGCAAGACCCAATTGCCGCGCACGAAACTCCGTCTCTTGCCACTCAGGCTGCTTGAGAGGTCAGGAAGCGAAAGGGCTCAAGATCAGGATGAAGACTGACGTTTTTGCCGACGAAACATCTGCCGCACAGGCGGCGGCGACAGCGATTGCGGCCGAAGCCCGTTCCACCGTTGCCGACCGCGGCCGGTTCGCGATGGCCGTCAGTGGCGGTCGAACGCCCTGGATCATGCTGCGCACCCTGGCTGAGGAGGAACTCCCGTGGGAGCACATTCATATCTTCCAGGTAGACGAGCGGGTTGCGCCACGCGGCGATAAGGACAGAAATCTTACTCATATTCAAGAAAGTTTGCTTGATCACTCACCGATTCCGCCGGAGCAGCTCCATGCTATGCCGGTCGAATCGCCAGACTTGGAATCAGCGGCTAGGGAATATGCCTTGCTCCTTGCTCGGATCGCTGGCTCACCTCCCACGCTCGATTTGGTCCATCTAGGGATCGGACCCGACGGTCATACTGCCTCGTTGGTGCCAGGAGATCCAGTCCTTAATGTGACTACCGTGGATGTCGCACTGACCGGCGTTTACCAGGGAAGACGCCGCATGACGCTGACGTATCCCATCCTCAATCGCGCTCGCAAGATTTTGTGGTTGGCGACCGGCAGCGAAAAAGCCGATGCACTCGCGCGCCTACGCCAGGGCGACCTGACGATTCCAGCGGGAAGGATTGGTCGGCCTCAGGCGGTGATTTTTGCGGATCGTGCGGCGACTGGTGTCTCGCACTCTGAGATTTCGTAACCTGGAGAGGTAGGGTGAACAACTCAAACCAGAGAATAACGCAGTCCGCCGCTACACCAGACATGAAGCGTCAGTCATGGGAGCGGGTTGAAGGCAGTCCGTTGCCGCTGGGCGTCACTTGGATTGAAGAGGAACAAGCGTTCAACTTTGCTGTTCATTCCGCACACGCGGAAAGTGTAACGCTGGTGCTTTACCCATCGATCGATTCGGTGAACCCGTTGCTGGAGTATCGTTTCGACTTTCTGCGTAACAAGTCAGGACAAATTTGGCATTGCCGGATACCACTCAGCGAAATCGGGAAAGCTCGCTATTACGGATACTCGGTATCGGGTGAGGCCGTTTCCTTTATTCATAGCTTTGACCCACAGAAGATTCTCGTCGACCCGTACGCAAAAGGCGTGTGTTTCCCGCCCGGTTTTGATCGGCAACTGGCAATGCGCGAGGGATCAAATGCAGGGCACGCGCCCCTAGGCATATTGACCGCTCACCGCCTGGCATTTGATTGGGCTGGAGACTGCGGCTCGCGCCATGAGTCGGACGCCGTCATTTACGAGTTGCACGTGAAGGGCTTCACGAAAAATCCAAACTCCGGCGTAGATCCATCCCGGGCGGGCACGTATGCGGGCCTTGTAGAAAAGATCCCTTACCTGAAAGAACTCGGGATCACCGCGGTTGAGCTGATGCCGATTTTCCAGCGCGATCCACAAGAGGGCGACTATTGGGGTTACATGCCTTTGAACTTTTTCGCGCCCCACGCCCAATATGCAAGCACTCGTGACGATGACGAACAGCACATCGAATTCCGAAATATGGTGAAGGCTTTTCATCAGGCGAACATCGCCGTAGTGCTTGACGTCGTGTACAACCACACGTGCGAAGGAGATCACCGGGGTCCAATTTACAGCTTCAAGGGGATCGACAGTGCCGGCTACTACATGATGTCGAACGACCCAGCAAATCCGTACGCTAATTACTCCGGCACGGGCAACACTTTGAATTTTGGCCAGGCCCATGTGCGCAAGATGGTAATGGACAGCTTGCGTTATTGGAAGCAGGAGATGCACATCGATGGGTTCCGTTTTGATCTTGCGTCTGTATTCAGCCGCAATGCCGATGGATCTCTCAACTGGGGGCATGCGCCTATCTTCAGTGAGATTGCGGCTGACCCGGAGCTGGGGCGGGTGCGCTTGATCGCGGAACCCTGGGATACGGGAGCGTATCAACTTGGCCGCGGATTTCCTGGCATAACTTGGCTCCAATGGAATGGCAGATTCCGCGACGATGTGCGCCGCTTTGTCAAAGGCGATCCCGGAATGGTTCCTGACCTGATGCGGCGTATCTACGGTAGCGACGATCTTTTCCCGGATAACCGTGCCGACGCTTATCACGCTTACCAGAGTGTGAATTACCTGACTTCGCACGATGGCTTCACTCTCTACGACTTAGTTGCGTACAACGAGAAGCACAACTGGGCCAATGGCAATAACAATCAGGATGGCATGAACGACAACTACAGCTGGAACTGCGGGCACGAGGGTGATGAAGGTGCGCCCAGCGATGTTTTGGCGTTGCGCCGCAAACAGGTGAAGAACTTTTTTTGCCTGCTCATGCTGTCAAACGGGACCCCGATGTTCCGAGCCGGGGATGAGTTCCTGAATACGCAGTATGGCAACAACAATCCCTACAACCAGGACAACACCACGGGATGGCTGGACTGGAGCCAACTGCCGGCGAATCGAGATATCTTCCGTTTCTTCAAAAACATGATTGCGTTTCGGAAGAGTCATCCTTCCCTGATGCGCAGCCGCTTTTGGCGGGAGGATGTCGCATGGTATGGCGTTGGCGAGAGAGCGGACCTTTCCCATGAATCTCGCAGTTTGGCATTCTGCCTGCACGGCGCCTCCCAAAACGATGATGACATTTATGTGATGATCAACGCGTACTGGGGAAAACTAGAATTCCAGATCCAAGAAGGAGCGGCACAAGAGTGGATGCGAATTGTGGATACTGCCTTGGCGAGTCCCGACGATTTCTCCGACCGCGGCGAACCTCTGCAAGCGCTGAGTTATTCGGCGGCGCCGAGATCGGTTGTGGTTCTACTTCGAACCAGGAAATAGTCGATCGGAAGTCTAGAAGGAATGGAGTGCAAGAAGCTTTATGAGTGGACGATCGAAGGTCATTATTATTGGCGGCGGATTCGGGGGGCTGTCCGCAGCGCAGGCACTGAAATCGGCGCCGGTTGATGTAACCCTGATCGACCGCCGCAACTACCACCTGTTTCAACCGCTCTTGTATCAAGTTGCCACCGGTTCGCTATCGCCTGGTGAAATCGCAGCACCGCTGCGCGGCGTCTTGAGTCGCCAGAAAAATACGCGGGTGTTGCTAGGCGACGTGGCCGACATTGACCCAGTAGCCAAGCGCGTGCTGCTCGCCGACGGTGGGAGTTTCGAGTATGACTCTTTGATCGTGGCTGCCGGTTCGCAAACTTCTTATTACGGACACGACGAATGGCAGAAATGGGCTCCAGGGCTGAAGAGTGTGGATGAAGCGACCACCCTTCGGCATAAGATTCTCTACGCATTTGAAATCGCAGAGCGCCTTTCCGATCCTGCTGAGCGGCGGGCCTGGCTGAATTTCGTGATCGTGGGAGCGGGCCCTACTGGCGTGGAACTGTCAGGGGCTATAGCGGAAATTGCGCGGCAGACACTTAAAAACGACTTTCGCTCCATCTGTTCCCAAGACGCGCAGATCACTCTGTTGGATGCATCCCCGCGTCTGCTCATGACCTTCCCGGCAGATTTGGCGCAGAAGGCGGAACGCTCGCTTTCAAAGCTTGGAGTGCAAACGAAGATGGGAGCGAAGGTCAAGTCCGTTGATCGAGACGGGGTAAGCATCGAGGTCAACGGTTCCAGCCAGCGCCTTGCGACAAAAACCGTGATATGGGCTGGCGGTGTCACAGTGGCGCCATTGGCCAGGATGCTGGCAAAAAACACCGGCGCTGAAACTGACCATGGCGGAAGAATCAAGGTCGGTTCCGACCTTACGATCGCTAATTTTCCAGACATCTATGTCGTTGGAGATCTCGCTCTTTCCATCGATTCAAATGGAAAGCCTCTGCCCGGTGTGGCGCAGGTAGCGATGCAGGGAGGGGCCTACGCCGCGAAGGCGATCGTGAGAAAGGTGAAGGGACAACCCAACCAGAAGCCTTTCAAGTATTTTGATAAAGGCAGCCTCGCGGTCATCGGACGGGCGGCTGCCGTGGCCGACGTGTTTGGCCTTCATCTTTGGGGTCTGCCCGCTTGGATAGTATGGGCGTTTATTCACCTCGCGTACATCGAAGAGTTTCAGAGCCGGATTCTGGTTTTCATTCAGTGGGCCATTCAGGATTTGACGTTCAGTCGTGGAGCGCGACTCATTACCGGCGTGGCGCCCACGGATTTCAACTTCAATAATGCCGTTGCCGAGCAGAGTGCCGTCAAACCCCCAGTTGAGAAAGTTGAGAAGAAGAGCGAACCGGCAGTGGCTTAAGTGCTGCCCTCATCACCTTGCGTCGTTACCCAGGCCGCTAAAGAATATTTACTGCGCGAGCTGCCAAGAGAGCCACCGTCGTCAAGGAAATAAGCGACTGAACCATCATAAGGAGTTTCGCCCATCCTGATAGCACAGGACAGTCCGTCGGTGAAAATGCGGTGCTGGTATTGAAGGCGAGAAAGAGGTAATCCACAAAACCTGGACTCCAGCATTGCTCTCCCATCTCGCGCTTGGCTTGCTGATCGAGAGTCATCTGCGGAAAAAGGAACGCTCCGTCGGTATGTACGCCACGCAACTCACGCTCGCGCGGGCCACCCGCATCCAAACGCCAGTACCACGAAGCGAAGACCAGGATGTTCGTAATCCATAGGGCAGCTGCGGACCGCAACAGATCCTTGGGAGACTGTCGATGCGCGGGTAGAGCCGCAACCAGCAGTCCAAGCGACCAGATCATGTCGATAGTTACGATGGAACTCAGCAGATGGCCCAAAACCTTATTGAGCTCGTCTCTGCCGCGCTGACGCGCCCACGCTGTGGGAATCAGAAGCACACCTACAACGACGATGATCAACCAGTCGGGGCCGACTGAAAGCGAACTGGGCAGAGCAAAGCGCAATCCGCCCACGGCAAGCAGAGCAAGCATCGCAGGCCAACGTGGCTCCAAATGTTTCGAAGTATTTGGCATGGTACTCCATGGTGCGGCGCCGACTCTCGAACCAGCAATTCAGCGTCGTTCTTCAGATTGTCGCATGAGGGGCTGCTTGTTTAAGTTGTCCTGCGCTCAAAAGTCGGGCCGGCTGCGGATCGCGCGCTGAAGAGTGTCGGCAAGAACGCAAATGCCGGGGACATAGGTGAGGAGATAGGTAATGATGCGGTGCGGCTCGACCTGGCGAGCCGCACGCTTCGCTGGAAACCTTACTCACCCGACCTTTTCGGCAACCTGGGAGAGCGCGTACTCTTCGAGTTTCTGCGCGTCGCCGTTGAATTTGCGGATGCCTTCGGCAAGCTTTTCCGTTGCCATGGCGTCCTCGTTGTGCATCCAGCGGAATGTCTTCTCACTGAGGTGGAGTTGTGCCTCCTTGCTCGCCTTAGCAGTGGCAGGATCCAGTTTGCGCTCCACCGCACCCTCAGTCTGCTCCAGTTGCTCAAGAAGGTCGGGGCTGATGGTCAGTAGATCGCATCCCGCCAAGCGAACGATCTGATTCACATTGCGGAAACTTGCACCCATGACTTGCGTCTTGTAGCCATATTTTTTGTAGTAGTTGAAGATTCGCGTCACCGATGCAACTCCAGGATCCTGGTCCGGAGGAATTTCTTTGCCGCCTCCCTCCTTCTTATACCAGTCGTAAATACGGCCGACGAAAGGCGAGATCAGGGTAACTCCCGCTTCCGCGCACGCGACTGCCTGAGCGAAGCTGAAGAGAAGAGTTAGATTGCAGTGAATGCCTTCTTGTTCCAACTCGTTTGCCGCCTGAATACCTTCCCAGGTGCTGGCGATTTTGATCAGAATGCGCTGGCGCGACACGCCTTTTTTCTCATACAACGAAATGAGCTTTCGGGCCTTGGCGAGTGTGGCGGGGGTATCGAAGCTTAGGCTCGCCGCGACCTCGGTGGAGACCCTGCCCGGAACCACTTTGAGAATCTCAGATCCGAACAGAACGAACATCTGGTCAATGAACTCCGCCGCCATGTCGTCGTGGCTGCCGCCAATCTTCTGGGCTTGTTCAGCAGCCTGTTCTACCAAATGCCGGTACGCCGGCATCTGGGCAGCGTGATAAAGGAGAGAGGGATTGGTGGTGGCGTCCCGTGGCCGATGTTGACGGATCGCGTCGATGTCACCAGAGTACCTGCCAGACGGGTGCTCCGAATCCCCCTGTCGCGGAATGTTTTGATACCACTTTAGGGTAAGTTTCGGAGTCGCCAGAGGTCCCAACTGTCACTCCATCCGGAGAATGCCGGAAGGCGACCCATCGAAGAAATCGGCTCCGCCCCTTAGAATAGCTGGGGACTGAGGGATCACCATGGTGTGCGCAATCTCAGGCCCGTGCGCCTGAGTCCATGAAAACGAAAACCTACCCCGACCCTAAGCCCTATTCCGAGAAGGTGCGGCTCGTTATCCTGGACCTGGACGCCTTTCTCTACCCTTACGATAAGGCGTACCGCAACGCCGTTCTGCGAGCTTGGCGGGCGGTAGAAAAGGAATACGGCCTTCCCATATTCCGGAAGAAAATGGCGCAAAAACTGATTGCAGAGGCAAGGCAAGAAGCGAAGAAGAATCCAGATGACGCGTTATGCCGGTGCATCAATGAGATGGCGGAACGCCTGGAAAGCACGGGTCATGCCGGCGCCTCCGTGATCGGCATGCTGGACGCCTATCGTCGCAGTCGGAGGGAAGCGCGCTCGGTGGAGACGAAAGGTAGCGCGGCAGAAGGTATGCAGCATAATCACTCCCTTGACCCACCTTACCTTGATCCGCCCTACCTTGATCCGCCCTACAAGGACATGATCGCCTTGGCCTTTAATCTGAGGCTACTTCAGGACCGCAGGAGCAAAAAGAAAGCAGGACTCTCGCGCGACGAACTGCGAGGGAAAATTCTGGAGGGAGAAAAAGGGGTTACGCGGCTGTGGAATCGGCACATGGGCAGCGGGTTCATCCGTCCCGATGCCGGGCTCGTAAGCAGGATACAGCGGCTAATTGACGCTGGGGTCGAGGTTGCTGTTCTCTCGCATTCGTTCAAGCAGGGCGCAGGACAAGCAATGGAAAAGTTGGAAAAGCTTGGCCTGAAGGGGGTGATTCCCGAGCACAAAATTTTTGGGCTGGAAGAGATTTCTCCCGATAAGAAAGGCAGGCACCCGGAAGTTTTTGAGAAAGTGCTTGCGGCCATCAACAACATGAGCGACCCGGCGGACCCGATTAAGCCGTGCGAGACGATCATGGCAGAAGATACGATCGGCAACCTGCAGGGTGCCAAGAAAGCAGGCATGCAAACCGTGTGGGTGCCGCGCAGGCACAAAGACGTGCCAGATCATACCTCACAAAAGCTACAGAAAAAGCTCGCGTCGGTCGATCATATTTACGCTACGCCGCATCGATTCTTGGACGCGCTCGATGGTGCGATCCATGGTTCGAGACGTGCTCCCAGACATGCTTCCAGAGAAGAACTGTAAGGGCGGAGTCAAGCGCGCCGTGCTCGCTTGGGCAAGCCCCAAGGCCACCAGTTCCAATCACCCGCAATACGAAGGAGCGCGGGACCGATCACAATACGAACGAGTGTGGCGTCAATCAACACGGCGACCGCCAAGGTAAATCCGATCATCTTGACTACCAGGAAACTTCCGAAAGTGAATGCCGCAAATACCACGATCATGATCGCGGCGGCGCTCGTAATTAGACCTGCGGTTCTAGCCATGCCCTCTGGGATCGCATCCATCTCACTCAGCCCGTTTCGTCTGGCTTCAAGAACGCGTGCAACCAGAAACACCTCGTAGTCCATGCTTAAACCGAAAACGATAGCAAAGGCGACGATCGGAACCAGAGGAAACACACTCCCCGTTCCTCCAGGAACTCCCAGGAATCTGCTTCCGTGCCCGTTTTGGAAAACGAGAACCAACGCTCCGAACGACGCCGCGACCGAGAACAGGTTGAGTGCGATGGCCTTCAGGGCGACGATGATAGATCGGAACCCGCAGAGTAGCGCCAGCAGTGTCCCCCCGACTACCAGCGCCGTTACCGACGGAAAGCGATCTCTAATAATCGTTTCATAATCGGCGTTGAGTGCCGGGATGCCGCCAACGAGAAGGGTTGCTCCAGGCACACCAGTGAAAGCTTGCGCGCCCGTTTGCCGAAGCTCCCGCACCCATTTGACCTGGTCGCGCAGGGAGACCGAACTCGCGGGTAATACTTCAATCAGCGCCGCTCGTCCGTCACTACTCAGAAATGTTCGACGAGTCTCGCGCGAGATATCAAGGAGGGAAGACCGGTTGCCCTCCGCAATCGTAGTCATGGAAATTACGCGGCCAGAACGAGGGTCGCTCGCAAGGCGCTTGGTGAGGCGTTCCAGCACATTCCAGCCCGCGTCGGTTTGCGTGATGGAGTCGGTTGGAAGCTCGACAATGATGCGCAACGATTCAACCACGCCTTCTCGGTCCATTCGTTTCAGGGCGTGCAGCGCGCGGACTGATTCCGCCGCCGGTGGAAGCCAATCCCCTCGCGGCAGACTGGTATCCAATCGTCTGACCTGCCAGGCGAGCAGGAGCAAAGGAGTGCCTGCCAAAAAGAGGGCAAGCCAGGGATGCGCGACGATCACTTTGCCCCATTGCCGCCAGCGCATGCCAGTGCGCTCAGCCCGCTGCGTATCCAGCTTTGGAGTAAAGGGCAATCGGCCAAGATTTATCCGTGCACCGAGCAACCCCATCGCTGACGGAACGATGGTATTGGTAAGTAACACACTCATCCCGGCCACCAGGAACCCCGCAATCCCAATGGAACGGATTTCGCTGATTGGCACCGTCAAGAGCGCTGAAAATCCGATGGCTACCGTGGAGGCTGAAATCAGGAGCGTGCGACCTGCCTGATGTGCCGCGATGACCGAGGCGGCGGGTCCGTCGTGCCCGGCGGAAATCGCTTCGCGGAAGCGGCTCACCATGAGGAGCGCGTAGTCGATTCCCAGGCCCAAGCCCAGCATGGTGGCCAGATTCTGAACCAAAATTGACAAGTGCCAGCGATGCGCCAGGAATCCCGTAATCGCCATAGTGGTCGCGATGGCAAGCTGGCCAACCGCCAAGGGAATCAGGGAGGCGATCAGGCTTCCAAAAGCCACCAGCAGGAGTGCGAGGGTCGCGGGGATCACCAGACTTTCGCCGCGGTCCACATCGTCGGAGCTCGCTTTCCGAATGTCGAAATTCAGTGGAATCTCGCCGGTGAGTTCGATATTCACCGCCGGATAACGGCCCCGCAGTTGATTTTCAAGCGAGCTTGCCAGTTGGTGAAGCTTCGGAACAAGCGACTCCACGGGACCCTCGGTCGACGTGAGTCCCACCAGAACAAATGTCCCCCCTCCCCGGCCCAGGAAGATCGAATCGTGCGAGTCGAGATAGGAGACTACTCCCGAAACGCCGGGTTGATCTCTCAGCGCCGTCGCAATGGGTTCTAATGCGCGCGCGCCGTCCTCCGAATCTGCAGGCGGAAGTCCCTGAATCACCAGGACCACTTGGTCCACGAACGGCGACCGAAAACGGTCGGCCAATTCTTGCCGGACAGTTTCCGCTTGGCTCCCTTCGACACGGGTCGCGGTCTCCAGGTGACGCTCGGCGTGAAAAGAGAATGGGAGAAGTGCAATGGCTGCTGCGAGGACGATCCCTGATACCCATAAGCGGCGCACATGCATGGCACTCATAATGTCATACAAGATCGTCGCCATTAAAGCTCTCTTGCGGAATGCGAGGTAGAGTCTTGATTCCCGCGCCGCGACGTAGCGCCGCCGTCCCGGCGGCTGTCCGGCGGGCGTCACGCCCGCCGCGCCGAGGGCGAGGACGCCCCTTCGGCAAGCTCAGGGCAGGCTCTCGGGACAGCCGGCAGGATGCCGGCGCTACATAGTTGGCTCTGTGAATCTGCTAAACTTTCGACATCGCCGTGGGAGGATCAATCCGCACCTTACTGTTGTTTGCACTGCTTACCGCCGTCCCGCCTGCTGTTGCGCAATCTGGGGCGACCGACCCTCGCGTCGGCGTCTGGACACTCGTCTCTGCGCAGTCTAGCCTCGACCCTCCGAACCGGCTCTCCATTGCGCACGTGCAGGGCGGCGGAGTGCATGTAGTCATGTCGGGTGAAAACCATTTCGATTTCACTGCGAATCGGAACGGACACGATTCTCCCGCACCCGGCAATCTCGGCTTCAATCAAATTGATCTGCACCGGATCGACAAGCGGCAAAATGAGGTCGTCGAGAAGAAAGACGGAACTCTCGTGTCTACGGTTCGGAATCAACTTTCGAAGGATGGAAAGGAGCTAACGGCCACCACTGTGGCCTCGGGCCATCCCGATCGGATCACCGTGTGGACGCGAACCGGAGGTGCGAAGCTCGCCACTGACCTGTTTGTAGGCGAGTGGACGCAGGATCTCAGCAAGACCCGTTTGCGGCAAGAGTTGCTGCTCAAGATCGAGGCGGACGGAAGCGGTGGAGTCCGTTTTCTGGGCGACTTCAGCTACACCGCCCGTTTTGACGGAAAGCAATACGATCTGAAGAACTCGCGCAACGATACCGTGACGCTCGAACTTGTCGATCCTCACACGGTGGATGCGATTTACCGGCGGGACGAGCAAGTCGCTCAAAAGGATAGGTGGGTAGTTTCCGCGGATGGGCAGCAGATGACGCTATCGACCACAGGCACGCTGGAAACGGGTCAGCGGCTAACGGAGAAGCTTGTGTTTAAGAAGCGGTAGCGCGTAATGCGTCTGCACAGTCCAGAGGCAGATCGTTCTGGGGTCGATGAGTGTAATTGAGATTTTTCGCCAACAGTGGGCCACTAACACAGCCTGGCTAGTTCCCCGCAACTTCAAAGTAGCCCACTACCAACCGTCCTTACCTTGGGGGGACCAGTTCCCGCTCTAGTTTGGACTACATGAGCACCAAACGATGCGAAATGCATTCCTTTCCGCAACTCTCATATACATTGCGATCATACCCGGCTGCCATGTCCTCGCCCGTCCGGTTCGTTTCTTCCGCCAGCGTTTTTCTGCGTAGTCCAGCCACTGTCGGATCAAGTTCCTACATCCGCAGGAGGTGAGGATCCGGCGCGGGTTGGTTCACCGCTTTTGCCTCGCAGAACTTGTCCAACCTTGAGAAGCAGTTCGTCGGGCAAGAATGGTTTTTCGAGGAAGTTCGTATCTGTGCGCAGAATAGTGGGATCTTCGACTACGTCCTCGGCGTAGCCAGAGATGAGCAGGAATTTTACCGTGGGGCGCAGACCTGCGACGATCTCCTTCAGTCGAAGACCAGTCAGTTTGGGCATCGCCAGGTCGCTTACTATCATATCGATCGGTTCCGACCAACGCTTGCAGATCTCTACCGCCTGCTCACCATCCTTCGCTTCCACGACCTGGAATCCAGCCCCGTCCAACACTTTAATCATGAGCTTGCGGAGGGCGTTCTCGTCCTCCACGACCAATACAGTTTGTCGTCGTGGCCGATTGGACGGCACCTGCGAGGGCTCCGGGATGATATTGCCGGAATCCGACACCTTGGGCAGATAGATGCGGAACGTAGAGCCTTTTCCCGGAACACTGGCCACGGTGAGGTGTCCGCCACTTTGCTTCACAATTCCGTAAGTGGTTGACAAACCCAACCCCGTTCCCTTGCCTTCCTCCTTGGTGGTGAAAAAGGGTTCGAAGATGTGGGAGAGAGTTTCCTTATCCATTCCGATGCCTGTGTCCGCCACCGAGAGCATCACGTATCGGCCGGGTTGGACTTCAAGCTGGCGGCTCGCGTACTCTGGATCCAACTCTACTTCTGCCGTCTCGATCACAATCTGCCCTCCCTCGGACATCGAATCTCGCGCATTGAGTACAAGATTGATGAGAATCTGCTGAATCTGAGCCGGATCGGCTTTCACTTTGCCCAAATCACTCTGCAGTTTCGGGATCAGGTCGATCGTCACCGGAATCAATCGGCGCAGTAGCTTGTGGGTTTCCCACACGGCGGAGTTGACATCGACCTCCTTGAGTTCGATGACCTGCTTCCGGCTGAAGGCCAGCAGTTGCCTCGTCAGCGAGGTCACTTTTTGGCTCGCGCCCTTGATCTCCGAGAGGCTCAGTCGCAGGGAGTCGTTGCCTACTGTCTCGCGTTCCAGCAATTCGGTGTATCCCATGATGATGGCGAGGTAGTTATTGAATTCATGGGCAATGCCCCCGGCCAAGCGCCCGATCGCTTCCATCTTCTGGGTCTGGCGCAGTTGGTCTTCGGTGCGCTTGCGCACACTGATGTCGCGCAAGATCACCGTGTAGAATTTGTCGGAAGAGGTCTTTACCTGGGAGATCGTAGCCTCGATGGGAAATTCCTCACCATTCGAACGCAGGGCGACAAGTGCTCCCGGAGAGTACATGGAACGGGTGCTCACCCCTTTTTGTCCAAACCCACGGATATGCTGTTGATGAATCGCGCGAAGACCCGCTGGCAAAAAGCGATCGATGGAGGAGCCGATCACTTCGGCGGCGGTACAACGAAAAATTTCCTCCGCCGCCTTGTTGAACACGGCGATGTGCTGCTTCTCGTCGATAGTAATGATTGCATCCATCGCCGATGTGATAATGCCGAAAAGGCGTTCCTCGCTGTCGCGAAGCGCATCTTCGGTGCGCTTGTGAGCCGAGATATCCACCATCGTGCCCTCGATGAGTGTCACATTGTCCTGCTCATCGCGGGTTGCCGCCACGTTCTCGACCACCCAAATCGGGGTTCCATCCTTCCGTCGAAGGCGCAGCTCCGAATTGACCAGAACGCCTTCCGTTTGCAGATCTTTGAGGAACTGGTCGCGCTCCTCGCCAGAGAAGTAGAACTGCTGTGCCTGGCAGCCGAGCACCTCTTCCCGGGAGGCATATCCCAGCATCGTTGCAAATGTAGTGTTGCAGCCAAGCACTCGGCCGTCTGGGGCGGTACGATAAAAACCTGCCACGTTCTTGTCAAATAGGAGTTGGTAGCGGCTATCGGGACTGGGTGTTGCTGGGCTGAAGGATGCGCGCCTCAAATCCAGCTGACCCGCAATCGCGTTGGCGAGTGTCTGTAAAATCCTCCGATGAGCGTTGGGTAGTGATCGAGGCAAATGATCCAGTACGTTAATAGCGCCTAGAACGTAGCCCTCTTTTGAAACCACCGGGGCCGCGGCATAGAAGCGGATTCCCGATTGCGTCACCCAGGGATGAGAGTGAAATCTTCTGTCGGCGGCCGTGTCCTCCACGATGAGGACATGGGGATTGCTGAGTACCAACGCATTGAAGGACTGGTCGCGTGGGAACTCCGTGACCTCCCAGCCTACTTTGGCTTTCAGCCATTCGCGCTGCGAATCGATGAAACTGATGAACGCGATGGAGGTGCCACAAAGGTAGGCCGCCTGTTTGGCGATGTCGTCGAAGAATTCCTCTGGTGGGCTGCCAATGATTCGGCAATCGGCTAGCGCTCTTAGCCGAGACACTTCGTCCTCTGCTGATAACTGCATAAAACCACTATGTCGTACGGAGCCCCTGTTCCCCGCAGATTACCTGTTTGTACGCCACTGTCAAGCTCCAAGATATGTACGCTAGACAACCAACGTCTGTGGTTTGACGACTAAAGTGTTTACGCTGGGCTTCGGAATTCGAACCCGTGCAAACCACAATCTCGACTTCGCGGAGGAGACTTCCCCAAAGCGGCAACCTGCCGCAGAACTTACACCAGTCATTACCAGAGGCAATGTGCTATAAAAAAGGACGCGCCAAGCGATGCGCGCCACGCCGGCTCTTCACGGCACCGGCGGTGGCGGTCGGTCCCGGATCATGGGCTACTCGGAAGTAATTGTTGTTAACAGGCGTTTACACTCAGAACGCCCTGTCGTGGGTGTAATCGGGATATTTCAACAACCATCCGACTTCACTGTGCAAAATTGAACGTTTTTCGCCTCCGTTTTGCCGCATCATCAACATCATGAAGACCAAGGAGCCCACTCTCAAGCAGGTACTGGCTGTCTGGTGCCCAACCTGTGGCTCGGGGCCGGGCGAGAACTGCGAAATCAACACGGGTCAACCCCGTAAGGACCCGCATCGTGAGCGACGAATGACAGCGGCGGATTGATCGACGCTGTGGTTCGACGTGCGCTTCAGGTTTGCGGATGTGCATTACGAAGCTAGTCGTGCAGGACAACACTGAGAAGCGAACTGTGCACCTGCAATCCGCCGTTGTAATGAATGAACCCAAGCTTTCTGAATTTGTTCATGAAGAAATTCACCCGGGGGCGGGTGGTGCCAACCATTTCCGCAAGCGTCTCTTGGCTGACTTGTGGCACCACGGTATCGGGCCTGTCTTCTTTTCCGAAGCGGGACAGTATCAAGAGCGCCCGTGCCAGCCGCTTTTCGCTCGAATTGAACAGTTGATCGACCAAGTCCGCCTGCGTGCGGTTGTGACGTTCGACCATGTGGGCAACAAACAAGTCGGACAACACGTGTTCTACATGGAGCGTCCTTAACATCCGTTTCTTTTCAATCTTCAGGACAGAACAGTCCGTAATTGCGGTCGCAGTTGCCATGCGGACGGGTTGATCCGAGGCGATGCACTCCTCGCCCATGAACTCGCCGGGGCGGAGCAGCGCGATGGTCGCCTCCTTGCCTTGCTTGGAGACCACGCTGAGTCTGATCCTCCCCTCCTGAATGTAGAACACATCGTCCGCACGCTCTCCTTGCGAAAAGACAGCTTGCTTCGGGCTGTAGCGATGAACAGTCCTGCCGATGCCAGCGCTCGCTAAGAAGGCTTGCGCATCAAAGGGCTTGGTTTGGTTCTTGGCTCGGCGTGGCAGCGTCGGCAGCCTGCGAAGTGATGGCATAGGTAGCTCCGGGAGGCCCTTGGGATTTCTTGCCACTATTGTGACACGGTACCCCAATCGTTTCTAACGAAAATCGTGCCAGTCAACGGGCTCCAAGGGTAAGGGCATTGATTGTTGACGAAATCAGGCGATTTCGCTCATTGACCCCGCGATCATCTCACAGCTGCTCCGAGGCTTCGATCTTTGAAATCTCCTCGGGAATCTCCGCGACGCACTCCGGTTCTCCAGCATCGGCCAGGCATTCGAGGCAATTCACACCGCAATCAATACCTCTGCGATGGGTCTTGATGTTCAGTTCGCGCTTGAAGATCGGTGACACCGTCTTGACCTCACGAGCCGCGACCGAAATGATTCCCTTGCGATACATAAATTTCAGAATGCCATTGACCGTGTCTTCCAGAGATGGGTCAGGTTTGCCCCACACGGAGGCATCCCGGGCCATTTGATAGCAAGAGTTGTCATACCGTTTGAACTCCATCGCGGAAATGTTGTCGACCGAGCCCACCAGAAAATCGAGCAGAGGAAAGAGAAGATCTTCCTTCCGGCATCTCCGGATCAGCTCGGGAACGAAATCGGGAAGGCTGAATTGTTCGAATTGCCGGCCCGTTGCTTTGGTAATAAGCCCGGTAACATCCATCATGTTCGAATAATCGTCCCGAACGACATGGTAAGTCTTATTCGCGGTACCCGGAGTCGTAGAGATGGCAACGATATTGTTCGCCACAATGTCGGCCGGAACAAAGCTGACCTGGTTGAGCGTATCGACGCCAATGCCGTGATTTACCATAAAGGCAACCAAGCGAACCGCGATATCGAAATTGTTACCTCCGCCCGTCACCGAAGGGCTCACCAGAGCCGGCCGGAAAATCCGCGCGGAAAGTCCCCGGCTGCGCGCGTCGACAACCACCTGTTCCGCCACCCATTTCGATTGACTGTAGCCAAAATCGAGAAGCTCCATGTTCTCGTTCAGGTCGGTCTCATACAAGACTGACTTGACCGCCCAGCCAAACACGAAGGTAGTCGAGACATAATTGAATTCTTTGGGCCTTCTCTCAAACGCCAGTCTTACCACCTCGTTGGTTCCCAGCACGTTCGCGTCGCGCATCAGGTCGTAGTTGAACAGGTAGTTCACGGTTGCGCCGTTGTGGAACACGGTGTCGATTTCGCTCGCAAGGAAATCCCACACGTCCTGCGCCAGGCCAAGCTTTGGCTGCCCCAAATCGCCGGAGACGGGGATCACGCGGGCTTCGAACATCTCCATCAGCCCCGCTCCGCAGGGTCCCATTGACTCCATCGCGGCTCTCAGTCTTTGCCTGCCCTGCTTTTCATCGGAAGCCCTGACGAGAACATAGATCTTCGCTCGTGTCTGTTCCAGCAAGCTTTTTATGAGGAATGGCCCTATGAAGCCGGTCCCGCCTGTGAGCAGCACCTGTTTCAGCGTCGGTATCTTTGGCATGGCCTCCGGCATGGGCGCAGGCACCGGAGGTTCGAAGATGAGCTTCCTGTCGTTGTTCATCATGCGTTTCTCAGACGCGCGCTGCTCTTCACGGAAAGCCGCAAGGGAGTGGCGCAGATGATCCAGCGCTTCTTCGGGAGCGCGCTCCAGTTGTTCGGCTAGTTCGAACAACTCGGCTACACTCACACGCTGAATAACGCCAACATCGATCTGCCTCGCCAGGATCTCGGCGCCCTTATCTTTCAGGAGTTCCTTGAGCTCATGCATGAACACGACAAGATCCAGGGAATCCAGGCCGGCTTCGACCAGGTTGTAGGATTCCTTACCGGTGAGGTTGTATCGGGCTTTCAATTCGGCGAAAGTCGAATTAATGTCAGAAACAGACGCAGAGTTCCCCGCGTCCTTCTCCCGCGAGAAGTCGGAGAGAACGGTGAACTGACCTTGCAGCCACATCTGTTTGGTCTTATGGCGCATGATCTTCCCCGAACTCGTTCTCGGGATGGCACGAGGCGCGATGAGCGAAATCACCGCCACTTCCACGTTGAGATAATTCCGCACAGCGGCGGCAATCTTTCGTGCTTCGGGAAGCGCCTTAGGATTCTTGACTTCGGCGACGATTGCTAGCGCAGGTTCGCTGTCTTCGTGAATCTGGAACGCGACGACGCAATTGTGCCGGATCAGATTGGATGATTTCTCCACAACGTTTTCGATGTCTTGCGGGTAATAGTTTTGCCCGCGGAGAATAATCATGTCCTTGATGCGGCCGCAGACGTAGAGTTCGCCCTCATGAATGAATCCTATGTCGCCGGTGCGAAGGTAGCCATCGTCATAGGGAGTATCGTCGACAAGGCGCGCACGAAACTGCTTCAGAGTCAATTCAGGGTTATTCCAGTAACCCTGGCACTTACCGCTTCCCGCGACCCAAATTTCGCCAGTGCGCTCTGGCTTAAGAGCGAAATGTCCTTCTGGATCCACGATCTTAACGTCGAGACCCGGGAGAGGGGTTCCACAACTGACAATCTGCGTGGCCCCGCCGATTTCTGAGACCTCGGTAGTCAGGCGGGCCTTCCCCAGCGCTAGGGCACGCTTGTTGACAGAAACGATGTTGCGACCACCCAGTGAGACGGCCAGAGTATTTTCGGCCAGTCCGAAGGCAACATAGAAACTCTCGGACTTGAGCCCATAGGGCTGAAACGCTTCCAGAAACCGGGTGTAGGTGTCCGGTTTTACGGGTTCTGCGGCGCACATCAATACGCGAAGCGAGCTGAGATCGCAAGCCTCCAGGCTTTCCTTGGAAAGCCTGCCGGCGCGCAGGCAATAGTCGTAGGCGAAGTTGGGGGCAGCCGCCGCCGTGGCGCGGTATGTCGTTATCGCATTGAACCATAGGATCGGGCGCTGAATGAAGTCCATGGGAGCGAACCCGTAGGTCGTGCCACCCTTCAGTGCTGGATATAGATAGCACCCGATCAGTCCCATATCGTGATATTGCGGAAGCCAGGAAACGACGACCGGTGCTGGATGGTCGATCACCAGCGGACAGGTAGTCAGGATATTTTCGTGCGTCACGATGACGCCTTTGGGCTCCATCGTCGAACCCGATGTGTACTGAAGAAATAATATCTTCGAAGGATCGACAGGTGGTCGGTCCGAAATCGTGTCCACGAAATCTTCCGTGGCGATCCACGGAAGACCGGAAATGTAATCTACGTCGACGCCCGACGCCGAGACTCCACGTCTGGCGAGATTCGTCTTGAGAGATGCGTGGTAGTCCTTGCTCGTTAATATCCCAGCGGCCTGGCAATCCTTGGCGATGTGGACCGTCTTGTATAGGGCACTCTGGAAGCCACGCGAACTGGGCGGATAGACCGGCACGGGGATCAATCCGGCGCGCACGCAACCAAAAAATGCGCAGATCATTTCGAGTCCCGGCGGATAAGCGAGCAGGAGCCGGTCGCCAAGCGCGAAACGACCGTCTTTCAGCAAATGTCCGGCGATCGCTTGCGCTCGGTGGAGAAACGACGCGTAGGTGTAGCTTTCGATCGGCTCGCCGTTTACGTCAAGGTACGAATACAGGGGTTTGTCCGGGTGCTCAGCCGCCAGCCTATCCAGATGGTCCAGAATTGACGCCGTCGACATTATCAATCAGCGATCCTCCAAGGTCGAATCGAACGTAAGTCAGTAAACGAAACGTACCTCGCGAGCGAGCGAGGTAAAACATGATTGAGTCTCAAAGTGCAGATCGCAGTGCAGGCCTGGATTGTGGGACTGTGAGAATAAGCGCGTATTTTTTTTTCTCACCACAAGCGTCGCTCGATCGGCTGGGGAACGGACGTTCTCCCTTTCGCCGCCATGAGGCGAAGCAGACTTGTGGAGTTCCTGCACTACAGGCAGGAGGCTCCGTTCGCTAAGAGTCATTGGTAGGTATATTAGCAAACCGTTCGCACAATTCCACGTGTCATCGCTTCCGGGGATCGCTTCCTGGGCTGAGGCACCAGCCTCCGTGCTGTGTCCGTTCTGAATTTTCTTGATTGCCCGTAACGGCTCCCGCTAAAATATCGGAGCGAGACTGTCGACGGCGCGGCAATAATTTTGCTGCGGGTCAGGGCTACGCATGCGGCATATGGAGCGCATCGGGTCCCTATTATTATAATCGCGGAGGCGCGGTGACGTTCCAACCCGAAGCGGTGCTAGCGGATCAGCCAGACATCGCGGATCTTGTACCATCGGAAACTTCAGCTTCGGCGATTGTCGAATCGGCAGCTGCGTCTTCATTCCCAAAAGTCTTGCGTAGCCGCCTCGACAGGTTTTTTGCCGATCAGAGCATTTCTCCCAAAGCGGACCGCACCATGTGGGTCAAGATCGCTATCGGTCTGGCCGTCCTCGCGGGCGCCTGGATGGCTCTGTATGCGCTCAGGCCCGGCTCATGGAAATTTGTCGCCCTCTACCTTTTAGGCGGCCTCGCGCAGACGTTCCTTTTGCTCAACATCGCCCACGACAGCAATCATAACGCCATCTCGTCTCGGTCGCGCATCAACAAGACCCTGAACTATGTCTTCGATCTGTGCGGAATGAGCTCGTACATGTGGCGTATCCTGCATCACCGGGGTCATCACTCCTGCATCAATCTCCACGGCGAAGATGACGCGCTTTCAGGACGCGGCATCTTTCGCTTTACGCCTTATGAACCCCGGGCGCCATGGCACCGCTTCCAGCACATCTACGCGTTGTTGGTTTACGCGATGTTCTCTCTCGATTATGTGTTCTTCCGGGACTTCCAGTGCTTTTTCTTTCCCGACCATGAATATCTGAGACGAACGAAACATCCTCTGCGCGAATATGCCATTCTCTTTGCCGGCAAGGGCTTCTACCTCACTTACATGCTTATTTTGCCTGTGGTGGTGCTGGGGAAATCGCCTCTGCTGGTCGCCGGGGCGTTCCTCCTGGTCCATTTGGTCGTGGGATTAAGCGTAACGCTCGTGTTCCAGTCGACGCACACCGTCGACAGCACCTACTTTCCCTCGGATCGTGGCGAGTTTGAAAACGGCGTGTATCACATCTTCGCGACCACGGCCGATTATGCGACGGAAAACCCGCTGGTAGGCTGGCTAGCGGGCGGGCTTAATCATCACGTCGTTCACCACCTGTGTCCTTTTGTGTGCCACACCCACTATGCTCCGTTGACCAGGATCGTGAAGGAGACTGCCAAAGAGTTTGGGATTCCGTATAGGCAGCACGCCACCATGAGCCTGGCAATCAAGCATCATCTGTTACTGTTGAAGCAACTGGGGGAATGAAGACTGATTTTGCGCTCACCAACGCCTGTGCCCGTCCCCGTTATTTCGCGACTTCGCTGCTTTGCAGATTCTCGCGCCATGGCGCGGAATCCGGTGCAGATTTTGTCCCGCTACAACGAAATCTACGGCGACACGTTCTGGATCCGCATAGGCGGTCTCAAGGAAGCGATGGTCACCATCGATCCCGCTGTCATTCAGCACGTGTTGAAGACCAATGCAGAGAACTACCAGAAATCGGAAATTCAAGTGAAGCGAATGGGCCACTTCCTGGGTAAAGGCCTGCTCACGACCCACGGAGAACCCTGGCGCACGCAGCGCCGTCTGATCCAGACGGGCTTCGATCGAAAGCAACTCGATGCGTTGTCCTCGATCATGCAGGACTCCCTTGCCGACTCGCTGCGTGACTTCGACGGACAGATCCGCCGCGGCCCCGTGGATATTTACCCCCACCTCATGAAAATCACCTTCGCCATGGTCGCTCGATCGCTATTCGGCGCTCGCTTGAAGGATGAAGACATCGATCTTGTCAGCCATACCATCTGCACCGTCCAGGAATTCATTGTCCGGCAAACCCTTCAGCCCTATCTCAATCCCTGGTTCGCCGTCTCAGGCGAACTGCGCCGACACGAAGCCATGCGAACCCGCGCCGACGCCATTCTGCTCGAATACATAAAGAAGCGCCGCAATGAACCGCCCGGCCACGATCTGCTGCAGACTTTGATGGACGCGCGTTACACCGATGGCGAAGGCATGCCCGATGAGCTCATCCTGAGCGAGAGCATGCAACTTCTGGTTGCCGGCCATGAAACATCGTCGAATGCGCTATCGTGGCTTTTTTATCTTTTGAGCTCGCGTCCGGATTGTCTCGAAAGGGTGCGGCGGGAGTTTGATTCCGTGCTCGGCGATGCGCCCATAACATACAGCGATGTTCCCAAGTTCGAATTTACGACTCAGGTCATTTGCGAGGCGCTCCGCCTCTACCCGCCATTTTGGATGGTCGACCGCATGGCTGTTGCAGACGACCGTGTAGGCGACGTCGCCATACCGCGCGGATCGATGGTCATTGTCTATGTGTACGGCGCGCACCATGCGCGGCGCTTCTGGCAGAATCCTGAGAACTTCGATCCGGAGCGTTTCACGAAAGAAAACGAGAAGCTGCGTCCGCCCTTCACCTATCTTCCCTTCGGAGCCGGACCGCGAGGCTGTATCGGCGGAAATTACGCGATGTTGCAGATCCTTATGATTTTGAGCGATCTGCTCAGAAAATATGATTTTCAGTTGGCTCCGGGCCAAATGATCGAAGCTCGCCCGATGGTCATCCTGCGGCCGAAGCACGGGATCCGCATGACATTCACCAATATCATCGCTCCCGCCCCGTGCGTCGCATAAGACGCGATCCGGGCTGGAACGGACTTCCGAAAGCCTGACTGTGAATTCGCGATTCTCGATTAGCGCAGCTCTAGAATGCTGCCTGTTTGCACAATCGGGAACGATGGGGCGAAGAAACCTCGTCGGGTCGAGCTTTTGTTCCAGCGCACTTCACGCAACAAGTGGGAATGGCCGCTGACGTGCAGTTCCACATAATCTCCGGCCGCCCCTATCCATTCGACATCCTCCGCTAGCACGATCTGAATTCGGGATCCGGTTTGCACCGTAAAACGGGAGGCATACTTTTCGGAGGTTCGGTCGAGCATTTGCAAGACGCGCTCGGCCATTCTTGTTTTCAAAGCTGAATCTGCAAGCCTTCGAGCGCGGCCGATCGCTGCGGCAAAGTACGGCTAACTGAAGCAAATCGCTAAAGATTCTGACAGCCCCAATGTCTGCCTTCGCGGCAGAATAGGTTCACCCGGACCTCGGGTATGGAGAAGGATGCCATGGCTGAAAGAACATGTGCTGCGTGCGACTGCAAACTCGATGCGAATCCCATCAAAGTCAAGATCGGAGGAAAGACGGTTGAGGTGTGCTGTGACGAGTGCGCCCAGAAACTAAAGGAAGCGCACGTTTCCGCGACCGCAGCAACGAGAGGCTGAGCACAGGGGTTTCCATGCAGCCATCACGAGAAGACAGCGAGTGCGAGAGGAGTTGTTTCACACGTGAGAAAACGTGAAGAGTGGGGGGCTGGGGAATCGGCGGCCCGGCCACTGTCGACAAATGCGGCGAAGGCGCTCGCAGATTGGCAAACAGCCATAGGTGCTTCACGAGAGTTCTCATCGCTCATGGTATGGGAGCCGAGAACAGGAGACTGACGAATGCATAAGTTTCTACTAAAACCGAAGTCCCTCACCTTACTGATCTTCACTGGAATATTGTTCGCTGCCGTGTTTCACGCCGCATACGCATCGGACCACCTCGATACACCGACAGTAATTGCGGATCCCGCAGCTGATATCGGCGATATCTTCGCGTGGACATCATCAGATGGCCGGCGGTTAAATCTGGTGATGGACATCGTCGCTCACCAGTTTTCCGATCGGCTCCAGTACGTGTTCCACATTGATAGCGGAGAGCGATTCGGGAAAACCACCGCAACCACATTAATTGTGTGCAGATTCGACGTAGCAAATGCCGTCGAATGCTGGGTGGGCGATTCCGACTATGTTCGAGGGGATGCAAGTAACCCAGCAGGTATCGAGGGAAAAAATCGGCGTTTCCGAGTCTTCGCTGGTTTACGGGATGACCCGTTCTTCAACAACGTAAAGGGGACGCGGGCTGCATACAACGTGGCTGGCGATGCTCTTCAACATGGAACTACAGTCGACGGCGCGGGTTGTCCGCAGTTCGACGAGGCTACCTCTCGTGCAATTCTCGACACCTGGCGGCACACCAATGGAGGTCCAGCCACGAATTTTCTGGCGGGCTGGAAGTCTTCGTCGCTTGTGATCTCGATTGATCTTGATGTCGTCAATACTGGGGGAAGACTTCTCGCGGTATGGGGAGCGGTCCACAAGGTGCCACGAGTGAAGCCGTCACAGAAAGAAAGCACACAGGGTAAGAGTCCCATGATTCCGAAGCTCGGTGAGCAGATCGAACGCACCGCACGGCCATTAATAAAAAACGGGCTGGTTGGCGGTCCACTGGCCCCGGATGCTATCAGTAATGAGCGTAAGGAGAGCTATAACCGTGTCGCTCGAAGCGACTGGGCGCGGTTCGCACCTTACATCCGGCAAACCCTCGGACTCTATGACGGATTCGATGGAAAGTGTGGAAACCAGTGGCTAGCCGACCCGAAGGCTAAGGGGTCGGCGCGGTATCAGGACCTTGCAAAAGTTCTTGCTGACGATCGTGTCTGGGTCAATAGCAAGTCAACCGTTTGCACGCAATTTCTCGCCGTCGAAGTCAACGAGTTGGACACGCCAGGGGCGTTGAGAGATGACTGTGGCGGCAGGACTCCTAACTACGACGCGAGCAACATCTTTAGGTCGCTGTTGACAAACGGTACAACTACCGGTGTCGACGACGGTCTCAAAGGCGACGACAAAGTCCATTCGACGACTGACTTTCCATTTCTGGCGGCGCCATGAGACGACTTGGATACCAGGGAGTTTCTTCTTGCCGGATTGCACTTGTGGGAGAAAACAACATGAAACGATATGGAAAGTGGGCAGCTCTCTTCGTGGCCATACTCGCGACTTGTAGCGTTTCGCACAGCGCACAGATTGCCGACCCACTGATCACCACAACGACCAGCGCAATCGCTATCAAAAATCTAGACCAGCAGATCGCCCAACTGGGAGACGAGCCCGGCGTTGAAGAGTTACTTCTTGTCAGACAGCGGTTCCTCAGTGACTACGAGGCATTGGATCGGGCGTGTGCACTTACCGAAAGGCGACCCGAGACAAGCGGAGACCCCCTGCGACGTGCTCGGACACGGGCGGCAGTACATCGGTTCGCGGATGCTCTCGTCGACGTAGCCGCCGCTGAGCGCAAAGGCGCGAACTCTCAGGAAACTGCAGGGCTGCGCGCATCGATACTCGTCGCTACAGGTCACGCGGACGAGGGGATTCCACAGCTTGAAGCGGACGTGGTTCGACGCCCAGGATTTGCATCTCGGACCGCACTGGCTGCCGCCTACGCTATCGTGGGACGTCTTACCGATGCAGATCGTTTGTATGTTGAGGCGCTTGGTGACCTCGACACCACGTTGCCCTTCCCGTATGCGTGGATTTATTTCGCACGGGCCTCGATGTGGGCCGACAAGGGCAACGATGCAGCACGTGGAGAAGCGCTCTATGCGCGAGCCATCACCTATCTTCCGGAGTTTGTCGCGGCGAATGCTCATCTTGCCAAGCTTGAGGCTGCACGCGGAGATACAGTATCTTCCATCGCGCGGCTCGAACGCGTCGTCGCGTCGAGTAACGATCCCGAAGCACTGGCTTTGCTGGGGACGGTGCACGTCCAGGCCGGAGACCCGGTGCGTGGCGGGCAAGAAATCTCTCTTGCGCGACAGCGCTACGAATCGCTTTTGGCTCGCTATCCACTGGGATTTGCGGATCACGGTGCTGACTTCTATCTCGGACCTGGCGCAGACCCGGAGCGCGCATGGGTTCTGGCGCAACAAAATCTTGCGAATCGCCAGACGGAACGTGCCGTTACGCTCGCAATCAGGGCTGCAGAGGCAACGGGACGCTATTCCGACGCGTGCGCTCTGTTGCTCAAGTACGGGTCTAATTCAGGCAGATCATCCCAAACCTATCTCAAGAATCTGAACACGAAGTCCGCGCAGTTTTCTCCAAGAAGTCGCTAAAGATTCCGACAGCGGCCTTCCGTACCTGTATGGCCTACTTGGTTCACTCAGACTTCGCGTACGGAAAGGATGAAAGTTGATGAATCGTAGAAAATTTATTCACCTGAGTGCTGGCACTGTCGCGATGGCCTCGCTGAGCGCGAGTGGGCGTTGCTTTGACGCTTACGGATCGACGTCAAGAACGAGCCCAAAAGAAATGACGGCCCTGGAATTTCATGCGACACGAAGATTCATCGAGACGGACCAGGGGCGCGTCGCCTATGTCGAGAGGGGCGAAGGGCCCGGAGCACTGTTTCTGCACGGGTTTCCGCTAAACAGCTTCCAGTGGCGCGGCGTGCTCGCCCAACTTTCGGCAACGCGGCGGTGTGTCGCTCCCGACTTGTTGGCTCTTGGCTACAGCGAAGTCGAAGCTGGTCAGAGCGTGGTCCCTCATGCGCAGGTGGAAATGATTGCACAATTCTTGGATAAGCTTTCTATGCCCTCAGTAGACATTGTCGCGAATGATAGCGGCGGCGCGATCGCACAACTCTTTGTAGCGCGATATCCCGAACGCGGACGTTCGTTGCTCCTCACGAATTGCGATACGGAACCCGACAGTCCGCCTCCGGCCGTTCTGCCGGTTATCGCAGCAGCGCGCGCTGGAAAGTTCGCCGACGAATGGCTTGTTCCATGGCTCGCGGATAAGGTGCTCGCTCGCTCGGAGAAAGGCCTGGGAGGGCAATGCTATGCAAATCCAAAACATCCGACCGATGAGGCGATTGAAACTTACTTGGGACCTCTGGTGAATTCTCTACAGCGCAAAGCACTGACGAACGCTTATGCTAGTGCCCTCGATCCGAATCCGCTGCTGGGAATCGAATCCGCGCTCAAGCATGGTCATGTTCCCACCCGTATCGTCTGGGGAACCGCCGATAAGATCTTTTCGCAGGCGAGCCCCGATTACCTCGTTCACACTGTTGGTAATTCTTTGGGTGTGCGGCGCGTAGCTGGAGCGAAGCTCTTCTTCCCGGAAGAGATGCCAGAGGTGATTGTCGAAGAGGCAAGATGGCTATGGAGTCTTTGAAATCGATGCCACTCGCAATGGGGTTACCCGGAAATGAGTAATACTTCTCGGCAGGCGATGAATGATAGGCTATTTGTATTGCGAGTGGGGTCAAGAGTGTAGCTTTGGGAAACACCGACAAACCAGCGCCCGAATTCGACGTGCAATCTTTGTTGAATTCTCCAGCTGTTGCGATTCGGGACACGTACTGCCGCGGTAGCTGCCGGCATCAGAGCGCGGAAGAGTACTCCATTACGACGCAATTGGTGTTTCCGTATCGTGGAGTCTACGTGCGCCATGTTGGACACGAACAGGCCGTAGGCGAAGCCAACCAAGTGCTGTTTTTCAATGCCTTCGAAGGCTACCGGATCAGTCACCCTGTGCCGGGTGGTGACGCCAGCCTAACGTTGGTCATCGGCGAGCCAATGCTGAATGAATTGGCTCCGGCAGCTTTTTTGCGCGACACCGTAAACTTCGCGTTTCGCCCGCAGCGCTTGCGAATTGATGCGCGAACCCAAGCGCTAGTGGCGCTATTGCGGCATAGTTTGCGCCAGAAAGTCGCAGAACCTTTGGAAGCGGAGACGCTCGCCTTGACTCTGGTACAACGGGCGCTGGGACCGCGCACAACGCACGCCGCGGGAGCCACTGTCGGACGGCAGCGGCTCGTGGACCGAATCAAGCTTGTGCTGGCGAGCGATCTGGCGCGACGCTGGACATTGGCCGAAATCGCCGCTGAGGTGCGCGGTTCGCCGGTCTATCTCACACAAGTCTTCAAACAAGTAGAAGGTCTCCCCTTATATCGCTATCAATTGCGTCTACGGCTCGCTCGCGCACTGGATCTTCTTGCCCACTGTGACGACCTGACGGATCTAAGCTTGGCGGCTTCTCTAGTCATAGCCATTTCAGCGCCGCCTTCCGCGAAGCTTACGGCCGCTCTCCCTCGGAATTCAGGCGGGCGGCGCTGCATCGCTAATCGTGCGCCCCGCCGGTTGCTAAAACTTCGGAATCAGGAAACCTGTATGCCTGCAGTGCTCTGCGAAGGCTTCCCCGAACTGCGCGGCCAGCATGGATTCTTCCTTCCTCGCCTTGATCCAGTAGCCCATGACGATCAAGACGACTCCCGCGACGCATCGCCATTGGTCAATCGCCAAAGCTCCGCCGATCGCGGCGAGATCGATTCCGGAATAAATGGGATGCCGAAAATGAGCGTAGGGCCCTGTGCGGATGAGCTTGTGGTCCTCTTTGAGAGTAACTCTGGCGCTCCAGTATTGTCCCAAGTGCCAGCGAGCCCAAAGAGCGATAGCGATGCCGATCCAGGTAAGCGCAACGCCTACAACGGCAAGTGCGTATGTTCGATGGACAACGCTATGACCAAGTACTCCGACCTCCGCTGCGTTGCTGAAGAGCAGGACGAAGCCAGCAATTTCCAGAAGAAGGACGCCGTAACGCGACGCGAAGGATTCCCGACTGACGGTCCTGCGTGTCTTCAGTGCGCCCGCCGCCCAGTATGCGACGAAGACGATCCACGGACCTTCAACGAGGTAGCGCCAGATCATGCTTCGAGCACCGTGGACACTGTGGGCATGTGGTCTGCCGTATGCGGCGGAATCAATTCAGTCCATTATTGATCAGCCACTCGGCGCAGGCGTCAGCGTAAATCAACGCTTCCTCTTCGTCGCGGAAAAACTTGAATTGGAAACGTCCAGTTGGCGCAAAGGAGCGATCCTCACCGTCGATTCTTAATTCCGGTTTCCATCCGCGATGTGTCTTGGTTGCCGATGCTTCGACTCCATGTCCATCGTGTAGATAGCCCATCTGCTAGAGTCCTTCGCTTCGCATTCGCTTAACTTCGATTATATAAGTATATACACCGATTCTCGAGATCGAGGTTCACGTTCGCCAGCATCTCGATGATCCCATCGACCCCGCATCCGTTCGTTATGTCGAGAATCAGCTTCTGATAATCCGCAGAGCGGTGCTTGATCGCCTGATGCGCACCCTCTTTCTTCACCAACTGCAGGCCTTCGTCACTTCCTGCTGTACCGATCGCCTTTATACCCGCTGCGCGCGAACTGAACCGTAGCCAGCCCGATGCCACCCTTGGCACCAACGGCAGAATCAACTCGGCACGACCTCGCGGATTTTGTAGGTTATAACGTAGGCGGAGATTAGCACACCTCAATCGCTGCCAACCGCCTGCGGTATGATCGGTTGCGGCAAAGCCCAAGTTGATCGCGAGACCTGCGTGACCACGACCCACAAATAGGGTCACCAATTTGAGGTCTGCCCTAACCTCCTTAGACACGAATCCAATTGAACAGAATCAGCGCCAGCGTGCCAGTGCCCACGATAATCCAGAGAGCGAGTCCCTGGAGAAGCGGACGAGGACCAACGTCCTTGAGCGTCTTCCTGTTTAATCCTGTTCCGATTAGAAATAACGTCACTGTGAGGCCGATCTTGCCCAAGTGACTAAGGATACCGAAAGTTGGGGCGAACGCCGGCAACAAGGTGTTCGATAGGGCAGCAAGACAGAAGAGCAGGATGAACCACGGCCAGTGGATACGCGCCTTGCTCTTTAGAGTGACAGCGGTCAGGAGAGACAGAGGAACGATCCAGAGAGCCCGCGCCAGCTTAATCGTAGTCCCAACGGCCAATGCCGTTGCACCGTACTTGGCAGTCGCGCCCACGACGGAACTGGTGTCATGAATCGCCAGTGCCGCCCAGAGACCAAATTGCGACTGCGTCATGTGAAACGCATATCCGATGACGGGAAAGAGAAATAGCGCAACGGAGTTGAGAATGAAAACAGCTCCCAGCGATACGGCCATCTCTTCTTCGCTGGCATTCGCAATCGGGCCGACGGCCGCGATGGCGCTGCCTCCGCAAATGGCCGTACCAGCGCTGATGAGGAAGGCAGATTTCTTTCCGACATGAATGAGGTAGCCAAGTCCGAGACCCAGCAGCATCGCCGCCGTGATGCTGGCGGCCGTGTAGAGGAAGCCAGAGCGTCCGGCCTGGAGAACTTGATGAAGGTTCATGCCAAAGCCGAGGGCAACGACCGAAGCCTGCAGCAGCTGAAATAAAGTCCCGCTATCGCGATCAACGCCAAGCCGAGGAGAAGCCCTCGATTGGGCGCAAACCATAGCCGATCGTTTTGGCTCACGGCAGATCAGGCAGGTGCCGATTGCGGCCATGCGCCTGGGTGCGAGAGTGGGCGATCTTCTGAAATCGGCCGGAATGAAAAATCCCCCGTTAAGTTCGTTTCGGCTGAACAATTTGCTTACGAGCGCTGTCTTTGACCTTAATCCCACACGGCAAGTCGCCGGCGACCTGCCCTATACGATGGAACAGGGCGTTCAGATCACGGTCGACTGGATGAGACGGCAAGAAGGCGCGAACCAAGAGTGCCTGAAGCAGGAGTGCCTGAATTAGAAGTGCCTGAATTAACGCGCCCGAACGTTACCTTCCGGGTAGCAAACCAGCGTGCGAAACTCTCCTCCTTAAAGTTCTTTAGTTCTTTGTTTATGAATCCTACAAATGCGAAGCACCGGGAAGGGAACGCGTTCCAATACATTTTGGGCGTGCAATTTTTCTCCGGTGATGCGCGGGAAGCGGTACGACGGATGCACGATGGCGGTCTGCTGGTAGTCCCTGCGGCACCGGCCTTAACCGCTTTGACTACAAGCGCCGGATATCGAGACGCTCTCGCTCACGCCGACCTTGCCATTGCCGACAGCGGGCTGATGGTGATGGTATGGAACCTTCTGCAGCCCAAGCCGATTCGGAAACTTTCTGGGTTGGCATATCTACGGGAGTTGTTGAAATCGCCGGATCTCCGCCAGCCCCATGCGACCTTCTGGGTGATGGCGGATCAAGCCAGTGTGACTAGGAATGTGAACTGGTTGCAGCAGGAAGGGTTTTCCGGTCTCTGTGGAAGACACCTACGTTGCACCGATGTATGGCGATCCACTGTATGGCGATCGAATGCATGGCGATCCAGTCGCAGATAAGACTTTGTTGGATCATCTGCGGAACCGCCGCCCACGGCACGTCATGGTCACTTTGGGGGGAGGAACACAGGAGCGGCTCGGGCTTTACCTGAAGATGAATCTCGACTATCGTCCGGCCATTCATTGTATCGGCGCGGCGATCGCATTCCTGAGCGGCAATCAGGTTAGAATCCCGGTTTGGGCTGACCAGGCGTATCTGGGCTGGCTCTTCCGCTGCATCTCGAATCCTTTCTCTTATGTGCCGCGCTACTGGCGCGCTCGCAAACTGGTAAGCCTGCTGCTCAAGTATCGCGAGCGGTTGCCGGTGGACGAACCCATGCGCAGTCCTTATTAAGGATCTCGCTGTGGGGGTTCAGGCGATGGCGCGGATTGGCCGTCGTCGACTCTGGTACCGTTCGCAAGATTGACCGCTCTAATATTGCACTTATAACCCACCGCCAGATCACCTGGCGGTGGGTTTTTTATTTTTCGCGATTCCATCCCTGGGAGAAGCAATCGATGACCAACACTGCAAGGACCAACACGCGCAAGAAAATTTCGATACCATAGTGTCCGTGTGCGGATATGATGCATGATCGAGCGCTTCGACTTTTCCGATCTCCGCGAACTGTTTGCCAAAGCCAATGAAGAAAAGTCTGGCGACCAATTGGCAGGCATCGCCGCGCGATCGGAACGAGAGCGAGTCGCGGCCAGACGAAAACTTGCCGACTTGACGCTTGGAGAGATTGTCCGGCGTCCCCTGATCGATCCTTCCGACGACGATGTCACGCGCCTGATTCTCGAGACCTTCGATCAGGCAGCTTTCCGCGCCTTAGCGAGCATGACCGTCGGCGAGTTCCGCGAGTACCTGCTGGACGACGGAACCACAGACGCCCAGATCCAGCAGATTCAGAAGGCCATCACCCCTGAAATCGCCGCTGCGGTGGCCAAATTGATGAGCAACAAGGATCTGGTGCTCGCCTCCGCCAGAATTCGCAACGTAACTCGCTGCCGCAACACGATGGGAGAGCGCGGAGTGCTGGGCATTCGTGTACAACCCAATCACCCGGCCGACGACATCGGTGGCATCCTTCTCTCTGCTTTCGAAGGGCTATTGTACGGTTGTGGAGATGCGGTCATTGGGGTGAATCCGGCCACGGACTCAGTCGCGGCCGTCACCTCGATTCTTACGGCTTTGCATCGCCTGGTTGACGCGTACGAAATCCCGACCCAGACCTGTTGCCTAGCGCACATCACTACGCAACTGGCGGCGCTAAATCGCGGAGCGCCGATCGACCTTCTTTTCCAGTCCGTCGCCGGCACGGAAGCGGCCAACCGCAGCTTTGGAATCACGTTGCACATGCTGCGCGAGGGCCGCGAGCAGGTTCTTGAGCATCATCGCCAACGCCAGCCCAAAGCCGGCTGGACTGGTGACGACGTGATGTACTTCGAAACCGGCCAGGGCAGCGCTCTTTCGGCTGAGGCGCATCACGGAGTCGATCAACTGACGCTCGAAGCGCGGGCGTATGGAGTCGCACGCGTCTTCCATCCTTTTCTCGTCAACAGTGTCGTCGGCTTCATCGGGCCCGAATATCTGGCCGACGAGCGGCAGATTATCCGCGCTGGACTCGAAGATCACTTCATGGGTAAGTTGCTAGGCCTGCCGATGGGATGCGACGTCTGCTACACCAATCACGCGGCCGCCGATCAAAACTCGGCTGACAACCTGCTGCTGCTATTGACGGCGGCAGGTTGCAACTACTTCATGGGCGTTCCCTGTTCCGACGATGTCATGCTGAATTACCAATCCACCAGCTATCACGACGCCCTGGCCGCGCGCCGCCTCTTCCATCTGCGCCCTGCGCCAGAGTTCCTCGCGTGGCTCCAGAGTATGGGGATTTATCGCGGCGCCGAACCAGCGTCTCTCGATTCCTCCGCGCGGCGGCAACTGATGCGGGGGTTGGAGACGTCGCTGGAAGGTGTTTCATAAATCCATGCCCCCAGAAGATAACCAACTCGTCCAGCCTTACGACTTGCCTGAGATCGTGAAGAAAGTGCGCGCCCGGACTCCGGCGCGCCTGCTGGCCGGACGGAGCGGAGCTGCGTACCGAACGAACACTCAGCTGGAATTGCGCGAGGCGCACGCCGCCGCCCGCGATGCCGTGCGCGCTGAGTTAAGTCTCCCCGTGGATCTGGGAGAGGAATTTGTTCGCAAGTGGAATCTTTTTGAAGTCTGCTCACGAGCCACGAGCAAGGATGAGTATCTCCTGCGCCCAGACTTGGGCCGCCACCTGAATGAAGCCTCCCGCGCGGAGGTAAAGCGACGTTGCACCACGCTACGCGATTTGCAAATCGTGATCGGCGATGGACTGTCGGTAACGGCCGTCGCCGGGCAAGTTCCCCAGCTATTGCCCGCACTTCACGATGGAGTCAACACGCGTGGCTGGAGCATCGGCGAGCTATTTGTGATTCGCTACTGCCGGGTAGGCATTCTCAACGAGATTGGCGAATTACTGCAACCCAAAGTCGCCGTCTTACTGATCGGCGAGCGACCGGGACTGGCAACAGCGGAGAGCCTGTCCGCATACATGGCATACCAGCCGAAAGCCTTAGATACCGATGCCAACCGCAATCTCATCTCGAACATCCACGCGCGCGGTGTGAGCCCCGAGCGCGCCGCCCATCGGATTCTAAATCTGGCAGCATTGATGATGAATGCTCACGAGAGCGGTTACCAACTTCGAGAAGAGCTGCCAACGGATGACGCAACTTCGCGCCTTCTCAGATAGAGGTCTTTCTCGCCCTCTAATGCAAGCGGAAATTGCGCTTAAGGCACGCAAGTGCCGAGGTTATTTTAGATCCCTGCCGGTGGTAGTAATAACGAACTTGCCGTGTTTGACTCCGCGCAGACTGAGAATCTGATCGGCGATTTTCCGCAGTTCCGCACTGCGCCCCTTCATGATGACCACTTCCAAACAGTTGTGGTGATCCAGATGGACGTGCGTGGCGGCCAGTACCTGCGTGTGGGCCCGGTGCTGAATCTCCGTCAGGCGCTCACTGAGGTTGGGCCGATGGTGGTCATACACCAGAGTCAGCGTGGCCGCGATGACTTTGTTTTTGTCACCTTCTTCGGAGACCAAATGTTCCCGGATCAAATCGCGCACCGCCTCGGAGCGGTTCTGGTAGCTCCGCCGGGCGATGCATTCATCGAATTTTTCCAACAGCTCTCGCTCCAGGGAAAGCCCTGTTCTCACCAAATCAGCCACGTTTGCTCCTTATGCATAGAGGGTAGACGAAGTCGCCGACGAAGTGAAATTCCTCCTCCAATCCGGCACCCCAGATCACCGCGAGCTGTGACTCCCATCACTCGTTTCCTGCGTAGCACGATTCTATAATTCGTGTTATACAAGGGAGCAAAATACCACCCCTTGCAGGAGCCGCTGTGCTGAATCTTGCGCCGTATGTACGGTCCCCGTATCTCCGGTTCTGGATGCTTACCGCAGCGCTGTCTTTCCCCCTGTTGGCGCAGGACATTGTTCTACAAGGCCGCGTCACCGATCCTCAAGGGAGTAATTTACCCAAGGCAACTGTCCAACTGCTCGACCATGGCCGAGTTCTCGGACGAGCCACTTCCGGCAACGATGGCCTGTTTCAAATCAGGCTGTCTTCGGCGGGAAAGTTTGTTGTCAAGGTTGAGGCGTCTGGATTTCGCCCGGTCGAACAGTCCGTCACCGTTGCGGTGAGCAGAAACCCCGAACTCACAGTGAAAATGACCCAACTTTCGTCCCAGACTGAGAGTGTTTCGGTGACTGCCGACGTGAATGACGTCGACGTGCTGTCTCCCGATCCGGCGATGAAGGTTTTCGCTTCGGAGGATTTGCTGGATGCCAACCCCGGCCGTCCGGGCGCCCCGATTTCGATTCCCGGCTACCCGATTGAGACGGCGTCGAGTGGCATCAAAGCTCCGCAGTACTTCGCGCCCGGCGTGGCCGGAGACCACGGCGAGCCGATTGCGCAGTACATCCAGGTGGGCAGCTACCTGGTGCCGAACAATCTTTCGGCGAATGCGCACGGCAACGGCTACTCCGATCCGAATATTTATATTGCGGATGTAATTGAGAGCGTGCAGGTGGATGGCGGCGCCTACAACGTGCGCGACGGCAATCACGCGCTGAACCTGGCCGCGATCTATGGGCTGCGCTCGCATCTGGATCCATTCGTCACGCTGACCGGAGACTACCGCGATATCACGGCCACGGCAGGAATGAGCCCGTCAGCGAATTCATGGGTTGCGATGGAGGGCTCGTTCGGCAACGGCTTTCTGGATCGACTGGAGCACCGCAAGCAATTCAAGTTCAACGGGGGCCGCGTGTTTCACGCGGGAGATCATACCCTGACGCTGTTCGGCATCGCCTACCTCGGCTACGGCTACGTGGCGGGACTGAGGCCGATGTACGGGTTCAATTCCATCGATGCTGCTGCCGGCTGGATCGAGTATCCGGATACGATCGATCCCAGACAAAAGGAACAGACTCATACCGCGCTCGTGGCGCTCAATGACGTGTGGAAGCTGGGCGATCGTCAGGAGCTGCAGCTCTCGGGACTTTTCCGCACTTATAACCTGTCGCTATTCTCCGACTTTGGGCTCGGACTGATCCGCCAGAGCGAGTTTCGTACTGTAGCCGGTGGCAGCATAGCGTATGTAAACAAACTCACGAAAATCTTCACGCTGCTGGCCGGAACCGATTACGAGCGCGAGGCACCGCGCCGCGACGACCTCGATCATTACAACTTCTACAATCCCGCTGCTCCGTCTTACTACGGCCCCTTCGTCCCGATCGACGGCAACAATGTGACCATTGCCCCAGTAACTCCGTATATTGCCGGGCAGGGTGAGCTGAGTAAGTATGTTCATTACTACCTGGGCTGGCGGCGCGATGAGATCGAAATCACGAACCAGGACCTGATCCAGCCCGCGAACTCCTGGAGCAAGTGGGTAGGAGTGAATTCGCCGAAAGCCACAGTCACCATTGTTCCTGACGAATCGTGGTACGTTCCCCTCATCGCATTCAGCTTTGGCAAGTCGTTCTTCACGGAAGATCCGAGGGCGGGAACGCCCTTGAACGGCCCGAAAACCGTTGTTCCGGTGGAGACAGCGCGGTCGTATCAGTTAGTCGCAAGTAAGACGTTCAACAAGACCGACGTTAAGCTGACGTTGGGCCATGAAACGCAAACCGCCGAATACGGCAAGATCGATCCCGACCAGGGATTGCAGTTCAATTTGGGGCCGGGCCGTATCCGTTATCTGGCCCTTACGTTGCGTCAAAGAATCCCGAACGGATCGCTGCTGGCGACTTTCGAGCAGGCCGATGCGCGCCTGCTCGATGTGGCCACGTCATCGATCACGCCGGAGGCTCCGCGATTGATCGGTGATCTCACCGGAACCTATCAAAAGCTCCCCTTCCACCTGCAGGCGAAAGGTGAATTCGAGTATGTAGGCAGAAAGGTGGTGGGGACTTCCTGCGATGCCAGCCAACCCCTCTCTGGCGGGACTGGCTACTGTCTCGGCGTGCCCAACAGGGAGTTGCGCTTGGCGGTGGCGCGGCCCTTCCTGGATGGAAGGATCAACGTTGGTGTAAACATGATGATTGCCAGCGGCTGGACTGGGCAGACCACGGAGAACTTCGCCGCAGCCTCTGTCTACGGACCCGGGAAGGTGGGTCTGGGAGCGAATGGATTGGTGCAAGCGGACCCGGTGAGTGAGGTGGTGGGAGTGCGCATCCCCTCTTATGCCAGCGTGAACCTCACCTATCGCTTTGGACGCTAACGGGCCATTGACAAACCCGTGTTTTGGAGCAGGATATTAGCGGGATAGAGGTGACCTAGAGACAGGTTCTAGATCGAAACGAGCAGTGGAAGGATCAGACGAGGACCGCTACCGGGGCGCGTGCCCTATGCAAGATATTTCCCAGATTGTGAAATTCAGGGTTCCGCGGTTTGCTTTCGGTGTCACTTAAGTGAAATTTTGTTGTGTGACTCTGCTAACATAGAGATGTAAGTTCCTCTATCCCAACTGGTTCCAGAACTCTTGGATGGAGGAGGGTTCTAGAAGCAATAGCTCTCCCTCAAGTGTTCGCTGTCCCAGTGCTGGGTAGGAGTGCCGTTTTGAACGACCCTGTTTCGAACGACGCGGCCATCGGAAAACGCACGCGGAGAAGACGCACTTGGTATCGGCGTCGTCTGCGTATGCGACGGACCCTGATCGCTGTGGTCGTCGGCACCGTGGTAGTCGGCGCGTGCTGGCAGAATGCCGCCAATTATTTCTCGTCGCACTCCTGGCGTGATGCTCAGGTTTGGCCCGATCCGTTGTGGATTCGTGGGAACGTCCGCAAGAATCTCGCCATGGCGGCGCAGTCCGGTAAACCTAACAAATTTCTCACGCGGATTCCCGGCGTTTATCCTTACTCGGTGGTTCCGGGCGGGGTCAAAGATCCGCAAGAACTCCGCGAAGCAGCGTTGCGTGACTATGTGGTTCGTCGCCATTTCGCTCACTTCGACTTCGCCCACGCCCAGTTGATACGCTCAACCGAACCCCGCGAAGTTTATCTTTCCTATCGTATTCGTAACACCGTCTTCTGGACGCGCAAGAAAGTTCGCCTGCTTCCCGGTGAGCTGCTGCTGACCGATGGCAAAATCACGGCGCGTGCGCGTTGCGGCAACCAGATTTCCGATACGGCCAAGCCCGAGGTTTCCGACGAAGAGCCTGAAGAAGACGTAATGGACCAACCCGTCGCGGTCGCCGCCGCGGCACCGTCCTTTCCAATCCGGGCCCTGCTCAATCCCCCCGAACTACCTGTCGGCGCAATTAATCCCCCGCAGAATTTCACGGGCGGTGGCTTCGTGTTCCCACCCGTGCCGGTCGGTTTGCCGTTCCCTTACGGATCTTGCGCCGCTGGCGAGACAGAGATAGACGGCCATTGCAAACATAAGCACCACCATAAAGGGGGAGAGTCTCCTGAGCCCTCGACCATGCTCTTGCTGGGTTCCGGCATGGTGTTGATCTTGTGGCGTTATAGAAAATTTAGCCGTCCCGTCACCGCGTAACGTACCGCAAGTTTGCTCGCGAAGATCAGCGCCCCCCGGCAATTGCAAACAGAGTGCAAATACTTGCGCTAAGCCGCTCTCTTCGCGAGGTTTCGCGCTTGCATTTAGGCAACGCACCAGTCATCATTGCCGACGGCGTAAATACCGATCCGCTTACAGGAGTGAGTCAATGAAACGTTCTGCTGTAATCTCCATGCTCGCCGGGAGTGCGCTCTTTCTCGGTCTCGCCGCTTCCGCTTTCGCTCAACGAACCGAGTCAGTTTGGAACGGACACAAAATCATCATCCCGGCTTCCAGTGTTCCGCAGCCCGGCCGCCATCACACCAATTACTTCTTTGTCGATTCGGACAAGTTCGCCCCCCAGCCGCCTCCGGGTTATGAGACGCCAGCGTCGCTAGCCTGCGTTTACCAGTTGGTGACCGGACCAGCCGGCTGCCCGATCGCTACCAGCACGAATGTTCCCACCGGCGGGGTTGGCGCGATTGCCATCATTGACGCCGGAGACTACCCAACCGCGGCCTCCGATCTGGCTGCCTTCGATGCTCAATTTGGCATCCCGGCCGCCGATTTTACCGTCACCTGGCCTGGTAAGAAGAAGCCGCCCGTTTACTCGGATTGGGAAGTAGAGGAGTCCTTAGACATCGAGTGGGCACATTCCATGGCGCCACAGGCCAAGCTTTTCCTGGTCGAGTCAAAGCTCTGCGGAAACCAACAGTGCGACACCGACCCATTCTGGGACGCCGTTACGCTCGGAGCGAAGTTGGTGGCCGAGAATGGCGGCGGGGTCATCAGCATGAGCTGGGGCGACGCGGAAGTTAAGAAAGAGAAAAACTGGGATAAGTACTTCACCCAGCCCGGCGTGGTCTTCTTTGCTGCTTCCGGTGATTCGGGAATCGGAGTCAGCATCTATCCCGGCGCATCTCCCAATGTGGTATCGGTCGGAGGCACCTACTTCAACCGCAATTCACAAACCGGCGATTTTGAGAACGAAGTTTATGGCGGAGGCGGTGGCGACATCAGTCCGTATGAGAAGCGGCCAGCCTATCAGAACGGTATTGAAAGCATTGTCGGAAGCCACCGCGGATATCCCGATGTTGCCTCCGATTTCTGTTGCGCCGTCATCTACCTCGAAGGCGGTTGGGGCGCGGTGGGGGGCACGAGTTGGGCCTCGCCGACCTTTGCGGGCATCGTAAACGCCGCCGGCAGCCTGGAGCAATCGACCGACGACGAGCTGACCATGATGTACAACGAGTTGGCGAATCCGACCGAGTACGCGGACGACTTCAACGACATCACCCAAGGCGCTTCGCAGTGCATGGTCGGCTGGGATCTGTGCGCCGGTATCGGCTCCGCTCGTACTTACGCAGGTAAATGACCGGGGAACACGCATTTTATTCCAACACGGTTCCTTGAAACCAGGCGTCAATCGGCCGCTGCGGTGGAGTCTTCGATGATGGCGTCTGTTTTTATCGGAACCAGCCTTGATGGCTTCATCGCGCGGCGGAATGGCGAGTTCGACTTTCTGCCGGAAGGCGGTGGCGAATCCCACGGCTACGACGAATTCTTCGCCAGCGTCGATACGCTGGTGATAGGCCGCAAGACCTTTGAGACGGTGCTCGCCTTTGCGACTTGGCCGTACGGTAACAAGCGGGTAGTGGTGTTGAGCAGCAAGCCTGTCGATTTTTCGGCGGTGCGTGGAGGCGTTGTGGAACAGATGGGCGGGCCTCCAACCGAGATTGTTGCCAAGCTCGCGGCTAGTGGCGCCCATCACCTCTACGTCGACGGAGGGATCACGATTCAGCGCTTCCTGCGCGCTGGCCTGATTCAACGTCTCATTATCACTCGCGTCCCCGTACTCATCGGAGAAGGAATTCCTCTCTTCGGCGTCCTGCCGCGCGATGTGCAACTGCAGCACGTGGCCACGCAGCAGTATCCGAGCGGCCTGGTTAAAAGCGAGTACCGGGTAACCTCCTAGCCTCTTAGCATTCGTGGCGGTACATGCGCGCCGTGCCAGTGCTTAAGTAGGAAACGGCTTGCGAAATTTCGTGCCTGCGGCTTTCTTGTGATTTAGCATAGCCTGTGGACGATCACTGCCTACGTTACCGAGACTGCTTTCCAACTCGACGTTTTCAGGCCAAAGAATTAACCGCCTTCTAACTCTATGGGCCCGTCGGAAAAAACACAGAGCGCCATTCGACGCAGCACTCGATTGCCACTCGAAGTCCCAGTCCGGGTGACCAGCCTCAGCCCTGCGGCGCCCTTTTCCGAGCAGTGCAATACCACGCTGGTGAATGCTCACGGATGCGGAGTGATCGCTCCTCGCGCGATTACGCAGGGAATCCAGGTGCGCCTGGAAATTGTTTCGGCAAAACGGGGCACCACCGCCCGAGTGGCCGAGATCGTGTCCCTCGGCGGCGATCCCGAGACCTGGCTGGTCGGTCTCGAACTGGACGCTCCGGGCAACTTTTGGGGCATCGATTACGCGCCCACGGATTGGAAAATCGAGGAGTCGGCGTTGCCTGCGGTCCCGCAGCCGGTAGCGGCAGAGCCATCTGCACAGTCAAAAGCTCACCTGCGACGCTGGCGACTGGCTGACATCAGCGCGGGAGCCTGCTACCTGGAAACCGCCGAACCATTTCCCACGGGCAGTCCGGTGCTTCTGAGTATTCGGACAACCGACATGGAGTGCCTGCTCGATGGAACCGTGCGCGTCTCGCATCCACGAACAGGCATGGGAGTCGAGTTTACGGGAGCGCCAGCGCGCGAGCGGCAGGCGCGAGTGGAGGAGTTGATTAACCGGCTGAAGAGCAATTCCGAAGTCCCGAAGATATTCGTGGGCCGAAAAGAAGAACGAAAACAAGGCCGGACGCTCGAGGGAAACGATGGCGCGAAAGGCGGCCAGCATGCGGCGGAGATTTCAGCGGCCGACGCCGCCGAAAATGACGAATTGGCTGACCCTCTCCTGGAACTGATTCTCGAAGGACCATCGCTGACGGCGGAGCAATTTTTAAACGATCTGCGCGCGCAACGCCTCGGCAAACGCCGCGACCCGCGCATTGATCTTGCCTTGCCGGTCCTGCTCACCGGAATCGATGTCGGAGGCCGTCCCTTGGATCAGAGAGTCTTCACCATCAATATCAGCCGGCGGGGCGCATTGTTGGAAGGCGTCCACGGGATGCTGCGGCCAGACGACAAAATCTCGCTTTCGCGCGCGCAGCGCAGAGAAGAGTTTCGCGTGGCATGGGTGGGAGAAGATGGCACCGGGGCCGCGGGCCAAATCGGAGTGGCCGCAGTCGATCCGAACACTTCATTTTGGAGTGAGGTGCTCGAGACCATGGTGCAGTCCCGGCTCGAGACGGCCAGCATCCGTGAGCGTATTCCCGAAAACGACCGCGAAAACGACGGCGGAAACGGCGGCGCGTAGCGTAACCGGGTGATACACTGCCTCGCGAGAGGGCTTTGTGTCAGACAAATTTGTATCATCTGAGGGAAGTAGAGAACGGGACCACGCGCTCGGGATGGGCGCGAAGATTACGCGCCGTGATTTTTTGAATGGAGTCGCACTAACCGTCGGAGCAGCCACCGCCTACGGAATTGTCCCGCCTGAAATGTGGGCTGCGGCCGCAGCCGATCTGCAACCCGAAGCACAGAACATTGCAGGCTACTATCCTCCGGCAAAGACGGGCCTGCGTGGTGACCACGCCGGATCGTTCGAAGCCATGCACAAGGTGCGCGACGGCTCTTTTTGGGAGAATGCTCCCAAGGCCGTGGATACAGGCGAATCCTACGATCTTGTGATCGTAGGCGGGGGCATCAGCGGGCTCGCAGCCGCGCACTATTTCCGCAAGGCCGCGGGCGACAAAGCGCGCGTCCTGATTCTCGAAAACCACGACGACTTCGGCGGACACGCCAAACGCAACGAATTTCGCGCGGGCGGCCGCACGATTTTGGGATTCGGCGGCACCTACTCCATCGAAAGCCCGGCGCCCTACAGCGCAGTTGCCAAGGCTCTGATCGAAGAACTCGGCATCGATGTGCCGTCGTATCCCAAATACGTCGATAAAGATCTCTACCGCGGGCTCGGTCTGAAGCCGCGCATTTTCTTCGACAAGGAAACGTTTGGCGCCGACCGGCTGGTAAGAAACGCGGTGCATACCGGAGGAGATGAGAGCGGCATCAACGATGATGCTCGCGAAGCGGATGTGCGGGAATTTTTGCAAGAAGCTCCGCTCTCGGAGAAAGCCAAGCGCGATTTTCAGCGTCTGTTGATGGAAGAGAAAGATTATTTTCCCAGCCTCAGCTCGAACGAAAAGAAGGCGCGCCTGGCGCGCATGAGCTATGCGAAATATCTGACCGATACCGTCGGCACAAGCGACGAAATCGTGAAATTGTTGCAAGCCTTCCCGCACCCGCTCTTCGGTGTTGGCATCGATGCCGTGGCTGCGCAAGACGCCTGGGGTCTGGGTTTACCGGGATTCGACGGCCTCAAACTCGATCCGGCACCCGGCCAGGGAATGAACCGCGATTGCATCCGCAACGACGAGGCGGAAAAATACTTCTTCCACTATCCCGACGGCAACGCCACGATCACGCGGCTGCTGGTGCGCAAGCTAATTCCGGTGGCGATTCCGGGCAATTCCTCTACCGACGTGGTGCTGGCGAAGGCCGACTACGCGAAGCTCGATGAACCGTCTTCGGCGATTCGGATTCGACTCAACAGCACCGTGGTCAAGGTGAACCACCGCGGCGATCCGGCCACGGCGAAAGAAGTGGAAGTCAGTTACTTTACCGGGAACAAACTGAAAACCGTGCGCGCCGCCAACTGCATTCTGGCGTGCTGGCACGTGGCGATTCCCTACATCGCGCAGGAATTGCCGGAGGCGCAGAAAGCAGCGCTGGCTTCGGCGCAGAAAGTTCCGTTGCTCTACAACAATGTCCTGATCCGCAACTGGACTGCGTTTCAGAAGCTGGGCGCAAGTGGAATTTACGCGCCCGGCATGTACCACACCGGCGTGAACCTCGATCTCCCCGTCAGTATTGGCGGCTATGAATGCACAAAAAAGCCGGACGAGCCGATCGTAGTGCACATGATGAAGGCAGCGTGCAAGCCCGGACGTCCGGCGCGCGAACAGCATAAGCTGGGGCGCATCCAACTCTATACCACGACGTTCGAAACTTACGAGCGCAACATTCGCGAGCAACTGGCGCGGATGCTCGGTCCGGGCGGATTCGACCCGGCGCGCGACATCCTGGAAATCACCGTCAACCGCTGGCCGCACGGCTACGCCTACGAATACAATTCGCTGTTCGACCAGTTCTGGGTCGAAGGCAGCGAAGCTCCCTGCCAGATAGCGCGCAAACCCTTCGGCCGGCTCGCGATCGCGAACTCGGATGCGGACGCCTACGCGTACACCGATTGCGCTATCGATCAGGCGTACCGCGCGGTACAGGAACTGAAGATGTCGTAAGTGTGGCGCGGGCCGCGTAAGCCGCTGCAAGACGACGTACCGTGAGAGTGGAGAGGCTAGAAGCTAACGCGCGCGAGTTTGCCTATGAATATTACGATGATCGGCCACAGCACGGTTCTGATCGAAGTTGCCGGCAGCCGCATCCTTACAGACCCTTACTTCGGCCTGCACGGTAATCCCGCCTATGCGAGGCCGCGCCCGCCTGCGCGCTCGCGAGAGGAATTGAACAACGTCGATCTGGTTCTTGTCTCCCATAATCATTTCGATCACATCGATCGTCGATTCCTTCGCGCTTTGCCGCAGTCCGTGCCAGTTCTCGCGCCCGCAGCCTCAGCCTGGATGACGCGCCTGAAGGGAGGCCGCAACGTGATCAGCCTCAAGCCCTGGGAGAGAAGATCATTCGCGTCAGTCTCCATAACGGCCGTGCCCGCCCGCCACGTAACATTCACCGTCGGCTACATCATCGAAGCTGACGGCAAGCGCATCTATTTCGCCGGCGACACTTATCTCGCTGGTTTCATGGAGAGGATTGGCCGCGAGTTCCGCCCCGATGTTGCGTTGATTCCGGTCACGACTTTCCGCATCCCCATGACCATGGGCGAGACGCAGGCGGTGGAAGCGGTGCGGCTGCTAACTCCGCAAGTTGTGATTCCGATCCACCTCGGAATCAAGCCGCGCTCTCCGCTGATGCGAACCAGTCAAACTCCGGAAGGTTTTCGCGAACGCGCACGCCAAGCCGGGCTGAGTGTGGAGATAGTGATTTTGCAAGAAGGCGAAAGCTGGACTGCCGCGTGAGCGCGCTGCGCTGATTTCGGCGATCCCGCACCGGCAGCCTTGTTCTCCGTTCATTCCCCACCCCGGCAGAGCCCGCAGGTGCCAGGATACACGCGTCGAACACCCGGTTTGGCGAGTTGTGGCAATGGGTTAGAGCCCAGTGTGACGAGCCTCACAATGCGTGGTGCCTAATATCACCGCGAGCTTAGCGGAGACGGTTTCTAATGGCAACTGTCAAGGTGCGCGGCGCGGCGGGCGTAGGGTCAGGCCGGGTCGTACCGCTCCGCTTGGAGATTTGTGGATATAGTGGCGTCGAGCGAAAACAAACAGCGGCAACAGGGTGCACTGGTGGAATGGGGTCGACCATTGAATGGGGTAAATCATGGCAAATCAAGCGCGCGGTAAAGTCACGGTCGATGTCGAAGAATGCAAGGGATGCGGACTTTGCGTGGAGTCGTGTCCGCCCAAGTGCCTGGAACTCGGGACGGAACTGAATACCTACGGAGCCCATCCCGCGCACTACACTGGGCACGACTGCAGCGGTTGCGGCATCTGCTTTTATTGCTGCCCCGAGCCGGGCGCGATTACCGTCTACCGGGTGAAAACCAAAGCCAAGGCAGTTGCACCGGTGCCAGGAGGCGAATATGCGCCAGCTCTGTAAGGGAAACGTGGCCGTGATCAAAGGCGCGATCCTCGCGGGATGCCGCGGGTACTACGGATATCCAATCACTCCCGCCAGCGAAATTGCCGAGGCTGCGGCGCTCTACTTCCCGCAGGTCGGCGGAACTTTTATTCAAGCGGAGAGCGAAACCGCTGCCATCAACATGGTGTATGGAGCAGCAGCAGCGGGCGTCCGCGCCATGAGCGGATCTTCCGGCCCAGGCCTCAGTTTGATGCAGGAAGGCATGTCGTATCTGGCCGGCGCGGAATTGCCTTGCGTGATCGTGGACGTGGTGCGTGGCGGACCGGGCCTCGGCAACATCGGGCCCGAGCAAAGCGACTATTTCGCCATGGTCAAAGGCGGCGGCCATGGCAATTACCGGAACCTGGTGCTGGCTCCCGCGTCGGTGCAGGAGATGGCCGATTTCACCATGCTGGCCTTTGACCTCGCCGACAAATACCGTAATCCGGCAGTCATCCTAACCGATGGTTTCGTCGGGCAGATGATGGAGCCGCTCGATCTCGAAGACATTGAGCCGCAACCGCCCGAAAAACCCTGGGCGGTCAAGGGAACGCCGGAGACGCGCGCCAATTTCATCAGCTCTATTTTTCTCGAGACCGATGAACTGGAAGAACACCAGCGCAGAATGGAAGCCAAGTACATTCGTGCGCAAGAAGCCGAGGAGCGGGCGGAACTTTGCTATACCGATGACGCCGAAGTGCTGCTGGTCGGCTATGGCATCGTGTCGCGCGTATTGCTTTCGACGGTCGAGGCTTTGCGCAAGCAGGGTATTAAGGCGGGGCTGCTGCGTCCCATCACTCTCTGGCCTTTTCCCAAGAAAGCCTTGCTGGAAGCGGCTTCCAAGGTGGAGAAGGTGCTGGTTGTCGAATTGAGCAACGGACAAATGGTGGAAGATGTGCGCCTCACGCTGAACGGCAAGGTGCCGGTAGAGTTTTATGGCCGGGTGGGCGGCAACGTGCCCTCGGTCCAGGAGTTGCAGCAACAGGTTTTGTCACGCATCACCGTGGTGGTCTGAACCGGCGGTTTGAACACGGCGGTCTGAAACCAGTTCCACGTCGATCTGGTGGTAAGAGGGCAAGGAAAATGGCAAACGAGAGCGTGATCAGCGAAGCCGATCAGAAAAATAAGTTGGAAGTTAAAACCGAAATTAAAGTCGAAGCCAACACCGAAACGAAAGCCGAAGCCAACCTCGAAGTCGATCGCAAAGTTAATCCCGACAGATACGAAGAAATCCATTCCCGCTCGTCGGTGTTCTACGACCTGTTCGATCGCAAGGCGGAGCTGCAGCATCAGACCCACTACTGTCCGGGCTGCGGACACGGCGTGGTACACAAGCTGATTGCCGAAGCCTTGCAGGACCTGGGGCTGCAGGACCGGACCATCTTCGTGAGTCCGGTAGGCTGCTCGGTGTTCGCGTACTACTATTTTGACGTGGGCAATGTGCAGGTCGCGCACGGCCGCGCGCCGGCTTCGGCCACTGGAGTCAAACGCTCCTGCCCCGGCTCCATTGTTATTTCCTATCAGGGAGACGGCGACTTGGCGGCGATCGGCACGGCGGAGATCGTTCATGCCGCCAATCGCGGCGAGAAGATCACTGTCTTTTTCGTGAACAACGGAATCTACGGCATGACTGGTGGCCAGATGGCGCCCACCACCATGGTTGGACAAAAGAGCACCACTTCTCCATGGGGACGGCGGCCGTCGAATGAAGGCTACCCTCTCCACATGGCGGAACTTATCGCCACGCTCGAGGCTCCGGTCTATGTCGAACGTGTCGCGCTCTCCGACAACAAGAACATCATGAAAGCGCGGCGCGCGGTTCGCAAAGCGCTCGAGCTGCAGCGCGATGGGGTGGGCTTTACGTTTATCGAAATTCTGTCGCCGTGTCCTACTATCTGGGGCAAAGACCCGGTGGTGGCGCGACAGTGGATTGCCGATACGATGATCCCTACCTTCCCGCTAAACGTTTTTCGCGATCGCCGACCGGAAGCGCCAGCGGTCAAGGAGAATGCTCCGCCGCAGCGCTCGGTAGCGGATGTGCTTGATATCACTCCGAAAGTCCGAATTAAGGATGCTCCCGAAGCGAAACGCACCCATCATCATCATCATAAGGACGCGAAAATCAAGATTGCCGGCTTTGGCGGGCAAGGCGTGCTGCTGCTGGGGCAACTGCTCATCGAAATGGGCATGCGCGAAGGTTTGGAAGTGAGCTGGCTGCCGTCGTATGGTCCGGAAATGCGTTCGGGCAGCGCGCACTGCCATGTGTGCTTGTCGAGAGAACGGATCGGAACGCCGCTGATCTCGCACCCCGACGTGCTGGTGGCCATGAATGAGTTTTCGCTGCGCAAGTTTGCGCACGAGGTGGTGAGCGGCGGAACCATTCTCTACAACGGCGAAAGTGTTCCCGCTGATTTCTACGCGCCGGACCTGCACGTGGTCGCAATACCGGCGGCGGAGATCGCCGACCAGCTCGGTTCGACGAAAGTGGCGAACATCGTGATGATGGGTGCGCTGCTTGAAGAGACCGAGTGCCTGGCTCCGGGCACGGCCTTGAACGTGCTCGAAGATAAAGTGAAAAAACTCGATCTGCTGGAAATCGACCGCAAGGCGCTCACCGCCGGGCGTCTATTTATCGACGAGCACGCGCACATTGGCGCCGTCAGTCAACCCGACGGCTTCGCTTAGCATCGGAACAGGTGGAGCGTCCCTCCATTTCCGGAGCGTCGCATGACCGATAACTTTCATCCAATTGTCGTCCATAACGGAGTGAGGGATCTGCATTTTGCGGCGAACTGCAGATCCCTCACTTCGTTCGGGATGACAAAATTTATGTTCGGGATGACAAAATTTGTATAGGTTGGATCAGAAAAGAGTGTACCGATGTCAACCGCTTGGACGTCTCGTTACGCGCTGCGCACTAAGGGCATTACTAGTTCTCAAATCCGCGAGCTATTAAAATTCACCCAAAAGCCAGGAATGATCTCCTTTGGCGGCGGCTTGCCCGCTCCCGATGTATTTCCCGTGGAACGTTTTCAAGAAGCTTGCCACAAGGTGCTCACCGAGCAGGCATCCTCGGCCCTGCAGTATGGAGAGACCGAAGGTTACAGGCCTCTGCGCGAACTGATTGCGAACAACATGGCGCGCTACGGAATCAAGGCGAAGGTCGAGAACGTTCTGATCACTTCGGGCTCGCAGCAGGCGCTCGACCTGATCGGCAAGCTGTTTATCAATCGCGGAGACCGCGTGCTGCTCGAAGCGCCGACTTATCTCGGAGCGCTGCAGGCATTCAACGTCTATGGCGCGGAGTATGAGTCGGTTCCGATTGACGACGACGGACTGCGCACCGAGCTGCTGGAGAAACCTCTGCGCTCGGGTCCCAAGTTCATGTACGTGCTGCCGAACTTCCAGAATCCGGCGGGCACCACGTTGTCGGAGGGACGCCGCCACGAACTGGTGTTGCTGGCCGACCGGTACGGCATCCCGATTATTGAAGATGATCCTTATGGCCAGTTGCGTTATGAAGGCGAGCATCTTCCTCCGCTGGTGGTGATTGATCGCGAGAACCTGCGCCGCGACGATGGCTACTCCATTGGCAACGTCATTTACCTGAGCACATTTTCGAAGACGCTGGCTCCGGGTCTGCGACTGGGATGGATCGTCGCTCCGCCGGAGGTCATCGGGAAGCTGGCGCAACTGAAGCAGGGCGCCGACCTACACACTTCAACCTTCACGCAGTTCGTGGCCTACGAAGTTGCGCGCGATGGATTTCTCGACCAGCACGTGAAACTGATTCGCCGTATCTATGGCGAACGCCGCGAGGTCATGCTCCAGGCGTTGAAAGAGTTCTTCCCGCCCGCGGCGACCTGGACTCATCCTCAGGGTGGGCTATTTCTCTGGGTAACTCTGCCCAAGGGACTGGACATGCAGGCGATTTTCAGGTCAGCGCTCGAGCAGAACGTGGCGTTTGTGCCCGGCGATTCCTTCTACGCCAACGATCCGCAAGAAGGTTCCCGCCACATGCGGCTGAATTTTTCCAATGCCGCCCCGGAGCAGATACGCGAGGGAATACGGCGTTTGGCTGCGGCGGTGAAGAGCCATCTGACGGGCACGACGCTGCGGTCGGAGATGCCGATTGGAGTGTAGAAGCCGTTTGTGCCTGTTTATTTTTCGGGGGGTCGCTTAGCGCCGGGTTGGTACTCGCACTGCGCAGCCTCTCCGATTGCTTTACTTGGATAAAGCCAACAGGCCAGTTGGACGCGTGGTTCTGCGTAGGATGGGTGACGTCTGTACGATGCTGTCATTATAGCGAGATCGGGTACCGGCATCCACGCCGATTGGGGAATATGATTCCGATCCGTCCAGAAGTTGACGCTGCATTGCGGCGTTTCTCTACATAGCTTGTTGCCTATTCCCCTGTAGTATCCGCCATCTCGCCGCTTCGCTTCAGGGATGACGACGAAATACATCGTGCCTCCGGATTCATCCGGCACTGATCGTGCAACTGCCCAATCCGGCGTGACGGTGCGGTCCGCCTCGGTTGCAGGGGACCTGTCTCCTATGACGGCGGTGCTGACCTCTTTCCTGTATTTCAAAACAGGATGGGTATCTTTTGTACATCTGTGGTAGGCCTGCCATTCATCGCCACTGCGTTCTTTGATTTCGCTCTCACTGATGACTTCGTAGTGTCGGTCCTTTGTAATGAACGTAATCCGTCCTTCGCTATCCGGCTCGGGATACATGTCGAGAATTTCCTCGGCGTGCAGGAAGGTCAACTTCTCGGGCAGATTCGGATAGCGCGAATCTTTATCCATCAACTGCGGGAACAGCGATTGGGCAAACTTTTCCGCGCCTACGATCACTTTCCAAATTTTGCCGACAATCGCCTTCAAGAACTCCAGATTGCGCTGCTCGGCGGTGATGACGCGCTCCCAGTCCCACTGATCGACGTAGGCGGAATGGTCGTGATCGAGGAAATAGTCCTTGCGCACGGCGCGCATGTCGGTGCAAATACCCTCACCTACTTTGCAATCGAATTGCTTGAGCGCGAGGCGTTTCCACTTGGTCGCGGCTTGCACGACCTGCGCGTCGATGGGATGCAGGTTGCGATTGTTCGAGATGTGGAACTGAATCGGCGTGCGCGAGCCGTCGCGATCGAGCATGTCGTTGACGCCGCTCTCCACATCCACGATAAGCGGCACTTCGACCATCATCAGATTTAGTTCATGGCACAGGTTGTCGGCGATATAGCGTTTCACCTGATACAGGGCTTGCTGCGTTTCTTTCGGACTGAGTAGCGAGCGGTAATTTGGCGGAAGAACTTTTCCCAGTTCTTTGTAATCGCCGATTCCCGGGCCGGCCAGGTCGGCTTTCTTATCCTTATTTAGTACAGCCGTGCTCATGCAGTTTCTCCTTGGCAGACGGATACTCGGTTGCCGCGCCGTCGCTTCGCGGTCAATATCGACGTCAAACTTTGGGATGAAAAGAAGGCGCGCCGGAAGGCCCAGGGTGGGCGACGGCAACCTTGGCTAAACGCTTGTGCTTGGAGTGCTCCAGAATTACGGCGGCGGTCAGCAGAATTCCAATCAATCCAAATACCAACAATGCGAGCAGAGCCATCAAAAGGATCGGCATAGCTACACCTCGCTGCAAGGGCATTCTCTCGCCTGTCCAAGGGCACCGCAGTGACCGCAGTCACCCCTTGCGGTGACCTCGGAGTTCGCGCGCAACTCGTGACGAACACGTTGCCTCGCAAATGTCACCGTCGAGGGTGATTTCGGTCACTGCCATAGTTGCCTGCCAACGTTGAAACTCTCAATAGGCAGCAATGCAGCTGCTGATTTTTGTTACACCCCGTTCCTGGAGGCTGTAATTGGTTACTTTCGCAACACTGACGCGACTGCGAAAGGAACCGCTGATTCTATCGAGTTGCAAAATCTTACAAGGAGAAATAACGAAATCATGAAGACAACGAAGCTGATGGTGTTGGTAATGACAATTGCGATGGCCCTATTCGTTCTGATCCCGAACCTTTCTTGGGCGGATGACGGCGCTGGCCTCTACAAATCAAAATGCGCAGCCTGCCACGGCGCCGATGCAGCGGGCAAGCCCGCGGCGAAGATTCCGAGCCTGGTTACCGCCGACTCCAAAAAGAAGTCGGATGCCGATTTCGCCGGAGCCATCACGGGAACCGCGAAGCACCCGGGGACGGTAAAGGGTCTGTCCGCGGATGACACGAAGGCCATCGTTACCTACCTCCGTACCTTGCAGAAGTAGTGAGTTGCAGAAGTAGTGAGCGGCAGTAATTTTGGCTGTTCCAATTAACGTAGCGCCGCGGCCGGGAACTGACGGGCCGCGGCGGAAGAAGACGTAAGGGAAAGTATGAAGATGTCCGCCTCAATTCGGCGGCCGGAGCGGAGAATCCGCCGATCCGCAGCCAGCAGGACAGCTTCTTTCCCCCGTTGCTTTCCCCCCGGAGCAGCGCACACGGGTCTGGCGGCAAGCGTCTCCGGACCCGGTTCTTGCTTTTTTGTCGAATCATTAAATCTGTTTTATACGGTGCCCAAGTCCATTCCGTTACAGCGCACTCTTACTTCTTATATTTCAACGGAACGGAAATCGCGCTTCGGACACCCCAGGAGCAATTCCCATGAGTAAGGCAATCCTTTATGACGCAACCATGTGCATCGGTTGCAAACAATGCGAAAGCGCCTGCGCGCAGCAGAACAAGCTGCCGTACGACGACAACGTAGCCGCGGAGTCGGTGCAATCGGCACATAAGTACACGGTGGTTCTGACCAAGGAAGACAAATTCATGCGCCGGCTCTGCATGCACTGTGAAAAGCCGGCTTGCGCGTCGGTATGTCCGGTAGGCGCCTTCCATAAGACGGCGGCGGGCCCTGTGGTCTACGACGTCTGGAAGTGCATTGGGTGCAGATATTGCATGGTGGCCTGCGTGTTTGGCCAGCCGAAATACGAATGGCAATCGCTAAATCCGAGGGTCCGCAAATGCATTATGTGCCCGGATCGCATCGCTGCCGGCAAGCAGACGGCATGTGCTGAGATCTGCCCCACGGGAGCCACCAAGTACGGCGAGCGCGACGACCTGATTAGCGAAGCGAAGGAGCGTCTCCGCCAAAATCCGTCCACCTATCGTCCTTATATCTACGGCCTCAACGAAGTTGGGGGAACGTCGGTCTTCATCATTTCCAGCAACAAGCCTGAGGACTACGGTTACCCATCGCTGGCCAAGATCGGCGACACTCCGATGCCGGAATACACCGGGCGAGTCATGGAAAGAATTCCAGACTTTATCCCAGTGTGGACGTTGGCCTTGGGCGGCATTTATTGGGTATCGCATCGCCGCGACGAAGTAGCCGCCGCGGAAGCAGAAGAAAAGAAACAGAAGCTGAACGGGAGTGGAAAATGAAGATCAAACTTACTTTTTGGAGAGTTGTTTTTGTTGTGATCATGGTTCTGGGCCTGTACTCCTCCTATGTTCGCTACTTCCATGGCCTTGGGGCGGTTTCCAACATGACCGACCAGTTCCCCTGGGGCCTCTGGATTGGCTTCGACTGCCTGTGCGGCGTAATGCTGGCGGCGGGCGGCTTCTGCATGGTGGGCGCGGTCTACTTGTTTAACGTCGAGAGCCTGCACAGTGTGGTGCGCCCGGCGGTGCTCACCGCGTTCCTGGGCTACGTGCTGTTCATCGTGGGATTGTTGTTCGACTTGGGCCGTCCCTGGTACATCTGGCACCAGCTCATTTACATGAACCCGCACTCGGTGATGTTCGAGGTGGGCATGTGCGTGATGACTTATACGACGGTGCTTTTCTTCGAATTCCTTCCCAACGTCTTCGAAGCCCTCAAGTGGCCCACTCCCATCAAGTGGATCAAGAAGATCTACCCAGTGCTGATCGTGGCCGGCATTCTGCTCTCCACCCTGCACCAGAGTTCCTTGGGCTCCCTCTATCTGATCATGCCGAGCAAACTCCATCCGTTCTGGTACTCGCCGGCGCTCCCGTTCTTCTTCTTTGCCTCGGCGGTCGCAGTCGGTCTGGCTATGACCATCTTCGAATCCACGCAGAGCGCAAAAGCCTTCGGCCGGCACCTCGAACTTTCGGTTCTGGTTACCCTGGGCGGAGCGTTGCTGGTGGCTCTATGGGTCAATCTCCTGCTGCGCTTCGAAGATTACTTCCACCGAGGCTTACTGCCGCAGATCTTTAAACCGAGCTACGAAGCGTACTTTCTCTGGCTCGAACTGATCCTGACGTTCGGAATTCCGATCACCATGCTCAGCTTCAAAAAAGTCAGACTATCGCCACAGCTCCTCTATCTGGCGTCCATTTCTACGGTCCTCGGATTCATCACCAACCGTCTCAATATCGCTCTGATCGGGTTCGAGACTTATGTTGGACATCATTACGTCCCGAAGTGGACGGAGTTCTCCATAACCTTAATGATCATCGCCATGGGCTTTGCCGGGTTCGGTCTGGCAGTGAAGTACCTGCCGATCTTTCCCGAGGAAAAGGTTCCAGTGCGAGAGCGGCTTCGAACGGAAAGGGAAACTGAAGTCAGGCACTTGGCGGCTCCAGTGTTGGGCAATGCGGGAGACTGATCCAATTCGTGGCGTTCGAGGATGGAAACGGCTAACTCACAGCATCAGTGCAAAGTTGATCGGTTCCTTGCTCGCCGTCATGGTCGCCATTTTCGCTCTGCTGGGATACCTGAATATCCAGTTGCATCGCCAGGATCTGGAAGCAGCAACGCTGGCCAGCGCCGAGCGGGTCAGCGGGGTCATTAAAAGCAGCGCCAAGTACTACATGCTGCGCAACGATCGCGAGGGGCTCTATCACACGATGCAAACCATCGCGGACGAGCCCGGCATGAGCAAGGTGCGCATTCTGGACCAGGAAGGCCGAATCAGCTACTCGACGGACGCCGCCGAAGTCAGCCATGTGCTCGACAAATCGGCCGAGGCCTGCTACGGCTGCCACAACCAATCGCAGCCGCTGGCCCGCTTGAATCGCCCCGACCGCTTTCGCATTTATCGCAGTGACGGGCAGCGGGTGCTGGGAATTATCACGCCCATCGAAAACCAGCCCAGTTGTTCAAACGCCGCCTGCCACGCCCATCCTGCCAGCCAACAAGTGCTGGGCGTATTGGACATCAATCTCTCCCTGGCAAGCACCGACGCGCAACTGAAGGCGAGCACCACCAACATGCTGTTTTACACGATGGGAGCCATGCTGATGGTGGCGGTTCTGAGCTGGCTGTTCGTGTGGCAAGAGGTCGGCGAACCCATTAAGGCGCTCAAGCGAGGCACGGAACGTCTATCCGCGGGGAAGCTTGGTTACCAGATCGAAGTGCAATCGCAGGACGAGGTGGGTAATTTGGCTCACTCCTTCAACAACATGAGCCGGCAGTTGCAAATGGCCAATGCAGAAATCGTCACCTGGGCGAAGACGCTCGAAGATCGCGTCGAGCAGAAGACGAAGGAACTGAACCGCGCTCACGATCATGTGCTGCACGTGGAGAAAATGGCGTCCCTCGGCAAGATGGCGGCGGTGGTGGCGCACGAGGTGAACAACCCGCTCTTTGGGATTCTTACCTATGCCAAACTTCTGCGAAAGTGGGTGGGATCGGGACAAGCGGAGCATGAAAAACGCGAGGACGCGATGCAAAGTCTGGATCTGATCGCCTCCGAAAGCCAGCGCTGCGGCGCCCTGATCAAGAACCTGTTGAGTCTCTCGCGCACCTCGCCCATGAATGTGGAGTCGACCGACCTGCGCGGTGTGATTGATCGCTGCCTGCTGCTGGTTCGGCCGCAACTGGAACAACGCGGAATCGAACTGCAATTGAAGGTTGCCAAAGACCTGCCGCGCGTGTCTTGCGATCCATCGCAAATTGAACAAGTGCTCATCGCGCTGATTATGAACGCTATCGATGCCATGCCGCGCGGAGGCAATCTTTGGATTGAGTGCCGGATCGACGGCCGGCCGACGAACGCGGACGACGAAGTCTTATTGCAAGTTCGCGACGATGGATCGGGCATCGCCGCCGACATCTTACCGCATATCTTTGAACCTTTTTTGACCACAAAAGAAAGTGGGCACGGAGTTGGGCTCGGCTTGGCGATCGCCCACGGAATCGTGGAGCGGCACAACGGGCGCATCGAAGTCGAATCGGAGCTGGGCCGGGGGACGGCGTTCACGATAACCCTGCCCGTTCAAGCTCCCGACGCTGTGTTGGCTGGCGTTGGATCTGGCACTGCCGAAATAAAGGTGAGGTGATGGAAGTGAGCACACTGGGAAGATTGCTGATCGTGGACGATGAATTGAGCGTGCGCGACTCGCTGGGCAAATGGTTCCGCGAAGAAGGCTACGACGTAACCACGCTGGAAAACGCCAACGACGCGCTGACGGAACTGGCGACCGGACGCTGGGATGTGGCCCTGGTCGACATCAAGATGCACGGCACCGATGGCATCGAACTGCAACGCCGCATGCACGAAATCGATCCCGAGCTTTTAGTGATCATCATGACCGGCTACGCCTCGGTCGAAACCGCCGTCGCCGCGTTGAAGAACGGCGCTTATGACTACGTGACCAAGCCGCTCGACCCGGACGAAATCGCTCACCTGGTGAAAAAGGCGATGGCGCATAAGCACACAGCGCAGGAGAACGTGCTCTTGCGCGAGACCGTCGCCGAAGTGGCGCGTCCGGAGGACATGGTTGGCCAGAGCGGCCCCATGCGCAAGGTTTTCGAAGCCGTGGAAACGGTTGGTCCCACCGACGCTACGGTGTTGATCACGGGTGAGAGCGGCACCGGCAAGGAACTGGTGGCGCGCGCGATCCATCAAGCCAGTTCGCGAAAGTTTCACCCTCTGGTCGCTATTCACTGCGGCGCACTGACCGAGACGCTTCTCGAAAGCGAACTCTTCGGGCATGAAAAGGGCGCGTTCACGGGCGCGCAGTTCCGCAAGAAGGGCAAGTTCGAAATCGCCGAGGGCGGAACAGTTTTCCTCGACGAAATCGGCGACATCAGCCTGAAGACGCAGACTGACCTGCTGCGCGTATTGCAGGAGCGCGAAATCACACGCGTGGGTGGCAACCAAACCATCAAAGTGGATTTCCGCTGCGTCGCGGCCACGAACAAAGATCTGGAGAAACTGATCGAGGAGGGTAAATTCCGCCCCGATCTTTTCTATCGGCTGAACGTCTTCCGCATCGAGCTGCCACCGCTGCGCGAGCGCCGGGATGACATTCCGATCCTGGTCAATCACTTCGTACAAAAGTTCTCTCAGGCCATGAACAAACGCATCACCCGGGTTGCCCCCGCGGCGATGAATCAATTGCAGGAACAGCCCTGGGTCGGCAACGTTCGCGAACTGGAAAACGCCGTCGAGCGCGCCATGGTGGTGGGACAGGAGCCGGAACTGAAGGAACAGGACTTCATCTTCAAAACTCAAGGCTCCGCCAATGGCACGAGCAAGACGCTGGAAGACATGGAGCGCGCCTACATCCTGCGAGTGGTCGAAGAATGTGGAGGCAATCAGAGCCACGCCGCGGAGCTGCTCGATATCGACCGAGTCACTCTCTACCACAAGCTGAAGAAATACGGTTGGACGAGGACTCCGGTTGAGACGCGATAAGCTGGATCAAAGCCTTCAGCCCGCAGCTCTCAGTTCTCAGCGGATCGAGAACCCGAGAGCTGAGAACTGAGAGCTGAGAGCTGCCTCATGAAGCTGCTGCACCTCTTGCCGATCGGGAATGTGGATGACGGACTGCTGAAGGATCTGCGTCCTGCCATCGAGGAAACGTTCCGCGTCTCCTGCAAGGTGCTGCCCGTGCGACTCGATCCAGAGTTTGCTTACCACGGAGAACGGCAGCAATACCACTCGTCGGAAATCATCCATCGCATGCAGAGTCTGGTCACGGAGGACACCTGGCGGCTGTTGGGGGTTACATCTGTGGATCTCTACATCCCGATTCTAACTTTTGTTTTCGGCGAGGCACAAATGGGTGGCCCCTGCGCCGTGGTTTCGGCGCACCGGTTACGCCAGGAGTTATACGGGCTTCCGGCCGACCCCGAAGTATTCCGCCAGCGCGCAATTAAAGAAGCGGTCCATGAACTCGGCCACACCGTCAGCTTGACGCACTGCGAAGACTACCGCTGCGCCATGGCTCCTTCCCACGCCGTGGAGTGGATTGACCTCAAGGAAAGCACGCTGTGCACCGCTTGCCGTACTGCGGTAACACCGGTGAAGCAAGCCTCGTCTGGGCGATTCTTCTGAATCCCCGCAATACCCGTTCCTCGGTGGCTACGGCTTTAGCTGCTTTTCGATTGCCGTAATCACTTCCTTCGAATCAGGGGTTACGGCCGGTTCAAAACGCTGCACGACATTCCCGTTGCGGTCCACCAGAAATTTGGTGAAGTTCCACTTGATATCGCCACGAATCCCGGATGCGGTGTCTTGAGTGAGATAGGTATAGAGAGATGCCTGGTCCGCGCCCTTGACCGAAATCTTCGAATAGATCGGGAAGGTCACGTTGTATTTGCGAGTGCAGAAGGTTTTAATCTCTTCGTTGGTTCCCGGTTCCTGCGCGCCGAAATTGTTGGCCGGAAAACCCAGGATGACGAAACCCTGAGCCTTATACTTCTCGAAAATTGATTCGAGCGCGCTGTACTGCGGAGTGTAGCCACACTGGCTGGCCACGTTGACCACGAGGATTACTTTGCCTTTGTAGGCGGCCAGGGGCGCCGGTTGACCATCGATGGAGTTGAGTGTGAAGCTGTAAATTCCCGACGCCGCAAATAACGATCCGGCCATAAGCAGCAAAGCTCCTGCGACAAGAATGATACGAGCACGGATGGCAAAGTGGGGCACATACGAAAATTTCATCGGATAACTCCTGACTGATTTTTGGACCCCTGAACCGGAAGCGTTGGAATTGAGGATACAGAACCGCAGTGGAGCGCTGCAACCGGGCAATTGTAAAATTTCGGTCTCCCACCAGCCTGCTTTACGGTTTGCCGCCGGCGGTCATATTTCGGCGCGCTTCTTCGCAGGCCTGCTCCGCATCGCGTCCAGTGACCTGTTTGTACCACGCGGGATGAAATGTCCAGGCCCAAGCCTCGCTGACTGCTCCGCGAATCATTGCCTGAAAGGTGCCAGGCTCGCCGAAGGTGCTTTGGTAGATGTGGATGAAGATGCCGCCTAGCATGATCAGGGCGGAGATGTCGTGGAGAACGTAGCTGACGGCTACGGCGATTCTGCCGAAAGAGCGCGCGCCTGCCCAGAGGATGGTGCCGGTGATGAGGTAGACGATGCAGCCGGCGACGATCTCCCAGAACATAACCTTCTGTCCGGCGTTGAAGAAGCCGGTTTCGGGTGGGTCCATTTTTTCTTCGCCGCTGGTGATTGCTTTTATATTGCGCATCCAGCGCGTGTCGCCTGGGGCCCAGAGCATGGGCTGGAGCCAGTTGAGCGCTTGCAGGGCGAAGAAGAAGACGAAGGCTACGCCGAAATAAGGGTGCATGATGCGGCTGAGTTGTCCGCCGCCGAAGATGGGAGTGAACCAGCGGAAGAGCCAGGGAAGGTAAATGCCGAAGCCGGTGAAGAGCGCGAGGAAGAAGAAGAGGGCTATTGTCCAGTGGAGGATGCGGTCGTAGACGGAATGGCGGAGTAGTTCTCCACGATAAACGGTGGTTCGGCCGGCGCGCTCCAAGGTCTCGCGGGCTTTATCGTCGAAGTGTTCGATGGCTCGGCTAGACATTAGTTATGACCTCCGGCGTTAGAACCATCTTTTTGCGGCAGCTCGGGTTGAGGGACGCGCGGGCCGTTAATAACGTGATGCGCGAGGACACCGAGCAGGCCGAAGAGGGCAAAGGTGCCGAGGACTGGCTTGAACAGCCACTTCCACCATGTGTAGCTCCACGGAATCGTCGGATTCTTTGGGAGGTTGCCGTAGCGCTCGGGGTCAGTGGCATCGTGGAGAACGTAGATGACATGCGTTCCGCCGACGGAGGAGGGATCGTAGACACCGGCGTTCTTCCATCCGAAATTGTCGCGGAGCTGTTTGGCGCGCTCTTCGGCGATGAACTTCATGTCGTCTTTGCTGCCGAACTTCAGGCAGCCGGTGGGACAGGCTTTGATGCAGGCGGGCTCCAGGCCTTCGCCTACGCGGTCAGAGCAGAGCGTGCACTTGTAGACGCGCTTGGTGGAGGGGTTGAAGCGCGGGATGTTGAAGGGGCATCCGGAGACGCAGAATTCGCAGCCAATACAATTTTCCTGATTAAAGTCGACGATGCCATTGGCATACTTCACAATGGCGCCGTCGGCGGGGCAGGCATGCAGGCAGCCGGGATCGGCGCAGTGCATGCACTGATCCTTGCGCATCAGCCACTGGATGGTGCCGTCGGGATTCTGGTGCTCATTGAATTTGATGAGGTTCCAGAAATGATAGCCGGTCTCGGGCATCGTCTGGTACGTGTTGTCGAACGTGGTTGGAGTGAAGGGCATGTCGTTCCACTCGACGCAGGCGACTTCGCAGGCTTTGCATCCGATGCAGGTGGTGGTGTCGACCAGTTTGCAGACTTCGAGGTCGCGCTGCATGCCAAAACCGGGCGAGGGATTGGAATGACCCGAGATCATCACGGCTTGTAGAGTCTTACGGTCTGCCATCTTCTTCCTCAGCGGCTAAAGCCGCGCCCAGGAACCGGTCATTCATCGCAGCGGTAAACCGCTGCGCCACCCAAAATCTAAACTTTTTCGATCTTTACTAAGAAGCCTTTGAACTCCGGGGTAAATGCGTTTGGATCAATCACCGTAGGCGTCAGCTGATTCGCCAGCGTCTTCGCCGTCTTGCCTTCATCTTCCGCAATCCCGCGGTACCCCCAATGAATCGGGATGCCGATCTGGAACGTCTCTTTGCCATCGATCTTCATGGGACGAATGCGGCGCGTGACCATCGCTTTCGCGATGTAGGTCGCGCGGATGCTTGAGACTTTTATTTTTTCTCCGCCGTGGATGCCCATGCGGTCGGCCAGTTCGGCCGGTACTTCGACGAACGGCTCCGGCACAAGCTGCACGTTCATCGGATTATTTTTTGTCCAGTAGTGATAGTGCTCGGTCAGGCGATACGTCGTGCAAATCACGTTGTATTCGCCGCCGGTGGGCGCATACTTGTCCATGTCGGTCTTATATTTCTTCACCACCGGATTGTTGGATTGCTTCGCATGTAACAGATTCGCGAGCGGACTTTCGATGGGCTCGTAGAATTCGGGGAAAGGACCATCTTGCATTCCGCCGAGCGGCACGAACAAACGTCCGACGCCGTCGGGGTTCATGATGAACGGGCCCATGTGATCCTTGGGCGCGGAATCCGGCTTGAAATCGGGAACGTCGTTGCCCACCCATTTTTCTTTCGCTTCATCCCACCAAACCTGGCGGCGCGAAGGATCCCAGGGATTGCCCTCCAGATCGCAAGAAGCGCGGTTATAGAGAACGCGGCGATTCGCTGGCCATGACCATCCCCAGTTCGGATAGATGCCGAGGCCGGACGGGTCGTCAGTGCCGCGGCGTTGCATCATGGCGCCGGCTTCGGTCCATGATCCGGAATACAGCCAATTTCCGCACATCGTCGTGCCATCGTCCTTGAGCCAGGCAAAGCCCGGGACTTGCTGTCCCGCTTTGATAGTGATGTTTGTCTTCGGGTCGGTGATGTCGGCGAGTGCTTTGCCATTGAGTTCTTTCGCGACCTCGGCCAACAGCGGGTTGTAGGGGTTGGTATACGCGAACGTCGCGTGCAGAACAGGATCGGGGAACTTGCCGCCTTCTTTTTTATAGAGGTCGCGAACTTTCAAAAAAATGGTGGCGAGGATCTCCTGGTCGAGACGCGCCTGACCGGGGGGGGGCACAGCCGCATTCTTCCATTGCAGCCAGCGCGCGGAGTTGACGAACGTGCCGTCTTTTTCCGCAAATCCCGCTCCCGGCAACCGGTACACGGTGGTGTTGATCTTTTTCTGATCCTCGGCCGTGATTCCTGGAGCCCTCCAGAATTCGCTGGTTTCGTCGGGATAGATTTCGCAGACGACGAGCCAGTCGGCTTTTTTCAGGGCATCGATATTCTTGTTCGAATCGGGTCCGATCATGACGCCGTTCATGCCAAAGGCGAACAGACCTTTGACCTTGCCTTCGTACATGTCGTTCCAGATATTCACCCAGGAATAGTTGCGATCGATCTTGGGCAGATAATTGAAGGCAAAATCGTTTTCCTTTGTGGCCGCAGCTCCGTAAAACGCCTTCAGCAAAGAGACTGTGAATTTTGAAGTATTCGACCAGTAATTAAATGACTCCCATGGATCGGGCTTGGAGGCAGTTGGCGTAGTGCGCTTGACAAACGCCGCCAGATCGATGTCGCTGGGGTTCGGCATCTTCAAATAGCCGGGGAGAATGTCGAAGATCCCGGCCATGTCGGTAGCGCCCTGAATGTTGGAGTGGCCGCGGAGGGCGTTGACTCCACCACCGGCGCGGCCGACATTGCCCATCAACAACTGGAGCATGGCTGCAGCGCGGATGATTTGGGTGCCGAAGCTGTGCTGCGTCCATCCGACCGCATAAATAACCGTGGCGACTTTTTTCATGTCGCCGTCTTTGCGGATGGAGGTGAAGAGGTCGGCGGCTTTGAGGAATTGATCCTGTGGAATGCCGGTGATGCGCTCCACCATTTCTGGTGTGTAGCGCTCGTATTGTTTCTTTAATAATTGATAGACACAGCGCGGATGCTGCAGCGTGAGATCGAATGCCACCTTCGGCGGGAGCGCAGGCGCGGGCGGCGTGGCGCCCGGTGCGAATGGAGGAGCAGGCTTTTCGGCGGGCGTCGCCACAACAGCCTTGCCGGCTAGGTCTCCGCCTTCTTCATAATTCCAGGTCTTCTTGTCATAAACCTTTTTCTCGGGATCGAATCCGGAGAAAAGGCCGTCTTCGGGCAGATTAAATCCGTCTTTGATAATGAAAGCGGCGTTGGTGTAGTTGACAAGATAGTCTTTGGCGATGCGGTTGTTGGCGATGGCGTAGTTGATGACGCCGCCCAGGAAGGCGATATCGGCGCCGGCGCGGATCTGTACGTACATGTCGGCGTTCGCAGCGGTGCGGGTGAGGCGCGGATCGACGACAATGGTTTTCGCGTCGCGGTGAATTTTGGCTTCGACAGCCCACTTGAAGCCGCAGGGGTGGTTCTCGGCGGGGTTGCCGCCCATGATCAACATCATGTCGGTGTTCTTGATGTCGATCCAACCGTTGGTCATTGCGCCGCGTCCGAAGGTGGGCCCCAAACTGGAGACCGTGGGGCCGTGTCAAACGCGGGCCTGGTTTTCCAGGTAGCAGACCCCCAGGCTGCGCATACTTTTGACGGCCAGATAATTAAATTCGTTGGTGTCGGTGCAACCGCCGGTAAAGGCGATGCCTTCGCAGCGATTGACAGTGTGACCTTTGGCGTCGGTCTCAACGAAAGTATCGTCGCGTGTCTTCTTTACTTTCTGCGCGATCTCGCTGTAGGCCTGCTCCCAGGAAATATCTTCCCAGTCGGTGCCTCCGGGGCGCCGCACTTGAGGCTTCAGCAGGCGTCGGTCATTGAGAATATCCTGTTCGAGCGACGAGCCTTTGGGGCAAAGCGTTCCGCGATTGATGGGGTGGTCAGGATCGCCCTCGACATGCAATACCTGTGGAATCGCGTTCTTAGCCTTGTCGCCGATGGTGTAGATGATTACGCCGCAACTGACCGCACAATAAGGACAAGTGCTGCGGGTTTCGCTGGCGCGGGCAATCTTGAGCGAAGAAGTCTGGGCGTAGACGGGAGTGAGATCAAAGCCGAGGGCGGAGAATGCGGCTCCGCCGAGCACGGTGCCTTTGAGAAAAGTCCTGCGCGAGAGCTCCATTTTGTTGTCCCCGGTACTGCACGTTCCAGAATTTACGGAAAGTGCGTTTTGCCGGACGCCCACGACCGCGTCCATCCCGTACCGCGCTAACGCGGAGAACTATAAACCCGGCCAGACTGGGCCGTCAATCAGGAAAATCCCTGAGCGTCGTAGCGCAACAGAAATCTGCCTTGTCTGTGTCAGGCATTGCACGGCAGAAGGCCGGGACCGATAATCGCAGCATGGCGCAAAACGAATGGCAACGGCGCATCCAACGGGCGGAGGAACTTGGCACTCAGTACAGTTTCGCTGCGGAAATTCTGGGCTTCTACGTGGCTGTCGCGCGTTTTCAGGAAAGTCTCTCCCGCGAACTCGCCAAATCTTTCACAGAACCGATCTCAGCGTCTGGCAGTGCGGCATCCGATTCGGATTGGTTTGCACGGCGGCTCCCGCCGGCGGTCGCTCGACAATTCGGCGAATTTCTTTCGGTAGTCGAACAGAGCGGTCCAACCCCGCTTCGCGAAGCGGCGCGCGAGTTGCGGACTGGCGGCGGAGATTCTCATTTCCAATTGCTAACGGCTTTCTGGAATGGAACCGTGGCCGGAGCGCTGCCGTCGCGCCCTCACGATTTTTTTGCCCGCGCCTTTCTTCAGCCGTACGCGCTCGCCGTTCGTACGCGGTCAACTTTGCACTGGAGCGGGCCGGTGCCGTATCAGTGTCCGTTTTGCAAGCGGAAACCTGGCCTCGGTGTTCTGCGTCCGCTGGGAGACGGCGGGCAGCGTTCCCTGGTGTGTTCATTTTGTCTCGCGGAATGGGAGTTCCGGCGAATCGTCTGTCCGGCATGCGGCGAAGAGAATCACGCGAAGCTTCCCGTCTACACCGCCGACGAACTTAAGCACGTCCGCGTGGAAGCTTGCGACAGTTGCCGGAGCTATATCAAAACGGTAGACATGACCAAGAGTGGGCGAGCCGAACCTGTTGTGGATGAGATGGCGGCGATCCCGCTTGATCTGTGGGCCGCGGAGCAGGGATACGCGAAGTTGCAACTCAACCTGCTCCAACTCTAAGCCTTGTCATCCTTCGCGAAGCGAAGGACCTGCTTTTGCCCTGCTCCCCTGCGGACAGTCCCCGCGTCCCTACCGCTTGCCGCGCACCGCGGAAACCTCCGTTCTCGCCCGGCTGAAAGCAAACTGCAGCTTCCATTCCCTGGCGCCCGTTTCGTCTGGGAGCGGAGAGAACTTCCATTCCCGAGCCGCTGCCAGCGCGATGCGCGAGAAATACTTGCTTGGTCCGGCGGACTCCACTGTCGCCTTAGTCACATTGCCTGCCGAATTCACCTCGACGCGGACTCGAACCTTGATTTTGCCTTGAATGCTGCGGCGCGCGACCGGCGAAACCTCGGGCATTACCTGGCGCACGATCCCGCTCTCATTAGCATGGTTGGCGGGATGAGCATCCGCAGACTGATCCTCATTGCCGCCCGCCGCGTGCGTGGCACTTGCCGTCGCTGTGGGATTTGGTTTGGGCTCCGGCTGTGCCGCAGACTGCGTAGCTTCCGCGGCTGTATTTGATTGAGCTTGTGTTGTTGGAATCTCCGCCGGAGGGTTTGCCGGTTTCGGCCGGGCAAAGAAAAAGACGATAGCCAATACCACCGCCGTTGCCACGAGCCAATGGGGCCATTTCGCAGACTGTTTCGGCGCTGCCGAGAGCGCGGGCACGGTAATTCCCGCATTCTGAGTTGAAATCGGCGCTGGCTGCTTTCCTTCCAAACAATCGCGGATTTGCCCCAGCGTCCATCGCTTTGCTGGCTCAACCTGCAGGCAATGCTCGGCGATTGCGCGCAATGGTTCCGGAATCGCTGCCGGTATTTGCGGCGAATTTGGGTGGGCGCGATCCCAAGCCGGCAAACGCTGCGTCAGCACCTCGACCAGCGTCATTCCCAACTGCCAGACGTCGGCAGGTGCGGACGCCGCTCCCGTGGCCGCTTCTGGCGGAGCGTAGTCGCTCCTCGCACTCGCGCCCCGGCCAGTTTCACCGGGCTGGGCCAGAGTGTCGCTCGCGAGCTTCACCTGATCCGCAATTGCAAGAATGTTGGAAGGGCGGATGTGCCCATGCACCCACCCGTTCTCATGCGCATATTGCAAGGCTTCTACAAGCGGTGGTAACAGCGCTCGCGCCTCGTCGGCCGTCAAGGTTCGCTCCGGCAGAATCTGCGCGAGATTTTCCTCCGCATACTCCTCCACCACATAGAGCAGCGCTGTGCCATCGAAATTGCAGCGTCCCCCCTCAAAGATACGAATCAGATTCGGATGGTTCAGGCCGCCGATCCTCTTCCAGCGGAGTAGTTGCCTCTCCGCGTCCGCCGCATCTGCGGCAATCAGCTTGATGGCGGCTTGCGCGGAATCGCCCGTGCCCCTTCGTGTGAGAAATACCGCGCTCTGATCGGAACCACCCAGATAGGTTTGTAGTGGAAACTTGCCGTCGACAGTACGGCCTTCCCACCTTTTCCAAATCTCACTCATAATGATTTTCGCTGGAAATCTCAATAGTCCGCTATTGTATGTGACCGCGCACGCCATCAGTCAAAAATAGGCCGCGCAGAAACACAAGGCCATCGCCATCCTTGACTCCACTGCTCGAAGCTGCGCTCCACCCGGTGCTTAAAGCTTTACAATATCCGCATGGCTACCATCCCCGCCGAAATTCATGGCCAGCGTTACGTCAGCCTCGCGACCTTCCGAAAAACCGGCGTCGCCGTCTATACCCCCGTCTGGTTTGCCGAAGACGGCAACAAGCTCTATGTCATGACCAATAGCAAATTAGGCAAGAGCAAGCGCATCCGCAACAACCCGCAAGTCAAGATCGCTCCATGCACCATGCGCGGAAAAATTATCGGTCCTGAATTTCCGGCCACCGCCCGAATTTTGCCTCCGGAGGATTTTGCCCGCGTTCGCCAGGCGATCAACCGGAAATACTGGCTCGCCCGGATTCCTTTCATTTGGCGCAATACCGACACGACCATCGAGATTACGCCAGCCTGAATTCAACTCCACCCAATCGACGGATGGGTCCGTCCTAACTGGTGTCCTGAAACGGGACAATTAGAATTGCACCGATGGATAGGTCACATTTACGCTGACTCCTCGACCCTGATACCATCAAGGGTTGTCTCAGGGCTCTGCGTGTTCTTTTAGGATTCAAACTTTCTTTTGGAGGCACCATGGCCGTAAGAGTTGGCATTAATGGATTTGGACGCATCGGGCGCAACGTTCTTCGCACCGCGCTCGCCGATAAAAACCTCGACTTCGTCGCAGTCAACGATCTCACCGATCCCAAAACGCTTGCTCACCTGCTGAAGTACGACTCGATTCTTGGCAACCTGCCCAACAAAATCAGCGCTGGCCCAGACAGCATTTCAGTCGACGGCAAAGTTATTAAAGTTTTCAAAGAAAAAGATCCTGCCGCCTTGCCTTGGGAGTCCGTCGGAGCTCAGGTAGTGATCGAATCCACTGGCAAGTTCACCGATGCCAACGAAGCGAAGAAGCATCTCCGCGGCTCCGTGAAAAAAGTCATCATCACGGCACCGGCCAAGAACGAAGACCTCACGGTTGTGCTGGGCGTCAACGAAGAGAAGTACGATCCCGCCAAGCATCACATCGTCTCCAACGCTTCCTGCACCACGAATTGTCTGGCTCCGGTGGCCAAAGTTATCAACGACACTTTCAAAATCGTCTGCGGCACCATGACCACCATCCACTCCTATACGAACGATCAGGTGATTCTGGACTTCCCGCACAAAGATTTGCGCCGGGCCCGCGCCGCGGCCATCAACATGATTCCAACCACGACCGGTGCCGCCAAGGCCGTCAAGCTCGTCATCCCCGATCTGGCCGGGAAACTCGACGGCTTCGCCATGCGCGTCCCTACGCCCAACGTCTCGGTCGTCGACCTCGTCGTCTGGGTGGAGAAAAAGACCACCAAAGAGGAGGTCAACGCTGCTTTGAAAAAAGCCTCTGAGGCCGGCCCGCTGAAGGGTTACCTGGGCTTCGAAGAGAACGAACTGGTCTCGTGCGATTTCAAGGGAGACTCGCGCTCCTCGATCGTCGATGCGCACATGACCCTGGTGGTCGGCGGCAACTGCGTCAAGGTGATCTCCTGGTATGACAACGAGTGGGGATATTCCTGCCGTGTCCACGATCTGATCAACCTGATGGCGGCCAAAGGATTGTAGAGAAACTGGTCGTTAGTCGTTCGTCGTTGATCGTTCGCGATTTGCGATGACTGGCGGCCCAAGTTTGCGTGGCGTGCCGCAACACCAACGACGAACGACGCTCCAGCGACAAATACCGAACGACTGACGACTAACGACTAACGACAGGTGCCTAATGTCTAAGCTTTCCATTCGCGATCTTCCTCTCAACGATCACCGCATCTTCATGCGCGTCGACTTTAACGTCCCGCTCGAAGATGGCCGCGTTATGGACGACACGCGCATTCGCGAAACTCTGCCCAGCATCGAGTACGCTTTGCGCCACGGGGCCCGCCTCATCCTTGCCTCTCACCTCGGACGTCCCAAGGGCAAGCCCAATCCAAAAATGAGCCTCAAGCCCGTCGCCGAGCGTCTCCGCATGCTGCTAGATAAAGAACTGTCGCGCGGCGAGAACGTGGGCTTTTGTCCCGAGTGCGTCGGCCCCGAAGCCGAAGAAGTGGCGCTCAAACTCGAGAAAGGGCAAGCCCTGCTGCTTGAAAACCTGCGCTTCCACGCTGAGGAAGAAAAAAACGACGAAGCTTTTTCAAAACAGCTCGCAAAGCTCGCCGAATTTTATGTCAACGACGCCTTCGGCACTGCCCATCGTGCGCATGCCTCCACCGTTGGCATCACGAAGTTTGTGCAGAAATCCGCCGCCGGTTTGCTCATGGAAAAAGAGTTGCAATATCTCGGCCGCGTTCTGCAAAACCCCGAGCACCCGTTCGTTGCCATTCTTGGCGGAGCCAAAGTCAGCGACAAAATCGGAGTCATCCAAAACCTGCTCAGCAAAGTCGACGTCCTAATCATAGGCGGCGGAATGGCCTACACCTTCCTCAAGGCGCAAGGCGAATCCGTCGGTAAGAGTCTGGTGGAAGAAGATAAGATTGCGCTCGCCAAGGACCTTCTGCAACAGGCGAAGACTCACAAGGTAAAGTTCCTTCTCCCCACCGACCACGTCATCGCCGATCGTATCGAGGCCAGCGCTCTGACCAAAATCGTCGGCCACGGCGAGCCCATCCCTGCCAACATGATGGCGCTCGATATCGGTCCGGAAACCATTGAGACCTTTTCTGAAGAGGTCGCCCGCGCTGGCACCATCGTCTGGAACGGTCCCATGGGCGTTTTCGAAATGCCGCCCTTCGCCAAAGGCACGTTCAAGATTGCTCACGCCGTGGCAGAAAATGCCGGAGCGGTGACGATCGTGGGCGGTGGAGATTCCGTAGCTGCCGTAAGAGCCGCCGGAGTAGCCGACAAAATCACCCACATCTCAACCGGCGGAGGCGCCTCGCTGGAATTTCTGGAAGGCAAGAAGTTGCCTGGCGTTGAAGCGCTGACGGATAAGAAATAGGGTGTGACCTTCGGCTAGCGCGATTGAGACTATGAACTGGCTCGGAGGATCGGCAGCCAGTCGGTCACACAGTTTCCTGTTGGCGATCTAGGAGCTCTGCAATATTCTGCGCGCCGACAGATGAGCTCCCGTCAGCAGCAACATTCCCGACAGGAACGCCCAGAACATCAGGCTGACCGAGATGGCGAACGGCCCATACACTTCCGCGAAATTCAGCCGCGGCAGAGCAAAGATATAAACATACTTCAGTGCCTCGGAAAGCAATCCCATAATTACCGCCGTCGGCAGTACTCCCTTGGCCGGCACTTTGCCGTTCGGCAACAGCCAATAGACGAGAAAGAAGATCGCAATGCTGGCCAGGATCGCAAAGGTCTTCATGGTTACAAAGTCCACCAGGGACACATACCAGGCGCCATAGCCGTGCAGCGCAGTCTTCACGATGGCGACGTTTCCGGCAGTCAGTCCTACGGAGAGCAGGGCGAGCGAACCGCAGGCAAAAACCAATCCGAGAGAGATCAACTGATTTCCCAAGTACGACCGGTTGTTGCGGAAACCCCACACGCGATTCAGCGCAACTTCAAGCGGCAGAAAAATTCCAGTGGAGGTAATCAGCAGCATCGCCAGCGAAAACACTTGCGCCCGGTGGTGCTCGCCAACCAGCGCATTAAGATTTCGGATCACGAATTCCTGGCCGGTTGGAAGATAGTCGCGCAAAAGGTTCTCGACCACGGTGTACATCACACGGGAATGAAAAACGTAGCGGATCAGCGTCATCAGCAAAAGCAGGAACGGGAAAAAAGAAAGAATGGAATTGGCGGCAACCGAGAAGGCGAACGTGTGCACCTCGGTTCGGAGCATGTAACGCACCGTGGAGCGCAATAACCCTTCGGCCGGAGCCGTTCGGTACTCGGAAGCGCCTTTCTTCGCGGAAAGTTCGATGGGGGTAAGCGAAGACACTGGTTTCTCAAATATTATCAAACACTTACGGCTTTCGGCTGGATTTCTATAGCAGCCGCCCAATTGGCGGTTTTCAGTTGCCTGGCCTCGCCATGAGCGCCGGTCATGCTATTTTCAACGCGGACTACAACTTCGCTCTTGCCAACTCAAATCTTCCTGCTATCATCTGGTGCTTCGCCAGTCAGACCCAGTTGGCGATAAGCAAAAACTGACGTTTCTGTGCCAGCAGTGCGATATCGCGCCCTCGTTTTCGCGGCTCCACAGTATTTCGTCGCGGGCAACCGTCCGCCGGAATGCAAGGGAGCCGTTTCTATTCGCGTGGTGTTGCCTGCGTGCGGCGGCGCCAGTTAAAAGTTCTCGCGTCCCTTCGAGGGGGTGTTCCGTTGCGTCTGTCCTGGCTTTCAGGGCAAACGGAACAGGGCAAACAGAGAAGCGGCGCAAGAATAATTCTTAGCGATGAGGCGAAAGGAGTTTTTTTGTGAGAGAGAAGGGTACTGTGAAGTGGTTCAACGGGGCGAAGGGATACGGCTTCATCCAGCGCTCCACGGGCGAGGATGTCTTCGTACATTTCTCCGCCATCCAGGAGAACGGTTACCGCTCGCTGAACGAAGGCGAGACCGTCGAGTTCGACTTGCTCAAAGGCCCGAAAGGCTTCCAGGCGGGCAACGTCGTGCGCGCAGCATAAATTTCTCCAACCAATTCGCAAACCCTCTCGCATCGGTCGAGAGGGTTTTTTTATTGCCATGCCGCAACAAGACACTCATGTTGGCGGGGTCTACTCAGCCCGCTCTTAGTCTTGATTTTCCTGAGCCGCGACTATTTCACCAAATCCGCCTATCGCAATCGGCTCTTTGTCTGGGAACTGAGCAACCAGGGTTAGGCTTCCTCCGACCGCCTCTACATAGTTCCGCAGAGTAGAAAGTAACAAGTCACTTCGCTTCTCCAGGCGGGAGATTCCATCTTGACCCATATTGAGCGTACGGGCCACGGTCTTTTGAGTTTTATTGACCGCATGCCGAAGCTCTTGCAGAGACATTTCGCGTGCGACCAGTTCGCGGGTCCGTGCTCTAATTTTCTTCCGCCTCGCTGGACTGATCTGCTTGAGTTTTTGCTCCAAAGTCTTCATTGCTGCTTGGCCCCTTTCTGCCTGTATGCTTCCGCCTTTAGAAAAGCAAGGTGTCGATCGAACCTCGCATCTGCCTGTTTAATAAGTTGGCGATAAAAACGTTTCTCGCTGCCACCGGACTTATCTCCTCCGACGAGCAATATAGCTTTCTGCTCAGGATCGAAGGCAAATGCTATTCGCCAAACGCCGTCGGCTGCTTTGAACCTCAGCTCCTTCATGTTGTCGTGCTTTGATCCGTGAAGGGTATCGGCAGTCGGACGCTTGAGCAGTGGCCCAAATTCTTTCAACAAATTTGCATGCGCCAGCAACTCATCTTGAACCTCCTGGTCCAGCGCATCAAATTCAGACTCGAATTCAGCATGGAAAAATACCTGCCACGGCACAGGAAGTAGTATGTATTAAAAGACATATGCTGTCAAGTACATATTACAAAAAAACTAACTGTTAACGTTATCAGCGGCTGAAAGGGAGGTTCTATAATTGGTCCCTTGTTGTAGAAAGTAGGAGTGAGGAAGTTCACGCGTGGGGAGTAAGTGTGACGGAAGAACAACGACAACTCGGTATCGCTGAGTTGGGCACGCGACTGGCGAAGTGCGGACTTCAGATTATGGAGCAGTATCCGAGGCAGTATCGAAGATCGACCTACTTTGAGATCGGCAAGTCCGGCCGACAAAGCAGCGTTGAACTTTCGGACGAATTTATGCGCGACCTTCCCGCGACCCGCGAGTATCAAGATGCGGTCGACGCGTACGCGGCAGCGCTGGCGAGCCGTATCCGATGTGGCCCTCCAGACGTCTTTTACTGCCTCTCTGATAGGGCGATCAAGACAGAGGTCAGGTGGCCAATCGAGGCTGCCGCGTTCAATGGAATGTTCCAGGCCTTGCTGCTGGTGAAGGTGACGGATGACATGCAGGGGACCCTCGCCAGCTGCTCTGTAAACGTTGCGTACTCCGGCGGGACGACACTAGATAACGTCAGAAATGCGACTAGCAGAATACGGAGAGCGATTGACGAGGGCGCAGTCTCATTTTACGATTCCCGATCCCTTCCTAATAGATACGAACAGATAAAGGAGGATACAGGAGAATCGCATCCCCCAAGTTCCAAGTCAGACCTCGAGAAATTCATAGCAGGAAAGACCTACACTCTCGCCTTTAAGATCCCCGAGGTTCCGGGCGAGGCATGGGTCGCGGATCCATGGGACGCTGAATATCTGGGCGTATCTAAGAAGGATCTAACCCAGGCGGCATATGTGCTGAGAGAACGGGGGCTGATTGAACTTGATACGACTCTCGGTTTCGCGAAACCGTCCGGCAAACTTCTCACAGAGGGCTGGCCCGCCGCTCTTGAATCGGCCACAACCGTCCCCGCGCCACAGATTTTCTCTCTGTCGAAACTTCCGAAGAAAGAAGCCCTATTGACAGAGCTAAAGGATGCTGTCGCGCGAAATTCGGGGGTTGCAGTAATAGTCTTAGATCTTGACAAGTTCAAAGAAGTGAACGACACAAAAGGGCATCCAGAAGGAGACAGATGTTTGGAGGACGTGGTTAAGGCCATCGGGGGCGCCCTGGGCCGCAAGGGGACACTCTATCGTTGGGGTGGGGACGAGTTCGCCATCTCACTTCCGGATTTCTCGACGGATGAGGCCCTCGTAACAGCAGAACGATTGAGAAGAACAATCGAAGAGGCGGAAGCCGGCGGGGATATCTCCGTTACCGCCAGTGTAGGTGTCTGCGCCACTGATCGGATTCAAGATCCCCAGGCCGAAACGCTGCTGGATTCGGCGGATAAAGCGATGTATGCCTCGAAGAAAAACGGGAAAAACCGCGTGACCCAGTGGCCGATTGAATAGAGGGGGGTGCGCCACGCCTCACGCTTTTCGACAAGTGGCCCGTTTGCGGCACGACTGAAGTCGTGCCCTTTCAACTCAAAACTCCGCTTTGATCGCAGCGGTGAACCGCTGCGCCACCCAAAAGCACGACCGAAATCCGCTGCGCCTCCCAAGATCCTGGCGAAAAGCTGGATGCGATTATTTTTCCACCGTCTTAATATCCAGGCTTCTCCACAGATACCAGCAGGCAATCGAGCGATAGGGCGCCCAAGGTTTCGCGATCTTCTCCATCACGGCGGGCTTCGGCCACTTACGTTTTTTGTAGTGCTTCTTGATGGCTGCTTGCACGCCGTAATCGCCGACGGGCAGAATATCCGGACGCTGCAACGTGAACATCAGGAACATGTGCGCCGTCCAGACGCCGATGCCCTTGACCTGGGTGAGATGCGCGATCACTTCTTCTTCTGACATTTCAGACATGCGCTCGAATTCCAGCAGGCCGGCTGCGGTTTTCTCGGCGAGATCGCGCAGATATGCCGTCTTCTGCCGCGACAGGCCCACGCCGCGCATTTCGGCATCCGTTAGTTTAAGAATGCCTTGCGGCGTCAGCGGATCTCCGGCCAGTGCCGTGAAGCGAGCGAAAATGGTGGCCGCAGCCTTCCCATTCAACTGCTGGTACAGAATCGACTCGGCCAGGCTGTGAAACGTCGGTTCGCCGAATTCCAACCGGCAGCGCCCGATCCGCCCAATAATCTCGGCTAGGACAGGGTCCGATTTCTTCAAGTGCAGGACCGCTTTGCGATGGCTGACGGCTTTGCTTCTGGCCAAGTTCTCCTCCTCCGCGCAAACGCGAAAAGTCTACCACGCAGGCGAATCAAAAGCGAATCAAGAAGCAAATCCGGACCAACCATTGACTTCCAACCGCTAAAGCATTTGTCACTTATTTACCGATCAAAACGCCTAAGTCTTTGAGGAATAAAGACTTTACAGGTAAGTGCTTATTCCTCAAAGACCTGGCAGAAGTCGTCCCCCTAAGTCTTTGATTCTAAAAGATCGCGACCAGGGGGGTCTAACTCCCAAGCGGCAATCGCCCTCCAGAACAGAACTTTCCCCCTTACTGAAGAATCGCTCTGCCTGAACATTTGTCTTAGCCGTTCAAGATGGGAAGTGGAAGTGAACGTCGTGCTTGGAGGCTACTGGTGTGCCGTCGAGCGTCGCCGGTTGATAGTGCCAGCGGCGAAGAGTGGCTTCGATCTTTTCGTCGATTCCGTGACCGATTGCTTGTACCACCTTAGTCTCGACGACATTGCCCTGGGAATCGATGGTTACTTCGATGACGACATCTCCGACAAGGTCGCGAGGCAACTCGGCGCGGTCCACGGGAGGATTCGGATAGATGACTGGATATGCGACATGGACTTCGTGACCGGTAATCGGTCCGTCAATCATTGTGCCCAGCGCAGATCCGGCATGCGAATTGTGGTCGCCAGCCTCGGCGTCGGCTAGAACCGGTTCAGGCTTTGGCGCAGGCTTGGCCTTGGGAGTCGGGAGCGGCCGCGGCTTGCTTTGCCTTGGGAACAGCAACTTGACAGCGTCTGGGGGCGCGTCTGCATACGCGCTTGGCGGAAAATAGATGAGCTTGTAGGAGTGAGCGCCGTCTCCGAAGGCAAGCGATTCGGGGCTCAAGTCGAGCACCTTGGGAGTGTGGAACACGATCAGCGCCAGCAAGCCCAGGTGCGCGGCTACCGATACTGCTACCGCGCGATGGCGGAGGAATGCCGACGTTGGCTGAAGACTCGTGGGCTCGAGACCGGTAAACACAGCACTTACTAGCTTACCCGATGTGCTCGCGAACGAGAAACGATTTTCGCAGGCGAGCGTTTCCTCCCGCGCGGCACGGGATTTAGGGGTCGGCGAAGTTACGAGCCAGCTTGTTGTTCGGCAATGTCGCCGATTACGGGGAGTTTGAACATCTGTCCCTGATAGGCCTTGAGTATCAGAATCAGCCAGATCACAAACATGGCTAGACCGACCAGCGGCCACAGCATCAATACCAGGAACGGAATATGGCCCAGGAAAGTCAGGGCAATGTCGACCACTACCCAGGCGACACAAAAGAAGATGGATTGAAAGGCGTGGAAGCGGACGAATCGCTTTTTGTTGAACGGCTCCAGCACCAGAAATACAATCGCCGGAATTATGGTCACGTAGGCGAGCGCGCCGGCCACGTTATCGGCAAGTCCCGCGCCAGCCGGTGCAACAATGCTGGTGGCGTGCACGGCGCCAGCACCACATTTCGGGCAGGTCGTTCCATCCGCGATCTGGGTTCCACAAGTTGCACAAAAAGCCACAGGGGCCTCCTTGAGATGACAGGCACGTTACCAGAACGCTCGCCGGGACGCAATGGCAGCGGGTGGCGGCATTTGGGAGGTCGCGGATTTTGTTTGTTGGCGGCATCACAGCACTCGTCTTTGCCCGACGGCCCAGTTGCCACTATCATTTCAACTGCGGAATCCATTAGGCAGTGGAGCAGGGTTTCGCGTCCGTTACTTTTTGTCTCTTGAAAGGGACTGATGATCACTATTGTTTCGGGACTTCCGCGGTCGGGCACATCGCTGATGATGCAGATGCTCGATGCGGGCGGGATGCCTGTGCTTTCCGACGGCGAACGCAAAGCCGATACCGACAACCCCAAGGGTTACCTGGAGTGGGAGCGCATCAAGCAGCTTCCGAAAGACCCCAGCCTGATTGCCGAAGCCGAAGGGAAAGTTGTGAAGGTTATTTCGCAACTGATTCTGTCGCTGCCCGCGGGGCACGATTACCGCATCGTTTTCATGCAGCGTCCGATGCCGGAGGTGCTGAAGTCGCAGGACGAAATGCTGCGGCGGCGCGGTAATACGGATTCGATCGGCGACAACTCCGCGATCGAAGAGCACTTTCAACGCCACCTGGTCGAGGTGAATAAGTGGCTGGCGGGGAAGGTGAACATGCAGGTGTGCCGGGTACATTATCATCGCGTGCTGCGCGAGCCCAAGGCGGTCGCGAAAGAAATAGCCGCCTTCTTGCAGGTGCCGCTCGATATCGAAGCGATGGTCGGACAAGTGGATGGAAGCCTCTATCGCAACCGTATGAAGTAGACGGCGGATCAGACCGGCGTTGCCATGCGGACCAGAAAATAGATATAGATGATGGCTAGCCCGTCCGCGCCGCTGGAAGCGCGAACCCGATCTTGTTTCGGCGCCCGGGTGGCGGGTTCATCAATTGCATGATGACATCGATAATTCTCTGGATCGTGCCGTCGTGCGTCTCCAGGCGCTTTTCCAACTCTTCGATCCGGGCGGCGACTTCTTTGTTTGCGACCAGTATTTGACGCAAGCGGATAAACGCGCGCACCACAAAAACGCTCATCTCCACTGCCCGATCTGAGTTGAGGACAGTTGCAGCCATGATCGCACCGTGTTCAGTGAAAGCGTAAGGCAGCGAGCGTCGGCCACCGCGTCCGGAGTTTGAGGTTGCAAATTGCAACCTCAAAGCAGAGAACTCGCGGGGCTTTAGCCGGAACATGAAATCAGCGGGAAACCGGCTCGAGTTGCGGTTCACTTGCTGGTTGAGGCGTTTGACTGGGACGCTGTAGATCTCGGCAAGGGCGGTATCGAGAATAACCTTTCGATGGCGCAGAATCGTGATTCGGGATTCGATGGGAACCACGGCTGCCCTTTTTCGGTTTTCTGTGAATTGCCGGTTTTTCCTCGGTTTTACTGAGCGTGGCTGCATTCTGCCACTGTAGCGATCACAGCTCGCCAAGGATGTGATCAATGGACATTCGGAATGTGATGAATCTTTGCGGTTGCAAATTGCAACCACAAAGACAGGTTACGTGACGCTCACTTCTGTATAGGTGCCATACACCTGGCGCAACGCTTCGCAGATCTCGCCCACGGTAGCATAGGCGCGGACGGCGTCGATGATATAGGGCATGGTATTGGCGTCGGAAATATTACCGTTTGAGCCCGCGGCGGGAGCTTTAGCGGCGGCCTGTTTCAACGCATCGAGGCGGCGGGTGACTTCTTCGTTCGAGCGGCGAGCGCGCAGGGCTTTCAGCTTTTTCTCTTGCGCACGGGCAACCGATTCACCGATGTAGAGAATGTGCGGCGAACCTTCTTCGATGACGAAATCATTCACGCCGACCGTGATCTTCTCGTTCGCTTCCACCGCGCGCTGGTACTGATAACTGGCCTCGGCAATTTCTTTCTGCGGATATCCGCGCTCGATGGCTTTGACCATGCCGCCCATCTGGTCGAGTTTCTCGAAGTAATCGAAGGCGCCGTTTTCCATGTCAAGGGTTCGCTTTTCGACAAAGTAGCTGCCACCGAGCGGATCGACGGTTTGGGCCACGCCCGACTCGAAGGCGATGATTTGCTGGGTGCGCAGCGCAATGCGCGCCGCTTCCTCAGTAGGCAAGGCGAGCGCTTCGTCGTAAGCGTCGGTGTGCAGCGACTGCGTGCCTCCGAGCACAGCCGCCAAAGCCTGCAGCGCTACGCGCGCGATATTGTTCATCGGCTGCTGTGCCGGCAGCGACACACCGGCGGTCTGGGTGTGGAAGCGCATGAGGCGGGTGCGATCGTTTTTTGCGCCGAAGCGGTCTTTCATCAGGCGATACCATATTTTGCGCGCGGCGCGGTATTTGGCGATCTCTTCGAAAAAATCGTTATGCGCGTTGAAGAAGAAACTAAGGCGTGGGCCAAAATCGTCGACATCGAGGCCGCGGCGGCGCGCCCACTCGACATATTCGACGCCGTCGTAGATGGTGAACGCTAACTCTTGCAGCGCAGTCGATCCGGCCTCGCGAATGTGGTAGCCGCTGATCGAGATGGTGTTGAAGCGCGGGGTAAATTTCGATCCGAACTCGAAAGTGTCGATCACCAGGCGCATTGACGGAGCCGGCGGATAGATGTATTCCTTTTGCGCGATGTATTCCTTCAGGATGTCGTTCTGGATGGTGCCGGAAATCTTCTTCCAGTCGGCGCCTTGCTTTTCGGCCACGACCAGATACATTGCCCAGAGCGCGCTGGCCGGCGAATTGATAGTCATCGATGTGGTGACGTTTTCGAGGCTGATGCCATCGAACAGAATCTCCATATCTTCGAGCGAGTCGATGGCCACGCCGCACTTGCCGACTTCGCCTTCGCTGTTCGGGTGATCGGAGTCGTAGCCCATCAGCGTCGGCAGATCGAAGGCGACCGAGAGTCCGCCGCCGCCGTGTTCGAGCAGATACTTGTAGCGCTGGTTGGTTTCCTCGGGCGAGGCGAAGCCGGAGAACATGCGCATCGTCCAAAGCTTGCCGCGGTAGCCGGTCGAGTGAATGCCGCGCGTGTAGGGCGGTTGGCCGGGATAGCCGAGGTACTGGTCGTAGTTCCAGTCGGCGGGAAGATCGGCTTGCGTGTAAAGGCGACCTATCGGCGTGTTCGAGATGGTGCTGAAACGGGCGTGACCGTGCTCGTCGAGGTTGGTGCCGGTGGGAGCGCCGATCGGTTTTTCGGGAGCCTTCTCTAACGTTGGCGCCAGCGTTTTCTCGGCCCATTGTTTTTCCGACGCAGCCGGATGGCGGCCTTCAAAGACATCGGAAATCGGGCTCTCCGCTACAGGGCTTTCCGTTACAGTCTTGGACAGATCAGCGATCGGCTTTTTCTCGGGCATTCGGTTCCCCACCTTGACTTTGATGATAGAGGAGCGGTCGCCTTACGCAAAATGCCATGACCGACCGAGCGGTTGGTGAGGTGAGATTCAACTTCTTAACCGAGCTTATCGGTGCGTAACTCTGAAAATGTCGCGAACGATTTCCACTTTGCGGTCGGGATATTCGCGCTCTATCCATGCTACGAGTTGGGCTGCCGAGAACTTGCTGTCCGTTCCTACAAACATGCGGGCATCGTCCATCAGCACCACATGTTCTTTTATGGGACTGGAGAGAATGGCGCGCAATTCGGTCAGCAAACGGCTGAGATCGCCAGTCGCGAGATCGACTCCATAGTAGCCGGCGTCGAGCCAGAAGACGGCGGGACGATCGAGTTCCGCCACGACGTGCGGCACCAGCAGGCGGCTGTCGCCCTCGAGGATTTTCACCTGCGGATCATTCTTGAAGCGCTCTCGCGAGTATTCGGCCAGTTTAGGATCGAACTCGATTGAGTAAACACGATCAAATTGCCGGCAGAGCGCCGCGACCATTTCGCCGTAGTAGGTGCCGGTTTCCACCAGGCATCGCAGCTTGTAGCGGCGGCCGCATTCGGCGACTGTCCGTTGCTTGAGGAGATGGGGGGAACGAACGGGCTTGCCCCGCAACACCCACCAAAGATAGTCGGGATAATGCCCCAGGGGTTTGAACTTGATATACACGCGCTCGCCCAGCAGGCGGCGCACGAGTCGAGACATAGGCTGATTCTACTTCTGATTCTACTGTTCGCGCGCAGAATGCGTCGATGAGACGCTTTCAGTGGCTGTCGACTCATTGAGGATGGCTTGGTAATACTCTTCGGTTTCAGCGACCATTCTGCCGACGAGGAATCGCTCACTGGCGGTGCGGTGTCCGGCTTGCGCAAGTCGTTGCTTCAAGTCTGTGTCGCCGACCAATTGACGGATTAGCTTGGCCAGAGTTGCGGCGTCCCCGGCCTGGAATAGGAGTCCGTCCTGGCCGTGATTGATGATTTCGGGAACGCCTCCGACAGTGGCGGCGATCACGGGAACATTGGAGAGCATCGCTTCGACGACCGCCAGCGGCAGGCCTTCACGGTGCGAGGGCAGCAGCATGATATCCGTGGCAGCGAGCACGACTGGAATGTTCGATTGATAGCCGCAAAAAATCACCTTTTGGCTGAGGCCGAGGGATTCGGCAAGACGTTCGAGGCGGGCGCGGACGCGATCCCTGCCTTCGCCTACGATAAGGCAGCAGTAGGGAAGATCCGGTGGAAGCAACTTGAGGGCATGCAGCAAGTCAAAGTGACCTTTTGCTTTTGCGATTCGGCCGATCAGGCTCAGCACAATTTCACCGGCGCCCACGCGGAATGCGGCTCGGAAGCGGGCGGCCTCGGCGCTGCTGACTCCTTCAAACCGGCTCGCATCAACTCCATTGTGTATCGTGCGTATGCGCTCGGGTGGAACACGGTAGCGGGTGATCAAAAGCTGCCGCAAGGAGTCACTGACCGCGATGAGGCGGCGAAATGCCTTGTAGTTTGATTTCTTGAATGGAGCACTGTGCCACGGGCCGTGCACGGTGACAACATAAGGGATTTGTTTGCTGCGCCAGAGATGGTCGGCAAGGTAGGATCCGGTCTGGTGGTGGGCGTGGACAATTTCGATTTGATGTTCGGCGACGATCTCCGCCAGGCGGCGATTGACTCTAAACTTATAAAACGGATTGATGGTTTGGAAGGGTAACTCGAAATGAGCAGAGACACCGTCCGCGAGGCCGCGGCGGCATCCGTCATCTATTTTGCCGGTTACCAGGACAATGGAGTGGCCCTTCGCGGCTAATCCATTGATCAAGTCTATGGCGTGGATTTCGGCGCCGCCCGCCCGACCTGCGCGCCAGCGGTGCGAAAACAGGATGAGGACATTCATCGCGAGTCACGGTCGATCGGCTGAGAGCGTCACGCTGAGAGGATACGCGAGCGGCGGCTTGGGTCAAAAGAAAAACGCCCACAAAAAGGGAATGCCGGGCGAGGATGCCCGGCGCTCCACAATCGATGCTTTTGCGGTACTACTGTTGCGGTTGCGCCGGGGCGTTGGTTGGCATTTGGTCGGCTGGCCGCTCTGCAATGTGAGGAATACTTGGCGCGTGTGTGACCTGACCCCGCTCGGCGTCGGCTATCAGGATGCCGGCGTGATCGAGCAGAAGTCCAACAGAGCGATCCAGTTCGACTTCCGCCTTTTCGTAAAGGGCCTTGGCGGAGACGAGCGTGACTTCGGCCTGGGTCATGGCGGCCTGGTTTTGCAGCACCAGGGTTGAAGTGGATGCGCCGAGCGCATACTTTTTTTGTTCGGCGTCCAAAGACTGACGTGCGAGATCTACTGCCGCTTGAGCGGAAGCTACGCTGGCGCGATTCTGCTGCACCCCAAACTGGGCACTGCGCACTTCGATGCGTATCTGGTTCTCGATCTGCTGAGTCCGCAACTGTGCTTGCCGGTATTCGAATTCCGAGCGCACTTGCGTGGCTTGTGCGGCGCGGTTGCGGAGCGGAATGTTGATAGAGATACCTGCTCCTTTGTCCGGCGCCGTGGAATTGACGAGTTGGTTCAGGGTGCTGCCATAGCTTGTAGTAGGCGCGATGGGGATCAGAGTCTTGCCGCCACCGGCAGGTGGCCCTGCGCAAAAACCCGGTTCAGCGAGCGGACTCGTGCAGAGGTTGGTGGGATTTTGCGCGCCCCCGAGACCGGCACCACCATAATAGGCATACAGGTCCACAGTGGGAAGCAGGGCGCTGCGAATGGCTTTGTTGCTGATCTCGGTATTGGACAGGTTGATGCGTTGTTCGGCGAGTTCCGGGCGATGACTCAGCGCATCGTTTACCAAATCCTGAGTTGGGACAATCGCTTCCTGCGCCGGCAGTTCCATGGTTGAGGTTGGAATCACCTCGGCATCGGCGAGTACGGGGTCGACGAGCGTCCGGCTGAGGGCATTCTTCATGAGAAGTTGCTGCAACTGAAGATTGGTCAGTGCGACGGTCAGAGTTTGCTGATCGGAGGCGACTGTGCTTTGTGCTCGAACCACTTCGATGGGCGCAAGGGTCCCAATTTCGACCTGTTTCTTATTGTCGGAAAGAGTCTTTTGCGCGAACGCCAACTGTTCTTTCTGAACTCGGACGTTTTCGTAGGCGTATACCAGATCCCAGTACATGTTTTCGATCTGGTCGACGGTGCTGGTAATCTGTAGGCGAAACGCTACGTCTGAGATTTCTCGGTTGTTCTTGGCAATTTGAATGAAGCGAGTGTTTGGGGCGAAGCCGAAGCCCTGCAACAGGTGCTGGGTAAGCCTGAAATTGAAACTGGAGTTAAGTTGCGGACTTAAAGTCTGGAAAGGCGCGTCCGCAATCGTCTGACGTTGGTTGTTGAACCCGACCGACAGATTTGTACCCCACTGAAACCCCTGCTGGTACAAGAAGTTTCCGGTCGCAGTATTCACCGGAGAGGGGGGACTGAAAGTGCTGGATGAGAGAATACTGTTGTGATCAAGTTGCAACGTGCCCGTGAGAATGGGATCGAAGCTGGTGATGAGCGGGCCGCTGCCGAGAGTCGACACCACCAGGCCGCCTGACCCGGCGCCGGCGCCACCGGCCGCGACCGAGGTTCCGCCCTGGCCCGAGCCAACTTGGGAGCCAAGTCCACCTACGCCGCCGCCTGGGGTATTCTGCACAACACCGTTGAGGACGCCGAGTGTGCTGGCCCCCGCTTTGGCGCGCCAGACGTCGGTATCGGCGATATTCAGGTTGTAGCGGGCGATGGCGATGTCCAGGTTGTTTTCGAGTGCTAGCGCGACCGCGTCGTTCATCGAGATATACAGTTTGCCATCATGCATGAGTTGGTCAATGCGCGGCGTGTTGGACAAGTTCGGCGCCTCTACGTGGCGTGCAGTGTACGGGGCAATCAAGTTCGGAAAATGCGACTTCGGTTTCGAGTACTCCTGCACATCAAAAGGCTGCGACGACGACACAGCCTTCTGTGCCGGCACCTGCGCCGATGGCGCGCTGGGCACGACCGAAGCATCCTGCGCCCACCCGGCAGGCGCCATGATTACGGCAAGGAAGAGGGCAGCAAGGGGAAAGGCGGCAGCTCGCTGAAGGGCAGTCACGACTATAGAACGTTGCATTCGCATCATCTCCATGGATCACAAATCAGACGATCACAACTCCTAACGATCCGACTCAAGCGATCCGGCTCAAGAGGAACGGACGTAGTGGTTCGTACTTGTGCTGACACTTTGTTAATACGCAGGACGATGGGCAAGAGTTCCTTGCAGCCCGTTCAGGGCGGTTCTTTTCCCACAACGCCGGGGAAGAGCAAGCTTTTCCGTTTCCATGGACCCTGAATAGCTAGACCGTGAATAAATTGATCGTAAGTGAAATAGTATATCTGACCGGCCGCCGGACCTTCGGTAAGCGCAGCGGCAAAACTTTGCAGACCCTGACCATGGCGCTCAGGCAGCGTTGGACTTGAAAGGGAACGTGCGTAATCTCAAACTGATCCTTTCCTATGACGGCGCCGATTTCGCCGGTTGGCAGGTGCAGCCCGGGCGCACGACGGTCCAAGGCGCGCTAGCCTCAGCCATTGGACGGTTGAGTGGGGAAAATGTACTGCCACAGGGTTCCGGTCGCACGGACGCGGGCGTGCACGCTCTGGCCCAGGTCGCCAGTTTTGCGACCGCTTCCACAATTCCAGTTGAGAACTGGCTGCGAGCGCTCAACGACATTCTGCCGGCTTCGATCCGCGTGCTGGAGGTGACCGAGGCCGCGCCCGAGTTCCACGCGCGCAAGTCGGCGCGCGCCAAAACTTATCGTTATCGCATTCATCGCGGAGCGATCTGTCCGCCGTTTCTGGCGCGGTATGTGTGGCATTATCCGTATCCGCTGGAAGAAGGGGCGATGGTTGCAGTCGCTGACGTGGTGGTGGGCGAGCACGATTTCACGTCATTTGCGGCGGTCGATCCGGAGCGGGTGGAACGCATGGCTGCGGAAGAAAATGTTGGAGCGAGCAATTCCGGCACGACTCACGTTCCGACGACGAATGTTCGCACGATCTTCTCTTCGAGTTGGACGCACGAAGGCGAAGAACTGATCTATACGGTGCGCGGCAGCGGATTTCTTCATCACATGGTGCGAAACCTGGTCGGCACATTCGTGCTGGTAGGGAAGGGAACGCTGAGTCGGGAAGATTTGATCCGCATCCTCGAGGCGCGGGATCGCACGGCCGCTGGCCCTACTGCGCCCGCCTGCGGGCTGTATCTGGTTGAGGTGGAATATTGAGACTTCCCAATTCATACAGGATGACAATTCATACTCAGGATGGCAAGCCATAAGGGAGAAACAGACTCTGGCGCACCCGTTGCGTCCCGCGTACACTTCTTCGCAGATGGCCACTAATACCGAATTCGCCGTCTCCCGCATCGCCTCCGTGAACCCAGCTACGGGCGAAGTTCTGGGCGAACTGGATAGCGCCGGCCCGACCGAAGTGCGTGCGGCAGTCGCGCGCGCACACGCCGCGCAACCGGACTGGAATGCATGGGGCATTCGCAATCGCGTCCGCGTACTTCGCCGGTTCCTGCAGATTCTGCTCGCGCACAAGACCGACATCGCGCGGCGCATCACGCAAGAAGTAGGCAAGCCTTTGGTTGAGGCGCTGCTCACCGAAGTTCTAGTCGTTCTCGACGCGACGCGATTCCTGATCGACCACACATTTGCGATCCTGCACGATGAAAAGCTGCCCCACGGCAATCCCGTGATGAAAACCAAATCCGGACGCATTTTGCACGAGCCCTATGGCGTCATCGGAATCATCTCGCCGTGGAATTATCCTTTTTCGATTCCGGCGACGGAGACGTTGGCGGCTCTGGTTGCGGGGAATGCGGTCGTGCTCAAGCCCTCCGAGTTGACGCCGCTGATTGCTCTTGAACTGCAGATGCTGCTACGCGAGGCCGGCGTTCCGGATGACATTTTCCAGGTGCTCCCCGGCGAAGGCGCGACCGGCGCGGCGCTGGTGGGTAGCCAGATCGACAAACTGATCTTTACCGGAAGCGTCGGTACCGGCCGGCGAATTGCCCAAAGCGCCGCCGAACGCCTGCTTCCGTTGGTGCTGGAATTGGGCGGCAAAGACCCTATGTTGGTGCTTGAAGACGCCGATGTCGATGTCGCGTCGAGCGGCGCCGTCTGGGGAGCATTTGTGAATGCGGGGCAGACTTGCCTGTCGGTCGAGCGCTGCTATGTGCATCAGAGTTTGTATCCGGCGTTCTTAGAAGCGTGCAGCGAGAAGACGCGCAAGCTGCGCGTGGGCAATGGCATGGATGCGGCTACCGAAATTGGCCCCATGATCCACGAGCGGCAGGTGCGGATGGTGGAGTCGCAGGTGGAAGATGCGAAGCAGCGCGGGGCGCGCGTGCTCACTGGGGGCGCGCGGTTGCGCGAGCTCGGCCCAACATTTTTTGCGCCCACCGTGCTGGCCGACGTGGATCAGAACATGCGCGTGATGCAGGAAGAGACCTTCGGCCCGGTGCTTCCGATTGCGCCTTTTCGCGACGATGCTGAGGTCGTGCGCCTGGCCAACGATTCCGAATACGGATTGGCTGCCAGCGTTTGGACGCGTGACCGTGCCCACGGCGAGCGCCTGGCTCGCCAGATCGACGTTGGGACGGTGATGATGAACGACGCGGTGTCATGCTTCAGCATCAGCGAAGCTCCGCACGGCGGCATGAAGGCAAGTGGCATTGGGCGCACGCATGGACGCTGGGGCCTGGAAGAAATGGTGCGCGAGAAGTATCTCGATCACGACCGGGTTCCACGCGTGAAAAAAATCTGGTGGTTCGACTACGGTGCCGGGCTTATGGGAGAAATGGAGAGCTTCCTCGACCTGCTGTATGCTCGCCCGCTGCGAGAGAAGCTCAAAGCTGGCCTGCGTTCCGCCAGCGCCCTGTGGCGCAGAAAACTGTAAGCTGAAAAATGTTGCTATATTGGGATGCGGTCATCCTTTGCGTAGGTGCAACGGTTGATTGTCAATTGCCATGTTCACCAAACTAGCCGCTCAATCCGAACTCCCCGGGCTCAACGAAGCCAAAGAATTCCCCTGCGGCGCTAACACCATCTGTGTGGCCAACGTTGATGGCGAAATCAGCGCCATGGATAACATCTGCCTGCATCGCGGAGGCCCACTCGGCCAGGGCGTGATCTCCGGAGGGAAAGTAGTTTGCCCGTGGCACGGCTGGGAGTGGGACCCGAAGACGGGCGAGGCCGGACCACCGGGGGCGAAGATTGCGGTGTATCCGGTGAAGATTGATGGCGGGGATGTGCTGATCGAGCTTTGAAGGGTAGATGTTCGTCACGACGATGGGCGCTCCTGAAGCACGAGTTGACGTCTCGACAGACGAGTTGCTGATCAAAGCGGCCATCGATCTTGATCGTGCTCGCATCCCTTCCGTTCAGCCGATCGCTGAGGTGCATCGATCAAAGTTGGCGACGATCGAGCGCCCGCGCGACCTTGCGCAATATATCGAACATACTGCCCTGAAACCGGACGCGACTCGGCACACCATCGTGAAACTTTGTGAAGAAGCCACGCGCTTGGGATTCCGGGGTGCTTGCGTAAACCCGGTCTACGTCGCGGAAGCGAAAGAGCAGTTGGGCGGCTCGGGACGCGCCGTCGTTACGGTTGTCGGGTTTCCGTTAGGCGCAAATCTTTCGAAAACAAAAGCGGCAGAAACCAGGGCGGTAATCGAGAATGGGGCGGACGAAGTCGATATGGTCATCTCGGTTGGCGCACTGAAAGCAGGAGAATACGAAACAGTTTTCACCGACATTCGCGCCGTGGTTGAGGCGGCTGGGCGCGTTCCGGTGAAGGCAATCCTTGAAACGGTTCTGCTCGATGAATATCAGAAAGTCCTGGGCTGCTTGCTTGCTGAACGAGCGGGAGCGGCTTTTGTAAAAACGTCTACTGGTTTTGCCGCGGGTGGGGCAACGGTTGAGGATGTGGCCTTGATGAGGAGGGTGTTGAATGAACGCGTTGGCATCAAGGCTGCCGGAGGCATCAAAGATTTTCAAATGGCCCGCGCCATGATTATGGCAGGTGCAGACCGTCTCGGATGTTCGGCTTCGGTTGCGATTGTGACGGAGAGCTAGTACTGCCGGGCTTCGCCCTGCGGCGCGGACGAATGCGTCCGCCCCTACGCGCGCGTTTTTATCCCAACAATCTTACGAATTGCGCCGGCTGCCCTTCAAATCCCGGAAACACCGTCTTCAAATCTTTGTTCCCCAGATAGCGCGACACGACTTCGCCGAGCACGGTTCGGAAGTCCGTCGTCAACGCGAGATCGCGGCCTTCGTATAACTGCGATTGGTCGAGCCCCGGCCAGCGGCCGTAGACTTTGCCGCCTTTTACCGGGCCTCCTAGGACGAACATCACGTTGGCGTGGCCGTGGTCAGTGCCGCGGTTGCCATTTTCGCGCGCGGTACGGCCGAATTCGGACATGGTTACTACGACTGTGTCTTCTCCTAAGTCGCCTAAGTCGGTCCAGAAGGCGGCGATCGATTGCGAGAAGTCGCCTAGCACGTTGGCGATCTGACCCTGGGTGCTGCCTTCGTTTACGTGGTGATCCCAGCCTCCGATGTCGGCGAACGCTACTTGCACTCCAAGATTGGCTTTGATCAGTTGCGCCAGTTGCTTCAGGCTGTCGCTGAAGTGTCCCTTGGGATAGTTCGCATTGGCTGCCGGCGTGTAGTGGGCGGGATCGGCCGCTTTCAGCGTCTTGACCGCGTCAAAAGTTTCCTGTCCGGTGCCGTGCAACACGGAGTCGACCGAGTGGTCGTACATGGCTTCGAAGGTATTCGACATGGGCGCGGCGTTCGGATTTTTTCCGCCGACGGAAAAATCTTTCACGTTGTTGACCGCGATTGCCGGCTCTTTGCCGGAGAGAATGCGCGGCAACGATGGCCCGAGCGCGATGGCGCGAAAGGCCGACTTATCGTTTCCCGATACGACAGGCAGTTCATGCAGCGCGCGGTTGAGCCAGCCGTCGTCGGTGATCTTCACTCCCGGCGTCCCGGATTCCATGAAGTCCTGCGCATCGAAATGCGAGCGCGTCGGATCGGGCGATCCGGCGGCGTGCACGATGGCAAGATGCTTCTGCTTCCAGAGCGGCTCGAAAGACGCCATTGCCGAATGCAATCCGAAAAAGCCGTCGAGATCGAGCACGGATTTCTTGGGAATGTTGATGGTCGGCCGCATGGCGTAGTAACTCGCCTCGGCGTGAGGGACAACGATGTTGAGTCCATCGGCCGCGCCGCGCTGGAAGATCACGACCAGTCGTTTGTTGCGAATGCCGGGATCGGCTGCGCCAAAGGCGGCGCGAGTTAGAAAGCTCGGCAGTGCGGTCGTGCCCACTACAGCCAGGGCGCCATTGCGTAAGAAAATGCGTCGAGTGATCGACATAAGAGACCAGCTTTCAGCTGAGAGCTATCTTCTTGCTAATGGTGTCGTGCGTTTGCCTTTTCCATACTGATTGCCCTCACTCGGAATGAACCCCAATCATGGGAAAAGTTGCTGCCAGGTTAGATGGAAGAAACTCGCCGCAAAGAAGCGCACTAAGTTTTCAGTTGCGCCACATAGGCTTTCCCGCTCTGCGACTTGCGGGCTGTGCTCTCGACAAACTTTAGAAATTCCCGCAGGTGTTCTTTTTCCGACAGCTCCGCCTCGGAGAATTTCACCCGCACGCCAAACGACGCGCTGCGCGTCGCGACTCCCGTAAGGATGACGCCTTTCACCCAGATCTTGCCGCTTGACACCCACAACCCGATCTCCAGGGCTTTGCCGGCGGGCACGGCGCTGGCCGTCTCGACCAGGCAACCGCCACGGCCTATATTCGCCAGATTGCCCCAGACCGGCTCGCCTACACCCTCCACATGAATTTCCACCGCTACATAACATTTGATCCGCTGAAAGCGGCGGCGATCCGATGCAAATTGTGGGGTCATTAAATCCGGGTCGAACGGTGGCGTTTCGTCTACCGGTTCGGGACGTTGCAGCTCGGCAGCGGGCGCTGGTGCGGTGGCAACGGGCACTGTTTTCTTTGCTTCGCGAGCTTTCACGGCTGCTTCTTTAATTTCACGCATCGCCCGCAACAGCGCCGTTTCGCGTTGTTCGGCAGGCACTTCGCGATAGGTCTGGAGCAGGTGTCCGAGGTGGCTGACCAGGTCGGGATCGGTGAGCAGGCGGGTCCAGTCCGAACCTTTAGGCGCAAGTTTCGTGTCTTCGCTCATACGTACGACTTCCCTCGCGCCGACTTCCGTCGCGGGGAAGTGCTTGGCTCGCTCCCAGATTGAACCTTCGAGTAGGAGTTACACAAGATGACCAAGGTCATCTGGGGATTAGGTTCATCTTGGGATCTCCGCGAGAGATTGATGGGTGTAGGTTAAATTGACGGGTGGACGTTATAAGATAACCGCAAGAATGGAGCCCCTCTCGCCAGCGTCTGAAACGTATCCCCCGGTGCAGGAGGAAGTGGCGCGGCTTGCCGGTTCGCCGGAAGTGCGTGCCGCATTCGACCGCTTCCGCGCCCAGGAATCGCAGTTTGCGCTCTGGCAGATGGAAGCCACGCGCCTGGCCGCGCCTCCCTTTGGAGAAGCGACGCGCGGCGCCTGGCTGGCCGATCGCTTTCACGAACTGGGACTCACCGACGTCCACGTCGACGAAGTCGGCAACGTGTTCGGCGTTCGTCCGGGCTACGGCAGCCGATACGTTGCGCTCAGCGCGCATATCGATACCGTGTTTCCGGCGGCAACGCCGTTGAATATCCGGCAGCAGGGCAGCCGCCTGTATGGCCCCGGAGTCTCCGATAACGGCGCGGGCATTGCCGCGATGCTGGCCGTGGCCAGTGTGCTGGCAACCGCCCGCATCGCGCACGCACTACCCTATGTCTTCATTGGCAATGTCGGCGAGGAAGGCGAGGGCGATCTGCGCGGCATGCGTTACGTTTTCGCAACGCCGCGCTGGCGCGATGCGATTGCCTACAGTGTCATTGTCGATGGGGCGGGAGCGGATACCATCGTGGCCGAGGCCCTGGGCAGCCGTCGTTTCGAAGTGATCGTGCGCGGTCCCGGAGGCCACTCCTGGAGCGACTTCGGTGCGCCCAATCCCATCATTGTGCTCTCCCGCGCGATCGAGGTCTTCAGCCACACGCCGGTGCCCGCTACTCCGAAAACTACGTTCAATGTCGGTGTGATTCGCGGTGGAACGTCGGTGAATTCGATTCCAGAATCGGCCAGCATGCGAGTCGATCTGCGTTCTACTTCGATGTCCGAAATTGACCGCCTGGAGCGAGCTCTGCGGGTCGCGCTCGACCAGGCCGTCGCTGAGGAGAATCGGGCTGCCACGCAACACGGAACCCGTAAGCCGCAACTGGCGCAGAGCCGGATGGTACAGAGCGAGGTGGTCGAGATCGGGAACCGTCCGGCGGGCGAACTGTCGCGGGAGGCGCGCCTGCTGAAGGTGATTCGCGCGGTGGACATGCAGTTGGGTAATACAGCGCAGGTGCAGCGCGCGTCGACCGACGCTAACATTCCGCTTTCGCTCGGCCGCGAGGCGATTGCCATTGGCGGTGGGGGCTCCGGCGGCGGCGCGCACACGTTGCAAGAATGGTTCGACTGCAATGGACGAGACCTCGGCTTGAGGCGCATTCTGCTTACAATGCTCACATTGTCGGGAGTAGGTGAATGATGAAGCGAATCGTCCCGCTTCTGCTGTTGGCTGTGGCCTCTAGTATGTCGGCGCAGAATAACGCCTCGGTGCAGCACACGCCTAAGCCAAAGGCGGACGTGATCTTTACCCACGGCAACATTTACACCGGCATGGTCGATGCCCCGGCGTCCTTCGGTTCGGGCAAGCGCGCGGAGGCGCTGGCCGTGGTTGGCGACCGCATCCTCGGCGTAGGCACGCGCGACGAGATCATGAAGTTGAAGGGGCCGGAGACCACGGTCATCGATCTCGGCGGCCACTTCGTTATGCCTGGATTCAATGATGCCCACATGCACCTCGCGAGCGCCGGCCTCGAGAAGATGAACGTGAGCCTGGTCGGGGCAAAGTCTCTGGATGAGTTTCGCGAGCGTCTGCGTACCAGGTGCCAAGCCGCCGAACCGGGAGAATGGGTGGTCGGTGAAGGCTGGGACGAGACTCTGTGGCCGGTCAAGGTTCTGCCGACGCGCTGGGATCTGGACGAAGTGAGCGGCAAAAATCCGGTCTATCTTTCTCGCGTGGACGGACACATTGGGGTGGCTAACACGCTCGCCTTGCAACTGGCCAGCATCAGCATCGCCAGTCGCGATCCGGACGGGGGCAAAATCGATCGCGATGAGTCGGGCACGCCCAACGGCGTTCTGCGCGAGAAGGCGCAAATGGCGGTGCTGGCAGTAATTCCCAAGCCCACGCCCGAGAAGCGGCGGCAAGCCATCGAACTGGCGCTGGCCGATCTTGCCAGTCACGGCGTCACTTCCGCGCAGGACTACTCGACGTGGGACGATTTCCAGATTTACGAGGCACTCGAGCACGAGGGAAAGCTGACGGCGAGAATTTCTGAGTGGCTTGATTTCAACGACTCGATTGAAGAGTTGAATCGCAAGCGCGACTCGCATCCCGCGTCCGACAGCATGCTCCACACGGGAATGCTCAAGGGCTTCATGGATGGTTCGCTCGGTACGAAGACCGCCGCGTTGCTTGAGCCCTACAGCGACGATCCGAACAATAGCGGCCTGCCGCAGTATGATGCGGCCAAGCTGAATGCGATGACGAAGGAGCGAGTGCTGGCGGGCTATCAGGTCGGCTTCCACGCCATCGGCGACAAGGGAGTGCAATTGGCACTCGACGCCTTCGCCGAGGCGGAGAAGGCGGCCAGAGACGCCAAGGTGAAGGCCGCCGATGGCGGCAATGATTATCGTTTGCGCATCGAGCATGCGCAGGTCACCACTCCGCAACAGATTGCGCGTTTCAGGGCGCTCAAGGTGATCGCGTCCATGCAGCCCAGCCACCTGCTAACGGATATGAGTTGGGCGGAGTCGCGTCTCGGGCCGAAGCGCGCTGAGCTTTCCTATGCCTGGGCGGAGTTCCTGAGCCACGGAGTGACGTTGGCCTTTGGCACGGATTATCCGGTCGAGCCGGTGACGCCGTTTCGCGGCATCTACGCGGCGCTTACGCGCATGAGCGTGGATGGAACGAAGAGTTACTATCCCGCGCAGAAACTCAACATCGAGCAGACCATCGCCGCCTACACGACCGGCGCGGCGTTTGCCGAATTCGCTGAAAAACAGAAAGGCAAGCTGGAGCCGGGCATGATGGCCGACTTCGTTGTACTCGATCAGGACATCACCGCCGCACCGCCGCCGAAGATTCTGGAAACGAAGGTTCTGCGCACGGTCGTAGGCGGAAAGACCGTGTACGAGGCGAAGTAGCATCGGGTCATCTAAAACCTGATTGCTGGTGGTTATCCGATCGCCCGATGACCCGATGGCCCGATCACCCGATCCCATGACTTTGAGAGAGCGCGAACGCGCGTTTCTGATCGGCGCTCCGTTGGCGGTCGTGCCGGCTTTGATTTTCCTTCCTGCGGTGATGTTCCTGATCGTTTTTCCCCAGGTGGCGCATGCGCGGGCAATGGGGTTCGTGGTCTTGCCGGCCTGCGCCCTGACAAGTAGTTTCGGATTGTGGAAGCTGGCGCTGGGCGCGGTCCAGAAGCCGTGGGGAATCTTCAATGTCCTAAGTTTTGGGACGCTGCTCGTCTTGCTGGTGATTGCCGGCTATACGGGAATATTCCTGGCCCTGATGACGCTGAAACTGTAGGGTGCGCAGCGAAGGTATAATAAAAAGTTGCAGGTTTAGGAGGAAGCGATGGATTCGCGCGAAAGCGCCTTTTGGGTGCGCTTTAAAGCCAACCGCTGGGCCTACACGTTTACGATTCTGGCGACGCTAGCGGTTGGAATTCTGATTGGCACGGTTGTTTCTTACGGGGTGAAAGGCAAGGAGGGGCAAAAGGCGTCGGACGCGACCCCGCTGACCATTCCCGCTCCGCAACAGCTCTCGAATACCTTTTCCCAGATTTCCAAGCAACTCGAGCCGAGCGTGGTCAACATCAATACCGAGTCGACAATTAAGAACCCGCACAGACGTCGCAATCCGCACGCCCAACCCGACCCAGATCAGGATCAGGGTGGCGATGAAGACTCCCCCTTCCAGGATTTCTTTGACAAGTTTTTCGGCGACCAAGGCGGCCAGGGTGGCGGTGACATGGGCTCCATCCGCCAGCATTCGCTTGGCTCCGGCGTGATTGTAGATTCCAAAGGTTACATCGTCACCAACCGCCACGTAGTCGAGAAGGCGGACCGCATTCGTGTGAAGTTGCAAGGCGAGCTCGAGACTACGCCTGGTCATGATGCCAAACTAATCGGCACCGACCAGGAAACGGATCTGGCCGTAATCAAGATTGATATCGATCATCCTCTCCCAGCCGCAAAACTGGGCAACTCCGACGGCATGCAAGTGGGCGACTGGGTCCTGGCGATTGGCAGTCCTTTCGGACTGCAGGAAACTGTGACCGCCGGCATCGTGTCGGCCAAGGGACGCAACATCGTTCCCAACCGGCAGTTCCAGTCTTTCATTCAAACCGACGCGGCCATCAACCCGGGCAATTCCGGTGGCCCGCTGGTGAATATGGCGGGTGAGGTCATCGGCATCAACACCGCTATTCTGACCGAGACCAGTTCTTACGCCGGCGTGGGCTTTGCCATGCCGTCGAACACGGTGGCGCAGGTCTACAACCAGTTGATTGGACCGGATCACCGGGTGGCGCGCGGCTCTATCGGTATTGAGTTCTCCGCCTATCCCAACCCCGCTATCGAACACGTTTACGGAGCGGGCGTGACCGTGCAGAACGTGACTGCCGGCAGTCCGGCCGAGCAGGCAGGCTTGAAGATCGGCGACACGATCACCGCTGTGGATGGCAAAGAAGTGAAGAGTGGAGACGATCTAGTAGCGGACATCGCGTCCCGTAAGCCCGGCACGAAGGCGAAGATCGCTTTCATGCGTAATGGCAAAAAGGAAGAGACGATGGTGACGGTCGCCGATCGTTCGAAAATATTCGCTGCCCGTCTGGGCGAAGAAGACGACAACCAGAATGAGGAAGCTCCGAAGGCAAGTAAATTCGGAATCACGGTTCGCAGCATCACTCCCGATCTGGCCGATCGTCTGGGTATTTCCCCGGGAAAGGGCATGGTGGTGCAGGACGTGAAGCAGGGATCGTTCGCCGAGGATCTCGGCCTGAATCGCGGCGACGTAATTCTGGAAGTGAACAAGCAGCCCGTGAACAACGCCGACGATTTCAACAGGATCGAATCGTCGCTGAAGAGCGGCCAGGATGTAGTGTTCCTGGTGCGGCCGCGAGGAGCAAGAGCTCAGGACGGCACGATTTTCCTGGCTGGTACACTTCCGTAACCGATATATAATCCGGCGAGACTGGCGCTCCCACTCCTTTTCGGGGACCATTGAGGGTGTGCCGGTTTCGCCGGTTTTTTGGGTGCGGTCGTTTGTCGTTAGTCGATGGTCGTTGGCGGTTTTCCTGCGAACGATACGTCCCGAGCGACCAACGACCAGCGACTAACGACAAACGACTGCCTTATGCTTCGGTCTGATCAAATTCGAGGTTGGCGCCGCGTGGGTCTTTGCGGCTTGCTCTGTGTGGCCGTGCATGGGTTCGCCACCGCGCAGACAGCGGCGTCGACTCCGCCCAACAAGCCCGCGAAGACTACCACCAGCCACACCGCGAAAGCAAAACATCCCACCACCGCGCACACGGCCACCAAGCACAGCTCGTCTTCCACCTCCGCGCAGAAGAGCAAAAGCGCCCGCGGCAAGAAGGGCTCGAAGCAGGTAGCAAAGAAGCGTGGCCAGCAGGTGATTGACTCGGAGCGCGCCCGCGAAATTCAAACAGCGCTGATCCGCGAACATTACATGCAAGGCGAGCCTTCCGGATCATGGGACGCCGCCACGCAGGCAGCGATGCAGCGCTTTCAAGCCGATCAGGGATGGCAATCGAAGACAACCCCGGATTCGCGGGCGCTGATCAAACTCGGATTAGGTCCGAGCCACGATCACCTGCTCAATCCCGAAAACGCCATGACGACCGCGCCTGCAGAAAGTCCAGCGGGAGATCCTGTGCCGAAGAACGGCGCACCGCCGGGTCCTGCTCCAATCAACACTCCGCACCGGAAGTAGTTCTCGACGATAGCTGGCGATTGTCGCGCTCGTCCACTTTAATTCAGCACGGGCCGCGGGCAATAAGGGATTGGCATCCCTTTGACGATTGCCCCCGGGTTGCCCTCGACCAGAGCCTCGGCGTACGAGGCTCCCACGAGTCTTTCCGCCACCTCGCGGGCCGCGGAAAGATTCGGGATACGGCGCTTCGTGTCGTGAGCATCCGACGCCAGGATGTGGACGGCAGAGCGATCCAGCAGCCAGCGGGCGAGCGATTCCGGCCGTTCTCCCCAGTGCCCTGTGAGCGCCGAGCCCGTAACCTGAATCAGACAGCCCTGCTCCGCCCACTCCACGATGCGCTGCGGCGTTTGCTGCAGAATCGGGTTCCGTTCGGGGTGGGTCAGAATCGGCGTAAGCCCGCGATCTCCCAGGCGTGTGAAGCACTCGGAAAGCCGCGCCGGTACGCTGTAGTTGCTGAGCTCAATCAGCAGATAGTTGGTTTCGCCAATGGTATAGGTGTGGGGCTGTTCAAGCGCGCGTTCCAGATTCTCGAAGGAAAGATGAAAGTCGCAGCCCAGACTCAATTGCAAAGGCAGAGCCGGGTCAATCTTTTCCCGGAGCTCGTCAAGAAGTCCCGAGAGGAATGAGCGATCGTAGGCATAACGATCGTTAGCGTGAGGCGTCGCCACAGTATGGGTAATGCCGTTGGACGCAGCCATGCGGCACATTTCAACCGCCGACTCCCAGGATTTGGGACCGTCATCGACCTCAGGCAGAATATGGCAGTGGATGTCGATCACGATGCAATCTTCGCTTCGATGATACGAATTAATACTCCAATTAGAACACATCCGCGAATCAGTCACCCGAGGCTGTTAGCTCTTAGCCTTTAGCTAAAAGCCAAAAGCTAACAGCCAAGAGCAGCTTTCGCAGTTGCACTCTTCCCGCCTTCTCGTGCACGATAGTCAACACGACCTTTTTTCGTTCGATCTTGAGATTGAGGGGTAGGTTCGTAAAATGAGCTTTCTAGGGGCGGCGGATGCCGCCAGGGCAGATCAAGCGGGTCTTCGCCGGATGAATCGCCGGATAAAGATGAATGCGGTTCTGGCCGCGGTTGTTATCACAGTCGTGGCGGGCCTTATCACCTCCTGTGGTAACGGTAGTGCAAATTCCGCGCCCGACCATCAGGCCTACGTAACGTTGACCGGGCAGGGCTCGGTGCTCCTTATGGGGATCAACGGAGCCACCGGGGTTATCACGGCGGGAGGGAAGACACCGCCAGTTCAGAACGCCTCGTTCAACGGACTGGCGTTAACCCCGTCTAGGCAGTTTCTGTACGCAGTCAATTCCCGCGAAAATACGATTTCGATTTTCACCATCGCTGAAGGCGGCTCTTTGATCCTCACGGGCGCTCCCGTTCCGGCCGGCAACGGAGCAGATGAGGCCGTCGTTGATCCTACCGGCGAGTATTTGCTCGTGACCAACAGTATCGGGAGTGGCCCTTCCGGAGGCGACATTTCTGTTTATTCCATCGCGGCCGGCACGGGCGTTCTGACCGAGGTCACAGGATCTCCCTTCGACGCGAATGAGGGTCCCACTCAAATTCTGTTCACCCATTCCGGCGAGTTTGTCTATGCGGTCAATCCCAGTATCGGAATGGTCAGCGGCTTCGTGTTCTGCCCGCCACAGCGCGCATCGCAACCGCAGTGTTCCGGTGCGACCGCCGTGCTCACTCCCGCGCCCGGTTCTCCCGCCATTTCGGGAGCTGGAGCGGCCGCTCTCGCCTTGGACGGCAGTGATCAATTCCTTTATGTCGTGAATCCTTCGGCAATCAATCCTCCTCCGTTTGAGTCGACTGTGGGCAACGTTTCCGCGTTCAGCATCGATCCCAATACCGGAGCTCTGTCTCCAATTCTCGGTTCGCCCTTTACCTCCACCGCGGGCACTGGCCCTGCCGCGATCGCCGTCGATCCCAGCAGCCGATTTGTTTATGCGGTAAATCCGGGATCGAGCGACTCCATCTGGTGTTTTGCGATCACACCGACCAACGGCGTGCTGCAGGAAGTAGCGAACTCGCCGTTCAGTCTGGCTTCGGGCGGGCAGTTCGCCCTGTTCGACTCCACTGGCAACTTTCTCTATATCGGAAGTGAGTCTGGAGCCGGGATTGAGGGATACACCTACGACCCATCGACCGGCAAGCCCACGGCTATAACGGGATCGCCTTTTTCCACCGGAACTGCGCCCGGAGAGATCGTGATTTCCGATTAGAATCTCGTCTGCAAATTTTGGATTTCAGCTTTTGTAATGTTTGAGTTACAGGCTGGCACTTTGGTGCGATAAATTGGCACCCGCGTGCCATTTTCAGATTCGAAGCTCCGTCTTACATTCGCAGCTGAGCAGTTCTGGGGGAGGGCTGCCCGGGCGTCATGGATTCGAAAGAATTCGGACGCCCGTTTTATTTTTCGCAGAAGGAATGTCCGCGCCACACGTGCAACGTCTCAATTTGTGGAAATGGTGAAGTTTACTGTGATGCGGGCCTGCGTTTCCACCGGCTGCCCGTTTTGCAGGTAGGGCTTGAAGTGCCACTGCTTGACCGCCTCGCGCGCAGCCGCAGCCAAAATACTGGGACCGCTGAGAATCTGCAACTCCTGAATGCTGCCGTCGCGCGAGATCAGCGCCTGCAAACTTACGGCGCCCTGCACCTTCATCTGCCGCGCCAACAGAGGATAATCCGGCGGCACCGAAACGGTCACGCTCTGTGCCGTTTGCGGCGACAGTTGCACGCGATCGCCGGCACTGACCACCCCACCCGGCGCAGATCCCGTAGCGCTCGATGCCGAAGATGTCGCACCCGAGTCCACATCCAGATGGATGGCGTTGCTTTTCGCGGGCACGCTGATATGACGGTTTCCGGCGACGACTTCCACCTGCAGCGGAGGCAGCGCAGCGCGCTCGGTAGTGGCCGAGAAGGGAGCTTGAGTTGCGGCGGCGGGCGCCGGCGACTTCACCACCGGCTTGCGTTCCCGCGCGGGCGTAGCTGTCGTGGCGCTTGGAGTGGCCGGGACTACGCTCTTACTCTTACTTCGAATCGCGGCTTCCTGCGCTTCGCTGCCCGGCGGAAACCAGAAATCCCAGTCCTTCACAACGACGGCTGCCAGTGCCATCAGCAGAATCCCCAGCGCAATCAGCATCCGCTTCCGCTGTACTTCCGCGTCCGGCGACGACGGTTGCAAGGGAAGCGGCGTGGACCGCTCCAGATGACTCTCGGGCTGAGTTTCGTCGTGAAACATGGGCACGGAAGCCTCCTCGGAATCGTAACTCCCGTCGAGGCGGAGTGCTCAGCTAGTATGCCCTTAAACCCCGGCCAATGCCAGCAAATACCGCGCTGCTTGCACGCTTTGATATGGGCGAGTTGAGTAAGCAAACGTCACCTGGAGACGTGGTAAGTCGCATCTGCGGTAAACCACGTTCCTGTCAGGAAAGTTCAGGAAATTCCAGAAACCTTATAGTCCAGCTTGTCAAGAATGCCAATCGCGACGTCGAGAATTTCCCGATCCACGTTACGATTCGAAGCAATGGCTTCGGCCAGTGGAATGGAAATGATCTTATTTCCCCGCAGCGCCGCCATCTGTCCAAATTCGCCGCGGTGCACCATGTCGATCGCGCCCAGTCCGTAGCGCGTAGCCAGCACGCGGTCGTAAGCCGTCGGAGATCCACCACGCTGGATGTGTCCGAGCACTACCGACCGCGATTCGAAGCCCGTGCGCTTTTCAATCTCGCTAGCCACCGCGGAGCCAACTCCGCCCAACCGGACATGCCCGAATTCATCGCGGCCTCCTTCTTGGCCGCCTCCGCAGTGTTTCTCATTGCCATCGGCAAACTTTGCGCCTTCCGCCACCACGACAATGCTGAAATATCTTCCGCGATCGCTGCGCTGGCGAATCAACTCCGCCACCTGGTCGATATCGAAAGGAACCTCGGGAACCAGGATCACGTCGGCCCCGCCAGCGATGCCGCTGTACGCTGCGATCCAACCCGCAGCCCGTCCCATCACTTCCACCACGATTACGCGGTTGTGCGCCTCCGCTGTCGTATGCACGCGGTCGATGGCTTCGGTGGCAATATTCACAGCTGTGTCGAAACCGAAAGTAAAGTCAGTGCCAGCCAAGTCGTTATCGATCGTCTTCGGAACACCGACCACCTTTACTTCTTTTTCGAAGAGCCTCTGTGCCACCGATAGCGTGTCATCGCCGCCGATGGCGATCAGGGCCTCGCAGCCATGCTTCTTTAGGGTGTCAATGCAGCGCTGGAGCCCGCCGTCGTGCTTGGCCGGATTGGTCCGCGAAGTGCGCAGAATCGTGCCTCCACGCGGAAGGATGCCGCCCACCGAAGAGAGGTCGAGTTCCATGGTCTTGTTTTCGAGTAATCCGCGCCAGCCCTCCATGAATCCCACGAACCCGTCTTCATAGTGAAACGCGCCCTTGCGCACGATTGCCCGAATCACTGCATTCAGCCCCGGACAGTCGCCCCCGCCCGTCAGCACTCCAACTTTCATTGCCTGCTCCTATGATGATCGCTTTGATCTTCGAGCATGTGTAAGAGTTTGGCGTGGAGCGGATGCGCTCCGCCCGACTATTTATTTCCATGCCCGGATGTAACTAGGTTATCACGCAGAGAACTGAGGCCTGATACCCGAAAGCTGATAGCCGAGTGCTGAGACTCTCCTGCTACACTTTCCTCATGCGCGTCCTCGGCATCGACTGCGGCACCGAATACACCGGCTATGGCGTCGTCGACTTGCTCCTAGATGACCGCAATAATGACCGCCTTGTCTGCGTCGTCTGCGGCGCCATCAAGGTTTCTCCGCGCGATCCCATGCCCATGCGCCTGTCGCGCATTTCAATTGGTCTTCAGGAACTCATCGCCCGGCACCGCCCCGACCGCGTTGCCATCGAAGATGTTTTCTACGCCGCCAATGTGAAGTCCGCCCTGAAACTCGGCCAGGTGCGTGGAGTCGCCATGCTGGCGGCCGCTTCCGCCGGACTCGAAGTCGCCGAATATTCGCCCCTCTCTATCAAATCCGCGGTGGTCGGATACGGCCGTGCCGAAAAACATCAGGTCCAGCAAATGGTGACGCGCCTGCTAAATCTAGATCAGATTCCCGAACCCGCCGACGCCGCCGACGCCCTGGCTATCGCCATCTGCCATCTGCACACCGCCGCCACGCGGGAACGCCAAACGGCGGCCCGGTGACGGGGAGTGGCCAGCCCCTAAAGGGGCATTTCAATTTAAAGGACTTGTGGCATCGCTAAAGCGATGCCCTGATACAAAGCGATGCCTAATACGAAGCGATGCTCGATATGAAGCGATGCCTAATACGAAGCGGCGCCTGATACAAAGCTATGCCTGATACGAAGCGATGCCCTGATACGAAACGCGAGTTTTTCAGCAAACTGTTTAGCCGCTGAGGGACGACCACGGCGTGCCCTCGAGTTTTTCAGAAATCTATTTGGCTGCTCGCGGTCCCCGGCAACCCCGTCAAGTTACCGCCGTCCTCGTCCTGAATCCGCCGCGGCCCGTGTCACTCGTTAGTACATCAGGGGCTGACTTCCGACAATTCTCCAGCTACCCTAGATCGAATTCAAAAAACTCGCTGCGCCTTCCGCAAGAAGAAGGCAGCGGAAAAACCGAGGAGTTCATGCGCCTTCCCCATCTCGCATCCGCCGTGATCATCACCGTGTTCTTGCCCGCCGTTCTGGTGCACGCCGCCCAGAAGAATGCGTCCTGCACCTTCACCACGTTTTCCGCGCCCTCGGGATACACATTGAGCGAGGTTAACGGAGTGAGTGACGACGGCACTGTGGTCGGCCAGTTGGTCGACAACAAAACGCTGGAATCCGTGGCCTTTACCTATTCCGCCAGCGGAGTCTTCACCGAATATACCGCCCCGAAATCCTCCGGCACGTGGATGTACGGACGTAACGGCAGTGGCGTCAATGCCGGCTCCTACCAGGACAGCGCTTACCCTGGGCACATTCATGGATTCACGCTCCAGGGCGGCCAGTTCGATGTCACCAACTATCCCAAAGCCCCCAATACGTGGGTGTTCGACGTGAACCAACTGGGAGCCGTGGTCGGCAGCTTCAGCGCCGGCGGATCCGTAACCAAGGGGTTCATGCTGGCGAACGGCGACTACACCGCCATCGCTTATCCCAAGGCGCAGACAACCTATGCGCAGGCAATCAATGACAACGGCGTGGTCGTTGGAGCCTATGCCAGCAGCTCGTTCAGCAACGGCTTCCTCTGGCAAAACGGTACTTTTACCACCATCAATTACCCGAACTCCAAATACGGAACGGCTCTGGCCGGAGTGAACAACTCCGGTGTCATAGTCGGCAACCATTTTTCGGCAGAGAACAGCTTCGGCTTCCTCTACGAAAATGGGGTGTTCGAGAACATCGTTTATACCGGTGCGAAATACGCAGCGACCGGCGGCATCAACAACAACGGCCTGATCTCCGGCCAGATCTACTTCAAGGGCGGCAAAGTTCTGGGCTACACCGCAGTCTGCAAATAAGCTCTTAGCCGTTAGCTCTTAGCCTTTGGCTAGGGACCGTACTCTGCTGTGCGATCCAACAAGGACCGCGTAGGGACGGACGCCCTCCTTCGGCTTCGCTCAGGACCCGTCCAGCCGAGCGATGCTCGGCAGCTCTGCGCTAAGATCAGGCATGGACCACGGGACTGTGTTGGTCAAAATCCCTCAGCCAGACAGCCCTGTCCTGCTGGTTTCAACCACGCATACAAAATCCGATCTATTGAGTGCGGCGACATTGAAGAATGTCGGGCAGGTATCGGTGTCTGCCTTTCGACTGGGGTGGGTCGTAATGTTTTCCTCCGGCAATAGCGAGGTCCATTTGAGTGAGCAGATGAATGCTCCTGCAGGAGTCAAACCCGGCGCGACATGGAATGCCCCGGCACAATCGGTGAGCCCCAAGTATGCAAAACAGGGCGGTGCGGCGGTTGTCTTCTTCGTCGCCGAGGTTTATCCGTCAAGGGGAGAACCATGGAAGGCGGACTTAGTCCAAATGCGGCAGCAGGCCCGGAGCATGGCAACTCGAGCTGAGAGCCGCCGTCCTCCCCCTTGACACTCCGTGCCGCAATCCCCAATCATGGCAGCGGCCCATGCCGCGCCCATTTCAAGCTCTCTGCTTTCTGATCGTCTCTTCAGCCCTCTGGCTTTTAACGCCCGTCAGTTCGCAAGCGGAAGCCCCGGCCCTGGTCACCTTCACGCTCGACTTTCCCAGTTCCCAGCCGGAGCACTACTCGATTCGCATTCCCTCCGATGGCGAAGCCCGCTACCAGTCGAGCGCTCGCGTGTCCGCCGATTCCGACGACACCGATTTTCATGGCGAAGATAAAGATAAAGATAAAGATAACGACAGTTTCGATCTAACCTTCACCCTCGCCGCGGAAACCCGTCAGAAGATCTTCGACCTCGCAGCGAAGGGCGCATATTTTCAGAAAGACGTCGATTCCCACCGCAAAGGCATGGCCTTCACCGGGAAGAAAACGCTAGGCTACAAAGACGCGCAGCGCAGCGGCGAATCCACCTACAATTACTCCAACATCCCAGCCGTCCAGGAACTGACCACCCTGCTGCAGAGCCTATCGGCCACGCTCGAATTCGGACATCGCCTCCAATACGATCACCACTACCAGAAGCTGGCGCTAGACGAAGAACTCAAGCGCATGGAGGAAATGGCCCACAGCCATCAACTGACCGAGGTCGCCGCCATTCACCCAATCCTGGATCAAATCATTGCTGACCCTTCTGTGATGAATATAGCCCGGGCCCGCGCCCAACGGTTGCTGCAAGGAGCAGGCGTGCACTGATCCCCGGTTCTTCCGTAGAGACGGGGCTTGCCCCGTCTCACTCTGCGGCAAAGACGCGGCAAGCCGCTTCTCTACGTGGACTTTAGAGCGACTGATTTCCCCCTTGACTTAACCACCCCATGCTCGCAATGTTTAGGTATCATTGCGAGTAGCCCCGGGAGGATCCTATGTCGATCACAAAACTCGGAAAGATTCTGGCAACGTGTGCCGCGCTGGCTGCAGTGTTTCTGGTGGTTTCGGCGTCAGCCGAATCGAAAGCGCGCATCGTCCGCTTGAGCGAAGTGCAGGGCACGGTGCAACTCGATCGCGCCGCCGGCGACGGTTTCGATAAAGCGTTTCTCAACTTGCCCGTGGTAGAAGGCTCGCGGCTGAAGACGGGCAAAGATGGCCGCGCCGAAGTTGAGTTTGAAGACGGCAGCGCGCTGCGCCTCGCCCCCGACAGCGAAATCGACTTTGGTCGTCTCGCCCTCGGCAACGATGGCCAGAAGCTCAACATCGTGCAACTGGTTTCCGGCACTGTCTATGCCGATCTTCGCCCGAAAACTTACGGCAAAGACAAGGTGGGCGACCAGTTCCAGCTGAATTTCGCCGCCGAATCCGTCTCGGTGTCCGAGGCCGCGCATTTTCGTGTGATCTTCGGCAATGCCAACAAAGCCAGTCTGGCTGTCTTCAAGGGCAAAGTGAGCGCCGCCTCGCCCACCGGAGAATTTGAAGTTGCCGAGAAGCACAGCGCAACCATCAATTTTGCGAAGGCAGATCCAAAGGCAGACCTGAAGGCAGATCCGAAGGAAGATCTAAAGACTGACGATTCCGCCAAAAAAGACGCTGTCGTAATCGCAAAGAATTTCAAAGATGATCCCTCCGACGAGTGGGATCGCCAGCAGTCCGAATATCATGCTCGTTATGCACCCGCTGGCAACTCGAGTATTGCCTCGCCGTACGGCTACGGCATGAGCGACTTGAATTATTACGGTAACTTCATGACCGTCCCCGGCTTCGGCAACGTCTGGCAGCCGTACTTCATCGGCGCCGGCTGGAACCCGTTCCTGGCTGGCGGTTTCGCCTACTATCCCGGTGCTGGCTACATGTATGTGTCGGGCTATCCTTGGGGCTGGATGCCCTTCAACTACGGCGCCTGGGCCATGGCTCCCGGCTATGGATGGGTGTGGCAGCCCGGTAACTGGAATTCGCGGAACGCCTTTCCTGTGGTGGTGAATGCTCCCGTGGGAATGGTGGTGCCGACCGCGCCCGTGAGCGGGCACCAGACAGTAATGGTAGGACTGGGCCTCACAGCGTTTCCAGCCACGGGAGCCCCATCCCGCCTGACTATCAATCCCAACTCCGCCGGATTCGGAGTGCCGCGCGGATCGGTGGATCGCCTCGACCGCTTTGCGAAGACCATGGCCCGCACATCTCGCCCGGTCGAAGTCTCAACCATTCAGCCCTTTTCTCCCATGCAGTCGGGACGCGGCTTCGGCGCAAGTTCTGGTTTCGATGCAAATCACGGAGCACATACACCGGGGATTGCAGGAACTCAACACGGATCGGCCGCGCCTGCTGCCGCATCGTCGCATCACTGAGGCAGAAATTGCTTCCTGAAAAAAGGCAGCCCAAATTGGCTGCCTTTTTTCTTCTCCACACGCCTTGATTACCGCAAGATGATTACTGCACGATGATGCCCGCGTATCCAACCACAGATTCGTAATCGCCGGAAACCTCGCCCGAAGTTGCGTATTTGACCAGCGTGGCTGAGGTTGCTCCCAAGAGCTTGGCCGCCGTGAGCATGACAACCGTTGGCCCAAACCCGCACATGGTGATGTCTTCATTCATCACGACTTCCCACAGTCCGCGCGCATCCCTGGCCAATACGCGTTCGATCGCCTTGCGGTCCTTGACCCTAGTAACCGTGTCGGATTCATAGTGGTTCATGTCGCTGGAAGCCACGATCAACACTTTCTCCTTGCCATCTTCTTCCACTTCGGCGATCACATCGGCCAGCGCTTCGCCCAATCCGCGGAGGACTTCAAAGTTGCTGGTACCAACCGTGATCGGAACGATATGCAATTCCGGCTGTCGTGCCTGCAGAAAAGGAAGCTGGACTTCGATGGCGTGTTCGCCGCGATGCGCGGCGCTGTCTTCTTCGAGTGCCGGGAAGCGGCGCAGCAAACGCTGGCCGACTTCCGCGTCCGCTGCGACATCACCCAGCGGAGTCTGCCAAGTCGTGCTCGTCATGACCGCCAGCGGACGTCCCTTGCCCGTATGATTAGGGCACAGAATGACGCAGTGCGTGGGGATTTCCAGACGCGAATAGACTGCCCCGGCCACCGCGCCGGAGTAAATATATCCCGCATGGGGAGCGACACATCCAATAGCGGAGATGAGGCCAGAGTTAGGAAGATTTTCTGGCGCCGCAGTGTAGTTCTGAATGTCGCGCCGCAGTTCGTCAGCGCGGCCGGGATAAAACCTGCCGGCCACAGCGGGAGTTCGCACAGCGGAAGTCATAAAGTAGCCTGTGTGGAGTATGTGGCCGCGGGGACTCTTGCCCGGACTCCTGCCCGCGAAAAGCCGCGAGCGAAACAAAGTCTGCAAAAAATTACGAGCCGCCGTCACTCAGCGCGCGAAACAAAGCGGCGGTTCGCTCAATCGGCAGCGCCTCGGCCCGAATCGCAGGTTTCACTCCGCTTTTCGCCAAAGCCGCCCGCAGCACGTCTTCATCGTACGCCGTCTTCAGATTGTTCCACAGTGTCTTGCGCTTCTGTCCGAAGCAAAGTTTCAAAAACTCGATGAACTCCGCCTCCGGAACCCGAAGCACCTCCAGCCGAGGCTTGATCGTAATCCGAACCACGCTGGAATGAACCTTGGGAGGCGGAGAAAATGCTGCCGGCGGCAGGGTGAAAAGTTGCTCGATCCGTCCGTATAGTTGCGCTGTAGCCGAAAGCAACCCATAGTCGCGGCTTCCAGCCGATGCCGCCAGCCGATCGGCAACCTCTTTCTGCACCATGATGACAATCGTAGAAAAGTAGCGGTGATATTCCAGCAGCCGCAGAAGAATATCGGAAGTAATGTAATACGGCAGGTTGCCGACGACGCGCACCGGTTCGGGCGCAAAGTTCAAGCCCGTCCGCAAGCTGCCCGGCTTAGCGCCGAACACGGTGTCCAGTTCAATCGTGAGGATGTCACCTTCGATAATTTCAACATTCTGCTGCATGTTAAACTTCATGCGCAGCTGCGCGGAAAGAACACGGTCTAATTCCACCGCGATCAGTCGCCGCGCCCTCCGTGCCAGCAAGTCGGTGAGGGCGCCGCGCCCTGGACCAATCTCCAGCACCGTCGCCTGCGACACATCGCCCAGAGCCTCAACAATGCGCAGAGCGGCTGCGTCGCTCGCCAGAAAATGCTGTCCCATTCGAGGCTTGCGCGAACTCGTTTGTACCGTAGCGCCCTTCACCACGTTGACCCTCTTTCTGCCCGGCATTAAACTGAATTGGATTTGTAATTTGCAATTTGTAATTTGCAATTGAAAGGAGCATCCGACGATCTCCAATTACAAATTTCAAATCACAAATTACAGATGTCCCGCATCTCCACCGCAATCATCATAACGTGAGCAGGGCTTGTCGAGTTCTCGCTCAGGAGGTCCCTTCGCAATGCATATCGCTTTCGCAGCATCCGAGTGCGTTCCTTTTTCCAAAACTGGCGGACTGGCCGACGTCGTAGGCGCCCTGCCCCGCGCCCTCGCCGCTCTCGGACACCAGGTGAGCGTGTATGTCCCGCGCTATCGCCAAACGAAGCTCACCGACCCGCAAACCGTCGTGCGCAGTATCACCATCCCCTTTGACGATAAGTATCGTTTCTGCTCGGTAGTCACTGCGACCACGAATGCGCCCGCTGGAATCAGGTTTTATTTTGTGGATTATCCGCAATACTTCGACCGCGATGCTCTCTATGGCACCCCCGCCGCCGACTATCCCGACAACGCCGAGCGCTTCGCCATGTTTTCGCGGGCGGTGCTCGAGGCGTCCAAAGTGCTGGGCGTGCCGCATGTGTTCCACTGCCACGACTGGCAGTCCGCGCTCGTGCCGGTAATGCTGCGTACGCTCTACGCCGAAGATCCCGCGTTTCGTGAAGTCGCCACCGTTTTCACCATCCACAACATGGGATATCAGGGCCTGTTCCCGCCCGATACTCTTCCGCTGCTCATGCTGCCCTGGGACCTGCTGACGATGACGAAGATGGAATTTTTTGGCCAGGTGAATTTTCTCAAAGGCGCGCTCGTCTATTCAGATTACATCACCACCGTCAGCAAGAAATACAGTCAGGAGATTCAGACCACCGAATATGGCTTCGGCCTCGAGGGCGTGCTCCGCAACCGCGCCGCAACCGTAACCGGCATCCTGAACGGCGTCGACTACGATGAATGGAGTCCGCAGACCGACAAATTTATCGCCGCCAAATATTCGTCGCAGGATCTAAGCGGCAAGGCAAAATGCAAACAAGATTTGCTGCAAGCCTTCGGAATCCCGAGCACCGACACGACGCTCCCAGTGATCGGCATCGTGTCGCGCTTCGCCGCGCAGAAGGGCTTCGATCTCATCGCCCAGATCATGGACCGCCTGGCCCAAGAAGAGATGATCATGGTCGTTCTCGGATCGGGCGACAAATTGTACGAAGAGATGTTCCAGCGCATCAACAAGCTCTTTCCGAACAAGATTGTGGCTAAGGTGGCGTTCGACAACGCCGGCGCCCACAAGATCGAAGCGGGCGCCGATATGTTCCTGATGCCATCGCGCTACGAGCCCTGCGGTCTGAACCAGATTTACAGCCTGAAGTACGGCACCGTTCCCATCGTGCGTGCCACCGGTGGTCTCGACGACACCATCGAGCCCTGGGATGCGCGCACCGGCAAAGGCACAGGTTTCAAGTTCACCGACTACACGGGAGAGGCGCTGTTCGCGACCATCAAACAAGCGCTGCTCGCCTACCGCGATCCGTCGTCATGGCAGACGCTGATGCGCAACGGAATGACCCGAGATTTTTCCTGGGGAGCGTCGGCCCGCGAGTACGGCAAGATCTACGAACGCGCGCGACAGGTGCGGGCTAGTGCGGCTGCCGCCGCCGCGGTAGATTTGAAGAAGGAGCCGGTGCTGGGGTAGAGGCGCGTTCCGTTAAGTTCGCGATATAAAATTAGATTGTCATCCTGAGCGAAGCGAAGGACCTATACGTTTTGCCGGCTGGCGCACACAAGATGAGCAAGACGACTACTTCCAGCAGAACGCTTAGGCCCATGACGCCGGAGGCCATTGAAGCGGCGGCTCGTGCCGACCGGGACGCGCAACCGCTGACCGCAGGCGATCTCAAGCGGATGAAGCGGACGCCGCAGGCGAGAATCGTTCGCCGCGCCTTAGCCCTGACGCAAGAGGAATTCTCTGTACGCTACCACATCCCTCTGGGCACGCTCCGGGACTGGGAGCAAGGCCGCGCGCAACCGGATCAACCCACGAGGGCATATCTAAAGGTCATAGCGCGCGAACCCGAGCGCGTCGAGCGCCTCTTGAATCCAAGGGCGCATGGTTTACCTCGCGAATTAGGCTCATCGCATAATGCGCGATAAGTGGGACACTCAGTGGACTGACCTTCAGTGGAAAGGCGACGAAGACCACTTCACGTGAGCCGACAGTCTCGCGGTACACTTCTGCAAGGCGTTCCGGGCTCCAATTCCAATGGCCACCCCATCCGCACGCACCATCTTCCACGTCGACATGGACGCCTTTTTCGTCTCGGTCGAAGAGTTGTTCGACCCGTCGCTGAAAGGCAAGCCGGTGGTAGTGGGCGGACAGCGCGACGAACGCGGAGTAGTCTCGGCCGCATCGTACGCGGCGCGAAAGTTTGGCGTCCACTCGGCTATGCCGCTGCGCACGGCGGCGAAACTCTGTCCGCAGGCGATTTTTGTGAATGGACATCCCGACCGCTATCGCGAGTATTCGCACAAAGTGCACGAAGTGCTCGGTCATTTTTCTCCGCTGGTCGAAATGGCTTCGGTGGATGAGGCCTATCTCGACATGACCGGAACCGAGCGCCTGCACGGACGACCGCTGCATTCCGCGCACCGGCTGCACGACGCCATGAAGTCGGCGACGCAACTCAACTGCTCCATAGGAATCGGCACTTCGCGCCTGATCGCAAAAGTCTCCTCCGCCAAAGCCAAGCCGAATGGCGTGCTGTGGATTCTGCCCGGCCAGGAAGCAAAGTTTCTGGCCCCGCTGGCGGTCGGCGACATTCCCGGCGTCGGCAAGGTGATGGAGCAAAAGCTGCACGCTATCGGCATTCAGAAAGTTGGCGATCTGGCCAGCCTCGACGACCGTGATCTCGAACACCGCTTCGGAAAATGGGGCCTCGCGCTGGCAGGGAAGTCGCGCGGCGAAGATGCGGGTGGATGGTTCGACAATGAGGTCGGAGAAAATGTCGATCCGAAGTCGATCAGCCATGAGCACACCTTCGACGAAGACACGAATGACGCCGAGCGCCTGCAGTCCACGCTCATGCGTCTCAGCGAGATGGTCGCCCGCCGCTTGCGCGAGGGCGGCTACTTCGCGCGCACGCTGCAGCTGAAATTGCGCTACAAAGATTTCACGACCATCACGCGAGCGCATTCCCTCGAGCAGCCGACGCAAATGGATAACCAGATTTTTGAGCAAACGCGGCGTCTGTTCTTCGCCAACTGGAAACCCGGCGCGCCGGTGCGATTGCTGGGAGTGCAAGCGTCACACTTCGATTCCGGTCCGGCACAACTCGATCTGCTGGAGCCCTCGCGGGACCAGCGCTGGCAGAAGGCGCTCGCGGCCGCAGATCATCTGCGCGACAAGTTTGGCGAATCGGCGATCGGCCTGGCTCGAGGCATGAAAGGCGGATTCCGCGAGCGCGTACACGAAAATCCGGCGGCGTTGCCGGGCAAAAGTAGTCAAAAGAAAAGCGCCAAACGCGAGGGCTCCGCCTTTACTGAAGACTGACAACTGAGAGCTGACAACTGCCCTGTTACGAAATATATTCGCGAATATATTCGTCGCGCGAACTGGCAAGCTGATGAGCGTCGCCATCGAAGATGACTTTGGCGTCGCGCAGAATCAGAAAGCTCATGGGCACGTCGCAAAGCTTGCCTTTGGGCAGAGCGACCATCTGGTTGGTAGCCTTATCGAACTGATGAGTCGCCATGGTGAACGCGTCCTGCAGGCGATGGGTCACGAGGAGGGCGCTGGTTTTGTACACGTCGCGCTGTTTCATAATGAGCTCGACGATGGTGTTCGAGGTCACAGGGTCGAGTCCGCCGGTAGGCGAGTCGTAAAGCAGCACCTCGGGTTCGGTGATAATGGCGCGAGCGATGGCCACGCGTCGCCGCATGCCGCCCGAGAGTTCCGACGGACGCATGTCGTAGGTTCGTTCCAACTCCACGAAGCGCAACACTTCGCGCACGCGCTGCTCGGTTTCATCGGCGGGGAATCCTTCTTCCATCAGGCGGAACGCGACGTTTTCATAAACTTTGAGCGAGTCGAAAAGCGCGCTTTCCTGGAACACGATACCCACACGGCGGCGCAGTTCGAACAGTTCCTGTTCCGACATGCGCGTGACTTCTTCGCCGAGCACGAAGATGCGCCCGCTGTCGGGCCGCAACAATCCGATGGCGAGTTTGAGCAGAGTGCTCTTGCCCGACCCGGCGACGCCAAACAGCGCCTTGGTTTCTCCGTGCCGCAACTGAAACGAAACGCCATTGAGCACAACTTTTTCGTCGAACGCGATGGAAACGTTGTCGAACTCAATGGCATAGCCAGAAGGCTTTACCGCCGAAGCTGCCGGATTTTCGCTGGGCAGAGTAGGAGCCGGCATCGGTTACCTGTAACCAAAGATTGCGAAGATCAATTTCGTAACGAAGAAGTCCACAATCAGGATCAGCACCGAAGAAGCGACCACCGCCTGCGTGGTCGAACGCCCCACTCCCTGTGTTCCGCCCTTCGTGGCCATGCCGTAATAGCAGCCCACGGTGGAGATGATGAACCCAAACAGCACGGGCTTGATCAGGCCGGTGAACACATCGCGGAAGACCAGAATCTGCCAGACTGAAGTCCAGTATTGGTTCGTGTCCACCCCAAACAGCAGATGCGCCACCCCATATCCGCCGATCAGCCCGAGCAAATCGGCGATGATGGTCAGGAAAAACAGCATGAACGCCGTGGCTCCGATGCGGGGCGTAATCAGTTTCTTGGTGGGGTCGGTGCCCAGCGCACGCATGGCATCGATCTGTTCGGTCACCTTCATCGAGCCCAGTTCGCTGGCCATCCCGGAGGCATTGCGTCCCGCCACCATCAAGCCGGTGATGAGCGGGCCCAGTTCGGTGACCATGCCAAGCGATACGAGCTGGCCTATGAGTGTGACCCCGCCGAACCGCTGCAAAGTACTGGCCGCATTCAGCGCCAGCAGCGCGCCAACGGAAAGCCCGGTGAGAACTACAATCGGCAGGGAGCCGACGCCGATCAGGTCCGCCTGCTGCAGCATGTCGCCCATGTAGAGCGGACGACGGAAGAAGTTCGCCAGCGATTGCGCTGACAGCAGGGTGTATTCCTGGACCGCCGCCGCGATATCTTTGGCGACTTCAATCGGCGAAAACAGTTCGAGTTCGAGCGCCATGTAAGGTCGGCAAAATTCTGCTCAGGGAACTATAGCAGAGACAGAAAGCATCGGGTGATCTGGTCATCGGGTGATCGGGTGATCTAAGGTCCGGGGGGTTCAGATGACCCGATCACCCGATCGCTACTCGCGGTGGTTGTTCTTCTTCTTGATCTCAATGGCCAGGCGTTTGATTTTCTGATTCAGCGTGGAAAGGGGTACGTGGAAGCGTTCCGCCGCCTCAGTCTGGTTCCAGCCGCATTTTTCCAGCATGTCGGTGATGATCCGGCGCTCGCAGTCTTCCATAATGCTGAATAGTGTTGCCCCGGCACTGGCGTCCAAAGCCGGAACCGTGCTGCCCCGTCCCACAATGTGGTCGGGCAGTAAATCAGGGCCAATGTCGCTGTCGGAAGACAGCACCACGGCACGCTCAATGGTATTTTCCAGTTCGCGGACGTTTCCCGGCCACGCGTAGCTCACCAGCGGACGCAACGCCTCGGTAGTAAGGCGGCGCTTCGGCATCTCATTTTCCGCGGAATATTTCTGCAGGAAGTGTTGCACCAGCAACGGAATATCTTCGCGGCGCTGCCGCAGCGGCGGCAAATCGAGCGTGATCACGTTGAGGCGGTAGAAGAGATCTTCCCGGAACTTACCTTCGCCTACCATTTGCCGCAGATCCACGTTGGTGGCGGCGATAATCCGCACGTCCACTTGAATTTCTTGCACGCCGCCCAAATGCATGAACTTGCGGTCTTGCAGCACGCGCAGAATCTTGCTCTGCGTGTCCATGCTCATGGTGCCAATCTCGTCGAGAAAAAGCGTGCCCCGGTCGGCCACTTCAAACAGGCCCTTCTTCGAAGCCACCGCGCTGGTAAACGCGCCCTTGACGTGTCCAAACAGGGTGGATTCAAGCAGGTCAGGCGGTGTCGATCCGGAGTTGACAGGCACGAACGGCCGGTCGCGGCGGGTGGAATTCGTATGAATCGCCTTGGCGATCAGTTCCTTGCCCGTTCCGCTTTCGCCTTGCAGCAGCACCGTCGAGCGGCTGGGCGCCACCTGCGCCACGAGATCGAAAATCTTCAGCATGGGCTCGCTTTTGCCCACGATGTTCTCAAAGTTGTAGCGCTGCTTGAGCGCGCGCTTCAGTTGAATGTTTTCTTCTTCCGCCTTCTGGCGGGCGACGGCAGCACGCACGTCAGCCAGCAGTTTCTCGTTGTCCCACGGTTTCTGGATGAAGTTGGTGGCGCCCGACTGCATGGCGCGAACCGCATTCTCTACCGTGCCATAAGCCGTGATCATGATCACCGCCTGCTGCGGATGCAACAGCCGAATCTCGGTGAGCACGTCCATCCCGTTCTTGTCGGGCAAAGCCAGGTCGAGCATCACCACGTCAAAAGTGCGCTCGCCAATCTGCGTCATGCCTTCGAGTCCGCTGGCGGCGCTGACGACGGTATAGCCCTCAAGTTGAAGCAGCGTCTCCAGCGATTCCCGGATTTCCGCTTCGTCGTCGATAATCAGGATTCTGCCCGCGCTTGCTGGCGTGTTCTCCGGCGTATTTCGTCGCGAGATGGCCGCTACTTCGGACATGGCAACGTCAGACATTGATCGCCTTCCTGGTCGATGTCGATGTCGTTATTAGTGGAAAATCTAGGGTAAAGGTCGTGCCTTCGCCGGGGCGGCTTTCCACGCGGATCTGGCCGGCGTGTTCCTGAATGATGCCGTAGGTAACGGAGAGTCCAAGTCCAGTGCCGCGACTCTGGCCTTCGGCGGGCGAAGTCTTGGTAGTGAAAAATGGATCGTAGATGCGGTCAATGTTTTCCTGAGCAATCCCTGAGCCGGTGTCCGAGACGCGCACGCTGACGTATTCGCCGTTCAGCGTCGCCACGTTCAGCACCCCGCCCCCGCTCATCGCGTCCTTGGCATTCAGGAACAAATTCAGAAACACCTGCTGCAGGCGTCCGGCGTTGCCCAGAATCGACGGAAGCTTTTCGTTCAACTCGGTCTGCACCTGAATGCGTGTCACCTTGAACTGGTGCTCCAGCAACGCCAGCGTATCGGTAATCACCTTGTTGAGGCTGATTTCCGTTAATTCCGTGCCCGTAGTGCGAGAGAAGTTCAGCAGATTATTGACGATCTCCGAAGCCCGAAACGTCTGCTTGGTGATTTTGTCGAGCACCGCCGCTTTCTGCGGGTCCGACTGCAGTTGCTTCGCCAGCATTTGCGTGTAAGAGGAGATCACCGCCAACGGCGTGTTCACTTCGTGCGCCACGCCCGCCGCCATTAGCCCGATCGAAGAAAGTTTGTCGGCCTGGGTGAGCTGGACCTCGAGGTCAATCCTCTCCGTGATGTCGTCCATAATCACCAGCCGACCCACCACGTTGAATTTGCGTGTGACCAATGGCGCCATGGCAACGTTTACGATGCGCGAATCGCCCGTAGGGGTTACCAGCCGGAACTTATAAAGATTGCGGATCCCCGGATTCTGCCGCACCCGGTAAAACTCCTCGACAAAAGCCGCCGGTAAGACTTCACTCAACGATCGTCCCACCACCTGCCATCGCGGCTGCGCATACATCACTTCCATCTGCGAGTTCCACGATTCGATGCGGTCCTGCAGATCCACCGCCATCACGCCCACGTTGATGGATTCCACAATGTTCTCGTTGAAATCCTTGAGCCGCTCGTACTCGCTGACTTTCTGCTCGAGCGACGCGTACAGGCGTCCATTCTGAATCGCAATGCCGATGTATCCCGCCAGCGCCTGCAGTAGCTCCACGTCTTCGCTGGAAAGGAAGTCGCCTTGCATCGTCTTTCCTAATCCAAGGAAAGCGACGGTTTTTTGCCGGGCCTGGCACGGAATGTAGTAATTCAGATCCAGACGTGCGATGGCTTCTTGCGCCGCAGCATCCTCTCGCGGCAACTGGTGCGTATTTTCGAAGAAGATGTGTCCGGCAGCATCTTCGATTCGCGGTTTTGCCAGAAACGCCAGATCGAGACCGGTCACGTGCGCGATCCCGAACGACTTCGACAATTCAAAACGCGAAGAGTCGCTGTTGCCGAGAAAAATCGCGATGCGATCCACCAGCAGCGTGCGCGCCAGCCGGTCGACCAGCGAAGAAAGCATTTTGTCGAGGTCGGTTTCCGAACTTAACTCGCGTCCGAACTCGATCAGCGTGCGCCGGTAGTCGTAACCGGTGCGGAAGAAGAACTGATCGATCTTTTCCTGAATCCATTTCCGCACCGGATCAAACAGCAGCGCCGTGACCACCACCGCGATCATCAACCCGTAAGGTCCGGAACTCGGCACGCGCGTATGCACGAGTTCGGCAATCGCGGCCACGCCCGCAAAATACACGCCCACGATCGCCGCCGCCGCCAGCGTATAAGCCATGCCGCGCTTGAAGATCAGATCCACGTCCATCAGCCGGTAGCGGAAGATGGCGTATCCAAACGTGAGCGGCAGCAATCCCAGCGACAGCACCGACACCTTCATGGTGAGCGAAGGCATCACGCCCAGCACATACGGCCCGACGTAAAACAGGGTAAACGGAACGATGGCCAGAATTGTGCCGCGCGTAATCCACTTGAGTTGCTGCCGCAGAATCGGAGTCGTGGCCCGCCGGTAGTTGTTCCACAGAACCGCCGCTGCCGAAAAGAATAAGATCGTCAGGTAAGCCCAATGCACCCGGTTCAGATTGAAGAGCAGCGAATTGCTGGCTTTCAGGAACTGAAGCGTCAGAACTTCTATGCCCAGCAGCACCGCTCCGGGCAGGTAGATCAGCGGAATCGACCAGCGGTGCCTGCTGACGAACGCCCGCCGTTCCGGGAAAGTCAACGCGAAGTGCAGAAACAACGCCGGCTGCAATAGCCACGCCAGCTCATTCGCCCACAGCACGCACCAGTCAAAAGCGTTGAACTTCCCGGTGTAGTGCAGCGAGTAGAAAACGAACGACACCAGACAGAAGATATAAAAGTGCGTGGAACCCACCGCCGTCCAGCGCCGGAGCAGCACATAAAGCCCGATTCCCAGGTAGATGAGCGCAATCAGCCGCAGCCAATCGTTCATCGAGCGCTCGGCCGGAACCACCACTACTTCCACATCCAGAGGAACGGAGCCGCGGATCAGCGAGTAAGTTGCCTTCGACCAGACGCCCGAATCATACAGTCGGTGGGTAATCGCCGCGGCCGTGTCTACACTGCGGCCATTGATGCTGACAACCTCGTCCCCGCGCCGGATTCCAGCCCGTTCTGCCGGACCGTTCGGCTCCAGTCGATCCGCTACGAGGTGGCCATTTCGCTCCATCCACCAAGCGCCATCGTCGGGGATCGCAATCTGGTGTTCGCTCTTGTAGTTGAAACCCGCGAACAAGACCGCCGCCGCTGTCAGGAGAGTCAACAGGATGGCGGTAAACCGAGCCTCAAATTCGCGGTTCATGGGCAGGAACGACTGCGCGTCGTGGCCAGACATTCGACGCCTTTCAGGCATCTGCAACTTCACTGCCACCCTCCAATCCAGCCCAGCGCTAGTAAGTCACTGCCATAGAGCAACTTCCACAATTATAGAGAGGTTTTGGAAGGGCGGCTATGAATTTTGGAAGGTAGCTTCTGTTTTTCGGGATGCCATAACTCCCTGCGATTCAGATACGGTTCGTATGATTCGTGTACGGTTCGTATCAGGGCATCGCTTTAGCGATGCCACAAGTGCTTCAAATTGAGATGCACCTTTAGGAGCCGAGCGAACTGTCAGGCGCTGAGGGTGATCGCGGGCGGGGGAAGAGGGTCTGGGAGCTGGGTATGCATGAGGGAGTTTAGCGGATGTGGTGGTTGGCCTGTTTCTGAACTGAAGTTAGGTGACGTGCCCAAACCCTTCCCTAATTTGGTTTTGAGGGGTTCGAGAACCTTCCCCGTTTCCCGAACCCCTCACTTACTGGTCCCACCAGACTCGCCTAGCTTCGACTCGCTCGGGAGCGGTGAGTAAATCCCGCAAGTGAGTGTGATATTGCTCCCGATTGCCGGAAACGTCCATGGAGCCAGTCTGAAGCAGTCTGAATTAATCTGAAGAAATTTACCGTCGTGTGCTTGACACGGCCAGCCCCGGAGAACAGAATTTCTAACGCCAAATTTAGTGCGGATTGCAGTTGTTCGCGTAGGGACGGGCGCCCTCGCCCGTCCAAGCCGAGCGCAGCTCGGCTGCCGCCGCTGACGACAGCAACGTATCTGTGGCAACTGGCCGAGGAGCTTAGCCGTGCCCGATAAGAAAGTCCGCTTCGACGACTTCGAACTCGATTACGGCCGCTTCACGCTCTCCCGCAGCGGTCGCACGGTCAAGCTGGAGGGCCTGCCGCTGCAATTGCTGATGTTTATGGTTGAAAAGAGGGGCCAACTGGTCACCCGCGAGCAGATTGCCAGCGAGTTGTGGAGCAAGGATGTGTTCGTCGACGTCGAGCAGGGAATCAATACCGCCATCCGCAAGGTCCGCCGCGCCCTGGCCGACGACGTAGACGAACCCCAATATCTAAAAACCGTGGTCGGACACGGCTACCGTTTCGTTGCGCCCACGCTGGAAGACGCTGGCACGGCAGCTGCCGAGGGCTTAACGGTTTCCGCCGAAGAACTGGGACGTGCCATCATGGCCGCAGCCGGCATTGACCCCGACAATCCTAAGGGACCCCCAAAGCCGCCCGACCAATCCTGACGGCATGTCGTGGGCCTAGTGTGCCACCGAAAACGTGGTCCAGGGATACGCATCCATATCCCGCAACAACCCTTGCTCCCAGCTAAATTCCGGATGCTCCCGCAGATGCTCTTGCGCCTTGAAGTTCTTCCCACAGGCATGGCCCGCCGCCGCCGCAAATGACATTTGGCTCACCATCGTTGCATCGGCTGCCTTGTTCTGCACCGCGCCGGCGATCCCGAAAGGTGGCTGCCAAGGTTCCGAGCCCCGCACCGAAAGGTCGATGTGCCCATCGAGCGTGCGCTCGTCAGCTTCTTCCTTCTTGGAGAACGTGTCGTAATGATCCGCCAAAAAACGTTCCGCGGCCGCCACGTCAATCTTCCCCTTGTACTCAGCCATCAGTTGCTCCCAACGGACGTGCCGGGCGTTGGCGCTCGCACTCATATCCTTCGTATCGAAATCCGTTTCCTCGCGGATGAGTTTCTCGTTAACCGGGAAGTTGGAGCCGACGATGTACCCGTCCTTCTTCCGTTCCAGCGTCACGTTCTTAAGTCCCAGTTCGAGGCTGGCGATTTCGTTATTCTTTACATCGGCGATCAACCAGTTATTGGCGTAGCCTCCGTTGTTGCCCTCTTTCATGATGCGGGCAAAGTCATCAATCGATTTGGAATACTGCGCTGCTTTGCGCGCCCGCACAAACTCCGGAATCCCGGCCGGGTCATACCCGGAAAAGTGCCCGATCGTCGTCTCCGTAATTGCGATGCCGTCCGAGTTGATGACGAAGTCGTCCGCGCTGTGAATCACCCCTGGCAGCCCATCCATCAGCATGCGGCTGCCTTTCGCGGGAACAATATCGAAAATGATCGTCCAGCGCTGCCCATCCAGATAGCTGGTCCAGTTGTTGTGCGCGATCACGATCTTGCCGTCCTTGGTATAGCTGCCGGTCGCCACAAACGCGCTGCAATGCTCCGGCGCCACCAGCGACGCAGCCGATTGAATGCCGTGCTCCTTGTCGTATTGCTTAACGTAGTATTCCCACTCCTCGGCGGCGTTGAGTGCGACCACGTCCCACAGATCCAGCTTCACGCCCTTGGCGTTGGCACCGTCCGCGATGCCTTGCAACTCTTCGCGATACTCCTGGTCAATGCGCGGCCACATCATGTTGCGAGCGGCCTCGCGAAAAAACTGCCAGTCTTTCCGGTCGTCGTGCGTCTCCTCAAGTTTGGTCACGCGCAACATGTCGTCGATTTCCGGGGCCAGCAGATAGCCATTCTGGAACCCGATCTCGCCGGGTTGCCCCTCCAGATGAACAAACGTCCACCCATTCTTTTGCGGCAAGCGGAAACTGTGTTTCAGGCGAGCATCAGTAGCGCCACTCTGCGCTAACGCGGGCAACGCAATTGCAACCAGCAACCATAGAATTCGGGCAGCATTTCGTACCATGGACACCCCCACAAGAATGTCGAAATTGTAGCAGAGGCCGGAAACCAGACGATCTCCGGCCGTTCGTGAACCAACCAGAACCTACCACGGAGACACAGAGTCACGGAGAAATTCAAAGGATAGGAAAAACCGTCGGCTTTTACAGATTTTGAAGTTTTCTCCGTGACTCTGTGTCTCCGTGGTAGGTGTTGCTCGGGACGAAGGTCGCCAGCATCGCGTCTTTGTCGCGCGCGTTCTAAAATCTACTTATGTCTCGCCTCGAACAAATCGTCGATCTGGAAAAACGTTTTCTTCTCCCCACCTACAATCGTTATCCCGTAGCCTTTGAGCGCGGCAATGGTGTTTTCCTCTACGACTTCGAAGGCAAAAAATATCTCGACTTTGTGGCCGGCTTGGGCGTCAATGCGCTGGGCCATGCGCATCCGCGGATCGTGAAGACCATCCGCGAACAGGCCGCGCGGGTCATTCACATTTCGAATCTCTACTACAACGAATATCAGGGACAACTAGCCGAGCGTCTTTGCCAACTTTCAGGCCTCGACCGCGTTTTCTTTTCAAACAGCGGCACCGAGGCGATGGAAGGCGCTATCAAACTGGCGCGTCTCGCCGGCCACAAAGCAGGAGGTGAAGCCAAGTCGCAACTCGTGGCGCTGCAAGGTTCGTATCATGGCCGGACCTTTGGCGCCATGTCCCTGACCGGCCAGGATAAATATCGCAAGGGTTTCGAGCCGCTGCTCGATAACGTCACCTTTGTGGCGCAGAACGACGTCCAAGCGCTGGACGCGGCCGTCAACGCCAACACCTGCGCCATCGTGCTCGAACCCATCTTCGGAGAAGGCGGCATCCTCGAGTGTTCGCAAGAATTCCTGCTCGCGTGCCGCACTGTGGCCGATCATCATCACGCCGCTCTGATCTTCGACGAGATCCAGTGCGGTCTTGGACGCACCGGCAAGATCTTCGCCTTCCAAAGCTTCAATGTGGTGCCCGACATCGTCACCATAGCCAAGCCCATCGCTGCCGGAGTCCCGCTGGGAGCGTTCTTGTCGAAGCAAAATTTCGCCGACGCAATTTCTCCCGGGCAACACGGAACGACATTCGGCGGAGGTCCGTTAGCCTGCCGCGTCGGCCTTGAATACCTCGCCATAGTAGAAGAAGAGCGTCTGCTCGAAAACGTGGTGAAAGTGGGCGGCTACCTGCATCAGCAACTCCAGGAGTTCGTCGACAAATACGCTGCTACCCGCGAGGTTCGCGGCCGAGGATTCATCCAGGGCCTCGTGCTCGACATTCCCGCGCGTCCATTGGTCGAGCAGGGACTAGCCGAGGGCGTGCTCTTCAACGTGACCCAGGACACCGTCCTGCGCTTTCTCCCACCGTTTCTGCTGCAAGAAAAGCACGTGGATAAAGGCATTCGGGTGCTGAAGAGACTGCTGGGCAAGAGGCAGAAAAAAGCGCAGAACGCGGTTCCGGCGAGTGTTGGAGCGTCGGCGAACTGATGCAGGAGGATATGCGGAAGAGACCTAAGGGCTGGCTCTAGGGATGGCGAGGACGCGCCGGCACGCGCCTACCACGTCGGCCCAAGTAACGTAGTGATCCGCCGACCGAAATGAGGAGGGTCGAAACCACGGGGAGCAACCTCGCGTAGGGAGATTCGGTGAAGCGGGCGAACAAGGGGATTAGATGAGCCATGACTACGAACAGGAGAGCGAAACACGAGCCGGCAATCAGCAAGCCAGCCACCAGCGACATCGCTAGGCTCTTGCGTTCAGCACCGCCCGCCGAAGGGCTCTCGTCGAACATGGTCGTATTCTATGACTCGCTGGGGTCGAACACAAACTTTGCTAAAAAAAATAGGGGAACCAGTTTTGGCTCCCCCAAGCAATAGAGGCGATATCAATCAGTAAGAACCTGTATGCGAGGATTTCGTTGCCCACAGAAACCCAAAATCCCGAAGAAAAATTTGGCCCCGCCCGCGATCGCAACCCGCGCCCCGCCGCGATTGGCGAAACATCGAGCCCGCAGATTGAGGAGCTTTGGCTCGATCTCCCCGCCGGACGCATGCGCTATCTGAAGGCCGGTTCCGGCCCGCCGCTCATCCTGGTGCATGGGCTGATGGGCTATGCCTTTTCCTGGAGATTCACCATTCCCGCGCTCGCGCCCCACGCGACCGTGTATGCCATCGACAATCTGGGCGCCGGCTTTTCGACCGCAAGCCCAGGCATGGACTGCACCGTACGTGCCACCGCTGAGCGCGTATTGCAATTCGCGGATGCCCTGGGCATCCAAGATTTCGATCTGCTCGGAACTTCCCACGGTGGAGGCGTTGCCATCATGGTGGCTGCCATCTGCACGGAGCGAAAAAATACGGAGCAAAAAAAACGACGCTTGCAGCGGCTGGTGCTGGTAGCGCCCGTTAATCCCTGGTCGCCGCATGGCAAGCGACTGGCGCCCTTGCTCGCCTCTCCTCTGGGCTCGCTCTTCTTCCGCCACACGATCGAGCGTTGGCGTTCCTTCGACTACCTGTGGCTGCGCCGCCTGTTCAGCGACGGCGCAAAAATTCCCCCCGATTCTCTCGCAGGCTACCGCATGCCCGTAATCAAGAATCACGCGTTCCGCCACGCCGCACACATCCTTAAGAACTGGACGGCGGACCTCGCGGAATTGGAAGCCGCGCTCCCTAAAATTCGCGATTACCCCACGCTGCTAATTTGGGGAACGAACGACCGCGCTGTGGATTTTCGCTCAGCCGAGCCGTTGCGCCAGAATCTTCACGACGCGCGTCTGATAGCATTCGAGGACGTCGGACACCTGCCCTACGAAGAGGAGCCCGAAGGTTTCAACCGCGCCCTAGTCGATTTCCTCAAGGCTCACCCAAGTTCCCAGTTCTCAGTTCCCAGTACTCAGCGAAACACGACGCTCTGAGAGCTGAGAACTGAGAGCTGAGAGCTTCTTTACTCGCTTCATGCATATTTCTCAATTCCTCCGCGCCTTCATCGCTGAGTACGGTTACTGGGCCGTCGCTCTGGCCCTCCTCTGGGAGAGCGCTGGCCTTCCCGTTCCCGGCGAGATCACGCTCCTGCTGGCCAGTTTTCTGGCGTATTCCGAACACCGGCTCCATCTCGGCTGGATTATCGTCGTCGCCACCGCTGCCGCCACCCTCGGCGGCAATCTGGGCTACGCCATCGGCGAGTATGGCGGGCGTCCGCTGCTCGACCGCTACGAACGCATTTTTCGAATTGCGCCGGCCACGCTAAAGCGCGGCGAAGAGATGTTCGAACGCTACGGAGCAGTCGCCATTTTCTTTTCCCGCTTCATCTTCGGCATGCGCGTATTCGCCGGTCCACTCGCCGGCGTCCTGCGCATGCGCTGGAAGGCTTTCACTCTTTTCAACTTTCTCGGTGCCGCCGCCTGGGTCACACTCATGGCCAGCGTCGGCTATCTCTTCGGACAACACTGGCGCAGCTTGATGCGTGCCATGCAGCGCTTCAATATCGCCGGGCTGATTGTGGCCGTGGTGGTCGCGCTGTATTTGTGGTGGAGATATCGCCGCGCGGCCACGCCTGCCGACTGACACCGCGCAAATCCTGGTCATTCCCACCCCGCAGCATCCAGCAGCTTTCCGGTTTTAAGATAGTGGTTTATCGCTTCCTCCCAGCTTCGCATCTTGTGCGCAAACCAATCCCAGTCGTAGCGCTCCACCTCGCGATTGCCAGCGTCCGACAGCGCCGTGTAGGAGTAGCAGATGCGCGCTTCCGTCGTGCCTTGTTCGTTCCCGGCCAACGAGATTCTGATCCATGCCGCCACGAGGCCCGGATTCACCCACGCGAATCCGATGCGAAACGCGGCGGGCGCATACTCGGTGACCATCCAGATCGTCTCCGAGCCGTCCTCGTTCGGGGTTGCGAACACGCAGCCCGCTTCCGCGACTCCCGATAGCGAATGGATCATCCGGTATTGCCATCCGGGAACCCAATCGGCTTCTCGCACCGGACACAGCAACGGGAAAACTTTCACTGGCGGGGCGGCATTGCTTTGCATGTATTCGTGAGTGACGCGCTTTCCTCGAAATTCGGTCATATTCTCCTCCAAAAAAAAAATGGCCCGCGCCAGAAGCGCGAGCCGGATTTCGTCGCAATAGGAAAAGGCCGGAACAAATCCGGCCCTTTTGCTACTTTTAGTATCTCACAACCGGAGCCGGTTCACAACCGAGCGGCAATGGCGGCTTTCGCACGACAGCGGGCGCTCCTTCGTATTACAATTGCCCCGCCTGCCCGCTCCGAAGAGCAGCTCTTGTCCATCGAGATGCACCGCTCCTGAGGGCCAATCGCCCGAATTCTCGGGAAGTGCATTTCCGTCAGACAAGTTGTCATGGAAGACGATAAGGAGTGACCCCTATGCGTATCCCCCGTACAGTTCTCGTTATTTTGCTGATTGCGGCTTTCGCCACCCTGACCTTCGCCCAAAAACTTTACCAACCCAAGTTGACTCCGCAAAACAGCGGCGTTTCAGAATTACTGATTACGGTTAGCCCCGTGAATTCGAAAGTAGTTTGGGCCGCTGGGACTCACGGCACATTCCTGCTTACCACCGACGGCGGAAAGACCTGGAAGTCCGGCATAGTGAAGGGCGCCGAGTGGCTGCAATTCCGTGGTGTGCGCGGCGTGAGCGACACCGTCGCCTATCTGCTCTCCATTGGAAACGCCCCGACAGACTTTCGCATTTACAAGACCGAAGACGCCGGCGCCACCTGGACCATGCAGTTCAAGAATGAGCTGGTAGGCGCGTTCTACGATTGCTTCGCCTTCTGGACGCCGACTCGCGGCATCGCCCACAGCGATTCCGTCAATGGAGTATTCCCCGATCTCCGCACCACCGATGGAATGGCGTGGGAGAGCATCGCCGATAATATGCCGCCGGCTTTGTCCGGTGAATTCTCGTTTTCTTCCAGCGACACCTGTGTCGCGACTCAGGGAGAAGACAACGCCTGGATTGCGACCGGAGGCGCCTCCATAGCACGCATTCTCGCCACTACCGACGGCGGCGATACCTGGAATGCCTACGACACTCCGCTGTACAGTTCCGACAGCGCCGGTGCGTTCACCGTCGATTTCCGCAATCCCTTGAACGGCATTGTGGGCGGAGGCGACCTTGACCCCAGCGACCCGATAACGCGCGAACCGCATCTTCTTCCGACGGCGGACAAACCTGGACGTTCACCAACCCGCCTCCAGTTACCGGAGCGATCTTCGGACTCAGCTACGTGCGCGAGCTTGGCAAATCCTGCAATAAAACTTGCCAAGCGCTTCTGCGCTACGTAGTGATCACTGCCAACACTGGAGGAGCCGCATGGACGCCCGACGAAGGGACCACCTGGTACGTGCTGCCCGGAGTGGCCGGGGAGTGGGCGGTAGCCTTTGCCAGTCCAGATGCAGGATGGCTCGTAGGCGCAGGAGGCACAATCCTGAAGATCAGCTTCTAGGGGCGGAGGAGTTAGCACTTTTTTAGTGGTGGTGTCCGCGCCAGTCCATGGCGGAAAAAATAGAGTCTACCGAGAGGGATCGGTACAGCTTACTACCGGAACTCGATATCGGCTTTGTGCTTAGCCTTGAACCTGTCGGCTTTGTCGTACAGTGGACCGGGAAATCGTTCTGCGCTCACTTCGAGCTCAGCAGAGAGCCTGTCATCGGGGGTATACACGACCCGAATGACGCCAATTCGCCCAGGTCCTTGCTGCGGGTTCAGCAATTCGTGAGAGATCCGGTATGACCGTTCTCCAAGCTTCGTTAGGATAGCAATCCAGCGGAAATTTGCAGGCACATCCAGCAGCCGAGGGAGCGCCGATTTCGCAGCAAGAATGTCTGTCTTTATCTCGACCACGTGAACATCGCCAGTCCCGCCGCGATCTATAGCGAGCACGTCAGGAACAGCCTTGCGGGTCCAAGGAGCCTCAAAGAAAATCTTTGGCACAACAAGATTCTTGATTAGGAGTTCGGCGACCGCGTTCCTCGCTCTTAGCTCTAGCTGTTGGCCCTTGGGCATCTCCCTAAGTTTCTGCATCTCAATTGCCTCGCGCATCTTCATTCAAGCACTCCTGTACGCGCAATCTCTGGAAACGTCTTGTATGCCCAGGCAACGAACCTTTCGGCATGAAGCGTAGCGCTCTTAATTTGCGTATCCGGATCTAGCCTCGTGTCTCCGTATATGAGTTCGGTCTTGTTCTCCAGAAGCCACGAGAGGTGTGTCAACCCATCACGGGTTTTTCTCTTCGATGCACAGAGTTGCTGCAACGCCCCAACGGTCTCTCTATGGTTCCTGTCGCTTCCTCTTTCGCCCGTGAGGCCAACGAGTATTGCATCAGCGAGTGAGATCGCTGAATGCACGGCCAATAGAGGCACGGCCTCTGCGTAGTCCTTGTCATCTTGGATCAGTTTCATGGTATGGAAGAACTTATCAGCTCTCTCCCGATGGTGAGGCATCCGTTCTTTGGGAACATTCTTCATCCCGGAACACTGCCCTAACGCCGCATGAATTCACGAAGAGATTCGGGCCACATCAACATCTCGATACATTTTCGCACAACCTCCAGAACCGCTGTCCGCCAAGAGTATCGATGTGCAGCAAGGGGTCAATATTGCAAAGGGCTCTCAAAGCTCGCAAGCTTTGCTGCTCCTCGGTACCTTCCGTCACTTCCACAAGGCCCTCCTCCGGGAATATTCTGTCAGAAGCATCGCCCGCACCGGAGAGCACCCTGATCAGCAAAGCGATTCCCGACCGCATGTCCAGCGCCCCACGCGCAACTGCGCCGCGGTTTGCGCTGTCGCAGGTCTGGGTGCGATTCCTGTTGGCCATTGTCGGCCTCGCGCTGGCCTTTGCCACCGCACTTTTTTCCACCGTAGCTCGCGAGTCGGGCAGCGTCTGGGGAACCGTCATCCTCGCATCGGCCGCTTTATTGCTTGCCACATTCGTCGGCCTGACCACCGTGCCCTACCTGGCGCGCCGCGTGGTCGCCAGCCGTGTGCGCGAAGCCATGGACTACGACGTTACGCGGGCCGGCATCGTCTACATCCTGATCAGCGTTGTGATCGCGATCGCCGCCATCAACACCGGAAACAATCTGCTTTACGTTGTCGTGGCCGCGCTGCTCTCTGCCATTCTGGTTTCCGGCATCGCCTCGGCGCTCGTGCTTCGTAGTCTGGCGCTCGATGTTCACTTGCCCGAGCACGTTTTCGCCGGACGCCCCATGTTGGCGCGCCTGCTTCTCCGCAACGCCAGTTCGTGGCTGCCGTCCTTTTCCGTTCGCGTGGTTCCCGCCAAGCGCAAAAAAAATAAGGACCACTGGCGTTGGGAACCCTCAACTTTCGACTGGCCACGCAATCGCGCGCCGGAGAAACAGTGGTTTCATCTGCCCGATCGCCGCCTGCGCCGCGTGCGCGACGATTTCGAAAAGCCAATCCTGCAAGAGTCCGTTTACTTTCCGTTTCTCGCTCCCGGCCAGCAACTTCGCGCCGACCTGGAAATGACCTTCCCCGCGCGCGGCCGCTACGCCGAAAGGAACTTCGGCCTCGCTACTCGCTTTCCCTTCGCCTTTCTCATGAAAACGCGCCGCGTGAACCTGCCTCGCGAGCTGATTGTCTATCCCGCCGTCGAGTCGACCGAACAGTTTCTCGAGGTTCTTCCCATGGTCACCGGAGAATTCGAAACCTTTGTCCGGGGACGCGGCAACGATCTTTACCTCATCCGCGAGTACATGCCCGACGATTCCGCCCGCCATGTGGATTGGAAAGCGACGGCTCGCACCGGAGCCCTCAAAGTGCGCGAGTTCAGCCGCGAAGACGAGCGCAAGCTCCGCATCGTATTCGATAATCCCGCCCCGGGAGTCCTCCAGCCTGCGGTCTATGAGCGAGCCGTGAATCTGGCCGCGTCACTGGGATGGCACTTCCATCACGAAGATGTAGAAGTCTCTTTCGTTGCGCCAGGACTCGAGCCCACCGAAGATGTCTTCGCCTTCCTTCGCTATCTGGCTCTGGTCGAGCCGCAGGAGGCGACTCCCGTCTTCAGTCGTCTGCGTGCCAGTGAAGACTACAACCTCATCGTGACCGCCCGCGAAGCAACCGAAATTCCTGCCGCTTTGGCCGCCAGATCGTATGTGATAAGCAGCTCTCAGTTCTCACCGCGCAGTTCTAACCGGGAGCCCGGACGGGCCCGGAGTGTTTCTGAGAGCTGAGAGCTGAGAGCTGGGAGCTGCCGTCACATTTTTCTTCTTCCCCCAAGCCGATTTTCGACATATACTCCAGCCGTCCAGACATCAAACGCTTTGGCTTCCTTCGTCTGCTACGAATCTGGCGCTGTTCGCCGGGTGATCGTTTTACGGCACGAGTCCACAGGAGGTTCAAATGTTGATTTCTGATCTGCTCAAGAATCAAGCGCCGATAACCGCCGAGGTCCACCAGACCGTGCTCGACGTAGCGCGTCTCATGGTGGAGCACAACATCGGCGCCGTTCCGGTTCTGCAAGATGGTGAGCTAGTCGGCATCTTCTCCGAGCGCGACTTGATGACTCGGGTGGTAACTGGCGGCAAGGATCCCGCCCGCACTCCGGTCAGCCAGGTCATGACTGAGGATCCTCTGACCATCGCTCCCAACGATGCCCTGGAAACCTGCATGACCCTCATGAAGCGGCATAGCTTCCGGCATCTGCCTGTCTGCGCCGGACGTGAAGTGAAGGGCGTTATTTCCTTGCGCGACATCCTTCTCCACAACCTCGACGAAAAAGACGATGAAGTGCGTATGATGCGTGCCTACCTGCATTCCACCCCTGACGCAGGGTAGCCTTGCCCATTCGCGCCCGGCTTTGACCTCTCTCCACGGGGTAATGGTTACTAAGGTTACCTAAGTAGGTTGACCTACCAGGGCTATGTGCTTGAGGATGTGGGGGAGGGGAAGGTGCGCTGGTCTTCGGTTCTTGGCCGCGCTCGTTTTCCCAACCTGTCCCATGACTTTGTACGGCCATTCCGTCGTCGTCTATTTATGGTGCACCCAACCCGTCCTGCAATCGGTGGTGGCGGTCATCCTATGGCGACGCAAGCTGCATAAGCAGTTTCCCGTATTCTTCGTGTTTCTCGTGGCTCAGGTTGCAATTTTTTGCGCTACTTTTCCACTGTGGCTTGCCCACGATCGCAAGGTCTACTTTATTTTTTTCTGGTTGGGCGACGCGGTCAACGTCGTCCTCGGCTTCAAGGTTATTCATGAGATTTTTCTCGACGTCTTTTGTCCCTACCACACGCTGAAGGATCTAGGTACGCTGCTGTTCCGCTGGGCAGGAGTGGTGTTGCTGCTGGTTTCAGTCGTAGTCGCTTTTTCCAATTCCTTCGACAAGAGTCCGCTGCTTCACGCCCTGACCACTCTCCAGCGTTCGGTTCGTATCGTGCAGCTTGGCCTGATTCTTTTCTTACTCTTGTTTTCGCGCTTTCTCGGAGTATCCCGCAAGCAAGTCAGTTTCGGCATCTCGCTCGGCTTTGGCCTCTTTGCCGGTGTCGATCTGATGATGTATGCCTTGAGTTCGGGAGGGTTCGTCAAACCGGACATCTTCAACCTGATCAACATGTCGGCCTACAACCTGGCGATTTTTGTTTGGCTAGGCTACTCGCTCTCGCGTCAAGCGTCGCGCGTTGCTACCAACCAATTGCAAACCCAGCGTTGGGAGCAGAGCTTGGCTGACCTCCAACACCCTGTACCTTCCGATTCGCTGATCCCAATGTTCGAAGGCATGGTGGAGCGCGCTTTTTCAAGAAGCTCAAATCTGGAGACTCCGGAAGAGCACCTTCCCATCACCCGCGTTCCCAACCCACCCCTCGCCAATTCTGCCGCGGCGGGTTCCAAGAACCGCCCATAACCTTCAAAAACCCGCCTCCGCCAAAACCTTGTCAAGAGGATTTTTTGTGCCCCGCAGCCCCTTTTTCCCGCTGCTTCCAGCCACCCCGTTCTATTAAACCGTTACTTTAGTAATACCCGTGTAAATACAGTTCAGACTGCCTGCGGGGGGCCCTTCGAATTCTCGGCTTTTCGAGCCCCTTGACGTTTTACTCGACGCATCCCGTGCAACCTCCAATTAATCAGAACTTTGCATAACTGTGTATAATGCCCCACGCTGGAAAACTGGCAGTTTGACGCCAGCCGTCCGGCAGACCCTAAGGAGAAAGATAACCATGAAACGTTCACTCAGGGCGCTACTGCTGTTGGTAGGTCTGGTGGGCACATTCGCGTACGCTTCCATCCCGAGGATTCCTACTCATGATGGACCTGTACCGTTGTGCGACCCATGGAGAGACGCCAATTGCCCTCAACCCTAAGCCTAAAGAGAAACTCTTTTCGCTGCGGGTTTAACTAGTACGATGACGCAGCTAAATTGCGTCACATAAAGCAATTGTTCGGGCTGGTCTTCGTGGCCAGCCTCCTTTTTTTATTTCGCGTCTTTCCCCTCCGCGCCAGGTTCTGTCTTCGCGCTCGCGGCCGGTTGTTTCTCTTCTGCTCCCGGCGCATCCTTTTTGGAGGTTTCCGCTTCATCGTCGTTGCTGCTCAAGTACTGCACGATGATCGAAACCCGCCGGTTCGACGGATCCAGCGGATCTTTCGCCATCCGCAGCCGCTGATCGGCGAAGCCTCGCACTTGCGAAACCTGATCGCCGCGCAATCCCGACTGCTGCATCAGTCGCCGCGCCGCGTTCCCCCGGTCGGCCGAAAGTTCCCAGTTGCTGTAGCTGCCGTTGCCGGCAAAAGGTTTGGCGTCCGTGTGTCCCTCCACAGAAATGTGATTCGGAATTTTTCCCAATTCCGCCGCCAGCAGCGTCAGTAACTCCCGTCCGCTCTTGTTCAGTGCGGCACTCCCGCTGTCGAAGAATGTCCCGCCCGCCGATTCCAGCAACTCGATGCGCAGTCCTTCCGGGGTTACCGTCATTTCAATATTTTTTTTCAGATTATCGAGATCGGTGATGCTCCGGATGCTCTTCTGCAGCTGTTCTTTGAGCTGCGCCATGTTCTCCTTGGTTACCTTAAAATCCTCGCCCGATCCGGCCATGCTGCTGCCCGACTCGTTCGATCCTTTCAGACTGCTCCCGGTCAGCTTTCCCGTTCCGCTGGGATCTTTGAAGTACCCGCTGATGGCCACTTGAACCGGCTTGCTCGTGTTCATCAGCCATAGCACGATGAACAGCGCCATCATGGCCGTCACAAAATCGGCGTAGGCGACTTTCCAGGCGCCGCCGTGATGCCCGCCATGGCCGCCCTTTTTCTTGATAATGATGATGGGTGGAGTCGGCATAGCGCGTTAGCCCGCCGCGGCGCCATCCGCTGCCTCCGGCGCCGCTGCCGCTTCTGGCGCCGCTACCGCATCGCCCTTTGCCCCGCGGCAAGCCTCTTCCACCGCAGCAAACGTGGGACGCACATGCCCCGGCACCGTCCGTCGTCCAATCTCCACTGCCATGATCGGAGCCACCCCTTTCAGAAACGCAATCATGGTCACCCGCAACACCATCAGAAACGCGTGTTCCTCATCCGCCGTTTTTCCCATGCGCGACGCGAGCGGCCCCACCAGCCCGTAACACAGCAGAATCCCAAGAAAAGTTCCCACCAGCGCCGCCGCTACTTTTTTCCCGATTTCTTCCGGAGGTCCGCCCAGCGCTCCCATCGTGATCACCACTCCCAGCACCGCGGCCACAATGCCGAGCCCCGGCAGCGAGTCTGCCATCGTGGTTAACCCTGATACCGGCTCGGTGGCCTCGTGATGGTGGACGTCCATATCCGCCTCCAGCATCTGATCCAGATCGAATGCTTCCACCCCGCCGCTCACCGCCATTCGCATCGTGTCGCAAACAAACGCCACCGCATGGTGATTCGTCACAAAATCCTTGTACTTGGAAAACAATGGGCTCTTGTCGGGTTCCTCGATGTCGGTCTCCAGTGCCACCAGCCCTTCTTTGCGCGCCTTCTGCAGCAGCTCGTACATCATCTTCAGGGATTCCACATAGCGCTGCGTGCTGTACTTCGACGACCCAAATACCCCCATCACCCCGCTGATCATCTGCTTCAAGGTGTGGAGAGGATTAGAAATCAGTACCGTGCCGATCGCCGCACCGCCAATAATGATCAGTTCCGCCGGCTGCAGCAACACCTTGATGTTGCCGTGCTCCATCAGGTAGCCCGCCAGAATGCTGCCAAAAACAACCACGATCCCAATAATCGAAAACATGGATCATCACCCTCGCAAGCGTCCAGAATTGCTGGCCGCGCCCGCCGCTGCCGCCTTCGTCGTACCCGCAGCGTGCGATGGCTTCATTTCCCGCAGAAGTGTTTCCAGGTCGGTGCCCGCGCTGGCCACGGTGTAAGCCGCCTCCGCCGCGATCGGGAAACGGTCTCCCCACCACGAAACGTGCGAATGGCTGAGCAGGTCGCACAAGGTCTCCGCGGTCGTTGCCACCAACACCGGACTCTCCGAAGGCAGCACCGCCAGGAATTCGTTCTCTCCCCAGCATCCCAGAAAGTACTCCGTATTCAGACTGTGCCGTAACGTCCGCGCCGCCGTGCGCAGAAAGGGAAGGGCGGACTGCGGACCGTGTTTCACGCGAAATTCCTCCAGCCCCAATAACCGTATCCGCAGTAGCCCGAAGCCGACCTTCGATTCTTCCATGCCCGCGATGCATTCGTTCAACAGGGCCTGCGTTAGCCGCCGCGAAGGAATTCGCGTGGTCGCGTCCAGACATCCATACATCGCCGGCCCAGACATCTCTTCGCGGTAAGCAAACTCTTCTTCGAACAGAACCGTCACACCTCCGATTGCACCCCCGCCCTCAGCCATCGGCTGGGTGCGTGCGGTTACGGGCACACGGTGTCCATTTTTGTGCAGGAAGAAGGCGCTGCATATTTGCGGTCGCCGCTCGGTGAGGGTTACCGTCACCGGACGCCGCTCGCCGGTAAAACTGTTGCCCTGCCGGTCGCAGGCCTGCACCACATCTTCCAGTGCATGTCCCACCACTTCGTGCGCCAGATACCCGGTGATGTGTTCCGCCCCATGGTTCCAAAATCGGATGCGCCGTTCGACGTCCACGATATAAATCCCCACCGGCAAGTCTTCCACCAAGTGTCGAAACAGCTTCGAGTTTTCAAGCAGGTTAGAAAGCATGGCAAGGCAAGGCCGCCTACTACTTTCATCGGCATTCAAGGCAGGAACTTCAGAGGTGGGGTTTTGGGTGGAGCACGGCTTTAGAGCTTGCGGATAAACTCGATTTTGATCTTGCTTTTGGGCGGCGCAGCGGTTCACCGCTGCGATAAACGCCACGAGCGAAAACTAACAGCCTCCTACTCTGGCAGTCCAAGCCGGCGCATCAGGTCGGCGTAGCGGGGATCGGAGCGCACGGAGTCCATCGCCGGATTGCGCAGGGATTGTTCCAAATCTCCGTCCTCCATGGCATACGCCTTTTCGAGGTATTCGAATGTCTTGTCCCGGACGCGTAGAAGAGCGTAGCTCACCGCGACCGCGGAGGGATTATTTCGTATCGAGAAGGTTGCAAGTATGAGTTTGTTATAACCCTGAGCGTCGGCGCTGAACGAACCGGGAATCGACGGGTCCAATTTCTGTAATTCGCCGACCGCCTCCGCGAACCGCCCAGTCGCAGCATAAAATTGCGAGAGATAAAAGTGAGGCCCTCGAAAGGACGGATTGCTTTCGATCACCTTGTTGAACAGGGCCAGGGACTCGGGATAGCGGCGCGCTACCATCAGGGTGAACGCGTAATTCATATTCACAATGGGAGAAAGCGGGTCGAGCGACAGGGCAGTCCGGAATTCCTCCAGCGCTTGCTCGGTGCGCTTCTCGGGCATCAGAACTCCCCACCCGTAAAAATAGTGCGCAGTGGCGTTATTCGGATTGAGTTCGAGCGCCCGGCGGTATTCCGCCTCGGCCTCGTTCCACTTCCGCGCAGCGACCAGCGCACCAGCCCTCGCGCTGTGTGCCTCGGATAGAGAATCGTCGAGTTCGAGCGCCTTGCGCGTCGCTGCGTCCGCCAACTCGTGCGCTTGGATAAAGGTGATGCCCGTGCCGTAGCTGGGGGCAACAATGTAGGTGTCCGCCAGACCCGCATAGGCAAGCGCATAGTTGGGATCGGCCGCGATTGCCTGCTGGAACAAATCAATACTTTTCTTGAGGCCCTCCGTCGTCCGTCCGTACCAGGCTTGGCGGCCCTCGAGGTAAAGGCGGTAGGCTTCAGGATTCGTCGTTCCGGCTCGACCCAGGCGCTGCTGTTCGTTGCCGCTCAGTTGGATTCGCAACCTGCTCGAAATGTCGCGGGTGATGTCGCTTTGCACCTGCGTAACGTCCGCCAGCTTGCGGTCATAGTGCGAACCCCAAAGCTCTGTCCCATCGGCCGTATTAACCAGGTCCGCTTGGACGCCCAACTGGTCGCCATGCTGTGTGATCCGTCCCATCAGAACGGCGCCCACCTGCAGCGTCTGGCCAATCTTCTGCGGGTCTTCCTGGTTTCCCTTGAAGCGGAACACGGTGCTGCGCGCCATCACTTTGAGGTTAGGCAGTTGTGAGAGCGTGCTGATCAGGCTTTCGGTCAAGCCATCGCTCAGGTACTCATTGTTCGGGTCAGCCGTCGCGTTGACGAAGGGCAGCACGGCGATCGAGGTAATCTTTCGCGCGTCGGATCTTCCGCGCACAAAGTACACCGCCGCAGCCGCAATCGCGACCAGCAATACCGCCGCCAATCCGCCCACCAGAATCTTGCGCGAACGTCCCGGAGCAACCGCCGCCGAAACCGAACTAGCCGAAACAGAAGCAGAGGAAGCAGAAGCAGCCGCCGCGGCCACGCCATCCCCGCTTCCCGACGGAGGCCCCGAAGAAGAGCTCAAAGAAGAGCCAGACGACCGCCCGGAATCGACATCGCGTTTCAGTCGCGCCAGATCCGTGCGCAGATCGGCTGCACTCTGATAGCGCAGGTTGCGATCCTTCTCCAGCGCTTTGCCGATAATGCGTTCCAACTCCGCCGGCATATCCGGATTCAGCCGCAAAGCCGGAGTTGGCACGCCATCCAGAATGGCTTTGAAAATTTCCGCCGAACTCCCGCCACGAAACGGCAGCGTACCGGTCGCCATCTCATAAAGCACCGCGCCAAAAGAAAACAGATCGCTGCGCGCGTCCAATTCTTTCGCTCGAGCCTGTTCCGGCGACATGTAGGCGACCGTGCCCAGCGTGGAACCCGGGCTTGTCAAATGCTGTTCATCGACGGCTGTCATCGTGTTCGCCGACGCCATCTGGCTGGAAGAACCGGCGCTGGATGCAATCTTCGCCAGCCCAAAATCCAGAATCTTGGCATGGCCGCGCTTGGTGACAAAGATGTTGGCAGGCTTGATGTCGCGATGAACGATCCCTTGCGAATGCGCGGCGTCCAACCCATCGGCAATCTCAATCGCCAGCGAGAGCACAGTTTCGTTATCCAACGGTCGTCCCGCAATGTGATGCTTCAGCGTAGCGCCGTCCAGAAACTCCATGGCGATGAACGACTGCTCACCATGCCTGCCGATTTCGTAGATCGTGCAAATATTAGGATGATTCAGAGCCGACGCCGCCCGCGCCTCCCGCCGAAATCTCTCCAAAGCCTGCGGGTCCCGCGACAATTCATCGGGCAAAAATTTAAGGGCGACAAATCGCCCCAGTTCCGTGTCCTCGGCCTTATAGACCACGCCCATGCCGCCGCCCCCAAGCTTCTCGACGATGCGGTAGTGCGAAATGGTCTGGTCGATCACGAAACAGGTACCCGCTTTCCAGTCGCTACATCTTACGGATGAGGCAGTGGCCCGTCAACGAACGCAGGGGGATAAGAGATGGAGATAATGAAGTGTTCTCGCAAAGTGGTGCGGGTCGTTAGGTTAGAAAACACGGAAACTGGCGCCGGGCGGTCTCTTGTTCGGTCCTTCGAAAAATGCTTTATTGCAAACTTCACACTTCCGACCGAATCCGCCCATATAATCTTGACCGGGCATAAGCCTGATCAAGTTGTGGTTGAGGTCGTAGCAAGGTTGGCAATACGGCCCTTCGTCTCCTTCGTAATAGTAGTTGGTTGTACCCACCTGCCTAATTTTTGGCCCAGGTTTTGCAATCGTGCTGGCAGCAATAGAAACCGACGGAGTGCTGTTAATGCCGTCTGCCAGTAGTTTCACCGTAGCAACATGACGCAAATAAGCGCTGGCATCTTGAAGCGTTAGTCCTAGGGGCTTCGAAATGTCGCTAAGAAGTTGACAGAGTTGGGCCTCGTTGCCCGCCGAGAGCGCATTTAACAGACTCAGCGGTCCATTCAAATCGCTGGCTCTAACGCCAGCTAGTAGAGGGGCCAAGAACAGGTCAGCACCCCAGCGAGCCCCAAGCTCAAAACATGACAAAATAAGACGACAGACTGCTTGGCGTTATGAGACCGATAGCTACTTTTGCCGCGTTTACCTCCTCACGGAGCCTTCTCTCACTGTTCACACCTACTGGCAATCGGTATCCATCAACACTGCTGCACCGGATCTGGTTGGCAAGAAGACCAAGACCCGAGCGCAGAAGTTCGACAAGCGCCAGCGCAAGGACCTCGTCTTTGCTACTGTGGGATATAAATACCAACGGGTTTTGATGCGCTGGCGTTGCGGCTGTCATTTCGATTTCGGCGTGTGCTGGTGCACGCTCCGCACGCATCACGGATTCTGATTCCCCCCCAATTGGTTTTGGAATGAGTTCAAGATTGCTACCGGGTTCTTTACGCTCACCGTGCTTGGTTTTTATTGTGTGCCAATATTCGCTCATGGCAGCGGGCTCGTCTCCGACGTGTACAACAACACCATTTACTCCGGGCATTATTACGCGCACCTCAGCACCAACAGCGAAGCGTTTCTTGGCAGGTTGTCGTTTCATGGAATTGGTTTTCAGCTGCTCCTACTTCTGAACTTAGCACGACAATACTCCCAAGTGTACGCAGTCATCGTGAGCAAGACCGAAACAGTCATGATGGTTGCATGCTTCCGTCTGGTGGATCACCAATGGGAAACACAAGGCAGCAAATGTTGCTCTGCCGAACAAAAGGCGAACGACGGGCGAGCTGCATCAAAAACGCCCAGCATTATCTGTAGCTTACATGTATGTACAGAACATGTAGTTACAAAGTGTTTCACGTGAAACATATCTCCATTCTGCTTTCCTCCCTAGCTCAAGCTGCCGGACGCACCTTCGCCCCAAGCGCCCGCGCCAGTTCCCGGGCCTCGAAAATCGGCGGCTGGCAAGCAAAGTCCGAGCACACCACCGCAAACGACCGGCCGTCGCACAGGGCCGGAAGATTTGGGATCGTCGCCGCCAAAGCCGGCGGCAGGTTCTGCGCCACCGCCTTATCCGCGTCCAGCCGTAAAACCGCGGTACTCAGCCCGAGGGGACGCACCGCCGCCCGATACAACTCCGCCGCCACTTGATCTCGCCCGACCACCACCACCTGCGTGTGGGGCTGGAGAAACCGAACCACCGCCAATCCATAAGTCGCCGCAAAAATCCCGTGCTGCCCCGCGACCCCGGCGTATACCTCCAGCGTCCGCTCCGCTTGGTCGCGATAGGCAGCATCGCCCGAATATCCATGCAGACGCAGCAGCGCAATCGCCGCCGCCGAGTTTCCCGCCGGAGTCGGCGAATCCTGAAACGGCTTCCGCCGCGTCCCCAGAATGCCCAGCGCGGTTTTCTCTTCCGACGCCGCGCGCGTATCAAAGAACCCGCCATCCACCGCATCGAAAAACCCCGCCACCATCGCGTCCGCGATCGACCGCGCAAAACGGAAGTAGCTCAAGTCCGCCGTGGCCTCGTAAGCGTCAAGACAGGCAATCACCGCGAAGGCATAGTCATCCAACACGCCCGCAATTTCGCGCCGCTCCGCGCGATGTTCCGAAGAAGCTTCGGAGTACGCAATTACATGTCGCATCCCGCGCTCCGCGTGCCATCCCTCCGATAGCAGCCGGTCGAGCGAGCGCAGAGCAAACTGCCGCGCTACTGCCAGATCCAACACCTTGGCCGCTTCCAGATGCGCCGACACGCACATTGCGTTCCAGCCCGCGTAAACTGTTTTGTCCACATACGGTGTTGGACGCAGCAGACGCGCCGCATACATCTTTTTCTGAGCCGCCGTCAGCAGCGTATGTGCCCGCTCTTCTGGAATCTTTAACTGCCGCGCAATGTCCTCGACCGGACTCCGAGCTGAAGAAGAAATATGCAGAACATTCTTCGCTCGATTGTGATGCATGTCTCCGACTTCCTGAATGTCGTAGTAAAGCGCCGCGATGGTCGTTTCCTCTTCGGTCAGCGCCGCTTTCGTTTCCGCCAGAGTCCAGGTGAAATAATCGCCGTCATCATCCATCGAGTAATCGGCATCCTGTGAAGCGTAGAAGCCGCCATGGGCGCGGTCACTCAGCCATTCATCCATCCAGCGAATAATGTCGCGCGCTACGCCGGCAAAGAATGAATCTTTAGTAACCTGATAAGCGTGGATGTAATTCTTCAGCAGCTCCGAGTTGTCGTAGCACATCTTCTCGAAATGCGGGACGATCCAGCGCTCGTCCACCGAGTAGCGATGGAACCCGCCCGCCAACTGGTCGTAAACACCGCCCCTTGCCATTTTCTCCAGCGTACGGACAAAAATTGTGTGCAGTTCTTCGTCGCTCTCTTGTGTGCGAACATATTGGTCCATCACCAGGTCGAGTGCCGCCGGATGCGGAAACTTGGGAGCGTTTCCAAAGCCGCCATTGGCCGCGTCAAACATCTGCCGCGCGGATTCCACAATCGCGCCAATCACCGCAGCCGATGCCTTGCCCTCGCCGGCCGACAAAGACTCCGCCCGCGAGATTGCACTCTCGACCATCCGCGCCTGTTCCAGCACCTCGCCATGCTTCTCGCGATAGGCTGCCGCAATCGAAAGCAGAACGCGCTTGAAGCTCGGCCGCCCGTAAGCATCGCTCGGAGGAAAATAAGTCCCGCCGTAGAACGGCTTGCCATCGGGAGTAAGAAACGCGGTCAGCGGCCACCCGCCTTGTCCCGTAAGCGAAGCCACGGCTACCTGGTAGCGGCTGTCAATATCGGGACGTTCGTCGCGATCGACCTTCACCGCGATGAAATGCTCGTTGACGATCGCCGCTACTTCCGGATCGTCATAAGACTCGCGATCCATCACATGACACCAGTGACACCAGACCGCGCCAATATCAAGGAGCACAGGCTTGTCCGCGGCACGTGCGGCGGCAAAGGCTTCCTCCCCAAATTCATGCCACTGAATCGGCTGATGCATAGCCGAGCGCAAATAAGAGGAAGAAGCGCGAGCGAGCGAGTTGTGGGGAGTGTCAGTCATCCGGCTAGTTTAGCGCGGAAGCGAAGCCGTTGGTCATCTCGCCGTCAACTGGCAGACTCTTAACGTCCGTGTGCCAGCAGACCAAGCCTCCGGTTACTTTCTGCGACACCCGCGTCCACGTTTAGCGCCGCGTAAAGATCTCGCGCTTCTTCCCACAGCGCTCTGGCTTTTGCGGCGTCGCCGGCATCGGTCTTTAGAATTGCCAGCCCGCGAATCGCGTTGGCCAAATCGAGTGGCGAAGTTTCCGCGTGGTTGCGATAGAGATTCAAGGCTTCGTGATAGCAGGGCTCGGCCAGTTCTGGTCGCCCCGCTCCCCGGCGAATGTCCGCCACATGCCGCACCGTGTGCGCCAATCGCAGCACGTCGCCCTCTGCGCGGTAAAGCTCAGCCGCTTCTTCGTAATGTTGGAGCGCGTCCTCGGTGCGATGCAGGTCCCGCTCAATCTGTCCCAGAGCGGTGAGTGCCCGCGCCAGATTGGTTCGGGTCCCAGCGTTGCGACTCAGGGCAACAGCTTCAACCAAGTCCCGCTCGGCGTCCGCGAGCCGATGCTCTCGTCGCGCCTGAAGAGCCTGCTGTACAAGTGTTTCGGATGTTGACATACGGGGAATCCTCCAAGCGTAAGAGCTAACGGCCAACAGCTAAGAGCTGAGTTTTTTCGCTATGGCAAAATAAATTTCCACCGCCTCCACCAGTTGCGCCTTCTCTACGAACTCGCGTTCCGTGTGCGCCACGTGAATCGAGCCTGGCCCCAGCAGCAATGGTTCTCCCCAATTCGTGAGCGACGGAATATCGGTCCCGAAGGACGCAATCATCGTCGGCAGTCCATCCAGGGTCCGCAGCCGCAGGAACGGAGTCTCACGCATGAAGCGAACTTCGGCGAGTTCGCCGACGGCCTCCTTGATCTCACGGCGCAGTGTCTCCGCCGGGCCGACCAGGCGATAGAAAAGATCGGCCTTGGCGAAATCGGAAATCACATTGGGCGCGCGTCCGCCCTGGATGGTGCCGACGTTCTTCGTGCAAGGGCCCACCTCGGCATCTTCGGGAAGCTTCAGCGCGTGCAACCGGTGCAGGGCTTCCACCAGTTTGTCGATCGCCGACTCCCCTAGTTCCGGATACGCCGAGTGCGCCATCTTCCCTCGCGCCACCAATTCCACGTGCAGGGCGCCTTTGCTTGCCACCGCCAGTTTGTTTTCGGTGGGCTCGCCGTTAATCATGAAGCGCGCGCCGCTCGGATGCTGGTTCGCCAGCTTCGCTCCGATCGAGTCTCTCTCCTCGCCCACCAGAAACAGCAGTCCGGCGAAGATGCCCGCCCCGCGCAGCTTCTCAGCCGCCAGAATCTCAGCCGCAATGATGCCCTTGGCATCGCACGCTCCGCGCCCGTAAATGTGCCCCTCGTCTTCGGACGACGGAATAAACGGCGGCACCGTATCCATGTGCGTGGAGAAGACAATCTCCGGACGAGCATGTCCCGGCCATGTGGCCAGCACATTCGCGCGTGCCCCTTCGACCGGCATTTTTCGAGCTTCGAATCCGCGACGCAGCAACTCGTCGCAAAGAAAATCTCCTACTGCACCTTCATTCGAAGTGATGGATTCGATATCGATCAGGCGTCGGGTAAGGGCGAACAGTTCCATGCAGCAAAAGAGTAACAGTCGCTGGTCGCTAGTCGCTAGTCGTTGGTCTGCACAGTCTTCTAAGACGAACGGCCGACGACTGGAGATTGACGACTGTTGTACCCTGATTCCGTGCCGCACGAAACCGCTGCCATCCGCTCCCTCTTTCTCGCCGGGCCTGCTGGACGCCTGGAAGCTCTGCTGAACGCCGGCTCGTCCAGCGCGACGCATGCCGCCGTCATTTGCCATCCGCATCCGCTGTACGGCGGAACGCTCCACAACAAGGTTGTATTCCACACCATGAAGGCGCTCAACAGCTTCGGATTCCCCGTGCTTCGCTTCAATTTCCGTGGCACCGGCCTGAGCGAAGGGGAGCACGCTAACGGCATCGGCGAAGTCGAAGATGTGCGCGCCGCTCTCGACTGGCTCGAACGTGAATTTTCCCTTCCGCTAATCTTCGCGGGCTTTTCTTTCGGCGCCGCCGTGGGACTGCGCGCTGCTTACGCCGACGACCGCGTCCGTGCGCTCATCGCGCTCGGCTTGCCGGCCGTTCCTGAGGAAAACCGCGTCTATGATTTCGACTTTTTGCGCGAGTGCACCAAGCCGAAGCTTTTCGTCAGCGGAGCGCGCGATCAGTTTGGTCCTCCCGGCAAACTGGAAGCGCTCGTCAGTACTTTCGCTGATCCCAAGAAGCTGGTTCGCATCGAAGCCGGAGATCACTTTTTCGAAGGCCGCTTGCGCGAACTGCGCGAGGTGATTGAAGCGTGGGTGAGAGAGAACACAAATTTGTAATTTGCAATTTGTAATTGGTAATTTGAATCGTAAGGCCGAGGAGTTTTTCAATTGCAAATTACCAATTACCAATTACAAATTCTTTTCCTTCAGCCGAGGTACCGGAGGGCGTCGACTATGCCGAGATTCGAGGCACGGTAGGAAGGAATAACGCCGCTGACGATCCCTACAAATGCCGCCACCGCCATGGCGACCGCCGCGGTGGCGATAGTCATGTGCATCGAGACCGGCAGCCCAATGCCGGGACGCGCCATGAAGAGAATGGCTACGCTGGCGAGCGCGACGCCGAGCAGTCCTCCGATTAGAGCGATGGCGATCGATTCACTCATCAGCAATTTCAGGATGCTCTCGCGGGTGAAGCCGAGAGTGCGCAGAACGGCGACTTCGCGCGTGCGTTCGCGGATCGACATGGCCATGGTATTGGCGCAGACGAGAAGAGTGGTGAAAACGACTGCTCCGCAGATGGCGAGAATGAAGGTCTTCACGCTGCCGAGCGTGGCGATGAAGTCTAGTTTGAAAGCCTGCTCGCTTTCACTTTTGGTCGGAGTCGGCGAGGAGTGGAACATGTCATCAATCTCGCGGGCAACCACGGGCATGCTTTGCGGGTTATCGACACGGACCATATAAAAACCGGCTGTGTCTTTGAACCAGTCCACGGACTCTTCGAGATATTTGGTATGGAAGAAGAATCCGCTGGTGGGTGGATCAATGGTGTAAACGCCGCGCAGCGTGAGGTCGAGGTCGGCGGGAAAAATCGAACCCTGGAGATGGATGTGGTCGCCGATCTTCCAGTGGAGCCGGTTGGCGAGTACGACGTCGGCGACACAGCCGGCGCGGTCTTTTTTCCAGGCGGCGAGCTGGTCGGCGGGCATGATCTTGTCGGCGGCGACGTCGAAGTATTCGTCGGGATCGGTGGCGAACTGAGCGAAGTAGTGCGCGGGTTTGTCGTCAATGTAGGTGCCGCCGAACCAAGTCATGGGAGCGACGTGGACGACGCCGGGAATGGCGCGGATCTTATCGCGATAATAGATGGGAAGAAAATTGGCGAGCGAGACCTTATGACGAGTCACAATGCGCAGCGCGGAGTCGGGCGCTCCTTTGTCGATGTAGAAGCTGCGCCAGACGCAGAGCATGATGCAGAGCAGGAGAAGAGAGAAGGCAATGCTGGCAACCGTCAGCAGACTGCGCCGCTTGTTGCGAAATGCGGACTTGGCGACGAATCCGGTGAGGGTCATGGGGACAACAATAGTTTACAACGCGATTTCCTGTAGAGACCGGGGCTTGCGCGGTCTGCTCTGCGCCGAGCGCTGACTGCGAACCGTCCTCAGAACTCGCATTCAGCAACTAGCTTCAAAAGGCGAAGAAGCGTCTCGCGCTCCTCGGAGGTCATTTGCTGCCGGACACTCTCATCGGCGGCTACCCGAGCTTCGATTAACCGTTCACGGTACTTCTTTCCTTTGGCCGTTAACTGAACTCGAATTGCTCTGCCCGATTTTTCCCTGCGCTCCGACACGAGTCCTTCATGGGCCAGTGACTTGATAGCGCGGTGCACGACGGTCCGGTCGAGACCGAGGAGCGTGGCGATCTGATTCTGATTGAGCGTCGTTCCGTCAGGCGTCGTTCCGTCACACGTTGTTCCGTCACGCAGTGTCGACAGGATAAAGCCTCGTGTCGCCGAGCACTGGGTTTTTCGCTCCAGTCTCTTTCCCACCGAGAAATACGCCGCTGCGACATGGGCGAGTACCGAGTCCTTCAGAATGTCGTCGGGAATCTCTTTCCTGGGAAGGATGTTCATAGGACGGTCACCGTTGCCTCGAGAGGTCTTCGCCATTGCGGTGGCTCATTGTGGGTACACGATTTCTTCCCGATTGCAATCACCATTACAATCTCGTGGTGCCGGCCGGACAACCGCAGATATTGAGAGAGCCTGCGGCCATCAAAGCCTTCCATCGGACAAGTGTTCATTCCCAGCGCTTCGGCAGCGATCATCAGATTCTGACAAGCCAACGATGTACTCTTCGTGGCCCATTTGAACAGGTCCTGCCGGGAGAGGGGCGGCATCCCCATCACCATCCGCAGATTTAGCAGCCGGAAGAGGACGTGTTTGATCGCAGCAAAGATTCCGAATGGCCCGGGCATGAACAGGATCCGTCCGATCTTTGCTTTCCGCTCGTAGTCGCGAATTTTTTCTTCGGTGAAGTTGCTCCGGCGCATCCACTCCAACTGGCCTTGCGCCGTGGCAGACAGCGATCCGAGGTCGGCAACGGCCACGACCAGTGCGGAGGCGGTTTCCGCTGGCTTTTGTCCGAGGCACAGTTTCGCCACCGCGGCCTTCTTTGCCCCGGACCCCACCCAATAGAACTTGTAAGGCTGGCTGTTAAAGCTGGAGGGGGCATGGCGGGCGGCATTGAGAATTTGCTCGCGCAGCCCTTCGGAAATTTCTACGGGTTCAAAGACCTTAACTGCTCGCCTTTGGAAGATCGCGTCCAGGGGTTCGCTCATGGCTTACCACCTCCTATGTTGCCATTACAACATTAGTGTGTTGCGATTGCAACATAAAAATGTTGCTATCGCAACATGAGCCATTGCTGTGGGCGTGTTATGCCAGAACGTTGCGCAGTTCGCGACGCAGAATCTTGCCCGACGGTGTCCGTGGAATCACGTCCACAAAGCGAATCTCGCGCGGCTGCTTGTGGTGGGCGAGACGGTCGGCGACGAAGCCGCACAGTTCCGTCTCCAGTGCGGCAGAAGGCGGGAAGCCTTCACGGAGGATGACGAAGGCGCAGGGAATTTCTCCGGCGGCGAGGTCGGGTTTGGCAACGACACCGCAGTCGCGCACCGCGGAATGCTCGAGGAGAACGGATTCGACTTCGGCTGGGGCGACCGGGAATCCTTTGTACTTGATCATCTCTTTGCTGCGGTCGAGGACGTAATAAAAGCCATCGGCATCGGTGCGGACGATGTCGCCCGAGAAGTACCATCCATCGCGCAGAACGGCAGCGGTGGCCTGCGGCTCCTTCCAGTATCCGAGCATGATCTGCGGCCCGCGCATCGCCAATTCGCCCTGTTCGCCCGGCGCGACGTCATTCCCTGCAACATCGACGATCTTGCATTCGGTGAACGCAAGCGGCTGGCCGACTGAGGCGGGACGATTCATTTCCGGCGGAGCCACGTAGCCAACATGTGTGACTGGGGAGGCCTCGGTCATTCCGTATCCCTGATTGACCAGGATGCCTGTGAGCTCGGTCAGGCGGCGCGCCAACTCGGGAGCAAGCGGCGCGGCCCCAGATTTGATCCATCGAACCTTGTGGTTCTTAGGGAAGATACCGGCTTCGACCGCCTGGCACAACGCATTGATCGCAGGCGGGACCATGGGCATCATAGTGACGCCTTCCTGAACTAGAAGAGCACACAGCTTTTGCAAATCGAATCGGGGAACCAGAACGAGCGTTGAACCGAGCGTAAGGGAAAGCGTCAGCGCTACCGTGAGTCCATAGATGTGGTAGAGCGGCAGAAAGCAGAGTATGACGTCGTCGGGCGTGAGGGGCGCGGCATTCGGGCCGAGAACCTGATAGACATTCGTGACCAGGTTGGAGTGCGAGAGCATGACACCCTTGGGCAGTCCGGTGGTGCCGCTGGAGTAGGGAAGAGCGGCGATGCAGAGGCGCGAGTCTTGCCGAGGTTCTGGAAATTTGGCGGACGTCTTGCCTAACGTTTTTCCTAACACTGGCCGCAGCAGGCTCGCAAACTCTTCGCATCCTACGCTCTCGTGTCTTGTGGTGAAGACGCGCCGCAGAGCGGGGGGTTCCGCCAGATTCACGTTTTCCAAGAGTGGAGCGTCGCTGATCAGGAATACGGCGCCGGAGTTTTCCAGTTGATAGCGAATCTCACGCTCGCGGTAAGCGGGATTGAGGAGGGTCGGGATGCCTCCGGCAAGCGTGGCGGCATGATAGGTGATGGCAAATTCCCACGAATTGGGCAGGAAAATCGCTACTACTTCTCCCGGAGCAAGGCCGGCTGAGATCAGGCCATGGGCAAGGGATTCCACCAAACTGCCATATTCGCCGAAAGTGAAACGGCGATCGCAGGAAGTGTCAATCAGGGCTGTCTTGCTGGCGTTGCGTTGGCAGCTTTGGAGGATAATGTCGTGAACGAAACGGCCGCTGGGATCGGCATACAACTTGGTACGAAGCATCGAGGTGATTGTAGTGCGAGTTTGCGGAAGTTAAAAGTCGCGAATTCTAAGCGCTCAGCTTGCGAAGAAATTCCTGCTCGTCCATGTGATACTTGAAAGCCTTGCGACCGTTGATGAAGACTACGGGAACCTCGTCGGTGTACTGGCGCCGGATTTTGGCATCGGAGTCGACGTCGATTTCACGCCAGCTGTAGCCGCCGCGCTTCTGCAGTTTGACCAGGCTTTCTTTGACGATTTCGCAGAGATGACATCCCTTGCGGGAGTAAACCACGACTTCCCGAGGAGGTGTCATGCGAGGGAGTGTAGCAGTTTCGGTGCAGGGTTTCCAGATCGCGAAATCGCGGGTACTGTTACAGTTTGCGCAAATTGTAACAGTACCGAATCGCAGACGGTGATGCCAAGGTAAAGATAAAGATTAAAGACAGGGTAGAATTTGCTGATGGTGCTCGGAATGACCGCGAACGGACGTGCACTTTCCGGAAAGACGATGCTGGTGACGGGCGCAGCCAAACGCCTGGGTCGCGCGATTGCTCTGGCCGCGGCCGAAAATGGCGCGGATGTGGCGATTACGTATCGCGAATCGGCGCGCGAGGCGCGTGCGCTGGTGGCGGAACTGGCGAAGCATGACGTGGAGGCGCTGGCGGTGCGCTGCGATGTCACTGATGAGCAGAACGTCCGTGAAATGGTGAAGGAAGTGGCGCGGGGACTGGGTGGCATCGACGTGCTGGTGAATAACGCCGCGAATTATGCCACTGTCGAGTTTGAGAAAATAACCGTGGCGCAGTGGGATGCGATCTTTGCGTCGAACACGCGTGGTCCGTTTCTGGTTTCGCGCGAGGCGCTGCCCTATCTAAAGAAACGCCGTGGGCGCATTATTAATATGGGCTCGTTAGGCGGGCTGCGTCCGTGGGCAACGCATGCGCACTATTGCTCGTCGAAAGCTGCGGTCCACATGTTGACGAAAGTGATGGCGAAGGCGCTGGCGCCGGAGATTGCGGTGAATGCTGTGGCTCCCGGGATGATCGATCTGGGAGAGAAATCGGCCGCTGCGTTCATGAGAAAAATGGCGAAGCAGACGCCGATGCGGCGGAATGGGACGGCAGCAGATATTGCCGCAGCCGTGATGTTCTTTGCCACCGCTCCGCATTTTGTTACCGGCCAGGTGCTGGCGGTCGATGGCGGGATCGGGTTGTAATAGTGGCGTGGCTTCACGTATCGTTCATATTCGATTTGATTCTTACTTATGAGACGATCCACTCGCGGTGCGGGTTCTCTTTTCCAACTTCTTCTGGCATTTTTTCTAACCATGTCGCTGGCATCTGCTTTGGCTGCCGCGCAGGATCGCCCGGAGGAGGGCGGTCATGAAATTGAAGTCTGGAGCGGGGGAGGACACTCGGTTCCGGGCGGGACCAAAGATACGAGTGTGTGGAACGCGGGCGCTCGCTATGGATGGATCCTGACAACTCCCCACGGCGCAGGCTTTCTTAACGGACGCTTCGAGCTCGCGCTGGACGCGGTCCCGGCGTTTGTGGTGTTCCAGCGGGCCTACACCACGTATGGCGCGGGAGTGAATCCGGTGGGCTTCAAGTGGATTTTCGCCACGCGCGGGCATGTTGCGCCCTACCTTGAATTGAATGGCGGAACCCTGTTTACAACCCGCGATGTGCCCCCGCGAACTTCGGCGGTGAATTTCACCTCGGGCGCGGCGTTCGGGACTTATTTCCTGGGAGAGCATGCCTGGTCGGTAGATGTCCGCTACTTGCATATTTCAAATGCCGGACTAGCCACGCCGAATCCGGGAGTGAACACGGTGCAAGTGCGGTTGGGATTTGGGAAGTTTTTTGGGAAAAAGTAGATGGCCGAGGGAACTTCCGACCGCATTCCTTAACTTGGGTTCCGCGCTCGCAAGGCAGCCAGGGATTTCACGGCCAAGGCCCCCAACACTTGTTGGTCCACATCAGCGAGCTTCTTGATGTAGAGGCAGCCCTTGCCGGTGGTGTGCTTGCCGAGTTTTGGCAGGAGCGCCTTCCAATCGCTGGACCCGATCATGCCGTACAGAACAGTAGCGGCCTTACGCGGCGAAAAACCGATAAGCGGCGCATCGCCCTCACGGCCGCTGTCGTACTTGTAATGGTAGGTACCGAAGCCAATGATGGATGGCCCCCACATCTTCGGCTTTTCGCCAGCCGCGTCTTGCATTAACTTGACGAGCGCTTTGGCGTCTGCGCGCTTGGCCGGGTCCGTGATGGCAGCCTTAAATGATGTCACGCTTGCTGCGGTGGGTTTGGTTTTGTTGTCCGCCATTCCTGCTGCCTTTCATTTTTTCCAAAGGCTAACCTAGTCTTGGATAACAGGCAACCCTGACGTAGCGCGATAGGCTAAGATTTGCCGACTATACATGCTCGATCAACACAGTTCGGCTTGGTAGCTGTTAGTTTGCGGGTCCAGCAAACAGCAGCAGATTCCCATCCGGATCCTTGACGACGAAATTCTTGGCGCCCCAAGGCTGCTTTTTCAGTTTCTGGTGAAAGGCAACACCAGCGGACTGAAACTCAAGAAACAGCAGCTTGATCTCGTCCGCTGTAGCGACGGTCATTGTTACTGACAACAGCGAAACCGACAACAGTTCCTCCCGATCGCGGACCGTCGACTCGATTACTGGTCGTTCGACACACCTTAGATTGAGACGCGCCGCGTCGCGACCCAGCTGTGCATAGTAGGGAGGTTTGCCGTAACTGAATACCAGCGAAAAGCCTAACTTCTCACAGAAGAAATCGCATGATCTCTTGATATCGGTGACGAACAGTTGCGGCTCTGCGCCGACAATTGTTGCTTTCGATGGCGCTGATTTGGATGGCGACGACTTGGATGGCGACGACTTCGCCTTGAGCGTCGTGGTCGAAAGTCCGGTTTTCAGGGCTTGCCAACTATCGAAGCCTTGCTGTCTTGCGACCAATTCTTGCGCATCGCTGAGCTTAAAGCTCGCCGCAAGAATCTCGGAGTCGGGCATATTCAGAAAACGAGGCAAATGCCCGCGGATTTGTGCGGCGACGGGATAGTGGCGTTCGCGATGCCACCGCAATATGAGCTTGGCTTGCTTTTTGAGGTTCTCCAGATTGGGCATGTAGGCCTCCACGATGAGATCGTAGGTGGGCATTGCCCTTCGGCGCCGTGCCGTTGCATCCTACATGCGCAGATTGCAGTATCTGCGACCGTGTCAGCAGTTGTCAATTGAGAACAAGGCCGGGTTACTTTAGCGATGAAAGGGCTATCCCTGCTTTGGAGGGGGCAGAGCCCCGTCACCACACAAACGGAATTAAGAGCTATCGACGTTGGGATAACGCGTCGGCGGTATGCCGCGGTTCAGCCCGCCTTCCGCAACAGGGGCCCGGGGGAATGGGTGCGCCGTGCGGGCAGGTTAGCGGATGGTTGAGGAACGTGCAGATCTTGTCGGTGGCTTCGGGTGAAAGTATGTGCTCGAACTTGCAGGCCTGCTGCTCGATTTCGGTTTCGCTGTCCATGGCGAGCGAATCGGTGAACAGGCGCTCGGCCAGGCGATGTCGGCGGATGATGTCGGCAGCGCGTTGATGTCCGCGGGCGGTGAGTTCGACGATGGCTTGGCCATCGCCGGTCGAAAATCCCGCTGGCTTCAGGGCGTCGTGGCAAGGATTGACGAACGGCTTGTGATCGTGTGCTTCCGGCGGATGCGGCCGCGTAGAAACCAGTCCCATCGCAGCCATTTTTTCGACGGCAATCGAAACCGGCAAAGCACCGTGCACTTCCATACGCCCAATCTCCGCGATTTGGCCGTTTTCTTCGAGGGCAAATAACTCTTCCAGTACTTCGTCGAACTGCTCGTCGTCGGCCATGGCAAAGACTTCCTGGGCAGCGATTTTTCCATGATGCAATTCGATGCGACGGTCGGCCAGGCGCGCTACCACAGGATCGTGCGTCACCATGACAATGGTGCGTCCCTGCTGGTGGAGTTCGCGCAGCAAGCGCAAAACGATTTCTTCGTTGACGGCGTCGAGGTTGCCGGTGGGCTCATCGGCCAGCACAATCTTGGGATCGTTGATCAAGGCGCGGGCGATGCAAACGCGTTGCTGCTCGCCTCCGGAGAGCTGCGAAGGCAGGTGACCAGCGCGGTCTTTGAGGCCCACGCGATCGAGCGCTTCGAGCGCTTCCTTTTCGTCGGTCATGCTGTGGAAGTATTGCGCGAGCATGACGTTCTCGACGGCGGTGAGATAGGGAATCATGTGGAATTGCTGGAAGACGAAGCCGATGGTTTCGGCGCGCACGTGGTTGAGATCGGAGGCGCTGAGGCTGGCGACGTTTTGTCCGTCAAGCCAGATCTCGCCAGTGGTGGGGCGGTCGAGGCATCCGATGAGATTGACCATGGTGCTCTTGCCGGAACCCGAGGGCCCCATCATCGCGACCCACTCGCCGGGCGCAATGGAGAGAGTGATGTCGTCAAGCGCTTTAATGAGGTTCGATCCGCCATTATTCTCTTCCACTCTGGCGGGATAACTCTTGGTGACGTTCTTAAGTCGAATCATCGCTGGTCTTTCCTACTCTCCCCTCAAAATAATAGCTGGTTGCACGCGCCGCAGTAACTCAATCGGCAGAATTGCAGAAATGAGCGCCACGGCAACACTACCAGCCAGCACATAGGGAAAAACGCTGAACCGCGGCACGACGGGCGCGTGGAAATTGACGCGGCCGATCCAAGCGGCGACGCCGATGCCAATGAAGAAGCCGAGAATCGCGCCGACTACGCCCAGAGCCGCGGCTTCAGCGGCAAAGAATCCGTTGATCAGGCGTTCGGAAGCGCCTAGCGCCTTCATAATGGCAAAATCGCGACGGCGATCGAAGACCCATCCAATGAGCGTGGCCAGGACGCAAAGCGCGGAAGTGAGCACGACGAGCGTGGCGGAAGCGTAAAGCGTGGCGCGCGTTTTATTCAGCACGTTGGCCTCGCCCTCCATGATCTGGCGCACGGGGCGAATGTCGGCCGAGGGCAGCAGTTGCGCTAACTGCCGGATCGATGCGTCAACTTCAGCGGCCGTTCCAGTGGCGGCAACTTCGATGGTCGAGGGCGCGACCCCGGTCCAGTTTTGGAATGCAGATTGATCAAGGTAGATACGACTGTCTTCACCGGCGCCGGTCTGGAGCATACCGGCGGGAACGAGTTCGATCGCCTTGCCTTGGAAAGTAAGTTCGAAGGGCTGGCGATTAGGGCTGACGACGGCCGCAGCTCGCATGCCGACGAGCGCTTCGTTGGGAGCGTCCGGCCAATGGCTTACCTTCCACCAATGATTTAACTGGTGGGCGCGGGCGAAATCGGTGCCAACTACCACGACAGATTGTCCATCTTTAGCGCGAGCGACAGCGTAGGAGAACGGAACCGCCAGCGTCTTCTCGCCGAGAACGGATTCGATTTTGGCAAGCGCGTCGGCGGGCAAGGTCTGGCCGTCTTTTCCAACGACGATCACGTTGGCGCCGTAATTTCGAAATTCGGTGCGCAGCTTCGCCTGCACGTCGACGTAGAGGTTCATCATCGCCGTAGCCACGGCGGCGGCAACGACCATGGCGAGCAACGCAGAGGCAGCGCGCCGGCGGCGCAGTACAGCGGCGCGCAGAAGCATGCGCGCAAACATGGAAGTATGTGGCGCCAAAGCGCGGCGATCGGCAACCTGCTTCGGAGTGAGGAGCGTGTCTGCGCCGCTTATCGTCATTGCTATCCTTCACCCCGCAGCGCAAACACGGGATCGAATTTTACGGCGCGGCGAATGGCGGCGGCGCTTCCGCCAAAGGTCACAAAAACGGCGAGCGCCAGGATGATCGGGAAGAGCACCGGCTCGATGGAAATCTGCGAGTTGAAAATCGATCGGCCGATCTCGCGTGCGAGCAGCGCTCCGGCGGAGAATCCGGCAATACCGCCGGCGAGCGCGAGCAGCAGCGCTTCCGCAAAAAACAAGGCTGAAACCGAAAGATTGCCCGCGCCCAGCGCCTTCATTAGACCGACTTCCACGCGGCGCTCATAAATGGCTGTAGCCATGGCAGCAGAAACGGCAAGCGCGGAAGCGAACAGCGCGGCGAAGGTGATGAGCAGCATCAGTCCCTTGATGCGCGAGAGCACCGTCCCTTCGTTTTGCGCCACCTGGCGAATTTGCTCCGCGTGCGAATGCGGAATCACTTCCTGCAACTGGTAGGCAATCGACTCGACGTAAGGCGAGCAGTACCAGCGATCATAAACCTCGGGAGTCATCGTCTTCGGATCGCGTGCGGAGAGCGCATCTGGAGGCTTGGTCAGAGCGCTGACGTAAACTCGGCGTACCGCACCCGGTTTTCCGAGGATTTGCTGTGCGAGTGCGAGTGGCGCGACGATCTGGTCGTCCTCCGCGCCGCCGGTGGAGAGAATGCCGGAGATAGGAAGTTGGCGGCCGGAAACCTCGACGGTTTCACCCGGCCGCTTGCCCAGTTGAGCCGCCAGGCGCTCGCCTAGCAGCACATTCTGCGAATCGTCCGCCGGCCAGACACAGGTTGCAGATTCCTTGCCATCTCCGCATGAAACCTTCCACCAAGGATGGGTGATGCGGACGCCCGTAGTGAAATCCTCTTTGCCGAAGCGCAGCGTCTTATCGAAGTACGTGCCAAGCAAGGTGACATCTTTCGCGTTGCCGTCGATTTTCACCGTGACGGGCAGCATGGGCGAGAAGCCGACAATGTTGTGATGCCAGAACGTCCCACGAATTTTTGGAAGATCCGCTTCGTTGAGAAACGCGCCATCGCTGGGTGGCTTTAGATTCACGCCGCCGACTTCCACGTCTAGCGTGTCTTCCTGCGGAGTGACGACCAGGTTAGCGCCGTAGCTGCGCAGTTCGCGGTTGATTTTGTCGCCGATGTCGGTGGCGACGGCAATCATGGCAGTCGCCACCGCTACGCCCAGTGTGATCGCGATACCCGCTAGAAGTTTGCGGCGGGCTTGCCGGCGAAACGATTCGTAGACGATTCGCAGGAACATTATTTCGGCTCGAAGTAGTGTCGTCCCGCGGCCAGGTCTGCCTCGGAGACGATAACGGCATCATCGGTGACCTGCGTTTTCAGCGGAATCGGGTTGCATCCACCGGGCATGCCGATCGACTGCGGGTTCATTTGCGCGGCGCAGTTCTTGCAGATCACTCCCTGCTTGTTCTTGTAAAAGCCGACCGCGCCGCAGATCTCACAAGCGTCGAAAAGAGTGGCGACTTTTCCGTCGGGCTTTTGATAGAGCCAGAAGCGGATTTCCACGCCGCCTTCATTGGCTTCGAAGCGGTGCAGTTCGCCGTCGGAAACCTGCTTGATCGGGATGGAGACTTTGCCGTCGACGAATGTGACTTCGGTCGCAGGCGACAGCGCGCTGGCACTCTTCTCGTAGATGAAGCTGGCGGTGACCATCACGATGAAGGCGAACGAAAAGATGTAAACAGAGGCCATCCACAGACGCTCGCGACGTGCCGTCCAGAGCGCTTTGCGGCGCGCCGCGCCCGCTGGTGGCAATTCAATCGGTTGGCGGCTCTTCATCTCAAACAGCACCATCAGCGCGGCCAGCGCGAGAATGGTGATGAAAAAGAAAAAATCGTTGCGCACGATGGGGCCGATGATGGCCATCTCCTGCCGGGAGGAGGGAAGCACTCCGTTTTCCGAAAGCTCGTGCAGGCCGGAGATCACCAGTTGCCCGGCCACCAGGAAAAGAATCGCGGTGGTGACTTTGAAGAATTTCTGGAGATTGATTTTAACGCTGCCCTTGACGAACATCACGCCGAATAGGATGGCAACGGCAATTCCCATCACAGTACCGATGAAGCTCGTCAACTCACTCGAGTTCAAAGTCACGGCGGAGAGAATCAGAACCGTCTCCGCGCCCTCCCGCAGCACCATCAGGAAGACGAAGAGAAAAAGGCCGATCGAGGCATCGCCGCGGGCGAACAAGCCGACTTTGCCTTCGATTTCGCCTTTGAGCTTGCGCCCAGTCTTCATCATGAAGACGATCATGGTGACGACGAAGACGGCCGCGACCAGCATGACCCAGCCTTCGAAAATGTCTTCGTTGAGCTTGTAGTGGGAGAGCAGGACCGCGCCGCCGATCGATCCTGCAAAGGCCGCGGCCAGGGCGGCGTACACCGATTTGCGCAGATCGTTGCGGCCGATCTTATTCAGATAGGCCAGCGTGATGCCGACGATCAGAGCCGCTTCGACGCCTTCGCGGAGCGTGATGATGAATGCCTGAAGCATGTTAAAAGAGCCAGCTTTCTAATTGAAAATGAAATTCAATTTCAATATCACTAGGATACGGGTTTGGCTACCGTCGGTCAACGCAGTCAGTCACGGATCGCTGTGATTTACATCACACGGGGAAAGGAGGCATTAAACGGGAAGGAAGCTCTCAGCTCTCGGCTCTCAGCTCTCAGGACGAGACTTTGATTCCCTCTACAACGCTCTTGGTCAGGCCATTCAGGATTCGTCCTAGTTCCTTCGTTCTGTCTTCCATTCGGCGGAAGACGAGAGGTTCTAGATAGTGCAGTTCGCTTGCCATGAACAGTTGGGTTTCGAGTTCGAGGAGGGAGCCTCTTGCGCGATAGAGAAACTGCGCAAACTCCTTGAGAGAGTAGCGACCCTTGCCTTCGGCTATATTGCTGGCAACAGATACGGCGGCTCGTCGCATTTGGGAGGTCAGACCATAGATCTCTTCCTTCGGGAACTTCTGGGTAGCTCGATAAATCTCCAGTGCCAGATCGGTCGCCTTGCGCCACGCGATCAGGTCTCGATAGGCATCAGCCATGTGAATTGCTCCACTACAACTTTGTATGTGCGAGGACGTTCCCGCAGTGACACTTGTCACCCGGAGTTAGGTCGGTTTTCCGTTCTTTGCTGAGAGCTGAGAGCTGAGAGCTGAGAGCTGAGAGCTGAGAGCTGAGAGCTGAGAGCTGAGAGCTGAGAGCTGAGAGCTGAGAGCTGAGAGCTGAGAGCTCACACCATGTGCAAAAATTTGCGCGCCGCATCCAACTCGGGAAACATTTTCTCTTCCGCCAGAAACTCACGCGAATGCACGCAACGTCGGCTCCCCCGCAATTTGACCGGATGCTTCAAATGCAGCATCTCGTGAAACAAAATGTATTCGACCGCGTAGCGCGGCACGCGCGGATGGTCGAATACGCGGCTGATGACGATGGCGTTATGAGCTGGATCGTAGTGGCCGAGACTACTTCGGGCGTGGTTCTGACTCCAGGTGAGTTGCGGGCGTCCCATGAGTCCGTGGAAGAAGCGCCGGTTGAGATCTTCGAAAATCTCCTCCAGATGGTAGTGGCGGCCGCGCGCAGAGCGGATGTGCTTGCGTCCGCGCATCTGGCGCATCAGCCGCGCTTTGGCGGCCACCTCGTGGCTGGCAACATAGCGGCGATAGCGGGCGCTCTGAGTGCGTTCGACCGGCTTGCGACACAGCTTGGCGAGCAGGATGTGAGCGATCGAATGCAGAACCGCCTCGGGCGCGCCTTCCAGCAGGTCTGACAGGCGGACGTAGAGTTCTCCCTGGCGCAGCCGGATCGTGTTGTTGATCGAAACAAACGGATAAAAACGAACGTGCAGGGGCGGCGCGGACGTGTGCGGACGCAGTTCGCGATAAGCTTCGTGAAAGATCTCGGCGAGCTTCGGAGGCACGTTGAGGGAAGGGTAGCACGGCGCTCTTAAACTAACAGTGCCCAAAGGCAAGAGCGAACCACAGGGAGCACAGGAAAATCCGTGTGCTTTCCTCTGCCTGTGGTGACGGTTTTGGCAGCGGATGGCGCGGCGTTATTTCTGTTGTTTCTTTTTCTTCTTCATGTATTCCTCGACTTCGACCACGGTTTTGCGGTGATCGTCGGCGCTGGAGTCGACGGTGTCAAGAGCGTCGGTCAGCAGGAATTCATACTGGCTAAGCTCGGCGGCATTGGTGTCGGAAGAATTCTTAAGCGCCCGCAGCTTGGCTTGAAACTCGGTGTCGGCCTCGATGACAGCTTTCAGGGGCTTCCGAATATCGTCCTTGCGGCCAACGTACATGTCGATGTTGTCGTTAAGCTCGTCGTAAACGGCGAGGAAATCTTCCAGCATGTCATGGGTTTGCCGGGCGCGATCTTTGGTTTTGGAGTCGCTTCGCATTTGCTCGAGTTTTGTCATGCGGTCGCGGGAAAACTGCACGTAAAGTTTTAAGCGCGCCTCGGGCTCCATCATGGCATCGCGGAGTTGGTCAATCTCCAGCGGATTGAGCGGGTCGTGCCGGCGCTCCTGCGCCCAGAGTGGAGAGATTAGCGGCGCGCCTGCAGAAAAGAAAAAGATTGGCAAAGCCAGCAGCATCGCGACGCCGAGCGCGACGCAATCGCGAGAGTGCCGGCGCTTGTGGAAGCCCGCCTTCATTTCTTTTTTTCTCCTTACTTATTGTCTTTACTTATTCTCTTTACTTATTTTCTTTGGCGAACATCTCCTTGAGCAGCGCGGTGCGGACGTCTTCGAGGCGGTGGATTGCGCCTTCGACCGGAGGCTGGTCGTCGAAGGCGAGAGTGCGCTTGATGTCACGCAGCTTCTCCGCCATTTTTCGGACATTGATTTCGACATTCTTGAGCCGCTTCTTGCCTTGCATGGCTGCATCGCGGGCTTTCTCGGAATAACTAACGATGTCGTCGACGGCGGCGCGGGCCTCGTCAACCTTGCCATCGATGTAGAGCTTGTCAGCATTTTGAAGCTGACGCTGCGCGATGCGGATGCAGAGATCCGCGCGGTCCTCGGGACGGGCACTTTCGACGCGCGCCTTGAGTTGGTCGAGAGTTTCCTCCTTGGCTGCGGCGCAGGAAAACACGAGGCCAAGGGCAAAAGCAACAACGACCGCGGAAAAGGCAAGGCGACGCATGGCAGTTAACGCTTCTTCGGTTCGATCGCGATCAGGCGGTGAGTAGCCTGCCACTCCTGATCGGGATTTTTTCCCTGATCGGAATCCAGAAAGTGATGATAATCGAGCGCGGCGTTTTTGTAGTCATGCAAATGGTCGTAAGCCGAAGCCCGAATAAAAAAACAAGCCGCAGGCATCTCCGCATTTAACATGGCGCGCCCATTGAGGGCTCGGACGGTGAGTTCGTAGTTTTTGTTCTCGCTCGCCGCAAACGCCAGGTCGATGTAGACATCGGGCCAATCGCGCTTCAGTCGCACCGCCGTCAGAAACTCCTGTTGCGCTTCCGGAAATTTCTTTTGACGGAGCAACGCCTGTCCCAGGGCGCGATGCAATTCCGCGTCTTTTGGCTGGGCGGCGACCAGAGGCCGGTAGGCAGCTTCAGCGAGATCATTCTTCCCGGCATTCGCATAAAGGTCGGCAAGTTCGCGTTGCGCGACCGCATCCGCCGGTGCGAGCTTCAGCGCGCTCTGGAATTCCGCGATGGCGTCGTCTTTCTTACCTTCTGCCGCAAGCACACGCCCGAGTTGGAGATGGATGCCGGCGTCGCTGGGACGTGCGTCATTCGGAGGTTCTGTGGCCAGACGCCGCAGCAGGGGCTCAGCATCGCCGAGCCGGCCCGACTTCATATAAATGTTGGTGAGGCCGACGGCTGCTTCCGTGGAGTGCGCGTCGAACGCCAGCGCTTGTTTGTATTCCGCCTCGGCGTCCGAAAATTCCTTTCGCTGCTCGTGCAGCAGTCCAGCAGAAAGATGCGGCTCGGGATCCTTCGGCGTGAGCTCGGAAGCCTTGCGGCACGCCGCGAGCGCCTCGTCCGGCTTTTTACTTTCGAGGAGATGCGCTAGCGCAAGCCAGGCTCGAGCCTGACCTTCTTCAATGTGCTCGGTGGGTTTGAGCGTGGTGGCGGCACGCAGAAATCGCTCGGCCTCAGGATTATTGGCCCGGACCAGCATTAATCCCAGGTTGAGGTTAGATTCAAAAACATCGGACTTGGCAGCGACCGACTTGCGATACGCGGCGATCGATTCATCGGCGCGGCCAAGCCGGTTCAGCACGAATCCAAGATCGAACCACGCCTGGTAGGACCATGCCTGGTGATTGTTCGGATCTTTATCGAGGGCCTTTTTCAGCAGCGTTTCTGCGCCCGCGAAATCGTCTTTCTGGATCGCGTCCTCAGCCTGAGCGATTTCCGGGGGCTGGTCGTCGACGCGCTCCTTGTAATGGCGGACAGTAGTGTGAGTTTGCGCAGAGGCGCAGGCAGCGAGAACGAAGATCAGGGCCGCGTTGGCGAATGCGCATTTCATGCTAGCGTACGTCAGGACGGTTTGCCGCAATTGATCATCCACGGCGTGCCGCCGAATGCCAGATGGGGCTCCAATTGTGTCATACCCTCCTAGCGCCGTTCCCGTTTAAAACCCGCTTCAGGTATTGTCCAGTGTAAGAGTTTTTCAGGCCCGCGATCGCCTCCGGCGGGCCCGACCCGACGAGGTTCCCACCGCGATCGCCGCCCTCTGGGCCAAGGTCAATCACCCAGTCCGCGGTCTTGATGACTTCGAGATTGTGCTCGATCACGACGATCGAGCCTCCTGCATCGATTAGACGGCGAAATGCGGAAAGTAGTTTGCTCACATCGTCAAAGTGCAGGCCGGTCGTGGGCTCGTCAAAAATGTAAAGCATGCGGCGCTTGCGCTTGGGACTGTCACCACCCTCCGCCGCTCGGCTCACCGGGCGAGTTCCCGGTTGAAGATGAGCAGCCAACTTCATGCGCTGGGCTTCGCCGCCAGAGAGCGTCGTGGCCGACTGCCCCAGCCGCAGGTATCCGAGACCCACTTCGTCGAGCACGCGCAATTTGTCCGTAAGCCGCGGAACATCGGCAAAAAACTTGAGAGCTTCGCGAATGGTAAGGTTCAAAACTTCGTGAATGTTCTTACCCTTGTAGAGAATCTCGAGCACCTGCGGTTTGTAGCGCGAGCCCTTGCATTCGTCGCAGATCAGCTCCACATCGGCCAGAAACTGCATTTCGACGGTGACCGTCCCGTCGCCCTGGCAGTTTTCGCAGCGTCCGCCGGGCACGTTGAAAGAAAAATGCCCGGCAGGGAAGCCGCGCTTCTTTGCTTCCGGAAGCGAAGAAAACACATCGCGAATAATGTCGAACGCTTTGATATATGTGACCGGATTCGAGCGCGGAGTGCGTCCTATGGGCGATTGATCGACCAGCACAACCTCGTCGAGATACTCGTCGCCCTCGATGTCGTCCCATAACTTGGCTACGGCTCCGCTGCTAATCTGCCGCTTGGAGACGGCGAGCGCCTGGTAGAGCACGTCGTGCAGCAAAGATGATTTCCCTGATCCGGAGACGCCTGTGATCGCCACTAACATGTTCAGTGGAATCTCCAGATCGATGCGCTTCAGGTTGTGCGCCCGCGCGCCGGTGATGCGCAATTTGTGTGTGCCGGGCTGCCGCCGCTTCGCCGGAATCTGGATGTGAAGGTCGCCGGCTAGATATCGTCCAGTGAGCGAGTGCGGCATCTTGAGGACCTCGTTGTAGCTGCCTGCTCCGACAACTTTTCCGCCATTTTCTCCCGCTCCCGGGCCGAGATCGAGAATTCGGTCGGCCGCGCGCATGATGTCGGGATCGTGCTCGACCACAAGAATCGTATTTCCCAGGTCGCGCAGGTCATGCAAAATCTTGATGAGCCGGTGCGTATCGCGGCTGTGCAGGCCGATGGAAGGCTCGTCCAGCACATACAGCGTGCCCACCAGGCGTGACCCCAGAGAAGTGGCAAGCTGAATCCGCTGCGCTTCGCCGCCCGATAAAGTCGAAGCGAGACGATCGAGCGTGAGGTACTCAAGCCCAACGTCGTTGAGAAACCGCAGCCGCTCCCGAAGTTCGACCAGCAGCCTGTCGGCAATCGCGGCCTGCTCCGTCGAGAGCGTGAGCTGACCAAAGAAGCGGGCAGCCTCTTCGACCGTCATGCTGCACACCTGGCAGATGTTCTTGCCCTCGATCTTCACTTGTCGAGCTTCCGCGCGCAGCCGGGTTCCGCCGCAAGCCGAGCACACCGAGTACCCACGATAGCGGCTGAGAAAAACGCGCACGTGCAGCTTGTACTTCTTGCGTTCAAGATGCTGAAAAAACCCCCGAATGCCGCCAAACCCGCGACCGCCCTCGACGATGAGCCGCTGCTGCTCGGCATCGAGGTCATACCAGGGAACGTCCAGCGGAATTTCAGACTGGCGCGCGAAGCGCTTGAGTTCGGTGAACAGCGGGCGATACTTTGGCTTCGTCCAGGGCTCGATGGCGCCTTCGTTCAACGTCTTGCCCTTGTCGGGGATGACGAGGTCGAGATCGATATCGATGGTATTTCCAAATCCCTGGCAACGCGGGCACGCGCCATAAGGATTGTTGAATGAAAACAGGCGCGGCTCGGGCTCATCGTAGCGGCTGCCGTCGCTCTTGCATTCAAAGCGCTGGGAAAAACGTAACCGCTGTGCGGATTCCCCTTCGCGTGCTGCGGTCTCGAAAATAACTTCGCCCGCTTCGCGATAGCCGATCTCAATGGCATCGACAATACGCGAGCGCTGGTCGGCAGAAATCACGAGACGATCCACTAGTCCAAAGACGGGTTCGGAGAAATTAACATCAAGCAGCGATTCCGGAGTCGAGAACTCGAATACCTGTCCATTCTGAAAAAGCCGGTTGAAGCCGCGTTTGCGCAGATCAAAGAGCCGCGCCTTAATTGCGTCCGAGGCCGCGCCCGAAGGCAGCCCAGACTCGTCCGTCTTTTTCTTGCCGCGAGGCTTCTTGGTGCTTTTTTCTCCCGCTGCTGGCGCAGCAGCCGCAGCAGCGTAAGGCTGAATCGGAAAGAACACGTTCAGCCGAGTGCCCTCATCCAACGCCAGCAGGCGATCGGCGACTTCGTCCACCGTATCTTTCTTCACTTCCTGGCCGCAGAGCAGGCAATAAGTGCGTCCAACGCGGGCAAAGAGCAAACGCAGATAATCAAAAATCTCGGTCGCAGTCGCGACCGTAGACCGAGGATTGCGCGTAGAGTTTTTCTGCTTGATGGCCACCGCGGGCGCGATTCCATCGATCACATCGACGTCAGGCTTCTCAATTCGCTCCAGAAACTGCCGAGCGTAGGCGGAGAGCGACTCGACATACCGCCGTTGTCCTTCGGCGTAGATGGTGTCGAAAGCAAGCGATGACTTGCCCGAACCGGAGACACCGGTAACCACGGTCAGAGTGTTGTGCTCGATCTCAAAATCAATGTTCTTGAGGTTGTGAACCCGGGCCCCGCGAACCACAATGCTATCAGTCGACATCTTCCCCTGGCGCTACAGACAGATCAGAACTCACTGCTGAATCTTTCTATTATAAAGGGTCGCTCCCATCCGGAGTGTCTGAAACGAGCGTCTGAAACGGAATCACTCTGAAGCTCACTATCTAAAGAGGCGTGGGGAATCTTATGGCAGCCAATCCAAACATCGCTCCCCAGATTGAGCGGACTTTCGAGCAGCAAACTGTTCGGGCAGATGATCTGTGGCCGGTAAGCCTTAAACAACGTGTCCTTGATCTGCTGGTCGAGATCTTCGAGGGCTACGAAGAATTTCTCGGCTTGACTCCAGACCAGTCCGCTGGCACCTGGAGCGCATCAGGTACCACTATCTGCAGTGGAAGTCGACCGCCGCAGCCTGAAGATCACCATGCACCGCCTGGATTTGAAAAGCGGCACCGGCGCCGGTGATTATCATGTTTATCTTTTATCTTTTATCTTTTCACGACGCTCACGGTGATGCTGGAGGGATATTGGGTTGAGTGGTGGACCTGGTTGTGAGCGACTACGCCTTGAGATTCATTGTAGTTGTCGCCGCCGGTGTTGAGATTGCGGTCGAAACGCGGGAAGTTGCTGCTGCTGACTTCGATTCGTAATTGGTGTCCGGGGGCGAAGTAGTTGCTGGTTTGCATGGGCTGGAACGCGACTTTGTAGACCTTGTCCTTTTCCATCCAGACGGGCGGCTTGTCATAGCCCTCGCGGTAACGCACACGCTGGATATTTTCGTCGATGTTGTACGCGGTGCCGTCGGGCAACACTTCGATTAGTTTCAGGGTAAAGTCGGTATCCTTCGCATCGCTCGACACGTAGAGGGTGACGTCGATGGGGCCGCTGACCTCGATGCCTTCCTTTAGCGGGCCAGTGCTGTAGACGAGGACGTCGTCGCGCGCTTCCACACTGCGCTGGTCGAAGGCGCCGGCCTTGAGGTCGGTCCCCATGCAGCAGAAGCCTCCGCCGTGAGTGAGGACGGGATTCAGGGGATCGTAAGCGAATTTGTCAGCGCTATCTTTCGACTCCGGCGTGGCGAGCAGAGCGCCATCTCCGTTGAGGGAGTTGGCGTGGCCACTGCTGGCCAGGTAATACGTAACTGGCTTGGCGCCTTCTGGCGGCCAGGTTTCGGACGACTGCCACTTATTGCTTCCCATGGTGTAATAGCGAACCTTTGGGGTCTTAGCCAGAGAACCGTTGTCGTCGCCCTTCAGGAAGTGATCAAACCATCCGTAGGTGATGGCGTCATAGTCCAGGCGCGCGTCGCCCAAGTCGCGATCGCCCACCATAGTGTGTTCCGCCGCGCGCTTGTAGCTGCAATGCGGCATGGGCGCGATGATGGCGTATTGCTGGTTGGCGACGGCGGGACTAGCGGTCTTGCGCACGTAATTGTAGGCGGCAAGGTTGGGGCCGACGCTGATGTCATACCAGGTCATCAGCCAAAGGCCGGGAATGTCGATGCGCATGCTGTCGTTCCAGAGACCACCCTGGTACCACGCGGGATCGTTGGGAGTGCGTTCGATCATGCCGGGCTTGCCGGAGGGCGTGCGGTCGGCATAGATTCCGTGCGGGCTGCCGGCCGCAGCGAGAATATCGCTCTCCGGCAAGTGCCAGAGGGCCTTCGACCAGTCGACCGTGGGCGGGTGCGCGGAGAGATCGTAGGACTTGGCGGCTGTGGCTAGAGCGTCCTGCGACATGCTCGGCGGCAGCGTAGGGCGGCCGTCGTTGGTTTCAAGGCCGTAGTCGTAGAGCCAGGGGCCGAAAAGCATTTGCACCGCGCCGCCGCGATATAAGTTGCCCTGCTCGTAGTAGGGACCGACGCGGCCGACACCCGCGCCGAAGCTCTCCGGGATGAAAGTAGCAAGGGCCTTGTTGCCGCGCGAGGCGACGGCCAACTGCCACTCCGCCGTGGAGGAGCAGCCGATCAGGCCGACCTTGTCCGCGGACCACGGCAGGCCGCCCATCCAATCGAGTTCATCGTCGGAATCGGTGAGCGGCGGGCCGAGAATGTCGTAGTCGCCTTCGGAGAAATAGCGGCCGCGTTCGTTCATTTCGATGTAAGCGTAACCGTGCTTGACCGCTTCCAACTGAGTCGTCATATCGCGCGGTGCGCCCAGTTCCACATCCCAGTAGTTGAAGTTGTACGGAGTGCGAACAAAGATGATGGGATATTTCTTCGACTGGTCTTTGGGGCGGTAGATATCGGCCTGCATGCGCTTGCCGTCGCGCATGGGAACCATAACCTTGCGTTCGATGATGGCGATGGACTCGAGTTCTTTTTCAGTGGCGTTGCGGCGTGCTATGGTGGCGGCATCCGGCGTGCGGCCTTGCGCCTGTGCGTTCGGGCCGATGCCCGCGAAAATGGTGCTACAGAACACTACGAAACACGCCAGCTTTGCAACCTGGTTCATTCCGGCCTCTCTTTTTTTTCGACTTGAGTGGGCAAATGCCGCGCAGACACTATAACTCAAATCGCTGGCGCTGTTGGGCTCGGACAATGCAAATCAGGCGGAAAGAAGAATGCCGAGCAGCAACAACCAGCGGCGCACGTTGGTAGTCATCAGGAAATTTTCTTTGACGTGTTCGTGGCCGTTTCGGCCCAGTTGCGCGGCGAACTCGGGATGGGTGAGTAGATAGCGGATCTGATAAGCGCAGCCTTCGACGGAATGGACCAGCATGCCAGTCAGCTTGTGGATGACCTGGTTGGGAATGCCGCCGACGGCGCCGGCAATGGTGGGTTTGCCCTTCCAGAGCGCTTCGGTAACGGTGAGGCCGAAGCCTTCCTTGATCGATTTCTGAACGATGATGTCCGAAGCACGTTGCAATGCATTGACTTCGAGCGCGCACCAGGGCGGCAAGTCGAGGATGATGACGTCTGGGTCATTGCCGACCGCGTCTTTGACTTCCTTAAGCACCTGCGCGCCTTCCGGATCGTCGCTGGCCCCGCCACCGGCCAGCACCAGTTGGCAGTCGACGTATTTTCTGGCCTGCTTGAAGGCCTGCACCACGCCCACTGGATCCTTCAACCGGTCGAAACGCGACACCTGGGTCACGATGGGGCGAGAGCGATCAATACCGAACTCGTCGCAGACTTTCTGCACGAAACTCTCATCGAGCTCTTTATTTTTTTCCGACAACGGATCGATGCATGGATAAAACAGATACTGTGGAATGGGTAACTGACGAGCAAAGGACTGCGAGGAAAAGATCGCCGCATCGAATTGTTCGATGAATGGGCGCAGGAATCCCCACACTTGTGGATTCGGATTCGAGAGGTCGATGTGGCAGCGCCAGACCCAGCGCGCGTGCGCATCTTTGTCTTTGTGCGCGGCAATCAGGGCGGCGGGCTGCGGATCATGAATGACGACCAGATCCTCGGTAAACTGCATGCGCTGCCGGTTTTGTTCGTTGTAAGCGAGGAATATCTTTCGCGCGGCTGAAGTCAACTCATATTCGGCGCCGTGCAAGGCGTTGTGAAAAGCCTTGGTCACTTCGAAGAAATCGTTGCCTCCGGTGATCACGCCCCAGTGGGTGGGAACTTCGAGTTCTCCGAGCAGGGGAACGAGGCGGTTAAGCATTTCGGCAACGCCGCCACCGACGGCCGTGGAGTTGACCATCTTCACCGTTTTACCCTTGACGTCGCGGGCGAGGAAGCGCAGCTCATCGAGTTCAGGCGCACCGATAATGGCCTGGTAGTCATCGAGGTGAGGCGCCGGCACCGGAGCTGGCGGGGTTTCCCACGTGCGCGGCTTTCTGCGCCGTTCCGGTGGCGCGGGCAGCGGCTGAGCGGAGAGGTTCTGTTCCGGCACCGCGGAAATGTCGGACGGTTGACGGCTGGCTGTCGTTTGCGGATTCACGAGTTTCATTGCTCCTTCGCGCCTGAGTCGGCGCGGTTACGTCAACGCGCGCTCCACGATGCGAATCATTTGCTGGCGTACGCCTTCGAGCGTCGCCGTATAAATATCGATGCGGTTCAAGGCGCGAGCGGCGTCAGTCAGTCCTACGTCTTCATTCAGCCATTGGGAAAAATCATTGGACATGAGTTTGAGCCGCAACCGCGCTTCGATGAAATGATGATGGATAGAATGCACGCTCACTTCACGCAAGCCTTGGGCGAAGTCCGCCAACGTCGCAGCCACAAAATTCGTGGGCATCACTACGATGTCAGAGGCGCAAAAATAAAACGTCTCTTCGGCCATTCGGGCGCCGTCCGCGGGATTGCGCTGGAGGTGGTTCTCCACGATTTCAATGAAACGTCCGCGCAACTCACTGAGTGAAGTAAACTCGCGCACGTCGACGCTTGCCAACTGTTCCGCGAGGCCAGGCTGATTGCAAGCAGCCAACGCCCAGTGCGCGAAATCGTTGGAAAACCCCTCGCGAAGAAAGTGGTGTTCCTGCAGGGTGCGAAAGGCGTGTTGAAAAATGGAGTCCTCGGGACAGACGCGCAAAGCAGCCAGAAGTTCGTCGAGCGTGTTGGCTTTCTGCGTGGTGATGCGTAAGAGGTGCGCGGAGGTATTGAAGTAAAAGGGCTTCACCGGTGCTCGAACTGGAGTCGGTTGTAATGTGGTTGTTGTCATCCGTTCACCGCCGCCGACAGGCCGTTGCCACGAACATCGTTTTCGGTACAGGCTTCCAGCCAAAGTTCAAAAAAGTCGAGCAGTTCGCCGGGCGGCTTCAGCCATATCTGTGCGGCTGTTTGCCGCCAGGTGGGACGCACCAGGACGGCGATGCCTCGTCCCTGCATTGCGCGGAACGCGGATTCATCAGTGTTGTCGTCGCCCAGATAAGCCGCTGGCGTGCGTGGACCGATTTCGCTCAGGAACGTACGAACCGCGTCGCCTTTGTCAGCCTGGCGTGCGCGGATTTCCACTCCGCCGTCGAATTCCAGTAAGTCGAGTCCGCTGTGTTGCGCAATGGTATGCCAGCCGAGCAAGACGCGCGCTCGAACATCCTCCGCGTCGATTTCGTTCAATCCGCGCCAATGAATGGCAATGCTTCCGGCTTTGAATTCCGCAACGTAGCGCAGTTGCTGATAGCTGAGCCAGCGGTCGGCATCCGACAAGCCGTCGAGCGTGCGTTCGTCGAGGCGCGGCATCTCAATGCTTCCATCTGTCTTCGAGCGCTGCAGTCCGTGGATTCCCCAAATTTCTGGACGCGGGTGAATGTTGAGTAAGGGGAAAACATCCTTCGCATCTCGACCGGAAATAACAACTACCCGCGTGCGGCCGTTGCGCATGATCTCTTGCAGGATGAGAGTAACTCCGGGATACGGGTACGCCTTGTCGCGTTCGATCTGGAATGGCGCCAGCGTTCCGTCGTAGTCGAGCAGCAAAACCGCTTCGGACGCCTGAGTGACAGTTCGCAGAAACGCCTCCAACCGCGATTTCAAATCGAAGTTCAACGCGTTGCTCCCTTCTTTGTCTTTCACGCGGTTTCCCCGCGGAAGTCTTTCCCGCGAAAGTTCTTCATGCGAACCGCGCAATCATGCAACGGATACGCTGGCGCGGAATCTCTCATTTGCATCTTCCGGCGCATCCAGACGGACCTCGCAAAGTTCGGTGACCAGATTTCCCGCCCAGCGATAGATGTTGTGCTCCTTGATGGTTTTGCGCATGCGTCGGACCCGCAACTCCTTGTCTTCCGGTTCCATCTCCAGGGCGGCGCGAATGGCTTCGGCGGTTTGATCGATGTCATAGGGATTGACGAGCAATGCATCGCGCAGTTCGCGGGCTGCTCCGGTGAATTGGCTGAGGATGAGCACGCCACGTTCATCTTTACGCGCGGCGAGAAATTCCTTGGCCACGAGGTTCATTCCGTCGTGCAGCGAGGTCACCAGGCAGAGATCGGCGGCGTGGTAATAGGGCTCGATCTCCTGATGGCTGTGCGAACGCTTCAGAAACACAATGGGCTTCCAGTTGCCGCCCTGAAAACGCCAATTGATGCGTTCCGCCTCTGCCTCCACTTCGGCCAGCAGATCGTGGTAACGCTTGATGTGGGTGCGGCTGGGTGCTCCGATCTCCACGAACGTGAATTTTCCCTGATAGCGGGGGTATTTTTCGAGGAAGCGTTCGATCGCAAGAAAGCGTTCGAGGATCCCCTTGGTGTAGTCAATGCGATCGACACCAACGCCCATGAAGGTCGCCTCTACGCCGAGGTTCCGCAGCAGCGCGGCACGTTCAAGGTAGTTGAAGCCATGGTTGCTGTTTTCGGTATCGTCTTCGGTGAAGGCAACGCTGATTGGGAAAGGCCGCACTATGGTGCGATGGTCCTGGCGCATGGCGGAGAAATGCTCCCAGTCGACGCGCGACTCGACTACACGGTCCACGGTTTCGAGAAAGTTATTGCAGTGTGACTGGATGTGAAAACCAATGAGGTCGGCGCCGAGCAGGCCATCGACCAGTTGGCGCTGCCAGGGGCAAATACCAAAGGCCTCGGGATTCGGCCACGGAATATGCCAGAAGATCGCGACGCGCGCATCGGGCCGCTTTTCCTTGATCAGACGGGGCAGCAAGGCGAAGTGATAATCCTGAACCAGCACCACGGGCTTCGCGACATTGTCGATTTCCTCGAGCACGGCATCCATGAACTTGCGGTTGACATCCTGGTAGTGCTGCCAATCGGCAGCGCGAAAGAGGGGACGAGTGTGGGCGATATGACAGAGTGGCCAGAGCCCTTCGTTGGCAAAGCCGTAGTAGTAACCTTCTTCTTCCTCTTTGGTTAACCACACGCGGCGCAAACTATAGCGCGGATCGTCGGGAGGAACACGCAGGCGGTCGTGAGCGTCCACCACTTCGGCGTCGGCGTTGCCGCTGCCGTGCGCGATCCAGGTACCGTCGCACGCGTCGAGCACTGGCTCAAGCGCAGTAACCAAGCCGCTGGGGGGCACGACCACATCGAGCGTCTTCCCGTCTCTCTGATGCATATAGGGCTCACGATTCGAAACAACGAAGAGGTGGCCACCGTCGAGACGGGTGCGGAGTTGTACGGAGAGACGATCCGCAGTCCACATGGATTCCCCTGCCTCGCGCAATCGGGCCTCATTTTCGGCCGCGTTGCGCGCGTGGTTGAGGCTCTCGGCCATGGTCGCCACTTCGCGCGCCAGCGGGCGAAACATGTCGAGGTCCGGCACTTCCTGGCGGAACGGAATCTTCCCGGTGCGCAGGGCGCGCATCCACAGCGCTGCGCGCGCAATGGGGCCGGTCATGCTCCAGCGGACAATGAGCAAAGTAATCAGAACGATGAGGAAAACCTGAGCCAGCACCCGGAAAAATGTTTGGCGCCATACGAGAAGAATCTGGGCACGGATATAACTCACATCGTGCACTACGGCCAAGCCGCCCAACACTTCATCCTGACGGCGAACGGGCAGAGCGAGAATGTGAACCGGCAAACTTCCCAAGCGAGCCCATGAACTTTCTCCGCGGCCCTGCGCCATCGCCTGTGAAACGGGCGCCGGAATCGCGGTAAGCGTTGTTTGGAGTTCGGGAGTCATGGCCACCACGGTACCTTGCCGGTTGTAGATGACGACACCCAGCAGGTGCTCGCGGTTGCCGAAGCGTTGCACCAGTTTCTCCAGTTCTTTGTCGGCGGCCGCGGTTTCTGACGGCACTTTCCACGAGCGTTCGACGTTGCCGACCAGGCTTTCTCCGAGGATCTCGTCGCGACGCTCCAGATCGCTGCGCAGAGCGCGCTTTTGACCCAGCACTTCGTAATAGGAAAAACCGGACGATACCAGCGTGATGCCGAGAACCAGAGAAACGATGAGGCGAACACTCAACAATCGCATGCACGGTCCTTCCCATGTCGGACTTTTGATACGACAACGCGCGAATAGGTTGTCAGCTCGAAATAGATATTCGGAGAAGAGGAAAAAGGGAGCGGCTATCTTCTGCCGTTCCCCTGGGGATCAGACCGGCTCGATCGCCGTGATCTTGATCGTTCCCGTGGAAGCATCCAGGACGCCTGTGACCTTCACGGTCTGGTTGAGGAAGTCGTGGGCTTTTTGCTGATCGTCAAGTTGGTAGGTGGTCTTGTTGTCGGCGTCGGTCAAAACCAGTTTGTTGCCCGATTTCACAATCTTTCCGCTGAACGTTGTCTGCGAAGCCGCGTTCTGTTCGTTTGGCATTTGCTGTTCTTGAGTTGTGGGGTTGCGGGGAGAAGCGGCACTCTGCGCAAACGCCGGCTGGCTGGCAAATAACAAAACAGCAGTCAACGCCGCTAACGGCAACGCGCGGATCGGCAAAACCAGGGTCGGCAACACCATGGAACAAGCAAGGTGTGTTTTCTTCATCGCAATCTCCTTGGGGGAGGGATTTGTTTCTTTAGGAGCGCAGGTGCAAGTCCGCTGCCAACACACGGTGCGGGTCTCAAGTCATTGATATGGCTCTCCTGCAGCGTGGAGTGAGAGATTTCGCACAGTGCAAGGATGACCGGTGGCGGGGAAATTGTTCCCGTGATTTACCCCGGAAAATGCAAGGCCACATCTCCGAGAGTCAGGTCGCGCGGGACTGGACGCTCTTGCAGGAGGCAATGACTGCCAATGAGACCGACACGCGGCTGACCGCCCGCTCAGCCCCCTAGGACGGCCATGTCTCGAAGCGCGACGCGCTGGCTGGCAGGCGTTGAACCTGTCTACAGCACGGCCGACATGCTCGTTCCCGTGGCCTCAAAAACGTCGGCGGCTTCCTGCTCCGCGATCGGGATAAACGCCCGCACCACCTCGGAGTCAAACTGAGTGCCGCTGCTGCGCAGCAAGCGCGCGATCGCTTCCGGGTGCGGCAGACCTTGCCGGTAGCAACGATTCGAGACCATGGCGTCGAAAGCGTCGATTACGCAAATGATTCGCGAGACCAGCGGAATATCACTGCCCTTGAGCCCCGCCGGATAACCCTTGCCATCCACGCTTTCATGGTGGTGCAAGGCATAGAGGCTCGCCTCTTCGAGCCCCGGGAACAGGCGCAGAATTGACCAGCTGTATTCGGGATGCCGATTAATAAGCGCGCGTTCCTCGGGCGTGAGAGGGCCCGATTTTTTTAGAATCGCGTCAGGCACGCCAATCTTGCCGACGTCATGAAGTAACGCGGCGACTTCCACTTGGTAAAGGTGTTCTTCTGGAATCTCCATCTTCCGGGCTACGCGCAGCGCCCATTCCGCCAGCCGGGTGCTGTGGACCCCGGTGTTGATGTCCTTCAGGTCGAGCATCTGGTTGAATGCGCAAACCACGGAATTGCGGAAAGCGAGATGCTGCTCTTCGAGTTCCTTGACGCGGAGAGTGAGCCCAGAGACATCCAGACTCGAATTTAGAATTGCCGCCATATCGTGGCTCGCATTTACACGTGGGGCGCCGGGCGTTTGCCGCCCGGCACCTTGTCGCGCTTCTACAGCACCAGCAGATGGCACGATTGCACTGCCTGGAATGTATCCAGACGTCCGTAACCAAGATTCAGATTTCCGGTGTAGTCGGCATTCGCCAAACCGTCGGCTACCGACCAACTGGAGCAGTTGCTGTTCGCCCCCATCATGAGAGCCGCCGTACCCGCGACAAACGGAGTGCTAAAGGAAGTACCCCATCCCGCGGCCCAGGTTCCCCACGGATAAGTTGTGACAACACCTTCTCCCGGCGCAGCCATAAACACCGGCGGGGCGCCGTAATTCGTAAAGGTGGATTGGACATCGGTATTCGAGGTCGAGGCTACGTCGATAACTCCGGGAAGCCCGCCCGGATAGACCATGGTTTCCTCGCCACTGTTGCCGGCGGAGGCGATGGAGATGACGCCACGGCTGTTCGCGTACTTGATAGCGGTCGCGAGCTCCGCGTCGTAACTCGTGTAATTGAAGCTCATGTTAATTACATTCGCGCCGTTGCTCACGGCATAATAGATGGCGCGCAGGATATCGGAGTCATACGCCGCGCCGGCCGCGGTGAACGCCTTGAGCGGCATGATCTTGGCTTCGGGGGCAACCAGGTGCACGATGCCGGCGGTCATGGTCCCGTGCCCAAAATCTTCGTACGCGGTGCCGTCCAGAACTGCCATGGTGCGCTGATCGAGCACTGCCATCGTCCGCTGGTCGAGCATTACCGGTTGCGCCTCACTTAGATTGGGAGCGGCGGGAGCGCCGGCCATTTCCGAACCGCCGGCGGTATTGGTTGTAAAGTCGTAGCCGTTGGCCAGAACATTCTGTAACACGGGGTTGGTGAGATCGACGCCCGTATCGATCACCGCGACCGTCGTCCCTGCGCCCGCAACGTTGAATGTTGACTGCGTTTGGGCGGTACGCACCAGTTCATTGCCAGGCTGCGCCAGGTAACCGTGCCAAACCGTCGCACCGTAGTAAGTCGTGGGCACCTCGTCGGTCAGGTAATTGGGGTCGGAATTGGCATAGGGCGGAACCGCAGCCACGGTCTGGTCAATTTCCACATCCAGAATGCCGGTTTCGAGATTCAGGCGAAGCAGGCTTGTGACCGGATTCAGAATAGCGGGGAAAGTCACCAGGAACAACTGCCCGTTGGGGTCTCCAAGACCTCTGACAACGTTGCAGCCAGCCAATAAGCAGGTGAGGTTGAGGCCCGGCAGTCCGAGCGAGTCGCGCACAATGAGACGTGTTTGCGCCTCTGCTGCCGGCGCGCAAAAAACGGCCAGCAAAAGCAGCAGGCAAGTTACCACGCCCGCACGCTGCAGACTCAGGTGCGATCTTAACTTCCCCATAGTCTTCCCCTTTTGACCCCTATTCCAGGTTGTGAGTGTAGTAAGGAACCGTATTGCGTTCAACTTACACCCGTACTCTTTCGGTAGTAACACGGTTTGCTTTCTTTGGTAATCCATAGCTTGTTACCTTGCTTTCATGTTCGTCAGCGGAATCCGTACCGCATTGCGATCTTCCGCCTTGATCGACAACCAGAGATGATCGTTCGCTTCAAACTCAACTTGGAATTCTCCCGAAACATTGACCGAGGTGGTTGCGAGCAACCGGTCCTTGTCATTGGACAGCTCAATGGTTGCGCGCTGCCAAGCCCTCGCCTCCTGCTTGTTCAGTACCTGACCGATCAAGTGCACCTCTTTAGAGTGCGTGCGACGGCCGAAACGCAAATCCACAGTCAATCCTTCCGCTTCGTAAATAACCTGCCATACGTTGAGCGCCCCGCTGCGCACGGCCGCCAGTTGCGGCTGCGCAAAGCTGTCAAAGACGAGGTTGGCAAGAGTCCACCTGCGGGCCGGCTTTGCATTCTTGCCGGCAAAACCTAATTTCACCAGGCGCACCAGATTCTCCGGCGGCGCGTACGCGGCTTCCTCGGTGGCAAACCTTCGGATCCGGCTCCACGCATCGAGGGCCGTCTTGCATTTCGGACAACTGGTGCCGAGGTGAGTCCTGACGTTGCCGCTGACTTCTGGTCCGCTAATTCCGCGAACAAAATCAGCCCAGCCTCGATCCGAAACATGATCTGAAATGTGCTCCATTACTTGTCCTCACAAACTTCGGGGGTTCTAGTACAAAAGGGATGGCAGAAGCTCAAAAAATACAGTCTGCTACTAATAAAATTCGGCAGCCTGTTACCCCTTTCCTATCAACAGGAAAGGAGCCCAATGATAGGGGTGGGGGCGACGCTCACGCAGTCGGATGGACGCCGTTTGCATGGCTTCCGCGCGAGAACGGCCTTGCTGCAACTCGGTATAGAACTCGACCATGAACTCCTTGGTACTGTCGTCGTGGACATCCCACAGGCTCAAGACGAGGGACTGCGCTCCGGCCTGTAGCAGGCCCCGGACCAAGCCCATCAGTTCGTCACCGGGAGTAACTACGTTCAACCCCGTCGCACAGCCGCTCAGCACGACCAGTTCGACGGGCAACTGCAGGTGGGCCATGTCGTAGAGGCTAAGATGCGACGCTCCCAGGCGAATCGACGAAAACATTGGGTTGTCTTGACGGAAATATCCGTGGGTGGCGATGTGAACCGACTTACTAAGTGGCCCATAGGTTTTCAACACATCTTCGGTAGCGGCTTCGCCCACGAATAGCTTGGCGTCCGGCAGAATCTGGGCGAGCGCGTCTACTTCCGCGCGAATGGCGGGCGTTCTTTCATCCGGCACGCCCAAGATTAGAGAATGGCCCGCGGCATTAACCGATTTCGTTTGGCAGTGCGCGTAAATGCTGGCGCTGGGAGCGTAGGAAATCGCAAACTGATCGACCAGGTACGATGTGCCATCATGCAAGGCGTGAAATGGAACGTAGTGCAGCAACCCGTGCTGGACGAAGACCAGGCGGCGAACCTCGAGCAAATGCCGGATCGGCGCGATTAATTCCTGATACAGACTCTTGAGATGGGCCTGAGTCGATTCCAGCAAAGTCTGGCTGAAAGTAGCCACGTATTGCGGATCGAGGCGGAATTTCGACATCTGGAATTGCAGAAGCTGGAGCAGCTTTTGAATTCGGGATTGCAGCGTGACGGGTGCGACGTTCAGATTGTCACGGGTTAGCACGCACACAACGCTCCGGTCGTGAGTGCAGAAAAACTCAACCAACGCGGTGTCGGCGGGAAGCACCGAGCGGATCTCCTCGAGCGACATGGTGGAGGAAACTTGCACGCCTGCTTCGTTCGCCTCGGCAACTGTTGCCTCTTTCACTGCCCGCATAAGGTCCGCTTCTCGCGACCTTGCCTCTTGCTCGAGCTTCTGTACTCTCTCCTGTGAACGGTCCTCCGGACGCAGCTGTTCGCGCTCGATCAGGTTGTAATACCAGTTCAGCTCTTCGCGAAGGTTGCGAATGGAACGCACGAGTTCGCTTTGGCTGGGGTCGGCTGCGGTTGGAACATGCACCGGCTGGTTGAGGAGATCCATGAGAGTCCGCGATTTGGCCTGTTCGATGTAGGCGAACGCCTCTTCGAAACTATTCTGGCGGCGCAGGCAAATGTCGACCAGGCTCTCGTAGACTTCGAGTTTGTTTTCGAAGAAGGCGATCTTCAGTTCTTCTCCGCGCAAGCTGCTGCGCAGGCGCTCGACCGCGGCTCGGGCACGGCAGTACGACTGATAGGCTGCATCTTCGTTTCCGGTTACACGCTCCACTTCACCCATCAGAAACTCGGCCTGGTAGAGAAGCGTGGGCGAATCCAATTTCTCCAGATCCGCGAGCGCCATTCGGCAATGTTTTTGCGCGAGTTCGGAGTCTCCCAGCCGCAGCGCAATTCGCGCCAGCAAGAGCTCGGCCAGCACGGCTTTCCCCCGCATCGGCGATGCGCGGAAGAACTCGTGAGCCGCCACACAAAGCCGCCGCGCCTCAAACAGGCGCCCTTCGGTGAACAGAACCAGCGCCTCGTACAGATCAATAAGCGACGGCCACACCTGGTTCTGATCGTGGACAAACATTTCCTTGGCGCGCGAAAACAGCTGCACCGCTTCAAAGGCTTGCCCCTGGCGACTGGCAGCGATCGCGGCAAAGCCCAATGCTTTTGCGGCTTCATAACCGAAGCCGAGTTGCTGAAAGCCTTCATGGGCCGTGCGTCCCAGTTCTCCGGCTTCGGCGCTCAGATTCAATTCGAGATAGATTTCAGACAGATCGAGATTGCAGAGCGCGAGCTGATAGGCGTCTTTTGCTTTCTTCGCGCTCACGGAAGCATCCCGAAGCATTTGGATGGAACGCCCGTACTCGCCGCGCAGGAAATATAGGTAAGCGATGTTGTAGTCGGCGTAGGCGAGTGGAATCGGCATGTTCTTCTGTTCGCAGTGCCGGCGCGCGACCTGGTGGAACTCTAACGCTTTCGGAAAATCGTTCAGGCTGATGTAGCAAAGCGACAGATTGCTCAGGACAGCCGCCAATCCCTCGGCGTCGTCGTGGGTGAGCATCTGCTCATACGCGCGCTCGTAATACGCCAACGCCTCGGTGAATCGATCTTGCCGGTGATAGATATTGCCGATGTTGATTTCCAGGCGCGCTAGGCGGCGTGTGTTGCCTTGTTTCCGAAAAATGGCGCCGGCGCGCTCTCCGGCAGCGAGCGCCTGATCGTACCAGCCCAGTAAGAGTAGCGACTGAATGGATCCGCTCAGCGTGCGGGCTAGCTCCGCATCGTCGCCGGTCTGTTCGAACAGAACGATGGCCTGTTCGTGGAAGTAAACGGCTTCATTGTGCTGATCGAGTGCGTACAAGGCGTTTGCCTTCGCGCGGAAGCTGCGAGCCAGCAGGCCTGGGTCGCCCAGAGTTTGCGCCACATCCACGGCTGCCTCGGCCAGTTGCCTGGCCCAATGCGTGTCGACGCGAACCTCTTGCCAGACTCTGTCGGTGAGAATCTTTACGATTTCATCCCATGCGGCGCCTGGGTTTTGCTGGACCAGCCGGGCGCGGCTCCTGGCATCGTCAAGCGCGAGCAAACGCTCGATCATGGCATCGGATTCGGTCTGCTGAACCGGCTGCACGCTCATCAGAAGCCCTTCTTCTCAAGTTGTTTCCTGAGATGTGTCAGACAGCGGCCGCGGATCGCTCCGATCGAACCGGTCGCCATCCCTAACTCCGCCGCGATGTCCTCGTAGGGGCGGGGAGGAATTTCAAAAAAAAGCAAACGGACCATCTGCTCGCACTTTTCGGGTAACTCAGAAATGGCGTCGCGCAAGATCTGTTCTTGCTCAACCTGCACGAGCATGTGCTCGGGCAGGTCGTCGAGGCTGGGAGCAGGAAGCGTGCCCTCGCTGTCGCCATTTATGCCTTCGGGAACAAGTTCAACGAGTCTCTCTGCCGCGCGCTGGCTGCGAAGACACTTGTGATAACAGGTCTGCATCAGCCACTTCGGCAAAGCGCGGTGTTCGCGGAGGCGCGGCAACTCTGAAAGCAGATCCACGCAGACGGATTGAAAGATGTCTGCTGCATCCTGATGCATGCCGAGTTTGATCGGAATCGAGTAGATGAGGTTCTTGTACTTATCAATCAACGCCGACCAGGCCTCCTGATCGCCCTTCAGACAGCGCGCGATCAGCTGCTCGTCCGAGGAGTTGTCCGACCGCTCCGGCGCCCTTCCTGTAGCCGTTCCTGTCATCGAACTCCCGAACTCTGGATTGCCGCATTCTGGATCGATGGATCGCGAACGTAGAGTTCGTCCGCGTTCCACAAGGTGTAGGGGTCAAGCGTTGCCGGATGGAAATTGCCCACCCGGCTGCTCGCGCTGGCCAGAATGTTGGGCGTTCCCAGGAAAATAAACGGCAGGTTCTCGGCGATCAACTGCTGTGCCCGATCATATAACTGTTTGCGCTTGGCGTAGTCGAGCGTGACCATCTGTTGCTGCATCAGTTGGTCTAGCTCGCGTTCCCAGTCCGTCGCTGGCTGAGTTTCACCGAGATGCCATAGGTGCGAGGTGCCCGCGAAAGTCCACACATTCATCTCGGGATTTGGGTCCGCATCGCCGCCGCCGAGTCCCATGATCGCGGCATCGTAATCGAAGCTCTGGAAGACGCGGTCGATATAGGCTCGAAATTCAAGGGGAACAACATGTACCTGCATGCCGAGGTGAGTGAGGTCATCCTGCAGCAGGGTTGCCATCTTCATGCGCTGGCTATTCGATGAGTTAGTGATGATGGTGAATTCGACCAGCTTTCCCTGGGCATCCAACAGCTGACCCGCGGAGTTCCACGAGAATCCAGCCGACTTCAGCAACTGGCGAGCGCCTTCGACAGATTTTTGGGGATGCGGGATCGCAGGATTGATCCACAGCTTGTTGCCGGGACCTACGTTTCCCCACAAGGCGGCGCCACGGCTGCCATAAGCCAGGCGCACGATCGACTCGCGATCCACTGCTAACGAGATTGCTTGACGAAATTTGAGATCGCGAAACCACGGTTGCTTGCCGGCTATTTCGTCAAGTTTCTTCCCGCTGAGATCGTTCAGATTGAACAGCAGGAAGTTATATTCGAGGCTGGGCCCCATATCCGCGAGTTGCGAGCCGATGCGGGCTTTCTCACGTGATAGCAGATTGTAATTGTCTGCGCTGAGGCGGCTGATGATATCCGTCTCACCGGCCTCGAAGCGCATTACTTGCGCATCCTCGGTCCCAACGAACAGGAATACGAGTTCATCAAGGTATGGCAGCCGCTGGTTTTCGCGATCTACCTTCCAGTAGTACGGATTGCGTTCCACTACGATGCGTTGGCCGGGCACGTACTGCTTGAGCCGAAATGGGCCCAAGCCGGCGATTTCGGAAGCCTGCGCATTCAAAGACCACGCCTGTGCAAAATGCCCCTCGCGATACGGCTTATCCAGCAGGTGCTTCGGCAGCATCGCTAATCCGTCGAACAATCTCTCAGCCGCGGCGTAGGGGCGCGGCAACACGAATCGCACTGTGTAGGGATCGATTTTGGTAACCGCGATGGGCTTGCCATCAATAATCAGCAGATCGCGCTGCGGCGAATCCACCGCCTCGTCCATATAAACGCCAAACGAGAAGACCACGTCGTCCGCATCGAACGGATGGCCGTCGGAGAACCGGATTCCTTTGCGCAGTTGCAGCGTGAAAGTGCGGCCGTCGGGTGATATCTTCCAGGATTTCGCCAGCGCAGGCTCGGTCTGTTGCGAGGATCGATTGATTTCGATGAGATCGCCCATCAGCCGTCCGATCACTTCGCGCGAAACTGCATCCGTGGCAATCGCCGGGTTGAGCGTCTTCGGCTCGGAACGTTGACCGATCGTGAGGTGGCCGCCGTAGTGCCCAGAAACGTCACCCATGCGGGCGAGTTCTTCGCCGGGGTTGGGAGCTTCTGGAGCGGGCGCGGCGGCAAAACATGCACCCGCGAGCAGGCACACGTATAGCAGGGTTAGGCCGATGCAACTTTTCATAACGACCCCTTACCCCACAGAACGATGTCTTAGGATTAGTGAGATTTTAACCTTGAATGGAGTACGTCTGCGAGGGAACTATAGAGTACGGAAGTAATCACCAAAGCGCAGGCCGGGGCCAGCAGCCATCCGTAGGAAACCAGCACGCTGTACTGCTGGAGAGTACTGAGCATGTTACCCCAGCTCGCCACCGGCTCACTGACTCCGAGGCCGAAGAAAGAGAGCGTAACTTCAGCGGCAATATATCGCGGAACCAACAGCGCCGCCTGAGTTAGCAGCGCGCCGAAAGTTTCCGGCAGGATGTGCCGCCGCAATAAGTAGAAGTCGGATCCGCCGAAGCCCTTTGCGGCTAGAACGTAGTTGCGGTTACGCGAGCTGAGAACGATTCCCCGCACTAGACGAGCGGGCCGGGCCCAGCCGATCAAACCAATCACTCCCGTCAGCAGGAAAAACGTGCGCAGCGCGCTCAGATGCAGCGGCAAGAACGCGCGCACTCCCAGCAGGAAATAGAGCCACGGCAATGAGAGAAACAGTTCAGTCACTCCCATCAACGACTCGTCAATCCAACGGCCGTAGTATCCCGCTATGATTCCTAGAAGGCTGCCAGCCAGCAAAGTAATGAAGGTTGCCGTAATCCCCGCCGCGACAGAAATCTGGCCGCCGAATAGAACGCGAGAAAATTCATCGCGTCCGTAGCCATCGGTTCCGAAGATCAGGATTCTTGCCGGCTCGGCGACGCCGAACAGATGCACAGTCGCTTCGTGGAGCCCAAGAACTCTGTAGCTCGGGCCGCGAACGAAGAGGCGCACAGGATACGCTTTGGTTCGGTCTTCTTGATAACTTCCTGCCTGATCACCCTCGAGCACCGGCGTCAATCGGTAAACAAACGGACGCAAATGGAGCCCTGAGGCATCCTTGAAATGCAATGGCGTGGGCGGAGCGTATGGCAGTTCGCGGTCTTGAGCGGTGGGATCGTAAGGCGCAACAAAACCAGGGAACAGCAGCACCAGATGCAATCCGACGAGCAGCGCAATCAGGGCGCGCAATTTAGTTTGCAATTTAGTTCGCATCCGACCCTTCTTCTTTTTTTCGAATTCGAGGATCGAATGCGAGCAGCATGATGTCGGCAATCAGATTCCCGCCGATCATGAATAGCGCTGAAAACATGATCCCCCCGATGACGAGAGAGAGATCGCGGGAGAGTGTTGCCTCCAAAATCAACGGCCCCAAGCCAGGCCATCCGCAGACCACTTCCACCATCAGCGATCCGCTGAGCAACCCAGCAAGGGAGAATCCAAGGAGTGAAATCGCAGGATTGGCGGCCACCGGCAACACATGCCGGAAGAGGAGTCGAGCCGGCGTAGCTCCAAATCCGCGCGCGGCTTCAACATAAGGAGCGCCGAGCACTTCAAGAACGCTGGCGCGAACATGCCGAACAATCACCGCCGTCTCGCAAAGCACCAGGATGATCACCGGCAACGCCAGATGAAGCAGCACATCCTGCACCTTCGCCCAGATGGATAGCCCCTCGAAATCAGCGGACATCATTCCACCAATGCGCAGAATTCGCCAACGAACCGCGACTGCGAGCAACCCCACGGCAATCACAAGTTCCGGAACAGAAATCAGAAATGAACTCGCCAGCGTAACCGCCTTATCCAGCAGCCCGCCGCGATGGTTAGCCGCCCACACGCCCAACGGAACAGAGATCAGCCAGGTCAGCAGCAGCGCCGTGCTCGTGAGCAGCAGAGTGTTTTTGGCGCGGCTCCACAGCAACGGCGCAACCGGCACGTTGTACGCGATCGAATATCCAAGATCGGCGTGCAGTGCAGATTTCATCCAGCGGCCGTATCTCACCAGCAGCGGCTGGTCCAAGCCATAGTGGGAACGCAGCGCCGCAATCGTGTCCGGCGAACTCTGCGGATTCAGCCGCATCTCGTCAAAGAAAGTCCCGGGCGCCATTTCCGTGAACACGAAACAGAGTGCCGACACTCCGATCAGCAACAAAATCGCGCGCACAAGCCTGCGCCCGATATAACTCACGCTGATGCACCGGTCAGTGCCGCGAGGTTTGATGCGGATGCTTTTGCCGAGGCCAGTAGCTTCTTGGTTGCTGCATGGTTGGGACTGGAAGTGATCTGCTGGGCCGGGCCTATCTCCACCATCTTACCCGCCGACATAACTCCAATCTCGTCGGCCAATCGCGCGACCAGCGCGAGATCGTGGGAAATGAGAAGGTAAGTCAGCGAATGCGTGGCTTGCAGATCGAGAAGCAAATTAGCGATTTGCGCTTGCGTAGACAAGTCCAGACCTGAGAGGGCTTCATCCAAAACGAGAAGCTGCGGGCGCAAGGCGAGCGCCCGCGCGAGCGCTAGCCGCTGGCGTTGTCCCCCGCTGAAGTGAAGAATCGACCGGTCGATCCAATCGGGAGAGAGCCCCACCTCCATCATCAGGCCGCAGGCAAGATCGCGACGATTCTGCCGGTTGCGGCGGCGATTCTCGCCCGCTTCGGCATTGATCAGCAAAGGCTCCTCGACGACTTCCAGAGCGGAGAAGCCCGGGTTCATCGCGGTGACCGCATCTTGAAACACCATCTGAATACCGGAGCGAAAAGGAGCTAGGCCGCGCGAATCGAACCGCGCGATGTCGGTGCCTTGAATGAGGATATGGCCCGCGTCCGGCTTTTCCAGGCGCGTCACGCAGCGCGCCACGGTGGATTTTCCCGATCCAGAATCTCCAACGAGCGCCAACGTTTGCCCGCGCGGAATCTCGAAATCGACGTTGATTATCGCGGCGACAGGCACGCGTTTCCGCCACAGTCCCCCTCGGACGTATCGCTTGCAGAGCCCTTTCACTTGCAGCAAGGGTTGCGATTCTTCGCTTTTCGACGAGTTAGCAGGTAAGCAAGTCGACAAGTTACTCCCCGTACTTGAAACAGTTCACCGGCCGTGATGGCTCCGGCAGAAATTCCCCCGGATAGCGGCGGGAACAGACATCCATCCGCTCGGAGCAGCGCGGAGCGAACCGACAACCGACTGGGATGCATGTAGGATCGAAAGATTCGCCTTCGATCGCCGGAAGCCGCGCTCGCGCATTTGCCGCTGCGATCACACAGTGCATCGCGATTCGTATCAACGCTTGGGTATAAGGATGGAGAGGACGTCCAAATATCTGGGCGCTGCTCCCAACTTCCACGATGCGGCCCGCATACATCACAGCGATGCGATCGGCAAATCCTGCAAACGACGCTGGATCATGGCTGATAGCGAGAATCGCGGTCCCGTGTTGCCGCCGAATCTTTAACAAGAGCGCGATAATCTCGGACTGCAGAGTTGCGTCGAGTTTGCTCGTAGGTTCGTCGGCGATCAGCAGGGCCGGCCCGCATGCCACGGCTTGTGCAATTGCTATCCGCTGCCGCTGTCCGCCGCTGAGTTGATGAGGATATGCGGAATAGATTTCATCGGGGGAATCGAACCCGACTTCTCTCAGCAGCTCCATGACCTGCGTGCGCCGCTGCCGGGCGTTCAACGGCAAGTGCGCGCGCAACACTTCCCCGATCTGCGAACCCGCCGCCATAACCGGATTAAGTGCGAGAGCCGGATCTTGCGGAATCAGCGAGATCAGCCGCCCGCGGATCGAACGCAATTCCTTCTCTGGTAAACCCATTAGATCGCGGCCGCCGATCAGGATCGTCCCGCTCGCGCAGGTTGCGTTCGGGGCCAGTAGCCGCAGCAAAGCGCTGGCCAGCGTGCTCTTACCACAGCCGGACTCTCCCAGGATCCCGACCACTTCTCCGGTGCGAATGTCGATGTTAATGCCATCGAGCGCTCGAACTGAGTCGCCGTTTTCGGACGAGTATGCAATCGCCAAGTCCCGGACTTGGGCAAAGTGCTCCCTTGAGCTATTCACCAGGTAAACAACCCCACTGGTCAGATTTTTGCCCACAACGTCGCCACAAGCAATTGCCTACTAAGGAGCGGAGGACACTTTGGTTTAACTCGAAGATTGGATGAGCCCGAAGGAGTGGCGCTCTAACCCATTGGCGTCAGCCGGCGGCGCGCTCCGTTTGCGCGACTCAGGCTTGCGAGGTCGACTTCTTCTCAAGCATGGCCGAAAGCGCCCAAAATAAACCGATGCTTGCCCCGAATATTACAAAAAACAACTTGAGATTCAGAGTGATGGCAAAGGCGGCAACCGATGCGGGAAATCCCCAGTACCAGGATTCTGCCTTGAATCCCGCTCCCCATCTGGCTTCGCGTCCTGCTGCGGGAATGCGCGGCCAGAGCAGTGGCCATAGACGCGGCACGGCTTGGCGGTAACGCTCGTACGTCTCTCCCTGGGTAGCCTGAAGTTCGGACTCCTCGCGCAGGATCAGCCGGTAGCAGAAAAGCACCATGGCCACGACCGCAACGAAGAATCCGATGCGGCTCATCATGGCGCCCATTCCGATGGCCATCAGCACATTCGCAAAATACAGCGGATTGCGAACCAGCCGGTAAGGGCCGTCGGCAACCAGTGACTCCGTCTTCACTTGGGCCGCATACACCACGCTGGCGTGAAGATACGACGAAGCCCAGGTGCGGATGAGCGCGGCCACAACCAGCAGCAAAGCGGCGCCAGCAAACAGGATGCGTGCCACCTGATCGGCATTGACCCGTAATTCGGCTCCGATCCAGTTGGCCGCGACAGCAGTGACGTTCTGATGATCCAAAACGTATAACGGAAACGTGAAGCCAAAGATCAGTCCGAAAACCATTGCTCGGTTCTTGAATTCCCAATCGGTGGCCTTCATGGGAAAAGAAAGTATCGTCCCTCACTCTAAATGTAAAGCGCTATCGGCGATCGGGATCGGGCCAGGCAGTTAAAACCGAGACGCTTGGGAAAGCTCTGTCTGGAAGAGCCGAAGCCTTCGAAACGCCAGGTCGCGACGGGGGTTAATATTCCGTTAATTTTGCACCACCCAATTGACCCGGCTGCGGTGTGGGACTAATCTCCTGTGGTTATGAGCAAAGCTGACCTTGATCAATTGCGCCTCGTCTACAAAAAAGCGGTCGACGAATGGGTTGACGCCATTCGTGCGGAAGAAGCGTTAGCCACTCCTGACCATTCGATGCTTGCCATGGAGGCGTGGGACGCCGCCCACTTCAAGGAGCACGACGCACACACCAAAGTCACGGAAGCGCGCGAAGCTTACAAGGACGGGCTTCGGGGCGCGAACTATGGCATTTAGCTGGATTATTGCGTCGTGCTCAATGCAATGGGCTAAAGCTGTATCTGCGCAAAGCGTTCACACTGTCGTAACAATTCTTCCGTATGATTCCCGCTTCGTTTGGGGTGGTTCCGCAACACCGAATCCTGAAGCGCATGGCGAATAGAGGAGACTGAATATGGCCACAGCACCGAATCCTGAAACTTACGGCGGACAGGCGGGAACGTTAACTGTGGCCCCAGCTGGGCCTGCGATCCACGAAAAGTTGAACCGGAGTCCAGGAATGATCGGGATGGTGGGCTTCGGCATCGTCCTTATTGTTGGGGTCATTTACTCCGCTTACCACCTGCTGAGCGATCTCTCGGTCGTGCATAACTCATCGGTATTGCCTTACGTTTTGTTGGGCATCGCACTGCTGGTGGCGCTGGGCTTCGAGTTTGTGAACGGTTTTCACGATACGGCCAATGCCGTTGCTACCGTGATCTACACCCACTCGCTGGAGCCGCATATTGCGGTGGTGTGGTCCGGGTTCTGGAATTTCCTGGGCGTTTTGCTTTCGAGCGGATTGGTGGCTTTCGGAATCGTCTCTTTGCTGCCGGTCGAACTGATTTTGCAAGTTGGGAGCAAAGCTGGATTTGCGATGGTCTTCGCCTTATTGGTGGCGGCCATTATCTGGAACCTTGGTACCTGGTATTTCGGCTTGCCTGCCTCCAGTTCGCACACCATGATCGGATCGATCATTGGAGTGGGCATCGCGAATCAGTTGATGTCTCCGAAAACGGGCACCAGCGGCGTGGATTGGGGCCAAGCCACCAACATCGGGAAGTCACTGTTGTTGTCGCCCGTGGTGGGCTTTGTCGGCGCTTTTCTCCTGTTGTGGCTGATGAAGGCAGTGATCAAGAACAAGGCGCTGTACGAGGCTCCGGTAGGAACGGAGCCACCACCGTTCTGGATTCGCGCCCTGCTGGTGCTGACATGCACGGGCGTGAGTTTCGCGCATGGATCAAATGACGGACAGAAGGGCATGGGGCTGATCATGCTGATCCTGGTCGGCACCGTGCCTACGGCCTATGCGTTGAACCACGCGCTCACCCGCAAAGACTCGGATGATTTTATTGCGGTTTCGCAGCAGGCGGCTGGAATTTTGTCGAATTATGTCAGCCCAAACGCAGTGATCAGTGATGCCCGCGAAGAAGTAACCGACTACATTCGCACCAAGGATTTCACGCCCAATACGATGCTGGCCTTGCGCCAACTGGTCAGCGATATCGGGAACGAGACGGTTCTGTTCGGGGAACTGGCGAAGGTTCCGAATGACCGGGTACGAAACTTCCGCAACGATATGTATGTGGCTAGCGAGGCGCTGCGGCTGATGAAGAAGAACCATCAGCCGGCGAGTCCGGCGATCAGCGACAACGATTGGAAGGGCCTGGACAATTACAAGAAACACGTGGACGCATCCACTCGATTTATTCCGACCTGGGTGAAGGTCGCGGTGGCGATGGCGCTGGGATTGGGCACGATGATCGGATGGAAGCGGATCGTGGTTACGGTGGGAGAGAAGATCGGCAAGGACCACCTGACCTATGGCCAGGGAGCGTCGGCGGAGATCGTTGCCATGTTCACGATTGGCTTGGCGGACTGGTATGGGCTGCCCGTGAGTACTACGCATGTACTGTCGTCGGGCGTGGCGGGCACGATGGCGGCGAACCATTCTGGCCTGCAATGGTCAACGGTACGCAACCTGGCGATGGCATGGGTGCTGACGCTGCCGGCTTCGATGATGCTGTCCGGGTTCCTGTTCTGGGCGTTCCGGAAGTTTTGAGTACCGTCGTTACTCGATGTCGTTACTCGATCCCGCGGGGGCGGTCATTCTTTTGTAGACCAAGTTTTTGTGGATCAAGTTTTTGTAGATTAAGGTCTTTTGTAGACCACGCCGCCCTTCATCACGAACTCTACTTTCTCCATTAGAGAAACGTCCGCCAGCGGATCGCCCGGCACTGCCACAATGTCCGCCTGTTTTCCCGCCGCAATCGTTCCTAATTCATTTTGCGTCCCCAGTAACTCCGCGGCTGTCGACGTGGCCGCCCGGATGGCCTGCGCTGGCGTCATCCCAAACTTCACCATCGAAGAAAATTCTTTCGCCGGATTGACCGTCCAGTCGAATCCGCCTGCGTCGGTTCCAAACGCAATCTTTACGCCGGCGTGCATCGCCCGCCGAAACGTGTCTTCATGAATCGCGATCATCTTAGGCCACACTGAAGCGCCTGTCGCCGCTCTCCCTTGCGCCACGTATTCGCCAACGTAGATCGTAGGCACATAGAAAATTCCGCGTGCCGCCATGGTTTTCAGATCCGCATCGGTGATGTAGTTGCCATGCTCGATCGTATCCACTCCTGCTTCGACCGAGTTATGCACTCCATTCAGCGCCATCGCGTGCGATGCGACCTTGTGACGCTCGCGATGAGCTTCATCTACGATGGCTCGTAGCTCGTCCATCGTGAAGGTCGGAATATCGTCGAGCACGCCATCCTCGCGCACCCAGTACGAACGGTCGCTATACACTTTGATCCAATCCGCTCCGTGACTGATCTGCTCGCGCACCGCCTGCCGCGCATTGTCGGCACCGTCGACAATCTGCACTCCATGCGGCACGGGAACGTTCGGCGCGTATCCCTGCAGCGGATAGGCTCCCGTCACATTCATCGCCCGCGTTGCCACCTGCATTCGTGGGCCGGGAATAATTCCGTTGTTGATCGCTTTCTTAACGTCCACATCCGCATATCCGGCGCCCTCGGTCTCCAAATCGCGGATCGACGTGAAGCCGTAGTCCAACGCTCGGCGCACATTTACTGTCGCGAGAATCGTCCGATACTCCGGCGACTGCTTCAACAGTTGTTCGTCATAATCCGCAGGCGTGACGTCTCCCTGCAGCAGAATGTGCGTGTGCGTGTCCGTCAAACCGGGCAGACAGGTGGAATGCGAGAGATCGATTACCTCCGCACCCGCGGGCACCGATGCGGCGACGTCTTTGATCTTCCCGTCCTCCACCACAATCACCACATTCTTCCGCAGCGAATCCCCGCGTCCGTCAAACAAATTCCCGCACTGCAACGCAATGGTTTTTGCGGCAGCAGCTTTTGCTGCAGGTGTCTGCGCCTGCACAATAAAACATGCCGCCGTCACCACGACGAAACCGATCGCCGCAATTCTTCGCATCATGATTGTCCCCCAAAGGCGCGCCGCTACTTATTTTCCTTATCTTTATCTTTGTCTTTATCCTTGGATTCTTCCGCGGGTTCTACTACTCCTGGCATCACTTTGAGCGGAGCGTTGCGTTGCTCTTCGAGTTCAGGATGCGGCAGCGGCTTTCGCGGCAGCATCTGGTCGCGCATGGCAGTGTTGTAGACGAAGATCGCCTCCACGGTTGCGGCCTGCGCGAGGTCGGCGGGTTGCAGGCGCTCGTAGGTGTCCATGTTCGAATGGTGGGTGCGCGATTCGTAGTCGAGCCGGTCTTGAATGAACTGGAAGCCGGGGATTCCGACCGCATCGAACGATTGGTGGTCGGTGCCTCCGGTGTTGCGGTCGGTGATCGTGGTGACCCCAAGATCTTTCAGCGGCTCCATCCATTGCGAAAAGATCGGGCTGACAGCCATGTTTCCCTGAAGATAAATTCCCAGGATTTTGCCGGTGCCGTTGTCCACGTTGAAGTAGCCCGAAATTTCCGGCTGCTCCGGCTTGAGTACGATTGGGCCCGCAGGTTTACGCATGAACTCGGGCCGCTGCATCTGGTCAGGAGCGGTCGAGAGTGGCACGTATCCGAAATGCTGCTTCACGTAGCCTCGGGAACCAAGCAGCCCCTGTTCTTCACCTGTCCAAAGGCCGATACGGATCGTGCGCCGCGGCTTGACTTGCACTGCGTTCAAAATCCGCATGACTTCCATCGCCACTACGGTGCCTGCGCCATTGTCGGTGGCGCCGGTCGCCGCCGCCCACGAGTCGAGATGGCCACCCACCATGACCACTTCATCTTTCAACTTGGGATCGGTGCCGGGAATTTCGGCGATGGTATCGAAGGCGTGTTCATGGTCATCGAAGAACTTCACATCGACATTCATTTCGATGCTGACTGGCACATTGGCTTTCAGCAGACGATAAACGCGTCCGTAGTTCTCAATCGCCGTGACCACTACGGGAAGTGGATTGGCCTGATCGCGCTTGTAGGTGGACCTGCCCAGTCCACCGTCGTCGAAGATCGTGCCGCCGGAGCCCCCGCCGTCGCGTCCGTCGCGGCTGGGAAGAATAACTGCAAGAGCGTGCTCCGAGACCAAAAACTTCCCGGTTTTAACGAGCAGCGCCGCCCGCTTCATGAACTCCTGAAGCCGGTCGGAGTAAGCCCTTTGCTTTTCCAGCGGAAACTCGGCAAGCTTGGCGAGATCTTTGTCGTCCATGCGTGTGAACAACGGCTTGTCCACTGGGGGCACCTCGCGCATGTCTCCCAGCAAAACGATTTTCCCGGCAAGATTGCCTTTGTATTTGTCGAAGTCTTTTTCGTCCTTCACATCCAACCAAATGGCTTGGCCGCTGACGGCGCCGTTGGTGGAAGGCGACCACGGCGCGGCTTGGGCAATAAAAACAGCCGTGTCCGGCGAAGTCATTCGTACCCAGGTGTTGAGCTGCTGCCAGCCAATGCCAAACTCACCCCAGTCTTCGAGATGGGCATTGCTGCAACCCATCGCTGTCAATTGATCGCGCGTCCACTCGTTGGCGCGGCGCAGGTTGGGGGAACCGGTAAGACGCTGGCCAATGCCATCCATCAGAGCGGAGGCGTAGTCCATCACGTGCGAATGGGTCACACCCTCGTCGCGAATGCGCTCGTACATGGCGAGGTCAATGTTCTCTTTTGCCGGCTGCCGCAGTTCGTACGAAGGCTTGTCTGCCTCGGCTGCCTTCTCTTTGTTGTTGTTGTTGTTCTTGTCGGTGTTCTTGTCGGCCGCAAAGATGGACAGGGGCAAAACTAAGGAAAGAAATAACGCAAATCGAATCCGGGAAAAGCTGTTGCATCGCATGGATCGGTCTCCCTCGAAAAAAGTCCCAAAGCAGAGTAGCAGATTATGGGCTCAAAGAAGTAGCCGGAGACTGCTCGGTCAGGGTCCGCCAGAGCGAAAACACCGCGGCAATTCTCGTTATTTCTTTTGGCGCGCGTTCAGCTTGTCGAGCATGCGCTTCAACTCTTCCAGCTTCTGTCCGGCCTCGCCGAGTTTGCCTTCCGCCGTCAGGCGCTCGTAGTCGGTAAGGTCTTTAGCGGCTTCCGCAATGAGAGCATTGAGATCCCCTCCGGATTGCGGAGACGCAACCGGGGCCGGTACGCCTCGCGCCGCCTCCGCGGGAACGCTCGCAGCGGTCGTCGATGCGGGGCTCGTCGTCGGGGCGCTTAGCGACGATGTGGCTCCGCCAAAAAGCGCCGCCATCGCCGACTCAAACGTCGGCCCATACGCGAGCTTGTCTTGCAGCGCAAGCACCACCAGTCGCAACTCCGGCATCGGACTGCGCTCAGCCTGCAGGTAAATCGGCTCGGCATACAACAGCGCGCGCCCGGTTGGAATCACCAGCAGTGCTCCGCGCCGCACATGCGAGCCTTGCTGATTCCACAACGTCAATTGTCCGGAAAGCTCCGCGTTCTGATCGATGCGCGCCTCGATTTGCAGAGGTCCGTCGACCAGCTTGGTTTTGGGAAAGTTGTATACCACCGACGTGCCGTATTGTGCGCCGTCGCTGCGGCCGGCAATCCAGCCAATCAGATTATTCCGGTTCGACGGCGTGAAGGGCAGAATCTCCGCGAACTCTTCGCCGGTTTCGCCCGGCAGCTTCATGAGCACGAAGTTCGGCTGCATCGCCTGCGTGGTTTGCGCGCCACCCTCGCCCATGCCCACTTCAGTCGCGACCGTCCACAGATCCTCGCGGTTGTAAAACGCTTCTGCGTCCGTCATGTGATAGAGGCCGTACACTTCAGCCTGCAGTTTCAGCAGCAATTCGGGATAGCGAACGTGCTTGCGCAGTCCGGGCGGCATCATGGAAGCATCCTTGAACAGACTCGGGAAAATGCGCCGGTAGGCTGCGATGATCGGATCCGTCGTATCAAACACGTAAAACGTGGTGGTGCCATCGTAGGCGTCAATGACGACCTTGACGCTGTTACGCATGTAGTTAACGAGGTCGTTACCGAGTCGATAATGGGTCGAGTACGGGTAGCTATCCGAAATGGTGAATGCATCCATGATCCACGAGAGTCGGCCATCGTCACCGAGCACGATATACGGATCCGGCTCGAAGGTCAGGAACGGCGCCAACGCCGATACGCGATCGTGCAGGTTGCGGCGCATCAGCAGCCGGCTTTCCTGGGTCACGTCATCGCTGAAAGGCAGCTTCGTGAGGTCATCGCGGTCGAACGCAATCACGGCGCGGCGCAAGAAATTGCCGAGCACGATGCCGCCCGTGCCTTCGTACGACGTGAGGCTGTTGCTCGCGCCTTGCGGATAGTTGAATTCCTTCTGCCGGGTCTTCACATAGACGTCGGTATCAGTCATCTCGCCAAAATAAATTTCCGGGCGCGTCACGTTCAGACCGCGCACCGTGCTCTGGACGGGCATGTTGCTCAGCATCAGCGTGGGCAGCCCCTCCGACGTGAACCCATTGACGGGATTCATCGTGATGCCGTAGCCGTGGGTGTAGATCAGCTTGTCGTTAATCCAGTTGCGGCTGCTCTCCGGAAGCTTGTCTACATTCAGCTCCCGCGTGGCGAGCATCACCTCGCGAGTCGTGCCTTCAATCTCATAGCGATCGATGTCGATGTCGGGAAAGTCGTAGTAAGTGCGTATTTCCTGAATCTGACGCAGCGTGTCCTGAAGAGCGCGCCAGTCCCAGAGCCGAATATTCTGCAGCGTTGCCTGATTGTTCGCCGGGTCGGCAGCGTCGACGGTCGTCTCCGCCGGAAATTCGCGCAGTGTCACGCGGTCCAACCCGTAGGCTTGGCGGGTCAAGGCGGTGTTGTAGATAATGTATGGCTTCTCGCGAACCAGTTCGTTCGGTTTAACGATGAAGCTGCTGACGTACCAGGCGACTCCTTGCAGGGCGAGATAACAGACCGCAGCGGGAAGGATCGCGGCGACCAACCAGCGGCCGCGGGGCGTCTGCACAGCATTGACGAACGCGATCACCGCGCCAAGAACCAGCGCCGCACCGACGACAAGCAAACCCGCAAGCGTGACGTGCGCGTCCGTATATGTCACGCCCCCGAAGATGGTGTGATCCTCGAGCAATAACTCGAAGCGGCTGATATACACACGCATCGCTACGATCAGCAACAAAAACCCAAACGTAATGGAGAGTCCGCGCCAGGGCAATGTGACGGAGCGGCTAAGCTGCCCGGAAAGCGCACGGCTTCCGCCGGTGATGAGGATGAAGAAACCGGCGAGCACACAGGTGAGAATGGCGAGCGTAAGCAGCCATCCGGCAATGAGCTGCCACGCGGGCAGAGTGAACAAGAAGAAATTCAGGGGCTTGCCGAAGATCGGGTCAGAGACGCCGCCACCAGCAACGCCCGGCGCGTACCAGAAGAGCGCGAACGTGGGCCATTCCACCATCATGCTGGCGCCGGTGCCAGCGGCGATGACCAGCGAAATACCGAGCGCAATCAGGCGCAGCACCGGCTCGACCGGCAGTTTCAGTTGCTGTCCGCCAATGTAAATCGTGTGGCCACTCGGGAGGTCGGGAAGATGCGCCCGCTTCAGCGCCAGGAACGATCCATACAGAACAAGAAATGTGGCCGCGGTGAAGAACGCAAAGATTCCCCATTGCAGGCTCAGCGTTTTCCAGAACACGTCCCCGTAACCGAGCGATCCGAACCAGAGCACGTCCACGTAATAAGACAACGCGGTCCGAGCACCGAAAAAAATGACAGCAAGAACGACGATAATGAGAAGGAAACGTCGGCGGCGCGGCGGCTGCATCGGACGATGCGTCGGCGGCCACTCAATGGACTCAGGCATTGCTCTACCTCGATATTCTCTAGCTAGTTATCACTCGCATGATACTCCGTCCGCTTCCGCAAGTTGCCATGGGGCTGGACGCTGACCGCGATCGCGGCAAAAGCGTTGTCATTAATCGACGAGGATTTGCGAGCACAGAGTCAGTGAATCGCAGATGGGATCTGGATGGCAAAACAAAGGCGCCCCAGACTCCAGTTAGAGTCGTGAGACGCCCGTCGAACAGCCCTCCCCCGAAGTCTGCTCATTGCTAAGCTAAACTGCCTGTCGACGTGTGAGAATGGCTCGTTTGGGCTACCGACATCACACTTCCGAGCGCGCGCTTCAGAGTTCAGAGTCACGACCTGGGCACTTTGCCTTGAGCTACCAGCATCGATCCGCCGTTTGCCAAATTGATTCGGGGTCGCTGGTTTGCTAAGGTCGTCATCATGTCCGAGCGTGTCATGTCCGAGCGTTCCACCGAACAGATACGCGAATTGCTCGACTCCCTTTATCGCGTGGATTCGGGACGAATCCTGGCAACTCTGATCCGCTTGCTCGGTGATTTTGATCTTGCTGAGGAGGCGATGCACGAAGCTTTTGCGGCTGCGCTGAGCCTGTGGCCGAGGAGTGGAGTACCTGGCAACCCGCGGCCATGGCTGATTTCGACGGCCCGATTCAAAGCCATTGATACTCTGCGTCGACGGGCAAGATTCGATGCCTCTCAAGACGAGCTCGTGCGATATATCGAAGCGAGCTCGGCGGAAAGGTCCAATAATAATGAAGCGGGCAACCTTGAGGATGACTGCCTCGAAGACGATCGCCTGCGGCTGATTTTTACCTGCTGTCATCCATCTCTGGTGCCGGAAGCCCGCGTTGCGCTCACCTTGCGTGAGGTGTGCGGGCTGACGACCGAGGAGATAGCAAAGGCCTTCCTCACCACTCCGCGTACGCTGGCGCAGCGCATTGTGCGCGCCAAGACAAAGATTCGAGAGACGCCGATTCCTTACGAGGTGCCGACGCCGCAGGAATTGCCGGAGCGGCTGGGTGCGGTGCTTCAGGTCATCTATCTCGTCTTTAACGAGGGCTACTCGGCTGCGGCGGGAGCGGAGGTAACGCGCGCCGAGCTGACCGGCGAGGCGATTCGACTGGGACGGTTGCTGATGGAACTCCGGCCAGGGGCAGAAGTGATGGGTCCGGAAGTCATGGGGCTGCTTTCCCTGATGTTGCTACAGGAATCCCGTCGCGCCGCGAGAACCTCTCCCACGGGAGAGCTGATTTTGCTGGAAAATCAGGATCGCTCGCTCTGGAACCGGGAGCAGATCGCCGATGGAGTGGCATTGCTGGAGAAAGCTATGACGTCTCGCCGCTTCGGCTCTTACACACTGCAGGCTGCGATTGCGGCCGTTCATGCCGAGGCGGAATCGGTCGCCGCGACCGACTGGCGTCAGATTGTTGCGCTTTACGACCAATTGCTACGAATTCAGCCTTCGCCAGTTGTACAGCTCAATCGTGCCGTGGCCATTGCCATGCGCGATGGTCCGGAGGCCGGTCTGGCGCATATCGACGCGGTGTTGGAAGATGGCGAATTGGCCAATTATTACCTGGCGCATTCCGCCCGCGCCGATATGTGCCGCAGGCTCGGCAGGACAGCCGAGGCTCGGGCTTCGTATGAGAAGGCGCTGGCACTGACCCAACAGGAACCGGAGCGGCAGTTCCTGCAGGAGCGGATTCGGCAGTTGAAATAAATAAAGATGGAGTAGCTGTCGATTTTCGGTCTCCCGCAGACGCCGAGAACGTCTGTCTGTCCCGCTTCTGATGATTGAATTCAGAGATTTGTGGGGTACCCCCCCTTCCCCCCCCTAAAATTGATTAAGTTGCTGATAACACAATAGTTAGAGGTAAAGCATTCAAAAATTGAGACTTAGCCTCTACTTTTACGATTTGGCGTGCACTCGCGGGGGTGTCGACCGGGGCCATTTGTTGTCAAAGAGCACGAAAAATTTGAGGCCGAAAACGCGTTTGTCTCTGGAGACTGGCGCTAGTTTTCGATAGTGCACTGTCGAGGTATTTTCGCAGGGGATGGTAGTGCATGTCTGTGATGAGCGTACTTGAAAAATGTGATGAAAAAGTTGGGAGCAACCCCCCGGGACAGTTTCTGGGGTTTCCCTGTCCCTGGGTTTCCGGTCAGTATCCCGGCGCGGTGGCATCGCGCACGATCCAGCTGTGACGAAGGGAAATCCCTCGCTGTCGGCGGTGTGGCGGCCCACTTCTCGAAAAGCGCGAGAAGTGGGGCACCCCATTTGTGTTTGATCCAAAGAACCGGAGTCGAGATACACTCAAACCGCAGAAGGGGGCCACCCGCCAAAAAGCCAGGGAAAACCGGGACTGTGATCCGTGAATCATAGCCCCCGAGGGCGCACGCCCCGAACTCCGCAACTTTTGCAGAGGCTCCAGCCAATTATCTTACGGCTTAACGGCAGCCGTGCTGGAAGAACAACACTTGCACCAAATGCCAAAGGCTGTAGATATGCACCACAGCGACCTCAGCACCAATGGTCAAGGTGACTAGCTTCTTTATCATTATAGTTGTTTGGGAAAGTCTTAGGTCACGGATACACGAAAACCATTTGGGCATTATTCTCGGTTTGAGCCGACAATAGAAGATGCACCGCTTTCGCGGAATCCGAATTGTAACAATATCGTAGGCCGCTTCGAGCCACGTGTCAATTACGCGGCGCTTATGCCCACACCCGAAACTCCCGGTCCCGAATCGTCGGGTATTTTATCAGGACGGGAACTGGGGTAGGTCCCGTTCGCTCCCGGCCACAGTGCGAGCAAACTAGTTGATCGACTGGTTTGCTCTATGAGATAATACACGCATGAAAACCGTGGGTGCGTTCGATGCCAAAACTCACCTCAATGAGCTGCTCCAGAGGGCCTCGAAAGGCGAGACCATTCAGATCACCAGGCGCGGAATCCCCGTTGCCAAGCTGTCTCCGCCCGACTCCGGCCAGAATGAAGACGGTCATATTTTAGCCGCCTCCATCCGCCGGCTGCGCCGCGGGGCCACTCTGGGGAAACTTTCCATACGCGAGCTAATCGATGAAGGCCGCCGCTACTAAACGATTCGTGCTCGATGCGTCAGTGGCCGTCGCATGGTGCTTTGAGGACGAAGCAACCAAGTTCACGGAAGCCGTTCTCGACCTGCTTTCGGCCGGCGCCGAAGCCCTGGCTCCTGCGATTTGGCCGGTGGAAGTCGCCAACGCTTTGCTGATCGCAGAGCGCCGTAACCGGATTGCCCTGGCGCAGGTCACGGCCCTTCTTCAGAGAATCGCCGCCCTGCCCATCGCGGTCCTTCCCATCGATCCGCCCCGCGCCTTCGATCACGTCCTAGCCGTTGCGCGTCAACAGTCTTTATCGGGATACGACGCCGCTTACCTCGACCTCGCCCTGCGCCAAGGCCTCCCCCTGGCCACGCTCGACGAGCAATTGCGCCGCGCGGCGAAAACAACCGGCGTCGTCCTGCTGTCGTAGTGAATGAGAATCCGGGGAAAATCCGGGGACGGGGGACAGAATCCGGGGACCTGTCCCCGGTTTTTCATTTCATCCAATGAATTTTGATTTCCCCTTCGAGCGGATTGAACTCCGTATCCCCGGTCACGAGTTCGGCCTTGTTTTCCTTGGCGAGCGCGGCGGCGAAAGCATCGGCCAAACTCAACTTGAAACGTGCTTTGAAATCGGCGGCAGTGTCGGCCAACGCGCGGGTTGTGGAATGAAAATCAATGGGCAGGCCCTCTAGAACCTTGGCGGCTTCCGCCCAGGCTGCGGCGCCGTCTTTTTTCACAATCGAGTACTTCACCTCGGCGTAGTTCACATCGGTCATGTGCAGCGGGCTGTCTTTTTTAATGGCGGAGACGAGGAGTTGCTCGATCGCTTCCGCGCCCGATTCGTCGCGGAAGTAGGCGATGAGCGCGAAGCTGTCGAGCACCTTAGCCGGCATGGCGCTCCTCTAGCGCTCGTTCCCGCTTTTTGTGTTCGGCCCAGTCCTCGGTCAGCGACCCGTGTCCCGGCGCGCGCTTGAGGATACCGCGCCCGCGTCGGATGAGTGCCGCAGTCACCGGTTTGAGGAGAATACCCTCCGGCGTCGCCTGAACCACCGCTCTGGTTCCGTCCTCGATTTCAAATTGCTTGCGAAGACGAAGCGGGATGACGACTTGACCTTTTGTCGTAAACCGTACGGTGTCGGGTTTTTCTGTCATACTCATGCTTGGTAGTATTATACGCTTGTCATAGTCCGTCAATATAAATTGAGTAAGAGTAATACATACAAGGAGGAAACAAAATTGCAATTCTTACCATATATCGTTGGAATACCGGATCAAACCCCCATTTTTCTTCTTGTGGAATGTAAAGTATACTTTACATTTTATCAACTTTGCTTTACTTTGTGGATGGAGGTTAAAAGCGATGACTAATCGAACGTTTCCATCCCGCTTCAAACGCCCGGTTTTTCTCTGGGCGGTGGCTGCCGCTTTGACGGAGCTCCTGGTGACATGGCTTGTGGCTCACGGGCAAGTACCGCGGTGGCTGGGGCTTTTGCCGGTTCTGCCTTACCTGATCTTTTTCGCGGCAATGGTACGCAGCGTCCTGAAGATGGACGAGATGCAAAAGCGCATCTGCCTCGAGTCGACATCGATCGCGTTCCTGTTGACGCTCATCATCACTGCCTTTTTCGGTGGCATCGAGCAAGCGGGAATCGGCCACCCCCCATGGGAGAAGGTTGGAAGTTTCATGATGCTGCTATGGGCAGGCGCCTATGCGGTCTCAGCCTGGAGATACCGATGAAGCGGCAATTCGTCACTGATTGCCCACGAGGCGGTGCGCGATGAAAAACCGTCTTCGGGTTCTGCGGGCAGAGCGCGAGTGGTCGCAGGCCGACCTGGCTGGCCGGCTCAAGGTATCGCGGCAAACGGTGAATGCCATCGAAACCGGCAAGTACGACCCGAGTCTGCCGCTGGCTTTTGCCATCGCACGACTGTTCGAGCAACCCATTGAAACCATCTTTGAACCTGAACCCGGCGATAGCAAATCCGCCGGCTGACCGTGCCAGCCTGTTGGGTGGCGAGCAAAAATACTCACAATCAACCAAAGGAGAATTACCTCATGAACATGCATAGGGCGTTACGCTTCGGATTTTCGGCGGTGCTGGTGACCATGATCGCATCCACATTGGTCCTTGGCGCCACAACAACGGCTTCAGTCTCGGCGGCAATCGGTGATTGGGAAGGAAAGATCGACACCGGGAATGGCAGCTTGCGAGTGATCGTCCACCTTTCACAGGCAGCCGACAAAACATTGAACGGAAGCCTGGACAGTCCGGACCAGGACTCCACTGGGACGGCGATCGACTCCGTCACTTACAAGGAGCCTGATTTGCACTTTGCAATTCGAAGCTTCGGAAGCACCTTTGACGGCCAGATGAACAACGACCACTCGGAGATCGCGGGCGTGTGGAAGCAGAGTGGCCGCTCGCTGCCGCTCGTGTTCAAGCGCCGCAGTCGGTGACGAGCGAGCGAGGGGGAAACCGGGGACAGACGAAACGTTCCCCGGTTTCCCGTCAGGAAAAGCTGGAAACGCCCCGTCTGCCCCAGGTTCGTCCCCAGGTTTCGTCTAAAGCGCGGAAGAAGAAAAATTTCTAGAATGATCTGTCGAATTCCGGTCCGGCGTTCGACTATGTGGTGAAGGCCGGGCAACCGGCCCGCCAGGAAGTGTTTCCCGGGTGATACGCTACGCGAAAAATCTGCAAATCGCGTGTCGATTTCCCATCACCCCGTTCGACTAGTAAGTGGAGCCGCACGGCGGGCGTTAGGAGTTAACACTGGGCGCCTCGCAACTCGCAAGTTTCTGTGCCCAGCGCGGTCCGAGCTCTTATATAAAAGTAGCGGCACTGATATGGTGTCCGCACAACACTCGATACTCAATACTCAAGGAGAACACCATGCGCTTCATGATGATCATGTTTCCGAAAGACTACGAAAACGCAAAACCCGGCTGGGTGCCCGACTTCAAAGAGATGGAGGCAATGGGCCAGTACAACGATGAACTAGGGAAAGCCGGCGTCCTGCTGGCGCTCGACGGTCTGACCCCGCCCGCGACGATGAGCGCGCGCGTCACCTTCAAAAATGGAAAATCGAAAGTTACCGACGGTCCGTTTACCGAAGCGAAGGAAGTGGTCGGCGGCTACTGGATCATCCAGGTGAAGTCTCGCGAAGAGGCGCTCGAATGGGCCTCGCGCATCCCCGGAAAGGATAACGAAATGGTCGAAGTTCGCCGGATGTTTGATCTAACCGACTTCGATCCCGAGACCCAAAAGGAGATCCAGAAGAAGTTCGGCGACGACGTCGCCGCTGAGATGCGCCAGTAGTAAAAAACTCTCGGCGCTTTGTCGATTTCGCGACGCCTCGTACGACGTCTATGTCGCCGCCACCGGAGAAGGAGAAATCATGCCTCAATATTTGGTTGCGATTCACCACCTCGACAACTACGACCCGTCCGCCGAGAGCGAAGCGATGCACCGCGATATCGACGTGCTCAACGAAGAGATGATGGCTGCCGGTGTCAGGATTTTCGCTGGTGGTCTCACCGCGGCCAGCAACGCGAAGTCGCTGCGGGCGCAGCGCAGCGGCAAGGTGCTCATCACCGACGGGCCGTATCTCGAGACCAAGGAACATATTGGCGGTTTTTGGATCCTGGAAGCCGCTAATCTGGATGACGCACTTGCCTGGGGCCGCAAGGCTGTCGTTGCCTGCCGGGCGCCGGTCGAGGTGCGTGCGTTTTTTGCGATGCCGGCCTGACAGCATGGCATCGCGTATCGCCTACTAAATAATATGAGCAATCAACTCACTCGTCGCGACTTCGCTATCCGCACCGCCGGTTTTGGTTTGGCTTTGGGACTCGCGCCTGCTGCTACGCTGGCGGAGGCTCGGCAAGCCTCGCACTCAGAAACTTCGCCGGCGGTCGCGGACCCATATTCCCTTGTCGATCCCGAACTTCTTCCTACTCTCAAGCAGTTTCCCCCCACTGTTGATCTCTCACTGGAGATGGTCGGCAAGTTCCGGCAATTGGCCGGCATGCCCCCGCTACCTGCTCCCGCGCCGCAGCCCGTGGAGCGGCATATCCCCGGGCCGCCAGGAGCACCCGAGGTTCGTCTTTGGGTGGTTGATCCTGCGCCGTTGCAGAAGGGCAAGCCGTTGTTGCTTCACATGCATGGCGGCGGCTTCATGATGACCGATCCCGGGTGGATGCCCCTGCTCCAGGGGATCGCGACCGATTGCCATTGCGTCGTCGTCTCGGTTGACTACCGGCTGGCTCCGGAAACGCGCTACCCCGGCTCGCTTGAGGACAATTACGCCGCGCTCAAATGGGTTCATGCCCATGCGGCGGAGCTCGGCATTGATCGCTCCAGAATTGCCGTTGGCGGTGAGAGCGCGGGCGGTTACCACGCAGCCAGCCTTGCCATTCACGCCCGCGATCGCAACAAAGAAGACGTTCCCATCTGCTTCCAGTTGCTCATCTACCCAGCGCTGGACGACCGAACGGGCAGCTCCCACCCGGCGCCGCCCGCCGTTGGCCACTTTTTGTGGAATGCGAATGCCAATCGTTTTGCCTGGAGCTCGCTGCTCGGTGTTCCAGCGGGTTCGTCCAAGGTGCCGGTGGCTGCCGTACCCGCCCGGGTAGCCAGCGTCGCCGGCCTACCGCCTGCCTGGATCGGCGTCGGTTCTATCGACCTGTTCGCCGAAGAAGACACGGAGTATGCGCGGCGGCTCGTCCATGCCGGAGTCGCAACCGAACTCTTGGTCGTGCGTGGTGCCTTTCATGGATTTGACCGCCTCGTGCCGGATGCCGAATGCTCCAAACAATTCAGCGCGAGTTGGAAGTCTGCGCTGCGCAAAGCATTCGCCACTGGCAAAGCTGTTTAGCGGAGGAAAACAATGCATAAGAAAATTAGCGCAATCGCAATCAAAAGCTTCGCACTGCTTGTCGTGCTCGGAACGGCATATCAGGCGGCGGCGCAGGCCGCCATGACACCGTCTGCCTCCACACCGTATGCGAAGATGGCCCCAATCGACCAATACCTCATGACGGATCAGGGTGCAGAAATAGCCCTGGCGCGAAGTGCAGCACCGGAGTCCATTTCACGCGATGCAGAGGTCCTGGTTCTTAGGCGTCATGGTTTCGAAACGGCGGTCAAAGGCAAAAACGGTTTCGTGTGTATCGTGGGGCGTTCGTGGACATCCGCGGCTGATGCTGACTTCTGGGATCCGAGGGTGCGCGTGCCAATGTGTGTCAATGCAGCAGCCGCGCGTTCGTACCTTCTGCGCGTCACCAGGATCGCCGAGCTGGCTTTGGCGGGGCGCACGCTAGCTCAGGTTAACGAGGCCATCGCCGCCGCCATCGCCAAGAAGGAGCTGCCGCCGATGGAATCCGGGGCCATGTGCTACATGATGGGGAAGCAGGGATACGGCGGCGACAGCGCACCCCACTGGCCTTCCCACCTCATGTTTTTCTATACCGATGCCGACCTCGCCGGCTGGGGAGCGAATCTGCCGGGTTCCCCTGTCGTTGGCATGAGCGACCCCGTGGAGCACCTGACGCAGTTCGTGATTCCTGCGCAACGGTGGTCGGACGGAACGGAAAATCGCTAGCCCGGACTGTGAAAGGGCGTACAAGCGTTGGTACATTAAGAGCGGATCAGGACAATCCAATGAGAAATGTAATCTTCGCAATCAACATTACCCTCGACGGCTGCTGCGACCATACGAAATTCAATCCCGATGAAGAAGCGCTTGAACATCACACGCACCTCTTGCGAGATTTTGACCTGCTCGTCTTTGGGCGTAAAACCTATCAATTGATGGTTCCTTATTGGTCGGATATCGCAAAAAGCCAGTCCGAGACAAAAGCGGATATCGAATTTGCTCAAGCCTTTGTCTCCAAGAAGAAGGTTGTTTTTTCACGATCATTGGCCAGCGCTGAAGATGAAAATACGAGAATTGTTCGTACGAATCTTCACGATGAAATACTTAGATTGAAGCAAGAACCAGGCAAAGATATTTTGGTAGGTGGTGTAGATATTCCTTCACAGCTTATCGAGCTTGGTCTGGTTGACGAATATCGTATCGTCGTTTCGCCAATCGTTGCAGGAGAGGGGAGACGGTTGTTGGAAGGTGTCAGCCTGCGGGAGGGCTTACAACTGAAACTTGTTGAGTCAAAGACTTTTAAATCGGGATGTGTTGCGCTTCGCTACTCGAAACCGTGACAGACAAATCTGCGACAGCCGCGCTGCTGGGTCAAGTTAAACAAAATCAGATAGGACTCGAAAGGAACTTGAGTATGAGAAAACTCAATGTGCTTGAATTTGTCTCCCTTGATGGTGTCATAGAAGCTCCAGGCGAGCGAGAGGAAGATGCCAGTGAAGGCCCGCCGTGGTGGATAAGGCCATATCGCGACCCTGTTTCTGGAGCAGCCGTACAAAAGCAGATGAACATGCCGTTTGACTTGTTGTTAGGGCGCAAAACCTTTGAACTTTGGGCACAATACTGGCCGCAACATAACGACATTTGGCCGGGCGTCAACTCAGCAACCAAGTACGTCGCCTCGAATACCATGACTTCTCACGCATGGCAGCCGTCCGTGTTTCTAAGCGGAGATATTGCGGAAAAAATCGCCAAAATCAAACAACAGGAAGGGCCGGATTTGCATGTTTGGGGAAGCGCAAATCTCGTGCAGACGCTCCTCAAGCATGATTTGGTCGATGCCTTCTGGCTGACGATTCTTCCGATCACCTTGGGCGGTGACAAACGATTGTTTGCCGAGGGCACGATCACGGCGGCATTCAAGCTGACGGAAAGCACAGTCACCTCGAAAGGCGTCATTATCGTGACTTACGAGCGTGTCGGCGCAGTCCCAACCGGAAGTCTATAAACACTCGGGGGGCTGGCCCAGCTTTGCTTTTTTGTGTGGCTCAGCTATGAAAAAGGCTGCCCCAGCTTTCCTTCTGTTGGAAAGCTGGGCACCACGGACCTCGCCCGCCGGGTAAGTCCGGGAACAGACGGGACCCTCCCCGATTTTTCGGGGCACTGCCCCGCCCTCGCGCTCCTTTCAAGCGTGAGAACCTCTAACCTTTGATTTGCCTCCAATCCCCCGCGTTTCGCCGAGCCGTCCGCATCCCCGCTCATGAATTCATTTTCTCCGAGTTCCAATTTATCAGTTACTTACTGATCAAATCGCCCAAGTCCTTGACGAATAAAGACCTTACGAGTAAGTCCTTTAGATTCAAAGATCACATGAGAAATTCTCCTAAGTCTTTGATTCCAAAAGACCGCAGGTAGGGGGTCCAAAAACCAGATAGGCGATTACCCGAATATAAGCGCCGGAGTAATACTAGGCCACATCACGCCGCGTTAGCGGGGTGATGCGGCGGAGAAAAACTAGACCGCCGGATTCTTGTTTCACGAGGGACGGCCGGCTGCGGGGGTAACGGAAGTGGTTCGGTTCCGTTGAGCCGACGGCCGCGATCGTGGAACACCGGAGGGATGTACTCCGTGGAGATCTATGGGCGTGTGCGGCGAGCGGTTCTGGTGGAGGGCCGAAGTCAACGGTCGGTGGCGCGAGAGTTCGGACTAGCGCGCGTAACGGTACGCAAGATGTTGGGGTATTCGGTTCCGCCGGGCTACCGGCGGAAAGAACCGGCGAAGCGGCCCAAGCTGGGGCCGTGGGTGGGCGTGATCGACGCCATTCTCGAACAAGACAAGAGCCAACCTGCCAAGCAGCAGCATACGGCGAAGCGGATCTTCGATCGGCTGCGGGCGGAGCACGCATTCCCCGGCGGCTACACGATCGTGAAGGACTACGTGCGGGTCGCGACGCAGCGCCGCCGGGAGATGTTCGTTCCGCTGACGCATGCTCCGGGCACGGCGCAGGCCGATTTTGGCGAGGCACTGGTGATCGTCGGTGGCGAGGAGCGCAAGGCGCACTACTTCGCGATCGACCTGCCGCACTCCGACGACTGCTTCATCCGGGCGTTTCCGGCGGAGACGACGGAAGCGTTGCTGGAAGGTCACGTTCAGGCCTTCGCCTATTTCGGCGGCGTGCCCACTACGATTCTGTACGACAACACGAAGCTGGCGGTGGCGCGGATTCTGGGAGATGGTACCCGGCAGAAGACGCGGGCGTTTTCCGAGTTACAAAGCCACTATCTGTTTGCCGAGAAGTTCGGACGACCGGCCAAGGGCAACGACAAAGGCAACGTGGAGGGCTTGGTGGGCTATGCGCGGCGCAACTTTCTGGTGCCGGTGCCGCGTTGCGAAAGTTGGGAGGCATTGAACGCGTACTTACTGGAGCAATGCCGCCAGCACCGCGAGCAGCGAGTTCGTGGCGAGCAGGAAACCATCGGAGAACGCTTTGCGCGCGACCGGGCGGCGTTTCTTCCTCTGCCGGCCAGCGAGTATGAAGCCTGCGAGAAGCGCGTGGCCCGAGTGAGTTCGCTGTCGCTGGTGCGCTATCGCACGAACGATTACTCGGTGCCCACCGAGTACGGGCATCGCGATGTGCTGGTGAAGGGTTACGTGCACGAGGTGGCGATCGTCTGCGGCAGTAAGGTGATTGCGCGCCACCGGCGCAGTTACCAGCGCGAAGATATGGTCTTCGATCCGCTGCACTATCTCGCCTTGCTGGAGCAGAAGGCACGGGCGCTGGACCAGGCGGCACCGCTGCTCGGCTGGGAGTTGCCGGATTGCTTCGCTCGCTTGCGGCGGCTGTTGGAAGCGCGCTTGCACCAGCGGGGCAAGCGCGAGTATGTGCAGGTGCTACGTCTGCTGGAGACATTTTCCCTGCCGGAGGTTGGAGCGGCTATCAGCGATGCGCTGCAACTGGGTACGCTCAGCTTCGACGCCGTCAAGCATCTGCTGCTGTGCCGCATCGAGCGGCGTCCGCCGCGGTTGGACCTGGAGAACTATCCGCATCTGCCCTTGGCCGACGTACGAACCACGCAAGCCGCCGACTACATGGCTTTGCTTTCGGCGCAGAGGGTCCCCTCGGAGACATCCCGTGGGGAGGTGACGCGATGAGCGATCTCGCCATGCCCTCAGGGAACGAGACGCCCCAGGTGTTGCTGGAACATCACCTGAAGCAATTGCGGCTGCCGACTTTCCTGCGTGAGTACGACAAAGTGGCCCGCCAATGTGCGGCGGAGGGCGTGGATTATCCGCGTTATCTGCTGCGCCTGACGGAACTGGAACTGCTGGATCGGGAGCGGCGGGCCACCGAACGCCGCATTTACCAGGCGCGTTTCCCGGTGGTCAAGAGCCTGGACACTTTCGAGTTCCTGGCCATTCCATCGTTGAACAAGGCGCTGGTGCTGGAGCTGGCGCGCTGCGAGTTTGTACTGCGGCGCGAGAACGTGCTGTTGCTGGGCAACTCCGGCACCGGAAAGACTCACCTCGCGCTAGCCCTGGGTTTATCGGCCTGCCAACGCGGCCATCGCGTGCGCTTTACCACCACCGCCGCCATGGTGCACGAGTTGATGGAAGCGAAGGACGAGAGACGGCTGCTGCGCTATCAGAAGCAGATGGCCAGCTACGAACTGCTGATCGTCGATGAGCTGGGTTTCGTGCCACTATCCAAGTCCGGCGCCGAACTGCTGTTCGAGGTCTTCAGCCAACGCTACGAACGCGGCTCGACACTGGTGACCAGCAATCTCCCGTTTCAGGAGTGGACCGAAGTTCTCGGCTCAGAACGGCTGACCGGCGCGCTCTTAGATCGGCTCACTCACCACGTCCACATCTTGGAGATGAACGGCGAGAGCTACCGCCTGAAGCAGAGCAAACGCAAGCGAGGCTCACCGCCGAACTCCTAATCCGCCCCGCCCGCCTCGACTCTCGCCCGCTACCCCGCAACGGCGAACACGCCTCGGGGAGGAGGACGTCTTCCGCTCCGGCCTAAACGCGCCGCCTTTCAGGCGGCGCAGGCCTCCGCTCCAGACGCCCTCCTCCCCGACAATCCCTTATCTCCTACCAGCTCCTCTGGTCTATTTTTACTCCGCCTCTGTGGTCTGCTTTTACTCCGCCCTTGACAGAGTTGGGTACGTTATCTTCTCTTCCTCTTGGATATAGTTCTCAATTGCTATGGTTGCCACCTTCTCGGCCCACTCTCGGTATTTCTCGATCTTGGCATCTTTCGGAATCGAGTAGATGCCGTATTGGGATTGGTGCCTAGACGTAATCTCAACGTCTGTTTCTCCTAGCAAAACCATCTCGGTATTATGCCCTTCATCAAGAATTAGCATCGAGCGACGGCCCAGCTGCCCTGCGTACTGCATCTCGTTAAGGTAATAAGAGAAATTAGTTACCCCGAATGAACTTGCAATGAACTCGTCTTTGGCTTGCCGATACGGGCACGTTCGACAAACATCTTTGTCATCGCCTCGAAGTACGCTACCGCGTTCGCAATTGGTCTCGAAGTCAGCGCACTGGTAGCTGTTCCGGCCCCTGAGTTCCCGAAGTCCAATGTGAGCGAAATCAGCGAGGTATTGAGATGTTAGTGTTTTCTGGGGAGACAAGATGTACGTACCTCCGCCTAGAACAGCTTTTGCCCACTGCGCCGCGGCAACCGCGATTGCTGATTTTCCTCCTCCGGTTGGGACCTCGAGAACCACGAACTTTTTGTGGGCTACATAGGCCCTTTCAATAGCAGCTAGGGCTAGCTCCTGAGCCGGACGAATCTCAGGAAACGGGAAGAAATCAGCTACTTTTGGCGTTTTCTTCATCGACCCGTCACGGCCCGGAGCCCGAAGACAAGAAGACAATCAATCCTGACCAATGCAACTTGGTTAGAGAATCATAGCTTCCTGAGCGTACCATCCCGAAATGCGGAATCAAGGGCTTTCTACGATGTTGTGGTATCGGACTTCCATCGCAACGGAATGACAGGCGTGCAGGACCTGCCCGGCATGATGACGGGAGCTTAGCTCATAGTCTTCAGACTAGACTTCTATTTCACAATGAGTTCTACCTTCGCCGCGAAGGAGGCACACTCTTCGCACACTGCGTGCTCGAGAACGTATTCCATCATCAATTGCTGGGGAATGGATGGCTGATCGGCCGTAAGGCGAGATCAATCCCGCCGGATGAGGTGCCGCGTCATTTTACCGTGGTGGCGACCCGGAGAATTTGCTTGTCGATGGAGGCGCGCAGATCCTTGGGTAGCAGGTCCGCCTGTTCGAGGCCCTTCCACGCGGCGACTGCGCGCTCTGTCGTCTCGACCGCGATCTTCCACAGCGGGCTTGCCGGAATCCGGGCCGTGTCGGCAAAGCGCCGCATCTGGTCAGGCGTGATTTCGGACAGGCTGCGGCTGCCGCCGAAACTCAGGGCAAGCGTGTCATTGGGAATATAAGGAAGCGTTGCCACGAAATCGTATCCCGGCGACAGGACCGGCGTGCGCTGGTCGGGATAGAGGAGGGACCAGTTCTTGAGATGCATATCGGCGTTGCCAATTACAACGGAGAACACAAGGCGACGGACAAACTCCGCGACGGCGTCCTCACCCGCCTCTGCCCACAGAACGGACGCGATGTTGGCGTAACTGCGAAAGTGGTATTTGTCGTTCGGATACTGCCCGAACACTTGCGCGAAATCCTCCATGTGAACGGGTGCTCCCCCTGCCGTGCGGTCGAAGCGCCGCACGGCGAGAGCTTTGCTTCCCGGAGAGCGCGCCTCTTCGGGGAGTCCCTTGATCTCCGACATTTCGACGAGACGGTTGTCCGGTACTACGATACCCGTGCGGCGGGCGAGTTCGAGCATGGCAAATTCATTTTCGGGGACGGCGGCGAAGCGGGCGGAGGGAAGTTTGACGATCCACGATCCACCCATGCCCCCAGCCGGAACGGTCAGGCCTCCGGATGCTTCCATGACGGCGGAGAACTTCAGCTGGACGCCGGCAAGAGAGAACCGGAGTACGGCTTCACGCGGGCGATCATCATGGCGATCAGCATCATCACGATGGGCATCATCTTCCTTTACATTGCCCTCAAGGGGCTCGATGACGAGCGCGCCGGGAAGATCGGCGCCGAGAACAGCGAGGAGGAAGAATTCGCGTTCAGGGTTAACATCGGCAAGCTTCGCGAGATACTCGCGCAGGTGCCCTTCGGGAAGCAAGTTCGAAAAGAACGGTGGCACGCGGCGCGGCACGGGACGCAGGGCCGTGACGAGCCCGCCGGTGCGGCCCTTGAACGAGAGGCTCAAAGTGGGGCGTTGCGGATCGTCGATATAGCTCTGCTCGAACGCAAAGATCTGGCGGTCGCCTGCGAGTCGGTTGATGACACCGATCTGGTCTCCGTGCAGGCGCACGGCGAGCGCGTTGAGCTTTTTCGGATCAAACTTCATCGCGCGGCTCCTTGTTGCTCTCTTCGTCGGTGTCGTCGGCGTAGAGGGAGCGGTCGTCGCTTTCGCCCTGATCGGGCCGCGCATGATCGCGGATGAGCGACTGCACGACGGGGACGAGGGCGCGCGGGACCATGAGGAGGTCGCTGTCGAGGATACGAACCAGCTCAAGAAGGGTGTCGTAGCGCGGCACGATCTTGCCGGACTCGATGCCGGAAATGTGCGTCTGGGTGAGCCCGAGGCGGCTGGCCAGGTCTCTCTGGGTCCAGCCGCGCTTCTCGCGGGCGTCCTTCAAGGCCAGGCGCATGTCCTCTGGAAGGGCCCCCAGTCGGAGCGGTCTGATATGCTTTGTTATATCGTTTCCCATGGTTGATATAAGATATCACATCATAATCGTTGGGCTGTATATATTAATTTATATCCATCTCTGCTTTAGATATACTTTAGCATATCAACGAGAGATCCTGTGCGGGAATGGGAGAGAGGCTGGCCATTGTCATTGTAGTCGAGAAATACGTGATGGAGAATGCAACTTAGAGTCCTATGCCAATTCCCAGTACTACAGATGAGGCTTGATCGATTTCCAAAGCTGAGGTTTTCGAGACATCGGCTCCGAGTTGAGGCCTCAGCTTTGCCACGTCGTCTGTGAAGAGCGTGGCGCTATGGCTGGCGCGGGAGATGGAGACGTAGCCGAAGCGGGAGTTCAGCAGGTCCGGGTGGACGCTGGTGTCGGCATGAACGAGAACGCGTTCGGCGGTGAGGCCCTGGGAGCTGTGACTGGTGACGGCATACCCGTGGTCGAAATGTCGATGCTCACTGGCGTTGAACTCGATCTGCCGGTTGTTGTCGAGGCGGGCGGAGAGGCGGCCATCGGGATGGATCGTCTCGATAACGGCGAGGTCACGATTGGCAACGTCGAGCGATTTGTCGGGGGCGGTGAACTGGATGCGGTCGCCTACGGAGAACTCGCGGTCGATTTCGCGATAGACGCTAACACCGGTGAGACGGCGGGGATCGTAGGTAGCAACTTCTTGGTTTGATTTTTCGACCGTGAGCTGGTTTGCTGTTTGGTTGATCGCGACGACCGATGCGTAGGCAGCAGGGGCGATTCCGATGGCTTTGCTGCCTCGTGTATAGCGAACTACATCGCGGATTTCGTAGTGACTTGCCCACGATCGTTCGGCTCCGGTCATGTCCTGACGCTGAACTAGGACCCGGAAAGAATGATCTTCGGGTGCGAGGGTTCCAGTGGCCTTTAACTCCTGGCGAACAGCGACGTTCAGCTCGCGGCGGGAGGCATTGTCTGGTGAGACGATGAGCGTGTTCTCGGGCAATTCGACGTAGCTCTTGGCGATGGCGCGTATGCGCTCTTCTCGGTTGGGGATTTCCCGCACGTGGCCTTGCTGGCCGAGCGCGTCGAGCGCTGCGGAGACGTCGCCCTTGGCCAGCAACTCAACGGTGGATTTCAGAGCCGGGTCTTTTTGGCGCACGATTTCATCGAGCTTGGCCGTGCGCATCCCGGCTTCCTGTAGTTGCTCAAAAGGACGGCCCGCTTCGACTCCCTGGTGCTGGCGGATGTCGCCGATGAGAAGCACATGGTCGTTGGGACCAAGCCGTGCAAGAAACTCGCGGATCTGGTTGGTGCTGGCGAGGCTCGATTCATCGACAAGGTACAAATGCTTTTGCTCACGTACGTTTGGGTTTGCAGTACGGGCAAGGAATCCTTGCAAGGTTCCGGCCTCAATTCCTACCTCATTCAGTTGGCGCGCGGCGCGGGAGGTCGGGGCAAAACCCTCGACCCGATAGCCCTGTGATTCTGTAGCGCTGCGGATCGCCGTCAGTGCGGTCGTTTTGCCCGCGCCGGCGAATCCTTGGATTCCGTGGACGCGGTCGGGCGAACTGAGTACATCTTCGATGACGCTCCTTTGGGCGCGGTTGAGGTGCGGCTGCTGGTCGGCGGAAGCGATGGTCTCCTGGCGTGAAAGAATCGGTTGGACATGGTTTTGCCCCTCACGCATCCGGTGCAGAATTTCGTGTTCGGCCTCGATGGTCTTAGCAGTAGTAAACTGACGGCCCGGAACACCCTGCGGTCGCTCGACGATTCGAAATTCCCCGGAAGCCAAGCGGACGTCAAGATGAGCGCGGACCTGGGCGTGGGTGATCTCACCCATACCTCGGCGCAACCCGTCGCGGATAAGGGCGCGTTCGTCTACAACCGCCTCGCGTTCGAAGTTCTTGTCGCGGGAAAAAGTGAGAGATTCTCGGACTCGATCCACTGGGTTAACGGGCTTCTCGTGGCGTTGTGACTGTTGCTGAGACCGTTCGCGTGCAGCGCGGACAACAGCCTCGGCTTGGTGTCCAAAGTCTGCCGCCAGCTTCCGGTGCGCAGCCATTACCTCGGCTGGCGAATGGATTTCTTTACGGTCGCGGGTCGAGTGCGCGGCGATTTCGGCGGCCTCTTTCCCAGAGCGGCCCGTGCGTTCGAGGTACTCACGAATCTGTTGGCTGCGGGGACTGGATGCGTCGAGGTATTCCTGTGTGTATCCCTTGATCTCGGGCGCACCGCTCCGTCCGGCCGTAATTTCGTAACCGAGTTGGCGTAGTTTGTAGGTTAACTCGGACTGATAGATGGCCGTGGCAAATTGCTGCGAGGCGAAGAGACTGTGGGGCTGAATCGCACGCGGCTGGCTGTTGTCGCGCTCAGTCACATTGAAGATAACGGTATGGGTATGAAGCTGTGGCGCGACATAGCCATCCACCGGGCGGGCCGTATCGTGCTCAAACTTGGCGGCGATAAACTTGCCCGTGGTTTCGGGCGGATGATTGCCTCCCATGCGGGCTTGGGTGTAGCGTTCGAGCTGGTCGAGGGCAACGCGGACGCTCTCACGATGCGCTTCGCGGACACGCTCATCGCCGCCGACCAGCGCGGTGAGTGAGACGGATTTGGGCGCGGAAAAAGTGGCATCCCACCCGGCGCGATGCTCCATCGTCGTGATGGTTTTGCCGTCGGCGTCCTTATATTCATATGACGCTCGTTGCCGAACAAGCTGCTCGCCCGTTTGCGGATGCTGGCCTTGGCTGAGTTTCGCGAAGTCTTCGGCGGAGACGGCTCCGGCAAGGCGGAACTGCGTGGCCAAGCGGCCTTGCCATTCGCCTGCGATGACGCCGCGCTGCGACCAATAGTTCTGCTCCTTGGCAGTGAATTCCTTCTGGTGGTAGGTTTGCGCCTGGCCGGCGGATAGCGGTTTTGAGATCGTCAGCATGACTGGTCACTCCATCTGGTTCTCGGGAGGTTGGACGGCAAATTCGGGAGTCAGGAGATTGCCTTGCATCTCTTCCGGTTCAGCGGGAAGCGGTGTACTCGGCACAATAAGGTCGTCCATTTTTCGTTCGGCGAAGCCAGGCCCCTTCTCTTCGAGCGCCACGAAGGGAAACGAGAATCGGGCGACGTGATTGCCGTACTTGAGAAAGCCGCGCAGGTCGTCGAGGCCGGAAACCTCGGAAGGTAGAACAAGCGGCTCGGTTTGGCGGTCAAGTGCAAAATTGCGCCCGGTGCGGGAACCGTCGTAGTGGGTCTCGCGCAGCCGCTCGATTTCGATTTCGCCGATGGCCTCACTGACCCATTTCGCTGCCCGCGGCTCGGTGGTGCGGAGAAAAATCTTCGTGGCCGGTTGCGACAACATGGCTTCGGCGTCTTCGCCGTAGCGGGCCTCCATCTGGCTGCGCCCCTGGAAGCCGAGAATGACCGGGTTCTGCGATTTGCGATTCTCCGTAATCGCGGTATGAAGCTGCGGCAACCGCTGCAGGCTGGCCAGTTCGTCGATGACGAACCAGACCGGCTTCTGGTCGGGCATGGGTTCGTTCAAGAGGCGCAGAACGAGCGTGTCAATCCACAGACTGATGAGCGGGCGAAGTGCTTCGCGCATGGTTGGGCGTGAGGTGATGAAGATCCAACCACGTCGCGTCTCGGCCCACTTCGTCGCCGTCCATACAGAGGTTGTTTCGTCTTCCTTGGGCAGAAGCCGGAAGCTGTCCGCGCTCATGTTGAGAGAGCCGAGAACACCAGTCCGTTGTTGCGGGGCTTTCGGATCAATCAGCATCCAATACTCGGTTCCCTTGACGCGATGGTCGATCTCGGCGGGATCGGACATCCACTGGACGAGTTCAACCGGCGTCGGCAAATAGGTGAGCAGATGCGCGAAGATTTTCTGCGGAGCTTCGACAAAGAAGCGGTTGGTCACGCCTTCGGGTTGGTACAGCGAGACGGCCAGGGCCTTGGCCTCGGCCTTGCGCCGAAGTTCCTTCGACGGGTTCCAGTACGGCATCCGGGCGTCGAGTGGATTGAGCACGATGTCGCCGCGGTGCTCATCGTAAAACTGTTTCACAAACTCACAGGCGGGATCGTAGACGATGGCGCTGTCGCGGCGCGCATCTACTTGATAAAGCATCTGGCGGATGATGCTCGACTTGCCTGACCCGGTGTCGCCGACAATGAGAAAGTGTTTATTCTCGGCGTCGCGTGGAATCCGCAACGGGCGCTTGGAATCGTTGGTCGCAATGCCGATGCCATTACCGGCAACGGCTTTCGTGAACTGGCGTGGACTGACAAGAATCGGCCCTTTCAGCCGTCTTCCATACCGCAGTTGTTTGCGCCGCTGGATGTCCTTGCGGATGGAGAACGGGAGTTGCAACACGAACGCCGCGAGACCAAGCATGAGTTGTGTATTGAAGAGCCGGTCGAGAGGAACGTCGTCATAGATCCACTGTGCGAGCCATGCGTGAAAGGTCTGGTTCGGGTAATTGCGCGCCTGCTCGCGGAAGAGCAAGCGGACCCCCTGCTGCCTCGCCTGCGCGGAAAGCGCGAGCGGCAATAACGCGCCCGTGGGTTGCGCGGTCTGCCCTGACCTCACGTCGGCGGCGAGCGCGGGTCGCGCCCGCGAGTTGCCGTCTGAAACATAGAGTAACTGATAGGTGCTGGCATGATGCGTGAGATTTGGCACCTCGCTGCGGAGATAGTACGGCAGGTAGTAGCGTTCGAGCGGTGAAAAGCCGAACTGGAAGTGGACATAGACAAAGAGTCCGGTCGCTGCGAGCGAGAGGAAGAACGCGCTGAGTGTGAAGAGATAGGTGCGTGGCGGCCAGATCAGCGCTTCATTGCGGCCCCAGCGTTGGACGGTTGGCATGACTACTTCTCCCTGTTCTGGCTGCGCTTGGCGAGGAGTTCCTGCGCCTTCGCGGCCTTGGTGGTTTGGACTTGCCGAAACAAGATGGTGAGCTGTTCCGGCGCGAACTTGTCGCCGCGCAGAAGCGGTTCGAGCGTGTTCATCAGCAGCATTTGAATGCCAACGAGCTCGGTAAAGATGTGCATCTCCATCTGCGCCTCACCGGGGCCTTCCAGGCTATGCAAGAGCACATCGCGCACCCAGTCGCTGAGTGTCATTCCTTTGGACCATGCGAAGTTCTCAAGGGCCGCATATTCGCTGTCCATGAAACGCGCCGACAGTATGCGGTTCCGGGCAAGCGGGCGTTTGGAGCCATCGGTTGTGGATTTGAATAGGATCGGGTTTCTCATCGTTAAAACCTCCTGCCTGTGTCGGGTCAACGAACGTAAACGCCGTATACGGTCAATTCGCGTAAGCGCATCCATGCGAATAAGTTGACGTTTGTAGACGGGCGTTTACGTTCGTGTACCCTCCGAGGGGTGGAGTGTCGAAATTCTTCCGGTGCAAAGCACCGTTCTTGTTCCGGCACGAAATTGAATGTATGATCACGCCTTCATTACCCGAACAGAAGCCGTGGACTCCACCCCGGTTCCGAGCTTCTTCGCAGGCTGCTCCGCATTATTCGTCGCATCTCTATTCGGGCCTTTACGGACGCGCAACGTGGACGCGACCTGCCTGGCCTGTGGCGTCTTCAGAAAGTCCTGAAAGTCGCGGTCCTTCGAGAACACATAGTTGAGCGCCTTGTCCACCACATCGTCGGCGGATGCGTGGACGAAAGCGGCATATTGATCGACCTGTTCGGCGGTCGTTTCGTCCAGCCGAATAGAAGCGCTGATGTACCGGCTCAAATTGATTTCAAGTAGGGGCATATTGATCTCCTTGTAGCTGTTGAATTAAGCAATCGTTCTTCGGGCAACCATCCTCTGCGCCGTTAGCGCAATCTCACGCGCACGAGCAGAGCAAAGTGGGATGGGAATCTCGAAGCGACGGCGGACTATCAGCATCGTAACCACGTCGTCTATCGGAACGCCTTCGATAAGCCAAAGTCTGGCCGATGCGACGTCCACGGTCCGCTGCGCGTAGTACAAAGGATTCGGCTTATCGGAGCGGCGCGAAGCGAGCTTGCGTGTGAGCTTCCCGGCGTCCTTTCCACGGGCAAGTTCATGAAGAACCCATGCCCAATCGCGTTCGGAATTGGTGTGCTTATCGGGATGCTTTCGGGACGCGATTGAATGGGTCGAGAGCAAGGCATCCGCCGCCAGAATGTCCAGCCGGAAGTCATCGACATTCCAAGCGGAATTGCCGGGGTAATCGACGGTGACCGGATACGCCGGATCGTATTTGCAGTTCAGGAATCCAGGCAGGCGAAGCACGCGGTTGCAGTCTGTGCAGGCCGGATCGCCACCAAAGGTGATGGCAAGCAGTTTTAGAGCGCTTTCCTGCTGTTCGAGAGTGAAGCCGTCCACTCGCCAGAGGATCTGGTACTTGCCAAGCGATGTTGAGAGGATTGCGTTCGGTGTGGGAACGGCATCGGAGGCCCGGAGTGCAGAGAGGCGGGCCTCTCCATCGTTGTCCAAGTCAAGGTACAGATGTCGCACTGCGGCGATGCTCTCCTTGGTACGTTTGCGGCTGTCCGAGCGAACCGGATTGGCAGCGACATAGACGTTCGCGCCGATAGAGTTTTCGTGAACGAGCCAGCCCAGGTAACGAGACGCAAGCGCACGCTCCAAGGGAACAATGTGCTGAAGAATCCCGTCGGGATTCTCGCGTCGAAGTAGCAGTGCGATGGACTCGCCCGGAGCGAAGCAACGGGTGAGGAAATCGGCGGCGATATTCGCCACGTGCTGTGTGTTATGTAGTGGCATGTTTCACCTCGAATACCGGCTCGATTAGGAAGCGTTTCGCGTCACGGTCGTAGCCGCGAAGGGCCAGAACCTCGCGGACGATGCGGCGGCCGGGTCGGCGCTCGACATGCACGACAAAATCGACGGCTTGCGCAATCTCGGCTTCGGTGTCGGAGAAGGTTGTCTGCGCGTGGTTGCGCATGACCAGATTGGCAAAGCGATGCAGCGCCTTCTCCGCCGAATTGGCATGGATTGTGGCGAGCGATCCGGCATGGCCGGTGTTGAACGAATCGAGCAGCGTTCGCGCCTCAATTCCGCGCACTTCGCCAAGGATGATTCGGTCCGGCCGCCAGCGGAGAGCGGACTTCAAAAGGTCGTCGAAAGTGATGTTGGCTTTGAACGTATCCGTCTGGCATTCGACGGCGAGTATGTTTGGCTTCTGGATTTGCAGCTCCGAAGTATCTTCGATGACGACGAGGCGTTCCTGTTCTGGAATGAAGTCGGCCAGTATCCGCAGTAGCGTCGTTTTCCCACTGCCCGTCATCCCGAGAATCAGGGTGTGGGCGACTTCGCCGTTATGCAGGTTGAGGAAGTACGGTGTGCTGTTGTCGGTTTCGAGCACAGCCAGGTACTCCGTGCCGAGATGGGTGTTCGTCTTTTCGCCCGGAAGGATCGTGAATAGAAAAGACAGGTCTGCGTAGTTCGTATTGAGCAAATAGAGCTTGCGCAGGTTGAGCACGTAGTTGCCGGGCACGGTGGCGAAGTACGCGTTGAGCTGGTTGTAGGTTTCTGAGAAGAGATTGCCGTCGGCGTTGGTGAAGATGCCAGCGAACTCGGCCCCGAGTTGCTCCAGTTCGGCTTTTGAGCGGCCGTAGAGGACAATCGTGAGCGAGAAGTCGCCCAGCGATTGCCCGTCGCCCAAGGCGCGGAGGCAGTCGCCAAGGTTTTCGATGTCGGCCTGCTTCGACTCGTCCACTAGCACATCGCGCGGGTTCGTCTTCGTGGCGTCGTTGCCCATTTGCGAGACAAACCCGGTCTTCGACATATTGAAGTGGCGGCGGCGCTTGTTGACTTCTTTGCGGGCCTTGTCCGCCGCGAGCGGCGTCCATTCCGTAATGACTCGGAAGTTGGACGGGATTTTCAGCAGCGCGTCGAGCGCCAGGGGCCGCGTCTCGGTGATGGCCTCTTTCATCGTCAGCACCCGGACGATGTGATCGCCGACGCGCAGATGATCGCGCTCGGCTTCGATATTGGAGTTGACGACTTGATAGTCGAGAAACTGTGTAGACTGCGGCCTCCCCGCAACACGCCAGTCGTCGAAGTTAAGCAACCGGCGGAAAAACGTGAACTGGCGTTGCCGGTCCAAGACTTCTATCTGCATAAAGTCCGCAAGCTGCCCAGCGAATACCTGCACGCGCTGGTCGAGCCGCGCAACATCGCGCTCGATCTGGCTGCGCAGTAGCGTCTTCATGTTGTCGTTGGTGAACTGCGCCTTGAGCTCGCTGAGAGCCCCGGCAGGATCGCTAAATAGCCTGCTAAATGCCGCACCCACGCCGGTCTTCGATCTCGCGCCTTCGAGCAGAATGCAGTAGAAGATCTCCACCTGATAAAGATGGTCGCGCTTCGCCTCAAAGAACTTGTGCCGCTGCTCGATGGCCGCAGCCACAATCGGGTCGTCATATCTGGCGAACGGTATGTCGGGCCGGTTCGACTTGAAGAGATACTGGTAAACATGGAAGCCTGGGCCAAGGGCTTTCAGAGCGGCTTCCAACCGTTTCACCGCATACTCCTGCTCCGAGCGATCAAGGCTTTCGTAATCCACGCCGGGAACGCTGAGGATCATGCCGACATCGCCAGACTTAGTGAGGAAGGCCGTCTCATTCCAGAACCCGTAGAGGTTGACGTGGTCGTTGAGGGCCGCGCTCTCCTTCCACGGCTTGATGACCTTATCGACTCGTAGCATCACAGCGCCTCCGCGCGGGGGATGAGCTGTTTGGCTGCGTCATAGCGCAGCTTGTAGCGTTCGGACCTCGCCAGGATGCGAAGGAACGCCGGATCGCTGTTCGTTACCCAATGTCCGAAGGCGAAACCGCCAATGAAAACGGCGATTCCGGCGAGGATGGAGTTGAAGAGATTGAAGGCCCCCACCGCGCCGACGCAGACGAAGTAAAACAGCGTGCGCTCCACGCCCAGGTAGGTGAGAGGCTTGTGCAGGCTCTTGAAGACTCGATTTGTGCGCTGCTTCTGTGTTCTGTCTGTCATAAGTCTCTCGCCGAACGATTGCGTGTCGAATGAAGGAATCGAAGGTGGCTCGGTAGGGCGCTAAACACCCCAGAGCCAACTCAGGACATTGACGGCGAGAACGGCAATGCCCGTTCCGGCGGCAACCCCGGCGAGCGCCTTCTTGGCGCCCGGTTCGCCGTGGGCGAAGCCGTAGCCGCCGATCACGATCGCAACCAGACTGGCAACCTTGGCAATGGTGCCGGTGAAGAGGCTTTGGATGGCGGTAAAGCCGGTGTCGAACGGTGAGTTCTGTGCGAGCGCGGCCACAGGCATGAGAGAAAGCAGCGTGAAAGAAGCGGCGGTTAAACGCGCCCACTTTGATCGAAGCAGGGTTTGGATTCGATGGATACGACGGACTTGGAACCAGCGGGATGACATTTGCGCCTCCAGGAGCAGCGAAAATCCGCTGCGTGTGGCGCAAAACTAACTTGACTCAATCGGGATGTCCAACAACTTCTCGTCCGCGAGATATTCCTGGGAGGAATAACAGCGGAACATTGTGTCGCCGCCCAAACCGACGCGGCTTGGCCTCAACGCTTTGGAGCAAAATTCCTCCTCGGAAAGCGATTGCCTAGCAAAGCGGATGGGAAACCAGCAGACCCATCCGTCAGTTGGAAACGGGTATTTATTTTTCCCGGATACTTCCCTTCAAATGCGTACCTCTGAGGTCAAGCAACACCTCTGAAACACCCATTTCGAAATCAAAAACCGATCTGTTCACCAAAAACTAGTTGGCCTGCTTGCGTCTGAAATTCCCGGCAGGAATATCTCGCGGACGAAAAGTCATTGGACAATCGGCTAGAAACGAATCAGATTGGTTAACATCGCCGGGCCTCGTACCGACTTGATCTTTACTCCGAACACTCACCTAGAGAAGATCCCATGACGACGTCGATGCAAACCGCAATTCGCAATTTCGACCTGGGGCCGGCGGAGGCCTTCGTGGATCCCGACACAGCCGCTGACTATCTACAGACAACGCGCCGGCACGTGCTCGAAATGGTTCGCGAAGGACTCATTCCCGGACATCCGCTCGATCCCCATGCAAAAAAGAAGGATTGGAGATTCCTGCTGTCGGAGCTGCATGCCTACATGCTAAGCTGCGACCAGCGGCCACCTGGAGCATGCAAACCACCAAGGAGGGTTTGATGCCCAGGTATCAGGAAGGAAGTATCCGCCAAATAAGACGTGCAGACGGAATGACATGGGTTCTTCGCTATTACACAACGCGAGCGGATGGGAAACGAGTCGAACACATGGTCGGTATAGGTCTTGTGAAAGACATCGGTCCCAAGAAAGCCGACGCGTCGCGAGAAGCCGATCGTCAGAAGCTGCGCGAAACCATCAACCAATTACAGCCCTTCCAGGGAAGGCCGAGGACGTTTGGTCAGCTTTGTCAGCACTACATCGAGAACGAACTGAAGATCGACCAGTCGACGTCGGCTCGCCCGAAGGAGTTTCCGACCATCGAAACCTACGAACGACACCTCGTCAAGCGCATCATTCCGCGTTGGGGAAACCTCGCGCCGCTCGCGATCAAGTCGACGGAGGTCGAGAAGTGGTTCCTCGAACTGAGGATGGGAAACCCGCAAAAGAAGGTGAAGCCGTTTGCCGATCCGACGGTCGACAAGATTCGGCGCATCATGCACTTGGTCTACAAGCATGGGCAACGGCACGAATTTTTGCCGCGGCAACAGGAGGGCAATCCCATGAATTGGGTGAGCCAGCGAACGACGAGCGATTACACGGCGGTCCCCATGACGCCGAAGCAGGCGTTCGAGATTCTCCTCAACATTCCGGAGCCGCGGCGCACGCTCACCTTGAGCGATGCGGCGACGGCCCTGCGAGTGTCGGAGTTGCTGGCCCTGATGTGGACGGATCTGGACTTCGCGGATCTGGTGATGTACGTGAGGCGGGCGTATGTGTGGGGAAGGTTCAAGGTGCCGAAGTCGAAGGCATCGAAGGCCCCGGTTCCCATGCATCCTCTCCTGGCGGGGTTTCTTCTCGCATGGCGCGACAAGACGCCTTTCTGCAAGGACACCGACTTCGTGTTCCCGAGCGTCCGGCTCAAGGGCAAGAAGCCGTTGTCGGCGTCCATCATGGTGCAGAAGTACCTGAGGCCGGCGGCGGTGAAAGCGGGCGTGATCAAGGAAGGGGAGAAGGTGCGTTTCGGCTTTCACAACTTCCGGCACGCACTGGCGACGGCGCTGGTGAAGCTGAAAGTGGACGCGAAGACCGTGCAGGGAATGCTGCGTCACGAGGACTTCGGGACGACGATGCAGCTCTACGCACAGTCGGACATGGAGTCGATGCGCGAGGCACAGGGGAAGTTCCTGGAGCAGTTATTGGGCGACAGGATTCACCTCCTCACGGAGAGGGTTCAGTGAGAAATCGCGGATCGAATCTCCGAATCGTGGGTTGGATCGTGGGTTGGGAATTTCCGACGAAAGCCGCTAAGTTCTTTAGAATGATGGTGGCCAGGGACGGAGTTGAACCGCCGACGCCAGCCTTTTCAGGGCTGCGCTCTACCACCTGAGCTACCTGGCCACTGCTGTCCCCCTCATCTCAACAACCCTGTTCACAAAACCACTAGCGGCCAATCTGGCCGTGCATCGTGCGCTCTCACTGGGCGGATACCGCGAAGCAAAACAGCCAACGCGCTGGGACCGTGCGGAACCTTCAAATTATAGCAAGCCGTGCCATTCGTTCAAAATCCCTCCCGAGGATTCTCGCCGCGTCTTCTCCGCCTCCCGCCGTTCTCCCATGCTTTCGCGGCGCGCTCTTACTCAAATCGTCTTCATCAAATAACCGCCATCTTTCCTACATTCAGATCTGGCCGGTCGGCGCGCCATTCATAATCGTTAGCGCACAGCGATTTACTCCAAACCAATATGGAATCTCGCGATAATCCGTCACATTAAATACCGCAAGATCGGCGTCTTTCCCAGCTTCCACGCTGCCCTTGCGGTCGGACAGTCGTAGCGCCCACGCTCCGTTAACCGTTGCCGCCACAATCGCCTCCGCCGGCGACATCTTCATGTGCGTGCAGGCCAGCGACATCGCCATCGGCATGCTGAGCGTTGGCGAAGACCCCGGGTTGTAGTCGGTCGCAAGCGCCACTGCCACGCCAGACTCAATTAACCGCCGAGCATCCGGATATCTCGCCAAGCCCAGAAAATAATTTGCTCCCGGCACAAATGTCGCGATCGTGTCGGTCTGCGCCAGGACCGCCAGGTCGGCGTCGTTCACGTGATCCATGTGATCGAATGATGCAGGATGATATCGCAGCAGCGGCCCCAGTCGCGTTTCGCTAAGCTGCCCCACATGTGCGCGGACCGCCAGACCGTAGCGCTCCGCAGCCGCAAAAATCACATCAGTCTCCGCGGCGCTAAAGGCCCCGCGATCGCAGAAGACATCCACGAACTTGGCAAGCTTGCGCTTCGCAACCGTCGGCATCATTTCGCCCGCGACCAGGTCAACATATTCCGCCGAACGTCCGCGATACTCGGGCGGAACCACATGCGCGCCCAAAAAAGTTGGAACCACGGTTCCTGGCCATTCGCGCGCCGCCGCCCCGATAGCTTCAAGCGATTTTACTTCCGACCCAAGGCTCAGACCGTAGCCCGACTTCGCCTCGACAGTCGTAGTTCCGTGACGAGCCAATTCTGCCAGAACCTCGGAGACCTTCCGCACCAGCGCAGCTTTGCTCGCCTTTCGCACGCCATCGATGCTCGAGCGAATTCCCCCGCCCGCCTCGGCAATCTCTTCATAACCGGCCCCAGAAATCCGCTTCTCAAAATCCACCAGCCGCGGATGCACAAACACCGGATGAGTATGCGAATCGACAAATCCGGGTAAGACCACGCGTCCGCCGCAGTCGATTTCGATAATCTTCTTGCGATTCTTCTTCAGCCACGGATCGCGAAGCGCGTCCTTTGTCGTGCCGACAGAAACGATCTTGCCACCCAGGCAAAGCACGGCAGCGTCGAGGATGATTCCAAGTTCAGAAAGGGAAGCCCCGCGCCGCGGCCCATCCGCAGTCGAGCGCAGCGTGAGAAGTTGGCCGATATTAACCAGCAGGACCGCCGGAATTCTACGCATTCCCGCTCCGGGCCAGCGCCTGAGAAAGCAGCCCAACATTGCTCCGTGCCGCCGTGTCTAAGTGGTAGGTGTTCATGAGCGCGCCATAGGAATGCGCACGCCTGTCTTAGCGGCAAACTCCCGAGCCGAGTCATACCCCGCGTCCACATGCCGAATGACGCCCATCCCCGGATCAGTAGTCAGCACGCGCTCGATGCGCGAGGCCATCATCTCCGTACCATCGGCAACCGTGACTTGCCCCGCGTGCAGCGAATACCCAATGCCCACGCCGCCGCCGTTATGGATCGAAACCCACGAAGCGCCCGCCGCCGTGTTCACCAAAGCATTCAGCAGCGGCCAATCGGCCACCGCGTCCGAGCCATCTTTCATGCTTTCAGTCTCGCGAAACGGAGAAGCCACCGACCCGCAATCCAGATGATCGCGTCCAATCACGATGGGAGCCTTGATCGTCCCTTTCTTCACCAGATCGTTAATCGCCAGCCCAAACCGCGCCCGCTCGCCATATCCCAGCCAGCAGATGCGAGCCGGCAATCCCTGAAACTTGATGCGCTTGCGAGCCAGTTCAATCCAGCGCCGCAGGCTGCGATTCTCGGGGAACAACTCCAAGACCAGATCGTCGGTAACCGCAATGTCCGAAGCCTCGCCTGAGAGCGCGGCCCAGCGGAACGGTCCTCGACCTTCGCAGAACAGCGGACGAATATACGCGGGAACGAATCCGGGAAAGTCGTAGGCATTCTTCACCCCGCGCTGGAAAGCGAATGTACGGATGTTGTTGCCGTAGTCGAATGTGACCGAGCCCATCTTCTGCAGTCGCAACATGCCTTCCACGTGCCGGGCGATGGCATCGAGCGACCGTTCCTGATAAGCCTGCGGATCGTTCTTCCTCAACTCGACCGCCGCTTCCAACGTCATGCCGTTAGGCACATATCCATTCAGCGGATCGTGCGCCGAAGTCTGATCGGTGAGAATATCCGGCACCACGCCGCGCTCGGCGAGTTCCGGAATGATGTCCGCGCAATTGCCGACGAGTCCGACGGAAACGTTCTCCCTCTTGCGCACCGCGTTCTTCAGGATGCGTAGAGCCTCATCGAGCGTGGTGACCAGGAAGTCGCAATAGCCAGTCTTCAAGCGCTTCTTGATGCGTTCGGGATCGACATCAATGCCGAGGAACGCAGCGCCTGTCATCGTCGCGGCGAGCGGCTGCGCGCCTCCCATTCCTCCCATTCCGCCGGAGACGATCAGCTTGCCACTCAGATCTCCGCCAAAGTGCTTGTCGCCTGCGGCGTTGAAGGTTTCGTACGTGCCTTGCACGATGCCTTGCGAGCCGATGTAGATCCACGAACCTGCGGTCATCTGTCCATACATCATCAGACCGGCGCGCTCCAGTTCGTTGAACTTCTCCCAATTAGAAAAATGTCCAACCAGATTCGAATTAGCAATCAGCACGCGCGGAGCGTACTCATGCGTCTTGAACACGCCCACGGGTTTCCCCGACTGCACCAGCAAAGTCTCGTCGTTCGCAAGATTCTTCAGTGAACGGACGATAGCGTGATAGCAATCCCAATTGCGCGCCGCTTTTCCTGTTCCTCCGTAGACGACAAGATCTTGCGGACGCTCGGCTACGTCTTCGTCGAGATTGTTCATGAGCATGCGCATGGCAGCTTCCTGCTGCCAACTTTTGCAGGAAAGCGTGGTTCCGCGAGGAGCGCGAATGTGGGTTGAAACTGGAGGTTCGGTCGCGATTGGCATGAACTTATGGTAGTGATTCGCGTTCGTGTGCGCAAATTCGTGGGATGTGCGAATGTGGACGACTGCTTTCTCCCCCTCTGCGGCGGTCTTTTAAACTCAAAGACTTAGGGGATGTTTTTTGCCAGGTCTTTGAGGAATAAGGAGTTACTCGTAAAGTATTTTTAACTCAAAGACTTAGGAGGAAAGTGCTATTCTGGTACACATAGACATTAGATATATACACATTGGAATTTTGCTGTGGGAAGGCAGCCGATGCGGACGAATATTGAGATTGACGACGGGCTGATGCGGGAGGCGATGTCGGTGGCGGGGACGGCGACGAAGAAAGCAACGGTAGAGGCTGGGCTGCGGATGCTGATTGCGACGGGGGCGCAGGCTGGCTTGCGGCAGCTTCGGGGACGGGTGAAGTGGGAAGGGAATCTGGACGTGTCGCGGCGGGGACGGGTTGCGGAGTGAGGCGAACTGCCCGACTCAAACCAAAAGAGGGGATGGTGCTGGATGGTGATCGTGGATACGACAGTTTGGGTCGATTATTTAGTGGAGGTTGAGAACCCGGAGACGGAGTGGCTGGAGCGGGAACTGACGCGGCAGAGGCTGGGGTTGACGGACATGATTCTGAGCGAGGTGCTGCTGGCGATCCGGGATGCGGGAGAGTTCGGACGGGTGCGCGACGAACTTCTGAAGTTTGCGGTGTTCGCTGCGGAAGGTTGCGGAGTGGCGGTGGCGGAGAACTACCGGTCGTTGCGGCAGCGCGGCTACACGGTGAGGAAGATGACTAACTGTTGGATTGCGACGTTTTGCCTGTTGCACGGACATCGTTTGCTGCACCGGGATCGGGATTTCTATCCGTTTGAGAAAGTGCTGGGGCTGGGGGTGGTGAAGGCGTGAAAAGGCAAGCGGTATGCGGCCGTGGGGCACCCCGCCTGAATCCCGGATCTCATTCCTCGCAAGACCCGTCCGACCTATCGTTCTTATAATGAGTAGCAAGACTCGGAGGAAACAAATTGCGCCTTCGCCCGTTAGTCGTTCTTCTTCTCTTTGCTGTGTCCGCCCTCGGCCAAGGGAACGCGCCAGCCCCGCCTCAGAGCCCGGCGCAGCCGAGCTCGCCACAGAAACCAGCCCCGCAGATTCTGATGTGGACCCCTCCTGAGCACACGGTTGCGCCGTTCGGGTCACAGATACGGAAGGCAGTCTCGGAACTGCGTGAGTCCTGCAAAGATAAGGACGGTAAAGTCGCGAACTACGCGGGCACGGGCTTCATTGTCGCGTACCACGATCCCCGGCTCACGGTGGGTCAGAGCTTCAACTACTTAGTTACTAACCGCCATGTTGCGGATTGCCTGGATGATGACTTGCAACCGATGCAGGTTCTTTCGATTAGCATTCAGGGGACGAACGCGAAAACTGGCGAGACGCCCATTATTTTCTTGAATGACCGCGGGAACGCTCCATGGCACTACCCCACCAGCGACTCCGTCGACTTGGCCATCACGCCTATCAATTTTGGGCCGGATTTCTCACCCACCGTGATACCGCTGGAAGCCTTCTTCTCAAAGGCGGATTTCGAGGCCCAGAACATCGGGGAGGGCGCCAAGATCATACTTTCGGGCTACTTCGTACAGCTCGAAGGGTCTTCGAAGCTCCAGCCGTTGGTCCGGGAGGGCGTTCTTTCCATGATTCCGGACACTCCATTGACGACCACACTGAGAAAGCCGGGCACGATATACCTCGGCGACGTCCACATCTTTGCAGGCAATAGCGGGTCGCCCGTTTTCATCAGCACCTACGGCATTAGGCCAGCCGGTCCCGTGTTGGACGACGAGTTTCGCTTTCTTGGTGTTGTGAGCGGCTACTACTACGAGGATTCAGACTTGAAACTTCAGATCGCAACGACCGTCACGGGCAAACAGCGCGCGAACAGCGGCATAAGCATGATCGTGCCCGCCGACCTGCTAAAAGACCTTATCCTCAATAATCTCGAAATAGCCGCAACTCGCGAAGCCTACTTCGCGTCCACCTCGAAGAAATGAAATGAACGTGAGGCTGCGTGGGAAGCGCGGGGAGCGCCCGTTACTCCATTACTCCCACTCAATCGTTCCAGGAGGCTTCGAAGTGATGTCGTAAACGACGCGGTTCACGCCGCGCACTTCGTTTACGATGCGATTCGAAATCGTCTTCAGCACCTCGTAAGGCAGCGGAACCCAATCGGCGGTCATCCCGTCTTCGGAGTGAACCGCGCGAATCGCGCACGTGTAAGCGTAAGTGCGCTGGTCGCCCATCACTCCGACCGACATCACCGGCAAGAGCACGGCAAACGACTGCCAGATTTTCTGGTAGAGACCTGCTTTCTTGATTTCGCCGACTACGATGTCATCGCATTCGCGCAGCAAATCGGCGCGTTCCTTGGTGACTTCGCCCAAGATGCGCACCGCGAGCCCAGGCCCAGGAAAAGGCTGCCGCTGGAGAATGTCTTCTGGCATGCCGAGATCGCGTCCAATCCGCCGCACCTCATCTTTGAATAGGTCTTTCAGCGGCTCGATCAGTTTGAGCTTCATCTTCTCAGGCAGTCCGCCGACGTTGTGATGCGACTTGATGACCTGCGATGGCCCGCGCACCGAGCGCGATTCGATCACATCTGGATAGAGCGTGCCCTGCACCAGCCACTCGACGTGGCCCTCTTCTTGCAGAATGCGATGCGCTTCGTCGTCGAAGACCTCGATGAACTCGTTGCCGATAATCTTTCTTTTGGTCTCCGGATCGCTCACTCCCGCGAGCTTCTTCATGAATCGATCGGTGGCATCGACCGCAACCAGGCGCAGCCCCAGCTTGTCGCGCAGATTCTGCTGCACTTTCTCGAACTCGTTCTTGCGCAGCACGCCATTGTTGACGAACACGCAAGTGAGCCGCGAATTACCGGACCCTTCGGCGCCGCTCAGGGCAGGCGTATCGCGCATGGCGCGATCGACCAGAACCGCTGCGACGGAAGAATCTACTCCGCCGGAAAGCGCGCAGATGGCGCGTCCGTTGCCGACTTGTTGTTTCACCTGCGCCACAGTCGCGTCGATAAAATGTTGTGGCGTCCAGGAAGGCTTAGCTCCACAGATGTTGAGTGCGAAGTTGCGCAGGATATCCGTCCCAAGCGGCGTGTGATGGACTTCAGGATGAAACTGCACCGCCCACATCTTGCGCTCAGCGTTCTCGATGGCAGCAACCGCATCCGGGGTTTTTGCTGTCAATCGGAAGCCCACAGGCAATTCTTCGGCCGAGTCGCCATGCGACATCCACACTGCAAGCAGATGAGGCAGTCCCTGAAAAAGCTGCGAATCTCGTTGCTGAATCTCAACTTTCGCGTGTCCGTATTCGCGTTTAGCGGCCGGGCGCACTTTGCCGCCGAGAGCATAGACCATGAACTGCAATCCGTAGCAGATGCCTAGCACGGGGAGGCCGAGATCGAAGACGCGCTTATCGGCCAGCGGCGCGTCTTTGTCGTACACGGACGACGGCCCGCCCGACAAAATAATTCCCACCGGAGAGTAGCTGCGAATTTCTTCCAGGCTGGCATTGAACGGCAGCACAACCGAAAAGACTTTCTGTTCGCGGATGCGGCGAGCAATCAGCTGCGAATATTGCGCCCCGAAGTCGAGGACAACGATGGATTGGGTTTCCACGGATGAGTGTCTCAGATCGGAATCATTTAGTCATTAAATCATTTAGTCATTGAATCATTGAAATAACTGGGCGTGGTTCTCATTGACGCAATGACTATGATTCAATTCCGCTACTTGACGACGATATTCACCAGCTTCTTCGGCACGACAATGACCTTCACGACCTGCTTGCCCGCAATCGCGCCGCGCACTTTATCATCGGCGAGCGCGGCTTGCTTGATTTGATCCTCGGTCGCAGCGGCCGGCACGACCACTAATCCGCGCAGCTTGCCGTTGACCTGCACGGGAATCTCGATCTCGTCTTCCGCCGCCAAAGCCGCGTCGTACTTCGGCCACGGAACCTTCAGCAGGTTGCTAGTCTCTCCAGTCATCTCCCACAATTCGTGCGCCAGATAGGGAGCCATGGGCGCGAGCAGCAAAGCGATATTGCGCTGGACGTCCAAGATCAGCGACGCAGGAACTTGCCCGGCGGCAATCGCCTCCTCAGCTCCGTAAATTTCGTTGACCAGTTCCATGATGGCCGCGATGCAAGTATTAAAGTGCCAGCGCCCCTGAAAATCGTGGCTGACGCGCTTGATGGTCTGGTGTAGTTTGCGTTGAACAGAGCGAGCCTGAGGCGACAACGGCACTGTCTGTAGAGACGGGGCTTGCCCCGTCTCAGCAGCGCCCGATCGCCCGACAGGATTCCGAAGATAGAACCGGTACACGCGCCCCAGAAACCGTTGGATGCCCTCGATTCCAGATTCCTGCCAATCCAAATCGCGATCAGGAGGTGCCGCGAACAAGCTATAGAGCCGCGTAGCATCTGCCCCGTAGCGCGCCACCATCTCATCCGGAGACACAACGTTCCCCAGATTCTTCGACATCTTGGCGCCGTCTTTGATCACCATTCCCTGCGTGAACAGACGCTCCACAGGTTCGTCGTTTTGCACCAGCCCCATGTCGCGCATAAACTTCGTCCAAAAGCGCGAATAAATCAGGTGGAGAATGGCATGTTCCACGCCGCCAATATATTGATCGATCGGAAACCAGTAGGCGATCTTCGCACTGTCGAACGGAGCCTTGTCATTCTGCGCGTCGGCGTAGCGATAGAAGTACCACGAGGAATCGACGAACGTATCCATCGTGTCGGTCTCGCGCCGCGCCGGGCCGCCACACTTCGGACAAGTCGTATTCAGAAATGACGGCACACTCGCCAGCGGAGACCCTCCGGCCAGCGTGATCGGCACGTTATCCGGCAAAATGATGGGAAGATCTTTTTCCGCCACCGGCACTACTCCATCCTTGTCGCAATACACCATCGGAATCGGCGTGCCCCAATAGCGCTGCCGCGAGATGCCCCAATCCTTGATTCGGAAGGTGACCGTCGCCTTGCCGAACTTCTTTTCTTCAGCGCGTGCCGACATCTTTTTGATCGCATCGTCGCAGGTCAGTCCGTTGAACTCGCCCGAGTTCAGCAGGATCCCGTCCATGGTTGTAAACGGCAGCGGCGGCGCCGTCATGGTTTCTTCCGGGTCGGTCGACTGCGGCAAAATCACGACTCGGATCTCGAGTTTGTACTTCTTGGCGAATTCGTAATCGCGCTCATCGTGTGCTGGCACGCTCATGATCGCGCCCGTGCCGTAGTCCATCAGGATGTAATTTGCCACCCACACGGGCACCGCTTCGCCGTTATATGGATTCTTCGCGTAGCGTCCGGTGAACACGCCATGCTTTTCGATGTTGCCAATATCGCCTGCTTCTTTCGCGCGGCGCTGTTCCGCGATCAAGCCTTCCACCTGAACGCGCAAGCCGGCGTTGCGGGCAATCATGTCGCCCACGAGCGGATGCTCGGGCGCCAACTGCACCGAAGTTGCGCCATAGATCGTGTCCACGCGCGTGGTGAACACTGTGATCGTCGAACCCGCCGGCCCCACCGTTCCGCCTAGATCGAAATCCACCAGCGTGCCTTCGCTGCGTCCGATCCAGTTCTCCTGCATGATGCGAACTTTCTCCGGCCAGCCCGAGAGCTTCTCCAGATCGCGCAGCAACTCGTCCGCGTATTTTGTGATGCGCAGGAACCACTGCTCCAGTTCGCGCTGCTCCACCGGAGTGTTTTCATGCCGCCAGCACATTCCGCCCACAACCTGCTCGTTTGCCAGCACGGTGCAGCACTCCGGACACCAATTCACCTTGCTCTTTTTGCGATATGCCAATCCCGACTCGTAGAGCTTAAGAAAAAACCACTGATTCCAGCGGTAATATTCAGGCAGGCAGGTCGTGACCTCGCGCGACCAATCGTAGGTGAAGCCGAGGCGCTTCATCTGCACCTTCATGGCCGCGATATTCGCGAGCGTCCACTCCTTCGGCGGAGTGTTGTTCTTGATCGCCGCATTCTCCGCCGGCAGTCCGAACGAATCCCAACCCATGGGATGCAGCACGTTGTAGCCATTCATCCACATGTAGCGAGCCAGCGCATCGCCAATCGAATAATTGCGCACATGCCCCATGTGCAGCGCGCCGGAAGGGTAGGGAAGCATCTCCAAGACGTAATACTTTGGCTTGGTGGAGTGCGGCTCGGCGGCGTAGAGCGATGGATCGCTTTGCCAGCGCTCCATCCATTTCTGCTCAATGCGCTGCGCGTCGTAACGCTCGTCGCTACGATCGAGGCGCGCGGGCGGGATAGGTTTGTCTTCCTTTGACATAGAAAGGGATAGGTCCGTCATGAGTAATCTTTGATTTTACAACGCGGATTTTACAACGGGCAGGATATCTTGAATGCGGTGGGAACTACTCTTTATCTTTGATCTTTGCTCAGCCGCACAACGATTCCGGCGCCAATCCGCAGATTATCCTGGCGGTCGTTGAGGCCATTGGGAATTCTGGTCATGAAGTACTCGGCCTGTATCGGGCGAACGGAGACGTGCTTCGACACCCTGAAATCAATGCCGCCGCCTGCCGTCATGGCAAAGTTATTTTCGGACGCCCCACTGCCGATCCCTTTAGTTGTCCAGATGCCCCCGAGCAGCGTCTGAACGAACGGCGTGACTTTGCCATGCCTGAAATTGACCCTGGGCCCAGCCAGATAGGTAAACGCGCCTCCTGCCAACGCTCCGTTTGTAGTGGCCGTTGCGCCGTAACCGGCCATTTCTCCGACCACGCCGAGCCAGTTGTTGGCGTTGTATTCGAGTTGCCCACCCCCGCCGTTGCCGTTGTATGTTGCCGAGGACGGGAACCCCGGGACATTGGCATTTACATTAAAGCGAACGTAATAGTAGCCGCCGTAGGCTTCGAGTTTAGAGGCTTGCTCTTTCTCCTGCGCCTGCACAATCTGCGCCGCGCCAAACAATGAAAGCAATAGGAGAAATGCACACGATTTCTTCATCTTCGCTACACCTCCACGAGATCTGCGAAGCCTGCGACAAGAGTTGGTGACCGCAGCCGTGTCCGATCCCTAGTCTCCGCTCGGTTTTTTCGGCGTCAGATCGCAGGCATGTCGCACTCGATCCCGATCCAGTCCGGCGGGAGAAAACTCGGCAATCTGCCGGCCGCTGCGCGTAGGCAGTGCGATGTTGAAGACCTGCGCTCCAATCAATCCTCGAACCGTACCTTTGTCCATGGAAAGAAAGTGGCCACGCATCCAGTTCCAGCCCTTGAAGTAGTGGACACCGTCAACCCGCACTTCCACTTCCAGTTGTGGCTGTCCCCACCAGCCGGGGCGGTTTGGCGGAGGCAGTCTGACTCCGGGATTGAAGTCTCCCAGTTTCAGCTTGCCGTCGCTGCAAATCAGATTCACTCGAGGCTTGAACTCGGAGTCTTCCTTAAAATAATTATCTGACTGGAGTTCAAAGCGCACTTTGTGCGCCCCCGTCATCTTGTCGGTGGATTCGAACACCAGCCAATTTCCGCCGGCGCCGACTCCGTCCGATTCGCCCTGATTCGGACTCATGGCGCCCTTTTGCGCGCAAGCACAAGTTGCTGCGCCCAGCACAAAAAGCAAAAGAACGGCTCTTGCCGTCCATTCCGAACCCACTGCTTTAATCAACAAGCGCGATGCTTTCAAGGTTTTTCCTCCAAACAACCACACCTCTCTACATAGTATTGAACCCGAAACGTTTCAAAAAGTTGTATGCGATGTTCCCATTCCCCGGTGTCCCGTCCGAAGACATGTGCCCTTCCAGCGCACTGATACTGATACTTACACAAATATTGACATGGGTCGCGAATCCGCTCATTGCAAACTTCCTTTAGCGGCCCCCTCGCCCTGAATCCCCATCTCCGTTCCCAGAGCCGTTTGCTCGGTCTGGAAATCGCCCAGTGCCTTATCGAGTTTTTCCGCGATTCCCGCAATCTGTTTCCCGTCGATCTTGGACTGTCCCAGCCTCTGGTTCAGCGCCTTGCTCTGTTTCGTGATCTCCGCGTTCGCTTTTCCCAGCTTCTTTATAACTGCTTTCAGTCCCGATTTTTGCGCCTCCGTAAAGCTCCGCACGAATTTTTCGGAGTCCGCCTGGGCCTCTTCCAGCGTGTCCGTCAAGGGCTCGCTCAAGTGCAATAAATCAATTTTGCTCGCGCTGTCCGCAACATGCAGAAAGTCCTGCGTACCCTTTCGTGCCGCCTGTGTGCTCCTGGTCAGCTCCTGAAACTGAGTCTTCTGGTCCGCGGTGGCCTGGAGCGCTAATGCTCGATTGAAATCCTTAAGGTCGTCGCTGTTGGTCGCGCTATTCGGAGAGTTCGCCGGGCTACGTCCTCCGTGACGCTGGGCGAGCAGCGGGCGCGGACCGATCAAGAGGACAATCCCAATCCCGAAGACCACCCATATCCATCGATTCACGTCAGCCTCTCCAGATTCATGCTTATTTGTGAGATGCCCACGCTCACGCGTTAGTCGTTTCCGCCAGCGGGATTACAGCCGACTGCGATTTCCTACCGCGCAATCGCAGCACCGGCTGTTCCACGGCGAGATGGAAATAGCGCGGAGGCGTCGAGAGAAGGGAAGCGCCTCACTGAATGCAGCGTAGCATTGTTTTGCACCATCGGCGAGGGTTGCAAGAGGGTACTGGTGGAGGGCTAGGCTGCCTCGCCCGCAAGGTATCATGAACAGGCAACCTCAAATTCTCAGGCCAGTTCAAGAATATGTGTGGAATTTTTGGTGTCGTGTCCCGCGGAGCCCCTCTGCCCACCGACTTTCTTTCGAAAGCGGCGCGGAGCCTCGCCCATCGCGGCCCGGACGATTCCGGCGTCATTCTTCTGAACGCAGCAGACCATCAGATCGGATTCGCCCACTCCCGCCTCTCCATCATTGACCTTTCGCCGCTCGGGCACCAGCCCATGCACGACCCGGTCACCGGCAATTGGATCGTCTTCAACGGCGAGATCTACAACTTCCGCGAACTTCGGCAAGAACTCGAAGGCGCCGGCGCCCAGTTTACAAGTCATTCCGATACAGAAGTCATCCTCGCCGCCTATCGCGTATGGGGAGAGTCGTGCCTCACTCGGCTAGGTGGCATGTTTGCCTTCGCCCTGTGGGACGCCCCGCGAAAGCGGCTACTATTGGCGCGCGATCCCATGGGAATCAAGCCGCTGTACTACCACCACGCCGAGCCCTCTTTTATCTTTGCGTCGGAAGTCCGAACGCTCTTGCAGACCGGACAAGTACCGCGAAAGACCGATCCCACAGGGGTTTTGAGCTACCTCGCATTCGGCTCCGTGTACGAGCCCTGGACAATCGTGGACGGCGTGAAGGCCGTTCCGCCAGGGCATGTTCTCACCGTAGAAAACGGATTGATAAGCAGACGAGAGTTCTGGAATCCGTTGCCGTCTTCCGCCCGCGCCGCCTCAGAAGAAAAGTCGTCACAGCGAAAATCGCCGGACGCATCAACGAACGGGACAGCAACCCAACTGCCCGCAATCCTGCGCGATGCCGTACTGTCGCACCTCGTGAGTGACGTCCCCGTCGGAGTGTTTCTCTCCGGCGGAATCGATTCCAGCGCGCTGGTAGCCGTGCTCCGCCACAACGGTGTGCGCGCCAACACCTTCTCGCTCGTCTTCCAGGAAGAGGAGTTCGACGAAGGCCAGTATTCGCGCGAAGTCGCCCGCCGCTTTGGCGCCGAGCATCACGAGATTCCCATCTCGTCGCAAGACGCGCTGGCGTCGTTGCCCGCAGCTCTGTGCGCCATGGACCAGCCGACCATTGACGGCATCAACACCTATCTCGTCTCCGCCAAAACGAGGGCTGCGGGCGTGAAAGTTGCGTTGACGGGTCTGGGCGCCGACGAGATGTTCGCGGGCTACTCGAATTTTCGCCACGTGCCAAAGATGGAAGCTCTTTCCAAAAGACTTGGTCGCCTCCCCAGATTAGCCCGGCGTCCGCTTTCCGCCTCTGTCGAGCTGTTCGCCGGTAAGGGCGATCGCAGCCGTAAGCTGGCCGAGTTGGCCACGGGCCACGATGCAATCGTTCATCCGTATTTTCTGGCGCGTGCATTGTTTGGGCCTGCGGAGCGCGAGAGTATGTTCCAATCGCCGGATTACCAAGGCTTGCAACAATCCCTCAACCGAACGCTGCAAGCGTCGATCACCGAGAGCCAGTTTCTCGATCCAGTCAATCGCGTTTCTTATCTGGAATCGCACTGGTACATGCGTAACACGCTGCTCCGTGATTCCGATTTTATGAGCATGGCGCACGGCCTCGAACTGCGCGTGCCCTTTCTGGATCGCAAGCTGGTGGAAGCCTGCTTCCGTATTCCGGGGAACAGGAAAGTACAAGGCGATTCGCCGAAGAGCCTGCTGCTGGCGAGTCTCGGAGTCGACTTGCCGCCGCAGATTGTGAATCGTCCCAAGCGAGGATTCACCCTTCCCTTTGAGCGCTGGCTCCGTGGCGAGATGAGGCCGGTCGTCGAAGACGTGCTGCTGAAAAGCAATTGGGATCAGACCGCACTGAGCGCCAGCGCCGTGCAAGCAGTGTGGAATCGTTTCCTCGCGGGCGAAACCTCATGGTCGCGTCCCTGGTCACTTTTCGTGCTGCAACGCTGGTGCGAACAAAATCTGTGAGAGCAAGAGATTCGTGTCGTGGCGGGCCTCTGCCCGCTTCCCGCGGCACTGTGTTTCCGAGCAACTCGGCTAACATAATTCAGATAACATGATTCAGAAAACGTAGCGAGACAGTCCGCCAGTCGCGACGGAATGGTTTGATCTTAAACGAGCTAGATCTCAAACAAGAATGATCGAAATAAAATCAGAATCTGAGGTGCAGCGGGCGAGGGCCGTGGCCCATGGGCTCCCCATAAGCGTGATCGTTCCCGTCCGCAACGAATCACGCAATCTGCCACGGTGCCTCGAATCCCTCGCGCTCGCCGGCGAGGTGTACGTCATCGATTCCGAAAGCACCGACGACACGGTCGCAATCGCGCAAGCGCACGGCGCCAAGGTAGTTCAGTTTCATTACACGGGAGGCTGGCCGAAGAAGCGCCAATGGGCCATGGACACGCTCTCGTTCGCCTACGACTGGATTCTTCTTGTCGACGCCGATGAAGTTCTGACGCCGGAACTGGTGGAAGAAATCCGCGGCGCCCTTCAAAACCCCGAAGTCAACGGATATTCCATTCGACTGCAAATGTATTTTTTAGGACGCATCTTGCGCCATTGCGATGCCAGTTTCTGGAAACTTTCTCTGTTCCGCAAAGGCCGGGGCCATTTTGAGTGCCGCCTCAAAGATCAAGATACATCGATGGCCGATATCGAGATTCACGAGCACGTGGTGGTAAATGGCCCCACCGCACTGTTGCGCAACGCGCTCGTTCATCACAATGTCGATTCCCTGTCGCGCTACATCCTGAAGCACAACGAGTACTCGAACTGGGAAGCGCGCGTGCTTTTGCAGCCGGAAAGCGACTCCACACGCTCTTCTGACGAGGTGAAGGCCGATTTGTTCGGCACCCAGGCGCAGCGCCGAAGGTGGCTTAAGCGCAATCTCTACCGCTTACCCGGCTCTCCGGTTCTTCTCTTCCTCTACCGATATATTTTTCGTCTAGGTTTTCTCGACGGCGTGCCAGGCCTCATCTATTGCACGTTTCAAGCAGTGCAGATGTTCCACACCAAGGCCAAAATCTTCGAACTACAAAACGGGAGGCCCTGACGCCATGTGCGGTATCAGCGGCCTCGTGAATTGCGGCGATCGGGAAACGCTCGCCCGCATGACAAATGTGCAGGCGCACCGTGGCCCGGACGACTCCGGCCTCTGGGAGCGCCGTTTCCCCGATGGCACCCACATCGGGCTCGGCAGTCGCCGCCTGGCTATTCTCGATCTCTCCGCCGACGGCCACATGCCCATGAGCAACGAAGATGGCACAGTGTGGATCACCTATAACGGCGAAATCTACAACTTCGCTGTTCTGCGCCGAGAGCTCGAAAGCAAAAACAACACTCATCGTTTTCGCTCGCACACCGACACCGAAGTCGTGCTTCATCTCTACGAAGAATATGGTCCCGACCGCTTCCACGACTGTCTGAATCGCTTGCATGGCATGTTTGCCATTGCGATCTGCGACTTGCGTTGCCCGTCGCCGAAGCTGTTTCTAGCACGCGATCATTTCGGAATCAAGCCCCTCTACTATTGCGAGCGCGGCGGAAAACTCGCCTTCGCTTCCGAAATAAAGGCTCTCCTCGAAGTACCGGGGATCGAAGCGACGATGAATATGAAAGCGCTCGATCAATACCTGACCTTCCTGTGGGTGCCCGATCCGCTGACTATGTTTGAAGGTATACGCAAGCTTCCGGCAGGCCACTACGCGCTCTGGGATCAAGGCAAATTCAAAATCGAACAGTATTGGGACTTGACATTTCCCGAAGACGGCCACCGCTTCAATCGAACAGAAGCCGACTTGGCCGATGAAATTCGCGAGCGCTTCTGCGCCTCGGTCGAGCAACAGATGGTGAGCGATGTTCCCATTGGCGCGTTCTTAAGCGCAGGCCTAGATTCGTCGAGTATCGTCGCGGCGATGGCGCACAAACAGCCAGTGCGCACTTATACAATCACGTTCCCCGAAAAGTATCGCGTGGGCGAGACCACGATCGACGATCCGGCTGTGCCGCAGCGCCTGGCCCGAAAGCTAGGTTGCGAGCACCATGAGATTGTGGTCGAGCCCGATGTAGTCAGTCTGTTGCCATCTCTGACCTGGCACATGGACGAGCCCACCGCCGATCCCGCGGTCATCACAGCGTATCTGGTTTGCCGTGAGGCAAGAAAACAGTCGACGGTGCTCTTATCAGGAGTGGGTGGCGACGAAATCTTCGCCGGTTACCGCAAGCACATCGCCCACGCTTGGGCGGAAGAATATCGGCGCGCCCCCGCCTTGGCGCGTTCGGCCGCAGAGCGAGCTCTACTCGGCTTGCCGTCGCTGCGCGGAACGCGCATGAAAGGGTCCGTACGTCTGGCAAAGAAAATGGCACGCAGCGCAGCGCTAAGCCCGGCAGAAGCGTTCATCAGAAATTGCACCTATCTCGACGCGCAACAGAGGACAGACTTGTATGCTCCCCAATTGGCGTCGCTCGCCACAGGCGATTCCAATGCCCAGCATCTGGCGGCGTTCGGCAAAGTAACGCACGCGAACTTTCTCAACCAGATGCTCTACCTGGATACAAAGATTTTCATGACCACCCTCAATCTGACTTACAACGACAAAATGAGCATGGCCTCATCGGTCGAAGTGCGCGTGCCATTCTTGAATCGCGAACTGGCCGAGTTCGTCGCCTGGAATGTCAAGCCCGAGTGGAAGCTGAAAGGGAAATGGCGTCCGGTGACCAAGCACATTTTTCGTGAAGCCATGCGTAGTATGCTCCCAGATGAGGTCTTGCGGCAGCCGAAGGCGGGCTTCGCGGCGCCGGTAGACTATTGGCTGGCACACGATTTGCGCCCCATGGTAGACGACCTTCTTTCGGAATCTCAAGTGCGCCGCCGCGGCCTGTTTCGTCCAGAAGTTGTGCGCCGCTACATTGACGAGCACCGCCGCGGCGCGGAAGATTGGTCGATGCAAATCTGGCAACTGCTGACGCTCGAAATCTGGATGCAACTTTTTCTGGACGGCGACGCAAGAGCATTTGCGCGGCGGCAGATTGACACCTCTCAGCCACTAGCAACAGCATGAAGCAACTCCTACAAGACGCGCGCACCGGTGAACTGGAAATCGCCGAAGTTCCATCGCCCCAGTTGCTGCCGGGCTGTGTGCTGGTGCGAGTGGCAGCGTCGCTGGTCTCGGCCGGCACTGAGCGCGCCTCGGCCGAATTTGCCAGCAAGAGTCTGCTGGCGAAAGCAAAAGCCCGTCCTGATCTGGTGCGCGATGTCATAGCCAAGATGCAGCGCGATGGTTTGGCCTCCACCATGCAAACCGTGCGGTCGCGCCTGAGTCAGCCGCAATCGGTGGGCTATAGCAGCGCCGGAGTGGTAATCGCGGTGGGCGATGGCATCCACGACATCGACGTGGGCGACCGTGTAGCGTGCGCCGGTGCCGGATACGCAGTCCACGCCGAATTTGCCTGCGTGCCCCGAATGCTAGTGGCGAAAATTCCCCAACGCGATGCTTTTTCCGCAGAGACGCGACTTGCTACGTCTCCGGAGACGGAGCAAGCACCTTCACACGGCAACGTTTCCTATGAAGAAGCAGCTTTCGGAACGGTGGGCGCGATTTGTCTGCACGGCATTCGCACTGCGAACGTTGCACTCGGCGACACGGTCGCCGTGATCGGCCTGGGATTGCTCGGACAAATCACAGTGCAATTGCTGAAGGCCGCCGGCTGCCGCGTCTTTGGCATGGATCTAGTGCAGCAGCGCGCCGATCTCGCAATTGCCAGCGGAGCCGAAGCCGCATGCGCCAGTGCGCGCGAGTTCCGCGATTTGTGCTTTCAGAAAACGGGCGGCGCAGGCGTGGACGCGGTCTTGATCACTGCGGAAACTCCCAGCAGCGAACCGGTGAATCTGGCGGCGGAACTGGCGCGCGATCGCGCCGTAATCGTTGCCGTAGGCACTGTCGGCATGGATCTGCAGCGCAAACTCTACTATGAAAAAGAATTGGATTTCAGAATCTCGCGCTCCTATGGCCCCGGCCGATACGACGCTGCCTATGAGCAGAAAGGCCGCGATTACCCGATTGGGCACGTCCGTTGGACCGAGACGCGCAACCTGGAAGCCTTTCTGCAATTCATCGCCGACGGAAAACTAAATCTGCAGTCGCTGATCACGCATCGCTTTCCCATGGAACAAGCGACCCGCGCCTATGACTTGATTACCGGCAACACAGGCGAAACCTTCTTAGCCGCGCTGATCACCTACGCAGTCGCCGAATCTGCCCTGCCCGTGGATGGACGGGCGTCCTCGCCCGTCCAAGCCGAGCCAATCTCGGCGCCCGCAGCCTCGGAAAGAATCTTGCTCTCGAAGCCTGCCTCAGGTTCCACAGGTCTAGGCGTGCTGGGAGCGGGAAATTTCGCGCAGAACACGCTCCTGCCCGCACTGAAGGCGATCCCGGGCGTTTCCTTCATCGGTGTCTGCAACGCTACCGGTCCGCGTAGTCGGAACGCGGCCGACAAATTTGGTTTTTCCTACTGCTCGAATTCCGAAGCCGAACTTTTGCAGGATTCACAAATAAACGCAGTACTGATCGCAACTCGTCATCACCTTCACGCCCGCCAGGCGCTCGCAGCCCTGCGCGCTGGGAAAGCTGTCTTCTGCGAAAAGCCGCTTTGCCTGAACGAGGCCGACTTAGCAGCGCTGGTATGTGCGTCAGCCGAAGAAAGCGCGCCGCTCCTGATGGTAGGTTTCAACCGCAGATTCGCGCCCATGGCCGTGCAGATGAAAAACTTCTTGCACGAAATCCACGAACCGCTGGCGATTCACTATCGCGTAAATGCAGGCTACATTCCCGCCGATCATTGGGTGAACGATCCCGAACAGGGAGGCGGACGCATTCTCGGCGAGGTTTGCCACTTTGTCGACTTTCTCTGTTTCCTGGCGGATGCCTGTCCTAACGAAGTGCAGGCGCGAACCGTGGGCAATCCCGGCCAATACAGCATGGATAACGTAGTTGCCTCGCTCAAGTTCGCGAACGGCACCCTGGGAACGATCAGCTATCTCGCCAACGGCGACAAGTCGGCATCGAAGGAGCGCATTGAAGTTTTCGGCGGTGGCGTGGTTGCAATCCTCGAAGATTTTCGGCGCCTTGAACTGGTTCGCAACGGCCGCAGGCAAATCACGCGCGCGCGCTGGGGACAGGATAAAGGCCATCAAGCGGAGATGCGGATCTTCGTCGATGCTCTTCAGTGCAAGACACCGCCGCCAATCCCGCTCGAACAAATAGTGGGCTCGACGCTTGCCACTCTGCGACTGCAAAACTCATGCCAGACCGGGCAGCCTCTGGCGGTGCGATTGAATGAGTTCGTCGCGTTGGCCCCGCGGGAAAAGTCAACGCACTAGAAATAATTGAACGACAAATTGAACGACAAGAAGAGGGAATGATCTGTAAATGCTGATTTTGGGCCTGAATATGTTTCACGCCGACTCGTCGGCCGCGATCGTCGAAGACGGAAGAACTCTATTTGCTGTGGCCGAAGAGCGCCTGAACCGCCACAAACATTACGGCGGTTTTCCCGCACTTGCCGTAAAAGCCTGTCTGGATGCGGTGGGCGCCAAAATCACCGACGTCCAGCACGTTGCCGTCGGTCAAGACAGTGACGCGAACCTAGTCAAAAAAGTGCAATATGCGCTGGCAAATCCAGCCAAGGTTCTGAACTTCATCAAGATGCGCCAGCGCAAAGAGTCGATGCGCGACGTGCGTTCACTGCTCGCCCAAGCCCTCGACGTCGATACTTCCACGCTGAAGTTTCAAGAGCATCATCTCGAGCATCACATAGCGCACATCGCCAGTTCATACTACTGCTCGCCATGGGAAAAGGCGGCGGGCTTCAGTTACGACGGCTCGGGAGACTTCGTCTCGACCATGATGGCGCGCTGTGAAGCCGACGAAATTTACGTCCTCGATCGAGTGTACCTGCCACATTCGCTCGGCAGTTTCTACACCATGATTTGCGATTTCATCGGCTACAAAAAATATGGCGATGAAGGCAAAGTCATGGGTTTGGCGCCGTACGGGCGAGACACTTATGTCGAAGAGATCCGCAAAGTTGTCGCGCTGAACAACGGTGATTTCCAACTCAACCTGCGTTACTTCAAGCCGCTCGGCAGCACTCAAGGAATGCAGGTGCTGCCCGACGGAACGGTGCGCCTGGCAAGGCATTTCTCCGACAAGATGGAAAAACTGTTCGGCGCGCCTCGCGAACCGCACGCCGAGATCACGCAGCGCGACATGGATCTTGCCTATGCCATGCAGCATGTTTTCGAAGAAGTGTTCTTTCATCTGGCCAATGAGACGCACAACCGCGTCCCCGACGAAAATCTCGCCATGGCCGGTGGCTGCGCGCTCAACAGCGTCGCCAACGGCAAACTGTTTTCCCGCACGCCATTCCGCCGTACGTGGATTCAGCCCGCCGCCGGCGATGAAGGTCTGGCGATCGGCGCCGCGCTCCACACCTATCATTCCGTGCTGAAACAGCCGCGCAGAGGCGAAGCGCAAATGAATCATGCTTACCTCGGTCCAGAGTTTTCCGACGCGCAGATTGAGTCCGCATTGAAAAGCGCCCGCGTAAAGTATCAGCGCCTCGACCGCGCGCCGCTCCTCGACGCAGTTTCTGAGCAGATGGTACGGGGCAATGTTGTGGGGTGGTTCCAAGGGCGCATGGAATGGGGTCCGCGCGCGCTCGGCAATCGCTCCATCGTCACCCACCCCGGCCTGCCTAACATGAAGGATGTGCTCAACGCTCGCATCAAGCACCGCGAGTGGTTCCGTCCTTTTGCGCCCTCCATTCTGGCCGACGCGCAGCACGAATACTTCGAGCACGATCACCCCTCGCCCTACATGCTGCACGTGTATAAAATTCGTTCGGAGAAAAGAAAGAGCCTGTGTGCCGTGAATCACGTCGACAATACCGGACGCCTGCAGACCGTGACGCGCGAAGAGAATCCGCTCTACTACGACCTGATCCAGACGTTTGGCAGGAAAACCGGAATCCCGGTGATCCTGAACACCAGCTTCAACGAGAATGAGCCGATCGTGTGCCAGCCGCAAGAAGCCATCGACTGCTTCCAGCGAACAAAAATGGACGCGCTCGCCATTGGCCCATTCTTCGTGCGCAAGTCCGAGAACTGACATTACTCGCATGACCGAAATCCCAGTTGCGATGTCCGCATCCTCTGCTTTAAAGCTGAGCAAAGTGGCTGCCTGGCACGGTATTCGCGCTCTGGTCTGGGATGGCGATATTCTCTACGGTTGTCGCAGATATCAGATTGTTCGTCTGCAGATTCATCCTCAACCTAACCGTCCGCAGATTGTCGAGCGCGCCGAGTGGGAGCCAGTCGCGAGTTTTCATCCAGTCTGGTGGAGGACTCTTACCTCGCGCACCGCGCTGACCTATCGTCTAATGCGCGATGGCTTTCACGCGCTAGCCATCCTCAGCAACCGCCCGACGAGCGACCGTCAGACGAATGACCGCCACACGAATGACCGCACCATGGTGGGCGCGGTTCCAAGCGCGCTGGTAACCCGAACCCCGAACAGCGATGAATTTCATATCACTCATCGAGTTCAGCGCGGCATACGGCCCCTACATGTCACCGCCGTTCCGTCGGGAAATATTTACTGGGGAGAGTACTTCGACAATCGCGAGCGCGCCGAAGTTCACATCTACGTTTCGACTGATCGCGGATACACATGGCAGATTGGGTATACGTTCCCCGCGGGAAGCATACGGCACGTCCACAACATTGTTTATGACCGCTGGGGCAATTGCCTTTGGATTCTGACCGGAGATGATGGCGCGGAATGCAAGGTGCTGCGCGCTGACTGCGATTTACGTTCCGTAGAAGTGGTATTGGCGGGAAACCAGCAGGCCCGCGCCGTGGCTGCCATTCCAACGCAAGATGGGCTGTATCTTTCCACCGACACGCCCTTCGAAAAGAATCACGTGTATCGGCTCGATAGGGCCGGCGAGGTTGAACAAGTCGGCGATCTCGCCAGTTCTTCGATTTTTGGTTGTAAAGTGAGTTGCAAGGTTGGCGACGCGATGTTTTTTTCGACGATGATCGAGCCCAGCACCGTGAACACCGGAAATGAAGTCCATCTCACCGGCTCCAGAAACGGAACCAACTGGGAGGTGCTGGCGCGCTGGAAAAAAGACAATCTGGCGATGCGTTATTTCCAGTACGGCAACGCCTTTCTGCCCGATGGCGAGAACTCCACCAACTATCTCGCTGCCACGACCATCGCCGTCGATACCGACGACCTCGTTACCACACTCTGGGAAGTTGAACCGGCATGAGCGCCGCCGCGCGCTGGCATTACTATCAGCGGATTTTCCATGCTTACCTCGGCCCCGGACGCAGCCAGTTGACGTTCTGGCATGAAGTACCAGAGATCAATCCACGCGCGACCACCGATCGGCTTGGCGAGTACTACATGCTGTTCCGCCAGAAGGCGGATTACAGCGGCTACTACGATGCCGCCGGCATTCCCATGCTCGACTATCGCGGAGTTATTGGCTTGCAATACAACCCGATTGCAATCGCCCAGTGGGGCCTCGCGAACTACAATCTTTTCCGCCAGACGAATGACGAAGCCCGTTGGCAAAAGACGCTCCAAGCCGCCGACTGGCTCGCCGCAAACCTGGAGCAGAATGCTCATGGCCTTTGCGTCTGGAACCATCATTTTGACTGGGAGTATCGCGACACGCTCAAAGCGCCCTGGTATTCGGGACTCGCGCAAGGACAAGGTGTTTCCCTTCTTTTGCGAGTGCATGCTCGTACCGAATCTCAGAAGTATCAAAGCGCCGCCGAAAGGGCATTTGTCGCTCTTTCACGCCCCATCGCCGAAGGCGGCGTGCTCTTTGAAGACGTATCTGAACACAACGAAAAAAATCTGTGGATCGAGGAGTATCTGGTCGATCCGCCAACGCACATTTTGAATGGATTTATGTGGGCGCTATGGGGCGTGTTCGATTTCTGGCTGGCGCGCGCCGACGCTTCAGCGAAAAATATTTTCGATCGCAGCGTTGCGACTCTAGTTCGCAATCTGCCGAGATTCGATGCCGGATACTGGTCTCTGTACGAGCAATCCGGAACCCGGCTGAAGATGCTGGCCAGCCCGTTTTATCACCAGTTGCATGTCGTACAGTTGCGGGTAATGTCGAAGCTGACGGGCGATGCTCGCTTCGCGGCGGTTGCTGACCGATGGGAAGGCTATGCCCAGCGCCGCATCTACCGGACGCGTGCTCTGGTGGAGAAAAGCATTTTCAAATTGTTTTACTACTGATCGCTCGAACGACTCATTGTGAAAATTCTCTACGTTTCGCAATATTTTCCGCCAGAAATGGGAGCGCCCGCCGCGCGCGCCGCGGAGTTATCGCGCCATTGGGTGAGATTGGGGCACGAAACGACCGTCCTCACCGGATTTCCCAACCATCCAACCGGCGTTGTGCCCGAAGATTGGAAGTCGCGCTTCCGCCAGCTTCGTTACACCGAGACCGTCGATGGAGTGCGCGTCGTTCGTACCTGGCTCTGGCCGTTGCCCAATCGCAAAGCGCACGAAAGAATTCGCAACTACGCGTCGTTCTGTCTCTCGGCAGCGTTCAGCGGGCTCGACCTGCCTAAGCCCGACGTAGTCATCGCCACCTCTCCACAGTTGCTGGTCGGACTTTCCGGATGGTGGCTGGCGTGGTCGAAGCGCGTCCCTTTTGTTTTTGAGGTCCGCGATCTGTGGCCGGAATCGCTAGCCGCGGTCGGCGCGGGAAGCGAAAAAACTCTACTCCATCGCACGCTCGGCGTAATCGCCGGTTTTCTCTACCGTCGTGCCGACCGCATAGTTGTAGTGTCGCCCGCATTCAAACACAATTTGATCCGCGATTGGAACGTTCCCGCGGAAAAGATCTCCATTGTCGAAAACGGAGTGGAGACCGATCTCTTCCGCTTCGATCCATCGGCAACAGAGATCCGAAGGCAGTTGCGACTCGAAGATCGTTTCCTGATTTGCTACATCGGCACCATGGGCAATGCTCACGGACTGGAGACTTTGATTGCCGCGGCCGAAGAACTACGCGGAGCCTTGCCCAGCGCCATGTTCTTACTGATTGGCGAAGGGGCGGAAAAGGACAAAATCGTGGAACTCGCCGCGACGCGCGGACTCACCAACCTTCAGTTCCTCGGTCAGCAACCGCGAGAACGAATTCCCGCCTATGTGTCGGCTGCCGATCTCTGCCTGGTCATTTTGAAAAAAACCGAACTGTTCAAGACCGTGATTCCCACCAAGCTACTCGAATACATGGCGTGTGGACGTCCGGTCATAATCGCTGTGGATGGTCAGGCTCGTCAGATTGTAGAAGCGGCCGGCGCCGGCGTCTTTACGGAACCCGAGAACAGTCAAGCCCTGGTGAAAGCGATTCTCGCACTCGCGAACGACCCCGAACGCAGGCAAGAAATGGGAACCCGCGGCCGCCAGTACATCGTCAACCAATGTTCCCGCGAAAAAACGGCGCAGGAGTACATCACCGTACTGGAATCGCTGCGTGAATAGCCTTTGGGCAAGCGACAAAAGAGACGCGCCTTACTGAACGGCGATCACCGCCAGCGACGTGGATAGCGCCACAGCCGCATCGGCAGTTCTATAGAGGGCTGTCTTTGCCGCGCTACTGGGTACAAACAAAATATCGCCTTTGAGCATTGGCATGTCCGGAATCTTGGCGTAGAGCACCTTTTTGAGGTTAATGGGAATTTCCTGAATCCCGTTCGCCGTCTGCCGCAGGATCCGCGATTTACTGAGCGAAGAGGTATGCGTATTGCCGCCGGCTAGCGCCAGCGCCTTCAGCACACTGAGAGAGGCGTCTTCAATCCGGAACCCGCTGGGATGCTGCACATCACCCACTACATAGACGATCCCGGCGCGAGAAACAATGATCGTGTCTCCCGGGCGGACATCCACGTTGCTCTGCGTATCTTCCGTCAGACTGGCCGAGAGCTGCAGTTCCACTTCTTGCCCGGGATCGCCGCGATGCACGATGGTCACGTTGCGTCCCGCCTTGTCGGTCAATCCTCCCGCCATCGAAATCATGTCGAAAAGGCGCCGCTCCCCAATCGCAGGATAAGCTCCAGGATGACTCACCTCTCCGATCACCGTGATTGCCTGTGACGCCGATTCATTCACGAAAATCGAAACGTGCGGGTTACGGACAAAGCCTCCATCCTCTAGCCGCTTCTGGATCAACAGCTGAGCTTCATCGGTCGTTAAGTCCGCGACATGAACGTAGTCGATCAGGGGTAGGTAGATGTCTCCCGAACCACTGATGCGCGTCTTGGTGGAAAGATCAGGCACCCCGAACACATTGATGTCGACGAGGTCGCCGACCCCCAGCTTCACATTGGAATTAGCCAGCAGAGGCGAAGAAGTGCTCTGGTTCGCAGCTGCCGGCTGCGTGGCCCCGCCCGTAGGCGCGGTCTGGCCCAGCGCTTGCAGGCTGCACGAACCAACAAGAAATATCCACAAGCTTCGCAAAAGGAAGCGGCGATTCCGCCCGGACATACCAAGACTCCTGGATTTACGAGTGCGTTAAGTCTAACATACGCCGCCTGTGAAATCCGCGCAGAACGCTCTCTTTCACAACCAGCGACACTACTTGTGCAACCACAAAACCTGCCAAAATAGTTGCTCGTCGCCCTCCACGGGTTGTATAGTTCCAGAAAACAACCAGTCAATCGCATAGTGCAACTAACGAGGAATTTTGCTCGTGACTGAAACTTTCGCGCGGCAGAAGTCGTGTCGCATACTGGTCGTTCCAGCCGGAAGGGAACTGTAATTTGACGCTCCTTTTCTTCGGATTATTCGTATTCTCCCTGGCTGTGTCGTTCGTGGTGACGCGTCAAGTGCGAGACCTCGCCAACCGCAAGGGCTGGGTTGCCACACCCCAGGGCGGACGCCATATCCATCAAACTCCTCTTCCTCGTTTGGGCGGCGTTGCAATCTTCTTCGCATTCTCTCTGAGCTTGGCCATCTGGCTGGGATTCTCACTCATTTTTCCTCGCTTGGTCGAAGGACTTGCTCCCACCACGCTTCTCCGCATCTATGTTCCCGCCTGCATGATTTTTGCTTTGGGTATCTACGACGATCTGCATGGCGCAGGTACATATTTGAAGTTTGCCGTTCAAGCGGCCGCCGGCGCCATGCTTTTTGCCGGAGGAATGCGGGTTCTCGATCTGCCCCTGATCTTTTCGCACTCCCTGCCGTGGTTCGTCGGCTTACCTCTTACCGTGTTGTGGGTGGTTGCGGTCACCAATGCCTTTAATCTCATCGATGGCCTCGACGGTCTAGCTGCCGGCTCCGCGCTGTTTTCGACGATGGTGTTCTTCGTCGTCGCACTGGTCAACCATTCCTGGCTCGGCTCCCTGATGAGCGTTACTTTGGCCGGCGCCATCCTCGGATTCCTGCGTTTCAACTTCAATCCCGCCACGATTTTTCTTGGTGATTCGGGCAGCCTGTTCATCGGCTTCGTGCTCAGCGCCCTTGCTCTGGCCGGCTCTCAGAAAGCTCCGACCTTCGTTGCCGTCGCCATCCCCGTGGTCTCGTTCGGATTGCCGATTTTGGAAACGTTGCTCTCTATTCTGCGGCGGCTCATCAGCGGCCGTCCCATTTTCACCGCCGATCGCGAACACATCCACCACAAGCTCCTGCAGATGGGTTTCTCCCATCGCCAGGTCGTCATCGTTCTCTATGCCGTCTCCGCCCTCTTTGCCATGCTCAGCCTCTTCCTCCTCTGGCCGACCGGCAGCACCGTGGGTCTGGTCTTGGCGGTAGTTGGAACCGGCATCTGGCTCGGAGTCCAGCATCTCAATTACCTGGAGTTTGGCGAACTGCGCCGCGTCGCCCAGCGCACCATTGACCAGCGCCAAATTGTCATCAACAATCTTTCTGTCCGCCGCGCCCTCGAAGAACTCAAAGTCGCCATCGATTTCAATCAGGTGCGCAGCATCTTGGTCGCCGCTTTCGAAGGCAATGATTTCGATGGCTTTGAGTTACACCTCAGGTTTCCCTCCCATGAGCAATTGCTCTCCGGCGAAACCAGCCGCCGTTTTCAGTGGAGCAAGTTTCCCCACATGGCCGCCATTTCCAGCCAGCCTTCATGGAAGCTGACTCTCGACCTGGTCACATCTTCGAACCGGAACCGCGGCTCCCTCGTTGTCTATCGCATCTACACTTCCCGCGATCTTCAACTGGACGTCAACCTTCTTACCTCCGAATTTCCCTCCATCCTCGCCAACGCGCTCGATCGCGTTCTGACCATGCCCGAGATCCTCGTCCCGGTTGCACAAGCCGAAACTCCATTCCTGGCTGCGAACCTATAACTGCCCTTTTAGAAAGAGAGAAAAAAGAAGATGCAGCAACGGCGCCTCTGTTTTCCCCTGTGTCCCTCTGTGCTCCCCGTGGTAAAGAACCGCGATTGACCTTCTTCCCTCTTCATCCCTGAGTTAATATGGAGACACAACTATGGATCGGAGCACTAATAGATTGCCGGATCCAGTTACCGGACTTCCCAACCGAGAGCGGCGCCGCGCGATTCGTCAAAAACTCAACACTCCGGTTTACGCCAGTTTCAATGGTCCGCAAACGGGCATGGTCGTGGATCTCAGCGAACTGCTCGATCTGCACGAAGATGGCTTCGCCGTTCAAACCGCTGAACCCTTGGTAGTGAACCGAGCCGTGGCGCTTTGCCTCGATCTGCCGGAGACAAGAAGCTTCATCCATGCCAGTGGCCGGGTGATCTGGAGCAACGATGCTGGACGCGCAGGTATCCGTTTTTCCGGCCTTTCCGACGCTTCCCGGCAAATACTGAAAGAATGGCTTTTTGCCAACCTCCTGATTGGCTGTTCCAACTACGTCGCTCGCGCCGAGCAACGCGCGCGCCGCGAGCAAGAGCAATCACTCGAGGCGGTGCCGCTCCCATTACCGATCAACAGCCGGCCGATCGACGAATCGCCCAATATCATCTCCATCTCCCACGGAAGCGGAATGGCCTCCTCTGTAGAGACGTCTCCCACACACTCGGCCCCGTCTCTGCAGGTGGAAGCAATTCGCGCCGAAGTGGCCGAGGTCGCTGGCGATGTCGGCGCAGTTTTCCAGCTCATCGCCGAGCGCGCCCTAAGTCTCACGGGAGCCAGCGGCGCCGCCCTGGCATTTCTTACTCCGACGTCTCCGGCCGATGAAAAAATGATCTGCCGCGCCAAAGCCGGCGATCCGGCTCCGCCCCTCGGAGCCCCCGTGGACGTGAAACAAGGTCTCTCCGGAGAATGCGTTCGCACCGGACTCCTGGTCTCCTGCGAGGACATGGAGAACGATCCGCGCGTTGACCCCGAGATCGGCCGCGCATTGGGCATCGCCTCGCTGATGGCTGCTCCCATCCTCTCCGATTTCCGCGTACGCGGCCTGCTCGAGGTGTTCTCTCCGCACCCCCGCGCTTTCACCAACGCCCATGCCACGGTTTTGGGCCGGCTCGTTGAATTGATTCCCACCAGCGCTCATGAAAAGCCGCAGCCCCAGCCGGAAGAAACTCATCTGCAAATGCCAATTGCGTGGGAGGCCGCGGCCGGCGTATCTCACGCTCCGGTTGCACATTCCGCGCCGATCGAATCAGCTTCAGTCGCACCCAGTTCGATGTATGCGATTCGCGAGGCCTTGTGGGACAAGCCCGCCGAAGTCCCCGAGCCAGTCTCGGAGCAACTTCCGGAATCAACACTCCCCGAATCAACGCTGCCCGAGCAGGTTCCGGAGCAGGCCCCCGAAACTGCGTCCATGGTTCCTCGCTTGCTTCATCGCGCCCTTATCGGGCTGGCCGTTTTAGTGGCAGCGGTGGCTGTCGGCTACGTAGTCGGGCCAATCATCGAGAAGCGTTGGGTTCCCTCGCCGATCGCGTCGCAACCGGTCACACCGCCCGATCAACGCGCGCCAGCGAAGTCTCTCGAAGAGTTGCGCAAGCTAGCCGATGCCGGGGACGCCGAAGCGCAATGGCAGATGGGCCTCCGCTACCACAATGGAGACGGTGTTCCCCACGACGACGCGCAATCTATGCAGTGGTTCCTGCGCGCCGCCGAACAAGGGCATGTCACCGCACAGGCGACCCTCGGTGCCTATTACTGGGCGGGCCGCGGGGTTCCCGAAGACTTGTCCAAAGCCTACTTCTGGTCTGCGATTGCGAACGCCCGTGGTGACGAAGCCAGCAAGATTCGGCTAGAAGTGTTGGCTTCGCGAATGACGAAGGCGCAGATATCCGCCGCGCGAGAGCAAGCTGATGCCTGGATTCACTCCTATTACCAAAGAGCAAAATCCGAACCCAACTGACCGAAGACCCTTCGGGTTACCCCTGTGGTTTCGTATCAGGGCATCGCTTTCGCGATGCCATACGTCCTTTAGAATTGAGACGCCCCTTTAGGGGCCGAGTAGAGCCAATCGAGTTTTTCAGCAATCTGTCAAACCGCCGTAGAATAGATTTGTGGCCACCCTGCAAGACATCCTGACGGCCGAAGCCCGCGTCCGCGAAGCCGACCCCGCGCTCTGGGAAAAACTAGATCGCGACCGAGTGCGCTGCTATGCCTGCGGCCACTGCTGCCCGATCGCCGAAGGGCAACCCGGCGTCTGCAAAGTCCGTTTCAATCGAGGCGGCAAACTCTACGTTCCCTGGGGCTACGTTGCCGGAGTGCAATGCGATCCCATCGAGAAGAAGCCGTTTTTCCACGCCCACCCCGGAGCCCTAGCCTACAGTTTCGGAATGCTGGGCTGCGATCTGCACTGCTCCTACTGTCAAAACTGGGTTACCTCGCAAGCCCTCCGCGATCCCCATGCCATCTCCCCGCCGCTAGAGGCAGATCCGGAATTGCTGGTTAAAGACGCGCAAGCCCAAGGCGCAAAAATTGTAGTCAGCACCTACAACGAGCCGCTGATCACCAGCGAATGGGCGGTAGCCGTTTTCCAACAAGCTCGCAAAGCGGGACTGCTGACCGCCTATGTCTCGAATGGCAACGGTACTCCGCAAGTCCTCGACTATCTCCGCCCCTGGATCGATCTCTACAAGGTAGACCTGAAAAGTTTCGACGATCATCACTATCGCCAGCTAGGAGGACGCTTGCAGCCGATCCTCGATACCATCCAAAGTCTGCACCAGATGGGCGTTTGGCTGGAGATCGTGACCCTGCTAATCCCTGGCTTCAACGACAGCAACGAAGAACTGCGCAAGCTGACCGAATTTGTAGCCGCCGTCTCGCCCGATATCCCCTGGCACGTAACCGCCTTTCACCAGGATTACAAAATGATTTCCCCCGCCGATACGCGTTCCGAAGATTTGCGCCGAGCCGCCGCCATCGGCCGCGAATCCGGATTGCGCTACATCTACGCCGGCAATCTTCCCGGACGTGTGGAAGGTTTGGAAAATACGAATTGCCATCAATGTGGAGAACTGCTGATCCAGCGCTACGGATATTCGATCAAAAAATACAAGTTAACTCCAGAAGGCAATTGTCCCGCCTGCCACAACCCAATCCCCGGCCGCTGGTGCAATAAATTTGACGGCCAAATAGCCTCGAATCCTTTTCTGCCCCACATGCGCGCCTGATGCGGCGCAGCGGTCCACCGGCGCTGCGGCCGTAGTGCTATGAGTGCGGCTTCACAGATTGCTGAAAAACTCAGCTCTTGGTTGCGCCTATTTGAGGCGATGGGTGCCCCATCCTTGCGCGTTTTTTGCGCAAGAGCCTGCCCTGAGCGAAGCCGAAGGGGTGGGATTCCACGGAGGCGTCCAGCTAGGCTCTTGCATTTGATTTTGCTTTTGGGTGGCGCAGCGGTTTACCGCTGCGTTAGCGGCGTGTTAGGAGTGCGGCTTCAGCCGCTGAGGTGACACCACGGCAGGCCGCTCGGAAGTTGGAATTTCGCCAAGCCCTGCTAAAATCCTCTCGCAACCATTGATCAAATTCATGCAACCGGCAAAAACATTGCTGTTGGCGATCTCATTGTCGTTGACCCTCGCCTGTTCTCCGCGCGACTTCCTGACGCGCCGTCTAGCCGCCGACTTAATCTCGGCTTCCGACACCTTCAAAACGCCGCAAATGTTCTGGCTCCGCACCGGCATCGTCTCCAACAAAGATTTCAGTTCTCCCGACTCCATGGTCCTACAGCGCCGAGGGTGGATCATCGGCACCGAGCAGAAAAAGTGTCCCGAGGGAATCGATCCTCCGCCCTGCTGGGACGTACAGCTCAGCCCGCTAGGAGTCGATACGATCCGCCCCCTGATTACAAGCGCTCTGCCCGCCAGCGGAACCGACATCGGCCCCATCGGAATCCAGGTAGCGCGCCGCGAACTAGTGAGCATTTCCGGAATCAGCAAGGCCGGCGCCTTTGCCAATGTCGAGTTCACCTGGCGTTGGGTTTCCATCAATCAAGTCGGCGCGGCGCTGTACGACAGCGGAGTCCACTACCGCTCGACCGTAGGATTCCGCGGCTATGACGATGGCTGGCGCGTAGTAGAACAAAGCATTCCAAGCAGCCAGCCTCTAGACGAGGCTCTGCACAACGCGCAACCGGCGGCGCCATGAGAGTTTGTGCCACGACTAGCCGCACTACAAATGACGGCACCATGAATCACCGAACCCCATTACGAATTGTCATCCCGAGGGAAGCGAGGGATCTGCAGTTTGTCGCAAGATGCAGATCCCTCGCTTCGCTCGGGATGACAAAATCTTGAAAGCAATTGTCGAGAACACCTATGCAACGATGCGCCTTGTCGGTTTCACTCCTGCTCGTGATTACCACGTCACTCATTGCCCCAGCGCAAACCGCCAAACCGAAGCTAACGCTCGACGAGTTCTTCAACTCAGTCAGCTTCGACGCCGTAAGACTTTCTCCCGACGGCAACAACGTAGTCATCGCCATCGAACGACCTGATTGGGAGCAACAGATCTTCCGCAAAGACCTCTGGCTCTACCGGACCGAAGCGGGAAGTCTCATCCAGTTGACGCAATCCGGACACGACAGCTCTCCGCAATGGTCGCCCGACGGCCAGTGGATAGCCTTTCTGGCAGAAAGAAAAACTGGCGACGCCAAAGACGCAGACGCCGGAGACGACGAAAAAGATGGCCGTGGCAATAGCAAAGACAGAGATAAAGATAAAGACAAGGACAAAGACGCAGCCCAGCTCTATCTAATATCGCCCAACGGCGGCGAGGCCTTCGCCATCACCTCCGGCGAAGATGAGGTCCATGCCTTTGTCTGGTCCGCAGATTCGAAAGCAATCTATTTCGCAACTCGCCAGCCCTGGACCAAACAGCAGAACGACGATCACAAGAAAGATTGGAAAGATGTTACCCGTTACCGAGGCGACGAACGCGGCGACGTAATTTTCCGCATCACGCTGGTAGAAGCCCAGGCCCGCCACGCCGCGCTTGGCTCTATTGCTGTTGGTTCTAACAAAAAAGACACTCCCAACCCGGAAAAAGATTCCGGAGCCACTCCCGGCGCCGTAGCCATCGCGCGTACGCCGCTGCGAGTCGCTCAGATCACTATCTCGCCAGACGGCCAGCGCCTGGCCTTCCTGAGCGAGTCAGTCTCCGAGCGTCAAGAGAAGATGGAAGACATCGAACTCTACCTCGTCAACCTGGCCAACCGAGCCGCCACAGCCGCGCCCGTTCCCCTTACCCGCAACGAAGCAGTGGAACTGAATCTGGAGTGGTCTCCGGACAACCGTCATCTGTTTTTTCAGGTTAATCTCGGGTCGATCGAAAAAAAGTATGAAGATCCGCAGCCGCGCCTCTATGGGATCGAGGCCGGGGCTGACATCAACGACACATCCACTCCACCAGAAAAAAGACAACCCCAGCGCTGGTTTGCCGACTATCCCGGCGAAGTCATGCACTACACGCCGCTCCCAGACGGCTCCGTGCTCTGCGCCTGCCGCCAAGGGACCGAAGTGCAGTTCCTAACCCAAGCAAATCCAAAGGCCGCCATAGTAAAGCTCGAAGGATGGCCTGGCGCCTACGAAGCCCCCACCGCCGCGAAGCAATCGCAAAGCAAGCGCATAGCGTTTGCCTACTCGTCCATCGAGCGCCCCACCGAGATCTATCTTGCCGATGGCCCCGACAAACTGGCGCAGGCGCGCCCCATCACAAAGTTCAACCAGTTGTTCACCAAGCGCGATCTGCCCCAAGGCAAGCCCTATCATTGGACCTCCACCGACGGCACAAAAATTGAAGGCATGCTGATGTATCCGCCAGGAAAATTTGAAGCAAAGAACCTGCCGACATTCGTCTTCATCCACGGCGGTCCGCAAGATGCTGATGGTAACCACTTCGAAGCCGACTGGTATCAGTGGGATCGCCTCGCCGCCACCGCCGGCTGGCTGGTCTTCGAGCCCAACTATCGCGGTTCCACCGGCTACGGAGACAAATTCGCGCTCGCTATCGTTCCCGAACTTTTCTCCAGCCCCGGTCGAGATATTCTCGCCGGCGTAGACGCGCTGGTGAAGGACGGCATTGCCGACCCGAACCGCCTGGCCATCGGCGGCTACAGCTATGGCGGATATATGACCAACTGGCTGATCACCCAGACCACGCGCTTCAAAGCCGCAGTCACAGGCGCGGGCGGAGTGGAAAACGTAGCCGACTGGGGCAATGACGACTCGACCTTCGATGATGCGTATTTCTTTGGTGGCCGCCCCTGGGATAAACCCGATCGTTATAACAGCGAAGCCGCAATCTTCCAGATCAACAAAGTGCGAACGCCAACTCACATGGTCGCAGGCGCAGACGATATAAGAGTGCCCGTGTTGGAGAGTTACTTACTCGATCGTGCGCTGCACGAGCTCAACGTTCCAAGTGACCTTCTGATATTTCCAGGAGAAGGACATGATCTCGCCAAAAATCCCTGGCACGGAAAGATCAAAGTGAGAGAAGAACTAAAGTGGCTGGAGAAATACGGCGGCGTAACGGCGACGCCTCCCGTCACGCAAGAATGACTTTCCCTATCGTTCCACAGAAGAAGCCTGATTCCAGGCAACGGCCAACCAAAGCCGTCGGGAAGGGTTCCAAGACAGTAAGCGCATTGTCAGAAATTCCACGGAGGTCCAACGTGAATCTCGCCCGCTTCGTCTGCGTTTTCTTTTTCTGCGGAAGTCTCTTCGCGCAATCGCCGCAACCATCCCTCACCATCTATAACGAGGATTTCGCCGTAGTCCGCCAGGAAATTCCCCTGGACCTGAAGTCCGGTGAAAACCAGGTCAACGTAAGCGACATCACCATGCACCTGGAGCCCGACTCCGTCGTACTGCGTGATCCCACCGGCAAGCACGCGCTCCAGGTGCTGGAACAAAACTATCGCAACGACCCGATCTCGGAGTACTCGCTGCTCTCGCTCTACGAAGGCCAGACGATCGAATTCCAGACCGGGGGAGGGATGATCAAAGGCAAAGTAATCCGCAGCGGCTACACGCCCCACAACTATTTCGCGATGAACCGCTATGGCCAGGAGTATTACCAAGGCCAGATGTCGGGTGCTTCAACTCAGCCCGTCATCGAGGTCGACGGCCAATTGCGTTTCAGTCTTCCTGGGACGCCCGTGTTCCCCAGTCTCACAGATGACTCCATCCTGAAGCCGCGCCTCGAATGGATGCTAGCCACCGACAAATCCGGCAGCTTTCCCGCAGAATTTTCCTACATCACCGGAGGCATGAGCTGGCAAGCCGACTACAACATCGTAGCTCCCGAAAAAGGCGACCTCGTCGACATCGTGGGCTGGGTCACCATGGACAACCAAACCGGCAGGACCTTCGAAAACGCTCGCATCAAGCTCATGGCCGGCGACGTCAACAAGATTCGGCAGGGAACGAATGGCCGGGTCTCTGCTCAGATGGCCGTGGTAAACGGGATGGGCGACCACGCCGGCCCTCCCGTAACCGAAAAAGCCTTCGACGAATACCACCTCTATACGCTGGAACGCGTCACCACGCTCCGCGATCGCGAGACCAAGCAAGTGGAATTCATTCACGCCGCCGCAGTAGCCACCAAGCAGCTTTACGTTTACGACGGCCTCAAGATCGACTCCAACCGCTACAACGGCTGGGGTTGGGAAAACATCCGCAACGATCACAACTACGGCACTGAATCGAATCCCAAAATCTGGGTGATGCGCGAATTCGTCAACTCGCAGAAAAACCATCTAGGCATGCCGCTGCCCAAGGGCCGACTCCGTTTCTACCGCCGCAACGATGATGGCCAGATAGAATTCACCGGCGAAAACGTCATCGACCACACCCCTCGCGACGAGACCATCCGCATCTACACCGGCAATGCCTTCGACCTGACCGGAGAGCGCACCCGCACCAACTACATCGTGGAGATGGGAAAAAGCACCGCGTCCGAATCGTTCGAAATCAAAGTGCGCAACCACAAAAAAGAACCAGTGGATGTCCGCGTAGTAGAACACCTGTATCGAGCCCTGACTTGGGATATCGCGTCCAGTTCCGCCGACTACAAAAAAACCGAAGCCCACACCATCGAGTTTCCAGTAACGATTCCACCGGATGGGGAGAAGACAATAACCTACACGGCCCATTACACCTGGTGAGAGTGAAAGCGTTCGCGTAGGGACGGCGCCCCCGGCCGTCCCAGCCGAGCGAAGCTCGGCGCAGGACATTGTTCTTGCATTTGTTCTTGCTTTTGGGTGGCGCAGCGGTTTACCGCTGCGATAACGGATTATATCCATGGACGGCTTTAGACGCTGAGGTCCACGCCTACCGCCGCGCAGCAGTAGTTTGCAGCTGCGCAACCCGCGTCCGAGGAGCGCTTTGCCGATACCGAGCAATCCCCTGATAAATCGCTTCCGCGATCTGTTGCCGGTAAGCGGCACTCTGCAGGTTACGTTCGTCCGCCGGACTGCTGACAAAGGAAATCTCAGTAAGAATCGCCGGCATGGTAGTTCCGGTAAGCACCGCAAACGCCGAGTCCTTGATCCCGCGGTTGCGAATATCCGGGCTCGTGGCCGATAGCGTCGCGTAAAGCGCCCGCTGCACGCTGGACGCCAGCCGCCGCGACTCCTCGATTTTCTCGTGCAATCCTCCCGCCGTCAGCGATACTGGAGTCAGCTTGGCAAACGTTCCATCCTCGTGCCGTTCGACCTCGCGCGATCCCGGAGCCGAAAACGAATTCGTATAGTAAGTTTCCACTCCCCGTGCCGCTGCCGAGCTGCTGTAATTCGCATGAACCGAGACGAACAGATCCGCCTGTGCCTGGTTGGCAATGTCCGCGCGCTGTTCGAGCGGCAGGTAGGTGTCGTCGGTCCGCGTGAACATTACCTCCGCCCCCAATCGCGCCTGCAGCAACTTGCCCAACCGCTGCGTCACGTCGAGCACCAGGTCTTTTTCCAGCAATCCTTCGCGTCCTACGGTGCCCAGATCCCACCCGCCGTGTCCGGCGTCAAGCACGATGCGGATCTTTCCGGTTCTAGCCGGGAAAGCCTTCACCGGCACAACCTGCTCAGATGCCTTAGCCGTCCATGAAGCAACAGGAGCGGCTTTCGGAACAGCAGCCGTGTCCAAAGACGCAGACGCATTCGCAGCCGAGCGGTTCGCAGCAAAATGGCTGGCCACCGAAGTTTTCCCGCTCGCCCGCAGTTCCACCACCAGCCGATACGGATTCGATTCCATGCTGACGGAGAAGTTCGATCCGTCCCGCGTGTCGAGCACCACCCGAGTCACGCCCGCGACCGGCTGCGCCACGCGCACTCGCGTCAGCGAAGCATCGCCCACGTCCATGGCCTTGCCGTCCAATCCAGCCGACAAAGCCGTGTCGTGCAGATCGAAGTAAATCCGCTCCGGCGACATCAAGCGATGCACTTCGTAAGGAACCTGGTCCTCCATATCAATAACGACGGTGCTGCCCATCGACGAAGTCCAGTGACGCACTCCCGTGATTTTCGGCAGCGCGGCCAGTTTGTCTTCCGGCACAGCCATGAGTGGCGCGGCATCGGAAGCGAGCTTTTCCGGATTCATCAAGTTGTCCGCGACTGCCGGCGCCAGAACGTCGTCCGGAGGCGCGGCCGGCGTAGTCACCGATCGTGGCGAAGTCTTGATTGTTTCGATCCGCGTGGCGTCGCCCTGTGCCGCCGCGAACTTTGTGACCGCCGTCTTCTCATGACCCTGCATCCCCCACCAAGCGCCCGCCGAAAACAATGCGGCCACGGCCACCAGCCCCATCACCACATTCAGCCCCGGCCGCGAACTCCCAGGCAGGGCAAGGTGATACGGAAACGATAAGGAGCGCCGCCGTTTGGAGGAACGCTCCGGTTCGTCGCTCGACGACGGAATCTCAAATGTTTCATCCGCGGCGCTCTCTTCCGGCAACTCAATCATGCCGGCAGGAATAGCAACCGGCCAAGCCAGCCTCTCGAACTTTTCGTCCCGACTAGGAACGGCGCGCCTTTCATCCCAGCCGTCATCGCGCAAGAAGCCCGCAGGCTCTGCAGTTTTCTGAGAAATTAGATTCTGTTCTTGCTCATAGCTCGCCCAGAAGTGTACAGCCGTGGTATGTGTCTGTTCCTGCGACTGGTTGGCGCTGAGGTCTGCCCCTGTGACAGCTGCTTGTCCCCGGTCAGGGTTGAGGATTGCCGCCGCTGCAGCCGTTAGCTCTTGGTTTTGGGTGGCGCAGCGGTTTACCGCTGCGGTAACAGGCGCATCCATAGAGTCGGCTTCAGCCGCTGAGCGTAATTGCGTCGCGTCAGCAGTCGGCTTTGTCCGCAGCACCTCGTCCGCCACATCCGACAGCCAGTGAATGCGCCGGTCCTGATCCTCAGGCCGAAGCGCCGAAAGCACGAGCTCGCCAAACAAATCGAAACATTGGACATCACGATCCGTGAAAGCCAGCCCGGTAGTCGAAAACGCCTGCAGCACGCCCAATTGCTCGCGCCGTCCACGCAACGGCACCAGCACGGTAGATCGTGCTCCGAGCGAGCGTGCCAGATCCAGTTCGACGCGGACATCACGCTCGCAATCATCGCTACGAAGAATGCGTCCCGACTCCAGGCACTCCTGCAAATACGACGATTCGCCGGCCAGCCGAACCCCGCGCTCCACCGCGAGCGCTCCGGCGGAGGCGCGGCACACCATCTCGGGTCTTTCTGTGGATTCCGTCGAATTCGCCGCCAGCGCAACAACAATGCCGTCGGCCTGCGTAAGAACCTGGGCGCGGTCGCAAATCAATTGCAATACTTCCGTCAGGATGAACCGCTCCGTCTCGAATAAGTCACGATCCGAGGCGCCTCCTGTAGCCGCGCGCCGGTTCCGTATCTGCTCGCGCAGTTCCGAAAAGGCCAGCAAAGCGCGCAGCGCTTCCTGCCGCGCAATCGATGCGAGGACGCGGTTCCCCTCCTGGAGTGAGGACCCGGAATCCGCCGTCGAAGGCGTCTCCCAGTCAACTCGGGTTGCGTTGGCGCTCATACTAGTAAGGTCAGGACCACACAAACCCAGTATTCATCGATCATTCATCATATCCCGCGGCGCGCCGGAGCCCTCATTGCCAGCCTGGGTTCGCCGGTATCGCTCAGTATCACGAAGGTCGAAGTCCCAGGTGTTTCCTTAGTGGCTTCGCGGTAAAAGGTTTCGACATTCCCAGCCCGGGTTCGAACGCAGCCGCGTCTCGAATCTCCAGCGTAATAGTCTTTAGGGTGGTCAAGCAATGTCCATTGGTACACGTCCCGTTGCGCGGCGGAGATCCGCAAATCACGCCCCGAAACCGCCATTGCCGCACGACCTACGACCCTTCAGCTTTTGCCCCCAGCTTCAACTCGTCCTATCTTGGAAGAGCAGGGAAAATAGCCCGGGAGATGTGATGACCGAAGCAGCCAGGCACGACAAATCCGAGAGATCCAAAAAATCCAGCTGGTGGTGGCCCGCCGGAGTCGTAGCCAGTGGTTTGGCCGGTGCCGCAGCCGTAGCGGCCTTCCGCGGATGCTGGCACGGCAAAATGAGCTGGCCCGTAGGCGTCCAGGGATGTTCTTACCAGGTTTGTCTGAGGTGCGGCGCCATGCGTCTATTCGACGAGCAGACTTTCAGCGCCTATGGTCCATTCCGCAACGACCTGAACCAACTGCGAGCGTGGCAGAAGTCGGCGAAGGCGGAATCCCATCCCGACCCGGACCTGCAGCGCAAGGCATTCTAAAGGTTTCCGAACCTTGAAACTTTGAAACCTTGAAACTTTGCTCTTTCCTCACGCTCCGACCGGCTGTCCCTGCCGCTTATACCACTCCACCGTGCGCCGCAGCCCGTCTTCAAAATTCACCAGCACCTTGTATCCCAGATGTTTCTCTGCCTGCGTAATGTCGGCGAGTGAATGTTTGATATCCCCGCCCCGCTCCGGACCATACTTCACGCTACCCGCATAGCCAGTCAGCGGTTTTAAAGCCTGAAAAGTTTCATTCAGCGTGATTCTCCGCCCCGTGGCGCAGTTAAAAACGCGCCCCGCGCACTCCGCCGCCGGAGCCACGCAGGCCAGCAGGTTCGCCGACACCGCATTATCGATGTAAGTAAAGTCGCGGCTGGTTTCGCCATCGCCAAAAATTGTCGGCTGTTCCCCGTGCAGCATTTGCATGCTGAATTTCGCCAGTACCCCCGAATAAGGCGAGGAAGGATCCTGCCGCGGCCCGAAAATATTGAAGTAGCGCAAGCAGACCGTTTCCAGCCCATAGCAGCGGTAAAACGAAATCATATAGAGTTCGCTAGCCAACTTAGCCACGGCGTATGGCGAGATCGGATTGGGAGTCATGGCCTCATATTTAGGAAGCGTAGGCGTATCTCCATAAGCCGATGACGAAGCCGCATACACCACGCGTTTCACCTTGGCGTCGCGCGCCGCGACCAAAACATTGACCGTCCCATCCACATTGGCGCGGTTGCTCCCAAGCGGGTCGAGCACCGATTTTGGCACCGACGGTATCGCCGCCTCATGCAGCACATAATCGATCCCCGCGCACGCCGCGTGCATGGCCTCCAGATCGAGGATGTCCGCCTCCCGGAAGTCGATCCTGCTCACCACCTCGGTGAGGTTCTCGCGTCGGCCCGTAGCAAAGTTATCGACGCCCCGCACCTCCGCGCCACTATCCAACAGAGCGCGCACCAGCGAGGAACCGATGAACCCGGCGGCTCCCGTCACCAGATATTTAGCCATAGTTTATTAATGATAACGGATGGTTGGACCCCAGACGACCCAGCACTCTGAGGCAGCGCGTAACCGCGGTAACTACCGCCCCCGAACGCGCCAAGCGGGCCGCTAGCCGCCGAGTCCCCGGAGGTTAGGACTAAAGTTAGGACTGACGACTAGCGAACCCGTTTGGCCATGCGGTGGAACTCTTCGCGGGATAGCAGCGGATTCTTCCGAAAAAATTCCGTCACGTCGTCAACCAGCGCTTTCGGGTCGACCGCCGGCTGGCTTTCGTTCGTGGCCTTCTCGCGCGTCTGCACGCCATTCGATACGGCGCTGTTCCCAGCCAGCATCTCGACCAGTTGCCGCAGTTGTGACTGCTGTGCCGGGTCGATTTCCGTGAAGCAGATGCCCATGCCCAGCGCCGGGTACGAGGCGCGAACCACACCTGCGGTTTCAATCCGGTAGCCGAACGACTTGAGCACAAGGTGAACACGCGTGTCGATCGCGTGCGTGTTGCTCATTTCGACGTAGCACCCGTGCAGGCTGATGTCGATCAGCGTTCCCCACAACCGGACATCGCCGCCCTCCACTCGAAACTCCACGCTTCCCGAACAACGAAGCCGGGGACTCTGCCGCCTCTCTTTCCAATCGACAGCCGCCTTACCCACCACCGCTCCGGTGTCGTCCTTTACACCCGTCGTCGTCGCTGGCCCCCCCTTGAGCCGGCGCAGATAGCTCACTCCGTCCCCGTCCTTACTCAAGTCCGTCGGACCAAGTTGTTCGGAAAGGATATTCGGATCCACCAAGCCTCCCGCAAAAGCCGCTAAGGTTTGGATCGGCAGATCGCCAGAAGACTTTACAGTTTGTTCAAAAACTCGCGTTTCGCATCAGGGGATCGCTTTAGCGATGCCATAAGTCCACGAAATTGAGATGCCCCTTTAGGGGGCGAGCAGCGCGAGCCGAGTTTTTCAGCAAACTGTTTCGCCAGCCTGAAACTGCGGCAACCCAGCTCGAATCTGCTGCCACAGTTCCTCTTTTCCATCCCCCGTCTTCGCCGAAAAGGCCACCATCGGCACTCCCCGATAAGCTTGCCCCAGCGTCTGCATCGCTTGCCGTAACTGGTTGCCAGACAGCCGGTCGCACTTCGTGGCCACCAACGCATACGGTCGTCCTTTGGCCGTCAGAAACTCCACCAACCGCACGTCGCTCTCCTGCGGAGGAATATTCGAATCCACCAGCACCAGGCAAAGCGCCAGACTCGACCGCTGGTGCAGATAAGGATCGACAAACCGCGCCCAATCCTCCGAGATCGACCGCGCCACCTTGGCATAGCCATATCCCGGCAGATCGGCAAACAGCATTTCAGGCCGCGGTTGTCCCGCCCGCCGCACTTCATAAAAATTGATGCTCCGCGTGCGCCCGGGAGTGTTGCTGGTCCGCGCTAGCTTCTTCCCCACCAGGGTATTGATCACGCTCGATTTCCCAACATTCGACCGTCCAAGAAATGCGATCTCCGGTACCCCGGGAGGAGGGAAGTGCGTCAAGTCGCTAGCCGAAAACAGGAATCGCGCCAGAATCCGCATAAAGACAGTTTCCGGTGTAGAGGCGGGGCATGGCAAGCGCCCCAGCAAAATAAGCGTCAACGGCAGGAGTGTTTTTTGTGAAGTTCACAGCTTGAATCTTGCCTTGAAAAGGCGCGGTTAAACAGACTTGCTGCAAAACCTCGCTTTTTGGGCCGATTTCATCGACCGATGTGGGTGCCCCATCCTTGCGCGTTTTTTGCGCAAGGGCGGGATTCCACGAAGGTGTCCGCCAAGGTTTTTGCATTCGCACTTGATTTTGCTTTTTCGTCGCGCAGCGGTTCACCGCTGCGATCTCCGTGGTCGGCCACCGGCCAGAGGCACGATCCCGAGGAAGCGTCGGGAGAGGAAGGCGAGGCAGGGAGTTCGCCCGCCAGTTGACTTTCGACAGTAATTCGAAAAGAATCCTAGCGTCTACTCCTTAGGAAAAGACTGTCAACTATGCCAAAGCCACGTACGCTCGCCATACTAGGTGTCATCGCGCACTGGATCGTAGCTGTCTGGCATTTGTTCCTTGCGGCAAACATTCTTCCAGAACCAAATAGGAGCGTTAGCTGGCTGGCCATAATCTTGATATCGTCCGGGCATTTGTGCGTATCAATTGCGTTATGGAAGCTCAGCGATAAACTTGCCGGGGCGGTATTGTTGATTTTCTTCTTGTGTGCCTTGGGCGCCGATCTTTACGAACATTTCCTGCAGTCAGCTCCAAACAACATTTTCATGGTGGCAGCTGGTAATTGGACTGCCTGGTTTGACGCAAGTGTCGTTGGCCTTCTCGCACTCGAGATCATGGCATGCTCGCTTGGAATTCTGTTGCTCGGCGGATGGCCGGCTCCGAGGACAGCAGCGTAGCTGGTGAAATATCGCCGCGGGCACTCCACCGCGTTCTCTGCGATGAGTGGTCGCTGGCCATCTCATCCAGTCTGTCATCCAGGGCGGAGTCGAAACCCTGTACGTACAATAATGTAAAGCAAGCTGGGGTGCGCTCCGGAAGGAGCGAAGAACTACTGCCGAGCCGCCGGAATCTCCGCCGCAGGTGGCGTGGCGATGGGAGCCATCGTCTCGGTATCTGGCGTCATCTCCGGCAGCGGTCTTTCCAGCGCAACCGCCAGCACCTGGTCCATGTTGTCCACGAAATGCAGCTTCATGGCCGTGCGCAGGTTTTCCGGAACTTCGGCCACATCTTTTTCATTTTCCTGCGGCAGGATCACTTCGAACAATCCAGCGCGATGAGCGGCGAGCAACTTCTCCTTCAATCCGCCGATGGGCAGGACTTTTCCACGCAAGGTAATCTCGCCGGTCATGGCCAGATCGCGCCGCACGGGAATCCGGCTCAGCGCGCTCGCCAGAGCGGTCGCGATGGTAATCCCGGCCGAGGGGCCATCCTTCGGAATCGCGCCCTCCGGCACGTGCACATGAATATCCAGGCTGCGGTAGAAATCGCGCGACAATCCCAGTCGCACCGCTCGCGAGCGTATGTACGACATCGCCGCCTGCGCCGATTCCTGCATCACGTCGCCCAGTTTCCCGGTTAAAGTCAGCTTGCCCTTGCCATCCACGACCATGGCCTCGGTGCTCAGGATCGACCCGCCAACCTCGGTCCAGGCCAATCCCGTCACCAGGCCGATCTCGCTTTTCTCATGCGCCAGCGTGTCGCGGAACTTCAGCACGCCCAGGTAATCGCCAATCTTGTCCGCTTCGATCGGAGCGGAAAAATCCGCGCCTTCTTTCACTACCTTGCGCGCAATCTTGCGGCAGACATTCCCAATTTCCCGCTCCAGGTTGCGCACCCCAGCCTCGCGCGTGTAGCCGCGTATCATCTGCCGGATCGCGTCGTCGGGAAACTGCACGTTCTTTTCCGTCAACCCCGCCTGCAACATCTGCTTCTTCACCAGGAACTGCTTCGCGATCTCTACCTTTTCCGGTTCGGTGTAGCCGTGCAGACGCAGCACTTCCATGCGGTCTTGCAATGCGGGAGGAATCGTGTGCAACACATTGGCGGTAGCGATAAAGAAAACCTGCGAGAGGTCGTACTCAACGTCGAGGTAATGATCCACGAACATGAAATTCTGTTCGGGATCGAGCACTTCGAGCAACGCCGCCGAGGGGTCGCCGCGGAAGTCCATTGACATCTTGTCGACTTCATCCAGCATGAAGACCGGATTCTTCGTGCCAGCTTTTTTCATCATCTGAATAATCTGGCCGGGCAGTGCACCGATGTAAGTGCGGCGATGGCCGCGGATTTCCGCCTCATCCCGCACGCCACCAAGCGACATGCGCACGAACTTGCGCCCCGTCGCTTTCGCGATCGACATCCCCAGCGAAGTCTTGCCCACACCAGGAGGTCCAACGAAGCACAGAATCGAGCCCTTGGGATTTTTCACCAACTGGCGAACGGCTAGAAACTCGAGGATGCGCTCCTTGATTTTCTCCAGGCCATAATGATCTTCGTTCAGAACTTTTTCGGCGCGCGAGATGTTGCGAATTTCCTTCGACCGCTTCTTCCACGGCACCGCCAGCAGCCAGTCGAGATAGTTGCGAGAGACGGTAGACTCCGCCGACATCGGCGGCATCGCTTCCAGTTTCTTCAGTTCCTGGATCGCCTTGTCGCGAACTTCTTTCGGCATGCCGGCGGCTTCGACTTTCTTCTTCAGTTCGTCGAATTCGCTCTTTTCGCCGCGTCCCAGTTCCTTCTGGATGGCCTTGATTTTCTCGTTGAGGTAATACTCTTTCTGCGCCTTTTCCATCTGCCGCTTCACCCGCGACTGGATGGTGCGATCCATGTTGAGCTTTTCAATCTCGACGTCGAGTACATCGCCGATCCGGTTCAAGCGTTCGGCGGGATCGAAGATTTCGAGCAGCCCTTGCTTCTCTTCAATCGAGAGCTGCAGATTGGCGGCGATGGTGTCGGTCAGCTTTGCCGGATCCTCCATCCGCACGGCCGCGATCATGGTTTCGTAGTTCAGCGACTGGCAAAGCTTCACATACTGCTCGAACATGCCGGTGACGCGCTGCATGCCCGCTTCAATCTGTGCCGTGGTTTCGGTGGCATAACGCGCAACGCGCACGGTCGCCTGCAAATAACCCTCGGTTTCGACTACCTGCAAAATCTTGCCGCGCTCGATGCCTTCGACCAGGACCTTGATGTTGCCGTCGGGAAGTTTGAGGCTCTGCACGATGTTGACGATGGTGCCCACCTGGAAGATGTCGTTGGCCTTGGGTTCATCGATCGAGGCATCGTGCTGCGTGGCAAGAAATATCTTCTTATCGCTGGCCAAAGCTTCTTCGAGCGCGCGCACACTCGATTCGCGGCCCACTACGAACGGCGTCATCATGTAGGGAAAGATGACCACGTCCCGAATGGGCATCATCGGCAGCTTCTTGCTCTCGAATTTTTCCTTGGGATTCGACAACGTGGTCTCCCGTCTCCGGTTTTTGGTCGCTCGTCGTTGGCCGTTAGTCGTTCGCCATTTCGGCTCGCGAACGACTAACGACTAGCGACTGACGACTAGTCTAACTTGCCGCTTTTTCGATCATCGCCAGCGAGACGTTCCGCTTCTCCACCATCTCGCGGGTCACTTCAAATTCCTTAACCTTCTTCTGGCTGGGGAGACTATACATCAACTCCAGCATGAGTTCTTCGAGAATCATGCGCAGGCCGCGAGCGCCGACCTTACGTGCCATGGCCTGCCGTGCAATGGCACGGTTGGCATCGTCGCTGAACTTCAGCCGCACGTTTTCAAACTCAAACAGGCGCTGGTACTGTTTCACAATCGCGTTCTTCGGACGCGTCAGAATCTCCACCAGAGCATTCTCGTCCAGTTGCTGCAGCACGCCCATGACGGGCAGCCGCCCAACGAACTCGGGAATCAGCCCAAACTTGATCAGATCTTCTGGCTGCGCTTCCGATACGAGTTCAAAGTTACGCTTGGAGGATGCAACCGTCTGTTCGGTTTCCTCTTCCGCTCCCGTGCGGAAGCCGAGAGCCTTCTTGCCCACGCGCCGCCCGATAATTTTCTCCAGGCCGACAAAGGCGCCACCGCAGATGAACAGAATATTCGTGGTATCGACAGGCGTGAATTCCTGGTGCGGATGTTTGCGTCCACCCTGCGGCGGCACGTTCGCAATTGTCCCTTCCAGAATTTTGAGCAAAGCCTGCTGCACGCCTTCGCCCGAGACATCTCTGGTGATGGACGGGTTTTCGTCCTTGCGCCCGATCTTATCGATTTCGTCAATATAGATGATGCCCGTCTGGGTGCGGCTAACATCGCCTTCGGCCGCCTGCAGCAATTTAAGAATGATGTTCTCGACATCTTCGCCCACGTAACCGGCTTCAGTCAGCGTGGTCGCGTCGACGATGGCGAAAGGCACATCGAGCATGCGGGCGAGCGTTTGCGCCAGCAGCGTTTTGCCGGTGCCCGTCGGCCCAATCAGCAGAATGTTCGACTTGGTCAATTCCACGCCGTCGCCGGTGCGCTGGCGATTCATGTAGATGCGCTTGTAGTGGTTGTAGACAGCGACCGCCAGTTTCTTCTTGGTCTGTTCCTGTCCGATGACGTACTCGTCGAGGAAGTTCTTCACCTCTTGCGGCTTGGGCAACTGGTTCGGAACCGCAGCCGCAGGCGTAGCGCTGCGGTCGTCTTCGAGAATGGAGTTGCAGACAGCGACGCACTCGTCGCAGATGTATGCCCGGGGATAGTCGCTCGGCGACGAGATCAGCTTCGCGACCGCGTCCTGCGACTTGTGGCAGAACGAGCAGCGCAGCATCTCATCGGAACCCGATCTGGTTTTCACTCGGTCTTACTCCTCTCCGGTCGCCTAGCCACTGCCTGTTTCCCTGATACGGGCTGAGACGCGGCAAGCCGCGCCTCTACACTGCGATTGCTTCACGAACGCTGATCTTATCCTCTATCGCGTCTTATAGATGATATCGTCAATGATTCCGTATTCCTTAGCTTGCTGCGAATTCATGATGAAGTCGCGCTCTACGTCCTTCTCCACTTTATCCAGCTTTTGGCCGCTGTGCTTGGCCAGTAACTGATTAGTAATCTCCCGCATACGCAGAATCTCGCGGGCATGAATGTCAATGTCGGTCGCCTGCCCGGAAAGTCCGCCCATCGAAGGCTGGTGAATCAGGATGCGCGAATTCGGCAGTGCCAGCCGTTTCTTGGCCTGGCCAGCCGAAAGCAGCAACGCCGCCATGGAAGCCGCCTGGCCAATACAGATCGTGGTGATGTCGTTCTTAACGTACTGCATGGTGTCGTAGATCGCCATGCCCGCCGTGATCGATCCGCCCGGCGAGTTGATGTATAGCTGGATATCCCTCTCCTGATCTTCCTGCGCCAGGAACAACATCTGCGCGATGACCAGGTTGGCAATGTTGTCATCAATCGGCGTGCCAATGAAGATGATGCTGTCGCGCAACAGGCGGGAATAAATGTCGTAGGCCCGTTCGCCGCGCCCCGTTGACTCGATCACCATTGGCACAAGCATCTGTTGTGGCTCCTTGGAATTGGAATTCACGTTCATCCCTTCCACACTCCTGCCCTGAACTCGGTCGAGCGGCTCGGGGGAGGATCGAAATGGTCCGCCGTCATTGTTAACTACGCGGACTGACGATACAGAAAATCGAGGGTCTTCTCGTTGCGGATTCTGGTTCGTATCCTATCGAGACCCCCATCCCGTGTCAAACGCGCGCGCACTGCTTCGGACGTCTGTTTTGATTGTTTGGCCAGCGCTTCCAGTTCCCGTTCGAACTCTTCGTCGCTGACCTGGATATTCTCTTCCTCCGCCACTCTTTCGAGCAACAGTGCAGCTTTTACATCGTGAACCGCCTGCTCGCGCTGTCCCACGCGCAGACGCTGTAAATCCATTTTTTTCATCTGCTCGGCGGTCAGGCCCTGCGCCGCCAGTGCGCGCAGACCACGCTCCAGCCGGATGTCGATCTGCTGTTCGATCAGCGAATCCGGAACCTCGAAATCGTTCCGTTGAATCAGTTCTCCCACCAGCTTTTCCTTGGCGGCATGTTCGGCCTCGTGCCGGCGCTCCGCTTCCATCTGCTCGCGGATCGTCTTGCGCACATCGTCGATGCTCTGGAATTCGCCTAGGGTTTTGGCGAACTCGTCGTTCATCTCGGGGAGACTTTTCTGTTTGATCGACTGCACCTTCACCGTGTAGGTGAAGGTTTTTCCCGCCAGGCGCTTGTCTTGCGTGTCTTCGGGATAGTTCACGTCGAAGGTGCGCTCATCGCCGCCATTGGCGCCGCGCAGGTGCTCGGTGAATTCCGGCATGGTGTTCGGGCCTGCGATTTCGACCAGCACTTCGTCCATGTGCACGGGTTGGCCTTCTTCAGTCTTGCCGTCGTTCGTCTTACCTCCGGTGGATTTGGGAGTGCCGTCGAGCGCGACCTGGGCAAAATCGCCGTCGGCGAGGGCGCGGCCCTCCACCGGATTGAAACTGGCATGACGCTCGCGCACATCAGACAGCGCCTGCTCCACATCGGCTTCGGAGACGGCGATCTCCGGTTTGTCGGCGCGCAACTCTTTGTAGCCTTCCAGCTTGATTTCGGGCAGCACCTCGAAGGCGGCTTTGAAGCGTAGCGGTTCGCCATCGTGCAGGTGCAGATCGGTCACCCGCGGCTGGGAAACGGGATGCAGGCTCAGCCGCTCGGCTTCCTGCCGGAAGAAGCGCGGGATCAGCGCCTCGACCATATCGGTCTTGATCTCTTCGGAAAAACGCTGGCGAATAATCGATGCCGGAACATGGCCGCGGCGGAAGCCGGGAATCCGCGCCACCTTCTGATACTTCTGGATCAGCGAATCGGTCTGCCGGTTGACATCCTCGAGCGGAATCTCGATTTGGATTTCGCGCTTGGTGGCGCTGTCTTTCGGCGCGCCTTCCTTCGCACTATCCTTCGCACTATCTTTGATTTCTGCAGGGCTCACAAGTACCTTTCCGGTACGGCCAAGGCAGCGGAGTCGGGAGGGAGGTTGTTCCGCTGCGACGCCTCATGCCGTAAGCTTGAGTGTAAAGACTCTGGAAGAGCAACGTCAAACCGGGGAGGGGGATTTCCTACCCACCAAAGTAACGGGCTAGGTTTGAGTGTGGCGCGGACACTCCGGAGCAATTTGCAATTTGGTAATCGGATAATTTGGTAATCGGACACCAGTCGGGGTTGAAATTACAAAATTATCCGATTACAAAATTACAAAATGCCCCTTCCCAACTGGCTCAAGGTCCTGAACGCGGAAGTCATCGCCTGCACGCGCTGTCCGCGGCTGGTCGTCTATCGCGAGCAGATCGCCCGCGAAAAGCGCCGCGCTTACCGCGATCACGAATACTGGGGCAAGCCCGTTCCTGGCTTCGGCGATCCGCGTGCCCGCGTTTTGGTGCTCGGACTTGCGCCCGGAGCTCACGGTTCCAATCGCACCGGCCGCCCGTTCACCGGAGACGCTTCGGGCAAATTCATGTACCCGGTGCTCTACGAAACCGGTTTCGCGAATCAGCCCACGGCCACGGATCGGAACGACGGCCTGGTTCTGCACGATCTCTACATCACCGCCGCCGCGCGCTGTGCGCCTCCCGATAACAAACCTCTGCCTGCGGAACTCGCCAACTGCGCTCCGTTTCTGGAACGTGAACTCGAGGGACTGAAAGATCTGCGCGTCATCGTCGCCCTGGGAAGGATTGGGTTTGAAGCCTATCTCAATTACCTGATCAGAAGGAATCAAATCGCGAGCAAACGAGAGTTTGAATTTCGCCACGGTGCCGAATACGTCTTACCGGATGGTCGCGTCCTTTTGGCGTCTTATCACCCCTCGAATCAGAACACGCAGACGGGCAAGCTGACCAAAGACATGTTCCAAAGGATATTCAAGCGCGCCTGCGAACTGGCCGAGTCTGTAGACAGTTAGGATGGTCGAGAGGGCCTGTCCGCGCGTTCGTCCCCAATTTTAGTTCTCCTTGGTCGCAGTCACATCGAGTTGGAAGCGCCGCCTGCTGGCAGGATCCTCCATGCTGCTGAGCATGGTTGGAGTGCCAGGACGGATCAAAGAGCGGATATCGGATTTCATCTGGCCGATGACAGGGCTTTGGCCGATGCTCGGGTTTCGTCCGCCATGCGCATCCGCGTCTCTAATATCGCTTGAGTCCACGACTGCATTGAGTTCCAGATACGCACCCCGTTCCGCTATGCGGCAGTCGATGCTTACTCCAACATCCAGGTATTGAAACTGAGTGGTTTTGTCGACTGTCGCCGTCGCTACAGGGTATCTCGTGCCCGAGCGCAGCTTGTTCGTCTCGTCCTCGCGCGCGATGACACTGTAGCTCCGCGTGTTGACCTTCTTGCCATCGACGAATTCGCTGAGCGCGAAATCCAGCCGGTATACGTTGAGCGGTTTGTTCACCGCGGCGTTTCCGTTCTGGGCCGCCGACTCTGGGTTTTCCTTTTTTTTGTCACCTTGTGCTGCCGCACCCTGTGACGCGAGGGCTAGCATTGCAAGCATTCCAAGCAAAGCAATTCGTCTCATGATCTTCTCCTTTAGTTCGTATTACTTTCCGAAATTTCGATATCAGGAATCTGGAGGGGGCGAATCTCAAGGCTATCGATGCTCAGGTCAACCTCCGCGCGGGTCGCAGTGGTTTCGAGCAATGCCTCCTTTTGGGTTTGCTCATTTAGGCGCCGAACCAGCAACGACTCCTTTTTCGACAAATTGCGCGGGGAAGGGAACTGCTCCAGCTTCGGCGCGCTCGATGCCGCCAGATCGCGAAGCGGGTGAATCACCACCCCGCGTTTCGCTACGGGGCTTGCGGGATAGCCATTAGCCGGATGCGCCATTCGTAGTGCAGGCACGGGCTGGATCGAACCGCGAAACTCCTCAGTCGGTGTCGTCGAGGTTCCCGCTGTGTTTACTGGCTTTCGTTCGCGATCGCTTTCTCCAATCCATGCCGCCACTAGGATCACCGCCAAAGCCGTAACCGTCCCTGCCGCCCACCACCAGCGCCCCTGGGATGCAATCCGCTTCCGCTCGGCTTGCAGACTGGCCAACACTCGACTCTCCAAGCCAGTCCGCGGCTCGGCTTTGCCATATTGGCTTAGCGCCGACTCCAACCACCGATCGACTTCACGCTCTTCGTTAACGTTCATCGGATCCATATTCATTTCCTCCGCCCAGCCTTTGGCCCGCTAAGGCCCAAAAGCTTTTCCCGCAAGATCTCCCGTGCGCGAAATGAGCGGGAGCGCACGGCAGCCTCGCTGATCCCGAGCATCGACGCGACCTCGCGCGGCGCGATTTCCTCCAGCATCGAGAGCACCAGCGCATCCCGCAGTGGACCGGGCAAGGCGGAAATCAGCCGCTCGAGCGCCGCATTGCGTTCCTGCTCCAGCAGAGCTTGATCTGCCCTCTGGCCAGGCGCTACCAGCCTCTCGCCGCGTTCCTCGGTACCAGTGATATCGATATCGTTGGCCAGACTCTGGCGCCGGGTTTTCTCGCGGTCAACCGCGACGCGCCATGCAATCCTTGCCAGCCAAGCTTTCTGATCTTGAACGCCGGCAATTCTTTCCCCGTAGCGAAGGGCGCGCAGGAAAGTTTCCTGGGTCGCATCTTCCGCATCGGCGGAATTGCGCAAAACGGAATACGCGATGCGATAGACGAGGCGGGCATGTTCGCGCACGGCTGTTTCCAGCAGATCCTCTTCTTGCTGCGCCAATTCTTGCTGCGCCAAGGCTTTTTGCGGCAAATTCCGGGCCTCGCCCGCCATTGCGGATTCTGCAATCACGCTTGCTCCTGTTCATGAAGAACGTCTGCCAAGGGAATTCGTTCGCAAATAATTTGCTAAACGAAGTTGGCAATCGTGCCGATAGAGAAATAGGGCGGATTCCGCGGTAACGGACACCTCTGGGCCGGCATGGGGGATTCGTCGCTCCGGGATGGGCCGCCCTTATTATTATTCTGTAGAGAGGGGGCTTGCCCCGTCTCCCGTGTGTTGCCCCCAAGGCGGTGTTTTAGTCTGAGACGCGGCCAGCCCGTTTCTACGGGAATTGAGTGGTATTCAAAATCCCACGAACACCGGCTCCGACTCCAGCAGAATACCCCACGCTTCCTGCACGCCGTGCTGGATGTTATCTTTCAGCCCAACGATATCGCTCGCCTTCGCATCTCCGCGGTTGATCAGCGCCAACGCATGTTTGTTCGAGATACCGGCCGCTCCGGCTACATATCCTTTGGAGAAGCCCGAGTGTTCCACCAACCATGCCGCCGAAACTTTGTGCTGCGCTTCGAGAGCGGGGTAGGTAGGAACATCGAGTCCTCTCAATGCGGCGCGGGCGGCTAGGTCTTTGAACTGCGCTTCGCCGAGCACGGGGTTCTTGAAGAACGATCCAGCGCTGCGGCAATCGGCATCGCCGGGCACAATCAGCATGCCTTTGCTTCGCCGTATTTCACGCACCGCCGCGCGGATCTCGGCGAGCGAAGGCGTCTTTCCTTTCCTGGAGTTTTCGGCAAAGCGCTTTTGCAGATCGGCGTACTTCAGATTCGGAGTCCCTCCCCGCTTCAAACGGTAGTTCACTCGCAGGATGATGTAGCGGTCGCGTTCCGTGCCGTTAAAAACGCTGGCGCGATAGCGGAATCCGCACGCCGGCTTGGGCAGAACCACAATGCGATCTTCCCGCGAGTCCAGATTTCGCAAATCGAGAGCCCGCACCGATTCGATCGTGTCGGCAACCTCCTGCCCATAAGCGCCAACGTTCTGCACGGGCGTGCCGCCAACGCTGCCCGGAATGCCGCTGAGACACTCGATGCCCGCGCAATTCTGCGCCACCGTCTGAGCCACGAAGTCGTCCCAATTGACGCCTGCTCCCGCGCTGAAGAGCACGGCATTACTGCCGGCGTCGTTCCCGGGTGGACTAGCGATGCCCCCGAGCGCAATTCTCAGCACCAGCCCCGGCCATCCCGCATCGGCGACAACAAGGTTGCTTCCGCCGCCCAGCACGAACAGCGGCAGGGATCGGCTTTTCGCAAACTGCACCGCCTCGCGAACGTCGTCCTCTCGCTTCAATTCCGCGAAGTAACGCGCCGCTCCCCCCACCTGCAAAGTGGTCAGTGGCGCCAAGGGGACATTTTCCTGAATCACCATCAAGCCCTTCGCTCTCGCTTGAATTGAGCATCTCATAAGCGCCCGGACAGGCCTATTGAGATCGGAGCTACATAACGAATCGCTGGTCGAATCGCGAGTCAGGGCAGCGCCGATTATGCCTTCTGTCACAAATTGAAGTAAGCGTCATCACAGCGCAAACCTCCCGCACGGCGGATCATATTCAGAGTTGGCGTTTCAAGCCGGCGTTGTGCCGGGATGTGGAGTACTCGAATGAGGGCAGAACTATATCTCAGCGCGGTCTTAAGCCCTGATCTGACCGAGCCGCTCTCTTGCGCGCAGAAGGAAATGCTGCAGCGTGCGGTCACCAAGATTGTCGCCTTGGGCGAACAAGTGGGAGTGAGTGCCGATCAAATGGTGGAGCTGCTCCAAGCGGGCTTGACGGTGGGCGAGCTACTGCAGTACCTGACGGAACGGTCCCGTGCAGTCTCCTGAATAAAACTTTGGAACTCTATTCTGAAGAGTTTGCCGCCGGGCTCGCAATTGGGTAATCTACAGCGATGCCATTGCGGCAGGAAATCGATATCTCTCAAGTTGCGACCGTCTCCAAGTCCAATCGAGTGTTTTGCCTGACATCGTTGTTTGCAATGTTGTGTGCGATGTGGTGCGCGCTGCTCGTTTTCGCAGTGATCGCGATCGGTTCGGCGGCATCGGTATTCGCCCAGGAAACGCAGAAGCCGCTGCCCACGCAGGCTAGCCCTTCGCCGGCTGCGCAGCCTCCTGACGGTCAGGCTCCGAATGCTCCCGTGCCGCCGAAGCCCGTGGCCCTGTACAATCTGCTCCAGAACAAGTCCTACGTTTTTCCCGACATTGCCTACAGTACCGAACGCCTTTCGGCAGGGCAAAAGTTTAAGCTGTTCGTGGACAACAGTGTTTCGGTGGACGCGTTCACTTGGTCCATGCTCGGTTCGGCGGTCGGGCAGGCGGATAATTCGCCTTCCGGTTTCCACCAGGGTTGGGATGGATATGGCAAGCGCTTCGGGACCGATATGGCTCGGCAGGCGTCCGGCCAATTTTTTGGCACCTTTGTGATTGCAACCGCGTTGCACGAGGATCCACGTTTCTATGCTGAGATTCATCCAAAATTTTTTCACGCCATCGAGTACTCTCTGCAGCAGGTCTTCATGATGCAAAGTGATGACGGTCGCAAAGTCGTCGCCTGGTCAAGGTTTGGCGGGCCGGCGCTGGGCGAGGGATTGGCGACGGTATATTGGCCAGACCAGAACCGCACCGTCGGCAATACGTTTGTGCGTTATGGTCTGGATTTGGCCAGCCGTGCTAGTGGCAACCTGTTGCGCGAGTTCTGGCCGGTGCTGTTACAGAAGATGAGCCACACGCCACCGGCTGTCGGACAGAATTGACCGCCGTTGAAATTGGAATTGGAAAAGGCGGCTTTCGTTTTCCGCATCCGCATCTAAGTGGAAAAACAGCGATCATGGCAGAATTATGGCTTGCAGAAAGTGGCTTCGCGAGCCGGTCATGAATATCGGCCCATGAAAACAGGAGATGGAGATTGAGCAATCGGATACTGCTGCTGGTGGTTTGTTGCGGGCTTGTTGCCTCGGCTTCGGCGCAATTCAATTTAGATCATCTTACCTATAATGCAGGCGGCGGCATCGGTTTGGGTCGCAACGATGTCTCCGCTTTTGTCGGCAACTCTGGGCAAGTTGAGGCGGGAGTTGGGTTCAAACTCAACCGCTTGTTCAGCGTCGATGCCGAATACATGTATTACAACCTGGGCTTTAAAGAGACCGTGAAACTCGATCAGGCTCTGGTGGGCCAAAAGGGACATATGCAGTCGATCAGCCTCGACGGCATCGTCGACATTCCCAAGCATGTTGGCAAATTCGCTGGCTACGGAATTTTCGGCATCGGCTTCTATGACCGGACGGTTTCCGTACCGCGCCACTTCCTCCAAGCCGGCACGGAATACCAGCCGTCGTGGCTCTGGTGGGATCTGACCTGGGTTAACAACCTTCAGTTTGGTCAGCTGAACCCGCAATATATATCCTCGAATTCCAAGGTTGCGGGCGGTTTTAACTGCGGCGGGGGAATCACGTATCGGCTGTACCATCACAGCGACACGGCATCGAAACTTCGTAATAATGCGAAGCTCTACGTTGAATGGCGCTACCATCGCGCCTATCAGAGCGACGGCAAGACCATCGTGATGCCTATTACGGTCGGCTTCCGTTGGTGAACCGGATTGGCTAGCCTCACGAACGTCAGCAGTCTAGCTGGTCGCGCGTCAGTTTCAGGCCGGTCAGATTGCCCAGGATGGTCACGGCGATCTGCTCGGTACGGAAAAATTCCTCGGCAGTTTGTTGCAGATCCGCGGCCGTGACCGCCTCGATGCGCTCGATCAATTCGTCAAGACCATAGAAATGGTCGTAATACATTTCCTGGCGAGCGAGGTTTGACATGCGCGCGGTTGAGGATTCGAGCGAGAGCATGAGGCTGCCTTTGAGCTGATCCTTGGAGCGGCGCAGTTCTTCTTCGGGCACGGCTGTGGTTTTCAGATTCCGGAATTCCTCGATCACACACTCGACCACTTTAATCGCCGACTCGCGCGACGTTCCCGCATATACGCACATGCAGCCCGTGTCGCGATAAGGGTTCAAGTCGCTGTAAATGGAATAGGCGAGCCCCTGGCGCTCGCGAATATTCTGAAACAAGCGCGAACTCATGCCGCCACCAAGCAGAGTATTCAGAATGTAGGAAGCGTAGCGGCGCTCATGCGCCATCGGGTGCGACGGAACGCCGATACAGATCTGCACCTGCTCCAGCGATTTCTTGTTCCGTAGATTGATACGCGAAAAAGTCTTGGGTGCGGGAGAATGCAATCCGTTTTTCGCCGGCTTTACGTGCTCGAAATGTTTGGTAACCAGCTCGACAAACTGCTTGTGGTCGAGGTTCCCGGCCGCGCTGACGATGAGATTGGCGGGCGCGAAGTGATGTCCATAGAAGCGGGCGACTACCGGACGCTCGAATTTTCTGACGGTGTCGCGCGTGCCCAGAATGGGCAGACCGAGAGCATGATCCTTCCAGAAACTTTGAGTGAAGATTTCGTGGACCAGGTAGTCGGGATTGTCCTGATCCATTTTGATTTCTTCCAGGATGACGCCGCGTTCCTTGGCAATGTCGCCGGCATCGAACACGGGATGAAGCACGAGATCGCTCAGCACATCCATGGCCAGCGGAAGATGCTCGTCGAGGACTTTGATATTGAAGCAAATACATTCCTTCGCCGTAAACGCATCCATGTTGCCGCCGATCGAATCGACCTGGCGGGCGATATCTTCGGCGGAGCGCGTCTCCGTCCCCTTGAACACCATGTGCTCGATAAAATGCGAGATGCCGTTCCATTCCGAATCTTCGTCGCGCGAGCCGGATTTGAGCCAGACGCCGATGGCGACGGAGCGGATATGGGGCATCTGCTCGGTGATCACGGTCAATCCGTTCGGCAGGATCTGACGACGAATGCTGCGGGTTTCTTTTACCATTAGTTCGTTACCTTATGATGTCGTGCTTTTATGATGCTGTCCTTAATGACCCTGAAGCTTGGATACCTATGAATTCGGGGCGGGTTGCTGCTACTATTCTCCCACAATCAGGGGCAAAGCGGTTTCGGCTGACTTGTGGGCTGTGTTTTGTGCAACTTACAGCGATTTCCATGGCATAGTTGCTTCGCTATCGCACTCCGCGTTGCGATATAGGAGAACGCCGCCACGTTCTCGTTTTTCGATGAGCCGACTTCCGCTATACTCTGCATACTCCGCCTGTCAGAGGCGATAAGGCGATTCTGCGAGTGACCCCATATGGCTGAACAGAAGCTTCGCGCCCATTTTGGCGACTATCTGGGCAAAGCCGAAGTGGTGATCTATGTCGTCCTTGCCCTTTTGCTTTTTATAACCGCCCTCGCGACTATTGCCGACGCCGGCAAGATGCTTTGGGATGGCCTCGTCCACTGGACAATCGCCTCCGAGACCCTGCAGGTGTTGGACCAATTGCTCGTGGTCCTGATGCTGGTTGAGATTCTGCATACGGTTCGCATCTCCATTCACTCGCACATTCTGGTTACGGAACCGTTCCTCGTGGTCGGCTTGATTGCGTCCATTCGGCGCGTGCTGGTGATTACGTTGGAAGCAGCTACCCTCACAAAAAGCGGAACGTGGTCGGCCGAAGGGGGAAGCATATTTCGAGCGAGTATGATCGAACTCGGGTTGTTGGGTCTGCTCATCCTCATTTTGGTGTTTTCCATTACACTTTTGCGGCGCTTCGCTCCCGCCCCGAAGGATATTGAAGCCTGACGAGTTCCGGTTAGCCTTCTCCGAGGAAAGGTGTGCGGTCCCTCCAACACTGCGAAATGCAAAGCGAGTCATCCAATTCGCTGTTAGGACTTAACCTGCAGGAGCTCACGACCCTCGCGCTTGCGTCCGAGCAGCCCTCCTATCGTGGCCAGCAATTGTTCGATGCGGTGTATCGGCAAAAAATTGAGCGGCTGGATCAGGTTTCTACGCTGCCGCTCGAATATCGCGCTCGTCTGGCGGACGAAGGCTGGGATGTAGGGCTTCCGAAGATTGCGCGCAAGTTCGTTTCGAGCGATGGCACGGTGCGATATCTGGTCGAGCTCTCGGACGGCGAAACCGTGGAAACGGTCTGGATGCCGGAGGGAGATGGCGGCGAGATTGGCGACGGCAGCGAAGCCGGTGACGAGATTGAAAGCGGGCCGGCTCCCGCGGGATTTCGCCGGGCCACGATTTGCGTATCGAGCCAGGTAGGATGCGCGGTGAATTGCAAATTCTGTTTTACGGCGCTGCTCGGAGTCAAACGCAATCTGGATGCGGGAGAAATTGTTGGGCAGATTACAACAGTGCTCCGCGACCAGGGAGTGGAGCCGCCGCGGCAGCGCGTCAACCTTGTGTTTATGGGCATGGGCGAGCCCTTCCTGAACTATGACAATTTCATGAAGTCGGTGCGCCTGCTGGTGGAGGGTGTGGGGATTCCGGAGTCGCGCATGACGGTGTCAACGGCGGGGATTGTGCCGCGGATTGTGGATTTCGGACAAGAGCCAGTGCGTCCCAAGCTGGCGATCTCGCTGAACGCGTCGAACGACGTGTTGCGCAGCGAGGTGATGCCGCTGAACCGGAAGTGGAACCTCGAGGCGTTGATGAAAGCAGCGAGGGAGTTTCCGCTGCGGACGCGCGAGAAGGTGACATTTGAGTACGTACTGTTGGCAGGAGTGAACGATGCCCCCGAGCATGCGCGTGAGGTAGTGGAATTGGTGCGAGGCGTGAGCGCGAGAATCAATCTGATCGCCATGAATCCGGGGACGGAGTTGCCGTACCGGACGCCGGAGCAGGAGCGGGTGGCGGCGTTCCGGGAAATATTAGTGGCGGCAGGGCTTCTGGCATTCGTGCGGCGTCCGCGAGGGCGCGACATTTTTGCCGCGTGCGGGCAATTGAAACGGACCGTGGATACGGCGCCCGCCGCCGCCGAACCCAAATCAATTCATTTTAGAGCGGACAACTTACGAGCCGCTGCGAGCCGCGGCGCGGTTGGGCGCGCCAAACGGCGAACGGATAGCCGAATTGGTCGCGACTCGTAATTCGATCCGGAAAGCGGTGCGGCCTGGCGTCGCCGATTGCAGCAGCCGGCCGCCATGTTCTTCTACGATGCGGCAGCAGGCGCTGAGTGAGAGCGTAGCCGGCTTGTTCGCGCCTTCGGAGTTGAGCGCCGAAAAGAACGAGGGTGACAGCGAACCAGGGTCGCAAGACGAAAATTCAATCAGAACCAAATCGCTGCCCTGGCTATGTGTGCCCACAAAGAGTTCGGGGTGGGTTTCGCGATTAAGGCGGGCCCTGATCTGTCCGGCAAGGTGAATGCAGACATGGAGAATCTGGTTGGAGTCGGCGAGCACGAGCGGAAGTGAAGGTGAGAGATCAAGGCGGATAGAACCGGCCTCCGCTTCCAGTTGCGGAGCCAGCAAGCGGACCGTGGTTTGCATCACCGAGTTGATGTCGACCGCGGCAAGGTGGGCCGGAGCCTGCCGGGCAAAAGTCAACAGGCTCGCCACCAGCGCAGTGGTGCGGCGCACCTGTTCGCCGATTTGCGCCGCTTGCACTTGTTCTTGCCCGGGCAACGCCGATGCGCTGAGCAGGTCGGAGTATCCCAGCATCGCGGTGAGCGGGTTGTTGATCTCGTGGGCGGCTCCGCCCACTAACTGGCCAAGCGACGCCAACTTCTCCGACTGAATGAGTTTCTCCTGCAAACCTTTCAGGTCGTCGAATGAGCTGCGGGATCTTTCGAGCAACAGCGAAAGCTCGTCACGGAGCAGGCGTTGCCGCCAGAACACCACAACTCCCATCACGACCATGGTCAAAAGACTGACGGTTATGCGAAAAGCTCTCACCGAAGATGGTAGCGCTGAATCCAATTCGGCATGCATGGCGGCCCAGAGGATGCTGAACAGAGCAAACATGCTCAGCCGTGTGATCCAGATGCCCAGCACCGGCCGCGATGGTTTCGAGTCGGAGAGGTGGAGGCGAAGAGCAAGCAAGGGAGTTGCGGCCATCCACGCGATGGAAACGGTCAGCGGGATGTCATAGAGGCTGCCACTATAGTAAAGCTTGTGACCGATCGCCCAGTTGGCGACATACGAACTGGAAGCGTAAAGTGCGCTGGCGCCAAGCAACTGTCCGTAAAGCTGGCGCCAGCCGCCGTCTGTCGTGTAGGCGAGGATGGCAAGCGCCCCCAGGAGAACGAGTTTCTCGGTCAGATATGCCAGGTTGAAATTGGCGCTGTAAGTTGCTTCATCGACTTGTACCGTTTGCCACGGGATAACACTGTACACATAAACGAAGACCCACCAAGTCAACAGGAGGGTAAAGTCGAGCATGCGGATGCGTTCATCGCGCTCATCTTCCCGCAAATGAGGAAGCACGGCCAGGGCGGCGATCATGGGCACCAAATGCAGGAAAAGAACAACGTCACCAAGGAAGGGATCGGGCACGTCTACGCGCTTGAAGACTTCAAAGTAACTCCACATGCACTGGTAAACCAGCCAGAAGAGCATGCCCACGCTCATCAGGATCCAGAACAGCCGGATATGCACAGTGGGGCAGCGCGAGCGCGAGATATTGGGCAGGAACGTGAGGGTGGCAACTAACAACAGACTGCCCTGCACGAGGTCGCTGGCAATAGTGAGCGCCGCTCCCCGATGCATGAGCAGAGACATCGAAATCTGGGCGACCACCAGCGCGACCAGCAGAGAGACCCAGAGTTTAGTGCGTGCGGCCAAAGGCAGACTGCTCCGAGTTCATTCTAGAGGTTGACGGGAGGTTGGAGAAGGATTACCAAGGTAACCTGCTGTCAGGCAGATTTTTTCGTAGAGACGCGGCTTGCCGCGTCTCCCGTCCGCCGACAGAAGGGTGGGCAAGCACCCGGCTCCGCCGTAACCAGTTCATGGAGTTGTGTCGAGTTAGAATGGGCGCTTCCATTTACAATGTATCGCTAACCTTAGCTATTCAATCTTGATCGCTTGATTAACGAGACTCCCTTGTCTTGGATGCTCCCTCATTACCGTGATCTCTGGCGCTTCCGGGCGCCGCTCAGTGCGGGCGAGATTCGGCGCACCGAGCGCTGGCTGGCGACGGCGCGGGTGGCGCTGGCGATCGCGGCCGAAGTGACTCTCTGGATGGAGCCCGTGCACGGTTTTGCCCATTCGCGCTGGCTGTTCTGGCTGCTCACCGTGTACTTCGTGCACGCGGTCGTGGTGATGTTGCTGCTGCGCTTCCGGCCGCAGTCCACCAGGGCTTTCCGTCTGGTGGTGCACGCCGCGGATGTTGTCTGGCCAGTGTTGATTTACCTGTTTGCGACCGCACAACGCGGACCATTCGTGCTCTTCTTCGTCTTCGTGTTGGCGGCGGCCGCTTACCGCTGGGGACTTTGGGAAACCGTGGCCACGGCCGTCACTGCGGTCGTGCTGCTGTGGATCGAAGCGTTCCTGGTGCGCGCGGAATTGAAGTGGACGCACTTCCTGCAACTGGGTGTGAGCCCGCATGAACTGGATCCGCAGCAGTTGGTGATGTTCTCCGTGTATCTGATTGTGCTCGGATTTCTGCTCGGCTACATGTCGGAAAACCAGAAAAAAGTGCGGGCGGAACGTGCTGTGATCACCCGCGTTCTCAGTTCGACGCGGGTCGAGGCAGGACTGACCGGCACCATGCAGCAGATTATGGGCGAAGTGATGAGCATCTATGGTGCCCGCCGTGTGCTCAGTGCCTCGCAGGAGGCGCACAGTTACCGGGTATTTCTGGCGGAGATAACTCGTGGCGCCGAGAATCTCGAAACCCTGCGCTGGCGCGAGGCTCTGCCGGAACGCGAGAAAGTCTATCTCTTCGACTCGCCTGCGGACGCCATTTACGCCTCGCGTCGTGCCACCGGCTTTCACACCGTGCTGCTCGATCGGGACGGCGGGCGCCTGCGCGACTCGAGCCCTGAATTTCTGGATGCGCTGGCAGGAGTGGAGAAGTTCGGCGCGATGGTTTCAGTCGGGCTGGTGTTCGGCGCCGAGTGGTCGGGCCGGGTTTTCCTGTTCGATCCCGCGATAATGGGGGATCCGGAGGAAGAATTACGTTTCTTGCAGGAATTTGCGCAGCAGGTAGCCCCGGCAATCTACAACGTGTACCTGATGCGGCGGTTGCGCGAGCGGGCGGGAGCGGTGGAGCGGTCGCGATTCGCGCGTGAACTTCACGATGGAGCGATTCAATCGCTGATCGCCGTCGAAATGCAGATCGACGTACTGCGGCGACAGTCGGGAGAACACTCGCCGCTAGTGAAGGCGGAGCTGGGGCGGATCCAGAAACTCCTGCGCGAAGAAGTTCTGAAGTTGCGCGAACTGATGCAGGCCATGAAGTCGTTCGAAGTGGATGCGGATCGGCTGCTGGGTTTCATTTCCGACACGGTCGAGCGTTTCCGGCGCGAGACGGGAATTGCGGCCGAGTTCGTCAGCGAACTGGAACGAGTGGATCTGGCGCAGAAGGGCTGCCGGGAGCTGGCGCGTATTGTGCAGGAAAGCCTGGTGAACATCCGCAAGCATAGTGGAGCGCACCATGTGCTGGTACGGTTGGCGCAGCGGGCGGGGAATCTGCAATTGACGGTGGAAGACGACGGCAAAGGGTTTTCTTTTTCCGGAAGGCTCTCGAACGCGGAGCTGGAATCGACCGGCAAGGGGCCGGCCGTAATCCGGGAAAGAGTACGCCTGCTGGCGGGCGAACTCGCGATAGAATCGACTCCGGGGCACGGCGCCAGGCTCGAAGTCCGGATACCTCCGGCAAGGAAGGCAAATCATGGATAGGTCAACCGCGGATAGGCCCGTCGCCGGTAAGTCAATAACCGATAAGCCCATCACGGATCAGCCAATGACGGAAAAACGAGCTCATCCCATACGCATTGTGATTGCCGACGATCACCCCATTTTCCGCGACGGACTGCGACGCCTGCTCGAATCCGAAGGCGATATGAAAGTGGTGGGCGAAGCCTGCGATGGCCTCGAGGCGGTGAAACTGGCAACCGAGATCAAGCCCGACATTCTGCTCCTCGATCTCGCCATGCCGCACCACACCGGCCTCGATGCCTTGCGCGATTTGAGCACCCGCTCCGGCGGTGCGGGGGCGGTGCGCATCATCCTGCTGACGGCGGCGGTCGAAAAAAAGCAGATGGTAGAGGCGCTGCAACTCGGAGCGCGTGGCGTAGTCCTCAAAGATTCCGCAACTCAACTCTTGCTCAAGAGCATTCACGCCGTGATGGCCGGGGAGTACTGGGTAGGCCGCGACAGCGTCTCCAACCTGGTGCAGTACCTGCGCAACCTGATGCAGAGTACGAACGAAGAAACGAAGCAGAAAAAATTCGGGCTGACGCCGCGCGAATTGGAGATCGTATCCGCCGTCGTGGCCGGCTATGCCAACCGGGAAATCGCCGAGTATTTCAAGATCAGCGAGGATACGGTGAAGCACCACCTCAGCAATATCTTCGACAAACTGGGAGTTTCCACGCGTCTGGAGTTGGCGCTGTTCGCCGTAAACCAGGGCCTTCCGCTGAAGACGATTGTGTAAAGGTCAGTCGATGGTCGATAGTCGCTAGTCGTTTGCATGCCCTCCAACAACCATCAACCAACGACTAACGACCGACGACTAACGACCAACGACGGCCCGCCCGCCAGATCATCCAAACCAAAACGCTCATCAGCACGACTGAGATTTGCAGATGTGTCCAGCGGGCGATGGGCCCGCCAGCGAGCGGCGAAAGGTATCCCAGGTAAAGAACGGCTGCCATGTAGCCAGCGGAGCCCGGCGGCTGTGCGATCAATGATGACGAGTGAGCCACAACCCAGTCCCACAGCAGCAGAAATACCGGAGCGAGAATCACCAGGTCATACACGATCAGGTGTGGCGCCACCAAAACGCTCGCGACGAGCAGCGACGAGTAGCGGAGCGCCAAAGGAAGTGTCGGGCGGTGGGCCCATACTGCCGCCGTCAATCCCAATATCACGAGCGCGCTGACGACGTAGAGCGCAAACGGCAGCGTGTGTCCGGGAATGAGTATGGTCCAGAAGATCCGCAGCGAGTGTGTCTGATACGGCCGGAATTCAACCACGTGATAAACCACGGTGGTCATAATGCGCACCCAGGCGCGCACTGAATCAGCGCCGTAATAGAGCGCGGGCACCGCCAACTGCGCGGCCGCCGACAGAATCCCTCCGGCGATGACTCGCCACGCGCGCGTGTACACAAACACGAAGGCGGCAGCGATTCCCAGCTGCGGTTTAAAGATCAGGCATCCCAGTGCCAGTCCTGCCAGAAACGGCCGATCGTTCCGGAAAAGAAAAAATCCCGCCGTGAAGCAGGCAAGCGCCAGCGCCGACGTCTGTCCCCATGCGATCAAGTGGAAGAAGCCGGGAAATGCGATCGCCAGCAGCAGCACAGTCCAGCCTTCTTTCCGCAACTGTGGGCACGCCCGCCACAGCCAGTAGCAACAGACGCCGTAAAGCAGTGCGCTTGAGACCAGCCAAATGACCAGCGCTGTGCTGTAGGGCAAAACTGCCAGCGGCGCGAAAAAGATGGAGACCTGCGGCGGGTAGAGCGGAATATATCGGATTCCGGCTGCGCCGGGAATGCGGCGGGCAATGACTTCGGCTTGCGCCTCTTCGTTGTACAGGTCGGCGGCCCGGTGCACAAGGCCCACCGATCCGAGCGTATAAAATTGCGAAAAGTCGGTCCCTTTCAAGTTTCCATTGCGGTCGAGCAAGCCCGGCGTGGCGACGTTCCATCCATAGACTGACCACAAGCAGAGCGCCAGAATTGCCGCGTGAGCGCGCAACCGCTTGCCGTTAATCGATAGAGTCCAACTAGTGGACATGAGGCAAGCCTACAATGTAAATCAGTATTGCGCATGCAAGATTGCGCAATTAACGCGTAATCAACAGGTTGGCAGGATCTCAGGGAAATCCCTGAGGGCTAGCACGATAGTGCTACACGGGGCACACTTGTGCTATTGGGGGAGGCGTCCATTTACGATAGTTTAACAATCACGCGACGGCGAGCGACTGTCCCGAGGAGCAAGTCCGAAGTCTGGACCGCGCCGTTGATCGGGGGCAAACAATGATCAAAAAAATCCGTCAGCTTTGGGCTGAAGAGCGCGGTCAAGACGTAGCCGAATACGCCGTCATGCTTGCGGTAATCTTGGTCATCGTGATCGGCACGGTCAAGCTGATTGGCAGCAATGCCAACACCGTTTTCTCGCAAGTCGGCAGCAGCTTGGGAACGCAATAGTCTCGTCGAAAAGCCCTGTTGCGCCTGGCAAAGGGCTTCCCCTGATTTTTTCCGCCGGTTTCATTTTCAAAGCCCACGCCGAGAATTCCTCGCATACGGTTGAAACTTGAAACTCTGCAACCTTTAAGCCAAAGTTTGTCTTACCGTCCCGACGGAGCTGCCGCCGTCTTTTCCGCGGCGGGAGCCTCTTTTTCCGGAACTGCCGTGCCCAGCCGGGTAAGGAACGGGAAGAAGGGCGTGACTTCAAAGGGCATCTTCTCCGCTGCCGTGGTGACGACCACCGGCTTGGTCTTGATCAATTCCAGTTGATCGTTCCAAGGGTCAATCTTGACCCGGCCACCGAGAGGAAGCGCCGCGACCTGATCGGTCTTCTTGGGATCGAATTGCGGCGAGGCCGTCATCAACGACGACATACGAGTGGCATCACCGTTAAGCAGGCTGTCGCCCAGGTGCGCCCGAATCAAATTCTTCAGCGCCGGAGCGCGCGCCTGCACTGCTTTGAGGAACAATCCGGCATTGCTAAGTTTGTCCTTGTAAGGCGAATTGTTCAGCAGTTCAATGGCTTTCTTGTCGGCGGCTTCTTCCTCACCCTTATCGCGGGCAAAATCCATGCGCTCGAAAGTCCGCTCATCGGGGAAGAACATGCGGTCATTGAAGGCGAGCTTGGTATCGAGGTGATGGCCGAGCACGATGTGCGCCAGTTCGTGAGTCAGAATCATGGCCAGAGACGCTTCGTCGGGCAGCACATCGATCATGCCGCGGCTCATCACGATGGTATGGCCAATGGTGAACGATTCGAGCGGTGTGGTCATCAGCACGCGGCACCTGATCTCCGGTTGAATGTCCAAGTTATTAGTGACCATCACATTGTTGACGACGGTCGATAACACCTTGTCGATTTCGCCTTCCGGCGCGAGCAGGCCAATCTGCTGCAGACGGTCCAGTACGTTGATTTCCGCCTGGCGTTCCCACTGCCGCTGCGCTTCGATGGGCGTGGCATCCTGCGCCTTCTGACTCTGGTCCTGCACCGCCTGTGGAGCGTCGACCGTGATCTCGGTGAACTCCGAGTTGCGGCGGAGATCCCTCAGGTTGTAGCCCCAGAGCCGCGTCTGCGCCTTGTAATCCAGCGTCTGCCCAAGACGATATTTCAGATCCGATTCTTCGGAATAAATCATTGAAGGTAGCCACACGCCTGGCCGCAGGTTCTGCCGCCAGCTATCAAAGTGCAGATAATAACTGGCGCGCGGATGAGGATAGTAAGTCCCGTTGAAACGTACGATGTTGTAATCCTGATCCTCGATCCAGATACGGCCAAGAAACCGGCCCTTGCCCGCGTCCTTCTTCGGAGCTACGTCCATGACGATGCAGCGCACTTCGCCAAGAAATTCGCGGCGCACAAAGGTGAAATCGTAGTACTTACGCTGAAAATCCTGATCGAGCACCACCATCTGAGCAAAGCCCAGCGGCAGGAACCTCATGGAATAAACATCCTTCAGCTTGCTAATCATCCGTTTGCCGAGGCCCGCCGTTGTAGGCGAAGTGAAAGCGCGGTCCTCCGTCCCCTCGCTCATATCCAATCGCCCCAGGAAATATACGTCGCTGCTCGGGACGCTGGCGTCGAGTTGTTTGTCTTCCTTGAGATTCTGGAGATAAGTTTCCACCAGCGGATGAAGTTGTTTCATCTGCGCCACGAACAAATGTTCGCGCTCGATCGCTCGATCGATAGCCTGATCGAAGCTGCTGGCAGCGACGCTGGCTTGTTGACCGGCAGCGTCTCGAGTCGCGAGTTGCGGCTGCGGGGAGGTCTGAGCCACGGCAGTCTGGGTGAACGAAGTCTGGGTGAACAGTGAAGCGACGCAGCAGACCAGAGAGAGCGCAAAAAGTGCTGACGGGGAGCGCAACATTTTAATCTGATTCATTTTACTATGATGCGGTTGCTAGGATGCCAGTTGAAACTCGATGTGCAATATCGCGTCGTAGTCCGCGGGGTGACCGTCCTTCTGGGCCGGCTTAAACTGAATTTTCTCCGCGGCGTGCATCGCCGATTCATCCAGCCCGTGGCCGAGACCGTGCACCACCTTCACGATACGAATCTGCCCGGTCGATGAAAACACGACTTCGAGCAGAACCTCACCCTCAATTTTCAGGTGTCGTCCTTCCTCAGTGTAAACCGGACGCGGCTTATATGTGATTTCCACCGGCAAGGTCTTGACTGCGGGTTCGGCGGACTTGGCTTTCGGCTGCGACACTGCGACTACGTCGGCGTCTCCGAACGCTCCTTGGCGAACCATGCTGCGCGAGCCCGAAATCGGGCCCGAACTATTCCCCGTAGCCACGCCACTGCCAAAACCTGTGCTCGCGACTACCCCGCGTGCGCCATGCGATCCGCCAGTGCCGTTGCCGGAACCACCCCCATAGGGCATGTCATACGAGCCGCCCTGCGCGATTGTCACCGGGCGGCCGTGATTGTCAGATGCGGGCACGCCATTCGGATCGCCGAAGCCTCCCGTTTGTACTTTCTGCGGTGCGGCTGCCATGGTGGGCGTTGCCGAACTTCCGTTGGAGAACACGTTCGTTTTGACCGGCGGCCGCGGAATTTCCGGCTTTAAATCGGGCAGAACTTCTTTCTTGGCGGCCAAATTGATCTTAGGAGCCTGCTCCTCGGGCACGGGCAGCTTCTTCTGCACCAATTCGGCCGGAACGCGCATCGCTTGCGGCCGCGGCGTCACCGGTTCCGTAGGTTCTGTAACCTTGGGAACGGGAAGAGAAAAATGCTTGACCGGCGCTGGAGCCTGCGGAATCGGGGGCGCAGTGCTCACCAGGCTTACGAAGTGGTAGTCGCGCACCGGTAACACCAACACTTCCGGGTACAGGATGGCGATCAGAACGAAGAACGACACGACCACCGTTTGCATCCCGTAACTAAGAACAAACCTTCCCCAACGGGTGCGAGGCTCGGGAAGAAGGCCTAGCGTCAATGGTGAGTGTGAAGCCTGGGAATCCATATCCGGTACCTCATCTACGAACCAGTTGCCCAAAAAGCGAACTAACCAAAAGAAGCGATCGGCCCCACTAGCGTATGTAGTGGGCGTTTTAACGACCGCGGGAGACCGGCCGTAGGACAACACTTCCCCGTTCCAGGTGCACGCCGAAGTCCATTTCCGGCAAAGGCACCGCCCCCATAAGATGCTGTTAAGAGGCAATTTGTTTGTGGAGTCGTCAATCTTACCAGACGACAAGACCCAACCTGCAACGTTTTTCCTATTTTGGGAAGGGAAAATTGGGCGGAAAATCGGAAGATTTTACCCTGCCCCTAATCTCGCTCGGACCCTCGTTCCAGCCGTTTATTCGCGAACCTTCGTGCCCTTTGTGGTGGCTGTTTTCCTGGCAAAATGGCCCACTGCCGATGGTCGCCGCTCTTGACTTAGAAAGCCCTGGGAAAACGGTGGCATACCGCTAGTCTTCGTCGTCCTCGAGCTTGATGCGCAGCGACTTGAGAAACTTCAGATCCTGATCGCTGATCTTGAGCTCGGCATTGGTGCTGAGAGTGGAGACCAGGGAAGTCTTGTCGGTGGTGTTTTCTCCCTGCTTGCTGACTCCGATAGTGGCTTCGAGAACGAGAAAAATATCGTAGCCGCCTTCTTTGATGCGGGCCACGACTTCCGCGATCTGCTCCGAATCGGAAAGAGATTCGTTGATCGCGTCGCCAAGTTCCTTCATGAGCTGCTTCAGTTGCTGATCCACGAATCCCCCTGGCGTCGGACGCCGCTCACGGGTGGCATCACAGGTATTAGTGATCTCACCCATCGTCATTGTACCCCCGCCCGCTGCTAAAATCGACCGTGGTGACGCAGTGCGGTAGCGGAGTTGCTGGAATAATGATGGACGGCCAAACCTTAAGAAAAATCAGGCTGCTTTTCCAAGCCGCCGTCAATGTGATCGAGCGCAGCCGGATGGGCCGGGCGGCCTTGGCCGCACTCCGCGCCACCGCCGTCTCTTTCGCACGCGTGCTCCGCCAACTCTGGCTGGAAGTGACCGGATTCACGTTCCTGGCGATGGCTGTGGTCGGAGCCATGGCCGGAGTGCGTGAGTATGGCAGGTACCAGTCCGGCCACGCCACCGGACCGGGGCGCTTGCTGCTGGCAGTGTTCTTCACTGTTTCCTTCGCATGGTTCGGACTGAGCTCGTTTTGGCGCGTAAAGCAAGGAAGAAGAGCGAAAAGCTGAAAGTTTGCTGAAAAACTCGCGTTTCGTATCAGGGCATCGCTTTTAGCGATACCATCGGTCCTCTAAGTTGAGATCCCCCTTTAGGGGCCGCGCAACGCGAATCGAGTTTTCAGCAAACTGTAGAAGCGAGAGCAGCGGCGACAAGCTCCAGTCAAGAAGGGCAGGACACCATGACCGAACTTAAGACGGCCGAACCCGCAACCAAGCGGGCAACTCCCGCCCTACAACAAGAAACTTCCTCTCACATCCCGGTTCGTCCCCTCTACACACCCGCCGAACTAGCAACGTGGGACTACGACCGCGACGTTGGCTACCCCGGACAATTCCCCTACACCCGAGGCGTGCAAGCCACCCTGTATCGCGGCCGCCTCTGGACCATGCGCCAGTACGCTGGCATGGGCGACGCCGAGGAATCGAACAAGCGCTACAAGTATCTGTTAGCAAACGGCACCACTGGCCTGTCGGTTGCCTTCGATCTGCCCACGCAAATCGGTCTCGATTCCGATAATCCGCTGGCCGTCGGGGAGGTGGGCAAAGTCGGCGTAGCCATCGATTCCATCGAAGACATGCAGCGCCTGTTCGATGGCATCGACCTGACCAAGATTTCCACATCGATGACCATCAATGCCACCGCCTCGATCTTGCTGGCGCTGTATGTGGCCGTAGCCAAGCGCCAGGGCATGGACATTCGCAAACTCTCAGGCACGGTGCAAAACGATGTGCTCAAGGAATACATCGCCCGCGGAACCTATATCTATCCGCCGCACCAGGCGATGCGCATCATCACCGACCTTTTTGCTTGGACAAACGTGAACGTGCCGGACTGGAACACAATTTCGATCTCCGGATATCACATGCGCGAGGCCGGATCGACGGCAGTGCAAGAAGTCGCCTTCACGCTGGGCAATGGCATCGCCTACGTGGAAGCGGCGATAAAAGCCGGCCTCGATGTCGACAAGTTCGCGCCGAGGCTTTCGTTCTTCTTCAATGCTCACAGTAATTTTCTGGAGGAGGTTGCGAAATACCGCGCCGCCCGCCGCATGTGGGCGAAGATCATGCGCGACCGTTTCCAGGCGAAAAATCCAAAATCGTGGATGCTGCGCTTCCACACCCAGACGGCCGGTTCCACGCTAACCGCGCAGCAACCGGAAAACAACATCGTCCGCACCGCGATCCAGGCGATGGCGGCCGTGCTGGGCGGAACGCAGTCTCTGCACACGAATTCATTTGACGAAGCGCTGGCGTTGCCCACCGAAGCTTCGGCGCGAATCGCACTGCGCACGCAGCAGGTAATCGCGTTCGAGTCAGGCGTGCCGCAAACGGTCGATCCGCTGGCCGGTTCGTATTACGTCGAATCGCTGACCAGTGAAATCGAAAAACGAGCCGTCGATTACCTCGAAAAAATCGAAGCCATGGGCGGCATGCTCAAAGCCATCGAGCGCGGATACGTGCAGCAGGAAATTCAAAATGCAGCCTACGAATATCAAACGGCCGTCGATCGGGAAGAAGCGGTGGTAGTTGGCGTGAATCGCTTCCACATCGAACAAGAGCACGCCGTGCCGATCCAACGCATTGATCCGGCTCTAGAGCCGAAACAGGTAGAGCGCTTGCGAGCGTTGCGCGCAAAACGAAATGTGGCGACTTGGCAAGCCGCGATCCGCGCCGTTGAAGATACAGCACGCTCCGGCGAAAATCTGATGCCGCGAATCCTGACAGCGGTAGAGGCGAATGCGACGGTAGGCGAAATCTCAGACGCCATGCGGAAGGTGTACGGAGAGTACAAGGAAGCAGTTGTAATTTGAGGCAAAATGTTCAGGGAATCTAGTCTGCCGAGGTTGAAGCGGGTCGGATGTGGGATTGTCGGTGTGATGGCCATCGCCTTCGGACTCTACTATTCCCGTGGCGGTTTAGGTTTCTCTCATCGAAACTGGTTTGGTGGATTGGTCTTTGCACCCTTTGTGGCTTTACTTGGGATAGTAGCCTTGCTGGGTCCGATATTTAATTGGACGAAGATTTGGGACTCACCGCCGCGAGGTCAAGCGCGGAGAAAGTGGTAACGATCCGCGCTAGTTAGCCAGTTTGTAGTCGCAGGCGCTGCGGCAACCCTCGCAGTACATGAGCCCGTCAGTGCACAGGTGGACGTCCATTTGCGACTGGCACAACGCGCAGTATTTTTCGCACCAGCATTGCGCTTCGGGCCGCTCGCACTGCGCGCAGACGATAAGGCGTGCGCTCGGTTTCGAGGACATGCCTGGAGTTTAGTCCGGCAACCGCAGCGAAGAAACATAACCGAAGTCACAGGAGCAGGTTTCAGCTGTCAGGTGTCAGGTCTCAGGAAGATCAACCCCGGCCCGGTTACGGGATGTTTTTGGTTTTCCTGAGACCTGACACCTGAGACCTGACACCTGCCTCTGTGTTAACTTAGTCAGTTCCAGATTTCCGGCAGCCAGCCACTGTCTGACGATTCTGACCGAGGTTTTTCGTGTCGGTTGCTGAAGCCACTCCGCCCGTCGTCCCAGGCAATGTCCGCAAGACTGCCTTGAACGCCGTCCATCGCCAGATGGGCGCCAAAATGGTCGAGTTCAACGGCTGGGACATGCCGGTCGAATACCCCGCTGCGATCGGCTGTGGCATTGTCAACGAGCACATGGCCGTCCGCACCGGCGTTGGCATCTTCGACGTAAGCCACATGGGCGATATCCGCCTGGCCGGACGTGAAGCGCTAGCCGCCGTGCAGCATATCTCGATGAACGATGCCTCGCGCCTGGCCATCGGGCAGGCGCAGTATTCCGCGTTGCTCTATCCGCAAGGAACTTTCGTCGACGACGTCATCGTTCACCGCCTAGGCGAAGACGAGTACCTGCTTGTAATCAACGCCGGAACGCGCGAAAAGGATTTCAACTGGGTGTACGAAAATACGCGCCAGTTCGACTGCAAAGTCGAACATCTCTCCGACGACTTCACGCAGATTGCCATCCAGGGTCCGAAGGCCGTAGACGTGCTTCAAAAGCTGACCGATGCCGACCTGAGCACTGTGAAGTTCTACTGGGTGACGCGCGGCACCGTATGCGACCTGAAGAATATCCTGATGGGCCGCACCGGCTATACCGCCGAAGATGGCTTCGAGATTTACATCCCGCCGGATGAGAAGACCAGCGCCCGAGTCTGGTACGAAATTCTGGAAGCCGGAAAAGAGTTTGGCATCGTCCCCTGCGGTCTGGGTGCGCGCAACACGCTGCGGCTTGAAGGCAAACTTCCCCTCTATGGCCACGAAATCACCGATACGATCAACGTGTGGGAAGCCGGCCTAGATCGTTTCTGCAAAATGGAGAAGCCGGAGTTCATCGGCCGAGCCGCGCTGGAGAAGGCGAAATCAGAAGGCGTGAAAAAAACGCTGGTCGGTCTCGAAATGGTAGACCGGGGCATAGCCCGCGACGGATACAAGATTCTTGACGATGCCGGAAGGGAGATAGGCTACGTAACCAGCGGTTCTCCGGCGCCATTTCTGAAAAAAAATATAGCGCTAGCCTACGTCCCGCCCGACAAAGCCGCGATTGGCACCGACGTAAAAGTAGAAATCCGAGGCCAGGGAGTAAAAGCAAGAGTAGTGCCGACGCCATTTTATAAGCGTCCGAAAAAATCTTAACTACCGAAGGTGCCCCATCCTAAGCGCCGCGCCTTTTGCGACGTTTAGGGTGGGCGAGCGAACGACGAACAGCGAACCGCTGAAACGCTAGGAGCGAAGCGACCAATGCCATACCCAACCGACCGCAAATATACAAAAGAACATGAATGGATCACCCCCGATGGCACCATCGGCATCACCGACCACGCCCAGGAGTCGCTCGGCGACATCGTGTTCGTGGAACTCCCCAAGGTGGGAGCCGAGATCACCACCGGCAAGCCCTTCGGCACGGTCGAGTCGGTGAAAGCCGTGTCCGATCTATTCGCTCCGGTCTCGGGAACCGTAACCGGCGTGAATGAAGCGCTAGCCACGGCTCCGGAGCAAGTGAACAAAGACGCCCATGGCGCCTGGATGGTCAAGATCAAAGTGAAAGACGCGGCGGAGCTGAATGCATTGCTCTCCGCGCCCGACTACGACAAATTTGTGAGCGAAGAGGCGGGACATTAACAGCATTGCAGAGGTTAGAGGTCAGATTGCAGAAGTGAACCCCTTCGTCCCCACCGATGCGGCTGCAAGCGAAGGGTTGTACTTTTGCAATTTGACTTCTGACTTCTGCAATCGCCCGACGATGACTCCAGCAAAATCCAAACGGCCTCATCCCACATCCAATAAAGGTTCCCATGAGATATCTACCTAAATCTCCCGCGGATCGCGCCGCCATGTTGCAAGCGATCGGCATCCGTTCCGTGGACGAGCTTTTCTCGCCAATCCCCGCCGAGTACCGTCTGTCGCGCGATCTCGCCATCCCGCGGCAAATGGCCGAGTCGGAAATCGTCGACTGGTTCAAGCAACGCGCCAAAGAAAACGGCGAAGGTTACGCCAGCTTTCTCGGCGCCGGTGCTTATTTCCATTACCGCCCTGTGGTCATTGACGCGTTGGTGCAGCGGGGCGAGTTCCTGACGTCCTACACGCCTTACCAGGCGGAGTTCGCGCAGGGCACGCTGCAGGCCATCTTCGAGTTCCAGACCATGATCTCCGAACTCACCGGCATGGACCTGGCCAATGCCTCGATGTATGACGGCTCAACCGGGGCAGCCGAAGCCGTGATGATGGCGGTCCGCATCACGGGAAAGCATTCGGCAGTAATCGCGCGCAACCTGCATCCCGAGTATCGCGAGGTGCTCAACACCTACGCCACGCACCAGGCGATTCCGCTGCACACCGTTCCGTTTACTGACACGGGCCAAGTAAACCTGAGGGAACTCGAGAAGACGATAAACGACGACACGGCGTGCGTCCTGATCCAGTCGCCGAATTTCTTCGGAACGATCGAAGATGTCGAAGCCATCGCCGAGATCGCGCACAAACGCGGAGCGTTGCTGATAGTCTCGATTGCCGAAGCCGTGTCGCTAGGCATAGTCGAGCCGCCGCGCACCGCCGACATCGTAGCCATGGAAGCGCAGTCCTTCGGAGTGCCCCTAGGATTCGGTGGTCCGTACTGCGGCGTCCTCGCCACCAAAGAGAAATTCGTTCGTCAGATGCCGGGCCGCCTAGCCGGTCAGGCCTTCGATAAAAATGGCAAGCGCGGCTTCGTGCTGACGCTAGCCACCCGCGAGCAGCACATCCGGCGCGAGAAGGCGACCTCAAACATCTGCACCAACCAGGCCCTGGTAGCGCTCATGGTGAACATCTTCATGACCGTCTACGGCAAAATCGGCCTGCGCGAACTGGCGAAGCAGAATCTAGCGAAAACCGCCTATGCCGTCGACCAGTTCAATAAACATGCCAAGGTATTGTTCGCCGGTGCGCCAAGATTCAACGAGTTCGTAGTCCAGACCAGCGAAGATCCTTACGCTATCAACTCGCGCCTGCTCGGACACAAAATGGTTGGCGGCCTGCCCATGAAGAAGTTCTATCCAGAATTGGGCAACGCCGCTCTCTGGTGCTGCACCGAGCTGACCACGCGTTCGATGATCGACACCGCAGTCGGCCTCGTCGCCGAGAGTGAACGCTCGGTTCGAACGATGAAAGACGTCGAGCCCGAGGAGGCGCTGCGATGATGATGAAGGGATCAAGAAATACCTGCACCTCGTGCTTCGGCAACGGAAGCTGCGCCCAATGCAACGGCTCCGGCCTCGATGCTCAGCGCAATCATGACAACAGCGACGAGCAACGGAAATGTCGGGCGTGCTCTGGAACGGGCGTTTGCACAGCCTGTAATGGAACCGGCGCCTGGACCGTGCCGCCGCCAGAAATCATCGACCTAGGACTCGTGAACAAATATTCTCGGACAAATAAATCGCTATGAATCACGTAACTCGCAAAGCCACGCGTCACATCAGCCAGAACGAAGGCCTGATCTTCGAGAAGTCATCGCCCGGCAAAGCCGCCTGGAAGCTTCCCCCGCTCGATGTCCCAGAAGTGGACACAGCAAAACTGTTGGGCAAGCAAGAAAGAAAAGATCTAGGCAATATGCCCGAGGTTAGCGAGATAGAAATTATCCGCCACTTCACGCGCCTCTCCACCTGGAACTACGCCATCGATCTAGGCATGTATCCGCTAGGCTCCTGCACCATGAAGTACAACCCGCGCGTGAACGAGTTTGTAGCGCGCGTAGAAGGCCTGGCCAACGGCCATCCCTATCAGGCCGAGAAAATTTCGCAAGGCGCATTGCGCATCATGAAGACGCTTAGCGACTGCCTTCTGGAAATCACCGGCATGGATGCGATCACCCTGCAACCCGCCGCCGGCGCGCACGGCGAACTCACCGGATTGCTCCTGGTCCGCGCCTATCACCAGTCCCAAGGCAATGCGCGCAAAAAGATTCTGATTCCAGACTCGGCACACGGCACCAATCCAGCGACCGCGGCCACAGTCGGTTACGCGGTAGAAAATTTGAAATCGAACGACCGCGGCATGGTAGACGTGGCAGCGCTCGCGGCGCAGATGAATGAAGATGTAGCCGCGTTGATGGTCACCAATCCCAACACGCTAGGCGTTTTCGAGCAGGAGATCGACAAGATCGCCGAACTCATGCACGCCAAAGGCGGTCTGCTCTACATGGACGGCGCCAACATGAACGCGCTAGTCGGCAAAGCGCGCCCCGGAGATTTCGGCGTAGATCTCATGCACCTGAACCTCCACAAAACTTTTTCCACGCCGCATGGCGGAGGCGGTCCCGGCTCGGGCCCGGTAGCTGTAAAAAAGATGCTGGCGCCATTTCTTCCGACGCCCGTCGTCATCACCAAGCCAGATGGCACGCTGGGCTTCGAATACAACCGTCCGCAGTCGGTAGGCCGCGTGCGTGCGTTCTACGGAAATTTCGGAATGTTTATCCGCGCCCTAGCCTACATCTTCGCCAACGGCCCCGATGGCCTGCGCCAAACCACCGAAGACGCCGTGCTCAATGCCAACTACATCCGCAAAGGCCTCGAAGGTGTTTACGATTTGCCGTACAAAACGCCCTCGATGCATGAAGTCGTCTTCAGTGACAAGGTGCAATCGAAGAAGGGCGTCAAAACCATGGACCTGGCCAAACGCCTGATCGATTACGGCTTCCATCCCTATACCACGGCCTTCCCGCTAATCGTAAACGGCGCGCTGATGATCGAGCCGACCGAGAGCGAGCCCTTAGAAGAACTGGATCTTTTCATCGAAGCCATGAAGTCGATCGCCGAAGAAGTGGAAGAAGATCCGCAGTACGTGATCGACGCTCCGCACAACACGCGCATTTCGCGTCTGGACGAAACCGCCGCTGCGCGCAAACCGGTCCTGCGCTGGAAGCCGGAGAACGCGTAACGAAGTCTGCCTTAGGCGGTCCAAGGTGCGAGGGGCAGGAAGGTTGCGTAGGGGCAGGTGCCCTCACCTGCCCAGCCGAGCGCAGCTCGGCCCCCGCCGCCAGCACCAGCGCCACGCTGTAGCCCGTCTTGCTAGAATCACCTCAGTCCACCCCCATGCCCGACGATCCGGCCAGCACCCAAGAAACGCCGCGCCAATTGGCCGAGCATCACTACTATGCCGCGCTCGATCTGGTTCTAGAAGGCCATCACGAGCAGGCAGTCGAGGAGTACCGGCAGGCTCTAGCCGCCGACCCAAAGTTCACCGACGCGCTACATGGACTGAGCCGCGCGCTGCAGGACCTCAACCGCTTCGACGAAGCGATCGAAGTCTCCCGGCAAATTACAGAAATCGATCCCGACGACATTCTGGCGCACACCAGCCTCTCGATTCTGTATCAGAAAAAAGGAATGGTTCCCGAGGCCGAGGCGGAAGGCAACAAGGCGCGAGTGCTCGGATGGAAACAGCAGTTGAAGAAGGGAAGCGGTTAGTCATCCGAGCCTTGACGGGCAGCCATCAAGACTGCTTCCATAACACGCCTCTCATGTGCACTCTTCCATTCTCTGCGCCCTCGCGTCCTCTGCGGTAAAATTATGTTATGCGTGAAGTCGTTGTGGTTTCTTCCGTCCGCACTCCAGTGGGACGCGCGTTCAAGGGAACGCTGCGGTCAACGCGTCCTGATGAAATGGCTGCCGTTGCGATCAAGGGAGCGCTCGATCGCGTTCCACAGCTCGATCCCAAAGAAATTGAAGACGTAATCCTCGGCTGCGCCATGCCCGAAGCCGAGCAGGGCATGAACGTGGCCCGCATCGCGTCGCTGCGCGCGGGATTGCCCGTCGAGGTATCGGCAGTGACCATCAATCGCTTCTGTTCGTCCGGCTTGCAAGCGATTGCTACGGCTGCCGAACGCATCATGAGCGGCGCCGCCGAGGTAATGGTAGCGGGCGGAACCGAATCGATGTCGATGATTCCCATGGGTGGAAATAAGATTTCGCCCAATCCGTGGCTGGTGGATCATCATCCAGGCGCGTATCTTTCCATGGGACTGACGGCGGAGCGCGTAGCGCAGCGCTTTGGCGTCACGCGCGAGCAGTGCGACCAGTTTTCCTTGGGCAGCCATCAAAAGGCGCTGGCGGCAATCGCGGCCGGCAAATTTGAAGATGAAACCGTGGCCGTGCCAGTGACCTTCACCACGCCGAACGGGTCGAAACCGAAGAAGCAGGAAATCTCCTTCAAAGTGGACGAAGGTCCGCGTGCCGATACTTCGCTCGAGGCTCTCGGCGCTCTGAAGGCCGCGTTTCACGTCAAAGGCGTGACCACGGCGGGCAATTCTTCGCAAATGTCGGATGGCGCAGCCGCGGCCGTAATAATGTCGGCCGAGCGCGCAAAGGCTCTGGGCATCGCTCCGCTGGCACGCTACGTCGCGTTTGCCACGGCTGGATACAAGCCGGAAGAGATGGGTCTGGGGCCAGTGTTCGCAATTCCCAAGGCGCTGAAGCTCGCCGGCCTGAAGCTCTCGGACATCGACGTAATCGAACTGAACGAAGCATTTGCCGCGCAATCGCTGGCGGTGATTCAGGAAGCCGGCATCGACCCCGAGCGCGTGAATCCAAACGGCGGCGCGATTGCCCTCGGCCATCCGCTGGGATGCACGGGAGCGAAACTGACCGCCAGCGTGATTCGCGAACTGAAGCGTCGCAAGGCGCGCTACGGCATGGTCACAATGTGCGTCGGCGGAGGCATGGGCGCGGCGGGGATTTTCGAGAATCTGGCGTAGGGAATTTCCATCGGCTGCATTCGCCGTGTCCCCGCGTTAAAATGATGTCGTCTCGTAATGTCTCCACACTCTACGGTCTTAATTTAGCAGTCTAAATTTCGAGGTCTAAAACCATGGCGACCACAGCAATCCCGAAGACCAAAATCTCCGGCGGCAGCTTCCTGCTGGAAGAGCGGCAGACTGCCGATGTCTTCACTCCAGAAGATTTTTCCGAACAACAGCAGATGATCGGGCAGACGACGGAAGAATTCGCCGTCAACGAGATTCTGCCGCAAGCGGACAAAATCGAACACAAGGATTACTCGATTTCACGCGCTCTGCTGAAAAAGGCTGGCGACCTCGGCCTCAGCGGAGTCGAGATACCTGAGGCCTACGGCGGTCTCGATATGGATAAAGTCACCGCCGCCGTCATCGCCGACCACATGGCCAAGTACGCCGGTTTTGCCACCACCTGGGGCGCCCACAGCGGCATTGGCCTCTTGCCGATCGTTTATTTCGGCACCGAAGAACAGAAGAAAAAATATCTGCCAAAGCTGGCGACAGGAGAAATTGTTGGCGCGTACGCTTTGTCGGAAGCGACTTCCGGCTCCGATGCGCTCAATTGCCGCGCCCGCGCCGTGCTTTCGCCCGACGGCAAGCACTACATCCTGAACGGCGAGAAGATGTGGATCACGAACGCCGGGTTTGCCGATCTCTTCACCGTGTTCGCAAAAATTGACGGCGAGAAGTTTTCCGCGTTCCTGGTGGAAAGAACTTTCCCCGGATTTTCGACCGGGGGCGAAGAGCACAAAATGGGCATTCGCGGATCTTCCACCTGCCCCGTCATTCTGAACGACTGCAAAGTGCCGGTCGAGAATCTGCTGGGCGAAATTGGCAAGGGGCACATCATTGCCTTCAACATTCTGAACATCGGACGCTTCAAACTTGGCGCCATGTGCGTGGGCGGGGCGCGGGTTTCAATCGAAAGCGCCGTCGCATATGCCAAGCAGCGCAAGGCCTTTGGCAAGTCGATCAGCGAGTTCGGCCTCATCCGCGAGAAAATCGCAAACATGGCGACGCTGATCTATGTCGGCGAATCGCTCGTCTATCGCACCGTCGGAATGATGGACGCGCTGCTCTCGGAGATTGACCACGCGAGTCCCGCCGCTGCCAAAGAACGGCGCAAAGCGATTGAGGAATATGCCGTCGAGTGCTCGATTCTCAAAGTCTGGGGCTCGGAGATGATCGATTACGTCGTCGACGAGACGCTGCAAATTTACGCCGGCTACGGATTTGTGGAAGAGTATCCGGCGGAGCGCGCTTATCGCGACGCGCGTATCAATCGAATTTTCGAGGGCACGAACGAAATCAATCGGCTGATCATCACCGGATTCCTGCTGAAACGCGCGATGAGCGGCCAGTTACCGCTGATGCCCGCAATCAAGAAGTTGATGGACGAAGTGCTGAGTGGTCCGTCCGGCAGTGAGGAGATTGAAGGCCCGCTGGCGGAGGAGCGCAAGTTGGTCGCGCAGGCGAAGAAGTTGGGCCTGTTCGTCGCCGGCGCAGCCACGCAGAAATACATGCAGGCGATTCAGGATCAACAAGAAGTAATGGGCGCGATCGCCGACATGACGATCGAGATTTACGCGATGGAATCGGCGGTGCTCCGAGCGCAGAAGATAGTCGAACAAAAAGGAGAATCGTCAGCCGCGCTGCCCATTGCGATGACGCGAGTCTATCTGACGCAAGCGTTGGAAAAAGTCGAAGCGGCGGCCAGGAAGGTCATTGCCGACGTGGCCGAAGGCGACATGCTGCGGACGCAACTGGCGATCGTGCGGCGGTTGTCGAAGCACGAACCTTTCAACACGATTGCGCTGCGCCAGCAGATTGCGCAGAAGACGATTGAGGCAGGGAAGTACCAACTGGCGTAGGAGCTATATCCGCCTTGTCATCCTGCGGAGTCGAAAGACCCCTACTCCTTGGGGAAGTTCGGGTCTGCCTTCACTTCTTCAATCTGCTTGGTGTGGCGCTCGGAGTGCGCCGAAATCAGCAGGATCCACTGATACGCATCCAGCGGCCCTAGCACCGGGTGCGGACCGAAGTGGTCGCGCAGATCGTCGTTGGTGGTACGGACGTAGTCCATGGTCGCTCTGCGGCTGTCTTCGAAGGCCTTGGTCAGTTCCGCCTGAGTCGCCCAGCGATTGGTCGGCTTCAGAAATTCCGGCGCTTGCGCTTTATGACTGCGGTCCGGAATCTTCGTCAGGATAATCTCGTCTTTTGCCGCCACCTCGGCGCGCTTGGCCGGATCAGCCGGTGAAGTCATGATCTTGCTCTGGATCATCCCAAACAACATGGACTCGGAGATGGCAATGTGCTCCGACACCTCGGCCACCGACCAGCGGTCGGGGCCCGGCTTGAATCTCCATTGTTTCTCCGACAAGCCCGCGATGGATTTCAGAAATGCGTCGTGCGTGGCCTGTAGACTCCGGAGCGCAGCGTCACGCTCTTGGGGCGTCAAAGTCGTGGGCGCCGGGGACGCCTCGGTTTGCGCGATGCTGACCAGGGCCAGCCCGACGACAAAGCACAGCACGGCATAGAACTTCCACAATTGAATTTTCATTCGCTACCCCTTTGAGATTGGAAACGCGGCAAGCAATTATGAATGGCAGTCCAGAAAAGTGCAATCGGCGACGAGAACAGAACTGTGCTACTCAAACCAGCCGCTGCGGTAGGCGATCCACCAAGAAATGAAAACGAGGGGAATGCTCGCACCCAGCGCCCACCAGAGCGGCAGAACAAAATCCGCGAGCAGCCCGAGCACGGTGAAGGAAATCCAGAAGATCTTGCGCTCCATACTCTGAATTGTAGGTCTTTTTCTGGCGTGCAGGGTGCTGGTTCGCAGCCTTGGAAAAACTTCGGTTTCGCATCCCGGCCGCGTCACTACCGAATCGCGGCCTCACGCTTTGGGCTTGAGCTCTTCCATGACACTCTGAATCAACTCCTTAGCGTCGGTGAGGTTTTTCATGATGAGCTGCACGTCCATGACCGGTTTGCCCGGCCAGCGCTGGCTCTGGCAGTAGACGCCATGCTGCCCGACGAGCGCCATGGCGTCGGTGACGAGGTCCATGGTGACCGCGAGACGCCCGCGGGGTACGCCCATCCGCATTTCGAAGTGTTCGAGTTCTTCCTGTTTTTCATTGAACACGGCCATACGCAGATTGTAGCCGGGAAATGGGTATAATTCTTGGCGTTGGATAACAGCTCTTGGCCTTTAGCTGTTGGCTTAAACCGGCCGTGTCCCAGGCGAATGGGCCGCGGTCGCAAAGCCGGCGCAACCTACGAACTGTTTTGGGCCAAAAGCTAAAAGCTAATGGCCAAGTGCCATCTCAGGAGGAAACAAATCATGAAGAAGTTTGCCTTAATCGCAGGTTCACTCCTTGCCATCGCAACTCTCGCCTCGGCGCAAATGGCGCAGGACAAATCGAAGCGCCCCAGTCCGCCGGCCAGCACGGAATGCAAGTTTTCCGACGGAAAGACGATCAAGATCGACTATTCCAGTCCGCGCGCGAAAGGACGGAAGATTTTCGGCGACGCCAGTGAAAAGGCGCTCGTGCCCTACGGAGAGATCTGGCGCACCGGCGCCAATGAAGCAACGAAATTCGTTACGGATGCGAACATGACGGTGGGCGGCAAGGCGATTGCGGCCGGCAGCTATACCCTCTTCACCATCCCCAAGGCCGACAAGTGGACGCTGATTATCAATAAGAAAACCGCCGAGTGGGGCATTCCTTACAAGTACGAAGCAGACGAGTTAGCCCGAGTTGACATGCAGATCTCGAAAACGGCGGCGCCGGTCGAGAACTTTACTATCGCGTTCGACGCGGCAGGCAGTAAATGCACGCTGCGCATGGAGTGGGAAAGCACCCGCGCCAGCGTAGACATTACAAAGTAGAAACGGGGCTTGCCCCGTCTCGCCCGCGCTATACTGGAGCCCGATGCGGCCGATGCTGCGCTTTCTCTGGAACTCCACTCGGGGACACCGGATTGCCCCTTGGCGCAGTCCCTATCTGCTGTGGCGCATCGAAACCTACACCGGCGTCAAAATGACCCAGATCGGCTTCCTCGAATTCTGGGAATTTCTATGGACGGAGCGCGGCAATCTGTGGCGCTTCCTGAAATGGACGGCGGAGATGGATCGCTACGTCCATCCGGCGGGGCGAAGCCCCCGCGAACATGATCGTTGATGTGAACAGACGCAACCGCCGGCGAGCTGCTGCTCGCTTGGACGACCGAGGGCGGTCGTCCCTACTTTAACGCGTCCCTACGTTAACCCATCACCACGTTGACTTCGCTGCCCTTGCCCACGCCCAGCAGTTGGTAGGCTGAACCGCGGTTGGCGGCCACTTCCAGAAAACCCATGCTGCCGAGTATTCCGAAAACTTCGCCGGGGGCGCCTTCGGCGTAGTTGGCGCAGATGCGCGTTGCCGGCGCTTTGTTTCCAATCGCGATCTTGAAGGCGGGCGGGGTGTCGCCAAAAATTTGCGGCGCATCCTTCGGCGTGATGTTGGTAATGAGATTGCCAAAACGGTCGACTTTCAGCACCACGCCGCGCAAGGTCCGCTCATCCACCGGCTTGGGCCGGGGCGCGCCAAAGCGCACATAGTCCGTGATCTCTTCGCCAAAGCGGCCGGTCTCCACTCCTTTGGCCAGATAAGCCGCGACCGGGGAGAAGATGTCGCGCGCGTGGAAGGTATTACTGCGAGGCTGCAAAAAATAATGTTCGGCTGTGATGTGGCGCACGGAGGTCCGCTGCTCGCGGTCATAGACCAGCGAAAGGACGCCGTTGTCGGGAGCGACAAACAGGTGGCGCTCGCCGATCATGAGCACCGGCCGCCGCGCCGTTCCCACGCCCGGATCGACAATCACCATATGCACCGTGCCGGAAGGGAAGTAGGAGTAGGCCTGGGAAATAGTCAACGCGCCGTCCAGAATGTCGAACGGCTGCACTGCATGGCTGATGTCAATGATCTGCGCTTCGGGGGCGATCTCAAGCATGACCCCTTTCATGGCGCCAATGAAATGATCGTTGAGTCCAAAATCCGTAGTAAGAGTGATGATCGGGTTACGTGCCAATTCGTTACCTCGTCGAGCCTAGGAATTTTCAGGAACTCAACGAAGTATCCAGTGTCGCGAGGCGGCGCGTCAAGGCACAGGAGTGACCGGGGGTGACTCACTTTGCTCATGCGCGCAAGAAAATCCTGAACCTAGAACATAAAACGCCACGAAGCTTCTGTTCTCCGGCTTTTCCTTCGTGGACCTTCGTGTCCTTTGTGGTGGGCGTTTTCAGTTTTCGCTCAAGGCGTGTCCAAACGCGATCAAGTTTCCATCCGGTGCCAGCACCAACAACTCGCGTTGCCCATAATGCTGGTTCACTGGCCCGAAGACATCACCCTTGGGCAAAGTATCGAGCTTGGGTTTGAGTTCAGCGTAGAGCTGATCGACGTCGCGCACGTCGATATAGTAAGCAAACCGTCGATTGCCGGGCGGCGCGCCGTCGGGTCCGCACTGTTCGATGATACGGAAACCCACCGTCTCGCGATGTAAGTATGCGTAGTTTTCCTGACGAAGGAGCGTTTTAAAGCCAAGGATGTCATTGAAAAACGCCAGCGCCTTCTCAATGTTCTCCACGTGCATGAAAGGCGTGACTTGGATGAAGTTTGACACCGCGATTCTCCCCGCCAGAGTTGGCCAAGCCGGTTGGTTGAAGAGCTTAGTCCACTTGCACGTCGCCAGAACTGGTGTGCACGGAAATCATAGGTCCACCACCTCGCACTTTGCCAACCACGCTCTTCCTCGACTCCTGAATGCGTCCCTGAACCGTCGTACTCACCGGGTGCCCGAGTGTCACCGTTCCGGAATTCGTCGAAATGTCGACATCGAAGGCCGCGTCGGAGGGCACATTAAGGGTCACATTCCCCGAGCCGGTGCGCACGCTCCAGGTGTTCTTTGGCAAGCCCTTGCCGCGAATGTCGCCGCTCCCCGCCTCGGCATGAAATCCACCATTGATGCCACTCACGGTGATGTTGCCGGAGCCGGTGTGGATATCTACGTCGCCTCCGCCCATCTCTTCGATTTCAATGTCACCGCTGCCCGCTTTGACGCGCGCCGGACCCGAAAGCTCGCGCCCCTTCACATTGCCCGAGCCGGTCTGAAAACGCATTTCGCCGGTAAGGCGCGCCAGTCTTAGGTCGCCCGACCCGCTCTCCAGATCGATATTGCCCTTGAGACCTTCGATGGTTTGATCGCCGCTGCCCGTGTGCGCGCGAATCGCGGTGTTCTCCGGCGCGGTAATTTCGTAGTCGATCGACATGTCTCTGAGGTTCACGTAGTCGATGCGAATGCTGTTGCCGTTCTGGCGAATGGGCGGATTCTTTTGTAATTCCTCTACCGCTGCCTTGTGGTCGCCGCCGAACCAGGACATATTCGAGTGAATCTTGGCATGAATCGAAACCGTACCCGCAACGCCGTTGCGCACGGTGATGTCGCCGGAACGAGTGAGCACCTCGAGGTCGACGTTGCCGTTAACCTGAAACGACCGATCAAAGGTTCCAATGACTCCGGCGAAGCTGGCCAGCGAGGTCGCTAAAACAAAGGCCAGCGTACGGATAATTTGTTGGCGAAACAACAAAGTGTTAGTCATAGCTGTTCGACTCCATAAATTATCTGTCATCCACAAATCGTGTCATTCTGAGCGAAGCGAAGGACCTATGCAACACGGGTCCTGGTCTTTCCTGAGACCTGACACTGGCACCTGAGACCTGCTTTCCTACTGCAGCACCACCTGGTCGCCTTCCTTCAGTCCCGACAGCAACTCGGTCTTCGCCCCGTTCGAGATACCGATTTCGACAGCGACCTTCTTTTTGCCTTCTTTGGCTTTCGAGTCCGGCACTTCGACCGATGCCTTTTTATTGTTGTCGTAAATGATTGAGCCTTCCGGAATCTGCAACACGTTCTTATGCTCTTCCAGAATGATCTCGGCGTTAGCCGTCATCATGGCCTTCAGCACGCCTTCAGGATTGTTGATCGAGACGCGCACCTCGAATGTAGTGACGTTATCTTTTTCGACGCCCATCGGGGAGATCTTCGTCACCTTGCCGGTAAAAGTTTTGTCCTTGAACGACTCAACTTTGATCCGTGCCGGTTGTCCCAGGTAAACCTTGCCGATATCGCTCTCGTCCACTTTGCCTTTGACGTAAACCTCGCTGGTGTCGCCGAGCGTCATTACCAGCGTGGCCGACGAACCCAGTACCAGAATCGAGCTGACCGCATCGCCAATTTCCACGTCGCGCGAAAGCACGATGCCGTCAATTGGAGATTCAATCGTGGTGTAGCTCAGTTGCTCTTCAAGTTGCTTCAGGTTGGCGCGGTCCTGGCCTAGCTGCCCTTCGGCTTGGCCGATCTTGGCCTGCAAAACCTGCAACTGCGCTTTGGCCACATTCTGTTTGTTCAGCGCCATCTCGTAATTCTTCTCCGCGTCATCGAGCGCGGAAGCGGAAACCACGCCATCCTTGGCCATGCCCTGGGAACGTTCATACGCGCGCTTCAGCAGCGGCACGTCGGGACCCTCGGCATCAACTCTCGCGCGCACCAGGTCGGCACGCGTGCCATTCAAGCTGGCTTCGGACGCCGCCACTTGGGCGCGGGCCTGGTCAACACGGGCCTGAATCTCGTCTTTGTCGAGCTCGGCGAGTAGTTGCCCCTTCTTGACTTCGTCACCGTAGTCGACGTAGAGCTTTTTCACGATGCCGCTCGCCTTGGACTTGATCTCGACCTCGGTAATGGGCTCGATCTTGCCCGTAGCCACCACGCTCTTCGCCAGGTCTCCCTTTTCGACCTTAGCCAGCTTCGAGGGGTCGATCTTGGTGCCGCCAGTGGATGCGATCAGTGCGCCGGCAACGATCAGGATCGCAACGACCGCTGCTATCGAGCTCCAGATAATGATTCGTTTACGCCGCTTCTTCCTGCCATTGCCGTTGCCTTCCACGACCGCCTCCTGCTTGCTTTCAAACCTAAGAACTGCCATGCACCTGTTGTTACGGGAGAAACGTTGGAATAGTTCCGAAAAACTTCTCAAGGTGGGCTTCCAACCACGTTGTAGAGACGGGACTTGCGCCCTCTCTACGGGGTGCCCGATCCTGTTCCGCCGTTCTATACACACTTAGACACTCGGACCGCGAAAAAGAAAGCGATCGGTTGCGCTAGTAATTAGGGGCTCAATTCTGATTGTACCAATAGCGCGAAGGCGTTCACTACAAAGGCCACGAAGGTTCACGAAGTAAACGCCGGAGACGAAGAGCCTTCGTGATACTTCCTGCCCTTGGTGGTTGAGGTTTTGTGGATTCCACACCCGGAATTCTCCCCCCAACTGCTTATCCCTTTGAAATGTTAGAATTACAGTTCCATGGTTGCATACGTGCTGCTGCGGGTGTTTGTCATCCTGCTCCTGGTGGCGGCCAATGCCTTCTTCGCTGCGGCCGAGTTCGCGCTCGTCAGCGTGCGTGAAACCCGCATCCAGCAGCTAATCGAAGCCCACCGCGCCGGAGCCCGCACCGTCCTCAAACTGCACCAGCAACTCAGTCGGGTCGTCAACGGAGTGCAACTCGGAATCACCATTACCAGCCTGACTCTGGGCTGGCTGGGCGAGCCCGTTCTGGCGCGCCTTTTTGAGAGTTGGATCGGAAGCGTCCCGCACGCTGCCATCTACGCGCACAGCATCGCTGTACCGGTGGCGTTCGCCATGATCACCAGCCTGCACGTGATTCTGGGCGAACTGGTCCCCAAATCCCTGGCATTGCAGCGCGCCGAGCGCGTTGCGCTGGCCGTAGCCGCGCCTATGGACGTTTTCCTGACCGCCACCGCGCCATTGACCATTGGCATGAGCCGTGCCGCCGGTTTTGTTCTGCGCGCCTTCGGCACCCGCGAGATCAGGCACGGTTCGGTTCATTCCCCTGACGAACTGAGGCTCATCGTAACCGCGGCCCGCACCTCCGGACAGCTTTCTTCCGCCCAGGAAGAGATGCTCCTGAACGCGCTAGAACTCGACAGCATTGCCGCCCGCCAGGTGATGGTGCCGCGCACCAGAATTTTTTCCTTGCCCTCAGACCTGAACCTGGACGAAGCCCTGTCACGGGTCATCGACGATCAACACTCGCGCGTCCCCGTCTATGATCCGCAGCGCGGCCCCGAACATATCATCGGAGTGCTATACGCCAAAGACTTGATGCGTTGGACGCGGCTGCGCTTGGGCCATAGCGCTCCTCCTCCCGCAGCCACGCGTATTGCCCAGATGAAGATCGCCCAGGTCATGCACGATGTTCTGGTCGTGCCTGAAACCAAGTCGTTGCTGGAGTTGCTAGGTGAGTTCCAGCAGCGCAAGCGGCATCTGGCGGTAGTGGTCGACGAGTTCGGCTCGACCGCGGGAGTCATCAGCGTGGAAGACGTGCTCGAGCAACTCGTCGGCGAATTAGAAGATGAATTCGACGTGGCCTCAACGCAGCCCGCGGTGACGGACGCGAATGCGCCGCTGGTTCTCGATGGAGCGGTCAACATTCGCGACCTCGAAAGCCAACACGAGCTGAAGCTTCCGCAGGATGAAGGTTTCGAGACCCTAGCTGGCTTCCTCTTGTCGCGGCTGCAGAAGATGCCTGCTGGCGGCGAAGCCTTTGATTACGAGGGACGGCGTTTTGTCGTGGAGAAAATGGACGGCCATCGCATTGCGACGGTTCGAATTGAAGCGATACCCGCGCCTGCGACCTCGACATCCACAGTTTCGCCAGGGTCTGCAACCCCGCAAGTTTCGGCGCAGAAGGCAGGAGATTGAGATCTGGGGGCCGCGAGCTACACTCGCCAATTAAAGAACTAATGGTTGACGCGGCCGCTGAGAACTGACAACTGAGAACTGCTTTTATGCCGCGCTACATCATCTCCCGCGTTCTCTACACGCTGCCAGTCATCTGGCTGGTAGTCTCGACTGTCTTCCTGCTGATCCACTTCGTCCCCGGAGATCCGATCCAGCAGATGCTGGGCGAAGGCGCGGCTGCTGGAGACATCCAAGCCGCGAGACACGCCTATGGCCTCGATGTCCCGCTCGGCGAGCAGTATCTGAACTACTGGCGAGGAGTGCTCCACGGAGATCTCGGCAAGTCGCTGCGTTTCAATCAGGGAGTAACCAGTCTGATAGCGCAGCGCTATCCCTTCACCTTGCAACTAACACTGGCATCATTGTTCGTGGCAATCGTGCTAGCCATTCCCGCGGGAGTGCGCTCGGCCCAGCGCCGCAATCTGTGGGATGACCGTGCTCTAAGTGTGGTAAGCCTTTTCGGACTGTCGTTCCCAAACTTTGCGTTAGGCCCGGTCCTGATCCTGTTCTTCGCCGTCAAGCTAGGATGGCTTCCGGTGAGCGGTTCTGGCAGCGTAGCGCATCTGGTGTTACCGGCCATCACCATGGGCGGAGCGCTGGCCGCAATCCTGACTCGCATGGTGCGCACTTCAATGTTAGAGGAGTTAAGCCAAGACTACATTCGCACCGCTCGCGCAAAAGGCTTGCCCGAGCGCACCGTGGTATATCGACACGCGCTGCGCAACGCCATGATTCCGATCCTTACTGTCCTGGGATTGCAATTTGGTGCGCTGCTTGCCGGAACTATCGTGACCGAAACCATCTTCTCGTGGCCTGGAATCGGACGCCTCACGATTCAAGCGATCGCCAACCGCGACTACTATCTGGTGCAAGGTTGCATCCTAGCGATTGGGTTGACTTATGTCGCGGTGAACTTTCTGACCGACTTACTGTATTCGGCAGTGAATCCAAGGATCAGACAATAATTGTGTTGGGATTGGAAATATCGATCTCTCTTGTTCTCCATCCGCGAAAGTAGAGGCGGCGGTCTACACGAAAATCCGCTTGACGCATATATACAAACTATCTATTCTGTATATACGAGTGAATGAAGGGGAAACCTATGGCTGCGACAATGACATCGATCCGTCTGGACACCAAATTGGCTGACGAGGCTAAGAAACTTCTCGGGGTAAAGTCCCGCACCGAGGCGGTCCATGTCGCGCTTCGCGAGCTTGTCGCGCTGAAGCGATTCAAGGCCCTGATGAAGAAGTACGAAGGGAAGCTCTCATTCGCCGGCCTCGATGAGTGACGTCATCATCCTCGACACCTCGGTTCTAGTCGACGATATACGCACAGGCCATTATCGGCGGCGAATCCAGAGCTTGCACGGGCTCATCCGCAATTCCGCCGTGGTCATGGCCGAGCTGTGGCGTGGAGCCGCGAAGCCGGCAGAACGGAAGTTTCTACGGGCTCTCGGCCGAAATCATCCTATACTGACTCCCACAGAAAAGAATTGGCTGGAATCGGGCGAGATACTGGGAGAAATTCGCGCGGATCGCGGACTCACAACGGATAAGCTGCGCGATCTTCATTTCGACGTGCTCATCGCGCTTACGGCCCGCTCGTATGGCGCCCGCCTGATCACATCGAACCGCGCCGATTTCGAGATGATCCATAGCTACCGCAAAATCCAGCTTGACATCTGGGAATACGGGATGGACCGATAGAGTGTCTACCCTAGCCATCTCGCTACCGCGCGTCGCCCGCCACAATCCATTGGCGGCAATCGGGGTCGTGTTGGTAGTTATCTTCGCCTTCGCTGCGATCTTTGCTCCGTGGATTGCACCGCAAGATCCCGCGCATATCGATTTGCCGAACCGCCTGCAATCTGCGTCGGTACAACATTGGTGCGGCACCGATGAACTCGGACGCGACATCCTCTCCCGCCTTATCTGGGGAGCGCGAATTTCGCTGTTTGTGGGCAGCAGCGTGGTGGCTTGTTCGCTTTTGCTTGGCCTCATCATTGGCAGTCTGGCCGGATACTACGGTGGAGGCATCGACCGCTTTGTCAACGTGGTGCTGATGAATGCGTTTCTTTCGTTCCCCGGAATCCTGATTGCGATTGCGTTCGTGGCTTTCCGCGGGCCGGGCATTTTCAACTTAGTGCTCGCTTTGTCGCTCGGAGGATGGGTTGGCTACGCTCGCCTGGTGCGCGCGCAGGTGCTAGCCGTGCGCGAACGCGAATATGTGGAAGCGGCGCGGGCGCTCGGCGCGGGAGATTTCCACATTATTACTCGTCACATCTTGCCTAACATCATTCAGCCGGTGATTGTGCAGGCGGCTATTGGCATGGCGGGCGCGGTCTTGGCCGAGGCTACGATGAGCTTTTTGGGATTGGGAGTTCCGCCACCCACCGCTAGTTGGGGATCGATGCTGAACGACGGGCGCTCGCATCTCTTCGATGCTCCGCATCTGGTGCTCTTTCCGGCAGTGACCGTAATGCTCGCTGTCCTGGCCTTCAACTTTATCGGGGATGCGCTGCGCGATCTTCTCGACCCACGATCGCGGATCGAAGCGGGACTGTAGCGCGGGCAGAATGCACGCCGACATTCGAACGAAGCGAAGGATCTTGCCGATGAATGAAACGGCAGGTCCTTCGCTCCGCTGGGGACGACAATTCAACTTTAGTGGCGGAACGACTAGGCCGCCTTCGCTGTTTGCACCGCTTTTCGCATCATCGCTAGACGTTCTTGCGTTTGTTTCAAGCGCTCTTGCCCACCCGTGGAGGTCAAAATCAGCTTTTCCACGTTACCGAAGATGGTGGGGTTCTGCATTTTTTCGCGCAGCTCTTTCAGAAATGGTTCAACTTTTCCGAAATAGACAAACATTTCACCGCAAAAGCTGGGCTCCAGAAAAAGCTCCCGATTCAAGGTGCCATGCAATACGAAGGAAGTTGCCATCTCCCAGTATCCGCCAACCTGGCGAAGCCATGCATTTTCCTGGGTTCCCAGCGCGGTCGCAATTTTCATGATGTCGTCGGTGGATTCCGGCCAAAAGCCGAGCCACCAGTTGCGCGCCTTTCGGATTTCGCTTTCACGGCGGAGGTCGTAGAGTTTCATAATCAGTTCAGCATCAGCGGTCGTAGGTGTGCTAGACGTAGGTGTGTTAGACATTGTTCTCTCCTGTCAAATATTAAGGTTTTGTGAATCGCCTGGTGAGATCGCTTGGACAGTTGATTGATGATCTGTTCGGGAAAGCGATTCAGCGAATTTGAAAACTGGGCGTTTTTCGGCCAGTTTCCTCTGATTACGTTTTCGCCTTTCCCGCGTCCAATGAAGCACAAGCGAATCAGGGAACCTTTTCCAGGGCAGGTGCGTATGAATAGACATATGGAACTCAAATATCAAGTCGAATGCCTGCAGGATGTAGCAGTTGTGAACTGCTCGGGACGCATGGTGCGCGGAACTGCGCTCGACGAGTTCCGCCGCCGGATTGAGCAACTGGGCCGCGTCCGTGTGCTCGTGCTCGATGTTTCGGAAGTCGAGCAGCTCGATGCCGGCGGCTTGGGAACTCTGCTCCTGGTGCGCCGTTGGGCGATGCAGAGATCGGCGAAGCTGAAGCTGGTGAACCCGCCGCTTTTCTTCCGCCGCTTGCTTGAGGCAACACATCTTGCGCCGCTCTTTGAGATTTCGTCTTTGAAAGAGGCGCTGTGCATCTTGCGATCGCCGGATCGTCCTCCTCGTTTCGCGGTCGCATAGATAAGCCGTCGCACGGGCGCGATGCTTTATAATTCGCGCCCATGAAGCCTCGTTCCTTCCGCTATGCCTTCCCGACGGTCGAACTCCCGACGGTCGGGCTCGGATGACCCATCTTGCCCGCAAGCTGCGCGTCACCGACTACTTCTCTCTCGGTTGGGGAACCATGGTTGGCGTGGGCTGGCTCGTCGTCATGGACGATTGGCTGCTGCGCGGCGGACCGCTCGGCGGCATTCTCGGCTTCGCGATTGGTGGCATTCTCCTGCTGCCTATTGGTTATGTCTACGGCAAGTTGGTGATGGCCATGCCCGACGCCGCGGGAGAGATCGCGTATACCGCTGGCGTTTTTCCGCGCCAGGTTAGCTTTTACACGGGATGGATGATGATGCTCGCCTATTTCATTGTCTGTCCGTGGGAAGCCGTCGCCGTCGGCCGCATCGCCGGCTATGTCTTTCCTGCGCTGGATTCCATCGAGTTGTATCGCGTGGCCGGGAAGCCGGTTTACCTGCCTCATCTCGTCATCGGGCTTGCGCTCACGGGCCTGGTCACGGCGGTGAATTATCGCGGCATCCGGCTGAGCGCCACGTTTCAAAACTGGACTACGTTTGGCACGCTGGCGCTTTTCGTGATCTTTGTGGCCATTGGAGTTACGCGCGGATCGCCCGCCAACTTTCCGCCTCTGTTCACGCACACTCCGTTTGTTTCGATATTGCTGGTGCTGCAGATCGTCCCTTACTACATGACGGGATATGAATCGGTGACCAAGGCCGCGGAGGAAGCTAATCCCAAATTTCGGGCACAAGGATTCTCCCGCGCTATCTATGCGGCAATCGTGGTTGGAGCCGTGTTCTACATCATCGTGATTTCTGCAGTGGGTTTCGTCGCACCGTGGCACACTCTGACGCAAGCGCCATTCATGACGGCTGTCGCTTTCGAGCATGCGGTCGGTTCGCGCTGGATCGTAAGCATCATTCTGAGCGCCGCACTGCTTTCTCTATTCAAAGTATTCAACGGAAATTTCATCGCCGCCAGCCGCTTGTTGTTTGCCATGGGGCGCCGCGGGCTGATCGACGAGCGGATGGGCAGCGTGCATCCGCGGAATCAAACTCCCGCTGCGGCGGTCGTGTGGGTTGGCGCCGTCACGGCTTTGTGCATATTTCTTGGCAGCGCGATTCTGGTTCCAGTGTCCGAGGTCGGTTCGGTTGCTTGCGCCACCGGATGGCTCGCGACTTGCGCCGCCTACCTCTGGATGAGGCCGCGGATCGCAGATTGCCTGATTGCGCTGCTCGGTGCATTGGTGGGGCTGGCGATGATCTTGATGAAGCTTGTGCCGTTGGTGCCGGGCCACTTTTCAGGTTGGGAGTGGCTCGCGCTCGTACTCTGGATTATTCTTGGCACCGCGGCTGGACGCACCTCGCTGCACCCTCGCGCTAAATGACGCGAAACGTTACTAACCGATTGGAAAGAAATAGATGACCTTGACTTGCCGCATCACGCTGTCGCTCTTGCTGATTGTCTCCGCGGTTGCATTCGCCGCCGACTCGTCCTTCGACCTCGTCATCACCAACGGACACATAATCGACGGAACTGGCTCGCCGTGGTACTCAGGCGATATCGGAATCCGCGACGGGCGTATCACCGCGATTGGCAATCTTTCTGCCGCCGCTCGTAAGCGCACAATTGACGCCAAGGGCAAAGTGGTAGCTCCAGGCTTCATCGACATGCTGGGACAGTCGGAAATGACTATCCTTGTCGATCCGCGCCTGCCGTCGAAGATCTATCAGGGCATCACCACCGAGATCACCGGCGAGGGCGGATCGGCTGCGCCGATGAACGATGCGATCCTCGCGGCCGATCGTGCCCAGTACGAGCACTACAAGATCGATCCAGATTGGCGGACGTTCCGGCAATATTTCGCGCGCCTGGAAAAGCAAGGCATGGGCATCAATCTCGCCAGCTACGTGGGTGCGACGCAAGTGCGGCGCATGGTGCTGGGGGACGCCGACGTGCAGCCGACTCCCGAGCAACTCGAGCAGATGAAAGCCCTGGTTCGAGATGCGATGCACGATGGCGCCGTCGGCGTATCTACAGCGCTGGAGTACGCGCCGGCGCCGTACGCAAAGACCGAAGAGATTATTGCCCTCGCCTCCGAAGCCTCGAAGTTTGGCGGAATCTACGCGACGCACATGCGGAACGAAGGCAGCAGCGTTCTCGAAGCCATTGACGAAGCGGTTCGCATCGGGCGCGAGGCGCACATTCCTGTTGAGATTTGGCATTTCAAAGTGGCGGGCAAGGCTAACTGGGGCCATATGGCCGAGTCCATCGCGCGGGTCAACCAGGCGCGCGCCGAGGGCGTCGACGTTACGGCCAACACCTACGCTTACACCGCGTGGTTCAACACCATGTCGGCGTTCGTTCCGGCATGGGTGCACGATGGCGGCGATGCCAAATTGATTGAGCGGCTTAAAGACCCCGCAATTCGCGCCCGCATTCGCAAGGATCTGGAGACGCCCTCAAAAGACTGGGATAACGAGTGGCAGGAAATCGGGGGTCCTGAGGATGTCATGATCGGAGTTGTCCAGAATCCCGAGCTGAAAAACTTTCAGGGCAAGCGCCTTACGGATGTTGCCAAGGCGTGGAACAAAGCTCCGATGGATGCACTCTTCGATTTCCTGATCGCGGACAAAGCCTTCACTGAAGTCGCGGTATTTGGCATGTCAGAGCCCGATGTGGCGCTGGCCCTGCAGCAGCCGTGGGTTTCGATTGACAACGACTCTCCCGGGACCTCGCCTGAAGGCATCCTGGGCGAGGAACATCCGCACCCGCGCGCCTACGGGACGTTTCCGCGCATCCTGCGCAAGTACGTTCGAGAAGAAAAGAAACTCACGCTGCCGGAGGCGATTCGAAAATTCTCGGCGTTGCCCGCGCAGCGCATGCGACTCACCGATCGTGGGGTCCTGAAGCAAGGAATGTGGGCCGATGTGGTGGTGTTCGATCTGGAGACGGTGCGTGACCTGGCAACTTTCGACGATCCGAATCGCTTGTCGGAAGGCATGGAGTATGTGCTTGTTAACGGCGTGCCCGTGATTGAAGAGGGAAAGATGACTGGGGCGTTGCCGGGGAAAGTGTTGCGCGGAGCAGGCTACCAACCGTAGAGACGGGGCTTGCCCCGTCTTGCTAGCGGCAGAGAGACGGAAAGGTTTGTCTCTATTCCGTGCGCTTCGCCTCTGTTCCGTCAACGGGCTCGACGCGCGGCTTCGCCAATGTTCCACTAAGCTTCCATGATTGTTCATCCCCGCGTGTCAACGCGAGCGCGAGCCCGCCGCTCGGGGAAACAGTACCGTTTACCTGATAAAAGCCGTCGCGCGATTCCAGATTCCCAGCGGAAAGCTCCCAAGCACCTTTCTTCAGACGCAGCTCTCCCGCGAACCTGTGAACCGGTAAAGGTACGGGCGAGCCCGGAATTTCAATATGCGGCAGAGTGCCGTTCCGCATCACGAATTGTAGCTTGCCATCGGAGCGCGCCAGCAGCCAGTGAAAACTGTCTCCGGATCCATACACCTCGAAATGTCCATCGGCGGTTCCGGCAATCCAGGCATCGGTCATCAGAGCGCCCAACTGCGCCAGCGCAATGTCGTGCAGCGTTCCGGCGCCATGAAACCGCACGCTCGCCGGGGACACGTCACCGACGGAGGCAGCGTGAGCCGCCGCGTCCGGGCTCGGGAGAATATAGTTCGAGAGGTCCAGGGTCCAATTCCCTTGATGCGTGCCCTGCAGCAGTTGCGCATGCAAGGCCGTCAGCGTGATCTTGCCTCGATCCAGGTCTACTTGTGTCGCAACCTTAGTGACGAGCATCTTCTTCAATTCGAACTGGCCGACGTGCAGGCTTCCGTGCGCCTGAATCGCGAGCAACGGCGAAGAACTCAACGCGTCATCGGAATTGAGGATGCGGTACCACGGACGCTTCGCCGGATGCGGCGTAAACCATTCGTCGAGATCGCCAGTCGAAAGTTGATCAGCCGTGAGGTCAAACTGAAATACACAGGGCGGAACGGCGCCTGGCGCCGCATTCGGCGCAGCGCAGTGGCGTGGCGATGTGATCCCGCCGTTCCAACGCGTGCTTCCGGTCCGTGCGGAAATCTTCTGCAACGACACCGCGTCGGGAGTAAGGGACATAGTCGCTGAGCCGATTTCAATCGGTGTGTTCAGCCCACGCATTTCGGCGCGCACGTTGCGCAGTTGCGCAGTCCCCAGAGCAACGGGCGGCGCAAACCCCTGCCACGGCCCAGAAATGCTCACATCCAACTTAGCCGAACCTTCCGCCGCCGGGCGAGTCACCGGCAAAGCCAGCAACTTCTCCAGGCGGAACAGGTCTTTCAGTTCCATGTCGCCGCGCAGAGAGAAGAGATAGCCGGCAGAGGATATCCCTCCACTGGCGTTCGCTTGCGAGGATCCGTTGATGGTTAGTGTGGACGGGCCGATTTGCAGGCGAATCTCATTCGGCTTCGAGTCGCTTGGTGGCGCCATGTATCCAGTTCGCGAAAAAGTCGCCAACATCTTCGGAGTGATCACCGAGGGTAGACTCGTACTTTGTGAGAGCAGCAACAGTGGAACTGTGCCGAGCGTGACTTCATCCTTCCCCGCATTGGACGACAGAACTACGTTGGTCGCCGACCCCTTCCCAGTCCATTCCACGTATCGGTACCCCGGCGGAAGATCTGTTCGAAACGGTGGACCGCTGTGTCTGGCGCTGAACACGGCGTTCAGCGATCCTCTCGCCGTCAAATCGCGAGGAAGTTGCCGTTTGGCGTGTCGCAGCAATCGAACCACCGAGGCTAGCGGCACGTCCTTGGCCTCAAGCGTGAGGTCATACGCGAGCGGCTGTGCCAGCGGCTTGGCATACCCGCGCAGCAGGAGAATGCCGCTGCCTACCGGCGATTCGCACCGCAACTCGCCAAGCGTGCCGGCCACAGCATCGTATTGTCCCGAGCAACCCGTTGCCAGGCGCACGTTCTCGCTGTCGGCAATATCGTAGCGATGGAAATTTTCGACGGTGGTTTGACTCTCAATCCGAAGCGCTTCCGGAGTGCCCGATAAGTTGGCGGTCAAATTGACTCCCCCGCGCCATCCCCGGTCCTTACCGCTCAGCAATTGGGTAATCTGTCCGAGTTGACCGTTTCGCCATTGCGCCGTGATCTGCATCGGAGTCGCCCGCAAACTCTGGGCGCGTTGCCACGTGGCATTGATCTGCAGTTGGCCGGTGTCGGTGAGATTAAAGTCGGTGCGCACGGGCTCGGCCTTGATGCGCGCTCCCCAGGAATTCTCTGAATCTTGCCATAGCGCTACATCCGCATCCATCAGCGCATAGGATTTTTTCGTCTGTCCAATTTTGAAATTGACGCGAGCATGGCCCGCTTCGAGATAGGGAAATGCGGGGCGAGGCTCGGAAGCAGGCTTCGCAGTCGGAGCCGCGGGAATCTGCGCGTTGCGCTCGATCAGGCTTGCCAGGTTCCAGTGGCCCTGGTCGTTACGCACGAGGTTGATGCTGGGCTCATTGGCGCTGAGGGTCGCGATCTCGAGCTGCCCGCGGAACAGGGAACGTAACCGGATCGCCGCGGAAACTTCCTGCGCGCGGATCATCGGCTCGGCGCTAAATGCGGGATCGTCATAGATGACGAGCCCCTCCAGATCAAAACCGGGCCGCGGCAGGAGACGCAGATGCACGCTGTCGAGTTCCACTCTGCGGCCCAGCGCGCTTCCGATGGACCAGGCAATGCGCTTGCGCAATTGGTAGACGCCGGGGCGGAACAGGAACAGTATCAGCACAAGAGCAGCGAGCGCAGCCACTACGCGCTTGGAGCGCAGAAAGTTGGACCAGGGAAACTTCACTTCACGATCCTAAAGGTTCGCGACCAGCGCGTTTCGTCAAAGAAGTGAAGGATGACATGGGCCATCGATGCCAGCCGGTCAGCCGCGCCTTGCCTTTCGTATTCGTCTTCGGAGGTGACAAACGACCAGTAAATAAACATGGGACGGCCGATGAGGTTCGCTCGCGGGACAAACCCCCAGAAGCGGCTGTCGTAGCTCGCGTCGCGGTTGTCGCCCATGGCAAAGTAGCTGTTCGGGGGCACGACGATGTCGTCTCCCTCGATATGCGAAGGCAATTCCTGCGCCCATTTTTCGTTGCGCACTCCATACATCATCGAAGGCGGCACGGCGGGGAAATTATCGCTATAGGGATTGAGCTCGCGTTTGTGGCGGACGAAGGGCTCGACTAGTTTTTCCCCGTTGCGGTAGACGACGTCATCGCGCAAATGGATGCGGTCGCCGGGAACGCCGATGATCCGTTTCACTAAGATCAGACCCGGCTGCTCTGGCGATATGAACACAGCGATGTCGTTGCGCTGGATGTCGCGATACGGCAGCAACGGCCCCAGCCAGCGCGTCGGCGGCGCGAACTGTTCCCGATTCACCAAGAGATGATCTCCGATGAGCAGCGTGTCTTCCATGGAACCGGAGGGGATGGCAAAATGCTGCACTACGAATGTCATGACGAACAGGACGATGATCAGCAATTCCGCCGTGGAAGCCAGGAACTCTACCGTGGTCTCGCGTGGCTTTTGGTCAGCGTCGATCTCGTCTTTCCTAGGCATGTTGTTCGAGGCGTTCGCTATCCGTTGCAGAAAATTTCCTGTCAGCGCACCAGCTTGAGGGTCCGCGACCAGCACGTTTCATCGAAAAAATGAATGATGATGTGCGCGATGAATCCCAGTCGGTCGCCCGCACTGCGCATCTGGTACTGATCGGGCGGAGTGATAAACGACCAGTAAATGAACATGGGACGTCCAATCACGTTTTTCCGCGGAATGAAGCCCCAATAACGGCTGTCATAACTCACGTCGCGGTTATCGCCCATGGCAAAGTAGCTATCCGGAGGGACCACGATGTCGCCGCCTTCGATATGCGACGGCAGTTCCTCGATCCATTTTTCGTTACGCACGTTTTCTGAGGGCGGCACGGCAGGGAAGTTGTCGCGGTAAGGATCGTAATTTCCCACTTTGTGCCGGGCGTACGGTTCCACCAGTTTTTCGCCGTTGCGGTAGACCACGCCATCGCGCAAGTGGATGTGGTCGCCGGGAACGCCTATGATCCGTTTGACCACGAACAAACCTTGCTCTTCGGGCGACAGGAACACAACGATGTCGTTGCGCCGGATGTGGCGATATGGCAACAGGGGCCCCATCCAGTGCGTCGGCGGAGCGAATTGCTCGCGGTTCACGAAAACGTGGTCGCCGATGAGCAGCGTGTCCTCCATCGAACTGGAGGGAATTTCAAACGCCTGCAGAATAAACGTGATGATGAACAAGCCGGTGACCAGCACTCCAGCGAGCGAAGCCAGAAATTCTACGGTTGTTTCGCGCGGCTTCTCGTCCACCGGCTGTTGCTTATCGTTTTTTATTTCTTCTTTTTCTTTCTTTGCCACGTTGCCATCCATTTCAGTTTTTTGGTCGTTAGTCGTTAGTCGTTCGGGAGCCTCGGTTGCTAGCGACCAACGACCAACGACTAGCGACCATCGACCTTTCACCGCACCAGCCGGAACGTGCGATCCCAGCGCGTGATCTGGAATAAATGCGTCACCGCGTACGCCAGATGATAAAGCCTATCACCCACGGTTGGCGATCCGGGGAGGTCGTTGTTTAAATTGCCTGCCGACCAGTAAATCAAGAGCGGCCGCCCGATAATATTCTCGCGGGGCACAAATCCCCAGTAGCGGCTGTCCTGGCTGTCATCGCGATTGTCTCCCATAACAAAATAGTGGCCCTCGGGAATAATCAACTGATGATCCTCCACCAGGTTCGGCATTTGTTTCCACCATTTGGCATCCACTCCGTAGTCGGGAGACTCGGTGCGTGGGAAGTCGTCGCGATAAGGGCTGCGGAGTTCGGAGATGTATTGCACATATGGTTCCGCGACAAGAGCGCCGTTAATGTATACGCGCTTGTTGATCAGGCGCAGGCGGTCTCCGGGCAAGGCCACCACGCGCTTCACAAAGTCCTGCGCGGGATTCACCGGATAATGAAACACGATGACATCGCCGCGTCGCACGGTGCGGTAAGGCAAAAGGCGGTTCCATCCTGCGCCGCCGCCATAGCAAAACTTGTCCACCAGCAGATAGTCGCCGACCAGCAGCGTACGCTCCATGGATTCCGAAGGAATGGTGAACGCCTGCAGCAGAAAGGTCACCACGAAAACGGCGATCACGATAGTTCCCGCGATCGACTGAATCGTCGCGGGCCAATCCCCGGCGGAAATCTTCTCACTCCACGACATAACTGCGTCCTACCCTCGCCTCAGCGCCTTAAGGCGCTCTTAATAGCGGAGTAGCTACGGCATGCCTGAAGGCATGCCCTGATGCGAACCCTACTGGCAAGCTGCGTCTCTACGCGAGATCAGGCGCTCTCTTACTATGATGCGCCGCCGTCTTTCCCACCATTCGAACTTCGTTCCCCGGGCAACGCCGCCAAGTGCTCCAAAGCTTGCCGCGCCGCTTCCTGTTCGGCGCGTTTCTTGGTTGCGCCCTGCGCGCGTCCCACGAATTGTCCCGTCTTCAGATCCGGCAACCTGACCTCTACCGTAAATGTTTTCTTGTGTTCCGGCCCCTCTTCTTTGACTAATTCATAAACCGGCTGCGGTCCGCCTCGCGCCTGCAGCGCTTCCTGTAACGCGGACTTAAAATCCATCACCGGAATCGCGCTCGTTTCCAGTTTCATGTGCGCCAGTTCGGGCTCCACGATCATGCGCACGATAAAATCCCGCGCCACCGTCCATCCGCCGTCGAGATAAAGCGCAGCCAGGATCGCCTCGAGTGCATCCACCAGCAAACTAGCCTTGTTTCGCCCGCCGCTTTTCTCCTCCCCGCGGCCGAGACGCATGTAATGACCAATTTGTAGTTGCTCGGCCACCCGCAGCAGGTGTCGCTGCCCGACCAGATGTGCGCGCAGCTTGGAAAGGTGCCCTTCCTGAAATTTGGGGAAACGATGGAACAGCGTCTCGCTCGTGACCAGCCCGAGCACGGCGTCTCCTAGAAACTCAAGGATTTCGTTGTCCCCGCCAGACGCGCCGCTGCCCGCAGTTGCTTCCACCTCGCGCGCTTGCGAGCTGTGAGTCAGCGCTTGCTCTAACAAGGCGCGGCGCTGGAAGTGATGACCCAGGCTTTCTTCCAGTTCCATGATTTCGCGTGACTTCATCGCAAAAGGGCAATTGAGGCATTGAATCATTAAGGCATTGAATCCATCGGCAACGCCTCAATACTTCAATGTCTCGATGTTCCAATGACTCAATTCGTTCGTCTAGTTCTTTGGAGCAGGCTGCGGTGGCGCCGGGGCCGCGCCTCCGGTAAGCGCTTGCAAACGGTCGCGTTCGCTGCGCGCTGGAGTTCCAATCGCCGTGTTCTCCTGGGTCATCTCCACGGCGCGGTTGGCCCACTTGAGCGCCTCCGGATATTTCTGCTGCTTATCAAGAGCCAGTGCCAGGCGAAGAACGTCTACCGCAGCCGGGTCAGCAGGGTATGCGTCGATGGACTTCTGAAGATTGTCCTGCGCGGCAACGTAATTTTCCTTCTTGTACTCAACCGCGCCTATGATCGAGTAGGCCTGCGAACGCATTTGCGCCTTGTAGGTGTCGACTTTATTTTGCGGCGTGTTTGCCGGTACGCTGAGGTCAGTATCGATGGTCTTCAAGCCTTTCTGCGCCATCGAAGTCGCTTCACCAAAACGCTGATCTTTATCGAGATCCGTGTCGCGCGTTCTTTCGGCGATCACCAAGGCAACTTCGATCAAGGCCTCTGGGTCGTCGGCGTCACAAGTCAGCACTTTGCGGCCCATGGCTTCGGTCTTCTCGGCGCTGTTGGCATTCAAGTAGGCGCGCATTGCGTTCTTGTAGAGCAGCAAGCGCAGTTCGCTGTCAGGGAATTTCGTGGCGAAGTCGCCCGCGGCTTTTTCCAGCGCCGCCGGATCGGTATTGGCCGAGGCCGCCTTCCAGGCGTCATACTCCGGCTGCGTCTTGGCTTGCGGTGGACGCTTGGCTGCGGGCGTCGCTGCCTGACCCGGCGCGGCCGGCGCACCCGAGCTTCCCGGCACCTGCGCATTCCCTGGCACCGGTGTTCCGGTGCTCTGGGCACCGGCATAAACCGCAAAACTTAGAATGGCTAGAATAACTGCCGTTCGCTTCATGCTATCTCTCCCAACGTAAGATTTCGGTCGTCAGACTGCGAAGCTTCCAAGATGCTAACAGTATCGCAGGCGTGGTGCGGCACGAGTAGAAAAATCCTGCCAGCACAACTGCAACTTGTTGCCGGTCATTCCGGTTGCCTTGCTACCGGAGGCTCATACGGCTGATCCAAGCCCCGTTGCGCCGCCAGTTTCGCTTCCGGAAGAGTTCCCCCCGCTGCGTCGAGCGCCGCCCGATACTGATCCACGGCGGCGAGCCGATCCTCTTTTAGATCAAAAATGCGGCCCAGATAAATATGCGACCAGGCGATCACCTTGGGCTCATGCGCCGTCTGCAACGCCTGTTCGAAGTATTTGCGCGCCCCCTCCATGTCGCGGTTCGCGGTGGCTACTTGCGCCAGAATGAAGAGCGCGCGGCCGGGATCTTCCTCCTGCTCATCGAGCGCCTTTTGCGCCAGCTTTTGCGCGGTTTCTTTATCGCCAGCCGCCAGCCGCCGTTCCGCATCGAGCAGCAGACGGTGCTTCCGGCCTCCGGCCAAGTGCAGCAGTTCAGGAGTCGCCTCGCTGGCAAATTCGATCTGCGATACGCGCTTAATCTCTTTGCCCACGTCAATTCCAGCAATCAGCTCCGGATAAGCGTTGCGCATACCCGCTGGATCTTTCTCGAACCGGCCAAACGCATCATAAAAATAGTGGGTCAGGACATACCCTTCCTTGTCGGCCTGGTTTATAACCTGCGCTCGTTCCGCCTCTGGTAAATTGCTCAGTCGCGCTTCAATCGCTCGCACCATGCATTCCGTAACCAGCAGCGAGGCGTTGCTCTTGAACGCTTCATCCATCGGCGTGTCCTGCAACCGCACCAGCAACGGTTCCAGCCGCTTGAAGGAGTCCGCGTTCTTCAGCGCCAGCGGATCGAGAAGATAATGCAGATACGTATGCCGAATCTGCTGCATCTTGATCGCCGTGCCTGAGCTCGGCGAAATTACAACGTAGTAATCCGAGGCGTAGTTGCGCGCGTTCGTCTGTCCCGGCGCGCCCATGGCATCCAAATAAACGGTGAATTCGCGTCCCAGGTATCCCGCCGATGGCATCTTCAGATAGATTTCGGTATCGAACGTCATCTTGGCCAGCGGAGTGTGATAGATCTCGATCAACTCCGTATAGCGGGCGCGGTGGCGTTCCCAGATGGCGCGCAATCCAATCTTCTGGTAAAAGGCCTGGAGCAGCGGCACGATGTCGGCTACTACTTCGGCATCAGGCGGCAAATCCGCCGCCTTCACTTTCAGGGTGAACTCCGGAGGTTCTTCGAGGTAAAGCGCCAGCGATACATATTGCGACAGGTCGCGTGCCGGTTCCGCCGTCTGGTGCTGGCGGTAGAACAGGCACATTGGACCGATCACCTCCTGAGACCCGGCCGTATTCTCGGCCGCCTTGCCAACTTCCGCTCGAATCTGCGCCCGCAGCGGGTCAGAAACATTAAGCTCCTGGTCATAGCCACACGTGTTAATGGCGGTCAGCACCGTGAACAGCGTCTCGCTGATTTGGAGAGATACGGGCGTGCGGTTCTGCGCCCATCCAGACCCCGTGTTCAAGGCGACCGCGAGGCTCAGAACGAACGCCAGTCGCACGACTTTTCCCGGGGAACTTCCTCGCATTTCAAGCATAGACGGATGAGCTAGGAGTAGTGTACGAACTCGGTAATTCGCGGTCAAACGCACGGAGACCAGTTTCCGAGGCGCCCATGGAAGTGTGAACGCGTCGCGGGGCGGGAGTGTCCACGTGCTAAAGAAAAAAGGGGTGAGAAAGCGGATCTCACCCCCTGGTTCATTCAGGGTAACTCATTTCAGAAGCCTGACCGCTCGTTGGCTAACGCTCCTCTAGTCCCGTGGCCACTTTGAAGATTGTGCCGTTCTGAATATCCCCTGGCTCTACGGTTCCACCTATAGGCGTCAGGCCATAGAAATTGCCATCGCTCGCTTCGATCAGGCTCTCGGGATCGCAACCAACCGTGTCGCAATTGAGTTCCTCGCTAAAAATGGTCTTTCCCTTTGGACTAATTGCAAATACAGCGCCGGGATAGTTTGCCTTTTGGGTGTTGTTGATCAGTCCATACAAATTGCCATCGGAGCCCTCGACCAACAGAGTTGGCGGGTACGCGCCCTCGGCTGTCTTTTGGAGGACCTTGTACTTCCCGGCGGTACTGATCTCGAAGATGCCGGTTTTCTCGCCGTCGAATACTCCATAGAGCGTGCCGTTCGAGCTTTGGGTCAGGACGTTGGCTCCCATGTTTTTGGGGAAGGTGTGAACAGTGGTGTACACACCGCCCGTAGTCAAACGGAAAATGCTCTCCCTGACTTTGGGCTCGAAGGAGGCCGCGACTCCGTACAGATTGCCGTCGGTGCCGTTGATGAGTAGGACGCCCTCACTCGAGGGGAGGTGGAAGTTGTAGAACTGGCTCCAGACGCCCTCGGGCGTGAGTTGAAACACAAACTCCGCTGTGATGCCATAGAAGTTGCCGTCTCCGCCGAGAACGATCGGAAGGGCCTGATCGGGACAACCGGAGAGCGAACAGAAACTGTACAGAACCTGCTGGGTTCCCGCCGTCGTGAGGCTATAGAAGACACCGTCGTCATTGGCGCCGCCTAATGCGGTTACGCCATAGAGATTGTCATCAGGGCCCGCTACCAAACCATTTGAAGGAACCTCGCCGTTGGGATATTGTCCCGAGCCATTGGGCGCGAAGTTATACAGGGTATTGACGTCGCCCGAGAGATTCGCCTGCCATACGGTGCCTCCACCGTTGCCCGTAGCGCCATACGCGGTCGCGCCATAGAGATTGCCGTCGGCCAGTTGGATGGGGCCGGGACCCGGTTGGAAGCCAATGGGACAAGTCCCGTAGTTGGGGGTGCAATAAAACGCGAAGAGTTGAGAGATAGGCGGAGCGGCCGGGGCTTGTGCGAAAGCGAAAGTCGCGACCGCGAGAAATGCAATGCAAGTGAGAAGTGGCTTCATGGATTCGATCCTCCTGGGCTGAACTCAGGCGTTACAGGGCGAACGGCGGGAGTCTACCGCGAATCGCGTCTGGAAAGTTCTCAAATGTTTGTCACTTGTTTTGCCAAGTAAAGACAAGCTCTTGCAGAAGAATAGCTTAGCCTCTGAGATGGCTAGGTTGCGGGAGACCAGCGGGGCGGGCGGCCTTTCGTTGACTCGCGAATGCCCTGTCCGTAAGATAAAACGACCGCAAGAATGACCTATTTCCAATGATCGGCCAAACCATCTCGCACTACCGTATCACCGGCCAACTCGGCAGGGGCGGAATGGGTGTAGTTTACGAAGCCCAGGACCTCACTCTCGCGCGTCGCGTGGCCCTTAAGTTTCTCCCTCCAGATCTTTCCCGCGATCCCGCGGCGCTCGACCGTTTTCTGCTCGAAGCACGCGCTGCCTCTGCTCTCAACCACCCCAACATCTGCACCATCTACGCCGTCGAAAACGACGCCGGCCAATCCTTTATTTCGATGGAGCTGCTTGAAGGTGAGAGTCTGGATGCCAAGCTTGCCGCCGGTCCGTTGCCGCTGAACCGCCTGCTCGATATCGGCATTCAGCTTGCCGACGCCCTTGACGCCGCGCACGCGAAAGGCATCGTCCACCGCGACATCAAACCGGCAAACATATTCGTTACTCAACGTGGCCCGGTGAAGATCCTTGACTTCGGCCTCGCCAAGCTCACCAGCACTTTTGACATGGAAACCATAGGCGCCACCCAGGACGCCCCGGCGCACCTCACTAGTCCCGGGTCGACCGTTGGCACCATTGCTTACATGTCGCCAGAGCAGGCCCGCGGAGAAACACTCGATTCCCGCACCGACCTGTTCTCTCTCGGCACCGTCATTTACCAGATGGCTACGGGTTCTCTGCCGTTCACCGGCAACACGTCCGCCGTGGTTTTCAACTCGATCCTGGAGCGGAATCCTACTCCGGCTACACAGCTCAACCCGGCACTTCCGCCCAAACTGCAAGAGTGCATTGACAAGTTGCTGGAGAAAGATCGAGACCTGCGCTACCAATCGGCTGCCGATCTCCGCGGCGATCTCAAGCGCATGAAGCGCGACAGTGAATCCGGCCGCGTAACGGCGCCCGGTGATAGTGGACTGAGAAGTGCGGTAGGAAGTGGAGTGGAAGTCCTCGCCCGTCCTGCGAGTTCGCCGGGGCACCCGGTCGCCACGGCCTCCGGCTCTGCTGCTGTCGCTGCCGTCCGTCAACACAAATTCGGAGCTGGCGCACTTGCGCTGTTTGTCATCGCTGTTCTTGCTGCCGCCGGCTACGGCCTTTATGCTTTCCTGCACCGCAGTCGCCCGATGCCCTTCCAGAACATCTCCATCAGCAAGGTTACTGATACCGGCAAGGCGAGTCAGGTTGCCATTTCACCGGATGGCAAATATGTCCTCAACGGGATGGATGAAGGCGGCAAACAGAGCCTCTGGCTGCGCAATCTTCCCACCAACAGCAACACTCAGGTTGTGGCTCCGGCCGAAGTCTATTACAGGCACTTAAGTTTCTCCCCGGACGGCAACTATCTCTATTTTATCCGTACCGAACCGGGCAGTGAAGAATTGGAATTTCTGTACCGTGCTCCGCTGCTGGGCGGCACGCCGGAAAAACTTGTCACCGACATCGACTCGAACATCACGTTTTCGCCCGACGGGAAACGGTTCGCCTTTTTCCGATACAACAATCCCGAGGCTGGCAAGTATCGCCTGCTGATTAAACCGGTGGACGGAGGCGAGGAAACGATTCTTGCCAGCGGACCCCACACTGGTGGCTTGTTTGATCCGGCCTGGTCCCCGGATGGCAAAACCATAGTCTGCACGGTTCTTCAGCCCGGCAACGCTTTCAGCGGGCTGGTTGCGATCGATGTGGCCAGCGGGAAGCAGCTGCTCTTCTTTACCAGCAACGATCGCTTCGTGCAGCGCCCAGTCTGGATGCCCGATGGCTCAGGACTAGTCGCATTGAGCAGTTTCAACGTCGGTCAAATTATTTTTATTTCGTACCCGGAGGGGAAGCTCCTTCCGGTTACTCGCGACACCAATAACTATTCCGATCCCAGTGTTGCCCACGATGGACGTAACGTGGCCTCGGTCATGAGCGAAGGCCACTGGAACCTCTTCGCCATGCCATCGGGCGCTCCCGTTATTCAGCTTCATCAACTGACTTCGGGCGCTCCGCTTTATCGTTTCGGTTGGACGCGCGACGGGCGCCTGATCCGGCTCGCTGCCTCGGGACTGTCCCTTCTCGATCCTGCGACCGGCAACAGCACGTCGCTAGCGTTGCCCGACAACACAATTGCCGATACGATTGCTGCCTGTCCCGACGGCCGCTTCTTCGTTTTCGACATCTTTAGCAAAGGAAGCCGCGCTCTCAATATCTGGCGGATGGATGCCGCCGGTGGCAATCTCAAGCAGCTTACGAGCGGCAACCTGGATCAATATCCCGTTTGCTCCTCGAATGGATGGGTGATCTACCAGGAAAGTGCCAGTAGCAACCGCCTGATGAAAGTCGCTGTGGACGGCGGGTCTGCCTCCAAGGTTTCCGACGAGCTCTCCGCCGATTTCGACGTTTCCGCGGACGGAAAAACTGCCGTTAGCGCCACCTTCGGCCATCTTGCCGAGCACATCGAGAAACTCACTCTGGTGGCTGTCGATTCCGGCCAGGTGCTGAAGACTATGGATTTCGAACGTCCGCGCAGTGGCCACATTCGCTTTTCACCCGACGGTAAAGCGATTGTCTATTCCGTGCGCACGGCTGGCGTAGACAACCTGTGGGCCCAGCCGCTGGATGGCTCTAAGGGAAAGCAGATCACCGACTTCTCCGCCGAACACATCAACGACTTTCATTGGTCCTTCGATGGCAAGCAACTTGGTCTCACTCGCGGCCACACCGACTCCGACGTTGTTCTCATCCGCGATATGCAACCGTAGAGGACGCTGGGTTCCTAGCAAGTTATTTTGTCTGCGAAAGCTGTCTCAGAACAGAAAATCGGGCGGACCTCATGGACCCCAAAGAATTTCGCGAAGTTGGCCACCGAGTCGTGGACATGTTGGCCGAGTATCTGGAAACCATCGAGGATAAGCCAGTCTTCCCCAATGTCGAGCCCAGTAAACTGACGCAGCTTTTTGCCGAGTCGCTACCACAGGATTCCAGCCCTCCAGAAAAAGTGCTGGGAGAACTGGAAGAAAAGCTTCTTCCGTATTGCACCCACGTCGGGCATCCGGGTTACATGGGCTTAATCACGCCCTCGCCCAATCCTATCGGGATTATTGGCGATTTCATCTGTTCCGCCCTCAACCAAAATATCGGAGCCTACACGATTGGCCCCGCTGCCGTCGCCATGGAGCGTCGCACCGTCCGCTGGCTAACCGACCTGGCTGGCTACGACGACAAGGCCGGCGGCAACCTCACCAGCGGCGGCATGATGGCGAATTTCATCGGGCTAAAGCTGGCGCGCGACTCAGTTTCGGGCGACCGCATACAACAAGATGGAGTCCGCGAACGCTGGGCAGTCTACGCGTCGGAGGAACGCCATGTTTCGGTAGACAAGGCTGTCGACGCCGTAGGGCTAGGCCGCACAGCGTTGCGTGCCTTGCCAACCGACGCTAAATTTCAACTGAGTCTCGACGCACTTGAAGCCGCCATCGCCGATGATCGCAAGCGTGGCATAAGACAACTCTGCATCGTGGGCATTTTTGGCACTACGAATACCGGCGCCGTCGATCCCATTCGCTAGCTTCGTACGATTGCCGATCGAGAAGGAATGTGGCTTCACGCCGATGCCGCGTATGGCGGAGGCATGTTGCTTTCCCATGCCTGGCCCATGCGCAACCATGGATTGGAACTCGCCGACTCGATCACCATTGATCCCCACAAGTGGTTCTACGCCCCGCTCGACGCTGGTGCGATCCTGGCTAAGGACGATCGCCGCCTCACGGCGTCATTCGGCATGAAGCCGTCGTATCTCACCGATGAGCTCGATCGCGCCAATGAACGCTACCAGTATTACGTCCACAGCTTCGAGCAATCGCGCCGTTTTCGCGGCCTGAAGGTTTGGATGAGTTTCAAGCGTTACGGAGCCAGCCAGATCGGCGAGTGGATCGACAACAACGTTCGCCAGGCAAAGCATCTTTTTTCCATGGTGGCAAAGCATCCCGAGTTCGAAGCGGCCAGCGATCCACCGATGTCGGCAATCTGCATTCGATATAAGGGTGCAGATCTAGACCAAGCGCAATCTAAGGAGCTGCACGCCGAAGTTGCCAGGCGAGTCGAACGGAGCGGAAAATTCTGGTTCTCAACCACCGAGTTAAAAGGGAAGAGTTGGTTTCGGATCAACCCGGTGAACTTCCGGACCCGCACCGAGCACATGGACCAACTGCTGGCCTGGCTGGAGCAGGAATGCCGAGCCGTGCTTCAAGGCAAAGGACGGACCCTCAGCGGGGAATAGTTGTCAGTCTTCAGCTATCGCTGCACACAAATCCGTTTTCACTGATAACTGAAAACTGATAACTGACAACGCGCCACTAGCCCTTAACGCTGATCTTGGAAAACGAGAGCACAGCCGTTCCTGTCGTAGGCCGCCCCATCGAAAGCGCGGGACGGAAAGTAGTAAAAATCAGCAGATTCTTCAACTGCGGCAGCACCGCCTTGGCGTCATCCGGTTGCGACAGGATGCGGTAATCCTCCACCCGGCCGTTGGCATCCACATAAGCTTCAATCACCACTGCATCGTCGCCCATATTGCCGAGCGATGTGCCGAACGCCGATTTCTCGAGTTGCGGACCGGTGTACAACATAAGCGGAACGTCGCCGCTGCTAGCCCGCAACTCGGCCGGCAGGGCGAAGAAGCCCAGCAGCAGCCCGAAAAACAATACGGCGCTCACCAGTCCCGCCGTCGCTGGAACCATGAACGCGTTCAACGCATTTTCCAGCCTTACCAGCATTCCTTCAAACCGCGGACGCCGCGCCTGTGCGGCTTCGCGCGAAATCGCCAACCGCAGTTTCAACGCCAGATCGGCCGGAGCCTTTTTGGGAGCTAGGCTCGCCAGCAACTGCTGTGTGCGCTCGGTCGCGGCATACTCCCGCGCGCAATCGGCGCACTGTTCCACATGGTGCGTGACTGCCCGCATCTCCGACCCGCTCACCCGGCCGTCCAGATACGGCGAGAACAACTTTCTGATCTCAGTGCACGTCATGGTGTCACCTCAATCTCTCTCCTGCCCCGCGAACTCCGGGTCGTGCCTTCCTGATGTGTGTCAGCAGTTCGATCTTCCGCGGACCGATCGCCAGGAACCTGTAACCCTAACTCCGAACCTACTTCCCGAACGTATCCCGCCAATTTCTTGCGCAGCGCGTCGCGTCCTCGCGTGATGCGCGACTTCACCGTTCCCAGCGAAATCGCCAAGACCTCGGCGATCTCTTCATAGGACATTTCTTCCAGATCGCGCAGAATCAAAGCCGTCCGATACGGTTCCGGCACCTGTTGCAAGGCCTGCTCCACGGCCGCGCGCACCTCAGTGTGCGCAAACTTTTCAAATGGGGATTCGCCCCGGTCAACCAGACGCTCTTCAACGGATCCGCATTGCCCAGGCTCGCCCGGCTCCATCTGCATTTCCTGCGCCTTATGCCGGAACCACCAGCGCCGCCGGTTCGCCGCTTCGTGCAAAGCGATGCGGTAAATCCAGGTCTTCAGGCTCGATTCGCCGTGGAAATGCTTCATCCCGCGGAAAACCTTAAGAAACACATCCTGCGTAGTATCGGCCGCGTCGGATGGGTCATTCACGATGCGGTAGATGAGGCCATAGATGGGCTGATGGAACTCGCCAATCAGCCAGGCGTAGGCCTCTTCCGAACCCGCCTTCAGTTCAGCAATGACGGCGGATTCCTCAGCTCGGGCCCCGATAGCGCTGGCAAGATCACCCAATGTAGTAGCTCCCGCCATAGCGGCGTCGCTCCTAATTATAGAATCACCCGAGCCCCAAGCGGGAACCTTAATTTCGTACCGAAGCCACCTTACTGAAGTTTTCGGGGAAAGATGTTCCCGCTTAAATACTTAGACTCCGAAGCGGGCGCTGGGGTTCCCTCGCTAAGTCCTTTTCTTGCAATAAGAATGAGCATCGGGGGAAAGATGTCCTATCTTCGGTTCATTGCCGCTTCCCATTGTCCCATGCGCGCATTCGCGGCAGCCATCGACGGACGTCTTTGCAGTATTCTTCGTACTCCGCGCCGAATATTTTTCGTAGGTGCGGCTCCTCGTAGAGCAGCACAAATAACTCCACGCCCAGCACCGCCACGCACGCAATAATGAGTGCGGTCAAGGTCGCCCGCCCGAAGATCACCCACAGCCCCGCCCAGCCGATGAAGAATCCCAGATACATCGGGTTCCGTACATAGCGATAGAACCCCACCACAACCAGCCGTGTCGGCGGGGCGATTGGCACCGGCGTTCCGTGTCCCGTCCATCCGAAATCCCACACGCACTGCAGTGCCACCGCAAAACCAAGCACCGAGGGTAGGGCCGCAATCCAGCGCCATCGAGGCGGAGCAACGCGAAAGCCTAGCCATGACGGCAGCAACCAGAACCACAGCGCGAGGAATGCAGCCCCCACGGCCAGTGAAGCAACCGCCGCAGCCCAGTTCTCGCCGCGGTTCGGACCTCCTGCTGTTCCCGTCTGCCCGCTCGTCATCCGCGCCTCCACTCATACCGTAATACGAGCGAAACGCGGTTGCGGTTACATGCTCTTGCGTGCAAATCTTGCCGCCGCTACCAGCGCCTGTCCCAGGCTCAAGCCGCCGTCGCCGGAGGGCACCTCCTTTTGTGTGAACACTTGAAATCCAGCCTCAAATAGCCTCGCCTCGAGCCGTTGTGACAAATAGATATTGTGAAACGTCCCGCCACTCAGACACACCCGGTCGAGCGCAGTTTTCTCTCGCAGGAGCGCTGCCAGGTCGACGAAACATTCCACCAGCCCGTCGTGAAAACGACGGCTGATCGCTCCCACAGCAAGGCCTCGGCCAAGATCATCCAGCAGGGCCTCAAACAGCGGACGCGTGCTGATGATCCAGTGCTCATCTTCGGTCGCTCGATCGGGCAAGATCTTCAGGGTATAGGGAGCATCTTCCGACGCCGTCGTCGTCATGGCCATCTCCAGTTCGATCGCAGCCTGAGCCTCGTAATTTACCTGTTGACGGATTCCGGCCAACGCGGCCACGGCATCAAACAAACGCCCGCAACTCGAAGTCAGCGGAGAATTCACGCCTTGTTCCATCATGCGCAGCAGAAAGTCAACCTTGCGCCGATCCAGTTGGCGCACGAACGGGATGTCCAGTTTCAGGAACTCACGCCCAAGATGTTGTGCCAGGTAACTGACCGCCATCCGCCACGGCTCACGAATCGCAGCCTCACCGCCGGGCAGCGGCACATACTCGAAATGCGCGGCGCGTTCAAAGTCTGCATATCCGGCGAGGAGCACTTCTCCACCCCAGATTTTGCCGTCGGTGCCGTAGCCCGTCCCATCCAGCGCGAAGCCGATTACGCGACCGTCAAGATGATTCTCGGCCATGCAACTGGCGATGTGGGCGTGGTGGTGTTGCACACCCACCAGTTGCACTCCAGTCTGTTCGAGCGCCCACCGCGTGGAAAAGTAGTCCGGATGAAGGTCGTACGCGATAATCTGCGGGCGGATTTCCAAAATGCGTTCCAGGTGCTCAATTGCTTCGTGGAAAAAACCATAGCTCTCGACATTCTCTAAGTCTCCAACGTGCTGACTCAGAAATGCGTGTTTGCCTTTCGTGAGGCAGATGGTGTTCTTGAGTTCGCCGCCAACCGCGAGCACCGAAGGCACATCGTCGCGGAGAAAAACCGGGACCGGAACAAAACCGCGGGAACGCCGCAAATGCCGCGTAACCCCGCCCGCCACGCGCACCACCGAATCATCGCAGCGCAAAAGAATATCGCGGTTGTGTACCAGGAAACAGTCGGCCAGCGCATGTAATCGAGCGACAGCTTCGCAATTATCAATGGCGATGGGCTCCTCGCTCAGGTTGCCGCTCGTCATCACCAACGCCTTGAACTTGCCTTCTGCGAGCAGCAGGTAGTGCAGCGGCGTATACGGTAGAAAAATTCCCAGATAGCGATTGAAGGGCGCAACCTCGTCGGGAATTATGCCGGACGATTTGCGCGGCAGTAAGACAATGGGCCGCTGTATGGAATCGAGCGCCGTCCGTGCCGCGCCCTCCAATTCACAGATTTCCTGCGCAGCCCTCAAATCCGGAACCATCACCGCAAACGGTTTCTCTACGCGGCGCTTTCGCTGCCGCAGCAACGTGACAGCCGCGGGATTCGTGGCATCGACCGCCAGATGAAATCCGCCCAGTCCTTTGACCGCGACGACCAGTCCCGAGCGCAGCGCGGAGACCGCTTCGACAATCGGATCGCTGCATTCAATCTTCTGTCCACTCTTATCCCACAGTTCCACCCGAGGTCCACAATCCCAGCAGGCATTTGGCTGAGCATGAAAGCGGCGGTTCATCGGATCCTCGTACTCCGCCAGGCATGCCGGACACATGGGAAACGCTGCCATCGACGTGCTCGGCCGGTCGTAAGGAATGTCGCGAATGATGGTGAAGCGAGGCCCGCAGTTCGTGCAATTAATAAATGGATAGCGATACCGGCGGTCCGCCGCGTCGAACATTTCGCGCAGGCAATCAGCACAGATCGCGACATCGGGCGAAATCAGCGTGCGAACTTCTGCACCCTCGTGGCTATGAATAATGCGGAAGTCCCGATCACCATTACAAGCCACGTCGTGAATTGTCAGACTTGTGATTCGCGCCAGAGGTGGCGCTTCGACGGGCAAGTGATCAATGAAATCCTGGACGGTCTCTGCCGGCCCCTGAATCTCAACGGTCACTCCAGCAGTTGTATTGCGAATCGTGCCTTTAAGGTTTCTGCCGGTAGCCAGACGATAAATGTACGGACGGAATCCAACTCCCTGCACAATGCCGGAGACTTCGATCTGGCGCCGCACCTCGATGGGGGCGTCGATAGGCACGTCCATACGCACTTTTATACACACTTCCGGCATTCATCAACTCGCCGTCTCCACCAGCGCTTTATGTGCCCGGCGTCGCTGCTCCAGCCACATCATCCATTCGTGCAAACCGCCGCCGGTCAGGCAAGAGACCTTCACGATTTCCATCCCCGGATGCACTTTGCGAGCATTCTCCGCTGCCGCATTCATGTCAAATGGCACGTAAGGAAGCAGATCGATTTTGTTCAGCACCATTAAATCCGACTTGAAAAATATTGAAGGATATTTCAGCGGCTTGTCTTCGCCCTCGGTCACGCTCAACACCACCACCTTGGCCGCTTCGCCCAGATCATAACTGGATGGACAAACCAGGTTGCCCACGTTTTCGATGAACAGAAGATCGAGGTCTTCGAGTTTCCAATCCTCCAGGTGCCGCTCAATCATGCGCGCATCCAGGTGGCAAGTGCCGCCGGTGGTGATTTGTTTTACTGGGAAATGAAAGCGCTTGAGCCGGTCCGCGTCGTTTTCCGTCTGGATGTCGCCCGTCAAAACAGCCACCCGATCCCGCTTCGGCAGCGTTTCGAGGGTGCGCTCCAGCAAACTGGTTTTACCCGAGCCGGGCGAGCTGATGAGGTTCAGGCAAAGAACGCCGTGCTCCTGAAATCGCTCACGCAACTCAGCCGCGATGCGGTCGTTCTCACTGAGTACTTTTCGCTCCAACGGAACTCGGTCCATATTCTTCCACCTCCAGGTAAGCCAACTCTAACTGATCTCCACTGATGCATGTGGTCGCAAGACTTGAGCACTGCGGACAACTGAAATCATAGTCGCGCACGATGAAATCACGATCGCAGGCATGACAAACATGACGCCGCGGGCAGACCTCGATCGCCAGTTCGAGCAAGGCCAAATCCGTCTTCTGAATCATAGCCTCGAAACAGAAGCGCAGCGCTTCCGGATCGATAGCTGCCATCTCGCCGACCCGCACGCCGACCTTGCACGGATACTTTCCTGGATGCAGACTCATCTCGGTTCGCACCGCCTCCAACACCGAAAGTGCGATTCCCATCTCGTGCATAATTCAACCGCCAACCGATCCGTAGAGACGCGCCTTGCCGCATCTTTCGCCCGCGTTTGAGGGAGACGGGGCAAGCCCCTCTACAGCAAATATCAGCAGATGCGCGGCAACTGATCGCCCGCTAGCATGTCCACGACGCGAGTCGTACCCAGCGGCGTTCGCATCGTGACCAGCCCTCGGTTCTCTTTCGTCACGGTTCCAACAATCTGCGCTTCGGCTCCCAAAGGATGACGCTTCACCGCCTGCAACACCGCCTGAGCAGACTCAGGAGCTACGATTGCGATCAGCTTGCCTTCGTTCGCCACATATAACGGATCCAACCCCAGCAACTCACACGCCCCGCGAACCTGTTCGTGAATAGGAAGCGAGCTTTCCACCAGTTCAATCCCCACCTGCGAACGCTCCGCGATTTCATTCAGCGTGCTGGAGACGCCGCCGCGGGTGGGGTCGCGCATGCAGCGAATATCGGAACTCGCGGCCAGCATTGTGGCCACTAGCGTGTGCAAAGCGGCGCTGTCGCTCTCGATTTGCGTTTCGAATTCCAGCCCCTCGCGTTGCGCCAGAATAGCGATCCCGTGATCGCCAATCGAACCGCTCAAAATCACCTTATCTCCGGGACGCGCGCGATCCGCGGAAAGGTCGACGCCTTCCGGCACCAGCCCAATTCCCGTCGTGTTGATGAAGAGCCCGTCGCCCATGCCTTTCTCAACAACCTTGGTGTCTCCAGTCACGACATGCACGCCCGCCTTGGCTGCCGCCGCGCGCAGCGAATTCACCACGCGCCGGAGTTCCTCCATCGAGAAACCTTCTTCAATAATGAAGGCCACGCTCAAAAACAGTGGGATTGCGCCGCCCATTGCTAAATCATTCACCGTCCCGTGAACGGCGAGCGAACCGATGTCGCCGCCAGGAAAAAACAACGGTTTTACCACGAAGGAATCGGTGGTCATGGCCAGTCGCTGCCCGTTCACATTCACGATGGCCTGGTCATCCAGACGCGCCAGCACCGGATTCTGAAATGCAGGCAGAAAGACGTCGCGAATCAATTCCGCGCTCAACTTGCCGCCGCTACCGTGTCCCAGCAGAATCGTGTCTCGAACCGGAAGCGGCGTCGGGCAACTAAGTTCGAATTTTATTTCGGCGTCGGTTTTCGTGGACACGCTCTCTCCTATTTCGCCACCGCATGGCGCCGATAATGATAGTAAGCGGCGCATGCGCCTTCGCTAGATACCATCGGCGCTCCCAGCGGATTCTCCGGCGTGCATCGCATGCCAAATGCCGCACAATCTGTCGGCTTTTTCAATCCCTGCAAAACCTGTGCGCTGATGCACTCGGCCGGCTCATCGACCGTCATCTCTCCCAAATCAAAAACCAGGTCGGCATCATAAGCGGCATATTCCGAACGCAACCGCAGACCACTCTGCGGAATCGGGCCGATCCCGCGCCACTTCTGGTCTGCAATTTCAAATACCTCGGCCATAATTTCTTGGGCCGGGATGTTCCCCTGATAGCTCACCGATCGCACATACTGATTTTCCAGGCGCGCCTCTCCGGCTTCCAGTTGCCGAACCAGCATGAGGACAGCTTCCAAAATATCGACGGGTTCGAATCCACCAACTACAATGGGCACACGAAAATCACGCACCAGCGACTCATACTCCTTGCATCCCATCACGGTGCAAACGTGTCCCGGGGCGATAAAACCTTGCACCCGGTTGGAGCTCGAAACCATCAAGGCGCGAATCGCCGGCGGCACCAGGACGTGGGAAACCAGCAAAGAAAAGTTGGCTAGCTCCTCGCGCTTGGCTTGCCACGCAGCCATAGCGTTCGCAGGAGCCGTCGTCTCAAAGCCAATCGCCAGAAACACTACCTTGCGATCGGGATTCAATCGGGCAATTTTTACGGCCTCTGTAGGAGAGTAAGCAATACGCACGTCCGCGCCCTGAGCCTTGGCCCGAAACAAATCCGAATGCGACCCCGGCACGCGCAGCATGTCTCCATAGGAAACCAGAATCACATCGGGCCGCAGCGCGAGCGTAATCGCCTTGTCGACGGTTTCCAGGGGAGTGACGCACACCGGACACCCCGGCCCATGCACGATTTCGATTCCGTGCGGCAGCAGTTCGTCAAGCCCGTAGCGCATGATGGTATGGGTTTGCCCGCCGCAGATCTCCATCAGCACCCAGGGCCGCGTTGTCGATTGGACAATCTCCGCCGCCAAGGCGCGCGCGATGCGATGGTCTCTGTATTCGTCCAGATACTTCATAAACGGCAACCCAACCGAGACCCAACAGGGAAGGGCGCGAGTTTGCTCGCGCCGTCAGGTCGTTGAAAAAGCCTCCGCGCTTTACGGTTCCGCCGGCGGCAATTCCGCTTCCAGCGCTCCCATTTCTTCCAGAAGCTTATAAGTGCGCTGGGCTTCGTCCGCGTCCACCCGGCTGATGGCGAAGCCGACGTGAACCATGACGTAGTCGCCCAAAACAGCCTCCGGCACAAAGTTCAGGGATACCTGGCGCACGATTCCGCCGAACTGCACGCGGGCCGCCCGCAGCGGCCCCACTTCCTGAATTTCGAGGATCTTACCGGGTATGGCTAGGCACACAGCGATTCTCCACTGTCAGTACAGCACGCCACGTTACCCCGTTCTGTGACCAACGGCACATCCAGATGTGACGCCCATCGCGCCGCCTTTCTCCGGCGGTGCCGACTTCGACTAGGATATTAAGGATGAGCGTCCGCCGCTTCCCCGAACCCCCAGCCCTGATGGATGCCGAAGAACGCTTTGAAGGCTTCGAAAACCTGATGCCCTTCAAGGTGCACAACATCCTTCTCGTCTCCAGCCTCTACGATTCTTTCATCCTTCGCGAAGACGGCCGTCTCAACGAACTGCTCATCGACCAGTCGCTCGATCTCAGCCCTGAGCACGTTCCCGGAATCACCCATGTTTCCTCCTGCGCCGAAGCCGCCGAATTGGCTCGCTCCCAGCAATTCAACCTGATCGTGACCAACTTGACCGTCGGCGACATGAACGCGGCGCAGTTGGCGAGCGAGGTGAAGCAGGCCGGACTCGACGTTCCGGTGGTGGTGCTCGGCTACGATTATCGCGAGATCAAGAATTTCGTGGCGCGCAATCCCGTCACTGACATCGAACGCATTTTTCTCTGGCAGGGCAACGCCCGCATCCTGATTGCGATCGTCAAGTACATCGAAGACCAGCGCAACGTTCTCCACGACACCAGGGCCATGGGCGTGCCCGTGCTGCTGGTAGTAGAGGACAACATCCGCTACTACTCCTCGTTCCTGCCGATGATCTATACCGAGCTGATCAAGCAATCCAGGCGCGTGATCCAGGAAGGCCTCAATGTAGCGCACAAGCTCGTGCGCATGCAGGCGCGTCCAAGAATTTTGCTCAGTTCGAACTTCGAAGACGCCTCCCGCCTGGTGCAGGAATACCGCAACTATCTGTTCGGCATGGTCTCCGACGTGGAGTTTCCCTGGGAGGGCAAGCTCAGTCCCGAAGCCGGTTTTGAACTGGCGCGCATGGTGAAGAGCCTGGTGCCGGACGCACCCGTGGTCCTGCAAACCAGCCGCACCGAATTCCGTCCCCGCGCCCACGCCGCCGGATATACGTTTCTGCGCAAACGCTCGCAAACCCTGCTGCAAGACTTGCGCGGGATCTTGACTGAACAATTCGGTTTCGGGGACTTCGTCTTTCGTCTGCCCGATGCCACCGAAGTGGGACGCGCCAAAGACATGAACGAACTGGAAGAACAATTGCAGATCGTCCCAGACGAAAGCATCGTCTTCCACTCGCAGAGCAACCACTTCTCCCACTGGCTGATGGCACGCACCGAGTTTGCTCTGGCGGCCAAGTTGCGCCCAAGAAAGGTTTCGGATTTCCCCAGCTACGATCATCTGCGCCGCGATCTTATCGAATCCATCAACGACTATCGCCGCGAACAGAGCGAGGTCCTGATCGGCGACTTCCACGCCGATACCTTCAAGCCCTCGGTATCAAGTTTTCTGCGCATCGGTTCCGGCTCGCTAGGAGGCAAAGCCCGCGGCCTCGCCTTCGTCCGTCACCTCTTGCGCAAGAGTCGCATCACTCGCCGCTATCCCGGCGTTCGCATCTCGGTACCGCCCGCCGTTGTCCTCGCGACCGATGTCTTCGATGAATTCGTGACCGGGAACAACCTCCTCGACTTTGCCCTGCATTCAGAAGATGACGCGGAAATCTATCGCAAGTTCCTGGCCGAGCCTCTCTCGGCCGCGCTCACCGAAGACCTGAAGTCGTTCCTCGCCGAAGTAACGCATCCCTTGGCCGTGCGCTCCTCCAGCCTGCTCGAGGACTCGCAATACCAACCTTTCACCGGCGTCTACGAAACCTTCATGCTGGGCAACCAGCAGCCAAATTTAGAATCCCGTCTGGAGGCGCTCAGCGAAGCCATCCGCCGCGTCTACGCTTCCACCTTCAGCCGCCATGCCAAAGCTTACGTGCGCGCAACCCCTTATCGTCTGGAAGAGGAAAAAATGGCGGTGATTCTCCAGCAAGTTGTAGGCACGCGCCACGGCGAGCGCTTCTATCCTAATTTCTCCGGAGTAGTCCGCTCGCGCAACTACTATCCCGTTCCTCCCATGACTTTCGAAGACGGCATAGCCGCCGTGGCTCTGGGCCTGGGCCGTGCCGTGGTTGATGGCGGCAAGTGTTTGACGTTCTGCCCGCGCTATCCCCGCAACCTGGTGCAGTTTTCTTCCGTCGAAGACATCCTGAATAACTCGCAGTCCGAATTCTGGGCTCTGGAGCTCGATGGTGCCGCCGAGGGCCGTTCCGGACATTGGCACGAGCGCCGCTTTGGTCTCGACGCCGCCGAAGCCGACGGCACATTGCGAGCTCTGGCTTCGACCTACTCCAAAGACAACCACGCCGTCTACGATGGAGTAAGCCGCCCCGGTGCGCCCATCGTGACTTTTGCTCCCATGCTCAAGCACGGGACCTTCCCGCTGGCTGAAATTCTCGATGATCTGGTTCGCTCCGGTGAAGATGGCCTGGGTAATCCCGTGGAAATCGAATTTGCCGTGCGTCTTCCCCAGGAAACGGATCCGTCGACCACACAGGTAGCCGAGTTCGGTTTTCTGCAAATCCGCCCGCTAACGCTCTCCCGCGACACCGAAGACTTGGCTTTAGACGATGTGCAACCCGAGCAGTTGATCTGCCAGAGCAGCAAAGTTCTGGGCAACGGACGCATTGACGATCTCCACGATGTAATAGTGGTCGATTCGCAGCGCTTCGAGCGCGGTCAAAGCCAGGAAGTAGGCGCGGCCGTTTCCCGCTTCAATCGCCAGCTCAGCGAACACAATCGCCCCTATCTGCTGATCGGCGTCGGCCGCTGGGGATCGACTGAACCGTGGCTGGGCATTCCAGTGGAGTGGGACGAGATCAGCGGCGCCCGCGTAATCGTCGAGGCCGGATTCCGCGACTTCCGAGTCACTCCCTCGCAAGGCAGCCATTTCTTCCAGAACCTGACCGCCTTTCAAATCGGTTATTTCACGGTGAATCCAGACGCTGGCGAAGGCACAGTAGATTGGGAGTGGTTAACGGAACAACCGGCCGTGGAAGAGCAAGGCTGTGTCCGCCACTTGCGCTTCGCGAACCCAATTCGCGTGGTGATGAACAGCCGGACCAGTCAAGGCGTAATCTTCAAGCCCGAGCCGCAAATCACGTAGGGACGGCCGCCCTCGGCCGTCCAGTCAGGCGCAGCCCGACAGCGCTCGGCTGAGACTTGAGACCTTTAAGTTCCGCTCTCCAGAATTACCACCAGCCGTCGTGGCCCGTGCGCGCCCTGCACCAGAATCTTCTCGATATCAGCAGTTCGGCTCGATCCGCTGATGACGCAAGCGAACGAGCTGCGGTCAAGGGTTCGTTCTTGCGAGATGCGTCCAAGCGCTGCCGCCAGACCGGGAACCAGTTGCGCCGTAGTCGCATAAACGATGTGACAGGGAGCGATCACCGAAGCGCCCCGTCCGCCGCAAGCAGCGGTCACCAGGATCGATCCGGTCTGCGCGATAAGCGCCTCGGCAAGGGTCACTGTTGCCTGCGAAGCTTCCGCCGGAGCGCTCTCACTAGACCATCGAATTGCCCGAACCGACGCGGTCATTTCGATCAGCCGCCGCAACGAGGGATCGTCTTGCACAAAAATTTCCCCTGCGGGCAGCGATTGCAGAACTTCGGAAAGCTGCCGAGCGCTCGCGGCAGAATCGGCGGTCAGGGCGCATTCCATAAGGTTCGAAACGCACTCCTGCTGGAATCGTTGGAGAGGATCGGTAACCGGCTCAAAGATTACGCGGTCGGTATCCATCGCAGCCGGTTGAGGGACCACAGTGCGCAAACCCGCGCGAATCCGCTCCAGAATCCGTTCGCGGCTCGAATTGTCAGTTTGCGTTTTTTCAGTTTGCATCAAGGTGCTTCTTCCAACGCGCGCGAAATGATTCGGACGGCAACGGAACCGGTGAGCGATAACGGTTCCAAACTCGCATCGGATCGACGATCGATCCCGCGAGCCCCATTTCGTAGAGGACGCGAAGAGCCGTGCGCGCCGACCAGCCACCCAGCGCGTAGATCCGCGGATGAAGCATAACGGAGCGCCAAGCGCGAAACATCATCCGTTCACTCGACTTTGTAGCTCCCGCCTCGGTGGCATTCCGGCGATTTTGCAGCAGGTGGTGAGCCAGGTCGATCTTCACCGGACAAACGCTGGTGCAAGCGCCGCACAGCGACGACGCATACGAAAGGTGCTTGAATTCCGCGATGCCATTCAGATGCGGCGTAAGCACGCTGCCGATCGGTCCCGGATAGGTCGTGCCGTAGGTGTGCCCACCGATATGCCGAAACACCGGACAGATATTCAGACACGCGCCACAGCGAATGCAGTGCAGCACCTCGCGCTGTTCGGCATCAGCGATCAACTGGCTGCGTCCGTTGTCGACCAGCACCACATGGAATTCGTCCGGTCCGTCCGCTTCGCCCGGACGCCGCGGGCCGCCGATCAGCGTGCCATACGTAGTAATGCCTTGCCCCGTGCCGGAAGTAGCCAGCACCGGCCAAAGCACAGCCAGATCCTCGAGTCGTGGAATGACTTTCTCAATCCCCGTAACCACCACGTGAATGCGAGGAACGCTCGTGCACAGGCGGCCGTTGCCTTCGTTGGTGGAGATGGCTATGACCCCGGCATCCGCCACCAGAAAATTCGCGCCCGAAATACCCATCTCGGCGGCGAAAAAAGCCTCGCGCAATTTGCGCCGCGCAAGTGCCATCAAATCCCCCGGATCGTCGCTCGTGATTGCCGGGTCCAATTTCTCGCGAAACAGCTTGGCGATTTGGCCACGATTAAGATGCATCGCCGGAGTGACAATGTGGTAAGGCGGCTCGTCGCGCAGTTGCACAATGAACTCGCCCAGGTCCGTTTCCCAGACCTTGATGCCGGCTTTCTCAAGAACCGGACTGAGATGGATTTCTTCCGTCACCATCGATTTCGACTTCACCACCGTGCGTACCCCGAGCCGCGTAGCCAGGTTTTTCACATAGGTGCAAGCCTCTTCGCTGTTGGCTGCCCAAAAAACATGTCCGCCGCGCGCTATCACTTTTTCTTCGAATTGCAGAAGATAGCGGTCGAGGTGGTTGATGGCTTCCCGCTTGATCTCCTGACATTTCTGGCGAGCCGCTTCCCAGTCTTTGATCCGCGCGCGCCCCTTGAGATGCGCTACATCATAGCTGTCCATGCCGCGCCGGATGATTTCGCGGTGCATCAAGTCCGCCGACTTCACGGCGGCGTCCTGCAGAAAGCGTTGTGCCGCGGTGCTCACGATTTCCTCTGCGCCGGAGCTCGATTTGCCGGAGTTTCACTGGCGAGAATGCTAGCCAGATAAATCGTGCGGGCGGCTGCCCGGCGCTTGCCGAGAATGCCTTCCAGATGCATGAGACAACTGGGATCGATCGCGGTGACGAACTCGGCTCCGGTCGCATCGACGCTGTCCGCTTTGGAATTTCCCATGGCGCCGGAAATATCGGCGAACTTGGCGGCAAAGGTTCCACCGAAACCACAGCATTCATCAAAGCGAATCATTTCCACGAGCTTCAGCCCGTCCACTTGGCGCAAAAGTTGGAGAGGTTCCTCGCGCAGCTTCAGTTCGCGGAGTCCGTGGCAGGAAGCGTGATACGTAACCGAGTGCGGGAAGCTGGCGCCGACTTGCGTAACGGCGGCGACCTTCACCAGAAATTCCGAAAATTCAAACGTGCGGCTGGCCAGGGAGATAGCGTCTTCACGCAACGGGCTATGCGCCAGCAACTCCGGGTAGAACACGCGGATCACGCTCACGCACGAACCGGAAGGGCAGACGACAACCTCGGCATTCTTGAAGACACGCACAAAATGCTCGGCGCAGGGTCGCGCTTCGTCCCAATATCCTGTGTTGAGAGCAGGCTGGCCGCAACAAGTCTGGCCTTCCGGGAACTGGACTGCGTACCCCACCCGGCGCAGCACCTTGACCGTGTCGACCGCCGCCTCAGGCAGCAGTTGATCCACGAAGCACGGCACGAATAGGGAAACTTTACGTTGCACAGTCCAACCTTCGGAACTCGTCTGCTTTCCCCGTGAACCTCTGTGTCCGCTGTGGTTCAAATTCTTGACTTAACCGCAGGTGTGCACAGGGAAAACGAAGCTTCTGTTCTACAAAGCTCGTTTTTTACCGCGCCACCAGACGGGTAAACGGAAATACATACGCCTGGAGGGTCACCATGATTCCCGCCAGCGCCGCCAGCGCCAGGCTGTGAAAGAACACGTAGCGCAGGATGTCGCCTTCGTGTCCATACCATTCAGTCGCCGTACTGGCGACGACGATGCTTTGCGCATCAATCATTTTGCCCATGACCCCACCCGAACTGTTGGCGGCGGCCATCAGGATGGGAGAGAGCCCGATCTGCTGCGCGGAGATCTTCTGCAGGCTGCCGAACAGCACATTCGACGACGTGTCCGACCCGGTCAGGGCCACGCCCAGCCACCCCAGCAGCGTCCCGAAGAACGGATACATTGCCCCCGTTCGCGCGAACGCCAGGCCCATGGTGGCGTCCACACCCGAGTAGCGGGTCAGGATGCCGATCGAGAGCATGGCGGCGATCGTTATGAGCGAGAACCGGATGTGCCACAGGGTTTGCCACCATATGACAACGATCTTCGGGAGCGACAGGCCCATGATGAAGCCGGAGATGATCGCCGCGAACAGGATCCCCGACCCCGTCGCGGAAAGCCAGTTGAAGCCGAACACTGCGCCCTCGGGCGTAGGTTTCACCACCACCGGGGGCATGCGTTCGGAGAGCTTGTTAAGACCGGTCACGGGAAACTGCGGGTTGGTGATCTTGCTCGGCGGAGTCGACCAGGTGCTCATGGATGTGAACACCTTTTCCGGAGTATTCATGATCTTCTTGCCGGTGTTCGTGCCCCAGCAGAAAACGAATACGCTGAGCACCAGCCACGGCAGCCATGCGCGAGCGACCTCAGCGCGGCTGTAACCGTGGTGACCGCGAGCGGCGCGCTCCGCACTTTCCTCGTGTCCCTCGTGGCCCCAAATCGTTCTCGGATGCCATATCTTCAGGAACAGGATAAGGCTGAGCATCGAGACCACGGCCGCAATGATGTCCGTCAGCCACGGCCCGTGGAAGTTGGAAACCAGGTATTGCGGGATGGCGAAGGTAACCCCAGCCACCGCAACGGCCGGCCAGATTTCCTTCATCCCTTTGAACCCGGCGTATGCCCACACCAGCCAGAAGGGCACCAGCACGGAGAAGAATGGCAGGATGCGGCCGACCTGTGCGCCCAAAACAGTCTCGCTATAACCGGTAACCGCGGCGAGGGCAATGATGGGCGTGCCGAGCGCACCAAAGGCCACCGGTGCGGTGTTGGCGATCAGCGACAAGCCGGAAGCCTGCAGCGGCTTGAAGCCCAGGCCGATCAAAAGCGCTGCGGTCACCGCGACCGGCGTTCCGAACCCGGATGCGCCCTCAAAGAACGCGCCAAAGGAAAAGGCGATCAGCAGCAGTTGCAGGCGCGTATCCTGGGTGATGCCGGTCATGCTTTCCTGCAAGACCTTGAAACGGCCGGTCTGCAGCGTCATCCGGTACAGGAAGATGACGTTCAAGATGATCCAGCCGATGGGAAACAGCCCGTATCCCGCGCCATACACGGCCGTGACCGCCGCTAAACGCGCCGGCATGTGGAAGACGAATACGGCGGTCACCAGCCCCGTGGCCAGTCCCAGCAACGCGGCATAGTGGGCCTTGATGTGCAGCAGCGCCAGCGTCCCGAGCAGTACCACGATCGGCAGCGCGGCGATCAATGTCGAAAGCCACCAACTCCCCGTGGGATCGTAGTTCTGCGCCCAAGGTTTGGCCAGAGGTGGAATCCTCAAAATCAATACGGCGGCAACCGTCGCTGCCAGCAGTGCCACGAACCATGCCACTGGGTTGGCGTATGTGGGAGAGCTTTCAGGTACCTTTGCATTTGCCGAGGTCACGCGTTCCTCCTGGAGATACAGGAATGCTGGTGACGGATTGTAATCCCGTGCGCCCGCACATACCAAGCTGTCTTTCCGTAAACGTGAAAGGCATCCATCCGCAACGGAAACTTAACAACAACCCATCTTTACTTCGCCAGTCGCGGTGAGTGGAGGACCGAAGCACTCCTGCGGCACGGGCGCGCCGTTCAACGTCAGAATCCAACGCCGCACCGCATCGACCACGACAAGAACGACGCCAAGTATAAAAATACTCATCAGCACTGAATCCAGATAGCCCGTGAACTCCTGGCCGGCCTTCGCCGTCAACGGCCAGAAAATGTTCTTAATAGAGAGCACTCCCGCCGTGAGCGTAGTGACGCCGACGAAGCACATCGGAACCGCCGTAATCCAGGCATATTTCTGCTTGCCCATATTAATGAGAAAAGTAGTCGTCACCGCCAGCGCGATCGTCGCCAGCAGCTGGTTGCCGGTTCCGAACAACGGCCATAAGGTAGAGATATTTCCGGTGTAAATCAAGTATCCCCAGCCCAGAACCACAAAAAAGCTGGTGACCAGATTTCCCGGCAGCCACGCATTGTTGCCAAAGGGCTTGTACACTTTGCCCATGAGTTCCTGCAAAACGTAGCGCGCCACGCGCGTTCCCGTATCCACCGTAGTCAGGATGAAAAGAGCTTCGAACATGATGGCGTAGTGATACCAGTACCCCATCAAACGATCCATCCCAGGCAGGCCGCGGAAGATTTGCGCCATGCCGATCGCGAGCGAGACCGCGCCTCCCGTGCGCCCCGCCAGTTTCTCCCCCACTTCGCGGGAGAACATATCCAGATTCACCGTCGTCAACCCCAGATGGCTGAAAACCGCGGGCGCCGTGTTGATGGCAAAGTAGTCGCCCGGGTGCAACGAGCAGGCTGCAATCAAAGCCAGCAGACCCACCAGCGACTCAGCCATCATGGCCCCATATCCAATGAAGCGAGCATCGGTTTCCTTATCCAACATTTTCGGCGTGGTGCCCGACGACACCAGCGAGTGAAAGCCCGAAATCGCGCCGCAAGCAATCGTGACAAAAAGAAACGGGTACAACTTTCCTTTGATGATCGGTCCGCCCCCATGAACGAACTGCGTGAAGTTCGGAAATTGAATGTTGGGATGAACTATGAAAACGCCGATGACCAGCACGGCGATCGTGCCCAGCTTAACGTAAGTTGAAAGATAGTCGCGCGGCTCCAGTACCAGCCAGACGGGAAGAACCGAAGCGACCAGACCGTAAATAGCCATGAGGATCGTGATCTCATGAGGCGTAAAAGTAAGCGCGGACGCGGCTCCGCTCTGCGCTACCCAATGTCCAGCGATCACGCTGCCGATCAAAAGCACAACCCCAAAAATACTGGGGCCCGTCACTGTAATTTTTCCAGCATGACTCTTGAACATCCACAATCCCATGATGACGGCGATAGGAATGGTCATGCCGATGGTGAACACTCCCCAGGGACTATTCGAAAGCGCATTAACAACAACGATGCCGAGACCGGCAAGGGTGACGAGAAGAATGAAGAGCACCGCAACCATGGCCACAAGCCCGGCAAAAGGACTGATTTCCGTGCGGGCAACATCCGCCAGCGAGCGGCCACGGTGGCGCACCGAAGCCACGAGCACCATGAAATCCTGCACACACCCGGCCAGCACAGCGCCGATCAAGATCCAAAGGAAGCCCGGCGCAAAACCAAACTGCGCCGCCAGAGTTGGCCCCACCAGCGGCCCTGCCCCCGCGATCGCCGCAAAGTGATGTCCGAAGAGCACCCATCGCGGCGAAGCAACATAGTTATGTCCATCGGCGTAAAGGTGTCCGGGAGTGGTGCGGCGATCGTCGAGCGCCAAAGCCTTCGCGGCGATGAACGCGCTGTAGTAACGGTAAGCAATTGCATACACGCACAACGCACCCAACAACACCGGGAGGGTATTCATGACTCGCTCCAGATCAAGTTAGAGTGACCGATCCTGCCATCTCAATCGAACGCATCCTACACCCATCGTGGAATCCGGCACAACGACTTCCGGGATATACGGGGAGGGGAGAGAATAGCATACCCCACACAATTAGCCTCCTTCGCGCCAAACTCGCGCTACAATGTCCGCCATATTCCGGCCACAGCCCGGCAAGCGACGCAAAGGCGATCACTGCCGAACCGAAAGGAACGAGTATACCAATGCCACGAGAAAAGCAACCCGCAACTCAGGAACAACCCCTGGTCCGTTTCGGCCTCGGCCTCGCCAACTGGAGCGAGCGCTGGTTTCCGGATCCGCTGATTTTTGCGCTCCTAGGAATCGTAGTGGTGTATGTAGTCGGCCTGTTGCTTCATCAAAGTCCCGCGAAACTCGCCATCCAGGGCGGCAAGAATTTCTGGGCTCTAGTCCCTTTCACCATGCAGATGGTGATGATCATCGTCGGCGGATACGTCGTAGCCTCGACGCCGATTGTATATCGCGCCATCCGAGCCTTAGCCGGAATCCCCAAGACGCCACGCGGAGCCGTCGCCCTGGTGGCACTTTTCTCCATGCTGACCTCGCTGATCTCCTGGGGCTTAAGCCTGATTTTCAGTGGCCTCTTCGTTCGCGAACTGGCGCATCGCGTCAAGGGACTGGACTACCGTGCTGCCGGCGGCGCAGCCTATCTCGGGTTGGGAGCTGTCTGGGCCATGGGATTATCGTCGTCTGCCGCCATGCTCATGGCCACGAAGACGGCAATGCCGCCCACATTATTCAACATCAGCGGGCTGATTCCGCTGACGCAAACTCTCTTCCTGTGGCAAAGCATTGCGACCACGGCAATCCTGATCGTGCTGTCGGTGCTGATCGCCTACATGTCGACGCCGTCGCCAGAAAATGCGAGAACCGCCGAATCTTACGGCATCCAATATGAGCCGATCCGCTCCAGCCTCGAAGTCAAGACCAAGCCCGGAGAGTGGCTGGAATACAGTCCGCTGCTGACAATTTTGGTGGTTGCGCTCTTGTGCTGGTATCTGGTCGACGTCTTCCGCCACTCGCCGCAAGGCGCGCTGGCAGCGCTCGACCTGAATACTTACAATCTGATGTTCATCACGGTTGGGCTTCTGCTGCACTGGCGCCCAAAGCGCTTCATGCGCGCCGTTACGGAGTGCATTCCCGCCACCGGCGGCGTGATCATCCAATTCCCGTTTTACGCCGTAATCTTCGGAATGATTGTAGGTACGGGGATTGCGGATTCGCTGGCGAAACTTTTTGCCTCTATCAGCACCCACAACACCTATCCCTTGCTGGTAGCCATCTATTCGGCGACGCTAGGAGTTTTCATTCCCTCGGGTGGCAGCAAATGGGTGATCGAAGCGCCCTATGTCCTCCAGGCCGCGAATCTGCACCAGGTGCATCTGGGATGGGTAGTGCAGATCTACAACGCATCAGAAGCGCTGCCCAATCTAGTCAACCCCTTCTGGATGCTGCCGCTCCTCGGCATACTGAAATTGAAAGCCCGAGACATCGTGGGATACGGCGTGCTGCAATTAATGGTTCACGTCCCAGTCGTGTTTTTCTTGTGCTGGCTATTCGCGCGTTACATTCCATACTTGCCGCCGATGAAATAGTCGCCTTATGCAGTCCTGAAAACTCTGGTTTCGTGTCAGGGCATCGCTTTAGCGATGCCGCAAATCTCGGAATCAAACGCCCTTTTAGGTGCTTACGCCATCGCGTCACTGTGTCGGCGAAGCACTCGCCGGAGCCTGCGTTGCCGGCGGCTTCGGTTTCGTTGTCTTTTTTTTCACCGGCGGCTTCTTCGGAGGCTCCTCGGTATCATCCACCACGATTTTCTTCGGCGGCGGAGGTGGCGCCGCCGACAGCGTCTTCACCTGCGCTCGCAGACGTGACAACTCATCTTCCTTGCTAACAGCCAGCTTCTGCATCCGCTCGCCAAGCGCGCGTCGCGCGCTCTCCAGCCCGGCGAGGTCGTTGCTCAAGCTTTGAAACTCTTCCTTGCTTCCGAATGCTCCCGCCGATTCCGCCACCGAGCTGAAGACGTCATACAGAGCATCGAGGTTGCGATAGAGTTTGAAACTCGCTCCCAGATCCTCCGGGGCATTGTTCAGTTGCGTGATCATTTCCGGCAGCGCCGTCTGCAGGTTGCGCTGAATGGATCCCACATTCGCCAGAGTCTGCTGCTTGTTCGAAGCATCGGTCTTCCATTTCTCAATGCGCATCTTCCCGAGGTCCGACAGCATGTTCTGCGCCGTCTGCTGCAACGGCGTCAAAACTCCGTTCAATGCACTGACCGAAGCGTAAGCGACGGGAGGCTGCGTTCCGCCAGCCGCCTGCTGCGCGCCAGCAAGCGTCGGCGCCAGTAAAGCAATAAGAATGAGACCGAAACGCGGCCCTACGAAAACATTCCGCAAGTTCAACATGGGCTCCGATGATGGACTGCTGTTTTGCCAACCATATCCTAGTTGAGGTTAGCGGTGGTAGTCGAGTAGCCCTGGTCGAGTAGGAGCGCAGTCCAGTTTGACGCCGCGACCAAGCTAAGCGAGAATTGAATGCAGTAATTCCAAGTGGGCCTGTGGCGCAGCTGGGAGCGCGCTTCCATGGCATGGAAGAGGTCGTCGGTTCGATCCCGACCAGGTCCACCAAATCTCTTCATGATGTCCGCCGGGCTATTCACGCCCGCTACTCCGGCTCCGCCACAAAGCGGTAGCCCACTCCCCGCACCGTCTGCAGATGTTTCGGACGCGATGGATCCTCTTCGATGTAGCGCCGCAGCCGCACCACAAAATTATCGATGGCGCGGGTATCGGTATCTTCGCGCAATCCCCACACTTCTTCCAGGATCGCCTTGCGCGAAACCACACGCCCTTCGCTCTGCACCAGATAGCGCAGAAATTCCGCCTCCATCACCGTCAGGTGGATGGTATTTCCCAGCGTGCGCATTTCCAGTTCTCCAAAGTCGATGGTCTTGCCGCAGAAGCTGAAGCTGTCGAGTGGGTGCTCGCTTGTCCTATCCCCGCTTGTCCCGTCAAGGTCTCGCGCTTTTCGAGACGTGGGTTCGTCGCTATCGGCATGGTTCATCCAGACACTGCGCCGCAGCAGGCTTTCCAACCGTGCGATCAGAATCGCTAGCTCAAACGGCTTCGGCAGGTAATCATCCGCTCCCGAAGCGAATCCCTCGAGCACGTCTTCCGGACGTCCGCGCGCGGTCAGCATCAGAATCGGCACGTAATTTTTCTTCCCGCGCAGCAGGGCCGCGACCTCAAAGCCGCTCTTGCCCGGCAACATGACATCGAGAACCACCGCGTCGAAGCGTTCTCTTTTTTCGACCAACCGCTCCAATGCCGTTTCGCCGTCGGCCGCAACTTCCACCGCGTGTCCTTCGGCTTGCAGGTTGAAGCGCAAGCCCTGCGCCAGGTGCGCCTCGTCTTCTACCACCAGCACGCGGCTCATGTTGCCGTCACTTTCCGCGGCAAGGCTTTCCGTGGCAATTCCAGAGTCACCGTCGTCCCCTTGCCTGCGCCTTCACTCTCGGCGAATACCCGCCCGCCGTGCTTGCGCGCGATCGAGCGCACGATAAACAATCCCAACCCGGTGCCCTTCACTTGCGAGAGCGAGCGCTGCGTTACCCGGTAAAACCGCTTGAAGATGCGTTTCAACTCCTGCTGCGGAATCCCTACCCCGTGATCGCGCACCCGCAAAACCACTCGCTCCTCATCGGGGGCCTCGAGTTCGACGGAAATGTGTACGCCATCCGGCGAGTATTTAACGGCATTATCCAGCAAGTTTGAAACCGCGGTCCTCAACTCTTCGGCATCGCCCAGAACGCACGCTCCGCCCCCGTTCTGCACTAATGAAGATGAAGATGGGGCTAAAGACGAAGACTCACGGTAGTCAAAATCCGCTGCCTGTAACTTATGGCGCACGCGCGCCAGTTCCATGCACTCGCGCACCAGTGTGTTGAATTCCACCGGCGAGCGCTGCCGCGGCCCTTTCTTCTGTGCCGCCGCGCCCGCTTTCAGCACCTGTTCCACCGTCTGCAGCAGGCGATCGGTATCGAGCAGCATGGAGTCGTAAAACTCCCGCCGCTGCGCCTCATCCACCTCCCGCCTCTGCAAAGTCTGGAGATAAAGCCGGATGGAAGCAATCGGTGTCTTCAGTTCATGAGTAACGGCGTTGATGAAGCTGTCATGCTGCTCGTTGCGCCGAATTTCGCGCACCAGAAAAATCGTATTGAGGACGAGGCCGGCGACGATGGCGCCAAAAAAGATGATGCCAAGAAAAACTTTGATGCCTTCGCGCCAGTTGAGGATGATCCACCCGCTGCCAACCGCAAACGCCACCGCCGCCAGGCAAACGCCCAGCGAGAGAAACGTATAGATCGCTTTCTGCCGGCTGATGATGCGCACAGGAAGATTGTAGCGGGGCGGGTGTCAGGTGTCAGGTCTCAGGTTGGGCGGTTTTCCGAAGTTGTGACTGTAAACGGATTTTACAGCAGTTACCGCCAGACACTTCGATACAATCACCCCAGGCTCATTTTGTCGGTTCTGTGTGGAAGCGCTGAATCTTAACCCGAAGCAACTTCATGCGAGTGAATTCCCAGAACCCGCTGATGTGTACGTTTGTGACAAATGCGGGAGGGACATAACGGTTCATCTTCATAGCGGTCGTGCCCACGTCCGACAGCCGCTTGGCCCCGTAAGATACTTTTGCCCTTGCGGTCAGGATTATCCTTCAGGGGCGACAGAATGGGATTACTTGAGTGATTGGGAGAAGCGACAGTGGCTCGGGGATATTCCTCTCACATTCATATTGTTTGCGGCACTTGCTGGATTTGTAGCGCTTGCCTATCTGGCCTTAGTGCGTCGCAGTCTTATCTTGACGGTACCGTCATTGGCAGGACTTCCGTTTGCGGTCGTATTCTTCCGGTTGTTCACCATAGTGTCTGCCCTTCCCTTTGAAATCGCAGCTTCCCGATGGCGAACACGAGCGTCCCGTAAACAGTAGCTTCCCGCGCTTGACGAAACCAGGCGATTTCGCTCAGAAAGCTCCCGACGCCGACCACCGCAACTCTCTTCGAGAGCCTGTCCTGACACCTGAGACCTAACACCCGAGACCTGCTCTTCTCAGTCGTTTCCCGCAGCCGCTGCCAACACCGCCGCAGCCTTCGCATCGCGCACCAGCGCCGGCTTAGGCGGCAAATGATCGAGTTCGACTTTATAAACGTGCCGCGCCAGCCCAAGTTTCTTGAGCGCCCAGATGCCATACCAGTTCATGTCGATTTCATACCAGCGCAAGCCGTGACGCGCCGAAACCGGATGAGCGTGATGATTGTTGTGCCAGCCTTCGCCAAAGGTGAGGACGGCCACCACGAAATTGTTGGTGGAGAGATCTTTCGTCGCAAACCGGCGCGATCCCCAGAGGTGCGTGACCGAGTTCACCATCCAGGTGGCATGCAGTCCGACCACGGTGCGCGCGAACACTCCCCAGAGCAGCCACGGCAATCCGCCGATCGCATAAAGGATGACGCCCAGAATAATATTTGAGGTCCAGTGATACTTGGTCAACCAAACGTGAACTTTATCTTTGGTCAGGTCGGGGACGTAACGGGCCAGGGTTGTGGTGTCGTGATGCATCGACTTGCCGCTCAGGATCCATCCCATGTGCGACCACCATTTGCCGTCGATGGGAGAGTGCGGATCGCCGTCTTCGTCGGAAAACTGATGATGAATGCGATGAGTTGCGACCCAGAAAATCGGACCGCCTTCGAGCGCCAGCGTAGCGCACCAGGTCAAGAAGTACTCCACCCACTTCGGTGTCTTGTATCCGCGGTGGGTCAGCAAGCGGTGATAGCTCATCCCAATGCCGAGACTGCCGGAAACCCACCACAAGAAGATGGCGACAAAAAATGCCGGCCAGGTAAAGAAAAATAATGCCGCGATTGCGCCGATATGAAACAGACCCATGGCAATTCCCGTAACCCAGTTAAAACCATCCTGGCTGGCGCGGGCTCTGCGATTGACGCCGTCTCCGGCTTCTCTCATGGCCTGGCTGTTCGCTTCGCTGATTGTCTCGCGCGTGGTCTCACTCATTCGTTTCTCTTTTCTCCGTATACCTATTTGACTGTAGTCCGGATTGGAAGATACCAAGACTCTGCGCAGTTCTTTGTAATACTTCTGTAATCCTCGCTGGTTAAAGGGGTTACGAGCGTAATCAGCGGCCGAGGAGCGGCGCAGAAGATTGGCGGCCGGAGTCAGTCGTCAGTCGATAGTCGTTGGTCACCTCGTCTGGACCGAGGGCAAGGACAAGCCCCAACGACTAGCGACTAACGACTAACGACCATTTCCGCCCGAAGCTACTCTGACACTTCTCAGAACGCCGGCTGCCTACCAAACTTCCCTGTGAGCGAGCAGGAGCGATCGAGGCTACCGTGACCCATGCAAAATTAGTTGCGCTGGCAGTGAAGTGGCTGCGCCGCTATCGCTGCGGAGTGGTGCTCAGCGAGCAGGCCTGCGTCAGCGGCGAGATGCCCGACGCCATTGGCTGGAAGAAAGCATGCCATTCGGTGCTGGTCGAAAGCAAAGTGTCGCGGGCGGATTTCCTCGCCGATCGCGACAAGCCTTTCCGGCAAAAGCCCGAGCTCGGCGTCGGCTGCGAGCGCTACTACCTGACGCCGCGTGGCCTGCTGCGAACCGAGGAACTTCCCGCGGGCTGGGGGTTGCTCGAAGTGTGCGGCCGTGAGATCGAACGAATCCAGGCCTCGGCGAAGAACCTGCGTTCCGAGGTCGGTTTCCAGAACGAAATGAATCTTCTGCTGGCAAGTTTGCGGCGCGTGGAAATCCGCATTGAACCGGAGAGCATTACCGATTTCCTCAAGTGGAAAAACCGTATGGCGGAATACAACCGAGGCAGCCTGCCGGAAGGATTGGTAACCGCGGAAGAAGAAGCCAACGGATTCCTGCTGGAGACAGCCGGCGACTAAAATTTCAGTAGAGACGCGGCTTGCCGCGTCTACCCCGCAGGTAAATCCCGCAAACGCCGTCTTGACGCAGCAGCCTCGCAAAAAAACGAAACCGGGCGGTTGGGCCCGGTTTCTAGGGCGTCGGCTGCAATGCGTTTACATCACAGCGCGGCGCAGGCTGGCTCAGACAAGGCGGGCGTGGTTCCTACCCGTTTGTGCGTCTCGCGCCAGCAAAGCGTTCAGAAGGAGCGAAGACACCAGCGAAACTGCAACTGGCGGGCCAGTGATAGATTCCAGGGGACGGTTTCAATGATTTTTGCAACTTTAAGATAGAAAAGTAGTTGGTCGCCGCTCTCGTGGACTTGGTCGCGTCCCCTTCCAGAATCGTTGACTCCGAAGTGCACAAAGTGTTGCACACTTCTTTCATTCGTGCTCACCACCGCACAAAGCGAAGCGTCCCAAAATGATACCTTTCGGCCAAGACCCTGGAACTGTATAATCTCTGTAAAGAGAGTTCCAGTCGCTGGGCCAGGTATTCTTTCAGAGGTAAATGCTGCATGGCGAATGGAAGTCCGGAAGCTGAAGACAAGCGATTGAGTCAGAACAAACCCGCCAGAAAGCCTTACGTGAAGCCTTCTTTCCGCTTCGAGCAAGTATTTGAGACCCAGGCGCTAGCCTGCGGAAAAGTCAATACCCAAAACCAGTGTCATATCAACCGGAAGACGTCCTGAATCCCATCCACGTTCCCCATTTCAGTTTGCTTGAAAGTTACACTTGCTTTTGGGTGGGGCAGAGGTTTACTGCTGCGGTAACCGTCTTGATTTAGTTTAGCCCCTGAGAGGCAGCCGCGCTCCTTACTTCAGACCGCTCTGCGTCAGCTTCACAGCACAATAAAGGTTGGCTCCGCAAGTGGCGGCACTACCGCTCGTCTCCAGAGTCGAGAAGTAAACGCTCTCCGCCTGGGCAACGCCGCTGGCGTTATTGTCGATGGCGAAGCCCGTCGTGCCGCCCTGGTAGCCCGTTGCGCTAGCCGTAGGCGTGTCGCTGGCGCTGGTGAGTTGCGTGGTAACGTTCCACATCGTGACGACATTCGATCCGGTGGTGGCTGCGTTGTAATCTCCCATACCGACGAAGATCCGATCGGTGGTTCCATCGTAAAACTCAGTGATCGGCGAGCACAATCCGGTCTTGGTACCCGGATTTACATTTTTGTTCGCGGGCATAGCCGGGGTCGTATTCGCCAAACCGGTCATAGCGTTGAAACTAATCGCGAACAGATCCTGCGCGGTTGTGGTCGTCGTGTCCGTGCCGCAGCTATACAGAGTAGACGCAGCATTCTTCGGTCCGTAGGTGTAGTAGTTGTTATCGAACGCTCCGTAGGGTAGGTACACATTCACGCCGGTACCGACCGAACCGAGAGGAACAAAGACAGCAGAGCCCGCAGTCAAGCCGACCGGCAATTGAGTGACGGAGGTATGGCTGGTCGCCTCATCGTCATCCGTGGAGAACAAGTAGATGTAACCGTTAAAAGCGTCCAGCACTGGCCCGGAAGCATCATAACCGCCTTTGGCATAGGTGTACGACGCTGGGTTCGCCGCCGTGAAGCCCGTCGCTCCCACGGTGTAGGCGTAGACCTTCTTCGAATCGGTGATGAAGACCTCGTTCAGCAAGGAGTCGTAGACGGGGCCACTCATGTATGCGCCGCCTGCGGCATTCACCGTAATGCAGTACTCGACGGCGGGAGTGCCATGGAAAATGTTCGAAATACGGTAGAGAATCCCGTTGTTGGCGCTGACGTAGGCGGAATTGCTTCCGTAGTCAACATAGATGTCGGAATCGCTGTTGCTGTTCGAACTCGCCGTGCATCCGGCCGCCGTGGTGTAGCTGAGGGCCACGTCGCAGGAGCTGCCCGCCGGCGTGCAAGTTCCGTTCGACGAGAACGTGCCGGTCGGGGCCACTGAACCCGTCGTGGCATTGGTGCCCTGTCCGGTTCCGGTAGCCAAGGTGGTGACGTGAAGAACGACGGGAGTCGCGCCCTCGAGCCAGGCAACCTGGGTCCCGTCGAGCGAGAGTGTGGGCGAAAGCGCCGAGCCCGACCCTCCGATCGCGTAAGAAAACATAAACGTGGGTGCGCTGCCGCACAACCCGGTGGGATTGCTGCCCGAGTAAAGATTGGTTAAGCCGACCAGATTGGCCTGCGTGCCCACCTTCGGAGCCGCGTTAACCGTGTACACGACAAAGTCGCTGCAACTGGGCGGTTGACTCGGGTTAAAGGTGTACTTTGCCGGACTTTCTGCCAGCGCCATGCCCCCGGTCGGGCCGAGCGACACCGCCCAGTCGACCTTGGAGTTGAATATTGAGGGCACGCCGGTTTGGACATTACCCTCATCCCAAGGATTTTGCAGGCGCAACTCTTGCGAATCTGCATCGAACCCGGCTTCGTCCAACCCGGCTTCGTCCAACCCGGTGCCTGCCGCTGAAGGAATCTGCTGGCCATGTTCCCGTATGTAATGCAGAAGAATATTATTCAGGAAGCGTGGGTCGTCGCGGACCTTCAGCATGTCGTCCACCGAGCCATTACGAGTGTAGATGACGTGCTGAGTGCTCCAATCCTCAGGCAAGCCAAAATGCGGCGCCGACCGGTCAGGAATTGGGAGCGCATCTTGCGCGTACATTGCCCCCGTGATCATCAACACCACAACAACACAGAAAATGATTTGCGGCGCGCAACGGAAGACACGGCCCATAGGTCGATACCTCGAAAAGATTGGCAGATTTCGAACTATTATAAGCAACGGCTTTCCCGTCATCTAGTGCCTTCCAGTGACCGCAGTGCCTTGTAGTAATTGGCCGGAGATCAGTTCAAGCCAGATCGTTCGAACCAAAGTCGGGGACTTCTACGCAGCCGCGCCGAACGCTACATTTCCCGCCGCCCTTCCATGGCCTTGAGCATGGTGACTTCGTCGGTGTATTCGATGTCGCTGCCCACCGGAATTCCCATGGCAATGCGAGTGACCCGCAGACCCTGCCGCTTCAGTTGCTGGGCGATGTAGGTGGCGGTAGCTTCACCCTCGACCGTGGGATTGGTCGCGAGGATCACTTCCTCGATTTCTCCGCCCGCGACGCGGCTGATTAGATTTGCGATACGCAACTGCTCCGGCCCAACGCCGTGCAAAGGAGAAATCGACCCGTGCAGCACGTGGTAGACGCCATTAAAATGCCGCGTCTTTTCAACCGCGGCGATGTTCGTCGGCTCCTCGACCACGCAGACAAGCTTTTGATTGCGCGTCGGACTGCTGCAGTAGACGCAGGGATCGACGTCGGTAATGTTGTTACAGATCGAGCACAAACGCAGCTTGGCCTTGACGTCGCGCACGGCGGAAGCGAGGCCTTCCGCGTCCTCAGCGCTCGACCGCAGAATATGAAAGGCGAGCCGCTGCGCGCTCTTATTGCCGATTCCCGGCAGCTTCTTGAGTTCGTCGATGAGCCGGCTTATCGGCTCGGCAAAACGAGACATAGGAATTTGTAATTGGTGATTTGTAATTTGTAATCTAAAACCGGACAACGCGCATGGCGTCCTTCAATTACAAATTACAAATCGCAAATTACAAATTCATTCCTAGTCCGCCCAGCATTCCGCCTACGCTGGACTGCATTTCCCTATCGATTTTGCGGCTGGCTTCGTTCACCGCGGCCATCACGAGGTCCTGCAGCATCTCGACATCTCCAGCCTTGACCGCCTCGGGATCGATCTTGATGGCGAGCACTTGCTTGCGGCCATCCATCTTGACCGTGACCGTGCCGCCGCCGGCCGAAGCCTCGACCACTGTCTGCTCCATCTTTTTCTGCAGCGTCTCGTACTGCTGCTTGGCTTGCGCCATCAATTCCTGCAAATTGAATCCAGACATAAGAAAATCAATCGGGTCATCGGGCGATCGGGTCATCGGGTGGAACTGCGGGGCAAAAGCATTTGCTTTTCGATCACCCGATCACCCGATGATCCGATCACCCGATGACTTATCCTTTCTCCCGATAATCGATCACGGTGCGAATCTCGGCCCCAAATCTCTCCTTCATGCGTTGCACGATCGGATCCTGTTCAGCGCGGCTGCGGGCGCTCCCATTTACGCTCGCCGCCCGGACTAGCGCGGACGCCGCCTGCGGAGATCCACCAGCCTCGACCAGCACCTTGATCGGTCTCCCAGCCTGGCCGCTGGCGGCGGCGCTGGCCACGCGGCGCGCTTCGCTAGTGAATGACATTTCGATCATCGTGGCGGACGCGGCCACCCGTGCGATCAGCGAATTTCCGTTTACCGTCCACTCCGCGCCTTCCAGAATGGAAACCAGCATTTGCTGATTGCCCAGCGCGTTGAGAACGGCATCGCGCAAAGACTCGGCATTCGTTTCGGCCCGCGCCTCGGCCCGTGCGACGACGGCCGCTTCCGTGCGCGCAACGGGCTGCGGCTCCACTTGTAGCAGCTCATTAACCGCCGGCGCAGCCGAGCCCATAATGACGACGTTTCCGGCGGTCGTTTGTGTGGCGCGGACACTTTTGTCCGCGAACGCCGCGAGCTCGCCGGAAGTCTCCGCTTTCGGAGTGCCTTTGCGCGCCGAGTCAGCCGCGAATGGTGACACTGAACTCGATCGCGCCGATGCCGATGCCGATGTAAGAGACGATGTAAGAGGCTCAGTACGCCGAATGTCCGCGGCTACGTTCTTAACAATCCCTGGTCGCGCCGTGGTGGCCGCAGGCGTCACATCGCTCAGCAACTGCTCGATCGGCAGCAGTCGTTGCGCGTGGGCCATTTTCAGCAGTCCCAGCTCAAGGTGAAAGCGCTGTTCCTGGCGGTATCCGAGTTCTCCGTGCGTGCGCAACATGATTTGCAGATGCCGCGCCAGGTCTTCTTCGCTGAACAAATCGGCAACTCGTCCGACGCGGGCGCGCTCATCGGAAGAAATCTGCAGCAACGCCGAGTCCTTGCCTGCGATCTTGGCCACCGTGACATTGCGCAGAAAGCGCACCAACTGCCGCGCGAAATGCGTTGGGCTGTGCCCTTCGCCGATCAGTTCGTCAACCAGCACCAGAATTTTTTCACTCGAACTTTCGGCCACCGCCTGCATTACCGTTTCCAGCGCCGCCGCCGGAGCCGAGCCGATCAGACTGCGAACCGAATCCGCGGTCAAATGCTCGGAAGTAGAGGCAATCGCCTGGTCAAGAATCGAAAGCGCGTCGCGCATCGAGCCGTCGCCCGCTTCCGCCAGCAGCGCGAGCGCGTCCTCGTCTGCGGGGATCTTCTCTTTGGCCACGATCTCGCGCAGCTGCCCCATGATGGCATCGAACTTCATCGCCCGATAACTGAAGTGCTGGCAGCGCGACCGGATAGTCTGCGGAATATCTTCGGGCTGCGTGGTGGCCATCATGAAGATCACGTGTCCGGGAGGCTCCTCCAGCGTTTTCAGTAGCGCATTGAATGCCGCGTCGGTGATCTGGTGCGCCTCGTCGAGAATGTAGATTTTGAAGCGGTCGCGCGCCGGCCGGTAGCGCGCCGCCTCGCGCAGTTCGCGAATCTCGTCGATGCCGCGATTGGTGGCGGCGTCGATTTCGATCACGTCGACAGAATTTCCGGCGCGAATCTCGGTGCAGGAATCGCACATGCCGCAAGGCTCCGCCACCGGCTTGTTCGTCGTTTCACTGGTGGAGCGGCAGTTCAGCGCCATCGCCAGGATGCGCGCCACCGTCGTCTTTCCAATGCCGCGATGTCCGCTGAAAATGTAACCGTGCGCGATGCGCTCTTGCGCGATCGCATTTTGCAGCGTGCGGGTGACGTGTTCCTGGCCGATCACCTCGGAAAACTTCTGCGGGCGGTATTTACGCGCCAGGACCTGGTAGCTCATCGGAATCCCCGATTATACAGTCTCACGCGGCCGCAGTTTTGGCGCACCAACTCTCCCGTAGAGTCGCGTCTTGCCGCGTCTCCGCCACACCGTCAGAGACTGGCAAGCCCCGTCTCTGCCGCTCCCACTTGCACGCCTCCAGCAGCCGAGTTACGCTCATAATCGCATTATTACCGCGAACCTAGATTAGCGGAACCTTGGAGAGTGGCCTATGCAACTGAGAATGAGTACCCGATCGCTCGAGGGCGTGCTGGTAGTTGATTGCAGCGGCCGCCTGGTGTTTGGCGAAGAATCGGCCAGCCTGCGCGACACCGTTAAGAAACTGCTCTCCGAGAGCCCCAAGCTGGTGATGAATCTGCGCGAAGTGAATCATATCGATAGCGGCGGCCTCGGCACTCTGGTTTCGCTCTACACCACCGCTCGCAACGCCGGGGGCGCGGTGAAACTGGCCAGCCTCAGCAAGCGTGTTGGCGATCTGCTCCAGATCACCAAACTGCTCACGATTTTTGAGGTGTTCGACGACGAAGAAGCGGCCGCCCGCTCCTTCAAGGCTGGTTAATCCGCGTCATCCAACTCCAGGTAATACGGATACATAGATGTTCCATCCGGATAGTCCGTAAGCACCAGCGTTCGAACTGATCCGGACGCTCCCGGGTCGATGGTCTGGTTGATGATGGGGTCCATGCTGCCCGATGCCGTAACGTACACCGTAAACCCCGGAGGGATCGGGTCCTCATTGGGGTTGTAAGGAAGTGAGATGTAGGTGCTTGCCTGTGTATACGCCAGCCCCTGAATTGTAATCGGCGGCACCGGACCGCTGCTCGGGTTCAGGTCGATGTAAACATCTACCGTCCCCGGTCCGCTAGGCGATGCATGGATAACGCGGAATGCCACTTCGCCCGCCGGCGGCGTGGGAATGTAATCGGGGATCGACAACAGGACAACGTTGCTACCGTTGGTGCCGGTTTCAAATCCAGTCGCAACCAAGGTATACGCCGTTCCCGCGCCCAAACTCACCGACTCGCTAAAAGCCTCGGTGGTGGTGTTCGCCGCAAACCCCTCGACCGTGTCGCTTCCCGAAGGCACGCTGGTATAGCCCGGTTGGTTCGGCAAAACTCCGCGAAACGATATAGGGGCAAACTCCTGGATCCCGTCGACGTCGATATCCAATGCCGCGGCGTCCTGAATGGCATGGACAAAGCGCACCCGCGCCGGATTGCTGTTACCACAACTAGCGGCAAAGACGCTCAAGACCGCCAGGGCCAACATCAAAGGCACGGCTCTCAACCAGCGCGACATCTTCTCTTGTTCTCCCAACACAGTTTGGTGGCGAGCAAAAAGGATTCTAGCAGTTTGTTAGATGCTTCGCCGCGCTTCGGCTGAGCAGAGTCCCGAAAAACGGGATTTTGCTCTTGCCGTTGGGTAGCGCAGCGCCAGCCACTGGGTGCCCATTCTTGCGCGTTTTGTGCGCAAGGGTGGGATTCCACGAAAGCGTCCGGCAATGCTTTTACATTTGATTCTGTACTTGATCTTGCTTTTGGGTGGCGCAGCGGTTCATCGCTGCGATATCCGATCAGTTTTGAACGACGGCTTCAGCCGCTGAGGGGACTGCGGCGCTACGTCCGAGCGGTTCATCCGCCATCAATTCAGGTCATTCAACTCGATGAATTGCGGATTCAAATCCTCCACACCCTGCTGGTCCGTAAGAATCAGCGTTCGAATCGAGCCCTCGTTAGGACCGCCGACAACGAAGGTCTGCTGAAAGATTGGCGTTGTCGTCCCCGCCGTACAGACATACACCGTGTAGCCGCCGCCCGTGCTGTTATATTTTTCCGGCACGTACTTGCTGGTCACCTGGTAGGCGAGGCTAGCGATCGTAGCGGGGGGTGCAAGCCCCTCGACCTGCGCCGGTTGGATGTAAATATCCACTGGGCTGCCGCTGCCGTTGGGTCCGCTGGGCGAGGCATTAATCACGCGAAACTCGATGATGCCATTGGCCGGTTCCGTGTTGTTGTCAATCGGATTCAAGATGACAACATTATCGCCCTCGAAGCCAGTGTCGAATCCAGTCGCAACCACCGTGTAGTAGTTCCCGGCGATCAGTTTAACGTTCGGCGTACTGAAGGCGACGGTGGAGCTGCCCGTCACTAATCCTGCGACCGTGTCAATACCTTCGACCACAGCAGTATAGCCTGTTGCCGGCGCCAAATTGCCGAATGCCACGTTGGTAAAGTATTTCGTTCCATTGACCTCGACATCCAATGCGTCGGCGTCCTCAATGGCATGGACGAAACGAACCCGCGGTTGGCCGCCGGAATTGCAACTGACCGTAATCATGCTTAGGGCCGCAATACCCGATGCCACAAGCAGGGCCTTAAAAAAGCGGAACATCTCGATTTCTCCCAAGGGCGCTTCGCTGGTAAGCAAGGAGGATTCTAGCAGTTTGTCAGGTGGTTCGCCGGGCCTCGGTCGAGGCCCGGTCCCTCATTTTTTACTTGCGGCAAGGCGTCCACGCGCAGGCGGTTCGCCCGCGATTAATTGACGTCAGACAGAATTAGCGGGCTCAAATCGAAACCAGTCTGCGTAGAATTGTCCGTGAGTACGATGGTGCGAATCGAGCCCTCGGTCGCGCTGCCGAAGTTAGCGATCGTGAAGGTGAGGTCTGAGTTCCCTCCCGGCTCGGTACATACGTATCCCGTCCACCCGGTGCCGGAGGAGTTAAAGCTTTGAGGCTCGTAACCGCTCGTAGCCGTAGTGGGCGCTGAAGGGGAGGTAACGGTTGCGGTGAGAGCGGCGCCCTCAAGCTGCCCTGGGCCGTTGGCGGTGTTCGCGACGATATAAACATAGACCGTGCTGGGTGAGCTGATGGCTGCGTCAATAATACGGAAACTCACCTGCCCATCCGCCGGCTCCGTGTTGTCGTCCGCTGGGGTCAAGAAGACAACGCCGTTTTGGGTGGCAACCGTGCCCGTCGCGACTAGCGTGTACTCCGTTCCAGAGCTCAGGTTAACGTTCGAGGTGCTGAATACCTCCGTGGTGCCGCCGGACAGCACCCCCTCGATCGTGACACTGCCCGAAGCCACGGACCTGTAGCCTGACGACGGCTGATAGCTGGGGAACGTTATCTCGGTAAAGTTCCTCGCGCCGTTGAAGTCGATATCCATTTCGGGCGACTCCGCGATAGCATCCACAAAACGAGCCTGCGACTGACTGGAATTACAGCTAGTGAGAACGAGTCCCAAGCCGGTAAGCGCGAGCACAAGGGCTAACGTAAAAGGCAGGGTTTTCAAGAAACGACGCATAGTATTCTCCAATGGCAGTTTGGGATTCTGGGTAAGAACATGAGATGCCACATCGAAATCCCAAGGATTTACGCGCATGTGTAAAATTTTATATCGGCGAATCTAAGTTAGCATAATTTCGCGCGACACGCTGATCCGTGAAACGTCGGCCCCAATCGAATGCAAGCAGAAAGCCCGCGAAGACCATGCCGAAAAATAAGGCCCAGAACAAGAGTGGGGGCAGCCGCAAAGACAAAAATGAAAACAAAAAAATTAGAGATAAGAATAGTAATAGTAATGAAGCCAAGCACACCCGCGTCGTGCGTTGCATTCGCGCCTTGCCCGCGGGAACCGTCTCCAGTTACGGTGCCATCGCGAAAGCATCGGGCTGGCCCGGAGCCGCTCGCCAGGTAGTGCGCATCCTGCGCCAGGTTCCCGGACTGCCCTGGCACCGCGTAGTCGGCGCCGGCGGCGCCATCAAGTTGCCCGGAGAAGGAGCCGCCGAACAGAAATTTCGCCTGCGCATGGAAGGAGTCACCTTCCGAGGAGCTGGCGTGGATATGAAGCGCCACGAATTCCGTTTTCAAAAACCGAAAGGAGTTTAGCCGCCGGCGGTGATAGCTGCCACAAGCGGAACCCATTGTTATCAATGACTTACAGTCGTTGTGATACGTACATACTTATATGTACAAAAAGTGTAACTACAAAATGTTTCACGTGAAACATTTTGTACATACAATCCTGCCCACGCCGCTGGAGCTTTATATCCTTGAAAGTCAAAGGGTTACGTGTGCGCCGGCAACTTTCCTTCCAGCAGGTCAAAAATCCGCTCCGCCGGACACCGCAGCCCGACATAGAAGCTCCCGAACAGCGCATAGACGGCGCTGACATGATCGAAGCGCATTTCATAGATCAGCTTCTTGAAAACCAGCGGATCGTCGGCAAACAAATCCACGCCCCATTCCCAGTCATCGAACCCGATGGAGCCAGTGATGATCTGTTTGACCTCTCCCGCATAGCGCCGTCCAACCAGCCCGTGCTCATTCATCTGGCGCTGCCGCTCCTCCATGGGAAGCGTGTACCAGTTCTTCTCTTCGCCGCGCCGCCGATCCATGGGATAAAAGCACACGTACCGGTTCGGCGGCATCGCCGGAAACAGCCGTGGCTTCATCGCCTCTTTCTGGCGAGCGATCGTCTCCGCGATTGCTTTTTTCCATTCTTCCGAATGGGGTTCCACCCCGCCCTCGGCCAGCGCCTTATAGGTTTTCAGCGTGGATTCATAGAGCCCCAACTCAATCACCGACAAATATGAAGTCGCAGGCTCCAGAAAATCATGCAGTCGAAGCCGCGACAAATCGAGTTCGGCCTGATTGAGCTGATCGAAGCTCGGCCGGAAATGAATCAGCATCAGGTCGCCCTTGTGCCCCAGCAACGAAAAGAGCGCGGACTGTCCATCGCTTCTGGCCTCCATCTCGCCCAGCAATTTAGCAGCCTCGGCGGCGATCTCGCGGCGGACGTTCTCGGCCGTGCCCCGCCATGCCGTCCAGCGGAAGCGCATCATCTGGTGAAGCGTGGCGAAGCCTTCAAGCGTCAGAGGCACCGCGGGCAGTTGCCCGGCGGCAACCGGCAAAGTTTCGGGATGAGTCGGATTCATGGATTTATTGTATCGGGTCATCGGGCCATCGGGTGATCGGGTCATCGAGAGTCAAAGGCACTTGAACTTAGATCGCCCGATGGCCCGATGGCCCGATGACCCGATGCCTCACCCCGGGGTATCCTGGGCGCCACCGTTCGTAGATTGCTCCCGTGTGCACTGGTGTGCTACAAGCAGCTATATGCGCAAATGGATGAGCGAGCGCCTGAAGCGCCGCAAGAAGACCGGAACCGGCGCCACCAAGGAAGCCAGCAACTCCCCGGCGCCCGAGCCCTTGCAGCCAAGGTTCTACGACGATGAGCCCGCCGCGCCCACCGCCGCACCGGGCAATGCTTCCGCGGCAGTTCCAGTAGTCGAGTCGCGTCGTGCATCGAAATCGGAGCCGGAACCCGCGCTGGCATCTGAGCCCGTTGTGTCTTCGACCGTATCCGCCGCTCCTGCGGAACCGAAGCCACGAGTGTCGCGCCGCCGTCGCAGCCGCGGAGGTCGTGGTGGATCTCGTCCGCGGCCGTCAGAGGCGCCCGCGGTCGTCGAACCTCCAACCGTAGAAGCGTCCGCTCCAGAGGCATATGTAGCGGAAGCATCCATTGCTGAGCCGGCGGTTGCCGAAAATCCGCCTGCCGAAAAGACGCCCGCTGTTTCGTTACCAGCTCCCGCAGTGCCGGCTCAAGCGGCCACTCCCGCCCGCGCCAGCAAGGGAACGGTAGTGCTCGCGATCGGCTTGCCGGGATCGGGCAAGAGTTCGTGGTTCAAGCGCCACAACATTCATCCGCTTTCGAGCGATCTGCTGCGCGAGCTGCTTTTCGATGACGCCCAGGAGCAGCGCTTTCAGGATCTGGTTTTTTCTAATCTGCGATCGATGCTCAAGGCTCGGCTGATTGCGCGTCGTCCCATGAATTACGTCGATGCGACCAACCTCACGCCCCACGACCGCCATAGCTGGATCAAGCTGGCCAAGGATTACGGCTACGATGTGCAGGGTGTGTTCTTCGATGTTCCCCTGGAGATTTGCCTGGAGCGCCACCAGCGCCGTGGCCGCGCCGTTCCGGAAGATGTCATGCGCAAGATGGCGGGCAAGTTAAAGCCTCCGACGTTTGAGGAGGGCTTCTCGAAAATCACAGTGGTGCGTGTGAAGCAGAAAGAAGCGACGGCTGGATAGGTCAGTCGTTGGTAGACAGTCGTTGGTCGATAGTCGTTAGTCGATCGCGGGTTGCCAACGACCAACGACTAACGACCAACGACTAACGACCAACGACCGATTCACCCCTTCAGAAACGGCAGCAGCTCTCGAAACGCAGGAGCGCCCGACGACCGCAGCAGCTCATAGATCATCATTTCCGTCGAAGAAAGAATGGCCCCGGCGGAGCGCATGCGATCCAGTCCAACGCGCCAGTTCAATTCCGTCCGCGAGCTAACCGCATCGGAAGCCACATGAACCAGATAGCCTTCCCGCAACGCTCCGAGCGCGGTCTGCATTACGCAGATGTGGGTTTCCATGCCGCAGAGCAGTACTGTCGTACGTTGACCCGGTAAGCGCTTCAGCAAAGAGCAGAATGCGTCGCTGCCGAAACAGGAGAACATCAGCTTGTCGATGGGCGGATTACTCGGCAAAAGGGACGCAATTTCGGGCACGGTGTTGCCCAAGCCCTTCGCGTACTGGGTCGTCACCAGCGATGGAATCTTCAGAATTCCAGCCAGGCGAATCAACAGTTGTACATTTCGCACCAGCCGTTCTTTCTCCCAGATCGGCGGCAGCAACTTCTCCTGCATATCGACGACGATCAGAGCGCACTGTTCGGCCTCCAGCGGACGGCGCGCCATCTCTTCGTAATCGCTCTCCATGGTCACAATATTTCCCGTAGTAATCTTTCCGGTCAAAATTCCGCTGCTAGTCATGACGACTCCCTTCAATAGTGACGTCTGTCCACAACGATTCTAACTCGGGGAAAGATGAGGTGTTGCAGCGCCGACTTTGACGAAACTCTTGAGTCCATCGTGATCGCTTGTGCGGCTGGCTTCGGCTGAGACCCCCTGGTGCGGTCTTTTGGAATCAAAGATTTGGCGATATTTGTTTGCCAGGTCTTTGAATTTAAAGGAGTTACCAGTAAAGTCTTTATTCTTCAATGACTTAGGTGTTTTGATCGATAAGTAACTGACAAATTCTTAAGTCTCGGCGAGAGTGAATTCGCGGAGGGATGCCCTTGCGGGCAGACCAAGGTCGCAAATTACTTAATCGTCTCGCGCGGGTTAGAATCGAGCCGCAGTGGAAAAGAACAAACTCTATTTTCGACTGCGCGGCTGCTTCGCTTCGCGGAGCAGCTACTTCGCTCAAGATGACAGTGTTTTGGATGGTGTGATGGGGCGGTAGTGGCTCAGTTTCAAACTGAGCCACTACCGATGGGGCACGCGGCTTTTGATCGCGCTCGAAATGATTTAGAATTCAGGATAGAGCCCGGTCGTTCAACGGTAGGACTGCAGCCTCTGGAGCTGCGTATCGGGGTTCGAATCCCTGCCGGGCTGCCACAAAATCAGGTATTAGGTGTCAGGTGTCAGGTATCAGGTCTCAGGAAAACCCAGGACATTCACTTTGTCCCCAACACCTGAGACCTCTTCTTTTCTCAATTCCAGTCGTTGAGAGGCGCAGCCGACGGGTCGGTTAGGGCGATCAATTTTCCCAGCGGATACTCGTGGTGGGTAAGCGGCGTTTCAGGTTCAGGATTGACAATCGCGAGCACATCGCCGCTGAGAATTCCACGAATCAACAGGCGGTCACCTTCGATCGCAACGACTCGATATTGCTCATCAAAGATTGATACCTTTCCCATGCAAATTAGATGCGCAACTTGGGGTCGGCGATTGCAGGCTGCGTCATTAGGGCTTGGCGGGTGCGGCAAAGCTCGGTAGTGGGCGACTTTGAGAATCGTTTTACTAGGGATTGGCATCCAAATTGCTAGATCGGTCAAGCATGGAAAGGCGGGTTTATGCGCGAGGGGACGTGGCCTAAAAAATGTGATCAGTGTACTTGCGCGATACACGTAAATTTGGCATAGTTGTGCCATGCATAAACGCTCAAGCAGGGACGTTAACCAGATGGCAGCGGCGGTTTTGGACGCCGTAGTTAAGAAGACAGAGTCTAAGAGGGTAAAAAATCGTGCTGCTGTAGCCCTCGGCAGGCTTGGTGGCAAGAAGGGCGGACCGGCGAGAGCCGAAAAGCTAACCCCTGAACAAAGGAGCGAGATAGCACGCAAAGCGGCTGTGTCGCGCTGGAAAGGACAGGATTAGCTCCTCCGACTCCGCCAACAAATATCCCGACCCCCGCCACCGCTAATGAATACATTGAACAAGAGCTCGATGCGCGTTTGACGGCCATCGAGAAGGTCGATGCAATCAAGGGACACGCAATTAGCATGAGCGGCCCCTTGATTTTTGGTGTTGATGATATTTTGCGAAGTGCTGTAGAAAGACGCTGGAAGAAAGAACAAGCAGAGCGTTTGGTGATTTTGCTGACAACTCCAGGTGGTTATGCTGAGACTGTTCAGCGAATGGTGGAAGCGGTTCGACATCATTGTCAGTTGGTGGATTTTGTCGTTCCGAAGTATGCATATTCAGCGGGCACAGTTTTTGTGATGTCGGGAGATGCCATCTACATGGATTATTACTCGCGGCTCGGCCCGATTGATCCGCAGGTGGACAGCGCGAAGGGCCGTCAGGTGTCGGCTCTTGGGACACTAGAGAAGTACAATGCCTTAATCGAAAAGGCACAGAACGGAACGATTACCACTGCCGAAGTGCAACTCTTGATCGACGGTTTTGATCAGGGGGAGCTTTATCACTACGAACAGGCGAAAGACTTGTCCATTGCGCTATTGGAAGACTGGCTAGTAAAGTACAAGTTCAAAAACTGGAAGGAAACTCAGACTCGCAAGCTTCCAGTGACGGACCAAATGAAAAAGGACACTGCGTCAAGGATCGGTGCAGTATTGAACAACACAAAGAAATGGCATTCACACGGATACGGAATTTCCATGGATGTGTTGCAGCGCGATCCTGAGATCAATCTGCTAATCGATGACTACGGGAAAGACCCCATATTGGCGGAAAAAATCAGGTGTTACCATGAATTGCTCTCCGACTACATGGTGAAGAGGGCGGTAGAGGGAGTCATTCACAGTCCGGGTGATTACCGACCGTTCATGTAAGGAGGAATATATGCCTAAACCAATTGATATCGACATGCTCAAGAAGAATCCGCACGTTGATTTGGGCAAGCTGGAGGAATCACAAAAGCTGCGAGATAGTATCCAGCAAAGCGGGGGGATTCGCGGACCTAAAGGTGCGCCCACGCTCAGTCGTCGGCGAGCGCGGATTATTGACGATTTAGCTAACGATGCGAGACTGGTAAAATTATCTGTAAAATACAGATTCTACGGTCGTAATTGTGGTAATAATATAGTTGACTGACTGTTAGGCGATAAACGCGGCGATAAAGTCCCACAGGTGTTTGAATGACGGGCTGTCTATCGGAACAGGATTACCTTTGTCGGACCACATGAGGTTGGCCGAACACCAAGGGTTTTCAGTACAAAACATCGCGGAAAGCGCCGACATTTTCCTTTTGGCTTCGACGTTCATATTTGGCGCTTTCGGTGCCTTTATGCAGCCGGAGAACTCGTCTAAACACTTTTCCAAGTTAGGCAATGTCGCAAATACAGCCCTGAGAAGCAGATGTTCCAATGTGCCCGAATCGCCCTTTCCGGGCACAAGGTAGACCGCTACTTTGACCCCTTTATCGTCTTGAACGACTTCAAACGCTTCACTGGGTCGTGGCAAGGACGCGTCGCCCAATGCAATAGCCGTGTCTCTAAAGCTTCTGTCAGCATCCCCGTCTGCGTCAGTTAGGACAAGAAGTCCGCGAAGGGGCGTGGACTGTGCTCTAGCTCTAGCCGTCTGAATTGCGAGTAGGATATTTCGGAAAGGCGTCCTTTCCCATTCCTCCCGTTTCGACGTTAGGGTGCCCGACGCTACAACTTGTGGTGTTGTTAAATTGCAGAAGCTTATCCACGAAACGCGAATCGCACGCTGCGCGTTACCCCGGCAATGGAAGCGGGATTAGCGGATCACGTATGGTCTCTTGAGGAACTGGTGGGGTTGATGGAAACTAAGGCTATCGGGATAGCAGCCTGTGGAAATTGAAAGTCGCCCACTACCCAAAGCTCGACAAGCTTGACAATGTTAGCCCATTAGACTAGCATTATTAATGAGCAAGTAACCCATTCTTACTCGTCAGGTTCCTCTTAATAAGCCATCTGAAGCTTGTCTGCTCTTCGATTGCTCGGAAGAGTGCGAGTCGCGACACCGTTGATCGATCCGCTGGGGTCTGTTAACTCCAAACCCAAGCTGATCATCGTATTGCCAGCGTTACGACAAATCGAAGAACCGAAGGGAACCATGAAAAACATCAAATTCGTTGTAAAAGTGAACCGTGGCGCGCACGCCCCGCAATACGTACTGCGCGTTGATCGGCTTCCCATCCAAACGACAACCAACCGCAAGCTGGCGCTGGTGATGGGAAGGTTTACCGCGGAGGACGCGGTCAAATCCATGCAAAATTCCCATTGCGTTCCGGAGTTGGTCTCGGTGCGGGTGACTGCCTAGGCTGAATCAGGCCGCGATCGCCGCAAGTGCTCTGTTGTTTTGACGGATCAAGTTATGCATAAACGTGAATGTTCGGATTGCGGTGGCGAGTTGGTTCTGGCAGTGCGTGGCAGCCAGACTTCGACCAATCACGCTCCAACCCTGATGACCAACGCTGTTACCAGTTGGAGATGCGGCACCTGCGGCTCCGCCTTTTCCGCCGCGCAACTCAGAGAAGACAAGCGCGGCCGCCCAAAAGCTACTGCTATCAGGCCTTGATTTTTGCTTTGAAGGGTGCGGCTTCAATCGCACCGCAACTACCTCAGCGGCTAAAGCCGGCACTAAGAATAAGGCGCTTCTCGCAGCGGCAAACCGCTGCGCCGCCCAAACGCAAGACCAAAATCGAGTTTTTCAGCGATCTCTTTAGCCGTGCCGTTCCGCGGAATCCTTCCGCGCGCCTAGCCGTCTAGCCTTGCAAGGCTGGGGACGTCTTCCGAATCATCTCCAAAAGAAGTACGCGGTCAGGCATGAGCAGTTCCGCCACGCGTTCTTTGCTGACTTGCGCGACGATGATTTGCCCAATCTCGGTGTGCACGTCCGAGAAGATCCCCACACTCTTCATCCGTTGCGTCTGAAATTCGTTGTCCTCGGTCGGCGTAACATAGTGCACCGAACTGGCGTTGTAACGGTGAATCAGAAACAGCTGAGACACTGTCATCAGCCGCTTCTTGCGCGCCGGAGCAAGGGTATTCGAGTCGCGAACCGACAGAATGCCGCGTCCGTGACGATCCAAAATGTAGGCGAACACGATATTGGCTAGCTTCTCTCCGCTGGCATCGTTCAGCACGCTCAGCTCCAGCAGTTCCGAGCCCGCCGTGTGTGGGCGCAGCAGTACGCGAATCTTTTCCTTGTAGTCGTTGTGCTTGCTCCAATCTGCCAGCCATTCTTCCAGCAACTTGGTTGGCACCTCGGTCTGAACCAGATGCTGAAACTGCGTCGACCCCTTGCCCATCGCCTTGGTAGCTGCAGTGCGTCCTGAAGAAGCCATCAGAGCGGCGTCGAGCCGCGGCCCTCCGACCAAAGTCTGCGGCGTGCGATACGGCGATTCGATCAGCCTGAACTTGCGCTGCAAACGGGCCAGCGCGAGCATCCCATCCTGCTTCAGTGCCGTCGCGAACTCCTCGGCAGCCAGGCCGTCGATCTGGTGGCCACCGTAAGTAATGAAGTTGAAGACGAAGCCGAGTTTCCCAAGTTCTTCCGGGAACCGCTTCATCTGCTCGTCGTTCATCCCGGTGGTATCCCAGCTGAATGACGGCGAGAGGTTGTACGCCAGCATCTTGTCCGGGAACTGCGCATGAATGGCACGGGCAAATTTCGCCGCATCCTCGAGATCCGCCGTTTTGGTCTCCATCCACAGGATGTCGGAAAAGGGGGCGACCGCTAGCGACTTGGCGACGGCGTAATCGATCCCCGCCTGTACGTGATAGAAGCCTTCCGGAGTCTTAGGCAGCTCGCAATCCCAAATCACGCGGACGCCCATCGACTTCGCTCGTTCGCGCGCTTCGTAAAAAGAAGCCCGTTTCGCGAACGCCAGCCACTCGTCGACAGTTACGTCGAAACGCTCACCCTCGGCTATGCGGAACTCGAGTACTTCGGCTACCGCCATGCCGTAGGTCTTCATTCCGGCTTCCGCGCGCCAGGCGTCCACAAAACGCGTGTCGATCTTGTCGAGCGCGGCATCCAGTTCGGCCGCTCCCATATCTTGCATAGCCGGTGCGCGTTCGGTGATTACTGACATTAACCCCACTCGCTCCAGCCAATCGAACGCGGCTGCGTACTCGGCTTCGGACATGGCAAAAAGCATGTGACCGCGAACTTCGTCTACGCCTGATTCGAAGAGCTTCCTGAGGATTGCTAGGTATCCGGCCTTGTAGCTCGGCAGGTCGACGTTCGTTGCGCCGAGAATGAATGGCTGATCGCGCTCGTCGCTGCGGCTCTCAATGAAGGTTGCGGACTCGGCATCGGTTCGAGCCACGAGGATGCCCGGAACCCGCATGATATCGAGTTGCAGCCGTGCGGCATTGAGACGCTTGATCTGTTCGTCCTCAGCCACTACGACTTTACCGCCCTGATGGCCGCATTTCTTCGCTCCCGGCTTCTGATCTTCGATGTGATAGCCCGGTACGCCTACTTCTGCGAAGCGGCGAATCAGATTGCGTACGTGCGCGTCGCCACCGTGACCGGTATCCGCGTCTGCGATGATGAATGGCCGGAAGTCGATCGCCGGCGTCGCCTTGCGCTGTTCTTCAGTCATGCGTGCCCGCGCGAAGTACTGATTCTTGTCGGCGGTCAGGAGCGCCCGCACCAATCCGGCGGCTTCGTCCGGCACCTGGCCAAGCGGATAGCTCGCCAAGTCCGGTCCCGGATCCTCGGCGCGCGATCCCCTGGCGGAGACGGCCCAGCCGCCGAGGTAAATGCCGTCCATTCCAATGCGCTTCATCATGACGGCTTGGCCGGGCGAATACGGACCAAAGGTCGTCATCTGTTTGCGCTGGTCGAAAAGTTCGCGCAAGCGCACGTAGAACGCCTCCGCTGCCTCTCGCGCCACGGTGTAGTCGCCGGAAAACGAGCCCTGCTGCTCGGCTACTTGTCGGGGTGAGTAGAGACGGGTGATGCCGTCGAATCGGGGGCGCGCGAACCATTCCTTCGCGGCGGCGACCTGTTGCTCGAACATCGTTGTCGTGGCTTTCTGATTCTCAGCGCTGATCAACACCGTACGGCCTCCATGGACATTCGGATAATTGCGTTCCAGCTCATCGGTAATGCAGCCATACTACTCTTCTTCCAGCACCGCGGACTGGTCTCTTCGGGGCGGGATTCGTGAATTGCTTTGGGTAGGGAGCGCTTCACAGCCTACGGAAAAACGCACGTGCGAACAGTCGTGGAAGAACGGCCCTTCCGGGCCGCGTGACCCGCTTGAAATCATGCACGGGCTTAGCCCCTGGCGGACTAGTCTCCCGAAGGCAGCAATTCGTCGTCCCAGCAATTTTCCGCCAGCGACGGATAGTAAAGAGCCGAAGCCGCGGAACTGTAGCTGTTTCCCAACTCCGCGATTGTGTCGTCAATGTTGCTAATGTGCCGGTTGTAATTCGAAGTCGTCATCTTCTCACCCCACTCGAGAATTCGCGTCCTGAATGCGCGTCCACCAGCAGTAGACCCCGAAACGCCCCGTCGGGCAAACTGCGAAGTCCGTCCGGGACTACTGGGTCAAAATGACCTAGTTCGGCGCGCTTGCATATCCCGAGGCCTATGATGTTCACTTATGAATGCCATGCCATCGCTTCGGAACCATGCGAGTGAGAGCCAGACCCTGACTGACCTCGAAAACAGCGTTCTTACCCCGGAAGCCCGGGCATTTCTGCTGAAGCTCGCCGTGCGTTTCGAGCCCCGTCGGCGGGAATTGCTGGCGCGGCGCCGGACTGTGCAGCAGGAAATCGATCGCGGAAAGTCTCCGCACTTTCTGCCGGAGACGGCTGCCATACGCCAGGGCGATTGGAAAGTGGCGCCGATTCCGAAAGATTTGCAGGATCGCCGCGTCGAGATTACCGGCCCGGTCGATCGCAAGATGATCATCAACGCTTTGAACTCGGGCGCTAATGTTTTCATGGCTGACTTCGAGGATTCAAATTCTCCGACCTGGAGCAACAATATTGAAGGACAGCAGAACTTGCGCGATGCGATTCGGGGAACGATTGGCTACGAAAGTCCGGAGGGGAAAAAGTATCGGCTCGGCTCCAATCTCGCGACACTGGTGGTGCGGCCACGCGGATGGCATCTGGACGAAAAGCATTTTTTGGTCGAAGGTAAGCCGATCTCGGGCGCGCTGTTTGATTTTGGCCTGTTCTTTTTTCACAATGCCGCGACGTTGCTAAGCAAGGGGACCGGCCCTTATTTCTACCTGCCGAAGCTGGAGAATCACGTCGAAGCCCGTCTGTGGAACGACGTTTTCAATTTTGCCCAGGACGAATTGAAGATTCCGCGCGGGTCGATTCGCGCCACCGTGCTGATCGAAACCATTCTGGCCGCGTTCGAAATGGACGAGATTCTTTACGAATTGCGCGAGCATTCCTCGGGTCTGAATTGCGGGCGCTGGGACTACATTTTCAGCTACATCAAGAAGTTTCAGGCGCATCCTGAATTCGTTCTGCCCGATCGGTCGCTGGTCACGATGGAAACGCATTTCCTTAGTTCCTACGTCGAATTGCTGGTCGAAATATGCCACCGGCGCGGCATCCATGCCATGGGAGGAATGGCGGCGCAGATTCCGATTCGCAACGATGCGGCTGCTAACGAACAGGCGCTCGACAAAGTGCGGCGCGACAAGGTTCGCGAAGTGCTCGCCGGCCATGACGGAACCTGGGTCGCGCATCCTGGCCTGGTTCCGGTGGCCAAGGAAATTTTCGACAAGTACATGCCCGAACCGAATCAGATTTCGAAGCCACGAACGCATCGCAACATCGAAGCGCGCGATCTGCTCGAGGTTCCCAAGGGTGATATCACCGAGGCTGGTTTGCGTTGGAATATCGACGTCGGCCTGCAGTATCTGCATTCCTGGCTGAAGGGATCGGGCTGCGTTCCGATTTACAACCTGATGGAGGACGCCGCTACTGCGGAAATCTGCCGCGCTCAGGTCTGGCAGTGGCTGAGGCACGGGGCTCATCTGAAAGATGGAACGCCCGTAACCGATGCTATGGTGGAAGAGATTATCCATAAGCGAGCAGCCGAACTGGGCAGCAACAACGACAAGAGGTTGCAGCAGGCGGCCCGAGTTCTGGAAGAGTTGACCACAAGCCGGGAATTTGCCGAGTTTCTTACCCTTGCCAGTTACGATTTATTGGACTAAAACGTCAATGAATGGTGACGGGCGCGCGCAGAGGTACTCCGGCTGACCTGCCGATTGGCTCTGTTCCGATTGAGCCTGGCTTTCTCTCGCAGTTACAAGAGCATGTTGCCGCGCGCGAAGTTGAGTGCGGCATCGCCTGTCTGCGCTCGCACCAGGATCTGATCGCCAACCTCGATCCCTCCAATGAGAACGCCGCCCGCCTGCTGGCGCAGCTCGCCATATGGACGGATATCGGATTCACTGCGCCGCCGCTGCGGCAAATTCTGAAACGCTTTGGGGCAGCAGAGCGGTCGAAACTCTCGATTGCCGACTACATCTGCTTGCGCCTTGCCGAGGGTATGGCCGCTATGGTCGAAGAGGCGATGGAGCCGGCCATTGCTCATTTCGACTTCGTACTCAGCCTGAAAGAGGAGTTGGACGACCGCTTTCTGCTGGCTATCGTTTATTTCTGGAAGGGCCGCTGTCTGCGCCGGCGAGGCGACTACGACGAGGCGCTGATCTACACCTGCAAAGGAAGAGACTTGGCGCTGGAGTCGGGGCATCCGCGCATGGCGGCCGTGATGCGCGTGCTCGAGGGCTGGCTGTTGTTTCAACAGGGCAAATGGAAAGAAGCGGTGCGCATTTCGCAGCAGGCGGAAAATGTGCTGCGCGAGACTGACGATTATGTGACGCTCGGCAACATTCAGTCCTTCTACGGGCGCATGGCGCGCCGCGAAGGAGGTTTCGACAAAGCGATCGAGTTTTTCGAAAGCGCCATCCGCTATTACGGTAAGCGCGACCCACGCCATCCGAACCTTGCGCGATCCTTGGCCAACATGGCGCTCGCCAAGCGCGGCATCGCTCTCCAGTTGCAGAAGAGAATCGACCGCGAGGTGCAACGCCGTCGCAAGACCTCAACCAGCCGCAGTCGCAGTGCCAGTTCCGATGACAAACCGGGCACCGCCAGCCAGAATTCGCGAGGCCGTGATTATCGCGGCCGCTTGGCCCAACTGCGCCGCGAAGCCCTCGATCACCTCAAGGCCGCGCAAGCCATTTATCAACAGCGACCGAACCATCACGGGGCCGGCACCGTTTACCTGAATGCCGCCTACATCCATCTCGACAGCGGCGACTTTCAGCGCGCCGACCAAGAAGCCGCCTCGGGGTATGAAGTGGCCGAAGAAAAGCAAGACTATATTCTGATGGGCCGGGCGCGGATTCTGCAGTGCATGATTGAAAATGCGAAGGTGGAGGAAGAGATCGGCGAAGGCGCCGACCCGGGCAGCCACGCACGCCGCGCCCTGGAGTTCAGTCAAGAGGCGATTGATCTAGCGAAGCATACCCAGCACCATCTGCTGCTGGCGAACGCCCAGGTATGGCGGGGACTGACCCAGTGCAATTCATTTTTCGACAATCCGGAAGCGGCCCGCGAGTCCTATGATCTGGCGCGGACATCCTGCGGAACGAATCTGCCCGACAACAACATGGCCCAGGACCTGCAGATGTTAAGCGCGAAAATTCTACGCAAGGGAAGTATCCATCCGGCGCTGAAGGCGTGGTCGCAGGGCGCGGTAGGCGAGAAGACATTCCGGCAAATCAGCGATGAGTTTGCCGAGATCGTAATCGCGCAGGTTTGGGAACGCGAGGGGCGTAAGGTGTCGCGAGTGGCGTCGCGGCTCTCGATTTCTCCCAAGAAGGTGCGCCGTATCCTGGCCCGCGTGGGACGCCGCAAACCGCGCTCGCGCTAGGCGACGCAAGGCGAGAGAGGTCCGCGATCACAATATCGGACAGTTGGCAGCGGTCTGATTTGTGCTTTCATGGCATAGATTAGTAATATAGTAGAGTTAGTTGTATTTGCTACTGAAGAAGAACTCGATGCCCCAGCTGCTCGTGCAAAAGAATCGGAACGCCAGGTTAGAGAATCGAAATCGTATGAAAATCGCAAACAATGTAACCGAACTGATTGGCCACACCCCGCTGGTGCGTTTGAACCGGGTTACCGAGGGCGCGGTCGCCGAAGTTGTGGCGAAACTGGAGAGCCAGAATCCCCTGGGCAGCGTCAAAGACCGCATCGGTGTCAGCATGATCGAGGATGCCGAAAAGGCCGGAAGAATTCAGCCGGGCAAAACCGTCCTCATCGAACCAACCAGCGGCAATACCGGAATCGCTCTCGCTTTTGTAGCGGCGGTCAAAGGCTACAAACTCATCCTTACGATGCCGGAGACCATGAGCTTGGAGCGCCGCGTGCTTCTGCTCGCTCTTGGAGCCGAGATCGTCCTTACGCCCGGTCCCCGAGGAATGAAGGGCGCGGTTTTGAAAGCTGAGGAGTTGCTGGCCAACACTCCCAACGGCTACATCCTCCAGCAATTCGACAACCCGGCCAATCCCAAGATTCATTTCGAAACCACCGGCCCCGAGATCTGGGAAGACACCGACGGCCGCGTCGATTTTCTCATCTCCGGAGTAGGCACTGGCGGAACCATCACCGGCGTTGCCCAGTACATCAAGGCGAAGAAGCCGTCGTTCAAAGCGGTGGCCGTCGAGCCGGTCGATAGCCCGATTCTCTCCGGCGGGAAACCAGGGCCGCACAAAATTCAGGGAATTGGGGCTGGTTTTGTTCCGAGCATCCTGCGGCGGGATTACGTTGACGAAGTCATCACCGTCAGCAACGACGACTCCATCAACATGGCGCGGCGGCTGCCGCTGGAAGAAGGGTTGCTGGTGGGCATCTCTTCGGGAGCGGCGGTGGTCGCGGCATTACAGGTGGCGGGCCGCCCGGAAAATAAGGGGAAATTGATCGTCGTGGTTCTGCCGTCGTTCGGCGAGCGTTACCTAAGTAGTATTCTCTTCGAAGGACTCCGGAACCAGGCGTTGCAGATTCCGACATCGCAGGTTCCGGCCTGATCTTCGAAATATTGGACTCATGCCGCATCTGCTGTCGTTAATCCGCGAGGACGTTGCCACGGTGCTCGAGCGCGATCCCGCGGCGAAGTCGCGCCTGGAAGTTTATCTCTGCTATTCCGGCCTGCATGCAGTGTGGTTCTATCGCATGAATCACTGGCTGTGGAACCACGGTTTCCTGCTGCTGGCGCGCTGGTTGTCGCAGGTCGCGCGCCTTCTCACCGCCGTCGAAATCCATCCCGGAGCGCAGATCGGCCGACGTTTATTCATCGATCACGGTATGGGCGTGGTGATCGGTGAGACCGCAATTGTCGGCGAGGACGTCACGTTGTACCAAGGTGTTACCCTCGGAGGAACTGGCAAGGAACACGGTAAGCGGCACCCCACGCTTCTCGACAACGTGGTGGTTGGCGGAGGTGCGAAGATTCTCGGCAACATCACGGTGGGGCATAACTGCCGGATTGGCGCCGGATCGGTCGTGCTGCGCAACGTGCCGGATGATTCGACCGTGGTGGGCGTGCCCGGACACATCATTTTTCGGGAAGGCAAGCGCGTGGTCATTACCGATCCCAAACAGATCAACGATCCGCTCTCCGAGGCTTTGGCCGCGGTCGCATCCGAAGTGAATCGGCTAGCGGAACGAGTGCGGGTGCTGGAGGGTACCGGCGGAAGTGAACCTCTTTCCGAATCCATGCAGCGCATCATCGAGGATATCGACTACCAAATTTAGCGCGTGGTGCGGGTGTGATACGCAAATAGGAATTGTCATCCCGAACGAAGTGAGGGATCTGCAGTCTGCCGCAAAATGCAGATCCCTCACTTCGTTCGGGATGACAATTCGTGAGAAGTGAATTTCGCCAGCGGCTTCACCAACGTAACCCCGGTTTTGAGCAGACCCAAGTATGATTGTCGTACATTTTTGGGTCGAACTTTTCAGGAATGAAATACGGCTTTGTAATCGATAACCGCAAGTGCATCGGATGCCACGCCTGTACGGTGGCGTGCAAAACCGAGAACCAGGTTCCGGTGGGCGTGAACCGAACCTGGGTCAAGTACGTCGAGAAGGGCGTTTTCCCCAACACCCGCCGCGTATTTCAAGTCACTCGGTGCAATCATTGCGAGAAGCCGCCTTGCGTCACTATCTGTCCCGTGACCGCGATGTACCAGCGCAAAGACGGAATTGTCGACTTCAATTCCGACCGCTGCATTGGCTGCAAAGCCTGCATGCAAGCCTGTCCGTACGACTCGATCTATATGGATCCCGAAGATGGCACTGCCACCAAGTGCCACTTCTGCGCCCATCGCACCGAAGTCGGACTGGAACCGGCCTGCGTGATCGTATGTCCTGAACACGCCATCATCGCTGGAGATCTGAGCGATCCCGCCAGCGAAGCCGCTCAACTGGTGGCGCGCGAACCAGTGCGCGTGCGCAAGCCGGAGCAGGGAACTCAGCCCAAACTCTACTACATCGATGGAGATGAAAGTGCCATCGTACCCACCGCGGCCCGCCACGAGTCGATTTACATGTGGTCGCAACGCAACGCGGCGGTGTTTGGTGGTGGGGCCATTTATCCGCTCGATAGCCCTTTGCTGCAAAAAAATGCTGTGGCAGCCTATGACGTTTCCCATGCGCGTCCCTGGGGCTGGCAAGTTCCCGCCTACTGCTGGACCAAGTCGATCGGTGCGGGCGCGCTTGCTGTTCCCGCCATCGCCATGCTGCTTGGAAGACTGTCGGGCGATCGCGTCCGCGATATCGCGCTGGCGACTGTCGCGCTTTTGTTCACGGCTCTCACTACGGTTCTGCTGGTTTGGGATCTCGATCATAAAGAACGATTCCTGCGCGTGGTGTTTACGCCGCAAAGCAAATCATGGCTGGCGCGCGGAGCATTCATTCTGATCGCTTACAGCACGTTGTGCGGCGTGTTCTGGTTGGCCGCGGTTGCGCGCTTCTCGTTTGTATCATCAATTTTGTTGTGGCCGACGGTGCTGGTTGGATTTTGCGCCGCCGCCTACACTGCGTTTCTCTTTGGACAATGCGAAGGGCGCGATCTGTGGCAAACGCCGCTCCTGCCCGCCCATCTGATCGTGCAAGCCTTGCTCTGCGGGTCGGCCGTGCTGGCGCTGCTTCCCGATTCGATCGGTGGTTCGTCGCAGGCGCTCTCATTTGCGGTTCCCATGCTGGTCATCACTTTGGGATTGCACTTGCTGATGTTGCTGGGTGAGGTCGCCATGCCCCACACCACCGACAACGCCCGCTACGCGGCGCGCCTGATGACCCACGGACCATTCGCAAACGCATTCTGGGGCGGGGCAGTCGTAGTGGGAGGGATCGTTCCAATGGTGCTGTTGTTCGGTCGTTCTCTGTTCGGCGCACCCATCCGTATTGCAACCGGAGCGGCGAGCGTACTGGCTCTGGTTGGACTCTTGATTTTTGAATGGTGTTTGGTGATGGCCGGACAAAGCGTGCCGAACAGCTAGGCTGGTAGGTTCATGGAGATTCTGCAATGACCGATTTTAAGCGCGACGGCAGTCACCTTTCCTATTGTCCGCCGGTGGAGAAGTGGGATGATTGGGTCGAATACGATGCCGAAGCGTGGCCGCGTCGCGTCGAAAAACATTATCAGCTGGTTCCGACTATCTGCTTCAATTGCGAGTCCGGTTGCGGTCTTCTCGCCTATGTCGATAAACAAACCGGACAAATCACTAAGTTTGAAGGCAACCCCAAGCATCCCGCCAGCCGCGGACGACTGTGTGCGAAAGGTCCGGCTACCATCACCCAGATTCACGATCCCGATCGCATCCTCTATCCGATGAAACGCACCGGGTCGCGCGGCGGTGGAAAGTGGGCCCGCACTTCCTGGGACGAGGTGCTGGAGACTTTCGGCCAGCGCATGCGCAAGGCGTTTCAGGAAAATCGTGGCGAAGAAGTCATGTACCACGTGGGTCGCCCCGGACACGACTTCATCATGGATCGCACTCTGCAAGCGTGGGGCATCGACGGCCACAACTCGCACACGAATGTGTGTTCGTCGTCGGCGCGCCTCGGTTATCTGCTGTGGCATTACGCAGACCGTCCCTCGCCCGACCACGCCAACGCGCGCTTCATTCTGCTCCTCTCGGCCCATCTCGAATCTGGCCACTATTTCAACCCGCATGCCCAGCGCATCATCGAAGGAAAAATGGCGGGAGCGAAACTCGCCGTCATGGATCCGCGCCTCTCGAACACCGCGAGCATGGCGGATTACTGGATGCCAAGCTATCCCGGAACCGAAGCGGCCGTCCTGCTGGCGATGGCGACGGTCATCCTGAAAGAAAATCGTTTTGACGCCCGCTTCGTTAAGAACTGGACCAACTGGGAAGAACTCGAAGTCAATGGCTTTCGCGCCCAAGGGCAAACATTCGAAGCACTGATCGAAGCGCTGAAGCGTCACTACGCAAAATTCACTCCCGAGTTTGCCGAAAAAGAAAGTGGAGTGAAAGCGGAGATCATCGTCAAAACGGCGCGCGAGATCGCGACCGCCGGAAGCCGCTTCGCCTCGCACTTGTGGCGAGGCAGCGCCTCCGGCAATCTGGGCGGATGGCAATCGGCGCGCGCCTTGATGCTGCTGCACGTGCTGACCGGCTCGGTTGGAACGCCGGGGGGACATAATCTGAATGCTTGGAATAAATTTGTTCCGCGGCCATTCAAGAATCCGCCGCCGCAGAAAAGGTGGAACGAGCTGCTTTACCCGCTGGAGTGGCCGCTTTGTACGCACGAAATGTCTCCGCTGCTCCCGCACTTTTTGAAAGAAGGCCGCGGCCGGATCGATGCTTATTTCACGCGCGTCTTCAATCCCGTTTGGACTTATCCCGATGGCTTTTCGTGGATCGAGATGTTGCGCGATGAAGAAAAAGTTGGGCTGCACGCCGCGTTGACGCCGACCTGGAGCGAGACTGCATGGTTCGCGGATTATGTCTTGCCCATGGGCTTCAGTTCCGAGCGGCATGACCTGATGAGCCAGGAATCCTATGCTGGCAAGTGGATCGGCTTTCGCCAACCCGTATTGCGCGTTCTACAAGAACGTGAGGGGAAGAAGTTCGACTACACGTATCAGGCGAATCCCGGAGAAGTTTGGGAAGAAGATGAATTCTGGATCAATCTTTCGTGGGCGATCGATCCTGACGGTTCGATGGGAATTCGCCAGTGGTTCGAATCTCCGTACCGCCCTGGCCAGAAACTGACGGTCGACGAATATTACGGATGGATGTTCGAAAACTCGGTTCCGGGTCTGCCCGAAACTGCGGCCAAAGAAGGACTGAAGCCGCTGGAATACATGCGCAAGTACGGCGCCTACGAAGTGGCCACCGACGTTTACAGGCTGAATGAAAAGCCGGTGGCTCCCGCCGACCTTGCCGGGTCGAAAGTCGAGGCGAACGGACTAATCACGAAGGATGGCAAAGCGGTGGGTGTGATGGTCGATGGGCAGCCGGTCGTCGGTTACAACACGCCGTCGCGCAAACTTGAATTGTTCTCGAAGACGATGGCCGATTGGAAGTGGCCTGAATTCGCGCTCCCGGAATACTATCGCAGCCACATTCACAAATCGGCGCAAGCGGCGTCGCTCGGAAAGCCCGGAGAAAATTCCGGGCCAGAGTCCGGTCCAGCTCTCGATCCAGCTTTCGATAAACGCTACATGCCGCGCGTGGAATGGCCGAAGGATGCGAACGGCGAGGTGTTCACGCTGCTGCCGATTTTCCGCTTGCCGCATTTGATTCACACGCGATCGGGCAACTCGAAATTTCTGTACGAGATCGCGCACAAGAATCCGCTGTGGCTGAATCCGGTGGACGCGAAGAAACTTGGCGGCATTCGCACCGGCGACTTGCTCAAAGTACATACCGAAATTGGGTTCTTCGTATTGCATGCCTGGGTCACCGAAGGGCTTGCGCCTGGAGTCGTCGCCTGCTCCCATCACATGGGCCGCTGGCGCCTGAATAAAGAGGATCATGTGGAACGCATGTCGAGCGCGTGGGTGGATCTGAAAGAAGGCGGCAAGGGCCAATGGAAGATGCGCCAAGCTTCTGGAGTTGAGCCCTACCTGACAACTGATCCCGATACGCAGCGCGTCTGGTGGAGCGATGCGGGGGTTCACCAGAACCTCACTTTTCCGGTGCATCCCGACCCCATCACCGGCATGCACTGCTGGCACCAGATGGTGCGCGTGGAGCGCGCCGCGGCGGACGACCGTTACGGCGACATTTTTGTCGACACTAATCTTTCGTTCGCGGTGTATCAACGCTGGAAGGCGCTCACTCGTCCGGCGCCGGGTCCTGGAGGTCTTCGCCGTCCACTGTGGATCCCGCGAGTAGTGCGTCCGGAGGAATCGGCGTTCTACGTCGACACAAAGAAATCCTGAGCGCCTACCGTGACATTAATAAAGTAAAATAACAACCATGCCTTTGCCGCCAGGAAATCCCGCGTTCAACAAAAAGCGCACGCCGCCTCCAGATGAGACGTTCGAAGAGGCGGCCTATCTCAAGGCGCTGGGTGAAAAGCAGAAAGTCGTCAGCTTGAAACTGGCTGACGGCGAAGTAGTCCGCGGCTGGATCGAGTATTACGACAAGAACATGGTGCGAGTAACGCGCGAGGATGGTCCGAATCTGTTCATCTTCAAGCACGAAATTGTGTATATCGCAGAAGACGCGAAGAAGAAGTAGGGCGTGAGTCAGTTCTCAGTTGTCAGTTCTCAGTATCTGGTCTGTCATCCTGGGCACGGCGAAGGGGCAATTTCTTGCATGAGCAAGGGACAGCAGGTCCTTCGCTTTGCTCAGGATGACAATGTCGATTACTAATCCCGAAAATGAAAGCTTAGGCGTCGCATGACCCATCGCTCTCTTGACCTGATTACTCCAATGCAATCGATGGCTCGCGAAGCAGGTAGCTTGCTCATGGACTACTTCAGGAAGCACGTGACGATTGAATACAAGGGCGACGTGGATCTGGTCACCGTAGCCGATCGCGAGTCGGAGGTGTTGATTCTGGAAAGAATTCGCCAGCGGTTCCCTACGCATGACGTAATGGGCGAAGAGGGAGCACGCATCGAAACCGGGAGCGAGTACAAGTGGTACGTCGATCCGCTCGATGGCACCACGAACTTTGCCCACAGCTTTCCGGTCTTTTGCGTTTCGCTGGCAGTCGAGCACCGGGGCCAACGAGTCGCGGGAGTGATTTACGATCCGACACGCGATGAAATGTTCACCGCCGAGCTGGGCAGCGGCGCACAGCTGAACGGCCAAGCGATGCGCGTATCGACCATCGGAAACTTGGGAGAGTGCCTGGTCGGAACCGGTTTCCCAAGCCACAAGCGCCACAAGAACCCGAACATTTATTTCTATCATCAGATCACGTTGCGCACTCATGGCGTTAGGCGCGCGGGTTCGGCCGCGCTTGATTTGTGCAATGTCGCATCGGGCCGCTTCGACGGCTACTGGGAATTTAATCTCAATCCGTGGGACACGGCCGCGGGCGTCCTGATGGTCGAAGAGTCCGGCGGGAAAGTTACGGATTTTTCCGGCGGCCCATTCCAGATCGCGAGCCGCGAAACGCTGGCTTCGAATGGACTGGTGCACGATGCTCTCCTGCACGAGTTCGAGGAAATTCTCGCTGGACGCGGGTTGGAAGAGCTGCCTAGTCCGGTCGCCTACGCAAACGATCGACGACCTTGAACGCCCCATTTCGAAATGGCATCTAAGTTACCGTAGAGACGCGCCTTGCCGCGTCTCAGCCGACAAGCGTTACAATAACTCGCGTGGGTTCGTCTCTTCTTGATCGCCAAATCGAAAAACGTCCCGACAAAGTGCGTCTGCAGGGCCGCATCCTATTTCTCACCGAAGACCCGGACCTGATCAAAAAGCAACTGACAGGTTGGGATCTGCCTTGGGACACGAAGAACGCGGCCGTGAATCCCAAACTCCGCGACGACATTTCGACCGACGAGATCACGCCCGCCCACTATTGTTTCTACTTCGATCGCACGCTTGGCGAAATTCCTTACGTCGGTTTGCGCTGCGGCAACACGTTGCCGATCTCACGCGGCGACGTCAAGCAAGGCGGCTTCGTGTGCTCGGTGAGCGGCAAGCGGCGTGGGAAAGGATCGAGTCGCGAGCAGTCGCCCTATGCCGAGATGTGCGCCGGAATTCAAGTCGCGATTGGTGAGAACATTGAGCGCATCTACAAGCAGAACTGCCAGAACCTCGGCCTGCTCACGTCCACCAACTTTTCTTTGATCGACCGCATTCGTGGCGGAGAAGAAATCGCGCTTAGCGAATTTACCGCAGGCGAAGACGAGATCACTAAACAGGTGATCGAGTATGGGGGATTGTTTCCCTTCAATGTTGCGCGCATGCAGAAGAAAGTGTTTCTGCCGCCCATCGAGACTGCGAAACGTCCGATGACATTGGCGGAGAAGATCTTTGCTTCGCATATGACTTCATCTTCATCCTCGTCGGAGACTGCCGAGCTTCGCTCGGCGGGACCCTTCGACTGCGCTCAGGGCAGGCTCGCGGGGGCGCCCGTCCCCACGTGGTTCGTGCCTGGGCGTTTTGTGCAGCCCGGCGATACTGGGTTTACTCGCGTCGATCTGCGCTTCAGCCACGAATATGTCACGCCCATGGCCTCGATTTTCTATGAGCAATATGTCGGCAGGAATGTTCCAGTGAACGATGCTTCGACCATCTGCTTCTTCCGCGACCATCTCACTTTTCTCGACGAAGTGATTTCCGAGGAAAAGAAAAAAATCGGGCTGCTCGATCTGGCCACGCAACTGAAGCTGAAGCAGGAAGAGTTTGCCAAACAGCAGGGAATCAAACTGCACGGCGAACTCACCGATCGCAAAGGCTCGGAAGGTATTTGTCATTCTGTAATGCTCGAAACGTATGCCTTGCCGGGGCAGGTGAACGTGGGTTCCGATTCGCACACGCCGCACGTTGGCGCCATTGGATGCATCGCCTTCGGCATCGGCACCACCGACGTTTTCAACTCCTGGATCACGAAAGACGTTCGCGTCAAGGTCCCGGAGTCGGTCAAAATTGTCATTCGCGGCAAGCGGCACGCCAACGTGACCGCGAAAGATTTCATTCTGAAGATTCTTTCACTCGATTACGTGCGCAGTGGCAAGGCACTCGCGAAAGTGATGGAGTACGCGGGCGAAGCAGTCGAGGCGCTCTCGGTCGACGAGCGCGCCACCATGACCAACATGGCGGCTGAAATCGGAGGCTTCACCGGCATCGTGGCCCCAGATGAAAAGGTGGTCGAGTTTTTAATGGAGCGCCGCGGCCTCGAACGCGCCGAAGTCGAGAAGATGATAGAAGGCTTGCACAGCGATCCCAACGCCGAGTACGCCGAAGTGATCGAACTCGATGCGGCGGAGATTACGCCGATGGTCGCGACACCGGGCGATCCCGGCAATGGCAAGTACATCCGCGATCTCAACGCGCGCGTGCCGATTGAAATCGCCTATGGTGGAACCTGCACGGCCGGGAAGAACGAAGACATGGACATGTACGCGTCGGTTCTGAACGATGCGCTAAAGCAAGGCAGGCGGATTTCGAAGAATGTCGAATTCTGGATTCAGTTCGGCTCCCAGGAAACGCGCGAATACTCGAAGCGGCGAGGCTACATCGAGATTTTCGAAAAAGCCGGCGCCCGCGTGATCGAGCCTAGTTGTGGCGCCTGCATCAATGCCGGGCCGGGAGTATCTACGCGGGCCGACCAGGTTGTGATCAGCGCGCAGAACCGAAACTTTCCCGGACGCAGCGGCCCGGGGCAGATGTATCTGGCATCGCCGTTGACGGTGGCCGCGAGCGCGGTGGCGGGATACATTGTCGAGTACGAGCCAAGCCAGCAGCGCGAACTAACGACCGCCTGAATGGCGCACGTAGCTGAATAGCCCATAATCAAAATCAAATACAAGAGCCCTAGCTGGACGCTTCTGTGGAATCCTACTCTTGCGCAGAAAACGCGCAAGAACGGAGCACCCATCGTCCGAGATGAGCGCGGCCAAAAACAGCCACAGATCGATTCCGTGTATACTGTACGCTGGGGTACATTCAGCCGCACGTTTCTAACCGAATAGCGCCAGCGCAATCCACCTCCCTGGCGTAACTGATTTTTCCTAACAACCAAGCACCCAGCAAAGCGGCGCTTTGCGGAATCGCGAATCACCTCATGAAAATCCTGCTCTACAACCCCGACAACGGGGTTACGCGTAATTTTATGCCGCATTTGTGGATGTTCCTGCTGCAGGCGCTCACACCTCCAGGTCACGAGGTGTTGCTGGTCGATGGCAACGCCCAAGCCATGGATGAAGCGGGCATCGCGCAGTATGTCCGCGATAACGAGATTGGATTAGTCGGGATCGGCGCCATGACCCGCATGATCGCCAAGGCATATCGCATGGCGGATGCGGTGCGCGCCGCCGGGGTTCCGGTGGTGATGGGTGGACCGCACGTGACCGAGATGGCGGACGAGGCACTGGGTCGCGATGGCGGACCGCGCCACGCCGACGCAGTTGCGCTCGGCGAAGCCGATGCTACGTGGCCGCTGATCGTCAATGACGCCGCGCGCGGGCAACTGAAAGATGTCTATGCTCCCCTCGACGCCTTTGGCCAGGAGAGCAAGCCTTCGCTGCAGGATTATCCGGTGATCCCGTGGCAGTCGATCGATCTTAAGCAGTTCAATCTGGTGCCCAAGGCAGCCAAACGCCTGCTCCAGAAAATCGGAGCAGGCTGGGGAACTTTCCGCTTGATCCCTGTCGAATCGGGACGAGGCTGCCCGTATGGCTGCGAGTTCTGCACCGTGACTGGATTCTTCGGAGACAAGATTCGCTTCCGGTCGAATGAAAGCGTGGTGAATGAACTGCTCTTGCTGAAAGCGCGAGCTCGCAGTGAGAAGGGACAGATGGCGGTCTTTTTCATCGACGACAATTTCGCCATCAACGTCAAGCGCACCAAGTCGCTGCTGCGCGACATCATCGCCGCCGGAGCGCAAGTGCATTGGGTCGCTCAGATCAGCGCCAACTTATTGCGCGACGAAGAGCTGGTGGATCTGATTGCGGCCTCGGGAGGCAAATGGATTTTTATTGGCATGGAGTCGATCGATCCCGCTAATCTGAAAGACGTGAACAAGGGATTTAACAAGCCGGGCGAGTATGCGGCGGTGCTCGAGCGCCTGGCGCAACGCAATGTCTACGCCATCACGTCGTTTATTTTTGGCATGGACAACGACACCACTGGAGTCGCCGAACGCACGCTCGATCAGGTTCGCACCTGGCCTCCGGGTCTTCCAATTTTTGGTTTGCTCACTCCCTTGCCGGCAACGCCGCTCTACAAGCGCCTGGAAAAAGCCGGCCGCCTGACCCGCCCCAAGCACTGGCAGGAGTTCATCCCCTTTGCCATGGCCCACACGCCGCTGAAGATGACTATTGAAGAAGCTCATGCCGAGGTGAATCGCGGTTGGGAGCAGGCGTATAGTCCGGAGGCATTGAGTGCAGCGGTCAACTCTTTGCGCGACCAGCCGCTGGGTTTTCGCGTCAACATCTTTCTGGCGCGCCTCTGTTTCCGGGGCATATATTTCCCCATGATGGGCAAAATGGCCTGGCTCAAGGTGATCGCGCAAAATAGACGAACTATCTTCAAACTGGTCAGAGAAGGATGCAAAGCCGGCGCCTGGCCAGACATACCAGCCAGAATCCCCGCGACCCCAGTGCCGCAAGCGGAAGCGAATGAAGCGGTGGGGTTCTCAGCCGATTAAAGATTGCCGACGGGCGACCTTGGAAATTGCCTAGACGTGTCGGCTGTGCGGCGAGGCCACTTCTCGAAAAGCGCGAGAAGTGGCGCACCCGGCCAGACGATTAAGACCGTAAGACCTGACTTCTCCCCTCGTTCTTGCTAGAATGTGACTTCCATCACACCATGCGCCGAGGAGCATGAGATTCTATGGCCTATGTAATTGCCGAGCCCTGCATCGGAACCAAAGATACAGCCTGTGTTGATTCCTGTCCGGTGGATTGCATTCACCCCAAGAAGGACTCCGACAAGTTCGGGACGGAAGAAATGTTGTACATCGATCCGGTGGAATGTATTGACTGCGGCGCCTGCGTGCCAGTGTGCCCCGTCTCGGCCATCTTCGCGCTCGACGACCTGCCAGAAAAGTGGAAAGAATACACCGAGCGGAATGCCAAATACTTTGGGCGTTAGAGAGTTGTCAGTTCTCAGTTTTCAGTCGTCAGTAAGAGCGGCTCGATGCTGAGCGTTCGATCCGACTGACAACTGAGAACTGACGACTGACGACCTCTTCCATTACAATCATTCATTAACCTGTACACCTTCCATGGCGCTGAAGGAGTCGGAAGCAATCGTTCTGCGCACGTATCCGCTGCGTGAGTCCGACCTGCTGGTCACGCTCTTTACCCGCCTGGAAGGCAAGGTGAAAGGCGTGGCGCGCGCCGCCATGAAGTCGAGACGCCGCTTCGGAGGCGCTCTAGAGCCGCTCACCTACGTAAGGGTCTTTTACGACGATCGCGAGCGGCAGGAGTTGGCGCGGCTCGATTCCTGCGAAGTGATCGAGTCGCCGCTGGCTAGCGAAGTCAGTTATTCAAGGGCCGCTGCTTTGGCACACGTAGCCGAGTTGCTCGATGAGTTGATGCCTGACCGCGAAGCCAGCGATGCGGTTTTTCGCTTGAGTCTGGCGGTTCTGCAGGAGTTGCGCGGCGAGAAGTTGTGGATGCCGCTCACCTACTTTGAGCTGTGGATGACTCGGCTCATGGGGTTTCTGCCGGAGTTTACGGAGTGCGTGGTTTGCGGACGCGGGCTTGACGGCGGCCGGGCGTTTTATCACGCGCTTGCCGACGGCTTGGTCTGCATCGACGATAAGCGGATCGCGTCATCGGAGCTGTCGCCTGAGTCGAGAAAGATTGCCGCGCAGATGTTGCGCTCGCGGGTTTCCGAGTTTGCGGAAATCGATTGGCCGAAAGCGGTCGGACAGGATCTGCGCAAGTTTCTCCTCCAGATTCTGGAGCGGCATATCGAGAAGAAGCTGGTGACGGCGGCAATGCTGGAGAAGATCGGCGGTTAGCGTCCACGGCTTTCGGTAATTGTCATCCCGCGCGACGCGAGTGATCTGCATTTTGCGGCGAACTGCAGATCCCCCGCTTCGCTCGGGATGGCAAAGTCTGTAAATTCGGGATGACGAAGTCTGTAAATTCGGGATGACAAAGTCTGTAAATTCGGGATGGCAAAATCTGTAAATGAAATAAGACGCCGATCTGCCAATGCGATGTTGAGAGCTAAAAGCGTACCAATCACGTGAACTCATCCAAGTCCAGTTCGCTTACCTTCCAGCAGCTCATCTTGAAGCTGCAGGCTTTCTATGCTGAGCGCGGAGCGGTTATCCAGCAACCCTACGACGTAGAAGTCGGCGCCGGGACCATGGCTCCGGAAACATTCCTGCGCGTGCTCGGGCCTAACCCGTACAAGGTTGCGTATGTACAGCCGTCGCGGCGTCCGGCCGATGGGCGTTATGGGGAGAATCCCAACCGGTTGTTTAAGCACCTGCAGTTGCAGGTGATCCTGAAGCCTCCGCCGGAGAACGTGCAGGAGCTTTACCTCGAATCGCTCGGCGCAATCGGCATCGATTTGCGGCAGCACGATATCAAGTTCGAAGAGGATAACTGGGAGTCGCCAACGCTTGGCGCTTGGGGCATCGGATGGCAGGTGATGCTCGACGGCCTCGAGGTTACACAGTTCACTTACTTTCAGCAATGCGGCGGCGTCGACCTCGACCCAATCTCCGCGGAGCTGACCTACGGACTGGAGCGGCTGTGCGCTTTTCTGCAGGACGTGGATTCGATCTACGACATCGTCTGGGCTCGCGACCCGGAAACGGGCAGGGAAGTGAAGTATGGGGAAGTCCGTTTAGCGGACGAGCAGCAATTTTCGGTGTACAACTTCGAAGCGGCACTCGTACCGAATCTGTGGGAGCACTTCAAACTTTACGAGCAGGAATGTTCAATACTCTTGGGCCAATATGAGGGTTTCAGGAAAAAGCGCGAGGCGATGGAACATGCTTCGGATCGAGATGAGCCGATTTATAACGAACTGACAGGAGAGTGTCGACGGTTTCCCCTGCTGGGCGCTTATGATCTCTGTTTGAAGTGTTCTCATCTGTTCAACCTTCTCGACGCGCGGGGCGCGATTTCGGTGACTGAGCGCGTCGGCGTGATAGCAAGAGTGCGGGCATTGGCGGTAGGAATCGCCAAGGCCTGGGTGGACCAGCAGTACGGAACCGTGAAAGAACGTGAGAAGAGCGCTGTAATTCCGAAGCCTGCGGGAAAAGAGAAAAAAAGGCTGGTTCCTGCGATCACATAGGGTAGGGGTCCTTCGACTTCGCAGAGTGATTCGCGAACCGAAACACTCTGCTGCGCTCAGGATGACAAACGAATAAAACATGCCTGACTTCTTACTAGAAATCGGATGCGAAGAAATCCCGGCGCGGATGATCGACGCCGCCTCGCGCGAACTGCGAGAGCGCCTGAGCGCCCTGCTGCAGCGCGAGCGTCTCGAACCCTCTGGAGCGATCGCGCATCTGGACACGCCGCGTCGTCTGGCCGTTCTGGCGTCGGGCGTTCCCGCTTCTCAGCCCGACATCACCGAGCAGGTAAACGGCCCGTCCGCGCAAGTAGCCTATAAGGATGGCCAGCCCACGCCGGCCGCGCACGCGTTCGCCAAAAAAGTGAGCGTCGACGTAAGCAAGCTGGAGAAAGTCAACACTCCCAAGGGAGAGTACCTCGTCGCAACAGTCACGCGAAAAGGCCGCACCGCCGCCGAGATTCTAGGTGAGACTCTTCCCAAAGAAATCTCCACGCTTTACTGGCCTAAGAACATGTACTGGCGCAAGCGCGGAGAATTATTCGTGCGTCCCGTGCGCTGGCTGGTGGCAATGCTCGATGACAAGGTCGTGCCCCTGGAACTCTTCGGCATTCCCGCCGGTGACAAATCGCGCGGACACCGCATCATCAGCGGCAGCCAAGCCGTAGCCATCTCCAAGCCGAGCGCTTACGTAGAAGCGCTGCGCGGCGCGAAAGTTCTGGGCGCCGCCGAGCGCGAGCAAGTAATCCGCAAAGCGCTTGACGCGGCTACGCGCACTATCTCCGGAGCGCGGTGGCGCGAAGACAAGCCTCTGGTCTCGACCGTAGTCAATCTCACCGAATTTCCCTCCGTCATTCTCGGCAGCTTCGATCCTGAATTTCTCGACCTGCCCGAAGAGGTGCTGGTCACGGTGATGCGTGATCACCAGAAATATTTCGCCATCGAAGATGCGAATGGGAAACTGTTGCCGCACTTCCTCGCCGTGCTCAACACCGGTGGCGACTCCGATGGGTTGATCCGCCATGGCAACGAACGCGTACTGAGGGCCCGCTTCAACGATGCCCGCTTTTTCTGGCAGACGGACCAGAAGCAAACCCTGCGCCAGCGGGTCGATCTGCTGCGCAGCGTCACCTTCCAGAAAGATCTGGGCAGCTATTACGACAAGACGATGCGCGTGCAGCGCCTGGCCAGTTCGCTTGCCGAGACCGTGAAGCAGAGCGGCATATCCATTCGCCCCGGAGTCATTCACAAAGCCGCGCTTCTGGCGAAAACCGATCTCACCACCGAACTGGTCAAGGAATTCACCGAACTCCAGGGGATTGTCGGCGGGCTCTACGCGCGCGTGCAGCAACTTGACGAGGGGATGAGCCGCGACGTGCAGTTGGCAATCTCGCGGGCCATCTACGATCACTACAAACCCGAGTCGATGGAAGACAGCGCGCCTGCGACCGTCGAGGGCGCCGTTCTCTCCCTCGCCGACAAGGCTGATTCGATCGCCGGCATGTTCGCGCTCGGTCTCATCCCCAGCGGGTCCAAGGATCCCTTCGCACTGCGGCGGCAGGCCAATGGCATCGTGAAAACGATTGCCGAGCACAAACTGCCCTTGCGTCTCTCTGAAATTATGGCCGATGCGCGCGCTCGCTACAAAGGCTCCGAGGCGGAAAAGAAGTTCGCAAACGCCGCCTACGCGGATTCGGTGCGTAGCTTTTTCCGCGAGCGACTCGAGTTCTATTTGAAGGATGCGCGGGGCTACGCTTATGACGTTGTCGGCGCCGTGCTCGCTGTCGATTCCGACGATGTAGTGAATGCCGTTGCACGCGCCGCAGCGGTGAGTCAGGTGCGCGGATCGGCCGATTTCGAATCGATTTCCATCGCCTTCAAACGGATGAAGAACATTCTGCGCCAGGCGGGAGAAACTCACGCCCGCGATCTGATGGAGAATGTGCATCAGGCGAGCGCAGCCGCCGAGTCCTCTGGTCGCGGTCTAATGGAGAATGTGCGTCAAGTGGGCGAAGCCTCTAAGTCGTCTGCTCGCAGTTTATTAGGCGATCTTGCTGCACGATTGCAAGACGAAGCGGAAAAGCTGCTAGCGACACGTGTCGCTCAGGTCGTTCCGGAAGTCGATAAGTTGCGAGTGGAGGGAAGGTACGAGGAAGCACTGCTCGAGATCGCGAAGTTGCGTCCCACGATCGACAAATTTTTCGATAAGGTCATGGTCATGGTGGATGACGACAATCTCCGCGCCAACCGCCTCGCCCTGCTCCAGACCGTGGTGAAAGAATTCTCCACCATCGCCGATTTCTCAGAAATCGTGACCGAAGGCAAGGCATCTACGAAATAGAAAAAGAGGACTACATATGGCAACGACGACTCTCCCCGATACTGAAACCATCGCCGCAAAACCCACGGGAACGAAGCCTGCAGCGACAAAATACGTCTACTTCTTCGGCGGCGGCAAGGCCGATGGGAATGGCAAGATGAAAGACGTTCTCGGCGGCAAAGGCGCCGGACTGGCCGAGATGACCAATGCCGGCCTTCCCGTGCCTCCCGGCTTCACCATTCAGACCGAGGCCTGCCGCGAATACATGCGGAACAACGCGGTGTCGAAAGACGTTGACCGTCAAACCGAAGAAGCGCTGGCCAAGCTCGAAACCCTGCAGGGCCAGAAGCTGGGCAAAGGCGAGAACCCGCTGCTCGTCAGTGTGCGTTCCGGGGCAAAGTTCTCCATGCCCGGGATGATGGATACAATCCTCAACCTCGGGCTCAACGACATCAGCGTCGAAGCCCTCGCGAAGCGCAGCAACAACCCGCGTTTCGCGTATGACTCCTATCGCCGCTTGATTCAGATGTTCGGCAATGTGGTGCTCGACATCGAAAAATCGGTTTTCGACGAAATCTTCGACGCCAAGAAAAAGCAGAAGAAAACCAAGCTCGACACCGATCTCGACGCCCAGGCCCTGCAAGAGGTGATCGTCGAATACAAGAAAGCCGTCAAGAAGCACGCGAAGCGCGACTTTCCGCAGGATCCCCACGAGCAGTTGGTCATGGCGCGCGACGCCGTTTTCCGCTCCTGGCAGAACGACCGCGCCAAACACTATCGCCGCATCAACAACATTGATGACATGCTCGGCACCGCCGTCAACGTGCAAGCCATGGTCTACGGCAACCTCGGCGACACCAGCGGCACGGGCGTCGGTTTCACGCGCAATCCTGCCACCGGCGCGAAGGAGTTCTACGGAGAATTTCTGATGAACGCTCAGGGCGAAGATGTGGTTTCGGGTGTGCGCACGCCGGTTCCGATCCTCGAATTGCAGAAGATCATGCCCGAGGTCTACAACCAGCTTCGCGAGATCACCACGCGTCTGGAGAAGCACTACCGCGATATGCAGGATTTCGAGTTCACCATCCAGGATGGCAAGCTCTACATGCTGCAAACCCGCAACGGCAAGCGCACTGGGCGAGCCGCGGTTCGAGTAGCGATTCAGATGGTCGACGAAGGACTGATAACTAAGGAAGAAGCGATTTTCCGTGTCGAACCGAACCAACTCTATGACTTTCTCGTCCCCGGGTTGGACGAGAAGAGCACAAAAGTGGAAGTGCTGGCGACCGGATTGCCGGCGTCACCGGGCGCCGCGGTAGGACAAATAGTTTTCACCGCGGAAGAAGCGGTAGAAAAGGCCGGACATGGCGCCAAGAAAAATCCTGTGATTCTGGTGCGGGCGGAAACGACTCCCGAAGACATCCAGGGCATGGAAGTTGCCGCCGGCATTTTGACTTCGCGCGGCGGCATGACCAGCCATGCCGCCGTGGTTACGCGCGGTATGGGCAAATGCTGCGTGGCGGGTGCGGGCGACATTCAAGTCGACGAGCGCACCCGCGAAATGCGCGTCAAGGGTCAAACATTCACAGAGGGAGACTGGATCTCGCTCGACGGTACCAGCGGCCGCGTAATCAAGGGAAAGCTGAACACGCTCGAGCCCTCGGCCGACGATGTGGACCTGCAGAAACTAATGGGCTGGGCGGAGCCGTTCCGCAAAATCGGCGTCCGCGCCAACGCCGACATTCCGCGCGATGCGAAACAGGCGCGGTCCTTTGGCGCCGAGGGCATCGGCCTCTGCCGCACCGAGCACATGTTCTTTGCCCATGATCGCATTTCCCACATGCGAGCCATGATTCTCGCTGACAATGAGAAAGACCGCCGCGCTGCGCTCAAGAAGTTGCTGCCTTTCCAGCGCAAGGATTTCGTCGGCCTATTCGAAGCCATGGAAGGTCTGCCGGTCACCATACGCCTGCTCGATCCGCCGCTCCACGAATTTCTGCCCAAGCGCGAGCAGCTTATGGTCGACATCGCGAGCCTGCCCAGCGCCAGCCCCAAGCAAAAGAAAACCATGGTTGAGGAATACAAGGAATATGGTGCGAAGGGCGTAGGCGATCTGAAGAAGGTTCTGCCAGCTCTGCTGGCGCGCGTGGAAGAGTTGCATGAGTTCAATCCCATGCTCGGCCATCGCGGATGCCGCCTTGGAATCACCTATCCCGAGATCACCGAGATGCAGGCACGCGCCATTTTTGAAGCCGCGGTCGAGGTGGAGAAAAAGGGAATCAAGACGCACGCCGAGGTCATGATCCCGCTAATCGCGACCGTCAAAGAAATGGAGAATCAGGGTGCCATCGTCCGGCGTGTGGCCGAAGAAGTATTCAAAGAAAAAGGTAAGCACGTGCACTACCTGGTGGGGACGATGATCGAGTTGCCGCGCGCCTGCCTGGTTGCGGGCGAGATTGCCAAGGAAGCGGAGTTCTTCTCTTTTGGCACCAACGACCTCACCCAGACCACTTTCGGCTTCTCACGCGACGATATCAACAAGGTGCTGCCCACCTATCTGGCGGAAGGAATCCTGAAGCAGGATCCGTTCGCTGCGATCGACCAGGAAGGCGTGGGCGAACTGGTGCGGATCGGGATTGAACGCGGGCGTAAGACGCGTCCCAATCTGGAGGTGGGGATTTGCGGCGAGCATGGCGGCGAACCATCGTCGGTGGAGTTCTGCCATAAGGTCGGAATGGATTATGTCTCGTGCTCTCCGTTCCGTGTGCTCACCGCGCGACTCGCAGCGGCTCAGGCGGCAGCTAGCGAGAAGCTCCAGATTGACGGCGGGAGAACCAAGTGATTAACGCAGAGGCCGCGGGAGACAATTCGCGCCGAGGTCGCCGAGAAAGAGTCAACAAGTTTTGATCGGAGACCTCAGCGGGCCCTCGGCGTTAATCTTGTGACTGCGATCAGTTGACGCGCTGTAGCCGGTTAATGAGCTTCTGCGCCAAGTTCTCGTCTGACTCCGACCAAAGCAGGCGTCCCGTAGCTCCCGCATTCTTCTCGACCGAAGCGGTGAATTCCACCAGTTTCTGCACGTTGCTGCGGATGTTGCGTTCGGCCTCGCCGGTCAACGAGACTTCCTCATGCAGAAACGAAGTATCCAACCCGAAGTCAATTTGGATATGCCCGGCCGACTCCGCTGCGCCCTCCTCAAATTCCAATCCATGCGCGGTCAGCCGTACCAGCGCGGGTTCCAGGGCCCAGTTCTCCGCCCCCTGCGGAGGACTCCACAAATCCCAGTACGCCTCGAAAATATAAGCGTAGTCGTCGTGCAGAAAGTCGGCGACCTCCGCCACCGCATCTTCCGGCGCAACTCCGGGACGAAAGCGGCGCTCGAGAATAGTGGGCTCGCTCCACGAAACCGGCTGAATGGCCGCGTAAGTCACCCCGGCTCGCGCCGCGGAAAACGGAATTTGCCGCAGCACGCTGACCGTTCGCAGCAGAATCTCTGGCTCGTCAAAGCTGGGAAACCACAGGCTCAAGTAAAGCGAATCGGCCATGGATTCTATTCTAAACTCCGCGCGGTCGTGGTTCGAGTGTAGTTCGATGACCAGATTTGTGAACGCCCAGCTTTGACGCGGCAAAAGCACCCTGTTACTATGAAACTCGGCTGCCAGCAATCATCTCACCTAGAAAAGTCCCCGTCGTCTAGCCTGGCCTAGGACATCGCCCTTTCACGGCGGTAACACGGGTTCAAATCCCGTCGGGGACGCCAACCTTATCAACCACTTGCAAATCCCCTCCAGAATTTTGTAGGTCCGTTACAGTCCGATAAGCCTCGGTGCTTGGTTTTTCTTCGTTTTTGTCGAGCAGCAAACTCACAACTCGGCTCTGCGCGTCTCGCTTCGTTTGCGTGATTGCTTGCGCATAGACGTTCAGAGTGACCGAGATGTTTGCGTGCCGCATTAGCTCTTGGACAACCTTCACGTCCTCGCCGTTCCCCTTGAGGAGCGTCGCGTACGTGTGCCGGAACGTGTGCCAACCGAAATGGCCCACGATTCCGATTTCTTTTGCCGCCGGTTCCAAGTGCGCCTTGTAGAGCGAACCTGGCCAGTACGGCAGTTTTCCTCCGCTGTGCGGACTGGCGAATACCCAGTCCTCAGCAGTTGGGTATGGACTTTGCAGTCGCCAGTTCCAAAGAACCTTAGCCAATCGCAAGTCGAGTGGAACCGGTTTACGAGAAGCTTCGGTCTTGCAGTCACCCACGTGTTGCATGACGATCGAGCGAATGACATGGATTTCCATCTTCTGAAAATCAATGTCCTTCCACTTGAGGCCCAACAACTCCCCAACCCGAAGGCCCGTGAACACAGCGAGGAACACCATCGTGCGCGTTGGCTCCTTCAGGATGCGAAGCAGTGCCGCGATCTGCTCGATGGAAAGCACAATGGGCATCCTGGTCCGCTTGGCACTTTGACGCACCATGCGTATGGGATTCACATCAAGCCATTCCCACCTGACAGCGTGATTGAAAACCGCGCTCATGATGTTTCGAGCTTTGGCTTTGCTTCCGTTCGCATACTTGAGCGAACGAAGCCACTGCTCCACCGCGACTGCTTTGACCTCGGTTACGTGATAGCTTCCCCACCTGGGCAAAATCCATTTTCGGAAATAGCCCACGTAGGTGACCTGCGTCTTCCGCGTTTTGGTGCAGTCCGGGCCCAGCTCTTTTTCCCGGTAGTGCTCGACAAGCGTTTGAACACTGATCGGGGTCAAGCTGGTTCGCGGATTCTCAGCGTTGATGTCTGCCCGAAGTGCGGCGACGGCCTTCTGAGCCGCCGTCTCGTTCGGATATTGTTCGAGCGATCCAACCATTAGATTGCGTCGCGTCCGACTACCATCCGCCTGGAGTTCGTACCATCGGTACTCCCAGGCCTTCCGGCCGCCGGCACGCTTCACGATCTGAAGGCTGCCTTGCTGAAATCTCGTCCGTCTCATCACGATCCTCCGTGGTTAGGGACGGTACGGATAGCTGGCTAACTTTAACCTCAGATGCACCCACGCGTCGAGATCGGATGTGCGAAAGCGCCACAATTTTCCGATCCGCATTGCGCGTATCTCCCCCTTACGGGCGAGTCGTTGAAGTGTTTTCGGGTGGATCTGCAGCAAGGCTGCCGCCTCGCGCGAATCGACTAACCTCTCGAAATGAGGGAACGGCTGGCTGACTGGCGTTGCTTCGTGCATCTCGCTCATAAAGTCTCCTGCAGCGAGAGTCGAGACCGGGCTGAAATCACCGCGTCGTCTGAAGGTCGGCTTTGGCGTCCGACTTCGTTCGACAGATTTCGATCCCATTCACTACTCGGCTGGCGTTAGTCTTCGCGTCATGGGCGGACGAGAACATTATTCGTATAGAAACCGTACAAGACGCATTTGTTGCTTCCTATCAAAGAATCTTTTTTCTTTTTGACTTCGAACAAACTTCTCAACAATTGCTTAAAGTGCCTAAAGCGCCTAAAAGTACTTTTAGGTACGTTTCGGGAATCCACGGGAACATAGCAATGAACGCACTCAAGCGCCCGCCTTCTTAGCAAGACGGTTCCATTGATCCGCCGCGAGATTTTCCCCTCTATGTATGTAAGGAACATGTAGCAGGGAAAAGGTATCGAAATTTTTTTTGCGTCCGCCATCAACCGAGTCTAAGTTCTCGGGCAGACTTAGCAGAATCCTCTAGGGGAGTGAGGTCAAGTTGGTGACCGCGCGGCATTTGCGATCTGCAATATGAACCGACCTAGGTGCAATGTGCCGTTGTTGACAGAGAGCAGTGCAGCCCGTAGCATCCCTTTTCAGCGTATTCAAGAAGCCCAACGTATGGCTACGAAACGAGCGCACCCATGACCCTTCGAGACTTTCTGTCCAAGCAATTCATTGACGTTATTGATTGGGTCGAACCCGGCGATGGAATTCTCGCTTACCGCTATCCGATGCAGGATCGGGAGATCCAGAATGGCGGCAAGCTTACGGTTCGAGACTCCCAGATGGCGTTGTTTGTGAACGAAGGCAAGGTCGCCGATGCGTTTTCCCCGGGCCTATACACGCTTAATACTCATACGTTGCCGATCCTGACCTACCTCCAGAACTGGGACAAAGCCTTCCAGTCTCCGTTCAAGTCGGATGTGTACTTCTTCTCGACTCGAATTCAGACTAACCAACATTGGGGGACGCCCAACCCCATCACGATTCGTGATAAGGAGTTTGGTGCAGTTAGGCTGCGCGCATTCGGGATCTACACATACCACATCAGCGATCCCAAGGTGTTTTATTCGAAGGTGAGCGGCACGCGTGACAGCTATCTTGTCGCCGACCTCGAAGGACAGTTGAGCAATACCATTGTCGGTCGCATTACGGACACCTTTGCAGGTAGCAACGTGTCCTTCCTGGATATGGCGGCGAATCAAGTGGCGCTCTCAGAGAAAATTGTTGGGCAGCTCAAACCGGGATTCGCCGAATTCGGGCTGTCGCTCGACAGTTTCGTGGTCGAGAATTTGTCGCTCCCGGACGAGCTTCAGAAGGTCCTTGATCAACGAATCAGCATGAATATGGTCGGCGATATGGGGCGGTATACGCAGTACGAAGTTGCACAGGCCATTCCGATTGCGGCGGCGAACGAAGGTGGCGGCGCTGCCGGAGTAGGCGCTGGGCTCGGCGCGGGCGTGGCGATGGGTCAGGCAATGATGGATGCCTTGAAGAAGGCTGGGCCTGCCAGTGGAGAATCCGGAACCGCGCCTGTTGCGGGCGCAACAACCGCGACCGGAGCTGGGGCAGATACGAAGTTTTGCCTCAACTGCGGGAAGCCTATTCCAAAAATCAGCAAATTCTGTGCTGAGTGCGGCCACGCTCAGCAGTAGCTGCATGCGACATTATGAATGGAATCGAATGGGTCGTTGACGCTCACGGGTGCTCTGCCGAATCGCTTCGAAGCGGTGCGCTTCTCCGCGAATTGTTTGGGCGGATTATCTCGGGCCTTCGCCTCAGGCCGGTGGGAGAAACGCAGTGGCATGAGTTCCCCAACGCTGGCGGAATCACCGGCCTTTGTCTATTGGCAGAATCGCATCTTGCGTGTCATACCTTCCCTGAATTCGGATCCCTTTGTCTCAATCTGTTCTGCTGTGTTCCTCGTGAAGAGTGGGATTTTGAAGCTGAGTTGAAACACGTTTTTGGTGCCACCTCTGTTACCGTGCGGACTGTGACTAGGCCCTACGGTCCTCCAGGTGGAATCACTTTTGAGCCTACCAGTGCTGCTGGCAGAATTTCGCGGGAGAGTCGGAACGGATGACTCAGCCTACCGCGAACTGCCCCAATTGCGGCGCCAAGATTACGTTCCGCTGGTCTAGCAGCGTTCAGACCGTTTGCGAATACTGCAAATCGATCCTAATCCGAACTGATATCGACGTAAAGAAAGTCGGCCAAGTTGCGGACCTGCCGCCGAACAGTTCTCCCGTCCAGATCGGCACGGAGGGCGTTTACAACCGCCAGGCCTTCGTGGCAGTTGGCCGAATTATTTACGAATACGATCAAGGGACTTGGAACGAATGGCATCTGGTGATGAACAATGGCAGTGCGTGGCTCTCCGACGCGCAGGATGAGTATGTCGTGACCTTCTCGGCGCAGGGTCGAAAGTTGCCCTCCGAGTGCAAGGTCGGCCAGCGCTACACCTGGGACAGTGACGATTACACCGTAGCCACGATCACAAAAGCGCACTATCGCGGGGTTGAAGGAGAATTGCCGTTCCAGTACTGGGATAAAGACGATGTCGTCTTCGTCGACTTGATGGCGACAAGCGGAAAGTTTGCCACGATTGATTACAGCGACAAGGCCCCTGCCTTGTATTTGGGGAAAACAGTTGATTTTGAGGAATTGAATTTCAAGAACTTGCGGAAGTTCGAAGGATGGTCATGAGCACAAGCGGCCCCAATCCGCCAGGCCCGCCACAAGTGAGGTCGCTCAATTGCCCAGGGTGCGGCGCTGCGATTACACTTCGATCTCTTAGCCAAGCTGTGACGGTCATTTGCGATCATTGCCATTCCATTCTGGACGCGCAGGACCCACGGCTGACGATTCTGCAGAAGTTCAAGGCCGCCGTAGACGAAGATCCGCCCCTGATTCCGCTCGGCACGCGGGGGAAGATTCGAGGAACAGACTACGAGGCAGTCGGCTTTCAGCGCCGTACCATCCACGTCGATGGCGTCCCGTACAGTTGGCATGAATACGTTCTCTTCAACCCATACAAAGGGTTTCGCTACTTAACCGAATACAACGGTCACTGGAATGACACCAGTATTTTGCGGTCGCTGCCAACCCTGAATAACGACGTCAGCCCCGCGACCGTGAGCTACCTCGGAGAAACCTACAAGCACTTTCAAACCGCGAAGGCCGGGACGAGTTTTGTGCTTGGGGAGTTCCCATGGCAGGTCCGAGTAGGCGAATCCTCAGATGTGTCGGATTACGTTTCACCGCCCCGCGTAATTTCGAGCGAACGGACCGGCAAAGAGGTTACTTGGTCCATGGGTGAGTACATTTCCGGCCACGATATTTGGAAGGCTTTCGGTCTCCAAGGCGAACCCCCAGAGCGCATCGGCGTTTACGAAAACCAACCGTCCCCCCTTAGCGCGGATACCAATGCGATATGGGTTGCGTTTGGTGGATTCATGCTGGTTCTTGTCGTGATGATGATTCTGTTCTGGTCCTTCGCACGTAGTGAGCAGGTCGTCGAAGGAAACTACGCATTCAACACAAATGAGCGAGGCGAAGCGTCTTTCGTGACGGATGTATTTCAACTCAAGGGGCACACTTCCGATCTTGAATTAAAAACCACAGCGGATGTGAACAACAATTGGATCTACCTGAACTACGCGCTTGTAAACCAGGACACGGGCCAGGCTTACGACTTTGGACGCGAGGTCAGTTACTACTCCGGTTACGACGAGGATGGTTCTTGGTCGGAAGGCAGCCGCGCGGACAGCGTAGTAATTCCGAGCGTACCGCCCGGAAATTATTACCTTAGGGTCGAACCAGAGTCGGATTTCGGCCATGGAACCATCTCGTACTCGATTTCCGCTAGCCGCGACGTTCCCCAGGCGAGCTTCCTTGGGATAGCCCTACTGGCTTTGCTGATCCCCGCCGGGCTCATCACATGGCGCTCCATGAATTTCGAACATTTACGATGGGCTGAGAGCGATTACGGATCAACCGGCTCGGACGATGACGACTCTGAAGATGCCGGTCGGCCAATGAGCCTTGGCAATTTATCCGGGAAGAGAGACGACTCATGATGAGAAATCTGTACATTCTCTACGGCGTCATTGTGCTGGGCACGCTTGGAATGGCCGAATACCGAGGATGGAGCCTCGATTCTGTCGACGAGGTGAAGAACGTCCCCAGGTCCGTTCGCGACAACCCCGGTTCCTATCGTTCAGTGTACGGCTACTACCATCACTACACAGGAGGCAAGTAAATGGGCATCCAAATTGGCAACGTGGTGAACGCAGTTGTTTACGCGGCGCTCGGTATTTTTGTCTTTGCTGCAGCGTTTCTCATCATCGACAAGGTAACTCCCTACAACCTATGGAAGGAAATTGTCCAGGAGCACAACACCGCGCTTGCCATCTTGATCGGAACAATGTCCATCGGTATTTGCATCATCATCGCATCCGCTGTCCACTAAGCTTTGGGCATACTGCTCTTCATCACGGTGTTGTTGATCGCCGCCTGCGGGCTCATCTACGAGCTCATCGCGGGAACGCTCGCTAGCTATCTTCTCGGCGATAGCGTTCTTCAATTTTCCACGATCATTGGCTGTTACTTGTTCGCCATGGGGATCGGTAGCGCTCTTTCGCGCTACATTGATCGTGGTCTTGCATACCGATTTGTGTGGATCGAGCTGCTACTGGGCGTGATTGGAGGCTTTTCGTCGGCGCTGCTGTTTCTGGCCTTCGCCTACACTCAGGGATTTCAGCTTCTGATGTACGCCCTAGTCATCGTAATCGGGGTTCTCGTCGGCCTGGAAATTCCACTGCTGATGCGGATCATTCGCGACCGTTATCATTTCCGCGACGTCGTTGCCCATGTCCTGACGTTCGACTATCTCGGTGCGCTGGGAGCATCGCTCCTGTTTCCAATTCTTCTTGTTCCTTACCTTGGGCTGGTCCGCTCCGCAATGTTGTTCGGGATCATCAATGTGTTGGTCGCACTGTGGAGCACTTTCCTGTTTGCAAAACAGCTCGCCTCGGTGCAGGCCCTGCGAATCATGTGCGTTGTCGTGCTGTGCGGCTTGGGAATCGGACTGGCACAGGCCAAGCGCATCACGATTGCGGCCGAAGACAACATCTATGCGGACGAGATCATCTTTGCTCGCGACACGCGATATCAGCACATCGTCTTAACGCGATTCAAGGATGACATCCGCCTGTTCCTGAGCAGCCATTTGCAGTTTAGTTCGCGCGACGAATACCGCTATCACGAAGCGCTGGTCCATCCCGGACTATCGGCCATCCCTGCTCCGCGCCGGGTATTAGTGCTGGGCGGTGGTGACGGTCTGGCTGTGCGTGAAATTCTCAAGTATCCGCAGATCGAAAGCATTACGTTGGTCGATCTCGATCCAGAGATGACTCGGTTGTTCTCGACCCATCCGATGCTCACGGCACTAAACCAGAAGTCATTCTCATCACCGAAAGTGCATATCACCAACGCTGACGCATTTCCTTGGGTTGACTCGAGTGGCGACAGCTTCGATTTCATTGTGATCGACTTTCCTGACCCTACAAACTATTCGCTAGGAAAGCTGTACACGACCGCTTTTTACAAAGCCGCGGCCCGCCACCTTAGCGCCCAGGGATTGATGGTGGTCCAGAGCACGTCCCCGATGTTTGCGCGCGATTCGTATTGGTGCATTGCTGAGACGCTGAAACAGGCAGGACTCAAAACGTATCCGTACCACGTGTACGTCCCCTCCTTTGGGGAGTGGGGATTCGTGATTGCAAGTTTCCGTGATTATCAGATCCCAACCTCTCTGCCGCACGGTCTTCGCTTTGTGAGCGTCGATGGCTTACCTGCGCTGTTTCAATTCCCCCCTGACATGTCACCGTTACCGATGCCTCCGAACCGGCTGAACGATCAGGTGTTGGTCCGCGCCTACGATCAGGACTGGAAGGACATCAGTCATTGAGCACTTCAAGGCGCCAGTTCCTGCAATCGGCAAGCGCAGCACTAATTGGCCTCTCGATCAAAGGAGACCGACCGGTTGTTGGCACATTCGTGAACGACTCATTCCAGATGGGCCATCAACTGCGTGACCGGGCACGCTTTTCTCAACCCAAGCAGGTCGCAAAGCACGCGGTCGTGATCATCGGCGGTGGAATTGCAGGTCTGAGCTCAGCGTGGCGGCTTCACAAGAAAGGTTTCACTGATTTTGTTCTCCTTGAGATGAACGACCAACCCGGCGGAAATTCACGTTGGGGCGAAAATGAAATCACTGCCTACCCGTGGGCCGCGCATTATGTTCCGGTACCGGGGCCGAAGGCGATCTATGTCCGCGAGCTGTTTGAGGACCTTGGGGTACTGAAGAACGGCCAGTGGGAGGAACGCTATCTCTGCTTCACTCCGCAGGAGCGTTTGTTTCTGTATGGAAGATGGCAAGAAGGGATAGAGCCAGCCGTCGGATTAACACCAGGCGACCGCGAGCAGTTCCGAAGACTGGAAGACCGCATCCATGAGTTCCGCGCTACAGGCAAGTTCACCGTGCCCATGGAGATAGGGCTGTCCGACACAACGGAGGACCTGGACCAACTCTCATTTGCTGACTGGCTTCGCGCGCAGAGAATGGACTCTCGCATTCTCAACTGGTACATGAACTACTGTTGCCGCGACGATTATGGCGCAACGACCAACAACACGTCGGCATGGGCAGGAATTCAGTATTTCGCATCTCGCGAGCCGGAAGAAAAGGGACCTCTAACCTGGCCCGAGGGAAACGGATGGATCGTCCGGCAACTACTTGAACGAGTCGGAAGCTTTGTAGAGACCAACAGAATGGTGCACAAAATCTCGCGACGGGGAAAGGGGTTCAGCGTTCTGGCTGGAGACACCGAATACCAGACAGAATTCATAATCTTCGCGGCGCCTACCTTTCTAGCGTCGTACTTGGTGGAAGGCATGGCTCCACTGCATGATTTCGAATATTCGCCGTGGCTGACTGCCAATCTCACGCTCGAACATTTTCCCGACTCTTATGGTACTGACCCTACATGGGACAACGTCTTCATGGAATCCCCGACACTCGGCTACGTAGATGCGACTCATCAGAGTGTCCGCTCTCACGTGGAACGCACAGTCTGGACTTTCTATTGGGCTTTGGCCGATGGACTGCCATCGGAAAATCGCCAGTTGCTGCTGAACAAGGATTGGAACTACTGGAAGGAAGCGATTCTTCACGATCTCGAACGCGTGCATCATGACATCCGGAAGTGCGTGTCGCGCATAGATATTATGCGCATGGGACACGCTATGGCCCGCCCCAAGGTCGGAGCAATCTTTTCCGCCGAACGTCGCAATCTTGCCAAAGCACACGGACGAATTCTGTTCGCCAATTCGGACCTCAGCGGATTCTCCATCTTCGAGGAAGCGCAATATCGGGGCGTAAATGCAGCGGACAGAGTGCTAAGCCAGGTTGCTGGAGCCCACGGCCCGACGCTCTAACCGTTCTTTAGGCTCCCACAGATCCCCACAACAGAGCAGGATGGCCGGGGCGCGCCTCGTGTCAAGGCTCACGACCGCTTCGCGGCGCAAAACACGCGGCCTTGACACAAGCCTTTCCCCCCGGCCCATTTCTCCGCCATGTGGGGAATGTGCAGGTGTGGCTCTCCGCGAGACCTCAAAGCCCGAGACCAAGACTGGGGCCACCGAGGTCATGTTCCACGCCGACACGGGGAGTCTTTTCCGGTTCCGGTGTGTGAGTTGGAACGGAAGAATGCTGCTCTCCGATCTGCTGGCCAGCTTGCCGGTTCACCCCAGTCATCAGGTCAACACGGTGGCCCTTTTCCGGATCGTGTGCGGATCGCTGTTTTCGTGCCAGTTCAATCGCAGACTGCCGCATCGTGGATACGCCGACGGATTCACGAAGTTGCTCGCGGTCGCTGGTGACAACAGCGATCTCGCTCCGGCCGCGGCTCGCCGCAACATAGAACAGCTCTTTTTTCATAGCGTCTGCGGAGATGATGACGGTATCTACCGTCTTGCCCTGACTTCGATGGGCGGTGACCGCATAACCGTGTGTGAATTCGTGATAGTTCGCAGGAAGCGTTCTTCCGTCTTCGAGGCGAATGGCACCGCCGTCTAGGGAACTCACTTTGACCAGCTCTCCGTTGGTCGCCCGGAGTTCCGGCCCTCGACGGTTTGCTGTGAGCATGAGGCTGTCGCCAGGGGCAACTTCAATCGGCTGACGCTCATAAACGGAGAATGCCCGCGTTTGTTTCGGCGAGATGCTCACCTCTTCTCCGGTTCCTTTTCGCGCAACCACAGATTCCGGGCCAGCGCTCACGACTTCCAGCGACTCATGTCGTTTTGCAAGTTTCGTGTCTCTGTGAAACTGCAGAATCTGCCCCTCTTGGTAGTTGGAGAGTTCCTGTTTCTGTGCTGTTGTCCACTGGAGTGAGACGTACCGATCAAAGGAATGGCCGACTCCCAGTTCACCGTGTTCCTTCCGATCCTGGCGAATCGCGTCGGTGAGTTGGAAAATCTCAGCATGAGTGCCGGCAACCACAAGCGTATCGCGTCCTTCGGCTCGGAACTCGCGATGTAGATCCGCCACTATCTGGCCTCGGTCGAAGATGGGTACTTCGCGAATAGCGCCGAGCTTTTCCAATCGGGCGAACCCTTCTTCCGGTGAATGTCTCATGGTCTTTACGGCGTCGCGATACAAGGAGTTTGTCTGCCGCTGTACTTCAGTAAGGGAAACGCTCTTCAGGTCAGACTCCCGTTCCAAGATACGCAAAGCATCCGAGGCCTCTACGCTGGTAATTTGTCGGGTGTCACCGGAAAAGACAATTCTGGCTCCCTGATCTTCGGCGAGGTACAGCAGGCTTTGCATTTGCCGGCCAGAAACCATGCCCGCTTCATCGACGATCAAGACCCTTCCGCGCAGAGTGCTCTGTGGTTCCTGATCTTCGAGAAGTCGTGAGACAGTCATCGCATCTCGGAAGCCGATCTTTTCCAGTTCGTCCACGGCACTCCTGGTAGGAGCCACCGCAAAAACGTCGTGCCCGGCTTCTCTGAGGCCACGGTCAATTTCACGTAGCGTAGCCGTCTTGCCGGTACCGGCGGCACCTCGAAGATTGATCGCCAGATCGCGAGAGTCGAGCACTGCTTCGACGGCGCGCCTTTGTTCGGGGCGCAGCTTGTCCAAAGGCTCAAAGTCACAGCCTTTACCGAGGCGGTCGTAGCGGTCTGTCCCTCGGTTAACTACGGCGATCATGTCGCGCTCGCGTTGGAGGGTCGCGTGTGTCGCAATTTCATCCCCAGCTGAGATGAGAGTCCCTTTCGCGCGTTCAAGAGAGAGAGAGCCCTGAAGGTCGCTGAGTTCGACGTTGCCGCGCCCGTGACGAAGAGCCTCGGTTAGAACCTCATGCTCTCTGGCGACTGAGAGACGCTCGAAAATGTGCTCCTGAGAGTATGCAAGCGAGGCCTCATGCACACAGCGATTGATTTGAGGCGAATGGGATTGTGTCTGAGCTTCGTTCAAAATCTCACGAAGCATTTGCTTCTCGTCCAGGGTCATTCGTTCTTGCTGAAGGTTACGGACTTGCTCGGTCGATATCTCCTGAAGCTTGTCAGCCCGCGTTTCCCGGACGAGTACCGCAACCTCGTTGTCTGTTGGCGCACGACCACGTGAATTGGTGAACTCCAGAATGGCCGCATCCCGCTGGGCACTGCGTCGGCTGTACTTGTCGAGGAGGTCCTGGGAGAATCCTGCGATCTCGAATCCTTTGTCACGACCACGAACATCGTGACGGTTTTCAACCTGGTAACCAAGGGCGCGTACTTCGCGAGCCAGGGCATTGCGATAGACCTCGGTCAGGTAGCTGCGACGTTCGTACAGACCGGAAGCCTGTAGCGCCTTCCAACGCCCTTCAGTGCCATCGTAAGTGAGATTGGCAGCGACGGCATGAGTGTGGAGCTGAGGATCTAGCTGACGACTCGTGTCGTGAGTGTAGGAAGCTACGATCCAGTTGCCGGTGGCTCGATTTTCGTTCAGGCCGGCGAGGCGAACTCTAGTGGCCGAGTATCTTTCTGCTTCCTCTAGGGCCTCGTGCACGGCGGTTGCGTGCGATGCGAGCAGTCTGTCATCCCCGCCAACAATGGCCACGACAGAGACGGACTTCGGCGCTGAAAATGTCATGTCATAGAGGGACCGGGCCTTACTCTGTTCCGCGCCATCGCTAGCAATGCGATCCGCGCTGTGGCGCTGCCGGAGGAACTCTTCCGTTTGTGGGTCGAGGCCCTGACGCACTGCCTCGAAATCCTCGGAGGCAACCCCTCCTTTGAGACCCAGCAGTTCAGCGCCGCGTCCGTGCCACCGGCCTTCGACCGTCCGATTCTGGTCGTAGTAGTCGCTCTGTTGGAGATGGCGCTGTGCGTAGCCTTCACCGCCGGTCATGGCACGAATCGTCAGCACGGCTCGACGCTAGCTCTGTTCGAAATTCGGATTCAAGGGAGTTGCTGGATTCTTGAAAACTCAACCCCAAATCGTGCCAGATACTTGCGGAGCCGGTCTGCATCATTTGAGAAGGTCTTGCGCGTTCGCGATGCGCCGAACAATGTACGGCCGGCGTCCGACAGAGAGCGACTCCGCTTGCACACATCCACGACGAAGGCCAGTTGGGCGCGATCGAAGAGGTCCAGTTCTTCCAACTGCCTGTCATCAAGGAATTCTTGAAGAGCGGCTGGAGAAGGCGACTCGCCGGGGGCGCTCCACGATGCCAGTAGCCTTTTAGTCTCTTCTTCTACGATGACAGTAGAAATTCGACCGCCTGGTGCTAGCGTAGCCATCCGAGCGACCGCCGCGTTCAGGTCGCGGAAATTCCCGGACCAATTGGCGGTGGGAGAAAGCGCAAACGCCAGGAATGTGTCCCGAGCTTCTCTGCTGAAAGTGACTCGTCGCCCAGCTTTCTCGGCGAAACGATCTAGTTCGAAATCGAGGTTCGGTTCTATATCTTCGGAACGATTCCTGAGCCCCGGGAGCGAGAATGTCCAGAGGTTGATGCGTGCCAGCAGATCCTCACGGAATCTGCCTTGGCGCACAGCAGCAAGTAGATCCCGATTCGTCCCTGCGATTAGCTGAAAATCGCTGTGAGCTTCATCATCCGAACCTAAAGGAAGAAATGTCTTTTCCTCCAGGGCCCGAAGCAGCATCGCTTGTTCATCAAGACCCAGTTCTCCAACTTCGTCCAGAAATAGGACTCCCTTATCCGCAGCGCGAAGCAAGCCGGGGCGATCCTTCTGAGCGCCTGTGAACGCTCCTTTCACGTGCCCGAACAGCGCAGACATGGCGGCGTCCCCACGTACAGTCGCGCAATTCACTTCGACAAAAGATCCCTCGACGGCTCGGCGATTCTTCTTCAGTTCGTAGATTCGTTTTGCCAAGAGCGATTTGCCGGCACCCGTCGGACCCATGAGGAGCAGGGGATCGCGGGTCGCGATTGCAACCTGCTCAATTCGATCGATCAGATGGTTGAATGCACTATTCCGGGTATCGATGCCTCCCTTGAGATAAGAAACTGCCTCGCGTTGCTCTTGTCGAAATCGCGAGGCGATCCGGTCATACTTGGACAGATCGAGATCGATGATCTTGATCGTTCCGGGCGAACTCCGATCTCGTTCTGGCGAACACTGCACCAACCGGCCTGGCATATACCGCGACTCGGTCAAGAGAAACAAGCAGATCTGCGCGACGTGAGTACCTGTCGTGATGTGGATGAGGTAGTCTTCCGATTCCGTATCGAATGGGTACTGGCGAGAGAACTTGAAAAGAGTCTCGTAGACTTCCTCAAAATCCCAAGGGTCGCTGAACTCCATCTCGTGTTGACGGACTTCCGTTTCCGGCGAAACAGTTCGTATGTCAGCACGCACCGTTTTTGCTAAGGACGAGTCGCGCTTGCCATGCAGCAGTTCAAAGCGACGGACAATAAGGTCTGGCTGTCGACAGAGAGAAACGGAAGGACGCCAGTTCTGCCAGCGATCAGGGTGTTTGCCCATATCGAGGGTGGTGCCTAGCAAGCCGATAACGACGACACTGGGCTGATCCTTATCCATTGGAATATTAACTTATCTTACAATATAAACACTCGGATATCGAAGCACGAGCCATTTCGTGCAACACTCGACAGTTCAGCAACTTGCAGAAAAGCCCTTTATGGCCCAGCAGTTGCTTTTCTCTAGTGCGGAAGGAGAATCAAAATGTCAGGCGAAACCTACAACGTTATCCACGGCGGGCAGGGTGTTCCGATCAAGGCGTGGACTAAAGGTGTGCAGTTGGAGGATCAGGCGAAAGGACAGTTGCTGAATGTCGCCCAGTTGCCGTTCGTGTTTCGTTGGATCGCCGCGATGCCTGACGTGCACTGGGGAATTGGCGCGACTGTTGGAAGCGTAATTCCAACCAAAGGCGCAATCATTCCGGCAGCGGTGGGTGTGGATATCGGCTGCGGAATGATGGCGGTCCAGACTTCACTAAATGCTCGTGATCTGCCGGATAATCTGCATGGCATCCGCGAAGCGATCGAGCAGGCCGTTCCGCATGGCCGCACCAATCACGGCGGGGCGGGAGATCGAGGTGCGTGGCACGAAATTCCAGCTGACAACCAGGAGGCATGGGGAGGTCTGAAGCCCCGATACGACGCTATCCTGGCCAAGCACCCTAAGTTGGATCACGGAAATCATGTGAATCACCTCGGAACGCTGGGAACGGGAAACCATTTTATCGAAGTCTGCCTGGACGAAAGCGAGATGGTTTGGTTCATGCTTCACAGCGGGTCGCGAGGCGTGGGAAACCGCATGGGATCGTACTTTATCGAACTGGCAAAGAAGGACATGGAGAGATTCTTTGTCAATTTGCCGGATCGTGATCTTGCGTACTTTCCCGAGCACACGGAACACTTCGACGACTATGTGGAAGCAGTCGAGTGGGCGCAGGACTTTGCTCGCGCGAACCGGGATCTGATGATGCACCAGATCGTAGATGCGGTTCGCGGTAGCGGACACGTGCCGGAGTTCACAGCCGAGCTGAAAAGCATCAATTGCCACCACAACTATGTGGCACGCGAGTCGCACTTTGGCCAGAACGTTCTCGTCACGCGTAAGGGCGCGGTACGTGCGCGCGAGGGAGACATGGGAATTATCCCTGGCAGCATGGGTGCACGTTCTTTCATTGTGCGCGGGAAAGGCAACCCGGAGAGCTTCCATAGCTGCAGCCACGGCGCAGGTCGTGCGATGTCTCGCCACGAAGCAAAAAAGCGCTTCACGGTGGAGGACCACATCCGCATGACCGAGGGCGTGGAATGCCGCAAGGACGCAGATGTGATCGATGAGACACCAGCGGCTTACAAGCCGATCGATGCAGTTATGGCGGCACAGGCCGACCTGGTGGAAATCGTACACACACTGCGTCAGGTTGTTTGCGTGAAAGGATGATTCATGCCTAAGACGGAAGTTGTGAAGGCAGAGACGATGGTTCGGATCGATGGGTCTTTCGGTGAAGGCGGCGGGCAGATTCTGCGCAGCTCACTCAGCTTGTCACTTGTAACCGGAAAACCCTTCCGAATCGAGAACATTCGCGCAAATCGTCAGAAGCCTGGACTGCTGCGGCAACACCTGACAGCAGTCCAGGCGGCGACAGAAGTTGGCTCTGCTGAAGTGGAGGGGGCTTCGCTGGGTTCCAAAGCGCTTACGTTTGTGCCAGGCAAGATTCGCGCCGGAGACTTTCGTTTCGCGATTGGTACGGCAGGCAGCGGAACTCTCGTGCTTCAGACGATCTTGCCGGCACTGATCACCGCTGCCGGGCAAAGCCGGGTTGAGATCGAGGGTGGAACACATAATCCGGCTGCTCCGCCCTTCGATTTTCTTCAGCGGAGTTTCATTCCGCTCATTGAGCGTATGGGACCGAAGGTGAAGCTTGAGCTGGAACGGTACGGTTTTTATCCGGCGGGTGGAGGCCGCATTGTTGTTGAGATTACTCCTACAGATGTCTTGAAACCGATGAATCTGGAGGATCGGGGCGAGATCACGACTAAACGGGCAACTGCGCTAGTGGCGAACTTGCCATACCACATCGCTAAGCGGGAACTGGATACGGTCGGAAAGCTACTGAACTGGGACGCCGAGTTGCTGCGCTGCGAGGACACAAAGAATTCAGTTAGTCCCGGCAACCTGGTGACGATTGAATTAGCGACCTCTTCTGTGACACAGATCTTCACTGCATTTGGGAAGCTTGGTGTGAGTGCAGAAGACGTTGCGAAAGACGCAGCCGACCAGGTACATGCGTACATGCATTCGACTGCGGTGGTGGATGAGCACCTAGCCGATCAGCTTCTGCTGCCCATCGCATTGGCCGGAGGGGGTTCATTTACCGCGATGAGCCTCAACATGCACGCAAAAACGAACATGGAAGTAATCCGCGCGTTCTTGCCGGTGCGCTTCGAGGTGGTCGAAGCACAAGGGCGCAGTCGCGTTTCAGTTCAGCCCGAGTGAGGGTCAATAGACGTGAGTGGACAAGGCTCTCGATAGGTTTGGTATATGGTCAACGTGAGACTTACTCGACACAGGGAGGACGATGCTCACATTAGGCGCTCCAGAAGATGCGATCTGGCGAAGTTTCCTATTGCAAAAGACGCGAAGTCATGGCATGTTAGGTCATCTTCTTACGAAAGGACGCCCAAATTGGTGGTTTTTAAAAACAACTCGCTAAGCGGGCAACATCAGCCGATAACTCGACTGAGTTGCTATAGGGCGTCGCTTCGGTCGCGCTAACCGATCCTATCGGTTCAACCAGGCGCTCTTTCCGCACAACAGAAAACTTAGCTGGGTGGCGTAGGTCGCGGTTCCTTCGACTGTAAATCGACTATACCGCTCCCGTTAATTCCCCCAGCTTGACTGGTTCGGTCAGTGGTGATTGGTTACGGATACTTCTCTGGTAGAAACAGCCTTGGGGCTGTGAGGTTCGAATCCTCTTGGGCGAAAGCCCTGCCGTGACCGCCTATTCCCTGACCATTAAATGCGGTGGCCGCTCGTTTGTGTCGGCCACAGAAGTTCGGGCAGTGGCCCCTAGATTGGATTGAGTATGAATTCGTTGGAACGCGCTTTCGCAAAGATGGGAGCGCGAGTTGAATTTGGTCAACTTTTAAGGAGGAACAGGCTCTCGGGGCGAATGGTTTCCGAGGACCTTGCGCTCGACGTGCATCAAGATCGGAACGGAGAATACTTCTTGATTTCTCGTGCCCAGGCGTCGACGACTGAGTTAGTGGTTTTGGATGTTCAACCGAGTGATCGTCACTTGCTCTTGCTGAGCCGACGTGCCGCTGAGAAGCACCGGTTTCTACTTGGCCACGATGAACGTCATTGGTTTGTAGCTGGCATTCCGGAAAGTACGCCAGTGAGTCGCGTTCGAGATGCGAAACAGGCTCTCAAACCCGATGTTGTGCAAAGCAGTGAGGGCGGAATTCGAACGAAGTATCGCGATCGGCGCAGCAACGCAGCACGCATTCGCCAAGGGGAATGGTTTTTTGTACCAGCGCCAAATGCGCGAGTAGACCAGTTCCTTGTTTTGCGAAACGAGCCTATCGCGCGTGGAGGAGGTAAGCCCCATGTCTGTGAAAAGCTTTATCGCGTGGGCGGGGAGACGGTTTATGTCAGCCCTGGCGCACCAAACGGTCTGACGAACGAGCAATATCAGGCTTTTTCGGAAGGCGAACGGAGTCGCTGGAATTGGAGAGTCATGCGCCGCAATCCGAAGGTGTATGTGCGTGGCCGAGTGCGCCATCCAGACCACAAGACGGTCATGCTGGATGGCTGGCACGAGGTTCTCAGTAACACAGAGAATCTCTCGCACGCCATGCGGAATGTGGCTTTCTTGGACTAGGCATTAATTAGCTTGGCCGGTGGTGAAGACTACGGTTACTTCGCCTCGAACGCGGGAGATGCAGGTTCGAATCCTGCGGCGGGAATTTGTGCCCGCGTGGTCTAAATGGAAGGACACCTAATGTTCCGTTGTCGCTCGTTCCCCGGCCAATATCTGCTCTTGACTCTTGAGGAGAGAGGAGAGCGCTTGGATGGCAGCGAGTCACATAATTCTCGTGTAAAGCACTCGCCGGTGGTGACAGATCGCGGTTACTTCGGGGCCGTGCGACTTCGGTCCGCGGCAGGCAGAGATGCCGGTACCGCGTCGCCCATTCCCCGGCGATGAGATGAACAACGAGTTCGCCGGTGGTGATGTGCGACGGTTCCTTCGAAGGGCGCAGGTTCGAGTCCTGCCGCAGCCTACGGGCCGTGTAGCTCAGCTGGCAGAGCAAAGCCGTTGCCGACAATTCCCCGGCGGATTTAACGAGAGACAGGTGAGAGGCCTTTCCGGGAATGATTCGGAGAACCGTTATGAAGGACATCATCTTGGACGGTGCACGTTGGTCGACAAAAGACGATGTGTACGATGCATTCTTTCGCGCCGCAGGTGCACCCGAATGGCACGGGCGGAATTTCGATGCATTACGCGACAGCATCGCCGGAGGTTCGATCAATCAGGTGGAAGTTCCGTACTGTCTCGTCATCAAGAACTACGACAAGATCAGTGGCGAGGCAAAAAGAATGGCCGACGATTTCATTGACTTAATACACGAACTCGCTGCCGAAGGTTGCCAGGTTGAGGTGCGTGCCGAGGTTGCGGGTGGTGCACGCAAGCGCTCGGGAATCCAACAGAGCCGTCTTGATGAGCTGGAAGCTGAGTTTAAGCAATCGCTCATTCAAGTGCTGAAGGAATGTGCAGCAGGGCGATGGGGATTGTTCGGACAAAATGATCACTTGGAAGAGGGCAGATATCTTTCTTGGCCCGTAGCAGAAGATCTGAGACGTCGAGCGAAACAGATACATATTGTGCGCTTAGAGTTTGGCCAACCAAACTCCCTGGTAGAACGCTTTCTGCACTACTGCTCGTTGCGTGGTGCGAATGTTCCTGGCGAGCCGAAACTGGCGAAAACATTTCTCGACGAAATTCGAACTTGAAATTTATAAGCGAATTTCGCCGGTGGTGAAGACGAGGGTTACTTCGATAATCCGACGGTCGCAGGTTCGATTCCTGTCATGGCTTCTCGCCGTGTAGCTCAGTGGATAGAGCATCGGAAACTACCGTCGTCGCCAGATTCCCCGGCGAATACTGAAACAAAGGAGGCCACCATGGCCAGACTGAACACACCGAATCTCAACATTGCACCTCGCACGCATGAGGCCACACCCGCACGGCACGTATCTCCGGAGCTGCAGCTGCGGCGTTCGGTACTTGCGTGCATGCTTTGGGAGAGCCAGTTCTACGAGGATGGAGTCGAGATTGCCGGCCGTATAGCCGAGCTTGTGCCAAAGGTCGTGGCCGAGAAGGTGGCTGCACTTGCCATTGAGGCTCGCGAGCAGATGAAGCTGCGTCACGCGCCGCTTCTACTCGTTCGTGAAATGGCGCGTCACAAGACGCACCGCGCCCCGGTGTCGGAGACGCTCGCAAGCATCCTCCAGCGTGCCGATGAACTTGCAGAGTTTGTTGCCATCTACTGGAAGGACGGACGTGTGCCGCTCTCGGGACAGGTGAAGAAGGGGCTGGCTGCGGCCTTCCCAAAGTTTGACGAATATCAGCTCGCCAAGTACGACCGTGGCGGGCCGATCAAGCTGCGGGATGTACTCTTTCTTTGTCATGCCAAGCCCCGTGATGGGGCTCAGGCAGCAATGTGGAAGAAGCTGATCGCTGGAACCATGATCACGGCCGACACGTGGGAAGTTGCTCTCTCGGCCGGAACTGACAAGCGCGAGGCCTGGGAGCGACTGCTTCGCGAACAGAAGCTGGGCGCCCTAGCATTGCTCCGTAACCTGCGCAACATGCATGAAGCCGGAGTCAGCGACAAGCTGGTCGCTAGTGCTCTGGGTGAGATGAAGACGGACCGCATTCTGCCGTTTCGCTTCATCGCCGCTGCGCGGTACGCTCCGAAGCACGAGGCCGAACTTGAGCAGGCGATGTTCCGTTCGCTCAAGAAGCAGCCTGCGCTGCCGGGAACGACTGCGCTGGTTGTGGACACCAGCCCCTCAATGTGGATGGCGCGACTCAGTAGAAACAGCGACATGGATCGCTTTGAGGCTGCGGCGGGGCTCGCTATTCTGCTCCGCGAAACTGCCGAACGGGTGAACGTTTACGCATTCAACGAGAAGGCGTATGAGGTTCCTCCGCGACGCGGGTTTGCACTGCGGGATGCGCTGGCCACCACCAAGAACAACTGGAGCCGAGGTGGACTCGGTGTCGCCGCCGCAAATCGTGACGGCTATGATCGCATCATCGTCATCACGGACGGCCAGTGGCACTACTCGGATACCACCACTGTGCAGGGCTACGGTGAGGGCGATCCACAAACTGTCGCGCCGGCGCCACTCACGAAGCAGGCGTACATGGTCAATGTGGCCAGCTACAAGAACGGCGTCGGTTACGGCCAGTGGATGAACATCGATGGCTGGAGCGATTCGGTCATCGAATACATCCGTGCGCTAGAGCAGACGAAATGGGTCAACTAAATTCACGGGCCCGGCGTCCCGCCCGGCCTGTGAGTTTCACACAATCTGCAAGAACCCGAAGCCATGCGATACGGGCGTTTCGGTTGCGAAATGTCCGTGCTATACTCCGTTACGAAGATGACTATAAAGACCAAATCCATTATGAGACGGCGCGTCAATCGCGCTCGGCCCTCGGGATTGGTCTGATTATTCGTTAGATTTCTAAGTTCAGATTCAATTTCCGAGGCTCCGACAAAAGTCGGGGCCTTTTGCTTTTTACGGATGTGTTTTTGGCCGGTAGCCAAGCTGGAAAGGCACGTGACTGTTACTCACGCCATGCGCAGGTTCGAATCCTGCCCGGCCAGCCAGATTCCGAGGGTAGTAACGGCTCGCTAGTTCAGTAGGAAGAACGCGGCTCTCATAAAGCCGTCGTGGATGGTTCGAATCCATCGCGAGCCACCAGTGGAGGGGCCTCCGGGAGGAGCAGTGGCTTATACCCACTTCGGCGCCAGATTAGCGCGGCTAGGCAGGTTCGACTCCTGCACTCTCTACCAATGTTTTCGCGCCGGTAGTTCAACGGACCAGAATAGTTGGCCTACACCCAACAGATGCGGGTTCAACTCCCGAACGGCGCACCAGGCAGGATTAGCTCGAAGGTCGAGCCCGCGGTTGATAACCGCGAGGCGTTGGTTCGATTCCAACATCCTGCACCATTTTGATGTTGAACATGGGTGACTGGCAGAGATGGCTGATGCACTCGCCTCTTAAGCGAGACCAGGCTGGTTCGATTCCAGCGTCACCCACCAGATTCGCGGGATTGGCAGATATGGATATGCACTCGCCTTTTAAGCGAGACGAAGTGGGTTCGATTCCCACATCCCGCACCAAGAGCAACAACGAGGCGGCATAGCATAACGGAACAATGCGCCGAGCCTCTACCTCGGACGATGAGAGTTCAAATCTCTCTGCCGCTTCCAATGTGGGGATGTGGTCCAACGGATGAGGGCGCAAGGCTACGAACCTTGAGATCAGAGTTCAATTCTCTGCATCCCCTCCACATTGATTAGGCTCGCGTGGTCTAAGGCATGATGACACTTCGGTCCTAACGAAGAGATCCGGGTTGGATTCCCGGCGCGAGTTCCAGATGGGTGGGTAGTGTAACCGAACAACACGGCAGCGTCCGAAGCTGCAAATCCGGGTTTGACTCCCGGCCCGCCCTCCAATTGCACTTTGCTTCGAGTGTCGGCTGGCCAATATGCATTTTCAACTCCGCCATTCCCGATTAAGTCCCAACTTTGTCGCCTGAAGTGCTACCTGATGATCTTTCGCCTTCGGCGATCAAGGAGGCGAAGAATGGGCGGATCCTTAATTTCTGGAGGTACAACAGGCTCTTCTTCCGGATCAATTGCAATACTGTCGGGATCATTGTCGCCAATCTGCCATGCAGGACGAATTCGGATAGATTGCTTTCCAATTGCTAAGTCGAAGAACGGTTCTGGCTTCACGGTGACGTCGGCCATAAATGCCGGGAGAATCCAATATCTTCGAACTCTCTCGTAACGGACCCGGAACGCTTCGAGGTTCTTTGAATCCGGTGGATCCATTCGATGAATTCGACTGATGGAGACAAACTCGCGCACTCCTGAATGGTCCGCCGGTGTGCGACAACTGACGACGACCCTATAGGAAAATGGGTGAGCCTTGTCGATACCAGTAACTATCGACAGTTGAAGCTGCTCGCTGGCATCAACATCTCCCAACTTGCTACGCCATTCCCGGAAGATCGCCTTTCCACTATCGGAGTCGGCAAAGGCTAGTGCGACTAGGGGTTCGTCATCAGAGTTCTCAGTCCAGAGGTACAACGTACCGAGCCATTTTGCTTTGTCCCACAAAGGCATATTTATGAGGGACAGAACCTTGCGCTCGGTGTGCTTGATCGCTGATCGGTCGCCAAGCTCCTTGGGTGGGTCGCCAGTTCCATAAATCGGCTCTGCGCTGACCTTTTCTTCGCCGCTCTGAAGAAGTCCCTGATGCCACGGTGTTTCGCGATGAACCGTAAAAGCGCGCGGATTTTCCTCGTTGTTCCAGTCAGATAACCTGAATTTGGGAGTATGGCCTAGGATGTTTCTGATCGGCGTGCCCGACTCCGTGAAATTGATGGCTCGTGCTAACCCGAGTTCATCGCCGAATACACGCGCGGCGTATTTTTCGGGATCCGGCAAAATGACGAGATGGCCAACGATTTTCAACACTATCTCAAGAAGCCAATTTCCATCACTCCCGATGGCGTTCGGAATTGTCCCGGAATGTCTTACAGTTGCGAAACCACGACTCTCGTCGAATTCGCACTGCGGTAGACCTTCCAGCTGATTTGAGTGCTCAACGTTTATTGAAAACTCCGCTCGTTGAGGAAAAAGATCGAATTCTAAGCTGGTGGCAAGCATGGCCTCGGTCGCTGCGAGGATACGCTCCGCTAGCAATACTGACTCGTCATCTTCTTCGCTTTTAACCGTTAGTGTGCACCCAATTACATGGGAGACTAACTGCATGGTTCCACCACCCAAATCAGTTAGTTGGGGAGGGAGATCTGTGGAACTTGGTTGCTTCAGCCACATCGTGAAAAAGTCAAGGACTTGTTCCACGGTTTCCGTTGATGGAATCGAGCCTTCTTCGCGCAAGAGATCCTCGTAGCCGAGGGCGTATAGCAGGGCCATTCGTGAGAACTCCAGGCCGCATTTTTCTAAGACATCAGGCAAAAAGCGGAGCCGGTTTAGATCTTTCAATTCTGACCTGAGGAACAGCATTCCCATTGTCGCGTCCTGCGCTGTTGCCTGCTCAGAGAAACTGCTCTTTCCGTCCTCGTCGAGTCCTCGGTTCCGGGCGAGGGCAAAAGCTAACTGCATCCATTGCATCGCGAACGCGACTCTTCCAAGCTGGATCTCTAACCACACGATCCTACGCACGCAAGTGGAAGCACGTGAACCAAGGCGGCCGTGTCGCAAATACTCTCTTAGCGTGAGATCGGCTGCTGCAAGAGCGTTTGCACGTGCCGCCCATAGTAGCCCGACTGACTCATAGGCGAGACCGCAGCCGAAGAGTGCCTCAGCGAGCTCATCCAGAGATTCGTGCAACGCCAACTTCTGTTGTGCGCGTCCGAACAATCGAATCGCGTCGTAACTGCGCCCCGCGCGGATCTTGTGAAAGCCACCTGCCAGCAGCATTCGGCCTGACTCTTGCGCCCCGACACGTTTCTGGGTGATGTCTACTACCTTGTCCAGGAGCGCGTCGTACTCATCATGCGTGGATAACCACTCACCTAGCTCCTCTACAATTCGAGACACCGGTTCAAAAGGGTAAGTGACAAGACCATCGGCTGTTTGAACAATCTTGCACAAGTTAGCTAAAAGAGGGCCGATCTCGTCAGGTTTATTGACAGCTGATGTTAGTTTCAGCAGCAGCAGTTGCGTGCGTGCCCAGAGCGAGTTGTTGGGCCTTGAAGTATCGGCAGCACATTTCTCCAAGGCCCCCACGAGAGTGCCCGTACGTCGCTTCAGATCAGATACCGAATCGTCGATGTTTCTTGCCGTGCACGAAGTGTGGAGAACGGTCCAGAGATTTTCCAGAAGTTCTAGATCGTCAGCCTCATCGCTCGTGCTGGCCCACCCTTCGACTTGGCTGTATAGGCGATTGAACTCATTTATGTCTTCGAACCACCAGTATGCCGTCCACGCGCGGTTGTAAGCGACCCTAAGCTGCTGTTGCTGGTTCCCGACTTCGCGCGCGATCCTTTCTGCACGGTCGAATCTTCCCTCGATTTCCACCCGTGGCAGTTCCAGTGCGCGAGCAAGTAGAGCGGCCCGAATGCACTCCTCGCCAAGCTGGTACTCGACTCCCAAATATCTTCCAGTGTCCTGAATTCGTCCCTCAGTCTCTCGCAGCCTTGCGGTGTTTCTGACATCTCGCGGACCAGCCTTCTTTCTGGATGTCAAATTTGCTTCGTCCAGATTCAGTGTCTCTACAGCCAACTCCAGTCTGTCATGCTCAAAGACACATTTCAGAATCCAGTTCCGATCAAGGATTCGGACTCTTACGCCATGCGCCCGCGTAAGCTCATCTTCGAGCGCGGCTTTGGTCTTGTCCCTGGCAAATTGACTTGTGATGAAGTAGATCAGGTCATAACCGCGCCCTGTGGCGGCAATTCCTTTCACATCCGAGCGCACCTTCGAACGCCACTCCTGTTTTGCGCTGAAGGCAAAAGCCCAACGATCTTGTGTCGCAACTGAAGCCTGGCCTTCGTACCAGCGCAACGCGATCTGCTCCGCAACTGGGTAGGTTTCAGCATCGCATTTGCTGTCGCCGCCACCGGTCGGTCCAGTCTGTGGTGAGAGATTGGGACAGAGTTCCTTCTCCGCCAAACGGCGGCAGAAGTGTTCGAAGACAGTTTCCTCTTTTCGACTTGTTAGCAACTCTAGGTGATATTGAAAAACCTCTTTCGTAAGAGTCGGCAGAGATGTAACACTGGAATCGGAGAACAATTCCGGATGGCGAGCGCGCATGAAATCCGAAGGTCGGAATTTCTCCCCTTTGAGTTGTTGGGAAAGTTCCGTCGTTGATTTCGGGTGCGTACCTTCGCCCCGCGTATCCGTTCGACTAGGTTCCGGAGGCATATCGGTAAGTCTATACGTCCGTGGCTGGAAAGCGCCTGTGCAATGAGCGCCACTTTTGGGTATTGACGATTTCCAAGAATAATGCCAGAGTGATAACTGAGTTCCAGCAATGATGCGCAAACCCCATACCGATTGCTTCCCGACACCGGCCACGTTTACGTGGCAAGGAGCGGGCAAAGGTACGTTCATGTAACGGGGGCATATCAGCAGCGGATAGTCTTTCTGAGCCTCCGATACAAATCGGGGGCTTTTGCTTTTTAGGGCGTATTTCGCGAATGCGCAGATAGGAGGCGGCGTCGTCTAACGGCGAGGATGCGGCCCTTTCAAGGCTGAGATGGGAGTTCGATTCTCCGCGCTGCTACCAAGTTATGAGCACACAAGTAGTTGAACTCGAAGGATTTGAAATTGAGCTTGCATCGGACCTCTACTGCGACCGCGGAGGAGATCACCGCGAATTGGTGGATCGTGCGCGTACAGATCGTAGGAGACTTGGCCATAACGTCGATGAGTCAGCGGTGTTGTGTGTGCGGTGCATGAAAGCAATCGCGCTGAAAGTGTGATGCCGGGTCGTCTAGTGGCAGGACCCTGGACTTTGAATCCGGGTACGGGCGTTCGAATCGCTCCCCGGCAGCCAATTTGAAGAGTCAGCAAGGAGGAAGCTCATTGACGAGCAATGAAGAGAAATTCGAGGAGTGGTGAAGGCTACGGTTACTTCTCTTGGAAAGAAAACATACCGTGTCCGCAGGTTCCCTCCTCTAGTTTGCGAGGTCATCCAACTGGCCAGGATAACCGGCTCTGACCCGGTTCATGCACGTTCGAATCGTGCCCTCGCAGCCAAGTTTAGAAAGTGGTCGCAGAGTCTAGCGGCAGGATACCTGACTGTCTATCAGGAGGGACGGGTTCAACTCCCGTTGCGACCGCCACAGGGGTGATGACCCGACGGGAAGGGCGCTCGTCTCCAAAACGAGTTCAAGCAGGTTCGAATCCTGTCACCCCTGCCAGTTTGAAGAGCGAGCATGGTATAGCGGCTGGTGCCTCGGGCCTCCAACCCGATGACGCGAGTTCAACTCTCGCTGCTCGCTCCATGATTTTGTGAGGGCGGAAGTCGTCTAGTGGCCAAGACGCGACGTTGCCAACGTCGAGAGCGCGGGTTCGAGTCCCGCCTTCCGCTCCACGTTTGTGAGGCGGTGTAGCCAAGACAGCAAGGCATCTCCCTGCAAAGGAGATCATCGGGAGTGAAATTCTCCCCACCGCCTCCAGAATTTTGATTGCTGGTGTAGCTCAGTGGGAAGAGCACGGGCCTCGTAAGTCCGCAATCGGCGTTCGAATCGCCGCGCCAGCTCCGCTGGTATAGCTCAACGGGAAGAGCAGGCGCATGGTAAGCGCCCGACCGCAGTTCGAGGCTGCGTGCCAGCTCCACAAGTTTGCTGCTGTGGCCGACATACAAAGGCACCTGCCTTGTAAGCAGGTCGATGCTGGTGGGAATCCAGCCAGCAGCTCCAAGTTCGATGGCGGGATTGGCCGAATGGCTTAGGCACTGGATTGTGGCTCCAGTCACGAGAGTTCGATTCTCTCATCTCGCCCCAAATGGGCGGTTCGTATAAGGGGATTACCCACGGCCTGCAACCGTGAAATGCGAGTTCAAGTCTCGCACCGTCCACCAAAGTTTGGCTCGGGAACTCGACGGCAGAGTGCTGGTCTGAAAAGCCAGTGGATACGGTTCAATTCCGTGCCGAGCCACCAGATCCGGGTGTAGGGTAGCGGCCACCCACATGTCTTGGGCACATGTCCACGCAGGTTCAACTCCTGCCACCCGGACCAATTCTTCTTGCGTTACGAGGATTCGTGGCTTCATTACAATCGCTGTTTGTCCACTTCCGAAGAACACACCCGTAGCTCCTCCGAGCTTGGTGGGTTATGAACCGGGTCGGGATGGGGGAATCGCACTGACCATAGCCTGCTGCACCATTGCGCCGCGAACATTTGAGCAAATTTCTCGCGAGCAAATCTGAGGCGCTTCGAAGGTGCATCTCCGTCAATCAACTGCAGGTGGCCGAGCTCGTGCAGAAGCACGTCGTAGAGCATGAATCGGCGAACGGCCAGTGCTGGCCACTTCTGGCCACGTTTGGCTCCGAATTGCTCCGGTGTCTGGCCCTTCGCGAGAGCAGCTTTCAGGCTCATGCGGGGAGGGAGAGCACAGAGAGCGATTTCCCGTAGTCCCTGGTTGACATAGCCGAGAGTGCGGGCACCGCGGCTCCGATCATTGAAGTGAACTGCGCGCACGCGATGCCATACTTCGATGGGAAGGCGGCCCAAGACGATGCGCACGTCTTCCGCGTTTACATAGTGGATTCGATCCGCGCCGGGAGTTAAGGACGAAAATCTGACTCGGGCAATTCTAGATTCTAATGATTGGTTCATTTTGAGTTAATTCTCTTTCTGAAAGATCTGGTGCCAGCGGAGAGATTCGAACTCTCAAACACCTGTTTCTAAGACAGGCTGCTATTCCAATTCGCACACGCTGGCACTCTGGTGCACAGGGGAGGATTTGAACCTCCGCGTCCCACTCGGGGAAACCGGGTTACAGCCGGTCCGTTTCGGCCGGGCTCACGCACCTGTGCAAACTTGGCGGAAGGTAGACGAATCGAACGCCCATCGCTCATCACGATGCCCCGGTTTTCAGGACCAGTTGCCGGCCATTCAGCAGTACCTTCCGCGTGGCGGAGAGTACGGGAGTTGAACCCGTTAGCCTCTTGCGAGAGCCCTTGTTTAGCAGACAAGTGCCTTACCGTCCGGCCCACTCTCCGTCGAAATTGTCAAAGAACACAAGCAATTCTGGTAGGCCCGGTGGGATTTGAACCCACAACAGGCTGCTCTTGAGGCAGCTGCGTATGCCAGTTCCGCCACGGGCCTGAAGCTATAAATTGTGCAGGAGTTAATAACTCAGTCGGGATGGACTGAGTCGTAATGACGATCGATATTGAAGCAGGCGCTTCACAACGTCAATTTAGCATGAAACCGTTGGTAGTGCACGCGTTTTTCGGCGGCCAGCCTTGGAACGGCAGGCGATTCACGACCGATGCAGATTTGGCGCGGCAGAAGCCATTCGAGAGGAAACCAATTCGTTTTCCAAAGAGACACCATCCCTAAGCCTTCGGCTTAGGTCGGTGAAGGCCTTCCGGGGACTATCGAACGATGCTCGCACGAAGTCGAACAGCATTCGAGTGCGTTCGAATTACGTCCGATTCTGATTCGAACCGGGATGAGTAATCTGAAATGCCACTTTAGATTACTCAGCGCCCGCCGCAACAAACCTTGTTCCTTTGGCAGTTGACATGCTTACGCAATATGCGTAATAATGTACGCAATATGCGTAACTCTTCCGTGCTGACTGCGTTGTTCCCACAGGTACGGCAGGGCGTGCTCGCGGCTACGCTCGGCCAGCCAGATAAGTGGTGGTATCTCTCGGAACTCGCCGGCCGTTTGGGCACGAGCCCGTCGAGCCTTCAGCGGGAGTTATCATCTCTGGTAGCAAGCGGAATATTGGTGCATCGTCGGGAAGGCACAAGGGCTTATTTCAAGGCGGAGACCCAGTCCCCAGTGTTCCGAGACCTGCAGCAGCTGTTCGAAAAAACTGCAGGGCTGGCTCCGATCTTGGAGCAGATTCTAAAGCAGTTTGGGAACAAGATTCAGAGTGCTTTTATCTATGGGTCCGTGGCACGGAGCCGGGAACATGCGATGAGTGACGTGGATGTGATGGTCATTGGCAGAGCAGGTCTTGCTGACCTATCTCCATCGCTCCGCAAGGCGGAGGCGCGGCTGGGAAGAGAGGTCAACGTCACCGCCTATTCACCAGAGGAGTTCCGGGAGAAAATCAAATCGCGCGACCATTTTCTCGCCGCGGTGTTGCGAGGGCGGAAACAGTTTCTGAAAGGAGGTCAGAGTGACTTGGACGAACTTGCTGGCAAATAAGGAAGCCCAGAAACACAAGACCTCCAAGAAGGAACTGGACAACATGCGCGCCCTTATCGCTCGCGACCTCGCAGACGCGGGCGTTGCCGGCCTTTCGCCAGATCGGAGATTCGCGACTGCTTACAACGCAGCACTCCAGGCCGCGAACATGGCGATTGCCTGTGCGGGATATCGGATCATGAGCAAGGTTGGACATCACCGGGTGTCGTTAGAGAGCACGAAACTTGTGCTGGGCAAGCCCGTGTACAAGTACGCCGATTATTTCGAAACCTGTCGGCGAAAGCGAAATACGATAGACTACACCTTCTCCAACGTTGCGACGGAGACGGAAGCAGAGGAGATCCTCATCCAGGCTTCCCAGTTTTACAGCGAAATCGAAGACTGGATTACGAAAAACCACCCTTCACTGAAAATGTGAGAGTCAACCGTTAACGATAGCACCCGACCGGCGCCAGTCGGATTTCGCATGAAATCTGGATCGAGATTCTATGGATCGCCGACTATGCGCTATCTGGCCCAGTCGAGGAACAGGGCAGGTACGTCGGGAAAGACACGCTCGTAGTTCCACACGGTCCTCAGTTCAGCGACTTGCGGCAGCCCTCACCTTCTGTTTTCGCCGCTCGCGCTCGGCTTGCATCTCCTGGGTGCTTTGTGCGACCAGCGGCGAGTACAGCGCCTTGACCCAGCTCGAATTCCCCCACTCCGGCCGCCCGCCCAGCGCGATGTCGAAGTCACGCATCGCTTCGTCGTGCTCCTGTGCCTGCCAGTTTGCCACCGCTCGTACCATCGCCCTTTCGGGCTGGACCTTCTGTTCGTAGACAGCGCCGTTCAGCGTCTGTAGTGCATCGCCATACCTCCGGATTTCTATCTGCGCCCACGCCAATCCGAGCCACAGATTCAGGTCGCCGGGGCGTTGCTGCACGGCTGCCGACAACATGTCGACCGCCTTCTGGTGATCCCCATTCAAGTAGTGCCACCAGCCCAATTCACCCATCTGTACTGGTGCTTGTAGGTCGCCACTCTGCTGGAGTGCGATCTCCAGCCTCTGCGCGGAATCGGCATCCCCGGCCAGCAGCGCCAGACCAGCCGCCGCGACATCTACTTCCCGCGGTTTATCCCCCTTGACGTCCTCTGCCCACCGTCGAAACTCTGCAGCGGCGCTCCTCCGGTCCGCTGCCGCCAAAGCCTGAGCGTACGAAGCGATAATCTCCGGAAGCGAGGAGTTTATCTCAAGAATCTTGCGGTAGGCCGCCGCCGCGCCGAAAAAGTCAGCCTGTGCAAACTGCGCAAGTGCCAAGACTTGGAAAGCTTTCGGCTGATCGGGCCGCAGTCGCAGAGACTGATTCGCGAGTTGCTCTGCCTGCGCATACTTCCCTGCGTCCAGCGCATTCCGTGCTCTTGCAGTCCAGAAAATGTACGCAACTCTCAAGTCGCGCTCGGGACGCGGCGACCAGCCTTCACTGGCGATCATGTTCTGTATCTGGGCGATCCGCTCCGAGGGCAGCGGATGCGAGCGGAAATATCCTTCCAGCGTCTCCAAAGCCACCTGTGATAGTTCCTCTTGTGGCGTCTTTGCCTTCGCTTGATACTCCTTGTGTAACCGCTCGAAGGTTTCGAACATGCGGATTGCTCCGCTGGCAGAATATCCCGCTTGCACGGCCAAGCGCGTACCCTCGCGGTCTGCCTCGAGCTCCTGATCCTTGCTGTATCCTGCCTCGAAAATTTCGATAGGCAACGCCACCAACCCTCCCAGAGGAATCTTGCGTAGTGCTTGCTCCTGTTGCACCCGGTCCGCGCAATGGTAGTGGTCAATATGTTCGATCTCATGCCCAATCACCGCTGCTAGCTCATCTTCGCTGTCCATGAGCGACACCAAGCCGGCACCCACGTACACGTGTCCACCTGGCAAAGCGAAGGCATTAACGAAGTTGGGATTCGGGATGTAATGGAACTTGTAGGGCAGTATCCGATGTGCGTGCGTAGCCAACTCCGAACCAACGCGGGTAATGTAGTGCTCGACAATGGTCGCTTCCGGCGTGTTTTCTCGTTCTTCCTGAGCGGCGTAAGACCTTGCTAATTCGTCTCCAATGCGGATCTCTTCCGCGTCCGGCATGCGCGCGAATCTTACCGGCATGCGCGTAAGTTCCTGCTCGGTGTCGGCCACCAGATACAACAGCGCAGCCGGACTGGCGGGCACGTCCACTTTCCGCAGCTCGCTTAGCACCCCAGACGCAACGCTCAAAAGCACAATTCCCGCGAATATGATCCAGCGCTTCATAAGTATTGCCGCAACGCCTCGCGATTCCGTGTGTATAGGAATGACACCAGCAGCAGAGCCGCACCGAGAACGATGAAGGTCAAGTAACGATCCCGCGGGTCCAGTCGCCACACGTCTACTAAGAGAATCTTTCCGACGCACAGCAGCAACAGTCCCAATCCCGTGAGCCGGAAGCTGCGCTCGCCGAGCCACAGCGCGAGCACGAAAACCGCCAAGCCCTCCAAGCCCCACGATAGCGTAACCATGCCGTGCCTCATCTCTGTCGCAAGCAGAACCGTCAGCAGACCAACCGCAATGAAAAACAAAAGTTGCTCGGGACGCCGAACTATACCCTGCAATAGCCGAACAAGTCCGGTCTCTACACTTTCCTCGTTCTTCTTGCGTAGTTGAAATGCGAAAAGCAACGCCGCCAACAGGAGCGCGACAGATATACCCACTGTGATCCAGCGGCTTTCCCAACCTGGCGCCGGAAAGTAACTGCGTTCGTAAAAATTATGCAGCACCGTGCGGAACAGTACTCCCACCGCAACCATCAATCCCTGGTACAGGAACACTCGGCGCTCGCTGCTCCAGGCTATAGCCAGCAACCCAAAGGCAAGTGCCGCCCACGCGCTCGCGACCCAGTCCGCTTCCAATTCAAAACGCATGAGCGCGGCGAAGGTGATTGTGCCCAGCCAGCAGGAGATGTCGGCTGCTCTGAGTTTGCGCTCCGACTCGACCAGACCCTGGCTGCTTTCGTACAGCCGCCAATATGTGTAGAAGAAGCCCAGCGCCGGCGGAACCGTCGTATAGAACCGCGGGCTGATCTCCCCCGGATTCCCCGCGGCGTTCAGATTCACAAAGAAGATTCGCAGAAAACTGGCGGCAAATAGAGTGTAGCCTTGCAATCGCAGGCTCAGCTTCTTTCGTGCCAGCCCGAGTTCGAACAACACCAACCCTCCAGCCAGCCAGGCATCTGCCACGCTGACCGGTCGCAGTTCGTACCAATCCAGCAGGGCGAGAAGAGAAGACGCCGACCAGGTGTGGGCCAACGCCGCGAGCTGTCCGGAAGAAAATAGACGCCCACCGATCGTGGTCCCGCGACTACGACCAGAATCGCCACTCCAGTTCGATGTGATGTAAAGCAGAGCGGAAACAAGCGCAACTGTTACGAGCCGCAACGTCAGGCCGTGATATTTGTCCGTAGCCTCCAGATTGATTGCCAGAACGCGTATTACAGACGCCAACCCCAGGAAGTTCGCTTGGTATCCCAGTTCTGGGAAGCCAAGGCGGTGTCCAGCCAGCAACAGTCCCAGCCCCAGTGTGCACCAGGCGACTGCCGTCCAGCTCTCGGGGAACGCGATCCACGCTGCGATCAAGAGCATCACTGCAGCGGCATACGACAGGCGTTGCATGACGCGCCGGTCAGCCTCTCTTGTAAACAGGTCAGCCCACCGGCGCAGCACCCAATGCGCGTTTGCATAAAACACCGCGGCAGCCACCACGAAAACAATCGCCAAGCCAAAGTCAGGGCGCAAATCCGCGTCGTCCATGCGCCTGCCGAAGATGCGCGCCGCGTCGACGGCGATCATCTGGCCCGAGACGAGCAGGGCTGCCAGCATTCCGAGCCGACGGAACACAACTTCCTTCGTCCACACTCCGATCAGCAGCAATGCCTCTGCCTCCAGCAGCCAGAGGACCGACAGGCGCATCCCGGAATAACGGAAGGGAAATGCCGCAATCAAAAGAATCACACCAAGCGTGGACAGCACAATGAACGCGCTGCGTCGCCGCCGAGTGATCGGCAACTGCCCCAGCAGCGTTTCGATCCCTCCTATCGCCAGCAAGGCCCAGAACGCCCACTCGGGGTGGGTCGATTGGTACTTGAACAGCGCCAGCAGCAAAGCTGTATTCAGCAAGGCGGCCGCGGTGGAAACGTGCTCCTGCTGCTCCTCGGTCGGCCGCCGGACCACATACGACATGCGGAAGATCAGCCAGTACAATCCTAGGATTCCCGCACTCGCGGCAAACTCCGGAAACGGATGCCGCTTCCCCTGCATCGGCTCGATGATCGGCCGCAGCCACAGATAATGATTCAGATAGCTGGCCAAGATCCCGAATACTTCCAGCTCGAACCACTGCATGCGCCCTACGATGACTACCAGCCCTGCTGCCAGCACCGCGCCTGCCGAGAGACTGTACACGTTGGAGTGGCTAATCGTGACCGTCAGGAATGCAAGCAGGAACGCCAACCCTGTCACCACCTGCGAGCGATAGCGGAGTGTGTGCGCAACCATAGCCGCCGCCACCGCCAGCATGAGCACCAGATCGACGGCTTGCGACGAAAGCACCTGCGCCGCGGCAACGTGGTACATGGCGTAGGTCGTGAAGAATAGGAGCGCCCAACCACCACTGATCCCTGCGCGCGCCAAAATCCGGTAACGCTCCTTGCGGTCGAACCAGATCCCTGCTCCCAGCATCACGCCACTGGTCATGAATCCCACCAAAACTTTGCCTGCGGGACCGAGCGTCTTGAGTTGGTAGGCGAGAAAGAAAGCGACACCGAGCACGAGAATGACGATGCCCAGTTTGTTCAGCCAGTTCGTGCCAAGCATTTCCTCAATGTCGAGAGATGATTTGAGGCGGTCAGCAATCGACAGATTGATCCCCCCGATGGCGAAATTCGGGGGAAACACTGGCCCGACTGTCGGCGGGGTAGGCGGCACCGGGGATGTTGTCGCCGACTCGTCTGCTTTTTGCGTTATCCAGTTTTCAGCGATCCGTACCGAGGGGCTAGGCTCAACGACCGGTGGAACAGGTGGTGGAACGATACTTGGCGAGGTAAATGTTGGCGCATACGAAGTCGAACCATGGCGCTCGGATGTCTTTGGAGTGGCCTCTTCGGCGGCTGAACCGGGGCGTTGAGCCTGGAGTGTCCGCACCGTTTGTTCGAGTGTGTATGTGCGGGAGGTCAGCTCCTGCCATCGCTCGTTATCTTCGTCACGTTCGCGCTTCCGTCTGGAGCTAATGCGCCAGACCAGCACCCAGGGTCCGAGCAGCACCAGCAGCACGATCCCGCCGACAAAGACAAAGTCCATCGCGTTTAGAGTTGAACAGAGGAGATTACACGAGTACAGGGGATTCTGCGACAAAATGTGCGAATTCGGGATTCGGAGATTTCACTATCTCTGACAATTACGCGGATTGCTCCAGTTTACTTCTCACTAGTCGCAGAGTCGTGAAGAGCGGGCTGCAGAAGTTCCGCCGCGTGCCGGGCGGCCCTGAAATTATCCCCCAAGGTCTCAGGCTTGGAAGTGCCAATTTGAGTCGTGGCCCGAACCCTGAACTACTGGGAGTTTAGTGTAGTGATTGATCTCCTCTCAATGGTGCTTTGCACTCCGCCGCGGAAGCGCTTGGGCCGGTACGTCGGGAGACGCCAAGCCCTGTTGTGACTGAGCCGCGCTTGGTGTCTCCGGTGTTGCTTGCCGCTCGTTGGCAAACCAAGTACCCAAGACGAAGCCCAATGCGAGGGCGGCACTGGCAACGACAGGCAGCCACGTTGTCCAGACCTGCCTTTCCAGCCTACCAAGTAAATCGTCGATCTGTTGCGCTCTTCTAGTCATGCTCCGGAGGAGCGAGTCATTGGCGCTTCTGACCTTTTCGATCACTCCGATGTCAGGGTGAGCTACTTCTCGCAGTACGTGCACAAGTTGCCTTTGAACGGAGTTCATTTCAGAGCAAGACTGGTCAAGCGCTCTGGCGGTATCCGGCAGACCGGACTGCTGGAAGCACTGTCTCAGGCTCTCGCCCAGAAGCTTGGCTATGCGTGGCGGGTCCAAACCTGTTTCCAATTCCTTCGGCAATTGCGCAATGCGTGACTCAAGCCGTGACGTGTATGCTGCCATTCGCTTCTCGACTTCACCAGCCTTAGATAGAGCATTTTCTAGAATCTTCTGCAAAGACTTCCGTTCTACCGCGATCGCCGCGGGCGTTTCTCTCGTGAGAAGCGCCAGGATACCCATCGCTTCCAATACGCGCAGCACCTCGTCGTTTGGGCTGAGAGTGCGAGTGTGCGCGATGACCCTGTAGTATTCCGCCTGTCGTTCAGCGGGCACCAGTCCTGCAAGTTCATCGAACAGGGTCTGGTTCTCGGACTCAGCGCCCGCCAGATTTAGGAGTTCCTGATCGGCGCTCATGGGAGGAACATCTCCTTAGCCCGGTCGAACTCGGAGAAGACCCGCCGCCGGTAACTTTCGGCACGCATTACGATGGAAGCACGCTTCAGTTCGTTGATTGCATTTTGCCTTGTGGCAACCTGGCCAAGGCGGATACCGTGTTGACGGGCTGGGTTCTCCAGTTCTGCCAAACGAAATTCCATCCGGATCACGATTGGCGATAGTGCTTCGCGGAAACGAATGGCTTGCTCGGCAGATTCCCAATAGCTGAAGTCTGCCTGAGGACTTGTCGCATTCTGGACAATCAGATACTGCGCCCGTTCCTGTAGTCGGTTTGCCCATGCGAGGACACTCTCAACGCTTGCGGGGTCTGGCGTGACAACTCCCACGGCAGTGAAGCGTGCGCCGGTGGCCGCGACATCCTCATACATCGCGTCGAACCAGTCAGTTGCCACCTGCCCCGAACCGGCTCCCATGTCGGCGAGGATGATCGCCGCGCCTGATTCGAGATGATCTACGAACGCGTCGAGACCGGCTGGCGTGTGAATATTCACCTTGGCCACCGACCCGTTGAAGAAGTGCTTGAGTGATCCCCGAGCTTTGTTTTCTGTATCGAGGTCGAGCAGCGTGAATGGAATCTCATGGGCTTCGAACCACTCAGCCAAGGAGACCATCAGGCCAGTCTTGCCAACTCCGCCCTTACCGCCCATGGTGAAGACGACGCGCTTATTCTTCTTTTCGGTGTTCATCGCGATCCTCCTTGATTGACGAGCTTCAACGCTTCGCTTTCTTCGAAGTGAAAGTGCTTGGGTCTTGCCTTCTGCTCGACAGGCTTTGCTTTGAGCGCCGCAATTCGGGAGGCAACATCGTCGGGACTCAAACGAGTGTTCACAGACGATTCCGGTTCGAGCGGCTGCAGTTCATACTGCACCTGCTTTCGGTGTTTGGCGCGAACCTTGATGAAGGAATGAATCGTGCTGACTGCCACGTCGAGACCGACGCGCTCGTGAAGAATGCGGACGATGTCGCGATAGGTGCAACCCTTGCGCCGAAGCTGGCGAATCAGTTCGCGGTGAGTTTCGAGTTTGGAGCGAGGTGGTTTCTGCGGGATAGCATCCAGCAGGGAAAGAAGGGTCGGGTCCATGATTTTCAGGCTCCTTAGCACCTGGCCATCACAGTCCGTTAACAGTCCGATAACCCGTCTCCACAGTCCGATAAGTGCCCTAGAGCGCTATCCGTACCGTTTAGTTTCAATCGGTTACGAACTCTAGGACGACTTTCACGGCGGTAACGCGGGTTCAAATCCCGCCGGGGACGCCAAGACTTTTCAGTAGCTTACGGTTTCCCCTCCTCCTTTTATTTATATAGGCATAAAAAAGGCACAATTCTTGGCATCAACGCGAATGCATTTCATTGAAGCGGCAGTATTTTCGCACCGAGGTTATCTTTACCTCGCTGGCGTGCCCACGCTGTGGGAATCAGAAGCACTCCGACAACAACGTGACTTCTTCGGTGGCTCCGACAACGGCAACAGTCTTGACAACGGAGAAAGCGGCAATTCCCTCATCAGGAATTAGCTTTGAAGTTCAAAACCACCGAGATGCGATGATCAGAGATGGTGAACGGATTCGGAGAGCCGAACCCGGCAACGCCGGCGGCATTGGTAACCTGTTGATCGGTGATGACGCCGGAAATCGGGGCACGAATCTCCACAATGCCACTGGGCCGATCGAGAGTTTGATTGCCCAGGACACGAAGTTTTTCGGGAATTGCAAAGAGTTCAGTATCTCTCCGACCTGTAGACCGCCGAGGTGGCTCAAGCTGGGATTCGGCCTCACGTTCGCTGTGATCTCCTGGGCGCGGGACTCATCGATGCCAATTTGTCCAGCTCGTAGAGTTGGGTTTGCCGCTTCGAACTTGTCACGAACTTCCTGCCACGTCAGCGCCCTTTGTGCGCCGGCACACTGCCCCAAAGCTGCGATTAGGAATAACCCGAAGCAGAAACTTTTTCCCACCGCACGCATGATTTCCTCCCTATGGTGGTTGCCTTTGCCGCCGTCTCGATTTTTGAGCCCCGTTTTGTTGCAGGCCATTCTTCGCCCAATCCAGTCCGAAACAACACGGCATGGCAGGCCATTTAAATATGTCGAGTGTGAATAACTTGTTACAACGTCCCTCCAACGCCGGAAACCACGTCCTTTTGTAAACGTGGTGATCGCCGTTACTTCAAATAGGCTTTGACGATGTCCACCAACTCATCGGCGGCCATGGCCTGCTCCGAGGTTGGCTTCCGTTTCGGATCGAGCACGTGAAATCGGACATGGTCTTCAAGAAGTTCGGCCATCAGCCCATTCATCGCACCTCGCGCGGCAGAGATCAGCCGCAAGACATCGGAACAGTTTTGCTCATCTGTTAGAGCTCTCTCCACAGCTTCGACTTGGCCACGGATCCGCCGCACCCGAAGAAAGAGCTTTTCCTTTTCTTTGATTGTGTGCACGATTGCCTCCCGCTAAGGGCGATACTATATAGGGGTACACTATGGCGAGTCAACAATGTACCTCGTTTTGGGCGGTCGAGTGTCCCTCGGAGCCGCGCTCTTCGCAGTCCTCATCCGCCACCACATTGCATGCGAAGCACGCGCTTGCCATTTGTGCCGGTGACCACGATCCAGTTCATGCGCGGAACGTGTCTCGAATTCTGCTCCTGCCGCGAAGCGAAAACTTCGTAACGCGTTATGCGCGCGAGCTGGGTCGTCGCCATCGCCATCGGTTGTGCTAAAAAAGTCATGCAAGTCATTGTCATTGCCCTCCTTTCCATAAGGCTCGAACCACTCGATTCGATGTCGCACTTCGAACGACCCAGGTAAAACGTTCATAAAGATGGCACAAGAAACGACGGAGGTCGGCACTGGGAGAACTCCGCCGGGAACACGCCGCCAAGGAAAGTCTTCTGCGCCGACTGAGTAAGGCAGAGCTGTAACGACAGGAGACGGTGAAGGAACCAGATCGGAAGATGCAGGCTTGGCTCAATTAGCGAAGGCCGCCGAAAGGCTGTTCGGCGGGTGCCTTGCTAAAAGGTGAGTGCTCTTATCCAGGCGCCGCTCGACGGCGAGGCGCCGGGCGTTTGTGTGTCTCTTGTGCGTTCTCCTCCGTGTGAAAAGAGCAGCTTCAGCTTCGCCGCGCAACGCGCGCCATGCGTGGAACCAGAATCAAAGCCACGGCATACAGGAAAATAGAAGCGGCCGTCGATCCCGGATGTCCATGTTGCAAGTCTTCAAACAGCAGTTTCGCGGTAACCAAAGCCAGCGTGCCGTAGGCAATCCAAACCAGCTCACTCCGCTGCCAGCGCGAGCCGCTGAAGGCAAGTGCTAGCGCAACGGCGCAAGTGATCAGCGTGCGAATGACGGCCACATGAGATGCTCCGAGAGTCATGCCGATTGCGGCTAGCCATACCAGGGCAGAAACCAGAAACACGATCACCGCCGCCACCGCCAGAATGGCCGAAAGGGTTTGCAGAAAGCGCTGGTTCCACCGCTCAGTGCGGAAGCGCCCGCCAACTGCGTAGCACGGAATCGCCGAGGCAGCGACGATCCAGACAATCCATCCCGGCTGTGCCGGGAATGTGCCGACGAGGGCTCGGGCAGCATATCCGAGCAGGCCGGATGCGTAAGCCGCCGCGGCCAGAAACAACAGGCCGTGGAATTCAAGCGTCAGGCGCGAGGCCCGCACGCCGAGAAGCGTAGCCACGATCGCGGCCACGCTCAAACACAACGCCAGCGGCGTTGGCGGAAGAAGCAACGAACTGCCCGCGAGAAAAAGAGCGCCGCTCCACGTGGCATAAACGTGGTAGTTAAGATCCTCGTGGTAGCGGTCGAAATAGGCATAAGCAGCCGTGTAACACGCGACCGAGAACAGCAGACAGAAAGCACCCAGCGCGAGGGCACCAGCGTTTCCGCCGAAGTGCAGCACGCTAAATGCAGCCAGGAGGAATGCAATGACCGCTTGCCCGATCTCGAAGATTCTGATTTTCTGGCGCAGCCAGATCGTCCGGAGAGCGGTGCTCGTTCCATAAATCAGAAACGGAACAGACACGAGCGCGAGAAGCGCTGATGTCCCTACATTTTTGTACTCCGCGGGAGGACCTTCCGGACGGGAATAAATGTAGAGCAGAACAAAAACTGCAAGATCGGCGGCGGCGGCGGCGAGCGGCCTGAGCCTGAGCCAGCGTTGACATGCACCCGCCACTTCGCTGGCCAGCGCCATGAGCAGGAGCGCCAAGGTGAACGGTACCAGATCGCGCGTCGCGATCAGCAATGCGAGGGAAGTGAACATCGCGGCGCCATTGACCACCCAGACAATCGATGTCCGATCGCGCTTCCAGGCGAGAATGTAGGCGGCAATTACGAACACACTGAGGACGCCCGCAGTAACCGCCGTTGGCAGGACCTCGAATTTCAGCGTCAGCTCCCAAAGCATGGGAGCGAGGATTAAGGCCGAGGTCGTGGCATAGACGGTACTCGCAAAATGCGCCTGGGCTGGAACTCGCGCTGCCCATAGCAGCCACATTCCGGCATAGGCAAGCGCCAGAGCGACGACTGCCAGCTTGGGAACTGAGCCGGATTCCGCCACCGCCCGAAGTACGTAAGCGCCCGCGATTCCAAGCATGGCTTTGCCCAGCACGGAAAACATTCCGCCAGCATCTTCCGGAGATCGATCTTCGGCGCTCGGTTGGCGTGGAACCGGGCTGACAACCTTGGGAGTAGCTGGCTTGGTCGGGACCGCGGCCATTTCGGAGGGATGTTCCAAGGCGGAGATTCGGCGTTCCAGGTTCTCCACGCGTGCGGTAAGGCGCGTTAAGACGTCGAGATCGTCGGTAATCTCCACAATCTCCACCTGCTGTGAGACTTGGCGACAAACCTAATCGAACTCACTGCGCGCAACCTGCTGTGCATAACATGCGCGCGAAATCTTCCGCCGAAACTCAGTGCGCGGGCGCGGCGCCGGCGAGCGCTCCCGACTTCTTCTCCGGCCAAGGAGGCAAAAGTTTCACCAGCACCCACAGAATGCCTAAGGGCAGAATAGTCATCACAATGGCTACCAACAGTCCTTCGCGCGTGATCAGGCCCATCTTGTACGTCGTGTATCCCAGGAAACTCTTGGAAAACAGCTGCCCACCGATCACGACGTTCCAGCGCATGGCAAAAATGCCGATCAGAGTCAGGCATCCGGCCAGCGCGTAAATGCGTTTGCGGGCTATTTCTCCCAGCCTCACCACCTGGATTAAAAAGAGAAGCGCGATGGGAGTGACCGTGCCCAGCAATATCTGGATCACGATATGCGAAATGTACAGCTTGGTGTGGACCATGAAATCGAGGCTGCGAAAGCTTTCATCCGACTCGTAGATGCGGTGAATCAGGTCGAGCATCTCCAGGCTGAAATCGATAATGAAGGTGTAGAGCAGGTAGCTCGCGATCGTGTCCACGCAGCGCATGTCGATCGTTTGTTTGCGAAGCCACGTCGCCAGCATGTAAAGCAGCATCACGGTGGCGATCCCTGACACCATGGCGGAGAAGATAAACACCACGGGCATCAGCGGCGACGACCACCACGGGTTCGCTTTGACCGAGCCGAAGATAAAGCCGACATAGCCGTGCAGCAGGAACGCCGAAGGGATGCCGATCAGGGTAATGACCCAGCCCACTCGTTCATCCACGTGCAGTGCGTGTTCGCTGATGTTGCTCGAGCCCAGGGTCATCAGCCGGTAAATAAGGCGCTTCCATCCGGTGGTGGATTGCGAAAGCACCACGATGTCACGCCGGTAGTCGAGCCAGATTTCGAATACCAGAACGGCCATCAGATACCACAGGTAGACAAACCCGAACATGGCCATGGCAGACGTCTTGTGCGGCGTCAGGTACATCTCGTACGAACGTTCCGGATGTCCGAGGTGGAGTTGCAGTGGCAGCGGCGCGACCAGCAGGAAGGCTAGGGCGGTCAGCAACGCCAGCCGGTAGGTGGGCTTTACCGCTTCTACCTGGAAAACACGCTCCAGCGAAGCCAGAATGAACGCGCCAGCCACGAGTCCAGTGAGAAAGGGATACAACACGATCAGCACGCTCCACTGGAGCTCGACTTCGTTCGGATACATGAAGCCTTCAACGCCAGGCATAAACGGTCACTCGTCTCCCTTCTCGCACCGCACGTTTTTGCATTGAACCTATCGCACCGAGCCATCCAAGCCGTTGTAAAAGACCTTGGCATGGGTCGCCATATACGGTTTCAAGACCTGCACGCTATGGGTCTTCAGAAATTCATGAATCGGGTCGTTGGGATTCTTCAAGTTCGCCAACTGGCGCGCGCCGGTCGGGCAGGCTTCGCAGCAAGCGGTGGTCAGGCCTTTAGTAATCCGGTGATAGCAGAGCGTGCATTTTTCGGCAGTCTCGGTTTTCGGATTGATGAAGCGACAACCGTAGGGACACGCCTGCACGCAATACCGGCACCCGAGGCAGTATTTCTTATCGACCAGAACCACGCCATCTGGGCTTATAAACGTCGCGCCTACCGGGCAAACCTGCGTGCAGGGTGAATCCGCACAGTGGTTGCACAGCTTGGGCACAAAGAAGTTCTTGCCACCCTTTTCCTTGCTGGGCGGGAATCCCTCCTTGGCGCCGTCGGGCGAGTCCACGTGGGGATTTTCAATGTCGTAGTCCGTCACGTGATAGCGTTCCACCCAAGTACGGAAGTATCCGTCCGGTACATCGTTCTCGGTCTGACAGGCCCGCACGCAGTTTCCGCAGCCGATGCACTTGGGGAGATCGATCAACATGCTCCACCAGTGCTCCGACAATTTGTAATTGGGCGACACTTCCGGTGTGCCGGCCAGGACGTGTTTCCAGGCAACGGCCGCCGCCGGCAACAGAAGCAGTATGTGACGCCGGGTGAGGTTCATTTCGTCCCTCCGGTCGTTGCTTTGGCCGACACTTTGGCCGCCTGTTCGGTCGTATCTCCGGTGTCGATGGCCGGGCTGTGCGGCTGGTGGCAGGTATCGCAGGGCATTCCGTTAGAGTGGTCAGCGGAAACGACTTGCGGGAATCCTTTCGGCTTGGCGATGTTCGCCTCGTGACAGCGGACGCACAGCACTGCTGTATCGAGTTTGGCGGGTTGGACGGAGCCGGGGTCGTCGGCATGTTTCGCCAGTGCTCCGTGGCATGCCTCGCAGTTGACGTGCGCATGCCGACCACTTTTCTTTTTTTCCAGGACGTCGGTGTGGCAATCTTCGCAAGCCGGGTGGCCGGCGAAGCTCACCGGGCGGGCGGCGACTTCGGCTAAGGCATCTCCGCGGTAGTGTCCATACTGTCCGAAACTCTTCGGCACGAGAACGGCCCGTATCCCCAAAAACGCGAGGATGCCGCAGACGAAAACGGCGGCCAGCCGAAAGAGGTGCCCTGCATCCTTGAAGGCATTCATAAGAAGTGCAGTCTCTCAGTTACACCGGAGCGCACACAGGCCGCTGTGCGCCGGGTCACAGACGGACGTGTTTATAGCCACAAGGGGGAGTGACTTGCGGAAAGGTGTCTGGCCAAGCACTGCGGAAAACCGAGTGGCCGGCAAAGCTGGCCGTGGAAAGACTGCGGTAAAGGTGGTTAGGAAAACGTATCGCGTGGGTAGGCTAACGAGCTGGGCGCTGCTGGGTGATTCATTAGCGTCTGTATCATTATCATTGCAATGTCCTCAGAAGAAATGTCTTCAGTGTGCGCTCAGAATGTCCCCGATTCCCCGCAACCTGCGCTATTAAGCCGTCGGTACAAGCGCACTCGTAGGAGACTCGGGTGCGTCCTGGTCAGGGAGCTTTTTGCTCAGCCATCGGAACGTGCCACGGACGATGAACACATTTAGCAATATCGAAATCAAGGATGCTGCGATCACTGTGCTGAAAACATTCTCGGCCACCATTCCCGTTGAGCGCGCGGCTTGCATCACCACGAACGATAGTTCGCCAATCTGGGTCAGCCCGGCGGCCACCGCGACTGCGGTCCGGATCGGATAGCGGAAGAGCCACACAATTATCGTCCAGACCAGAAATTTGCCGATCACAATGAGCAGTAACAGCAATCCGAGCAGCGGCAGGCTGTGCAAGAGAACCTTGGGATTAATCAGGCTTCCGAGCGAGACGAAGAAGAGCGCCACGAAAGCATCGCGAAGAGGCACAAGCTGAGTATGCGCATCGTGAAGGTCCGGTAAACCACTGATGGATAGTCCGGCAAGGAATGCGCCCAGTGCGACCGAAAATCCAACCAGCTGCGCCAGCGCAGCAGTCCCAAGACAGATGGCGATGGCGACGAGCAGTAAAAGTTCGGAGTTACAAGTCAACTTGACTCGCCGCAGGAGTCGCGGGATCACTGTTATCGCGAGAAAAACCAGGGGAACCAGGAGCACCAGAGCTTTACCGAGAGTCCATGCGGCCTTCATGAAAAGCCCGTCCCCGGAGCCGCTGAATACCGGAAGGATCACCGTCATACAGATGACGGCAAGATCTTCCACGAGGGTGATGCCGATCATGACGTGGCCGTATGTTGTATTGATCTTGCCGCTGTCGCTCAGCAGTCGGACCAACACCATGGTGCTGGCAACGGAAATGGTGGCTCCGATGACAACTCCCTCTCGTATGCTGAATCCCGCAAGTTTTGCCACGGCGACGGCGAGGCCCAGAATGAATAAAATCCCAATGGGCGCACCGACCAAAGCGACCCATTTCACGCGCTTCAGATCGGGTATCGAAAACTCGACCCCCGTCGAAAACATCAGCAGAACCACGCCAACCTCGGCAAATATCTCGAAGGTGTGCAAATCAGATAACTGCGGGCCGGGTGTGAATGGGCTGATAGCGATCCCGCCCACGACGAACCCGAGGATCAGAGGCAGGCGAAGGCGCCACGCCAGCAGGCCTCCGACTACGGCAGATACGAATATGTAAGTCAGATCGCGGAATAGAATCGGGTTCGCTTCCATTTTTTCGTCCGCTGGGGCTCTATTTTTATACTACGGGCATCGATCCCCTGGCCACACTGTCGGGACCCGACACCAGCCGTTCGCAGAGAGTTGAAATTTCCGAATCCAGACATTGGCTTTGATAATCGAAATTGTTATTAAGTGTGAAACTTCACAACGGTTTTCTTCCCGAGAGCGTCTAACAGCGGCAGCATCGGACCAAAGGGTACCCGGCATGGCTGAGAAGACAAGCGCCGAGGCAATCGAAAACGCGACGCACGCAGTCTCCCGGCGCAATTTCATTAAAGGGGTCATCACTAGCGGCCTGGCGGCATCGTCCGCCGGATATCTGTTTCGCGCCTCCACGCTGCTCCATGGCCAGCCCTTGACCTCCGGCGTGGGCGAGCGGCTGATCACTCTCAACGTAAACGGTCAGCAACGTCGCGTTGACGTAATGAAGCAAGAAACGCTGGCGCAGACGCTGCGCTATAAGCTTGGCCTCACCGGCACAAAGCTGGGATGCGACCGCGCCGAATGCGGATCGTGCACCGTGCTCATCGACGATATCCCGCACTATTCATGCTCGGTACTCACCCACACCGTGCGGCAACGGAAAGTTGTGACCATCGAAGGCTTGGCGAACGCAAACGGAACCTTGCATCCCGTACAGCAGGGCATCATTGACGAACAGGGATTTCAGTGTGCGTTCTGTATGCCGGGCTTCATCATGACCGCAGTGGGATATCTGAAGACAAACCCCAATCCCACCCGCCAGGAACTGGCGTACGGCGTTTCGGGATGCCTCTGCCGCTGCCAGGACTACGACAAAGTTCTTACCGCGTTGATGCGCGGCGCCGAGAATATGCGGAGGACAAGTCTTGGATGACAGCTTGCACAACACGAAGCCCGATGCGGCCACGAGAGGCGCTGAACGGCAATACGGGGCCGGCCACAAGCTGATCGGCAAAAACTATTCCACGCCGGATCTCTATGCCAAGGTGACGGGCCAGGCGAAATATGCGGAAGACTTTCGGGTCGATGGCATGCTCTTCTGCAAGTTGCTGCTCAGCCCCATGCCGCACGCCCGCGTGAAGCGGATCGATGCCAAGGCTGCGCTCAGAATGCCGGGCGTGAAAGGCATTCTCACCGCCGACGATCTTCCCGCGCCAGCCGATACGCTTACCGATAATGGCACCGTGATCAAGGCTAGCAAGTGGGGAGAACGTGGTCTCACCATGGAGCCGGTTTATCAAGGCGAGCCGGTTCTTGCCGTGGCCGCGGTCGACGAACTCACGGCCGCGGAGGCGATCGAGAAAATTGAGATTGATTTCGAACCGCTTCCTTTCGTGACCGATCCGCTGGATACTTTGCGGCCAGGTGGTCCGAATCCGCGCACCGATGGCAACGTGTGGACACGGCCGATGACACGACAAGGCCCGGGCACGCCCGCAGTCACGGAAATCAAATGGACTAAGAATGACTTCGAAGAAGAGAAGCATGGGCGTCTACCGATGGGCAAAACGCCCGACGAATGGTCGTTTGGCGATCTCGATTCCGGATTCAAGAATGCTGCGCTCGTGCTGGACGAAACGTTCCTGACGCCGGACACGAGCCATCAGACGCTTGAGACGCGTAGCGCGATGGCTTACTGGCAGAACGGCAAAGTCTACATTCACACGGGTACGCAAAGCACGGCTCAAACCCTACCCGCGATCGCGCGCTGGTTGAATATCGACGCCGACAAAATTGTCTTTATCAGCGAATACACCGGAGGTGGTTTTGGCAGCAAAATTACCGGCGGCGTGACGATGATTATCCCCGCGCTGCTCGCGAAGAAAACGAATGCGCCCGTGATGATGCGCATCAGCCGCGAGGAGGAGACATTCATCGGGCGAGCGCGCCCCGGTTTTCAGGGACGGATGAAAGTCGGCTTCTCGAAAGAAGGGCGAATCACCGCTCTCGATATGTTCGTAATTTGCGACAACGGTCCCTACGATGCCGTGGGGGATGCCCCGTCGTCGGGCCGCATCGTCTCGCTGTTGTACCAACCGCAAGCCATGCGCTGGCGCGGAGTGACGGTGCTGACGAATACTCCGCCCCGCAGCGCGCAGAGTTCGCCCGGAGGGCTGCAGGGGATTGTCATCCTCGAGCCGATCATCGCTAAAGCTGCCCGCAAGCTCGGAGTCGATCAGGTGGCGATCCGGCGCATCAACTGCCCGGAGGGCAAAGCGCCGTTCGGACCACTTCAACAAGGCAAGATGCAACATACCACCAGTGCGTTTCTGAAAGAAGCGCTCGACCGCGGCGCGGAGCAATTCAAGTGGAGCGAGCGGGTGGCGCGCACTCCGAAAAGAATGGGGACGAAAGTTCGCGGCGTCGGTGTGTCACTGAGTTGTTACGTTGGCGGCACCATCGGATTTGACGGGCTGCTCGTCATCACGCCTGATGGCCGGATTACCTTCCAGTCGGGGATTGGCAACCTGGGGACGGAGTCGGTGATTGATGTGCATCGCGCGGGCGCGGAAGTTCTCGGCGTACCGTGGGAAAAATGCGATGTAGTGTGGGGCAATACAACCAAGAATCTTCCCTTCACCTGTGTATCCGGCGGCAGCCAGACCACTCACGCGATGACGCGGGCGGCCTACGCTACCGCGATGGACGCCAGGAAAAAGCTGAAGGAAATCGCCGCCAAGAAACTCGGCGGCAAGCCAGACCAGTACGAAGTCGCGAACGAGCGTGTTTTCCGCAAGGGCGGCGGGGGCGGTATGACGCTGGCGCAAGCTGCAAAGCACGCAATTGAATTGGGTGGTGTATATGATGGCCACGAGCCGCCCGCCGACGTTCATAAGCTGACGAAGGCTTCGATGGCTGCGCTGGCGGGCCAGGGTTTGGTCGCGGCAGCGAAGGACAATTACCCACGCGATGGCGTCACGTTTTCGTATGTTGCCAGCTTCGCTGAGGTCGAGGTCGATGTCGAAACCGGCAAGTACTACATTGTCGATTTCCTGGCCTCGGGCGATGTCGGGACGGTGATTCATCCGCGCGCGCTCGGTGGGCAGATGCTTGGCCGCTCGACGCTTGGCATCGGCCACGCTATCGGACAGAAGTGGGTTTTTGATCCGCACTACGGGCAGATGGTTTCTAAGCGCTTCCATCACAGCAAGCCGCCGACGATTCTCGATGTACCGGTCGACATGCAATGGTCGGCGTTAGATATTCCCGACCCGGAAACGCCAGTGGGCGCGCGCGGGGTCGGCGAGCCTCCTGTTGCTGGCGGATGCGCTTCCATCTTGAACGCGCTCTCGGATGCGCTCGGCGATGAAATTTTCCAGCGGGCGCCAGTCAATGCCGACACGATTCTGACGTCGCTGGAAGCGGGGCGGCCGATGCAGCATCCCCTGATGGCGCATATTTGATTACACATATTTGATTAAACAGGTGCTGGGGAGATTGGAATAAAAGATATGGCTGTGATCCGAGATGTAATGCCCGCTTTCGAGCTTTATCAGCCGAGTTCGGTTGCCGATGCACAGAATCTTCTCGCACAGCACGGACCCGACGCCTGGGTGTTGGCCGGCGGTATGGATAGTTTCGACTGGCTGAAGGATCGCATTAGGAAGCCCAAGGTGGTGGTGGAACTCAGCGGAATCGAGGAACTGCGCGGAGTTCGCACGACCAGCGACGGCATCGAGATTGGCGCCATGACCACGCTTACTGGCGTGGCGAATCATCCCATCATCAAGCAGAAGTATGGTCTGCTGGCGCAGGCGGTCGGGGTCGTGGCGTCGCCGCAAATCCGCAACCAGGGGACGCTTGGCGGCAATGTTTCTCAGGACACGCGCTGCTGGTATTACCGCGCCGGTTGGCCTTGCTACCGCGCGGGCGGCAACATTTGCTATGCGGATACTCCAGAGGGCCGCAATCGCGAGCACGCGATTCTGCACGCGGAACGCTGCGTGGCGGTGAATCCTTCTGATTCCGCTCCGGCCCTGATCGCCCTGGATGCTAAGTTCGTGATTCGCACCCGCAAGGCCGAGCGCGTGGTGGATGCGGAAGATTACTTCATCGGTCCCGACATCGACATTACGCGATTGCATATTTTGCAGCCGGGCGACCTGCTGACTGCGATTCGAATTCCGTCGACCTGGGCGGGCACGGAATTTTATTTTGAGAAGGTACGCGATCGGAATGTTTGGGATTTTCCGCTCATGAATGTGGCTTCCGCCATGGCGATATCGGGAGACAGGATTGAGCGCATTCGCATCGCGGTGAACGGTGCTGCCGCTCGTCCATTGCGTTTGAAAGCAGTCGAGGATGCCGTACGCGGCAAGCCGCGAAATGCGGCAACGGGTCAGATGGCGGGAAAGCTGGCCGTGCAAGGGGCAGTCCCATTGCAGTTCAACGCCTACAAAGTCCCGCTGATGCGGAATCTCGTGAAACGCGCCATTGGCGGCGTCGAGGAGGCCACGTGGGCTTCATAGAATTGGCCACGAATCCCTGGGGGCAGACGGTCCCGATCCATATTGCCTGGTTTCTCATTTGGGTTGCGGCGATTGCGGGTTTGCTTTTCCTGGTTGGTCATTCGACTTGGCTTAGGTATTTCGCCAGGGAAAAAGAATTTGCGAACGATGCTTCCCCGCTGGCGGTTCCGCAAATCCCCAAGCACGTTCCGAGGCACTCGCTGGTGGCGCGCCTGTTTCATTGGATCATGGCCGCTTCGATGTTGACCCTGCTGTTCACTGCTTTCCTTCCGAAACTGGGCGTCCAATTCAATTGGATCACCTACCATTGGATCGCGGGCATCGTGTTGACGGTTTCTGTCCTGTTTCACATCATCCACGCCTCATTCTGGCTCGACTTCTGGTCGATCTGGCCCGATAAAACGGATATAGAGGACGCATATAAAAGAGTCCGCCGCTTTTTCGGACTGGCCGCGGCGCCGCCGCAAAAGTTTGCCAAGTATCCGCTCGAGAACAAACTCTTCCACGGCGTCATAATGCTGTGCGGGTTGTGCGTGATTCCTACGGGCATTTTCATGATGTTTCGCGTGCGCACCGTCTTCTTCCCCCGCAACCCGTATCTGTTCAGCGATCTGACCTGGGGACTGATGTATGTGTTGCACGGGCTGACTGGCGTGGGATTGATTGCTCTGGTCATCATGCATGTTTACTTTGGGCTCCGGCCGGAGAAGTTGCCGATCACGAAGTCAATGATTTTCGGTTGGATGGACCGCGACTTTTATTTGCAGGAGCATGATCCCAGGCGGTGGGTGGTCGACACATCATCTTCGTCATCTTCTTCACCATCTTCTTCACCATCGAGATCGACGTCCAAAGGGTTGGAGGCCGAGGGCTAACCGATGCTGGCTGAAATATTGAATCGCTGCGATGCGATCGAAGAGTGTTACGAGTTTATGCTCGCCTACGCGGCGCAAGGGCTTCCAAGTGACCAGGGCAGCAAATCGGGCGGACAAGTGCGTGCGTTTCTGGAGCGCGCCGCGAATGCCTTGAGCGGCCTGGCCGAGACTTGCGCGATGGCAATCAAAACGGAAGGGTTGGGGCCCGCCGACAAATACCTGGCGTTTTGCGCGGTTATCGATCGCGATGCTCGCGATTCGCTCGCCGCCATCGAACTGGTTCTGGCGCAGCCGGGCATCAGTTCGCAGTTGATTGACAATCTGAACGCTTCTATTCATCTCCGCGCGCTGTTGACCGACTTGTTTCTGATCGGTGAGATCGTGAGACAACAACCGAAATCAGAGGAGCAGGTAGTCATCCCCGACGGCGATCGACTCAAGGCCGGTCCACAGTAACTGGTAACTGGCCAGCTAGAATGTTTTCACGATCACTCGATGCAGCTGATTTCCTGCCGATGCTACTCCATCTCGAACGGCAGCCAGCGTAATCCCCCTGCGCGCTCCACCTGCAGCACGACCGCATCGTGGGGCTTGAGCGGACGTAGCGCGTCGCGCAGAGAATCCAAAGAGTCGATCGGCCTGCCGTTCAGGCTGTGAATCACATCACCCGTCTCCAGACCAGAAGCCGCACTCAGAAAATTCGCTACGCGTCCCACTACTATGACGCCGGTGGGAATCCGCAGATCGCCCACCACGGAACGCAACTTATCATCCAGGGTTAGCGCCAGTATCCCCAGCCGCGAAACCAGATTCTCTCGCGTATTCGCAAGATCCGGCAGCGCATCCATCGGATCCTTCATCTCCAGCGCCGCAATATAAAGCGTTTTGCGCTCGGTTCCGCGCAGCACTTCAAGCTTCAGCGATGCATCCAGCGGATGCAGATAGAGAGCAGCTGTGAACGCGGGCAACGTGCCAATGGGGCGCCCGTCGGCGCGCAACACAATGTCTCCGATCTTCAGCCCGCCCGCGTCGGCCGGACCTCCCGGCGTGACGTCATCGATCACCACTCCCCAATTTTGCGCCAGCCCCAATCCCTTGGCCAGATTCTCGGTGATGGTTTGCGCGCCTGCCTTCACCTCGATGCGATGCACGTGTCCATACTTGCGCAGACTCTCGTAAACGAATTGCACGATTCGCGCCGGGATCGCAAATCCCAGCCCCTCGCTCCCTCCCGCTTCCGACAGAATGAAAGTGTTGATCCCGACCACGTACCCGTCGCTATCCACCAGCGGCCCGCCGCTATTGCCCGGGTTGATGGGCGCGTCGGTTTGAATGTAAACCATGGGACGACTGGGATCCGCCTGCCGAGCCACCGAACTCACCACGCCCATGGTCACCGAATTCGCCAGTCCTTCGGGACTGCCCATGGCAAACACTAATTCTCCCTGATGCACCGGCCGGCGGCTGCCCAGCGAAAGTGTGGGCAAGCCAGTCTCATCAATCTTGATGAGAGCAAGATCGGTCTCCTTGTGGAGGCCGACCAGTCGTGCTTCAACAATCCGCTGCTTGCCCTCAGGAGCAATCTGGTCGGGAAAATTGACCGAAGCCATGGGAAGCGCCACGTGAATCCGCTGCGCCCCCTCCACCACGTGGGCATTCGTCATGATGTAGCCGTCCGGGTCCACGATCACGCCCGATCCGATCGCATGCTCGCGCGTGATCAGCGCCGTTTCGCCGCGGGTGCTCTCGTCGACGGCCCCCAACCCTGTCACCAGAATTTGCACCACTGCCGGAGAAATCCGGGCCGTAAGCTGCTCGATCGCCGAATTCAATTGCTGCAACACCGGAGCCGGTTCTGCCGGACGAGTTCCCATCGCCCTGGCCTTGTCGCCTTTATCGATGGCGGTTTGGTCCGCCTCAGGCCTTGCGTTCGCGTCCTTAGTGCCCGCAGTTGACGTTTGCGGCGACGCTTGTTGTCCAAAGCCCAGAGCGGCGACCCACACGAAGCAAGAACAAGCAGCCACATGAAAAAGCAAAATGCGGAATCGGCCATTCTGCACGCAAGTTGAAAACAACATAGCGACACACTCCTAAGAAGCGCTGTACTGTCAGCGCTGAACCCGATCAGGTTAATACTTCAGATGATGATTATGCCGGAAAGGAACGAAACCAGCCTAGATTGGAATGCGAGCGAAGCCCGACAGCCGTGACAGAGAATGGCGGCGTCTATCCCCAAGGATTAGCAAGGAGGGAGCGCACGTATGTCGGCTCCCTCCGCCATCTTCGAAATCAGAACGAATACTTCAACGAGAACTGCACTAACCGCGGCGTACCGTTGCTTTGGGTGATCTCGCCAATGGCAGGACCGGCCTCGACGTTCGCATTCCCGGTAAACTGCGGGTTCTGAAAGTTGGGATGGTTGAACAGGTTGAAGAACTCGGTGCGGAACCTCAGGTTCCCGTTTTCGCCGATCTTGAACGCCTTGCCTAGCGTGAAGTCGACGTTCACCTGCTTCGGGCCGATGATGCAGTTGCGCGGAGAATCGCCGTAGCCGGTGGCCATGTCCGGGGAATTTGGCACGACGGGCGCCGGTTTATAAGCAAGAGGGTTGACCCAGTTGGCGACTTTGCTGAAGGTGCCGCCCGTATTCAAAGCATTGCTGCAATCGAAACCCGGCGCGAAGTTGGCCGTGGAAGACGGGCTGGCCAGTTGATAAGCCGAGCCGCCAGACGAATCCGCAATCGTAATAGGCGAGCCCGATTGCGCAACGATCACACTGTTGATTTCCCACCCGCCAAATGCGTATCCCATGGCATCTTTTCGGTTCACCATAAAAGGCAGCGCATAATTGAAGCTGGTGACGAAGCGATGGCGATGATCGAAGTCGGAAAGACCTCGCGAGCATGCCGCACAGTTCTGATCGTTCACGCGCGTGAGGAACGCCACGCTGGCGGTGGAAACGTCGTCGATCGACTTCGACCACGTGTACGCGCTTTGAAAGTACAGCCCTTTCGAGAAGTGGTGCGAAACGGTGGCTTGCAATCCGTTGTAGTGGGAATCGGAGTTGGGATAGAACGCCTCAAATGCCTGCGGATTAATCCCCAGGTACGGCGCCCGCGCCTCGAAGTTGCCAGCACCCGTTGCCCCCGTGTTGGTCGTGATCTGGGTTGAGCTTGGAGCGCCGGTTCCTGTTAAGCAGTTGGTGGCGCAGTTCACGGTGATGGGGTTGGTCGGGCTCGCCAGCCTTGGTTGGTCAGGATCAAAGGTAGAACGCAGACGCGTTCCCTTGGTGCCCACGTATCCGAGTTCGAGCACCCAATCTCTGCCCAACTGGTGTTGGATCGAGAAGTTCCACTGTTGCGTGGTAGGTACAACCCAGTGCAGCGGAACCGCCAGATTGATGTAGTCAATGGCGGTGCCGGAGAACACTGGGCACTGCGACGTGATTCCACCGGCTACACCACAAGGGGCAAAATTCTGAAGAATGGAGGGCGTCGGCAAGAAAGCTGGGCTCACCGTTCCCAAGGGCGGTGCTCCCGCAAAAATGCCTGCCATGCCCGTCCCAGGCGAACCGTTATAAGGCGCGTTGCCGGTCACGAGCACCGGATAAATTGGGGCCGTAAACGACAGGTTGTCCACCGCGCCAATATCTTCGCGGACGCTGTAGATGCCGTAGCCCGAGCGAACTACCGTGCTATGCTTCCCGCCCAAGTCATAGGCGAATCCGATGCGCGGTTCCGGCACTCTCGCATATTCGTTATTCAGCGCGGCATTGTTCAGCGTACCGCTCAAACCCGGAATACCGAACTTACTCACGCAACTCGGATAGACGAACGCAACGCCCGTCAGATTGGCGTTCCCGGGAATCGCGTTGCCCAAGTGGCAGAGATTGTCGTAAGCCGCGCCCACCCACTCCATGCGCAACCCCAGGTTGAGCGTAAAAGATGGCGTCACCCGCCAATCGTCCTGCGCAAACCCGGCAAATGCGGGAATGATGTAATCGTGGTTGGCTGCGCCACCACCACCTTCACCAAACGTCTCCGACCCCAACAGGAAGTTCTGCCAATAATCCAGGCCGCTGACGCCTCCAGGAACGAAGAACAGCAGACCATTGTCCAGCACCGGGAGATTGCGGCGAATCGAAGTGCGGTCGACTTCAGCGCCGAAACGGAACGAGTGACGCCCCTTCGTCCAACTGACCGTATCGAGATAGACGTAAGAATCCGATAGCGCCGATTGCAGCTGGTTGGGAAACGGTCCAATTTGCAAGCCGCTGGCGAACTGGAACCGGTACATGTTAGGCGCACCCGATCCGTTGTCGATGCCCAGCTCGGAAGGCGAAGTCCCAGGCACGAGAACGTTCTGCAGGGAGTCGCTGATCACGTTCAAGCCAAACCGAAATTCATTGATCAGCGCATTACTGAAGGAGTGCGTCTCGGCGATGCTCCCGAAGCGCCCTCGCAACGGGATATCGAGCGGGAAATTCAGGTTGCTGGCAACCGCCGGGTAGCCCGTCTGCACCTGCAGGTTATCCGCGCCGAAGGGTTCATAGGTTTCGGAATCGGACCAGAAGAACCGCCACGATAGGCGATCCTTGCCATTGTTGAAATCGCGGTCCCAGTTGGCGGTGAATTGATCCTCGGTATAGCGTCCCGGAACGCTGAGCGTCACGGTGCCCGTGTTGATCACGCAGTTAGGATTGCAGGTATAACCGGGCGTGCCGGCGACACTGGGAATGAGCCAGCCGCCCCCTACTCCCTTCCCAAACTGAGTTCCCGGCGTCTGCAGCAGCGCCAGTGCGACCGGATCGATGGCCGTAGCTGTAGCTCCGTTACACGCCGCTCCGCAAAAAAAGGTATTGAGCAGCGTGGCCTGATCGCGCGCTGTAGGCAGCACCGGAACGATAGCGTTGCTGACATAAGTTCCAAGCGAATCGCCGCTGCGCTGCCGCGTTCCCTGGTAGTTCACATAGAAGTACCCCAGCTTAGCCTTTTCGCCGATCGGACCACCGAGATCACCCCCGAAAATATTCTGCTTCAGATCGAAGCGCCCAATGAAAAAATCGTTGGCATCCAGGCTCGTGTTGCGGAAATACTCCCAAACATCTCCGTGGAAGCCGGAGGTCCCGCTTTTCAGAATGGCGTTAATGTTGCCTCCGCCATTGCGTCCCTGGCTGGCGTCATACAAGCTCGTGCCGACTTTGAATTCCTGGATCGAGTCGGGGTTAGGGACCGGGGTAAACGTGAGTTCCCCGAACGAGTAATCGGAGGCCGAGACTCCATCGATCAGGTAGTTGTTGTTATCTTCTCTCCCACCATTGACGTCGATACGCACATTGCCACGTCCCAGCGAGGCAGCGCTGTTCAAGTCCGCGGAAGCGCCTGCCGAAAGATCAAGCAGTTGCTGGAAGTTCCGCGTGGCCAGCGGCAGCGTGCTAACGGTTGTGGAACCGATCGCTTCTCCCGTGGTGGCATCCGTCGTATCGACTTGCTCCGCCTCGGCCTGCACTTCCACAACTTCCTTCACCGTACTTACTTTCACCGTCGCCGTGATGCGCGTAGTTTCCGTGATGCTCACCGTCACGCCCGGGAACTTGGTCACAGGAAAGCCGGCCGCATTTACTTCCACCGTATAGGTGCCCACGGGCAACAGGGTGGCGTTGAACAGCCCCGATGCATCCGTCTTCAGTTGGCGCAGGAGTTCGCCCGTCGCTTCGCTAGTCACGTTCACCTTGGCGTTCGCGATCACGGCTCCAGATGCGTCCTGGACCACGCCACTAATGGCGCCCGTTGCTCCGCCTTGCGCGAAAGCAAGCGAGCCTAAGCACAGCACCGACAGCATCAGCACCACCGAAATCCGATTCATTGACATACGGCGCCTTTCCGGAACGGTTGTTACTGCCTCATAAATAATCCTGGGCTAGGAAACCGATCATTTAATAAAGAAAAGGAGCGGGTGTCAACAAATAATGCAACGGATCGAAATAATGAATAGTGGCCTGAATGCTGATAGTTGAGCTTTTTTCCGGCAAGAGGGCTTGTACTCAAGCGATAGTTAGATCGCAGTTGTTAGTTCTCAGGAACTGGGGTTTTCCTGAGACCTGACGCCTTGCCCTACTGAATCGCGTTGCCGTAAGTCGGCGACCCCTGCTGCACCAGAAAAAGTAAGGTTTGTCCGCGAGACGACCAGTCGCTTTGCGGGTACTTGGAGACTAACTGCTCCGCCAGCGCGATCGCCAGGTTCTTGGATTGCTCCGACTTCTTTGCTTGATCCTCTGTCTTATAAATCTCAATCAGCGCCGCTCGGCGGGAAGCCGCGTCATACAGCGCCTCCGGTGCAGCCGGCGATTCCGGGTGTTCTTTCACGTACTTTTCGTAGATGTCGGCTTCCTTTTCAGGACACTTGGAAGATCCCTGCCAGTCTCCGCACAGCTTGTTGTCAAGCAGGTGAAAAGCGGCAAGCTGCGCCCACTTCGTATCCGGAAACTTCTTCATCACCAGCTTCATACCCTGCTCGTCGATCGTTCCGCGCAGGTAAGGGTCTTTCTCGCGTGCGGAGGGCCGCGATGCCATATCCGATTTATCGATCTGCCAGCGAATGTCAGCCGCGCGGTACAGCGCCTCGCCCGCCAGCGGAGAAGCTGGAAAAATATCGTACGCGCGCCGATAGAGCCGCAAAGCATCCTGCGCCGCGCCGCGCCGTCCGTGGCGGCGACTGGCCTCGTCCTCCGCATCAACCGCCGCTCCGAACAGAATGCGGTCGCCATTCGGAGTCGACGACCAAACCACGCCTGTATCCAGCACCCAGCCCGTAATGGTTTTCACCTGCTGCTCGTCGTCAAAAATAAATGCTGGGTCCGGAGTAAGCGAAGCGCCGAGCAAAGCTTCCACGTGCAGCCACTTTGGGCTCTTATCCAGCAGAATCAGTTCTCGTCCGCGCTCGATCTGCGCGAGCTTACTGGAAGTGGTGTCGGGAGACAGATAAAGGATAGCCTCGCGCACCAGCGTGCCTCGATCCGCAGCCAGCGCCAGCGAGTTTCCCAGCACGATCAGAGCAGTCCAACGCAGCAGCTTAGTAATCGCCTTCACGGTAGTCTTCCTCTCCAAATTCGAGGTTAGCACGTAGATTAAGATGCGTGGAACGGGCCGGTCGAGGGAAGGCCGCGACTTGAAATGCCGCAGAAAAAAACGGTTCATAGGTGGCCCCAGACGGGGCAAGCCCCGTCTCTACACGCTACCAGCCGAATCCGAACTTGGGTTTTATAGCCCTGAGGAAAATGCTGATTCCACCACCGAACTTGATTCATATTGACAAGCAAGCACCCATCCTGTACACGGTTGTCTTTCTCCATCACCAGATGTGTGCGCGAAGACCACCATGCGAAGAGACCGAAAGCTCGCCAAGGTTAGCCGATGACGTCCCGGCCCGCCGCAAAGACCGCAATTCGCGACCTCAAGAGCATCGATGACCTCAGCCAGCTGAAAGCGCTAGAAAAACAAGTCTGGGGAATGGCCGACGACGACGCCCTGCCCCTCACTCTGGCCATCGCCCTGAAGACGGCGGGCAACATTTTCGTAGGCGCCTTCGATAAGGAGATAGATAACGAAAAGTTGGTAGGCTTCGCCTTCGGGTTCCTCGGCCGCGAACACGGACAGACGACCATCCACTCGCATATGCTAGCCGTGCTCGATGCCTATCGCCATCTCGATCTAGGCTCGCGCCTGAAGCAGGCGCAGCGGGAGCGAGCCATGGCCATGGGCGTTCATGAGATGACTTGGACCTACGATCCGCTGCAAAGCCGCAACGCCCATTTCAATTTTTCCAAACTCGGTGTGGTTTCCGACACTTATAAGGTGAATTTCTACGGCCCGGAAACCTCCAGCGTCTTGCATCGCAACGGGACCGATCGCTTGTGGGTGCGGTGGATCTTGAATTCGAAGCGAGTGCGCGATCGACTGGCGGGCAAGAACACGACCACGCGCGCGGAAACCATCGATGCCCTGCGCCTCCTGGCTCCGCTAGTTCGTTTCGATCCCAGCGGCAAACCAGCTTGCGCCGATCTAGCCCAATCCCTGGCAAGGCAACGCGTGAGTATTGAAATTCCGGGCGATATTTTAGAGGTCGAGCAAGCCGACATGGGCCTGGCCAGAGAGTGGCGCGAAGCGACCAGGTGGGCCTTTAGCGAAGCCCTAAAAACCGGGTTCGTGGTTGGTGAATTCTGCCGTTCGATTCGCGGAAACCAGGGTCCAGGAGCGTATTTGCTGCAGCGAGCCGAAGTGAGTGAGGTAATTCCCGAAGCGAAAAAAGAGGATTAGCCGTGGCCCGTGTGTCCAAGCTCAACTGAAAAAGAATTTTGCTAAGAGCTAAGAGCTAGGAACTGACCTGCTCCCGCTGCTCCCGCATCTGCGCCAGAAAGTTCTCCACCGGCACCTCAAACTTGCGCCGGAAAAGCTCGACCAGTGCGTCTTCACTTCCCGAGTCCTCGCTGGTGGAAGCCCGGAACGCACTGCCGTCCTCCGCACACGACATTTCCAGTCCGTCCGGTTCGACCTGAAGGTCGGGAGACCTCTCCGCGTTGGCGCGCAGTGTAGTAATCAACCGCTGCGCCTGTTCGCGCTGTTCGGCCGTGCTCTGGAGAAACTCCAATCCCATTCCAAATTCCGGATGCGCCACCAATACGATGCCCGCCGCTCGAAACTCAGCGTCGGCGATCTTGATCGAAACCGTGACGCGCGTCCCTCTCGGGAACGGCGAGCCTGTCGTCAAATAGCAGCCGCCAAGACTCAGGTCGGTCAGATGGCAAATCACTGGTGGGTCGTCCGGTTCGGGCTCGGGAAGCTGGCCGTTCAGCCATTCGCGAAGCACCTTGCGCTGTTCGTCGCTGGCATTCTTGAAACGTACGCCGGCATGATCGTCGCTGCCTCCCCAGGCCAGCTCTCCATAGATATCGAGCGCTTCGCTAGCGCCCGGCAAAGCTAACGAGAAGCGTAGCGGGCTCTCTTTGGCCACGCGTCCGGAAAACCGAATCGCCATCCCGCCTTCGCACAGGTCGAGCGTCGTCGCTTGGTAGCGGTTGCTCCCAAAACATTCCACTGGAACCTGCACCGCAACCCGCATCTGCAGCCGCCGTTCCCGCTTCATCAATGCGCGCACCGCGCGAAAGCTGGCTTTGGCGCGCTCCACCGCAAACGGTTTGTGGAGCACGAAATGGGCTCCCATTTCGAACCCACCCTTCAGTCCAACCGATCCTTCCACCAGTGCAATCGCCAGCGCCCGCCGGTTCACAGGAGCCGCTTTCGCTGCTCCCAGCACGCTTCGAGCTTCTTCCGCATTGGCCCCGTCGACGATGATTGCTTCGTACCGCTGGCGCGTGATCCGGCGGACGGCATCATCCGCCACTCGGCAGTGTTCAACGTCGATTTCCAAATCGCTGAGAACCCGGCGCAGCGTCCGCACCGTCTTTTCATCCGTACTCAGCAGCAGAGACTTCAAGTTCATCATTTATGAATTCGCTTCAGACCGCTGTGTGTTCCCTTTCTCCGCCTGCGCAGGCTGCCGGGGCTGTTGAGGTAATAATCCTTTGAGTTGCCGCGGCATGCGCCAGATCGGGGGCGATCGGCCGGTCCTAAACTTGGGGTTGAAACATCCCCTTGTCGCACTCTAAGGGTAGAAGATTCCCCGGTCAACGCAATGGCCCAATCCTCCGGTTACTGCGGTCACATCAGGTTTTCCCATTAAGGTTCACCTCTTCACTGCCCGCCCAGTAGAGACGGGGCTTGCCCCGTCTCGGGCCACCAGTGAACGATGCCCGGCTTTACGGAAACCAATCGCGCTTTACGGACATCTGAAAAGCTAGGGTTCGTATCAGGGCATCGCTTCAGCGATGCCGTAAGCTGGAAATTGCGATGTCCCTTTAGGGGATGTCCGAGCCCAGGGAGAGTGCTCAGGAACCTGCAAAGTCGGTTGTCTTGTCTCGAAACTGCAACTGCCTGTAGCCAAAGGGGATACTACAAATGGCCTGCCGAACCCAACTTTTCTATTGACTTACGTAGAAAAACCTATTATTATCAATAGCTTCCATAAGGCTGGAGGGCTTGATTCCGCGTCAACGTCTTTTCGTCGGCCGTGAATCCCTTGGGCACTGATTGGAATCAAAGTTACAGCGGCCTAATAACGGTGGCTTAACAAATAGCGGAAGTCCTTATTTCACAAGAGGGTATATTTTTCATGGCTAAGCGACGCGGAAATCCGAACTGGGGCAAACCCGAACCTATCGGCCCAGTCACTCCCACAATCACGGAGTTCGAGCAGGTTGTACACGAGTACAAACTCTCCCCCGACCAGTATTTGCGCTCTACCCGCCTGCGCGAGTGGGCTCGGCGCAACAAGAATTCGAAATACATTCCCGAGCCCTTGCTCGAAGCTTGGGGTTTCGAGATCGAATCCACCCTGTAACCGTAAGGAAAACAAGGTTTTACCGAAGGGTCGCCGCAGGCGGCCCTTTCCTGTTTAGGAATTCAACGGAGGGCCAACCACCAATATGCTGGCAGGCATGAAGTTTGGCGGTTCCGAACTTGCGGGCCTGATCGTGGCCGTCAGCTTCGCGGCTGGCCTCAATGTGTATGCCACTGTTGCCACTCTCGGACTGCTCTCCCGCACTGGCTTGGTCGATTTGCCCTTCGGCCTCCATTTGCTGTCCAGTTGGTGGGTTATCGCGGCGTCGGGCGTCCTTTTCGCCATCGAGTTTTTCGCCGACAAGATCCCCGCCTTCGATTTGTTCTGGAACGCTCTCCACACCTTCGTGAGAATTCCCGTCGCCGCCCTGATCGCCTTTGGCGCAACCTCCCAGCTTTCCCCCGAAAAGCAATTGCTGGCAACCCTGGCCGGCGGAGCCATCGCCCTAGCCGCCCACGGAGGCAAGACTGCGGCCCGAGTAGCCGTAACCCCGTCCCCCGAGCCCCTTTCAAACATAGCCCTCAGCACCGGAGAAGACACGCTTGCGGTATTCTTGACCTGGCTGGCAACCAGCCACCCGGTAGCGGCAGCCCTAATCGTGGCCGCCTTCCTGGCCGTAATCGTCGTACTAATGCGCTGGGTTGTGCGGGCTATGAAGAATCTGTTTCGCGGCAGTGAGAATGAGAACGAACTGTCGCCCTCAGGGCGGCGCAATTTAAACCCAGTGTGATACCCATGACTCCTAACTCACCCTTTACCAACGTCCCCACCGCAGTCGAAGAAATCCGCGCCGGCCGCATGATCATCGTGATCGACGACGAAGATCGCGAGAACGAAGGCGATCTCACTCTGGCCGCGGAAAAAGTCACTCCCCAAGCCATCAACTTCATGGCCAAGTACGGACGCGGCCTGGTCTGCCTCGCCATGACCGAAGATCGTCTGGATCAACTCCGCGTTGGTCCCATGAGCAGCGAGAACACGTCGCAATACGGCACTGCCTTCTGCGAGGCGATCGACGCCCGCGAAGGCGTGACCACCGGAATCTCTGCCCACGATCGCGCCCACACCATCAAAGTAGCCATCGATCCGAAGACGCGCCCCTCCGACCTAGCCCGCCCCGGCCACATGTTTCCGTTGCGAGCCCGCAAAGGTGGTGTCCTGGTCCGCGCCGGCCAAACCGAAGCCTCGGTTGATCTAGCCCGCCTGGCGGGCATGGTTCCAGCCGGCGTCATTTGCGAAATTATGAAAGACGACGGCACCATGGCGCGCGTCCCCGACCTGATCACTTTCTGCCGCACGCATGAAATGAAAATGCTGACCGTAGCCGAGTTGATCCGCTACCGCATGCAGCATGAGCGTTACGTGCATCGTGTAGGCGAAGCGCTGGTCGGAACCAAGTACGGAGATTTCCGCCTGATCGCCTACGAAAGCGAAGTGGATGGTGGCGCTTCTCACATGGCGCTGATCCGCGGCAACATCAATGATTCCGCCGCGCCCGTCCTGGTCCGTATGCACGCCCACTGTCTTATGGGCGACGTTTTCGGAGCCACCGGCTGCGACTGCCATCAAACCCTGGAAGCCTCTCTGAAGATGATTGCCGAAGAGGGGAGAGGCGCGTTGATTTATCTGCACCAGACCTCCAAAGGTTTCACGGCGGAAAAAATCGGCGACCAATCTTTTCTCACCTTCCATCGCGATCGCCGTCTCCCGTCGCTGCCAGAAAGCGAGCGCAAAACACACCGCGAAATAGGCCTGGGAGCGCAGATTCTGTCCGATCTGAATCTGAAGCGCATCCGTATACTAACCAACCACCCCAGAAGGGTAGCCGCGCTGGAAGGTTTCGACATAGAGATAGTTGAGCAGGTCCCGGTAACCCTGGCAGTCCCGAAACCGTAGTTGCTAGTGGGGACGGGCGTCCTCGCCCGTCAAGGTCTTGCGTAGGGGCAGGGGCTCTCACCTGCCCAACCGAGCGGAACTCGGCAACTTTACCGCTCCCGAACCCGTGCTAGAATCCCCACATGAAGCCACAGAGGAAATTTACGGTTGTGATCGAGCGAGACGAAGAGGATTACTACGTCGCGACCGTGCCTGCGTTGCGAGGTTGCCACACCCAGGCGAAAAATCTCGACACTCTGATGAAGCGAGTTCGGGAAGTAATTCAGCTCTGTTTGCGGGATAATCAATCCGCCCCATCGCTTGAACTCGTCGGTATCCAGCAGATTTCGGTATGACTCGGCTCCCCCGTCTGAGGGGCAAGTAAGTCGTACGCCTTCTCGAAAAGGTTGGATTTGAGATTGTACGAACGAGAGGTAGTCACGTCTTTCTGAAACACAGCGACGGAAGGGTTACTACGGTGCCTGTACATTCAGGCGAAATCATTGGGCCCGGTCTTATGCGAGCCATCCTACGCGATGTCGAACTGTCGGCGGAGGAGTTGCTCGCCGGCCAGTGACCGAGATTCAGAACGGCTTCCGCGGCGTGATCTCCTCATCCTTAATAAAAAACTGCGCCGAGCACAAAGACGACCCGCAAATCGTCGGCAACAACCCGGCCATCTGCCGGCGCGTGATTAATCCCAACGTGCCGCACGAAGGGCAGGAGAGCACCGCCCAATACGGATCTTCCTTCTCCCCCACTTCCCCCGCATTTTCCAGCACGAACACGGTGCCGGGTTCCATCTGTTCGGGAATCCACTCGTTGATTATGCTCAATTCACCGATCATCATGCCTCCCCCGCTTTCCGTTTACGCCCCGATTGACCCCACTCAACTCTGAGAAGTTACGCGCTCCGCCGCCGCAAAAACCGAACCCGTTCCGAGGCCGCCGTCTTCTTGCGCGCCTGAATCTCTCCTCGCACCCGCCGCACTTCGTCGCTCAGGCATATATCGAACATCGGCTGCCGCGCATTTTTTAACAGGTCCACCACCTGTCGTGCCGACGTCCGCAGATAAAGATGAGTGCCATCGGTAAGCAGGTGATACTCCGACGACGCCCGCACCGTAGCCGCCAGGCTGGTGCCAAACTCCTGCTGCAGAAACCGAATCACCTTGCGCATCCGCTGCAGCGAGAACCCGCGCCGCCGCAACTGGCAGATGACCGCCACCGTAACCAGTTCGTCCCAGCTGTAAATGCGCCGGTGTCCCTGGCGAGCCGGCGCCACAATGCCGCGTTCATCCCACCATTGCAGCTGACGGGCGCTGATTCCCGTGAGCACGATCAAGTCGTTGGATGTAAACTCACGTTGCATTCCGAGCGCATTCCGTTTCAAACAAGAAGATAGAGAAATGTTTGAAACATTCTAGGTGGGCCAGCCACAAATCCAGCAAGCTTTCGTTAAGGGTTTGTTGACTAAGCAGGTACGTAGCGATTGAATCCCCGTGTGCAACTCTGTGTACCTCAGTGCCCCTGTGTAAAGATTTTTGTCGGCGCTGAGCAAAGGCCTGTGACGATACGACAAAACGCGTTTGTGTCCATCCCGCCCCAGGCATTACCATGAACCACAGCAAATACTTTCCCCGGGGTCGTTAAATTGATGATTGAAAAAGTGCGTATGCACATGGTTGTGCTCGCGTGTTTTGTCCTGTTTCCCGCCATCCTGACTTTCTCTCAGCAAAAAGAACGCAATCGCAAGCTAGATTCCGCGCAAAAAGACACTGCCACCCAGTCCGCATCGGTATCCGATGAAAAAGAAAAAGACAAAGAGGAAAAAGACGAAGGCGATCCGCTCTTCAAAGGCATGAAGTACCGTTCCATCGGCCCGTTTCGCGGAGGCCGTTCGCTGACCGCCGCCGGAATCCCCGGCGACCCCACCACCTACTATTTCGGCGCGACCGGCGGTGGCGTCTGGAAATCGACCGACGGCGCCAACACCTGGTCTCCGATTTTCGATAAAGATGGAGCGCCATCGATCGGCAGCATCGCCGTAGCCGCCTCCGATCCGAACGTAGTCTATGTGGGCACTGGAGAAGCCTGCATCCGCGGCAACATCTCGCAAGGTGACGGCGTCTGGAAATCTGTGGACGCTGGAAAATCCTGGAAAAGCGTAGGCCTGAAAGATTCGCGCGCCATCGGCAAGGTGATTGTCGATCCGCGCAATCCCGATATTGTTTTCGTAGCCGCGCTAGGTCACCCCTTCGGTCCCAACCAAGAGCGAGGCGTTTTCCGCACCACCGACGGCGGCAAAACCTGGAACAAAGTTCTCTACAAAGACGAGAACACCGGAGCCATCGACTTAGCCTTCGATCCGCAAAATCCCAACATCCTGTTTGCCTCTCTCTGGGAAGCCAGGCGTACTCCCTGGTCGCTTTCGAGCGGTGGCCCGGGCAGCGGCATCTATCGTTCCACCGACGCCGGCGCCACCTGGAAAAAAATCGAAGAGCACGGTCTTCCCAAAGGTCCCTATGGACGCATCGGCTTGGCGGTAGCCGCAAACTCCGAGCGCGTCTACGCGATCGTCGAAGCGAAAGATGGTGGCGGATTCTACCGCTCCGATGACGGCGGCGACAGTTGGGATCTGGTAAACGGCAGTCACTCGCTCGTGCAACGTGCCTGGTACTATATGCACGTCATCGCCGATCCGCAGGATGCAAACACCGTCTACGTGGCCGATGTTGAGTTCTTCAAATCCACCGATGGCGGCCGCAATTTCAATAAAGTGAAAGTCCCGCACGGAGACAATCACGGCCTCTGGATCGATCCCAAGAATACAAAAAGAATGATCGCCTCGAACGACGGAGGAGTCACCGTTACCCTCGATGGCGGCAAATCATGGACCCGCGAAGACAACCAGCCCACGGCGCAGTTCTACCACGTCATCACCGACACCCGAACGCCGTACTACGTGTACGGATCGCAGCAGGATAATTCCACCGTGGCCATAGCCAGCCGTAGCGACGACGGCGCCATTGGCCGCGATAATTGGTACGCAGTAGGAGGCGGCGAAGCTGGCTACATTGCGCCCGATCCGCGCGACCCGAACATCGTTTACGCCGGCGATTATCAGGGCAACCTCACCCGTTTCGACCGCCGCACCAACCAGGTCAAGGACATCGCCGTCTGGCCCGAACTCAGCGATGCAAGTGGCGCGGCCCAGTTAGAGCACCGTTTTCAGTGGACCGCGCCCATCGTCATCTCTCCGCAAGATCCAAATACGATTTACTACGGAGGCGAGCGCGTCTTCAAGACCACCGACGGAGGGACGCACTGGGAAGCGATCAGCGGCGATTTGACGCGCAACGACAAATCGAAGCAGCAACCCTCCGGCGGCCCGGTCACCGTCGACGATACTGGCACCGAATACTACGACACCGTTTTCTCCATCGCGTCCTCGCCCCTGTCGCAAGGCCTCATCTGGGCAGGCACGGACGATGGCTTGGTTCAGATGACTCGCGATGAAGGCAAGCATTGGACCAACGTCACGCCGAAAGACCTCGCCGAATGGAGCCGCATCAGCCTGATCGAAGCGTCTCCGCACGATGCCGCCACGGCCTACGTAGCCGTAGATCGGCATCAAAACGACGATCTGGCCCCCTACATATACAAAACCACCGACTATGGAGCCATCTGGACCCGCATCACGACTGGAATTCCCGACGGATCTTTCGTGCGCGCCGTAAGAGAGGATCCGAAGAAAAAGGGTTTGCTCTACGCCGGCACCGAGCGCGGCGTTTTCGTCTCCTTCGATGATGGAGCGCACTGGCGCTCGCTGCAAATCAACCTTCCGATCACGCCCGTCCACGACCTCGTAGTCAAGAACGACGATCTCGTACTGGCAACGCACGGAAGAGCGTTTTGGATTCTCGACGATGTATCCCCGCTCCGCGACTTCGCCGACTCCATTGCGAAAGAAGACATGCATCTCTACCGCCCCGCGACCGCCTACCGCGTGCACAGCGGCGAGGGGCCATCTCATTTCTCCTTCGTAGGAAAGAATCCGCCCAACGGCGCCGTGATTTACTTCTACCTGAAGCAATCGCCCAAGCCGGAGCAGGAAGTAAGGATAGAAGTCCTCGACGCGTCGGGCAAAGTAATCCGCAAATATTCCAGCACAAAGAACGAGCCGCTCGATGAGCCGCTGGATCCCGATGACAAAAAGCCGGAGAAGCAAATCAAGCCGGAAGAAGGTCTGAATCGTTTTGTGTGGGACCTTCATTACGAAGAGGCTAATCGCGTTCCCGGCTATTTTCTCTGGGAATACAACGACGGCTCCAAAGGCCCGCTCGCCCTGCCCGGCAACTATCAGGTGCGGCTAACCGCGAATGGCAAAAGTGTAACCGCCGCCTTCGAGCTGAAAATTGATCCGCGAGTCACCGCCTCACAAAGCGACCTGGAGAAACAGTTCAAACTTGAGATGGAAGTGCGCGAGCAATTGAATCGTGTCTACGAAGCCGTAAACCAGATCCAGGATGTTCGCGAACAATTGACCGGCCTCAAGAAGCGTCTCGTGCCCGGCGATTCCACCAAGGCCGTGTTCGATGGCGCGACCGCGCTCGACGCCAAACTCATCGCGGTCCGCGATCCGCTGATCAATTTCAAAATCAGCGCCAGCGAAGATTCCCTGGCCTACGCCCCGGGAATCGACGCCAAGCTGGCGTTTCTTTCCATGGCTGTGTCAGGTTTCGCCGACTCTGCTCCCACTGCGTCCGAGTACCAGGAATTCGAGAAGCTGAAAAAGCAGACGGACGAATTGCTCGCTAACTGGGATCAGGTAAGGAATGCGGATATCGCCAGCTTCCAAAAGCTAGCCGAGGAACAAAAAATCCACTCCATCTACGTGCCGGACGCAAGAAGTGAAAGAGTGCAAGGTGGCGGGGAAGAATAAAAGACGAGGAACAAAAAATCGTGTGGTTGCGGGGCTCTTGCCCCGCTAGGACGCGGCAAAGCCCCGTCCCCACACGTGACCATCAGATAAACATCTCGTCCTGCGGCACGCCCGCGCCGTTCTTGGGATGCCGCTTCTTCTGCCCGAGAAACACTTCCACGCCCGTGCTGATCGCGGCCATCAGCCCGTTAACCTGTCGCAACGGAGAAACCACGGTCTTGTGCACAATTTCACTGGTCTCTTCGACTTTATCCATCGTGCGATTCAGCAATTCATCGGCGCGGATCACCTGCAGCCGCGTCCGGTCTAGTGCATCGGTAAGCGTGGCGTCGATGCGTTCCAGTTGATTCCGCACCAGGGTGCTAGATTCCGAGACATTAGTGGTGAGCAAATCGAGCCTGGGACGCAGCTCCACCAGCATGTTCTGGGCGGTTTCCATCGTGGGTAGTGCCTTGGCGCTAAACTCGGTGGCCAGAGCTTCCATCTTTGCCGTGCTCTTACGCACGGCGAGGTACAAGGCTCCCAGGATCAGCGCCTGCAACACCACCGCGAACATGGTGACGAAAATACAGAATCTCAGGAGATTGTCATCTATAGTCATGGCTGCTCCTGCTGCCGCTAGATATTCTTAGGCGTCTCGCTCCCAGCCGCGGTGGTCTCGCTGTAAGCCTGCCGCCCCGCTTCGTATGCCGAGCGGAACCGCTCTTTCTGCTGGTTGATCACGTCGGCGCCGCGATCCACCCAGTCGTTGGCCTGTTCGCGCGCCCGGCGAGCCTGGTGCCGCGCCCGCTCGCCGCCTTCTTGCGCCTTGGAGCGAATCACATCCCGCATTTCATCGCCGGATCGCGGCGCATACAGCACGCCCACCACCGCTCCCACTCCAAGTCCGGCCAGGAACCACAAGAACCCGTTGCCATCACGTTCCGCCATACCTGCCTCCTCAACTCAATGTGTTTCTGTATCGGATGTTAGCACCCGGATATATGAAACACAATTCACAGCAAGCCTCGAAGCCACTTCTTCGACGAAGCTTTCCGCGCCAAGGTTGCTTTTCACGCGTCGTAGCGCCGCCGTCTTCGGCGGCTGTCCTGCGGGCATCCCGCCCGGGCACCCCCAGTTCAACGGCTTCCGCGCCAAAGAAACTCTTGTGCCCGGAGCCCCCAAAGGCGGACAATGAGCGAACTCTGTAACATTCTCCAGGAGGCGCTTTTGTCCGACCGTAAGTATCGCCAGCACGGATATCAGGATTCCGGCGCAGGCGCAAAAAAAGAATTCGACAAGCCATCGGCCCCAGGTCCCGGTCCGAAGAGAGAAAATACTTTTGGCCCGCGTCCCATCAACATGCCAGGCACGCGCGCTGTGTCTCGCTGTGCCGAGTGCGGAGCCCTGCTTCAAAACCTGGCCGCTCCCCTCGGACAATGTCCCAAGTGCGGCTTCGATCTGCACGCCTGCAAACAGTGCGAGCATTTTGACCCCTCCAGCCGCTTCGAATGCAATCAGCCCATCCCCGCCCGCATCTCTCCCAAGGACAAACGCAACGACTGCGAGTTTTATTCCATCCGCGTGATGATCGAAAAAGAAACCTCGAGCAAAGCCGCCCAGCGCCCGAATGACGCGCGCGCCGCTTTCGACAATCTTTTCAAAGACTGAGAACAAGCTCTCAGATCTCAGCTCTAAGCTCTCAGTAAAAGCGGGAAGTTCAGCGCTCAGTCAAAGAGGACGGCGAACACCGCTGGCGGGGAACTTTTCCATGCCGCGTCCGTATTTCGTCTACAATCCTGCCCAAAGGAGCGCGCATGACCTCGCTCAGCAAGAACGCCAGAGTCGCAGGCCTCCTATACATTTTGGCCTCTGTGGTCGGGGTTGTGCGCCTCATCTACATTCCCAACGTCTTGATCGTGCAGGGGAACGCGGCCGCGACGGCCAACAATATCGCCGCGCACGAGTTACTCTTCCGCTTGGGCATGGTCAGCGCCCTGCTCGCCGCAGCGCTGTGGATCTTCGTTCCGCTGGCTCTTTATCGGTTGCTTAAGGGAGTGGACCAGAGCCTGGCGCTGCTGATGGTGATCCTGGGCTGCCTGATGCAAGTGCCTATATTCTTTTTCAACATCGTAAACGACGCTGCTGCCCTGCTGTTCGCGCGTGGCGGCGATTTCTTGACCGTATTTGACAAGCCGCAGCGCGACGCATTCGCCCTGCTGTTTCTCCGCCTGCACCACCACGGTGATCTCGCCAACGAGATTTTTTGGGGACTGTGGCTCCTCCCCTTCGGCCTCCTGGTATACCGGTCGCGCTTTTTGCCCCGCGTCCTGGGCGTTTGGCTGATAGCCGGCTGCTATGGCTACCTCGCCCTCAGTTTTACGGGTTTACTGTCCCCAAGTTACGAGGACAAAGTCTTTATCTACGCTCAGCCACTCATGATCGGCGAGATGGTAACGGCGCTATGGCTCGTGATCATGGGCGCTAAGGAGCAGCGCCCCGACGCAAGCTGACCGCCCCTGGTTGATCGACCGATTTTCCCTACCAGCAGTTTTCTCCCAACGGTGCTACGATCTCCCGATCATCGTCCGAACGTGCCAAGGGTTCGCGCGCAGCTTGGAGAAACATCTTGGTCGAAGCCGCAAAAAGTCTGTTCCTGATTCTCAGTGCCTTGTTCCCCATCGTTGACCCGCTGGGAGGAAGCCCGATCTTCCTGGCTATGACGAGAGAATACTCACCGAGTACGCGCAGAGCCCTGTCTTTGCGGATCGCGATCAACAGCTTCTTCCTGCTGGTTGGATCGTACTTCATCGGGACGCACATCCTCTCTTTCTTTGGGATCTCGATACCCGTTGTCCAGGTGGGCGGAGGATTGATTGTCATCTCCACCGGATGGGCGCTGTTGAAGCAAGGCAATGACGACGACCAGAAAGGCGCGAAGAAGGAGATTCAGCCCCAGGACCCGTTCCAACATGCGTTTTATCCGTTAACCTTGCCCCTAACCGTGGGCCCCGGATCGATTTCCGTGGCGATCACTTTGGGCGCGAATGCTCCGCACCATGCAGGGTTCCATGTCCTGAGCATTGTGACCGCAATTGTCGGCTCTCTCTTGCTCGCAACGAGTATTTTTCTCTGCTACGGATTTGCCGACCGCTTGGCAAGGGCGCTTGGCGCCACGGGAATGACCGTGATCCTGCAACTTACAGCCTTCCTGCTCGTGTGCATCGGCGTGCAGATCCTATGGAACGGCGCCAGCGCGCTGCTCATCTCGCTTCCCATGCACCTGCGCTGAGCGCGGATTCTACGCCGGGGCTGATTTGTGATCAGCAGAAAACAATTTGCAACGTGCCCGATTCGCGTGACGACATACCGCTGTTTGACGAGCGTGAGCGCTATCGCTGGCTCTCAGCAGTTACTGTGAATTCGTTTCAGTCAAACGAGGCCAGGTAATCTGCACCACGATGGTCGTAACCAGGGTCAGCAGAAAGCTCGCCATTTGGGGATGAGCAGGCCAGATGACTCTCCCGAGGCCGAAGATCCATGACCCCAACCCAACCGCGGTTCCAATTAAAGTTGCAATCAAAGAGACCTTCAGATTTTTCATAGCCGGCCCTCCTCATCCATTCGCGCCTAAGTCCGACCGCGAAGCTTAACACACCGCCAAGAGCCAGTCAGTGAGCCGGGATACGCCGTATCCCGTAGCTTTGCCGGAGCACCTCTTCAGATCAATTCAGAACACTTCAGGCTGGCTCCATGGTCCTTTCCGGGAATCCGGGGCATGATCGGGTTCAGTTGCAAGACTTGCTCCCTCGGCTAACCGACCAAGGTGAGATCCAGCAATTGGGGATGCGAAAACCGGGCGTCTGGCGAAAGCAACACGGAATGCCTCTCATATCCGACGAAACGTTTTCATAGGGGCTCGCACTATATGGGAGGAGAACAGGCTCTGATTGCGTTGACAATTTGAGCGCATGCTTTCTAAGCGGTACGGGTTCCAGGAAAAGTGTGCTGTCGATGATCCGTTTTGCCCCGTGTTTCTCGCTTATACAGGCAGAAGAGTTCGTCAGCGAGGATTATTCCTCAGAATAGGAGCGCGTTATGTCTCTCTTCTTAATGTTAATGATCGGCGGATGGACCACCGCCTTTGCCATGTTCGGGCTATGTGCCCTCAACGAATGCGGTAAACTGCGCAAGGTTCGTAGGCGCATCGCGTTGTGGGTAGACGCCCCGGCTCCTCGAATTGTTGTTGAGCGTGAAGCAAGCCTCCAACTCGAGCGCTAGAGCGCCAAGGGGAACTTCTACGGCACGACACGTTTGGCGGAGAACTAACTTGGGTGTGGTATACGAGGTGACTCCCTAGATCTGACTTTGACCACGTTTTGACGGCTAACCTCCCCGTCACCGATGCAACTGAGATCTGACAGCTGCGGTCAAGGTTTCTGCGTGGGCCGCAGCAGAATCTCGCTGGCGAACGATTGGGGCGCCTGCGTAACCAGCATGGCTACAACGTGCGCCACATCCGCGCCTTGCAGCATCTTCGCGGCATTTTTTCCCGCGTGCGGGCTGAAGTCCGTGTGCACTGATCCCGGGCAGATCGCCGACACGCGAATGTTATGCGCGCGCAACTCCTCGGCCACCGAGTAGCTCAATCCATTCAGCCCCCACTTCGAGGCGGCGTAAGCGGCTCCGTTGGGCAGCGCGTTCTTCCCGGCCAACGACGAAATGTTGATGATGTGTCCTCCGCCGGCCTCGATCATTAGCGGCGCGAAACTGCGGATGCAGTAGTATGCGCCGCGCAGGTTCGTGTTCAGAATGCTGTCCCAATTCTCGGGCGCCAGCCGGTGAAGCGGCCCTTCTGCGCCGCTGATCCCGGCATTATTCACCAGAATGTCGATGCGTTGGAAGTCTCGTGCGACCTGCCCAGCCAGCGCTTCTACAGAACGCAAATCGGTAATGTCGCACTCAATTACGGTACAGTCAGCCCTGTTTCCTTTCGCTTCGTCCCCCGCAATCGGAATGGCGGATTGAATGGCGGCGGACGTCTGTTCCAGCGCTTCTCGCGAGCGCCCGCACAAAACCGTGTGTGCGCCTAGTGCAGCCAGTTTGAGCGCCACGGCCTGGCCAATGCCGCGTCCGGCGCCGGTGATGACGGCGATCTGGCCGGTCAGCGAAGGTTGCGAAGATGATTCGGTTTTCGTCAAAGCGATCCTCCCTCCGATCGCCCATTGTATTTTGCATTGGTTACGTTGTGCATTCGCATCGTTCATTCACACGAGGCACTATACGGAGCTGCGTTTTTCTGCATCAAACCTCCAAAAGGGGCCGGACACGTGCAAGATGCTTGCCTTAGCGGAATTACATCCTTATAATCCGCTCACCGGAATTATGTTAAGCCGTGTCTTATCGTTCGACGGCCCATGAGTTTCGGGACCATGCAGCGAACCATCGCTTCATGGTGCAAGCCGGACACGTGCAAGCCCGACACCAGTACGACGTTGCATCGGGCAAGATGTCTACTCCAGCGTCCCCGAAGAGTTAAGGAGCCACAGGAAATGAAGAAGATCGTTCTCGCGATGTTGCTGGTAGCCGCCGTTACCGCCGTCGCTCAAACCGCTGCTGCGCCCGCCGCGGCACCGCCCCAGAAAAAAGAGATCAAGGACCCAGCCGAATACAATGCCTACGTGGGCGCCGCCGGGCAGTCCGACCCAGCGGCCCAGGTCAGCGGCTTTGAAGCTTTTCTTACTCAATATCCCAACAGCGCATTTAAGGAAGAAGCGCTGGAGCTTTTGATGGTGGCCTACCAGAAGGCGGGCAATCAGACCAAGATGCTCGACACGGCGCAAAAGCTCTTGCAGGTGAATCCCTGCAACATCCGGGCGCTCGCCCTGGTCACGTACTCCAAGCAAGCGTCGGCCACCGGCCCGAACGCGCAGCACATGCTGGCCGAGGCCGGCCAGTCCGCGGAAAAGGGTTTGCAGTGTTGGACAACGCAGGTCAGGCCCGGCGATACTCCGGCTGCGGATTGGGACAAGCTCAAAGCGCAGACGACGGCCATCTTCAACAACGCCGCCGGCATGGCCGCTTATGCGGCCAAGGATTACGGTAAGGCCGAGCAGTTTCTCCGAGCCGCGGTCGAAGGCGATCCGACCAACCTGACCGAAGTCTATTACCTGGCGCTGGCTGATCTCGCGCCGGGACCGTCCGAGAAAGATGCGGAAGGTCTTTTCTACGTCGCCCGGGCTGCGGATTTGCAGACCGAGGCTGCAGGCAAGGCGAAGATCGCGCAGTTTGGCAAGAGCAAATACTCCAAGTACCACGGCAGCGATGAGGGCTGGACCGATGTGCTAGCCGCGGCCGCCACCGCAACCAAGCCCCCGGACAATTTCACCATCAAGGCATACGTGCCGCCCACTCCCGCCGAGCAGGCGGCGGCCTTGGTAAAGAGCAAGAAAGTTGAAGAGATGAGCTTCGCGGAATGGCAAATGGTGCTTTCCGAAGGTACCCCCGAAGACGCTGACAAAGTGTGGAGCGTGCTGAAGGGCAAGCCGTTGCAGATGGCCGCTCAAGTCATCAGCATCGACCCTCCCGAGAAAACCACCGAGCACGGCAAAACCGTCGAAGCCCCCACCAAACTGAAGTTGGCTGGCAGTTCCGACGATATCGATGCCAAGCGCTTCGACATCGACTTAACCATGACGGCCGCGATCCCAGCCAAGCAGATGCCAAAAGAAGGAGCGGACTTCCAATTCGAAGGAACGCCGGTCTCCTATGTGGCGAAGCCGTTCGTAATGACCATGAACGAAGGCGCGTTGTTGGTGAAATCGGCTCCCAAGCCGGCCGCCCACAAAAAGCCCGCCGCCCACTGAGGATCGGGTCTCAGGCAGCAGCTCTCCGGAAAACCGGGGCTTGGGCGAAATCTGAGATTGGAAAAAATTAAGGCGGTCCCAAGCGGGACCGCCTTATTTTTGTTTGTTGTCTAGTAACGTCCGGAACGTTTGGCTATTAGCTAAAGGCCAAAAGCTAAGAGCTAACAACTGCGGTTTTACCGCACCTGCTTTCTTTCCACCGTAACGGGACGTGCGCTCCGCGGCGGACGTTTGGCTCCGGCGCGCAACGGACGAACATCGATCTTAAGCTCCTGCATAGTGCGGCTCAGCGTGTTCCGGTGCATACCGAGTTGCCGCGCCGCCTTGCATTGATTGCCGCGGTTTTCTTCCAGCACGGTCACAATAAAGCGCTTTTTGAATTCCCGGACTGCTTCCGAGTAGAGAATATTGCTTTTGTACATCTGCAGTATGAGTGCTTCCAGTTGATCCTTCACCTGCCGCCTCGTTTCCGCACGCTCGCAAACTAGCTCACTGACAACGAACCACTATTTCGCTGGCCCGGAGAACTGCGTCTGGCCTTTATCCGTTGCATGCTGCCGCATGTAATCCAAGCCCTGGTAGAAGCGGTGGCGCAATTCCGACGGTGCGAGCCAGATCGCTGCCCTTCCGCCTACCAGAAAATATGGAGCCAACTCCGATCCTTCCAGCCACTTCACTGCCGGTGCAAATGCCGCCATAGCCGTGAGTATTATCGCCACCACGAGCGTGCCTCGCAACAACCCGAGCACTGCGCCCAGAACGCGATCAATCGCGCTCAGACCGGCTTTTTTCATGGCCCAGCGCGCGAACCTTCCGGCCAAGCCGGCGACGATCAATACCGCGAACAAAATAATCAGGAAACCGGCGATCTCGCCCAGCCAGGGCGATTTCAAATGCGGCGCGAACCATTCCGCCAGGCGATGATACTGCCAAGCGGCCAGCAGGTATCCCACCACCAAACCAGCCAGCTTGAAGGCTTCAAAGAAGAAGCCCTCAAGGGCTGCCGCAGTGACGGAAAACGCCAGAAAGCCGAGGATGATCCAGTCCGCAATGCCCATGCAGCGGCGCCCGCGGCCTAGATTTCCAACTCGCGTCCCGTCAACTGACGGTATGCCCCGAGGTACTTTTCGCTCGTCCTTCGCGCCACTTCCTGGGGGAGGGCTGGCGCGGGTGGTTGTTTGTTCCAGCGAATTTCTTCGAGGTAATCCCGTACATACTGCTTGTCGTAGGAATCCTGCGCCTTGCCCGGTTGGTAACTGTCGGCCGGCCAGAAGCGCGAGGAATCCGGAGTAAGAACTTCGTCCGCCAGGGTAATGCCTTTGGCGGTTTGTCCAAATTCAAACTTGGTATCGGCAATGATGATGCCGCGTTGCAGCGCATAATCCGCCGCCTTCTTGTAAATCCGCAACGTGAGGTCGCGAAGCTGGCGGCTCAATTCAGGATCGATCAGCTTGCACATCTCTTCAAATGAAATATTGATGTCGTGCCCGGTCGTAGCCTTGGTCGCTGGCGTGAACAGCGGTTCCGGCAGCCGGTCGGATTCCTTCAATCCCCCGGGAAGCTTCACCCCGCAGACCGAGCCCGTCGCCTTGTATTCCTTCCATCCGGAGCCGGAAAGGTAGCCCCGCGCCACACATTCGACGGGAAACATTTCCGCGCGCATCACCATCATGGAGCGCCCGCGGAGTTCATCCGCGTGCTTCCGAACCACCGCCGGATAGAGGTTAACGTCGGCTGTGATGAAATGATTGGGAACGATATCCTTGAGGAAGTCGAACCAGAACAGCGAGATCTGCGTCAGCACCCGCCCCTTGTGCGGGATGCCAGTCGCCAGCACATAGTCGAAGGCGGAGATGCGGTCGGTGGCTACGAAGAGCAAGTGGTCGCCGTTGAGATCGTATACGTCGCGCACCTTGCCGCTGGCGTGCAACTTCAATTCGGGATAGTCAGTCCGCAGCAGAACAGGATCTAAAATTTGGGGGCTCATCATTCACCGGTAAGAAAACTTTGCGTATTCTAGCCGTCGTGGGGAATTTGTCAACGATTTCAATCACAGGCGCCCGGTTGCAGTCTCCGCCGCCACATCGAAAAGTGTTGACAGTTCCAGTTTAAGCTAGAAGCCTTGTCTGGCGCTGGTTTTAAAGGGACAGCCATGTGGAAAAACTGAGGAAGCCTCTGGAAAAAAGGGCAGAGGGTTTCCATCCATTCCAAGCAAGAAAGCGCATGCCTCGTCAAGAGAGAAGCGCAGAAAATTTTGTTCTCCCTCAAAACTTGCTGGGCCACTAGCGCGCGGCATGCAGAACAAGCAGCAGCTCTACCGTGTCGCCACGCACGCGGTAAGGGACGATATAGGGCGTGCCGGAGACAACCAACTCCCGCGTGCCGGCCACCCGTCCAGGCCGGCCTAAAGCCGGAAACCGCTTGAGGTTCTCGGCCGCATCCAAGATCGCCACGACGGTCCGCTCGGCAGCCGCAATGCTGTCTTGCGAGATGAATTCGGCCTCAGCAATCAGACTGTCGAGTGCAACGTCCAGCCACTTAACGTGCACGACGCGTCCAACGCTTCAGCCTCTGCTCCACTTCCTTGTCGCTGGCAAACTCGCCGCGGTCGGCCGCGGCAATCGCTTTCTTGATTTCGCCAATTTGCCATTCATTCAGCGAGACATAGTCGTGGATCGCCTGCGCCGCGACAAACGAACGGCTACGGTTCATGGATTTCGACAAACGGTCGAGCTGCTTCTTGAGTTTAGCGTCCAGGCGGAGAGTGAGAACCGAGGATTCGGACATAATGTATACATTCTACATCGGATGTATACATTTCGCTAGATTCGATTAGAAGCGAAATATGTATCTGAGTGCCGACCAGGCTACGTGGAGTCCGTCTAGAAGCCCGCCAACTCCGGCAAGAATGATCGACCATTTGATCACTGGCTTGTCCGCGAGAAAATCCCTAAAGAAAAGGGCCATCTCTTTGTACTGCGTGAGGGTAAGTTTCGTAGGTGGGCTGAACGAACCACCGGACTGCTCATTAGGAGACATGCTGCGTCACCTGAACGCGTATCAGTCCGGTCCCCGCCACCACTTCCTTCTCGAACTTGTAGCTAATTACATTGCCGCCTTTCAGATATTTCTCAGCACGGCTCTGGAAAAGATTGAGATAGCTGTCCACTTCGTCGGGATGGAACAGGGTTGCGAAGCGGCTGTCTGGAAATAACGTGACGACCTGTTCGGTCAAGCCAAACCGGTCGCCCAAATGAACTATTGGTAAGATGGAGAGGTAAAGCGTATTAATTAGCATCCGTTGTGCTCCTACGCCGCCCCAAACCGCACCGACACCAGCTTCGACACCCCCGGTTCCTGCATGGTCACGCCATAGAGCACGGGCGCGATGCTCATGGTCCGTTTGCTGTGGGTGATCAGGATGAACTGCGTCTGCACGCTCATCTCGCGTACCAGATCGGTGAAGCGCGCGATGTTGGCTTCGTCGAGCGGTGCATCGACTTCGTCCAGAATGCAGAACGGACTGGGCGTGTACTGAAAGATTCCGACCAGCAGTGCGAGCGCGGTAAGCGCTTTCTCGCCGCCGGAGAGCAGCAGCACATTTTGCAGTTTCTTTCCCGGAGGCGATGCCACCACGTCAATGCCGCTCTCCGCGCTGTTTTCGAGGTCGGTGAGCCGCATGAAGCCGTGCCCACCGCCAAACAGTTTGCGAAACGTGGCCTGGAAGTTCTCGTTAATCCGGTTGAACGCTTCTTCAAATTTCTGCCGCGAAACGACATCGATCTCGCGAATGGTAGCCGTAGTGTCGGCGATGGCATCGAGCAGATCTTTTCTCTGCGTGGAGAGAAACTCGTGGCGTTCCGCCGTTTCTTTATACTCTTCGAGCGCCATCATGTTGACCGGGCCCATGCCGTCGAGCCGGGCGCGCATCTCGCGATACGCCTGATCTTCAGCCGCAAGCTCCTCCGCCACAATCGGCGGAATCGTGGTGTCGGCCATCAGTACCGCGCGCTCCATGCCGAGTTCGTTGAGGCAAGTATCGGCCAGGTGTTGCAAGTCAGATTGCAACTTGGCCGCTGCCGCCGACAGCTCGCCCCGCCGGTCGCGAGCCAGATCGAGCTGCTGACGCGTGTTACGAAGCTGTTCGTCAATCTCAGCCAATCGCGCCCGCACCTGCTCCAACTCGAGTTGCAGCAAGCCTTCGCGCGCTTCTCCAGCATTGTGTTCGTTCTCGAACTCGACGAGTTGCGCGCCCAGTTGCACGTTTTCATTTTGCCGCTGCGCGATTTCGGCGCTCGCCGCTTCCATCTGAGTTTGCAAGGCGCCAGCCCGCTCGCGCATCTCGGCGACCAGCGCTTCAATGCGCTGCAGCAGCGTCGTCGCCGAACGATGCCGCTCTTCCAGTGTGGCCACGCGAGCGGCCCGCTGCGAGGTCGTTTCCGCCGCCGCGTCACGTTGGTTACGCAGAGCCGCCAGGCGGTCTTGCCCCGCTCCCAGCAGCGTTTCGAATCGCGCCCGCGCTTGCTCGATCGTAGTCAGTTCCGCCTGCCGGGATGCGATCAAGCTTTCCTGCTCCTGCCGTTCCGCAGCCAGCCCTTGCAGTTCGCTTTCGCTGACCGCAATCCGCTCCCGCACCCGCGTCATCTCGTTTTCCAATTGCTTGAGCAAATGGCCGGATGTCATCGCCTGCTTCTCGGCTTCGCGCTTCTCTTCTTCGAGCCGGTCGAGCAGGCAAGTGTGCTCCTTGATTTCGCGACCCAAAGTAAGCGCCAGCATTTCTTTCTCGCGCAGAGCCCGTTCCAACTCCTCGAGCACCCGCAGCACATCGCGCAACTCGCGCTTCATCGAAAGCGGTCCTTCGCTGCGCTGTTTGCCGCCGGTGACGGTCACGTTGTGAAAGCATTCTCCGGTTTGCGCGAGAAAAAATGCATCCGGACTGGAGAGCGCCAGCTCACGCGCCACCGCGGGATCGGGCACGATGTAGCCATTCCCCAGCTTCGGCAGAATCACTTCCAGCGACTTGCCAAATCCGTTCAGCACCCGAATCGAATTCTTCAGCGGCAAAACCGTATCGTTGAGCGGCGAGTAGTGATGGCTTTCATCCGCGACAAACGAGAACTTCGCCTGCGAGTCCTCCGGATGCACAAGAAATGTCGCGCGCCCGTTGACATCGGAGCGCAGCAGGCGCAGCCCTTCGTCGGCCGCGTCCCACGATTTGACTACAACGAAGTTGAGTTCGTCGCGCAAAAAGTCTTCGACTACGCGCTCGTAGCGCGGCTCGACTTCAAGAAAATCGGCAAGCACGCCGGCGGGAGTATTTCCTCCCTGCATGGCGCCCGATTGAAAAAGCCGCCGCACTGATTCGGTGGAATAACCGTGCTCGGCGATGACCGCTTCGAGTGATCCCTTCTTGCCGAGCGCGGTCGCGTACTCGGAGCGGAGCGAATCGAGATGCCTCTTCGTGTCATTTTCGGCCGAACGCTTAGTCTCGATGTTCTCGCGCAGGCTCGCGATCTCCGCAGCAAGGCCGCTCGCGCGCTGCGAAACGCTTTCGAATTCCAAAGCAATCTGGCCGCGTTGTCCGCCGAAGCTTTCCGATTGCGACGACGCGGTTGCCATCTCGGACCGCAGCCGCTGCTCTTCGCGTCCGATGCCGGCCAATCGTTCTCCGGATTGCGTGAGCTGGTTGCGCAGGTTGGACGCTCCGCCCACGGCCTCAAGTATCGCCGCGCGATGCGCCTCCTGCTCACCTTCCAGCAGCGCGAGATTGATGGCGGCGTGCGCCGTCTCCTGCTGGCTGATCGCATATTCCTGCTGCGCCGCCGCAAGATCGGCGGCCGCTGAGTCGAGCACCTGCCGGTGACCATCCCGTTCCTCTTCGAGTGCCGCGAGCCGATTCTGAGCCTGCCCCAGCTCCGTTTCTGCGGACGCCGTGCGCGCCATCAGTTCCGCGCAGCGCTCTTCGTTGGTTCGTATGCGCGCCTTCCCGCGATCGCCTTCGATCGCGATCTGGTTGAGCCGCTCGCGATTTTGCCGCGTCTCGGTCTCGATCGCGTATCCGCGCTGCGTGCGCTCGGCGTGCTCCGCTTCCGCCTGTTGCACGCTCTCGGTCTGCTGCCGAATCTCCTCGCCTAGTTGCTGCAGTTGGCTGTCGAGCGTCACACTTTCCTGGTCCATCTGCGTGAACTTGCTGGCGAGCACGACGCGGAGTTTGGCTCGCATTTCATCCCGCAGCTTGGCATAGCGTTCAGCCTTGCTGGCCTGGCGCTTGAGCGAGTTCATCTGCCGCGTCACTTCTTCAAAAATGTCGTTCACGCGGTTCAGATTCGTCTTGGCGTCTTCAAGCCGCGCTTCGGCGAGCCGCTTCTTCGTTTTGAATTTCGTGATCCCCGCTGCCTCTTCAATGATGGCGCGACGATCCGTCGGACGGCTGCTCAGAATCTGGCCGATGCGCCCTTGTTCGATGAGCGCGTACGATTCCGGCCCCAGGCCCGTGCCCATAAACAATTCCTGGATGTCGCGCAACCGGCAAAGTTTTCCATTGAGGAGGTATTCGCTGTCGCCGCTGCGAAACAAGCGGCGCGTCACCGAAATCTCTCCGGCGTGGGGTTGCTGCTGATTGAACTTGCGCCGGCGGATTTTCAAGACGACTTGCGGGCTCAGCACGGTTACCGCGCCATCGTTCGTCGGAGCTTCTTGGGCCGTTGCTTCGACAGCCGACGTTACGCCCGAAGCTTCGCCTTCCACTTCGTCAGTCTTTATTTGTCCCGGTTGAGCGTCTTCCACCGCGCGTTCCGTCTCGGCAGCGGCTTGGGCACGAACCTCCGCTTCGTCCCAGTTTTCTGCGGTCGGCAGGTCGTCTTGAATCTCGATCTCGGTAGGAGCGTTGGTATCGGGCCCGGCATAAATCTCAGGGTCAATCAAAGTCAGACACACTTCCGCCATACCAGTGGGGTTGCGGTCACGAGTGCCTGAGAAGATGACATCTTCCATGCGCGAGCCGCGCAGCGACTTGGCCGACTGCTCCCCGAGCACCCAGGAGATTGCGTCGGCGATGTTCGATTTTCCGCAGCCGTTCGGCCCGATGATGGCGGCAATGCCTTCGCCATGAAACTTCAGTTCGGTGCGATCGCAAAACGACTTGAATCCCAGGATTTGCAGCTTTTTAAGTTTGAGCAAAGTGACTCCTTTGTAGGCAGACTCGGTTGGCGCTGGCTGGAGTGCGCTGCAAATCGCGGCGATTGGAGGCCAACTTTGTTCCGTTAACTCTCCAGGTTCCCGCTGGTCATATTTCGTTCGATGCCGTCCCACCAACCAGGAACGTCACCCACGCATTTGACCAACTCTAACGGCGAATGCGGGGACGGGTCAAGTAATAAAACACCACATATGGGGGTGCGTTTCCCACAACCGCCTTTAGTTGCACACACACTACAGCAATTACACGTAAGTTGCTGGTGAGGAATAAGAAGGTGGGAGACCGCGAGAGCACAAACACTGTACCGCTGCCAGCGGGGAGATTCAAGGGTTGATCGTGCCGGTTGTCGATCTTTCCACCGGACACCAGCCATTCGCTAAGGCGAAGTGTAACCAGATCGAGGGTGGACCGCTCATTTCTTGCGCTCGACCAAATAGTGCGCCAGTTCCTTTAGCGTCGAACCGGCGTCCCCGTATCCGTCGAGTTGCGCGCAGGCTTCATCAACCAAGGCGTCCGCTCTCCGGTTCGATTCCTCGATTCCGAACAACGCCGGATACGTCGTCTTCTCGGCAGCCGCGTCCTTGCCTGCGGTTTTCCCCAGTTGCTCGGAGGTCTGGGTCAGGTCGAGTACGTCATCGACGATCTGGAACGCCAGGCCGATCGATTGGCCGTAAGTGCGCAGGCGGTCAATATCGGCGGCGGTTACTCCGGCATAAATTCCACCGCTGACCACGCTGGCCGTGATCAGCGCCGCGGTCTTCGAACGGTGAATGTATTCGAGCGTGGCCAGATCAGGTTTCTTGTGCTCGGATTCGAGATCAACCACCTGGCCGCCGATCATGCCATCGATGGAGCCGGTAGCGTGCGCGATTTCCCGAATGATCGCAACCCGCGCCTCGGCGGGACATGCGATCCGCGCCAACACCTCATACGCCTGCGTCTGCAGGGCGTCTCCGGCCAGGATGGCGATGGCCTCGCCGAAAGCCTTGTGGCAGGTGGGACGTCCGCGGCGCAGGTCGTCGTTGTCGAGCGCGGGCAGATCGTCATGGATCAGGGAATAGGTATGGAGCATCTCAAGCGCCGCGCCCACGTCCTCGATACCAGGGGGCAACGAACCGGCATGCGAATTAGCGTGCGAACTGGCGCGCGATGTTGCCTCGATCGTGCGCCCCGCTTCCATGCAAAGGATCGGCCGCAGGCGCTTGCCACCAGCAAACACGCTGTGCCGCATGGCCTGATGAATGGAGGTTGGATGTTGGCTGGCCGGGGGCAAAAGGCGCGCGAGTGCGGCGTCAGCGGTCTCCCGTCCCTCCTGCAGAATTTCTTTCAACATTGCAGGGCAGTATAACAAGCGGGGAAAGGCAGGTGTCAGGTCTTAGGTGTCAGGTCTCAGGAAAGCGGAAAAGTACAGGTCTCAGATAACAGGCGTCGGGTCTCGGTAAGCTCTTGTTTTTCCTGAGACCTGACACCTGACACCTGAGACCTGGCAATCACGCAGCCGCATGGCGCGTGAGCCCGTGCGACACCGAGTGCAACACGGAGCGCACCACATCCTTCTGGCGCGGCTCGCAGATATCGGACACGCCCCGATTCAGTGCCTCGGTCCATATTTCGTCATCCGCCAGCCGGTGCGTGCCCACGATGCACAGGCCGGGAAACTCACGATGTAAACGCTCGACTTCGCCCGGTCCCGAAGTTTCCAGATCCAGCACCAGTACATCGGCGCGCTGCCGGGCAACCGCCAGACGGACTTCTTCATACGAACCAGCCAAGTGAACGGAATCAAAGTGTTGGGAAAGGCTGACCGCCAGAGTTTGAGCAGTTCTGAGGTCGTTCTGATAGAGGACAACCCGGAGTGTTTCCATACATCCCCCTGATGGCGCCGCGATTCGCGCGGCGGCCTTGGCTGCGACAGCAATCTGCTGGCACAGGCGTTGATACTTCCGAGCTCGAACGCGTTACTTGCGCAACGCTTTCTCGGCCGGGGGCTCGAACGGTTCAGTTTGGAGCTTTCCGTTCTGTTTTAACAGAATCTCTACTTTCCCTTCCGCGTCCTCCAGTTGCTTCCTGCAGGTCGTGGAAAGTTGCATGCCTTCCTCAAAGAGCGTCAGAGACTTCTCTAATGGGACCTCGCCCTTTTCCAGTTCCTGGACAATCTTCTCGAGACGTTCGAGGCATTCTTCAAACTTTACCAATCCAATTGCTCCTACTTGTATTGTAATGCAGTTTTCGGCGCGAAATGTCCAGTGAATTTTTGTAATTTGTGCAATCGGTCTTACGCGGCGTTCCCAAAATTAAACGGTAGCCTGGAATCCATCCTGCAATCCCTAGAGACGCGGTTTCGAGCCGAGAGCTTCCAGAACATCGACCGCCGACGCATAGCGGCCCAGCGGAGCGCTGATCTGAGCCCCCTGCACCCGATCGCGCACCGCAGCCAGCATTTCGCGAGCGATCGCCACGCCTTCCTCGCGAGCCGCTTCCGCGCTTGCGGCTTTCGTCATCCGGTTGAGAATTTCATCAGGTACCGACACCCGCAGCTCGTTTTTCATGAACTCAGCGTTACGCGCGCTGATCAGCGGCCAGATTCCGGCGATTACAGGAATGCGGCAGTGTTCGATCCGCTTCAGAAAAGCCTCCAGCAGTCCAAGGTCGAACACCGGCTGGGTCACCGCGTATTCCGCGCCCGCCTCCACTTTGTATTCGAAGCGCTTGATCTCTTCATCCAGGTTGGGCAAACCCGGATTTGCACCCACGCCAATGACAAAGCTAGTCCCGGAGCCGATCGGGTTCCCGCCCAGGTCCAATCCCCGGTTCAGATTGTGAACAATGTTCACCAATCCGATCGCATCCACGTCAAACACTGCCGTGGCGTCGGGATAGTTTCCCATCTTCGGCGGGTCTCCCGTGATGCAGATCAGGTTGCGGATTCCAGTCGCCGCCGCTCCCAGCAAATCAGACTGAATGCCCAGCACATTTCGATCGCGGCAGGTGTAGTGCAAAATAGCTTCAATGCCAACCGCCTGCTGCATGAGCAGCGACAAGGCCTGATTGCTCATGCGCGCCGAAGCGCGCGGGCTGTCGGGAATGTTGATCGCATCCACCCCCACCGACTTGACGAACTTTGCGCCCTCGATCTCCTTGCGGATGTCGATGCCCTTGGGCGGCACGATCTCGACCATGGTGACAAATTCGCCGGCGGCAATCCTGGCGCCGAGGCGCGAGCGCTCTGCCATGGGAACGCTCGCCGCGGCCACGGGCGCCGCTCCCGAATGAATCGCCTCCGTAACTGCGGTCTTGCCGCGTGCGCCGTCCACCCGCAGCGCCGATTTCATGGCGCGGATATGATCAGGCGTGGTGCCGCAGCATCCGCCGATCAGTTGCACTCCAGCCGCCACGAACTTCCGCGTATAGCTCGCCATGTATTCCGGCGAACAAAGATAGATGTTCCGCCCTTCCACCGAGCGCGGCATGCCAGCGTTCGGTTGCGCAGCCAGGGGCAGGGAAGTCACGGCTCGTACGCGCTCGATGGCATCCAGCATCGCCACCGGTCCCACACTGCAGTTGATGCCGAGCACATCGACATTCCACTCCGCCAGCCGGGCAGCAAAAGCCTCAGGGTCGGAGCCATCGAGGCAGTTGCCGTCTTCGTCAATCGTGACTTGCGCGATGATCGGGATCTTCGCCTTCACGTCGCGGCAGGCGAGCACGGCCTGGTGCAGTTCTTCGACGTAGCCGAAGGTTTCGAGCATCAGCAAATCCACGCCGCCCTCGACCAGGGCTGCGACCTGTTCCCGAAACGCTGCCCGGGCTTCTTCAAAAGAGGTCTTGCCCAGAGGCTCAATGCGAACGCCCAGCGGACCAATCGACCCCGCGACCCAGACATCAAAACTCTTGGCGGCTTCGTGAGCCACGGAGGCCCCGGCCAGGTTGATGTCGCGCACTCGGTCCGCCATGCCGTGCCGCGCCAGCCGAAAACTGTTTCCGCCGAAAGTGTTGGTTTCAATAATCTCAGCCCCAGCCTGCAAATAATCCTGGTGAACGCCGCGAATCAACTCCGGCTGCGACAAGTTCAGCTCGTCATAGCAGCGGTTGATGAAGATGCCCTTGGCGTAGAGCAGGGTTCCCATGGCCCCATCGCAGAGCACGGGTGATTGCTTCAGACGTTCGAGAAAATTCTGCGGCATCTTCTTGAGAATACAAGAAGCAGCGAGTTCTGCGCATCTGCCAAGGGGTCGCTCCATGAGCCTTGCCTTCTGTGCGAGGACCGAGTATTCTACTAGCACCTAATAAGGTGCTTCCCTGAGGAGCAGGTCTCATGCTTGACATCACCAAGGACATCCAATCGCTGACCACCTTCCGGCGCCAGTCCGGCGACTTTATGAAGCAGCTCAAGAAGAGCAAGCGGCCCGTGGTGCTCACGGTGAACGGGAAGGCCGCAGCTGTGGTGCAGGATGCCGAGGCCTATCAAAGGTTGCTCGACATTGCCGCCAGCGCGGATGTAGAGGAAGCGATCCGTCAGGGTCTGGAGGATGTAGCGCACGGACGTACTCGCCCCGCGAGGCAGGTGTTTGAGGAGTTGCGCCGCAAGTATGGCATACCTCGTTGAGTTTTCCGCTCGGGCGGATCGCGATCTTGAAATTCTTTACCTAGAGAAGGACGCTGCGGAGTCACATGCGGCGGCTCGCTGGTACAACGGGCTGGAAGAAGCTGTGGATGCGCTCAGATGGAATCCACATCGCTGCCCTCTTATCCCTGAAGCTCGAAAACTGAGGCGAAAGCTGCGTCACCTGCTCTATGGCAAGAAGCCTCACGTCTCTCGTGTTATCTATGAACTCGACGAAGGCGGGCAATCCGTGTCGGTGCTCCACATCCGCCACGGTGCCCGGCGCGAGCTTAAGCCCTCTGATCTCATCTAGCCTGAACGTCCGTGCCGTACCGCCCGCGTCCGCACCGCAATTTCCTCCTTTGCTATAATCCTTGTTCTCGCATCCAAGTGATTATCCGGCATGAGGTTGGAGTCCCAGGTTTGAAAAAAGTCCTGATTCTTCTTTTATTCCTGCTGCCCGCCAGTTTGATGTGGCTGAGTTGTGGTGGCAGTTCCAAAAGCGGCTCCGGCACGAGCGGGATCGCCTTTCGCGCCTTTCTCTCGAATAACGTCTCCGCCGGTACTTCGCTCTCGGGTGTTTATATCGTCAACGCTCAAGACGATGTGAGGGGGCCCACATCCCCGATTTCCGCGGGCAACACTCCGGGGATGATGGTGGTCACTCCCAATCGCACCCAAACCCTGGTTTTCAGCGGCGATGGTCTGCAAACCTCCGACAACCAGTTCACCATCATCGCCAACGCCACCGAAAAGGCCGCGTTTCATTTCACTTTGCCGGGCATGACCGAGAGCTTCGTCGTCTCCCCCGACAGTTCCGCAGCCTACGTCGCCGTGCCCACAGCGCAGGTGGTGGGCCAGCCTCCCGGGTTGGTGGGCGTCGTCTCGCTGGTCACCGGCGCTTTCGCGGGACAGGCTCCGGTTCCCTCGGTTCACTATCTCGCGATCAACAACAGCGGCAACCAGCTTCTTGGCTTTATGGATAATTCCGATTCCGTAGCAGTAATCACGCCGTCGCAAATCGGGATCGGCAATGCCGTAACGTACATCGGAGGTCCGGGCATTTTTGACCGTCCGGTGGCAGCCTTCTTCAGCAGCGACAACAGCACCGCCTACGTAGTAAGTTGCGGCGCCGAGTGCGGAGGGACCCAGGCCGGCGTGCAGCAATACAATCTGGTCACCAATCAGCTGGTCGCTTCTGTCCCCGCCTGTATTCCCAACCCCGGCTCCAACCCAATAACGTGCCAAGGCCCGGCCGCCGGAAGCGTAGCCCTGCTCAACGGCTCGACCATGTATTTGGCGGGCACTCCCTATGCGCCCGGAGGAGGCGAGTCCCTGCTATGCCCCGCCGGGACCACGCAGGCGCAATATTGCGGTCAACTGACCATCATCAACCTCAGCACCATGTCGGTCACCAACACGTCGCCAATCATCATCACCGACGGCTACCACAACCGAATTGCGCTCGCAGCCAACGGACAGCTCTTCATCGGCGCGCACACTTGTACCGAAATTGTTCCACCCGTTCCTCCGCCCCCAGGAGCCGAAGTCCGTGGTTGCCTTTCCATCTACAACACGCTGGCCAACGCCGTGGGCAGCGCTTCGGCTGGCGGCGTCCTCATTCCTCCCGCCAATGGAGACGTAACCGGCATCCAGCCCATCCTCACGCAGCGCTCCCCCAACTCTCCGCAGGAGGTTGTGTATCTGGTCCAGGGCGGATCGCTCAACATCTACGACGTCACCACCGATGCCTTGGAGTACAACCCCAATAATCCTTTTCAACCAGGTGAGATTAGAAGCTTGGTAGGATATTTCGTCGACGTCAAGGCAGTCGATTTTTGAAGCGCGCAGTTCCTGGATTTTGTGTTTACCACGGCATGGGGAAACCTATCGCGACGGCGAACGACCAACGACCAGCGACGAACGGCTAACCAACGACCGTCTCACCGCGGCGTCAGCGTCATCTCGTGCGCCCGCTGCCGCTCAACCGCAGCCTGCGAAAAGGGAAACACGAACGTCGAGCCGCCATACCAAGCTTTCCACTGGTCTAGATAATACGGACTAAGGAATATCCCGCTCTCTCCCGTCACCAGGTTCAGTGCGCTATCGTCAAAGTTCGCAAAGTTCCAAGTCAGCCTCTCGGAAGGCCCAAACCCGCGGCCCACGGCCTTTACCGTGTATTTGCTGCCGCTCAGCGGATGCAGTCCCGGCCCCGTGAAGCGCCCAATCACTGGAAGCTTGCTGAGCACAAGGTGATCGATCTCCACCGGATAATACTTTCCCCACGTCCATTGATTGAGGTCGGACGGGGCCAGCGTATTGCTTTTTGAGGGGTCCTCTACAGCGAGCCGCGACTGCTTCACCACCTTCTCAATCGCCGCCGTCAGCAGGCTTCCGTAGTCGGAGTATCCTGGCGGCAGCCACCGCGCCGGTTGCTTGGTGAGCACATTTTCCAGCCAGACCGAAGACATCATCCACTCATAGCTCTTCCAACTAAGCGCGCCGGAAGCCGCTTCCGACTCGGGAGTATCGGGCGCTACGCCCAGCTTCGGCTCCAGCAACAACCGTGCCAGTTCCTGACGCGCTTTGGTCTCAATCGTTGGTGCCGCGGAATCCGCCGACATCCGCCCATCCCAATCGCGCAGAATCTCCGCCGCCCGCTTCGCCCTCTCCGACACATTCGCGGCGTGATCGACCGCATACACAAACTTGTCGGCGCAGAACCGGTCGTAAGTCGACGACACATCCATCTGCAGCGCCAGCACGTCCGCGGGCGCAAACTTTTTTCCTGACTCGAGCACGCGATAGATGCGATCCGTCCGCCAGGGCGCTTCCCATTCCGTGCCGATCGAATATTTGTAGCCGTCAGGAGTAATGCGCCCATTGGCAGTCGCCAGAATTCCCTCCGGAGGATCGTAAACATGCGGCATCGCGTCGAACGGAATCCAGCCAATCCATTCATGCGCATCATCGCTGCCGCTAACCGGCAAGCTTCCATCGCCCGCCGCGCGGATCGGCACGCGTCCCGTAGCCTGATAACCGATGTGGCCATCCACGTCGGCGTACATCACGTTTTGTCCGGGCGCGCCGAAGGTCGAGAAGGCCTTGCGAAACTCGTCCCAATTCTGCGCCGAGTCTGCGTCAAGGAACATTAGCCCCATGCCGTCCTGCAAAGTCCAGCGCAGCGCAATCTTGCGAGTCTCGCCCGGAATCAGTTCCGTGATAATCGGTCCGTGGCGCGTAGTCACCACGTCAAGCGTCAAATCCGGCTTGCCCTTGACGTGAATCGTCTCCAGCCGATGCTGCGCGTCGACCCATCCCGCCGGAGTCTTGTACTGTCCCTGCGCATTGAACTCTTCAATGAAGTCGTCTTCGACCGTCGGACCGACGTTCGTAAATCCCCAGCCAATCCGCTGGTTATGGCCCACAATCACGAACGGAACGCCCGGCAGCGTTACCCCCGCCACATCGAAGTTGCCGCTTTTCAAGTGCGCCGCAAACCACAAGTTCGGCATCTGGTGGTCAAGGTGCATATCGTTCGAGAGCAGAGGCTTTCCCGAAACCGTATGCTGCCCCGAAACCACCCAGTTGTTAGATCCCGGCCGAAATAAACCGGCTTCTTCCGGCGTGCTGTCCTGTGTATTCGAGCTATCAATAGAAAGGTTTTGAAGGGGCGCGGCTTCAGCCGCGCCGTTGAGGCCCAGAAAAAAATCGGGCTTTAACCCCTGAGGCGCGTGCCCAGCAACCAACGCCGAAATCATCCGCGGATTTCCGCCCTCTGGATCGACCTCTTCGTCGTCATCGTCCTCGTCATCGCCGTGTTTCGCTGCGGGGTCATCTTGAATCCGCCGCACCTCGGTCGGCGGACGATCCCGCCACGAAGAGTTCACATACAAATCCGCCGTCAGTTCCGGCCCCAGCTTGGCCAGAATTTTTTCGCGCTCCAGCGCCCGCTTGTAACTGTAGTGGTTGAGGTACTGCACCATGTGCGCGCCGACGAGCAGCGAATCGGTCACCGTCCAAGGCCGAGGTGTGTACTTCAGCAAACGGAATTCCAGCGATAGCCGGTCGCGATGCGAATCGATAAACGCATTCACTCCGCGGGCGTAAGCGTCAAAATAACCTCGTTCGCTCGCGGAGATTTTCTTCTCCGCCGCCTCCGCCGCGGGCCGCAGCCCTAGAATCCGCTGCTCGCGGTCCATTTTCACGGTCGCGTCGCCAATCACTTCCGAAAGTTCTCCCGCCGCCGCCCGCCGCATAATGTCCATCTGCCACAGCCGGTCTTGCGCAGTCACGTACCCCTGGGCAAAAAACAAATCGTCGAGCGAAGAAGCCTCAATCGTAGGCACGCCCTGCCCATCGCGCACGACCCGCACTTTGGAAGAAATCCCCGCCACGGAGACGGACCCATCCAGTTGCGGCAGAGCCGAGCGAGCAATCCAATACAGCCACCACACGCCGGCAATAAGCGCCACCAGCAAAAAACAAACGAAGTAGTACAAAATGCGAAGGGCAGGACGGCGCCGGCGGACGTCGCGGCCAGAAATCTCAGGCAGGGAAGCAGCAGACATTATTGAAAGATTGTAGGGGCGCGTGCGGTCGGTGACAACCGCGCCCACCTGCAGTCGCCACCCGAGATGAGTAAATTCTGAGGGCGCAGAAGGCCACGCCAGTTGGCGCAACCCGAGATCGCCAAGTATCATGTCTGGAATCCTCGGCGCGCAGTATCATCGCAAGGGTCCGCGCCAACCAACATGCTGCAGAAACGAATCGACGATCAGCCGACCATCTCGCCGGAGAGCATCCGCGAAGCCGAAGGAATTTTTCGGCAACATCTCAAACGCGTCGGCCTGAAACAAACCGAACAACGCAACGCTATTCTGCGAACCTTTCTCGAAACGCGCGAACATCTTTCAACCGACGAACTGCACCGCCTGGTGAAGAAAACCGATCCGCGCATCGGCTTCACCACGGTCTACCGCACGCTGAAGCTCCTCGCCGGTTGCGGCCTGGCCAGCGAAGTCGCCTTCCACGACGGCATCGCCCGTTATGAACATCAGTACAACCGCCGCAGTCATCACCACATGGTGTGCACCGAGTGCGGCGCCTCGGTCGAATTTTTCTCCGAGAAAGTCGGAGAAATCGAGCAGGAGATCGGACGCAAGCACCATTACGTAACCACTCGCCACACATTCCAGATTTATGGTGTTTGCGAAGAATGCCGAAAGAAGAGGAATGGTCGCCGACTTGTCTAGTCCAGCGAATCCGGCGCAAGCCACCGTAAAATGCCCGCATTGCGGAACCGTGATGCCGGCGAGCGCGGCGTTCTGTCCCGGTTGCGGATGGTCGATGACGCCGCTTCCTCCCGCCGAACGTGCGGTTGCGGCCATTGCTTATTTAACCTTCATCCCAGCCGCGGTGATCTTGTATCTGCCGGCTTATCGCAGCAACCGTTTTATCCGCTTTCACGCCTGGCAAAGCTGTTTGCTCTGGGGAGTCTTTTTCGTTTTAACCATCGCCGCTCTTTTCCTTTCGAATGTCGCCGCCGCCATGGCTTTTCTTTTATTCGGAATTCTGGCCTTGCTAGCAATGTTTTTCCTTTGGATGGTTCTGACCTTCAAAGCGTGGGAAGGCGAACGCTTTGAGTTGCCGCTGTTCGGTGATCTAGCAGCGCGGATGAAGTAGCAGGTGTCAGGTCGCAGGTCTCAGGTGCCAGGAAAAACAAAATCAATATTCTTTCTCCGTCACGGTTTTCCTGACACCTGAGACCTGACACCTTGCTGTTCTCGTCTTCATCGTTCAAAATAACTGATTCACCATGCAACGCACTTATCTCGCTATGTTCGCAGGAGACCTCATTGACTCAGCTTCAGCGCGTTAAGATCAGCGCTCTCGGCACCTACGTTCCGCCTCGTCTTCTAACCAACGCCGATCTCGAAAAACTTGTCGACACTAACGACCAATGGATCATGGAGCGCGTCGGCATCCGCGAGCGGCATCTGGCCGACAAGGGCATTGCCACCAGCGACCTTGCAGTTGAGGCAGCGAAGAAAGCGCTCGCCCAGCGCGGCATCTCGCCCTCCGACCTCGACGCGATCATCGTCGGGACAGTTACGCCCGATATGTTTTTTCCCTCGACTGCTTGTCTCGTCCAGCACAAGCTCGGCGCGAAGAATGTCTGGGGATTCGATCTCTCGGGCGCTTGTTCGGCGTTTGTTTATGCCCTACAAGCGGGAGCGCAGTTCGTCGCTTCTGGAGCCCATAAGAAAGTCCTGGTAATCGGAGCCGACGTAATGTCATCGATCATCGACTACACCGATCGCGCCACCTGCGTCATCTTTGGCGATGGAGCAGGCGCAGTCCTGCTCGAGCCCGCCGAAGATGATTCAGTCGGTCTCATCGACTTTTTGCACGAAGTCGACGGATCAGGCGGCGAGTCGCTGTACATGCCAGGCGGCGGAAGCCTGAATCCATCCAGTCACGAAACCGTCGACAAGAAGATGCACTTCGTTCATCAGGATGGAGCCGCGGTCTTCAAGTTCGCGGTGCGTAAGATGGCGCTGCTCTGCGAAGAGATTCTCAAACGCAACAACATTCAGGGCAGCGAAATCGACGCCTTCATCCCGCATCAGGCCAATAAACGCATCATCACCGCGACGGCCGATCGCCTCAGCATGCGTCCGGAAGCGGTGATCATCAACATCGAGGAATTCGGAAACACCACGGCGGCAACCATTCCGCTGGCCATGGAAACCGCGCGCCAGGAAGGCAAATTGAAGAAGGGAAGTCTGGTGCTGCTGGCGTCGGTTGGAGCGGGATTTACCAGCGGAGCCACACTGCTGCGATGGGCGTTCTAGATTGCGACGGAGACGCGGCAAGCCGCGTCTCTACCTGCCTTATTTTGTCGCCATCGCTCCTACTAATGACTCGAAGATCTTGAAGCCATCGGTGCCGCCTAATTCCGGTTCGGCGGCGCGTTCGGGATGCGGCATCATGCCCAGCACATTGCGTCCTGGGCTGCAGATGGCGGCGATATTTTCGAGCGACCCGTTGGGATTCGCTTCCGCCGTGATTTCACCTTGCGCATTCGAGTAGCGGAAAACAATGCGGTTGTCGCGCTTCAATTCCGCGAGCGTCGCTTCATCGCAAAAATAATTGCCTTCCATGTGGCCGACGGGGATGGTCAGTACTTCGCCCTTGCGGCACGCGCTGGTAAACGGCGTCTCGTTATTTTCGACTCTCAACTGCACCGCTTTGCAAACATATTTCAAGCCGACGTTGCGCATCAGCGCTCCGGGCAGCAATCCCGACTCGCACAGAATCTGGAAGCCGTTGCAGATGCCGAGGACCAGTCCGCCGCTGGCGGCAAACTTGCGCACCGATTCCATCACCGGCGAAAACTTCGCAATCGCCCCGGTGCGGAGATAGTCGCCGTAGGCAAAGCCTCCGGGAACGATGATGACATCGCAATTTTCAAGGTCGTGCGAGTCGTGCCAAAGCAACGTTGCCGGTTGATTGGCTACGTGCTTGGCGGTCCAGAAAGCATCGTGGTCGCAGTTCGATCCGGGGAAAATAATGATGCCAAATTTCATGGAAGTCCTCGTATTAATCATGGTGACAAGGTTCCATTCTCAGGTCAAGGGATAAGCGTGAATTCCTTCGAAGCGGCCAGGGGCGTAGAGCTTCAGCTTTTTATTATGTGCACCAGACGCATCCGTGGGGCACAAAAGGCCTTCCAATTTAGCCAGCTGGCATCGATTGGTGATTCCGAGCCTAACTTTCCAGTCTGGCTCGACCTAGCTCTTCTTGCCCGTCACAGCGTAGAACGCGGTGGCTTCCTGCTCCACGTTCTTGCTGCCGCACTTGGGGCATTTCGCATCTGCCTCATGTTCTTTCAGGGTGAGAATCAATTCGAAGGTTTTGTGACAATCGTTGCAGACGTAGTCGTACACGGGCATGGGGGCCTCCCGCTCGAATGCAAACACGAGCTACGCAAGAAATTGTACGCCCATCAAGCATCATTTGTCTGAGCCTAGACGCCGCGTCGATCAGCTAGGAGCTGACGCTTGCCCTCCGAAAATGCTCAAGAATCGCTTCGGCCTGCGATTTGGTGACAACGGCCGACAGCGCCGCGACGTCCGCTTGCTTCACGGCTTGCAGGCTGCCGAAATGTTCCAGCAGGCGTCGGGTCGTCGATTCACCGACCCCTGGGATCTCTCGTAGCTCGGTTGCGCGGTCGCGGATCTGGCGCCGCTTGCGATGAAAAGTCACGGCGAAACGATGGGCCTCGTCGCGGATCATCTGCACCAGGTGCAACACGGGAGAATGATGGTCGAGGACGACGGGATCGTCTTCCTGTCCGTAGACGTAGATGATCTCTTCGCGCTTGGCGATGGCGGCGAGCGGCTGGTTGATGATTTCGAGCGCTTCGAGCGCCTGCGCGGCGGCGTGGAGTTGTCCCAGGCCTCCGTCGATCAGCACCAGGCTGGGCATGGGATGTTTCCCTTCCGGCTTTTTCTCTTCACATAAGCGCTTGTACCGGCGCGTGACCACTTCGCGCATCGAGGCGAAGTCGTCCACGCCCTCGACCGTCCTGATGATGAACTTGCGATAATCGGATTTTTTCATCTTGCCGTCTTCCCACACCACCATCGAGGCCACCGTCTCCGCTCCCTGAATATGAGAAATGTCGAAGCACTCGATGCGCTTCGGGAGTTCTGGCAGCGCCAGCGCATCTTGCAGCGCTTCCCGGATGGCGCGTGAGTTCGGCTTCAGCACGCGGAAACGCTGATCGTAAGACTGCTTGGCGTTGGTGCCGGCAAGATCGATGAGCTCGCGTTTTTCTCCGCGCTGCGGAACCGTGAGATACACGCGCGTGGCGCGCGCGCCCTCGCCCGCGAGTTGTTCGCTGAGAGCGTCCTCTAATTCGCTGCGATCTTCGAAGTCGACGGGAATATAGATGTTGCGCGGCACATAGGGCTGACCAAGATAAAGCTGCTTGACTAAGGCGGAGAAGAATTCACTGGGATGGAAAGAATCGGCGACAGACGTGGCTGCCGTCGCGGGCGAGCTTTGCTTGGCTGGACGGGCGGCGGTGTCCGTCCCTACATCGTCCATGATGGCTCCGGTTGCTGCAGCAAACTCGGGCAAGTCTTCCCAGAAAAATTCCCTCCGGTCGAGCACTTTTCCTCCGCGCATGTGGAACAGATTCACGACCAGCATTTGATTTTCGTAGTGATATCCAAAAACGTCGGCGTCGTCGCCTTCGGCGGCCGCAATGCGCTGCTTCTCCTGCAATTGTTCGACGGTCGAGATCAGGTCGCGATAGCGCGCCGCGCGTTCGAACTCCTGCGCCTCGGCTGCTTCCGACATGCGCTCGCGCAGAGATTTGACCAGATCGGTTTGCCGGCCTTCAAGAAAGAGTTTTACGTCGCGCACGGCTTCGGCGTAAATCTCGGGCGTGGTCAACTCCTTTACACACGGACCCAGGCAACGCTTGATATAAAACTGCAGGCACGGACGCGGATGGTTGCGGGTCAGATCCACCTTGCACGACGGAACCATGAAGTGGCGGTGAATCAGGTCGACGATGCGGTAAGCGAGATTGGCCGGAAAGTACGGACCATAATAGGCGCTGCCGTCCTTGCGCAGGCGGCGCGTCACATAGACGCGGGGAAAACGCTCGGCTAGTGTGAGCTTTACGTAAGGGTAAGTTTTGTCGTCGCGCAACAGGATGTTGAAGCGCGGCTTCTTCTGCTTGATCAGGTGATTCTCAAGCGCCAGCGCCTCTTTATTATTGGCAACCACGATGTAGTCGACATCGACCGCCTCGCGGACCAGCGTGCCAGTTTTCGCGTCTTCCCGGCGGCCTTCGTGGAAATAGGAAGAGACCCGCGAGCGTAGGTTCTTCGCCTTGCCGACGTAGATGACTTCGCCTTCGGCGTTCTTGTACAAATACACGCCGGGGGAAGTGGGCAGGCTGCGGATTTTCTCGGGGAGATCCATGGCGCCAAAGGACTATGATAGAGCCTACGACTCAAAGGATTCAGGCAGATGGCGAGGCAAAAAAGTCCCAATTCCAAGATTTATGAAGTATGCGGGGGTAGTCAGCGGTCCACCCGACCTGTCGTCGCGTAAGGGATTCTCTCGCGGTCCGGGAGAAGTCGTTCCAGTTAAGCCGCAGCCAAGCAGGAAGCGCAAAAGCAGATCGCGATCAACTTCTCAGGACGAAAATCAAGTAAGCAGTTCGCGATAGCGCCGCGAAACCTTCAATCACGCGCTCCATCCCTTCACAAACTCCACCAAACTGCGCAGCGCGATTCCAGATGGGCCTTTGGCGATCCAGGGTTTGTTCTCTTCCATCCAGGCAGTGCCGGCTATGTCGAGGTGGATCCAGGGTGTATCTTCCGCGAATTCTTTCAGGAACATCGCGGCGAAAATGGCGCCGCCGTAGCGGGCTCCCGCGTTGAGCATGTCGGCGATGTTGGACTTGATCAGTTCCTTGTATTCGTCGTCGAGGGGCAGACGCCACATTTTCTCGCCCGCTTGCTGGTTGGCCTGGGCGAAGCGCTCGTACATGTCGTCGGTGCTCGCGAAAATTCCGGCGTTCACGTAGCCGAGGGCCACGACGACCGCTCCGGTCAGCGTGGCGGCGTCGACGAGATGCGTGCAGCCGAGTTGACGGGCGTAGCAGAGGCCATCGGCCAGGATTAAACGTCCCTCGGCGTCGGTGTTGATAATTTCTATCGACTTGCCCGACATGGCTATCTGCACATCTCCCGGCTTTTGCGCTTTGCCGGAGGGCATATTTTCCGTGGCGCAGACTACGGCGGTGACTTTGACTTTAGGCTTCAGCAGCGCGATGGCCCGCATAGCGCCGATCATGGTCGCAGCTCCTGCCATGTCGTACTTCATTTTCTCCATGCCATCGGCTGGCTTGATCGAAATGCCTCCTGTGTCGAACGTGACGCCTTTGCCGACTAAACCTAGATGCACATCTTTGGCTGCGCCTTCGGGTTCGTAGCGTAGAACGATCAACGCGGGCGGTTCGTCGGAGCCCTGAGCTACTCCCCAAAACGCGCCCATCTTCAGTTCTTTGATCTTGTCGGGGCCATAGGTTTCGCACTTCAGTCCGACTTCTGCCGCCATCTTCTTCGCGCGTTCGGCCAGGATGGTTGGCGTCATTAGATTTGAGGGCTCATTGACCAGATCGCGGGTGAAGTTCTGCGACTCGGCGATGATGCGTCCGGTTTCGAGAGCCGAGGCCAGCGATTTCTGATCGTCTGCGTTTTGTACGACGATGGTGATGGCATCGATCTTCTCTTTATCCTTGTCCTTGCGATCGCTCTTGTAATAGCCGGGATCGAAGTCGCCGATGTTGGCACCTTCGACGATGGCGCGAACCGCTAAGGGTGAAGGAACTCCGTCTCCAGTTCCATGCGCGAAGACGAAGCTGCGAATGCTTTTTCCTTTTAGCGTGCGGACGGCTGTGCCAGCAAGCTTGCGCAATTCGGCGGCGGAAAAGTTCTTGGCCTTGCCTCCGCCGAGGAGCAGCAGGCGTTTGGCTTTCAATCCGGCGGGATTGTGCAGGAGCGTAGTTTCAAAACTCTTGCCGGTGACTTCGCCGCTGGCGATGACATCTTTTGCGGCGGCGACAACGGCTGGGTCGTCGCACTCGACTGATGGTGCGGGCTTGTCTTTTTCCGCTTTGTCCTGTTTGCTGCGGTCGAGGACCACTACGACCAGGCAATTGGTTTCCAGTTGAGACGGAGTGGTGGAAGAGAGATTTGTTTTCATGATGGAGTATGTTCAGTATCCACGGTGGAAGGGGAAACTTGCAACTCAGTAGGGAAAATCTGGGCGGGAATGCGCTCGGGGCGCTCGACCCCTCCCCCAACTTGTCTTTGAAAACAAAAGACTTAGAGGGTGCTTCCCGCCAGATCTTTGAGGAATAAGGACTTAATTGTAAAGTCTTTATAAAACAACAACTTAGGTGGATGTGTTTGTCTATTTCCGCTAAAGTATTTATAAAACAATGAGTTAGCTGGATGCTGTTGTCGATATTCCAGCCATGTATTTGATTTATAAGGACTTGGTGCGGGTAGGGGTGTTTCGACTGCGGTTGGGCTTCGCTTCGCGAAGCTCAATCCTCGCTCAACATGACAGGGTCGGGTGAGATGTCAGGGAATGGGTGGGCCTGCTCCCAACTCAGCGTCTGACCTCAGCGAGCCTTACCTCAACGTTCTGCGAGCTCTTGTTTCGCAATACGTAGGTTTGCTCTTTTGGCAGCAGGAAAACTGAATCCGGCGTCAAATGGAAAACTCCGTTGGGTAATCCCTCGTTTACGAGCTCTCCAAGTGAAACACCAAGTAGTAATCCATCACAGCCTAACCCGTCTGGCCAACGCAGTTCCGCGCCGGGCTCAATTATGTAGTGGGTGAGGGAAAGCGAGGGTCTTTTCGCACCGACGGATGCGATGCCATTGCAGGACACTGCTCCCTCACGGGTAAGCGTGCAGGCAAGACCTTCGGACGACGCGACCTGCGCTGCTGCCGTCGTCCGGGCAAAGAATATTGACAGGGAGAGTGCAAGCGCAAAGCGCGTGGACATGAGATCACCTCTTGGACGGACAAGTTTATACCCTTACGTCCTGCACGAACTGCACTCACTTGGACAGCCGGGACAGTTTTTCCTAAGTTTTTCTCCCCCGCGAGATGGCTTCTCTCGCTTCCTTGTCGGCGGTGCGGCGGCGCTCGGTTTCGCGCTTGTCCCATAGCTGTTTGCCTTTGGCCAGGGCTAGTTCTACTTTGATTTTGCCGTTCTTGAAATACATGCGGGTGGGGATCAGCGTCAGCCCCTTTTGCTGCGTCTTGCCGATTAGCTTCCGAATTTCTTCTTTGTGAACCAGAAGTTTGCGGGTGCGGAGAGCGGCATGGTTGGCATAGTTGCCGTGATCGTAGGGGCCGATGTGGCAGTTCAGGAGCCAGAGTTCGCCATCTTTGATCAGGCCGTAGGAGTCTTTCAGGTTCGCGGTGCCGCCGCGGACGGATTTCACCTCGGTTCCGGTGAGAACGACCCCGGTCTCGAATTTTTCTAGCAAGAAATAGTTGTGGCCGGCGTTCCTGTTAACAGCGGCGTCCTTTTCCCCAGAGGCGGTGGGCTGGCGGCGAGGACTTTTCTCCCGATTAGGCTGGGTTTGGTGAGTGGTCTGCTTGGCCATGGCACTGAAAAGAAAGTATCACGAGGCAGGTCTCAGGTGTCAGGTCTCGGGTGTCAGGAAAAACAAACCCGGTTTTCCTGAGACCTGACACCTGGGACCTGACACCTTGCGTACCTGTACTAATGAGTGTAAACACCTACGTACCAATCACTTCGAGCGCCACTTGATGCGATGCTATAATCCAGTTTTCCGGCACTTTTTGCGCCTGCCGACCTGTGCGATGCACGGGCTCGTCTTTTCTAGTGGCCGGAGGACTCTTGCTGCGACATGTCTGGCCAGCCACTTTGCTCGGGCAAGCAAAAGTCCAGCGCGAGAGGTTTTTATGAGGACCGCTAGATGAGATGTCTGATCCGCCCTTCTCTGTTTATCTTGCTGCTGCTCTGCTTGCAGCTTCCGGTGATCGGCAAGAGTCATGATTCTGCCAAGGCGGCCTATGCGAAGGGCAGCGACGCCGAGGCGCGGCAGAACTATGAGCAGGCCTATGACTATTTCAAGGAGGCCTACACTCTAAAGCCGAAAGACCTGAGATATCGGACTGCCTTCGAGCGCACCCGCTTCTATGCTGCATCCTCGCACGTGCATCGCGGCCAGGTTTTCCGCGATGCCGGTAAGCTGGATGAGGCCGCAGTCGAGTTCCAGAAGGGATTGGATATCGATCCTTCCTCGTTCATCGCGCAGCAGGAACTGAACCGGACCAAGCAGATGCTTCGGGAAGCGCAGAATCCGCCGCCGCATGCGGCCGGCCCTACGCCTTTGCGCCGGCGTTTGCAATCGGCGCAGGGCCCCGTCGAGATGGCTCCCATCTCGAACGTTCCCATTACGCTGAAGGTCACGGAGAAGGCCAACGTGATCTACGAGACGGTCGGCAAGTTGGCTGGCATCAACGTGCTTTTTGATCCCGATTACGTGCCGAAACAGGTGCGCATTGAACTGAACGGCGTGACGCTCGAAGATGCGCTGGAAATCATTTCTTTTGAGACCAAGACTTTTTGGCGTCCGGTGACGCCCAATACGATTTTTGTCGCGCAAGACACTCCCGCGAAGCGGAAAGAGCTGGAACAGAACGTCATCAAAACCTTCTATCTTTCCAACCTTTCTCAGCCTACCGAGTTGCAGGATGTAGTCAACGCGATGCGCACCATTCTTGAGGTGAGCCGCATTCAGCAGTTGCCTTCGCAGGGCGCGATCGTGGTGCGCGGCACTCCCGATCAAGTAGCGCTGGCGCAGAAGCTGGTGGACGATCTCGACAAAGCGAAGCCCGAAGTGTTGATCGATATCGCGGTGATGCAGGTGAGCCGCGACAAGTCGCACACCCTCGGCATCAATCCTCCGACCAGTGTTTCGGTGCAACTGCAGCCCAATATCAGCACCACCACTTCGCCCACCTCATCCACCGGAACCACGACTACGCCAACGTCAACATCGAGTGGCATCAACCTGAATACTCTCGCGAATCTGAACGCTACCGACTTCCAGGTGACAATTCCGCAGGCTACGGCGACGGCCTTGATGAACGATACCGATACCAGGGTGATCCAGAGTCCGCAGGTGCGCGCGCTGGATGGGCAGAAGGCGACGTTGAAGATCGGCGACCGCGTGCCGGTCGCGACCGGATCGTTCCAACCTGGAATCGGCGGAGTTGGCATCAACCCGCTGGTTAACACGCAATTTCAATATCTCGATGTGGGCGTGAACATCGAAATCACGCCGCGCGTGCATGCCGATCGGGAAATTACCTTGAAGCTGTCGATGGATGTTTCGGATGTGGATTCCTACGTGAGCATTGGCGGGATCAGCCAGCCGGTGATCGGGCAACGCAAAATCGAAAACGAAATCCGCCTCAAAGAGGGCGAGGTTAGCCTGCTCGGTGGCATGATGGAAGACTCGAAGACCAAGGCTCTGACCGGAATTCCGGGTCTGGCGAACATCCCCATTCTGAAGTATCTTTTCGCGCAGGATACGGCGGACCACTCCACCAACGAAATCGTATTCGTCCTGGTCCCGCACATTGTGCGCGGGCCGGAGACTTCTCATGGCAGTGAAGATATGCTCGACGTGGGCACAGCCAGCGCGCTGTCACTGCGACGAACCAACACCAAAGCGGCGACTCCGGAGAGCGCGGTTCCCGCGGCGGCGCCAGCTTCTCCCGGAGCGACACCGGCACCGGCGGCACAGTCGCCCGCTGGCCCGACTTCTGGGAACTTGGCGCCAGGCCAGCTTCCGGTGAATCAGGCTGCGGGCCCAAGTCTGCAGAGTTCAAGCCTGCCGATGCCAGGTCTGCCGAGCTCAGCCCTGCCGAGGCCGATGCCACAAAATCAGGGGAGCGGCGGCGCGGGAACATTTCTGTTTGATCCGCCGGTTTTGAACCAAGCCAAAGGCTCGACCTTTACCGTGAACGTCATGCTTTCCGGCGGCCAGAACGTGTACTCCGTGCCCGTGCAGCTTAACTACGATCCCAATCAGCTGCAGGTACTCAACGTTTCTAACGGCGGATTCCTGTCGCAGGATGGCCAACTCGTAACCGTAGCCCATCGCGAGGATACGCAGACGGGCACAATGCAAATCACGGCCTCGCGGCCTCCGGGCGCGGGCGGCGTTTCGGGACAGGGCGCGGTGGTGACACTGACGTTCATGGCGAAGGGTCCAGGGCAGTCGGCGCTGACGATTACCCGGGGCGGGGCGCGCGATCCGGCGATGCAGCCGATTGCGATGAGCGGAGCGCAGGCGGCGATTACGATTCAGTAGGAAGAAGTTCTCAGTTCCCGGTTCTCAGTCCTCAGTTAAAACAAACCGGGTCTCACTGAGAACTGGGAACTGAGAACTGATTTATGCTTACGTCGACAAACCTGAGACAAGCGAGGCCAGTGGGTGCGTCCCGCGAAACCGGGTTTACGCTGATCGAGTTGATCGTGGCCACGGCCATTCTCGCCATCCTGGTGGGGATGGCGGTTCCGATGGCACAAAACGCCGTTAAGCGGGAGCGCGAGCGGGAGTTACGCTACGACCTCTGGATGATCCGCGACGCTATCGATCGCTACAAAGACGCTGCCGATCGGGGCGCCTTTCGCACCAAGGTGGGATCGGATAATTATCCTCCCGATCTTGACACGCTGGTCAAGGGCGAGGATGTCGGCGGCAAAAAGGTGAAGTTTCTCCGCAAGATTCCGGTCGACCCCATGACCAAGGACGAATGGGGACTACGCTCCATGCAGGACGATAAGGACTCGACTTCGTGGGGCGGGCAGAGCGTTTTCGATGTGTATACCAAATCGGACCAAACCGCGTTGGACGGCACCAAGTACAAGGACTGGTAGATGAGATCCCGGTGCAAAACGCGTCATATCAGGCTTCGCGGTCCCAAGCTTCGCAGGACCATGTTTCCCAGAGCTGGGTTTTGCAGTGCCAGGGCCGGGCACTGCGGGTTCACCCTGATCGAGATGCTGGTGGTGATCACCATCATTATGATCCTGCTGGCGATCGCGGTGCCGAATTACACCCATAATGTGATTCTCGCCAAGGAAGCCAAACTTCATAACAATCTCACGACGCTCAATAAAGTCATCCAGGAGTACTCGCTCGACAAGAAGCATGCGCCCCAGTCGCTGGACGATTTGGTGCAGGCGGGATACCTCAAGTTCATTCCGGACGACATCACCGGCAGTCCCACGACCTGGGTGACGGATCCGGAAGTGCAAGATGAGGATCACACGCCGTGGGACCCGAACAACCCCGGCATTGCGAGCGTGCACAGCGGATCGACTGAGACCTCGCTCAACGGCGAGGCGTATTCGAGTTGGACGCACTGAAAGAGATTTATGAACAGCCGAGCCACAGCACGCGAGCGCGGATTCACACTGATCTCGATGATCGTTGTCATCAGCATCATGCTGATCCTGCTGGGCGTGGCCATGCCCATCTACAGCCACAGCCTGCAACGCGTGCGCGAGGATAATCTGCGCCACAATCTGGATACCCTGAATCAGATGATCTTCCAGTACACGATGGACCGGCAAAAAGCCCCAGACTCGCTGGATGATCTGAGGTCGGCGGGTTATCTGGGCGAAATCCCGGATGACATCACCGGCAGCATTACCTGGGAAGTTGAGCCGGCAGACGGCGTAAAGCTGTCGATCTTCGAGAAAGATGCGGATGGCATTATCGGCGTCCACAGCGGCTCGAACCAGATCGGCAGCAACGGCAAGGCGTATTCAACCTGGTAAGAGCAGGTGTCAGGTGTCAGGTGCCAGGAAAATCTCTTCCGCATTAGTCGTCAATCTTGCCCACTAGCATCTCCCGCGCTATTGACTATCGATCCACATGGAGTCAGCCTTTCCTGAGACCTGAGACCTGAGACCTGAGACCTGAGACCTGAGACCTGCTTCTGGAGGCTAAACGTGGACTTTCTCAATCGGCTGCAACCCTTGGCCCTGCTCGTGATGCGCCTGGTTCTGGGAGCCATCATGATTGCGCACGGTTATCACAAGGTGTTCGGCGGATTTCATCATCACATGGATATGGTCGGGTCGCTCGGGCTGCCGCGCTGGCTGGCGTACTTTTCCGCGGGCACGGAATTCTTTGGCGGCATTGGCATCGTGCTCGGATTGTTCACGCGCTTCTGCTCGCTCGCCTTCATGATCGAAATGGGCGTGGCCATCTGGAAGGTGCATTTCAAAAACGGGCTTACCGGCACTGGTGGTTACGAATTTCCGCTGGCGCTGGCGGCTATCGCGTTTGCGCTGATTTGTTATGGCGGGGGGCCGTGGGCGGCGACGTTTGGCGGGAGGACGGCCGGTGCGAGAAAATCGAAGAATGGTTAAGAATGAGGCCCAAGGTAAACGATGGGCTGTTCGGGCGTAATGCACTACAGAAACCTATCGCTCGGTTTGAACCGAAGTGAGAACGGCGATCTCAGAACTCGGCCAGCTCCTTCATCGCACGAAACAGACCGCTCGACTGCGGCAGAATCGCATCTTCCAGAATCGGCTGATAGGCGACGAACGTATCCGTTGCTGCCACGCGCTTCACCGGAGCATCGAGATGATGGAAGAGTTGGTCGGCGATGCGCGCCGCAATTTCAGCGCCGTATCCCCAGCTTAGCGAATCTTCATAGGCAATCAGCGCGCGGTTGGTTTTCTTCACCGAGGTTGCAATCGCATCCCAATCAAACGGATTCAACGAGCGCAAGTCGATCAACTCGACACTGACGTGATGCTCGCGCTCGAGCTTTTGCGCGGCCTGCAGCGCCCGGGGAACCACCGCGCCGTAGGTGATCACCGTGAGATCGGTTCCTGCCTGCACCACGTTCGCTTTGCCGAATGGAACCATGTAGTTCGGCCCGGGGTAGGCTGCGCGTCCGTAGGTCTCGCGGTACAGCCGTTTGTGTTCGAGAAACAAAACCGGATCGTCGCAGCGGATGGCCGTGCGCAACAAGCCCGCGGCATCAAGCGCATTGGAAGGGAAGATAACCCGCAGTCCGGGAGTATGCGTGAAGATGCTTTCGCCGCACTGCGAGTGGTAAATCGCTCCGCCCGTCAGATAGCCACCAATTGCGACCCGCACCACCGCCGGCGATGAGAAGGCATTGTTCGAGCGCCAGCGCATGATGGGAAGCTCATCGCGCAACTGCATCATCGCCGGCCAGATGTAGTCGAAGAATTGAATTTCGACCACTGGCTTCAATCCGCGCGTCGCCATACCAATCGCGCGGCCGACAATGTTGGCCTCGGCCAGCGGAGAATTGAAGACGCGGTCGGCGCCAAACTCCATCTGCAATCCCGAGGTCAGTTTGAAAACTCCGCCCTTGCCTTTCACCTGCTTCGACTTGACGTATTGTTCGCGGCTGCAGTCGGCGACATCCTCGCCGAATATCACGACGCGTTCGTCGCGGCGCATCTCGTCGCGCAGCGTGTAGTTGATCAGGTCGGCCATGGTTTTATTGGCGGCTGCGGGGCGCTTGCCGTCCCCTGCTGTCTCGGGAGCGGGCGCCGCCGTTGTGGGCTGAGTTTCGAACGCCGCCGAAGCGGGATCTAGGTCGGGCGAATACACAAAGTTGTAGATCGTGTCCGGCTGCGGGATGGCGGCTTCGAGCGCGCGGTCGGCGTCAGCCTGAATCTGCTCTTCGACTTCGCGCTCGATTTTGTTGATGCCTTTTTCGTCGAGAATCCCCTCGCGCAGCAGAAACAACTGCAAGCGATGCACCGGGTCGCGCGCGGCATCGGCCTGCCGCTCGGAGTCGGGCCGGTAAAGCCGCTCGTCATCCGAAAGCGAGTGGGAATAAGGACGGATGACGTGGCCATGGACAAACGCGGGACCATGCCCAGCGCGGCAATACTCTGATGCCCGCTTGAACGCCGCGTAGGCGATTACCGGGTCGGTGCCGTCGAATTCTTCGAAATGAAAGTTGGGAAAACCGGAGACCAAGCGAGAAATGTTGCCGCCGGAAGTCTGCACTTCGACCGGCACGGAGATTGCGTATCCGTTGTCTTCAATGCAAAAAATTACCGGCAGGCGGCGGTTGGAGGCCGTATTCAGCGCTTCCCAGAACTCGCCTTCGCTGGTGGTACCGTCGCCGAGTGAAACGTAGGTGATCTCGTCGCCGTGAAATTGAACATCCTTGAATTGCCGGTAATCGCCGTCGCTCTTGCTCGCGGAATTCGGGTGAGCGGCAAAATAGCGGCCCGCTTCGGCGCAGCCGACGGCCTGCAGAATCTGGCTTCCGGTGCACGACGACTGGCTGACCACGTTCAAATGTTTGAAGGCCCAGTGCGAGGGCATCTGACGGCCGCCGGAATTGGGATCGTCGGTCGCTCCCACCGCGCCCAGCAACATTTCATACGGAGTCGCGCCCAGGCCAAGACACAGCGCGCGGTCGCGATAGTAGGGATAGAACCAATCGTAGGCGGGCTTCAACGCCAGCGCCGCGGCGACGCCCAAAGCTTCGTGGCCGGCGCCAGAAATCTGGAAGAAAACCTTCTGCTGCCGCTTGAGCAGGATTTCGCGGTCATCGACACGCCGCGAAGTGAACATGATGCGATAGGCATCGATGAGTTGCTGACCGGTCAGTCCCTGATAGGTTTTGGCCGATTTCGTAACGTTAGTTTCGTTTAGCTTGGGATCGACTTTGGTCGTAGCCATGGTTTGTCGTTCGCCCCACTGTGCTTCAGCCCCGCAACATTGTAAATCAGGTGTCAGGTGTCAGGTCTCAGGTATCAGGAAAATCTCTTAATTCTTCGGACTTTCCTGACACCTGAGACCTGACACCCGACACCTGGTTTATCCTGATCAGTCATGATTCGTGTCCTCCGCCCCTTCGATCCGCATCGCCTGCGCCTGTTGGTGTTTGATCTGGATGGCACGCTGATCGACTCTCGACTTGATTTGATTCACTCCATCAATGCTACGATGCGGCACCTCGGGCGCCCTGAGCTCGATGGCAAACTCATTGCCAGCTATGTCGGAGACGGCGCGCCCACGCTCGTCCGGCGCGCGCTCGGCGACAGCGATGGCAGTGGCAATGACGAGGCAACGTTCCGAACCGCTCTGGACTATTTTCTCAGTTACTACCGGTTGCACAAGCTCGACCACACCACGGTTTATGAGGGCATCCCGGAAACGCTGGCGCGCCTGGCTGACGCGTCCATTGGAGCCCCGCCGAATGGCGCGCATCGGCTGATGGCCGTGCTCTCCAACAAACCCGTCAATCCTTCGCGCGACATTGTGCGGGCGCTTGGCTTGGGCGATTTCTTTGTGCACGTCTACGGCGGCAACAGCTTTGCCACTAAGAAGCCCGACCCGCTAGGGGTGCAGACGCTCTTGCAGGAGACCGGCGTCGCCGCCGCCGAAGCCTTGATGATCGGAGACTCCTCGATCGACGTGCTGACCGGACGCAACGCTGGCTTGTGGACTTGCGGCGTGACCTACGGCTTCGCTCCGCATACGCTGCAGAATGTGCCTCCGGATGTGCTGGTCGAGAGTCCTCGGGATCTGGGGGAGTTGTTCGGTAGACAGCGGCTGGGATGTCAAGAAATGTAAAATGTTGCAGCCAAAGTTTTCCTTCTGCATCTCTAACACTGGGTGCAACTAATTGGGGCCTCAGGTGTTGAAACATTTGGAGGGGGTTCTACGACATGAATACATTCAGAGAAACTCCGGCATTCGAAATACTTCGATTCGCCAGGCAGAGTCTGGCGTTCGTACTGTCGATCGCGCTTCTGTCGACGACCGTACCGTTGACCGTTTCGGCGCAAGATCAACAAGACGCATCGGCCGCGGCGCCAGCGGCTGCTCAGGCGCCCGCTTACGCGCAACAGACTCCCGAACAGTTGCAGCGGCTGGTCGCGCCGATCGCGCTTTATCCGGATTCGCTGGTGGCGCAGATCCTGGCGGCTTCCACGTTTCCCGACGAGGTCGTCGAAGCCGACCGATGGGTACAAGCGAATCCTAATTTGAAGGGTGAAGAGTTGGGTAAAGCTGTCGATCAGCAGCCTTGGGATCCGAGTGTGAAGGCGCTGTGTGCATTTCCCAGCGTCCTCGGCAACATGGACAAGAATCTTTCCTGGGCGTCATCTCTTGGCGACGCTTATTACAACCAGCAGCAGGATGTGATGGATGCGGTGCAGGTGATGCGTCACAAAGCGGAAGCCGCGGGCAAACTGAAAAGCACGCCGCAGTTGGCTGTGAAAGACGACGGCCCGGATGTTGACATTGAGCCCGCCGATCCCGACGTGGTGTACGTTCCGGCTTACGACCCGTGGCTGGTTTATGGCTATCCGATCGTGGCTTGGCCGGGATGGTATCCATATCCGGGGATCTGGTTTGGCGGCCCATTCCTTTCGTTCGGACTTGGCTTTGGCATTGGCTGGTGGGGCGGTTTTGGATGGGGCTGGGGGCATTGGGGATTTAATTGGCGTGGCGGATACCCGATGTATGGCGGCGGTCGATATTACTCCAGCAGCCGGACGTTTTATAACCGGAACAATTATTACCGAGGAGGAGGCGAGCGAGGCGTAGCCAGGAATGTGCAGCGCGGAGTGAGCGGCGGAGCGGAGCGGGGTGGAGCGGAGCGGGGCGGAGTTTTCAACCATCCCGGCGGGACCGCCAGGCCTTTCGAGGGCAACCGGCAGGCGGCCCGTGGATACGCTGCGCCTCGCGGACAAAGCGGCACACGCTCCGGCGCGTTCAGCGGGTACGATCATGGCGGCGAAGCGAGAAGCTATTCGTCCCGCGGCCAATCCAGCTTCGGCGGCGGTGGAGCGCGTGGAGGAGGCGGCGGGCACGGCGGTGGTGGTGGCCGTCGTTGATCTAAACTCTGGGATCTGAACTCTGGACGAATCGCAACAACCATGACCGAAGATAACCAACCCATCCAACGAACTCTCGATCGATGTCCGGATCGAGGGTTCGTGATGTTCCTGGAAGCTTGAAAAATTGGAGATGGAGGAGCCATTATGCGGCGAGCAAAACTGAACTTCGATGAATTTCATGGGGCCGGTTCTCCCAGGTTAGCGGCTATCGTTTTTGCATTGTTTGTGGCGGTGTGTTTTTCCACGCCCGCGAGGGCGCAGCAAGCGGGCCAGAAAACATTTGCATCGGCGCAAGAAGCGGCCAATGCGCTGGTCGCCGCCGCCGAGAGCAATGACGAAAAAAAATTGCTCGAAATCCTCGGGCCCAAGGGAAAGCGCATCGTTTCCTCGGGAGACGATGCCGAAGACACCGAGAGCCGGGCGATGTTCGTTATGAGATATCGGGAAATGCACCGGCTGATGAAAGAACCGGATGGAAGCACAACCTTGTATATCGGGGCGCACAATTGGCCCGCACCGATTCCGCTGATGAATAAAGGCAATTCCTGGTATTTCGACACCGCAGCGGGAGAAAAAGAAATTCTCTACCGCCGGATTGGACGCAATGAAGCCTCGGCCATTCGCATCTGCCAGCAACTGGTGACCGCGCAAAAAGAATACGCCGCGCAGCATGGCGGCGAGTACGCGCAGAAAATCTTCAGCGATGAAGGCGAGAAGAACGGACTCTACTGGAAAGCTGAGAACGGCGAACCTCAAAGTCCGATCGGCCCGCTGGTAGCGGAAGCGGTAGCGGCGGGCTATGCCAAAAGCCAGAACGGAGCTCCGACTCCGTATCGCGGCTACTATTTCCACATCCTCGATCGTCAGGGAAAAGGCGCGCCAGGCGGCGCGAAGAGTTTTCTGGTAGACGGCAAAATGACGGCAGGCTTTGCTTTCGTCGCCTATCCTGCGGAGTACAGGTCGTCAGGCGTGATGACGTTCATTGTTGGTGAAGATGGCGTAGTGCAGCAGAAAGATCTTGGCAAGAAGACCGACGTGGCCGCGAAAGCGATGAAAGACTACGACCCCGGTTCCGGTTGGCAAAAAGCGGAAGAGCCGCAAGAACAGGCTGCGAACAAGCCGGCCAAGTAAAACTGGATTTGGTAATTTTGTAATCGGATAATTTGGTAATTTGGAAACCGGTACGAGTTCCGCTTGTGCTCACGGCGTGAACTCGAACACGGTACCTTTCCCGTAGGCGCCTCCGCCAGAGGTTGTGCCGTAGAAATTGCCTTTGGCATCCAGGATCATGCCAGCGTAAGGCGCGCAGCCGTCAGGGTTATCCCCGAAGTCGTACGCCGTTTCAGTTTCGGAAAACTGGTTTAGATAAAATGCCACGCCACAGTTACCATTGCCGTAAGAATAGATCGTCGTGCCGAACAGATTGCCACCCCCATCGACGATCAGGGTTCCATTCGGTGTATACCCGCCGTTGTCCATGATGAAGCTGATGAGCACCGTCTCGTACCCTGACCCCGTTACTTCATAGACGGTTCCCCGGTCGGCTTGGCCCCCCTGCCAGGTCGTGCCATACATGCTTCCCCCGGCGTCGCCCGCCAAGCTCCCGAAACCGGGGTAACCGCCGTCGTTCACATCTCCCGCAAAGCTGTGAAGAACCGTTTCGGAGCCGGATGCTGTTACCTCGAACACGGTTCCGTAACCCCAGTCGCCTCCTCCGTGAGTTGTGCCGTAGAGATTGCCCTTGGAATCAATAATCAGGCCCGACGAAGGACCATTTCCGTCCGCGCCGGTAAAGCTGTAAAGGACGGTCTCGGTGTGGGACGGGGAAAGCTTGAACACGAAACCGTAACCGAGAGTGCCGCCTGCCGCTGCGCCATAGAGATTGCCGTGCCTATCGAATACCAGACTGCCGTAAGGGGAAGTCCCGTCAGGTCCGGCCGTGAAGGCGTAGAGCACCGACTCGGTGAGGGACGAAGATATCTCAAAGACGGTGCCGCTGTTGAAAGCGCCGCCAGCAGAAGTGGTGCCGTAGAGATTGCCATACTTGTCGAGGATTAGACTGTCGTAGGGAACAGCTCCGTCGGTTCCGCCAGCGAAACTGTGGAGCACCGTTTCCTTGCCCTTCTTCGTGACTTTGAACACCGTCCCGTAACCGAATGTCCCACCCGCAGTGGTTGTGCCATAGAAATCGCCGTGCTTATCGCGGACCAGGCTCGCATAGGGAGTAGCGCCGTCTGGGTTCCCGGCAAAACTATAGAGCACTTTGTCTGTCTGGGCTTGCGTCGCACAGACTGAGCTAACTAAGACGGCGGAAACCAAAATAAAAGATCGCGTGCTGGAAGGAGCAGCGAGCAGGGCCGTTAAGAAGTTCTTCCAAAGACGCCGCGAAATCTTCGAGCCGTGGCGCAGTCGACAGGCCGGTCGTTCCGATCGCATCAGCCCTCCGTGGTGCATTGGTTCACACTGTCCGTGGCGAATCTTACGTTGCTCAAGCGGCGGAGTCAATGAAACCGCAGGTAAGAGCTCCATGTGGAAGCGGCACTTCACTCCATCGGCCGGGCGCTCATTCCCCCGATTTCTTTCTCTCCGCGGTCATTACCTTCCGCAGCGCTTGGTTGATCCGCGTCTGGTAGCCGCGCCCCTGCTTTTGGAACCAGGCCAGAATGTCGGCGTCCAGGCGCAAGGTAATCGGCTTCTTGATGGGCCTGTAGTATCCTGACCATTTCTCGGTGAGTTCAAGCGGAAGAGTGGCTCGGCCGGCCGAAGCCCGCAGCTGGGCAATCTTTCGTCTCTTGGGTACTTGTTTTCGTTTCTTGATAGCCATGACTATATGTATAGTACTATACGTACAGTTATGCTACTACAAAATGTTCCACGTGAAACACTTTCAGATAAAGGCCGCATGGTCAATAACGTAGACTCCTGGGGGCTGACCCCTGCCGAACTCCGCAAGCTGCGCAGCCTGAAGACTCCGTACGGCATCCAGCGCTTTCTGGACGCCATGCCGTATCACCTGGAGGACAGCGCCTGGTCGCCACGCGTCGTGCTGCGCGAGAACACGGCGCATTGCTACGAGGGCGCGCTATTCGCCGCGGCCGCGCTGCGGGCCATTGGGTATCCTCCGCTGCTTCTCGATCTCGAGGCTGAGCACGATACCGACCACGTTCTGGCTGTGTATCAAGTCGGTGGCCATTGGGGAGCGGTGGCTAAGTCGAATTTCACTGGATGCCGCTTTCGCGAGCCGGTGTACCGCTCGCTGCGCGAGCTGGCGTTGAGTTACTTCAACATCTATTTCAATCTCCGCGGGGAGCGGACCTTGCGTACCTTCTCGCGGCCGGTCCAGATGAAGCGCTTCGATCCCTTGAACTGGATGAGCTCCGAGAAGCCGGTGTGGTTCGTGGCGGAATATCTGCTGACCATTTCGCACTACAAGCTGATCACGGGCGAGCAGGCGAAACGGCTGCATCGGGTGGACGGGCGCTTATTCCGAGCCGAGTGTTTGGAGCGGGCGGAGAAAAAGCTTTAACCACCAAGGGCACAAAGTACGCGAAGTAAAACCGGAGCATCCTTTGGTGAAGTACGGGAACCTTATTTCTTTTCGTTTCGTATGTCCAGCATGGCTCTATGTATGCAACGGATGGCGGGCTTGGTTTTCCTGCTCGCAGCTTGTGCGCTCGCGCTGTCACAGGATCCTCCCGCGCCCCTTGATCTGAAGCCTGATGCCACGGGCGCTGTGCCACCTGAGCAGATTCGAGAACTTCTCCTGCGCGCCGAACAAAAGGACTTGGAAAACGATAGGCTGCAGCGCGATTACACCTACATGGAGCGGGAGGAGCAGCATCATCTTGATGGGCATGGCGCGGTGAAGAAGATCGAGTCGCGAACTTCGGAGGTGCTGGAGATTTATGGCGAGCAGGTCGAGCGCTTGACGGCAAAAGACGACAAGCCACTTTCAGCCAGCGAGGCGAAGAAGGAAGACGACAAGATTCAGAAGATCATCGACAAACGCAAGAACGAATCCGAAGAGGGGCGTCGCAAGCGCCTGGAGCGGGAAGAGAAGGAGCGCGAGGAAGATCGCAAGTTTGTGCTGGAGATCGCCGACGCGTTCAACTTCCGGCTCGTCGGTTCGGAAGCGATCGACGGGCGCGATGCCTGGGAGTTTGAAGGCGAGCCGCGTCCCGGCTACGAACCCAAGCAGCGCAACGCGAAAATGCTCAGCAAATTCAAGGGGCGCGTGTGGATCGATAAAGCCGATTCGCAATGGGTGAAACTCGACATCACGGCCATCGACACGCTGTCGGTTGGCTTCGTGCTGGCCCGGATCCACAAAGGCACGCACGTTGTCGTCGAGTTGACCAGAGTGAACGATGAAGTGTGGCTGCCAAAACGCCTGCAACTGCATTTCGACGCGCGCGTGGCACTGTTTAAAAGCTACGACGAGGATGTCGAGCAGACCTATCGCGACTACAAGAAATTTCGGACCGATACGAAAATTACGGTCGTGGGAGAACAGAATCGCCCGTAACGACGGGCGAAGGGTCGAAATCTCAACGCATCATCGCTTATGCGCTTACGCGGATTTCTTTGCCGATTGGCAAAACCGGATCACCTTCCCGGCCCGCGATTGCGGAACCGCCGTCACTTTTCGCTGGAAATTCGTCGGGACGTAAAAATTAATAACCTGGGCCATAGCAGTTCCCCTTTCCTTTTGTGAAATATCTGGATTGTTGGTTGTGAGCGGATTTCAATTGCGAAGGTCTTCGTCTACCACTCCCACTTCCATCCACAGCGGCAGCAGACGGTATCGCGCAAACGGAGCTTGGTCATGAGTGCCTTGCATACCGCGCATGATCTCATCCACATAACTTCCTCCCCGGATGCTGAGATGTTCCAACCATCTATTCCCTCGATAAGCAAGTGAGTTGCCAAACTGTGCGCGGCCCAGGCCGGCGTTTCTGACGGGAGAAGACGTTCGTTGAAACAGTGGTTGCGGGATCGAAAGTCGCCGTTGTTATTGCGTCTACTGCTGGTTGCATCTACTGCACAAAGATAGTTTTTGGAACAGGCGCCCGTCTGGGCTAAAGGGAGCGGCAGGTGTCCGTCAAACGACAAGTGCGTGATCTTGCGTCAGGCGGGTGGGTGAATTCCCCGATTACAGCGACTAGCCGATTGGCTCGTCGCCGGAGGGCAGTTTGGGTTTGTCCTCCGAATCGACCGAGAACATCATGAAATGGTCGAAACTATGGCGGCGGAGGTAGCGATGCCCGCGGAAGTCGAAGTAGATTTCCGCGTTCTTAGGCAGCCAAAGTTCCACGCTTTTCTTGTGGAAGAGCTGCGGATTGTAGTCGATGGCGAGATGTTCGCTGAGCAGTCGGATTTCCGGCATCGGGCTGATTAAATCCGATTCGAGATGCACAAGGTGAAACGTATTGGCGGAGATCCAGGCGCGGCCTTTCAGGCTGATGGAATAGGAATGGCCGTTAATTCGGTATTCCTGAACGCGGTGGGGGCGATCGTCGCGCTGCTGAAAGCGAATCAGCCAGGTTGCCTCGCCGTGCCAGTCGCCCAGGCCCTCGCAGGTCATGTTGAAATCATCGCGTTCGTCGGGATGAAAGATCAGCGCCAGGGAGGGCAGGCCGCGAGTGGCGATCTGGCCCGGAAACTCATCCACGTTCGGGTTGCGAAACTCGTCGACACTGAATACGCCCGGCTTCTTCTCCGAAATGGATGCCAGGTAATTAAATTTGAGCGTGGTTCGGGTTATGGGATGGCCTAGTGAGTCGAGGTCTTCGTGGAGCAGGTCCTCGATCGCGCTGAACTGCCCAATATCGTCGAGGAGTTGTTTCACGCGTTCGCCGACTCCGTCGAGCACCTGGTCCAAGGGGCAAGCGACCCCGGCCGCGATCTGTGGTCGAACCTCGTCAACTCCAGGCGGTCCCCAAGCCTTCACGGAGAGCGCCGGTTCGCTGGGCGTGAGCAGGGCAGCGGCGGCGGGCGCGGAGGACGCGGCTTTCGGAACGGCGGCAGAGTTTCCGGATGAACTGGAAACGCGCCGTTGCAGATCGTCAAACATGGTGTGCGCTTGTGTGGCCAACGGGCTGGAGGGCGACCCGACCACGAAATTTCTGTACGCCTGCAGCGCTTCCTGGTTCCGTCCCAGGTTTTCGAGAGCCTGTCCGAGAACGATCTCCGCGGAGTCGGCCGCACCCTTACCCTTGGCAATGGCGAACTGAGCTTGCTCGCGCGCCTTCTCATTTTCGTGCTGCTTCAGGTAGGTCTCGGCCAAGAGGCTATGGGCCGTCCAGTTTTCAGGGTCAGCGGTGGTTGCTTGCTCCAAGGTCTTTTGGGCTGCCGCGTAATCCCGGCGCTGCATCTGCAATCTTCCCAAAAGAGTGAGAGCTTGAATATTGCGAGGGTCTAGCGTGACAGCGGCGAGAAGGAAAGTTTCCGACTGCTGGAAATCCTTCTGCTGAAAGAATACGTAGCCCAACAGGAACTTAACCTCTGCGTTGTTGGGAACCACGTCATTCGCCGCGCGGAGACGCTTCAAAGCGTCTTTCAACTTTCCCGAGTTGAAGTCGGCGATGCCCCGACCTATTTCCTTGCGCGCTTTGGCGGGCAACTGCTGCTCACTGGGCACGCTCAGGTCAATGGCGGCAGGGTCCTTCTTCAGTTCGACGTCTACTTTGTAAAGGTTATTGGCGTCTTGAATTTGGACGCCGAGCTTGGCGGTGAGGTATCCAACGGCACTGACCTCGATATCGTAGAGACCCACACTCAAATTCTCGAAACGGGCCTCGGACTTGCCGGTGGTCGTCTCCCAAGCCACCTTCTGCGATTCCTTGTTGACCGCTTTCACGACAGCCTGACGATCGAGAGCGGCCTTGTTTTCGCCGACGACCGCAACCAGCAGGCCGCCTGGAGTGGGCTCTTGGGTTATCTGGGGTATCGCGGTTCCGCGTTGGAGGGTTCCGCCTGCGGGTGAGGACTTTTGCGGCCAGGCACTGGCGGCAAGCAGCAAGCACAACATGGTTAGGATTCCCCAGCGCGAAACCCGGATACTCATGCACCCACCCCGCTGATGGATGATGGCAGCCTTCCCCTGATTTTTCAACCTCTATTGCAGAGGACCACAAGGAAGAGGGATGGAGTGACAGGCCGCCGCTCGCGGCATTCTGGGCGCTTGTCGCTCCATCCTTCCCACGCTCTTACTCCATCCGATATTCGATCTTGATGCCGCGACGCGCTACTTCCTCCAGGAATGCATCGGCGGGGACGTCTCGTTCCTGCAGGACTGCTCCGCGCTTGCTGATTGCGCCCGTGCACATCATCTGGAGGACGATAGAGGCGGGGAAAGCGGTGGTGCGCATCATGGCGCTCATGTCGCTCTTGGGATCGTAGTGGTCGACCATGGTGAAGGTGGCTACTCGGCCCTTCAGCTTGCCGCCGAGCAGGCCGCGGATTCCCGGAGCTTTGATGGACTCGTGGGCTTCGAGGCGCATGATGCAAACGTCGGGGCCCTTGCCGGCAAATTTTCCCTCGAACACTTTGGACATGAGCGCGCGCGGGGGGACTTCCACGTTGCCGACTCGCATTTTCTCGTTCGAAAACAGGCCCAGGGCTTTCAGTTCGCAGAGCAGATCGTAATGGCCGGGATAGCGCAGAGTTTTCTCGAAGCACTCACCCACTCTTCCCTCGAAGGTTTCGGGCAAGGTGGACGTTCCGCCGGAGGTTTGAAAGGCGACTAGCGGGGCGAAGCCGTCCATGTGAAATTCTTCGGGCTCGGTGAGCGGGTCGATGGTGATCAGCTTGCCTTTGCGGAGGATGCGTGCGGGTTCGACGTATTCGTTGATTAGTCCTTCAACCGAAAATACGAGCTGGTAGTGAAAGGGAGGCATGGGTTTTTCGGGCAGGCCTCCGACGTAAAGTTTGAGGGCGTCGGCGCGTCCGTCGAGGCGGCGAACCAACTCTCCGCCGAGAATCGAGGCCATGCCGGGAGAGAGGCCGCAATCGGGAGCCAAGCCGACGCCTTTCTTCTCCGCTTGTTTGGCGAGCGCGAGTTCTTGACGGACGACGGTGTTGTTGCCGCCGAGATCGGCGAAGTGGCATCCGGCGCTGATGGCGGCTTTTGCCAAGCCGAGGTTCAGGCGGTAGGGAACGGCGGAGAGCACGCCATCGTGACCTTTCATTAAGCGCGTCGCTTCTTTTTCTTTTGCCGCGTCGAGCGCAACGGCTCGGACTTTTTTGTTGCCGGCGATACGGTTGACGCGAGCGGCAACATCTTTTACGCGCTGACGATCGTTGTCGGCGAGAGTGACGGAGTCGACTTGATCCTGGCGGGCCATGTCGTAGGCGGCCGCGGAACCCATCATGCCGGAACCGATGACGAGAAGTTTCATAAGTGCTCCTTACCTTGAACTTGGGATCTGAACCTTGCGATCTGAAGACAAATCAGGCTACAGGAAGTTGACGAAACGAGAAGTGACGAGGCTCACGTCGTTCGGTGTGATCCGAAACACGGCGGGAGGCTCGGGAGACGCGCATCATTGTCGCAAGAGATCACGAAGTTGCAAAGAGATCACGAATGCGCGAGCTCGGCATTGAGCTGGTGGCACTGGCCGAAAAATCCAATCTTCCGGGTGCCTGCAATCCAGAGGGTTTTTGCGCCCGAATTAGGATGAAAAGCACACGCGATTTTCCGTCGCGGCGAGGGCAATGAGTGATTGCGTTTTCAGCCGTTTGCGCGCCCGTTCAAGTACTTCCGTACCGTCTCTAGTACCTTAGTTACTCCAACTCGAGTGACCGGAGCTTGCTCGGGTCTCTTTATACTATATGTGGGGTTCAACAAAACCCTGAATACATGATATAGACATTCAAAGCAAGTCCATATTTTGTGAAATCCAGAAAAACCGCATAAAACCCAGCAAAACCGGGAGATTCCGGTGGAGAGCCCCGCGCTTCCGGTTGAGATATGCTCAGCACACGAAAATACACTCGAACGCGCAGGGAAACGGAATGGCCGACTCGCGAGAAGTGATGAACATTCGCCAAGCTTCGCAGTATCTGGGAGTGAGTCCGGACACGTTGTACAAGTACGTGAACGAGCAGAAGATTCCGGCGTTCAAACTGGGCAACCGCTGGCGCTTCAAGAAATCGAAGCTGGATCAGTGGATGGAAGAGCAATCGATGAAAATGGAAACGGAACCGCGAGGCAAGAAGAAAGTGCAGGCAGCGGGTAAAGCCGCTGGACAGCAGTAAGAAACTTGCCGGCGAGGACGCCGGCGCTACGAAGGGCGGGCACATGTTTGGAATGGGATCGAAAACGATAGTCGGTCTGGATGTAGGCTCTTCGAGCATCAAGGCCGTGGAACTGAGGAAGACGCGTACTGGGATCGAAGTGGCACACCTTGGACTGGAGCCGATCGCGCCCGACTTGGTGGTCGATTCCATGATCGTGGACTCGGGCCAGGTTTCGAGCTCGATCGCCAAGCTGTTCACCGATACGCAGATCAAGTCGAAGGCAGTGGCGACGGCGGTGAGCGGACACTCGGTGATCGTGAAAAAAATCTCGCTGCCCTCGATGAGCGACCAGGAATTGGCCGACACCATTCAGAAGGAAGCGGCGCAGCATATTCCGTTCGATCTGGCCGATGTGAACCTCGACTACCAGATTCTTTCGGAAGATGCGAGCAGTCCGCAGATGGACGTGCTGCTGGTGGCGGTGAAGAAAGACAAGATCTTGAACTACACCAACGTACTCTCGATGGCGGGCAAAACTCCGGCTATTGTGGATATCGATGCGCTGGCTTTGCAGAATTGCTACGAGTACAACTACGAACCCGCGCCGACGCAGGTGGTGGCCTTGCTCAACCTGGGCGCGAGCGTGATGAACATCAATATCGTGAAGGGCACGACGCCGCTGTTCCCGCGCGACGTTTCGGTGGGCGGGCATCAGTACACCGACTCGCTGCAGAAGGAACTGGATTTGAGCTTCGACGATGCGGAATCGCTCAAGCTGGGCAAGAAGGTGGGCACGGTGCATGACGACGCGAAGACGCCGATCCTGCAACAGGTGACGGAAATCATTGTGCTCGAAATTCAGAAGACGTTTGACTTCTTCCGCGCCAGCGCGGCGGGCGAGCACATCGAGAAAATTTACCTGGCCGGAGGATCGGCCAAGGTTCCGGGCCTGGTGGAAGCGCTGCGGCAGGAGTTCTCGATGCCGGTGGAATTGTTTAACCCGTTTCAAAAGGTAGTGGCTCCGGTGGAAGGCGCCGGGGCGGAGCTGGTGGAACAGAACGCGGGCCAGTTGGCAGTGGCCGTGGGTTTGGCCCTGAGGAGCTTTGAAAAGCTATGATCCGAATCAATCTGCTGGGTGGTGCGAAACCGAAAGGCAAAAAGAGCGCCGGACCCGCCGTCAGCATGCCCAGCTTCGAGCTGGGCGCCTGGGCGGGGCCGCTGGTGCAGGTGGCGGCGGTGCTGGCGATTGCCGGCGCGGTCAACTTCGGATACTGGTACCGGCTCGACCGGGAGAAGAAAACGATCGAGGTGCAAACCCGGGCCGCGGACCAGAAAAATCACGAGCTCTCCGACATCAAGGTGCGCTTCCTGGAGAGGCAGAAGCAAAAAGACGCGTATCAGCGGCGGGTGGATGTGATTGACCAGCTGCGCGCGGGCCAATCGAACAACACGGTCAACCTGCTGTCGACGATCGGCGATACGGTCAACAGCACCGAGGCGGTCTGGTTGAACAGTATGACGGATCAGGGGACGAACATCGCCATCGATGGCACCGCGCTGAGCGCCGATGCCGTGGCCAACCTGATTTCCAACCTGCAGAAGACCAAGTTCTTCAAGAACATCGAGATGAAGGAAAGCTATCAAGACGAGGGCGTCAAGGACATGCAGGCATTTCAGTTTCAGCTGACCTGCACGAAGTCGTAAAGGCGGAGCCGACTATGAATCTGGGCGAATTAACAGGGTGGAAGCTGCTCTTAGTTCTGACCACGGTGGCGGTGGTAGCCAGCGGCGGCCTTTACTACACGGTCTATAAAACGCAGCGCGATCAAAACACAGCGGCGCAGATCAAGCTGGATGCGAAGCGGCGCGAGAACGCGGAACTGGAAGCCTACAAGCCGAAACTGGCCGACATCGAGCGCCAGCTGACGAGTTTGAAGCAGCAGCTGGAAATCGAACGGCGCATCGTGCCCGACGATAAAGAAGTCGACAATTTCATGCGCATGGTGGACGGAGAAGCGCGCAAGGCGGGAGTCGAAATGCGGCGCTATACGGCGAAGCCGACGGCTGCGAAAGAGTTCTATACGGAAGTGCCTTTCGAGGTGGAGTTCGACGGTCCGTACTACTCGTTGCTGGGCTTCTTCGACCGTTTGGGAAAAGTGGAACGCATCGTCAACGTCTCGAATTTGGCGGTGGCCTCGACCCGCAAGCCGGGCGACGCCAAGACGAAGCATACCTATCAGTACGCGCCGGGCGAGAGTGTGGTGGCCACTTGCCTGACCACGACGTATTTCAGCCATGATCTGGACCCGGGAACGCCGGCCGCACCGCCGGCAGCACCGAAGAAGAAGTAGGAGAGACATGATGAAGAGGCCAGCAATCACGATAGGGGCGGCAATTCTGGTTTCGGCACTGGGCGCGGGCTTGGCCTGGGCGCAGAGTCCCCGCATTATCCAGAACACGCGCGACACGATGAATGGAGTGAGCAGCCAAAAGGCGGCTGCGTCGAACCAGGCCTTGGGCGTCCACGAAAGCGCTCCGTCAGCGGCCGCCGCTACGCACCCTGCGAAGAAACCGGCGCCGGCGGCGATGAAGGCTTCTTCAGCCGCCCCAGCGCATGCGCATTCGGTGGAAGCAAGAAAAGAGCACCACCAACACTGGAGACGGGGCGGGGCAGTGTTAGTCGGGCAAAGTGTGCAGGGAGACCCGGCTGCGGCTCACCCGGAAGAACAGCCCGTCGACGGCGCCACTAGGGCGGACGCAACGCCGGGAAGCGCGGAAGGCGGGAGCGCAGCGAGCGATGATGTCGTTCCAGACAGCAAGTACGCCGCAAACGGCAGACGAGATCCTTTCATTAGTCCGGTGGTGAGCCACGCTGGCGGTTCGGGTTGCAGCACGGGCAAGAAGTGCCTGGAGATCGGCGCCATCAACCTGCGCGGCGTGGTGCATGCCGAGAGCGGCTTCATTGCGGTGGTGAGCAACGGCATGAACAAGGCTTATTTCCTGCGGGAAAACGATCCGGTGTTCAACGGGTATGTGGTGAAAATCACGGGCGATTCCGTCGTTTTCCAGGAAACCGTGCAGGACCGGTTGGGCAAGTCGTTTACGCGGGAAGTGGTGAAAAAGATTACGGCTCCGGCGGTGTAGGCCCCGGAGGCAGGAGCAGGGAAGAGTTCGACGGAACACGTTTCAGGAAATACGTTCTAGGAAATACGTTCTAAGAAACACATGGAGGCGAAAGGGCCTCGCATGGGGAGATAGGGAAATGCGAAAGCAACTGCTGGGTCTATTGGTTCCGCTGATGGCGTTCGTACTGATCGCCGCCGCGGCTGACACGACGGGCAAGGGGGTGGCCGCGAGCGCTCGTTTGAAAGCACTCGAGGTCGCCAACAGCCAGAACGGATTGCGGGTCGAGTTCAAGGCGCAGGGCACATTGGCGCCCAAAGTGTCGACTCTCGAGTCTCCGGCACGCATCGTGATTGATCTTCCCAACACCGTGATGGCCACGGGGCAGAGCCACATCAGCGTGGGCCGGGACGGCGTTAAGGACGTCCGCGTGGGCATGGACGGGCAAGTTCCGCCCAACACGCGCGTCGTCGTCGATCTGGAGAACCTGGATCATGCCGCCAGCCGCGCGCACGAAATGAAGGCTGGCCCGGACGGCAGCTTCATACTTGAAATCCACGACGCCGTGCTGGCTCATCGGCAAGCGGCGGCTCCGGCTGAAAAAGCGGTGGCCGTGACGGCAACGCCGAAACCGGCGCTGGCCTCGGCTCCCGCAGCGTCGGCTCCGGTGACGCATGCTCCAGTGAACCAGGTCCCAGTGACCCAGGCTCCGATGACCCAGGCCGCAACCACTCCGGCCGTGACGGCGAGCGCGGAGAAGCCAGCGGAGTTGGCCTTCGTCGAGCCCAAATTCTCGGTGAAAGACGGCAAAGCTGACGTCAAACCTGACGACAGCGCCACCAAGCCCGCCGCAAAGGCGGAGGAAGCGGCAAGCCGCTTTGCCGACAAGACAGCGGCGGAACTGGTTGCCATTACCAGCCATGCCGCAATGGGACAAGCAGGGGGCACGGTCCCCGTGCAGCCGGCCGTGAATCTCGCGGCGGAGCAGAAGAAACAGATGGAGCAGCCGAAGCCGGCGTCCAATGGGTCGAAGTACACCGGCGAACCCATCTCGGTCAACCTTAAGGATGTAGACCTGAAAGATTTCTTCCGGCTGATTCACGAAATCAGCGGTTTGAACGTAGTGCTCGATCCCATGATCCACGGCAACCTGACGATCGTACTCGATGACGTGCCGTGGGATCAGGCGCTGGACATTGTGCTCAAGAACAACGACCTGTCGCGGCAACTGGAAGGCAATGTGCTGCGCATCGCGACCGTCGAGACCTTGAGGAAAGAAGCCGAAGGCCGGCGCGCCCAAATCGATGCCGAGGCGCTGGCGGTGGATAAAGTCAGCATCACCCGTTTCCTCAGCTACGCCCACGCCAAAGACCTGTTGATCCCGATCAAGAAATTTCTCAGTCAGCGTGGCGACATTGTTGCCGACGAGCGCACCAACTCGATCATCGTCTCCGACATTCCGGCAGTTCTGCCGCAGATCGACCGCATTATCCAGCAGATGGACCGCAAGACGCAGGAAGTGGAAATTGAAGCGCGGGTAGTTGCGGCGACACGCAACTATGCCCGCGACATCGGCGTGCAACTTGGCCTGGGCTGGGGCAACGGCTCGACCTCCATCGGTGGCGCACCCAACGTTGGTTCGTCGTCGGTTTATCAAGGCGTGCAAAGCCCCTTTTACTACACCACGAGCAGCGGTTCGTCGGGCAGTTCGATTCCGCTGTTTTCCAACCTGGGCGCAACCGGGCCGAGCAGCGGCCTGCAGTTGATCAACGCCACCAACAACATGCGGATCGACATGATTCTTACGGCGGCGGAGTCACGCGGCTTGCTTAAAGTTTTGTCCCGTCCGCGCATCGTCACGCAGAACAACATTCAGGCGGTGGTGAAGCAGGGCTTCAAAATCCCGATCATGACCGCAGCCTCGCTGGGCGCTCCGGCGACCGCGACCTACGTGGATGCTTTCCTGCGGTTGACAGTGACTCCGCAGATCACGTCGGAAGGAACCATCTTCCTCAACGTGGATGTGGAAAACACCTTGCCCAACTTTGGTCAGGAAGATTTGGAAGGCAACCCGGAACTGATCACCCAGCAAGCCACCACGCAAGTGCTGGTGACCGACGGCGGCACGGTGGTGATTGGCGGCGTGATCCAGACGCAGAACACGCTCAGCCTGGCGCAGGTGCCTGTGCTCGGCGATATCCCGTTCCTCGGCAATCTGTTCAAGCATCGTTCGGTTACCACGCAGACGCAGGAGTTGATCTTCTTCATCACTCCGCGCATCGTGCAGACATAAAGACGGAAGCACGAAGTCAAAACCAGCCATTGCCGCCGGGCCTTCTCAGAGAATCTGCTGAGAGCCCGGCGGTCTTGCTTTTTAGGTGTCAGGTGCCAGGTGTCAGGGTCTCAGGAAAATCAAAGCGGTCTATGAAATATTGTTATGGCATCGCATCGGGGGTTTTGGGTTTTTCCTGAGACCTGAGACCTGACACCTGCCTCTTGCTACACTCCTGCTATGGATCACGCTGGACGCCTCGGCCGCCTTCGCTTTGGGCTTGAAGAAAATAACCTCGACGCGCTGCTGGTGACGCATCTTCCGAATATCCGCTATCTTTGCGGGTTTACCGGCAGTGCGGCTGCTTTGCTGGTTTCGGCTCGTGGCGCTGTCCTGTTTACGGATGGCCGTTATCGCACCCAGGCAAAAGAGGAAGTACAGGCGGCGAGCGTCGTTGTCGCGTCCAAGTCTCCGCTGGTGGCAGCCGCGGAATGGCTGGCAGCGCGGCGGAGAAGTTCGACGCGAAAGTCGTTATCATTATCATTATCGTTGGTCTCGGTGGGCATCGAAGCGGAGTCGATCGCCGCCGCCATGCGCGACCGGATCGCGTTGGTGGTGAAAGGGAAGGCGCGGCTGCGTTCCGCGGCGCCGCTCGTCGAGCGTGCTCGCATGGTGAAGGATGCTGCCGAAATCCTGCGCATCCGGCGGGCAGTGGAACTTGGCGCCAGTCTGTTTCGGATTGCGCGCGGGAAGATTCGGCCCGGAGTGAGCGAGGTTGAAGTGGCCGCCGCTATGGAATACGAGGCCCGGTGTGGCGGCGCTGAAGGGATGTCGTTCTCGACCATACTTGCTTCTGGAAAACGTTCGGCGATTGTGCATGGGCGGGCCTCGGCGGCGCACATCCCCCGGCGCGGGTTCGTGGTCTGCGATTTTGGTGTTATACTCGCCGGTTATTGTTCGGATCGCACGCGAACTGTGCATGTCGGGCGTCCGTCGCGGGAGGCTCGGCAGTTCTATGAGGCGGTGCTGGAGGCGCAGCAGGCTGCGATTGCGGCGGTGCGTCCGGGGGTGACGGCCGGCGATGTGGACAGTGCCGCGCGGAGTGTGCTGGGCAAGCGGAAACTGGCCCGGTACTTCACCCATTCCACCGGCCATGGTTTAGGATTGGAAGTACACGAAGCGCCCCGTCTGGCAGCCGGGCAAACCCAGAAACTGGAACCGGGAATGGTGATTACGATTGAGCCGGGCGCGTACGTTCCGGGGAAGTGGGGCGTGCGCATTGAAGATGTGGTCTTGGTTACGCCGTCGGGCTGCGAGGTGCTGACGCCGACGGATAAAGAACTGATTATTGTTTAGCGTGTGATTTCCGTAGAGACGCGCCTTGCTGGTTCTCCCACCGTGGTGAGACGGAGCAAGCCCCGTCTCTACAGACAGAAGAAGATACAAGAATAAAACGGAACCCGCCCTTATCCATGAATCAAAAAGAGCTGAAAGAACTCATCGAGTTCTTAATCGAAAAGGACATCGCCGAATTTGAGTTGGAACGCGGCGATGTCAAAGTGAAGATCAAGCGCGCCGCCGAGCCATCGCCCGCGGCAGCCGAATCCCGCTACATTGCGGTTCACTCCGCGCCGATATCTGTTGCGATGCCGGTGCCGGCTGCCGCGCCCGCTTCCGGACGAGTTGATTTGCCCGCGGGCGGAGCTGCCCCTCCTCCTGACGAAGGCTTGCACTTTGTACGGTCGCCGATCGTGGGCACTTTTTATGAATCGCCGTCGCCCGGGTCTCCACCGTTTGTGAAAGTCGGCGATACGCTCGAAGTGGGCCAGGTATTGTGCATTGTGGAAGCGATGAAGCTGATGAACGAAATCGAATGCGACGTGGCGGGAGAGTTGGTCAAAATGCTCGTCGCCAACGGTCAACCGATTGAGTACGGCCAGGAACTGTTCGCCGTGCGGCCAAAATAAGCTCTCAGTTTTCAGCTCTCAGCTCTCAGGAAAATCCAGTGCTGTGCGGTCACGCGGTTTTCCTGAGAGCTGAGAGCTGACAGCTGAGAGCTTTTACAATCATGTTCAAGAAAATTCTGGTAGCGAATCGCGGCGAGATTGCGCTGCGCGTCATCTGCGCGTGCAAGGAACTCGGCATCCGCGCGGTCGCGATCTACAGTGAGGCCGACCGGCATTCGCTGCATGTGCGTTTTGCCGATGAGGCGATTTGCATTGGCCCGCCACAACTGGCGCTGAGTTATCTCAACGTTCCGGCAGTGATCAGCGCGGCTGAGATCGCGAACGTGGACGCCATTCATCCCGGCTATGGCCTGCTTTCGGAAAACGCCAACTTCGCCGAGGTGTGCGAAGCCTGTCATATCAAGTTCATCGGGCCGACTCCGGATGTAATCCGGCTGATGGGCGAAAAAGAGAAAGCCCGCGCCGCCATGAAACAGCACGGCGTGCCGATTCTTCCTGGCTCGGACGGCGTGGTTGCTTCGGCGGAAGAGGCAGTCGAGTGGGCGCGGAAGGTGGAGTTTCCGGTCATTCTGAAAGCTACGGCGGGCGGCGGCGGGCGCGGCATGCGCATTGTGCGCAATGAAGATGAATTGCCCGCGCTCTACCGCCAAGCGCAGTCGGAGGCCGCGGCCGCTTTCGGCAATGGCGATCTCTACCTGGAGAAGTATGTCGAGAACCCGCGCCACATCGAGTTCCAGGTGCTGGCGGACGAACACGGCAACGTGGTCAGCCTGGGAGAACGCGAGTGCTCGATCCAGCGGCGTCATCAGAAGTTGCTAGAAGAATCGCCGTCGGTGCGGATGACGCCCGAACTGCGCAAGGAAATCGGCGACGTGATCAGCAAAACTTTGAGCCAGGTTGGCTATCACAATGCCGGCACCATCGAATTCCTCATGGACCAGAAGCGGCGGCTTTATTTTATTGAAATGAACACGCGCATTCAGGTTGAGCATCCGGTCACGGAGATGGTTACGGATGTGGATTTGGTGAAGAGCCAGATCATGATTGCCGCGGGGGAAAAGCTGAGCGACGTGCTGCAAGGGCCGATTGTGCATCGCGGACACGCGATTGAATGCCGCATCAATGCCGAGCATCCGGAGAAATTCACGCCTTCGGCGGGGAAGATCACGACGTTCAATCCGCCGGGAGGGACGGGCGTGCGCATCGACACGGCGGCTTATGCGGAAGGCACGATTCCTCCTTATTATGATTCGCTGATTGCGAAGCTGGTGGTGCGTGGCAAGGATCGCAGCGAAGCCATCTCGCGCATGAGCCGCGCGCTCGGCATGTTTATCGTGGAAGGAATCTATACGACGATTCCGCTGCACCGGCGGATTCTGGCTGACGCGGATTTTCGCGCGGGCGATTTTGATACGGGGTTTATTGAGAGATTTCTGGCGAAGGGGAAGTAGGCTTTTTTATGTAGTGGAGATGTTACGCCAGCTACCGGGTCTGAAGCCCTGCTGCTTTTTGCTCCAGTACTTTCGCACTGTCCGCTTCACCTCTCGCGTTCTTCAACTTGGCATATTCCAATAGAGTGCTTTTCAAACGAGAGGTATAGTCATCTTTCATGCTTGGCAGGGCAATGATAGCAGCCTCGAAGATCGTAACCGACTGCTGATACAGCACGTCAGCTTTATCGAGTTGCCCGACTATGAAATAGGCGCGAGCAAGATTGGCATGTTCGCTGGCAAAGTCGGCGTCACTCTCGCTATGTTTCACTCCTTTGCGAATCTCCAATGCCTTCTGGTATAGAGGGATCGCCTCGTCTGGTCTGTGCTCTGCGACCAACGCGTGCGCTAGGAAGGTTCGCGAACTACTTCTTTCGATCATGCGATTGGCTGGCAGTTCATCCGACAGTGCAACAGCTTCAGAGCATTTTTCCTCGGTATCCGAGTTCTTCCCATCGTGAACCATCTGATAGCAAGTTCGAAACGCGGGGTAGTAGTCCTTTAGCGCCTTCTGCTCGGTATTCGTACGGCTTGGGGACAGGACGCTCCATTCGACCTTTGTCACCACGGCTATCGCTTGCCCATCTTGGATGAATGGCTTGTACTCCCATTTCTTCACGGCATCAATAAACGCTGGCGCGAGCATGGGGTGTCCGCTCAGAACCTTGACGGAACTGACCTTGCCTTCTGGAGAGATGGTAATGTCTAACACCACAGTACTCCCAATCTCCAGCGTCTTTGCGAGCGGAGGAACCGTTGGTTCAACCTTGTTAGTTAGGTTTTGTTCCGCCACTTTTTGCTCAATGCGTTTCGGCGAATCAGTCGCTAACGCAATCCCCGTCATCAGAAGGAGAATGATAAGTTTTTTCGGCATGACTGGAAACTGTAGCACGCCCGCCTGCGATTGTTGGCGCTAGTGGGCGATAACATCCAGGCACGCTCCCCGTTTAGCGTACTCATTGGTGCTGACGCATAGCTCGGAAGCGCATAAACTACAAAGACGCAGAATGCTTCTTCCTCGCTTATACGCGATTCTCGACGCCTCGTGTTTTTCCAGTCCCGCTGCCATGTTTGCCGCCGCCGAGGAGCTTGCCGCTGCTGGCTGCACGCTGCTGCAGTATCGCAACAAGTCTGGGAGCGCCCTCCACATGCTCGATGAAGCTCGGGAACTCAGGGCGCGTCTCAGACCGAACGTGATTCTTATCATGAACGACCGGGCCGACTTGTGTCTGGCGGCCGGCTTTGACGGGTTGCATGTTGGGCAGGATGATCTTTCTCCCGAGGCGGCTCGGTCGATTATTGGATCAACTCGCTGGCTCGGAGTATCCACGCATAAGCCCGAGCAACTCGCCGACGCGGACCTGACTTCCGCCAACTACCTGGCCATTGGGCCGGTTTTTGCTACTGGCAGCAAGGCTAATCCCGATCCGGTTGTGGGACTCGAAGGCGTGAGCCGGGCGAGGGAACTGACGCGCAAGCCGCTGGTGGCAATTGGCGGCATTGCTCGCGCTAACGCCCGTTCGGTCATCGATGCCGGAGCCGACGCCGTGGCGGTGATATCCGACTTGTTACGGGATCCTCGCAAATCGGCAGAAGAATTTTTGCGAGCTCTAGGGTAAAGTGTAGTTCGTTAAATCTTTGTCATCCCGAGCGAAGCGAGGGATCTGCATTTTGCCGCAAACTGCAGATCCCTCGCTCCCCCACCCCAGCCAGCAAAAGCGGCTGGCTGGGGGCCCCGGTCGCTCGGGATGACAATTCGTAAAGGGAATCTTTTTCAACGCGACCCACTAGGAGTTTCGTGAGCACGAACGTTCCACCGCCAGTTCCCGCTTCGGAAGTCGCTTCGAACATCGCTTCTAACATCAGCGATTGGGAGCGGCATACCCATCAGGATAAGGATCTCGTCAAAGGTCTTGGCCTGACCAGCGCGACCATGCTGGTGATGGGGTCGATGATCGGCTCGGGCATCTTTATTGTGTCCGCCGAGATTTCTCGCGAGGTCACTTCGCCGGCGCTGCTGATTGGCGCTTGGCTTATCACTGGCTTTCTTACGATTGTCGGCGCGCTCACTTATGGCGAACTGGCGGCCATGATGCCGCGGGCCGGCGGGCAATATGTTTATTTGCGCGAGGCGCTCGGGCCGCTCTGGGGATTTCTCTACGGCTGGACTCTGTTTCTGGTGATTCAGACGGGCACGATCGCCGCCGTGGGCGTCGCCGTCGGCAAGTTCCTCGGAATCTTCTGGCCGGCGATTTCTTCCAGTCATTGGATCGTTCATCTGTGGAAGGTGCCGAAGTTCGCCGTCGGCCCGATGATGCTTGGCGGCATGGATGTTGGGCTGAACACGCAGAATTTCATCGCCGTCCTGGTGGTGATCGTGCTTTCAATCATCAATATTTTTGGCGTGAAGACGGGCGCTTTCATCCAGAACATTTTCACCACTGCGAAAGTTTCGGCGCTGCTGGGGTTGGTCATCTTCGGAGTATTTCTTGGACGGAACGCTCAGGCGATAGCCGCGAATTTCGGCGCAAACTTCTGGGCCAATTCCGGCCTGGGTACTATGCACGACGTTGGCGGAATGGGCGCGAGCGTACTGGTATCGACACTGACCGTGCTGGCGATTGCGCAGGTCGGGTCGTTGTTTTCCGCCGATGCCTGGAATAACGTTACCTTCACGGCCGGCGAGGTGAAAAATCCCAGCCGCAATCTGCCGTTGTCGCTGGCGCTGGGTACGGGCGTAGTGATCGCTCTTTATATTGCGTGCAACTTTATTTATCTAGCGGCGCTGCCGCTGATGGGCAGTCCGACTGGAACCACCCTGATCGAACGCGGCATTCAGTACGCGCGCGAGGACCGCGTCGCCACCGCCGTGATGACGCAGATGTTCGGTTCGATCGGCGGATCGCTCATGGCGGTCGCGATCATGATTTCCGGTTTTGGCTGCTGCAATGGCTTGATTCTCTCCGGCGCGCGCGTTTACTACGCCATGGCGAAGGATGGCCTGTTCTTCAAAAGCGTTGCCCGCCTGCATCCTAGCTACAAAACGCCGGCCATTTCGCTGATGGTGCAGATGGTTTGGACTTGCGTGCTTTGCATCTCCGGCAGCTATGGCCAGCTTCTGGACTACATTATATTTGCGGTGTTGGTTTTCTACGTGCTCACTATCTTCGGGCTGTTTGTTTTGCGCCGCACTCATCCCGAGGCCGAACGTCCGTACAAGGCCATCGGATACCCTGTTTTGCCTGCTATCTATATTGTGATGGCTTTGTTTATCGACGTGGTGCTGTTACGCTACAAACCGCAGTACACTTGGCCGGGATTGTTCATCGTGTTGCTGGGTATTCCCGTGTATTACATCTGGCGGCCGCGCGCGGAGACGACCCAGATTTAGATTTCATATTTGGACTGCGGGTTGAACGGACAGGAGAGACGCAACTGATGACTGACCTCTTTGCGAAAAAGCCGCTTGAGCTTCTGCTGCACGAAGCCCAAGAGACGGGCTCGCATAGTTTGAAACGCACGCTGGGCGTATTCCAATTAACAGCTCTAGGTGTCGGCGCGGTGATTGGGGCTGGAATCTTTGTCATGTCTGGACTCGGCGCGCACTACGCAGGGCCGGGGCTGATGCTCTCTTTCGTGCTCTCGGGGTTAGGTTGCACGTTCGCGGCGCTGTGCTACGCGGAGTTTGCGGCTATGATCCCGTTGGCCGGCAGCGCCTATACCTATGCTTACGCTACCCTGGGCGAAATTGTTGCCTGGATTATCGGCTGGGACCTCACGCTCGAATACGCGATGGGCGCCAGCACTGTGTCCTCGGGTTGGTCGAATCACTTTATCGAACTGCTTAATATTTTTCATGTGCGGATGCCGCTGTGGCTGGCCTATGACCATTGGACGGGACTCCACACTGCGGAAGACATTGTGGCTCGCCAGATGGCGCTGGCCGCCGATCCCACGCTAGTGACCGGAACCCAGACTTTTCTGCAAGCGAAGAGCGCGGTGATGGCCGCGCAATCGCCAGAGTTGTTGCAGAGAGCTCACGCACTATTGAACGCGCCGCATCTCTTCGGATATGAAATTGGCGTCAATGTGCCCGCCTTCCTGATCGCATTGGTAATCACGGCGATCCTGGTTGTAGGCATCAAAGAGAGCGCCCGCTTCAACGCTACCATCGTCACCATCAAGGTCGGGGTCGTACTTTTTGTGATCGGGCTCGGTATCCGCTACATCAGCGCCGCCAACTGGGGCACGGACTGGGCGACTTTTGCGCCTTTCGGATTCTCTGGAATCGGGGCCGGAGCCGCTTACATCTTCTTCGCCTATATCGGATTCGACGCCGTTTCGACCACGGCGCAGGAGGCGAAGAATCCGCAGCGCGACCTTCCCATCGGGATCATCGCCTCGCTGCTGATCTGCACCGTGCTGTATATCGCGGTGTCGGCGGTTCTGACCGGAATGGTGCCGTGGCGCGATATCAACATCGAAGCTCCGGTCGCTCGCGCATTCCTCGACCGCGGCCTTAGCGGAGCATCGCACATCATTACGCTCGGCGCGCTGGCCGGACTGACGAGCGTGATGCTCGTCATGCTTCTGGGGCAGACGCGGGTTTTGTACTCGATGGCCAACGACGGGCTTCTGCCCAAGAAATTTTTCGCCGAAATTCACGAGCGCTTCCGCACGCCGTGGAAGAACACGATGCTCGTGGGCATGCTGGCGGCGGTTGTGGGCAGCCTGACGCCGATCGACGATATCGGAAAAATGGTGAACATCGGGACGCTGCTGGCGTTCGTGATTGTGTGCATAGCGGTCATGGCTTTGCGGCACACGAACCCTGGCCAGCCTCGGCCGTTTCGCACGCCCTGGGTGCCGTTTGTTCCGGTCATGGGCATTCTTTTCAACGGCTACATGATGTACAAACTTGGCTGGATCAACTGGGCGCGATTGATTATCTGGTTGGTGATCGGGTTAGTGGTGTATTTCACGTATAGCCGGAAACATAGCCGCGTGCAGGCGGCGCTGGAAGGGCGCAAGACACCCGTGTAGAGACGCGGCTTGCCGCGTCTCACCGCGTGCGGCATTTCGGTGGACGGGCGGGGACGCCCGTCGCTCCACCACTCGCTATTTTTCCTGAATTTTCCTCGCAACCGCCGTCACCAGGCGGCGTGGAGCGAAGCGCAGCGATTGCGCCAGCAGCCAATTCTTGAATCCTGAAATCACCACGGGTTTTCCAGCCATCAGCGCACGATAACCGTCCTCGGCCACGGTCGCGGCATCCATCGAACCGAACTTCAGCAGGCGCAGGCCGGTGGTGTGCGCGCGCTTGTGGAACTCCGTGGCCGTTGCGCCTGGACAGAGGCAGGTTACCGTTATGGCAGTATCTTGGAGTTCATTGGCCAGCGCCTCAGAGAAATGCAGCACGTAAGCTTTGGTGGCGTAATAGACGGCCATCAGCGGTCCGGGCTGAAACGCCGCGGTGGACGCCACGTTCAGAATCTTTCCATTGTTTCTCTCGATCATTGCCGGAAGGTACAGCCGCGTGAGGTGAGTGAGAGTAGTTATGTTCAGCTGTATCTGCCGCAGACATTCTTCCAGATCGTTTTCGGCAAACATACCGTACTGTCCGAAGCCCGCGTTGTTGACCAGCACATCGACCTGGATGGCGGGGCGGGTCGTCTGATCGAGTACATAGGCGGATGCTCCAGGCTCGGACAGATCGGCGGCCAGAATCAACGAACGGGTACCGTGGGCCTTCTCGAGTTCGGATGCGACTTGGCGTAGCTTATCGGCGCTGCGGGCGACTAGCACGAGGTTGTAGCTTTCGCGGGCGAAGATGCGGGCTAGTTCCAGTCCGATGCCGAATGAGGCGCCGGTGATTAGAGCAGTTTTGCGGTCGGGCATGGTGTTTTTAGTTTATGACAGAAACAAAGGCGGGTCCGCAGACCCGCCTCAACCCCGCAAACTCGAAACAGCCCGCGAATCCTACGTGGCTCTGGTCGCACGTTACTGCCGGGCTTTCGCCCGGCCGGGCGGACGAATGCGTCCGCCTCTACGCGAGCGGAATCTAGACTAGCGCCGGTTCCACTTCGTAGATCGAGTGCCAACTGGTTGCGGCTTTCAGCTTGCCGTTGACGTTGTTGATGTTCTTCACGCCCTCGGTTTCCAGCCACTTCCGGAACGCATCGGCGCCATGTTTTGAGTAGACGGGAATGCCATCTTTCCAGGTGGCGCGTCCGCAGAGTACGCCGTTGAACTTCACTCCGGATTCTCCGGCCAGTTCAAGCGTCTCGCTAAACTCCGCGTTGCTGACGCCAGCGGAAAGATAGATGAACGGCTTGGTCGCAGCCGCGGCCGCCGTGTGAAAAAAGTCAATTGCCTCTTTTTTGCTGTAGGCCTTCGTGCCGCCGAAGGATTTTGTGCCCTCGACAAACTTCATGTTTACCGGCACTTCGACTTTGAGCACGTCGACGCCATAACGCGGCTTGCTGAACTCGCGCATGCTCTCGGTGACGATGTGCGGTTTCTTCTTGGCGTAATCGAGTGCCTTCTCGTCTGCACCTTCTTCGTAGCCGACAAACTCGAGGAAGAAGGGGACGTCGTTGGCGCGGCACTCGTCGCCAATGCGTTCGACCCAGGCGTGCTTTCTCTCGTTCACGTCCTTGGGATCGTCGGGCGTGTAGTAGAGCAGAATCTTGACGCAGTCGGCGCCCGCTTCTTTCAGACGGCGCGCGGACCAGTGGTCGAGCAAGTCGGGCAGGCGTCCGGGACCGGTCTTGTCATAGCCAGTCTTTTCATAGGCCAGCAGCAGGCCGGCGTTTTTGGCGCGGCGCTTGGCGGCTGGCAGTCCCCACTCGGGGTCGAGGAGGATGGCGCTCGCGTGCGGGGTCAGCACTTCGCTCACCAGGATTTTGAATTCTTCCATCATGGCATCAGAAACTGCCGAGTTTTTTTCCTTGGCGAGAGATTTCTGCAAGGAGCCGCGCTGGTCCATGGCGGCAGCCGCGATTACTCCGTGTTTATTCGATACAGCGTTCATGCCGGCGAGCTTGCCGGGGGTAAGTTTCATAAATCCTCCTATCAGTGCACTACGACCAGCCATTCTAAACCCGCAGCCATTCCCAGGAGAATGAGTATTCACATTAGGCCCTTGTCATCCTGAGCGAAGCGAAGGATCTACATTTTGCGGCGAACTGCAGATCCCTCGCTTCGCTCGGGATGACAATTCAAGTTAGAGCTCGACTTTACTGCCGCAGAGCAAGTTTTCCCAGCAAAGACTGTTGCTTCGCGATCAACGACTGAATGCCCTGGCGCGCTAGCGCCATCATCTTTGCCAGTTGCGCGTCGTCGAATACCTGATGCTCGGCGGTGGCTTGCAATTCAACAATCTTGTTGCCTGCGGTCATCACAAAGTTCATATCCACGTCGGCTCGCGAATCTTCCTCGTAGTTCAGATCGAGAAGCACTTCGCCATCGACGACGCCCACGCTGATGGCGGCCACAAAATCCTTGATCGGAGCCGCAGTCAAGGTTCCCGCATCGATCAGGCGCTGCAAAGCCAGGCCGAGCGCGACAAATGCGCCCGTAATCGACGCGGTTCGCGTGCCTCCATCGGCCTGAATCACGTCGCAATCGATCCAGATAGTGCGCTCGCCCAGACGCTTCAAATCGGCGACCGCGCGCAGGGAGCGTCCGATGAGGCGCTGAATTTCCTGCGTGCGGCCGCTTTGCTTTCCCTTGGCCGATTCGCGCGCGGTGCGGGTCAGCGTCGAGCGCGGCAGCATTCCGTACTCGCCGGAAATCCATCCCTTGCCGGAATTGCGCAGGAACTGAGGCACCGTTTCTTCGACGGATGCGGTGCAGATGACGCGCGTGTTGCCCATCTCAATCAGCGCCGAGCCCTCGGCGGTCGAGATGAAATCGGGAATGATGTTGACGGGACGGAGCTGGTCGGGAGCGCGGTTATCGCTGCGGAAGATCATTCGCTGAAATTCTAACAGTCGGGGGCGAAATGGCGGCTAGCCCACATCGCCAATGAGATGCTATGGCAACAAGCGTGCCAGTTCTTCAGACGAGTTCATTATGATTCAGACAGCCTCCATTGACATTGTCAGCAACCTCGTTCAGTATCCCGCCTAGTCAGGAACGGGATTTGATGATCCCGAGTTTTCGAGGAGTATCTATGAAAAGTGATAAGTGGATGCCTCAAGTGATGCTAAGGGCGCTTGTTTGTACTGTGTTGTGCGCCTTTGCTGCCGGTTCTCTCGCTGCCCAAACCTATCAGAACCTGTACGATTTTTCCTGCACCGGGATTCAAGGATGCTATCCGGACACCGACCAACTGGCACAGGGAAAAGATGGAAACCTCTACGGAACTACGAGTTCGGGCGGCTCTTATGGCGTGGGCACGATCTTCATGGTGACCCCTTCGGGCACCTACACCGATTTGGTGGAATTCAATGGGAAAAACGGGTCGGAGCCAAGTGCGGGGCTGACCCTTGCGTCGGACGGAAACTTCTATGGTGCGGCCTTTTTTGGTGGAAAAGATGGCTTTGGCACTCTGTTTCGCTTCACTCCTCCCAGTACCCTAAAAGTTTTGCATAGCTTCAGCGCCGGCAGTGATGGCTGGTCTCCAACCGCGCCCCCGATTGAAGCCAAGGATGGGAATCTTTACGGCTTAACCTTTCCAGGAACGACGTATTGCGTGACGCTGCCAGCGGGAAAGTACACGTCACTTGGAACTATTACGCCCGGCAAACCGGGCAGTGACCGCCTGCTTTTAGCATCGGATGGGAACCTATACGGCAATACTCAAAACGGGGGGAATTCGAACGTAGGCGAGGTGTTTCAGATGACGACGACGGGAGCGATCACCCCGATCTATCAGTTCAGCGGGTCTCCTGACGGCGCCTCGCCTTCCGGTGCCCTTGTGGAAGAAACGGACGGCTACCTTTACGGAACCACAAATGTTGGAGGCGTGAACAATACCGGGGAAGTTTTCAAAATGACGTTGTCGGGCAACATGGTGTTCGAGTACAGCTTCGACAGCGACCTCGGCGGAACGAACACCGATGGTGCGTACCCCACGGGGGTGACCGCAGGTTTCTTTGGCTACCTCTATGGAGTTAACTTCAGCGGCGGAACGGATGGAGCCGGAACCCTGTTCGAAATTACCGAGAGCGAAAGCTTTACACCGCTTTTCGATTTTACCGGGGGCCCACCAGTTGCTGGTGGGGCTCCTTACACGACCCTCCTTCGGCACACCAATGGGAATTATTATGGGTTAACCTTCGTTGGAGGCGCTGGTCAGGGTAATTTCTACAACCTCACTCCGCCAAACCCACTTCTCTCTCTAATCATTGAGGGGCCAGTCTTCGTCTACCCTGGCGTTGCCGTTGAATTTCTGGGCAACGAACTGTCGCAGACCATCGAAGTCGAGTTTGCCGACGTGCCGGCGCAATTTCAGATCGGATCCGACACCTATATCACAGTGCAGGTTCCGATGGCAGCCATTGACGGGCCTGTCACTGCGACCTTGGCCACTGGTCTCCAGCTGCAAACGCTAGGGTCGATCCAGATTCTGCCGCTAATCACCAATCTCGATCCTCCCTCGGGCCCGGTGGGCACGCAGGTTGGAATCGTGGGTGGTGGATTCGCTGGAGCAACCGCAGTTAGTTTCGGGGGAGTGGCCGCCCGGAATTTCACGGTGGTCAGTCCGACACTGATTCAGGCAATCGTTCCGACGGGCGCAGAGACGGGTAAGGTCACGGTCACGACACCCAACGGCACTGCCACCAGCAAACAGAAATTCAGAGTCAAGAAGTAAGACCGGAGCGGCACACCGAGCAATCACTTTCGAGGCTCATTGCGCTGCCTTTGTTGTTAACACGGTGTCTAATCTGATATGGGCCCCCAATGATAACCGTTAAGAAACGAAGGTGTGGCAACTGACACCCACAGGGGATAGCGCTCGTTGTCGCCTCAGCGAGTGGATGACGCCACTTGCTCCGGTCTTACTGGTTGCCTGCCTGCTCAATCGTCAACACGTCGAACGATTCGGTCAGGTCCGCGTGTCCGGCTAAGGTGTCGCGGGTTTCGCCTGCGACCAGGAAGCGGACGCGGTGAATGCCTGGAACGTTTACGCCGAGAGTTTCCACCAGCGAGTTCACAGTGAGTTGCTCGGGGAGAATGCCGGAGCGGTGCTGGTCGGCAAAGGCAGCATTGAGATCGATGACGGCCGCTCCCGGAGCGACCAGGTAGATGGCGCGGATGTCCGAGGCCGGAGATAGAGGATGGGCAGCGCCGGGCTGCTGGTAGATGCGCAGGAGCGAGCGTAACAATTCTTCGGCGCGCTGCTGGCGTCCTCCGGGGAGGGGAATCTGCGCCGAGCGGGCGCGGATCAGGCCGGCGGCGTCATCGGCCACGTACAGAGTCACGGTTTCGGTTGGACCGGAGGCTGGAGGCACAACCGACAACGCGTCGGCCGTTGGAGATTCCATCTGTCCGGCCTGGCGCCGCATCTGGCGTAGATAGATTCCCATTGCCACTACCAGCAGCAGCAGCGCGGTTACGCCGATCAGGAGATGGCGGGGGATCATTGGGGCACCCTCACCTCAGCGGCTAAAGCCGCAGTCAAAACAATGCAGGTATCGCAGCGCTGAAGCGCTGCGCCACCCAACCCCGACGGGATCTGCTTTTTGCGGCGAACAGCAGGTCGTTCGCGTCGCTCAGGATGACAATTCAAAGGATGACAATTCATAAGTCTGTGCTCTTCATGGTTGCACTCCGAGACGGTCGCGGACAGAGACGGCGGCATCGGCAATCGCGGCGGCCGCACGTTGCTGATAGTTGGCGGAGGTCAGGTCGGAGATGCCAGCGGTTCCGGGCGCCAGTTCGACCGCGACTGCCGGCATGAATACATTGTTTAGCGGGCGCAGGGAAGCGGAAGATCGCTGGGCCGGGAAATCTATTTTTTGCATCTCGGTGACGATGGCCGCCGACACGACTCGGCTGGTGGGCAAAGCGGGCGCCTGGGCTGTATTCCACGCGTGGAATATTCCCTTGCTCTCGCCTTCGACGGGAAGCAGCGCGGTATAGACCCGCGCGCCGCTGCCCTGCGAGGTCGCGTGCAGAGTGATGTAGATTCCGGCTTGGGCCATGTTGGCGGCGGAGGCGCGCTGATCCAAGGTCAAACTGGTATCGGCGTCGCGCAGCAACACGACGGCGAAGCCGCGAATCTCGAGTTCGTGGCGCAGCAGGCGCGCGAACCCCAGCGTGACGTCTTTCTCGGCGAGCGTGTCGGTCAAGGCTGCGCCGCGCTCATCGCCTCCGTGCGCGGGATCGACCACAGCGAGAATGCGATGTACGTTATTGTTGTTATTGTTATTAACATTGTTATTAGAACCGTTATTAGCACCGTTATTACCGCCGCCGTTTGCTGGCGACTGCGCTGGGTTCTGTGGTTCATTTGTACCGGCAGTTACATTCGGCTTCGCGGGAGCTGGTTGAATGGCCTGAGCTGTGGTTGCAATTGTGATCGTTCTTCGATCGCTGCTGAAGGTTGCCATCAGCGGCTCGGTTGCGGCCACGTCTAACTCGGCGTCACCGTTGTTCTCGGAGTAACTGGCGTGGGTGATGATCTGATTGTCAAACGTAATCGACTGGCTTCCCGGAGAGACGACCGGATCGCGCTTGAAGACCATCTTCAATTTGCCCGGCTCGGTGGAGATGGTTGGGTTCACGGGGCCGGTGAAACTGAGAACCAGCCGCGGCGGGTTGGCGGCATCAAGGCGGAAGCTTGGTTGGATGCCGACTCCGGCGATGAACAGGCGGCGCGCGTTTTCACGGAAGTTGACCGGTGCTCCCAGAAAGCGCGGCAGCAGGGCGCTCAAAGACGCCAGAGGAATCAATCCGCGGGAGTTTTCAATCAGAACGGGAGCGGGAAAATCGAAATCGCGGCCGTGGATTTTGGCGCGCGTCTTGCCGGCAACAAACTCGGCATCGATGGCGTTATAGCGAAGTCTCAGCACATGTCCGTTCGATTCTGTACTTACACGGCCCAGCGGCTCCAGCAGTTCGAGCAGGCCCACATAGTCGCGGCCAGCGCGTTCGACTACAGGGAGCGTGTAGATGGCGACGGGAGAGTAAATGGAGACATGCTTTTCTTCTGTAGAGAGCGCGGCGGACAGGAGGGTGACACTGGCCAGGAGTATGGCCAGAATCGTGGTTCTCAGTTCCCAGTTCTCAGTTCCCAGTACCCGACTTCGCAGTAAGAACTGAGAACTGAGAACTGAGAACGTTAGTTTTCTACTCCAGCGCATAAATCGTGAGACCGCTCAGCAACTTGGGGTAGAAATCGGTGGACTTCTGGGGCAGCACCTGGCCGGCAAATGCGATGTCGCGAACTTGCTCTATTTTCGCCGGATTCATCAGGAATGCCGCTTGTACTTTTCCACTTTGTACTTGCGAGAGCGCCTCCGCGGCCTCGCGACAATAAGTGACGTTCTCCTGATCACGGATGGCTTCTTCTGAAATCTTCAGCACACCTTCGAGGAGGCACTTGTGCAATTGCACTACGTCGAGCGCCTGCAGACTCAGAGAGAGCTTTCCAAACACGGGAGTGCCAATGGCCTTTGGCGTATGCAGGAGGAAGTTGCGGGCGGCGGTGACGACGAGTAGCGCGGTTCCAGCGCGGCCGGCGTTTTGCAGAATGGCAGTGGGGGTTGCGGCATCGATTCCGGCGTCGACCTCTTCGAGGTTGAAGAATCTCCTCGCCTCGTCCTGAAACCGGGCGGCTGAAAAAGATCGCAGACCAAACACAAGCCGATGGGTTGGCAGAATGACCAGGCCCGGGCGATCCAAATCTCGACGATCCGAATCTCGACGATCCATGTCAACGAAAGTCATCATGACTGAGTCGTAAGGAGTAGGCAGGCCCGAGGCCGTCTCGGCCGTGGATCGACGCTCGTTGCGATAGGTTAAGGCTGTCTCGTAACGGTGATGGCCGTCGGCGATGATCAGCTTGCGATCTCGCATCTGCTTGTGCACGGAGGCAATCACCGAGGCATCGGAGATCTTCCAGACGCGGTGCGCTACGTCGTACTCGTCGGTGACTTCGATGTCGGGAGGAGTCGCTGTCGCCGAATCGAGAAGGGCATCCACCTTGCCAGCGCCACTGTACAGCATGAAGATTTGACCGAAGTGGGCACGCGTCGCGCGCAGCAAATCCAGTCGGTCGGCCTTGGGCTTGGCCAGGGTCTGTTCGTGGCGGAAAATCACGCCGGCCGAATAGCTTTCGATCCGTCCTAACGCAATAAAGGCCCGGCGTTCGGCCTGCTGGCCGGTTCCCGGAACACCTGGCGGGAGCTTGAAAGTCTGGGAATAGCGGTAGAGTGAAGGCCCGGGATCCTGACGCAAAACGCCGGTCTGACGCCAGTTCTGGAACGCTGCCGCGGCTCGGGTGTAGACGTTTTCGGTGCCTCCATCCTCGGGCAGGCGTTTGCCGAGAATGATGCGCACCAGGTTATAAGGGCTGGCCTGGTAGTAGCGCTCCTGCATGGCCGGGGTAATCTTGTCGTAGGGCTGAGTTACGGCTTGCTGGACGGGCACTTGCTCCGGGTTATAGCGCCAGGCTCGAAAGGGAGAAATAATGGCCATAAAGGGGAACGCAGAATTGTAGCAGGGAGGGTGCGGGGCGCGGTCGAATGAAGTGCGGGGCGCGGTCGAATGAAGCAGTAAGGAGAAAAAGATTGCGCAAATCGGCAAGCCAGCCCCAAGCCAACTCCCAAGCCAACCATAAGACCGGCTGCCGAATCCAAGGGTCACGTCCGAAAAAGTCCAACACTTTTTCAGGATTGTGCTAGGATTCGGCTCAGAGGAACTTGGGGGTGACCGGCTTTTCGGGATGCGGGTCTTTTCCCCTTCGCGGCGCGGATAGTGGGGCCTATGTTGTACCGCAAACAGTTCTCGGCTTGTGTCTTCTTCGCAGTACTTCTAGTAGTTGCTGTGCGCAGCGCGCTCCCGGTTCTGGCCCAGACTTCGACTGAAGACGTACACATTCAGCCGCGCATCCAGCCCCCAGCTCCCAAGGAACCGGAGATCGATCCGGCGCTCAAGACTCACACTAAGCCATTGAAAGCTGGTGTCGACCTGGTTCTTGTGCCCGTCACTATTACCGATCCGTTGAACCGGCTGGTCACCGGCCTGGATCGCGATAACTTCAACGTTTTTGAAGGCAAAGACCTGCAGGAGATCAAGACGTTTTCGAGCGAGGACGCGCCGGTGTCGATCGGCGTGATCTTTGACATGAGCGGGAGCATGGGCACCAAGATCGACCGCGCCCGCGAGGCGGTGGTCGAGTTTTTCAAGACAGCGAATCCGCAGGACGAGTTCTTCATGATCACCTTCGCCGACAAGCCGGAGGAACTCGCGGACTTCACCAGTTCGGTAGACGATATACAGGGGCGGCTGCTCTACACCGTTCCCAAGGGCCGCACGGCGCTGCTGGACGCCATTTACCTTGGCGTTACGAAAATGCGGCAAGCCAAGTATCCGAAGAAGGCATTGCTGATCATCTCCGATGGCGGCGACAACCATAGCCGCTATACCGAGGGTGAGATCAAGTCCATGGTCAAAGAGGCCGATATTCTGATCTATGCCATCGGCCTCTACGATCATTATTTCCCGACCGAAGAAGAGCGGCTTGGACCCAGCCTGCTTAGCGATGTCACCGAATTGACCGGTGGGCGGGCGTTTACCATTGATAACCCGAATGACCTGGCGGACGTATCCACGAAAATTGGCATCGAGTTGCGCAACCAATATGTTCTGGGATACCGTCCAAAGAACCCAGTGCGCGATGGCAAATGGCGTAAGATCAGAGTGAAACTCTTACCGCCCAAAGGATTGCCTCCGCTCAAGGTCTACGCCAAGACGGGTTACTATGCTCCGACGGAATAAATTTCCTCTATTGATCTTCTTCCTGCTGGCCGCACTGTTTCTGGCTCACTCGTTAGCACAAAACGGAGTGCCGAACCAGGCGCCTCCGCCAACAGCCAACACTGCACCTGGTGCTCCTTCCGCGGGACAGAGCGCTCCGAATTCAGCCCAGAATCCTCAGGATACATCCGACAACGGCGTCTTCGTTTTCCGCAAAGAGGTCGAAGAAGTGGTGCTGCATGCCACGGTGATCGATGACAAACAACGCATCGTCACCACGCTCGATAAGGACAACTTCAGCGTTTTCGAAAATGGGCATCCGCAGACAATCACTTCGTTTCGCCACGAGGACATTCCCGTCGCGATGGGCATCGTGGTCGATAACTCCGGATCGATGCGCGAGAAGCGGGCAAAGGTGAACGCGGCCGCGCTGAATCTGGTGCGGTCTTCTAACCCAGAGGATGAGGTGTGCATCGTCAACTTTAACGACGAGTACTACCTTGACCAGGATTTCACTGCCAACATCAAAAAGCTGAAAGAGGGGCTGGAAAAAATCGAGGCTCGCGGCGGGACGGCGCTCTACGATGCGGTCGTGGCCACGGCCGAGCATTTGAAAAAAGATGCGAAGCTGGAAAAGAAAGTCATTTTCGTGGTTACCGACGGAGATGACAACGAGAGCTCGGAAACGCTGGAACAGGCGGTGCGGCGCTTGCAGGCCGAGAACGGACCGACGGTTTACGCCATTGGCATCCTGGATAAGGAAGAGCATCCGAAACACGCCAAACGCGCGCTGCAAATCATGGCGGAAAGAACCGGCGGCATTGCGTTCTTTCCGCAAACGCTGGACGAGGTTGACGCCATCAGCCGTACGGTGGCCCACGATATTCGCACCCAGTACACGATTGGATACAAACCGACGACGCCGAAAAACCAGGGCGGCTATCGGCAAGTGAAAGTCGACGCACGTTCCGGCCACGGCAAGCTCACGGTCCGCACGAAGAGCGGCTATTATGCTGGAGCGGAACCGGCGGCAGGGGCGCAGTAAGCCTTATGCTGTCTCCTATCCCGTCAACGCGATGGGATAGCTATACAGACGGGAAAACTGCTGCACACCATTACCACTCGGTCAACACAACGCGGGCATGGGGATAGGCGCCCGCCGTGGGGGTCCTCCCCGTGTCGTCTACCCGGCGTATAATTTCAGACGTCTAGAAGCGGGACGTTCCCCCAGAGGTCTTGCCCGTTAGAAGGCTTTCGTCCTGCTTGCGACGAATCCGCATCTTGGAGGCGTCCATGCCGAGCAAGGGAACCCCGGTTTTCCTCGTCGCAATTTTAACCGTAGCTTTCGGATTTCTGAATGTAGGGGTTCCCGCCTTTGCCGCCAGTAAAGAGACGACACCGACCAGCGTTGGCGACAATTCCGCAAGTCCCATCTGGCCCGATTGGCTGGAATACGGTTTTGGTCCGCAGCATCTCGGTCTCAATCCCTACGAGCATGTGCTTGGACCAGAAACGGTCGCGCACGTTGTGGAGCTATGGAGCAATCCAAATGTTGGAGCATCCAACTTCTACTGGTACTTGCCGCAGCCTGTGGTCACCAGTGGCCTCGTCTACTACTGCGGTGCTGGACTGTGCGCAATCGACATCAGCACGGGCGCGATAGTGTGGACTGCCTTGACTGATACTGACTTCTGGACCAATATGCCCGCAGTCGCGGGCAATATGATCTATATGGGTTCGCCGCAAACTGGAATTCTGTATGCCTTAAACGCGACGACTGGCGACCAGATATGGACTTTTCAAACCTACGCAACGTGGGATCAGCCTTTTAGCGCCCCCACAGTCGTCAATGGAGTCGTCTATTTCGGTGCTGGCGACCTGATTTATGCTCTGGATGCCACGACTGGCGTTTTCTTGTGGACCTACCCCACCGAGGAGTACGTTTCGAAATCTTCCCCCGCATTGGCAAATGGCATGCTCTACGAGGCCTCGACCACAATCGCCGGGTACCTTTATGCTTTGAACGCTAGTACGGGTGAGTACATTTGGAGCTATCCTGGCGGCACCTCGACCTCGCCCGTGATATCCAATGGAATCGTCTATTTCACGCCCCAGGACCAGAACGTCTCCGCGCTAAATGCAGACACGGGCGCTTTTCTCTGGAGTTTCGGGGACGGCCAAACCATAGAGCGCACCCCTGTCGTCGATAATGGTGTCTTGTATGTCTTGTCTGACTCCTCCACGCTGTACGCCTTGAATGCCCAAACGGGTTCTGTGTTATGGAAGGAGCATCTTGGCGGCGGCGCCAGCGAAAATCCCGGCCACATGGCGATCGCTAATGGTGTTTTGTACGTTCCGTTCAATTCGATTGACGCTTTTGATGCGAGCAACGGCACGCTTTTATATCAGAGTCCAGAGATCGGAGTGGATGCAATATCGGTGGCCAATGGCGCGATTTACGCCGGCGCCTCGTTGAACGACACTGGCGTGCTCTACGCCTTCGGTTTGCCTACAGGAGAACATTTCTGATTGAGGGGATTCCGCCTAATGAGCGTTAAATGGTTTGGGGATTCCGGTTCAGCAGCGTTCAGCGGGTCAAGAACTTCCCAGTGGCCGGGGGAGCCGCCCTCGGCTGAATTGACGCCCCGCACTTCTTTTCATACTCTGTAGGGTGCCCACAACCAACGCGACCACGCGCCTGCGCGTCAGCGACGATATCTCAAAGCTTGTCGGCGAAACGCCGATGCTGCACATGAAGAAGCTGGCTCCTTCGGGCTCGGCCGATATTTTTGCCAAACTCGAATATCTGAACCCAGGCGGCAGCGTGAAAGATCGTGCTGCTATTGGCTTGATCGCGCGCGCTGAGAGCGAAGGCAAGCTTCGACGGGGTGGTACGGTGATCGAAGCCACGGCCGGAAACACCGGCATCGGTCTGGCTTTGATCGGCGTGAGCCGCGGCTATAAGGTGCGGCTGTTTGTTCCGGAAAAGTTTTCGGAGGAAAAGGTCATCATCATGCGAGCCCTCGGCGCCGAGGTGACTCGCACTCCGGAAGCCGAGGGCATGCAAGGCGCCATCCAGCGCGCCAAAGACCTGCTGGCAACTGACCCTTCGGCCTTCATGGCCGCGCAGTTTGACAATCCTGCCAACACCGACTACCACTACGAAACCACGGCGCGCGAGATCTTCGAACAGATGGAGGGGCGCGTTGATGCCATCACCGTCGGCTGCGGCACGGCGGGAACCTTCACTGGAATTGCCCGCTTTCTGAAAGAACGCATCGCGAAAATGCACGCCGTGGCGGTAGAGACGCAAGGCTCGATCCTGGGTGGTGGAAAGCCCGGTCCGCACAAGGTGGAAGGCATCGGCAGCAGTTTTATTCCTGGAAATTTTGACCGTTCGGTTTGCGACGAAGTGATGATGGTGACCGACGACCAGGCCTTCGGCATGGTAAAAGAACTGGCCGCGCGCGAAGGCGTGCTGGGAGGCTCGAGCGCTGGCGCCAACGTCTACGCCGCGGTCGAAATTGCCAAACGGCTTGGGGCAGGGAAGCGGGTGGTTACGCTGATTCCTGATTCGGCGGAACGGTATCTCTCAAAAAAGATTTTTGAGGGCGGAATCTAGCGCCGCCAAACCCACCGTAGCGCCGGCGACTCGTCGGCTGCCCTGCGGGACGGACGCCCGCCCCTGTCCAACCAAGCGGACAATACTCAAAATCCCGAGCTGATTGCCGGGTCAATGAGCGTAATTGAAATTTTGCGCGAATTGACCAGTCTTGCTTTCCGCTGCGGCGCTTGGCCGTCACCCGCACATCAAGATGTGACACTTCTCACTGACAGGTCGCGCTCAATCGTGTTCGATGAACACGAGCCGCCTCTTCCGAGGAGCTGTCCCCGCCTGTTGAGACGCAGCACCCCTTGAGACGGATGACCCTATCGACCGGGAAATGCATTTCCGTCAGAGCTGTTTATCTATGGAGGTTCGTTATGAAACCAATCAGCATCCTGATTTTGATTCTCTGTGCGTGTTTCGGCGCGGCACGGGGCCAACAGGCAGCGGGCAAGTGCGTCTCCGCTTGGACCGAGTTTCACTGGACCAACATGGAGCGCTGGAACAAGTGTGAAACGTTGCTTGACGTCAACAACGTTGGGAGCCTCAGCTTGGAGTGGGGCTTCACCACCAGCGGGGAAGTGTGGTCCTCGCCCGCGGTGGCCAATGGCGTGGTTTATGTCGGCTCGCTCGACAGCAACGTTTACGCGCTAAACACCGTCACGGGTGCCAAGCTGTGGACCTACACCACCGGCTGGGCGGTGTATTCCTCGCCCGCCGTGGCGGATGGGGTGGTCTATGTCGGCTCGAAAGACAACAACGTGTACGCGCTGAACGCCAAGACCGGCACCAAGCTGTGGAGCTACACCGCCGGCACCTGGGTGGAGTCCTCGCCCGCGGTGGCGAAAGGGGTGGTGTATGTCGGCTCGTACGACTACAACGTGTACGCATCGAACGCCAAGACTGGCGCCAAGCTGTGGAGTTACACCACTGGCAACATTGTGGATTCCTCGCCCGCGGTGGCCAATGGCGTGGTTTATGTCGGCTCGGCGGACAACAACGTCTACGCGCTGAACGCAAAGACCGGCGCCAAGCTGTGGAGCTACACCACTGGCAGCTATGTGTCCTCGCCCGCGGTGGCCAATGGCGTGGTTTATGTCGGCTCGGCGGACAACAACGTCTACGCGCTGAACGCAAAGACTGGCGCCAAGCTGTGGAGCTACACCACCGGCAGCGGAGTTTATTCCACGCCCGCCGTGGCGAATGGGGTGGTCTATGTCGGCTCGTACGACTACAACGTGTACGCATTGAAGGCGAAGACTGGCGCCAAGCTGTGGAGCTACACCACTGGCAACGTTGTGGCTTCCTCGCCCGCGGTGGCGAACGGGGTGGTTTATGTCGGATCGGACGACGCCAACGTGTACGCGCTGAACGCCAGCACCGGCGCCAAGTTGTGGAGCTACGCCACCGGCAACGAAGTGCGTTCTTCGCCCGCCGTGGCGAATGGGTTGGTGTATGTCGGTTCGTGGGACAACAACGTTTATGCCTTCGGCCTGCAGTAGGGTCGAGAGCAGGCTAAAGATGCTTCACCCCGGCTTCAACCGCAAGTTGTTCGAGCCCGATCGCAACACTGTCAGACACGGATGCTCTGAGGCTTAGGGGGATAACTTCCGCTATCAGGCGATTACACTCAAAACCCTCGTCCCGAGGTCAATGCATTATGAGAGAGCGGCCTCGTGGATATCTAGTCGAGGACTGTTGGGCGGCAGAAGGAAGCTAGAAAAAGCTACTAAAGAATGGCACTGTACCTTGAGGGAAAGACTCCGTGGACGCGAATGATCTTTCCCCCAAGGAGGCAACTTCATGAGTCGCGAGATCAAGTATATCGGCATGGACGTGCACAAGGAAGCGATCGTGATCGCTGTGCTGAACGGCAGTGGCAAGCTGGTGATGGAGTCGATCGTAGAAACCAAAGCCAGCAGCATTCTGCAGTTCATCCACGGTCTGCGGGGCGAGTTGCATGTCACCTGGGAAGAAGGGACTTGGGCGGCTTGGCTCTACGATCTGCTGCAACCCCAGGTGACGCGAGTGCTGGTGTGCGATCCGCGACGCAATGCCTTATTAAAGGAAGGCAACAAGAGCGACAAGATAGATGCGCGCAAGCTGGCCGACTTGTTACGCACGGGGATGTTGCGGCCGGTCTATCACGGGGAACACGGACTGCGGACGCTGCGCGAACTGGGGCGCAGTTATCAGACCATCAGCCAAGATCTAAATCGAGTGATGAATCGGATCAAAGCTCTGTATCGCGGCTGGAGCATCCCTTGTGCAGGTACCCAGGTGTATGCTCCGCGTTATCGCGAGGAATGG